>NZ_LYRP01000050.1 GCF_001655675.1 Mangrovibacter phragmitis | reverse complement strand
AATCGGCTCTCAGGTTGGTGATATAGCCAGAACAGAAGGGCAGCTTCGTGCCATAGAGGCGGGTAAGGCCGAACTGGCCAAAAATGGAACTAAAGAGCCGGAGGCAGGAGCAAGTCAGGATGAATGGAATAGATACAATAAGTCAGTTGAAAATACAGAAAGTTATAAATCAACAGCGCAACAGTATGGTACGGGCAGTGACCTGCAACGGGCGATTACTGCTGCCACTGCGGCAATAAGTGGCCTGGCGAGTGGCAATATAAACAGTTCGGTGGCTGGCGCAGCAGCGCCGTATATTGTGAATGAAATAGGGAAATACATCACCCCGAACAGTGCGATGGCGGGTGTCATGGCGCATGCGGTGGTGAATGCTGCCCTTGCCCGGGCACAGGGGCAGAACGCACTGGTGAGTGCAACCGGCGCAGCAGCCGGTGAAGCGACAGGGATATTACTGGCGCAGGAGATATATGGAAAACGCCCAGAAGCGCTGACGGAGTCAGAACGGCAGACAATCAGTGCATTATCGACCCTGACAGCAGGGCTGGCTGGCGGGCTTGCAGGGAACAGCACCGGTTCGGTAGTATCAGGCGCGCAGGCCGGGAAGACGACGGTTGAGAATAACTATCTGAGTGTGTCGGATAAGACAGAGCTTGAGATAGCAAAACAGACGCTTAAAAACAGTAAAGATCCGGCAGAGCGCGAAAAGGCACAGCAGAAATATGATTCATTGCTTGAAAAAGATATTAGCAGTGATGAAGCGGTAATCGCTGCGTGCAGTAATGGAAAGGCAGCCAGCGCGGCTTGTGCCGGTGAAAGATTGAAAGTTTTTGTGGCTAAAGGAGGTTATGAAACCGGAAACTACAACAACCAGATCAGCGATATGTATCCGGATGCTTACGGGCAGATAGTAAATCTGCTGAACATTACAAGCGTTGATGCACAGAATCAGCAGCAGGTGAAAGATGCCATGATTAACTATTTCATGGTCACCAAAGGTGTGGATCGTCAAACTGCAGAAAGCTACACCGAAACGAAGCAGGGCCTGGAGATCATTGCGGCTTCGGTAACACCAATTTTGGGTTCTGCTGCGGCAAAACAATTAAGTAAAATTGTTGATGCTAATCTGAAGGTAATTGCCAGGGGAAATGTGGATGGAGTGAAGTTTTCTGACACAAACCAAGGTATAAGACCTTCACAGTTATCTGATTTCAATAAACCGACGCTTATCAATGATGTTGTGCAGGCCAAGATAGACAAGCGGCCGGATAAAAACCTTCCCAATGGGAATATGGGAACAGCTCATGCAGAGGTAGGTGTAATTCAGCAAGCTTATGAAAAAGGAATGACTAACGGCAAAGATATGCTTATGTCGGTAAGTGGAGAGAAAGTTTGTTCATACTGTCTTAGCGATATAAAAATTATGGCTGAAAGATCAGGTCTTAAGTCGTTAACATTATTTGAAGAAACTACTGGTAGGACCTTATATTGGCAGTCAGGAACAAAGGGCTTCCGCGTAAAAGGAGCTAATGATGAATAGGTTGCTTCTTTCATGGTCGATATCACAAAAAGGTGGTACGAAGAAGCCTGGTTGCTGGGAAGATATTGTTAACTTATTAGCCAAAGTTCGTTTATTTAGTGGTTGTGTAACTGTCGACAGATTAGACTGCGAAGGTTATTTAATTTCAGAAGTACAAGTAAGAATGGAAAAAGGTTTTTATCTGGTTACGTTTTTGAACGAAGATGATGAGGTTATGTCAATTACTGATTTAACACAACCAGATGAAAAAGTGTTAATTCTCGGAGATTACTGGCCAGCAAGTCAGCTTACAAAAAATTATGACCTTGTTGTCAGGATCTTTAGGGAGTTCTTCGATACTGGCAACGTATCAAAAGAACTTCTTAATTGAAATATAAATCCAAGACTTCAGCATCCTAAGTGGTGCTGTAGTTTGCTTATATGATGGTGGCGCGATAGACCTTGTGTCACGGCAGGGCGGTAGTGTCAGTGGCCTCAAAAACGCTTAACAGCGCAAAAAGTTACCGTTCCGGAAGTACAGCAGGGAAAACAGGTTATAACTCACGGAAAAGACAGGTAAAAACTGGGTTCATTGCAGCAACCTGTAGTGGTCAACTATTTCCGGACAGTTTGTTGAGTCGTTTTTCCACATAGTCAGGTGTAAAGCCTGCATTATGGCTATGCGGTCGTTGTTGATTGTAATAACTCATCAGGTAGTAACTGATATCTCGCTGAGCTTCATCTAAATCACTGTAACCTCGTTTTGGCATCCATTCGCTTTTATAACTGCGAAATAGTCGTTCCATCGGCGCATTGACGCTCCTATGTCAAGAGCGGGCGATTGGCATAAGCGAGGTCCGATAAAATCAATGGATAGAGTTCACGAACAATGTAGCGTTTTAGGCATCTCAGGATCTCTTTGGTCGACAGCCCTTCACCAGTCCGTCGGTCAACATAGATTCTTGTGCGCGGATCACTACGCATACGCACAAGGGCTATTGTCCACAGGGCGTTGTTTGCTTCACGTGAGCCGCCACGATTTAATCTGTGTCTGACTGTTTTTCCTGATGATGCTGGTAACGGATTTACGCCACAGAGCGATGCCAGGGCCGCTTCATTTTTTAAACGTTCGGGGTTATCACCTGCAACAGCCAGCAGTGTTGCAGCCGTCTGTGGTCCTACCCCAAACTGGCTGCGAAGGTTACTGGCATATTTGCGGGTCAGTTTATCCAATGATTCGTCCAGTTCATTCAGTTCTTCAGTCAGAGATATCCATCGTTTCGCAAGGCTTCGAAGCGTGCCAAACAGGGCTATCCGCAATGGAGAGTGCTCTGACACTTCGCTGTTAATGCAGGCGGCTACGCATTCGTGCGGTTTCGATTTCCATAGTCTGTCGCGAACATCCTGTGGGGCACTAACCAGCAGCGCACGAAGCTGATTAATCGCCTGCGTGCGGGCTTTTACTGCGCTGCGTCGGGCAACACTGATAATTCGGAGAGCTTCACACGCGCCGGACTGCATTTTTGGTATAGCCTTGCTGCCCCCTGAAAGAACTGTCCGGGCAGCATTTTCTGCATCCAGGGGATCTGACTTCCCTTCAAGGCGACGTTTTGAACGATCTGGCCGGTTAACTTCAATCACATATATTCCATTCTTAATGAGATAACGTGTTAATGCCGCACCATAAGTTCCAGTTCCTTCGATGCCTGCTCGTTCGAGGCTCCCTAAAGAACGTGCCCAATCAAGTAGTTCCAGATAACCAGCTTGATTTGTTTGAATAATGTGAGTTCCAAGCAGTTTCCCTGCCTGACTGATAACAGCACCGACATGAATATCAAGGTGTGTATCGACACCCAGGATCACGCTTTCATAAGATTGGTGGTCGTTTTGCATGGCTTGCCCCCAGATATTGGTAGCACAACCATCCCCACCGCAGGACAGGACACTCGGGATGCAGCACAAAGCTCCTATCAGGTCACAAACGCTGGGCCCGGTTATGCCCGGGAAATACCAGAATCGGACGACAGGTCAACACAAAGGCATCTGAGCCAATCCCAGCACGGGTCAGTCCGATCCGGTATTTGAAAGTATATTAGAATGAGTATCCCAGCAGTTTCCACGCCGACTCATACTCTGCCTGATCCGGTATCGCCACAGTAACTGACGGAACTGCCTGCTCGTATAATGACTGCCTTGATCGCTGTGGAACATCACCCCCGACGGGCTTACCACGGGTTTCCCATGCCATTTCCAGTGCTTTCATGGTGAGCCTGCTGTCCGGCGAGAACGACATGGCCCAGCCCACTGGTTTTCTTGCGAACAGGTCGAGAACAACGGCGAGGTACGCCCAGCGCTTACCTGTCCAGATATAGGTCACATCACCGCACCACACCTGATTGGGTTCCGTTACGGCGAACTGTCGCTCAAGATGATTCGGGATAGCAACGTGCTCATGACCGCCACGCTTATACCGGTGAGTCGGCTGCTGGCAACTGACCAGCCCCAGCTCTTTCATGAGTCTGCCAGCAAGCCAGCGCCCCATCTGGCAGCCTCTCTGGGTTGCCATTGTGGCGATGCTTCTTGCTCCGGCAGAGCCGTGGCTGATGCCATGTAGTTCAAGTACCTGACTGCGTAATACAGCCCGTCTGCCGTCTGGCTTTTCAGGACGGTTTTTCCAGTATTTATAGCTGCTGCGATGAACCCCGAACACATGGCAGAGAGTGGCCACAGGATAACGCGCCCTGAGTTTCCCGATTATCGAGAACTGTTCAGGGAGTCTGACATCAAGAGCGCGGTAGCCTTTTTTAATATTTCATTCTCCATTTCAATACGTTGTAGCTTTTTTCTGAGCTCACGGATTTCAATTTGTTCCGGGGTAATGGGGGAGGCTTTTGGTGTTTTTCCCTGCCGCTCATCACGTAATTGTTTCACCCATCGCGTCATTGTGGAAAGGCCGACATCCATAGCGCTGGCTGCATCTGCCACGGTGTAATTCTGGTCAACGACCAGTTGAGCGGATTCGCGTTTAAATTCTGCGCTGAAACTTCTTCTTTTCATTGGGGCACCTGTAATGTTCTGAGGTGAGCATATCACCTCTGTTCAGGTGGCCAAATTCAGTAAACCACTTCACTATGACGCTCTTACGGTTTGCTGGCAGTAGGGTAATCGCCATTCTCACACAGGCTGTTGTGGGGACACCGGTTCCCTGACTGTGCCCGGAACATAGCATCAGCAGCGCCAGTTTCTATAAATAACGGGAAGAGTGTTGCTGGATGGATGCTGCACTCATGGGGAATCTCAAAGAACTCGAAAAGAATAGCGGTGGCTGAAAAATGTATGCCGAAGAGCAGGTTAAAGCCAAAATCGTTCAGGAAGCAATGACAAAAAAGGGGGGCAGCCATCAGTACGCAGGCAGATGGTGCAGCTATTTAGTGAAACGCCAGCTAACATTAAATTGTTCACAGAATAATGATTCTCAATTATCGCTTAAGATTAAATAATGTTATGCGTTGAATGAAGTAAAACGATTCTGGTATGTTTCTGAAACAGAGATTACTCTCTGAAGAGATTTCATTGTTTTATTGATCGTGACGAGAGCAATATGAATAAAACGCACTGGGATGAAAGTGGCTTATTTCAGGCAATTCTCGATAAATGCCCCGTCGGAATAGCTGTAATTGATTATGAAGGGCTTTATCTCACTGTTAATCCCGCTTATTGCGATATTTATGGCTATACAAAAAGTGAAATGCTGAATCACTCTTTCACAATGATTTTTCCTGCAGAAGCCAAACAATCGGTCCTTGAACGGCATCAGAAATTCCTGGCTGAAGGGATTCGCCTAGGTGGGGAATGGCCTGTGCTCCATCATGATGGACAACAGATGACTGTTTTTTCGGAGTCTGTCACATTTTATCCTGACAAAGGGTTACCAGCACGGCTGGTCTATGTACAGAATATTACCGAGCGCAAGAAGGCGCAGGAGCAAATGAGAATTGCGGCGGCTGTTTTCGAAGCCAGCCAGGAAGCCATTGTTGTGACCGATGGCGAAAATAATATTATTTCCGTTAATCCGGCTTTTAGTATTTTGACAGGGTGGTCATTAGAGGAAGTTAAAGGACATAATCCCCGGGAGTTCAAATCGGGCCGTCACCAACGCTCTTTTTATATCGAGATGTGGCAGTCATTAATGAACACCGGGCAATGGATGGGTGAGGTCTGGGACAGGCATAAAAATGGTACTGAATTTCTCAAGGAACTGAGTATTTCAGTAATTAAAGATCCTGACGGCAATGTTATTAATTATGTTGGTATGTTCTCCGACATTACCTTACGTAAGAAACAAGAAGAGTTAATCTGGCAGCAAGCTAATTACGATGCAGTCACCGGTTTACCTAACCGGCATCTTTTCCAAAGTAAACTTGAGCAGGCTGCTCTCCATGCTTCACGCACCTCTCATCTTATGGCGCTGATGCTTATCGACCTCGATCAATTTAAATCAGTTAACGACAGCATGGGGCACAGAGCAGGGGATGAATTATTAGGTTGCGTGGCGATGCGTTTACTCAAATGTGCACCTGGTGCTGACTGCATTGCACGGCTCGGTGGCGATGAGTTTGCGATTATTATCTCAGATATTAATGAACCATCTGCTTGCACCGGTATTGCCCATAATATTCTCAAGGAGCTGGAAGCCTCTTTTGCAATAAATGGTGAGACCATGTTTGTCTCCGCCAGTATTGGTATTTCTATTTATCCTACCGATACGGAAAATCTGGAGGATTTATTTAAGAATGCTGATCAGGCAATGTATGCTGTTAAAAATTCAGGCCGTAAGAGTTTTCGCTATTACTCACGGGCCCTGCATGATGCGATCCATGCACGTCTGCGCATGATAAGAAATCTCAGAAAAGCACTTGAAGAGAACCAGTTTGAGGTTTATTACCAACCTATTGTCTCACTGAAAACAGGGCATATTACCCGGATGGAGGCGCTGGTTCGCTGGATCCACCCGACTCAGGGAATTATCAGCCCCGATATTTTTATTCCGCTGGCTGAAGATACCGGCCTTATAGTTCCAATAGGTAACTGGATAGCAAACCAGGCCATTAAACAACTGTCATACTGGCGGAAAAAATATAATCCTGAACTCAAAATGGCTATTAATCTGTCTCCCGTACAGTTACGTAGTCAGGAATTTGATGATATATCCTGGATTCAGACTTTACAGCGTGAAGGGTTTCATAGCGGCGCTATCACTATTGAAATTACTGAAGGTCTGCTGCTTAATTCAGAAACACGCGTCAATCATAATTTAAAAATGATGCATCAGGCAGGTATTCAGATAGCCATAGATGATTTTGGCACAGGTTATTCATCTTTGGCTTATTTGAGAAAATTTAATATTGATTTTCTCAAAATTGACCGCTCATTTGTTGAAGATTTACAAGGCGTGGGTTATGAGCTTTGTACGGCCATTATTGCCATGGCGCACAGCTTAGGACTTGGCGTGATTGCTGAAGGTGTTGAAACTGAAGAGCAGAAAAAATTACTGATTGAACTGGGATGCGATTATATCCAGGGGTATTTGTATTCAAAGCCATTGCCAGTCGCTGAAATAGAAAAGCTGCTGATTTTACCCATGCATGACAATCATTCTGTTTAACAGTAAGGAAAAGCGCACTCTTGTCATGGTGACGATGGCATATCTTGTGTGCTGCTGGCGGGGCTTCGTTGGTAATGTAGCTACTCTGAGCGTGATGAAAATTCAAACCAGATTCGCAGACGTGCCATAGCCTGCGCTGTTGCGGGTCTGGTTCAAACCCGCATGTTGATGAATAAGCAGCTATTACCCACCCGGAAACGATTAGGTAAGAATGTCCCGGGTGGGGGTAGCCGCTGGTAATTACTGACCAGCCAGCAGTAAGGGAGTTTCCTGCCTTTGGTCACCAAGCAGGAATACAGAGACTGCTTCATTCAGAACATGTGCCTGGTCTTTGAGTGACTGAGCGGCAGCAGAAGCCTGCTCAACCAATGCCGCATTCTGCTGGGTAACGGTATCCATTTGCGCGACAGCCTGGTTTATCTGTTCAATGCCACGGCTTTGCTCGCCAGAGGAGAGCGCAATCTCTGACATCAGGGTGGTAACCTGGCTTACTGATCTGATAACACGTTGCATGCTTTCGCCGGTTTTTTTCACCAGTAAGCTACCATGAGTGATTTGCTCAGCAGATTGTTCAATCAATTCTTTAATCTCTTTGGCCGCAGTTGAAGAGCGCTGAGCAAGGTTACGCACTTCCGTTGCCACCACAGCAAAGCCGCGGCCTTGCTCGCCCGCTCTGGCTGCTTCAACAGCCGCATTCAGTGCCAGTATATTGGTCTGAAACGCAATACTTTCAATAATACTGATGATGCTGACTATTTTCCCTGAGCTTGCTTCAATGACGTTCATTGAGCTGACCACTTCACCCATTACTGTGTTGCCTTCCATTGCGGATGCCTGCATTTCACTGGCAAGGTGGCTGGTTTGAGCCGTGTTATCAGAGGTCTGCTTAATTGTGGACGTGAGTTGTTCCATGCTGGCTGCGGTTTCGCCTAACGAGGCAGCCTGTTCTTCTGTACGGGCAGATAGATCTTCATTGCCAGCAGCAATTTCTTCAGCTGCATAACCTACCATTTGGCTGGATTCCCGTACCCGGGAAATAATACTGACCAGAGACAGGCGCATTTCTTCAAGGGAACGCATCATGGCGCCAATTTCATCACGGGCGCGGGACGTAATCGTCATGCCCAATTGTCCCCTGGCAATGCTGTCACACAATGATTTCGCCTGATCCAAAGGAGCCAGAACCCGGCGGTTCAGTAAAACTATACTGGCGGCAATCAGTGCGATGAACACCAGTGCGAATACTGCGATAGTGACCAGGCTACCAGTAAAGTGGCTCTGTGCTTGTTGGTTGAGTTCGCGCGCATAGGTTTCATGAAATGCCAGCAGTTTATCCAGCGTTATTTCAAACTGGCGATCAAGTGCTGGTACCTTTGTGGTAACAAGCTCTCTTACTGTCTGGGCATCATTTCGTTTTGCCGCATCCATAAGAGGAAGTAAAGCCTGGGTACGGTAAGTTTCCCATGCTGTGCGATAAGCTTCGGTGAGTGCAGCTTCGCCAGCATATTTGGGGGCATCCATATACTGCTTAAAGGCGTTGTCGGCTTTTCCCAATACAATAGTTGCCTGATTAAGGGCGGTTTCGGCACCAGACATGTCACCTTTAGCCGCGTAGTTCATGGCTTCCATAGCTTTAACGCGCATGGTGCGGCTGTGATTAATGGGGTCAATGATGGAAAGCACCACGCGAATTTCTTTATTGACTTTGTCCAGCGATTCATTACTGCCTGTCAGGGACCAGGCGGTTGTACCGCTACTGCAAAGGTAAATAATCAGTAAAACAGTGAAGGTGATAAGAGAAAAGCGTCGAACAGTCATGAGCTATTCCTTTAGTAGTTTAGAGGGTTATGGGTAAGACATGTCACTTCATAAAGTGTTATCGGCCAGAATGGCTGATTTTTTAGTAGACCGGGTTGTCCTGGAGTGAATAAACCGGTGAATATTGGGCACAGGCTTCCTCCGGAAGGATCTAACCCTGTAAATGGCATGGGGGGCTGGTTGTGCGGGTGAAAGGTTTTTTAACATTAATCACTGGAAAAGCCAGGCAGGCAGTGTGAAGCTCGCTACACTGGTTTACAGGTATTCGGCTAGTATTAACAATATGAAATTACAGTTAAATAGATTGCATTTTGTTCTGGCGTGGCTGAAGCCACACTGCTGGTTAGGTTTGTTAACTTTATTTATCGGGGGGATTTTTCTTCACCCGGTGCTGATGCAGGTGTGGCACACATTACCTGTCGCTATGGAACATTTCACTGACTGGAAAGATGCCATTTCCACTTTTGGGTTACTGAGGTTGCCCCAGGTGGTGCTGGGCAGTGCGATTGGGCTGATGAGCATCGGGCTGTTTTTGCGAGCCAGAGTGGCATGGACGTTTGCGCTGCTGCTGCTGGTAGTGGTGGCATTATTTAATTTCTGGTTTACTGCAGGCAATTTGCGTATTGGCTATCTTGCCCTTTTCGATACCTTGTGTTTGCTTTACTTCTGGCGGGATTTCAGCCATTCAAGCCTGGCTGCAGGGTCATTATTCGCACTTATCAGTTTCGCATCATTACTGACTTATGCACTGTTTGGTTCACTTTACCTGGGCGCGCAGTTTCACCCGGCTATCACTGAGTTTGCTCAGGCACTCTACTTTTCGACAGTCAGTATGTCGACAGTGGGCTATGGCGACATTGTGCCGGTAACCAATACAGCACGCTTTTTTACCGTATCCATTATCATTATGGGAATTACCGTCTTCGCGACATCAGTTAGTGCGATTATTGGCCCGGTGATTGGTGGTAATCTTAATCGAATGATAAAAGGACGAATTTCACACGCTATGCGTAAAGATCATATCATTATTGTCGGAGCCAGCCCGCTGGCAATGAGTGTGTATGCGGGCTTAAAGCAGCGTAATAAAACGGTGACGGTCATCGTGCCACCGGGAATTTCTCATGAGTACCCGGCAGATGCAGACGTGATTGTCGATGATCCTTCAGCGAACCAGACATTACTCAATGCTGGTGCTAATAAAGCCAGCACTATTCTGGTACTGCGGGATGACGACTCAGATAACGCCTTCATTGTGCTGGCGGCTAAAGAAGTGGTTTCACCAGAAACGAAAATAATCGCACTGGTAAACTCAGATAAAAACCTGAACAAAATTAAGCGGGTTCAGCCGGATATCGTGTTTTCTCTGCAAACACTGGCAAGCGAGATGCTGCTGGCAAGGCTCAGCGGTGAAAAGATGACAAACCAGGATCTGATGCAACTGTTGTTCCACGAAAACCATTAGAGATGCGGCTCAATGCCGGCTGTTGCGCGTTGCCACTCACGGGCGAGTATTTCAACCAGCCGGGCAGCACTCTCCTGGCGGGCATAGGGTGCACCAGTTCCGGCCCACTGGGCGCTAAAGCCCTTGATGCCAGCTGACTGCGCGGCTGCGGCCAGTGCTTTACCCAGAGAATAGGCCACAGGGTAATCCGGAATATCTTCCGGCAAAACCGTGCGGGTAGCCTGGCAGAATGCGTTATTCAGGCTGCGTGCCGGGCGGCCCGAAATAGCCGATGTCATGCAGGTATCACCGGGGGTGGCCTTGCTGAGGGCCTCACGCCAGTCTGCGTTGGCAGCAGATTCAGGGCAGAGAATAAATGCTGTACCCATCTGCACACCTGTCGCGCCTTGCTTCATTACGCGCGCAATATCCGCGCCATTCATAATGCCACCGGCGCAAATTATGGGTAGCGAAGTGGCTTCCTGCAACAGGGGCAGTAACTCGGCGGTACTTAACTGGGTGTCTGTCGCGACATCCAGAAATGTGCCACGGTGCCCGCCAGCCTCAAATCCCTGAGCAATAATAAAATCCACACCAGCTGCGGCAATATACTGTGCTTCATTGGGTGATGTGGCGCTGGCGAGGGTTAGACAGCCTGCGGCTTTGAGCGCCTGAATGGCTTCAGGTTCCGGCAGGCCAAAATGGAAACTTACCACGGCCGGGCGTGTATCCAGCAATACCTGCAACATTGCTGTGTTGTGGCAAAAGGTGGCATAAATTTCGGCCAGTCCGGTGGGAGCAGGGTTGCCAAAACTGTGAAACATCTCGCTGAACTGGTTTATCCAGGCCTGCTCTTTGGTGGGGTTACGCCTGGCTGGCGGGTGGCAAAACACGTTCACGTTAAAAGGCGCAGTGGTCAAGGCCTGCGTATGGGCTATCATTTCCCGGGCTTGTTGTGTTGTTGCTGAACCAACACTAATTGAACCCAGCGCACCGCTGTTACTGACGGCGGCAGCCAACTCTGGTGTGGATACGCCAGCCATCGGTGCCTGAATAATCGGATATTTCAGATTTAAAACATCACATAATGGATTCGTCATGGTAATCATGTCGTTAGAAAGCACAGACCATCAAGTGTAGAAGACGTTACAAATAAAGGTAAGTTTATGGGGGGGGGCAACGGTGCTGTTGCTTTACTGGAAGGGGATACCGCCAGTAACAAGTGATGCGTATTTTTATGGTTTATTGTGCTGCTGACGGCGTACAGCATACCAGGCACTGCCTATAATCCCTGCTAACAGGCATAGAAGCGGTAAAAGAATCAGTACTGCCATACCCGCGGCTGAGTTATTTTTAAAGAGTTGTAGTTCTGCCAGATGGCGACCAGCCAGCAAGAGGGTTCCTACCCACAAGATAGCTCCGGGCCAGTTAAAAAGATGAAACTGGCGTTGTTTAAGTGCAGTGATACCGGCCAGTAAAGGAAGTAATGTTCTTACAAAACCGATAAACCGCCCAACCAGTAGTGCGGGGGGGCCGAATCGATGGGATAAGTTTTGGGCACGCTGGTGATAGTGAGCAGGAACTTTACCGAGCCATTTTTTTACCGGATGGGTGTGGCTGAGCCAGCGTCCTGATAAGTAATTTATCCAGTATCCGGTTCCTGTAGCGACAACCAGCAATACCAGAGTGGGGTAAAACGGCAGTATTTGTTTGGCAGTCATTGCTCCGGCAAGTAAAAGTAAGCTGTCGCCAGGCAGAAATGCCGCAGGCAGCAGGGCACTTTCAAGGAATATAGCAAGAATCAGGATGCAGTAGATCCAGCTAATTGTTCCGGGTTGGCTAAGTACAGCCAAATCCTGATGTAATAATGCCGTAATGAGCGCTGTCATTGTTGTCCTGTATTGTTATCTGCTGTAATTATCTTTCATGGAATCGTCATTGCTACATGGTATGGAGCTTACGCCTGTGAGACGAGGGCTGCTGACGGGCTTATGTAGGCCAGATGAAAAACAACCAACATCAGGCTATACCTGTTTTCTTAAGCTTGCCTTAATCAATTTGCTTTGAAAGGGCTCGTCGGCTAATTTCACCAACACAATGTGGCAGGGAGAACTGAAAAGATGGCTTGTCAGTAAGTAATAAGAATGGATGAAGAGCATCCATTCTTATAGTCAAACAAGTTAAGTTATTTATACAGCGTTGCTTCAATGGTCTTGTGATCTGGCTGGCCTTGTGAACCAGTGATAACATAATATTTCCCGCCTTGTTCTGCTGCTTCATGTTTCAGCTGTGTATTATCCATAGAAAAGCCTTGTTGAGTGACAGCAATAGTACCAATTTTTTGATGGTTAACAGCTTGTGCCTGGCTGATTTCTTGCGGTTGTGGCGATACTCTTGCCAGTGCATCACCATGGTCTGCAAAAAATGAGTTAAGCCCACTGGCATAAACGGAACCAGATAAAGATGCAAGAGCAAGGGTAATAATGGCGAAAGTTTTTACATTTTTCATGATATATCTCCGGTAATGGTTGTTCGCACCTTCTTGCGTGGTTCTGAGATTACCGGGGGAGACTTAGCCGACACTGAGTATTCTTTATATTTTTGTCGGGAAATGTCATTTTTTCCTGAGCTTAAAAAAATAACTGCCAGTGCAGGAAAATGGCCGGAAATAGCTTTTACCGGCAATAAATAATAACCGGCGCTGCAGAGTGGCAGCGCCGGCAGGGGAAGCTTAATAACCGTGTGGTTTATAAATTAAACGGAGCTTCACAGCTGTGATAATTGGGGTTGCAGTAATGACTGGTGCTGCCGGTTTTTTTGGCAATCTGCCCCGGGTTGAGATTGAACGGGGCTTCACAACTGTGGTAATTGGGGTTGCAGGTCCGCGCTGTCGGGTGGACGGCCGGGGCGATTTTATCCTTATTCAGGGTAAACGGTGCCTCGCAGCTGTGGTAATTGGGGTTGCAATACTGGGTTGTGGCTGCCTGAGCATAAGAGGCAGCAGTAAATGAAGCCAGGGCCAGTACAGTGGAAGTCAGCAGCATTTTAATATTCATAATCTTTCTCTCCGGTCATTATTATCCGCATCTTCTTGCGTGACTCTGAGATTACCGGGGAAAACTTAGCTGACACTGAGTTGATGTATCTGTGAAAAATATTTTTTTATCTCTCCAAAATACAGTATCTGTTTTATTTTGTAGTGGGTAATGAGAGGGAGAAACCAGGGCTTAATGTAAACACCCTGGAAGAGTTTAAGCAGAGCTTCTGAGGGCAGATAATTACACACCTAGTTTGCTATGGTATTGCTCCATTATACTCCGCAATTTTCGTGCTTCTGTTTTTACTTCGCTAATACTCTGTGTCTGCGCTTTTTGCTCAATGAGTGTCACTTCATTAAGCAATTTTTTCATACCTTCATCAAACGTGACCTTGCCTGAATCATTCAGCGATGTTTTCTGTGCTGCCTGTGCTGATAGTTTGAATGCTGACAGATCTTTTTTAAACGCGTTAATGTCGTTGTCTTTCATCATGGAACGGTAGCTTATGCTCATTTTTTCCATTGACTTTTGAACACTGACTGTACTGGCAGTTGCATTGCCGGCAACGCACATAAAAAAACCTGACAGCAACAAAGGAAGTACACTCTTTTTCATGATCACTCCAGAATAATCGATTTATCGTTTTTGATAAAAACTACCCTTTTAAGGGGAATAGAAAGAACAATTTACTGCTTATTGCTTCACACATTGTTGTGACTGTTTCACCGTATTTTTTCCATACCGGGGCGATGAGCATATTGGCAATAATCGCCATCAGTAGTGCTCCAAGCATGTCGAATGGAAAGTGAACACCAAGGAAAACCCGCGACCAGGCAACAAAAAGGCTGACAGCAAGCAGAAAACCACCTGCGGCTCTGGCTTTGTGCAACATAAATGCAATTGCTGCGCTAAAGAACAGGGTGCCATGGTCACTTGGAAATGAAGAGTCCGGGGCATGAACAATCCACGTATGCCCCAGGGGGATCATAAATGGACGGGGATGAAAGTAAAACGTACTACAAAGAGCCCCTAAAGAGAGCGCGAATAGTGCCGTAATCACGCATACCAATGCCTGGCTTCGGGTGTGTCTGTTGCCCATAAACCACATGGCTGCCAGGATAATGGGAATTAAGTACAAGGTGTATTGCGCACAAAACTTAGCAAATTCGATTAATCCATCGGGTGTACCTGGCGCTGCATTGATAGATAAAAACCATTTTTTGTTCAGTAATTCCAGCATAGCAAAGAGAACCATTTTATGTATCCAGTAAAGGTATTTTGGATGCGGCAGATTAATAAAACCTTAGGTGGTAAAAATGATGCCGGGCTTTTTATTAAGAAAAATTAATATTCTGATTTCTTACTTCCTTTTCATGATAGTGAATGTGTGTGTAAATGTTATCAATAATAACAAAGCATGAAGTCTTAAGAAAATATTGTGAATAGCTACAGTGGGCTAGCAATAAAGTAACTATATAAGCAAGAAAATAATTTAATTACCATTTGGTTTTTTTATTACGCTGCCGATAATCTCGTTGTGCAGTCAGCACAGTGAAATTAAGGAGTCCTTATGTCTGTCAATGCGATTACTAACAACACAGTGCATACACAATATCAACCGACCAGCGCAGGCGATGAAAGTAAAGAGATACGAGCCAAACCTGATCACGATGGCGACAGTGATGATTCAGCCCAGACCACAAAATCACCCTCAGTGAATGCAAATGGTAGTGTAGTAGGCAGTGTTGTGGATGTGAAAGTCTGACGTTATAAAGCCTGCGAGTTTCGCAGGCTTTATATTGTACAACATCGATTTTGAGCAATGTAAAAGATAATGACTGCCGTTAGCATATAAACCGTGCTGCCATTATTCGGCGTTGATGCTGATTAAGATAGCTTTGTGAATGTTTTTTATCCATGAAGGATAACCTTGCTATAACATGCCGGCTTACTTTTATGTAAGTTGACATGAATAGAGATAATATAACTGATAAATTTAAGCGCATAGCCGTCTCCTGTGTTGGGTTGGATATATTATGAGACAGAAGACTTAGTTGAATATGAGGGCTCATCTTTATGGGCGCAGGGAAGTGTTATCCTGGCCAGCAGCCCTGACTGGAAATGTTCGGTGTCATTGAGTGAAACGGTACCTCCTATCTTTTGAATGCAGGCACGCACAATAGATAAACCCAGCCCTGAGCCACTCTGCTCCTGGCCTTCCATGCGATAAAAAGCATCGAAAACGCGCTCTCGCAGTGCTTGATCGATACCCGGTCCATTATCCTCAACCTCTATAACCACCTGATTATGATGCTGATAAACACTCAGATCTATTTGCCCGTTTTCAGCAATATACTTTATTGCGTTCTCGACCAGGTTTTTCAGGGCGACATACAATGTATTTTTTTCAGTAAACAGTGAAATGTCAGGCTGTGAATTGGCACTGACACCAATATCGATATTCTTTTCCAAAGCAAGTGGCAGCACTGTTTCGAGGATTTCCCGGAAAATCTCCTCAACTGAGAAACTTTCATTTTTCTGGCGTTGCTCAGTTTGTTGCTGGCGAGCCATCGTCAGCAATTGCTCCAACAAATATTTGGTACGCTTTAACCCCAGACGCAAGGTGCTTAGCCTGTCGCTGGCCTCAACTGACATTGGTGATTGCGACAAACGTTCTGCCTGGAGTGTCAGGGCTGTGATGGGGGTTCGCAATTCATGAGCCGCATCAGCAATGAAACGTTTTTGTATGCTCATCGCTGTGTCAATGTTGTACAACAAGCGGTTAATACCTTTGACGAAAGGTAAAATTTCATAAGGGACCTGCTGTAGTGGGAGTGGTGCCAGGTCCTGCTCATTACGTGAACGAACTTCCTGAGCCAGTGTGGTTACTGGTTTCAGCGCAAACCGAACCAGCAATACAGCGACCACGACAAAGACTGGCAGCGAGACAGAAAATGGGATTAATGTCCTGAGCGCGCTTTGCATCGCTATTTCATCCCGTACATCCGTTTGCTGGCCAATAACGATTGCCTGTGAAGGGGATTTCCTGGTCACTAATACACGATAGGTTTCTCCGTCCGACTCTATATTATGAAATCCGGGTGCAGTGGAAACAGGAAGATTAAAATGTGTTTGGGAAGCATCATTAGCTAAGGCAGGGGACGATAAATAATCAACAAAAATACGTGCGTCGTTATCGCCTTCACTGCGTAGCGCTAATTTTTGTTGAGAGGCACTGATAGCTGGCGCATTCAGTACCACTGCACTCATTTGCCGTAGCATCCTGTCTTGCAGTTCATGCGCTTCATCAAGAGCTGAGGCGAAAGTCAGTCCACCGGAAATCAGGGCAATAATGATTATTGCCATGGTTAAGGCCAGAGATAATTGCCCCTGAACAGAATGAGTTATTCGCTTTTTGAAACCAGCCATCCAACACCTCTGACATTTTTGATTGCATCGCGCCCCAGCTTTTTGCGCAAAGCGTGGATAAGGAACTCGATTGCATTGCTTTCCACTTCTTCTCCCCAGCCATAAATTCGGTCTTCTAAATTGCTGCGAGAAAGAATACTGCCCGGGCGTAACATTAGCGCTTCAAGTAAAGAAAATTCCCGGTTAGAAAGCTGGAAACGGCTCTGGCTGGCCTGAACGATAACTTCATGTGTGGAGGGGTCCAGTGCTAACTCTCCATTGGTTAGCACTGGGTTGGCTGTACCGTTATTACGCCGCAGAACAGCCCGAATTCTGGCAAGCAGTTCGCTCATTTCAAAAGGTTTGACAATATAATCATCTGCACCGCCATCTAAACCTCGCAGGCGATCTTCCAGCGCATCCCTCGCGGTGAGAATCAGAACCGGTACCGGCGAGGTATTTTTACGGATTTCATTGAGTATAAAAAAACCATCTTTGCCTGGAAGCCCAAGGTCAAGTAATACCACATCATAGTGTTGTGTTTTGAAACTGGCTAAAGCATCGTTGCCATTTTTCACCCAATCGACAGCATAGGCGTTGTCTTTCAGTGAACAGGCGACGATATCGCCAATCATTGGGTCATCTTCAACAAGAAGTGCACGCATATTCTTAACCTTTGTAAGTTACTCTACAGATAAAGTAGTGATCTATTCTTTATCTGTAAGCCGCCATAATCACATTTACTGGATTAAAGTACAGCCAAAAAACTTAAATTTCATCATTGGATGCTGGCTTTTTAGCCAGGTGTAGATATGTGACCAGCACTAAAATGATAGTTAAAAAGCACAGGTTAATTGTTGTACTACCAATGTTCATACCACCACTGGTGACGGGTTGTGATAAAAAGTCACCCAAAGAAGCACCCAACGGACGTGTTAATATATAAGCTATCCAAAAACAAATCACACTGTTGCACTTGAAGAAGCTGTATGCAATTAAGCAGAAAGTAATCAAAAAGCCAAATAATAATGTTGCATTTAAGAAACCCAGTTGAAGTGTTTCAGAAACCCAGTCCCCGCCGGCAGTACCTAATGAAAATGTGAGTAAAATTGCTGTCCAGTAGAAGAGTTCTCTGCGCTGCGTGTTGATGCTGTGAATTGATAATGTCCGTTCTTTTCGATACCAAATAGCGAAAAAACCAACCAGTAAGAAAGTAAATACACCTGTTGATAATATGAGCGGAACACCAAAGTGATCAGTTAAATTATCTGTAACCAAAGTGCCAAATACACTGATTAATAATACGGTTGTCCAGTATTTCACTGGGACGTATTTGGGAGATTTTACTTGTATGAAAAGCGCAATGAAAAATAAGGCACCTATAAAAAGTGATGTATTAGTTAATCCCCAGTGTAGATTAACATTCAAAAAGTCTGCTGCTGTTTCACCGACAGTGGTGGACATCATTTTTATAATCCAAAAAACAAGTGTTACCTCAGGAACTTTATTCCTGTATGTAACTGGCAGGTTAGCGTTGGCTTGTTCCATGATGAACCTCTTTTAATGTTTGCTTTACTTTAAGGAAAATAAGTGTAACTAACTCATTAATGAGTTAATTTAAGTTAATTGGTGTGTTGCGGGTGTTTATTATGGTTTCATACTACTTGTGCATATTTTATAATTTGCTGCTTTCTTCGCTAATTCTTTTTCATGGTGGCGAAAAAAATAATAACTGCAGATGAAGAACAATATTGTGCTGCAAAGGATGGCGAGCCGTAATTCACTATCCAGGCTGAAAAGTTTATCGCCAAAAAAATAAGCAGCTGAGCCGAATAGAGATGCCCATGTGACACCTCCTAAGGCATTCATTAGCAGGAACGTTCTCCAGGGCATATGATTGGCACCTGCAAGAAAGGCAGCCAGTGCTCGCAGTAATGCAATAAACCGCCCGAAGAAGACAATTTTCCCACCATGGTGTAAAAAAAGGTACTCACCAATCTGGAGGCGGGTACTGTCAATGAAAATATATTTCCCGTAGTTTTGGAGTAACCGGGTACCGATAACCCTGCCGAGTAGAAAACCTATATTATCGCCAATGATAGCAGCAACCGACGCGACAAGGATGACACTCAACAATGTCAGGTTGTGGGATGTTCCGGCGTAAACCGCCATGCCAATTAGCATCGCTTCGCCAGGAAGTGGCAGTCCCATACTTTCAAGCATAATTATGGCGAGCAAACCCCATAATCCGTAATGCTGCATAAATTGCATCATGTGAGCTGATGATAAAAGTGTGAGCATGCCATCCTCCTGTTATTTTCAGCTATTTTTAGCCAGGTAAGCACGTTTCTTGTTGCATCGCTTTACAGCTATACACCCATGCGGGAGGAAAATTACGCACTTCGAATACCTTCTCCCAGGAGAAAAAACGTGACAGCGATTTTTCAGACCCATGAGTGTACTGAAACTGTATAAATGAACCATTTGGCGTGAGTTGTATTGATGCTTTTTTTAATATCTTCAGGCGTATTCTTGGTGGCAGTGATAAAAGAGGCAGACATGAAAAAATAATGTCATAGCGCTGCTCCAGTAACTCAGCTGAGTGGGGAATGATTTGCAGCCTGCTGTCATTAATCCGTGAGAGTGTTTTCAGAAAGGACGGATCGATTTCATAAGCATCAAGCTTTGCATCGTTCGGCATCATTGTCAGAATTTTTCGGGTCAGCACGCCTTCCCCGGCTCCCAGTTCTGCTACCCGGGTAATATTCCCCCAGGACACACTGGATATCATGGCGCGGCACAGCCACGGAGAAGAAGGAACCAGTGTGCCGATAGTCCGTGGGGAACGGATAAACTGGCGAATATAATTCCGCTGCGATTTCAGTAAAACATCAATTCGGTACATTATGGCTCTCCATAGATGGGCAACATGTGCAATATAGCGCACCACCCAAAAAACCGAGGATATCTTTGATGTCTGTTATTCTGGCAAATGAAACTTAGGACTTCCTTAGGGGTAAATGGTACGTTCTGTGGATGTCGCTTCAGGGCTGGCGCTTTTTGCCTCGATTGGGAAGGGTGAACGGGGAAGTGTAATAACCAGACAGGAAAACATATCTGGGTTATGAACCACATTCAGTGAGGGTTTCCCCAAAATAATTCGCCGTGCAGGAAGGCGGCAGCGCAGAGAGTTGCCGGGAGCTTACTGGAGTAAGTGACCGGTGCGAACGAGCACAGCCAACGCACCTGCGTGGTGAATTATGCAGGGGAATGACGAGGGTTCTTACCCTCCCTCTGGGAGTATCGGGCAATAAAAAAGCCCGTACCTAAGTATGAGCTTCTCTAAGAATATGGCGGTGAGGGAGGGATTGATTCGCTGCGCTCACCCCTTTGGGGCAACCTGTTGCACAGGTTGTCCTGATACCTGCGGTATCAGTCGAACCCTGACGAGGGTTCTCACCCTCCCTCTGGGAGTTTCGGGCAATAAAAAAGCCCGTACCTAAGTACGAGCTTCTCTAAGAATATGGCGGTGAGGGAGGGATTCGAACCCTCGATACGTTGCCGTATACACACTTTCCAGGCGTGCTCCTTCAGCCTCTCGGACACCTCACCAAATTATTGAACCACCGGAATGGAACGGCGCTTAATTTAGGGAAAAGCGCTGCCAGCGTCAATCAACTTTTTTGCAAAAAGAATCGTTTAGCTAAACTTCACGCAAAATGCTGGCAAAACCAACAAATAATGCCGTTTTTTCTCCCACAGACCTTGCGCTAATGTCACTTTGCAGTAAGCCTGTGCAAAACAGGAGGCGAAATGCAGATACTTTTCTACCACCCCGATTTTGATTCAGCTCGCTGGGTACACAGCCTGGAGCAAGCTATGCCCGGTACTACCGTGCGCATATGGCAACCGGGTGATAACGCACCCGCAGATTTTGCACTGGTATGGCACCCACCGCGGGAAATGCTTGCCGGGCGGCACAACCTGAAGGCCGTTATTGCACTTGGTGCCGGAGTGGATTCCGTGCTTAATCAGCTCAAACAGGACCCGGATTTTATCCCGGCCCATGTCCCGCTGTATCGCCTTGAAGATGCCGGTATGGGAAAACAAATGCAGGAATTCGCGGTAAGCCAGGTATTGCGCTGGTTTCGCCGGTTTGATGACTACCAGGCGTTACAGCGTGAAGGGCGCTGGGAACCTCTGGAAGAGTATCAGTCCAGTGACTTTACTATCGGCATCCTCGGGGCTGGTGTACTGAGCAAGCGTGTGGCAGAAAGCCTGTTACCCTGGGGTTTTCCATTACGTACCTGGAGCCGCCAACCGAAAGACTGGCCGGGTGTGAGCAGTTTTGCCGGCAACGAGTCGCTGGATGCATTTTTAGCAGAAACACGGGTGCTTATTAATTTATTACCACACACCCCGCAAACAGAGGGCATGATTAACCAGGCTTTACTGGCGCGTTTACCACAAGGCGCATTTCTGCTGAACCTCGGGCGTGGTGCGCATGTTGTCGAAGATGACCTCCTCGCTGCAGTGGAATCAGGGCAGATTCTGCGTGCTACGCTTGATGTTGTGCGTCAGGAACCTTTACCTGCAAATAACCCTTTGTGGAGACATCCGCGTGTAACAATTACCCCGCATATTGCTGCCTCCACCCGGCTTGATGACGCTGTCATCTATTTAGCAAAATTGATAAATGCTCTTAAGCAAGGCGCTATCCCACCAGGGCAGGTCGATAAAGAACGTGGTTACTGACACACAGCTGTATCAACATCCGGAAAGATAACTGTTATCATTGTTGTTGTTTTTAACAGGAGATTGCTATGTACCCCGTAGATTTGCATATGCATACGGTTGCCAGTACCCATGCATACAGCACCCTTCACGATTACATCGCTCAGGCGAAAGCTGCTGGTATCAAACTGTTTGCAATTACTGACCACGGTCCGGAAATGGCGGATGCACCGCACTACTGGCACTTCGTCAATATGCGCATTTGGCCGCGGATAGTTAATGGTGTGGGGATTTTACGTGGTATTGAAGCGAACATTAAAAATACCGATGGTGAAACAGATTGCGTGGGGCATATGCGTGATTCACTGGATTTGGTCGTTGCCGGTTTTCATGAGCCTGTGTTCCCTCCGGCAGATAAAGACACCCATACCACAGCAATGATTGCGGCTATGGCATCCGGTCAAGTCCATATCATCAGCCACCCCGGTAACCCCAAATTTCCTGTTGATATCCCGGCCATTGCTGAAGCAGCAGCGCGTTACAATGTGGCGCTGGAGCTGAATAACTCCTCGTTTACCCATTCACGTAAAGGGTCTGAAGCTAATTGCACTGAAATTGCTGCGGCAGTGAAGGAATCCGGAGGATGGTTGTCATTAGGGTCCGATTCGCATACCGCCTTCACTCTTGGGCATTTTCATGAATGTGAAAAGATCCTCAATAAAGTCGCTTTTCCTCGCGAACGCATTTTAAATGTATCGCCACGCCGGTTACTGGATTTTCTGGAATCCCATGGCATGACACCTGTTGAAGAGTTCGCAGCACTCTGAATTTGCTGCAATTGAATTAACCCTGCAGGCTGGTGCCTGGAAAAGGTCATGATAATGAATGAGTTTTCTATTCTTTGCCGTATTTTAGGTTCGCTATTTTACCGTCAACCTCAGGATCCATTGTTGGTACCGCTCTACACGGCGATTCAGGAAGGTAAGCTGGCACAAAGCTGGCCACTGGAGCAGGAGGAACTGCTGTCTCGCTTGCAAGAGCATACAGACATGGCAGCAGTAAGCGCAGACTACCACATGCTGTTTGTGGGAGATGAGTGTCGAGTGAGCCCATTGCGCAGCAGCTGGGTTGAAGGGAGTAGCGAAGCTGAAATCCGTGAGTTTCTCAGCAGCCGTGGTATGCCATTGTCAGATGCCCCGGCAGACAACTTTGGTGGCATTTTACTGGCGGCATCCTGGCTTGAAGACCAGGCTCAGGAAGGTGAGTCACTCGCGCTGCAAACCCTGTTTGACAGTTTTCTGCTTCCCTGGTGCGGCACTTTCCTTGGCAAAGTTGAAGCACATGCTACAACAGTGTTCTGGCGCACACTGGCCCAGGTGACTCGCGAAGCTATTCAGGCTATGTGGGATGAACTTCAGGAAGAAGGTGAGCAGTCACAACCGTAAATATTGCAGCCTGCCCTGCAGAACGATAAAAAAACAGAGAAACCGGCATCAGTGCCGGTTTTTTACATCATATGATTATTGGCCCAGGAAACAGCCTGGGTACGGTTCTTAACTGAAATTTTACGGAACAGATTGTACAGGTGAGTTTTAACCGTATTTTCACTGATAAAAAGCGAACGGGCAATTTCATTGTTGGATGCGCCAATGCGCAATTTATTCAGGATCTCTTTTTCACGCTGAGTCAGTGAAGAAGATTCGTAGATATAAGGTTCAGAGCGTTGTGATGATTTCATCCAGTGGCTGGCAACCTGGCTTGAAAAGTCGTGTTCTCCACGCAAGATACCACCAATACCTTCCAGTACGCTCTTTTCACTCTCACTGACAAAAAATACGCCGGCAATATGCTGCCAGTTACTGACATTATGCTCAGGTTGTGTGTTTGGCATATTGATAAGTAAAACCTGGCTACTTGATGTGGTATGGCTAAGTACTTCTTGCCAGTAATGAATATGGTTACGTTCAGCAAATGCCATATCAAACAGGATAAGCGTATTGCCAGGGATGGCTTCCAGAGGTTGCTGGATATTATGGATGTGACCATCCAGGTCCAGCTCTGTACGCAGATACTGAAACAATGCCGTGGAAAGAAGCGATGGCCTGGTTATCAACAATAATGTCTGGGCATGTAAGCGATGGAATTCATGATACATGATGTAACTCCACGGGTTTATGGCACCTGCAATAGAACGTTTTCACAATTACGGCAAACCTTTTTCAACTGACAGGTGACGTGCTGCTGTGTGACGTTATCACCCCATTCATCCATTGAGGGTGCGAAATCAAAAGGCAATGAAAATCTATTGTTTCAATTTATTCAGTTAGCTTGTTCAGGCAAACCTTTTGGATGTAACATTTAGTAAATTTAGATTTAAAATTATTTCAATATCACTTATGGAATGAATGCAGTCGAATTTATCTGGAAATAAAAAAATACTTCTTTTTATGATCTTTCTTATTTAACTTATTGATTTTATTAAATTTATATTGTTATATTTCAGGGCGTTATCGTATGTTAATCACTTTTTTGAGTGGCTTTTATTTTTTATGGAATTCTTAAGATAAAACTGTATTGATGACATAATTTTATTTAAGTAATGATAACGCCACTGCATCGGTTAAATCGGTTGAAGAGTCAGGTACCTCGCAGAGTGGTTTTCCCTGGTAAAAAAATGGCAACAGAAAAGAGATGTCGCCAGAGGCTTGATGGGGAATTGAGATAAAACTGGGAGCAGGTAAGCAGTTTATCGCCGGAGGCCGGACTACCCTTATAACAGGAAGTCCTGTCGGGCATCCCCGGGAGACAGGTGTTTTTTCTGCGGTAAAAGGGGGGAATATGTCTCGTATCTCTGTTATTTCTGGCGATATCACGTCTCTTGATGTTGATGTTATTGTCAATGCAGCAAATGCGCAATTACAGGGTGGCGGCGGTGTTGATGGGGCGATTCACCATGCGGCCGGGCCTGAGTTACTGGAGCAATGTTCAGCAATTTACCGGCAGAATGGTGCCTGCCCGACCGGGCAGGCTGTAATTACGGGGCCTGGTGATATACCGGTAAAGGCGATTATCCATGCTGTTGGGCCGGTATGGCAGGGGGGAGATCACGATGAAGCGGGGTTATTGGCTGATGCATATCATAATAGCCTGCAACTGGCGGCATCTCATGGCTACCAGCGCATTGCTTTTCCTGCAATCAGTACGGGAATTTACGGTTACCCAAAACCGGCCGCAGCACAGATTGCGATGAGTACCGTATGTGATTTCTTGCGCAACCACTCTTTACCACATCAGGTGGTGTTTTGTTGTTATGACCAGGAAACGCATGATTTATACCAGCACTTGCTGATGAATTATGATTCAGTCTGACAGATATGTTCTGCCAGACTGGAGAGTTAAACTGTCACGGTGTTGCACTTGCGCTGGGGTTTCCCGGAAAAAAGGAAACGCAGCACAGGGATGCGCAGATGAATTTCATACAGCATGATGGCAATACTCATCACGAATACCATGCCAGCGAGAAAGCCCAGCGTGTTGGATGCAATATGCGGCATGATGAAACCACCAAAAATGAGTGTGAGTGGGTGGTGAACCAGATAAATGAACAGAGAGGCATTGACAAAATAAGTCACACGAGGTGAATGGCTGTTAAGTAAAGTATGCCCGAAGGAAAAGACTACATTGACCATCCATACGCCGAGCAGCATGGTTATCACGCTGTCAGTTTCATATAACCACTTATCTCCACTACCATAGTGCTGGTTAAGCATGTAGGCGGCAACGCCCACCAGAGAACCGGCCCAGCACCCAACATGTGGATGGATGAAGCGGGCTTTTAGTAATGGGTATTTAAATGCAAGTGCGCCAAGCAAGAAAAAGGGCAGATAAAACAAGGGTTGCATAATAGTGAAATTAAACAGCCCATCAGAAAGAATTTGTGGCGCGAAAATAAAAATCAGGCGGCGCAGGGCGGCATAACTTAAACCTAACAACAAAAATATAACCGAAAGTTTTCCTAAAGTTAACGTTTCTGGGTCGGGAAATATCCATGAGAACCCTTTGCCCCGTTTTATTCTTTGAAACAAAACTAAACCTAGTGTCGTCAGAATAACCAGCACAAGCAGGAACCACAGATGGGAAATCAACTCCCAGACCAGCGTGTTATATTTCTGGTATAACGTAAAACTTCCCCAGCGACGGTTTTCACCACTTAAATGCTGCAGAAGGAAAAATTGTGGCAGTGTCAGGAGTGGAATGGATGCCAGCATGGGAACAGCCACACGCTCTGTGCGTAGTACCCACCACCGTTTCCGGTTGTAGCGCAGGTAGAGCATCCAGGAAAAGTAGCCAGAAATAACGAAAAAGACCTGCATTCTGAATGCATGGATGAAGTCATTGAAAATGGTCAGCCACAAGGATGGCGTGACACTGTTAATGTGCCACTGGTGGGTGGAGTAGATTAATGATATGTGGAACGGAATCCCTAAAATCATTAACCATGCCCGGATAGAATCGAGAAAAAATTCTCGTTGCACTGGTGTATTACTCATAAAACTCCAACAATCTCAGACTTTTCACCTTATCCCTGAGCGATGAATTGTTTACAGTCCGGGCTAACTTACACGAAGAGACAGAGGCTGTCTCCAGGATTAAAGGACATATTGGAAGCAAACTTGTTGCCGGTTGTTTAATCCATGAGCCAGTGTGTTAAACCAGGAGGGGATTTGGTTGTCGGAAGCCTGGAGTATACTTTAGAATGGATCGGATTGATTTAAGCACACAAAGGGGGATGTGCTGGTTAATATGAAACATAAACTAGAAATGATGAAAATGCGTTGGGTCGGCGCGGCAGTATTAATGTCGCTTTATACCTCATCTGTGTGGGCGTTCTCCATTGATGATGTCGCAAAACAGGCAAAATCCCTTGCGGGCAGCAGCTACCAGGCGCCAAAGAGCAATCTGCCATCTGTTTTCAAGGACATGAAATTTGCCGATTACCAGCAGATTCAGTTCAATCACGATAAAGCCTACTGGCATAACCTCAAAACCCCGTTCAGACTCGAATTTTACCATCAGGGCATGTATTTCGATACGCCAGTCAAAATTAATGAAGTGACGGCGACCAGTGTGCATGAAATCAAATACAGTCCGGATTATTTTAACTTTGGCAACGTGAAGCACGATAAAGACAGCGTCAAAGACCTCGGTTTCGCCGGGTTTAAGGTACTGTATCCTATCAACAGTAAAGATAAAGAAGACGAAATCCTTAGTGTGCTGGGGGCCAGCTACTTCCGGGTAATTGGTGCAGGCCAGGTATACGGGCTTTCTGCCCGGGGTCTGGCAATAGATACAGCGTTACCTTCTGGTGAAGAGTTCCCGCGCTTTCGTGAGTTCTGGATTGAGCGCCCCAAACCAGAAGATAAACGCCTGACTATTTATGCGTTGCTGGATTCTCCTCGTGCCACCGGGGCTTACCGGTTTGTCCTGTTCCCGGGGCGTGATAGCGTGGTTGATGTGCAGTCTAAAATCTACTTGCGCGATAAAGTGGGTAAATTGGGTATTGCGCCGTTGACCAGTATGTTCCTGTATGGGCCGCAACAGCCGTCACCAACGATTAATTACCGCCCAGAAATTCATGATTCAGATGGCCTGTCTATTCATGCCGGTAATGGCGAGTGGATTTGGCGTCCGCTGAATAACCCGAAACATTTAGCGGTCAGCACCTATACCATGGAAAACCCGAAAGGCTTTGGTCTGTTGCAGCGAGGCCGCCAGTTCTCGCGTTACGAAGATCTGGATGATCGCTATGACGAGCGCCCAAGTGCCTGGGTTGAGCCGCAAGGCAACTGGGGTAAAGGGCATGTGGAACTGGTGGAAATTCCTACCAATGATGAAACCAACGACAATATCGTTGCGTTCTGGACGCCAGACCAATTGCCAGATCCGGGCAAGGAAATGGATTTCAATTACAAACTGACGTTTACCAAAGACGAAAGCAAACTGCATGACCCGGATAATGCGTGGGTAACGCAGACCCGTCGTTCTACAGGAGACGTGAAACAAACCAACCTTATCCGCCAGCCCGATGGCACTATCGCATTTATTGTCGATTTTGACGGGCCGCAGATGAAGACATTGCCGGATAATACACCAGTGGCTTCTCAGGCCAGCATTGGGGACAATGGAGAAATTGTTGAAAACAGCGTGCGTTATAACCCGGTTACAAAAGGCTGGCGTTTAACTCTGCGCGTTAAAATAAAAGATCCGAAAAAGACCACAGAAATGCGGGCTGCCCTGGTCAATGGTGATCAGACATTAAGTGAAACCTGGAGCTACCAGCTCCCTGCTAATGAATAAGCTGACTGTAAACTATGCCTGATTATATTGATAATCTGCCGCTGCCTGACACGCAGAAATCAGCTCTTAAAGGGCTGGAAATTAAAGCAATACACCAGGCCCTGCAACCACAGGCCGGTGCTTTTTCAAGAGATGATGATTCGCCACTGGTCTCTGTTAAGCCCCGTCTCGCTCTGAACTGGCCTTGGGTGGCTAACAGCAGCGTCATGGTGAAAGATAAAGAAGGCCGTGATCAATTGCAGGCTATGCCTGCAACCCACCGCTCTTCAATGGCTCCTGAACCCTGGCGCACTAACCCTATTGGGCGTGTCTGGGAACGTTTGCTGGGGCGTGAGCGTTCGCCTCGTCATCACTCCTTGTCTAAAGAAGAGCAAAAAGCAGAGCAGAAGTGGCGCATGGTGGGAACTTTGCGCCGGTATATCCTGCTGTTACTCACTCTCTCTCAGACTGTCGTGGCAACCTGGTATATGAAAACCATTTTGCCATACCAGGGCTGGGCACTGATTAATCCTGCGGATATGGTCAGGCAGGATTTATGGGTGTCGTTCATGCAGATACTGCCTTATGTACTGCAAAGTGGCATTCTGATTCTGTTCGCTGTGTTGTTCTGCTGGGTTTCAGCTGGTTTCTGGACCGCGCTGATGGGCTTTTTACAACTGCTTATTGGGCGGGATAAATACAGTATTTCTGCTTCGACGGTGGGTGATGAGCCGATTAACCCCGAGCACCGTACTGCGCTCATCATGCCTATCTGTAATGAAGATGTTAACCGGGTATTTGCCGGGCTACGGGCAACCTGGGAGTCGGTAAAAGCAACGGGGCAACATGCACATTTTGATGTTTATATCCTGAGCGACAGTTACAACCCGGATATTTGTGTCGCTGAGCAGAAAGCCTGGATGGATTTACTCGCCGAAGTCGGTGGGGAAGGGCAGATTTTTTACCGCCGCCGCCGCCGCCGGGTGAAACGCAAAAGTGGCAACATTGATGACTTTTGCCGTCGCTGGGGCAGCCAGTACAGTTATATGGTTGTACTGGATGCTGACTCCGTGATGACTGGCGACTGTCTGACTGGCCTGGTGCGGTTAATGGAAGCAAACCCGAACGCAGGGATCATTCAGTCTGCACCGCGTGCTTCTGGCATGGATACACTTTATGCCCGTTGTCAGCAGTTTGCGACTCGCGTCTATGGGCCTTTGTTTACCGCAGGTTTGCACTTCTGGCAGTTGGGAGAATCTCACTACTGGGGGCACAATGCCATTATCCGTGTCAAACCCTTTATTGAGCACTGTGCGCTGGCGCCGCTACCGGGTGAAGGCTCGTTTGCCGGCTCTATTCTTTCGCACGATTTTGTTGAAGCAGCATTAATGCGTCGTGCCGGGTGGGGCGTATGGATAGCCTACGATTTACCCGGTTCCTATGAAGAGTTACCGCCTAACCTGCTGGATGAACTGAAGCGTGACCGCCGCTGGTGCCACGGTAACCTGATGAACTTCCGTCTGTTCCTGGTTAAAGGGATGCACCCAGTGCACCGCGCTGTGTTCCTGACAGGCGTGATGTCTTACCTGTCTGCGCCGTTGTGGTTTATGTTCCTGGCGTTGTCTACCGCCTTACAGGTTGTACATGCTCTTACCGAGCCGCAGTACTTCCTGCAGCCGCGGCAGTTGTTTCCAGTGTGGCCCCAGTGGCGTCCTGAACTGGCAATAGCGCTGTTTGCCTCAACGATGGTGCTGTTGTTCCTGCCTAAGCTTTTGAGCGTATTGCTGATTTGGTGTAAAGGCTCTAAAGAGTTTGGCGGTGCGTTTCGTCTGTTGATCTCGCTGATTCTGGAAGTGCTGTTCTCAGTGCTTTTGGCACCGGTACGCATGCTGTTCCATACCGTGTTTGTGGTTAGTGCTTTTTTAGGCTGGGAAGTGGTATGGAATTCGCCTCAGCGCGATGATGACTCTACGCCATGGGGTGAGGCATTTATGCGCCATGGTTCGCAGTTATTACTGGGACTGGTCTGGGCAATCGGTATGGCCTGGCTGGATCTGCGGTTCCTGTTTTGGCTGGCACCTATCGTGTTCTCGCTGATCCTCTCGCCATTTGTCTCGGTGATTTCGAGCCGTGCGACTAACGGATTGCGCACTAAGCGCTGGAAGCTCTTCCTGATCCCGGAAGAGTATTCACCACCGCAAGTGCTGGTGGATACGGAAGCGTATTTGAAACGTAACCGTGAACGTGAGTTGCTCAATGGGTTTATGCTGGCAGTCTTTCATCCGACTTACAATGCGCTGGCTACGGCAATGGCAACAGCCCGTCACGGTAAGAGTGATGTGCTGGAAATCGCGCGTGACCGCCACGTTGAGCAGGCACTGAATGAAACGCCGGATAAACTCAACCGTGATCGCCGCCTGGTGCTTCTCAGTGACCCGATGACAATGGCAAGAATGCATTATCGTGTCTGGACTGCGCCGGAGAAATATTCTTCCTGGGTAAATGCCTGGAAAGATATTTCCGGGGATTCACAAATGAGCAAAGCTCAGTAATGTATATTCAGCCGGCCTTCAGGCCGGCTGTTTGTTACTGGGAGATGAGAAAAATAGCAGTCCTGGTTTTTCACTATGATTAAACAAACGGCTTCATTTTAAAGGCGGTAAATTTGCGAACGACGGGTATTCTGGTGATGGCACTATTATTAAGTGGTTGTGGCAGCATAATCAGCCGGACTGTTCCCGGACAAGGGCACGGTAACCAGTATTATCCCGGTGTACAGTGGGATGTGAGAGATTCCGCCTGGCGCTACCTGACGGTAATTGATTTACCCTTTTCACTGATTGCCGACACACTGTTGTTGCCGGTTGATGCTCATCACGGGCCTTATGAGTGATGACTCCCATCAGGCCCGGGCATCAGGCTGTGCGCACCATTATTCCTGCTCGTCCCATTCATCCGCGGCTGCACTGCCTTCTTCATCGTCCAGTGGCGGTTCATACTGAAATTCACCCTCATCCCATTCATGTAGCGTGTTTTCTTCTGCCCATTCCATTCTCAGCTCTGCTTCATCAAAATCACCACTGAAAACAGCCTGCGCTGCAGGGCCATACAACACAGGAATATAATCACCCTGTTCATCGGCTTCATTTTCGTCATCAAAAAAACAGGCAACCCACATCTCTTCACCATCCTGCAGGATGTATTTTTGAATATTGAGTTGCTGAATATCGACATCATCCTCATCAAGGTCAGGATGACTGGCAAAATACTCTTCGCGGGCTGCATCAAGCGCTTCTTCAAGTGTGGAGAAGTAATTCAGTTCGCTGCCGGTCATACATAAACTCCTGTTACAATGTTGTCGGGGTATCAGGAATTTATAGACATCACTCTGGTGAGCGTCAACCAGATGGCGGTGAGAAGTAAAAGAAAACCTCCCTGCTCAGGCAGAGAGGTGGGCACTTAGTAACGGGAAGGTACCCCTTCCGGGCGGGTTTTAAAGCGGCGATGTAACCACATGTACTGATCCGGCGCGAGTAAAATACACTTCTCGACCACTTTATTCATCCAGGTGGCTGTTTCTTCGGCTGAACCGAGCGGAATATCCAGTTCGGGCTCCAGCACCAGTAACTCATAGCCTGCGCCGTTGGGTTTGCGGCGAGGCACAAAGGGAACAATACAGGCTTTAGACATCCGTGCCAGCATCCAGGTACCCGAAGTGGTTGCGGCCTGGTCAACCGCGAAAAATGGGACAAACACGCTGCTACGCGGGCCGTAGTCATGATCCGGCGCATACCAGACAATCTCGCCACTTTTGAGTGCCTTGACCATACCTTTAAAGTCTTTACGATCCAGCATGGCTTTATTGGAACGAACTCGTCCCCAGGTTTGCAACCAGTCAATCAGCGGGTTGTCATTGGGGCGGTAGACACCAATACCTGGTGTCTGCATCCCAAAGATGCGCGCACCCAGCTCCAGTGTCAGAAAATGCACTCCAATCAGTAAAATCCCCCGTTTTTCAGCCAGTAATTGTTTAACAGCTTCAACGCCAGAAACATCGAACCAGCGGGCGACACGCCAGTCAGGCCAGAACCAGGCCATTCCTGTTTCCATTAACCCCATACCGACAGATTCAAAGTTTTTTACCACCAGTTCCTGACGCTCTGCATCACTTTTATGTGGAAAACACAGCTGCAGGTTACGTTGCGCAATACTTACCCGGTCTTTCATTACGTACATTGCAATGCGGCCGATGAAACATCCAAAGCGATAAATAACTGGATAGGGAAGCAGCACCAGTAACCAGAGGAGACCAATTCCAAGCCAGGTCAGCCAGTATCTGGGGTGAAGAAGTGAACGGGTGAATTGAGGTAAATGTGTCATGCAGCTCCCATCAGAAATTACTGATTTCCATTAGTCGTATTGTGGCATCATTTGGATAATGCCCAAAATATCTCAGTACAGAGTGATGGTTTTATCACCAGTCACATTAATTACGCATAATTATAGCCGTGAAATGTAGCGCATTTTGTATGGATGTTATTTAGCGTTGATTGCTATATCATGCCGGGCTATTTTCTTCAGGAGCAGAATGAACACCATGCCAGTGTTACATAACCGTGTTTCCAATGAGGAACTGAAAGCCCGCATGCTGGCGGAAACAGAACCTCGTAAAACCATATCCTTCTATAAGTACTTCACGATAGAAGACCCGAATACTACCCGTGATGCCCTGTACCTGGCATTTAGCCAGCTTGCGGTTTTTGGGCGCGTCTACCTGGCTCCTGAAGGGATCAACGCACAAATTAGTGTGCCGGAGAGCAATGTCGAAGCTTTTCGTGAACAGTTGTACCGTTTTCATCCAGCGCTTGATGGTCTGCGCCTGAATATTGCGCTGGATGATGACGGTCGTTCTTTCTGGGTACTGCGCATGAAGGTGCGTGACCGTATTGTGGCTGATGGCATCGACGACCCGGCATTTGACCCAAGTAATGTGGGTGATTACTTGAAAGCGGAGCAGGTCAACCAGATGCTTGATGACCCGGATACGGTATTTATTGATATGCGTAACCACTATGAATACGAGGTGGGGCATTTCGAGGGGGCGCTGGAGATCCCTGCGGATACATTCCGGGAGCAGTTGCCCAAAGCGGCAGAAATGATGGCACCTTACAAAGATAAAAATATTGTCATGTACTGCACTGGCGGGATCCGTTGTGAAAAAGCCAGTGCATGGATGAAGTACCAGGGGTTTACCCGGGTTGCTCATATTGAAGGCGGTATTATTGAATATGTTCGTAAGGCGAGAGAGCAGGGACTACCAGTAAGGTTTATCGGCAAGAACTTTGTGTTTGACGCCCGAATGGGGGAGAGAATCTCACCTGATGTTATTGCTCACTGCCATCAGTGTGGGGCACCTTGCGACAGCCATACCAACTGCAAAAATGAAGGGTGCCATTTATTGTTTATTCAGTGCCCGGCCTGTGCGGAGAAATATGACGGGTGTTGCAGTGAACAATGCCAGCAGGAGCACCAGTTGCCTGAGGCTGAGCAGCGCCAGCGCCGTGCCGGGCGCGAAAATGCAGCCCGAATTTTTAATAAATCCCGCCAGCGCCTGAAACTCACGCTGAATAACCCGGAAGATGAGTAACCCCACCGGCACAGCCTGAAACAGGTTGTGCCGGGCAAATCTGAAGCGCTATCTTTCTTCTTCTGCCTTAAACCTGTTGAGGCGAAAAGGGCTTAAATCAAATGTGCTGCTTTTCCCCTGAGCAAACAGGCTGGCAATTTCCCCTAACACTGGCGCAAATTTAAAGCCATGGCCGCTCAGCCCTGTCACGACCATGACATCCGGGTTTTCTGGCAGAGTATCAATGATAAAGTCTTCATCCGGCGAATTGTCGTAAGTACATGACGCACCATACAGGCAGCCACCAATCCCTGGCAGAAACTGGCGTAAAAATGCAAAGCACTCAGAGCCATCGCCTGCTTCACTGCCAAAGGGAGTGCGCTCTTCCGGGGCTGTAATGGGTTGTCCGCCGTTATGCTTACCAATTTTTAGTGCGTTGTCAGTGGCTGGAAAACCATAAAACTGGTTACCATCGGGCAGTTCGCCGGTAAAAGCGGGAAAGCCGTTATCAGCACTGTAGCGGCCGTCGGCCTGGAACCAGCCAAATACTTTGCGCACCGGGCTGACTGGCAGAGATGGAATCAACCGGGTTACCCAGGTTCCGGCACTGACCAGCAGGCGGCCTGCTGTAAAGCTGCCATCAGCGGTATCCACCTGAATGTTGCCATCCTGGTAATGTATTGCGCTAACCGCACAGTTAAATAGTTGTGCACATCCTGCGTCTCTTGCGAGTTTCACCCATGTCGCTACCGCGTTTTCGCTTTTGAGTACACCAGCATTGGGTTCAAATAATGCTTCATAGTCATCGGGAATTCGCAAAGCAGGCCAGCGCTGAGCTATATCTGATGCCGTCATACTTTCTAACGGAATGGACCAGCGTTGTGCACTGTGGCGCATGTTAGCCAGGAATTCGGAGCGTTCAGGACCGACATTGATAACGCCGGTACGTTGAAACAACGGTAGTTCAGTGTGTTGTTGCAGCGCATCCCACAAGGTTTGTGCCCGCAAGATCAGCGGAACATATTTCTCTCCTTCACCATAAGCGTGGCGAATAAGCCGGGTGTCACCATGATGGCTACCCTGTTCATGAGGCGGAATAGCACTATCAATCATTAAGACGGATAACCCCGCCAGCCGGGCATAACAACCTGCAGCCGAGCCAACGGAACCGCTGCCAACAACGATGAAATCGTAGTGGGTCACAAAATTCTCCAAAATTAATACCCCTGCAAAAAACAGGTGATAAAGGCAGAGTGGATATATAGCAGGGTAATTAACAATCGCGTGACAAACAACCCGGGAAATATGAAAAAGGCATCACACTGGATGCCTTTTGTTTACAGTTAACAATTGATTAATGCTTACGGTAATCGTTTTCCTGGTAATCATTTGATTCAATTTTTGCAATACCGGCTTCGAGAATGGAAATAAATTGCCGGGCAACATCTGTCGTTAGCCATAAGGTCTGACCAACTTCAGTCTCTTCAGGATCTTGATGATTTGCTGTCAGATAGTGTAAGCGCAGCATTAGTGCGTCGTAACTGTCTACAGTACTGATATCCCACCCAACGAGGGGATGAGTCTGGATCACATCGTTATTTTTTTCCATCATAACCCCCTTATACGTAACTACGGCGACGACGTTCGAGGTTTAATGCGTGTTTATATGTGAAGCAAGGGTAAGTATACCAATAAATAAATTTTGATGGGAGTGATTAACTGAGAACTAAACTTTTTTTACAATAATTTAGTGTTGTAGCACAATTAATCGCCATTTACGCTGGAGAAAACGGATTCCTGCCGATAATAGCTCAGATAAAGACGAAAAAAGCCGGACGGCGTGCCCGGCAAAAATAGCAAAATGGAAAATTGACAGTGTTATTCTCCGCTGAACCAGTCGTCTGCACTCTCCCAGGTTTCCTGTAAAATCTCGCTAATACGGTCTTTATCTTCTTTGGTACCACCAAAGACAGAGAGCTGATTGGCTCCGGCATAACGTACAGATACATTCCCAGGTTGTTCTGGAAACTGTGCGGTAATTCGACGGGATAATTCATTGGTCAGTGCTTCAATAGCACCGGGTGGCAGTGGCGAGCTTTTCGCCAGAGTAATTTCAATACGCATAACAAACCCCCCTGTAAATATACTGTGTATATATACAGTAATATTATCAAAGGGGCAAGTCAATTAATCAGGGCTTAATACTCCAGTTAAGAACTTCCCCGGCGAGAAAAGGTACCAACGTATCGCTTTCCAGTGAAATTTCTTCCGGCATTACTTCTTCACGGCGCACCAGTGTTAGCTGGTCTTCGTTTATTGGCAGGCCGTAAAAACGTGGGCCGTTGAGTGAACAAAATGCCTCGAAGTGCTGCATAGCATTCATTTCTTCGAATACCGTCGCGTAGATGGCCAGCGCAGAAGGTGCATTAAAACAACCGGCACAACCACAGCTGGCTTCTTTACGGTGCCTGCCATGTGGCGCAGAGTCTGTGCCTAAAAATACCCGGTCACAGCCGCTGGCAACCAACTCACGCAGCGCGGCCTGGTGCACGTTACGCTTGAGAATCGGCAGACAATAGAAATGTGGGCGGACACCACCAACCAACATGTGGTTACGGTTGAACATCAGGTGTTGTGGGGTGATGGTGGCCGCCAGTAGTGAATTACCCTCGCGCACATACTGGGCGGCTTCTTTAGTGGTGATATGTTCAAAGACTACGCGTAATGCCGGAAAACGTTGGCGCAACGGTTCCATCACCGTTTCAATAAAGCGGGCTTCTCTGTCGAAAATATCAATCTCTGCGTGAGTTACCTCACCATGCACCAGCAAAGGCATACCGATTTTTTCCATGCGGGCAAGCACCGGATTAATCGCATCAATACTGCTGACACCATGACTTGAATTGGTGGTTGCATTGGCAGGGTACAGTTTTGCCGCCGTGAATACGCCCTGAACAAAGCCTTTCTCCAGTTCGTCAGGATCCAGGCTGTCAGTCAGGTAGCAGGTCATCAGCGGTTCAAACTGATGGTCGTCGGGGACGGCATCGAGAATACGCTGGCGGTATGCCAGTGCGGCTTCTACTGTGGTCACCGGTGGCACCAGGTTTGGCATAACAATCGCACGGCGGTAGACGGCGCTGGTATAAGGCACAACAGTGCGTAACATGTCGCCATCACGTAAGTGGAGGTGCCAGTCATCTGGGCGGCGGATAGTTAATACCTGGGGTGTAGTCATGAAGTGCTCCGGCGTTGGGAAAGTCAGACACATATTCGTGGGCTTCAGCCGGGCACAAAGGATAAGCGGAAACGTTTACGTTTGCACCTTTTTCTGTACATATTTACTGGCCCGCCAGTATGTGCGGGCAGAAGAACGGTATTACAGCAGAGGAATGACAATTTCACCCGGCTTCACTTCAATACCTTTGGCGTATTTTTTCGCCAGTTTTTCACCGTTACTGCGATCGTCTTTCAGAATATACGCCGGGTGTGTTGCGAACCAGGCGCGAAGTGAATCATTCAGGTAAGGGTTCAGGGTTTGCAATACTGTTTGCATTTTTTGCGGCTGTACATCGGTATCTGTGACTTCAAGGTCTTTCAGGTAAATGGCGCCCTGTTCTGCATTAAACGAAGGTGTTGCTTTCAGAGTGAGTTTCATTAACGCCTGTTGATTGCCAAAAATGGATGTCAGTTTGATATCGGCATCGCCGGTGAGCTTCACTTTACCGGGTTCTTCACGGCCAATTTGTGTTTGCAGGTTAGACAACACAATATGTGCGTCAGCAACACCAGGTAACCCAATGGTTTTATTATACTGGTCATGTTTCGCCAGTGCCTGGTTAACTTCCTGTTCAGTGATGGTGTATTGTGTCAGTTGGTTGCAGGCAACCAGTAAATATGTACAAAACACCACCATACCTAAGAACACTTTCTTCATCCTGTACCCTCAACTTTCTTCATAAGCCAGTTGGCTGACATAACCAGCATCAAATAATTTGCTCTGGCAGGCCAGAAGAATAACCCGAAATAAGCTGACAGGTCATGTTTTACACTTTACAGATACTCTGCAGAGCAATGTTATGGGTTGGGGGCTATTCCTCGTTGACGTGATGCAACCGGGCTGAATTGCCACCATAGCCCGGCAAACGTGGCTATACCGATAAAAGCCAGAACCAGCCAGGGCAATGTCGGGAGATGCAGTGCTTTGCCTGTATCGAGCAGCCAGCCGCCACCGGCATAACCAAGCGCGCCACCAAAAGCCAGCCCCAGCCGGCTGAAACCCATATAACTGCCACGGGCTCGCGGGTCTGCCAGAGATGCACTTAAGGTTTCCCTTGCAGGCTCTGCAATAATTGAACCGAGATAAAACAGGCAGATAAGGAGTAGCAGTTGGTGCAAATTCTCCACCAGACCGATGGGCAGCAAGCTGAAGCTCATAATCAGCAAGCCAGCCATCAGGCGTTGTTCAAGGCGAAAGCGCTTCTCAGTCCAGCGGGCGATGGGGTACAGAAGCGTCAGTGACAGGCAGGCTTCAATGGCATACATCCATTTCACCGCCGCAGGCGTACCCGCAATATCGTTGACCATCACCGGTAGCATCAGCATCACCTGAACACCCAACATGTAGTAGCCAGCAAGTGTCAGAACATATGTCACAAAACGGCGGTCATTCATGACACGTTGCATGCCAGCGCGCAATGGAGTCCGGGTAGTGGATAGCTTATAACGAGGTAGCAAAAATGCATTACACCCGGCACACAAAATAAAGAGTACGGCACCGCTCCAGCATACCAGACGAAAATCGTATTGCAGTAACCAACTGCCCAGCATGGCGCCAATGACCGCACCAGCGCTGTCCTGCATCATCAGAATAGAAAAAAAACGCCCCCGTTGCGTCGGGCGAATCAGTTTAACCACCAGAGCCGAGCGTGGCGGGTCAAACAGTGTTCCCCCCAAACCTGACAACAGGCAGGATACCCACAATACCCAGGGTTCGTGAGCGACAGCCATGGCGGCAAAACCAGCCGCACGCATCAGCATGCCAGTGACAATCATCGGCCGGGCGCCAAAGCGGTCAGCAAAAGCGCCACCAAAGATCCCCAGACCTTGCTGAATAAGCTGACGCAGACCCAGAGCTATGCCAACCAACAAAGCAGCCCAGCCAAGCTGGTCAACAAAATGAATAGAGATAAGTGGGAAAACGACAAAGAAGCCAAGAACTACCAGCATATTGTCGAGAAGAAGGAATGCTTTCCCCAGATTCCTTGCCTGCCTGACGCGCGCCATTTCCCCTCCAGGGGAATGAAAGATAAGAAACTTATCATCGCTGATTTCTCTGTTTTTGCCCAGAGAGCCGCAAAGATATTTTTATTGGCTGCGATAACTCTCATTTGTGAATAAAATCAAAAAAGTGCCTTGTTCTTTACGGGCAGTACAACACACTTTTTATTATGATGCTCTGCACTATACTCGTCATCAGTATACGAGTGAGGTTTACGACAGGGAATTTTGGCACAGGAAGCCCTGAAACAGGAGCGGGGAGATGTTTGGCTATCGTAGCAATGTACCTAAGGTCAGGCTGACCACAGACCGGCTGGTTGTACGGCTGGTGTATGACAGAGATGCGTTCCGGTTGGCAGAATATTATGCGCAAAATCGAGTGTTCCTTAAGCCCTGGGAGCCCATACGCGATGAAAGCCATTGTTATCCTTCAGGCTGGCAAGCCCGGTTAAGTATGATTAATGAGCTGCATAAACAAGGGGGCGCGTATTATTTTGCGTTACTGGATCCGGATGAAAAAGAAATCTGTGGAGTCGCGAATTTTTCCAATGTGGTGCGTGGTGCTTTTCATGCCTGTTACCTGGGGTATTCGTTAGGGGAAAAATGGCAGGGCAAGGGATTGATGTTTGAGGCGCTGACCAGCGCGGTGCGCTATATGCAACGGACTCAGAATATTCACCGGATTATGGCGAATTACATGCCGCATAATAGTCGCAGTGGTAATTTACTGGCGCGTCTGGGGTTTGAAAAAGAAGGTTACGCCAAAAATTATTTATTAATCGATGGCCAATGGCAGGATCACGTTCTTACCGCCCTGACCACTAAAGACTGGACTCTCGGGCGCTAAAAGGAGAGAGCATGAAACATCAATTTTCCCCAGAAGAAGCTCGCGTGATTGGCGTCTTACTGGAAAAGCAAGTGACTACGCCAGAACAATATCCATTGTCGCTCAACGCTATTGTCACCGGGTGCAATCAGAAAACTAACCGTGAACCGGTGATGTCGCTAAGTGATGCAGATGTTCAGTCTGTGGTTGATGAACTGGTCCGCCGCCATCATGTCAGCCCACAAAGTGGTTTTGGAAACCGGGTGACCAAATATGAGCAGCGTTTTTGTAATTCGGAGTTTGGGCAATTAAAACTTTCCGAAGCTCAGGTAGCTTTGCTGGCAACCTTGTTACTCCGTGGCCCACAAACACCAGGTGAATTGCGAATGCGCGCCGCACGTATGCATGATTTTGCGGATATGCAGGAAGTTGAACAAGCACTGGAAGTGCTGGTCAGCCGTGAGGATGGCCCGATGGTGGTGAAACTGCCTCGTGAACCTGGCAAGCGTGAGCATCGCTACCAACATTTGTTTGGTGATGGGAGTGAGCCGGTTGTGGTGCCCATAAGTAGTGAAAACGAAATGGACTCGGGTAGCCTGGTGCAACGTGTTGCTGCGCTGGAAGACGAACTGGCGGCGTTAAAAGCACGTCTTGAAGCGGCGGGGTTATAATGGGCAAATTACGGGTAGGGATCGCCGGTCTTGGCAATATAGCCCAGAAAGCCTGGTTGCCAGTGTTGGCACATGAACAAGGTTGGCAAATAACCGGAGCCTGGTCTCCTGGTCAGGAGAAAGCTCAGCGTGTTTGCCAGGCCTGGCGAATACCTTGTGCTGCGAGCCTGGCTGACGTGCTGGCCGGTTGTGATGCCCTGTTTGTCCATACCGCAACCCACAGCCATTATGATGTCGTCAGTGCAGCACTCCGGGCTGGGGTGCATGTCTGTGTGGATAAACCCCTTGCTGTGACGCTCAGTGATGCTGAGAAACTGGTCTCCCTGGCCCGCCAGAAACAGTGTGCACTGATGGTCGGTTTTAACCGGCGTTTTGCACCCCATTACCAGACACTGAAGTCACGCATTACAGATAATCTGGCTTCACTGCGTATGGAAAAGCACCGTGCAGATAGCGTTGGGCCTCATGACCTGCATTTTACTTTGCTGGATGACTACCTGCATGTAGTGGACACAGCACTCTGGCTTGCGGGCGGTGAAGGAAAGGTAATCAGTGGGCGAATTCAAACCAGTGAGCAAGGTGAAATGCTGTATGCCGAGCACCATTTTTCTGTGCAACAGGCCCTGATTACAACCAGTATGCATCGCCGGGCAGGAAGCCAGGCTGAAACTATTCAGGCTGTGACGGATGGTGGTTTGTTCTGGGTCAAAGAAATGCGTGAATGGATTCAGGAATGTGGGCAGGGTGTGGTATCTGTGCCTGTACCTGGTTGGCAATCAACCCTTGAACAACGCGGGTTTTTTGGCTGTGTGCAGCACTTTATTTCCAGTGTGGAAAACCAGACTCCGCCGCTAACATCGGGTGAACAGGCCTTGCTGGCACAGCGTATTGTTGAAAGATTGTGGCGGGAAGCGATAAGTGAATAGCCTGGTGGTTATGTCCTGTAACGCTCTGTGGCTGGTTTTTTGTATTTCCTCTCAGGTAGACTAAGCCGCTTTGTTGCTATGTGCTATCTGAGGGGCTTACTGGCAAGTAACGCAATGCACAGCTGCTGGCATTAAATAAAAATTGTGCGTATTGACTCTGTGGTGGCATGTTCTGTTGGTTAGTGGGTAACCCTGACGTTGCTCAGTAACATCAAAAATTTTGTCATCAGTCTGGCGCCTGCATTGCAGGCGTTGTTGTTTTTGTGGAAACCGTACTGTAATGAACTTGTTAAAATCGCTGGCCGCGGTCAGTTCGATGACGATGTTTTCCCGTGTTCTCGGGTTTGCCCGTGATGCCATCGTAGCCCGGGTTTTTGGCGCAGGGATGGCGACAGATGCTTTCTTTGTCGCATTTAAACTTCCCAATTTGTTGCGGCGCATTTTTGCTGAAGGAGCTTTTTCTCAGGCTTTTGTTCCCATTCTTGCTGAATACAAAAGTAAAGAGGGAGAAGAGGCCACACGCGTATTTGTTGCCTATGTATCTGGCTTACTGACGCTGGCACTGGCACTGGTTACTGTTGTTGGGATGCTGGCGGCACCCTGGGTGATTATGGTTACCGCACCGGGTTTTGCTGATACAGCGGACAAATTCGCACTGACTTCACAACTGCTGCGGATAACCTTTCCCTATATTCTGCTTATCTCACTGGCATCGCTGGTGGGGGCCATTCTCAATACCTGGAATCGGTTTTCGGTTCCGGCGTTTGCACCGACATTGCTCAATGTCAGTATGATAAGTTTCGCGCTGTTTGCCGCACCTCATTTCCACCCTCCTGTGCTGGCTCTGGCCTGGGCGGTTACTGTGGGCGGGGTGTTGCAGTTGTTTTATCAATTACCGCATTTGCGCAAAATCGGCATGCTGGTATTGCCGCGTATCAGTTTTAAAAATGAAGGGGCGATTCGTGTTTTGCGCCAGATGGGGCCCGCTATTCTCGGGGTTTCCGTCAGCCAGATATCGCTCATCATTAATACTATTTTCGCGTCATTTCTGGTGTCCGGTTCAGTTTCCTGGATGTACTACGCCGACCGTCTGATGGAGTTCCCTTCTGGCGTACTGGGTGTGGCTCTGGGGACTATTCTGTTGCCATCGCTGTCGAAAAGTTTTTCCAGTGGGAATCATGAGGAATATAACCGCCTGATGGACTGGGGGTTGCGACTGTGTTTTCTGCTGGCCTTGCCCAGTGCTGTAGCCCTGGGGTTGCTGTCTAAACCGTTGACCGTGTCGCTGTTCCAGTACGGGAAGTTCACGGCGTTTGATGCGCAGATGACTCAGCGGGCGCTGATTGCGTATTCCGTTGGCCTTATGGGGTTAATCGTCGTGAAGGTGCTGGCTCCAGGGTTTTATTCCCGCCAGGATATCAAAACACCCGTCAAAATAGCTATTGTCACACTCATTATGACTCAGGTCATGAACCTGGCGTTTATTGGCCCGCTTAAACATGCTGGCTTGTCGTTGTCTATCGGGCTGGCTGCCTGTCTGAACGCCGGGCTGTTGTACTGGCAGTTACGCAAGAAAGCGATTTTTACACCCGAACCAGGATGGCGGTTGTTTCTGTTCCGCCTGGTGTGTGCGGTATTGGTTATGGCGGTGGTGTTGGTGGGCGTGATGTCAGTCATGCCCGCGTGGCATTTGGGGGGCATGCCTGATCGCCTGCTGCGCCTGGTGGCAGTGGTTGTGGCTGGGGTTGTGGCTTACTTTGCCACTTTGCTGGTTCTGGGATTCAGGATAAAAGAATTCATTCGCAGGACATTATAGCAAGGGGAAAGGTTTGAAAGGACGAGCCCCCTGTAGCCAGGGGGTTTAATCAGACGCTAAATTTTTTACCGCTGCGGTTAGGTGCTGCCGTTTGCCCGTCTGAGCCATATAACCCGGGTTCCTGGTGTGGGCGCAACACTTCCAGCGCCTCTTTATTTCGCTCCAACTGGCCCTCAAGTAACCAACCGTTGTGAGTATTCAGGTCGTTCAGATAACGGGTTTTCTTCTTGATTGTCTGCCAGCGCAATTCCACCGGGTCATCATTGGCTGCAGCATGGTGAGGGTGTTGCTCCATTCGCCGTAACTGTTCAAGGTAGTCGAGGGTTGCGAGTAACGAGCTTTTTTCTTCAGTGATGCGCTGTAACGCCACACCATTGACAAAACCCGCAGAGAGCTGTGCCTGCTCTGCGTCCAGAACACGTTTAAGGTCATTCAGCACTGAAGTCATTTTATCCATCAGTTCTAACAGGCGGCTCATGGCAGTATTACTCTTTTAAATAGCTTTTCGCATCCTGAATCAGCGCATCGGCGATTTTACCGGTGTCCATTTTCAGTTCGCCATTTTTGATGGCCGTTTTGATTGCTTCAACACGTTCCATGTTGATGTCACTGGAACCCGGTTGCATCAGTTTGGCCTGAGCGTCACTCAGGGTCACGGTGCTACTGGTCTCAGAGCCAGTTTTGTTCAGGCGAACTTTCGCCGAAGTTGTGTCACTGCTTTCGCGTGTTTGCACAGTGCTCACGGGCTTAAGTGGTGATGTGCGCTCAATGCTCATATCTGTGTCCTCAGTGGTGGTCGCGCCGGGCGATACCTGTCATCTCGTTTCGTTGCTAAATTTATCGGCAGCCTGAACAGAATCTTTAAGGGATTATAGATTAATAAGAATATTCCCATCACTGTCGACAGTCCCACTGACCACCTGGCCAGACGACATTCTGACCCGGGCATTTTGCGTGACTGCAGCATTGTTTAATGCCTTGCCTTCACTGTTCACGCTAAACCCTTGTCCCGCGGCGATAACTTGCACTTTTTGACCTGCTTTTACCCGCCACTGAACGCGCAGCATGCTGCGCATAATAGGCTGTCCGGCCGCAACATTTCGCAGGGTAATGGCATTGAGCGCATCGTCTACAGAAAACAGGGTATTCGGAGGCAGCAGGTCAAGACGACCATATTTTAGCTCAACATTACCCGTTGTGACCGGTGTACCGCGTTCTAAAACCTGGCTTGCCACCACATAGTTTCCACTTGCCTGGACAGTAACCAGCACATAACGCTGCTGGTTACCGCAACGCATCATTACGCTCAGGTTACCCCAAAAGCGGCCGTTAGTTGGCAAACGGAATTCAGGGTTAGCGCACTGAGGTAATTGCGACTGGGGCGAATTGATTTTCACCTTCACATTATCACTGACTCCTGTCAGGCGTTGTTGAAAAAACGCCTCCATTTGGGAATCAAGTTCACCCGCAAGGCAGGTCAGCGGTAGCACAGTGATAAGCACCGCAACAGTGCTGAGTATTCGGGAAAACATAAGCACCTCCAGTTAGGGATGTTAAGGATTCTACCTGTAAGCAAAGTATTTCAAGGCGACAAATAGCGAAGCATTTTGCGTTTATTCCGTCGATAAAGCGCGCGCAAGGAGAATTAAGCTGTCGGCTATAACTCATCGTCTGCGCGGAGGAAACATGCTCGATAAACTGGATGCTGCACTGCGCTTTGGGCAGGAAGCACTCAACCTGCGGGCTCAGCGCCAGGAAATTCTCGCCGGAAATATCGCCAATGCCGATACTCCGGGTTATCAGGCCCGTGACATCGATTTTTCCAGTGAACTGAAAAAGGTCATGGATCGCGGCAGGGCGGCGGAAGGGGGACTTCCCCTGACGCTGACATCTTCACGACATATTGCTGCCGAGACATCGTCATCGCCTTCAGTGGATTTGATGTACCGGATTCCAGACCAGCCAGCAGCAGATGGCAATACTGTGGATATGAACCGCGAGCGAACTGCTTTTGCTGACAATAGCCTGAAATACCAAATGGACATCACCGCTCTTACCGGGCAAATCAAAAGCATGATGTCTGTATTGCAACAACAGGGGTAACCGATGGCGCTGCTTAATATTTTCGATATTGCAGGTTCAGCGATGTCAGCAGAGTCTGCTCGTTTGAACGTTGCAGCCAGTAACCTTGCGAATGCCGACAGTGTCGCAGGGCCGGACGGGCAACCTTATCGAGCTAAACAGGTAGTCTTCCAGGTTGATGCACCGGTTGGTGCGGCTACTGGTGGAGTAAAGGTCGCCGGGGTCGTGGAAAGCAAGGACCCGTTCAAGATGGTTTACCAGCCAGGCAATCCGCTGGCGGATACCAACGGTTATGTGCGGATGCCGAATGTGGATGTTGTGGGAGAAATGGTTAACACCATGTCTGCATCGCGTAGTTATCAGGCTAACGTTGAAGTGCTCAACACAGTGAAAAGCATGATGTTGAAAACACTGACACTTGGTCAATAAAGGAGGAAACAATGTCTGTTTCAGTCAGTGTTAATGATACCAGCAGTGCGCTGGCGTCCAGTTCGGCAACCAGTTCGTCATCCGCATCAAACAGTTTGACGGCGAGCAGTGCAGATGATTTGCAAAACCAGTTTTTGACGCTGCTCGTTGCGCAGATGAAAAACCAGGATCCGACCAACCCGATGGACAATAGCCAACTGACTTCTCAGTTGGCACAGATAAGCACGCTCAGCGGTATTGAAAAACTCAATACCACACTGGGATCTATCTCCGGACAGATTAATGACAGCCAGCAATTGCAGGCGTCATCACTTATCGGCCATGGTGTCATGGTGACGGGTTCTACAGTACTGGCGGGCAGTGGTACAACCACGCCTTTTGGTGTGGAACTGGAACAGGCATCAACGGCAACCACTGCCACGATTACCGACAGTACCGGCAAAGTGGTGCAAACCATTAACCTTGGTGCACTGAGTGCGGGTGTCCACACATTCTCATGGGACGGTACGACTACAGATGGTTCAACGGTTGCAGATGGCTCTTACAATGTCACCGTTACTGCTGCCAATGGCTCTACGCAATTGACAGCTCAACCACTTCAGTATGCGTTGGTGAACGGTATCACCAGTAGCAGCAGCGGTAATTTGCTCGATTTAGGTACTTATGGCACCACTACGCTTAGCGAAGTGCGTCAAATTCTCTAACTTAACCATCAGGGGTAGGACACATGTCTTTTTCTCAAGCGGTCAGTGGCCTTAACGCCGCCTCAAGCAACCTGGACGTTATCGGCAACAACATTGCCAACTCCGCCACTTACGGGTTTAAATCCTCCGGGATCGCCTTCGCCGATATGTTTGCCGGTGCCAGCTCCAAAGTAGGTCTGGGGGTAAAAGTAGCGGCTGTTATTCAGAACTTCTCGGATGGTACCGTCACCAATACCAGCCGCGGGCTGGATGTGGCTATTAACCAGAACGGTTTTTTCCGTATGACAGACAGTGCGGGTTCGGTCTATTACAGCCGTAATGGTCAGCTGCAACTCGATGAAAACCGCAATCTGGTTAACTCACAAGGCTATTTTGTGACAGGTTATCCGGCAACCGGAACCCCGCCCACCATTAACCAGGGGGCAAACCCGGTAACGTTGTCTATTCCCAGTTCTCCAATGCCTGCGAAAACCACCACAACCGCAGCAATGGAAGTGCAACTGAATTCATCAGACGATGCGATTACCAGCACCTTCGATTCAACAGATTCCACCACGTACAATAAGAAAGGCACGATCACGGTGTATGACACCCAGGGCAACACCCATGATATGAACGTGTACTTTGTTAAAACTGCAGATAATACCTGGAGTGTTTACACCCAGGACAGTAGCGTCAGCGGTAGTTCATCATCTCTGTTGGGAACGATGACCTTTGATTCTAACGGTAACCTGACCAGTACTACAGACAGCACTGGTACCGCAACCGCCACTGCCGGTATCTTCCCGAGCCTGACCACCGACACCAGCAGCGGTGCAACGCCTGCCACATTCTCGCTGGATTTTACCGGTTCCATGCAGCAGAACTACGGTAGTAACAACATAGTTTCTACTTCTCAGGATGGTTATGCACCGGGCGAAATGGTGAGTTACGCCATCAATGACGACGGCACTATTAGTGGTACCTACTCCAACGGTGAATCCCAATTGCTGGGCCAGATTGCCCTGGCAAACTTTGCTAACCCTGAAGGCCTGCAGTCTGAAGGTGACAACCTGTGGAGTGCAACTTCATCTTCAGGTGCTGCGCTGTTGGGGATTGCTGGGACTGGTACTTTCGGCACATTGACCAGTGGAGCGCTGGAGTCTTCCAACGTTGATCTGAGTAAAGAGCTGGTGAATATGATTGTTGCGCAACGTAACTATCAGTCAAACGCCCAGACGATTAAAACTCAGGATCAGATTCTTAACACGCTGGTTAACCTGCGTTAATCGACTGACGGGGTGGCTTAATGGATCACGCAATATATACCGCCATGGGCGCAGCCAGCCAGACGCTGGATTTACAGTCTGTGACGGCTAACAACATGGCTAACGCGTCGACACCTGGTTTTCGTAAACAACTTGAGGCACTGCGTGCAGTGCCGGTTGAGGGGTTATCTCTACCAACCCGCACACTGGTCGCTGCCTCTACACCAGGTTCGGATATGAGTACCGGTTCGATGGATTACACCGGCCGAAATCTGGATGTGGCAATGCAGCAGGATGGCTGGCTGGCGGTACGGACCCCGAATGGCCAGGAAGCTTACACCCGTAACGGTAATATGCAGGTGAACGTCAATGGGCAGTTGGAAGTGAATGGCAATCTGGTGATGGGTGATGGTGGTCCTATTGCCGTTCCCCAGAATGCTGAGCTGACTATTGCTGCTGACGGTACCATCACTGCGCTAAACCCGGGGGATCCACCTAATACCGCAGCCCCTATTGGCCGGCTGAAACTGGTTAAGGCTACCGACAAGGAAGTGGAGCGTGGTGATGACGGGTTGTTCCATCTCACCCAGCAGGCGCAGGCCACGCGTGGCGCTGTACCTGCAGCGGACCCGACGCTGAAAGTGATGGCGGGTGTGCTGGAAGGCAGTAATGTCAACGCCGTTGAAGCAATGGCTGAAATGATTAGCAACTCGCGCCGTTTTGAGATGCAAATGAAAGTTATCAGCAATGTTGATGGTAACGAACAGCGTGCGAACCAACTGCTGTCACTGACTTAATAAAACAGGACTTCACCATGATAAGCTCATTATGGATCGCGAAAACCGGTCTGGATGCACAACAAACCAATATGGACGTTATTGCCAACAACCTGGCAAACGTCAGTACCAATGGTTTCAAACGCCAGCGTGCAGTGTTTGAGGATTTGCTGTACCAGACAGTACGTCAGCCAGGAGCCCAGTCTTCTGAACAAACAACATTACCGACGGGCCTGCAAATTGGTACCGGGGTTCGCCCGGTGGCAACGGAGCGTATTCATACCCAGGGTAACCTGAACCAGACCGATAACAGCAAAGATATTGCGATTAAAGGCGAAGGTTTTTTTGAAGTACAGCTCCCGGATGGCACCACAGCCTATACCCGTGATGGTTCATTTCAACTCGATTCCAACGGGCAGTTAGTGACTAACGGTGGGTTCCCTGTGCAACCAGCTATCACCATTCCCAGTAATGCTCTGAGTATTACTGTGGCGCGTGATGGTGTGGTAAGCGTCACCCTACAAGGGCAGACAGCAACACAACAGGTGGGGCAACTGAACCTGGCTACATTTGTCAATACTTCTGGGTTAGAGAGTATTGGCGAAAACCTGTACACAGAAACCCAGGCCTCCGGTGCGCCGACAGAATCAACTCCGGGTCAGAATGGCGCGGGGCTGCTGTACCAGGGATATGTGGAAACCTCAAACGTGAATGTGGCTGAAGAACTGGTCAATATGATTCAGGTTCAGCGTGCATATGAGATTAACAGTAAAGCCGTATCAACTACTGACCAGATGCTGCAGAAACTGTCACAACTTTAAAATCTGGCCGGCTTCGCCGCCGGCTAATATTTTCTGAAGATAAACGTAATGCAAAACCGTAACCAGTGGTATCGACCGCTTGTCATTAGCCTGAGTGTCGCCCTCGGTGGCTGTTCACTGGTCCCGAGTAAGCCGCTTGTTCAGGGGCCAACCTCGGCACAGCCTATTCCAGGTCCGGTTCCGGCGGTTAATGGTTCTATTTTTCAGACTGTTCAGCCCATTAACTATGGGTATCAGCCGTTATTTGAAGACCGTCGTCCGCGCAATATTGGTGACACACTCACCATTAACCTTCAGGAAAACGTCAGTGCCAGCAAATCCTCGTCTTCAAACGCATCGCGCGATGGAAGCAGTAGTCTGGCGGTAACGACCGCCCCTCGCTATTTGCAGGGATTGTTTGGCAATGCCCGGGCAGACCTTGACATGGAAGGTAAAAATGATTTCACAGGCAAAGGTGGTTCCAGTGCGCAAAACACCTTTACAGGTACATTGACTGTGACGGTAGACCAGGTGCTGGCTAACGGTAACCTCCATGTAGTAGGGGAAAAACAAATCGCGATTAATCAGGGCGCGGAATTTATTCGTTTCTCTGGTGTAGTGAATCCACGCTTTATTTCAACCAGTAATACCGTCGCATCAACACAGGTGGCGGATGCCCGCATTGAGTATGTTGGTAATGGCTATATCAATGAGGCACAACAAATGGGCTGGTTGCAACGTTTCTTCCTCAATATTGCGCCGTTTTAAGCGAGGTGAATTATGTTTAAGTCAATTTTCGCAATCGGATTGCTGCTGGTGGCGACACTGGCTCAGGCAGACCGTATTCGCGATCTCACCACTGTACAGGGCGTGCGTGATAACTCACTTATTGGCTATGGCCTGGTAGTTGGGCTGGATGGAACCGGTGACCAGACCACTCAGACTCCATTTACTACCCAGAGCCTGAATAACATGCTGTCACAACTGGGTATTACTGTTCCCACTGGCACCAATATGCAGTTGAAAAACGTGGCAGCAGTCATGGTGACGGCCGATTTACCCGCTTTTTCTCGCCAGGGACAGAGAATTGATGTGGTTGTTTCTTCTTTAGGTAATGCAAAAAGTCTGCGGGGCGGCACGCTATTAATGACGCCTCTCAAAGGTGTGGACAATCAGGTCTATGCGCTGGCACAAGGTAATATCCTGATTGGTGGCGCGGGGGCATCTGCAGGTGGCAGCAGTGTTCAGGTTAACCAACTCAATGGTGGGCGGATTACTGGTGGAGCAGTGGTTGAGCGTGAACTGCCAAGTAATTTTGGCAGTGGGAATACACTAACCCTGCAACTTAATCAGGAAGATTTCAGCCTTGCTCAGCAGATTTCTGACACCATTAACCGTTCCCAGGGTTATGGTGTAGCTCAGGCTATTGATTCCCGTACTGTTCAAATTCGTGTTCCACCGGGAAATAGTTCCCAGGTGCGTTTTCTTGCGGATGTGCAAAACCTGCAGGTGAATGTCCCGGTGCAGGACGCCAAAGTGATTATCAACTCGCGTACTGGCGCTGTAGTGATGAACCGCGAAGTCACTCTGGATAACTGTGCAGTTGCCCAGGGCAACTTGTCGGTAACAGTCAACCAGCAGAATACAGTGAGCCAACCCAATACGCCCTTTGGCGGTGGACAAACTGTCGTGACACCACAAACGCAGATTGATATGCGCCAGAGTGGTGGCGCACTGCGCCGCATTAACTCAAGCGCCAACCTGAACAATGTGGTGCGTGCCCTCAATGCGCTGGGTGCAACACCGATGGACTTAATGTCTATCCTGCAGGCCATGCAAAGTGCAGGTTGTCTGCGAGCGAAGCTGGAGATTATCTAATGATTAATGATACCCAGTCTATGGCTGGCGCAGCCTGGGATGCGCAATCGCTGAATGAATTAAAACGGGCAGCAGCGAATGACCCACAGGCTCACCTGAAAGCAGTAGCCAGGAAAGTTGAAGGGATGTTCGTGCAAATGGTACTGAAGAGTATGCGCCAGGCTTTGCCGAAAGATGGCCTGCTCGACAACGACCAAACCCGTTTGTACACCAGTATGTACGACCAGCAGATTGCGGATGACCTCAGTGCCAAAGGCCTTGGTCTGGCAGACATGATGGTAAAACAGATGACCAATGGCACGCAGTCACCGTCTGAAAAGGCGGGGACTGTGCCAATGAAACTCGATATGGATACCGTCATGCAGTATCAAGCTCAGGAATTTACCCAACTGGTGCGTAAAGCTATTCCCAAAGCACCTCCCAGTTCCGGGGCGATTGTTTCGTTTGCAGATAAAGACCTTGATGGTGAAAGCAAAGACTTTCTGGCGCAGTTGTCTTTACCCGCCAAACTCGCCAGCGAACAAAGTGGCATTCCTCACCACCTGATTCTGGCGCAGGCGGCGCTGGAATCAGGTTGGGGGCAACGGCAAATTCGCACGGCCAGTGGTGCGCCCAGCTTCAATATTTTTGGGGTGAAAGCAACCGGAAATTGGAAAGGACCAACTACCGAAATCACCACCACTGAATTTGAAAATGGTCAGGCGAAAAAGGTGAAAGCCGCGTTTCGTGTGTACAGTTCGTACCTTGAAGCGCTGTCAGATTATGTGAGTCTGCTGAGTAAAAATCCGCGTTATGCAGCGGTGACTACAGCGGCAACAGCAGAGCAGGGCGCTCAGGCATTGCAACGCGCGGGTTACGCAACAGACCCGGGCTATGCCAACAAACTTACCTCATTGATTCAGCAGCTAAAATCTATGAGTGATAAGGTATCTAAAGCGTATAACAATGATTTAAGCAATTTGTTCTGATTAGCCTCAAGTCCTGGTCTGTGCTGCCGATAATCTCAGTCGGGACCCGTGATTAAACGCTCAAAAGGAAACACCATGTCCAGTAGCCTGATCAACAGCGCGATGAGCGGACTGACTGCCGCACAGACCGCGCTGAATACGGTAAGTAACAACATTTCGAACTATAACGTAACCGGTTATAGCCGCCAGACCACCGTACTGGCCCAGTCTAATAGTACCCTTTCCGGTAATAGCTGGATTGGTAATGGTGTGTATGTCAGTGGTGTTCAGCGTGAATACGATCAGTTTATTTCCAGCCAGTTGCGTCAGGCGTCAAATCAAAGCAGTGCACTGTCTAGCCGTTATGACCAGGTTTCGCAAATAGATGACCTGTTGTCCAGCACAACGACCAGCATTTCAACGTCATTACAGAGTTTCTTCTCTGCGCTGACTACATTGACCAGTAATGCCAGTGACTCTTCTGCCCGTGAAGCATTAATTGGCCAGGCTCAGGGGTTGGTAAACCAGTTTAAAACGACGGATAACTACCTGCGCAGCATGGACAGCCAGGTAAACAGCGCCATCGAATCCAGTGTTCAGGAAATTAACACCTATACCAGCCAGATTGCTGATCTGAATAAGAAGATTGCGCAAATGACGGCGACAGGCGGCGGTGCCAGCCCGAACGACTTGTTGGACCAACGCGACCAACTGGTGAATGAACTTAATAACATAGTAGGTGTGACTGTCACAATCCAGGATGGAAACACCTATAACGTGAGCCTGGGTAATGGTACGTCTCTGGTTCAGGGATCGCGTTCATTCCAACTTGCTGCAGTTGCGTCAAGTGCTGATCCTGGACGGAAAACAGTGGCGTATGTTGATGAAGCCGCTGGAAACGTCGAAATTCCTGAAAGCCAGTTAACCAGCGGTTCTCTGGGGGGCTTACTGACTTTCCGTTCAACAGACCTGGATGCAGCACGTAACCGCCTTGGGCAACTGGCATTATCCTTTGCGGATGCATTCAATACTCAGCATGAAGCGGGTTTTGATGCCAATGGCGATGCAGGCGAAGCTTTCTTTGCTGTCGGTGCGCCTGCGGTGGTGAGCAATGCGAACAATACCAGCTCCACAACACTGACTGCTGAAGTAACAGACAGTTCTGCTGTTCTGGCAACCAATTATAAAGTGGCCTGGAGCGGATCTGCCTGGACGGTTACCCGCACATCAGATAATACCACTGTGACGCCGACAACCGGCACTGATGGTAGTGGTAATACGACACTGGCTTTTGATGGCCTGACGGTAACTGTAGACGGCTCACCTGATGCCAAAGACAGCTTTCTCGTCAAACCGGTAACCAACACAATCGTCAATATGGCCGTTTCAGTAACGGATGAAGCGAAAGTGGCGCTGGCGAGCTCAGCGACCTCTGGCGAGAGTGATAACACCAACGCCCAGGCGCTGCTTGACTTGCAGGACAAAAGCCTGGTGGGTGGCAACAAAACCTTTAACGATGCTTACGCAAGCCTGGTGTCTTTGGTAGGTAACACCACCAGTACACTGAATACAACCAGTACGACACAGGCGAATGTGGTTACGCAGTTGACCAACCAGCAACAATCTGTTTCTGGTGTGAACCTGGATGAAGAGTACGCCAACCTGCAGCGTTATCAGCAATATTATCTGGCGAACTCACAGGTGTTGAAAACAGCATCAACGATTTTTGACGCGCTGCTATCCATTAATTCATAGGAGTCATGACCAATGCGCATCAGCACGCAGATGATCTTTGAACAAAATGTTCGTGGTATCACCCAGTCGCAGCAAAAGTGGCTGAATTATGGTGAACAGTTATCCACGGGCAAACGGGTTAACCGCCCGTCTGATGACCCGGTTGCGGCTTCTCAGGCAATTGTAGTTTCACAGGCCCAGGCACAGAACAGCCAGTATGCTACAGCCCGAATTTTCGCAACCCAAAAGGCTTCGCTGGAGGAAAGCGTCTTAAGCCAGGTAACCAGCAGTATTCAGACTGCGCAGGAAAAAATCGTTTATGCAAGCAATGGTACGTTGAGCGATGATGACCGGGCTTCACTGGCTACCCAGTTACAAGGGGTCCGTGACCAGTTACTGAACCTGGCAAACAGCACTGACGGTAACGGCCGCTATATTTTCGCTGGCTATAAAACTGATTCACAGCCTTTTGTTGATTCAGGTACCAGCGTTAATTATGTCGGCGGTACTGAGGATATTACTCAGAAGGTTGATTCTGCGCGCACCATGGTTATAGGCCACACGGGTACGGAAGTGTTTGATTCGATAACCAGTAACGCTGAAGCAGAACCCGATGGCAGTGCCAGCGAAACCAACTTATTTACCATGCTGGATACCGCTATTGCAGCACTCAATACACCGCAGGAAGATCTTGATCAGACTGGCAGAGATGCTTTACAGGCAGTGGTTGATAAAACCAGCCGCGGTCTGAAAAACTCACTCAATAACGTACTGAAAGTCCGTTCTGAATTGGGTACTCAGTTGAATGAGCTTGATAACCTCGATTCACTGGGTGATGACCGCAGCCTGCAACAATCCCAGCAAATGAGTAACCTGGTCGATGCGGACTGGAACTCAGTGATTTCGTCTTATGTAATGCAACAAACAGCGCTTCAGGCCTCTTATAAGGCCTTCAGCGATATGCAGGGGATGTCTCTGTTCCAGCTCAATAGTTAGTGGCTTTGCTCTTTTTGGTATGTCGTGAAACTGGGCATACCTTGTCTGCCCGTACTGGCACCCCGGTACGGGATTTTTTTATTCTTCGGCAACACTAGCGGTAAGGCTGGCACAATGGCGGCGAATTGCCCACCAACGAATTGCCAGACTCAGTAAGCCTGCTGCGCTGGCGAGCACCAGTACACCGGGCCACCCACCGATTAACCATGCTTTACTACCCAGCACAGAGCCTGCAGCCATGCCAATAAATACCACAGTGAACAATAAGGCATTCAATCGCCCCCGCGCCTGAGGTTCAAGGCTGTACACCAGTGTCTGGTGGGCAATTAATGTTGACTGGAGGCCAAGGTCGAAACCAATTGCAGCCAGTGCTATCAGGCACAATTGTGCATGCACAGACAGTAATGGTAGAAAAAACATGCTGGCGAAAGAGACCGTGACCAGTGCGGCTCCCATCACTGTTACGCGCTCCGGACCTATTTTGTCTGACAGACTACCTGATAACGGTGCTGCCAGTGCGCCAGCGGCACCCGCCAGGCCAAACCCCCCGGCTACAGCGCTGCCGAGGTGGTAGTTCTCCAGCAGCATTAATGCCAGTATCGACCAGAATGCACTAAAGCCGATGGAAAGCAGGCCCTGAGCGACTGCCGCCATCCGCAAACCCGGGTAACGGCGCCATAGTGTCACCATTGAGCGCAGCAGACCAGGGTAGCTCAGCTCAGAATGTGTGGCAAACCTGGGTAGAACCCGCCACAGCACGATGCCAATAAGCAGAATGCTGAGTGCCGCGAGTTGATACATCGCTCGCCAGCCCAGCCAGGTGGCAACCAGGCCACTAACGGTCCGGGACAGTAATATACCCAGTAGCAGGCCGGTCATTACCGTCCCGACAATTTTCCCCTGCCTGCCCGCCGGAGCCAGAATGGCGGCGGCAGGAACAATATCCTGAGCGATAGTCGCTGTCATTCCAATTAGCAGGCTGGTCGCCAGCAGCCCGTGTAACGAACCGGTAAAACTGCATCCGGCAAGTGTCAGAGCCAGAATAATACATTTGAACAAAATAATGGCCCGGCGATCATAACGGTCGCCGAGGGGAATCAAAAATAAGATACCTAACGCATAACCCATTTGCGTCAGAGTAGGGATTAATCCCATTCCATTAACAGAAAGTGATAATGACTGCCCCAGCAGTGGCAGGATAGGTTGCGCATAATAAATCGATGCGACACTCAACCCTGCTCCAGCAGCCAGTGAAAATATCAGACCCGCGCTTAGCGGGCGTTCAGAATGCAACGTCGTACCGGACATGGTTGTTTCCTCATCAGGACATAGTGTGTATGGCCGGTATTGTGAGGGTGAAACCACTGGCGGTGTAGCCCATGCCGGTGTACAACAGTTATACGTATAACGTATAGCAGGCTACAGAGTGAAAACAACTGAGCGTATAGACAGAATTGAATTGCTTGAAACCTTTGTGCGCATTGTCGAAGCGGGTTCGTTATCAGCAGCGGCACGCCAGCTTGCTTTAACCCAGGCAACAGTTAGCCGGCGTTTAAAAACGCTGGAAACGATGCTGGGTGTTAAACTTTTACTGCGCACCACCCATGCGATGAGCCTGACGGAGGACGGTGAACACTGCTATCAGCATGCGCGTCATGTCGCGGGCTCATGGTCGGCGCTGGAAGACGAGTTGAGCAATGCGGACAACCAGCCATCAGGCTTGCTGCGTGTTCGTGCGCCTCATGCTTTTGGTCAGGATCAACTGATGGCGCCGCTCATCAATATGCTTGCCCGCTACCCTGGGTTGAATGTGGAATGGTTGCTTAATGACAAATCGCCGGACTTTATTGCAGATAACCTCGATTGCGCCATTCATGTCGGGGATGTAACTAATCCGGATACAGTCGCTATCCAGCTTGCTGAAGTGCCACGCATTGCAGTTGCTACGCCAGAGGTTGCTGCACGGTTAAACCCACTTACCCGGCCTTCAGAGTTAAGTCAGTTACCCTGGGTTTCAGTAAGTTCTTTTTACCGGAAAGCACTTATTCTGGCGAACCAGAAAGGTGAAACAGTTGAAGTAACACTTTCTCCCCGCTTATATACGGATAGTCTGTATGCGGCGCGCAGGGCTGCACTGGGCGGGGTAGGCGCTGTGGTGCTGTCAGCATGGATAGTTGAGCAGGATTTACGTAGTGGCGCGCTGGTTCATATATTGCCTGAGTGGCAGGCCTGGCCGTTACCTGTCTGGCTGCTCTACCCCTGGGCGAGTTACTACCCTGTAAGGTTACGGATGTTCATTGACTTAATGCGTGAGGTGATGCCCGGAGTCAGTGGTATGCAGGCAGGGAAACGTCAGCGGTGACAGGTGACCAGTTGTGTGATTGAAAATAAAAAGGCCTGCTTAATAGCAGGCCTTTCCGTTGTTGCTGTTACACGCTGTTATGCCTGCGACTGTGGCCGTGTAGCGGGCGCAGCCGCCTGGTGGCTGGCACTGTGAGCACCAGCAGAGCCTTTACCCTCGAAATTCCATGCCGGGCGAACCCAATCACTGTGGCGTGCTGGCTCTGGCACATATACCGGAGCGGGTGCACGAGTGGCTGGCGCAGTCGCGGCGCCATGGAACTGGCGAGTTTCGCTATGATGAGGCGAAACATTTTCCACTACGGGACTATGTTCCACTTCTGGCTCTTCAGCAGGAAAGACCGTTGCTGCTTCAGGCTCGCTGGCGGAAACATCAGCCTGCTGCCCGGTAACCGGTGTTTCGACAGCGTTCACTGTTTCTGCTTCAGCCACCACAGGCGCGGCATCTTCTTTAACAGGTTCAACTTCTTCAACAGGTTCTGCTGCTTCAATTGGATGGGCTGGTTCAACAGCAGCCGCTGCTCCGGTTTCTTCACTATTCACCATTGAGTTATCAATAGCCTGAGTTGTTGCTTCCTGTTCGCCAGCCACCGGTGCTTCAGGCTTGATGTCGGCAGGTGCAACTGGCACTGTGTCCACTTGTGCACTGTCTGCAGCAACAGGCAGAGAAGCGTTATCGGTTACGTCTGGTGACGCTTCAACCAGTACTGGCGCTTCCTGGACAACGTCATCTGCCGGGCGGGTTACCGGGTAGCGGATCCACACTTTGCCGGATGCCATTTCAGGCGAGGCACAGGCAACGGCTAAAGGCATAGGCGACTGCGACGGGTAACGCTCATCGCGGTAACGGCGGCGGCGCTGCCCACTAACACGCAGGTGGCGTGGAGAACGGCGTGAACGACGCGGCATATTGTTCTCGCGTACATCACTATTCTCTTCACCAGATTCAGGTTGCTCAACCTGAACCTCAGGTAACTGGCCGGTAGTTTCCTGAGGTGCCGGTACGCGCTCAGCGGCCGGTGCGTTTTCAACCGCAGCAACAGGCAGGCTGTTGTGGTTTTCAGCATCGGCTACACTTTCGATACGCACTTTCTCAGTAAGCTGGCGCTGTTTACGGCGTGGCATTACCTGAACACGAGTCTCTTTCTCTGCAGTTGCTGTTGAATCAACGGTATTTTCCGTTTCTTCATGTTGCAGGTTTTTCACTTCCTGCTGGGCCTGACGTTTCTCTTCAGTGCGGCGACGGTTACGGTCACGGCGAGACTGAATTTGCTCTTCACGGGTAGCCGGTTTGTTACTGCCTTCAGGTGCGGTGCCGCGAGGCTCACGGACTTCAGCATTTTGATTCTGACGGCGGCCGCGGCGGTTTTCATCGCGAGGTTGAACTGTGTTGTCAGATTCGTTACGCGGATTACGTTCGTTGCGCTCAGCGCGTTCATTACGCTCATTGCGGTCACGGCGTGGGTTACGACGGTTATTGCGACGGTCCTGCTGACGTTGACCGCGGTCAGTTTTCTTCTCAGCTTCTGGCTCAGCAACAGGCGCTTCTTTTGCGGTGTTTTCACTGGTACCGAAAAGGGATTTCAGTGCGCCAGCAATTCTGCCAAACAAGCCTGGGCCTGCAGGTGCGGCAGCCGGTGCCGTTTTTTCTGCAGAAGTTGCACGATGAGGTACTTCTGGCGGTGCAGGCGGTACATCCGGCATGGCAAAGGTGGCCAGTGCGGGTTGCTCAGGGCGTTTACGTTCCGCTTGCTCTTCCTCTGACGGCATCGCCATCGCCTCTTCGTGCAATTTTGGCAGCAGATAGCTCAGTGTCGGTGTTTCTTCACCTTTGCGTACCCGCACAACAGAGTAGTGCGGTGTTTCCATATTATCGTTCGGTACGATAACGCAACGGATATCCGGCTGGCGTTGTTCAATAGCACTAACTGCTGAGCGTTTCTCGTTCAGCAGGTAAGACGCGATGGGCACAGGAACAATGGCGTGAACTTCTTTGGTATTCTCTTTCAGCGCTTCTTCTTCAATCAGGCGCAGGATAGAGAGCGATAACGATTCGTTATCGCGAATAGTACCGGTGCCGCTACAGCGTGGGCACACATGGTGGCTGGACTCACCCAGTGAAGGGCTGAGGCGCTGGCGAGACATTTCCAGTAGACCAAAGCGAGAAATATGGCTTATCTGGATGCGTGCGCGGTCCTGGCGTACAGCTTCCCGCAGGCGGTTTTCCACAGCCCGCTGGTGGCGTACTGGCGTCATGTCAATGAAGTCGATAACAATCAAACCACCCAGGTCACGCAGGCGCAATTGACGGGCAATTTCATCCGCAGCTTCCAGGTTGGTATTCAGTGCCGTTTCTTCGATATCGCCACCACGCGTTGCGCGCGCGGAGTTGATATCGATTGCAGTAAGCGCTTCCGTGGAATCAATAACAATTGACCCACCAGAAGGCAGACGCACTTCACGCTGGAAGGCAGATTCAATTTGCGACTCGATCTGGTAATGGCTGAATAACGGAATTTCCCCCGTATACAATTTTATTTTACTGGAGAAATCCGGGCGACCCAGTGCAGCGATGTGCTGGCGAGCCAACTCAACAATTTTCGGGTTATCAATCAGAATTTCACCGATGTCCTGGCGCAGATAGTCACGGAATGCGCGGACAATGACATTACTTTCCTGGTGAATAAGAAAAGGTGCCGGGCGGCTTTCAGCGGCTTTTTTGATAGCTTCCCAGTGACGCAGGCGGAAACTCAAATCCCACTGCAGAGATTCAGCAGATTTACCAACCCCCGCAGTGCGCACAATCAGCCCCATGCCGTCGGGCAATTCCAGGGAAGACAGTGCTTCTTTCAGCTCAGTTCTGTCCTCGCCTTCAATACGCCGTGAGATACCACCTGCACGGGGATTGTTAGGCATCAGAACCAGGTAACTGCCAGCCAGGCTGATAAAGGTGGTTAGTGCGGCACCTTTGTTACCACGCTCTTCCTTATCGATTTGAACGATGACTTCCTGCCCCTCACGCAAAACATCTTTAATGTTTGGGCGACCATGAGAGGAATAGTTGGACGGGAAATATTCGCGGGCAATCTCTTTTAAAGGAAGGAAACCGTGTCTTTCAGCGCCATAATCAACAAATGCAGCTTCCAGACTGGGTTCAATGCGGGTGATTTTACCTTTGTAAATATTGGCTTTTTTTTGTTCATGCCCGGGGCTTTCAATATCCAGGTCATACAGACGCTGGCCATCTACCAGGGCAACGCGCAACTCTTCCTGCTGAGTTGCGTTAATTAACATTCTTTTCATCGTAACTTACTCGTTATTCTTACATTGACGACAGAACTGCGGGCAAGGTAATCGCTGACCGGATGTGAACCGATGGCCTCGTGACTATTCGCTAAGTCGTCAACCTCACGGTTGTCGCTTGCTGAGAGGCGCAGCGTGTCGGTAGCCTGTATTTCAAACGGAAAAACAGCGCTGTTTATAGGGGAACTGCCTGGGAATGTTTTCGCCAGAGAAGCTTCCATTTACCGGCCAGACTGCAACCCGCAGCCCGCTAACTGCCTGAAAGTACAAAACGTCTTACGCCATTGCTGCGTTGATGAACATTCAGGCAAAATTGGTAATTCCGCAAAATTCCTTGTTCTTACAGGTCTCAACGCGGAAAACCGCAACATTATTCCACTGCTGGGCCAGTTATAGCAAGATGACATTTGCCATTTATCACCTGGTTACTCACAGTTTTTTAACGTCACATTTCTGATTGTTGCAAATAGCAGCAAAAAAACACCCAAAGGCATTTTTAAACCGCCTGCGCAATAATATAAGCACAGAAAAATAAGTGGCGCTATGAGTCCGGGGTAATTAGAATCGCGCACCATGAAAACCGAGACACCAACCGTAAAAATAGTTGCTATTTCCGACGAGGAATCCGGGCAACGAATTGATAACTTTTTGCGCACACAACTGAAAGGTGTGCCCAAAAGTATGATTTATCGCATCCTGCGTAAAGGCGAGGTACGGGTAAACAAAAAACGTATCAAACCAGAGTATAAGCTGGTTGAAGGCGATGAAGTGCGCATTCCTCCGGTGCGCGTGGCTGAGCGGGAAGAAGATGCTGTATCGCCTCATCTGCAAAAAGTGGCTGCACTGACTGACGCCATTTTGTATGAAGACGACCATATCCTTATTCTCAATAAACCCTCGGGTACAGCGGTACATGGCGGCAGTGGGCTCAGTTTTGGTGTGATTGAAGGGTTGCGGGCATTGCGTCCCGAAGCGCGTTTTCTTGAGCTGGTACATCGTCTTGACAGGGATACGTCTGGCGTATTACTGGTAGCGAAAAAGCGCTCTGCACTGCGTTCGCTCCATGAGCAACTGCGGGATAAAGGAATGCAAAAAGACTACCTCGCCCTGGTGCGTGGTCAGTGGCAATCTCACGTTAAAGTCGTCCAGGCGCCACTTTTAAAGAATATTCTGAAAAGTGGTGAGCGCATGGTAAAGGTCAGTAGTGAAGGTAAACCGTCGGAGACTCGCTTCAAAGTGGAAGAGCGGTTTGGTTTCGCCACACTGGTTCGTTGCAGCCCGGTAACCGGGCGAACTCACCAGATTCGTGTGCATACGCTTCATGCCGGCCACCCTATTGCGTTTGATGACCGCTATGGAGACCGGGAGTTCGACAACCAGCTAAACGGCAGTGGGTTGGGGCGCCTGTTTCTTCATGCCGCTGCTCTGCGATTCACTCACCCGGCAACGGGCGAGACCATTCGCATTGAAGCCCCACTGGATGGTGAACTCAGGCAGTGCCTTAGCTATTTGCGCAAAACCAGCCGTGGCTGATTCTTATTTTACGCCGGGGGATGCTTTACCCGGCTGTAATCCTCTATATAGCCAGTCAAACGCAACTGCCTGTTGTTGTTCACAGGTCATTGGGCAACGGTATTGCATTTTGAACTGTGATCAAGCAAAAACACGATGGCCGTATTGGGGCAGTTGCGGCCAGCGGAGCACGGATACGGCATTATTCGGCTAAAGGGTCTGCGCCAGCCGCGCGCAGCATTTCACATAAACGAATCAATGGCAGGCCAATGAGTGTATTGGGATCTCTGCTGTCAATACGCTCAAACAACGTTATTCCAAGTCCCTCACACTTAAAACTGCCAGCACAATGTAACGGTTGTTCTATAGTGACGTAACGGCGGATTTCAGGCTCTGAAAGGGAGCGAAACCAGACATCAACATGTTCAACATCAACCTGAATATGATTGGTTAGCGTATTAAGCAGGGCAATTCCGGTAGAAAAACGCACTTTTTTGCCTTGTGCAGCTAATAATTGTTTTACAGCGTTTTCAACTGTATGGGGTTTCCCGGTGATAATATTATTCAGTAAGCAAACCTGGTCACAACCAATAATTAAATGACCTGGATAAGCCCGTGCCAAAGAACGCGCTTTTTGCTCTGCGAGGCGCTTAACCAGTTGATCGGATGTTTCCCCCGCGAATGGTGTTTCATCTGTGTCCGGGCTTGCACAGGTAAATGGCAGAGTAAGCCGGTTAAGCAAGTCGCGGCGATACACGGAAGTGGAAGCCAGTATAATTGGAAGCATATTTTTTCTGTCATCTATAGCGAATTTGTTCGCCACATTTTAAACTGTGCAGCCGCAATGTGTGCGAATAAATGGCAAAAGGTGAGTCATAATGCCTTTTTCTTTGACTCTAAGACGTTACAAAGTTAATATGCGCGCCCTATGCAAAAGGTAAAATTACCCCTGACACTGGATCCGGTACGTACCGCTCAAAAACGCCTCGACTACAAGGGTATTTATACCCCTGAACAGGCGGCGCGCGTTGCTGAATCCGTCGTCAGTGTGGACAGTGATGTAGAATGCGAAATGTCGTTCGCAATTGATAACCAGCGTCTTGCCGTTATTACGGGTGAGGCGAAGGTGTCGGTTACTCTGACTTGTCAGCGCTGCGGCAACACATTTCCGCATCAGGTTCACACAACGTATTGTTTTAGCCCGGTCGTTTCTGACGAGCAGGCTGAAGCACTCCCGGAAGCGTATGAACCGATTGAGGTTAACGAGTTCGGTGAAATTGACCTGCTGGCTATGGTTGAAGATGAAATCATCATCGCTTTACCAGTAGTTCCGGTGCATGATTCTGAACACTGTGAAGTGTCCGAGGCGGACATGGTCTTTGGTGAACTGCCTGCAGAGGCGGAGAAGCCAAACCCATTTGCCGTATTAGCAAGTTTAAAGCGTAAGTAATTGAGGAGTAAGGTCCATGGCCGTACAACAGAATAAACCAACCCGTTCCAAACGTGGCATGCGTCGTTCCCATGACGCGCTGACCACTGCCAGCCTGTCTGTAGATAAAGTTTCTGGTGAAACGCACCTGCGTCACCACGTTACTGCTGACGGTTTCTACCGTGGCCGCAAGGTAATCGCTAAGTAATCTGGCGATACTTTGACACGTCTAACCCTTGCGTTAGATGCCATGGGGGGCGATTTTGGCCCTGCTGTGACAGTGCCTGCAGCTTTGCAGGCACTGGAATCTAATTCGCAACTGAACCTTCTTTTAGTCGGCAATCCCGACGCCATTACTCCATTACTTGCCAAAGCTGATTTTGACCAACGGTCACGTTTGCAGATTATCCCTGCTCAGTCAGTTATTGCCAGTGATGCCCGGCCATCGCATGCTGTGCGCAACAGCCGTGGCTCTTCCATGCGCGTTACGCTGGAACTGGTAAAAGAAGGGCGGGCTCAGGCCTGTGTCAGTGCCGGTAATACTGGCGCATTAATGGGTCTGTCGAAATTATTATTAAAGCCGCTGGATGGCATTGAGCGCCCGGCACTGGTAACGATGTTGCCACACCAGCAACGCGGGAAAACAGTGGTGCTGGACCTGGGGGCTAATGTGGACTGTGACAGTGCTATGCTGGTGCAGTTCGCTATTATGGGTTCTGTCCTTGCAGAAGAACTGTTAGGGCTGTCCCAGCCTCGTGTTGCGCTGCTGAATATTGGTGAGGAAGAAACCAAAGGTCCAGAGTCTATTCGCAATGCAGCGGCCGTTTTGGCTACACTGCCTGCTATTCATTACATCGGGTATCTGGAAGCAAATGAATTACTGACCGGAAAAACGGATGTGCTGGTCTGTGACGGTTTTGTTGGTAATGTGACACTAAAAACCATGGAAGGTGTGGTAAGAATGTTTCTTTCGCTGCTGAAATCGCAGTCGGAAGGGAAAAAAAGGGCGTGGTGGCTGATTTTATTAAAGCATTGGTTACAAAAAAGCCTGCAAAGGCGATTCAGTCACCTCAACCCCGACCAGTATAATGGCGCCTGTCTGTTAGGATTGCGCGGCACTGTAATTAAAAGCCATGGTGCGGCCAATCAGCGAGCGTTTGAAGTCGCGATTGAACAGGCAGTGCAGGCGGTGCGGCGGCAAATTCCTGAGCGAATTGCTTCTCGCCTGAAATCTGTATTACCCAAGAGTGACTGAGCGTACATGTATACAAAGATTATTGGTACGGGCAGCTATTTGCCTGAACTCGTGCGTACTAACGCCGACCTGGAAAAAATGGTAGAAACCACTGATGAGTGGATTGTTACTCGTACTGGGATCCGCGAGCGCCGCATTGCTGCGCCGGAAGAAACCGTTGCGACCATGGGTTATCAGGCTGCGTGTAATGCGCTGGATATGGCCGGTGTTGATAAAACACAGATTGGCTTAATTATTGTTGCCACAACATCTTCGACGCACGCGTTTCCAAGTGCTGCATGCCAAATTCAGGCGCAACTTGGTATCAAAGGTTGCCCCGCATTTGATGTGGGTGCAGCCTGCGCGGGTTTTACTTATGCGCTAAGTATCGCTGATCAATATGTGAAAAATGGCACGGTTGATTACGCGCTGGTAATTGGTTCTGATGTGCTGGCCCGCACGCTGGATCCTGAAGATCGTGGCACAATTATTTTATTTGGTGACGGCGCCGGTGCGGTGGTGCTGTCCAAATCTGAAGAGCCCGGTATCATTTCCACGCATCTGCACGCTGATGGCTCTTATGGAGATTTGTTAACGCTGCCAAACCAGGATCGCGTGAACCCGGAAAACCCTTCCTGGCTGACAATGGCAGGGAATGAAGTCTTTAAGGTGGCGGTTACCGAGCTTGCGCATATTGTTGATGAGACACTGGAAGCCAATAACCTCAATCGCGAAGATCTCGACTGGCTGGTGCCCCATCAGGCGAACCTGCGTATTATTAGTGCGACTGCCAAAAAATTGCGTATGCCAATGGAAAGTGTGGTGGTGACGCTGGACCGGCATGGTAATACCTCTGCGGCATCGGTTCCGTCAGCACTGGATGAAGCGGTACGAGATGGGCGTATTAAGCCGGGTCAATTAGTTCTGCTGGAAGCCTTTGGTGGTGGGTTCACCTGGGGTTCTGCACTGGTTCGCTTTTGATTAGCAGGGACAAAAAAATGACACAATTTGCTTTTGTTTTCCCCGGACAGGGTTCTCAGTCAGTGGGTATGCTGGCTGAACTTGCTGCACAGTATCCGGTGATTGAAGAAACATTTCGTGAAGCCTCTGATGTGCTGGGTTATGACTTGTGGGCGTTAGCGCAACAAGGTCCGGCAGAAGAACTGAATAAAACCTGGCAGACACAGCCAGCATTGCTGACTGCTTCTGTTGCTTTGTGGCGTGTCTGGCAGCAGGCAGGCGGCAAAGCACCTGCACTAATGGCCGGGCACAGCCTGGGCGAATATTCTGCTCTGGTTTGTGCCGGTGTTATCGCATTTGCTGATGCGGTTCGTCTGGTTGAATTGCGCGGTAAATTCATGCAGGAAGCCGTGCCGGAAGGTACGGGTGCGATGGCAGCCATTATTGGTTTGGACGATGCGGCTATTGCGAAAGCATGTGAAGAATCAGCCCAGGGTCAGGTGGTTTCCCCGGTTAACTTCAACTCGCCAGGTCAGGTGGTCATCGCTGGCAATAAAGAAGCAGTGGAAAGAGCAGGAGCAGCCTGTAAAGCAGCGGGTGCCAAGCGTGCACTGCCATTGCCGGTCAGCGTTCCCTCTCATTGTGCTTTAATGAAACCAGCGGCTGAAAAACTGGCAGTTGAACTGCAAAATATCGTATTTAATGCACCAGCCATTCCCGTTGTTAACAACGTTGATGTAAAATGCGAAACCTCTCCGGACGCTATCCGGGACGCATTAGTTCGTCAGTTGTACAGCCCGGTACTGTGGACTCAGACTGTAGAGTTCATGTCTGCTCAGGGTGTAAGTCACTTATTTGAAGCAGGTCCAGGTAAAGTTCTGACCGGGTTGACGAAACGTATTGTTGACACCCTGACTGCATCGGTCATCAATGAACCGGCTGCGCTGTCAGCGGCGCTTGAGCAATAATGAGGAACATTATGAGTTTTGAAGGTAAAGTCGCTCTGGTTACTGGTGCAAGCCGTGGTATTGGGCGTGCAATTGCAGAAACACTGGTTGCACAGGGTGCGAAAGTGATTGGTACGGCAACCAGCGAAAGTGGTGCCCAGGCAATCAGCGATTATTTAGGTGAACACGGGAAAGGTCTAGTATTGAATGTGACCGACCCGGCATCTATTGAGTCTGTTTTGGAAAACATCCGTTCTGCGTTTGGTGAAGTCGATATTTTGGTTAATAATGCCGGAATTACCCGAGATAATTTGCTTATGCGCATGAAAGATGATGAGTGGAACGATATTATCGAAACCAACTTATCATCAGTTTTCCGTCTGTCTAAAGCAGTAATGCGCGCTATGATGAAAAAGCGTCATGGTCGTATTATTACTATCGGTTCTGTGGTTGGTACCATGGGAAATGCTGGTCAGGCTAACTATGCTGCGGCAAAAGCCGGTCTGATTGGCTTTAGTAAATCACTGGCACGCGAAGTGGCGTCACGCGGCATTACAGTAAACGTAGTTGCTCCGGGCTTTATTGAAACGGACATGACGCGTGCGCTGTCTGATGATCAGCGTGCAGGTATTCTGGCGCAGGTTCCTGCGGGTCGCCTCGGTGACGCGAAGGAAATCGCCAATGCGGTTGTATTTTTGGCCTCTGACGACGCAGGTTACATCACTGGTGAAACTTTGCACGTCAATGGTGGAATGTACATGGTGTAACCACGCTATACTTTTTTGCCAGGAACGTCGTTGAATACAGATTGTCCACTTGTCTGAGTTATAATCAGGGAATGTGCGAAAATTCTGCGTTTATTGAGTCTGAGTGCTGAGAAGTAGAAAATTATTTGCGTTATTAGCGGTAATGCCCGCAAAATAGCGTAAAATCGTGGTAAGACCTGCCGGGATTTAGTTGCATCTTTTTCAACATTTTATACACTACGAAAACCATCGCGAAAGCGAGTTTTGATAGGAAATTTAAGAGTATGAGCACTATCGAAGAACGCGTTAAGAAAATTATCGGCGAACAGCTGGGCGTTAAGCAGGAAGAAGTTGTTAACAGCGCTTCCTTCGTTGAAGACCTGGGCGCCGATTCTCTTGACACCGTTGAGCTGGTAATGGCTCTGGAAGAAGAGTTTGATACTGAGATTCCGGACGAAGAAGCTGAGAAAATCACCACCGTTCAGGCTGCCATTGATTATATCAACGGACACCAGGCGTAAGTGACATCTCCAGGCGGTCATTCGACCGCCTGAGTTTTATCTTTTAGTCCCACGCGTATCAATAATTTCCCTCCCTGGAGGACAAACGTGTCTAAGCGTCGTGTAGTTGTGACCGGACTGGGCATGTTGTCTCCTGTCGGCAACACTGTAGAGACTTCGTGGAAAGCTCTGCTTGCCGGTCAGAGTGGCATCAGCCTGATCGACCATTTCGATACTAGCGCCTTTGCAACTAAATTTGCTGGCTTAGTAAAGGATTTTAACTGTGATGACTTCATCTCGCGTAAAGAACAACGCAAGATGGATGCTTTCATTCAATATGGAATTGTTGCTGGTATTCAGGCCTTTCAGGACGCCGGCATTGAAGTTACCGAAGCAAACGCCCATCGTATTGGTGCTGCTATTGGCTCTGGTATTGGTGGCTTAGGCCTGATTGAAGAAAACCATGGTTCACTGGTGAAAGGTGGTCCACGGAAAATTAGCCCGTTTTTTGTACCGTCCACCATTGTAAATATGGTCGCCGGGCACTTGTCTATTTTGTTTGGTTTACGTGGTCCAAGCATTTCAATCGCTACAGCCTGTACTTCTGGTGTTCATAATATTGGTCATGCTGCGCGTATTATCGCGTATGGCGATGCTGATGTTATGCTTGCTGGCGGGGCGGAAAAAGCCAGTACTCCTCTCGGTGTCGGTGGCTTTGGTGCTGCACGCGCTTTATCTACGCGTAATGATAACCCTCAGGGAGCAAGCCGTCCGTGGGATAAAGACCGTGATGGTTTTGTCCTGGGTGACGGTGCCGGTATTCTGGTACTCGAAGAGTATGAGCATGCTAAAAAACGTGGCGCTAAAATTTATGCTGAACTGACAGGTTTCGGCATGAGCAGCGATGCATACCATATGACCTCGCCACCAGAAGACGGCGCAGGCGCTGCGCTGGCTATGGTTAATGCACTGCGCGATGCGGGCATTACAGCTGAGCAGGTGGGGTATGTAAATGCCCACGGTACATCCACTTCTGCTGGCGATAAAGCAGAAGCCCAGGCTGTGAAAACAGTCTTTGGTGAAGCAGCACAACGTGTTCTGGTCAGTTCCACGAAGTCTATGACCGGGCATTTGCTGGGTGCTGCTGGTGCGGTTGAGTCAATTTTCTCGATTCTCGCACTGCGGGACCAGTCTGTTCCGCCAACCATCAACCTTGATAACCCTGATGAAGGCTGTGACCTCGATTTTGTGCCTCACGAAGCACGTCAGGTATCGGGGATGGAATATACGCTGTGCAACTCTTTTGGCTTTGGCGGTACTAATGGTTCGCTGATTTTCAAACGGGTATAACACCGTGAGTTAAGGCCCGTATATTACGGGCCTTAACTGTCTAAGATTCCTTCTATTGCCCTCAACTCCTCTGCCTGTCACACTAACGCATCCATGATGTGAGGATGAGTGATGTTCTTGATTAATGGTGCATACCAGACACACCTGCCTGCAAACGACCGGTCCATTCAGTTTGGCGATGGTTGCTTTACTACCGCGCGGATTGTTGCCGGTGAAATCCGTTTTTTATCTCTGCACATTGCTCGTTTGCAGCAAGCCTGCCAGCGTCTGTTTATCCCCTTTACCCAATGGCAAACTCTGGAAACAGAAATGACTGAGGTGGCCCGCTCTCAGGATTATGCTGTCCTGAAAGTGATTATCAGCCGTGGGAGTGGCGGTCGGGGTTACAACCCGACGCAATGTGACAATCCGGTAAGAATAATGTCTGTCTCACGTTTTCCTGACTTTTATGCAGAATGGAAAAATACGGGAGTCACACTGGGCCTCAGTTCTGTTCGCATGGGGATTAACCCCTCTCTGGCTGGTATAAAACACCTTAACCGGCTTGAACAGGTTCTTATTCGGGCGGAACTTGAACAGGCAAACCAGCATGAGACCATTGTCCTTGACAGTGATGGCATGATGGTGGAATGTTGTGCCGCTAATTTATTCTGGCGAGAAGGCGAGGCTGTATACACGCCATACGTTGACCGCTCTGGTGTGAACGGAACAATGCGCCAGCATATAATGGCTGAGTTAACGCGGCAGGGCAGAGTTGTTCGTCAAATACGGGCTACCCCTGATGCGTTGCTGCACGCCGATGAAGCCTTCATCTGCAATGCTTTGATGCCAATAATTCCGGTCCGGCAGGCCATCGCCACAAGGTACACATCACGAGAGTTGTATTCCTTCCTTGCCCCATTATGTGAGTAGAAATATTGTCATGAAAAAAATGCTGCGCCTCGTTCTTGTACTCGTACTTCTGCTGGCTGTTGCCGCTGGTGCGGGTTACTGGAAAGTCCGTAAGCTTGCAGTGAGTTCACTGCTGATTAAGCAAGAAACCTATTTTACCCTGAAACCCGGCACGGGCCGTTTGGCGCTTGGTAATCAACTTTATGCTGAAAAAATTATCAATCGTCCGCGCGTTTTCCAGTGGCTGTTGCGACTTGAACCTCAACTGGCTAACTTCAAAGCGGGGACTTATCGCCTGACACCTGATATGACAGTTCGTCAATTAATGTTGTTACTGGCAAGTGGTAAAGAAGCGCAGTTTCCCCTGCGTCTGGTGGAAGGGCAAACCGTACATCAGTGGCTGGCTCAGTTACGGGAAGCCCCTTATATCCGGCATACCCTGAAGGGCGACAGTTATAGTGCAGTGGCCAAAGCACTGGATATACCGGAAAACGAAGTGGAAGGGGGGTTCTACCCGGATACATGGTTATATACCGCTGGCACAACAGATGTGGCGATACTGGAACGCGCACATCAAAAAATGATGAATACAGTAGCAAGCATTTGGGCGTCAAAGGCTGATAATCTGCCGTACAAAAATAGCGAACAGATGGTTACCATGGCTTCCATCATTGAAAAAGAAACGGCCATTGCCAGTGAGCGGGAACTGGTTGCCTCGGTATTCATTAACCGATTGCGTATTGGCATGCGTTTGCAAACCGATCCAACAGTAATTTACGGTATGGGCGCAGACTGGAATGGCAAACTGACACGTAAAGATCTTGAAACAGCAACACCTTATAACACCTATGTAATTAGTGGGTTGCCACCAGGCCCGATTGCTATTCCGAGTATAGCTTCATTGAAGGCTGCGGCTCATCCGGCAAAAACCCCCTATCTTTATTTTGTCGCTGATGGCAAAGGTGGGCATACGTTCAGTACTAATCTGGCCAACCACAACAAAGCTGTACGGGCATGGATCAACACATTAAAGGAAAAAAATGCGCAGTAAATTTATAGTGATCGAAGGCCTTGAGGGCGCGGGTAAAACCAGCGCGCGTGATGTCATTGTTGAGACATTGCAGTCTCGGGGTATTTGCGATCTCGTGTTCACCCGTGAACCCGGTGGTACGATCCTGGCAGAAAAACTACGCAGCCTGGTGCTGGATATCAAAGCCGTCGGCGACGAAGTCATTACAGATAAAGCCGAAGTGCTGATGTTTTATGCCGCCCGGGTTCAGTTGGTAGAAACGGTCATTAAACCGGCACTGGCGCGCGGTGCCTGGGTCATTGGTGACCGCCACGATTTATCTACCCAGGCTTACCAGGGAGGAGGGCGCGCAATTGATACCCGGTTATTAGAAACCCTGCGTAATACTGTGCTGGGGGATTTCTCTCCAGACTTGACACTCTATTTGGATGTCGACCCTAAAATTGGGCTGGCCCGGGCCAGAGCCCGAGGGGAACTTGATCGCATTGAAACGGAGTCCCTGGCGTTTTTTGACCGGACACGGGCACGCTACCTGGCGCTTGCCGCACAGGATGAGCGTATTGCGACGGTTAATGCTAATGCATCTCAGGCAGAGGTTGCTGAGGCTATTCGTCGTACGTTACATGAAACGCTGGCTCACTGGGAAAAAGGTGACAGTGAATGAAATGGTACCCATGGCTGCGCCCGGCCTTTGAAAAATTGTCAGGGCAGTATCAGGCCGGGCATGGGCATCCAGCGTTACTCATTCATGCCATTCCTGGAATGGGGGAAGATGCCCTGTGTTATGCACTGGCACGTCTGAAAATGTGCCAGTCGCCGCAAGGTAACAAAAGTTGTGGGCAGTGCCGTGGGTGCAAGTTAATGCAGGCAGGAACGCACCCGGATTACACCGTAGTCGTGCCAGAGAAAGGGAAGCAGAATCTCGGTATCGATGTTATCCGCGATGTCACCGATAAACTGTATAACCGTGCAAGCCTCGGTGGTGCAAAAGTGGTGTGGATTAAGGATGTCACACTACTGACTGAAGCGGCGGCTAACGCATTATTAAAAACGCTGGAAGAGCCGCCGGAGCATACCTGGTTCCTTATGGCCTGCCACGAACCGGATAAGCTACTGCCAACACTGCGTAGCCGCTGTTTTCATTTCTTGTTAGGTGTGCCCGATGAGCCCTGGGCTCAGGCATGGTTACAACGCGAGTCAGGCTCTGATACAGTACAATGCCTTGCAGCTCTAAGGCTATCCTGTGGTGCACCTGCGGCGGCGTTATCGCTGTTACAACCTGACAACGCAGCACTGCGCAATAAATTTTTTGAGCAGTTAACCCAGGCGCTCAATAACCGCGAATTCTACAGTTTACTGGCGGTGATGAACCAGGAGCGAGCCACAGACATGTTGTGGTGGTTTTCGACATTATTAGTTGATGCACTTAAGCTGCAGCAGCACGCCGGGCAGTCTGTCATGAATGTCGACAGGCTGCCACTGGTGGAACAACTGGTTGAGTTTCCTGGAATGGTACTTCAGGCGATTTGCAATGCGGTGTTTCAATTACGAGCACAATTGCTGGCTGTTCCGGCGATTAACCGCGAACTGTTACTGGCGGAGCAGCTACTGGCCTGGGAACATTACCTGCAACCGGGAGCACCCCTCCCGTCAATACATCTGTAAGAGACGATTATGTTTTTAGTTGATTCCCATTGTCACCTTGATGGCCTTGATTACCAAACACTGCATAAAAATGTGGATGATGTGCTCAGCAAAGCGGCAGCACGCGATGTCGGTTTTTGTCTGGCGGTGGCAACAACGCTGGATGGTTATGTCGCGATGCGCGAGCAAATTGGTGAACGGGATAATGTGGCGTTTTCATGTGGTGTACACCCGTTAAATCAGGATGAAGAGCTGGATGTTGAGCGCCTGCACAGTCTGGCTGCACAACCGGGGGTGGTTGCAATGGGTGAAACCGGGCTGGACTATTACTACACGCCGGAAACCAAATTGCGCCAGCAATCCTCGTTTAGCCACCATATAGCCATTGGCCGGGCATTAAACAAACCTGTTATCGTTCATACCCGTGACGCACGCGCGGATACTCTGGCAATTCTTCGCCAGGAACAAGTGATGGACTGTGGTGGGGTACTGCACTGCTTCACAGAAGATACAGACACAGCGGGCAAATTGCTGGATATGGGGTTCTACATCTCTTTTTCGGGCATTGTAACTTTCCGTAATGCTGAGTCACTGCGTGAGGCTGCTCGCTATGTACCGCTCGACAGAATTCTGGTCGAAACGGATTCGCCGTATCTGGCACCGGTACCTCACCGGGGCAAGGAAAACCAGCCCGCACTGGTACGTGATGTTGCCGAGTATATGGCTGTGCTTAAAGGCGTGGATGTTGAAACCCTTGCGGAAATTACGACGAATAATTTCTCATCACTTTTTAATGTCGACCTTTCTGCTTTACGTCAGGACAACTAAATCCTTGTTATTTTAAGGCTCGTAATTAATCCCTAAAACGAGTAAAGTTCACCGCCACAAAATGGGCGGTGAACGTCTTTTTTGTAACATATGTATACGATTTGAGTGGTTAAATGCGATTTTTCTGCATGTCTGTCATGGAAACGTGACTGCCATCAAACAATAAAACCGCTATTTATTTTACTCTGCGTAATAAATAAAGGGCACTTAGATGTCCTGAAGAGAGTCTGTATCTCCCCCAGACTCAAAGCGCATATCGCGTACAAAAAGCACAAATACTCAGGAGCACTCTCAATTATGTTCAAGAACGCATTTGCTAACCTGCAGAAGGTGGGTAAATCGCTGATGCTGCCGGTATCCGTACTGCCGATTGCAGGTATCCTGCTTGGTGTGGGTTCCGCTAACTTCAGTTGGCTGCCAGCCATCGTTTCTCATGTTATGGCCGAAGCGGGTGGTTCCGTTTTCGCCAATATGCCACTCATCTTCGCAATCGGTGTAGCGCTGGGCTTCACCAATAACGATGGTGTTTCAGGCCTTGCCTCTGTGGTTGCCTACGGCATTATGGTTAAAACCATGGCAGTTGTTGCGCCAATGGTTCTTCATCTTCCGGCTGAAGAAATTGCAGCAAAACACCTGGCTGATACCGGGGTGTTAGGGGGGATCATTTCTGGTGCCATCGCTGCTTATATGTTCAACCGGTTCTACCGTATTAAACTGCCTGAGTATCTTGGCTTCTTCGCAGGTAAACGCTTTGTACCAATTATTTCTGGTCTGGCAGCGATTATCACTGGGGTTGTCTTGTCCTTCGTATGGCCGCCAATTGGTTCTGCTATTCAGGATTTCTCCCAATGGGCCGCTTACCAAAACCCGGTACTGGCTTTCGGCATCTATGGTTTTGTAGAGCGTTGCCTGGTACCGTTTGGTCTGCACCATATCTGGAACGTACCTTTCCAGATGCAAATTGGTGAATTCACCAATGCGGCAGGTCAGGTCTTCCATGGTGATATCCCACGTTACATGGCTGGTGACCCGACTGCGGGTAAACTGTCTGGTGGCTTCCTGTTCAAAATGTATGGTCTGCCAGCTGCTGCCATTGCTATCTGGCATTCTGCTAAGCCGGAAAATCGTGCCAAAGTTGGCGGTATCATGATCTCCGCTGCGCTGACATCATTCCTGACCGGGATTACTGAGCCAATCGAATTCTCTTTCATGTTCGTTGCGCCAATCCTGTATGTGATTCACGCAATCCTTGCTGGTCTGGCCTTCCCGATTTGTATCCTCCTGGGGATGCGTGATGGCACCAGCTTCTCACACGGTTTGATTGACTTTATCGTTCTGAGTGGTAACGGTAGCAAACTGTGGTTGTTCCCGGTTGTTGGTCTTTGCTATGCCGCGGTTTACTACACAATCTTCCGTGTGCTTATCAAAGTTCTGGATCTGAAAACGCCTGGCCGTGAAGATGCCACTACTGAGACGCAGTCTGCTGCGACCAGCGAAATGGCACCAGCATTAGTCAATGCGTTTGGCGGCAAAGAAAACATCACTAACCTGGATGCGTGTATCACTCGTCTGCGTGTCAGTGTGGCCGATGTGGCGAAAGTTGATCAGGCTGGCCTGAAAAAACTGGGTGCAGCAGGTGTTGTTGTCGCAGGTTCAGGTGTTCAGGCAATTTTCGGTACTAAATCCGATAACCTGAAAACTGAGATGGATGATTACATCCGCAACAACTAATTGTTGCCGGGGAGAGCGGAAAAGGGGCCATTGGCCCCTTTTTTGTTTTTGTCGTATGTATCTTTGTAATAAAGGAACAGCGAGCCAGAAGAATCTGGTTCATCAGCGCGGCTGTGCCGTCAGGATGAAAAGCGTTACAATAAAGTGTTTTTACAGCAAGGTGTTGCGGAGCTTGTTATACTCCCATCACTGCGATTGACTAAAGGACACTCACATGGCTGAAGAGACCATTTTCAGTAAGATTATTCGTCGTGAAATCCCTGCTGATATTGTGTGGCAGGATGATCTCGTTACTGCGTTTCGCGATATTTCCCCTCAGGCTCCTACACATATTCTGATTGTGCCAAATATACTGATCCCGACAGTCAATGATACGCTTCCCGAGCATGAGCAGGCGCTGGGCCACTTAATTACTGTGGCGGCAAAAATCGCTGAACAGGAAGGCATTGCCGGGGACGGCTTCCGTCTGGTTATTAACTGTAATCGTCATGGTGGGCAGGAAGTGTATCACCTGCATATGCATTTACTCGGTGGGCGTCCACTGGGCCCGTTACTATCTCATAAAGGTGCATAATGATTCGGCGCACGTTGTGCCTGGCCTGTGTTATTACTGCGTTAAGTGCATGCAGTTCCGGGCCAGTGATTCCGGTGAACAGCAGCCAGACGTTGGTGATCGAGTCATCGTTGCTGGTTGCCGGAGTGACGGCAGAACGCCCGGTGATTAGCCATGCAGGTGTGAATACCCAGGCGGTATCATCACTGTATAATGAAGGTCATCAACCAGTGACGGTCCATTACCGTTTTTTCTGGTATGACAAGAAAGGCCTGGAGATACACCCACTGGATGAGCCGCGTAGTGTTGTTGTTCCGTCGGCTACCACTGTGGATATTCATGCCATTACCCAAATGCCTGGCGCAGATCAGGTGCGGGTGTATCTCTATCTTTGAAGGGGGAGATTTTGAAACAACGTATTTTCCGTTATTTGTCTGTTCTCAGCGTCGCTCTGGTGCTGTCTGGTTGTGTACTGCGTAATGAGCAACAACAGCCCGCACCGGTAGAGCCTGCCAGGCCAGCACCCACACAGCCGGAGCCCACGGTACCTTCCGTTCCTGAAATACCTGTTCAACCTGAGCCTGTTACGCCAACATTACCCGTTACGCCGCAACCTAAAGAGCGTCATTACGACTGGAATAGTGCGTTTCAACCGATGGTCGCTCAGATGCTCAAAGCCGACGGTGTAAAGGCGGGCAGTGTATTATTAGTGGATTCCGTGAATAATCGTACCAATGGCAGTTTACCTGCCAGCGAAGGTACGCAGGCTTTGCGCAATGCTCTGGCAAATAACCACACTTTTGTTTTAGTTAACGACCAACAGCTTGCCCTGGCTAAGCAGCAACTGGGGTTGTCTGCGCAAGACAGCCTCGGCTCACGCAGCAAAGCCATTGGTATTGCGCGTAATGTCGGCGCACAGTATGTGCTTTATACCAGCGCGAAAGGTAATGTGAGTAACCCTGCTGTGCAAATGCAACTGATGCTGGTGCAAACAGGTGAAATTATCTGGTCAGGTAAAGGTGCCGTACAGCAAACGCAGTGATGCAGGTGTGCATCACCATAACCATACGTCACTCCCGGCGGCATTTGCCGCCGGCTCTGTTTCTGCCATACGGGGGCTGAGCGGCAACAGCGTTTTGGTCGAGAATACCTGCGGAAAGTGGGTGCGGCGTGAGGCTGCCAAGTATGCTGAATTGCGTCGGCAATACCGGGTATTGCAGCGGTTACCGCGTTCACTGGCACCTGCACCTGTCTTTCTGAATCGCCACTGGTTGTATGTTGAATGGGTAGAAGGTCAGGTGGCTGAATCCTGGCCGCCTGCAGATGTGCTGGCTCGTACGCTGAGCCAGCTACATCACCAGCCTTTGTTTGGCTGGCGTATTGTCTTGCTGCCTTTATTGCAACACTACTGGCAGAATGCTTCGCCTTCACGGCGAACAGCGCGGTGGCTTGCGCAGTTGAAAAAATGTCAACACCACAGAGAGCCTGCGCCCATTCGTCTGGCACCTCTGCATATGGATATTCACCCTGGTAATATTGTCCATTGTGGTGACAGGATACGTCTGATTGACTGGGAGTATGCCGGGGATGGTGATGTAGGGCTTGAACTCACCACACTGGCCATTGACGAATCTCCACAGTTTTCGGCATGTGTTGCGTTTTACGCCAGGCATATGCACCTTAACGAAGTTACATTGAGACAGCAGATTCGCCGTTGGCTGCCGTGGGTGAATTTATTAATGGCTTCCTGGTATGAGTACCGGTGGCAAGAAACACAATCCAGTGAATTTATCCAGCTTGCAGACCAGGCCTGGTGCAGGTTGAAAAACACATAACAAGAAACAAGAGAGGTTGCAGTGGGTCCGGTAATGTTAGATGTCGTGGGTTATGAACTGGACGCGGAAGAACGGGAAATTCTGGCCCATCCTTTAACGGGGGGGCTGATACTGTTCACGCGCAATTACCATGATCCTGCCCAGTTATGTGAATTGGTGCGCCAGATCCGTGCTGCTTCCCGGCATCGTCTGGTTGTTGCGGTGGATCAGGAAGGTGGACGGGTACAGCGCTTTCGCGAAGGGTTTACCCGCATTCCGGCAGCACAGTCTTATGCGCAATTACTGGGCGTGGAAACAGGCGGGCAGATGGCGGAAGATGCTGGCTGGTTGATGGCGAGCGAAATGATCGCCATGGATATTGATATCAGTTTCGCGCCGGTTCTGGATATCGGGCATGGCAGTGCGGCGATTGGCGAACGTTCTTTCCATGCAGACGGGCAGATAGCACTGGCAATGGCACGGCGTTTTATGCAGGGTATGCACCGGGCTGGTATGAAAACCACTGGAAAACATTTTCCCGGTCATGGAGCCGTGAGTGCTGATTCTCATAAAGAAACACCCGTGGATAATCGCCCGGCAGATGTCATTCGTGAACATGATATGGCGATTTTCCGTTCGCTGATAAATGAGCAGGCACTGGACGCCATTATGCCCGCTCACGTGATTTACCCCGAACTCGACAATCGCCCGGCAAGCGGCTCCCCCTGGTGGTTACAGAAAGTATTGCGCCAGGAGTTAGGGTTTAATGGCGTGATATTCTCTGACGACCTGTCAATGGAAGGTGCTGCAATTATGGGCACTTATGCTGAACGAGCCCGGGCCTCTCTTGATGCAGGTTGCGATATGATTCTGGTTTGTAATAACCGCGATGGAGCTGTTAGTGTTTTGGATAACCTGTCACCGATCAATGCAGAGCGTGTTACGGGTTTGTATCATAAAGGTTCGTTTTCCCGTCAGGAACTCCTGTCATCGGCAACCTGGAAGTCAGTCAGTCATAAACTGACTGAGCTGGATGCTCAATGGCAGGCAAGGAAGGCGGGGCAGTGATAGTGCCTGAGCGGCAAAAACTGGTACGGTGAGGATGCGATGATTATCTATTTACACGGTTTCGACTCAAACAGTCCAGGTAACCATGAGAAGGTATTGCAACTTCAGTTTATTGATTCAGATGTTCGTTTGATCAGTTACAGCACGCTGCACCCGAAACACGACATGCAGCACTTGCTTAAAGAAGTAGATAAAATGCTGCAACTTAATATTGATGAGCGGCCATTGATTTGTGGTGTTGGTCTGGGGGGATTCTGGGCGGAGCGCATTGGTTTTCTCTGCGATGTTCGCCAGGTTATTTTTAACCCTAACTTGTATCCTTATGAAAATATGGAAGGGAAAATAGACCGGCCAGAAGAATATCTTGATATTGCCACAAAATGCGTGGAGAACTTCCGCGAGAAGAACCGGGATCGTTGCCTGGCAATCCTGTCGCGCCACGACGAAGCGCTGGACAACCAGAGATCAGCTGCGTTACTGCATCCCTATTACGAAATTGTATGGGATGATAACGAAACTCATAAGTTCAAGAATATTTCTCCGCATCTGCAACGTATTAAAGCATTTAAAACTCTCGGCTAACGTCCCCATTACTTTCCTGTAACTACCCCGGCTGGCCTTTGGTCAGCCTTGTTGTGTTAAATCTAGCCAGAAAAATTTGATTCATATCAATTTTGGTATGACCAATGCACCGTTCGTGATATTCTCAGGCTGTTTTGAATGATTCGATTCAGCAACTCATTGTTAATTAAAAGTTATTTTTATAACCGTTAATTAACAATTGGTTAATAATTTGAGGGGGTCACGTTGACTACACCATTGAAAAAAATTGTGATTGTTGGCGGTGGAGCTGGCGGACTGGAGCTGGCAACTCAGTTAGGGAAAAAACTGGGCCGTAGTAAAAAAGCGAAAGTGACACTGGTTGACAGGAACCACAGTCATTTATGGAAACCATTACTGCATGAAGTGGCAACTGGTTCGCTGGATGAAGGCGTGGATGCCCTGAGTTACCTTGCTCACGCACGTAATCACCATTTCCAGTTCCAACTGGGTTCGGTCGTGGATATTAACCGCGAAGCGAAGGTGATCACTCTGGCTGAGTTGCGTGATGACAAAGGTGAACTGCTGGTTCCTGAACGTAATCTGCCGTATGACACCCTGGTCATGGCCCTGGGCAGCACATCTAATGATTTCAATACGCAAGGTGTGAAAGAACATTGTATCTTCCTGGATAACCCACACCAGGCACGTCGTTTCCACCACGAAATGTTGAACCTGTTCCTGAAACACTCCGCCAATCTCGGTGCAAATGGCAAAGTGAACATTGCCATTGTAGGTGGTGGGGCTACCGGCGTTGAACTGTCCGCTGAACTGCATAACGCAGTAAAACAGTTACACAGCTATGGTTATAAAGGCCTGACAAATGAAGCGCTGAATGTGACGCTGGTGGAGGCGGGTGAACGCATTCTTCCGGCATTGCCACCACGGATATCGGGCGCGGCACACAGTGAACTAACCAAAATGGGCGTGCGTGTTCTGACCAACACTATGGTAACCAGCGCACAAGACAATGGCCTGAATACGAAAGATGGCGAATTTATTGAAGCGGATCTTATGGTCTGGGCTGCGGGCATTAAAGCACCTGATTTCATGAAAGAAATTGGTGGACTGGAAACAAACCGAATTAACCAGTTGGTTGTTGAACCTACGCTGCAGACGACCCGCGACCCGGATATTTTTGCGATTGGTGACTGTGCCTCCTGTGCCCGCGCTGAAGGGGGCTTTGTCCCGCCACGCGCACAGGCCGCACACCAAATGGCTACTTGTGCGATGCATAACATTCTGGCGCAAATGAACGGGAAAACCCTGAAGCATTACACCTATAAAGATCACGGTTCGCTGGTTTCGCTGTCGAACTACTCCACCGTAGGTAGCCTGATGGGCAACCTGATGCGTGGGTCAATGATGGTCGAAGGGCGTATCGCCAGGTTTGTGTATATTTCCCTTTACCGTATGCACCAGATAGCACTGCACGGGTATTTTAAAACCGGTCTGATGATGCTGGTTGGGCGTATCAACCGTATTATTCGCCCGCGTCTTAAGTTGCACTAATCTAAAAGGCAATTTTATCCGGTAAAAGGTCCCTCGAAAGGGGCCTTTTTTGTCGCCGGGAATAACATTTACTGGCGCAGTTGCCTGTGGCGGCAATCTATAATTCCGGGCAAAACCTTACTATCAAAAGGGGAAATGATGGCCCTCCGCAAGGCATAATATTTTGCCAGGATAAATCTCAATTATAATCTGGCTACCTCATTTTCTCTTTTCGTCTGATCCCTGTTTCCTGGATTTTTGCTCACAATAACAACCTGTCTTATCAGGAGGTGTCCTGTGAATAAATCAATGTTAGCGGGAATTGGTATTGGCGTAGCTGCGGCTATGGGGGTTGCGGCAGTTGCAGGTCTGGATGTCTTTCATAGTGGGCCGGAATACGCCCAGGTGATTTCAGCGAAAGCCATTACTTCTACTGTAAAATCTCCCCGTAAAGAATGCCGTAATGTCACTGTTACCCACCGCCGCCCGGTACAGGATGAGAACCGTATTGCAGGCTCGGTGCTGGGAGCAGTCGCTGGTGGAGTAATTGGTCATCAGTTTGGTGGCGGTCACGGGCGTGATGTTGCCACAGTACTTGGCGCACTGGGTGGTGGATATGCGGGAAATCAGGTGCAGGGTACCATGCAGGATAAAGATACCTACAGCACCATTGAACAGCGTTGTAAGACGGTTTATGACACCAGTGAAAAAAACCTTGGCTATGATGTCACTTACCAGATAGGCAACCAGCAAGGTAAAATCCGCATGGATCACAATCCTGGCAGCCAGATACCACTGGATAAAAATGGCCAGCTGGTGCTAAGCGATTCAGCAAATAAATCCTGAATGGCAGCATCGCCCGGATAACGCTAAAAGACCTGTGCGATAACAGGTCTTTTTTACCATATGGTCAAAGCAAATCTTGCCTTTTAAACCAAAGGCCGCCAGTGATAATAATGGCAAGAATAGCAAACAGCGAAGAGCTACCACATATCAACCAAAGCCCGAACAGCAACGAAATAACGACCAGTACTTTGAGCATGGGTAATAGCAAAATCATTCTGTCTTCCTTCTGCTGTGTGTCCAATAAATTGCTTTGTTATAAAGCAAAGGAATGAAATGCCTGTTCAGTGTAGGGTGCGGAGTTAGATATTTAAGATAATAATTAGTGTGTAAATAGTCCGCAGTGTACTTATTAAATTTAGGTTAACAAGGTGGATATATTTAATCGTTTTTGCCTATTTATTGAGGTAAAGGATAGTAATTCTCTTTTACAATAGAAGGTCCGGCGGATAAGAGTGACTGAGACAAAACAAGCGGTCTCAGCCACGTTATCATCTTATTGCGCAATACCCGGTAGCGAACTCAGCGCTGTATTGATGATAGCCTCGAGAGTTTCAAACGATGCGCCTTCTCGGGCACTGACTGACATTCCCTGAACAATACAGGAAAGATAATTGCCCAAAACTGCGCACTGGCAACTGGCCGAAAGCTCACCACGCGCCTGGCGCTGTACCAGAAAAGTTATCAGGGCTTGCGCCTGTTTTACATGACGCTGCCTGATCATCTCTGCTACTTTCTCGCTTGATGCCGCCAGTGCGGAAGAAGTGGTGATAATAAAGCAACCCTGAGGTGTCTCTTTGCTGGTGTAACACAGAGCAACTGCTACCATGTAATCCTTCAATGCCTCGGCCAGTGGCTTGCTACTGGCAAACAGTTGCGCCTCATATTGAGAAACAAAACGTGCAATATACCGGTCAAGCACTGCACGGAATAACCCTTCTTTATTGGTAAACTCTGCATAGAGAGTGGGGGCTTTCGCGCCTGTCGCCTCAACCAGATGCGACAGTGATGTGGCCTCATAGCCATGCCGCCAGAATAGTGCCATGGCTTTATCCAGTGCGTCTTCCCTGTCGAACACTTTTGGACGGCCACGGCTTTTTTTTACACAACCTGAAACATCAGTTGTCATGATGCCGTTTTACCTTTGTGTCGTTAAGTGAAGCATCATTATAGAGATCACTATGCTCGCGAACCAGAAGAAAAACGAAAAATATAAAATACCTATTGCATTGAATATAAGGCGGTTATTAATTTATTATCGATAATTAATAAATTTATTAACACAAGCCGATATGACGTAAAATACGTTAATCAATGGCTGGCAATTAACGTCCTGAAGTGGCCTGTGGAGGATGAAAAATCAGGAAAAATACACCAGCCGTACTGGTAACGGTGAACGACTTTGTGGCTGCTAACCCAGAGAGATTACAATGCCTGATCGTCTGTTTTATGTATCTGGTTTGTGATGTTGACTGGCATACCCGCCCGCAAGTGCATAGCCTGCTCTGTTACGTCCGCATTTACATCCGGAGAACCCAACAGTAACTGGTCCTGGCGGGACACCGTTAATGGCAGTGTCTGTGGGTTGTCATCCAGTGACTGGGAAAGGGGCTGATGTACTTCCACCCAATACTGCCCATCAGGCTCCCGGCTGGCTTTCACGGGTTCATTGATAATGCGCACTGGTGTGCCCTGGTTTACCTGGCTGAACAGTGTTTCGATATCGCCATCACGCAGGCGAATGCAGCCTGAACTCACCCGCATACCAATCCCAAAATCAGCATTTGTGCCGTGAATCAGGTAAACGCCGCCATACGCCGCGAGGCGAATAGCATGGTGGCCCATTGGGTTATCCGGCCCGGCGGGCACCACTGCCGGTAATTCAATACCTTGCGCAAGATAACGCGCGCGAATATTTTTGGTCGGCGTCCAGGTCGGATTGGCACGTTTCTCCGAGACATGGGTAACCATTGTCGGGGTGAATGTATCGCCACCTAACTGACCAATGCCAATAGGGTAGACAGCCACCTGATTACTGCCGGGGAGGTAGTAGTACAGGCGTAATTCCGCCAGGTTTATCACTATGCCTTCATGAGGGGTTTCGGGGAGTATAACCTGATGCGGAATGGTCAGTACGCTGCCAGCTAAAGGCAACCAGGGGTCTACGCCCGGGTTTGCCTGGCGCAAAGCCAGAAACCCCACGCCATACTGGCTGGCAATATTTTCCAGTGAACCACCGTCATCCTGTACTACATGGAATTGATTTACCCCAATCAGGCGGCTGCCTGGAGCGGGTAATGGCCAGGTTTGGGCATCACTGAAACCACTCCACAGGCTGGCTAACAGCAGCATGGCGCAACCTACGGACCACTTGCGGGTGGAGGAGAAAAGAGGAGATGTTTTAGATGATTGCTGCTTATTTGCTGACATAGCCCAGGGATGTCCTTCACCAGTTAAAGCAAAAGAACAAATTATGGTGCAGGCGGATGTGAGGATTTCCTGGTGTATTGCAATATTTTGTAAAACTTGCTCCATCTCCCTTAACTGAGAGCGTTACGGGAGATGGGTGTTACGTCAGGCTGCGGCGTTTTCTGTAAGTTGTTGCATAAACTGCCGAATCCAGTCGATACGGGTTTTGCGTTCAGCTAAATCAACGAAAAATTTCAGGCGGGTTGGCCCGTCCAGCCGCCAGGTTTGAGGCTGTTTTTGCAGCAACCCAATTAACCAGCCCGGGTCAACACTGTTTTGCGGTGCGAATTCCAGCATGCCACCTTTTTCATTGGCTTCAATTTTACGTATACCCATTTTTTGTGCCTGTTGGCGCAGAGCTGCAATCTCCAGCAGGTTCCGTGCCGGGTCTGGTAATAACCCAAAACGGTCAATCAGCTCCACTTTGATATCATCCAGTTCTCCAGGCTGTTTCGCACTGGCAATCCGTTTATAGAATGAAAGCCGGGTATTGACGTCAGGAATAAACTCTTCAGGCAGCAAGGCAGGCATGCGCAATTCAACTTCCGTCTGCTGGCTGGTCAGATCTTCAAGGGAGGGCTCCCGGCCTGCCTTCAACGCATCTACTGCATTTTCCAACAGTTCCATATACAAAGAGAAGCCAACCGTTTCCATTTGCCCGCTTTGGTCTTCACCCAATAATTCCCCGGCACCGCGGATCTCCAGATCGTGGGTCGCCAGCGCAAAACCCGCACCTAAATCTTCCAGAGAGGCAATGGCTTCAAGCCGCTTTTGTGCATCGGGTGTCATGGCTTTCGGATGGGGCGTAAGCAGCCAGGCATAAGCCTGGTGGTGGGAGCGCCCAACCCGGCCACGTAACTGGTGTAACTGCGCCAGGCCGAAGTGATCCGCACGTTCAATAATAATGGTATTTGCCGTTGGAATATCAATACCGGTTTCGATAATCGTTGTGCACACCAGCACATTGAAACGCTGATGGTGAAAATCGTTCATTACCCGTTCCAGTTCCCGTTCACGCATCTGACCGTGACCAATGGCGATACGCGCCTCTGGTACCAGTGTGGCCAGGCGTTCGGCGGCCTTCTGGATATTCTCGACATCGTTGTATAAGTAATACACCTGACCGCCACGCAAAATTTCACGCAGGATGGCTTCGCGCACCACCAGACTGTCGTATTCGCGCACGAAGGTTTTCACCGCCAGGCGGCGGGCCGGAGGCGTGGCAATGATGGAAAGATCGCGCATGCCACTCATTGCCATATTGAGTGTTCGGGGGATCGGTGTTGCGGTCAGTGTCAAAATGTCAACATCGGCACGCATGGCCTTGATGCGTTCTTTATGGCGGACACCAAAACGGTGTTCTTCATCGACAATTAACAACCCCAGGTCGTTCCATTTCACGTCACTTTGCAATAATTTGTGTGTGCCAATCAGAATATCAATTTTGCCAACGCTTGCCTGCTCGAGGATCTGGGCTTGCTCTTTGGCACTGCGGAAACGGGAGAGCATTTCAATACGTACCGGCCAGTTGGCAAAACGGTCGCGGAAGTTGTCAAAGTGCTGTTGCGCCAGCAATGTAGTGGGCACCAGTACGGCGACTTGCTTGTTATTTTCGACGGCCAGGAAAGCAGCTCGCATGGCGACTTCAGTTTTACCAAAACCCACATCACCGCACACCAAACGGTCCATAGCCAGTGGCTGGCACATATCACTCAGCACGGCGTTTATTGCCTGAGACTGGTCTGGTGTGGTTTCAAAAGGAAAACTCTCACAAAACAGCTGGTACTGCTGGCGGTCGTGCTTAAAAGCAAAACCGGCTTTGGCCGCGCGTTGAGCGTAAATATCCAGCAACTCCGCCGCCACATCGCGCACTTTTTCTGCTGCTTTTTGCCGTGCCCGAACCCAGGCGTCACCGCCCAGCTTGTGGAGTGGGGCAGTTTCTTCTGCGCCGCCAGCATAGCGGCTAATCAAATGTAATGATGACACCGGTACATATAATTTGGCGTCATTTGCATAGGTGAGCATCAGGTATTCGCCAGTGATGCCGCCTGCCTCAAGGGTTGTCATGCCGGCATAACGGCCCACGCCATGTTCCAGGTGAACCACTGGCTGGCCAGGGTGCAACTCGGCAAGGTTGCGAATCAGCGTGTCCGGGTTCAGTGTCCGACGGTTATCCTGGCGACGGCGGGCTACACGCTCGCCCAGCAGGTCACTTTCACAAATAAACGCCCGCTGACGTAAAGTATCAATGTACCCTTTTTCACTGGCACCCAGCATCAGGTAGCGGCCATTACCCGTTGCTTCGCTGAGGGTGTTAATGGTGGTCAACCTGAGCTTGATACGCCCCAGTAATTCAGCCAGTGTTTCGCGGCGGCCTTCACTCTCTACTGAGAACACGACCGGCCCGGTGAATTGTTCTAAAAATTTGCGCAAATTATCAAGAGGCGCTTTTTGTTGAGCCTGAACAGCGAGATCTGGCAGAGCCTGGTAGCCCAGGTTTGTGTTAGCTGATTTCTCCGCTAACGGGGCAGTTTTTAGTTGGACGCGGGGCCACTCTTTCAGCGCAGCAAACAGACCGTCAGTTTTCAGCCACAGTGAATCCGGCGGTAATAACGGGCGCATGGGGTCAACACCCCGGCTGTCAAAACGTGCAGTTACATCCTGCCAGAAACGTTCCGCACTGCTTTCGGTATCGCCCGTTGTCACAATCAGGCTGTTTGCCGGGAAATAATGGAACAGGTCGCTGAGTGGCTCACTAAAAAACAGCGGTTGCCAGTATTCAATCCCGGTCGGCAGAGTACCTTTACTGATTTGCTGGTAAATATGCTCCGGGTCGCGTTTTACTTCGAACTTATCGCGCCACTGGCTGCGGAATATTTCAATAGCAGCCTGGCTGGTAGGAAATTCATGGGCAGGTAGTAAGTGGATATTCTCCACTTCTTCCTGGGTTCGCTGGCTGTCGACATCAAAGATGCGCAGGCTGTCTATCTCGTCATCAAAAAAATCAATGCGATATGGGTGTTCGCTGCCCATAGGGTAGAGATCCAGCAGTGCACCGCGGGTAGCGTATTCACCGTGTTCCATAACCTGATCAACATGGCGGTAACCAGCCTGTTCCAGTTGGTCGCGCAGAATATCCCGGGACAGGCGCTGGCCTTTTTTCATCAGTAACGCATGTCCGTGCAGAAAACTGTGTGGGCAAACGCGCTGCATCAGCGTGCTGACGGGCAGAATGAGTACACCTTTTTCCATCGACGGAAGCTGGTACAGCGTGGCAAGCCGTGCAGAAATAATATCCTGATGAGGCGAAAAACTGTCGTAAGGCAGGGTTTCCCAGTCTGCGAGACTGGTTACCGGGCCACTATAAAACTGGCGAATTTCATCCTGAAGGCGAAGTGCATTTTGCATATCCTGCGCGACCAGAATGACCGGGCCCTTGTGGCGTTCAGCCATTTCAGCAACTTCGGTGGCGCAGGCTGCGCCAGTTAATTCACCAAGCTGGCGGACATCGCCTGCACGAACGGGCAGAGTATAACGGTAGTTTTCCGACATAGCAGATATAAGGCGTCTCATTGCTGGCCCGGGAACAGCAACGGCTGCATCCTCGCTGGGCATGTTCCATAAATCGTGTCGTTATTATCCTTGTTCGTTGGCGAGAAGCAACCCGGTACAGAGGGATTCATTACAGACGGGTAAATGTGTTAACTCAAGAGTCACCACCCAACGCAAGGGGAAGCTTACGCTGGGTGGTATTTTTGTGATTAACGAGTACCTTGCTTATCCTTTAATAAAAGCAAGAATATCGTTATTGATTGTTTCTGCATGCGTTGTCAGCATGCCATGAGGGAACCCGGGGTAGACTTTCAGCGTACTGTTTTTCAGTAGTTTATCCTGCAGCAGGGCCGCATCTTTATAAGGCACTACCTGGTCATCATCACCCTGCATTACCAGTGTTGGTACGGTAATCGTTTTCAGGTCTTCCGTCTGGTCAGTTTCTGAAAAGGCTTTAATACCCAGGTATTGTGCCAACGCAGACCCCATCATGCCCTGCCGCCACCAGTTATAAATCATGCCTTCCACAACTTTGGCATCTGGCCGGTTAAAGCCATAGAACGGGCCTGAGGCGACATCGAGGTAAAACTGTGAGCGGTTTTCAGCAAGAGCTTTACGGAAACTATCAAATACGCTCAGCGGGGTGCCTTCCGGGTTGCTGTCCGTTTTGACCATTAAAGGTGGTACTGCACTCATCAGCACTGCTTTAGCAACACGCCCGTCAGGCTGACCATACAGCGCAACATAGCGCGCCACTTCACCACCACCTGTGGAGTGGCCCACATGGACGACATTGTGTAAATCCAGATGAGCAACGACTGCAGCAGCATCAGCGGCATAGTGGTCCATATCGTGGCCGCTACTGATTTGTGAAGAACGTCCATGTCCCCGGCGGTCATGGGCGATAACGCGAAACCCCTGGGACAGGAAAAACAGCATCTGTGCATCCCAGTCATCGGCACTTAACGGCCAGCCATGGTGGAACATAATCGGCTGGGCATCACGCGGGCCCCAGTCTTTATAGAAAATTTCTGCGCCATCTTGAGTTGTCAGTGTAGCCATGTTCTTTACTCCTGTTGTGGACTGAAACGGTTGGGCTGCAGATGTAAAGAGTAGTACAGCCAGTGCTGCTGTGGCTGCTCCCAGCTTGATAACATCCCGCCTGCTCATTCGCAAAGGGTGTACCGGTGGTTTCATTCACTCCGGCCTCTCCGGCCCCCTGCTCAGGGACCAGTAACGTTTTGACAAGGGATAAGATAGACTGCGGCGCAGGGTTTGAACCGAGGCAAAAATGACATCATAAGAGGTAAAACAGACAAATGGTAAAAACCGCGAACGTTGTGGCTGAAATTGGCCTGTTAATTTACCCGGAATGCCAGTTAGCCGCGATTTATGGGCTGACAGACCTGTTTCGCATTTCTGGCGAATGGGTGCAGGAAGCCTCTGACCATGGGGCTATTCCGGTTATTCGTGTATCTCACTGGAAAGTAGGAGATGAGGGGGAATGCGTAAGCCGTTTTACTAAATGCGAATTTAACCAGTAACACGCAGTGAGTTCGCAGAGCGGATATATGAAGGTATCCGCTCTGACACCGGGTTAACGCGCCGGGCTTTGTGTCGCGCCAGGAAGTGGTGGAGTAAAGAGAATATCGCTAAACAGGTGCTGGGACACTTTGCGTGCTGCCATCCCCACGGCGGTACAAATTGCCAGGCTGAAAAACGGATAAACCAGCAGAATACCCAAAATCACCGGTGTGGAAAGCACATCACCTTTGATTAACGACAACGACCATAAACTCAATGCTTCAATAATGATGCGGTGCGTAGTGTAAATCGAGATGGTGTTGGTACCCAATTGGTTCATTATGCTGCTCTCTGTTGGTTGCAGCTTACCTTCAAGTAACCAGAATACACGCATGATAAGCACAATCGACAGCAAAGAAAGGAACAGGTTAATTTTCAGGTTGTACATAGCAAAAGAAAAAATAATCGCAGCAGTAAACCACAGCAGATTATCTCTTAATGCGTGAGTTTTAATCCAGAGCACCAGTTGGGCTCCAAACCATGCACCAGTGGCGTAATAGACCAGGTTACGAATCACGCTGTTCATCCCCCAAAATGGTGTCGGGAAGAAATTTATAGCAATGCTTGTCAGCATAAGTACTGGCAATAATACGGCTTTATAGCGGGAGAGTAATTTGCACAGTGGGAAGTAAACAATCATTGCATACAAATACCATAAGCTGGTACTGGCAGTGCCCATCCGGGCCACAAAATCGGCCATTGTTTCGGAATACGCCGCATTACTGGTGCTTAATATTTTTTCCGGTGCCAGCCACTGATTAATACTGACCAGGGATAACCACTGAATGACACCCCATAAAGCGAGGACATAAAGTATTGGCCATACACGTTTGCGCATACTGTTTCCCCAGGGGACGTCATTGATATAGCGTGTGATTAAAAAACCGGAAATAAAGAAAAATACTGGCATACGAAAAGGTGCCATATACAGGTTCAGGTAAACCCAGCATTTGGCTAAAAATACGCTGTGAGTATCTTCCATTTCGAGCAGATACGGATAAAAAGTAATCACAGAGTGGTAAATAACGACCAGACAGATACACAAACCTTTTATCTGGTTTATCCAGAGAGCTTTGGCTTTCATAATTAATCCTGAGATGCAACGAAAACCACAGCATAAGAAAAGTTCCGGAAATACACCCATAGCATAAGTCTGTATTTCCGGCAGTCCAAAAGACTTTGAGAAAATCCTCACAAGCCGGGAGGAAATGCCGAACATCCTTATTCGGCTCAGAGGGCAGTTATCGGTCGGAAAGTTGTTGGTACTGGGCAAAGCGCTGTCTGGCATCCTGGTGCGTTTTTTCAAACAGTTCGCTTGCCATTTCCGGGTACTGGCGGGCGAGTGCGGCATAGCGAACTTCACCCATAAGAAATTCCTGGAAATCTTCTTCCGGCTCTTCGGAATCCAGAGTGAACGGGTTTTTTCCCATCGCTTCCCGTGCAGGGTCATAGCGCCAAAGGTGCCAGTATCCTGCATCGACTGCTTTTTTCGCTTCACGCATACTGCACCCCATACCGGCTTTAAGACCGTGGTTGATACAGGCTGCATAAGCGATAACCAGTGAAGGTCCCGGCCAGGCTTCTGCTTCCATAATCGCCTTAAGCGTTTGCGCTTTATCTGCACCCATGGCGACTTGCGCGACATAAACATTGCCGTAACTCATTGCCATCATCCCCAGGTCTTTTTTGCGCGTGCGTTTCCCGTCGCTGGCGAATTTGGCAATGGCTGCCACAGGTGTTGATTTGGAGGACTGCCCACCGGTATTGGAGTAAACCTCGGTATCGAACACCAGAATATTGATGTCTTCACCACTTGCCAGCACATGGTCGAGGCCACCAAAACCAATATCGTAAGCCCAGCCATCTCCTCCCAGGATCCATTGAGAGCGACGAGTCAGATAATCTTTATTCTGATAAATCCGTGCCAGTGTTGGGTGACTTTCCTGTTCACCCGCCAGTTGAGACAGCAGTTCATCACTCCACTGGCGGCTGCCTTCGCCTTGTTTCTGGTTTTCAAGCCAGGCAGTCATCGCATTACGCAACGGTTCACTGAGCGGTAACGAAAGAGCGGCTTCCACATCGCTGACCAGTTGAGCCCGAATTGCCTGCCCGCCTAATGCCATACCCAGACCAAATTCGGCGTTGTCTTCGAACAGTGAGTTAGACCAGGCCGGGCCATGTCCTGCCTGGTTCGTGGTATAGGGGGTGGACGGTGCGCTGGCGCCCCAAATAGATGAGCAACCGGTCGCATTGGCAATCATCATCCGGTCGCCAAACAATTGGGTTATCAGGCGGGCATAAGGTGTTTCGCCACACCCCGCGCAGGCGCCAGAAAACTCCAGCAACGGGGTTTCAAACTGGCTGCCTTTAACTGTGCTTTTACGGAAGGGATGCGGTTTGAGAGGCAGTTCCATTAAGCGCGCCCAGACCTCGGTTTGAGCATTAGGCACACTGAGTGGTTCCATCGCCAGTGCTTTTCCTCGCGACGGGCAAACATCCACGCAGTTACCACAACCGGAACAATCCAGCGGTGATACAGCCAGGTGATAGTGCCACTCTTTAGCACCTGTCGCCGGGCGGGCAAGCAGCGTTTCGGGCAACGTTGCGCGTTCATCGTCTGTCATCAATACCGGGCGAATCGCAGCATGGGGGCAGATAAAGGCACACTGGTTACACTGGGTGCAGCCCTCCGCCTGCCAGACAGGTACCGATAGCGCAATACCGCGCTTTTCCCACGCACTGGTACCGGAAGGGAAACTGCCATCTTCACGCCCCTGGAAGGCACTAACCGGCAGTCTGTCACCCTGCTGGCGATTCATGGGCTGAACAATATTGCGAATGAAATCAGGCACCAGCATCGCATCAGCCGGTGTATGGTCGTGGGCGGTAGCCCAGCTTTCCGGGATGGCAATGGCGGTAATTGCGCCCATGCCTTTATCAATCGCTGCATTGTTCATCGCAACTATCTGCGGGCCTTTTTTCCCATAACTTTTTTCTACAGCGGCTTTGAGGTAACCGGCTGCTTCCTCTTGCGGCATAATCCCGCTGAGTTTGAAGAACGCTGCCTGCATAATCATATTAAACCGCCCACCAAGGCCAAGCTCTCGGGCAATATCCACTGCATTGATGGTGTAAAGGTGAATATCCCGTTCAACCAGAGCACGTTTCAGTGATGCAGGCAGGTGTGCATCCAGTTCGTCCGGTTGCCAGGTGCAGTTAAGCAGCAGTGTCCCGCCGGGTTTAATCCCTTCCAGTAAATCGTACTGGCTGACATAAGACTGCTGCGAACAGGAAACAAAATCCGCTTCCTGAATCAGGTAAGGCGAAGTGATTGGGTGTTTACCAAAGCGCAGGTGAGACACAGTGATCCCACCCGATTTTTTCGAATCGTAGGAGAAATATGCCTGGGCATACAGTGGTGTATGGTCACCGATAATTTTGATGGCGCTTTTATTAGCGCCAACAGTACCGTCAGAACCCATTCCCCAGAATTTACAGGCAGTAAGGTCGGCAGACGCCAGGCGGGGTATGACAGAAGGCACTGGCAGCGACATGCCTGTCACATCGTCGTCGATACCCACCGAGAAGTTGTCCTGTGGGATACGGCGCTGCAGATTTAGAAAAACGGAGACCAGGTGGGCAGGAATAATATCTTTGCCACCCAGGCCGTAGCGCCCTCCGATTATCAGTGGGCGTTTTTCCTGGGCGTAAAATGCATTGCGCACATCCAGGCACAGCGGTTCGCAGGGCGCGCCCGGCTCTTTGGTGCGGTCGAGCACGGCAATTCGTTTAACGCTTGTCGGTAATTCTGCCAGAAAATGGCCGACTGAGAATGGCCGGTAAAGGTGTACATTCAGGAAGCCGGTTTTGTGACCTTGCTGATTAAGATAATCTACCGTTTCTTTGAGCGTCTCACACACCGACCCCATCGCAATCACGACATCTTCCGCGTCTGGCGCACCGTAATAATTAAATAACCGGTAGTCCCGGCCGGTAATGGCGCTGATTTGCCGCATGTAGTCCTCAACCAACTGCGGCAAAGCGAAATAGAAAGGGTTAGCCGCTTCCCGGCCCTGAAAATAGATATCCGGGTTTTGTGCGGTTCCGCGTACCACCGGGTGGTCAGGGTGCAGTGCATTGCGCCGGAACTGGTTCACCGCGTCGCGGTCCAGTAACGGTTCCAGTTGGCTGTGCTCCAGCACTTCAATTTTTTGGATTTCGTGGGAAGTCCGAAAACCATCAAAGAAGTTAATAAAGGGTACCCGGCCTTTAATTGCGGCCAGGTGTGCGACAGCAGACAAGTCCATAACTTCCTGGACACTGCTTTCAGCCAGCATGGCGCATCCGGTCTGGCGCACAGCCATTACATCCTGATGGTCGCCGAAAATGTTCAGTGCGTGGGTAGCCAGGGCGCGGGCGCTGACATGAAATACACCGGGCAACAGTTCACCGGCAATTTTGTACAAATTGGGGATCATTAATAACAACCCCTGGGAAGCGGTGTAGGTGCTGGTTAAGGCACCGGCCTGCAATGCGCCATGTACGGCACCTGCGGCACCACTTTCCGATTGCATTTCCACCAGGCGAACAGGCTGGCCAAACAGGTTTTTTTGCCCTTTGGCTGCCCATTCATCCACGTTTTCCGCCATCGGGGTGGACGGCGTGATGGGGTAAATTGCTGCGACATCGCTAAATGCATAAGAAATCCAGGCGGCGGCGGCGTTACCATCCATCGTCTTCATTTTCTGCGCCATATCATCATCCTCTTGCGAGACAGGAACCAGACCGCTGAGGTCTGATGTCAAAGGCGGGTAAATTCCGCTATCAGGCAAGAAAGCATGGTCTGTGCCATTCTGCAGTTCTGTTTTTAATCTTTTATTTTTCAGATAGATAAGTTCAACTCCCACGAAGTTGGTAACCAAACTTTCATGGTGCTTTTGGGCGAAACAAGACACAACAGGCGACAACCTGTCGTGCTGTGAACAATCTGTGGGGTTTATCTTTGGGGGGACGGGTAGTGCTGCCTGGATTAATCCGCTTTCGTCACTGTGGGAGCAGGGTAAACCTTGCTGGCTCAAAAGCTCGCTTTCTCTTCTTTATTGCCGGGTATTTTTCCAACCGGGATCACATTGTGCCAGTGCGTGTTTACTGGTCGTCCACTTTGTCTTATTTATCACAACAGACCTGACAATTGGTCTGGAGTTTGTCTTGTCTGCTGCGCAGATGTGACAAGGCTGTACATTAAAAAATTTTAAAAATCATGAATATATAAGTTTTTTTCACGCTGGTACATTCTCTGCACTTACTGGAGTGGTAACACATCACTCACAGGAGAAATGATTATGGCAATGCGGCAATGTGCAATTTACGGCAAAGGTGGGATTGGTAAATCCACCACAACTCAGAACCTGGTAGCAGCCCTGGCTGAGCTGGGCAAAAAGGTAATGATCGTGGGCTGTGATCCGAAAGCAGACTCCACTCGCCTTATCCTGCATGCAAAAGCACAGAACACCATTATGGAAATGGCGGCTGAAGTGGGCTCTGTAGAAGACCTTGAGCTGGAAGATGTTCTGCAAATTGGTTACGGCAACGTCCGTTGTGCTGAATCAGGTGGCCCGGAGCCGGGTGTGGGTTGTGCTGGTCGTGGCGTTATTACAGCTATCAACTTCCTGGAAGAGGAAGGCGCTTATGAAGACGACCTGGACTTTGTGTTTTATGACGTACTGGGCGACGTGGTATGCGGCGGGTTCGCCATGCCAATTCGCGAAAACAAAGCACAGGAAATCTACATTGTTTGTTCTGGCGAAATGATGGCGATGTATGCCGCCAACAACATTTCCCGCGGCATTGTGAAATACGCAAAATCCGGGAAAGTGCGCCTGGGTGGGCTGATCTGTAATTCCCGCCAGACAGACCGTGAAGACGAACTGATCATGGCGCTGGCTGAAAAACTGGGTACCCAGATGATTCACTTCGTACCACGCGACAATATCGTTCAGCGTGCAGAAATCCGCCGTATGACTGTCATTGAATACGACCCAACCTGCAAGCAAGCCAATGAGTACCGCGCACTGGCAAGCAAAATCATTAATAACACCATGAAAGTGGTTCCAACCCCGGTAACGATGGATGAACTGGAAGAGCTGCTGATGGAATTTGGCGTGCTGGAAGAAGAAGACACCAGCATTATCGGGAAAACGGCAGCTGAGGAAAACGCAGCCTGAGTCCATTTCACCCGCGGCGCAGGCTGTGTAGGGTCTGTAGCCGCGGAGATAAGGAGTAGAACATGTCAAGCACACTGACAGAACAGCATCAGGCGATTGTCGAGGAAGTCCTGGAAGTCTTCCCCGAGAAAGCGCGTAAAGAACGCAGAAAACACATTATGTCCAGCGACCAGGAAATGGAGTCGGTTGGCAAATGTATTATTTCTAACCGTAAATCCCAGCCTGGGGTAATGACGGTGCGTGGTTGCGCTTACGCAGGCTCCAAGGGCGTGGTCTTTGGGCCAATCAAAGATATGGCGCACATTTCCCATGGGCCTGTAGGGTGTGGGCAGTACTCTCGTGCCGGGCGCCGGAATTACTACACCGGAATGAGTGGTATCGACAGCTTTGGGACAGTGAACTTCACCACCGATTTTCAGGAGCGCGACATCGTGTTCGGTGGGGATAAAAAACTCGATAAAGTCATCGACGAAATCGAAATGCTGTTCCCGCTGACCAAAGGTATCAGTATCCAGTCTGAATGCCCGGTCGGGTTAATTGGCGACAACATTGAAGCTGTCGCCAATGCCAGCCGTAAAAAAATTGGCAAACCGGTCATTCCGGTGCGTTGCGAAGGATTCCGTGGGGTGTCTCAGTCTTTAGGGCACCATATTGCGAACGACGTCATTCGTGACTGGATCCTGGATAATCGCAAAGATCAGCCGTTTGAAACCACACCTTACGACATCGCGATTATTGGTGATTACAACATCGGCGGGGATGCCTGGTCGTCACGTATTTTGCTTGAAGAAATTGGCCTGCGGGTTGTTGCCCAGTGGTCAGGTGATGGCACGCTGACTGAAATGGAAAACACGCCACGGGTGAAACTGAACCTGGTGCACTGCTACCGTTCCATGAACTATATCGCACGCCATATGGAAGAGCAGAACAATATTCCGTGGATGGAATACAACTTCTTTGGCCCGACCAAAATTGCTGAATCATTGCGCAAAATTGCTGCGCAGTTCGATGAAACTATCCAGCAAAAAGCCGAAGAGGTGATAGCCCGTCACCAGGCAGAAGCGGACGCCATTATTGCCAAATACCGACCTCGAATGGAGGGGCGCAAGGTGTTGTTGTACATCGGTGGGTTACGTTCTCGCCATGTGATTGGGGCTTATGAAGACCTGGGAATGGAAATTATTGGCGCTGGATTTGAATTTGCCCACAACGATGATTATGACCGCACATTGCCGGATCTGAAAACAGGCACATTGCTGTTTGATGATGCGAGCAGCTACGAACTGGAAGAGTTCGTTAAAGCGCTCAAACCGGACTTAGTCGGTTCTGGTATCAAAGAAAAATACATTTTCCAGAAAATGGGAGTGCCTTTCCGCCAAATGCACTCATGGGATTACTCCGGCCCGTATCACGGCTATGACGGCTTTGCCATTTTTGCCCGCGATATGGACATGACCCTGAATAATCCGAGCTGGAGCGCCCTGACGGCACCCTGGTTAAAAACCGCCTGAAATTATCCTGATGACCCGAAAGTTCACAGATTTGTGGCGCGGGAGGAGCGAAAAAAATGAGTCAATCTGCTGATAACATTCAGCCCTGCTACCCCTTATTTGAGCAGGATGAATACCAAGATTTGTTCCGGAGCAAACGGGCCCTCGAAGAAGGCCATGACCAAAAACGTGTCCAGGAAGTCTTCGAGTGGACCACCACTCAGGAGTACCAGGATCTTAATTTCAAACGCGAAGCCCTGACCATTGACCCGGCCAAAGCCTGCCAGCCTTTAGGGGCAGTGCTGTGTTCCCTGGGTTTTAGCAATACTTTGCCGTATGTCCATGGTTCCCAGGGCTGCGTGGCATATTTCCGGACCTACTTTAGCCGTCATTTTAAAGAGCCCATTGCCTGCGTATCGGATTCGATGACCGAAGATGCAGCGGTGTTTGGCGGCAATAACAACATGAACAGCGGATTGGAAAATGCGGCTGCATTGTACAAACCGGATATGATAGCCGTGTCAACGACCTGTATGGCGGAAGTTATTGGTGATGACCTCCAGGCATTTATCGGTAATGCGAAAAAAGACGGTCATGTGCCTGAAGAGATGCCTGTGCCATTTGCCCATACACCGAGCTTTATCGGCAGCCATGTGACGGGCTGGGACAACATGTTTGAAGGTGTTGCAAAAACGCTGAGTGACCCGAATAAACCTGCAGCGCCAGGCACTCGCCAAAAACTGAATGTGGTAACCGGTTTTGAAACTTATCTGGGTAACTACCGGGTTATCAAACGCATGATGGCGCAAATGGGCGTCGCCTGCAGCATTTTGTCAGACCCGTCTGAAGTGCTTGATACTCCGGCAGATGGTCACTACCGCATGTACGCGGGCGGCACCAGTCAACAGGAAATGCGTGAAGCAGGCGATGCTATAGACACTCTGCTGTTGCAACCCTGGCACCTGACTAAAACCAAAAAAGTGGTTCAGGAGTTGTGGAACCAGCCTGCTACGGATGTCGCAGTTCCGATTGGCCTTGATGCGACAGACAAACTGCTGATGACCATCAGTTCGCTGACCGGGAAGCCCATTGCCGACAGCCTGACACAAGAACGTGGCCGGTTAGTCGATATGATGATTGACTCTCACACCTGGCTGCATGGTAAACGTTTCGCACTGTATGGCGACCCGGATTTCCTGATGGGTATGACCCAGTTCTTACTGGAGCTGGGTTGTGAACCAACCACCGTGTTGTGTCACAACGGTAATAAACGCTGGATGAAAGCCATGAAAAAAATGCTGGCAGATTCCCCGTACGGCCAGGAAGCAGAAGTGTATATCAACTGTGACCTGTGGCATTTCCGTTCGCTGATGTTCACCAACAAGCCTGACTTTATGATTGGTAACTCCTACGGTAAGTTCATTCAGCGCGACACGCTGGCAAAAGGTGAGCAATTTGAAGTGCCACTGATTCGCCTGGGCTTCCCGTTGTTTGACCGTCATCATTTACACCGCCAGGCCACCTGGGGCTATGAAGGCGCCATGACCATTCTGACAACTCTGGTCAACGCCGTCCTCGAAAAACTGGACAGGGAAACCATGAAACTCGGCAAAACTGACTACAACTTTGACCTGGTTCGTTAACGGTTTATGTCGCTGATCAAAGACCCGACACTTTGTCGGGTCTAATAATGAGGAGGATGCCCTGTGCCAATGGTGATTTTTCGTCAGCGCGATCAGGCGCTGTATTGCTACATTGCAAAACTTGATCTGGAAGCCAAAGTGACTGCGGTCGAGTTTGATCAGCACGACAACTGGGGTGGCCGGATTGAGCTGGAAGGCGGCCGGGCATATCACGTCCATCCGCAGATACCCAGACCCGTTTTCCCTGTTTCACTTCGGGCCACACGAGCTGCGTTATAACAGGAGCAAGACAATGTCCAGTGATGATGAACTGTTCTGGCGTCTGTTTGCACTGATTCAGGTGCTGCCAGAGCTTCCCCCTAAGCAGGTGATTAGCTGGTTGGGCGGCGATAAAGCCCCATCGGCCTCGTTAGGCTGGCTGGAAGGGCTGTCCATTTCGCAACTGGAAGCCACCTATCCTGGTGATGCTGACTGCATGACATTTGCCCGCTGGCAACAGGTTTCGGCCTGCCTGCACGGTGAATTGCCTGAGCATTTAAGTGTTGTGCCACCCACTCACCGGCCAGCGCAAATTCAGGCGGCATTTGCCTCTCAGGATGGTCTCAACATTGATGGTCACTTTGGTCAGTGCCGGTTGTTCTTTATTTATGGTTTCGATGAAAACGGTTACTGGTTGACCGGGTTGCGTCGTTTCGCGGCAGTTGCCGGCCAGGAAGATAACGAGACCCGGGCGCGGCTGGTGCACGATTGCCAGTTGTTGTTTTGTGAAGCAATAGGCGGCCCGGCTGCAGCAAGGCTGATTCGCTATAATATTCACCCCATGAAGGTGACGGCCGGAACCACTATAGAGAGTCAATGCCAGAGTGTGCTGCAAATGCTGACCAGCAGCCTTCCTCCCTGGCTGGCACGTCGCCTCGGCCGGGATAACCCGCTGGAGCAACGTGTTTTTTGATATCGGCAACAATTCAGTAAGTTCGGCAGAAAACATTGCGAGCAGCAATGGATAAGCGGCTAAAAACCGCAGGGTGTCACCGCCAGGTGCACCAAAAGTAGTACGTGATTCACACACTTTGGCGACAGACACTGTCGCCTTTTTTTTGTGATATCCCTTGCTTTTGTTATAAATCCTACAAAATAAAAGTAATTAAAATCAATGAGTTGATTGTGGAATAACTCTTGCACCTCACTTGTTACTGGGCCAACAACAAGGTGAGACTGCGATGAAAGGTAATGAAATACTGGCATTACTGGATGAACCTGCTTGTGAGCACAATCACAAGCAGAAGATGGGATGCAGCGCACCCAAGCCCGGTGCGACTGTTGGCGGTTGCGCTTTTGATGGCGCCCAAATCACACTCTTACCTCTTGCGGATGTTGCGCATCTTGTTCATGGGCCAATCGGTTGTGCTGGCAGTTCATGGGATAACCGTGGTAGCCAGAGCTCCGGGCCGGATATTAACCGCCTGGGGTTCACCACCGACCTGAGCGAGCAGGATGTCATCATGGGGCGTGGCGAACGCCGCCTGTTCCATGCCGTTCGGCACATTGTGCAGCATTACCACCCTGCGGCAGTGTTTATTTACAACACCTGCGTACCGGCAATGGAAGGTGATGACATAGAAGCGGTATGCCGGGCGGCAGAGCAGGATACCGGAACCCCCGTGGTGTGCGTTGATGCGGCCGGTTTCTACGGTAACAAAAACCTGGGTAACCGTATCGCTGGCGAAGTGCTGGTGAAAAAAGTGATAGGCCAGCGTGAACCCGCTCCCTGGCCGGAGGACAGCCCGGTTGCACCGGAACACCGCCATGATATTGGCCTGATTGGCGAGTTCAATATCGCCGGGGAGTTTTGGCAGGTACAACCCTTGCTGGATGAACTGGGTATTCGTGTGCTTGCCAGCCTTTCCGGCGATGGTCGTTTCCAGGAAATCCAGACTATGCATCGCGCGCAGGCAAACATGCTGGTCTGTTCCCGGGCACTGATTAACGTAGCCCGTCAGTTGCAGGAGCGCTACCAGACACCCTGGTTTGAAGGCAGTTTTTATGGTATTCGCGCGATGCGCGATTCCTTACTCAAACTCGCGGCCCTGCTTAATGATGATGACTTGCTGACGAGAACCGAAGCAGTTATTGCCCGTGAAGAAGCCTGGGTTGACCAGGCATTACAACCTTATCGTGCCCGCCTGGCTGGCCGCAAGGTGCTGCTTTACACCGGCGGTGTGAAGTCCTGGTCAATTGTTTCGGCACTCCAGGATTTGGGAATGCAGGTAGTGGCAACCGGCACCCGGAAATCAACCGAAGAAGATAAGCAACGGATCCGCGAGTTGATGGGGGAAGACGCCATCATGCTCGAAGAAGGGAATGCGCGCACCTTGCTGGATGTGGTGTACCGCTACAACGCCGACATGATGATTGCGGGTGGGCGCAACATGTATACCGCATGGAAAGCCCGCCTGCCGTTTCTGGATATCAACCAGGAGCGTGAACATGCCTATGCCGGTTATACCGGCCTGGTGGCAATGGCACAGTCGTTGTGCCTGACGCTGGAAAGCCCTGTCTGGGCGCAATCCCATCAACGTGCGCCCTGGCTGGGCTAAGGCTGTGTTATGGCAACTGTAATTCGTAATCAAAAACCACTGGCAACCAGCCCAATAAAAAGTGGGCAACCTCTTGGTGCTATCCTGGCAAGCCTTGGGCTGGAACATGCGATGCCGCTGGTTCACGGCGCGCAGGGGTGCAGCTCTTTTGCCAAAGTCTTTTTTATACAGCACTTTCGCGAGCCGGTTCCTATTCAGTCAACCGCCATGGATCCAACGACTACTGTGATGGGCTCTGACGACAATATCGTAACGGCACTGACGACATTATGCGGCAAACACTCTCCAGGCATGATTGTGCTGATAAGTACCGGGTTGTCTGAAGCGCAAGGGGCTGATTTATCGCGGGCAATTGGGCAATTTCGGGCAACGGAAACGCGCTTTAAGTCTGTCGCATTGTTAACAGTCAATACCCCGGATTTCTATGGCTCGCTGGAAAATGGGTTTAGTGCGCTGGTTGAGCAGGTTATCACTCAGTGGGTGCCTGCTGAGCCGCAACCCCGCCAACGTAATAAGCGAGTGAATATTTTACTGAGCCACAGCACAACCCCCGGTGATATCGAACTGATTCGCGCCTGTGTGGAGGCTTTTGGCCTGCAGCCCGTGATCCTGCCGGATTTGTCGATGTCGATGGACGGCCATCTGGCGCCTGGAGATTTCACACCGGTCAGCCAGGGAGGAACGCCACTGCGGTCGATAGAACAAATGGGTCAGAGCATGGGCACTATTGTCATTGGGGGCTCATTAAGCCGGGCTGCCAGCCTGATACAACAACGCAGCCGCGGTGATGTGCTGGCTCTGCCCCACTTAATGACGCTGGCACAAGTCGATAAGTTTATCAGCTATCTACACCAGCTTGCCGGGCGTGATGTCCCTGACTGGATAACCCGCCAGCGCGGGCAGTTGCAGGATGCCATGATTGACTGCCACTTATGGCTTCAGGGCAGGCATATTGCGCTGGCAGGTGAAAGCGATGTGCTGTCTGCGTGGTGTGATTTTGCTGTCAGCCAGGGCATGGTCCCCGGCCCGGTGATTGCGGCCACTAACCAGCCGGGTTTGGCAACGCTGCCAGTAGACCAGGTCAAAATTGGTGACCTGGAAGATATGGCACTCATGCTGGAGGCATCACCCGTTGATTTACTGGTGTGTAACTCTCACGGGGCCGGTCTGGCAAATCACATGAAGATCCCGCTGATTCGTGCCGGCTTTCCCATCTATGACCAGACAGGCACTTTCCGGCGTATGCGCCAGGGCTATGCTGGTATCCGTGACACGCTGTTTGAACTGGCGAATCTGATGCAGGAACGCCATCACCACACGCCAGTATGGCGCTCTCCTCTGAAACAACAATTTGCCGGCCCAGCCGATAAGGAGCAGGTCCATGCATCCTGTTAACCGTAATTTCCGCACTGTGTGCACCAGCGACTGGTCGATGCGTGTGGCATTTGCCAGTTCAGATTATCACCATGTTGACCAACATTTTGGTGCCACGCCCAGGCTGGTGGTGTACGGCGTGCGCGAAGACCAGGTGACGTTGCTGAAAGTGGTCGATTTTACGGTGGTATGCGGCCATCAGGAACAAAAGCTCACCAGTCGCATTGAAGCTCTCGAAGACTGCGTATCGCTCTACTGCGTGGCAATTGGTGATGTGGTGTTTCGCCAGTTATTACAGGTGGGAGTGAGAGCGGTGCGTGTCAGTCAGGGAACTCCGATTGCACAATTGCTGGAACAGATCCAGGCGTGCTGGGCGGAAAATGAACAACGTAGCCAACGCCGCCAGCGTGAGCCTGACCGTTTTGACAGACTGCTCCAGGAAACGCACTGGGAAGAAGACGCCAGCCAGTAAGCAGTAAATTGATGTCATTTCTGTGACAAACCCGACATAAATGCCCACATTGCGAATTTGCAAACCTGATGGTTTTGGTATTTCGCATTGTTTTGAAAAGAGTTTTTAGGTGGCACCGCATTTGCTGATACCTAAAGCGCAGGCTGACAAAGCACAGCAGGCGACACGACAACAACGGGGGTTACGCCCCCTAATTGGGAGCCAGGCTATGTGGAATTACTCAGAAAAAGTAAAAGACCATTTTTTTAACCCGCGCAACGCCAAAGTGGTGGCGGATGCCAATGCAGTGGGAGATGTAGGCTCATTGAGTTGCGGTGACGCATTGCGGCTGATGTTGAAGGTTGATCCCGAAACCCGGGTGATTCTTGATGCCGGGTTTCAGACCTTTGGTTGCGGGAGTGCCATTGCGTCATCTTCCGCACTGACGGAACTGATTATCGGCCATACGTTGGAAGAGGCCGGGCAACTGACCAACCAACAAATTGCCGATTATCTCGATGGCCTGCCACCGGAAAAAATGCACTGCTCGGTTATGGGCCAGGAAGCATTGCGAGCCGCTATTGCCCAGTATGATGGTGAAACCCTTGAAGATGACCACGAAGAAGGTGCGCTTATCTGCAAATGTTTCGCGGTTGATGAAGGCCAGATCCGCCGGGCGGTGCTTGCCAACGGGCTGACCACTTTACAGGAAGTTATCAACTACACCAAAGCGGGTGGGGGATGCACAGCGTGCCATGAAAAAATTGAACTGGCGCTCGAACAAATACTTAAAGAAGCCCCGGCGGTTGCAACCCGGATTGCTGCGCCTGTTGCCGCAGACAATGACCCGGCCTGGCAGACAGTCGCCGATACCGTTGCGGAATTACGGCCTTATATCCAGGCGGACGGTGGCGATATGTCACTGGTCAGTGTGGAAGGCAGCCAGGTGCGTGTCTGCCTGAGTGGCAGTTGCAGCGGCTGCATGATGACCGATATGACACTGAGCTGGCTTCAGCAGAAGTTGGTTGAACGGATGGGTTGTTACATGGAAGTGATTGCTGCCTGAATGTTTATTGACTAAAGAGGAAGCCGGCATGAAACCTGTTTATCTTGATAATAATGCAACTACGCGCCTTGACCCAATGGTGCTCGAAGCAATGATGCCTTATCTCACTGAGCATTATGGTAACCCGTCCTCTATTCATGATTTTGGCGGGCCAGGACGAGTGGCGCTGGCCCGGGCAAGGGCGCAACTGGCCGCGTTATTAGGCGCAAGCTATGAAAGTGAAATTGTGTTTACTTCTTGTGCCACGGAAGCGACATCTACCGCTATCCATTCGGCGGTGGCCCTGGCACCTGAGAAAAAAGAGATAATCACGACGGCGGTGGAACACCCTGCGACGCTTGCGGTTTGCGAAAACCTTGAGCGCATGGGGTATACCATTCATCGCCTGGCTGTAAATGAGCAAGGCGCATTGGATCTGGATCAGTACCGTGCCCAGCTGAACCCCAATGTCGCGCTGGTCACTGTGATGTGGGCCAACAATGAAACTGGCGTGATTTTCCCTGTCCCTGAAATGGCTGAGATGGCTCATGAGCAGGGCATCCTCTTTCACTGTGATGCGGTGCAGTATGTGGGCAAGTGTCCGGTTTCACTGGCGAATACCGCCATTGATATGCTTTCCTGCTCCGGCCACAAATTCCACGGGCCAAAAGGCATTGGTGCGCTGTATATCCGCCGCAATACACGTTTTCGCCCCTTCCTGCGTGGTGGGCACCAGGAGCGTGGTCGCCGGGCTGGCACCGAGAATATCGCGGGTATTGTGGGAATGGGGGCGGCCAGTGAACTGGCGGATATCCATATGCCCATGATGCAAAGTGGCATTGAAACACTGCGCTCGCGCCTGGAGCAAGGCCTGGTGGCACAAATTCCTCATGCACTGGTAATGGGCAAGGGCCAGCCAAGAACCCCCAATACACTGAATATTGCGTTTGAGTTTATCGAGGGGGAAGCCATTTTACTGTTGATGAACCAGGTGGGGATTGCGGCATCAAGTGGCAGCGCCTGTACCTCCGGGTCACTGGAACCTTCCCATGTGATGCGGGCAATGTCGATTCCCTACACTGCGGCTCACGGCAGTATTCGTTTTTCTCTGTCACGCTACACCCGCGAGAAAGAGATTGATTACGTCATTGAGCAACTCCCGGCGATTGTTTCCCGGTTGCGTACACTGTCGCCTTACTGGCAGGAAGGTAAGCCAGAGGCGGTGATTACACAGGACTTTTTGCCGACTTACGGTTAAGGCAGGTCTGCGATGGATGTGGTGATTAACGATACAACATTGCGGGATGGCGAGCAGAGCCCCGGCGTTGCATTTTTGGCTAACGAAAAGTTAGCCATCGCCCGGGCACTGGTGATGGCCGGAGTCAGGGAACTGGAAGTCGGCACACCAGCGATGGGCGAAGAAGAGTGCCGGCGCATTCGCGAACTGCGCGAGCACTTACCCGACACGGTGATGATGACCTGGTGCCGAATGAATGCCCCGGAAATTCTGGCGAGCGCTGAACTGGGGATGAACTGGGTGGACATCTCCATTCCCTCTTCCGGTTTTTTGATGTCATACAAGCTGCACCAGCCCTGGCCCGATGTTGCCGAGCGCCTGAAGAAGTTGATTATGCTGGCCCGTGAGCAGGGTATGCAGGTGTGTGTCGGGTGTGAAGACGCATCAAGGGCCACAGATGATGAACTGCAACGTATTGCTGAACTGGCCGGTGAGGCCGGGGCGCAGCGCCTGAGGTTTGCTGACACGCTGGGAATTATGGACCCCTTCAGTACCTGGAATCGCATTTCCACTCTGCGGTCGCACTGGCCTGGTCAACTGGAAATGCATGCCCATAATGACCTGGGCCTGGCGACTGCCAATACGCTTGCCGCGGTGCGCGCCGGAGCAACCCATGTCAATACCACCGTGCTTGGGTTAGGTGAGCGGGCAGGAAACGCCGCCTTAGAAAGTGTGGTGGTGTCACTGATGACTTGCCTTGGTGCCAGCAGTGGTGTTGACCTGACACACCTGTACGACTTGTGCCAACTGGTGGCGATTGCTGCGGGCAGGTCGATTGATGCCCAGCAACCACTGGTGGGGGGCCAGGTCTTTACCCATGAATCGGGCCTGCATGTGGCGGCGTTACTGCGCCATAAACAAAGCTACCAGGGAATAGACCCGGCAATACTGGGGCGGGAATATAACCTGGTGCTGGGCAAACATTCCGGGCATCAGGCGGTGAGCGGTGTCTTCGCCCGCATGGGATACATATTGAGTGAACAACAATGTGACTCATTACTGCGTGCAGTACAGGGGTTTGCTGAGCGCCTGAAACGCAACCCGGGTGATTTTGAGTTGTTGCAGATGTACCAACAAACCTGCCCGGGTGACCTGGCCTGCTCTGGTTAAGGGGACAATGATGGAGTGGTTTTATCAATTACCTGGCGTTAATACGCTGGACTCGCTGGAAAGCTTTTTCTCCTTCTTCGGGGTGCCCTGCGAACCTGAACGGTTACAGCGTGCATCAGTACTGATTCTGCGTGAGTTTCGCCAGCGCCTGCAGGACGCGGTTCCATTGCGTAACAGCCTGGAAAGTGACACTGACACTGGCTGGCAACTGGCCCGCCGTTTACTCAATGAAAGCTATCTTGCGGTCTGTGAGCATCAAGAGGCATCTTATGAATAAACCACGTTTTTCCTTTGGTGATGAAGTTCGTGTGGTGCGCACAGTACGCAATGACGGCACTTATCCTGGCCTGCAAAAAGGTGATCAGCTGGTGCGCCGGGGCAGTATTGGTTATGTGAGGGAATGGGGGCTGTACCTGCAAGAACACGTTGTCTACCAGGTTCATTTCCCCGCTGAAGGCCGGGTGGTAGGGTGCCGCGAAAGTGAACTTATTGCCGCAGAAGTTTTCTGGGACGCCGGGTTATTCCAGTATGGCGACCAGGTTGAAGTCAACGCGACACTAACCCTGAAAGGGCAGGTTGTTGCCGCTCCTGGCGCGGTTGGCAAGATAACTGCCACCGGTCAGGGTTTGCAGGGCGAAAGCTTTACTGTCCAGTTTGGCGACCGTTTTTTGCAAGTGCCCGCTCGTTTACTGCGCCAGGTGGAGGCCGGATGAGTACAGATCAACTCCCCTGGCAACGCTTTGCTGCACTGCAACTGGCGCAACGCCACTGGCAATGCCTGCCAGAAGACATTCCTGTTGCTGAACAGAGCACTTTCCAGGCGCAGCTTACCCGGCAAATGGCTCTGGAACTGGCAATTTGCCGCCACTACCCGGCTGACAATACAGTGAGTCAACTGGCGGCGCTGGTGCGCAAAGAGCAGGCCGGTTTTATGGATACACACGGGTTTACCCGTGGCGAACAGCAGGATATTGCTGTCCATCAGGCACATGTAACTTCGGTGATGAACCGGGTTGCCCGCAAGGCTCCGCCGCCCGATGACCAGGAAGTGACTGCCTGGTACCAGGCAAATGCAGCGCGTTTTTGCCGCCCGGCCCAGAGAAAAGCCCGGCATATTCTCCTGACGTGTGACAACGATGAGGACAGGGCTCCGGAACGCGCGCAAATTGCTGCGATTGTTCTGGCGGTTACTGAATCCCCTGGCTGCTTTGCCGACCAGGCGTTGCGCTTTTCCCATTGCCCCAGCGCAATGGAAGGTGGCTTACTGGGCTGGATAAGCCCGGGATTGTTATATCCGGAGCTCGACAGTTGCCTGTTTTCCCTTGAAAAAGGCCAGTTGAGTGCGGTGGTGGAAACAGTGCTGGGGTTGCATCTTTTGCTGTGTGAGGACATTCGCCCTGCTGAAGCGCTGGATGAAGCGGTGGCGCTGGAAAAATCACGCGCCTGGTTAACTGAGCAGGCAAGAAAACGTTACCAACAGCAGTGGCTGTCCAGCCTGTTAACGTTACCGGCAACACACTGAGTACTCTCTGCCAGCAGGCAGAGAGTCGCGCATTTCAGGCAAATAATGGGGTAATTTGTTCAAGCCAGCTGTCCAGTCGCTCTTCACTCAGGTCATACTGGTTATCCTGGTCGAGAACCAGGCCTACGAATTTCTCACCAATTAATGCCGCAGAATGGTTAAAACTGTAGCCTTCGTTAGGCCAGTCACCAATCAGTTTCGCGCCACATGCGCAGAGCACGTCATACAAAGGTTTCAGTGCACTGACAAAGTTATCCGGGTAAGCCACCTGGTCGCCCAGGCCAAATAAGGCAATGTGTTTACCACTTAAGTCCACACCCTGCAATGAGTCCAGAAACTCCAGCCAGGACTCGGACTCACAACCAGACTCAATACCCGGTAACTGCCCGTCGCCTAATGTGGGGGTTCCCAGCATCAACACCGGGTAAGACAAAAACGCCTCCAGCGATGTCCGGTTGATGTTGACGGGGGCATCTGCCGCGTCTCCCAGCTTTTTATGAATCAACTTCGCAATCTTGCGGGTTTTCCCCGTATCAGAACCAAAAAAAATGCCGACATTTGCCATAACAGACTCCTCAGGTGGGCCTGGCGCCAGGAATCTGACGCCATGATTTTCACCTGATAGTGCGAACAACGTGCCAGAGTTTCAGGTGCACAAAACTGGCGCAAAAATGCACTAAAAGTGATCGGAATGGCAGGAGTTGCAGGCAAAACAGTGAACAAACAATTCAGTGGATCACAGCCTGGTGATGAAAAAACGGCCAAAATTTGCGCTACGTCAATACCCATGCAGAAATCAGGCTTATCGCCTGCCAGATTGCACGTTTTTCGCATGTGTTATCCGTAACCAATTTTGTTGGCTTTACGCACCAAATATTGTCGCAAACGTGACACCAGGCAGTGAATAAAGGGGGAAAGGATGAGTGATACGTTATCGTTCGTATCGGATGTTTATCCACAGGGTGAAATTGCCGATACGCTGCTACACCAGCACAACGCACTGTTCACCGCACTGGTGGCACAATCTGCTGTGGCAATCTCTCTTACTGATGCCGACGCGCGTATTGTCTATTGCAACAATGCCTTTTGCCAGTTAACAGGTTACACCGCCTCGCAACTCATCGGGCAAAACCACCGTATCCTGGCAAGCAGGCAGACACCACGCACCGTGTATGACGAGATGTGGCGCCACCTTACTCAGGGCATTCCCTGGCGCGGGCAACTGATTAACCAGCGGTGTGATGGCAGCCTTTACTTGGGTGAAGTCGATATCACGCCTATCTTCGGTAGCGGCGGGAAAGTTGACTATTTTCTGGCGATGCAGAAAGACATCAGCGACAACTACGCGCTGCAGCAACGCCTGCGCAACCATATGACCTTAATTACCGCCGTACTGAATAATATTCCGGCAGCTGTCGTCGTGACCGATGGTGAAGGCAAGGTGGTAATGGACAACCTTGCCTATAAAACACTGTGTGCAGATTGCGGTGGTATGGAAGCCCTGTCTTTGCTTGGCTACCAGCATAATGAAGCTCGCCAGCAGGAAGGCAAAATTTTGCCGTTGATCGTGCGCGGGAAACGGCGCTGGTTCAACCTGAGTTACTGGCCTTTACCCGGGGTAAGTGAAGAAGCAAGCCGCTATTTTACCGATAACGCACAGCCCCGCACACTGGTGCTGGTGAGCGACTGTACTGAACTGCATCAACAGCAGCAACAGGGGCGGCTCGACCGCCTGAAACAGCAGTTAACTTATGGGAAATTACTGGCGGCGATTCGCGAATCAGTCGATGCAGCCCTGGTGCAACTTAACTGCCCAATCAATATGCTGGCCGCCGCCCGCCGGTTAAATGGCGATGAGCATGGCAATATGGCGCTGGAGTCAGCCTGGCGTGAGGGTGAAGCTGCTGTCAGCCGCCTGCAGGCATGCCGCCCGGAATTAGATAATGAACCCCCAGAATGGTGGCTTCTTAAGCCGCTACTGGCTGATCTTGTTGCGCTTTACCATACCCGATTTCAACCTTGCCATACGCTGAATGTCTCACTCGAAGACAGCGCGATACAGGCCTTCGGGCACCGAATTCAGGTGCTGGCTGTCCTTAGCCTGTGGCTGGACCGTGCTCTGGTTCTGGTACAGGAATTACAACCGTTTCAACTGGAAATGCAAATAATTGGCAGCCGTGATGAGCGCTGGCTGACTCTCTACCTTACTGACAATATTCCCGTTCATCGGGCGCGATATAGCCACAACCAGACGACAGCAACCGGCCCCGGGCAGGGCATGGAACTGCGTCTGATGCAAACCCTGGTTGCCAATCACCAGGGAGCTATTGACCTGACATCCGACCCCGAAGGCGGAAGTTGCTTAACTATCAGGCTGCCATTGCCGGCAGCTACGACAGGAGGTACAAAATGACCCAGTCCCCGGATACGGGCAATGTCGTTTGGCGTTTTGATCTGTCGCAACAGTTCACCGCAGTTCAGCGTATCAGTCTTGAACTCGGCCGCTGCAACAGTGTCAGCGATACGCTGCAGGCAGTTTTACGTATCCTGCACGACGATGCGTTTATGCAACACGGTATGATATGCCTGTTCAATCATGAGCGGGGCGCACTGACCGTAGAGGCTCTGCATTGCGACAGGCAACATGTTGTCGGCAGCAGTAGCCAGGTTCGTTACCGTCCTGGCGAGGGGCTGGTCGGCACCATTCTGAGCTCCTCTCAGCCGGTTGTGCTGCCGCGCGTGGCAGATGATCAGCGCTTTCTTGACCGGTTAAGCCTGTATGATTACGACTTACCTTTTATTGGGGTGCCTGTCCCCGGAGAAGACAAACCTATTGGTGTACTGGCGGCACAACCCATGGCGCTGTTTGAATCACGCCTGCCAGCCAGCACGCGCTTTTTAGAAACCATTGCCAGCCTGATTGCACAAACAGTCCGGCTCACGCACTACAGCCAGCCGAAAACTACAACCGCCGCGCCACAACCCGCTCAGCCCGCGAATTGCCAGACACCACGCGGCTTCAGTTTCGAGAACATGGTGGGCAGTAGCCCCACCATGCGCCAGATTCGTGAGGTTATTCAGCAGGTTGCACGCTGGGATACGATGGTGCTGGTACGTGGAGAGAGCGGCACGGGTAAAGAACTGGTTGCCAATGCAATTCATTACTCATCGCCACGAGCGGCTGCGCCCTTTGTAAAATTCAACTGCGCGGCGTTGCCGGATAACTTGCTGGAAAGCGAATTGTTTGGCCACGAGAAAGGGGCATTTACCGGAGCCGTACGTCAGCGGAAAGGGCGTTTTGAACTGGCAGACGGCGGAACACTGTTTCTTGATGAAATCGGTGAAAGCAGCCCGTCGTTCCAGGCCAAATTGTTGCGTATCCTCCAGGAAGGGGAAATGGAACGTGTAGGGGGTGACGAAACCCTCAAAGTGAATGTACGTATTGTCGCCGCGACTAATCGGAACCTGGAAGAAGAAGTGCGGGCCGGGAACTTCCGCGAGGATCTCTATTATCGCCTGAATGTTATGCCGGTTTCCCTTCCACCCTTGCGGGAACGCCAGGACGATATCGACCTGCTGGCACGGCATTTGGTGAATAAAATTGCCGCGCATCAGGGGCGTTCATTACGCATCACTGATGGCGCCATTCGCCTGTTACTGAACTATGCATGGCCGGGCAATGTACGGGAACTGGAAAACTGCCTTGAACGTGCGGCAGTGATGAGTGACAACGGTGTAATAGACCGTGACGTGATTTTGTTCAACCACAATGAGGCACTGCCGCTGGTCAGCAAAATGACCGCCAGCCCGGTGCCTGATGAAGACTGGCTGGATCAAAGCCTGGATGAGCGGCAGCGTATTATTGCGGCGCTGGAAAAGACAGGCTGGGTTCAGGCGAAAGCCGCCCGTTTGCTGGGTATGACGCCGCGTCAGGTGGCCTACCGTATCCAGATTATGGATATCAACATGCACCGTTTCTGAAAAATATTGTGATCTTTGGCACATTGTCAGGTCTGTGCGACAATACTGACAATTTTTTATGGCAAGGATGCCATTTAACTATATGTTTTTAATGGTTTTAATTTCTTTCTGAAACTGGTTCAGCCTTTGCAATAGTGGGATATCATTCACGAACCGGAAGAGATTATGGCGCCTTGTCCTTCATCACAAACCGCGCGTAGCTGCCGCACTGACAACAGTGCTCAGTTCACCGCGCTACAGGCCAGCAAAGTTGCGCATCACCCGTGTTATTCATCCAGTGCACATCACCAGTATGCCCGCATGCATCTGGCCGTGGCGCCAGCCTGTAATCTGCAATGCAATTACTGTAACCGTAAATATGATTGCAGCAACGAATCCCGTCCGGGTGTGGTGTCACAAGTACTGACACCGGAACAGGCTGTGGCAAGAGCGGTGGCAGTGGCCAGCGTAATGCCACAACTGTCAGTGGTGGGAATCGCCGGTCCTGGCGACCCACTGGCAAATATTGGCCGGACGTTTTCCACACTTGCGCTACTGCGCGAACAGTTACCTGATGTGAAACAGTGCCTTTCTACCAATGGTCTGATGCTACCGTCCGTGACCGACCGCATTATTGCCAGTGGCGTGGATCATGTCACTGTCACTGTTAACGCCATTGACCCGGATATTTCTGCACAGATCTACGCCTGGCTGTGGGTGGACGGTGAGCGCTATAGCGGCCGCGAGGCCGGGGAAATCCTGCTGGCACGCCAGGAAGAAGGCGTCAGGAAGCTGACAGAAAAAGGCATACTGGTGAAAATCAATTCTGTGTTGATTCCAGGTATTAATGACCGGCATTTAGCCCGGGTAAGTGAGGCAGTTCGTGGCTGGGGGGCGCTGTTACACAATGTGATGCCACTGATTGCAAGGCCTGAACATGGCACGGTGTTTGGCCTTAACGGGCAACCGGAACCGGACAGTGCGATGGTGGATGCAGTACGTGCCGAATGTAGCCCAATGATGCCGCAAATGGCGCACTGCAAGCAGTGCCGCGCAGATGCCATTGGCATGTTGGGCGAAGACCGCAGCCAGAGCCTGCCGTTGGCAGAAATGGAAAAACAGGCGCGCCCCGGCCCGGACCAGGTACATAAACGTGCGGCCATCCAGGCGCGTATTGCAACCCGGGGTGCTTCCGATGACCCGTCAGCCTGCCTGGTTGCGGTGACCAGTTCCCGTGGCGATGTGATTGACTGCCATTTCGGGCATGCGCAACGGGTACAGATCTACAGCCTGTCTGAAGCCGGTGTGGTACTGGTCAATGAGCGCTTTATGCCGCAATACTGCAAAGGGCCGGATTCCTGTGAAGCTGAAGGTGAAAGTACTCAGGCACCGGAAGCACGTATGGCCGCGATACTGGCGCTGCTTGGCGACGTAAAAGCCGTATTCAGTGCCCGTATTGGTTATGGCCCCTGGGTGAAACTGGAACAGCAGGGGATTCAGCCTTGTATTGAAGGTGCCTGGCAGAATGTAACAGACGTGCTGAGCCGGTGGTGGGAGGCACGCTGCCAGGCAGGGAATTTGCTGGATGAACAAGGGGCAGCCTGATGCCGGAAACCATTTACTGGTTACAACGCCTGTATAGTAACTATGCCAGCGGGCGCGGGAATTTTCCTGAATTAATGGGCCTCAATAGCGGGGCCTGGTCTCTTTTGTCGCGCACCCTGCAATGTGATGAAACACTGCCTGCGGCTGCGGAGATAGCGGCCAGGCGCGCTCTGGCTACCACCTTGTTACAGCCACGCCTGGCGGAACGCGACCAGCTGGCATTGTGGCTGAAAGGTTATGCACAAAGTCCGTTGCCTGTGCACTGGTTACTTGCCAGCGCAGCAATGGGTTTCAACCATTTGTGGGAAGACCTGGGGCTGGACTCCAGAGCGGAACTGGGAGAATTGATGCAGGAATGTTTTCCTCAACTGGTTGTAATGAATAATAAAAAAATGCGCTGGAAAAAATTCTTCTACCGCCAGCGCTGCCTGCAACAGGAAGGTGACCTGGTTTGCCGTTCACCAAGTTGTGACGACTGTTGTGAGTGGGTGCATTGCTTTGCGCCTGAAGGTGAGCACTGACAGGGTGTAATGCGCGGTTACGGTTTCTTTAACTAGCTGATTCTAAAATAATAAAATGACGAATATCAGGAGCGCTTCGGCTATATCTCATTTACTTGACTGGCGTTCACTTATATACTCCTCAAAATTTTGGAAAACCGCAACCAGACGGACTTCATGTACCAACCTGTCGCGTTATTTATCGGGCTACGTTATATGCGTGGCCGTGCAGCAGACCGCTTCGGTCGTTTTGTTTCCTGGCTTTCTACCATCGGTATTACGTTGGGTGTGATGGCGCTTGTCACTGTGCTTTCTGTGATGAATGGATTCGAAAAAGAACTGCAAAACAACATACTTGGCCTGATGCCTCAGGTTGTCATTTCTTCATCTTCCGGGTCAGTTAACCCTGCAAAACAGCCTGCCAGCGCATTGCACCTTACCGGGGTGAAACGGGTTGCGCCGTTAACCACCGGTGATGTCGTCCTGCAAAGTGCGCGGAATGTTGCGGTTGGCGTGATGCTGGGCATTGACCCCGCTCAGTCTGACCCGCTGACACCTTACCTGGTGGGGGTAAAACAGAACCAGTTAGCGCCAGAGAAATACAATATTATCCTGGGCGAGCAGCTCGCCGGGCAGTTAGGCGTGCGCGCAGGCGATGAAGTTCGCCTGATGGTACCTTCTGCCAGCCAGTTCACCCCAATGGGGCGGATCCCCAGCCAGCGTCTGTTCACCGTCATTGGGACGTTTGCGGCGAACAGCGAAGTCGATGGCTACCAGATGCTGGTGAATATTCAGGATGCTTCCCGTGTTATGCGCTACCCCCCAGGTAACATTACCGGGTGGCGGTTATGGCTGGATCATCCGCTGGCGGTGGATACTCTGAGCCAACAGGCCTTGCCAGCAGGAATGGTCTGGCATGACTGGCGTGAGCGCAAGGGCGAGCTTTTCCAGGCGGTGCGCATGGAGAAAAACATGATGGGGCTGCTGTTGAGCCTGATTGTGGCGGTCGCTGCGTTCAACATTATTACTTCTCTTGGCTTACTGGTCATGGAGAAGCAAAGCGAAGTGGCGATTTTGCAAACCCAGGGGCTGACCCGCGGCCAGATTATGGCGGTATTTATGGTCCAGGGGGCAGGTGCTGGTGTGATTGGCGCACTGGCTGGCGCTGGGCTGGGTGTGTTACTCGCCAGCCAGCTTAATACTTTGATGCCAGTTATTGGCGCGATGCTGGATGGCGCCGCGCTTCCTGTGGATATTAACCCGGTTCAGGTAACAGTGATTGCGCTGGCTGCCATGGCTGTCGCCCTGTTATCAACGTTGTACCCTTCCTGGCGCGCTGCCGCCACCCAACCTGCTGAGGCTTTACGTTATGAGTAATCCTAACCTGTTGCAATGCGACAATTTGTGCAAACGCTACCAGGAAGGTGCGGTGCAAACTGATGTGCTGCATAACGTGAGCTTTGCTATTGAACCTGGCGAGATGATGGCGATTGTCGGGAGTTCTGGCTCAGGGAAAAGTACCTTGCTGCACTTGTTGGGTGGGCTGGATACACCGACGTCCGGTGATGTGGTGTTTGGTGGTAAATCCCTGAGTAAGATGTCCTCTTCAGCGCGTGCGGAGTTGCGTAACCGCGAACTGGGCTTTATTTATCAGTTTCACCATCTGCTGCCCGACTTTACTGCGCTGGAGAATGTTTCGATGCCTTTGCTGATTGGTAAAGGCAAACCGGCTGAAATTGAACTGAAAGCCCGTGAAATGCTCGCGGCGGTTGGGCTGGAACATCGTGGACACCATCGGCCGTCTGAATTATCTGGTGGTGAGCGCCAGCGGGTTGCCATCGCCCGTGCACTGGTAAATAACCCACGCCTGGTGTTGGCTGATGAACCCACCGGTAACCTTGATGCCCGCAATGCAGACAGCATTTTCGCGCTGCTTGGAGAACTGAACCGGCAACAGGGTACCGCATTTTTGGTCGTGACTCACGATTTGCACCTGGCAAAACGGATGTCACGCCAGTTGGAAATGCGTGACGGGCACCTGAACCCGGAACTGACTATTATGGAGAGCCGCTAATGGCGTTGCCTCTTTCTTTGCGAGTGGCGCTGCGCTTTAGCCGCGGGCGTCGTAAAGGTGGCATGGTATCGCTGATTTCGGTGATATCCACCATTGGCATCGCTCTGGGTGTGGCGGTTTTGATTATCGGCCTGAGTGCAATGAATGGCTTTGAGCGGGAACTGGATAACCGTATTCTGGCCGTTGTTCCTCATGGTGAAATTGAGCCGGTAAACCAGCCTTTTGTGCAATGGAAGTCTGTTCTTGGGCGTATTGAGAAAGTTAAAGGTATTGTTGGCGCGGCCCCTTATGTGAACTTCACCGGGCTGGTAGAAAGCGGAACCAGCCTGCGCGCTATTCAGGTCAAAGGTGTGGATCCCGCGCAGGAAACCCATATCAGCGCTTTGCCGCAATTTGTGCAAAATCATGCATGGGATAATTTCCGTGCGGGTGAGCAGCAAATTATTCTGGGTAAAGGCGTGGCCGATGCACTTAAAGTTCATCAGGGCGACTGGATTTCTATCATGATCCCCAACTCAGACAGTGCCGGAAAACTGCTGCAGCCGAAGCGTATCCGCCTGCATGTCAGTGGTATTTTACAACTGAGCGGCCAGCTTGATCACAGCTTTGCCATGGTACCAATGGCTGATGCGCAGCAATATCTGGATATGGGAGACAGTGTCACCGGTATCGCCATTAAAGTGAAAGATGTGTTCCACGCCAATAAACTGGTGCGGGATGCCGGTGAAGTCACCAATGCATATGTTTATATCAAAAGCTGGATTGGTACTTACGGCTATATGTACCGTGATATCCAGATGATCCGCGCGATTATGTACCTGGCGATGGTGCTGGTTATTGGCGTGGCCTGCTTTAACATTGTTTCCACCCTGGTGATGGCGGTAAAAGACAAAAGCAGCGATATCGCAGTACTGCGTACACTGGGCGCAAAAGATGGTCTGATTCGCGCCGTGTTTGTCTGGTATGGTTTGATGGCCGGGTTAGTTGGTAGCCTGAGCGGGGTGGTAATCGGTGTGCTCGGTGCCTGGAATCTGACAGCCATCATTGGTGGGATTGAAAAATTAATCGGTCACCACTTCTTGTCCGGTGATATCTATTTCATTGATTTCCTGCCCTCGGAACTGCACTGGGAAGATGTGGTGATTGTCCTGCTGACCGCAATTGTACTGAGCCTGTTAGCCAGTTGGTATCCGGCTCGGCGAGCCAGCCGGATAGATCCGGCCAGAGTGCTAAGCGGGCAATAAAAAGACGGAGTTGCAGGGAGAGGCGAAGACTTCTACCCTGAAGACCAGAAGCGGAATTGCCGCTTGCCACCCACAACAATGAGTGGCCGCAATGGCCCTGTTTTTGAAGTCGCGCACTGTTTTGCTATGGATTTAATGTGGCAAAACTGTGCGTCAGGGTGAAGATGGAGAGGGCGCAGCCCGGCATTCAGTAATACAACCAGGGGTTGATATGCAATCGCGGCGTTTACACCAACAGTGTCGTTTCAAAAAAAATAAGCGTCGCCTCCGGGAGCGGTTGCGACAGCGTATTTTTTTCAGAGACAGAATGGTACCGGAAACGATGGAAAAACCAAAAGTTGTCGTCCTGACGGGCGCAGGTATTTCAGCAGAATCAGGTATCCGTACTTTTCGTGCAGCCGACGGGCTGTGGGAAGAGCACCGGGTGGAAGATGTGGCAACTCCTGAGGGGTTCGCACGAGATCCTAAGTTAGTTCAGGCGTTCTACAACGCGCGCCGAAGTCAGCTTCAGGCAGCAGACATAAAACCGAATGCGGCACATCTGGCTTTAGCACGCCTTGAAGCTGAATTAGGTGATAATTTCTTACTGGTTACGCAGAATATCGACAATTTACACGAGCGTGCCGGCAGCAAGCATATTATTCATATGCACGGCGAACTCCTGAAAGTACGCTGTTCCCACAGTGGTCATATTTACAAATGGAACCAGGATGTAACGCCCCAGGACCGTTGCCATTGCTGTCAAATTCCGGCTGTACTGCGGCCACATGTTGTATGGTTTGGTGAAATGCCGCTGGGTATGGATGAGATTTACCACGCACTGGCCGGTGCCGACTACTTTATCGCGATTGGTACATCCGGCCATGTGTACCCTGCTGCGGGGTTTGTGCACGAAGCACGCCTGCAAGGGGCGCACACAGTAGAACTGAACCTTGAGCCAAGCCAGGTAGGTAACGAGTTCGAAGAGTGCCACTACGGGCTGGCAAGTGAAGTGGTGCCGGAGTACGTAGACAAATTGCTGCAAAGCCTGAGGCAGGCCTGAGACGCAGTGTTCTGTGCACAATAAAAAACCGCGTTGAACGCGGTTTTTTATTGCCTGAATGAGCCACATCAGTGTATGTGGCTCGGGTGGATAACTGAGCGTTAACGCCCGGCTTTCAGTTTTTGGTACAGCGATTCGTATAAACGGCTGGCATCGCCCACATCATTTTGCCATTCACCTTTTTCCAGAGTACTGGCGTCAGGGTAGAGCGACTTGTCTTCAGCAATATTTTTCGGCAGGAGTTTTCGTGCCGCCAGGTTTGGTGTCGGGTAACCAATGGTTTCCGCCACCTGTTTGGCAATATCCGGGCGCAGCAGGAAGTTAATCAGCTTCAGTGCCCCGTCAACATTTTTTGCATTCGCCGGAATAGCCAGGTTATCCATCCAGAAAATCCCGCCTTCTTTAGGCCAGATGACATCCAGTGGAGTACCCGCCTGGCGTGCCACAAAGGCTGAACCGTTCCAAATCATACCCAGGTTAACTTCGCCTTCCATGTAAGGGTTAGCGGGGTTGTCGGAGTTAAATGCCGCAACATTGGGCATCAGCTTTTGCAGTTCGTGATATGCCGCTTCGATTTCTTTAGGGTTTGTGGTATTGCCAGAATAACCCAGTTTACGCAGAGCAATCTGGAAGACTTCGCGCGCATCGTCTGTCAGTAGCAAGCTGTTTTTGTATTTCGGATCCCACAGGTCTGCCCAACTGGTGACCGTTTTCGGGTCAATGGCATCTGTATTAACCCCAATGGCGGTTGCCCCCCAAATATAAGGAATGGAGTAGTCATTGTTCGGGTCAAAAGGCTTATTGAGCATAGCCGGGTCGAGATTATGGAAGTTGCTCAGTTTGCTTTTATCAATCTTTTGCAACATACCTTCTTTGCGCATTTTCGCCACATAGTATGTGGATGGCACGACCAGGTCATAGGCACCGGTTTTATACGTTTTCAGCTTGGCGTACATGGTTTCATTCGACTCATAAGTCGAATAGATAACCTTGATACCGGTTTCTTTAGTGAACTGCTCCAGCAGGCCCGGCGGCACATACTCAGTCCAGTTGTAGAAATAGACTGTATCTTTGTCGTTTGCATGGGCGGCGCTGGCACCCAGCATGAGCGCGCCAGCGGCAAGCAGGTGGCGTGACCATTTTTTCATTTTAACGTCCCCTGAATTTTCGTTTTATCGCGAAGGATGAGTTGACTGACAACAACCAATGCCAGTGAGAGCACCAACAAAATGGTAGCCAGCGCGTTCACTTCAGGTGAAACGCCGACTTTTACCATTGAGTAAATCTTCAGTGGCAGGATTTCATAACCTGGCCCGGTCACGAACGATGAAACAACCACATCGTCCATTGACAGCGTAAAGCTGAGTAACCAGCCAGCAGCAACAGCAGGCATCGCCAGCGGCAGAATAATCTTACGCAGGATAGTAAGTTCACTGGCCCCGAGGTCTTTGGCTGCCTCCAGCATACGCACATCAAAGCCTTTGAGCCGGGAGTACACGGTGACCACAACAAAAGGCAGGCAGAAGGTTATGTGAGAAAATAACAGCGACCAGAATCCCAGGGAAATGCCCAGCAGCATAAACAGCACCAGCAATGAAATCGCCATGACGATATCCGGCGACATCATCACCACAAATAACATACCGCTGACAAAGGGTTTACCACGGAAATGGTAACGGTAAAGCGCGACTGCCGTTAATGAACCAATCAGTGTGGCAAATGTGGCGGAGAAAACCGCCATCGTCAGAGAATGTTGTGCAGCCTGGATGAGGCTGTCGTTGTTGACCAGCAGGTTGTACCATTTAGTGGTAAAACCCTGCCAGTTGATCCCGAAGCGTGATGTATTAAACGAGTTAATAATCAGGATGATAATGGGGATATACAGATACGCATAAATGGCGGACATAAAACCGCCGCGTAACAGGCGACCGATCATTCCAGCTCCACCTTTTTATTCAACAGGCGTGCTGCACGCCAGTAAACCAGTAGCATCAGGCCCATGACCAGTGTCAGTGTAATACTGGTGGCTGCGCCAAACGGCCAGTCGCGGATGTTCAGGAACTGGCTCTTAATGACATTACCAATGAGCAGGTTTTTCGCGCCGCCCATCAGGTCGGAGACATAAAACAGCCCCATCGCAGGCAGCATCACCAACAGGCAACCGGCAATAATACCCGGCATGGTGAGCGGAATAATAATGCGCAGAAAGATCTGAAATTTGCTGGCACCCAGGTCTTTTGCCGCTTCCAGCAAAGGTTTATCCAGTTTTTCAATGCTGGAGTACAGCGGCATTACCATAAACGGCAGCAGGATATACACCAGGCCAATAATTACTGCTGAAGGGGTATACATAATGCGTATTGGGGTATCAATAATCCCGGTCCACAGCAGAAACTCGTTCAGGTAACCGCGGGTGCTGAGAAAAATTTTCAGCCCATAGATGCGGATCAGTGAGTTGGTCCAGAACGGCACAATTAGCAGAAACAGCAATAGCGGGCGGACTTTTTCCGGCAGGCGCGCCAGAAACCATGCGAAGGGATACCCCAGCAACAGGCAGGCGAGTGTCGCCATAAATGCCATATTCAGCGAGTGCAACAGCACTTCTGCATAGAGCGGATCGAACAGACGGGCATAGTTATCCAGCGTGAAAACCAGCTTGACGAAGTTGGCGTCATCACGGGTCAGAAAACTGGTGGCGATAATCATCAGGTTGGGCAGGAAAACAAACACCAGCAGCCAGCCCACGATGGTCGCAATAACAATATTCTGGAATTTACGCAAGCTCTTCATCTGCCAGCACAACCTCCCAGCTTTCTACCCAGTTGATAGCCATTTTTTGATCCAGCGAGTGGTCAAAGTCAGGATCATCTTCGTTAAAAAACTCACTGACCATGACCATTTTGCCGCTTTCGAGTTCAACTGTGGATTCCAGTGTCATCCCTTTATAGTTACGCTCACGAACATAGCCAATCAGCCCCTCAGCCGGCGCCTGACCATGTACTTCTTCAACCCGCAGGTCTTCCGGGCGCACCAGAACATTCAGCTTTTGCCCAGGCTTAACCGGGAAATTGACATAAATATGGCATTCGTGGCCTTCTACGCTGGCACGCACGCGTTGCTCATCAACGCGCTCAATCGCTGTTGCGGAGAAGATATTAATTTCGCCAATAAAACTCGCGACGAATAAGTTCTTCGGCTCTTCGTAGATTTCCCGCGGGCTGCCATCCTGCTCAATTTTCCCGTCACGCATAACCACGATACGGTCACTCATGGTGAGTGCTTCTTCCTGGTCATGGGTAACAAACACGAAAGTAATACCGAGTTTACGCTGCAATGCTTTTAGCTCATTTTGCATCTGCTTGCGTAACTTGTAGTCCAGTGCTGACAACGACTCATCCAACAATAACAGGCGCGGTTTATTCACCACGGCGCGAGCGATTGCCACACGTTGTTGCTGGCCGCCGGATAACTGGTGCGGTTTGCGCTGAGCAAAGCTTTCCAGTTGCACCATTTTCAACGCGTCCATCACGCGCGGGGAAATCTCTGCAGCCGGGGTTTTTTGCATCCGCAACCCAAAAGCAACGTTATCAAACACCGTCATATGCGGAAAAAGGGCGTAGCTCTGGAATACGGTATTAATGTGGCGCTGCTCGGCAGGCATTTGAGTGATATCGTGGTCCTCAAGGTGAATAGCCCCGGTATCAACCGTTTCAAGACCGGCAATCATCCGCAGAACGGTGGTTTTCCCGCACCCGGAAGGGCCAAGAAGAGTCAGAAATTCGCCGTTATTGATGGTGAGTGATAAATCTGAAATAACTGTTTTTCCATCAAATGATTTTTGAATCCCCGCCAGTTGCACCAGCGGTGAGAGCGAACGTGATTGTGTGTTCAATTTTGCTTCAGTCCCTAAATGGCGTATCAGTGCTGATACGGGGTTTGTGGTTAACCACCTTGAGGTCGGGTTCATGATTAAGGGCTGGCATTCTACGGCAAACGGCCCCTACATCCAATGATTGTTCGGCCTGGCTTAGGTGAAAAACACCATATTTAAACTACGTTTAATCAATGCACCTTGTTATGACAGGGGTTGCACAGTAATTGATCCACAACCAGAAGATTATTTATTGACGATTGCCCGGAAAAAGTGACCTGAAACAATATTTTGCTTTTATGGCTTCGTGATAATGAAACCACAGAGAGTGAGGGTGACTACATGGATAAATTACTTGAGCGTTTTTTGCAGTATGTTGTGCTGGATACGCAATCAAAGCCGGGCGTAAGGCATGTGCCCAGCACAGAGGGCCAGTGGAAATTATTGCGGCTGTTAAAAGCGCAAATGGAAGAAATGGGCCTGCAAAATGTCACGCTCAGTGAGCATGGAACGGTGATGGGAACATTACCTGCAAATGTGGCACAACCGGTACCTGCGATTGGGTTTATAGCCCATGTGGATACCGCGCCCGATGCCAGTGGCAAAAATGTGAATCCACAAATTGTTGAGGACTACCGGGGGGGAGATATCGCGCTGGGTATGGGCGATGAAATTCTTTCTCCGGTAATGTTCCCCGTGCTGCATCAGTTGCTGGGCCAGACACTGATCACCACCGATGGCAAAACGCTGTTAGGTGCAGACGATAAAGCAGGTGTGGCGGAAATTATGACGGCGCTGGCTGTGCTGAAGGGCAAGAACATTCCTCATGGCGATATTCGTGTCGCTTTTACGCCCGATGAAGAAGTGGGCAAGGGCGCAAAACATTTCGATGTCGGGGCCTTTGATGCCCGCTGGGCTTATACTGTTGATGGCGGAGGCCTGGGCGAGTTAGAAGCGGAGAACTTCAATGCGGCGTCTGTGCACATCAAAATTGTGGGCAATAATGTGCACCCGGGGACCGCTAAAGGGGTGATGGTGAATGCGTTGTCGCTGGCTGCGCGGATCCACTCAGAAGTACCGGCGGAAGAAGCGCCGGAAACAACTGAAGGCTATGAAGGATTTTACCACCTGCATTCAATGAAAGGCACGGTTGAACGGGCAGATATGCAATACATTATTCGTGATTTCGACCGCAAACAGTTTGAAGCCCGCAAACGCCGCATGATGGATATTGCGAAAAAAGTGGGGAAGGGCCTGCACCCGGACTGCTATATCGAACTGACCATTGAAGACAGCTATTACAATATGCATGAGCAGGTAGCCGCGCACCCGCATATCGTTGAGTTGGCGCGCCAGGCCATGCTGGATTGTGATGTTGAGCCAGTGCTTAAACCGATTCGCGGCGGCACTGATGGTGCTCAGCTGTCTTTCAAAGGGCTGCCTTGCCCTAATTTGTTTACCGGTGGGTATAATTACCATGGTAAACATGAATTTATCAGCCTGGAAAGTATGGAAAAAGCAGTCAGCGTTATTGTGAGAATTGCTGAACTGACTGCACAACGTGGGGAATAAAAACCCCGGCAGAACCGCGCGCACTATTTTGTGCGCGCGGTTGTTGTGTTATTCGGCTTCGAAATACCAGTAACCGCTGTTCACCAGCGCTGTCAGCATTGCCAGAAATGACGGGTCTTCCAGGGCATCACCCAGTTTATCTTTCCCAATTGCCAGGTTATCTGCCAATGCGAAAAGTGCCTGCTGGTTTGAGCTATGCAGTTGCTCCCCATTGACGAACACCGCATCATTAATACGCAGTACACGTAACCCTCCCGGCCGGTTTAACTCTTCTCCCTGCTGGAGCGCATCGTACACTTCATCGCTTTGGTATGGCGGCTCCGGCGGTACAATCTCCAGTTCATGGCGAGACTGGCTAATAAATTCACCAAACCAGCTATTGAACTGGGTTTCATCATTAATCAGTGCCAGTATCATGGCACGAATGCCATCAAGTTCTGAGGGTAAAATCTCTGACGGATGAGCCCGGGCAGGAACATCGGGATCTTCAAATCGTTTACCGCCCAGTTCATGCTGCAATACATGGTCAGCAAACCCACTCACCAATTCCCGACCACTCGGAGCACGGAAACCGACTGAGTAGTTAAGTGCATTTTCCAGCGAATAGCCTTCATGAGGAAAACCAGGCGGAATGTAGAGAATATCGCCGGGCTCCATCTCTTCATCAATAATGGCTGTGAAAGGTTCCACTTGCAGAAGGTCCGGGTGTGGGCAATGCTGCGCCATCGGCGTTTTTTCACCCACCCGCCAGCGGCGGCGGCCTGTTCCCTGAATAATAAACACATCGTACTGATCCAGGTGCGGCCCCACACCACCACCAGGTACCGAGAAAGAAATCATCAGGTCGTCAATTCGCCAGTCAGGTAGTGCGCGAAACGGACGCATTAATGCCGCACTGGGTTCATGCCAGTGATCAACCGCCTGAACCAGCAATGACCAGTTGGTTTCCCCCAAATGATCAAAGCTTTCAAACGGCCCGTGGCTGACTTGCCATTGCCCGTCATCGTGGCTGACCAGGCGGCTGTCAACTTCATTCTCCATTGCCAGCCCGGCTAATTCATCCGGTGAAATGGGGTCAATAAAGTTTTTCAGTGCACGTTTAAGCACTACCGGGCGTTTTTGCCAGTAGCGTTGAATAAAATCGGGCCAGTTTATATCTGCGTGGTATTCCATATATGTTCCTGAGGCGATGACCTTGGGCGGATTATAACGGATGATGGCGAGGATGCACGGTGAACTGTAACGTATTTTTAATGGGGTTACTCGGGTGCGGCACCATCCTGGCGGCGAAATAATATCCTCATTGACAGACCGCCAAGGTGGCTTTCTGCAAGGTGAATATCCCCATCATATTGTTCAACGACATCCTGAACAACAGCCAGCCCGACTCCCTGGCCTGGGCGCAGTGTGTCAATACGTTGTCCGCGCTCGAACACCCCAGCCCGCCGTGCTTCCGGAATACCTGGACCATCATCATCGACAACCACCACCAGGCCTTCATCGCAATGGCTGGCCCGAACTTCGACAAACTCCAGACAGTACTTACAGGCATTATCCAGCACGTTGCCCAGTACTTCCATAAAGTCGTTTTTTTCACCAATGAAAGCGACTTCCGGTGATATATCCAGCCGAATATCCACCCCTTTGATTTGATAGACTTTGTTGAGTGCCGAGGCCAGACTGTCCAGTAGTGGTGCTACCGGATGGAGTTCACGGTTTAGCAATACACCGCTGCCCTGAACACTGGCACGGTGCAGGTAATAACCAATCTGGCCGGAAATACGGCTGATTTGTTCGAGCATGATGCTTTCCGCCTGGCTGACATCCATTTTTTCTGTGCGCAGGGCACGAAGTGTGGATTGTAAAACAGCCAGTGGCGTTTTCAGGCTGTGGGTGAGGTCGGTAAGTGTTGTGCGGTATTTGTTATAGCGCTCGCGCTCTGATGTCACCAGGCGGTTCAGATTACGTACCAGGCTGGTCAGTTCGCGTGTCGTCTCAGGATTAAGGTGTTCACGGTGGCGGGATTCGAGTTCACGGACTTCGGTTGCCAGGGATTCAATGGGGCGCAAACTCCAGCGCGCGGCGAGCCAGAGCAGGGGAATAACCAGCAGTATGTTGGCAACCAGCACATACATAAACCAGTTCCAGACCTTATTTGCGCGCTTTAGCTCCACTGGAATGGCATCGACAACGGCAATAGTCAACGGTGGTAACGTAGCGGTTGCCGGATAGAGGTTAATGGCGACCGAGTGAGTTACGGAGGTTCTACTTTCATCGTTATGCAGCGTTTGTAAGACTTCCTGCATTTTGCTGTTATTACTCAGTAATGCCCGACTGGCACTCAGCGAGGATTCAATTTCATGGAAACCGTCAGATTTGAGCCACTCCGGGCGAATATTATCCTTTACCCAGGATACCGGGCGTTGTTGCCAGAGCAATTTGCCGTGTGTATCGTAAATCATTGCCAGTGTTGGGCTTTGTTCATTCAACGCAGGGGGAAAATCAACTGACAGTTTACCGTCCCTGAAGTGGGCAAACGTGTAATACATATTGCTTTCGCCACGAAGCAGGCGGAAAGTATTTTTATCAAAACTGACTGTATAACCGGCGATAGCGACAAAACCATAGGCCAGCGACAGTATAGTGACGACCGCCGCTGTTGCCAGCAAAAAACGCAGGCGCAGGGAAAGGGGAAATAACCATGTGTAAACGCGTTTCATGGTGCCAGTTCAAAACGGTAGCCCTGGCCTCGTACCGTGATAATGACTTCACCAGCATGCTGTGACTGAATTTTTTTACGTAACCGCCCCATTAGTACATCAATGGTGTGGCTTTCTCTCAATTCTGCATCCGGGTACAGTTGCAGCATTAATGCTTCTTTACTGACAACCTTTCCATTATTGCGAATTAACATTTCCATAATGGTATATTCAAAGGCGGTGAGCTTGATAAGGATGTCGTTAATGGATAATTCGCGACGAGACAAATCAAGGTGAAAAGGTGCCAGTGTAATCACCTGTGACGCCAGCCCGCTGTTTCTGCGCATTAATACCTGCATCCTGGCGACCACCTCTTCCAGGTGGAAAGGTTTGGTCACATAGTCATCCGCTCCAGCGCCAAGCACTTCGACTTTTTCTTGCCAGCTCTCGCGCGCCGTAAGTACCAAAATAGGAAGCGTGATATGTTCGTTACGCCAGCGGCTAATCATTGATACACCGTCTTCATCCGGCAGACCAAGGTCAACAATAGCAATATCCGGCACATGCTCTTTCAGAAAGTAATCTGCTTCTTTAGCATCTTCTGCTGCGTCGACCTGGTGGCCCAATTCACGCAACTGAACTTTCAGGTGATGGCGTAATAACGCGTTATCTTCCACAACCAGTACGCGCATTGATAATCCTCATAACTTCACATAATCAGCCTTGCTCTTTTCACCATTTTCGCACATATGGTGAATTTATTGAAACAGCTTGATTGCAAAGCAGCCCGGTAAAAATAATGGGGAGATTGTACGTGGCCTGGTCAGTAGTGCAGGGTGATTAGTGTAACTATTTGCTGAAATTGGTTCAGTGAAGCGAAGAGGTAGATAAATATGAGTTATAAACGCCAGTGATGAAGGGTGAACGCCACCCGTTGGCAGCGTTCACCCGGAGGGGTTATTTCAGGTCATCCACCATTTGAATGGCGCGGCCAATATAGTTAGCCGGAGTCATCGCTTTGAGACGAACTTTTTCTTCTTCCGGTAATTCCAGACCATCAATAAACTGTTTCATCCCTTCGGCGTCCACTCGTTTGCCACGGGTTAACGCTTTGAGTTTTTCGTAAGGCTGTTCAATGCCATAACGGCGCATTACCGTCTGGATGGGCTCCGCCAGCACTTCCCAGTTGTGATCCAGTTCTTCCAGCAGGTGGTCGCGGTTTACTTCCAGTTTGTTGATGCCTTTGAGCGTGGACTGCCAGGCAATAAGCGCATAACCCACACCTACACCCAGGTTACGTAACACGGTGGAGTCTGTCAGGTCGCGTTGCCAACGAGAAACCGGGAGTTTGCTGGCCAGATGTTGCATAACTGCATTTGCAAGGCCCAGGTTACCTTCTGAGTTTTCAAAATCAATAGGGTTAACCTTGTGTGGCATGGTGGATGAACCAATTTCACCGGCGATAGTTTTCTGTTTGAAGTGGTTCAGCGCGATGTAACCCCACACATCCCGGTCGAAATCAATCACAATGGTGTTGAAACGGGCAACACAGTCAAACAGTTCGGCAATGTAGTCGTGTGGTTCAATCTGCGTGGTGTACGGGTTCCACTGGACTCCCAACGAGGTGACAAATTCTTCGCTGAATTTATGCCAGTCGACATCCGGGTAAGCAGCCAGGTGAGCATTATAGTTACCTACCGCACCATTAATTTTACCGAGGATTTCTACCTGCTCTAACTGGCGGTACTGGCGCTCCATACGGTAAGCGACGTTAGCCATTTCTTTACCAATGGTGGAGGGTGTGGCAGGTTGACCATGGGTACGCGATAACAGAGGAATATCGCGGTATTGCTGTGACAGGTCTTTAACCGCATCGATAATTTTACGCCACCACGGCAGGATGACTTCAGCGCGCGCGGTTTGCAGCATCAGTGCGTGGGACAGGTTATTGATATCTTCAGATGTGCAGGCAAAGTGAATAAATTCAGAGACAGCATGCAGTGCAGGGACTTCACTGACTTTTTCTTTCAGAAAGTACTCCACCGCTTTAACATCGTGGTTCGTCGTGCGCTCAATCGTTTTGATTCGTGCCGCGTCTTCTTCATTAAAGCTGGTAACGATATTGTTGAGGAAATCGTTTGCGTCTGCATCAAAAGCAGGAACTTCCTTGATCGCTGTGTGTGCGGCCAGCTTCTGCAGCCAGCGAACTTCGACCTGGACGCGGAATTTCAGCAAACCGAATTCACTGAAAATAGCGCGCAGGGCGCTGACTTTATCGCCGTAGCGTCCATCAACGGGGGAAACGGCGGTCAGTGAGGATAATTCCATCAGTAGTAACTCCTGAGAGGTTAACATTGAGCAAGAATTTGCCGTGCCTGTGTGGACAGGCGATTTCGGGAAAACATGAGTTGCAGGCGGCTACCGCCTGACTGGCGCCACAACACAGCAGCGCGGATACCGGCGAGCAGTGTGGCGCGCACTTTCGCCTGCACTTGTGCGCTTTGTAGCACGGCAGGTGAGCCGGTAACCTGAATGCGCGGCCCCAGTGGGCTGATAACATCCACATAAATACCGGCCATCGCGCTTATTAAGGTATCGGACATGACATCAAAATGATCCAGTTGGCGTTGCAGCCCCTGAATACGTTCACCGAGGGTGTTCAGCGCATTCGCGTTTGCAGAGAGCTTTTTCTCCAGTACCACAAGGCTCAGGGTATAACGCGTGATATCTGCGACGATACCATGGCGCTGGCCTGCGTTAAGTACACCCAGCAGCGCTTCAAGGCCTGGCTTTAGGTTGGCTTCCTGACCACCATATACTGCAAGCATAGACGGTGGGTTCAGGTCGAGCACGCTGTTTAGCGAGACATGTAACGCATCCGTGTCACAATGCCCCTGGTGGGCAAGCTGTTGCACTAACATTGCCGCCTGGCTGACGCCCGCAAGCGCCAGTGTGATGTCATGATATTGCTTAGCCACGCAAACTCCTTTCTTTTGTGCAGCAGGAATGATTTACAGAGGAATACGTTGTTCAATTATCCCACCACCCAGGCAGATTTCTCCGGTGTAAAATACCGCAGACTGACCGGGGGTTACCGCAGCAACCGGTGTGGCAAAGCGCACTTCAATCCGGTTTTCATCCAGAGGGATAACGGTGCAAGGGATATCTTCCTGGCGATAGCGTGTTTTCACTGTGCACTCTACAGGTGCAGAGAGTGGTTCACGAGATACCCAGTGTAACTGCTGAGCAACCAGCCCTGTGGACATCAGCCGTGGGTGTTCATGGCCCTGGGCCACAATCAGAATATTGTTGGCGACATCTTTATCCACTACATACCACGGGTCTTCGCTACCTTCTTTTGTACCACCAATCCCCAACCCTTTACGCTGGCCGAGCGTGTGGTACATCAACCCCTGGTGTTGACCTATTTCATCACCATCAACGGTGATAATTTTCCCTGGTTGTGCGGGCAAATAGCGGCCAAGGAATTCACGGAATTTACGCTCGCCAATAAAACAAATACCGGTGGAGTCTTTTTTCTTCGCAGTGACCAGATCCAGCTCTTCAGCGATTTTACGGACTTGTGGCTTTTCCAGTTCACCTACCGGGAACAGGCTTTGCGCGATTTGTTCATGGCTCAGAGTATAGAGAAAGTAACTCTGGTCTTTATTGCTATCAAGGCCACGCAGAAGCTGGCTTTTCCCGTTGACATCAGCACGGCGTACATAGTGACCCGTTGCGATATAATCGGCACCGAGATCTTCTGCAGCAAATTCCAGGAATGCTTTGAATTTGATTTCTTTATTACACAAAATATCCGGATTTGGCGTACGACCTGCTTTGTATTCAGCAAGGAATAACTCGAAGACATTATCCCAGTATTCGGCTGCAAAATTGACCGTATGCAGTTCAATACCGAGCTTATCACAGACGGCCTGTGCATCTGCGAGGTCTGCAGCAGCCGTGCAATACTCCTCGCCATCATCTTCTTCCCAGTTCTTCATGAACAGGCCTTCCACCTTGTACCCTTGTTGCAGTAACAGGTAAGCGGAGACGGAAGAGTCAACACCGCCGGACATCCCGACGATTACTTTTTTCTGGCTTTCTGGCATGGAGATACTCACGACTATCAACTTCGAAGCGGCGTATTCTAGCACGCGCCGAACCGTTAGGCATCCTTTGTGAACGGCCAGTTAAAAGCACCCAGTAATGCCAGCGGATAACGTTCGCCTTTGCGGTAGCAGTGCAGGCTTTCTGCAACCAGTGGTGAGCGCAGATTTGTGGCTCGCAATAAGGTTCGTTCATCCACCCACAGGCAGCGGTCAATATCACTGTCGTGGGGTTCTGTTGGGCATATTGCAGGCAAATCAATAGCGAACAGAAAACGTAAAAACGGTGTGTTATCCGGTGCTATCCACTGGTGCAGTTGTAAGAAATGCTGCGGTTGCGCAACGATACCGGTTTCTTCATACAGTTCGCGTTCTGCGGCTTCAACCAGGGTTTCCCTGGCTTCAAGGTGCCCGGCAGGCTGGTTCCAGGTGGCTTTACCGCGCACTTTTTCCTCAACAACCAGGAATTTATTCTCTGCCTGAACAACACAGGCAACCGTAACATGGGGCTTCAGCATTATTTTTTCCTTATATTCAGACTGGTAATTCCCGCCATTCCCCACAGGGAATATTTTCCAGCGTATAAGGCCCGATCGCATAGCGGATCAGGCGCAGCGTAGGAAAGCCAATATGTGCTGTCATACGGCGCACTTGTCGGTTACGGCCTTCACAGAGCGTGATTTTAAGCCAACTGACTGGAATAGATTTTCGCTCGCGGATAGGGGGCGTACGCGGCCAAATCCATACGGGTTCAGTAACAATTTCCGCCCCGGCGGGCAAGGTTGGGCCGTCTTTTAGTGTAACGCCATTACGCAGGGCTTCCAGTGCAGCTTCATCAGGTTCACCTTCCACTTGTACAAAATAAATTTTACTGGTTCGCTTGCCTGGTTGCGTTAATGTCGCCTGTAATTTCCCATCATTGGTTAACAACAATAAACCTTCGCTGTCACGATCCAGACGCCCGGCTGCATAGACGCCTGGTACGGAAATATAGTCTTTCAGGGTCTGGCGACCGGCGTCATCGGTAAACTGGGGGAGTACATCATAAGGTTTATTGAAGAGAATAAGCCGTTTTGGACCACCAGTTTTACTATTTTTGGTGCCTTGTTTGGAGCTGAATCGTTTAACCTGGTGATTTCTAAAAGAAGTTTTATTCATGGTATTTTCAGGTAAGGTTGATTCACGCATTATAACGTAAACATAAGTGCCTGGCATGGCGTAAAACATTCAGGTAGTATTGACGCGCCATTACAAATTATTAACAAAAGAGTAACCAGAAGCGCTCGAAGGAGAGGTGAATGGAAAGCAAAGTAGTTGTTCCGGCGGAAGGTAAAAAGATCACCCTGCAAAATGGCAAGATTGACGTGCCAAATAACCCGATTATTCCATTTATTGAAGGTGACGGTATCGGGGTGGACGTTACGCCAGCAATGCTGAAAGTGGTCGATGCCGCTGTCGCAAAAGCTTATAACGGTGAGCGTAAAATTTCCTGGATGGAAATTTATACCGGTGAGAAATCTACCAAAGTTTATGGCCAGGATGTCTGGCTGCCACCTGAAACACTTGATCTGATTCGCGAATACCGTGTTGCCATCAAAGGACCTCTGACTACTCCGGTTGGCGGCGGTATCCGTTCCCTGAACGTTGCTTTGCGCCAGGAACTGGACCTGTATGTGTGCCTGCGCCCGGTGCGTTATTACCAGGGCACGCCAAGCCCGGTAAAACACCCTGAACTGACCAACATGGTTATTTTCCGCGAAAACTCCGAAGACATCTATGCCGGTATTGAGTGGAAAGCCGACAGCGCAGACGCTGAAAAAGTTATCAAATTCCTGCGTGAAGAAATGGGCGTGAAGAAAATTCGCTTCCCGGAACACTGCGGTATCGGTATCAAACCTTGCTCTGAAGACGGAACCAAACGCCTGGTGCGTGCTGCTATTGAATACGCAATCACAAACGATCGCGATTCCCTTACGCTGGTGCACAAAGGCAACATCATGAAGTTCACTGAAGGTGCCTTTAAAGACTGGGGCTACCAACTGGCTCGCGAAGAGTTTGGTGGTGAACTGATTGATGGCGGACCGTGGATGAAAATTAAAAATCCGAACACTGGCAAAGACATTATCGTTAAAGATGTCATTGCTGATGCCTTCCTGCAACAAATCCTGCTGCGTCCGGCAGAATATGATGTCATCGCTTGTATGAACCTGAATGGCGACTACATTTCTGACGCTCTGGCAGCTCAGGTTGGCGGTATCGGTATTGCTCCGGGTGCCAACATTGGTGATGAATGTGCACTGTTTGAAGCAACACACGGCACCGCACCAAAATATGCAGGCCAGGATAAGGTAAATCCGGGTTCTGTGATTTTGTCTGCTGAGATGATGCTGCGCCACATGCAGTGGTTTGAAGCCGCTGACTTAATCGTTAAAGGTATGGAAGGCGCAATCGCTGCCAAAACAGTAACCTACGATTTCGAACGTCTGATGGATGGCGCTAAACTGCTGAAATGTAGCGAGTTTGGCGACGCGATTATCGCGAACATGTAATCTGCGTGGCAGGTTAGTGAAGAACGGGAGCCGGTGGGTTCCCGTTTTTTTATGGCTTCGAAAATTCTTCCCCAAAACTTTCCCCAAAACGTTTCCCCAAAACCCCTCCGTCAAGACCCCGTTTGGGTGTCGATCACTAGCCAGTCTTTTCCTCGGTCATCGTTATATTTATCGGTCATTTTACGGGACTTGTGACCCAGCAGTTTTTGGGTATTAATTCCCTGTTCGCGATAAAGTCGTTCTGATAACGAACGTTGTTCATGAAAGGTTGGGGCGGTACCTGTCTCCCAGTTTATTCCTGATTTATCGCGGGCCTTTTTAAATGTTGATGTCAGTGTTTTAGTGGAAACTTGATCGCCTCGATTTGCTTGTGATGTTGTATGGCGAAAATGAATCAGATATTTACTGACAACTGCATCACGACATTGTGATATTACATCCCTTAACGAAATATCGAGTTCATTAATTTTGAGTGAAAGAGGAATAGCAAGTCGGGTACCTGTCTTTTCCTGTTCAATATGTAACATGTCATCCCATATATCTGTAAACTTCATATTACAGATATCGCCGAGCCTTTGCCCGGTAATGAGTGCCAACATCATTCCGCATTGCAGGTATGGTTGCTGCCTAGAGGCGGCTTCATAAATGACTTTCCATTCATCAAGAGACAGCCGCTGCCGGGTGACTCTATTTCTTGGCTGCCGGGTGGCCTGTGCTGGGTTATATCCAGGCGGAACATGGCCTGCGTGTTGTGCTTCCTTAAACACATCAATGAGTACCATTCGAACAATTTGAGCCATACGGCTGTGTCCTTCGGCTTTCACTTCGTCAATCACCTCTGAGATATCCAGCGCAGTTATATCCTTTAGGTGCTGCAATCCGCAGTGCTCCCTGAATAAGCGAACTGGCTTGGCCTTTTGCCTGTATGAGTTAGGGCGAAGTTCTCCCTGGCTAAGCCGTTCTTCCTGAATTGACTGGTACTTGTCTAGCCACTCTGTGACAGTAATATCTGTTCGTGAGCCTTTCACTCGGGCCAGGCGACTATTTACGCTGAGTATTTGGCGGGTTCTTTGCTCGGCGAATATAGTATTCGCTTCCGTTGCGACTTGCTTCGCTTCGGACTCGTCAGTTCCCAGACTATGAAACCGACCTGTTATGGGATTTTTGTATTGCCAGTAAACCTTCCCGGTCCTCTTGTCCAACTTGCAATAAAGGTTCGGGATGGTGATCCGGTGTGCTCTTGGTCTAGCAGCCATCGTTAATAATCCGTCTCAGTTTCGGGTTGGCATTGACCGGAATTTGAGGCGCAGCAAGCATGCCAACAAAACGTGCTTCCCGGTCCACCATCCAGTTACGACCAACCTTAATGGCCGGAGGAGCGATCATTCGACCTTTGGCATACTTCTTTAATACTCGCTCGCTGGGAGCCTGTTCGCCAAATTCCTCATGGGCCCATTCAAGTAAAGGGATCATTCGTGACATTGGTTCCTCCACTGAGACCGGCTGCACCCGGCCAATAAATTATTTATGGTTTTATGATTCGTGCCAGCTAGCTGGTGGGTAATTTCATTCCAAAACCAGCACTGCTAAGTAACCAGCAGCCAGGATGAACGCCACCACCATAAATCCCATGAAAATAAGAGCTCCCGGGGAATAGTTCATAAGCGGTTTAGGTTGGCTCATGCGATACCTGCCTTTTTACGTTTATCAGTGAAGTTCTGGCACTCAATACACATGGTGCAGCCCGGAACGGCTACACGGCGCTTTTCTGGAATAGGTTTGCCACAGGCTTTGCAGTGAGTTGCAGAAACCGCATCGTGGTTAATATGGGCATTGGCTATTGCTATGCTGATATTAAATTCGGCGCGTTCGTTGGCTTCATCAATAAGCTCTGCCATCTTTCACCCCCTGGCGGAGTTGAGTGGCGAACGATTCCGCCAATTCTGATACTTTCCCGTAGATCGCAACCTGCCTGTCGAAATAACCTCCAGACTGCAATTTTGTATGTTGTGCAGCCATTTCTTCTGCAAACATCCCCACACCCTCAGCCCTGATCGCTGTAATGGCTTCATCGGTAAGCGGGGTTTCGCATCGCTTCCAGATAAGATGCATTTCAGCACCAGCGGGCTGGTGGACACGCAACTCTTCGGCAAGGCAGTCATTCATGCATTTGATGGCCGCATTTTCGTTAACCAGAACCTTCCCTAGCACACGCAGTGCATCTATACGGTTAATCAGTTCGTGCATGATTTCGGTATACGTAGTGATTGGTGTCATGCTGGTGGTATAACTTCTCGCTGTTCTAATTAATTCCTCCAGCGGCATATCAGTGAGAGGCATATTCATGTGGTCAGTTCTCCGTGTTATTTACGCGCTGCACCGCGCTGAATTTTGGTTGAGCGGATCCCTCGCCGGGTGGCGATAATTAAATTGAATGCGCTTCACTAAATGCCCCAGGCGGGGCATTTAAGGCTGGGCAGTCAGGCCTGGAACACGCCGATAAAGGTTTCTACGGCGCTGTCTTTGAAGTCCTCAACCAGCAGGTCACGAAACTCCTGGGCCATTTCTTCTTCGTAGGCTTCAAGCTGGACAATACGCAGAACCAGAACAGGAGAATCACTGGTAAGAATGCTCATGCGCACTTTGAAACGGTATTCTTCCAGCCCTTCATACGGTACACACTTAAACTCGAAGGCCACTGGCATAATGTCTTTGCTTTTGGCTTCCACGCTTTCCATCACACTGCGTTTGCCACTAAAGTCCTGATCTTCATAGTCAGCACTGCGGACGGCATCAATTGTGATTTTGCGAACAGAAGCTGCAGCCTTTTTGGCATCAATGGCTTCACCATCAGCCGAAAAGCCAGTGACATAATCGGACCAGTCTTCCAGCCACTCGGCCAGCTGCTTCTGGCTGTTACGGTCACCGTTGATATTCAGCAGCGCAGAGTAGGGCGCGGTGCGCTTGAGAGCGAGAACGGCGGTGTTATCAGCATGGCCCGGATCATCGATCGTACCCAGGTTAAATACGGAAGCCGCCCGCATTTTGTCGGCATTGATAAAACAGCGGGTACCTTCGGCGGCATAGCCAGTGGAATAGCGGACAAAGTCGTCGATGCTGGCTGTTTCCATCTGCCCACGAAAGCGAAAACGCCCGGCATAGAGATTTTCCAGTGAGTGAATATTAACAGTTTTAGGCAGAGCCACTGCCGGGCAGTCAGCACCGGCAAGCTTTTCTTCTGCCAGCTGGCTCATTACCAGTTCGCGTACCTGGTCAATGGCGGTTGAATCAAGTTGCTGTGACATGAACGATCCTTAAATTGTCGGGTAAGTAATTAATCAGTTGGTGCCGCGTAATTTCGCGTCAGTCTCGCCAGCCAGGGTGAACAGTTGCCCCTGGTCCTCCTGCAATATCGTGAGCTTACCGCCCCGGTTGACGTACATCGGTGTTTCCGTGGTGTCTTCTTCAGACGACTTGCCGCGGGCAGTTGGGCGCACGGAAGACAGCTTGTGAGAAATTTTTACCCGGTTATCGTCGAACGGGCTGATCTCCAGGCTGATAGTGACTTTGCCCTTTGCACGGTTATTGAGTACGCCAGAAGCCACATCGTTGAGAACGGCAGCGATTTTGTTTTCGAAGACTCCGCCATCAAGCTCCCCAAAGAAGTCGGGGACATTGGTTAAGCGCTCTTTGTCCATCGGTTTACCCTCAGAATGGCGGCATCACCGCCGGTTAGTTTCTCCACACAACACAAAAGGGCACCTGTGGCTGCAACCACCCGGGAGGATTGGGGAATGAGCCCGTCACCCGGTGATGCCCTTGTGTGTTGTGTAAAAAATTGCGGTACCAGTCAGAACACTATCTTCATCCTCCTAGTGTTGGGTTGAAGATCTGGTACCGCCAAAGGTTCTACACAGCATTTGCGTTCCTTCGCAGTGGTCTGGGGTCATGGATAAACACCAGACTCCTGCGCCCTGAAAAAGCTGCTGGCTCACAGGGGTGGTTGTGCCTGCTTTTATCCACATCAGGCGAGGTGGTATCTTGGTTGCTCTCACACATCCAAGAAGGAACCAACATGAACGGATACGAAAATCTTTATTTAGCCATCCTTCCCGATCTTGCTGAACACTACGGAATTAGCTCCTCACATTTCCAAAGTAATCCTCATTCAACCAGTTCTCAGCAGTGCCGGAGTCATCTTTATAAGCTGATACTTATTGAGTTTTACCTTCATGAACACCGGTTGAAAAACAGCAAGTCCGTCCTTCATCTTGATGGTGTGGCCGCTTTGCATCACCTTGTGTATTTGAAAACAAAATGGACTCCTGCGAGCATTCGCAACCTGAACACTCCAGATCTGCTTTTTGCTCTGCTTGATGATCTTGTTCCAGACCAATTGAGTGAAACAGCGCAGAATTACTTAGCAGTGATTTCAAAGAATCAGCGTTTGCCAAAAATCGATCTAATGAGTTACACAGGCTGGGAGATAGGTTCTGGCGGTCAGTATCTGAAAGACGAGTGATTGCGTGCTGGGCATCGTCGATCTGCTTTAAAAATTTGTATGCACCCCAACTAATGCCTACGACAGCTGTGTTTATGTCGTTTACCAGGTCAAGCTGCTGTTGCATTTTTTCGCTTAGATTTTTCACTTCGGTGCATACATTCATCATCTTACCTTGTGTCAGTTTTGCCCTGAAAAAGCTGGCGGTTACCGACCATCAAGGGAAGCCGGGCCGCCAGAACAGGGATGTGACTTGTCAGTCTGCGATATCAACAAATATGCTAAAAACTTAGATTCTGTTGATGTTTAAAATCTAAATTAACTTAGATTGTTGGTCAAGATGAAAATCTAAATAAAATTAGTTTTTCATCATCTGACTGAGGAGGGAAGTGATTAGTGGCGCATCGTGCGACGGTGTTCAACAACTACGCCGATGATAAGAATTCTTTCTCTTGATGAGTCAAGTGTAGCGAAATCAGGGTTTAATGGGACGAGTTCGAATACATCCTCTCCACTTTCCGTTACACCCCGGGAACGGTATTTTTTGAAGGTCGCTTCATTACCCCCGTTCTTTGCAACAACATAGTCACCGGGACCCGGGGCAAGCTCAGGATCAACTATTATGGTGTCACCTTCCCTGAAGTCTGGCTCCATAGATTTGCCTTTCACTCTTAGGGCAAAGGTCCCTAGTGAATGTGCGTCTGTCGTTAGCACGTACTCGAGTGTTCCTTCAAGATTGGTGGCATCGCTTTCCCCGGTCCAGCCTCCTGCTTGCACCCAACTTATGACTGGCACACGCATTGCACCGAGTGATGCTGTATCCACATTAGATTTTTCTTCTTTTCCTGTGACCAGAAAACCTTCTGAAACACCGAAAAACTTAGCCAGCTTGGTTAGCGAAACACCACCTGGCTGGTTTTGATCTTTTTCCCAATAGCCAACCGTCACGTCAGAAACACCGACAATTTTTCCTAATTGGACCTGGGTCAGTTTTCTGTCCTTTCTCAAGGACCTTATTCGCGAACCGAGTGTACCCACGAGAAATCTTCCAGTAGAGAAACCTAAGTTATCTTAGTTTTAATTGACCAAAAATAAATTAGACAATAATATCTAAGTTAACTTAGGAGGATGTATGACAACGACAGAGTTAGAAGCGTTTTTCGGTACGCCAAATAAGGCTGCTGACTTCTTCGGCGTCTCGCCAGAGGCTTTCTATCAATGGAGAAAGCGTCCTGGTGGGTTGATTCCAAAAGGAAGAGCCGCCGAGGCTGAAATTAGAACCAAAGGTAAGTTGGTTTTTCGCCCTGAGCTTTACAACAAAATTAGCAGGTCAGCGGCATAGACGTAACCACAGAAAGAAGGGGTTAACCGTGGGTAAACAACACTGGAAAGTCGAAAAACAGCCCGCCTGGCTGGTGGCTGCAATCAAACGAACTATCGCGGCATTGCCTGGTGGGTACGCCGAGGCTGCTGAATGGCTGGACGTAACAGAGAACGCATTGTTTAACCGCCTGCGTACTGATGGTGACCAGGTATTCCCTATGGGGTGGGCCATGGTGCTACAGCAGGCCAGTGGTACGAAGTACATCGCCGATGCCGTTTCGCGTAATTCAAACAGCGTGAATGTTCCGCTGGTGGAGCTGGAAGAGGTGGATAACGGCGATATCAACCAACGCCTGATGGAGTCCATAGAGTGGATTGGTAAGCACTCAGCTTATCTGCGTAAAGCCACGGAAGACGGTGTGATTGACGCCACAGAGAAGCAGCAGATTGACGAGAACAGCTACCAGGTTATGGCGAAGTGGCAGGAACACTTAACGCTGTTATTCCGGATTTTCTGTGAGCCGGAAGAAAGTGGCGCCCGCGAGTGTGCAGCTCCGGGCGCCCTGGCGTGTCGTATTCGTGGAGAAACTAACGCATGAACAGTTTAACGGCTAACAGCCGCTTACCGCAACTGCGGGGGATCCCTGTGCCGGGAACCACGTTGTTTCGGTATGAACGGATGGTATCAGGGCGCTGGGTGGCATGTAACCACAGCAGGGCGACATCAATTGTGGGTGTGTACTCCCGGAGGGCCAGAGCGTTATGCAGGAACTTGACCGCCAGTACAAAGACCCCCGAGGTTTCATTGTCCACGTCATTGGTTACGACCGGGAAAAACAGCAGGTCATTTTTATGCCCCAGGGTTACCCGCATGAGTGCATGCAGCCCGTTGAGCGGTTCAGGGAGAAGTTTAAAAGGGTGGATGCATGAGCACTAAATTAACCGGTTATGTATGGGACGCCTGCGCGGCCTCCGGCATGAAGTTGTCCAGTGTAGCCATTATGGCGCGCCTGGCTGACTTCAGTAGTGACGAGGGGGTGAGCTGGCCGTCTATCGGAACCATTGCCCGGCAAATAGGTGCAGGTGAAAGTACCGTGCGTACCGCTCTGGCACAGTTGGAGAAGGGGGGCTGGTTGTCCAGAAAACAACGGCGTAACGGTAACCGTAATGCCTCGAATGTTTACCAGCTCAACGTGGCGAAACTCCAGGAGGCCGCTTTTGCTCACCTGTCAGATTCTGACGCCTCAAAATCTGATGCATCAAAATCCGACCCGTCAAAATTTGAGGCATCAAAAAACGGCAAACCAGGCGATTTTGACCCGTCAGAATCTGGCGGGGATCCGTCAGTAAATTCAACTACTGATCCGTCAGGTAAAAAACCTTCTTGTCAGGTTGCCGGGCAACCCGACAACACGCCAGAGGATCCGGCAACTGCCGTTCTGGATCATTTCAACCAGGTAACCAAATCCAGCTATCGCGATGGCAAAACCACCATGGGGTATATCCGTGGTCGCCTGGCGGACATGTTCACGGCGGAAGACCTGATCCGCGTGACGGACTACGCCACGGCGAAATGGCTGGATGACCCGAAAATGTGTGATTACCTGCGCCCCAAAACGCTGTTTGGGCCAGAGAACTTCCAGGAGTACCACCAGAAAGCCATCAAGTGGGATGAAGCCGGGCGCCCGGCATGCATCAACGGCAAATGGCAGATACCGGGTGCCATATCGCCGACTGGTCGGGTGGACACCTTCAAGGGCAGCTATGACGGTACTGATTACAGCCAGGTTCCGGAGGGATTCCGTTCATGACAAATGCATACTGTGAGGCTCTTGAAGCCCTGCGTTCTAAGCCCTGCCACGAACTTAAAGAAGTGGGTGACCAGTGGTGTACACCCGATGGCATCTTCTGGGGCATTAACGCCATATTTGGCCCACTGGTGCTGGACCTGTTTGCTGATGCAAGTAATGCGAAATGCCCTGCATGGTACACCGCAGAAGATAACGCCCTGCAGCAGGACTGGTCTGAGAAACTGAGCACACTGGGTGGTGGTGCTGCCTTTGCCAATCCTCCGTACAGCCGGGCCACCCAGCATGAAGGGGATTACATCACCGGGATGCGCTACATCATGCAACATGCTATGGCCATGCGTGAGAAGGGCGGTCGTTATGTATTTCTGATCAAGGCTGCAACCAGTGAAGTCTGGTGGCCTGAAGAGGCTGACCATATTGCCTTTATTCGTGGGCGTCTTGGTTTCGATCTGCCGTCCTGGTTTATCCCGAAAGATGAGAAGCAAAAACCAACCGGTGCATTTTTTGCCGGGGCCGTGGCGGTGTTCGACAAGACGTGGAAAGGCCCGGCAGTCAGCTATATCAACCGTGCGGATCTTGAAGCGAGTGGCAATGCCTTTATGAGTCAGGTTCGCTTTGAGGCTGAACGCATGCTGGCCCGTATGGCAAAAGAGCCTGAACACTTACCTGTTATTGAGGAACCGGCAGAGCAAGAGAAACCGGCTCCCGCCAGAGTTAAAGAGGCGGAAAAACCAGAAATGCCACTGATCCGGGAAGATATTCTCAGCCAGAGTGGCATCACTGTACTGGCATGTGCCGTGGCGGCGTTCGGCGACAAAGAGGCCTACACCTTCACTGAATCCCGGTATGCCCATACCTGGGCGGCTGACTCCGTTGAGAATCCCGTTATGGTGACAATTCCCCAGGAAACCATCAGCAAAGCCCTGGCATTTATTCAACAGGATCAGGCGAACAACACGTTACGTGAGTTTGTTGCCAGTCAGGGTTTTGATAATGACGACCTTCGTCAGTCTGTTACAGAGCGTCTGATCACCGTCAGCAAAGAGTGTGCAGAAGAGTACGGGTTATCGGTCGGGCAGTTCATTGCTATTGCTGGTGGCATTGACCATGCAGCCTGGCAGAACTATCGACACTTACGCGCGGCAGTAAGAACCGCTATGGAGCAGGTCGCATGAAACTGGTGCTCCCATTCCCACCCAGCGTTAACGCCTACTGGCGCTCACCGAATAAAGGGCCGATGGCTGGCCGTATTCTGGTCAGTGCCGAGGGCCGTAAATATCAGAGTGCTGCCTGTGCCGCCATCATTGAACAGTTACGCTGTTTGCCAAAACCATCCAGCGAGCTGGCAGAGGTTGAAATTGTTTTGTTCCCGCCGAACAACCAGCGCCGTGACCTGGATAACTACAACAAGGCCCTGTTCGATGCCCTGACTCATGCCGGGGTATGGGAAGACGACAGCCAGGTTAAAAAGATGCTGATTGAGTGGGGGCCGGTAGTGAAGGGGGGAAAGGTCGAAATCACGATAAGTCTGTACAAACCGGCGGGTGCAGCCGCCTGAACAGTGGAGAACGTATGAGCAGTTTAATGAATGTTATTAATGATCCGGGTTTCCCTGCCATGTCCAGCCTGGAAATTGCTGGCCTGTGTGAGAAACGACATGACCATGTTATGGCTGACATCCGCAACATGTTGCTGCAGCTCGAAATTCAATCTCCCCAGTTTTCGGGAGATTACCGGGATGAACGTGGACGCTCATATCCATGCTATCACCTGCCGCGTGATTTATGCCTGACACTGGTGTCCGGCTACAACGTGGTGCTGCGTAAGCGGGTTATTGATCGCTGGCTCGAGCTGGAAGAGACAAAGAAATCACCGGTACCACAGTCACTCCCTGAAGCCCTGCGTCTTGCCGCTGACCTGGCGGAAGAAAAACAGCAGCTGGCAGAGAAGCTAGAAGCCGCAGCGCCCAAAGTGGAGTTTGTGGATCGCTACTGTACTGCCAGTGGTTCGATGTCATTTCGCCAGGTGGCAAAGCTGCTGAATGCCAAAGAGCCAGAGTTCCGGCTGTTCCTCCTGGACAACAACATCATGTACCGGCTGGGCGGCACCCTGACACCACACCATCAGCATATTGCCCTTGGTCGCTTTGAGGTAAAAACCGGCACCTCGCAGGCATCCAACCACGCATTCAGCCAGGCGCGCTTCACGGCAAAAGGCGTTAAGTGGGTTAGCGGGCTGTGGATTGAACATGTGATGAAGGGATCCGCAGCATGAGGGCACTGTTAACACCGGATGTCGCCCGGAAAATGGGCATTGTGCTGTTACGCCCCGGACCAGAGCTGATGCCACTCTTTTCCCGTGGCCGTGTGCTGGTGGAGCATGAGCCCGCCGATATGGCAGATTTGCCCACCGGCCTGGTACCGCCAGTAAGGCAACCACTCACGGAAGATCCGTACCTGCTTCGTTTCTTTCTTGATGAACGGGTTATTCAGGCTGCCGGTGGCATCAGCGCCCTTGAAGCCTGGCTACTCATGAACGGGAATACCTGCCAGTGGGGCGAGGGCGACTATCATCACCATGAGATAACCACCCGCAGAGAAGCCGAAGGCGCATTACGCCTGTGCTGGCACTGCGACACCCAGTTTCGCGATCAGTCATTTAAGGCACTTACCGATATCGCCAGGGAAAACGTGGTTGAGTGGGTAGTGGATAAAGCCAGGGCTGCGCTTCACTTTGATGAAAGCCACACACTCACACTGCCTGAGCTTTGCTGGTGGGCTGTTCGCCAGCGCGTCTCCGGTGCCTTTCCTGAGTCAATGGCAGAACAGGCGCTGGGCTGGCCGGTAGAACCCATCAAATCCGTTTATCGTGAATGTGACCTGATGCCTTCGGCACTGGCCACCAGCGTGATAGAGGAACACGTAAAACCTGTACTAACCCTGGCGGTTGACCCGGAAACACCGGAATCCTTCATGTTGCGCCCAAAGCGCAGGCGCTGGGTAAATCAAAAATTCACGAAGTGGGCAAAATCACAGCCCTGCGAATGCTGCAGGAGACCAGCAAACGACCCCCACCATATTATTGGCCACGGGCAGGGTGGGATGGCAACCAAGGCGCATGACTTATTCGTGATACCGCTGTGCAGGGCGCACCACGACGAGTTACACGCCGATATCGTGGCATTTGAGGAAAAGTACGGGAGCCAGCTGGCCCTGTGGTTTCGTTTTATTGACCGAGCGCTGGCAACTGGCGTTCTGGCGTGACTGAGTGGAGAGAGTGGATGAACCGTGATCGTGATATGTATGAAGTAATGGAACGCTGGGGCGCATGGGCAGCATCAGACAATAGTGGCGTGGACTGGCAGCCAATAGCTGCTGGATTTAAAGGGCTACTGCCTCATGGGAAAAAATCTCGTCTGCAATGTGACGACGATGAAGGGATTATGATTGATGGTTGCGTAACACGGTTACGAATGACAAGACCAGATGAATATCAGCTAGTTATTGCTCACTTTGTTATCGGCATCTCATTGCGAACCATCGCGAAGAAGCGGAAATGCTCAGATGGAACAATAAGGAAAGAATTAGAAACTGCGCTTGGCTTTATCGACGGGGTGCTTTCTTGCCTGTGATAGAAAAGGGTCCTATAAGGACCCTTTTCTACTAGCGACTAAAAAAACCCGGTTGGAGGTATTTGTTACTGATTTTTTTATCGTTACCGTTTCTTTTTACTGCTGGGAGCGGAGCATTTATTGGCTGAGTCGGATTAAATTTTTTTTGCCATTCTCTGAGTTCGAGATTTGTTTGAAGTGGAGTTGTCATATAGTCCCCTTTGATTAGTTTCTCTTAAAGTATTGATAATTAAGTTCTTTGTCAAAATAATGTTTTCGTTTTACCCATACAAATCCATCTCCTTTTGATATTATAGCAACATCAATGGGGCCGCCAACAGTTTCACTGTCGTTCGAGATTTTTCGTTTAAAAGCCGTTAAGTTAACTAGAGACTCCGCCATGTAACCGAGATCTTGCTTTGGTAAAAACTCAATCATTTCAACAACTTTACCTACATGATTTTCTAATATATATTGCCGAATTTCATCTGAAAGCTTATCCCAGCTTTGTTTTGCAAAGTCAATGATATCAGTGAGTAACTGTTCCTTCTCCTTAACGGGCAAAGATGAAGATTCTATTCTTTCCACCACATCTTTTAGGATTTTGTCAGCTCCGGATTCTATGGTGGGAAACATAAATTCCCGAAGTTCTCCACTCATTCCAGTCATGAAAGCGCTTACCTCATCCTCTTGCGCATAAGCAGTTACACCGCTTTCTCCACCACTTGTACTTTTATCTATATTGGGAGAATAGCGAAGCTTTTCGCCAAAAAATCCTACAACATCATAAGCCAGTATACTCGGGAAATACTCTTTCTCCCCATAACCAGCAATAACCAGCCCAGTGTTTGTCCCAAATGAAGATTTACGACAGATAATGTGAGCAAACATTATAGCAAGAGCTTCAACCAAAGTTACAGGGACTTCAATATCTGATTCCTGATACAACAGGGAATCACAGGCTTCTTGAGCTAAAGGTGTTGTAAATCCAAGGGCCTTATCAATATCAGATTCATCAAACCCTTCATAAAAATGATTGCTATTAAAATTTGCTACAAACTCTTGAGCAGCCTCTTCAACAATTACATATGTTTCAGCTGTATCAGGACTTCTTTGTTCTTTTATAATAAATGGCTTAATATATGTATCCTGAATATGTTGCATGAAACCAGGTAAAACTTTATACAGTAAAGTGTCTTCAAGATGGTTCTCTTTAATATCTCTAGGGATTATGTGATTACAATCACATAAAAAATCCCAAAATTTTTCTGCATATTGTTCAATAGTTTCATAAGACGTTTCGCCGAGTTGTCGTCTGTATTCCTTGATAATCATCTCCCAAGGAACACCACACAAAGTGCCAGTACCATAGACCATAAGACCTACCGGATGGTGTTTACTTAAGGCAAATAGTTTCTCTGCGCCATTATTTATTTTTACTGTATTTCCACCAGTAATCGTTACAGCAGAATCTGCGGCCAAAGATACTGCTAGTTTATTATAAACTGCTATTTCAGCTGTCATATATTTTCTCTTTGTATGAAATAACAATAACCATTTCTTTTATCCATCAGTATGCGGAAGAAATCAATAAAAATTAGTAACGCGTACGCAAAATATATCGTAACCTGTTAAGAGTGGTCACACAGACACAACTCTTATCAGTTCAGAAGCCTCGCCACGGCGGGGTTTTTTGCTTTTATCAGGGCAGTATCTGCGCTTCTGATATCAAAACACCATTCTTACCTTGCTGGCATGGCGAACCAGAGTTATCTGTGTAATCACACTCAGTAACCGGAAACATTCTCATGCTAAAACAGCAAGATATGACAGAAACTGCCGCCGCAGTCCTTCATTTTTTACCGTCAGATAAATGGACCTGTATTGATGATGTTGCCCGTATAACGGGTATCACTTCTCCACGGTGCCAGTTAATACTGACCCAGTTGTCTATGGCTGGTCTGGTAAAAGAGAACGGGGAAGAAGGCGGGAAGTTTACGCGCTGCCAGTAATGGCAGTTTCCTGCTGTGGAAATGGGCGGCTGGTGGGTGTTAGCGCACCCGGCCAGCCATTCGCCTATGCTTGCAGGTCACAAGCGAACCACGGCCCACTGCTTTCGCGCAAAAGCACAGTGAGCCTACCAGAGTTACGCTTTCTGATCTATGAAAAATACTGTAAAAATAAACAGTATTGAGCTGGTCAATGATGACTGCCTTCAATACATCAAAACCCTTCCCGATAATTCCATCGACCTGATTTGTACGGATCCGCCGTATTTCCGGGTAAAACCGGACGGCTGGGACAACCAGTGGAAAGGGGACAGTGATTACCTGACCTGGCTGGATATGTGCCTCGCGGAGTTCTGGCGGGTGCTGAAACCGGCGGGCAGTATTTACCTGTTCTGCGGGCACCGCCTGGCGGCTGATATTGAACTGCTGATGCGTAACCGCTTCGACGTGCTGAATCATATCATCTGGGCCAAACCCTCCGGTCGCTGGAACGGCTGCAACAAAGAAAGCCTGCGGGCCTATTTCCCGGCGACTGAACGCATTTTGTTTGCTGGTCACTACCTCGGCCCCTACAAGCCGAAAGATGATGGCTATGCGGCAAAGTGTGATGACACCAAACGGCACGTCATGACGCCGCTGATTGATTACTTCCGTAATGCCCGGGCTTCACTGGGTGTCACGTCAAAACAGATTGTGGCGGCTACGGGTAAAAATATGGCCTCACACTGGTTTGGTGCCAGTCAGTGGCAGTTACCCAACGAAGCGGATTACCTGAAACTGCAGGCGCTGTTTTCCGACATAGCCAGGGTGAAGCAGCAACGGCAGGAACTGGAAACACCGCATCACCAGTTGGTGGTTGAGTACCAGGCATTAAGCCGGCGGTATGTGGAATTACTGGACGAGTACAAAGCCCTGCGGCGCCCGTTCTCGGTTTCTGCTGCCGTACCTTATACCGATGTCTGGACACACAAGCCGGTGCAGTTCTACCCGGGTAAACATCCCTGCGAGAAACCAGCGGATATGTTGCGCCAGATAATTGAGGCCAGCAGCAGGCCAGGAGATGTGGTGGCAGATTTCTTTATGGGATCAGGTTCAACAATTAAAGCGGCTTTTCATCTTGGGCGACATGCAATAGGCGTCGAACTGGATGAGGCTCGGTTTAAACAAACTGTTGAAGAAGTCGAACAGGTGCAGTAATCGCCTCACTAAATGAGTCGAAAGTGTCAGATAAATGACTCACTATGCTGTCAGCCGTATCAGGATATAAGTCAGAACAAACATAACCCGCCACTGAGCGGGTTTTCTCGTTTTCAGGCCCCGGGTATCAACCTCAGATAACCCGTGAACCATGAAGCCCGGGAGCCTGAATCCTTTCCCTCGCACACAGCACCCCGTTCAATCGGAGGTGAGAGACTATGAAAATGAACGACCAACCCGGAAACATTGTCACGCAGTTCTTTGCGTGGCTTGCCGCGATTGCCGCCGGACTGGGGCTGACCACGCAGGATGTCGTTTACATGATATTTGGCCTGATTGGTGTCGTGATTTCTCTGGCCTCTTATGTAAACGGGCGTATCGATGCCAGGCGTCGCAGAAAGGAAGACGAAAAACGAACCAGTATGATCCGCGAATATCTGGAGGAAGAGAGTGAAAGGTCACCTTCAGAACGTCCTGCCGTGGTCAGTGTGGTTGCTGATGCGTTAAAGGAGACCGGTGAATAATGGCTGCTTCTCCTCAACTACGTTACAAACTCAGTGCCGCTGTTTTGTCACTGGTACTGGCCGGTGCTCCCGCCTCAGTGATTCTGGACCAGTTCCTGAATGAGAAAGAAGGTAACCACCTGAATGCCTACCAGGACGGTGCCGGTATCTGGACCATTTGTCGTGGCGCCACGCTGGTGGATGGAAAACCGGTAAAAAAAGGGATGACGTTAACCCGGGCCAAATGTGATCAGGTCAATGCCCTGGAGCGTGATAAAGCACTGGCGTGGGTTGAGCGCAATATCCATGTCTCGCTAACCGAACCCCAGAAAGCGGGGATCGCCTCGTTTTGCCCGTACAACATTGGCCCGGGTAAGTGTTTTCCGTCCACGTTCTACAGGCGCATCAATGCTGGTGACCGTAAAGGTGCCTGCGAAGCTATTCGCTGGTGGATTAAAGATGGCGGGCGTGACTGCCGTATCCGTTCAAACAACTGTTACGGGCAGGTATCGCGCCGGGATCAGGAATCAGCGCTGGCGTGCTGGGGGATAGACTGATGAGCCGGGTTACTTTAGGTGTCTGCATCGTTCTTCTCGGACTGGTGGCAATTCTTGGCTGGTTTGTGGACCACTATCGCGATAACGCCATCACTTATAAAAGTCAGCGAGACCAGGCCACTCAGTCACTGAACCTGGCGAACTCAATCATTTCAGATATGCAGGTGCGTCAGCGCGATGTTGCTGCCCTCGATGCCAAATACACAGGAGAACTGGCCGATGCGAAAGCCACTATTGATCAGCTTGAACGCGATGTTGCTGCTGGTAAGCGCCGGTTGCAGATCAACGCCACCTGTAAACCCGTGTCCGGTTCTACCAGCGCCTCCAGCGTGGATGATGCAGCCAGCCCCAGACTTACTGACACCGCTCAACGGGATTATTTCACCCTCAGAGAGCGAATTGAGACAGCCACAGCCCAACTGACTGGTCTGCAGGCGTATATCCATGATCTATGTATGAAATAATTTGAAAAGCCGCATATTTCTATGCGGCCGTTAATCACTGCTCTTTCCGTGCATTGATATTTGCTTCTCTGATTAGCTGCTCAGCCTCATCCATTGAGGAGGCTGCGAACTCAAATCCACCAATTGGTGTTCCTGCTTCATCAAAGTAGTTAACTTTATAGTGGGAACCTGGCACCAGTTCTGTCACTTCGGCAATCCATTTCATTGCTAGACCCTCTTTTTAGGTAAATATATAGTGAGCATTATAAGGCGCATTTGCGAGTGTGCATTATGATGCTCCATTTAAAAAACTATTATAACGCTGCCCAATGTTTTGATGTTTATAAAGTTATTCTGCCAGATTTGTGAGCAGAAGTTAATAAAGCGTGAATGATGACAATTGGCAGGTTTGTATCATCGTGCTCATATTGAGTGTAAGGGCCACCATTTTTGGCTTCTAAGGAATAGTAGCCATTAGGATTAAGGAGCAGAGATATAACCCATTCGTTGCGATCGTCATAAAAATTGACTCTTAGACCTGCTTGTAATTCTTCATTAAAGGCAATTCTAGGCTTAGCATAAACGCCATAGTCTAGATCGGGGAATTGTAATTTCAAATAATCCCCATCTTCACGACCCACAACGAAGCCGCTCAAGACAGGTACTTTGCAATGTTCAAGTAAATCAACTTTTAAGGATTTGTATCTCTTAAACAAGAGATCTTTTTTATCCTTAATTGATGAAGCAAAAATGCGCTGGATGTAGTCCATGAAAAAACTCCGTTGTATTCCGATAGATGTTGAGCAGCCATGTACTTATATCATTACGGGTAATGTATGTAAGCAATAATCAATGGTCTGAATGGTATGCATTACCGCCATATGGCGAATTTTTGTCTTAGCTATTGGTATCCGCTGATGGCTTTTTATTGCGCTTCGCATGCGCTAAGCAATCGAGAGTCCTTCAGTCGTGAGCCTGGGGAAAACTGTTTTCTCGGGAGACTGTCCCATGTGCCAGGCTCACATCTAAAAGGATACTCAATGCCACCACGAACCCCAAAAGCCTGCCGCAAACGCGGTTGTCGCAATACCACTACAGACCCCTCAGGCTACTGCGAAAACCACAAAAGCGAGGGCTGGAAACAGTACAAACCGGGACAATCCCGCCACCAGCGCGGGTACGGTACGAAGTGGGAAGTTATCCGGACTCGCATTCTTCGTCGTGATAAAGGTCTGTGCCAGTCCTGCCTGAAACAAGGCCGGGCAGTTGAGGCGTCCTGTGTCGACCATATCATTGCCAAGGCGCAGGGCGGAACAGATGAAGACTCAAACCTGCAAAGCCTGTGCTGGCCGTGCCACGCAGCGAAAACAGCGCGTGAGCGCCTGAAGTAACACCACCCTGGCCGATGGCTCACAGGGGAGGGGCGGATCAAATCTCTGCCACCTGTCACCTTCCGGACTGCCCGCCCCCCTGAATTTTTATACCCGCGAAAAATGAAATTTAACCAGGAGTGCCGCATATGGCTGGAACGGCGGGGCGTTCCGGGCGCCGCCCCAAGCCAACGGCGCGCAAGGAGCTGGCCGGAAACCCCGGCAAACGAGCCCTGAATAAAGAGGAACCGACATTCACGCCTATCAAGGGTGTGGCACCGCCTGAATGGTTTATCGAAGATGATCTGAAACTGGCCGCCATCATGTGGGAGCTGACGACCAAGGAGTTATGTGGTCAGGGGCTGTTGTGTGTCACCGACCTGGCTGTACTGGAGCGCTGGTGCGTAGCCTATGAGTTCTGGCGGCGCGCAGTGCGCAACATTGCCAGCCAGGGCAACACGATAACCGGCGCGATGGGTGGGCTGATTAAGAACCCGGAACTGACGGCGAAAAAAGAGCAGGAATCCGAAATGAGTTCCACCGGCTCCATGCTGGGGCTGGACCCGAGCAGCCGCCAGCGCCTGGTGGGGCTGGCCGGGCAGAAGAAAACCACTAACCCCTTTCTTAAGATGATCACCCCATGACCCGTAAATCCTACCCGAACGTGAATGCCGCGAATCAGTACGCCCGCGATATCGTTCGTGGAAAGAAACCGGCATGCCAGTATGTGATTCAGGCCTGCCAGCGCCACATTGATGATCTGGCGGCGGAGAAAGGGAAGACGTTTCGTTACCGCTTTGACAAAGACCTGGCCGAGCGGGCGGCGCGTTTTATCCAGCTGTTGCCCCATACCAAAGGCGAGTGGGCTTACAAGCGGATGCCGATAACGCTGGAGCCCTGGCAGTTGTTTATTGTCTGCAGCGCATTTGGCTGGGTGCAGAAGGGTACCAAACTACGCCGGTTCCGCGAGGTTTATACTGAGATCCCGAGGAAAAACGGCAAGTCGGCTATTTCTGCCGGTGTGGCTTTGTTCTGTTTCACCTGTGACGATGAGTTTGGCGCGGAAGTGTATTCCGGTGCCACAACGGAAAAACAGGCCTGGGAAGTGTTTCGCCCGGCCAGGCTGATGTGTAAACGTACTCCGCTGCTGGTGGAGGCGTTTGGAATTGAAGTGAATGCGTCAAACCTGAACCGTCCCGGCGATGGTGCCCGTTTTGAACCCCTGATTGGTAACCCGGGTGATGGTGCTTCACCGCACTGCGCCATTGTGGATGAATACCACGAACACCCCACTGACTCGCTGTACACCACCATGCTCACCGGGATGGGGGCGCGGCGCCAGCCCCTGATGTGGGCCATCACTACCGCCGGGTACAACATTGAAGGCCCCTGTTACGACAAGCGGCGCGAAGTCATTGAGATGCTCAGTGGGGCGGTACCGAACGATGAGCTGCTTGGTGTGATTTACACCGTTGATGAAGGTGACGACTGGACCTCTCCGGCGGTACTGGAAAAAGCCAACCCGAATATGGGGGTGTCGGTCTACCGTGACTTTCTGCTGAGCCAGCAACAGCGGGCCATCAATAATGCCCGTCTGGCCGGTGTGTTTAAAACCAAACACCTGAATATCTGGGTGGCGGCCCGGGCGGCGTATTTCAACCAGGTGAGCTGGCAGCGTTGCGAGGATAAAAGCCTGACGCTGGAAAGCTTTGAAGGGCAACCCTGTGTTCTGGGGTTCGACCTGGCGCGCAAGCTGGATATGAACAGCATGGCCCGGCTGTTCACCCGGGAGATTGACGGTAAAACCCATTATTACAGTGTGGCGCCACGATTCTGGGTACCGTATGACACGGTGTACAGCACTGAACGCAGCGAAGACCGGCGCACGGCTGAACGTTTCCAGAAATGGGTGGAGATGGGATTGCTGACGGTTACGGATGGGGCTGAGGTGGATTACCGCTATATTCTGGAAGAAGCCAAAGCCGCCAACAAACTCAACCCGGTTTCAGAGTCGCCCATTGACCCGTTCGGGGCAACAGGCCTGTCTCATGACCTGGCAGATGAAGACCTGTCGCCCATTACCATCATTCAGAACTACACCAATATGTCCGACCCGATGAAGGAGCTGGAGGCCGCCATCGAGTCCGGGCGTTTTCACCATGACGGCAACCCCATCATGTCCTGGTGTATCAGCAATGTGGTCGGCAAGTTTCTGCCGGGCAATGACGATGTGGTGAAACCCGTCAAAGAGCAGAACGAAAACAAGATTGACGGTGCCGTGGCACTGATCATGACCATCGGGCGGGCGATGTTGTACGAAAAAGAAGAAACCCTGTCTGACCGTATTGAGTCCTACGGCATCCGTTCACTTTAACCTGAGGCATTTATGATCCTGATGATACTCACGCCATTAATCGGCGTGCTGGGAGCCCTGTTGCTGTCATATGGCGCATGGCTGATTTATCCCCCGGCAGGCTTCATCACCGGTGGTCTGTTGTGCCTGCTCTGGTCCTGCCTGACAGCGCGCTTTTTATCCACCACCAGTACCGGCCCGGCGGGAGATGAATAATGTTTTTCCCCGGCCTGTTCCGGAAAGGGGATGCCCCGGTGACCACGCCTGCCGCACTGGCCGAGGATGTGGGGTATTCCTGGGACACCTATACCGGGAAACGGGTAAGCAGCCAGAAAGCCATGCGGCTGACTGCCGTGTTTGGCTGTATCCGTGTCCTGTCCGAATCCATTGGTATGTTGCCCTGCAGCCTGTACCGCTCAGTGGAGAAGGGCAAAGAAAAGGCGACCAGTGAGCGCCTGTATAAGCTGCTGTCACTGAAACCTAATGACTATATGACCCCCCAGGAGTTTTGGGAGCTGGTGGTGTTATGTCTGTGCCTGCGTGGCAATTTCTACGCCTACAAGGTGAAAGCCCTTGGCGAAGTAGTGGAGCTGCTCCCCCTCGATCCGGGCGCTGTCACACCCAAACTGAATAATCAGTGGCAGCCGGTTTACCGGGTGACCTTTCCCGATGGCTCCACGGATGTGCTGGGGCAGGAAGATATCTGGCATGTGCGGATCCTGACACTGGACGGGCTGGTGGGGCTCAACCCGATCGCCTACGCCCGCGAGGCCATTTCACTCGGCCTGGCGACCGAAGAGCATGGCGCCCGGTTATTTGGGAATGGCGCGGTGACGTCCGGCGTATTACGCACTGAGCAGCAACTGAGTGATGTGGCCTATAACCGGCTTAAAGCGGATTTTGAGGCGAAGCACCAGGGGCTGGCCAATGCCCATAAGCCGATGATCCTCGAAATGGGGCTCGACTGGAAATCCATGGCGCTCAGTGCCGAGGACAGCCAGTTTCTGGAAACCCGTAAATTTCAGCTTGAAGAAATCTGCCGCCTGTTTCGTGTCCCCATGCATATGGTGCAGAACACTGACCGGGCCACGTTCAACAACATTGAGGAATTGGGGATGGGCTTTATCAACTATTCCCTGGTGCCTTACCTCACCCGTATCGAGCAGCGCATCAATATTGGCCTGGTGCGCGACAGCAAGCAGGGCACGTATTACGCCAAGTTTAACGTGGGCGCTCTGTTGCGGGGTGACATGAAATCGCGCTTTGAAGCCTATGCCACGGCGATTAACTGGGGCATGTATTCCCCGAATGACTGCCTTGAACTGGAGGACCGCAACCCGCGACCGGGTGGTGATGTGTACCTGACACCCATGAACATGACCACAAAACCCTCTGATGGCAGCAAGCAAAAACAGGAAGAAGGTGATCACCATGCTGACTAAACAACGCCTGGATGTGCCGCTGAAACTGAAATCTGTCAGCGATGCCGGGGAATTCGAAGGCTATGGTTCCGTTTTCGGGGTGAAAGACAGCTTCGATGACATTGTGGTACCCGGCGCATTCAGCAATTCGCTGGCGGGCTGGAAAAGCAAAAACGCGCTGCCCTCGATGCTGTGGCAGCACCAGATGTCCGAGCCGATTGGCATTTATACCGAGATGCGTGAGGACGATGTCGGGCTCTACGTCAAAGGACGGTTACTGATTGACGATGACCCTCTGGCGCGTCGGGCGCATGCACACATGAAGGCCGGTTCGTTAACCGGCCTTTCTATTGGTTATGTCCTGAAAGACTGGGAGTACGACCGGACCAAAGAAGCCTTTCTCCTCAAGGATATTGACCTCTGGGAAGTCAGTCCGGTGACTTTCCCGTCCAATGATGAAGCCCGGGTGAGTGGCGTAAAGAGCGCTTTTGCCCGTGGCGAACTGCCGGATCAGAAAACTGTCGAGCGGGTCCTGCGCGATGTTGGACTCTCCCGCACCCAGGCCAAAGCATTCATGGCCGGGGGCTATGGCGAACTGTCCCGGCGTGACGCCGGAGGCCTGAACGCCGCACTGGATGCACTTAAAAACATCACCTTTTAATCAGGAGTGAATATGGCTGTTGAAATTAAAGACGTTGAGCAGGTCGCGCAGGAGCTGCAGGCGAAGTTCAATGACTTCCGCGAGAAAAACGACAAACGCCTTGAGGCGGTTGAGCAGGAAAAATCGGCACTGGCCGGGCAGGTGGATACCCTGAACGGGAAACTGACCGAATTGGATTCCCTGAAATCTGCTCTGGAAGATGAACTGAAACAACTGAAACGCCCCGGAGGTGCCACGCAAACCAAAGAGGCCGGTGAGCATAAAGCGGCCTTTATGGATTTTGTCCGCAAAGGTCGTGATGACGGGCTGCGCGACCTGGAGCGTAAAGCCCTGCAGGTGGGCAATGATGAAGACGGTGGTTACGCCGTACCGGAAGATCTGGACCGCAGTATTCTCACCCTGCTGAAAGATGAAGTGGTGATGCGCCAGGAAGCCACGACCATTACGGTCGGTGGGGCCAGTTACAAAAAGCTGGTTAATCTGGGCGGAACAGCTTCTGGCTGGGTAGGCGAAACGGATGCCCGTCCGGCAACGGATGCATCGAAACTGGGGCAGATTGAACCCTTTATGGGCGAAATCTACGGTAACCCTCAGGCCACCCAGACCATGCTGGATGATGCGTTCTTTAACGTGGAAGACTGGATCAACAGTGAGCTGGCCACCGAGTTTGCCGAGAAAGAAGATATTGCCTTCACCAGTGGTGACGGGACCAAAAAGCCCAAGGGTTTTCTGGCTTATGCTTCTTCTCTGGATCCGGATAAAACCCGCGCCTTCGGTACCCTGCAACATATTCTGTCCGGGGCTGCAGCCGGGGTAACGGCGGATGCCATCCTGAAACTGATTTATACCCTGCGTAAGGTTCACCGCAACGGGGCTAAGTTCATGATGAACAACAACAGCCTGTTTGCCGTGCGCATCCTCAAGGACAACGAAGGCAACTATCTGTGGCGCCCCGGTCTGGAACTGAACCAGCCGTCTTCCCTCGCCGGTTACGGGATTGCCGAGAATGAGCAGATGCCGGACATTGCGGCCGATGCCAAAGCCATTGCATTCGGGAACTTTAAACGCGGCTACACCATTGTTGACCGTATCGGGACACGTATTCTGCGCGACCCCTACACCAACAAGCCTTTTGTCGGGTTCTACACCACCAAACGAACCGGCGGCATGCTGACGGATTCGCAGTCCATCAAACTGCTGCAGATTGGTGTTGCAGAATAATTTCCATCAACCCGGGAGCGCAGGCTCCCGGCGGAGTGACCGATGAGCATTCTTTCTCTGGCTGTTATCAGGCAGCAACTCCGGCTGGAAGAAACGTATACCGATGAAGACGCGCTGCTGACACTGATAGGGGCAGCAGCTGAGGCCAGAACGGCGACATTTCTTAACCGTAATCTTTATGCAGCAGAAGCGGATATCCCGGAAGGTGGAGACGAAACCGCACTGGTGGTACCGGACGATCTGCGTCTTGCGATGCTGATGCTGGTCACCCATTTTTATGAACACCGTTCCACGGTTTCTGATTTTGAACAGAGTGAAACGCCCATGGCGTATCAGTGGATTGCCGGACCCTACAGGTTTATTCCGCAATGAAAAACCGCCAGTCACAAACCAGTATTGATTACCAGTTGCCTGAGCCTGGCGAACTTAACCGCCGGGTTCTGCTACGCCAGCGTACCGATATCCCGGCGGATGATTATGGCAACACGCCGGAATACCAGAACAGCCAGCATGCCTGGGCAAAAGTACGGCAGGTCAGCGCCACCGTGCTGCATGAATCCGCCCAGACCGACAGTGCCATTACCCACTATTTCACCGTGCGCTACCGGGCCGGGCTGACCTCTGATTATGAGGTGGTTTACAGCGGGAGGGTGTACGCCATTCGCCGCTGCCGCGATTTAAATATGGCCCGGCGTTACCTGCTCCTGGAGTGTGAAGAGCTGGGCGCAGAAACACCGGGAGACACCCTGTATGGCTAAACCGGTGTTCCATGTCGATTTTCAGCAACCGAAAGAACTGGTGTTCAACCGGGCAAGGTTACGCCGGGCATTTATCCGTATTGGTCAGGTCCACATGCGTGATGCCCGGCGGCTGGTCATGAAGCGGGCTGTTTCAACCCCCGGGCAAAATCCCGGGTACCAGACCGGGCGGCTGGCCCGCTCCATTGGCTATTACGTGCCACGGGCATCAAAGCGCCGTGCCGGGCTGATGGTCCGGATCGCGCCGAACCAGAAGAAGGGGGAAGGGAACCGGCTGATTGAAGGTGATTTTTACCCGGCCTTTCTGTTCTACGGTGTTCGCCGTGGTGCGAAGCGGCAAAAACGCCACCACCGCGGGGCTTCGGGCGGCAGTGGCTGGCGCATTGCTCCCCGCAATAACTTTATGGTCCAGGTGCTGGAAAACCGGCGGCCATGGACGCGTTATTTACTCAGCCGTGAGCTGAAAAAATCACTCAGGCCAGAAAGGAAAAAACGGTAATGAAACTGTCGGTGATTATTGGTGCCATTCGGGGGCGTTGCCCGGTGTTTGGTGGTTATGTGGCGGGTGCCGCTGAATTTAAGGGCCTGCCGGAAACCGGGAAAATGCGCCTGCCGGCAGCCTATGTTGTCCCACTGGAAGATGCCGCACTGGAGCAGAAAAGCCAGACAGATTACTGGCAGGTTATCCGGGAAGGGTTCTCGGTCATTGTGGTGCTGGATAACTCCCGTGACCAGCGCGGCCAGGCGGCTTCTTATGATGCGGTTGAAGAGGTCAAGCTTGCCCTGTGGAAGGCCCTGCTGGGTATGCGCCCGGATGAAGGCAGTGACATTGTTATCTATGCCGGTGGGCAATTGCTGGATATGGACCGGGGCAGGCTTTATTACCAGTTTGATTTTACCTGCGACCGGGAAATCACCGAAGACATGACCCGCCAGCAGGAAGAGCTGGACGCACTGGATGCCTTCACCGGGATGGACATCAATATTGACTACATCGACCCGGGTGACGGGCCGGACGGCAACATTGAGCATCACACCCAAATTAACCTTAGCGAGTAATTCATGAAACTGAAACCTGTAAACGGGCGGTCGGTTCCCGACCCGGCCCGTGGCGACCTTTTGCCTGAAACCGGGCGAAACGTCGAAAAAAGCAGTTACTGGATCCGGCGCCTGGCGACCGGAGATGTGGAAGAGGTTGTGGCGCTGACAAAAGCTGCCACAGCAACCGACAAACAAGGTGGTGAAGCATGACCGTCAGTTTTAATTCGGTGCCATCGGATATTCTCGTACCGCTGTTTTATGCCGAAATGGATAACAGCCAGGCCAACACGGAAACCGACAGTGGGGCATCACTGATTATCGCCATGGCGAACACGGGCAGCAGCATCACGCGCAATAAGCTGGTGATCATGCCGTCTGCCGGGCTGGCCGGGAAACAGGCCGGGCGCGGAAGCCAGCTGGCACGGATGGTGAGCAAATACCGTAATGTCGATCCCTATGGTGAATTATGGGTGATTGCGGTGGATGCGCCGGAAGGGGACGCCGCCACCGGGACCCTCACCCTGACCGGTGCTGCTCAGGCCTCTGGCACACTGAGTCTGTATATCGGTACCGAACGGGTTCAGTCAGCCGTTGCCACCGGTGATACGGTGAGTGAGATGGCTTCTGCTCTGGCGGATGCCATCAATGCTGACCTGGATTTACCCGTGACAGCTGCGGCAGCAGCAGGGGTGATAACCCTGACAGCCCGGCATGCCGGTTTGTGTGGCAATGAGATTCCTGTGGTGATGAATTACTACGGTACCGTGGGTGGGGAAGACTTACCGGACGGTGTGACGGTCGCTATTGTGGCGATGTCAGGGGGGACCGGCGCACCAGAACTCGATGCCGCAGTGGCGGCGATGGGCGATGAAGCGTTTGATTTTATCGGCCTGCCATTCAGTGATTCTGCCTCGGTTGAAACCCTGGCGCTGGAAATGAACGACGATTCCGGGCGCTGGAGTTACGCCCGGCAGTTATACGGGCATGTTTATACCGCTAAAGCAGGCACCCTGTCTGACCTGGTGGCATTTGGTGACACCCAGAACAAACAGCATGTTTCGGTGGCCGGGTATGAGCCGGAAACCCAGACGGCGGTGGATGAACTGGTGGCGCTGCGCACGGCCCGTAATGCGGTGTTTATCCGTAATGATCCGGCCCGCCCCACGCAGACCGGTGTGCTGACTGGCGCACTCCCGGCAAAAGCCGGTTCACGTTTTATCATGACAGAGCGCCAGTCGCTGCTGAAACACGGTATTGCCACAGCGTGTACGTCAGGCGGAGAGCTGTGTATTGAGCGCGATATCACCACGTACCAGACCAACAAGTACGGGGTGGCGGATAACAGCTATCTGGACAGTGAAACCCTGCACACCAGCGCTTACGTGTTACGCCAGCTGAAAAGCATCATCACCAGCAAGTACCCGCGCCACAAACTGGCTAATGACGGTACCCGGTTTGGTGCCGGTCAGGCCATTGTCACCCCGGCGGTCATTAAAGGGGAGTTGTGCACGGTGTACCGCACCATGGAGCGTAACGGGATCGTCGAGAATTACGACCTGTTTAAAGCCCACCTGATTGTTGAACGCAACACGGATAACCCGAACCGGGTGGATGTGCTGTTCCCGCCGGATTATGTCAACCAGTTGCGGACGTTTGCTGTGCTGAACCAGTTCCGCCTGCAGTACAACGAGGAGAGTGAATAATGGCCCGTATTGCCGGTACCTGTTATTTCAAAGTTGACGGGCTTCAGTTGTCGCTGACCGGCGGCATTGAAGTGCCGATGAACACCACGCTGAATGATGATGTGATTGGCCTGGATGGCTCGGTTGACCGGAAGGAAACCCACCGGGCACCGTATGTCAAAGGCACCTTCAAGGTGCCAAAAGACTTCCCCATCAGCAAAATCACTTCATCAGATTCGATGACCATTACCACCGAACTGGCTAACGGTATGGTCTACGTCCTGTCAAATTCCTGGCTGCATGGTGAAGCAAACCATAATGCCGAAGAAGGGACAGTGGATGCTGAATTCCACGGTACCGAAGGAGACTACCAGTGAAAGAAATCGTACTGACCCGGGCCATTATGGCTGCCGGGGAAAAACTCAGCGTGCTGGAGCTGCGTGAGCCCACCTACGATGAAGTGGAACAAATGGGTATCCCGTTCAGTTATACCGAAAGTGGTGAAATGAAGCTGGATACGCGCTCAGCCCTGAAGTATATCCCGGTTCTGGCGGGGATCCCCCGTTCATCGGCCAGCCAGATGGTGCTTAAAGATGTGTTTATGGTGTCGATGAGTATCGTCGGTTTTTTTACGGGGTCGGAGAGCAGCGCCACCTCAGAAAGCGACTCTACAACACCGCCCATTTCTGGCGCATAAACCCCCTGGAACTGAAATCTGTGGCGGTCAGCCGGTTTCTGGAAATGGAAGCCGAAGCAGTGCGTATCAGTGAGGAAATAAATCATGGCTGACAGTTTTGAGTTGAAGGCCATCATTACCGCAGTGGACCAGATGTCCGGTCCACTGAAAGGGATGAGCAAAAACCTCAAAGGGTTTCAGAAAGAAGCCAAAAGCATCATGATCAATGCGGCTGCCATGGGTGCCGCGCTGGTCACAGCATTTGCGGTCCCGATCAATAAGGCCATTGCGTTTGAATCGACCATGGCCGATGTCCGTAAGGTTGTGAACTTTGATACCCCGCAGCAGTTTAAAGAGATGAGTGATGACATTCTGACCCTGTCCACTCAGCTTCCCATGGCTGCCGAGGGGATAGGCCAGATTGTGGCGGCTGGCGGGCAGGCAGGTATTGCCCGGCAGGATCTAAAACAGTTCGCCTCAGATGCAGTGAAAATGGGCGTGGCTTTTGACCAGACAGCGGAAGAGTCAGGCCAGATGATGGCGACCTGGCGTACCGCGTTTAAAATGTCCCAAAGTGAAGTGGTGACGCTGGCTGACAAGATTAACTTCCTGGGCAATACCGGCCCGGCCAACGCCCGTAAAATTTCTGATGTTGTGACGCGAATTGGCGCAATTGGTAAAACGGCGGGTCTGAACAGTGGGCAGGTTGCCGCGATGGGGGCCACCATCACGGGCATGGGGGTGGAATCAGAAATTGCCGCCACCGGCATCAAGAATTTCACCAAAACGCTGACAGCCGGGAAGGCGCTGAGTAAATCTCAGGCCGGTGCCCTTAAGCAACTGGGGTTTGATGGTGTCAAACTGTCTCAGGACATGCAGAAAGATGCCGCCGGTACTGTGCTTAAAGTGCTCGAGACTATCAGTAAGGTGGACAAAGCCCGTCAGTCTGCCGCGCTGTTTACCCTGTTCGGCTCTGAATCTTCTGCTGCCATTTTCCCCATGCTCACTAATCTGGAGTTGCTGAAAACCAATTTCCGGCGTGTGGCAGACGCCCAGCAATATGCCGGGTCCATGCAGAAAGAATACGATTCACGGGCCGCTACCACGGCGAACGCGTTGCAACTGATGCGAAACCAGTTCGATGCGGCCAGTATCACTATCGGTGAAATCTTCCTCCCGGACATCGTGAAGCTGACAAAGAAAATTCAGCCGATGCTCGAGCAGTTTCGCCAGTTTGTAAAAGAGAACCCGGAACTGATCCGCAAAACCCTGAAGTTTGGTTTAACGCTGGTGGGCATTGCGTCTTCCGTTGGTGTGGCGACAAAGGCCTTCAAAACCTTTGATGCCATTATGAAGATGTCCACCATGGGTAAAATGGTGTCCCTGCTGGTGATTGGTGCCGGGCTGATTGTCAGTAACTGGGATAAAGTCGGGCCGGTGGTGAAAGAGGTCTGGAATAATATCAATGATGTGGTTCAACTTCTTGGTGGGTGGGAACCGGTGCTGATGGGGATCTCCACCCTTGTTGCGGGTGCCTGGCTGACATCGATGCTGAAAGGGCTGTCCGGTGCCAATGGTGCTGCGGGTGGGCTGGCTAAAAACCTGCGCGGCATAGCCAGCATGGGCACTATTACGGTGACCATCAGTGTTCTGTTTGAACTGATGAAAAAGCTGGATTCCATGCACCAGGAAGCGGCGAAAAATAATATGGATATTGGCACATATATGGCCGAACAGGTGCAGAAATCCGAGAGTGACCGGGGGTATAAAGGCTTTATTCCCCGGCTGAAAGAGTTGCTGAATGTTGACGGCAGCCAGAATTCATCAGTACCGCTGGCAAGCCCAAGGCCACAACAGAGTGAACTGAAAGTGTCTTTTGATAATGCGCCACCGGGCATGCGGGTAACACCTGCCACTGGTGCGGCTCACCCATGGAATGTCAGTTACGATGTGGGGTACAACCGGTATTCAGGAAGGTAACGTATTTACAGATAATTCCTGGTTTCTGTTTCGTTATCCCGCTATGTAATGGAGTGTATTCAAAAAATAATCAGTAGAAAGGGAAAACGGTAATGGATACAGCCTTACTTAGTGCTCTCGATCAGGATGGGCAGAAGAAATTCGAACATGCAATTGCGGCCCTTCAAGGGGATCTGACTGCCACTATGGCAACCTTGAATATCGATCCCAAGACACGACTTGAATATGGTCGCCGCATTAAGTTGATGTCCGATGAACTCTACGCTAAAGCGAGTAGGGGAATAATCAGTTGGCAGGAAGCGGCTGCCGAAGCCAGTGAAACACGAAATCTCATTATGGAATTAATGCGCTTTCGAACGACTCCCGTAGGTAAATCAATTGCGCAAAAATTAAAAAAGGAAGGTAAGACTTTTTCCGATTTAATCAAAATGAAGACCGAGTCTGTCTTTGGCAAAAATGTATTATTTGAACAGTTATCTTCGACTCAGAAAGACCAGGTTTTTGCTGCAATTGTTAAGTCATCAGGAAAATCGAATCCAAAAATCAACGTGAAGTTAACTCGTTGGGGGATTGCGGGTAAGGGGCTTCTCTTCTTAACGCTTGCAGTAGCTATTTATCAGATTTATTCCTCTGATGACAAACTGGTGGAGGCAGGGCATCAGGCTGCAATTGCGGGGGCTGGTGTTATGGGGGGATGGCTCGGTGGTGCGGCTGCAGGTTTAGTTTGTGGCCCGGGAGCGCCAGTGTGCGTTGTGATAGGTGCCTTTGTTGGTGGTGCGCTGGCAGCATGGGAAATGGACAGCATCTGGAACTGATAATGAAGCAAGTTGATAATTTTTCTCTTCAGGTTGTCAGGGAGTCTCAGGACACCCAGATGGGGGAATATAATGTTCTTTTTGATGGCAATATCACGGGAATTAACGTTCCATATTGTGTGGTAGAAGCAGCGGTTAAAGTTGATGAAGATCTGTTTTTGCTGTTTCTCACCGATGATGTTCCCTTTGAAGAAATGCTGCACATTGCATTGATTCATATGAAGCAAGGGATACTTGAAATGATTGACCTTGGTGGTGCATATACCACAGGGTCCTTTAAACACCTTGAAATAGAGAACGACAGGGTTAATTTCCATTTCATTGGTGATACCACATGGACAGTACGTATTGCAGAGAAACCATTTTTTCGCATGCCATTTACCGGTGATCCACGGGGTATCTCACGCCCGATGGCGATGAAACACTACATCCTGATTTCGGCTGATCCACCGCCTGCAAGAGCAGATGGAAGCCGTTAAGACATTAATGATGAAACAGGTTAAGAATGTGTCCCTTCGCACGGTCGGGGCTTCTGTACCTGAAAAAAATAAAGATGGAGAGTACGAAGTTCTTATTGATGAGCAACCAACGGGAATAACCGTTCCTTACTGCGATATAGAGGCTGCGGTTAAGGTTGATGCGGATAGATATTTATTGTTTCTGACTAACGATACGTTGTTTGAGGAAATGCTACGTATTGCATTAATCCGTCCTGGAGACGGTGTTATCGATATGCTGGTGGTTGGCACCCCCTATTCAACAGGCATTTTTGAAGAGCTTGATGTTCAGAAGACTGCCGTTAACTTTCGTTTTATTGGTGATACAACCTGGACCGTAAGTATCCCGGACAAACCGTTTTTCCGTATTCCGTTTATTGGTGATCCTCCTTGCGTATGGCATTCATTTACGCCGAAGCGTTACATCCGGATTTCTGCTAATCCGCCAAAATGGCAATGACCATTGCTGAGTCACCCCTTTTAATATGACCCGCTTCGGCGGGTTTTTTTACACCCGGAGAAACCATGAGCTGGACAGATAATCTCCAGGATGCCTCACTACGGGGTGTTCCATTTAAAGTGGACGAGGATGAAGCCACTTTTGGGCGACGGACACAGACGCATGAATACCCTGGCCGGGATAAGCCCTGGGTGGAGGATTTAGGCCGGGCTACACGCCGTTTCAGTGTCCAGGCTTATCTGGTTGGTGACGATTACTTTGAGCAGCGTAACCGCCTGATTGAAGCCATCGAGAAACCGGGCTCCTGCACACTGGTCCACCCGTATTATGGTGAAATGACAGTGACTGTCTCTGATGAGGGGCGTGTCAGCCATACCCGGGAAGAAGGGCGTATGTGCCGCGTCAGTTTCAGCTTTATCGAAACGGGGGAATTGTCATTTCCTTCAGCGGGTATTGCGACCGGAACCAAACTGGCCGACTCCTGCTCCTTGCTGGATGACTGTATTTCTTCGGCATTCTCATCCTTTGGTCTGGACGGGCTGTCTGATTTTCTTCAGAGCGGCGTTCTGGACGATGCCTCTGCCATGATGGACACCGTCACCGATGCGTTCAAGTACGTGGATTCCGGTATCAGTGCGGCATCCCGTTTGTTGCAGGGTGACCTGTCGGTGTTGCTGATGCCGCCTTCCAGTGGCATGAACTTTGTTAACCAGCTGCAGACGCTGTGGCGGGCCGGTACCCGTCTCAGTGGAAACACGTCGGATCTTATCTCCATGGTCAAAGGCCTGTCAGGTGTCACGCTGGACAGTGGCCTGGCGCCACGGGGTGTCTGGAAAACGGACAGCACCACAACGCAGACCCGCACCACCCAGAGCAATACGGTGGCGCAGGCCATACGCACAACGGCACTGAGTGAAGCGGCTTATACCGTTGTCAGTCTGCCAAAAAGTACCACCACCACCGTGACAACCGGGCAGACTGCTCAGGTCAGCCACCCGGCGGTAACGGATATTTTGCCTGATACCGATGCCGATAGCGTGGGCGTCACCACATCTGTCAGTACCGATGAAACCCCGTCATGGGATGATTTAACCGCCGTCCGGGAAGTGCTGAATACCGCAATAGACCAGGAACTGACACGGGTAACGGATGACACACTGTTTCTTGCCCTGCGCCAGATCCGCACCGATGTGAATAACGACATCAGCGCCAGGCTGGAACAGTCGACCCGCCTGACTGAACGCACACCGGTGCAGGTCCTTCCTGCACTGGTTCTGGCCGCTGACTGGTATGACGATGCCGGGCGGGAAGGTGACATTACTGCCCGTAACGGCGTTATTCACCCCGGCTTTGTGCCGGTGAAAACCCTGAGGATCCCGTCAGTATGAACAATACAGTTATTCTGCGGGTAAACGGGCGGGAGTGGGGCGGCTGGGAGTCAGTCAGAATATCAGCCGGTATCGAACGTATTGCCCGCGATTTTAATGTTCAGATAACCCGGCAGTGGCCTGGTGATGAAGAGCAGGCAAAGAAACGGGCGCGGATCCGCAACGGCGACAGGGTTGAGGTGCTGATTGGTGACGACCTGGTGATCACCGGCTGGGTGGAGGCCACGCCTGTTCGTTATGACGCGCACAGCATCACCATGGGGATTGTCGGTCGCAGTAAAACGGCTGACCTCATTGACTGTTCTGCCACCCCCTCGCAATACAGTGGCCGCTCAATGGTTCAGATAGCCAGCGCCCTGGCGAAGCCATTTGGTATCAGTGTGGTGGATGCCGGGGGAGTCACCGGCGCACTGCAGGGTATTCAGGCAGACCAGGGCGACACGGTGATGGATGTCCTGAACAAGATGCTGGGGTTGCAGCAGGCACTGGCCTATGACAATGCCAGTGGTAACCTGGTGATTGGCAGCCCGGGGGCGGTTAAAGCCACCACCGCCCTGGTCTTTGGCGAAAACATTCTGAGCTGTGACACCGAGCAGAGTATTAAGGATCGTTTTTCTGTCTACGAGGTGGCGGGCAAACGCGCCGGTAATGACAGCGATTTTGGCGAAGCAACCACGACGGCAATCCGCGGGCAAACCGTGGATAACGGTATTGCCCGTTACCGCCCGCTGATTATCCGCCAGACCGGCAATGCCACATCCGCCAGTTGCGGTTCACGCAGCGAGTTTGAAATGCGCCAGCGTGCTGCCAGAACGGACGAAGTGACCTACACGGTGCAGGGATGGCGCCAGGGAGATGGCACTCTGTGGCAGCCTAATATGCAGGTGATTGTCTTCGACCCGGTCGTGGGTTTTGACAACCGGGAAATGGTTATCGCAGAAGTCACCTGGCAGGTGGATGAGGGCGGCACGGTCAGTGAAATTCGTGTCGGCCCGGCTGATGCTTATCTGCCAGAACCCCCCAAACCCCGCAAGAAGAAGGCCAGCAGTACACAGGAGTACTTCTGATGGCAAATCTGTTTCATTCCCTGCACCAGGCAATCAGTAATCTGCTCGAGCGGGCCGTGATCCGCACCACGACCACCACGGCAAAGTGCCAGGTTCTGCAGATATCCATGCCGGGCGGTGAGGGGAAAAGTGATATTGAACACCTGGAGCCTTACGGCTTTACCTCAGCACCCAAAGCAGGGGCAGAAGCCGTGGCGGCGTATTTTGACGGCGACCGCTCACATGGTGTGGTGCTGGTGGCCAGTGACCGCCGGTACCGCATAAAAGGCCTGGCTACCGGAGAAGTGGCAATTTATGACGACCTTGGTCAGTCTGTCACTCTGACCCGCTCAGGGATAGTGATTAACGGTGCGGGGAAGCCGGTAACGGTCACCAATGCCCCGAAAGCCCGGTTTGAGATGGATATTGAAGCCACCGGGAATATTACGGACAGGTGTGACAGCACGGGCAAAACAATGGCCGCCATGCGACAGGTATTTGACTCGCACACGCACGAAGAAAACGGCGATGGCGGCGGAACAACGGATGAACCGAACCAGAAAATGGAGGGCGCATGATCCTGGTTGTAAACGGGGCAGAGCAGAAAGTCTCTGATCCAATGGATGCGTTAACCCGGGCGGTGGTGATCTCCCTGTTCACCTGGCGGCATGCCGAAACCGATGACAGCCCGGAAGATCCGAATGGCTGGTGGGGCGACACCTACCCGACACAGCAGAATGACCGTATCGGCTCCCGCCTGTATCTCCTTAAGCGCCAGAAACTCACCAATAAAACACCACTCAAAGCCCGGGAGTATGTCACCCAGGCGCTGGCGTGGCTGACATCCGATGGTGTGGCGGCACGGGTGGATGTTACCGCCGAACGTACCGGCCTCAGTACGCTTTACCTGGCTGTCATGATTTACCGGAATGACGGCACCACACAGGAAATCCGGTTTAATGACCTATGGAGTGAACTGAATGGCTGACAGCGGTTTTACCCGCCCGACACTCCCCCAGTTAATTACCGCCATCCGCAGCGATATTCTTACCCGGCTTTCCGCCGACACCACACTTGCCGCACTTCGCCGGACTGACGCCGAGGTGTATGCGCGGGTGCAGGCCGCGGCGGTACATACGGTGTATGGCTATATCGATTATCTTGCCCGGAATTTATTACCGGACCTGGCGGATGAAGACTGGCTGTTACGTCACGGGAATATGAAACGATGCCCCCGCAAAGATGCCACTGCGGCAGCCGGTTATGTGCGCTGGGAGGGTGCTGCACCGGGTATCACTATTGACGCCGGGGTAACCATACAGCGCGATGACCTGGTATCGTTCACCACAACGGCTGCGGCTACCACGTCAGAAGGTGTTTTACGGGTGCCGGTGACCTGTGATGATACCGGAACAACAGGCAATACCGATGACGGTATCGCCATGCGGCTGACTTCTCCGGTTGAAGGGCTCACCTCTGCTGGTGTGGCTGATACGGTGGAAGGGGGAACCGATACAGAAGACCTGGAAACCTGGCGCGGGCGGATCATCGAGCGCTGGTATTACACACCACAAAGTGGTGCGGATCAGGATTACATCACCTGGGCTAAAGAGGTTTCCGGTATTACCCGGGCATGGACTTACCGCCACTGGAGTGGCGTGGGAACGGTCGGTGTGATGGTGGCGAACAGCGACCTGATTAACCCGATACCGGATGACGCAGTAGTGGAGGCAGCGCAGGCTTATATCGAACCTCTGGCCCCGGTTGCCGGTTCTGATGTGTATGTGTTTGCCCCTGCGGCGCATACCGTCGATTTTCACATCCGCCTGAACCCGGACACCGAAGAGGTGCGCTATGCCGTGATGGCAGAAGTCAGGGCCATGATGTTGCGTGATGGTGTGCCGGAAGGTGTACTGAAACCGTCACGTATCAGCGAGGCCATTTCCATCGCCACCGGGGAATACAGTCATGAACTGGTCAGCCCGACAGAAGATACCAGTATCGCGAAAGGTGAAATCGGGGTGGTGGGGGACTTCACATGGACCTGACAGCACAGTACCGCCAGATGTTGGGTGTCCTGCTCCCGCGTGGCCCGGCATGGGATCCGGATGATTTATTGCTGACCGGCCTGGCACCGTCACTGTCCCGGGTACACACCCGGGGTAATGACCTGATGAATGAAATCGACCCGCGTACAGTGACAGAACTCATCGACCGCTACGAGACGATTTCTGGCCTGCCGGACAGTTGCACTCCGGATGGCACCCAGACACTTTCAGAACGGCGCCAGCGGCTGGATGCAAAACTGAACCTGGCCGGAGGTATTAACGAGGCATTTTACCAGGCACAGCTTGAAGCGCTGGGTTATCCGGATGCCACGATAACCCGGTACCAGAAAAGCCAGTTCACCTGTAACTCACTCTGTACTGATTCTCTTTTTTCCAACGAGTGGCGCTACTACTGGCAGGTCAATATCCCTGAGTCGGCGCAAATCACGGCAATGACCTGTGTGGATACCTGCACATCTTCCTTACGCGCCTGGGGCGACACAGTTGCTGAATGTGTTATCAGCAAACTGGCACCGTCTCACACGTATGTCATTTTCCGCTACACGGAGTAACCATGCATCGTATTGATACATCAACAGCCCAGGCCGACAAGTTCGGCGAGGGGAAGAACGGCTTTACCGGCGGTAACCCGCAAACAGGTGAACGGCCCACGGCGCTGGACGCAGACTATGTTGACTCCATCCAGGAAGAAATTTGCGGCGTTATCGAGGCGGCGGGTATTGCCCTTGATAAAACACAACGCAACCAGTTACTGACGGCGCTGCCATTATTGTTTTTAAGCCGGGCCAATCCATTTTCTGACATCGCTGCTGATGGCGCTGAAGCGATTGCCACCGCTCTCGCAAACCTTGGTTTGGGAGATATCGCCCTGGCGGGGGTGTGCACC
>NZ_LYRP01000049.1 GCF_001655675.1 Mangrovibacter phragmitis | reverse complement strand
CTGCTGGGGTGGAGTGATAATGCCTTCTCGCCCTATGACCCGCGCAGCCCGAACCACACACCGCCTCCCGTAAACACAGAGGAGCAGTGACCATGGCAATAGATTTGGATGCACTAACAGCGGCCGCAAACCAGGCGGCACAGGCCTGTTTCAGCAGGCACATTCACGAATAACATAACAGGGAGCAAGAATGGGATTCTGGGAAAAAGTTGAACGGGTTGATACGGCGGTGGCACGGTTTTATGCCCGGAGAAAAGTGTGGATTTGGGGTGTGGTGTCGCTGCCGGTACTGTATGTGGTGGGCTGGATGGTGTGGGTGATGCTCTGGGCACCACCGGCAGGGGGAGTGACACTGATTATTCACAGCAAACTGGACCGGCCCATACTGGGGTTCAGCGTGAACGGTATGGCGGGGGCAAATGCAGCGGCCCATAACCCGAACAACCCGTACGCTATTGGCGGTGGCGGGGCAACCTGCTGCGGCAGTGTCCGCGGGAAGACGGCAGAGGTTATCTGGATGCTCAGTGTTACCGGGCCGCAGTATGATGCCGGGATGCGGCCTGAACAGCGGCGGGTGGAAATACCACTGCCTGAGCGTAAGCGGGGTGAAAACGACCTGCATGTCCATTTTTTACCGGGCGACCGGGTCCTGCTGGGGTGGAGCGATAACGCCTTCTCGCCCTATGACCCGCGCAGCCCGAACCACACACCACTCCCCGTAAACACAGAGGGCCAGTGACCATGGCAATGGATTTGGATGCACTAATGGCGGCCGCAAACCAGGCGGCACAGGCCTGTTTCTACCGGCTGGGAAACTGTTCCCGGGTGTTACATATTGGGTTCTTCTTTGATGGTGTGGGGCGCAATATTGAGCTGGATGCACCGGAAAACAGACTGAGCAATATTGCGAGGCTGTTCAGGGCATATCCAGAAGATGAACATAAGACGGACCTGGTGGCATATAAAAAACACTATATATCCGGCCTGGGAACACCTTTTATTGAAACGACAGAGGAGCGCCTGCAGGGGATGATGGATAAATCCCTGCGTTCGCTGCTGGATGACCTGAAAAACAGCCCTGCAGATCTGGTCAAAGAGGCCTTTAAGTCGTCGGTGGGTGGAGCCAGCAGCAAAGATATGCTGACGGAGATGCAGAACAAGCTTCTCACCCCAGCAGGGCAGTTGAAGATGCTTAAAGACTCGGTGGTGAAGGTGGGAATACGAGTTGGCATAGAGGCCACACCATGGTTGCGTGACTCGGAATTTATGGCCTACAAGTTTGTGACTGGCGCAGATACGCGCCTTAACAGCGTGAAAGCGCGCTTTGTTCACTCCTTCGAAGAGGCAGTAAAAGCCGGGGAGGTTCCCGTGCGGCTGATTTCTGTATCGGTATTCGGTTTCGACATGGGCGGGACGCTGGCCCGGCAGTTTATTGATATTCTTCTGGAAGAAATATGCGATAAGAAAACGGGGGGAAAACCCTGTTTTCGCGGCATCCCGGTTGATATTGTGTTTACCGGGCTGTTTGACTGCTCGCGGGATACGCCGGAGAGCAGCGATAACGGGCTGGACTATGGGAACAGTATACTGGAATGGGTGCCAGACAGACGTGCTATCGTGTTGCAGCGGGTTACCTCGTACAACGGGCGTAAATTTCTTGCGCATATGTCTCCGTTACCGGAAGCGGTCAGAAAATCATTGCACCTGGTGGCTGCTCATGAGCGGCGGCGCTGGCGGTGCGTGTACCGCACCGGGCGCACAGGGTTTGACCATAAAGAGATGCTGATGCCGGGGTGCAGTGAGGATATTGGGGGCGGCCTGAAGCCGGACGAACAAAAACCGAGTGTTGAGCTGTGCCGGGTGTCGCTGAGAAAGATGTATATTGAGGCCATGAAGGCTGGAGTACCTTTCACAAATTTAAAGTCATTGAGAGAAGTATCTGCGACAGTTGCTGCCTATTTTACCCTGCAAGATGGGGTGGCAAACCAGTCTGCGGAACAGTGGGTGGCATCGTACCAGAGCGCAGTTAATGCCGAAATGCTGAGTTATCAGGCCATGAACCGGCACCTTGATGGGTATTTTGAGTGGCTGGGCCTGCAGTTTTACCAATACAAGAGTGAATTACGCAAGCTGGAAAGTATCCGGGCAGGGATTCAGGCATCTGTGCTCTCGGTTACTGGCATGGCGGGGCTTGCAGGGCTTACACCCCAGGCCCGGCAGGCAATGAATGAGGTGACAGAAGACATTGCCATATTGAAAAAACACTGGGGCTGGCTGTCTGATGTTGCCAACGCAGCCCACCTTCTGCTGACCCGGCAGTATCATCATCCCCCACAGCTTTATCTGGACAATATTCTCCGGCCTGCACACGCTCGTGCTGAGTCTTTTTTAGAATGGGGGGCTGCAGGGCATTACGGGACAACACCGCCGATCCGCTGGTGCGTTGATGCATCGGTGCTTTATGCCTGGTTTGTACATGATGTACAGCGTGCAGAGGGTATCAATGATGGGTATTTCTCAGTGCGCTGGATGGAACCTCGAACAGAGTATTAGTTTATTGAATTGCGAGAGAATACTTGTTGTTTATGGGATTCAGTCATAGCTGAATAAAATTATCTGAATCCCCGGTATCACTCATGATGAAAGATATTGCCATATTATGTTTAGTAATGTTAATTATGCAATACAATAAGCAGGCAGTGTCAGACTATTCTCTGAACGCTTTCTGTTAATTTTAATTACTGGGGTTTGTGAAGATAAATATAATCTGTAAGGAGTAAATACATAGCGCGAAGAAAAAAAGTGGTAATGTAGCTGGTATCATCCTGATCCTTATTGGTGTTATCGCCGGGGTATAACTGAAAATTTTCGCTTGCGATTTGAAGCCAGGGTGTAAGGCAGTTACTTTCGGTGTGAAAAGGATATGAGCGATGTAGTTTTGTCGTATAAGTATTTCAGCGAATTTCCGCTGCGAGCAACCAAATTCTGCATACTGTATTAACTTATATAGCAATCGAAGACTTATGTGGCATCGCTGCATAAGTGAGGTTTTCCCAGTAGCTTGCCATCAAGTTGATTATCAGTTAGTGGCAAAGCTTGTATGTTTTTATACCCTTATTTATTCAGGTATTTCTTGGGGTTATCGAATGTGAGGTTCAATTCCTTCCTGTTTTCAAAGACGAGTAGCAGAAGAAAATGTTGTGCTAAAAGTGCACGCAGCACAGCAAGATTCTGAGGGGGAGTATATAACAGGGAATTATTATTTTCTGGCATCTCAATCCGCATTATTGAAGGGGGGTATGGTATGGAAGAAAATATAAGACAGCGCACAGAAAGTTATATTTCAGCCAAAAACCAGCATCCGGCCTGGATACTTCTTGCTACCCGCCGTTCGCCATTGGTGCTGAGTTGCCTGAATACGATGTTTGAAAAATCACATGATGGCATCCCTCTTGAAGATGCGATTCAGTCTCTGACTGGCATTCTTGTCGAGCATGCCAGCCAGGAACAGTACGAGATTAATCAGGAAAACCCATCTCTTCAAGCCAGCCGTGAACTACGGGAATGGATAAAACGACGTTTAATTGTTGAAAGGGATGGCCGTATCTTCGCCACTGATGCGCTTGAAGTCGCGATTACGTTTGTTGAGTCACTGGATAATCGCTTCATGACATCTACGGCTTCCCGTTTGTCTATTGTGCAACGAGAAATTGAAAATCTGGAGACCCGGCTTAACCCTAATCCGGCAAACCGGGTTTCAACTTTACGTCGTCGTATTGCTGAACTGGAACGTGAACTACAGGAGGCCGAGGCCGGGCATATTGAGGTCCTGGATACATATCAGGCGGTTGAACATATTCGTGATGTCTTCAATTTAGCTTCCAGTTTGAGGGCTGACTTTCGTCGTGTTGAAGATTCCTGGCGTGATGCCGACCGCGCACTGCGGCAATCCATTATCGGTGAACAGTATCATCGTGGCGATATTGTGGAGCGTCTGCTGAACGATCAGGATGCGTTGCTTAATACGCCGGAAGGAAGAGTCTTCGATAGTTTTCAGCAACAGCTACGCCAGTCAGCTGAGCTAACGGCAATGAGTGAGCGGCTGCACGTAATCCTTAGCCACCCGTCTGCTTCCGATGCACTTAACCGTCTGCAAAGTCACGATTTGCGCTGGCTGGTTAAACGGCTGGTAGATGAATCGCAAACCGTACTTCAGGCTCGTGCCCGTAGCGAGCGCGATGTCCGCGGTTTTATGAAAACCGGTCTTGCTGCTGAACACCACCGCGTAGGTCATCTGCTTAACGAATTTCTGAATCAGGCGTTAAAGCTCGACTGGCAGCGGCAGATGGTTCGCAAACAAGAGGTTCCGCTTCCTGCCATTGGTGTATCGGTATCGGGTATCCCTGCGATTGAACGTTTACGTTTTAAAGAAGTGGATGATGAAGCGGAACAAATGTTGGATCTCAGTAATCATGCCGCGGATTTAACACAGATTGGAGATGATTTCTGGGATGCTTTCAACGGCCTCGACCGTGAGGCGTTGATTCAGCAGACACTGCAGATTCTGGTAAAAGAAAATCGTCCCGTTGGCCTGGCTGAGCTGGCGGCGATGTTGCCCCCTGTTCACGATCTTGAAACGTTCACTGTCTGGATTGGTATGGCAAGAGAAGCGGGCATTGAGGTTATTGATTTAGAACGTGAATTTGCTGAGCTTCGCGATGCGGAAGGTCGCCGCTGGCGATTTAATCTGCCCACTACCGGTCTGGAAAGTCAGGCATTAATGGATATTGATTGGGAGTAACAGGTATGGCGGGATATTTTGACAAACTAATTAGCCGGAACGTTAGCGCAAATGCAGGTAGTGAATCAGAGCCATCGGGCGAGGAGGTTGCCGATGCGCCTGTTGAGGAAACAGCAACCAGTAGCGAAGTGCGAACGCTGAAAAAAATACGCGAAGCGGCACAGGAGTTGCTCAAATATGGCCTGCTGGAAGAGGCCAGTAAACCCAATCTGTACCGCGTTTTACTTACTAACACTGAAGAGGCTACCCGCATTCTGGAACCTCTCGATTTGGATATCGGCATTGATGAGATCCGCGGTCTGTTGTATGTCAAAGTCAGGCTTGATGAAACACCTGAGCAGGATGAATGGTCCCACCCTTTGGTGAGACGGCAACGGCTTAACCTGGAACAATCATTATTAGTTGCCATACTGCGTCAGCATTTTGTCGCCTGGGAGCAAGAAAGTGGAACTGGTGCCAGTCAGGCGCAAATTGCTATAGACGCTCTCCTCCCTCAGCTCCAGATTTACCTTGGCGATCCGGGGAGTGAATCAAAAGAACGCACCCGGTTGCTTACCCTGCTGGATCAATTAAAAGGACATGGGCTGGTCACGTCGCCGGATGCGCATGAGCAGATCGTGATTCGCCCGATCATTGCCCATCTTGCCGACCCGGTGAATCTTCAGGCATTACTGGTATGGCTACGGGAACAAATTGTTCAACAAAATTCCGCAGATGATTCGCCAGAAAAGGAAAGTAGTGAGGAGGACGTATGAATCAAATAGCGCGTATGGCCGGGCAGGAATCTTTCATTCTTACTCATATCGAGTTGTTCAATTGGGGTGGTTTTCACGGATTGCATCAGGCCGTAATTCATCATGAAGGGACTGCCGTTATTGGCCCAACCGGTAGCGGAAAAACCACACTTGTCGATGCCTTGATGACACTACTCTGCGCCAATCCCCGTTACAACCTGGCCTCAACCGGCGGTCATGAAAGCGACAGAGATCTTATCTCCTATGTGCGAGGCGTATCCGGCCCCGGCGATGGAGGAGAAGGCCAATCACATATTGCCAGGCCGGGTAAAACAGTGACCGGTATTGCCGCTACGCTGAAGCGTGAAGGGCAACAGGTACGCCTGGGGGCGCTATTGTGGTTTGATTCCACCAGTTCCAGCGTGACGGATATGAAAAGGCTTTGGCTTTTCAGCGATAACCCAGGGCAGACGCTGGAGCACTGGCTGAACGTTTACCATGAGGGTGGCACACGTTTGCTCCGGCAAATGGAAAAAGAAGCTGTCGGAATCTGGGCATACCCGAATAAAAAGCAGTACCTGGCGCGCCTGCGGGATTTCTTCGAAGTGGGGGAAAACGCGTTTACGCTGTTAAACCGGGCGGCAGGGTTAAAACAACTCAACAGTATTGATGAGATTTTTCGCGAGCTGGTGCTGGACGACCACTCCGCCTTCGATCGTGCAACGGAAGTGGCAAATAGTTTTGATGGTCTGACTGAAATTCATCAGGAACTGGAAACAGCCCGCAAACAACAGCAGTCCTTACAGCCTGTCGCTCTGAGTTGGGATAAGTACCAGAAGCAAGAGCGACAACTTGCTGATAAACAGGCGCTGGAATCGCTGTTACCCATCTGGTTTGCACAACAGGCAAGCCAGCTTTGGCGGGAAAAGATCAATCAGCTTGACACCGAACTTAGCGAGGCAGAGGCCAGCGAAGTACGGTTACAGTCACAGCTTGAGCTGCAAAAAAAGAGGGTTAGCGACTGTTTGCAGCGCTATCTCCAGGTCGGCGGCGCCAATATTGATGAACTGAACGAGCGTATCAAGGACTGGCAAAAAACGCTCGGCACTCGAGAAAATCTGGCACGCCAGTATCAACAGTTGACCCGCAATCTTGGATTGCCACCTGACCTGAGCCAGCCACAGCTGGAGGCGAATCAGCATGAAGCCGAGGCCCGGTGTGAGCAGTTTGCCGATGATATAAAGTTGAAACAGGAAGAGGCGTACCAAAAAGGCGCGCTCAGCCATCGCATTACTGAAGAACTTCGGGAGCGGGAAACTGAACGCGCCGAGATCGCGCGTCGTCCGGGTTCTAACCTTCCTGCACATTATCAGGCGTTTCGAAGCGAACTGGCAAAAGCGCTGAACGTTGATGAGTCTGAACTGCCTTTCGTTGCTGAACTGATACAGGTTAAACCAGAAGAGGCGCAATGGCGCGGTGCGATTGAGCGCGCAGTCGGGAGCAACAGGCTGCGTATTCTGGTTGCGCCTGAATCCGCACAGGAAGCGCTGCGCTGGGTAAATCAGCGTAACAACCGTCTGCATGTGCGGTTACTGGAAGTCAAATTACTGCACTCGCCCGCCAGGTTCTTCGATGATGGCTTTACTCGTAAGCTGTTGTGGAAAGAACATCCGTGGCGAGAGGCCGTCAAAGCATTAGTGGCCGAAAGCGACAGGCATTGTGTTGACAGCCCTGAACAATTGCGTGACACGCCTCATGCCATGACGGTGCAGGGGTTAATGTCTGGTAAGCAGCGTTTTTATGACAAACAGGATCAGAAACGCCTCGATGAAGACTGGCTGACAGGGTTTGATAACCGCGATCGCCTGAACTTTCTTGCCAAAGAAATTGCCGCTCTTCAGGAGCAGGTTAAAGCTGCAAACGCGGCATTCGAGTGTGCGAAAGGTGAAGTGGGGCGTTTGCAGGCTCAGGACATTTCATTCCAGAAAATACAACAAATTGATTTCGATAGCATTGATGTTCCCGGTGCAAAGAGCCAACTGGACGCGCTCAGGCAGCGGCTGGAGAATCTGATCCGCCCGGATTCTGACGCCAGCGTAGCGAAAGCAATACTTGATGAGGCTCAAACGGTTGAATCTGAACTCAGTAAGCAGCTCAGAGCCGCCAATAAAGTCACTAACGGGCTGGATACAGAACTCACCTCAGCCCAAGCCGCAGAACGTAAGGCTCAGCAAACCGCGCAACAAGGTATGCAGGATGAAGAGCGAGAATTGTGCGCGTCACATTTTCCGGCGGTGAATCTGGAACAACTGCCTGACATTCGCGATCTGGAACGTCAACATGAGCGGGGAATTCAGCAAGAAATTGAGGGTGTTAAAGGTGAACTGCATAGACTGAACATTGAGTTGACCAAACGTATGTCTGAAGCCAAACGTGTGGATACCGGGGCGCTCGTTGAGGCAGGGGCTGATTTGGGCGATATTCCTGTCTATTTACAGCGTTTGCAGGAACTGACCGAAGAAGCCCTGCCAGAAAAGCTTAACCGTTTTCTTGATTATCTGAATCGTTCATCTGACGACGGTGTAACGCAATTACTCAGTCATATTGAGCATGAAGTGCTGGTGATTGAAGCGCGGCTCAGCGAACTCAATGAAACCATGTTCAGAGTCGATTTTCAGCCGGGTCGATATCTGCGTCTGGATACGAAAAAAGTTGTCCATGAAAGCCTGCGCACACTTGGAAAAACACAGCGTCAACTGAATACCGCCCGGTTTGTTGATGATAACGGCGAGAGCCATTATAAGGCTTTACAGGTGCTGGTGGCACAACTGCGGGATGCCTGTGAACGAAATCGCACATTGGGGGCGAAGGCGTTGTTGGATCCCCGTTTTCGTCTGGAGTTCGCCGTATCGGTGATGGATCGCCAGAGCGGAAATGTGATTGAGTCACGCACTGGCTCACAGGGCGGTAGCGGTGGAGAAAAAGAAATTATCGCTTCTTACGTGTTGACCGCATCACTTAGCTATGCGCTTTGTCCTGCGGGGAGTCGTTATCCGCTGTTTGGTACTATTGTCCTTGATGAAGCGTTCTCCCGTAGCTCTCATGCCGTGGCTGGCAGGATCATTGCCGCCCTTAGAGAGTTTGGCTTACATGCGGTATTTATCACCCCCAATAAAGAGATGCGCCTGCTGCGTGATCATACTCGTTCGGCGATTGTTGTCCACCGGCGCGGTCGGGACTCAAATATGGCTTCGCTAAGTTGGGAAGAGCTTGAACAACACTACCATCGGCGGGAGATTGCGTAGAATGTTTTCTCCTGATGAGTTGCGTAAAAAGCTTGCCCGGCAGTGGGATAACGCAACGCTTCGGGCTGAACGCTTACTTCCACCTGGTAGCTGGCCGCTCTGCCTGTCCATTGGCAAACCTTCCGCGAAAATATTCGCGGAGCAGGCTCCGCGCGTTTTGCAACATGTGCAGTTATGGCGGCAAGTCACGGTTGGGCGTGTGGACTGGGAAGAGGTCAGTTATCGGGCGAGCGACGGACCGGTATCAATGCCGTTGCGTTGGATCCTGAATGGCCCTTCTGACTGGATCAGTGCAGCAGCAGATCTGGCGGTGAGCCGGGAATTTCGCTTGCTGGAGGGAATTATTGAGCAGGTTGCTCCCATTTTTCATCCGCTGTTGGTCAGCCATCGTTCGCTCTGGCGGCACAAAGATCCGCAGGACGTCATCAGCGCCGCCAGGCTGGCCTGCCAATTAGAGCCGGGCTGCGCAAAAGGGCTGCCGTTAAGACTGCTTTCCGGGCAAGGAGTGGATACCAAATTTATTGAGAATAATATTTCTCTATTAACCCAACTGATGGACGTACGTTTTTCTGGCGAAGCCAGCGAGCAGGGGTTAACCACCTTTCTTGATGCTTTTGATGAGTCCAGCCACTGGGTTTTGGTTGTGCCATTATCGCCAGGTATGCTTCCTTTTAAAAAATGTCGGGTGACGACGGCGGAACTGGCGGAAACCCCTTTGACTGCGTCGCGTATATTGGTGATTGAAAATGAACAGTGCCTGCACCAACTCCCTGTATTATCTGACACTATCGCGATTCTGGGGTGCGGCCTTGACGTGCAATGGTTATCCAGTCCTGTTCTGGATAAAAAAAGCGTTGCCTATTGGGGGGATATGGATAGCTGGGGGCTTTTGATGTTGGCGAGAGCCAGGCTTTGTCGTCCGACGCTTGATGTTCTGCTTATGAACCGTGAGTTGTTTGAGCAATATGCCAACCATAGCGCTGTTACTGAACCGGTAATAGCACAGGAAGCAATACCTGATGGCTTACTTAGTGAAGAGGCGGATTTTTATCGCTACTTAACCCGCCTGGCGCGTGGCCGTCTGGAGCAGGAGTTTTTGCCTGCGGGGATAGTGGAAGAGGCGCTGGTCAGGTGGCGGAAAGGATTATAAATAAGGTTGAAAGATCCGCCAGTACCCTTAGCATCCTACCGGATATTTGGTAGATGCGGTATCATATAGCCGAATATTTTTCAGCCAGAGGAATCCCTATTCCTTTGTAAATAAAAGACATTATAGATCTACAAACCCTTGTTGAATCGGAACAGGTAGAGTTCAAACTGGCAGGGGGAAAGATGGCAAAGGCGAGTTACCGAAAGACTTCTGGCCCACCTATTTCGCAATGGCAAATGGTCGGGGCGGTTGGGTGGATCGGGTATGTCCGGACGGTACATGCTCAGGGAACTTGTTTGATTTTTATCGTAAAGTATACCAAAAGCTGGTCGCCGATCTTAAAGTCCCTTTTACCCTTGAAGAGGGTCAGCGCAGAACAGATACGCCAGTACATATCGCACTGCGTGAAGCGCTGGTCAACACGCTGGTACATGCTGATTTCACCGGCCGGGTTTCTATTCTGATCGTCAAACGTCCAGACATGTTTGGCTTTCGCAATCCCGGCTTGATGCGCCTGCCGTTGGAGGATGTCATTGCGGGTGGTGTTAGTGATTGCCGCAACAGACTGCTACACCAGATGTTCTTGCTGATTGGTCTGGGTGAGAAAGCAGGTTCAGGGATACCGAAGATTTACAGTGGCTGGAAATCTGCTAACTGGCGAACCCCCAAACTTTGGGAAAAAACGTTTCCTGCACAGACGCTATTAGAGCTTTCTACCGCTAGTCTGATCCCGCAGCATGTTCTGGATGACCTGCATCAGCGATTTGGCGAGACCTTCGATCTGCTTGATGATTTTGAACAGGTGATTGTTGCAACAGCGGCGATTGAAGGCTGGGTCAACCATGAACGCGCCTGCCAGTTAACAACCCGGCACTCCCGCGAAGTTACGCTGACGCTTCCCAGGCTGGAGAGTAAAGGTTTTCTGGTTGCTGGGGGGGAACAGAAAAGTAAATATTACACTTTGCCTGGCATATCGGTCATGACACCAGATGAGGTTTTCTCGTTAGAGACGCTTGCGAGCTCCACATATAACGAGGATAGCTCCACATATAACGAGCAGAGGTCCACACATAACAAGGGGAACTCCACATATAACGAGCAGAGGTCCACACATAACGAGGAAAATGCTGAGGACAATCAACCCACGTCCCGGGATGAGTATGGACGTTTGCTTAACCGCTTTATCGACAGACCTTATATTGATGATGCTGACAATCTCACTGAGGCTTTCCGGGATTCGTTGTTTGCTTTAGCTGCGGTTCCGCGTGAAAGATTGCGTCTGGGGGATAAAGAGTTGATGAAGAGTGTGATCCTGAGTGTGTGTCAGGGGCAGTATATTTCCGTTGCTGCGCTGGGGCAGATCCTAAATCGTAACCCTAATGCGTTGCGTCAGCAGTACTTAAAACCGCTGGTTGAGCAGGGGGCGCTGAAGCTGGCATTTCCGCAGTATAAGAATGACCCGAAGCAGGGATATAGCGTGGTTTAATGATATATCTGGTTCATATCTTCGTACAATATTCAATAAACATGCGCCTCGTGTCGTTTGGTTTGAACACACATTGTGAGGAATTAATATGTCGATAAGATGGGAAAACATCAGGACGTTCAACAACTCTCAAAATAATGCTTTTGGAGAACTGATTTGTCAGTTAGCAAGAGAATAGCCTATTATTAACACAATAATTTTCACCGTGTGGCAGCACCAGATGGTGGCGTTGAAGCTTATTGTATACTTGATGATGGTATTGAATATGGCTGAGATTGAATAGGCAACGGCATATTCACGTTTATCCCATTATGAACGCGGAACGCACAAGCCTTCGTTTGAACTGGTTTGCAATCTTGCAAAAGTGCTGGATATACCAGAATGTTATTTTTATACCATTGATGATAAATTTGCTGAAGCGGTACTGGCCCTTTATCAGAGTTTTAAACCTGAATCGTAGTTGAAAAAAGTAAAGCCAGAATAATAATTCTGGCTATAAGTCGGTAATTTTTATCCTTTATTTTGAACATTATTCTCGAAAAAAGTATCCCATTGTTGTGCATTGTCACTGTCTAAAACGACACAGAACTTGGTCAAATCTTTTAGTTTTTTTGCATTATCTCCATTATCAGAAGAAGTGATTAAATCATAGTTTGTTCCATTAATTTCCCTTTTGAAGGAACCAACGCTATCTGGACAAATTAAATTTTTATTTCCGGCGGAAAACATTCTTATCCCATAGATAAAAAAGTTTGGTCCGATTTCATCTGTTGTCGACGTCTTCCATGTATTCTGCGGGAACATATCTGGCTTGTATTTTCCTCCATCTATTAAAAAATAATGATTTTTATTATCAATTACTCCGATAGAGTAAAGAGAGCTATTCATTAAGGTAGTCGTTACATTGGGGAACAGAATGGACGTGATAGTTATCGTTATAATGACTGCTATGGATAAGTTTTTTGCTAATGGAATGATGCTTTTTCTTTCATTGTTTGATGATGTGTTTTTTATATCGCGATAATAAACTATTGCGGGAAGAAAAGATGATAGAGAAAATGCGATCATGAAAGCCAGTGCTATAAGTAGTGATGAGGTTTTTTCCCCAGTGCTGTCTTTTAACAGAAGTGTAATGGGGATGGTGATTGATAATGTGGCGAATATTGTAGTGAATGTTTCTATTAGTGCTTTACCGACATTTTTAGCTATCTTAAATAAATCGTTTTTTTTGAAATCACCACTGTCCCATGAAATAACCAGAAAAATGATAAACGATATTACTGCTATTATAATAAAGATTAATGATGCTGAGGGGGGTGATATTATTTTTGTTATAAATGGAATGTGTGGAAGAAATGTTAACACCAAGAATAAAGTAGAAAACCCCCAACTTAACCATGGTATAGATATTGGTTTGTTAATTATATTAGGAAGCATCGAGGAGTGAAAAATTAATATCGAACTGGGTAGGATTAGTGTTATGGCTATTGCGAGGGATAATACTACAGCGGATATTAATAAAGATACTAATCCTATATTAATGGAAAAGGAACCTATCAGTAAATCTAGTCTGCCGATATTATTTAAATAACTCCATACCATTAAGCCTGACAAAATTGTCAGGTAAGGAATTAATTTAATGATTTTTTTACTGATTTTCTGGAAGATTTCTTTTAATTCTTCGGTTGTATTGTCTGTCATAATGCATCCTTTTAAATGTAAATTATAAATATTATGAATAACTAAGAAGTGTCTTATTGGCAATAAAAATAACGGCTAAATAGCTTCGCGAAATAGTAGATCACGTAAAAGGAACTCAGCCCGGATTGTGCGTTCTGGTCAATCGACAAATATCCCAAACCACCAACCGGACTAAGCGATGCCGATCATAGCAGCAATTCCTGATGAAGAACGACAACTGAGGCGCAAAGAGGCCCGGCAAACTTATGATAAGAACCATGTCCGGCGACTTGTCGCCATGCTGATGCTGCATTAGGGAATGACCGTCACCGATGTTGCCAGACTGCTCTGCGCTGCACGCTCTTCCGTCGGCAGATAGATAAACTGGTTTACCCTGTATGGTGCTGAAGGATTAAAAAGCCTCAGGCCTGGACGTGCACCACACTGGCCGGTCGCCGATATTCTTCAGATTTGGCCTCTGCTGGTACAGCGCTCTCCGAAGGATTTTGGCTGGCTGCGTTCACGCTGGAGCACGGAACTGCTGGCACTCATCGTCAACCGACTTTTTGATGTGACCCTGCACTGCGCCACCCTGCCCAGCTGCCAGCTGCCAGCTGCCTTGCCGCATCGCGTTTTCTCTTTGCCCGGAAACCGGTAGCGGAGTCGCCAGTAGCGGGAGCCGTTAGGGTGAACGAGCAAAAACATTTTACCGCTGTCAGCAAGTTTATACGGTTTTTCATCCGGTTTAGCTGCACGGATTTTAGCGTCAGTGTGCGCCAATGACGGAGTCTTCTGATAGTAAAAGGGGTATAAATTTTATCGAATCGGACTATACCCTCAGTTGTCCCCCCGCAAGAGGCTTGATGTGAGTTGAAGTTGATTGAGTCGAGTGGATTAAGGGATTGTAGACGTGTTGATTTCTGTGGGCCTGGAATGCAAAAACGGACCTCTGTGGAGGTCCGTTGATATGAATGAGTGGTGCCCGGACTCGGAATCGAACCAAGGACACGGGGATTTTCAATCCCCTGCTCTACCGACTGAGCTATCCGGGCAACGGGGCGCATTAAACCGTAAAGGCCTGCTGTCGTCAAATCATTTGTTGTACCCGGTGGTGTGTTTGCCTGATTTGTGTGCATTCTGTTACAGGCAACCGCTTGCACCCCTGCCAGAAAGGTGCCAGAATTGCGCGGATTTTTTCCACGACTACCTTAACGAGGTCGCTGCAATGTTCGGATTCTCATCGACATTTCTGGCACATCACAGCCATTGCGCAATGGCGTGTTCTCGTTATGTCCGCTATTTATCTATTCAAGCCATTCAAACTTTCACCATGCGGTGAGGGCAGTGCAGGCTCGCACCGGAGCATCAGTAAACTCAGGCAGGCCCTGGTTTTACTGATGTCTGGTGGTCGCAGCTGGTTATCAGTTCAGGCCCCTTATCATTTTCGCCGGGAGAACACTCCCTTTTGTTGTGCCTCTGGCACTCACTCATCCTTGACCCCTGGGGATTTGTGCTTATGAAAGCGTTGAAAATTGCCGCAAGCCATGATGTTGTCGCCTGTTTGTCCACGCACCGTGAAGTTGTGACACTGGATAACACGGATTTTACTGATGTGGCCGTTGTGGTGGTTTCGGTTGCCGACAGCCGTAGCGGTATTCTGACTTTGCTTAAACGCACCGGGTTTAATTTACCGGTGTTCCTTTTCAGCCCTGAGCAGGTTGCACCGCTTTCGGGGACTGAAGGTGTGATTACGGGAAAAGCACAAGATTTTCTTGAGCTGGAAACGGCAGCTTGCCGCTATGAAGAAAATTTGTTACCCCCGTTTTTCGATACCCTTAGCCAGTACGTTGAAATAGGCAACAGCACGTTTGCCTGCCCGGGGCATCAGCACGGCGCGTTTTTCCGTAAACATCCGGCAGGGCGCCAGTTTTATGATTTCTTCGGCGAAAACGTTTTCCGTGCGGATATGTGCAATGCCGATGTCAAACTGGGTGATTTGCTTATCCACGAAGGCTCAGCGAAGGATGCACAGAAATTTGCAGCCAAAGTGTTCCACGCGGATAAAACCTATTTTGTCCTGAATGGAACTTCTGCGGCAAATAAAGTGGTGACCAATGCGTTGCTGACCCGGGGAGACCTGGTGCTGTTTGACCGCAATAACCACAAATCCAACCACCATGGTGCGTTAATTCAGGCAGGGGCGACCCCGGTTTACCTGGAAGCAGCACGTAACCCGTTTGGGTTTATTGGCGGGGTGGATGCTCACTGCTTTAACGAAGCGTACCTGCGTGAATCCATTCGTGAAGTGGCCCCGGAACGCGCAGACTTGCCGCGCCCATTCCGCCTGGCGATTATCCAGTTAGGCACTTACGATGGCACGGTATATAACGCCCGCCATGTGGTAGACACCATCGGCCACCTGTGTGATTACATTCTGTTTGACTCAGCCTGGGTTGGCTATGAGCAGTTTCTGCCAATGATGGCAGATTGCTCGCCATTGCGGCTGGAACTCAAACCGGAAGACCCGGGTATTTTTGTCACGCAGTCTGTCCATAAGCAACAGGCCGGTTTTTCTCAGACATCGCAAATTCATAAAAAAGACGATCATATCCGTGGGCAGTCGCGTTTCTGCCCGCATAAACGCCTGAACAATGCTTTCATGTTGCATGCATCAACCAGCCCGTTTTACCCGCTGTTTGCGGCACTGGATGTGAATGCCAAAATTCATGAAGGGGAAAGTGGCCGGCGCTTATGGGCTGAGTGTGTGGACATGGGGATTGAAGCGCGCAAACAGATCCTTGCGCAGTGCAAAATGATCCGCCCGTTTATCCCGCCAGAAATCGATGGCCGTCAGTGGCAGGATTACCCAACGGACACCATTGCCCATGACCGGCGTTTCTTCAGCTTTGAACCGGGAGCAAACTGGCATGGCTTTGAAGGGTACGCCAAAGATGAATACCTGGTGGACCCGTGCAAATTATTACTGACCACGCCAGGAATTGATGCAGCAACAGGGAAATACAGTGAGTTTGGTGTGCCTGCTGCTATTCTGGCGCACTACTTGCGCGAAAATGGCATCGTACCGGAAAAATCAGACCTCAACTCGATTCTGTTCCTGCTGACTCCCGCCGAAAGCCAGGAGAAGCTGGCGCAACTGGTGGCTATGCTGGCTCAGTTTGAACACCATATTGAAGACAATACGCCGCTGGCAGATGTATTACCTACCATCTACCAGAAATACCCGGTGCGCTACAAAGGCTATACGTTGCGCCAGCTTTGCCAGGAAATGCACGACCTTTATGTCAGTTTTGACGTGAAAGATCTGCAAAAAGCGATGTTCCGTAAAGAGTGCTTCCCCGAAGTGGTGATGAACCCTCAGGATGCCAACAGTGCATTTATTCGCGGCGATGTAGAACTGGTGCGCCTGAGTGAAGCCCAGGGGCGGGTCGCTGCCGAGGGCGCATTACCGTATCCGCCAGGTGTGCTGTGTGTGGTGCCGGGTGAAATTTGGGGAGGGGCCGCATTGCGTTACTTCCTGGCACTGGAAGAGGGTGTCAACCTGCTGCCTGGTTTTTCACCAGAACTCCAGGGGGTTTACAGCGAAACAGACTCCGATGGCATTAAACGCCTGTATGGTTATGTGATTAATAATAATCCCGCCTGAACAATTAATTACCCGGCGTAATAAAAAGGGAAAAGCATGCTTTTCCCTTTTTATATTGCTTGTTTGGTGAGAATTTAAAACTTAATGCACCCGGCGGTAGCCTTTTTGCGCAGTATTCACTTTATATAAATACCGGCGTGACTCAGAAGACGGGTGGCGGGTGGCCAGAGTTTCATAAACATCATCAGGCGACAGGCTGTTGATAATCGATACCGCCTGGTCTTTGTCACTGGAGAATACACGCAGTACGCTGCCGGCCCCACCGTTATACGCAGTAATAACGGCATAACGCCGCGACGTTGGGTTATCAATGCCCGCAAGATAAACATTATTCAGCATCGCCAGGTAGGCTGTACCGGTATCAATATTGTTTCTCGGGTCGAAAAGATAGTTTCTGCTGGGAATGCCACTGCGCCCCTGGGAGCGGAACACATCTTTCCCGGCACTGTGCTGTACCACCTGCATTAACCCCAACGCATCGGCATTGCTCACTGCATAAGGGTTAAAACTGGATTCTGTTTGCATGATGGCCAGAATCAGAGACTCATCCACCCCATATTTATGCGCTGCGCTGCGTACCATGCCAAGATATTTATGCGCACGCTTATCCAGATGGTTTGCTACCATGTTAATGGTCACGCTGTAGATAATATGCAGCCCGTTGCTACGGCTTTGCAGGCGGGTTTGCAGCAGGTAGTCTGCAAACTCTTCTGCCCGCCATTTCCAGCGGATGGGCTGCCCCCGGTTATCCACTACCTGCCCATATAAAAAAGGTTGTTTGGACAGTGCAACATCATTGCTGTCGGAGTAGAGATCAATAGAGCCCGGGTCATCGCCCATCAGAAGCGTCGAGACAATCGCCTGGCGCAAGTGAGCTGCCGGGTCTGTACCGGAGATGGTTTCAACGGTAATCGTCCCGTCATCAAAGTTGATATGGCTACGGGTTTGATACTGGTCCGTATACTTAACATAGTCTTTCGGCCCGGCGATCAGTACCTCGTTATACCCCCACAGGTTCTCAATATTATTGGCAAACTGCCCCATTAAAATATCGAAACCGTTGGTGTCTTTGACCCACTCTTCGTGATATGCCGAATCCTTTTTACTGGAGCAGGACACCAAAAGTGGTGCAACAAGAGCCAGCGCAATAAGTCTCTTCTTCATTGATGTGTGCAGTTTTATCCATTGAAGGGCACGAGCCCTTATTGTTTTTCTTCGGGTGTAAAACCTTCAATGTGGACGTCTTTACCTTCAAACAGGAAGTTCACCATTTCCTGTTCCAGTAATTTGCGGTGTTCCTGGTTCATCATGTTGAGTTTCTTTTCATTGATCAACATGGTCTGTTTGGTTTGCCACAGAGCCCAGGCTTCTTTGGAAATTTCATTATAAATACGTTTACCCAGTTCACCTGGGTACAACTGGAAATCCTGGCCTTCAGCATCGCGCTGCAGGTAAGTACAAAAAATCGTTCTGCTCATGTCTCATCCTCATTATTTGGTGGGCCTTAAGCAACTGACCCGGCACGCAATTGCTGCAACAGACGCTCTACCGGTGCCGCTAACCCCACTGCGGGTGGCTGCGGTAAGTTATACCAGAGACCGGTATCTTCCTCCATGCGAAGAGGCCATGTTTCTGCCCGGACTAATACTGGCACAATATCCAAATGGAAATGGCTGAATGTATGGCGAAAAGCTGTAAGTTGCTGGCAATTATCTGCTGAAATGTGTCTTGCTTCCAGCCACTGATGCAATGCGTTTTGCGTTTCAAATTGTGGGAAGCAATAAAGCCCACCCCACAACCCAACCGGCGGGCGCTGGCTAAGATAAACGTCGTCACCATGTTGTACCAGCGCAAACCAGCCAGTGCGCTCCGGCAGCGTTTGCTTTGGTTTTTTCCCTGGAAAGCTGGACCAGTTGCCTGCCTGTTTCGCAAGGCAACCCTGGCTGAGAGGGCAAATCTCACATTTGGGCCGTGAACGAGTACAAACCATGGCTCCCAGATCCATCATGGCCTGGTTGAACTGGCTAACGCCATGCACTGGTGTAACTTGTTCGCTCAGGTCCCATAAGCGCTTTTCGACATCTTTTTTGCCTGGCCAGCCTTCTACTGCGTAACACCGTGCCAGCACCCGTTTTACGTTGCCATCCAGAATGGGGTAATGCTGGCCGCAGGCAAGAGAAAGTACGGCACCTGCGGTAGAGCGGCCAACACCTGGCAGTGCGGCAACTTCTTCGAAACGTTCAGGAAATTTACCGCCATGCTGTTGAACGACAGTTTGTGCGGCTTTATGCAGGTTGCGGGCGCGGGCATAATAGCCAAGGCCAGTCCATAAGTGCAGTACTTCATCCAGTGGTGCCGCCGCCAGGTCGCGGATATCCGGGTACTTTTCCATAAAGCGCTGGAAATAAGGGATAACCGTTGCCACCTGGGTTTGCTGTAGCATTACCTCGGACAGCCACACTTTATAAGGTGTTTTTGCTGCCTGCCAGGGTAAGGTTTTCCGACCATACTTTTCATACCAGTCGAGCACCTGGCGAGAGAATTGAAGCGCTTGTATCATTTACGCACAGTATCCGACTCAGTCAATTTAGGTGTCAGATTCCAGCACAGCACGGGCCTGCTGTAAACAGCTGGTGTCCGGTGCTTGCATCGGCGGAGTAACTTTGGATAATGCCCGTTTCCTGAACATTAACTCAAGCAGAGTTTCTACCATGATAAACGACGTGATTTCACCGGAATTTGATGAGAATGGTCGCGCATTACGCCGCATTCGTAGTTTTGTCCGCCGCCAGGGCCGCCTGACTAAAGGGCAACAACATGCGCTGGACCACTACTGGCCGGTGATGGGCGTTGAATTTGATGGTAAGTCCATCGATTTTGCGGCGCTGTTTGGGCGGGAAGCGCCTGTTACCCTGGAAATAGGGTTCGGGATGGGCGCATCGCTGGTGGCGATGGCCGCGGCCAATCCACACCAGAATTTTCTGGGAATTGAGGTTCATGCACCGGGTGTTGGGGCGTGCCTGAGCGCGGCCCATGAAGCCGGGCTGACTAACCTGCGTGTAATGTGCCATGATGCCATTGAAGTGCTGGACATGATGATCCCGGAAAACAGCCTGACCATGGTGCAACTGTTCTTCCCTGATCCATGGCACAAAGCGCGCCATAATAAACGCCGAATTGTTCAGGTGCCGTTTGCTGAAAAGGTGAAAGGGAAACTAAAATTGGGCGGTGTTTTCCATATGGCGACAGACTGGGAACCTTATGCAGAACATATGCTCGAAGTAATGTCATCGGTGGACGGTTATCAAAACATGTCGGAGAACGGCGATTATGTTCCTCGCCCAGAATCCCGTCCGGTCACCAAATTTGAACAACGCGGCCAGCGCCTTGGCCACGGTGTATGGGACTTAATGTTCGAGAGGATCAAATAATGGCAACAAACCGCAGCCGTCGTTTACGCAAAAAAATGCATATCGACGAGTTTCAGGAAGTGGGGTTTTCGGTGGCATGGCGTTTCCCGGAAGGTACGCCGGAAGAACAGATTGATAAAACCGTTGATGACTTAATTAATGAAGTGATTGAGCCAAATGGCCTGGCTTTTGATGGTAGTGGTTACCTTGCCTGGGAAGGGCTGATTTGCATGCAGCAAATTGGCAAATGTACCGAAGAGCATCAGGCGCTGGTAAAAAACTGGCTCGAAGCACGCCAGTTGTCAGAAATTCGCACCAGCGATTTGTTCGACGTCTGGTGGGATTAAGCGCAGGATGTTCAACGGGTCGGTTGCTACCGGCCCGTTTTTTCTTTATGGAGTAGCAAATGCAGAAGTTATCCCTTGCGCTGGCTGCGTTACTGGCTGTCAGCACGGCGGCGAAAGCTGATTACCAGTGCAGTGTCAGCCCCAAAGATGATGTGGTTATCAACCCTCAACAAGTGCAGGTGGTTGGGCAACATGGCGACCTGGTTATTTCTCCTCAGGGGGACGTTCAGTTTAATGGTAAAGCGCAGTCGCTTACTGCCAGCCAGCAACAACAGGCTGTGAACTACCAGCAGGCACTGCGTAACGACCTGCCGTGGATCGATAACGGTGCCCGGGCCCGGGTTGAGAAAGGCCGTGCGGCACTGGACAAAATCATCACCGAGCAGGTGGGGGAAAGCAGCAGCATGCACGGGCGGCTGGAAAAGCTTGATGCGCAGTTAAAAGCGCAGATGAACCGTATTATTGAACACCGTACTGATGGCCTGGCTTTTCACTACAAAGCTATTGACCAGGTCAGGGCAGATGGCCAGCAACTGGTTAACCAGGCAATGGGTGGCATTCTGCAGGACAGTATCAATGAGATGGGGGCGAAAGCGCTCACCAGTGGAAACAGTAAAGGCGGTTTACAAGGGATACTGGGTAACCTTGGCGGGATGCAAAATGCCATCCAGCAGGAGTGGAATAACCAGCAGGCCGATTTTAAACAGTTTGGCAAAGATGTTTGCTCCCGGGTGATTTCCCTGGAAGACCAGCGCAAGGCACTGGTGAAAGGCCTGAAGTAAGTTAGCTACGAGAAAGAACAACAGGCTCGAGTCTGATGACAAACCTCATGTTCGCACAGAACGAGAGGATGTCACCCAATAAAAAACCAGGAAAATCAATTTATTGATTTTCGGCTGCTAACTAAAAAGAAGGAAAAACCACGCTTTTTCCTTCTTTTTCATCAATCTGAGGCTCCCCTTTTTGTTGCCGGGGAGCCTGATTCAGTCATCAGCCAGAAACAGGCCCAGCAGCGAGTTGAGAAACAATTTCCCGCGCTGAGTGACTTGCCACTGTGATGCCGTTTCGGTGAGGTAGCCCTGGGCAATGGCTTCATCCAGTTGCGGGCGGACCACTGTTTCGCCAAGGCCGGTTAGTTGCAGAAAATCGCTCCGGGGAACGGGTTCTGACAGCCGGAAGCGGTTCATAAAGAATTCAAATGGCTTATCTGCCACAGCCACTTTATGCTCTCTGTCGAGATACTTTCCTGCCATGTAACCGCGCGGGTGGCGAGTTTTTGCCCGGCGAATAATCCGGTTATCCGGCCAGGTTATTTTCCCGTGCGCACCGCAACCAATTCCCAGGTAATCACCAAAGCGCCAGTAATTGAGATTATGCTGGCACTGGTAGCCCGGTTTGGCGTAGGCGGACGTTTCGTATTGCTGGTAACCGGCCGCACTCAGCAGTTTATCGCCCTGCTCGAAAATGTCCCATAGGGTATCGTCGTCGGGCAGCACTGGTGGGCGTGAGCCAAATAGCGTATTGGGTTCGATTGTGAGCTGGTACCAGGACAAATGCGGTGGGTTCAGTGCTATCGCCTGGCGCAAATCGCTCAGCGCTTCCTCCAGTGACTGGTCGGGCAGCCCGTGCATCAAATCCAGGTTAAAACTCCGCAAGCCAAGTGAAGATGCCAGTAGTGCTGCGCGTTTTGCTTCTTCCGGGCCATGAATACGCCCCAGCCGTTGTAGCTTTTCCTGGTTGAAACTTTGGACACCAATGGAAATACGGTTAACACCGGCTGCCTGGTAAGCGGCAAAGCGGCCAGCTTCAACGGTACCCGGGTTAGCTTCCATCGTGATTTCTGCATCGGCTGCCAGCGGTAAACGCTCGCGTACACCATCAAGCAGCGTTTGCATCGCTTCGCCAGAAAGCAGGCTTGGTGTGCCACCACCAATAAATATTGTGCTGACAGCGCGGCTCTGAGCGGCAGGCAGTTCGTTGTCTAAATCTCTCAGCAAGTGGCTGACATATTCATCATGCGGCACATCGCCTTTCAGCGCATGAGAGTTAAAGTCGCAGTAAGGGCATTTTTGCACACACCATGGAATATGGATGTACAGACTCAGTGGCGGCAAATCAGCCATTGCGCATTGCTTCCAGTAGTAATGCCAGAGCCTGGCCGCGGTGTGAAATAGCGCGTTTCTCTTCTTTAGTTAATTCCGCAGCAGTTTTGCCTTCGGAAGCAACGTAGAAAATGGGGTCATAACCAAACCCCCCAAGACCTGCCGGGGCGCGGGTGATTTCCCCTTCCCATGAGCCATGGCACACCAGTGGTGTCGGGTCATCAGCATGGCGCATGTACACCAGAACACAGTGAAAACGTGCTTTGCGCAGGTTATCGGGCACGGCGTCCATGGTATGTAATAACTTCTCCAGATTCTGCTGGTCTGTTGCCTCTTCGCCCGCATAGCGTGCGGAATAAATACCTGGCGCCCCACCCAGTGCATCGACTGCCAGGCCTGAATCATCAGCAATGGCGGGCAACCCGGTGATACGTGCCGCATGGCGAGCTTTGAGAATGGCATTCTCAATAAAGGTGCCGCCCGTTTCTTCCGCTGAATCAACGCCCAGCTCAGTTTGCGCGACAATATCCAGACCGAAATTTTCCAGTAAGTCAGCCAGTTCGCGAACTTTGCCCGCATTACCGGTCGCCAGTACGACTTTTTGCATAACGAATACCACAGATTAATTAAGACAGGCCGCAACAACCGGCGGAATAGTTTTTGGTGAACTGATTAGCACTGATTTATGACGGCCAAGTTCACCTTTGGTGAGTGACACCTGGCTTTTGGCAACCCGGAATTGTTTTGCCAGAAATTTAACCAGGTGAGCGTTGGCCTGGCCGTCAACCGGCGGCGCGGTGATGGCGATTTTTAACTCATCGCCATGCAGGCCAACAATAGCATCCCGGCTGGCTTTGGGCTGAATAAACAGGTTCAGCACCAGCCCGGATTCAGTCTGGGTTACTGCACTCAAAGCTGGTACCACAGCCCCGGGAACAGATCCATACCCAGGTAATTGAGCAGATACAGAATAATAATTACCCCCATGGCGGAAAAGTCGATGCCGCCCATCGCCGGGATAAAGCGGCGAATTGGCGCCATCAACGGTTCAGTGAGTTGCATCAGTACAAACTCCATTGGGCTACGCCCCTGGCTTACCCAGCTCATAATGGAACGCACAATAATCACCCAGAACACCAGAGAACCAGCACTCTTCAGCAACGACAACAAGCCAACCAACAGGTTTACCGGGCCAATTGCAAGTACTCCTGCCTGAATCAATAGCAGAAGTGGGAATTTCAGCGTGGTAAGAATAAACGCGACCAGCAAAGAAGCGGTATCTACCGGACCAATTGACGGAATAATCCGGCGCAACGGGCCAATAATGGGCTGGGTAATCTTCACAATAAATTGTGAAAGCGGATTATAAAAATCACAACGTGACCACTGCATCCAGATACGGAGCAGTAACACCATCACATACAATTCAATGATGGTTTTGGCCAGGAAAGTCAACGTCAGCATGGCATTCCTCTGTAGTTATTGTCCCTGACGCGCGGAATAATCCCGTGCGCCAAAAATTGCTGTACCAATTCGAACCATGGTGGAACCTGCGGCAATAGCTGCTTCCATATCATCCGTCATGCCCAGCGAAAGTGTATCAATGCCAGAATAGCGGCGTTGTAGCGCGCTAAATGCTACAGCCATTTGTTGGCAAACAGCAAATTGCTTGTCGTAATCCTGCTCTGGCGCAGGAATTGCCATCAGCCCGCGTAAGCGTAATCCGGGTAAACTGCTTACCAGGTCAGCCAGGGCGTCTACCTCAGCTAATGCGATACCTGATTTACTGGTTTCATCGCTGATATTAACCTGAATCAGCACATTCAATGGCGCTAATTCGCCCGGGCGCTGTTCACTGAGCCGCATGGCGATTTTTTGCCGGTCAATGGTATGACACCAGTCAAAATTTTCGGCAACCAGGCGGCTTTTATTGGACTGTAAAGGGCCAATAAAGTGCCAGGTCAGGCCGGTAATCCCTTGCTCACGAAACAGAGCGATTTTATCGGTACCTTCCTGAACATAGTTTTCACCAAACTCCCGTTGCCCGGCGGCAATGGCTTGTGCGATATCACTCGCAGGTTTAGTTTTACTGACTGCAAGAAGGGAAACTTCTTCTGGAGCACGGCCGCAACGTTCTGCAGCCGCTGAGATTCTCTGCTGAACCTGCGCTAAGTTGTGGGCAATGTCGTTCATGAGTTTCAGGATAAGCCAAAATGGAAGAAATCGTGGCCCTTAGTGTAAAGCATAATGTGTCGGATCTACACCTGTGTAGCAGTGGGCATTTTTACTGGCGTAAAGATGGCGTGATGGAGCCAGCCCCGTGTGCTTTACCCGATATATCGGCATTGCTGGATTTGTGGCTGACACCAGAGCAGCACAGCCAGTTTAAACACCATGGGCAACTTGATTTCGCCGTCGAGCTGGCAAATGGCCAGCGTTTAAGAGCCAATGCTTTTCTTCAGGTGGCAGGGGTGTCTCTGGCGTTGCGTATTTTACCGCAGGTATGTCCTGAGTTAACCACATTACAGGTTCCTGAAGCATTAATGGCACTGCTACAAGAGCAGTCAGGGTTGGTATTAGTGTGTGGTGCTACGGGCAGTGGCAAGTCAACGACACTGGCAGCCATGGTTGGTGAGCTGAACCGGCAAACGCAGGCACATATTATTACCCTTGAAGACCCGGTTGAGTTTGTTCACAAACCTCCTCAGGGTGTTATCCAGCAGCGTGAAGTAGGTTTGCATTGTGCCTCTTTTGCTGCCGGGCTGAAGGGGGCTTTACGCCAGGATCCGGATGTCATTTTGCTGGGCGAGTTGCGAGACAGCGAAACGATTCGCCTCGCCCTGACAGCGGCTGAAACAGGGCACCTGGTGTTGGCAACACTGCATACCCGTGGGGCTGCACAAGCGGTAGAGCGGCTGGTAGATGTCTTCCCGGCGGAAGAGAAAAGTATGGTTCGTACTCAACTTGCTGGCAGCCTTAAAGGTGTGGTAGCTCAACAACTGGCTGCGCGTAAAGGTGGTGGGCGGGTGGCTTTGTTTGAGCTTTTAGTTGTTACGCCAGCCGTTTCCAGCCTGGTTCGGGAAGGGAAAACACACCAGTTACCCGGTGTATTACAGACTGGCAGGCAGGCTGGCATGCAAACTTTTGAACAAAGCCGCGCCGAGCGTGATGCGGCGGGAATGCTTGCCTAAATGCTTTGGGTTGCCTTTGGGTGCGGCAATGCACAAACGGCGCAGTACGAAAGTCTGCATGAAGTGCTGGCCAGAAAGTGCCGTTATGGGGCTAATCGCTAATGTATTGGTGAGTAGTCAATGGGCGGGCAAAGAATATAGTATTTCATTGATTGTAAAGGTAAGTTTGCCGGTGTTTTTTGTGCCGGGTTATCGTGTGAGCAGATATTCAGAAGAGTGATATAGCAGCAGCGAAGCTGTTTACAGCATTGTGGATATGTTTGAGCCCAGTGCAGTGACCGGGCTCAATATGGTTGTTCAGTACCAGAATCAAGGGGATAAAAGCGCTCCGGTACCAGAACAGTTACTCTTATTTGCTCAGTTCAGCAGTCATGTGAACCTGGTTGCCAGAGTAAGCTTCAGTGATTTGGTAAGAAGCTGCACCAGCTTGTTTAGCCTGAGATGCTATCTGTGCTTCTGCACCATCCAGAGTACTTGCGGTAGCAGTGACGGTTTGAGCAAAGCTTGCAAAAGAAACCAGAGACAGGGCAGCAGCAGCGAACAGAGTTTTAACAGATTTCATGGTCTTTTCCTTATTTAATTCAATTCGTTATCGTTAAAGGCGAGTGCCTTTGATGTGGGTTATAATAACGCTTGAAATTATATCTCAGGTAACAAAAAGTGCGATCTGGATCACGTTATGCTGGGATGATGGCTGGGGATATGGCCTTTGGAAGAACCCGTTTTTTAGCTAACTTATTGAAATTATAATATGTTATATGTTTGGTTGTATCAGGTGTTAATCACTGGTTGGCTATTTATTTTTGGCACAAAAAGCCAAATTATATCCCCCCGGTAGTTCAGGTTATGTGTGTGTTTGCTCAGAAGGGTGGCGCCGGCAAAAAAATGCTATATAAAGGGATATTGGGGGCTGGTTCAGAAACAAGCGAGATTGGCTGCATAGCGCAGCCAGATAATGGGTCAAACGCGTTGCTCAAACCAGCTTTCCAGAATAACAACCGCGGAAGCCGAATCGACGCTGCCTTTATCCAGTGCTTTGAAACCACCCTGAGCAAATAAACCAGCACGGGCTTCAACTGTGCTCAGGCGTTCATCATGAAGCTCCACAGTAATGCCAAAACGGCCATGCAGGCGGTTAGCGAATTTCTTCGCTCTGGCCGTCAGGGGTTGTTCTGTGCCGTCCATATTCAGCGGCAAGCCAACAACCAAAAAATCAGGTTGCCACTCTTTAAGAATACGGTCGATTTGTTCCCAGTCAGGAATGCCGTCTTTGGCTTTTAGCGCAGACAACGGGCGGGCTGTCCCGGTAATTTTTTGCCCAATGGCGACACCAATACTGCGGGTGCCAAAGTCAAAAGCCAATATTGTTCCTGTCGCCATTACGCGTGCCCTGCTTCGTTAGGCAGATTGTGAATATCAATGCCAATCAGGCGTGCCGCTTCCCGCCAGCGTTCACCAATCAGTGTGTGGAACAGAATCTGATTATTGGCGGGCGCTGTAAGCCAGGCATTATCCAGGATTTCCTGTTCCAGCTGTCCTTTATCCCAGGAGGAATAACCCAGCGCAACCAGTACATCTGGTGGCTGGTTTGGTGTACCCAATGTTTCCAGAACATCTTTAGACGTTGTAATAATGGTGTTCTCAGAGATACGAATACTGGAACTGAACATTTCTGGTGGGGTATGCAAAATAAAGCCCCGGTCTTCCGCGAGCGGCCCACCGACAAATACTGGCTTATCCAGGCGAATCGCCGGGTCTCTTGGTTCTGGTGTAATCTTTAATTTCTCAAGCACGTCGGCAACTTTCAGGTTATCAAGAGGCTTATTAATAATAATCCCCATTGCACCTTCGTCGTTATGCTCGCAGATGTACACGACAGAACGCCTGAACAGCGGATCCTGTAACCCTGGCATGGCAATAAGAAAGTGATGCTGTAAATTCATTGTCAGAGGTCTGTTCCGGTTGAGTCTTTGGCAGGTGGTAAGTCTGCCTGATAAGGAATGTGTGCTACCGGCATTCCCGAGAGTCTGGCGGGATCCTTCCCGCCATGGACACTATTTTGCCAGACGCTTCTCAATAGCGTCCATTAGCATTCCCGTAATTGATACCGGGAACTGTGCTTCAATTTCCCGCACGCACGTTGGGCTGGTGACGTTAATTTCAGTGAGCTTATCACCGATAATATCGAGCCCGACAAATATCAGGCCTTTTTCTTTTAACGCAGGGGCAATGCGGCGGGCAATGGCCCAGTCACTTTCAGACAATGGGCGGGGCTCGCCACGTCCACCTGCTGCCAGGTTACCACGGGTTTCCCCATTTGGCGGAATACGCGCCAGGCAATAAGGCACAGGTTCACCGTCTACTACCAGCACACGTTTATCACCATCTTTAATCTCAGGCAGGTAGTTTTGCGCCATGCAATAACGGTTACCCAGTTCCGTCAGCGTTTCGGTAATGACGGATAAGTTAGGGTCGCCTGCTTTCACGCGGAAAATTGATGTTCCACCCATGCCATCCAGTGGTTTGAGAATGATGTCGCCGTGTTTTTCCCAAAATGCTTTCAGTTGTGCTTTGTTCCGGGTTACCAGCGTATGCGGTGTTAAATCAGCAAACCAGGCAGTAAAGAGTTTCTCGTTGCAGTCACGCAGACTCTGTGGTTTGTTAACAATCAATGTGCCCTGTTCTTCAGCCCGTTCCAGAATATAGGTGGCGTAGATAAACTCTGTATCGAACGGTGGGTCTTTACGCATTAAAATGACATCAAGGTCTGACAGCGCAATATCCTGCTCGCTGTCGAAGTTGTACCATTTCTCATAGTTATACTCGACGCTGAGGGCGCGTGCGCGTGCGCGTGCTTCACCATTCGTCAGGTACAAATCGGCCATTTCCATGTAATGCAACTGGTAACCACGTTTTTGTGCTTCCAGCAACATCGCAAAACTGGTGTCTTTTTTCAGGTTAATTGACGCGATGGGATCCATCACGATGCCGAGCTTGATCATTCTTGTCTCCTTTAGCCCAAATCACCAAAACGCACCTGCAGTGCGGTGATTGCAGTAAGGGCGGTGGTTTCTGTACGCAGCACACGCGGTCCTAACAGAATATCAGTAAACTGATAACGCGCAGTCATGGCAATCTCTTCTGCCGATAATCCACCTTCAGGCCCAATAAGCAACCGCACCCGTTCAACTGGCAGAGGGAGCGTATTGATACTGGCACTGGCGCGCGGGTGAAGATTGAGCTTCAGTGCATCATCCTGTTCCTGGCACCAGGTTTCCAGGTTCATTACGGGACGTATTTCTGGAATCTGGTTGCGTCCACACTGTTCACAGGCGCCAATCGCAATTTTTTGCCATTGCTGCAGTTTTTTATTCAGGCGTTCTGCATCCAGTTTCACTCCACAACGTTCCGAGAACAGGGGGGTAATCACATTGACGCCCAGCTCAATGGATTTCTGAATAGTAAATTCCATTTTTTCGCCACGGGACATCACCTGGCCCAGATGTAAAAACAGTGGTGACTCACGGTTATCTGTTTCACTACCCAGCAACCTGACCTGAACCTGTTTTTTATCTGCCTGAACGATTTCTGCAGAAAAAACCTGGTTGGAGCCATCAAATAACTCCAGAGTCTGCCCGGCAGACATGCGCAGAACACGTCCAACATGCCCAGCCGCGTCATCACTTAACGCAATAGTCTGGCCAACAACAAGTGGCGCAGGGTGATAAATGCGAGGAATACGCATCGTGTATATCATCCATAAAAAGGTGTGATGGTGGTTATAACAAATTCTTCGCTAAGCGCAGAGTGCAGAAGTTGCCGTCATTATTGTGCCCCACTAATGGAGGCACCGGCGCATCACAGAGTTAATTATTGCTGGGTAGTGTAGGTTAGCCTTTTCGCGCCATGCAAGCCTGCTGTACATAAGGGTTATGATTTCCCTGTATTTTCGCTATACGTTCATCGCGTGTGCATTCCCACTGAGTCACCGGGTACATTTTATCCCAGGCTTCAAATAGTTGAGTTTGTTGGCGTGAGAGCGGTAGTTGGTACTGATCGCGCATATAAAAATATGTTCTGGCAATGGCACCCCGCGCGCGGGCTGGTGGTTCAGCGCGCTTGCTGGAAAAATCGACTTTCATTGTGCACTGCCCATACTGGTTCTCACCACCATTCCACTGGTTGTACATAAAGTTACCGCGATCGGCGTTGACTTCGCCCACTGCGGGTTCCAGGTTGTGCATATCGCTTTCAATTTTGCGGTACACCGGATCTTTGGCACAGTTCTTACGCCCCCCTTCTTGCCAGCACTGGCGCAGATGGCCGAATTGCCATGCGGGCATAACATGTTCCCATTCAATGCGGTTGGCCCGAACTTTATTTTTTCTGATGTGGTAACCGCATGAGTTCAGGTCCGGAATGCCTTTTTTCCCTTCCCAGGTGATTTTACAACCACAATAAAAAGTGCCGGGAACATCGGCATTCACTTTTACGCCAGCCGTCTTTGCTTGAGAAAAACTGTGAATACCTGTGGCCTGTGCACCGGTACTTAACAAAAAAGCCGCCAGGGAGATAGCGGTAGAAAATATTTTGCGGGACATATCGAAATTCTCTGTCAAAGTGTGCCCGCACCCTAACTGATCATTTATCCAGTTTCAATCAGTTAGATTCTAAAGTTTCCAGTTAACTTGTTGTCGTTACAGAGGAGATGTGCCCGGTTTTAGTATTTCACCGCAATGAATACAGCGGTATTCCGCCTGCTTGCGTAATACCCGGTTATGGCGACGTACCGTCAACTGATGTTGCTGGCAACGGCAATAATAAGGGAAGGTATTGGAACGCACGGCGCTGAGTTCGAACTGGTGAGTACGCAGAGCCGGAACGCCCAGCACAGTTTCCATCATCCATTTCCACTCTTTGCCATGGGGAGCCACCCGGCCAAAATGCTTCCACACCAGTAAATGAGCCAGTTCGTGTGGCACTACCTGGTCGGTAAATGCTTGCTGGTTTTCCAACAATAATAATGGGTTAAGCCGGATTTCATAGGATTCTAACCAGGCGGTACCCGCCGATGTTCCGCGTTGCTGCCAGGAGATTTTGGGCTCAGGGTACTGTGTATTCAGGTAGTGATTAGCCCGTACCAGGTTAGCGCGCAGGCTGCGCATTATAGCTTGTTGTATTGCAATGGGGATGCGGCGTGTATTCATAAGCTGGCAGCATAGAGCCTGGAATCGCTGACTGCAAGCGTGTAGCGGGGGGCATAGCCGCCCCCCAAATTTGGCAGGATGTTTTATTGGGCACCAATTTCACGCAACGGACGGCCTTTCATCAGGTTACGTTCAATGTGCTCAAGGGAAACATGCTTGGTTTCCGGTACCAGAATTAATGTCAGAATGATAAAGAACACATTCAGACCAGCATAAATCCAGAAGGTACTTGCATTACCCAAACTGTTGAGCATAGTCAGGAATGTCGCACCGACAATCATATTGGCAATCCAGTTGGTTGCCGTTGAGCAGGTTATGCCGAAATCTCGTCCTTTCAGGGGCTGAATTTCGGAACACAGCACCCAAATTAACGGGCCGGCACTCATTGCAAAACCCACAATAAACATCAGTAGCATGGCCACGGCGAAGTATTGTGCATTGCTGGAGTGAATACCCACATGCAGCATGGTGCCGAGAATACCCATACCAACGGCCATCACAAGGAACCCAAGGATCAGCGTTGGTTTACGCCCCCAACGGTCAACCAGTCCAATTGCAATAAAGGTTGCCAGTACATTGGTGAGGCCGACGATAACCGTTCCCCACATCTGTTCTGTGGTATTGGTAAAACCGGCTATTTCGAAAATTTTGGGCGCGTAATACATGATGACGTTCATCCCGGTGAACTGTTGCATTACTTGTAGTAGCACACCCAGAAAAACGGCCCGGCGGAAATTGCTGTTTTCACGGAATAGTGACCAGCCACTTTGTTTCACCTTCAGGCTGTCACGTATTTCTTCCAGTTCACGTTTGGCTTCTTCACTGGAGTCACGCAGGTACATCAGCACACGTTCAGCGTCATGGAAGCGGCGTTTGGCTGCAAACCAGCGTGGGCTGTCTGGTAAAAAGAATACGCCAATTAACAGCAAGGCCGCCGGAATAGTGATAACACCCAGCATCCAGCGCCATTCACCGCTGTAACTGAAGGCGGTATCTGATAAATAGGCGCCAAGAATGCCGATAGTTATCATTAACTGATACATGGAGATCATGCCGCCGCGAATCTTTTCTGGCGCAATTTCAGAAAGGTACAGTGGTGCCGTGTAGGAGGCAATGCCCACGGCCAGCCCCAGTAACACGCGGGAAAGAATCAGAATTTCGGCATTTGGTGCCAGAGCGGAGCATAATGAACCGGCCACGAACAGTATCGCGCCAATCATCAGGCTGTATTTACGCCCCAGTCGGAAAGAGAGCCAGCCGCTCCCTACCGCACCCACTGCAGCACCGAACATCATGGAACTTACCACCCATTCTTGTTGGTGTGATGTAATTTGGAACTCATGGGCAATAAAGGGAAGTGCACCGGCAATAACACCGATATCAAGACCAAACAGCAATCCTGCCAGTGCGGCCAGAAAGCAGACAAAGAATGTCAATGCCTTGTTAGAAAGCCCCGTTTTTTTAGTGTCAGGCATGATGCCCTCCAGTTGGGTTGTTAATTATACCGATGTTAATGGTAGGTTGTGTTTGGGAGAGAAAACGTGACCATTGTCACGCTAATGTAATCGGTTACATTGTGTATGGTTTGTGATTGTTGTTTTTTACTATTAAAATCATTATATTATTCACTATCTCATTTTCTGTTATGTTGGATTATTAGATAACTCTGATAGTTTGTGTAACAAAAATATCAAATTTATGTTTTTTTAAGCCTATTCTGAAAAAATATATTGCAAATCGATGTGTAACCGTTTTCATTTCTTGCGTGATGGCTCAGGCTGCACTAAGCAGAAAAGAGGCTGTTGGGGGCCGCGCAGCAAGATTTCGCGTTGTACAGAAACGTGTTGGTTGCAGGTGTAACGGGAGCGCTCAGTCTTGCAGAAAGAAAAGTTAGCCAGTAAACAAATTGCGAAGGGTCATAAAGAGGGCCAGTGAATACTGGCCCTGAGTCTGATGACGAACCTCATGTCCGCACAGAACGAGAGGATGTCATCCAATAAAAAACCAGGAAAATCAATTTATTGATTTTCGGCTACTAACTGAAAAGAAGGAAAAACCACGCTTTTTCCTTCTTTTTCATCAATCTGAGGGCCAGTGAATACTGGCCCTGAAAGGTGCCCGAGACTGTTTATTACAGCCCGGCAGCAGCGCGCAGGTCGGCTGCTTTGTCGGTTTTTTCCCAGGGGAAGTGGTCACGACCAAAGTGACCATAAGCTGCTGTTTCGCGGTAGATCGGATGTAACAAATCCAGCATTTTGATCAGGCCATAAGGGCGCAGATCAAAATGTTCGCGAACCAGTGCTGTCAGTAACTCTGAGGCCACTTTTTCAGTACCAAAGGTTTCTACCATGATGGAAGTGGGTTCAGCCACACCGATGGCATAGGACACCTGGATTTCGCAGCGATCTGCCAGACCCGCAGCAACAATGTTTTTCGCTACATAGCGAGCAGCGTAAGCTGCAGAACGGTCTACTTTGGAAGGATCTTTACCGGAGAATGCCCCGCCGCCATGGCGAGCCATACCACCGTAGGTATCCACGATAATTTTACGTCCGGTCAGGCCACAATCGCCCATTGGGCCACCAATAACAAAACGGCCTGTTGGGTTAATAAAGAATTTAGTGGAAGCACTCAGCCATTCTGCAGGCAGAACCGGCTTGATGATTTCTTCCATTACAGCTTCTTGCAGGTCTTTCTGCGTGACCGATTCTGAATGCTGAGTAGACAACACAACCGCATCGATGCCGACAATTTTTCCGTCATCATACTGGAAGGTTACCTGGCTTTTCGCATCAGGGCGTAACCACGGTAGTGTGCCATTTTTACGCACTTCAGACTGGCGCTGAACCAGACGATGAGCATAAGTTATTGGCGCCGGCATTAGTACATCGGTTTCATTAGTGGCATAGCCAAACATCAGACCCTGGTCGCCAGCACCCTGTTCAAGCGGGTCTGCACGGTCAACACCCTGGTTGATATCCGGAGACTGTTTGCCGATGGCGCTCAGAACGGCACAAGAGTTTGCGTCAAAGCCCATGTCGGAATGAATATAACCAATATCACGCACGGTATTACGGGTAATTTCTTCAATATCAACCCAGGCACTGGTCGTGATTTCACCACCAACCAGAACCATGCCCGTTTTTACGTAAGTCTCACAGGCAACGCGTGCTTTAGGATCCTGTTCCAGAATCGCGTCAAGAACGGCGTCTGAAATCTGGTCTGCTATTTTGTCGGGATGCCCTTCGGATACTGACTCGGACGTAAAAAGGTGTTTTGCCATATTATCTTCACCCTGGAGTAAATCGATTATCAGGGACTGCTGATAACCCACATCCTTTATAAGGACTATGCTGACAAACGTCATTTGGGGTGGTAATCAACACCAGCAGTCTTAGTGTTAATCAGTATAGATGGATTAACTTCTGGACGGCTATTCTAGGTTATACCTTAAGCAGATTTCCAGTGGTTTTTTGACAGACTTCACGATGCTGCTGTTTTGTTACAAAACAACAGAAGCAACGAGCGGCCCGGTAGCATATTTTTGTTTTGCTTTTTGGCGATGATGTGGGTATAAAACGGCGCGCGCGGCTTATATCGTCAGGTAATCAGTTTTTACTGTGTTACTCACTTCCAGCCGGGTTGAGCAAAATCTCAGTAGCGTGGTTTTCGTTCCTGCGACCGACCACGGGCTTTACTTATCGCATGTAGTTGTATGCGTGGAGGTGATAACAAGCAATGACAATGAACCGCCATTTTCAACAGACTCCGTTGTTACGTCGATCCTCAGGTGTATATACGCACCTCTCCACCTGCTTCTCACTTTTGTTTTCCAGCCGATGTCATATCCGTTTCGGCACGTCTCAGGATTCTCGAGCTGGTTTTCGCCACCTGAACTGAGCAAGGGCTCTTCTGGTTTTCCAGAAGGATTTTTCCAGGTTTCGCCGGACTGTCATGTGGCGTTCGGAATCGTGTCTTACAATGTTATGAAAATGAAACCGGTCACGCGGTTAGCGAAGCTTTATGTTCTGCTAACTCCGGGTGTTGCTTATGGGTTGTTATCTCAGGTATGCCCTGCGATAGTAGTCAACTGTTTTACTTTTTCGACAAAAATTGAGGTTCGCAATGTCTGACGACATTTCTTTTGTTTCGGGTTCGTCAGCAGGCGAACAGGGTGTACTCCGTTCCATGCAGGAGGTTGCAATGAACTCCCAGGAAGCCAGCAAGATGCTGCGTACATACAATATTGCCTGGTGGGGCAATAACTATTACGACGTCAATGAACTGGGGCATATCAGTGTTTGCCCGGATCCGGACGTACCGCAAGCCCGGGTTGATCTGGCGAAACTGGTGAAGGAACGTGAAGCCCAGGGGCAACGCCTTCCTGCTCTGTTTTGTTTCCCACAAATTCTCCAGCACCGCCTGCGTTCTATTAATGGGGCATTCAAACGCGCCCGTGAATCTTACGGTTATAAAGGCGACTATTTCCTGGTTTATCCGATAAAGGTAAACCAGCATCGCCGCGTGATTGAGTCACTGATTCACTCCGGTGAACCGCTGGGGCTGGAAGCCGGTTCCAAGGCCGAATTGATGGCGGTTCTGGCTCATGCCGGTATGACTCGCTCAGTAATTGTGTGTAATGGTTACAAAGACCGTGAATACATTCGCCTGGCGATGATCGGTGAAAAGATGGGCCACAAAGTCTATCTGGTCATCGAAAAAATGACGGAAATTAATATCGTTCTGGAAGAAGCCGCCCGCCTGAATGTGGTGCCACGCCTGGGGGTTCGTGCTCGTCTGGCTTCACAAGGCTCAGGCAAATGGCAGTCTTCCGGTGGCGAAAAGTCAAAATTTGGCCTTGCAGCAACTCAGGTATTGCAACTGGTTGAAATGTTGCGTGCGGCGAATCGCCTTGACAGCCTGCAACTGCTGCACTTCCACCTGGGTTCACAGATGGCGAATATCCGCGATATCGCAACCGGTGTTCGTGAGTCTGCACGTTTCTATGTCGAACTGCATAAACTGGGTGTGAATATTCAGTGCTTCGATGTAGGTGGCGGCCTGGGCGTAGATTATGAAGGGACACGTTCTCAGTCTGACTGTTCTGTGAACTATGGTCTGAACGAATACGCCAACAATATTATATGGGCCATTGGTGATGCCTGCGAAGAGCACGGGCTGCCGCACCCAACGGTTATCACCGAGTCAGGCCGGGCAGTGACCGCGCACCACACAGTTCTGGTCTCCAATATTATTGGGGTAGAGCGCAATGAATTTTCCAAACCAACGCCTCCGGCTGAAGATGCTTCCCGTGCATTGCAGAGCATGTGGGAGACCTGGGAAGAAATGCATGAGCCCGACAACCGGCGCTCCTTACGTGAATGGTTGCACGACAGCCAGATGGATTTGCATGATATCCATGTCGGTTACTCATCCGGTACATTCAATCTTCAGGAGCGAGCCTGGGCTGAACAACTCTATTTGAGTATGTGCCATGAGGTGCAAAAACAACTGGATCCACAAAACCGTGCTCACCGGCCAATTATCGATGAACTGCAGGAACGTATGGCGGATAAACTGTACGTCAACTTCTCGCTGTTCCAGTCCATGCCGGATGCCTGGGGGATAGACCAGTTGTTCCCGGTTCTGCCACTTGAAGGGCTGAACCATGCGCCAGAGCGCCGTGCTGTATTACTGGATATCACCTGTGACTCAGATGGTGCCATTGACCATTATGTGGATGGCGATGGTATTGCGACGACCATGCCAATGCCGGAATATGATCCTGAAAACCCACCATTACTCGGTTTCTTTATGGTCGGGGCATATCAGGAAATTTTGGGTAACATGCATAACCTGTTTGGTGATACCGAGGCCGTGGATGTGTTTGTCTTCCCGGATGGCACCGTGGAAGTAGAGCTTTCTGACGAGGGTGATACCGTTGCCGACATGCTGCAATACGTACAACTGGACCCCAATACTCTGCTGACACATTTCCGTGATCAGGTCAGGCAGACTGGGCTGGACCCGGTATTGCAACAGCAATTTATGGAAGAGTTTGAAGCTGGCCTTTACGGCTATACCTACCTCGAAGACGAATAATTTGTTATTCGTTTGCTAAGAATGGCGCGCGGGTTGTCCGCGTGCCGTTTTTCTATTGCCCTCCTGCCCACCAGCCCGGCTCAACAGTAAGCAAAAAGTCTTAAAATCCGCACCCAGGGCGCAGAAGTATAAATCCTCAGGCTCAGCCTGTGCGATACTCAACTACAGAACCTGAGGGCTGTTTCGCAGATTTATCTGTGGACAAAAGGATGTTCCATGTACATGACAGGCTGCTTAGGTTAAATTGATGGACAACTTTTTGGAGCCCTAACGGCCAGAGACATGTGCCCACTTATTATGGTGAATCAATAGCCTGAAAATAACACAGCCTGAATACAGTTTACTGTAGTGGGGTGTTTTTGCTTTGGGCTATACACCATTGGGGTGCAGGCTTGAAACCGTTATTAAGGCCTGGTCTTCAACTATCCGATCTGGAGTCAAAATGTCTTCTCGTAAAGAGCTTGCCAACGCCATTCGTGCGCTCAGCATGGACGCAGTACAAAAAGCCAAATCCGGCCACCCCGGAGCCCCTATGGGGATGGCTGACATTGCTGAGGTCCTGTGGCGTGATTACCTGAATCATAACCCGAAGAACCCGCACTGGGCTGACCGTGACCGCTTTGTCCTGTCTAACGGCCATGGCTCCATGCTGCTTTACAGCCTGCTGCACCTTTCCGGCTACGACCTGCCAATTGAAGAACTGAAAAATTTCCGTCAGTTGCACTCCAAAACACCGGGTCACCCGGAAGTGGGTTACACCGCTGGTGTTGAAACCACCACTGGCCCGCTGGGGCAGGGTATTGCCAATGCCGTGGGTATGGCAATTGCTGAGAAAACACTGGCTGCGCAGTTTAACCGTCCGGGCCATGAAATCGTTAACCACCACACCTACGCCTTTATGGGTGATGGCTGCATGATGGAAGGGATTTCTCACGAAGTGTGCTCCCTGGCCGGTACCCTGAAACTGGGCAAACTGGTTGCGTTTTACGATGACAACGGTATTTCTATCGACGGTCATGTGGAAGGCTGGTTTACTGATGACACCGCCAAACGTTTTGAAGCTTACGGCTGGCATGTGGTACGCGGTGTTGACGGCCATGATGCGGACTCCATCAAACGCGCCATCGACGAAGCGCGCAGTGTCACAGACAAACCGTCCCTGCTGATGTGCAAAACCATCATCGGTTTCGGTTCGCCGAACAAAGCCGGTACCCACGATTCTCACGGTGCACCGCTGGGTGATGCAGAAGTGGCTGCCACCCGCGAACAGCTTGGCTGGAAATACGAACCTTTTGTTATCCCGCAGGAAATCTATGGTCAGTGGGATGCCTCTGAAGCAGGCAAAGCAAAAGAATCCGCATGGGATGAGAAATTTGCTGCCTACAGCAAAGCCTTCCCGCAGGAAGCGGCTGAATTCACCCGCCGCATGAGCGGTGAAATGCCGTCTGATTTTGCGGCAAATTCTCAGGCCTTTATTGAAAAACTGCAGGCCAACCCGGCGAAAATCGCCAGCCGTAAAGCGTCGCAGAATGCCATTGAAGCCTTTGGCCCGTGGTTACCGGAATTCCTCGGCGGCTCTGCTGACCTGGCACCGAGCAACCTGACCATTTGGTCCGGCTCCAAATCCATTAACGAAGACACCGCTGGTAACTACATTCACTACGGTGTGCGTGAGTTTGGGATGACGGCGATTGCCAACGGTATCGCGCTGCATGGTGGTTTCCTGCCGTATACATCCACCTTCCTGATGTTTGTGGAATATGCCCGTAACGCGGTGCGTATGGCTGCACTGATGAAACAGCGCCAGGTGATGGTGTATACCCACGACTCCATCGGTCTGGGTGAAGATGGTCCGACTCACCAGCCTGTAGAACAACTGGCTTCCCTGCGCGTAACGCCGAACATGAGTACATGGCGCCCATGCGACCAGGTGGAAAGTGCCATTGCCTGGAAAGCGGCTGTTGAACGCCATGACGGCCCGACCGCGTTGATTCTGTCCCGCCAGAACCTGGCCCAGCAGGAGCGCAGTGCACAGCAACTGGCTGATGCAGCGCGTGGTGGCTATGTGCTGAAAGACTGCGAAGGCCAGCCGCAGGTGATTTTCATTGCCACCGGTTCTGAAGTTGAACTGGCGGTTGCCGCCTGGGAACAACTGTCTGGCGAAGGCGTGAAAGCGCGTGTGGTTTCCATGCCGTCAACTGATGTGTTTGATAAACAGGATGCCGCATACCGCGAAGCGGTGCTGCCAAAAGCAGTTGCTGCCCGTGTGGCAATTGAAGCAGGCATTGCTGACTACTGGTTCAAATACACTGGCCTGAACGGTGCCATTGTGGGCATGACCACCTTCGGTGAATCTGCACCAGCAGAGCTGCTGTTTAAAGAGTTCGGTTTCACCGTAGAAAACGTAGTGAAACAGGCGAAATCTTTGCTGTAATCACCTCAGCCATGTTCGTTTTATATAGCCGGGTAATTTGCCCGGCTTTTTTACGCTCGTGATATCCTCTCTGGCAGTAAATTATTCCATTATTCCTGAAGAGTATTCTTGTGCAGATTATCTTCTAAGCAGTGAAATGGCGAAAAGTGTGATGCAGGTCAGAAGAATGAGTGATAACGCAGAGGGAATATTCCCTTTATTCCTTATTTCTAATATGCTGGCTGAAGCGTTTCAGTAATTTAAAATGTTCGACATTTAACCAAACAGTCGTGATTTATGGCTGGCGAGGATTCCCCTGAGGCGGTGGCTGCATTACCCTGTTTGCCACAACATTGCTCAGAATCCTGGCAGGAGAGATATGACCGTACGCATCGCGATAAATGGCTTTGGTCGCATCGGGCGCAACGTGGTTCGGGCACTTTACGAATCCGGTCGCCGGGCGGAAATCACCGTTGTGGCAATCAACGAGCTGGCTGATGCCGCTGGTATGGCGCATTTGCTTAAATACGATACCAGCCATGGCCGTTTTGCGTGGGAAGTTCGCCATGACCGCGAACAGCTCTTTATTGGTGACGACACTATTCGTATTTTGCATCAACGGGATATTACCTCGCTGCCCTGGCGGGCGCTGGATGTGGATATTGTGCTGGATTGCACCGGGGTCTATGGTAGCCGTGAAGATGGTCTGGCTCACATTGAGGCTGGAGCCAAAAAAGTGCTGTTTTCGCACCCAGGCGGTAATACGCTGGATGCCACCGTGGTTTACGGTGTCAATCATGACCAACTCCGCTCCACAGACCGCATCGTTTCCAACGCCTCCTGCACGACTAACTGTATTATTCCCGTGATTAAGCTGCTTGATGAAGCCTGGGAAATTGAATCAGGAACGGTCACCACCATTCACTCTGCGATGCATGACCAACAGGTGATCGATGCTTACCATCCGGACTTGCGCCGTACCCGGGCAGCCAGTCAGTCAATTATCCCGGTCGATACCCGGCTGGCTGCAGGTATCACCCGTATTTTTCCGAAATTTTGTGACCGCTTTGAAGCTATCGCTGTACGAGTACCGGTCATTAATGTGACGGCGATTGATTTGAGCGTTACTGTGTCACATAAAGTAACTGCACAAGAGGTTAACCTGTTGCTGCAAAAAGCGGCACAGGGGGCATTTCATGGTATAGTTGACTATACGGAATTACCGTTAGTCTCGACCGATTTTAACCACGATCCACATAGCGCTATTGTGGATGGTACCCAAACCCGGGTAAGTGGTGGGCACCTGATCAAGACATTGGTCTGGTGTGATAATGAGTGGGGCTTCGCCAACCGCATGCTGGATACCACGTTGGCGATGTCTGCAACACCGATATCAGGTAAGGCGTAATTTGCGCCTGCAAAACTTTTAGAATCAACGAGAGGATTCACCATGTCTGTAATTAAGATGTCCGATCTGGATCTGGCTGGTAAACGTGTTCTTATCCGTGCGGATCTGAACGTACCGGTTAAAGAAGGGAAAGTGACTTCTGATGCGCGTATCCGTGCATCTCTGCCTACCATTGAAATTGCCCTGAAACAAGGCGCAAAAGTGATGGTGACTTCCCATCTGGGTCGTCCGACTGAAGGCGAGTACAATGAAGAATTCTCTCTGCTGCCAGTTGTGAATTACCTGAAAGACAAACTCTCTGCGCCGGTTCGTTTAGCAAAAGACTACCTGGATGGCGTGGAAGTGGCAGCTGGTGAACTGGTTGTTCTGGAAAACGTTCGTTTTAACAAAGGCGAGAAGAAAGACGACGAAGCGCTGTCCAAAAAATACGCAGCACTGTGTGATGTTTTCGTAATGGACGCTTTCGGTACTGCTCACCGTGCTCAGGCATCAACTCACGGTGTTGGCAAATTTGCTGAAATCGCTTGCGCAGGTCCGCTGCTGGCAGCTGAACTGGACGCGCTGGGTAAAGCACTGAAAGAACCTGCCCGCCCGATGGTTGCTATCGTTGGTGGTTCTAAAGTTTCCACTAAACTGACTGTTCTTGACTCCCTGTCTAAAATCGCTGACCAGTTGATTGTTGGTGGCGGTATTGCTAACACCTTCGTTGCTGCGCAAGGCAATAAAGTGGGCAAATCTTTGTATGAACCAGACCTGGTTGAAGAAGCCAAACGCCTGCTGACTATTTGTGACATCCCGGTACCGACCGATGTTCGCGTAGCAACCGAGTTCTCTGAAACTGCTCCGGCTACACTGAAGTCTGTTACTGAAGTGAAAGACGAAGAGCAAATTCTGGATATGGGTGATGTTTCCGCTGAGAAACTGGCTGAAATCCTGAAAAACGCTAAAACTATTCTGTGGAATGGCCCGGTTGGCGTGTTCGAGTTCCCGAACTTCCGTAAAGGCACCGAAATTGTTGCTAAAGCCATTGCTGAAAGTGATGCATTCTCTATCGCTGGCGGCGGCGATACCCTGGCAGCAATTGATCTGTTCGGTATTGCAGACAAAATTTCTTACATTTCCACCGGCGGTGGCGCTTTCCTTGAATTTGTAGAAGGTAAAGTTCTGCCAGCTGTTGCCATGCTCGAAGAGCGTGCTAAGAAGTAATACATTCGGGCAGGGTTTCCTGCCCGTCGTTTTCTGTGTGTCTGGTTAACCAGGCGCACCTCCTTTTTCCAAGGCCGAAGATACAGGACAACGTAATATGTCTAAAATTTTTGATTTCGTGAAACCTGGCGTTATCACTGGTGATGATGTTCAGAAAGTTTTCCAGGTAGCAAAAGAAAATAACTTTGCTTTACCGGCAGTGAACTGCGTCGGTACTGATTCTATTAACGCTGTTCTGGAAACGGCTGCCAAAGTTAAAGCGCCGGTAATCGTGCAGTTCTCTAACGGTGGTGCTGCATTTATCGCTGGTAAAGGCTACAAAGGTGAAGGCCAGCAGGCTGCTATTCTGGGTGCTATCTCTGGTGCGCTTCACGTTCATCATATGGCCGAACATTATGGTGTTCCGGTTATTCTGCACACTGACCACTGCGCGAAAAAACTGCTGCCGTGGCTTGATGGCCTGCTGGATGCTGGTGAAAAACACTTTGCTGCCACGGGCAAACCGCTGTTCTCTTCTCACATGATTGACTTGTCTGAAGAGTCTCTGGAAGAAAACATCGAAATCTGTTCTAAATACCTGACTCGTATGTCTAAACTGGGCATGACCCTGGAAATCGAACTGGGTTGTACGGGTGGTGAAGAAGATGGTGTGGATAACAGCCACATGGACGCTTCTGCACTGTACACTCAGCCAGAAGACGTTGATTACGCATACACTAAACTGAATGCTATCAGCCCGCGTTTCACCATCGCTGCTTCCTTCGGTAACGTACACGGTGTTTACAAACCTGGTAACGTTAAACTGACCCCGACTATTCTGCGCGATTCTCAGGAATATGTGTGCAAAAAACACAACCTGCCGCACAACAGCCTGAACTTCGTATTCCACGGTGGTTCTGGCTCAACTGCCCAGGAAATCAAAGACTCCGTAAGCTACGGTGTGATTAAAATGAACATTGATACCGATACCCAATGGGCAACCTGGGAAGGTATTCTGAACTACTACAAAGAAAACGAAGCTTATCTGCAAGGCCAGTTGGGTAACCCGAAAGGCGAAGATCAGCCGAACAAAAAATACTATGACCCGCGTGTCTGGCTGCGTGCCGGCCAGCAGTCAATGGTAGCTCGTCTGGAGAAAGCGTTCACTGAACTGAACGCAATTGACGTTCTGTAATTAGTTCGTTTCTGTCACAACTAAAAACCCGCCTCTGTGGCGGGTTTTTTTACGCCTTTTTCTGGCTTTAAAGCATAAAAATGTGAGCTGTCTGGCATAAGGCAAGCTTTTTGTTTACCCTTTAGAAACATCTTTGAGGTGTATATTTGCTTTTGACTAACGGAGACAAGGAATCCAGATGGAAGACATACATGTTGTGGACAGCATAAATGATGCAGGCACCTGGTTGATGCGCAATCAGGCTTTGTTGGTTGATTACGCCGTTAATATTGTCTCAGCCGTAGTCATCATTATTATTGGCTTTGTGGTAGCCCGCTTAATTTCTAACGCGCTGAACCGTGTTATGCAGGCCCGCAAAATTGATGCCACCGTTGCAGATTTTCTGTCTGCGCTGGTTCGCTATGGCATTATTGCGTTCACCCTGATTGCTGCATTAGGCCGAATTGGGGTACAAACCGCTTCTGTAATTGCCGTATTAGGTGCCGCCGGTTTAGCTGTTGGCCTTGCGTTGCAGGGGTCGTTGTCTAACCTTGCTGCCGGCGTTCTGCTGGTAACATTCCGCCCGTTCCGTAGTGGCGAATATGTTGACCTGGGTGGTGCTGCGGGTACCGTACTGAATGTCCAGATCTTCTCTACCACACTGCGCAGCGTGGATGGCAAGATAATCGTTGTTCCTAACGGCAAAATTATCTCTGGTGATATCATTAACTATTCGCGCGAACCTGTACGCCGTAATGATTTCATGATTGGTGTGTCCTATGATGCGGATATCGATCAGGTGAAAAAAATCATCACTGATATTCTGATGGCTGATGAACGCGTTATTAAAGATAAAGGCATCACTGTGCGTCTGCATGAACTGGGTGACTCTTCCCTTAACTTTGTAGTGCGTGCCTGGAGCAATAGTGCCGATCTCTTTGAAGTGTACTGGGATACACTGGAAAAAATTAAGAAGGCTCTGGATGCTAATGGTATTGGCATTCCTTACCCGCAAATGGATGTGCATATGATTCGTGAGCAAGAAAAATAATCTGTTGCTCTCAGGTTGTTGTGATGCCTGAGGAAAATGTGGTTTTTCTGCATAATGAAGCACGTCGATGACAGTTCTCGTCATCAGCCCGAATGGCCAGTTTGTACTGGCCATTATTATAGTCTCTATTATTAGATATTCTTATTAATAATTAGAAACATCAATTTCCACTAATAAAACAAACTACGTAGACTGCGCGCCATTCCCAAAATAAAAGGATGAACTATGTTTAGCTGGTATCTGCAAGGGCTGGCGTTGGGCGCAGCAATGATTTTACCCCTTGGGCCACAGAATGCGTTTGTAATGAATCAGGGAATTCGTCGCCAGTATCACCTGATGATTGCGGCACTGTGTTCCTTAAGTGATTTAGTGCTGATTTGTGCCGGGATTTTTGGTGGCAGCGCACTGTTGATGCAGTCGCCCTGGCTTCTGGCCCTGGTAACCTGGGGCGGCGTGGCGTTTTTGTTATGGTATGGATGGGGCGCGTTCAAAACAGTATTCAGCCGCGATATTACGCTGGATGAAGCACAGATAGCGGGCCAGGGGCGCTGGCGTATCATTACGACGATGCTGGCGGTGACATGGCTCAACCCCCATGTGTATCTGGACACTTTCGTGGTATTAGGCAGCCTGGGAGGGCAACTGGCCACTGAGCCGAAACGGTGGTTTGCTCTGGGGACTGTCAGCGCCTCGTTTCTGTGGTTTTTTGGCCTGGCACTGCTCGCGGCCTGGCTTGCCCCACGCCTGCGTACTCAACATGCGCAACGGGTTATCAATTTTGTAGTCGGTAGCGTGATGTGGTTCATTGCATTAAGACTTGCACGGGAAGGCGTTCATCATCTTCAGGGGTTGTTTTGATAACAGGCTGGCGTAATTATCCTATGGACATCTGGAGATTAATCGTTACTCTTGCTCGCAGGATGTAACGAGAAGTACTTCCTGTCAGGTTAAAAATTGCATGGAGGATAAGAAATGAAGTTTAACGTGTTGTTACTGGCAAGTGTTTTAGGATTGACCTCTTTTTCTGGTGTCGCGAATGAGTTACCGAACGGACCTCATATTGTCACATCAGGGAGTGCCAGTGTAGACGCAGTGCCAGATATCGCGACGTTATCTATCGAGGTGAGCGTTACGGCGAAGGATGCAGCCAGCGCGAAAAAACAGGCCGATGAGCGTGTTGCGCGTTACTTTTCTTTCCTGCAGGAAAAGGGTGTCGATAAAAAAGATATTGATGCGGCGAATTTACGTACTCAGCCTGAATACGAATATCTGAAAGAAGGCAAGCGCGAACTTAAAGGCTATCGTGCTGTGCGCAACGTTGTTGTTACGGAGCGCAAACTGGATGGCCTTAGCGGGTTGCTTGATGGTGCACTTAAGGCCGGGTTGAATGAAATTCGTTCCGTTTCCCTGGGAGTCTCCAGCCCGGATGCCTATAAAGAACAGGCACGTAAGGCTGCAATCAATGACGCTATTGCACAGGCAAATTCACTTGCGCAAGGTTTCCACGCTAAATTGGGCCCGGTATACAGTGTGCGTTACCACGTAGCCAATTATCAGCCGTCGCCTGTGATGCGTATGATGAAAGCAGACGCAGCCCCTGTTTCTGCTGAAGATACCTACGACCAGCAAACGATTCAGTTTAATGATCAGGTAGATGTGGTATTCGAAATGAGCCCACAGACCGCCTCTGCTCCGGCGCAATGATAACTGTTTACGGCCAACACAAGTAAAAAAGGCTTCCACCTGGAAGCCTTTTTTATGAGCAAATGCTGGTTCAGTACCAAATGGGCTGGCGGCGGGGGAATAAATTCATCGCGCTTGTGATAATCAGCGCGATGACCGCAGCAGCCACAACATAACCATATACCGAGAAATCACTTAACGGAACATGGCTTAACCGGTTGGTATTAAGTGGTTCGAAAAAGGTACTTTTCACTTGCAGCAAGGCCATCAGTACCAGCAGGTTACTGACTGCCAGCCCTAAGGTACAAACCAGGGCCTTCAGTAATGACGACATCGCAAAAACGCGCTGCAGAATCACTGTACCCAGGCTTCCGGAAATTGCGAAAACAAAGGTATGCCACATCTGGCACTCAGCCGTTGCTGCCGCGCTGGAAATAAACAGTGTCTTGCCGTGAAAGTACATCACCGCGGCCGGAAGATAAAGGCTGTAACCCAATATCCCAAACAGCCCGAGAGAAAAAATCGTGATAAATAACGTTTTCATGCCAGTCTGCAATACCCGCCTGTGCGAATTAACCGCCGCATTGTCTAACATTCCCGTGCCGACGGATAATAACCAGTTTTATCTGTTTGTTATTAAATATTACAGAGAACACTCGCCAGGGTTCGGGAAATAAACAGGCAAAAAAGACCGTTATTCCTGGCGTAATACTTTGTGCCCAAACGCCAGCAGTGCATCAGTCACTTTACGCATCATACGGCTTTCAGGAGCAAACCTGTGCCAGTAAAGCATACGGCGTTGAAACAGCCCTGGTGTTAAATCGATAAGCTCACCGCTGTTTAACTCTTTTTCAATTTGCAGATGCGGAATCATACAGCAGGTTGTTCCCTGACGTGCGAGCTGAACAAATGCTTCTGATGAGTTCACGATATGGCAGGGCACACTGCCCGGGGAAAGATCAAAGTTCTGTTGCAAAAACGCCTGATGCATATCATCAAGGTGGTCAAATGCCACGGCGGGAGCCTTCAGCAAAGATGTACGGTTAACACCATTGGGAAAATAACGTGCTGCAAAAGCTTTGGAACCGACAAACAGGTAATCCAGCGCCCCGAGTTTGTCGACCAGGCAACTGGGCAGTGCCTGAGATTGTATACTCACGGCACCAACCACTTCACCGCGGCGTAAACGCTCCTGAGTACGGGTTTCGTCTTCAACTTGCAGGTTGAGGCGAATCGGGGAATCAGCCAGTACCGGGGCTAGCGCCGGAAGCAACCAGGTTGCCAGACTGTCGGCGTTCACCGCCAGTGACAAGAGCAGTGGTGTTGACCCTGTTTGTTCATCGCCAAGCCATTCTTCTTCAAGTAATTCTACCTGGCGCAGCAATGCCAGAAGTTTCTGCCCTTGCTCTGTAGGCCGGGGAGGAACTGTTCTTACCAACAGGGGCTGACCGAACAAATTTTCCAACTGTTTGATTCGTTGAGACACCGCAGACTGGGTGATACAAAGCTTTTGTGCTGCACGCTCAAACCCGCGTTCGCGGATAACTGCGTCCAGCGCCTGTAGTGTTTTGTAGTCCGGGCGTTTCATTATTTCGGTGTGCTCCTGTTTTTTTGGCTTCTGGCACTATGACATAAAACCAGACATGATCCAGCGAAAATCCTTACATATGGCATGCAAGTTGCCTTTCATTCGGCGTATTTTGGCCTTAAACACGGTATTTTTACTGGCTCTGTTCTATAATACGCCCCCGGTTTTTTCATCTTTTCTATCACAGGCAAAAACACCATGACGCAGGATGAACTGAAAAAAGCAGTGGGATGGGCCGCTTTACAGTACGTGCAACCCGGAACTATCGTTGGTGTCGGCACGGGGTCTACCGCCGCACATTTTATTGATGCACTGGGCACTGTTAAGCATCAAATTGAGGGCGCAGTATCCAGTTCCGATGCTTCGACCGCCAAACTCAAAGCGCTGGGTATTCCCGTGTTTGATCTTAACAATGTTGACGCGCTTGGTATTTATGTTGATGGCGCAGATGAGATTAACGGGCAGATGCAAATGATCAAAGGTGGTGGTGCTGCCTTAACCCGGGAAAAAATCATTGCTTCTGTAGCAGATAAATTTATCTGTATTGCTGATGCATCCAAACAGGTTGATATTTTGGGTAATTTCCCGCTGCCAGTTGAAGTTATTCCTATGGCCCGCAGCTGCGTTGCGCGCAGCCTGGTCAAGTTAGGTGGGCGCCCGGAGTATCGCCAGGGGGTTCTGACCGATAACGGTAACGTAATTCTGGATGTTTACGGTTTATCCATCATTGATCCGGTTGCCACAGAAAATGCCATTAATGCGATTCCCGGTGTGGTGACTGTTGGGTTGTTTGCCAACCGTGGCGCGGATATTGCGCTTATTGGTACAGCTGATGGTGTGAAAACTATTGTGAAATGATCTGGCTGGGGGGCTTTTCTGCCCTCCAGAAGCTGTCGTTTTGAAAAAATTTAAGAAATTTTAAATTTAGTGATAATGTTCACATTTAATTCCTGTTGTGGTTTTTATTCCTGCTTTTTTTGATTTTTTTGGCGTGAATCCCCGGCTTTCCTTCTTACTTGCATTTTGTTCAGCATAAGTGACAAAACATCGTTATTGCCGGGGGCGTAATTTTTGATATGTTGACAGAAGGCTGGCTTATTTCATGCAGCGTATTCTTTCAGATAACACAGGGTCGGGAAATGGCAAAAGTATCACTGGAGAAAGACAAGATTAAGTTCCTGCTGGTTGAAGGTGTGCATCAAAAAGCAATCGATAACCTTCGTGCTGCAGGCTACAACAACATTGAATATCATAAAGGCGCACTGGACACCGAATCACTCAAAGAGTCCATCCGTGATGCTCATTTTATTGGTTTACGATCCCGTACCCATCTGACTGAAGACGTTTTTGCCGCGGCTGAAAAATTGGTTGCGGTAGGGTGTTTCTGTATCGGTACAAATCAGGTTGACCTGGATGCAGCAGGTAAACGTGGTATCCCGGTATTTAATGCGCCGTTCTCAAATACCCGTTCTGTTGCTGAACTGGTTATTGGTGAGCTGCTGTTGCTGCTGCGCGGCGTACCGGCCGCGAACGCCAAAGCACACCGCGGTGTCTGGCATAAACAGGCAGTGGGTAGCTTTGAAGCACGCGGTAAAAAACTGGGTATTATTGGTTACGGTCATATTGGTACTCAGTTAGGGATTCTGGCCGAATCTCTGGGTATGCACGTTTATTTCTATGATATTGAAAGCAAACTGCCGTTGGGCAATGCCACCCAGGTTCAGCATTTATCAGATTTACTGAATATGAGTGACGTGGTCAGCCTGCATGTGCCGGAAAATGCATCCACCAAAAACATGATGGGTTCAGAACAGATAGCCATGATGAAGCCAGGCTCACTGTTAATTAATGCCTCCCGCGGTACTGTGGTTGACATCGACGCACTGTGCGACGCACTGGCAAGCCAGCACCTGGCCGGGGCAGCCATTGATGTCTACCCAACAGAACCGGCAACAAACAGTGACCCATTCACTTCGCCGTTGTGCGAGTTTGATAACGTGCTGCTGACTCCGCATATTGGTGGTTCAACCCAGGAAGCGCAGGAAAATATTGGTATCGAAGTGGCCGGTAAGCTGGTGAAATATTCTGATAACGGTTCAACACTTTCTGCAGTGAATTTCCCGGAAGTGTCTTTGCCTCAGCATACCAGCAGCACCAGCCGTTTGCTGCATATCCACGAGAACCGCCCCGGCATTCTGACCGCAATCAACCATATTTTTGCCGATCAGGGGATCAATATTGCAGCGCAGTACCTGCAAACTTCTCCGCATATTGGTTATGTGGTTATTGATATCAATGCGGCAGAAGATGTCGCTGATGCAGCACTGCAGAGCATGAAAGCTATTCCGGGGACAGTACGTGCCCGCCTGCTGTACTAATTAATACATTGCTGCATTGAGCCTTCCTTTGGGAAGGCTGAGGCCGATGACAAACCTCATGTCTGTACAGAACCAGAGGGTGTCACCCAATAAAAATAAGGAAAATCAATTTATTGGTTTTCGGCTGTTAACTAAAAAGAAGGAAAAACCACGTTTTTTCCTTCTTTTTCATCAATCGGAGCCTTCCTTTGGGAAGGCTTTTTTATGCGCCGGCAGTGAGTTACCAGGCCCAGAGTTTTGACGGCGTCACAATAGTGGGTAAGGGAATATCCCATCGCTCGGTGGGGAGTGCCTCCACATGCTGGCAGTCATGCGCGTAGCCTACCGGGATAAAACCATGTTCACGCCAGTTTTGTAGTGTCCGGTCATAAAACCCTCCACCCATACCCAGCCGTTGGCCAGTGCTGTCGAACGCAACCAGAGGGGTTACCAGAATATCGAGATGCTGCAAGGGCAGAATCTGGCGCACATCAAGGCGCGGCTCGGGAATCCTCAGGCGGTTGACTACCAGCTCAGTATCCGGCTCATAACGCACCATAATAAGCCCACCGGTGCTGAACGGGTGCAGAACCGGAAGGTAAACCGAGCGGTTCATTGCCCACAGGCGTTCAATCAGTGGGCGAGTGTCGAGTTCGCCGTCTACAGAGAGGAATAACCCAATATGCTGTGCGCTTGCTGCGGGGGACCAGCTCAGAAAACGTTTGGCCGCTTCATGAGCGGAAGATTGTTGCTGATGAGGAGTTAAAGCCCGCCGAACCTGTCGAATATGCTGACGAATATGTTGCCGGGAAGCAGATACATCCGGTGAGTGCGACATAGACAATGAGATGATGAAAAGAAAGAGGGAATCTCCGAGATGCCGCCGCAGGCTGTAACCCTTGAACCCGTGGTTCAAGGTGAATGTGTCGTCACGACCTTAAGGCTTCCCGGACTGACCGGGCATGCTCACCGGTCGTGGAGCGTCACATTCTGTTTGTTTGAAATATCGGCTCAGGGGACTGGCCCGCTTGCGAACATCTCAGAGAAATTTTTAATTCATGGTTACTGTACCACAGTCAACCCAGAATTGTTATTCAAACTTCGTTTCCGGCCTTTCAGTTATGCGACCTTGTTCAAGTAATGCCTGTTCAATGGTCTGCTGTAACATCCGGATTCGTTGCTCCATACTGGCAGCATAGTCACGGGTTTTCGCTTTTTCTTGTGACAGCTCATAACAGATGTTGAGCGCCGCAATGAAAACCAATTGCTCTGTATTGGTGACTCTAGTGCGAACTTTCAGATCTTGCAACCGTTGATTCAATTCATCAGCGGCCAGATTCAGCGCATCACGTTGTTCAGGCGGACAATTCACGCGCAGTGAACGACCAAAAATTTGAATGTCGACTGGTTCTGCAGACATGACACCTTCCTGCTGTTTACTCGCCTGCCTTATCGCAGCCCTGGGGCGGCGAAGGGGCGCTACTATAGCTACCCTTATATGAAGATACAAGCCCTTTTCTGGTATCTCCTGGGGCCGAAGTGGTAGCATAACACGAACTTAGCTTCCCAACGACGAAGAATGCGCATGTCTATACAAAATGAGATGCCTGGCTATGCCAGCATAAACCAGTTGCTCAACCAACAAAATGTTGGTTTAACGCCGTCGGAAATGCACGGATTGATTAGCGGGATCTTATGTGGCGGGAACAATGACAGTTCCTGGCAACCGCTTGTCCACGATTTGACTAACGAAGGCCTGGCGTTCAGCCAGAACCTTGCTGACAGCCTGCGCCAGATGCATGGCGCCACCAGTGATGCACTGGAAGATGAAGGCTTCCAGTTCCAGTTATTCATGCCTGACGGTGAGGATGTGTCAGTGTTTGACCGTGCAGATGCTCTTTCTGGCTGGGTGAATCACTTCCTGCTGGGGCTGGGAGTGACTCAGCCGCGCCTGGATAAAGTGAAAGGTGATCTTGGCGAAGCGATTGCTGATTTACGCAATATCGCTCAACTGGGTTACGACGAAGACGAAGATATTGAAGAACTGGAAATGTCTTTGGAAGAAATTGTTGAGTATGTGCGTGTTGCGGCATTGCTGTGTTATGAAACATTTAACCGCCAGCAACCAACAGCACCGGAAGTACAACAAAAACCCACACTGCATTAATTCAACGTGGGGTCAGGAACGAAAGGAGGGGTGATGAATCAACAGGAATTTCTTCGCCGCCGTCAGGCTATGTTGGCAAAAATGGCGCCAGCCAGTGCGGCGCTGTTTTTTGCGGCTCCTGAGGCACCGCGCAGTGCTGACAGCGAGTATCCTTATCGGCAAAATAGTGATTTCTGGTACTTCACAGGTTTTAACGAGCCGGAAGCATTGCTGGTCTTAATTAAGAGCGATGATACGCACAATCACAGTGTGTTGTTTAACCGGGTGCGGGACAAAACGGCAGAAATCTGGTTTGGTCGTCGCCTGGGGCAGGAAGCTGCGCCGGAAAAACTCGGAGTGGACAGATCTCTGGCTTTTGACGAAGTGGATGACAACCTCGCTCAACTGCTTAATGGGCTGGACTGTGTTTACCACGCGCAGGGTCTCTATGACTATGCAGACAGCATTGTTTTTGGCGCGCTGGATAAATTACGCAAAGGCAGCCGCCAGAACCTGAAAGCCCCTTCCACACTGACTGACTGGCGCCCCTGGGTGCATGATATGCGCCTGTTTAAATCACCCGAGGAAATCGCGGTATTACGCCGTGCCGGGGAGATAACCGCATTGGGCCACACCCGGGCGATGGTAAAGTGCCGCCCGGGAATGTATGAATACCAACTGGAAGGTGAAATCCTCCACGAATTTAACCATCATGGCGCACGTTATCCCTCATACAACACGATTGTCGGAGGCGGGGAAAACGGCTGTATTCTGCATTACACCGAAAATGAAAGCCTGCTGCGTGCCGGCGACCTGGTATTAATTGATGCCGGGTGCGAGCTGGAAGGGTATGCAGGGGATATTACCCGCACTTTCCCTGTTAACGGGCGCTTCACTCCGGCGCAGCGGGCGGTTTATGACATCGTACTGGAATCGCTTGAAACGGCACTTTCGTTATATGGTCCGGGTACAACCATGCAGGAAGTGACAGAAGCTGTTGTGCGCGTAATGGTCATGGGTCTGGTTCGCCTTGATATCTTACAGGGTGATATCGACGCCCTGATAACCCAAAACGCACACCGGCAATTTTTCATGCATGGCCTGAGCCACTGGCTGGGGCTTGATGTCCATGATGTCGGGGAATATGGGCCGGATCGCTCACGCCCGCTGGAACCTGGCATGGTACTGACGGTTGAACCCGGTTTGTATATTGCGCCAGATGCAGATGTACCGGAAATCTACCGGGGCATTGGTATTCGTATCGAAGATGACATTGTGATTACAGCCACCGGGAACGAAAACCTGACTGCCAGTGTAGTGAAATCTGCAGATGATATCGAAGCACTGATGGCGGCATCACACTCATGAGTATTGTGATTGCAGGAGGCGGAATGACCGGCGCGACACTGGCGCTGGCTATCTCCACCCTTACTCAGGGTAAGTTACCTGTTCATCTCATCGAAGCCCGTTCCCCTGATGCCTGTCAGCACCCGGGGTTTGACGCCCGGGCTATTGCCCTGGCAAAAGGCACCTCCACTCAGTTAGCAAAGCTAGGGGTGTGGCAGGCATTGCAGGACTGCGCTACGCCACTGACACAAGTTCAGGTTAGCGACCGCGGTCATGCCGGGTTTGTGACACTGCAGGCCAAAGATTATGCCATTACTGAGCTGGGCCATGTTGTTGAACTCCATGATGCCGGGGTTCGCCTGTTTCGGCTATTGCGCGATGCCCCTGGTGTGACACTGCATTGCCCGGCACGGGTTGAATCTGTAACACGCAGCACTGACAGCGTTACAGTGACGCTGGATAACCAAACAACCGTTGTGGGCAAAGTGCTGGTGGCTGCTGATGGCACTCTGTCTGCTGTTGGTAAAGCTTGTGGCCTTGCCTGGCAACAAGATGACTACCAACAAGTAGCCGTCATCGCGAATGTAACAACCGCATGTTCACCAGATGGCCGGGCTTTTGAGCGCTTCACCGCCAGTGGGCCACTGGCAATGCTGCCGATGTCTGGTGGGCGCAGTTCACTGGTCTGGTGCCACCCGTTATCACAACAAGCTGAGGTTATGAGCTGGAGTGATGAGCAGTTTTGCACACAGCTTCAGCGCGCCTTTGGCTGGCGGCTGGGGCGTATTTGCCATGCAGGTGAGCGCAGTGCATACCCACTTCGGTTAACTACGGCAGTGGCCGCTACTTCGCACCGTGTAGTGGCAGTGGGTAACGCTGCACAAACCATGCACCCTATTGCCGGGCAGGGTTTTAATCTTGGCATACGCGATGTGATGTCGCTGGCTGAGGAATTCGCCAGCGCGTTTAATCAGCAGCAGGATCCGGGCTCATGTGCGGTACTGGCACGCTATAATGCGCGCCGTACTCCTGACCGGGAGGCGACAATTGGCGTCACTGATGGCCTGGTTCACTTGTTTGCCAACCCATGGGGGCCGCTGGTTGTTGGGCGCAACATAGGTTTAATGGCGATGGATATCCTGGCGCCAGTGCGTGAAGCGCTGGCAAAACGCACCCTGGGCTGGGTGATTCGGTAAGGAGCATTATGGTTCAGAGTGTGGATGTCGCCATTATTGGCGGTGGAATGGTTGGGCTGGCCGTAGCCTGCGGTCTGCAGGGTAGTGGGCTGCGGGTTGCTGTCGTGGAAAATCAGCCATGCCAGCCAGTTGATGCGTCTGCGCCTCCGGCGCTGCGCGTTTCGGCAATCAATGCGGCCAGTGAAAAATTACTGCGCCGTCTCGGAGCCTGGGAGCGAATGGCGCCACAACGTACCAGTGAATGGCATGGTATGGAAGTGTGGGAAAAAGACAGCTTTGGGCGCATAGCTTTTGATGATCGCACTGCGGGTGAGCATGCGCTGGGTTATATCATTGAGAATAGCGTGATAAACCAGGCATTGTGGCAACAGGCTGAGCAGTCGGCAGATGTCTCATTTTATGCCCCGGCTGAAGTGAATTCAGTTGCCTGGGGTGAAAATGAGGCATTTATTACGCTCAAAGATGGCGAGATGCTCACTGCCCGGCTGGTTGTCGGTGCTGATGGCGCACGCTCATGGTTGCGTAGCCAGGCGAATATACCGCTCACCTTTTGGGATTATCGGCACCATGCCCTGGTCGCCACTATTCGCACTCAGGAGCCACATCAGGCTGTTGCTCGCCAGGTATTTCATGGCGATGGCATTCTGGCTTTTCTGCCACTTAACGATCCTCACTTGTGTTCTATTGTCTGGTCATTGCCGCCCGATAAAGCCCGTGAAATGCAGGAGGCGGTCCCTGAAGTGTTTAACCGCGAACTGAGCATTGCATTTGATTTGCGCCTGGGTCGCTGTGAGTTGAGCAGTGACCGCCAGTGTTTCCCTCTTACCGGGCGTTATGCGCGGCAGTTTGCCGCTCACCGGCTGGCTTTGGTAGGCGATGCAGCACACACCATTCACCCGCTGGCGGGGCAGGGCGTGAACCTGGGCTTTATGGATGCAGCTGAGTTGGTGGGGGAATTACGGCGTTTGCACCAGCAAGGAAAAGATATCGGTCAGTACCTGTATCTGAAACGCTATGAAAGGCAGCGTAAATACAATGCCGCATTGATGCTGGCTGGCATGCAATCCTTCCGTGAATTGTTCGCAGGTACTAACCCGGCACTGAAACTGGTGCGTGATGTTGGCCTGAAACTCGCCGACACATTACCCGGCGTTAAACCCCGCATTATTCGCCAGGCTATGGGGCTTAATAATTTACCCCAATGGTTGCGTGATTGATCATCAGCGCCGTGTTTACGGTTGGTAAACCGGCGCGCCTTTCATTTGAAATATTCTAATTTCACTCCTTTTTTCAGATTAGTTTTATTTATCTGAATTTTTTCCTGAATTTCGCGTTTTCCTGAGTATTTGGAGATTAATATCATTTAAATCGGAAACCGGTACGCAAAAGCTGGAGAAAATTTTATGTTTTTGTGGTTAATCCAGTTTAATTAACTGGTAGTTGTGTTGTTAAAAATACTCATAAGATAAAGTGATGACCCATTTTACCTTATGGTTAAGCAGGCTTTTCAGTGGTAAGTTCAGGCAAAAGATAACGTTTGCGTCGGGGCAAGTCAGGGTATTGTTTTCCCCAGGCCAGACGTGAGCGTTCCGCAATTGCGGGCTATTACTGAAGAGGACAACATGACTCAGCAAACTCCGTTGTTTGAGCAGCATAAACAGTGCGGCGCGCGCATGGTGGATTTCCATGGCTGGATGATGCCACTGCATTATGGCTCGCAAATTGATGAACACCACGCCGTGCGCACGGATGCCGGGATGTTTGATGTGTCGCATATGACGATTGTCGATCTTCATGGCGAACGCACCCGTGAATTCTTGCGCTATTTGCTGGCAAATGATGTCGCGAAGCTAACCCAGCCAGGCAAAGCACTGTATACCGGGATGCTTAACGCCTCAGCGGGTGTCATCGACGATCTGATTGTCTATTTTCTCTCCGACTCCTGGTTCCGCCTGGTCGTCAACTCTGCAACCCGTGAAAAAGATCTTGCCTGGATCAATCAACAGGCAGCCTCTTATAGCATTGATATCAGCGTGCGCGATGACTTGTCATTGATTGCCGTACAGGGCCCGAATGCACAGCAGAAAGCGGCAACGTTGTTTACTGCACAGCAGCAACAGGCTGTTGCAGGTATGAAACCTTTCTTCGGCGTACAATCCGGGGATTTTTTCATTGCAACAACCGGTTATACCGGTGAAGCCGGGTACGAGATTGCACTGCCGGCAGAGCAGGCCGCAGATTTTTGGGAACAACTGGTTAAGGCCGGGGTGAAACCTTGTGGCCTGGGGGCCCGGGATACCCTGCGCCTTGAAGCCGGAATGAATTTATATGGCCAGGAGATGGACGAAAGCGTGTCTCCCCTGGCTGCAAATATGGGCTGGACTATTGCATGGCAACCTGAAGATCGCGACTTTATTGGGCGCGATGCTCTTGAAGCTCAACGCCTGCATGGTACCGAGCAACTGGTGGGCCTGGTGATGACCGAAAAAGGTGTACTGCGTGGTGGTTTACCTGTTCGTTTCACCGACACTGAAGGCACAGCACGCGAAGGTGTTATCACCAGTGGCTCTTTTTCTCCAACCTTAGGCTACAGTATTGCGCTGGCACGCGTACCGGCAGGTATTGGCAGCACAGCGGTTGTGCAGATCCGTAACCGGGAAATGCCGGTGCATGTGACTAAACCGATTTTTGTTCGCGCCGGTAAACCGGTGGCTCAGTAAATTTTTATCAGGAGAGAATTATGAGCAATGTGCCTAATGAGCTGAAATACACCAAAGAACATGAGTGGCTGCGTAAAGAAGAAGATGGTACTTACACTGTAGGTATTACCGAGCATGCGCAAGAGCTGCTGGGCGATATGGTGTTTGTTGATCTGCCGGAAGTGGGAGCCACTGTCAGCGCTGGTGATGACTGTGCCGTTGCTGAATCTGTTAAAGCGGCTTCAGACATCTATGCGCCAGTAAGTGGTGAGATTGTTGCTGTTAACGAAGAGCTGAATGACAGCCCGGAACAGGTTAACAGCGAGCCTTATGGCAATGGCTGGATTTTCAAAATTAAAGCCAGCGATACCTCTGAGATTGATGCGCTGCTGGATGCAGAAGCCTATGAGGCACTGCTGGAAGACGAGTAAAACCCGGGGGCTGGTAACTGCCAGCCCTGTAGCTATCTACTTATCGTAAGTTTCGTTTCAGGAAATACCGCCCATGACCCAGACCTTAAGCCAACTGGAAAACAATGAAGCGTTTATCGGTCGCCATATTGGCCCGTCGCCTGATCAACAGCAGGCCATGCTCGCTGTAGTTGGTGCCGATTCACTGGATGCGCTGACCGGGCAAATTGTGCCCAAAGATATTCAACTGGCACAACCACCTTATATTGGTGAAGCGGCTACCGAAGCGCAGGCGCTGGCTGAATTAAAAACAATTGCCAGCCGTAACAAGCGTTTCCGTTCGTTTATAGGTATGGGGTATACGGCGGTTCATACGCCACCCGTTATTTTGCGTAACATGTTGGAAAACCCTGGCTGGTACACGGCTTATACCCCGTATCAGCCTGAGGTTTCTCAAGGGCGCCTGGAAGCTTTGCTGAATTTCCAGCAGGTGACACTCGACCTCACCGGTATGGACATGGCCTCCGCTTCTTTGCTGGATGAAGCGACTGCGGCTGCAGAAGCTATGGCGATGGCAAAACGCGTCAGTAAGCTCAAGAACGCCAACCGCTTTTTTGTCGCCAATGACGTCCATCCGCAAACGCTGGATGTTGTCCGTACCCGCGCAGAAACCTTTGGTTTTGAGGTTGTAGTGGATGACGCTGATAAAGTGCTGGAACTCCCGGATATCTTTGGTGTGTTGCTGCAGCAGGTAGGAACCACTGGTGAAGTGCATAACTACAGCGACTTAATCGCGCAACTGAAGCAGCGTAATATCGTGGTGAGTGTTGCGGCAGATATTATGGCGCTGGTGATGCTGACAGCACCCGGTAAGCAAGGTGCTGATATCGTTTTCGGTTCCGCACAGCGTTTTGGCGTGCCGATGGGTTACGGTGGCCCACATGCTGCATTCTTCGCAGCGCGTGACGCGCATAAGCGTGCGATGCCAGGGCGGCTTATTGGTGTATCCCGCGATGCAGCTGGTAACATTGCATTGCGTATGGCGATGCAAACCCGCGAACAACATATTCGCCGTGAAAAGGCGAACTCCAATATTTGTACGTCACAGGTTTTACTGGCCAATATCGCCAGCCTGTATGCTGTATGGCACGGCCCGGTTGGGCTGAAACGTATTGCCGGGCGTATTCACCGCTTTACCGATATTCTGGCCTGTGGCCTGAAGCAAAAAGGGGTTTCACTACGTCATCAGCACTGGTTTGACACACTGTGTGTGGAAGTGAGTGATAAAGCCAGTGTGCTGGCGCGTGCTCAGGAACAAGGTATCAACCTGCGTAGCGATATTCATAATGCAGTGGGGATTACTCTGGATGAAACCACTACCCGGGAAGATGTTCTCAGCCTGTTTAGCGTGTTGTTGGGCGACGATCATGGTCTGGATATTGCCCAACTGGATAAAGAAACCGCACTGGACAGCCGCTCACTACCGGCAGAAATGCTGCGTGACGATGACATACTGACGCATCCGGTTTTCAACCGTTATCACAGTGAAACTGAGATGATGCGCTATATGCACAGCCTGGAGCGCAAAGACCTGGCACTGAATCAGGCCATGATCCCACTGGGCTCCTGCACCATGAAGCTCAATGCTGCGGCTGAAATGATCCCCATTACCTGGCCCGAATTTGCCGAACTGCACCCATTCTGCCCGGTGGATCAGGCTGAAGGTTATCATTACATGATTAACCAACTGTCTGAGTGGCTGGTGAAACTGACCGGATATGATGCCCTGTGTATGCAGCCTAACTCGGGTGCCCAGGGGGAATATGCCGGCCTGCTGGCGATTCGCCGTTATCACGAAAGCTGCAACCAGGGGCAGCGCGATATCTGCCTTATCCCCAGTTCAGCTCACGGTACCAACCCGGCATCAGCACAAATGGCGGGCATGCAGGTGGTCGTGGTGGCCTGTGATAAGCAAGGCAATATCGACCTCGATGATTTGCGTGCCAAAGCAGAGGCAGCTGGTGACAAACTCTCCTGCATCATGGTGACATACCCGTCCACCCATGGCGTGTATGAAGAAACTATTCGCTCTGTGTGTGACATTGTGCACCAGGCGGGTGGCCAGGTTTACCTGGATGGCGCGAATATGAATGCTCAGGTTGGCATTACATCACCCGGTTTTATTGGCTCGGATGTATCACATCTCAACCTGCACAAAACCTTCTGTATTCCTCACGGCGGTGGCGGCCCGGGAATGGGGCCGATTGGTGTTAAAGCACACCTGGCTCCGTTTGTTCCAGGCCACAGCGTGGTGCAAATTGAAGAAATGCTGACCCAGCAGGGCGCGGTGTCTGCCGCACCATTTGGCAGTGCTTCCATTCTGCCTATTAGCTGGATGTACATACGCATGATGGGTTCACAAGGCCTGAAGCAGGCCAGTCAGACGGCAATTCTGAATGCCAACTATATTGCCACACGCCTTAAAGATGCCTATCCGGTGCTGTATACCGGCCAGGATGGCCGTGTGGCACACGAATGTATTCTGGATATCCGCCCGCTGAAAGAGCAAACCGGTATCAGTGAACTGGATATCGCGAAACGCCTGATTGATTATGGGTTCCATGCTCCAACCATGTCTTTCCCGGTAGCCGGTACGCTGATGGTGGAACCAACGGAATCGGAAAGCAAAGTTGAACTGGATCGCTTTATTGATGCCATGCTGGCTATCCGCGGTGAAATTGCCAAAGTTGGTGCGGGTGAATGGACCCTGGATGATAACCCACTGGTGAATGCACCGCACACACAGCAAGAACTGGCTCAGGCTGTGTGGCCGCACAGCTATACCCGTGAACTTGCTGCGTTCCCGGCGGGTTACGGCAATAAATACTGGCCGACGGTTAAACGCCTGGACGATGTTTACGGTGACCGCAACCTGTTCTGCTCCTGTGTCCCGATGAGCGAATACGACTAGTCAAATTTTGTTTTTTGTTAATTTTATGTTAAGGGTGCTTCGGCACCCTTTTTATTTTGGAGTAAAGCAAAGGATGAAAATAGCACTGGTGACAGGCGCCAGCCGTGGAATCGGGCGGGCAACGGCACAATTATTAGCGCAAAGCGGCTATGCTGTGGTGGTTCACTACCGCGAAAACCAGCAAGCGGCAGATGAAGTGGTTACCGATATTGTTCAGCATGGTGGGCAGGCATGGGCGTATCCGGCTGATATGTCACAGGAAACGGACATCGTAAATTTATTTGCCTGGATTGATACGTTGCCGGGCTCACTACATGCACTGGTCAATAATGCTGGTGTGTTATTTCCTCAGTCGGGTATTGAAGGGCTGGATGCTGAGCGAATCAACGCAGTATTACATACCAATGTTACCGGCCCTTTTATTTGCTGCCGGGAAGCGGTAAAACGCATGAGCCAGCACTCAGGTAACCCGGGAGGCGCTATTGTGAATGTTTCCTCTGCGGCGGCCCGTCTTGGGTCACCTGGCGAATATGTTGATTACGCCGCGTCAAAAGGCGCGCTGGATACATTGACCCGGGGGTTATCGCTGGAAGTGGCTGCTCTGGGGATCCGCGTGAATGGTGTCCGGCCTGGGTTTATTTATACCGGGATGCATGCCAGTGGTGGTGAACCCGGTCGGGTAGACAGAATTAAGTCCCGTTTGCCCATGCAACGCGGGGGAGAACCCCATGAAGTGGCTCAGGCAATTGTCTGGTTACTCAGTGACAATGCGTCTTACGTGACAGGCTCATTTATTGATTTGGCTGGTGGGCTGTAAAAATGCCTGTAGCCCTGCCGCAAGGTGACCTGCACGCAGGCTGGTATCAGCCTGTAAAAGAAAAAGCCCCGCAGTACGCGGGGCCTGAGAAACATGCTGGTTGGGTTATCAGAGTTCTTCACCATTGCTGGCAATCACGCCCTGATACCACCAGAAGCTTTTCTTCCGCGAGCGGGACATATCACCCGTGCCATCATCGTGTTTATTCACATAAATAAACCCGTAGCGCTTGCTGTATTGCCCGGTAGTGAAAGAGACGCAGTCAATGCAGCCCCATGGGGTATAGCCCATCAGATCCACACCATCATAAGTGACAGCTTTCACCATTTGTTCGACATGTGCGCGCAGGTACTCAATACGGTAGTCATCATTGATACTGCCATCCTCTTCAACTTTGTCGTAAGCGCCAAAGCCATTTTCGACAATGAACAGCGGTTTCTGATAGCGTTCATACAGTTCACACAGAGCATAACGCAGGCCAACCGGGTCAATTTGCCAGCCCCAGTCAGAGGCTTTAACATGTGGGTTCGGTACGCTGCCTTCAAAACCGGAAATGGCATCGCCACTGCCACCTTCTGCTTTTACCGCATTGGTCATGTAATAGCTGAATCCCAGGTAATCACAGCATCCTTCACGCAGAATTTGCTCGTCACCTTCTTCCATGTGGATAGTAAACCCACGGCGTTCCCATTCGTTGAGTACATAAGCCGGGTAGTAGCCCCGCAATTGCACATCGGTAAAGACATAACGTTCACGCATGGATTCCTGTGCATACATCACGTCATCCGGGTTACAGGTAAACGGATACAACGGCACCATGGCAAGCATGCAGCCAATTTTCATTTCCGGGTTGATTTGGTGGCCGGCTTTAACCGCCATTGCGCTGGCAACAAACTGGTGATGCAGAACCTGATACATGGTTTCTTCAGGGTTCTCATGGTCGGTATACACCACACCAGAGCAGCAATAACCAAATAAAGGCGCGCGCCAGTTACGCTGGTTATTAATTTCGTTGAACGTCATCCAGTATTTCACTTTGGATTTATAACGCTCAAACACCACTTCGGCGAAGCGAACGAAGAAATCGACAACTTTACGGTTAGTCCAGCCACCGTATTCCTGCACCAGGTGTAAAGGCATTTCAAAATGCGACAGGGTGATGACTGGCTCAATATTGTATTTGAGCATTTCATCAAACATGTCGTCGTAAAATTTCAGGCCCTCTTCATTTGGCTGGGCTTCGTCTCCTTTGGGAAAAATTCGCGTCCAGGCAATGGATGTCCGGAAGCATTTGAAGCCCATTTCGGCAAACAGCTTAATGTCTTCTTTGTAATGACCATAGAAGTCGACTGCGTCATGGTTAGGGTAGTATTTACCTGTTTCTGGTTGCTGGGTAATCTCGCGTGGCACACCGTGAGCGCCACCGGTCAGCACATCACAAATGCTGGGGCCTTTTCCACCTTTATCCCAGCCACCTTCAACCTGGTGTGCTGCAACAGCGCCACCCCACAAAAAATCCTTTGGCAGTGTGAGTTTTTTCATAACGTCCTCTGAGTGTTGTGCACGCGATATCCTGGTTTTACCGCCCGAAAATTGGGTGCAAAACAGAACGGATATTCAGCAGTTAAAGTCATGATTCAGAGTCTGTCAAAAGCAGGTGCAAATGTCACGATATAACAAAATCAGTGAGTTGTGACTAGTTACATGTAAAAAACAGGGCGTTTTTTAGGCCAGTTTTCGGGCGAGTTTCCGGCCTAATGTTTCCAGAATATAGACGACAGGTAACTGGCTGGTAATGTCGTGATTGCCGGAAATACGCATCTGGGGAATATGCCAGGAAATATTGAAATCCGCCATACGAGCCAGTGACGAGTTGTCATTGCTGGTGATTGACATAACTTTGCAGTGATGCAGGCTGAACTGGCTGGCAAACCGCAAAATTTCCGGTGTTTCTCCAGAAACGGAAAGTACAATGGCCAGCGCGTTTTTCGCCATATCGTTATTGACCGGGAAATATGGGTCGTCAATATGGTTACTGAATTTTCCCATATTGGAGAAAAAACGCGCACCGTATTTCGCCATAGAGCCTGATGTGCTGGCACCCACAAATATAATACGCTCTGAATGGCAGATAATATCAACTGCCTGGTTAAGCAACGCATCAAACTCCGGGTTATTCACACTGTTAAAGAAACTGATGATTTCACCGGTGCCAAAATTGGCGGGCAGTGGTTCGGCCTGAGATAAATAGAGCTTAAAACGCACACGAAACTCAGAATAACCATCACAACCCAGCTTGCGGCAGAAACGTAAGACCGTGGTTGTGGAAACCCCGGCGGCTTCTGCCAGTTCCCGGATAGTCATATACATCACGGCATCATGATTCTTGATGGCGTAGTTGTAGACCAGTAATTCCAGGTTGTTCAGTCCGGCTATTGCCGCATGGTTAAATAAGGTCACAGCGGGTATCCTGAATCATAAAGCCAATGGTCGTTAGCGTAACCAGCCTTTTTCGTGAGCGGCATATAACTGTGTTTTGACATGTTCCCATAAGTCAGGCCAGACGTTGCCAACGCAGGTATTACGGCTGAGGACTTGCTCAAGCCGGACCTGGTTTTCCTGCCAGCTTTGCCCTTCATTATGCAGGTTTTGCAGTACCGGTAACACTCTGTCCAGTGCGCCTGCAAATTGGGCGTCGGGCGTGGTGCCTTCTTCATATTCCTGCCAGAGTGCCAAAAACTGGCTATTTTGTGGGGCGGGCAGCAGGCCAAATAAGCGCTCAGCCGCCAGGGCTTCCTGGCTGGCAATGGCGGCGCGGGCTTCCAGGTCGTATACCAGCACATCGCCGGTATCTATTTCAACAATATCATGTAGCAGCGCCATTTTTATTACCCGGTCAATATCTACCTTGCCGCCTGCAAAAGGTGCCAGGCTCATTGCGGCTACGGCAAAATGCCAACTGTGCTCAGCACTGTTTTCAGGACGCCCTGCGCCTAACAGCCGGGTACGGCGTTCAACTCGTTTGAGTTTATCAATTTCCATAAGAAAATTAATGATATCGGTAAATCTACCAAAACCAGGAGTACCACCGGCCATCGTCTTTATCCTGCTGTTATGTGCTGGCGCAAATTGTAAATCAAATTTCACTTACCTGCGATCAACCTGGAAATACCTGTACACATATTAAATTTCAGTGAACATGTGTTCACTGAAATCATTCTCAGTTAGGCTATATGTGCGGTGACCTTATTACTACCAGGAGTTGATCTTATGGCCCGGAAAGAACGTGTTGCACAGGGATATTCATTGGCAGAAGAGATTGCCAACAGTATCAGCCATGGGATAGGCCTGGTGTTTGGCATCGTTGGGCTGGTGTTATTACTGATTCAGGCCGTGGATACAAGGGCAGGGGCGACAGCCATAACCAGTTACAGCCTGTACGGCGGCAGCATGATATTGCTGTTCCTGGCGTCCACGCTCTACCACGCCATTCCGCATGCACGTATTAAACCGCTGCTGAAAAAATTTGATCACTGTGCCATCTACCTGTTGATTGCCGGTACTTATACACCGTTTTTGCTGGTTGGGCTGCGCTCGCCACTGGCCCATACCTTAATGGTTATTATCTGGAGCCTGGCATTAGCGGGAATTCTGTTTAAGCTCACCATTGCTCACCGGTTTAAAGTGCTGTCGTTGGTAACTTACCTGGCCATGGGGTGGCTTTCATTGCTGGTGGTGTACCAACTGGCAATGCGTATAGCTCCGGGAGGCGTTACTTTACTGGCCGCTGGCGGGGTGGTGTATTCACTTGGCGTGATTTTCTATGTTTGCCGACGTATTCCTTTTAACCATGCCATTTGGCACGGTTTTGTGTTGGGTGGGAGCGTGTGCCACTTCCTGGCGATTTACTTTTATGTGGGGTAAAGCTGGCAGGATAAAATAACAGGCAGGCTCAAGCGCTCATCTGCTGAAGTGCGCCAGGCTGAGCGCGTTTTCCCCAGGCCTGGCGCTAAAGCAAGGTGGGTATCAGTCTTCTTCTTCAAGTGAATAAGGCAGTTGCTCAAGATTGAGTTCGCTGCTTTCGTCGCCCAAAACACGGAATACAATGCCTGGTTCGATATCGTTATTCATTACGGCCTGAACCAGTATTCTGCCATCTTCCAACGATACAGCTGCCAGAACACGCCCGGTACGCCGCCAGTTGTCACCCATTTTCATTTCCAGCGCATCTGCTGGCGCGGGAACATGCGCGGCTTTACCCGCCAACAACCACATGGCGCGCTTGTTGGCTCCGCGGAATTTTGCCCGTGCCACCATCTCTTGCCCGGTATAACACCCTTTTTTAAAGCTGATTCCCCCCAGAGCCTGCAAATTTGTTGCCTGCGGGATGAACTCATTGGTGTTGGCTAAATCAATAATGGGGTAGCCTGCTTCAATATCCAGTGCCAGCCATTGCTGGCTGTTATTACGCTGAGCTTCGCCTTTGAGTTTATCAGCAACTACCTGAGCCTGTGCTGCGTCAGTGACCAGTAAAAAGCGCTCGGCGGGTAAAGGTAACCACAGTAACGTGGTGCCGCCATCCTGCACAACTGGCTGGCTTGCATCAGGCAGGGTTGTATAAACAGAGGCCAGTGCAGCACGAGCCTGAAAACCGGCCAGCCCCAGCAACACGGCGCTGACATCTGGTGCGATGGTGACTTTGGAAAAAACAGCGTATTTTTTGATTTCACTTAACTGGGTTTCGCAAACGCTGCGGCGCAGCACCCAGGAGAAACCTTCTTCACCAGAAAATAACCGCAGGTTACTCCACATTTTCCCTTTGGCATCGCAATGTGCGGTCAGCACATGTCCATGTTCCGTTAGCTGAGCAATATCTGCAGTAAGTTGCCCCTGAAGATATGTTTTACTGTCAGGGCCGCTGATGGTGCCAACGGCCCAGTCATCGAGCGTCATTAATGTCAAAGGAAGGCGCGCTGCGTTAACCGCCTGACGAGGCGCAAACGGATTGAAAGACATAGTGTTAGTCCCGTTTAAATGAGTGCGATATCCAACTATGGTAAAAGAGACGCAAGCCATTGCAAGGGCTTTCACCATACCTTTTGTGCCTTTGCGCGCAGGGCTGCAGGCTAATGTAATAACCTGCAACATTAAGAATAAAGTTAGAAGGATCAAGGAAAATCGCAGATTCCGGTGAAGAGTAGTGATAAAACAAGGTAAACTAGCCCGGTACCCGCTTGTGTATTACAGGAAAGAATGTATGGATATCAATAATAAAGCTCGTATTCATTGGGCATGCCGTCGCGGTATGCGCGAGTTAGACATTTCCATCATGCCTTTTTTCGAGCATGAATATGACACGTTGAGTGACAACGACAAACAAGCGTTTGTACGGTTGCTTACTTGTGATGACCCGGATCTCTTTAACTGGCTGATGAACCACGGTTCACCAGAGGATCCGGAACTGGCCCGAATGGTTGCACTGATTCAGTCACGGAATATGGCTCGTGGTCCTGTGGCACTCTGACCTGCGGGTTTCCTGGCAAACACAATGGCTTTCACTGCTGCTGCACGGTTTAGTTGCTGCGGCAGTGTTGTTTTTGCCCTGGCCACTGGCCTGGACGCCAGTATGGTTGTTGCTGGTTTCGCTGGTGGTGTTCGACTGTGTAAGAAGCCAGCGGCGTATCAATGCCAGCCATGGTGAATTGCAACTGTTAACCGAAAACCGGGTTAAATGGCAAGAAGCTGAGTGGGCGCTGGCAGGGCAACCCTGGATGTTGAAGTATGGTATTTTGCTGCGTTTGCGCCGGATTTCGGGAGGGCGCAAACACCATTTGTGGCTGGCAGCAGACAGCATGGACCAGAAAGCATGGCGTGATTTGCGCCGCTTACTGAATCAACACGGCGATACATAAGTATTTCCGGGTGGTCAGCCAAATGCCTGCGCCATTTCACCAAGAATTTGTTCACACCAGTTTTCGAGGCGTTCATCACTCAGGTCATACTGGCTGGTTTCATCCAGAGCCAGGCCAACAAACAGCTTGCCATCTGCGGTGACGGGTTTCTGGCTGGTAAAGGTGTAGCCTTCAGTTGGCCAGTAACCAATAAAGTGAACACCCAGGGGTTGTAGTTTGTCGTGCAGCATGCCCAGCGCATCAAGGAACCACTCGCTGTAACCTTCCTGGTCACCCATGCCGTACAGTGCGACAATTTTTCCCTTGAGGTTAAGGTCGCCCAGTTTGTCCCATATGGCTTCCCAGTCTTCCTGGATCTCACCGAAATCCCAGGTCGGTATTCCCATAATCAGCACATCATAGCTTTCCATTAATGTGGGAGAGTCGTCTTTCAGATTGTGCAGTTCCACCAGATCCGGGCCAATAATGTCGCGAATTTTTTCCGCAGCCATTTCGGTGTAGCAGGTGCTGGAGCCATAAAAAAGGCCGATTTTCATCATGTTAACCATTCATTTCTTATACCAACATGCATAGTGTACCAGATCCTCTGTTGGTTAAGGCATAATGCGCATATCTGGACAAATACGAGGCGAAAATGGACGACAATCTGGCACTGATTGAGCAGTTCCTCGATACGCTGTGGCTCGAGCGCAACCTGGCGGAAAATACGCTCAGTGCGTACCGGCGCGATTTACACATGGTTGTGGAGTGGCTCCATCACCGGCAACAAACTGTGTTATCCGCAACCGGTGACGATTTACAGGCGTTACTGGCTGAACGGGTTGAAGGCGGGTATAAAGCGACCAGTTCTGCCCGTTTATTGAGCGCGCTGCGGCGTTTTTTCCAGTATTTGTACAACGAAAAACTGCGTACTGATGACCCCAGTGCCAGGCTGGCATCGCCCAGGCTCCCTCAACGTTTACCCAAAGACCTGAGTGAAATCCAGGTTGAGCACTTGCTACAGGCTCCAGTAGTGGATATCCCCCTGGAGTTGCGAGATAAAGCCATGCTGGAGGTGCTTTACGCCACCGGGTTGCGTGTGTCTGAATTGGTGGGCCTGAGTATGAGTGATGTCAGCCTGCGCCAGGGCGTGGTTCGCGTGATTGGTAAAGGCGATAAAGAGCGTCTGGTGCCACTGGGTGAAGAAGCTGTTTACTGGCTGGAACAATATCTGGCATACAGCCGTCCCTGGTTACTCAATGGTGTGGCGTCTGATGTGCTTTTCCCCAGTCAGCGGGCAAGGCAGATGACACGCCAGACTTTCTGGCATCGTATTAAACATTACGCTACGCTGGCGGGCATCGACAGTGAGAAGCTTTCACCTCATGTGTTGCGCCACGCTTTTGCCACGCATTTGTTAAACCATGGTGCAGACTTGCGTGTGGTGCAAATGTTGCTGGGGCATAGCTCACTTTCTACAACGCAAATTTATACACATGTGGCCACGGAACGACTGCGCCAACTTCATCAACAGCACCACCCTCGCGCGTGAGTGCCGAAGCAAAAGGATGTTTTATGAAAAAAGGGTTTGTATTGCTTTCTTTAATGGCAGGGATGTTGCCAGGCCTGGTGCATGCCGATGACGACGCCATCAAAACGTCTTTGGGTAAACTGGGTGTCAGCCAGATGACCATCAAGCCTTCCCCCGTGCCGGGTATGAAAACAGTGCTGACACCGGCAGGCGTGTTGTATGTCACCGAAGATGGTAAACATGTGATTCAGGGGCCTTTGTATGATGTCAGTGGCGCGCGACCGGTTAACGTGACTAACGCGCTGTTAGTCAGCTCACTGGAAGCCCTGAAAGGTGAAATGATTGAATACAAAGCCACCCAGGAAAAACATGTAATTACCGTGTTTACGGATATCACCTGTGGTTATTGCCACAAACTGCATGAGCAGATGAAGGACTATAACAGCCTGGGCATCACCGTGCGTTACCTGGCTTTCCCCCGCCAGGGCATGCAAAGTGAAACGGCGGGTGCCATGAAAAATATCTGGTGTGCCGAAGATCCTAAAAAAGCCTTTGATAACGCAATGGCAGGCACGGAAGCACCAGCAGCGGATTGCAAGGTTGATATCGCGAAACACTACAACCTGGGCCTGCAGTTTGGTATCCAGGGGACACCGGCTGTAGTGCTGCAAAATGGCAGCGTGATCCCTGGTTACCAGGGGCCTGAAGAAATGAAAAATTTCCTGGATCAACATGACAGTTAAAGTTCAGCAAAGCGTGGTCAGTTTCGGGTGAAAAAACAGTTACAACTCCGCCGCCGCATCGTTGATGATCAGGCGGCGCTGCCAGAGTCTCTCCCGCCGTTATTGCGGCGCATTTATGCCAGCCGTGGGGTACGTAGTGAAGAGGATTTAGCGCGCAGTGTCAAAGGGTTGCTTCCCTGGCAGCAACTGAGCGGTATGGAAGGCGCGGTGGCTTTTTTACACCAGGCTTTGGTTAACCAGCAGCGTATTGTGGTTGTCGGAGACTTTGATGCCGATGGCGCAACCAGCACCGCATTGAGTGTGCTGGCACTGAAGCAGTTTGGTGCCAATGTGGATTACCTGGTTCCCAACCGTTTTGAGGATGGCTATGGGCTGAGCCCGGAAGTCGTGGTTCAGGCACACCAGCGCGGTGCTCAGGTTATCATGACTGTTGATAACGGTGTATCGTCACATGCCGGTGTGGACAAGGCTCATGAGCTTGGGATCCCGGTGCTGGTTACCGATCACCATCTGCCAGGCGAGACATTGCCCGCCGCAGATGCCATGGTCAATCCCAACTTACACGGCTGCGATTTTCCCTCCAAATCACTGGCAGGTGTAGGGGTTGCGTTCTATTTAATGATGGGGCTTCGTAGCCATTTGCGCGCTGCAGGCTGGTTCACTGAAACGGGCAGAGCAGAACCTAACCTTGCGGAGTTTCTGGATTTGGTCGCATTGGGCACAGTGGCTGATGTGGTGGCGCTGGATACCAATAACCGGATACTGGTCTGGCAGGGGTTAAGCCGTATTCGCGCCGGGCGTTGCCGGCCTGGAATTCGCGCACTGCTCGAAGTGGCTAACCGCGATGCGTCACGCCTGGTGGCAACTGATTTGGGGTTTGCCATTGGCCCGCGGCTGAATGCCGCCGGGCGGCTGGATGATATGTCTGTCGGCGTGGCGTTGCTGATGTGCGATAACCCCGGCGAAGCACGTATGTTAGCCAGTGAGCTGGATGCACTGAACCAGACCCGAAAAGAGATAGAGCAGGGCATGCAGCAGGAAGCACTGGTATTGTGCGACAAACTGGAGCGCAGCAGTGAAACGTTGCCTGCCGGGCTGGCAATGTACCACCCGGAGTGGCATCAGGGGGTGGTGGGTATACTGGCCTCGCGCATGAAAGAGCGTTTTCATCGCCCGGTAATCGCTTTCGCGCCTGCTGGCGACGGCAGCCTGAAAGGTTCAGGGCGCTCTGTTCAGGGCTTTCATATGCGTGATGCGCTGGAGCGCCTTGATACGCGTTTCCCCGGGCTGATGCTGAAGTTTGGCGGGCATGCCATGGCTGCCGGGCTGTCTTTAGAAGAATCGCAGTTTGAAACATTCCGCGAACGTTTTGCCGCGCTGGTGGATGAATGGCTGGACCCTGCCATGCTGCAAGGTGAAATTTGGTCGGATGGCCTGCTTGAACCCCAGGAAATGACGCTGAACGTCGCTGAAATGCTGCGTGATGCTGGCCCCTGGGGGCAGATGTTCCCGGAACCACAGTTTGACGGGCGTTTTCGCTTGCTGCAGCAACGGCTGGTGGGAGAACGCCATTTGAAAGTGATGCTGGAGCCTGTTGGCGGCGGCCCGTTACTGGATGGCATTGCTTTTAATGTGGACACACAATGCTGGCCCGATATGGGCGTAAAAGAAGTCGAACTGGCTTACCGGCTGGATATCAATGAATTTCGCGGTAACCGCAACTTGCAGTTAATTATCGAAAACCTCTGGCCGGTGTAATTACCCAAAATATCCCTGCCAGTTATCCGCCAGAACGCCCCAGGTGAAATAACCGCCTGGGGCGTAAATTTTTAAGGTATAAAATGTTCAGTAAATCCGGTAGACTTCCCGGTCTGTAACCGCATATGTCTTCTCTTAATTCAACGTAAGATTCGCAACCATGTTTGAAATTAACCCGGTAAAAAACCGCATCCAGGATCTCACCGAACGCACTGACGTTCTTAGGGGGTATCTTTGACTATGATGCGAAGAAAGAGCGTCTTGAAGAAGTAAACGCCGAGCTGGAACAGCCCGATGTGTGGAACGAACCTGAACGCGCGCAGGCGCTGGGGAAAGAACGTTCTTCACTGGAAGCCATCGTTGGCACGCTGGACCAAATGCAGCAAGGCCTGGATGATGTCAATGGCCTGTTAGAGCTGGCGGTGGAAGCTGACGACGAAGAAACGTTTAATGAAACGATCGTCGAGCTGGATCAACTGGACGCGAAACTGGGTCAGCTTGAGTTCCGTCGTATGTTCTCTGGTGAATACGACAGCGCAGATTGCTATATCGATATTCAGGCCGGTTCTGGTGGCACTGAAGCGCAGGACTGGGCAAGTATGCTGCTGCGTATGTATCTGCGTTGGGCGGAAGACAAAGGTTTCAAAACTGAAATTATTGAAGAGTCTGAAGGTGAAGTCGCTGGCCTGAAATCTGCCACAGTGAAAGTGATGGGGGATTATGCCTATGGCTGGTTGCGCACTGAAACCGGCGTTCACCGCCTGGTGCGTAAGAGCCCGTTCGACTCAGGTGGCCGTCGCCATACGTCATTCAGCTCCGCGTTTGTGTACCCGGAAGTCGATGACGACATTGATATTGAAATTAACCCGGCTGATTTACGTATTGACGTATATCGTGCATCCGGAGCAGGTGGCCAGCACGTAAACCGAACAGAATCTGCGGTTCGTATTACGCACGTTCCAACCGGGCTGGTTACTCAGTGCCAGAATGACCGTTCTCAGCATAAGAACAAAGATCAGGCAATGAAGCAGTTGAAAGCGAAGCTGTACGAGCTGGAAATGCAGAAGAAAAATGCTGAGAAACAGGCAGTGGAAGAAACCAAGTCTGATATTGGTTGGGGCAGCCAGATTCGTTCTTATGTACTGGATGATTCCCGTATCAAAGATTTGCGCACAGGTGTGGAAACACGTAACACGCAAGCGGTACTGGACGGCAGTCTGGATAAATTCATCGAAGCAAGTTTGAAAGCAGGGTTATGAGGAACCAACATGTCTGAACAACAATCACAGGGCACTGAAGTCGATCTTAATAATGAAATGAAAAACCGCCGTGAAAAGCTGTCTGCACTGCGTAAGCAGGGCGTGGCTTTCCCGAACGACTTCCGACGTGATAACACTGCTGACAAACTGCACGCTGAATTTGATAGCAAAGAAAATGAAGAACTGGAAGCGCTGGGTATTGAAGTTAGCGTAGCAGGGCGCATGATGACTCGCCGTATCATGGGGAAAGCCTCTTTCGTTACGTTGCAGGATATGGGCGGTCGTATTCAGCTGTATGTTTCCCGTGATGATTTACCGGAAGGTATCTATAACGAACAGTTTAAGAAATGGGACCTGGGCGATATCCTCGGCGCTCGCGGTAAACTGTTCAAAACCAAAACCGGTGAGCTGACCATTCATTGCACCGAGATGCGCCTGCTGACCAAGGCACTGCGTCCGTTGCCAGACAAATTCCACGGCCTTTCTGACCAGGAAATGCGTTATCGCCAGCGTTATCTGGACCTGATCGCCAACGAAGAGTCCCGCCATACTTTCCAGGTGCGTTCTCGTATTCTGGCGGGTATCCGTAAATTCATGGTAGGCCGTGGGTTTATGGAAGTGGAAACGCCGATGATGCAGGTGATTCCGGGTGGAGCTTCTGCGCGCCCGTTCGTGACACACCACAATGCGCTGGATATCGATATGTATCTGCGTATTGCGCCTGAGCTGTACCTGAAACGTTTGGTGGTGGGCGGTTTTGAGCGGGTGTTCGAAATCAACCGTAACTTCCGTAACGAAGGTATTTCTGTGCGCCATAACCCTGAGTTCACCATGATGGAACTCTATATGGCGTATGCGGACTATAACGACCTGATTGAACTGACCGAATCCCTGTTCCGGACAATGGCGCAGGAAGTTCTGGGCCAGACTCAGGTGCCTTATGGTGATGAGACCTTTGACTTCGGCAAACCTTTTGAAAAACTCACCATGCGTGAAGCTATCAAAAAATATCGCCCGGAAACGGATATGGCAGATCTGGACGACATGGCGAAAGCCGTGGCAATCGCTGAGTCTGTTGGTGTTAAAGTTGAGAAAAGCTGGGGCCTGGGCCGTGTTGTTACCGAGATCTTCGAAGAAGTGGCGGAAAGCCATTTGATCCAGCCGACATTTATTACCGAATACCCGGCAGAAGTGTCTCCACTGGCGCGTCGTAACGATCAAAACCCGGAAATTACCGACCGTTTTGAATTCTTTATCGGTGGCCGTGAAATTGGTAATGGCTTCTCCGAGTTGAATGACGCTGAAGATCAGGCTGATCGTTTTGCCCAGCAGGTTGCCGCAAAAGACGCCGGTGATGACGAAGCCATGTTCTACGATGAAGACTATGTCACTGCACTGGAACATGGTCTGCCACCAACTGCAGGCCTGGGTATTGGGATTGACCGTATGGTTATGCTGTTCACCAACAGCCATACCATTCGTGATGTTATCCTGTTCCCGGCTATGCGCCCGGTGAAATAATCCGCTAACGCTCCCCATTGGGGGAGCGTTTTCTCGCTATCGTTCGGTCTGGCTACCGTCTTGCTATTAACACCGGAAGCTATCTGAATAGATCCAGAGGAGAGTGCGTGAGTTCGGGAATCACTTTTTCACACTGGCTCAGACCAATTATCTGTCTGTTTTTAGCCCTGTCTCTGGCTGCCTGTTCCGGGAGTGCGTCCCGCAACAATACGCCAATTTCTGGTTCAACTTACACAGTTCAGCGTGGTGATACGCTGTATCGTATCGCATTGCGTTCTGGTAGCTCAGTGGGCACGCTGGCACGTCTTAATGGCATTTCACCGCCTTATACCATTCAGGTTGGGCAACGTTTGCGGTTGAACGGTTCTTCGACCAGTAAAACAGTTACGCCGAAGGCATCAACCAGCGCTACAACAACTGCACGTAACAGCAGCATGTCGCAGCCTGAAAAACTGGCTCCTGCCAGCTGGCCTGCTCCCGGCAGTAAATGCTGGCGCTGGCCGACACAAGGAAAAGTGATTGATGGCTGGTCCAGTAAAGATGGCGGCAATAAAGGCATTGATATCGCCGGTACGCGCGGGCAGCCCGTGTATGCCGCCGCCGCCGGGCGTGTGGTTTATGCTGGCGACCAGTTGCGTGGTTATGGCAACCTGATTTTAATTAAGCATGATGAAAACTACATTACTGCTTATGGTCATAATCAGAGCATGCTGGTTACCAATGGGCAGCAAGTGAAGGCCGGGCAGAAAATAGCCACCATGGGCAGCACAGGTACCAACACAGTCAAACTGCATTTCCAGATTCGCTACAAAGCAACAGCACTGGACCCACTGCGTTATTTACCGGCTCAGGGGAAATCACCGTCCTGCTAAGCAGGGCGGTTGCTTAAAATGACAGCACTCAGTTGGTGCGGCTCTTGTTAATCAATTCCAAATGTCTATAATGCGTTACGCACTTCCGATGCGGGTGTAGTTCAATGGTAGAACGAGAGCTTCCCAAGCTCTATACGAGGGTTCGATTCCCTTCACCCGCTCCATCCTTTTCAAAGCCTTTAAATCTTTTTAACTCAACTAGTTAACTTTAAAGTGATGTGAGTAAAGTACTGCTATTTACCCTAAAAGTTGCTGCAATTTGTTGAACGGTGAACAGGGAGTTTAGCAAAGTGCTGGTGGTCCTACTGGTCATAGCATGGTGCATTTTGCCTGATGCTCCCTTATGCCACACATTGAGTTAATGTTGCAGGGAAAAAAAGTGTATGGTGAATTAGTACCTGCACACAAAATGCAGGTTCTGCCAGCGGTTCGGCCTCACTCCTTCGGGCACATGGTCATCCTGATAAGCCTCACTAATTGACATAACCTTGATTAAGTCGCCTAACGACTCCGCGCGTTATCTTACCATCAATGGGCTTATTGGTTGCTATTGCCTGAAATCTGATCATCATGTGAACGTTAACCTTAATGGTCGCAACGCCTTGGCACCACCCAGATGATAAGAAAGGGGAGATAGAGTCTGCCGAAAAGTTTCGGCTGGATTGCTATAAAGTTCATCCGTATGATTGCTTGCACAATCAGTGATTGGGGAACATCTTTTGAGAGATAAAGGACGATACAATATGAAAGTTACTGATGAAGCTTTGTTACGTTCTGGCTTTACATCGTCGGATTTACAGAAGATAAAAAACAACGTTGAAAGTTACGGTGGAACCTTGGGGGAAGCGATTCAGGATCTGGCTAATCGATTCAGGATTGTTTTATGGATAACATCAGTATGTCTGATGGTTTTTATCATTTTAGTGTTGTTTTCTGCGAAAGAAACCGTCGTGGGTGGTGGCATATCAATTCTGATCGCAATACTCATTGTTGCATTTATCCAGCCGCCAGTGCTTTCTTACAAGTCCTGGCGGTTCTGGAGAAAATTCAGAGACTAATGGTTCGATGTGTCAGAAGAAAGCAGGTCAAATATTACTTTGGCCTTAAGTCCATAACCTACTATTTTCATCGTTAATTTCGGGCGGCTCATCGTATCGACCTTGCGATAGAAATCACGGGGCATCCATTTAAATAGCCTCCATGCTTCGGGTCTTCTGGCTAATCCAAAGATGCTATATACACTTGCAGTCAACGTAATGGCGTTATAAATCGCAAGTCCTGTTTCAGGCTTGAAACCCATAAATTGGGCTGCTTCCATAGTGCCATCAGCCACAAATCCCTCTGTTTTATATTGTTTTCCATATATACCTGGAATGATTTCTTTTGACAGACCGTTAATGCCATCTGTTACAAGGATAGCCCCTGCCAGCATACCTAAAGGTGTCATCGTAGAGACCATTAACGCACCGCCAGCAATTGCTATTCCAGAGACCACAATGTGAATAGCTGAAATCATGTACCCGACGATTTTATTATTTTCCTTAACAAACTCGACCTTCGCGTAAAGCTGTGCGGACTTTGTTCTTAACAGGCGCTCTTGTTCAAGCAGGCTGTCTGTTTCAGCACGCAAATTTTTGATACATACAATGCATTCTTCATCGGTTTTAGCTCGTCGTGCTGTTTCAAATTCTTTTTCTACAACCTGTTTTATCTCTTCGACAAACTTGATACGTGTAAGAACATCTTGCAAATAGAATGCTGACAGCCGGTTTGCTGTTTCGACGAGTTTTCTGGCTTCCAGATTCACCATTGTATCTGACCATGTTCTGTTCCAGCCCCTGTTGAGCAGCGCGATATCTATAAAGACTCCTTCCCCAAATGTGTCTGGTCATTTTACGGTAATATGTTCACGGACGTGATGGAAGCATAGAACTACGCAGTTTGCAGCATGGCGTAGTTATCCCTGCCGATCCCCTCACGGGTAAAGTTACTGGTTCCCGTCAGGACTGCTCTTTTAACTTCACCAAAGAAATTGACAGTTCATCGCCGTATTTGTTCAAAGCCGTTGCAACAGTCCAGGCACTTAAAAGTGCTGAATTTCAGTTCTACAGAATAAACTACAGTGGACAAGAAGAAATCTACTACACCATCACGTTAGAAAATGTGAAAGTGGTTAGCCATAACCCTGTTATGCACGATACCCGCAACGTAACAGGTACAGGGCACATGGAAGATGTTTCCTTGAGTTATGAGAAAATCATCCATCTTTATAAAGATGGGCACATTCTTAACTCTGATGCGTGGAACGAGAAGAAGCAAGTCTGATAGCATAGAGAAGGCAGAGCATTGCGCCCCTTTTCTCGTTTATGGGAAAACGATTTCAGGATAATCCACCAATTCCACATTCCGGCTTTAGTCTTGAAAGTTACTTTAAAATTTCCGTTATCAATTACCAATGTTGAGGTATTTCAGCGCTCTGGTGTGTTTATTATTCCTCAATGTTTCTTTTGAACGTTACTTGGGCAAGATCGGTCAGGCAAACTGAACCGCCTTCGAGCATATTAAGCAGCACGGAGGAAGTCATGTGTGATAATAAAACTGATAGTTACGCCAGACGATTTAAACAGGTCTTTGATTATATTGACTGTCATCTTGATGACACATTATTACTGGAAAAACTTAGTGAAGTGGCTCACTTCTCGCCATTTCACTTCCATCGTCAATTTTGTAGTTATTGTGGGATGCCACCTGGTCGTTACATCCAGATGATGCGTTTAAAGCGTGCTTCTTATCGGCTGGCTTTTAATCCGTTAGAGAAAATTACTGATATCGCGTTCGATGCCGGTTTCCAGCATTCTGAATCATTTAGCCGTGCTTTCAGACAAATGTTTGGTTTGTCACCGACGCAATTCCGTCAACAGCCTCCTTGGGTAGATTGGCACAAGCGCATATCCGAACCTTACAAAGCCAGGAGACAAACAATGCAAGGCCAGGTCAGGATCATCAATTTCCCTGCGACAGCAGTCGCAATGCTGACTCATTATGGACGACCGGAGCTAATAAATGAAACTGCAGCTCGTTTTATTGAATGGCGAAAAAGCAGCGGGTATTCGCCTGTTGCCATCAGCCAGACATACGGTATTGCACCTCATGACCCAACCTTAACAGCGCCGGACAAATTTGAGTTCCATATTTGCGGAACAGTCACGTCACCGATAGTGGAAGATAATCGCTTCGGGGTCATAAATAGTGGCATTCCGGCTGGTCGATGTGCGGTATTGCGTCATCAGGGATCGCATGATGCATTAACCGGGTTGGCAAAGAGTCTGTACCGTGACTGGTTGCCTGAGAGTGGAGAGGAACTGCGTGATTTCCCGCTTTTCTTTCATTACCACAACTTTGTGCATGAGGTAGCGGAACATGAATTACTCACGGATATCTATTTGCCATTGAAATGAACTGCTTCATGGCAATTTCGTCGTCGCCGCACTCCAGTGCGGAACGCGCCGGGGGGCCACCTGGCGCGTTTTTTGTCAACAGAAAGACTGGGCAGTGACAGATGTGCGACAAATAGCTCGTAATCACACTCAATAGCGCTCACTTTCTACCAGTAGTTCGGGAGACAATCGGCAAGTTTTTCTCTTCCTCCACAAACAGCGAGTGTCTGATTAATGAGTTCTGCTCACAAGTCATATCTTATTTTGCATATTAATTACATGGATACTTTTATTCTAGAATAATGCTTTGAGATGGCAGAGGAGCTCAACCGTGGAATACTCAGTATTAAGCAACAACCTTAAAATGCCGATGGCAGGTTTTGGTGTGTTTAAGGTAACCGATAAAGAAGAATGTAAACAGTCCGTGTTGAGTGCTGTTCGGGCAGGTTATCGTCTTATTGATACCGCAGCCGTTTACGGCAATGAAGATGCTGTTGGTGATGCTGTTCGTGAAGCTATCGCAGAAGGTCTGTGTACCCGTGAGGAGTTATTCATTACTTCTAAACTGTGGGTACAGGATATGGCCAACTACGATATGGCGAAAGCCGGTATCGGGGCGTCGTTAAAAAAATCGGGTCTGGAATATTTCGATCTTTACTTATTGCATCAGGCCATGGGGGATTATTTCAGCGCGTGGCGCGCACTGGAAGAGGCATATGAAGCAGGAAAACTGAAAGCGATTGGCGTGTCCAATTTCTATGCCCATGTATTAGCCAACTTCTGCGAAACAGTCAGAATCAAACCCATGGTGAATCAGGTTGAATTGCATCCTTACTTTGCACAACCGGATGCACTTGAAACCATGAAGTATTACAACGTTCAACCTGAGGCCTGGGCTCCATTAGCGGGTGGGCGGCATAATCCTTATGAAAATGAAATGCTGCAAAGCATTGCCAGAGCCCATAACAAAACCGTTGCTCAGATTATTCTGCGCTGGAATTTGCAACGTGGTGTGACGGTTATCCCTAAATCCACACGCCTGGAACGTATTGAAGAGAACTTTGCTGTCTGGGATTTCTTACTGACGGATGGCGAAATGGCCCAAATCAGTTCACTGGATGAAGGCTACGTTGGTGAAGCGGTAAAACACTTTAATCCTGAATTTGTTCGTGGCTGCCTTGGTTTGAAAATCCACGACTGACAGCCGTATTCGTTAATATCCGGGCCATTTTCCAGAACAAGACGTGGTGCGGGTATTACGTTGATCTCAGACCCAGCTTTGTTGCTGTATTACCTGTGGGGCAAATACACTCTCCTGCCGGCTTTTTACTTTATACCTTTCCTTTAGTTGCACACAAATCATGCCTGGTTTGTGTTTTTCTGGCGTTAAATACTGTTTAAGTTCAGGTAAAACCGTAAATCAGTATCTTTCTTTATCGTTATTCCTGCGATTAGCTGGTGATTAATTTTGGTTAAATCATACAGCCAGACTGTTTTTCAGCCTGGGTCGAAGGAAACCATAAAAAGTACCTGTGAGTGGGAAGGAATCGGTTATCGCTGTCAGGTTATAAATACGGTCGTAAGGTATTCGTTCATATTGGGTTATTTTTATTGGGTTTGTTGTCCTTTGTTCAATGAAACAGAAGCAGTAACTGGCGGTTTCACCTTGGGGTGATTCGCCTTAAGGCTGTGCAATGCATAACTGCAACGCACATGTGCTAATCCAGTCTTTCAGGCTGTTTCACTTGCGGTTTTGTGCCCGGCTGAATGCAAACAATCTTCCCGTACCCTGGTTCGTGTTGGTTGCCTGCATTGGCAGGCGCAATATACATGCCTGAAAAGACTTGCTTCTGGCACTCCTCCGTTCGTTCATGAACATATGTGGAGATTTGACAATGGTCTCATCACTATCGGGATATGCGAATTATCCTTTGTCGTATATCCCTTCAGTCAGTAGTACCAGTAGTGCCCCGGCAACAACAGATCTGTCTGAAGTGCAAAAGGCCACCTCACACCATTCCGGGAGAGGTGGTATTTACAGTGCGCTGACTAATGCGCTTTCAGAGTCGGGCATTACACTCAGTAGTGCAGACACCACTGCTACAGATACGGATAATACGGATACGTCCAGTACCTCATCAACAGCAGATACTGAGCAGTCTGTCGGGCAGTTTATCCAGGTTTTGATGGCTGCCATGCACAGTATGTCCGCACCAGCAGCACCAGCGACAGATACCGATGCACCACCACCGCCGCAGACTGTGGTGGCAGATTCGTCATCAGAAAACCCGATGCAGACCGACCTGAATGCGCTGATTAGCGAGCTGGCTTCTTCTTCCAGTTCAGCAACCAGTTCATCATCAGGTTCGGAAATCAGTGATCTGCAAAGTGCTTTCAGCTCTATGCTTTCCAGTCTGGGACAAAGTAGCAGCAATGTCACACTCAGTTCTGTTTTGCAGAATTTTGCGTCCACATTGTCGGCGAATCAGGGCACTAACATGGTTAATGAAGTTGCCTGATATCTGGTTATGAATTAACAGGTTAGTAAAGTTATGCCAGAAAGGCACTTCGGTGCCTTTCTTTTGGCCATATAAAAATATGTTGTCAGACAGAGGCGTTTTGTCGCATTAGTGGGTATGTGTTGAACCTGAGCGACGGAAAAAAACTGCAAACACGTTTAAAACATGTCTGGTAACAATTAACAGTAAAATGGGCGCACATCGGCCGATACATAAATTCCTCGTGCGCCTGACAGAGCTATTCCTCTGCATGTTCGTGGTAGTGGCGGTATTTTGAGGTATGCCCAATCCCTGGATTAAAACAGTTGCAAGGATCCAGTGTTTGGTAATGGTTTTTCAAGGCTGCTTTTGCAAAGTATAAGTGCCCGACATTATGCTCTGCAGGGTATTCCGCTCCTCTGTTATCCAGCAGCTTCCACATTTTGTGTTCAAGTTCGAGGCAATCATGGCCTTTACTCACAATATAATCCTGATGGAATACATGGCACAAAAAGTGGCCGTAGTAGAGTTTCAGCAAAATCGGCTTTTCAATCTCCCTGGGCAAGGTTTCACACCATTGCTGAGTATTTCTTGGTAGTGCGATGTCCAGCGCAAGAATGTTTTCGACTGTCCGGGTGTGCACTGCCCGGTATCGATTTGCCGCACCGGCAGCAGCAAACCGATGCAAAAAAGCTTTGGTGCCTTCTTCTTTTGTGCATTCAAAAAAATCACCACTTTTATGGCTAAAATAGCTTGATAAAAAGTTCCTGGCTTCTTCCTTTCCTTCAGCCGACACTTTAAGTAGCAAGTGGTGCTCAAATTTGTCCCGATATTCACGCATTCTTGGGGGCAAATGGTTGGGGAACAGAGTGCTGGCGAACTGCATGATTCTGTCCGTGAAATTAGAAGGGAATATTCTCAGTTTGGTAAAAATATTATCCATTTTGGCTTTGAGGGCGAAAAGCCTGGGTAGGCGTGATGTCCCCAAGTAATGAATCATCAGAAAGGTGTCTTTGCCATATTTTTCAGCGACATTAAAAGCTACTCTGTGTAGATATTCCCCAGAAATAGGTAACTGCTCAAACGTCGACAGAATATAACGACGTATATCCGTTAATTCCTGTGGGTCATTGGTGCCAATATAGAAAACCTGCGGATCTTTCTCTATTGGAAAGGTGTCAAGGCGTACAGCAAACACCATAACTTTTCCGGCCGATCCGGAGGATTCATACAAACGATGCGGATCGGCATTAAATCGGGCTGGCGTATTTTCATCAATTTGGCGCACGTAGCTTTCGTAATCGTGATCGGAACAATTCCCCTGGTTATTTTCAATATCTGCATCACTGAAATCCCCCTGTTCAATACGCTGGAGGACATCTTCTTCTAAACCTGTTAACGAAATACCCAGGTGGTTGACTAAATGTAGTTCACCCTGACTATCGACTTGTGCAAACAGTGACATCTGGGTATATGCCGGACCACGGCGAACCAGTGCGCCACCAGAGTTATTACAAATACCACCAAACACCGAGGCACCAATACAGCTTGAACCAATCACTGAATGGGGTTCCCGTCCCAGTGGACGTAGTATTGTTTCTAATTGATCAAGAGTTGATCCAGGTAAACAGATAACTTGTTTCCCTTGCTGAATAACATGAATGGTTTTCATCCGGGTCATACTGACAATGACTATATCCCTGTCATAATCATCGCCATCCGGCGTTGAACCACCGGTTAATCCGGTATTAGACGCCTGCGACAGAACAATCACACCCGCATTAATGCAGGCTTTCAAAACTTGCCATTGCTCAACGAGTGAACCCGGACGAACTACCGCGAGGGCTTTCCCACAGCCAAAACGAATACCTGTACGGTATTGTTTTGTGTGTTCTTCATCCGTTAACACATATTTGTTACCAACTATTTGGTTTAATTGAGAAATTAAGCTGTCACTGTTTTGCTGCGCATGAAGAGACGCAGCAGAAGGCCATGTAACCATCATGTTACTCCGAAGAGGGTAAAAAGCATCGACGGGAAATTGAACCCGAGTTTTCGTTTGCAGGGGGGAACGGAAAGCCGTGTCAGACACAGCTTTCCGCATCTGGCTTTATCGCCGCCAGTTAGTTTTGCTCAGCTCAATAATTTCATCACCACGGCCATTGAGCAGCGCTTTCATCATATACAGGCTGAAGCCTTTCGCCTGTTCCATTTTAATTTGTGGTGGCATCGCAAGTTCCTGTTTGGCTGTATCCACTTCCAGAACCACCGGGCCTTCATGTGCCAGGGTTTCTTTCAGCGCGCCAGGCAGGTCCTCCGGTTTACCAACATGAATACCTTTTACACCGCAGGCTTCGGCAATGGCGGCAAAGCTCGGGTTTTCTAAGTTCGTGTCATCAGAAAGATAACCACCAGCTTTCATTTCCATGGCGACAAAGCCTAAAGAACGGTTATTGAACACCACAATTTTTACAGGGAGTTTCAATTGATTAAGGGACAACAGATCCCCCATTAACATGGAGAAGCCCCCGTCACCACACAGTGCGACAACCTGGCGTTTTCTGTCGATGGATTGTGCCCCCATGGCCTGTGACAATGCGTTGGCCATGGAGCCGTGGTTAAACGAACCAATTAAACGGCGTTTCCCATTCATTTTCAGATAACGCGCAGCCCATAATGTTGGAGTGCCCACATCACAAGTAAATACCGCATCGTCGGCTGCGGCTTCGCTCACCAGGCGTGCCAGGTACTGTGGGTGAATCAGGCCATAGGCTGTTTTTCCGTTAGCCAGTTCATCCAGACCTTTACGTGCTTCAGTGTAATTTGCCACACACTGCTCCAGATGCGCAGAGCTGTGATTACTGTTAATCATTGGCAGAAGAGACTGCAATGTGGACTTAATATCCCCTAATACACCGAGGTCGATTTGGGTATGGCGGCCCAAAGACGCCGGGTTATTATCGATTTGCAGTATACTGGCATTTTCCGGGTAGAACGCGCGGTATGGGAAACTGGTGCCAAGCAGTAAAACTGTATCGGCCTGGCGCATGGCGTGGTAGCCCGATGAAAACCCGATTAAACCCGTCATACCCACATCATAAGGGTTGTCATATTCGATATATTCTTTACCACGCATGGCATGAACAATCGGAGCCTGTAATTTTTCGGCCAGTGCGAGAACTTCCTTATGGGATTCAGCACAACCCGCGCCACACATTAAGGTGATTTTTGCGCTGTTATTGAGTTTTTCGGCCAGTTCAGCGAGATCTGCCTGCTGAGGCTGGTAATAAGCGGGTTTAGGTACATTCCATTTCGGCTCAATTCCTTCAGGAACAGCCTGTAATGCAATATCGCCCGGCAATACTAATACGCTGACATCACGGTGAAGTATGGCCTGGCGCATGGCTGTTTCCAGCAAATAAGGCATTTGTTCCGGGTTGGAAACTAATTCGCAATAAACACTGCATTCTTTAAAGAGTTCTTGCGGATGAGTTTCCTGGAAATAATTGGTGCCAATTTCTGCGGAAGGAATATGTGCGGCAATGGCCAGAACCGGAACACGGTTACGGTGGCAATCAAATAATCCGTTGATTAAATGCAAGTTACCCGGCCCACAGGACCCCGCACATACCGATAATTTGCCAGTAACATGAGCTTCAGCACCTGCGGCAAATGCTGCTGTTTCTTCATGACGGGTACCCAACCACTCGATTGTACCTAATTTTCTCAGGCTGTCGCTGATGCCATTTAATGAATCGCCAGTAACACCCCAAATACGTTTAACACCCGCTTTATCAAGCGTTTCAGTAATGAAATTTGCAATACTTTTCGACATACAAAACTCCCTAAAAAGAGAATGGTAATAACACAAAGTAAATAAAATGTTATCAACTTGAGATTATTATCAACCCTTTTTGGTTTCGTGTTCAAGGTGTGAATGTCATTTGTATTACAAATATTTTATTATATTAATGTTGTTTTATATCTTTTTTTGTAATATGTGAACTTATTTTTTATCCATATAAAACAATATATTACTGTTTTTATCGTGAAGGTTTGTTAGATAACATCGTGCTTTTTCAGGAAAATTGCTGGCTGTGGTTAAAATAAAAATAAATAGTAAATAAGGGAAATAATAAGCAAAGTAAACGAATTTGTTGAATGTTCAATAATTCTGATTAATACCAACAAAACAACTGTCTTTCTCTTGTTATGTTCGCTGGATACTATTTTTTCATTATGTGTGGTACCCCCGGTAACGTGACGTTATCTGTGCCAGACTGATGCAGGATAATTTAACTTTTTAGCCCTGTCAGGCATGCCAGGGTCGGAAACACTTAATGAGATAAAAAAGGGTGCCACGTTATGTGGCTGATTATTGTTAAGGAGAATTTCCATGGCATACGCAACAACGAACCCCTACACTGGGGAAGTTATTAAGACATTTCCTGATGCAACAGACGCAGAAGTCGCAGACGCTATTGCCAGGGCACATAATACTTTCACTGCATGGCGTAATGTTTCATTTGCACAACGTGGTGAAATCTTACAAAACGCAGCTAACTTGCTGCGTAAACAGAAAGACGAATTTGCTCGTTTACTGACGCTTGAAATGGGCAAGTTATATAGTGAAGCGCTGGCTGAAGTAGAACTGTCAGCTCAGATTTTTGAATATTATGTTAAAAATGCGGAAAAACTATTAGCGCCGGAAAACCTACCAGTAGCTAATCCCCAGGAAGCCACCGCTAAAATTGTTCATGAACCGTTAGGTGTTTTGCTGGCGATTGAACCGTGGAATTTCCCGTACTATCAGATTGCCCGTATCATTGCACCGCAGCTTTCTGCCGGGAATACCATCCTTCTGAAACATGCCTCCAATGTGCCGCAAAGTGCGGCTCGTTTTGAAAAACTCATGCATGATGCTGGTCTGCCGGATGGTGGGTTTATCAACCTGTATGCCGCGCGTCACCATATTGAACAAATCCTGAATGACCCGCGAGTGCAGGGCGTGGCGCTCACCGGTTCAGAAGGCGCCGGGGCAATAGTCGCTGCACAAGCCGCGAAAGCGCTGAAAAAATCCACCCTTGAATTAGGTGGGGCTGATGCCTTTATTGTGCTGGCGGATGCCGACCTGGACAAAACAGTAAAATGGGCCGTATTTGGCCGCCACTGGAATGGCGGGCAGGTTTGTGTTTCTTCCAAACGGATGATTATTGTTGATGACGTCTATGATGCGTTCCTTGAACGCTATACTGCAGGTGTGGCGGCGCTGAAAGCAGGCGATCCTCTCGACCCGGCAACCACACTGGCACCGCTATCCTCGCAACAGGCGGCAGACGAAGTCAAAGAGAAAATCCAGTTAGCGGTTTCCCACGGTGCGCAGGCACTGGAAGTTGGGCCGAAAGTACCCACCCAGGGCGCGTTTGTTCAGCCCACGATTCTCACTGATGTGGCACCCGATAACCCGGCTTATTACATGGAATTCTTTGGCCCGGTATCAATGATCCTGCGTGCCAAAGATGATGAAGATGCTGTACGTATAGCCAATGATTCCCCGTTTGGCCTGGGGGGCTCTATTTTCACTCGTGATACGGCTCGTGGTGCGGAACTGGCAACCAAAGTCTCTACCGGGATGGTTTACATTAACCACCCAACACGCGTGAAAGCAGACCTGCCATTTGGTGGTGTACGCCGCTCCGGCTATGGTCGTGAATTAACCGGGCTGGGTATTAAAGAGTTTGTTAACCACAAACTGATTTCTGTTGTAGATATTGACGCAGAATTCTAAACCAGCGACAGGAAGCCTTTAAGTTCGGGCTTCCTGTCATTCCCATCCTTTCGCTCGCAGGTTTGACCCACAACAAAGAGCTCCGCAACCCCACCTCTTTATAATCAGCCCCCATTTCCCTTGCGCGGTACACATAAATGGCTTACCAACTCAATATCAACTGGCCGGAGTTTCTGGAAACTTACTGGCAGAAAAAACCGGTTATCTTAAAAAATGCTTTGCCAGATTTTATCGATCCTATTACGCCAGATGAGCTGGCTGGCCTTGCAATGGAAGCTGAAGTCGACAGCCGTATTGTGAGCCAGCAGAATGGGGAATGGCAGGCCTGGAACGGGCCGTTTGAACAATTTGACCATCTGGGCGAAACGGGCTGGTCTTTACTGGCACAGGCGGTAAACCACTGGCATGCGCCTTCGGCTGAACTGGTTCGCCCTTTTCGGGTATTACCAGACTGGCGGCTTGATGATTTGATGATCTCGTTCTCGGTACCGGGTGGTGGTGTTGGCCCGCATATCGATCAGTATGATGTATTTATCATTCAGGGCATGGGCAGCCGCCGCTGGCGGGTAGGAGATAAACTACCAATGAAGCAGTTCTGCCCACATCCGGCGTTACTGCATGTTGATCCGTTTGAACCAATCATTGATGAAGATCTGGCGCCTGGCGATATTCTTTATATCCCGCCCGGATTCCCCCATGACGGCTTTACCCACGAAACAGCATTAAATTACTCTGTTGGTTTTCGTGGGCCTAATGGACGCGATCTGATCAGCAGTTTTGCGGATTATGCGCTGGAAAACGATCTGGGTGGTGAGCATTACAGTGATCCGGATCTGACATGCCGCGAACACCCTGGGAGGGTAGAGAATTATGAACTGGATCGGGTGCGCAATATGATGCTTGATCTGATCAACCAGCCCGAAGACTTTGTGCAATGGTTTGGCCGCTTTGCCACTACGCCACGCCATGAACTGGACATTGCGCCGCCAGAACCCGCTTATCAGGCTGATGAAGTGGTTAATGCGCTGCGTTCAGGTGAAGCCCTGACCCGGCTCAGTGGGCTGAGAGTTCTGCATATTGGTGAACATTTCTTTGTTCACAGTGAAGCGCTGAACACCAGCGATGACAATGCCGCAGATGCGCTGTGCCGCTATACCACTATTGGTGAACAGGAACTGGGTAACGGGCTGAATAACCCGGCGTTTGTCGCTGAACTGACTGCTCTGGTAAACCAGGGATACTGGTTCTTTGGCGAAGAAGAATAACCTTCATCAACCAGTGAGCAGGGCATTTGTCCTGCTCACCAGGTAATAATCCTGGTGACACCTTCCGTTTTATTCTGGTTAACATCATTTAATCCACTGATTTTAAATCGTATTCCTTCATCATCTCTTTTTCCAGGACCCGATTATTTTTATTAATATGTGCGAATTGTAATTATAAGCGCACTTTTAGTTATTATAGATATAATTTCATTGGTTACTATATGTGCATTGACCTTAAGGCATCGTTCAACCAAATCACTTGTGTTGATTAACGAATTAATAAATGAAGGAATATGACTATGAAAAATATTAAAACCATCGCTGCTGTCGCTGCTCTTACTCTGGTTTCATTTGCAAGCTTTGCACAATCTGTCAGTGTGACCGCGGATACGCTGGATAGCGCTGAAGCAAAAATTGCTGCAAAAGCACAGCAGGAAGGAGCGTCCTACCATATTACTGAAGCAAATACGAACAACAAAGTTCATATGACTGCAGAGCTGACCAAATAATCACGCAGCGCTGGCTGTGGAACCAGAAAAACCGCATATAAGGTTTTTCTGGTTTGAACTCCACTGGTTATTCCCCACGAAACATCGCCTGTACTCTCTCCCTTTGGGGAAAATTATCTTCCAGAACAGATATTCCTGAAGAAGTAACGCTGATTAAAAACAGGGTTTTGTTACTTTTCTTCTGCCATCCCAAAGTCATTCATGAGAATTATAATAACATTGAAAATGAAAATTATTATCAATACTATAATGCGCAATTCCTGTTACAGTTAAAAACCATTTTAACGATGAGGTTATTGGGCAATGGAACTGGCTTTTGGGAGCCATGCGTGGTGGCAACATAAACAAAGCCCGGAGTGGGTGGCTGAAGGCACAGATAAGTGCCGGGTAACGTTCTGGTGGCGTGACCCGAACGGAGATGAATCAACTTCACCCGTTCGCCGGGTATGGCTCTATATTACCGGGGTCACTGACCACCATCAGCAAGCGGTTCCCCAGTCTCTGCAACGTACTCAGGGTACCGATGCCTGGTCATGGACCACCTCATTAAGTTCGCACTGGCGTGGCAGCTATTGCCTTATTCCCTCGCTCGCTGAAAACGACTTCAGTGAAGCTGTCATGCAGGGCGACATGAGCGATAAAATGGCGCTGCGAGAAAGCTGGCGCCGGTTGTTACCCCAGGCGATTGCTGACCCACTAAACCCGCTAAGCTGGCGAGGGGGGCGTGGTCACCCGGTTTCAGGTCTGGAACTGCCGGATGCGCCAGAACAACCAGGGTGGAAGAACACGCAAGTGGCTTACACAGCACCACAGTGTATTAACTGGTACAGCGAACATTTGCACAATACCCGCCGGGTTTGGGTTTACACCACTGGTGAGGTTTTTGATCCTGCCGAACGGCCACTGGCAATACTGCTGGACGGGGAGTTTTGGGCGCAGAGCATGCCAGTCTGGCCGGTACTGCAATCACTGACTCTGGCCGGGCAATTGCCCGCGGCCGTTTATGTACTGGTCGATGCTATCGATACTGCTCATCGCAGCCGGGAATTACCCTGTAACCCGGATTTTTGGCTGGCGGTGAAAAACGACTTATTACCCCGTATTGCGCAGCTTGCCCCCTTTAATCCTGACGCACAACATACCGTGGTTGCCGGGCAAAGCTTCGGTGGCCTGGCCTCGTTATATGCCGCATTACACTGGCCTGAGCATTTTGGCTGTGCGCTCAGCTTGTCTGGTTCCTACTGGTGGCCCAACCGGGGGGAAACCGTGGATGGCGAGCTTATCCATCAGGTGCAAAGTGGCCAGCTCCCGACGGGCAGTCCTCGTATCATTCTTGAAGCGGGCTTACGTGAGCCCCTTATCTTTCGGGCCAGTCAGGCCATGTATACACAACTACAACACGCACAGTACAACGTTTTGTGGCGTCAGTTTGACGGCGGACATGACGCGTTTTGCTGGCGCGGTGGGTTAACCAGCGGATTAACCACGCTCTGGGCACCACTGTTGGGCCAGTAAAGCGTATTTTTCATGACAGAGGAGCCAGGTATGGAGTTCAGCAACCCCTTCGATAACCCGCAAGGGTTGTTTTTCATTTTGTGTAATGCGCAGCAGCAGTATTGTTTGTGGCCGCAGCAGTGCGCGCTGCCTATTGGATGGCAGGTTGCCTGTAACGCACAGCCCCAGGCTGATTGTAATACCTGGCTGAATGCTCAGTGGCAGTCTCTTCATCCCCGTCATCAGGTGAGTTGTGAGGGGGAAAGTGCATGAATTTACCTTTAGTGGCGGCACAACCTGGCATCTGGATGGCGGAAAAGCTCTCTTCTTCACCGCAAAGTGAATGGAGTGTGGCGCATTATGTTGAGCTCGATGGGGAACTGGATGCTGCATTGTTGTCCCGTGCAATTGAATGCGGCCTGGCACAGGCAGATACCCTTCATCTGCGTTTTCATGAAACAGACGGTGAAATCTGGCAATCAGTGGATGAGTCCCTGGCCTTGCCTGCTCCCGGGCTGACTGATTTGCGCCATGAAGCCGCGCCTCATAACGCGGCAATGGCGTTAATGCAGCAGGATTTAAACCAGAATCTGCGGGTGGACAGCGGTAATCCGCTGGTTTACCACCATATCTATCGTGTGGGTGACAACCGCTGGTACTGGTATCAGCGTTATCACCACTTGCTGGTGGATGGCTTCAGTTTTGTTGCCATCACTCAGCACATTACTGCCATTTACCGTGCATTGTTGCGCGGCATGCCACTTCCAGCTTCACCATTCACACCCTTTGCCGATGTCGTGGAAGAGTATCAGCATTACCAGCACAGTGAGGCCCGACGACGGGATAGCGCGTTTTGGGCGCAGGAAGCACAACAGCTACCGCCTGCGGTCTCACTATCTGAGGTGCCATTACAGGACAATGCATCTGGCCATGAGATTATAAAACTGGTTCAGCAGGCTGATGCTCAGGTATTTAACCAACTTATGCAGGCTGTACCTGGGTGCCGTGGAGAAGACATCGTTCTGGCTCTGGTGGCGCTGTGGCTGGGGCGGTTATCCGGGCGGCGCGATTATACCACCGGGTTTATTTTTATGCGGCGTATGGGCTCGGCCGCATTGAGTTCAACCGGGCCGGTGCTGAATGTGTTGCCACTGGCTGTCACGATTGACCCTAACCAAACGCTGGCTGAGCTGGCGCAGTCACTGGCGGGTAAGTTAAAGAAAATGCGCCGCCACCAGCGCTACGACACCGAACAGATCCTGCGGGATACCGGGCGCGTAGTCAGCCACGAACCACTGTATGGCCCGGTATTTAACGTAAAAGTGTTTGATTACCAGGTTGATATGGATGGCCTGCGTGGCAAAACACATATCCTGGCCACCGGCCCGGTCAAAGATTTGGAACTGGTGTTGTTACCGGGTGAAGCGGGTGGTGCGTTCGGCATTGAATTACTGGCTAATGCTCACCGCTACCAGGCGGACAGCCTCTCCCGCCATATGCAACGCCTGCCATTGTTGCTCAGGCAGTTTGCTGCAAACCCGGGTTTGCGCTGTGGCGACAGTCAGTTACTGCTCGACGAAGAACAGGCTCAACTGGCACGCATTAACCAGACTGAGACACCGCTTCCGCGCACTACATTAAGTGAGTTGCTTGCGCGCCAGGCAAACCAGACACCCGATGCGCCAGCACTGGTTGATGCCGAAATCAGCCTGAATTACCGGGAAATGCGTGAACAGGTGGTTGCCCTGGCGCATCAGTTACGCCAGCAGGGTGTCCGCCCCGGAGATTGTGTTGCTGTCGCTTTGCCGCGTTCCGTCTTTTTGACACTGGCGCTGCATGCCATTGTGGAAGCAGGAGCCGCCTGGCTCCCTCTGGATACCGGTTACCCGGACGACCGCCTGCATATGATGCTGGAAGATGCCCGCCCCGCGGTACTGATTACCACGCCCCAACAGCAAGAGCGTTTCCGGCATAGTGGTGTGCCCGCGTTTATTGGTTATGACGGGCTTCTGCCCACGCAAGGGGCAACACCGCTGGCGCTCTCCCGCCCGGAACATACGGCGTACATTATTTTTACCTCTGGCTCTACCGGCAGGCCGAAAGGCGTTATGGTGGGGCAGTCGGCAATTGTTAACCGCTTGCTGTGGATGCAGGAGCATTATGCCCTGACGGCGAATGACGTTGTTGCGCAGAAAACACCCTGCAGTTTTGATGTCTCGGTGTGGGAGTTCTTCTGGCCGTTTATCGCCGGGGCAAAACTGGTTATGGCTGAGCCAGATGCTCACCGTGACCCGGAAATGATGCTGCAGTTTTTCCGCCATTATGGGGTAACAACCACCCACTTTGTGCCTTCCATGCTGGCGGCTTTTGTTGCCATGCTTTCCACCAAAGAACGTGACCAGGATTGTGAGTCATTACGCCAGGTCTTTTGCAGTGGAGAGGCCCTTCCCTCGGGGTTATGCCGTGAGTGGGAACAACTGACCGGTGTGGCGCTCCATAACCTGTACGGGCCAACCGAAGCCGCTGTGGATGTCTCCTGGTACCCGGCTTATGGCGAGACTCTGGCCGCCGTGACCACCCCCAGTGTGCCAATTGGTTTCCCTGTGTGGAATACCGGGTTGCGAGTTCTGGATGACATGATGCAGCCAGTGCCCGTTGGCGTTGCCGGAGACCTGTACCTTACAGGTGTTCAACTGGCTCAGGGGTATATGCATCGACCTGATTTAACTGCCAGCCGGTTTATTGCCGACCCGTTTGTCGCTGGTGAACGGATGTACCGAACGGGAGATGTGGCACGCTGGCTAAGCAATGGTGCTGTCGAATACCTGGGCCGCAGCGACTTCCAGTTGAAAATCCGTGGCCAGCGTATTGAGCTGGGTGAAATAGACGCGGTATTACAGAGCCTGCCGGGTGTTGCCCAGGCGGTGTCCCATGCCTGTGTTTTCAACCATGCCGCAGATGTGGGGGGCGATGCCCGCCAGTTAGTGGGGTACCTGGTGGCGGAAGAGGGCTGCGTGCCAGATGAAGCCGTGTTACTGGAACAGGTACGCCAGCAACTGCCACCGCACCTGGTGCCGGTTGTCCTGATTACGCTTGATACATTGCCATTGAGCGCTAACGGTAAACTGGATCGTAAAGCACTACCGCTCCCACAACTGCGCCAGCCATCTCCGGGGCGAGCGCCTTTGCCCGGCACTGAAAGCCTGATTGCTGGCGCATTTGCGCAATTGTTGGGGTGTGAAATCAACGATGCCAGCGCCGATTTCTTTGCCCTTGGCGGGCACTCCCTGCTGGCGATGCGCCTTGCAGCCAAACTGAGCCACCAACTGGGGCTGCGGGTACGGCCCGGGCAAATCATGGCAGCCTCCACAGTTGAAAAACTCAGCGAAGCGCTTGGGCAGGGCAACTCAGGCTCATCTCAGCCAGCCGGTTTTGAGCCGTTACTGACCTTGCGGGAAGGCAATGGACCTGCGCTGTTTTGCTTCCATCCCGCTTCTGGTTTTGCCTGGCAGTTCAGCGTGTTATCCCGCTACCTGGCACCATGCTGGTCTGTGGTTGGCGTGCAGGCGGCAGGCCCGGCAGGGCCAATGCAGTCGGCGGCAACGCTTGAAGCATTGTGTGAGCACCATCTTGCCATACTGACTGCGCATCAGCCCCACGGGCCTTATTATCTGCTTGGTTATTCATTAGGGGGAACCCTCGCTCATGCTCTGGCATCCAGGCTGGAAGCACAGGGCGAAACCGTAGCTTTCCTTGGGTTGCTCGACACCTGGCCACCAGAAACACAAAACTGGTCAGGTAAAGACCACCAGCAGCCTGACCCGGAAGTGCTTGAGAAAATCGCCCATGAACGTGAAGCCTTTATCGCGGCACAGCAGGGGCAAAATGCGGCGGATGAATTGTTCAGCGCTATTGAGGCCAACTATGCCGATGCCGTTCGTTTACTGGCAACGGCGCGAAGCCAGCGCTTTAACGGGCATGCCACCTTGTTTGTGGCAGACCAGACACTCGCCAGCGGGCTTGAGCCGCACAGCGCCTGGGCACCCTGGAGCGGGTCATTGTCGGTATATCACCAGCCATGTACTCATGCCGGGATTATTACGCCGGATGCCTTTGCCACTATTGGCCCGCAAATCAGTCAATTGTTGGGAGCACCTTTATGAACAGGCCGCCTTCACGCTGGCTTAATCTCAGCCTGCTGAAAACACACCCGGCATTCCGCGCTGTGTTCTTTGCCCGGTTTATTTCCATCCTCTCGCTAGGGTTATTAGGGGTGGCGGTGCCGGTACAAATCCAGACTCTTACCCAGTCAACCTGGATGGTAGGCCTGGCGGTGACACTGACTGGCGGAGCGATGTTTATTGGCCTGATGACGGGCGGCGTGCTGGCCGACCGCTACGAGCGTAAGCAGTTGATTCTGTTTGCGCGAGCCACCTGTGGTGTCGGGTTTATTGGGCTGTGCATCAATGCGTTATTGCCAGCGCCATCACTGGTGGTGATTTATTTGCTGGGTATCTGGGATGGTTTCTTTGCTTCACTGGGCGTTACGGCCTTACTGGCGGCAACACCGGCGCTGGTGGGCCGCGAAAATCTGATGCAGGCCGGGGCGATAACCATGCTGACGGTGCGCCTTGGGTCAGTGATTTCCCCCATGCTGGGTGGGTTGTTACTGGCGAGTGGCGGTGTGGAATGGAACTATGGCCTGGCGGCACTGGGGACATTTATCACACTGTTGCCTTTGCTGTTCCTGCCCCATTTACCTCCTCCGCCTCAGCCGCGGGAAAACCCACTGAAATCACTGCTCGGTGCCGGGCATTACCTGGTGAAAAACCCGTTAATTGGCGGCATTGCATTGTCAGGTGGGTTGGTGACCATGGCGAGTGCCGTGAGGGTGCTGTACCCGTCGCTGGCCGAAGTCTGGCAGGTATCTGACTCCCATATTGGTCTGTTGTATGCGGCTATACCACTTGGCGCTGCGGTGGGGGCGCTAACCAGTGGTAACCTGGCGCATCACCCACGCCCCGGTTTATTGATGCTCCTGACTACGCTGGGGGCGTTTATTGCTATTGCTCTGTTCGGGCTTATGCCAGCCTGGTTGCCTGGTGTCGTGTGCCTGGTGGGATTTGGCTGGCTCAGCGCCATCAGTGCGCTACTCCAGTACACCTTGCTACAAACCCAGACACCGGAACACATGCTGGGCCGGATAAATGGTTTATGGACGGCGCAAAACGTCACTGGCGATGCCATTGGCGCAGCGGTGCTGGGTGGGTTGGGGGCGGTTGTTTCGCCAGCACACTCGGCCAGTGTCAGCGGTGTTGTACTGTGCATTATTGGGGTAATCCTGTTACTCAGTCTGGGGCAACTGCGCCGCTTTCACCAGGAGGCGGTCTCTTCTGCCTCCGGTACGCCCGGGCAGGCATAAGTTTTATGTAAGGAATGTCTGAAAATGGGGTGCCACTGGTCGCCCTCTGGCAGTTTGCCGGATATGGCCTGGTGGTGAATGGGGCGATTTTACGGGAAACGCTCAGGTCGAAAATAGCACCAGCCCACTGCTCATATGGTTTGTGTGGTTGACATCCCATTTGGTTGCTTTTAGGGTAGCAGGCATAAAATATGTAAATGATAATTGTTATTAAAATATTTATCATTTCGTTAATGGCCCGAAGATAATTCTGGTACAACGCAAAATCACAGCGGCCAGAACTATTGAGGATAAGTGACAGTGATGTTTCTGAGGGTGGGGATTCAGTCAATGACTGCAATACTGAGATCCGATAGCTTCTTTTTTATGTCGCCATTTCGCAGCCTGGTGACGCAGGGGTGTTTTTCCCGCATTACCACACCGCTGGCAGGTGGTGAGGATGCAGACAGCCCGTTTCAACAGGCGTTATCTGATGCGTTTGCTAAGGCGCATGATGCCGGGTTAACCCGGCCTGTTGTGGTTGGGGCGATTCCTTTCGATACGCGTAAGCCTTGCGCGTTATTTGTCCCTGAAACCTGGTCGGAATTCTCACGCGAAGCCTGGCTAAACCAGGTGAATAAGCCTGAAAAAAATCCCCTGACGGTGGTGCACCGAAAAGCTATTCCTGAACAGGCGACCTTTGAAGCAATGGTTGCCCGGGCGGTGGCATTAACCGCTACCCCGCAAGTGGACAAAATTGTTTTATCCCGGCTGATTGACATTACTGCGCAATCCCCACTGAACAGCATTGTGCTGCTCCGGCAACTGAGTGCGCAAAACCCGGGCAGTTTTAATTTCCATGTTCCACTGGCTGATGGGGGCGTTTTACTGGGGGCCAGCCCGGAATTACTGGTGCGTAAAGAGGGGGATGCGTTCGCTTCGCTACCCCTCGCGGGTTCTGCTCATCGCCACCATGATGCTGTGCTGGATAACGTTGCCGGGCAGCAACTGCTGGCTTCACAAAAAGACCAGTATGAACACGCGCTGGTGGTGCAGGCTATGAAAAGCGTCCTCGCGCCACACTGCCAACAGCTGGATATCCCCGCTTCGCCACAACTGATCTCAACTCCCACGTTGTGGCATCTGGCTTCTTCCATACATGGCATAGCCAACCAGGGTGACAATGTGTTGTCCCTTGCCAGCCGACTACACCCGACGCCAGCACTGAGTGGTTTCCCTCATGAGATTGCCACCTCATTGATACGCGAACTGGAACCATTCGACCGCGAACTGTTCGGTGGCATTGTTGGCTGGTGTGATGAACAGGGCAATGGCGAGTGGGCGGTTACCATTCGCTGTGCCGCGCTGAATGGTAACCAGGTGCGCTTGTTTGCTGGCGCAGGAATTGTACCGGCATCGTTGCCTGAAAAAGAGTGGCAGGAGACCGGCGTTAAGCTCTCCACCATGCTCAATGTGTTCGGGTTGAATTAATGAACAAGGACATACCAATGGCTATTCCTTTCACTCCCTGGCCAGATGAATTCGCCCGGCGTTACCGGGAAAAAGGGTACTGGCTGGACCGTCCCCTGACAGACATTATTGAAAACCAATGTGAAAACCCGTCTGTTGCGCTGGTTGATGGCGCACGGTCGTTCAGTTACACACAACTCGACCAGCTTTCCAGCAATCTGGCGGCCAGCCTGTTAGACCGTGGGGTTAAACCCGGTGACACTGCGCTGGTGCATCTGGGCAATAACGCGGAATTTTTTATTACCTTCTTCGCATTGCTGAAAATTGGCGTAGTGCCGGTTAATGCGTTGTTCAGTCATCAGCGTAATGAAGTGGATGCGTACGCGGTACAAATTTCGCCAACATTGTTGATTGCCGACCAGCAGCACAGCCTTTACCAGAATGCAGAAGCGGTGGACCATTTTGTTACCCGGCATGCTTCCATTCGCACAGTTTTACTGTTGGGGACGCAAGGCTCACAGAGCCTGACTGCGGCGATTGAACAACCGGCTGGTGGTACTGAACTGGTCCCCGGCCCGGCAGACCAGGTGGCGTTTTTTCAGTTATCCGGCGGCAGTACCGGCACACCTAAACTGATTCCCCGCACGCACAACGATTATTACTACAGCATTCGCCGCAGTAACGAAGTGTGTGGGTTCAGTGCACAAACCCGTTACCTGTGCGCGCTGCCTGCCGCCCATAACTATTCCATGAGTTCACCGGGAACACTGGGGGTCTTTCTGGCTGGCGGTTGTGTGGTACTGGCTTCAGACCCGGACGCCACTTTGTGCTTCCCCTTAATTGAACAGCACCAAATCAATGTCACAGCCCTGGTGCCACCGGCGGCCAGCTTGTGGTTGCAGGCTATTAGTGAGTGGGGCAGTAACCAGCAACTTGCATCACTGCGGTTATTACAGGTAGGGGGCGCGCGCCTGTCACCGGCCCTTGCGGCACGAATTCCGGCAGAAATGGGTTGCCAGTTACAGCAGGTGTTTGGCATGGCAGAAGGGCTGGTGAACTACACCCGGCTGGATGACTCACCAGAACGCATTATCCACACTCAGGGCAAACCTATGTGCCCCGATGACGAAGTCTGGGTGGCAGATGAAAACAATAACCCACTGCCAACAGGCCAGGTGGGGCGTCTGATGACCCGTGGGCCTTATACCTTCCGTGGGTATTTCAACAGCCCGGAACACAATGCCAGCGCATTCGACCAGAACGGTTTTTACTGCTCTGGCGACCTGATTGCGATTGATGAAGCGGGTTACATCACTGTTCAGGGGCGCGAGAAAGATCAGATAAACCGTGGTGGTGAGAAAATTGCGGCAGAAGAAATAGAAAACCTGCTGCAACGCCATGAATCTGTGGTGCATGCCGGGCTGGTCAGTATTGAAGACCCTTTGCTGGGGGAAAAGAGCTGCGCTTACCTGGTTACTTCTGCACCGTTACGCGCTGTGGATATTCGGCGTTTTCTGCGCAGCCTTGGCGTGGCGGATTACAAACTACCTGACCGGGTGGTGTGTGTGGACGCCCTGCCGCTGACGGCTGTGGGCAAAGTAGATAAAAAAGCGCTTCGCCGCTGGATGGCTGAACGCGACGCAACCTGAGGAGGAGTGAAATGGCGATTCCAAAATTAACGGCTTATACATTGCCTGAAGCCAGTGAGTTACCGGTCAGCAAAGTCAACTGGGAAGCGGACCCTGCCCGTGCAGCACTGCTGATTCACGATATGCAGGAGTATTTCTTGGGGTTCTGGGGGGAAAATAACGCCATGATTAACCAGGTGGTGAATAACATCGCTACCCTTCGCCAGCACTGCAAGCAGCAGGGGATCCCGGTTTATTACACTGCGCAGCCAAAAGACCAGCCAGCAGAAGACAGAGCTTTATTGAATGATATGTGGGGGCCTGGGCTGACCAAATCGCCGGAGCAACAGGCAGTGATGGCTGCACTCACACCAGATAAAGATGACACCGTCTTAGTGAAGTGGCGCTACAGCGCGTTTCATCGCTCACCGCTGGAACAGTTGCTCAAAGAAAGTGGTCGCGACCAACTGATTATTACTGGCGTGTATGCCCATATTGGCTGCATGACGACGGCCACGGATGCCTTTATGCGTGACATTCAGCCGTTTATGGTGGCTGATGCCCTGGCGGACTTCAGCCGTGAAAAACACCTGATGGCACTCAACTATGTGGCTGGCTGCGCCGGACAGGTGGTAATGACCCAGGATGTGGTGCCATTACCTGCCAGTAAAGGGCATCTGCGGGAGATTATTCGCCCACTGATTGATGAAGAAGATGAACCCATGGATGATGAAAATCTGGTGGATTTCGGCCTGGATTCCGTGCGGATGATGGCGCTGGCAGCACGCTGGCGTAAGGTTCACCCTGATATTGACTTCGTCATGCTGGCGAAAACCCCCACTATTGATGCCTGGTGGGCGTTGTTATCCCGCGAGGTTCGGGTATGACCCCTGGGTTTCAGGACAAAACCGTGTGGGTGACCGGCGCGGGCAAAGGTATTGGCTATGCGACGGCGCAGGCCTTTGCCGCCGCAGGTGCGAATGTCACCGGATTCGACCTCGCTTTCCCGCTGAATACCTACACCTTTTCAACTGTGATGATGGATGTGGCGGATGACCAGCAGGTAAGTGACGTTTGCAAGGGGCAACTGGCATCAATCCAGAGGCTGGATGTGCTGGTGAATGCCGCCGGCATTCTGACTATGGGCGCAACCGATGAACTCACCCCTGAAGCCTGGCATCGTACCTTTGCGGTTAACGTGGGCGGCGCGTTCAACCTGTTCCGCCATACCATGGCGCAGTTTCGCCACCAGAAAGGCGGGGCTGTCGTGACCGTTGCTTCAGATGCTGCACATACACCACGTATTGGTATGAGTGCTTATGGTGCTTCTAAAGCGGCGCTGAAAAGCCTGGCGCAAACTGTCGGGCTGGAACTGGCCCCATTTGGTGTACGCTGTAACCTGGTCTCACCCGGTTCAACGGATACCGACATGCAGCGCACATTATGGCTGAGCAATGATGCCGAACAGCAACGTATTCGCGGTTTCGCTGAGCAATTCAAGCTGGGGATACCTTTGGGGAAAATCGCCCGGCCTGAGGAGATCGCCAATACTGTGCTGTTTCTGGCCTCCGAACTCGCGAGCCACATCACATTGCAGGATATTGTGGTGGACGGTGGCTCAACTCTGGGGGCATAGCCTGTGTGGAAACGGCAACTGTCTCTTGAGGCACTGAATGCCACCAGTGCAGATACTCTGGTGGCGCAACTGGGTATTGTTTATACCGCATTAGGCGAAGATTACCTTGAGGCGGAAATGCCGGTAGACAGCCGGACATTTCAGCCTTTCGGTTTGCTGCACGGCGGGGCATCCGCTGCACTGGCAGAAACATTAGGCTCAATGGCCTGTTTTCTGACTACCCGGGAAGGGCAATGTGCGGTGGGTACTGAATTAAATGTCACTCATCACCGCCCGGTGGCTCAGGGCAAGGTTCGTGGGCGCTGTACGGTACTGCACCCTGGGCGGCAAAGCCAAAGTTGGGAAATCGTGGTGTTTGATGAACAAGGGCGGCGTTGCTGTACCTGCCGTCTGAGCACTGCGGTTCTGGGTTAATCTTTACTTCATTTCGTTAATTTGAACGGCTTATACGCCACTGTGTGAGCCGTTGTCACTGCAGTATGCTCTGTAGTTGGTGGGCATTGAATACAACAGGCAATACCCTGGCGGGCATTGCCTGTGCGAATTAATTCAGTGCGATGCGAACAATATCATCTGGAGCGGTTGCTGGTTTGGTGCGGGTTGCTTCCTGCTTAACCGTGACATACAGCGTATTACCCTCTGGTGAAACAGCCAGGCTGTTTGGATGAACCGGTAACTTAATGGTTTTGGTTACCGCCAGGGTTTTGCCATCGATAATGCTGACTGAGCCGTCTGTGCGGTGTGTGGCATAAATTTCGTCACGCTTCGCGTTAAACAGCACGGCTACAGACGTTGGTGTGGCGATATGGTTAACCACTTTATTGGTTTTCAGATCCACCACAAATAAGCCAGGTTGTTTGCCATCAGAAATAAAGGCGCGCTGGCCCTGGGTATCCAGACTGATATTCAGCAGCATATGGTCTTTGCCATCATCAACAATTTTATGGCGTTCCAGAACCTTGTTGTTGGTGGTGTCGATAATAATCAACTCGCCATCTGCGTTGGTGGTGTACAGGCGCCTGGTCTGGCTGTCCAGCGCCAGCCCGGTATTCAGTTTACCCAGGTGTGTAATGGTGTGTTTCAGTGTGAGGTTTTTGCCATCCACCACCCAGATTACACTGTCAGCGCGGCCAATACCGCCAACGTAAATGGTATTGGTTGCTTCATCAACTGCCAGTTCACGCGGCGCAGGTGGGCGGTTTTTTTCTGCACCCGGTTTTTTATCCTGCGCGGCGGCCTGTGGTACCAGGGCCAGAGTGCCGGCAACTTTACCTGTCGTGGCATCCACTGCCATCAGGGCACTGGTAAAGGTATCGCCGAAATACAGAGTATTGGTTTTACTGTTCAGCGCTGCACCAAAAGCTTTGTTCGGTGTATCAATAATATGAGTTGTATCCAGTGTGGCAGCGTTTAGCTGGTAAACAGCACCGCCAGGCTCGCCGCGCTGCTTGATTGTTGCTGCATATACCGCATTGTTATTTGGGTTATAAACAATTTCGTACTCCCCAAAACCAACAGGTTTGCGCAAAACAGTATCTGCGGCCAGGGTAGCAAATGCCATGCCGCCAAGCATTACCGCCAGCGCCAGGTGAGAGAAATGCCGTTTAAAAGATGAGTTCTGCAGATCCATGATTACACCCTTTTTTGAGATGAATTATTATTTGCTTATGTTAATGATAACTATTTCGATTATCATGTAACCATGTTGCAGAGTCAAACAGTTATCAGCACAAAATCGGGGGCTGGAATATTGGTGGTTGTGCCGTTGGATTTAATCCCACAGGCACACTTAACCCTGTGTTGTGTGGTGGTAAGTGTCAGTGTTGTTCACCAAAGCCGGTGTAATGATCCAGTGCTCTGGTAATCGCCGCCAGATGCTCTTCCAGATTACTGTGCAGGGTTCTGATTGCGGGGGAGAACTGTTTACGATGCGGGCAAATCAGGTTTAACGGCGCGGTTTCCCCTGCCTGGTCTGGCAGAACAACTTCGAGCCTGTTGTTCTGGACATCGTGGCAAACATCCAGCCATGATTTGTAGACGATACCCATCCCTTCAATTGCCCAGCGCCGGGCCACATCGGCATCATCACAAAGCAACCTGGCTGCCACTGGCAGTTCCTGCACTGCTCCGTTCACCGGAAATGACCACTTATCAACAAATGTGTTGTTGAGCGTAAATGCCAGACATGGGTGGTGAAGGATATCTTCCAGTGATTCAGGCCTGCCGTGTTCATCAAGGTATGCTGGTGACGCAACCAGTACCCGGCGATTCTCCGGGGCAAGCGGCAGAGCAACATAATCACGGTTGTTCAGTACACCATAGCGAATGGCAATATCCACCGGGTCACGGAAGATATCGCTGACGTGGTCGGATAGAAATAAACGCAGGCTGATACGCGGGTGGCTCCGGCAAAAATCAGTAATAACCGGAAGCAGCACATTACGCCCCACATCGGAGGGCATCGCTATTTTTAATTCTCCCTGGAAATCCTGCTCACTGGTACGCAGACTTTCAGCGCCAGCCTGCATTGCGCTGAGCATCTCCCGGGCAAAGGGCAAGTATTTCTCACCCTCAGCGGTCAGGCGCAGGCTGCGGGTGGAGCGGGCAAACAGGCGAGTGTCCAAATCCCTTTCCAGGCGGCGAATGGCTGCACTGACCTGAGCTGGCAACAGGCTGGCTTCGCGAGCCGCGGCGGAAAAACTGCCAAGCAGCGCTGAACGAATAAACAAATGAACATCTTCAAGACGAATCACAGGCGGCCTCTCACAACTGATTCGATTTACACTCCAGGAGTGAAAGTGTTGCTCATTTTAGCTAATTTTTCTGGTTATCTGCCAGGCGTAGACTGCGTTAACCAACTTTAATTGAGATGTTAATTGCCCTTTGCCACGAACAGGAGGTAGGTTGTGAAAGCGATTGTTTATAGCCAGCATGGTTTACCGATTACCGATGAACAGGCGTTATATGAAACAGAACTCCCCATGCCAGTGCCTGGTCCCCATGATCTGCGGGTAAAAATCCAGGCGATTGCGGTCAACCCGGTAGATATGAAAGTTCGCCAGAGTGCAGCCGTGGCTGAGCCGCGTATTCTTGGCTGGGATGCCGTTGGTATCGTTGATGCGGTGGGTGAAGCCGTAACCCTGTTTAAACCGGGTGATGAAGTATATTACGCAGGTGATATTACCCGCCCGGGGGCGTATGCCGAATATGGGCTGGTGGATGAATTTATCGCCGGGCACAAACCGGCTTCGCTGAGTGTGGCAGATGCTGCAGCATTACCTTTAACATCACTTACAGCATGGGAACTGTTGTTTGACAGACTTAATGCGGCAAAAGATGAACACGCAGCGTTGTTGATTATTGGCGCAGCCGGTGGTGTGGGCACCATGCTGACCCAACTGGCAAGAAAGCTGACCAACCTGACGGTGATTGGTACAGCTTCCCGCCCGGAAACAGTGGAGTGGGTAAAAAGTTTTGGCGCACATCATGTTATCGACCACCGCCGACCATTGCGTGAAGGCTTACAGCAAGCCGGGATTGAGTCTGTGCGCTATGTCGCAAGCCTCACCCACACAGAGCAGCATTTTGCTGATAGCGTTGATGTGCTGGCGCCACAGGGGCGTTTCGGGGTAATTGATGACCCGGCCACTCTTGATGTTATGCCGTTAAAAAAGAAAGCAATTTCTTTGCACTGGGAGCTCATGTTCACACGTTCCATGTTTGCCACACCAGACCGTATTCGCCAGCATGAAATCCTTGACCATGTCAGCCACCTTATTGATGCCGGAACACTGAAAACAACGGTGGGCGAACATTACGGGGTGATGAGTGCGGCAAACTTACGCCGGGCGCATGCCATGCTGGAAAGTGGCCGGGCAAAAGGCAAAATTGTGCTGTCCGGGTTTTGAAAACTGCTAATGCCATTTGCTTATTTTTCCTGCCGTCCCTCTTACCCGGTATTGCGCCGGGTAAGGCTTGTTGACTGTTACTGATACGTATACCTTAACCCATCTCTCAGGCACTGAAATGTCTCTTTTCGTTTGTTAACACCCCCTGTAACGGCAATATGGCAGAAAGTATGAAGTTAAATGCGAGATATTCTGAAGTCTCTGTCAGTAAAAAGTACCGGAACGTGACATTTTATGAATTGGCACAAATAGCTACAAAATGAGAATGAAAATTCTCATAATTAGCAGCATCGTGAAAATAAATAAGATGAGAATAGTCTTGGTGATGGCGTTATTGCTGGCTATCCCTGAAAACCAAAGCAGGTAATTATTTCGTAAGTAGCTATTTGTTGATCTACAGGTAGTTTTTCCTGGCTGCGGGTACGCAGTTGTCACGACAAAGACGCACTCTACGTAATGGCTATTTTATAACAGCGGGGAAAACCCCTTTGCTGAATAATATTTCTTCCCTGAACGGGATTTTCTCTGCTGGTATTGTGCCAGCAGAGCTGGCGAAGGCCGGTTTAATGATTTGATTTATCTGATTTTCAATAGGGTTCCTTTTTGCTGTTTGCGCCTTTGGGTGTGAGTTAGAGGAATTATGAAAATTCGTGGTATTTACCTTTTATCCGTATGTTTATTGTTCGGATGTGATAACAAGGATAACGCCAGTAGACCCTCCACAGTAACCGAAGTGGGAGTGGTCACTTTACAACAACAGCCTTACACCCTGAAAAGCGAACTGACCGGGCGGACTACCGCGACGCTTAGTGCCGAAGTGCGCCCTCAGGTTGGCGGCATTATTGAGAAAAGATTGTTTACCGAAGGCCAGGACGTCAAAGCCGGGCAGGCGTTATACCAGATAGACCCGTCCAGCTATCGTGCGGCTTATGATGAAGCTATTGCGGCGCAAAAAACAGCACAGGCGCAAATGATGGGCGATTGCCAAAAAGCACGCCGTTATTCGCAACTGGTGAAAGTTGACGGGGTATCAAAGCAGGATGCAGATGACGCAGTGGCAACCTGTGGTGTGGATAAAGCAACGCTTGAAGAGAAAAAAGCAGCGGCAGAAGCGGCTCGCATTGACCTGAACTGGACAACAGTCACTGCGCCAATTAGCGGGCGAATTGGTATTTCGTCGGTTACACCCGGCGCACTGGTCAGTGCTTCTCAGACCACCGCACTGACTACGATTTACAGCCTTGACAAGATGTATGTTGATCTGACGCGCTCCAGTGCGGATTTGCTACGCCTGCGTAAAGAGGCGCTGGCGCAAAACAGCAATACGTTTGACGTGACACTTACTTTGGAAGATGGCAGCACTTATCCGCTGAAAGGGCACCTTGAACTTACTGAAGTGGCAGTGGATACCTCGACTGGCTCAGTTACGCTGCGTGCAGTCTTCCCTAACCCTCAGCATATTTTACTCCCCGGCATGTTTGTGCGCGCAAGTATTGATGAAGGTGTTGTTGAGAATGCCATTCTCGCACCGCAAAAAGGGATTGGCCGTGATCCGAAAGGTGAAGCCACAGCCTATGTAGTCGATGCCAATAACAAAGTGGAATTGCGTACGCTTAAAACTGGCGAGGCTGATGGTACCAACTGGGTGGTGTTGAGTGGACTGAAATCAGGTGACCGGATTGTGGTGGAAGGCAGTGATAAAGTGACATCGGGCCAAACCGTCAAACCAGTTGAAGTGAAACTGAGCGGAGAGGCGAACTGATGTTTTCACGTTTCTTTGTTAATCGCCCGGTATTTGCCTGGGTGATAGCCATCTTAATTATGATGGCAGGCGCCATTGCCATTCGGACATTACCGGTTGCGCAATATCCGGATGTTGCGCCTCCTTCCGTGCAAATTAAAGCCACCTATACCGGAGCATCTGCCGATACACTGGAAAACAGTGTTACCAAAGTTATTGAGCAGCAACTGACCGGGCTGGATAACCTGCTCTATTTTTCATCCACCAGTAGTTCCGATGGTAGTGTGAAAATTACCGTGACCTTTGCTCAGGGAACGAATCCGGATACAGCACAGGTGCAGGTACAAAATAAAGTACAACAGGCTGAGTCGCGCTTGCCAACGGAAGTCCAGGAACAAGGGATAACCGTAACCAAGACCCAAAGTGACTTCCTGATGATTGCTGCGGTCTATGATAAAACCGACAAAGCCAGTAGCTCTGATGTTTCGGACTGGCTGGTCAGCAACCTGCAGGACCCGTTGTCACGGCTTAATGGTGTCGGGAGTGTGCAGGTATTCGGTGCGGAATATGCTATGCGTATTTGGCTGGATCCGGCAAAACTGGCTGCTTACTCATTGATGCCGTCCGATGTCGAAACGGCAATTAAAGCGCAGAACGTTCAGGTTACTGCCGGGAAAATCGGCAGCATGCCTTCTGCAGACAGCCAGCAATTTACCGCGACTGTACGCGCCCAGTCTCGTCTGCAAACACCAGAGCAATTCCGCAATATTATTGTGAAAAGCGAGTCAGATGGCTCGGTGGTGCGAATAAAAGACATTGCCCGGGTGGAAATGGGCAGTGAAGATTATACTGCTCAGGCGCGGCTGAATGGCCACCCGGCCGCTGGTGTGGCAGTTATGCTGGCACCTGGCGCTAACGCACTGAATACCGCAGCGCTGGTGAAGGCCAAAATACAGGAATACCAGCGCAATATGCCGGAAGGTTATGCAGTTGCATACCCGAAAGACAGCACTGAGTTTATTCGCCTGTCCATTCATGATGTGGTGGAAACCCTGTTTGAAGCCATCATTCTGGTGGTTGCTGTTATGTACCTGTTTTTGCAAAACTTCCGCGCAACGCTGATTCCTGCGATCGCTGTGCCGGTAGTTTTGCTGGGTACCTTCGGTGTGCTGGCCATATTTGGTTACTCTATCAACACCCTGACTCTGTTTGGGATGGTGCTCGCCATCGGGTTGCTGGTGGATGATGCCATTGTTGTAGTGGAAAACGTCGAGCGAATAATGCGTGAGGAGGGGCTTTCGCCGAAAGCGGCAACAGAAAAATCCATGGGGGAAATTTCTGGTGCGCTGGTAGCGATTGCTCTGGTGTTGTCTGCCGTCTTCTTGCCTATGGCGTTTTTTGGCGGTGCGACTGGGGTTATTTACCGCCAGTTTTCTGTCACTATTATTTCTGCCATGGTGCTTTCGGTAGTGGTTGCGTTGACGCTGACACCGGCGCTATGCGGCAGTATCCTGCAACACAGCCGCCCGCATTCGAAAGGCTTCTTTGCCGGTTTTAACCGCTTTTACCAGTCAACTGAAGGTAAATACCGCCACCGCGTACTGGGTGTGTTGCGTAAACCCCTGCGCCTGGCCGTGGTGTATGTCGTGCTGGCAGGCGCGATGGGCTTTCTGTTGCTGCATCTTCCGGGCGGTTTTTTACCCGTTGAAGACCAGGGGCAGGTGATGGTGCAGTATACATTGCCTTCAGGGGCCAGCGCGCACCGTACTGACCAGGTTAACAAAGCAGTGAGCGACTGGTTTTTACACCAGGAAAGGGCCAATACCGATGTTATCTTCACCATTACCGGGTTTAGTTTTGCTGGTAGCGGTGAGAACACGGGTATGGCCTTTGTGGCATTAAAAAACTGGGACCAGCGTAAAGGCGCAGAAAACACTTCCAGCAGCATTGCTCTGCGAGCGATGCATGATCTCTCCAGACTGCGTGATGCGCATGTCTTTGCGATGGTGCCTCCGTCTGTCTCCGGGATGGGGCAAAGTAGTGGTTTTACCTTTGAACTGATGGCATCTGGTAGTACCGACCGCACTGAACTGGCGAAACTGCGCGATACGCTTATCAGTGAAGCGAATAAGAGCCCTGAATTGTCCTCTGTACGCGCTAATGAGTTGCCGGATATGCCTCAGTTGCAGGTTGATATCGACAACAATAAAGCAGTTGCTCTGGGGCTGACACTCAGTGATGTGACAGATACATTGTCCAGCGCCTGGGGCGGTACCTACGTAAACGACTTTATTGACCGTGGACGCGTCAAAGAAGTGTATATCGAAGGGGATAAACAGTTCCGCTCCAAACCGTCTGACCTCAACAAATGGTATGTACGCAACAGCAGTGACACCATGACGCCGTTTTCAGCCTTCGCTACCACTCACTGGACTTACGGGCCGGAAGCTCTGGTGCGTTATAACGGTAATGCTGCGTATGAAATCCAGGGGGATAACAGCCCCGGTTACAGTTCTGGTGCAGCAATGGACAAAATAGCCGAGCTGGCGAATAAATTGCCGAAAGGGTCCACCTGGGCATGGAGTGGGTTGTCATTACAGCAACAAATGGCTGGTGGGCAGGCAACCAGTTTGTATGCCATTTCTATTCTGGTGGTGTTCCTGTGTCTGGCGGCATTGTACGAGAGCTGGTCTGTGCCATTTTCTGTCATCCTGGTGATTCCATTGGGAGTACTGGGTGCCACTCTGGCAGCAACGCTGCGTGGCCTGGATAACGATGTCTACTTCCAGGTAGGGCTGCTGACGACCATCGGGCTGTCATCGAAAAACGCCATTTTGATAGTGGAGTTTGCTGAAGCCGGAGTGAAACGAGGAATGTCATTGAGTGCAGCAGCTATTCAGGCAGCCCGCACCCGTTTACGCCCGATTATGATGACGTCACTGGCCTTTATTGCCGGGGTCTTCCCGCTGGCGATAGCAACCGGTGCCGGGGCGAACAGCCGTATTGCAATCGGAACCGGTATTATTGGCGGAACACTGACCGCAACGTTACTGGCTATCTTCTTTGTGCCTTTGTTCTTTGTGCTGGTGAAACACTTGTTTGCCAGCCGCCGTTCCGTTCAGGAGTAACCCATGTTACCGCGAATTACCGTTATCGCTTTATCGTTGTTGTTAGCCGGGTGTATTTCACTGGACCCGAAATATCAACGCCCGGCATCTGCGGTGCCCGGCACCTGGCCGGGAGCCAGCCAGCATGGCGCAGCACCAGTGGTGTTGAAAGACTGGCAGCATATTGTGAATGACCCGCGGCTGAAACAGGTGGTGGAACGTGCCCTTGCCAGCAACCGCGATTTACAGAAGGCCATTACCGATATCGACGCTGCTCGTGCTCTGTATGTTGAACAACGTGCGTCACTTTTCCCTTCACTGGATGCGGGGCTTGATGTGACCCGCAGCCGGACGACAAGTAATGGTGTGTCTACCAGCGCCAGTGCGGAAGGAACGGTTTCGAGCTTTGAACTGGATTTATTCGGTTATAACCAGAGCCTGAGCCGGGCGGAAAAAGAAACCTGGCTTGCCAGTAAATACACAGCGCAAGATACCCGGCTGACCTTGATCTCTGAAACCACAACGGCCTGGATTACTCTGGCAGCAGATAAGAGCAACCTGGCATTAGCGCAAAGCACCATGGACAGTGCGGCAAAATCACTGGCAATTACCCGCAAACAACATGACGTTGGCACGGCTGCGGCAACGGATGTTTCCGAAGCACAGGAAGTGTGGCAGGAAGCCCGTGCCAGCGTTGCCAGTTACAAAACACTGGTGATGCAGGATAAAAATGCACTGGATTTGTTGGTTGGTGAACCGGTACCGGACACGCTATTGCCTGATGAGCTGAGTAAGCTTGCCAACAACAGCATTGAACTGGTGCCTGCAGGCGTCTCTTCAACGGTCCTGTTACGCCGCCCGGATGTGCAGGAGGCCGAACATAACCTGCTGAGCGCCAACGCCGATATTGGTGCCGCCAGAGCCAATTTTTTCCCCACTATTTCGCTGACATCCAGTGCTGGTGTGGGCAGTGACAGCCTGTCCGGGTTGTTCAACCATGGGCTGAAAGTGTGGAGTTTTGCGCCATCGATTAGTCTGCCTGTTTTCAGTGGAGGCAAGAACCTGGCTCAATTGCACTACGCTGAGGCTGAGAAAAAAGGTCTGGTGGCGACTTACCAGAAAACGATTCAGAGTGCATTCAAAGATGTGGCGGACGCGCTGGCGCGCCGTGAAACCCTGGATGAACAAATGGATGCCCAGCGTGGCTATGTGGCTGCGGCACAGAAAACGCTGGAACTGGCGCAAAAAAGTTACCAAATAGGTAGCGGTGACTACCTCACCGTACTGACAGCGCAACGGACATTATGGTCCGCTCAGGAATCGTTAATTGCACTGCAACAAACCGATTTTGAAAACCGTATTACGCTGTGGGAATCTTTGGGAGGTGGGTTGAATAATAATGCACACTAAATTTTGACCACAGTATTTTTGACACTGTGCCACCCGGTTTTTGACCGGGTGGTTGCCACTTCGTATTGAGTTTCTTAGTGAAATTTAGCTATTTACCATAAAGCAATCGGTTCACACTGTAAGACTCCAGTGTCTGACGGATATGCGCTTCTTCATTACGCTCTGGCAAGGTAAAGTAGCTGGGAGCGAGGATACGGGAAACCGATTCAATCGTCACAACGATAAGATTTTGTACTGTGAACTCACCTTTGATGCGTGCCAGAACATCGCGCCCCACTGCAGGAAAGCGTGAATCAGCTGACGGTATAATGCTGGCATTTCCGGTAATTTTGAACCCTCTCTGGCGAAACACATCAATAAAACTCAGGCACACCTTGTTCTGCTGACGGATATTCTCAACAGAGCGGGCAGAGGCAATATCAGCAATCACAATTTGTTGCTTACCATCCCAGGAAAACATCTCTTTGGGTGAGACATTAGGGGCACCGCTGGCATCAACCGTTGCCAGCCAGCACAGTACCGCATTCGTCAGATCCTTACGAAAAGCCTGAATGTCCGTGAATTGCGTCATGATGTCCTCCTGAAACTGGCCTGTTTTTAGTGTCTTTTCTCAGAAAATCATCGGCCTGAATTGCACCGGAAAAAGCGAGCTGCTTCATAAAATGGAGGCGGTTACGCAGACATTACGGTTTTCTTTGACCAGAAATAAGATTTATGGTGCTCGGGTAGCATTGAAAGGACCAGGGAATGGGGTTGTTTGTAATCGTGATGTTGTTCACTTTTTACGTAGATTTTAAAAATAACCTGCAGTTGTTGCTTTACCATAAAACAGGATCTTACTTAGGGAGTGTTCAGCTATGCGGGATGTTGTGATTACTGGTGCGGTTCGTACACCCATTGGCAGTTACCAGGGGGCATTATCTCACCTCTCTGCTGTTGAACTGGGGAGCCTGGTTGTCAAGGCATTGCTGGCACGCAGTGGTGTTTCTGCCGGGCAGGTGGATGAAGTGATTATGGGGCAGGTACTCACCGCCGGAGCCGGGCAAAATCCTGCCCGGCAAACAGCCCTGAAAAGTGGCCTGCCCTGTACTGTTTCTGCCATTACTATCAATGATGTTTGTGGTTCGGGCCTGAAGGCATTACACCTCGCAACCCAGGCGATTCAGTGTGGTGAAGCGGACGTCGTGATAGCGGGGGGACAGGAAAATATGAGCCGGGCACCTCAGCTACTTCTGGAAGGATCAGCAGCAGGTGGTCTGGATAATGGTCAGGTGGTGGAGAGCCTGGTTCATGACGGGCTGTGGGATGCTTTTAATGATTATCATATAGGTGTTACAGCAGAAAACCTGGCGCGTGAGTTTGGTATCAGCCGCCAGGAGCAGGATAACTGGGCTTTGGCTTCGTATCAAAAAGCATTATCAGCAATTCATGGTGGGCGCTTTCGCGACGAAATAGTACCAGTCAGTTCTGCGCCAGGCAGCACAATGCCGCTGGTCGAGAGTGATGAACAACCGTTGCGCCAGTCCAGTGCTGAGCTGCTGGCAGCACTTTCACCCGCTTTTGATGTGCGGGGCAGCGTGACTGCAGGGAATGCATCGTCAATTAATGATGGAGCCGCTGCTGTTATGATGATGAGTGCTGAATGTGCACAGCAATCAGGTGTACCTGTTTTGGCTCGCATCAAGGCGTTTGCCAGCGTCGGGGTGGACCCGGCATTTATGGGAATCGCTCCCGTTCATGCTACCCGGCGTTGCCTTGAGAGGGCTGGTTGGGCACTGGAGGAACTTGATCTCATTGAAGCCAACGAAGCGTTTGCTGCACAAATGATCTCGGTCAGCCGCCACCTGGAGTGGGACACCCGTAAGGTGAATGTCAATGGTGGGGCTTTGGCTCTGGGGCACCCGATTGGCGCGTCTGGCTGCCGCATTCTGGTTTCTCTGCTGCATGAAATGAAGAAACGTGAAGCGCGTAAAGGGCTGGCTACCTTGTGTATTGGCGGGGGGCAGGGGGTTGCACTTGCAGTAGAACGCTAAGGCTCTGGCAGTCGTTGCCAGTTATTTCTCGATGGCACAGCACACTGATAACGTCTGTTTTTTCGCTTAATTAGCGTGTTCACAGCAATTGCACTACCTGTATCACGCTACGTAATATTTCATACTTCACACGTTTTTTTCATACTTCATACTTTTATTTTTCCATTCCACACTCCTGGAGTGAAAACCACAACGCTTTCATTATTATTCCTTTTTGACAAAACACGGGTTGTTGTCGCTTCATCGTATGTGGTAGCAATTCGACATCACACTATTGCATGACAGATTTACCAGATATTAGCTTTTAAACCTGCCATGCATTGCTTCTCTTTGTATCTTTCCCGCCTTATATGAAAACCTGAAAATTAGCCAGCTAAGTATTTTTAATTGTACTAAAAAAGTGCGATAACGATCCGTATTTTTTAATTGAAATATTATTTCATTTATGCATTTAAGGTTGTTTGTTGCGATTTTTAGAGGGGGTTTGTTTGTTTTTTGAGTAGAAATTATGACTCATGTCACGAATGGGATATTGGTTCAATTTACTGGTCATTAATTCTGATGCGGATCACTAAAATAGTATTTATTTAAAAATAAAATCACATTCCATAAAAATGAAACAGTTTTTCAATAGTGGGGATATAACATGTTAAGAAAAACTCTGGGTTTGGTCGTATTATGTGGGGCAAGTTTTGCGGCTTCTGCGGTAACGGTAGATATGCGTCATGAATACCGTGATGATGGCCGTAATGCGGACCGCGTTTCTGTTTCTCACCGCTTTGCGAATGGTTTTGGGTTTAGTGTTGAAGCCAAATGGAAATCAGGTGGTACCAATCAGGACCAGCCTTTTACCGATATCATTGCTAATGGTCATGAAGAGCAAATCAGCTGGCGCTGGCGTGCAAATAAGAACTTTGCGCTGACACCTGGTATGAACCTTGACAGTAATGACAGCAAATCAACCTATAAGCCTTTCCTGCACGCACAATATAGCTTTGATAATGGGGTGTATGTTGCTGCGCGTTATCGCTTTGAATATACGCGTTATCCGGATAATGCCAATAAAGATGATGATAAGGTAAACCGTGGTGATGTCTGGGTGGGGTATGTTCTGGGTGACTGGCGTGCCGAGCTGAACTATCTGTATGCACGCAGTGAGCATAATATTCGCTCTAATAACAATAAATACTCTGAAGAATACAACCTGAAAGTCGCGTATAAACTGGACAAAAACTGGGCGCCATATGCTGAGTTGGGCAACATTTCCGGTAGCTCGAAAACGGATGAACGCCAGACTCGCTACCGCGTAGGGGTTGCATATTCCTTCTGATAACAGGCAGCAGGTAATAAATTATCTGCTGCTATATTCTCTTTTTGAAATGCATAATGCGCCATGAAATACAGGTGGTGCTATTATGCATGAAATAAACATTTCCTTTGTTGGAAATGCCAGGTTGCGTTATTACCCTTTTTCCTGATAGGTACGCATTTTAAATCTATTGACTGTCATGCCGGTATTACTAATAAACTTGTAATGCAGACTGAGGATACAGAGCATCTGACTTTACTTTCTTGACGCCACATTGTAATACCGGGTATTCAGGTAAGCATTCCGCAGGGAGTGCTTTTTTTTGTAGTTTATTTAATGAAAACCTTTAAATGCATAAATAGTTAGCTGATGTTTTTGCTGAGTATGGCTGTGAGTTTGTGTGAGTATTTGTCTGTCTGTTTTCTTATGCTGACTTCTGACTTCTGACTTCTGCCCGTTCAACTGGTGGTGGATTGAATCCAACTTACCGCGGCTTGTGGGCCGCGAACATAAAAAAGCCCCCATAAATATGGGGGCAGAGTCTGATGACAAACCTCATGTCCGCACAGAACGAGAGGGTGTCACCCAATAAAAAAACAGGAAAATCAATTTATTGATTTTCGGCTGCTAACTAAAAAGAAGGAAAAACCACGCTTTTTCCTTCTTTTTCATCAATCTAAGCCCCCATAAATATGGGGGCAAGGGCAGTGCATATTTTAGAATACAACAGTTACACAGGCGTTATTACGCAGGTAAATACTCGCGTTGTTGCGGGAGTTTTGCGATATACAGTGCAGGTTTGCCATCTTTATCTGAGCTGAATAGCACGGCTTTGTCGTCTGGTGTAAAAGACGGGTGAGGGTGGGTAACCTGGCGGCTGTTCTCGAAGGTGTCCCAGGATGTATCATGGCGTGCAACACGGAAGCAGGCTTTTTTCGCTACATCGAACACATATAAATACGGATCATTTTCAATGGTGTAGCCGCTGGTATCTTTTACATCAACGGGGGTGCCTGAGCCATCACCCACCATCAGGGTACCATCAAAGTTACTCATCAGGTGAGAACATGCTGGCATCTGCATCAGTGCAACATTGGCACCGGTATCTGGGTCGTAGCTGAAAATTGTACGGCCCTGTTTGCCTTTCAGGTAGGAAACATAAACCAGTGCAGATCCATTTGGCACCCAAAATTCATGTGTGCAGCTTTCGCCTGGCGCATGTTCTTTGACTTTACGTACATTGCTGCCGTCTTCATTAACCATCCACATGCGGGCATCAACCAGGTCATGGGGGCCTTCATGGCAGAATGCCACGGTTTTATCGTTAAACGGGCGATAAATAGGGTGACCGAGCCAGTTCTTCTCTTCATGAATGACTGCGCTTTCGCCGCTTGTTAAATCAACGCGCAGCAGGCGGCAGTGTGGGCCTTTATGGAAGAAGTCATGGAAAATTTTCCAGTCATTCAGTGGTACCCAGTCACTTTGCGCGATTTCGATACCGACGAGTTTAGTACAGTCACTGTTGGCAACCCAGGTACCATAACCTACCCACTCTTCCGGCACACGGTAAACTTCACGCTCAGCCAGTGTGTCCAGGTTGACCTGCAACAGTGCCCGTTCATTTTTAACATAATAGAGGAATTGATCATCAGGTGACAGAAAGCCCCCAAAGGTGTTGTCGCCCGTACCTTCAGTTAACTGGGTAGCTACCGATTTGCCAATATCCAGTAAATAGTAATTCCAGTTACCGTCAAAAGCGCCAGCAAAGAGTAAGCGGTTGCCATCGTTGGTGAAGCATTTCTGGTAAAAATAGTTGCGGTGGCAAGTGACTTCAGGTGGTGTTAACCGGGTAATCTCTGCACCGGTATCGGGGTCAGTATACACCTCGTACTGAAGTTTAATCTGCATGCCCTTAGCCATAATTAACTCCTCAAAATTCCAGTTTTATACCCTTCAGTCATCAGGTTACCTGTTACATCAGCTTCATGTTGTAGCCGGAAAATCTGTGGGTATACCCATGTAACGGTCAAGTTCAAAAACAAGTTGGTAATTTATCAAAACATCGTTTCATTTTATGTGATTACTGGCGCAAATTGCCAGTGAAATAGCAGAATTGTTGCTGCCTGGCAGGGCGGCGTTACTTTCTGTGGTGTGTTATTCCTCTGTAGAACCTCATGCGCTGTACCTAACCGTGATCAGAATATCAAAAATGAAAATAACATGCTTAAAAATTGAAACAACGTTTCAATAAGAATTGAAATGGTATTTCAAGCCGTCTAAGATGAGCGTACAAACTAAACGGTGTTAAGGGAATACGGGTTTTCAGCTTCATCAGATAGCCGTTACCGCATGTGCCTGAAGCGAGCCGTTTAAGCTAATGCACTGTTTAACTGAACTATTCATATTTGATGTCGCGTGAAACGCCCGTTCGCAACATGCGCTCTAAAAGGAAACTTACTTATGATTCTGAATTCATTCTCTTTAGAAGGTAAAGTCGCTCTGGTTACCGGGTGTGATACCGGGCTTGGTCAGGGCATGGCGATTGGTCTGGCTGAAGCTGGCTGCGATATCGTTGGTATCAATATTGTTGAACCAACAGAAACTATCGCGCGTGTGGCTGCTCTGGGGCGTCGTTTCCTGAGTTTGACTGCGGATCTGCGCCAGATTGAAGGGATCCCGGCATTACTGGAGCGTGCTGTTGCTGAATTTGGCCATATCGATATTTTGGTCAACAACGCAGGTCTGATTCGCCGCCAGGACGCTATTGAATTTAGCGAAAAAGACTGGGATGACGTGATGAATCTGAACATCAAAACCGTCTTCTTTATGTCTCAGGCTGTTGCGAAACAATTTATTGCTCAGGGTAAAGGCGGCAAGATTATCAACATCGCTTCCATGCTCTCTTTCCAGGGCGGGATCCGCGTGCCGTCTTACACTGCATCCAAAAGCGGCGTTATGGGCATAACCCGTTTGATGGCGAACGAATGGGCCAAACACAATATCAACGTGAATGCTATCGCGCCGGGTTATATGGCAACCAACAATACCCAGCAGCTGCGTAGCGATGAACAGCGTAGCGCTGAAATCCTCGACCGCATCCCTGCCGGGCGTTGGGGCCAGCCAGGTGATCTGATGGGGCCGGTAGTATTCCTGGCATCTGAAGCGTCAGATTATATCAATGGTTATACCGTTGCTGTTGACGGTGGCTGGCTGGCACGTTAATTCGCTTTTCTACCTCTAAAAAGCCTCTGCCCGGGACACCGGGCAGAGGCTTTTTATTATCCATGAGCCACCGCCATAAGGAGGTGATCAGATTGATGAAAAAGAAGGAAAAAGCGTGGTTTTTCCTTCTTTTTAGTCAGCAGCCGAAAATCAATAAATTGATTTTCCTGGTTTTTTATTGGGTGATATCCTCTCGTTCTGTGCGGATATGAGGTTTGTCATCAGACTCATGGTAAGGTTAACGGTACTATACATGTGCCAGCCACAGCGCAGGCATTCCTTCAGCATCTGAAGTAAATAAAACCCACTGGTTATCCGGTGAAAACGACGGATGTGGGTGAGTGACCTGGCGGTTGCCTTCCAGCACTTTCCATGATGTATCATGGCGACAAATGGCCTTCTGGCTACCTTTATGCAGATCGAACACCCAGATAAACGGATCATTGAGCTCAGTGGCACCCGTTTTATGTGGTGAACCGTCTCCCACAACCCAGCGCCCGTCATGGCTGCTCATTAAATGGGAGCAGGGCGGGATAGTTCTCAGCCTGCGGTTCTCGAGGGTTTCAGGATCTGCGCTGCATAAATAGCGGTGGGCATCATCTTCATGGTGCGTGACATAATAGAGCGCACTTCCATCGGGCACCCAAAACTCATGAGTCATACTCTCACCGGGTTGCGGCTGGCACACTTTGCGTACCCTGTTTCCTTGTGGGTCAGTTAGCCACATACGGGCGCCGACCAGGTCGCGTGGTCCTTCATGGCAAAACGCTATTGTCTGGTTGTCATCTGGCCGCCAGATTGGGTGACCAAGCCAGTTTTTTTCCTGTAGCACCACATGGCGTTCACCAGAATGTAAATCGACCCGAATTAACCGGCATTCCGGGCGGGTGTACCAAAAGTCGCGGAATTTTTGCCAGTCGGTCAGTGGCCGCCAGTCCGACTTGCGGATTTCTATACCGACAAGCTGGCTGCAATCGCTGTTGGCAACCCAGGTACCGTAGCCAACCCAGTTGGCATCCACTTCGTAGACACACTGCTCTTCCCAGGTTTCAAGGCAGACTTTACGCAGTTCGCGTTTATTTTTGACGTACCATAAATGGCGGTCATCATGGGATAAAAAACCACCAAAAGTATTGTCGCCATTGCCTTCAGTCAGTTGGGTGGCAATTTCACGATTGAGATCCAGCAGATAGTAGTTCCAGTGGCCTTCGAATGCGCCGCCAAAGACAATTTTTTGCCCATCCCGGGTAAAACATTTTTGGTAAAAATAATTGCGATGACAAATAACATGCGGGGGCGTTAAGCGTACAACCTCGTGGCCTGTTTCACGGTCAATGCTGCGGCGAAACGAAAGATGCACTTTTCTTCCTTTAGCCATGTTATCTCCTTACAGGTAAAAAAATACCCTGCCCCATATGAGGCAGGGTAATTCGGTGTTCAGTTATCCGGACCACTGCCCGCAAATAAGGGTGGTGAGTGGATAGCCATTGGCAAACATCAACCCGACGTGTGATTAACGCATGGCCCGCCGCAAAATGCGGTCCGACTGGCGTTCAAAATCCGCCGCTGCTTCGGCTACTGTTTTTTGTCCATAATCGATGTACTGCAAAGTGGTGCCAAACTGCGCCACAATCTGCGGGTCATCGAAGTAAGGTGAGACAGAAAGTTTGGTTGGTAGTGATTGAGCCAGTTTCAGCCCGGCAACAGCCGGATCACTGTCTTTGATTGAACCATCTGCCGTGAGGATCTCTACTGCCGCATGGCTTAACGGAACACCGCGCTCCAGCCCCAGTGCTTCCACACCTTCTTTGCTGTTCAGCAGGAAGTTAATCAACATAGCCGCTTCTTTTGGATGCTGGCTGGATTTGCCAATTGAGAACATCTGAGCAGGTTTAAAGAACAGGCCTGCATCCGTTGCGCCTTCCAGCATGGGGTAACTCCCCAGAACCAGTTTGGCTGGTGGCTGGAGATTGTCGGAATATTTATTGATTGTGGAGTTCCACATATAAGTGCCACCCCATTCACCCTGGATCCACGGGCGCATTTCGTACATGTTGCTCTTGCCAAACGAAGCGTAGTACTTGGTGTCTGGCATCACATGGCTATCGATAAGTTTTTTATACATCTCAAAAAATTCTACCCACTGTGCTTTGGTGTAAGCGAATTTTTTGGTTTTCTCATCAATGGCGGCAATATTGTATTTTTGCACCATATAAGAGTTAAGCAGTGCCAGAACATCCTGGTGTTCCAGTACTACCGGGTAATATTGTTTACCCAGCCTGGTTTCAAATGTTTTCCCGGCAGCCATCAGCTCATCCCAGGTTTTCGGGAAGGTGATACCCGCTTTTTGCCAGGTCTGGTCATTAAAATAAAAGACGCGGGCTGTCACCGATGTCGGGATCCCGTTGAGCTTGCCGTTAACGGTGGTGGATTGCAGTTCTTTTGCCGAGAACTGGGACAAATCCAGTACATCTTTTTGTTGGTTGAGGTCATAAAAACCAGTGCCATCTTTAGAAAAAATAGGCAACCAGTTCCAGTTTGTTTGCATGACATCGGGCTCGGTGCGCCCGGCAATCTGAGTAGTCAGCCTGGATAAATGTCCGTCCCAGCCAGTGTATTCCGCTTTAACATTGATATCCGGGTGCAGCTTATGAAACTCGTCGAGTGCCTTAAGCGTTGCCTGATGTCGGCTGTTACCGCCCCACCAGGACATACGTAGATTCACCTGCTCAGCAAAAGCCTGGCCGGCGGTTATTGCCAGCGTTGTCGTAATCAGGGCACCCAATAACATTTTTTTCATTATCATGACTCCTGTCAGAGAGAGAGGTTTTGTTCTGTTTTTGCATCAAAGATATGGCATTTATTCATATCGAATTTGAAATACACCTGGCGATGAAGCCCTTTTTCAATAATCGGTTTGGCTTCATCTGAAGGAATACGGGCAGTGAGCTCGAAGTCACCTACTTTCAGATAGACGAAGAATTCATGCCCCATGTTTTCTACGCGCACCATTTGGCCGGTTGTGTGGCTACCGCCAAAGGGTTCATCGGCAATGGAGACAAATTCCGGGCGAATACCGAAGAACACATCCTGGTTTTTATAGCTGGCAAGTTTCTTTTGCTGTGTGTCGTTGAGTTCCAGTAAGTCTTCACCGACACGAATATGCAGCCGGTCATTTTGCACCAGCAGTTTTGACGGTTTGATATTCATTTCCGGCGCACCAATAAAGCCCGCGACAAACATGTTTTTCGGGTAGTGGTACAGGTTATCCGGTGTATCTACCTGCATGATATGGCCGAGCTTCATGACACAAATACGGTCACCCATGGTCATCGCTTCTGTCTGGTCGTGTGTGACATAGACAGTGGTTGCAGGTTTACCGCTTTTCTTCAACTGCTTATGCAAGTCAGAAATACGAATACGCATGGAGGCGCGTAATTTGGCGTCAAGGTTGGACAGTGGTTCGTCAAACAAGAAAACATCCGGTTTTTTAACAATGGCGCGGCCAACGGCAACACGTTGAGCCTGGCCGCCTGATAACTGGCGCGGCAACCGGTCGAGCAGGTCTTCAAGCTCGAGAATTTTGGCCGCTTCGTCGACGTGCGCATTAATCTGTTCTTTTGGTAACTTGCTTAACTTCAGGCCAAACGCCAGGTTTTCGCGCACCGTCATATGTGGGTAGAGCGCGTAGTTCTGGAATACCATCGCTATTCCGCGCGATTTAGGTGCCAGGTTATTCACCACTTTTTCACCAATGCGGATTTCACCACCACTAATGGTTTCCAGCCCCGCAAGCATGCGCAAGGTTGTCGATTTAGCACAACCTGACGGGCCGACGATGACCATGAATTCTCCGTCTGCGATTTTCAGGTCGATACCATGTACCGCTTTGAAGCCGTTGGAGTAGACTTTTTCGAGCTTATTAAAAATAACTTCAGCCATGATATTCCCTCGTTAACCTTTAATTCCGCTGCTGGTAACGCCCTGAACGAAGTAGCGTTGGGCCAGGAAGAAAACAATAATTGACGGCAAAATGGAGATACTCGCCATTGCCAAAATTTCATTCCACGGCGCGCCTTCAGTAACATCGATAGACATTTTCAGCGCCAGTGCAATGGGGTATTTATCCACGCTGTAGACATAAATCAGTGGGCCGATAAAGTCGTTCATTGACCACATAAACTGGAACAGCGCGACGGAGATGATGGCGGGTTTAAGAATTGGCACCACCACGTACCACAACACCTGGAAGGAGTTACAACCATCAATTTGAGCTGCTTCTTCCATATCGCGCGGGACACCGCGCAGAAACTGAATCAGCATGAAGACAAAGAACCCCTGGGTCGCGAATGCCAGTGGCAGATACAGTGGCAAATAGCTATTCAGCATGCCCATTTCACGGAACATCAAATACTGTGGGATCAGCAAAACAGTACTTGGCAGCAACATGGTGGCAATCAATGTGGCAAACCAGAATTTCTTCCAGGGGATCTCGAAACGGGCAAAGCCGTAGGCAACCACAGTAGAAGAGATAATGGTCAGCAACACCTTAGGAATGACATACTTAAATGTATTGAGCATGTAATGACCAAAGGTGTATTCGGTACCGGTTTTCCAGCCATTGATAAACCCGTCTGATGTCGGATTTGAAGGCCATAAACCCAGCGTGGTAAAGATTTCATGGTTCGGTTTAAAAGAGGCCGAGAACATCCATGCCAGTGGGTAAAGCATTAATAAACCGACAAAAATCAGAATCACATAACGGACCCACGCGTTTATTTTTTCCCGTCGCAGAGTACGCTGAACTTCCCGCTCAGCATGAGAGAGTTTTTGCGACGACATCGGGCTATGCTGGATATCAGCCATTTTTGCCTCCCTTATCGGCAGAGTAGAACACCCAGTATTTTGAAGACTTGAATGCAATAGAGGCGAATAACGCGACGACCAGGAACAATACCCACGCCAGCGCGGCACCGTAGCCCATATCGAAGTATTTAAACGCGGTGTCGTAGATATAGAGTGAGAATAAGTAGGTGTAATATGTTGGCCCACCGCCAGTAATGACATAAGGGCCGGTAAATTCCTGGAATGCCTGCGTGGTCTGCATGATGAAGTTAAAGAAAATTACCGGCGTAATCAGTGGCACGGTCACTTTGATAAACATTTGCCATTTAGACGCGCCATCAATCATGGCTGCTTCATACTGAGATTGCGGGACATTCTGTAGTGCGGCCAGGAAAATAACCATCGCTGAACCAAATTGCCACACGCGTAACAAGGTAACCGACATCAGTGCCAGTGAAGGTTCGCCAAGCCAGTTGATGGGATCCATACCAAAAAAGCCGATAAAGCTGTTGAGCAGTCCATCAATCGCAAACAGTGCCCGCCACAAAACCGCAATGGCAACAGAACTGCCAAGAATGGACGGTATATAGTAAGCAGTGCGGAAAAAGCCAATGCCGCGTAATTTAAAATTAAGAACAAACGCAATCCCCAGGGCAAAGGCTAATTTTAACGGAATAGTAATAAATACATAGGCAAAGGTGACACCCATTGATTTCCAGAAGAGGCCGTCTTCAAGGAACATGTAACGATAATTCTCAATACCGTTAAATGTGGGCGGGTTCATTAAATCATAATCGGTAAAGCTTAAAAAAAACGATGAAACAAATGGGAAGGCCGTGAAGACTATCAACCCTATAATATAGGGCGATATCCAGGCCAGACCCAGAAGCTTGTTTTCATTCATAATATACCTACCTGGCAAACAATTAGAGAAACGGCTGCTTACTGCTGTACAGCGCGCCGCAGGTGCGCTGTAGCGGTGAGTGCTGGCATGGCCAGCACTGTGCAAAACAATTTCAATTCTTTGTCCTGTAACAGGAAAGACAGTGCGTACAGGTTTAAATGAACCGCTATTTCATGTTTGTAAAACAGCGTTTTAATTTATTCTATTGCTATTTTATTTTCCGTCATTCGCTGTTTAATGGAAATGTGATCGAAGTCGAAACGATGTTTCGAAAATTTGAAGTGACAGAGGTTTTTGCCCACATGGGCGAGCTGTGGAGGAAGACATTAAACTCAACTATTTTTAGTGGTGTAAGCGTTTTTTCCTATTTTCAGTGTGTTTAGTGATGTAAAATATTGTTGTTAATGAATTATACGGAATAATTTTATTGAAATTTTGTTTTGTATAACATTATAAAGCGATATTGCAGGATGCGTGTACACCAGTAGCAAAAACCTTAGAGGGATATGATGACAGTGCAAAGTGTTTTGAAAAATCAGGGGAAAACTGATTTTTTTAATGGGAATGAATCGCTTGCTTTACCTCGCTCAGAGAATGAAATTGACCTGATTGCGTTACTTTCCTTGCTTGGGAAGGTTAAAAAACAGTTAATTATGTTTACATTCCTGTGTGGGCTCATTGGTGTGGCAGTGACTTTTCTGTTGCCGCAAAAATGGACCAGCGAGGCAGTTATCACACCCGCCGAAAGTGCTCAGTTTGAAGCGTTGAGGAGTCAGTTGGTTCACCTGAACGTGTTGGGTGTGGAGCGCCATGCAGACTCGCAAAAGTTGTTCAAATCCTTTTTGACGAAGTTTGACTCACAGACACTGAAAGCGAGTTATTTGTCCCATTCCCCTTTTATTTTGTCTCAATTAAATGGGGCGAAATACAGTGCAGAGGAATTACACCGCTCAGTGGTTCTGGTTTCGGGCAAGATAACATCTGCGGCTAATATCGATGTGAAACGCTCTGAAAACAGCCCATATGAATCCTGGACACTGAAGTTTACCGCACCCGATGCGCAGGAAGCACAGCAAGTGCTGACCGGGTACATCGAATATGTGATGCGCCAGGTAGTGGCGGAAGAAGTGAAAACCCTTCAGGACGAACAGGCACTTACAATCCGCTATAAACAACACCAACTCGATTTGGAACGCACGCGGCTGGAAAATGCACACAATGTAGCGATTCAGCGCCTGAATTATTCTCTGGCCGTCGCAAATGCCGCAGGTATCAAAGAACCGGTTTATAGCAATGGGCAGGCGGTGAATGATGACCCTGATTTCAGCATCGCCCTTGGGGCCCGTGGCCTGGCAGCAAAACTCGATATAGAGAAGTCGATTCATGATGTTGCGGAACTTAATGCTGATCTGCTGAATCAGCAGCATGTCCTGTCGCAACTGGAAGCGATAAAAATTAAGGAGATTGATTTCTCTCCTTTCCGCTATCAAATGTCCCCTTCTTTACCCATCAAACAAGACGGTATTTCAAAGCCCTTTGTGGCTGTGATTGCGGCTTTGTTTGGCGCATGCGCTTTCTGTATGTGGGTGCTGGGTAAACAGGCCGTGCAACAACAACGGGCGCGTATAATGGGGTGGAATCCGGACCCGGTAAAAGAATCCGGAATTTAATGCCGCCTGCGCACAGGCCTGGCGGTAATCTGACGCCCGGCCTGCCAAACCGCTTATTTCAGGAAATCTTGCCGGATTGGTGTAAAGGTATCCAGTAACTTTCCGGCTTTCAGGCAGACACAGCCATGCATGATATTAGGCTGCTTGTAGAGCGTATCACCAGCGGTAACCACATGGGTTTCATCACCAATGGTGAATTCAAACTCGCCAGCCAGAACATAAGTTAATTGTTCGTGGGGGTGATTATGCATTGGGCCGACAGCGCCTGTTTCAAAATGCACTTCAACTGCCATCATATTGCCATCATGCGCCAGAATACGGCGGGAAACACCTGCGCCCAGGTCCTCAAGTTCGGTTTCTTTGATAAACGTAAACATGTGTGGATTCCATGATAGTGAAACATTGTTTCAATTATTTTATAGTACTCAACTGAGAAAAGAAACGATGCTCCAGGGATTTGGAAGTGGGATCACGTTTTATTACTTAGCTGAACAGGGTAGTCTGTGGAGAATTAACAGGAGGTGAAGGATGAAAACACTGGGCCTTATTGGCGGTATGAGCTGGGAGTCCACTCTACCTTATTATCAGTTACTTAATGAAGGTGTTAAAGCCCGGCTGGGTGGACTGCACTCCGCAAAAATTGTATTACATAGTGTTGATTTTTATGAAATTGAGGCTTGCCAGGCATCAGGGCAGTGGGTAAAAGCCGGGGAAATTCTTGCCAGTGCTGCACAGGGCCTGCAGGCAGCTGGCGCGCAGGGTATTGTGTTGTGTACCAATACCATGCACCGGGTTGCAGACCAGATTGAATCCGCCTGTACATTGCCATTTTTGCACATTGCCGATGCGACAGGGCGCAGCATTGCCAGAGCAGGAATTCAACGCCTGGGGCTGCTGGGTACGCGCTATACCATGGAGCAGGATTTCCTGACAGGCCGCCTGGCACAAAATTTTGGCCTGGCGTGCCTGGTCCCACCCCCGGAACAACGCCAGAACATTAACCGGATAATCTTTGATGAACTGTGCATGGGCCAAATCACTCCCGAGGCGAAAACCGCTTTTCTGGGCGCCATCGAAGGCCTGATTGCCCGCGGAGCGCAAGGGATTATTCTCGGCTGTACGGAAATCGGTTTATTGATAAAGCAGGAAGATGTTCCCCTGCCTGTCTTTGATACCACTGCGATTCATGTTGAAGATGCCCTGGGGTTTATGCTGGCGGATTGCCCTGTTTAAGCAAGGATGCAAGTGGCTGCGTGACAGAGGTTATGGCCTGGGACATATGAGCGCTAAAGGCGTCAACCAGGGCAGAAGCAGGGCGGTGTAGTGGGCGAATCAGGCTCACTGTGAAAGGAATGTCCACACTAAAAGGCCGGACGATGATATCGCGCCCGGCATAATCCAGGGCGGTAAAAGGATTCACGACCGAAACTCCCACCCCCGCTTTCACCATGGCACAAATGGACGCCGCACTGTGGGTTTCCACCACCATGCGGCGTTTAACGTTATGCTCCTGAAACAATGCATCCAGCAACTGGCGATAGCTGTCCTGGCGAGACAAACTAATAAAGTTTTCGCCACTAAAATCAGCTGGCTCCAGGCAAGGTTTGTTTCCCAGTGGGTGGCTGGCGGGCAGGACACATACTTCATTGAGTGTTGCCAGCGTCTGGCGCGATGTCCCTGCCGGTGTACTGGTGGTTTCTGTTAAGCCCAGGTCATGGCGCTGGGCAGACAGCCACTCTTCCAGCACGGGCGATTCCTGGGGAACAATGGTCAGGCTTAATTCAGGGTAACGCGCCAGAAAAGGTTGAATTAAAGTGGGTAGCAGCGACTGGGAAAAAACAGGTAAACACACCAGCGACAGTTCCCCCTGGCGAAACTCACGCAAACTCTCAGCTGCATCAATAATACGGTCAAGCCCATACCAGGAACGCTGAACTTCTTCAAACAACCGCAGGCCTTGCGCTGTGGGGTGCAACCGCCCACGAACCCGGGTGAATAATTGCAGGCCAGCGATTTTTTCAAAACGCGCCAGCTCACGGCTTATTGTCGGCTGAGAGGTGCTCAGTAGCCTTGCTGCCTCAGTCAGGTTGCCGGTTGTCATTACTGCATGGAAGATCTCTATATGGCGTAAATTGATTGCTGGCATATTATTCCCCTCCGAAATCCATATCATTTTTGCATAGAGTTAACAAAAATCGATATTTTTTATTTTTTGCTGAGTGTGGCGTAATGGCGTTATCACCTTTTATCGAGCCAGGAAAATCTGTTATGCCGCGTCCGCTGAACACCACCGAAACTGCGTTAAATGCCACTCATTTATTACCACTGGCAGAAAAGTTCGGGTGCCCGGTATGGGCTTATGATGCTGACGTTATCACCCGGCAGATTGCGCAACTCGCCCAGTTTGATGTGATTCGCTTTGCCCAAAAGGCCTGTTCCAACACCCATATTCTTCGCCTGATGCGCGAGCAGGGGGTTCGCGTGGATGCCGTATCTCTGGGGGAAATTGAGCGCGCTCTGGTAGCGGGGTTTGACCCGGTAGCGCAGGGTGATGATGTGGTCTTTACGGCAGATGTGATTGATGAGGCAACGCTTGAACGGGTGCGCGAATTGCACATTCCTGTTAATGCCGGTTCGGTGGATATGCTGGAACAGGTTGGCGAGAGTTCGCCCGGCCACCGTGTCTGGCTGCGTATTAACCCGGGGTTTGGTCATGGCCACAGTCAGAAAACCAACACCGGTGGAGAAAACAGCAAGCACGGTATTTGGTATGCAGATTTACCAGAAGCACTGCGCGTGATTCAGCGTTACCAGTTGAAACTGGTGGGGCTGCATATGCATATTGGTTCCGGTGTCGATTACGGCCATCTGGAACAAGTGTGTGATGCCATGGTAAGCCAGGTGGTGCAGTTCGGTCAGGATCTTGAAGCCATTTCAGCGGGTGGTGGTTTATCTGTTCCCTATCATTATGATGAGGAATCGATTGACACTGCACATTATTTTGGTCTGTGGAATGCGGCGCGCGAGAAAATTGCTGCGCATTTAGGGCATCCGGTAAAACTGGAAATTGAACCTGGCCGTTTTCTGGTGGCTGAAGCGGGTGTGCTGGTTACCCAGGTACGCGGCGTGAAAGATATGGGCAGCCGCCATTTTGTGCTGGTGGACGCCGGGTTCAATGACCTGATGCGCCCGGCCATGTACGGCAGTTATCACCATATCTCTGTGTTGCCAGGAGCGGGGCGCAGTGTTGACATGGCTTCCACCCGGGGGACCGTTGTCGCGGGCCCGTTGTGTGAATCTGGCGATGTCTTTACCCAACTGGAAGGTGGCATGGTCGAGCCACGCCAGTTACCTGAAGTGCATGTTGGTGACTACCTGGTGCTGCATGATACCGGGGCATATGGTGCTTCTATGTCTTCTAATTACAACAGCCGCCCATTACTGCCTGAAGTATTATTCGAACAGGGCGTCCCGCGCCTGATTCGCCGCCGCCAGACCATTGAAGAGTTGCTGCAACTTGAGCAATGTTAATTCCGCAGGAGCAGGCTAAGCTTGTTAGCCTTGCTTCGTATGCCAAATATCTTCGCGCAGGAGAATCATTTCTTCTGCCAGATCCCGGCATAGCATAGCTGTCATCAGATGATCCTGGGCATGAACCAGGATCAACGGCACGGCAATTTTCCCACTACCTTCATCTTCGCTGATTAATGCGGTTTGTACTTTGTGCGCTTCTCTGGCCGCAGTATCCGCATCAGCCAGTGCCTTGCGTGCCTCATCCCATTGCTGCTCACGAGCCAGTTGCATCGCCTGCATGGCACATGAACGCGCTTCTCCTGCATGAACCAGCAACCCCATTACGCAATTTTCGAAATCAAACATAGTTCACCTTATTTGGTATGCCAAAATTCGTGATATTTATCTTACTGGAATACCAAATTTGTCTTGTGAGAATCTCGTCACAGTTTATTAACCTATCTGATACTACTTTTTGGTATGCCAAATAGAGGTTGCTGTACCCACGTTGACATAACAATAATTGCGATATGAGGTATTAACTCATGGCTTTACAGGAAAAGCTTATCGACTCCCTCGGGAGTTTTGCCACCCGATTCAATAGCTACCGCTATATCATGGCAATCAAAGCTGCATTCATTACACTGATGCCAGTGATTATAGTCGGTGCATTCTCTGTGCTTATCTCGAATATGGTTCTGGACGCCAAAAATGGATTAGCCAGTTTTGAGATGTTTTCTTTCCTTTCCACCCTGAAACCGATTACCAGTGCACTGAATTACGCCACATTAAACTTTCTTAATATCGGTGCTGTGTTTTTAATCGGTATTGAATTGGGGCGGATTAATGGCATGAAAACCCTGTTCCCAGGGTTACTGGCCGTTATCTGTTTTATCTGTGTCACACCGACCACAGTGGAAATGATGGTGGATGGCCAGTTACATATGGTGAAAGATGTGCTGGCCCGGCAATTTTCCGATACCCGCAGCTTATTTCTCGGCATGTTTATCGCCATTTTTTCAGTGGAAATCTATACCTGGCTGGAAAACCGCGACCGCCTGAAAATTAAGATGCCTGACACAGTACCGCCTAACGTGTCTGCCTCTTTTTCTGCGCTTATCCCGGCGATTATTACCACATCACTGGTTGCCACCCTGGGCTTTATCTTTCATCAACTTACTGGCATGTATTTATATGATGCGGTGTACCAGGTCGTACAGCAACCGCTGGAACGGGTGGTACAAAGTTTGCCGGGAATATTGTTTTTGATGTTTGTTGCCCAGTTATTTTGGGTGATAGGCATTCATGGTAATCAGATGATCAAGCCCATTCGCGAACCTCTTTTGCTTGGGGCGATTACCGTCAATATGTCAGCATTTGAACAGGGTAAAGAAGTACCGAATATTATTACCATGCCATTTTGGGATGTTTACATGAGTATTGGCGGCTCAGGCCTGACAATTGGCCTGTTGCTTGCGGTAATGATTGCCACCCGGCGTAAAGAAATGAAGGAAATAGCCAAGCTTTCTATTGGGCCTGGTGTGTTCAATATTAATGAACCTGTCATATTTGGTATGCCGATTATGCTCAACCCCATTCTCGCCGTACCTTTCATTATTACACCACTGGTTACAGGAACGATTGGCTATTTCGCCACGGTTACCGGGTTTGCTGGCAAAGCTGTCGTTATGGTGCCCTGGACAACGCCGCCATTAATCAATGCCTGGCTTTCAACAGCAGGTTCTATGGGCGCAGTAGTGACTCAACTGGTGTGTATCCTGGTTTCGGTACTGATTTATTTACCCTTTGTAAAAATTGCTTCGTATCGTGCAGAGCAGGCACAGCGGCAGCAAAGTGTCACACCCACTAATGCATGAGGGAAATCATGGCATCAATAACGAAAACTATTCCGGACGATTTTATTTTAGGCGCTGCCGCTTCAGCCTGGCAGACAGAAGGTTGGCAGGGGAAGCAGCCTGGGCAGGATTCATGGATGGACGCATGGTACAAACGCGAACGCCATGTATGGCATAACGGCTATGGTCCTGCTGTCGCCACGAACTTCTATCAACGGTACAAAGAAGATGTCGCCCTGATGAAACAGGCCGGGCTGACTCATTTTCGCACTTCAATTAACTGGTCACGTTTTTTCACCGATTACCGTAATGCGGTGGTCGATGAAGACTATGCGACATACATTGATAATGTGCTCGATGAACTGATTCGTGCAGGCATTGAGCCCATGATCTGCCTGGAACATTATGAGCTACCCGCTGAGTTATTTGACAATGACGGAGGGTGGGCATCCCGTGAGGTTGTTGAGCTGTTTGTGCGTTATGTCGGGAAAGTATTTGAACGTTTCCATGCAAAAGTACGCCGTTGGTATACGTTTAATGAACCGGTTGTGGTGCAAACCCGGGTCTACCTGGATGCCCTGCGCTGGCCCCATGAGCAAAATACGGGTACCTGGATGCAATGGAATCACCACAAGAACCTTGCAACCGCGAGAGCTATCCAGTTATTCAGGGAAAAAGGGTATCCGGGTACGATTGGCTGCATCCTGAATCCGGAAGTTACCTATCCGCGTTCCAGTGCGGCTCATGATCAAAAAGCTGCACAAATGTATGACTTGTTCTATAACCGGGTGTTTCTTGACCCAATGGTACATGGCTGCTATCCCGAATTACTGCTGGATACACTCGCCCGCCATGAAGTTGCCTGGCATTACAGCGAAAACGATCTTGCTGTGATGCGGGATAACTGCGTTGATGAACTGGGTATCAATCTGTATTACCCCCACCGGGTTCAGGCGCCTTCTCATGCCTGGAACCCGGAAACGCCATTTCACCCTGCCTGCTATTACGAGCCTTTTACACTGCCCGGACGGAGAATGAACACATCACGGGGTTGGGAAATCTACCCACAAATCATTTATGACATGGCTATGCGCCTGAAAACAGACTACCGCAATATACCGTGGTTCATCGCAGAAAATGGTATGGGCATTGAAAATGAAGGGCGTTTTCGTAACAGCGATGGTGTAATTGAAGATGACTACCGCATTGAATTCTATAGCGAACATCTCTTTCAGGCATTGCGTGCCCGTGAAGCTGGCGCAAATTGCCTTGGCTATATGGTGTGGGCATTTACTGACAATGTTTCGCCAATGAACGCATTTAAGAACCGGTATGGGCTGGTCGAAATCGACCTTGAAAATAACCGTGATCGCCGCCTGAAAAAATCAGCGTACTGGTTTCGCCAGATTCGCGATTCACGGGTATTGGCTCTCTCAGTTGATGACGAATGGAAATAGGGGATAACCATGAAACGTATTGTACTGTGTTGTTCTGCCGGGATGTCCACTTCACTGGTGGTGACCAAAATGCGTAAGGAGGCCGGGGAGCGTGGCATGACCGTTGAAATTTATGCGATTGCGGAACAGGGCCTGCGTGATGAACTTGAGAACTTTGGTGCTGATATTCAGGTGGTGCTGCTGGGGCCGCAAGTACGGTTTAAATTGGCTGAAAACAAAAAGTTGACGGATGCACACCAGATCCCGATAGCTGTTATCGATCCTGTGGCCTATGGCACGCTTAACGGCGCGAAAGTTCTCGATCAGGCAATGAGTTTGGTAAGCTAGCATAAATTTCCGCCGGGAACAGATGAGTAGCGTTTTCCCCGGCGGTTTTATGCTGATAGTAATGCTCACAGGTGACATCGTGGAAAAGATGGCCGTTCCGCCAGAAAAAAAACAGTATCAGGAGATAGGCGATGATCTCAGAAACCATATTATTCAGGGATTGCACCCTGTGGGGTCGCGTTTACCCACCGAGCGTATGATTGCTGAAAAATATGGGGTCAGTCGCACTATCGTCAGGGAAGCGTTACTCATGCTTGAACTGCAGGGTGTGGTAGATATTCGCCAGGGATCCGGTGTGTATGTGATGCGTATTCCGGCGGAAAACGAAGAGGAAGAAGAGCGCTTTTTTAATAGTGAAATTGGCCCGTTTGAAATGCTACAGGCCAGGCAGTTACTCGAGAGCAATATTGCCGCTTTTGCGGCGAAAATGGCCACTAAAGCAGATATCGATAATCTCAAACGTATCCTGGAGCAAGAGCAGCGTGCTATTGCGCTGAATGATACCAGCCAGGATAACAATAAGGTTTTTCATCTGCTGCTGGCGGGTTCTTCACAGAACCAGATGTTACTGGAGACAGTGGAAAGTATCTGGCGCCATATGGATGCCAGCCCGTTATGGCAGCACATGCGTGGGCATATTGAAACGCGTGCTTACCGGCTTAAATGGATGGGGGATCACCAGACCATTCTGGCCGCTCTACGGCGCCGGGATGTAATGGGCGCATGGCAGGCAATGTGGCAACATTTAGAAAATCTTAAACACAGTATGCTGGAGTTTTCTGATGCCGACGCACCGGATTTCGATGGCTACCTGTTTGAATCTGTTCCCATTTTTCAGGGGAAGTTGCAATGATAATCCAGCCTCTGTACCAGGCTGCGCATTTTGCACCACAGGTTACCCGCTGGCTCACCGAAGCTTTCGGTGGGGCCGATTATGCTGGTTTCTATGCCAGCATAGTACAGCACAGCCAGCAGCCTGGCGCTTTGCCCATTACTTTTGTTGCCAACGACCAGGGGCAACTTTGTGGGACAGTGGGGTTATGGCGGTGTGATTTGATAAGCCGCCAGGATTTATGGCCCTGGCTGGCAGCCCTGTATGTCGATACCCCATGGCGTGGGCAAGGGCTGGGGGAGTCGTTACAGCACCATGTGATGCAGTACGCCCGCAAACAAGGGTTTAGTGACCTGTATCTGTACTCGGCCTGTAAAGAGTACTACGAGCGCTTTGGCTGGCGCTACATTGGTGACGGGCTGGATACACCAGACAAACCCGTTCATCTCTACCATCAGTCGTTATGAAGCTCCGCTGGCGCCGTGACGGAATGGCGGCGTACCAGCGTCGGGCTGAACATATGTGTAATTTCCGGAATGGGCCTGTTTTCCGCAAGGGCAAGCGCTAACTCTGCGGCTTGTGTCGCCATGGTGACGATAGGGTAACGGACTGTGGTGAGTTGCGGGCGCATGTATCTGGAAATGAGAATGTCATCGAAGCCAATCAGTGATATTTCCCGTGGCACTTCAATGCCATTATCGCTCAAAACCCCCATGGCACCTGCAGCCATCGAGTCATTATAACAGGCAACGGCAGTAAAACTTCGCCCTCTGCCCAGCAACTCAGTCATAGCCTGCTCGCCACCACTTTCATCTGGCTCGGCAAAAGCCACCAGCCTGTCCTGAGTAGGGATATCATGGGCTTTCAGAGCATCGTAATAACCCTGCAGGCGGTCTGTGGCATCAGATATCTGGTGGTTGGAGCATAAGTAACCAATCTCTGTATGCCCTTGCTGAATAAGGTGCCGGGTGGCAATAAATGCGCCATAGCGGTCGTCCAGAGCCACACAGCGTTTTTCATAACCAGGGAGTGTACGGTTGATTAACACCATCCCGGGGATTTGCCGCATCAACGGCATCAGTTCACTGTCCGGGATCATCTTGGCGTGAACCACCAGTGCGGCACAGCGGTGGCGTATCAGTTGCTCAATAGCCTGGTGCTCTTTTTTCTCAATATGGTAGCCATTGCCTATCAGCAAAAAATTGCCAGTGTGGTAAGCCACTTGTTCCACGGCTTTTACCATTGCACCAAAAAAAGGATCAGAAACATCACCAACGACCAGACCAATCGTTTCCGTATTTTGTTGTGCCAGCGCCCGTGCATTCGCATTGGGGTGGTAGTTCAGTTCCTGCATCGCGTTTGTCACCGCCAGGCGTGATGCCTCGCTGGCCTTTGGGGAGTCATTGATGACTCGTGAAACAGTGGCGACAGAAACACCTGCCAGCCGGGCCACATCCTTTATTGTCGCCATAGCGGACCTTAAATTTAGGGGAAACGATTACACTTCCTTTAGTGTTGCGGAAAAAACCCTTCACATCAAGTAAATGCCCGTTGCTCTGCCCAGACATCTCACAAAAAAACAAAATAGTGTAATCGGTTTATCTGGGATGAGTGGAAAGCATGTCAGGGCAAATTTTTGCTTACACTTTGCGAAAGCCTGTTGCGATTCACGGGTGGCGGTGCAAAGGAGCCTGCTGGTAAATTGATTATCCCAGAGGTATTGATAGGTGATGTCAGCCGCTTTTTAGCTGAACACAAGTATTACACCAGCCTGCGCGGATGCGCAGGTTTTTTTTTGTTTTTTTTCAGTGTTGTAACATAAATCTGTAAAAGACATACCTGGTTGCAATTCGCCCAATTTACTTGCTTTTTAGAGGTGGTGTATTGCCCGCCAACCCGTCAGGATAAAAGTCCCAGAGGTATTGATAGGTGATGTCAGCCAATTTTCGCTGAACTCAAGCATTACACCAGCCTGCGCGGATGCGCAGGTTTTTTTTACTCTGCAGATATTCAGTCGCTCCCGTCTGGTAAGTCGTGTACTCTCTCTCCCTGTATTCATTTATGGCTGTCCAGGTTTCCGACTACAAAGGGAGTTGATATGCTTTTTGGTCTTTTTCGCGCAGTGTTCAGAATAGTTTTTCGCGTCACTGTCAGTGGGGATAACGCGGCGCTGTCCAGTGAGCGGGTGCTGATTACGCCGAACCATGTCTCTTTTCTCGATGGCGTGTTGTTAGCACTGTTTCTTCCCGTCAGGCCCGTTTTTGCGGTCTATACCTCCATCAGTAACCAATGGTTCATGCGCTGGTTACGCCCCATTATTGATTTTGTTCCTCTGGACCCGACAAAGCCGATGTCAATTAAGCACCTGGTTCGCCTGGTTGAGCAGGGCAGGCCGGTAGTGATATTCCCGGAAGGGCGTATCAGTACAACGGGGTCACTGATGAAAATCTATGATGGTGCCGGGTTTGTCGCTGCCAAAACACAGGCGACTGTTGTACCGTTGCGTATTGATGGTGCTGAACTGACATTTTTCAGCCGCCTGAAAGGGGTGGTAAAACGCCGCCTGTTTCCACGAATTACGCTGCATATCCTTCCCCCGACTTCATTGCCTATGCCGCAGGCCCCTAAAGCGCGCGACCGCCGCCGCATGGCCGGGGAAATGTTGCACCAAATCATGATGGAAGCGCGTATGGCTGTTCGCCCGCGCGAAACGTTGTTCGAAGCACTTTTGTCGGCACAGCGCCGCTATGGCTCCCGCAAACACTGTATTGAAGATATTAATTTCACACCAGACACCTACCGGAAGTTACTGACTAAGATCCTCTTCGTCGGCCGGGTCCTCGAAAAATACAGCCAGAAAGGTGAGCGAATTGGCCTGATGCTGCCTAATGCCGGTATTTCGGCTGCGGTTATTTTCGGGGCTGTTTCCCGGGGGCGAATTCCGGCCATGATGAATTACACCGCCGGAGTTAAAGGGCTGACCAGCGCTATTACTGCCGCAGAGATTAAAACGGTATTCACGTCCAGGCAGTTTCTTGATAAAGGCAAACTATGGCACCTGCCGGAGCAACTGACTCAGGTTAAATGGGTATTCCTTGAGGATTTAAAAGCCGATATCACATTCAGTGACAAAGCCTGGATCTTCGCACACCTTCTGGTACCTCGCTGTGCTCAGGTTGCTCAACAGCCTGAAGACGAAGCTCTGGTTTTGTTTACTTCTGGCTCTGAAGGCCACCCGAAAGGCGTGGTACACAGCCACAAAAGCCTGCTGGCAAACGTTGAGCAAATTCGCACCATTGCTGATTTTACCGCACGCGATCGCTTTATGTCGGCATTACCCTTGTTCCATTCATTCGGATTAACCGTTGGGTTATTAACCCCTTTACTGACAGGTGCCGAGGTTTTTCTCTACCCGAGCCCGTTACATTATCGGGTTGTCCCTGAACTGGTTTATGACCGTAACTGTACGGTGTTATTCGGTACTCCTACATTCCTTGCTAATTACGGGCGCTTTGCTAACCCTTACGATTTCTTCAAAGTTCGCTATGTCGTGGCTGGGGCCGAAAAACTCCAGGAAACAACCCGCGCGTTGTGGCAGGAAAAATTTGGTTTACGTGTGCTTGAAGGTTATGGCGTGACGGAATGTGCTCCCGTGGTATCAATCAATGTCCCTATGGCGGCAAAAAGTGGCACTGTGGGGCGTATTCTTCCGGGAATGGATGCACGTTTGTTGGCTGTTCCAGGTATCAGTGACGGCGGGCGTTTACAGCTCAAAGGTCCTAATATCATGAAAGGTTACTTGCGGGTAGAAAAGCCGGGCTACCTCGAAACGCCTTGTGCAGAAAATCAGTATGGTGAGCCTGAAGAAGGCTGGTACGACACTGGCGATATTGTTGCGTTTGATAACCAGGGGTTCTGCGTTATTCAGGGCCGCGCAAAGCGTTTTGCCAAGATTGCCGGTGAAATGGTTTCACTGGAGGCCGTTGAGCAACTGGCGCTGGGTGTTTCCCCTGAAAAATTACATGCCACGGTTATCCGCCATGATGCCAGTAAAGGTGAAGCGCTGGTGCTGTATACCACAGACAGCGAACTGACTCGCGAACGTTTGTTACGCCAGGCGCGTGAGCAGGGCATGCCAGAACTGGCGGTTCCCCGTGATATCCGCTTCCTTAAGCAACTGCCGTTGCTGGGCAGTGGCAAACCTGACTTTGTAACTCTGACCAGTATGGTTGCTGAAGGAGAAAACGTTAATGGCTAAGGCACCAGAGGTTCAGCAAGGGTTGTATTCGCGCGGCATGATGGCGGTGATGGTGGCTCAGTTCCTGTCTGCGTTTGGCGATAATGCATTGCTATTTGCCACCCTGGCAGTACTCAAACAGCAATTCTACCCGGACTGGAGCCAGCCGGTACTGCAAATGGTATTTGTTGGCGCTTATATTTTGTTCGCCCCCTTTGTCGGACAGTTTGCTGACAGCCTTGCCAAAGGGCGAGTAATGATGATTGCCAACGCCCTGAAATTGTTTGGTGCAGCGGTGATTTGCGCCGGGTTGAATCCGTTTGTCGGCTATACCCTGGTTGGGATTGGCGCAGCGGCATACTCGCCAGCGAAATATGGCATTCTGGGTGAGCTGACTACCGGCGACCGTTTGGTTAAAGCCAATGGTTTGATGGAGTCCTCAACCATTGCCGCCATTCTTATGGGCTCAGTGGCCGGGGGGGTACTGGCTGACTGGCACATACTGGCGGCGCTGGGAGTGTGTGTACTGGTTTATGGTGGTGCAGTGGCGGCAAACTTTTTGATTCCCCGCCTGCAACCTGCACGTACCGGGTTATCCTGGCATCCGGGGAAAATGGTGGCGCACTTTTCTTTGGCCTGCCGCACACTCTGGCATATGGGAGAGACCCGTTTTTCGCTGGTGGGAACCAGCATGTTCTGGGGCGCAGGGGTGACTCTGCGTTTCTTATTGGTGCTGTGGGTACCCGTTGCGCTGGGGCTGACGGACAACGCCACGCCAACCTATCTTAACGCGATGGTAGCGATTGGCATTGTGGCCGGTGCAGGAGCCGCAGCGCGCCTGGTCACGCTTAAAACGGTTGCCCGGTGCATGCCAGCCGGGGTGCTGATTGGTGTTGGCGTGGCCTTTTTCGCCGTACAACACAGCCTGTTGCCTGCTTATGTTCTGTTGATGGTGATTGGGATGTTGGGCGGCTTTTTTGTTGTGCCACTGAATGCTTTGTTACAGGACAGAGGTAAACATACTGTGGGAGCAGGCAATGCTATTGCAGTCCAAAACCTGGGTGAAAACATCGCCATGTTGCTGATGCTTGGTCTTTACTCACTGGCGGTGAAAGTGGGTGTACCAGTGATTGGCATTGGTGTTGGGTTTGGTGTGCTGTTTGCTGTGGCTATCTGTGGCCTGTGGATGTGGAAGCGCGGCCAGGATAAAAAAGCCCGCCAGCGCACAGCGCCTTAACGGGCCAGGGGTAACGTTGCCTGTGAAAACAGGCAACGTAGTGGTTATGGTGCCGGGTAGGTATAGCGCTTGTGTACCGCTTCCAGTTCTGCGAGCACATCTTCAGACAGTGTCAGGTTATAGCTGCCAATATTTGTTTCTAACTGTTCAATACTGGTTGCTCCCAGCAAGGTACTGGCAACAAACGCCTGCTGGCGAACAAACGCCAGCGCCATTTGCGCCGGATCCAGATTATGGCGTTTTGCCACCTCAACATAAGCGGCCACTGCCTGTTCTGCCTGCTCACTGCTGTAACGGGTAAAACGGCTGAATAACGTGTTTCTGGCACCCGCCGGGCGGGCCCCATTAAGGTATTTACCTGTTAGCGTACCAAAAGCGAGACAGGAGTATGCCAGCAACTCCACACCTTCATACTGGCTCACCTCGGCCAGACCTACCTCGAAACTGCGGTTAAGCAAACTGTACGGGTTCTGAATGGTCACAATACGCGGCAGGTCGTGTTTTTCTGCCAGATTGAGATAGCGCATCACGCCCCAGGCAGTTTCGTTGGAAACGCCGATATAGCGAATTTTACCGGCGCGTTGTAATTCCGTTAAGGCTTCCAGGGTTTCCAGCAACGTCACTGCTGGCTTGTTTTCAGTCCAGGTATACCCCAGCTTGCCAAAACAATTGGTGGCACGTTGTGGCCAGTGAACCTGGTACAGGTCAAGGTAGTCGGTTTGCAGGCGTTTGAGGCTGGCATCCAGCGCCGCACGAATATTTTTGCGGTCAAGACACTGATCTGGCCGGATACCACTGTCGCTATTACGTGAAGGACCACTCACTTTTGAAGCAATAACCAGTTTTTCACGGTTACCGCGTTTATGTAACCAGTTGCCTACGTAGGTTTCGGTCAGACCCTGAGTTTCCGGGCGGGGAGGCACGGGATACATTTCTGCGACATCTATCAGGTTAATGCCCTGGTTTACGGCGTAGTCGAGCTGAAGGTGGGCCTCAGCTTCGCTGTTTTGCTCACCAAATGTCATTGTCCCAAGGCCCAGGGCGCTGACTTCAAGTGAGCTGTGGGGAATACGGTGATAATGCATAGCCGGTTTCCTTCTTTTTGTTGTTTACAACGAGTCGCTTCCCGACAACAGTTTCCTGCCATTCAATTGTACAGGCGGGTTGGCGTGCAGGCTGCGTGGCCTCATGGAGCCAGATTTATCGCGACGTATTCTACAAGCCCACCACAATTAATTGTTGGGGGGCTATCAAAATGGCAGAGCGGGCGACAAAGGGGAAGTAAAAAATTACTGGCTGGCATTGAGCCAGCCGGGTGAGGTTTAGCGTTTGATAATTTGTGAGACTTCGTTGCGGTTGATTTGTAACTTATTCCCTTTCTGATCTTCATAGCTGATCATGCCGGTGTCATTATCAACCTGAGGCTTACCATCAGTAAGAATCATCCGGCCATCTTTGGTTGCCATAACGTAATCGCTGCTACAACCAGAAACAGTAAAAACCAGACCCACGGCGGAAATGGCGACAGCCCATTTATTCATCATTATTTTCCTCTCAGGGTTGTGAAGTTATACTATTAATAGCGAACTACATAGAATTCAGGAAGCAGTATATTCTGAAAAAATGTAAATAAGTGCGCGTTGGTCACGCGCACGGTAAAATTAATGCGATTTTTTTTTATTTCGTAACAAATTCAGGCTTTCTACCGCAATTGAGAAGAACATTGCGAAGTAAATGTAACCCTTAGGTATATGAATGCCAACGCTTTCCAAAATAAGCGTGAACCCCACCAGAATCAGGAAAGACAGTGCCAGCATTTTTACTGAAGGGTGTCGGCTGACGAACTCACCAATCGGCCTGGCTGCGAACATCATAATTCCGACTGCAATAACCACGGCGGCCATCATTATAAACAGGTGGTCAGATAAGCCTACGGCTGTAATCACAGAGTCCAGGCTGAAGATAATATCCAGCAGCATTATCTGAACAATGGCACCGAAGAAAGAATGCACATTGGTACGTAAATCCTCTTCATCACCTTCTATCGTTTCATGTATTTCTTTACTGGCTTTCCAGATAAGAAATAGCCCGCCAGCCATAAGAATTAAATCACGCAATGAAATTGCATGGCCCGCCAGAGAGAAAAGTGGATTCGTTAAGCGCGTTACCCAGGCAATGGAGGCCAGTAGCAGTAAACGCATTACCATCGCCCCCATCAGACCGAGGCGGCGGGCTTTGTTTTGTTGTGCTTTGGGAAGTTTGGCAACCACCAGAGAGAGAAAAATAATATTATCGATGCCCAGAACAATTTCCAGCAGCGTCAGTGTTCCCAGCGCCAGCCAGGCATTGGGGTCGGTTATCCATGCAAATAACATCAAAAAACCCTGAAAATAAAGGAAAGGAAATATTATATACCCAAACCTGAATGCGTTGCAGAGTTGCCTGTTACAAGGATGCCGGGTGTATTGTTGCCTGGGTATATTAGGAGCAGATTGGTCTGATACAGGCTGGTTATTGTGCTTTACAGCATGAAGTGCCGCGCGAGAATAGCGCCTGTGAAATTTTTCTTTAAATAGAAGCCACGGGGGAGTGTCATTATAGGTTGCCCATTTTCCCCAATGGCTTCGGTCAGTGCCTTGCTGTTAGCGGCTTTGGGGCGAATTTGCAGCACTTCGCCATGGCGTGCGGTTATTCGCTCAACCTGGCCCAGCACAATCATATCCATCAATTCTTCCCAGTCACGGCGTAGCTGGTCATCCTCTTCTTCAGAAGGCGACCAGAGTAATGGTGAACCGACGCGACGCTCACCTGGAGGAATGCTACGTTCACCTTCTACAGGAACCCACAACACCCGGTGCAGTTTATGGCGCACATGGCTGGTTTCCCATACAACACCGGTATTACCCGTGAGTGGGGCTACACACACAAATGTGGTTTCCAGCGGTCGCCCCTGAGCATCTATGGGAATGGTTTTCAGCTCAATCCCCAGGTCGGCAAAATCCTGTTCAGGTTTACTCCCGGCACTGGCGCCTAACCAGCGTTCAAGCAAAACCCCGGTCCAGCCTTTATCGCGCTTCAGATTTGGCGGGGTGTTCATTCCTGCCAGTGTTGCCAGTTCGCCTAATGCCATACCCGCCAATTGTTGCGCCTGATTAACCAGCTCCAGCTCGCTTGAGGGGGGATGTGACAGAGGACGAAGGATGGGCATAACGATATTCACCTGAGTGATTAAAAATTGAACGCATAAGTGCAGGGTTATCCACTCAGTTTACCGTTATGCTAAAAGAAATTACAGTTTTATGATTTTTAAGCTATTTTTTATTATTCATCCACAGAATTATTGGGCAGTCCGAAGGTTTTCCAATTCTGGTCACTGGGAATAAACAGGATCTTACACCGGGTTATCCACAGAAAAGTGGGATAACCGGGAAAAGTGGCAACTACTGGTTTGATTTACAGCCTTGACTTGCGAATAAAATCCAATTTTCAGACAAATTGTGCCTAAGATACTGGCATAAGTTGTGGATAAAATCGGCGCTGGTTGATCTTTCATCAGCATGTCGATCCTTAATGTGATGAATATCACTTTTCAGGGCTCGGTTGTGGTGATTTCTTTTTTAATATAATGATATTTATGAAGTTAATTCCCCACTTAATACGAGAGCTACGCAACCTGTCACTAGTTTTCCCTGAGTAATACGGTACTTCTTCACAATGATATCCACAGAAAAAGTGAATAAAACCGCGGTTATTGCTGTCCGGGTGTTTATAACTGAGGCATGTTCTGTGAGTTATTCAATTGTTATTCGTTTGTACTTGCCCACATACAGTGGTTTACCGTCATACAGGAGTATGAAACAATCAAACGTATCCAGGTTTATTTTGAGGTAGTCCAGTGATCGATGATGATGGCTACCGCCCGAATGTAGGTATTGTGATCTGTAATCGCCAGGGACAGGTAATGTGGGCCAGACGTTTTGGTCAGCACTCCTGGCAATTCCCTCAGGGAGGTATAAACCCCGGCGAGTCGCCTGAACAGGCGATGTACCGGGAGCTTTTTGAAGAAGTCGGATTACAGCGTAAAGATGTCCGGATTCTTGCCTCGACCCGAAACTGGTTACGTTACAAATTACCGAAACGTTTGGTGCGTTGGGATACAAAACCCGTCTGTATAGGCCAGAAGCAGAAGTGGTTTCTTTTACAGTTGATGAGCAATGATACTGATATCAATATGCAAACCAGCAGTACGCCTGAGTTTGATGGCTGGCGTTGGGTAAGTTACTGGTATCCGGTTCGCCAGGTCGTTTCCTTCAAGCGGGATGTCTACCGGCGGGTAATGAAAGAGTTCGCCAGTGTTGTTATGGCATTGCAGGAGATCGCGCCGCAACGTAACACGGCTGCTAATGCTAACTATCGGCGTAAAAGAGGTTAATACAGACGATATATGTTAACGCGGTTGCGAGAAATAGTAGAGAAGGTCGCCAGTGCGCCTCGTTTAAACGAGGCGCTGGATATTCTGGTTACTGACATCTGTCAGGCGATGAACACTGAGGTTTGCTCGGTATATCTGGCAGACCAGGACAGGCGTTGTTACTACTTAATGGCAACCCGCGGGCTGAAAAAACCACGTGGGCGTACCATCACACTGGCGTACGACGAAGGTCTGGTTGGGTTGGTTGGGCGCCTTGCAGAGCCTATTAACCTGGCTGATGCGCAAAAACACCCCAGTTTTAAGTATATTCCCGCCGTTAAAGAAGAGCGCTTCAAAGCCTTTCTGGGTGTACCTATTATCCAGCGCCGGCAGCTCCTGGGCGTACTGGTGGTGCAACAAAGAGAACTTCGCCAGTTTGATGAAAGCGAAGAATCTTTTTTAGTTACGCTGGCCACCCAAATGGCCGCCATTTTGTCCCAATCTCAGTTGACCTCATTATTCGGGCAATACCGCCAAACCCGTATTCGTGCGCTGGCGGCCTCACCTGGTGTGGCAATCGGCCCCGGGTGGATGGATACCACGTCGCCACTGATTGAGCAGGTCTTCGAAGCTTCGGCGTTGGATAAGAGCCTTGAGCGTGAGCGCCTGACCGGAGCGCTGGAAGAGGCAGCTAATGAGTTCCGTCGCTACAGCAAGCGCTTTTCTGCTGGTGCGCAAAAAGAAACAGCCGCAATTTTTGATCTCTATTCGCATTTATTGAGTGATGCCCGTCTGCGTCGAGAGTTGTTCGACGAAGTTGACGGAGGGGCGGTTGCTGAGTGGGCTGTTAAAAAAATTATTGAGAAATTTGCCGCCCAGTTTGCTGAGCTCACCGATGGTTATCTGAAAGAGCGTGCCGGTGACTTACGCACACTTGGGCAGCGCATTCTTTTCCATCTCGATGACACGATTCAAAGCCCCGATACCTGGCCTGAACGCTTTGTTCTGGTGGCGGATGAGCTATCCGCGGCGACCCTGGCAGAGTTACCCACAGACAGGCTGGTGGGGGTTGTGGTGCGTGATGGCGCTGCCAACTCTCACGCCGCAATTATGGTTCGCGCACTGGGTATCCCTACGGTTATGGGAGCAGACATGCAACCCGGCATGTTGCATAACCGAACCCTGGTGGTCGATGGTTACCGTGGTGAAGTACTGGTCGACCCGGAACCGGTACTTGAGCAAGAATATCAGCGGCTGATAACCGAAGAGCTTGAGCTGAGTAAACTGGCAGAAGGTGAAGTTGAGCAACCCGCTCAACTGAAAAGCGGCGAACGTATCCAGGTCATGCTCAATGCCGGTCTTAGCCCACAACATGAAGATAAGCTGGGCGACCGAATTGACGGGATTGGTTTATACCGTACAGAAATCCCCTTCATGTTACAGGCTGGTTTTCCTTCGGAAGATGAGCAGGTAGCGCAGTATCAGGGTATGTTGCAAATGTTTAACGGTAAGCCTGTTACTTTGCGAACACTGGATGTCGGGGCAGATAAACAACTACCTTACATGCCTATCAGTGAAGAGAATCCATGCCTTGGCTGGCGCGGAATCCGCATAACGCTTGATCAACCCGAGATTTTTCTGGTGCAGATGCGCGCAATGTTGCGAGCTAACGTAGCCAGCGAAAACTTGAGTATTTTGCTGCCAATGATAACCAGCCTTGATGAAATCGACGAAGCCAGGCGTCTGATTGAACGGGCTGGGCGTGAAGTGGAGGAAATGCTGGGATACAACATTCCCCGTCCGCGTATTGGTATTATGGTTGAAGTACCCTCTATGGTGTTCCTGTTACCGGATCTTACCGGGCGGGTTGATTTTATCTCTGTGGGTACCAACGACCTGACTCAGTATTTACTGGCGGTTGACCGGAACAATACGCGTGTAGCAAACCTGTATGACAGTTTGCATCCGGCTGTATTACGCGCGCTGAAAATGATTGCCGAACAAGCAGAGCAGGTTGGTCTGGATTTATGCGTATGTGGCGAAATGGCCGGAGATCCGATGTGTGTTGCGCTTCTGGTTGGCCTTGGATATCACCATTTATCAATGAATGGCCGTTCAGTACCTCGTATTAAATATTTGTTACGTCATATTGAAATCGCAGAAGCGCAGGATCTGGCAAAACGTGCGCTGGAGCTGCAAATGACCACGGAAATTCGCCATCAGGTGGCGGCATTTATGGAACGTCGTTCCATGGGTGGGCTTATTCGCGGTGGCCGTTAGCGGCTTTACTGGTTGAATAGTTCTTTACAACTCGACAACCCGCTGGCTGTTGCCTTTGTGATATCATGCGCGCTTTCTGGCGCGTATGCTCCGTGTACGCATGACCAACAGTCTGCTTTTGGGCAGAAAAATAAGCGTTTATATGGTGACTATGAACACTGGCTATCTGCATTTCCCTGACTTTGACCCGGTCATTTTCTCTCTCGGCCCTGTCTCCCTCCACTGGTATGGTGTCATGTACCTGGTTGGGTTCGTTTTTGCAATGTGGCTGGCTACGCGCCGGGCCAATCGCCCGGGAAGCGGCTGGACAAAAAATGAAGTGGAAAACTTACTTTATGCGGGTTTTCTCGGTGTCTTTTTAGGTGGCCGCATTGGTTATGTCCTGTTTTATAATCTGCCATCGTTTCTTAATAATCCGTTGTATTTATTCAAAGTGTGGGATGGCGGCATGTCATTCCATGGCGGGCTGATTGGCGTGATTTGCGTGATGCTTTGGTTTGCCCGTCGTACGAAACGGACTTTTTTCCAGGTATCTGATTTCATTGCGCCATTAATCCCATTTGGCCTGGGTGCCGGGCGTTTGGGTAACTTTATCAACGGTGAGTTGTGGGGGCGAGTTGACCCTAACTTCCGGTTTGCCATGCTGTTCCCCGGGTCACGTAGTGAAGATATCGCGCTGTTACCAAGTCACCCGCAATGGCAGGCTTTGTTTGATAAATACGGCGTGCTGCCCCGCCACCCATCCCAACTGTATGAACTCTTCCTCGAAGGGATCGTACTATTTATTATTCTGAATGTGTTTATTCGTAAACCTCGTCCGGCAGGGGCTGTATCCGGTTTATTCCTGATAGGCTATGGCGCGTTTCGTATTATTGTCGAATTCTTCCGCCAGCCTGATGCGCAGTTTACCGGTGCCTGGGTTCAGTACATCAGCATGGGGCAAATTCTTTCCATTCCAATGATCTTGGCTGGCGTGGTGATGATGGTCTGGGCATATCGTCACAAAGGCCAGCCGCAGTTATCGTGAGAAAACATGAAACAGTATCTTGATTTGATGAAAAAAGTGCTGGATGAAGGCACGTTTAAGAATGACCGTACCGGCACCGGTACGCGTTCAATCTTTGGTCACCAAATGCGTTTCAATCTGCAGGAAGGCTTCCCGCTGGTGACGACAAAACGCTGCCATTTGCGCTCAATCATCCATGAACTGTTGTGGTTCCTGAAAGGGGATACCAACATCGCATACCTGCGTGATAACAATGTCACGATTTGGGACGAGTGGGCAGATGAAAAGGGTGATCTGGGGCCAGTATACGGCAAACAATGGCGCGCGTGGCCTACACCTGACGGTGAACATATTGACCAAATAACCCGGGTTATTGAACAGCTAAAAAACGACCCTGATTCACGCCGTATTATCGTTTCCGCATGGAATGTGTCTGAACTGGACAAAATGGCACTGGCACCCTGCCACGCGTTTTTCCAGTTCTATGTCGCCGATGGCAAGCTGTCCTGCCAGTTGTACCAGCGCTCTTGCGATGTGTTCCTGGGTCTGCCATTCAATATTGCCAGCTATGCGCTTCTGGTGCATATGGTGGCGCAACAGTGTGATTTAATCCCCGGAGACTTCGTCTGGACCGGTGGCGATACTCACCTGTATATGAATCATCTTGAACAGGCAAATCTGCAACTGACCCGGGAGCCGCGTCCATTGCCTGAACTGGTTATCAAGCGTAAACCAGCGTCAATATTTGACTACCAGTTTGATGACTTTGCAATCGAAGGGTACGACCCGCATCCGGCAATTAAAGCGCCGGTGGCTATCTAAGCGCGGCTCGTCCGGTTGCTCACAGCAAACAAAATTTCTTGTTTGCCAGTAACCTTAGCCCGCATCCTGCGATGCGGGTTTTTTTGTGCCTGCCATCTGTTATGTTAACGGTTTTACCTGCATGCTTTTTCGGCAGCGCTCGCAATGCCTTGTAACGTTTACATTCCTTGTTAAGTTTTTGTCAGTCAGCCTTCCTGAATTGCCATATCGTCCTTCACTTCTTCTGAACCTCTCTGGCAAATTGCCACCATGAAAAAACGAAACAATGCGGGTTTTACACTATTGGAAATGTTGGTCGTCATGGTGATTGTCGCGGGGTTGTCTGTAGGCAGTTATGCCCAGTGGTTGCGCTGGCAACAGCAACAGCGCCTGGTGCAAAGTATCAATCTGTTACGCGCATTTTTAATGTCATGGCGAGATGATGCTAACTGGAAAAATCAGGATGTGCGCTTGTATATCCATCAGGAAAATGGCTTGTGGTGTATCAGCACAACTGAACATATTTATGGTGGGTGTACCTCATCATCCCGTCAGGTTTATACCCCGGTAACACCTGAAATTCAGTTGGTGGGTATGACCGACGGGCTGGGGTTTTACGGTGTCCGTAACACTGCCCGCACTGGCCGGATAACTGTGCGCAGCCCGGCAGGTGAGGGGCAACTTATTATCTCCGCATGGGGGAGAATTCGGGTGTGCGGGCCTGGAGACACATTATGCGAATAGCCAGACAGCGCGGCTTCACTCTTATGGAACTGATGCTTGCCCTCGCCATTAGCGCAGTTTTATTACCTTCTGTGATGAAAGTATTGCCTTTTCTTACTCTTCAGGTAAGCCGGGAAACTCAGCGTATGCAACTGGATGATGAGCTCTGGCAACTGGCATTTATGGTAGGTAAGCATATTCAACGGGCTGGTTACTGTAATGGGGAATGTGCTGGCTCTCCAATATACCTGCAACCGGGGTGTCTGGTTGTGCAGTGGGATAGTGACAGCTCGGGGAAATGGCCTGTTTTACCCGCCGCGCAACCTGCTCAATTTGGGTTTCGCATTCAGGGAGAAAGTCTGCAAACCAGCCGGGGGGCCCCGGATTGCCAGCAAGGTACGTGGGAGCGTGTTACTGACCCGGAATGGATGGCAGTGACTCGTTTTACTGTCACACCATTAGCACAGAACCCGGCAGTCTTTGAGGTCTCGCTGGCTGGCTACTTACGCCGTTATCCTCAGGTTAGCCTGTCTGTGCTTCACAGCGTGGCAGGGTATAATTTGCCATGAAAAAGCAAGATGGTGCATCAACACTGGTTGTTGTCCTGATGCTGTTTTTGTTAGGGATGTTAGTACTGGCGGGGCAGACACAGCAGTATGAAATGCGTTTTCGCCGTATTCACCAGGAGCGCGCAGCCCTGGCGCAATGGAATATGGCGTTTACGCTGCTGGCATGGGGAACGCAGCAGCAATGGTCTCCGGCAACTGACTGGCTTTGCCAGGTACCGGCAAATGGGGCAGGGCGCGCCTGTATGCGCCAGATTTCTCAGGCGCGTGTATTACTGGCAGCAAGCCCCGAAACGCCCGCAGAGGAACATAATGAGAAGGCACATTTGATCTTATGGCGGTGGGGGACACCCACAGACACCGGAATCACCTGGTTACCCCAGGGGTGGATTGATTTTTGTCCATTATCTGAGAATAAAGCATGCATATTGCCATAGCACGCAACCAGCAAGGTTTCAGCCTGGTTGAGACACTGGCTGCAGTCGTGATGTCTGCAATAATGTTGGCGGCACTGGTGGCACTGCAGCATGAAATGTCGCAGGGCATACAGGCGCAGCGTGAATTCTTACTGGTTGGGCGCTTTGCCAGCCAGCAAGTTAATATTGTTGCCCCGCCCTTACCTGAAGGCTGGCTGTTAAGCCGCACCCGGCGGGAAGAAGGGGCATGTTTTACGCTTCAGGTTCAGTTGGTAAGCCCGGGAGGCAGACAGGGCGAGCTATCTCGTTTACATTGTCCACTGGCACGGTAGTCAGGAGTTTTTATGTTAAGGGTCTATCACTCAAATCGCCTGGACGTTCTGGAAGAGATCATGGCGTTTATTATTGAGCAACAACCATTACCCGACCCCTTCGCTGAAGAAGTGGTATTGGTGCAAAGCACCGGGATGGCGCAATGGTTGCAAATGACTCTGGCACAGAAATTCGGTATTGCTGCTAACATGTCATTTCCCTTACCGGCACGTTTTATCTGGGAAATGTTTGTCACGGTTCTGCCGGGCATTCCGCAGGAGAGTGCCTTCAGTAAACCCGGGATGACCTGGAAACTCATGTCACTGTTACCAGCCATGATACCAGAGCCTGAGTTTGCGGCTCTGCGCCATTACCTTGACGATGACATCGACCAGCGTAAGTGCTTCCAACTTGCTTCACGGGTAGCTGACCTTTATGACCAGTACCTGGTGTATCGGCCCGAATGGCTGACTGCCTGGGAGAGCGGGCAGTTACTTGGTGAATTAGACGATGCCCAGGTGTGGCAGGCACCATTATGGCGGGCACTGGTCGCACATACTGCTGAACTGGGCCAGCCTGGCTGGCACCGCGCCGGGTTATATACCCGATTTATCCATGCCCTTGAAACCAGTGATACGGTGCCAGAAGGCCTGCCTTCGCGTGTCTTTATTTGCGGGATTTCCGCTCTGCCGCCGGTTTATCTCCAGGCGCTGGAAGCATTGGGGAGGCATATTGACGTTCACTTGTTGTTCACCAATCCGTGCCGTTATTACTGGGGGGATATTAAAGACCAGGCCTGGCTTGCCCGTTTAGTTACTCGCCAACGCAAACGACACCAGTCAGATGAGTCACGTTCCCTGTTCAGAGACGAAGAGGCTCTGGACTCATTGTTTGATGATAACGGCGAGCAGGAACTTCCTAACACGTTACTGGCTTCATGGGGCAAACTGGGCCGCGATTACACCTGGTTGTTGGCGGACCTTGAACATATTAATGATCTGGATGTGTTCGTTGATGGTGAGCGCGATACGCTGTTGCACCGTCTGCAGGATGACGTGTTAACCCTTAGCAATACCACGGAAGAAGGTCTGACCCCTGAACGCTTTGAGCACAGTACTTATAAGCAGTGCCTGGCTGTGGATGATACGAGTCTGACTTTCCACTTGTGCCACAGCCCCCAGCGTGAAGTGGAAGTGTTACATGATTACTTGCTGGCATTGCTGGCAAATCAGTCTGAACTGTCAGCGCGTGACATCATTGTGATGGTTGCGGATATTGACAGTTACAGCCCTTATATTCAGGCAGTATTCGGTAGTGCGCAGGGGAAACGTTATGTTCCGTTTGCTATTTCTGACCGCCGGGCCAGCCAGGCTCACCCCGCGATGCAGGCTTTCCTTGCTCTACTGGCCCTGCCAGTCAGCCGCTTTACTTCTGAAGATGTTCTGGCATTACTTGAAGTGCCGGCAGTAGCAGCCAGGTTTGGCATTGATGAAGACGGGTTAGGGTATTTACGCCAGTGGGTGAATGAATCCGGTATCCGCTGGGGGCTGGACGACGAGAATGTCCATGACCTTGGCCTGCCAGTAACCGGGCAACATACCTGGCAATTCGGCCTGACGCGCATGTTACTGGGCTATGCGATGGACAGTGCTGAAGGTGAGTGGCGGGATATCCTGCCGTATGATGAATCCAGTGGCCTGGTTGCGGAACTTGCCGGCCAACTGGCAACATTGCTGTCGCGCCTGAAAACCTGGCGTGACACGCTCAATACCTCCCGTACTCCACTGGCGTGGTCACCTGTTTGCCATGAACTACTGGCGGATTTTTTTGCACCAGACCCGGATGCAGAGGCCGCGCTCGCTCTGGTTGAAAAGCAGTGGCAGTCCATCATAGACCAGGCGCTGGAGGCACAGTATCAAGAGCCTGTGCCACTGAGTTTATTATGTGATGAGCTGACTGGCCGTTTGGACCAGGAGCGTATCAGCCAACGTTTTCTTGCCGGGCCAGTTAATTTTTGCACGCTGATGCCCATGCGTTCCATTCCTTTTAAAGTCGTATGCCTGCTGGGCATGAATGACGGTGTTTACCCCAGAACACTCTCACCGCTGGGGTTCGATCTTATGAGCGAAAAACCACGCCGTGGAGACCGAAGCCGGCGTGATGACGACCGGTATTTGTTCCTTGAAGCACTCATTTCTGCCAGGGAAAAGCTCTATATCAGTTATGTAGGCCGCTCGGTGCAGGACAACACCCCGCGTTATCCATCCGTTCTGGTTGAGGAACTGATTGATTATGTTGCTCAAAGTCACTATTTGCCGGGCGATGAACAACAGGATATTGACACCAGCGCACATCATGTACGTGAGCATTTATTGCGGGTGTATCCACGAACGCCTTTCGATGCTGACAATTTTATTCCTGGTACCACACAACAGAGTTTTGCTCATGAGTGGCTGCCTGCCGCCTCTGGCGTAGGGCAACCCCAGCCGCATTTTATTCGCCAGCCGTTACCAGAGTTGCCAACTGAGGAGTTGGCGCTTGAGGCGTTACAACGCTTCTGGCGCCATCCGGTGAGGGCGTTTTTCCAGATGCGGTTGAGGATTAGTGGTCATTTGGATGAAACAGAAATTCCTGATACTGAGCCCTTTGAACTCGACAGCCTTGATCGTTTCCTGGTCAATCAGCAATTGCTCAATGCGCTGGTAAACGGAGAGGAACCTTCCCGGTTATATCGCCGATTCCGGGCCGCAGGGGCTTTACCTTACGGGCCATTTGGTGAAATTTTTTGGGCACAGCAACAAGACGAGATGCAGGAAATTGCCAACCAGGTATTGTCGCAGCGTGCATCTGATACAGCGGAAGAAGTGAACATCACTTTGGCAGGTGTTAAGTTGACGGGGTGGTTACAGCATGTCCAACCTGATGGGTTGTTACGTTGGCGGCCATCGGTGCTCAGTGTTGCTCATGGTTTGCAACTTTGGATTGAACACCTTGTCTATTGTGTTGGCGGTGGAACGGGGATTAGCCGTTTGTATGGGCGTAATGACTCTGGTTGGGTCTTTCCACCATTGGAAAAGGATCTTGCTGAAAAGTACCTTGCCCAACTAATTGAAGGGTATCGGGAAGGCTTGTCCCAGCCCCTGGTTTTACTGCCAAACAGTGGGGGTGCATGGATAAAAGCCTGTTACGATGCCGAAAATAGTGCCATTTTATGGGACGACGATACGCAAAAGAATGCCCGCCGTAAGCTGACTCAGGCATGGGAAGGCAACCAAATGGTAGCCGGTGAAGGGGCAGATATGTGGTTGCAGAGGCTGTGGCGTACTCTTGAACCTGAATATTACCAGGCAATATTACGTGAAGCAGAGCGTTTTTTGTTACCCCTGTTCAGGTACAACCAGCCGAAATGAGATAAAAGAACAGTCTGCAGTATCTTAAACGGTGGAAGCAGGCATCGGCACTGAACAGTACCAGATGATGAATAGCAAAGTTGTTAAAGGTGAGGTTTGTTGAATGCCTAAGAGCAGTACCTGGTTTTATGCGCTGTTTGTTTATGTTGTGCTCTTTTGGGCCCCTTTAAGCCAGGCCGATACCGGCTGGCAACCCATCCGGCAGACTATCCATAAAAGTGCGAGCGACCCCCGTCTGTATCAGGCGATACAGCTTGATAACCACATGACGGTACTATTAGTCTCCGACCCACAGGCAGTGAAATCGCTGTCTGCACTTGTTGTTCCTGTAGGCTCTTTGCAGGATCCGGATAACCACCTGGGTTTGGCTCATTACCTTGAGCACATGACCCTGATGGGCTCCAAAAAATATCCGCAACCGGATTGCCTGGCCGAATACCTCAAACTTCATGGTGGCAGCCATAACGCCAGCACCGCCCCCTACCGCACCGCGTTCTACCTTGAAGTGGAAAACGATGCGCTGGCGGGTGCGGTTGACCGCCTTGCTGATGCCATCGCCCAGCCATTATTGGCACCGGAATACGCAGAGCGCGAGCGCAACGCAGTGAATGCGGAACTGACTCTTGCCCGGGAGCGTGATGGTATGCGCATGGCGCAGGTCAGTGCCGAAACTATTAATCCGGCACACCCTGCAGCACGTTTTTCTGGGGGTAACCTGGAAACACTGCGCGATAAACCCGGCAGTAAATTGCTGGATGCATTGCATCACTTTCACGACGAGTACTACTCGGCAAATATCATGAAAGCGGTTATTTACAGCAATAAACCGCTGGCGGAATTAGCCGCGCTGGCTGTGCAAACTTATGGGCGAGTTCCCAACAGGCATATCCAGCGCCCTGAGGTAACTGTACCTGTTGTCACGGCTGCTCAGACCGGTATTATTATTCACTATGTGCCTGCGTTACCACGCAAAGTGGTGCGGGTTGAGTTCCGCATTGCCAATAATAGCGATAAATTTCGCAGCAAAACGGATGAGCTTATTGGCTACCTGATTAGCAGCCGCAGTAAAAATACCTTGTCTGACTGGTTGCAAACTCAGGGACTGGCGGACAGTATTCGTGCTGATTCTGATCCCGTCGTTGCCGGTAATAGCGGTGTTTTCGCCATTTCCGTTTCTCTGACTGATAAAGGCCTTGCTCACCGCGATGAAGTTGTTTCTGCTATTTTCCGTTATATCAACACCCTGAAGGCTCAAGGCATCAGCAAGCGTTATTTTGACGAAATGGCACATGTCCTTGATTTAGATTTTCGCTTTCCCTCCATTACTCGCGACATGGATTATGTGCAGTGGTTAGCCGATACCATGATTCGTGTGCCGGTCAGCCATGTTTTGGATGCCGGTAATATTGCAGATGAGTACGACTTGCAGGCGATCACTGCCCGCCTGGCAGAAATGACGCCACAACATGCCCGTATCTGGTATATCAGCCTGAATGAGCCTCATAACAAACTGGCTTACTTTGTTCACGCGCCGTATCAGGTTGATAAAATCAGCGCAGAAAAATTTTCTGAATGGGATAAGTTTGGTCAGTCGCTCTCGTTCACTTTACCGGAGCTTAACCCTTATATTCCTGATGATTTTTCATTGATTAAGCAAGACAAAAAATGGACAAAACCTGAGCTGATTGTCAATGACCCTGGGTTGCGTGTGGTGTATCAACCCAGCCGCTATTTTGCCAACGAACCAAAAGCCAGTGTGACTTTAGTGCTGCGCAACCCACATGCAATGGATACTGTGAAAAATCAGGTTATGTTCGCACTTAATGACTATATGGCAGGCCTGGCTCTGGATCAGTTGAGTCAGCAGGCCGCGGTGGGTGGTATCCATTTTTCTACCAATGCCAACAGCGGGCTGATGGTCAGCGCAAATGGGTATACCCAGCGCCTGGCACCACTTTATCTTGATTTGTTGCAGGGGTATTTCAGCTACCAACCAACGCAAAGCCAGCTTGAACAGGCTAAATCCTGGTATAAGCAAATGCTGGCATCGGCGGAGAAAGGTAAAGCTTATGAACTGGCGATTATGCCAGTACAAATGATGTCACAGGTGCCATATTTCGAACGGCAGGCGCGGCGGGAACTCTTACCCTCCATTACGGTGCAGGATATTCTGGATTACCGTGAGCAGTTGAAAACTGGCAGCCGTCCTGAGTTTTTGGTGGTAGGCAACCTCACCCCTGATGCAGCGCATAACCTGGCATCGCAGGTTCAACACTTGCTGGGAACAAAAGGCACGGAATGGACCCGTAACCGGTCTGTGGTGGTTAACCAGCCCCGGCGAATTGTATTTGAAAAAACGATTTCCGGCAGTGATTCTGCTTTGGCGGCCGTCTTTGTACCTTCAGGGTTTGATGAAAACACCAGTTCGGCTTACAGCGAAGTTCTGGGGCAGATTATCCAGCCGTGGTTCTACAATCAGCTGCGCACCCAGGAACAACTGGGCTATGCCGTGTTTGCGTTTCCGATGAGTGTGGGTCGCCAGTGGGGGTTGGGGTTCCTGTTGCAAAGTAATACCCGGCAACCAGCTCAACTGTGGCAACGCTATAACGCATTCTTTACCGGCACAGAAAAACGGCTGCGTGAAATGCCTGAGCAGGAGTTTGCTCAGGTACAACAGGCGGTAATTAACCAGATACAACAGGCACCTCAGACTCTGGGCGACGAAGTGGCAAAAGTCAGTATGGATTTTGACCGGGCAAACATGGCGTTTGATAGTGATGATGCAGTTATCCGTGCGGTTCGCAGTTTAACACCGGCCAAAGTTGCAGATTTCTTCCGGCAGGCAGTTATCGAACATAATGGTATGGCGGTTATTTCCGAGGTTAGTGGCAGTCAACAAGGGAAGGCAGATTTTGCCGCGCCTGAGGGCTGGAAACAGTGGGGCAGTGTTGAAGCATTGCAAAAGACATTGCCTCAGTCGGGGGCTGAGTGATGCCGGCGCATCATAATAATCCGACTGCCCTTGACCCAATGCGTTTACCCCTGGCAGGGGCACGCTTAATTGAGGCGTCAGCTGGTACCGGAAAAACTTATACCATCGCCGCTCTTTATTTGCGCCTGTTGTTGGGCCTGGGGGGCGAGGCGGCTTTTGTGCGGCCACTACCTGTGGAATCTATTCTGGTGGTGACATTTACTGAAGCCGCTACAGAAGAGTTACGTGGGCGTATACGCAGCAATATTCATGAGTTGCGTATCGCTTGTGTACGGAAAAGCAGTAACAACCCGCTATACCAGCAATTGCTGGCTGAAATCAGTGACAAAAAACAGGCCGCCCGAATATTACTCCTTGCTGAAAGGCAGATGGATGAAGCCGCTATTTTCACCATTCATGGTTTTTGTCAGCGGATGCTGAGCCTGAATGCATTCGAATCAGGTATGCCGTTTGAACAACAACTGATTGAAGATGAAACAGAGTTACGCCAGAGAGCCTGTGCTGACTTTTGGCGGCGCTACTGTTACCCGCTGAATAAACCCGTTGCTCAGGCGGTCAGCGAAATATGGCCAGGGCCTCAGGCGCTGCTGCGCGAGATTGGGCGTTACCTGTCTGGCGACGCGCCTGTGCTGAAGCAACCAGTGAACGAAGATGAAACCCTTCAGGCACGCCATGATACGATTATTCATGCCATTGATACTCTGAAAGCTCAGTGGCGGGGCTCCTCTGGCGATATTCCCGATATCATTGAAAATTCCGCCATCGACAGGCGTAAATATAACCGTAAAAACCAGGGGATCTGGTTTGATGCTGTTGAAACCTGGGCGGCAAGCCCAACAGAAAACTATACCTTTCCAGAGGCACTGGCTCGCTTCTCACAGTCCTTTCTTTATGAACGTACTAAAGCAGAAGGTAATCCGCCTGAGCACGCGCTGTTTTCCGCTATTGATGTTTTTCTTTCTCAGCCACTGACTATTCGCGATTTGGTTATTGCCCGTGCACTTGCGGACATTCGTTACACTGTTACGCAGGAAAAGCGTTACCGGGGTGAGCTGGGGTTCGACGATATGCTAAGTCGCCTTGACCAGGCACTGGCACAACCGGAAGGTGACAACCTGGCTGCGGCTATTCGTGGGCGCTTCCCGGTTGCAATGATTGATGAGTTTCAGGATACAGACCCACAACAATACCGTATTTTCCGTCATATCTGGCTGGGGCAGGCTGAAACAGCGCTGTTACTGATTGGCGACCCGAAACAGGCCATCTACGCGTTTCGTGGCGCGGATATTTTTACCTATATGAAAGCTCGCGGGGAAGTTAGTGCTCACTATACGTTGGAGACTAACTGGCGCTCATCTCCGGCGATGGTTAATAGTGTAAATCAGCTGTTCAGCCACCTTGAAAATCCGTTCATGTTTGAGCAGATCCCCTTTCTACCGGTCAACGCCGCACCGCGTAACCAGGGCGTGCGTTTTGTGCTCAATGGGGAGACTCAACCGGCGATGTCCGTCTGGTTAATGCCTGGCGAAGGTTGTGGGGTGATGGAGTACCAGCAAACCATGGCACGTCAGTGTGCTTGCCAGATTCGTGACTGGCTTGTGGCTGGTGCGGCTGGTAACGCTGTACTGGAACGTGAGGAGAAAACGCGCCCGGTCACCGCCACAGATATAACGGTACTGGTGCGCAGCCGTCAGGAAGCAGCATTAATACGAGAAGCGCTGAGTTTATTGGGGATTCAGTCTGTCTATCTCTCTAACCGCGACAGCGTTTTCAGTACCCAGGAGGCGCAGGATATTTTACGTGTCCTGCAGGCAGTGCTTAACCCGGAAAACGAAGCAGCCATGCGCAGCGCACTGGCAACCAGCCTGTTGGGGCTGGATGCAGCAACCCTTGAGCAGTTATCTCAGAATGAAACGGCCTGGGATAATCTGGTTGATGAATTTGTTGGTTACCGCCAGTGCTGGTTTAAGCGTGGGGTGATGCCGATGTTGCGCTCTTTACTGGCTCACAGACATCTGTCGGAAAACATTCTCGCAAGCCAGGACGGTGAACGCCGCCTGACCGATATTATGCATGTCAGTGAGTTATTGCAGGAAGCGGCGGCTACGGCGGACAGTGAGCATGCGCTGGTGCGCTGGTTATCGCAACGTATTGCCGAACCGGATGACAACGCCAGCAGCCAGCAACTCCGCCTGGAAAGTGACAGACACCTCGTTCAGATTGTGACAATTCATAAGTCAAAAGGGCTTGAGTACTCGCTGGTGTGGTTGCCATTTATTGCCAATTACCGCGCGCAGGCCGAAGGGCTATATCACGACCGCCAGACATTCGAAGCGATATTAGATTTACATAATGAAAAAACCAGCCTTGAGCTGGCAGAAGCTGAACGGCTGGCCGAAGATTTGCGTCTGCTCTATGTTGCGGTCACCCGGGCTATATGGCACTGCAGTCTGGGAATTGGTCCCCTTTTCCGAGGCAACAGGGCCAAAAAAGGCGCATCTGATTTCCATCTGAGTGCGCCGGGGCGTCTGATTCAGCAGGCGCAACCTTGTGACGCTGGGGAGCTCAGGCAGTCCCTGGAGCAGTTATGCCGGGGCGATATTGCCTTAAAAGACATTGACCTTAGCGACGAAACGCCCTGGTCCCCCCCGGCATTATCGGCAGAGAATCTGGCTGCCCGTGAGGTAACAAGAACATTCACTGATTTTTGGCGTGTGACCAGCTATTCCGGGCTACAGCAACATGGTTCATCGGCCGGGCAGGCTTTGTTACCCCGTTTGGATATTGACGCCATAGGGGCCGTCTCTTCCTCTGGTGAGCAAGCACTTACCATCCATACGTTCCCGCGTGGGGCAGTGCCTGGTACTTTTCTTCACAGTCTGTTTGAACAACTGGATTTCACCCAGCCAGTGGATGCCGAATGGCTGGAGCAGCAATTACTTTCCGCAGGGTATGGCGCTGAGTGGCTGCCAGTTTTATTACCCTGGCTTGATGCATTGCTTTGCGCGCCACTGACGGAAGAGGGGTTAAGCCTGAATGTGTTATCTGCGCAAGATAAACGGGTTGAAATGGAATTCTACCTGCCTGTTGATACGCTTCTGGCCCCCGATGAACTTGATGCGTTGATTCGCCAGTATGATCCTCTGTCGGCACGTTCTCCGGCCCTGGATTTTCAGCAGGTGCGCGGCATGCTGAAGGGCTTTATTGACCTGACATTCCGCTGGCAGGGCCGCTATTATTTGCTGGACTACAAGTCCAACTGGTTAGGCAGTACCAGCGAGGCATACACCCCTGAAGCTATGGCCCAGGCGATGTGTGAACATCGCTATGATCTCCAGTACCAGTTGTATACGCTGGCTCTGCATCGTTACCTGCGCCACCGGATGCCTGATTACGAATATCAGCACCATTTTGGTGGGGTTATTTACCTCTTTCTGCGTGGTGTTGAACCCGGTTTGCCTGGAAATGGCATTTTTACCACCAGGCCAGATGAACAACTAGTATCTGCAATGGATACATTGTTTGCCGGGCAGAGCGTGGAGGTTGTTAAATGACGGCACCCTTGCTGGCGTTATTAGAGCAGGCAACTGCTGAGGGGCACTTTCGTTATCTCGATGTCCAGTTTGCTCAAATGGTTGCTGCGGGTGACCCGGCAGTTATGTTGGCTGCCGCCATTCTGAGCCGTGATACCGGGGAAGGGCACGTTTGTGTACCACTCGACAGCCTTAGCCCGGAACGGAGTTTTTCCGGGCCAGCGGTTAGTTTAATTGGTGAACCGTTGTTTGCCTGCGTTGGCCCGGTTGAAGACTGGCAGGAAAAACTGTTACACAGCGACGCAGTCAGTAATGAAGATGATGCCACCCCCATAAAACTGTCAGCAGGGCGTTTATATCTTGACCGTCTGTGGCGTAATGAGCAGCGTGTGGCGCAGTTTTTCCGTGATACTAATCAGCCCCTGACTGTCGATGAGGTTCTTCTTGCCGGCGTGCTGAATACCTTATTCCCGGAAAACCCGTCTGGGCCAGACTGGCAAAAAGTGGCTGCGGCTGTTGCCCTTACCCGGCGCATTGCGGTGATATCAGGTGGGCCGGGAACCGGGAAAACAACCACAGTGGCAAAGCTGCTGGCAGCACTGGTACAACTTTCCGGGCCACCCTTGCCGCGCATTCGGCTGGCTGCGCCAACAGGTAAGGCTGCGGCGCGTCTTACCGAGTCTTTGGGGGCTGCGTTACGGCGCCTGGATATGGATGAATCGTTGAAGATGGCATTGCCCGATGAAGCCAGTACACTGCACCGTTTATTGGGAGCTGTGCCGGGGAGCCAGGCTGTCCGTTATCACCAGGGCAACCCACTGCACCTTGATGTGTTGGTGGTTGATGAAGCATCCATGGTCGATTTGCCTATGATGTCCCGGTTACTGGCTGCTTTACCGGCACATGCGCGGGTTATTTTTCTGGGTGACCGCGACCAGCTCGCTTCAGTTGAGGCGGGCGCGGTACTCGGGGATATTTGCCATTTTGTAGGCGAGGGGTTCAGCCCACAACGTGCCCTCGAACTGTCCCGGTTATGCCAGTGCACTGTTCCTGCAGGGCAGGCCAGCGGGGTGGATGCCTTGCGTGATGCCATTTGCCTGTTGCAGGAAAGCTACCGTTTTGGGAAAGACTCTGGTATCGGTTTCCTTGCCCGTGCGGTGAATGGTAATCAGGTTGCGGCTGTAAAGGCTGCATTTGACGGGCGATTTAATGATATTGGGTTATTCCCGCTGGCGACGACGGAAGATTATGCCAGCATGCTGGAACAGATTGTCACTGCCCATCAGCCATTTCTTTCAGCCCTGAAACAAGACAATGAACCACAGAGTATTTTGCTGGCATTTGCAGCCAGCCAGGTTTTGTGCGCGTTACGGGAAGGGCCATTTGGTGTGGCGGGCCTGAATAATCGAATCGAACAGGTGTTTTTTAGCAAAAATCTGCTCCAGCGCCCGGCCCGGGAGTCGCGCTGGTATCATGGTCGCCCGGTCATGATCAATCGTAATGACAGCGGTTTGGGGCTATTTAATGGTGACATTGGTATTACGCTGAACACTCCGCAGGGCTTGCGGGTATGGTTTTCTATGCCGGATGGTTCACTTAAGTCTGTACTCCCCGGGCGTTTACCGCCCCATGAAACAGCCTGGGCCATGACGGTGCATAAATCTCAGGGGTCAGAGTTTGACCATGCTGCACTTATCTTGCCGCCAGGCTGGAACCCGGTGATTTCACGTGAGCTGGTCTATACCGCGGTTACCCGGGCAAAAAAACAACTTTCTGTATTTGCCGATATGCCGGTCTTGCTACAGGCCGTGAAAAACCGCACTGCACGGCGCAGTGGCTTGCCGGAAGCTTTTCAGGCGGGTTAGTACGGGAAACGGAAACAATACCGGTGGCAGGCGCGCCACCGGTAAGCAAAGCGATAAACTGGTCAGGTAAGGCTGGCCATCAGCACTTTAGAGCGCCGTTGGTAGTTGTACATTTTCTTTTTGCTTTCGGGTAATGAGTCGATATCAACAGGTGTAAACCCGCGTTCCTGGAACCAGTGAATACTGCGGGTTGTCAGCACAAACAGTTTATCCAGCCCTATTTGTTTTGCCTGGCTGGCAATTCGTTCCAACAGTATTTCTCCCCGGGCTGAACTGCGGTAGTCAGGGTGCACGGCTACACAGGCCATCTCGCCAATTTTCTCTTCTGGGAACGGATAGAGTGCGGCGCAGGCTATTGTCAGGTTATCTCGCTGAATAATGGTGAATTTATCAATTTCCATTTCTAACTGTTCACGAGAACGGCGTACCAGAATACCTTGTTGTTCCAGCGGGTGAATCAACTCAAGGATCCCACCAATATCGTTAATAGTTGCACGGCGAATTTGTTCCGCACTTTCCATTACAATCTGAGTACCGATACCATCGCGGGAGAACAGCTCCTGCAGTAATGCACCATCTTCCTGGTAGCTTATCAGGTGGCTGCGGCGTACCCCGCTGCGGCAGGCTTTTACTGCCCCACGCAGGAAACGCACAGTACCTGAATAATAATCCCCTTCAGCTTCGAGCGCATCTACGCGTTGCTGTGCTTCATTCGGGAAGAGTTCAGAAATAATATTCCCGTCTTCATCTGTCACACCTTGCGATGAGCAAAAGCCAATCATTTTTTCTGCTTTGAGTTTGATGGCCAGTTGCGTGGCGATTTCTTCTGATGTCAGGTTAAAGCTTTCACCAGTAACGGAGACAGCGACCGGGCCCATTAATACAATTGCGCCGCTATCCAACTGGCGGTGAATGGCTTCTTCATCAATTCGGCGAATACGGCCGCTGTGGCAATAATCAATACCATCGTCCACACCCAGAGGTTGGGCAATAATAAAGTTACCACTAACGACATTAATATGTGCGCCCTGCAATGGGGTATTGTTCAGGCTCATAGACAGGCGGGCAGTGATATCCAGTTGCAACAGGCCTGCAGCCTGTTTCACCAGCTCCAGTGTTTTGCTGTCTGTCACTCGGGTATTCTTATGGTAAACCGGTTCGTGATGGTGCTCGGCAAGGTTTGCATCAATCTGTGGGCGAGCACCGTATACGACAACCAGGCGGATACCCAGGCTGTGCAGCAAACCAATATCATTAACAATACTGGAGAAATTCTCATGCTCAATGGCTTCACCACCCAGCATGATGACAAAGGTTTTCCCTCTGTGTGCGTTAATATAGGGGACAGAATGGCGGAATCCCTGCACCAACTCGATTCTACGCTCCTTTACCACGGCAACACCCTCAATGCATGATTATTCGAAATAAGTGTATTTTTATTCTTTTATGGGCCTGGGTGCAAGCCCAAATTTAACCCTGTAAAACAGCAGGTCTTTGGGGTAAGGCCTGATTTGTTGAGGTTTGTTTACCCTTTTATTGATGACAGGTGCACAACCTTTGGTTAAAGTTTCGATTTAATATTTACCGTTGTGGCACATTTTCCGGCCTGACAACGCAGCGTTTTAAAATGCTCAGGAGAAGCATGTCAGATTCTCATTCATTGTTTAGCCGTCGAAATTTACTTAAAGGTGCAGGCGCGATGTGGCTCCTGAGCGTCAGCCCGTTGAGTTTTGCTGCCGCAAGCCAGATCATCGCGATTCGTGTCTGGCCTGCATCAAGCTATACGCGCGTTACTGTTGAATCCAATCACCAGCTCCAGTACAAGCAGTTTGCCTTAAGTAACCCATCCCGCCTTGTTCTGGATATAGAAGGCGTACAGTTAAATTCGGTTCTTAAAGGGCTGGGTAAGCTTATCAGCGCCAATGATCCTTATATTCGTTCCGCGCGTGTTGGCCAGTTTGACCCTCACACTGTGCGCCTGGTGTTTGAACTCAAACAAAATGTCACCCCTCATTTGTTTGCGCTGGCACCTGTTGCTGAATTCAAAGAACGCCTGGTTATGGATCTTTACCCGGTTAATGCTCCCAGTGAACAGGATCCGTTGCTGGCATTGCTGGAAGATTACAACAATGGCGATTTAGATAAAAAAATGCCGGCGCAGCCGCAAGGTCCACAACCAGGTAAAGCCGGTCGTGACCGACCTATTATTATTATGATAGATCCCGGGCATGGTGGCGAAGACCCGGGGGCTATCGGGAAATATAAAACACGCGAAAAAGATGTTGTATTGCAGATTGCCCGCCGTTTACGGTCACTGATCGATAAGCAGGCCAACATGAAGGCCTACATGACACGCAACGAAGATGTCTTTATTCCATTGAAAGTTCGGGTGGCGAAAGCACAGAAACAGCGGGCGGATTTGTTTGTCTCGATACACGCGGATGCATTTACCAGCCGTGAAGCCCGTGGTTCGTCCGTGTTCGCATTATCAACGAAAGGTGCGACGAGTACCGCTGCGAAATACCTGGCACAGACACAGAACGCTGCAGACTTAATTGGTGGTGTCAGTAAAAGTGGTGACCGTTATCTGGACCACACCATGTTTGATATGGTGCAGTCGTTAACTATCACAGACAGCCTGAAGTTTGGCAAAGACGTATTGAATAAACTAGGGCGAGTGAACCGCCTGCATAAAAACCGTGTGGATCAGGCGGGGTTTGCTGTTCTGAAAGCACCTGAAATTCCCTCTATTCTGGTGGAAACCGCATTCATCAGTAATGTGGAAGAAGAGCGTAAGCTCAAAACCGCTAAATTCCAGCAGGAAGTGGCCGAGTCTATTTTCTCCGGAATACAGGCTTATTTCTCAGACAGCTCCACACTGGCTCGTCGCAGCTAACCCCTGGGTATAGACCAGCAGAGAAGAGCACCTCAGGCGGTTCTTCTTTGCTGCAGTCAGTAAAAAAATAGCGGGTAGTTGCTTATGAACATGGCTGCTGGAGGCGTTTCAGGCAACGAGGTGTTGTAAACGTTTTCTCTGGCGCTAAAAACAAAAAAACACCCGTCAGGGTGTTAATTTATTGGTTGCGGGGGCCGGATTTGAACCGACGACCTTCGGGTTATGAGCCCGACGAGCTACCAGGCTGCTCCACCCCGCGTCCGTCTTTCTTCTTCACTTTTTTATTTTGCAAACAGCATATAACGCTTATTTTGCAAAATTGGTTGCGGGGGCCGGATTTGAACCGACGACCTTCGGGTTATGAGCCCGACGAGCTACCAGGCTGCTCCACCCCGCGTCTGTGGAAGCGCACTATACACTCATCATGTTGTGATGCAACCTTTTTTTAAATCAACATGCTGATTCGTGCCAGTGCCGGTGAAATATTCAGCTAAATGCCGGGTTTTTGTACATATCACCGGCTGGCGCGAGCCCGCTGATTTTATTCAGGCCAAGGGTTTGTTATCTTCGCGAAGCGAACGCAGTTATAACGAAGGGAAAATCATGAAATCTCATTGGGGGAAGGTATTAATTGCAGGCTGTCTGGCGACCATGCTGGCGGCCTGTTCCTCAAAACCAACGGATCGTGGTCAACAATATAAAGACGGTGAACTCACTCAGCCTTTCTCACTGGTAAACCAGCCAGATGCCGTAGGTGCGCCAATCAATGCCGGTGATTTTGCAAAGCAGGTGGGGCTTATTCAGGGGGCATCACCCCGGTTGTACGGTTCTCAGAGTGCCGTCTATGAGGCGGTAGAACGTTGGTTACGCTCAGGGGGAGATACCCGAACGCTACGCCAGTTTGGCATTGACGCCTGGCAAATGCAGGGTGTGGATAATTATGGCAACGTGCAGTTCACTGGTTATTACACACCAGTTATTCAGGCCCGCCATACCCGCCAGGGCGCTTTCCAGTACCCCATTTACCGTATGCCGCCAAAACGCGGCCGGTTACCTTCTCGTGCTCAGATATACGCGGGTGCACTGAGTGATAAATATGTACTCGCCTGGAGTAACTCCCTGATGGACAATTTTATTATGGATGTCCAGGGAAGTGGTTATGTTGACTTTGGTGATGGCGAACCACTGACATTCTTTGGTTATGGCGGTAAAAATGGTCACCCCTACGTGAGTATCGGTAAGGTATTAATCGACCGGGGTGAAGTAAAGCGCGAAGACATGTCTATGCAGGCGATTCGTGAATGGGGTCAGCAACACAGTGAAGCAGAAGTGCGCGAACTGCTTGAGCAGAACCCTTCCTTTGTTTTCTTTAAACCTGAAAAACTGGCTCCGGTAAAAGGTGCCAGTGCGGTACCTTTGGTTGGCCGGGCTTCTGTGGCTTCAGACAGTTCCATTGTGCCTGCGGGCAGCACGATTCTGGCAGAAGTGCCTGTGCTGGATGACAACGGCAAATTCGCTGGTCAGTATGAGTTGCGAGTGATGGTCGCTTTGGATGTCGGTGGTGCTATTAAAGGCCAGCATTTCGATATTTATCAGGGGATTGGCGATGCTGCAGGACATCGCGCTGGTTGGTTCAACCATTATGGCCGTGTTTGGGTGCTGAAAACAGCGCCAGGAACCGGTATATTTAATGGCTGACTCTCTTCCTTGTGGGCTGGATTATCCAGCCCGTTTTATTTGTAGAACATCTGAGGTTTTTCATGGCTGTCGTACTGACGGATGCCTGGCTGCAACGCTTTGGCGGTACTGCGAGGCTTTATGGGCGTGAGGCTCTGCAGTGTTTTGCTGATGCGCATATTTGTGTTGTTGGCATTGGTGGCGTGGGTTCATGGGTGGCGGAAGCGCTGGCGCGTACTGGTGTGGGTGCAATTACGCTGATTGACATGGATGATGTTTGTGTCACCAACACGAACCGGCAAATACATGCATTGCAGGGAAATGTCGGGCTGGCGAAAGCGGAAGTCATGGCACAACGTATTGCCGCAATTAACCCGGAATGCCAGGTGACGGTTGTGGATGACTTTGTTACCCAGGATAACGTGGCACAACTGCTGGATAAAGGCTTCAGCTACGTAATTGATGCCATCGACAGTGTGCGCCCGAAAGCAGCGCTGATAGCCTGGTGCCGGCGCAATAAAGTACCTCTGGTTACAACGGGAGGCGCGGGTGGTCAAATCGATCCTACCCAGATTCAGGTGGCAGATCTGGCGAAAACTATCCAGGATCCTCTGGCTGCCAAAGTCCGTGAACGTCTGAAAAGTGATTTCGGCGTGGTGAAAAACAGTAAAGGAAAGCTTGGTGTGGACTGTGTTTTCTCCACAGAAGCTCTGGTGTACCCACAAATGGATGGCACTGTTTGCGCCGCGAAAAGTACCGCAGAAGGACCAAAACGCATGGACTGTGCTTCCGGGTTTGGTGCGGCAACGATGGTTACCGCAACTTTTGGCTTTGTTGCTGTATCACATGCATTGAAAAAGATGCTGGCTAAAGCTGCCCGCCTGTCTCAGGGCTGACTGTGCGCCGCTTTTTTTACCGCCGCTTCCAGAGCATTCAGCCCCTGGTTGCGGCTGGCACTCAATTGTGCACGCAGCTCTAAGGTTTCAAATAGCGCCAGTGGGCTACTATTTTGCAGTTGCTCACGGGTTTTCCCTTCAATACCGGTTAACAGAATTGCCAGCAGGCCGCGTACTATTCGCCCTTCGCTTTCGCCGAAGAAATGCAGTTGCCCATTCTCAGCCTGCTCCCACCCAAGCCATAAACGGTTTTCACAACCGCTGATTTCGTGTGCCCGCTCCCGTTCATCACTGGGTAGTGGCGGGAGTTTTTTGCCCAGCATAATTAACTGACGGTACTTTTCCTCCCAGGTGGTGAGTGGTGCAAAGTCGTGTTGCAAGGATTCTGGTGTTATCTGGGTTCCGAAAGGGTGTTGTCCGGTTAAAGGCATATGGCTTAGTCCAACAAAATTGACAGCGCCTGGTCAAACGCTGCAACCAGGGCGGCAACATCGTCTGGCGTGTTATAAGGTGCAAATGAAACCCGTAGTGTACCTGACACACCCAGCGCAGCAAGCAAGGGTTGCGCACAATGCTGACCAGAACGTAAAGCGATACCGGCGCTACTAATCAGTGTTGCTATGTCACTGTGGTGCAGGCCATCAACCGTGAAAGCAAACAGGCTGGCGTGGGGAGCCCGAAACAGCCGGACTCCGGGCCTTTTTGCTAACTGGTGCGCTGCGCTGTCGGCTAACTGGCAGGCCCAGGCTTCAGCCTGAGCAGTATCAACCTGGCTTAGCCATTGCAGTGCCGCATTCAGGCCCGCGACGCCTGCCATGTTGGGCGTGCCAGCCTCGAAGCGCCAGGGGGCTGATTGCACAGTGTAGCCGTCAAAGGAAACGTCAGTAATCATTTTCCCACCCCCCAACAAAGGCGACATCTCTGCCAGTAGCTCCGCTTTCCCATACAGTACGCCAACCCCTGTCGGGCCATACAGTTTGTGGGCGGAGAATGCATAAAAGTCACAATCCAGTGTGGTGAGGTCTGGTGGGTTGTGGACAATGCCCTGCGCGCCATCAACAACAACGTATGCCCCGGCCTGGCGCGCAAGGGTTATCGCCTGGACAAGGTCTGGCTGGCCACCTGTAACATTAGACATTTGGCCAACAGCTAAAATTTTACAGCGCGAGGTCATTAAGCCGGGTAATTGCTGAATATCCGGCAGGCCTTCACTGTTCACCGGCCATTTCACCACCCTGGCACCAGTCTGTTCAGCCACCATAAGCCAGGGTACCAGGTTAGCGTGGTGCTCTGCTTCACTAACGATAATTTCATCTCCGGCCAGCAGGCGAGAGCGGGCAAAACCCTGGGCTACCAGATTGATGGCTTCTGTGGTGCCCCGGGTCCAGACAATAGTGTTCGGGTCTGGGGTATTCAGGTATTGGGCTACCATAGTACGGGTATTTTCGTACTGCTCCGTCAATTGCTGCGCCTGTGCTGAGTGGCTACGATGAACGTTGCCTCCGCTGCTTTTATAGAATGCTGTGGTCGCATCAATGACTGCGCCGGGTTTCAGGGCAGTTGCTGCGCTATCGAGATAAATCGAGCCATCATTCAGTGCGGGGAATTGGGCGCGAAACTGGCTGGGATTAAATGATTTCATGCTTTTCCTCATTTCATAGCGCTGATCGTGGCGTATTTTAAACTGTTCTACAAGCCATGACGGGGATTCAGATTCCTCCAGGAATGAAAATGGCTGTCAGGGAGTTTGTTATGCTGAATAGTGTTAGCAATTTTATTTTCAATAGTGTGGCTGCATTATAAAGCAGCATCTCATACTGAAGGAGGCGAGAATGACAAAGATTTATGCAATGCTGTGTGCGGGGATGATGACACTGGCACTTTCAGCCTGCTCCGGACCCAATTATGTGATGCACACCAATGATGGCAGAACGATTGTCACTCAGGGGAAACCCTCAACCGATGATGAAACCGGCATGATTAAATATGAAGATGCCAGTGGAGCTAAGCAACAGATAAACCGTTCAGATGTAAAAGAAATGACGGCGCTGGATGATTGATATTCGCTGATCTTCAGGCAAAAAAAAGCACCGCAAATCGCGGTGCTATACAAATCACTATGGACAGACAGGGTAAATGTACAGGAAGTGAAAAAGGCAGCCCTTGCCGCCAGGGTCTGAATAGCAGACCAATGCAAACACAACAACACAACATCACAACCGTAAGCCAAAAGCCCCTCTAAAACCTTCATTTCAGAATAGCTTTTCGTTCCGGCTCAGGAAGTGACGCCACTATAGGTATTTGCTGGTGCAACCTCAACGGACAATTTATAATGGCTCAGATAAAAAAAACTAATAGGTTAAACTCTGTTTCCTGTTTGTTATTATTGGTTAACATAAAAGCCAGGCAAAGATGTCAAAGCGACTTCCACCTCTCAACGCATTACGTGTGTTCGATGCTGCTGCACGCCATTTGAGTTTTACCAAAGCGGCTGAAGAACTATTCGTGACTCAGGCTGCGGTCAGCCACCAGATAAAGTCCCTGGAAGATTTTCTGGGGCTTAAATTATTCCGTCGACGTAACCGTTCCCTTCTGCTTACAGAGGAAGGACAGAGCTATTTTCTCGATATCAAAGAGATATTCTCCCAGTTAACTGAGGCAACGCGCAAACTACAGGCGCGGAGTGCGAAAGGGGCGTTGACTGTCAGTTTACTGCCAAGTTTTGCAATACAGTGGCTGGTACCGCGTTTATCAAGCTTCAATGCTGATTACCCGGGGATTGATGTACGTATTCAGGCGGTGGACAGGCAGGAAGATAAACTGGCGGATGATGTCGATGTGGCCATTTTTTATGGACGGGGAAACTGGCCGGGGCTGCGTGTTGAAAAGCTGTATGCCGAGTATTTGCTTCCTGTTTGTTCGCCGTTGTTGTTAACCGGAGATAAACCGTTAAAATCCCCTGAGGATTTAATTCAGCATACGCTTTTGCATGATGCGTCGCGCCGTGACTGGCAGGCCTACACCCGGCAACTGGGGCTGGCCCATATTAATGTGCAACAGGGGCCGATATTTAGCCACAGCTCAATGGTGTTGCAGGCGGCTATCCACGGGCAAGGAATTGCGTTAGCCAACAATGTTATGGCGCAATCTGAGATTGAAGCAGGCCGTCTGGTCTGTCCTTTCAATGATGTGCTGGTGAGTAAAAACGCGTTCTATCTGGTTTGTCATGACAGCCAGGCGGAACTGGGAAAAATCGCAGCCTTCCGGCAGTGGATCCTTGCGAAAGCGGCCAGTGAACAAGAAAAATTCCGTTTTCGTTATGATCATTAATCTGTACTGCCAGGGCAGAGCACAATTTAAGGTAATACCATGACCAGCCGTTTTATGCTGATTTTTGCCGCGGTGAGCGGTTTTGTTTATGTCGCCTTTGGCGCATTCGGCGCACATGTTCTCAGTAAGTCTATTGGGGTTGCTGAACTGGGATGGATACATACCGGGCTCCAGTATCAGGCATTCCATACGCTGGCAATTTTAGGCCTGGCGGTGGCGATGCAACGCCGGATCAGTATCTGGTTTTACTGGAGTAGTGTTTTTCTGGCATTAGGGACGGTTTTGTTCAGCGGCAGTTTGTACTGCCTGGCCTTGTCCCAACTCCGTTTATGGGCGTTTGTCACCCCCGTTGGAGGAGTGAGTTTTTTAGCCGGTTGGGTATTGATGCTGATTGGCGCAATTCGATTGAAACGCAAAGGTGTAACGCATGAATAAGGTAGTACTTTACTGCCGGCAGGGTTTTGAAAAAGAGTGTGCCGCGGAAATAACTGACAAAGCGGCGCAATTAGAAGTGTACGGCTTTGCCCGGGTAAAAGAGCATTCTGCCTGGGTATTATTTGAATGCTACCAGGATGGCGATGCAGAAAAACTGATAAAAAATCTGCCATTTATGTCGCTGATTTTTGCCCGGCAAATGTTCATTACTGGCGAGTTACTCAAAGATTTGCCGCCGGAGGATCGTATCACGCCAGTTGTTGCCACACTCACCGGCCAGGTTGATAAAGGCGGCGATTTGCGTGTGGAAGTTGCTGATACCAACGAAAGTAAAGAACTGATGAAGTTCTGCCGTAAATTTACGGTACCGTTACGCGGTGCATTGCGTGCTGCCGGGGTCTTATCAAAAGTTGAAAACAACCGTCGCCCGGTGGTTCATGTCTTTTTTATCGCTCCGGGTTGTTGCTATGTGGGTTATTCCCTGAGTACCAATAATTCGCCATTTTATATGGGAATACCTCGTCTTAAGTTTCCCTCCGATGCGCCAAGCCGCTCCACCCTCAAGCTGGAGGAAGCTTTTCATGTGTTTATTCCTGAAGATGAATGGGATGAACGCCTGGCGAATGGTATGTATGCCGTGGATCTGGGAGCCTGCCCGGGCGGTTGGACATATCAACTGGTGAAACGCAACATGTGGGTTTCCTCTGTGGATAACGGGCCTATGGCACAAAGCCTGATGGATACCGGGCAGGTAACCTGGTTGCGGGAAGATGGTTTCCGCTTCCGCCCTAATCGCAATAATATTTCATGGATGGTGTGCGACATGGTGGAAAAGCCCGCCAAAGTAACGGCACTGATGGTACAGTGGCTGGTAAATGGCTGGTGCCGTGAAACCATTTTTAACCTCAAACTGCCAATGAAAAAGCGTTATGAAGAGGTATCGCAAAATCTGGCATTTATTCGTAATGCTCTGGATGAACAGGGTATTAATGCCACCATTCAGGCCAGGCAGTTGTATCATGACCGGGAGGAAGTCACCGTACATGTACGCCGCTGGTGGGCAGCTGTCGGTGGGCGGCGCGACGAGCGCTAAGCGTACTGTAGTGACTGGTTTTGCGCGCCAGTAATCCGGGCTATCGCTTCAGGCGCAGTTGCTGCAGGTTGCCTGATAACACCAGCCCGGTCTCCAGCGTAACCAGTTTTCTGCTAAGCAGGGCATTATCATATTGCCCTGTGAGCTTTTTCTTCCACTTCTGCGGAACGTCATCCAGGTGTTGCCAGAGGTTTTCCAGAGTCTGGTACTGGCTGATTAACTGGCTGGCGGTTTTGGGGCCAATACCCGGCACTCCTGGAATTTTACTGCTGCTAACACCCGTCAGGCCCCAGTAATGGGGTAATGCCTCTGGTGTTACGCCAAACTCTTCTGCAATAAACGGGGCATCCAGCCAACGTTTTTGGAAATAGTCGCGAATACGAATAGTGGGCGACAGGAGTTGGCAGTAGCCTTTATCGGTGGAAACGATGGTGGCCAGCTGCCCGGCTGCAGCAACTTTTGCGGCCAGCGTTGCAGCCAGGTCATCGGCCTCGCAGTTTTCCAGAGACCAGCAGGCGACACCCTGTTCGGCGAAAGTCTCGCGAATCAGCGGCATTTCATGTTGTAAATCTTCCGGTACTGCTGAACGCCCTGCTTTATATGACGGGAACAGGCGGTAGCGCCAGCCATCGTGCCGGTTCTCATCATCGAATACTGCAACAGCATGAGTGGGGCTGGCGTGGTTAAGTAACTGCCTAAGCGCATGTATGCAGGTATCCCGACAAGGGGAGCCGGATACGGCATGAATGCGCCGGATAAGATTCAGCGCGTCAATTATCAGTAAGTGTGATGACATAGCAGTATTTTTCAGCAGGTTACCATAAATAAACCCTACCATTTTATGGCTTTTACTACCATGACAGGGGAAAACAATGCGCGGCAGTTTCCATTTTTTTCAGTAACAAACCTTATGTTCGCACCGAACGAAAAGATGTTACTCAATAAAAAAGGGCAGTATTCACTGCCCTTTATGAATGGCTACGCATTAACCCGATATTAATTCACTATCAACTACAAATTTCGTAGCAGGGAATGTAGGTTGATCCTGGGAGCTTCATACGATGCTGGGCTACAAAACCCTGCAGTAAATCATCCATCCGTTTCATTATTTGGCTGTCACCATGGATCTTATACGGGCCAAAGGATTCAATCGCTTTGATACCTACTTCTTTCACGTTACCCGCGACAATTCCTGAGAAAGCCCGGCGCAGATCAGCGGCCAGTTTCTCTGCTGGCTGCTCCGTGTGCAGGTTAAGGTTCGCCATATTTTCATGGGTGGGTTCGAAGGGGAGTTGCAAGTCTGGCGCAATACGTAATGACCAGTTGAAGCTGTAAGCATCTCCGCTTTCACGACGGTTCTCTTTCACCATCGGCATCGCTTTTTTCATTTGGCGCGCCACTTCAGCCGCATCATCAACAATGATGGTGTAATGTTTGCGGGCTTCTTCACCCAGCGTGTTAACAATGAACTCATCCAGTACCCGGAAGTAATCCGCGCTGCCTTTTGGCCCGGTGAGGATCAGCGGCAGTACCTGATTCTGGTTTTCCGGATTCATCAGAATACCGAGCAGGTATAACAGTTCTTCTGCAGTGCCTACACCACCCGGGAAAATGATGATGCCATGAGCAATACGCACAAATGCTTCAAGGCGTTTTTCGATATCTGGCATGATTATCAGTTCATTAACCAGTGGGTTTGGCGGCTCAGCGGCGATAATTGAAGGCTCAGTCATACCAATAAACCGGCCATCTTTGTAACGCTGTTGTGCGTGCCCAACCGCCGCACCTTTCATCGGGGCTTCCATTGCTCCGGGCCCACAACCAGTGCAGATATTCAATTCCCGCAAGCCGAGTTGGTTACCTACGCTGCGGCCATACAAATATTCAGTTTCATTAATTGAGTGGCCACCCCAGCAAACAACCAGGTTCGGGGCTTCACCAACATGCAATGCCCGGGCATTGCGCAAAATCGAGAACACCAGGTTAGTGATATGTACCGAGGCTTCCATATTCAGGTGTTGTACCCGGCTGGCAAGATTAATCTGCCCGTTAACGAACAGAATATCGCGCAACACGGCAAACAAGTTGGCCTGCAGTGAACGAATGATATGCCCATCGACAAAAGCATCTTCAGGCGGGTTAATCAGCTCAAGTTTCACGCCACGTTCCCGGCGCAGTACGTTGATGTCAAAATTCTGAAAACGGGATAACAGTTCTTTGCTGCTGTCTGTCTGGCTACCCGAGTTCAGAACGGCAAGTGAACAGTTACGAAACAGTTGATAAAGATCGCTACTGGCCGTGCGCTTAAGCATGTCGACTTCCAGTTGCGACAACAAATCCATTGAACCAAGTGGGCTGATATGTGTAATCAAGTAGACTCCTTATGGGGCTAAAGGCACAGCTCCCTGTGATTACAATAGCCCTGGCTTGTGGGTTTTAACAACCCACACGAGTGCAACAGTTTGCATTATTGTGTTGATTCGCGTGTTGGTTCGCATAGCGAAAACTGATTTGGAACTTAGCTCATCCATGAGCCACAGGGATTATTGGCGGGGCAGGCGGCCTGTCGCGGGGGTGAACGCATAATTGCTGCGCCAGGGGTTGATATCCAGCCCACCACGACGGGTATAGCGGGCGTAAACACTAAGCGCTTTGGGTTGGCAGTAACGCTGGATATCATTAAAGATGCGTTCAACACATTGTTCATGGAACTCGTTATGATGGCGAAAAGAGACCAGGTAACGCAGCAGCTTTTCGCGATCAATGCGCTTGCCCTGATAGGCGATTTGTACTGAACCCCAGTCTGGCTGGTGAGTAATCAGGCAATTTGACTTCAGTAAATGGCTGACCAGTGTTTCTTCAATGACCGGCCCTGTGCTTGCGGCGCCTTCGAGCAACGTGTCATCAAACTGATAATCATCAATAGTGATATCCTGGTTGTCGATACACTCCCCGTTAAAAGCGGCGATAGGTTGCCCTTCCAGAAAACCAACGCTATACAGCGTGACGGCAACCTGGCCTTTTGCACACTGGCTCAGATCACGAATCAGTGTCTGGCGTACGTCGTCCCAGCTTTCAAAATGGGTTTGGTTGAAACTGTTGAGGTAAAGTTTAAAACTCTTCGATTCAATCAAGTTGACGCTGCGCGCTTCCAGTTCAACATGCCCAACAGCAACCTGAGGCAGACCTTTGCTGTTAAGCCAGGAGAGTTCGTACAATGTCCAAATGTCGCAACCGTGGAACGGCAGGCTATCGGCGTGCAACCCCAGTGGGTCGCGGTTCAGGCTGCGGGGAACAGGTTGCAATAAATTAGCGTCGTAGCGATCCCGGTAATCCGTTGTTTTACCCAGTGTAAGGCCGCTGAGCGCCTTGTGGTTATCGTAAACAGTCATACTTTACCTTTAAATAGGATGCCGAAAAGGTGGTACTTATTTTTAGCGTAAATTTTGAAGCCGGAAGTTAGCAAGCAGCGCTACCATCCTGTATGGTGTCCGCTTTGGTCGTTAACGCTACCCGGCATCTTCTCGCCTGGTTGCCGGTGTGCAGTGACTTCTTCGGAGAAAAGAGTGGATAACGCTGTTCAGAGTGCTTTGCAGGATTTTACCACACGATACAGCCAGACGTGGGATCAACTGTGTGGAACCCACCCGGCGAGTGATGAACTGTTCGGTGTACCATCACCCTGTATTACGCAAACTAAAAAAGATGTGGTGTACTGGCAACCTCAGCCTTTTAGCCTGTCTGAAGATTTGGGCGCTGTTGAGCGAGCCATGGGGATAACCCTTCAGCCAGCGATTCACCAGTTTTACACCACGCAATTTGCCGGTGATATGCTGGCAACGTTTGGGGGATTACCGTTAACGTTACTGCAGGTATGGAGTGAAGAAGATTTTACCCGTGTGCAGGAGAATGTGATTGGGCATCTGGTTACTCAACGGCGTTTAAAACTTTCACCAACGGTTTTCATTGGCACTGTTGAAAGTGAGTCACAGGTGGTTGCTGTGTGTAACCTGAGTGGTGAAGTGGTGCTCGAAACACTCGGGCGTAAGGTGCGTCAGGTTCTCGCTCCTTCACTTACCCGGTTCCTTGAAGAGGCCAGTCCGCGGACTTTGTAGTCCTTTTGGCTTACTTCCTTGTGAGATATCTCTTACAAAGTTGTAGGATAATTGCCAGAGAAAATGCATTACCTTTTAGATGGTTGTTTTTAAAAAATTTTTATTATCATACTGTTAAAGGTGAGCTATACATTAGCGGATGAAACTTTACGTAGGGTTTATCTGATACCATCTTGTAACTGCCTGCTGAATCAGCGATTCTAATGTCATCGACAGGGAGTTGATAATGAAGCAGATATCAGGATGACGTCTCTTCAAACAGGACACACCAGAAGGTGTAACAGGGAAGGCTTCAGGATGAAGCAAAGAGGATAGCGCAAGGTTGCGCAAAAGGACACCTCCAGGATGGAGAATGAGAGCCCGACAGGAGTCAGGCGGGTCAGGATGACTTAAGGAAAGATGCGTCGGGGGGCGCTTGTAGCATCGGGAAGACGCGTGCAGGAAGCACTAACAAGGATTGTTAATCAGGAAAAGTTGTCAAGGATGAGCAGGGAGCATAATAAGTAGCCGGATAGCTGCTAAACGAACCGGGAGCACTGTTTAACAGTGCTCCCTTTTTTATTATTGTTTCCCACCCACTGTTTTTCTCATTACCGCCGGCAATGGTATGCTTGTGCCTGTTGATGTTGCCCGGAGAAAACCATGAACCACCACCAGGCCGTACGCCGCCATCTGCACATGCTTGAACAACAGTTGCGTGATTGTGGGCAGTGGCAGGCCGAACCACCTCATGCCAGTGCTTTCGAAAGTTCACAGCCATTCTTTCTTGATACCTTACAACCTTATGAATGGTTGCAATGGGTGCTTATTCCCCGGATGCATGCGTTACTGGATGGCCCACATGCATTACCCGAGAACTTCGCAGTCGCGCCTTATTATGAACAGGCGCTTGCCCCAGACCACACTGGCCGGGAATCCGTACTGGCAGTATTGGTGGAGCTGGACGCCTTATTTTCAGGTGATAAATCGTGACACTGGAAATTCTCTACCAGGATGACTGGCTGGTCGCAGTCAATAAACCCTCAGGCTGGTTAGTGCACCGCAGTTGGCTGGACAGGGACGAAAAAGTGGTGGTCATGCAGACAGTGCGTGATCAAATCGGCCAGCATGTGTTTACTGTGCATCGTCTTGACAGGCCGACATCGGGCGTGTTGTTGCTTGGGCTGAGTAGTGAAGCAGGGCGCAGGCTATCCCGTCAATTTGAGCAGCATGAAATTCAAAAGCGCTATCATGCAATTACCCGTGGCTGGCTTGAGGGAACTGATGTACTGGATTACCCGCTGATAGAAGAAATGGATAAAATCGCGGATAAATTTTCCCGGCAAGATAAAGTTGCACAGCCTGCTGTAACTGAATATCGCGGTCTGGCGACAGTGGAAATGCCGGTGCCGGTTGGCCGCTATGACACCGCACGTTACAGCCTGGTTGAACTGTTACCTAAGACCGGGCGTAAACATCAGCTACGCCGCCATATGGTGCATCTGCGCCATCCTATTATTGGCGATACAAAACATGGTGATTTGCGCCAGAACCGGGGAGCAGCCGAGCATTTTGGTTGTAACCGGCTTATGCTTCATGCAAGCCAACTGGCGCTGATACACCCTTTTACTGGCAAACCTCTGGTGATAAATGCCGGGCTGGATAAAAGCTGGATGCAGGCATTGTCACATTTTGGCTGGCAAGGGATCCTGAAAGAGAATGAAAGGGTTGAGTTTGTCTCTGGTGGTAGCCAGGATGGGTGTGATTGCGAAACAACAAGAGGTTAACAGGATGGCAGAAGTCGGTATTTTTGTTGGCACTGTGTATGGAAACGCACTGTTAGTTGCCGAAGAGGCAGAAGCATTATTAACGCAGCAAGGGCATCATGTCACCATTTTTGAAGACCCTGAAATCGCTGACTGGGCGCGTTACCAGGGCCATTATTCCCTGGTTATTACTTCCACTACCGGTAATGGGGATTTGCCCGATAACATTCGCTCCCTCTACCACGCTATTAAAGATGCCGGGTATTTCCCGCACCACCGTTATGGTCTGGTAGCCCTTGGCGACAGCGGCTATGAACACTTTTGTGGTGGTGGGAAGCAGTTTGATGCCTTGCTTAAGGATGTAGCGGCGCAGCGAGTTGGCGATATGTTGTTGGTGGACGCAGCAGAAGACCCGGAACCTGAGCAAGTGACCAATGCCTGGGTTGAGCACTGGGGCCACTTGATTTAATCATCTGATGTTTCTGTAATTTCCCTTTATTTAGTGTGCCTTTGTTTTGCGGTATGGCTGTCAAGTGATGCCGCTCACGTCCCAATACAATTCACTGCCTGATGAGCCCCATTTGGTAGCTAATCAGGCAAATCGTGAAGAAGTACGCAGCACGTTGGTCCGATGCTTAAATTTCTTATTCCTCTTCCCCTGAATCTTGTGCTCTTGCACGGTGAGCAGTGCACTACGTGTTTTTATACTGCATAAGCCAGTACATATTCCGTATGCGTAAAGCCCTCAGGGCGCCAGATAACAACTAACGCTGCGGCCTTTATTCATCATTCTGAAGTGCCCTACAGGTTCTGTTGTTCAGAATGGGAGTCGCTCAACGTAGAGATTCAGGAGCACAACATGAACACAGTCAGCCAGGTTGCGGATAATGTGCAGAAGCGCACTAACGCCCGATACTGGATTGTGGTGATGCTGTTTATCGTCACATCATTCAACTATGGTGACCGCGCAACGCTGTCTATAGCCGGGTCCGCCATGGCGAAAGACATTGGTCTTGATCCTGTTGGTATGGGGTATATCTTTTCGGCCTTCTCATGGGCTTATGTGATTGGGCAAATCCCGGGAGGCTGGTTGCTCGACCGTTTTGGTTCTAAACGGGTTTATTTTTGGTCTATTTTCATCTGGTCACTGTTTACCTTATTGCAAGGATTTGTCGATATATTCAGTGGGTTTGGCATTATCGCTGCGCTGTTTATGTTGCGGTTTCTTGTCGGCCTCGCTGAAGCGCCTTCGTTTCCTGGCAATAGCCGTATTGTCGCAGCCTGGTTTCCTGCCCAGGAAAGGGGAACTGCTGTGGCTATCTTCAATTCTGCGCAGTACTTCGCTACCGTTATTTTCGCGCCGATTATGGGCTGGCTGACTCATGCAGTGGGCTGGTCTCATGTCTTCTTCTTTATGGGCGGACTTGGGATCCTCATCAGCTTCCTGTGGCTCAAAATGATCCACGAACCTAACAACCACCCGGGTGTGAATAAAGCAGAACTGGAGTATATCGAGCAAGGCGGCGCTCTGATCAATATGGATCAGAAAGGGGCTAAACATCAGGTGCCAATGTCTGAAAAATGGGGGCAAATTAAGCAATTACTGTCGTCACGGATGTTGATGGGGGTTTATCTCGGCCAGTATTGCATTAATGCTCTGACTTATTTCTTTATTACCTGGTTCCCGGTGTACCTGGTTCAGGCGCGTGGAATGTCAATTCTTAAGGCGGGGATTATCGCATCTGTGCCGGCTGTCTGTGGATTTGCGGGTGGCGTGCTGGGTGGCATTATTTCCGACTGGCTGATGCGTCGCACCGGTTCCCTCAATGTTGCCCGTAAAGTACCCATTGTATGTGGCATGTTGTTGTCCATGACGATGGTGCTGTGCAATTACGTTGATGCGCAGTGGATGGTGGTTGGCTTTATGGCGATGGCTTTCTTCGGAAAAGGACTGGGGGCATTAGGTTGGGCGGTGATGGCCGATACTGCACCGAAAGAGATCAGTGGCCTGAGCGGTGGGTTGTTCAACATGTTTGGCAACCTCTCCGGCATTGTGACACCGATTGCCATTGGTTACATCATCGGGATGACAGGGTCTTTCCACGGCGCGCTGATTTATGTCGGTGTTCACGCCCTGGTTGCGGTGCTGAGCTTCCTGGTTATTGTCGGTGATATCAAACGTATTGAGCTCAAACCCGTTAAAGGGCAGGAGGCGAAACATGCACACACAATCTAGCCCGGTTATCACGGAGATGAAGGTTATCCCCGTGGCAGGTTACGACAGTATGCTGCTCAATATTGGTGGTGCACATAACGCCTGTTTCACACGCAACATCGTCGTGCTTACTGATAACGCCGGGCATACTGGTGTTGGGGAAGCCCCAGGCGGTGAAGTGATTTATCGCACGCTGAATGAGGCAATTCCCCAGGTTGTCGGGCAGGAAGTTGCCTGTCTGAACCGCCTGGTACAACAAGTGCACAAAGGTAATCAATCTGCGGATTTTGATACTTTCGGTAAAGGCGCGTGGACGTTTGAATTACGAGTGAATGCTGTTGCCGCACTGGAAGCTGCATGCCTTGATTTACTGGGGCAAGTTCTGAATGTACCGGTATGTGAGTTGTTGGGGCCAGGTCGCCAGCGCGACACCGTGACAGTTCTGGGGTATCTGTTTTATGTCGGTGACCGGCGGAAAACGGATTTGCCCTATCTGGCAAGCAGCCCAGGAACCCACGACTGGTATCGCCTGCGCCACCAGGAAGCGCTCAATTCAGAGGCGATTGTACGCCAGGCTCAGGCAGCACAAGACCGCTATGGTTTTAAAGATTTCAAACTCAAAGGGGGTGTCTTGCCTGGCGAACAGGAACTCGATGCCGCTGTGCAGCTCAAAAAGCAATTTCCTGATGCCCGCATAACCGTAGATCCGAATGGGGCATGGTTGCTGGATGAAGCCGTGGCGTTGTGCAAGGGAATGAAGGATGTGCTGACATATGCCGAAGACCCTTGTGGGGCTGAACAGGGCTTTTCTGGCCGCGAGGTGATGGCTGAATTCCGGCGCGCCACCGGGTTGCCTGTGGCAACCAATATGATTGCCACCAACTGGCGTGAAATGGGGCATTCAGTCATGCTGAACGCGGTGGATATCCCGCTGGCGGACCCTCATTTCTGGACGCTCAGTGGTGCCATTCGTGTGGCACAACTGTGTGATGACTGGGGGCTTACCTGGGGTTGCCATTCAAACAACCATTTTGACATTTCACTGGCGATGTTCAGCCATGTTGGCGCGGCCGCTCCGGGCCAACCCACCGCGCTGGATACTCACTGGATTTGGCAGGAAGGTAACCAGCGCCTGACGAAAAAACCACTGGAAATTGTTAATGGGCAAATAGCTGTGCCGGATACACCCGGGTTGGGTGTGGAACTGGACTGGGAGCAGGTCCAGGCAGCCCATGAGTTGTATAAAACATTGCCTGCAGGCGCACGGAATGATGCCAGTGCAATGCAGTATTTGGTACCAGGCTGGACATTTGATCGTAAACGCCCCGCTTTTGGTCGTGATTATATGAACACAAGGACAAGCTAATGAGTAACGTAACTTCTACTCCTGTCGTAACCGGTATGCAGGTTATTCCCGTTGCAGGCCACGACAGCATGCTGATGAATCTGAGTGGCGCTCACGCCCCTTTCTTCACCCGCAATATTGTCATTATTAAAGATAACGCCGGCCATACCGGTGTGGGTGAAATTCCCGGTGGCGAAAAAATCCGTAAAACGCTGGAAGATGCAGTAGAACTGGTTAAGGGAAAAGCACTGGGCGAATATAAAAATGTGCTGACCCTGGTTCGTCAAACATTTGCAGACCGTGATGCAGGCGGTCGCGGGTTGCAAACATTTGATTTACGTACCACGATTCATGTTGTGACCGGTATCGAAGCGGCACTGCTGGATCTGCTGGGCCAACACCTGGGAGTTAACGTTGCATCATTGCTCGGCGATGGGCAACAACGTAATGAAGTTGAAATGCTGGGTTACCTGTTTTTCGTCGGTGATCGCACACAGACACCTCTGCCTTACCAAAACCAGGCAGATGAAAAATGCGACTGGTACCGGTTGCGCCATGATAAAGCCATGACTCCAGACAGCGTAGTGCGCCTGGCTGAAGCTGCTTATGAAAAGTACGGCTTTAATGATTTCAAACTCAAAGGCGGTGTTCTTGCTGGCGAAGAAGAAGCGGAAGCGGTTACTGCACTGGCAAAACGTTTCCCGAAAGCGCGGGTTACTCTGGATCCTAATGGGGCCTGGTCGCTGAATGAAGCGATTGCTTTGGGCAAGCAACTTAAAGGTGTTCTGGCATATGCAGAAGATCCTTGCGGTGCGGAGCAGGGCTTCTCTGGCCGTGAAGTAATGGCTGAGTTCCGCCGTGCTACCGGGTTGCCAACCGCAACCAACATGATTGCCACAGACTGGCGTCAGATGGGCCATACTTTATCGCTACAGTCTGTGGATATTCCGCTGGCTGACCCACATTTTTGGACGATGCAGGGTTCGGTGCGTGTTGCTCAAATGTGCCATGATTTTGGGCTGACATGGGGTTCGCATTCCAATAATCACTTTGATGTTTCTCTGGCAATGTTTACCCATGTGGCTGCTGCGGCACCGGGTAAGGTCACCGCTATTGATACCCACTGGATTTGGCAGGAAGGTAACCAGCGTCTGACTCGCGAACCACTGCAGATTAAAGGCGGTATGGTTCAGGTACCGGCCAAACCCGGTTTGGGTATTGAACTGGATATGGACCAGGTCATGAAAGCTCATGAGTTGTATCAAAAACACGGACTTGGCGCACGAGATGATGCCATGGCTATGCAGTATCTTATCCCTGACTGGACGTTTGATAACAAACGCCCATGCATGGTGCGTTAACCGCGATTTTTACCGACACAGGCCAGGTTTGTACAAGTTTCAGGCCTGGCACAGACTGCCAATATGTAACCAAGAGATCACCATTAAGCAGAGGGATGGCATATGAAAATAGTGATTGCGCCAGATTCATTTAAAGAAAGTCTGAGTGCACAAGAGGTTGCCGGGCATATCCGGTCAGGTTTTCAGGAAATTTATCCTGACGCTGAATATGTGTGTGTGCCTGTTGCTGACGGCGGAGAAGGAACCGTTGATGCAATGGTAGCGGCAACACAGGGGCGTATCATTGAAGTCAGTGTGTCAGGCCCTCTTGGTGAACGCTGTGACGGTTTTTACGGTATATCCGGCGATGGCAATGTGGCGTTTATTGAAATGGCGGCAGCCAGTGGTCTTGAGTTGCTTGCGCCTGAGCAGCGTAATCCATTGCTGACAACATCCTGGGGTACCGGCGAGTTGATTCGCCATGCTCTTGATAAGGACGTAAAGCATATCATTATTGGCCTGGGCGGTAGCGCAACCAACGATGGTGGTGCGGGAATGATTCAGGCGTTGGGTGCCCGCTTACTGGACAGCCAGGGCCAGCCGCTGCCTGCAGGGGGAGCGGCATTACAGAAACTGGCCCGGATTGATATCAGTGGCCTGGACCCGCGCCTGGCGCAATGCCAGATTGACGCGGCATGCGATGTCACCAACCCATTGACCGGTCCTCAGGGAGCTTCAGCTGTGTTTGGCCCGCAAAAAGGCGCTTGTGCTGACATGGTCGAACAACTGGACAAGGCGCTGGAGCACTATGCTGGCATTATTGCGCAAACGCTGGATAAAAATGTCCTGAATCTGCCGGGTGCCGGGGCTGCCGGAGGGATGGGCGCGGCGTTGTATGCCTTTTGCAATGCAAGCTTACGTCCGGGTATTGAAATAGTGACAGAAGCACTGTCACTGGCGGATGTCATCAAGGATGCTGACCTGGTGATTACCGGAGAAGGGCGTATCGACAGCCAGAGTATTCACGGCAAAGTGCCGGTGGGTGTTGCCAGTATTGCGGTACGTTTTGGGAAGCCCGTTATCGGGATTGGCGGCAGCCTGTCCAGAGATGTCTCTGTGGTTTACCAGCATGGCCTGAATGCCGTATTCAGTGTGCTGAGCCGGGTGTGTCCCCTGGAAGAGGCTCTGAATGATGCTGGCGAAAACCTGGAACATACCGCACGTAACATTGCAGCCATTCTCCAGGTGGGCCAAAACCTCGCGCATTAACCGCTTTTGCTGATGCCTTTGCCTGCCCATTGGCTGTAATGGGCAGTTGTTGTGTGTCATCCAAGGATTTTTTTCGCAGCTTTGGCGACATTGTCCATTTCGTCCAGTAATTCGAGGAATTCCGGCTCAAGGTCACTGGCTGGCGTATCGTTACGCAGTGCCTGCTCTATCAGGAAGCAGAGGTTCTTCAGCCTGGGCACACCACTATAACCACAGCTACCATGCAGTTTGTGAATATTGTCCAGCAAGTCTCCAGGTGCTTCCCCTACCAGTTGCTCTTCTACGGTATTGCGTACTTCTGGTAAGAAGTCTATCAACATCTGCAGCATGTCACGGGCCAGATCCACCTTATTAGCTGCCTGGCGTATTGCCAGTTGCCAGTCGAGGGAGACATCATTGGCAGGTAATGGATTATCCTGTTGCTGGAAGGCTGCGGCAGCGGGTAGTACGCCATGCACGGAGGAGTGGTAACGCAATAACAGGCTGCGTAATTTATCTTCTTCAATCGGTTTTGCCAGGTAGTCATTCATACCGGCACGCAGCATTTTTTCTTTCTGCCCGGCAATTGCATGGGCGGTAACCGCAACGACCGGCGTTTTGTGTAAATGAGGCATCTGGCGAATTAACTCGCAGGCATGAATGCCATCCATATCTGGCATCTGGATATCCATCAGAATAATGTCGTAATGACCAGTGCGGGCTTTTTCCACAGCCTGACGACCACTGTTGCACAGCACCACATGCTGCACTAAGTCTTCCAGTAATACACCAATCAGTTTCAGGTTTGCCGGATTGTCATCGACAGCCATAACCGTTATTGGCAGAGGGCTGTATGGGTGGGTATCCGTTTGATGTTCCGGGTGATTACCGCAACATTCAGCCAGTAGTGGCAGCAAGCGGGTTGGCGTAATCGGTTTCAGAATACAGGCGGCTGCTCCGCCTTTTTTCAGGCCTTCTGCATCAATTTGCGCATAACAGGGCAGAGCGATAATCAGGCTGTTACAGCGCTGCAAAGCCCGGGCAAATAAGTCCTGTTCCATCGATAATGGTTGATGGGAGGTCACTGACACACCCATGATCAGTACATCGATATTTTCTGCTGTTAAATCATCCAGTTTGGCACGCCATGAGATTTGCGCTGGTGTGGATTCCAGCCATTCAAGTGTACTTTGTGCTGCGGTATGGTTTGGTTCAATATAAGCAATATGTTTGCCTGCCAGAAACTCAGTGATATGCACATCTATGATGGCATTAGGGTTCAGGTCGATATTAATCGTGAACCAAAACGTTGAACCCTGGCCGGGCTGGCTGTGGAACGAGATATCTCCGCCCATCGAATTAACTAATTTTTGTGTGATAACCAGCCCCAGTCCGGTACCACCGTGACGGCGTGAAATGCTGGCATCGGCCTGGCGGAATGCCTGGAATAACCGTGATTGATCGCGTTCAGGAATACCGATACCTGTATCGTGAATACGTATCTCAATTTGCGCTTTCTGATTGGCGCGTGAACGGCACTCCACCACAATATCAATGTTGCCCTGTTCCGTGAATTTAATGGCGTTCCCTACCAGATTAGTGATGATTTGCTGCAAGCGCAGCGGATCGCCGATTACACTATCCGGCACATCATTTTTGATACTGAGTGTCAGCTCAAGGCCTTTGTCATGGGCGGAATGCGCCAACAAAGTGACCACATCATCCATCGAGTTATGGAGCAAAAAGGGGATACTTTCCAGAATCAGTTTGCCCGCTTCCAGTTTTGAAAAATCCAGAACGTCATTGATTATCGCCAGCAAGTTATTGGCTGAGCGCTCTATGGTTTGCAGGTGGTCGCGTTGTGTGTCGTTAAGCTCTGTTTTGAGTGTCAGGCGGGTAAATCCAATGACACCATTAAGGGGAGTACGCAATTCATGGGACATGTTCGCCAGAAATTCGGATTTGATACGGGCGGCTTCCTGAGCGCGTTTTTTCGCGAGATCCAGTTCAACGTTCTGGATTTCCATCTGCTCAAGGGTTTCCCTTAAATCGGATGTCGCCTGGTCAACGTTATGCTGCATTTCTTCATGGTAAGCCGTTATCGACATCGCCATAGCATTGATACCATTTTTCAGCATATCAAGTTCGCCAAGCATAAAACCTTCGACACGCGTATCGAGTTGCCCACGGCGTATCTGGTCTACCGTATTGACCATATTGCGAATCGGGCGGGTGACATCTTTCATTAAGCGCCAGGCAAACCCAAGCGCGATAGCCACACAGAGAATAAGCATGAGTGATGCCATGAAAATTTCTTGGTACTGCTGCAAGCGTACTGAGCGCAAATCTAACTCAAGAGCGACATAGCCCAGTGTATTATGTGGCTGTTTTGCCCCAGCTGCCGGGGATTCATCCGGTTGGTAACCTTCAGAAATGATGGGGGTACGGAGTATCAGGCTATTGCTGTCCTGCTGTGTGACAGTGAGCTTTTGGGGGACAGGCTGGCCGGGCGCGAGGCGTAAATTATCCGGCGAAAGATGGTAATTAGATGTAACAAACAGGTTGTTCTTGTCATCATACACCGCGATGGCGCGTACAATATCCGAATGGCGGCGATGCAACACACTGACTAACTGGCGTATCGATTCACGGTTATCCAGGTCCATGCCGTATTCACTGGAGACAGCCAGCGGTTCAATGATACTGGCTCCGGCATCTTCAAGTTGGCGTTGTAAATCGTTATAGCGATGCACAACGAAAAAGATACTCAACAACAAACCGATCAACACCGTGGGTGCCAGGATCAGTACCATCATTCGGGCTCTGAGGCTGTAGTTGGTCATGACGTTCCAGTATGGGACAATATGTCGCAGTAATTATTAAGTAAAAACGAGCACATGGCGCAATTCTACTCTGCAAAAAGACGCGTGGCGACGCGTCAATCACTCACCGTTACTATTGACGACCTGGACACCTTTGGGCAAGGCGTGGCACGCCACAACGGTAAAGCACTGTTTATTCCTGGCGCATTGCCGGGTGAACGTGTTGATGTCACCATCACAGAAGATAAACGCCAGTATTCCAAAGGAAAACTGTTACGCAGGCTAAATGACAGCCCGGAACGGGTTTCACCCGTCTGCCCCCATTTTGGCGTATGTGGCGGCTGCCAACAACAACATGCTTCAGTTGCGTTGCAGCAGCAAAGTAAATCACGCTCTCTGGCCCGCATGTTGAAACGCCCGGTAGATGATGTCATTACAGGTGCACCCTGGGCGTACCGCCGCCGGGCAAGGCTCAGCCTGAATTTTATTGCCAAAACGCAGTCTTTACAGATGGGCTTTCGCAAAAGTGCCAGTAATGAGCTGGTAACCATACAGCAATGCCCGGTTTTGGTGCGTCGCCTTGAAGCATTATTAAAACCACTGCAAACTTGTTTACAACAATTACAGGGTGCGCGCTATCTCGGCCATGTGGAACTGGTGGATGCTGAAAATGGCCCTGTCATGGTGCTGCGCCACATTCGCCCGTTAAATTCGCAAGACCAGGAAAAACTGGAACAATTTTCGCATTTACACCAGGTGACACTGTTTCTGGCACCGGAAAGTGACGTATTAACAAGAATCAGCGGTGACATCCCCTGGTATCTGTCGGACGGTCTACGCTTAAGCTTTAGCCCGCGAGATTTTATCCAGGTGAATGACCAGGTGAATCAGCAGATGGTGGCACGGGCTTGCGAGTGGCTGGCTGTTACACCACAGGACCGGGTTTTGGACCTGTTTTGTGGCATGGGAAATTTTACCCTGCCACTGGCGAAACGCGCGGCGCAGGTTGTTGGGGTGGAAGGGGTTCTGGCTTTGGTAGAAAAGGCGCAACAAAATGCCCTTGATAATGGTTGCCTGAACGCCATGTTCTACCATGAGAACCTGGAATCGGATGTTACCCGGCAACCCTGGGCCAGGCAGGGTTTTACCAAAGTATTACTTGACCCGGCCCGGGCGGGCGCTGCTGTGGCCATACCTCAGGTTATCCGGCTCGCGCCAGAAAAGGTTGTTTATGTATCCTGTAACCCGGCGACTCTGGCGCGTGACAGTGAAGCATTACAGGCCGCGGGTTACCAGATAACACGGCTGGTAATGTTGGACATGTTCCCGCACACTGGTCACCTGGAATCGATGGTGTTGTTCGAAAAAGCAAAAGATTGACACTGGCTCCCATCTGCCAGAATGAGTCCCGAAAGGAGAGGACAATGGTTGCGGTAAGAAGTGCACATATCAATAACGTTGGCGAGTTTGCCCCTGAAACGTGGATAAAAAGTCTGGGTATAGCGAGCCAGCAGTCGTGCGCCCGTTTAACGGATACCGTGCGCTATTGCCAGCAGCAAATTGCAGGCCATGACGATGCCAACCTGATTCTGTGGCGTGGTGTCGAGATGGTAGAAATCCTCACTATGCTGAGCATGGATACCGACACGCTGTGCGCCGCACTGCTGTTCCCGCTGGCAGATAACCAGGTGGTCAGCGAAAGTGATATCCAGGAAGCCATGGGCAAATCGGTCGCCACGCTGATTCATGGTGTACGCGACATGGACGCCATTCGCCAGTTGAAAGCCACCCATACCGACGCAGTCTCGTCAGAACAGGTTGATAATGTTCGCCGTATGCTGCTGGCCATGGTGGATGATTTCCGCTGCGTGGTCATCAAACTGGCTGAACGTATTGTGCATTTGCGCGAAGTGAAAGATGCGCCGGAAGATGAGCGGGTACTGGCTGCAAAAGAATGTACCAATATTTATGCCCCACTGGCGAACCGCCTGGGTATCGGGCAACTGAAATGGGAGCTGGAAGATTATTGCTTCCGCTACCTGCACCCTGATGAGTACAAACGGATTGCGAAGTTGCTGCACGAGCGGCGGCTTGATCGCGAACACTACATCGAAGAGTTCGTTGGTCAATTGCGTGAAGCCATCAAAGAAGAAGGTGTGAAGGCCGAGGTTTACGGCCGGCCAAAACACATTTACAGCATCTGGCGCAAGATGCAGAAAAAGCATCTGGCGTTTGATGAGTTGTTTGATGTGCGTGCTGTGCGCATCGTGGCTGAACGTTTACAGGATTGCTACGCGGCATTGGGTATTGTGCATACCCATTATCGTCACTTGCCCGATGAGTTCGATGACTATGTCGCGAACCCTAAACCCAATGGCTACCAGTCAATTCATACAGTGGTGCTGGGGCCGGGAGGGAAAACGGTAGAGATCCAGATTCGTACCAAACAGATGCACGAAGACGCTGAACTGGGTGTTGCCGCGCACTGGAAGTACAAAGAAGGCACAGCATCGGCCAGTGGCCGTTCAGGCCATGAAGACCGCATTGCCTGGCTGCGTAAACTGATAGCCTGGCAAGAGGAGATGGCGGATACCGGTGAAATGCTGGATGAAGTGCGCAGCCAGGTATTCGACGACCGGGTCTATGTCTTTACCCCGAAAGGCGATGTCGTTGACCTGCCTGCCGGGTCTACGCCGCTCGATTTTGCCTACCACATCCACAGTGATGTGGGCCACCGCTGCATTGGCGCGAAAATAGGTGGGCGTATTGTCCCGTTCACCTACCAATTGCAGATGGGTGACCAGATTGACATCATCACACAGAAACAACCTAACCCAAGCCGGGACTGGTTAAACCCCAACCTGGGTTATGTGGCAACCAGCCGTGCGCGGGCCAAAATTCACGCCTGGTTCCGTAAGCAGGACCGCGATAAAAATATCCTTGCAGGGCGGCAGATCCTTGATGATGAGCTGGCGCATTTAGGTATCAGCCTGAAAGATGCTGAAAAACATCTGTTGCCGCGTTACAACTTCAATGAAGTGGATGAATTACTGGCAGCGATTGGCGGAGGCGATATTCGCCTTAACCAAATGGTGAATTTCCTGCAATCGCAGTTCAACAAGCCCAGTGCGGAAGAGCAGGATGCCCAGGCGTTAAAACAGCTTCAGCAAAAAACCTATACACCGCAAAGCCAAAGCCGCAAGGACAATGGCCGGGTTGTGGTGGAAGGCGTGGGGAACCTGATGCACCATATCGCCCGTTGCTGCCAACCGATACCAGGGGACGATATTACGGGCTATATCACCCAGGGGCGCGGTATTTCTATTCACCGTGCAGACTGCGAGCAACTGGCGGAGTTACAGGCCAATGCGCCGGAACGCGTGGTTGATGCGGTGTGGGGTGAAAGCTATTCCAGTGGTTATTCGCTGGTGGTGCGGGTAACGGCAAATGACCGCAGTGGCCTGTTGCGTGATATCACCACCATACTGGCAAACGAAAAAGTTAACGTGCTGGGTGTTGCCAGCCGCAGCGATGTGAAGCAGCAACTGGCCACTATTGATATGGATATCGAAATTTACAACCAGCAGGTGTTGGGGCGTGTCCTGAGCAAGCTTAACCAACTGCCGGATGTGATTGACGCACGCCGTTTGCACGGTTAACTCACACTGTTTTAATGTCTATCTCTCACCCGTTGATACACTCCCGGCTGGGTTCTCAGCCCGGGAGTGTTATTTCCACAGGCCATGCCAGTCGGTAGTCATCCCTCATGGTTTGTTTTCTCGCTGTAATCTTTAAGGAACCGAAATGACCGAAATAGAACGCCTGTTGGGCATTATGCGGCGCTTACGTGACCCGCAAAGTGGTTGTCCGTGGGATAAAGAACAAACATTCTCCAGTATCGCTCCCTATACTCTGGAAGAAACTTACGAAGTGCTGGATGCGATTGCACGGGAAGATTTTGACGATTTGCGTGGCGAACTGGGGGATTTATTATTTCAGGTGGTGTTCTATGCACAAATGGCGCAGGAAGCCGGGCATTTCGATTTCACCAGTGTATGCGCCGCCATCAGCGATAAACTTGAGCGCCGTCACCCACACATTTTTGGTGATGCCACACTGAATGACAGTGAAGCTGTGCTTGCCAATTGGGAAAAAACTAAGCGTGAAGAGCGTGCAGAAAAAGAACAATTTTCAGTACTGGATGATATCCCGCACTCACTGCCAGCGTTGATGCGGGCACACAAAATACAAAAACGCTGCTCAGCCGTAGGGTTCGACTGGACCACTCTTGGCCCGGTTCTGGAAAAAGTGCATGAAGAAATTGATGAAGTTATGCATGAAGCCAGCCAGGCGGTGGTGGATGAAGATAAACTGGAAGAAGAAGTGGGCGATTTGTTGTTTGCCACAGTCAATTTATCGCGCCATTTAGGGAAAAAGGCCGAAACAGCACTTCAAAAAGCGAACCTGAAATTTGAACGCCGTTTTCGCCAGGTTGAGGCGATTATCCGCCAGCAGGGGCTGGCACTCGAACAAGCCACTCTGGAACAGATGGAACGCGCATGGCAGCAAGTTAAGTGCCAGGAAATTGATATTTAAATGGTTTTTACGAGCAAGCGCGAGTTAGCAGAAAAATTAAATAACAAGCGCTTGATTTACGTCAAAAACATTTATCGCTGACAAGCTATTTTCTTCGGTCGTACCACGTTCGGTGTCCGGCCAGAGAGTGAAGAATGAAAGTTTGTGAGCAATGCGCTGTTCAGGTATACTACTTTCCCGTCCTGGTTATTCCATCGTCTTTTAAACCTAACTTCTCAGGTTCAGCATGACAACGAACTATATTTTTGTGACCGGCGGGGTTGTTTCCTCTCTGGGTAAAGGCATTGCCGCAGCCTCCCTTGCCGCTATTCTCGAAGCCCGCGGGCTCAATGTATCCATGATGAAACTGGATCCGTACATCAACGTCGATCCGGGTACGATGAGTCCAATCCAGCATGGGGAAGTGTTCGTTACTGAAGACGGCGCTGAGACCGATCTGGACCTGGGCCACTACGAGCGCTTCATCCGTACCAAGATGACCCGTCGTAACAACTTCACCACCGGGCGTATTTACTCCGATGTTTTGCGTAAAGAACGTCGTGGTGACTACCTTGGGGCGACAGTTCAGGTTATCCCGCATATCACTAACGCTATCAAAGAGCGCATCATTGAAGGTGGCGAAGGCCACGATGTCGTGCTGGTTGAAATCGGCGGTACCGTTGGCGATATCGAATCTTTACCATTCCTGGAAGCCATTCGCCAGATGGCAGCCGAAGTCGGGCGTGAACGTACCCTGTACATGCACCTGACGCTGGTTCCATATCTGGGTGCTTCTGGTGAAGTGAAAACCAAACCGACGCAGCATTCTGTAAAAGAGCTGCTGTCTATTGGTATCCAGCCAGATATCCTGATTTGCCGTTCCGACCGTGCAGTTCCGGCCAACGAACGTGCGAAAATTGCTTTGTTCTGTAACGTCCCGGAAAAAGCTGTTATTTCTCTGAAAGACGTCGATTCTATCTATAAAATTCCGGGCCTGTTGAAATCACAGGGGCTGGACGATTATATTTGTAAACGATTCAGCTTAACCTGCCCGGAAGCCAACCTTTCCGAGTGGGAACAAGTTTTATACGAAGAAGCAAACCCGGCAGGCGAAGTGACCATCGGTATGGTGGGCAAATACATCGAACTGCCAGATGCATACAAATCGGTAATTGAAGCACTGAAACACGGTGGTCTGAAAAACCGTTTAACAGTGAATATCAAGCTTATCGATTCACAGGATGTAGAAACGCGTGGCACCGAGCTGCTTAAAGGCCTCGATGCAATCCTTATCCCCGGCGGCTTTGGCTACCGTGGTGTGGAAGGCAAAATTGCCACCGCGCGTTATGCCCGTGAGAACAAAATCCCTTACCTGGGTATCTGCCTGGGGATGCAGGTCGCGCTGATTGAGTTTGCACGCGATGTGGTAGGGATGCAGGATGCTAACTCAACTGAATTTGTGCCAGACTGTAAGTACCCGGTGGTTGCACTGATTACTGAATGGCGTGACGAAGACGGTAATGTTGAAGTCCGTACTGAGAAAAGTGATCTGGGTGGGACAATGCGTTTAGGCGGCCAGCAATGCCAACTGAGCGACGACAGCCTGGTGCGTAAAATGTATGGCGCGCCGGTGATTGTTGAACGTCATCGTCATCGCTATGAAGTCAACAACATGTTGTTGAAACAAATTGAAGCCGCAGGGCTGCGTATTGCGGGGCGTTCCGGTGATGACCAACTGGTTGAAATTATTGAAGTGCCTGATCATCCGTGGTTTGTGGCCTGCCAGTTCCACCCGGAGTTCACTTCAACGCCGCGCGATGGGCATCCGCTGTTTGCGGGCTTTGTGAAAGCCGCTGGTGAATACCAGAAACGGCAAGAAAAGTAATATTAGTACAGCAACGCGGCGGGGTCGGTAAGCACCTGCCACGCTGGTAACGTAGCCCGCGAACGTATCACGGGACCTGGTGGTTATACCTGGTTACCTGGAAACGTTAGCGGGCTAAAACAGTTGTAATGGGCTACACTGGCGCGTTGTTGTCTGGAGTTTTAGTTTAACTTGTACTGAGGAAAACCTAATGTCCAAAATCGTTAAAGTCATCGGTCGTGAAATCATCGACTCTCGTGGTAACCCGACTGTTGAAGCCGAAGTTCACCTGGAAGGCGGTTTCGTAGGTATGGCTGCAGCCCCGTCAGGTGCTTCCACTGGTTCCCGCGAAGCGCTGGAACTGCGCGATGGCGACAAATCCCGTTTCATGGGTAAAGGCGTAACCAAAGCTGTTGCTGCGGTAAACGGCCCGATTGCTCAGGCTGTTCTGGGTAAAGACGCTAAAGATCAGGCTGCTATCGACCAGATCATGATCGATCTGGATGGTACTGAAAACAAATCTAACTTCGGTGCTAACGCAATCCTGGCTGTGTCTCTGGCTAACGCCAAAGCTGCCGCTGCTGCTAAAGGTATGCCGCTGTACGAACACATCTCTGAACTGAACGGCACTCCGGGTAAATACTCCATGCCGCTGCCAATGATGAACATTATCAACGGTGGTGAACACGCTGATAACAACGTGGACATCCAGGAATTCATGATTCAGCCTGTTGGCGCTAAAACTGTTAAAGAAGCGATCCGTATCGGTTCTGAAGTTTTCCACAACCTGGCTAAGGTTCTGAAATCTAAAGGCATGAGCACTGCTGTTGGTGACGAAGGTGGCTATGCGCCTAACCTGGGTTCTAACGCAGAAGCACTGGCTGTTATCGCTGAAGCTGTTAAAGCTGCTGGCTATGAGCTGGGCAAAGACGTTACTCTGGCTATGGACTGTGCTGCTTCTGAATTCTACAAAGACGGCAAATATGTTCTGGCTGGCGAAGGTAACAAAGCCTTCACTTCTGAAGAGTTCACTCACTTCCTGGAAGACCTGACCAAACAGTACCCGATCGTATCTATCGAAGACGGTCTGGACGAATCTGACTGGGACGGTTTTGCATACCAGACTAAAGCGCTGGGCAACAAAATCCAGCTGGTTGGTGACGATCTGTTCGTAACCAACACCAAAATCCTGAAAGAAGGTATCGAAAAAGGTATCGCTAACTCCATCCTGATCAAATTCAACCAGATCGGCTCTCTGACCGAAACTCTGGCTGCTATCAAGATGGCGAAAGATGCTGGCTACACTGCCGTTATCTCTCACCGTTCAGGCGAAACTGAAGATGCAACCATCGCTGATCTGGCGGTAGGTACTGCAGCAGGCCAGATCAAAACCGGTTCTATGAGCCGTTCTGACCGTGTTGCTAAATACAACCAGCTGATTCGTATCGAAGAAGCTCTGGGTGACCGCGCACCGTTCAACGGTCTGAAAGAAGTGAAAGGCCAGGCTTAATCGTCTGCTCTGTTACTGAAAAAAACCCGCTTCGGCGGGTTTTTTTGTGGTGTGCCGGGCATGCTCAGCACATCGGGGGGTGAAAATCCCCTGTCCAGCCTGTTGGTGGCAAAGGACTAGTGAAGCGCAAGGGCGCCGTCGCGAGGTGGGGTCTGAAGGAAGCGTGAAGCAAAACCATGACCTGACGAACAGAAACCCGATAAAAGGCCTACCCGGCAGGCTGAGCAATTCATTGATTAAAAAGGCGATAACCATCAAGAGCCGGGATGGTAGATTGGGCAGGGCGTGGTGAAAGAGGCCGAACTTACCCCAGAAGGCCTGTCCGTCGTTCTGCATTCAGAACTGAGCGTACCGTAGGGTAGGCTAACTGGCGAACAGGAGGCTGAAACCGTGCAGGCACTGGCGAGCAGAGAAAGTCCGTCGTCAGCAGCGTGGCTGATGGAAGCCATCTGTGAACCAGTCAATCTCAGGCAAGCCTTGAAAAGAGTGAAAGCGAATAAAGGTGCGGCGGGAGCGTAAGCGAACTGGCGGGCCACCTGAAACACCACTGACCCGAGGGAGCTGAAAGCGCAACTGCTGTCCGGCTGCTTAATCTCTACTTTTAACTACGGTTAAAAATGGGAGGATTACCTTAGCTTCTAAGTCGATAAAATCAGAATCAGGAAAAGTAGATTGAAGTAAAAACGTCCTTTATGATGACTCAAAGGTTAGCCCAAAAGGAAATCATGACAATGAGCGTTGGATTAATTACAGACGAGCCAGGACGTTTCTACACCTTCCAGTCTACATTGCCAGCCGGTGAATATTTCGAATTTCGCCCCCGCAATCCTCCACTGAACTCAAAACCCATCGTTGATGACGAAAGCGGGATGTGTATTGGTTATTCCGTCGCTCAGGCTCCCGGTTTATGGCAGATTTATGATGCAGACGGCATGTTTGTCAGGCTGGAAGAAGCGCCATTAGAGGCCCCCCTGATTGACCCAACAGACCTCGCTTTAATTGCTTTTGGTGCATTTCGTCTTTTACGGGCAGGTAAGGCGTTACTGGAAAGTGGTGTCAAAGCCGCCGTAACTGTGAGGCTCAGTGAGGCTACCATCAGTCTCTTGCGCGGCCGTCTTAAAATGGGCTTATCAGTTCGCGCGCTCAGGATGAGTGAGTCATCGGCAAAGCACATGCTGACCCCTGGTCGTTATGTGCCTTTACAGATTCAGGAAAAGGCCATTCGTTATGGCATAAGAAAGCCGGATCCTCTCAAAAAGCCAGGGCTTTTCCGTTACGAGGCTCGTATGTATAAGCTTGTGGAAGACAGGCAAAATAAAGGCACTTATATTTATAAGTCTTACCGTCTTGAGGTTTTGGTCAGGGAAGCTGACTGGACTATCATGCATTTTCAGTACATGCCGTAAGAGGGGATCATGATAGATATCACAAGCGGTGACAGGCACCTTAAATTAACGCCTTATGAAAGGCTGGCTGAGCCCGAAGAGCCTGCCTATAGCCGTATTATGGTTTGGGTTGAATTCTCAATCCCTGCCTTAAAAACAGAGTTTGCTGCAGAGTTTTTTGTCGGTCAGTTGGAGCAGTTCAGGAATGATACACATGATTTCCATCAGGCCTTAAAGGCAGGGGCGAAATTTAAGGATATTAATTTAACCTCGGCATTCGAGCAGGTTGTGCTTAAGTTTCATCAGGCACATTTTGCCGGAACTGTTGGCGTTAGTATGGTACTTAAGCCTGAAAACCATGCTGACAGTATTACTCTTGATGATTCCTTCGATATTGATGAAAGTTACTTTCCCGACCTGCTCTCTGGTCTGGACGACATCATTTCATGGCAAAACTGATGCTTGAATTAAGCCACAAGACCGGCACTTAGAATGCCGGTCTTTTTATGCCATTTACTGGCGATTATGTCGTTTTTAAACTCTGCATGCATCAGGTGCATGAGTTTGCATCCGTTTTACATTCCAGCGTTTGTCAGCCAGCATCAGCGCTGGCAGGGCTCGGGGCTCCTGATGTACCTGCATTAAAAGCAACCCGTTAACCGGGCTGGCGTGGCGGGGAAAGCATTGCGCGCTGAGCCGGGTTATTTATTTTCCTCGCGTCTCAGCGGCTCGCTATCGCGTTGTGATGGTGTCGGGTGAGTCGTTGGGAGGTTGTCGATTGCGGCGGTGTGTCGTCGCTCTAAGGGCGTGTGATGGCGGGTATTAAAAAGTCGCCTGTCAGGGCGGCTGGTTACGGTTTATTCGTTGTCTTCGAGGGAGTATTTGTCGAAACGGATAATTAAAAGAAAGCCCCGCATTCGCGGGGCCTCTTCTAGTATCGATGTGGTCAACATGTGGATATGACATGAAACAAATTCTTTTATTTCAAAGTGTTAAGTTGTATTTAAAATCTCCTTTGGGGGCTTTGAGTCTGATGACAAACCTCATGTTCGCACAGAACGAGAGGATGACACCCAATAAAAAAACAGGAAAGTCAATTCATTGATTTTCGGCTACTTTCCCCCTACAACATGACTGCGGCCGCAGTTGTCAGCAACACTGATATAAGACCGGAAAGGGGGTGCGGACGATTTCCTGGACTCTCAGGAGATAATTTATGTATTCAAAAGCTGAGCGCCTTCGTGCTATTGAGCTCTATTTTAAATTCGGTAGAAAGATCACCTCTGTTATTCGTGAATTGGGCTACCCCACAGAGCGCAACCTCCGGCGATGGGTACAGGCATGGGAAGCCAGCGGTGGCAATATCAGTTCCCTGCCCCGCAAAGAGCGCTACTCTGATTCGCAGAAACAGGCCGCCGTCGACCATTACTTTACGCACGGCTGCTGCCTTGCCCATACCCGAAGGGCGCTGGGAT
>NZ_LYRP01000048.1 GCF_001655675.1 Mangrovibacter phragmitis | reverse complement strand
GCCGGGGTGGTTACAGAGGATATCCTCCTCGGGCCTGGTGCGCTCTATGTCGCGCAAAGGCTGCTCTCCGGATAATGCGGCGTGTGAAGGGTTCTTCGGGCGGCTGAAAAATGAGATGTTTTATGGTCGCAACTGGTCAGGTGTAACGCTGGATGACTTTATGAAGCAGGTGGACGGCTACATCCGATGGTACAATGGTCATCGGATCAAGCTGTCGCTGGGCGCAGTGAGCCCTGAAACGTACCGGAAAAGACTGGGGTTAATCTAATCAATCAGTCCAGGAAATCGTCCGCACCCCCAAAGCGGTCATTAGACAGTGTTGTTGACAGATAAGCTCGCGGAACGGGAAGTCTCGCTGTTTTCGGTTATGGCGAAAACGAAAGAGAGTGATAAGTGGGCAGCGTCAACACCAGAAGAGTTGCTTGCTGTTATCAACCGTCAGGGCTATACCGCGCGCCATGTGGTGATTACCGGTGGTGAGCCTTGTATTCACGATTTAACGCCGCTTACTCAGTTGCTCGAACAACATGCTTACATCGAACGACATAACAGAACGATGAGATACAGTTGGGTCAGTAAACATTTGTTTGATACGCTTGAAGAAGTTCAGAACTACGCCACTAAATGGCTATGATTCTCTAATTATGAACGGCCACACAAAGCCAATGGTGGAAAGCCACCTTTGATGGCTGCTTAATCTCTACTTTTAACTACGGTTAAAAATGGGAGGATTACCGTCACTCACTTACCCTTAACGCTATACTATTATATAATACCATATACTATTATAGTGTAGTATGACTTACTTCTTTACCATCCTCCCCCAATCCCCATATAATTAATGATGGAATTTAACTTAAAAAGGATTTTTTATATGGCTATACCTGTTTACCTTTGGCTCTACGATGATGCTGGAAATCTTATTAAAGGCTCTGTTGATGTTTCTGGCCGTGAGCATAGTATTGAAACTATTGCTTTGCGTCATATGGTAGAACTACCTGTTGATAATAATACTGGTAAGATTACAGGGACAAGAGTTCATGAACCAATTAGTTTCGATAAAGAAATAGACTCTTCTTCAACGTATTTATATAAAGCATTAACAACAGGTAAAAAGCTAAAATCAGCTGAGTTTAAATATTATCACATTAACAACTATGGTCAAGAAGAGCACTATTTTTCCATTGTTTTATAAAAGGTTAGAATAGAATCTATTACATCTCTAATGTATGACATTAAAGATAACCACGGTGAAAATAAAAATCATCTTGAATGTGTTGACTTAGGTTATGAACAAATAGCATGGCATTATACGGACGGAAATATCATTCACTCTGATAGCTGGAAAGAAAGAGCGGCTTAATTAATTTAAGGAGTTTTATATGACATGGACTTATAAACAAAGCACTGGTGAGCTTTTTCATAACGGTGCTTTTATCGAAAAAGGTTATTCAGGTAAAATGACCAATAAAAATAATCCTGATCGTCAACAAGTGAAAGGATTAGGGCCATTGCCTCAAGGAACCTACCGCATTTCGGGACAATCAAGATCTAAAGGCCCGATGACTATTATTCTTGTTCAAACATCCGGTAATACATTTGGTAGAAGCGCTTTCCGTATACATGGTGAACGTGTTCATGGCGTTCCGGGATGGGCTTCTGAAGGTTGTATTATTATGGGGCCGGGAACTCGTAGACGTATACTTGACTCAAATGATACCCGTCTGGAAGTTGTAAGATGAGACGCTTTTATATTGCTACAGTAGCACTGTTATTTTCATTTGGCTGTAATGCTATGGCAACGGTTACTTTGAATATAGATAGTGTTATTAGTGGCGTTAACAAAGGTGATCCTAAATCTTTAAAAGATGTTCCATTGTTAATTGATAAAATAAGTATTGAAAAAAGTAATGATTTAAGAAATGTGCTTGCTCATTCCCTTATTATATCCACACCTGAAACACTCGATGCTTTGAATTTAATTGATAAGGATATTTCTGAAAAAGGCCATTCTTTTTTAAGAGATAAGTTTGGAACTGACTCTATTTGTTCTTATGTTATTGATAGTAATGAATATGATCGAGAGTCATTTTTAAAATTTTATTCAAAAGCCAGGTTAAATCTTGAAAAAACTGGTGAAAAAGGTAAGCCCTGCCTTGATTTAATGGATTCCTCTGTTGAGGAAATAATCTATGAAGAAAAACAGGGTAAAATGAAATGGGGTGTTGAGAAATATGCTTTTGATTGAGAAGAAAAAGCCACCTCTTGAAGAGGTGGCTTTAAATGGGGATCCCTCAGCCGGAAGGGGGCCTTATCCGTTTATGGTGTGCCGGGTCACAGTAAAAACAGCGAACAGTGGTCAGCCGGGGGAGTAAGTAAAGAGCTTGCAGCGCAAACGGTAGGGAGCTGCCATAAGCAATGGCGGATAAGCTGTATCCGGCACTGAGCATAGCACTCCCGAATCGCCTGTTCATCAGACCGGGCCTGCCAGAGCTATAGGAAGGCGGCGGTCAACATAACCGACCCGCCGTATACGGACACGTATGTACGGTGGTGTGGGTGGAGGCTGATCGTGAGATAGGCCCCTGGCCCTATCCTGATATTTTCGGTTCTGTGCACGGTTACATTACCAACATGATCTGCCCGCCAGGATCTGCGATAATAATGGTTTATTCCTTTACCGAGTTGACTATGCAGTACCCGATTAATGAGATTTTCCAGACCTTGCAGGGCGAGGGCTACTTTACTGGCGTCCCCGCCATTTTTATTCGCTTACAGGGTTGCCCGGTTGGCTGTGCCTGGTGTGATACTAAACACACCTGGGATAAGCTCGCGGAACGGGAAGTCTCGCTGTTTTCGGTTATGGCGAAAACGAAAGAGAGTGACAAGTGGGCAGCGTCAACACCAGAAGAGTTGCTTGCTGTTATCAACCGTCAGGGCTATACCGCGCGCCATGTGGTGATTACCGGTGGTGAGCCCTGTATTCACGATTTAACGCCGCTTACTCAGTTGCTGGAGCAACACGGTTACCAGTGCCAGATTGAAACCAGTGGTACGCATGAGGTGCAGGCAACGGCAAACACCTGGGTTACCGTTTCACCCAAAGTGAATATGCGCGGGGGTTACGATGTGCTGGGGCAGGCACTGGTGCGGGCCGATGAAATCAAACACCCGGTAGGCCGGGTACGGGATATCGAAGCGCTGGATGCCCTGCTGGCAACGCTCACTGATGAGAAACCACGTATTATCGCGCTCCAGCCCATCAGCCAGAAAGAAGACGCCACACGTTTATGTATTGAAACCTGTATTGCACGTAACTGGCGTTTATCCATGCAGACGCACAAATACCTGAATATTGCCTGAGGTGGGGCCTGTGCCCCGCTTTTGGGGCACGCGAGGGGAATCAGACTTCGCCGCGGTAAACACAACCTGCGGTGCAAGTCTCTTTAACCATTACTGCGCTCAACAAGGGTAACTGAGGCTTGAGTTGATCCCATATCCATTTCGCCAGCACTTCACTGGTGGGGTTTTCAAGCCCGGGAATATCGTTGAGATAATGGTGATCAAGGCGCTCCCAGGTCGGCTTAAATACGGCTTTGAGTTCGGCAAAATCAATAATCCAGCCGGTGTAAGGGTCAACTTCGCCGGTCACTTCCAGGCGCACCATAAAGGAATGCCCGTGCAGGCGGCCGCATTTGTGGCCTTCCGGAACATGGGGAAGGCGGTGCGCCGCTTCAAATGTAAAATCTTTAAATAAGCTGGTAGCCATAGGGAGTCCTGGTAAAGCAAAAAAACCGCCGCATAGTACATTAAATGGCTGTTTTACGCACTAACAATACTTGTCTTTACACCTGCTTTATATGCCTGCGATTTCCAGGTGCTGGCGCGTCTTGCCAGTAAATTATTTTTCCCCGAACACCTGCATCCTGGTTTTGCCGGGTGCGTTATGGCGCTTTATCTTATTTTAATAAATAAAATCAATGCATTAATCTACCTGTTTTACCGTTATTCATTACCTTAAAAAGTGATTAGTCAATTTGGTTATTTATTATTTCTATCACTTATTTAATTGTTATTATGCCCGCCGTTACCCTTATCGGCATTGTCTCTATCAATAATGTCATTAATCCGCCCCGTCTCTGCGCGGGTGCACACCTTCGGCAGCTACACGCTGTGGCACCACGCGGATAATAAGGCGACGGCTTTGAGCCAGTCAGCCTGAGTGATTTGGGGTTATTGACTGTTTATTTAAAACAGCCTCATTTGCTACTGGAACATAACGACGCATGACAAAACAGGTCCCACCGACAGCGCTGCTTCCGCTTAGTCCGGAGCAACTGGCCCGCCTGCAGGCGGCAACGACTGATTTCACCCCAACTCAGCTGGCCTGGTTATCTGGCTACTTCTGGGGCCAGGTTAACCAGACTGGCGCAGCGAGCATTGTGGCAGCCGCACCGGCGGCGGCAGAAGCGCCTTCTGTGACGGTGCTCAGTGCTTCCCAAACCGGGAATGCCCGCCGTATTGCAGAGCAACTGCGTGATGACCTGCTGGCAGAAAATATTAATGTGAAACTGGTCAGTGCGGGCGACTACAAATTCAAACAAATCGCTCAGGAAAAACTCTTACTGGTTGTCACCTCCACTCAGGGTGAGGGCGAACCGCCGGAAGAAGCGGTTGCGCTGCATAAATACTTGTTCTCCAAAAAAGCGCCTAAATTGCCGGATACGGCCTTTGCGGTATTGGGCCTTGGCGATACCTCTTATGAATTCTTCTGCCAGTCCGGGAAAGATTTCGACAGCAAACTGGCCGAGTTGGGTGCAGAGCGCCTGCTTGCACGGGTTGATGCCGATGTTGAATACCAGCCCGCTGCAGAAGCCTGGCGTAAAGAAGTGGTCGCCCTGCTGAAAGACCGTGTACCTGCGTCGAGCGCAACTCCTTCTGCTGTGCTTGCCAGTGGTGCTGTCAATGAGGTTTACACCAGTCCTTACACTAAAGAAAACCCACTCAGCGCTACGCTGTCGGTAAACCAAAAAATTACCGGCCGTAATTCAGATAAAGATGTGCGCCACCTGGAAATTGATTTGGGAGAATCTGGCCTGCGTTATCAACCCGGTGATGCGCTGGGTGTGTGGTATCAGAATGACCCGGCACTGGTCAAAGAGTTGGTGGAATTGCTGTGGCTTAAAGGCGATGAGCCGGTCACCGTGGGGGATAAAACCCTGCCTCTGGCCGAAGCTCTGCAGTGGCATTTTGAACTGACCGTCAATACTGCGGCAATTGTTGAGAAATACGCCACCTTAACCCGTAACGACGCTTTGCTGGATAAAGTGGGCGATAAAACCAGCCTGCAGGCATATGCCGCCAGTACGCCCATTGTGGATATGGTGCGCTTTGCTCCGGCACAGCTTGATGCACAAGCGCTGGTAAGCTTACTGCGCCCGCTAACGCCTCGTCTGTACTCCATCGCTTCTTCTCAGGCAGAAGTGGAAAACGAAGTGCATATCACTGTCGGTGTTGTGCGTTATGACATCGAAGGCCGTGCACGCACTGGCGGTGCATCCGGTTTCCTGGCAGACCGCCTTGAAGAAGACGGCGAAGTGCGGGTGTTTATCGAACATAACGATAATTTCCGTTTGCCAGAAGACAGCCAGACGCCGGTCATTATGATTGGCCCGGGCACGGGGATTGCGCCTTTCCGCGCGTTTATGCAGCAACGTGCTGCTGACGGAGCAGAAGGGAAAAACTGGTTGTTCTTTGGCAACCCGCATTTTACTGAAGATTTCCTGTACCAGGTTGAATGGCAGGCACTGGTCAAAGAAGGCGTCCTGAATCAGATAGACCTGGCCTGGTCACGCGACCAGGATCATAAAATTTACGTACAAGATAAACTGCGTGAACAGGGCGCAGAGCTGTGGCGCTGGATTAACGAAGGCGCACACATTTATGTCTGTGGCGATGCATCCCGTATGGCGAAGGATGTTGAACAGGCTTTACTGGACGTGATTGCCACTTATGGTGATATGGACACCGAAGCGGCAGACGAATATTTAAGTGAGCTGCGCCTGGCGCGCCGTTATCAGCGAGATGTCTACTAATGAGTGAAAAACATCCTGGACCCCTGGTGGTTGAAGGCAAACTGGCCGATGCCGAACGCCTGAAACTTGACAGCAACTTCCTGCGTGGAACGATTGCGGAAGATTTAAATGATGGCCTGACGGGCGGTTTTAACGGTGACAACTTCCTGCTGATCCGTTTTCACGGCATGTATCAGCAGGATGACCGCGATATTCGTGCTGAGCGCGCTGAACAGAAACTGGAACCACGCCATGCCATGATGCTGCGCTGCCGCCTGCCGGGCGGTGTGATGTCGCCACAGCAGTGGCTGGCAATTGAAGAGTTTGCGGGTGAAGAAACTCTGTATGGCAGTGTTCGCCTCACCAACCGCCAGACTTTTCAGTTCCATGGCATCCTGAAAAAAGATCTGAAATCTGCGCACCAGTTATTACATAAAGTTGGCCTGGATGCTCTGGCGACGGCTAACGATGTTAACCGTAATGTGTTGTGTACTTCTAACCCGGTGGAATCCCGCCTGCATGAGCAGGCTTACGCATGGGCGAAGAAAATTTCTGAGCACCTGCTGCCGCGCACTCGTGCTTATGCCGAGATCTGGCTGGATCAGGAAAAAGTCGCCACTACCGATGAAGAGCCGATTCTGGGGGCGACTTATCTGCCCCGTAAATTTAAAACCACGGTGGTTGTTCCGCCGCAAAATGATGTTGATCTTCACGCCAACGACATGAACTTTGTCGCGATAGCAGAAAATGGCGAGCTGGTTGGTTTTAACCTGCTGGTGGGTGGTGGCTTGTCTATCGACCACGGTAACAAGAAAACCTATGCGCGCACCGCAAGTGAATTTGGTTTTATTCCGCTGGAACACACGCTGGCTGTGGCAGAAGCTGTGGTTACCACGCAGCGAGACTGGGGTAACCGTACAGACCGTAAAAACGCGAAAACCAAGTACACCCTGGAGCGCGTGGGTGTCGACGTATTTAAAGCCGAAGTTGAGCGCCGTGCCGGTATCACATTCGCCCCGATTCGCCCGTATGAATTTACTGGCCGTGGTGACCGCATTGGCTGGGTGAAAGGTATTGACGACAAATGGCACCTGACTCTGTTTATCGAGAATGGCCGCATCCTGGATTATCCTGGCCGCCCACTGAAAACCGGGCTGCGCGAAATAGCCCGTATTCATAAAGGTGACTTCCGCCTGACTGCCAACCAGAACCTGATTGTTGCAGGTGTGCCGGAAAGTGACAAAGCAGCGATTGAGAAACTGGCGCGTGACCATGGCCTGATGAACAGCGTAACCCCTCAGCGTGAAAACGCGATGGCGTGCGTGTCATTCCCAACCTGCCCACTGGCAATGGCCGAAGCGGAACGCTTCCTGCCGGGTTTTGTGGACCAGGTGGATGGCATCATGGCGAAACATGGCATGAGCGATGAGCATATCGTATTGCGTGTAACTGGTTGCCCGAATGGCTGTGGCCGTGCACTGCTGGCCGAAGTGGGGTTAATTGGTAAAGCTCCTGGTCGTTATAACCTGTACATTGGTGGTAACCGTACTGGCACACGCATTCCACGTATGTACCGCGAAAATATCACGGATGCGGAAATTGTCAGCATCATGGATACCCTGGTTGGCCAGTGGGCGGAACAGCGTGAATCTGATGAAGGGTTTGGTGACTTTGCGGTGCGCACAGGTATTGTGCGACCGGTACTGGACCCGGCCCGGGATTTCTGGGAATAACCTGGAGGCAAATATGGCTACGTTTGACAGAGAAGCGCTGAATGCGCTGCCCAAAGCAGAGCGCATAATGGAGCTGGCTGAAACTAATAATCAACTGGAAAAGCTGACCGCTGAGCAGCGCGTTGCCTGGGCGCTGGAAAACCTGAGTGGTGAGTTTGTGCTCTCTTCCAGCTTTGGGATTCAGGCGGCGATGTGCCTGCATCTGGTCACGCAGCAATATCCGGATATCCCGGTTATCCTCACCGATACTGGTTACTTGTTCCCGGAAACCTATCAGTTTATTGATGAGTTGACCGACAAGCTCAAACTTAACCTGAAAGTGTACCGGGCAGAACAAAGCCCGGCCTGGCAGGAGGCGCGTTACGGCAAATTGTGGGAACAAGGTGTTGAAGGTATTGAGAAATACAATACGCTCAACAAAGTTGAACCCATGAACCGTGCACTCAAAGATCTTAACGCAGGCACCTGGTTTGCCGGGTTGCGCCGTGAACAGTCTGGCAGCCGGGCCGCTTTGCCGGTGCTGGCGATTCAGCGTGAAGTGTTTAAGATCCTGCCAATAATCGACTGGGATAACCGCCAGGTTTACCAGTACCTGACTGCGCATGGTTTGAAATATCACCCATTGTGGGATCAGGGTTACCTCTCTGTAGGTGATACCCATACTACCCGCAAATGGGAACCGGGCATGGCGGAAGAAGAAACGCGTTTCTTCGGCCTGAAACGGGAATGTGGCCTGCACGAAGGTTAATCGCTGTAAAACGCACTGGGGGAATGGCCCCGGTGCGGTTTTGTCTCTGCTCTAATTCCAGCTTCAGTTTCAATTTCAATACGCCGCTGACAGCCTGTCACTGCTTTCTTCCTGCGCTTGCTTATTCTTCCGGGCTGCAAATTGTTTACTACTTTGTGTTTCAACTTCCTCTTGTGAATTAGTAGTACTAATAAATGGGTGAATATCACAAATTTGCAGTTAATCTGGTTTTATTATCGCAATTTATAACCTGTGTTGTTATAAATAGTATGACTAATTAAAAGGAGAGAATGATGTTTGACGATTTACATGGAAAGCGGGTTCTGATTACTGGCAGCACTGCCGGGGTTGGCCTGGCGGCTGCCCAGGCGTTTGCCCGGCGCGGTGCACTGGTCGGGATCAACGGCCGCCGCCCGCCAGAGGAAATGGCTGAGGTGGTTGCCGCGTTGCGGGAACTGGGTGGCGATGCGGCTTATTTTCAGGCGGATTTATGTGATTCTTCCGCCTGCGAAAAACTGGTCGCGAGTTTCACAACACATTTCGGCGGGCTGGATGTTTTGGTCAATAATGCAGGTGGTTTAGGGGGCCGCGCCGGTCTGGAAGCCATTGATGATGCATTCTATGATCATGTGATGGATCTCAATGCCCGTTCTGCATTGATGATGACCAAATACGCTCTGCCATTTTTGCGTGCCAGCGCCAAAGCCAGTGGTAAAACAGCGGCGGTTATCAGTACCGGGTCGATTGCCGGGCGCGAAGGCGGCGGTATTGGTGCGGGCATTTATGCGGCATCCAAAGCCTGGCTGCACGATATCCACCGCAACTGGGTCAAAGAATTTACCAAAGACGGTATTCGCTTCAACATTGTCTCTCCCGGTACTATTGATACGGCTTTCCATGAAGACAAGCCTCAGGAGCTGCGGGATAAAATTGCCGGTTCTATTCCCATGGGGCGTTTTGGCCGCAGCGAGGAAGTCGCGCCCAGTTTCCTGTTCCTGGCATCACATGCCTGCAGCGGGTATATCACCGGGCAGATCCTTGATGTGAATGGCGGGCAGATAGCGCCGTAAACTACAGAATGGCTTGCCGGGAAAGGTGCTGAACACTGACCCGGCAACTGCCCATTTTGCCAGCCCCTGTGCTACACTGCGCCCCTTCCTGAATCAGGTATTAGAGTCAGATGCAATTTACCGCCATAAGCACGACACAACGCGGCCTTGACGGGCTGATCGCACGAGATATCGCCCGCCGGATCCTGTCTGGCGAATTACCTCCCGGTACGATTTTACCCAGTGAAGTTGAGCTGGGCGAACAACTGGGTGTCAGCCGTACTGCGCTGCGGGAAGCGTTAAAACAACTCACCTCAAAGGGGCTGATTGAATCGCGCCCCAAAACCGGGACGCGGGTCCGGCCCAGAACCAGCTGGAATATCCTCGATGCACAATTACTGGACTGGATGTCGGGTATGGAAGGTACGCTGGAAATGTACCACCAGTTCCTGGATTTCCGCCGGGTGATTGAACCCCATGCCACCAGGCTTGCTGCGGAAAATGCCACAACTGAGCAGCGTATTGAGTTATCCCGCGTTTATGATGAGCTCTGCCAGCGTGCCCGTGATTTTTCCCCGGAAGAGTGGGTGGAAGTGGACACACGTTTTCACAGCCTGATTTTCCAGGCATCCGGTAACTGTTTTTATCTGCCGTTCGGTAATTTGCTGACTACGGTATTTAAATGGTTTATCAGCCATTCTTCCCGGGATGGTGGCATGTGCCTTGCTGAACATCACCAGATTTATAAAGCGATTATGATGGCTGATGGCGAAGCAGCGTACCAGGCTTCACTCGCGCTGATGAATGCGAAAAAGCACCGCCTGTAACGGGAAGTGAACCGGCGCCCGGCCTTACCGGCACCGGTTCACCGGGTTTTCAGCCTGCTATCAGTTGGGCATCAAACCCGCCGGAACCCGGCCGGTTGTCTACCGTCACCAGGGCGGCACTGCCGTCAGTAAACGTTATCTGCAACTGGGTGCGACGGGCGCTGTCTTCACAAATATTAACCTGGCTGACTTTCCCCCGGGCATCCACCGAATATTCGCTCGCTTCATCAAACTCGCCGTGGCTTTCCAGTACTGTGGCAAACAATGTATCGCTGGCATGGGTGCGCCAAATCCAGCACGGCTCAGTGCGCAGGTTATTATCCGGGTCACTGGCACCTGTGCGGGCGATAATCAGCTCGCCACCTGCTGGCATGGCTGTGGTGATGGTGTAGTAAGTATCGCCATCCAGCCAGCTAATCTGGCTATGTTCCCCGGTGGGTATTGCTCCTCTGGCGCAGTCCCACAAATGCTGGTAGCCGTGTGCGTTACCCAGTGGCGCCAGTTGGGGTTTGCTTTGGAGTGAGATGTTGCTGGCAATACGCTGCCCACGTATATGCAGGCAGTAATCATACTGGTGCGGTGTTGGGCTTTGCAGGCGAAACAGATCTACTAACAGCGGGCGTGGGCAGGCGGGCAGCGTGAGTAGCAACACTGTGCGCTGTTGGGTTACATCTGGCCAGTAATGCCGCGCAATGGCACTCATCCCCGAACCGAGCGTGTGGTTACCCTGAAAAAAATGGGTTTCACCGTGGTCGCCTGTTGCCAGTGTTTTATTGCCCTGGTGCTGGCAACCACTATCGACTGTTACGGTATTGTGGGCTACGGTTTGTTTGCAATAGCTGTTGTTCTCCGCAATATAACGCCCACCAAACTTAGGTTCGACATTCACCCAGCGCCCGAAACCATAATCCTGCAACACTTCCTTACCCCGGTTAAACAGGCTCAGGTGCAGACCGTCAAAATGCCCGTGGTTCAGGGCACTGTGCATGCCGGATATGTCACCATGACCACCCCACCAAAGCAGTGCCATGGTCTGGTCGCCCTGAGAGCAATCCTTGCGTAACACACCCACGCCGCCTTTATCTCCTTGTGGGCCATCCCGCCATATGCCGCCAGGCCAGGTGGGGTACGGCCCGGCTGGTTGTTCACGGTCCAGCAGCAGGGCGCCAGCACAAGGCCAGAGTTTACCCTGCCAGGCAGCGAGTGCCGCTAACCGTGCATCTGGCCCATAATGCTGGCGGCACAAGCTTACAGCTAACACTGCACCTTCATCTTTCAGGTTCATCGTTTTGGATGCGTCATTAAGCGCGGGGAGCGTGCCATCCGGGAAGGCCAGGGCAAACAAGGCATAGCAGGCTGCTTTAATGCGCTTCCCGGCAAATTGCCAAATATTCAGTTCTGGCTGAAAACGGGAAATTGCCTGAGCAAACATCAGCAGCGGCCGCAATGCAAAACGCTGGTAGTACAGCCCTTCAACGTAAAACCCGTCGCAGGAAAAAAGCTGGCTGATTTGTGCCATAAAACCACCACTCTGGCTGTCGCCCTTAAGGCCATAGAGCGCGGCATCCACCAGTGACTGATCATTCAGGGCATAACCACATAGCCCTACGGCGGCAACCGACCAGATGCCATGGTTATGCACAATATCAAATGTGGCGGCATGGGTTTCCACGGCCTCGGTTGCCATCAGCCGTAACAAATTGTTTTCAATGTGTTCCCGGGTTTGCGCCGCAGTGCTTTCTTTCACGCAGGACCAGGCATGTGCGGCATAGAGCAAAAACATATCTTCGTTCAGTGTCTGGTGAAACAGCCGCCCGGGGGGATTGGTATCTTTACTGGTGGCGTTACCAAGGTGGGGATAAATATCGGCGTAGCCCGACAACACCGCAATGATTTTATCGCGCCACACCGGGTCCTGGGTGAATTGCCATAACCAGCCTGCCAGGTGCAGCATCTGGTAATGCGTTTTGTGCTGAAGATGCTCCGGGCCACCGCCTTCACCATGGCCGGGGATAACCACGGGCGCAGCCAGCCAGGCCGCGGCCTGTGCCTGGTAGTGGCGCAATGTTTTCCCCAGCAGCGAGTTCTGTGCGAGCGCATCCCTGCATTTGGCTATGTCATGCGAATCAATAAATAGCGCACGTTCACAAGTCATAAAACGATTCCTTTTGTTTAATAGTATGACTATTAAACAAGGTTTTTGACTTGTTTGTCTAATTTACTTCCTGTTTTTGCACCATTTTTTCAGTTGTTCGTAACTTGTTTCACACTTTTATCTTTTTATTAGTATGACTAATTTGCGGGTTTGCCAGATCTTCAACCAGGGGTAACATCACTTTCATCACTGCCCGTGTGCGCTTTTCAACCTGCCCGGGCAGCCAGTGATCCAAATACTGTTGGTTATCACGGGTAACATCGTGGCGGCTGGTGCCTGAAGGGAATGCTTTGCTTTTGGCGCGTTGTTGTTTCCCGTCGTGCTGGCCGAGTGACCAGTCCGTTGCTTCAACTGCCAGCACGGGAATACCTGCTTTATCAAAGACGCTGGCATCATGCGTCGGGCCAGTGCCTTCAGGCCAGGCCGAAGAAAGCCCGGGGCTGGTTAATGCACGAATACCAAGCTGGCGCGCCAGGGTAAGCGCCCGGTCTCGGGTGAGCTTACGCACGGCAACTGGCGTGTTCTTCCCACTATTAAAGTAGATATGATCACCCACAATCAGGCTACTGAGGTTAATCACTAACAATGTGTTGCGTTTTTCTTTTGCACTCATGCGGGCCAGGTAATCTTCTGCTCCTGAATGGCTGGTGTATTCACCACTGGTGGCGATAAAGCGCAAGGTATAGCGAGTTTTAACATGCTGTAAACGTTGAGCCAGCTCCAGCATTACCCCCAGACCGGAAGCATTATCATCCATTCCCTGCAAAGTGAGCCCACCCAGGTTATTGTCGCTGTCACTGTCGCTGTGTGGAGCATAGGTGTCGAGGTGCGCCATAATAATTATCTGCTCGGGCAGCTCACCTTCCCGCGCGGCGATCACCGTACTGCCCGTGACATTTTGCCAGGTCTTATTCCCTTCTTTGCTGGTGTAGGTATAACGGCTGTGGAACTGGCGAACATCGCTCTGGTAGCCCCATTGCTGAAATTGTTGTTGCAGGTATTCCGCCGACAGCATTTCAGCCGGGGAGCCGGTCATACGGCCAGGGAAAACGGTAGCGAGGTGGCGGGCTTGCAAACTGGCAGTTTCACCCAGAGCAGGCTCTTTGGCGAAGACGGCAAACGAGCAGCATACGCCCAGGGCGATAACTATCGCTGAATGGCGCAATGCGGAAAGCATAATGGTTCCTTTATCCTGTTCAATTTAACTTACATGCAATTGGCGAGAATAGTATGGAACTGTTGGTGGCAACTGACAATTTCATTTATGCTGAAAAGCACTGAAACCTTTTTTTGAGCACTTTTTGTTGTTATTCCATAGTGGCGTTATTCCATTGTGGAACTACTCATTCCAATTCGTCATTTCATTCATTTTTAGCTGACCCCTATAGTCCTTCTATCACCCGGTTGTATTGGGGTTTGACGTTTGCGGAATCTTCCTGCCCCTGATGGTTGGTGCATCCTGGCCCGCCATCACGTTCTGACCCTGTATACAGCTTAGCGGTATAAAACTCGCGCTCCCGGAAACACAGCCTGTCGGGCGCATTTTCGTATTCACCTGGCAACATAATACAGACGAAAGCCCCTGAACTTTCGCCTTGAATCTGTCTTAAGGAAGGGTTATGGACCAAAAACGACTTACCCATTTGCGGTTACTGGAAGCGGAAAGCATCCATATTATCCGTGAAGTGGCTGCTGAATTCGCCAATCCGGTCATGCTGTATTCTATCGGTAAGGATTCATCGGTGATGCTGCACCTGGCTCGTAAGGCGTTCTTCCCGGGAACCCTGCCGTTTCCTCTGCTGCATGTTGATACCGGCTGGAAATTCCGCGAAATGTATGAATTCCGCGATCGCACAGCAAAAGAATATGGTTTTGAATTGCTGGTGCACCGTAACCCGGAAGGCCTGGCAATGGGCATCAACCCCTTTGTCCACGGTAGTGCCAAACATACCGATATCATGAAAACCGAAGGTCTGAAGCAGGCACTGAATAAATACGGTTTTGATGCCGCGTTTGGTGGTGCACGCCGCGACGAAGAAAAGTCCCGTGCTAAAGAGCGTATCTACTCTTTCCGTGACCGTTTCCACCGCTGGGACCCGAAAAACCAGCGCCCGGAACTGTGGCATAACTACAATGGCCAGGTTAACAAAGGTGAAAGCATCCGTGTGTTCCCCTTGTCTAACTGGACTGAGTTGGATATTTGGCAGTATATCTACCTGGAAAATATTGAAATTGTTCCGCTCTACCTGGCGGCTGAACGCCCTGTACTGGAGCGCGACGGTATGTTGATGATGATTGACGATGACCGGATTGATATACAACCGGGCGAAGTTATCAAACAGCGTAGGGTGCGTTTCCGTACTCTCGGATGCTGGCCACTGACAGGCGCGGTTGAATCTGAAGCTGCCACACTGCCTGAAATTATCGAAGAAATGCTGGTGTCCACCACCAGTGAACGGCAGGGGCGTGTAATTGACCGCGACCAGGCGGGCTCTATGGAGCTCAAAAAACGTCAGGGTTATTTCTAAGGAGTCATGATGAATACTACGATTGCCCGCCAGATTGCAGACCAGGGTGGTGTTGAAGCTTACCTGCAGGCCCAGCAACACAAAAGCCTGCTGCGCTTCTTAACCTGCGGCAGTGTTGATGATGGCAAAAGCACCCTGATTGGTCGCTTGTTGCACGATACCCGCCAGATTTATGAAGACCAGCTGTCTTCTTTGCACAACGACAGCAAACGCCACGGTACTCAGGGCGAAAAACTGGACCTCGCACTGCTGGTGGATGGTTTACAGGCTGAGCGTGAGCAGGGTATCACCATTGATGTGGCTTACCGCTATTTCTCTACGGAAAAACGGAAGTTTATTATTGCGGATACCCCGGGGCACGAGCAGTACACCCGTAATATGGCAACTGGCGCTTCTACATGTGACCTGGCGATTTTGCTGATAGACGCCCGTAAAGGTGTACTGGATCAGACGCGTCGGCACAGCTTTATCTCCACGTTGCTGGGGATTCGCCACCTGATTGTTGCCGTTAATAAAATGGATTTGATGGAATACAGCGAAGAAACTTTCGAATCCATCCGCCAGGCTTACCTGGATTTTGCAGCACAGTTACCGGGTGAACTGGATATTCGCTTTGTACCGCTGTCTGCGCTGGAAGGCGACAACGTGGCGTCACAAAGCAGCAACATGCCATGGTACAGTGGCCCTACTTTGTTGGAAGTGCTGGAAACGGTTGAAATTAAACGTGTCGTCGACAGCCAGCCAATGCGCTTCCCAGTACAGTATGTTAACCGTCCGAACCTGGATTTTCGTGGTTACGCAGGCACCCTCGCATCAGGCACATTACGCCCGGGCACCCGTGTGAAAGTGTTACCTTCGGGTGTTGAGTCCACTGTCAGCCGTATTGTGACTTTTGATGGTGACCTGGATGAAGCCATTGCCGGTGAAGCGATTACCCTGGTGCTGAAAGATGAAATTGACATCAGCCGTGGCGATTTACTGGTTGAAGCCGACACCGTGCTGCCTTCAGCACAACGCGCCAGCCTTAATGTGGTGTGGATGGCAGAACAGCCACTGGAAGTGGGTAACAGCTACGATGTGAAAATCGCAGGCAAGAAAACCCGTGCGCGTATCGACAAAATTGATTACCAGGTGGATATCAATAACCTGAGCCATCGCGAAGTTGCCAGCCTGCCGCTGAATGGTATCGGTCTGGTGGAAGTCACCTTTGATGAACCACTGGTACTGGACAGCTACCAGCAAAACCCGGTGACTGGCGGGATGATATTTATTGATCGCCTGAGCAATGTCACGGTGGGTGCCGGGCTGGTGGTTGAAACCCTGGGCCAGCAGGCTGTGACATCTGAATTCAGTGCCTTTGAACTGGAACTGAATGCTTTGGTTCGCCGCCATTTCCCTCACTGGGGCGCGCGTGATTTGTTGGGAGGCCAGTAATGGCCAACCATGACGAGAATGTTGTCTGGCACAGCCACGTTGTCACGCGTGAGCAACGGGAACAACACCACGGGCACCGTGGTGTTGTGCTGTGGTTCACTGGCCTGTCAGGCTCGGGCAAATCCACGGTTGCTGGTGCACTGGAAGTGGCACTGAGCAAGCTCGGCGTCAGTACCTATTTGCTGGATGGCGACAATGTGCGCCATGGCTTGTGCAGCGACCTGGGATTCAGCGATGCAGACCGCAAAGAAAACATCCGCAGAGTGGGGGAAGTTGCCCGGCTGATGGTAGACGCTGGCCTGGTTGTGCTGACGGCATTTATCTCTCCGCACCGCAGCGAACGGGCGATGGTGCGCGAGCGCCTGGGGGAAGGGCGGTTTATTGAAGTATTTGTTGATACCCCGCTAGAGGTGTGTGAAACCCGCGACCCCAAAGGGTTGTATAAAAAAGCCCGTGCGGGGGAACTGCGTAATTTCACCGGAATTGATGCGGTTTATGAGCCGCCTGAAATGCCGGAAATCCACCTTGATGGTCAACAATTGGTAACAAATTTGACAGCCCAATTATTAGATCTGTTGCGCAGGGAAGATATTATCAAATCCTGAGACCATGCCGGATTATACACGCTGGAGTATCCGGCAAGGCACAAGACAGGATAGGTTATGCGCAACACGACTCAATTAATTGTTTCCCGGGCAGATACGGTTCCTCCGCCTGCCAGCAATACAGAAAATAGCTGGTCACTTCCCGGTGGTATCATCGGTTTTGTGGCCTGGCTACTGGCGCTCGCCGTTCCTTTTTGGCTTTATGGCTCTAACACACTGTTTTTCTTTCTTTATACCTGGCCCTTCTTTTTGGCTCTGATGCCTGTCGCCATTGTTGTCGGTATTGCGGTTCACTCATTGCTGCATCGCAGATTATGGCTGAGTTGTCCACTTACCTGCCTTGTAGTTATGGTTATGTTCGGCTGCTTATTTATGTGGTTGCTGGGCTAATCTGAGAGAGTGTGTAATGAGTAATGGCGCATCCCGGATGGTTTTGTGGTAAATTCTGCCGCCTGCGTCGGCAATAACTCGTATACCCTGCTTTACAGGCTGGACACACGGTGGTGTCTGTCGGCAAATTGTGGGATGATGTTTGCCGTTTTTCAGGGGGCGCAATGGGTAAACTAACGCTGCTGTTATTGGCTTTGCTGGTCTGGCTACAGTATTCACTGTGGTTCGGAAAAAATGGTGTGCACGACTATTCGCGTGTAAAAAGCGATGTCGAGGCGCAACAGGCCACTAATGCCAAACTGAAATCAAGAAACGACCAGTTATTTGCTGAAATAGACGATTTAAACGGCGGGCAGGAAGCGATTGAAGAGCGTGCCCGCAATGAGCTGAGCATGATTAAACCTGGCGAAACATTTTACCGCCTGGTACCGGATGCGTCTAAACGTAACGGGAACATGTCACGACCAAATAATCAATAACCACTCAGGTTCTACTACACATGGCAGTTTCCTTCCCGGATGTCATTGCCGTGGTTCCGGCTGCGGGTATCGGCAGCCGGATGCAGGCAGAATGTCCCAAACAATACCTTCGTATCGGCAACAAGACGATTCTGGAGCACGCTGTTGACCGCGTGTTACAGCACCCACGGGTTTCAAAAGCCATTATCGCTATCAGCCCGGCAGACCAGTGGTTTAAACATTTACCCCTTGCCAGCCACCCGCAAATAGAAGTGGTTTGTGGCGGCGACCAGCGAGCAGACTCAGTGCTGGCAGGGTTGAATGCCGCCGGGAATGCTGGCTGGGCACTGGTGCACGATGCCGCGCGCCCTTGCCTTCACGCCGATGATCTTAACCGCTTGCTGGCCCTGACACAGACCAGCAAGGTGGGCGGTATTCTGGCAGCGCCGGTGCGCGATACCATGAAACGCGCAGAGCCCGGCATGCAGGTCATTGCCCACACCGTTGAGCGCCAGGCTCTCTGGCATGCGCTGACACCCCAACTTTTTCCCCTTGAACTGTTACGCAACAGTTTGCAACGCGCCCTGCGTGAAGGGGTGGCTATCACTGATGAAGCCTCTGCGCTGGAGTATTGCGGTTACCATCCTGAACTGGTGGATGGCCGGGCTGATAACATTAAAGTTACCCGCCCGGAAGACCTCAGTCTGGCGGCTTTTTATCTTTCTCGCTTAACCCCTGAGGAGAATACCTGATGCGGATTGGACACGGTTTTGACGTACACGCGTTTGGCGGCGAAGGCCCGATTATTATCGGCGGCGTTCGCATTCCTTATGAAAAAGGTTTACTGGCTCACTCCGACGGCGATGTGGCACTGCACGCGCTAACGGATGCCCTGCTCGGTGCAGCAGCACTGGGTGATATCGGAAAATTATTTCCGGACACCGATCCGGCCTTTAAAGGCGCAGACAGCCGGGCGCTGCTGCGTGAAGCCTGGCGTCGCATCCAGGCAAAAGGTTTTTCTTTGGGTAATGTGGATATCACTTTGATAGCACAGGCACCCAAAATGGCTCCCCACATTCCACAAATGCGCGTGTTTATCGCGGAAGACCTGGGATGCCACATGGATGACGTTAATGTGAAAGCGACCACCACAGAAAAACTGGGTTTTACTGGCCGTGGTGAAGGCATTGCCTGTGAAGCAGTGGCATTGTTAATCAGGGTAGAAAAATGAGTGAGATAATGGCACCACTGTGCTGGCGTTATGGTAAACCCGCGGGTAACGGCACATTAAAAGCCAGCCCGGAAGACTTTGTGGTCATCGAAGACCTGGGGTTTGAGCCAGATGGCGAAGGTGAACACCTGTTAGTGCGCATCCGCAAAGAAGGCTGCAATACGCGCTTTGTCGCGGATGCACTGGCTAAATACCTAAAAGTACATGGGCGTGAAGTGAGTTTTGCCGGGCAAAAGGATAAGCATGCTGTTGCAGAGCAGTGGTTCTGCGTCCGTCTGCCAGGCAAAACAATGCCGGATTTGCGCGCCTTTGAGCTGGAAGGGTGTACGGTGCTTGAAGCCAGCCGTCATCGCCGTAAATTACGCACAGGTTATCTCAAAGGTAATCACTTCCGGGTAGTATTGCGAAATGTTACTAATCGTGAGGATGTCGAAACACGCCTGCAGGCCATCCGGCAAACAGGTGTACCTAATTACTTTGGTGCTCAGCGTTTCGGCATTAATGGCAGTAACCTGGAAATGGCGCGCCGCTGGTTCAGCCAGCAAACCCCACCCCGTGACCGAAATAAACGCAGTTTTGCCTTGTCAGCAGCCCGTAGTGCGTTATTTAATCAGGTTGCCAGCGAACGTCTGAAAAAACCAGAATTTAATCAGGTTGTTGAAGGAGACGCGCTACAATTAGCGGGAAGCGGAAGCTGGTTTGTTGCTACGGCTGATGAGTTAGCGGACTTACAGCAGCGGGTAAATGAGGGCGATTTGTGGATCACCGCCACATTACCCGGCCGTGGGGACTGGGGGACTCAGGGGAGTGCGCTGGCGGCGGAACAGGCTGCGATTGCCAGTGAGCCGGATTTACAGGCGCTGTTGGTTCAGGAGCGTGTTGATGCCGCGCGCCGTGCTATTTTGCTGTTTCCTAAAGAATTACGCTGGGACTGGTGGGATGAGGCCACTGTCGCCCTGACTTTCTGGCTCCCGGCCGGAAGTTTTGCCACCAGTGTTGTAAGGGAACTGATTAACCAACCCGATGACTATGCGCATATTGCTGAGTAATGACGATGGCGTTCACGCGCCGGGGATCCAGGCACTGGCTAAAGCACTGCGGGAATTTGCCACTGTTCAGGTTGTTGCTCCTGACCGCAACCGGAGTGGGGCATCCAATTCTCTCACGCTGGAAACCCCACTTCGGGCGCTGAATTTGCCTGGTGGTGACATTGCTGTACAAATGGGCACACCAACTGACTGTGTTTATCTGGGGGTGAATGCGCTGATGCGTCCACGCCCGGATATCGTTGTTTCTGGCATTAACGCCGGGCCGAACCTGGGCGATGATGTCATTTATTCGGGAACGGTTGCTGCTGCTATGGAAGGGCGCCATTTGGGGTTCCCGGCTCTGGCGGTATCACTCAATGGCCTCACGCACTATGAAACGGCGGCAAAAGTGACCTGCGCGATTTTGCGTGCGTTGACACAAGAACCGTTGCGCACCAGTCGCATCCTGAATATTAATGTACCAGACCTGCCCATTGAACAGATAAAAGGCATACGTATTACCCGCTGCGGCAGTCGCCATCCGGCAGACCAGGTCATTGTTCAGCAGGACCCGCGCGGTAACCCGGTTTACTGGATAGGTCCACCGGGGGAAAAATGCGATGCCGGGCCGGATACTGATTTCGCGGCAGTGGATGCAGGCTACGTTTCTGTCACGCCGTTACAGGTGGATTTAACGGCTTACAACGCGCATGATGTTGTTTCCGGGTGGTTATCCCGGGCAGGAGTGGAGAACCAATGGTAAGCAATCGCGTACAAACTCTTCTTAAGCAGTTACGTATGCAGGGTATCAGCGATGAGCATGTGCTCGAGGCTTTAGCCAGCGTACCCAGGGAGAAATTTGTCGATGAAGCGTTTGAACACAAAGCCTGGGATAACGTTGCTTTACCTATTGGTTCCGGTCAGACTATTTCGCAACCTTATATGGTTGCCCGCATGACAGAGTTGCTGGAGCTGTCGCCAGAGTCCCGCGTACTGGAAGTGGGGACAGGCTCCGGGTATCAAACAGCTATTCTGGCGCATCTGGTGCAGCATGTTTGTTCCGTTGAGCGCATTAAAAGCTTACAGTGGCATGCCAGGCGTCGTCTGAAACAACTTGATTTACATAATGTTTCAACACGACATGGCGATGGCTGGCAGGGTTGGCGTGCACGGGCACCTTTTGATGCCATTATCGTGACCGCCGCACCACCAGAAATACCCGTTGCGTTGCTTTCCCAGTTAGATGAAGGTGGCGTACTGGTTTTGCCGGTAGGTGATGAACAACAACTGCTTAAGCGGGTTCGTCGCCGGGGTGCAGATTTTGTTATCGAAACAATAGAAGCAGTACGCTTTGTACCGCTGGTAAAAGGTGAACTGTCCTGAATCCAGATTTATCCCCGTATTTTTTCCGCGGGGCGGGCGTATTGTAAGGCAGGCCGAAGTGTGGATGACCTCTACGGCTCTGATTTGACTGTTTTCTTATTTTTTGGGGGATAAATGAGCGCGGGAAGCCCACATTTCACCTTACGCCGTGTTGCGGCGCTTTCACTGGTTAGCCTGTGGCTTGCCGGTTGTTCCAGTAATAACCATAACCAGGCTCCGATCAGTTCCGTCAATGGTGGCGGCTCATCGTCTGCGCCCAGTACCAGTAGCGGGATGTTAATTACACCAAACACCTCTGCGCCGGTTCAACGACCGCAAATACAACCTGTACATCCGGTACAAACAAGACAGACTCACACCGTTGCAGTACAGCAGCCACCGTCACAGCCAGTGCGCACCGTGAATGGCAAAATTGTTTATGAACGCCATTATGATTCTATTCCCAAAGGCAGCTATTCCGGCCAAACCTATACCGTCAGACGTGGCGATACATTGTTCTATATTGCCTGGCTGACAGGGAACGATTTCCGGGACCTGGCGCAGCGTAATAATATTCCGGCTCCTTATGGATTGCATGTCGGGCAAACGCTGCAAGTGGGCAATGGTTCAGGCGCGCCAATTACTGGCGGTAATGCGATTACGACCGCAGATGCCAGTGCTCAGGGGCTGATAACTAAACCTGCACAAAATTCAGGCGCGGTGGTTGCAACGCAACCGACAATTACGTATTCTGAAAATTCAGGTGAACAAAGTGCTAACAAGATGTTGCCTGGTAACCGTCCGTCAACGGGTGCAGTAACAGCCACGACGACGACTACCGCGCCGGTTGTTAGTACTCCCGAACCGACTGTCAGCAGTACGTCAAGCAGTTCGCCGATTTCATCATGGCGCTGGCCTACTGATGGCAAGATTATCGAAAACTTTTCTGCTGCCGATGGCGGTAATAAAGGTATTGATATTGCAGGTTCGCGTGGCCAGGCTATCTATGCAACCGCCCCCGGGCGCGTTGTCTATGCCGGTAACGCACTGCGCGGTTACGGGAATCTTATCATTATAAAACATAACGATGATTACCTGAGTGCCTACGCTCATAACGATACTATGCTGGTTCGGGAGCAACAAGAAGTCAACGCGGGGCAGAAAATAGCTACTATGGGTAGCACCGGAACCAGTTCTACACGTTTGCATTTTGAAATTCGTTACAAGGGGAAATCCGTCAACCCGCTGCGTTATTTACCGCAGCGATAAACCGGCAAAGTACGTTGTAACAGGTGCTTTGCCCAGGGATCACGGGTAGGAGGCACCTTAAGATGAGTCAGAATACGCTGAAGGTTCATGAAGTAAGTGAAGATGCGGAATTTGATGAGAATGGAGCAGAGACCTTTGATGAAAAGGCCTTTGTGGAAGAGGAACCCGGTGATACAGAGCTGGCAGAGGAAGAGTTGTTGTCGCAAGGTGCCACTCAACGTGTGCTCGATGCAACACAGCTCTATCTTGGTGAGATTGGTTACTCACCTCTGCTGACTGCTGAAGAAGAGGTGCATTTCGCACGCCGGGCATTGCGTGGTGATGTAGCTTCGCGCCGTCGGATGATAGAAAGTAACCTTCGTCTGGTGGTGAAAATAGCGCGGCGTTATGGCAACCGAGGTCTGGCATTGCTGGATCTCATTGAGGAAGGAAACCTCGGCCTGATCCGCGCAGTTGAGAAATTCGATCCGGAAAGAGGGTTCCGTTTCTCAACTTATGCAACCTGGTGGATCCGTCAAACTATCGAGCGTGCGATCATGAATCAAACGCGTACGATTCGTTTGCCAATCCATATTGTTAAAGAGCTGAACGTCTATCTGCGCACAGCCCGTGAACTTTCTCATAAGCTGGATCATGAGCCCAGCGCAGAAGAAATAGCGGAACAACTGGATAAACCGGTAGATGACGTCAGCCGTATGTTGCGGCTCAACGAACGCATCACCTCAGTGGATACCCCATTGGGTGGTGATTCGGAAAAAGCGTTGCTTGATATCCTGGCCGATGAAAAAGACAACGGCCCGGAAGACACCACACAAGATGATGATATGAAACACAGCATCGTGAAGTGGTTGTTTGAACTCAATGCGAAGCAACGTGAAGTGCTGGCGCGCCGTTTTGGTTTGCTGGGCTATGAAGCTGCCACACTGGAAGATGTTGGCCATGAAATTGGTTTGACACGCGAGCGTGTACGCCAGATTCAGGTTGAGGGCCTGCGTCGCCTCAGGGAGATCCTGCAAACACAGGGTCTGAATATTGAGGCTCTGTTCCAGGAATAATACTTTTTCCGCCGAAAAAGCCAGTCGTATGACTGGCTTTTTTTATGTCTGAGCGTTGCCGTCCGGCTCCAGCATTTTTTCAATCATTGCGTTAAATGCCTGCTGTTCTTGCTGGTTTAACCGGGTTAAAAACGCCTGGTCCACAGTCGTTGCTCTGGACTGGCTGAGGGTGAGCAGTGCCTGCCCGTCCGGTGTCAGTGAAACAAACCGCCGCCGTTTATCCGCCAGGTCGCAAGCCCGGCTGACCCAGCCTTTTTTCTCCATCCTGCTCAACATTTCTGCCAGTGTCGCCTTGGTACACACAGCCGCTTCAGTCAGGCGCGCCTGCTCAATACCCGGATGTTCCGCCACTGCCCGCAACACTGAATACTGCGGCTTGGTCAGTTCGGGAAAAGTATGTTGCCACCTGGCTGTATGTTGCTGAAATAGCAGGCGTAAAAGGTGAAATGTTTCCTGGTGTAAATGCATCCTGAACCCATTTGGCATGAAGATAAAAGCATCCATCGTTATCATACCTGCAATTTTTCACCTGGCTCATACTTTTACACAGGTGAACGTTTTGTGCGCTTTTGACGCGATCGCTGTGCTTTACGTTGCTCTTCTTTGGCGCGATATATTACTTTATCCATAATGTTCGTGTGCGAACAATGTATTGTTAACAGGAGACGCATATGGCGTTTGATGATTTGCGCAGCTTTTTACGTGCGCTGGATGAACAAGGGCAGTTACTGAAAATTGAAGAGCAAGTGATGCCGGAACCGGATATTGCTGCTGCCGCTAACGCAACCGGGCGTATTGGTGAAGGTGCCCCAGCGCTGTGGTTTGATAATATTGCGGGTTTTACAGATGCCCGTGTAGTAATGAATACCATTGGCTCCTGGCAGAACCATGCTATTTCTATTGGTATGCCGCCAAACACCCCGCTTAAACAACAGGTGGATGAGTTTATTCGCCGCTGGGATACGTTCCCGGTAGCCCCGGAACGCCGCGATAACCCGCCCTGGGCTGAAAACAGCGTAGACGGAGAAGACATCAATCTGTTTGATATTCTGCCGTTATTTCGCCTGAATGATGGTGACGGCGGGTTCTACCTGGATAAAGCCTGCGTTGTTTCGCGCGATCCACAGGACCCGGAACACTTTGGTAAACAAAACGTCGGTATTTACCGGATGGAAGTAAAAGGCAAGCGTAAGCTGGGCCTGCAACCGGTACCGATGCATGATATAGCCCTGCATTTACATAAAGCCGAAGAACGTGGTGAAGACCTGCCTGTTGCCATTACACTGGGTAACGACCCGGTGATTACCCTGATGGGGGCAACGCCACTTAAATATGACCAGTCTGAATATGAAATGGCTGGCGCATTGCGCGAGTCTCCTTACCCAATCTCCACAGCACCGCTGACTGGCTTTGATGTGCCCTGGGGTTCAGAAGTGATTCTGGAAGGCGTGATAGAAGGGCGCAAACGGGAAATTGAAGGCCCGTTTGGTGAGTTTACCGGCCACTATTCCGGTGGGCGCAACATGACCGTAGTGCGCATTGATAAAGTATCTTACCGTACCAAACCGATTTTTGAATCTCTCTATCTGGGGATGCCGTGGACCGAAATTGACTACCTGATCGGCCCGGCAACCTGCGTGCCACTGTACCAGCAACTGAAAGCGGAATTCCCTGAAGTGCAGGCGGTTAACGCCATGTACACCCATGGTTTGCTCGCCATCATCTCCACCAAAAAACGTTATGGTGGATTTGCCAGAGCGGTTGGCCTGCGGGCGATGACAACGCCACATGGTCTGGGTTACGTAAAAATGGTGATTATGGTGGACGAAGACGTTGATCCGTTCGATCTGCCACAGGTGATGTGGGCGCTCTCATCCAAAGTGAATGCGGCAGGCGATCTGGTGCAGCTACCGAATATGTCGGTACTGGAACTGGATCCGGGCTCAAGCCCTGCGGGGATCACCGACAAGCTTATCATTGATGCCACCACTCCGGTTGCACCGGATAACCGCGGCCATTACAGCCAGCCAGTAAAAGATTTACCAGAAACGGCACTGTGGGTTGAAAAACTGACTGCCATGCTGGCTAACCGGAAAAAAGGAGAAGCGCTATGATTTGCCCACGTTGTGCTGATGAACATATTGAAGTGCTGGCAACATCACCGGTAAAAGGTGTCTGGACAGTGCACCAGTGCCAGCATTGCCTGTACACCTGGCGGGATACAGAACCGCTGCGCCGCACCAGCCGGGAGCATTACCCCGAGGCGTTTATGATGACCCAGGCCGATATTGATAATGCGCCGCAGGTACCCACTATTCCGCCTTTGTTGCCGGAAGGCCAGCGTTAATTACCTGGCCTGAGTGGTAATATAAAACGCCCCAAATGGGGCGTTTGAGTCTGATGACAAACCTCATGTCCGCACAGAACGAGAGGATGTCACCCAATAAAAACCAGGAAAATCAATTTATTGATTTTCGGCTGCTAACTAAAAAGAAGGAAAAACCACGCTTTTTCCTTCTTTTTCATCAATCTGAAACGCCCCGTCCGGGGCGTTTTATACAGCGTTAAACCAGTGACTTCAGCCGGTAGATCCACTCCAGCGCCTGGCGAGGCGTCAGGCTGTCCGGGTCGAGATTTTCCAGTGCTTCAACCGCGGGGCTGGGTTCTTCAGAGGCAGCCAGCAACGACATCTGCGTGCCGTCAACCTGGCTTGCTGCAGCATTGCCAGACAAGCTTTCCAGTTCACGCAGCTTCTGGCGCGCGCGTTTAATCACATCTTTCGGTACGCCAGCCAGTGCCGCAACCGCCAGCCCGTAGCTTTTGCTCGCCGCACCATCCTGCACGCTGTGCATAAACGCGATGGTGTCACCGTGCTCAAGGGCATCGAGATGCACGTTGGCAACCCCTTCCATTTTTTCTGGCAGCGTTGTCAGCTCAAAATAGTGGGTGGCGAATAGCGTCAGCGCTTTAATGCGGTTCGCGAGGTTTTCGGCACAGGCCCAGGCCAGAGACAGTCCATCATAAGTTGAAGTACCCCGGCCAATTTCATCCATCAACACCAGGCTTTGCGCTGTGGCATTATGCAGAATGTTGGCGGTTTCTGTCATTTCAACCATGAAAGTAGAGCGCCCTGAAGCCAGGTCATCCGCCGCACCAACACGCGTGAAAATGCGGTCGACCGGGCCAATTTCTGCGCTTTCTGCCGGCACAAAGCTGCCAATATAAGCCATCAGCACAATCAGAGCGGCCTGGCGCATATAGGTACTTTTACCGCCCATGTTCGGGCCGGTAATAATAAGCATCCGCCGTTGTGGCGACAGATTCAGTGGGTTGGCAATAAACGGGTCACTTAATACTTGCTCCACTACCGGGTGGCGACCGCCCTGTATTGCAATACCGGGTTTATCGGTAAGTGTCGGGCAGACATAGTTATAGCGCAGGGCCCGTTCAGCCAGGTTTGCCAGCACATCCAGCTCCGCCAGCGCCGCCGCGCTGTTTTGCAGTGCTTCAAGGTGTGGTAGCAATTTGTCGAACAGTTCATCGTAGAGCTGTTTTTCCAGCGCCAGCGCTTTCCCTTTGGAGGTGAGTACTTTGTCTTCGTACTCTTTCAGTTCAGGAATAATATAGCGCTCAGCGTTTTTCAGGGTCTGGCGGCGCACATAGTTAATTGGCACCATGTGGCTCTGCCCACGGCTTACCTGAATATAGTAGCCATGCACAGCATTAAACCCGACTTTCAGGGTGTCAATACCCAGTTTTTCCCGCTCGCGGATTTCCAGTTTGTCGAGGTAATCCGTTGCACCATCTGCCAGTGCGCGCCATTCATCCAGCTCTTCATGGTAACCTGGAGCAATAACACCACCGTCACGTACCAGCACTGGTGGGCTTTCAATAATGGCGCGCTCCAGTAACTCGCGCAGTTCGCTAAATTCGCCACAGGTTTCACGCAGGCGCTGAACGGCAGGCGCATCCACTTCCGCCAGCACATCGCGCAGTAGTGGCAGTTGCTGGAAAGCATGGCGCATTCTTGCCAGGTCGCGCGGGCGGGCCGTGCGCAGCGCAAGGCGGGCCAGAATACGCTCCAGATCACCGACCTGGCGCAAAATGGGCTGTAGCTCGCTGGTTAAATCTTGTAATGCACTGATAGCCTGTTGGCGGCGGCTCAGCACACTGGTATCGCGCACCGGCATATGCAGCCAGCGTTTTAGCATGCGGCTGCCCATTGGTGTAACGGTGCCATCCAGCACGGCGGCAACCGTGTTGTCGGTCCCGCCTGCCAGGTTGAGGGTGATTTCCAGGTTACGGCGCGTGGCGGCATCCATAATAATGCCATCCTGCTGGCGCTCCATGGTGATACCACGGATATGGGGCAGTGCAGTGCGCTGAGTGTCTTTCACATACTGCAACAGGCAACCTGCGGCGCACAGGCCACGGTGTGCCTGTTCCACGCCAAAGCCAGTTAAATCGCGGGTGCCGAATTGCAGATTCAGTTGCTGGCGAGCGGTATCAATTTCAAATTCCCATAACGGGCGGCGGCGCAACCCCCGGCGGTGTTCAACCAGGCGCATATCGGCAAAATCTTCCGCATAGAGTAATTCTGCGGGGTTGGTGCGCTGCAGTTCGGCGGCCATATCTTCCGCATCTTCCGGTTCAGAAAGGCGAAACCGGCCAGAGCTGATATCCAGCGTGGCATAGCCAAAACCTTTGCTGTCCTGCCAGATAGCCGCCAGCAGGTTATCCTGCCGCTCTTGTAGTAAAGCTTCATCACTGATGGTTCCTGGCGTGACGATACGCACCACTTTGCGCTCCACCGGGCCTTTAGTGGTTGCCGGGTCGCCAATTTGTTCACAAATAGCGACAGATTCACCAAGGTTAACCAGCTTTGCCAGGTAGTTTTCGACCGCATGATGCGGCACTCCCGCCATGGGGATAGGTTCCCCTGCGGAAGCTCCGCGTTTGGTCAGGGAAATATCCAGTAACTGGGAAGCCCGTTTGGCGTCGTCGTAAAACAACTCGTAAAAATCGCCCATCCGGTAAAACAGCAAGATCTCCGGATGCTGTGCCTTCAGGCGCAGGTACTGCTGCATCATTGGTGTGTGGGCGTCGAAATTCTCTAGTGTGCTCATCAGTTTATGATGTCCATTTTCTTAAATTTTAATGAGTTAGTGATATTTGTTGTTCTCATTGAATTTCACTATGTCTCATTGGATCTCATGAATCGGGTTGTTCTGTTCATGCATGCGTGGTGAGCATGATAACGGAGTCTTTATGGCAGGAAAACAAGTGGCAAGGTGACTGGCGTTTAACGCGATAGAAATGGTGACGCCAGGTGACAAAGATAAAGCCGATATTGGTGAAAATCGGTGCCTCACTGCTCTCGCCGCTGCCTGTATTAAACTCCACGAATCAGGCATTCACGGGTTCCTTCATCAATAATATTCACTGTTCTGAATCGGTTACCGCAATAAAGTGCATCATGCATATAATCCAGTGTCCACTGAATATCCGACTGATTTACAACAGATAACGGCTTACTCTCACGTTTTGGCAACGTTTTTTTTATTTTGCGTTTGAGGTTCAGGCCTGGGCAACAATAGACGCGACAGACACATTTATGATTGAAGATGACCCCTTAAATCTGAGACGGTAATAGCATTTCCAGAAACCCGCCTGAGGCGAGTCAGCCAGAACGGACTGAATCGCATCAATCACAGCCTTTGGACCTCTGCAAATGTTAAAGCAGAAAATCTAATTATAGCTGTCTCATTTTAAGGGGAGTAGACATAAGCTTTCATGTATATTTTCTATGTTATAAACAATAACACTATTACCTGATCAGTCATAAAGCCATTTTCCCGCTTTCGCTGATTCAGCAAACATTTTGACGGTTAAGGGTTTACGAGTTCTCTCTATATCTTTCCGCTTTACTTTAAACCACCGTGTTAGCAATGGGGTATTCTCCCAAGGAAAATAATACGACCATTTAACACTGGAAAGATCAACATTAAACTTTTTTTCGAATTTATTTAAAGCTTCATGCAGGTCATCACCGGGAGCATCAAATAAATCATAATCAAGTTCCAATGGGATTTCTTCCCAATTTTTATCTAAGCTGGTTGAAATCTCCTCTTTAAACAAGTCTAAAACCTGATCTTGAATACTTTTCATTAAAAGTATGTCCATTGTATACGGTCTTTAGGGCGTGCTATCAGGTTATATTTTTCCTTAGTTTTCCTTGATACTTGATAAATTGAGTTTACAAGGCCTATCCAACCTAACCAAGGAACATAACGAGCTATAACAGCAGCAAGACTATTCGTTTTTCTCATTCTCACACCAACAGGTGTAGGAACCCTAATACCAAATGGAGTTTTTGCATTTCGCAGAAGCATCCTTCCATATTTAGAAACGACGCTTGTTCCTTTAATTGCCTCTCCTGGTTTTGTTCTGGTTTTTAGCCAAGGTTGCCCGGCGAGGATAGCAGCACCTGATCCAATACTTATGCCAAGCTCGTCACAAAATTGCTCAAGGAAAATTACATCAAAAAGCTCACCGGCCGAGAGGTTGGATTGTCCGTGGTAGAAATAGGTTCCGTTTAGTTCTTCTGTCGTATCCATTCGATCACCTTATGCTGTTTGTCGCTCATTCCAGGCATCTGTGAAAATTATATTCCCATCACAATGCTTCCAGGTGATCTTCTCATACCTTAACTCAATAGATTCAAGGTGATTGTTGTTCTTGTCTTCTGGGGAAGCCATTGTAGGAGATATTGATACGATTCGAACTCCTTCAAGTAGCATATTGAAGTATTCCACTTCCTGACCGGCATCACTGATTTTATACCATTTGATTTCAGCAGATTTCAGGTTCTGACCAGTAGCAACTGCTTTGTAGAGGTATGGGCTGGAATAGTCGAATTCTTTAACGATGATCATTGGTGAGTGTTGACGAGTGCCGGTAGGCTTGCCAGTGGCATTATCAGTAGGAATGGAGAGATTATGGTGAAACCCTTTAAACTCAATACTGAATTCTCTATCTGCAACATCACAACCGCCTTTGATTAGTGCTCCACCATCGTCATAGAGCCACATATTTCCGGGAATAGCCATGTTCTTTTTTCCTTATGCTATTGTAAATCCTTATAAATAGTGTATCTATTGAGTGGAGGTGAGTAAATAACCAATGTGTGGTTTTTTTGCTCCTTAGAAGAGTAAGTTATCTGCTTCTACCAATCGCACCGACATTCACAGAAAAGTATGCCACCAGTAAACTAGAACATAGCCAGTAATCTCTTTGTTCCTCTACTTCAACAGGTTAACACTGATAAAAGAGTACAGCTGCATCATTGGCGTGTGGGCGTCGAAATTCTCTAGTGTGCTCATCAGTTTGTGATGTCCATTTTCTTAAATTTTAATGAGTTAGTGATGTTTGTTGTTCTCATTGAGTTTCACTTTGTCTCATTGGATCTCATGAATCGGGTTGTTCTGTTCATGCATGCGTGGTGAGCATGATAACGGAGTCTTTATGGCAGGAAAACAAGTGGCAAGGTGACTGGCGTAATAGCGTCTCGCTCACCGCAATAAAACTGCTTTGCTTCCTTTTTCGTAAGATATCCTGGATGGTTCGCTTATGCTCTTGAACAAGGCATTGAGTGCGCCCTTGAGTTACTTGAGTTAATTCGCCTGGAAATGTTGGTATAATGTTCGTTCGATGACTGTCTGCCCAAATTCTGCTTTCAGGAGTAACGATGAGCAACAACAAAAAAACTCAGGCAAGCTACGCTAAGCCGTCTCGTGCCGACATTGTTCGCTCAGTAGTAACGTCTACGGCTGTTGAAACTGGGCAGTCCTCTGCGAAGATTGAAGCTTCCCTTGAAGCGACGCGCAAAAAATTTGCTCATTTACGTCTTGCGGTTTAATTCCTTCTTAATACTTCCCTGACCCAGTGTCTCATTGGCTCGTAGTCCATTGATAAGCCTGAATGAATAGCCGAGATATACTGGGTTTTGTTTTGCTCCCAACTTTTATAATCCAGCGGTTTGTATCCTCCCTGAACGGCCATCACGTCGGCTAATAGTCGCGACAGGCGCCCGTTTCCCTCTCTGAATGGATGGATAAGTATCAGCTCGACATGGGTGATGGCGACAGCGGCGATGAGTTGTTCTTCGTCCATGCCGCTACACTTGGCTTTCATCGTATTTAACACGAGCATTTTCAATATCCTGTAAATGCTCGATTGCCCATTCGAACACTGCGGAAAAAGGTTTCTGCAGGGTTCGGCCTAGGTCAGTTATAGAGTATTCAACTGCAACGGGGGAAGTGGCTAAAACTCTGCGGGTAATCAGTCCATTACGCTGAAGCCGTCTAAGTGCTTGCGTTAGCGCTTTATGAGTGATGCCTTCTAAGCGTCTCATCATCTCATTGAAACGGGTGGGGCGTTCTTCGAGGATGGTGAGGATCATTACCGACCATTTATTGGCGACCTGATCGAAGAACGATCTGGCGGCACAGTCTGCGAAAAACATATCGCTAACTCCGAATTCTGATCCACGCGGCATCCAGGTATCCTTATGTATATCTACGCGATTAAAGGTGCGTAATTGACAGTAAATATATAATGGATATCTTCATGTATCAACATGATACATATAGGGTGGATATCCAGATGGTGCAACTCTCTCACCGCAGACTTTCAGGTGATTTTGCTAATGCAGCAGAGGCAACTCAGGGCTCCGGGGCCCAGCCTGCTTTGGCTCAGGACATGCAGACAGCACGGCTTTTCAGTACTGATTCGGGGAATGGGCGTGCGCTGATTCTTCTACACGGTTGGGTGGCGGATTCCCATGACTGGAGCTGGCAGATCCCCGAGCTTGAGCAGCATTACCGCGTGATTGCGGTCGATCTTCGTGGACATGGGCGCTCAGAAGTTATGCCCTCTGGTGCTTATACGCCAGATCACTACGCCGCGGATATCATCTCGCTTATCCAGAAAGCATTGCCGGGACAAAAAGCGGTTCTGATTGGACATTCTATGGGGGGGCAGATCGCTGCACGGATTGCTTCGGAAAGACCTGATCTTGTCGACGCAGTCATTTCGGTGGACGGCAGCCTTGGGTTTGATCAATCTTTTGCGCCGCTATTCCAGCAAACGGCAGAACGTTTACAACGTGAAGATCCCGCATCCGTTACATCCGAAATGATCCAGAATTTCTATGATGCCGCGACCCCGGCTGCATTTAAGACCTGGCATTCACGGCGCATGTTTGGTATGCCTGAAGCACCATTCCGCGAATCCTTTGGCCCGCTGTTTGTTGGTCCAGAGCAGGTGGGGGTAGGTCAGGGTAGCGAAGCATTGCTGCGGTCCCTGAATATTCCTTTTTACCACATGTGCCGTTATGTTGAGCAGGCTATAGCGATGCGGCCATGGTTCTCACATCCCAAATCAAAAGTAGACGTTTGGGAACATGCCAGTCACTGGATAATGAAAGACCGACCTGATGACGTAAACGCTGCGATTATTGACTGGCTTAATAAACTTTAGTCATTTTACCGCAGTACATGAACTCAGAGGGGCTGGTCTTCTGGCAGCGCGAGGCGACGCTGGTACTGTAATACTGGCATCAGCTACTGAGAACAACAGGTGATGCTGGCCGGGCGAGGTATAGACTTTCATACCCTCGCGATAGTATGGAAACCTTGTTGCCCCATCACCCGTTTTAGGCTGATGCTTTCTATAACAAGATGCTTTATGTTGGTCAAACTTATCCTTCAGGGCATCACCATGATAACAGTAGAGAAATCAGATCCATTTTCTTCAGAATCCTGTCGCCTAATCGAATTGCTATCAGCAGAGCTTGCCGCTATTACTGGTGATAACGGAAAAAGCAATTTCACCGTTGACGCAATGAGTGATGACAAGGCCTTATGGGCATTAGCAAAGAATTCTCAAGGCAACGCTATTGGGTGCGGTGCTATACGGCCATTAACGCAAAATATAGCCGAGCTTAAAAGAATGTTTTCAGACCGAAGTGTGCCTGGGGTTGGCTGCGCTTTACTCAAATTTCTTGAAAAATCTGCAAAAGAGATGGGATATACCGAACTTAGGCTGGAAACCCGACACATCAACTATCGGGCTGTAAATTTCTACAAGAAAAACGGCTATATCCGTATTGCGAATTACGGTCCATATATAGGTAGGACAGAAGCTGTCTGTTTCTCAAAGGCATTGCGCTGAATATATTAATCGGATCTGACGTCCACGCCTGGCACACAGCAGTCATTTTGATTCTTCTTTCACATCTCAATCCCTGGACAATCCCGCCAGCTTTACACCAAATCAGGAAACCGGCATCACCCGACGGAAAAGACGGTGCCCAGTCTGAAACACCTGATGAATCCTCCGTGCCAGGGGCATTGTCCTCGACCCATCATGCTGTACTCAACATAATGGATCTTATGTGGCGGTGGTCGCTATGTTCATTTTTGTTGTTAGCTTTTACCCGTAGCGCGGTTGAAAGTAATCAATACAACATACATAGACGGGGGAAGAGTATTATAACATGTAGACCAGTGCTGGCAGTTTAGTGTACTTGTCCGAAGAGGTATCAGTATTTGATATCTCTTCGGAGCATTAAAAATGAAACTCGTGAAATGAGGTGATAAAAATTACAGAGGTAGTGTTTCTATTTCTGATTACATCCTGCGCTAAACAGTCAGTATCACGCTCCCCGTTGTGCGCCCAGCTTCAAGGTCTGCATGTGCCTCAGCGGCATGAGTCAGTGGATATTGTGCCCCGACAGGGTTTATAAGTCCGTTCTGAAGGGCCGATATAAGGTCTCTCGCTCCCTGCGCGTAAAGTTCTGCGTCATCAGCATAAGCCATTGAGCTTGGCCTCATGAGTGCGATTGAGCGGGCGAATCCCAGTTCTTCAACGCGGACCGGAGGAATGGGGCCAGCCGGTTGGCCCAGACTTGCCGCCGTGCCAAACGGGCGTACCACGCTGAGCGTGGTAGAGAGCGTGCTTCCGCCTATCCCATCAATGGCAAGATGTACGCCACGACCATCAGAAATTTCACGTACCTTATCTGCCCATGCAGTGTCTGTATGAAGGAGAACCTCTTTTGCTCCTGCTGCCTGCGCAATTTTAACTTTATCCGCAGAGCCCGTTGTGCCGATGACGCGTGCGCCTTTCATTGTTGCCCAGCGTGTAACAATCTGGCCAAGCCCCCCGGCAGCAGAATGTACCAGAATCCAGTCGCCCTCTTTGACATCTCTGACTTTATGAAGAAGCATATGTGCGGTAAGTCCGCGTAACATAGCGCTTCCGGCTGTTCTTATATCGATATTCTGGGGAATTCTGACAAGGCGACTGGCCGGGATATTTCTTATTTCGGCATAGGCTCCCATCGGGCTGCCGGTATAGGCCACCCTGTCACCCGGAGCAAAGCCCCGGACGTTATGTCCGGCCGCTGTCACTATGCCGCTCCCTTCAAAGCCGGGTATAGCAGGCGAAGAGGGCAGAGGATAAAGGCCTGAACGATAGTAAATATCAACAAAATTAACGCCTATCACTTCATGCCGGATCTGAACTTCATCAGGGCTGGGGTCTTTGATTTCTATTTCAGTGGCGTGGAGTACTTCAGGTCCGCCTGGCTGGCTGATAATGATTGCGGTTGGCATATACTGTCCTCACTATTAAGTGAGAAAATTATAAAGTTGTTCACATGGAGAAAAATACGGGTATAAAAGCTCTATGTATGTGCGGATATGCACAAGGTGGAAATGGATGGACTGGCAGGATTTAAATTGTTTTCTCGCGCTGGCGCGTAAAGGGTCCATGTCAGCCGCGGCTAAAGAACTTAATGTGGATCACGCAACTGTAAGCCGCCGTATAGCGGCGCTGGAAACTGCGCTCGGGCTTCGCCTTACCGAACGTTTACCCCGGCAAACCAGCCTTACTGAACAGGGAAAAGTGATTGCCTCGGTAGCGAATGAAATGAACAGGATCGCAGACCGGATTCATATACAGGCAAAATCGTTATCAACTTTACCTGCGTTTAGTTTAAGGATCAGTGCATCTCCTGCTGTGGCTGCACAGCTGATTGCGCCTGCTATAGCAGGTTTCACTCAACGCCATCCTGACATCGCGCTCTCGTTGGCAGGCGAATCACATCATGCTCAACTGAATAAAGGAGAAGCGGATATAGCCGTACGTCTGACGAGACCTGATGACCCCGGTTTGCTGGTCCGCCGGATTGGTACAATGCATTTTGGCCTTTATGCTTCCCGTTCCTGGCTGGAAACTCCACCTGAAGACTGGGTATTCATCGCTTATGAGCGCTCTCTTGAACATGTTACGCAGCAAAACTGGCTGGAATCACTGCTGGAAGGAAGGCGTGTCATATTCAGGGCAAGCGATCTGATGGCACAGCAACAGGCCGCCAGAAGCGGCCTGGGTCTCGTCACGTTACCCTGCTTTATGGGAGATGCTGACAGTTCCCTGGTAAAACTGGCCGTCAATTCGCGCCCTCCTGTCAGAGATATCTGGCTGGTCGCTTATCCGGAGTTAAGACGTGATCCTTCAGCAACTGTCGTCATGGAGTTTCTTGCCGCCACCATCAGTAATGTATGTCCGTCAGACTGAATATCCCGGAATGATCCTACCCACCATTAGTGGACATGCAACTAAGCGAGTAAACTCCCTGCCTCCAACGTTTTGATAAAAAATAATATATGGAATGGTTGATTACGAAAATAGCAAGAGTCAGAAGCATGCATTCTTGTTATGTATTAGCTATCCAGGCATGAATTAATAGTGATTGAAAGAAATGATGAGGTGGCGAAAATCCGGCATTGAGAATTAATTCTTCAGTTTTTTCAGGGGGCAATAGAAGCAACCTTTTTCGTAGCAAAGTTTTGAGATCCTCAAGCATTGGTATGTTTGGGCTGGAGATTGCCTGGAGCGCTGCCCAACCAGACAATTGTTCGTCGAAATTACCCGTTGTGGTATCTCCCGCGATTTCGGCCACAATCAATCTGCCGCGAGTCTTTAATCTCTTTTTTATTTCACAGTAGATGCCTCCCCGGTCACTCTTCTGGATAAAATGCGTTACCAGCAGGCACAATACTGCGTCATAAGCCACATTGTCCGGTATATTATCAAGATATCCTTCTATTAAAGTGCAACGGTCTTTTATCTCAGCTTGTTCCAGTTTACTGGCGCATACTTCCAGCATATCGGGAGAGGGATCCACCCCAGTGAAGTGCCAGCCATGGTTTTTGACTGCGTGGTAAATAATTTCGTTACCAGTTCCCACACCGACACAAAGTATACGTGCATCAGCGGGGAGATCACGCAGCAGCAACGCGACCAGGAAATGTAAGTTGTCGTTAATCGCGCTGAAACGTGAATTATTGGCATCATACTGGCGGGAGAATTCACTGTTAAAAATGTCATTGGTATTCATATGTACCTGTCATTTACTTATGTGGATTCAGTATTTGTTGTGCTTCATGCTTCATCACATGAGTACGAATAGCGGCCTGAAAAACTTTAAACAATAAGCCATTAATAAAGGTGGTGATGGTCAGTACGATAAAAGCTGTCATTATCCAGTCGAACAGGCCGACGCTGCTGTGTAAAAGAATCGGGTGGTAGATCAACATACCGGCCGCAACCATCCAGTGGCTCATGCAGTAAAAACAGCTGAACAGATGCCCTAATAAGCCATTTTTTCTGGCCGCCAATGCGCGTAGCGACGCGAAAAGTTCGGTTTGCGTAATTGTCATAGACAAGCTGGCAGATGACAGGGCAATCATCAGGCATACTGAAAAATCTGAAGATAATACAGAGAGCATTGTTGGTTCCTTACAGGTCTGTGATGGCAATTTTCCTGTTTGCAGGCGATGCGATCCTTCATGTAACTTATAAAATCACATGATATTCGTTGTTGTCAATCTTATGTATCATTGTAAGATACATAAGTGTCATTAAAGAGAAGAGTCGATATGCGTCAGGACAACAAACTTTCCCGCACACTGCATGTGTTACTGCATATGGCGCGGCACGATAAAGTCTATACCTCAGAACAAATCGCCATGATGCTTGGGACGAACAGTGCTGTTGTAAGGCGGACTCTGGCAGGATTACGCGAGGCGGGGTTTGTCACATCGGTAAAAGGCCATCACGGTGGCTGGCGTATTGCTGTTGCTATGCGGGATATCAGTCTGCTTGATATCTACAACGCTGTGGGGGTTAAGCAGCTTTTCGCCATCGGCGGAGGGGATGAACATCCGGAATGTGCCGTAGAAGCGGCGGTAAATCAGGCTCTGGGTAATGTGCTGGAAGAGGCTGAACAGGCACTCCTGTTACGTTTTTCTGAAATTAGCCTGCAAGACTTAAGTGAAAGGTTCGAGAAGCATTTCCCTGGAGGTACTGGAACTAAATAGCTTCGCAAAATAATAGGCCTCTGGGGGGAACTCAGTCCGAATTGAGCTATCTGTTCAATCGCCAAAAATCGCCAACCGGTCAGGGCGATACTCACCATAGCCGCAATTCCTGATGAAGAACGATAACTCATGCGTAAAGAAGCCCAATAAAACCATGATGAAAATTATGCCCGACGCTCTGTCGCCATATTGATACTGCACTGGGGAATGGCCGTCAGCGATCTTGCCAGGCTACTTTGTGCTGTGCGTTCATCTGTCGGAAGATGGATAAACTGGGGTTGTGATGTCCATTTTCTTGAATCTTAATGCGTTTGTGGTTTTATTTTTGTTGTTACGAGCTACCCGGACGCACCGACAACAGGAAGGATAAATCTGGGCATTGAACTATCTCCATCTGTTTACACTATTAACCCAGCTAACCCAGCAGTTTCATTTCCAGCGCCCGGCTCATAGCCTGAGTGCGGCTGTTGACTTTGAGCTTGGCGTAGATGTTCTTGAGGTGCCATTTCACTGTCTCCACAGAAATAGTCAGGGAGCGGGCAATTTCTTTGTTCATCTGGCCGTCGGCTATCAATTGCAATACCTGAAGTTCGCGTTCACTGAGCTCCCAACGAACATTATGGCTTTCACTTTGTTCTTCCTGCACACCCGTGCCAACCCCGCGACCGTATGTTGCTTCTCCCGCTTTGCATGTAAAAGAGGATTCGTTCATACAGGTAAGCAAAGGTTGCAATGCATCCCCAACATCAAGAAAGATGCGCTTCAGATTCTGTTGTTCAGCTAATTGCAGAACAGGCTGAAATATAGTGCAGGCATCTGCGCTTTTGCCACTGTTCCACAAAGCTAACGACCAGAGCGTACGCAGGCGCGCCGCAGTTAACCAGTCGCCCCGATTTTCCTGATCACTAACCAGTTCAGCCAGTAGAATGCAGGCTTGAGGCGCCTGGTCTGTAGCCAGAAGAAGGCGGCTGCGGCTGAGGGTTGCATACTGAACGATAGTTCGTTGGCACGGGTGTTCCGCATCAATACTGAAGTTGGTGACCAGTTGTTCAAGTTGCCGTTGCAGTTGCTCAGCACCCGCAAAATCTTCACGCTGCAGCCGCACCCTGACTTGTTCTGCTAACAATATAGCCTGTAACCGTTGCCATCCACGAGACACGGCAAGTCGTTGCGCATGCTCCAGCAACCGCTCTGCTTCATACGGCATATTGCCATTTAAGGCCTGACGCGCAAGACAGGTATAGCAACGGCATAGCGCGTCGGGTGGACTGAACCGATCGATAAATTCGAGCCTGTCAGTTAACAGATTATCGAGTGAGTCAAGACTCTTGCATTCGTAAGCAATCTCCGCCAGCAGTGGCGCCAGTGTCGCACCACTGGTCGATTGGGTACCGGTATAACGTTCCGCCTGTCGCAATGCTTTCTCTGCATACCACCCGGCTTTTTCCAGATCACCCTGACAAAGGTGGCACTGGGCAATGATAAAAGCGCGGTAAACCGAGACAAACAGATTGTCTAAAGGGCTTTCTGGACAGGGCATATGCTGTTGAACCTCCAGAGCTTCGGTATAGCGCTGGTTAACAACATGGCAATAGCTAAGAATATTACATATCAGACCATCAACCCAGGTATCTCCACAAGGCACTTCGGCCAGCAATGGCTGAACAATAGCCAGACTCTCTGGGATGTTCTCGGCAAAGGCCTCGCAAATTGCACGCACAACACGCAATTTGTGCCAGGTGCTGCGGGGTAAATCATCACGGTGATTAACGACTATCTGTTCCAGATTATCAAGCAACTGCCTTGATTCATCAAAATGGAAATAATGTGCCAGACCCCAGGCAAGGTTAATTTGAAGGTCAATGCGTGAAGGATCCGAACTGGCAGGTAAGTGATGCATCCAGGAAACAAGCGTTTCTATATCACCTTCTTCTGCCAGTGACTGAGCGCTTGCGCCATCCTGCCTGGAGCTATGAACTGGCTTTCCCGCTTTGAGTGCATGGCGTATCGCCTCAGACCACAGCCTCTGTTCGGCAAACCAACGGCTGGCCAGTTCATGCAACTGTGTGAGGTTAATTTCGTTGTTCTGCTGCAGCATTGCCCGAAGGTTTTCCTGCAACAGAGGGTGGTAGCGAAACCAACAGCCTTGTTCGTCAAGGGCTGACAAAAAAAGGTTGTGTCGCTCAATCCATGCCAGCATCGCTTTACTATCATTACGTCCCGTAACTGCATTACATAATCCGGCATTTAACCGACTGAGGAATGACGTTTTCAGCAGGAAATCGAGCACCTCCTCCGGAAGCGGATCAAGCACCACCTCTTTCAGATAACGGGCAATGGATCGTGTTCCTCCACGGATATTGCGCAGCAGATGCTCTGGATCATTTTGCAATTCAGCAGACAATGAAGCGATTTTCATGCCTGCGATCCAACCCTCTGTCGCGGCCTGTAGCCGCTGCGCATGTTGGTTGCTGAGTGGCACTGCAACCGTCCGGTGAAAATAGTTCTTCGTTTCTTCGAGCGAGAATTGCAGGTCTCTGTCATAGATTTCCACCAACTGGTCCTGTGCCTGCAGCTGGCTTAGAGACAGGCTTGGGTGGAAACGGCTACCAATTATCAGATGTAAGGCAGCAGGGGCATGCCTGAGTAAATAACCCAGGGCTTCATATACACCAGGGTCATTAATCACATGAAAGTCATCGATAATCAGATACAGGTCGTGCGGACAAGTGTGTAACTGGTTAATCAGCCCGGCCAACAGCCGCTGGGAGCTGGAGAGCATCTGTTCTTCTATGTCGCGCCAGAAATCGACGTCCCAGTTTGCATCGAGTGGGCGCAATGCTTCCAGCAGATAAGGAATAAACTGCCATACGTCATCATCGTCCTCATCAAGGCTAAGCCAGGCAACACGTTCACCCTGAGCGATCATTTGCTGATGCCATTGTGCCAATAGTGTGGTTTTACCAAACCCGGCACCTGCACAAACAACGCCCAGTCGGCATAACTGAACTTGATTGAGAAGTTGAAGAAGTCGTGGGCGCTCCAGCAATTGTATAGAGGAGCGTGGTGGAACGAATTTGGTCAGGATTAGCGGCAAGCCTCTCGTCAGCCGCAATGGTCCCGAGACCAGTGAGGGTAATTGGCGACCTTCTAAATCCGATGGCTTCATCCGTGGCTGTCTACTCGCTTTGTTTTTTTTAATTGTATGTCAGAGCAAGGGATTACATGGAACAGCCCAATGTGATTGATGCACAAAATTTATAAAGTTTGACCTCAAGCATGAAAACCCCCTCCAACCCCCCCATGCAGGTGGCTTCTCACTCTCCCGTACCGCTCGTAGATTCATTGCATTGGTGTAGCCAGGGTGTATCTCCCTGCCCGGACGACCTTTATTGAGGAGAATTAAATGATGCTAAGCAAACAGGCTTTATTGCAGGCTTACCGCAAGATGCGGGAGATCAGGACATTTGAAGAGCGTTTGCATCAGGAAAATACCAGCGGTGATATCCCTGGCTTCATTCACCTTTATACCGGCGAGGAGGCTATAGCGGTAGGGGTCTGCGAAAATTTAACCAGCGCTGATTTCATTGGGTCAACACACCGTGGACATGGTCACTGTATTGCCAAAGGTTGTGATATTCACGGCATGATGGCCGAGATATTCGGTAAAGACAGCGGCTTGTGTCGGGGGAAGGGTGGGTCTATGCACATTGCCGATTTGTCGAAAGGTATGCTGGGCGCGAACGCTATTGTTGGTGGAGCCCCTCCGTTAGCCATTGGTGCAGCGCTGACGGCCAGGACTCTTAAAACCGGCAACGTCGGGGTCTCTTTTACTGGTGACGGTGGTTCTAATCAGGGGCTGGTTTTTGAAGCCATTAATATGGCAGTAGTGCTCCAGCTTCCAGCCATTTTTATTTTCGAGAACAATGGTTATGGGGAAGGGACCGGTCATGACTACGCCGTCGGGGGGCGTGATATCGCCAGGCGCGCCGCTGGCTTCGGTTTACCGGCAGTAACCGTTGATGGCACTGATTTCTTTGCCGTTTACGAGGCAACCTCAGAGGCGGTCAGGCGGGCACGCGAAGGAGGTGGCCCTGGCGTCATTGAGGCCAAAGCCTTCCGCTGGCATGGTCACTTTGAGGGCGATCCCGCGTTATACCGTGCTGAAGGTGAAGTTCAACGCCTGCGTGAAGAACATGATCCGCTGAAGATTTTCATAGCAAAGGTTAGTCAACATATCACCCAGGAAGAACTTGCGGTAATCGACGCGGAAGTTGAAGCGCTTGTTGACGATGCTGTGGCGAAAGCCCGCGTCGCTGCCTACCCAGCACCAGAAGACCTGCTGACAGACGTTTACGTCTCATACTGAGGGGGATAACAATGACAATAAAAACCTATCGTGAAGCGGTCAAGGAAGCCCTGGCTCAGGAAATGGAACGCGATGAACGCGTAGTGCTAATTGGTGAAGATTTACGTGGTGGTCATGGCGGAAACGCGCCCGAAGAAGCGAGAATCGAAGCCTTTGGCGGTGTGCTCGGTGTAACTAAAGGGTTGTGGACGCAGTTCGGATCAGAGAGGGTTATAGACACACCAATTACAGAGTCGGCGATCATCGGTATGGCAGCCGGTGCCGCAGCCACTGGTCTGCGGCCAGTGGCGGAGTTGATGTTCATGGATTTTTTCGGCGTGAGTCACGATGCACTGTACAATCAGGCCGCCAAATTCCGTTATATGTTTGGTGGTAAGGCCAGGGCGCCACTGGTAATGCGAGGCATGATCGGTGCTGGTTTTTCTGCCGCAGCCCAGCATTCTCAGTCACCTTATAATATCTTTGCTACCACGCCGGGGTTGAAGGTGGTGGTGCCATCGACACCTTATGACGTCAAGGGGTTGTTGATCCAGTCAATTCGTGATGACGATCCGGTGGTATTCTGTGAGCATAAAATGCTTTACGACCTCAAGGGTGAAGTTCCGGACGAGATTTATACTATCCCGCTAGGTGTAGCTAATTATACCCGTGAAGGAGAGGACGTCACCATCATTGCGTTGTCAGCAATGGTGCATAAAGCAAACCAGGTTGCGGACAAACTGGCCAGCGAGGGGATCTCGGTTGAGGTGGTTGATCCACGTACTGTTTCGCCACTCGACGAGGAAGGTATTCTCGAATCAGTTGCTTCCACAGGGCGTGTAGTGATTGTCGACGAATCCGCAGCACGCTTCGGCTTTGCTCATGATGTCGCGGCACTGATTGCGTCCCAGGCATTCCATTTCCTCAAAGCACCAGTCATCCTGGTGACACCACCACATACTCCAGTCCCTTTCTCCCCTGCTCTCGAAAAACTCTGGATCCCTGGCGTTGAACGTATCGAAGCAGCCGTCCGTCAAGTACTGGAGGATTAATCTATGAGCGAAATCAAGACACTTGAAATGCCAAAGTGGGGGCTGTCAATGGAGGAAGGTTTGCTCGCCCGGTGGGCCATCCAGGAAGGTGACAGCTTTACCAAAGGGCAGGAAATCTGCGAGATTGAAACCAGCAAAATCGTTAATGTGCTGGAGGCGCCTTTCGCCGGTACGCTGCGTCGGATAATAGCCCAACAGGGTGATACCCTCCAGGTAGGAGCCGTTCTGGCGCTGGTCGCTGACACTTCGGTCAGCGATGCCGAACTGGATGAATATGTTGCCGGTCTGGCTACGGTGAAATCAGTAACTCCTGCCACGGAGGCCACCGGGCCGGATGTGGTTGCGCAAGCAGTGGGTAACCTACCTGATGTTGCATCGACCCCATCCAACAAACCTGTGCCGCCCATTGGGCAGACTGAAGTCCCAGCAAGTCTGCAAGGTATAACGGATGTGACTCTGGTTAATGCCACTCCCCATGCGCTACGTCTGTCTGCTCGACTGGGGGTCGACCTGAAAAAGGTCCGTGGGAGCGGGCGTGATGACCGTATCTCTGTGGCAGACCTGGAAAGGGCGATAGTTGCAGCTGGCGGCCGCATAGCCCCTCCGCAGATACCTGTTCGTCGCAGCAAAATACCACGCTCGCATGCCGATGACAGCCAGGTATCAGCAACTCCGCTGGCGCGCCGTCTTGCCAACAAACTGGGTATCAATTTACACGACTGCCGAAGCAGCGGTTCACGTGGCCGGGTCAGTCGTGATGATGTGCTGGCCGCGGCAGCGCTACTTGACGGGCAGCCGCAGACCGGGCCTGCTCAGGAAAGTGTGCCTGCAACCTTTGAGAACATCCCCCTGTCAGGTATGCGGCGGGCTATCGCATCCCGCTTGCAAATGTCCAAGCAACATTCTCCCCATTTTCGTTTGACTGCCGATCTTGACCTGGAACGACTGTTAGCGTTGCGTAAGGAAATTAACAGCGAAGTTCCCGGCGTTAAGATTTCGGTTAATGATCTGCTGGTTAAGGCCTGTGGCCTGGCACTGGTTGCCGTACCGGATGTCAACGTACAGTTTGACGAAGTTACCCAGAGTATCCACCGTTTTGCCAATGCCGACATTTCGGTGGCTGTTGCGCTGCCTGATGGGTTAATTACGCCTATTGTTCGCTCAGCGAACCGGAGAACGGTAAGTGACATATCGAACGAAATTCACTCTCTGGTGACCAAAGCCAGAGCGGGCACGCTCAAGCCTGAAGAATTCCAGGGGGGAACCTTTAGCTTGTCCAACCTGGGCATGCTCGGAGTACGGCAGTTTGACGCCATCATAAATCCACCTCAAAGCGCGATCCTCGCAATTGGTACCTGCGAGGCCCGGGCAGTCGTACGTGATGGACAAATAGTCGCGCGCCATCAACTGACTGTTTCGCTGTCCTGCGATCACAGGGTTATCGATGGGGCGCCAGGCGCGGCTTTCTTGCGGGAACTCAAGCGTCTGGTTGAAACACCGACACTGCTGTTTATCCAGGAGGCGAGTTATGCACGATAAATATGATGTACTGATCATCGGGGGCGGGCCTGGGGGATACGTGGCGGCCATTCGTGCCGGTCAACTGGGGCTTCGTACCGCATTAGTGGAAAAGCAACATCTGGGAGGCATCTGCCTGAACTGGGGATGCATCCCAACCAAGGCACTGTTGCACGGTGCTGAGGTGGCGCACAGTATTGCACATGCCAACCAACTGGGTTTTAGTGTTGGGGAGGTGAGTTTCAATCTGCAGAAACTGGTGCAATTTAGCCGTACAGTGTCGCAACAGCTGACTGGTGGAGTCGAGTATCTGTTGAAGAAAAATGGTGTCAGGGTCATTGATGGCACTGCCCGGCTGTGTGGCAAGGGACAAGTAACCGTATCTGATGCCAGAGGGGAAAAGCATGAGTACCGGGCTGATCATGTTATCCTGGCAACTGGTGCCCGGCCACGGGCGTTACCAGGCATAACGCCCGATGGTGAGTATATCTGGACCTATTTCGAAGCGTTGCAGCCTGAGCGATTGCCGAAATCTCTGTTAGTCATTGGTTCAGGGGCCATTGGCGTCGAATTCGCCAGCCTTTATAACGATCTTGGCTGCAAAGTAACGCTGGTCGAGCAGGCTCCACAGATCCTGCCAGTTGAAGACACCGAAGTGTCTGCAGCGGTGCGCAAATCATTCGAAAGGCGCGGCATTCAGGTCCATACCCAGACTCTGGTGACGCAAGCGCAGGTCACCGACACAGGGGTGTGCTGCACCTTGAAAAACGCCAGTGCCGAACAGTTCCTGGAGGTTGAGCGAGTGCTTTTGGCGGTTGGCGTACAACCCAATATTGAAGATCTCGGGCTGGAAGCGCTTGAAGTTGGGCTGGACCGGGGTTTCATCAAAACGGATGCTGCTTGCCGCACCAACGTATTTGGTCTTTATGCTATTGGTGATGTAGCCGGCCCGCCATGCCTGGCGCACAAGGCCAGCCACGAAGGCGTGATATGTGTTGAGACACTGGCTGGCCTCGCAGGCACAGCTCCTCTTGACCACGACTATGTGCCCGGTTGTACTTACGCCCGGCCACAGGTTGCCAGTCTGGGTTTGACAGAGGCTACAGCACGCGCCAGAGGGCGGGCTATCAAAATAGGTAAGTTCGCCTTGCAGGGTAATGGAAAGGCACTGGCCAGTGGAGAGACGGAGGGGTTTGTAAAGACTATCTTTGATGCTGAAACCGGCGAGCTTCTGGGCGCGCATATGGTTGGCGCACAGGTGACTGAACAGATCCAGGGGTTGGGCATCGCCCGTCATTTAGAGGCCACACATGAGAGTCTCCTGTCGGTGGTCTTTGCGCATCCAACGCTTTCCGAAGCTATGCATGAATCAATTCTTGCCGCCAGTGGCAAGGCGCTGCACCAATAGGAAAATAGGTAAAAGAGACACAGTCCTGATAGTTGTGACGGGTGACATAACCCAAAGAGCAATAAGGCCTGTTAATAAATGAATAGTTTATGAAATAAACAGGTATGTTACTAAGGCACAGACAACCTTACCCGCATAGCTGAAAGCTGGCATGGTAAATTACTGCCAACCGTCAGCCGGAAATCGGCAACTGGCTCATCTTCTGTTGCGCAGTAATGTCAGACGCTGGCATTTAACCCGTCCGGGAAGGGAAACAGATTAGTAGGGGCTAAAAGTCACAAGGTAAATGAATGTGATGTAGCCCCTGAAACACCAGACCAGAGCGGTCTCTCCATGATGTGACTCACCCCACACCTGGATACGCACTGAAGGCGTGCCATTCTTTCAGAAAAGCGCTTCTTTTATACTGATTTCTTCCACATTCAGTATTGATGACATGTCGAAACCCTGCATATCAGCCCTGAACTCTGCGCTAACCATATACTTCTGATTTATGGCTTGTATATCGGCTCCATCTTTATAAGTTACTACCGCAATGACCTGATTATTTGCTCCCAGGTACACATGGTTAACATATATATCAAATGTGGGAAGGCTGACCATGTGCCTTGGCCAGTGCGTGTGAAAATAAGTTTCTGCGGACAGCGCGTCTTTGAGGGTGTAAATCCTGACCTGTTTCATTTTAACCATCCAGCCATTCAGATTATCGGGAGGGGAACAGACCTAATCATACTGATTTTATTGCGGTGAAATTCACAAAAGACCACATTGTTGTATCGAAAATATGCGGCTCAGTTGAACTGAACGTTATATATCCTTCAGCATCGACACAAACCGCTTTACTGTGTGAGATCGTTCAAAACGACGCCAGCAGAGTGCGATGTCGGTATAAAGTTCTGGCGTTGTTAAAGCATGATAGGTGATGCCGGGCGGTGTGATAGCGGTCATTGATTTTGGCACCAGCGCAAACCCACAACCGGTGGCGACCATCCCAAGGGAAGATGAAAACTGGGAGGACTGCAGCGTGTTTTGCATATCAATGCCTGCCCGTTCGCAGCAACCGTATACACGGTCATAGCAACCCGGTGCGACCTCCTGCGGGAATAAAATCAACGGAGTATCTTTCAACTGCCCCAGGGCAAGCGATTCACATTTTGCCAGCGGGTGAGTCGGATGTAATGCAGCAACCATTGGTTCCCGTTCGAGTATTTTCAGCTCAAAATCCTTGCTGCTATCACAGGGTAGCCGCACAAAAGCGATATCCAGTTCACCTTCTGCCAGCATCGTCATCAGGCTGGACATATTGGCCTCCACCTGGTGGACAGTAACTCCCGGGTTTTGTTGTAAATACAGGTGAATGAGCCTAAAAATCTGAGGATGGAAGGCATCTGAACTGGTGATACCAATCGAAAGGCTGCCATTAAGACCCCGGGCTATTCCTCGGGCTTTTTCCAGTGCGGCATCACTCATCGCCAGGATTTTACAGGCATCCTCATAGAATGCCTCACCCGCCTCAGTCAGTTCCACGCCACGGGTCAGTCGCCTGAACAATGGAGTGCCGACCTCCTGTTCAAGCCGCTTAATCTGCTGACTCAGTGGCGGCTGTGAAATACCCAGTGCTTTAGCCGCTTTGGTGAAGTGTTGCTCGCGCGCCACCGCAACAAAATACCGCAGATAACGAAGTTCCATATCAAAAACGTCTCAAACCAGCATGGTTTCTATATTGGAATTATCAACTGAATCGAGTCAACATTTATTTAACCTTTCTGAAAAAAGTTGAAGAGGCAGGGCATGATTTCGCATTCATCTGCATGTGATTGTCAGGAGAGTTTTCATGAAACTGTACGGGCATTCTCCGCGCAACATCCTGACAGCATCATTTATCAGACATCGCTAATGAGCGCTTTGTTGAGTGGCGTATACGAAGGGGAAACAACTATAGCGAGCTTGTTAACCCATGGCGACTTCGGTCTTGGCACCTTTAATGAACTTGATGGTGAGATGATTGCCTTCAGTAGCCAGGTTTACCAGTTACGTGCTGATGGTAGTGCCCGGGCTGCAATGCCGGATCAAAAAACACCGTTCGCAGTAATGACCTGGTTCCGGCCGCAGTATCGTCATACTTTTGATACCCCAGTCAGCCGCCAGCATATTCATGATGTTATCGACCAGCAAATTCCTTCAGATAACCTGTTCTGCGCATTGAGAATAGATGGCCATTTCCGCCATGCGCACACCCGTACAGTTCCACGCCAGACTCCGCCTTATCGTGCGATGACCGATGTACTGGATGATCAGCCCGTTTTCCGTTTTAACCAGCGCCAGGGCGTGCTGGTGGGGTTCCGCACACCGCAACATATGCAGGGCATTAACGTAGCCGGGTATCACGAACACTTTATCACGGATGATCGCCAGGGCGGCGGGCACCTGCTCGATTACCAGTTGGAGCATGGCACGCTGACTTTTGGCGAAATTCATAAACTCATGATTGACCTGCCTGCAGACAGTGCGTTTTTACAGGCTAACCTTCACCCGGGCAATCTTGACGCAGCGATCCGTTCGGTCGAAAACTAACAGGAGAATCACAGTGAACAGTGAGAAGCAGGCACGTCAGTGGGCACACGGTGCCGACATGATTGTCGGCCAGTTGGAAGAACAGGGAGTTAAACAGGTTTTCGGTATTCCGGGTGCAAAAATTGACAAAGTTTTTGACTCCTTACTCGATTCCTCAATAGAAATCATTCCGGTCCGGCATGAAGCGAATGCGGCATTTATGGCTGCGGCGGTAGGGCGGCTGACAGGTAAAGCCGGTGTGGCGCTGGTCACCTCCGGGCCGGGCTGCTCAAATCTGATTACTGGCATTGCCACGGCAAACAGTGAAGGTGACCCGGTTGTCGCTCTGGGTGGTGCGGTTAAACGTGCGGACAAAGCGAAACAGGTTCATCAGAGTATGGATACGGTTGCCATGTTTAGCCCGGTCACGAAATACGCTGTGGAGGTCACTTCCTCTGACGCAATAGCTGAAGTGGTATCAAATGCCTTTCGCTCCGCCGAACAGGGCAGGCCAGGCAGTGCTTTTGTCAGCCTGCCACAAGATATTGTCGACCAACCAGCAAGGGGCGCGATTTTACCTGCCGGCTCCTCGGCATTGATGGGACCGGCACCTGATGTGGCCATTAACGAGGTTGCGGCCCGCATCAATCAGGCGAAGAACCCGGTTATTTTATTGGGGCTGATGGCCAGCCAGACAGCCAACAGTGCAGCGCTACATCATTTGCTGGAGAAAAGTCGTATTCCGGTCACCAGTACCTATCAGGCGGCCGGTGCCGTGAATCAGGCGCATTTCACGCGTTTTGCCGGGCGTGTTGGCCTGTTTAATAATCAGGCGGGTGACCGTTTGTTACATCTGGCTGATCTGGTTATTTGTATTGGCTATAACCCGGTTGAATACGAACCCGCGATGTGGAATAGCGGTGATGCCACACTGGTACATATTGATGTGCTGCCCGCCTATGAAGAGCGCTATTACACCCCGGATTTTGAACTGATAGGGGATATCGCAGCAACGCTGGAGCGTCTGGCTGGCCGTATTTCCCGTTTGTATGAACTGAGCCCACGCGCTACAGAAATTCTCGTCGACCGTCAGCGTCAGCGGGATCTTCTCGACCGCCGTGGCGCGTCGCTCACCCAGTTTGCTTTGCACCCATTGCGTATTGTCCGGGCGATACAGGATATCGTGAACAACGACGTGACGCTGACGGTCGATATGGGCAGTTTTCATATCTGGATTGCCCGCTATCTCTACAGCTTCCGCGCCCGTCAGATAATGATTTCCAATGGCCAGCAAACGATGGGGGTAGCTCTGCCGTGGGCAATTGGTGCCTGGATTGTGAACCCGGGGCGCAAAGTGGTTTCTGTTTCGGGTGACGGGGGATTCCTGCAGTCGAGCATGGAGCTGGAAACCGCCGTGCGTCTGCACGCTAACATTCTGCATATCGTGTGGGTGGATAACGGCTACAACATGGTGGCGATTCAGGAAGAAAAAAAATACCAGCGTACTTCCGGTGTTGAATTCGGCCCCGTCGATTTCAAAGCCTATGCCGATGCATTTGGTGCAAAAGGGTTTGCTGTGGAAAGCGCTGATTCGCTGGAAGCGACATTGCATGAAGCAATGGATGTAGACGGCCCGGCTGTAGTGGCCATTCCGGTTGACTATAGCGACAACCCGCTGTTGATGGGGCAGCTCCATCTCAGCCAGATTCTGTGAGTTAATAAAAGGACAAAATGATGCAAAAAGTTGCTCTTGTAACAGGTTCAGGCCAGGGGATCGGTAAAGCCATTGCGCTACGCCTGGTAAAAGAGGGTTTCGCTGTGGCTATTGCCGACTATAACGAAGCAACGGCGAAAACCGTAGCAGACGAGATAACGCATTCAGGTGGTCGCGCTATTGCCGTGAAAGTGGATGTATCTTGCCGTGAACAGGTTTTCGCGGCGGTAGAGTCAGCGCGTAAAACATTGGGGGGATTTGACGTTATCGTCAACAATGCCGGGATTGCCCCTTCCACGCCGATAGAATCTATCACCCCTGAAATAGTAGATAAGGTATACAACATCAATGTGAAAGGTGTTATCTGGGGGATACAGGCTGCTATCGAGGCTTTCCGCAAAGAAGGGCACGGCGGTAAGATAATTAATGCCTGCTCACAGGCAGGGCACACCGGCAACCCCGAACTGGCGGTATACAGTTCAAGTAAGTTTGCGGTACGCGGTCTCACTCAGACTGCCGCACGGGACCTGGCTCCGCTGGGGATTACTGTTAATGCCTATTGCCCGGGGATCGTGAAAACACCCATGTGGGATGAAATTGACCGACAAGTATCCGAAGCGGCAGGTAAACCACTGGGATACGGTACTGAAACTTTTGCCAAACGCATCACGCTTGGCAGGCTATCTGAACCGGAAGATGTGGCTGCTTGTGTTGCTTACCTTGCCGGGCCTGACTCGGACTATATGACCGGGCAATCATTGCTGATTGATGGTGGAATGGTGTTTAACTAATTACTTACTATAAACTCTGACGTGGATTTTCCCCTGCTATATATAGCAGGGGCTTTTTATATCTGGTTTGCAATATGTTCACGTAACCACTTATGTGCGGGGTCACGGTGAACCCGTTCGGGCCAAAGCATAAGCATCTCGAAGCCCGGCACCTCAAAAGGCAGAGGAATAACCTGAAGCGCAATATTTTCCCGCACCAGCCTCCAGGGCACCATCGCCACCATATCTGTATTGGCCAAAACCGCACAAAGGAAAAGAAAATGAGGGACCGACAGCGATACCTTACGTGTAATCCCTTGCTCCATCAAAAACGTATCTGTTATACCGCGAAACCCGCCGCCATCCGGGGAAACCATCGCATGGTCAAGTTGGCAAAATTGTTCCAGTGTCAGGCCTGGCTTTAAGTGGGGATGGCCAACTCTGCCTGCCAAAACATAGTGCTCGGTGAAGAGTGTGCGCCGGTGTAAATCCAGTGGTGCTTCTGCTGCACTCATCAATGCCAGGTCAATGTCACCTTGTTCTGCTTTCCTCAGAACTTGTGAAGGTGAACTTTGCACTACAGATAAGCGGGTTGCTGGTGCTTGTGTTCGTAACGATTCAAGCATGGGAAGCAAAATAGTGTACTCACCATAATCGAAAGCGGAAATCCGCCAGGTCTGGCTCGACTGTTGAGGAAAGAAATCCCCTTGTGGTGCCACAGCCTGTTCAAGAAATGACAATGCCTGCCTGAGTGGTTCGCGCAGTTCATCTGCTCTGGCCGTAGGCCGCATCCCCCGTGCACCCGGTAGTAATAATGGGTCGCCAAAATAGTCCCGCAAACGGGAAAGTTGCACACTGACAGTTGGTTGCGAAAGGTGCAGGCGTTCCGCAGCCCGGGTGACATTATGTTCAGTCAACAGCGCATCAAGCGTGATTAACAGATTCAGGTCGAGACGTCTTAAGGAATTACTCATGGCTATACCTGGAATATAGGAAATTCATTTCAACTATACCTGATGGAAGACTAACGTGTTGCCACTGACGCATTCTCCACTGACTAATAAGGTATTGATGATGAATATTCTTCTTGTTTATGCGCAACCAGAACATACGTCTGTGACACGCCATCTGGTGGATATTGCCGTTGAGGTATTCACGGGGCAGGGACACCAGGTTGAGCAATCCGATCTCTACGGTATGGAGTGGAAAGCGGTATTTGATGGTGATGATTTTCCTGAGCGTGTAAACCCGGCGCGTTTGTCATTTATTGACGAGTCCCGGCATGCTTTTCACCATGGTTGCCAGACACCGGATGTCAGCGAAGAACAACGAAAAGTCCTCGCAGCGGATGCCGTGATTATGCTGTTTCCTCTTTGGTGGTTTGGTATGCCGGCAATCATGAAAGGCTGGATAGAGCGCGTCTGGGCTTACGGCCTGGCGTATGGCTACCAGGGCAAAGGCAATGCGCACCGCTACGGAGAAGGCGCTTTTGCAGGCAAACGGGCACTGCTGGCGGTCAGTGTGGGTGGGCCAGAGCAGGATTATTCCCCGCGCGGGATTAATGGCCCTTTAGAGCAACTTCTGTTCCCTGTCACACACGGTACGCTGTTCTACACCGGCATGGAAGTATTACCCACGTTTGCAGTATATGGCAGTGGGCGTATTGATACGGATGCTATGGCACAGACAGAGGCCAGGTGGCGGCAACGTTTGAACGCAATGTTTGTTGAGGAGCCAATAGCCTTTCGCCGCCAAAATAGTGGTGACTACCCGGATAGCCACGTACTGGCAGATCATGTATCTCCGGGGCTGTCTGGCATGGCGGCACACATTGCTGGCAGGTAACCCTTGGTGAAAACACCAGTGTGCCGGATAACTGGCAGTGCGCTGGGTTGAGGCCGGGCTGGGGCAACCACCAGTACTGTTTCGGGAATTACTGGCAAAAACAGTTACTGATGCCAGCCTTCTGGCAGAAATAGACCCGTTACTGGAAATTAAACAGCGCACCGGGGAAGCCGTGTATGGTCCGCGCAGGGAGCACTTGCACGCGTTTATTGAACACGAACTGGCAAGAGGGGAAATCTCACCGAAATTGCCCCTGAGCGCGACGGGAAAAACCGGGGCACTCGACAGCCTGCTGTACCGCACGGTAATGGGGTAACGGTGCCTGTTTGTGGGCTGAAAAAACTGCCCCATCAGCCTAAGCATGGGGCAGTTGTTCCCTGGTGGTTAGTGGACTTTCTGCCGGACATCCAGCACAGCCTGCTGGTTGGCACTCAGCGTTTCATCCACCGTCAGTTTGCCCTTTAACAGGTTAGCGATGTTTTGCGCCACCTGGCTGCCCATCTGGTCGAAACCGGGAATACTGACATACTGAATCCCCTGGTAGGGGACCGGGTTCAGTGTCGGTGTTTCCGGTGAGGCCGTTTCCATGGCGGCAAGCACTTGTTTGGCATAGGGTGCCAGTGCCTGGTAACCTGCTTCAGCATAGGTCGATTTTCTGCTGCCCGGTGGAACAGAGCCCCAACCGACAACTTTGGCAACCTCCTGAATATACCCGCGTGAAGTCGCCCAGGAGATGAAATCAATGGCCTGTGCCCGCTGGGAACTGTTGGCCGGTACCGCCAGCGCCCATGCCCATAACCAGTGAGAGCCATTACGAGTAATGTCATGAGGTGCTGAAGCAAACCCCAGTTTGTCGGCGACCATTGAAATCTGCGGGTTGGTCAGCAGCCCGGCAGCAACGGTACTGTCCACCCACATGGCACATTCCCCCTGAGCTGTCAGGCGCAGGATCTGTCCAAAGCTATTATCCACCGTATCCGGTGGGCCGTATTCATGCACCATCGTGACATAATCTGTCAACACCCGCCGCCACTCTGGTGTGTTCATGGTAGGGGTCCAGCTTTCATCGAACCACTGGGCACCATAGGCGTTGGCGATGGTGTTGATCAGCGCAACGTTATCTCCCCAGCCGGGCTTCCCGCGCAGGCACAAACCATAAATACCTTTGCTCTTATCCGTCAGTGCGGCTGCAAAATGCTGAATATCCTGCCAGGTGGGTTCTGCCGGCATGCTCAGCCCTTTTGCCGCAAATAAGTCTTTGCGGTAATACGTCATACTGCTTTCACCATAAAAAGGTAGCGCATACAGCGTGTTATGCCACGAAAGCGCTTTGCGCAGCGGGGGCAGCAAATCATTCACATCATAACTGTCGGGTAAATTATTCAGTGGTGCAAGCCAGCCTTTTTCGCCCCATAATGGCGCTTCGTATGTGCCGACGGTAATCACATCAAAGCGTTCACCGTTGCCTTCCATTGATGAATAAATCGTTTTTCTGAGTGCGCCATCATCCATAACATGCCACTGCAAATGGACACCAGGGTGTGACTGTTCATACTGGTCGGAGAGTTGCTGCATAATCGTCATGTCACCATTGCTGATGGTGGCGATTTTCAGCGTTGTGTCGGCCCAACTGAGCACCGGGACGAGCAAACAAAGTGAGGCCAGTAACTTACGCATTATGCCTCCTTGTATTCAAGTGCGGTGTGCATTGCAGCGCCGGACACTGATTTTTCACGATTCTGTGTGTGGAAAAAGGCCATTTTTTCCACCAACAAGTCAGCATGCTGGCGTACAGTCTGGCTGGCATGGCTGGCTTCCTGTACCAGCGATGCATTTTGCTGAATAGCTGTATCCATCAGGTTTACCGCCGCATTGACTTGCTCAATGCCGCTCGATTGCTCCCGACTGGCAACCGCGATTTCACCCACAATATGAACTACCCGCTCAACGCCCTGGTTAATCTCATTCAGCATGTCGCCAGAACGGCTGACCAGGTTACTCCCGGTATTAATTTTGCTCACGCTGGCATCTATCAGGGTTTTGATTTCTGCAGCCGCTTTGGCAGAGCGCTGGGCTAACTGACGCACTTCGGTGGCAACCACGGCAAAACCGCGCCCTTGTTCGCCCGCTCTTGCGGCTTCCACCGCAGCGTTCAGTGCCAGTAAGTTAGTCTGGAAGGCCAGTTCATCAATCACCCGGTTGATATCGGCAATTTGGTTACTGGCTTCTTCAATTTCGTGCATGGCTTTCACGGCGCTGTTTAACACATCGCTACCACGTTGTGCCTGTTCGCGCACGGTGGTTGCCAGCGCATCTGCCTGCGAAGCGTTTTCCGCATTATGCTTCACAGTGGCGGTCATTTGCTCCATGCTGGCGGCGGTTTCTTCCAGTGAACTGGCCTGGGAATGGGTGCGTTCAGAAAGGTCGTCGTTCCCCTGAGCCATCTGGCGAGCCGCATCGCGCAGAATATCCGCGCTGCTGCTGACATCCTGCACAATATCTGACAAGCGCACATCCATCGTGGCGAGTGACTGCATCAGTTCCCCCAGTTCGTCGTGCGTGCTGGCGGTGACACGGTGGTTCAGTTCACCATTGGCGATGGATTCCGCCAGGTTACGGGCACGGGAAAGTGTCTGGTGCAATGAACGAATCAGTAGCCAGCCCGCGATAATGCCTGCCAGCAGACCGACAACCAGCATCACTATCAGGCTGTTACGTGCCAGAAGATAGGCGCTGTTACTTTGCTGATACGTTTTCTCGGCCAGCGCGCGCATTTGTGCATCGAGGCTATCAATATTCTTTGCCATCGCCAGTGAGTGCACCCGCAACCGGGTTTCAATCACCACCAGGGCGGCGGAAGGGTTACCTTGCTTAAGCAAACTGCCGGCCTCACTCAGTGCCTGCTGGTAACTATCGAGATCCTGAAAAAAACTGTCACGCAGTCCGGACATATCCTTATGGGTATCCAGACCAGCCCAGGCTTTACGTGCGGCAGCAATTTTTGCGCTGTCGTCCTGAATAACGGCCAGCCGGGTTTCTACTTCACTTGCGCTGGTCCAGTAACGTAACGCTTCAAATAATGTAGAAGACTGGTTTTGTACCATGCGGTACAAACGGGAAGAGTATTGCAAGGGCAGCAGTTCAGTACGATAAGTACTTTCTGCACGCTGTTCTGCATTGTGCAGGCCAAAGATCCCCCAAACGGAGGTGATCACTAATAAAATACAGAGAAAACCAATAATACCGATTAAACGCGCCCGAACGGTCATTTTCATTCTGAACTCCCGGTGAGTAAAAGTTGTAGGCGGAAAATTATTCTTTTTTTGCCTTTCAGCTATCGACTTACCGGGGAATAACTTGAAGGAAATGTCGGAACATGTGCGGTAACTTATGTTTTTGAGGTAAAAAGTGCAGCCCGGTTTTATACCGGGCTGAATATGAGCTTAACCGTGCATATCAAAAAAACAGTCTTTATCTAACTGAATAGTAGCCACTTTCTGTACCGGGCCACGCATCCTGACCTGAAAATCTTTATTCAGGGTAATGGTGAGTTGCCCGCCTGGCATATGCACGGTGACTTGTTCATCCACTAAACCGAGTTTGTACATGGCACTGGCGGCGGCGCAGCTGCTGCTGCCGGAAGCCAGGGTATAACCGGCTCCCCGTTCCCAGATACCAATATTGATATTATTGCGGTCCACAACTTCCACAAACTGCACATTGGTGCGCCGGGGGAATAATGGCAGGGTTTCTACTTGCCCACCCAACTGCCGGACCTGCTCCAGGTCGAGCTTTTGCACACGGATAACACAATGTGGGTTACCCATAGAGACCAGCGTTGCCTGCCAGGACTTGCCACCCAGCATTAATGGCAATGCCAGTGCTTCTGTGCCTTCTACTAATGCTGGCAGGGCGGCAGGGTTAAAACGGGCTTCGCCCATATCGACAACTACCTGATGCGCCCCTTCTTCCACCAGGCAGGAAACCTGGCCGCCCAGGGTGTTTACCTTAAAAGGCGAGTGTGCCACGCGGCCGCAGTCGAACAGGTAGCGGGCATAGATCCTGAGCCCATTCCCGCTTTTTTCAGCTTCAGAGCCATCGGGGTTAATAATACGCAATGTGGGGATCTCGCCGTCATCGCCATCCACCAACAGGCCATCGGAACCAATGCCGTAATGGCGGTCACAAACGCGCTGGATCTGCTGGTTAGTCAGTTGCGTAGCCACACTGTGGTGGCAGACCAGGTAATCGTTGCCAAGGCCGTGGTAGCGGTGGAAGGTAAGCGGGTTTTCCATGGTGAGTTCCTGAAAGTCATTAACTATTTTCATCAGCAAACCATACCGTTTTTTGCCGGTTATGCCAGTGTTGCTGTTCTGGCAGAAAGAATGTTCAGCATCGGGCTGCAGATATTAGTCATTCTGATAGTTATGACGGTATTTTCGCTGGTTTTTCCACCAACTGCCACAATGGTGGTGGTCATCTGTCACTAACTGCAACTGCGAGCCTTTTATAGGATTGCAGTTGCTGCGTTTTTCATCACTTTTGGATCAGCCCTGACCGCAGTTTTATCGCCCACGTACTTTCCTTGCCCCATCACAAAGCAACTCTGCTGTTTTTTGCACCACATATGGTCAATAAAAGTTAATATCCTGCCGCCAATTGCTGCAAACGTGCTGTGTTCTTACGGTTTTTCACTCTGGCACAAAAATGGCATAACCAAGAGAAACTTAACCAACCAGTCAAAAATTGACAGGGGGAGCAGGGGAATGAGCCAGCTAATGTATGAGGAAGAGTCTGCCGTGGTGCCTTTAAAGCCTGCCACGGCACGGCCAGCCGTTACGGTGCGTGATGTAAATGTCATTTACCCGGCGGCAGACCAGCCAGTACATGCACTTAAAGATGTGAATCTGACAATTCGCCAGGGTGAGTTTGTCTCTTTCATTGGGCCATCTGGCTGCGGAAAAACAACCTTACTGCGTGCCATTGCCGATCTCGAACAGGTGAGCTCGGGTGAGTTGCTGGTCAACGATATGTCTCCTTCTGAAGCCCGCCAGGCCGGGGCTTATGGTTATGTCTTCCAGGCACCAGTATTGCTCCCGTGGCGCACGGTGCTGGCGAATGTCATGTTGCCGTTACAAATTCAGGGTGTGCCGCCAGGCCGGTGTGATGAAATTGCCCGTGAGCAACTGGCGCGTGTCGGGCTGAAAGGGTTCGAGAAAAAGTACCCCTGGCAGTTATCTGGTGGTATGCAGCAGCGTGTTTCTATTGCCCGTGCTTTAGGTTTTGAACCCAAAATATTGATGATGGATGAACCTTTCGGTGCGCTGGATGAACTGACCCGCGACAACCTGAACCAGCAACTTCAGCAACTGTGGTATCACGAGCAACGCACGATGGTGTTCGTGACCCACTCCATTTCTGAGGCAGTGTACCTGTCCACCAAAATCGTCATTATGTCTCCACGGCCCGGGCGCATTATTAAAGTGATTGATTCACCCCTGCCTGCTGAGCGCGACCTTACAATTCGCGACACAGCTGCATTTATGCAGTTATCTCAGGCGGTGAGGGAAGCGCTGGTGGAGGGGCATCATGACCACTAGAACGCTCACCTGGGGGCGGCGTTTAACGTTCCATACTCTGCCTGTCAGTGTGGTACTGCTGGCAGTGGTCGTGCTGTGGTACGCCCTGGCTGTGGCGCTGAATGCCCATGGCACCATTGACCGGGTGTTGTCCCACCGGGCTTCCTGGAACATGGCAGACCTGATTGTCGCCTCACTGAATGCCACTCGCCCGTTACTGCCCGCTCCCCACCAAATTGTTGCTGATATCTGGAACAGCCTCACTCAATGGCCGGTGACATCGCCACGTAACCTGCTATTACACACCTGGGTGACGGCCAGCGCCGCATTAACCGGTTTCGTTATGGGAGTGGTACTGGGGATTTTGCTGGCGGTGTGTATCGTTCATTCGCACACCCTGGATAAAGCATTGTTGCCGTGGATTGTGGCTTCACAAACCATTCCGGTACTGGCTATTGCCCCCATCGTACTGATAATTCTCGGTAGCATGGGGATAACCGGTATGTTGCCGAAAGCCACCATCGCCATGTATTTGTGCTTTTTCCCGGTGACGATAGCCACGGTGCAGGGGCTGCGTTCCCCGCAGAAAATGGAGATGGAGCTGGTACACACCTGGGCGGCCAGCCGGATCCATATCTTCTGGATGGTGCGCCTGCCTTCCGCTTTGCCTTATTTGTTCCCTGCTTTTCGTGTCGCTATTGCCAGTGGGCTGGTGGGCACCATGGTGGCAGAACTGCCCACCGGAGCGCAGGCCGGGCTGGGAGCACGCCTGCTGACCAGTTCTTATTACGGCAATACCGTGCAAATCTGGTCGGCACTGGTGATGGCATCGCTGCTGGGCCTGCTATTAACCGGCATGGTCACACTGGCTGAACGCCTGGTCATGCGTAAGCGTAAGGGGGCGTGATGAAAAGTAAAACCATTCCGGGCGTTATCTCACTGCTGCTGGCGCTGCTGTTACTGGCTTTATCCCTGGTTCAACTCTCTGTTGCCTCGCCGGTGAACGGTGCGCTGGTGGTGATAAACCTGGTGCTGATTATCAGTGCGCTGCTGGCCTGTTCACCCACCTTGCCGGTCTGGCGCATGGCGGCTTTTGCCATCACCCTGGCGGCAGGTACCGTGTGGCTGGCGTGGTTGCCGCTCAGCGGGTTAACACTGGCGGCGGTGGCATTACTGGCGGTTGTCAGTGTACAGCGCCTTGCCCGCACACCATTACCGGCAAGCCTGGTTGCCAGCCTGTCAGGGCTGTGGATCCTGGTGTTCTGGCAAATCCTGGTTACGGCGTTTGCAGTGCCTCAGGTCATTTTGCCTGCGCCGCTGGCGATTATATCTGCGCTGGTGAGCAGCTCAGGCATGCTGATGGGCGATGTTCTGCAAACGGTGATCAAGTCTGTCCTGGCGGGTTATGTCCTGGGAAGTGGGCTGGGGATTGTGGTTGCTTTGTTGACAGACCGCCTGCCTTTCCTGCAACGCGGATTGCTGCCAGTGGCAAACCTGACCAGTACCGTGCCACTAGTGGGTGTGGCGCCGATAGCGGTGATGTGGTTTGGTTTTGACTGGCCTTCCAAAGCGGCTGTTGTCACCCTGGTCACCTTTTTCCCGGCTTTGGTGAGTACCCTGGCTGGCCTGAAATCCTGCGGAAAAATGGAGCAGGAACTGATGTATTGCTATGCCGCCACGCCGCGCCAGAGCCTGCTTTCCCTGCGCCTGCCTGAAGCCATGCCGTTCATCTTTAGTGCCCTGAAAGTGAATGCGACGCTGTCATTAATTACCGCGATTGTAGCTGAGTTTTTTGGCTCGCCCACTGCCGGACTGGGCTTTCGTATTTCTACTGAATCTGCGCGCATGCATATGCCAGTGGTGTGGTCTGCCATTGTGGTGGCTTCAGTTGCTGGCTCGCTGATGTACGCCCTGGTGGTCCGCCTCGACCGGCGGGTGAATTTCTGGCATCCCACAGTGCGTGGTATGTCGTAAACGAAGTGAATGAAAAATAACGTTAATTAATGATGCTTAGCACGTTTGTATTCCCTTTTTAATGCCGGTGGCTGGTAGCGGTATGCCGGAATGATTCTGGGGATATACATACCTAACCCGAGGAGTTACTCAATGATAAAACGTTCTGCTTTTCGCCGGGGATTGTTGCTGGCGGCAATGTCTGCGACGCTCGCCTTTCAAACCTTTGCCGCAGAGAAAGTGACACTCCAGTTAAAATGGGTGCCGCAGGCGCAGTTTGCTGGTTATTACGTGGCTCAGGCGAAAGGCTTTTATCAAAAAGAAGGGCTGGATGTCACTATCAAGCCTGGCGGAACGGATATTTCGCCAGTCCAGGTGATTGCCGGTAAATCTGCAGATGTCATTGTGGACTGGTTGCCTGATGCGCTTGCTTCCCGCGAAGCTGGCGTTCCATTAGTGAATATTGCTCAGGTGTATGACCGCTCAGGCATGATGCTGACCTGTAAAAAAGCCAGTGGCATTAAAACCCCGGCAGATTTTAAAGGCAAAACTCTCGGTGTCTGGTTTGGCGGCAACGAATACCCCTTCTTTAACTGGATGAACAAACTGGGGCTGAAACCGGGTAAAGATATCACCATCTTAAAACAGGGCTTCAACGTTGACCCGCTGCTACAGGACCAGGCTGCCTGTATTTCCACCATGAATTACAACGAATACTGGCAGTTAATAGACGCCGGGCTGAAAAAAGATGAACTGATTAATTTCCCATATGAAGACGAAGGGGTTTCAACCCTGGAAGACGGCCTGTACGTGCGTGGCCCGGACCTCAAAGATCCGGCGTTTGTCAGCAAAATGGCGAAGTTCCTGAAAGCGTCATTTGAAGGGTGGAACTATGCCGTTAAGCACCCGGAAGAAGCAGCAAAAATCGTGGTTGCTGAAGATGCCTCCGGTGCTTCTACTGTGGAAGGGCAAACACGCCAGATGGAGAATGTCGCCAAACTGATAACCAACGCGAACACCCCTAAAATTGGCTGGCTTGACCCGGCTGCCTACCATCGCACCATTGATGTTCTGTTGCACAGTGGCGGCGATACCCCGGTGATTAAGAAAGACCCGGGCGATGCTGCTATGACCCACATAGTATGGGATGCTGCAGCCAAACTGCAGTAATGCGTTTGCGCCAGGGAGGGCGCGCTTCATGCGTTTCGGAGGCGTACGTTGACTGATGAATGATGTATTACTCAGTGGCATGCTGGAAAACCCGGAGAAAGGGCGCATTCGCCAGGACAATGAAGCGGTTATCCTGCCAGCGGCTGAGCGGGTGTTTGCCCGTTATGGCTTTCGTGGTGCGACTATGCAGCAAATAGCCGATGAAGCCCAACTCCCCAAACCCAACCTGCACTATTACTTCGGCAATAAACAAAACCTTTATCTGCGGGTACTGGAGCGCATTCTCCATGACTGGCTGGCTCCACTCGAAGTCATGGTGGCGGACGAAGACCCCAAAGCGGCGCTGGAAGCTTATGTACGCAAAAAAATCCGCTTCAGCTTTACGCGCCCGGATGCTTCAAAACTGTTTGCCAATGAAATATTGCAGGGTGCGCAGGTAGTGCAGCCGTTACTGCAAAATCAGTTGCGCCAGATGGTAGCTGAAAAAGCACGCATGCTGGATGGCTGGATAGCGCAGGGAAAATTACGCGCAACTGACACCACCCACTTCTTTTTTACTGTCTGGTCGATGACCCAGACCTACGCCGATTTTGATATTCAGATAGCCGCAATTCTGGGGAGTGATGCCCACAGTGAAGGTGCCGAAGAACGCGCAACCCAGCATGTGCTGAGTTGCGTTTTACGGATTTGCGGCCTTGAGTAACAGTGTATCTGTTGCTTATTAATGTGGCTAAAAGAGTCAAAAATGGTGCGAAATGCACCAAAATGAAGAAATTTTCCGTGTTGCTGAAAGTGTATTGATGACCTTAAGCCTTATTTTCTGCAAGGTTAAAGGAAGATGAAATAAATGGCATGCAAATCGCATGGGTATTCCTGAAAACTTAACCATTTGGTCAAAAATTTGCAGCCAGCCTTTTCGGGAGCTGCATCTTTCAGGAGAAGCATAATGAGCAGAGACGTCCCGCAGTATGTTGTTGTTCGTTGCCCCACCGAGCTGCCCCTGTTTCATTTTTTGGCAAGTGCAGGAGGTGGCTTGTGAATAAGCATGCGCCTTTGGGTATTGATCTGGCTGGCGTACAGGCTGGCAGATTAGCCCCGGCAGATTACGCGCGTGAGTTTGCCGATTGCGAAACCCCACTCACAGCACACCAGGCTGTAACAGAAGCTGACCGTTGCCACTACTGCTATGACGCACCCTGTAGCCAGGCGTGCCCGGCTGATATCGATGTCCCAGGTTTTATTCACCGCGTGGCGCAAAACAATACGCGTGGCGCTGCCGAACTGATTCTTACAGCCAATGTGCTGGGCGGTATTTGCAGCCGGGTTTGCCCAACAGAAAACCTGTGCCAGCAGGCATGTGTGCGTAACGCGCAGGATGGCAAACCGCTGAACATTGCATTGCTCCAGCGTTTTGCCACTGACCAGTTCTTTGCCGATGGTGGCAAGCCGTTGTTTGTTCGTGCTCCCGCCACCGGGAAGCGTGTGGCCGTGGTTGGTGCAGGCCCGGCAGGCCTGACAGTTGCGCATCAACTTGCAGTTGCAGGCCACGACGTGGATATGTTTGACGCCAGCCCCAAAGCCGGGGGGCTGAATGAATATGGCCTTGCCCGTTACAAAGTGGGCGAAAATTTTGCCAGCAAAGAGGTGGCATGGCTGTTGTCTGTAGGCGGCATTCATTTTCACCCACAAACCCGCCTGGGGCAGGATGTGCAGCTTAATACCCTGCGTGAAGAGTATGACGCGGTTTTTCTCGGCCTGGGCCTTGCGGCTGTTAACGACGCCAGCCTGGGTTCAGCAGAACCCGCAGGCGTCATGGATGCCGTTGATTTTATTGCCCGCCTGCGCCAGAGCACGGACCTCCGCCAGTTGCCTGTTGGCCGTAACGTGGTGGTGATTGGCGGCGGTATGACGGCGATTGATGCCGCCGTTCAGGCGAAGAAGCTCGGTGCGCGTGACGTCACTTTGGTATACCGCCGCGGGGCTGACGCCATGAAAGCCTCACCCAAAGAGCAGGCGTTTGCCAAAGACAACGGTGTCACGCTGCGTTACTGGTCTGCACCGCTGGCGTATCAACAGCAAAATAACCAGGTGACTGGCGTGACATTCAGTGTAATGGCCCAAAGTGACACCGGCCTGGTGGACACTGGTGAACGCTACACCCTGGCTGCTGACTGGGTGTTGAAAGCGATTGGCCAGGCTTACGACCCGGCTCCGGCAGGAACGGCGATAACCCTTAAACAGGGCCGCATCTTAATTAATGAGCAGGGCCAGACCTCGTTACCGGGCGTCTGGGCCGGGGGCGACTGTTGCTTCGGTGGCCTTGATCTCACGGTTGATGCGGTGCGGCAGGGAAAAATCGCCGCAGGTTCCATTGCACAGGCACTTTCTGTTGCTACATCTCACGCTGATTTCGCCGGGGAGCACGCTCATGGCTGATTTACATAGTAATTTTTTAGGTATCCACAGTCCTAACCCTTTCTGGCTTGCCTCTGCGCCGCCAACCGACAAAGCCCTGAATGTGGAACGCGCATTTGCCGCAGGCTGGGGTGGCGTGGTGTGGAAAACCCTCGGGCTTGACCCACATGTCGTTAACGTAAGCGGCCCACGGTACAGCACGTTGCGTGGCGCAGACCGCAAAGTACTTGGCCTGAATAATATAGAACTTATCACCGACCGCAGCCTCGCGGTTAACCTGGAAGAAATTACCCAGGTGAAAAAACGCTGGCCGGACCGGGCGATAGTGGTCTCTGTCATGGTGCCCTGCGAAGAAGATGCCTGGAAAACTATTTTGCCGCAGGTGGAAGCGACTGGCGCTGATGGCATTGAACTGAACTTTGGTTGCCCGCACGGAATGAGTGAACGGGGCATGGGCGCGGCAGTAGGCCAGGTGCCGGAATATATTGAGATGGTCACCCGCTGGTGCAAACAGTATTGCAGCCTGCCGGTTATCGTCAAACTGACCCCAAATATCACCGACATCCGCTACCCCGCCAGAGCTGCGCGGGTGGGTGGCGCAGATGCCGTTTCACTGATCAACACCATCAACTCCGTGATGGGCGTTGACCTGGATTCCATGCTGATGACACCCCATACCGGCAATAAAGGTTCTCACGGCGGCTATTGTGGCCCGGCGGTGAAACCCATTGCCCTGAATATGGTGTCGGAAATTGGCCGCGATGCGCAAACCCAGGGGCTGCCGATTTCCGGTATCGGCGGGATTTCCACCTGGCGCGATGCGGCGGAATTTATCGCGCTCGGTTGTGGCAACGTTCAGGTGTGTACAGCCGTGATGGTCAATGGTTTCCAGATTGTGCGCGACATGATTAGCGGCCTGGAAAACTACATGGATCAAAAAGGGTTCCGCACCATTGAAGATTTCCGCGGCATGGCGCTGGGCAGTGTTACCGACTGGCGTTACCTCAACCTTAATCATGTTGATAAAGCCGTCATTGATCAAAGCCTGTGTATTAAATGCGGGCGTTGCCACCTGGTGTGTGAAGACACCTCTCACCAGGCCATCTCTACCTTACAAGACGGTGAACGCCACTTTGAAGTGCGCGAAGAAGACTGCGTTGGCTGCAACCTGTGCGCTTCTGTCTGCCCGGTAGAAAACTGTATTTCTCTGCGTAGTTTGCAACCCGGCGAAGTGGATAAACGCACCGGTAAAGTGGTGACCGACCAGTATGCCAACTGGACAACGCACCCCAATAACCCGATGGCAACCACCGCCTGAACCCTGAACAGAAAGGAGAAAACAATGGGTAATGTGTTGATTAAAGGCGGTACGGTGGTGAATGCCGATTACCAGCAACGCGCCGATGTGCTGTGTGCGGGCGGGAAGATTGTTGCCGTGGGTGATGCCGCTCAGTGGGATATTCCGGCGGGCACTGAAACGCTGGATGCCGGTGGGTTGTACGTGATGCCCGGTGGCATAGACCCACATACACATATGAATTTCCCGTTTATGGGCACCACCACGGTAGATGATTTCTACAGTGGGACTTCGGCGGCTCTGGCGGGAGGCACCACAACCATTATTGATTTTGTGATACCAAACCCGCAGCAGCCCTTGATGGAAGCTTACCATCAGTGGCGCGGCTGGGCAGAAAAAGCCGCATCTGACTACAGCTTCCATGTGGCGATAACCTGGTGGGATGAGAGTGTTCGCCGGGATATGGGCACGCTGGTGCGTGAAGAAGGGGTGAACAGCTTTAAACACTTTATGGCCTATAAGAACGCCATTATGTGTGATGACGAAACCCTGATGAACAGCTTCCGCCGTTGCCTGGAGCTGGGCGCAATGCCCACCGTCCATGCTGAAAACGGCGAAATGGTGTATCTCCTGCAACAAGAAATGCTGAAGCAGGGGATTACTGGCCCCGAAGCTCACCCGTTATCGCGCCCGCCAGAAGTGGAAGGCGAAGCCGCCAACCGGGCAATTACTGTTGCCAGCATTATGGGCGTACCTATTTATGTGGTGCACGTTTCCTGCCGTGAATCTGCCGAAGCCATTGCCCGTGCCCGCAACCGTGGCCAGCGGGTGTATGGCGAGGTGCTTGCCGGGCACCTGGTTATTGATGACAGCGTGTATCGCCACCCCGATTTCACCGTTGCCGCCGCCCATGTGATGAGCCCGCCATTTCGTGATAAATCCCACCAAAGTGCGTTATGGCACGGGCTGCAATCCGGCCAGTTACATACCACTGCGACAGATCACTGCACGTTCTGCGCCAGCCAGAAAGCCATGGGCAGCGACAGTTTCACCAAAATTCCCAACGGGTGCGGCGGGGTGGAAGAGCGTATGGCAGTCATTTGGGATGCCGGTGTCAACAGTGGCCGGCTGACGCCCAGTGAGTTTGTGGCAATCACCTCTGCCAACACCGCCCGCTTGTTTAACCTGTACCCGCGTAAAGGCTGTGTTGCGCCGGGTGCGGATGCAGACCTGGTGTTGTGGGACCCGGCAGGCAGCAAAACGTTATCTGCCGCCACCCATCACTCCCGTAATGATTTCAATGTGTTTGAAGGCCGGACCGTCACCGGCGTTCCGGTGTTTACCCTCAGCCAGGGGGTTGTGGTTTGGGCTGATGGTGAGTTACGTGCCCGCGAAGGTGCCGGGCGCTATATCAAACGCCCGGCATTTGGGCCGGATTTCAGTGCGGCAGCAGCCTGGGAGCGCCAGCGGGCACCACAGGCAGTAGCGCGTTAATACCCTGTTATTCGAATTCAATGAAGGAAGGAGAAAGTCATGACAAGTGAAGTATTATCCGCAACGAAAAAAACGGCAGATATCCAGAGCCTGCGCATTAATGGCCAACGCTTGTGGGATTCACTGATGCGCCTGGCTGAAATTGGTGCCACGCCGAAAGGCGGTGTATGCCGCCTGACACTGACGGATCTCGACCGCCAGGGCCGCGACCTGGTGGTGTCCTGGGCCAAAGAAGCCGGGTTATCTGTAGAAGTGGACCAGATTGGTAATGTGTTTATGCGCCGTGCCGGGCGCGATAACAGCCTGCCACCTGTTGTCGCGGGCAGCCATATCGATACCCAGCCCACCGGCGGCAAATTCGACGGTAACTTCGGTGTGCTTTCCGCCCTGGAAGTGATTCGCACTCTGAATGACTACGGTATTGAAACTGAAGCACCCGTAGAAATGGTGTTCTGGACCAACGAAGAAGGTTCACGCTTTGTTCCGGTGATGATGGGCTCCGGGGTGTTTGCCGGTATTTTCACTCTGGAGCAGGCCTATGCCGCTACTGATCCCGCAGGAAAAACCGTAAAAGATGAGCTGCATAAAATTGGTTATGCCGGGCCGGCAGTTCCCGGGCAACACCCGATTGGTGCTTATTTTGAAGCCCACATTGAGCAGGGGCCGATTCTGGAAGACCAGGATATTTCTATTGGCGTGGTGCAGGCCGTGCTGGGGATCCGCTGGTATGACTGTACTGTAACCGGGATGGAATCCCATGCCGGGCCAACTCCGATGGCTATGCGCCAGGATGCACTCCAGGTCTCCACCCGGATTATGCAGGAAGTGATCGCCATTGCCGGGCAGTTTGCGCCCCATGGGCGGGGAACAGTGGGTATGGTGCAGGTGTACCCCAACAGCCGCAACGTGGTGCCAGGCAGCGTGAAGTTTTCCATTGATTTCCGCAACATGACAGATGCCGATGTCGATAACATGGATGCTGCCCTGAAAGCCTTTATTGCCAAAGTGGAACAGGAAAGTGGCCTGAGCGTTAAGCTGGAGCAGGTGTCTCACTACCCGGCTGCGCCTTTCCACCCATCCTGCAAAGATGCCGTGCGCCGTGCCGCTCAGCAGTTGGGCTATTCCCATATGGATATTGTCTCTGGTGCCGGGCACGATGCAGTATATATGAGCATGCTCGCCCCCACCGGGATGATTTTTATCCCTTGCAAAGACGGTATCAGCCATAACGAAATTGAGTATTCCTCACCAGAACAGGTCGAAAAAGGTGGCAATGTGCTGTTGCATGCCATGCTGGAAAAAGCGCAGGTGGTCAGCCGGAATTGAGTGCTACAGGATTCTGATTATATCTTCGGGATTAACGGGGGTTATCCCCGTTGTTCCCGGCAGGTTACCAATAACATATACACCAATAACAATAGAAAGATTAATGGCCTGATGTATCGGGAAGTAATCAACACAATTGTGTGGGAACACCGTGAAATACAAACGTTATTCACCAAAATACTCCCCCGGAAAGCCAGAGGAGTATAACAACCTGGTTAATGATACTAAGACTGATTAGCGGCAGCCATGGCCTGTTTTACCCAGCCATCGAAGGTACTTTGGTGCGCTTTAATCCAGCCATCAACTTGTTGCTGAACATCCTGTGCGGAGTCCTGGCCTTCATGCATCCGCAGGTTCTGGGCATTCACATCTTCCAGGGGAAGTTTCATGATGGCAAACAGTTTTGCCGCTGCCGGGTTTTTATCCGCCCATGCTTTATTCGCCACAATGTGTTCGTTATTAACGGAGAAACCATAATTCTTGCCATTTGGCAGGGTGGTATCCAGCCCTTTTAACCCGCCAGGGTTGGCGGAGAATGGCACGGTGAGCCATACCACATCTTTACCTGGTTTTAATACAAAACTTACCCAGTAAGGCGTCCAGGCATAATATAATACCGGCTTGCCTGCTTTATAACGAGCCAGCGTTTCTGCAATAATTGCGGAGTAGTTCCCCTGATTCTGCTCGACAGTATTGCTTAACCCATATGCTTTGATTTGTGTAGCAATGACAGCTCCACAATTCCAGCCAGGATTACAACCCGTTAAATCGGCCTTGCCATTACCAGTGGAGTCGAACAGTTTTGCTATTTTCGGATCTTTAAGCTGGGAGAGATCAGTAATATGGTATTTGTCGGCTGTTTTCTTATCAATTAAATACCCTTGTGCGGCACCACTGATATACGTCCCTTTGCGGTAAAACTTTTTGTCGCCGCCTGCTGAGTTATACATGTCGTTCTGTAACGGTTCCCAGTTAACTGCCATATAAGTGGCATCACCCTCAGATATGGCTGTATACGCAACGTTGTAATCCACCTCTTTGGTTGGCTTAACATCGTAGCCTAATTTTTCAAGTGCGCGGTTTACCAGTTCAGTCTGAAAGGATTCTTCCGGGAGTGGGCTTTGTACGGGGTAAACAGTTACACCTTTGCCGGGTAATCCAGCAGCCGTTGCGGACCCGGTTGCCATCAGTACGGCGGAAATTAAGGTGAGTGCAACAGGAAAGGTCTTTTTCATGGAACGGTTCCTTATGATGTTGTGCATATTATTCTCCGCCATAGCAGGGCGGATTTATAATTTTTTGGAGCACACATCAATAATGCGGCGGCGCTGAGATGCAGCAGGCGTATTATTGATTTTTGCTCATGCGGATGATGGTGAAAACAAAATTAACGCCATCAATTTTTAACGGTTTTTTGCGTTGTGCTACAATGATAATAGATGTTTTAGTTATCTTGTTTTGCCCTGTGTAAATATGTTGTTAATATCAACCCTACCATAATCTCTCTTCAAATCAAGTGCTAATGTTCTGCTTAATTCTCCCGGATGGTTAACTAATGCTGGCGATTATTACCTGCAATTGAATATAGTGTAATATTTTATTTATCTTGAAAAATACAAATTATATCAATGTGTTAGATTGGTTGTTTTGTGGGGTGGATATTGGAGAGTTGAAAGAATCATTCCGGCCTGATTATTGGCTTCGTCGCGTGCTGAAATGGCGCATATGACTTTAGTGATATACGCGCACAGTGATCAGGATAATGATGCGCCACCACAAATAATGTGTTCCTGGCCGGTTATTGCCCCCGCTTCTGGCGAGACCAAAAAATTGACCAGTGCAGCCACTTCTTTTGGGTCGATATAGCGGCCAATAGGGGGAAGTTTAGGTGGCGATGAAACACGGCCTGGTTGAGAGAGTATGGGGGAATAAGGTGCCCCTGGTGCTGGCGGATGCCGCATCGGCCAGAGGCACGGTGTAATCTTTCGCGCTTTATAACTGTTTACTCCCGAACGCGCCCAGCCAGTCTTGCTCAAATTTCTCAACCGCCGCTGTTACCGCCGGAGCAGAAATAAATTGCGTCGCCACATCCACGGGCAGTGTGATGGCACCGCAACCTGCCAGCAGGCAGTCCAGCGCCTGGCGGGGGGTTTTAAAGCTGGCGGCCAGTACTTGTGCCTGGGGCGCGTGTTGAACTAACAGTGACTGCAGGTCATTCACTAATTCAATACCACTCCCGCCCTGGGCATCCACCCGGTTAATGTATGGTGCAACATAGCGTGCGCCTGCCAGCGCAGACAGTAACCCCTGAGCTGCACCATAAACGGCAGTACCCAGTGTGGGAATACCTTCCTTGCTCAGGCACTTAATCGCTGCCAGCCCTTCTGGTGTTACCGGCACTTTCACTACCAGGTCCGCGATAATTGCCCGTAGTTTTCTTGCGTCATCCACCATTCCCTGCGCGGTATCAGCCATCACCTGGGCGAACAATTGCCCGGTTCCCCCCAGCGCATCATATAACGCGGGCAACAGGTTTTCTGGCCGTTGTTTACTGCTGGCAACAATACTGGGGTTAGTCGTCACACCCGCAAGAGGAAGGATGCGGGCCAGTTTTTTTACAGCGTGGATATCAGCGGTATCGAGGTAGAGCTCCATATTCAACTCCTGAAATTGTGATGGTTCGCGGCTTTTCATCATCATAGGCCAGCGAGCCGTATTTTTGTTGTCGAAAATCAAGTTTTCTTTCTTTCGAAAGTGTTTTTATTTTTATACGAAACACAGTCAGGAGGCGAGATGATTTTCAATATCCAGCGGTATTCCACCCATGACGGACCCGGGATCCGCACTGTTGTCTTCCTGAAAGGTTGCTCTTTAGCTTGCCGGTGGTGCCAGAACCCGGAAAGCCGCAGTGCAGAACAGGAAGTGCTGTTCGATGCCCGTTTATGCCTCACCGGTTGCGCGCGTTGCTGCCATGCAGCGCCTCAGGCAATTAGCCGTAAACCGGGCGGCGGGCTGGATATCGCCCGTAGCAAACTTTCGGGTAGTGCGGTTAAGGCGTTGGTGAAGTGTTGCCCGAGCCAGGCGCTGACTGTATGCGGGGAAAACCGCACGGTGGAAGACATCATGCAGGTGGTGTTGCGTGATAAGCCGTTTTACCAGCGCAGTGGTGGCGGGGTAACGCTTTCTGGCGGCGAACCTTTTATGAACCCGGAATTAGCCCTGGCACTGTTGCAGGCCAGCCATGAGGAGGGTATTCACACTGCCGTGGAAACCTGCCTGCATGTTCCCTGGCACAATATTGAACCCTGCCTGCCTTTTACCCGCCTTTTTCTGGCCGACCTGAAACATACCAACACTGAGTTATTCAAAACCTGGACCCGGGGCTCAGCACGGCGAGTTATGGCTAACTTGCAACGCCTTGCGGAACAGGGCGCACAGGTCGTTATCCGTGTGCCTTTAATTCCTGGGTTTAATGCCAGTGAAGGTGCTGTACGCAGCATTGTGGATTTTGCAGCCGGGTTACCCGGCGTTGAACAAATACATTTTTTGCCTTACCACACCCTGGGCATGAACAAATACGCCCTGCTTGGCCTGCCTTATGAAGCGCCGGGAAAGCCCCTTGATAACCCGGCCTTGCTTACTTTTGCTCAGTCATATGCATACCAAAAAGGCCTGGCAGCCACTTTACGAGGATAATTGTATGACACAGTTGAAACTTGATGTCCTGACCGACCGAATTAAGGCACATAAAGCGGCTCTGGTGCATATCGTCAAACCCCCTGTTTGCACCGAGCGCGCGCAGCATTACACCGAGGTGTACCAGCAGAATATGGACAAACCGGTAGCTGTGCGCCGGGCACTGGCTCTGGCCCATCACCTGGCACAGCGCACTATCTGGATCCAGCACGACGAATTGATAGTGGGAAACCAGGCAAGCGAACTGCGTGCCGCCCCCATATTCCCGGAATACACCGTTTCATGGATTGAGAAAGAAATTGATCAACTGGCAGAACGCCCGGGAGCCGGGTTCTCCGTAAGTGAAGAGAATAAGCGAATTTTGCACGAGCTATGCCCGTGGTGGCGTGGGCAAACGGTGCAGGACAGGTGTTACGGCATGTTTACCGCCGAGCAAAAAGCCATACTTGATACTGGTATTATCAAAGCAGAAGGCAATATGACTTCCGGGGATGCCCACCTGGCGGTGGATTTTCCTGTGTTACTTGAAAAGGGGCTGGACGGGCTGCGTGAAACAGTTAATACCCGGCGTGAACTGATTAATCTGACGGTGCTGGAAGATTTGCATGGCGAGCAGTTCTTAAAAGCGGTAGATATCACTCTGGAAGCGGTCAGCCAGCACATTACCCGTTATGCGGACCTGGCCCGGCATATGGCGGAATGCGAACCACGGGCTGAACGGCGGGAAGAGTTGCTGGCAATCGCCCATAATTGCGATGTGGTTGCCCATGAGCCGCCGAAAACTTTCTGGCAGGCGCTGCAGTTGTGCTATTTCATCCAGTTGATTCTGCAAATTGAATCCAATGGCCACTCTGTTTCCTTCGGGCGCATGGATCAGTATCTCTACCCCTGGTACCGGCGCGATGTTGAACTGGAACAATCGCTGAGCCGCGAGCAGGCCATTGAATTACTGCAAAGTTGCTGGCTGAAACTGCTGGAAGTTAACAAGATCCGTTCAGGTTCTCATTCTAAAGCCTCCGCAGGCAGCCCGCTGTACCAGAATGTGACTATTGGTGGTCAGAACCTGGTAAATGGTAAACCGGTAGATGCGGTTAACCCGTTATCCTGGTCCATTCTTGAATCCTGTGGGCGGCTGCGTTCAACCCAACCAAACCTGAGTGTGCGCTACCATGCAGGCATGGGCGATGACTTTCTCGATGCTTGTGTGCAGGTGATTCGCTGTGGTTTCGGTATGCCGGCATTTAATAACGATGAAATTGTTATTCCTGAGTTTATTCGCCTGGGTGTGTTGCCGGAAGATGCGTATCAATATGCTGCCATTGGGTGTATTGAAACGGCAGTAGGGGGCAAATGGGGTTACCGGTGTACCGGCATGAGCTTTATCAACTTTGCCCGTGTCATGCTGGCGGCGCTGGATGGTGGCCGTGATGCCACCAGTGGCAAGGTATTCCTGGCTCAGCCTGAAGCCCTTGCCGCTGGTAACTTTGCTGATTTTGAATCTGTGCTGGCCGCCTGGGATAACCAGATTCGCTATTACACGCGTAAATCTATTGAAATTGAATACGTCGTGGATACGGTTCTGGAAGAAAATGCCCACGATATTCTGTGTTCAGCGTTAGTGGACAACTGTATTGAACGGGCGAAAACCATCAAACAGGGTGGGGCAAAATATGACTGGGTTTCTGGTTTGCAAGTTGGTATAGCTAACCTGGGTAACAGCCTGGCCGCAGTGAAACAACTGGTGTTTGATGACCAGGCAATCAGTCAGCAACAACTGGCCAGCGCACTGGCAGACGATTTTGCAGGTGCGGAGTTTGAACAGCTACGCCAGATACTGGTTAACCGTGCCCCGAAATATGGTAATGACGATGAGTCTGTGGATGCACTGCTAGTACGCGCTTATCAAACTTATATTGATGAGCTGAAGCAGTACCACAACCCACGTCACGGGCGTGGCCCTGTTGGCGGGGATTACTATGCCGGCACTTCTTCTATTTCTGCCAATGTGCCATTTGGCGCGGCGACGATGGCAACCCCGGACGGGCGCAAAGCCCATGCGCCACTGGCGGAGGGGGCAAGCCCTGCATCTGGCACCGATCACCTTGGCCCCACCGCGGTTATCAGTTCAGTCGGCAAATTGCCCACAGGCTCAATTCTGGGGGGCGTGTTACTTAACCAGAAGCTCAACCCTTCTACCCTGGATAACCCGGCAGACCGCGAAAAACTGATGTTTTTACTGCGCACTTTCTTTGAAACCTATAAAGGCTGGCATATTCAGTACAACATTGTTTCCCGGGAAACACTGGTTGAAGCGAAAAAGCATCCGGACCAGTACCGTGACCTGGTGGTGCGGGTGGCCGGATATTCGGCATTCTTTACTGCGCTGTCGCCGGATACCCAGGATGACATTATCGCCCGTACTGAACATGTGTTGTGACACCGCAACTGGCGCCACACTCGCCTGTAGTGTGGCGTGAACTCCGTAAAGCATAAGTGTTATGTAATAAATATGAAGTAATACATGCGAAGTAATAAATGTGAGGTGGAGAGTATTAAAGTGTGCAGGGGCAAGGAGTGCGCGTGGCAACAAATAACAGCTACTCAGGCCAGGCGTAATACTTCATACTTATGAATGATGTATTTATGAATGATGTGGATATGAATTAATACATGTCCATTCTGATAACCATACTTTGGTGCCCAACCCCACAGCGGCTGCACAACAGGCAGGTGCGGTGGGGTTTGTTTTATTATGGATGGTTTTTAAAGTATTCCGCCAGCGCATCACGAATCAATGCACTGACACTTTTTGGGTCGCGGCCACTGCGTTTATTGCGCAGTGCCGTATCTTCGGTTTTATCCAGTAACGATGCTGGCAGCGAAATAGTGGTGCGTTTCAGTGGGTCTTCCGCTTCTGTAACTGGTGCGCTGTTACCCGGTGAACCGTAAGGTTTGCCTGCCAGGCGCTCTGCCAGTTGTTCGATGTCCTGGTCACTGGCATATTTCCGGGTGGCGGATGCCTGCTGGCTGGGTTTTTTCAGTGCCATCAGAACACCTCCTTAATCAGTGCAAGCACTTCATTTTTCGCCTGCTCATTACTGGTTTCCATAACGGATTTCCCCTGAGGCATGACATCACGGTAAACCTTGCGAAAGCAGGCTATGGCATTAAGTGGAGTGATTTCCGGGAATTCTTTAATGTATTCCAGAAATTCATAGCGCTCATTGCCGCGAATCAGCGGGTTGGTGGTCGCCATCGTCTGGTAACCGAACACTTTTAGTTCCGGGTTAAGGTCGCGCCATGAGATAACCTGCTGTTGCAGCTCAATAAGCGTATCGAGATCCAGTTGTGAACTTTGGTGCGGGGCGATAATAATATCAGCCACAGTACCACCCGTTACCAGTTCGCGGCTGTTACGACCGGTTACATCAACAATAACGTGGGTGTATTTCTCGTTCAGGCTTCGCAATGTGGCGGCGATATTATCCCGTTTTTCCACCAGAGTGATGGCAGGGCTTAACCGCGCTTCTTCCCGTTCACCAATCCACCTGGCGGCGGAACGTTGCACATCTGCATCCACCAGGCACACATCGTTGCCCTGTTGCGCAAGGCCGACAGCAAGGTTAATCGCTGTTGTTGTCTTGGCGGCACCACCCTTGTTACAACCCACAATTGTTATCATTGCAACCTCCAATGTTAAGTATGAAGTAATACTTATCACTTCATATGTATTACGTATTCTTTGCTGGCCTGCCCTTTCAGCAAGGGTAGGCAGTAAACGCGCACAGTATGAATGAATCATTATGAGGTGTGAAGTGTCACTTCACAGGTGGTACTTCACAAGTAACATGTATGAAGTATTACTTATGAAGTACTATTTATGAACCAGCCGGAGTTAAATCAGTGCCATAGCGAGGCAACGAAGCGATATTTATCTGCCTTATTTTTAGCAGGGAAAGCCGTTGCCATAAGGCTTTGCGCTGTTATGCAATAGCGGCTGCATCGGTGACCTGGTCTACCTGAATACCCTGCTCTTGCATGCATTTCAGGGCGTCCGCAGGCAGTTGGGAGTCGGTTATTACATGGCGAAACCCATGGTTTTCTGTCGATAATGGGTAAGGGTGAATGATTCCGAATTTTGATGAGTCGGTTAACGCGATGGCCTCAATGCCTTTATCCAGAAGCGCACAAACCACGTCACTACGCATCATGTTGCGCCCGGTAAACCCGGTATCTTTGTGCCAGCCATCAACGCCAATAAACGCTTTTTGAAAATGCACATGCTGGATACACAGGCGGGTTAACGGGCCAACAACAGACTCACTCCCTTTTTGGTATAACCCGCCCAGAACAATCACTTCACAACGGGCATTTTTCAGGAGTTGAGCAATATAGTGGCTGACTGTCACCAGGGTTATTGACGGGTTATCAGCAAGGCTGCGTGCCAACAGTGCGTTAGTACTGCCGCCTTCAATAAACACCGATTCACCGTCTTTCACCTGCGAGGCCGCGTATTCTGCGAGAGTCTTCTTCAGTGGAAACCGGGTATTCATGCGTACGCCGACATCTTCCAGATCCATAGCAATGGCAGAACCGTGAACACGCTTTAAGTAGTTTTCGCGCTCCAGTGCCGTCAGATCCTGGCGGATGGTGACTTCAGAAACACCCGTAAGGTGCGATAATTCGTTAACGCTGACGCTGCCTTTGTCGTTCACTAACTGGATTATTTTTTGATGGCGTGCATTCATGTTTCAGTTCACTGATTACCCTTGATTTTGCCAGTGTAACAAAAAGGCAGGCCTGGCAGAAAGGCGCAGCAGTTCTGGCACCCTGTAAATGGCAGAGCGCCAGCGCGGTGTCAGACGTGGTACAGGCTTATCCCTAAGCTGCGGCGGCCATTATCGTTTAAATCCGCAATCAGGAACCTGTCCTGCCAGTGCTGTTCGTAGTTTTCACGGGGAAAATCGCCCGGTGAAGCGCCTTGTTCCAGCGCTTCGACTACGCGCCGGGCATAGCGGCGGTTTTTATCACACAAAGGAGCTGCCGGAATATACATGACATTACCGAAGCCTTGCTGGTTTTCTACCGGCGCTACGGCGTGAATAACATCGCAGTGCCACCAGACAGAGTCACCTGCTTCCAGTTGCGGAATGCTGCATAACCCGTTTGCCAGAAGCGGATGCCATTGCTCACTGATGGGTAACACACGGCCAGGTGCAACGCCACAGAGTTCATCTTCCGGAACATCATCCAGTAATGGGCGCAGGAGTACCAGCGCCATCGCTTCGGGGACCGGCACTACATGCAGTAAACCCTGGCCAGGTTGCATGTCTGACAGCGCAGTCCAGCCCTGAAAAGTGCGAAAAACCGAGCACTTAGTCGTGTTATCGACATCATATTCGTCAACGTCTGTCCGCCAGGCGGCATCCCACGGGTCATACTGGTCAAACTGGTTATTGAAGATATGGCGGAATACTTGCTGGTAAGCCGGTAATAACCAGCGCTCCAGTGCGCCTGAGTCAGTGTGGGCACCTAATCCTTTTGATGTGGTGCCGGGTAAACGGCGGCGGATCCGGTCAGGGTAAATAATGCTGACATCGGGATCAAACCATTGTTTTCCTTGCGATTCAAATGACCACAAACGATTCAGAAATGACTGAACACCTGCCATTGAGTCACTTTGGCGAGCCTCCATTTGGGCACGAGACCAGTAAATCGGGTAAATCTCCGGGCGCGAAGCTTCCAGAGAACCAAAAAAGTTATCACCCGGGCCGCGGTAAATGTCATCGAATTTATTGGTGTCCAGGTAGTTCAGCATGGACTGATCCCAGGCGAGAGCCTGCTCGCGCGGGAAATGTTGTTTAACCACCAGGCAACCCCGCCGTTTGACGCGCGCCCGCAGAGTATCACTGATATTACCCGACAAAATTTCTTCGCGGCTAGCAACTGGCCAGGCGGTGCCATAGCGCTGTTCATCTTCCCGGGCTGCAGCCAGTTCATGAGTAATTTTGGCTTCAACGTGTTTAAACAAACCGGCCACATCACCAATTTGGGCCCGCAGGGCTCGTTTCATGTTCACAATGCTGGCTTTGACATCTTCAGGCAGAGTTTGTGCAGTGAATGTATCTTTCATCGTTGGCTCCTGTTTTATCTTCGAATGAATTATATTTACTTTCATTCGTAATTTTGGCGAGTATAACAACTATGAAACATTTAAATGCGAATAAGGTCACAAACTGTGGGGAGCACTATCAAAGGGGGACAACAGGTTGCCCTGTAACAAACGGAGGTGGAAGCCAGGAAACAACACGGTGGCTCAGGGCTCACCGTGCTGGTAGTGAAGGCAAAAAATTAAATTTCGCGGGCCATTAATGCTCGTAAAAAATGTTACCTTCTTCTGCGCGCAGAACTTTGCCTTCGGCATTGGTAATGAGTACATAATCACCACCCATGTAGGTCCAGTGGCTGTCGGGCTCTGGCGCAGGCAGGTGGCGGAGCTGCCACTTGTCAATTTCATAGGTTTTTGAACGATAAAGTTCAGGCACAATGTCGCCAATACTGAAATGCTTAAAATCAGCGGTGAACGACGTAATGGCGTAAGGATCCTGCCCGCTGGTTTGTGCTGCGGGCGCCGCTGTTTCATCATCAGCATGCGCGCAGGCAAATGGCAACACGCTGGTGCTAAGCAACAGCACGGATAACAGTAACGCTATGGACTTGGACATAACCTCTCCCGATGAAACTGCTTTGAACATGGACAAGTAGCGCATCGATAAAAATAAATAAACAGGACAGCATTAGACACGCCCGCTATGAATTAATATGCATGGATTTTGTTTCCTGATGTAACCTTATGTACCTTCAGGTAAGCAGATGTCTCGCCATACGGATATAGGGCAAGCCTGATTTCTCGAAAGGCGCAGAACAGGGGGCAAACCCCAGTTTCTCATAAAATGCACAGGCAGTTTGCCGGGCGTCCAGCTCAAAACGCTGCGCACCTTGTTGTTCCAGTTGTTTTAGCACTGTGGTTAGCAGGATTGTGCCAAACCCTTTACGCTGCCATTGAGGCAAAGTGGCAAACTTGCGTATCTGCCAGTGCCCCTCAGCCAGGGAAAATGCGGAAAGGCAACAGATGAGTTCACCTGTGTGATACACACCAAAGTGCAGAGCAGTATCATCACCAGGTACAGCACTGAATGCCAGCGGCTTATCTGGCCATAACACTTGCTGGCGCAGGGGCATATATTCGCCATTTTCCAGCACGGCAATATGCCAGCCATCACCATAATCAGATTGTTTTACCTGGTAGCTTGCCGTGTGCCGGGTAACAGCAAGGCGCTGGCTGGCGAATGCCTGGTTAGTGAGTTGCACCTGTGCCAGCACATCGCGTGGTGCCTGGCCTGGTGTGCCACTGTTAAACGGTGGTTGTGGGGCATACTCCAGTTGTAGCTGAATCCCCTGAGCGATATCTGCTCCCCAAATATCACTTATTACGCTCAGCGCAAAATCAATACCCGATGTAACACCCGCCCCGGTAATTCTGTTGCCATCATGCACCACTCGTTGTGCCAGCGGAATGGCGCCAAGCAGGGCAAGTTGGTCCAGTGAGGCCCAGTGCGTTGTTGCCTGGTAGCCATGCAGCAGCCCGGCAGCTCCCAGCACTAATGCGCCAGTACATACTGCCGTGATAAAACGCGCCTGTTGCGCCCGTTCACGCAGAAACTGCAGGGTTTCAGTGTCATCCATCAGCGGGATTTGGCCGGGGCCACCGGGTACACAAATTAAGTCAAGTTGTGGGCAGTCGGTAAAGGTCGCCGTGGGTTGAATCCCCATGCCTTTGTCAGACTGAACAATGTCTCGTGTCTTCCAGATAAGGTGCACCTGAGCACCCGGCGCACGGGAAAACACTTCCCACGGGCCGGTTAAGTCCAGTTGCGTCACCCCCGGGAAAAGAAGAAATCCAATGGAGAATGGGTTCAAAACCTTGCTTTGTATGGAGGAAGCCATGAGTCACCTTTTTACCGTATCTGCCCGCGCCGATAAGCCAGCCTATAACAGTATGAAAGTATTACCAATCGGTAACGGATGCGTGCTGCGTTTTTATTTTCTGAATATAAGAAAGTGATCTGGATCGCACTTTTTGCTACCATGCTAATAATTTCTAGAGTTATTATTTCACCCATCGAAGGCACAGGCCTTTTACCAGTATTGATAGATGAATTGAATTAGGAACAAGACCATGAAAATGATGAAAACGCTTTTTGCTGTTGCTGCGTTAACCCTGGTTTCTACTGCAAGCTTTGCACAAACTGTGAGCGCCACCGCCAGTACTCTGGATGGTGCGGAAGCGAAAATTGCTGCAGAGGCTAAACAGGATGGTGCGTCTTACCACATCACTGAAGCCCGTGATGGTAACCAGGTTCATATGACCGCAGAACTGACCAAATAATTAATGGTCGCTGAGGGAACAGCCGGACGAAGCCGCGTGAGTGCGGCTTTTTCCGGTTGTTTTGTTTCTGAAAACGTTCTTTCTGCCAGAGCGGCAGTGGCGTTATAAAATGCCAGCCTGCCAGAAATCTTGCAGGTTAATAGCCCCTGCCAGTTTGTGATTACTGTCAGTGACAGGCGCGGCGCTGATGCGCCGGTTCATAAGTTGTTCTTTTGCTTCTACAGCACGGCTGTCAGCATTCAGTGTAAACCCACCACGAGTCATTGCCTGAGTGACACTGTCTTCCAGTTTACCGCCACCTACCAGCCAACGCCTTAAATCACCATCGGTAAAGACACCACTGACTTCAGTGCGTGTATTAACGACGGGTACCATTCCCAGGCCAGTACGGCTTAATTCCAGCATTGCGTCCATCACTGTTGCGCTGTCGGTAACCTGTGGCACATTTTCGCCCTGGCGCATCAAATGGTGTACCCGGTTGAGTAAGCGTGCGCCGAGCGCCCCTGCAGGGTGAGAGCGGGCAAAATCTTCTTCGTTAAACCCGCGCGCCTGCATGACTGCCATTGCCAACGCATCGCCCATCATCAGGGTATTTACGGTGCTGGAGGTAGGCGCCAGATGCATTGGGCAGGCTTCACGCTCAATCGAAATATCAATAACTGCGTGTGCTGCCTGTGCCAGAGGAGAGGTGTTCTTGCCGGTTATTGCCAGTAACAATACTTGTTTTTCAGCCAGGCGGGGGAGGATAAAATCCAGCTCTTTTGCCGTGCCGGAATAGGAGATAAATAACAGGATATCGCGCGATTCAATCATGCCCAGATCACCATGCAGCGCTTCTGCCGGGTGAACAAAGAAAGCCGGTGTCCCGGTACTGGCAAGTGTCGCGGCCAGTTTTCTGCCAATATGGCCGGATTTTCCCATACCGGACACAATCACTTTGCCATTGCAGTGCAGCACTGCTTTAGCTGCTTTCAGAAAGCCTTCATCAAGACGCTCTGGTAATTTACTGGCTTCATGTAACTCCAGAAGCAGGGTGTTTTTGGCGGCGGCGAGCAGAGAATCACTCATTATTTTCTCCTGTGATAATGACTTTTATCCCGGAGTCTTCCAGTGCTTTGTGGAATTCCGGGCTGATGCCATTGTCCGTTATCAATATATCTACCTGGTCTAATCCACACACAACGTTCGGGCTTTTGCGCCCAAATTTGGTTGAGTCTGCCATCAGAATAACTTGCCTTGCGGCGTTACACATTGCTTTACTGACAGTAAATACCTCATTAAACGTGGTTACACCCGCATTCAGGTCAATACCATCGGTACCCATGAATAATTTATCGAAGCTGAAGTGCTCAAAGGCATTTTCGGCCAGCTGCCCATGAAAAGAGGCGGATTTTTTGCGAAATGTGCCACCCGGCATCAGGATGGTTTGTTCGTTATCCAGTTCAGAAAGTGCATTGACGATATGCAGGCTGTTGGTCATTACCGTGATGTTGTTAAAGTGCTCCAGCAGCGGCACCATTTGCAGCACGGTACTCCCGGCATCCAGAATAATGGAGTCGCCATCCTGAATAAAACCGACGGCGGTGTGCGCAATTTCTTTTTTTTGTCGGGTATTAATCAGGGTTTTGTGATCAATGGGGGGATCGGCTTCGTCTTTGTTCAGCATCACGCCACCGTAGGTGCGAATGACGGTACCGGCGTTTTCCAGTGACACCAAATCTTTGCGAATGGTGGTTCCTGTGGTGGCAAAGAACTGAGCCAGTTCTTCAACCGAAGATTTACCTTGTTTCTGCAGATGCTCAAGAATGGCGGCCTGGCGTTGACGTGGTTTCATTAGCTAACCTTACAAAATTTGCAAAATGATAACTTCGCAAGCCATAAGCGTTCAAAACGAAATTATCTTTGTTTCAGTTTAAGCGCTAATAATAGAGCATTCTGACAGTTCTGATCATTGGGAAAGATCACATCAGATTGTAATTGTTGCTTTGAGAGCCCCTGAATATTGGGAAGTGCTCTGGGTTTTGCAAAAATAGTCAGCCCTTTCATCAGAAATGAATCAATGACACGTTCTTGCTCATCGAGGGCAATGGCCACCACTACTCTGGGGCGAAAACGGCCGCCAGAACGGCCAACACCTACCCGGCCTTTCAGGCAAAGTGCATCAAATGCACGGTTGAAACGGTATATTTGCCATGCCCCCAGAACCATCTGGCTGAACCAGGCAATGGCGGCGAGAGTAATCAGCGCGCTAACCATAGATGTCTCCTTTCATTGTGCTTACTCTGTTACCCGCAAGCGTTTAGTTACTACGCCTTAGTAGCCGCATGGTGCTGAACGCTGGCTGGGGCCACTTGCCTAAAAGAGAAGTGGCCCGCACAGCAGGGTAAGGTATCAGTCAGTGTTAAAACATGACCTGCCCACCAGTTATATTGATTGACTGCCCGGTACAATAAGAGGCTTTGTCACTGGCGTAAAACAGCAATAAGTTCAGGACATCCTGGTAATCACAACCGCGTTTTAGCGGGACTTTATCAATATAATACTGTTCCACCTGCTCGGGCTCGATCCCCAGTTTCTGCGCGTATTGCGGTAGCAGTGACTGGAACATCGGGGATTTCAACAGGTTGCCAAGCATCAGTGAGTGAACAGTAATTCCGTATTCAGCCAGATCCAGCGCCAGCGATTGTGTCAGCCCCACACCACCAAATTTTGCCGCACTGTACCCCGAGTTATGTTTGCTCCCCACTTTCCCGGACTTCGAGTTAATCTGAATAATACGCCCCTGGATATTGTCGCGAATCATCAGGCGTGAAAATTCACGCGCACACAGAAAGTAGCCAACCAGGTTTACTTGTAATGAACGGTCAAAATCACCCAGTGCAAAGTCAGAAATAAACGCCGCTTTGGCAATACCGGCGCTATACACCAGTAAATCAACCCGGCCAAAAAACTCATCCACACCACGGGCTACCGCCATGACGCTTTGCTCGCTGGTGGCATCGGCACCAAACCCGCAGGCAGTGCCTTCACCAAATTCATCGTTAATGGTTTGTGCAACACGCGAGGCTTTATCGCTTTGAATATCAACAACCGCTACGCAGTACCCTTCTTGTGCGAGCCCATGGCAAAGGAACGCACCAAGAGTTTGTCCCCCACCAATGACAACGGCAACCTGATTCATGTGTAACTCCTTAAGTAACCTGTTAAGCAATAAATTTGATAGTGCTGCCCGTGGGAATGTCACATGGCGTTTGCCCGGCGACATGAACGCACCCGGGATATTCCGCCTGTTCACTGCCATCGAAGCGCAAGGTGATATGCCCCAGTTCACGCAAGTTTTGCCCGGCAACTGAGCCCACAGCGGTAACGGGGTAACGGTGCCCGGCCAGTTCCAGTGTGCAGCCGGGTGCCAGGTCGGCATTCAGTGCGCCATGGCTGTGGATAAAACAGAACGCTTCAATGTCTGCCGGCGCTCCTTCACGGAAAGTAATCAGCATGTTGTCGAGCAGCGCGTCACATGCGTGTTCGCCAATATGTGTAATGGTGGTCTGATAAATAGTGTGCATTCGGTACCTCACTGATAAATAAACCCGGACACCAGCCATGCAATAAGCACTGTTGGCGCGCCAGTCAAAAAGCGGCCAACCAGCACGGAAGGCACCCCAACCCGAACGGTATCCTGGCGCGCTTCTGCCAGTGACAGCCCTACCGGGATAAAATCACAGGCGGCTTGTGCGTTGATAGCAAACAACGCAGGGAGCGCAAGATGAGGAGGAATATTGCCAAGGCCAATTTGCACGCCAATCAGCACGCCGATAACCTGAGCGATGACTGCGCCTGGGCCGAGAAATGGTGACAGAAACGGGAAGGAACAAATCAACGCCAGTATAACCAGCCCAACAGGGTTGCTTGCCAGGGGAGACAGACCATGAGCAATCCAGTCGCCCAGGCCGGAAGCCATGATGATGCCTATCAGTGCTGAAACAAAGGCCATAAAAGGCAAAATGGTTTTCAGAACCGTATCAATGGTATCGCGCCCGGCCTGGAAGAAAACCGCCACCACAGAACCCATTCCCATACCAATTTTTGCCAGCAGACCATCACTTTGTTCAGTGATTTTTTTGCTGGTGTCATAGTCCCGTGCTGTGTGCTGTTTTGCTTCTGCCTGTAGTGTGGGATTGGTAACCGGCGCAGGCTGTGAGGCCTGTGTTTCGTCTTCACCCAGCAGTGAAATGTTGTGCTCTTTCACGCCGGAAACATAAATATCTTCCACAATAAATTGGGCAAGAGGGCCAGATTTCCCGGTTGAGTGAATGTTGATGGTGGGGATACGGCGTTTAGGGTAGATACCGCAACGCAAGGTGCCTCCACAGTCAATAACCGCGACACCAATCTCTTCTGCGGGGGGCTCACCTTCTTTAAAGCCATCCACCGCTTCCCATCCGGTCAGTTCGCTGAGCTTATCCACAATCGCCGGGCGGGTGCCTGCTGTGATATAGACAATCTTCTTGCCTGGCTCTGCTACCAGTGTGAGTGGGCCACCCCAGCCGCCAGTGCCTTTAATAATTTGAACGGTACGCATAATGGATGTCCTTTAAAGTTGAACCTGACGGGCTAACTGGATCCCCATTTTTTTCTCAAAAATGGAGGTGGTGAGATCGGTTATCCAGCCACGGAAGAAGTTAGTGACCATGCCGACAAATAAATAGCTGACGGCGAGAGGTGCCAACGGCAGGCCGAGGGTGGTCAGGCCATTGGCTATCCCCAGGTAGACGAACAACTCACCGGGGTTGATATGTGGAAATAACCCGTTCATTGAGTGGCAACTGTAGGATGCGGCGGCGTAATAGCTGGGCTTGTATTTTTCCGGCATAAAACGCCCCAGGCTAAGTGTCATTGGGTTACAGAACACAAATGTGCCAATAATCGGCAGCAACAGGTAACGTGATACCGGGTTACCTGCACAGCGTTGGGCAAGGCGTTCAATTCTGTCCTGCCCTATGAAATTGATCAGCGCATTCATGACAACCAGCAAACTGATCAACAGCGGCAGTATGCCGGTCACCATGCCGGTGAAGACGGTGCCTCCCTTCTGAAACAGCCCGATAAACCATTCGGCACTGTGTGTTATGACATCAATCATTCTTATTCTCCTGTCGGGTAGTGAGGGTCACTTGTTATGAAGTGATGGCTTATCATAATCAAAATGAAACATTAAAATGTGTTAACTTGATCTCATTGTGAAAGATAAATATTTCGATGTGAAAGGTTATCGATCGTGATCGAGCCGTTTTTATCACCGACTGAGTGGGGAGATGCGGTATGTGGAGGAAGGGCGGGGAATTGTGTGTGGAGGCAGGCAGTTGGTAAGCGTTTTTGCTCAGTAAAACCCATTTCCCGTTTCCTGGCGCGTTTTTATTCTTGGTAGATTTATGTCAGGTGCCAGAAAGTGCTTTATATTAGTATGAATTTCCATTTTCATTGATAAATAAGGAAATTTATATGCCAATTCCTGGTTATTTGTGGCTGTATGACGATGGCGGTTCACACATCAAGGGCTCTGTTGATGTCCAGGGGCGGGAAGGTAGCATTGAAGTTGTTGGTTTTAGCCATGGGCTTAATCTCCCTGTGGGCCCGGTAAACGGTAAAATTACTGGTACTCGTAACCATTCACCGTTCATGATTGAGAAAGAGTTTGATGCATCCAGCCCATATCTGTATAAGGCTGTTTCTCAAGGGCAAACACTTAAAAGTGGTGAATTACGTCGGTATAAAATAAACGATGCCGGACATGAAGAGTGTTATTTCATTATGCTGATTGAAGGTGTGAAAATCACTGGCGTTAATCCGGGAATGCCTAATATTAAATATGTTGCTAATTCTCAAATAAACCATATGGAATCAGTAGGTATGCAATATGAAAAAATCACCAGGCACTATGTAGATGGTAACGTAAAACATACAGATGCATGGAATATGCGTTAATTGCTGGTGCGCCATTATTGGCGCACTTTTCTGATTACCCACATCACTATGTTATAGGAGACAACAGCACTTATCATTGATAAACCTGCATTCACAACAAACCACAGATCATCATAATTTTCCGGAGCCCGATAGCCGTGTAGCCATTCACCAAAATGTGCTGATTTGTCATAACTGATAAAAGTTGATGCATCTATCAGCCTTGCTGCAATGGTAAAAATTGCGAGAAATAAAACTATCTTACTGATTACGACACCCAGTACTTTAGCAATTTTTAGAACCATTTATGATAACCTCAATGCTTCCATAAGCTTTTAAATTCTTCATGCAGGGAACAGAAATCATGGGGGTGTTTAATAATGCATTTCGTAACCGGGAGTAATCGGAATTATGGGGAAGAGTAATGCACCCTTCAGAAATCGTTCCCGGGTGAAGACGGAAAAGGCCGCGTTGAATACTATTAACCCATGTATAATCGCTAATACTGATACCATCGCGATAGAGTGCAAACCATTCAGAGCGCATGAATTCGGAACCGCTCGAAATCTTGTTATATAAATCTTTCACGCCTCCCCACATTTTAGATAATCCGCCTCCTTGCCCTCTTTACACAATCCAGCACTTACCCGGTGGAATGGGGCCTTCTGTCGGAATATGCGCACAAGCCCCACGATTGCGATACGCTCCCTTACCAGAAAAAGCCATAAAAGTGCCGACGCCATAAATCGTTAAGGGGGAGAAATCAGCATCATTGATTACAAACTTACCATGTAGTGCCACGGAAAATCCTTTTATAATCCATTGAAATTTATAAACTAATTTTGTTTTATTTAGAATAATTTGACTTAAGTCAATCAATGCCTTTGTTCATGTCTGCTGAGGTGCTTAAGTGAGATTTTTGTCACGCTTGTGGTTACATTAAAAACACCATATTGAGAGGATGAAAGATTTCTCTTTTATGTAACGTCGGTGACAAATCCACTATCGTTACAAATTTCGGCTGTACCTCATACCTGCCGAAACTTTTTGGTGTGCATTGTTTGTCCTGTTGATAACTTTGACAGGCTTTATTCTGCATCACAGGTGCTCTGTTTGTGTGTGAAGGGATGAGGATGAAAACAGGACGAATCGTAAAAACCTGTGCTTTCACGCTTGTTACGCTACCTGGCAACCGGAAGTTGATTTACCATTAAGGCTCTTTAATTTCGGCTGCTATTTATGGACTACTTCATGCTGAAGCGTCGTTATGCTCTTATGCTTCCTGCTGCGTTATTACTCACAGCGTGCAGCAGCAAACCCCAAACACAAACACCAGTAGCGGCACCCACTGTGGGCTCGCCGTCAGGTGGTTTTTTGTTGGATCCACAACATAACCAGATGGTGCTGAGTGGTGATTTCGCCACTAACCCGGTGGCTGAACAGTTTATTGATATGATGGTCAGTAAACATGGTTTTGACCGCCAGCAACTCCACGAGATCTTATCTCAGGCAAAGCGTCTTGATTATGTTTTGCGCCTGATGGACAGGCAGGCACCAACGGCAATGGCTCCTACCGGGCCAAATGGTGCATGGTTGCGTTACCGCCAGAAATTTATTACACCCGACAACATACAGAATGGTGTGGTTTTCTGGAATCAGTACCAGGATGCACTCAACCGTGCATGGCAGGTGTATGGCGTTCCACCGGAAATTATCGTCGGCATTATTGGCGTAGAAACGCGCTGGGGTAGAGTGATGGGGAAAACCCGCATACTTGATGCGCTGGCGACTCTCTCCTTTGATTACCCACGCCGCGCCACTTATTTCCAGGGAGAACTGGAAACCTTCTTGCTGATGGCACGCTCTGAAGGCGATGACCCACTGGATTTACGCGGATCTTTCGCCGGGGCGATGGGCTATGGGCAGTTTATGCCTTCCTCTTTTAAACAATATGCGGTTGATTTCAACGGTGATGGTCATATTAATTTATGGGATCCGGTTGATGCGATTGGTAGTGTGGCTAATTACTTTAGAGCTAATGGGTGGGTGCCCGGCGACCAGGTTGCTATTATGGCAAACGGCCAGGCTCCTGGTCTGGATACCGGGTACAACACAAAATACAGTCCGTCGATGCTGACGATGGCAGGGTTAACGCCACAGCAACCCCTTGGCGCACATCAGCAAGTCAGCCTGTTACGGCTGGATATGGGCACCTCATATCAATACTGGTATGGGTTACCAAACTTCTACGCCATAACCCGCTACAACCACAGTACCCATTATGCGATGGCTGTGTGGCAACTGGGGCTGGCAGTTGCCCAGGCTCGGGGGCAATAAGCGTTTGCCCTGAGGGCGGCGTTTTCTGCGTGGGTGCCCGTCTGCGGGCGAGTTTTTCGGCGTGGCCCGCAGAGTTGACTACTTCCGGGCATTACGGGCTGGGGCGCGTAGCCAGAGCAAAAAAAGTGGAGGTACAATGGGTAATATAATGAGCGACCAGGCTTTAATGCAGCTCAGTGAGCAGGTTGGTGAAGCATTGCTGCAACAGAGAGCAACACTGACGACTGCCGAGTCCTGCACCGGGGGCTGGATTGCGAAAGTTATTACTGATATCGCCGGGAGTTCCGCCTGGTTTGAGCGTGGTTTCGTGACTTACAGTAATGATGCCAAACAGGCCATGATTGGGGTTCACCCGGAAACATTACTCAGTTATGGCGCGGTCAGTGAGCAGGTTGTCCGCGAAATGGCTCAGGGAGCCATGCAGGCGGCCGAAGCTTCTTTCGCAGTTGCGGTCAGTGGTATTGCAGGCCCGGGTGGTGGAAGTGCGGAAAAACCGGTGGGTACAGTCTGGTTTGGTTTTGCAAGCCAAAACGGGAAAGTAACCGCTTGCCACCAGTGTTTTAGTGGCGACAGGGAAGCAGTGCGCCGCCAGGCGACAGCCTTTGCCCTTAAAACCCTGGCTGAAGATTTTCTACAAATTGCTTGATACTGTATGATTGTACAGTATAATCAGTTCAACAAAACAGCATTCGTGAAACGCAGCAGGTAGAGCAATCACTCTGGGCTGCATGACAGGAGTAAAAATGGCTATCGACGAAAACAAGCAAAAAGCGTTGGCGGCAGCACTGGGCCAAATTGAAAAACAATTCGGTAAAGGCTCCATCATGCGCCTGGGTGAAGACCGCACTATGGATGTGGAAACGATCTCCACCGGTTCACTCTCCCTGGATATCGCTCTGGGTGCAGGTGGCTTGCCGATGGGCCGTATCGTAGAGATCTATGGGCCGGAATCCTCAGGTAAAACAACACTGACACTGCAGGTTATTGCTGCCGCGCAGCGTGAAGGTAAAACCTGTGCGTTCATTGATGCGGAACATGCCCTTGATCCTGTTTATGCCCGTAAACTGGGTGTTGATATTGATAACCTGCTGTGTTCACAGCCGGATACTGGCGAACAGGCTCTGGAAATTTGTGATGCACTGGCGCGTTCTGGCGCTGTCGATGTTCTTGTTGTTGACTCCGTTGCAGCACTGACACCAAAAGCTGAAATTGAAGGCGAAATCGGTGATTCGCACATGGGGCTGGCTGCACGTATGATGAGCCAGGCAATGCGTAAGCTTGCCGGTAACCTGAAACAGTCCAATACGCTGCTTATTTTCATCAACCAGATCCGTATGAAGATTGGTGTGATGTTTGGTAACCCGGAAACCACTACGGGTGGTAACGCACTGAAGTTCTATGCCTCTGTTCGCCTGGACATCCGCCGTATTGGCGCGGTGAAAGAAGGCGATAACGTGGTGGGGAGTGAAACCCGCGTTAAGGTTGTGAAAAATAAAGTTGCCGCACCGTTTAAACAGGCTGAGTTCCAGATTCTCTACGGTGAAGGTATTAACTTCTACGGCGAGCTGGTTGACCTGGGCGTGAAGCATAAGCTTATTGAAAAAGCCGGTGCATGGTACAGCTACAATGGTGACAAAATTGGCCAGGGTAAAGCAAACGCCACCAGCTACCTGAAAGAGAATGAAGCCGTTGCCAAAGTGATTGAAAGCAAGCTGCGTGAAATGCTGCTCAATAACCAGGATAGCACGCCTGATTTCTCTGCTGATGAAACAGAAGACCATGCAGACAACGCGCAGGAAGAGTTTTAATCCAGGCGCACTGTGCTGAAGGTATGTCGTTCCGGTTACAGGCAGTTTTGAATGATTATTCTTAGCCCTTATTTTGAATGATTTTTTCGGATTCTTGTTTGGAATGAATGCCTTGAATGAATGTACAGAATGAATGACGTACAGAATAAATGTACTGAATATAATCAGGGCTGCTTCGGCGGCCCTGAACTCTTTCTGGAGTGCACTTTATGCCCCGTTCCCCCTCATCCAAACCGTCCTCGCATTCCGTTGAACCTTGCGAGCCTTATGAACCAAAGGCGTGGCAAAACACATCAGGGAAGCCGGGTGAAGGTGAATCATTACCAGACCGGGTAATTCACGGGCAACAGAATACACCTGTGCCGCGTACCACCCAGAGAAAAAACACGCCAAAAACACCTGAAGAGCGGGTACGTGGTTTGCAGGAACGTGCAGTGCGCATGCTGGCTATGCGTGACCACAGTGAACTGGAGTTACGCCGCAAACTCGCCACGCCTTCCCGGTTCAGTAAAGACCTGGAGCAAGAGGCTGTGCGGCCAGAAGAAATTGAACAGGTTATTCACGCTTGCCGCGAACATAACTGGCTTGATGACAGCCGTTTTGCTGTGCGTTTCATTGAAAGCCGCTACCGTAAAGGGTATGGCGCGCAACGTATCCGCCAGGAAATGCAGCAAAAAGGCGTGGGGCGCGAAGAAATTGACAGCGCCTTTATGGCTTTTGACGGTGACTGGGTGGCACTGGCCCGGGATGTAGCCCGGCGTAAATTCGGTACACCACTGCCTGCGGGCTTCCCGGAGAAAATCAAAGTGCAGCGTTTTCTGCAATATCGTGGTTTCTACATGGAAGAGATACAGCAGATTTACTCAGAATATGATGAGCTGTGACAGAATTTTTACCGACCAAACGCATAGGGATTTTACTTCCCCGCTAAGAAAACATATCTTATTCCCACTTTTTTCCCGGTAAAAGCGCACATGAAAGCGTAATAGCGTTTATCATGGTGGTTTTACAAGACTCCGTTAGCTTGATTTCAGGATAATTATGAGCAAGAGCACCGCTGAGATCCGTCAGGCGTTTCTCGACTTTTTCCATAGCAAGGGACATCAGGTTGTTGCAAGTAGCTCCCTGATTCCAAATAACGACCCGACATTGCTGTTTACCAACGCCGGGATGAACCAGTTCAAGGATGTTTTCCTTGGTCTTGATAAACGTAATTACTCGCGTGCGACAACCGCGCAGCGTTGTGTGCGGGCCGGTGGTAAACATAATGACCTCGAAAACGTAGGTTACACCGCACGCCATCACACTTTCTTTGAAATGCTGGGTAACTTCAGCTTTGGTGATTACTTCAAGCATGATGCCATCCAGTTTGCCTGGGAACTGCTGACGGGTGAGCAGTGGTTCAACCTGCCCAAAGACCGCCTCTGGGTAACCGTCTATGAAAGCGATGACGAGGCGTATGCTATCTGGGAAAAAGAAGTTGGCGTTCCGCGTGAACGTATTATTCGCATTGGCGATAATAAAGGCGCGCCTTACGCGTCAGATAACTTCTGGCAAATGGGTGACACCGGCCCTTGCGGCCCATGTTCTGAAATTTTCTATGATCATGGCGACCATATTTGGGGTGGGCCTCCGGGGAGCCCGGAAGAAGACGGCGACCGTTATATTGAAATCTGGAACATCGTCTTCATGCAGTTTAACCGTCAGGCGGACGGGTCAATGGTTCCGTTACCGAAGCCTTCGGTAGATACCGGTATGGGGCTGGAGCGTATTGCCGCTGTTCTGCAACATGTGAATTCAAACTACGATATTGATTTGTTCCGCAATCTTATCAAATCAGTTGCTGATGTAACTGGCGCGACGGATTTGGGCAGCAAATCACTGCGGGTAATTGCCGACCACATTCGTTCCTGTGCGTTCCTGATTGCAGATGGTGTAACACCTTCCAATGAAAACCGTGGTTATGTTTTGCGCCGTATTATTCGTCGCGCAATTCGTCACGGTAATATGCTGGGGGCGAAAGACACCTTCTTCTACAAACTGGTTGCACCGTTGATTCAGGTTATGGGTGCGGCTGGCGAAGATTTGCAACGCCAGCAGGCTTTGGTTGAACAAGTTCTGAAAACAGAAGAAGAGCAATTTGCCCGTACACTGGAACGCGGCCTGGCGCTGCTGGATGAAGAGCTGGCGCAACTGAAAGGGGATACCCTTGATGGTGAAACAGCTTTCCGCCTGTATGATACCTATGGCTTCCCTGTGGACTTGACTGCTGATGTGTGCCGTGAACGCAATATCAAAGTTGATGAAGCTGGTTTTGAAGCTGCGATGGAATCACAACGCCGCCGTGCCCGTGAATCCAGTGGTTTCGGTGCGGATTACAATGCGATGATTCGTGTTGATGATGCATCTGAATTTAAAGGCTATGAAGAACTGGCCGTGACCGGCAAAGTGACGGCGCTGTTTGTAGATGGTAAGCAAACAGAACAGGTTACTGCCGGGCAGGAAGCTGTTGTTGTGCTGGATAAAACTCCGTTCTATGGTGAGTCTGGCGGCCAGGTTGGTGATACCGGTGAACTGAAATCTGCTAATGCCACTTTTACTGTGTCTGACACGCAAAAATATGGCCAGGCAATAGGTCATCAGGGTACTGTGGCAGCAGGTATGCTTAAAGTGGGCGACAGTGTGAATGCGCAGGTTGATGAAGCACGTCGGTCACGCATTCGCCTTAACCACTCTGCAACTCACTTATTGCATGCGGCGCTGCGTCAGGTGCTTGGTACACATGTTGCGCAGAAAGGCTCACTGGTTAATGATAAAGCACTGCGTTTTGACTTCTCGCATTTTGAGGCGATGAAGGCGGAAGAAATCCGTGCCGTAGAAGATATCGTTAACGCACAGATTCGCCGTAACTTGCCGATTGAAACCCATGTGATGGACCTTGATGCAGCAAAAGAGAAAGGGGCCATGGCGCTGTTCGGTGAAAAATACGATGAGCGCGTGCGTGTGCTGAGCATGGGGGATTTCTCTACTGAACTGTGTGGTGGTACTCACGCCAGCAGAACCGGCGATATTGGCCTGTTCCATATTGTTGCTGAATCAGGTACTGCAGCTGGTGTTCGCCGTATTGAAGCCGTAACGGGTGAAGGTGCGGTGGCCGTGATGCATAACCAAAGCGACGAGTTGACGGATATTGCACAATTACTTAAAGGCGACAGTCACAATTTAGCTGATAAAGTACGCGCTGTGATTGACCGGACACGTCAGCTTGAGAAAGAATTGCAACAACTGAAAGCTCAGCAGGCGGTACAAGAAAGCGCCAGCCTGTCCAGCAAAGCTGTCGATGTGAAAGGCATTAAGCTGTTGGTGAGCGAGTTGAGCGATGTTGAACCGAAAATGTTGCGCACGATGGTAGATGACCTAAAAAATCAACTGGGCTCCACTGTGATTGTCCTTGGGACTGCCGCAGAAGGGAAAGTTTCGTTGATTGCCGGGGTATCTAAAGATCTTACCGACCGTATTAAAGCGGGTGAGTTGATCGGCATGGTTGCACAGCAAGTTGGTGGTAAAGGTGGTGGCCGTCCCGATATGGCTCAGGCCGGTGGGACGGATGCACAGGCGCTGCCTGGTGCGCTGGCCAGCGTTGAAAGCTGGGTAGCAGCCAAACTGTAAAATTATAAGCGTAACAGGCGCCATTTTGTGAATAAATGGCGCTAAGACTTTAACGCGCTGGCAAAAATGATAAAGTCGGGTTGAAGTGTCGTATATCGGCTAAACTAAGTAACAGCAGGCTGTGCAATGACTACTGACACATATGTGTTTGTCATCCATGGCGGTACTCGTTATATGATGGATAGGCCGGGGTACAAGCAACCCGACTCTTTTAATCTTTCAAGGAGCAAAGAATGCTGATTCTGACTCGTCGAGTTGGTGAAACCCTCATGATTGGTGATGAGGTAACCGTGACAGTTCTTGGGGTAAAAGGTAACCAGGTGCGCATTGGTGTAAATGCCCCGAAAGAAGTTTCTGTACACCGTGAAGAAATTTACCAGCGTATCCAGGCTGAAAAGTCACAACAGTCCAGCTACTGATCTAAAGCGTCTCGCATTTGTGCGAGGCGCTCCCTTCCAGGTTTTTAATCGGTTTTATCCGCGTTTTTGTTGTTTTCCCTGTCTGTTTTGTTCGCTGATACCATAAGCGTTGCTGCCACTTTAAGTGGGGTGACTGGCTTTGTTTGCGAGTAAAAAAACAGCTTCGCGCTGGTAAAACAGGCGAATTGTTTGTGAAATGTGCAAACGATTAGAACTCCGGAAAAATTGTTTGACTTATAAGTCTCAGAAAGTAATATGTGCGCCACGCAACGCCGATGAGCAGAAACAAGTTCTTCGGAGTTCCTCGCAAGAGGCGTGTGGTGAGATGGCCGAGAGGCTGAAGGCGCTCCCCTGCTAAGGGAGTATGCGGTCAAAAGCTGCATCGAGGGTTCGAATCCCTCTCTCACCGCCATTTTGCATCCGTAGCTCAGCTGGATAGAGTACTCGGCTACGAACCGAGCGGTCGGAGGTTCGAATCCTCCCGGATGCACCATCTCTTGTTTACTCACCAGTAGCAGGTAGTAAACGCACTACACCAAATGTAGTGGCAGTGAGGTTACCATTGTTAATGCAATGGCAGGAAAGGTAATGCAACCAGAGCCTTTCAGAATGCGTTATGTCCTTTATTGCTGTCGCAGTGGTAAAGGTTGGCTGTAAAGTAGTTATTCCGATGCATCCGTAGCTCAGCTGGATAGAGTACTCGGCTACGAACCGAGCGGTCGGAGGTTCGAATCCTCCCGGATGCACCATCTCTGCTTTTATGCGCCAGTTTTATGTCATACCCGATGCATCCGTAGCTCAGCTGGATAGAGTACTCGGCTACGAACCGAGCGGTCGGAGGTTCGAATCCTCCCGGATGCACCATCTCCTTGTTTTCTTTATATCCCCATCTTCTGAGTTTCCTTGTTTCTACTCCACTATTTTAATTTCATTATTTCCTGTTTGCCGTTTTATCTCAGCGCTCCTTCTCCTGCGCCTTAGCCGTTTGGATTAATCGCTTACCCGAGCTATTCTGATGGCCCGTAGAAACAGAATTCCCTTTTTATTAAAAGGGTTAATTCGACAGGTAAATGCGGGCAATACACCTTTGGCAGCGACAAATATTACCAGGTGCGCTAAAGTAGCCTCTCTTTTCATCTTGCCGGAGGTTCCGATGTATGCACAGTATGATGGCCTGATATTTGATATGGACGGCACAATTCTGGATACCGAACCCACGCATCGTAAAGCCTGGCGCACTGTACTGGCTCGCTATGATATGCAACTGGACGAGCAGGCCATTATTGCCCTGAATGGCGCGCCTACCTGGCAAATCGCCCAGGCGATTATCAACTGGAATAATGGCTCACTCTCGCCTCATGTTCTGGCAGATGAAAAAACAGCACTGGTAAAAACGATGTTGCTGGACAGTGTGACACCACTGCCTTTAATTGACGTGGTGAAAGCCTGGTATGGCAAGAAACCGATGGCGGTAGGCACCGGGAGTGAAAGCCGCGTGGCCGGGTTGCTGTTAAATCATCTGGGGCTGAGCCAGTACTTTGATGCTGTAGTAACCGCTGATGATGTCGAACACCATAAACCCGCGCCCGACACTTTTTTGCGCTGTGCGGAGTTAATGGGAGTGGCCGCACACAAGTGTGTTGTATTTGAAGATGCGGACTTTGGTATTGAGGCTGCACAACGTGCAGGCATGGCGGTTGTGGACGTTCGCACGCTGTGAGTGACTGGCTACCCGTACTCTCTTTATTCACCAGTAGCTTTCTGAGTGCCACGTTGTTACCGGGAAGCTCGGAGGCTGTGCTGGCGGGGTTATTAGTTGCCGGAAACAGTTCCCCCTGGTTATTAGTCATAACCGCATCAATCGGTAATAGCCTTGGCGGTCTGACAAACGTTATTCTAGGGCGCCTGTTCCCGTTACGGGAAACCAGCCACCGGCATGACAGAGCCTTACAATGGTTAAATCGGTTTGGCCCCGTTACGCTACTATTGAGTTGGTTACCGTTGATTGGGGATTTGTTGTGTTTGATGGCCGGATGGCTGCGTATGGCCTGGGGGCCAGTAGTCCTCTGGTTGTGCCTGGGTAAGGCACTGCGTTATGTATTTATCATGCTGGTAACAGTACAAGGGATGGCGTGGTGGCAAGGGTAAAACAGGGCGGGTAATTGTTGTTGATGTGCGAAAGGGCAGGGTGTGGTGTCAGTGCTCACAAGACTGGAGCGGCATACTCAAAAACTTTCGTTTCCGGCAAACAGGTTTATTACTCGCCAGGAGTGACCTTTATTCGTCAACCATTACAATTATGCTTAACAGAAGAATTTTGACAGGCGGGAGGTCAATTTGATCCCTGACGTATCACAGGCATTAGCCTGGCTTGAACAACATCCACAAGCGGTTGCAGGTATTCGCCGTGGGCTGGAACGTGAAACACTGCGTGTTGCACCTGATGGCTCGCTTGCAACAACAGGGCACCCGGAGCGTCTTGGTGCTGCGCTGACACATAAATGGATTACCACAGACTTTGCCGAAGCCCTGCTGGAGTTTATTACTCCAGTAGACCGTGATATCGGCCATATGCTGCGCTTTATGCGGGATTTACATCGCCATACAGCGAACAACATTGGTGACGAACGGATGTGGCCGCTGAGTATGCCGTGTTTTATTGAAAATGGGCAGGATATTGAACTGGCGCAATATGGCAGTTCAAATCTGGGGCGTTTTAAAACACTCTACCGTGAAGGGTTGAAAAACCGTTACGGGGCATTGATGCAAACCATTTCTGGCGTGCATTACAACTTTTCGCTGCCACTGTCTTTCTGGCAGGCGAGAGCTGGCATTACCGACGAAGTGAGCGGTAAAGAAGCAATATCTGAAGGCTATTTCCGCCTGATTCGTAATTACTACCGTTTTGGCTGGGTTATTCCTTATTTGTTTGGGGCATCACCGGCGATTTGTTCTTCGTTCCTGCAAGGCAAACCGAGTGCGTTGCCTTTTGAACAGACAGAAAATGGCCTGTATTACCTGCCATATGGTACGTCACTGCGTCTCAGTGACCTGGGGTACACCAATAAATCCCAGAGCCAGCTGAATATCACTTATAACCACCTTTCAAGCTATGTTGAGAACCTGAAACAGGCTATCCATACACCTTCACTGGAATACAGCCAATTGGGGCTGCAAAAGAATGGTCAGTGGTTACAACTGAACACCAATATTTTGCAGATTGAAAATGAGCTGTATGCGCCGATTCGGCCCAAGCGTGTTACCCGGGCGGGTGAATCGCCTTCAGATGCGTTGCTGCGCGGCGGAGTGGAGTATATTGAGGTGCGTTCGCTCGATATTAACCCCTTCTCACCTATTGGTGTGGATGAAAGCCAGGTACGTTTCCTTGATTTGTTTATGATTTGGTGTGTGCTTGCTGATGCGCCAGAAATGAACAAGGATGAGCTGGCCTGTACCCGTAAAAACTGGAATAAGGTTATTATCGAAGGGCGCAAGCCTGGCCTGATGCTGGATGTGTTTGCCATGCTTGAAACGGGCTGCCATGCAACACAACACTCACTGAAAGAGTTGGGTATGGCGCTGTTTGCTGATTTGCGCCGCGTGGCGCAAACACTGGATGCCATGACAGATACTCCGGCTTACCTGAATGTTTGCGACCAGCTGGTTGCCAGCTTTGAGAACCCGGAATTAACCTATTCAGCGCGTATTTTACGATCTATGATCGATAATGGTATTGGTGGTACTGGTAAAGCGCTGGCTGCTCATTACCGTGACTTGTTAATGAAAGAGCCGCTGGAGATCCTCACTCAGGCCGATTTTGACCGTGAGCGTGATGCGTCTGTAACGCGCCAGAAGGTGCTGGAAGAGAGCGATAGCGAAACATTCGAGGCACTGCTTGCCCGCCAGGCATGAACCAAAAGAAAAGGCCACATTACTGTGGCCAAATAATTCATCTCTGAAGACAGGGATGATGATAACAAATGCGCGTCTTTCATATACTCAGACTCGCCCCGGAATTAATAGTTCAGTTTATTTTTAAAAAAAATCACTTATCGGAGGTGATCAGATGCCATTGTTGGATAGCTTCACTGTTGACCATACCCGTATGGGCGCACCAGCGGTACGTGTAGCGAAAACGATGCATACGCCGCATGGCGATACTATTACCGTATTCGACCTGCGTTTTTGTATCCCGAATAAGGAAGTTATGCCAGAACGAGGGATTCATACCCTTGAACACTTGTTTGCCGGCTTTATGCGTAATCACCTTAATGGTGATGGCGTGGAGATAATCGATATTTCTCCGATGGGCTGTCGTACCGGTTTCTATATGAGCCTGATTGGCCAGCCTGGCGAACAGCGTGTCGCTGATGCCTGGAAAGCGGCAATGAGTGATGTGCTGAAAGTTCAGGATCAGTCTCAGATCCCGGAACTGAATGTTTACCAGTGCGGTACATGGGAAATGCACTCTCTGTCTGAAGCTCAGGATATTGCCCGCCATATTATCGAACGTGGCGTAGGGGTAAACAGCAACCAGGAACTGGCGCTGCCTAAAGAGAAGCTGAAAGAACTGCATATCTGACAGCCATCAGTTCTGATGAGCTGAACCAGTTTGTTATCAGTCAAAAGAGAGGCTCGAGAGCCTCTCTTGAGTCTGACGACGATCCTCATGTCCGCACAGAACGAGAGGATATCACCCAATAAAAAACCAGGAAAATCAATTCATTAATTTTCGGCTGCTAACCAAAAAGAAGGAAAAACCACGCTTTTCCCTTCTTTTTCATCAATCTGAAGAGAGGCTCGTGAGCCTCTCTTTTTTTACGGGTGACAGGTGGGATTCTGGCAAAAACGGTTTTGCGCTGGTGCTGTTTTTTGGCGTTGACAGGGAGAATGGCGCAATAAAAAAAGCGCGGGATTTACATCGCCCGCGCTCAGATTTTAATGCTCTGGTTGCACCTGTCAGTGAGCGCCACCGCCACCACCGCCTGAACTGAACGGTGGTTTGGCAAACCATACCAGACTCAGCAAAACAATAAACACGGCGGCTGAAATCCAGAATATTTCGTTGGCGGAGATAATCAGCCCCTGGTTAGTGATTTGCTGGGCAATATACCCGGAAGCCTGCTGGTGAGACATTCCCATGCCTTCTAACTGGTTGTACATCTGCTGTGCGTTTAGGTTATACGGCGTCACAGATTCTGTCAGATGCGCATGATGCAGTGATTCCCGGTCGGTCCACATCGTTGTCGTGATAGACGTCCCTATTGAACCTGCCAGTGTTCGCGTAAAGTTCGACAGACTGGATGCTGCGGCCAGGCGCTCCGGCGGCAGACCGGAAAGCGTAATGGTCGTCAGCGGCATAAAGAAGCAGGCAACAGCGAAGCCCTGAATGAACTGTGGCCACGCAGAAGCGCCAAAATCCATTCCGGGTTCGAATGTCCATGCCCGCCAGTAGAAGCACACCGCATACATAATAAAGCTGAAGGTGACCAGACGGCGCATATCCAGTTTATGGGCAAAACGGCCAATAATCGGTGACAGAATGACCGGAATCACCCCGACCGGCGCTGATGCCAGGCCTGCCCAGGTTGCTGTGTAACCATAAACTTCCTGCAATAACTGAGGCAACAGCACAATCGCGCCAAAGTAGAGCATGTAAGCAAGGCTGATACACAGGCAGCCAATGGTAAAGTTTCTCGACTTGAACAATGACAAGTCCACGATGGGATTGTCGTCAGTGAGTTCCCATACCACCAAAAAACTGAGAGCAACGACCGCGATAATCGTCAGAATGATAATTTCTTTCGAATTGAACCAGTCCAGCTCTTTCCCCTGGTCAAGCATAACCTGCAGGCAACCAATACCTAATACCAGCAATGCCAGCCCAATGGCGTCTATGCGCCGTTGTTCGGTGCGTGTTTCACGGCCGCGCAGGGTTTGCAGTGTCATCATTACCACGATGGCCCCAATGGGGACGTTGATAAAGAATATCCAGCCCCAGTGGTAGTTATCGCTGATCCAGCCACCCAGAATAGGGCCGCATATCGGCGCAACGATAACAGTCATTGACCACAGTGCAAGAGCAATACTCCGTTTGGCAGGAGGATAATTACTCAGTAGCAAACTCTGTGACAGCGGGATCAACGGACCAGCAACCACACCCTGTATGACACGGAAAAAAATCAGCATCGTCAGGCTGTTGGACATCCCACACGCCCAGGAGGCCACGGCAAAAGCACCGGTGGACCACAGGAATAATTTTACCTCGCCCACCCGTTTGGCGAGCCAGCCGGTAATGGGGATGGAGATAGCGTTAGCCACCCCAAATGAGGTAATAACCCAGGTACCCTGGCTCAACGAAGAGCCCAGGTTACCTGCAATGGTGGGAATGGCGACGTTTGCAATTGTCGAATCCAGCACCTGCATGAATGTCGCCAGAGCCAGCGCAATGGTCATGACAACCAGTTGTGGGCCTTCAAGCGGTTTTTGTGGCATACACCCTCCGCTGTTTACCCTTCGTTGGCCCGGATAATATCGTCAATTACTTTATTGACTGGAACCAGTGAAATTTCACGCGCGTTGCTAACATAGGCTGGTGTTTTACGCACTTCGCTTGCCAGCACTTTGCCGTCATGGTTACTGGTATTCACTGTCACCAGAGTCGATAAGCCAATACGCAATGGATGCTGTTCCAGTTGTTTCTCATCAAGCTCAATACGCACAGGTAGCCGCTGAACCACTTTGATCCAGTTACCCGTAGCGTTTTGCGCTGGCAGCAATGAGAAGGCACTCCCGGTACCCATATCAAGGCCAACCACTTTACCGGTGTATTTCACGTCATCACCATAGATATCGCTGACAACGGTAGCAGACTGCCCAATACGCATGTTTGCCAACTGGGTTTCTTTGAAGTTAGCGTCAACCCACATATGGTGTGCCGGAACAATCGCCATCAGGGCGCTGGAGGCACTGATTTGTGCACCAACCTGTACTGCGCGCCGGGAAACATAACCTGTTACCGGGCTGACAACGTTAGTACGTTGCAGTGCGAGCCAGGCATCACGTACAGCTGCGGCTGCTTGTTTTACACTCGGCTGGTCTTCAATTTTATCGCCCAGTAACATCGCTTTATTGGCGTTGTACTGTTGAATGGCAACATCAAGTTGAGCCTGGGCACTGGCAACGGCATCTTTGGCATGTTGCAGTTCTTCTTTACCAATCAGGTTATCCGTTCCTAATGGTACGCGGCGTTTAAAGTCATTTTGTGCTTTGGTTAACGCGGTTTTTTGCAGTGCGATATTCGCTTCATATTGCTTGCTGTTGATCATCAATTGATGAACTGAGCGCACGCTGGAAGCCAGCGCGGTTTTCGCTTTATCAAAAGCCAGCTGTGCGTCTGTCGGGTCAAGGGTGACCAGTGTGTCGCCTTGTTTTACAAAGTCAGTGTCATCGACCCATACTTTTGTCACGCTCCCGGAAACCTGAGACATAATCTGCACCTGGTTTCCCGCGACATAAGCATCGTCAGTGTCTTCATAATGGCGTAGTACCAGGAACCAATAAATTCCGTAAGCTACCGCAATAACAACAAAAAGTGTCGTAAGGAAAAGTAACGCGTTCTTGCGCTTACCTTTCTTTTTCTTAGCGTGCTGCTGCGGTGCCTGATTTTCCGCATTTGCGCTCATACTATTCTCCACCATCTTATTATTTTCTTAGGTTTGGTCGGCATGACCCTGTTTTTATCAGACAGGCCAGTCGGGTAATCAACTGGCCTGAGGTTGAATCTGTCTGGTTGTGGCTTGCTATTCGAGGCGGGGAATTATCGTACCGCTTCAAGCACGGCTTCATCGGCTTCCATCTGGTCAAGCCTCTGGAGCAACTTACGCGTTATTGTTTCGAGTTGAGATTTCTCTTGTTCATCCAGTGATGACCACAGCATGTGCAAACAACTGTGTTGCGGCGGTAATACTTCATCAAGAAAGTCTTTACCTTTTGCCGTTAACTGCAAATGCAGGCAGCGTCTGTCATTATCACTTTCACGACGTTCAATCCAGCCACGCTTTTCCAGTTCATCAGCAATGCGGGTGGCATTGGTGCGGGAAGAACCCAGTGCACAGCTTAGTTCAGAAGGCTGGATACTGTGGTTCTCTTGTGACTCAAGCGTGATCAACGCCATAAACAGAGTTTCATTAATGCCCTGAGCTTTCAGCATTTTATTACGGTTTTCCAGCAGCTTACCCTGCATATGCATGCACAAGCGGGTCAGCAAAATTTCCTGGTAAGGGAAGGCTTTTTGGCGGCTGGCGCGAAACTTAAGCATTTGTTCTATGGGCGTGAACGAACTATCCATTAGATTAACCTCATTAGTTGCAGCCGATATAGTAACTATAGTGATAAATAAAGTAAATGGATTATTCGTGCGCTTAAGGTTCGCTAATCACCCGCCACTCATCAGTTTCAGCGCCAGGCCAAAGCTCAATGCACTGAGCAGTGTCGGGATGATAATGGTGCGTAATTTGTAGAAACTGGCAATCAGCACGGTGAAACCGATGACAACGGGTAACACATGTTGGTGATGCTGAATTAAGTCTGGCGCTGTGGAGACAACCAGCAACGCGCAAATAGACGCGATACCAATACTGTCGAGTAAAATCGTCACCGCACCGCGTCGGTTTTGCACATTTTGCCCACGGTTGAGGCGCAGCGGCAGGTAACGGAACAGGTAGTTCACGCAGCCAACAAACAGCCCAAGTACCAATACATCAATGCTCATCGCTGGCCTCCTGATAAAACGCCTGAATCAATGCTGCTGCACAACCACAGACGATTCCGCACAGAATCGACGCCGGAATCGAAAACAGGGTAATACCCAGCACAGCGCCCGCCAGCGCCGCAATCACACATAACGACTGTTTGCGTTGAAATGAAGCCAGCAGAAAACTTAAAAATAACGCTGGCAACATAAAGCTCAGTGAAGCCTCAACGGCGGGCCAGTCATCCAGCAGGCCATTGCCTGACCATGCCCCCGCCAGTGTGCCTGCCACCCACGCGGCCCAGGAGGTCAGGGCAATAGCTATCATCCAGGGCTCACTCCAGCGCCGGTTATCGCGCACCAGTTTGGCGGTAGCCGCCGCAAAAACTTCATCGGTCAGCCCAAATGCCCATAGCGCGGTGCGCGAACCCGTTAACCTGATGCGGATACGGCTTTGCAGTGACGGACCATACAGGATATGGCGAACATCCATTGCCATAACAGTCAGGGCCGCCACCCACAGGGCGCTGCCAGCAGACAGCATGGCCGTTATCACAAACTGGCTGGCCCCGGCATACACGATGCAGGAAAAAAAAGTGGCTTCAAGGGGAGTAAAGCCCAGTTTCGTGGCATTCAACCCGAAAGCAAAAGCGACGGGCAGATAGCTGATAACAATCGGCAGGCTGTCTTTACAACCTTCAGCCCAGGTGGCTGTTATTTGGGGTTCAGTTACGCAGGAGGATTCTGTCATTTTTATTATCTGTAATTAAATTCGAGTCAGCGTTATCTCTCGTTGTGGTGTAAAGCTCTGAACACCAAACTAAAGAAGTCAGCGAGCCTTTACTGACCCATGCGATTGTGTCATTGCGGAGTTTCGTTGGCCGGGGCCTGGCGATGATACCCTAATGCCCACACCACCAGACTGAGTACACCGGTACTGGCACCGGCCAGGCAAACACCTGGCCAGCCTGCGTGCTGGTAAGCACCCGCAGAAACCAGTGAGCCGAATGCACCACCAATAAAGTAAGTGGTCATATATCCGGCTGTCAGCCGGTTACGGGCTTGCGGATATAAACGGTAAATTACACTCTGGTTGGTAATGTGTACACCCTGGACTGTCAGGTCGAGCAGTACAATCCCTGCCATCAAAGGAATAACTGAAAATTTCCCCAGATATATGGCTATCCAGGCCAGAACCAGCAGAATCAGCCCCGCAGTGGTTGTCAGGTGTGACTTACCTTTATCTGACAGACCACCTGCCGGGCGGGCTCCCAATGCACCTGCCGCGCCTGCCAGCCCAAATAAACCAATAACAGCTTCGGAAAAGGAAAACGGCGGAGCAGAGAGTAAAAACGCCATTGAAGTCCACAGCATACTGAACTGTGCAAAGATCAATCCGCCTGTCAGTGCCCGGGTACGTAATACCCGGTTGTGAAAATAGAGGGAAAAAATAGAAACCAGCAATTGGGGGTAATTCAGGTGATTTTCCTGTTTTACAGTTGGCAGCATGCGCCAGAGTGCCAGCGCCATCACAATCATCAGGCCACTTGCCAGCCACCAGACCGTGCGCCAGCCACCGAGACTTGCCAGCGCACCTGCAACTGTTCGCGCCAGTAAAATACCCAGTAACAACCCACTCATGATGGTGCCAACAGTGCGGCCGCGTTTTTCTGGCGCGGCAAGCGTTGCGGCCAGAGGAACCAGTATCTGAGCCACGACAGAAAATAGCCCGGTTAACGCCGTACCCACCAGCATCATACTAAGTGAATGGCTGCTGGCGGTGATTATCATGCCGCAGGCAGCCAGTAGCGTCATGCTGACAATCAGCCCACGTCGTTCAAACATATCTCCCAGCGGGACAATAAACAGTAACCCGGCGGCGTAACCCATTTGTGCGGTCGTCACAATAAATCCGGCCTGGTTGACGGATAGCGAAAACGCCCGGGCGATCGTGTCCAGTAATGGCTGGGCATAATAATTACTGGCAACGGCCAGCCCGGTGGCGACAGCCATCAGGAGGGTCAGCGCAGGCGTTAATGGGCTGGTTCGGGCGGTGTAATATTGTTGAGTCATGTCTGGTGCAATGGGTTAATTTGTCGTGAGAATCACAGATAATAGCGAAGATTAGTGAAGGGGAAACAATTTGCTCTGATTATCGCGTAGCAGAACGTGCGGTTTGTGGTGTGGGAGAAAAAAAGAACCTCCTGGAAAGGGAGGTTCAGATTGATGAAAAAGAAGGAAAAAGCGTGGTTTTTCCTTCTTTTTAGTTAGCAGCCGAAAATCAATAAATTGATTTTCCTGGTTTGTTATTGGGCGACATCCTCTCGTTCTGTGCGGACATGAGGTTTGTCATCAGACTCAACCTCCCGTGAAGGGAGGTTCTGAGTGGCGGCGTTTTACTTTGCGGCAGCCAGTGAGGCTTTGATCCAGCCATTGAATTCAGACTGGTGAGCTTTAATCCAGCCATCAACATGGCCATTAATATCTGCTTCGGAAGAGTGGCCTTCATGCATCATGGCATTCTCAGCATTGATATCGGCAATAGGCAGTTTCATCAGAGAGAACAGTTTTGCCGCTGCCGGGTTTTTCTCAGCCCAGGCTTTGTTGGCAACAATGTACATGTTGTTAACCGGGAAGCCATAGTTCGCGCCGTTGGGAAGTTTGGTATCTACACCTTTCTGTGCGCCAGGCAGTGAAGAGAACGGTACCTGTAGCCAGACAACGTCTTTGCCTGGCACCAGCACGTCACTTACCCAATAAGGTGTCCAGGTGTAGTACAGAATCGGTTTGCCTTCTTTATAACGGGTAATGGTGTCCGCAATCATTGCAGCGTAGTTACCCTGATTATGTACTACGGTATTGGTCAAATCATAAGCTTTGAGCTGGTGGTTAATTACCGCTTCACAACCCCAGCCAGGCGTACAGCCCGTCAGGTCTGCTTTACCATCTCCATTGCTGTCGAACAGTTTCGCCAGTTTTGGGTCTTTCAACTGTGCAATATTAGTGATGTGGTATTTCTCAGCCGTTTTTTTGTCAATCAGGTAACCCTGAGCGGCACCGGTTACATAAGTCCCTTTGCGGTAGAATTTTTTATCGCCGCCTGCTGCGTTATACATGTCATCATGCAGGGGCTTCCAGTTCACCGCCATGAATGTGGCATCGCCGTTGGCAATAGAGGTATAACCCACGTTGTAGTCAACTTCGCTGGGCTTGTCTACGGTGTAACCCAGTTTCTCCAGTGCGCGGCTTACCAGCAATGTCTGGAAGCTTTCTTCAGAGATAGTGCTTTGAACCGGTTTAACGGTGATGCCTTTACCCGGTAAATCCGCCGCAAAGGTGCTGGTGGAAACGAGTGTGGCAAAGGCTGTGGCTAAAAGAACAGAATGTCGCATCGTTATTCCTTTTTTGTCATGAGAGACCGAAAACCAATAAGCTGGTTGGTTCGATGATGTGTTGAGCCTGGAATAACATGTTTATCCAGGTACTGATGCAGTCTCAGGCAGCCAGAGCTGCCCGGACTTGTTGTGCGTGTTACTTCTTGATGAATGGGCGGGCCAGAAGACCCACCGGGCCAGTGGTATACCAGCGGCGGTTACCCCGGCTGCGAGCATCGCGGCCAACTGACTGCGTTAAGCGGTCAAGGATGATGGCGAGAATAACGATACCCACACCACCAACCGTCGCCAGACCCATGTCGAGGCGGCCAATGCCACGCAGAACCATTTGCCCCAGACCACCTACAGCAATCATTGATGCAATGACCACCATCGACAACGCCAGCATCAGTGTCTGGTTCACACCAGCCATAATGGTGGGCATAGCCAGTGGTAACTGCACTTTGAACAGCATCTGACGCGGGCTGGAACCAAAGGAGCGGGCAGCTTCAATCAGGTCTGCCGGAACCTGGTTAATTCCCAGAATTGTCAGGCGCACAATCGGCGGCAGTGCAAAGATAATGGTGACGACGACGCCAGGTACATTACCGATACCAAACAACATAACGATAGGCACCAGGTAAACAAACGCCGGAGTGGTTTGCATAGCATCCAGTATTGGACGGACAACTTTTGCCGCTCTCTGGCTACGAGCCAGCCAAATTCCCATTGGCAGGCCTATTACCACACAGAACAATAATGCGGTAAGCACCAGTGCAAGTGTCACCATTGCCTGAGACCATGCCCCGATGGCACCGATGAAAACCAGCGAAATCATAGTGGCGATACCCATGCCCAGGTTTGACATCTGCCAGGCAATTAAGGCAAATATCAGAATTGCCACTGGCGCTGGCATACCTGTCAGTAAATGCTGGAAAGCGCTCAGAATATAATCAATCGGAACACGGATGCCCTGGAATACCGGGCGGAAATGAAACACAACCCAGTCAATAGCATGAGTGACCCAGCTATCGAGTGGGATCAGCGTCTTATGGAACGGGTCCATAAAGTTAAAATGTTCGGGTTTGGGGGCTGGCGCGTTGTTTAACCAGTCAGCCGCACCACTGGAACCTCCTGATGAAGCTGGTGTGCCCCATGCATCCGCTGAAGATGCTGCATTACTTGCGGCACTACTTGCGGCATCAGTGGTTGCGCCACTGGCATCCCATGGATTTGCTGCGTTACTCATTGGTTGCTCCCTCCCGGTCTAAGGCTTTCAGCAGTGTCCCTTTAGAGATAATGCCGAGATAGTGTTGGTTGTCGTCGATAACAGGAATCGCACAAGGTGCAAGGCCCACGGTAGAGAGCAGCTCATTAAGAGGCGTTTCTCCTGGTACAGATGTGGGTGATTCCAGTAAGGCGGCATCCAGCCCCTGGCCTTCAGACAGCGCTTTTTTCAGAGAGTCAATTGATACGATACCGACAAATTTTTGCCCACGTTCAATCACGTAGCCATATTCGCGGTCTTCATCCTGTAGCAGTTTAATTGCTGAGCGGGGCCCAAAACCGGGCGTTTTACGAATCAGACCAACTGGTGAACGGCGCGCAATATCTTTAGCGCTGAACACATGGCTGATATCCACACCACGGAAGAAGGTGCGCACATAATCGTTTGCCGGGTTATTGAGGATCTCATCAGGCGTGCCGACCTGCACGACTTCACCATTTTGCATAATGGCAATACGGTCGCCGATGCGCATCGCTTCATCGAGGTCATGGGAGATAAACACCACAGTACGTTGGTGTTTGGCCTGGAGCTTAACCAGTTCATCCTGCATTTCAGTACGAATTAATGGGTCGAGCGCGGAAAACGCTTCATCCATCAACAGAATATCCGGGTTAATTGCCAGAGCCCGAGCCAGACCAACACGCTGACGCATACCACCCGATAATTCATCCGGGTAGCTGTGTGCGTAGTTTTCCAGCCCAACCTGCCGAAGCGCATCAAGCGCTTTCTCTTCGCGCTCAGCAACTGGTGTTCCCGACAGCTCCATACCAAAAGCGGTATTTTCCAGTACATTCATGTGCGGCATCAGCGCGAAGGACTGAAAGACCATCGCAATTTTCTTTCTGCGCACTTCACGCAATTCTGCGTCTGAAACCTGGGCAATGTCAGTGCCATCGATCAATACCTGACCGCGGGTGGGTTCAATCAGACGATTGAGAAGGCGGACTAATGTGGATTTACCCGAGCCGGATAAGCCCATAACAACAAATATTTCGCCTTCTTCAATGGCCAGACTGGCATCTTTAACGCCGAGTGAGAGACCGGTTTTGGCAAGAATTTCTTCTTTTGATAAACCGCGCTCTATATATTTGAAAGCCCTGTTAGGGTGCTCGCCAAATATTTTATAAAGGTTCTTAACTTCTAATTTAATTGCCATGTAATAATGGTTTTCCTGTTATTGTTTAAATGCTATAGATGTCCTGGTGAAAATATTAGTTGCCTATACCCTAACATACTCAGGATTTGAGACAACCCTTAATTCCCTTATGAAAGTGTGATCCATGGCTGAATATTTTTCCACAAACCCCGTGATATAAGGGCTGAGGACGTAGCGCGGCTGCTGCCAATTTTCTGCAAGATCTGTGCTGTCAGTATATACAATGTTCAGGTTTTAGGCGGATATTGCCAGAGAACTGCATGATTCAGTTCGTAAAATGAGGTGACTATAGTAGAAACATATTCAGGTGTGTAATACAGCTGTAATAGTAAATATTTGTTAACCTGAGTATGTAATATTTTACCCGTAACCTGGTACGAATGTACCCAATAAAAGCTGCAATATTACGCTGGATGGGAGGTAGTTCTTCCACCTGCCTGTATTCAGGTATAGTGCACACCTGGTGACTTGTGGCCGGGTAAGCCTGACACTTTTCCCGGCAATATGTTAATTAAAAGTTCCAGTCTTCATCTTCGGTTTGCTGGCTTTTCCCAATGACATAAGAAGATCCGGCACCCGAAAAGAAATCATGGTTTTCATCTGCGGCAGGCGACAGTGCCGACAAAATTACTGGGTTGACGTCACACATTGATGCAGGAAACAGTGCCTGATAGCCCAGATTCATCAGGGCCTTATTGGCGTTATAACAAAGAAAAGCAGTAACCTCATCCACCAGCCCAGACTGCTGATACAAACTTTGTGTATAAGAAACCTCATTATCATATAAGTCCATAATCAAGTCTGCTGCTTCGTTTTCAAGTTCTTGCTGCCTCTGGTGATTCAGTGGTGCCACCATCTGCTGATATTTATAACCAATGTAATATCCGTGTACGGCTTCATCACGAATAATAAGGCGAATAAGATCTGCCGTGTTAGTTAATTTCCCCCGGGCAGACCAGAATATAGGTAAATAAAATCCCGAGTAAAATAAAAATGATTCCAGACAAACACTGGCAATTTTCTTACGATATGGGCACTCCCCGCGATAATACTTAAGTATTAACTCAACCTTATGTTGCAGCCAGGGGTTCTCTTCACTCCACTGGTATGCCGCATCCACTTCCTGCATTGAGCACAGGGTAGAAAAAACAGCGCTGTAGGAGCGGGCGTGTACTGCTTCCATAAAACTGATATTGGAGAGTACCGCTTCTTCATGAGGCGTCAGGGCATCGGGCATCAGGCTGGGGGCTCCCACCGTGTTTTGCACGGTATCAAGCAGTGTTAATCCGGTAAAGACACGAATGGTCAATATTTGTTCTTCATGGCTCAGCGTCTGCCACGATGGTAAATCATTGGCTAACGGTATTTTTTCCGGTAACCAGAAATTAGTTGTCAGGCGGTTCCAGATTTCCAGGTCTTTGGTGTCAATTAACCGGTTCCAGTTAATTGCACTAACAGGGCGTTGTGGATTCATGGTTTTTCCTTACAGCGTACAGGAGACACAGCCGTCGATTGCTGTTCCGGCTAATGCCTGTTGGCGCAGGCGAATGTAATAGAGGGTTTTGATCCCTTTTTGCCAGGCATAAATTTGCGCTTTGTTGATATCACGGGTGGTTGCGGTATCCGGGAAAAAGAGCGTCAGCGATAATCCCTGGTCGACGTGTTGTGTGGCTGCTGCGTAGGTATCAATTATTTTTTCCGGACCAATTTGCCAGGCGTCCTGATAAAGATGCATATTGCTCTGGTTGATAAACGGTGCCGGGTAATAGACCCGGCCGGTTTTCCCTTCCTTGCGTATTTCAACAGGGGCAATGACCGGGTGAATACTGGATGTGGCGTGGTTGATATAGGAGATAGACCCAGTGGGTGGGACAGCCTGCAAATTCTGGTTATATAACCCATCGCGCATAATGTCGTCACGCAACTGGCACCACATTGACTGGTCGGGGATGCAAATATTCGCACGGTCAAACAATTGCTGTACCCGGGCTGTTTCTGGATGCCACAACTTGCTGGTGTAACGTTGGAAATATTCACCGCTTGCGTATTGAGACTGTTCAAACCCGGCAAAACGCTGGTTTCGTTCGCGGGCGAGCCGGTTGGACGCACGCAACGCATACCATGCAATGCTGTAAAAATAGATATTGGTGAAATCAATGGCTTCTGGCGAGCCATAGGCAATTCCTTCACGAGCCAGGAAACCATGCAGGTTCATTTGCCCCAACCCAATTGCATGAGCCGATGCGTTTCCTGCCATTACCGAGGGTACACACTCAATAACGCTTAAATCTGAAACTGCGCTCAGTGCCCGGACGGCTGTTTCAACAGTTTGGGCAAAATCGGGGGAATCCATTGTGTGCGCAATATTAAGCGACCCAAGATTGCAGGAGATATCTTTACCGGTGTGCAGGTAATCCAGGTTTTCTGCCAGCACAGAGGGTTGGTTAACCTGCAATATTTCAGAACACAGGTTGCTCATGTTGATATAACCCGCAATCGGGTTGGCCCGATTAACGGTGTCTTCAAACATGATGTAGGGATAACCCGATTCAAACTGTACTTCAGCAAGAGTACGGAAAAAATCACGAGCCCGAACCCAGTGTTTGCGAATGCGTGTGTCGGCTACCAGTGAATCATAGTGCTGGCTGATACTGATATCGCAAAACGCCTTTCCGGTTATCCGCTCAACATCGTAGGGTGAAAACAGTGCCATTTGCGCATCTTCTTTGGCTAACCGAAAAGTGATATCCGGGATAACCACGCCCAGAGACAGGGTTTTGATACGCAGCTTTTCATCTGCGTTTTCTCTTTTGGTATCCAGGAAGCGTAAAACATCGGGATGGTGCGCATGTAACCATACCGCTCCGGCACCTTGCCTGGCGCCCAGTTGGTTGGCATAACTGAATGCATCTTCCAGCATTTTCATCACAGGTATGACCCCGGAAGACTGGTTCTCAATCTTTTTTATTGGTGCGCCTGCTTCACGTAATGCAGACAATACAAAGGCCACGCCACCCCCACGTTTGGATAACTGCAACGCGTGAGTAACGGCCCGTCCAATGGATTCCATATTGTCTTCGATGCGTAACAAGAAACAGGAAACCAGTTCACCACGCTGCTGTTTGCCAGCATTAAGGAATGTTGGCGTGGCAGGCTGGAAGCGGCCTGTGAGGATCTCGGCAAGTATCTGTGTGGCAAAACGAGCGTCGCCCCGGGCCAGGGTCAGTGCGACCATGCAGGCTCGTTGGGGAAAATCTTCCAGATACTGTGAGCCATCAAAGCTTTTCAGGGCATAGCTGTTATAAAACTTCCACGCGCCAAGAAAGGTCGCAAACTGGTATCCGCTCTGGTCGGCAGCAGCAAAGAGGGTGACAAGTTCTTCCTGGGTATATTGTGCCAGCATCTCACCATCGTAATACCCCTCATCAACCAGTGTTTTTAGCCGAACTGCATGGCTCGCGAAAGTGCGTCTGGCAGGCGCAATGTGCTGGTGCAAATATGCTTCCACTGCTGCTTTGTCTTTATCCAGTTGTAATTGTCCCGCGCTGTTATACATATTCAGCATGGCATTAAGCGCGTGGTAATCCTGGTCACGGGATGCTGCTGTGGTTGCAGTTATCGTTGCTGTAGCCAAAATTGTTTTACTCCCTTTCTCACGTTTTCGACGTCTTCAGGTGTTCCGAGTAATTCGAATCGATACAGGCAGGGCACCTGGCATTTCTCAGCGATTACCTTGCCGGCAAGACAGAATCCGGCACCAAAACTTCGGTTGCCAGAAGCGATTACTCCCTTGAGCAAATGCCGGTTTTCTGGTTGGTTCAGAAACCGAATCACCGGGGCTGGAACCGCTCCGTTAGTCCCGCCTCCGCCATAAGTGGGCACAATCAAAATAAAAGGCTCGCGGACATAGAGTATTGGATGTGGCGGTGTGGTGATACGCAGTGCGGGTATTGCAAGGCGTTCGACAAACCGCCGTGTATTTCCCGATGAACTGGAGTAATACACCAGATTACTCATGTGCCAGTCCCCGGCTGTGAATGCAGGCGATTAATCATATCCGGGCGAAAGCCGCTCCAGCGCAAGGTATCGGTAATGACAACCGGTAACTGGAGAAAGCCCTGGCTTTTTAACCAGCCAGTGCATTCAGGGTGGGTATCGATATCAATCAGAGTAAAGGGTATTGCACGTTGTGCCAGCATGCGTTTGGTGGCATGGCAGTGTACACAGTTTTCTTTTGTGTAAATACTAATGCTCATGATTCGTATTCTCATATGTGGAGTTAAAAAAACACCCTTACGCACAGCGGTGGGTGAGCTCTTGTGTTTCTGATACTAGATGTAGTTACTATTTTTATCAACCATACAATATATGGTGCTTAGGCAGGGCGTGAATGATCCGGGTGTTTGTGCAGTAGCCACTGGTGGAACAGAGGACAACCCGGCGTAGTTGCCGGGTTGTGTGAAGGCTTTATTTTCGTGTCAGCAGTGCGCCGACAATCACCCCCGCAGCTGCGCCCAGGCCAATACTGTGCCATGGCTTGTTGTGCACCCATTCATCCGTATGATGAGCGGCATCGCGCGTGGCTTGTTGCAGGCGGTTATGCCCATTAAGGCGGGCGCGCGTTTCACTGAGTAAACGTGTAGCATGGTGCTTAATGCTGTCACGCTCTTCTTTTGCATCACTGTCCCAGGCGTCCAGCACTTTTTCCAGCGTACTGGCGATATTTGTTATTTCATCCTGCATTGCCTGGTTTTCTGGTGCGTTTTGAAGTGTCTTCTGTTTGGTATTTCTAAGCACAGGACCTCCTTTTTTAAGTGATTCAGATAACAGTGTAGACGCCAGAATGCCGTTTTTCTGGCAGAAACTGCGGTAAAAGGCGGTTTCTGGACTATTCTGAAAGCATCTCCTTGTAGCCATGCGGTATGGTTGCGAAGCTGTTACGAGAGGATGAGGAAGCACAATGTATTTACGACCCGATGAGGTGGCACGCGTTCTGGAGAAAGCTGGTTTTATCATGGACAGCATGGAGCGGGGGGCATATGGATACCGCCGTGGAGAGAATTATGTTTATGTAAACCGGGAAGCGAGGATGGGTCGCACTGCACTGGTTATTCACCCGGCAATGAAAGAGCGCAGTCACACACTGGCGGAACCTGCATCAGATATAAAAACCAGCGAATTGTATAAACATTTCCCGTTGTGGCTGGGTGGAGATGCGCAAACACATTATGGCATTCCCCATGGTTTTAGCTCACGCATTGCCCTGGAACGTTATTTAGTTGGCTTGTTTGGCCAGGCGGAATAAAACAAATTTTTTCTTGTGAAGGGTAATACCAGGTAAGTATTTATTCAGTAAATACACTCTGGTATTAGTCTGTTACCAGCAACGGGCAGTTATTTCCGCCCGTGCTGTTAGCTTGCAGGTGCACAGAGCCTGCTGGTTGTTTGCTGCGGATTGTCCTGTCTGCTTTACTGTACTGCGTTTGAAATTTCAGCGTGAGCGGGTTGCTGTGTATCAACCACACGGAATAACCGGCGACAGAAATCGAGAAAGTAACCATAAGCCGCACCCATCATCATAGATACGACCATATTTGAACTCACCGCTGCCACAATCTGATGCCAGTCAGCGCCAACAGTAAACAGGATGGCAGCATAAACCGGTGACTGGAATGTCACATAGGCAAACATATCCGCCAGGTTCTTTATTTTTTTACCACCGCCCGCTCTGCGCGCATAACCCATTATTTTGTCGCGATAGAGCCCGTATGGCCAGGCAATAACCATGTTAACCGGAATGGCCACCAGGCGTGATGACAGAGACTGACGGAAATCCATCCCGGAGATAAATATTTCAATCATCATGCCAACAACAGAGCAATACACCACCATTGCAAAGGTGTCTGCAACCGCGTGACGCAGGCGTGAATGTGGCGAGAACATGTTACTGGTTCCTTGTTAAATCTGGCTATAAGTGCTGACTGATTGTTTGTTTATGGTTTATGCGTTTGGTTTTTACTGGCATGACCAGATTATATGACTGCATTGAAAACGGCAATTAGCGTAAAATTTTTATTTTAGTGCGGTTTGTCCATAAAATTCGCTACAGTAATGATTTTTGAGCGGGTTATGTCATTAAACTCCAGGTTTGATGATATTTTTGTTATTTATCAATAAATTGAATGATGGGCTTTATGGAGGGGTAATGAAACGGTACAACATATTTTTACTGGATCCAGTGTGAAATGCTTTCTGTTTGGTTGTTTTTTAACATTTGTTTTTTTATTTCTTGTTTTTCAATGTTTTTTGGTTTTTTATTCTGATGGTTATGATGAATAACTATTCTTAAAAATGACTGGTTATGCAATGCTGTTACTGAACTGACTACAAACCGGGATAAAAATAAGAGAAGCGTGTCGGACAAAAATATGCATCAGCATTTGGCTTATTGCGATGAACTCGTTACTACCATCACTGTAATCTGAACTGGATATGGACTGTCTATTTTTTTGATCTGTAGCCCGGATATGGGGTATGTATTTTTCTTAAAAAACAAGATTAATCCTTCTGTTTATTGGTGGTTTAGTATTGCTGTGTTTTATAATTATGTTGACTTGAGTTAGTGTTATTTTTATGTGGTCTTGAAATGTATTAGTTTTAATGTTTAAAATAACGCTTCTATTTATTTGAGTAAAAGGTGGCTAATTATAATGACTGTTGAGTTGCAAAAATTAAATAACATCCGCACATTGCGTGCCATGGCTCGCGATTTCTCCACTGACGTGCTTGAAGATATTCTGGAAAAAGTCAGGATCGTCACTGAAGAAAAGCGTGAAGAACAACAGGCTCAGGCTGAGGTTCTGGCTGAAAGAGAAGAGAAAATTAATCTTATTCTGAGCCTGATGGAAGAGGATGGCCTGGATCCCTCATTATTAATGGAAGCGACAGGTGGTAAAGGTTCAGGAACAAAACGTGCCGCCCGCCCTGCTAAATACCGCTTCACTGATACCAATGGTGAAGTAAAAACCTGGACCGGTCAGGGGCGTACTCCAAAACCTATTGCACAGGCGCTGGAACAGGGTAAATCATTAGAAGATTTCTTAATCTGACAGCCTGACGATATTCCTCCTGGTGAGACTGCGCAGCGGTCTCATGTACAATCATGTTTTACGGTTTGTGGTAAAAGAAAAGTCAGAAGAAATCATCTTTATGGCTAAAGATTTTTCTCGGCGGACAGATGCGGATTGTTTGTGAGAAAAATGCTGATGCAGACTGTTATTGCAGGATATTGTTATCAGTTCTGTTATATCTTCCAGAAAGTATGAATGGTCTGGATTAAGCCACAAGCGAAAAAAGTAAAACAGATTTGCAGTGGGAATATTTCGGGTCAGTAACGAATCCACAAGGGTGGCAAAACAATGTGTGTTCACCACCCTTGTGGATAATCAGGATGCTGCATCTTCACTCGTGTAGTCATAACTCACCAGTCGCCAGTTAGCCGACTGTCCATGATGCCAGGGCATCATTGCCCCTTTCTGAATACCCACAATGGCACTGGCTGTGATGTTAGTCATTTGCCACATCCCTGTCTGTGGACACCAGTTTCCACTGCTACGTTCTATACCCAGAGGTTGTCTTGCTGATGTGTCGCTGGCAAGGTTGTTGCCTGTCGCGAGAAAACCAGATTGTACGCTGTCTATTCTCATCATTAACCATCCTGACATCATTACCGGTCAGCCGTATAAAACGAATGACCTGTGTGATAATTTGACTTAAAGTGTCCGGATAAAGCTATTTGCTAAAAATATCCTATACATCAGCTTAAAGAGAATACTGCAGGCTTCGCATTAAACTGAAGGCTCCAGGTGAAGTTTCAATATAGCAAAGACATAATAAATAACACCAGTATTATTGCTTAATTTACTTTAAGTCGCTGTGAATATATAACAGATATAATTGCTGTTTTACTTTGGTTCATGATTTGTTTTTTATTGTGTCGTTGTTTCGTGATTCAGTTTATTCTAATAAAGTATTAGCTCCTTGAAATTGCATTGCTTTAAATTAAATTATCCGTTAAGTATGAGGGTATATATCAATCTGATGCTGTCAGATTTTAGATGTTGCTTTCCCCACTACAACTTCTTGTGGTGGTTGAACCAACAAGTTCCCTTGTGGGTAACGGCGCAATTGCCCATTATGATTGGTCACCACACAATTGCGGCCAGCTTCCTTGGCCGCATACAGTGCAATATCAGCCAGTTTAATGGCCTGATCAACCTGTTCGCTGGACATTTCCGTCATACCGCAAACACCAACCGAAACGGTGAATACAGGAATACCTTCATCGTGGTAGCCAGAAACACCAAAGCGAATACGCTCGGCAATGGTTACCCCGGTATCAAACGGGCAGCCGGGTAAAACAACAACAAACTCTTCTCCGCCAAAACGGCTAATAATATCGCTACTGCGGCAAAGACTTTTGAGACGTTTTGCCAGCGTGACTAATGTTCGGTCGCCAATATCATGCCCATATTTATCATTGATATGTTTAAAATTATCAATATCAAGCATGATGATAATATTATTGTTGGTCGATAAGTCACGCATTTTTTCAACTAATCCACGGCGGTTGTATAGCGCGGTGAGTTGGTCCGTCATGGCATCATTGTTTAAACGGGATACGGTGTATTGCATCGCCCGCAAACTTTTATAAACTGCTTTGCGTAATATTTTTGCTTCATAGTACCAGACGTTGATATTGAGAATGTTTTTGAGTTTTTCATCGGCGGGAAATTTTTCTGTTACCCGTGCAAGGCGAGTGAGTGGTGTTGATATGCGTGAGGCAAGATAGCCTGCAGTTAAGGCAATCAACACAATTACCGGGAATATCACCCCGGCAGACAGACTGATAGACGATGCCATCATTGCTTTGACTGCTGTCTGGCGTGAATAAATGACCACTTTCCATCCCGTGGAATTAACGGTTGAATAACTGATAAGCGCGGTCTGGTGGTGGATTTCCCCTTCAAATGATCCGGAAGCACTTTTTAGCAGGCGTTCAGATAAACTGGGTTCATCGAACAGAGCCGATGTATCTCCCGGGGTACGGCTGCTGTCGTAGATAACAGCTCCTGATGGTGTTTCAATGCGAACCTGGTTGCCCTGGGTGTAGTGATAGCTTTTCAGCAACCGGTTCAGTTCACTGTCTTTGTGTAAATAAATTACGCCAGCGAGGTAACCAACAGGCTGCCCTTGCGGAGAGCTGAGCGGATAGCTGAGCAGAACAACAAAATTATTCGCGGTTGAAATATACGGCAGGCTAATTTGTGGCTTGCGGCTTTGCAGTGCACTCAGGCTGCCCGGTGAATTGAGCGGTTTATGGCTATCCCCAGGCATTGCGGGGAAAATGGCATCAATGACATTGTGTTCATTGACGACAGCAACCCGGTTGAAAAGTTGTGATTGCTGGTACAGCCGCCGGGCTTCCTGGGCCAGATTTACCCGCTGGGTTGCATCCGGTACATTCTGTACGCTCCAGGCCAGTGCATGTTGTGCCTGAAGGAAATAATGGTTAATACTTTCAGCAAGTTTTTGTGATGACTGGGTGTTATCTGACAGGATAGTGCGGCGTAAATCATCACTCTGGAACCGGTAAACAAGGACAAGCAATATCACTGCCGTTGCCAGCACGCTGCCAACAGACAAAGCTATCATGAGATTTCTTAAATTAACCAGTTTATATGACACCATAGTTAACGTTTCTTATGTGTTGCCATTGAGACCGGGGTTCTGGAAACGCGTTACGCTCCCATTAACGTTTTCGGCACTGCGAGTTGTTTCTTGAGTGAAAAAGCATCAAAAAGTGCTATTGATTTGATTTTGAGTCATAAATCGTGAATCCGCAACTGCGCTTCATCTCAGGCAAAAAAAAGCCCACCAGGCGGTGGGCAAAGTCAACTTATTGGTTAGGAATGAAAATGCCAGAATAAATAACTTACCTCCCTGTGCTGTTCAATGGTTTAAAGCCAAACCTGGGAGGCTGGCGTTAACCAGGAAAAAGCAAGTTAATTTACTCTGGTGAAATGAATCATAATGAGGAATAGTGATGAGAAAACGGAGAAAATATGAATATGCTTTGTGGTGTTATATATTTAATCTAAGTGTATTCTTTTAAACCCTGTCGCCTTTTGTACAACAGTTCAATACCTGCCAGCGATATCATTTCATTTTAAAACTCGGCTGGTAAATTAGCACAGGTGATAAAAATTATTCTGGCATCATGATAAGTAAGATGATTAATGACTATTCATTTCACAGGGGGCGTTAAGACAAATCTGTATGATGAAAGTTCACTGATGTTTGATAAAATATTTTTTTATTTTAGATTATGTGAGAACTATTATTTCATTCATTTTTTCTTCATTGTTTCACCATTTTTCCTCGCTACTTTTCGGCTTCATGAAACTGTCAGCACTTCCTCACTTGCTACCAAAAATAACTTAGCTGGCAGGTGGATTTGCTGTGTACAGAAAACCCATTGCTGGATAGTGAAGAGATTATGCAAATTAGGCATTACTTGCTTGTGAGTTTATTGCTGCCGACAGTGACTGTCTGGGCGACAGAAGGCACCATCGTGAACAATATTCAGTTCACAGGATTACAGCGAGTAACGCCCGGAGCTGCATTACTGAGTATGCCAGTTCATCAGGGAGATGATGTCAGCAATCAGGACATTAGTAATGCGATTCGCGCGCTCTATGCTACCGGTTATTTTGAAGATGTAGCCATCTCCCGCGATGGCTCTACCTTGTTGGTGCAGGTGAAAGAGAAACCGACCATTGCCAGCATCAGTTTTGCCGGGAACAAGTCGGTTAAAGATGATCTGTTGAAACAAAATTTGGATGCATCGGGCATTACCGTTGGCAGTGCGCTTGACCGCAATACGCTCTCTGAAATGGAGCAGGCATTGCAGTCGTTTTACTACAGTGTGGGTAAATACAGCGCAACAGTAAAAGCGGTGGTTACGCCGTTGCCCCGTAACCGGGTTGATTTGAAATTTGTGTTTCAGGAAGGGGTGTCAGCAAAAATAATCCAGATAAACCTGATTGGTAACCACGCTTTTAGTACGCAAACGTTACTGGATAATTTCCAACTGCGGGACGATGTTCCCTGGTGGAACGTGCTGGCAGATCAGAAATACCAGAAAGAAAAATTGGCAGGCGATTTAGAAACATTGCGTAGCTATTACCTCGACCGCGGTTACGCACGCTTTGCCATAGACAGCACCCAGGTCAGTATGACCCCGGATAAAAAATCACTCTATATCACCATTAACCTGCGTGAAGGTGCCCGTTACCAGATTGACAGCACCCTGGTGACAGGCAATCTGGCCGGGCACAGCAACGAGATAGAGAAGCTGGCCACCTTTCCCAAAGGTTCTTTATACAGTGGCGCGAAGATTACCCAGGCAGAAGAAGCCATTAAAAAACTGCTGGGAAAATATGGCTATGCTTCCCCGGTTGTCCGAACCCAGCCTGAGATTGACGACACCACTCACCGGGTTGTTCTGCATATGCAAGTGGATGCCGGGCGGCGATTTACTGTGCGCCGTATCATTTTCAAAGGAAATGACATCACCCGTGATTCGGTGCTGCGTTGGGAAATGCGGCAAATGGAAGGTGGGTGGCTGAACAGCGAAAGTGTGGAACAGGGAAAAGCGCGGCTTGACCGGACGGGTTTCTTCGAGAAAGTCGATACTGAAACTCGCCCGGTTCCCGGCACGGCCGATCAGGTTGACGTTATCTACACCGTGAAAGAACGTAATACAGGATCTTTTAATGTGGGACTGGGCTATGGCACAGACAGCGGTGTGAGTTACCAACTGGGTGTCACCCAGGATAACTGGTTGGGAACAGGTAACACAGTGAGTTTTAGTGGCACACGCAACAGTTACCAGTCTTATGTCGAACTGTCTGCTACTGACCCTTATTTTACCCCGGATGGGGTGAGCCTTGGCGGGAAGATTTTTTATAACAGCTATGATGCCTCTGATTCTGATGAAGCCAGTTATAACCTGCAAAGTTACGGTTTAGGTGGCAACCTGGGCTTTCCCATCAGTGAGAATAACCGCCTGAACCTGGGGCTGGATTATGTTCATAACCGTTTAACCAACATGGATCCGGAACTGACCATCTGGAATTACCTCAGTTCGCAAAATATTAACCCGAAGGTGGTGACAAAAGACGGCGACAGTGGAGCAAGTTATAGCGGCAATGATTACTTTGCCAGCCTGGGCTGGCAATACAATGACCTGAACCGGGGCTATTTCCCGCAGTCGGGTAATAAAACCAGCCTGACCGGTAAAGTGACAGTACCGGGTTCTGATAACAGTTATTACAAACTGTCTTTTGATACCACTCAGTATGTCCCGTTATCCGCCAGTAAAACCTGGGTGTGGATGGAGCGGCTGCGGGCGGGTTACGCGGCGGGCCTGAATGGGCATGTTGTGCCGTTCTATGACAATTTCTATGCGGGTGGTTCGTCTTCTGTACGCGGGTTTTCTTCCAACACGATTGGGCCAAAGGCGGCTTATTACCAGTGTAATGGTACCGAAAGTAGCTACAGTGCGTGCCCGCTTGATTCTTCATCAGATGCCGTGGGCGGCAATGCCATGGCAGTACTGAACACGGAATTGATTGTACCGACGCCATTTGTGAATGACCGTTACGCGGATTCCCTGCGTACCTCGCTATTTGTTGATGCGGGTTCGGTATGGAGTACCACCTGGAAAAATACCGCACAAACCGAAAGTGCCGGGATCCCGGATTACAGCGACCCGGGTGATATCCGTGTTTCTGCCGGGGTGGCGTTGCAATGGATGTCTCCGCTCGGGCCTCTGGTGTTTTCTTATGCCGAGCCGGTGAAAAAATACAGTGGCGATAAATCAGAGCAGTTCCAGTTTAACATCGGAAAAACCTGGTAATGATAACGGGGGATACGTGATGAATGATGAGGAGAGTGTGATGACACGTTATGAGCAACTGTACGCGTTTTTACGGGAACATCCTGCTTCTGATGCCCAGACGATTAACCGCGCACTGGGCACATCCGGAAAAGTTATTTATTACGAGATAAAAAAAGGGATGCGGTCGGGAGAGATTCAGGCACGGAAAATTGCCGGACGCTACCGTTATTCAACCCGGGCAGGGGCCTGCTTCGGTTGCGCTAACCCACTGACGGCACTTTTCAACCGCTATCTGATGACGGCGCGGCGCAATAGTAAAGCAGCATAAAATTCAGACCTCTGAAACGGTATCCGGTTTATCACCAGGCCAGGTTGTGATGCGGTTGCGCCCATCACTTTTGCTTTGGTACAGCGCCTGGTCTGAGTGATTAAGCAAGTCTTCTTCGCCTTTCTCTTGTTCCGGGATGGTGCAGGCAATACCAATACTGATGGTAACGAACGGACTGACTCGTGATGTGGCATGAGGAATTTGGAGTGCTTTTATTGCGTTCAGTATGGCGCTGGCGCGTTCTTGTGCTCCCGCGAGATCTGTCAAAGGCAGCAGGCAAGTAAACTCTTCGCCACCATAACGGAATACCATATCCATCGGGCGGCGCAGTGTACCTTTCAGTGCGACGGCAATAGCCCGCAGGCAATCGTCGCCTTTCTGATGCCCATAGTTATCGTTAAAGCGTTTAAAAAAATCCACATCCAGCATGATAATTGCGAGAGGTCGCTGCTCGCGGCGGCATAACAGCCAGTGTTGTTTTAACATTTCATCAAACCGCCGGCGATTATACAGACCAGTTAACCCATCGAGCCAGGCGACTTCACGCATATTATCCATGTACAACTTGAGCATAAGTTGTGTCATAACCCGGGCGCGAACAATCGCCGGGTTAATTGGTTTGGCAATAAAATCGACCGCGCCAATTTCAAAACCGTATGCTTCCACATTGGCCTCAGTTTCGGCGGTGACAAAAATAATCGGGATCCATTCTGTGATGGGATCATTCTTCAGCTTCCGGCAAACTTCATAGCCATCAATATCCGGCATCACGATATCCAGCAGGATCAGATCAGGCTTCTGTTTCAGTGCCAGATGCAGTGCTTTCTCACCACTGGTAGCGACAATAATATCCAGTTCACCGTGGAATACGGCACTCAGAGTATGAATATTGACGGGTTGATCATCGACTATCAGAATGCGAGGTTTATAGCAACGAATGGCATATTCGTCCAGAACCTTATTCCACATGGGCCTGCTCCTGTATCTTTATTAAGAGGTACTTCGCCTGTTCAAAATCCAGTGCATCTGTGGCCTGTATCAGTTGGTTAAGCTCAGTACTTAAAATAGATTGCCCTGCCAGCGCATGGCGCAATAACTTCGCCAATTCCAGAGCTTCCATATTGCTGTTATCAAGGTGGCGGTGTAACGACTGAATAATCCCCGCAACAGGTGGAACAGGTTCTGTACCGCTGTGGCTGGTTTCTTCTTGTGCAATAAGCGCAGTAATTTGCTCCATTAGTGTGGCATATTCACTTTGTGCACGTTTTTCAATTTCATCAGGCAGAGAAGCAAACAGGCTGGCTTTCCCGGTATCGTCAGCGGTTTTCAGCGCGGCTTCCTGCCCGGCAAGCCAGGCCCACAGCTTATCCAGACCGGCGGAACCGCTGGTCCCTTTCAGGGTATGTATTACCACCATTGCAGCAGGCCAGTTTTCCGCCTGACATGCACGGCGTAGCTCGTTCTGTAATGAAATAAACGATGGCATAAAGGCATTGAGTAATGTTTGATACATGCCGGTATTTCCACCTGTACGTTGCAAAAAGCCAGGAAGGTTGTCGGATAAAGGTGAGGGCAACGTGTTATTGCGCCCTAATACCCGGGAAAGCGTGGCGATGACGTTATTAAAATCCAGAGGTTTGCCAATATGGTCATTCATCCCGGCATCAAGACAGTTTTGCCGGTCGGATGCACTGACATTGGCGGTCATTGCGATAATCGGTAAGTTTGCAAAACGCGGGTTGGCTCGAATACGCCGGGTGGCTTCCAGGCCATCAATGTCGGGCATTTGGACATCCATCAGCACCACATCAAACCTTTTTCTGCCGGACAGCACTGCACGAACACCGTCTTCCCCACCACTGGCGATATGCGTGTGCGCACCTTCACTGGTTAAAAATTCACTGATAACCATTTGGTTAAACGGGTTATCTTCCACAACCAGAATATTTACGCCAGTAAGACGGTGTTGCTGGGGCTGTAGGGTGGTGTCTGCATGCGCTCTGCCAACATTCATCGCATTGAACAGCTGTTCTGGCGTTAGTGGTTTGGTCAGCACGTTATCCAGCATCGGGAAGTTATGGGTATCGGGCAAATCGGCATGGTTAGCCGCACTGACCAGAATGAGTGCAGGAACTTTGGGCAGGTTCATTTGGTAGCGAATATGTTCCGCTAAAGCCAGCCCATCCATTTCCGGCATAATCCAGTCCAGTAACACGGTATCGAAGGGATGTCCTTCCTGAGCTGCTCTGGCAATAAGTTGTATTGCATCATCCGGATTGTTGGTACTGATTGTCGAAACCTTCATCGTCGTTAACTGGTGTTCCAGAAGTGCCCTGGCGACCGGGTTATCATCGACAACCAGCACTCTGGGAGCTGGCGATGGGAAAGTAAGTGGATGCCATTTTGTCTTATCTGCGCGCGGCAGTGTCAGGCTGAATGAAAAGTCACTGCCTTTGCCCTCGGTGCTCTGTACGGACAGTTCGCCCCCCATCTGTTCGACCAGCCGGCGGCTGATTACCAGACCCAATCCGGTACCACCATAGCGGCGGGATGTGGACGCTTCCGCCTGAGTAAATACATCAAAAATACGTCCCAGATGGTTCTCACTAATCCCAATACCCGTATCTGACACGTTGAACTGCAGTGTGACGTTGTGGCGGGTCAGTGACAGCAGACGGGTTTTCACCACCACTTCACCTTGCTCAGTAAATTTGATGGCATTACTGACCAGATTGATCAGCACTTGTTGCAGACGCATTTCATCGCCAGTCAGGTCTGGGGGTAATTGATTATCGAGGTCGAAAAGTAACTCAATGGACTTGTTATTGAGGTTACCTGACATCACGATAGCCAGGTGCTCCATCATTTTGTTGAGGTTAAAGGGCTGGTTATCCAGTTCCAGCTTGCCGGCATCAATTTTTGAATAGTCGAGAATATCGTTCAGTAAACCCAACAGGGACTTTGCAGCAATATGTGCCTTCTCTGCAAAATCATGCTGGCGTGGCGCCAGTTGGGTTTTAAGTAACAGTTGCAGCATACCCAGCACAGCATTCATGGGGGTGCGTATTTCATGGCTCATATTTGCAAGGAACAACGATTTAGCGGCATTCGCAGCATCGGCCTGTTCTTTGGCTTCAATCAGCTTGCCACGTAACATATGTTCTTCTGTCACATCAAGGTTTATCCCTGTCACCCGGGTCGCCTTACCGTTTGTGTCACGTTCAATGTATGCGCCTGCCTGCAGGTAGCGCACTTCACCATCTTGTTGAACCACGCGAAATGAAGGGGTGTATTCCCGGTTCAAATTAACGGCATCATGTAATTGCCGGATAGCCAGAGCCCGGTCATCCGGGTGAATACGGGATTCCCAGTGGTGAAGTGATAACCCATTACCTTCCAGTGAAGGTGGCAGGTCGTAAAAACTGTACATCAGGTCGTTCCATTCCAGCGAGTTATCCGCCAGATTCCAGCGCCAGATCCCAAGCCCTGCGGTTTTTGAGGCAGTCAGTAACGTTTGGGTTGTGCTCAGAAGTTGATCCCTTGCGGCTTCAAGTGCCTGTTGCGCCTGGCGCTGCTGGGTAATATCCATTGAAATACCCAGGTAACCTGTGGGGTTCCCATCCGCATCGCGCATCATGGTGACAACTTGCCTTACGGGAAAGTGGCTGCCATCTTTACGCACATAGGTCCATTCGCGTTGCTCTGAGCGCCCCTGGCGGGCGTGCCAGACAAAAACATCAAATCCGCGGACGGGTATGCTGGCCTCTGCGCTGAGTTGTTGACTGTAGTGTTCAACTTCTTCCGGTACATGAATAATTTCCGGCGTAACTTTACCAACAACATCTGCTTCGCTGTAACCCAGCATACGTTCAGCGCCTTTGTTAAACAGTTGGATGGTGCCGTTTAAATCAGTTGCGATAATAGTAAATTCATAGGTGGCAGACATAACTGTACTGAGCAGGGTATTCAGCCCGGCCAGTTCAGCTGTGCGCTCACGTACCTGTTGTTCCAGGTTTTGATTCAGTTCACGAATGCGTGTTTCATTCTCTTTTTGTTGCGAGATATCGCGCACTGTGGTCGAAGCACCAATAACGGTGCCGCCAGCATCCAGAATAGGAGACACCGTAGCGGATACCTGAAGTTCACTACCGTCTTTACGCCGCCGAACTGTTTCCAGATGATTAATAGTTTCTTTATTGACAACCCGTTTCAGGGTTATTACTTCTTCATCCTGCAGGCGTATGGGCACGATTAAGTCTGCAAGGTAATGCCCCCGCGCTTCTTTCCGGGTATAGCCAAACATGTGCTCCGCCCCGGTATTCCAACTGATTATTTTACCTGTGATATCTTTGCCAATAATCGCATCGGCAGAGCTTTCCACTATCATGGTCAGCTTGCTTTGCTCAACAGATAACCGCCTGCGGTCATTGGCGCGTGAAACCGCAATGTTGATTAGTAGCGCCAGAATCGCTGAAAAAAGGATGCCAACAACACTGGTTCCAGGTATGGAAAAAAGATTCAGCCCATTGAGCCAGGCTGGGGTTGCTGAAAGGCTAAATCGCCATGTGCGCCCCAGAATAGCATTCTCCTGATGCCAGGAATATAAACCGGTCTCAGTGCTGCTGCGGTAGAAGGTTTCAGGGTTTCCCGGGTCAGTCACATCACTTAATGTAAGAATCAGGTTGGGGTCGTGAAAGCGCTGCGACTGCATAATGTCGGTAATGTTTAAGGGAGCGAATGCCCAGCCGAAACACTGAATAACTCGCTCATTTTCAGTTTTCGGAATTGTCGCGTGCTGGTAGATAGGGAGTAAAATAAGAAAGGCGTTATGTTTTGTATCATTGGAAAATTGCAACGCCAGAGGCTGAGTAATGGTGGCGTTACCTGTTCTCATGGCTTTAATTGCTGCTTCCCTGCGTTGTGTTTCTGACGCAATATCCAGCCCAATTGCTTTGGCATTGGTGCTGATATTTTGCGGTTCTAAATACTCAATAACAAAGTGCTCACCTTGCCAGGGCGCAATATACTTCACGGAAAAATCAGGCCAGTTTTCCCGCCGTTCTTCTGCGACAAAATCAGAGAGTGCTGCATGGGGAACCCGGCGTACAAAGCCAAACCCACGCGCTCCGGGGAAGTTTTTTCCCAGATCCAGTGTTTTTGTAAAAACATAAAACCCCGAGTTTTCAACATCTTTCCTGCCTCCACTGAGCACCGCCATGCGCGCTTCAAATAAACCGTATTGGTAACGGCTCATGGAGGCAATGACTGCGCTAAACTCGGGTTGAGCGCTGTTGATCATTGCCTGGCGGATATGTTCCTGATTAAGACGATACACAGTGAAAGTCACGCAGCCAGTCACCAACAGACCCGCTAAAAAAGTGATAACGGTGGCGAATCGCAGATGCAATAATTTACTTATGTGCCGTGCCTGCATACTGTCGTCCCGAGTTAGCGCGATTGAAGGCGCGATACATCAAACAGAGGTTACTCTGCGTTTGTTGTGATACCTGCTGTGTTACAGTATCGTCCCGGTCAGACATTTAATTTATGAATGACCTCCACGAATCCATTTACACCCCGGTTGATTTCATTAAGGCTGCGGGACAGATCACTTATTTTGTCGTGCTCTGTTTTCAGGAACTGATTTATTTCATCCAGTTGGCGATACATCTCCGCAATCAGTGCATTATTCTTTTCTACCACCTGGGTAATTTTGTGGGTTGCTTCGGAAGTGGAGGCCGCCAGGCGACGAACCTCTTCAGCAACCACAGAAAACCCGCGCCCGGATTCCCCGGCACGAGCAGCTTCAATGGCTGCATTCAATGCCAGGATATTGGTCTGCGAGGCGATGGCATCAATAGTGCCGACAATGGTGTTGATGTCCTGAGCTGACTCAGTGAGCTGGCTACCAATATGTGAGGCGGCGTCCACTTGCCCGGCAATATGCTCAGAGTTTTCAACGGTTTCATTCAGTACCTGGTTGGCATTATGGGTAATTTGTGATGTTTGCTCAGATGTTGTGACAGCAATGTCAGCAATACGTTTGGCATTTTCCACCCGGTCGGTAATATCTGAGGCGAATTTAATCACTTTATATACTTCGCCGTGGCTGTTGATGATGGGATTATAACTGGCCTCCAGCCATACACGCCCGCCATCCGCTGTTTTACGTTCAAACCTGCCTACAAAAGACTGGCCATTTTGCAAATTATCCCAAAAGTGAGGATTTTCCTTATAAAAACTGTCATAACAAAATAAGCGGTGATGTTTCCCCTGAAGCTCCTCTGCCTGGTAGCCCATGATTTTAAGAAAATTATCATTCGCCCAAATAATATGGCCGTCAGGTGAGAATGTAATCACCGCCAGCGAACGGTGTAAGGCAGATATAATGGCTTCTTTATCTTCCAGTTCCAGGTGTTGGCCGGTAATATCCGAAGCCAGTTTAATTACCTTAATGACTGTGCCTTGCTGGTTTTTTACCGGAAAATAAGTGGCTCGCAGGAAAAAAGGCTGGTGGTTTTTTTTATAACGTTCAAATATTCCATCCACAGGGTTACCTGCCGCCAGTCGTTGCCAGAAAGCGTTATATTCTGGGGTATGTGTATAATCTGGCCGGCAGAGCATGCGGTGGTGGTGGCCCTGAAGTTCACTGAGCGAGTAGCCCGAAACCGCCAGGAAAAGGTCATTGGCATATAAAATGGTACCATCGGGTAGAAATTCTATCCAGGCGACGAAGGATTTAATTGCATTTAAATCAAAAGATTGTAGATTATTTTTCAGACCAGGAACGGCGCTTTTTGTTAAGCTCTGTGGCTTCGATAATCCAAACATGACTTTCTCCGCAGTTGCAGTGGCGAATATTTTTACTCTCTATTTGTATAGAAAAGTATTAGCCTGGAGTTGTTCAAATAGCAGATATTCAGATGGTTTATTTTTTTATTAAGCAGGGCTAATTTTTATTTTTATTAATAATTAATTTTGATAAGGAATAGGCATCTTTGATTTGTGATTGTGGCGGGAAGTAATGCGCCATAAGTCAAAATAACAGATGGCGCAATGATTATTACCGTGTTTCAGGTACCACTGCAAACATGCTTTCCAGCACCTGTTCGCCAGCGGGCAAGTGGGTTAACAAGAAAGGCACAACGGAGCGCGGTGACAACAAATTAGTGTGTGCCCGCGCAGCAGCGTGAGCTTGTTTAGCATGAGAATCAAGGCTGGTTATTCTTGATTGCCCATTTTCACCTTCCAGAACAATCTGCGCACCTGAACCGGAGTTTTTTGCCAGGCAAGAATGTGCCTTATGCCACTGGTGCACGGCAAACCCGGTTTCAACTACCCGTGCAGGTTTGTGCAGCATAAAACGGTGACGCCGACGGCAGCCGCCATCACTCAGCACGGTTATCAGCGTTTCGACTTCGATATCACCAGCCAGCCAGAGGATTTGCATTGTATCCCCCTCAACCTGTACAGATTTATTGGCGTGGCGCATGTGCCAGTGAATGCCATTATCCTGGCTGAATGCGAGAATGTTATCACCAAAATTGAGCAGATGGCCGTATGCAGTACTTTCCATCTCCGGGCCAAATGCAGTGGAGTAAGCAAATTTATTGTATTTATCCCACTGAAACTTGGTCTCGATAAAACCGGCAAAATGCACAATGCTGTGGCCGTTTACCCGCTGAGCAATGCTATTGGCCGCTGGCATGGCAAATATTGGGCCGGGTGCGCAAGCCGCAGATTCTTCACTGCACCAGAATGGATGTGTTTCAGGCAACAGTAGTGGTAAAAAGGCTTTCATTGCCCACCAGGGCGAGGTTGGTGAGTTGTACCATTCTGCCATCAGCAAATTTGGGTAGCGGTAGCCCCGGGTTAACAAACCCCTTTCGCTGAATATCGGGCTGTGCTGCCAGCTGCGAATATGGCGTGCCCACAGGCCTTTTACCAGGGCCATCTCGCCCTGCTCTAAAGGCAGCATGGCGGCGGCACCCCAAAAGCCGGCACTGGCGAAACGGTAACAACCTGAACGCCCAATGGGCAGGGCTTCACCGCTATCCGCAAACCAGGTAGAAAAAGGTGTAATAAAGTCACGGGCATGCCTGATAAACAATTGAGCGTATTCTTCATTGGGGTTATCCAGCAGGCAGGCATAAATCAGCCCATAAAAATGCAGGGCGAAGCCGCCATAGTGGTCAATTGCCTGGTCGTCACCGTCACCATACCAACCTTCCCCCCGATACCAGCCAGCAATTTGTTCCAGGTAGCGCTGGTGTAATGCCTGGTCTACCAGATCTTCCCGGCCAACCCGGGTGAGCCCGGCCTGCACCAGTAAGGTAAAAAACAGCCAGTTGTTCTGTGGCATAGCGTGGTGCTGGATAGCCGCCAGCCAGGTAGCCAGTTGATTTTGGGTCGTGGCGGAAAGTGGCTGCCAGCCTTTTTCTGGCAACACTGCCAGCAAAAATCCAAAAGCAGCCATTTCCACACTGCGCTGATTGGTATCACCGGTTGGCCCCCAGTAATGGGGATGGGTTGGGTCAACGCCTTCGCGAATTGCGTTATGCAACAACGGCCACCAGGGAAACTCGCCACCTCCCAGCACCAGTGGAATAATTCCCCATAGCGGGCGAGCCACGCCTTCAAGCGCGCTGGCCTGCATATCGAAAATAGCGCCACCTTCATTGAGATCCAGCGCAGCGCCCTGGCCGGACAGGTAAGGAATGAGCGGAGTAAACAGGTCGCGCACCATCTGTTGAGCATCTGCGCGAGTTTTTAGTGGGTTATTGTTAAAGGGAAAGTAATATGCCATGGCGTGACTCCTTTCAGTTACAGGCCAAACAGCCCGGGTAGCCAGAGGGTAAAGAACGGGAACCAGGTAATAAGCAGCAAACCCACCAGTTGCATGGCGAAAATTGGCAGCAATGGGCGAATCACCCGGGTGACTTTCTCACCGGTGATACTGCAGGATACAAACAACACAGTGCCAACTGGCGGGGTGACAATGCCAATCGCCAGGTTGTAGGTGAGCACGACACCGAACTGTACCGGGCTCATGCCCAGCTCTGTAACCACCGGGAACAGAATTGGGGTAAAAATCAGCATGGCCGGGGTCATATCCATGAATACGCCAACCACTAACAAAGTTACGGTTATCAACAGTAAAATAACGAATTTGTTGTCACTGACACTGATTAACAGCTCGCCAATAGTGTCGGGGATATTGGCAAAGGTCATTGACCAGCTCATTAACCCTGAGCAGGCGATAAGAAACAAAATCACTGCGGAAGTGATTGCGGATTCTGCCAGCACTTTCACCAGTTTTTTCATGCTGAGAGTGCGGTAGATAAGCCCCAGCATCAGGCTCCAGGCAACCGCCACACCCGCGCCTTCTGTTGCGGTGAATATGCCACCAATGATACCGCCAATAATCACGACAACCAGGGAAAGGCTGGGTAATGCCCGTATGAGCACCTGCGATATTTCCCGCCACAGCCAGGGAGATTTATCGACCGGGTAGTTATGCCTTCTTGCCCAAATCCCGGCAACAATCATTACTGCCAGCCCCATCATGATACCGGGCAGGTAACCTGCCAGAAACAGGGCCGCAATCGACGCGCTGCCACCGGTTATCAGCGAGTACATGATAAACACGCCAGTGGGCGGGATAAGCATACCTGTGGGCGCTGAGCTGGCATTGACGGCAGTAGTAAAAGCCATGTCATAGCCTTTTTCTTTCGCCATGGGGGCGACAATACCGCCAATTGCCGTGGAAGCCGCAATGGCTGAACCTGACAATGAGCCAAACAACATATTGGCGATAATATTTGACTGCCACAGGTTGCCAGGGATGCGTTTACCCAGTAACAGGGCGAGGTCGAGCAGGCGGCGGGCAATACCGCCCTGGTTCATAATATTTCCGGCCAGAATAAAAAAGGGCAGGGCCAGAAAACCAAAGCTGTCCAGCCCGGAAAACATCTTTTCGCCGACCACTGCCAGCAGGTCTCCGGGGGCAATTTGCAGAGCCAGAGTGAATAAACCAGAAAGAGCCAGGCCAACGGCGATGGGGGTGTTCATTGCCAAAAACAGGAAGAATGTACTGAATAAAACCAGCAGTGAAGTGGCTTCCAGATGGTCGTAAACCAGCCATTCCCACAGTGGTGTGGTGGCAAACTGGCTGAAGGCGAACAGGATTACAGCCAGGCTCAGAGCACACACCAGACTTTCCAGTAAGGTGCGCAGTGAGCAGCCTAATTCGCGCAGGGCAAATAATACGCGGTGGATAATCATGAATGCCCCACACAGCACAACAGCGCCATGCAACATGCCAACAGATACTTTGAGCATGGGCGTCAGCATCTGGCTGTTTTTTTCCATCGCCAGCCAGCCGCCAGCCAGCAAAATCACCCCAAAGGTGATAACCAGCAGGTTATTAAATTGCATCATCCAGCGCTGGGTTGTGGCGCTGGCCCGGTCAAATAATATTGGCAGGCTGAGGTGGCGAGTGCCGTTAAAACACTGTGCTGCGCCAATTAATCCCAGCCAGATAAGTGAAAAGCGCAGCAACTCTTCCGACAGGCTGCTGGGTGACTGAAAAAAATAGCGGGTAATAACACTGTAAATAATCAGCAGGCTCATGGCGGCTAACAGGCACACCATAAAACAGCTGAGTATTTGCGACAATACTTGCTCAATACGGTGCAACCTGCTTGTTGCAAGGGACGCAGGCTGCTCCGCAAGGCTCGGGGTCGTGGTCTGGTTCATTGCGGTGATCACTCATAGTGAGCCGGGCGTGCGCGGGTTATGCACGCCGGCCAGGTTAAACATCCAGCTCGCGGTCTTCTATAGCGAAAATGCGTTCCAGTGCTTCACGTTTATCCGGGTCTTGCATGGCATCGCGCCACAGAGGTTTCATGGCTTCAATGAGTGGTGCTTTGTCAATATCGGTAATGACGACGCCCATTTTCTCTTCTGCCAGTTTTTCGGATTGTTTATGAGTGGCATCAATCAGAGTGATGGAGTGTTCGGATGCCGCGTGCATTGCGGTGCGCAGGACGGCCATGTCGTCATCAGTAATGGTTTTCATCGCGCGCTGGCTCAGGACAATAAAGTCTGTCAGGCGGGTTTGCTCACTGCGCACGCCATATTTAGTGACTTCACCAAATTTTATTTCCCACAGGCCAGCCAGGCTGCCTTCTGCGCCATCGACCATTCCTTGCTGCAGTGCGCCGTATGTTTCAGTGAACTCCAGTGGAACCGGAATCGCCCCCATCGCCTGCAACATACTGATATAGGTGTCTGATGCCATCGTGCGAATTTTCAGGCCCCGGATATCTTCAATGCTGTAAATGGGTTTAGAGGCATGCAGGCTGCGAAAGCCATTGCTGATATAGCCTAAAACCTCAAAGCCATTTTTCTGGGTGGTTGCCAGCAACTCGTTGTGCATGTAATCGCTGCTCATGACCTTGTGGTATTCCTCAAGGTCACGAAAAACATAGGGAAGGTTAATCACGCCAATTGCCGGTTGCAGGTTTTCCAGCATGCCGCTGTTTAGCATGCCCATATCTATCACGCCGCTTTGTACTTGCGAGATGTACTGGGTCTGCCCGCCTAATGCGCCATTCCAGTAAACGCGGATATTTACCCGGTTGTCTGTACCGGTTTTTACTGCGTCGACAAATTGTTTAATGACCTGTCCGGTAGGGCTGTCTGCCGGAGTGTTGGTTGCCAGTTTGTAGGTACGGGCCTGGGCACTGAATGACAGTACTGCAGCGAGCAGGGCGGTAATCAGAATACGGCTTTTCATTACGGTGTTCCTTTTCTGATGCGGGGTAAGTGTTATTTCCAGAAGAAGTCGGTATAGCCGTTGGCACGCATAAGCGCTTCCAGGTAGTAGTAATCGCCATATGGCAACATGTTGTTGCATAACCCTTCTTTCACATATGAAGCGCCTTCACTCAGCAACCCTTCTGCCTGAGGGTTACCTGCCAGGCAACACTGATCCACCAGGCTTGCGAGCATGCTGGCTCCGGCCTGTTGGTAGTGTTCCTGTTGGATTTGGTCACTACAGTGTTGGGCGATTAGTAACAAACCCGCGGCGGTGACAGCGCCTGCAGAGGAATCGCGCCAGGGGGTTTCATGGGCAGGAAGGCGGTAATCCCACAGGGGAATGCCATCATGTGGCAAATGGGCAAGAGCGTAATCCGCCAGGTGTATTGCTGTATCCAGCCACTGGGGATCGCCGGTATGCTCGAAAAGTTGTGCATAACCGTGAATGGCCCAGGCCTGGCCCCGTGACCAGCAAGAGTCATCGGCATAACCCTGAAACGTTTCCCCGCGCAGCGGTTGCTGAGTGAGTGGATCAAACAAGAAACAGTGCCAGGTGCTGTAATCTTCCCGAATGATATATTTTTTCAGTGTATGAGCATGGGCGAGAGCCGCTTCACGATAGACCGGGTTGGCAGTGCTCTCCGATGCCCAGAACAGTAGGGAGAGGTTTTGCAAAGAATCGATAATGGTACGGCCCAGAGTTTGTTCCAGCCCCAGCTCATGGTGTTCATTCCATGCCACCAGGTATTTCCCTACCCGACGAAACCGCCCGAGTAATGTATCGGCTGCTTTCAGTGCCATGGCTTTGCTGGTTTCACACCCGGTGAGTTTGTACTGCGCCACGCAAGAGAGCGAAAACTGAAACCCAAGATCGTGATCCATCCACTCGGGGTTATTCAGGAGTGTTTTGAAGTAAGGAAGGCGCATGGCTGCACTATTTCGCAAACGGCTTTCCCCGGTAACTTTGTAAGCCAGCCATAGTTGCCCGGCCCAGAAACCACACACCCAGTCCCTTGGTGGGCAAAAACGGTATTTAACACTGTTATCCAGGCCTATTTTGGGGTTCCGGTCGCCAATACGGCGGACATTATTCAGCACCGCGCAACATGCATCCTGCAATGCGTTTTCCAGTTTTTCATGAGGAACCTGAGCGGGAGTAAACAGAGAAGAGGTGGCATCAACAGCAGACATAATGTGTTCCTGTAATAAGTGAAGAGTCCATTTTTTCAGCGCAGCCAGGGTAACACTTGTCTTCAGGATCGTGTCGTGATCGTTTTCTCAGTTTTGAAAATTTTCTTGCACAGGAAAATTTTCCTGAGAATTTTACTTGTGTACAGCTGATACACATCGAGATTTATTTAAACGAATGACAAAAATGATGGAGTTGGGGTAGGATTCAGCTCAGTAACACAGCAGGAAACGACTTTTTTCAGGAAACATTTCCTTGTGGCAGGAGAATGAAGGATGCAGCCAGAGAACAAATCAAAAAAACCAACGCTGGCCGATATTGAAGCGCTGACTGGAATTTCCAAAAGTACAATTTCGCGAGTGCTCAATAACAGTAAATTTGTGACGCCTGAAATCACCACGAAAGTCATGGCGGCAATTGAAGAGACTGGTTACAAAAAAAACACCCCGAAATTACAAACAGGTATCACCATCACCCGGATTACACTGGTGGTGGGCGATTATGTCGGGCTGTCCACCGGTTTTTACTCTTACCTGATAAGCCATATCAAAGAAGAAGCACAGCGTATTCACCTGCATGTGGAACTGCTGGTATTGCATAATACTCAGAATGCTGAAGCCGTAGCGGCTCAGGTGGCAGGGCAGGAAGCTATTTTGCTTTTGGGGCTGGATACGCCAACCGTACTGAAGGTGATTCAGGCCCTGGGAATACCGGCGGTTATTATTAATGGCGCAGACTTGAATATGGTTTCTTCCTGCGTATCACCTGATTATACCCTTGGCGCAATGATGGCGACCCGGCATTTAATTGAAGCGGGCCACCGGGATATTCGTTTTATTACTGCCGGCTACCGGCACTCATTGTTTCAGCGTAAGGCGGGTTTTATGCGGGCAATGGAGCTGACGGGTACAGGTTTTGACGCCCGTTCACAGGTGCTGACGCTGGAAGATTACGCCCGTAACCAGATGCAAAATGAAGCACTGGCGGCAGAAATTGAGGCGGACCGGGCCGGTGGTGACTTTGGCGCGGCACAGGTAATCCCTCATGCGCTGTCTCATGGTGTGCTGGCAGGGGCGACTGCGTTATTTTGTGTCAGTGACATGGTGGCGATTTCGGTTATGGACTGTCTGCGCCAGGCCGGAATTGCAGTACCGGAGTCAGTTTCTGTTGTCGGGTTTGATGATTTGGCTATTTCGTCGCTGACCACGCCGCCGCTGACCACTGTGCGGACAGACTTTGCAGCATTAACCAAATCAGCTGTACATCTGCTGGTAACCGAAACTGGCCAGCAACATGATTACAGTGTCCGGATCAATACTCAGGTACATTTTGTGGCTCGTCAGTCTGTAAAAAGGTTGAAATAATAGTGAAGCACGGCGGTGTGAATTAACTATCTGGCCCGATTTCTGGGCCGTGATATATATTCATAAATTGTTTTTCTGTTCTTGCGGATTTTCCCAAATATGGAGAATCGGCAGAGTGGGGGTTGCAGACTGGTTTGGTTGTTTTGTAATCAATTGTAATGATTGCTCATTCAATGAAATGCCTTAAGCATAGTATTCCAATAATTCCTTCTTTAGGATGAATGCCACTTCTTATAATACAGCCTACTGAAAATGATAAAAAAATGATGATTTCCCGACAACCTGTTGCCATTTTTGGATTGTTATTAATGCTGTTGACGGGCTGTAGTTCACGGCCAGTTCATCAGGGAAAATATGCAAGTGATTTACAGGCAGATGATCAATTTTCCTCGCATCAACAGCCTGATTTAATTAATGTTATTGCTGCCCTGCATGATCAAATGGGCGCATGGAAAGGAACACCATATCATTGGGGGGGAACAACACTGAAAGGTGTTGATTGTTCAGGGTTTGTCTGGCGCACTCTCAAAGATCGCTTCAATATTGATATTAACCGGGTGACGACTGCGCAATTAATTCATATGGGGCACCGGGTTAGCGAGGATCAATTACAGCCGGGCGATTTAGTGTTTTTCCGTATTCACCATGAAATGCATGTCGGTTTTTATGATACCAAACACCATTTTTTGCACGCTTCTTCCAGCCGTGGGGTAATGCGCTCGTCGCTGGATAATCCTTACTGGCAAAAAGTATTTTTGGAAGGGCGACGTTTGCCTGGGGAATATGGTGCACAGATCTCTTTCAATTATGGCAATAATACTTCCGAGAAACTGGCTAACGAATAACGCGAATATTACAGCATCCGGCGCTGCAATATTACCGGGTTGTGCCGGCACTGGTATTGTATCAGGTTGCAGGTGATAGCTGGTGCAATGGATTGTCTGCCTGCTTCTTTCTTAAGGGCTTTTGCCCAATCTGCGGCCTGGGGCAGGCCCGGTAACTAAATGAGTACGGTTTGGCTGGCAGGCAATGCTGCCGGTTGTTTCTGTTGCTGAAGGTATAACCGGTAACCGCCTGGACATCATCCTGGTCTGGGTGCCAAAAAATGGAAAAAAAAGCCTGTAAGAACAGGCAATAACCGCAGGCACATTTCCCCTCCTCTTTCTTTACAAAAAATATTATCTGCATACCATAGTCAACATGATGTTTGTCAGTTACTTTAGGCACCGGAAAGACGTAGTCACTGGCAGGAATTATTTCCAGGTGGGAAAATAATCTCTGTGGACGTACCGCATAAAGACAGATGAAGAAATTCGTTTTTGCCTTACGCGTTACCAGTTTTAAACGCACTTTTATCAGGAAAAAACAAATGTCTTCAGGTTTCTGTCGTTCATTTCTTCATCCACGCTATTGGTCGCTCTGGTTTGGTCTGGGTGCCCTTTGGGTGCTGGTTCAGTTGCCATACCCTGTTCTGGTTAGAATCGGTAGCGCTTTGGGCCGGGCTTCTCGCCCATTTTTAAAACGCCGCGAACGTATCGCCCGGCGTAATATTGAATTGTGCTTCCCCAATATGGCTCAGTCTGAGCGTGAAAAGCTGGTTGAAAATAACTTTGTTTCCCTGGGAATGGGCTTAGTTGAAACCGGTATGGCCTGGTTTTGGCCTGATGCCCGTGTGCGCAAGTGGTTTGATGTGGATGGCTACGGGCACTTAGCTGCTGCTCTGGAACGCGGCAATGGTGTTATGGCGGTGGGTGTGCACTTTATGTCTCTTGAGCTCGGTGGCCGGGTGATGGGGTTATGCCGCCCGATGATGGCGACTTACCGCCCTCACAACTGTGCGGTAATGGAATGGGTGCAAACCAAAGGCCGTCTGCGTTCGAATAAGGCTATGATTGACAGGCGCAATCTGAAAGGACTGGTGGCTGCGCTGAAGAGCGGTGAAGCAGTGTGGTTTGCTCCGGATCAGGATTACGGCCCTAAAGGCAGCCTGTTTGCCCCGTTTTTCTCCGTACCTGACGCCGCCACAACAAATGGTACCTATGTACTGTCGAGGTTATCTCACGCATCCATGCTAACCATTACCATGGTGCGTAAAGCAGCCGGTAAAGGCTACCGGTTGTATATCAGCCCTGCAATGACAGACTATCCACAGGAAGACCAGGCGGCAGCCAGTTACATGAACCGGGTTATTGAACAGGAAATACTGCGTGCGCCGGAACAGTATCTGTGGGTGCACCGCCGTTTTAAAACCCGCCCGGTGGGTGGTGGTTCTTTGTACTGACAGGTAGCATTGAAACATAGTTCTGGCAGGCTTTACTGGCAGATATAACAAACCCCGGCTGGTTCCGGGGTTTCGTTTTTCTTATACCTTGCTTATAACGCTCTTAACTGTTTTATTAATTGTCCCGCTTCCTGAATAACCACTTCTTTGTAAGGTAAACAGACACATTCAAGTGAGATTGCTCCCTGGTAACCTCTGTTGTGAATGCCTGAAAGGTGCGGTGAACTGCCGGGCCGGGTGAACACCTGGAAAATGCAATGCCCATTGCAAGCTCTGCCATTTCTATGCAAATAAGATCACATTTTTTCAGTTTTTGTGCACCTGAGCAACTGTTGTACTGTGAGTGGGGAAAAATGGCAGGAATGCGTGTAGCTGAACAGTTTGCCATTTATCCTGACCGTATTCTGCTATCACCCTGAGTGTTGAAGAGATGCGCTATGCCCTGCGTCCAACGTTGTGTTCCACCATGCCTTACTGCGTCATGGGGCAGTGTTGCGAATGAGCTTCGCCGCTGGTTGTTGGCGCGGCTGCCTGCACAAACCAGTGTGGATGATGTGATGCAGGAAGTCTTTCTTCGAGCGCTTTCCACCCAGGAAAATTTCTGTACGGTACAAAACCCGCGTGCCTGGTTTTATCAGGTTGCGCGCCATTACCTGGCCGATACATACCGGCGTGGCAGGCACTTTATCCCGCTGGAGCAGGTTGTGGAAGGTGAACCTGCCGCCCCGGAAGCCATGGACAAGGCGGTAATTGACCAACTGGCTCAACAATGCCTGCCTCGGGTGCTCAGCGAACTGGCGGAAGCGGACAGCGATATCGTTCGCTATTGCGACCTGCAAGGGATGACGGTTGCCGAATATGCCGTAACACATCAGTTATCGCTTCCTGCTGCGAAATCCCGCTTGTTACGAGCCCGGCAGCGTTTGTACCAGTTGATGCGTAAAAAGTGCCAGGTACAGACCGACCCAACCGGCGCTGTATGCCAGTTTGTTCCACGCGATGCATCCTCTTCCTTAATAAAATAATCTGCATCCTTTTCTGCTCTGCTGCGTCTTCTTACCAGGAAGCCAGAATGAGGAGAGAAAAATGTGCCATTCAGTGTTGTTACAGCGCGCGTTGCTGCGCTGGCCTGCCATTGTGCTGCTGGTGGGCGGTGTGGTGTGGGTGGCGCTGTATAGCCTGCTGTATCCGCTTTCTGTAGCACTGCTTTCGTTATTGCCTGTTGACCAGCGCAGCCCGGCAGGGCAGGCGCTGCAATTTTTCCTCTACGATACGCCCAAAGTGTTGCTGTTACTGACCGGGGTGGTGTTTGTGATGGGGATGGTGAACAGTTATTTCACGCCAGAGAGAACCCGTGCGGTGCTCGCACGGCCCGGTGTGATTGGTTCACATATTCTGGCCGCATTGCTGGGTGTGGTGACACCTTTCTGCTCCTGCTCTGCGGTTCCGTTGTTTATTGGGTTTGTGCAGGCAGGGATCCCACTTGGGGTGACATTTTCCTTTCTCATTGCAGCACCCATGGTTAACGAAGTAGCGCTGGTTTTATTGTTTGGCCTGTTTGGCTGGCAAATTGCACTGCTGTATTTAGTGATGGGCCTGGCTGTTGCCATGGTCAGTGGCTGGGTTATTGGCAAGCTCAATATGACACTTTATCTCGAAGACTGGGTGCGGGAGATGCCCCGCGTTGATACCCACATGGCCCGTGAAACATTCCTGCTGGTTGAATTGATTAAACAAGGAGCCCGGGCTGTGCGAGAAATCGTAGGGCGAGTCTGGCCTTTCATTTTGGCGGGGATAGCTGCTGGCGCTCTGATTCATGGTTATGTGCCAGAAAACATGATGGTGAGCATCATGGGGAAACAGGCCTGGTGGTCCATCCCTCTCGCAGTGGCAGCGGGCGTACCGATGTATGCCAATGCGGCAGGGATCCTGCCTGTGGTTCAGGCCTTACTCGCCAAAGGTGCAGCATTAGGCACGGTACTGGCCTTTATGATGAGTGTTACGGCCTTGTCACTTCCTGAAATGGTGATTTTACGCAAAGTGCTGAAACTGCGCTTAATTGCCACATTCACGGGCGTGGTTGCCTGTGGGATTGTATTAGTCGGTTATGTATTTAATGCACTGTTTTAACAGGAGATAACAGATGAAAAACATCAAGGTGTTAGGTTCCGGATGTGCTAATTGCCGCAAGACCTGTCAGGTGATTGAAGAGGTTGCCTTTGATGCCGGGGAAACCATTCAACTGGAAAAAGTGGATGCCATTGAAGAAATTGCCCGCTATGGCATTTTACGTACGCCTGGCGTGGTGATGGATGGCAAAGTAGTGCATAGCGGTGGTGTGCCTGAGCGTGAAAAAGTGGCGCAATGGTTTGCTCACCATTAGCCCGGCAGGCGAGGCAGGGCAATTGCCCGCTTCGCCTGTGTTATTACAACAGTGTTTTTAGTGCCTCTGCGCACATGCTGGGTTCGAAAGCAGTAATGACCGTTTCTACCAGGTTATTTTGGGAAAAGGGATCGTGGCGCAATCTTTCAAGGAGTAATTCTTTGCTGGCACACTGTGCCAGAATAACACCACCCACCCGGGGAACCTGACGGCCTGATGCCAGAAATACCCCATCGGCATAACCCTGTTTCAACCATTCAATATGTGCCGGAATATGGGCATCAACCTCTTCCAGAGGTTTGATATATGTTAATGTCACTACATACAGTATCGTCATTGCTGTTTCTCTGTCCTTTGGCATAAAACATTTATCTTACTGCAAACTTAAGAACAACGGGTGCTGAATATTTGTAGCGACCAGTCTGTATTATATGGCTTCTACTGCAGTGAAATTTCAGTGTATTAGGAAAGTCTGATATAAGTTATATCCTTTAATGAACCATGCTGCTAAGGGTAAATAATGAAATTACGCCTTTTAGCGCTGGTTTTGGAGGGGGTTGTCTGCGGCCTGGCTCTGGCTTACGGTGCCAGAAAAAGCCCAAAAACAGGCACAAGCCAGGTGGTTTTGCGACATACTTTTCTGGTTTGTGTCTTGTGTTGGGCTCTGGCTCAATGTTATTAATGGAAGTGATAATCAGTGAGATTTTTATGGACAGAACAGAAATAACGATTGCCGGAAAAGCTGATTTACCTGAGTTATGCCAGTTATTTAACCAGGCACGAGCAGAAGGTGATGTATTTACCAGTAAACACTACACCGACAGTGAGTTCGCGCAGTTAATTACTGGCGAACAGGTATTTGTTGCCCGCCTTTCTGGTTCGGTTGCCGGGTTTGCTGCTGTATGGCTGCCAGATACTTTTCTTCATCATTTGTATGTTTCACCTGCTTGCCAGCATATGGGGGTGGGCACTGCATTACTGGAACACTGCTTGTGTGAAGTGGGCGAGACACTTTCGCTGAAATGCCTCGTGGCTAATATTACAGCCTGCCAGTTTTATGAAAAGCGGGGTTTTGTGAAGCGGGGGAAAGGGCTAAGCCCTGAAGGCCGCTATATTCTGTATGCCAGAACGCCGTTCGCGGCCATCAGGGGACTCAGAGAGTAACCGGGTTATTCACTGATTTTCTTTTTCAGTTTTTCCGCGCCGTTTTTGGTGGCATCCCACCCTTTTTCGGCACCTTCTTTGGTTGCGTCCCAACCTTTCTCGGTGGTGGCTTTGGTTTTATCCCAGCCTTTTTCCGCACCTTCTTTAGTGGCATCCCAGCCTTTTTCGGTACCCTCTTTGGTTTTATTCCAGGCTTTTTGCGAATCTTCGCTGACTTTGCTGCTCAGCGTGTCACTTTTGCCTTCAGCGGCATGTTTGGATTTAAGCTTCAGCTCATCGCCCTTGTCTTGTGCCTGATGCAGTTTTTCCTTCGCGGTATCTGCACCCTCGTGTGCCGCGGCAACGGTTTCGTCAGTTGCGTGTGTTGTTGCGGCAAAAACGGGAGATGCCAGCAAAAGCGCAGAGAATGCCATCACTGTTTTTTTCATCACTTCCTCACTAAACATGATCAGTACATGAGTATTCAGGAGTATGGCGTAATGAAATCTGTGATGCATTAGGAATAAACCCTAATTCAATCATCGGGTTTACTGGATACCTCTGGGGAATGCGTTGAACTGGCTCTGGTTTTACGCCTGCCACTTAGCACAGAATGCTTCAATATTTTCACTCTGAAAGTCTGCCAGATGCTCAATAATGGTATCCAGCGGCCAGTTCCACCAGGCTATTTGTTGTAACTGTTGTGCCGTTTCCGGGGCAAAGCGCGAGCGAATAACTTTGGCCGGAACGCCACCCACCACGGTATAAGCCGCCACATCTTTGCTGACAACCGCTCCGGCGGCAATAACTGCGCCATCACCAATAGTGACACCCGGCAGCACAATGGCGCCATGACCAATCCAGACATCATTACCAATAATGACCGTCGCGGCGCGGCGGCGGGCAAAGAATGCATGGTCTCGTTCTGCGTGCGGAGAATAGTACTCCGGGCAGTAGGTGATGCGGTGCTGAGCTGGCCTGGACATTGGGTGATTGGGTGCCCCAATTCGTACCTGGTTGGCAATCGCCGTGAATTTCCCTATTGCCGCATCGGCAACGGTACAATACTCACCAATATATGAAAAATCCCCTAATGTGCTGTATTCCATGGTGGTTGCAGCCAGAATTTCGCATTGCTGGCCGGTTTGGCATTCACGCATGCGTACACTGGGGTCAATAAAGGTTGTTGCGAGTTTAACGGGTTTCATTCTGGTTATGTGCTCATTTTTGTGTGTGCGGCCCTGGCAGTGTAGCCAGGGGCTGTGTCGGTAACATGACAGGCATCAGTGCAGACATAATGGTGTGAATAAAAGGAATACTGGCCCGCAATTATTGCTGCCGCCACCCTTTGCAGGTACTGGCAATCTATTACCAATATTTGATAGCCAAAACTTATTTTTCTTCCTGGCCGATGGGTTAAAAAAAAGCGCAATCTCTCATTTTTAGATTTCAAATGTAAGCGTTTCCACAGAGAGGGGATCGGTCACAGTAATAAAAAAGCAGGGAGTTAATATTGGTATCTGATTAACCATGGTGAAACATCATTATCTGGTGTTTTGGCTAAAAGAAAATGAGTACCTGTATTGAGGAATGCATATGTCAGAAGGGATTACTCTGCAAACTAAATTATCATATGGTCTTGGTGCATTAGGGAAGGACTTTGCTTGTGCACCTGTTTATATTTTTTTGATGTTTTACTTTACCGATGTAGCAGGGTTATCTGCCGCTTTTGTCGGGACGGTTTTTTTAGCAGCACGTATTATTGATGCTATTACAGATCCTGTTATGGGTATGATTGTGGATAATACACGTTCAAAATACGGTAAGTTTCGGCCATGGATTGTCATTGGTACCCTTTTGAATGCTGTGGTATTTATTGGCCTGTTCAGTACTCACCTTTTCGAAGGTACCACACTTTATATCTATGCCGCAGCGGCTTACATTCTGTGGGGGTTGACTTATACCATTATGGATATCCCTTACTGGTCAATGATCCCTGCATTGTCTGCATCCCGCCGGGAACGTGAAAAGTTTGTGGTATGGCCCCGTTTGTTTGCCAGCCTGGCCTGGTTTATCACTGGGGCTTATGGTTTACATATTGTCGGCAAATTGGGCAAAGGTGACCAGGGCGACGGTTTTTTAAATGTTGCTTTGCTGATTGCGGTGATGTTTATTATGAGTGCATTTTTAATTGCGCGAAATGTAAAAGAAACAATCAAAGCTGAGCCAGATGAATCAGCAGAAAAATTTAATTTTAAAGATGTTTTTAATATCATTGGTAAAAATGATCAACTGAAAGCGTTAATCGGTTCTGTATTGTTTTTTCAGATAGCCAACTTGTTAGTTGGCGGGTTTGCTATTTATTATTTCTCTTATGCGATTGGTAATGTGGAATTATTCCCGGTTTATATGATGGTGGCTGGTGCCGCTGAGGTTGCTGGTGTGTTTCTGTTCCCCCGGATAGCTTCTTTTTTCCCGCGTAAGCATTTGTGGTTTATGGCCTGCGGCTTCCCTGTTTTGTCCTGCCTGCTCTTGTTTGCGATGGGAATAATTTCACCAGCGAATGTTTTGCTTATTGGGCTGGCTGGAGCTGCAATTAAATTTGGTGTAGGGATTGCAAACGCACTCCAGACAGTAATGCTGGCCGATGTTGTTGACTACGGGGAAAGTAAGACTGGGCGTCGGAGTGAAAGTGTTATTTTTTCAGTTCAAACCATGCTGGTGAAATTCGCTGGTGCAGCGGGTGGGTTTATCGTTGGTATCGGGTTGTCGGTAGTGGGTTACCAGCCCGGCGTTGAACAGGCTCCTGCTACCATTGTGGGGCTGGAGTTCATGATGATTGGTTTGCCGACGATTTTGATGCTGGCAAGCAGTGTGATTTATCGCCGTTACTACCGGTTGCATGACGGTTTTATTCACGCCAGGGAGAGTAACGCCTGTTAATGCGGGTATTATACCTCTGCCAGCAGGTTATTTTATGCTGGCTGGAATTTTATTTATTATAAATCAATGAATTGAATAAATATTGACCAGGTTGCATAGCTGCCCTGGTCATTTGAACAAAGCACGGCATTTATTTCCGCACAGTGTGGTTAACTTACCCATTAGCGCCATTACTGCCCAGGTGAAATGCCTGCACTCTGGCTTGAATTTATTTGCGATAGCATCAGTTACCGTTATGGGGATTACTGTACACTGAGAACTTAACTTGCCAACGGACGCTATCCTATGAAAGACACAAAAATGATTTCTATCGACCAGTTCAGTGCCGATGAACGCCTGGTGGTTGAGGACACGCTGCAAGGGTTGATACAGAAATACCGCGAGCGCACTGGCAAAGAGCCGGATGGCAAGAAAGAGAAAGAGCTGACTGCCGAGGCCCGGCAACAGGTGATGTCTGTGAAGCTGGAAAAAGAGAAAGCGCAGGCTGAAAAAATGAAGAAAAAACCGGTGCGCCGCAAGAAACCTGAATCACTGAAAGAGAGTGAAGTGAGTGAGTTCAACTGGTCGGCTTCAGTGGCGAAGGGAAGGCGGCGGTAATCGTACTGTTTTGGTGGCGGTGCATCCCTGGCCTGCAACACTGAGGTTGATTTATTGGCAGCGGCAACATGGATGGGTTCAGCCAGTTTAAGCTTTTTATTACGGCATTTGGGCGATGCGGGTTTGTGGCTTCTGGCTGATAGCAATGAACTGCCCTGCCTGCGGCTGCGGGTTCAGTATTGACTCATTGTGCTGTGTCAGTTCTCGCGGGGTCTGCTCGCCCCGCTTTTTTCAGACTCCGCCAATCCAAAGGTTTTTCTCCTCTTCCGACCACAAGTGGAGAAGCATTTCCCTGAATTTTTCCGCCGCTGTGCTCATCGTATTGCCTCTTTTGAGAACCAGTCCAAGCGTTCTTCTTATCACCGGATCAACCAGGGGACGACTGACGAGAGTGTGATGTTCTTCCATGGGCATCGCAAGTTTCGGCACGACTGCAACGCCAAGACCTGCTTCAACCATACCTAGCGATGTGGACAGATGTCTGACTTCGTAAAACCAGTTTGGCTTCCACTCTAATGATTCCAGTGCGCTATCTATCAATAATCGGTTGCCACTCGATCGGCGTACCCCAATCAATTTTGCATCAGACAATTCATTCCAGCTAATGAGTTCCTTTTTTGCCAGTTCATGATCATTTCTGCAGGCTAAAACAAACGGCTCATTTACCAGTGGGGTGAAGTCGATATTTGAATGTGTGATGTTTATCATATTTATGCCGAAATCAGCATCACCATTTAGTACGGCCTCAAGACAATCATTGGCACCGTGCTCAAGAATACGAAACCGAATATTTGGGTAGAGATTGTTGTAATCTTTAATTACCGAAGGTAAAAAATAGAAGGCTGCTGTCGGCAGGCAGGAAATCGTTATCATCCCACTTTGATGAGTCGCCATTTCTTTTATGCCAAAAATGGATGATTCATAAAAATCTAGTAAATTCTTAGCCTTGGGTAAAAAACTACGACCTACCGCAGTCAATTTTACTCGTCGTGTGGTTCGCTCAAATAACGGCGTACCCAGATTTTCCTCCAGCTTCTTTACTCTTCTTGTTAATGCAGGTTGTGAAACATGTAAAACCTGTGATGCAGTGGTAAAACAACCAATTTCTGCAATTTTTACAAAGGCTTGAATACCCTGGAGCTCATGGAGCATTTCTCATTATTCCTGTTGTGGTTATACAACAAACTCTAATGGATATTTTATTAATACGCAAAACGCATGAATCGCTGTTTTTTTGGCATTAGAAGTATCTATTCGTCTGTGGAACACTTCCTGCCAATGATTAGCACCTAAGCAGAGAAACTCAACATGTTCCAAATTCCTTGCGTATTAATGCGCGGTGGCACATCAAAAGGCCCTGTGATTCTGGCCAGCGATCTGCCTGCCGATACCAAAGCACGCGATGCTGTTTTGTTAGCGTTGATGGGGGCCGGGCATGAGCTGGAAATAGACGGTATTGGTGGCGGAAGTCCGCAAACCAGTAAAGTGGCTATCGTCAGTAAATCAGCAAGCCCGGATGCCGATATTGATTATTTATTTGCGCAGGTCATGGTCAAAGAACGACGCGTAGATACGATGCCCAACTGCGGTAATATGTTGTGCGCTGTCGGGCCGTTCGCCATTGAAAAAGGGTTAGTCGCAGCCCAGAATTCGGTCACAACGGTTCGTGTGCGTAACGTGAACACCAATACCTTTATTGATGTTCAGGTGCAGACACCAGGCGGCCGGGTCAGTTATGAAGGAGATACCCATATTGATGGCGTGCCGGGTAAGGCTGCACCGCTCAGCCTGACTTTTTTAAATTCCGCTGGTTGTAAAACCGGGAAATTACTTCCAACAGGGAATGTTGTTGACATAATTGATGGTGTTGAGGTGACTTGCATCGATATGGCAATGCCTATGGTATTGATTGATGCACGAAGTCTGAATAAAACAGGCAATGAATTACCGGCTGAGCTGGATGCTGACAAAGCTTTTATGACTCAACTGGAAAACCTGCGTTGTAAAGCTGGGTTGGCGATGGGATTTGGAGATGTATCGGGCATGGTTATCCCTAAACCAGTATTACTGAGCTCGCCAACTGCGGGTGGGACGATAAAAGTCAGATACTTTATGCCACATAATTGCCATAAATCCCTGGCTATCACCGGTTCTATTGGAATTTCTACTGCGACGATTATTCCAGGGACAGTAGCGAATAAAATTACTAATAATAACTCTGTTTACGAACATACTGAAATTGTTGATATTGAACATCCAAGTGGAAAAATTTCCGTTTCTCTGCTTCGTGGCAGTGAAATAGAAGATACGCGGGCCGCTGTCATCAGAACTACACGCAAGTTATTTGAAGGTAACGTGTGTATACCCGATGTGGCCTTAACTGAAACTGTTTAATTTATTATCCGAATTCACACAATACTATTTTAAAATGTGAAACCCTACCTATGAAATAATTAAGCCGAGGACCCTATGGCTAATAATAATGCAACTGGAAGTGAAAGCGTGATGAGCGCTAAGTCTATTCGTATAACAATAGCTATGGCATTATCGGGGTTGATTGAACTGGCCTCGTTGTTCTTCATTCAACCATTGATGCCGGAATTATCTATTAACTACCATGTTCCGGTACAACATGTAAGTATTATTTTGTCAGCCAAAACTGCATTTATGGCAGTAGGTCTGCTTTTCACCGGTTCGTTGGCAGATTATTTTGGCAGAAAGCAGTTAATCATAGGCTCGCTAGTTTTGGGGGGCATGTTGACATTGCTATGTCCGTTGGTGCACTCCTGGACCGCATTGGTACTTATTCAGGCGACAACAGGTTTGGCATTGTGTGGGATTGCCGCTGCGGCCACTGCTTATATTAGTGAAGAAGTTGCTCCTGTGGTTGCCGGTGTGGTGACGGGGTATTTTGTGTTTGGCAATTCAATTGGCGGTATGTCTGGTCGTATCGTGGCAAGCCAGTTAATGGGGAATGTATCTCTTGATGCTATCTTCTACGGTTTTGGTGTTTGTTTACTTATTGCCTCGGTGGTAGTTTCTCTTTTGTTACCCGCATCGAAAAACTTCACACCGACACCGAGTCTGAATGTGTTAAAAATTGTTAAAGAAGGTGTTGTGCACTTTAAAAATAAGAATCTTGCAATGGCATTTGTGATCGGATTTATTATTTTTGGGGTGTTTACTTCTCTGTACAATTATCTTGCCTTTTTCCTGAAAGGTGAGCCTTTTCATATCTCACCAGTCCATGCTGGACTGTTATCATTTAGTTTTGCTCTGAGCTTCTTTACTGCACCACAAGCAGGAAAGTTATCTATAAAATATGGCAGCATGAAAGTATTGCGTGCATTGCTGATAACAATGGCTATCGGGATGTTGTTAACGTTAATGCCAAATGTGTATGTCTTTATTGCTGGTTCTGTCATCTTCACCGCATGTTTTTTTGGTTGCCATTCCGTAGGGCTGAGCTGGGTAAGTAAAAATGCATCTCATGCTCGTGCCCAGGCTGTTGCGCTGTATTTGTTCTTCTATTATATGGGCGGAGCTACAGTTGGTTTTATCAATGGCTTTGTTTTCCACTTTACCGGCTGGAAAGGAATGACTGTTTTAATTGTTATTTTATTAGCCATCGGTGCTTTAGTGGCAACCTGGATGGATGCAACCCATAAGTCTAAAACTGCTCTGGTTGCAGCTGAGAATAAATAGATATTGTTTACATAACTCGCTGTGCGGGCATCAGGTGTACAGCGAGAAAAATAAAGGTATTCATATGAAGCTGGCAAATTACATTCATGCAGGGCGTAAAAGCTACGGTATTTATACCGATGCGGGAATTATTGACCTTGAAAGCCGTATCGGAAATATATATCCCACGCTGAAAGATTTTTTGGCTGCTAGTTTTATTAGTATTGCCCAGCAATATAGTCGGGCACCTGTGGATTTAAGCGAAAACGACGTTCTGTTTTTGCCGGTCATTGATGAGCCCGGTAAAATTCTTTGCGTTGGTATGAACTATGCCGATAAACGCAAAGAATTTGATCAGCATAATCCGGCACCCACACTGTTTGTGCGTTTCCCTGATTCACAAACTGGGCATAACACACCAGTACTGAAGCCACGTCTTTCCAGTGAGTTCGACTATGAAGGCGAACTGGCGGTCATTATTGGCAAGGGCGGCGAACATATTCGTGCGGATGTCGCACTTTCTCATGTGGCCGGATATAGCTGTTACATGGACGGTTCTGCGAGAGACTGGCAGCACAGCTGGTTTACCGCTGGTAAAAACTGGCGCAAAACCGGGGCATTCGGGCCCTGCATAACCACCACGGATGAAATTCCCGATCCCCATCAGCTGGCTATCCGCACCTGGCTTAACGGCAAAATGGTTCAGGAAGATACGACAGCCAGTATGATCCATCGGGTTGCAAACCTTATTGAATACATCAGTACATTTACTTCTCTGAGCACTGGCGATGTCATCATCACAGGGTCGCCAGGCGGCGTGGGTAAAAAACGCAATCCTCCGCTTTTTATGTATGCGGGGGACCGGATTGAAGTTGAAATTGAACGCATTGGACGTCTGAGCAACATCATTATGGATGCCCCGCAATATGAAATGGCGGAATCTCTGTAACCGGGGCGGTGTGGTATGACAGAACTGACTCTCACTTTCAGCGTTACCGACCTCCAGCGCTACCCTCAACGAGCGGAGCCTGCTCGTCAGCTACTTGCTGATAGCGGGCTGGGTATGGACTGCGATATTCACTGGATGGTGGAAGCTCGCAGAGGGGGAGAATTGGTAGGCTGCGCGGGGCTTGTCGACAACGTTATCAAGTGTGTTGCCGTCAGTGAAAAGTTACGCGGGGAAAATCTCAGCGCACGTTTGCTCAGCGAAGTACAAAATTTGGCGCTGTCCCACGGTTATTTTCACCTGTTTCTCTGTACCCGGCCCTGTAATCGTGAGCGCTTTCAGCGCAGTGGGTTCTGGCCAGTGGCGCAAAGCGGCGAAAATGCGATTCTGATGGAAAACACACCACGGGGGATTCAGCGTTACTGTCAGAGCCTGTCCGCATTCAGACAACCCGGTACACATATTGGCGCTATTGTGATGAACGCGAACCCTTTTACTAAAGGGCATCGCTATTTGGTCGAACAGGCTGCTTTTAGCTGTGACTGGCTTCATGTTTTTGTGGTACGTGAAGATGCCTCTTTTATTCCTTTTGCTGATCGCCTGGCAATGGTCAAGAACGGCGTCTCGGGGTTGCCAAATGTAACCGTGCACCCAGGTTCGGACTACGTGATTTCACGGGCCACCTTTCCTGCCTATTTTCTGAAAGATACCGGGAAAGTTCAGCGTGCATGGAGTGAGATTGATGTCCTGATTTTCCGCGATGCAATAGCGCCAGCATTAGGGATCACACACCGTTTTGTGGGATCCGAACCTTTTTGCAAGATAACCCGACAATACAACCAGACGCTGCACAGCCTTCTGCGCGGGTATATCACCGTGGTGGAATTACCGCGTATTAAAGCAGACGGACAGGCTATATCTGCTTCAGAAGTTCGCCGTTTACTGAAGACAGAACAATTTTCTCGTCTTCGGGACATCGTTCCGGAGACAACTTTTACACACCTTGTCGCTCGCTATGCGGCGGCGAAGATAGTAGTGGCTTAATACCAGGACGAGAATATGAAGATTGTGAAGGAGGCGCTGGCAGGAACGATGGAGTCCAGCGACCTGATGGTTAAAATCGCTCCCGCAAATGGTGAGCTGGAAATCATTATTAACAGCGAAGTGATTAAGCAATTTGGCGAACAGATCCGACGGGTTGTGACAGATACGCTGCGCAAAGTCGATGTTCGTGAAGGTTTGATCATGATTGATGACAAAGGTGCACTGGATTGTGTGATCCGCGCACGTTTACAAAGTGCCATTCTCCGCGCAGCAGATGTGCAGGATATTGACTGGGAAAAACTGAAATGAAAAAACTCCGTCGCAGTATGTTGTTCCTGCCGGGAGCCAATGCCGCCATGCTTTCTACTGCATTTATTTATCACCCGGACTCTATCATGTTCGATCTTGAAGATGCCGTGGCGTTGCGTGAGAAGGACACCGCTCGTCTGCTGGTATTCCATGCGCTTCAACACCCGATGTATCAGGGGATTGAAACTGTGGTGCGCATCAATCCGCTGAATACGCCTTTTGGTCTTGCTGATCTGGAAGCGGTGGTTCGCGCCGGTGTTGATGTGATTCGCTTGCCGAAAACTGACACACCTGAAGATATTTATCAGTTGGAAGGCCATCTGGAACGTATTGAAGCTGACTGTGGCCGTGAGCCTGGATCAACCAAAGTGATGGCCGCCATTGAATCAGCGATTGGCGTTATTAATGCGGTTGCGATTGCGCGTAGTTCAAAGCGCTTGATTGGTATTGCTCTGGCGGCATTTGACTATGTGATGGACATGCAAACAGAGCGAGGTGACGGCACGGAACTGTTTTACGCGCGTTGCGCGGTACTTCACGCTGCCCGGGCAGCCGGCATTGATGCATTTGATGTTGTCTGGTCTGACGTTAACGATGAGGCTGGCTTTCTTCGCGAAGTGGAGCAGATCCGCAAGATGGGCTTTAACGGTAAGTCATTGATTAACCCCCGGCAAATTGAGTTGCTGCATAACGCTTACGCGCCGACCCAGCAGGAAGTGGATCATGCATCTCAAGTCATTGAAGCCGCACAAGAGGGGGCTCGCAATGGGTTGGGGGTTGTGTCGCTGAACGGAAAAATGGTTGATGCCCCGATAATTAATCACGCTCAAATGGTACTGGAGCGTGCCGCTGCTTCTGGCGTGCGCCGCTAAGGACAACATCATGAATCAAACAGAACATCTTCATAAACAGTTTCCTCACCTGAATCTGAAACCTTTCGAACGTGCGCACACGGCAACCCCGTGGCTGGATGACATCGACAGTAAGCATCAACGCAAGTTGTGTTCTTCTCTGGTTGAGGCAATTGAACGCAGTGGGCTGCGTGATGGAATGACCATCTCTTTTCATCATGCTTTCCGTGAAGGGGATCGGGTGATTAATCGCGTTGTGTCACAACTGGCTGCGATGGGTTTCAAAAACCTGACACTGGCGTCCAGTTCGCTGATGACCTGTAATGACGAACTCATTGAGCATATTCGCAACAACGTTATCTCCCGTATCTTTACTTCAGGAATGCGCGGCAAACTGGCGGAAGCGGTTTCTCATGGCCTGATGGATGAACCAGTGCAAATTCATTCCCACGGCGGCCGCGTTAAATTGTTGCAAGATGGGGAGTTAAATATTGATGTTGCCTTCCTGGGCGTGCCGTGCAGTGATGAATTTGGCAACGCCAATGGCACAGGAGGCCCGGCATGTTGTGGTTCGCTTGGCTATGCAATGGTGGATGCGCAGTTTGCGCATAAAGTGGTGGTGCTGACCGAAAAAGTGGTGCCATTTCCAAATATGCCCGCCAGTCTGGGCCAGGACCAGGTCGATTATATTGTGCAGGTGGATAGTGTTGGTGACCCTGACAAAATTAGTACCGGTGCCGCCCGTGTCACCAGTAACCCGCGTGAACTGATGATTGCCCGCCAGGCCGCTGAGGTCATAGAGCATTCCGGTTACTTCAAAAATGGTTTCTCGATGCAAACTGGATCTGGTGCTGCTGCAACGGCCTGCACTCGCTTCATGGAAGAGAAAATGGACCGTAATGGTGTCAAGGCGAGCTTTGCGCTTGGCGGTATTACCGGTAGCCTGGTCGATCTTCATGAAAAAGGGTTGATAGAAAAACTGCTTGATACCCAGTGTTTTGACAGCCAGGCCGCTGCCTCACTGGTGCGCAACCCTAATCATATTGAAATTTCAACCAATGTGTATGCCAATCCGGGCAGCAAAGCTGCCTGCTGCGATCAGTTGGATGTAGTTATCCTCAGTGCTCTGGAAATTGATGTTGAATTTAATGTCAATGTTATTACCGGATCGGACGGCGTGATGCGCGGTGCTTCCGGTGGGCATTGTGATGTCGCCGCCGCTGCTAACCTGACGATAGTGGTCGCACCGTTGCTGCGTAGCCGTATTCCTACCGTAGTGAAACGCGTTACCACGCGTTTAACGCCTGGGGAAAGCATTGATGTGCTGGTCACTGACCATGGGATCGCGGTAAATCCCGCCCGCCCGGAGATTCGTGAGCGTCTGGAAAAAGCGGGGCTGAATGTGGTGGCGATTGAGGAATTATACCAGCGCGCTATTTCTCTGACTGGCGTGCCAGAACCGATTGCGTTCACCGATAAAATTGTCGGGGTTATCCGTTACCGCGATGGCAGCGTGATTGATGTCGTCTACCAGGTTAAGGAAGCAGAAGCATGACTATCGCGACGCCTGTGAAAGCAGGTGTCAGCCTGGATGCGCTGCTCAGCGCGAGAGACAATCGTGCTGAGCGACAGACAGGCTGGCTGACCCACTACCGTAGAACAGTGATTTCGCTGACCCTGGTTACGCCAGGGGTTGTGAAGGATAGCATTCGTTATCGCAATACTATGGGGGTGGCGCTGCAGGCCTGCGATCAACTGCTGTGGCAGCAACGATGGCGCGTCTTGGATCGCCAGGTGCTGTGGCTACCCACAGGGCCAGAAGCAATGTGGTGCGTGGACCATGACGCCAGCGAAGTGAAAGCGCTCAGTACTCTGCTTGAACAAACGCATCCACTGGGACGACTGTGGGATATCGATGTGATTTGTCCACAACAAGGGGCTATTGGCCGTAAAGCCTTAGGGCGCGAGATGCGTCGCTGCTTGCTGTGCGATGAACCTGCTCATGCCTGTAGCCGCTCCCGCCAGCATTCGCCAGAGCAAGTGATCGCGTGTGTGGAGGCTATGATCGATGACTGGTTTGCCCGCGACTAAATGGATTTTTCCTGATGTTGCAGCCTTGGCTGAAGAGGCGCTGCTTCGGGAACTGGAGCTAACGCCGAAGCCGGGGTTGGTCGACAAAGACAACAACGGTTCGCATAGAGACATGGATTACCGTTTGTTCCAGAAGAGTATCACCGCGATTTCGCCCTGGTTTCGGGTGTTTGCAGACCAGGGAGGGCACTATGCACATTTGCCTGTGGATCAACAATTACAGCTGCTGCGTCCTTTAGGCATAGCCTGCGAGCAGGCCATGTTTGCCGCGACGGGGGGAGTTAATACCCACAAGGGCGGTGTTTTTTCTCTCGGGTTACTTTGCTTTGCTGCGGGACGTTTACAGGCGCAAGGGCAATGGTTTAGCCATGAGAGGCTGTGCGATGAAGTTAGCAAAATGTGCCAGGGCCTGGTAGCCGGTGAGCTGGTGGGCCGTAATGAAAAAGAAATGACAACAGCAGGTGAAAGACTATTTCGTCGCTATGGGCTGCGCGGCGCAAGAGGTGAGGCCGAAAGTGGTTTTGCTACTGTCCGTCATCATGTGTTGCCGTTCTGGTATCAGGAAACAGAAGTACGACAGCTTCACAGCGCGCTGCTCAGACTAATGGCTGTCAATCCTGACAGTAATTTGGTGTCGCGTGGCGGGCCTGATGGACTGGCATTTGTGCAGAACTATGCCGCTGAATTGTTAAAAAATGGCTGGGCGCGCCACGATCTCTGCGCAATGGATAAGATCCTCATCTCCCGCAATCTTAGCCCGGGTGGGAGTGCGGATCTACTTTCTGTTTCCTGGGTGCTGGCGTCAATTCAGGCGTAGCGATTCGGGGTAGATCCCTCGCATTATTCATAAGGAATTTAATTGTGTTAAATGATTATTGCCAGGCGCAGGCCGGGCGTGCGGCTCAACATATTCCTCCTCTGCCGCTGAATCAACACCAAATGAACTCACTGACTGAGCTTCTGAAAAATCCACCCGTGGGCGAAGAGACTTTATTATTACATTTGCTCGCGCATTGTGTTCCGCCTGGTGTTGATGATGCTGCTCGTGTTAAAGCCGAATTTCTGGCTGCAATCGCGAAAGGCGAAGCAATTTCTCCATTGGTATCACCGCAAAAAGCAGTCGAACTTCTGGGGACGATGCAGGGCGGTTACAACATTGAACCGTTGATTGCGGCACTGGACGTGCCGCAACTGGCACCGATCGCCACCAGTGCGTTATCGCAGACACTGCTGATGTTTGATAGTTTCTATTCCGTTGAAGAGAAAGCAAAAGCGGGAAATACCTTTGCACGGCAGGTGCTTCAGGCGTGGGCCGATGCACAATGGTTTCTCTGCCGACCATCCATCCCTGAAAAAATCACTGTAACGGTTTTTAAAGTTACGGGTGAAACTAACACCGACGATCTCTCCCCGGCACCGGATGCCTGGTCTCGGCCCGATATTCCGCTTCATGCGCAGGCCATGCTGAAAAATGCACGCGAGGGCATTGTGCCGGATGAACCAGGGGTAGTGGGGCCTGTTACGCAGATAGCAGAGTTAAAGAATAAGGGATTTCCTCTGGCCTATGTGGGCGATGTGGTGGGTACCGGTTCTTCGCGCAAGTCTGCCGCTAACTCTGTGCTCTGGCATATGGGTAATGACATCCCGTTTGTTCCCAACAAGCGGGCTGGTGGCATAGTGCTGGCCGGGAAAATTGCGCCAATCTTTTTTAATACCATGGAAGATGCGGGAGCATTACCAATAGAAGTGGATGTGACTCGCCTGAATATGGGCGATGTAATCGATATCTATCCATACCAAGGGGAGATTCGCCAACATCAAGGAGGGGAGTTAATCGCCACGTTTACGCTTAAAACGGATGTGTTACTGGATGAAGTGCGTGCCGGCGGGCGAATTTCACTAAGTATTGGGCGAAGCCTGACTGCCAAAGCCCGTGAATCCCTGGGTCTGCCAGCAAGTGATGTTTTTCGGCAGGCTAAAGAAGTGGCAACTGGCCAGCGCGGATTTACGCTTGCTCAAAAAATAGTGGGACGAGCTTGTGGTTTACGGGGAGTGCGTCCTGGGTGTTATTGCGAACCAAAAATGACGTCAGTGGGATCCCAGGATACTACGGGGCCAATGACGCGAGATGAACTTAAGGATCTTGCCTGCCTCGGTTTTTCGGCCGATCTGGTGATGCAGTCTTTTTGTCACACCTCAGCGTATCCGAAGCGTGTCGATGTTCAAATGCAACAGACCTTACCGACTTTCATCATGAACCGTGGCGGTGTCTCATTGCGCCCGGGGGATGGTGTTATTCATTCCTGGCTCAACCGGATGTTGCTGCCCGATACTGTGGGGACAGGAGGTGATTCGCATACGCGTTTCCCTATTGGGCTTTCCCTGCCTGCGGGCTCAGGTCTGGTAGCATTTGCTGCTGCAACGGGCGTTATGCCGCTCGATATGCCTGAATCGGTGCTGGTACGCTTTAAAGGAACTATGCAACCGGGCATCACTTTACGCGATTTGGTTCATGCTATTCCGTATTACGCTATCCAGCAGGGGTTGTTGAGCGTTGAGAAAAAAGGGAAAAAAAATATCTTCTCAGGCCGAATTCTGGAGATAGAAGGGTTGTCCGAACTCAATGTTGAACAGGCTTTTGAACTTACAGATGCCTCTGCGGAACGCTCGGCGGCGGGTTGTACTATTAAGTTGAATCTGGAGCCTGTCGTGAAGTACCTGCAATCGAATGTTGTACTGTTGCGCTGGATGATTGCAGAAGGGTACGGTGACAGACGCACACTGGAGCGACGTATCCATGGAATGGAAAAGTGGCTTGCTGATCCTCAATTACTGGAAGCTGATACTGACGCTGAGTACGCCGCCGTTATCGAGATAGATTTGTCGGAGATTAAAGAACCTATCGTCTGCGCACCAAACGATCCTGACGATGCCCGCTTACTCTCAGAAGTACAGGGAACGAGCATTGACGAAGTATTTATTGGTTCCTGCATGACTAATATCGGTCATTTCCGGGCTGCCGGTAAGCTGCTGGATGAACATCAGAGAGCCTTACCGACCCGGCTATGGGTTGCTCCGCCAACGCGTATGGACGCATCGCAGTTGATGGAGGAAGGTTACTACAGTGTATTTGGTAAATGTGGTGCCCGCATTGAATCGCCGGGCTGTTCCTTGTGTATGGGGAATCAGGCGCGCGTCGCTGAGGGTGCCACCGCAGTGTCAACCTCTACGCGTAATTTTCCCAACCGGATGGGGACGGGTGCGAATGTCTACCTTGCTTCTGCTGAACTTGCGGCTATCGCAGCACTGACCGGGAAACTTCCCTCACCAACAGAGTATCACCGGCGGATGTCCGAGATTGCAGACACTACTGCGGATACGTATTGTTATCTGAATTTTGATAAGATCCATCAGTACACTGATAAAGCCAGAGATGTCATTTTTCAGACACAGCCTTAGTGCATTCAGGCGCAACACCTGGCAGGTATGTTCTGCCTGCCAGGGCATCATTCGCCACGCTCTCTTTGGCTGCCCAGGCGGTAGTGCCAGCCGATGCAATAGCGAGAGCCAGCAGGGAAAGTTTGGTATAACGGTGCATAATGTTCCTCCAAAAGTGTGCAGGGATTTGCACAACCCATGGAGAAACTACACTGGCACACTTAGCATATACTTAGTGTTGGCGGAAGCTGAATGTATAGCTTGTTATTCATCCGTAAGCCACATATCCGCTTCTTCAAACATCTCTTGTACAACCCTGCTTATTTGTTCCTTTTCGTGCTTGGTGGCGTCTGTGTTGATTGCGGGTAGTGTCATCATTGGTTTAACCCGAACTTCTGCATCCGGAAAGATACGCTGCACTCTCTTGCTTAATTCGCCCAGGATGATATCCCTTGCGCCCGGCAAACCATCAAAATTCCTTTTGTCATAAACGAGTTCCACAAACATGCTTTAACTCCTCTTTACTGGGTATTTTCACAGTATATACTGTATGTATAACCAGTATCAACCTGAGAGAGTTTATTATGCGGTTTTATTCACCAAACGAACTGCGCCAGGCAATTGCGCTCCCTTTATTTAGCGATATGGTTCAATGCGGTTTCCCATCCCCAGCCGCAGACTACATAGAACAACGTATTGATCTGAATGAGTTACTGGTCGTACACCCGAGCGCCACGTATTTTGTGAAAGCCAGTGGCGACTCAATGATTGAAGGGGGAATTAGTGACGGTGATTTGCTTGTTGTCGACAGTTCACGCACAGCTGTGCACGGTGACATCGTGATAGCGGCTGTAGAAGGTGAGTTCACTGTTAAACGGCTTCAACTGCGCCCCACCGTGCAGCTTAATCCAATGAATAGTGCCTATTCGCCAATTGTTCCAGGCAGTGAAGATATCCTCGATATTTTTGGTGTTGTGACTTTTATTGTGAAAGTGGCGAGTTAAACCATGTTTGCGCTCTGCGATGTAAACTCTTTCTACGCATCTTGCGAGACGGTATTCAGGCCAGACTTGAAAGGGAAGCCAGTAGTTGTGCTTTCAAATAACGATGGCTGCGTTATTTCCCGCAGCGCCGAAGCGAAGGCGTTCGTGGTGATGGGGGAGCCCTATTTCAGGCAAAAGGAGGCTTTTCGGCGGCACGGTATTACGGCGTTCAGCAGCAATTATGAGCTTTACGCTGATATGTCTGACCGGGTGATGACAACACTGGAAGAAATGAGCCCCTGCGTGGAAATCTATAGTATTGATGAAGCCTTTTGTGACCTGACCGGGGTCCGTAACTGCAAGAGTCTCTGTGAATTTGGCAAGGAAATTCGTTCTACAGTGCTGAAGCACACTCACCTGACCGTAGGGGTGGGCATTGCGCAGACGAAGACGCTTGCCAAGCTGGCAAATCATGCAGCGAAAAAGTGGCAGCGGCAAACAGGGGGCGTTGTTGATTTGTCGAATGTTGACCGCCAGCGGCGGTTGCTGGCACTGACTCCAGTGGAAGAGGTATGGGGTGTTGGCAGGCGTATCAGTAAAAAACTCAACGCTATGGGTATTAAAACCGCTTTTGATTTGTCAGAACAAAGCACCTGGGTTATTCGCAAACACTTCAACGTAGTCCTTGAACGCACTGTGCGTGAACTGCGTGGTGAGCCCTGCTTTGAACTGGATGAGTTTGCCCCAGAAAAGCAGGAGATAGTGTGTTCACGTTCTTTTGGTGATCGCGTTACGGAATATGAGCAGATGCGGCAGGCTATATGTTATTACGCTGCGCGCGCGGCTGAGAAATTGCGAGGGGAACACCAGCACTGCCGTTTTATTTCAACGTTCGTTAAAACATCGCCGTTTTCCCCGAATGAGCCATACTACGGCAATAGTGCCTCAGTGAAGCTGCTGACACCGACACAGGACAGCAGGGATATTATTAATGCTGCGTTAAAATGCCTGGACCGTATCTGGAAAGAAGGGCACAGGTACCAAAAAGCTGGAGTCATGCTCGGCGATTTTTTCAGCCAGGGTGTTGCTCAGCTCGACCTGTTCGACGAGAACGCGCCCCGCAAAAACAGCAGGCTATTGATGAACACTCTTGATCAGTTGAATGCAAAAAGTGGGAAGGGCACGCTTTATTTTGCCGGGCAGGGTATTAAGCCGCAATGGCAGATGAAGCGCGATATGCTTTCACCACGGTACACCACGAGGTATGGTGATTTATTGTTGGTGAGGTGATGTGAAGTTATTTACAGACTTAAGCCCTCATTCGCGGGGTTTCATTTCTCTCTGGCATTATTATCCCCTGAATCACACCGCTTGTGTCTGCCAGATGAAAATGGCTTGTCAGTAAATAATAAGAATGGATGAAGAACATCCATTCTTATTGGCAAACAAACACGGGTTATTTATACAGCGTTGCTTCAATGGTTTTGTGATCTGTCTGGCCTTGTGAACCAGTAATAACATAGTATTTCCCGCCTTGCTCTGCCGCTTCATGTTTCAGCGACGCATTATCTACAGAAAAGCCTTGTTGAGTGACAGCAATTGTACCAATTTTTTGGTGGTTAACAGCTTGTGCCGGGCTGATTTCTTGTGGCTGTGGTGACACTCTTGCCAGCGCATCACCAGGGTCTGCAAAAAATGAGTTAAGCCCACTGGCATAAACGGAACCAGATAAAGAAGCAAGAGCAAGGGTAATAATGGCGAAAGTTTTTACGTTTTTCATGGTCTATCTCCGGTAATGGTTATCCGCATTTTCTTGCGTGACTATGAGATTACCAGGAGAGACTTAGCCAATGCTGAGTACTTATTATATTTTTGTCGGGAAATGTCATTTTTCTGCTGGTCATGAAACACGAGATTCCAGTGCGAAAATATGCCCGGAAGGATGGCGGAAAATAGTATTGGCAGGCAATAAATAATAACCGGCGCTGCAAAGTGGCAGCGCCGGCAGAGGCAGAGTAATAACAGGGCGGTTTATAAATTAAACGGGGCTTCACAGCTGTGGTAATTAGGGTTGCAGTAATGACTGGTGCTGCCGGTTTTCTTGGCAATCTGCCCCGGATTGAGGTTAAACGGAGCTTCACAACTGTGATAATTGGGGTCGCAGGTCTGTGCAGCCGGGTGGACGGCAGGGGCAATTTTATCCTTATTCAGGGTAAACGGAGCCTCGCAGCTGTGGTAATTGGGGTTGCAGTACTGGGTTGTGGCAGCCTGTGCGTAAGAGGCTGCAGTAAATGAGGCCAGGGCCAGTACAGTGGAAGTCAGCAGCATTTTAATATTCATGGTCTTTCTCCGGTCATTATTATCCGCATCTCTTGCGTGGTTCTGAGATTACCGGGTGAGACTTAGCTGACACTGAGTTGATGATCTGTTATCCGGGGCTGGTCTTACTGCAGCAGAGAAGAGGGAGGAATAGGTGGTAGACAACAGAAGCTTTCATTGGGGAAATGGGTACAAGCCAGCTGATAAAGGCTGGCGAATCAAGGCAGAACGTAGCCATAATTTTCGACGGAGGAACGTCAACGTGGTACAAAAATTCCCTTCCAAAATTGATAAATTACTTTCCAGAACAACGTTGAGTTAAAATTAATCCGGATTGTTTGAGACGCCAATCCAGATTTTTATCATGCCGGTTAACACCAACCCGAAGGAAACCAGAATTCCTGAAATGAGTAAAAAGGGTATCATATGCTTGCCTGTCTTTTGCTGAATGTATTCATTAGGCAATAATGTTTGCTGAAGGTTCAGAAAATTGCGTGCCAGCGATAGTCATGATTCGGTGGGTAATGGTTTTTGCTCTGTTGTTTGATTTCTGAACAGATATCGTAATTGATTATTGTGTCCGTTCCAGTCTGGTATCTGACACCTCAAAGCGGTGGTTAGTGGAGTTTTAAGTTATTACAATGCGCCAATACAAAAAAGCCCGCATCAGCGGGCTTTTTTGTCACTAGGGAGCCGCGGCTCCTTTGCGTATCCTTTTTTGTCACGTTGCTGTCTGGTCAGCGTACTACCGTAACGACTAACATCCTGTTTTATATAGTGTAGTCCATACACTGTCCAATCATGATTGGCTGGCGGAGTCTGAATTGGTGATGTAATTGGTTGAAGTATATGATCTAAATTCTAATTCAACTTTGTAATGGTGCCTAATATGGTGCCTAAAAATTTTTTTACCTTTTATGCCCAGTTAAGAGATGGGTTGTGGGGAGAAGACTGACACTGAATCGCCACGGGTTTAGCAGACACATCATCAATCATCTTTCAACTTGTTGGCGAAAAATACCAACTTCCGTTTTTGGCACGGAGCGGACAGAAATCAAGGTCGCAAGGTCCGCTGTGAGCGAGGAGCGGACGTTTTGAATCGAAAAATACAATTAATGGCGTAACTCTAGAGGCTGCAGAAGGAATACTAGCATTCTGGGAATGCTGGGTGATAGCCTCTGTATTTGTCAATGCGATTGAGAATTGAGGAATATTAATGAATAGGTGGGAAGATTTCGCTTTTAATGAAATTCACACGCTGATCCGAGCTCTCAACATAACACAGAACAACCCGCTTAATGTGAATGCTCCGGAACTGAGATACCTTGCCGCGCTTTTTGCCGAAATGTCTTATCACTTGGTACCAGAATGGGAAGTGGATAAGCATAAACGCGCAAAGCTCTACAGAGTCCCGAGTGAAGGCTATCAGATATTGGTCGACCAAGGTATCCGGGGCAGTGAAAATGTTTTCGAAGCTTTCATTGATGCGGAACTACCAAAACCCTTCATTGCGTCATCTGCAGGGATTGTAGTGGTTGGAGTGGTAATCGACGGGATTATGTTCATCGGATTCCGTGGTACGGCACTGCTGTTCGACTGGAAGGTTAACTTACGTGCAGAGCTTGTGCGCGTGGATTCCGCTCACCGCGTAACAAAATATCATTGGTTTGACCATTGCCACATTGAAGATAAAAAAATTATATCTGGTGGATTGCATAGTGGTTTTGCGGAAGAAGCCGTTCGGATAACAAAGCGCATTTTTGACGCAATACCTGAAGCAGACCGTTCATCTATCGAGCATGTTGTACTCGCTGGCCATTCACTGGGCGGAGCCGTAGCGGCAGTATCGAAGTCTCTGATAACACAATGGCCAGCTACGGCGTGTATATTCGGTGCACCAAGGTATGCTGATGCTGGTTTCTATCTGAATTGTTTCGACAATTATCCAATCCAGATACGCCGACTTGGTGATTTAGTACCAACCGTTCCCCCACGTTCATATGGTTTCTGCGACCACCCTAATGAGTTCGCCACCAACGGTGAAGAGTACATAGACACAAGTTTAAATTCATGGCTTGTGAGTGATCTATGCAATTGGACCAGATTTTTGAGTACAAAAACCGCTGCTCATAGCATGGAGAATTATCGCACGGAGATAGGCAAGGCGATAGGATCTCAGTTCGCAGATAAACCTCTGACAAAGGCAGTAAAAATTACGAAAAGGCACATATGACCTATCAACACAGGCTGTTGTTAGCTACTTCCGCTTTTGGCACGGAGCGGAAATGCCAGTAGGACTTTGGGGGCCGCTGTGAGCGCTCGGCGGAAGCTGGCAACGGTTCTGACCAATGATGATGGAATTGCTAAAATCGCGGCGCGTTAATCAGCGGGGAGCAAGTCATGATAGCTGGAGAGAATTTTTTCATATAGACCTCGTGATTGTGGGTGAAAGTCACCCACATCGGTTGTGTGATTCTCTATTCGAGATATAGTGCTCGAACATACATGTTTGATTCTATTCTCTTACTCGTGCATGTGGAGGGCAGTGTGTCATTTCGCTGTGTTGCCAATGTAGAACGCACGATCCTTTGGGCTTGATGCTATATGCCCCGTCAAATTCGGCATCTGACTGAATTACATAGGCTGTGATATCGAATCGCTTCAGACCGTGCTGCGCGCGTAAATTTATCAAGTCACTCCAGGTTATAACGCCATGCTCTTTCAGTTCGTTATCTAGCAACGTCACAATAGATGCAGGGATTTGGTAATCCTCGACCTGACGAAGCGTATGCCGAAGACTCATGACTAACCAACCCCATCCACGGGCGTGCGCCCATGCTCGCCCTGCATTTGATTTGACCCGGTTGATGCTTAGCGCCATTCTGTCTGTCGGTTTTATCTCTATAAGCAAGCCACGGCCGTCTACCGTAGCGATGAACAGATCTGGGTAATAATATCGATTTCTCCCCCCGAAGGTATAGGGGATGACGGCTGGCTGTTCCTGGTAATAGGTGATCTGTTCACTACGTTCCAGCAGTGTCAATATTTCAAGCTCAAGCCCGGATTCGTATTGCACCATACGGTCGAGTTTCTCAGAGTAGAAATCACCGGCAATATCCGAATCGTTGACCAGACGTTGGTTTGAAAGCTGCTCAGTGGGTGGGGGCGGTGCGATGGCCTCTGGCCATTCACTGTCATTCAACCAACCAGTGATGACAGATTCGGTTCTTTCCATTACAGCTCGATTGCGGTTCTGCTTACGCAATTGCGCCTTATGTGACCGCTCTATAGCGGGCAACAATGCCGCCACTTCAGTTACTTTCTGAACGGTGAAACCGGCGGTGCGAAGAATGAATTTCGCAGCCAGTCTAAGCGGAATGACGAAGTCAAAACGAACTGTATTAAACAACCACAATGCCAATTCATCGGTGGAGGTAGACGCTGGCTCCAGCAGTTTTTTCAGTGCTGAGCCATATGTGCCCTCATAGCGTGCGCGTGCTGCTAAACGTTTAAATCCTCGTTCCTGAATTTGACGCACTCTCTCCCCGGATACGCCCCATTCCTCTCCAATTTCAGCCAAGGTGTGTGGCTGATCATCTACACCGAGGCGCATTTCAAGCGCGTTCCGATCACGCTCTTTGGGCAAATTTGCCACTGCAGCAGTGACGAGCATCAGTACATCGGCGTCAGTGGCGTTATCAGCCAGGAACTCTGTGTATACGTTAAGCTCATGGCTTTTATTCGGCGCTTGTAAGTTGCCAGCGCCACTTGTTGATTGCTGACCATCAGGCGTTGGTTGTAATGTTAAGTTTCGGGCAGAAACGGCACACTTGCGGATAACAGGTGCCGGACAAATGGCTTGAACCAGCGAATTGAGATCGACATCTCCCTTCTCGCGCATATAGTTGGCTAGCACGTCCACCGCATGAATATAGCTTTCCGGTTTGTCTGCTGATGGGATCAAACGCATTGCTGCTGCAGTTATGCTGCCGGAGGTGCGCTGGTGGAGCTTTGCAAGTTGGGTTGTAGTGAGTCCACATTTGATCCCGTTGACCAGTTCAAGAAACTCTCGGTACTCCCAGGGCGCGCCATGCCGGGCCGGCAAGCGTTTGGACTCTTCAGACTCAGATGCAGCTTTAAGCTCGGTCATTATCGTTTACTACCTGCTCCATGCGGGAAATACATTCCACTTTGATGCTTGTCACTTGCCAGTGCAACTTTTGTGTTTGGCATAACTGGCATGAATAATATCATTTCAGACTGTAGTTAATTACGTTAGGTACGCATGAAAGGGGCCAGGGTAACATTCAATCTGTACGTTTTGATATAGGAGCCAGACCTCGACTACCTCTAACCGAACATTGAAGTCGTAGTGTCAGTATTATCGGGAAAACCCACCCTGGAAGAAGGACTGCCATGGTCGTGCTGCTTTTTAATCAGCTTGCCTATATTTAACATGAATTGCCTGTTCAGCAATGCGTCCGACAAACTCTGATCGCTTACTTTCTGGATCGCTGTTTACGGTGCGGATGAAAGTGCGTGTGCTACTTCCGCTCTTGTCACAATGCTGCCCCATTGCAAGGTTTAAAGGGCAGCGAAGAGCGGAAGTTGACACTTTTGCGACCACAGTAGTGATTATTAAAACACTTACTATTCATTCTTACTGTTTGATGACTGAAAAGTCAGGCTTCTTTGTTTCTTCTCCCTTGACGCCTTGCCTTGGCTTCAGCAAGGCGTTGAGGTTCAGTGTATAGCCGTTCCAGAAACAAGTATGTGAACTCCTCAAGATCTTCTGCTGTTGCCCTATCTAGAATCCCTTCATGAGCACCATCATTCCCATCATCTTTGACACACTCAGCTAGTTCTCTAAGAGTTTCCGGAATAAGTTTATTATCAAATAACCACTCCATTCTCAGTCCCAAGCTCCTCTTAATTTTTGCTGCTGGGCCACCATCGCCATCAGGGACAAGTCCTTTTGTTGCATAATCAAGACAAAGCCTAAACATTGTTCCAGCCGCATTATTGCAACCAATTGCGAGGCATTTTGCCCCTTCTTCATAAGCATCATTGATTTCTTGCGGTAAAAAATCAGGTGGTTCACCGACGCTCAAATCCGCTGGCGAAATCGGTCTTAATATCTTGGCTACATCTTTCAACCCGAACATGGCCACGCCCCAACTGATTCTATGAAGCTCTTGATGTTTGTCTATGCTGATCCCAAGGAAAATCGTTGTTTTATGACATTCTCGACACACGCAAAAAAATTCATATGCGGGAACTTCCGGCTTTGGAAACTCTTTATAATTACCAAAATGATTAGCACCGTGGACATCAAAAGTTATATTTTGACTAGCGCACCTTGGACAGTTATCTACATATATTGCCATCTGTATGTATTCCTCACTCCAGTAAAAAAATGCCACTCTTAATATTCGAACAACGTTATTTAGCTCTATTATGAAGCTTCAAATACTGTTTAACTCAGCTTGAGTGTGCTCATACCCCTGCCCAGATTGTGTGCACATATTCATCTCAGCAACAACAGCTCCTGGCACTAAGTAGTCACTCGTGTCCAACACCTCCAAAATTAAATCGAACTATAACTCTTAGCTTCCCTCAGTTCTCGGCCGCCCCATATTCGACTCATCATCATTGCCATTAGTATTGACCAAGTTGACTTGGTTCTATTAACGCTGACGGTCTTTTAGACAGCATTTCGATTAAGGGGGCATACTTTTCTTTTATTAATGGGAGCGATGCCTGACTTGCCATTTTTTTTAATTTTTTTACCAACAGCACTCTTTCTTCGTCTGTGACACACATCTTATAAGGATCCAACACAATGTAGCCGTCAACATCCTTTCTGAAATTGTCAATTAGATGCTCCACAATTCCGCTTGAATAGTTACTAGCCAAATTAGCTAGTAGCTTATTTAATTTTGACGAAGCAACAACCCTTGAAACTCTTGCTATTTCTGATTCAAGGCGATAAGCATTTATAAATGCCGGGCCCACCAGTTCGTTTTTGTCCCAATAAATCTCACCAAAATCAATAGCTCCTCGCAGGGTGTAGCCTAGTTCTATTGCTGTGCGCCAAACTTCTCGTACATTTGCCAGCAGTACCTCCAAACCTAAAACCATATCACCAATTATCAGCTCTTTCTCGAGTCCAAAAGCTATCGTGATGCTATCTGAGACAGTATTAACACGGCACACGTAATTACGGACAGACTGGCTAACTCCTGACTCGACTTCATCGTCGTGCAGCACTGGCAGTGCTGATTTTATAGCTAAGAGCTTATCCAATGGATTAGACTCAGTTGCGTTCCAGTTTGATAAAATATCTTGAGAGAACCCAAGTATATCGAGAAAGCAGACGTAACCAATTCCTTTGAAAAGCTTTACATTACCAAGCTGCATTTTTTTTCCTTAAATATGATTTTTGATCAAGGGAAGGGCTTTAGCCCATCTCCGATATGGGGCTGAAATTTAAAGCCTCATTTAGCAAAGTACTAAAGTAGGAACTGTCATTAGTTATCCGTCACACCGCTAAACGCATTCCTTTCGTACCTCCCTCAATCATACTTCCGCGATCAGCAGCCATAACGAAGTCAGCCCACCACTGCATCATTGGGCGACGTTGTTCGAGATAGTCACTGCGGTTATAAGCACGACGCACCTCATTCTTATCCACATGGGCCAATGCAGCTTCAATAACATCAGGCGGAAAAGCCTGTTCATTAAGGGCTGTACTGGCGATAGATCGCAGACCGTGTGAAACGAGCACTCCACCAAAACCTGCACGTTTTAGTGATGCGTTAACGGTTTGGCTATTCATGGGCTGGTTGGGCTTGATACGGCTAGGGAATATAAATTCTCGATTTCCACTTAACGGCTTCATCATCTCCAGTATCGCAATTGCTTCATCTGACAATGGAACAGTATGGTCGCGATTCATTTTCATGCGTGCTGCAGGAATCTTCCACTCTCGCGCTTCTATGTCTACCTCTTCCCAGCGAGATTCAGCCGCTTCGGCAGGGCGGGTAATAGTAAGAAGTTGCCACATGAACAGGCAGCGTGTGGAAAGGCTAATGCTGGCTGTTCGCATTGTCTGCATCAGTTGAGGTAGCTGATCCGGTCGAATGCTGGGCATGTTCTTTTTCTGAGGCTTCTCGAAGGCTTTACCAATATTAACGCTGGGAACAGCATCAATCAGCCCTGTGTTTTGGGCATAGATCATGACCTCATTAATGCGCTGGCACAGGCGACGAACGGTTTCCAGTGCTCCTCTGGCCTGAACCGGTTGGACGGCCTGAACCAGTGTGTGAGCTTTAATATCTGTAACGCTAACGTCGCCAATCGCAGGAAAGACATCTCTTTCAAGAGAGCGCCAGATATCTTCCGCATAGTCCTCTGTCACGCTGGCTTTCTTCACATTCCACCAACGTTCAGCTACGAGCTGGAAAGTATTGGTTTTGGCTTCCAGCGAACTGCGAAGTTGTTCTTGCTGATGTTCCTGTGGATCGATTTGTTTCGCCAGGAGAGAGCGAGACTCTGCTCTGTAGTTTCTGGCATCGGCAAGGGTAACTGACGGGTAGGGACCAATACTCTTCTTCGCTCGTTTCTTAGTGACAGGGCGAATGTAGCGAAACTGCCAGATTTTACTTCCGCTGGATTTGATGAGTAGCTCAAGGTCATCGCCATCATAGAGAACGTAGTCCGCTTCTTTGGGTTTAGCAGATTCGATTTCCTTAACGGATAGAGGTTTGGTTTGTCTTGCCATTGCCGGGTTTCCATAGTTTTAGGCACCTCAAAAACAATATAGCTTTATGAGGTGCCTAACAAGGTGCCTAAAAGGTTCGGATTTAATTAGTTGGCATCAGACTTCGCGGGACAAATTCAAGGCACAAAAAAGCCCGCAGGGCTTGCGCCGTGCGGGCTCTTAGGACTTCATCGGATGACTCTGGTAATCACCGATGGAGAATTTTGGTGGAGCTGGCGGGAGTTGAACCCGCGTCCGAAATTCCTACATCCTCGGTACTACATGCTTAGTCCGGTCTTTACATTCGCTTGCCAGCTGCGGACGGACACGCCACTAACAAACTAGCCTGATTAGATTTAACGCTTCAACCCCAGGCAGGGCATCCACGCGATCTCTTTTAGGTTTGACCTCTCTTGATCCCCGTCCTAAGAGCGGAGGCTAGGGAGAGAGGGCTCTAAGCAGGTTATTAAGCTGCTAAAGCGTAGTTTTCGTCGTTTGCGACTATTTTTTTGCGGCTTTTTACGAGGCCAACCGCCCCTCGGCATGCACCTTGGGTTTCGCGAATCCCGTCGAATCCAGAATCAGCCCCAAAGTATTCGTGGAAGTATAACAGAATTCAGTTGCTGCACACCAGTGTTGGCTGAATCCGTTTTACCTAAGTGCTGAATAAAACAGCACATTCACTTTTAACGCCCCGCGTGTTTCATGATGCGGGCTTTATCAACCTGCCATTCACGGTCTTTAATATCTGTACGCTTGTCGTGCTGTTTTTTACCTTTGGCAACGCCAATTTTGACTTTTGCCCAGGCATTTTTCCAGTAGAGAGACAGAGCGACCACGGTATAACCTTCGCGGTTTACCCGCCCGTACAGGTTATCGAGCTCGCGCTGGTTCAGTAACAGTTTACGGGTACGGGTTGGGTCGCACACCACATGGCTGGAAGCGACCTGAAGCGGGGTGATATTAGCCCCAAATAAATAGGCTTCGCCATCCTTAAGCAGAACGTAGCTGTCGCCAATGTTTGCTTTACCTGCACGCATGGATTTCACTTCCCACCCCTGCAGGGACAGGCCAGCTTCAAACTCATCTTCGATAAAGAACTCGTGGCGGGCACGTTTATTTAACGCAATGGTGGCTGAGCCTGGTTTGTGTGTTTTTTTCTTCGTCATAATGCTGCTCAGTATACGGATTCCTGTCGTAAATGCATCCCATCCAGTGTGAGAAACATATCATCTTACCATGGCTGCGTTCAGTGTTTTTCTTTACTCGTCGATAAATGATATTATTTATGCGATTTATGTAACACGGGAAACACTATGCCGCAGATCAATCGTTCTGCCCTTGTGCCATACAGTGCCGAGCAGATGTACCAGTTAGTTAACGATGTAAAATCGTATCCGGACTTCCTGCCCGGTTGCGTGGGCAGCCGGGTGATTGAAAGTTCTTCACAACATATGACCGCTGCCGTTGATGTTTCAAAGGCGGGGATCAGTAAAACGTTTACCACGCGTAACGAACTGACCAGTAACCAGAGCATTTTAATGCACCTGGTGGATGGCCCATTTAAAAAATTAATGGGCGGCTGGAAGTTTACACCGCTCACGCCGGAAGCCTGCCGTATTGAGTTCCAGCTTGATTTTGAGTTTACCAACAAGCTGATTGAGCTGGCATTTGGGCGTATCTTTAAAGAGTTAGCGGCAAATATGGTGAATGCGTTCACCAGCCGGGCGAAAGAGGTTTATCGTGTTGCCTGAAATCACGGTGGAAGTGGTATATGCCCTGCCGGAAAAACAGTATTTGCGCAAAGTAACGCTTACCGAAGGGGCAACCCTGCAACAGGCGATTGAGGCTTCCGGGTTACTGGCATTGCGCACCGATATTAACCTTGAGAAGAACAAAGTTGGCATCTACAGCCGCCCGGCTAAGTTGAACGATACCGTGCAGGACGGCGACAGGGTGGAAATCTACCGGCCATTAACTGCAGACCCGAAAGCGTTACGGCGCATGCGGGCGGAGCTGTCGGCGCAGAAGAAGTAATATTGCCGCAGGTTAGCCTGTAGCAAGCCAGCCAATAAAAAAGGTGCCACTGGCACCTTTTTTATTGGCTGCGCCAGGCGTAATGCCTGGAAAGCGGGCGAGCACTTAACCTTCGCTACCGGTTAAGGCTGGCTTATTATCGATATTGGTAAGAATGCCGCTGCTGTTAAAAGTGAGAGTCAGGGTTTGCTGAGTCACTTTTTCATGGCCTGGCTGGCGGCGGAAAACATAAATCCATGTATTACTGCCGAACGGGTCGGTCATCATTGGCGTACCCAGCGCGTAAGCAACCTGCTGTTGGGTCATACCGTTATGGACCTGGGCAATATCAGTACTGGTGAGGTAATTCCCCTGGTTGATATCAGGGCGGTACACCACTCGCTCCATGGTGGAGCAGCCAGCAGTTAACATCAGAAGAACCGCTGTGGCAGCAGTCAGCGTTTTACAGCGCATAGTTTTTAGATTCCTTTTTGGGCCCGAGTTGTGCCTGGCTCATGTGTCATGTAGCCGATGATAATAAACCTTCAGCCAGTTTAAAACCTTAAGGCGCTTCAGTATGACCTTAGAGTTGAAAAAAAGTTGAGTGTAAGTGGAAAAACAGGGCATAAAAAACGTGCTGTGTTTGTTTTTTATACAAACACAGCACGGCGCAGAAGCAGAGGGTAATTATTGCGAATCAGGCAGCCAGTAATTCCCTGGCATTCGCCAGCGTGTTACGGGTGACTTCACTGCCACCTAACAGGCGGGCGAGTTCATTCAGGCGGGCGCGTTTATTCAGTGCCTGCATATGGGTTTCAGTAACGGTGCCATCGGTTTCTTTGCTGACAAAGAAATGCTGGTGGGCACAACCAGCAACCTGAGGCAGGTGCGTGACACACATAACCTGGGTGGATTCGCCCAGTGCGCGGAGCAACTTACCAACCACTGCGGCTGTTGGCCCGCTGATACCCACATCCACTTCATCAAAAATCAGTGCCGGGGTATCCATTTTACGTGCGGTAATCACCTGAATGGCCAGGGCGATACGCGACAGTTCACCCCCAGAGGCAACTTTACCTAAAGGCTGTAAAGACTGGCCCGGGTTAGTGCATACCCGAAACTCAATGCGGTCTGCGCCTTCTGGTGTCAGGTGGTTTTCATCAAAGGTGACATCAATAGTGAACTGACCATGAGGCATGGATAGTGAGTGCATACTATCAGTAACCAGTTGGCTAAGTTCTGCGGCGCGTATTTCGCGTTTTTCATGCAGGGTTCGGGCTACCGAAAGCGCACGCATATGATGTTGTGTAACGGTATCGCTCAGTGTGTCTTGTGCTTCGCCTTGCTCTTCCAGTTCCATTTGTTCCTGGAGCAGAGCCTGGTGTAGCCCGGGCAGTTCTTCCGGGGAAATATGGTGTTTGCGCGCCAGAGAAATTTGGCGGGAAATACGCTGTTCCAGTTCAAACAGGCGGTTAGGATCAAGTTCCGTGCTTTCGCAGTAATGGCGTAGTTCATCGCTGGCCTCACTAACCTGGATGGCGGCTTCCTCCAGCATGTCCAGCACGCTGGAGAGTTTGCTGTCCATGCTCACCAATTCACTCACCTGCTGGCGAGCGGTGTACAGCAGGCTTTGTACGTCGGCTGATTCTGTATCGGATAATATGGCTAATGCCTGCTGGCTGGTGGACAACAGTTGCCCACTGTTTGCCAGGCGTTTGTACTCTTCATCTATTTGTTCGAACTCGCCAGCCTGAGGCGCAAATTCATTGAGTTCTTTTAGCTGGTAATGCAGCAGTTCCAGGCGGGCTGTGCGTTCCTGGCTTTGCTGCTGGTGCTGCGCCAGTGCACGGCAGCTTTGGTTCCAGTTTTGCCAGCACAGCTTCATTTCCTGAGTAAGTGCATACTCACCTGCAAAGCCATCCAACAGGGCTTTTTGATGTTCTGGTTTGAGCAGTAACTGGTGGGCGTGTTGCCCGTGGATTTGAATAAGTAACTGCCCCAATTCACGTAACTGAGACAGGGGAACAGCGGTGCCGTTGATAAAGCCACGGGAGCGGCCATCTGCGCTGATTACCCGGCGAAGCAGGCATTCGTTGCCGTCTTCCAGCTGGTTTTCTTCCAGCCACTGTTGTGCCGCTGGTGTGTCTTTTAACTGAAAACGGGCGCATAAATCTGCCCGGGCTGCGCCCGCTCGCACGCTGTCACCTTCTGCACGGCCACCCAGGCATAAGCCCAGAGCATCAATGGCAATTGATTTCCCCGCGCCCGTTTCACCGGTAATGGCAGTCATTCCTGCGTGAAAATCAATTTCCAGTTCACGAACGATAGCGAAGTTACTGATTGTGAGTTGTGACAGCATAGCCACCTTCCTGTATAAAATAACAGAGCTGTGTTTTCATACAGTATAAACTGGTTTTATATACAGTAAAGTGGCAAACGCGAATTTTAGAATAATTTTTTTGACCAGCCGAGTTTAGAGCTTAATGTGTTGAAATAGCTGTAATCGATAGGGTGTATCAAGTTTAGCTGGTAGTCGCACCGGCGAATGAATACGTCTTCGCCTTCCTGAATAGGAAGCGCAATCTGGCTGTCGCAACTGATTTCAAGGTCATTGCGCCGGTGGGAAAACCGCAGGCGAATGGTGCTGCTGCCATTGATAACCAGTGGCCGCGCTGAGAGCGTATGGGGGAACATTGGTACCAGCGTAATGGCGTCCAGCGACGGGGTGAGAATTGGGCCGCCGGCAGAAAGGGAGTAGGCGGTGGAGCCTGTCGGCGTGGAAATAATCAGGCCGTCGGAACGCTGAGAGAAAGCAAATTTTTCGTCAATATAGACTTCAAATTCTATCATGTGTGCCACTTTGCCCGGGTGCAGCACAACTTCATTAATTGCCGTGCTCAGCCGTTTTGGGCTGTCTTTCTGGCAAACCTGTGCTTCCAGTAAAAAGCGTTGTTCACTGATATAATGGCCTTCGAGTACATCGGCAAGTTGCTGGTGAGCGTTATCCGGGTCAAGGTCCGTCAGGAACCCCAGGTTCCCTCTGTTAATGCCAATCACTTTAATGCCATAACGGGCAAGAACCCTTGCGGCCCCGAGCATGTTACCGTCACCGCCGACCACAACAGCCAGGTCCGCCTGCTGGCCTATATCCGCCAGCGTACCGGTGCGGGCTTGCTTCAGGCCCAGTTCATGTGCAATTTGCTGTTCCATAATGACGTCATAACCTTTACTGCACAGCCAGCGCCATAACATTTCATGGGTGCTGAGCGCGCCAGGATGACGAGGGTGCCCAACAATGCCGATGCAGTTAAACTGTTTGTTCATTATTACGGAGTCCTTACATGGGGTTGGATCACGACAATCTGCCCTGTTCCCTTGAAACACGGAAACTGATCCCCATAATAAGCGAACCAGCGAGACAAATGCGAAAAAACGCGGAGAATTTCATGAGCAGTAAAGATCAGAAAACACCTGAAGAGCATCAGCCGGATGAAATCGTTATGGAACAACATGATGAAGTAGACGCTGCGGACACAGCGGACCAGGTGGATCCGCGCGATGAACAGATTGCTAACCTGGAGAAACAGTTAGCTGAAGTTCAGCAGCGCGAACAAGACAATGTGCTGCGCGCACGGGCGGAAATGGAAAACCTGCGTCGCCGTACTGAGCAGGATGTCGAAAAAGCGCATAAATTTGCGCTGGAAAAATTCGTTAACGAATTACTGCCCGTAATCGATAGCCTGGACCGCGCTCTGGAAGTGGCGGATAAAGAAAATGCGGATATGGCATCCATGGTTGAAGGGATTGAACTGACCCTGAAATCCATGCTGGATGTAGTACGCAAGTTTGGTGTCGATGTCATCAGTGATGTGAATGTACCGCTGGACCCGAATGTTCACCAGGCTATTGCTATGGTGGAATCTGAAGAGGTGGCGGCTGGTAACGTGCTTCACGTTATGCAAAAAGGTTACACCCTGAATGGCCGCACTATTCGTGCCGCTATGGTAACCGTTGCTAAAGCAAAAGCCTGATACTTTTCTTTGGTAGAAAAAACCTCTGCCGGGCCAGGCAGAGGTTTTTTGGTGAGTAAATGGCGGTAATTATTCTGCGCTCTGAATACTGGTTTTAAGCGGGGTAACCGGGGTCACCTTTACCTGCTTAATCATGTTGTCCTGCACATCGAGAATATCTATATCGTACTGGCCTATATTCACTCGCGTACCTGCCGCAGGTATCTCTTCCAGCGCCTCAAGCAACATCCCATTTACGGTACGCGCTTCTTCTTCCGGGAAATGCCAGTTAAAGGCTTTATTGAGGTCACGAATGTTGGCGCTCCCTTCAATAATGACCGAGCCATCATTTTGCGGTGTGACTTCTTCCGCCAGAGAAGGCGACATAGAGGTAGTAAAATCCCCGACAATTTCTTCAAGGATATCTTCAACGGTAATCAGCCCCTGAATATCGCCGTATTCATCTACCACCAGACCCACTTTCTTTTTATTGCGCTGGAATTTGATGAGCTGGGTGCTGAGCGGCGTGCCTTCGGGAACAAAATAAATTTCATCGGCGGCGCGCAGCATCACTTCTTTCGTGAACTCTTTTTTCTCCGTCATTAGCCGGTAGGCTTCACGGACACGCAGCATGCTGATGGCATCATCCAGCGATTCACGGTAGAGAACGATACGCCCGTGCGGTGAGTGAGTCAGCTGGCGAACAATCGATTTCCAGTCGTCGTTGATATCAATACCCACGATTTCATTGCGCGGCACCATGATGTCGTTAACACTTACTTTCTCCAGGTCCAGCACAGAAAGCAGCATGTCCTGGTTACGCTGGGAGATTTTGGATTTGGATTCATTAACAATAGTGCGCAGTTCATCTTTGGTGAGCGCGGCACTCACCACAGCGTCGGTTCTTATCCCCACAGTGCGCATTAAGATGCGGGTTATCATGTTCAGCAACCATACCAGTGGCATCATGATGACCTGGAGCGGCGCTAATAACACACTGCTGGGGAACGCGACTTTTTCAGGGTAGAGTGCAGCGACAGTTTTAGGCAGCACTTCAGCAAAAATCAGTACCACGAAGGTGAGAACACCTGTGGCAATAGCAACCCCGGCATCGCCATACAGGCGCATACCAACAATGGTTGCCAGTGCAGAAGCAAGGATATTGACCAGGTTATTGCCAATCAGCACCAGGCTTATCAGGCGGTCCGGTGTACGCAGAAGTTTTTCGACACGCCGCGCAGATTTATTTCCCTGCTTTGCAAGATGGCGCAGGCGATAACGGTTAAGTGTCATCATTCCGGTTTCCGAACCGGAGAAGTAGGCGGAAATCAACACCATGATCACCAGGGTGATAATCAACGTGGTGGTGGAAATGTCTTCCAAAAAAATCGTCCTTTATTAATAAGAAAATTAGCCGAGGAGTTGTTGCAGTACACGGCTTCCAAAGTAAGCGAGAGTGAGTAACAGCGCACCGGCCATATTGAACCAGACAACGCGGCGACCACGCCACCCTTCATGATAATGCCCCCACAGCAGGATGATATAGACAAACCATGCCAGAATAGACAGCACGGCTTTATCAATGTTCTCCATGGTAAACATGTTGTGCATGTAGAACAGGCCTGTTGCCAGGGTTAGCGTGAGCAGCACCACACCAATTTGCGTGATGTGAAACATTTTGCGTTCAATGCCCATAAGTGGCGGCATATCTGCGCTGAACGCCAGGCGTTTGTTCTTCAGTTGGTAGTCAATCCAGGCTAACTGCAGGGCATAAAGCGCTGCGATAATCAGCGTAGCATAAGAGAAGAGAGACAACCCAATATGCACCATCATACCCGGGGTGGTTTCCAGGTGAGTAATAAACTCATTTGGCATAAATGAGGCGAAAGCCAGATTAATGAGGGCAAACGCATACACAATCGGCAACAGCAGCCAGCCACGGTTTTTTGTCGCGACAATGGTCATCACGATACAAATCATCAGGCTGACCAGCGAGCCGACGTTAAGCAAACTGAGGTTTTGCCCGCCATTGATAAAAATACGGGATTCAAGCGCCAGAGCATGGCAAACCAGGGCGATAATGGCCGACAAAATCGCCATACGGCGCCAACCGCTCTGTTGTTTTAACAGACCAGGAATGATGAGCGCGAGGCTGACAGAGTAGGCCGCCAGCGCAAGAATAGAAAAAACAGGCATATAGGATGTCGGTGTTAGCCAGAATCAGAAGACGCAGTATAACGTTACACGCTCCCGGCTCCAACCGTTGCATAACATCAATGACTGCTTCATGTTATACTGCGCCAATTCATGAATCACTGTCGCGCTTGCGGCCTAAGTTACCATTCGGGTAAGAAGACAATGTTTGATAATTTAACAGACCGTTTGTCGCGCACGCTGCGCAATATCAGCGGCCGTGGGCGGCTTACCGAAGACAATATTAAAGATACACTGCGCGAAGTGCGCATGGCGCTGCTGGAAGCAGATGTCGCTCTGCCAGTGGTGCGTGAGTTTATCAACCGCGTTAAAGAAAGTGCGGTTGGTCATGAAGTGAACAAAAGCCTGACGCCTGGCCAGGAGTTCGTGAAAATTGTCCGCACAGAACTGGTTGCGGCGATGGGTGAAGAAAACACGGCACTCAACCTGGCGGCACAACCCCCGGCTGTTGTTTTGATGGCGGGGTTGCAGGGGGCCGGTAAAACCACCAGTGTGGGGAAACTGGGGAAATTCCTGCGCGAGAAACATAAAAAGAAAGTGCTGGTGGTGTCTGCCGACGTGTATCGCCCGGCTGCTATCAAACAGCTGGAAACCCTGGCGCAACAGGTTGAGGTCGATTTCTTCCCTTCTGATGTTCAGCAAAAGCCTGTGGATATTGTTAACAGCGCGCTGCAACACGCGAAACTGAAATTCTACGATGTGCTGCTGGTGGATACAGCCGGCCGTTTGCACGTTGATGAAGCAATGATGGATGAAATCAAGCAAGTCCATCAGGCTATTAACCCGGTGGAAACGCTGTTCGTGGTTGATGCCATGACCGGGCAGGATGCCGCGAATACCGCAAAAGCGTTTAACGAAGCGCTGCCATTGACGGGGGTTATCCTTACCAAAGTTGATGGTGATGCCCGTGGCGGTGCGGCGTTGTCCATTCGTCATATCACCGGGAAACCTATTAAGTTCCTGGGTGTGGGCGAAAAAACAGAAGCGCTTGAGCCTTTCCATCCGGACCGTATCGCTTCACGTATTCTCGGTATGGGCGATGTGCTGTCGCTGATTGAAGATATCGAAAGCAAAGTTGACCGTGCTCAGGCCGAGAAACTGGCAACCAAGCTGAAGAAAGGCGATGGTTTTGATCTGACCGATTTTCTTGAGCAACTGAAGCAAATGCGCAATATGGGCGGTATGGCGAGCCTGATGGGTAAATTGCCGGGTATGGGCCAAATACCAGATAACGTGAAATCCCAGATGGACGACAAAGTGCTGGTGCGGATGGAGGCTATCATTAATTCAATGACCCTCAAAGAACGTGCTCAGCCAGATATCATCAAGGGATCCCGTAAACGCCGTATTGCCGCCGGTTGCGGTATGCAGGTTCAGGATGTTAACCGTCTTCTGAAACAGTTCGACGACATGCAACGCATGATGAAGAAAATGAAGAAGGGCGGGATGATGAAAATGATGCGTGGTATGAAAGGCATGATGCCACCGGGCTTCCCGGGGCGTTGATGCCTGTTAGTCAACAACGTTTGGCTGGCTGGCATTGTGTTGCCAGGGTGTAAGCTGAACGCCGGTGTAGCTGGAATTGTACTGCACTGCGGCCACACAACCCGTAAATTGAATTGATTTTTACGCAGAAATGAGTAAAATTTTCGGGCTTTTTATATGACACCGGGCTCCGTTCCTCGATGGAGCCCGGTTGTTTTATTAACTCAAGAGGATGTTATGGTAACTATTCGTTTAGCACGTCACGGCGCTAAAAAGCGTCCGTTCTACCAGGTTGTCGTTGCTGACAGCCGTAATGCGCGCAACGGTCGCTTCATTGAGCGCGTTGGTTTCTTCAACCCGCTGGCCAGCGAAAAAGAAGAAGGCTCACGCCTGGATCTGGATCGTATCGCTCACTGGGTTGGCCAGGGCGCAACTGTATCTGATCGCGTTGCTGCGCTGATCAAATCAGTAAAACAAGCAGCTTAATCTGTCGCGGTGGTCATGATGAGCAAGCAACAAACCGTATCAACGCCCGTTGAACCCATAGTTCTGGGGAAAATGGGGTCTCCCTACGGTATTCGTGGTTGGCTCAGAATGTTTTCTTCCACTGAAGAGACCGAAAGCATTTTTGACTATCAGCCCTGGTTTATCCAGAAGGCGGGTCAGTGGCAAGTTGTTGAGCTGGAAAGCTGGCGCTACCACAATCAGGATGTTGTCATCAAACTGAAAGGTGTTGATGACCGTGATGCCGCGAATTTACTGACTAATTGCGAAATTGTTGTGGATTCGTCGCAGTTGCCGCAACTTGAAGATGGTGATTATTACTGGAAAGACCTGATGGGTTGCCAGGTAGTCACAACTGATGGTTATAACCTGGGTAAAGTCATTGATATGATGGAAACCGGGTCGAATGACGTTCTCGTCATTAAGGCAAACCTGAAAGATGCATTTGGTGTCAAGGAGCGGTTGGTTCCGTTCCTGGACGGGCAGGTTATCAAGAAAGTCGATCTCACTACTCAAACTATTGAAGTAGATTGGGATCCTGGTTTTTAACCACCGGATAATACGGTAATAACAGCGCTATGTGGATTGGCATAATTAGCCTGTTTCCCGAGATGTTTCGCGCGATTACCGATTTCGGGGTAACTGGTAGGGCTGTAAAAAATGGCCTGCTCAGCATCGAAAGCTGGAGTCCCCGTGACTTCACGCATGACAGGCACCGTACTGTGGACGATCGTCCTTATGGTGGCGGGCCTGGGATGCTGATGATGGTTCAACCTTTGCGGGATGCCATCAATGCAGCCAAAACCGCGGCAGGTGAAGGCGCTAAGGTGATCTATCTGTCACCTCAGGGGCGCAAGCTTGATCAAGCTGGCGTCAGTGAACTGGCAACAAATGAGAAGCTGATTCTGGTTTGTGGCCGGTACGAAGGTATTGATGAGCGCGTTATACAAACCGAGATTGACGAAGAATGGTCTATCGGGGATTACGTGCTCAGTGGTGGTGAGTTACCCGCCATGACGTTAATTGATTCTGTTGCCCGGTTTGTTCCCGGTGTACTGGGTCATGAGGCGTCAGCAAATGAAGATTCATTTGTGGATGGGTTGCTGGATTGTCCACATTATACCCGGCCTGAGGTTCTGGAAGGCATGGAAGTACCGCCAGTGTTACTGTCGGGTAATCATGCTGAGATTCGCCGCTGGCGTTTGAAACAGTCGCTGGGCCGCACCTGGCTTAGAAGACCTGAACTTCTGGAAAACCTGGCTCTGACTGAAGAGCAAGCAAAGTTGCTGGCGGAGTTCCAGCGGGAACATAAGCAGCAACATAAACATGATGGGAATGGCGAAGCATAGGCTGCCACCCGAAACATCAGTTTACCCAGGATAAGAGATTAAATTATGAGCAACATTATCAAGCAAATTGAACAAGAGCAGATGAAGCAGGACGTACCTTCCTTCCGTCCGGGCGATACCGTGGAAGTGAAAGTATGGGTTGTTGAAGGTTCTAAAAAACGTCTGCAGGCATTCGAGGGCGTGGTTATCGCTATTCGTAACCGCGGTCTGCACTCTGCATTCACTGTTCGTAAAATTTCCAACGGCGAAGGTGTTGAGCGTGTATTCCAGACTCACTCACCGGTTGTTGATTCTATCAACGTCAAACGCCGTGGTGCCGTTCGTAAAGCTAAACTGTACTACCTGCGTGAGCGTACTGGTAAAGCGGCTCGTATTAAAGAGCGTCTTAACTAAGTACACGCGCAAGCGTCATCTTAAAGTTAATAGAAAACAAGGGGTTGGCATTATGCCAGCCCCTTTTTCTTTGCCATGTTTATTGCCAGTGCTCTCAGGAAAGCATTGTGTTGTCAAATGGTTTTCAATAGCCGGATTTGGCATAATCCTGCCGTTGCTCTGCAGGTTATGAATAGAGCTGAGCGGCACCTTCCGGGCGAGTTTTAAAACGCCGGTGTACCCATAAATACTGCCCGGGTGCACGCAGGATCTCTTTCTCTATAACTTTGTTGATGTACCTGGCTGCCTGTATCTTGCTGTCCGGGTAGTCTTCAAAGGCTTTACTGATATGCAAGCGGTAACCGGCATTGCCGGGTTTACGGACCATGGTGATAGTCAGCATCTGTGAACGGGAAAGTTGCGAAACGGCATAGGTACCATTGGTGGTAGCGGCATCCGGTACTGAGAAAAAGGGAGCGAAGACACTGCCTCTCGGCCCATAATCCTGGTCTGGAGCAAACCATACCGCTTCCCCGCTTTTCAGTGCGTTGACCAGACCTTTCAGGTTTCGCCGGTCTATCATTGCTTTATTTGACCGCAGGCGGCCCTTTGTTTGAACCCACTCCATTAATGGGCTGTTATGAGGCCTGTATGTCGCCATCATTGGCTGGCACAAACCCATCACTCTGCCGCCCAACTCAAGTGACATGAAGTGAACACCGATTGCTATTACGCCCTTTTTGGTGCTCATTGCCTGATCAAGGTGTGTGCAACCTTCAACATCGAACCACTTTCGCACTCGCGAATCGCGCCAAAACCACGCCATGCCTGTTTCAAGCAACCCCATGCCGAGGGAAATAAAGTTGTCGTCAACAAGCTTTTCTTTTTCGGCGGTGCTCATTTCAGGAAAGCACAATTCAATATTACGCCTTGCTATTTTCTCACGGCGTTTCAGAAATGGGCGAGATGCTTTACCCAGCCCACGACCAATGCAGGCTATAACGGGATACGGAAGCTGAACCATGGCCCATAAAATACCCAGACCCAGCCAGGTTAACCAGTTTCTTGGGTGAAGGAAGGATTTCTTAAAGCCTGAAAACATGCATTCTCCAGTGACATGAAACGGTGTGGTGAGCAAAGAGAAAACAAACCGTTAATCAGCCAGTTGTACTTGGAATATGGTGTTTAGACAGCCAGAATTTGAAACGATTCACCCATTTACGAATGTTTAATCAAACCAAAGGCCGTTAAGGTGTGGTAATCACCACAGCTACATGGCGGTTTTCCGCTCGCCCTTCGCGTGTTGCGTTACTGGCTACCGGGTATTTGTCTCCCAGGCCTTCAGCAGTGAGGTTGTCTCTGGAAACGCCTGTTCCATCTGCCCACGCATCAGCAACAGCATTTGCACGTTTCAGTGACAATGCGAGGTTGTACTGCCTGTCACCGTAATTATCGGTGTAACCATTAAAATGCGCGTGAGTAATGCCCACCTGCGCCAGGTGATGGGCCATGCCCTGTATTTTTTGTTTGCTGGCGGGTTTCAGGCGAAATTGATCGGTGTCGAACAGAATTTTATCCGACATCCCCAGGGACCAGCCTGAATTTGTCTGTTTAAAACCATAAGACTGCATGGCCGCAACCTGCTGATGGGTGAACGCGCCAGTATTCGTCTGGCAGGCAGTCAGTAATACAGTCGCTGTTAACAGTACTGGAGCGAAAACGTTTCTCATAATTATCATTCCCTATTGCTGTGTCTTATGCTGCTTATCTGCGTGTTGAGCGCTTCACCTGGTACATGCTGGTGTCTGCACTATCAATGAGTTCTTCAGGGGTACTGCAAGTGTGTGCCCATGCATAGCCAATGCTTAATGACATCACCACACTTTTTTCTGGTGAGATTGCAATAGAAGAAGACAGGCGTTGCGTTATTTCACTGATTTTCTGCGTGATATCAGCCTCATGCTGTATGCCGGCCAACAAGATAGCAAATTCGTCCCCACCTAACCGAAAGGCCGGGCAGGTTTCGCCAGCGAATGTCGCCAGTCTGTGGGCTGTCTCAATCAGTACCAGGTCTCCTGCGTTGTGCCCCCATGTGTCGTTAATGGTCTTGAAATGATTACCGTCCATATACAGCAACACGGCACCGGTTCTGGCCTCTGGTGCGCTGTACAGTTTATCCAGCGCCTGGCGAAATGCATTACGGTTACCCAGCCCGGTCAGCGGGTCATGCAGCGTACTCTTCAGTAAAGAGGCATTGCGTTGCTGGAGCTGGATTTGCCAGGTCTCCATGTCATCAAGCAGGCTGTTAAAGTCTTTGGCAAAATGGTAGAACTCATCAATGTGGGTTGGCGTGGCTCGTCGCGAGAAATCACGGTTTTCACGCACGTCGTGCACCACGCTTGTCATTGCATGCAGGGCTTTATTCAGGTCGCGATGCAGATAGTTACTGATAAGCAGCGACAACAATGCAGCCAGGAACAAACAGCCGCCCAAAACAGCCAGCGAGAGCCAGACAAAATGTGTGACGATGCCATCGGTGCCAGTCAGCACAAGTGTGCCTACCACCTGGCCATTGTGTTCAATTGTTTTATAGACCGGTTCCGGGTAAACCCACTTACTGACCAGACTTTCTATCATGGTCTGATGGCGAATTTTGGGGCTGTTCCAGCGCGTCATTTCCTGCTGCTGAGTATCATAAACAATGGCGGCAGAGAATTGCCCTTGTTCCCCCAGTGTTTGCAGTGTGTTCAGCGCAGCCTGCGAATCATGAAATACCGTGGCGGCTTCAAGGCTGTGGCTGATGGTGCTACTCAATAACGCTAAATTTGTCTGTGCATACTGCTTGAGAGCCACCATAGATGTCAGAGAAATAAGGATCCATGATGCAATCATCGCCACAATGACGCTAATCAGGCTGATGCGTCGTAACGTATTTTTGAATGTTGGTCGTGAGCAAAACCGGGTGTCCTTTACCATCACTTCTCCGTTTTTCTTGCGAGCAACAAAACATCAGGCGAAACGTGCACACCGCTGCGTGTCAACGAATCCAGATTGACGGAAAATTTTACCGAATCAGATGTTATGGCAAGGCAAAAAGCGCTGCCTGTTACACATTGTGGATTATTTTCTGAAATGAACAGACGCGCCCCAGCTGGGAGTTGCTGAATAACGGTCTGTTGTGTTTGTGCTGATTCCTGACCGAAATAGATGCCATCACACTGCGCTGCGGTTGTACTGTTAATCTCAGTTAATATGACTGGCTGATAAGGCATACTTTCCGCGTTATTCGGCGATGTCAGTGCGTCCAGGTATGGTGTGCTGCGCGAAAAGCACATACGGGGCCTGGTGGTCAAAGCAGGCCACCGGGTATAGCTGACAATGCCATAAACTATTCTTTTTACATTTTGAGCGGTGCCGGACAGGTATGGCTGAGACCCTGCGTCAGAGGCGCTGGCCTTTGCAGAAATAGAACATGCAAAAATCAGGAATAGCATTGAGACGAGTCGGGGCATGTGAGTTTTCTGGCTCGTGCTTACAATATGCGAATAATCTGATGATAATAACATTTTGTTATCATTTCGTCAGTCCGGAAATAGCGTGTTGATTCTCCATATGGTTTTTTCCTGGTTTGCCAGACCAGGAAGCTGTTTTTCTGTAGTAAATACGCGTCATGCTGAGTGACGTGAGATAAGTATCTTAGTGAAGTGTCTTTCATGGTGTAATTATAAGTTTACATTTTTATGGTGATTTTTCCGCTTTAATGGCAATTAAATTGATGGTGTAAACTAAAGTTTACGTATTTTGGATTGAAATCTTTACCTGCTGTGGTAAGGTTAATGCGCCTCTCGGGGAAAATATCGCAAACTTCGTTTTAACAGGACTTCCACCATGCAAAAAGACACGCTGAATAATATCAACATCGCTGATGAACAAATCTTGATTACACCTGAACAACTCAAAGCGCAGTTTCCGCTTACTGCACAACAGGAAGCTCAAGTGTCTGAGTCTCGCAAGACCATTGCAGATATTATTGCCGGGCGCGATCCGCGCTTGTTAGTGGTGTGTGGCCCTTGCTCTATTCATGATCCCGAAGCAGCAATTGAATATGCCCGTCGTTTTAAAACACTCTCAGAACAAGTCGGCGATAGCTTGTATCTGGTGATGCGTGTCTATTTTGAAAAACCGCGTACTACTGTTGGCTGGAAAGGCTTAATCAATGATCCGCATATGGATGGTTCATTTGACGTGGAAGCTGGTCTGAAAATTGCCCGTCACTTGCTGGTGGAACTGGTTGGTATGGGCTTGCCACTGGCAACAGAAGCACTGGATCCAAACAGCCCGCAATACCTGGGTGATCTGTTCAGTTGGTCTGCTATTGGTGCCCGTACAACTGAGTCGCAGACCCACCGTGAAATGGCTTCCGGGCTGTCTATGCCTGTTGGCTTTAAAAATGGGACAGATGGCAGCCTGGCTACCGCAATCAATGCAATGCGTGCCGCATCTATGCAGCACCGGTTTATGGGGATTAACCAGGCAGGCCAGGTTTGCCTGTTGCAGACCCAGGGTAACCCGGATGGGCATGTTATTTTGCGGGGCGGAAAAGCACCCAACTACGGCCCTGAAGATGTTGCTCAATGTGAAAAAGAGATGCAGAAGGCGGGACTCCGTCCATCTCTGATGATAGATTGCAGCCATGGCAACTCAAACAAAGATTTCCGTCGTCAAACCGGGGTTGCGGAATCGGCTGTTGCTCAGATAAAGGATGGCAACCGTTCTATTATTGGCCTGATGATTGAAAGTAACTTATTCGAAGGCAACCAGTCATCAGAACAACCCCGCAACGAAATGAAATACGGGGTTTCTGTAACTGATGCCTGTATCAGTTGGGAAGCGACCGAGGCGCTGTTGTGTGATATCCATGAAGATCTTCGTGAGCATATTGCTGCGCGCCAGGCTTAAGAGGAAGAATGAATGGTTGCTGAACTGACTGCACTGCGCGATCAAATTGATGAGGTGGATAAAGCGTTACTCGGATTACTGGCACGTCGCCTTGAACTGGTCGCTGAAGTCGGAGAAGTAAAGAGCCGTTATGGGTTACCGATTTATGTTCCAGAGCGAGAGGCGTCAATGCTGGCTTCGCGTCGCCATGAAGCTGAAATGCTTGGTGTACCACCGGATCTTATCGAGGATGTGTTACGTCGGGTGATGCGCGAGTCTTATTCCAGTGAGAATGATAAAGGCTTTAAAACACTGATGCCGGGGTTGCGTCCTGTGGTGATTATCGGTGGCGCAGGGCAAATGGGGCGGTTATTTGAAAAACTGCTGGTGTTGTCCGGTTACCAGGTGAGAATTCTGGAACAAGGAGACTGGCCGCAGGCCGAAACGCTGTTGCATGATGCCGGAATGGTTATTGTCAGCGTCCCCATCCATTTGACTGAGCAGGTGATTAACCAGCTTCCGCCTCTGCCACAGGATTGTATTCTGGTTGACCTTGCTTCGGTGAAGAATTCTCCGTTACAGGCGATGCTGGCTGCTCACTCCGGGCCTGTTTTGGGGCTGCATCCTATGTTTGGTCCGGATACTGGCAGCCTCGCTAAACAAGTTGTTGTGTGGTGTGATGGGCGCCAACCGGAAGCGTATCAATGGTTTCTTGAACAAATCCAGGTTTGGGGCGCGCGCATACACCGTATTAGCGCGGTTGAGCATGATCAGAATATGGCTTTTATTCAGGCGTTGCGTCATTTCGCCACGTTTGCTTATGGCCTGCATCTGGCTGAAGAGAATGTTCAGCTTGATCAACTGCTGGCGCTGTCTTCGCCTATATACCGGCTTGAGCTGGCAATGGTCGGGCGCTTGTTTGCCCAGGACCCGCAGTTATATGCCGATATTATTATGTCTTCTGGAAATAACCTGGCACTCATCAAGCGTTATTATCAGCGCTTTGGTGAGGCGTTGAGCCTGATAGAGCATGGCAACAAACAGGCCTTTATCGACAGTTTCCGCAGAGTTGAACACTGGTTTGGTGATTACGCGAAACATTTTCAGGAAGAAAGCCGAAATTTATTACGTCAGGCTAACGATAGCCGCCAATAAGCAAAACAGGTTTTATACTTGAAAACCAGCAGGGTAAATCTGCTGGTTTTTTATTTTGGGGGAAAATCATGGGGACGCCAGAGCTGTTACTGGATTATATCGGGCACTTGCCGGAAAGCCCGGTGTGGGATGAACAGGAAGGTACACTGTACTGGAGCGATATTCTGGAACAAGAAATTCATAGTTTCCAGTTAGCCTCACGCCAGCATCGTGTTATTCGCTTTCCGGAAGAGGTTGGGTGTTTTGCTTTACGTCAGTCTGGTGGGTTCATTGTGGCAATGCGTAGCGGTATTTGGCTGTGTAACGCAAATGGCATTTTGCTGCATAAAGTGTGTGATAACCCTAATAACCCTCAGCTCGCACGCTTCAACGACGGGGGAACAGACCGCCAGGGCAACTTTTATGCCGGAACCTTTTGGGCTCCAGGTGATTTCAATGGTGCGTTACTGGTGCGTGTTGGCAGCACTTTGCAGCCCCAGGTTATTCAGTGTGATCTGCAGGGAGCTAATGGGCTGGCGTTCAGTCCATCGGGTGAATACATGTATAACTCAGATTCCCCCAACCGTGTGATTTACCAGAGCAGAATAGATGAGCAGGGCGAACAAGGTGTGCGCCGGGTGTTTCGCAATTTCACACCAGAAGAGGGACTGCCAGATGGCGCTGCAGTGGATGCCGAAGGGTGTTACTGGAGTGCATTTCATGGCGGCAGCCGTATTGCCCGATTTTCATCACAAGGGGAACAGTTACTGGAAGTGCGACTGCCAGTACCTATGCCTACTATGGTCTGTTTTGGCGGTGAGGATATGCGCACGTTGTTTATTACCACCACCCGGGAAAATATGAGTGACGAGGGGCAGGCTCAGTACCCCTTATCTGGCGCTATCTTCACTCTGTCTGTTGATGTGGAGGGTATAGCTGCGACCCGTTTTGCGGGCTAGTAGCGTACAGTTCCACTGGTGAACGACTGTTATGCTGGTTCAACTGGAATCACATTTTCGCTGGGGTAGCAGCCCAGTACCTTCAGGTAACGGGTGATGCTCTCCAGTTCAGCCAGCGCATGTTGCATGGCGCTAGATTGCAGGTTGGCCTGAATATCCAGGTAAAACATTTCTTCCCACGGGTTACCATGAATCGGACGGGATTCCAGCCTGGTCATGATCAGGTTGTGGTTGCGCAGCACCAACAGTGCTTCAACCAGCGCGCCTGCCTGTTGCCCGGTAGCCATAAGCAGTGTGGTTTTGGCCGGAACCTGGTCAGAAACGTTTACAGGTTTGCGGGCCAGTACTACAAAGCGGGTAATATTTTGTTTCTGGTTCGCCAGATTGCGTTCAAGTACTTGCAGCCCGTATAAAGCGCCGCCAGGTTCACTTCCCAGTGCTGCGACAGAAGGGTCTGAAGACTGGGCCACTTTTTCCATTGCCGCCGCAGTGCTCTCACAGTATTCAATATTCCAGTGCGGGTAGCGGTTAATGAATTGGCTGCATTGCTGAAAGGGTTGTGGATGGCTGTAAACGGTTTTGATTGTATCAAGGTCCGTTGTTGTGGATACCAGTACACAATGGTCAATTGGCAGTGTCAGTTCTCCCACAATAGACAGGTTAGTGTGTTGCAGTAAATCATAAACATCATTGATTGCGCCTGAGCTGGTGTTTTCCAGTGGAACAACTGCGTAGTCTGCCTGACCTGTTTCGACCTGGCTGAAAATATCCTGAAACTTATTGCACCCACACTCAACAAATTCTTCAAAATGGCGTGCGGCATACTGGCGGGAAGCCAGATGAGACCAGGAGCCTTTTGGACCGAGGAAAGAGATACGTGCGGTGTGGGGGTTTGTTTTATTCAGGTTTTGTTGCAGAAGGGCTTGCTGGGTAAGAACGGAGTCTTCAATAATTAATTGAAACAGGCGGGTAATATAGTGTGCGTCGAGTTGCTTTTGTTTACCCAGAATAATCAGGCGCTCAAGCAAATCTTTTTCTCTGTCAATATCGCGCACAGGCCGGTGCGTTGCCAGTTTCGCTTTACCTACTTCCACCGCCAGCGCTTTACGCTCAGACAGGAGATCCAGCAGCTTTTTATCAACTGCGCTGATTTTGTCCCGCAGGGCCAGTAATGGATTTTCCGGAGTCATAACTCAACCTTTTTGTTAGCCATAAAAAAGGCCTCCCCGTTTGGGGAGGCCTGCTTATTCGTCTTCGCGTGCTTCTTATATGACGAATCGCCCCCCCGAAATGGGGAAGATAAAGAAGAATGCGAAGAAGAACAGACGTTGTTTCATGTACGTTTCTCTGAAAGTGATACCAGTAAAGTACCCGCAGAGTTTTCATTCTGTCAATAAAAAACGCGCCCGAAGGCGCGTTAGGAAATATACCTGCGATGTATCACGCTTCTTCAGCACTGATCACATCTTTTACTGAAGCATCGGCCCGGCGGGCTTCACTTTTATGTTGTAGCTTATTCAGTTGGCGCTCCAGTTTCGTTATCAGTTCATTAATGGCGGCGTACATATCTTCATGTTTTGCGCTGGCCACCAGATGCCCATTCGGTGTGTTGATGGTTGCATCTGCAACAAAACCCTTAGGTTCTTTGGACAAAATAATATGCGGATTAATAAGATGCGTTTGCCATTTGTCCAGTTTGGAGAGACGTTCGGTGACATGCTGGCGAATAGCTGGGGTGATTTCCATTTGTTTGCTGGTAATGTTCATTGTCATAAATTTACCTCTTGTCTTTCCGTCTTGGTGATTTCAGCATACCGCGCTTAATGTCAAAATGCGTGAGTAAAATCACGTAATTTTGTCACTTTTTGTCAATCTAACGTGTTTTGTGAGGCAGGACAGGATGAGGCCATTTAGGCCTTGTCGAATACGCTAAAAAGCGCCATAGTTGACTGGATAACACAACTGAAAAAGTGACAGTTTGTGTGTGAGTGGCATAAAAAACGGCAGCCTGTGGCTACCGTTTTTTTGTGTGAGGCACCAATCAGGTGTTCGGGCTGTTTGATGCGATAATTTTGGCTACTTTCTCTGCCTGCGCATCCAGTTGCATTTTGCGGTAGGCATTTTCCATCAGAGGCAGGGCATCACGAGTAGCCTGCGTATCCTGGTAGTTTTTCAGCATACCTTCCACACGGTTAACAACTGCAACCCAGGCGCCACGTCTGGTGTAATATTGCGCCACGGAGAGCTCGTATTTTGCCAGGCGGTCTTTCAGGAACAGCATCCGTTTCTCTGCATCGTTCGCATACTCGCTGTGCGGGTAACCACGTACCAGTTTTGAGAAATCGTTGAACGCATCACGCGCATGCTGTGGGTCACGGTCTGAACGATCCACACCGAAGAAACCTTGCAGTGCGCTGTCGTCGAGCGCCATGTTGGTCAGGCCACGCATGTAAAGCACATAATCGATGTTAGGATGCGTGGGGTTCAGGCGCAGGAAGCGGTCAATGGCTGCCTGTGCCAGCGGCAAGTCTGCGTTTTTATAATAGGCGTAGATAAGATCCAACTGAACTTGTTGCGAATATGGGCCAAACGGATAACGGTTATCCAGCGCTTCAAGTTGCTTTATCGCCGCTTTCCAGTTACCGTCCTGCAGCTTTTGCTGAGCAGTCGCGTAAATTTCAGAAGGCGGATTATCAGGCACCTCATCTTTGGAGCTGGAACAACCAGCCAGAGCAAGGCTCAGTGTGGCGGCTGCCAGCAGATATTTCATACGCATCATGACGTTTTGGCTTTCCTCAAAATGTTATTCCGGGAGACTTTCCGTGAAGCTTCCGGTCAAGACCAGCTACAATAGCACACTATATTAAACGGCAAAGCCGTAAAAACCCAACGTTAAACAAAGAAGCTGTATATGGCACAACTAGTACAACTCACTGCAACGGTATCCGAAACTCAACTCGGTCAACGCTTAGATCAGGCTTTGGCTGAATTGTTCCCGGATTATTCCCGTTCTCGAATAAAAGAGTGGATTTTGCAGGGCCGCGTTCAGATTAATGGTCTGCTTTGCGATAAGCCTAAAGAAAAAGTGCTTGGTGGGGAACAGGTTTCCATCAATGCGGAAATTGAAGAAGAAGTGCGTTTCGAACCGCAGGATATCCCGCTGGATATCGTGTACGAAGATGAAGACATCATCGTTATTAATAAACCGCGCGATTTAGTGGTTCACCCGGGTGCTGGTAACCCGGATGGCACTATTCTAAACGCATTACTGCATTATTACCCGCCGATTGTGGATGTTCCTCGGGCTGGGATTGTGCACCGCCTGGATAAAGACACCACCGGGTTGATGGTGGTGGCAAAAACTGTCCCGGCACAAACGCGCCTGGTTGAGTCTTTGCAGCGCAGAGAAATCACCCGTGAGTATGAAGCAGTGGCAATCGGGCATATGACCGCCGGTGGTCTGGTTAATGAACCTATCAGCCGGCATCCTACTAAGCGCACTCATATGGCTGTGCACCCAATGGGCAAGCATGCTGTGACGCACTACCGGATTATGGAACAGTTCCGGGTGCATACCCGCCTGCGCCTGCGCCTGGAAACTGGCCGTACGCACCAGATTCGCGTTCATATGGCACATATCAGCCACCCGCTGGTGGGCGACCCATTGTATGGCGGCCGCCCTCGTCCACCAAAAGGTGCCTCTGAAGCGTTTATTGACACTCTGCGTAAATTTGACAGGCAGGCGTTGCATGCCACTATGCTGCGCTTATATCACCCCATTTCCGGTATAGAAATGGAATGGCATGCGCCTATTCCACAAGACATGATTGATCTTATTGCCGTAATGCGTGACGATTTCGAAACCTATAAAGATCAAGTGGACTGGTTATGACAAAAATGATCACCCCGCAGTGGCCATTACCTGAAGGTGTAATGGCGTGCAGTAGTACCCGAATTGGCGGGGTGAGTCAGCCACCCTGGGGGGGCCTGAATCTGGGCGCCCACTGTGGTGATGATGCCGCCCATGTTGAACAAAACAGGCAAATTTTTTATACGGCAGCTGGTTTGCCAGCTCAGCCAGAGTGGCTTGAGCAAGTTCATGGCACGCATGTACTTAATCTGGATTCTCCCTGGGAGAATAAGCGTGCAGATGCGGTATATACCCGGCAAAAAGGGAAAGTGTGTGCTGTTATGACGGCAGACTGTTTGCCGGTTTTATTATGTAACAATGTAGGTACGGAAGTGGCTGCTGTACATGCTGGCTGGCGTGGGCTGTGTGAAGGTGTTATTGAAGCAACCGTTGCTTGTTTTGAAGATGAACCAGCTAATTTACTCGCATGGTTAGGCCCGGCGATTGGTCCTGAGGCCTTTGAAGTTGGCCCGGAAGTGCGGGCCGCATTTATGGAAAAGGCCCCGGAAGCACAGCAGGCATTCAGGCCTGTGGGTGAGAAATATTTCGCCAATATTTACCAACTGGCTCGCCAGCGCCTGGCAAAGCTGGGTATTAACCAGGTGTATGGCGGTGACCATTGCACATTCAGTGAGTCCAGTACGTTCTTCTCTTATCGCCGTGACAGAACAACCGGGCGTATGGCAAGTTTTATCTGGCTGATATAACCTATTAAATCAAGGCGATCCGGTACGTGTATTTTTTCCCAAACATAATTATGGTCATTAACCTTGAATAAATTGAGGGATGACCTCATTTAATCTCCAGTAGCAAATTTGACCTGTTATGGGAGGAATTATGCGTCTGGATCGTCTTACTAACAAATTCCAGCTTGCTCTCGCTGATGCCCAGTCTCTTGCTCTCGGGCACGACAACCAATTTATCGAACCGCTTCACCTGATGAGTGCTTTATTCAATCAGGAGGGGGGCTCTGTACGTCCTTTACTGACTTCTGCTGGCGTTAATACTACTCAGCTTAAAAGCGCCATGGAAAATGCGTTATCCCGGCTACCTCAGGTTGAAGGTACCGGGGGCGATGTTCAACCTTCGCAGGATCTGGTGCGAGTATTGAACATGTGCGACAAACTGGCGCAAAAACGTGGCGATAACTTTATTTCGTCTGAACTGTTCGTTCTGGCTGCGCTTGAATCGCGCGGTTCACTGGCAGATATTCTGAAATCTGCTGGAGCAACAATCGCCAATATAACACAAGCGATTGAGCAAATTCGCGGAGGGGAAAACGTGAATGATCAGGGTGCCGAGGACCAACGGCAAGCATTAAAAAAATATACGCTTGACCTGACTGAGCGGGCGGAACAAGGCAAACTTGATCCGGTTATTGGCCGTGATGAAGAAATTCGCCGAACCATTCAGGTATTGCAGCGCCGTACTAAAAATAATCCAGTACTGATTGGTGAGCCTGGTGTGGGTAAAACCGCCATTGTGGAAGGGCTTGCCCAACGTATTATCAACGGCGAGGTGCCTGAAGGCTTGAAAGGCCGCCGTGTTCTGGCTCTGGATATGGGGGCGCTGGTGGCTGGCGCTAAATACCGCGGCGAGTTTGAAGAACGACTGAAAGCAGTACTGAATGATCTGTCCAAACAGGAAGGCAACGTCATTCTGTTTATTGATGAATTACACACTATGGTAGGGGCTGGTAAGGCCGATGGCGCAATGGACGCGGGCAATATGCTGAAACCGGCACTTGCTCGTGGTGAGTTGCATTGCGTTGGGGCTACCACACTGGATGAATATCGTCAGTACATTGAAAAAGACGCTGCGCTGGAGCGTCGTTTCCAGAAAGTATTTGTCGCACAACCCAGTGTTGAAGACACCATCGCTATTTTGCGTGGTTTAAAAGAGCGGTATGAATTGCATCACCATGTGCAAATAACTGACCCGGCTATTGTTGCTGCGGCAACGCTGTCACATCGCTATATTGCAGACCGGCAATTACCGGATAAAGCGATTGACCTGATAGATGAAGCTGCTTCCAGCATTCGAATGCAGATTGACTCAAAACCTGAAGAGTTGGATCGTCTTGACCGCAGAATCATTCAACTGAAACTGGAACAACAGGCGCTACTGAAAGAATCCGATGATGCCAGTAAAAAGCGTCTGGAAATGCTTAATGATGAGTTATCTCAGAAAGAGCGTGACTACGCTGAGCTGGAAGAAGAATGGAAAGCTGAAAAAGCGTCGTTATCCGGTACTCAAACTATTAAGGCGGAATTAGAACAGGCTAAAATTGCCATCGACCAGGCGCGTCGTGCTGGAGACCTGGCAAGAATGTCTGAACTGCAGTACGGCAAAATTCCCGAGTTGGAGAAACAGCTGGCGGCAGCTACGCAGTCTGAAGGTAAAACGATGCGCTTGTTGCGTAATAAAGTGACAGATGCAGAAATTGCTGAGGTGCTGGCTCGCTGGACGGGGATCCCTGTGTCCCGCATGTTGGAAAGCGAACGGGATAAGTTATTACGTATGGAAGATCAATTGCATCAGCGTGTGATTGGCCAGGATGAGGCGGTTCAGGCTGTTTCGAATGCTATTCGCCGTAGCCGTGCGGGGCTTTCTGATCCTAATCGTCCAATTGGTTCTTTCTTGTTCCTCGGTCCTACGGGGGTTGGGAAAACGGAATTGTGTAAATCCCTGGCGAATTTTATGTTTGACAGCGATGACGCCATGGTTCGTATCGACATGTCGGAGTTTATGGAAAAGCACTCGGTTTCCCGTTTAGTCGGGGCACCTCCAGGATATGTCGGTTATGAGGAAGGGGGCTATTTGACGGAAGCCGTGCGTCGCCGCCCATATTCGGTCATTTTGCTGGATGAAGTTGAAAAGGCACATCCTGATGTATTCAATATCTTACTACAGGTATTAGACGATGGGCGCCTTACTGACGGCCAGGGGAGAACGGTCGATTTCAGGAATACTGTAGTCATCATGACTTCAAACCTGGGCTCTGATTTAATCCAGGAACGGTTTGGGGAACTTGATTATGGCAATATGAAAGAGTTGGTAATGGGCGTAGTGACTCATAGCTTCAGGCCTGAGTTTATCAACCGTATTGATGAGGTAGTTGTTTTCCACCCACTTTCAGAGCGCCATATTGCTTCTATTGCGAATATTCAGTTGCAGCGGTTGTATAAACGCCTGGAAGAACGTGGTTATGAACTTCATATCACAGATGAAGCTTTGGTAATGCTTGGTGAAAATGGCTACGACCCGGTTTATGGTGCGCGGCCGTTGAAACGAGCCATTCAGCAACAGGTTGAGAACCCACTGGCCCAGCAAATTTTGTCGGGCGAGTTAATTCCGGGAAAAACAATTGAGCTGAAAGTTAAAGATGGTTCGATTGTCGCAGTGCAGTAAATCACAAAAATAACAAAAACAGGCCCTGTGCGGCCTGTTTTTGTATAATAAATATCCAAAAATCACAGTTTAAGATGTGATTTGCCTGGAAAATAATCGAACGATAATTTTTTTGTATTAAACACTTGCCAGCGAGAGATTAGTCCCTATAATGCGCCACCACTGACACGGCACAACGGCAAACAAACCGGCCTGTCAGGCAAAGTTAAGTAAAAATAAATGCTTGACTCTGTAGCGGGAAAGCGTAATATACGCAGCCCGCGCCACCCGGAAATACGGTGGCACTGCTCTTTAACAATTTATCAGACAATCTGTGTGGGCACTCATAAGCACTGATATCTTAACGTCGCAAGACGCTAAAAATTATCAAGTCTTAAAGAGTGACTAACAGTTAATTCATTACGAATAAACAGTTTAATTC
>NZ_LYRP01000047.1 GCF_001655675.1 Mangrovibacter phragmitis | reverse complement strand
GACGACGACGTTGATAGGCCGGGTGTGTAAGCGCAGCGATGCGTTGAGCTAACCGGTACTAATGAACCGTGAGGCTTAACCTTACAACGCCAAAGATGTTTTGGTGTGAGAGAGACGAAATTTTCAGCCTGTTGACGGATTAAGATTCATGGCCGTGAGGCGGTGAATGAAACAGAATCTGCCTGGCGGCAAGAGCGCGGTGGTCCCACCTGACCCCATGCCGAACTCAGAAGTGAAACGCCGTAGCGCCGATGGTAGTGTGGGGTCTCCCCATGCGAGAGTAGGGAACTGCCAGGCTTCAATTAAGAAGAACCCTCAGCGAAAGCTGGGGGTTTTTTGCTTTTGTATTTCAGGCCGTTCAGCTGTTCAGCCACAGTTTCACGCCCGGGAACAGTTCCCGTCAGGTTATTCCGCTGCAGTGCCGGGTTTTTTGCCTGCACACCACCGGGTCGAGCCGACCGAGGCGGCACATCCGCAGACCGTCGCTGTTTCCGCCAGAACCGCTGGTGCTTATTATTGTTGCCAATTTTTCTTACCCATTTAACCGAGTAAAAAATGCCCTGTCACAGGACAGGGCATCAGCAAACGCAATACGGATATTTTAATGAATAACCTGGGAAAGGAAGGCCCGGGTACGATCGGAACGCGGGTTAGAGAAGAATTCCTCAGGTGGTGCTTCTTCTACAATTTCGCCTCTGTCCATGAAAATAACGCGATTAGCAACTGTACGGGCAAACCCCATTTCATGGGTCACACAGAGCATTGTCATTCCATCTTCAGCCAGGCCAATCATGGTATCCAGCACCTCTTTAACCATTTCAGGATCCAGTGCTGAGGTTGGCTCATCAAACAGCATTATTTTAGGCTTCATACATAAGGACCGGGCAATAGCTACACGCTGTTGCTGGCCTCCGGATATTTGGCCGGGGAATTTATTAGCATGTTCAGCAATACGCACACGTTCGAGGTAATGCATGGCCAACGCTTCTGCTTCACGTTTGGGCATTTTTTTCACCCAAATCGGAGCGAGAGTGCAGTTCTGCAAGACGGTAAGATGCGGGAATAAGTTGAAGTGCTGGAATACCATTCCAACTTCGTTACGGACCCGCTCAATATTGCGGATGTCATCATTGAGCTCAATGCCATCAACAACAATGCGCCCTTGCTGATGTTCTTCCAGGTGATTTATACAACGAATCGTTGTTGATTTTCCTGAGCCTGAAGGACCACACAGAACAATACGCTCGCCTTGCTGGACATTAAGGTTAATATCTTTCAAAACATGAAACTGCCCGTACCACTTGTTAACATCTTCCAGCGTAATCATCGCGTCGGCAGGTAGAATAGTATTTTGACTCATGATTTTCCTTAGTGCGGTGTGCGCCCGGTATGGAAGCGCTTTTCCAGATACTGGCTATAGCGCGACATGCTGAAACAGAAGATCCAGTAGACCATTGCGGCGAAGACATAGCCTTCGGTTGACATCCCAAGCCATGCCGGGTCAACGGTGGCCTGCTGAACGCTACTGAACAAATCGAACAGGCCTATAATGATGACCAGGCTGGTGTCTTTGAATAATGCAATGATCGTGTTGACCAGCCCTGGGATCACCAGTTTTAAGGCTTGTGGAAGAATGACTAAAATGTGGGTTTTCCAGTATCCCAGCGCCAGGGATTCCGCAGCTTCGTATTGTCCTTTTGGCAAAGCTTGTAAACCGCCCCTGACTACTTCTGCAACATAGGATGACTGGAAAAGAACCACACCGACCAACGCCCTGATTAGTTTATCTATCGTTGTCCCTTCTGACATAAAGAGCGGCAGCATTACTGAAGACATAAACAGAACAGTGATGAGTGGTACGCCACGCCAGAATTCGATAAAAATAACAGACAGAATTCTGACTACAGGCATACGCGAACGGCGTCCCAATGCCAGAAGAATCCCCAGAGGGAGAGCACCGGCAATACCAATAGACGCAATAATCAAAGTCAGTGTCAGACCACCCCACTGGCGTGTTTCAATGCGGTTTAGCCCGAAGAAGCCACCATACATTAACCACCACACAACGACTGGATAAACAATTACCCATCCGGTGATGTAGCGGCCCCGCTGCGGCATGTTCTTCCAGAACATCGGAAGAATACTCAACAGGCCAATAATCAGTGCCGTATTAATACGCCAGCGCTGTTCATGCGGATAGAGCCCATACATAAACTGCCCGAAACGGGCATGGATAAACACCCAACAGGCACCTTCTTTAGTACAGTCACTACGTGTTGAACCTGCCCAGTTAGCATGAAAAATAGCCCAGTTGAGCAATGGTGGAATTAACTGCCACATTAACCACAGGCAGATAATAGTCAGCAGGCTATTACTCCAGGATGAAAACAGATTCTTACGCATCCATAGTAGTGTACGTCCGGACCAGGAAGCATCAGGACGAGAGTCTTTTGATAAAATAGCTTTACTCATCATGCGTCCTTAACGTTCCACCAGAGCAATGCGGCGGTTATAAATATTCATCAACAACGAAATACTCAGACTGATGATCAAATAGACCGACATTGTGATGGCAATAGTTTCTATAGCTTGTCCCGTCTGGTTGAGTACGGTTCCGGCAAAAAGCGATACCATGTCCGGATAACCAATCGCAGCTGCCAGTGAGGAGTTCTTCACTATATTCAGATACTGGCTGGTCAGTGGAGGGATAATGACACGCAGCGCCTGAGGAATAATGACCTGGCGCAGGGTTATTGGGTTGGGTAACCCAAGGCTACGCGCTGCTTCATGCTGTCCAAACGGAACCGACTGGATACCCGAGCGAATTATTTCCGCAATAAATGCCGATGTATAGACGGATAAAGCCAGAGTAAGTGCGGCCAGTTCAGGGATTAAAACCATCCCTCCGCGGAAATTGAATCCCCGCAATGCAGGAATATCCCAGTGAATTGCTGCACCAAAGATCAAATGAGTTAATAAAGGTAAAAATACTATCAGAACGAGGGCTACAGGCCAGGTGCGGCGAAGTTGCCCTGTTTTGATTTGGCGTGTGCGATTGAACCGGTACAGCCCATAGCTGACAATCAGCGCAACCAGTATAGCCAGCCCTGTGGCGATAAGGCCCTCTCCAATAATTGGGGAAGGCAGGTAAAGGCCACGGTTGCTAAGGAATACCAGATCAAACAGATCAAGTGCCTGGCGAGGACCCGGTAAATTACGTAATACCGCAAAGTACCAGAAGAAAATTTGTAGCAAAGGCGGAATATTACGGAAGGTTTCGATATATATCGTCGAGATCTTCCGTAACAACCAGTTATCTGAAAGGCGGGCAAGGCCAAGGAAAAAACCCAGAAAAGAAGCAAAAATGATACACAGTGCGGAAACCAGCAGTGTGTTGAGCAACCCAACGACAAAGACTCTGCCGTATGTATCCCCCTCTTGATAATCAATAAGATGCTGGACAATACCGAACCCGGCGCTTCTGTCCAGAAAAGCAAATCCGGAAGTGATTCCGCGGTTATTAAGGTTTGTGATGGTGTTGTGTATCAGGTAAATTGCGGCCGTGGCTACCAGAACAATTGCGATAATCTGGTACAGCCAGGCACGCACCGCAGGGTTAGAAAAGGAGAGTTCTCCTTTCGTTTTAAGGCGGCGATGAGACATAAACGAACCTCAGTAATACAATGCGACAGACGTGAGGGCACTACAAATGTAGTGCCCATTACTGCAAAAATTAACGTACTGGCGGGGCGTACTGGATACCGCCATTGTTCCAGAGGTTGTTAAGGCCGCGTTTGATTTTCAGTGGGCTACCTTCACCAACGTTGCGGTCAAATATTTCACCGTAGTTGCCAACCTGTTTAACAATGTTGAATGCCCATTTGTTGTCGAGCTTCAGGTCTTTACCAAAGTCGCCTTCAGCACCTAACAGGTGTGCCATATCCGGGTTGGAAGGATGGGCTGCTTTTTCATCAACGTTTTTGGAGCTGACACCCATTTCTTCTGCATCCAGCATAGCAAACAGTGTCCAGCGAACGATGGCAAACCAGTCGTCATCACCCCGACGAACAACAGGCCCCAGCGGCTCTTTAGAGATAACTTCAGGCAGAACAACCCATTCGCCAGGTTTGCTGAGTTTGATACGCAGCGCATAAAGCTGCGACTGGTCAGAAGCCAGCGTATCGCAGCGGCCAGACTCAAGCGCTTTCGCTGATTCATCAGAACGGTCAAACGTTACTGGTGTGTATTTCATGTTGTTGGCTTTGAAATAGTCAGCAACGTTCAGTTCTGTATCGGTCCCGGCCTGAATGCAGACTGTCGCACCGTCGAGTTCTTTCGCACTTTTTAATCCGGCTTTAGCGTGTGTGAGGAAGCCAATGCCGTCGTAATAGTTAACACCAGCAAAAACCATCCCCATGCCACCATCGCGGGAAGATGTCCAGGTGGTATTACGTGAAAGCAGATCCACTTCGCCAGATTGCAAAGCAGTGAAACGTTCCTTCGCTGTGAGTGGAGTATATTTTACTTTTGAAGCGTCGCCGAACACGGCAGCAGCAATACCACGGCAAATATCCACATCAATACCTGTGAACTTGCCGCTTGCATCAGCATATGAAAAGCCCGGTAAGCCATCACTGATACCGCACTGTACGAATCCTTTCTTTTTAACGGCATCCAGGGTTGCCCCTGCATGTGCCTGGTTGGCGATACCAAACAGCGCTCCTGCTGCTACCAGAGTGGCTAACGTCAATTTTTTCATAGTGGATCCTGTGTGGCTAAATTATCGTTATAAAAAGTGGCATCCATATTGATGCCATCATCCTGTCTGTGGCGATTGCCGAACTTAATAAAGCAAAGGTGATGCCAGGTTTTAAACTATTCAAAATGTGACAAAGCAATCACCCTGCGATGAGTGTAGGCATGAAATATAGGAAATGGCGCCCTGTCATGGTGCAAAAATGAAACTTACGCCACATAATGGCGCAAAAAAGTTTCATCGATGTGATGATATTAACGTAGAGAAACAATTTATAATGAAATGAATATTTGTGGGGAGTTAATATTAATAAGTACTACATTTTATGGTTATTTATCTGCTTCATGTAATCTAAAGTAACTTTATATTCTATTATTAGTTAACTGGTTGAAAGTTTGTCTTATCTATACAAACACCTGATGCATAAAAATGCACCTCCTTAATACAGCTTACCTTTGCATCATCTGTGCTCCATATACCGATAGTCTGCAACAGTCGCATCATCGTGAGTTCTGATTTTTCGTCATCGATATATTTAGTTTTTTGCTGGTGCGGGGAAACTGGCAACTGATGAGAGTTATCTGGCGGTTATATATAAATGAATTGTAATTCAGGTAACTAATAAATCTCACGCTACCGAATGTGTCGCCATGGGGGAATGTATTAAAGGAGTGTGTCAGATTAATAACCTTTATAAAATAATGGTTAATTATCTGGCAAGGGAAAGTATGCAGTTAGGGGATCTTTCTAAGGAGCGGATTTATAAATAAAAAGGTACCACCCCGTGAAGGGTAGTACCTTTTAAAACAACGGATTAACTGATTAAAATCAGTTCATGCCATATTTTTTCAGTTTTTTACGCAAGGTGCCGCGGTTGATACCCATCATCAGTGCTGCACGGGTCTGATTACCACGGGTGTATTGCATCACCATGTCCAACAATGGCTGTTCAACTTCAGCCAGTACCAGCTCATACAGGTCATTAACATCCTGACCATTCAGTTGAGCAAAATAGTTCTTCAGTGCCTGTTTAACCGAGTCACGCAGGGGTTTTTGGGTTACCTGATCCTGAGAGTTAACGGTAGAAACGGTCAGTACGTCAGAATTTACGCGTTGTTCGAACATAGTTCTGTCAGCTCTTTATTTCTGTTTACGCAAAATTTTCGAAGTATGCCTCCAACGCCTCCAGCTGTTCGCTGGCATCCTCTATGGCGTTGAATGTGCGCCGAAACTGGTCATTTGGAGCGTGTTCCTGGAGATACCAGGAAACGTGCTTACGTGCAATTCGGTAACCTTTCACATGGCCATAAAAGCCGTGTAACGCCCGAACATGCTCGCACAACAAGTGCTTTACCTCAGCCAGAGGCAGTGGCGCAAGCAACTCTCCAGTGTCCAGATAATGCTGGATTTCCCGAAAGATCCAGGGTCTTCCCTGAGCAGCCCGGCCTATCATCAGGGCATCAGCCCCTGTATAGTCCAGAACCGCTCTGGCTTTAAGCGGGTTTGTTATGTCACCATTCGCGATAACGGGAATGGAAACTGTCTGCTTAACCAGCCGAATATTGTCGTATTCTGCTTCGCCTTCAAACCTGCAGGCGCGCGTGCGTCCATGTATCGTCAGAGCCTGAACACCACAGTGCTCAGCCAGTTGGGCAATTTCTACACAGTTCTGGTGGTCTTTATCCCACCCAGTACGAATCTTTAACGTTACAGGTACCTCGACCGCATTAACCACTGCGGACAGGATACTTTTAACCAGCTCTGGGTACTGCAGTAGTGCTGAGCCTGCAAGTTTACGATTCACTTTTTTAGCCGGGCATCCCATATTGATATCAATAATCTGGGCACCATTTTGCACGTTAATGCGCGCGGCTTCTGCCATTTCATCAGGCACACTGCCGGCAATCTGTACGGTACGGATGCCGGGTTCATCAATATGAACCATACGTAACCGTGACTTGTCACTTGCCCAAACTTCCGGGTTAGAAGACATCATCTCGGAGACCGTAAGTCCGGCACCCATTTCGTAACACAGCGTTCTGAATGGTCGGTCTGTTATCCCCGCCATTGGTGCGGCGATTAACCGGTTCCGAAGCTGATATTGTCCGATTTGCATGAGTGAAGAAATGACCATACTGTGACTGCAAGGCGGCGTATATTACGCATTTTTTACGCGAGATGAAAGGCCAAACTTTGAACAATCCGCTGTTATAGATCAATGAATCTGTTTCTGGACATGAATGCTGGGTAAATTAGTGATATTAATCATACGATTACATTTTTATGGTTAAATTGTGCGCTTTGAATTTTTCTTAAAACTTCTTAAAAAGAGGGGATAAAAAGCGCTTTTGACCGGGATAATATGCTGGAAAATCGGGTGTGTGAGGCGAATTGGCGCAGAAAAATTGATTGATAATCAAACAGAAAAGCGTGGTGCAAAGCCACCACGCTGAGGGAATTCAAAGGCAGGTTCCTGTAATTCGGCACCACTCTTCTTTTTCAACAACCGGGTCAAGTGCGAACCGGTCGGTGTAGGCAGCGCAAACTGAACTTGCCTGGCTGGCAAGGATACCGGAAAGCCCAAGCACACCGCCTGTAATGGGCAGCACGCCGATAAGCGGGGCCAGTTCACGCAATGGGCCAGCAAGAATGTTTGCGACCACCACATCTGCTTTCAGGCCTTCTGGTTGATCGGCTGGTAAATACAGCGATAACCGGTCAGAAACGCCATTACGTTCAGCGTTGTCCCGGCTGGCCTGAATTGCCTGCGGGTCGATATCGATACCAATCGCTTTTGCAGCGCCCAGTTTGAGTGCGGCAATTGCCAGAATGCCAGAGCCACAACCAAAATCGATAACCGTTTTCCCGACCAGATCCAGTCCATCCAGCCATTGCAGGCACAATGATGTCGTGGGATGAGTACCCGTACCAAATGCCAGTCCCGGGTCCAGCAGTACGTTGACGGCGTCAGGATCCGGAATATCGCGCCAGCTTGGGCAAATCCATAAACGGTTACCAAACTTCATTGGGTGGAAGTTTTCCATCCACTCACGTTCCCAGTCTTTATCTTCCAGTTGTTCAATTTTATGGTGAAAACCGGATGCCAGCAGTGGGTGAACAGACAACTGTGCAATGACATCATTCATATCTGCTTCGGCATCGAACAACCCGATGACATCAGTATCACCCCACAGACGTGTTTCGCCCGGCAGGGGCTCAAAAACCGGGGTATCATGGGTGTCCTGAAAAGTGACCGAGACCGCGCCCGTTTCCATGATGGCGTCACCGAGTTCTTCAGCGGTTTCACCTGTAGCGTTAATCTTTAGTTGAATCCATGGCATGGCGTAACTCTTTATTTTTCCGGGTGGGTGTTCATACTGGCGGTGACTGCAGGGCGCCCAAAGCAATTACCTGCGAGAAAAGCCAGTAAACTTAATAATAGTGACGGGACAATCGGATGAAAGCCCAAGAACTGTATCTTCAGTGTGGCCAGCACAGCGTAAAGCAGGCCACCAACGATCATGGCTGATAAGGCTCCCGCAGAATTGGCCTTTTCCCAGTAAAGCCCAAGCACCAGGGGCCAAAGGAATACCGCTTCCAGCCCGCCAAATGCGAGGAGATTCAGCCAGATGATCATCTCTGGTGGATTCCATGCAGCCAGTAATAGCAGCGCACTGAGTACCAGTGTAATCCCGGTTGAGAGCTTTTTCAGTCGGGATTCGTTTTGTGACTGGTCAGGGCGGGTTCTGAGCCAGAGATCTTTAATGATCGTTGCTGATGACTGGAGGAGTTGAGCATTGATGGTCGACATAATCGCGGCCATTGGTGCTGCCAGAAAGATCCCCGCCAACGCAGGTGGCAGGACGGTAATCATCAATGTGGGGATAACCAGATCAGGTATTGTCAGGTCGGGTAAAATTGCGCGTCCCAGTGCGCCCGCGAGATGCATTCCCAGCATCAGCACCGCGACGACAATCGTGCCGATAATTATCCCACGATGAACGGCCTTGCTGTCTTTGTAAGAAATACAGCGCACCGCGGTATGGGGCAAACCTATAACGCCAAAACAGACCAGCACCCAGAATGAAGCCATAAATGTGGGTGACAGAATATTGTCTGCTCCCTTCGGAGATATAAGCTGCGGATTAATATGCGACAGCTTTTCCACCGCCATATGGAGTCCGCCTGCCTGGTGAACAACACCCACAAGCAACAAGATGGTACCCAGTAGCATCACGACCCCTTGCATCGCGTCATTTAATACACTGGCCCTGAATCCGCCAAATGCGGTATAGAGCGCAATAGTGACGCCAAAGATAAGAAGCCCTGTGTCATAAGGAATGCCTGCGGCGGTTTCCAGTAAGCGGGCACCACCAATAAACTGCACAGTCATTGCGCCTAAAAACGCGACAATCAGGCTGAGGCTTGCCAGCCACACCAGCAGGTGGCTTTGGTAACGGGCGTATAGCATGTCGTTGAGAGTCACGGCGTTGTAGCGGCGTGCGAGAATCGCAAATTTCTTACCGAGAATCCCCAGTGACAACCAGATAGCTGGCAACTGAATCATGGCCAGAAGCACCCAGCCAAGCCCATATTTGTAAGCAGCACCTGGACCCCCGATAAACGAACTGGCGCTGACATAGGTGGTCGTGAGCGTCATTGCGAGGACAAAACCGCCCATAGAGCGTCCTCCCAGGAAAAACTCATTCAAAAAGTTTCCCTGCTTACGCCTGCGGAATGCATAAATAGAAATAGCAAATACCAACACTAAGTAGCCGACAAGCGGGAGCAGAACTTCAGTCTTCATGGTTCTCCTCCAGCGAAATATCGCGGAATATGCGGGTGACCATCATCTTACATAGAAAAATAAATACCACGGGGACCACCAGGCAGGCGGCTTCAAACCAGTGCGGCAATCCCGTCACACCCTGAACGGAGTCGGGTAAATATCCCGCAGCAATCCACGCAGCCAAATAAAGAAGGGTTAGCCAGAGTGCCCAGCGGGCTTCTCTATGAGCCTGAACAAAACGCGCGTCCATCGTTATCCCTTGTAAAAGATCAAAGCCGGAATTGTACCTTATGGACGATGAGAGGAAATAAAAAAAGAAAAGGGCCGGTTTACCGGCCCTTCAGCTTCTTGCAGAGTATTATTTTTCCTGCAGACCGAGTTTTTTCTCCAGATAGTGGATGTTGGTACCACCATGCTGGAAGTTCTCGTCGCTCATAATACGTGATTGCAGATCAACGTTGGTTTTTATGCCATCAATGATCAGTTCCTGCAACGCATTGCGCATACGGGCAATCGCAACATCACGGGTTTCACCGAAGCAGATAAGCTTACCTATCATTGAATCGTAATAGGCTGGAACGGTATAACCTGCGTAAATGTGAGATTCCCAGCGCACCCCAAAACCACCTGGAGCATGAAAACGCGTGATCTTACCCGGGCTTGGCAGGAAGGTATTAGGATCTTCAGCATTAATACGGCATTCAACCGCATGTCCGCGAACCACAACTTCTTCCTGTTTAATGGATAACGGCTGGCCTGCAGCAATACGTAACTGTTCTTTGATCAAATCGACGCCAGTGATCATTTCGGTCACCGGGTGTTCAACCTGAATACGGGTATTCATTTCAATAAAATAGAACTCACCGTTTTCGAACAGGAACTCAAATGTGCCAGCGCCACGATAGCCGATGTCCACACAAGCTTTTGCACAGCGTTCGCCAATATAGCGACGCAGTTCAGGAGTAATGCCTGGTGCCGGAGCTTCTTCCACAACTTTCTGGTGGCGGCGTTGCATGGAGCAGTCGCGCTCAGCCAGATAAATTGCGTTACCCTGCCCATCGGCCAGTACCTGAATTTCCACATGGCGCGGATTTTCCAGGTATTTCTCCATATATACCATGTCGTTATTGAAAGCGGCTTTCGCTTCTGCACGGGTCATGGTGATGGACTGAGATAAGTCAGATTCTTTGCGCACAACACGCATGCCACGACCGCCGCCGCCGCCTGATGCTTTGATAATAACCGGGTAACCAATGCGTTTGGCAATGGCACGGTTTTTATCCATATCGTCGCCCAAAGGACCATCAGAACCGGGTACACAAGGCACGCCAGTTTTTTTCATAGCGGTGATTGCAGAAACTTTATCACCCATCAGACGAATAGTTTCTGCTCTCGGGCCGATGAAGATAAAACCTGACTGCTCAACCTGCTCTGCAAAGTTCGCGTTTTCAGACAGGAAGCCATACCCCGGGTGAATAGCGACTGCGCCGGTGATTTCAGCAGCAGCGATAATTGCCGGGATATTGAGGTAACTTTTAACTGAAGGCGCCGGTCCGATACAAACCGTTTCATCAGCCAGCAGTACGTGTTTTAAATCGCGGTCTGCGGTGGAATGCACAGCAACCGTTTTGATGCCCAACTCTTTGCAGGCACGCAGGATGCGTAATGCAATTTCACCACGGTTGGCGATGACAATTTTATCCAGCATGTTCGCCTCGTTATTCGATGACGACCAGCGGCTCGTCAAATTCAACCGGTTGACCATTTTCGACCAGAATGGCTTTCACAACGCCTGATTTATCGGCTTCGATCTGGTTCATCATTTTCATTGCTTCAACGATACATAATGTATCGCCAGCACTGACTTTCTGACCCACTTCTACGAAGTTTTTTGCATCCGGGCTTGGCGTGCGATAGAACGTCCCAACCATTGGGGAGCGTACGATATGACCACTGATCTCAGCAGAAGCTTCTTTTACTGTTTCAGCAACAGGGGCCACGGCTGATGAAAGTGCAGGTTGAGCGGCGGGCATGGCAACCGGAGCAGCATAAGCTTGCTGCATCATAGGAGCCGGGTTCACCACTGCGCGGCTGATGCGAACAGACTCTTCGCCTTCAGAAATTTCCAGTTCAGCGATGCCAGATTCTTCAACCAGCTCGATCAGTTTTTTAATCTTACGAATATCCATGAGTGCGTTCCGTACTCTTGTTAGTTTAATTGTGACAGACGTTTTACCGCTGTCTGTAGTGCATATGAATAGCCATCGGCGCCTAAACCGCAAATGACGCCAGAGGCAATATCAGATAGATATGAATGATGGCGGAAAGGTTCCCGCGCATGCACATTGCTGAGATGTATTTCTATGAACGGAATGTTCACAGCCAGTAATGCATCACGCAGTGCCACGCTGGTGTGCGTATATGCGGCCGGATTTATCAGGATATAGTCAACAGTATCTTTAGCCTGATGAATCCGCTCAATCAGCACATGTTCAGCGTTAGATTGCAGATGATCCAGTACAGCGCCCAGACTTTCTGCTTCTGCTTCCAAACGGGTCACTATCTCAGGCAACGTTTGTGAACCATACTTCTCAGGCTCACGTGTCCCCAGCATATTGAGATTAGGGCCATTCAAAAGCAAAATGTGAAAATTGTTCGCCATCGTGCTGCTATCTCCAGCAATTTTCCAGGTAATTTACAAAATATACCTTAAGGCTGTTGTTGTCACCCGAGAACGCTAAAATAACGCCCCAGAGTGAACCAAAGTCGCACATTATAATGATTTCGTGGCATTTGGCAGCTAAATACTGGTCTTATCAGGGAAGATAATCAACATACAATGAGTATGGGTACTGATGGGGGCCTGTGGCATCAGGCCCGGCGGGCTTATCGGCGACGAAACCACTGTCGAAATGTTTTGTATCGCCATATTAATAGCAAGAAGGCGGCACCTGCATACAACAAGGGCAGTGGTGATAAAATTTTTACTGACCAGATATAGTGAACCGGGGCAAGAATAGCGACCAGATACACTCCGTTGTGTAGTGTTTGCCATCGCCTTCCCATCCATTGTTGCAGTTTCCGCGTCGACGTTGCGGCCAGTGCCAGCAATATCAGCCAACATGCCATACCCAGTGTCAAATAAGGGCGATGTAGAATTTCCTCGCCAAGTAGTCGATATTGCGTAATACCAAGTTCCAAAAAAAGGTAGCTCAATAAATGCAGTGATGCCCAGGCAAAGCACCACAGGCCGGTTAGTCGCCTTACCCGAATGAGCAGTGGTTGTTTCAAATATTTCGCAAGCGGCGAAATCAGCAATGTAACCAATAAACATTTCAGAGCCATTCGGCCAGTAAAATGCTGAATATCCTTCGCCGCGTCGGCGCTTAGCCAGCCGTAATGTAGTGCAAAAAAAAGCCATATCAGTGGTAAAACAGCCAGCAAATGCAACAGGCCTTTGATGAGACGAATATGCTTAACTGTCAGGCGCACTTAAAAATTCTCCCGCAGATTCAGCCCGCGATAAAGTGAAGCAACCTGGTCCGCATAACCGTTGAACAATAGCGTGGGCTGGCGTTTGACATCCAGAATACCGCCGCTACCAATGAAGCGCTCCGTGGCCTGTGACCAGCGCGGATGGTCAACATGGGGATTTACATTGGCATAAAAGCCATATTCATCGGGTGCAGCCAGGTTCCAGGTGCAGGGCGGTCTTTCACGCGTCAGACGAATACTGACAATCGATTTTATTCCTTTGAAACCGTATTTCCAGGGAACAATCAGGCGAACAGGAGCACCATTTTGCGGCGGTAAGGCTTTGCCATAAACCCCGGTTGTCATTAAGGTCAGAGGATGCATTGCTTCATCAATACGCAACCCTTCCACATAAGGGTATGCCAGACCGCCGCCAATAAATCTGTCTTTTTGACCGGGCATTTGATCGGGAGCGTAGCGAGTGGTGAAGGCAACATACTTTGCATTGCTGGTGGGTTCAGCCAAAGCCAGTAGTTTGGCTAAAGGAAAGCCAATCCAGGGAACTACCATCGACCAGGCTTCCACACAGCGCATACGGTAAATTCGCTCTTCCAGTGGCAGTTTTTTATATAAGTCATCGTGATCAAGTGTGATTTTCTTTGCAACTTCACCGCTTATGGTTAGCGTCCATGGGTCGGTAATCAGTGTTCCGGCATTTGCTGCCGGGTCTGCTTTATCCAGACCAAATTCATAGAAATTATTATAGCCAGTGACTTTATCTTCCGGGGTTAATGTCAATTTTGCTTGCCAGGCCTCAGGGCGGGTAAAGGTTAGCGGTTTGCCTGAAGGCGCGGCTGGTCTGTCGTTACCTTTAAACCACGACAATACATCTGCCTGTGCTTTTGCCTGCAAGCCAGCAGTGGCTACACCAATACCCAACATTTTCAGAACCTGCCGGCGCTGCATAAAAAATACGCTTTCATGTGTAACATCGTTTTCACTGAGGTGTTTTTTCATTTTCATTATTGATTGCCTTTGTTGCCATGCAGGTGGGTTGTTATAAGCATGGCGGGCAGAATCAGATGAAGCCAGTTTCAAATATTCAACTTTCTGTTAAGACTTATTAGGCAGAGAATGTGTCTCTTGGCTGATTTGTCTGCGCCAATACCGAAGGAGTGAGAAAAACCCTGGAGAGAGCAGCGATATTTGCTAGTATGCAGGGTGTTTACGTGCATCTGTTTTCATGGCTGGCGCTCATTTCGAACGAGTTTGCATATTATCCAATTAACGAGGTGCCAGAAGGAGTTCACACAAGGATGCGACTGACAACAAAATTCTCTGCCATTGTGACATTACTGTCCGGGCTGGCGATGCTGGCTGTCCTGATAGGGTGTTCATGGAGTTTCTATACCGCGGTTCAGGTGAAGCTGAATCAGCGGGTGAGGGCGATCGCCACTATAGTTGATAACCGTCTGCTAGAGTATCCACCAGAAACTCAGTCACGCTTTTTCGATGAAATCATGACGCCTGTTGATGTGGTGAGAATGGTTATTCGCCAGGATGGTGTGCCTGTTTTTCTTCATGACCAGCCCGAAGGATATAACCCGGCAGGTCTTCCTCAGCAGTATAAATCTCTGAATGTTCCTCTGGTCAAACACCCTGGTATGACACTGACGCTGGTCTGGATGGATCCAATGGCCAATTACTTTCACTCTATTCTGGCGACCACACCATTATCTATTGCGGTGTTGTTCATCGTGATAATGGCGCTGCTCACGGTCTGGTGGATCAAGCGGCAGTTTCAGGGGCTGGAACATCTTGAAGCCCGGGCTATTCGTATTCTTAAGGGGGAACGCCGGGCAGGGATTCGGGGAACGATGGATGAATGGCCGCATAACCTGAGTAGTGCGCTGGATGTGTTACTGGCTGATATCCAAAATGCTGGTGAACAACAAGGCAGGGTGGAGAACCTGATTCGTGCGTATGCCGCGCAGGATTCCAGAACAGGCCTGAATAATCGCCTGTTTTTTGATAATCAACTGGCAACCTTGCTCGAAGGGCAGGATAACGTTCAGAGCCATGGTGTTGTTATGATGATTCGCCTGCCTGACTTTGAAATGTTACATGAGACCTGGGGAAAAAGTGTTGTTGATGATTATCTCTACAGCCTGGTCAACATGCTTTCAACATTTATTATGCGCTACCCTGGGGCATTACTGGCACGTTATTATCACAGTGATTTTGCTGTACTGTTACCCCACCGTTCACTAAAAGAAGCTGGAAGTATTGCCAGCCAGTTACTCAATGCCGTTGATGCTCTGCCGCCGACTCCCATGTTGGACCGTAACGATATGCTGCACATTGGGATTACCGCGTGGCGTAGCGGGCAAACAACTGAGCAGGTGATGGAACAAGTTGAGGTGGCTACCCGGGAAGCAATGCTTCATGGTGGCAATGGCTGGTCAACCTGGGATGAATCAACACCAGAAAAAGTACGAGGCAATGTGCGTTGGCGTACTTTGCTGGAAGGCGTTTTACAACGGGGTGGGCCACGGATTTACCAGAAACCCGCAGTGATGCAGGATGGTGTGGTGCACCATCGGGAACTGTTGTGCCGGATATTTGATGGGCAGCAGGAAGTGCTTGCGGCTGAATACATGCCAGTAGTGCAACAGTTTGGTCTTGCTGATTCCTGGGACCGGCAAATGATTAGCCGGGGAATTCAGTTGCTCCAGTTTTGGCCAGAAGAAACTTTCGCATTTTCAATTACAGTGGATTCTCTGCTTCGCCCTCCTTTTCAACGTTGGCTGCGTGACACGCTTATGCAATGCGAAAAATCGTTAAGGCGGCGAATTATTTTGGAACTCCCAGAGGCGGATGTGTGTCAACATATCGGTCGTCTGCAATCTGTTATTCGGTTAATCAAAGCCCTGGGTAGCAGAGTTGCCGTCAATCAGGCAGGTCTGACACTGGTCAGTACCACTTATATAAAGGAACTGAATGTGGAGTTAATCAAACTTCACCCCGGTCTGGTACGCAACATTGAAAAGCGCACTGAGAATCAATTGTTGATACGAAGTCTTGTGGAAGCGTGTACCGGCATGCAGACGCGAGTTTTTGCCACTGGTGTCAGGGCTCGCGGTGAGTGGCAAACGTTAGTTGATCGCGGTGTCAGTGGCGCACAAGGGGATTTTATTGCTGCAACACAGGCACTGGATACGAGCGTAAAAAAATATTTGCAAAGATACTCGGTTTAACCTGCCGTTTGTGATGTTTTCACGTAGAATAACGTCCGCTGAATCCTATGGGAGCCTCGGCTTGCCGGACGGAGTATCTCAGTAAACCGGACAATTTATGAACGGCCATGTAACAAAATATAAAGTTGCTTAGTGGCATTTTACTGGTACACCGGGAGCCAGATAGCAACTTTGTAAAGCCGGAAATGAATTGCACTATTTTTCACCGATGCAGAACGTTTTTGCGCCTTGTCGCTGCATCGAGTGGTTGGTAAAGTAAGCGGATTTTGTTTCCGCCCCAGCTTGCAGGATTATCCCTTAGTATGTTGAAAAAATTTCGTGGCATGTTTTCCAACGACCTGTCCATTGACCTGGGTACCGCGAATACCCTTATTTATGTAAAAGGACAGGGCATTGTGTTGAATGAGCCGTCTGTTGTGGCCATTCGCCAGGACCGTGCTGGTTCACCGAAGAGTGTGGCTGCTGTAGGCCATGATGCAAAACAAATGCTTGGCCGTACACCTGGCAACATTGCTGCTATTCGTCCTATGAAAGATGGTGTAATTGCAGATTTTTTCGTGACCGAGAAAATGTTGCAGCACTTTATTAAGCAAGTGCATAGCAATAGCTTTATGCGCCCCAGCCCGCGTGTACTGGTGTGTGTGCCTGTTGGTGCCACTCAGGTCGAACGACGTGCTATCCGTGAATCCGCACAGGGGGCTGGCGCACGTGAAGTATTTCTGATTGAAGAACCAATGGCGGCTGCAATTGGTGCGGGTCTTCCGGTTTCCGAAGCAACCGGTTCTATGGTTGTCGATATCGGTGGTGGTACCACTGAAGTTGCCGTCATCTCTCTGAACGGTGTGGTGTATTCCTCTTCTGTTCGTATTGGCGGTGACCGCTTCGATGAAGCTATCATCAACTATGTTCGTCGTAACTATGGTTCACTGATTGGTGAAGCCACAGCCGAACGTATTAAACATGAAATCGGTTCAGCTTACCCGGGCGATGAAGTTCGTGAGATTGAAGTTCGTGGGCGTAACCTTGCTGAAGGTGTGCCCCGTGGGTTTACGCTGAATTCAAATGAAATTCTTGAAGCCCTGCAGGAGCCTCTGACAGGTATCGTGAGTGCGGTTATGGTTGCGCTGGAACAGTGCCCGCCAGAACTGGCTTCTGATATCTCTGAACGCGGTATGGTATTAACAGGTGGTGGTGCATTGCTGCGCAATCTGGACCGCTTGTTAATGGAAGAAACGGGCATTCCTGTTGTTGTTGCTGAAGATCCTCTGACGTGTGTTGCTCGTGGCGGTGGTAAAGCGCTGGAAATGATCGATATGCACGGCGGTGATTTGTTCAGCGAAGAGTAATTAATGCTGAAAGGGGCAATCGCCAGATTGCCCTTGTTGCCAGCCCAGGAATACGCATAGCCTATGAAGCCTATTTTTAGCCGTGGCCCTTCGCTACAGATTCGCCTTTTTCTGGCCGTAGCGGTGGCGCTGGGCGTCATTGTTGCGGACAGCCGCCTGGGTATGTTTAGTCAGATCCGGGCCTATATGGATACGGCTGTCAGCCCTTTCTATTTTATCTCCAATGGCCCGCGGGCATTGCTGGATAGCGTTTCACAGACTCTGGCATCGCGAGATCAGCTTGAGCTGGAAAACCGTGCTCTGCGTCGGGAATTATTATTAAAGAATAGTGACTTGCTTCTGCTTGGGCAGTACCGGCAGGAAAACGCCCGTTTGCGTGAGTTACTGGGTTCCCCCTTGCGTCAGGATGAGCAGAAAATGGTGACGCAGGTGATTTCGGCGGGGACCGATCCATACAGTGACCAGGTCGTCATTGATAAAGGCAGCGTGAATGGGGTTTATGAAGGCCAGCCGGTTATCAGTGACAAAGGTGTTGTGGGGCAGGTTGTTGCTGTTGCGAAATTTACCAGCCGGGTATTGTTAATTTGTGATGCCACACATGCTTTACCTATTCAGGTATTGCGTAATGACATCCGTGTTATTGCGGCAGGTAATGGTTGCACAGATGATCTCCAGCTTGAACATTTACCTGCTAATACGGATATCAGGGTTGGGGATGTGTTAGTGACATCCGGTCTGGGCGGGCGCTTTCCGGAAGGTTATCCCGTGGCTGTTGTCTCTTCAGTCAAACTGGATACACAGCGGGCTTACACTGTTATTCAGGCACGTCCTACTGCTGGCCTGCAGCGTTTACGCTATTTGTTATTGCTGTGGGGAGCCGATCGCCAGGGGTTACATCCAATGACACCGGATGAAGTCCACCGTGTTGCGAATGAGCGCCTGATGCAAATGATGCCGCAAGTATTGCCAGCACCGGGGCAAATGGGGCCACCTGCGCCAATACCAGCACCAGCAACAGGCCTGTCACAACCACCGGCAGCTACTGAGCCTCAAAACAAGACACCATCCTTGCAGGGAGGCCAGTAGTGGCGAGCTACCGTAGTCAGGGGCGTTGGGTAATTGTTTTATCTTTTATCATTGCGCTGATACTGCAGGTTATGCCATGGCCGGAACAAATCATTGTTTTCCGGCCAGATTGGGTGTTGCTTATCCTTATTTACTGGGTACTGGCGTTGCCGCACCGGGTAAATGTTGGCACCGGATTTATAATGGGAGCCATACTTGATCTTATCAGTGGCTCAACACTGGGTATCCGGGCGCTCTCACTGAGCATTATTGCTTATCTTGTTGCGTTAAAATTCCAGCTGTTGCGCAATCTGGCGTTATGGCAACAAGCGTTAGTGATTGTTGTGCTCTCTCTGGCTGCTGATTTACTTGTCTTCTGGGCGGAGTTTTTGGTCATTGACGTAACATTTCATCCGGAAATTTACTGGAGCAGTGTGGTCAATGGTGTGCTTTGGCCCTGGATCTTTTTACTTATGCGCAAAGTGCGCCAGCAATTTGCCGTGCAGTAGCAGGTAATGATGACTACATTGTATCTCGCTTCAGGTTCACCTCGTCGCCAGGAATTGCTGACGCAACTTGGCGTTTCATTTGAACGCATTGTTACCGGTGTGGATGAAATCCGCCTACCGGGAGAAACTGCGCAACAATACGTGTCACGCCTTGCCCGGGATAAAGCCACTGCCGGGGTTGCCATGGCCTCCCGGGATTTACCGGTTTTAGGCGCAGATACCATTGTGGTATTAAATGGAGAAGTTCTTGAAAAACCGCAGGATCAAGCGCATGCCTGTGCTATGTTACAGTTACTCTCTGGGAAAACACATCAGGTTATGACTGCGGTTGCCATTGCGGATAGCACCAATCTGCTGGATTGTCTGGTAGTGACTGAGGTGACATTTCGCCCATTATCAGAGCGTGATATTGCTGAGTATGTTGCATCCGGTGAGCCAATGGATAAAGCTGGAGCGTATGGAATCCAGGGGCTGGGGGGGCGTTTTGTGATAAAAATTAATGGTAGTTACCACGCGGTGGTTGGCCTGCCTCTGGTTGAAACTGATGCATTAATAGCGACGTTTAGTGCGTTACGCGAAGGAAAAAGCAATCATGACGGCTGAGTTATTAGTCAATATTACCCCTTCTGAAACTCGGGTAGCTTACATAGATGGTGGAATTTTGCAGGAGATCCACATTGAACGTGAAGCGCGCCGGGGAATTGTAGGCAATATCTACAAAGGTCGCGTGAGTCGTGTACTTCCGGGCATGCAGGCGGCATTTGTAGATATTGGCCTTGATAAAGCAGCATTCTTACATGCCTCAGATATCATGCCGCATACTGAATGTGTTGCGGGTGAAGAACAGAAAAACTTCACAGTACGGGATATTTCAGAGTTAGTTCGCCAGGGGCAGGATCTGGTGGTCCAGGTAGTGAAAGATCCTCTGGGCACGAAAGGTGCCCGTTTGACGACAGATATCACACTCCCTTCTCGCTATCTGGTTTTCATGCCAGGTGCATCCCATGTCGGCGTATCACAGCGTATAGAAAGTGAAGAAGAACGTGAGCGGCTCAAACAGGTTGTAAGCGTTTATTGCGATGAAATGGGCGGTTTTATCATTCGCACGGCGGCAGAAGGCGTATGTGAGAAGGATCTGGCTTCTGATGCCGCTTATCTGAAACGCGTCTGGCGTAAAGTCATTGAACGCCGTAAACGACCTCAAACCCGCTGCCAGCTGTATGGCGAGTTAGCACTGGCTCAGCGAGTATTGCGTGATTTCGCTGATGCCTCACTGGACAGAATTCGCGTTGACTCTCGTCTGACATATGAAATGCTGCTGGAGTTTACGGCTGAATATATTCCGGACATGACGGCCAAACTGGAACATTACAGTGGTCGCCAGCCTATTTTTGATCTCTATGATGTTGAAAATGAAATCCAGCGTGCTCTTGAACGCAAGGTTGAACTGAAATCTGGTGGGTATTTGATAATCGACCAGACAGAAGCGATGACTACCATTGATATCAATACAGGCGCTTTTGTTGGGCACCGGAATCTTGATGACACCATTTTTAACACCAACATTGAGGCGACTCAGGCCATAGCCCGGCAATTACGCCTGCGAAACCTGGGTGGGATTATCATTATCGATTTTATCGACATGAGTAACGATGACCACCGGCGTCGTGTATTACACTCCCTTGAGCAAGCCCTGAGTAAAGATCGTGTTAAAACCAGTGTTAATGGTTTTTCTGCTCTTGGCCTGGTGGAAATGACCCGGAAACGTACACGGGAAAGTGTGGAACATGTTCTGTGCAGTGAATGCCCAACTTGCCATGGGCGCGGCACTGTTAAAACTGTCGAAACCGTCTGCTACGAAATTATGCGTGAAATTGTGCGCGTCCATCATGCCTATGATTCTGATCGTTTCCTGGTTTACGCTTCTCCGTCAGTTGCTGAAGCATTGAAAAGCGAAGAATCTCATGCGCTTGCTGAGGTAGAAATTTTTGTAGGTAAACAAGTTAAAGTTCAGATAGAGCCGCTCTATAATCAGGAGCAGTTTGATGTGGTCATGATGTAGCACTGCCGCCAGCAGACAAGGAGAGAAATGTGAAGCGACTGCCGGGCATCTTGCTGCTCACCTTTGCTGCACTGGTTGTCGTTATTGCGCTACTGGTCAGTGGGCTGCGCCTTGCATTGCCGCATCTGAATAATTGGCGGGAACCCATTCTTGCTAAAATTGAACAGGTTAGCGGTATTCCTGTAGAGGTCAGTGAAATCCATGCCTCCTGGCAGACATTTGGCCCCACCCTTGATATTCGTGATATCAATGTTCTGCTTAAAGACAAAGGGACGTTAACCATAAAGCGAGTCACGCTGGCGCTGGATATCTGGCAAAGCTTGTTACACGCTCGCTGGCAATTCCGTGATCTCACCTTCTACCAATTAAACGCAGTGACCAATACGGCCCTTTCCCATAACGGTGAAACCACCGACTTTGAGGTCAGTAAACTCAATGACCTGTTTTTACGGCAATTTGACCACTTCGATTTGCGCGACAGCAACATCAGCTTTTTAACGCTATCAGGCCAGCGGGCAAACTTACATATTCCACATTTAACCTGGTTGAACGGCAATAAACGCCATCGGGCTGAAGGAAAGATAAGTCTGTCCAGCTTTAACGGGCAACATGGGCTGGTCAATGTACGCATGGATTTACGTGATCAAAATGGCACGCTGAACTCCGGGAAAATCTGGATGCAGGCAGACGATGTCGATGTTAAGCCCTGGTTTGGTGAGTGGATGCGGGACAACATTAAGTTGAATCGTGCACGCTTCAGTATGGCGGCCTGGGTAAATATCAAAGATGGTGGGCTGGAGAGTGCGGACATCTGGCTACAGCAAGGGGGCGCGGAGTGGTCGGGCGAAAAATTCCGGCATGAGCTTTCGGTGCAGAGCCTGCTTACCCATATCTCTAAGCTGGGCACTGGCTGGCAAGTGCAGTTTCCGTTATCAGGCCTGAAACTGGATAACCAGTCATGGTCACAAGGGAGCATGGTGCTTGCCTGGCTACCTGGGAATACCAAAGAAACCGCAGAGTCTGCGTTTTCAGAGGGAGAGTTACGCATTCGTGCGAATCAGTTAACCCCGGATTACCTGGCTCCACTACTTCCGCTGGCGGAAACATTTGCTCCAAAATTTGTCGATGTCTGGCGTACCCTGCACCCGGCAGGAAATATAGACTCACTGGCTCTGGATATTCCCTTAGAGAAGCCCGAAACATTGCGCATGAAAGCGCAGTGGCACAACCTTTCCTGGAACCAGTGGAAGTTATTGCCAGGTGCGCAGCATGTTGCCGGCAATATTGTCGGAAGTCTGCAAAATGGCAGACTGAATCTGAACATTCATGATGCCCGTTTGCCTTATGAGCATGTCTTTCGTGCGCCACTGGAAATCTCACAAGGTAATGCCACTTTACGCTGGCAGGATGATGCTCAGGGGCTGCGTATTGACGGTAGCAATATCAATGTTCAGGCCAATGGCGTCCAGGCCCATGGTGATTTCAGTTATCAACACCCGGAAGGTGACCAACCCTGGCTTAAAATACTGGCCGGGATCACGGCGACTGACGGGGGGCAGGCATGGCGCTATTTTCCGGAAAACCTGATGGGCAAATCGCTGGTGGATTATCTCAGTGGTGCGATTAAAGCCGGTAAAGCGCAAAATGCGACACTGGTTTACTCAGGAAACCCACATTTCTTCCCATATTTGCATAACGAAGGTCAGTTCCAGGTTTTTGTTCCGCTTAAAGATGCAACCTTTGCTTTCCAGCCAGACTGGCCTGCACTTCAGCACCTTGATATTGATCTCGATTTTCGTAATGACGGTTTGTGGATGAAGGCACCTAAAGCGATTTTAGGTGGGGTAACGGCCAGTAATCTGGACGCCGTGATTCCGGATTATGCGAAAGAAAAACTGTTTATTGATGCTGATATCAACGGCGCGGGAGAATCTGTTGGGCCCTATTTCAAACAAACGCCCTTAGCGGATACCCTTGGCGCAACGCTTGATGAACTCAAACTGAAAGGAGATGTAAGTGCTCGCTTACATCTGGCTATTCCTTTAGATGGAGAAATGACGACGGCACAGGGAAATGTTTCACTGCGCAATAACACGTTGTCTGTTGTTCCCCTTAACAGCACATTGCATCACCTGACTGGCGAGTTCAGCTTTAAGAATGGCAATTTAACCAGTGGACCACTGCAGGCGACTTGGTTTAATCAGCCACTGACGGTTGATTTCACCACACAAGAGCAGGAAAAAGCGTATCAGGTGGATATTAACCTGAATGGCAACTGGCAAGCTGCCAGTACAGGCGTATTGCCTGATGCTCTTAGCCAGAGTTTAAAAGGTTCTTTTGGCTGGAAAGGGAATGTTGGAGTGACCTTACCTTACCGGGGTGATACAACCTGGCAGGTTGACCTTACAGGTGACTTGAAGAATGTAAGTAGTCACTTACCTGTTCCGGCCGCTAAACCTGCTGGCGAGTCTTTGCCATTGGTCATCAAAACGAAAGGAGATATGCACAGTTTTTCGCTGACTGGCAGCCTTGGGCAGACCACACACTTTAATAGCCACTGGTTGCTCAATAAAAAACTGACACTGGAGCGGGCTATCTGGGTGTCTGATTCGCGGAGTATTCCCCCATTACCTGAAAACCAGATGGTGGAGCTTAACCTCCCGCCACTTGATGGTGCTCAATGGCTGGCTGTCTTACAGGCCGGGACTGCAGAAAAAGTAAGCCACAGTGTGAGCTTTCCTGATGCGGTCACATTGCGAACGCCTTCCTTCCAGTTTGCCGGTCAGGCATGGAACAACCTTAATCTGGTGATGCATAACGCAACTGACAGCACTGTTGTTGACATAACCGGGCGTGAGATCAACGGCAAATTAACCCGGCGTGAAAATACTCCATGGGATGTGTCGCTGAACTACCTTTATTACAACCCGGTATTATCTGCGCTCAAGGTTGATAAAACTGCTGAAAATATGTTGGCGACCACGGGGAATACAATTGATTTTAGCCAGTGGCCTGATCTGAATATTCACTGCGCAGAGTGTTGGCTGATGGGGCAAAAATATGGTCGTATTAACGCAGATTTAGCGATTCAGGGTAATACGCTTACGTTAACACAAGGGCTTATTGATACAGGCTTTGCACGGTTGACGGCGAGTGGGGAGTGGGTTAATCAGCCTGGTAGTGAAAGAACATCTCTCAAAGGCGTCCTGAGCGGCAAGTCGCTTGACGAGGCGACAGGCTTCTTTGGGGTCGGTACTCCGTTACAGGGTGCTTCTTTCAAGACCGAATACGATCTGCACTGGCGCAATATTCCCTGGCGCCCTGATGTCGCCTCACTCAATGGGATAATTAAAACTAAACTGGGGAAAGGCAAAATAGCAGAGCTGGAAACCGGGCATGCAGGCCAACTTTTGCGACTGGTGAGTTTTGATGCCTTATTGCGTAAATTGCGCTTTGATTTCAGCGATACTTTTGGCAGTGGTTTTTATTTTGATTCCATCCGCAGCACAGCCTGGATTAAAGACGGTACGTTGCACACTGATGATACGCTGGTAGATGGGCTCGAAGCGGATATAGCGATGAAAGGCACTGTTGATTTGGTTAACCGGCAGTTGAACATGGAAGCTGCCGTGGCACCTGAAATTTCAGCAACTGTAGGGGTTGCAACGGCTTTTGCAGTAAACCCGATAGTTGGTGCTGCGGTATTTGCCGCCAGTAAAGTTCTGGGGCCTTTGTGGAGTAAAATTGCCTTGCTGCGCTACCAAATTACGGGCCCGATAGATAAACCGCGTATTAATGAAGTATTGCGGCAACCTCGTAAAACCGCCACGCAATGATTTGACGTTAGCGATGAATTACCGCAAGCTCAATAGATAAAACATTTCACCACCAGTCAGGTGGTCAGCATAAGAGTAATGAGTACGATGAGTCTGAATCTGGTAACCGAGCAGTTATTGTCCGCGAATGGATTAAGTCATCAAGACTTGTTTTCTGTCCTGGGTCAATTATCACAGCGTCGTCTTGATTATGGCGATCTCTACTTCCAGTCCAGCTATCACGAATCCTGGGTTCTGGAAGACCGTATTATTAAGGATGGTTCCTGGAATATTGACCAGGGCGTTGGTATTCGTGCCATCAGCGGTGAAAAAACTGGGTTTGCATATGCAGATCAAATAAGCCTTGAAGCATTGCAACAAAGTGCGCAAGCCGCGCGCAGCATCGTACAGGAGCAGGGAGAAGGGCAAACCAAAGCGTTTAGTGCCATAGCCACACCTGCTCGTTATATGCAGCTCGACCCTCTGCAGAGCATGAGCCGCGAAGAAAAACTGGATATTTTACGCCGTGTGGACAACGTGGCACGTTCTGCTGATAACCGTGTTAAAGAAGTGAATGCCAGTCTGACGGGGGTGTACGAGTTGATCCTGGTTGCCGCCACTGATGGTACTCTGGCAGCCGATGTACGGCCATTGGTCCGGTTATCAGTTAGTGTGCAGGTTGAAGAAGATGGCAAACGTGAGCGCGGCTCCAGTGGTGGCGGTGGCCGGTTTGATTATGCCTGGTTCCTTGAAGAAGAAGAAGGTACTGCCAGAGCTGATGCCTGGGCGCATGAGGCTGTTCGTATGGCGCTGGTCAACTTGTCTGCTGTGGCAGCTCCCGCAGGCACACTACCCGTGGTGTTAGGTTCCGGATGGCCGGGTGTGTTGTTGCATGAAGCTGTCGGGCATGGCCTGGAAGGTGATTTTAACCGCCGTGGGACTTCTGTATTCAGTGGTCAGATGGGCAAACTGGTGGCGTCTGAATTATGTACGGTCGTTGATGATGGCACGCTGGCAAATCGCCGTGGTTCTGTTGCCATTGATGATGAAGGAGTGCCTGGGCAGTACAACGTATTGATTGAAAACGGCGTACTCAAAGGGTTTATGCAGGATAAAATGAATGCCCGCCTGATGGACATGTCTCCAACGGGTAATGGCCGGCGTGAATCTTATGCTCACTTACCGATGCCACGTATGACAAATACCTATATGCTGGCAGGCAAATCCACGCCAGAAGACATTATTGCATCGGTTGAGTATGGCCTGTATGCCCCGAATTTTGGCGGTGGTCAGGTTGATATTACCTCCGGGAAATTCGTCTTCTCCACTTCAGAAGCCTATTTGATTGAGAAAGGGAAAGTGACGAAACCGGTGAAAGGCGCAACGCTTATCGGTTCTGGGATCGAAACGATGCAGCAGATCTCAATGGTTGGTAATGATCTGCGTTTGGATAACGGCGTCGGTGTCTGCGGTAAAGAAGGGCAGAGTGTACCTGTTGGTGTGGGGCAGCCCACACTTAAGGTGGATAACCTTACCGTTGGCGGAACGGCCTGATTCTGACACAGGCCGATAAATGTAGTCGTCGACATGTAAGCCGCCGCTTTAACTGGCGGCTTATTTTTTACCTCAGGTCTGTATGGCGGCCATGCATTTCCTGGTAAGTCTCTGCTACGTTCACAAAGTACTCCATCAGCCAGTTAATACAGACTTGTACTTTCAGGGGCAATTTATCTTTTTGGGTATATAACGCATAGACTGGTCGAGGATCTGACTGGTAGCGGGGCAGTAAGACTTCCAGATCACCTTGTTTTATTTCATCCAGAACCCACATAAGTGGCACATAAGCAATTCCTGCACCTTCACTCAGCCAACGCGTGAGAGTCATTGGATCATTGGTGACAAAACGCCCCTGAGGTGTCATACGGGTGGTAATTCCCTCGGGTGCGATTAGCTCAAATTCATTATCCGGGCGAACACTGTATTCCAGCCAGGAGTGGTTACTCAGGTCGGCGGGTTTTTCCGGTACACCGTGCTGATTGAGGTATTTCTTTGCGGCACAGATAACCATTGGCATTGCCCCCAGGCGGCGGGAAAACAGGCTGGAATCGCTCAATGCTCCAACCCGAATAACCACGTCAAGCCCATCGGCAATCAAGTCTGGTGCCGGGATACCTGTCACCAGATTAACAGACAAACCCGGGTACTCTTTCAGCATATTGGCTGTCATGACAGCCAGAATATTGTGTGCCATTGTAGAGGAACAACCAATACGCAGCGTCCCTATCGGCGTGTTATTGAAGGCATAAAGTTGTTCGTGCACTTCCCGCGCTTCGTGCAACATGCGGCGGCAGCCCTGGTAATAAATTTTCCCTGCTTCGGTCAGACCAATACTGCGGGTACTACGGTTAAGCAGCTTTACCTGCAGTTCATTTTCCAGTTTGGCAATAGTCTGGCTGATCGATGAGACACTCATTTGTAATTGTCTTGCCGCCGCGGTGAAACTACCCAGTTCAACTACTTTGGCAAAGACTGACATCCGTTTAAGTCGTTCCATTATTCACTCTGGCTTAAAAGTGATTTAGATCACAGATTATAGATAACAGCATAACAGTTACGTTAATATATTATTATTAAATTGAGCACTTCGTAGTTCCTGCCTGCAAATTCTTGATGTGGCTTCGAGGTGTTAACTACATCAATGGTATCGCCTGCTCCGTTCATATCAGGACAAAAATGACTTTATTTCCGGTTATTGTAGTATTCGGCCTTTCATTTCCGCCGATTTTTTTCGAGTTGCTATTATCGCTGGCACTATTTTGGGGGCTGCGTAGAGTACTGGTTCCTACTGGTATCTATGATTTTGTCTGGCACCCGGCATTGTTCAATACCGCCTTGTATTGTTGTCTATTCTGGTTAATAACCCGCCTGTTTGTTTGAGGTAGAAGTGAAAACACTAACAAAAAATCTGACCCGCACGGCAATCACCGTGGTGTTGGTTATTCTGGCCTTTATTGCTGTATTCCGGGTTTGGTCGTTTTATACCGAGTCGCCCTGGACACGAGATGCCCGCTTTAGTGCTGATATTGTGGCTATTGCACCGGATGTTTCCGGTTTGATTGAACATGTTGATGTTCATGATAACCAACTGGTGAAAAAGGGCCAGGTGCTGTTCGTGATTGATCAACCGCGTTATAAAGAAGCACTGGCAGAGGCTGAGGCGGATGTTGCGTACTACCAGGCTCAAGTAGAAGAGAAACGTCGTGAAGCCGCTCGTCGTAACCGCCTGGGGGTGGGTGCCGTGGCAAAAGAGCAAATCGACCAGGCGAACAACAGCCTGCAGACTATGGAACATCAGCTGGCTAAAGCCCGTGCAACAAGAGATGTGGCAAAACTCGACCTTGCGCGAACTGTTGTTTATGCGCCAGCAGATGGCTGGGTAACCAACCTGAATGTCTATGCCGGTGAGTTCATTACGCGTGGTTCTACCTCTGTAGCCCTGGTGAAAGAAAATTCGTTCTATGTTGTGGCTTACATGGAAGAAACCAAACTGGATGGTGTCCGGCCGGGATACCGTGTTGAGATCACCCCGCTGGGAAGTAATCAGGTATTACATGGTTCGGTAAACAGTATTGCTGCCGGGGTGACAAATGCCAGCAGTAGCCAGGATGCGAAAGGCATGGCGAGTGTCGATTCCAACCTCGAGTGGGTTCGTCTTGCACAAAGGGTACCTGTGCGTATTCAACTGGATAAGCAGTATGGCAATTTGTTTCCGGCAGGCACTACGGCAACGGTTGTTGTTACTGGCAAACATGACCGGAATACTGAGAACATGTCTTTTATCAGTAAGTTTTTCCGCCGTTTTCGTGAGTTTGGTTAATTATCATGGGCTTTTTCTCCATCTCCCAGATTCATTTGCGTTTTGCTTTCAAGCTCGCTACAGCCATTGTGCTGGCGCTGTTTGTGGGGTTTCATTTTCAGCTTGAAACACCTCGCTGGGCTGTATTGACTGCAGCCCTTGTTGCAGCAGGCCCAGCTTTTGCAGCAGGTGGAGAGCCATACTCCGGGGCTATTCGCTACCGGGGGATGCTACGTATTATCGGAACATTTATTGGTTGTTTTGCTGCGCTGGCTATTATCATTTTATTGATTCGGGCCCCGTTACTCATGTTGATAGTCTGTTGTATATGGGCGGGGTTTTGTACCTGGGTTTCTTCTCTGGTGCGTGTCGAAAATTCATATGCATGGGGGCTTTCCGGTTATACCGCACTGATCATTGTAATTACTATTCAAAAAGCACCATTGTTGACCCCGCAATTTGCCGTGGAGCGCTGCAGTGAAATTGTCATTGGGATAATGTGCGCAATAGTTGCTGACCTGCTATTTTCACCTCGCTCCGTTAAACAAGAAATTGATAAAGAGCTGGAGGAGATAGTTGTTGACCATTATCGGTTGATGCAACTGTGCATCGCGCACAGTTCCCGCGAAGAGGTTGATAAAGCCTGGAGTGATTTGCTGAGGCGCACCAATGCATTAAATGGGATGAGAAGTAATTTAAAAATGGAATCATCTCGTTGGGATAAAGCCACTCGCCGTTTGAATGTTATCCACTCGTTGTCGTTAACCATGATAACTCAGGCAGCCGAAACCTTTCTGATTCAGAATACCCGTCCTGAGGCAGTGCCTTCTGAGTTCCGTTACTTGTTTGAATTGCCTGTCGATTCAGCTGCTGATGTACACCGCAGGTTGAAACTCATGCGCCGTGTTATTTCAATCAGTGGTGATGATACACCGGTAACTATTTATACTTGGGTGGGCTCTGCAACACGCTTTTTACTGCTAAAACGCGGCGTCAACGCAAATACCAAAATCAGCGCAGTTGAAGAGGAAGTACTCAATGGGGAGCCGGTTGTTAAGCCGGTATCAGCTGAGCGCCATCACGCGATGATTAATTTCTGGCGTACGTCGGTGTCCTGTATTCTGGGAACACTGTTCTGGTTGTGGACGGGCTGGACATCCGGCAGTGGCGCAATGGTCATGATAGCTGTTGTCACTTCATTAGCAATGCGTTTACCTAACCCACGGATGGTTTGTCTTGATTTTGTTTATGGCATGCTTATGGCATTACCACTCGGCGCACTCTATTTCCTGTTTATTATCCCCTCGACACAGCAGAGTATGCTGTTGCTGTGCCTGAGCCTGGCCATTCTTGGGTTCTTTATTGGTATTCAGGTACAAAAGCGTATGTTGGGTTCAATGGCAACGCTGGCCGGGACTATCAATATTATTGTGCTGGATAATCCCATGAAGTTTGATTTTAATTTCTTCCTGGACAATGCGCTGGGGCAGTTGGTGGGTGTGGTGCTGGCCATGATCGTGATTTCTGTTATTCGGGATAATTCGCGTGAGCAAACCGGGCAGAATATTTTAAATCAACTGATGTCAGCAGCAGTGTCATCGCTCACCACCAATGTAGTACGTCGTAAGGAAAACCATTTACCTGCGTTGTACCAGCAACTGTTCCTGCTGTTGAATAAATTTCCGGGAGATATAGCCCGTTTTCGGCTGGCACTTAACTTGATTATCGCCCATCAGCGCCTGCGTGATGCCCCGGTTCCCGTGAATGATGAGCTGTCAGCTTTTCATCGGCAATTACGGCGAACGGCAGACCGTATTACATCGTCATCAAATAACTTCCGGCGGCGTGAATCCTTCCAAAGGTTGCTGCGTGAGTTAGCTATTTACCAGCAAAAACTGGAAAAGTGGGATGCTCCACTTAGTGTTACGGAACCAGTGCGCCGCCTGACAGAAATGTTGAATAAGTATCAGCATGCGCTAACAGAAAGTTACTCATAAAGGCATAACAACAACCCGGCATTATGCCGGGTTGTTGTTATAAACTACGAGAAGTGGGGCACCATGCCCCTGCATCATAGCTTATTTATATAATTCTGCAGTTGCATGCCAGCTATCACCTGAACGCGCCTCTATAACATGGTAAGCGGAAGCTCCTTGTTCAGCGGCTTTCTTATTTAGCATCTGGTGCATATCCATAGGTGAACTGGCTATGCCATCAACGCTGATTGTTCCTATAGGCTGGCGTGATTCAGCTTGCTCATCATTGAGTTGCGTTGCGGCAAAAGCGCCAAATGACAACATGGAAAGCAGGCTGGCTGTAGTGAGAGTTTTTGTCATGTTCATATCAGGTACCTCTGTTATCTGTTTTGTCTTGCTCATTATTCGTGAGCAGTGTCACAAAAAACAGTATAGTAGGGCCACGAAAAAAAGATAACAGACTAATCATTTCATAATGAACATTTATTGTATAAGAAAATATTTTTAGATTGTTGAGTCATAAAAATGGATTGGGAAGCGAATGTTTTTAGCTAAAGGTTATGTAAATCAATCGGATATAAATATTTAACCATTGATGCGGTTTAGTGCATGAGAACAGTCTGGTGGACAACGCACAAAATACAAAATAGTGGCAGGAAATTCCCAGGTAGTGATGCATAAGGTTCGACAGGTTTACGCGCCTTTGGCACTGGTACGGCAGCGTAAACCCATGTACTTACAGCTCTTGCTCGAACAGTACCAGAATCGCGTCGTAAAGTTCTTTTACCGTGAAGTTACTGGCTGGTGTTGTGAAAATCGTGTCGTCACCCGCAATGGTGCCCAGGATCCCTTCTGCTTTACCAAGAGAATCGAGCAGGCGGGCAATGAGTTGCGCAGCTCCGGGGCTGGTGTGAATAACTACCACAGCATCGTTGTAGTCGATATCCAGTACCAAATTTTTGAGTGGACTGGAGGTGGTTGGTACCCCAAGTTCTGCCGGTAAACAGTAGACCATTTCCATTTTTGCATTACGTGTTCGCACAGCGCCGAACTTAGTCAGCATACGGGAAACTTTCGACTGGTTGATATTTTCAAAGCCTTGCTCCTGGAGAGCCTGAACGATCTCTCCCTGAGAGCTAAATTTCTCTTCTTTAAGAAGCGCCTTGAAAGCTTTCACTAATTCTTCTTGTTTAGCAGAGGCTCGCATAATTTACCTTCATTCAGGCCAATAAGTGGCATCATTATGCAATTAATTGAATTTTTATGCAAATGCATCCTGGCGGCTGAATTAAATTGATGAAAGCCGCGGATTCTATCAAAAAATGTTATCCAGAAATATACCTGCATCACGTCTTAAAAATGCGCTATAAGGTAAAGTAAATGTTATCAAAATGATGTTGTTTTGATTCATTCAGTACAAGTTAAGAAAACAGTATTGAAGTGCCTGTTTAGGAAGTGACTTACTGTCCACCCCAGAAAAGTATACGGAGTAAACAAAACACCGTAATACTTAGTAAACTGGTGGCGTGAAGATTGTATTTACTTCATCTCTGGATTATGGTCGCAACCCCTATGGAGTTAAGGCACTTATTGCTAACCATAATAAGGAGTTTAGGATGAAAGTTGCAGTCCTCGGCGCGGCAGGTGGTATCGGCCAGGCGCTAGCCCTTCTGCTTAAGACCCAACTGCCTTCTGGTTCAGAGCTGACTTTGTATGATATTGCTCCGGTAACCCCGGGGGTGGCAGTTGATTTAAGCCATATTCCTACCGATGTGAAAATCACAGGTTTTGCTGGTGAGGATGCAACGCCCGCTCTGGAAGGCGCTGATATTGTATTAATTTCCGCGGGTGTTGCCCGGAAACCCGGCATGGATCGTTCCGATCTGTTCAATGTGAATGCCGGGATTGTGAAAAACTTAGTTCAGCAAATAGCGAAAACATGCCCAACAGCATGTATTGGCGTTATTACTAACCCGGTTAACACTACGGTTGCAATTGCGGCTGAGGTGCTTAAGAAAGCAGGTGTGTATAACAAAGATAAGCTATTTGGTGTGAGTACACTGGATATTATTCGTTCTAATACATTTGTTGCTGAACTCAAGGGTAAAAACGCGGCGGATGTGAATGTTCCGGTTATTGGTGGTCATTCAGGTGTGACCATTCTTCCGTTACTTTCCCATGTTCCTGACGTCAGCTTTACTGATGATGAAGTTTCGGCACTGACAACCCGCATTCAGAATGCAGGTACTGAGGTGGTTGAAGCTAAGGCGGGTGGTGGTTCTGCAACTCTCTCTATGGGTCTTGCTGCTGCGCGTTTCTGTCTGTCACTGGTACGGGCAATGAAAGGTGAAGCAGGAGTTGTTGAATGTGCCTATGTAGAAGGTGATGGCGAATATGCCCGCTTCTTCGCTCAGCCATTGCTGCTTGGCAAAAATGGCATTGTAGAGCGTCAGTCCCCGGGGGTTTTGAGTGCTTTTGAAAAACAAGCGCTGGAAGGGTTAATCGATACGCTGAAGAAAGATATTGAACTGGGTGTGGATTTTGTAAACCGCTAACGCAACTACATGGGCCGGCTCCCGGCCCATGTTTGTTTTTGTCAATTCGTTGCCGGGTATTCCTGGACTGTCACCATCAACGTCATTTTCTGTTCATTACGCATAATTTCAACGGGTATAACTGAGCCTGGACGGATTTCAGCCACTTGATCCATGGTCTCCAGTGCTGAAAGCGCAGGTTTATGGTTTACCGATAAAATCACATCGTTGATTTGAATACCTGCTTTTGCCGCAGGCCCATCTGGCGCCACATCATTAACGACTATACCCTGTATCTGGTCCAGCCCGGATGTTGCGGCTGTATGCATGGGCATCACTTCTCGCCCGGTGATACCTATATAGCCGCGAATGACCCGCCCATCACGAATTAGCTTATCCATGATGCGGGTTGCCAGGCGAGTAGGAATGGCAAATCCCAGGCCTTCAGGTGTCTCGCCGTCATTACTTTTATCAAATGAGAGCGTATTGATCCCCATTAGTTCACCCAGTGAATTAACCAGAGCGCCACCCGAGTTACCATGGTTAATCGATGCGTCGGTTTGCAGAAAGTTTTGCCTGCCACTTGGGTTAAGGCCGATTCGCCCGGTCGCACTAATGATACCCTGAGTAATGGTCTGCCCCAGGTTATAAGGGTTACCTATTGCCAGAACAACATCACCAATATGTGGCACCCTGTGTGGGTTGATGGGAATAACAGGCAGATTTGTTGCGTTAATTTTTAGTACAGCCAAATCAGTCAGGCTATCAGAACCTACTAATAGTGCCTCGAAAACCCGACCATCCTGTAAGGCAACGATGATTTGGTCAGCGTTATTAATAACGTGCTTATTGGTAAGGATATACCCTCTGGCATCCATTATGACCCCGGAACCCAGGGTGCGGATTTCCAACTGGTGATGTGTATTGCCATTACTACTACGGTTGTAAACGTTAACCACTGCTGGTGCCGCCCGGCGTACAGCCTGGTTATAACTAACCGGAGATTCATCTGCACTGGTGAACTGACTCACCGATGCAGGCACCATTGTGCGCAGCGAAGGCACGGTGAACACCAGAATGCCACCGACAAATAAACCAATTAGTGCTGACCGCAATAGCTTCAGAATCATGGATGTATATTGTGATTAATTGAGTAAACAGGATGGGAGCATATCATGAGTTTACCAGCCACCGCATTGCGGAGGCTGGTAATTATGTTACTTAGCGCAAAAGCAGATAAAGATTGGTATCACCACGTAAGATATTCAACGCAATAACCGATGGTTTATTTTCCATTACCTTACGCATCTCAGCAATGGAATGCACACGCTCACGGTTAACACCGACGATTAAATCATCTTTATTCAACCCGGCTTTTGCGGCAGCACTACCTTTGTCAACGGCATCAATATGCACACCTTTAGTTCCGTCTTTCAGGTGTCCATCACTGAGTGTTGCACCCTGTAATGCTGGTGATATTAACTCAGCACTGGCTGACGATGCTGTGCTCTTATCGAGTACGACCTCAACTGAAAGTGCTTTTCCTGCCCGTAACAACCCCAGTTTTACTTTGGTTCCTGGCTCTGTTGTGGCAATTTTTGCACGGAGCTCGGCAAAACTGCTGAGCTGTTTACCGTTCAGGCTGGTTATTACATCGCCCGCTTTGATTCCCGCTTTCGCTGAACCAGAACCTGGTAGTACTTCGTTTACGAACGCACCGCGCTGGACATTCAGGTTGAAGGCTTTAGCCAAATCAGCATTCAATTCGGTTCCTCTGATACCCAGTAACCCGCGCTGAATTTCCCCGGAGTGAATCAGTTGGGTTGCAAGCTTTATAGCCATGTTGCCCGGAATAGCGAAACCAATACCGATGCTGCCGCCGCCTGGAGCAAGAATGGCCGTGTTAATGCCTATCAGTTCCCCCTTCAGGTTTAGTAATGCACCACCCGAATTACCGCGGTTAATAGACGCATCTGTCTGAATGAAGTTTTCCAGACCTTCAATATTCAGCCCACTGCGCCCCAGAGCAGAAATAATGCCGGACGTCACTGTTTGCCCCAACCCGAAAGGGTTACCCACGGCAACGGCAAAATCCCCCACTTGCAGCGCATCGGAGTCAGCAACTTTAATTTGGGTGAGTTTTTCGGGATGCTGAATTTGTACGACTGCTATATCACTTTGCGAATCACTGCCAATCAGTTTGGCATCAAACGTGCGGCCATCGTTTAACTGGACACTGATTTTATCTGCATGCTCAATAACGTGGTTATTGGTAAGCACATAGCCTTTTGCTGCATCAATAATTACACCAGAACCTAAACCTTCGAAAGGCTGGGCTTGCGGGTCTGAACCATCATCACCAAAGAATTTTTTCAGTTCATCGGGCACTTGTGGGCTTTCTACTGCACTGCCTTCCACCTGAATGCTGACAACAGCCGGAAGCACTTTTTCAAGCATTGGCGCAAGGCTTGGAATCGCAGGTTGCCCAGGAATCTGTGAAGGCAAGGCGGCCAGCGAAGCCGCTGGAACAGACAATCCGATGCCAAGCGCTAACGCGACAGCACAAAAAAGTGGAGTTGTTTTTTTCATTAATACAGGCTCCCATTGGCTTGCTTGAAAACAGCTATCCTGAATAGATTGATAATATTGAATATACCTGGAATGAACAACTTGTATAACGTGTAAGCGCAATCACGCAAAAAAATAGGGTGCCGGAGCACCCTGTCATTTACAAATCGTTAGCTGCGTTTTGCTTTTTCGTTGCGCAAAAGCCCTGATGCGCCTTCAGAGTAATCTCGCGGTATTTGCACCGGAGCCTGATCATTATTGGCTTCTGAATCTTCAAGTCGATTGCGGAATGGGTTGGTTTCATCGCTCATTTCCGGTAACAAACTGGAAGAGCTTTTTGCCATGTGTTGATACAACTGGCGGTAATCACGCGCCATGTTATCCAGCAACTCGGCACTTTGGGCAAAATGGTTCACCAGTTCTTCCCGGTATTCTTCCAGTTCTGCTTTGTTTTTCTCCAGCTCATACTGTAATGCCTGCTGCTGGCGAAGCTTGCGGTTGCCAAAACGCATCGCGACGGCGCCAATAATGATACCGACGACTAACCCAATTAGCGCGTATTCCCAGGTCATGAACATCTCCCATTTATTGTTTGGTCGTAGGGTTAACTGCGAGGCTTACCTTCTGTTATGTCCGTGCCATCGCTTTATAACTGCCACTATAACCGTTAATTCATGAGAAGTGGAATCCTGCTGGTGTATCGCGTAGTGTAGAACGGCCTTTTTTTAGACAAAAGAGTAATGGCAACTCGTTTATTAGATTGCTAAGGAAGTAAGAATAACACCATGCAAACCCTCTCTCCGGCATCGCGTTACGAAATGGCGCTTCGCGATGGGCAGTTTCAGCCTGACAATGTTCAGCGCGATGCAATTACGCGTCTGGACGCAATTTACCAGGCATTGAGCGCACGGCAGGCGGTGCCTCATTCTGAGCCAAAAGGCCTGGCAGGAAAGATTACCCGATGGTTTAACCGCCAGCCAGTTGCTCCGCAACCTGTAACCGGCCTCTATATGTGGGGCGGCGTAGGGCGTGGGAAAACCTGGCTTATGGATATGTTTTTCCAGAGTATTCCGGGTGAAAGAAAGCTGCGGCTGCATTTCCACCGTTTTATGTTGCGTGTTCACGAAGAACTAACCCGTTTGCAGGGGCACAGCGATCCACTGGAAATTGTGGCTGACAGCTTCAAAGCGCAGGCAGACATACTCTGCTTTGATGAGTTCTTCGTTTCCGATATTACCGATGCGATGTTACTGGGTGGGCTAATGCAGGCTCTGTTTTCCCGGGGGATTACTCTGGTGGCAACATCGAATATTCCGCCAGAGAACCTGTATCATAATGGATTACAGCGCTCGCGTTTTTTGCCCGCTATTGCCGCAATTCAGGCGCACTGCGATGTGATCAATGTGGATGCCGGTGTGGATTATCGTCTGCGTGCGTTAACACAGGCACATCTATGGCTTTCGCCTTGTAATGCTGGCAACCTGGAACGGATGGGGCAATTATTTCAGACACTTTCAGGTTCACCATGGCATGAAGACCAGGGCGAGGTTCTGGAAGTCAATCATCGTTCACTTGCGACGCTTGGCAGTGCGAATCAGACGCTGGCGGTGACATTCGATACGTTGTGTGTGGATGCCCGCAGTCAGCATGACTATATCGCGCTGTCACATTTGTTTCATACGGTGATGCTGTACAACGTACCGGTGATGGATATACGGGCTGAAAATGCAGCCAGGCGTTTTATTGCACTGGTGGATGAATTTTATGAGCGCCAGGTGAAGCTGGTGGTTCTCGCGCAGGTGCCTTTGTTCGAGATTTATCAGGGGGAACATCTGAAGTTTGAATTCCAGCGCTGCCTTTCCCGGTTACAGGAAATGCAAAGTGAAGCGTATCTGCAGGCTCCGCACCGGCCATAACCTGTGCTGACTGCTGCTGAAAATCAGAAAAAAGGGTCGATCTTTACCAGTGACTTCTCTATAATCTTGCGACCCCACGTTACAACAAAGTTTTTTTCCCGAAACTTTAGAGTGCCGGTGAAAACTATCCGAGGGGGTAGGTTTACTGGACAATGTCGTGTGAACCTCAACTGATTTTAAGCGTTTGGGTGTTCACCAACGTGTAACTATTTATTGGGTAAGCTTTTAATGAAAACTTTTACAGCTAAACCAGAAACCGTAAAACGCGACTGGTATGTTGTCGACGCGACCGGTAAAACCCTGGGCCGTCTGGCTACCGAACTGGCTCGTCGCCTGCGCGGTAAGCATAAAGCGGAATACACTCCGCACGTTGATACTGGTGATTACATCATCGTTCTGAATGCAGATAAAGTTGCTGTTACCGGCAACAAGCGTTCTGACAAAATGTACTACCACCACACCGGCCACATCGGTGGTATCAAAGAAGCGACCTTCGAAGAAATGATTGCCCGCCGTCCTGAGCGTGTGATTGAAATCGCGGTTAAAGGCATGTTGCCGAAAGGCCCGTTGGGCCGTGCTATGTACCGTAAACTGAAAGTTTACGCAGGTAACGAGCACAACCACGCGGCGCAGCAACCGCAAGTTCTGGACATTTAATCGGGATATCAGGCAATGGCTGAAAATCAATACTACGGCACTGGTCGCCGCAAAAGCTCCGCCGCTCGTGTGTTTATCAAACCGGGCAACGGTAAAATCGTTATCAACCAACGTTCTCTGGAACAGTACTTTGGCCGTGAAACTGCTCGCATGGTAGTTCGCCAGCCGCTGGAACTGGTCGACATGGTTGAAAAACTGGATCTGTACATCACCGTTAAAGGTGGTGGTATCTCCGGTCAGGCAGGTGCGATCCGTCACGGTATCACCCGCGCTCTGATGGAGTACGATGAGTCTCTGCGCTCCGAACTGCGTAAAGCTGGCTTCGTCACTCGTGATGCTCGTCAGGTTGAACGTAAGAAAGTGGGTCTGCGCAAAGCACGTCGTCGTCCGCAGTTCTCCAAACGTTAATTGCTCTCTGCTCTGCAGATTGCATTGGCGAAAAACCCGGCCTGGCCGGGTTTTTTTATCTCTGCACAATGCTGTATTTACATGCCAGACAGTGTGTTTTTCTGTTAATTCCCACCACCCTTCACCACAAGTACAACAAAATCTGGTAAACTATCATCCAATTTTATGCCCCAAAGCTGGTATCTGTTTACGTTTTAGCCGGATTGCCTGGCGCAAGTGACTACAACAACAGACTCAGGGCTCCCGTAATCTGGCTGGCTGCTCCGCTGTAGCGGTTAGTGGCAGTAATTTTCTGAATATACTTGGAGGTTTTCATGGCTGTCGCTGCCAACAAACGTTCGGTGATGACGCTGTTTTCCGGTCCTACTGACATCTATAGCCATCAGGTGCGTATTGTCCTGGCGGAAAAAGGTGTAAGTTTCGAAATCGAGAATGTGGAAACGGATGATCTGCCTCAGGATCTGATTGACCTCAACCCGAATCAAAGTGTTCCTACTCTGGTTGATCGCGAACTGACGTTGTGGGAATCCCGTATCATCATGGAATATCTGGATGAGCGTTTCCCGCACCCGCCGTTGATGCCGGTTTATCCGGTCGCTCGTGGCGAAAGCCGTCTGTATATGCATCGTATTGAAAAGGACTGGTATAGCCTGATGAACATCATCATGGCAGGTACGGGTTCGGAAGTGGAAACGGCACGTAAACAGTTGCGTGAAGAACTAATGGCTATTGCGCCTGTCTTCGGTCAGAAGCCTTACTTCCTGAGCGATGAATTCAGTTTGGTAGATTGCTATTTAGCTCCGCTGTTGTGGCGTTTGCCTCTGATGGGCATTGAGATTGCCGGTGCTGGCGCTAAAGAACTTAAAGGTTATATGACCCGTGTCTTTGAGCGTGATGCATTCCTGGCTTCTTTGACGGAAGCAGAGCGTGAAATTCGCCTGCACACCCGGGGCTAATACCAATGGAAATGTCTCAGTTGTCACCTCGCCGTCCATATCTGCTGCGTGCCTTTTATGACTGGTTGCTGGATAACCAGTTGACGCCGCACCTGGTAGTAGATGTGACGCTGCCGGGTGTGAACGTACCCATGGAATATGCCCGGGACGGACAAATTGTGCTCAATATTGCGCCTCGTGCTGTCGGTAACCTGGAGCTGGGTAACGATGAGGTGCAGTTTAATGCCAGGTTTGGTGGTGTTCCTCGTACGGTTTCTGTCCCTGTATCTGCTGTTTTGGCTATCTATGCCCGCGAGAATGGTGCAGGCACGATGTTTGAGCCTGAACCGGCCTACGAGTTGGATGATGAAAGTGCAGTACAAGGGGCTGGGTCTGAGAGTGAATCATCCGATAACACTGTGATGTCAGTGATTGACGGCGATAAACCTGATGCCCCGGAAGAAGGTGATAATCCGGACAACGATCCTCCACCACGGGGTGGCCGCCCGGCATTACGGGTTGTGAAGTAACCACACTGGTTGGTTAATAGTGAAAACCGGGGACGATACCCCGGTTTTTTTACGCCTGTTGTTTTCCCCGCCGAAAATGTAAAAAAAGCCAGTCAGCGTGGACCGACTGGCTTTGACGGATGAGCTAATGCTCATTTGTTGCCGTGTTCGTTACACTTCCAGGAAGTTCATTATGCCATCAGCGGCTTTACGACCTTCTGCAATCGCAGTAACAACCAGGTCGGAACCCCGCACAGCATCACCGCCGGCAAAGATTTTCGGGTTGGTTGTTTGATATGGGTTGTCACTGTTTTCTGGTGCCAGAATACGCCCCTGACTATCCAGCTCAACACTGTGCTTTTCCAGCCATTCCATACGGTGCGGACGGAAACCAAATGCCATAATGACGGCATCTGCCGGAACCACATGTTCAGAGCCTGCAACGATTTCAGCACGACGGCGTCCTTTGGCATCTGGCTCACCCATTTCTGTGCGTACCATCTTCACACCGCACACTTTGCCATTACCATTGACTTCAATACCTAATGGTTGAACATTGAACTGGAATTCAACGCCTTCCTCACGCGCATTTTTAACTTCGCGTTTAGAGCCCGGCATGTTTTCTTCATCGCGGCGATAAGCGCAGGTGACATGAGTGGCGCTCTGGCGAACAGAGGTGCGTACACAGTCCATTGCGGTGTCACCACCACCGAGAACCACCACACGTTTGCTTTGCAGGTTAATGTAAGGTTGCTCAGCGTCTTCCTCAAAGCCCATCAACTTTCTTGTGTTGGCTATCAGGAATGGCAATGCATCAAATACACCTGTGGCATCCTCATTTTCGAGCCCGCCTCGCATAGACTGATAAGTCCCGACGCCCAGGAATACCGCATCATACTCATTCAGCAAATCGTCCATCTGGATATCTTTGCCCACTTCAGTATTCAGACGGAATTCAACGCCCATACCGGTGAAAATTTCCCGACGTGTACTCATGACTTCTTTGCCCAGTTTGAATGCCGGGATACCAAAAGTGAGCAGTCCACCAATTTCCGGATGACGGTCGAAGACAACGGCTTTCACACCATTACGTGTCAGCACATCGGCACATGCCAGGCCGGCAGGACCGGCACCAATGACAGCAACCCGCTTGCCAGTGGGTTTTACGCCACTCATATCTGGCCGCCACCCCATTTCGATGGCTTTATCATTGATATAGCGTTCAATATTACCGATGGTGACAGCACCAAACTCATCATTCAGCGTGCAGGAGCCTTCACACAGGCGATCCTGCGGGCAAACACGACCACATACCTCCGGGAGGCTGTTGGTCTGATGCGACAACTCAGCTGCTTCAACAATACGCCCTTCATTGGCAAGCTTCAGCCAGTTTGGAATGTAGTTATGTACCGGGCATTTCCATTCACAGTAAGGGTTGCCGCAGGACAGGCAGCGATCTGCCTGTGCTTTAGCCTGGCCTTCTGAGAAGGGTTCATAAATTTCTACAAACTCAATTTTTCGAATCTTGAGCGGCTTTTTCGGCGGATCAACGCGCTGCAGGTCGATAAATTGATAAACGTTTTGACTCATTGTATGACCTCTTACTGCGCCTGCACCCGCAGCTCGGCTGCGGAACGACTACGGTGACCCAATAATGCTTTTACATCACTGGATTTCGGTTTAACCAGAGCAAATTTTGCTGACCATACCGGCCAGTTCGCCAGAATCTCTTCACCACGGTGAGAGCCGGTAAACTGAACATGTTCAGTAATCATGCCACGCAGGTGTTCCTCGTGAATGGCAAGCTCATCAACATTCAGAACTTCAACCAGTTCAGGGTTGACGCGCTTACGGAACTCGCCATCTTCATCAAGAACATACGCGAAGCCCCCCGTCATACCAGCACCAAAGTTCACACCTGTCTTACCAAGAATGCAAACGATCCCGCCAGTCATGTATTCACAGCCATTATCACCAATGCCTTCTACAACAGTGATGGCACCAGAGTTACGGACCGCGAAACGTTCACCGGCACGCCCGGCGGCATACAACCGGCCGCCGGTCGCACCATACAGGCATGTGTTACCGATAATGCTGGCTTCATGGCTACGGTATGCTGAACCCACTGGCGGTCGAATTGAAATTAAGCCGCCAGCCATACCCTTGCCGACATAGTCGTTTGCGTCACCCGTCAGGTGCAGTTCAACACCACCCGCATTCCAGACACCAAAGCTCTGGCCTGCTGTCCCGGTAAAATACGCCACGATAGGGTCTGCCGCCAGGCCCTGGTCGCCATGATGGCTGGCAATATGGCCAGACAACGATGCACCAACAGAACGGTCAGTATTGCGAATATCGAACCAGAAGGTTTTACTTTGCTTGTTTTCGACATAAGGCATCGCCTGGTTAAGCAACTGGGCGTTTAAATCGCCTTTATCAAACGGCGGGTTCTGCTCTGTACAGTACAGTGCTTTACCTGGCAATGGCTCAGCCGTCTCCAGCAGGCGCGATAAATCCAGTTTTTGCTGTTTGGCAGTAAACCCATCCAGTACGCTGAGCAAGTCTGTACGGCCAATTAAATCAACCAGACGTGTTACACCCAGAGACGCCATGATTTCACGGGTTTCGCGGGCGATGAACTCGAAGTAGTTGGTCACTTTCCACGGTAAACCATGATAGTGATTACGGCGCAGTTTCTCATCCTGAGTCGCAACGCCAGTCGCACAGTTGTTGAGGTGGCAAATACGCAGGTATTTACAGCCCAGGGCAACCATAGGACCAGTACCGAAACCAAAACTTTCCGCTCCCAGAATCGCGGCTTTAACGATATCGACACCTGTTTTTAATCCGCCATCAACCTGCAGACGAATTTTGTGACGTAAACCATTTGCGACCAGCGCCTGTTGGGTTTCCACCAGACCTAACTCCCATGGGCAGCCAGCATATTTCACTGAAGAAAGTGGGCTTGCGCCTGTACCACCATCATAACCTGCAATAGTAATCAAGTCGGCATAGGCTTTTGCCACCCCGGTGGCAATCGTACCAACGCCCGGTTCAGACACCAGCTTGACGGAAATCATCGCCTTAGGATTGACCTGTTTCAGGTCAAAAATCAGCTGAGCCAAATCTTCGATAGAATAAATATCATGGTGTGGTGGTGGTGAAATCAATGTCACACCCGGCACTGAGTAACGCAAACGCGCGATATATGGGGTGACTTTATCACCAGGTAATTGCCCACCTTCACCCGGTTTGGCACCTTGCGCTACCTTGATTTGGATAACATCCGCATTTACCAGGTAAGCCGGAGTAACCCCAAAACGGCCAGAGGCAACCTGCTTAATACGGGAAACTTTGTTGGTTCCATAACGCGCCGGGTCTTCGCCACCTTCACCAGAGTTAGAGAACCCCCCCAGGCTGTTCATGGCTTCCGCCAGAGATTCGTGAGCTTCAGGGCTTAGCGCGCCAATGGACATCGCTGCGGTATCAAAGCGTTTGAACAGCTCGGTTGCCGGTTCCACATGCTCAATATTGACAGCGTCACCTTGTGGGGTGATTGACAGCAAATCACGCAACGTGGCAGCAGGGCGCTCATTAACCAGTTTGGCATACTCCTGGTAATCAGAATATTCACCGCTCTGTACTGCCTGTTGCAGTGTACGAACCACATCCGGGTTGTACGCATGGTATTCACCACCATGGACATACTTCAGCAAACCGCCTTGTTCCAGTGGTTTACGTGCCAGCCAGGCTCGCTTGGCCAGGTTAATAAGGTCTTGCTGGAAATCATTGAACCCGGCACCACCAATACGGCTGACCACACCCTGGAAGCACTGACTGGCGACATCATCATGCAGGCCAACAGCTTCAAACAGTTTTGAACAGCGGTAAGAGGCGATAGTAGAAATGCCCATTTTGGACATTATCTTGTACAGCCCTTTGTTGATCCCGTTACGATAATTAAGCATCGCTGTACGGTAATCTTTCTCCAGCACGCCACCATCAACCAGTTTCGCCAGTGATTCATAGGCCAGATAAGGGTAGATAGCTGTAGCGCCAAAACCTAGCAGGACAGCAAAGTGGTGTGAGTCCCGGGCACTGGCTGTTTCCACAATAATGTTGGCATCACAGCGCAGGCTCTGGTCTACCAGACGAGTCTGGATAGCGCCAACAGCCATTGGTGCAGGAACTGGCAAACGCTCTTTAGAGATATTTCTGTCTGAAAGGACCAGCAAAACGGTTCCTTCGCGAACCATTTTTTCTGCCTGGTCGCACAACGCTTTGATAGTTTCTTCCAGAGAGGCTTTGGCAGGATCAAAGGTAATATCCAGCGTATCTGCACGGTAATGTTCTTCATCCAGCGAAGTCAGTTGCCGGAAATCAGAATAAAGCAGAATCGGTGACTTAAAGCTCAGGCGGTGTGCCTGGCCTTCCGCTTCGCAAAAGACATTCATCTCGCGGCCAATACTGGTCGCCAGTGACATGACATGGGCTTCACGCAGCGGGTCAATTGGTGGGTTGGTCACCTGCGCGAATTGCTGACGGAAATAGTCATAAATAATGCGGGGTTTGCTGGACAGTACGGCAAATGGCGTATCATCACCCATTGAGCCAACCGCTTCCTGGCCATTTTCACCCAACACGCGAATCACCTGATCCAGTTCTTCACTGCTGTAGTTAAATTGTTTCTGATAGCTACCCAGCAAGTCATCGCTTAATTCACGAGCTCCGACCTGGTCATCAGGCAAGTCTTCAAACGGTACCAGGCGGCGCACGTTGCGCTCCATCCACTCTTTATACGGATGGCGGCTTTTCAGGTCATCATCGGTTTCTGCTGAGTGCAGGATACGGCCGATACGCGTATCGATAACCATCAGTTCACCTGGGCCAACACGCCCTTTTTCAACTACTTCGTCGGGCTGATAATCCCAAATACCCACTTCAGAGGCACAGGTGATTAACTTGTCGGTTGTGATGACATAACGCGCCGGGCGCAGACCATTACGGTCAAGGTTACAGGCGGCGAAACGCCCGTCAGACATCACAATCCCCGCCGGGCCATCCCAGGGCTCCATATGCATGGAGTTAAAGTCAAAGAACGCACGCAGTTCAGGATCCATATTCGGGTTGTTCTGCCAGGCTGGCGGAACCAGTAAACGCATGGCACGAATAATGTCCATCCCGCCACTCAGCAGCAGTTCCAGCATGTTATCCAGTGAACTTGAGTCTGAGCCAGTTTCGTTAACGAAGGGCGCGGCATCCTGCAGGTCTGGGATCAGTGGTGTTTTAAATTTGTAAGTACGTGCTTTTGCCCACTGACGGTTGCCTGTAATGGTATTAATTTCACCATTGTGTGCCAGGTAACGGAACGGCTGAGCCAGAGGCCAGCGTGGTACAGTGTTAGTTGAGAAACGTTGGTGGAACAGGCAAATAGCCGATTCCAGACGTAAATCAGCCAGGTCCAGGTAGAAACGCGGCAAATCAGCCGGCATACACAGACCTTTATAAATGTTCACCAGATTCGACAGGCTGCAAACGTAGAATTCTTTATCGTTGAGCAGGCGCTGTTCAATACGGCGACGGGCAACAAACAGGCGGCGTTCCATATCACGCGGGCGCCAGCCTGCGGGCGCGTTGACAAAGATTTGTTCGATACGAGGTAAAGAGGAGAGGGCGATTTCACCGAGCACACCTTCATTGGTCGGCACATCGCGCCAGCCAACAATTGAAAGTGTTTCCCGTTGCAATTCTTCTTCTACTACCTGACGGCTTGCCTGGGCCAGCGTATCGTCCTGGTTAAGGAACAACATGCCAACAGCATAGTTTTTCGCCAAACGCCATCCGCGCTCTTCCGCAACGATGCGGAAGAAGCGATCGGGTTTTTGTAGTAGCAAACCGCAGCCATCGCCGGTTTTACCATCGGCAAGAATTGCACCACGGTGCTGCATCCGGGCCAGTGCGTGGATTGCGGTACGCACTACCTTGTGGCTAGGTTCGCCTTCTATGTGGGCGATCAGGCCGAAACCACAGTTATCCCGTTCGAGGGATTTATCGTACAACATATCAGTGAACCTCCCCAGGCTCTACGGGATTCCCGAGACCGATTGCGTTAAGGCGTAACAGGGGACAGGCGACGGGGTGTGCATACTCAGTATGCGTGCCTCGCATGTCGCCCTCTTATCGACTCGACGTTTTACATCGGTGCACAAGTGTTGAGGACTTGCTTCAGAGGGAATCTCAATTACTGCATAAATATGATGAGCAGAGAACTCATCGAGAAAGCTTCCAGCGGACTTCCAAGTTAGCGAGAATCGCTACTCAGGTCAAATGGCATTCTTATTTATGCAAAAAAGAATGGAAAGTAACTTAACTATATAATATTAAATGGAAAAATAACTTTTTTACATTCAGTTTACCTAAGGGTGACCTTATGAGGAATGTGACCTGTATCACTGTGTAGTTGTGGGGGTGATGAGATTTGTCACTGGTTTTTTCTAAACTACCAGCATTTTTTACCTGGTGATGCTGTTTTTGTAATTGATGAAACTGTTTTTAGCTTGTGAAGAATTTTTGTCGAAAAATTAAATTCACATAAGGAAAAGTAATCGTCTGCGAAGTGAGTGAAAAAACGTTTATTGTGAATTGTTATTCATTTGAATAAAGGCAGCCAGGGCGCTTGATCCAGGTCATCGCCGTTGGTTGAGAAAAGTGGCAGTCTGTTGCCCTTACTAAGGGCGGCCTAACAGAATTATGCAGTTACAGAATTTAGTCAATATGTTTGGTGGTGATCTTTTTCGCCGCTACGGGCAAAAGGTACATAAATTGACTTTGCATGGCGGGTTCAGTTGCCCAAACCGCGATGGAACCATCGGGCGTGGGGGATGCACGTTTTGCAACGTCGCCTCTTTTGCTGATGAGGCGCAACAATATCATTCCATTGCAGAGCAACTCGCTGATCAGGCGCACCTTGTGAACCGTGCAAAACGCTATCTTGCTTATTTTCAGGCATACACCAGCACCTGGGCAGAGGTAGAAGTACTGCGTAATATGTACCAACAGGCAGTTGTACAGGCAAATATTGTAGGTTTATGTGTGGGAACACGCCCGGACTGTGTTCCGGAAGCTGTGCTGGATTTACTAAGTGGTTATGCGGCTCAGGGGTATGAAGTCTGGCTCGAGTTAGGGTTACAAACCGCACACGATAAAACATTGCATCGCATTAATCGTGGCCATGACTTTGCCTGCTACCAGCGAACAGCTCAACTGGCCCGCCAGCGCGGCCTGAAAGTCTGTTGTCACTTGATTGTGGGGTTGCCGGGTGAACAACATCAGCATTGTATGGAAACTCTCGAAAGAGTGGTAAACACTGGAGTGGATGGCATTAAGTTACATCCCTTGCATATTGTGAAAGGCAGTATCATGGCAAAAAGCTGGCAAGCCGGCAGGCTGGCGGGGATTACTCTTGAGGAATATACCCATACTGCCAGTGAAATGATCCGCCACACACCGTTGGATGTGGTCTATCACCGTATTTCAGCCAGCGCGCGTCGTCCGACACTGCTTGCTCCTTTGTGGTGTGAAAATCGCTGGACTGGAATGGTGGAAATCAACCGCTATTTGCTTGAACATGGCCCTCAGGGGGACGCATTAGGGACGCCCTGGAAACCGGCGCTTGCCTGAAAACATACTGTTATGTCATTTTTCGGTATCATGGTGGTAATTCTCAGTTAAGGAATGTTCCATGAATCAAATCCGTAAGCTGGCGCAATATTATGTAGACCTGATGATGAAATTGGGTCTGGTGCGTTTTTCATTGTTATTAGCGTTTGCGCTGGTGGTTCTGGCTATTGTTGTTCAGATGGCTGTCACTATGGTGTTGCGCGGTCAGGTAGAGAGTATTGATGTTATCCGCTCTATTTTCTTCGGGTTATTGATTACGCCCTGGGCGGTCTATTTCCTCTCTGTTGTAGTGGAACAAATTGAAGAGTCACGGCAGCGACTGACACGTCTGGTAGAAAAACTGGAAGAGATGCGTGAACGCGATTTGTCGCTTAATGTTCAGCTAAAAAACAATATCACGCAGCTTAATCAGGAGATTGCTGATCGCGAAAGGGCGGAAAAAGAACGTCAGTCTGTCCTTGACCAGCTCACTCTGGAAATAAAAGAGCGTGAACAAACGCAGATCCAACTGGCACAACAATCCTCTTTTTTGCGCTCATTTCTCGATGCATCACCAGACCTGGTGTTTTATCGCAATGAAAATCAGGAGTTTTCTGGCTGTAACCGGGCGATGGAGTTGTTAACCGGGAAAAGTGAGAAACAACTCATTGGCCTGCGTCCGGCCGATGTGTATTCCACTGAAGCGGCAGAGAAAGTGATTGAAACAGATGAGAAGGTCTTTCGCCACAATGTTTCACTCACCTATGAACAATGGCTGGATTACCCCGATGGGCGCAAAGCCTGCTTTGAAATCCGTAAAGTGCCTTACTACGACCGTGTAGGTAAACGGCATGGTCTGATGGGGTTTGGGCGTGACATTACTGAACGCAAGCGTTATCAGGACGCACTTGAGCGTGCCAGCCGGGATAAAACAACGTTTATTTCAACTATCAGCCATGAATTGCGCACGCCACTGAACGGGATTGTTGGGTTAAGCCGTATTCTGCTGGATACCGACCTGACACCGGAACAAGAGAAGTACCTGAAAACCGTTCATGTTTCTGCTGTCACTCTGGGTAATATCTTCAATGATATTATCGATATGGATAAAATTGAACGCCGTAAAGTGCAACTGGATAACCAGCCAATTGATTTTACCGGTTTTCTTTCTGACCTCGAAAATCTCTCCGGCCTGCAGGCCCAGCAAAAAGGGCTGCGTTTTGTAATGGAAGCCGCCCAGCCGTTACCGCATAAAATAGTCGCAGATGGTACACGCCTGAGGCAAATTCTGTGGAATCTGATTAGTAATGCAGTGAAATTTACCCGCAAAGGAGAAGTGCGGGTGCGGGTCAGCTATCAGGATGACCAGATAATGCGCTTTGAGGTTCAGGATTCGGGCATTGGTATTCCTCCAGGCGAGCAGGATAAAATTTTCGCTATGTATTATCAGGTAAAAGATGAACAGGGTGGAAAGCCGGCAACCGGAACCGGAATTGGCCTTGCGGTATCCCGACGTCTGGCAAAAAGCATGGGAGGAGACATCACCGTTTCCAGTAATCCAGGAGAGGGGGCATTGTTTACCCTGACAGTACATGCTCCTGCTGTTCATGACGAAGTGGATGAAGACGATGATGATGAGTTGCCATTGCCGGCACTCCATGTTCTGTTGGTAGAAGATATTGAGCTGAATGTGATTGTCGCCCGTTCTGTGCTGGAAAAAATGGGGAATTCTGTTGATGTGGCAATGACCGGTAAAGAAGCTTTGGCGACATTTATTCCTGGTGAATACGATTTAGTTTTATTGGATATTCAGTTGCCGGATATGACCGGGCTGGATATTGCCCGTAAATTAACCCAGACATTCACCCGGGATGAATTGCCTCCTTTGGTTGCGTTAACTGCCAATGTACTTAAAGATAAAAAAGAGTACCTGGATGCGGGCATGGACGATGTATTGAGTAAGCCATTATCTGTGTCTGCTTTAACCGCGATGATCAAGAAGTTTTGGGACGCACATACCGTGCAGGAGGATGGCGTGAATAATCTTGAAACTGATGATAAAAAACAAGCTATCCTGGATTTACCGATGCTCGAACAGTATATGGAGTTAGTCGGGCCAAAATTGATTCGTGACGGGCTGGCTATGTTTGAAAAAATGATGCCGGGTTATTTAAGTGTGCTGGAGTCCAACTGGACTGCACGCGACCAGAAAGGCATTGTTGAAGAAGGTCATAAAATCAAAGGTGCCGCAGGCTCGGTGGGGTTACGCCATATCCAGCAACTGGCACAGCAAGTTCAGTCTCCGGATTTACCTGCATGGTGGGATAACGTCGGAGAGTGGATAGATGAGATTCGGCACGAATGGCGCAACGATATTGCTGCGCTGGAAAAATGGGTTGCTGGTGCTGAAAAAAAATGACCCCGGATTAACCGGGGTGCGCGAATACTGCGCCAACACCAGGGAAACTGACGTCCCGCAGAGTATTGGTTTATGTTTTAACGAGGCGAGACGAGAAATTCCTTACACAACTCAGCCATAAGATAGCAAAACTTAAATTTGTTGTTACATGAATCAGTAAAATGTGTGAAGCATAGCGTCTTAATAGCATTTTATTTAACGATTTGACAGCAGTACAAAGAGAATTTGTATGAAAAAAATTGGTGTAGTTCTGTGCGGTGCGGGAGTCTATGACGGCTCGGAGATCCATGAGGCCGTCCTGACTTTACTGGCAATTGCTCGGGCAGGAGCAGAAGCCATTTGTTTTGCTCCAGATAAAACACAGTATGACGTGGTAAATCACCTTACCGGTGAGGTAATGCATGAAACGCGTAACTGCCTGGTTGAAGCTGCACGTATTACCCGCGGGCAGGTGAGCTCGCTCAGCCTGGCTCAGGCAGCGGAACTGGATGCTCTTATAGTTCCTGGTGGGTTTGGCGCGGCCAAGAACCTGAGTAACTTTGCTGTTGCCGGTGCAGAGTGCTCGGTTGACCCGGCACTGAAGGCTCTGGCGCGGGATTGCCATGCCGCGGGCAAACCTCTTGGTTTTATCTGTATTGCACCAGCCATGCTCCCTCACATTCTTGAAACTCCTGTGCGCCTGACTATTGGCACGGATGTTGATACAGCTGAATTAGTGGAAGAGATGGGAGGTGAGCACGTTCCTTGTCCGGTAGAGGATATTGTGGTGGATGAAGACCAAAAAGTGGTAACTACACCGGCCTATATGCTGGCGAAAAATATTGATGAAGCCGCACAAGGTATTGAAAAACTTGTCTCGCGTGTTCTGGTTCTTTGCCAATGAGTCGAGGCAGTAAAGGATTATTAGCGAGAGTTAAACGGTACATCTTATATAGTGTTTTGGGGCTCGCTGGTTTTTGGCTGTCATTAATACTGCTGTTTCGTATGTTGCCTGTCCCGTTTAGCGCTGTGATGGTGGAGCGCCAGGTATCGGCCTGGTTTTCGGGGAATTTTCACTATGTGGCGCATTCAACGTGGGAATCCATGGATAACATCTCTCCCTGGATGGCGATTGCGGTCATTGCGGCTGAAGATCAGAAATTCCCTGAGCACTGGGGGTTTGATGTTGACGCGATTCAGCAAGCGCTGGCTCATAATGAACGTCATGAAAACCGGATACGTGGTGCATCGACACTCTCTCAGCAAACAGCCAAAAATATGTTTTTGTGGGATGGGCGATCATGGCTGCGTAAAGGCCTGGAAGCCGGGTTGACCGTGGGAATTGAATTGTTGTGGGGTAAGCGCCGAATCTTAACGGTTTACCTGAACGTGGCTGAGTTTGGTGAAGGTATCTTCGGTGTTGAGGCCGCTGCACAACATTATTTCCATAAGACTGCAAGACAACTGACACCTGCAGAAGCCGCTTTGTTAGCCGCGGTATTGCCAAACCCGATTATTTATAAAGCCAGCGCGCCTTCAGGGTATGTCCGTGCCAGGCAACAATGGATACTCCGCCAGATGAGGCAACTGGGTGGGGAAAACTTTCTGGCAGAGCACAAACTGAATTAACCTGCAGTTAATTAATCTTCGTCAAAGCCCGCGTCGAACAATGCTATAACGGCAGCCAGCGCTTCTTCTTCCTGAGGTCCGGTTGCTTCCACTTCAATGTGCCCACCTTTGGCAGAATCCAGCATTAGCAGTGCAATCACACTGCTGGCTTCTGCTTCTGTTCCACTTTCATTGCGCAGCAACACTTCGGCATCAAAACTTTGTACCAGTTCAAAGAGCTTCATTGCCGGGCGCGCATGCATTCCTAAACGATTGGTGAGCTCAACAGTTTGTTTTACGGTCATGTTTTGCGTTTTTCCAACGTTCGATGGCGTGACTGGACGTTTTTACCGCGTGAGCGGAAATAGTCAGCTAATTGTTCTGCAACATAAACAGAGCGGTGCTTACCACCGGTACAACCAATAGCAACCGTCAGGTAGCTACGATTATTCGTTTCCAGCATGGGCAACCATAACTCGAGGTAGCTGCGAGTCTGGTAAATAAAGTTATGCACTTCGGTATGGCGATCCAAAAAAGCAGCGACGGGTTTATCCAGACCAGTCATGGGGCGTAATTTGGGATCCCAGTGGGGGTTTGGCAGAAAGCGAACATCAAAAACATAGTCTGCATCGATAGGAATACCGTGTTTAAAACCGAATGATTCAAACACCATGGTAAGCTCACGCTCGCGTTTACCCAGTAGCCTGGTTCGCAGCATTTCAGCCAGTTCATGCACTGACATTTCCGAGGTATCAACAATCAAATCAGCCCGGGAACGCAGCGGCTCCAGCAGATCATTTTCTTCATCAATCGCACTTTCCAGTGACAGATTTTTACTGGACAGCGGATGAAGACGCCTTGTGTCACTGTAGCGTCGAATCAACGTGTTACGGTCAGCATCCAGGAACAGAAGTTGCGGCGAAAATGTATCAGGCAAATTACGCATTGCCTGCTCAAAAATTTCCGGTGACTCGGGCATATTGCGTACATCAATACTGACTGCCGCAGATGTTTGCCGGTCAGATAATGTGCGGGCTAAATCGGGTAGCAACACAACTGGCAAGTTGTCTACACAGTAAAAACCCATATCTTCCAAAGCACGCAAGGCTACGGATTTCCCTGAACCTGAGCGGCCGCTGACAATCATCAGCACCATGAACAGTCTCTCCCCCAGTCTGAATATACCCGTTGTCGGTTTGCACAGGGTGGCTATATTTATCTCTCTCATCCCTGAGAGGCACCCTAATGACCGCTACCAGTAAAACACCCTTTACGTTACTGATGCAGATGAAGCCAGTGGCGTTTACGGTGTTAGCCTGCATGCATCCCCAATTTTCATGGGTATCATGTGATGTTAATTCATGATTACTGAGCCGGAATCAGGCTTCTGCATTTCCCGCATCAGTAATAATGTTAAACAGCTCTTCATCCGTTTGGGCCATACGGAGCTGACGACAAATCGTTTTGTCGGCCAGTTTTTTGGCAACCAACGACAAAGTGTGTAAGTGTGTTTTAGTTTGATCTGCCGGAACCAGCAGCGCGAATAAGAGATCAACTGGCTGATTATCAATGGCATCGAAAGGTATGGGTGTTTCCAGACGGATAAATACACCAACGGCACGTAATGTGTCTTCTTCCAGTTTACCGTGCGGGATAGCGATACCATTACCAATGCCGGTACTTCCCATACGTTCGCGGGTTAATACAGCATCAAAAACCGCTTGTGACGGAAGGCCTAACTGCTTAGCCGCCAGCTCACTGACGATTTCCAGAGCACGTTTTTTGCTCTGACAATGTACGTTATTACGCGTACATTCCTGGTTCAGGACAGCGCTGAGTTGCAGCGCGGAATCATTATTCATCATAGCTCCACCTGGTACCCTCTGTGCCAGCGGCCCGCTATCCTGCGATAACGGGCCGCTGAGATTCAGGGAAATACCTGGGTCATCAATGCTGTTTCAGTTTATCTTTGTGTTTAGTTAATTGACGTGCGAGTTTATCTATCAAACCGTCAATTGCGGCATACATATCCTGGCCTTCGGCACTGGCATGCAATTCACCGCCATTTACATGAAGTGTAGCATCCGCTGTTTGAGTGACTTTTTCCACTTTCAACACAATATAGACCTGGTTGATCCTTTCGAAATACTGCTCCAGTTTGGCGAACTTTGTGTTGACGAATTCGCGCATAGCTTCAGTAATCTCGACATTCTGTCCTGTGATATTGAGTTGCATATTGTCTTCCTTATCGGTTGAGTCAAACCAATTGTTTACGCTGGTTCGACGGCGGTATGGATAAAGACTCGCGGTATTTTGCGACAGTGCGCCGGGCCACCATGATACCTTGATCAGATAACATAGAAGTCAGTTTACTATCACTAAGTGGTTTTGCCGGGTTTTCTGCGGCAATCAACTTCTTCACCAGTGCGCGAATTGCCGTGGAAGAGGCTTCGCCCCCACCTTCAGTATTCACATGGCTGGAGAAGAAATATTTCAGCTCAAAAATGCCCCGTGGGCTGTGCAGGTATTTTTGCGTGGTAACGCGCGAAATCGTTGATTCGTGCATTTCCACCGCCTGAGCAATATCTGCCAGTACCATTGGCTTCATGTATTCTTCGCCATTTTCGAAAAAAGCCTGCTGCTGCTCTACAATACACTGGCTGACCTTGAGCAGTGTCTCATTTCGGCTTTCCAGGCTTTTGATTAGCCATTTCGCTTCCTGCAGATTACTGCGGATGAACTGACTGTCACTGTCATTACGAGCATTGTTGCACATAGAGGCGTAATGCTGGTTAATGGACAGGCGGGGAATACTGTCGGAATTCAGTTCAACTGTCCAGTGCCCTTTATGTTTGCGCACCAGTACATCCGGAATAACGTATTCAGGCTCAGTGGTGTGAATGGACTGCCCTGGACGAGGATCAAGAGACAGGATCAGCATCATCGCATCTTTCAGCACATCTTCTTTTAGACGCGTGATTTTCATCAGTGTCCGGAAGTCATGGTTTGCCAGAAGATCGAGATGCCCATTGATTATCTGCCGGGCTTCTTCAAGAAAAGGCGTTTCACGAGAGAACTGAGAAAGCTGGATAAGCAAACAATCACGTAAATCACGGGCAGCTACACCCACAGGATCAAACCGCTGAACTCGCTTGAGTACAGCCTCGATTTCATCCAGTGTTATGGTTTCATCGCCCATGCTTTCCAGAATATCTTCAACGGGAACGGTGAGATAGCCTGTTTCATCTACCGCATCGACAATCGACGTGGCAATTGCCCTGTCAGTATCAGAGAACGGTGTCAGTTCCACTTGCCACATCAGGTAATCCTGAAGTGTTTGTGTTGTCTCCCCCTGATAAACAGGCAGTTCATCATCAATGTAATCGGCACCGGTGCCGGAGGGGGTTCCTGCGGTATAGATCTCATCCCAGCTTGCATCCAGCGGCAGCTCTTCAGGCATATCTTTTTGCTCAAGCGCTTCACGGGTATCCAGCGACTCACTATCCTGAGCATCCTGAGTTTCCACTTCGTCATGAAAATCGGTTTGCTCAAGCAGCGGATTATTTTCCAACGCTTGCTGGAGTTCTTGCTGCAGTTCCAGCGTAGACAGTTGCAACAGGCGAATGGCCTGTTGTAACTGAGGCGTCATGGCAAGCTGTTGACTAAGCTTTAGTTGCAAACCTTGCTTCATATTCAGAGCATACTTCCTCAGGTCAATACGTTAATAATACCTGCCCTGGCAAAAAGAAAAACTCTCCTGATAAAGTGAAACGGTGACAGTGATAACGAATAGCGAACAAACCTGATGTGAGGTGTGCTCACTCTTTTTTACATCCTGTCACGCTTACCCTATCAGAGTCTGAACTCTTCCCCAAGATATACCCGCTTCACATGCTCGTCTTCGAGAATTTCACTGGGTGTGCCATGGGCAATAAGATGACCCTGGCTGACAATATAAGCCCGTTCACAAACCGCCAGCGTTTCGCGTACGTTGTGGTCGGTAATCAATACGCCCAGACCGCTATCACGCAGATGTTCGATAATACGTTTTATGTCGATAACCGAGATGGGGTCAACCCCTGCGAAGGGTTCATCCAGCAGAATGAACTTCGGATTAGCAGCCAGCGCCCGAGCAATCTCTACACGACGGCGTTCACCACCAGACAGTGATTGACCAAGGCTGTCGCGCAGATGTTCGATGTGAAATTCTTCCATCAACTCATTTGCCCGATCAACACGTTGTTCGCTGGAGAGATCATCGCGAATTTGTAACACAGCCATCAGGTTATCGTACACGCTGAGACGCCGGAAAATAGACGCTTCCTGTGGCAGATAGCCAATTCCCCTACGGGCACGGGCATGAAGTGGTAACAGGCTGATGTCTTCATCGTCAATGGTGATATTACCGGCATCGCGTGGAACAATACCCACTACCATGTAAAACGTGGTAGTTTTCCCCGCACCGTTTGGCCCCAGCAGGCCAACGATTTCTCCAGAGTTCACAGTTAAACTGACATCTTCTACGACCCGGCGCCCTTTATAGGCCTTCGCCAGGTTTTTCGCTGTAAGTGTTGCCATACCGAATTAGTTACTCTTTTTAGGGGCTGGTTTCTGGTCTTTTTTGTCCTGAAGTTGGGACGGAACCAGAACGGTAGTCACGCGTTTACCTTTATCACTAAACGCCTGCATTTTCTGTTCTTTCACCAGATAGGTAATTTTATCGCCAGTGATATTACTATCCAGTTGCTCCAGGTAAGCTTTGCCAGTCAGCACGACAAAATCATTTTGCAGCTCATAATGCATATGGCTGGCATGGCCTTTAACCGGCTTGCCGTTATCCTGCATTTGATAGAATGTGGCAGGGTTACCATAGCCATCAATCACTTCTTTACCTTTTTCGCCACCGGGACGTGTCACAACAACTTTGTCCGCGTTGATCTTTATGCTTCCCTGGGTGACAACAACATTACCGGTAAAGGTAACAATATTGCCCTGCATATCCAGAGACTGTTGATCTGATTCGATATGGATAGGCTTATCCGTATCGCCAGTTAACGCAAATGCCGGGAGGCTGGCGGCAAACAATGCACCGGCTACCAGAACGTTAAGGCTGAGTTTGTTTATTTTGAATTTCATAGGAAGTTCTAACCTTTTCAATCAGCTTGGCCGTTTTACTGCGTAAGTTGCCGCGCATTTTCAAACCACTGGAATTAAATGTGGTGCCATATAGCGTCACCAGATCATCGGAGGCAACATCCTGAGTTATCAGGTTTACCTGCGCGTTATCGGTGGTGATTTTACGTAACTGTGAGTCAGGCGTCAGTGCATCCAACTCGACATGCCCGTAAAGATAAAGCATCCGGTCATTGGTCAGTTTTGCTTTGTCTGCCCGGATAGACCAGGTCGCGACTTTGTTTGTATCGTATGAAGTCACTACGGGGTCAGTAAACCAGGTCAGCTCTTGATCTGAATAATATTCAACATGTTTTGCTATCAGACGATAATTGAGCGCGCCTTCTGGATTATATACAACCGTATCGGAGTGCTCACTCTGATAAGTGGGCTCGTTATCATTGACCTGCACTTGCGAATTATTGTCGGTATCGGCGAGGTTTATCCCCAGCAAAATTAAAACGGCCAGGGCAAGCAGGATAATGACCCAACGTCTGCTTTTACTCATATTGATTGCCCTGTAGCCTGCTCAAGTTTGCCTTGAGACTGTAACAGGATATCGCAAATCTCTCTTACTGCCCCGCGCCCACCAGAAATCGTCGTGACATAATCTGCACGGGGGAGCAGCAGTGGGTGAGCGTCAGCGACAGCCACACTTAAACCGACTTGTGACATCACTGGCCAGTCGATCAGATCATCACCAATATAAGCGACATCTTCCGGCTGTAACGAAAGGTGTGCAAGCAACGACTGGTAAGCGATTCGCTTATCACTTTGCCCTTGCCAAAGATGAGTGATGCCCAGTGTCTGGCAACGGTCTTCCAGTAACTTTGCCTTACGCCCAGTGATAATGGCAACTTCAATGCCTGATGTTAGGGCGCAACGAATGCCGTAACCGTCCCGCACATTGAACGCTTTCAATTCTTCACCATTGTTGCCCATATAAATGAGGCCATCAGACATCACGCCATCGACATCAAGGATAAGCAGCTTAATCCGCGCCGCTTTTTCTATCACTGAGTTATCGACCAGACCGTAGCACGTTTCAGTTACCGCTTGGGGGGTACTCATTACTTCATATCCTATTCAGACGACGCCAGCGCGCAGCAGATCGTGCATATGTAACACACCAGCCAGATGGTCGCCATCCGCAACCAGTACAGATGTAATATGCCTGGACTGCATTAAATTCAATGCATCAACAGCCAGTGTACCCGGCTTAACCCGAATACCGCCCGGAGTCATTACGTCTTTAATTGCCAGAGTATGCAGGTCTACGCCCATATCAAATACGCGGCGTAAATCGCCATCGGTGAAAATACCATGGATTGTCATCTGGTCATCACAGATAACTGTCATCCCCAGATTTTTTCGGGTGATTTCCAGTAAAGCATCGCGTAACGAAGCATGCTCACTAACATGGGGAATCTCATCACCCGTGTGCATAATATCATTAACACGCAGTAATAACTTGCGCCCAAGAGCTCCGCCTGGGTGCGATAGTGCGAAATCCTCGGCGGTAAACCCCCTGGCTTCCAGTAGAGCAACAGCCAGCGCATCACCCATAACTAATGTGGCGGTTGTGCTGGTGGTGGGGGCCAGGCCCAGTGGACAGGCCTCTTGCGGTACATGAATGCACAAGTGGATATCTGCGGCTTTCGCCATCGTGCTTTGTGGCCGCCCGGTCATGCTGATTAGTGGTACTTTCAGGCGTTTAAGTACTGGAATAAGCGCCAGTATTTCGTTGGATTCGCCTGAGTTAGAGATGGCAATAACAATATCGTTGTTGGTCACCATGCCTAAATCACCGTGGCTGGCTTCACCTGGATGAACAAAAAATGCGGGTGTACCTGTGCTGGCGAATGTTGCGGCCATTTTACGGCCAATATGCCCGGATTTACCCATTCCCATCACCACGACTTTTCCCTGGCAGGCAAAGATCTTCCTGCAAGCCTCTGTAAAGTCGCCATTGATATACTGGTCCAGTTGAGCCAGCCCTTCACGTTCAACCGCCAGCACGGTTTTCCCGGCGTGCTGGAAATCAAAGTTTGCATCCACGTTTTTGTGTGACATACCGTGTCCGTATTACTCGACGAAAGGAAAAAAACCGGCGAGGCGCAGAATTAACCAGGCAATGAAACCCGCTAATAACAACGCTCCCGCACATTTACTGATTTCACCTGAACGGCGCCAACAAAGTAGCGCAAACACCAGACTGACCAGCAATAACACGCCATAATCATACCGGATCATGAGCGGGTCGAGGTCGCTATGGTACCCGAGCGCAGGTAAACCCAGAACAATTGTGATGTTGAAAATATTGGCGCCGATTAAATTGCCAATAGCGATATTGTCTTCACCTTTTCTTGCTCCGGCTATTGCCGTTGCCAGTTCCGGCAGGCTGGTGCCGATTGCCAGTACAGTGATACCAACCAGGAACTCGCTGATGTTAAAGGCATTGGCAAGTACTGTAGCGTTGTCAATAACCATGTGGGTGGCTATCGGCATAATAATGAGCGCAACGCCCAGCCACAAAAGTGCAACGGGCAGAGAGCCTTCACAAGGCAGTTCTGCCAGTTGCTCCCGGGTCAGGTTGTCGTTTTCTTTATGATGGGCATGCTGAGCAAATTTGACTGTCAGCAGCAAGTAAATAGCGGCGATTATCAGTAAGACAATCCCTTCGCCACGAGTTAATTCACCATCCCACAGAATATACCCGGCAATGAACGTGACCAGCAGCATCAGTGGGATTTCTCTGCGTAGCAACGCTGAGTGGACTTTTAGGGGGTGTAACGTTGCTGCGAGCCCAAGAATGAGCAGAATATTTGTGATGTTTGAGCCAATTGCTGTACCTACGGCCAGGTCACCCTGGTCGCGTAACGTTGCCGATAACGCAACAATTATCTCGGGCAATGATGTGCCAACGGTAACGACAGTCATGCCGATGATTAAGGGAGAAACCCCTAGCCGATGGCAAAGTAAAGACGCAGAAAAGACCAGCCGGTCGGCGCTGTAAACCACCAAAAGTAAACCGATGATTAACAGAGACGTCGCTACAAACATGAAAAATCCTTTATTCAGTTACAATGACTGGTTCACTGCTCTGGCTTATGTGGGAACAGCACAGCATGAAACACTTGCCTAATTTTGACTATATGGCACCGAAAAGTAAAACGATGCCAGTTTTCGCTAACTGAACCGCGCAATATTCTGTAAGAATATCGCGCACAGCAGAAATCAATGCCGTGTTTAAATGTACAGGTGTATCTGAAGCTAAGAGTTTAAGGACATCAGATGAACCAGAGAGTGGATAACCTGGTCGATATTCGAGACGTGACCTTTTCACGCGGGAGTCGGCGTATTTTCGACAATATCTCGTTGGCTGTACCGCGTGGAAAGATCACGGCCATCATGGGGCCATCCGGGATTGGTAAAACAACCCTGTTACGCCTGATTGGTGGGCAGATAAAACCTGATGCCGGGCAAATTTTATTTGATGGTGACAACATTCCGTCACTGTCTCGTTCACGGCTATTTACCGTCCGTAAACGGATGAGCATGCTTTTTCAGTCAGGTGCGTTGTTTACAGACCTGAATGTGTTCGAAAATGTGGCTTATCCCTTACGCGAGCATACACACCTGCCTGAGCCATTATTGGTCAGTACAGTTATGATGAAGCTGGAAGCCGTAGGGCTACGCGGAGCGGCAGAGCTTATGCCATCAGAGCTTTCTGGCGGGATGGCCCGGCGGGCTGCGCTGGCACGCGCTATAGCGCTGGAACCTGAACTCATCATGTTCGATGAGCCGTTTGTGGGTCAGGATCCAATCACTATGGGGGTGTTGGTGAAGTTAATCTCTGAGTTAAATCGTTCACTGGGTGTGACCTGCATTGTCGTGTCCCACGATGTACCTGAAGTACTCAGTATTGCCGATGAAGCATGGATCGTTGCGGATCAACAGATTATCGCGCATGGCAGCCCTGAAGGGTTACGCCGTAATCCGGATCCTCGGGTTCGACAGTTTCTGGATGGTATTGCCGACGGCCCTGTGCCGTTCCGTTTTCCGGCTGGGGAATATCAACGGGATTTATTTGCAGGAGCGGAGGAGTAATCACGTGGTATTTCTGGATGCGCTGGCATCTCTCGGGCATAAGGGCATTAAGTTTTGTGCAACATTTGGTCGGGCAGGGATACTGCTCTTCAATGCACTGGTCGGAAAACCCGAGTTTCGCAAACATGCGCCGCTATTGATGCGCCAGCTCTACAATGTTGGCGTTATGTCTATGATAATCATCATCGTATCGGGGTTGTTTATCGGTATGGTGTTGGGCCTGCAAGGGTACCTGGTTTTAACCACATACAGCGCAGAAACCAGTCTGGGTATGCTGGTGGCATTGTCGCTACTGCGTGAGCTGGGGCCGGTTGTCGCTGCATTATTGTTCGCCGGTCGGGCTGGTTCCGCACTTACTGCCGAAATAGGCCTGATGAAAGCCACAGAACAGCTTTCCAGCATGGAAATGATGGCTGTTGACCCGTTGCGACGTGTTATTTCCCCGCGTTTTTGGGCGGGAGTCATTTCGTTACCGTTACTGACATTGATTTTTGTCGCTGTTGGCGTTTGGGGCGGTTCGCTGGTGGGCGTTAGCTGGAAAGGGATCGATTCCGGCTTTTTCTGGTCAGCCATGCAGAATGCTGTCGACTGGCGTCTTGACCTGGTCAACTGTGTTATCAAGAGTGTTGTGTTCGCCATTACTGTAACGTGGATTGCGTTATTTAATGGGTATGATGCTATCCCAACATCTGCAGGGATTAGCCGGGCAACTACACGTACTGTTGTGCACGCTTCTCTGGCTGTTTTGGGGCTGGATTTTGTGCTTACTGCACTGATGTTTGGGAATTAAGTTCATGCAAACGAAGAAATTTGAAATTTGGGTTGGCGCATTTATGCTGGTTGCGTTTGCCGCTATTCTTTTTATCTGCCTGCGCGTGGCGAATGTCACCTCCTTTCATACTGAGCCAACGTATCGTCTGTATGCCACTTTCGACAACATTGGCGGTCTGAAAGCACGCTCGCCAGTCCGTATTGGCGGCGTAGTGATTGGCCGGGTGGCAGATATTTCCCTGGATCCAAAGACCTATTTGCCCCGTGTGGCAATGGATATCGAACAGCGTTACAACCACATTCCGGACACCAGTTCGCTGGCTGTGCGTACTTCAGGCTTACTGGGTGAACAGTATCTGGCGCTGAATGTGGGGTTTGAAGACCCTGAACTTGGCACTGGTATTCTGAAAGATGGTGACACGGTGCAGGATACCAAGTCAGCTATGGTGCTTGAGGACTTGATAGGCCAGTTCTTGTATAAGGGCAACAATGGTAACGACAATAAGACGAGTGGCGATGCACAAGGAACGTCACACGGGAATAATGAGCCATCCCCGTCCGGGAAAACGAACTAAGTTTGGAGATATGTCATGTTTAAACGGCTGTTAATGGTTGCCATGTTGGTGATCGCTCCTTTAGCGGTAGCGGCGGATCAGTCTAATCCGTATGTTTTAATGAACCAGGCGGCGGAAAAGACATTTTCCAGGCTGAAAAATGAACAGGCGAAAATTCGCCAGAATCCGGATTATCTGCGTGAGATAGTCGACCAGGAATTATTGCCTTATGTCCAGGTTAAGTATGCCGGCGCATTAGTACTGGGGCGTTATTATCGTGAAGCCACTCCGGCGCAACGTGAGGCCTATTTCGCGGCTTTCCGCGAATACCTGAAGCAGGCTTACGGCCAGGCACTGGCAATGTATCATGGGCAAACCTACCAGGTCGCGCCGGAACAACCTATTGGTGATGCGACTATCGTGGCAATCCGCGTGACCATCATTGACCCGAATGGTCGTCCTCCGGTACGTCTCGACTTCCAGTGGCGTAAAAATAGCCAGACAGGGAACTGGCAGGCATATGACATGATTGTGGAGGGTGTCAGCATGATCACCACAAAACAAAATGAGTGGGGGGATTTGCTGCGCCAGAAAGGGATAGATGGCCTGACTGCGGAGCTTAAAGCCATTGCCAGTCATCCGATTACCCTGGAAGCGCAGAAATAATGGCAGGTGCTTTGCAGTGGCAACTGGATAGCGGCGTTCTGTCTCTGTTTGGTATTCTGGATCAGGGGTCGTTATTGCCACTCTGGTCACAGCGGCAGGTTGTTTGCCAGTCGTTATCTGAGATAGCGGTTGGCGAGCTGGTCAGGGTAGATACTGCGGGGCTGGCTATCTTACTGCATCTGGTAGCAATATCTCGTTCCCGGGGGCATGAGGTTGTGCTCACTGGCATGAACGAAAAGCTTGATATGCTGAGCAAGCTCTATAATTTACCAGAATCAGTATTTCCCTATACCCACTAATGTTTTCAGTGGGTTAGTTTCAAGGCCTTGCATTTTCTTACTGCAAGGCCTTTTTGCTTATTTCAGCGGCGAACACTTTCCTCTAAGATGTTTGGCTGGTTTTATTAATCGACGATGATGAAGAGCCCATGGAAAATCATGAAATTCAGACGGTGCTGATGAATACACTGCCCCTTCAGGAAGTCCACGTCACTGGTGACGGTAGCCACTTTCAGGTTACTGCAGTGGGTGAACTCTTCGCCGACATGAGTCGTGTGAAAAAACAACAAACGATTTATGGGCCTCTTATGGAATACATTGCGGATAACCGTATCCATGCTTTATCCATCAAAGCCTATACCCCGACAGAGTGGGAACGCGACCGTAAATTAAACGGATTCTGAGCTGCAACGATGCTGCAGTAACTGTGATTTTGAATATGTAGAGAGCTGTCCTGATGGATAAATTCCGCGTAGAAGGGCCAACATGCCTGAGTGGCGAAGTGACGATATCGGGGGCGAAAAACGCCGCGTTGCCGATTTTATTTGCCGCCCTGTTGGCTGAAGAGCCGGTTGAGATTCAGAATGTCCCCAAACTGAAAGACATTGATACCACAATGAAATTGTTGAGCCAACTGGGGACAAAGGTTGAGCGCAACGGGTCTGTCTGGATTGACGCCAGTAAAGTTAACATTTACTGCGCACCTTATGAACTGGTCAAAACAATGCGGGCATCTATTTGGGCATTAGGTCCTTTGGTTGCTCGTTTTGGCCAGGGGCAGGTGTCTTTACCGGGTGGTTGTGCAATTGGCGCTCGTCCGGTTGATTTACATATCTCAGGTCTGGAGCAACTGGGTGCAGAAATCAAACTGGAAGAAGGGTATGTAAAAGCCAGTGTCAATGGTCGCCTGAAAGGGGCGCACATTGTTATGGATAAGGTCAGTGTTGGTGCAACGGTCACGATTATGTCTGCGGCAACGCTGGCTGAAGGCACTACGGTTATTGAAAATGCGGCCCGCGAGCCAGAAATTGTCGATACGGCCAATTTTTTGAATACGTTGGGAGCAAAAATCACAGGCATGGGTACTGACCGTATCACTATCACGGGTGTTGAACGCCTGGGTGGTGGTGTATATCGCGTCTTGCCTGATCGTATTGAAACAGGCACTTTCCTGGTGGCTGCTGCCATTTCTGGTGGAAAAGTGATGTGCCGTAATACCCGCCCGGACACTCTGGATGCAGTATTAGCTAAATTGCGTGAAGCGGGTGCTGCTATTGAAACAGGTGAAGACTGGATATCTCTGGATATGCACGGCCAGCGTCCTAAAGCCGTAAATGTCCGTACTGCGCCACATCCTGGTTTTCCGACAGATATGCAGGCCCAGTTTACACTGCTCAACCTGGTTGCCGAAGGCACCGGTGTCATCACCGAGACCATCTTTGAAAACCGGTTTATGCATGTGCCTGAGTTGATTCGTATGGGCGCACATGCCGAAATTGAAAGCAACACTGCGATTTGCCATGGTGTGAACAAATTGTCGGGTGCCCAGGTTATGGCGACTGATTTGCGTGCATCGGCAAGCCTGGTGCTTGCCGGATGTATTGCTGAAGGCGTTACGGTGGTTGACCGCATTTACCACATCGATCGTGGTTATGAGCGTATTGAAGACAAACTTCAGGCGCTGGGTGCTAAAATTGAACGTATTCGCGCTGAATAACGTAATAAACCGGGGAGTTCCCCGGTTTTTTTAACGTTGGCGAATGAGCCGGGTTCTGTCAATGAATTGTGCGGTATGCGGGTCATAGTAGCGGGAGGGCCAAATCTCCCATGGGTTCACATTCAGCGCATCGGCTATCAACATTTCTCCCCTGGGCCAGGGGCGTGTCAGAGCATTGGCGAGAGTCGAAGAACTCAGTCCGGCCTTACGTGATTCGGCGGCCATTGACGTTCCCTTCTTGCGCAACGCGGCAATAATGTCAGCCGGGTGCCAGTCAACAAACTTACTTTCCATGTTTTCTCCCTGTCGCTATTGGGTTGCATTGGCTACTCAGTGGAAGCCTGGGTTATATAGCACAGGAGATTCTTGAAAGTTCTTAATATTGAGGCTTGCAGTTTGTTTTGTGTAGCCGCGCTCAGCTTTTTGTAATGCGTTGCATAAGAGCCCAAAAGAAGAAAAAGGATCCGGGCACTGTGGCGCAGATCCTTTTTAACTAAGCCAATATGGTGTGGTTTAGTGGTTGCGTTGTACGGCGATGTGTGCGAGGCCAGTTAGTGCTGCTTTCCAGGGGGAGTCAGGAAGTATTGCCAGCGCCTCAATGGCTTTATCCGCTTCCTGCTCGGCTCGCAGGCGTGTCCAGGCGAGTGAACCACACATTTCCATTGCTTCCAGTACATGTTCCAGAAGATGCCTTCCATTACCTTGCTCAATGGCCTGACGAATCATAGTGGCCTGTTCTGGTGTGCCATGTTGCATGGCATGTAACAGCGGAAGAGTGGGTTTCCCTTCGTTGAGGTCATCTCCCACATTTTTACCCAGCGTTGCGCCGTCAGCACTATAATCAAGCAGATCATCAATAAGCTGGAAGGCTGTACCAATATAGCGGCCATAATTTTGCAGGGCGAGTTCTTGTTCGGGCGTTGCACCAGCAAGAATGCCGGAACACTGAGAAGCAGCTTCAAACAGGCGTGCTGTTTTACTGTAAATAACCCGCATGTAGCTTTCTTCTGTAATATTCGGGTCGTTGACGTTCATTAGCTGAAGTACTTCCCCTTCAGCAATAACGTTGACGGCCGCCGACATCACTTCCAGTATTTTGAGTGAGCCCAGTTGCGTCATCATCTGGAATGCGCGGGTGTAGATAAAATCACCAACCAGAACGCTGGCTGCATTACCAAAAGCGGCATTTGCTGTCGCCTTACCACGGCGCATATCTGATTCATCAACAACGTCATCATGGAGCAACGTAGCGGTATGAATAAATTCAATTAAGGCCGCAATAGTGACATGCGCGTTGCCGTCATAACCCAGAGCACGGGCAGAAAGCACCGCTATCATTGGACGAATGCGTTTCCCGCCACCACTGACTATGTAGTATCCCAACTGGTTGATTAGCTGAACGTCAGAGTTGAGCTGATCCAGAATTGTCGCGTTTACGCCCGCCATATCTTGCGCGGTTAACTCGGTTATTTTCTCTAAATTCATCGCAAAAGTCTGGCTGTTGCCCGGTTTATCCCGTTCGACGGAACATGTTATTGGGTATCTGTCTGGTCATCAAATACAGATTGTACTGAAAAAATGCGCTTAATAAATGGAACATTGTGCGTAGTGTTTTTTTTCTACACGAATTGATGATGGTACTTGTCAAATGTCCTGGATTTGCGTAATATTCGCGCCCTATTGTGATTATTTATAGCGCGCACTGAAAACACAGAGGTGTGTGCGGAAAGCGGAGTTTTTTATGTACGCGGTTTTCCAAAGTGGTGGTAAACAACACCGAGTAAGCGAAGGTCAGACCGTTCGCCTGGAAAAGCTGGACATCGCAACTGGCGAAGCAGTTCAATTCGACCAGGTTCTGATGATTGCCAATGGCGAAGAAGTTAAAATCGGCGTTCCTTTTGTTGAGGGCGGCGTAATTAAAGCTGAAGTTGTTGCTCATGGTCGTGGCGAGAAAGTTAAAATCGTTAAGTTTCGTCGTCGTAAACACTATCGTAAGCAGCAGGGCCACCGTCAGTGGTTCACTGATGTGAAAATTACTGGCATCAGCGCTTAATAGGGGAGCAGATTAAATGGCACACAAAAAGGCTGGCGGCTCAACACGTAACGGTCGCGATTCTGAAGCTAAACGTCTGGGCGTAAAACGTTTCGGCGGTGAAGCAGTTCTTGCTGGCAGCATCATCGTTCGTCAGCGTGGTACTAAATTCCACGCAGGCAGCAACGTAGGTTGCGGTAAAGATCATACTCTGTTCGCTTTGTCTGACGGTAAAGTCAAGTTCGAAGTTAAAGGTCCGAAAAACCGTAAATTTGTAAGCATTGTTGCTGAATAAGTTTTTCGCGTTCCGGTAACGGATTGAAGCCCCGCAACACGTTGCGGGGCTTTTTACATTCTGACACAGGGGAAAGCGCCAGGGGCTTTAAATGAAACAACAGGCAGGAATTGGCATCGCTTTGGCCCTGACAACAGCGATGTGCTGGGGCGCATTACCTATTGCTATGAAACAGGTACTGGAGGTGATGTCTCCTCCTACTGTTGTATTTTATCGTTTTCTGATGGCTGGCACCGGACTGGGCCTGATTTTGACACTGAGAGGGAATTTACCCCCGCTCAGAATTTTCAAACGCCGCCGCTGGTTAGTATTACTGGCTATAGCAACAGGTGGGCTGTTTGGGAACTTTATTTTTTTTAGTTCCTCTTTGCAGTATCTGAGCCCTACAGCATCACAGGTCATTGGACAACTTTCTCCGGTAGGAATGATGGTTGCCAGTGTTGTTATCCTGAAAGAAAAGATGCGTGGTACCCAAGTTGTTGGTGCACTGATGCTGCTTTCCGGGTTGATTATGTTTTTTAACTCCAGCCTGGTTGAAATATTTACCCGTCTGACAGACTACACATGGGGCGTAATATTTGGCGTTTCTGCAGCCTGTGTCTGGGTCAGTTATGGGGTGGCGCAGAAAGTGTTACTACGGCGTCTGGCATCCCAACAGATTCTGTTTTTATTGTACACTTTATGTACAATAGCATTGCTCCCATTGGCTGACCCAATGGTTATAAAGCAATTGAGTGGGTGGCAACTGAGTTGTCTGGTGTTTTGTGGCCTGAATACACTGGTGGGTTACGGCGCACTGGCTGAAGCAATGGCACGCTGGCAGGCAGCACAGGTGAGTGCATTTATTACACTGACACCTTTATTTACATTGCTGTTTTCAGATTTATTAGCCCTGGCATGGCCAGATTTCTTTGCTGTGCCAATGTTGAATGTCATGGGTTATATCGGCGCATTTGTCGTTGTGGCGGGCGCAATGTATTCCGCGATTGGGCATCGCCTTTGGGGGCGTTGGCGTAAGCGCCAGCCGGTGGTACCTGTGCCCCATTCGGGCGAATGATCTACGGAGAAGTAAAATGAAGTTTGTTGATGAAGCAACGATCCTCGTGGTCGCAGGTGATGGCGGCAATGGGTGTGTTAGCTTCCGTCGTGAAAAGTACATCCCGAAAGGTGGCCCGGATGGTGGCGATGGTGGTGATGGTGGTGATGTCTGGCTGGAAGCTGACGAGAACCTGAATACCCTTATCGATTATCGCTTTGAAAAATCATTCCGTGCTGAGCGGGGCCAGAATGGTCAAAGCCGTGACTGTACCGGTAAACGAGGAAAAGATGTTTCCGTTCGTGTACCTGTTGGTACCCGGGTTATTGATAAAGGTACCGGGGAAGCAATGGGTGATATGGTTTCCCACGGTCAACGTTTGCTGGTCGCAAAAGGGGGCTGGCATGGTTTGGGGAACACGCGCTTTAAATCCTCTGTAAACCGTACACCCCGCCAGAAAACGAATGGTACGCCAGGTGAGAAGCGCGAACTCGACCTTGAGCTGATGTTGCTGGCTGATGTTGGCATGCTGGGTTTACCTAATGCGGGTAAATCTACATTTATTCGTGCCGTATCCGCGGCAAAACCGAAAGTAGCTGATTATCCCTTTACCACTCTGGTTCCAAGCCTGGGTGTTGTTCGAATGGATAACGAAAAAAGCTTTGTGGTTGCTGATATTCCGGGGCTGATTGAAGGTGCGGCTGATGGCGCAGGGCTGGGAATTCGTTTCCTCAAACACCTGGAACGTTGCCGTGTTTTATTGCACCTGATTGATTTGGCACCTATTGATGGTTCTGATCCGGTCGAGAATGCACGCATCATTATTGGTGAGCTGGAGAAATACAGTGCCACTTTGGCGGCAAAGCCACGCTGGCTGGTATTCAATAAAGTTGACTTGCTTGATAGTGAAGAAGCAGAACAGCGGGCTAAAGAAATTGCTACCGCCCTGGGCTGGGAAGAGAAGCATTACCTGATATCTGCGGCGACACGTGATGGTGTCAATGCGTTATGTTGGGATGTGATGCATTTCATTATCGAAAACCCGGTTGTTCATGAAGAAGTGGCTCAGGAAGCTGAGAAAGTTGAATTTATGTGGGACGATTACCACCGTAAACAACTGGAAGAAGTGCAATCTGAAGCCGAAGAGCCCTGGGACGATGACGATGACTGGGATGAAGATGATGACGAAGGTGTAGAGATAATCTACGAACGTTAATCTCCACGTAGCTTTGCAGGTAAGGCCGGGTTTCCCGGCCTTACTTTTTTGCTTCACTGCGCAGTGGGCGTAGTTTCAATCAATATGATCCGGGAACCAGCAACCTGCATTCAAACCCTGGCTATCAGTACGGTTATCTATCAGCAATTTTCCCCGGTGCAGTTGCACAATACGCCGCACGATGTTGAGCCCAAGCCCGCTGCCACCATAGCGTTGATCCAGGCGACGAAATGGTTCCGTAATAGTTTTTCGGTGAGCTTCGTCGATGCCCGGCCCTTCATCCAGCACTTGAAGATGTGCGCCATTGTTTTCTTCCTGTAAGCGGATTTCGATACAACTCCCTTGAGGGCTATACCGCCAGGCATTTTCCAGTAGATTACGGAGCAGCAGGCGTAATAGCACCGGGTCCCCCTGCACAGAGAGACCAGTATCTTCCGGCCAGATAATCCGTTGATTATGCCTCTCAGCCATCTCTGTCATTTCCTCCTGAAGTGGTTCGATAATATCTTTCCACCACTGGTGCGTATCATAATGCCCACTGGCTAAGGCTTGTCCTGCCCGGGATAGCATTAACAACTGTTCGATGACATGCATCAGTTGGTCCAGTCGCTGGATCAGCGAATCAGCCTGTTTATTTCCGGACTGGGCCATAAGCTCAAGATGAAGGCGAATACCAGCCAGTGGGGTACGTAATTCGTGGGCGGCATCGGCGGTAAATAATCGTTCCTGCTGAATGGTACTTTCCAGACGGGACAGTAATTGATTGAGGGCCGTGGTGACTGCTACCATCTCTTCCATCTCGGAAAACATGGGTAATGGGCTAAGGTTGTCGGCGGAACGGTTAACAAGACTACGACTGAGTTTGTTGAGTGGCTGGATAATCCAGGACACTGCCAGAAAAGAAAAAAACAGTGTAAAGCCAACCATAACCAGTGAAGGAACTAATAATGAGGCTATGGCTTCGTGGATCTCTTTTTCAACATGGTGATTACGTGTACGGGCAGACAGCGTTTCATTGACCAGGAACCCAATTTGCTCCTGGCTTTCGTGCCACAGCCATAATACGCTGACAAGTTGAAAGAAAAGAAAAATTAACGCCAGCATTGCCATTAAACGCCGACGCATACTGTTCATACCCGGTTCTCCAGACGATAGCCAACGCCACGAACAGTTTTGATGCGTTCTTTACCCAGCTTGCGTCGCAGATTATGAATGTGAACCTCAAGGGTATTTGAGCCAGGATCGTCCTGCCAACTATAGAGATCCTGCTGAAGTGTTTCCCGGTGAACAGTTTGGCCAACTCGCATAATCAGACGGGTCAGCAAAGCAAACTCTTTGGGGGTGACTTCCACAGCGTTACCTTGCAGCAACACTTGTTGAGTCTGGAGGTTTAATGTGAGGTCATCATGTTGCAACAGATTGTCACTGTGCCCCTGGTAACGGCGAATAAGAGCCCGGGCACGGGCTTGTAATTCGGCCAGCGCAAAGGGTTTTACCAGGTAGTCATCTGCGCCTGCATCAAGACCACTGACCCGGTCTTCCAGTGCATCCCTTGCAGTCAGAATCAATACCGGAGTTTTTAGCCCTCTTCGGCGCCATTGGCTGAGTAGTGTTGCTCCGTCTTTATCGGGTAGCCCAAGATCCAGAATCACCAGACTGTATTCACCACTTTGAATCAGCGCGTCGGCATCATTTGCTGTCGCTGCAGTATCTACAGCGTATCCGTCACCATTCAGTGCCAGAGCCAGTCCTTCTTGTAGCAGTAAATCATCTTCAACAATGAGTAATTTCATAATTAGTTATTCTGATAGAGGTCTTTGTAGAGTCGGCTTTCAAAGCGTACCAGCGGTATCCTTCTGTTACGTTGGTCGCCGGGTTCAACGGCATAACCAGAAAGATATTGAACAAATGCCAGTTTTTGCCCGGATGCCGTTGTAATGAACCCTGCAAGGTTATACACCCCTTGCAATGATCCTGTTTTGGCTGAAACCTTCCCATCCACTCCTGCTTCATGCAGCCCGGCCCGGTATTGCAGCGTGCCATCATGGCCGGCCAGTGGCAGCATTGAGATAAAGTTTAGCTGATTATCATTTTTGGCAATAAATTGTAGCACTTGCATCATGGTTGAAGGCGAAATCAGGTCATGGCGTGATAAACCTGAACCATCCACCAGAATAGTGTTACCTAAATCGATACCAGCCTTCTGCTTCAGGATTTGGCGAACAGCATCTGCGCCTGCCCGCCAGGTTCCCTGAACCCCCAGGGTTTCCCGCCCAATAGTGCGAAAAACAGTATCAGCAATCATGTTGTCAGATTTTTTTAGCATCATGCGTAGTAAATCATGGAGGGGAGCAGACTGCGTGGAGGCTAAAACCTGCCCTGGCTGGTTTACTCGAGTTTGGCGAATCAGTGTTCCGCTCACGGTTATTCCCGCACTATTCAACTCATCTTTGAGTATTTCACCGGCATAGCTGGCCCCGTCCTGTACAGCGAACGCGAGAGGTAATGGGTCTTCACGCTGGGTCAGGCAACCTGTTAATGTGTAGCGATTCAGGTCACCTGTGACGACATCCAGTTCACAATATTTGGCATCTGCAGAACCATGGGCAAGTGTTCGCACATTAGAAAACACATGAACAGGGTAATACGATGCCAGGCGCACCGTAGCCGTTTCATTGGGACGTGGACTGGAAAGGGATACGGAAAAACAATTTTTATCGACGATAGCCGCAGATGGCGGAGCGCTGAAGCATTGCGTTATATCATTCCATGGCCAGCCGGGGGCTTTATCGTGGCTGGCGAATACCGATGTATCAATTAAGATATTTCCCTGAATTTTTGTAATTCCCGCCTTTTTCAGGCTGGCTACCATATTGTGTAATTGCTGCCTCTTCAATGTCGGGTCGCCGGTGAACCTTGCTATAAGGTCTCCTTGCAAAATCCCGTCATTGATGTTTCCATGGCTTTCAAGGGTTGTTGTGAAACGGTAATCAGGGCCGAGCGATAACAGGGCTGCGAGAGCCGTTATCACTTTCTGAGTACTGGCGGGCAGTGCCATTTGTTGGCCATGGTAATCAATAAGCGGCGTATCTGAGCCCGCTTTTTGCACCAGAAGCGCGAGGTTAGCGCCTGGTGGGAGTTGTTTGACGTATTCATCAATATTTGCAGCCTGAGCTTCTAAGGCGAAGGATAAAACCAGCCCAACAGCTAAATGTAAAAATCGCATAATTTTTGGCATTAAAACCTGGAAACGTGCCGTCATACTACGGTGCAATCCCCTGTAAAGTAAACGATGACCCCCGGGGAACTTCAGGTTAAAATACGTATCAAAATGCGAAATACGACTAGCCTGAAGCTTTGCTTCGGGGTAGTTTTCTTTTGTTTCTGGCCCGGTGAATGCAGAGTTTCTTCGGGCAGTACTCCGGTTGTGCGGCCAATTGTGGCCCTTGTGTCCGGGGCGTTTTTTATAATGAGGTATAATATGCAAGCTATTCCGATGACTTTACGTGGCGCCGAAAAATTGCGCGAAGAGCTTGAGTTTCTGAAGGGCGTTCGCCGTCCGGAGATCATCGCAGCCATCGCCGAAGCGCGTGAGCACGGTGATTTAAAGGAAAATGCCGAATACCATGCTGCGCGTGAGCAACAAGGCTTTTGTGAAGGCCGTATCAAGGATATTGAAGGCAAGCTGTCTAATGCACAGGTTATCGATGTGACCAGGTTGCCTAACAATGGTCGTGTTATCTTTGGTGCAACGGTAACTGTACTGAATCTTGATACCGAAGAAGAGCAAACTTACCGTATCGTTGGTGATGACGAGGCCGATTTTAAAAAGAATCTTATCTCTGTTAACTCACCAATTGCTCGTGGGCTGATTGGTAAAGAAGCCGATGATATCGTAGGAATTAACACCCCTGGTGGGTTAGTTGAATTTGAAATCATCAAGGTAGAATACCTCTGATTTCTGCTACGCTGGATATAACGGTTTTGTAAAGAATGGAAAAGGCCGCAATGCGGCCTTTTAACCATGAAAGGAGCGTGTCATTTTGCTCAGCCTGCGTTATAAAAATGCAGATGATTATTGCACTTTTTGTTAACGAGGCAGCGAAATTTTGCGTTCCTGGGATGGGCGATAAAGCACCAGCGTTTTACCGATGACCTGTACATTACAGGCTCCGGTTTCCCGCACGATGGCTTCCACTATCAAAGTTTTCGTTTCACGATCTTCTGTGGCAACTTTAACCTTGATCAGTTCGTGGTGCTCCAGCGCTTGTTCAATCTCGGCCAGCACCCCTTCGGTCAGACCGTTATTGCCAAGCAGGACTACCGGCTTGAGCGGATGCGCGAGACCTTTCAGGTGCTGTTTTTGTTTTGTACTCAGATTCATCGTTTTTTGCTTACGTTGGGATTGAAAACGGGACATTCTACCGCCATCTCCTGATTATAGCCAAATCGCCGTGCGCTTTTTGATATTGCTCGCGGAAGATGAACCCGACTGGATTATAAAATGACAGGTAAAAAGCGTTCTGCCAGCTCTAGCCGCTGGTTGCAGGAACACTTTAGCGATAAATACGTTCAGAAGGCACAGAAAAAAGGGTTACGATCCCGTGCCTGGTTTAAACTTGATGAAATACAGCAAGGTGACAAACTTTTTAAGCCGGGTATGACGGTTGTCGACCTTGGTGCGGCGCCTGGTGGGTGGTCGCAATATGTGGTAAGTCAAATCGGCGGGAAAGGTCGTATCATTGCCTGCGATCTTTTACCTATGGATCCAATCGTCGGTGTGGACTTTCTTCAGGGTGATTTTCGTGATGAATTAGTCCTGAAAGCGCTTCTTGAACGTGTGGGTGATAAAAAAGTTCAGGTTGTCATGTCCGATATGGCACCCAATATGAGCGGAACACCTGCTGTTGATATTCCCCGAGCTATGTATTTGGTGGAACTGGCGTTAGAAATGTGTCGTGATATTCTGGCACCAGGTGGTAGTTTTGTAGTGAAGGTTTTTCAGGGCGAAGGTTTCGATGAGTACCTGCGGGAAATTCGCTCCCTGTTTACGAGTGTTAAAGTTCGTAAGCCGGACGCTTCGCGTGCTCGCTCACGTGAAGTGTACATTGTAGCGACCGGGCGTAAACTATAGTACCCTGACGCTGTTTGTTAACACAGTTGTAATATGAGGTTAATCCCTTGAGTGACATGGCGAAAAACCTAATACTCTGGCTGGTCATTGCCGTTGTGCTGATGTCAGTATTCCAGAGCTTTGGGCCCAGCGAGTCTAATGGCCGCAGGGTGGATTACTCTACCTTCCTGTCTGAGGTCAATCAGGATCAGATTCGTGAAGCGCGTATCAACGGACGTGAGATTACCGTTACCAAGAAAGATAGTAACCGATACACGACTTATATCCCCGTAAACGATCCCAAACTTCTTGATAACCTGCTTACCAAGAACGTCAAGGTTGTTGGTGAACCACCAGAAGAACAAAGCCTGCTGGCAACGATCTTTATTTCATGGTTCCCAATGCTTTTGCTTATTGGTGTCTGGATATTTTTTATGCGCCAAATGCAGGGCGGAGGTGGCAAAGGTGCCATGTCGTTCGGCAAGAGTAAGGCGCGAATGCTGACGGAAGATCAGATTAAAACTACTTTTGCCGATGTCGCGGGTTGTGACGAAGCGAAAGAAGAAGTTGGTGAACTGGTGGAATATCTTCGTGAGCCAAGCCGCTTCCAGAAATTAGGCGGTAAGATCCCGAAAGGTGTGCTGATGGTTGGCCCTCCAGGTACTGGTAAGACATTGCTTGCCAAGGCTATTGCCGGTGAAGCAAAAGTACCGTTTTTCACCATTTCAGGTTCTGACTTTGTTGAAATGTTTGTGGGTGTGGGTGCATCCCGTGTCCGTGACATGTTCGAACAGGCTAAAAAAGCAGCTCCTTGCATTATCTTTATCGATGAGATCGATGCGGTGGGGCGTCAGCGTGGTGCTGGTTTGGGTGGCGGTCATGATGAACGTGAACAGACACTGAACCAGATGCTGGTCGAAATGGATGGGTTTGAAGGCAATGAAGGTATTATCGTCATTGCAGCGACTAACCGCCCGGATGTTCTGGACCCAGCTTTGTTGCGTCCTGGGCGTTTTGACCGCCAGGTTGTCGTTGGGCTGCCTGATGTACGTGGTCGTGAGCAAATCCTTAAAGTGCATATGCGCCGTGTGCCGCTGGCTCCGGATATCGATGCGGCTATTATTGCCCGTGGTACACCGGGTTTTTCCGGTGCGGACCTGGCTAACCTTGTGAACGAAGCCGCTTTGTTTGCCGCCCGTGGTAATAAACGCGTTGTGTCCATGGTTGAATTTGAAAAAGCGAAAGACAAAATCATGATGGGCGCTGAACGACGCTCAATGGTGATGACTGAAGCTCAGAAAGAATCAACCGCATATCATGAAGCGGGCCACGCTATTATTGGGCGTCTGGTGCCGGAACACGACCCGGTACATAAAGTAACGATTATTCCTCGTGGTCGGGCATTAGGTGTGACTTTCTTCCTGCCTGAAGGCGATGCAATCAGTGCCAGCCGTCAGAAACTGGAAAGCCAGATCTCGACACTCTACGGTGGACGTCTGGCAGAAGAGATAATTTACGGTGTTGAGCATGTGTCAACTGGTGCGTCCAACGATATTAAAGTCGCGACCAACCTTGCTCGTAACATGGTCACTCAGTGGGGCTTCTCAGAGAAACTGGGGCCATTGCTGTATGCGGAAGAAGATGGCGAGGTGTTCCTTGGCCGCAGTGTGGCTAAAGCGAAACACATGTCAGACGAAACAGCTCGTATTATCGACCAGGAAGTGAAGTCACTGATTGAGCGTAATTACAACCGTGCCCGTCAAATCCTTAACGATAACATGGACATCCTCCATGCTATGAAAGATGCGTTAATGAAATATGAAACTATTGATTTACCGCAGATTGATGATTTGATGGCCCGGCGTGATGTGCGCCCACCAGCTGGCTGGGAAGACCCTAATGCCAGCAACAACACTGACAATTCCTCTGGTACGCCAACAGCGCCAAAACCAGTGGACGACCCGGATATCAATAAACCCGGAAATCCCATGTCAGAGCAGGCTGGTGATAAATAATCCCATTTTGCTGTAATCTGTAAACCCCGGCTTGTCCGGGGTTTTTCTCATCCGTAACGCGTTTTCTGAAGGTAATCACATGAAACTCTTTGCTCAGGGGACTTCACTTGATCTCTCGCATCCTCATGTCATGGGGATTTTAAATGTCACGCCAGATTCCTTTTCTGATGGCGGTCAGCACAACACCCTGAATGAAGCCGTAAAACATGCCAACCTGATGATTAACGCCGGGGCGACCATTGTTGATGTGGGGGGCGAGTCTACCCGGCCTGGTGCCGCTTTAGTGAGTGTGGAAGAAGAACTTGCCCGTGTTATTCCGGTTGTTGAGGCGCTGGCACAGCGTTTTGAAGTGTGGGTGTCGGTGGATACTTCTCGGCCTGAAGTTATTCGGGAGTCCGCACGAGCAGGTGCACATCTGATTAACGATATCCGCTCACTTAAAATGCCTGGAGCAATAGAAGCGGCGGCAGAAACTGGGCTGCCAGTTTGTCTGATGCACATGCAGGGTGAACCTCGCACTATGCAGGATGCTCCGCATTATGATGATGTCTTTCAGGATGTAGAGCATTTCCTGATGGAACAAATTGCACGCTGTGAAGCTTCAGGCATCGCGAAAGACAAATTGTTACTCGACCCCGGCTTCGGTTTCGGTAAAAATCTGGGGCACAATTATCAGTTGCTGGCGCGTTTATCTGAACTGCATCATTTCGGTTTGCCACTGTTGGTGGGGATGTCCCGTAAATCGATGGTTGGGCAACTCCTGAATGTGGGGCCGGATCAGCGCCTGAGCGGTAGCCTTGCATGTGCGGTTATCGCCGCTATGCAAGGGGCACATATTATTCGTGTTCACGATGTAAAAGAAACTGTTGAGGCGATGCGGGTTGTGGAAGCGACGTTGTCAGCGAAGGAAAATAGACGCTATGAGTAACCGTAAATATTTTGGTACCGATGGGATTCGCGGCTGTGTTGGTCAAGCCCCTATTACACCTGACTTTGTTCTGAAACTGGGCTGGGCTGCGGGTAAAGTGCTGGCACGCCACGGTTCACGAAAAGTGATTATTGGCAAAGATACCCGCATATCGGGCTATATGCTGGAATCCGCACTGGAAGCCGGGCTGGCAGCTGCCGGTTTGTCTGCCTCGTTTACCGGTCCCATGCCGACACCGGCAGTGGCATATTTAACCCGTACTTTTCGGGCTGAAGCTGGCATTGTCATTTCGGCATCCCATAACCCGTATTATGACAACGGTATCAAGTTTTTCTCTACAGAAGGTACCAAGTTGCCAGATGAGGTAGAAGAAGCTATTGAAGCCGAACTGGAAAAAGAGATTACTTGCGCGGAATCGGCCATGCTGGGTAAAGCCAGCCGTATTGTTGATGCTGCCGGCCGTTATATTGAGTTCTGCAAAGGTACCTTCCCAAACGAACTGAATTTGAACGGCCTTAAAATGGTTGTCGATTGTGCTAATGGTGCAACATACCACATTGCGCCAAATGTTTTTCGTGAGTTGGGGGCCAACGTAATTACCATGGGTTGTGAACCCAATGGGCTGAATATCAATGAAAAATGCGGTGCGACAGATGTTGCAGCGCTTCAGTCCAGAGTGATTGCGGAAAACGCAGATCTTGGGCTGGCTTTTGATGGCGATGGCGACCGCGTGATCATGGTCGACCATCTCGGAAACCGTGTTGATGGTGACCAAATCCTCTACATTATTGCCCGTGAAGGCTTGCGCCAGGGCAAACTCCAGGGAGGGGTGGTCGGCACGCTGATGAGCAATATGGGGCTGGAACTGGCACTGAAACAGCTGGGTATACCATTTGCACGGGCAAAGGTCGGTGACCGCTATGTGCTGGAGAAAATGCAGGAAAAAGGTTGGCGTATTGGCGCGGAGAACTCTGGCCACGTCATTCTGTTGGATAAAAGTACCACAGGAGACGGTATTCTTGCCGGTCTTCAGGTTCTGGCTGCTGTCGTGCGCAATCATATGAACCTGCATGATTTGTGCAGTGGTATGTCACTCTTCCCGCAGATTCTGGTTAATGTCCGTTATACCGCGGGGAGTGGTGACCCACTGGAGCACGATAGCGTGAAACAAGTCACAGCGGAAGTCGAGCGCACTTTGGGTAAACGCGGGCGAGTCCTGTTGCGTAAATCAGGTACAGAACCGCTAATTCGTGTGATGGTGGAAGGCGAAGATGAAGCGCAGGTGACTCAACTGGCTAACCAAATAGCCGATGCAGTGAAAGCGGTCTGAAAATACGACACTGCCGGTAGGGGCGATTCTCGCCTCACCGGCTGAAATCTGCGCGTGTTGCCGCTTTTTTCTGCAATTGAATCATTGCGAAGAAAATGGTCTTGCACAGTGCATGCGCTTTGGTTAGTATTCACACCCGCTTCAGTGGGGAATGACAAATACCCACGTCTTTTTGGTTAGAAGCATTGGCATGCGGAAATCCGCAAGGAACAGGTTAATTATGTACGAAGCTCTTTTAGTCGTTTTCCTTATTGTAGCCATCGGCCTTGTTGGCTTGATTATGCTGCAGCAAGGTAAAGGTGCTGATATGGGTGCCTCCTTTGGCGCAGGCGCTTCTGCAACTCTGTTTGGTTCAAGCGGTTCTGGTAACTTTATGACCCGCATGACTGCCGTGCTGGCGACACTGTTTTTTATTATCAGCCTTGCGCTGGGTAATATCAACAGCAACAAAACCACCAAGGGAAGCAGCTGGGACAATCTGAGTCAGCCCGCTCAAACTGAGAAGACTACTCAACCGGCAGCGCCAGCGCAGCCGAGCAGCGATATCCCGCACTAAGTTGTCGTATCATCGTACTTTTTGTGCGAAATAAGTGCCGAGGTGGTGGAATTGGTAGACACGCTACCTTGAGGTGGTAGTGCCCGATTGGGCTTACGGGTTCAAGTCCCGTCCTCGGTACCAAATCCCAGCGAAGTTTGCTTTTTTTGTGTTAAAGGCGTAGTATTTGCCACGTTTTCGGACGCGGGGTGGAGCAGCCTGGTAGCTCGTCGGGCTCATAACCCGAAGGTCGTCGGTTCAAATCCGGCCCCCGCAACCAATTTCCCTGAGAGTTGTTTTTCAAATATACTGTGAAGAGCGACAGTTCTTTTCACAATGGAATTTTGAAAAAAATTCTCATGGAAATAGTTCCAGGTCGCAGTCGCGGCTTGTAGGGTTCAGTTATATAAAGCCCCGATTTATCGGGGTTTTTTGTTATCTGACGAGAGAATAACTGGGCTTAGCGCCCTTTTTTTATGTCTTGGGGGTGGGCTTGTCCACATTAGAGCAAAAGTTAACAGAGATGATTACTGCACCAGTAGAGGCTCTGGGCTACGAACTGGTTGGTATTGAGTTTGTTCGCGGTCGTACGTCTACGTTGCGCATCTACATTGATAGTCCGAATGGTATCACTGTTGATGATTGTGCTGATGTTAGTCATCAGGTAAGTGCAGTAATGGATGTAGAAGATCCAATCACTGTTGCTTATAACCTCGAAGTCTCCTCTCCTGGCCTTGACCGTCCGATGTTTACTGCCGCGCATTACACGCGTTTTCTCGGTGAGGAAGTCACATTGGTGTTGCGTATGGCAGTGCAGAACCGTCGTAAATGGCAGGGCATCATCAAACAGGTTGATGGTGAGATGGTTACCGTTACGGTCGATGGCAACGATGAAGTGTTCGCACTGAGTAATATTCAGAAAGCGAACCTGGTCCCCCACTTTTAATAGTCTGGCTTGAGGCGAACCCAGGATGAACAAAGAAATTTTGGCTGTTGTTGAAGCTGTTTCTAATGAAAAAGCGGTTCCGCGCGAAAAAATTTTTGAAGCGCTGGAAACAGCCCTTGCAACAGCGACCAAGAAAAAATATGAGCAAGAAATCGACGTCCGCGTCAGCATTGACCGGAAAAGTGGCGATTTTGACACTTTCCGCCGCTGGCTGATCGTTGAGGAAGTTACCCAGCCTACGCGTGAAATCACGCTGGAAGCCGCGCAGTTCGAAGATCCTGCGCTGAATCTGGGTGACTATGTAGAAGACCAGATCGAGTCAGTGACTTTTGACCGCATCACCACGCAAACTGCCAAACAGGTTATCGTGCAGAAAGTGCGCGAAGCAGAGCGTGCAATGGTGGTTGATCAGTTCCGTGAACATGAAGGCGAAATCATCACCGGTATGGTGAAGAAAGTGAATCGCGAAAATATCACGCTGGATCTGGGTAATAACGCAGAAGCCGTCATTCTTCGTGAAGATATGTTGCCGCGTGAAAACTTTCGCCCGGGTGACCGTGTGCGTGGGGTGCTGTATTCCGTGCGTCCTGAATCACGTGGTGCGCAGTTATTTGTGACTCGTGCTAAGCCGGAAATGCTGATTGAGTTGTTCCGCATTGAAGTTCCGGAAATCGGCGAAGAAGTCATCGAAATTAAAGCTGCGGCTCGTGACCCGGGTTCTCGCGCAAAAATTGCGGTGAAAACCAATGATAAACGCATCGACCCTGTTGGCGCATGTGTTGGGATGCGAGGGGCACGCGTACAGGCAGTATCAACTGAACTTGGCGGCGAGCGTATTGATATCGTGCTGTGGGATGATAATCCTGCTCAGTTCGTTATCAATGCAATGGCGCCTGCTGATGTCGCTTCCATTGTGGTTGATGAAGATAAACACACAATGGATATTGCGGTAGAAGCGGGTAACCTGGCGCAGGCTATTGGTCGTAACGGTCAAAACGTTCGTCTTGCTTCTCAACTGAGTGGCTGGGAACTGAATGTCATGACGGTAGAAGACTTACAGGCTAAGCACCAGGCTGAAGCACACGCCGCCATTGATACGTTCACCAAGTATCTCGATATCGATGAAGATTTCGCGACTGTTCTGGTAGAAGAAGGCTTCTCCTCACTGGAAGAGCTCGCGTATGTCCCGATGAAAGAGTTGCTTGAAATCGATGGGCTTGATGAAGCTACTGTAGAAGCATTACGTGACCGCGCGAAAAACGCGCTGACCACGCTGGCGTTGGCGCAGGAAGAAAGCCTCGGTGATAAGAAACCTACCGACGATCTGCTTAACCTTGAAGGTATGGATCGTGCGCTGGCCTTTAAACTGGCTACGCGTGGTATTAGTACGCTGGAAGATCTCGCCGAACAGGGCATTGATGACCTGTCAGATATTGAAGGCTTAACCGATGAGAAAGCCGGGGCGCTGATTATGGCCGCCCGAAATATTTGCTGGTTCGGCGACGAAGCGTAATAAACTGTAGCAGGAAGGAACAGCATGACAGATGTGACTATTAAATCGCTGGCCGCGGAGATTCAGACTCCAGTGGATCGCCTGATACAGCAATTTGCTGATGCCGGGATCCGCAAATCGTCTGAAGATTCGGTGACAGCGCAAGAAAAACAAGCTTTGCTGGCATTTTTGAACCGTGAGCATGGTTCAGGGCCAGACAAGTTAACATTGCAGCGCAAAACGCGCAGCACTTTGAGTATTCAGGGTACCGGTGGTAAAAGTAAATCGGTACAAGTGGAAGTCCGCAAAAAGCGCACCTTTGTAAAACGTGATCCGCAAGAAGCTGAGCGTCTTGCCGCGGAAGAGCAAGCGCAGCGTGAGGCGGAAGAGCTGGCCAGTCGTGAAGCAGAGGAATCTGCTAAACGTGTGGCTGAGGAAAAGGCCAAACGCGAAGCGGAAGAGAAAGCCAAACGCGATGCCGATGAACATGCGAAGCGTGAGGCCGCGGAACAAGCGAAACGTGAAGCTGCGGAAAATAGCAAAGTGAGCAATCAACAATCCGAACAACAGAAAGCCGTACAGGCTGAGAAAGCCCGTCGTGAAGCAGAAGCAGCAGAGCTGAAACGTAAGGCTGAAGAAGAAGCCCGCCGCAAAATTGAGGAAGAGGCTCGCCGCGTTGCAGACGAAGCCCGTCGCATGGCGGAAGAGAATGCCGACAGTTGGCGTAATACTGACGAAGAAACGGAAAGCAGCGACTATCACGTTACAACGTCTCAGCATGCTCGTCAGGCTGAAGATGATAATGACCGTGAAGTTGAAGGTGGCCGTGGCCGTGGTCGCAACGCTAAAGCTTCACGTCCTAAGAAAGGTAACAAACACGCCGAATCCAAAGCTGACCGTGAAGAAGCGCGCGCCGCCATTCGTGGTGGTAAAGGCGGGCGTCAGCGTAAAGGCAGCGCTCTGCAACAAGGTTTCCAGAAACCTGTTCAGGCAGTTAACCGTGATGTCATGATTGGTGAAACCATCACTGTTGCGGAACTGGCTAACAAAATGGCGGTGAAAGGCTCTCAGGTCATCAAAGCAATGATGAAAATGGGTGCAATGGCAACCATCAACCAGGTGATTGACCAGGAAACCGCGCAGCTTGTTGCTGAGGAAATGGGGCACAAAGTTATCCTGCGCCGTGAAAACGAGCTGGAAGAAGCAGTAATGAGTGACCGTGATACTGGTGCTCAGGCAGAACCGCGTGCACCTGTTGTGACTATCATGGGTCACGTTGACCACGGTAAAACGTCTCTGCTGGACTACATTCGTTCAACGAAGGTTGCCTCTGGTGAGGCCGGCGGTATTACTCAGCATATCGGTGCTTATCACGTTCAGACCGACAACGGCATGATTACTTTCCTGGACACCCCAGGCCACGCAGCGTTTACCGCAATGCGTGCTCGTGGTGCTCAGGCAACAGATATTGTGGTGCTGGTTGTTGCAGCAGACGATGGCGTGATGCCGCAAACTATTGAAGCTATCCAGCACGCTAAAGCGGCGAAAGTCCCTGTAGTTGTTGCTGTGAACAAGATTGATAAACCAGAAGCAGATCCGGATCGCGTTAAGAACGAACTGGCTCAGTACGGCATCATTCCAGAAGAATGGGGTGGTGAATGCCAGTTCGTTCATGTTTCTGCAAAAGCAGGCACCGGTGTTGATGAGCTACTGGATGCTATCTTGCTGCAATCTGAAGTACTGGAACTGAAAGCTGTACGTAATGGTATGGCGAGCGGTGTGGTTATCGAATCCTTCCTGGATAAAGGACGTGGCCCGGTAGCAACTGTGCTGGTTCGTGAAGGTACGTTGCATCGTGGCGATATTGTCCTGTGCGGTTTCGAGTATGGCCGTGTTCGTGCAATGCGTAACGAACTGGGCAAAGATGTTGAAGAGGCGGGTCCGTCAATTCCAGTAGAAATCCTGGGCTTGTCTGGTGTGCCTGCAGCGGGTGATGAAGCTACAGTTGTCCGTGATGAGAAAAAAGCGCGTGAAGTGGCGCTGTATCGTCAGGGCAAATTCCGTGAAGTTAAACTGGCTCGTCAGCAGAAATCTAAACTGGAAAACATGTTTGCTAACATGACTGAAGGTGAGGTTTCTGAGGTTAATATCGTACTGAAAGCCGACGTTCAGGGCTCTGTTGAAGCAATTACCGATTCTCTGGTCAAGCTGTCCACAGATGAAGTGAAAGTGAAAATTGTGGGCTCTGGTGTTGGTGGGATTACTGAGACCGATGCGACGCTGGCTGCTGCATCCAACGCGATTGTTGTAGGCTTTAACGTCCGTGCTGATGCCTCTGCCCGCCGTGTTATTGAAGCTGAAAGCATCGACCTGCGCTACTACTCCGTTATCTATAACCTGATTGACGAAGTTAAACAGGCTATGAGCGGTATGCTGGCTCCGGAATACAAACAGCAAATTATCGGCCTGGCTGAAGTTCGTGATGTGTTCAAATCACCGAAGTTTGGCGCGATTGCGGGTTGTATGGTTACGGAAGGTGTGGTTAAACGCCACAACCCAATTCGTGTTCTGCGTGATAACGTGGTTATCTATGAAGGCGAGCTGGAGTCTCTGCGTCGCTTTAAAGATGACGTTAACGAAGTCCGTAATGGTATGGAATGTGGTATCGGCGTTAAGAACTACAATGATGTTCGCACCGGCGACATGATTGAAGTCTTCGAAATAATCGAAGTTCAACGTACCATTTCCTAATCCCTTTCTGGGCTCGGTAAGATTATTAAGGGGGGCCTGGTGCCCCCCTGATTTGTCTGGAGAAACTATTATGGCGAAAGAGTTTGGTCGCCCGCAGCGCGTATCGCAGGAAATGCAGAAAGAAATCGCAATCATTCTGCAGCGCGAAATTAAAGATCCGCGTGTAGGTCTGATGACAACAGTCTCAGGCGTTGAAGTATCCCGTGATTTAGCTTATGCAAAAGTTTATGTCACCTTCCTGAATGATCAGGATGAAGCAGCAGTAAAAGCTGGCGTGAAAGCGCTGCAGGATGCATCTGGTTATATTCGCATGTTGCTGGGTAAGGCAATGCGTTTGCGCATTGTTCCGGAGCTGACATTCATCTACGACAACTCTCTGGTTGAAGGGATGCGTATGTCTAACCTGGTCAGCAGTGTGGTTAAACAGGATGAAGCGCGCCGTTCCCATTCGGAAACGGATGACAGCAACAAGGAGGATTGATGAGTCGTCCTCGTCGGCGTGGGCGTGATGTCCATGGTGTTTTATTGCTGGATAAACCGCATGGACTGTCATCAAATGATGCGCTGCAAAAAGTAAAACGCCTCTTTAATGCTAATCGGGCAGGTCACACAGGGGCGCTGGATCCACTGGCTACGGGCATGCTGCCTGTTTGTCTTGGTGAAGCAACCAAGTTTTCCCGTTATCTGTTAGATTCAGACAAGCGTTACCGTGTAATTGCCCGGCTTGGGCAGCGTACCGATACTTCTGATGCAGACGGAACTGTGGTTCAGGAGCGCCCGGCCACCTTCAGTGAATCTGATCTTCTTCAGGCGCTGGAAAGCTTTCGCGGTGAAACAGAACAAGTGCCATCCATGTTCTCTGCACTCAAGTACCAGGGGCGGCCTTTGTATGAATATGCTCGCCAGGGTATCGAAGTTCCCCGGGAGGCGCGTGCTATTACTGTGTATGAATTGCTGTTTATCCGCCACGAAGGTAATGAACTGGAGCTGGAAGTACACTGCTCTAAAGGAACTTACATTCGCACAATCATTGATGATCTTGGCGAAAAACTGGGTTGTGGTGCGCATGTTGCCTTTTTGCGGCGTTTAGCTGTCAGTAAATACCCGGTCGAGCGCATGGTGACCCTTGAGCACCTGAATACACTGGTCGCGAAAGCCCAGGAAGAAGGCTCGGGTATTGAGGCGGTACTGGACCCTCTGCTGATGCCAATGGACAGCCCGGCAGCCGACTTCCCCCAAGTGAATCTGCAGCCCGCTGTTGCGGCGTATTTCAAACAAGGGCAGCCGGTCAGGGTTGCTGGGGTACCTTCTGACGGTCTGGTTCGCGTTACCGAAGGCGAGACTGGTGAATTTATCGGTATGGGTGAAATTGATGACGAAGGCCGTGTTGCGCCGCGTCGTTTGGTTGTTCATTATCCGGTATAGTCTCACCTTGCGATAACCTGTCCGCGCAGGTAGAATAGCGCGGCTCTGGGGCTGCTGAATTAGAGATCGGCACCCTTTTTTCTTATTTAATTACTGGAGTTCAAAATGTCTCTAAGTGTTGAAGCTAAAGCTAAAATCGTTTCTGAGTTTGGTCGTGGTGCTAACGACAGCGGTTCAACTGAAGTTCAGGTTGCCCTGCTGACTGCACAGATCAACCACCTGCAAGGTCACTTTGCAGAGCACAAAAAAGATCACCACAGCCGTCGTGGTCTGTTGCGCATGGTTTCTCAGCGTCGTAAGCTGCTTGACTACCTGAAACGTAAAGATGTTGCACGCTATTCTTCCCTGATCGAACGTCTGGGTCTGCGTCGCTAATATTTGCGAGTTTCTGAAAAAGGGGCCTCCAGAGGCCCCTTTTTTCAACTCAAAAGCAGCAATTCACCAGAAAGTAATGTATTGTTGCTTTTAATAGTCTTTATTGCTGAGGTTCGCGCGGCTAATGAAAGCACATATAATTTTTCTGTGTTTTCATTAGTCGCGAGGGAGCATAAAGGCTGGTAATCACAACAGCACTTTGTTGTGCTGTCACTCGTCTAAAGAAAGGATACTATTTTGCTTAATCCGATCATTCGTCAATTCCAGTATGGTCAACATACCGTCACCATCGAAACTGGCATGATGGCTCGCCAGGCAACTGCGGCCGTGATGGTCAGCATGGATGACACCGCCGTTTTCGTCACCGTTGTTGGTGCTAAAAAAGCGAAACCCGGCCAGGATTTCTTCCCTCTTACAGTAAACTACCAGGAACGTACTTACGCGGCTGGCCGTATTCCAGGCGGTTTTTTCCGTCGTGAAGGTCGTCCAAGTGAAGGCGAAACGCTGATTGCGCGTCTGATTGACCGCCCGGTTCGTCCGCTGTTCCCGGAAGGTTTTGTTAACGAAGTTCAGGTTATTGCGACGGTTGTTTCTGTTAACCCGCAGGTTCACCCTGATATCGTTGCTATGATTGGTGCTTCTGCTGCTTTGTCTCTGTCTGGTATTCCATTCAATGGCCCAATTGGTGCGGCGCGTGTTGGTTATATTAATGACCAGTATGTTCTGAACCCAACTGCCGATGAACTGAAAAGCAGTAAACTGGATTTAGTGGTTGCAGGTACTGATAACGCTGTGCTGATGGTTGAATCTGAAGCTGAACTGCTGAGTGAAGACCAGATGCTGGGTGCGGTAGTCTTTGGTCACGACCAGCAACAGATTGTTATCGAAAATATCAAAGCGCTGGTTGCTGAAGCGGGTAAACCGCGTTGGGACTGGCAGCCAGAAGCCGTTAACGAAGCATTGAATGCGCGCGTTGCTGCTCTTGCTGAAGCGCGTCTGAGCGATGCATACCGCATTACTGACAAGCAGGAGCGTTATGCTCAGGTTGATGTCATTAAATCTGAAGTCATTGCTGCTTTGTTGGCAGAAGATGAAGCCCTGGACGAAAATGAACTGGGTGAAATTCTGCATGCGCTGGAAAAAACCATTGTCCGTAGCCGCGTACTGGCTGGGGAACCGCGCATTGATGGCCGTGAAAAAGACATGATTCGTGGCCTGGATGTGCGCACAGGCGTTCTGCCGCGTACTCACGGTTCAGCACTGTTTACCCGTGGTGAAACTCAGGCGCTGGTTACTGCAACTTTAGGGACTGAACGTGATGCGCAAAACATCGATGAATTGATGGGTGAGCGCACTGATCGTTTCCTGTTCCACTATAACTTCCCTCCATACTCTGTGGGTGAAACCGGGATGGTAGGTTCGCCAAAACGCCGTGAAATTGGTCATGGTCGTTTGGCTAAACGTGGTGTGGCAGCTGTTATGCCTGCTGCAGACCGTTTCCCATACACTGTGCGTGTTGTTTCTGAAATCACTGAGTCCAATGGTTCTTCTTCCATGGCTTCTGTCTGCGGTGCGTCTTTAGCACTGATGGATGCAGGTGTGCCGGTGAAAGCTGCTGTTGCGGGTATCGCAATGGGTCTGGTGAAAGAAGGCGATAATTTCGTTGTCCTTTCTGATATCCTGGGCGATGAAGATCATCTTGGCGATATGGACTTTAAAGTAGCGGGTTCTCGTGAAGGTATTACTGCTTTGCAGATGGATATCAAAATCGAAGGTATCACCCGTGAAATCATGCAGGTTGCTCTGAACCAGGCTAAAGGTGCGCGTCTGCACATTCTGGGTGTGATGGAACAGGCAATCAATGCTCCGCGTGGTGACATTTCTGAATTTGCACCGCGTATCCATACGATTAAGATCAACCCTGATAAGATCAAAGACATTATCGGTAAAGGTGGCTCTGTAATCCGCGCTCTGACTGAAGAAACCGGTACAACCATTGAAATTGAAGATGACGGTACTGTGAAAATCGCAGCAACTGATGGTGATAAAGCAAAACATGCTATTCGTCGCATCGAAGAAATTACTGCTGAGATTGAGGTTGGTCGCATCTATAATGGTAAAGTTACGCGTATCGTTGATTTCGGTGCGTTTGTAGCGATTGGCGGCGGTAAAGAAGGTCTGGTGCATATTTCTCAGATTGCCGACAAGCGTGTAGAAAAAGTGACAGACTACCTGCAGATGGGCCAGGAAGTTCCGGTTAAAGTACTGGAAGTTGACCGCCAGGGCCGTGTGCGTCTGAGCATGAAAGAAGCGGTTGAGCAACCAAAAGCGCAGGAGCAGGAAGAAAAATCTGCTCCGGATGCCGCGGTTGACACTCAGGCAGAGTAATCTCGCTCTATGGCATATTAATATCCGATACCGTCTGTAAACATGTTGCCCGCCAGTGCCGCACTGGCGGGCAACAAAAACAGTATCTGGAATGCGGAGTTGACTCTTCATGGTGACATGAAGAGTTGTTTCATTCAGGGCAGGAAGCCATGTTATACAACCGGGTAACAGGACGTTCATCCATTTGTTGTCTTCGGGAGTAGGAAATGAAGCCTTTTTTGCGCTGGTGTTTCGTTGCGACAGCCCTGACGCTGGCGGGATGCAGCAACTCTGCCTGGCGTAAGGATGAAGTGCTTGCTGTTCCTTTACAGCCAACACTACAGCAGGAAGTTATCCTGGCGCGGATGGAACAAATTCTTGCCAGTCGGGCTTTAACCGAGGATGAACGCGCACAGCTTTTATATGAGCGCGGAGTGTTGTATGATAGTCTCGGTCTGAGAGCTTTAGCGCGGAATGATTTTTCTCAAGCGCTGGCAATCCGACCAGATATGCCTGAGGCTTTTAATTATCTCGGGATTTATTTAACGCAGGCGGGCAATTTTGATGCCGCTTATGAAGCGTTTGATTCTGTACTTGAGCTTGATCCAACTTACAACTATGCGTATTTAAACCGTGGTATCGCGCTGTATTACGGCGGTAGGTACCGGTTAGCGCAAGATGATCTGCTGGCGTTTTATCATGACGATCCTAACGATCCTTTCCGTAGCCTGTGGCTTTACCTTGACGAAAGCAAGTTAAACAAACAACAGGCAAAAGACGCGTTAAGACAACGCTTCAACGAATCGGACAAGGAACAATGGGGATGGAATATTGTCGAATTCTACCTTGGTGACATCAGTGAAAGCACACTGATGGACAGACTCAAGGCAGATGCAACGGATAACACCTCGCTCGCTGAGCATCTCAGTGAAACCAACTTCTATTTAGGTAAGCATTACCTAAGTCTGGGGGATAAGGACAGTGCTGAGGCATTGTTCAAATTAGCGCTTGCTAACAACGTTCATAACTTTGTCGAGCATCGCTATGCATTGTTGGAATTATCGCTCTTGGGCCAGGAGCAAGATGACCTGGCAGAATCGGACCAGCAATAGCTGACGAATTTTTTCAGCCCTTTTTATCGAGTCTTCACCTTCAGGGGTGAGGGCTGTTTTGTTCGTCAATTCAACAAATTTGAGCCGGTTCACACTTTTCAATGAAAATTGCAGATCGTTTTCACGATGAGTTATGTAGACTGGCCGCCATTGACACTGAGGCACTTGTACTACATGGCTGATATTGAAACCACCTTTTCCGAACTGGGCCTGAAAGCCCCAATCCTTGAAGCACTGAGCGACCTGGGTTATGAAAAACCTTCGCCGATTCAGGCTGCCTGCATCCCGCACTTACTGGAAGGGCGTGATGTTCTGGGGATGGCCCAAACCGGGAGTGGCAAAACCGCAGCGTTTTCGCTGCCGTTACTGAACAATATTGATCCTGAGTTGCGCGCACCGCAAATCCTGGTTCTGGCTCCAACGCGTGAGCTGGCCGTTCAGGTTGCAGAAGCGTGCAATGATTTTTCTAAACATATGCGTGGCGTGAATGTCCTGGCCCTTTATGGTGGCCAGCGTTATGACGTTCAGCTGCGCGCTTTGCGCCAGGGGCCACAAATCGTTGTGGGTACACCTGGTCGTCTGTTAGACCACCTGAAACGCGGCACTCTTGATCTTTCCCAACTGAAAGGTCTGGTTCTGGATGAAGCAGATGAAATGCTGCGCATGGGCTTCATCGAAGACGTTGAAACCATCATGGCAGAAATTCCTGCAGGTCATCAGACCGCACTGTTTTCTGCAACTATGCCAGAAGCGATTCGCCGTATTACACGTCGTTTCATGCAAGACCCGCAGGAAGTGCGGATCCAGACCAGTATTACTACGCGTCCTGATATCAGCCAGAGTTACTGGACTGTCTATGGCATGCGTAAAAACGAAGCGCTGGTTCGTTTCCTGGAGGCTGAAGACTTTGATGCGGCGATTATTTTCGTGCGTACCAAGAATGCGACTCTTGAAGTGGCCGAAGCCCTGGAACGCAATGGTTACAACAGTGCTGCACTGAACGGTGATATGAACCAGGCTCTGCGTGAACAAACGCTGGAGCGCCTGAAAGATGGCCGCCTGGACATTCTGATTGCAACAGACGTTGCTGCACGCGGTCTGGATGTTGAACGTATCAGCCTGGTCGTTAACTACGACATCCCGATGGATGCTGAGTCTTACGTTCACCGTATTGGCCGTACTGGCCGTGCTGGTCGCGCTGGCCGTGCTTTGCTGTTTGTTGATAACCGTGAACGTCGCCTGCTGCGTAACATTGAACGCACTATGAAGCTGACCATCCCGGAAGTGGAACTGCCGAATGCTGAGTTACTGGGAGAGCGCCGCCTGGCTAAATTCTCTGCCAGTGTTCAGCAGCAACTGGAAAGCAGTGATCTCGATCTGTACCGTGCGCTGTTAAGCAAACTGCAGCCGGGTGAAGAAGCTGATATGGAAACGCTGGCCGCAGCATTGCTGAAAATGGCTCAGGGTGAGCGTCCGCTGATTCTGCCGCCGGATCCGGTTATTGAGCGCCGTCCGCGTCGTGAATTCCGTGACCGTGACGATCGTGGTGATCGCCGTGGCGAGCGTAGTGAACGTGGTGATCGTCCGCGTCGTGAACGCCGTGATGCTGGTGAAATGGAACTTTACCGTATCGAAGTAGGCCGTGACGATGGTGTTGAAGTTCGTCATATCGTTGGCGCAATTGCAAATGAAGGCGATATCAGCAGCCGTTACATCGGTAACATTAAACTGTTTGGTTCACATTCCACCATTGAACTGCCAAAAGGCATGCCGGGTGACGTATTACAGCACTTTACCCGTACGCGTATTCTCAACAAACCGATGAATATGCAGCTATTAGGTGATGCACAGCCACAGCCGCGTGGTGAACGCCGTGGTGGTGGTGGTGGTCGTAGCTTTGGTGGCGAACGCCGCGAAGGTGGCCGTGGTGAAGGCCGTCGCTTCGGTGGTGGTGAGCGCCGTGAAGGTGGTCGTCCATTTAACGGTGAACGTCGTGATAACCGTGACAGTCGCGCACCGCGTCGTGAGCGTGATGACTCAACAGGTCGACGCCGCTTCAGCGAAGCATAATTCAGCGTAGCTACTGATATTCAGGCCCTGCGTAAGCAGGGCTTCAAATTGATGAAAAAGAAGGAAAAAGTGTGGTTTTCCCTTCTTTTTATTTAGTAGCCGAAAATCAATAAATTGATTTTCCTGGTTTTTTATTGGTGACATCCTCTCGTTCTATGCGGACATGAGGTTTGTCATCAGACTGAGGCCCTGCGTAAGCAGGGCTTTTTTTTGCTATTTTTCCTGCTTTATACTCACTTTAGCGAAATAACCGACCGTAAACTTTTCTTTACATTTTACATTTTGCATTTCACTATGCTTTGGCCAATTCAGGCAAGGTTATTTCAGCGTGTACTCATGTACTGGTACAATGTTCCATATAATTACTGGCCTAAAAATGGGCCCAATGGAGCTTGTATGGCAACACTCACAACATCATCTTCAGCCTCTGTGTCTGTTTGGGGCGGCGTGATGCTTATCGCGGGTACCATCATTGGTGCTGGTATGTTTTCTCTGCCCGTTGTGATGTCTGGTGCCTGGTTTTTTTGGTCTCTGGCGGGGCTGGCTTTCACCTGGTTTTGCATGCTGCATTCAGGGCTGATGATTCTTGAAGCAAATCTCAATTATCGCCCGGGAGCGAGTTTTGATACCCTGACACGGGACTTACTGGGTAAAAAGTGGAATTTGCTCAATGGCCTGTCCATCGCGTTTGTTCTGTATATCCTTACTTATGCATATATTTCTGCAAGTGGTTCTATTCTGCAGCATACTTTTTCTTCTTTATCCCTGAATATCTCAGCACGTTTTGCCGGAACCGGTTTTGCACTGTTGATTGCTTTTATTGTCTGGCTGAGCACAAAAGCGGTGAACCGGGTAACCGCCATTGTGTTGGGGGCAAAAGTGATTACGTTCTTTCTCACTTTTGGCACACTGCTTGGGCATGTCCAGCCAGCGATATTGCTTAACACCGCAGACAGCAACCCACATTATGCGCCGTATTTGTTGATGACCCTGCCATTCTGCCTTGCTTCATTTGGTTATCACGGAAATGTCCCAAGCCTTGTGAAGTACTATGGGAAAAATCCTGCGGCTATCGTGCGTTGCCTGGTGGGGGGAACGCTTATCGCGCTGGGCCTGTATGCTATCTGGTTACTGGGAACGATGGGGAATATCCCGCGCCATAACTTCATTGATATCGCTGCAAAAGGCGGCAACATTGATGTGCTGGTTCAGGCTCTGGGTAGTGTACTGAACAGTAAAAACCTGGGGTTGCTGTTGGTGGCGTTTTCCAACTTTGCTGTGGCAAGTTCATTTCTGGGGGTGACTCTGGGGTTGTTCGATTATCTGGCTGATCTGTTCAGCTTCGATGACACGTCGTCAGGCCGCCTGAAAACAGCTGGGCTGACCTTCCTGCCGCCGGTTGCCGGGGCGTTGTGCTGGCCAAACGGTTTTCTCTATGCGATTGGTTATGCTGGCCTGGCGGCAACGGTTTGGGCGGCAGTCGTTCCGGCTCTGTTGGCACGAAAATCACGCAAGCGCTTCCCGGATGCGCCGTTTCGGGTGTGGGGAGGAAAACCGCTCATTATACTGGTGCTTTGCTTTGGCATCGTGAACGCGGCGGTTCATATTCTGTCCAGTTTTAATGTGTTGCCTGCTTATCAGTAAACCGAAAAAACGCAGGGTTGCCCCTGCGTAAGTCCACTATTACAGACTCGCTTTGACTTCCATTGCCAGTTCAAAGGAGTGCAGGCGAGCCTGGTTATCAAAGATTTGCCCGTTAACCATAATTTCATCGGCCTGGGTTTCCCGCAATAAACTTAACAGGCCATGGCGCACTTTGGTTTTATCGCCAACCAGAGACATACTCAGTGCCTGTTGAACACCATATTGCTCCGCCGGGCTCCAGAAATTAGCGATATTCTGGATTGGCTGAGGTAATTTGCCTGTTTCGCCACGGCGTAATTTTACAAATGCCTGCTGCATTGAAGTAAACAAAAACTCAGCGTCGCGGTTGCTGTCGGCAGCAATAATATTAATGCACACCATGGCCCGGGGTTTTTCAAGACGCCTGGAAGGTACGAAGTTGCTGCGGTAAAGCTGCAGGGCCTGGAACAGCATATCGGGGGCAAAATGCGATGCGAAAGCAAAAGGCAACCCGAGTTTTGCCGCCAACTGAGCGCTATAAAGGCTGGAGCCTAAAAGCCATACCGGGATACGCAGCCCATAGCCGGGTACAGGGTGTACGGCAGAAGCATTTTCACTGGCATCGAACCAGTTTATTAATTCACAGACATCTTCCGGGAAGCTGTCCAGTTCGCTATTCATATGGCGACGTAATGCTGCCATTGTTCGGTGATCACTCCCTGGCGCACGGCCTAACCCCAGGTCGATACGCCCCGGGAAGAGCGTTTCCAGCGTACCAAATTGCTCTGCAATAACCAGTGGAGAATGGTTCGGTAGCATAATACCGCCAGACCCCAAATGAAGGGTGGTGGTATTGGCCGCAAGGTAGCCAATAAGCACGGAGGTTGCTGCACTGGCTATACCAGACATGTTGTGGTGTTCTGCCAGCCAGTAGCGGTGGTAGCCGAGTTTCTCAGCAAGCTTTGCCAGCTCAAGAGAGTGGCTGAAGGCTGTACCTGCTTCTGCGCCTTCAGGTACAGGGGCAAGGTCAAGAACAGAAAACGGTACACTGGCGTAATCAGACATAAGCACTCGCTTTTATCGCATCGTTGAGAACAAAAGAACGACTCCGGGCAGATGGTTTTAGCATCTGCCCGTTCATGTAATTTTAATACTGCATTAAAGATTGATGATGCGCGTTAACAATGCGAGCTGTTTCAGACTTCGAGGTTAAGACCTGCCAGGCGTTTCCAGTAACCGTTACAATCGTGGTGGTTTTCCAGTACCAGGGGTTTTTCACCCTGCTCATTGGCGCGGAAGTGTTTGAGCACATCCAGCGTTCCCAATCCCATTGGCGACAACCGGACAATATCTACCAGACCTTGCATACCGGCTAATTCATTACCAAGGTTGTACACATAACCACTCATGGTCTGAATACCATTGAGCACGAAAACTTGCTGGTCTTCCTGTGAGCGCATATTGCGGCCAACCGGGTATTTGATACAGCAGGTCTCACACTCATCCTTTGCCCGGTTTTCTGAACGGGCAGTAAAACAACGAGCAGAATATGCCAGCGGCAGGTGACCATAGCTGAGTACTTCCACTTCGAACTGATTACGAATACCCAGCGTATCGCACTGCTCAAGTAATTTAATCAGCCAGTCACGGGAAAGTTCAACTGGCATACACCAACGTACCATCCCCTGATTAAGTAAAATACGCAGCGTGACAGCGTTATAGCAGTTGAGCGCATGCCCGGCGACAAAAGGCAGTTTGTGTTCCGCTGCAAGGTTGACTGTACCGAAATCATTGGCCTCAATCATAAACTCGCCGTTATCGACATAGCGCTTCAATTCGCCCAGCTCTGAAGGTGCCTGAACGAGAGCGAGTGTGGATAACACTACTTGCTTCCCGCTACCAGCCAGCATTTTTGCCAGCGCCATCCAGTCACCTTGCTTTGTTGCCCGGCGCTTACTACAAACAGCTTCACCCAGATAAATAATATCCGCTTCACTTTTTTGTGCGGCAGTATAAAACGTTTCCAGTGTTTCTTTCGGCCAGTAATACAGCACAGGCCCTAATGAATATTTCATCTTTGCTCCTGTTACTGCCATTTCCGGTGATAGGCGCCAAGGGTTGTCTGGGTACCTTCTGCCATTGCGCCAAGCGCCTGCATCCATGCATCTTGTGGCACGAAGTTCTCGGGATCTGCGCTGCAGCGGTCAATCGCCTGGCGCCACACTTTGGCAACCTGAGTAACATAAGCCGGGCTGCGCTGGCGGCCCTCGATTTTGACGGATGCTATACCCATGGACATCAGTTCAGGCAGGAGAGACAAAGTATTCAGGCTGGTGGGTTCTTCCAGCGCGTGATACAAATCGCCATCGACCCGGTAGCGCCCTTTGCACAAGGTTGGGTAGCCCGCATTTTCGTTTTCCTGGTAGCGGTCTATCAGTACGTCGTTCAACCGGGATTCCAGCCCTTGCGGTGTCTGTTGCCAGCGCACAAAACGCGCGGGTGAGCAGGCACCTACGGTATTCGGTGATTCGCCTGTCAGGTAGGAGGAGAGATAGCAACGCCCTTCAGCCATAATACACAGGCTGCCAAATGCGAAGACCTCCAGTGGAACAGGGGTAACGCGGGCGAGTTGTTTCACCTGGTGAATAGACAACACCCGAGGCAGCACAACACGGCTGACGGCGAAGTTATCGTGATAAAAGCGAATGGCGGCTTCATTGGTGGCTGATGCCTGAACAGAAACATGGCGCTCAACGCCTGGGTAGCGACGGGCTGCGTAATCCAGCATTGCCAGGTCGGCCAGAATTAGGGCGTCTGCACCCAGTTGGGCTGCCATATCTACCGCTTTTTCCCAGCGGGTGTAACCATCGGGATGCGCAAACGTATTGATAGCAATATGTAGTTTACGTTTATGGCGATGCACAAACTCCACTGCTTCTTGTAACCGCTTTTCGGTAAAGTTTAACCCGGCAAAATGGCGGGCGTTGGTATCATCTTTCAGGCCAATATAGACCGCGTCGGCACCATTTTCGATGGCCGCCTTCAGAGCCGGTAAATTCCCGGCCGGACAAAGCAACTCCATAGCGTTTCCTGGATTGTCTGGTAACCATCAACGTTACCGGGCTGACCGTAACTGGACAGCAAGAATTGTTAACGAAGTGCGATTCTAGTTAACCTTTACACGATACATTTTGATTTAAGGCAGCTAAAGTCGTATTCATAGCTCCAGACACTGGTAATGAAACCTGTGTAATAGTTGATTTGAGCCGCTATCTCGCCAGCCTGATGTGGCAGAATAGGCGGTAATATTGTGTTAAGGAGTGAAAGCCCGTGTTGGAAAAATTGCGTACAAATCTGGTGCGTCTTGGTCCTGCGTTGTTGCGCCAGCCGGTAAAGCTGACGCCATTTGCGTTGAAACGTAAAGTTCTGGAACAAGTTCTTGGCTGGCAGTTTCGTCAGGCGCTGGAGGAAGGCGAGCTGGACTTTCTGGAAGGTCGCTGGCTGAGTATCGAGGTGCGTGATATCGGGCTGCAGTGGTTTACTTCGTTGCAGGCGAACCAGCTGGTGGTGCGTGAACAGGCAGATGCTGATGTGAGTTTTATTGCCGATGCCAACGATCTGTTACTGGTCGCAGCACGTAAGCAGGATCCTGATACACTCTTTTTCCAGCGCCGTTTGGTGATTGAAGGCGATACCGAACTTGGCTTATATGTTAAAAATTTGATGGATGCTATAGAGCTGGATGCAATGCCTAAGCCGTTGCGGGTTCTGCTACTTCAACTCGCTGACTTTGTCGAAGCTGGCCTTGAAAAAGCGCCCGCAATCAAACAGACCTCAGTAGGTGAGACATGCTAATTCGTGTGGAAATTCCCATTGATGCCCCTGGCATTGATGCACTGCTTCGCCGGGCATTTGACGGTGATGCAGAAGCGCAACTGGTTCACTCCCTGCGTGAAGATGGATTGCTGACATTGGGTCTCGTCGCAACCGATGACGAAGGCCAGGTGGTTGGCTATATTGCGTTCAGCCCGGTAGATATCGCTGGGGAAGACCGGCAATGGGTCGGGCTGGCCCCGCTGGCAGTCGATGCACCATTTCGTGGCCAGGGGCTTGGTAAGCAACTGGTCTATGAAGGGTTGGACTCGTTAAACGAATTTGGTTATGCCGCTGTTGTTGTGCTTGGTGAGCCTGGGTTTTACTCACACCTGGGCTTTAAAAAAGCCGCACAGTTCGACTTGTATTGCCGTTGGCCTGAGACAGAAAATGCTTTCTTGGTTTATCCTTTGGCGGAAGAGGCTCTGGCGGGTATTTCTGGGCGGGTTGATTATCACGAACACTTTAATCACTTTTAATCTCCAGGCGTGTGCAAGCCCGCCAGAAGATTAACCAGTTTCGTGTTGTCGGTAAGCAGGTGCTCTTTTTCAGCCCGGGTAAATTGTTTTACCCGGTATTCTGCACGCAGTGCCAGTGACTTATCACCTATCGGGTAACTGAATACCAGGCTTAACTTACCCGCACCCCGCAACGCTTTTGCGCCTTTACCGCGCTGATGCTGGCTAAAACGGCGTTCGACATCCGTTGTAATGCCTGTGTAGAGGCGGTTATTTTGCGTGTGAATAAGATACAGGAACCAGACAGACATCGTATTAAGTTGTAAAGGAGTGTCAGGCTACCTTACCACGAATTGGGCGACCGGTCAGTGGCCGCCAGAATCACGTCGCAGGTTTAAACAAACAGGAGTCGCGATGGAGTCTCTGAGTGTTATCAGCCGGTGGCTGAAGAAGCAGCATGTCGTCACTTTTTGTGTCTCAAATGAAAGTGGTATCTGGTGCGCTAATGCATTTTTTTATTTTGATGAACAGCGTGTGGCGTTTTACCTGCTGAGTGATCCCGCCTCCCGCCATGGTGAGATGATTGGTCAAAGCAGGCCGGTGGCGGGTACCGTGAATGGTCAGACCAAAAGTGTCGCGCTGATTCGTGGCCTGCAGTACAGCGGAACTATTCGTTTGGTTGATGAAGCTGATTCAGGCCCATTGCGTGAGCCTTATTACCGGCGTTTCCCAATCGCCAGAGTCCACAAAGCACCGATTTGGGAAATTCTGGTTGATGAACTCAAATTCACCGATAACACCCTGGGGTTTGGTAAGAAATTATTCTGGTTCCGTGACCCTGAGGCTGCACAGCAGGCAGGTCTTGACCAGTGAATGTATTACTCACCGGCGCCAGTGGTTTAGTTGGCAGCCATTTGCTTGAACTGCTGGTTGCCAGCCCGCATATTTCTCATATCGTTATTGCCGCGCGCCGTTCACTACCTTCCCACCCGAAAGTGACTTGCATTGCAGCCCCTGAATTAGCAGACGCCCTGAATCAGGTCGCAACACCGGTCGACCTGGTTTTCTGTTGCCTTGGCACAACGCGCCATGATGCGGGCAGCACTCAGGCTTTTTACGCGGTGGATCATGATTTGGTGGTACTGACCGGGAAAACCGGGCTACGTCTTGGTGCTGAAAAAATGTTGGTGGTCAGCGCCATGGGGGCCAACCCGCGCTCATGTATCTTCTATAATCGAACAAAAGGTCTCGCAGAGTATGCTTTGATTGAACAGGCCTGGCCTGAACTGGTCATTGCCCGTCCATCCATGCTACTGGGCAGTCGCCGTAAAAAACGCTGGACAGAAACGTTGAGCACACCGTTTTTTAAATGCCTGCCAGGCTCCTTGCGGGCTATCAGAGCCGCAGATGTCGCCCGGGCTCTGATGTTTAATGCATTATCCGATAATAAGTCTGCCGTTGTTGTCAGGGACTCCGCTCAACTCAGCCAGGACGCAAAGCATTACACAGTTTAAACAGATTGTTCCTGCCTGGTATCCTGGCATAGCAGGCCGCGGGACGTTTTAATCACTACATATTTTTTTGAGGTTCTTATGGCAACGCAATCCGCGCCTGCTGAACGGGTGTCTGCATTTGCATGGTGGAAACCCGCCTTGTTTTTCCTGGTAACGGCTGTCGGTCTTTGGTATGTAAAATGGCAACCCTATTATTTTAAAGCGTTTACTGCGGCTGAAACCCACAGTATTGGGCATTCCATTATTGCTCAGGCTGAAACACATCCCTTCCAGTCGGCCATTGATTACTCTGTGGTGTATTTTTTGGCCGTGTGGAAAGCGGCTGTACTTGGTGTATTGCTGGGGTCATTGATTCAGGTTTTGCTCCCCCGTAACTGGTTACTGAAAACACTGGGTCAAACTCGTTTTGGCGGAGCTCTGTTTGGGGCGTTATTCGCAATACCCGGTATGATGTGTACTTGCTGTGCGGCACCAGTGGCAGCAGGCATGCGCCGTCAGTCGGTTTCCATGGGCGGCGCTTTGGCATTCTGGATGGGAAACCCATTGCTTAATCCGGCTACGCTGGTCTTTATGGGATTTGTACTGGGCTGGCAATTTGCGTTGATACGTGTTGTTGCCGGGTTGGTTACCGTGCTGGGTGTGGCGTGGATGGTACAACAGTGGGTGAAGGAGCCTGATATACTCAGTGCCCGCGCTAAATCAAATGCGCTGTTGGATAACATACCCAGCCAGCAAACAGGGGGGTTCTTACGCCGGTGGGCATCAGCGTTATGGTGGCTGTTCTGGAGTACCATTCCGGTATATATCCTTGCTGTATTCATTCTGGGAGCCGCCCGTGTCTGGCTGTTCCCTCATGCAGACGGCATTATTGAAAACAACCTGTTCTGGGTTGTGGCAATGGCAATTGCCGGGTGCCTGTTTGTGATTCCGACGGCGGCTGAAATTCCTGTTATTCAAACGCTGATGGCCGCAGGGATGGGAACAGCTCCGGCGATGGCGTTGTTGATAACGTTACCTGCAGTAAGCCTGCCATCACTGGTTATGTTGCATAAAACATTCCCGGCAAAAGCGCTCTGGCTCACGGGGCTGATGGTGATTGTTTGCGGGAGTGTACTGGGGGGGCTGGCACTGATGTTCTGAGTTGTTCTGGTCAGTTACCGGCACTTTGCAAAACAACAAAGCCCTGCGTATACAGGGCTTTATTTTCCTGGCTATAGCGATATCTCTGGCCAGACGTGCACACCGCCAGAGTGGGAAGCTTATTATTTCAGGGGCGTAAACGCAGTAGTGACATGTTTAACACCACTGACCCGACTGGCAATATCTGCAGCCGCTTTTGCTTCAGCATCTGTTACCAGCCCCATCAGGAAGACTTCGCCATTTTCAGTGGTTACTTTCACGTTCGATGATTTCACCGTATCACTTGCCAGCAATTGTGAACGTATTTTGGTGGTTATCCACGTATCCATGGAAATTGTGCCCAGGCTGATTGGCTGCATAATCCGGATTTCGTTATAGACTTCCGTTGCACCTTCCACACCCATGGCAATTTTCTTCGCTTCTTCAGACAGTGCTTGCGTCGGTGCCTGGCCTGTCAGCAGCAATTTCCCCTGGTATGCCATGACATTGACGCGAGCTTCTTTTTTCAACTGTTCATCTTTGCTCAGGGCATTACTGGCACGTAACTCCAGCGTGCCATCATCCACTTGAGTACCTACAGTTCGCGGATCGGTAGCGGTTTTTGTTGCGACGGCTGCACTTCCCACGACTACAGCGCCAACACAGCCTTGTAACAGTAGAGCGGAAATAAGGACTGCCAGCGGCGTTAATGCCTTCATGAGTACTCCTTAGTCGTCCTGGTGAGGAAATAATGTGTTATCGATCAGATCACATAAGCAATTCACCGTCAGCATATGCATTTCCTGAATACGTGCACTGCGATGAGAGGGTATACGAATTTCAACATCTTGCGGGCCCAGCAGACCGGCAAGTTCACCACCGTCATAACCGGTCAATGCCACAATTGACATATCACGGGTGACAGCCGCTTCAACTGCTTTCACGATATCTCTGCTGTTGCCACGAGTCGAAATCGCTAATAAAACATCGCCATGATGGCCTAAAGCACGAACTTGCTTGGCATAGATCTCATCATGCAAACGGTCATTACCTATGGCGGTCAGGACCACATTATCAGCATTTAGTGCAATAGCAGGTAAACTGGGGCGCTCCGTTTCAAAGCGGTTTATCATACTGGCGGCGAAATGCTGCGCATTCGCCGCAGATGTGCCATTACCGCAGCACAGCACTTTATTGCCGTTCAGTAAACATTGAACAATGGAGAGTGCGGCGCGTGAAATTGCATCTGGCAGCGCTTCTGCAGCCGCAATCTGTGTTTGAATACTTTCGGTAAAACAGGCTTTAATTCTGTCCAGCACAATAGATCCTGATGCAATGGCTTTTAATTGTCGCAGGCGGAGAATGCATTAGGTATCCATTCCGCCCGGTCATTCGTGAAGGCTAACACATCAAAACGGCAATCCACAGTATCAAAACTCTGGTTTTGTTGCGCCAGCCATAAGTTGGCAGTTTGTAACAGTTTACGCCTTTTTTGGCGAGTGATACTGGCTTGCGCACCACCATATAGTGCTGACTGGCGATAGCGCACTTCAACAAAAACCAGGCACCCGCCCTGTTGCATAATAAGGTCTATCTCACCTCTGCCAAAACGCACATTGGCTGCAATAAAATGTAATCCTTGCTGCTCCAGCCAGCGGCGCGCCCTCTGTTCCCAGAGCGCGCCTTTCTGTTGTGTGGCACTTAATTGACGGGAACCACGTTGCCTTGTTGGTACATAAGCCATGGCAATTTCCGTTTGATAACACAATCGCTATTGGCGGTCAGGTTGCCAGTATTCCCCATAACCTGGTATCCGGGCACCTGACGTATTTGCGAAAAGTGGCTGGCCAGCGTCCAGGCATCGACACCCATAGCATACAGGCGGGCAAGTGAGTAATCGTTATTCACACTGCCGAGCGCTTGCTGCATCAGGGTATTATTGCCCCCGGACAACATCGGAATGTCACTGAATTGCAGACCGCTCATTTCCAGACGGAAGTCTGGCCCGGTACCGCCCTGGGCACTGCGTGAACTGGCATACAACACTGCACCGCCATTACGGCTGCCTGAACCCATGGTTATCATCGGTTTGAGCAGTGCCAGCTCAGGTTGAGTCGCCACAATATATACTGCGTCTACTTTTCCCGAGGTTCCGGCAGTGATGTCTGCATCTGAAGGCGCTGCCGGAATGGTTAACCCACCAATGGTCACACTCTTCTGCTGTGGCAGGCTCGCCTGAACGGGACGGCCAGTCAGCGTAATACCTGAATTGCGGTTAATGCTCATTTTCAACTCATTTACTGAACCGAACTGTTGCTCAAGTACTACACCACCACCCAGTTGTTGCCACGCCGTGGCAAAAGCTTTACTGATACGCGAACCAAAACTATTGCGTGGAATCAGTACCAGCGGGTTACGTTGCCCGGATTGCCAAATATGTCGCGCAGCATCTGCGGCTTCGTTTTCTGGCGACAACGCGAAGTAACAGACATTTGCCTGATTCTGCACATCTTCCGGTTGGTTAAGAGCCAGCATATTTAAAGTGGTATTGATTTTAACTGCGGCTTTAACATTTTCTTTCAGCAATGGACCGATAATGATACTGGCACCGTCTTTTTGGACCTGAGCCATGATCTGATCAATGGATTGCGCACTGGTGTCATACACTTTTAATTCAGCGGATGGATTTGCTGGGGTGCTATTAATAGCCTGGGTATCAGCAGATGGCGTTGTGCTGGCTACAACGGGTGTGTCTGGTGTGGTGGTGTCAGTTGTAGCCGTAGTGCCGGTTTGTGTGGCGGTAGCTGTTTCACCGGTCAGATTATCAACGGATGCTGCAGATGGGCTGACAACCCCCCCGTTTGCACTTGCCGCTGTGTCTGCGGTGGTGCCCGGAGTGGTTTGCACACCATTTGCCTCAGTGTTGCTGGCAGAGGCAGGTACAGATTGCGGCGCAATCTGGGTAACTGGCGTTGTACCTGCATTTTTGGCCGCCTCGAAACCTTGCTCAATCGTACGACCAAAAATGGCCGCCTGGCCGCTCAGTGGCAGCAACAAGGCAATTTTTTGAACTGACGTAGGCTGGAATGACTGCACGTTTGCCAGTGGGGTTGGTAGCATTTTTGCTGCCGGGTTGTCCGGGTAACGTGTCTGCCAGTCTTTGATTGCAGCCTGTAGCATGGTGGCATCATTACGGTTATCGAACCACATATGCTGCAAGTCGAGCCAGCCACGTAAGGTCTGTTCACCGGTATTGATAACCAGTGCATTAGCTTGTTCCCTGGTCATTGAAGAAAGGGCCTGCCAGGTTGCATCAATATTTTGCTGTTTTGCCTTCCCCTGCAGTCCGGGTTCCTGAGCAATTAACGCCCGGAGTAACTCAATAGAAGGCGTGCCGTGGTTAAGCGCAATTTGCGCCTGCCAGTAACGTTGCGCCTGAGACGGGGTCAGTGTTTCTGGATTTATATTTGCCAGCAGTGTTTTTGCGCTGTCCGGGTCTTGCTGCACCAGTTTCATTTCAACGGCCAGCAATGCCTGTTCATCACGTTGCTGTGCGGTAACCTGCTGTGGTAGTTCCTGGAAGAGTTGCACTGCCTGGTTGGTTTTCCCTTCCTGGAGTAGTGAACGAATGGCAAGTAATTGCCAGTTGGTCTTGGTATCATTCGTACTCTGCTGCATTTGCTGCAAGTAGAAGGCGGAACCGGCCTTTACCTGGCCTTGCATGTAAGGTGCACTTTGGTCTGGTTCATGCGCGACGCATCCTGCGAACAAAATCGCGGCCAGAACCACTGGCAGGCTGCGTGAAGCTTTAGAACGAAAACGGTTTGACGGTACCATACTGTATCCAGTGTTTTTTTGCTTAATGCTCAATATTAAATCGGCAATACGGATGAAACAATGAAACAAGACGAATCAGTGCTGAATTCTGATGGTCAGCTTTATATCGTTCCTACACCTATCGGAAATTTGGGTGATATTACTCAACGTGCGCTGTCCGTATTGCAGTCTGTTGATCTTATTGCAGCGGAGGATACCCGTCATACCGGGTTACTTTTACAGCATTTTGCCATAAATGCGCGTTTATTCGCACTTCATGACCATAATGAACAACAAAAAGCAGAAACATTGCTGGCTAAGCTGCAAGAGGGGCAGAACATTGCTCTGGTTTCCGATGCCGGAACACCGCTGATTAATGACCCGGGTTATCATCTGGTGCGCACCTGCCGTGAAGCGGGAATTCGTGTGGTGCCATTACCCGGCCCATGTGCTGCCATTGCCGCTTTAAGCGCAGCAGGTTTGCCTTCTGACCGGTTTTGTTACGAGGGCTTCTTGCCTGCCAAACCAAAAGGGCGGCGAGATGCACTGACCGCATTGTCGCAAGAGCCGCGCACGCTGATTTTCTATGAATCCACTCACCGTCTGCTGGACAGCCTCGCGGATATAAATACGGTGCTGGGGTCCGGGCGCTATGTAGTGCTGGCTCGTGAGCTCACCAAAACCTGGGAATCTGTATATGGTGCCCCGATAGGTGAATTACTGGCCTGGGTTCAGGAAGATGATAACCGGCGTAAAGGGGAAATGGTGCTGATTGTGGAAGGTTATAAAGCACAAGAAGAAGCCCTGCCGCCGGATGCATTGCGCACTCTGGCCTTATTACAGGCAGAATTACCACTGAAAAAAGCTGCCGCGCTGGCGGCAGAAATTCATGGTGTTAAGAAAAATGCGCTGTATAAATATGCGCTGGATGCACAGGATAACGGTTGACGTTATCCTGGCAAAGCAGGCATGAACATAGCAAATGTGGCGTGTTCATGCCTTGCTGGTGGATCAGGTCACGGGTGCGGGGTTAAATACAGCCAGTTGGTTGTGCAGGCCCCACTGGTCTGAGAAGGTTTTTTTCCGTCCACTGGCTACATCGAGAATAAAGAGGAACAACTTCCAGCCCACATCTTCAATTGTCTCTTCACCCGTTGCAATGGTGCCGGCATTAATATCCATTAAGTCAAACCAGCGGTTAGCCAGCTCAGTACGGGTTGCCATTTTTATCACCGGTACAGCCATCAGGCCATAAGGTGTCCCGCGGCCCGTTGTGAAAACCTGAACGGTGATTCCTGATGAAACCTGTTGTGTGCCACAAACAAAGTCGCTGGCAGGCGTTGCGGCATAAATCAGCCCACGTTTTGTGGGGCGCTGGCCGGGCGATAATACTTCCACAATCGCACTTTTCCCAGACTTGGCAATGGAGCCCAATGCTTTCTCAACAACGTTTGCCAGCCCGCCTTTCTTATTCCCTGGTGATGGGTTGGCGCTGCGGTCCGTTTTCCCCATATCCAGATAATTGTCATACCAGGCCATTTCTTCAAGCAGGCGTTTGCCTACGTCTTTATTGACTGCGCGCGGAGTGAGTAAATGAATGGCATCACGCACTTCAGTCACTTCAGAAAACATTACGGTCGCACCGCAACGCACCAGTAAGTCAGATGCGAAACCCACTGCCGGGTTTGCTGTTACGCCAGAGAATGCATCACTCCCGCCACACTGTGTACCCACTACCAGTTCAGATGCCGGGCAGGTTTCGCGTTTACGCTGGTTGAGCTTGTCCAGATGACGGGCAGCGACACGTAAGATATCTTCCACCATTGACTGGAAGCCAATGTGCTGTTCATCCTGCAGCCGCACTATGCTGGCTTCATCCACATTTATTGGCTGAACATCTTCAGTACCCTGCAACAGGCGCTCAGGTTGCAGCTTTTCACAACCCAACCCAATCACCATCACCTCTCCACCAAAATTGGGGTTAAGCGCGATGTTATGGATAGTGCGAATCGGAACCACTGCTGCAGGCGCATTAATAGCCACACCGCAACCATACAGGTGATTCAGCCCAACCACGCCATCAACATTAGGGTAGTTGGGGAGTAAGTCTCGCTCAATCAGTTTGACTACATAATCCACAACCCCTGCGACACAGTGTACGCTGGTGGTGATACCCAACAGGTTTTTGGTACCGACACTGCCATCTGCGTTGCGGTAACCTTCAAAGGTGTATCCTTCCAGCGGCGGTAAAGGCTCAGGAACGCGGGTCGCCAGTGGGAGTGTGTTCAAGGGTGGCGCTTTTGGTAATTCCACCATGGATTCATCAATCCAGGCTCCGGCCGGAACATTACGTACCGCATAGCCGATAACTTCGCCATAGCGAATTATTTCCCCTTTTTGTGGAATATCACTTAAGGCTACTTTATGCCCCTGGGGAATATGCTCAATTAATGTCAGGCCATCAGGAAAACATGTGCCAGCCTTTAAACCATTGTCATTAACAATAATAGCGACGTTATCAGTTTCATGAACTTTTATATAAAATGCCTGAGGTGAATGCTGTTTAACTTCTATCGTTGCCATTTCCAGTATTCTCCAGGTACGCTGTCTGGTGATATTTAAAAAATGAAAAGGTTAATAAATATATTGTGGAATTAGCATGTCAGGTTCATTCAGAATAAAATGTGATCTGCATCACTTAATATGCTGAAGCCAGAGCTGGCAAGGTGGGGAACAGTAAAAATTGTGCATTATCGCCCATGCTATTGTGCATTTGCTCATTAGATAATTTAAATTCACACTTTCAATTGTGCGTTTGCATGGTGCGCATTATTTATACTGTGATTATACTGTGGAAAATTAAAAAAACACTTACCAGTTTTTTTATTGGTTTATTTATATGGTGTTCATAAAAATATTTTAAATTTATTTGTTTGTACCCGACTTAGAGGCTGGAAAAATGATTTTGGATGAAACGGTGGAAGCTAAACGGGGAATGCACACCCGATATCTCATATTATTAGTGATATTTATTGTCACTGCAGTGAATTATGCAGACAGGGCCACTCTCTCCATCGCTGGTGCTGAAGTGGGTAAAGAACTACAACTTAGTTCAATCTCTTTGGGATATATATTTTCGGCTTTCGGTTGGGCTTATTTGTTAATGCAAATTCCCGGAGGTTGGCTACTGGATAAATTTGGTTCACGTAAAGTTTATACCTACAGTTTATTTTTCTGGTCATTGTTTACTTTCCTGCAAGGGTTCGTTGGCATATTTCCTCTTGCATGGGCCGGGATCTCAATGTTCGTGATGCGCTTTATGCTGGGCTTTTCCGAAGCGCCTTCATTCCCTGCAAATGCGCGTATTGTTGCCGCGTGGTTCCCGACCAAAGAGCGTGGCACCGCCTCGGCGTTGTTTAATGCCGCGCAATATTTCTCATTAGCTATTTTTTCTCCGTTACTGGGCTGGCTCACGTTTACCTGGGGTTGGGAACATGTGTTCACCGTAATGGGGGTTATTGGCTTTATCCTGACCTGGATCTGGACTCGTACTATCCATAACCCAACAGATCATCCGCGCATGTCTGAAGCAGAACTGGACTTCATCCGTAAAGGTGGAGCAGTTGTGGATATGGACCAACGCAAGAATGACAGCATCGCTGCTCCAAAGGCTAACTATATCAAACAGTTGCTTACAAGCCGGATGATGTTAGGTGTATTTTTCGGCCAGTATTTCATTAATACCATTACCTGGTTCTTCCTGACCTGGTTTCCTATTTACCTGGTTCAGGCGCGTGGCATGTCAATTTTGAAAGTTGGCCTGGTTGCTTCTATTCCTGCACTGTGTGGTTTTGCTGGTGGAGTATTGGGCGGCGTGTTCTCAGATTACCTGATTCGTCGTGGTGTCTCTCTTACCTTTGCCCGTAAGTTACCAATAGTGCTTGGCATGTTACTGGCCTCAACCATCATTTTGTGTAACTACGTCGATAACACCGCACTGGTTGTGACGCTGATGGCGTTGGCATTCTTCGGTAAAGGTTTTGGGGCGCTGGGCTGGCCGGTAATTTCAGATACTGCACCGAAAGAGATCGTTGGGTTGTGCGGTGGGGTGTTTAATGTCTTCGGTAATGTAGCATCAATTGTGACTCCACTGGTGATTGGCTACCTGGTCAGCGAGCTTCACTCCTTTAATGCTGCTCTGATCTTTGTCGGCTGTTCAGCACTGATGGCGATGGTTTGCTACCTGCTGGTTGTTGGCGATATCAAACGTATGGAACTTCAAAAATAAGCAACGATAAAGGCAAGACAAATGAATAGCGAATTTTTCCCAAATGCATTCAAAGCCGCGCTGGCGGCTCACCAGACACAGATAGGCTGCTGGTCTGCTCTTGCAAGCCCTATCACAACAGAAGTGCTTGGCCTTGCTGGTTTCGACTGGTTGGTGCTGGATGGCGAACATGCGCCGAATGATATTTCTACCTTCATTCCCCAGCTTATGGCTCTGAAGGGCAGCCACAGTGCTCCTGTGGTGCGCGTTCCAACCAATGAGCCGGTCATCATCAAACGGTTTTTGGATATCGGTTTTTATAACTTCCTGATCCCGTTTGTTGAATCAGAAGATGATGCCGTACGGGCTGTGGCATCGACACGTTATCCACCGCAAGGTATTCGTGGCGTTTCTGTTTCTCATCGCAGTAATGGCTACGGCACAGTTAAAGACTATTTCAAAACGGTAAACGACAACATCACGATTCTGGTGCAAATCGAAAGCCAGGAAGGGCTGGATAACCTGGATGCAATTGCTGCGACTGAGGGTGTGGATGGCATCTTCGTGGGGCCGGGTGATTTGTCCGCCGCATTGGGTTATCTGGGCAACCCTTCTCATCCTGAAGTGCAACGCGCAATTGCGCATATTTTTGAACGCGCAAAAGCACATGGCAAACCCGCCGGTATTTTGGCACCCGTTGAAGCTGATGCCCGTCGTTACCTGGAGTGGGGCGCAACCTTTGTTGCTGTGGGCAGTGACCTTGGGGTTTTCCGCGGTGCCACTCAAAAACTGTGTGATGCATTCAAAAAGTAACGACCACCTGTAAATAGCGAGAGAGAGCAAATTATGACGATGAAAGTTGGTTTTATTGGCCTGGGTATTATGGGTAAACCAATGAGTAAAAACCTCATTAAGGCCGGTTATTCCCTGGTGGTTTCAGACCGTAATCCTGAAGCCATTGCCGATGTTATTGCTGCAGGTGCAGAAACTGCAGCAACACCGAAAGCCATTGCTGAACAGTGTGATGTCATTATTACGATGCTGCCCAACTCCCCACATGTGAAAGAAGTTGCATTGGGTGAGAACGGTATTATCGAAGGTGCCCGCCAGGGGCTGGTGTTAATTGATATGAGTTCCATTGCTCCACTTGCCAGCCGCGAAATCAGTGAAGCACTGAAAGCGAAAGGCGTATCCATGCTTGATGCACCGGTTAGCGGTGGTGAACCCAAAGCTGTGGATGGCACATTGTCTGTGATGGTTGGCGGTGACAAAGCAGTATTCGATAAATACTACGACCTGATGAAATCAATGGCAGGTTCAGTGGTTCATACCGGCGATGTCGGTGCAGGTAATGTGACTAAACTGGCAAACCAGGTCATTGTTGCCCTGAATATTGCAGCAATGTCTGAAGCTCTGGTTCTGGCAACGAAAGCGGGTGTTAACCCGGATCTGGTTTATCAGGCAATCCGCGGTGGGTTGGCAGGAAGCACTGTGCTGGATGCCAAAGCCCCAATGGTTATGGATCGTAATTTCAAACCGGGTTTTCGTATTGAACTGCATATTAAAGACCTGGCGAATGCGCTGGATACTTCCCATGGCGTGGGTGCTCAGTTACCTCTGACCGCAGCGGTAATGGAAATGATGCAGGCATTACGTGCTGACGGGCTTGGCTCTGCCGACCACAGTGCACTGGCATGCTACTACGAAAAACTGGCTAAGACTGAAGTCAGCCGATAAGGCAAGGGCGCGAGACAGCGCCCGGATGTTTTCGCCCTGAGTGGCATGACCAGGCAACAACCTTATGAAAATCGTAATTGCACCCGACTCATACAAAGAGAGCCTTTCTGCCACTCAGGTAGCGCAGGCAATTGAAAAAGGATTTCGTGAAATCTTCCCTGATGCCGAATATGTCTCCGTGCCGGTTGCCGATGGTGGCGAAGGAACCGTTGATGCCATGATAACGGCCACTCAGGGAGTCAGAATGAGCTCCCCGGTTACCGGGCCTTTAGGGCAACAGGTTATGGCGGAATGGGGTATTTCGGGTGACGGGAAAACCGCATTTATTGAAATGGCCCAGGCCAGCGGTCTTGCACTGGTTCCACCGGAACAGCGTAACCCATTACTGACGACTTCTCGTGGTACGGGGGAATTAATTCTCCATGCACTGGAGAAAGGTGCTCAAAACATCATTATTGGTATTGGTGGCAGTGCGACCAATGATGGTGGCGCGGGTATGGTTCAGGCTTTGGGTGCCCGCCTTACCGATGAAGCCGGTGAGGAAATTGGTTTTGGTGGCGGTAGTCTTTTACAACTGCGTAATATTGATATCAGCAATATGGACTCCCGCCTTGCGCATTGCGTGATTAATGTTGCTTGTGATGTCACCAACCCTTTATTGGGTGAATACGGCGCTTCCCGAATCTTTGGGCCTCAGAAAGGGGCGACGGAAAGCATGATTCGCACGCTGGATTATAATCTTGACCACTTCGCAGACATCATTAAAAGTGCGCTGAATGTCGATGTGAAGAATGTCCCTGGCGCTGGTGCGGCTGGTGGTATGGGAGCAGCATTAATGTCGTTTTTGGGTGCAGAGTTGCGCAGTGGTATTGAGATTGTCACTGAAGCACTGAATCTGGAAGAACACATTCACGACTGCACCTGGGTTGTTACAGGTGAAGGCCGACTGGATAGCCAAAGTATTCATGGTAAGGTGCCAGTTGGTATTGCCAGTGTGGCGAAAAAATACCATAAGCCCGTCATTGGTATAGCGGGCTCTCTGACGAAGGATGTCGCTGTTGTGCATCAGTATGGTATTGATGCCGTATTCAGCGTATTAAGCAGTATTGGCTCTCTGGAAGAGGCGTTTCGGGGCGCGTTTGAAAATATCTATCGTGAGTCGCGTAATATTGCGGCCACGTTAATGGTCGGTATGTGCACCGCAAGGTGACAGACGGCGTGAAACCCTCTATACTGCGCGCCGAAGCTGACCAGACAGTCGCTGCTTCGTCGTCGTCCTTTTCGAAGGAGACGGGCGGAGGAGAGGAAAGTCCGGGCTCCATAGGGCAGGGTGCCAGGTAACGCCTGGGGGGTGCAAACCCACGACCAGTGCAACAGAGAGTAAACCGCCGATGGCCTGCGCAAGCAGGATCAGGTAAGGGTGAAAGGGTGCGGTAAGAGCGCACCGCGCGGCTGGCAACAGTTCGTGGCACGGTAAACTCCACCCGGAGCAAGGCCAAATAGGGGTTCATAAGGTACGGCCCGTACTGAACCCGGGTAGGCTGCTTGAGCCAGTGAGCGATTGCTGGCCTAGATGAATGACTGTCCAAGACAGAACCCGGCTTACCGGTCAGCTTCACACTTTCAGGCCCCGCCAGCAATGGCGGGGCTTTTCTTTTATCAACAGAGATGAATGACTGCCCAAGACGCTATATAACAAAGAACGCGGCTTACCGGTCAGCTTCATACTTTCAGGCCCCGCCAGCAATGGCGGGGCTTTTCTTTTATCAACAGAGATGAATGACTGCCCAAGACGCTATATARCAAAGAACGCGGCTTACCGGTCAGCTTCACACTTTCAGGCCCCGCCAGCAATGGCGGGGTTTTTCTTTTTGTAATACTCGCTCTGGCACTCAACAACCACATTCGCTCAGCCCGGGGTGGTTATCCGGGCGCCTGCCTAAAGGCCAGAAGAACAGGCGTTCAGTGTGCGAAATAGGGAGATCGTTGATACAGGCAAAGCGCCTTACCATAAGGCCTTGCTCATTAAATTCCCAGTTTTCGTTACCATAACTACGGAACCAGTTCCCTGAGTCATCGTGCCATTCATAAGCAAACCGGACAGCAATCCTGTTCTCATTTACTGCCCATAACTCTTTGATTAACCGATAATCCAGTTCTTTTTGCCATTTGCGTTGTAAAAATTTCACCACAGCCTCACGCCCGGTGACAAACTCTGCCCGGTTGCGCCAGACAGTATCAGGCGCATACACCCGCGATACTGTTTCAGGATCGCGGCTATTCCAGGCATCTTCTGCCATCCGTACTTTTAGTGTGGCACTGCCGTAAGTAAAAGGGGGAACGGGTGGTCGTGTTTCCATGATATCTCCTGTAGTATGTAGACAGATTTGTCTACTTAATTTATCTGATGTAGACAGGTCTGTCTACTTATTGACTGAAATCAGGAAACCTGAAGTGACTGCAACTAAAGAAGTCAGCGCTAAAGAGCGCATTATTCGCACTGCCCATGAGTTGTTTTATAAAGACGGAATCAGGGCTACCGGCGTAGACCGGATAATCAAAGAAGCCGGGGTGACGAAAGTAACTTTCTACCGCCATTTCCCGGCCAAGAACGACCTTATTTTGGCTTTTCTTCACTACCGGCATGGCTTATGGATAACGTGGTTTGCTACCGCTTTGAAAGAGGAAATGGCGCAGAGTGGCAAGCTCTGCCTGGCACTACCACAGGTGCTTTCCCGCTGGTTTCTGTCACCTGAATTTCACGGCTGTGCTTTTATTAATGCTACCAGTGAAATTACCGGTGTATTACCGGAGGCTCTGCCCGTAATTCGTGAACATAAGCAGGATATGGCGGATACTATCGCGCAATGTCTGCCAGATACCCCACAGCGTATTCAGACGGCGCAAAAATGTGCTTTATTAGTGGATGGCGCGATTGTTCAGGCGCAGCGGGAAGAAGACCGGGAGGCGACAGTGGCACTATTGCAGGCTTGCCTTGCTGACTTCACACAGTAAGTTATTTCATCCATTCTTCGTTTTAGTGAGACAGGTACCAGGAGCCGCTATGGCATATTTGTTTGTCTATGGATCTCTCTGCCCGGGGGAGAAAAACGCCGGGTTATTGGCGCAAATGGAAGGCCTTTGGGAACCGGCCTGTGTAACGGGGCATCTGGTCAATGCGGGCTGGCGCACACTTGGTGGCTACCCGGCGCTGATACCGGACTCACAGGGCGAACTTGTTGACGGATATCTTTTTTCATCCTCAAAGTTGGATGAAAACTGGGCGATGCTGGATGATTTTGAAGGTGCTGACTACCTGCGGGTAACCGCGGAAGTGACTACGCAGCAGGGACAAAAAATTTGTGCCTTTGTCTATATTCTGAAGGCCTGATGCCCCAGGCCTGGCAGAAAAAGTGTGGTGTCAGGCATAAAGCTCTTCAGCCAGGCGAACTTGTGCTTCCGCGACAATTGCTTCCAGCTCATCCAGCATTTGGGTAAAAACATCGTCGAGTGAAGCAGGCTTTGCCACAGGTGTTGTTGCGCTGTTTGCGAGTGTTTGTTCGTGTTGCATAACAGTCTCTCTCATGGTGTGGTTATACAGGCAAGTCTACCAGTAACCCTTCCAGGTCGGTATCCGCCACAAGGGTTAGATGTGCCTCATCCTTAATAAATGCGCCGTCACCACAAGTCATATGGGCTTTTTCCTGAGCGCCTGTTTGCGCGTGAAAAGAACCATGAATAGACTGCAAATATGCCCGTGGCCCATGTAACTGAAACTCTTCCTGTTCGCCTGCTTTCAGGTTCACATAATGGAGCCAGACTTGCTGGCGCAGCACCAGGCTGTTTTGTTGGCCATCCGGTGAGGCAATTAACTGCCGCTTGTCCCCTGACAGGGTTATTTTCTGGATTAACGGATTTTCGCGTTCCGGGCAGGCATCAAGCCACAGCTGCATCCTGGTGAGCGATTTATCTTTACTGGCATTATGCTCACTGTAACTACAACCTTGCTGAGTGGATAAAAGCAACGCCTCACCTGATTTAACCCGAATATGGTTACCCTCGCTGTCACGGTATTCTGCTTCACCATCCAGAATTAAATTCAGGATATCCACTTTAGGGTAAGTGCGCGGCTGAAATGCGGCACCAGGTGCCAAAACTTCCTGATTCAGTACACGTAATGATGCGTAGCCGAGTAAGTCCGGGTCAAAGTAATGTCCAAATGAGAAAGTGTAACGTGCCTGTAACCAGCCGAAATCTGCCTGGCCACACTGTTTTGCAGTTCTTGTCGTAATCATGTTTTAACCTCTTTTTGCTCTCTCCATGTTAAGTAACTGGACGCTGCATTGTTAGCCAGTTAATCTGCTTGGTATGTTCAAATTTCCTGAAAGAGAAGAGGATGGCAAAAGAACGCGCACTCACGCTGGAGTCATTAAGAGTGATGGATGCTATTGACCGGCGGGGAAGTTTTGCAGCAGCGGCAGATGAACTGGGCAGAGTACCTTCTGCACTGAGTTACACCATGCAAAAGCTTGAGGAAGAGTTGGATGTGGTGCTCTTCGACCGCTCAGGTCACCGTACTAAATTCACCAATGTCGGCAGAATGCTGCTGGAACGGGGCCGGGTGTTGCTGGAAGCTGCCGATAAACTCACAACAGATGCTGAAGCACTGGCCAGGGGGTGGGAAACTCACCTGACGATTGTGACTGAAGCACTGGTACCTACTTTTGCATTATTTCCTCTGGTGGAGAGGCTGGCACAAAAAGCCAATACCCAGCTTTCCCTGCTGACCGAGGTACTGGCTGGCGCCTGGGAGCGTCTTGAACAAGGGCGGGCGGATATCGTTATTGCACCCGACATGCATTTTCGCTCTTCAACAGAGATTAACTCCCGAAAGCTCTACTCCATGAAGAATGTTTATGTCGCAGCGGCAGACCATCCTATCCATAACGAGGCAGAGCCGCTTTCAGAGGTAACGCGTGTGAAATACCGGGGTATAGCGGTGGCTGACACCGCACGCGAGCGCCCGGTATTAACCGTCCAGCTGCTGGATAAACAGCCGCGCCTTACGGTAAGTACCATTCATGATAAGCATCGGGCTTTACTGGATGGCATGGGGGTGGCAACCATGCCATGGCCGCTGGTGAAACAGGATATCGAGGAAGGGCGTTTACGGGTCGTGAGCCCCGAATCGACCAGCGAGGTTGACATTATCATGGCCTGGCGGCGCGACAGCATGGGTGAAGCCAAGTCATGGTGCCTGCGTGAAATACCGAAACTGTTCGCGCAAATGAAATAGCCCACGCTTTTGCAGCAGAACCCGGGGAGTTGCACCGGGTTCTGTGCTGTCAGTTAATCGCTATTTTAGGGTCATTGCCAAAACGGTTGGCACCACGGTTACCTTCCTGACAATAGAACGCCAGCAAGATCAGCGCGCCAATCAGTGGAATGAACATGAGTAGCAACCACCAGGCTGAACGGTTGGTATCGTGCAGGCGGCGAAATTGTAGCGCCAGTGAAGGAATTAACACAAACAGGCTATACAACGATGATAATACCCCCTGCTCATGAATACGCAGGTGTAACATATTGTCCAGCACCGCCAGAACTGCAGCAAAAATGATATTAACCAGGGTAAACATCCAAAATTCTTTGCGGCGAGCTCTTCCCTGAAAACCAAAGTAATTGCGCAGCGCGCTTAAATACCAGTCCATTTGCACTCTCCTTTCCAGTCAGACAACCTTTTTAATCACCAAATAAAGCATAGGACTGAAAATAAAACTGGCAAATGGCAGGCACAGAGAATGGTTGAGTTCTCACCTTTTTGAGCAGAAATAGCGTGGGCTTGTTAAATGAGGGCAAAAACCGGGCGCAGGCCCGGTTTTCGTCTCACAATTTAACGGTATTTAACCTGGAAACTGCTGTTCGCGCCCGTGGGGCTGCATTAAATTCTGAACCGGGCCTGTGGAGATAATGCCGGTTGGGTTAATGGTTTTATGGCTACAAAAATAGTGGTGGCGGATATGATCAAAGTTAACCGTATTGGCAACTCCGGGTATCTGGTAAATATCCCGTAAGTAGGCAAACAGGTTGGGGTAATCACTGATGCGTTTGCGGTCGCATTTGAAGTGGGTGACATACACCGGATCAAAACGGATAAGCGTGGTCCACAGGCGGATATCTGCTTCTGTCATTTGGTTACCCACCAGCCAGCGTTGTTGCCCCAGCAGGTCTTCCAGTTTATCCAGCGCAGTAAACACGCCGGCTACCGCTTCATCATACGCATCCTGAGATGTCGCGAACCCTGCCTTATACACACCATTATTCACGGAGTCATAGATCCAGGCGTTAATCTCATCTATTTGTTCACGCAAAGCTTCGGGATAGTAATCTCCCGCTGTTGCGCCCAGTGCATCAAATGCACTGTTAAACATACGGATAATCTCAGCTGATTCGTTGCTGACAATCGTCTGGTTTTGTTTATCCCATAATACGGGGACGGTAACACGGCCAGAGTATTGCTCATCGGCATGTAAGTAGAGTTGGTATAAATACTCATGTTGGTACAGGCCATCCCCTGTAGCGCCCGGGAAATCCTGTGCCAGTGTCCAGCCGTGTTCAAACATCAAGGGGTGGACCACCGAAACGGGAATAAAATCAGAAAGCCCTTTCAATTGCCGCATAATCAGCGTTCGGTGAGCCCAGGGGCAGGCAAGAGAGACATACAAATGGTAGCGGGATGTTGATGCTGAAAAACCACCTGTTCCGGTTGGGCCCGGTGTGCCGTCTGGCGTTATCCAGTTGCGAAAAGCGGAGACAGAGCGCTTGAATCGCCCGCCAGTTGATTTCGTATCATACCAGGTATCGTGCCAGACTCCGTCAATAAGTTGTCCCATGTCTGTTTCCTCTGTTCTGTTTCTTCAACCCGTTTTCCCAACTGCACACTGTTATAGCGAGAAACAAGTGAAGGGGCTGATTGTCAGTTGCCGTGATACAGCAAAAGGCGGAGCATATCTCCGCCTTTTGCTTTGAACCATTACCAGCTCTTTTTCAGGACACGGTCCAGGCTGATGGCACCAGGGCCGGTGATGAAAAGCAGCAGATAACCGCCTGCAATCGTCAGGTTTTTCATGAACATCAGTGAGTTCACGCCTTCTGCAAAATTACTGTGGAAGATAAACGCAGTAATTAACGTGAAGATTGCAGTAATAATAGCTGTTGTGCGCGTCAGGAAACCAAACAGGATAGCCAGGCCACCGCCAAACTCCAGTAAGATGGTCAGCGGTAATAAGGCCCCCGGCACACCCATTGCCTGCATGTATTGTTGAGTTGCTCCGTAAGCGTTGATTTTGCCCCAGCCGGCATAGATAAACAGAATTGGCATCAGGATGCGTGCAACCAGAAAACCAATATTTTCGAATTTTTTCATCTTACTCTCTCCAGGAAATCAGTTTATTTTTATTGAGTAGCAGCAGGTGATTAGTGTGCCTTGCTGTCCATGGCTGAATACTAAAGAGACTGAAGGGAGATTGTTAGCAAGTATAATTGTCAGAAAAATTCAAAAAAATTGATTATGTTTGAATTGAAAGAATCCCACGGGGGAACCGCGGGATTTTATCAGTCAGCGCCGTATGTTACGGACTAAGCGCCAGGCGCTCCAGACCAGTGGCCCACGTCTTAACAGGCGTATCAGCCTTCCAGGATGGCGCAATTGCCAGGTCGCCAGTATACCGCTTCCGGCGATGGCCACCCATTTGTAGCGGGCCAGATACCCCCAGCCCGCATCTACCGGTGCCATTGCAGATAGCCACTCGCGCTCTGCGCTGAGCAAGTCAAGGCGTTGCTGCTGAATACGCAATGTCAGCCGCGCCTTTCGTTCGGCAAGTGATTCATTCATGGTGAGTATCCTCCAGTGCCTGCCTGTCGTTTGCTAACTCTTTACGAGTTTGGCGCAGCAGAGTGGAGGCCCGTGATTTATGCAACGCCACAAGACCACAGAAGAGTGCGAGGAGTAACAATACAACTGTTGCTGCCGTCAGGGCATAGAGCCGGTATTGAGGGTCAATAACCCAAACAATGAGCACCAGCAGGCTGGCAAGACCAAACAGAGTGAAAAGCAACGTCAGTGACAGCAGAAGAAGTAACTGAAACAGGCGCGCTTTCTCCTCTTCCAGTTCGACTACAGCTAACTGAAGCCGGGTCTCCACCATGGAGACCAGCAGCGACAGAATTCGCTTTCCCGAACCAAGAATACGCCCTCCCGGCCCTTGTGTCGGAGAATTATCCATCATTAACGACGCGCCAGCAGCATACCCAGTACCAGACCCGCAGCGGCACCAATTCCGATTCCGGCCCATGGATTTTCATGCACATAGTTATCTGCTTTGCAGGCTGCTTCTTTTGTCTGTCGCAGCACTGCCTCACTTGTTTCACTTACCCGCACCCGGCTCTGTTTCAGCATACGTTCAGCTTTGGCTCGTACTTTTTCAACTTCTTCTTTCGATTTCTCACCCGAAGAATTCAGCACTTCCTCAAGAGTATCCGCCAGGGATTTAAGTTCATCTCGCAGTTGTTCAGTATCTTTAGACATACAGGCTTCTCCAGTTAATTCACAGTTCCATGAATCAGTCACCGCTATACATATGCGGTGACTGCTGTAACGCTGGCCTGCCGTTAGAGTGGGCCTTTATCGCGTATGAGTGCTTTTATGTTTTTCACCCGATAAGTTGCTGTGATGGGATTCTTCCCTGCACCGGGACCTGACCTCCGCCAGAGCCTTATTCAGGCCATCAATACGGCGCTGATTATGGTGCTTTTTCGCATAACTTATCTCACGCAATATATCTTGCTGCTTGTCCTGACAGGCGGTGGATGCCTGTATCAGAGGGGAGAAAAACAGCAAGGTAAACGTACAAACCAGCAAGGTGCGATAATTCATTGTTAACATGTCCGTTCGTTTCTGGTAGCAGCAACAAGGGGGCACCAGTCCGTTGAAGATGCTGTCAGTGTAGCGATTTTGTATTTTTAAATCGCCTGGTAAGCATAGTCAGGATGCAGCTAAACGGCAAAGTAAGTGAAAATATTCAGAATATTCGGTAAAGCAAGTTAGCCAATTCTGGAAGGTGAAACGCCAAGGCGGGCCAGCCAGTGGTCAAACGGGGTTGGTTCCTGGCGGGGCGTGATAACATACCCATGGGGAAGCGTTGCAGAAAGCACCCGGGCAGCGGCTTCGCTTTGCACGTTGGAATCAAATTTAATCACGAGCTTATTGTTATCTGGTGTAATGCTTTTCACCCGAATGCCATTGGCATCAAGATGGTGCCAGACGAAGAAACCATCGGGAATTGTTGCGCCAGCCTGTGCAGGGCGAATTTCCAGAGTGGTGTCTGGCTTACGGGTCGCGGCCCAGAATACGGTGCTGGCACAGATCAGTAACAGAGCCACGATAGCAAGGTGGGCCCGGTTGTTAGTTAAATGATGGAACAGTTTCATCCTTTGCTCCCGCTGCGTTTTTTCCACAACATCACCAGGGAACCCAACAGACCGAAGACCAGTAGTACCACCGGGATAAGCATCAGACAGGACATCAACGCATCTTCATATTTGGCAAACACGGGGGTTTTGCCCAGCAGGTAACCCAGAGCAGTCAAAATCAGAACCCACAGTAACCCACTCATCCAGTTGAAAAACTGAAAACGAGAGCTGCTCAGGCCAGAAAGGCCCGCAATGGTTGGGAGCAGAGTACGAACAAATGCGATGAACCTGCCCACAAGTAATGCGGAAAGGCCGTGCTTATGGAACAAATGGTGGGCACGTTGATGATAATGGGCGGGCAGATGAGATAGCCATTTCTGCACAAGTCGGGCGTTGCCAAGCCAGCGGCCCTGAATAAAGCCGACCCAGGAACCCAGGCTGGCTGCTGCGGTAAGCAAAATCAATGTGGGGACAGCCGCCAGTGCACCTTTAGCAATCAGTACGCCGATTAAAATTAACAAACTGTCTCCAGGGAGGAATGCCGCCGGGAGTAAGCCATTTTCCAGGAACAAAATCGTAAATAAAACGAAATACAACATGCCAATCATTGAAGGATTGGCAAGGGTTTCAAAATCCTGACTCCAGAGTGCATTAAGGAGTTGTGTAAAAAGTTCCATTCAGGGGTCCTGGCACATCAGTCAAAACCAATAACGGCAGAAGAAGGCAAATGGCGGGATGGGTCTGTCGCGTGTGTGCTGCCGTAAAAACATTATCAGCGTACAAACTGGATCACCGTATAAAAAACAGCCTTTTCTGGCGTATCACATACGTGGCAAAAGGCAGCAAAAAGCCAGGCTGGCCACGAAAAATGCGTACAATTGTAACAAATATAGATGTTGTGCGTCACAATATTTAGCAGTAGTCGGGCTGATTTTGCGCGGTAAAATGCAGGCTGGCGAGAGTATTTACAAAGGCTGACACTAACGCCCTGAATATCTCTCGCCCATTGACGAATTATTTATGTGGGATGCCAGGAGCTTCAAGGTGAACGACCGGGTTTTCAGCAAACAAGTAGCGGTCTGCGTTGAACTCAAAGTCGTCGCTGGTTTCATTAAACAGCATCTGTTTGGTATTTTCCAAATGCTGCCACATCGCCAGTTTAGCTGCGTGGGGATCTTTTCTGACCAGGGCACGTAAAATCTGATCGTGGTCATCGCACCAGTGATCGACTGTTCTGAGATCGATATGATCGTGTAACTTTTTCCAGTAAGGGTTATGAACACGCTGTGTCCACATTCTTTCTACAATAGCGGCTAACGCGCTGTTTTGGGTGGCCAGGGCAACTTGCACATGGAACTGTAAGTCCCATTGCGAATCCCTGAAACATTTCTCATGCCGCGCCTGTTCCTGAATTTCCATCAACTTCATGATGTCTTGCTTGGTCACCTGCGTTGCCGCAAATTCTGCAATATTACTTTCAATCAACTGGCGGGCCTGGAGTAATTCAAAAGGACCGTAATTAGCGAATTCAAACCGCTCATCGGGTTGCGCACTGTAGCGGGCCTGGTTGGCGATGACATGAATGCCTGAACCTTTACGGACTTCAACATATCCTTCCACTTCAAGCATGATAATGGCTTCGCGTACCACTGTCCGGCTGACATTTTTCTCGTCAGCAATAAAACGTTCCGCCGGTAATTTGTCTCCGACAAGATAAACTCCGCTTTCTATTCGGTGTTTTAGCTCAGCGGCCAGTTGCTGATATAAGCGACGAGAATCCGATAACTCCATAAGCGGCTCCAGGATGGGGTCTGATACATGATGAAACTAATTTGTTATACCACTTATCTCTTCCCGGCTCTACTTGATGCTAATAAAAAGCCGCCTTAAGGCGGCTTTTTGAGAACCAGGTTTAACTTTGCGCCGCAGCGTGAGCAACGCCACCTTCATCCACAATGTCTTCAGCGGATTTATTTTTCAGTACCGTCCAGATAACCAGTGCACCGAGCAAGTCGAACACAGCCAGTACGGCAAACAGCGGGCTGAACCCAATTTTGTCGGCCAGCGCACCGACAACCAGAGCGAACAACGTACTGGCGGTCCAGGCTGCCATACCAGTCATCCCGTTAGCAGTAGCCACTTCGTTACGTCCAAATACGTCAGAAGACAACGTAATCAGAGCGCCGGACAGTGACTGGTGGGCAAAGCCACCCACACACAGCAGAGCGATAGCGACATAAGGGCTGGTGAACAAACCAATGGTACCTGGGCCAATCATCAGGAATGCACCCATGGTGACAACCAGCTTACGAGAAACAATCAGGTTAACACCAAACCAGCGCTGGAACAGCGGAGGTAAATACCCACCAATTACGCAACCCAGGTCAGCGAACAGCATTGGCATCCAGGCGAACATGGCGATTTCTTTCAAGTTAAAGCCGTAGACTTTAAACATAAACAGCGGGATCCAGGCGTTAAACGTACCCCAGGCCGGTTCAGCAAGGAAACGCGGTAACGCAATACCCCAGAACTGGCGGTTACGCAGGATCTGCCAGGCAGAAAGCTTTTTGATGTTACTGGTTTGATGCAAAGCTTCCTGACCACTGATGATGTAATCACGTTCTTCATCAGACAGTTTTTTCTGATCTTTCGGGTGCTTATAGAAGAACAGCCACAGCATCGCCCAGGCAAAACTCAGAACCCCGGTGATAACAAATGCCATTTCCCAGCTGTGGATCATAATCGCCCACACAACCAGAGGCGGCGCAATCATGGCACCAATAGAGGAGCCTACGTTGAAGTAGCCCACGGCAATGGAACGTTCTTTCGCCGGGAACCATTCACTACTGGCTTTCAGGCCTGCAGGGATCATTGCGGCTTCTGCGGCACCGACTGCCCCACGGGCAATAGCCAGACCGCCCCAGCTTCCCGCCAACGCTGTTGCACCACAGAAGATAGCCCAGAAGATGGCAAATACGGCGTAGCCAACTTTTGTACCAAGAATATCAAGGATATAGCCAGCAACAGGCTGCATTACTGTGTAGCATGCAGAATAAGCGGCAATAATATATGAGTATTGCTGAGTAGTAATATGGAGCTGTTCTTGCAGAGTCGGCGCAGCCACAGCGACAGTGTTACGGGTTAAATACCCCAACACGGTCCCCAGCGTGACCAGTGCAATCATATACCAGCGTAAGCCTTTGATCTTTCGCATTTCGAACCTCAGTATTTGTTTTCAACCGCGCCACACGGTTGCATTACAGGACCAGACCTGCATATGAGTTTTATTCAGGAGGGTTCTACCAGTGAAACTTAGGTATGGCCCGTGCCTTGCTAGTTAGAATGTGTAAAGCATCCGGCATCCATACCTACAAAAGCGATAAAAGCGCATCGCCAAATATTCCGTAATATTTACTGTTCTTGACGTGGCAAAAGATAACTTGTCATACATCTTTAAAAGTTGAGAGCCATCACAAAAGTACATTAAAGACAGGGTTATTAAATCGGGGTATGCTTTGCCAGAACTGGCGCGGCTTGCAGTACTTTTTTTAACTTTAAATAAACATAATTTGTATGGTTTATGTGATCCGGGACACAAAATTCCACTCGGATGCAATGAATTGGTGTGATAACTTTGTAGTCATACTGATTAGATATCCGATAACGTGTCCAGAGGAATAACGATAATGACTCGGTTTATGACTGAAGACTTTCTGCTTGATACTGAATTTGCCCGTCGCTTGTACCACGACTACGCAGCGGATGAGCCAATTTTTGACTTCCACTGCCACCTTCCCCCGCAGCAAGTCGCAGAAAACTATCGTTTTAAAAACTTGTATGACATCTGGTTGAAAGGCGATCACTACAAATGGCGTGCTATGCGCTCTAATGGTGTTGCTGAGCGTCTGTGCACCGGTGATGCGACTGACCGCGAAAAATTCAACGCCTGGGCGGAAACCGTGCCGCACACCATTGGTAACCCGCTTTACCACTGGACGCACCTGGAATTACGTCGCCCGTTTGGTATTACAGGTAAATTGCTGTCACCGAAAACAGCAGATGAAATTTGGGAGCAGTGTAATGCGCTGCTTGCTGAAGACACCTTCTCTGCTCGCGGTATCATGAAGCAGATGAACGTGAAAATGGTTGGGACAACTGATGACCCGATCGATGCCCTGAATCACCACAGTGCTATTGCGGCTGATACCAGTTTTGACATCAAAGTGTTGCCAAGCTGGCGTCCGGACAAAGCATTTAACATTGAACTGGCCACTTTTGTTGATTACATCGGCAAACTGGCGGAAGTTTCTGACACCGATATTCGCCGTTTCAGCGATCTGCAAACGGCGCTGAAAAAACGCCTGGATCACTTCGAAGCCCACGGTTGTAAAGTGTCTGACCATGCGCTGGATGTCGTAATGTATGCCGATGCTGATGAAGCAACACTGGATAGCATTCTCGCGCGCCGCCTGGCTGGAGCTACTCCGTCTGCGCTGGAAGTTGCTCAGTTCAAAACCGCAGTACTGGTTTGGTTGGGCGCGGAATATGCCCGTCGTGGCTGGGTTCAGCAATACCACATCGGTGCACTGCGCAACAACAACACCCGTCAGTTTAAGCTGCTGGGGCCGGATGTTGGTTTCGATTCCATCAATGACCGCCCGCTGGCGGAAGAGCTTGCGCGTCTGTTGGATAAACAGAACGAAAATAATCAACTGCCGAAAACTATCCTTTACTGCCTGAACCCGCGTGATAACGAAGTCCTGGGTACCATGATTGGTAACTATCAGGGCGAAGGTATCGCCGGGAAAATGCAGTTTGGCTCCGGCTGGTGGTTTAACGACCAGAAAGACGGTATGGAACGTCAGATGACTCAACTGGCGCAGTTGGGCCTGTTAAGCCGTTTTGTTGGCATGCTGACCGACAGCCGTAGTTTCCTGTCATACACCCGTCATGAATATTTCCGTCGCATCCTGTGCCAGATGATTGGCCGTTGGGTTGAAGCGGGTGAAGCACCTGCAGATATCGAGTTGTTAGGCCAGATGGTGAAAAACATCTGCTTTAACAATGCGCGTGATTATTTTGCTATTGAGCTGAACTAAGTCTCAACTGAGGTTGATATGCAATACATTAAGATCCATTCGCAAGATAATGTCGCTGTTGCGCTAGTGGACCAGGCCGAAGGGGCCATCGTCAATGTCGATGGGCAGGACATTACTCTGCTTCAACCTGTTGCGCGTGGGCACAAGTTCGCCATCCGGGCAATCGCGAAGGGTGAGAACGTTGTTAAGTATGGTCTGCCTATCGGTCATGCACTGGTTGATATCCGGCCTGGTGAGTACCTTCACTCGCATAATATGCGTACCAATCTGAGCGATTTGGACGAGTACAGCTATCAACCTGAAGCACTGAATATCATGGTGCAGGCGGGGGATCGCGATGTTCAGATCTACCGCCGCTCCAATGGCGAGGTGGGTGTGCGTAACGAATTATGGATCCTGCCTACCGTTGGGTGTGTTAACGGGATCGCCCGCCAAATTCAGCAGCGTTTTCTGAAAGAAAATGATGACGCCTCTGATATTGACGGTGTTTTCCTGTTCGGCCACAACTACGGTTGTTCCCAGTTGGGCGACGATCACATCAATACGCGTACTATGCTGCAAAACATGGTTCGCCACCCCAATGCCGGGGCAGTACTGGTGATTGGTCTGGGGTGTGAAAACAACCAGGTTAGCGCCTTTCGTGAAACCCTGGGCGAGTTTGATGAAGATCGCGTTCACTTTATGATTTGCCAGCAGCAAGACGATGAAGTGGAAGCCGGGGTTGAACACCTCCAGGCGTTATATGAAGCGATGCGTCATGATAAACGCCAGTCAGGTAAACTCAGTGAACTGAAGTTTGGCCTTGAATGTGGTGGTTCTGACGGGTTGTCCGGTATTACTGCTAACCCGATGCTTGGGCGTTTCTCTGATTTTATGGTTGCCAATGGAGGCACAACAGTATTAACGGAAGTGCCAGAAATGTTTGGTGCGGAACGTATTCTGATGAGCCATTGCCGTGATGAAAGTACGTTTGAAAAAACAGTCACTATGGTGAATGATTTCAAACAATATTTCATTGCCCATAACCAGCCTATTTACGAAAACCCATCACCAGGCAACAAAGCTGGTGGAATTACAACCCTGGAAGAGAAGTCTCTGGGATGCACGCAGAAAGCGGGCTCCAGCCAGGTTGTGGATGTGCTGCGTTATGGTGAGCGCCTGAAAAAACACGGGGTTAACCTGTTAAGCGCACCCGGCAACGATGCCGTTGCGACCAGTGCGCTGGCTGGTGCGGGTTGCCATATGGTGCTGTTCAGTACCGGGCGTGGCACGCCTTATGGCGGGTTTGTGCCCACTGTTAAGATTGCCACAAACAGTGAACTGGCGGCGAAAAAACCGCACTGGATCGATTTCGATGCGGGTCAGTTGTTGCATGGCACTCTGATGCCACAATTACTGGAAAAATTCATTGACCTTATTGTGGATATCGCCGACGGCAAACAAACCTGCAATGAGAAAAATGATTTCCGCGAACTGGCTATCTTCAAGAGTGGTGTCACATTGTAAAATGCCAGCACTGGCGTAAAATAAAACGGCGTTTCACTTGGTGATGCGCCGTTTCTTTTTTGGCATTATCTTTTTCTACTGTTAAGGGTTTCCCATGTCAGCATACTGGCTTGCTCAGGGCATCGGGGTCATTGCGTTTTTGATTGGTATAACTACTTTTCTCAATCGTGATGAACGGCGTTTTAAGATACAGCTTTCAATATACAGTGCTGTTATCGGTATTCATTTTTTCCTGATGGGGGCATTCCCGGCGGGTGCCAGCGCAGAATTGAATGCCATCCGAACGTTAATCACGCTGCGTACCCGCAGTTTGTGGGTGATGGGAATTTTTATCGCTCTGACGTTGTTATCAGGTTCAATCCATGTTGAGTACTGGTTTGAAGTGCTGCCAGTGATTGGGACCGTTGCCAGTACCTGGGCGTTATTTCGTTGCAAAGGCCTGACTACGCGTTGTGTTATGTGGTGTTCAACAGCATGCTGGGTGACACACAACGCTTTACTGGGTTCGATAGGCGGTACGCTGATAGAAGGGAGTTTTTTAATCGTAAATGGCGTGACAATTATTCGTTTCTGGAAAATGCAGAAACGTGGGATTGACCCATTTTTAGTTGAGAAAACACACTAAATTCCCCCCGGCCCGGCCGGAGGGAGTGTCTGAATGATATCAGCCGCGTAATGGGTTACGGTCGGCCAGCCGGGCATCTTCAGCCTGGCATGCTGCGGCGGTGAACAGCGCATCGGTAGATGAGTTCAGAGCCGTTTCGCAGGAATCTTGCAGTACGCCAATAATGAAGCCAACAGCGACAACCTGCATGGCGACATCATTCTGAATACCGAACATCCCGCAAGCCAGCGGAATCAGCAACAGAGAGCCACCCGCGACACCAGACGCGCCACAGGCACATAGCGATGCCACAATACTCAACAGCAAAGCGGTAGGTAAATCGACAGCAATACCCAGAGTATTGACTGCCGCCAGTGTCAGCACAGTAACAGTAATCGCAGCACCGGCCATATTGATAGTTGCACCCAGAGGGATAGATACCGAGTAGGTGTCTTTATCCAGGTTCAGCTTCTCGCACAGTGCCATGTTTACCGGGATATTTGCCGCAGAACTGCGGGTAAAGAACGCTGTGACACCACTTTCACGCAGGCAGGTAAATACCAGAGGGTAAGGGTTGCGGCGAATTTTTAAAAAGACCAGCAACGGGTTAACTACCAGCGCAACCAGGAACATACAGCCAATTAGCGCAACCAGTAACTGGCCGTAGCCCAACAAGGTACTGAACCCTGTTTCCGCCAGAGTGGAAGAAACCAGACCAAAAATACCCAGCGGCGCAAAACGGATAACAACACGCACCATAAACGTGACGGCATGTGAGAAGTCGGTGACCAGGTTTTTGGTTCCTTCGTTTGCATGACGCAGAGCGAAACCTAACCCCACAGCCCACACCAGGATACCAATGTAGTTGCCTTTCAGCAGAGCATCGACGGGGTTGGACACCATGCTCATCAGCAGGCCTTTCAATACCTCAACAATACCAGAAGGCGGGGTGACGTCAGTAGCGGCTGCAGTCAGATGCAGGGTAGAAGGGAACACAAAACTGACCACCACCGCACACAATGCCGCGCTGAATGTCCCCAGTAAATAGAGCACCAGAATAGGGCGAATATTGGTTTTACGCCCTTTGGTATGGCTGGCAATAGAAGACATGACCAGCATCAGCACCAGCACTGGCGCAACGGCTTTCAGTGCACCGACAAATAATGTGCCAAGCAGACCGACTGCCAGGGCCGCGGGTTTTGATGCCCACGCCAGCAGAATACCCAGAATCAAACCTACGAGGATTTGTTTAACCAGACTGCCCTGCGCAATACGCTGGAACAGGCCAGGAGAAGAGTGTGTAGCCATTGATATTTCCTGTCTGAGATGATGCGAAACATCCCGGCTGCCGTATTATTTGTGACATTTATAGCGGGATGTAACAATGTGTTTGCATTGGTGAGTATAAGGATATTCTCTCGCGGTGGAAGCGATATGCTCTAATTCTTTTGAGTTCATCCAGAATTAATAACTAAGCTGTAACAAATTTGTGACAATTGCAGCAAATGTTCAGCCTGCTACTTTACCAAATAATAAAGGGGCAAATGCCCCCTTAGCCAGATGATTATTTCATCTTGTTTTGTCTGTCATTTCGCCAGTTTACCCAACTATTGAACAGCAATGTCAGGGCCAGGATTGCGCCAACTACGCCCAGAGAAATGCCAACCGGGATATGGAAGAAGTCCACGATAAGCATCTTCACGCCGATGAATACCAGAATGACGGACAGCCCGTACTTCAGCATAGAGAAGCGTTCAGCAACACCTGCCAGCAGGAAATACATGGCGCGTAGCCCCAGAATGGCAAACAAGTTTGAGGTGAGCACAATAAATGGATCGGTAGTAACAGCAAAAATGGCCGGGATACTGTCAACAGCAAAAATCACATCACTGAGCTCTACCAGAATCAGCACCAGCAGCAACGGGGTGGCGAACAGCAGACCATTTTTACGTACCACAAAGTGTTCATTCTCAATAGTATCAGTCATACGTAAATGGCCTTTCAGCCAGCGCACCAGCGGTTTATTTTCCAGGCTACTGTCATCTTCTTTAGCAACAGCCATTTTAATCCCGGTGAACAGCAGAAATGCGCCAAACAGGTACAGCACCCAGGAGAACTGTGTAATAAGCCAGGTGCCGGTAAAAATCATGATAGTTCTCAGGACAATCGCCCCCAGAACACCATAAATAAGCACCCTGCGTTGTAATGCTGCCGGTACAGCAAAATAACTGAACAGCATCAGCCAGACAAAAACGTTATCCACCGCCAGTGCTTTTTCAATCAGGTAACCGGTCAGAAAAGCCAGTGCCTGGGTGTCGGCGATTGCACGGCCCTGTGTTTCGCTGAGATACCACCAGAAGGCGAGGTTGAAAAGCAGAGAAAGCGAAACCCAGATAACCGACCAGACGGCGGCTTGCTTCATTGACATGGCATGGGCACCACGGCGGCCCTGCAACAGCAGATCAATTGCCAGCATAATGGCAACAACAACAGCAAAACTGCCCCACAGCAAGGGAGTGCCAACACTATTCATGGAGATATTCCTTACAAAACAAAAACGGCCAGTGTCGGAAGACGCCAGCCGTATCGCTACATTGCGTGCACCTCGCCTTCCGGCAAGGTCTCACTTACAATGCGTTTTGGAACCCATGTTATGGAACCCATCCACATTGCCCGGTGACCGGAAGCTTGCGCTTCGTAATGACGACCAGCCGGCAATGAAGTTACTCCCCTTTGCGCGTAACAAAATATGTCAGCAGCCCGCGATAAACAAGGTGCCGGCACCAGTGATTTACCTAAATTTACGCAATAAGTGGTTCCCTGGTAGCGTCTGCCGGGAACACAACACCTGTTTGCTGGCGAATTTCTGTTTGCCAGCGTGCAATACCCAGGCTACAGGCCAGGTCAGGGTGCTCAACCAGGTTCTGTTCCACATAGTCGGCAAACACCAGAGCTTCATACAGCATAGTATTAATATGCTGGGGAACGGTGAGCGTTTGCGCTGAACCCCCACGCGGCAAAAAAGTAATCGCCTGGCATTCAGACAATTTCTCTATGATCAATGACCCTGATTCGCCCTGAATTTCACTGGGGAGTGATGAATCGCTCACCTTAGAATGCAGTAGCGTCACATCAAAATCACCATAGTTCATGATAACCGAACCATGGGCATCCACGCCGCTGGCGAGCAAACTGGCTTGCGCTTTTACCTCAAACGGCTCACCGAACAACGCGATGGCCGACCCCAGGCAGTAGAACCCAATATCCATAATGGATCCATTAGAAAATGCCGGGTTAAACGTATTGGGATTTTCACCATCCAGGTAGCGCTGGTAACGGGAAGAATACTGGCAATAATTGAGCAGCACTTTACGCAGCTTACCCACTTTAGGTAGTGCGTTTTGCAATACCTGAAAATTAGGCAGTGCTGGCGTTTTGAATGCTTCAAACAGCACAACCCTGTTTTCTCTGGCACAGGCAATGGCTGCCTGCGCTTCATCAAAATTGGATGCCAGTGGTTTCTCGCAAATAACATGTTTTTTGTGGCTGAGAAACAACTGGGTCTGGGAAAAGTGCAGGGCGTTTGGGCTGGCGATATAGACGGCGTCGATTTCAGCGTGGCAGGCCATCTGCTCCAGAGAGGTAAACAAATGGGATACCGGGTAATCGCGGGCAAAGGCTTCGGCCTGCTCAAGGGTACGTGAGTAAACGGCAACGAGTTGATATTTACCGCTTTCGTGGGCCGCATCAACAAACTGGCGAGTTATCCAGTTAGTTCCAACTACAGCGAAGCGTATCATAGACAGGCACTGTCTCCAGTAGGGGTTGTCATTTCAGGGTAGCACGTTTTTTTGTGGGTAAAACGCGTCAGGAAGTCGTTTTTTGTAGCGAAAGGTGCGTCAGCCATAAACGGGTATCGAACTCTAACTGGTGGTAATCGGGAGCCATATGGCAGCACAACTGGTAAAAGGCTTTGTTGTGCTCTTTCTCTTTTAGGTGGGCCAGTTCATGGACGACAATCATGCGTAAGAAAGCTTCCGGGGCCTCACGAAATAATGTCGCTACCCGAATCTCTGCTTTTGCCTTGAGTTTATTTCCCTGAACCCGGGAAATAGCGGTGTGCAGGCCCAGCGCGTGTTTGACCACATGAATCTTGTTATCCCACAATACCTTATTAATGGGCGGAGCACTGCGCAAATACTGGCTTTTCATCTCCTGAACATAAGACCACAGCGCTTTATCCGTCACAATTCCGTGGCGGGCCGGGTAGCGTTTTTCAATAAGCTTTCCAAGCTTCCCCTGTGCAATTAACGTTTCCACCTGCGCCAGCAATGATGCCGGGTAACCCTGTAAAAACGGGCGTGTAGTCATATTCTCTCCACGGGTCAGGAAAAAGGTTTACTCTGGGGCCAAATTAAGGGATAAAACGCGCAGATTTTAGCACTGTGGAGAACCAATGAGCCAGGTAGAGTTAGCCGGGCGCGTATTCGCGCTGGAACGTTTCCCTGTAACTGACGACATCAACCCGCTGCAGGCGTGGGATGCGGCAGATGAATATTTACTGCAACAGGTTAGCGGGGATATCGACGGGCCACTGGTCATTCTCAACGATAATTTCGGTGCATTAACCTGCGCTTTGGTTGAGCATCACCCGGTTTTTGCCAGTGATTCCTTACTTGCGCAAATTGCCACGGAACGTAACCTGCACAATAACGAGCTTGACGATAATGCGGTAACATTCCAGGACAGCCTTACTGGCCTGCCGGAAAAACCAGCGCTGGTGCTGATTAAGGTGCCCAAACAGTTAGCGTTACTGGCACATCAACTGGAGCAAATTCGCCAGGTTGCCACACCGCAAACGCGGATTATTGCTGCCGGTAAAGCAAAAGAAATCCATAACTCTACTCTCGCATTATTTGAGCGTATTCTCGGGCCAACCACAACGTCTCTTGCCTGGAAAAAAGCCCGCCTGATCCACTGCACTTTTACTGCGCCTGCATACCAGCCCGCCAGCCAGACTGAACACTGGTCTGTGCCGGAAACGGGCTGGATCATGCATAACCATGCCAATGTTTTTTCTCGTAGCTCACTGGATATTGGCGCGCGTTTCTTTATGCAGTACCTGCCTGAAAACCAGGAGGGCAGCCTGGTGGATTTAGGGTGTGGTAACGGTGTGATTGGCCTGTCTTTGTTGAGCAAAAACCCACAGGCTCAGGTGACATTTATTGATGAATCCGCAATGGCTGTGGCCTCCAGCCGCCTGAATGTCGAGGAAAACCTGCCCGGTGATGTGAATCGCTCTGTTTACCTGGTAAATAACTCGCTGGCGGGGCTGGAAGCGAATCAGTTCGATGCCGTACTGTGTAATCCACCGTTTCATCAACAGAATGCTATTACCGATAACATTGCCTGGCAGATGTTTAATGATGCCCGCCGTTGCCTGAAATATGGCGGCGAATTGCGCATTGTCGGCAACCGCCACCTGGATTATTACGCCAAACTCAAGCGTGTCTTTGGTAATTGCACAACGCTGGCAACCAACAAAAAATTTGTTGTATTGCGGGCGGTGAAAACCCGCAAACAATACTGATCACAGGCTCAGCGCGAGGCGGGTGCCTTGCGCTATGGCTCTGCGGGCATCAAGCTCGGTTGCCACATCACAGCCGCCAATCAGGTGAACTTGCTTACCCAATTCCTCTAATGGCCGGGATAATGCCCGCAGTGGCTCCTGGCCTGCACAAATAATCACATTATCCACTGCCAGGATTTGCTCTTCTTCCCTACAACGGATGTGCAGGCCAGCATCGTTAATACGCAGATATTGCACACCGGCCAGCATTTTTACACCGCGCTGGAGCAGGGTGGTCCTGTGGATCCAGCCGGTTGTTTTCCCCAAACCTTCACCGGGTTTGCTGTTTTTGCGTTGCAGCATAATGATTTCACGTGGGTTCTCTGGTGTATGAACCCCTCCAGGAATCAGTCCACCGGCATGCCGGAGTGAGGTATCGATGCCCCACTCCTGGCAAAAACGTGCCACATCAAGGCTGGTGGACGCGCCGTTCTGGCTTAAGTACATGGCGGTATCAAAGCCAATACCGCCGCAACCAATAATTGCCACACGCTTGCCAACGGCGTGCTTATCGCGCAGTACTTCAAGGTAGCTCAGCACACTGGGGTGATGAATGCCCTCGATGTCTGGCGTGCGCGGTACAACACCGGTTGCCAGAACAACCTCTTGCCATTCGGTTAACTGCTCTGGCACTACCCGCTCACCAAGGCGTACATCGACATGGTGCAGTTCCAGCATGCGCTGGTAGTAACGTAACGTCTCCCTGAACTCCTCTTTGCCGGGGATCTCTTTTGCAATATTGAACTGCCCGCCAATCGTACTGGCCTGGTCAAACAAGGTAACGTGGTGGCCTCGCATGGCGGCATTGACTGCAAAAGCCAGGCCTGCAGGGCCAGCACCGACTACCGCCAACCGGCGCTTTCCGGCTGCCGGGCGCAGGGGCAACTCGGTTTCATGGCAGGCCCGTGGGTTGACCAGGCAGGAGGTGATTTTTCCCATAAAGATTTGGTCCAGACAGGCCTGGTTGCAGGCTATACAAGTATTGATTTCGTCGCTACGCCCGCTTTCAGCTTTTGAAATGAACTCGGCATCGGCGAGGAATGGGCGAGCCATGGAAACCATATCTGCATCACCGTCACGTATAATTGCTTCCGCAACATCCGGATCGTTGATACGGTTAGTGGTTATCAGTGGAATGGCGACTTCGCCTTTGAGTTTGCGCGTCACCCAACTGAAAGCTGCGCGAGGAACCGATGTGGCAATCGTGGGAATACGTGCTTCATGCCAGCCAATGCCGGTGTTTATCAGCGTTGCGCCTGCCTGTTCAATGGCGCGTGCAAGCATGCAGGTTTCAGCAAAGGTGCTGCCACCTTCCACCAGATCGAGCATCGACAAACGGTAGATAATAATAAATTGCTCACCCGCCGCCTTGCGAACGGCAGACACGATTTCTGTTGCAAAACGCATGCGGCGTCGCCAGTCACCTCCCCATTCATCATCACGCTGATTAGTGCGTGCCGCGAGAAACTCGTTAATTAAATACCCTTCAGAACCCATGATTTCCACGCCGTCGTAGCCCGCTTTTTGTGCCAGCATGGCGCAGCGCGCAAAATCATCAATCAGTACCAGAATTTCTTCGTGGGTTAACGCATGAGGTTTGAAACGGTTAATGGGAGCCTGAATAGCAGAAGGGGCCACCGGGTGTGGCTGGTAACTATAGCGCCCGGTATGCAGGATTTGTAAGGCAATTTTCCCGCCTTGCTGGTGGACCGCATCAGTAATGACCTGGTGTGCCCGAAGATGCTGCGCTGTATCCAGTATCGCACCTTGTGCCATCGCAACTCCGGAAGGGCTGGGGGCAACACCGCCTGTCACAATCAGAGCTACGCCGTGCTTTGCCCGCTCAGCATAAAAAGCGGCCAGGCGCTCAGGGCCATTGGGGTGTTCTTCCAGCCCCGTATGCATGGACCCCATAAGTACCCGGTTTTTCAGAGTAGTGAAACCTAAATTAAGGGGGGATAGCAGCGATGGATAGCTCATCATTTTTTCCGTTTTTGTTATGTGGTCGGATGAGTTATTAATTTAGCTGGCAAATGCCTGATGGACAGTATCAGGTAAAACGATTGTGATGGGATTCAAATAACTGGCAGAAAAAGGAAGGTCCGGGCACATCATGTGTGTGCCCGGAGGCATATTACGCTGCGTCGTCTTCTGGCTCTTGTAACTCCGACAAGTGCTCCAGCGCTACTTTCGCGGCCTTGAGCACTTGTTCACACTGAGACAATTCCAGCGTCAGTGGCGGTTCAATACGAATGGTTTTCGCATTGTTAAGCGTACCGGCGACCAGAATGTGCTGGCGGAACATTTCACTGGCGAAGTTATAGCCAATATCGTTATGGGTAAACTCAATGGCCATCAACATCCCTTTACCACGGACCTCAGTGATGAGCTCCGGGTAATCTGCTGCCAGTGCCTGGAAGCCTTCCAGTAATAGCGCACCTTTTTCAGCAGACTGACGAGGCAGGTTTTCTTCCAGCAGCACATTAATGGTTGCTAACGCCGCGGCACAGGCCAACGGGTTGCCACCAAAAGTAGTGGTATGCAGGAAGGGGTTTTCAAACAGTACAGAGAACACTTCTTCCGTGGCAACGGTTGCCCCAATCGGCATCACCCCACCGCCAAGCGCTTTGGCAAGGCATAAAATATCAGGCTGCACATTTTCGTGCTCGCAGGCAAACATTTTACCTGTCCGGCCCATACCCGTTTGCACTTCATCCAGAATCATCAGGGCACCGAATTCATCACACAGCTTACGCACTGCGCTCAAATAACCTTCAGGTGGCAGAATAACGCCGCCTTCGCCTTGAACAGGCTCCAGAATCACGGCGGCAACATCGTCGCCGGTTTTCTGGCATTCGCTCAGTAAGGTACGCATGGCGTCAATGTCACCAAAGGGTACATGGCGGAAACCCGGTACTAATGGCATAAAGGGCTTACGGAAAGTGGATTTTGCTGTGGCGGACAACGCACCCAGTGACTTGCCATGGAAAGCGCCACTGGTTGCCACAAACGTATATTTACCTCGTTTCCCCTGATACGCTTTTGCCAGCTTCAGTGCGGCTTCAACGGATTCCGTTCCACTATTGGAGAAAAAGCTGTATTTGAGTTTTCCGGGGGTCAGTGCAGCAAGGGTTTTTGCCAGTAAGGCACGCAGGGGGTCAAGCAATTCCTGGCTGTGCAGTGGCTGTTTTGCGAGCTGTTGCTCAACGGCGGAAACAACGACTGGATTACGGTGCCCTACATTAAAGATTCCGAACCCACCAAGACAGTCAATAAATTCCTGTCCCTGGGTGTCGACAAGCGTATTCAAACTTCCCGCCTGCCATTCTACGGCCCCGTAATCCCCGCCGGCTGTAACTGATTTGCGATACTCCAGAAAACCGGGGTTTACATGCTCTTTAAAGTATTCTCTTACCTCTCGGTTAAGTGCTTTCATTTCCTCGTGATCGAGGGTGGTTTTTTCAATGATGTTCAGTGCGTGCGCTGAGCAAGCGAGTGCCGACGCGCTGGAAGGTAACCTGTTCAAAATGTGCTCCTTTGGTGCGGCGTATCACACGATACTGAATTAAGTATTGCAGGGTTTACGCCATATCGTCGGCAGTCGTGAAAATCACGATTTTGAACTGATAAACTTAGAAAGGATGGATTTTAATCGTTGTGCCTATGGTATTGCCTGGTGTTAATGCTGTGTTACAAACGGTATCTATAAAATAAAAAGTGGTAAAAAGCTTTTCTGGTGTGTTTTTTTCACCGTTATGGGGCGCTTTGCTCTGCTTTGGTGCGAAAACTGAGTAAAGTATGTAATTTGATGATTATCAATAAATTGTGTGATGGACATCTGTGGCTGAGAGTCATTAAGCTTCAGTTAGTATTAATTTTTGTAATGAATGTTATTTTATTACAAAGTCTCATCGAGAGAGGAAATAATTGGTGTATCTTTACGCTGTTTTTTGCCCAGGACCGGCATCGGTAAATTCAAGGAAAGCCCTATGCAGATGATTCTTAATATAGATAATGATTTAATTGTGTTAAATCAGGCGATAAAAAACCATTATGAGTGGGCGGGAAAACTGCTCGAACTGGCTTTGTTAGGTGGAAAAACCGATGAGGCCATTTTGCACCCGCTAGCTCACCAGCGTTGCCAGTTCAGCCAGTGGATCAACTGTAATCTGGAAGAAGGCCAGCCAGGTGCTGAGCTGGTATCACATATTTATTCTGCTCATGTGATTATGCATGACAGAGCGCGAGACTTAACGCAGGCAATAATTAATAAAGCTGTCAGCCCGATAATATTAACTAATTACCATCATGCCCAGCAATTGTTTATCAATAGTATCGATAAATATAAAGAATATTTGTTTGAAAGCCGTAACCATATGGACACGCTTACCGGCCTTCCATTGAGGCATTTACTTTACAGCAACTTCGCATTAATGCAGGCCCGAAATCAGCGAGCCGGAAAAAGAATATTTGTCTTATTAATGGATATCGACAGGTTTAAATCAATTAATGACTGCTGGGGGCATAATGCCGGTGATGAGGTGTTACGCCGGGTGGCAGATATTCTCTGCAGTGGAGCGCGGCGGCATGAACCTGTTTACCGTTTTGGTGGCGAAGAATTTATTATGCTTATTGAAGCATCATCGGGTAAAGAAGCCTGCCAGTGTGCAGCAAGGTTATGCCATCATATGGAAAGTAACCCTGTTGAACTGGGAGCAGAGTTACTGACGGTGACAGTGACAGGTGGCATCGTCGGCCTTAAAGAAGGCGAATCACTGCACGACGCCATCGGCCGTGCAGATAAAGCGATGTACCACGGGAAAAATACCGGGCGTAACCGCTGTATTTATATGTCAGAAACGGGGCAATTGATAACGCTTACCCACCAGGTTCCTGGTGAATCCCCTGGCTCAGATCCTGGCGTGAATACAAACGCTGAATTTTCCCACCATCCATAAAAGCGGCGCGGTCTGACATATGGGCGATAACGCCAGCGTCATGGCTGACCAGGACGTAAGTCATACCGTGTTCTGCTTTCAACCGGTTCAACAAATTGAGAATTTCTGCCTGAACCGACATATCCAGTGCTGAAGTAGGCTCATCAAGCAACAAAACACGCGGGCGCAACAGTAATGCTCTGGCAATTGCCACACGCTGGCGTTGACCACCGGATAACTGGTGCGGGTAACGGTCCAGTGCACTGGCAGGCAGGCCAACCTCTTCCAGCATGGCCGTAATTTGTTTACGGCTGACTTGCTCGCCATGAATAATCAATGGTTCAGACAGTGTGCGCCACAGCGTATGGTTTGGGTGAAGCGAGGCATACGGGTCCTGGAACACCATTTGGACATTACGTCGCAGATCACCGCGAAATACCTGCCCCGGCGCAAGCGTATTCCCCATTAATGAAACAGAACCCTGCCATTCACGTTGTAAACCCGCCAGAACACGCAAAATTGTCGACTTGCCACAGCCTGAAGCGCCAATCAAAGAAAAGGTTTCACCTTCTTCAATGGCAAACGTCGCACCTGACACAGCGGTTTTCACTCCGCCTTTTACCGGAAATACAACCTTAAGCTCGTTAACATTAATCATTGCCATGAGGAATTCCTTGCCAGATTTGGCTGCGATCCAGAGTAGGAAGCGGATGCCCCCAGCTTTCAGCGCTGGGGCGGCAAGTCCAGAGAGTCCGGGTGTAAGGATGAGTGGCATTGGGAAGTTCGGCCGCAGGCATAGTGTCTGTGAGGTGACCCTGAAACATCACCATCACCCGGTGGCAGTGTGCTGCAACCAGTGGTAAATCGTGGCTTATCAGTAGCATTCCCATTTTTCGTTGCTCACATTGCTCAACCAGCAGGGTGAGGATCTGATCCCGCATGCGGGCATCCAGCGCAGAAGTTGGTTCATCCGCGATAAGCACACGCGGCGAGTTCATCAGCGCAATGGCAATCATGACGCGCTGCCCCATCCCGCCCGACAATTCCGCCGGGTAGCGAGACAACACGGTTTGAGGCAAACCAACCGCATCAATGAGTGCTTTGATATGCTCCATGCGGGTTTTACGTGGCAATTTTTGATGCAGAGTCAGGGCTTCCTGCGTTTGCTGTAATACCGTTTGCACCGGATTGAGTGCGTAACGTGGGTCTTGCAATACCATGGCGACCTGGTTACCACGCAGGCGTTGCCAGGCGCGTGGGGAGAGGGTCAGTGCATCCTGGCCGAGCACTTGCAATGACCGGGCGCTGACCTGGCCTGGTTTACGCACCAGCCCCATCAGCGCTCTTGCCGTCATGGATTTCCCTGAGCCAGATTCTCCAACCAGCGCCAGCCGCTCCTGGCCGAGAGAAAATGACAGGGAACTGACCACCCGAGCTCCCGGATAATCTATATTCAGCCCGTCGACATGGATAAACTTGTCAGTCATGCTGTGGCTCCAGAACGTCACGTAAGCCATCGCCCAGTAAATTAAATGCCAGGCTGGCAAGAAGAATGATGGCCCCCGGGGCTGCGGCTATCCACCATTGGTCGAAAATCACCTGCATACCATCTGCTATCATGGCACCCCATTCAGCCATAGGCGGGCGGGCACCCAACCCCAAAAATCCCAGCCCGGCAGCAGCCAGAATGATCCCGGCCAGATCCAGAGCCAGGCGCACAATGGCGGAAGGCAGACACAAAGGTAAAATATGGCCTGCCAGCAGGCGTGTTCCCCGCACGCCCATCATCTCTGCGGCGGCAAGGTAATCACTGTTACGCAAGCGTTGTATTTCACTGCGGGCCTGGCGGGCATAGGCCGGCCAGGTGGTGAGCGCCAGAGCCAGTGCACCATTGACCAGGCCAGGCCCGAGCATGGCAACAAAAGCAAACGCCAGAATAAGGCGTGGCATGGACATAACGATATCGGTAATCCGCATCAGTACACGTTCCAGCCAGCCACCATAGTAGCCAGAAACAATACCGACTATCAGGCCAAGTGGCAGAGTGATAATACTGACAAGCATCACCAGACCAAGTGCCGGGCGGGCACCATACAGCAGGCGGGAAAGCATATCGCGCCCATAGCTGTCGGTACCCAGCCAGTGGTGTGAGTCAGGTGCGGCAAGGCGATCGGCGGCATTTTGCCAGTTTGGGTCTGTCGGTGCCAGCCAGGGTGCAAGGAGAGCAATAGCCACCAGTAGCACCACAACCACCAGCCCGGCAACCGCAGAAGGGGAGCGCAATAAACGGCGCCAGAATAGTGAGGCGGGCATCAGTGTGTCCTCGGGTCAGTGACGCGAACCAGCACGTCAGTCAGATTATTGATAAGGACAAAGCAAATCCCGATAACCAGCGTGCCACCCATAATGGCTTTGGTATCTCCGGCAAACAGGGCTGTAGTCAGGTAACGGCCAATACCTGGCCAGGAAAAGACAGTTTCGGTCAGAACCGCTCCTTCAAGCTGGCTGGTCCATACCAGGGCAAGAACGGTCAGCAGTGTACCGCGAATATTAGGGAGTACATGGCGCCACAGAATAGTCATTTCGCTGGCACCCTTTGCTCTGGCAAGGGTGATGTATTCTTTTCCCAGCTCACTTAAACAGGCCGCACGGGTCAGGCGGGTAATGCTTGCCAGTGCGTAATACCCTAACAGGCTGACGGGCAACACCAGGTGGCTCAGGGCATTGCGGAAGGCTTCCGGGTCACCTGAAAGCCAGGTATCAATTAACGCGAAGCCGGTACGTGGCTCAACGCTGTACTGGTAAATATCATCTAACCGGCCGGGGCCTGCGCTCCATTGGAGGCGGGCATAAAACAGTGACAACATCAGCAACCCCAGCCAAAAAATGGGCACGGAGTTGCCTAATAACGTGAGAGTGCGAATTACAGTGTCAAAAAAGGAGCCCGCATAGCGGGCACACAATACCCCGCACAGGATACCGACCACAGCGCCCACAATCAGCGACAGCGTAGCCAGTTCCAGCGTAGCCGGAAACGCCGAAAATAAATCCTGCAAAACAGGCTGCCCGGTGGCACTGGCGGTACCCAGATCCCCGTGAAGAAGATTCACAAAATAGTGCCAGAATTGCATGACCAAAGGTTGATCCAGACCTAACTGGTGACGCACTTGCTGGTAGGTTGAAGCACTGGCGTGATCGCCCACAATCTGTAGCACAGGGTCCACCGGGGAAAGGGCGGAAAGTGAAAAAGTAATAACCAGCAGGCCCAGTAAGGTCAAGACCAGTGTGAACCCGCTTTGTGCAAGGGTGACCAGCATCTGGCTCAGGCGTTTCGCGCCAGGAGAGAACGGTGTCGCTGACATGAAAAAAACTCTATTTGGGTAAGACAGAACCAGGGGAATAAACCGGCACAGGGTGTAATATTGCCCTGCGCCGCTAAAGAGACCGGTATTATTTGGTTACGCGGTCATAGTACACCATATCGGCGTTCAGCCCTTGTTGGTAGCCCTTCACGTTATCGCGTACCACCACCTGGGTTTTCCCCTGGTCAATAAATACATACGGTGAGTTGTGCTGTAACTTCTCCTGCATCTGTTGATACATAGACAGGCGTTTAGCGGGGTCGGCTTCAGCCACGGCGGCCAGTGTTTGCTTATTCATTTCAGGGTTCATCCAGCCATTCAACCCTGCGACAGTGCTGGATTTACCATCATTGTAAGCAAATGCGCTGGCATTTGAGTGCGCATCAAAATAATCCGGGATCCACAGACGAATGGCGGCCTGGTGTTGTTTGGCCCGCACCCGGGCATACACCTGGCTACCTGCGGCAGGCAGTAAATCTATTTTTACGCCACCCTGTGCAAAACTGGCCTGCATAGACTGGGCAATAGTGATGAATGGCGGTTTGTTTTCCACATCCAGCGTAAAGTGTGCGTCTTTAATTCCTGCTTTGCTTAAAATCGCTTTGGCTTTTTCAGGATCAAAGTGGAAAGGGTTACTTTCGATAGCACCCGGTAAGCCAACAGGCAGAAAGCTCTGGTGAATAAAATACTGGCCTTTCAGCAGATCCTGCGTAATGCCTTTATAATCAACCAGCCAGCGAGCAGCCTCCCAGAATGCCGGGTTCTTCAGGAGCGGATTAGCACTATTACCGGTGTTAAACACCAGGTAGTTCTGTTCAGCAGAAGGAATGCTCAGCACTTTTACGCCAGGTTTGCCTTGCAGCGCACTGGTCTGGTCTGCGCCCAGGTCACGGGCTATATCGGCATCCCCCTGCTGGATTAACAGGCGACGCGCGGCCGGGTCGGGCACATTCTTGATAATTATGTGAGCCATCCTGGCTTTATCGCCAGGCGAGGAAGCATTGGCATCCAGCACTATTGCCTGGTGGGGCTGGTAAACCCGCATGCTGTAGGGGCCACTTCCCGCCGAATGCATTTTCAGCCATGCATTACCGAAATCATTGTTTTTGGCATGAGAGGCCACTTGTTTCTCATCCACAATAGAAGCGATTGGCGTGGACAGAATATTTAAGGCAACCGCCGGGCTGACATCGGCAGTCCAGTGAATCTGTAATCGGTGGTCGTCAACCTTCTTGAATTGTTTGGCGATATTCTTCGGTGACCAGCCCAGAACATTAAGTATAAATGCGGGGGATTTATTCAGATTAATGGCCCGGGTATATGACCAAATAACATCTTCAGGGCGCACCGGGTTTCCGGAAGCAAATACTGCGCCGTTACGCAGTGTTATCGTCAGTGTTTTGCTGGCTGCATCAGTTGTCCAGCTTTCAGCCAGTACTGGAATAACTTTTTCCGGGTTATCCCGGTCAGCCTGTACCAGGCGTTGGTATAAAGAGGGAATGGTTTGAATGCTCGACAATTCGTTGGCTTCAGCCGGGTCAAGGCTAACCAGGTCATCAAGCCCCTGGGCAACAACCAGGGTATTGGGTGGTGTGGCAGCCTGAGCAGAAAAAATACTGGCAGAGAGCGCTGTCAGTAATACAGCAGGAAGGTATTTCTTGCGCATAATCATCCCAATTAACGTTTCGACATTATTGTTCACATAACGTTAGGGCTTTTAGTCCCGGAGATAAAGCCATATTGCGCAGGTAACCTATGAAAATAAGTAATATCCATATAGTCAAATGTCATCATGGCTATATAGTAACTTTATGAAATTATTGCTTTCATAAAATATCTGGCGGGTTATATACGTGGCAGACATGTCTGTGCGAATAACCTGATCTTATTAGTGGATAAATGCGATTGTGATCACACAATAAACCTAAAGATAAATTTTTTAGCGCCGAAATAACAATTCACTGGAATGTTTTTAACAAACAGGCAACTGTTTTTTCGGAGCTGTACATGACTTCTCGCCCTCCTGTTACCCAAACAGAAAAAAAACTGGAAAGCTCAGCAACACTGATGTCGACCACAGACCTCGCCAGCTATATCACTCATGCTAATGATGATTTTGTCCATATCAGTGGTTACAGTCTGGATGAACTCACTGGCAGCCCACATAATATTTTGCGCCACCCGGATATGCCAAAAGCCGCATTTGCCGATATGTGGGCCACGTTGCGCAGTGGCGAACCCTGGACTGGAATTGTGAAAAACCGGTGTAAAGATGGCGACCATTATTGGGTTCGCGCCAATGTCTGCCCAATGAAAAGAGAGGGCAAAGTGACTGGCTATATGTCGATAAGAGTGGCGGCGAATCGCGATGAAATCGCCGGTGCAGAATCGCTGTATAGCGCGCTTAATGAAGGGCGCAGTACAAAGCGGATTTTCAAAGGCCTGGTGCTGGGTAAAGGTTTGTCGGGAATATTGCCCCGCCTTTCACTCCGTCAGCGCATAGGCGGTGTGTTTGCTTTGTTGTGGGCCTTATTCGCAGTGCTGGCCGTCGTACAAGGTGAGCGGGGCATGATGTTGCTGGGCGAATTAGCGACGGCGGCGCTGGTTATGCTGGTTGGGATGGGCATGATGGTCTGGCAGGTAGCCCGGCCTGTAGAGGATGTGGCAACCCAGGCACTGGAGGTTGCCACCGGTGAGCGTCAGTCAATACGTCATATACACCGTGCAGATGAAATTGGCCGTACCTTACGGGCCATTGGTCAACTAGGGCTGATGTGCCGCTGGTTGATGAATGATGTCACCCAACAAATCAACACCGTGCGTCAGGGGAGTGAAGAGCTTGCAAAGAGCAACGAAGACCTGAACCATCGTACGCAGCAGTCGGTAGATAATGTCCAGGCTACGGTCACAACAATGAATCAGATGGCCGAGACTGTGCAGTCCAATTCGCAAACCGCTGAACAAGCTAACCAACTCTCTTCCGATGCCAGCCAGGTGGCACAAAGCGGTGGGCAGGCAATGAAAACGGTAGTCACCACTATGGATGATATTGCCAGCAGTACTCAGCAAATCGGTACCATCACCTCATTAATTAATGACATCGCTTTCCAGACCAATATTCTGGCACTGAATGCCGCCGTCGAAGCTGCGCGGGCGGGGGAGCAGGGAAAAGGATTTGCAGTTGTGGCGCAGGAAGTGCGCCATCTGGCACAACGCAGCGCGTCTGCAGCTAATGAAATTCGCCAGTTAATTGAAGAAAGTGCCAGGAAAGTTGAATCGGGCTCTGTACAGGTTCACCAGGCAGGGCAAACCATTCAGGACATTGTGGACCGGGTACAAAATGTCACACAACTGATTACCCGCATCAGCAAGGCGACCCGTGAACAGGCTTCCGGGCTATCCGGGTTGACCGAAGTGGTGGCGGCGCTGGATGGGATCACTTCCAGTAACGCGCAACTGGTGGAAAGCAATGCACAAATTGCCGACATGGTGAAATACCGGGCGGAACGTCTTCAGGATGCAGTTGGCGTGCTTTCTCAGGCGGGGTAATCACTACTCTGGCTGAGATTGACGGAGGGCCAGGTTCTGCGCAACCTGGCTGCTTAACCGCCAGTGTACCTGGTGAATGGCTACATGGTGGCTTATTCAAACTGTGCGTTTTCTATCAATAACATGATGTTATTTAGCGTAATACAGGCTGTTGGTGCAACGCACTCACTGTGATAGTGCGTTTGCGCAACCTTGCTATAAGTTTCGGTTATTTGTTGCGGTCGTTAACGATTTGTAAGCATAAGATAATGATATTGTTTCATTGTTTTATGAGTTATTTCCCGATTTTTCACCATTTGGTACATATTTTGCTCGATGTTTCCTGTCATTTATTTAACAGGGACATCAACATGCTGAAATTATCTTTTCCGGGCCGTAAAAGTAAGTTCGCACTGGCGCTGGGTTCTCTGGCGCTTTTGAGTAGTTCACTGGTAAATGCGTCAACGCTGCGTATTGCTATGACTGCAGCGGATATTCCCCTGACTCTGGGCCAGCCAGATCAGGGCTATGAAGGTAACCGTTTCACCGGGATCCCTTTGTACGATTCACTGGTTGAGTGGGATCTTTCACAAGGCGAAAAACCCAGTGGTTTGGTGCCAGGGCTTGCCACCGAATGGCATGTTGACCCGGATGATCACACGCGCTGGATCTTCACTTTGCGCCACGATGCCACCTTCCATGATGGTACGCCAGTCAATGCCGATGCCATTGTCTGGAACGTTAACAAAGTTCTGGATAAAACCGCTGTACAATACGCACCAGGGCAGATTGGCAATACCTTATCGCGTATGCCAACACTGCGCGGAGCCACGAAAATTGATGATTACACCGTTGCCCTGACCACATCAGAACCGGATGCGCTCCTGCCTTATAACCTCACGAATCTGTTTATTGTTTCGCCCACGGCCTGGCAGAAAATTTTTGCGGCTATCCCGGCTTCAGATGGCGATGACGCCACACGCAGCAAAACGGCGTGGACGGAGTTCGCAGCACATGCTGTAGGAAGCGGCCCGTTTGAACTGGAAAAGTTAGTTCCCCGCCAGCAGTTGATCCTGAAAAAGAACCCTAATTACTGGAATAAAGCACGTATTCCGAAAGTGGACAAAGTGGTGCTGATCCCACTGCCGGAAGCTAATGCGCGCACTGCTGCATTGCTCTCAAAACAAGTGGACTGGATAGAAGCGCCAGCGCCGGACGCGCTCGATCAAATAAAAGCCCAGGGCTACAAGATCTACGCCAATATTCAGCCTCATGTCTGGCCCTGGCAGTTCTCATTCCTGAAAGGGTCGCCCTGGCTGGATATCCGGGTGCGTAAGGCGGCTAACCTGTGTATCAACCGTGCAGAGCTGAAAAATTACCTTGGCGGCTACATGGAGGCGGCCACCGGCGTGTATGAACCCGGTAACCCCTGGCATGGCAACCCCACCTTCAAAATTAAATATGATCCCGATACCGCACGTAAGTTGATGGAAGAAGCCGGTTACAGCGCCAGCAAACCACTGCATGTGACTGTGGCGACCTCGGCATCCGGCTCCGGGCAGATGCAGCCGTTACCCATGAACGAATACATCCAACAAAGCCTGAAAAGTTGCTATTTCAACGTGGATATCAAGGTCCAGGAATGGAATACCTTGTTTACCAACTGGCGTTTGGGGGCAAAAGATCCGGCAGCCAAAGGTATTGATGCGATCAACGTCAGTGCCGCCGCGCTCGATCCCTACTTTGGCATGATCCGTTTCTCAACGGCGAAAGCCTTCCCACCGGTTGCCACTAACTGGGGTTATTTCGCCACACCTGAAACTGAAAAACTGGCAACGGCGGTGAAAAATGCCTTCAGCACGGATGAGATGAACAAAGCCGCTGCTGCATTGCACACCGAGCTGGTGGACCAGGTTCCGTTCCTGTTTGTTGCCCATGATGTTGGTCCCCGGGCAATTTCACCTGCTGTCACTGGGGTGGTACAGCCGCAAAGCTGGTTTATCGATCTCGCGCTGGTGAGCAAAAAAGAGTAACTGAGAACTCAGGAGGGAAGCATGTTTCGGTCTGTCTTTTACCGAGTATTGCTGGCGGTTCCCACCATGCTGGGGGTAGCGATTATCTGTTTCCTGTTGGTACAGATAGCCCCCGGCGACCCGCTGGTTTCCGTTATGCCGCCAGATGCTTCAGAAGCACTACGCCGCAGTCTGATGCAGGCTTATGGCTTCGATAAACCGCTACCGGTTCAGTTTGTCCACTGGCTGTGGCGGGCATTGCATGGCGATTTGGGTATGTCGGTCGCCACCGGGCGGCCGGTATTCAGCGAGGTAATGACGGCGGTGACCTATTCGCTGCGCCTGGCTGTGCTGGCAACACTGGTGGGTTTTTTGCTGGGAAGCCTGTTCGGGTTTGTTGCCGGTTATTACCGCAACAGCCTGGTGGACCGCCTGGCATCGGTGTTATCGGTGTTTGGCGTGAGTGTGCCGCACTACTGGCTGGGTATGCTGCTGGTCATTATTTTCAGCGTAAAACTGTCGGTGCTACCTGCTACAGGCGGCGGGCCGATAGGCGAAGTGGGCTGGGCGTGGAACTGGGAGCATATGCAATTTATGTTGCTCCCGGCCATTACGTTATCTGTCATTCCCACAGGTATTATTGCCCGTACCGTGCGTTCTCAGGTCGCAGACTTATTGAGCCAGGAATTTATTACCGGGTTACGGGCCAGAGGGCTGAGTGAAGCGAGTATTTTTGGCCATGTGGTGAAAAATGCCGCGCCAACCGCCCTGGCGGTGATGGGGCTGCAGGTGGGTTACCTGATGGGCGGTTCAATCCTGGTTGAGACGGTATTTTCCTGGCCGGGTACGGGGATGTTGCTCAACACGGCAATTTTCCAGCGAGACTTGCCGCTGTTACAGGGAACTATCTGGGTTCTGGCACTGTTTTTTGTGCTGCTGAATTTGCTGGTAGACATGCTCCAGTCTGCGCTTGATCCGCGAATTAAAAGGAGCTGAGGATGGTTGATTCTGTGACACCAAAAGCACCTGATACATTGCCTGTTGTTCCGGCTTCAGATAGCTACTGGTCTGGCGTCGCACTGAGGCTGGCAAAAGACCCCGGCGGCATGTTTGTCGCTGCCATCATTATCGCTCTGCTGTTTTTAGCCGTGGCTGGCCCCTGGCTGATAACCAAAGACCCCTACCAGACATCCATGTTTTTGCGCCTCAAACCCATTGGGACTGATGGTTTCCCCCTGGGTTCTGATGAACTGGGGCGCGACATGCTGTCGCGGTTGATTCTGGGCACGCGTTTATCGCTATTTATGGGGATTATGCCGGTAATCCTGGCGTTTTTTATCGGCGGGACGATAGGTATCGTGGCCGGGTACGCCGGAGGCTGGGTAAACAGTGCGATTATGCGCACTGTGGATGTGTTTTATGCCTTTCCTTCTGTTCTGCTGGCCATTGCGTTATCTGGCGCGTTGGGGGCCGGGATCGGGAATGCGTTGTTATCCCTGACTCTGGTGTTTGTGCCCCAGGTTGCCCGTATCGCTGAAAGTGTTACCGCTCAAGTGCGCAATATGGATTATATCGATGCGGCCAGAGCCACGGGAGCGAGTGCCTTTACCATTATTCGCGTTCAGGTGCTGGGCAATGTTCTCGGGCCGGTATTTGTGTTCTCTACCGGGTTAATTTCTGTCTGCATGATTCTGGCTTCCGGCCTCTCTTTTCTGGGGCTTGGAGTACGGCCACCTGAACCCGAATGGGGGCTGATGCTCAACACGTTGCGCACGGCTATTTATACCCAACCCTGGGTGGCGGCTTTACCAGGCATGATGATTTTCATCACGTCTATCTCCTTCAATATTCTTGCTGATCGCCTGCGCGCAGCCATGGCCATTAAGGAGTAACGGATGCAACCTTTTCATAATCAGGATATTGGCGGGCCTGCGCAGCCTTTGTTACGTGTTTCCGGGCTGGTGAAGTATTTCCCGGTGCGTAGCGCACAAGGGCGGGTACAGGTTCAGGCTGTAGATAACGTTAATTTTGAAGTAAAAAAAGGGGAAACTCTGGGTGTGGTGGGGGAGTCCGGTTGCGGCAAATCCACCACGGCACGGTTATTAATGCAGTTACTCACCCAGGATAAAGGCGAACTGGTATTTGACGGGCAGAGTGTTGGCTCTGCTGCGCTGTCCATGAAAGCTTACCGCCGCCAGGTACAGATGGTGTTTCAGGACAGTTACGCTTCGCTCAACCCCCGTATGACTATGGAAGAGAGCATTGCGTTTGGGCAGCGGGTACATGGTGTTTCTGCTCGTGAAGCTCGTGAGTACGCCCACTATTTGCTGGCGCATGTTGGGCTGGATCCGGCTCGCTTTGCCGGGCGTTATCCCCATGAGTTATCTGGTGGCCAGCGCCAGCGTGTGAACATTGCCCGTGCTCTTGCCATGAAACCCCGCATGGTGATTCTGGATGAAGCTGTGTCCGCGCTGGATAAATCAGTGGAAGCTCAGGTGCTGACACTATTGCAGGATTTAAAACGCACCCTGGATTTGACCTATGTGTTTATCAGCCATGACTTACATGTTGTTCGCTGGCTATCTGACCGTATTCTGGTGATGTACCTGGGCGAGGTGGTGGAAGTGGGGCCTGCTGAAGCTCTGTTTACCGGTGCGGCGCACCCTTATACCCAGGCGCTGCTGAGCTCTATGCCATCGATGGACCCAAATCACAGAACCCTGGCTTCACCTTTGTCGGGGGATCCCCCCAGCCCCATTTCACCGCCGACGGGTTGCCGGTTTCATACCCGTTGCCCGCAGGCGAAACCGGTTTGCCAACAAGTGAAACCTCAGTTGAGTGCAGTGAGTGAAGGGCATCAGGCCGCCTGCCTGATGGCTCAGCCTGGTTCACCCTGGTACGTCGAAACTCCGGTTCGGGAGGTGTACAGTGCCGCATGATGCTTTTGTTGAAGTGAATGACTTACATGTCACCTTTACCCGCGGCGGGCAGATCATTCAGGCCGTAAATGGTGTCTCTTTTGATGTGCAAAAGGGCGAGGTGATGGCGCTGATTGGTGAGTCTGGCTCGGGAAAAAGCGTTACCTTACGCGCACTGATGCGCCTGCATCCACCAGACAGCACACGCATAACCGGCAAGATTCATGTTGGGGGGGAAGATGTTTTGGCTATGTCTTCGGCGGCACTGCGCCAGTTTCGTGGTGCCCAAACCGCGATGATTTTCCAGGAGCCTCTGTTGGCCTTCGACCCGGTGTATACCGTGGGGCAGCAAATTATTGAGGGGCTGCGCCGCCACGAAGGGTTGTCACGCGCAGAGGCCAGGAAAAGGGCGCTGTCTGCTTTGCAGCAGGTGAAGATCCCCAGCCCGGAAAGCCGCCTTGATGCCTGGCCCCATGAGATGTCTGGCGGTATGCGCCAGCGCGCCATGATTGCACTGGCTCTGTCCTGTAACCCAGACCTGTTACTGGCAGATGAACCAACTACGGCACTGGATGCCACGGTACAGATTCAGATCCTGATTTTGTTGCGCGAGCTGCAAAAGGCGAAAGGGCTGTCGATTATTTTTGTCACCCATGACATGGGCGCGGCAGTAGAAATTGCTGACCGTGTTGCCGTGATGTATGCCGGGCACATTGTTGAGGAAGCATCGCTGGCGGAAATCCTCGCACATCCCCGACACCCGTATACCCAGGTGTTGCTTGGCAGCCGCCCACGCGCTGGCCTGAAAAAAGGCGATGCATTGTATTGCATCCCTGGCGCTCCACCTGATTTAGCGCATTTACCTGAAGGGTGCGCATTCGCCAGCCGTTGTCCTCATGCCAGTGCCACCTGTTCGCAAACGGTGCCGGAAACTGAATATGTCGCGCAACGCCATCGGGTCAGTTGCCACCGCTGGCGCTCACTGGAGCAAGAGGCCGTAACAGAAGCAGCAACCCAGTTGGCCTGAACCTGACGAACAAGGCGATGACGACATGTTGGGAAAAGTATCCGTGTTTTTATGCCTTACCCGTTTTCCCGGTTAAAGCAGTACCTGTTGGTACGTTTGCAGGGTTAACTTTTGCGCTCAACAGCCTGCGAAGTCTGTTGCCCTTTATTGATGCAGCCTGTTCTGTCTGGGATGGGGTGCACCAAATTAGTGCCTGATTGCCTGATTGCCTGATATTGATGGTGCGTATATCGTCTTGCGGGTTATTGAGGGGTAGGGCACCTGGCTGGCGCAGGAGGGAGCAGTTGCTTGTGAAGAGCTGTTCCCTGGCTCTTATATAGCTGCCCGTTTTGCCAGGGGGAAACGGGGCACTGACAACCCGGTCTGTGAAGCTACATAATGATGATGTGTACTTGTTGCCGTTCATAGCTGCGCGAGTTGTTCGCGCAGTACTTCCACTCCGGGGGCAATTTTTTCCGGTGAAATGGCGTGAAAACCCATACGGAAAAAGGTTTCTGGTGGGTTGGCATCCAGAAAATGCCGGGCACCGGGCTCAATTAATACACCTGCGTGAGCCGCGCGCCAGGTGAGTTGCTGGGTATTAATACCGCCGGGGGTTTTTAGCCAGAAGGCGTTAGCATGCTCACTCCCGGGAATAGGGCGGCATTCCGGCAACCAGGTTTCCAGCGACCTGTTCAGTAACTCCCAACGGCGTGCAGAGTCTTCATGGTAACGGCGCAGATGTGTTTCGTAATACCCTTGTGCCAGGAAATGCGCCATCTGGTACTGGATATTGGTTGGCGCATGGCGAACCACCAGGCGGCGTAGTGCCCGGGCTTCATCAATCAATTCAGGGTCGGCCACCATAAATCCCAGGCGTAATCCCGGCGAAAGCGCTTTGGACAGGCTGCTGACATAAACCACGCGGCCATGTTTATCGCTGGCTTTCAGAGCGGGCGGTGGGTTGAGCGTGAAATTACTTTCTGAATCGTAATCATCTTCGATAATTACCGCGTCATGGCGAGTCACATGCTCAAGCAATGCCTTGCGGCGCTGGCTACTCAGTGTCACACCTGTCGGCACCTGGTGTCCGGGGGTGACATAGTAATAATCACACGGCGGCTGGTTCAGGGTAATGCCTTCTTCATCAACATCGTGGGGAATTATCTGCGCATCACCCAGCAAAAACGTGTTGATAGCTTCACGGTAACCCGGGTTTTCCACTGCCACGCGGGTTGACGAAGACATCAACAAACGGGTCAGTAAATAGAGCGCGTTTTGCGAGCCAATGGTTATCAGAATTTCATCCGGCGCCGCCAGTATTCCGCGTTTTGGCAGTACTCTGGTGCGAATCTGCTCAATCAGCATGGGGACATCCTGATCGATATGATCGATTATCCAGCGCTGGTCTGCCACTCCACTGTTGAGCCAGCGTGAAGCTGCCCGCCACTGACTTAGCGGGAACTGGGCGGTGTTAGGCTGCCCGTAGATAAACGGGTAGCGATAGTGCATCCAGCCTGAGGGTTTCATAATGGATTCTTGCTGGCTGGGGGCGACTTTAAACCGGTTGCTCCAAAGTGGTGCGGTGTTATCGGCGGGAAGTGCAGTCTCTGTGGTTTTGTACTGGCATGACTGGTAATCCGGGTGCAGAAAATAACCACTGCGTGGACGGCTAATCAGGTAACCATCGTTCACCAGTCCTTCAAAAACCAGGGCTGTGGTATTGCGTGACACCTGGAGCTGGCTGGCAAGCTGGCGGCAGGAAGGCAGAGGCTGGTCGGCCGGAAAAATACCGCTCAAAATAGCGTTAACCAGTGTCTCTCTGACTTGTTCCTGCAACCCACGTGACCGGTCAAATTCTATGTGCAGATAATGACGATTCATCGTGATGGTCCTCCGGTGGCTTAACAGGTAACTACATAAGCAATCTTCGTACCATATTCTGCTTATCTGACACATCGGCAGAGTGAAACTGTCACTGTTCAGGTGGCAAACAACCTTCCTAGAGTAAAACGCAACCCGGTGTGAATATTCTTAACGGGATATTTCTTTTCCGGCACATATTTTGCTTCGTATTCGGGTAACGCTTTCCCGTAATGCATCTGGTTTCAGAAAATAAAAGGTGGCGCTATGAAGAGTAAGTTGGGCATTTTGACTTTATCCGCAGTGCTGGCAATGGCATTTAGCTGGCAGGTGGCTGCTCGTGATTTACCGGAAATTGAAAAAGCAGGCGCATTGAAAGTGGTGACAGAAGACGACTATGCGCCGTTTAACTTTATCAAAGATGGTAAAGCGGAAGGTTTTAACAAGGATATGCTGGATGAATTACGTAAATACGCAAAATTCCATGTAGACCAAAGTATTTTACCCTGGACTGGCTTATTGGCGTCTGTTTCTACCGGGCAGTATGATATGGCTCTGACAGGGGCTGTTGTTACGGATGAGCGCCTGAATGTTTTTAATTTCACACCACCGTTTGCTTCTGCACAGCATTATTTTGTGAAGCGCGCAGGGGATACTTCACTGAATACCATTAAAGATTTGTCCGGCAAAAAAGTGGGTGTTCAGGCGGGTAGCGCGTTATTAGCACGTTTGCCAGAGCTGAAAGCCATGCTGGAGAAACAGGGTGGTGAACTGGGCCCGGTTGTTCAATATCAGTCCTATCCGGAAGCGTATGCAGATTTGGCCAACAAACGCCTGGATTATGTGATTAACGTGGTTATTTCTGTAAACGATTTGGTTAAAGAAAAACCCAAAGTTTTTGCCAAAGGCCTGGCGGTTTCTGGACCGGGTTATATGGCCTGGCCAATCTCAAAAAATTCACCAGAACTGATGAAATATATGACCAAATTCATGGATCACATGCGTGAAACCGGTCGTCTGGCTGAATTGCAGAAAAAATGGTTTGGTGAAACCTACCCGAATCTGCCAACGGTACCAATCACCAGTGCTGAACAGTTCCATAAATTAGCAGGTCTGTAATAAATGGGCGCAGCCTGCAGGCTGCGCCTTGTTTTGGTATCAAGGAGCGTTAAATGGACGCGATATCTTGGCAGTTATTATTTGAAGGCGCCTGGGCGACGTTGTGGATTTCCGGCATCGCTATCCTGTTCGGGGTGTCGATTGGTCTGGTCATCGCGTTTATTCGAATGATGAAGATCCCCGTTGTGGACACTATCCTGGTGCTGTACATCAGCCTGGCGCGTGCCACACCGTTGGTGACATTAGTCTTGTTTTTGTTTCTTTCATTACCGGCGGTTGGTATTAACCTTGATAAAAGTATTGCCGCCATTGTGGCACTGACACTGAATACTTCCGCATTCAATGCAGAGATCTGGCGTAATGCCTTTACCCATTTTCCCAAAGAGCAAAAAGAAGCTGCTGAAGCGGTAGGAATGCAACGCTGGACTTATTTCCGTTATATCATGTTGCCACAGATGTGGATTGAAAGCCTGCCAGCATTGGTAAATGAAATGTCTTTTTTAATTAAGGGCAGCCCGGCGATTGCTGTTATCGGTGTGGTGGATTTAACCCGGGTAACAAACCGTATTTCTGCAGTAACTTATGAGCCGTTATCACCTATCCTGGCGGCGGGTTTACTGTATATAGTAATTATTGGCGTACTGCTTAAATTACAAAATTTAGCAGAACGTAAAGCGAAACGCCTGGCGCGGTAAAGCAGAGTATTTGGAGACGCTATGAACCAATGGGCGATAGTCTGGTCAGCACGAGATTTGTTTCTGCAGGGGTTTATTTCGACCCTTGAATTGTTCGTTATTACTGCGATTGCGGGAATTATCATTGGTACTACAGTATTGTATTTAACCGAACTGCAGTCAAAAGTGCTGAATAACATTATTCACTATTTTGTAAGCCTGATGCGGGCAGTGCCTTTTCTGATTCTGGCTTATTTACTTTATTACGGTTTGCCTGAGATTGGCATTAGTATGGAAGCCTGGACAGCTGGTCTGGTTTCACTGATTATTTATCACAGTGCATATTTTTATGAAATATTACGTAGCCAGCGGCGGATTTTTTCTACTGGCTATATTGAAGCGGCGACTGCGCAAGGTTTTTCCCGTTATAAAACCTTTACCCGGATTATTACACCGAATATTTTTTCCGGTGCGCTGCCACTGATGGGTAACCAGTTAATTATCTGCCTGAAAGATACAGCTTTCTTGTGCATTATTACTGTTCAGGAAATTACTGCTGCAGCAAACAGTGTCCAGGCGACTTATTTCATTCCATTTAATGCATTTATTGTTGCCATTGGCCTGTACTGGGGTGTCAGTGTGCTGCTTGAGTTATTGATTAAACGCCTGAATAGCTATGGCGCGAAACGAGGAATTACCCATGCCTGAGAATGCGGCAGTTAGTATTAAAAATGTCTCGAAGCAATTCGATAATGTGGAAGTGTTACGTGATATCAACCTGGATGTACAAAAGGGGGAAGTCATCAGCATTCTGGGGTCATCCGGTTCGGGTAAATCGACGTTGCTGCGTTGCATGAACTGGCTGGAACAGCCTGATCGCGGCGAAATTCGTATTTCTGGTAGCCGTATCGGCGTGGATGACAGTGGCAAACATATGTCTCACCGTGAGCTGTCAAAAGTGCGTGAACGTGTGGGTATGGTGTTCCAGAGTTTTAATTTGTGGCCGCACCTGACGGTGCTGCAAAACGTGACAGAAGCGTTATTGCACGTCAAGGGCCTCAAACGTGCGGAAGCCAACCAGATTGCCCATAAACAACTGGAAAAAGTGGGTATGAACCACAAGGCCGACAGTTACCCCATTACGTTATCCGGTGGGCAGAAGCAGCGTGTGGCAATTGCCCGCTCGTTAGCTATGTCACCGGAAGTGATTCTGTTTGATGAACCGACTTCGGCGCTGGATCCTGAACTGGTTGGCGAAGTGCTGGCAGTAATGAAAGCACTGGCAGCGGAAGGTTACACCATGGTGGTGGTGACTCACGAGATGGACTTTGCCCGCCAGGTGTCAGACCAGGTGGTATTTTTGGAAAAAGGCGTGTTAATTGAGAAAGCCGCACCCGAAAAATTCTTTACTAATCCTGATTCTGAACGTGTGCAGCGCTTTTTGGCGACCACGCGCTGAGATGTATGTTATTCCCATGTAGCCGGCAATAACGGCCCACAGAAACGGTGGGCCGATATTTTGTTAATCCCGGTCGATAGCAAACGGGTTCCACGCCTGGCGAACCGGCATCACCTCAATACGGTTGATATTCATGTGATCCGGCAGGGTGGCGATGTAATACATCTGCTCTGCAATATCCTGCGCACTGAGCGGGGTGGTACCGCGGTAGAGGCTATCTGATGCCGCCTGGTCTCCCTTGGTACGCACCAGCGTGAATTCTGTTTCCGCAATGCCTGGTGCGAGGTCGGTGACACGTACTCCGGTTCCCAGCAAATCGCAACGCAGGTTATAGCTGAACTGTTTCACGAACGCTTTGGTTGCACCGTACACATGGCTACCCGGATACGGCCACTGGCCTGCGATAGAGCCAATATTAATAATACTGGCTCCAGCACCGTGTTTAATCAGTGTTGGCAGCAATGCATGCGTGACACTCACCAGCCCTTTCACATTGGTATCAATCATGGTTTGCCAGTCTTCCAGGTCAACTTTCTGAGATGGCATGGGTGAGAGCGCCAGCCCGGCGTTATTAATGAGTGCTTTCACATCGGCAAATTCTTCAGGCAGGCCGGCTACCGCAGTTTTTACTGCATCTGAATCGCGCACATCCAGCTCAATAATATGAACGGGTACTTTTCCCGCAAGGGCATCTTTTAATGCTTCAAGCCGGGAGAAACGGCGTCCGCTGAGCACCAGTGACCAGCCATGTTCTGCAAAATAATGGGCAGCTGCTTCACCAAAACCTGATGTTGCACCAGTAATAAAGGCAACCTGCTTTTCGGACATGTTCCACTCCTTTTTAAAGAAGACTGAATAAGGCAAAGGTCAGTTCGCACTATAAGAAGCGGCGAGGGAGTGAGACAGAGCCAGATGACTGACTGGCTTGTGACACCTCTTGTCACAGTAAAAATCTGCTTCTGGCTCTACCTGGTCTGGTTGTTACAGGCTCAGGATGAATTCAAGGGTTTTGACCGAAATGTTGAGCGTAAGATTCAGGAGGGCAGGTATGAAACTGGCATTACAGGGCGAGAATTTTCTAACAAATAACGATGTGCGTCAGCTGGACCGTTCTTATGTATTTCACTCATGGTCTGCGCAGGGCAACCTGAACCCATTAGTTATTGCTGGCGCAAAAGGCTGCCAGTTATGGGATTACGACGGCAAAAAATACCTCGATTTCAGCAGCCAGTTAGTTAACGTCAATATCGGTTATCAGCACCCCAAAGTGCTGGCAGCCATGAAAGCGCAGCTTGAAGAGCTGGTGACAATTGCCCCGGCAACGGCTAACCTGGCGCGTGGTGAAGCCGCAAAACGCATTGTGGAACTGGCACCCGCGGGTTTCCATAAAGTTTTCTTTACTAACGCCGGGGCCGATGCCAACGAAAACGCGATCCGTATGGCGCGTTTATACACCGGGCGCGATAAAGTGCTGTCAGCCTACCGCTCTTATCACGGTAATACCGGTAGCGCGATTGCCGCGACCGGTGACTGGCGCCGTGTACCAAACGAATATTCTCGCGGCCATGTGCATTTCTTCAACCCGTATCTCTACCGCTCTGAGTTCAATGCCACCAACGAACAAGAAGAGTGCGCGCGTGCGTTACAGCATTTACGCCGTATTATTGAATGCGAAGGCCCGGCTTCTATTGCCGCTATTTTACTGGAAAGTATTCCAGGTACCGCAGGCATTCTGGTGCCGCCTGCAGGGTACATGAAAGGTGTGCGTGCTCTGGCCGATGAATTTGGCATTGTCCTGATTCTGGATGAAGTGATGGCAGGTTTTGGCCGCACCGGCCGCTGGTTTGCGTTTGAACATGATGACGTGGTACCTGATCTTATCACCTTCGCAAAAGGGGTGAACGCAGGTTATGTACCGGCAGGTGGCGTACTGATTTCTGAAGCCATTTCCCATTATTTTGATGACCACTTTTTTGCCGGTGGCCTGACTTATTCCGGGCACCCACTGGCGATGGCGGCGATTGTCGCCACGCTGGACGCAATGAAAGAAGAAAACGTTGTGGAAAATGCAGCACTGGTGGGTGATGGTGCACTGCGTGCCGGCCTGAATGCGCTTTCAGAAAAATATGCGCTGGTGGGTGAAGTGCGTGGGGTTGGCGTATTCCAGGCACTGGAACTGGTGACCAACCCTGAAACCAAAACACCCGTCGCTGCAGCCGATATGGCGGCCATCAAGCTGGCGTTGACCGAAGCCGGGCTACTGAGCTTTGTGGTGGAAAACCGCATTCATGTGGTTCCGCCCTGCACGGTTACTGCCGATGAAGTGAAACAAGGCCTGGCAATCATTGACCAGGTACTGGGTCAGTTCAGCGGCCTGGTCCGTTAACCACTCCCCAGGTAAGCGGCCAGCCTGCGGGCTGGTTGCTTGCTTTTTAATCCAGTTGTGAAATATCCAGTGCGGCTTTATCAATGATGCCGATAATTTGTTTGAGCGTAGCAGGCTCAACGCCTTGTTGATTCACTTTCAAATCCAGCACCGCTTTGATGTTGTCCAGCGCCCGTTTCATATCTGGGTTGGTTCTCAATTTACGGCCTACCGCTTTAGCTGCGATGCGTTCTTTAATTTGACTCAATTCCTCATTGTGCGCTGCTAACCATTGCTGTCCCAGTTCTGTAATGGTGATTTTTTTGCGCCCGTTTTCTTCATCTTCCAGGTGAATCAGTTTGTTGGACTCAAGAAAATCCAGCGTGGGGTAGATAACGCCCGCACTCGGAACATAATGGCCTTCCGTCATGTTTTCGATAGACTTGATCAGTTCATAGCCGTGGCTGGTATCCTGAGACAGGATATCGAGCACTACGATCCGCAGTTCGCCGTGGCCAAAGAAGCGTTTACGGCGATGCCCGCCACGTTCATTCATGTCGCACCCAGCATGTCTACCACGGCCCCGTTCTCCGTGCCCACGTTCCTCACGGCCACGCATTTCACGGTTTTGTTCCTCACCTTCCATACGGCTATGGCGACCTCTGCCATGGCAACGCCCTTCGCCTTCTTCTCCGCGCCCGTTATCGTGACGCATTTGTAAACGGAAAAAATCTCTCATAGGGACAACCTTATTGTTGTGTTTAATTTATGCACCTGTTGTTGCATTCAGTATCTGAATGGTAGGTGTAATATAGATATATCTAAAATATATCTAATTATATTTTTTAGCAAATATTACAAAGTTTATTTCATTTATTTTACTTTAACTTATTGATTTGTATTTAATTCTTAACTTGTTGTGGTTGGTGGTGGTGACAAGTGCTGATATATCAAATTTTGTCTTGCATAAATCACGGATAACAATCATTATCATTAACTGACGATTAGATATATCTAAAATTAGACTATACAGGAGCTCCTATGACACAACCCCGCTCTGCAACAACACACTATCCCCGCCGTGCCCGCAATGCATTACGCTTTCGAAAACTGACTGTGATGCGCACGGAACGGGTCGCTGGCCACTTCCAGCGTATTGTGGCCGGCGGTGATGAACTGGAAGGTTTTGAATCACAAGGTTTTGATGACCATATCAAACTCTTTTTCCCTGAACCTGATAGTGGTTTTGTGCCACCTGTTGCAGGTGAAGATGGCATTATCTGGCAGAATGACGTTCGCCCTTCTGCTCGTGATTACACGCCAATTTATGACCCGTCCACACAAGAACTGACAGTGGACTTTTATATCCATGACGGTGGTGTGGCAAGTAACTGGGCTGTGCAGGCTAAACCTGGCGATACGCTGTATATGGGCGGGCCACGGGGTTCACTGATAGTTCCCACAGAGTATCACTGGCAACTCTATGTTTGTGATGAGTCTGGCATGCCTGCATTACGCCGCCGCCTGGCCGAACTCAACGCCCGCCAGTTTCAGGGGCAGGTGACAGCGCTGGTTTCTGTGCACAGCCAGCAGGCCTGTGAATATTTAACCGCTGAACCGGGTGTGAATATCGAATGGTTTGTTGGCGAAAGCCCTGAAACCGTGGCGCGCCATGCACTGGCTCTGACCATTCCTGAAGAGGATTATTTCATTTGGGTGACTGGTGAGGGTAAGGTCGCGAAGCAACTCGGAGAACAGCTAAGTGTAGGGCGGGATGCACAACTGGTTCGTACCGTTGCTTACTGGCACGATAAACGTTAATACAGTGCGCTTGTGCTGTGTGAGTGGCAAATATCCGGCAGATTTGGCTCTGCCGGGCTGAAATATACTTAGCTGAGTTTACCTTTAAACAGTGAGTATTTACCGGCACCCAGCAACATAATGAAAATGCCGCCGAAGAAATACAGCGCTTCTGTTTCCAGTGCCCATGCACCGACTTGCGTGCGCACAAAGAATTTCCCCATCCCAACCAGCAACACCGCGACAACCAGGTTAAAGGCATACACCAGGCCAGCAACGCGGGTAAACAGACCAATAATAATCAATACCGGGGCGACAACTTCGCCAATATAAGCGCCATAGGCGACAAAACCGGGTAAACCATGGGCTGCGAGCATGGGTTTAATCCACTCAACGCCATTCTGCATTTTTGCAGTGCCATGAAATAACATCAGGATGCCAAATACAAGTCGCAGTAACAGGCGGGCGAAGTCCGGGTGATCTACCGCGCTGGAAAAACGAGAATAAAGATTGGTTAACATAATATATCCCTGAATATGCACAAAAAGTGATTGTCACCTGCGCAGCATAACCGCCTCTCAAGTGGAGAGAAATCTAAAAAATTGCAACAATGGTTCAAAAAAATTGAATGATATTTTTGTGGTAACTATTTATTTATCAAATAATTACGCGTTTTTTTGTGTCGGTTAGTGCGTTTTTTGCTGTAAGGCTGGGGTAATGAAATGACCAGGGCGTGTTTCCGCACCCTGGTCTGAAGGGAGTAATTAATGAACGAGCAGGCGAAACTGCTCCAGTTCTTCTTGTGGCATACCTGCTTTCAGTGCGGCTTCACAAATAGCCTGCCAACTGCCATTATCCAGCGGGATCCCTTCAGCCCTGCGTATTGCACGGTTGGTTGCTTCCCATTCACCAGGCACCAGAATAGGCTCATCTGCTGCCTGCGGTGAGGATTTCACCCAATTGATAAACGCATCCGTTTCTTTTTCCATTTCGGGCGTACCGAACATTTCCGGGTTAAGAATAATGGTTGTCATGCCATTAAAAATCGCGTCAACGCTGCCGTGCAGTGTTTCTTTATGGGTTGTTTTCCCGCCAGATAACGCGCCACCCAGAATTTCACACATGGTTGCCAGCGCATACCCTTTATGCTGTGCGAAGGTGAGCAGCGCGCCTAAAGGCGGGGTCTGCATCACGGCCGGGTCGGTGGTGGGAGCACCTTGTGAATCAATCAGGCAGCCTTCCGGCACCTGCTGGCCTTTATGCCAGGCAACCCGGGTTTTACCAAACGCAATGGCGCTGGTGGCGAAATCCAGCAAGAGCGGGTCTTTATCTTTGCGTGGGAATACCACGCAGAAAGGGTTGGTGCCAAAACGGCTGTCGGTGCCGCGGAAAGGGGCGACCATTGGGTCGCCAGGGACATTCACAAAATGGATAGAGATAAACCCGGCAGCGGCGCACTGTTCAGCCCAGTAACCGATACGGCCAATGTGGTGTGCGTTATGTAATGCCACGGCAGCAATGCCAAACTGCTTCGCCTTTTCAATCCCCATATTGATAGCTTCCAGCGCCGCGACCTGACCAAAGGCGGCATTGCCATCAACCGTGACGATGGCACCGGCATCCCGCACGACTTTTGCGTGCTGGTTCAGTTGTAAATAACCCAGTGCCAGTGAGTTGATATAGCTTGGGATCATGCCGGCGCCATGGGAGTCGTGCCCGGATAAGTTCGCCGCGACTAGGTGGTCAGCCACCCGGCTGGCTTCTTCGGCTTCACTTCCCGCATGGCGAAAGAGCGCTTCAATAAACTGATGGAGGTGTTGTGCTTGTATACGTATTCCTGTGTTCACGTTGTATTCATCCTCTTGCGTGCCCCTTGTCGTTCACGTTACGCGCACAAGGCTCCACTGTCCTCAGAAGGTGGATGAAAAGGCGTAGCCTGGGGTACGGCAACGTGAAATCGATGGGGTTATTGGTCTTTTTTTATCTGTCCGGGTTTTATACTGCGCCAATGGTGGGCTGAGCTCAAGGCGTGAATCGATGATGAGAAGACTTTAAAATGTTTGTGGTTTTTTTGACATGATTTGACACATTTATCCTGATTTGTGCCGCAAATTACTCACAATTTTTGGTGGGGATGGGGCCAGAATAAGCAAAAAACTTCTGGGACAATAATATGTGTAAATTTGCGATAGTGCTACTGGCCGCGGCCAGCGCCATGTTTACTTTTGCCAGTGTTCAGGCTGCTGAACCGGCATCCACCACTCACCCGGTAGATTGCAAAAAGCCACCTGAACCACCAAAAGGTAGTGATGGTAAACCACTTCCTCCACCAGAGGGTAAACAACCCCCCATGGGAAAAGATGGTAAGCCACTGCCACCACCAGATGGATGCAAGCCGCCGAAAGAGGGTGTGGCGCCTGGGAAGTAAGCCTTACCTTAGACACGCAACAGAAAGGCTTTTCCGTTGCGTGTTCCTGTAATTATTGCTTTTGCTGATTGCATCCTCAGAAATATTGAGAAGTGCCGGGTGATAACAAATTGTGCTCACAATGGTTTTTATGGGTTCAATAACCTTTAATTTTGTTGCGACTGGTGTGTTTTTTACCCTGTGAATGTTGAACACTCTTCATCTGGGATAACGCATCCTGAACCGCAATGAATGCTTTTATAAACGCATCTTTAGGGGTGGCTTCATTAGCTAAAATAGTGAATTGCTTTTCTGTGTCACTTAATGATTTATGATTTTTCACCCTCATACTCATCTTTTCCTAAGTTAATGAGCAGTTCGCCATTGATACCACTTTCCCCTGAAGCCAGTCCTTTAGGCTCAGTTGATTTGTTTTCGCCCATTTCCTTGATGAGATTTTCCAAACCAGATTTTATTTTCTCTTCTTGCTCTCGGGTATTAGACTCTTCATGGTGCACTGACGCTGGTTTCTTTGCCTTTTTATTCATCAGACAATTCTCCGAATACAGCCATTGGATCTCTCATCATAACAAAAGCCTTTGCTTTCGTAATAATCCAGAACATCACTGTTAATTGGATTCATTATTTTTACATGGGTGGCACCTAATAGCGCAGCATAAGCATAGAGAGCAAGATACGTCAGGTCTAAATGTGGCCCGCTTGCTTCTGGCGATTTTTCTATGTAATCAAGCCTGAGCCCAGAAGACTGGTAAGTGGGACGCCCCATCGAAAATCCGATAAGACGATTACCATTCCAGGTTGCGCATTCAAATCGCTTTGGGTTGTTTTGTGATAATTTATTGCTAATTGCTAATTGCTAATTGCTAATTGCTAATTGCTAATTGATTTTTATGTTATGTTTATGCGTGATTTATGGAGGTGATTTTTTAATTTTTTAATTTATTTTATATACTACTAGTTTAGATGAGTGTCGTGATGGTTGATTTTTCATCTTCTTTGCATTTCCTATTACATAGAATATGGTTGTATGTTTAAATTTATTTTCACAATCAATTTTTATAGCCTCGATATCTAATTGAGGCTATATTTTATGAGTTTAGGAAAACTGCCAAAACCCTGCGATTATATTTCCTGATGATTTATTCCTATATAAATATAAGGCTCCATATCCAAAGATATAATTACCTCTAAGAGTACTATCAGTATAATAATCCTCATCTAGTTGGAGGTAAAACTCATAATTATCTTTCAAAAGATTTTCTGTATAGTAGCTCTCATCTTGAATTAGTTGGGGGTGTTAGTTTGTGTGATAAATCCAAAAGTGTCGCTTTTTTCCTCCCGATATCCATATATCATTGATTGATTTATTTATTGTTTGTATGGTTAAATCTTCTTTTTGGCTTTCTTCTGATTTATCATGAAGAAAAATTCGCACAGAACAATTAGGGTAAATATTTTTTTCAATCATTGTGTTGTAATCATTTGGGACGAATATTGAAATATATTTTTCATTATTTTCAGGATCTTGAAATGTTGCATAAAATCTCATATTGATAAGTTCTTTATTATTAACCTCAAGGATTTTAGGTATATTCCCACCAACTCGCCCTATTACATCCCCAATGTCTGGTTGCTCTATTTGTGTTATAAAATTATTTATTTGCATGTTGTTAACCCATTACTTTTGGCAAAATTTGAGGCTTCTTCGCGTAGATGTAATGATACACTTGTTGCATACTTTTTAGCATTCACTTTCTCCCACCCTCTATTATTTACTAAGTCCATATAAATCCCTTTTCTGGTTAGTGCAGTATTCTTTTTTATATTTTCAACTGCTGTTTGGTTTTTGAGAACTACAGGGTTATGTAATCCATATTTAGATTGTAAGCTGGATATTGTTTTATGCATCTTGTTTTCTTGTAAGGCAATTGCCGGATTTTCTTTGGCTATACCTGATGTTCTGCCAGATACAACTCCATTGTTTCTTAACCAAGCATTCTGTAATAACTCATGGGCACTAAAGCCATCTTTAGCATGCAGAGGACTGCCATATCCTGCAATATCAAATTCGTTTAAAAGTCCTAACGGATCCACCCACCCCAGCGGATTCGGCGCATACTGATACAGGTTCCAGCCACCGGCCAGCCCAATCGGGTCCTGGGTGGTAAAGCGGCTTATCGTCGGGCCGTAGTAACGATGTCAACAACACTGACACTGCCTAATGATCGCTTTGGGGTCTTATATCTGTGTTGCTGACATTCCTTCACTGTCCTGTGTCTACCCGAACAGCAGGCCAAAGCTGCCGCTCCAGCGGTGCGTCATTAAAGTCCGTGATGAACAAGCGATGAGTAATCTATCCAGCTCCCCTTATCTTATACCGGACTATCAAAATTTATTTTCAGATTTTTAGAGTGGCAAAAATCCACAAAAGATTGAGAAACAACCAAGCGCTCTTTAAAATCAACGTCACGCGCAATAATGAAATCATCCTCAAAAGTATCTTTATATACAGCCTTTGATAAAATCTTCTCTCCATCACTTAGCACTCTAAAGAAAGATTTATCCTTATCAATTAAACTCAGATATCTATTTACCTTGCATAAATTACAAGCAACATCACGTCCCTCGCATGAAATAATGATCTTATACCATTCTAACTTGCCTGGAATAAAATCATCAATTTCATTCATGGCTTTTTCTGAGAAAATTGGTACTCCAATATTAGCAGAAAGGAAATCCAACTCAGACACATCAGAATATCTTATTTTTTTTTGCGCCACCCCGTGTGGAGTCATGAAATTCAAAAAGCTACCATTGCCTTCACTCCAGATAAAGTAAGAGGATATTCTTCCTTTAGGATCACTGATATCAATTACATCTCCACCAGAATTAATTTGACTTTCAAGGCTATATAGTTTCATTTTAATCCTCTCATTAAGCACACGTATATCTTCCAGTTTTAAAACCAGCTCTTCTCTCATGTTGCAAATTGAGTACTTCTCTTTGAGCTCGTCGATAGTCCCAGTTATTTTTTACGGCTTTCTGTTCTAAAGCATCAAGCTCTGCTCTAATTTCACGATTATAATCCGCATGCTCTGCTGTCCACCCTCTATGTAAACCAAGATTTGGATTTGGATCAATTCCGGGGGCTACAGGCAAGCGCATCATATTAGATGCACCATTTATATCCATTCCAGAGCGAGAAAAGAATGGATGCTCTTTCAAAGAATAAGGAATTAAATGCTGTCTCTGATACCCTCTGGTTGTCTCCATCCAGGATGGGAAACGGTCGGGAGTTAACCCCCACGGATCCACCCACATCAGAGGGTTCGGCGCATACTGATAAAGATTAATCCCACCAGCCAGCCCAATCGGGTCCTGGGTGGTAAACCGGCCCACCTCCGGCTCATAGTAACGGAACAGATTATAGTGCAGGCCGCTTTCATTGTCCTGGTACTGCCCGGCAAAACGCAGGGGCTGGGCGTAAGCCGCGCCGGTGCGCAGCCCGGCACTGCCGGGTGTCTGGCCGCGCAGTTTCCCGAAGGTGTCGTACTGCCCGGACCAACGCAGGTTACCGTCTTCATCGGTGACTTCCAGCGGTGCGCTGTTCAGGTCGGTGTGCAGCCAGTAAATGTCGGCCTGCGGTGCGTTCCCCGCCTGCTCAATGGCAGCCAGCGGCGCCCACGGGCTGGCCGGGTCATAGCTCCAGGTGCGGCGGGTGGCGTTATCCCGTTGCTCCTGCAGCAGGCGGTAGCCCTGCCACAGGAAACGGGTGGTTTCCGTTCCCCGGTTGCGGTAATCGACGGTTTTGCGTATCCGCCTGCCCAGGGCATCGTAATGATAGTGTGCGGTGAATTCGCCTTCCGGGCCACGGCCACGGGCGCTTATCAGGCGGTTGTCGGCATCATACGTATAATGCTGCTCATGCTGGCCATGACGGCGGCTGACCAGGTTACCCCAGGCATCATAGCGGTAAAATAACTGCTGCCAGGTGGTGAGGCGGTTGCTCACAATGGCTGCGGGCTGTTGCCGGGCACCACCGGAACTGAGCGGGTCTTCACCCAGCAGGTTATCGGCCAGGTCGTAATGCAGGTGGCGGCTGCGCAGGCTCTGCCGGGGTTCCGTGTGCTGCTGCAGGCGGCCTTCGGCATCATAGCCGTAATGTATCTCGCCACGAAGCGCATCACTCACCCCTTCCAGCTCACCACGGCCGGTATAGCGGAACACCCGCCACAGCAGGCCTTCTTCCGGTTTGCTGATTTTCCCGTTACGGAAACTGCTTTGCCAGCGGCGGCGGCCCAGTTCATCATACTGCCGTTGCTGAAACAGTGAGCCCTGCGTGCGCCCGGTTTCGCGGTGTAACCTGTCGCGGGTGAACTCACTGACCAGTTGCTGGTTAAATTTGATGGCACTGGTATGCCCTGAGCCATAATACAGCCACTGTAACTGGTCGCCCTGGGGCAGGACCAGGGACAGCAGATTCGCCAGCGCATCCCATTCATAATCCAGTTTGCCATTCACGCCCTGTTCAGACAGCAGGTTACCGGCGCTGTCGTAGTGCAGTTGCACGCGGTCTGGCTCAATACCCTGTTCAGCCCCTGCGGCAGTGGGAGTGCGCGAAACCTCATTCAGGCGGCCGGTTGCGCTGTACTGGTACTGCCAGACGGCACTGTCGTTGCTGCGCAGGCAGAGTTGCCCCGCTTCGTCATAGCGGAACTGATGCACCCGCTGTGAAGGCTGTGCGCTGCTGTTCTGTGGGCCGGTCTCCCGGTGTTCAGATAACAGGCCTTGAGCATTGTAATGGTAGAAATGGTCGGTATTATCCGGGCGGCGCTCCCCGGTAAGCCTGCCTGCCGGGTCGTAACTGAACTGGTACTCTCCGCCATTGCCGTTTTCCAGACGGGTGAGCCAGCCACGCGCGTTATAGTGCCAGCGGCGGGTACGGTTGATACGGTCAGTGACGGCGGTTCGCTGCCCCAGTTGGTTATATTGCCAGTGAGTTTCGCTACCCAGCGGGTCCTGATGGCAGGTTAACTGCCCGCGCGCATTCCAGAAAAAGTGTTCTTCACTGCCATCCGGGTGGATGAGCCGTTGCAGGCGGCCCGCTCTGTCCCGCTGGTATTGTGTGAGGTTGCCTTCGGCATCTGTGCTGTGGGTCAGTTCACCAAACACATCCCAGGCATACGTGGTGATACTGCCGGAACAGTCGGTATGGCGCAGCAACTGGCCCTGCGCGTTCCATTCCAGTTTTACCTCGCCACCCAGTGCGTTAATAACAGAAGATGGCAGGCTGTCTTCCTCATCCGGGTAGTGATAGCGGGTGATGTTGCCCAGTGCATCTGTCTGTTGTGTCAGCCGGCCCTGCTGGTCGTGTTGTTCGAACTCCTGGCTGCCATCCGGCCAGGTGACGGAGACCAGCCGGTCAGTGTTGCGTGAGTACTGCCAGGTGGTTGTGCGACCCAGTGGGTCTGTTTCACTGAGTAACCGGCCATAGATGTCCCATACACAACGGCGCTGCCCGCCACCGGGCAGGATCACACCACACAGTTCGCCCTGCTCGTAGAGAAAGGCCAGGCTGCGCCCGTCGAAGTTGGTGAACTGCGCGACGTTATCGTCATCATCCAGTTGCCACACAGCCTGTTTCCCGTCATCGCGCACCACCCGGCGGACACCACCGGCAAAGTCATAAAACATCGAGAGGGATTCACCGGCGCTGTGCCGCCAGGCAGTGACCCGGGGTAAGCCTTCAATTTCCTGCCACTGGTATTCACTTAGTAGCCCGTGTCGGTCCTGGTGGCCTGCCATCAACCCGTTATGCCAGGTAAACTGCCGGGTGATTTCACCGGCACGGTTGGTAACTGTGCTTAGCTGGCCTTCGTCGTCATAGGTGTAACTGACCAGCGGGACATCGCCACCGGGTGTGTGTAACAACACGCAGGCCAGGCGGAGCAGGCCGTTGGCGGTGGTGATGTAGCGGCAACTCAGGTGCTGGCCTGCACTGTCGTCCAGCCCGGAAAGCTGGCCCTCGTCCGTGTAAACCAGAGAAGTCATGTTACCGGTGGCGTCTGTCATCATGACCAGGCGGCCGGGTTGCTCTCCAGCCGGGGCCTGATAATGCCAGGCCTGTTCGCTGACATCGAAAACCTGCCAGGTGCCGTCCGGGTTATGCATCAGCCAGCATTTTTCCGCTTCACAGTAGGTTTTGTGCCCGCGGGGAACGTCCGGGAAGGAAATGTAGTCGCCAGACGGCGCCCGCCATACCAGCCCATCCTGGTACGGTATCAGGCAGCTTTCCCAGAACAGGCTCCAGCCGCGCCCGAGCACGCTGTCGCCGGGGTTACCACTGCGCCAGTAGCGTTGCCATTCAACCGGGAAGCGGGAAGGCAGGACAAAATCCAGGTCATCATCACCTGCGAGAAATTTCTGCCCAGAGATAATGTCCACCGGGCGGGCGATGATACCACCGGCCTCAGCGACAATAGCGACTTTACCCAGGCGGCAGGCTGTTTTCATGAACCAGTTGATGCCTTTGAGTTTGCTGAATAACTTGCCAAGAGCACCCAGTTTACTGGCAGCACCACCCGCGCCACCAAGTAACCCGGCGAACAGTAATGTCAGGTCTGAAGCTTTGTACAGCCAGTTCGGCACTTCAGGGTCGATGGGGAGTGTGGTGGCGGTACCGCCACCAATAGTGACATCAGCCGAACCTTCCATGACCTGGGCGTCACAGTTGGTTTTATCGCCTTTACGTGAAGCGGGTTGCTTGTTGATAAATACGTTGTCAGAGCCCTGTGCCATTTGCATGGCCGGGCCATCCTTGCTGCACGACACCTGGCTGATTGTGGCAATGGCTGCTGGTTTACCATTGATAAATACGTTGGGGGAACCGGTCTGTATGGCCCCGGAGGGCGACAGACTCCCGGCTCCGGCACCGGCAAGGCCATCCCGGGCGGCCGTTGCCAGTTTCCCGGTGAGGTAACCGACCAGAAAGCTGGCACCTATCAGCAACACACCCACACCAAGGCAGGATGCAGCCAGGCCTGCGGTAAACAGTGCCCCGGCAGCGATACCGCCCGCGGCAGCAATCAGCCCACCCACAAGGGTGCCGGCAATCATACCGGTCAGGGCATGTGAATGCCCAATGGGGTCTCCGAGGCGTGCAGCTTCACTCATGAAAAATCCCTTTTATGGCTGTGTGGTTACGTCGGCGGCGGGCTGGTAGCTTTCCAGCACCTGCCGGAGCAGGGCCTCATCCTCTGGTGATAATTTGCGGGTCATGGCGAGGGTGAACACCAGAACGTGACCACCCTGTAATGCGAATACAGCCTGGCGTTGCCAGATACGGCGGCCATCGCGCAGGTAACTTGCCAGCACGCATTCTCCAGGTAGTGCATCCTGGCCAAGCGCCACGGGTTCCCGGCTTTTCAGTACCCAGCCTTTCAGCCCGGTGGAAAGTGTATCCAGCTGGCGTGTCACATAATCGGCCAGTAATTCATTTTCCTGCAGGGCATCGCGGGAGATATTCAAAGAAGGGGAGGCATCATCCCCCGCCAGCAGCACGTTCACGGTGCGGTCGCGGTAACCTTCAGGTAACGCCACACTGCCTTCCGTAAAGCTACAACGTGAAAAGTCGGGCATCTCGCAGGGTCCTTTTGCTTCACAGGGTTAAACACTGTATCTAAAAAGATGAATAACATTTCCCCGGAATGCGTTGCATAGCAGCAGGAACGGCTTTGGCTGTAGTGAACCCGCCTGGTTTGCGCCAGCGGGTGGTAGCAATAACCGGTTCACTTATATCGGGAAAAGGGTATTTCACCTTTCGGTTTAACCAGTGGATATAGGTTTTGTCTGAATTTGGTTTTTTGTTTGTGCGAGTGTAAAGCACCGTTATTTATTGCCGGGGGAGCAAGGAGTATTGGGTTAACCCAGGTCACGTTATGGGCCCGTTCATGTGAATGGGTTAAGTCCACTTGCTGTAGCGGATATAAACATATGCAACAATTATAATCCACAGTACGACAAACACGCCCGGGTGAAAGGGAACAAAACGAAGAATTATAAATGCTCCGACAATAGTGAAAATGGCAGGGACGAGATAAAAAAAAGACTGTAATAGCCACAAAACCAACCGCTTCATTTTTTTAAAATCTCATATAAAGCATCACCTATTACTTCAGGTTTGTTATCTCCTGATTGTATCTGGTAAATGATTTTCTTCATATGTGGTTCGATTATAAAATACAGCATTTCTAAATTTTCTTTATACAGGAGGTGATAATATTCCAGGTCCTGAAAACGCAATCTGTTAACAGCGCAAGCTGCAAAGTGCGCCTTTCCATATATCGATGTTCCGGCAATAAATAATGAGGAAAATCGGTTAATCATACTGATGTGACTTCTTTTGAAATCACCGGAGCTTATAATTGACCATAACTGTTAGAAAGGGCAAGGAAGATAATGAAAAAAAGTGGTAAGGCGGCAATTTACTTTTTGGTGGTGATTGTTTTCTTTCTAACTATCCCGGAGATTGTGATTCGTGTACTGACCCCGGAACAATTTGCACGGCTGAGTGATTTTTCTAGCCTTGGAGGGTTGTTCAGCAACCTTCTTTCGATACTGATTTTCCTCGGTATTGTTTCTATTTTGCTGGGAGTTCTGGCAATTTTTCTGACGAAGAAAATTTACCGATATCTGTATCGCTCCAGAGGCTGATCGATATGACTTCTGCATGCTTTTGATCATTTTCTCTTACTGCCCGCCGTGTGCGGGTTTTTTTATGTGCTCAGGAAAGTGGCGGTAAAAAATCCACCGCCATTTCATCGCCACTAAAAATTCAGGCAACAAAAAAGCCACCGCATTGGGTGGCTTAAGTGTCTGTATTAACAGCTAAAATCTGGTGGCCCCTCCCCGGCTTGAACGGGGGACCAAGCGATTATGAGTCGCCTGCTCTAACCACTGAGCTAAGGGGCCGTGGCGGACGATTATAATGGAACTGACTGCCTCAATCCAGCCATTATAATGCGTATGCTGATTTTATAAGCAGTGTTAACCCGTTAGAAAATCAACAAGAATTAGAAATGCCCGCTTGTCAGTAGCCTCGTTGCGGATGCACTGGAGTATTAAACGCGTTAAGAGTAACTGTATGGGCTCCAGAGCCATTGCAGAGGAGAAGGTGAGTCGGGGCCGTTAAGGTCACTTGCTATGGCATATATGCAGTATGAAGGAGAAAGGGCCGCTACCCGAAGGTCGCAGCCCTTAGTGCTAATCACAAAACTAATCAGGCACTCAGCCAGCCGAGTTTGATAACAAACAGGATGGACATGATAATCAGTGCCGCATTCACTTCTTTAGTGCGGCCGCTCAGCAGTTTTACTACTGTCCAGGTGATAAACCCGAAAGCAATACCGTTAGCGATGGAATAAGTCAGCGGCATGGTCAGTGCGGTTACGGTAACCGGTGCAGCAGTGGTGACATCTTTCCAGTCAATCTCTGCCAGTCCTGAAGTCATCAACACAGCAACGAACAGTAATGCCGGTGCAGTTGCATAAACCGGTACGCTGCCAGCCAGTGGTGAGAAGAACAGGCTCAGCAGGAACAGAATTGCAACCACAATTGCTGTCAGACCCGTGCGGCCACCGGCGCTCACGCCTGCGGCAGATTCCACATAACTGGTGGTGGTGGAAGTACCCAGCAGTGAACCAAACAGTGCTGCAGCGCTGTCGGCAACCAGTGCACGGCCCATTTTCGGCAGGTTACCGTCTTCATCGGCAAGACCGGCGCGTTTGGTTACACCCAGCAGTGTGCCGGTGTTATCGAATACATCGACAAACAGGAAGGCAAAAATAACGCTTACCAGGCCCACATTAAATGCACCGGCAATATCCAGTTGCAGGAAGGTTGGGGCGAGTGATGGCGGAGCAGAGAATACGCCACCGAACGGTGTCAGGCCAATCCCCATAGACAGGAAGGTAACAATCAGAATACCTATCAGTACTGCGCCTGTTACACGGCGGGCTTCCAGTACCACAATGATGATAAAGCCTAACAGTGCCAGCAACGGACCTGGTTTGGTCAGGTCGCCCAGGCCAACCAGCGTTGCCGGGTTATCAACCACAATCCCGGCACCTTCCAGCGCGATCAACGCCAGGAACAAACCAATGCCTGCGGCAATCCCGGAACGTAGTGGTAACGGAATACTGTTGATAATCCATTCACGGATTTTGAATATCGACAGCGCAAAGAAAATACAGGCAGAAAGAAATACCGCACCCAGCGCAATATGCCAGGTGTAGCCCATGTGTAATACCACGGTGTAAGTAAAGAAGGCATTCAGCCCCATACCCGGTGCCAGCGCAATGGGGTAGTTGGCGATAAGGCCCATCAGCACACAGCCAATTGCCGCAGCCAGGCAGGTGGCAACAAACACCGCACCTTTATCCATGCCGGTGGCACCAAGGATGCTGGGGTTAACAAACAGAATATAGGCCATTGCCAGGAAGGTAGTGATACCCGCGATAACTTCGGTGCGAACCGTTGTATTGTGCGCTTTTAGCTTGAATAGTTTTTCTAACATCATCATCTCTCGTGATGGGGAGACGTCACTGACGTGCGTTCTCTTGCCAATAATGGGTTGCATGCGCGTTATTGTTTCGGGAAAAGGCTGACAGCTGCATGCTCGGCTATCAATCCGGCGATTTTTCGCCAGCGCCTTGTATACCAACTCCTTTCCCTGAATTCACATAGCAATTGCTATGCCATGCCTGGACGCAATCGTTTACCTTCTTCGTTGCATCACTGGCTAAGACTATTCCGAACCAGAATGAGGCGTGATTATGGTGCATTGCACCATGTGTGCGCAATCGTTTTCCCACATGAAAACAGCATGGCTGGTTCTGGTTATGCGGGTTTATTTAGTGAACGGTACAAAAGACAAGGCGTTGAAGGAATGTTGAAGGAATAAGGCAGGTTTCTGTGTATGTTTTTCCGTGCAGCAGGTTACAGCGTACCAATAAAAAAGGCCCCGTAGAGGGCCTTTTCACGTTGGAAGATTATATATTAATCATCCAGGAAGCTGCGCAAGACTTCCGAGCGGCTTGGATGGCGCAGTTTACGCAGTGCTTTCGCTTCAATCTGACGAATACGTTCACGGGTTACGTCAAACTGTTTACCCACTTCTTCCAGAGTATGGTCAGTATTCATATCAATACCAAAGCGCATACGCAGAACTTTTGCTTCACGGGCTGTCAGGCCGGCGAGAACATCGTGGGTGGCGGCACGCAGGCTTTCCGTTGTGGCGGAATCCAGCGGCAGCTCGAGGGTGGTATCCTCGATGAAATCACCCAGATGCGAATCTTCATCATCACCAATTGGTGTTTCCATGGAGATAGGCTCTTTGGCGATTTTCAGTACCTTACGGATTTTATCTTCTGGCATCAGCATGCGCTCAGCCAGTTCTTCCGGAGTGGGTTCACGGCCCATTTCTTGCAGCATCTGGCGTGAAATACGGTTGAGTTTGTTGATGGTCTCAATCATATGTACCGGAATACGGATGGTACGCGCCTGGTCAGCGATAGAACGCGTGATAGCCTGACGAATCCACCAGGTGGCATAAGTTGAGAACTTGTAACCACGGCGGTATTCGAACTTATCCACTGCTTTCATCAGGCCGATGTTACCTTCCTGAATCAGGTCGAGGAACTGCAGACCACGGTTGGTGTATTTCTTGGCGATAGAAATAACCAGACGCAGGTTTGCTTCAACCATTTCTTTTTTGGCGCGACGAGCTTTCGCTTCACCAATCGACATACGACGGTTGATGTCTTTAACCTGCTCAATGGTCAGGCCGGTTTCTTCTTCAATCTGACGCAGTTTTTGCAGGCAACGCTGAACGTCTTCTGTTACTTCGTTCAGTTTTTCAGACCAGGGTTTGTTCATCGCGATAGCCGCGTTGAACCAGGTTTCGCTGGTTTCGTTGCCGGTAAACAGTGTGATGAAGTTTTTCTTCGGCATTTTGCATTGTTCAACACACAGTTTCATGATCAGACGTTCCTGGGTACGAACACGGTCCATCATGGCACGCATGTTGTTTACCAGGTAATCAAACTGTTTTGGCACCAGGCGGAACTGTTTGAATACTTCAGACAGTTTCAGGATTTCTTCCTGTGCAGCTGCGTGGCTACGGCCTTTCAGTTTGATAGTGTCACGAGTAACAATGTATTGTTCACGCAGTTCAGTAAATTTCTCGCGCGCCAGTTCCGGGTCGATGCTGTTATCGTCGTCGCTGTCGTCGTCGTCTTCATCTTCGTCGTCGTCATCGTCCATATCTTCCTGGGACAATTCAGAACCAACGTGAGTGGCAGTCGGGGCAAGATCTTCTTCTGCGTTCGGGTCAACAAAGCCCGTAATCAGGTCTGACAGACGAGCTTCTTCTGCTTCAACACGATCATACTGTTCTAACAGATAGGTGATAGCTTCCGGGTATTCGGCAACAGAGCACTGTACCTGGTTGATCCCATCTTCAATGCGCTTGGCGATGTCGATTTCGCCTTCGCGGGTCAGCAGTTCAACGGTACCCATTTCACGCATGTACATACGTACGGGATCGGTGGTGCGGCCAATTTCAGATTCAACACTTGAAAGCACTTGTGCGGCTGCTTCAGCGGCATCTTCGTCCGTGTCATTCGTGTTTTCAGCCAGCAACAGATCATCGGCATCCGGCGCATGTTCCATCACCTGGATGCCCATGTCGTTGATCATTTGGATGATGTCTTCGATCTGGTCGGAGTCGACGATATCCTCCGGCAGATGGTCATTGACCTCGGCATAGGTCAGGTAGCCTTGCTCCTTACCACGAGTGACAAGAAGCTTGAGCTGTGACTGCGGGTTTTGCTCCATAAGACGGTATCCACACTTAAGTCATGAGAGTTGGTGTTGGTCGGCGAAACTGCCAACAATAACGTTATACCCGTTTCTTTCAAACTGCGGCGTTGTATGACCTGGTCTGTGTTCACCCGGCGGTTTCTTTCCGCCCGGGCCACGCCATCACTGTCATGCTGCACCCTGAAAAATCTCAGGTACGGCGGGCTGGTTTATTTTCTGGCCGCTGCCCGTCTTTGCGGCATTCGGGGTCTTCCCGAGGTATATTCGGCAGTTAAGCCGCTTAAATTCTTTCTCGTCATACTTCGCGCCGCAGGTGTGTTTTCACTTCCTTCACAACACAAAGCATGTTAATTCTGTAGTGCCTCGCGCCTATTTCTTTGCGCGTTTTAACGCTTCAGTAATCACGCGAACTTCTTCGCGTTCGGCAGCGTTTAAGCCTTCGGTCCTTGACCGTGCGATAAGCTCAGTAAGCCTGAGTTCGAGCACCGTATCAAACATATGGCTGAGCGCATCGGTGAAGGTTTGTTCTGCGATGTCCTTATCTGCTATATCGTCCCAGGTTGCCAGTTTTTCAAGGGTTGGCGCTTCTTTTCTTCCACGATAAAGCTCAAGTAATTGCCCGGTGTTCAACCCAGGTTGCGCCAGACAGGCTGCAACCAACTCAGAGAACAACCCCAGTCCTGGCAATTTGGCCTGTTCCAGCCCTGCCAACGAAGGAACCAGCGGTGCAAGCTGTGGGTTTTGTATCAACAACCCTATCAGTATACGCATGGTTGTCCGTTTTAGCCCGGCTGGCTGCGGATTTACTGGTGTTTCCGCCTGGCGCGGCATCAACCGTTCCAGTTGTGTTTCGTCCAGAATACCGAGTTTGTTACCCAACTCCTGGCGCAAAAAAATGCGTAATGTTTCGCCGGGTACCTGGCTGATTAATGGCAAAGCCAGTGTACTTAACTGTGCCCGCCCATCCGGTGAACTCAGATCTACCTGTGGCAGCAAACTGTTAAACAGAAACGCAGAGAGCGGCTGAGCCTGCTCAATCCGGGTTTCAAAGGCGGCTTTGCCTTCTTTGCGAACCAGTGTATCCGGGTCTTCGCCATCGGGTAGAAACATAAAGCGTAGCTGACGACCATCAGTCATGAAAGGCAGCGCTGTTTCCAGAGCTCGCCACGCCGCGTCACGACCTGCCCGGTCGCCGTCATAACAACAAACTACGGTGTTCGTTGCCCTAAACAGCAATTGAATATGATCTGCTGTTGTTGACGTACCCAGAGAGGCAACAGCATAGTTAATGCCATACTGCGCCAGCGCCACTACGTCCATATAACCTTCAACCACTAATAACCGTGCAGGAGAAGGCTGGCTTTGCTGTGCTTCATAAAGGCCATATAGCTGGCGGCCTTTATGGAAAATATCAGTTTCCGGTGAGTTGAGGTATTTCGGAAGCCCGTCACCTAACACGCGACCGCCAAAGCCAATGACTCTGCCGCGTTTATCCCGGATAGGGAACATAACGCGTTCCCGGAAACGGTCATAACTACGACCGTTATCGTTGGTTACCAGCATCCCGGCATCAATCAACGCCTGTTTATTTTCGGCATGCTGACCAAAACGTTTAAGCACATTATCCCAACCAGCCGGTGCATAACCGATGGCGAAATGTGCAATAACTTCCTGGCTGAGGCCGCGTTTTTCCAGATACTGGCGCGCGTTTTCAGCAACGGGTTGAGTCAGTGATTGTTGGTAAAATGCATTCAGCCCATCGAGCAACTGGTACAGGTTTTGCCGCTGATGGCGTTCAATCTGCCCCGGGCCGTTACCGGCTTCGTAGGGAACATCCAGATTGTGCATGGCAGCGAGCTCTTCAACGGTTTCGACAAACTCAAGCTTGTCGTAATTCATTAAAAAGTCGATGGCATTACCATGAGCGCCACACCCAAAACAGTGATAAAACTGCTTCTCGCCATTCACCGTGAAAGAAGGGGTTTTTTCATTATGGAATGGGCAACACGCGTGGTAATTCTTACCTTGCTTTTTCAGCTTTACACGCGCATCGATCAAATCGACGATGTCGGTGCGAGCCAGCAAGTCATTGATAAAAACGCGTGGGATACGTCCAGCCATAGGCCCCGGTTTTTCAGCTCTTAAACGAGAATAAGCCGCGCATTCCTTTCGGAAGCACGGCCTTTACAACTAAAACTCAGTCTGTGTGACAGTTGTATTGCGGAAAATCCGCAGTCAACAATTAGTACAGACGAGTACGGCGTGCGTTTTCGCGAGCCAGTTTCTTCGCGTGACGTTTTACCGCAGAAGCTTTAGCGCGTTTACGTTCGGTGGTCGGTTTTTCATAGAATTCACGACGACGAACTTCCGCCAGAACACCCGCTTTTTCACAGGAACGTTTGAAGCGACGCAGTGCTACGTCGAATGGCTCGTTTTCACGTACTTTAATTACCGGCATGTGCCTCTCACCTTTACTAAATTCGGTTTGCCACTGGCATCAACGCCAGCATATTTCAAAATGGTGCGGAATTTTACTTCAACTATTGCTGCTTTGTAAAGCACCTGCTGCAAGCTGAAGAGGGCTTTTCTGTCAGGCCTTTCTAAAAGTCCGGCATTATACACTACGATGCACCAGGATGAGCAAAGTTTTACAAGCCGCGCATCTGGGCATACACTTCGCGCTGACAAAAGAGGGTGAAGTATGCGTGTACTGGGTATCGAAACATCCTGTGATGAAACAGGAATAGCCATCTATGATGATGAAAAAGGGTTGTTAGCCAACGAGTTATACAGCCAGGTTAAATTACATGCCGACTACGGTGGTGTGGTGCCTGAACTGGCATCACGGGATCATGTCCGTAAAACTGTGCCCCTTATTCAGGCGGCGCTGGCATCTTCCGGGTTATCTGCGAAGGATATTGACGCCGTAGCGTATACCGCAGGGCCTGGTTTGGTAGGTGCATTATTAGTTGGCGCAACCGTTGGCCGCTCACTGGCATTTGCCTGGAATGTTCCTGCAGTGCCTGTTCATCATATGGAAGGGCACTTGTTAGCCCCGATGCTGGAAGATAACCCACCTGATTTCCCTTTTGTTGCATTACTGGTGTCTGGTGGTCATACCCAACTGATTAGTGTGACGGGTATTGGCGAATATGCCTTATTAGGTGAATCCATTGATGATGCCGCCGGGGAAGCGTTTGATAAAACCGCGAAACTGCTTGGCCTGGATTACCCTGGCGGGCCACTGCTTTCGCGTATGGCGCAGCAAGGGCAGGAAGGGCGGTTTGTTTTTCCGCGCCCAATGACAGACCGGCCCGGGCTGGATTTCAGCTTCTCCGGCCTGAAAACTTTTGCGGCGAATACCATTCGTAGCAACAGCGACGACGACCAGACTCGTGCCGATATCGCCAGAGCTTTTGAAGATGCTGTGGTTGATACGCTGGCAATTAAATGCAAGCGCGCACTGGAGCAAACCGGGTTCCGTCGCCTGGTGATGGCGGGTGGGGTCAGTGCTAACCGGGCACTGCGCGCGAAACTGGCGCAGGTGATGGAAAAACGTGGTGGCGAAGTTTTTTACGCACGCCCGGAATTCTGTACCGATAATGGCGCAATGATTGCCTATGCGGGCATGGTGCGCTTTAAAGCGGGTAGTGTGTCTGATTTAGGTGTGCGTGTACGCCCACGCTGGCCACTGGCTGAATTACCGCCAGCGCAATAACTGTTCTTGCCTGCCTGTTCTTATTCTGTGCCGTGTTGTGCCACGGCACTATTCTTCACTCTCACCTTTCTTTTTACGCCGCAGTTTTTCCCAAATTTTGGTTTCCTGCCCGCGCCACAACCGCTGAATATTATCGTGATGGCGCAGCAGAATCAGGCATGAAAGCATGGCAACGGGGAAAGTGAACTGAGGTTTGAACCACCAAACATAGAACGGAGCAATCAGGGCGCTGATAATTGCCCCCAGCGAAGAATAACCACTCAGCAACACGGAAAGCAGCCAGGTTACTGCCATAACACCCGTCAGATCCCAGCCAATAGGCGCGATAGCACCAAAAGCCGTTGCAACGCCCTTACCACCCCGAAACCCGAAAAAGACAGGCCAGATGTGCCCAATACAGGCGGCAATGGCAATAAAACCGAGCCACATCGGGCCGACGCCTAATGCCCATGCACCCCAGACAGGCAACATGCCTTTCAGTATGTCAAAAACCAGCACGGCTGCGGCGGCGCCTTTTCCACCGATACGCAACACATTGGTTGCTCCGGGGTTGCCTGAGCCCTGGCCACGCGGGTCGGGGAGACCTGTAAGCCGACAGACAATAATGGCGCTGGATATCGAGCCACAAAGGTACGCGAGGAGCACTATTCCGGGCGCGATTGCACTCATAACGCTGTTCCGTTTTGAAAATGTCGTTTTATTCTCTGCATCAGTGGATAATACGCATATTTCGCCGGAAGTGGTATCCGGCTGGGCTAAAAAGCGGCGGGACGTGATGGATATTGTATTTATAGAGCAACTTTCGGTAATCACCACTATCGGTGTTTACGACTGGGAACAAACGATTAAACAAAAACTGGTGTTCGATATCGAAATGGGCTGGGATAACCAGAAAGCTGCACAAAGCGATGATGTTAATGATTGCCTGAGTTATGCCGATGTGAGCGATGCAATATTAACCCATGTCTCTGGCGGGCGTTTTGCACTGGTAGAGCGCGTGGCTGAAGAAGTTGCCAGTTTGCTGCTGGCCCGGTTCCCCATCCCCTGGCTGCGTCTGAAAGTCAGTAAGCCGGGCGCGGTCGCTGAAGCATCCAACGTTGGTGTGATAATTGAGCGTAGGCAAAGTCTGAAAAGCGAATAACGTCATCTAAATTAAATTATTTCCGGTTAAGCTGGTCTTACGGATAACCATTTGCGGTGGCCTGAATGTCTGCCGTTTTTTTATATCTTTTTTAGGGGTAACGTTGTCATGAGCGATCTGAGTTCGCTTGGTGTTGCGGGTATCTTAGGGGTTGTCGAAGGTTTGACGGAGTTTCTCCCGGTATCCAGCACAGGCCATTTGATCATTGCCGGCCATTTATTGGGTTTTGAAGGTGATAAAGCCGATACTTTTGAGGTTGTGATTCAGTTGGGGTCAATCCTCGCCGTAGTGGTGATGTTCTGGCGGCGGTTATTTGGCCTGATTGGTATTCATTTTGGCGCTGTGCCACATGAAGGCACAGGAACCGGGAAACTCACCCTGTTGCACATTATTGCTGGCATGGTACCTGCGGTTATCCTTGGGCTGGTTTTTCATGATTTCATCAAGACCCTGTTTAATCCGGTGACTGTCATGTACGCGCTCATTGTGGGCGGTTTGTTATTAATAGTTGCTGAGTATCTGAAACCTAAAAAGCCACGAGCTGAAGGGGTGGATGATATGACAATTCGTCAGGCGTTTGTGATTGGGTGTTTCCAGTGCCTTGCATTATGGCCGGGTTTCTCCCGCTCGGGTTCAACAATTTCAGGTGGGATGCTAATGGGCGTGAGCCGTTACGCAGCCTCTGAGTTTTCGTTTCTGCTGGCCGTGCCAATGATGATTGGCGCAACCGGGCTGGATCTCTATAAAAGCATTGGCTTTTTGACCCTGGCTGATGCACCGATGTTCGCGGTTGGGTTTGTGATGGCGTTTGTTGTTGCATTGATTGCCATTAAAACCTTTCTGGAATTAATTAAACGAATCTCGTTTATTCCGTTTGCCATTTACCGGTTTATTGTCGCAGCAGCCGTTTACCTGGTTTTTGTGCATTAATCCCTGGCTGCCCTTAACCCTCAGGTTGAGGGCAGTGCTCTTGCTTCCAGGCTGCAACTGCCTGTATACGGCGGCGTGTCAGTTCTTCCCTAATTTCCGCTCCCTGAAAACCGGCCGCCACTACCGCTTTGCTGTCAACCGAGCGGGCAACCTGCCAGGCGGCACGTAACAACCTTCCCTGGGGGTAATCGCTGGATTCAAAACCGGTTCGCCCACGGGCATCGGCTTCACTGGTTAAAGCCAGTTGCTCAACACGTTCTGGTTTACGCCAGGCATCAAGATTATCAAACAACTTCACCAGGGTTTTTGGCTGCAGTATTTGTATGGTGTGAATCAGGTCGTGGAACTCCGCAACCAGTTTCGCCAGGTCACGGATGGCAACTGGCACTTTATAGCGCTCACATAAACGGGCTACCAGTTTCACCCCTGCAGGGCCATGCCCATGATGGCGGGGCCACAGTTCTGGCGGCGTCAGTCCTTTGCCCAGATCATGGCACAGTGTGGCAAAGCGTACATCCAGTGCCGGGCTGAGCTGGGCCGCAATAGTCAGCGTCATTAATGTGTGAATGCCAGTATCAATTTCAGGGTGCCATTTCGCAGGGGCTGGAACGCCAAACAGGGCATCCACTTCCGGGAACAAAACGCTCAGTGCATCGCAGTCTCGCAGTACCTGGAAAAAGACCTGTGGGTTGCGTGTTAACAGTGCAGCTTCCGTTTCTTTCCAGACCCGTTCAGGTGTCAGGTGAGACAGTTCACCAGCCTGAGCCATTTGTTGCATGAGCGCCAGTGTTTCCGGCGCAATACGAAACCCCAAATGGGCATAACGGGCAGCAAAGCGAGCCACCCGTAACACGCGTAACGGGTCTTCACAAAAAGCAGGAGAGATGTGGCGCAACACACGCTGCGAGATATCTTTTTGCCCGTTCCAGGGGTCAATAAATTCGCCCTCTTCACTTTGGGCAATCGCGTTGATGGTCAGATCACGGCGCAGTAGATCCTGCTCAAGAGTGACGTCTGGTTCAGCGTGGCAGATAAAACCGGTATAGCCGTGGCCATTTTTGCGTTCAGTGCGGGCCAGCGCATATTCTTCATGGGTATCCGGGTGCAAAAAAACGGGAAAATCACGACCCACCTGCTGGAAGCCTTTATCGAGCATTTCTGCTGGCGTGGCCCCCACAACAACCCAGTCCCGGTCTTGCACCGACAGGCCTAACAACGAATCCCGTACTGCACCACCCACCAGAAAAATCTTCACCCGCTACCTCATTGATGGCCACTTTGCCCAATATCATACGTTAAGTGTAACCATAATGGAGCAAGAACAAGAAGAGAACGCCCGGTTTACCAGAATGGTAAACCGGGCGTTTACAAACAGACTTAGTTCATCCAGCGGTCTTTACGGCGGCGACCAGGAATAATATGGGGCAGGATCAGGCCCAGTAACAACCCAATGCCCGCAACACCGCCGCCATACATAAACCATTGCATGATGATGGTCCGCTGCTTGTCATCCAGTTGCAGGTTAGCCATGTTGACCTTTTTCTGGGCAACGGTCAGTTCATTCTTCAACTTCTGGTTTTCGCTTTTCAGTCCATTGATAATACCATCGCTTGCGGCCACTTTTTTCTGCATATCTGCCGTGCGCTGGTTCCAGGTGGCATCAATATTATTGAGCTTGTCGGTCAGGGTTTTCACCTGCGCTTCCAGTGCTGGTACGCGTGTGCGCATGCTGGGGTCAGTATTCAGTTCTTTCAGTGGTATCCAGGCTGTGCGCCCGTCTTTGTCACGAACCTGACCATAATTTGTGTTTTCATTGGTTTGCAGCAATGTGACAGCTTCGCCCGCAGAAAGGGTGCCAACCAGACGGTAGTTGTCCCCCGGCCCGCTGCGCAGCCAGGTGGTGAGATCATCGGATACATAACGTGTTTCATCCGCGACAGCCGTAGCGGAAACGCTTAAAGCAAATAAAGAGAGACAAATCAGGCGTAATTTCTGCATTAGTAAGTCATTATTGTCGTTAATGGTAGAAAGATAGTAATGGCAACAGTCTGACGACGCAAAAACTAAACCTGAATGGGAATCTTCCTGGTGTGATTTTTACCACCAAAAAGTCAGTTTGCGCCGAAGCCAGCTACCCTTAGCGTTATTGGGTGTCACTCACCATCCCTGGGGTTTCATCAGCTGTTACTGCGTTAGCTGGGTTTCTGGATGCAGGTTCATTTTGCAGCCCTGAAACCCGAATTATTTAGAGTATACTGACAGTTAAATGTTTTTTAAGTTCACTTCCCAATTTGTGGAACGACAGTAAGTAGAGACTATGGCACAAGAAATCGAATTAAAGTTCATTGTTCAACCGCAAAGCGGTGATGCGTTATGCGCTTTTCTGAATACGCTTCCCGGCCAGCATAGTGAGCCACGAAAACTGAGCAATATCTATTATGAAACGCAGGATAACTACTTGCGGCGCCATGATGCTGGCTTGCGCATCCGTGGTGTGGATGGCCGGTATGAAATGACGATTAAAACGGCCGGGCATGTTGTGGGTGGGTTGCATCAGCGCCCGGAATATAACGTTGCTCTGGATGCGCCTGTCTTAGCGCTGGATAAGTTTCCGGCTGAAATCTGGCCACAAGGTTGTGATGTGGCCGAACTGGAAAAAGCGTTGCACCCGCTGTTCAGTACCGATTTTTTGCGGGAAAAGTGGGTGGTTACTCACGGTGACAGCGAAGTAGAGATAGCTTTTGACCAGGGCGAGGTGAAAGCGGGTGAGTTCAGCGAAGTCATTCATGAACTTGAACTGGAGCTGATTAAAGGCAATACGGAAGATGTCCTGAGCCTTGCGGGGGTTCTGGCCTCCCGGCCGGGAGTTCGCCAGGGGCTGCTCAGTAAGGCGGCCCGGGGTTACCACCTGGCGAAAGGAAATCCTGAACGCCCTCATCAGGCGTTACCCATTATGCAACTTCCGTTGAAGTCCAGTGTAGAGAAAGGCCTGGAGACGGCACTGGATATTGCGCTCAATCATTGGCTCTACCATGAAGAGTTGTGGGTGCGTGGCGATCAAAAAGCGAAGAACGAAATTATTGAAAGTATTGGGCTTATTCGTGCAACACTGGTGCTGTTTGGTGGCATTATTCCCAGAAAGGCGAGTACTCACTTACGTGACATGCTCACCCATACTGAAAGTGATCTGGCGCTGGATGTCTCAGCAGAAAGCGTGGTATGGGAAACTCGTTTCACGCAAACCAAACTGGCGTTAACCCAATGGCTGGTGACCCGGGGCTGGCGTCCGTTTTTGGATGAGAAAGCACTGCGTAGCCTTGACGAAGGGTTTAAGCGTTTTGCTGATATTAATTTGTCACGCCACAGCGCGGAACTGAAGCGTACATTTACTCACGTAACAGGCGACAGCCTGCGGGATCAACTGCCGCGTCTGAGCCGTGAAGTCCATATTTTACGTCTGTTGTCTGGCTTTTATGATCAAACCCAGGCCAGCCACTGGCTGGATAACTGGCAGGAACTTTGTCTGGCTATCAGGCAGGGCAGCCGCCATGAAGCAGACCACTTCCGCCATGAGGCACTGGCTCAGGCACCTTTCTGGTTACACAGCGGGCAATCAGGGAAACACTAAATTAAGGGAAAATGGTGATGATTCCTCTCTCTCCTGTTTTACAACAACACTGGCAGACGCGCCTGGCGCGCCTGCCGGAATCTTTTGCAACTCAGGCGCTTTCTCAGCAGGCACAAAGCGTACTGGCATTCAGTGATTTTGTGTGTGACAGCGTGCAGGCCTGGCCGCAATGGCTGGAAGAGTTGCAGGTTGCACAGCCAGGCCCTGATGAATGGCAAAACTATGCTTCAGCACTGGAGCGGTTGTTGGACAGTATTGAGAGCGAAGCAGAACTGATGCGCGAACTGCGTATTTTCCGCCGCCGGGAAATGGTCCGTATTGCGTGGGGGCAGGTGACAGAAAGCAGCAGTACTGAACAGTCACTGGTGCAATTAAGTGCGCTGGCCGAAGCGTTAATTGTTGCTGCCCGAGACTGGGTATATCAGGCATGCTGCCGGGAATGGGGAACGCCATCTAATAAAGAGGGCGTCCCTCAGTCGTTATTTATCCTGGGTATGGGGAAACTGGGCGGCGGAGAGCTTAACTTTTCTTCGGATATTGACCTTATTTTTGCCTGGCCGGAAAGCGGCGTGACACAAGGTGGGCGCAGGGAGCTGGATAATGCGCAGTTTTTTACACGCATGGGGCAACGTTTAATCAAAGTACTGGATCAACCAACACAGGATGGCTTTGTCTACCGGGTGGATATGCGCCTGCGTCCTTTTGGTGACAGCGGGCCACTGGTAATGAGCTTTGCGGCTCTCGAAGATTATTACCAGGAGCAGGGGCGTGACTGGGAACGTTATGCCATGGTGAAGGCGAAAATACTTGGCCCGCAAGACAGTCTGTGGAGCAAAGAATTGCACGCGATGCTGAGGCCGTTTGTTTTTCGCCGCTACATTGATTTTAGTGTGATTCAGTCGCTGCGTAACATGAAAAGTATGATTGCCCGGGAAGTGCGGCGGCGGGGGCTGAAAGATAACATTAAGCTGGGGGCCGGGGGGATTCGCGAAGCGGAGTTTATTGTTCAGGTTTTTCAGCTTATCCGCGGTGGGCGCGAACCCGCTTTGCAATCACGCTCATTACTGCAAACGTTGGATGTTATCAACGACCTGAATTTGCTGCCTGCCAGTGATGTAGTTGCGTTGCGTGAGGCCTACTTGTGGCTGCGCCGTCTGGAGAATTTACTGCAAAGTATTCATGATGAACAAACCCAGACATTGCCGGGTGATGAACTGAATCGCGCACGCCTTGCCTGGGCGATGAATGCTCCCGACTGGTCTGTACTGGAAGCAACCTTGCAACACCATATGCAGGCGGTACGCACAATTTTCAATGCGCTGATTGGCGATGAAGAAAGCGTGGAAGCGCAGCATGCGGTGGATGATGGCTGGAGCGAATTATGGCATGACACACTGGATAGCCAGGATACCCCGGATGTACTGGCTCACCTTGCGGATGCTGATCGCCAGCAAGTTCTGCGCCTGATTACCGATTTTCGTAACGATACCAACCGGCGGACTATTGGCCCGAGAGGTCGGCAGGTGCTTGATCAGTTAATGCCGCATTTGTTGCAGGCTGTTTGTAGCCGGGATGATGCGCCAGTTCCGTTCTCACGTATGGTACCTCTGCTCACCGGTATTCTGACCCGCACCACCTATCTGGAACTGCTCAGCGAGTTCCCAGGTGCATTGCAGCATCTGGTGCGTTTATGTGCTGCTTCGCCAATGGTGGCGGAGCAACTGGCACAATACCCTTTGTTGCTTGATGAGCTGCTTGACCCTTCCACGCTTTACCAGCCTACAGCACCTGATGCCTACCGCGATGAACTGCGCCAGTATTTGTTGCGTGTTCCTGAAGATGACGAAGAACAACAACTGGAAGCACTACGCCAGTTTAAACAGACGCAACTGTTACGTGTCGCAGCAGCCGATATCGCAGGGACGTTGCCTGTGATGAAAGTGAGTGATCACTTAACCTGGCTGGCCGAAGCGATAATCGATGCCGTCGTGCAGCGCGCGTGGGCACAAATGGTGGCTCGTTTTGGCAGGCCAGGGCATTTAGCTGGCCGGGAAGGGTACGGGTTTGCAGTGGTTGGTTACGGCAAACTGGGCGGATGGGAGCTGGGTTACAGCTCAGACCTTGATCTGGTGTTTCTGCACGATTGCCCGGCCGACGCGGTTACGGATGGTGAAAAGGAAATTGATGGTCGCCAGTTTTATCTGCGCCTGGCCCAGCGCATTATGCATTTGTTCAGCACGCGGACTTCTTCCGGTATTTTGTATGAAGTGGATGCGCGCCTGCGCCCGGCAGGTGAAGCCGGGATGTTGGTAACCACCGACAGTGCCTTTGAAGACTACCAACGTAATGAGGCCTGGACATGGGAGCACCAGGCGCTGGTGCGTGCCAGAGTGGTATATGGCGACAGCCAAATCCACACCCGGTTTAATGCCATTCGCCAAAAGATTTTGTGTACTGAGCGTAATGAAGACCACCTGCGTACTGAAGTGCGTGAGATGCGTGAAAAAATGCGCACACATCTTGGCAATAAACACCGTGGCCGGTTTGACATTAAAGCTGACCAGGGGGGCATTACTGACATCGAATTCATCACGCAGTATCTGGTATTACGCGATGCAGCAAAAGTCCCTGGTCTGACCCGCTGGTCTGATAATGTGCGTATTCTGGCGTTGCTAGCCCAGCATGGCATTATGCCTGAAGAAGAAGCGCACGCGCTCACGTCAGCTTATGTGACGCTACGTGATGCCTTGCACCATTTGGCCTTACAGGCACAGCCCGGGCATGTGGAGCCGGATGCTTTCGCAGCACAGCGTCAACAAGTGATAACCAGTTGGAATACCTGGCTGGAACAGGCCTGAACAGTGCGATTAATATCAGTTGTGGTATTATCGCGCGCAAATTTGCTATCTCTGCTGGAGAATAAGGAATGAAAGTAACGCTGCCCGAGTACAACCGTGCTGGCGTCCTGGTGGTAGGCGATGTCATGCTGGACCGCTACTGGTATGGCCCTACCAGCCGAATTTCCCCTGAAGCGCCTGTTCCGGTGGTGAAAGTTGACACCATAGAAGAACGCCCTGGTGGTGCAGCCAACGTCGCGATGAACATTGCTTCTCTGGGTTCCCGTTCACGCCTGGTTGGCCTGACGGGGATTGATGACGCTGCGCGGGCCTTGAGCCAGTCTCTGGCGGATGTGCATGTTAAATGTGATTTCGTGTCTGTGCCAACCCACCCGACAATCACTAAATTACGTGTATTGTCACGTAATCAGCAGTTGATTCGCCTCGATTTTGAAGAAGGTTTCGAAGGCGTTGATCCGGCGCCGTTGCATGAACGCATTCAGCAGGCTTTGCCTGAAATGGGCGCGATTGTGCTGTCTGACTATGCCAAAGGGGCACTGGCTTCTGTACAGCAAATGATAGCCCTGGCGCGTCAGGCGGGCGTACCCGTATTAATCGACCCGAAAGGCACTGACTTTGAGCGTTACCGCGGGGCAACGTTGTTGACGCCAAACTTATCTGAATTCGAAGCTGTGGTGGGTAAGTGCACTACAGAAGAACAAATTGTTGAACGCGGTTTGAAACTCATTGCTGATTACGACTTGAGTGCTTTGCTGGTAACGCGCTCGGAGCAGGGCATGAGTTTATTGCAACCGGGCAAAGCTCCTTTGCATATGCCCACTCAGGCACAGGAGGTATACGACGTCACTGGTGCCGGGGATACTGTGATTGGCGTGCTGGCCGCGACGCTGGCAGCCGGAAATTCACTGGAAGAAGCCTGCTATTTTGCTAATGCCGCAGCCGGGGTTGTCGTCGGTAAACTCGGTACATCTACAGTTTCGCCAATTGAGCTGGAAAACGCGGTGCGTGGCCGGGCAGAAACCGGCTTTGGCGTGATGAGTGAAGCTGCGCTGAAACAGGCGGTCAGTGATGCCCGTAAACGGGGGGAAAAAGTGGTCATGACGAATGGTGTGTTCGACATACTGCATGCCGGCCATGTTTCCTACCTGGCAAATGCCCGTAAGCTGGGTGACAGGCTGATTGTGGCTGTCAACAGTGATGCCTCGACGCGTCGCCTGAAAGGGGAAACCCGGCCGGTCAATGCGCTGGAGCAGCGTATGATTGTGCTGGCGGCGCTGGAAGCGGTAGACTGGGTTGTTGGGTTTGAAGAAGACACTCCGCAGCGCCTGATAGCCGATATCCTGCCTGATTTACTGGTAAAAGGCGGCGATTACAAACCGGAAGATATTGCCGGGAGTAAAGAAGTTTGGGCAAATGGCGGTGATGTGCTGGTGCTCAACTTTGAAGATGGCTGCTCAACCACCAATATTATTCGTAAAATTCAGAATCAGTGATTCTGAACAGAACCCTGTGAGCCACCAACGGTTGGCAGTCTGTTAATGTTACCAGCCGTTGGTTTTTCAGGGTTATTACTGTTCGTCACTTTCTTGTTTCTGAGTACTTTCAAGTGCGGCAAGGCGTTGTTCCAGCACAGCAAGCTTTTCGCGAGTCCGCAGTAAAACTTGTGTCTGAACATCAAACTCTTCACGGCTCACCATGTCCAGGCGCGTCAGTTGTGACTGCAGCGTCTGGCGGATTTTTTTCTCAACATCTTCACCAAAGTCACGCATGCCTTTAGGCATTGATTCGTGAATCTGACGGGCTATCTGCTCAATTTTTTTTGGATCAATCATTGTCTTTTCCGGCAATAAAGTGAGGTGATTCTTCTATTGTAATCGCTGAATCCGGGGGGATAAACCAGAAATATTTTTAAGCCCGTTGCCGGGTTAGGGGATTGGCGTTATAGTAACTGCGTTTATTCTCAGGGCGGGGCGAAATTCCCCACCGGCGGTAAATCAGCGCCTTGCTGAAAGCCCGCGAGCGCTTCGCTGTCATGGCGGAGGTCAGCAGACTCGGTGTAATTCCGGGGCCGACGGTTAGAGTCCGGATGGGAGAGGATAGCGATCCAGTCGGGTGAAAGCCCGCTCGCGTTATTTATTTGCCTTTTGGCACTCCTAAGACTGCCCTGGTTCTGGTAATCCATAAGTTTAATGAGGTTTCTTACCATGAATCAGACGCTGCTTTCTTCTTTTGGCACGCCTATTGAACGCGTTGAACAAGCGCTTGCTGCATTACGTGAGGGACGTGGTGTAATGGTCCTTGATGACGAAAATCGTGAAAACGAAGGTGACATGATTTTTGCCGCTGAAAATATGACGGTTGAACAAATGGCACTCACCATTCGCCATGGCAGCGGTATCGTTTGTTTGTGTATTACGGATGAACGCCGCAAGCAACTTGACCTGCCTATGATGGTAGAAAATAACACCAGTGCGTTCGGTACCGGTTTTACCGTTACCATTGAAGCTGCTCACGGTGTGACTACCGGTGTTTCTGCGGCCGACAGGCTGACCACGGTACGTGCTGCAATTGCTGATGGCGCAAAACCCAGTGATTTAAACCGCCCGGGGCATGTTTTCCCGTTGCGTGCTCAGGCTGGTGGTGTGCTTACCCGCTGTGGCCACACTGAAGCGACGGTAGATTTAGTTACGCTGGCCGGGTTCAAACCAATGGGTGTGCTGTGTGAACTGACTAACGACGATGGCACTATGGCTCGTGCGCCGGGTTGCATCGAATTTGCTGGTAAACACAACTTAGCGGTTGTCACCATCGAAGATATCGTAGCTTATCGTCAGGCTAATGAGCGTAAAGCCAGCTAACTGGCAATGACTTTTTATTTCCTGTGGCAGCTATTTGGCTGCCACAGTGCTTTTCGGGGCCTGATAGCGTTATGAAACTAGGTAAATCATGATGCCTTCAGTCACAATGCCCAGTGCGGTCCCCAGTAAAATGGATGATGAGGCTGATTCCACATAAGTATCACTGCGTATGGCAAACATCCCGGCAGCTATAGCTGAAGGGGTTGCACCAATAATCACCACTTGCTGCATAAACGTGTGGCTGAGGCCAACAGCCAGCCCGGCGGCAACCATTAATGCAGGCTGGATCAGGTTCTTGATACTGATATTGGTGAGTGTATGTATATTGAAGGCGGGGCGTTCACCATAGAACAGTAACCCCAGAGCAAACAGTGAAATCCCTCCGGCCGTTTTCCCCATCATCTCAATTGGTGACTCCAGCAATGCCGGGATTTTAAGGCCACTCAGGCTCAGCAATACTCCCAGAATAGGGATCCAGACAATAGGGTTGCGAATGGCTTTAAATAAATTCGCGGCTATCATACTGCCCAGTCTGACTGCTTCTGATTCGTTACCTTTCTCCCCCATGCGAATCAGCATAATAGTTAGGGGAATCATCAACACACTGGTTATCAGGTTACCTATCAGGACACCCAGAAAACCTTCCGGGCCAATTAATACCGCCAGCACGGGCGCACCAAAGTAAGCCATATCCGGGAAGGCACACACCAGTGACTGAATTGCACTGGTTTTAATATCATGGCGAAAGACAAATCGTGAAATAAGTAATGCCAACAACCACGAGCCCATCAGGCCAAATACCAGAACGGCCATAAATGGCAGGTTTTGAATTTTCTCTGGATCCGTTTTCAGTGCACCCATAAATAAATGCAAAGGCAGAGCAAAGCGGATAACTACGGTTGCTAATACCGAAGCATCTTCGCGGCGGGTATAACCTAGTTTACCACTTAACCATCCAAGAACCATAATGAACACAAGTGGAAATAATGAGGATAAGAGTAATGTTGGCATAATATTACCTTGTAATTGTATTGAGTGGAAACAACCTGGAGATCACCTTCAGTGATGTTTTCTCATGTTGAGATTTTTCTGGTTAACACACTGAGTGATAAGCCTTTATTTCACTATTTGTAAATGAATAAATAATCGTTATGATGAGCTGAATATATAGTTGCTGTATTCTTTTGTGAGTGATATCAGTCACGGCAAGGGGCTAACATTAATTACTAAAGCCTGTTTAAATTTAATAAAGTAACGGCTGCGTTTTTTTGGTTTGGGAAGATATTTTTTTGTGAATTAACAGAGGTAATCGACAGGGGAAGTTGATGCGGGAAATAAAAAATGCGCCAGTAAATGGCGCATCATTAACAGGTAAGAAAATAAATTAAAATGCCGCGTGTTTATAAGGCTGGTATTCTGCTTTCCAGAACGTTTTATCAATAGCGGAAAGAATAGCATCGTCATCCATTTGTGGTGCGACACCATCCTGTTGCGCGGCTTTTGCCACAGACAGTGCTATTGCTCGAGAAACCTGTTCTATCTCTTCAATAGGAGGCAGTAACTTGCCACGTTCTGTCTGCACCAGTGGTGAATGATCAGCCAGTGTCTGGCTTGCTGCCAGTAGCATACCGTTCGTGACACGGCGTGCTTTCGCTGCCAGAATGCCCAGCCCCAGGCCCGGGAAAATATAGGCATTGTTACATTGGGCAATGTCATAAATATTATCCTGGTAGCATACTGGTGGGAACGGGCTTCCTGTGGCAACCAGTGCAGCGCCTTCCGTCCAGGCAATCAAGTCTTGTGGTTTGGCTTCCGCGCGTGACGTTGGGTTGGACAACGGCATAATAATAGGATGCGGGCAGTGGCGATGCATCTCTTTAACGATTTCTTCACTGAATAACCCCGGTTGCCCGGAGACGCCAATTAACACAGTGGGTTTCGCGTGGCGGACTACATCCATCAGGGAAATTGTTCCGGCTTCATTACCCCAGCCCTGTACTTTTTCCCGGCTGGTGACCAGACGGTGCTGGAAATCCCGCAGGTTTGGCATGTCGTCAGTCAACAGGCCAAAACGGTCCACCATGAAGATTCGTGAACGTGCTTCTTCTTCACTGGCACCATCTGCCACCATACGTGCAACGATAGTTTCCGCAATACCACAGCCTGCGGAGCCTGCACCCAGGAAGGCAATACGCTGGTCGCGCAGTGTTGAACCTTTAGCCTGTGAACCGGCAATCAGTGTACCTAGTGCAACGGCGGCTGTACCCTGAATATCATCGTTAAAGCAGCACAGCTCGTCACGGTAGCGGTTCAGTAATTGTGTGGCGTTATTCTGAGCAAAGTCTTCAAATTGCAGCAGAACATTTGGCCAGCGCTCTTTTACGGCATTGATAAACATATCCATAAATTCACGGTATTCACCATCTGTGATACGTGGGTGGCGCCAACCCATATACAGAGGATCATCCAGGCGCTGGGCATTATTCGTGCCGACATCCAGCATGATGGGCAATGTAGATGCCGGGTTAATACCACCACAGGCTGTGTACAGCGATAATTTACCGATAGGGATGCCCATGCCGCCAATTCCCTGGTCACCAAGGCCGAGAATACGTTCGCCATCAGTCACAACAATGACTTTTATGTCATGGCGGGAAAAGTTTTGCAGCATGTCATCAATACGGTGGCGGTCTGGCCAGGAAATAAATAACCCACGCGCGCGGCGGTAGATATCAGAGAAGTGTTCACAGGCCTCACCCACTGTAGGGGTATAGATGATGGGCATCATCTCTTCGAGGTGTGAGCGCAGCAGGTTATAGAATAATGTCTCGTTAGTATCCTGGATATTTCGCAAATAAATATGGCGGGAGAGGTCGCGTTTAAAGTGATTAAACTGGGACCATGCGCGTTCAGTTTGTTCAGTGATGGTCTCGACTTGTTCAGGCAACAGGCCAATTAAATTTAATGCAATACGCTCTTCATGAGAAAATGCCAGCCCTTTATTTAACAAAGGGTTTTCCAGCAACATAGCCCCAGTATACGGGGTATAAACAGAATTTTTTTTTAACATCTGAATGCTCCAGAGACGATCATACTGCCACGGCGCATAAGAGAAAAAATGTCACCACGTAAATATACGTCTGGCGTATGATGTAGGGGTGTAACGGTTTAATTTAACCCCGATTGTATTCCTCATTTTTGCAGAATTTTAATTACTTTAATTGCATTAAACTTTAATTAGTTTTTTTAGTGTTTTTTGTTTGATTATTATCCAGGGATGGATGGCGGGTAACTATCAACGTGAATCTGCTAACCCATATAACGGTATTAATGCGTTATATAATACCAGATGTTTTATTTTATGTGACGAGGTTAAATATTTCAATAAATGATTGTGGAAAGTATGAGTTAAATATGTATTTAGTTTCCTGCCTTTGTCCGGTGTTTTTGTGCGTTTGCCTGATATTCATTTGATGCCAACACCAGGCGGGTTGCACCCAATAAAAGTGCAGAGCTCCATACCCTGTAATGCAGTCAGGCTTAACCCCATGACCACCATTATGCACAGTGCGCCAATAAATGGTGAACTACCCGCTAACAGAGTCGGAACCAGCGGTACAGGCATAGCACTTAAATTGGATAATGACTGTCATTTTTATCTTTGATTCAGCTGCGTGTCGAGGGCTGTGCGTACGTTTTGCATAATAATATATTCAAAATTTCTGATGATCATCATCATGGTTATCTGCGTTTATTTGCACGCTGAAAGCCGTAATCTGGCAGTAAGTAATCTGACACGGTAATTAAGGATATAATGATGAACACCTCACGTATGCCTGCACTGTTTGTTGGCCATGGCAGCCCAATGAATGTGCTTGAAGATAACATGTATACCCGCTCCTGGCAGCAACTGGGTAAAACACTACCTCGCCCGAAAGCGATAGTGGTGGTTTCTGCTCACTGGTACACGCGAGGTACTGGCGTTACCGCTATGCCTAATCCAAAGACTATTCATGATTTTGGCGGGTTCCCGCAGGCGCTGTTTGATACGCAATACCCGGCTCCTGGCGCACCGGATTTAGCACAGCACTTAGTGGATTTACTGGCTCCTGCTGCTGTCATTAAAGATGACAGTGCATGGGGGTTTGACCACGGATCATGGGGTGTGGTTATCAAAATGTACCCTGATGCCGATATACCTATGGTACAGCTGAGTATTGATGCTACCCAGTCACCGGTCTGGCACTATGAAATGGGCCGTAAGCTGGCAGCACTGCGTGATGAAGGTATCCTGCTGATAGGTAGCGGCAACGTTGTACACAACCTGCGTACTATTCGCTGGCAGGGTGGGAGTGAGGCTTATCCCTGGGCAACCGCCTTTGACCAGTACGTTCGCGATAATTTGACCTGGAAAGGTGAAGCGCAAGACCACCCGTTGGTTAATTATATGGACCACTCAGGCGCTCAGCTTTCATGCCCGACACCAGATCACTACTTGCCGCTGTTGTATATTTTGGGGGCGTGGGATGGTGAAGAGCCAGTGAGTATTGTTACTGAAGGAATTGAAATGGGTTCTCTGAGTATGCTGTCTGTGCAGGTTGGCGCATAACGACATTGCCACCGGGTACTGTGTCAGAACCCGATGAATACTGAATAAGGCCGCGCCTGATTAACAGGCGCGTGCAGTCATTATTCAGGGGTGAAGCTGTGTGGGTAAAAGCGTGAAAGATCCTGCGTGATCAGTGCCCTGTCTTCCCGTATACCGATCCCGGCGGGTTGGTCATTAATCAGCCAGGATCCAATTAGCGTATAACTGTCACCAAACCTGGGTAATGGGTGGTATTGCTGGACAATCATACCTTCTTCACCATATGGACCCTCCGCCCGGGCTATTTCTTTCCCTTGTTCAATAATCTGGATATTGGCACCTTCGCGGGAGAAAATGGGTTTCACCACGTAGCTCTCCATGGCGGGATGATCATCTGCGGCAAACCAGGCGGGCAAAAGATTCGGGTGCCCTGGAAACATTTCCCACAGCAATGGCAGTAATGCTTTGTTAGATAAAATACTCTTCCAGGCCGGTTCCAGCCAGCGCACACCAGCATCTTCAAGTTTTGTCGAAAACATCTCCCGTAGCATGAACTCCCACGGATAGAGTTTAAACAAATTGCTGATGACCTGGTCCTGCATATCGGTAAACTGACCTTTTTCACCCAGCCCAATTTGATCCATAAACAGGAATTCGGTTGGCAGCCCGGCTTCGGCTGCGCAGTCCTGGAGATACTGCACTGTGCCCCGGTCTTCAATGCTGTCCTGGCAGCAGGCCATGTGAAGCAAATTGAAGCCATACTGTTCGCGCAATACACGAAAACGCTCGATTAACTGCTCTTGCAGGCTGTTGAACTGATCACTTCCCGCAGGCAGGTTACCAGCGTTGATTTGATCTTCCAGCCAGATCCACTGGAAAAACGCAGCTTCATATAATGAGGTTGGTGTATCGGCATTGTTTTCCAGTAGTTTAGGTTCCCCGGTACCACCCCAGGCAAGATCCAGCCTGGAGTAGAGAGACGGCTGGCGGGTTGCCCAGCTTTGGCGTACGAAACCCCGGGTATGGCGCGGGATGCAAAATTTATCCATCAGCGCATCACTGGCAACCACGCGTTCCACGGCTTTCAGGCATAACTGGTGTAATTCAGCAGTAACATCTTCCAGTTTTTCAATTTCCGCCAGGGAGAACTGGTAATATGCATCTTCACACCAGTAGGGCTCGTCATACATGGTGTGAAAGTTGAAACCAAATTCGCGGGCTTTATCCTGCCAGCCTGGACGTTCGGTAATAGGCAGACGTTTCATGACTTAACCACCCATTGTACGACGCGTTGTGCCACTGGTACTGGATCGCTGCATGGACGCTTGTTTGGCGACGCTTTCACCAAAACCACCACGAGTAATTGTGCTGGTAGTTGTGGGTTTCGGCGCCATAGCGGTTTTGGGCACAGTCATGGTGCGCCCAGGCGTTGCTGCGCCGTAGCTTTTACCACTGGCATCTGTGTAACGGCCATAAGCCGGGCTGGAGGGGTTTTTCGAACTGAACAGCGGCTGTTGAGCATAAGAGCCGCCCATCATACGCCCCATCATGTACCCGGCCATTAATGGCATCCAGAAACTCCCACCTGACTGAGCCTGTGCCTGATTGTCACCGGCGACACTCGCCTGGGAGGGCGCAGGCTGGCATTGGCCTTCACCAAATTCGGCAACACAATCCTGACGAGTCGCGTATTTAGGTGCGGTGCGTTCAGCTTCTTTCAGGGCGTTGTTATAGGCTGTTGTACATTGCTGGCTTTCACCTGGATTGGCTGCACTACAGTCATCCGCATTTTGGTAGAGTTTTACTGTTTCATCGCTTTTTTCACAGCCAGCGAGTAAAAATGCTGCCGTAACAACCAGAGCAACTGGCGTCAAATGCCGTGCATTCCAGCTTTTGCGAAAGGCGGCGAGTTGTATTGTTTTGGTCCTTTTCATCATTCTTTTCCTTGCCCAGTGGTAGAGATTACTTGGAGTGCAAAGAATAGAGGAACACTGATTATATTTGAAGCAATGTGCAGAATTGTGGCGTCTTCTTTACGAAGCCTTACGTTTAGAAAAAAAAGAGCCAAAAGGTTCTCTGAGGCTGATAACAAACTTCATGTCCACACAGAACGAGAGGATGTCACCCAATGAGAAACACGGAAACTTAATTCACAGAATTTCGGCTGCTAACTAAAAGAGAGCCAAAAGGCTCTCTTTAGATAAAACAAAATGGCCAATCAGTGGCTCAGCATTTTTTTGCTGCTGGCTCTTTTGACTGTTTTTTGTCCTGTTGTGTCATTGTAACCATCTGCTCTCGCATCCTGCTGCATATTATCGGGCGCAATGCTTTCAGGTGAAGTCGAAACCGGTTTGCTCAGTTCGCTGTTCAGTGTGACCAGATCCTGCTGGTTCAACGTACCCAATGCAGATTTCAGTGTCAGGGTATTGATCAGGTAGTTATAACGTGCGTTGGAGAGTTCCTGCTTGGCGTTATACAATGTAGACGTTGCATCCAGGACATCAACAATAGTACGGGTACCGACAGAGTAACCGGCTTCCATCGCATCCAGTGAGCTTTGTGCCGACACTACTGCCTGTTTATAGGCATTGATGCTGCTGATGGATGCATTGATGTTGTTCCACGCTGAACGGGTGGTTTGCACAACACTGCGGTGAGCACTTTCCAGTGATTCGCTGGCACCCACGAAGTTATATTGCGCCTGTTTCACCTGTGAAGTCACAGACCCACCGCTGTAGAGCGGTAAAGAGAAGCTCAGGCCAACCGAGTTCTGCCCAATGTCTCTGTCTGCATAGTTTGAACCGACAGCGTTATGACCATTGTATTTGGTGTTGGAAACACTACTGGACGCGGTCAGATTCAGGGTAGGCATATGGCCGGTCTGGTAGTAGCGAATTTGTTCACGAGCCAGGTCCTGGTTCAAACGTGCCTGCAATAAAGATAAGTTACGGTTTTCCGCTTCTTTGAGCAGGTTCTGAACGGCCTGAGGCTTGGTGACTTTCATATCCGCAACGTTGACGGAGGCCAGTTCAGGGTAGTAATTGCCGGTAATCTGGCGCAATGATTCCAGTGCATTATCCAGATTGTTACGAGCGGTGACTTCATTAGCCAGAACGCTGTCGTACTGAGCACGGGCGTTTTGTACGTCAGTAATCGCCACTAAACCAACATTAAAACGCTGGGTGGTTTGGTCAAGCTGGCGGTAAATAGACTGTTTTTCCGCTTCAACGTATGACAACGAGTCGATAGCGCTCAATACGTTAAAATACGCTGTTGCGGTATTGAGAATCAGCGCTTGTTCGTCAGACTGGTAGGAGACATCCTGTATTCCCGCCGTTTTTTCCTGGATGGTCAGCGCACGCCATTTTGACATATCGAAAATAACTTGCGTAAGCTGTAAGGACGCGCTGGTGGCATTGGAGTTAATGCCATTGTTGTCACGGTAGCCGTTATTGTAGGTATAGTCGGCTCCCAGGCCCAGTTGAGGTAATAATGGGCTGCGTGATTCATTGATTTTCTCAAATGCCGCATCGCGATCAGCTGCGGATTTACGCAGGTCAGGGTTACTGATACGTGCCTGCTGATAAACCTGCAACAGGTTTTCTGCCTGGCTCATGGTACTGAACGCGATAAAGCTCAGACCGATAAGTGTGGGGAGCAGTTTCTTCATTTGCATTCCTTGTTGTGAAGCAGAAATTGTGTGTAATAACGCTGACTGATGCCAAAAATGATCGCCGATTTTAGCAGGTTCAGCGTTGACAACGTCTTGGCGTTAAGTGCCATCTGCCCTGAAAATTCATCAATCTACCACAGAGTGGTTGAAACAACATTCCTGATGGATTGAAATCAATAAAACAATCACTGTTCGAGCAGGTCTACTGATGGATAAAGAAAACAAAAACATCACAACGTTTACAAAAAACGATGTAGAAATTATTGCACGGGAAACAGTTTGGCGTGGTTTTTTTTCGCTGGATGTCTGGCGTTTTCGTCATCGTATGTTCAATGGCGGAATGAGTGAAGAGGTTCGTCGGGAGATTTTCGAACGTGGCCACGCGGCAGTATTGTTGCCCTATGATCCGGTGCGTGATGAAGTGGTGATTATTGAGCAAATTAGAATTGCTGCTTTTGATACCAGTGAAACCCCATGGCTGTTGGAAATGGTTGCCGGCATGATTGAAGCGGGCGAGTCTCCGGAAGATGTTGTGCGCCGTGAGGCAGAAGAAGAGGCCGGGTTGCATGTGAAGCGTACCCGGCCGGTATTAAGTTACCTGGCAAGCCCTGGCGGAACCAGTGAACGGTTGTCTATTCTGGTCGGAGAGGTGGATGCAATGACTGCGACCGGAGTCCACGGCCTGGCGGAAGAAAATGAAGATATCCGTGTTCATGTCGTCAGCCGGGAAACGGCGTACCAATTAGTTGAGGAAGGGAAAATCGACAACGCCGCATCTGTCATCGCCTTGCAATGGCTGCAGTTGCATTATCAACAATTACGACAAGAGTGGAACGCATGACAATGAAGCGCTATACACCTGATTTTCCTGAGATGATGCGTTTGTGCGAAACAAACTTCGCCCAGTTACGCCGGTTGCTGCCACCTGTTGATGCAATCGGTGAAAAAATCAGCTACCAGGTCAATAGTGCTCAGTATCGGTTAACGATTCTTGAATCAACTCGCTACACTACGCTTGTTGAGATTGAACAAACGCTACCCTCTGTCACATACTGGAGTCTTCCTTCCATGTCTGTCAGGCTCTATCATGACGCCATGGTTGCTGAAGTGTGTTCAAGTCAGCAGATCTTCCGTTTTAAAGCACGTTATGATTATCCTAATAAAAAGTTGCATCAACGCGACGAAAAACATCAAATTAACCAGTTCCTTGCCGATTGGCTACGTTACTGTTTAGCGCATGGAGCGATGGCGATTCCGGTTTGTTAGCGTCGTGAAACCTAAGGACACCATTTGGAAAGCCTGTTGACAATACCTGCTGCTGATGAAGCCAGTATCAGGATACTACAAATTACTGACACCCATTTATTTGCCGGGAAAGATGAAACGCTGTTGGGCGTTAACACCTGGTCAAGTTATCGGGCAGTACTGGCGGCCATCCACAAAGAAGCCCGTCCGTTCGACCTGATAGTTGCCACAGGGGATTTAGCACAGGATCAGAGCAACGAAGCTTATCAGCACTTCGCTGAAGGGGTTTCTTCGTTGGCGGTACCTTGTGTCTGGCTGCCTGGCAATCATGATTTTCAACCCGCGATGTTCAGTTCGCTGAAAGAATCGGGTATTTCGTCTTCAAAGCAGGTACTGGCAGGGAAAAGCTGGCAGGTTTTGCTGCTTGATAGCCAGGTTTTCGGTGTGCCTCATGGTGAGCTGAGCGAGTACCAGCTTGAGTGGCTGGAAAAAAAACTGGCTGAAAACCCTGACAGGCAAACTTTGTTACTGTTGCATCATCATCCTCTGCCTGCCGGATGCAGCTGGCTTGATCAACACAGCCTGCGTAATGCCCAGGCACTTGATGATGTGTTGCAACGTTATACCGGGGTGAAACATTTGCTGTGTGGGCATATTCACCAGGAAATGGATGTGGACTGGAATGGGCGCCGGATGATGGCTACGCCGTCCACCTGTGTGCAGTTCAAACCACATTGCGCCAATTTTACACTGGACACGGTTGCGCCGGGCTGGCGCTGGATAACACTGCATCCGGATGGTTCGTTGACAACTGAAGTTTGTCGTTTGTCGGGCAGCGCGTTCAGCCCCGATACTGATTCTGAAGGTTATTAATGGCCACTCTTCTTTATCTCCATGGTTTCAACAGCTCACCGCGTTCGGCAAAAGCCACCAGTATGAAAAACTGGTTGGCTGAGCACCACCCGGATATCACCATGGTTATCCCTCAGTTACCTCCTTACCCGGCCGATGCTGCAGAAATGCTTGAATCTATTGTAATGGCCAGAGGGGGAGAACCGATGGGTATTGTGGGTTCATCATTAGGTGGGTATTACGCCACCTGGTTGTCGCAATGTTTTATGTTGCCTGCGGTGGTTGTGAATCCGGCTGTACGCCCTTTTGAATTACTGGCAGATTTTCTCGGAGACAATGAGAACCCATACACCGGCCAGCAATATGTGCTAGAGTCTCGCCATATTTATGATCTCAAAGTTATGCAGGTTGACCCGCTGGAAGCACCCGATTTGCTTTGGTTGCTACAGCAAACGGGTGATGAAGTGCTGGATTACCGCCAGGCAGTGGCTTATTACGCCCCTTGCCGCCAGCTCATTGAAGAGGGGGGTAATCATGCATTCACCGGCTTTGAACATCATTTCACACAGATTATTGATTTCCTGGGGCTGAGTTAGTACCAGGTATCTTCTTCCTTAGTTGAGCAGCGAAAAACCATGACGCAATCCTATAACGCTGATGCCATTGAGGTACTTACCGGGCTTGAGCCGGTTCGCCGTCGCCCGGGTATGTACACTGACACCACGCGCCCTAACCACCTTGGTCAGGAGGTTATTGATAACAGCGTGGATGAAGCGCTGGCAGGCCATGCCAAAAAAGTTGACGTAATTCTCCATGCCGATCAGTCGCTGGAAGTTATTGATGACGGGCGCGGCATGCCTGTCGATATTCACCCGGAAGAAGGTGTTCCGGCGGTTGAGCTTATCCTGTGCCGCTTGCACGCCGGGGGAAAATTCTCCAATAAGAACTACCAGTTTTCTGGTGGGTTACATGGGGTGGGCATCTCTGTTGTCAACGCGTTATCCAAACGGGTTGAAGTGACAGTTAAGCGTGATGGTCAGGTGTATGGCATTGCGTTTGAGAATGGCGATAAAGCTGAAGAACTGCATGTAAAAGGGACCTGCGGTAAACGCAATACCGGCACCAGCGTGCATTTCTGGCCTGATGAACAATTTTTTGACAGCCCGCGTTTCTCTGTCTCTCGCCTGTCGCATTTGCTGAAAGCAAAAGCAGTACTGTGTCCTGGTGTGGAAATCACCTTTCGCGATGAAGTGAACAACACTGAACAGCGTTGGTGTTACCAGGATGGCCTGACAGACTACCTGAGTGAAGCCGTTAATGGTTTGGTGACGCTGCCGGAGAAACCCTTTGTAGGTAATTTCTCTGGTGAAACCGAAGCCGTTGACTGGGCGCTACTGTGGCTGCCGGAAGGCGGCGAGCTGCTGACTGAAAGCTATGTCAACCTGATCCCTACCATGCTGGGTGGGACCCATGTTAATGGCCTGCGCCAGGGGTTGCTGGATGGTATCCGCGAGTTTTGTGAATTCCGCAATATTCTGCCGCGTGGTGTGAAATTATCTGCTGATGATATTTGGGAACGTTGTGCTTACGTCCTGTCGGTCAAAATGCAGGACCCTCAGTTTGCCGGGCAAACCAAAGAACGTTTGTCATCTCGCCAGTGTGCGGCATTTGTTTCTGGTGTGGTAAAAGATGCTTTCAGCTTATGGCTGAACCAGAACGTGCAGGCGGCAGAACAACTGGCTGAGCTGGCGATTGCCAGCGCGCAGCGCCGGCTGAGAGCGGCCAAAAAAGTTGTACGTAAGAAACTGACCAGCGGCCCGGCACTGCCTGGTAAACTGGCAGACTGTACTGCCCAGGATTTGCATCGTACTGAGCTTTTTCTGGTGGAAGGGGATTCCGCTGGCGGTTCTGCCAAACAGGCGCGCGACCGCGAGTATCAGGCCATCATGCCTTTGAAAGGTAAGATCCTGAATACCTGGGAAGTGTCTTCAGACGAAGTGCTGGGCTCCCAGGAAGTGCATGATATTTCTGTCGCCATTGGTATTGATCCCGACAGCGATGATTTAACGCAACTGCGCTACGGTAAGATTTGTATCCTGGCGGATGCAGACTCCGATGGTCTGCACATTGCTACATTACTTTGTGCGCTGTTTGTGCGCCATTTCCGCCCGCTGGTGAAGGCAGGCCATGTGTATGTCGCTATGCCACCACTGTATCGTATCGACCTGGGTAAAGAAGTCTATTACGCCCTGACTGACGAAGAAAAAGATGGGGTTATGGAGCAACTTAAGCGTAAACGTGGTAAACCAAATGTTCAGCGCTTTAAAGGATTGGGTGAAATGAACCCACTACAGTTACGTGAAACAACGCTGGATCCCAATACCCGCCGCCTGGTGCAGTTAACCATTAGCGATGACGATGAAGAACGAACCCAGTCGATGATGGATATGTTATTGGCGAAAAAACGTTCTGAAGACCGCCGAAACTGGTTGCAGGAAAAAGGCGATATGGTGGATATTGAGGTCTGATTTATTGCCGGTTAACAACCCTGATGATAGAGGCGTAAAGCCTTATCTCAGGGTTTTTTATGCCCGTTGGAGCGTATTTGTTCATCAGTATAAGCGCATTGCCTCATAATGATGCAACCGCAGATTCACTGATCGATAACGCCTGCATAAATAAATTAATTATCGGATTAATTTTTTTTCCTTTCTTCAGCATCAGGTAGAAAGGCGTTTTTGCCACCAGTTTTTCATTACTGAGTTCCTGTAATAAACCCCGATCAATATAGCTTTGCGCATAATGTTCTGGAAGATAACCAATAAAGTGTCCGGTTAATATTAACATGGCGACTGATTCAACCTGAACAGCCTGTATTTTTGTGTCGTGAACAGGCAGGAGGCTACTGCTATCGCGGTGTGAAACATACATGTGATTAATCATTTTTTGTTGTTTTATTATATCAATAGACACGTTATTTTTCTCTTCTTCATTAAATAGTTGGTGAGAGGAGGAACAATAAATTTTCGAAATTTCGTGATATAAAATAAAATACTCAAATGCTTCTTTTTTTTCATATACGGGGCCGATCCCGCAATGATAACGCCCCTCGCTAATACCCCTTTCTATATCTTCTAATTGCGATGTTTGCAGACGGATATTTACTTTTGGTGCATTCTGGTGCAATTGTTGCACCGCTTTGGTGACAGGCGACTGAGTATCAGAAATAGTATTATCGACCACGCTAATCGCAATATCGCCGAGAACTTCATTGCGACTACTGTGAACCCTCTCACGGAAAGTATTAAGTGAAACAAAGAGTTCCAGCGTTGCCTGGTATACATTTACGCCGTATTCTGTCAGTTCAAAGCCTTCTCGCCCACGGCTGCATAATGTCATCCCAAGGCGTATTTCAAGGTCGGAAACCTGTTTGCTAATTGCAGCAAGGCCAATATTCAGCTCATGGCTGGCCGCCGTCATTCCTCCGGCTTCCACCACACATTTAAAAACCCGCAGCAATTTTAGGTCGATGTTATTTAATGAAAGAGTTGTTCCATCATTACGATTCATCGCGCTGTTTCCATTGCCCGGATTTGCCATGTTTCCATAATGAGAAACTTTACTTTCCATTTTTACTATTTAACTCCGTAAATATTGCGGTAAAAGTACAGTGAACATGAAATGAATTAAGTTTTCCAGTGATAGTAAAAATAAGTTTTTATTATTGCCGGAGACGAACTCATTTATCACCGTCTTGAAAGGGAAACAGCATGTCTGAAAATGCAGAGCGCCTTTGGGGAGCGCGTTTTAAATCCGCTCCAGCCGCCAGCCTGAGTGCGTTATCACGCAGCCCGGAGCACTATTTCTCACTGGCTCCCTACGATCTCGCCGGGTGTCGGGCCCATGCCAGAGAGCTGGAAAGAGCCGGGCTGCTCAGCGCTGAAGAGTTATCAGCCATGCTGGTGGCGATTGACAAGCTGGACCAGGATTTTCGAGCCGGACTGGTTTCACCAATTACTGCGGATGAAGACGTTCATACATTTATTGAACGTGTACTGGTTGAACGCCTGGGGGAATTGGGCGGGAAGTTACGCGCTGGCCGTTCTCGTAATGACCAGACAGTGAATGATTTGCGTCTCTACCTGCGGGATAACGGGCGTCGTGTTGCCAGTGCATTGCTGGAGTTACAACAGGCGCTAATGGGCCAGGCAGCCCGACATCTTCACAGTGTTGCTCCGGGTTTTACTCACCTCCAGCAGGCCCAGCCCATTGTTTTTGGGCACCAGTTGCTGGCTCACGCTCAGGCTTTCGCCCGGGATATTTCACGTATGCAGGACTGGGATCAGCGCAGTGCATACTGCCCTCTGGGTGCCGCAGCAATGGCAGGTTCAGCTATTGCCCGCCAACCCGAACTTGCAGCTCAGGAACTGGGGTATATCGCAGCCTGTGAAAACTCCATTGATGCCGTTGCCAGCCGTGACTTTGCTGCGGAGTTTTTGTTTGTGACTGCCATGATAGCTGTCAACCTGTCGCGCTTGTGCGAGGAAGTCTGCCTCTGGTCATCTCGCCAGTTCCGCTGGGTGGAGCTGGATGACAGCTATGCTACTGGCAGCTCGATTATGCCGCAGAAGAAAAACCCGGATATTGCCGAGCTGACGCGTGGGCGCAGTGGGCGTCTGGTCGGTAACCTGATGGCATTACTGACTACTATGAAAGCGATGCCACTCTCCTACAACCGGGATTTAAGTGATGACAAGCGTAATGTCATTGATGCAGTAGAAACCCTGTTGCTGGTCCTGCCTGCCATGTCTGGCATGGTTGCCACCCTGAAATTCGATACACAGAGAATGGCGCAGCAGGCGCCGGAAGGCTTTACCCTGGCAACAGAGGTGGCGGACTGGCTGGCCATGCGCGGGGTGCCATTTAAGCATGCTCATGAAATTACCGGCCAACTGGTACAACTGTGCGAACAACAGCAGTGCGGGCTGGATGCACTGAGCGATGCCGAACTGAAATCGGTAGATGAGCGCCTGACGCCTGACGTTCGTGATGCCCTGACACTGGATGCGGCATTAGCGGCCCGCCACGGTTTCGGTGGCACCGCACCGCACTGTGTTGAACAACAGTTAGCCCGCCTGCAAACGCTGACCGAATCCCAGCTAAGCTGGACCCGGAATTACACTGGGCCGCGAGCCTGAAGGAGGCAGGATGGAACAATCAACCCCGCTTACAACATCATCACCGGCGCACAACAGCCACACACAATATGACCTGGACAAATACCAGGTCGTCCCGCGCCGCTATTATGGGCGAATTACTGCCTCGGTTGTGATTTTGCTCCTGGTGGCAATGCTGGTGAATGCTTTTGCCCACGGCAATATTGAATGGCGTTATGTCGGCCAGTTTTTTACTGCCACAGCCATTCTTCAGGGGGTGATGAACACTCTGATTATGTCGATTTTAGCCATGATGCTGGGCGTGGTTTTTGGTGTGGTGGCGGCAATTATGTATATGTCGCCCAACCCGGTGTTGCATTACATCGCAGTGGCCTATGCCTGGATTTTTCGGGGCACCCCACTGATTCTGCAATTGCTGCTGTGGTTCAACCTCGCGCTGGTATTCCCGGTGATTTCTATTCCCGGCCTGTTCAGTGTGCAGACCGTACATGTCATGACACCATTCCTGGCTGCTTTGCTGGGGCTGAGTATCAACCAGGGCGCGTATACCTCTGAAGTGGTTCGCGCCGGGTTGTTGTCTGTGGATATTGGCCAGTATGAAGCGGCGAAATCCATTGGTATGCCGCGCCTGCAGGCTTTACGCCGCATTATTTTGCCTCAGGCGATGCGAGTTATTCTGCCGCCTATTGGTAATGAATTTATCAGCATGATCAAAACGACCAGTCTGGCGAGCATGATTCAGTATTCCGAATTGCTCTACAACACGCAAAACATCTACTTCGCTAACGCGCGTGTGATGGAGCTGCTGTTTGTGGCGGGGATTTGGTACCTGATGATTGTCACGGTGCTCTCTTTTGGCCAAAGCCAACTGGAGCGTTATTTCTCCCGCGGTCATCGCCGCCGCCAGTAACTGGAGTTCCTCATGAGAAACATTGTTCGCGCCATGAAGGTGAACAAATATTTTGACCAGTTCCACGCGCTGAAAGATGTCAGTCTGGAAGTGAATTACGGCGAGGTGATGTGCATTCTCGGGCCATCGGGCTCAGGGAAAAGTACCTTTCTGCGTTGTATTAACCAACTTGAAAAGGTGGACCGTGGTGGGATCTGGATAGATAACGAGTTGGCTGGTTATCGCATTGCAGGCGACAAGCTCTATCCACTCAATGACAAACAAATTGCCCGCCAGCGCCTGCATACCGGCATGGTCTTCCAGCGTTTTAACTTATTTCCCCATAAGACTGCGCTGGAGAATATCACTGAAGGCCCATGCAATGTGTTATTGCGCCCAAAACGCGAAGCAACTGAAGAGGCGATGGCATTACTGGAGCGGGTTGGTTTGGCAAACAAAGCACACGCCTACCCACAGTCGCTCTCTGGCGGGCAACAACAGCGCGTTGCCATAGCCCGGGCACTGGCAATGAAACCAAAACTGATGTTGTTTGATGAACCCACTTCGGCACTGGATCCCGAAATGGTGGGGGAAGTGTTGGCTGTCATGCGTCAACTGGCGCAGGAGGGCACAACAATGCTGGTGGTGACCCATGAAATGGGCTTTGCCCGCGAGGTTGCCAACCAGGTGGTGTTTATGGATGAAGGCCAGATTATTGAGCAGGGCGCACCAGAAGAGATTCTGCTCAACCCGCGTAACCCGCGAATGAAAAATTTCATTAATGCCATTCTCCTTTAATTAACCGGGGTAAACCATGAAAAACCTGTTTCTGAGCGTGATAGCAACTGCACTCGTTGTCCAGTCCTCCAGCAGCTGGGCGGCAACGGAATTGCCAGCATCCATCAAGGCAAAAGGCGAAATTACCGTGGCAATTATGCCGAACTACCCGCCAATGGATTTTAAAGACCCGGCCAGCAATCAGTTAACTGGTGTGGATTACGACCTGGGCGTAGCCATTGGCAAAGAGCTGGGTATCAAAGTGAACTGGCAGGAAATCGCTTTTGAGCAGATGGTCAATGCTGTGGTAACCAAACGCGTCGATATGGTGATGTCAGGGATGACAGATACCAAAGAACGCCAGAAAGTGGTCGATTTTATTGACTACTTCAAAACCGGCCCACAGTTTTACACGCTGACCGCCCGTCAGGATCTCCAGCATGATATTGATTTGTGTGGCAAACATGTTGGCACCAGCCGCCGCACTACATTCCCGCAGGAAATTGCTAACTGGAGCAAAGCTCATTGCGAAGCTGCGGGGAAACCGGCTGTTGTGGTTGTGGGTACTGAAGGTAGCGCTGATGCGCGCACGCAGTTACGCCAGCGCCGCCTGGATGCAGCCGTGCAGGGGAGCGAAACGCTGCCTTACATTATGAGCCTCGAAAAAGGAACCTTTAAGCCACTGGATAAAGCATTCGCTTTCCAGTACACCGGGATGGCGATTGGCAAGGACAACACTGCATTACGCGATGCCATTCAGGGCGCGCTGAATGACATGATAGCCAATGGTACCTACCAAAAAATCCTCACTAAATGGGGCTTATCAGATAACGGCGTAGCCAAAGCCACCGTCAACCAGGGCTGAATCAGGAGCAGATGATGCAATCACCGGGTGAATTGCGTTGGCCTGAGGGAAAACGCGGTTGTATGGCGCTGGCGTTTGATTTAGATGGCCCGACTGGCGATGCCATGCTTAATGGCAGTATCTGGTCTTCACCAGAGTACTTTACCTTTGGCTCTTATGGGCCATTTCGGGCACTCGGTCGTTTGCTCGATTTACTGCAAGACTTTCAGTTACCGGCCACTTTTTTTGTTCCGGCCTGGGTTGTTGAGCACTGGCCGGAACAATGCCGCGCCATAGTGGAACAAGGGCATGAAGTGGCATTTCATGGTTATCGGCACGAATCGTTTTTTGCCCTGAGCCCTGATGAACAGCATGCAGTGATGGCGAAATCCGCAGAAATTTTTCAACGCTATTTAGGTATTACCGCACGAGGGTTCCGTACCCCGTCGGGAGACTGGCAAGCCAGTACTCCTGAAGTGCTCAAGGCTGCAGGGGTTCTCTATTCGAGCAGTATGCGTGGCGATGACAGACCTTATTGCATTGAGGTTGCGGGTTTCCCGCCACTGGTGGAAATCCCCGGCAAGTGGGAAATGGATGACTATGCCTCACTGGCCTATACCCGTAACCCGGATTTTCCCAAAGGGGGAGACCGCACTGCCAGCTATGCACTGACGCTGGATAACTGGCAACGGGAATTTGATGGCGCCATGGATGAAGGATTATGCCTGACCACGTTGTTTCACCCCAAAATCTCCGGGCAGCCAGGCCGCATTTTGTTGCTGGAGAAATTCTTTGCCCATATGACTTCCCGTGGCGACGTGTGGTTTGCCCGTTGTGATGCTGTCGCAGCGTGGTATATGCAGGAGTGTCAACATGCCGGATAAAAACACAATGCTTACCGGGAGTACTTCGCCCTGGCCGCAGGGATACCGTTCTGCTGCGGTTATCACCATTGATTTTAATGATATCTACGGCATTTTGTCCCAGGCTCCTACTGTTGAAGGACGGGATAAAACATTGTCTGTCTGGCGTTATGGCACACTGCGCGGTGTGGACCGTTTACTGAACCTGTTGGCGAAAAAACAGGTGAAAACCACCTGGTGCCTGCCAGCTATTGTGGCGCAAGAACAGCCATTGCTGCTGGAGCGGATTTTGGCAGCAGGGCACGAAGTTGCCTGCGCAGGTGACCAGCACGAAGATTTTTCCGCTATGAGCCTGGAAGAACAGGTGGCTTGTGTCCGCCGCGCTACAGAGAAACTGACGGCGTTATGTGGCCGTGCCCCCCGGGGGTTTCGTACCCCCGCCGGGCAGTGGAAACCCGGGTTTGCCCAGGCACTGAGCGGCATGGGGTTTCAGTGGTCTTCCTGTTGGCGAGGCGACGACCTGCCTTATTTCCATCCGGGCACCTCTCTGGTTGAGTTACCGCTGCATTATGAACTGGAAGATGAACCCTATTTCGCGTTTAACCTCAGCCCGGCAGTACCACCAGGCCAGTCGCGTATCGCGTCATACCAGGAAACACTGGCGAATATGACCCAGGATTTTTACGGTTATCACCGGTTTGGTTTGTGTTACTTACTCCGTTTGCACCCGGAAATTATGGGTACGGCAGGCCGCATTTCATTACTGGAGGCGCTGATTGATACGCTGCAACAGCAACCTGTCTGGTTAACCACCGCGCAGTCTGTGGCCGAACACTGGCGTTCTTCTCAGCCCGCTAATACGCCAGACCACCCGGCGGAAGTATTCCAGCGGTTGTGGGCGCAACATCATGGCTGAATCCATGATTGATTATACGCACATGCTGGGGGAATTCATTGCCACTACAGGCTACAGGGATTTCCCTCCACACCTTGTTGAAAAAGCCAAACGCCACTTTTTAGATACCCTGGGCGCGACGCTTGCAGGCACAGACAGTGATATCTGGCATCAGTGTGCTGCCTTAGCCAGAGAAGAAGGCGGGCATGCACAGTCTCTCCTTGTGGGGCAGGCGTGGCGGGTAACCCCGCGCCAGTCAGCCTGGCTGAATGGTGTCGCTGCGCATATGTATGAACTGGATGATACCGGTGGCTGTGATCACTCCGGAGCAGTGGTAATGCCTGCCATTCTCGCGGCGTTACCACTGGTGGAGGAGGCCGTTGACGGGCAGCGTTTATTGACCGCGTTTATTATTGGTTATGATATTGGCCGTCGTGTGCTGGAAGCCTGTGGCGGTTACAACGCTCATAACGAAGCTGGCTGGCACTCGACAGCAACCTGCGGGGTATTTGGTGCTACCGCCGCAGTGTGCAGCCTGCTGCAGCTTTCTCCGGCTCAGTGTAGTGCTGCTCTGGGTATTGCGGGCAGTTTCAGTAGTGGCCTGTGGGCTTTCATTCATGATGGTTCGCAAACTAAAAAACTGCATGCTGGCCGGGCTGCCGAGAGTGGGCTGTTTGCCGCGCAACTGGCACAGAGAGGCATTCAGGGACCGGGCGCTGTTTTCGCTGAAAAATGGGGCGGTTTTTTGCAAACCATAGCGCCTCACAGCCAGCGCCCTGATGCACTGGTGGCATCGCTCGGGCAAGTCTGGAAACTGGCGCGTTGCTCAATCAAACCTTATGCATCATGCCGGGGAACCCATTCTGCGGTTGACGCACTGAACCAGTTGTTATCTGTGCAACCTTTGGCTCAGGTGAAGCGCATACATGTCAGGCTTAACCCATTTTTAATGGAGATGTGCGGTGGCCGGTCAACTGGCAGCCTGGCGGCGGCACAAATGAGCCTGCCTTATGCGCTTGCTGCCCGTCTATGTTATGGCAGCGTCGGGCTGGAAAGCTACAGTGAAGAAAAGCGGCTTTCGCCACAAGTGAGCGATATGCTGGCGCGCATTACTCTGGAGGTTGATGCGCTTCAACAAGGTGATGAAGAACCGGTTGTTATTTTACATACCACCCGTGGCAGTGTGACACAGGTACAGGTACCAGTGCCTTCGGGTTCGCCAGGCAACCCGCTGAGTGATGGAGCGTTGTTGGCTAAATTTGACCAACTGGCACGTCAGGTGTTATCAGCAGCGTCTTGCCGGGCACTGGAGCATGTTTGCCTGCATCTGGATGAATACCCGGATGTCGCTGTACTGTGCGGATTGCTGGGCAGGGAAGATGAGGAAACCTGAGTGATGGCGCAGGCGTGATAGCGAAAAATAACATTATGAACCGCAATAAAAAGAAGGAAACTGACTTCCTTCTTTTGTAGCAAATGTAGCGAGTTCATTGTAGTGATGTGTTTACTTTGCTGGAGTAAACTCAGGCAATGCCGGGTTTCAGAATGCGAATGTGCATATCCAGCACATCATTCCTGGTTTTTTCCCCGAATGCTTTCATATGCGGCGTTTCCAGGTGCGCTTTGAGATGTGCAGCACTTTCCCACACTTCAACCACGACAATGGAATCTGGCGCTGTTGCCTGAAAATCCAGAGCGGTATTCTCATCCACCATTGGGGTGTAGCCATGGCAACCTTCTTCCTGAAGAACAACAGGTACCAGGGTTTTAAATTCATTCAGCACGGCCTGGCGATGATGAACGCCTGGACGTGTGCGAATTTCAGCAATCACTGTCAGCATAAATTCACTCCTTTTTAAATGTGTTAACAGTTAAGCAAAAATCGCCCGCAGATGCTCGCGATATTGTGCAATATAATGTGGCACATCCGGTTGCTTAATCACATCATTGGCGATATATGTCGGCAGGCTTTCCAGGCCAATAAACTGATTGGCTTTGTGGAACGGCAGGTAGACGCCATCAACACCTGCGCCGTGGAAGAACTGCTCTTTGTCCGTAAACGCTTCCAGTGGTGCGTTCCAGGTGAGTGACAGCATATATTTCTTGCCCTGCAACAGCCCCCCTGAGCCATATTTTTTGCTGGCATCTGAACGGGTACGGCCATCACTGGCGTACAGGCTGCCGTGGCCAGCAGTGAACACATCATCCATGTATTTTTTAACGGTCCAGGGCGCACCCATCCACCAACCGGGCATTTGCCAGATAATAGCGTCAGCGGCCAGGAAGCGGGCAACTTCATCTTCCACATTATAATCGCTGTCGGCTACGCTCACTGTTACCTGGTGACCCAGCTCACGTAATTGAGCTACAGCTTCTTCGGTCAGTGTATTATTCAGTTGACCGGCGGAGTGCCCAAAAGATTTGGCGCCATTAACAATCAGTATGTTACTCATGGTCTCTTTCCGATAAGTTAAGATGCGGAGGATTTTATCGTGATGTGTATCACGCCTGTAGTGGAAAGACAGGCAAAGACTTTTGCTCTGAGGGCAATAATGCGCTTCTTGTGACTCTCCACGCCAGATAGGGTACTATCGGCCACAATATTGCCATTCAACTTTGCATTGGCCAGTCAGTTTGAGGGTTAAAAATTAATGAGTGAGATTACTCATGACGGCGTAGAACGCCGTGCTCTGCATGAATTTACGGAAAGTGCGTATCTCAATTACTCCATGTACGTCATCATGGATCGCGCATTACCATTTATTGGCGATGGCCTGAAACCCGTTCAGCGGCGCATTGTGTACTCCATGTCTGAACTGGGGCTCAATGCAGCGGCGAAATTCAAAAAATCAGCACGTACCGTCGGGGATGTGCTGGGTAAATACCATCCCCATGGCGACAGTGCCTGCTACGAAGCAATGGTACTGATGGCGCAACCCTTCTCTTACCGCTATCCGCTGGTAGATGGGCAGGGGAACTGGGGGGCACCGGATGATCCGAAGTCCTTCGCAGCGATGCGTTATACCGAATCCCGCTTGTCGCGTTATGCTGAAGTGCTGCTCAGTGAACTGGGCCAGGGAACGGTTGATTATGTCCCTAACTTTGACGGGACGCTCAGCGAACCGAAGATGCTGCCAGCCCGTTTGCCAAATATTCTGTTAAACGGCACCACCGGGATTGCTGTTGGTATGGCGACAGATATTCCGCCTCATAACTTGCGTGAAGTGGCTCAGGCAGCAGTAACCCTGATTGAAAACCCCAAAACCTCGCTGGATGCCTTGCTGGATATTATTCAGGGGCCGGATTACCCCACGGAAGCGGAAATTATTACTTCTCGTGAAGATATCCGTAGAATTTACCAGAACGGGCGTGGTTCTGTACGTATGCGTGCTGTCTGGAATAAAGAAGACGGTGCTGTGGTTATTACTGCACTGCCTTACCAGGTTTCCGGTGCGCGAGTGCTGGAACAAATCGCCAGCCAGATGCGGGCGAAAAAACTGCCGATGGTTGATGATCTGCGCGATGAATCCGACCACGAAAACCCAACTCGTCTGGTGATTGTACCGCGTTCTAATCGCGTGGATATGGAACAGGTGATGAACCACCTGTTTGCCACTACCGACCTTGAGAAAAGCTATCGCGTTAACCTGAACATGATTGGTTTGGATGGCCGCCCTGCGGTTAAAAACCTGCATGAAATTATCAGTGAGTGGTTAGTTTTCCGTCGTGACACAGTACGCCGCCGGTTGAGTTTCCGGCTGGAGAAAGTACTGAAACGGCTGCATATCCTCGAAGGTTTGTTGGTTGCGTTCCTCAACATTGATGAAGTTATTGAAATCATCCGCACTGAAGATGAACCGAAGCCCGCACTGATGTCGCGCTTTGGTATCTCAGATACTCAGGCGGAAGCAATTCTTGAACTGAAATTACGCCACCTTGCCCGCCTGGAAGAAGTGAAAATCCGTGGTGAGCAGAGTGATCTGGAAAAAGAACGCGATACACTGCAGGGCATTCTCGCTTCTGAGCGGAAAATGAATAACCTGCTGAAAAAAGAGTTGCAGGCAGATGCACAGGCTTATGGCGATGACCGCCGTTCTCCGTTACACGAACGTAGTGAAGCGAAGGCGATGAGCGACCATGAGATGATGCCGTCTGAACCCGTCACGATTGTGTTGTCGCAAATGGGTTGGGTTCGCAGTGCCAAGGGCCATGACATTGATGCCGCCGGGTTAAATTATAAAGCGGGCGACAGTTTTATGGCGGAGGCTAAAGGTAAGTCTAACCAGCCAGTGGTATTTATCGACTCAACCGGGCGTAGCTATGCGCTGGATCCTGTGAACCTGCCGTCTGCTCGTGGGCAAGGGGAGCCACTCACTGGTAAGCTGACGCTACCGCCGGGAGCGGTGGTTGAACAGGTTCTGATGGCACCGGATGAGCAAAAACTGTTGATGGCTTCCGATGCCGGTTACGGCTTTGTGTGTACCTTTAATGATCTGGTTGCCCGCAACCGCGCAGGCAAAGCAATGATTAGCCTGCCGGAAAATGCCCGGGTATTGCCGCCGTTATGGGTAAATCATGATGACGATATGTTACTGGCGATTACTGCCGCCGGGCGTATGCTGATGTTCCCGGTCCGTGATTTACCGCAACTCTCAAAAGGTAAAGGGAATAAAATTATCTCAATTCCTGCGGCGGAAGCCGTAAGCGGGAAAGATAAACTTGCCTGGTTGCGTGTTCTGCCGCCACAAAGCACAGTGACTATTCATGTTGGTAAGCGGAAACTGAAACTGCGTCCGGAAGAGTTACAGAAAGTCCATGCAGAGCGCGGGCGTCGGGGAACGGTGATGCGCGGTTTGCAGCGGATTGATAATATTGAAATAGACTCACCAGCCCGCGCTGACGATGACAGCGAGTCATAAACAGAACAGGGGAGTGGCGCTTCACTTCCCTGAATTCGTATGATTTTTTCACCTCACCATTGTTTGTGATGGCAAAGCGCCTGACAATGCATTCTCCAGTTATAATGGTTTGCTGGTCTGCAAATAGTGGTTGTTAATGTTATTCAGGGGACAGGATAAAAGGCGTTGAAACCTGCCTGAAACTGAAATTATACCAGGGCTCTGGTGAACATCGCCTGTGTCTTCAGAGGTTGCTATGCTTTTGATTATTCGTTTTATTATTGTTGTGCTCTACAGTCTTTTGGTGTGTGTTTTCGGTTCAATATATTGTCTCTTCAGCCCCAGAAACCCACGCCACGTTGCTACGTTTGGTCATCTTTTTGCCCGCCTGTCTACCGTATTTGGGTTAAAGGTGGAAATCCGCAAACCGTCCGGTGCAGAAAACTTTGGTAATGCTATTTACATTGCCAACCACCAGAACAACTACGATATGGTAACAGCGTCGTATATTGTTCAGCCAACAACCGTAACAGTTGGCAAGAAAAGTTTATTGTGGATCCCTTTTTTTGGGCAACTTTACTGGCTGACTGGCAATCTGCTGATAGACCGCAATAACCGGGCAAAAGCACATGGTACGATTGCCCAGGTCGTTCAGCAGATTCGCGAGCGTAATATCTCCATCTGGATGTTTCCAGAAGGGACACGAAGTCGTGGTCGTGGTTTGTTGCCTTTTAAAGCCGGGGCATTTCATGCAGCATTGGCTGCCGGAGTGCCTGTCATTCCCATCTGTGTTTCCAACACCAGCAATAAAATTAAACTCAATCGCTGGTGTAATGGGTTGGTGATAGTTGAAATGTTGCCACCTGTTGATACCAGCAACTTCGGTAAAGATCAGGTTCGTGAATTGTCTGCGCATTGCCGCCAGTTGATGGAAGAAAAAATTCGCGCACTGGATGAAGAAGTTGCTTTGCGCGAAGCGGGAAAAGTTACGTCCGAGAAAAACGTACAACGTTAGGCCTCTTTCCGGTCATTTTTAGGCGGGAAAGGTGTCCCGCCAAATTTCATTCAGTTTACATGGAGCAATTATGTCACTCAGCCGGCGTCAGTTTATTCAGGCATCTGGCATTGCACTGGGCGCTGGGGCGTTGCCGTTAAAAGCCAATGCGGCTACCCAGTTGCCTCTTCCTGTTCCGCCATTGCTGGAGTCCCGGCGCGGGCAACCTTTGTTTCTGACGCTGCAAAGCGCTCACTGGTCTTTTGCACCCGGAACGCGTGCTCAGGTATGGGGTTTTAACGGGCGCTACATGGGGCCCACCATTCGTGTATGGAATGGTGATGATGTTAAAATGATTTACAGCAACCGGTTAACGGAGAATGTCGCGATGACAATTTCCGGGTTGCAGGTTCCGGGGCCGCTAATGGGTGGTGCGGCACGCATGATGACACCCAACGCTGACTGGGCGCCAGTGCTGCCCATTCGCCAGCAGTCCGCCACATTGTGGTACCGCGCAAATACGCCAAACCGTTCCGCTGAGCAGGTTTACAAAGGGCTGGTGGGAATGTGGCTGGTGGAAGATGACATCAGTAAATCATTACCTGTCCCTAACCACTATGGGGTGGATGATTTCCCGGTCATCTTGCAGGACAAACGGCTGGATAACTTTGGCGCGCCAACCTACAGCGAACCTTCCGATGGCGGGTTTATTGGTGATACCTTGCTGGTCAATGGCGTACAGGGTCCTTATGTCGACGTCTCGCGAGGCTGGGTGCGCCTGCGTTTACTTAATGCGTCGAATGCCCGGCGTTACCTGTTACGTATGTCTGATGGCAGACCGCTGCACGTTATCTCCAGTGATCAGGGTTTTTTACCGGCACCCGTATCCGTTTCTCAGCTCTCTCTTGCCCCCGGTGAACGTCGCGAAGTGCTGGTGGATATGAGCAATGGTGATGCCGTCTCCATTACCTGCGGGGAATCTGCTGGCATAATGGAACGCATTCGTGGCTTTTTTGAACCATCCAGCATCCTGATTTCGACGCTGGTGTTGACGCTGCGGCCGACAGGCTTGTTGCCCCTGGTGACCACTCCACTTCCTGCCCGTCTTTTGCCAGAAGATATTATTGCCGGTAGCTCAACGCGCAGCCGTGATATTTCACTGGGTGATGATCCGGGTATTAATGGTCAGTTGTGGGACGTCAACCGCATAGATATTGAGACCTTGCAAGGGACCTGGGAGCGCTGGACCGTACACGCTAATACGCCCCAGGCTTTCCATATTGAAGGTGTCATGTTCCAGGTGCGTAATGTGAATGGCGCATCCCCCTTCCCGGAAGACCGGGGCTGGAAAGATACCGTCTGGGTTGACGGGCAGGTGGAATTGCTGGTGTATTTCGGCCAGCCGTCCTGGCCGCATTTCCCCTTCCTGTATTCCAGCCAGACACTGGAACTGGCCGACAGGGGCTCAATTGGGCAGCTATTAGTTCAACCTGCATCCTGATGCTTATCCACCTGATATCACTGAGCATTCAGGGGTATCAGGTGGCAGTTAAGTGAGCATAATTTGTTCAGCCCTCTTCTTTTCCGGCACTAACCCGGCGTATAATCGCGGCCCTTTGATATCTTTTTACTTTTTTTCGGAAGCAATATGAGCCGTACCAGCCTGATTCAGCCCGAGCGCGACCTTTTTTCATGGCCCCAGTATTGGGCTGCCTGCTTTGGTCCTGCCCCTTTTCTGCCCATGTCCCGCAAGGAGATGGACCAATTAGGCTGGGATAGCTGCGATATTATTCTGGTTACCGGTGATGCCTATGTTGACCACCCGAGTTTCGGGATGGCGATTTGCGGCCGTATGCTGGAAGCGCAAGGGTTTCGTGTTGGGATTATTTCCCAGCCAGACTGGACCAGTAAAGACGCGTTTATGGCACTGGGCAAACCCAACCTGTTCTTCGGTGTGACCGCGGGCAATATGGACTCCATGATTAACCGCTACACAGCAGACCGGAAATTGCGCCACGACGACGCATACACACCGGATAACGTCGCAGGTAAACGCCCGGATCGTGCTACCCTGGTTTACACTCAGCGCTGCAAAGAAGCCTGGAGCGATGTGCCGGTTATCCTTGGCGGTATTGAAGCCAGCCTGCGCCGCACTGCGCATTATGATTACTGGTCTGATACCGTTCGCCGTTCCGTGTTGATTGATGCCAAAGCAGATATGCTGATGTTTGGCAATGGCGAGCGCCCACTGGTAGAAGTGGCACACCGCTTATCGCAGGGTGAGCCCATCAGTGAAATTAAAGATGTGCGCAATACTGCGATTATTGTTCGTGAAGCGCTGCCAGGTTGGGAAGGGGTGGACTCCACTCGCCTGGATACTCCTGGTAAGATAGACCCAATCCCGCATCCTTATGGCGAGGATTTGCCTTGTGCGGATAATAACAAAACCGTTGAAGTGGGCGCGGGGGCAAAAGCAGAAGCCATCGTGGTACAGCCGCCAAAACTAAAGCAAAAGCCCTGGGAAAAGACCTACATTCTGTTGCCATCCTATGAAAAAGTGAAAGGCGACAAAGTCTTGTATGCCCATGCATCACGGATCCTGCACCATGAAACCAACCCTGGTTGTGCACGGGCATTAATGCAAAAACAGGGTGACCGGTATATCTGGATAAATCCACCGGCCATTCCGCTTTCCACCGAAGAGATGGACAGCGTGTTCGCACTGCCTTATAAACGCGTACCGCATCCGTCATATGGCGACAGCCGTATCCCTGCCTATGAAATGATCCGTTTTTCGGTCAATATTATGCGTGGCTGCTTCGGTGGGTGTACTTTCTGTTCAATCACCGAACATGAAGGGCGCATTATCCAGAGCCGCTCAGAAGATTCAATCATCAATGAAATTGAAGCGATCCGCGATACTGTGCCGGGCTTTACTGGTGTGATTTCCGACCTGGGCGGGCCAACAGCCAATATGTACATGTTGCGCTGTAAATCCCCGCGTGCTGAGCAAACCTGCCGCCGCTTATCCTGTGTCTACCCGGATATCTGCCCGCACATGGATACCGATCACCAGCCGACGATTGACTTGTATCGCCGGGCTCGTGACCTGAGTGGTATTAAAAAGATCCTGATAGCTTCTGGTGTACGTTACGATCTGGCGGTTGAAGACCCGCGCTACATTAAAGAACTGGCAACCCACCATGTGGGCGGTTATTTGAAGATTGCGCCTGAACATACCGAAGAAGGTCCGTTATCGAAGATGATGAAGCCAGGTATGGGAAGCTATCATCGTTTCAAAGAGCTGTTTGACAGTTACTCAAAACAGGCTGGTAAAGAGCAGTACCTGATCCCTTACTTTATTTCTGCGCATCCAGGTACGCGAGATGAAGATATGGTTAATCTTGCATTGTGGTTGAAGAAACACCGTTTCCGCCTGGACCAGGTACAAAACTTCTACCCGTCGCCGCTGGCAAATGCCACCACGATGTATTACACCGGCAAAAATCCGTTGTCTAAAGTGAATTACAAGAGTGAAGATATTGTGGTGCCGCGTGGCGATAAGCAACGACGCCTGCATAAAGCTTTGCTGCGTTACCATGATCCGGCTAACTGGCCGTTGATTCGCTCTGCACTGGAAGCGATGGGGAAAAAGCACCTGATAGGCCCACGGCGTGAGTGCCTTGTGCCGTCACCAACGATGGAAGAAATGCGCGAAGCACGTCGCCAGAATCGTAAGAGCCAGACCGCACTGACACGCCATACACCAATGGCTCATCAACGCCGGTCTCCTCAGTCGGCAACGGGTCGCGCACCTCAGTCTGCAACTACAAGTACAGGTCGCACATCTCAGGCTGCACCTGGGCGCTCACCCCAGGCCGCGCAAAAGCGCCGTAAACCTCAGTCCAGACAAGGCTAAAGCAGGTTGGCTTAACAAATGAAACAACGCCCTTCGTAATGAAGGGCGTTTGTTTTTTGCGAGGCGCTTATATCGCCCTGCTTTGGCAAGATGCCAGTGGCAGCCTTATGCCCCAAACTTATCCGGATCCGGGCCAATCCGCTTACCACAATCCAGTTTTGCCATCTCTGCCAGTTCTTCTTTTTCCAGGCGGAAATCCCAGACATTGAAGTTTTCAGCAATGCGCGATGGGGTTACCGATTTTGGTATCACAACCAGTCCGTTATCCAGGTGCCAGCGGATAATAATTTGCGCGGGCGATTTCCCGTATTTGTCTGCCAGATGACGAATAATCTTCTGCTCAAAAATACCTTCACCAGCCCGGGCCAGTGGGCTCCAGGATTCCGTTTGTATTTGGTGGGTGGCATTCCATGCATGCAATGCACGCTGCTGAAATAACGGGTGCAGTTCAATCTGATTAATCACCGGGTGAACGCCCGTTTCATCAATAATGTGCTGCAGGTGATCAATATTGAAGTTGCAGACACCAATACTCTTCACCAGCCCTTGCTGTTGAAGGTCAATCATACTTTTCCAGGCTTCAATGTAGTGGCCTTTCGCCGGGACTGGCCAGTGCATCAGCCACAGGTCGATATAATCAAGCTGTAGCTTTTCAAGACTTGCCTGAAGTGCCTGCGCAGGTTGCAGGTGGTCACTGTTCCAGAGTTTGGTGGTGATAAATAAGTCTTCGCGGGGGACATGACTGTTTTTTAATGCCTGGCCAACGCCTTCTTCGTTGTGGTAGGCGGCTGCGGTATCTATGGCCCGGTAGCCCACATCCAGTGCACTACTTATGGCGGTCAGCACTTCTTCATTGCTGGCCTGCCAGACACCTAAGCCAAGTTGCGGCATCAGGTTTCCATCGTTCAGCTTTATTACACTTGCATTCGCCATTCTCTCCTCCTTTATTGAGCTGCCACCCGTAGCAGGTGGCAGCGAAGGGTCGAAATCAGGATTGGTGCAGACTGGTTAGCGAGCCGCCTCATAAATCCGGCGGCTTACGTCCAGGGTAATATCCTGATGCTCACCCAGGTTGGTCATGCCGTGTTCTTCCAGTTTAGACAATAAGGCCGGAATAGTGCTGCCATCCAGACCATAATCGGATAAATGTGTCGGAATCCCCATATTTTCAAAGAACTGGCGAGTGGCATTAATGGCCGCATCAATGCGGGCGTCTTCACTTCCTTCAGTGATATTCCATACACGTTCAGCATACTGCAGCAGTTTTTCACGCTTCTGCTCGCGTTTTTCATTCAGCAAAGCGGGCAGAACAATGGCCAGCGTTTGACCGTGATCCAGGCCGTGCATTGCTGTGAGCTCGTGTCCCAGCATGTGTGTTGCCCAGTCTTGCGGTACACCTGCACCAATCAGGCCATTGAGCGCCATGGTGGCAGCCCACATGATATTCGCACGGACATCATAGTTCTCAGGCTCTTTCAACGCGACAGGGCCTTCTTCTTTCAGTGTCAGTAACAGGCCTTCTGCAAAACGATCCTGAACTTTCGCGTTAACCGGATAAGTGATGTATTGCTCAACAGTATGAACGAATGCATCAACTACACCATTTGCCACCTGGCGGGCTGGTAACGTGTAGGTATAAACTGGATCGAGAACAGCAAACAGAGGCTGAACATGAGGCGACATAAATGCGCGTTTGTCACCCGTTGAACGGCGAGACACCACGGCGCCACTGTTGGATTCGGATCCGGTTGCTGGCAGTGTCAGCACGGAGCCGAGCGGCAGAGCGTCTTTGATATTGCCGCCCCAGGTTTCCAGTATTTCCCAGGGATCCACGCCATCCTGATATTTTGCCGCTGCGGCAATAAACTTCGTACCATCCAGCACGGAACCGCCACCCACAGCCAGTAAGAATGTGATGTTTTCTTGCTTAACCACTTCTACGGCTTTCATGAGGGTTTCATATGCCGGGTTCGGTTCAATGCCACCAAAAGTTTGAACATTTAAACCATCCAGCGCAGTGAGCACCTGGTCAAGCACGCCAGTCTTTTTCACGCTACCACCACCATAGGTGATAAGAATGCGGGCATCTGCCGGAATATTTTCGCGCAGTGAAGACAGCGCACCTTTACCAAATAAAATGCGGGTAGGGGTATGTAAATCGAAATTGTTCATGGGGTGTACCCTTCAATAATTAGTTATGCCCTGTGGGGCGTTGGCGGTTATTGTCTGATTCTGCGCCCGATTGCTCAATGCTCATTTCTGCAATTGATTTGCCTATTTCTACAAAACAATGGAGAAAGAATTCATTTTGAGTACACTACCTCTTGTCCGAATACTCTCTGCCTGGTAAGTAAAAATGAGCCGTGAAGAAATTTGTTTAACCTTAAAAAATAAGGTTAATCATCTGATAAACATAAAAAATACTTCGAATTTTTTTGATGGTGAAATTAGCCTGCTCTATGGGGAGTCTCCGTATCCCCGCACGCCGGTAATGTACGAACCAGGTGTTGTTTTTCTCTTTTCGGGCCACAAAACGGGTTATCTGAATGATCGTGTTTTTCGCTATGATGTAAACGAATATTTATTGCTGACTGTGCCACTGCCTTTTGAATGTGAAACCACAGCAACACCAGAAGAACCGCTTGCCGGGCTACGTATCAACATTAATATTATGCAGTTACAGGCTTTGCTTATGGATATTGGTGAAGAACCGGAATTCCAGCCGCATCCGGTTTCCAGTGGTATTCATTCCGCACCTTTATCAGAACCGATTTTGTGTGCCGTGGAACGGTTGCTGGATGTACTGGAAAAACCGCTGGATGCGCGCATCCTGGGTAAAGCCATCATTCGGGAAATTCTCTACCATTTACTTACCGGGCCAGTGGGGGGAGCATTGCTGGCCCTGGTCAGCCGCCATACCCATTTTAGCCTGATCAGCCGGGCATTGCGGCGCATTGAAACTCAGTATCGTGATAACCTGACTGTCGACCAGTTGGCGATGGAGGCGAACATGAGCGTATCAGCGTTTCACCATAATTTTAAATCCGTCACCAGCACCTCACCGTTGCAGTACCTGAAAACCTACCGGTTACACAAAGCGCGTTTATTGATGCTGCATGACGGGATGAAAGCAGGAGCAGCGGCCATTCAGGTGGGTTACGAAAGCCCTTCTCAGTTCAGCCGGGAATTTAAACGTTACTTCGGGCTGACGCCCGGGGAAGATATTCTGAGAATGCGGGCGACACAAACGGGCACCCGCAATCTGCTGAACACCACTGGCCGCCAGTAGAATTCTGGCCGTAGCCTAGTTAACCGGGCGGTTATTGTTTGTCACAACGCCGCCCATCGGCTTTTTTTTAACGGCAACAATGATGGCGCCCAGTAACCCGGCAACCAGCAGAACAACCGGTAAAATCATTAAACCAGTCATGACCTGGTCTTCATGGCGCTTTACAAACGGAATCATACTCAGCGCATAACCCAGACCAGTAACTGTACCTACCCACAACACAGCACTCAGCCAGTTATAAAACTGGAACCGACGGTTAGACAGCCCGGACAACCCGGCAATGACGGGCAAAATGGTACGCACAAACGCTAAAAAACGCCCCACTAACAGTGCCAGCAGTCCGTGACGGTCAAATAAGCAGGTGGCACGCTGGTGATATTGTGAAGGCAGTTGATGTAACCAGCCTTTGACGATGCGGGTATTGCCCAGCCAGCGGCCCTGCAGGTAGCTCAGCCAGCAACCAAGGCTGGCGGCGGCGGTGAGCAACAATAATGTAGAAGTAAAATCCATTACTCCCCGGCCAATCATTGCGCCAGCGAGTAACAGCAGGCTGTCCCCGGGAAGAAAGGCTGCAGGCAACAAACCATTCTCAAGGAACAGTGTCGCGAACATGATGCAATACACGATACCGATAACATGTGGATTAGTCAGAGCCACAAAATCATGATGCCAAAGTGCAGCGATGATATTTTCGATAACAACCATGAAACATCCCGTGGAACAGCTTAAATTATAGTAATTGTACCTGACGGATACAGTTTAACACCTTGATCCGGCGCTCAACATGGCACATCCCATACTCATGTATGACAACTTTTTGCAGACTTAAACCAAACTGAGTTAACCAATGCGCTCCAGCCCGGCGGCGAGGTCGTCAATCAGGTCAGACACATTCTCAAGACCGATATGCACGCGTACCAGGGTGCCAGTAAAGTCTACCTCACTCTCCGGCCTGATGGCGGCAATTTCTTCAGGTTGATTCGCTAAAATGAGTGACTCAAACCCGCCCCAGGAGTAGGCCATGCTGAAATGGCTGAAGTTGTCCAGAAAATGGGCAAACTCAGCTTCACTAAGGCGTTTTTTCAAAATAAAAGAGAACAACCCGCTACAACCGGTAAAATCGCGCTTCCAAAATTCATGGCCTTTACTGCCGGGTAAAGCCGGGTGGTTAACGCGCTCAACAGCCGGGTGCTGCTGCAACCAGGTGGCAACAGCAATGCTGCTTTCCTGATGTTGTTTCAGGCGCACACCCAGGGTACGTAAGCCGCGACTGGTCATATACGCGGTATCTGCATCCACCATTTGCCCCATCAGGTAAGCATTTTCACGCAACTGTTCCCAGCAACGGGCGTTGGAAACTGCTGTGCCAACCATCGCATCGGAATGGCCAATCAAATATTTCGTGCCAGCCTGAATTGAGATATCGACACCAAAATCCAGAGCTTTAAACAGCACACCCGCAGACCAGGTATTGTCCATCATGATGATGGCATTGGGGGCTTTCTCTCGTACTGCTTTGACGATAGCCGGGACATCATGAACTTCCATCGTGATGGAACCCGGCGATTCCAGAAAAACAATACGCGTTTCCGGGCGGACCAGTTTGGCAATATCTGCGCCAGCCAGTGGGTCAAACCAGGAGGTGGTAACGCCTAACCGTGAGAGGATTTTGGTGCACAAATCCTGGGTCGGTTCATATGCTGTGCGGGTTACCAGAATATGATCACCTTGTTCAACAAAGGCCAGAATGGTATTAGCAACGGCGGCAGCTCCGCAGGGGAACAGCGCGCAACCAGCGCCACCTTCCAGCTCACACATAGCTTCCTGTAAGGAGAAATGTGTGAGGGTGCCGCGTCGGCCATAAAATAACTCACCTGTTGCCCTGCCTGCTGTGGCCTGCTTTTTGGCACTGACGGACTCAAATACCAGCGAAGATGCCCGCTGGATAACACTGTTCACAGAGCCCTGGGTATAGCGCTTGTTACGGCCAGCAGTAATCAGCGCGGTTTCAAGATGTTTCTCTGACATTGCCTGTCCCTTTATACGTCTGGATGTCTAAATAAGTTAACACGCTTCTGGCGGAACCGGCACAGGGAAATGACCTTCATAAGAAAAAGTGCGATAAATAGCAGTCAATTGCTGTCCTGGCGCAAAGAAACAGAGTGTGAGCCAGATCATTATGTAAATAGTAATGAGAACGACTATCAATTCGACACTATTTTGATATGATACCGACAATATTCGTTTTTTTCATGTTGGTCCTGGAGATTGACTGTGGCAGAAAATTTGATGCAGGCGGATTTGTCCGTCTGGGGTATGTATCATCATGCCGATATTGTGGTGAAACTGGTCATGATTGGCCTGTTGTTCGCCTCCGTGGTCACATGGGCGCTGTTCTTTCGCAAATTTACTGAACTGCTTGCCTGGAAACGCCGCCTTAATGGTGAGTATTCCGCACTCTCAAGTGCCCGCTCTTTAGATGAAGCCAGCGAAACTGCGGCAGGTTTTCACACCAGCAGTTTGAGTGCTCAGTTAATTAATGAAGCACAAGACGAGTTGGTCCTTTCAGAAGGGAGTACTGATAACGAAGGCATCAAATCGCGTACCAGTTTCCGTCTGGAGCGCCGTGTTGCGGCAACCGGGCGTTATCTGGGGCGCGGTAATGGCTTTTTGGCGACTATTGGTGCAATTTCACCGTTCGTTGGGCTGTTTGGTACAGTCTGGGGCATCATGAACAGCTTTATTGGTATTGCGCAGTCGCAAACAACGAACCTGGCCGTTGTGGCTCCAGGCATCGCTGAAGCGTTGCTGGCAACCGCAGTTGGCCTTATCGCTGCGATTCCAGCCGTGGTGATTTATAATGTTTTCGCCCGCATGATTGGCGCTTATAAAGCATCACTGGGTGATGTGGCCGCACAAGTGTTGTTACTGCAAAGCCGCGATCTGGATTTGGCTGCGAGCTGTGAAACACGTAATATCCAGCCAGCTCAGAAACTGCGTGCAGGTTGATGCCTTATGGCTATGCATTTTAATGAGAACTCAGACGACAGCGCCGAGATGCACGATATCAATGTCACACCTTTTATTGATGTGATGCTGGTTTTGCTGATTATCTTTATGGTGGCTGCACCACTGGCGACAGTTGACGTAAAAGTGAACTTACCGGGGTCATCCAGCGAGCCGCAACCCAGGCCGGAAAAACCTTTGTATCTGTCAGTCAAAGCAGACAAAACATTGTTTATCGGCGATGAACCTGTGACTGAGCAGAACATGGTGGATGTCCTGAACACCATGACAGAAGGGAAGAAAGACACCACTATCTTTTTCCGTGCGGATAAAACGGTGGATTATGAAACCCTGATGCATGTGATGGATATGCTGCAACAGGCCGGGTATCTCAAAATTGGCCTGGTAGCGCAAGAAAGTAACCCTGCGGCCGGGGCAGCAGCAGGCCCAACGGGTGCCTCACCACAACCCGCGCAATCATCACAGCCGTCAGGTGCGGCAGCGAAGTAATTTACATCGGAGTGACTGTTTGATGACCTGTTGGTTCATCGCGCAGGTTCTCTGCCAGTCAGTTTGATGAAAATAGCCGGTTTTTATCTGTTCCCGGTAAGAAAGCTGGCTTGCTCTGCTTCTTACCGGTATCGGGGCGTGGCATTGGCCACGCTTTTTTTATGTGTGAAAGAACGTGCCAGAAAACTGAGAGGGAATAAGGCTAGCTTTCGAGTGCTGAAGACGTTTTAAACTGGCCGTCAACCAGTTTGCGGGACACTTCCAGTGTTTGTGCTTCATGAGTACGAAACTGCTGGTAATGTGCCTCAATACGCGCCATGACTTTTTCTTTTAGCTCCGGGTTGTTAGCCAGTAACTGGCACAACACGCTGCCATAAACTTCTTCTTTCACCTGGAATGCGTACAGCGCTTTACGGTTTTGCCACTTCAACTCAACCAGAGCCGCCGGAATGCTGGAGACTTTACGGGTATAACGGTCTACCACCTCGTTTTTATAAAGCCGCAGTGACTGTAAATTTCTACTTAAGATAAATTGGTGCTTATTTTCAGTATTTAAAGTGAAATTTTTATTAATTGATTGAGCCTGTTCAGACATAGGGCTAATCCTCAAACCGGTAAAACAAAGGTGATTTAACTTCGCTGGTAATTAAATTAAGCCAAATTTTTTCACCCTGCTCATTTGTTTCTACGGTCTTTTGTGTGATTAGCTCAGAAAGAGCTTCCTGGGTAATTTCATTTTCTGCGACTAATTCTTTTAGTACCCGGGCAAAGGTTTCTATTTTAGCAACGCGAAATAATCGCTCTTTGAAATAGCGGTCGTGTTCTTCCAGAAGGGCGTTCTTCGGCAGGCCAATACGCCCCGGTTGAGAGACGCTGCTGAGAATTTCAACCTCGAGTTCCTGAAGCTTTTCAGTAACTAAAGTGAAATCAGATGGAGTGTCAGAACTTTCTTGCGGTGATTCCGGAACTATATAGTGATACCGCCCGGGCACCAGGTTATCTGGCAGCATAACTAATAAGCCTTTTATATCAAAAAGATAAAATTATTCAGGGCGAGTGTAACGTTGACAATAACATGTTGTAAAATTAAAATCAAAAAAAAGGAGTGTAAATGTGAGCCTCACTATTTATCTCGTCTTTATATTATTAATACTACTGGGTGGGGTGCTTGTTTTAATGCGCGATAATAAAAAGAGCGCAAAACAGGAACAGCAACAGCCTTTATATTCACAACCCTCATTAACACCAGAGCAAGGGGAGGATCAGTTTGCCCGTTTGATCAACCACATTACCCCACCCTGGTACTGGCGGGTGAATAACGAGTACATTGATTTTGTCCGCATAACAGTTAAGCAAATGGGCATTGATAAAATCACGTCGACACCTGGGTTGTTTGATGCCCAGCGGCGTTGCAGCGACCTCAACTCAGCGGTGTACAAATACTATGACAATCTGAAAAAGCGCTGTATGAATGGGGAAGTGATTGGCTACTCAGATATTGAAGTGCTGAATCTGCGCCAGTGTTTCTATGAGTTCAGCCTGAGTGCTTATCCGGAACTGGTTGCGATTGTGTGGCCTGCTTACCAGCGCCCTGTGGTTTCGCTTGGGGATGTATAACGGTTATGCAGAAGGAAACCCGGCCAGGCGAAGAATTAGCGCCTGCCGGGTAAGTATCACATCAGCCCCAGCAATTTCGGTATGAACAGCGAAATTTCAGGGATATAGGTTATCATCATGAGTGAAATAAACAGGGCGGCATAGAAGGGCAGCAACGGTTTAATCAGGTTCTGGATCTTCACGCCAGAGATGGAACACCCGACAAACAGCGCACTCCCTACAGGTGGTGTCAGCAGACCAATACACAGGTTGGCTACCATCATTATTCCGAAATGTACCGGATCCATTCCCAGTGTCTGCGCAATCGGCAGGAAAATAGGGGTGAAAATCAGTACTGCGGGCGTCATATCCATGAAGATACCTACCACCAGCAACACTACGTTAATCATCAGCAGAATAACGAGCGGGTTATCAGAGATACCCATCATGGCATCACTAATCATGTAGGGGATATCGGCGTTGGTCATAGCCCACGACATGCCCACTGAGCAGCCAATCAGCAACAACACGATGGATGTGGTGACAACAGACTCCAGAATAAGCCCGGGCAAATCACGCCATTTTACTTCCCGGTAAACCAGCACTGAAAGGATAAAGGTATACACCACAGCGATGGCGGAAGCCTCGGTGGCGGTAAACACCCCACCTAAAATCCCACCCATAACGATAAACACTAATAACAGGCTGGGCAGTGCATCCAGAAGCGCTTTCAGCGCCTGGCGAGCTGTTGGGCGTGGCGACAATGGATAGTTGCGTTTACGTGCCAAAAACCAACAAACCAGCATGATGGAAAAACCCATCAGAATGCCCGGCAGGTAACCCGCCATAAACAGCGATGCCACAGAAACGCCGCCAGCTGTCAGTGAAAAGACAATCAGCACGTTTGATGGCGGTATCAATAACCCGGTAATACAGGAAGAAACGTTAATGGCTGTTGAAAACTCGGGGGCATACCCTTCTTTTTTCTGAATAGGATCCAGAGTGCCACCTACTGCGGCGGCAGCTGCAACAGCTGAACCTGAGATGGAACCAAACATCATGTTAGCCAGTACGTTGACATGGCCCAGAGAACCCGGCACCCGGCCAACCATCACTTGCGCCAGGTTGATTAACCTGATGGCTATTCCACCACTGTTCATCAGGATCCCCGCAAAAATAAAAAACGGGATGGCGAGTAGTGCGAAGTTATCCAGACCATTAGCCAGGCGCTGGGTGACGGTGATAATGGCGATATCCCACGGGAACATCAGCGCCATGGATGTGACAGTCGCTATCCCGATTGAAAACGAGATAGGCACGCCGATAAAAACCAGAATAAAGAAACTACCAAACAGGGCGAGAGCAATATAACTTTCCATTACGGGGCAACCTCATCCGGATGGCGTAAGCGGTGAATATCATGGGCAATAAACCATAAGGAATAGAACATCATGACGGCGCCACTTAACGGCAGAACAAAATAGACATAACCCACAGGAATTTGCATGGCTGCAGACACTTGCGCAGTGGCAAGGGTTTTTTCAATCAGCTTCAGGCCGCCGGAAATAATCACGCCACCCGCAAACAGAAAAATAAACAGGTTAATTAAGATGTTGAGAACCTGTTTCTTCCGCTCACTCAGGCTGAGCGCCAGAATATCAATTGATAAATGGCGTTGTGCCCCTACGGTATAGGCGGCGCCCAGTAAGCCTACCCATATCATCAAAAAGCGTGCCAGCTCATCTGTCATGGTACTGGGCTGTCCTAGCACATAACGGCTGAATACCTGCCAGACGACGCAGACAACAAGGGCTACCATTACCAGGATAGAAAAGGTCGCAATAATCCGGTCAACCACCCATTTAATACGGTCGAAGATCATTTTTGTTTTCCTGATTAAAAAAGGCGGGCTTCAAGCCCGCCAGAGGTCCGTCACTGTGGCGCGGCGGCTTCAAACTTGGCAAGCAAGGCTGCTTGTTTAGGATCTTTGGCAAAATCGTCGTAAAGCGGTTTAACAGCAGCACGGAACGGCGCTTTATCCACTTTTACAAAAGTGGCTCCCATTGAAATGGCTTTCTCGCGTGACTCTTTGTCCACTTCATCCCACAGTTTCTGTTCATAAACTTCAGAATCGGTAGCAGCTTTAGCCAGAATCTGCTGTTGTTCTGGTGTCAGCTTGTTCCATGTTTTGGTCGACATCACCAGAAAATCAGGAATGGAGGTGTGTTCATCTTCAGAGAACACTTTGGCAATTTCGATATGACGTGTTTGTACCCAGGATGGCACATTGTTTTCAGCACCATCCACCACGCCTTGCTGCATGGCTGTATACACTTCACCGAAAGAAATAGGGGTAGGTGAACCGCCCATTAACTCAATCATTTTCAGTGTGGTTGGGCTCGCCTGGACACGAATTTTCATGCCTTTCAGGTCTTCAGGTTTAGTAATGGGTTTTTTCGCGTAGAAACTACGGGTTCCGGCAACATAGGCTGCCATGGTGAAGAAGCCTTTATCCTTGGTGGAGTTCATGATTTCTTTGCCCACTTCACCGTAGACGACATTGTTAAAGTGCTGCTGGTTTTTGAACAGATAAGGCAGGTTGTAGATGGCGTATACGTTGTCGAATGACTCCAGATCGCTGGCTGAACCTTTTGTCATATCCAGCGCACCATTTTGCAGTAACTCCATGGTTTCTCTGGCGCTGCCCATTTGGCTACTGGGGTAAATACGGATTTGCATATTGCCGTGGGAAAGCTCTTTGACTTCTTTCGCCATCTGTTCAAAGGCTTTGTGAACCACATGGCTGCGCTCAAGGTTATGAGCCAGTTTAAGCGTAACTTTTTCTGCAGCACTGGCATTGCCGGCGCAGAGGGTCAAAATTGCTGCGCCCAGCAGGCTACGGGAAAAAGAGGTCAGTTTCATAACACATTCTCCGAAGGATAATTAAGGCGTAACGCTTGTGTAATAAAATGTAATTATTGGTTTTGATGTATGACATCTTATCTTACTTGTCGGATAGCATTTGTTAGTTTGGTTCACATTTTTCCGGATGAAAGCCCTGGATGACTATTTCTGTGAATGAGATCACCTGAATTAACTTCATCAGGTTATTCAGTTTTCAGCCTGTCGCGCGGTGCAATAGTTACTGATGACACTTATCAGTCCGCAATATTTTCCTGCTTTATTCATGTCATAGTGTGTTTTAATTGGTTACTTAAAAGTGCTATTTGAAATAGGTATGACAACTTCTTGTATTGGTCTGTTGCCAGCGGGAAACCTGAGTATTGATGGTTCTCTGCTTTAAATTATAAAAATGAAACGTTGGTTTATTTTATTAGGGAAAATTGTTCTAATAAAAAAAACGCCGACAGGGATGCAGAAGTGATTCAGTTTAGTAACTCAGATTTTTCGACGTGCAAGGCGCGCTTTCAGGGTCACCCTGGGTTTATTCAGGCTCTTCGTGAAGATAACCACGCTATTTTGTCCTGGCCAGTACTGGTGCCTGAAACCGCAATTGCGACATGGAACCTTTACTATTTTTGCCCGGAACACGGTGTACGGCTTAACTGGAACCGCCAGTCTCCAGACGCACATTGCTGCCCGGTAGATGGCAAAATATGGCGTGGCCAACCTTGGGATGGCGCATGGTGGCGTGGGCTTAATGGTCTTAATGCAAAAGCTTGTTATCAGTTAGGGCTACTCTGGCAACTTACCGGGGACACGGAATATCTCGACAAAGTACGCCAGATATTGCTGGGTTACGCCAAATATTATCCGGACTATGAAGTCCATGGTGGCATTCCCTGTAATGGCCCTGGAAAAGCCAATGCCCAAACATTGTGTGAAGCGAATTGTCACCTGGAGTTTGCTCTGGGCTATGACTTCATTCGTGATGCGCTTAGCCATGAAGAACAGCGCTATATTGGACAACGGTTGTTGCGGGAAGGCGCTGATTTTCTGATAGCGCACCGCGTCAGGCAATTACATAACCATGAAGTAAAAATCAGTGCCACAGTGGGAGTTATTGGTTTAATTCTCGGGGATACAGACTACCTGGAGTTCGCGGTTAACAGTGATTATGGGTTGCGTTATCAACTTGAGCACGGGTTACTGGATGAAGGATTGTGGTTCGAGGGATCGGTCCATTATCATTTTTATGCACTGCAAGGTTTCTGTGCTTTTGAAAAACTGGCCCGTGGAACCCGCTGGAGTTTGTTGTCACTACCCGGCTACCAAAAGATGCTTGATTTTCCGCTGGATTTACTGCTGCCTGACGGCACTTTCCCACCCATAAATGATTGTATTACCGGCCAGCAAGCACTCACGCATTCCCATATTTATGAGTTTTTCTATGCGGTATACGGCAAGCCGCGTTATGGTGCAGTGCTTCACACTATCTACCAAAAGCAACCCCGTAATAATCTGGATGCCTTGCTATATGGCGTCAGCATACTGCCAGATACCTTCCCGGCTCTGGTTCCCGACGAAACCCTCCATGCACCGGGAGCCGGGTTGACACTACTGCGCCAGCCTGGCTCTGACCAGGCGTTATTGCTAAAACACGCCCCATTTGGAGGTGAGCATGATCACCATGACTGTCTGGGAATCATGCTGTTCAACCAGGGCCACCACTGGTTGCCAGACCTGGGAACAACAGGTTATGGCGCACCTGCGCATTACCAGTATTATAAAAACAGTGCTACCCATAACACACTGAGTATTGGGCGAACCAATCAGCCTCCTGCTATACCCCAGGTTATCAACTGGCAACAAGAGCCAGCTTTTTGTTGGTTACAAACCAAAGTGAGTTGGGAAGGTGTGTTGCCACCGCTGGACAGCCATTACCCACCCGCAACAGATACCGAACTTTGGCAGGGGGTTGTTTTTCGCCGCAATATCTTGTGGTTAGCGGGTATGGCTGTGGATGTGGTTGAAGTTGAGAACCCGCACCAGCAGGAACTGGACTTTACTCTGCATGTGGACGCAAGCCTGGCTGAAAGCCCTGCGGGCAAGGCGTGCCAATGGCCCGGGCAAGGAGTGGATGCGTATTTTCATTCTGTCACCCGTCGCCCATTCAATGGGGTGATGCCACTTCATTTTCACCACGAAGATAAACAGTTACCGGTGTGGCTGGCGAGTGAGCAGGAAACCGCTTTATACACAGCTCTGGCTCCGGCGAACCCGGTAACCCGGAATATCAGCTACCTGGTGGTGCGTAGCAACCAGGCTCGTTACCACCTGATCACGCTGTATGATTTAAGCGGGAGAAACAGTATTTCGCTTATTGATGTTGCATGGCAACCAGGAAGCGTGGCGCTTCACATTAACCAGTGCGGGGCACGCCAGGTGATGACCCTTCCGTGGAACAAAGGGACTCCGCAGATTATTGATTAACCAGCCCTGATCCGGGCGGTACTGTCTTCGGGTATACCGCCTGTTTATTCCTCCCCGGTATTGATTCTCACCAGGGCTTTATCTCTGAAGTCCGAATACGTGTTTGTGTTGCTACCTGTTGGTTAGTGCTGAGTAGCCCCGCTATGTTGCTTTATATCCAGTTTGAGTATTGGGGTGTGTTTATACAGCAGTCATCTTTCTGGTGCTAAAAATACCAAAAATGACGAATGAAAAATCCTAAAAATAGCCATCATGATAATTATTTATCCACTAACCGTTACTTTTCTGATTCTTTATCTTTATGAAATTTAAGAAGTTATCTTTTCCCCATTTGAGTTACTTTTTCTCGCCATTACTGAAACCATTCAGCCTGCATTAAATGTGATTGAGATCATAAATAAGTGTGACCTGTTTCATAATAATTCCACAAATAAAAACCACGTCACATTTTTTTTAAAACACTGTTTTATAATTTATGCAGATTTCATGGATTGGGTGATTTTTTCAGTGAGACTGCGTTTGCCAGAGCAAAAGCAGGTGGCTCAGAGGTAATTAAATGAGTATTGATATCCTGGTAATTACAGGCTATTTCGTCCTGATGGTCGTAATAAGCCTCGCTTTCAAAAAAATGGCCAGCCAGTCGGCCAGTGACTATTTCCGAGGTGGTGGCCGCATGCTGTGGTGGATGGTCGGGGCGACAGCCTTTATGACTCAGTTCTCCGCCTGGACCTTTACCGGTGCTGCTGGTAAAGCATTTACAGATGGCTTTGCTGTTACCTTCGTATTCTTCGGTAATATTTTGGGTTACATGGCTTCCTGGTGGTGGTTCAGCCAGCGTTTCCGCCAGATGCGTGTTGATACACCAACAGAAGGTGTTCGTGCTCGTTTTGGCAAGGGTAATGAACAGTTCTTCACCTGGGCGATTATCCCCCTGAGTATATTGAATGGTGGTGTGTGGCTGAATGGCCTGGCTATTTTTGTCGGCGCGGTATTTGGCTACGACATGGCAACCACTATTTGGGTTACCGGGATCTCTGTACTGCTTATTTCTATGCTCAGTGGCGCCTGGGGGGTGGTGGCCAGTGACTTTGTTCAGACACTGGTTGTCGCAGTGATTTCGGTAGCCTGCGCAATTGTTGCACTGGTGGCTGTTGGTGGCCCGACCAACATGCTTGAGCAATTCCCTGGCGACTTCATGATGGGCCCGGATATGAACTACGGCCTGTTGCTGGTGGGCTCATTTATCTTCTTCCTGGTGAAACAGATGCAAAGTATCAACAACATGCAGGACTCTTATCGCTTTCTGAACGCGAAAGATTCCGGCAACGCCCGCAAAGCCGCTTTGTTGGCAATGGGGCTGATGGTGGTGGGTACTATTATTTGGTTTATCCCGCCCTGGGCGGCGGCTGTTCTGTTACCGGATGCCGCAGCGTCTCATTCTGAACTTGGCAACAAAGCGTCCGACGCCGTGTACCTGGTGTTTGCAGAGAAAATGATGCCAGCAGGAACCGTCGGCTTGCTGGTAGCAGGTCTGTTTGCCGCCACGATGTCTTCCATGGATTCTGCTCTGTGCCGTAACTCGGGTATCTTTGTGCGCAGCTTCTGGTCGCCAATTGTATGCCGTAACAAAGTGCGGTCAGAAAAACAATTGCTGCGTACCAGTCAGATTGTCACCGTGGTCAATGGCATCCTGGTCATTCTGATTGCGCAGTTGTTTGCCCAACTTAAAGGTCTGAGTCTGTTCGAACTGATGATGCGAGTGGCCACATTGTTGCAATCGCCGATTCTGGTTCCACTGTTCTTCGGTATGTTTATTCGTAAAACGCCGCGCTGGGCGGCATGGTCAACGGTCTGCTTCGGTATGGTGGTGTCCTGGCTGGTAATGAATGTCTTTACTGCTCAGTGGTGTGCTGACTTGTTTGGTATCACACTGACCGCGCGTGAGCGTTCGGAACTGACCACTACACTGACAGTTGCGGCGCACCTGGTGTTAACTGGCGGCTTCTTTGCCTTGACGGCACTGTTCTATAAAGAGTCTTCCTTGACACAAGAAGAGAAAGAAAACGTCGATACCTTCTTTAAAAACGTGGATACGCCAGTTGTGGCTGCAGAAGGTCAGGACGAATTTGACCGCCTGCAACGCAGCAAACTGGGCCGTATCACTCTGATGATGGGAACCGGGCTGTTGTTGATGGTTTTATTGCCCAACCCACTGTGGGGCCGAATGTTATTCCTGGGTTGTGCGTTAGCTGTATTGCTGGTGGGTTACTTACTCAAACGCAGCGGCGAAGTACAACAACCTGTGGAACAACTGAAAAAACAACTTTCATAATATTATCAAGTTATTAAACTTGCAGGCCAGTCACTAAAGACTGGCCATTTTCATTACAGAAGGGCCAGGAAAAAACTGCATTAAAGCCTGAAAACCAGGCGTACTGGCTCGAGCAACTATACTTATACGCAAACTTCACATTTCTGCTATGGAGTCTGCATGGAGATACTTCAACGAACAAACTACCTGAATTTGCTGACGTCCTTGCCTTTTTGGACCGATGTGGCATTAGTGATAGTGATAACGCTGGTGACCTATTTTCTGGTTAATCGCCTGATAAAGTTTATTCACCACCGGGTTGATGCCTGGTCGCAAAACACGTCCCACAATACGCAGTTTCACTTCATTTTTTTTGAAGTTTTACATAAAACCAAAAAATTACTGATTCTGTTTGCCGCATTCCTCTTCAGCCTGCAATTCGTTGCCTTGCCTGATACGCTGCACAGTACAATCTCCCATGCCTGGTTTCTGGTCCTGGCATTGCAGATTGCGATTTGGTTTGACCAGGGGATCCAGTCATGGATGAAAAAGTTGCTTTTTGCTCCTGGCACCTCCCGTAACCCGGTCACACTGGTCATTTTGGGGCTGATATTACGGGCGCTGGTCTGGTCAATCATGCTGCTCTCTATCCTTGCCAATGCGGGGGTAGACATTACCGCACTGGTTGCCAGCCTGGGGGTTGGCGGTATCGCAATTGCTCTGGCGGTACAAACAGTATTGAGTGATGTGTTTGCGTCACTGGCGATTGGGTTTGATAAGCCCTTTGAGATTGGCGATTTCATTGTGTTCAACAATGTCGCGGGCAGTATTGAACATATCGGTTTGAAAACCACGCGGATACGCAGCCTGAGTGGTGAACAAATTGTTTGTGCCAACGCAATACTGTTGCAGCAGATAATTCATAACTACAAGCGCATGAATACCCGGCGAATTGTCTTTACCTTTGGTGTTTCTTACTCCACCACCGCAGCACAATTACGCAAAATCGGCCCACTGCTTAAAGAGGTTATTGAACAGGTTGGCGGGACGAAATTTGACCGTGGGCATTTTCTGTCGTTTGACCAGGACCGGCTGACTTTTGAAGTGGTGCATATTGTCGATACTGCTGACTACAACAAATATATGGATATTCAGCAGGAGATTAATATTCGCCTGATTGAGCGGTTGAATGAAATCAATGTCAGCCTGGCTGTCCCTTGCCGGGTGATTATCCCTCAGGATAATCAGGACCGTGCTGCAGCCTAGTCCGGCGGAATATGGCAAATAAAACAGTCCACATCCAGGTGGTTGATAAAGGCCATGGAGCGTGAGGTCAGTACACCAAACAACCGGTTATGGTGGCCAATAATCACCAGGTCAACCTCCTGTTTGCGGATAAATGTTGCCAGAGCCCTGACCTTGTCTAACGAGATAATCACCCGGGTAGTTACCGGGTAAGGGCTACTGGCTGCCAGGTGGTTAAGTAATGCTTTGATTTCAATAACCTGGTTTGAGCCTGCATCGTTCATCATGCTGTCGGAAATATAATTCATGGCCCGGTAATCAATCATAATATGCGCCAGGGTTATCCGGGCATCCTGGTGAACCATTTGGTTTGCCCGGTGTAACAGCAGTGGACCATCCTGTTCATCGTTAACCAGCACCAAAATATGTTGATAGTGTTTCATATCACCCTCCCGTGCTCTCCCTCTGATGCTAACTATAGCCAGTGCTTTCAGGTTATCGCTGTGCGCTAAAGCGCATTTCTGTTTGTTGCATCAATGTTGTGCAAAAGGAGGTTTTGTGATGCTTTTGGTGAAACGAAAGTAACAATATGGTGCATATGCGATTTTATGGTTTCACCTGGTGCAGCCAATAAAACGGTTCAACACCCACTCTGCACGCGAAAGGTGGTAAAAAGCCTGGTTCCACCATACCTGGCCTGGTTTATGCATTTTACTTTGGTACTCAACGGATCAGGATGCTTACCATGTCAGAAACTAACCAAAAAGAATTGATCTATGGGCTTGAGGAGCGCATTTCTCCCTGGGCCGCACTCCTGACGGCAGTTCAGCATGTGCTGGCCAGTGTGGTGGGAATAATCACACCACCACTGATTATTGGTTCAGTTCTGGGGCTGAATGCTTACCTGCCATATCTCATCAGTATGTCATTGCTGGCATCAGGCATTGGCACTTTTCTTCAGGCTAAACGTGTGTGGGGAGTGGGTGCCGGTATGATTAGCCTGCAGGGCACCAGTTTTGCTTTCCTTGGGGTGATTCTGTCCGGAGGCTTTTTAGTTAAAAGCCAGGGCGGTAGTTCTGAAGATGTGCTGGCGATGATCTTTGGCGTTAACTTCGTCGCAGCATTTATCCCATTACTGGTCAGCCGTTTTTTTGATTCACTGCGCCGGGTTCTGACACCGTTGGTGACCGGCACCGTCATTGCACTGATTGGTATCAGCCTGATTAAAGTCAGTATTACTGACTGGGGCGGCGGGCATGGTGTCGCTAATTTTGGTTCGCCTGCCAATTTGGGGCTGGGTGCACTGACTTTACTGGTTATTATCGCGTTGAACCGTTCTCGTAGCCGGGTTTTGCGCTTGTCAGCTATTGTAATTGGGATTGCGGTGGGTTGTACCGCTGCTGCGGTAACCGGGCATCTGGCCATCCAGCCTTTGCCAGCACAGTGGTTCGCTTTACCTCAGCCATTCCGCTTTGGTTTTCATTTTAGCTGGGCTATTTTCATCCCTATTGCGCTGGTTTCATTTATTTCCATTCTCGAAGCCGTAGGTGACCTGACGGCGAATTGCATGATCTCACAACAGCCAATTGAAGGAGAATCGTTCCGTAAACGCCTGAAAGGCGGGATTATGGCTGACGGCGTAAGCTGTATGGTTGCTGCAATGTTCTCGTCTTTCCCTAACACCACGTTTGCGCAAAATAACGGGGTTATCCAAATGACCGGTGTCGCCAGTCGTTATGTTGGCATGTATATCGGCGTGATTTTATTACTGTTAGGGCTGTTCCCGGTTGTTGGTGGGTTACTGCAACAAATCCCGGCTCCGGTTTTAGGTGGCGCGACACTGGTGATGTTTGGCAGTGTAGTGGCGGCAGGTATTCGGATCATGACGCAAAACCCGTTAGGCCGCAGAGAAATGCTGATCATTGCCATTTCGTTTGGTATTGGTCTGGGTATTGAGGCGGTGCCCGAAGTTCTCGGACAGTTTCCGAAAATTATTGGCAATATCTTTGGTCATGCTGTTACCAGCGGTGGGATTGCAGCAATGGTACTTAACCTGTTAATGCCACATGATGAACCACAAATAGTGAAAGCTGGTGCGGCAACCTCTGCGCGCTGATTAACGCGCTGAATGTTCCCGTCTCCTGAGCATTTAGAGCGTATCTTGCTGAATGGCGCAGCATTAACCTGCGCCATGTTCTTTTTCAGATACAGCCTGATTACCGTTAATAGGGTCCGGGCGGTAAAGTTTACGGTACCACGCAAGGCGCTGGGCAAAAAAATCCTGATATTCGGGCGGAATATCATGAGTCAGTGTTGCAGGATTGCCCTGCTTATTCAGGTACTCCAGGAAAGCCTGGGTTGATGCCATGAAGTCGATTGCTTTATCAACATGAACAATATGTTGGCCGGGTTTGCGTGGCATAGTCAGTTCCTTGTTTTAAAAATTTATTGGGGACTGCCAGTAAAGCGTAGCAAAGCAATTTATCTTTGGAGGCGACAGATTTCTCATAAGTCAGGACAGAACGCTAAAATTGCTGCTTACGTAGGGGGTTTCCATGATTATCTTTCAGTACCTCCGGGTTGCTGCTCCAGTCTCCGGGCTGCGTCTTACCCCATTCTGATGATTATCAGTTTTATCTATTGTCGGTTGTGATTATTTCCTGTCATTCTGTGTGGGTATTCTTTTTTGTGCGGTTTATCACATACAGGAGCAGGATATGGCTGTTTCAGCACGTAACCAGTTAGCCGGTGTTGTCTCTTTGGTCGCCGATGGCGCGGTAAACGATGAAGTTGAACTGACCCTTGCAAGCGGCGCTAAACTTGTCGCGGTTGTCACTCATACCAGTAAAACGGCAATGGGGTTGGCCGTGGGCAAAAGTGTGGTCGCGTTAGTTAAAGCCCCCTGGGTTATTCTGGCATCTGAAGACAGCGGGCTAATTTTTTCAGCTCGTAATCAGTTTGCTGGCGTGGTGGAGTCCGTGCAAAAAGGCGCAGTGAATACCACCGTTCATGTTAAGACTGATGCCGGTTTTACCCTGATTTCCGTTATCACTAATGAAGGTACTGATGAGATGGGATTAGTGGCTGGGAGCCGGGTTATTGCTCTGGTCAAGGCCTCCAGTGTGGTACTGGCTGTTAAAGCTTAACCGCCTGTTTGTGCCCACCGCCTGGCTGAAACCGGTAAGCATGTCTGCTTTTGATGACGTGGTTACCGGTTTTTTCTAATTCATATACAAAAAGAAGGAAACGTTGTTCCCTCTTTTACGCTATGCAGGTATGTGGCATACCCTGTTAATCACTGAACTGCGCTATTAACCTTATTTCAGGTTATTGGGGAAATCTTTCGGCAGTTCGCTGGCTGCACAGGCGATGACGCTTTCATTATTTTCACCACAGTCACGGATAAAGGTAATGGTCGCGAATTCATCAATGACTTCGGTAGGATAAGCCGGGCCTGCAGCGCGGTAAGCTTCCATTTCCGGGATATGGTCATTCTGGAAACAAATAGTTTTTTCCGGGTTATTGATTATCCAGCGCGGGAAGAAGATGGTGCCATGGAACAGACGATCCGCCAGGTTAACAATCAGGCTGACATCGGTACCAGTTGGTTCGGTCCATGAGATCTTATAAATGCTTTCCCCCACACGGGCGATAAAGACACGTTGATCTTTCACCCAGCGGTTACCGACGATCCCACTGTGAATACGGTAATCCATAGTGCGATCATTTTTAACGTAAATTTCGTAATTCCAGCCATTATCGTAAGTATAAACCAGGTGTTTTCCTACCAGACCTTGCAAATCGTGTTTATCAAAGGTGCTCATTTTGTCTCTCCTCTGTGGAATGAATACAGCTTACATCTTCATTTTTTGAATGAATAACGCTAATTTTGCATTAAATTGAGTTAAAAATTGGATGGGTTATGCACAAAACAACACTTGAACAGTGGGGGTTGCTGGACCAGGTGGTACGGCTGGGCAGTTTTGCGAAAGCCGCGGAAGCAACCAGCCGTAGTCAGTCTTCAGTCAGTTATAATTTGGGGTTACTGCAAAGCCGCCTCGGGGTGGAGTTATTGCGTCAGGTGGGGCGCCGGGCAGAGCTGACGCCTGCCGGGCAGGTACTGTTAACTCAGGTGAGGCCGCTGCTGAGTGCTTTTGATTATGTGGAGGCGCGCGCTCAGTCAATGCGTAGTGGTATCAGGAGCCGGTTAGACCTGGTGGTAGACAGCATTTTTCCCCGCGCACTGCTGTTTTCAGTATTACGCCAGTTCCAGCAACGCCATCCTTATACCCAGGTTAACCTCACCGAAGTGCTGGAAAACCATGTGGATATCAACACAGATGCTGATGTCATGATCCTTTCCCGCCGCCAGGATATAACCGGTCGTGGTGAGTGGCTGATGAATATTGATTTTGTCGCGGTTGCTCACCGCGACCACCCATTACACCAGGTCACTCCTTTCCCCGGGGAGGACGCGTTGTCACGTTACCCTCAGGTACGCATCGCAGAACTCGACGGCGCTCAGGATACACACCAGATTTCAGCAACTGAATTTTGGACATTTTCCACCTTTGAAGCAGCCATCGAAGCTGTATTGTACCAGGTAGGTTATGGCTGGCTGCCACAAGAGCGCATCGCCGGGCACCTTGCTGCCGGTATCCTGAAAATATTGCCATTGCCTCATGGTGTAAAACGCGCCACCCCTTTGCATTTGATCGTGAAAAAGGATCTCACACCGCCGGATCAAGTCGTACAGACATTAACCGCCTTGTTCAAACAGGCAACTTCCGGCCCGGAGTGTTAAAAGCCGTATAGTTTGTCTGTTCATCGGTAATTCATTCGTTATATAATTTTTTACATAACGAATTGAGGGGACATGATGAAACACGCCACTATTACAGGCTGGATGGCAGCCTTGTTTTTTTGCTGCCTGACATTTACTGCACAGGCTTCGCGCACAGTAACGGATCAGTTAGGCAGGCAGGTGACAATTCCTGACCAGGTGGACCGGGTTGTGGTGCTGCAACACCAAACACTGAATTTGCTGGTACAAATGCATGCCGGGAACAAAATTGTTGGTGTGTTGGCAAACTGGAAACAGCAATTAGGTGAAAATTATTTGCGCCTGGCCCCCTTTTTGGCAAACACACCGGGGCTTGGTGATCTCACACATGTGGATACCGAAAAACTGGTAGCGCTTCACCCGCAAGTGGTGTTTGTGACGAATTACGCTCCAGCAGCAATGATAGACAGCATTACACAACTGGGGATTCCGGTAGTTGCTATTTCGCTGCGTCATGACGCGACACCTACAGACGCCTCCAGGTTGAACCCAACCCTTGCCAATGATGAACAGGCGTATGACCAGGGGTTGCGTGAAGGCATTACCCTGATTGGCGAGATAGTTAATCACCAGGCGGATGCCCGCGCACTGAATGAGGCGGCATTTGCATACCGCAAAGAAGTGGCTTCCCGGCTGAAAGACATCCCGGCAAGCGAAAAAGTACGGGCTTATATGGCAAACCCGGATTTAACCACTTATGGCTCAGGAAAATACACCGGGCTGATGATGTCCCGCGCTGGTGCTGTGAATGTCGCTGCCAGTACAGTAAAAGGCTATAAGCAGGTTTCCATGGAGCAGGTGATTAACTGGGATCCTCAGGTTATCTTTGTCCAGGCGCGTTACCCACAGGTGGTGTCTGACATCACTCACTCACCTCAGTGGCAGGTGATTGATGCTGTGAAGCACCACCGGGTTTACTTAATGCCGGAGTATGCCAAAGCCTGGGGGTACCCGATGCCGGAAGCTGTAGGGCTGGGCGAGTTATGGATGGCGAAAAAGCTTTACCCGCAACGCTTTAGCGATATTGATATCAACAAAGAGGTTAATCGTTGGTATCTGCGGTTTTATGGTACTCATTACCAGGGTGAACACTAACATGAAAGCACTTGTTGCCGGGAGTTTACGGGCTGTCTGGCAGCCGTTAATGGCTGCATTTTATGAGCTGAGTGGTGAGCGTGTGGATACTGGGTTTGGCCCGGCAGGCCTTCTGCGAATGCGCATTGAACAAGGTGAATCTTGTGACTTATTTGCATCAGCAAACCTTGATCACCCGCTCTCACTGTTTATGGCTGGCAGAGCGCACCAGGTGATGCCCTTTGCCACCAACCGTTTATGCCTGACAGTAAAAACAGACTGCCTGATACCTGGTGACACCTGGCTTTCCGTGCTCTCCCGGCCTGAACTGCGCCTGGGGACATCCACCCCGGTCAGCGATCCTTCCGGTGACTACACCTGGCAACTATTCCGCCAGATCGAATGGCGTTATCCCGGTCAGGGAATGGCTATTCAACAACGTGCGCAATGCCTGGTTGGCGGGAGTGAAACACTGTCTGTTCCTCCAGGAGAAACAGCTGCAGGCTGGCTGATAAACCAGGGGCGCGTTGATATGTTTATCGGTTATGCCAGCTATGCCGCCAGACTGCGTCGTGTCACCGGGCTGACAGTTCTGGATATTCCTGAAGATATGGGTGTACAGGCGCAATATACGCTGGCGCTACTGGATATGCAGGCGGAATGTTTGGCTGTGTTTCTGGGCTCGCCTTTGGCACAAAAAATTCTGATTGCCGCGGGGTTTGGGCCGGGTGGCGATGAAATTTTCGCGAACTTACCGGCGGCGGTTGGGTGCCGGTGACGGTGGTGGGCTGCCAACAGCAATACCTGATTTACCATTGTGCTTAATGGAGTACATAGCTTCGTCTGCACGTAAAACCGCATCGGCAAATGATTCATGACTGCCAACATCAACCAAACCAACTGAAGCGCCAATGGTGGCCTCGCCGTTATCCAGCTCAAATGGCACCATTGAGACATCCAGAATTTGCCTGGCAAGATGCAGCGTTTCAGGCTGGCTTACGCTCCAGGGAAGAATCAGCAAAAACTCATCTCCACCCAGCCGACCGGCAACACAATCTGATGGGCATATCTCGCTAATGCGCCGGGCGAGTTGTACCAGCAGATTATCACCACTGCGGTGCCCCAGAGTATCGTTGACGGTTTTGAAATTATCCAGGTCGATAAATGCGATGGAAAAGACTGACTGTTTCTGTAGCTTCTTATAGTGGTTGGTCAGTGCGTGGCGGTTTGCCAGCCCGGTGAGCGGATCGTGGTTTGCAAGACGGGCAAGTTGTTGTTCATACTGTTTTTCTTTTGTCATATCAATATGTGTGCCCGTCACTTTCAATGGCCGCCCTTCGTCATCCCACTGTGTGACTCTGCCTCTGTCCAGCACCCAGGTAACAGATCCATTTTTGGCTTTCATGCGGTGTAATGCTTCATAGAACGGAGTTTTGCCTTCAATATGGTTATAAAAGGCAGCCAGCACAAAATCACGGTCATCCGGGTGCAGGTGATCGCGCCAGACCTCAAAATGTGCATTTAGCTCTTTTGGCTGAAACCCCAGCATGGCTCCCCAACGGCGGTTAAAAATAACCAGTTTTCCGGAGGGAATATCCAGTTGCCATAAACATAACCCTGTGCCATCCAGCGCCGCACTTAATTTATCTCTGGCATCGTGGGCAATACGCTTTAATCTGGCATTATGTTTTTTGAGATTTTGTATTTGTTGCTTTAATGTTTCTTCCGACATAAGTCAGCTATCTCAGATGCGCAGTTTAATTCTGTGTCTTGAGACAAATCTCAAACAGAACATAATTTACTCGAAATACATATTACTAAGATATCAACCATTCGAACCAGACAGGTAACATAATTTATGTGTCCTGCTATGGTTTCATAGCCAGTAAGTAATAAAACTGCATGAGAGAATAAGATGGATCGTCTGGACTGTGATCGTATGTTTGTAATGGTGCTGGAGCTTGGTAGTTTTGCCCGGGCAGCGCAACGCCTGAATACCAGCCATGGTCAGGCATCCCGGTTGATTTCACGGCTGGAGAAAGAACTGGGGATCCAGTTATTTAAGCGTTCCACACGCTCTCTGGCACCCACGGATGTGGGGCTGGCTTATTACGAGCGCGTGAAAGTGCTGATTGATGCCTTTGAAGCACTGGATGCAGATGTACGCCATACGGCCCGTGACCCTTCCGGTAAGTTGAGGATTTCTGCACCGGTTACTTTTGGCACGCGCCAACTGACGCCTGTGATGGTAAATTTTGCCCGTGAATATCCCAATATTGAACTGGATGTCAGTTTTTCAGACCGGAGGGTGAATATTGTTGAAGAAGGGTTTGATATGGCGTTGCGTATCGGTAACCTGGAAGACAGCAGTCTGATAGCCCGCAAACTGTGCGATATACATATCACGACGGTTGCATCACCCACTTATCTTGCCAGCGCCGGTACACCTGAACACTGGCGGTCACTGGCAGATTTCGATTGTATTGTTGACTCGAACTTTCGCGACCCAAATCACTGGCATTTTCATGAAGGTGGTCAGCTCATTCCTTTTCCCGTAAAAGGACGGTTACGTTTTTCAAATGCCGAAGCCTGCCTGAGTGCAGTGGTGGCGGGTTTAGGTATCGCCAGGTTACCTACTTTTGTCGCCGGTGATGCTATCCACCGCGGAGAAGTTGTAAAGCTGCTCGCTCAGTGGGATACACCGCCACTGGGTTTGTATGCCATTTATCCACCATCGCGCCATCTTGCCCATAAATCCCGGACGTTTATTGATTATCTGGTCACTGCTTTCGCTGCGCAGTCCTGGTTTGATTAGTGCAGAAACGGAAATAAATAATCTCACTTTGCCCGGATAATCATTTAATCAGAAATAACGTAGTCTTGCCTTATCGACAATATATGTTCTGCTGATAAAGGAAAAGACCATGATTGATAACCGTACTGCGCCCTGGGCTGCTTTGGTAATGCGTATCGCACTGGGTATTCTGTTTTTAGCTCACTTTGGTTTAAAAGCCTTTGTATTTACTCCGGCTGGTACCGCGAAGTTCTTTATTTCACTGGGCTTACCGGGTGGGCTGGCTTATATCACTATGGCCTGGGAGTTGGTTGGCGCGATGGCATTAATTTTGGGTATCTGGCCCCGTATTGCCGCCGTTGCACTGATTCCGGTGTTACTTGGCGCGATTTTTACCGTGCATGGCCCGGCCGGGTTCTTCTTTACCAACCCTAACGGTGGCTGGGAATTCCCCGGGTTCTGGATAATTGGCCTGATTGTGCTGGCTCTGACTGGCGATGGTGCACTGGCACTGAAACCGACACCATTTGGCCGTAAATAAACCTTTTACTGTAATCAGGAGGTAACCATGCTGGTAGATGGCAAATGGACCACCGAGTGGCATCCGGTTCAGGCAACCGATGAGAAAGGCGGTTTTGTCCGGCAAACCTCCAGTTTCCGCCACTGGGTTACGCCGGACGGTACGCCTGGCGTAACCGGAGACGGGGGATTTAAGGCTGAGGCCGGGCGCTACCACTTATATGTTGCGTATATTTGTCCCTGGGCATCCCGGGTGCTGATGGCGCGTAAACTGAAAGGGCTGGAGTCCGTTATTTCAGTCAGTGTGGTGGAACCACAGCTATTTGACCAGGGCTGGCACTTTGGGCACTTTCCTGGTGCGAACCTTGATGAACTGAATGGGGCTGAGTGGTTACATGAGCTCTATACCCGGGCTGACCCGCATTTTACAGGGCGGGCAACGGTCCCCGTTCTGTGGGATAAGCTTTCCGGTACCATTGTGAATAATGAATCCGCCGATATCCTGCGCATGCTGGACAGCGGCTTTGGTGACCTGGCCAGTAATGCATGGGATTTATATCCGCAACCATTGCGTGAAGAGATAGACAAGCTGAATGCGGTTATCTACCCACGGCTGAATAATGGTGTTTATCGTGCCGGTTTCGCGACGACGCAAGAAAGCTATGAAGACGCATTTAATGATGTTTTCACTATGCTGGAACAGTTGGAGTCACGCCTGAGCGATGGGCGACCATTCTTGTGTGGTACACAACTGACAGAGGCGGATATTCGCCTGTTCGTTACGCTGATTCGTTTTGATGTGGCTTACTACGGGTTGTTTAAATGCAATCTGAAACCGGTGCGTGAATATGCATTCCTCAACCCGTATATGCAGCGGGTACTTGATATTCCGGGGGTGCGCGATACGGTGAACATTGCCCATATCAAACATGGTTATTATTCCATTAAGGCGCTGAATCCACCGGGAATTGTTCCGACAGGGCCAGATATGAGCGCTTATGGGTTGTAAGGAGCCGGACATGACGAAGAAACTGGTGATTTTTCTGCACGGCGTGGGCAGTAGTGGTGCGGATTTGGCTGTGCTCGGGCCGTTATGGCAAGAACGTTTACCCGACACCCACTTCAGCGCTCCAAATGCCCCGCAGGCCTTTGGGCAGGGTGGTGGCTGGCAGTGGTTCAGTCTTAATGGCATTACAGAAGCGAATCGCCCACAACGAATTGTTGAGGCTCGCCCGGAATTCGACCGCACTATTCAGGCTGTTTGCCAGCAACAGGGGGTAGACCCTTCACAGGACAAATTGGCATTTGTGGGTTTTTCTCAGGGTTCGATTATGGCACTGGACGCGCTGGTATCGGGCCGCTGGCCGCTGGCCGCGGTGGTGGCGTTTTCTGGCAGGCTGGCAACGTTTCAGGGAAAACCCGTGGGCAGTGTGCCCACATTGCTGGTACATGGGCAGCGTGACCCGGTCATTCCCTGGCAGGAAAGCCAGCAGGCACAGGAAAAACTAAAGGCGCTGGGTATTCAGGCACAGGTTGCCTGGGATGCCACAGCAGGCCACACGATAACGCAACAAGGTGTTGATAAAGCAGGTGAGTTTCTGGCTAAACACCTTGTGTAATTCGCCTGTTACTGTACCCGAATCCATGTACCATTGGCCGTAACATTGTGACCAAAACCACACTGTCGCGGCCTGTCGGTGGTGACCGTTAACTGGTCTGGCGTGAACTGCAGATGAATATTGCAGTGAATGCTGTAATCACTGTCGGTGTCATTATCGGTGATGTCATCGTCATCATCGCGTAATTTCACCGTCGCGTGGTCGCCCGACAGGGCAACAGTACGCACGAAATGCCCCATATTTGGCCCGTTATACAGGCCCATCAGCCCAAAAGCATACCCTTCAAAATCCACTTTTATTTTGTTATTCCTGGCTCCCGATACTTTGATGCTTTGCCAGATACCCCGCCCGGCGTATTTCCACCACACTCCATCCGGTGAGTCAGGAAAAGGTTCAGCGGCCAGTTTGTCTTTAATTAAAGCCAGGTTTTGCACAGATTCAGGGTAACCAGGGGCAAGCATCAGCCACGCCTTCGCCCGGTGGTAATCTGCCTGCTGTATATAAGTGCGTGCTACCGCATTATAAGCCGCAGCAATCTGGTCATCAGGCAGGTCGCACTGCTCGCTCCAGCTTACCTGTTCTTCAAACGCAGCACGCGCAGCAGCAAACTTATTTGCCGCCCACGCCGCCTTACCATCAGCCGCATAATGACTCACTTTAGCGCAATCAGCAGTAATTCTCGCCTCAGTAATATCGGCCTGCGCACCAGCCGAAACCGTAAGCACCAAAGCGACCAAACATTTAAGATGAAAAGACATAACCCCAGGCTCACACACATTATCGCCCCCACATAATACGGCATTCTGCGTACCAGCCACAGTCAGCAGAGTGCAAAGTTAGGGTTTCAGGCTAAGGCTAAGGGTAAACAAATGTGTTCAGGCGCGTCATTCTTCGCACTACAGGTGTGTTGGCTGCCTCGCTCACACCGGTCACTTACTAATGTAAGCTCCCGGTGACTCGCTGCGTTGCCGCCTTCCTGTAGCACGAATAATTTAGCGCCTGGCGGGGCGTTTTTTGCACTAACAGGTCTGTTGGCTGTCTCGCTCACACCGGTCACTTACTAATGTAAGCTCCCGGTGACTCGCTGCGTTGCCGCCTTCCTGTAGCACGAATAATTTAGCGCCTGGTGCGTCATTCTTCGCACTACAGGTGTGTTGGCTGCCTCGCTCACACCGGTCACTTACTAATGTAAGCTCGAGGCAGATTCGCTGCGTTGGGTGGGGAAAGCTCTCATTCCTGAGGGGGAGGGAAATCAGAACGTTTCCCAGTTATTATCGCTGCCAGCAGGCGGCAAGGCATGAGTTGCTGCGCGTGCAGTGGGTGGGGTGGGGCGGGAGGAAGTCGTTGGGCTCGGCATACCATTAATCCTGAACACATCCACCACCTGGTGGAGCTTGCCTGCCAGCGCTTCCAGTGCCGCTGCAGCGGTAGCAGACTCTTCAACCAGGGAGGCGTTTTGCTGAGTGACTCCATCCATTTGTGCGACGGCCAGGCCAACCTGCTCAATGCCACGGCTTTGCTCGTCTGATGCGGAAGCTATTTCCCCCATAATATCTGTTACCCGGGTAACAGCCTGCACTATATCCTGCATGGTGGAGCCCGCGGTTCTGACCTGACCGGAACCGGTATTCACCCGGGAAACTGCGTTGTCGATAAGCTCCTTAATCTCTTTTGCCGCTTGTGCACTGCGCTGTGCCAGGGTGCGTACTTCTCCGGCAACAACAGCAAAACCGCGGCCTTGTTCTCCTGCCCTCGCTGCTTCAACGGCAGCATTGAGCGCCAGAATATTAGTTTGGAAAGCAATACTGTCAATAACGCTGGTTATATGGGCTATTTGTTGTGAACTGTCGGCAATGGCGCTCATTGTGTGCACGACGGTATTGACCACTTCACCACCTTTGAGTGCCGTCTCCGAGGCCGTTTTCGCTAATTGCGCCGCCTGGCGCGCATTGTCGGTATTCTGTTTAACGGTTGCTGTCAGTTCTTCCATACTGGCCGCAGTTTCCACCAGGGAAGCGGCTTGTTCTTCAGTACGTGAAGACAAATTGTGGCTACCAGAAGAGATTTCACTGGCACCAGTGAAAATAGAGTTTGACGTTTCACGCACCGCGCTAACGGTACGAACCAGCGACCCCTGCATGGCTTTAACCCCGGCAGAAAGTTGCCCCATTTCATTATTGCCAGTTGCGTCGATACTACGTGTCAGATCGCCATCAGCAATGGCGCGGATATGTTCCATTACTTTGCGTAAAGGGTGTAACAAAATAACCTGAAGGCCACGCCACAAAACGACAATAGTGACCACCACCAATAGCAGAATCACGCCCAGCGTCCATTTCATACTGTTATAGCTGTTCAGATTTTCCTGTCCGGCATTTTGTAACAGGCTGGCATTCTGTTTACGCCACTGGTTGTACATCCCTTCCAGCTCATCCTGTGCCTGCTGTGCATCCAGATTTCCATATGCCGGGTAGTTACCTTCTCCCAGATACTGAATGGACATCTTCATTACATCATGCATGGCCTGGTACTTTTGCTCCAGTTGGCTGGCAAGGGTTGTATCCTGCCCACTGATGTTTTGTGACCCTTTGTATTTAGCAAAAGAACCTTCTGCCTGGATCAGTGATTTTGCTGCACTGTCCAGCAACCGTTTCATTCCATCAATGGCAGCCTGGTCTTTTTGGTTCTTCAGAAAACGAATGGCAACCCGGTTAATAGTCACACGGGTTTTGATAAGCGTGAGAATACTGTCAGTAAGTTGTGACTGCTGGTAGTTCAGCACATCTGAGTTTTGAAAGTTATGGCGATCATTATTAACCGCGGAATAAAAAAAACCACTGGTAACCAGCTGTAGTACCGAAAATATCACCAATATTGCAATGATACCGGTTATGACTTTCAGATTTTTTATCATGTCTGTAATCCATTATTGAATATACCAAGAGATAGTGAATTTATCGGTAAGTGCTGCTAAAACTTTATTCGGTAAAAATTACTTAAATAACTAACGTTTTGATTTTTTTGTATATATTAACTGATGTATTTTTTCTTCGTTTTTATATTCATTAATATTTGGTAGGAAAATGCGTATTTTTCTAATGCTTTATTATCAGTGAGTGGGTGTTTTTATTTTTCACCATGAAAAATGAAAGTGCTTTCCTTTATTTTTAAATGGCATTTTCGAATAAAATAGCTTTGTGGTTGCAAAGAGGGTTGGTGGCCTTAACACATGCTGATGTGTTGACGGTTCGCTGTAGTACGATGAAATTTCCCTTATGGGTAAAAATTGACCATTACATGATTAACTATAAAAAAACAATAGGATTATTACCTGTTTATATCGATCAAATCGCATGAATTGATAGGCATTAACACGTATTTAATCGATCAAAAATGTTGTATTAATTGGTTTTACCGATCATTTAAGCAGTGTTAAACAAGGATGTCAGTTATGGAACAATACAATGTAGCACTTGCCCGGTTGGAACAGGTTTCTGTGCCAGGTGGCTCAGCGGCCATCATTGGTGAAACCGGGAAATTATGGGGGATAATGTCAGGAGAACCTCCTGGGCGATATTTACCGGCAGCGTTTTCAAAAGAGCATGCCAATATAAACTGGTTTGAGAATCAACTGAATTTTATTAGCCGGGCTGCCCATGTGTTTAACCACCGAGGGCTGTGTTATCTGTTGCATATGGATTTTGAACAGGCTGCTTACCTGGTATCTTCACCAGAATTGCTGCGTCAACTCTCACTAACACCATTTGTGACGTTAATGGTCAATGAGTCTTTCCCGAATCTGGCTGATGCCCAGGATAACCCGCTATTGAATGCGTTAATGGCGGATGTGCATCTGGGGCTGAGCGATGCCGGTGCTGGTATTATTCCATTTTCTGTTGTGTGTAGCGGGATGTTTGCCGTCACTGTGCTGGCCTCCGCATTTTACCAACAGTACGTCATGTCGCCAGCGTTGGCTGTTGTGGCTGAAAAGATAACGGATTGCGGGAGTATACTGGTGCTCAATGGCGTAGATACACCTCAGTTATGGCAATTAGGGCAAACAATTCCAGAAGCGAAAATGATGGGAAAGTGTTTCGATTGTTCAAAACCTGCAGGCAAGCCACACTGAAGGATTTCTGGTACAGAGTGCCATTATCTTAATGTATTTATTGCATTATTATTCTTCATGCTATTCGGGGGTGAGCATAATCGCACGACACACTTAAAAAAATAGAAACAAAATCAGGTATGGAAAGTACAGCTTCAGGGTAGGCGTATCACTTACTGTGTGCTAGTTTCCTCACAAAAGCAACTGACCTGTTTGCTGAGTGCTGGCTTAAACCCGCCTGGACGCTTCATCTCAAATTATAAGTGAGTTGGCTGTCCTCGCTTATCCCGGTCACTTAACCGTGTAGGCTCCGGGATCCGCTGCGTTGCCGCCTGGCTGCAACTCGAATTATCTTGAGTATAAGAGCATTTCTGTACTGTAAATTGATATGCAAAAAACACCCATTCGTGATTTTGACGCAGAGAGAAAACTCTTTGTCTACAGGGTTTCCATTGCGTTCGCGCTGGTGATCGTCTGTTTTTGTATTCTGATTGTTAACTTATACCGCCTGCAGATTTTGGATAACAGCTACTATAGTGAACGATCCAGCCAGAACGATATAAAACTGCTGCCAATCGCGCCTACTCGCGGGATAATTTATGACCGCAATAACACGCCGCTGGTCAAAAACGTTACCCGATATGATATTCAGCTTACGCCTTACAAAATTAAAGATCTCAAAACCACGATTGCTGAATTAACACCTGTGGTGGGGCTGACACCGGACGATATCGATAACTTCTGGCATACGCTGCACAATAGTAGCCGTTACAAGCCCGTTATCCTGAAAGACGAGTTGTCGGATCAGGCTGTGGCGCGGTTTTCGGTTGAACAATACCGTTTTCCAGGTGTGGGGATTGATACTTACCAGGAACGCCAGTACCCCTGGGGCGCGTCGCTGGCGCATGTTATCGGCTATGTTTCCAAAATTAATGACAATGACCTCAAACGCCTGAGTGAAGAAGGGGAAGCTGAGAATTACGCTGCTGACCACGATATTGGCAAACAGGGTATTGAGAGCTATTACGAATCGCAGCTGCATGGCAAAACGGGTTATCAGGAAGTTGAAGTGGATAATCACGGGCGTATTGTCCGGGTTCTCAAACAGATACCGCCTGTGGCGGGTAAAAATATCTGGCTGACACTCGATCTTCCTTTGCAACAATTTATCGAAAAACAGTTGGTTGGTCAGCGAGCCGCCGTGCTGGTGGAGAACCCTCACGATGGTTCAGTGTTAGCGATGGTCTCAACACCTTCTTATGATCCGAACCCTTTTGTCGAAGGGATTAGTGCCAAAGGTTACGCTGCTTTACTCCATAATCAGGACTTGCCGTTGATAAACCGGGTTACACAAGGGCTTTACCCTCCGGCATCGACAGTCAAACCTTACATGGCGATGTCGGCACTGATTAACCATGTCATCACGCCTGAAACCCATCTGTTCAGTGGATCAAGTTGGGTATTACCGGGCACCAGCCGTCGTTACCGCGACTGGAAAAAATCGGGGCACGGCAATATTACGGTTACACAGGCTATAGAAGAGTCGTCGGATACGTTTTTTTACCAGGTGGCGAACATGATGGGGATCGACATGATCCATAAAATGCTCAGCCAGTTCGGCTATGGTAAATACACGGGGATAGACTTGCATGAAGAGTACCAGGGGTTGCTGCCCAGCCGGGAGTGGAAGCTCAAAGTTCACAAAAAACAGTGGTATCGCGGGGATACTATCTCCGTTGGTATCGGCCAGGGTTACTGGGTTGCCACGCCAATCCAGATGGAAAAAGCGCTGGTAACGCTGTTAAACAACGGGCATGTGATTATTCCTCATTTGATGGCGAAAATGGCGTTGGGGAAAGCCGTGTCTTTCTACCGGGCGCCCAAAGAGCAGCAACAAGTTGGCGACCCTGCATCACCATTCTGGGGCGTGGTTCGCCGGGCCATGTTTGGGATGGCTAATGCCCCTAATGGTACCGGATATAAGTACTTTCATACGGCACCTTACGGCATTGCGGCCAAGAGTGGAACGTCGCAGGTGTTCAGCCTGAAAGAGAACCAGGTTTATAACGCAAAAGCTATCCCACTACGCCTGCGCGATCATGTGTTTTATACCGCGTTTGCGCCTTATAACGACCCACAGGTTGCTGTGACACTTATTCTGGAAAATGGAGGCGATGAAGGTGTAACCGCTGCGCCTATTATGCGTAATATCATGGACTACCTGTTTGCCGGGAAGACGGATGTACCTCCACCCACTCCACCCGGCGATTCTTCTGGCGCTGTTACCCGCCCGGTATCACCGGGAGGCTAGTCAAGCAACAAAGGCGATAACCGCTGCCATACTCGCGGTGTCGCCGCCCACATCACATTACCTTGTATCAGGCCATTGTGAGCCAGAAAAGGGTTAGCCTGACCGCCAGCTTCCAGAATCAGTAGCAAACCGGCCAGTGCGTCCCAGCTATTGAGATGCGCCTCAAAGTACCCGTGCACCTGCCCGGCGGCGACATGGGCGAGCATCAGCGCACCAGCACCAAACCGGCGGTATTCCACTCCCTGGTCGGCCAGGTGTTGTAATGTTTTCAGGTAGCCATCCAAAGAGGTCCGGCTGGAACGGCCAAGGCCAATAACCACCTGTTCCGGGTTGGGTTCTCTCAGGTGCAGAGGATGCCCATTTAATGTGGCACCTTTTCCGGCTTCAGCTACAAAAAACTCGTTGCGGTCAGGTGCATAAATAATACCGAGTACAACCTGTTCGCCTTCAACACAAGCCACGGAAATGCACCAGTAATCCATTCCTGAAATATAGTTTGTGGTGCCATCTATTGGGTCGATTACCCAGGTGCGCCCGTTACCCGTTTGCAACCCGCTTTCTTCACCTAAAAAACCGTCGGTGGGAAAGTGTTGTGCTAACCAGTGCCGTAACTGTTGTTCCACCCAAATATCGGCCTCAGAAACAAAATCTTGCTGGCCTTTACTGTCAATTTTCAAACCCTGGTTACGCAATGCCTGAGCATGCTGCCCGGCGTGTTTAATCAGGGTAAATAACGCCTGTTTTTGATCAGTTGTCATAACGTGTCTGTCTGCTCTGTTACGCAAGGTGAAGTACGGCGATGGACAAGCTCCACCGCCACCGGGATGACCTGAGCAGCACGTTCCGGATGCCTTGCACGTTCACGCAGACAATCCAGCGCTTTTGCTGCCAGTTCATCCACTTGCTGATGAATCGTGGTGAGCTGGTAACTCTCCCATGCGGTCTGGGGGGTGTTATCAAAGCCAATTAAATGAAAATCGGTCGGAGCGTTTTTCCCTTGCTGGCGCATGCTATCCAGAAAACCACAAGCCAGCAGCGCATTGGCACAAAATATACCGGTAGTGGCCTGCGGGCGTAGTAAGTTACTGTGTTGTGCCGCCAAAAAGCCGCCTTCATACCCGTCCTGTGGTGCCTGCAATTCTCTCAGGTATTCTGGCGCGATACCCTGCACGGTAAGTGCATGACGAAACGCCTCGCCACGCACCCGGCCTGCCCAGGTTGAACCCTGGTAGTTAAGCCAGATAAACGACTGGCATCCTGCCGCACAGAGTTGTGATGCTGCCAGCATAGCGCCAGCCTGGTTATCTGAACAGACAACATCCATGGACGGGCCACTCTGTGCCCGGTTAATACCCACTACAGGGATATGGTGCTCAATACACTCCCGCACAATCGATTCCGGGGGTTGCCCTGAGGTCACGACCACGCCCGATACCCGAAATTGCGTGAAACGGCGCAGTGACAGGCCGGTTTCTTGTTCATCAGTAATTTCAGTGACCAGCGCCTGGTATCCCCTGGCCTGAATTGCTGATAACAAGGCATTGACCAGAGTACTGCGAAACGGGTCAGTTAACCGGGCCACCACCACGCCGATTAACTGGCTACGCTGCCGGTTAAGTCCCTGAGCCAGAAAGTTAACCTGATAACCTAACTGGCGTGCCGCGGCTTCCACTCTGGCGCGGGATTGCGGGGAAACACTGCCATTGTTGCTGAGTGCTCTGGAAACCACAGCACGGGAAACTCCCGCCAGGCGGGCAACATCCTGCGCCGTTACTGTAGGTTTATTGGGGTTGGGTGCTTTCACAAGGCCGCCTGTAGCCAGTTTGGTTTCTCCAGGTCGAACAGGGTACCGTCGTTGCTGAGCCGTAAATTCGGGTGAAGTGCGCAGGCCCGGGTAATGGCGGTCCGGTCAGCATCCTGGGTGTGGTACAACACCATCAGGTTTAACGCCAGCTTCTCACATAATGCCAGGCAGGCAGGGTAATCGCCATGGGAAGCATCTGTAGTCAGAGGTTGCCAGGATGCGCATTCCTGAAAAGCCAGCGTACTGCCAGCCATCAGAGACTGGGTGGCGTCTGTTGGCCTGCCATCACCACTGTAAAACAGCACATGGTTATCGGCCTCAATGCGAATGGCCTGGCTTGGAATTTCATGCTGCGCGAAGGCTGTGCGAATCTGCCAGCCACGCCACTTCCATTCCGGCTGGCTGTTCAGGATTTCAATGGGAAAGGTCAGCTCTGTGTGTGGCCAGTTTGCCAGCGCGATTTGGTTAACCAGCACAGTCTGTTGTTCAGACTGGCAATAAATTTGTAGTGGTTTCACGCGCCCGAAACTTTTCCAGTGGTTAAGTAATACCGCAAGGCCCGCGCAGTGATCAGGGTGAATATGCGTGAAAAAAATCACATCAATCGCATTGATATCCACTTTCCGATTCCATAACGCACGCGGAACGGTAGGGCCACAATCAATTAGCCATTGTGCCTGCTGGTTATCAATAATACGAATAGCCGATGTGGTGTGGTGTAAAGAAAATGCGCTGCCACAACCCAGAACATCAATTCTCATTCTGCCTCGCTAAATTTCTTCCCGACTTAATTAAAGTGTCACAAATACACGACAAAGTAGGTTCACATCATGTCGATCCAAGGTTGCATTTTTTTTACAGACAAGTGAACACGTGTTCATTCAGGAAAAAAACAACCGAACTCAGGTTAAAAGGCAATGAGCTATTTACAAATCAGCCAGTTAACTTCCGGATACGGGAGACAGATTATTCTGCGTGACATTGATTTGTCGGTGAATAAAGGCGAAATGCTTGCATTGTTGGGGCCTTCTGGCTGCGGGAAAACCACTTTGCTAAATACCTTATGTGGGTTTATTCCTGCATTGTCTGGTGAGATTTCTGTTGGTGGGCGCAATATTACACTGCTGCCTGCTGAACAACGTAATATCACCATGGTTTTTCAAAGTTATGCGTTATGGCCTCATTTAACCGTGGCGCAAAATATTGGTTTTGGGTTGAAGGTGCGTAAAGTCGGCAAGTCTGAAAGCCAGCGCCGAATAATGGATTTACTCGCCATGGTCAATCTGGAAGGGATGGCGGATAAAAATGTGGCGGCATTATCTGGTGGTCAGCGGCAACGAGTGGCTCTGGCCCGTGCTCTGGCTATTGAACCTGATGTATTAGTGCTGGATGAACCACTTTCAAATCTGGACGCAAAAGTGCGCCTGAGCGTACGCCATGAAATAAAAACATTGCAGGAAAAACTGGGTTTTACCTCGTTAATTGTTACCCACGACCAGGAAGAGGCGCTGGTGATGGCAGACCGGATCGCGGTCATGAACCAGGGGACCATTGAGCAACTCGATACCCCTGAAAACGTGTATCAACACCCGGCAACGGCATTCGTTGCCGACTTTATGGGAGCAGATAACCGGCTGGTCTGGTTATCAGATCAATTGCCTGACTGTGTCAGGCCACAGCCGGAAAGCTGGGAAAGCGAAATTTATTTTCGCAGCACGGATGTCACCATTACCAGTGAACATACTGACCACACCTGTCCCGGGCTGTGCCTGCACGGGGTTGTCGAACAGTCGGCTTTTCTCGGCCACAACTACCGCCATGGTGTGCGGGTCAATAATCAAATGCTGTTTGCTGATGCTCCCAACTGTTGGGCGCAGCAAACCCCGGTAACACTCCATATTCCAGCGCCATCCTTGCACATTTTTGCTCGTGCAATGTAACGGCTTATTGTTCATTAATATTTTGGGGATAATTATGTTTTCCATAAAAAAATTGGCAGTAATGGCGTCACTTTCCTGCGGGCTGCTTACACCCTTAGCCTGGGGGGATACAGTGCTTAATGTGGCAACAGCCGGTGACCAGAACATGGTGGATTACGTGAAAACGTTTTTAGCACCGAAATTCGAAGCAACACATCCTGGCGTTAAAGTGAACGTTATAGGAACAGGGCCGGGAGATGCCGGTTCGAATAAAATTATGGAGAAGCTATCGGCACAGCAGGCGAGTGGCGTAAAACAGTGGGATATGGATGTTGCCGTGGTGCACCAGAAAGCAGGTGGTGAGTTGGTGGAAAAAGGCTTGCTGGCACGTTACCGGGATTCTATTCCTGAAGGCAAAATGGTCAGTGCGCAGAATGCGAAAAATGCATTGGGTGTGAATGTCGATGGCTATGTCATGCCGATGTTTTTGAGCCAGACGGCCATCGCCTGGAATAGTGACCTGGTAAAAAAACCACCAAAAAGTTATAGCGAGTTAGTGCAGTGGGTAGAAAAACACCCGAAAGCCTTTGGGTATAACGGTATCAAAAACGGGATGTCGGGTGTCAGTTTTGTGGTGGGGTGGATCTATGCCTGGGGCGGTACAGATGCCATGCGTCTGTCTGCTGGTCCCTATGATAAAGCCATTGAGCAAAGCTGGGTGCCAGCATTCCAGAAACTTAAAGCCTTTAATCAGAATGTGACATTTACACCGGGTAATGCAGGTACTCTCGACATGCTGAGCCGTGGTGAGATAGCTATGGGCCCAGTGTGGGTGGATATGTTTTATAGCTGGAAAGACCAGGGCAAATTGCCTCCGTCAATTAAACTTTCGCTGTTAGCGCCAGGGATGCCCGGGCAACCAATGTATTATGTCCTGCCTGCTAAAGCTGCACACCCTGAGCTGGCGCGAGATTTTATCAGCCTGGCAACCAGCCCGTCTGTTCAGGCTCAGGGGATTGTGAAGCAATTTAACTGGTATCCGGGGATTGACGCGAAATATGTAAAACCAGAGCTGGATACCGCTACCTGGGAAAAGCTGTTTGCTGAAATTACACCTCAGGCGCTGGCTGAATACGGCAAAAGTTTTCCTATAGCACCTTATTTTGATGACATCAAAGAAGGTTATGAAAGCCAGGTCGCAAATTAATTATTCAGCCCGGGTTGCTCACCCGGGCGTATTTTTGTCATTAATTCTGTAGTCGGACAGCCTGGGATGAGAAATAAAAACATTCAGTTATATCTGTTAGTCGCACCTGCCGCACTAATGATAAGCCTGCTGTTTATCTGGCCGATGGGGGCTTCTCTGGTTACCGCATTCACCGGTAAGCAGGCAGAATTCAGCCTTGAGCCAATGCGTAAAGTCTTTTCGCTCTATTCGCATGATATTGTTTTTTCTGTAGTTATCGTGCTGATTTCTCTGGTGTTACTGGCAGTGATTTCAGTAACAGTTTCCGCAGTAGTTGTGTTATCTCCCTGGCAAAAAGTAGTCCGGTTACTGGGCTTATTGTACCGGTTACCGCTGTTTATTCCCTTTATTGTCACGGCGCAAATGATGCGAACGTTCCTGGCAAAAAATGGATTAATGAACAATGCGCTGGTGGCGACCGGCCTGGCTAACCCACTGGAAACTGTGTCATTTTTAGGGTGGAAAGGCATTATTATTACCTTTGTCTGGAAGCAATTTGCTTTTGTCACGTTATTAGTTGCCGGGGCGATGGCGGCGGTAGATCCGGCGCAAATTCAGGCAGCACGGAATTTGGGCGCGTCCAGAATACGCATTTTATTTACTATTATTCTGCCGCAAGTTCTGCCCACCCTGGGTGTGGCATTGGTGTTGTCCACGGTGATGATGTTGTCTGTGCTTTCTGTCCCTTTAATGATTGGCACCGGTTCCCCCGGCATGTTGACAGTTGATATGGCTTTTCGTGTGAACTCTTATGGTGATTACCCGGTTGCCAGTGCATTGGGTATTGTTTCCTGGGGAATCTGTGCTGTGTTGTCCTGGTTTTATTTACGCTACAGCCTGAAAGAAAAAGGGGGCCAGTAATGGCATCGGCAATGTTACCTGTTCCGGTATCAGTCAAATTACCTCGGCGTATTTTGCAGATGTATAGTGGGCGGTTTTGGCAAACACTGCTGGTTATTTTTCTGGTGTTAGTTCTGCTTGGACCGGTTGTTAATTTACTTATCTGGAGTGTGGCGGAAAGCTGGTTTTTCCCTCATGCACTGCCCAGCCAGTGGGGTTTAAAATACTGGTTTCAGGTATTCAGCCCTTATAGTGATGTTTCTGGTTCATTATTTACCAGCCTCGGAATTGCGCTACTGAGCGTGTTGGTTTGCCTGGTTGTCTCTGTGCCTGCGGGTTATGCCCTGGCTCAACGTACTATGCCGTTACGCCTGGTGTTCATGTTGCTGTTTCTTGTCCCACAGGCATTCCCAAACCTGACTGTGTATATGAACGTTGCCCGCCTGTTTTACCTGTGGGGGCTTAATGGTACGGTACTGGGGGTGGTTCTGGTACACAGTGTGCATGGGTTAATGTATTCCGTCTGGATAAGTGTTGCTGCGTTTTCAGCCACAGACCCATTGCAGGCCAGAGCTGCCCGTAACCTGGGAGCCGGGCCGGTATACACTTTCTTCACCATTATTTTGCCTCAGGCAGCACCCGGGATAATCGCCGCGAGTATCTTTGTTTTTCTGGAATCAATGGATGAATTTACTGGCACTTTTTTTGTTGGTGCGCCGGATATTTCGACATTGCCGATTATGCTTTATACCGCCAGCATGTCTGGTAATTACCAGATATCGTCGATAACCGCGTTAATTCTGTTACTGCCTTCGGTGCTGTTTATGCTGGTCATTCATAAATTTATGCGCCCGGAAATGCTATCCCGTCTGGGGAAATAGCTTGCACCGACGGTGTGCATAGTTTTTATCTGTTTATAAAGGCATAAAAAATATATGGTTAAAATGTTTGCTGTTGAGAATATATCTGGCTGTTTTATAAATAATTAAATAAGCACTCAGCCTGGATTTGCCTATAGTTAAATTGGCCTGCCTCTTGCACGAATGGATTACCCTTCCTGCAAAGTTGCAGGCTTTTTTTACATAACAGGCAAGGAGTAACAATGCTAATAAGAAAATGGCAAGGGGCGCTTTCCATCGCAGCGTTATTGGTCAGTAGCCAGATTTATGCGGCTTCGGCGCCAGCAACAGAAGCACGACATGGGATGGTCGTAACATCTCAGGACCTGGCGACCAAAGTCGGGTTGGCAATTTTAAAGCAAGGGGGAAATGCCATTGATGCGGCGGTTGCGGTAGGTTACGCCGAAGCTGTAGTAAACCCTTGTTGTGGAAATATTGGCGGCGGTGGATTTATGACAATCCACCTCGCTGACGGCAAAGATACCTTCATTAATTTTCGCGAGATGGCACCGGCTGGAGCCAGCGTCAGGATGTACCAGGATGCAAATGGTAACCTGGTCAAAGGGGCGAGCCTTTATGGCTGGCTGGCATCTGGTGTACCCGGCACTGTGCTGGGCATGGAAACGGCGCGCCAGAAGTACGGTAAGTTGACGCGTGAGCAGGTTATGGCTCCGGCCATTAAGCTGGCCCGGGAAGGGTACATTCTCACCCGGGCGGATACGGACGTCCTCGACACAACGGTGGAGAGGTTCAAAAAGGACCCGTACATCGCCAGTATTTTCCTGCGCCCGGATGGCTCTCCATTACAACCAGGGGACAGGCTGGTGCAGCGTGACCTGGCAAAGACTTTGGAAGCAATAGCGAAACAGGGGACCGATGCTTTTTATAAAGGCCGTATTCCACAAGCAGTGGCTGCCGCGGCGAAAAAAGGCGGTGGGGTTATCTCAGCCGCAGATTTTGCCAATTATCGGGTGACAGAAACCGCGCCTGTTACCTGCACATACCGGGGTTACCGCTTCGTTTCGGCACCGCCGCCCAGCTCAGGGGGCGTCACGCTGTGTGAAACGCTGAATATACTGGAAGGGTATGATTTGAAATCTATGGGGTTCAACTCCGCTGCGGCTATCCATACTCTGACAGAAGCAATGCGCCATGCCTACCTTGACAGGAATACCTATCTTGGCGACCCGGCGTTTGTTAAAAACCCTCTGGACAGACTGCTCAGTAAGGATTACGCAGCAAAAATCCGGGCAACCATTCCTGCAGATAAAGCCACGCCTTCATCATCCTTAAAGCCTGGGGTTGCACCTCATGAAAAACCGGAAACTACCCATTATTCCATTGTGGATAGCGCAGGCAATGCCGTCTCCACCACCTATACCATTAATGGACGTTTTGGGGCGGTGGTGATGGCACCGGGTACTGGCTTTTTTATGAATGATGAAATGGATGATTTCACTACTAAGGTGGGAGCTAAAAACATGTATGGGCTGGTTCAGGGGGCGGCAAACAGTATTGCACCGGGCAAACGGCCTCTCTCTTCAATGAGCCCAACTCTGGTCACTAAAGACGGGAAAATTTTTCTGGTGCTTGGGTCACCTGGTGGTTCACGCATTATTACTATCACTCTGGAAACAGCTCTGAACATTATTGATTTTGGTATGGCGCCGCAGGAGGCGGTGAATGCACCACGTATCCATCACCAGTGGTTGCCAGATGAGGTTTATTATGAGCAACGTGGCGTCTCGGCAGATACACTAAAAATCCTGGCAGGGATGGGGTATAAAATGGTGGAACAAACTCCCTGGGGTGCGGCGGAGTTGATTATGGTTGGGCTGCCAGGCGCTGCGGGTGTCAGTACTGCCAGTTCAGGGAACGATAGTGCGGTATCAGGGAAAGTACGTGAAGGATATTTATATGGGGCAAATGATGTACGCCGCCCGGCGGGTTCAGCAAGAGGCTATTAACGGTTCTTGTTGATTAACCAGCTACAGCAAGAGTTTTTGCTGTACAGTTATAATTATTCCGGCCATATGATTATGTTGGCCGGAATAATTATTTTCAGACAAAGTGGGTTATTTTGCTGTGTCGCCACAACCACCAATAATTTTAGAGATGGAAACCGCCGGGTGCAGCAGGTAATCATAGCTGCAGTCTTTCTCTTTGTTCTGAATAGTGCCGCTGCATGCAGTTAAGGTAGAAATAACGGCCAGTAAAGCAAATACTTTTGCAGTTTTTTTCATTTTATAAATCCATATTAGTTGATAAATATTCATCCATTGTTGAAATTACTTTTCTCAACGGCGACAAAAATAGATATACGTGATTTTTTTGTCAATTAGTTAATGGGGTATTTGGTGTCGGTAATGAGTATTTCGGAAGTTTTCTTTAAGTTATTTATAATTCTTATGAGAATGACTAACGACTTATTGTAAATGTAAATAGTTATGGTCAGCCTGGCCGTGGTGTTCTTTGTGCTGTTGCCCGGGAAAGTTCCTCCGGGTTCTTGCTTTGCATACCCTTGCCGAAATTACTTATAGTGTAACCGCCATGGTAAAGCGGATTTTGTCAGTGATCGCGCGGCGAACGAAAGCGCTGTTCGACCGGTTTATTGTTAGTTTAAAAGGTGTTACTGCCAGTGCCATTCAGGAAAAAATGAAAAATAGCAATTTTTGGCTGTTTTTTATACAAAGCTGCTGTTTTCCTTACTATTGAGCACACAGTCTGCTAACCATCGCACCAATTGATAATACTTTTCGTTTGTTTGCCTGGTAAAAATGACAAATTGTATGCCTGTGTAACCTGTAGTTACATTGAGGTGTATGTTTTTCATTCAAATAAGCAATTATACAAACAGACAACACAGGTAAACACAACGTGAAAAAATCACTGCCTTTCGCCGCCTTGCTGGTCTTGTCGGCAAATGCGGCTGCGGCCGACTCAGGGCAACAGACCAGTAACGGCTTTCTGGAAGATAGCAACCTGGATGTATTGCTGAAAAATGCCTATATCAAGCGTGATTATAAAGACGTTGGTGTTCGCGACCGGGATGAATGGGGTCAGGCCATTATTGCGACATATAATTCCGGGTTTACTCAAGGGCCGGTTGGCTTTGGTGTGGACGGTATTGCTCAGTATGCAGTACGCCTTGACGGTGGGCGCGGGCGTAGCGGTGCGGGCGGAATCGACTTCTTTGCTCAGGATCAGGATGGCAAAGCGAAGTCTGACTTAGCCAAATTTGGCGCGCGTGCCAAAATGCGCTTTTCCAATACTGTGTTGAGCTACGGTAATCAGCGCCCGGCATTGCCCATTGTTACTGCCGACGAATCCCGTTTGCTGTATGAATCTTTTACGGGCTTCATGCTGGATTCGCAGGAACTACGGGGGCTGGATATCAGTGCAGGCTATTTCACAGCAGAACAGCAAAAAAGCGACGACAGCCATGACAGTGGGTTAAACAGCCTGGCTTTTGCTGGCGCGCGTTATGCCTTTAATAACCAGTTTAATGCCGCTTTTTATGCGTCATCTGTGCAGGATGTGCAAAACAAGCAATATCTTGGCATGACGTTCACCCAACCGCTGACCAATGACCAGAAATTAATTCTGGACTTCAACGGCTATAATTCTCGCCTTGACCAGTCTTATGCCGACAGCCTGAATACTGGGCGCAGTAATACGATTTGGAGCCTGGCAGCAAGCTATGTGTTGTGGGATATCCATACCTTCAAAATCGCCTGGCAACAGAGCAGTGGCAGCACGGGTTACCATTATGGCGGTTATCGTAAAAATGGCGGTATCGGCGATGGCGGCAACACGATTTGGCTGGCTAACTCTTACTGGTCTGATTTCAATGGTGAGGACGAGCGCTCCTGGCAAGTGGCTTATTCGGTTGACCTGAGCGGGCTCGGTGCTCCGGGGCTGAGTTACGATGTGGCTTATGTGCGTGGTGACAACATTAAAACCTCTGCCAGCAGTAATGGTCACGAACATGAGTTCTTCAATCAGGTGCAGTACAAAGTGCCAAATGGCATTGCTAAAAACCTGAAACTGAAACTGCGCTATTCCGTATTGCGCGTCTCTTCTGATGCGGCGGATTACAACATTGGCGGTAATGAAATTCGCGTGTTTGTCGAATATCCGTTCTCTGTTATGTAAACCCGTTTGGGTGGCGGCAAAAATATGCAACCACCCAGTACCTTCTTCCCGGATTCAATACGCCATGGCTGTTTTGCACAGTAAAGCGCGGCATCAGCCACAGCAATACTCTCACTCGTATTCTTCCCGTTTTCCAGAACTTGCCAGCCCCATACTCACTGTTACCTGGTCTCTCACTTCAGATTCTTCGTTCAGCCAGACTCTGGCAACGGATACAGGCGGCCTGCTCTACAACCCCGTGACCAGCTTACCGTTTTATGGGAATTGCCGGGAAAGTCTGCTCTTTATTTTTGGCCGGAAAAGGCACCCAGCGTTGGCTGCAACCAACGTAGACATTTGTACCCAGAGGCTTTCCGGGTAGCGCTGGACGGGTTCCTTCTGGTCCGGTTTGTATCTGCGCGAATTCAACCTGCCAGTGTGCGTCCATGTTGAAGCGAACTCCATCCAGCATGATGCCCAGAGGATGGGCTGCGTCAAAGCCACGCAGTACCAGGTTACCCGATGTGCCGACGACATCGCGAAGTATGATATTGCGATAGACCGGGATCTGGTTGCCCCGTGCGTTGGGAGTGTAGTGAGTATCGAAATCCAGTGGGCGGCGGTTGTCGCGCAGGCAAATGTGTTCGTAACGTACATTACGAACCAGCCCGCCGCGGCTGACATCACTTTTGATGCGCAGGCCCGAGGTGGTGCCATCCAGCGTCAGGTTCTGTACCAGTATGTCGCTGACACCGCCAACCGTCTCGCTGCCGATGGACAGTCCATGTCCCCAATAAAAGTGGTTGTCGATCAGTGATATGTGGGAGGTAGTGCCGCTACCGGCCTTGATAGCCACGTTGTCATCACCGGTGCGGATGAAGCTGTGAGTTATGGTCACATCCTGTGAGGCACCCGGATCGATGCCGTCAGTATTGCGTGCATCAGCTGGCGTATCAATGCGTATCCCCCAAAAGGTTGCACCCTCGACACCTTTCAGGGCCACATGGAAATTTGGTGAATTGTGCAGCGTGATTTGGTAGAAGGTGATGTCGCGCGAGTTATCGACCTCGATCAGACGTGGCACGTTCTGTCTGCCGCCTTCAGTTTGCGCGCGACGAGCCAACTGCCACCAGGTCTCTTTATGCCCGACCATAGTCTCACCTCCTTGCCCATCGATCACACCCTCACCAACGATGCCACCGCCTTGTGTGCCCCGAAACAATATAAAAGGTCTGCAGCCGTTTCCCTTGTCGTCAATGCTGCCGCAATGCCCGTCTTTGTCGTAAACCCGTGGATCGGTGCTGGCAGCCAGTACCGCATCGCGGTCAACCCAGAGTGTGACTCCAGATTTGAAGGTTAGCGGGCCGCTGATAAAGCGGCCGCTGGCCAGGTGTACCGCAGCTCCTGCAGGGCATCGATTGATAGCGTCCTGTATACGGAGGGTATCGTTGCGGGAAGATGAATCAGAAGCAGGTTCCAACGTGGTGCAGACATTCCTGGGCAAGGTTGGCTCAGCAACCTGTCGTCTGTCCTGAGCCACGGCAGCAGCACTGACCAGCAATCCTGCCCAGACATAAACACTGTACCCATATACCAAAAGTCTACGGTGATTCATGAGCATAAGATTACAAGTCCAGAATAGTGAAAGGGGTATTTTATTCCAGGCACATGACCGGCTAATGAAAATTTGCTGGCATTTGACGCTGGTATTGCGTGTATCTGGGGTGAACGTTCCGGTGAGGTGCGTGATATAGCTCAACGTTGGCGTATTCTACCGGGCAATAGTGTCACTGGCTTGATTGTGGCTGGCGGCATTAGTGAATGTGGTTTATTGGGTTAGCACCAGCTAATAAATATCGGTAATAAAATAAGCTGTAACTTATAAAAGTCAAAATAATGAAATTGTAATTGATGAGAAAAATTATCCCTGTCATGTTTTGTTTCGGGGTGGCAATGCTGTTGCTGCCTGGGTAACTGGCTTATTCCTCCTGTCAATTGACACAAAAGACATTACATACACTGTCACTGACTTCCGTCTAAGAAAAGCGTATAGCGCCCGTAATACTTACAGTTGGGCTATAACCTATTAATAAATAATATTTATTACTGCTTGTTTGGTATGCCAGGGGAGGGAAAGTGATAGCTGATCCCGCTGGAATATCTTGAAGCATTTAATAGTGCTACTGCTCTCCCCATCCTTCTTTATCTCTCCTGTGGTTCCTTATCTACTTTATTGATTGTTAATAGTTATTTGATTTTTTTACGCCTTGATTTTAATCAAATTAAATTACTTTTTCTAATAACATCCTGCAGATTTCAACCTCTTCAACATAAATGTTTGCTTTCTGAACTCTGGGTGGCGTGTTGTTCTAACACTTTAGTATTATTAATGATTGTAATGCAGTATTAAATTCTTAAGAATATTCTAATTAAGAAATTAAGATCTGAAAATTTGATCTAAACTGGATTGTTATACTATTATCGTCCGCGATGGCTGTAGTGCGAAAAGTGTACTAAGCAATATTCAGAGGGATGATTAGATGTCTGATAGCTTTCAGGACGAAGTATTACTGACACTTGTTTGCCTGAAATTTAACGGGAGCGCAAAGGAGACGTTATGTCGCTCAGTATTTTCAGGCAAAAGACAAGGATGTGAATTTTTCACTGATTTTATGGGCGCGAAAAGCCAAAGCCAGGAGTGGTCTCAGGGATGAAAATTTACCGTCCATTATGGAGCGAAGGCGTATTACTATCCCCGCAACAGTTTCAGCAGCAGGCTGAATGGGAATCTTTTTCTCGGGCTGGGTTGTCCCTGTTGTCCAGCCCCTTTCCGTGGGGAGTTGAACGCGCAGAGCTAAATGATGCGCTTCTCGCATCTGGCCGTGTGCAGGTACAGACTCTACGTTTGTGGCTACCTGATGGCACGCTGATTGACACACAAAACAGTGAGTTACCGCCAGAGCCGCGGGAAGTGGTGCTACCTGATCCTGCTCGTGCGGACAGTGTGATAGTGCTGGTTGCGTTACCAGTGATGCAACCCGGCATCGTCAATGTTCAGGCAGAATCAGTACCAGTTGAACGCCCGTTACGCTATCGCGAAGAGTGGGTTACTGTCCAGGATGCGTTCGGTCAGGAAGAAGAGCCAATCGCCGTGGCTCGTTTCAACATTATGTTCCGCTTTGATAGTGAAAGTAATGATGCATGGCAAACCTGTGCTATAGCTCGCCTGTTGCGTGATGGGCAGGGTGGCTGGCGTCAGGATCCAGAGTTTGTTCCTCCGATGGCAATGTTCTCCGCAAGCAAACTGTTACACGAGCGTCTGGTGTTGCTGAACCGCCAGTTGCGCTCTCGCCGCCAGCGCCTTATGTCCATGCGTCGCGAAAGTAATGACCGCATGGCGGACTTTGCGGTTGCCGATGTCTCGTTGTTCTGGTTACTGAATGCATTAAATAGTCACGCCCGTGTGTTGACTGAGTTCGAACGCTTCCCGGCCCGCCATCCTGAACAGGTATGGGCAGAGCTGGCGAGACTGGCAGGCAGTATGCTGACGTTTTCACTGGACCGCGATCTGGATGCAATCCCGGGATACGATCATCACTTCCCAGAAAACACCTTCCCGCCGCTATTTGATCTTATCAGTGAACTGCTGGAAGCCAGCCTGCCTTCACGTGTTATTGCTGTGAATATGACCCGGCAGGATGAGCAGACCTGGAAAGCAGTGTTGCACGATATTCGTTTGCGCGAAGAAGCCGATTTCTACCTCTCCGTCCGTTCAAATCTGCCAGCCTGGCAGGTGGCTGATAAATTCGCCGAAATGGCCATGGCTGGCACCCCGGATGATGTGGGGCAGATTAGCGGTGTAGCAATGGAGGGTATTGGTCTTATTCCTCTTAGCCGGGTTCCGGCTGCACTACCGATACGCCTTGAAAATCAATACTTCGTTCTGGATATGGAGAGCCGTGCGGCGCATGAAATGCTGGAGCAGGGGGTATGCCTGTTTTATGTACCGTCTTTGCTGGGGGAACTTGAACTTGAACTGTTTGCGGTACTGCGCTCATGAGAAAGGATATCGATATCGACAGCCTGATGGCGGACACATGGCTTACCGTGGCGCAGTTGCGTCATGGCGGTACAGCTCCGGATGGCAAGGTGCTCTATAAAAACTGCTGTGCCCAGGTGGAAAGCGTACGCGAGATGCTCGAAAGTGCTGGTTACGACAGCGAGAGCATCACGCATATTTCCTACGCGCAGTGTGCCTTGCTGGATGAAGCCGTGATGAACCGTAAACCGGTGCCTGGTGAGGCAAAAGCCGGTTTGCCATACGCTGAGAGTCAAACTGAGGCTCAGCAGAAGACCAACGTGGACGAAGGTATCAAGGCATGGCGTTCCGCGCCACTGCAGGCCCGTTACTTTGGATCACTACGCGCTGGTGAAGCCTTGTATGACCGGATTTCAGAAGTGCTGAGTCACCCTGCACCGGTTCCTGCGGTGCTGACTTGCTATCAGCGGGTTCTTGCACTGGGGTTTCAGGGGCAATTTGGCCTCTCTGATGTTGGACAGGCGCAGCGAGAAGAAGTGATTGCGGTTCTGAATAAGCGCGTGCAGCCGCTTGAAACCGGCACATCTTTGGTGGTGCAGAAGACCGGACGACGCCGTTACAACCTGCTGCGTTCTGTCTGGTTCTGGATTGTACTGGCGGTGGTCCTGACTGGTGCTGTATGGCTGGGCGGTCATCTGTGGCTGCAGGACCTGATACACCAGCAACTACCGGAGCACCCTTGATGCGTGGACGAACATTATTCCGGGCTGTGCTGCCAGTATTGCTGTGCCTTGTCGCTGTGTTGTGGCTGGCCTGGGGGTTTCTCGCATGGTCAGTCGCAGGTAAATCGGTTCTGACGCTGCTCGTTATGCTGGTTTCCGCTGTTCTTATCCGTCGGCGTTACCGTCAAAAATGGCCTGCACAGCAGACCGATGAAGGCGCTCACTTTCCGCCTGAAAGCCATACCGGACCAGTGGTGCTGGTTTGTGGGGATGTGAATGATGGCATGTTTGCGGCAGGCCCGAGCCGGGGCACAGCGCAGGGCTGGTATCTCCGGATAACGGAACTGACCGGACTCATGCCTTTTGCAGAGCGTCTGCTGGCCCGTACTCCGAAGATGGCAGGACAGCTCGCCGTGATGTATCGCTGTCTGCCGGTCCAGCATGAGGATGAGGCGTTGTTGCGTGCCTCCCTGAAAGCGCTGCGCCTGCAGATGAAGCAGTTACGGGAACTGACTGGCTATAGTGTGCCAGTGGTTTTGAATACCGAATTCAGCGGGCCGGAAACTCCCTGGATAGTGGTGTGGGGCAATACTGCCCTGGTGTGTCCGGAAGGTGAACCTGCCGTCACTCTCAGCGAGTGGCAGCAGTCCTCGCAGACGGCCTTTATTCAGCCGTATTTGACACAGGCGACATCGCTGCTTCACTCCGTGATGCTGGATGAACTGGGCAAAGCGGACAGGCTGTGTCCGGCCGTGCGACCGTTTGCTATTACCCTGCGTCTCGGGTCGGTATCCACGTCGGTAGCCGCGCTGTGGCCACAGCTATTGTTTCGCCAGACCCGCATTGCCATTGCAGGCCATGTCACTGCATATGAACCGTGCTGGCATTTTGCTGATGCGGTACTCCCACTGTTGGCCCCCTGGACCACTCCGTTGCCGGGTGGAAAAACTGGGCGTCAGGTGGTGATGGTTCTGTTGTTATGCGCCCTTGGTGCTATTGCCCTGTCCGTGCGGCATAACCAGTCGCTTATCCGCAAGATCAGTGCCGATCTTCAGCGCTGGCAGGCTATCCCGATGGACAACTATGCCCCGAAAGCGCAGGCCTTGCATGCCTTGCAGCAGGATGCACTGTTGCTGGAGCGCTGGCAGCGTCAGGGAGAACCACACCGTTATGGGCTAGGGCTGTATCCGGGCAACCGCCTGTGGCTGGCGGTGCAGCAGGCCATTGATACCTGGGTGCCTCCGCCGCCATCGCCAAAACCGAAGCCAAAGCCGGTACCGAAAATTATTCGTCTCGACAGTATGTCGCTGTTCGACTCCGGGAAAGCGGTGCTGAAAACCGGTTCGACCAAAATGCTGGTGAACTCTCTGGTCGGCGTTAAGGCGAAGCCGGGCTGGCTGATTGTGGTAGCAGGTCACACGGATAACACTGGCAATGTGCAACTGAACCAGACGCTGTCACAGAAACGTGCTGAAGCGGTACGCGACTGGATGCGGGACACCGGTGACATGCCGGAAAGCTGTTTTGCGGTGCAGGGCTATGGTGCAAGCCGTCCGATCGCCACCAATAACACCCCGGAGGGCCGTGCGCTCAACCGCCGTGTCGAAATCAGTCTGGTACCGCAGGCCAACGCCTGCCAGATACCGGGCCACACCCAGGTGCCATCGCAGGATGATGGCGTATCACAACACAATGGCGAGTAATTCCATGGCAATACCAGTTTATCTTTGGCTGAAAGATGATGGCGGCGCGGATATCAAAGGTGCGGAGGGCGTTCAGGATCGTGAAGGCAGCATCGAAGTGGTGGCACAGAAGCATAACCACATTGAGCAGAAAGAGCAGCGTTACGAAAAAATCACCTGGACCTACAAAGACGGCAACATCATCCATTCAGATTCCTGGAACGAACGCGCTACGGCGTAAGCCACTCGCGGGCAGAGCTTCTCTGTCCGCTTTTTTGCTTTTGCTGAGTGTATGCCTGTGCGGGCGTTCAGCAAAAACATCACATTCCGGAAACAGACCTTATGGGCCTCGGTAACGGCCAGGGGCGGTAGCGTGCCTGAACGGTCCTCAACAGTGAGCAAGCAAACATGGAAAACCCGACAATCCTGCTTCGACGCCTTAGTCCTTTTTGCGCCCGCGTGATGGAAAGGAGCGCCTCTCCGTGTCAGGCCCGCGCTCATGCGAAAATTCTGCCAGTGCTGAGCCAGCAACAGCTGATTCACATGGCTGCGAAACAAAAACGACACACCCTGACGCCTGCCTGTAATGACAAAGAGGAGACAGGGCTGGAATTTGATAACATGGACACCGCAGGAGAGGCGTGATGATGGAGAACCCGACCAGTCTGGCTCAGAAGAAAATAGACGAAGCTCTGGGGCTATCCCGCTACCGCGTGGATGTCCATGAGTGCCCGCATTTCCTCGACGTCCTGCGCTTTCGTGCCAGTGAAACCCTGAGTCAGCCCTGGCGCTATGACGTTACCGTCACCTGTGCCGCGAATATTGCTGGCAGTGAGCTGATGCTCAAACCGGCCTCTTTTACCTTCCAGACGCCGCTTTATAACGGTACGCCAGCAATACCGGTGCGCACAGTGTATGGGGTGGTGGATGATTTCCGCCGTATCTCCGTGTCGGGAGATGAAACCCTCTACGCCCTGCGGCTTGTGCCGCGTATTGCCCTGATGCGGCACACCGAACGCTGTGCGGTGTATCTGAACCAGTCAGTGCCGGAAGTCGTGGAGCAAGTTCTGCGTTCTCACGGGCTGGAAGGGACAGATTTTGAATTCCGCCTGTCGCAGAACTACCCGGCCCGCGAGCTCATTACCCAGTGGCGTGAAACGGACCTGGCCTTTGTTCAACGCCTGCTGGCTGAAGTCGGTATCTTCTGGCGCTTTGAGATGGACGATCGCATAGAGCAGGATGTGGTGATTTTCCAGGACAGCCAGATGCAGTATCAGTTTGGTGTGAAGCTGCCCATTATTCCGCCGTCACGTACCAGTGATAACGGTCAGGAAAGCGTCTGGAACATCCAGCCAAAAGACCATGTGGTCACCGGCGGCGTGGTCACTCGCGACTATAACTACCGCGCTGCGCTGACCCCGCAGGACAGTTCAGTGACCATCCGCCTGGAGGGCGCGGTCACTACCGGGGAGGTGTATCACTATGCGGAGCCATTCCTGAATGAAGGGGATACGGAAACCCCCGAAAGCGGGGCCTGGTTTGCCCGCCTGCGCCATGAACGCTACCTCAATACCCAACTGACAGTTACGGGACGTGCGAGTAGCCCGGTCCTTGTCCCAGGCGAGGTACTGGAACCACAGGGCTGTGGGCTGCCCGATTCGCTCAAGGGCGGCATCGTCATCACCGGCGTTCACACTTCCGGGGCGCGCGATAAGGGCTTCCAGTTGCACTTTACGGGCATTCCGTACAGTGAAACGGTCTGCTACCGCCCTGCGCTGCTGAATCGCCCGGTGATGGCCGGCTCCCTGCCAGCCCGGGTGGAAAGCGATGAGAAGCATGACACTTATGCTTATCTCGACAACCAGGGGCGCTATCGCGTCCGGCTCGATTTTGACCGTAACAGCACCGAACAGGGGTATGCCTACCTCTGGCTGCGTCTGGCAAAACCATACGCCGGGGATAATTACGGATTCCATGCTCCCTTGCTTGATGGTACCGAAGTGTCGGTGATGTTTGACGCCGGAGACCCTGACCGCCCGTACATTGCCTACGCTCAACACGATTCTGAACACCCTGACCACGTCACGCGTGACAACCACACACGTAATATCTGGCGTACGGCAGGGGACAATAAATTTCGCCTGGAAGACAAGCGTCAGGAAGAGCATTTCAAACTCGCGACGCCGTTTGGCAAGACGCAACTCAACGGCGGCCACATTGTGGACAGTGCGCGTGAGCCCCGCGGTACCGGGTTTGAACTGCGTACCGATGAGTACGGTGCGCTGCGTGCCGGGCGGGGAATGTTCCTGACAGCGGATGCGCAGCCAGCGGCGCAGGGCAAAATGCTGGACATGGCACCGGCTATTGAGCGCCTGAATCAGTCAGCGGCCGAAATGAAGCGGCTCAATCTGCTCGCGCAGCAAGCTCAGGCACTCACCTGTGACCTTGAAAGCCAGAACAGACTGCTGGAAAACCGCCTGAGAAACCTTCAGTCCGCCGTCCTGCTGTGCAGTTCACCGCAGGGTGTTGCGTTCACGTCAGGGGAGCACCTTCAGATGACCAGCAAGCAGAACACCATACTGAATACGGGCCAGCATCTGGATATGGGAGCAATGAAGAACATCACGCTGGCTGCCAGTGAGTCTGTCGGGCTGTTTGCTCATCAGTCCGGGGCGAAGCTGATTGCATCTCAGGGAGATGTTGAGGTCCGCGCAGGGGCGAGCTCAATGGAGATGACATCGGAGCTGCTGTTTACCATCCGCAGTAACAAGGATGAGCTGCTGATCAGTGCGCCTAAACTGCGACTTAACGGCGGCGGCTCCAGTATCACTCTGGACAACGGCGGCATTGTGGAAGAAACCCCGGGTGATTACCAGGTCAAATCTGCGCATTATCGTTCATCAATGGCGGGCGGCAGTATGGACACCGCGGCGCCTCAGTTCAGCCAGACGAACGCCAGCGTGACGCCGCCCAAAACACGTAATATCCCTTCACGTTAAGGATAACCGAAATGAAAATCTGCTTTCCTGCCCGAAAAGCGAATGGTGAACAATACGCCACCCTGGATGACATGATGCAGCCACTCTGTCAGGAGCCACACGGCTCCTGGCTGGCCGGAACTAACAATATGTGGCACGGTGGGGTCCACATCACCAGTAAGAGCGCCCCCGGCTCCGTGCTGGCAAGGGAGACTGCAGACTCCGCGGTGCCGCTTCAGTTTATGGCGGGCGGTGAAGTGGTGGCCTGGCGTATTAATCAGGACTACCTCACCGGTAAATACATCAATAACCCGCTGCAGTATTCCAGTACGTTTGTGCTGGTCAAATCCACCTGTACCCCGGATCCCGAAAAGAAGGACAACAGCCTCGTTTTTTACTCGCTGTATATCGGGCTTGCTCCGCTGTCTGCCTTTCCAGAACACAAGCTGTATCAGGTTACTGCGAAGGGGGACGAGCTGAGTCAGCGTGAATATACCGGCAAAGAAAAAGACGGCGATAAGGCACCGGTTGCGAAGAGTAAACTGAAAACCGGCGACAGCGTCATTGTGCTGCGTGAGCTCACTTTCGACCTGAAGGGACAGAAGCAGGCGTTCGGGCTTGCCCGGATGCTGAACAGCAAATCCGAAATGACCGGCGGGGCGTTCTGGGTGTCGCTCGACCCGCAATATATGACCCTCGTGGGTAAACAGAGGGCATACCTGCCGGCCTGGATGCAGCAGGCTGTAGCACAGGGCACATTTGATACCGTTGTTAAACCGGCAACCCGGGTTGAGGTTGCCGCAGGTTATGCGGTGGGTTACCTGGCGGAAGACATTGCCCCTGACGGTATGAACGGTGTGGAGAAAAGCGCGTTCGTCCATGTTGAAGTGCTGAGTACGGACAGCCGGATGAGCGATTTTCTGAGCAACAGGGCACAGGTGCAGAGCGGCCCGAAATACATTCATATCCACCCGGAAAGCTTCATTTATAGCCGTTCCGGCGACAGCTTCACCCGGACCAGAGGGCAGGTGAAGAAAGACAGTCACAAAATCCTGCTGCAGGACAAATGCCACCCCTTCACAGACAAAGACGGTAAACGCTGGTTT
>NZ_LYRP01000046.1 GCF_001655675.1 Mangrovibacter phragmitis | reverse complement strand
GAACAACGCAAGTTGTTCGTGAGTCTCTCAAAACTTACAGCACGAAGACATCTTCGGGTTGTGAGGTTAAGCGACTAAGCGTACACGGTGGATGCCCTGGCAGTCAGAGGCGATGAAGGACGTGCTAATCTGCGAAAAGCGCCGGTGAGGTGATATGAACCGTTATAACCGGCGATGTCCGAATGGGGAAACCCAGTGTGACTCGTCACACTATCATTAACTGAATCCATAGGTTAATGAGGCGAACCGGGAGAACTGAAACATCTAAGTACCCCGAGGAAAAGAAATCAACCGAGATTCCCCAAGTAGCGGCGAGCGAACGGGGAAGAGCCCAGAGTCTGAATCAGCAGGTGTGTTAGTGGAACGGTCCGGAATGGCCGGCGATACAGGGTGAAAGCCCCGTACACGAAAGCGCACCCGTTGTGAGCTCGATGAGTAGGGCGGGACACGTGGTATCCTGTCTGAATATGGGGGGACCATCCTCCAAGGCTAAATACTCCTGACTGACCGATAGTGAACCAGTACCGTGAGGGAAAGGCGAAAAGAACCCCGGCGAGGGGAGTGAAAAAGAACCTGAAACCGTGTACGTACAAGCAGTGGGAGCC
>NZ_LYRP01000045.1 GCF_001655675.1 Mangrovibacter phragmitis | reverse complement strand
AAGAAATCGTTACCTTTGTCGTCCACCAGGATAAACGCCGGGAAATCTTCCACCTCGATTTTCCAGATAGCTTCCATACCCAGTTCCGGGTAAGCCACACACTCCAGGCTCTTGATACTCTGTTGCGCCAGCACCGCCGCCGGGCCACCAATGCTGCCCAGGTAGAAGCCACCGTGTTTCTTACAGGCATCCGTCACCTGCTGGCTGCGGTTGCCTTTCGCCAGCATAATCATGCTGCCACCGTGGGACTGCAGTAAATCCACATAGGAGTCCATGCGCCCGGCTGTGGTTGGGCCCAGAGAGCCGGAGGCATACCCTTCCGGTGTTTTGGCCGGGCCGGCGTAATAAATCGGGTGGTCCTTAATGTACTGTGGCAGTTCTTCACCGCTGTCCAGCAACTCTTTCAGTCTGGCATGGGCAATGTCGCGCCCGACAATAATGGTGCCGTTCAGGGAAAGCCGGGTGGACACCGGGAACTGCGACAGCTGTTGCAGGATTTCGCTCATCGGGCGGTTCAGGTCCACTTTCACCACTTCGCCTTCATTTTCGCCGCGCAGCGCTGCCGGAATGTACTGACCGGGGTTATCTTCCAGCTTCTCAATCCAGAT
>NZ_LYRP01000044.1 GCF_001655675.1 Mangrovibacter phragmitis | reverse complement strand
ATTCTGTTAAAAGAATGGTTCCGTTATACCCATTACCCGGTTCGTTTTAACCGTAAAACCCGGCAGGTCCATATCTTTCAGGTCAGTGGCGAGATAATCACCGTTCCCTGGAATAAGATTTATTTCACCACCAACCGGCAACGGTTAAATGAATGCATTGTCGGGCACATTCTGGCGGAAGATAACGACACCGTGCTGAACACCTTCAGTTTTGGCCATGTGGGCACCCGGGATGAGCTCTCCCGCTACTGGGAGTTTATCCGCTGTTATATGGAAGAGGACTGTGTGGCGGAGCTGGCTGCCACAGTGCTGTACTGCCCGCCGGTGGAGCATGGCAGGGAAGGGTACATCACAGGTTTACAGATGCTGCTGCAGGTGGAATCCCGGCTGGAATGGCTGCCCACCCTGCTGCTGTTGCCGTTGTCACTGGTGGAAAGCGTGTCGAGGTATATAGGCACGCAGACCAGCAGGCGCCCGCAGTGGTCAGCAGAGGTGGAAATGGCCTGCCGGCCAGAGCCGGGTGACCCGGTGAATGTGGGAGCAGAGCACAATGGGCCTGGCCGCTGGCGCACGGTACTGGCCAACGAACCCCGTGCTGTTTACGATGCCAAAAACCAGTA
>NZ_LYRP01000043.1 GCF_001655675.1 Mangrovibacter phragmitis | reverse complement strand
TAACTTTCTGTATTTTCAACTGACTTATTGTATCTATTCCATTCATCCTGACTTGCTCCTGCCTCCGGCTCTTTAGTTCCATTTTTGGCCAGTTCGGCCTTACCCGCCTCTATGGCACGAAGCTGCCCTTCTGTTCTGGCTATATCACCAACCTGAGAGCCGATTTCGCCAATCATTTGCACAGCCTGCAGGCGGTTCTGCTCTTTCTCCTTGTCAAATATCGGACTGATGGCATCGTTAGCTTTTGTCACATCACGTTGCAGACCACTCAGGTCCTGCTGCTGACCTGACCTGTCCCGAATGGTAATTGTTCCCTGACTGACAACAGCCTGCGTGGTGCCTTCTGCGTGCCCTGAACTGCTCATGCCGGATAACAGTGTGGTTGCCATGTTACCGGCAAACTGACCACCGATACTGCCGGACGAGCTGAACCCGCCACCGGTATGTGAAACGTTATAATCTGCCTTATTGACTATATCGCTGAATCCCAGAGTGCCGGTATTCAGGTGATTATCTGCCGCCGCAGCCGTGCTGGCTATTGCACCACCATTCAGCTGTGTATGGTTCCCGGTGGTAACACTAAAGCCCCCGTCTCCCGCGAAAATACCGCTCTGCTCGGCCACACTGTCGTAAATGCTGTGCATTTTGTCCTGGCTGAAGTTGATATAGCCAGAACCGCTCATTGAACCAAAGGTAAAACTCCCTCCGGCACTGACACTGCTTTGTTTGGAGTCATAGTTGTTGCTGTCCTGCAGACTGGTAATGGTCAGATTACGGCCTGTATCAACTGTGACCTGATTACCATTAACCTGAGCCCCGGTAAGTGTGGTATCCCTGCCGCCGGACACAGAAACTTTTCCACCACTGTCCAGCGTGGTCTCTGACCAGTCAGTGCCATCACCTTTCTCATGCCCTTTCGCCGCATTGACACTTGCGAACACACTGATACCAAAGCCACCCTGCCCGGCACCAATGCTCACACCCACACCACCACCACTGCTGCTGTTGCTGCCCGTTGTCTTCTGGGTATTTGCCGCTGCAGTGAGAATGATATCCCGCTCAGCTTTCAGGCTGGTGTCTCCGGCTGCTTTCACATGGCTGCCGGCTATGACGATATCACCACTGTTACCCTGCTGTTGTCGGCCTGTCGCTTCAACAGACAGATTTTTCCCGGCATTCAGGGTTGAGCCGGTGACTGTGTCCGATTCCTGATGCTGCGTGGATTTTGATTTCTGCGTACTGAGAGACACACTGACATGTATTCCCGCATCCGGCTGTCCGGTGGCATTCGCTACAGAATTAGCCTGAACCGCCTGAACACCTGAAAGTACCGATTTCGTCGCCTGAAGTGCGGCAAGCCGGGAGTCGCTTTGTTTGCTGGCAGCCTTAGCTGTGCTGACGGCATTATTTACAGCGTCAATTACAGCTCCCGTAAGCGCCACTGTCAGCCCACTGCTTTTCTGCTCAAACGTCTGGTCAGTGGTACGTTTGTCGTGTCCCGGGTCAATAACCACACTGTCGCCCTTCAGGGCCAGGTCCTGCCCGGCCACCACATCCGAACCGGCAATATGGAGTTGATTACCGGCAGTGATCGTTACATCGCCGCCGTTGCTGCCGATGGTGCTGGTACTCTGGCTCTGAGTGGTGCCCTTCTCTTTCAGGTCCTGTCTGGTTTTCGTGCTGCCAATCGTAAAGCCGATTCCGCCAGAGCTCATCAGGCCGCTTTTCTTCTTCTCTTTAAACTGCCAGTTTGTGTCGGTGTTCGTCGCTGCCGCGATATCAACATTATTACTGGCAGCCAGTGACACTGCGCCATCGCCCACCACCGAAGAACCCTGCACCTGCAGATCATGCCCACTGCTGACACTGACATTATCGCCACTTAACAGTGAGCCTGTTTCACGGGTGGCACTTTGCTCTGAAATCGTATGGGTGGTTGTTTTACTGAGAAAACCTTTTTTCTTTTTGGTTTCTTCCTGGTAGTGATAATCACTTTCGGTTGCAGTCCCCAGGTTGATATCGTTGACAGCCTGTACGCCAATATCTCCCTGGGCAGTCACCTGCGCCGCCTGGCTGTTCACATCACGCCCGGCAATGACCACGGTGTTACCACCGCTGGCGATTTCAGTGCCCTGCTGGCGCACCTGGTCGTTAATCACGGTTTTCTTTTTGGTGCGGTAGCTGTCGCCCTGAGTGGTTTTATCTGCCAGCAGGTTGACATCCCGCCCGGCCTGCAGGCCGACACCCTGCTCAGCCGCCAGTGCCGCAGAGTGCGCGTTAATATCCTGCCCGGCCTGCAGGACCAGGTTATTACCCGCAGAAACCGTGGTGCGGTCCAGCCCGGTGCTGTGGGTTTCAGACGCGCCATCACGGGTGTTCCTGCTGGTTTGCCCACTGTTCAGGTTGAGGTCATTTGCGGCTGCCAGTTGTGCACTGCCTCCGGCATTCACATCGCTGGCGGCAAGGGTGAGGTCATGCCCTGCCTGCACACTCAGGTTGCCCCCGGCGGTTACGTTACTGCCCTGCCAGGTAACCGATGCGTTGTTGGTATCGTTGTGGCCACGAAAACCCGACGTGGTGTACTGGTCATCAACCTGCCGGGCATTCACTGCAATATCGCCCCGGGCCTGCATTAACATGTCGCCCCCGGACGTGAGCGTTGCGCCGGTGACTGATATATCTTTCCCGGCAGACAACGCCAGACTATCTTCCGCAGTAATGCCGGCGGTATTGCCCAGTGCCGTGTTTTTCAGTGTGACATTGCCGTATTTACTCCAGGCATTAATGGTGGTGGTGTCGGCCCTGGTCAGGTTATTAATGCTGCCACCGAGGCTTTCCAGCGACACGGTTTTCCCGGCGATGGTGGCGCTGATATTGTTAATGTCGCTCACCGCGCTCAGGCTGAGACCGCCCCCGGCTTTAATCAGGCCATCATTAAGGTTGCTGATGCTGGCATCGCTGTCCAGTGCCAGTGAGTTTGCTGCCAGCACGGTACTGCCGTCGCTGGTGATATTACCGGCTTTGAGGTTGACGTTATTCCCGGCAATCACACTGCCGTTATTCACGGTGGCATCCTGTGCCGCCAGATACAGCTTCGGCACCATCACCGTCTGGCCGTTGATAGTGGTGGATTCCCACCACAAAATACTGTGGTCAAGCGAGGCAATTTGCGCCGCAGAAAGTGACTCCCCAAATTGCAGCCCGAGGGATTTCTGTGCTGAAGCCGCGTTATCCATCAGGTAACGCATTTGGTCCAAATCTGAGCCGACGCCGTTAAGGTAGCGGCTGCCTGTCTGGTTCAAAATGGCATTACTGACATAGCGTGTATCGAACGCGGCATCGCCAAGGAAGCGGTAATCCTTGCCCGGGTTCAGGTTCAGCCGCCCCAACAGGTAAGACGACCCGAGAAATGCATTCTGGTCGGTATAGGTGGTGCGGGTTTCCACTGGCGCACTGGCAGCTTTTATCCCCAGCAGAGCATTCAGGTCACCAAACACCGATGGGTCCAGTGGCCCCAGGCCACTGAGTTTCGGGTTAACCGTTATCAGGTACGGGCTTTGCGGGTTGGTGGCGATAACAAAGTAGCCACTGCTGCCCGATGGCAGGGGGTAAGCGCTGGTATCCAGGCCCCGGCTTTTTATCGTGTCAGGCTTGCCACCTGCTGCGCCGCTGCTAATTTGCTGGAGGGCATTCTGTAACTGACTTTGCCAGGCTGGTGAATCTAACGGGACCGTACCAGCCTGGGCCTGTTTTTTCACGCTACCGCTAATATCCTGGCTGCTCAGGGTATTCAGGGCCGGGGCGCTTAGGGTGCCACCGATGCCTCCGGCATTGGGGGTCAGGCTGGTATTGCTGATATTGTTACGGAAACTGGCATTAAGATCACCTCCGGCCTGGATAACGGCACGGTAGATTTGGGCATTCTCGGTGGTGGTGTCATGGCCGGTCAGGGCGTAGTCGAGGTATTTTTCATTTGGCCCAGAGACATGGGTGTCCCCATGATCCTGAAGCATATTAGACAGTGTTGTTGTCGCTACCGCCCCCTGGTAGGCATAGACATAAAAATCCGTCGTCAGGCCAGCCTGCCAAGACTGATTATTTAAAACATTACCAACAAGGCTGGCATTAGCAGCGGCCAAAATATCACTGGCGTTGTTCTCCAGAGTACTTGCCGTAATATATAAATTCCTGCCGGATGACAGACGTGCAGAACCGCCATTGGAAGTGACAGTTCTTACTGTCTGCGAAGACGCAACTTTTTGCGTCATCCAGTCTGACATCGGGGCATAATAATATGTGATATAAAAATCGCGGATGCAGGAGCCATTCGCGCCGCAACTTCCTGTATTGAAAGTATGTCCTTTCCCAGTCACGCCAAAACTACCTTTCGGCATATCTTTTATCGCACGACGCCACACGGCCCCCCCAATCGCTGGATCTGAATTGAGTGACTGCGTACTCTGGCTAACACTCAGTCCATCCCGTTGATTCAGCAAGTGACCAGTATTAATGCTGATATCCCCGTTACGGGTTTCGATATTGCCGGAGGTGTTAATCACTTCATTGCTGGCATTTCCCGCGCCATCGCGCTGCAGCCACAGGTTATTTTCCGCCAGCATATCGCCGCGCTGGTTACGGATACTGGCCGCCAGTAACGAGAGGTTATTACCTGCGTAAAGTAAAGCCGTGTTAACAATGCTGCCCGGCGCACTCAGAACCAGGCTGCCCAGGGTGCCGGTAAATCCGTTAATGGCGATATCGCCCCGACTGGTCAGGGTCACATCACCCCCGCCCTGCAGGCTGCTGCCGCCATCGGTGACAATGCCGGCTCCGCTCAGGGTGCTGCCACCGTTACCGGTGGTGATTTGCCCACTGTTGGTCAGCACTCCCCCGGCAGTCAGGTTGACGGACTGCCCCTGCATCAGCCCCTGGTTCTGCAGGCTGCCCTGGCTGGTAATGGACAGGGTTTTACCGGCTGCCAGGGTGTGGTGCCCGGTAAAGGCGTTTGCCAGTTGCAGGGTAAGATTGCCCAGTGCGATAACCTGACCAGCCTGGTCAAAACCGGCACTGGTCAACAGCAGGTCGCCACCGCTCAGCAGTCGTCCACTGTCCTGCTGGTTCACCTGCCCCGCGCTGACGGTCAGTTGTGATGTGCCGGTCAGGGTGCCACTGTTGGTTATCTGCCCGTAATTTACGCCCAGCGTACCGGCCTGGATGGTACCCAGGCTGGTCAGGGAAGAGCCCCTCAGGGTGGCCTGGTCCGCCAGCCAGGTGCCGCTGCCCGTGGCGCGGTCTGCATTCAGGGTCAGCGTACCGGCCTGGAGCCAGCCGCCCCCGCTGAACTGCGGCGTACTCAGGGTCAGTGCCGTGCCATCCAGTATTCGTCCGTCGTTACGGGCCAGGCTGGCGGCCGTAATCTGCCCGTCGCCCGCGCCCTGAATCAGGCCATCGTTCTGCAGGCTGCCGGTAGTCAGCGTCAGGCTCTGCCCGGCGCTGAGGGTGCCGCCAGCGGTGTTGGTCAGGGTGCCGGAAGGGGAGAGTGTCAGGCTGCTGTCGCCCTGAATCAGGCCGCTGTTGGTCAGGTCCGTGCCGCTGACGGCCAGGCTTCCGGCCTGCAGATTACCCTGATTGTTCAGGCTGTCGGTGGTCAGTTGTACGGTCTGGCCGGAAAGCGTGCCGGTGTTATTCAGGGAATCTGCCGTCAGTTGCACTGTATGGCCGGACAGTGTGCCTGCATTGCTCAGGGTGTTTCCCGTCAGGGCCAGCGTTCCGCCCGTCTGAAGGGCTGCACCCTGCTGGTTGGTCAGCGCCATGGCGGCGGGTACTGAGGGTAGAGCCAGCAGGCTGGCGCTCAGCGGACTGGCTGGCGTGACGCCCTGCAGGGTCAGGTTGCCGGTACTGAGCAACTGGCCGTGGTTTTCCAGCCCGGGAGCCTGCAACACCATATCGCCCTGGCTCATCAGGGTGCCACGGTTAATCAGGGTGTCATCCACACGGGCCGTCAGGCCACCCTGTCCCAGCAGGGAGCCGGAATGGGTCCAGTGCCCGGCAGTAATATAGGTCTGCCCGCCCTGCAGGGTGCCGTCGGTCAGCAGTTGCCCGGCGTTCAGCGACAGCATGCCGCCACTGAGCCATTTTGCTCCGTTACCATTGACCAGCGTGTCGCCGGTGGCGCTCACGCCGTGGGTGCCCTGCAGCGTTCCCTGGTTTTCCAGTCGCCCGGTGGCAGTCAGTTGCACCTGGTCTCCGGCAAGCTGCCCCGTATTGCTGAGGGTATCGCCACTCAGGGTCAGTGCCCCGCGGGCATACAGCAGCCCGGTTGCCGTATTAGTGAACGCGCCAGAATGACCGCCCAGCGTGGCGGCATTCATCTCCCCGCTGTTCTGCAGGGTGGCGTTATTCAGTATCAGTGCACCATCGCCGGTAATCAGTCCGGCGTTATTTATCACCGGGATGGCGAGAGTGACATCCCCGCCGCTGTGCAGGGTGCCGCCCGCCAGGTTATCCAGCTGCCCGGTCTGCATATCCACCCCGTCCATCCCCTGGAGCAGTCCGCTGTTACTGACCTGACTACTGTGAATCGCCAGTTGCGTTGCCGTCAGGGTGCCGATGTTGGTCAGGGTGCCCGGCGTGGTCATCAGAATATGCTGTGCTCCGGACTGGCCGCTGTGAGTCAGTTGCCGTGCACCAGCGCTCAGGCTGCCGCCCGCCACCTGCGTACCGCCCAGTACCATCTGCTGCCCGGCTGTCAGCGACATATTGCCACCGCTGCGCAATTGCGCATCCGTACCTGTGGTCAGGTTGGTACCCGACGCGCTGAAGTTACCGTTCGCGTGAAGCGCTCCGCCCAGTGTGAGGGTATCGCCCGTCAGTTGCAGGTCACCAGTGCTTTGTATCCGTGCATCCGCGTTGCTGGTTAACGCTGTGCCGGTGATCCCCAGGTTGCCCCCGGCAGAAACCTGCCCGCTCAGGTTCATACTGCCCGCGCCCAGCGTCATGTCCCCGCCGCTGACAAGGTAACTGCTCTGTCCGGTGATCAGGTTGTCCCCCTGCAGGGTGAGGCCCTGGCCAGCGGAGAATGTTCCCAGCTGTACGATCGTGCCCGCATTAACAGCCAGGCTGCCGGTACTGAGCACCTGTGCGTTTTGGCCGTCGCTGAGGCGGTCGCTCAGGGTCAGTCGGGTATTCCCCTGGCTGCCCAGCGTACCCTGCTGGTCCAGCGTGACGCCGGTGACAGCCAGGTTGCCGGTACTGCGCAACTGCCCCAGGTTGGTAAACTGTGTGCCGCGCAGATCCATGCCACCGCCCTGCAGGGTGCCGGTGTTGATCAGGCTGTCCGCCTGAATGATGGCGCGTCCGACCGTCTGTATCTGTCCACTGTTGCTAAAGCGCCCGGCATTCAGGGTGACGCCGCCGCCCGCAGTGAGCTGGCCCTGGCTGGTGAAGGTATCGGCTGTAAGATGCAGGTCCCCGGCGCTACTGCCCTGGCTGGCGCTGTCTGTTGTCACCTGACGGCCGCTCAGACCCAGGCTTCCTCCACTGATCAGAGTACTGCCGGCAGACTCCAGTTGCCCGGCGCTGGTCAGTTGCAGGTTGCCGTCCCCGGCGAGGATCGTGTTGTCCAGTGTCAGGTCACCTGCACTGTTCACATTCACCGCACCACCCGCTTTGTGCTCTCCCGACAGGATCACACTGCCACCCCTTGCGGTCAGGCTGCCCGAAGCCAGGCTGTTATTCATCCGCAACTGCCCACTGGCATCAAGGGTGATATCCCCCTGGCGCGCCACCAGATTACCCAGGTTCACGCCCACGCCTTTATCACTGGAGACCAGGTGGATCCGGTTAGCATACATGCCACCCAGCGCGCCGGTATCAACTGCAACAGCAGGCGTACTGCCTTCACCGCTAACAGGCGTGACTTTTCCGTCGCTGCCCACCCGGTTAGCCCCGGCCACCACCGTTAAATTTCTGGCATGAATAGCCGCATTGATTTCTGTCGCCCGGGAGATAAGCGTCAGCGCATCGCTGTCGGATGCATCCAGCCCCTTACCTTCTACAGTAATGCTCCCTTTTGTGGCTTCAACAGCAATCAGTTTGCCACTGGCATCGAACTGCGGTTTCCCTGTGGTCAGCGTGACATTTGGTGTATTGATAAACCCACACCCGTTGCAGGTGATGCCATACGGGTTGGCAACCATCACACTGGCTGCTTTCCCTGCCACTTCGGTATAGCCCTGGAGCTGCGAACGGTTGCCGCCATTAACCTCATTGATAATGGCCTGCGCTTCATGCCCGGCTTTCAGATTAGGGTTATTTTGAATCAGCCCGCCAAGCTGGGTCGGGTTCAGCTGTCCGGTGGCGTTATTCAGGATCAGTCCTTCCGGGCCAACGTTATAATCATGAAACTGGTTATGAGACACCCCGGCACTGTTGGGCGTGGCAATGTTGATAACCGGGACACCATTTCCTGCCGTGTCTTTACTGGTTGGGCCCTGTGGAGTCAGTGCGGCCGCAAAAGCGGGCGCAACGGGCTGCCAGATAAGCAGGCCACTGATAAGCCAACACAGAACACGTTTAAAAACGGGTACAGGCGGTTGATGGTTATCCACGGAATACTCCTTCAATACATGAAAGTCAGTCGCCAGTTAACAACAAGGTGATCCGGACCAAGCCAGTCCGGGTAGTGCAACGGAGTGCCAACAGATATCTGGCTTGCATACCAGCGCCCGCCGGTAGTTAAACCCGCAGAAGCGCCCCACAGTGTGCCGGCAGCCTGCTGGTCGGGGTGGTCTTTCTCCAGCCAGCCGCCATCCAGTGCCACGGTGGCACTGATTTGGCCAATAACCGGGAGCGACCCCAGTGCGTAATTCAGTTCATTACGCCAGTAGCCCCCGTTATCGCCGGAGATATACTGTTCTTTGAAGCCGCGTACCGAGCTCTCGCCCCCCAGTGTCAGCCGCTCACTGGCGTACAGGCGGTCTGGCGACCATTGCCCGTAGAGGCTGGTGAGCCACCATAAACGGTCGTTCAGTGGGCGCTGATAACTGGCACTGGCACTCCACTTGCGAAACTGTGCTTTCGGCAGGTCACCCCTTTTTCCGGCGTCACTTTCAGCATCAAACCAGGGCATACCCCGGCTGAAAACCGGGTTGAAAGTTGCCACCCCACCGGCAATTTTTTGGGTATGGTTAATGCCTAAAGAGATACTGGTTAGTTTGCGCGAACTGGTACTGAGCAGGGCGTGGTTAAGCCAGTTGCGGCCGGTATAATGGGTTAAGCCTGCGGTAACTCCGGTTTTGATATCGCCATTGCGGAACACCACCCAGGAGCCATTCAGCCGGTGGTTTTGCGTGCTGCCTGTGGATACCCAGTCAAACCCGTTGTTGATAAAAGTGGTGCGGTAATCGCTCCAGCTCCATGTGTAATCGAGCAGGCCATAACCCCAGGGAACACTGACACCCGTCTGTAAGCTTTGCGCATCATACCCGGTGGCAAAATCACTGCTGCGCCCACCACTGACAAACCACTTGTCGGCAATACCCAGCAGGTTATTGCCTGTGAGTACACCTGTAAGCTGTTTTTCGCCGGTTGATTTTTGCCCGCTGTTATCCAGCGAAACACTGGCAGTAAGCGGAAACTCTGGTCTGGCCGTCAGGTTGACGACGGAATACCCCGGGGTTGTATCGGGTAAGATTTCAATCTGAACAGGTGATGTGCGCAGGCGGTTTATTTGCTCCATACCCTGCTCAATATCGCGCAGGTTGAGCACCCTCCCCACCAGGCCGGGAAAGGCCATTTTCAGCATCAGGGGGGTTTTACCATCGAGATGTATGGCGCGCAGTTTCCCTTCCAGCACCACAATTCGCAGTGTGCCTGTTGCCAGATTTTGTGGTGTCAGGAACGCGCGGCTGGTGATGTATCCCCGGCTGATATACCAGTCTGATACCTGGTTGACAGCAGCGGTAATCCCCCTGATGTCCAGGCACTTACCTTGCCAGCCAGCCACCAGCTTTTGCTGCGCTGTGGGGGAAATCAGCGTGCTGCCCTGCAACACAATATGTTGAATAACAAAACACGGGCCTGCACCTGCTGGCCCGGCGAAGGAAGGTTGTTGCCCGGTAATGGAGATGCTTTTATCCAGCTCATCGCGCTGCTGCTGGCTTTGTTGCAGTAACTGTTGCTGGCGTTGCTGAATATTATTTCTGTCTGCCGGAGACAGCGGTGCAGCACCGGATGGAAAGGCTATAATGAAAAACAATGTGAGCAAAAAAACCTTGCGTAAAGCTGGCATCATCCCTGACCTGTCAATATCAGACTAATTAAATTAGAAGTAATAATAAGAATGTTAACGGACGCTATATCGGAAGCTGGATGAATATATTTAGGAAAAAGTTTATTGCTTATTTAATTTCACGCATTACGCATGACTTAAAACAAAGTGACGTACATTGTTATCCCCTGAAGCAAATTTTTTCCAGAACACAGATTAATATTCTGGTCACTTAGTAACACCTTGAAAAAAAGAAATTAATGACAAAAGCAAATCGCTAATAGCATGTAAAACCCAATCGAGCACAATGCCATCCAGGGCGCTGAATTACCTGTAGCGCCCTGAATGAATGCAATCTGTAACTCAAGAGTGATTGTTATTAGTCAAACTCGCCAAGTCAAAGGTGGGCGAGTATCTCTCGGGGGTTCAGGCTTCAATCGCGTGGGATCAATTTGGCACACTGCATTGCCCATAATGCCAGCTAATGAGTTTTCTGGAATGTCTTTCCACTGCCCTGTCGGGCTTCTTTTAGCGATAACATCCCCTTTCCCCCAATACTGAGAGAAATAGATGCGTTCAAACTGCGCTCTCTGATGAGTGTCACAGTTAACAACATTTATTACCGTTGAGCTGGCAACATAAACAGGCTTCCGGGAAGCGTGTCTGCACATGCTGTACCCACCACTCCGATAGCAAATGCCAGCGCTATGCGATATTTCATGAAAACTCCTTAATAGAAAAATACCATAAATAAGACACCATTTTATTTTTGTACCCGCCTTCCCGGTGAGCATGAGTGTGCGCCTATTTACAAAAAACCGTATCGATCCTTTTCGAAAACAAGAAATAAGGGATCCAGACCAGAACCCCAACTGCTGCGCCTGTTAAGGCTCTCATACCATATGAATCGAATGGTGCCTGAAACCAAAGGATGGGGAGCACTGTTAAATAGAGTGCGCTAAGCAACCGTATGACATAATTAATGACCATGATTTTTCGGATGCCAGACTTACACCTGAAAAAGAACCATGAGGCACCGAGCGAGATAACATACCCTGCCAGCAGAAATGCAACTGCCCCCATTGCATAGTACGAAATAAACCCTGTTTTTCTGAAATAACTGACAACAGCATCTATATAGGTATAGAGATCAAACAAACCCAGCGTACAACCGGAAATGAGCCCCAGCGCGGGTAGATACAGCAGCCCATTAATTTTGCGTAACTCTTTTTGTTCACAGCTATCACATAGCCCGGATTCTTTATTTGACTCAAGCCCATTGCATTGAATGCATTTCATTATTCGCTATTCCTTTATGAAAACCAGAAACTCAATTACAAGCAGGTATGTATTGCACCGGTAACACATGAAACCTTGTGTACTTAACACGATGCAAATCAGCTTTATCGACTTCGTAAGCCATATGTACATACTGATACTAATAACTCTCCACAATAAGTTGATTAATAATATTTAAATTAAAATATCAGAATATAATAAAAATATTATGCAAATTTATGGTGAATATCATCCCAGCCAGACTTGTATTCCTCTTAAAGCAGATCTCTGCCGTACTGGCAGGCTCAGTTAAACCGTCATCTTGCTGTCATCGTTTTCACACATAACCCTGCCATGCTAACCCTTCCAGTGATCTGCGGAGGACTATGAGATGTTTTTTCCTGCAATCCCAGGCAAGTACTGTACCGACAAGTTTCCGGATACCGTGATGGATGACGAAGCGGAAGCACTGGCAATGAAAATACGGGAATTAAGGCTGACGCTCTGGAGTGAAGAATCCACTCAGCCCGTCGAAGACCTGCATGGTTTTTATGATGATTAGCCAGCCAGAACAGATTACTGCGTACCGGTAATCACTTCCTGTTAATAACACCGGGCGAGGGTTCGTGAACGTTTTCCTGCACGAATATCGCCCATTTTTTATTCCCCGCCCCATTATCTTTTTGTCTTTTTGCTGGCATTGTTCTGTTTCGCTCTCCTGGCAGGTTGCTTAATAAATTCAAATAAACGGCGACTTGCTCGCGCTTTAACCGAACGGTATATAAACCCTAAATTCTTCTTGACCGTATGGGGATGACTCCCTATAGTAGCGCCCCGTTGCTGCTCACGCAGTGGCGCAAAAATTTGGTGAGGTGTCCGAGAGGCTGAAGGAGCACGCCTGGAAAGTGTGTATACGGCAACGTATCGAGGGTTCGAATCCCTCCCTCACCGCCATCTTTCATAGAAGAGCCTGTACTCACGTACAGGCTTTTTTATTACCCGAAACTCCCAGAGGGAGGGTAAGAACCCTCGTCATTCCCCTGCATAATTCACCACGCAGGTGCGTTGGCTGTGCTCGTTCGCACCGGTCACTTACTCCAGTAAGCTCCCGGCAACTCCCTGCGCTGCCGCCTTCCTGCACGGCGAATTATTTTGGGGAATCCATCACTGAATGTGGCTTATAAACAACACCTTGTGCTGGAAGTTATAAAACCTGAATAATCACCCCACTCGCCATTCCATACAGACTTCGCCCTGCCGGGCCATACCAGCATAATAAGTAGCGCATTGCACAAACAAAAAAGCCTGCATCCATTTGCAGGCTTTGGCTCTTTCAGTATGCCGTTATTCAGACCGGGACGTCATCAATACTCTGCCCCCCTGGGCCGTTCGCACCCAGCGTGGTGCCTTCATTTCTGCCGTGAAGTAACAACCCATATAACTCTCACCCGGCTTGCTACCAGGCTTCCGGTTCTGCCGGGTGGCTGTCATTCATTAAATGCGGGGATTTAACAAACACTCCTTTCCAGGGCACATCACCACGGTTAACCAGGTAATGCGCTTCGCCTGGTTCACACTGCAAAACATCCCCTTCCTGCAACACATGCAACACCCCTTCCAGGTAGAGGCACACTTCACCGCTTAGCGTATAAAAAACCTCACAGGCTTCTTTGTGCCGGTGGTTGCGAAATGACTGCCCGGGATTCAGTACCACAACACCCATATCGCACTGTGGGCCACGAACCAGGTACTTGGGCCCGTTATCCCCAAAACGGTACTGGTGCTGTTGCTCGTTAGTTTTCAGCATGATGCGCCCTCTTATATTACAAACCAGGAGCTTTCCACATTGATGTGGTTAAGCCATGATCCACCAGCCCGCGCTGGTCCTGATAAACCGCCAGCCACTTCTCCCGTGCTTCGTGGTACACCGCATAGTTGGCCGGGTCTGGTTGGTGTTCCCGGTCCCAGCGCACCAGTTTCTCACCGGTTTCAGCAAGGGATGGGTAAATGCCAGCGCCTACGCCTGCGGCAATGGCACAGCCCAGCGCCGTCGCCTCTTTTACTACCGGAACCCGTACCGTAAGGCCGGTGACATCCGCCAGAATTTGGCTCCAGAGTTTGCCCTTCGCGCCTCCGCCAGCAAATACCAGCGAATCTGCTTCCACGCCGGAGAATTCAGCAATCTGTTTAAGGTTACAGGCCGAGACAATGGCTGCGTTTTCTTCCAGAGCACGGAACAACGTGGCTTTATTGCATTTTTCAGGGTCAATCGACAGGTTAATAAACGAAGGTGCAGCGTGGTACCAGGTTTTAAACCGCATCACGTCTGAAAAGATGGGCATTACGCCCCAGGCACCTGCAGGCACACGGCCCGCCATCTCTTCAAGCAGGGTATACGCATCAATCCCCAGCCGGTCCGCAATAAGCTTTTCTTCCGCGCAGAATGCATCACGGAACCAGCGCATAGTCAGCCCGGTAAAGAAACTGATGGATTCCGTCTGCACCATGCCGGGAATAACATGGGGATTAATACGCACATTCATATTCGGGTCAGTGACCGGCTCAGGCAAGTTAACTACCTGCTGCCAGAAAGTGCCACCCAGCACAGCAGTTTGTGCCGGGCGCACCACCCCCAGCCCCAGGCAACCCAGTTGCACATCCCCACCGCCCACCACCACTGGCGTACCGGCTTTCAGGCCACAGGCTGCTGCGCTGTCAGCCGTGACAACCCCCAGTAAACTGCCAGTTTCCTTGACTGGCGAAAGAATGTCAGAGCGCAACCCGGCCATTTCCAGCAGGCCGGGTTTCCAGTCACGGGTTACCAGGTCCAGCAAACCCGTGGTACCCGCGTTGGAAGGGTCCACCGCCAGTTCGCCACTGAGCATAAAGGCCAGCCAGTCGCTGATCATTGTTACGGTGGAAGCCTTGCGGTAGATATCCGGCCGGTGGTGCGCCAGCCACAACAAACGCGGCATGGCGCTCAGAGCCAGTGTTTGCCCGGAACAGCGGTAAACCTCGTTTTCAAATGTGTAGTCGTACAGTTCTTTCAGTTCACTAACTTCATGGGCGGCCCGGGCATCAACGTTCGCGCAGGCCCACACTGGCGTGGCATTGCTGTCATAAATCACAATGCCTTCGCGCATAGAGCAGGCTGAAACCGCAACGACAGATTCCGCAGCAACATTACCGTTATGCAATGCCTGACGAATGCAGTTACAGGTGAGTTGCCAGTTTTTATTGAGGTCAAATTCCATTGACCCCGGCACGTCGGGCACGGCCAGGTGTTGCCACTCAGCCTGGCCGACACTGATTTGATTGCCGTCAAAATCAAAAATAACGGCGCGGACACTTCCTGTACCGGCATCCAGCGCCATCAGGTAGTGTGGTGAAAGGTTAGGAGTACAGAGTCGGGCCATAAAAAGATCCTCGGCGTTATGTCGCTTCCTGCCGTTGACTGCTCCATGTATCAGGGTAAGTGTTCATTATTAAAATATTTATTTTTCAATCAGTTTCAGTATTTCTGCTGCAGTATTCTGGTCCGTGACCAGTGCGTTGATATAACCGCCTTTCATGGCGGCAAGAACGGCTTCGGCTTTCTCTATTCCCCCCGCCACACCAATCACCAGGGGGATCGTGGTTAATGCATCCAGGCTGAGCCCAATTAATTCCTTGTGAATACGCATGTCTGGCACAATTTGCCCCTGCGCATCAAAGAAATACCCAAGAATGTCGCCCACCGCGCCTTTGCGGCCAATCATCAGTTGTTCGCCTTCGGTGATATAGCCCGAATGGAGAATGGTGGCATCCGTCCGCTGGCTGATGGAGCCAATACCGACAACGGCCACATCGGCAGCCTGCGCTGCCAGCAACACATCACGCACGCTGTTTTCATTTCTCAGTGTTCTGGCGATATCCGCTGACGATGCCCGCAAGGGTGCAGGAATAATATTCACGCTACAGGCGGCATCCAGCTGGCCTATTCCGGTCATATAAGGGCCCACACCGCCAGACAGCGTCACCAGGCGGATTTGTTGTGAAGAGATAAAACCACTCAGGCGTTTCAGTGTGCTCATGGTGGTTTTGCCGAACCCCACCGCCAGCAACTGCTGCGCACTGAGCGACTCCATTAACATATGCGCGGCACCAATCCCCAGCCGGGCGCAAATATCGGCATCGGGTAGCGCCGGGAGCACCCGCACCTGGCGCAGGTCAAAGTGCTGTTTCAGTGTGTCTTCATATTGCAGGCACCCTTCAAAGCGCGAATTAATCTGCACCCGAATGATGCCCGACTGGTGCCCTTTCTCCAGTAAACGGGAAACTTTAAGGCGGGTCAGCCCCAGGCGTTCGCTGATTTCACTTTGGGTTAAGCTGTCGTGATAATAGAACCAGGCGATCCGTGCCACCAGCTCCTCTTCACTCATTTCATTACCAGGAATAAAGGTTGTTTCACTCATTGTGGTTTCTTCGCTTCACTGTGAACATTTTTAAATTTTAAACACAATTGTTCTCATTGCGACAACTAATATCTGTGACATATACCACATACCTCACTTTCTTGATGAACAAATAAAAAATAAAAATACAAATATTGCAGAAACGTGATCCGCACTGAGGTTTTATCGCCGCCCCGCAACTATGTTTATGAACAATTATTTTTCTAAAACACATTTGTTCAATTCTACTGAGTTGAGATCCGGACGGAGGCGTAATGCAAACCAGTCACCTGACAGCCCCACCACTCTTGCAGGTAAGCCAGTTATGCAAGCAATTTTCCGGTGTCGATGTGCTTAAAAAGATAGATTTCACCCTGCAACGGGGTGAAGTACACGCGTTACTCGGTGGCAATGGAGCGGGAAAATCCACCCTGATGAAAATCATTGCCGGGGTCACACCGCAGGATTCAGGCACCATTGCTATTGATGGCACAGTATGCAGCCGGTTAACCCCGGTTAAAGCACACCAGTTGGGGATTTACCTTGTTCCTCAGGAGCCGTTGCTGTTCCCCAGCCTGACAGTAAAAGAAAACATTCTGTTTGGGCTGAAAGGTTCACAGGCCACCACTGCAAAAATGACTCTGTTACTGAATGAGCTCGGTTGTAAATTCGATACTGCCAGCCCGGCTGGCATGCTGGATGTCGCCGACCGGCAAATGGTGGAAATCATGCGCGGGCTAATGCGTGATTCCCGCATTCTTATTCTTGATGAACCCACGGCTTCATTAACCCCTGCTGAAACTGAACGCTTGTTCTCCCGGGTGCGGGAGCTGCAACGCAAAGGTGTGGGTACAGTATTTATCTCCCACAAGCTCCCCGAAATCCGCCAGATTGCCGATGTCGTGAGCGTGATGCGCGATGGCAAAATTGCCCTGAATGGCAAAACACAGGAACTCTCCACTGACGCCATTATTCAGGCCATCACACCTGCAGCCCGTAATGAAGCGCTGTCGCCCACGCAGAAACTGTGGCTCAGCGTTCCTGGCTCCCGCCCGGATGTTGAAAAAGGCACCACCGTGCTGGCAATTGAGCAACTGAGCGGTGAGGGTTTCAGGGATATTGCGCTGGAGGTTCGCGCAGGCGAAATTCTGGGGCTTGCCGGCCTTGTTGGTGCCGGGCGTACTGAGCTTGCGGAAACACTGTACGGGTTGCGTCCGGTATCCGCCGGGCTGATTCGCCTTAACGGGCTGGATATCACTCACCTGAATACCCGACAGCGGCTGGCGCACGGCCTGGTGTATTTGCCTGAAGACCGGCAATCCTCCGGTCTGTATCTGGATGCTTCGCTGGTGTGGAATGTCTGTTCCCTCACCCACAACCAGCAGGGGTTCTGGTCTCATTCGCAACGTGATAACGCCACGCTGGAACGCTACCGGCGGGCACTGGACATTAAATTCAGCGATACCGAACAACCAGTACGGACCTTGTCCGGCGGTAACCAACAAAAAATCCTGATTGCGAAGTGCCTGGAAGCCTCGCCGCAAATTCTGATTGTGGATGAACCCACCCGCGGTGTCGATGTGGGCGCCCGCAACGATATTTATCAGTTGATCCGTAGCATTGCCGACCAGAATGTCGCCATCCTGTTTATCTCTTCCGACCTGGAGGAAATCAGCATGATGGCCGACCGGGTTTATGTCATGCACCAGGGGGAAATCAACCCCTCGCCGTTGAGCGGTGCAGACATCAGTGTCGACACTATTATGCGCCTCGCCTTTGGCGAAGGGAGCGCCGCAGTCCAGCCTCGATCTGACTCTTTAGCCAGCACACAGGGGAAACATGTATGTTGAAATTTATCCAGCAGAACCGGGAAGTGACCGCGTTTATCGCCATTCTGTGTTTGTTTGCTCTGCCCGGTGCGCTCGACAGCCATTACTTTGGTATTGGCACCGTCACCATGGTATTCAGCAGCGCACAAATTCTGATGCTGCTGGCGATGGGAGCAGCGCTGGTGATGCTGACGCGCAATATTGATGTTTCCGTGGGTTCCATCACCGGAATGTGCGCAGTATTACTGGGGCTGATGCTTAACGCCGGTTACAGTCTGCCTGCCGCCATTGCCGCCACTTTGTTGCTGGGGCTGTGCGCGGGCCTGGTTAATGGCATTCTGGTTGCCTGGCTGAAAATTCCGGCGATAGTCGCCACACTGGGAACCCTCGGGCTGTATCGCGGCATTATGCTGCTCTGGACGGGCGGTAAATGGATTGAAGGCCTGCCACCGGAATTAAAAAACCTCTCCGAACCGGTTATTCCGGGCCTTTCCCCGATTGGTATTGTGATTATTTTCCTCGCGCTGGGCTTCGCGTGGCTCCTGGCAAAAACACAAACTGGCCGCAACTTTTACGCCACGGGAGATAACCTTCAGGGGGCCCGCCAGTTGGGCGTGCGTACAGAATCTGTGCGTCTGGCCGCCTTCGCGTTTAATGGCATGATGGCTGCACTTGCCGGGATTGTCTTCGCCTCGCAAATTGGCTTTATCCCCAACCAGGCAGGTACCGGGCTGGAAATGAAAGCTATTGCTGCCTGTGTGCTGGGTGGTGTCAGCCTGCTGGGTGGTTCCGGGAGCATTATTGGCGCGGTTCTCGGCGCTTATTTTCTCACCCAAATAGACAGCGTACTGGTGCTGCTGCGTATCCCCGCCTGGTGGAATGATTTTATTGCCGGGCTGGTGTTGCTGGGCGTACTGGTCTTTGATGGCCGGTTACGTATGGCGCTTGCCCGTAATATTCGCAAACAGAAATATGCACGTTTCTCCCCAAAGCCTCCGGTCAGCAAAAACGCGATAAGCCCGCCTGAAATAACCGCTCATGACAAAAAACGGAGGGTAGCCTGATGAATAACCTCAAACATTATGGCTGGGAGCTGGCACTGGCAGCGCTGCTGGTAATTGAAATTCTCGGGTTTGGCGCAGCCAATTCGCAAATGCTTAATATCAATGTCCTGTTGTTCAGCACCAGCGATTTTATCTGCATTGGCCTTGTTGCCCTGCCGCTTACTATGGTGATTATCAGTGGCGGTATTGATATTTCATTTGGCTCCACCATTGGGTTATGCGCCATTACGTTCGGGATGCTGTTTCATGCAGGCGTTCCACTACCGCTGGCGATTGCGCTCACCGTGCTGGCGGGCACTGTATGTGGGCTTATTAACGCAGCGCTGATTATCTACACCGGAATTAACCCACTGGTGATAACACTCGGCACAATGTATTTGTTTGGCGGCAGCGCACTGTTGCTTTCCGGGCTGGCTGGTGCCACTGGCTATGAAGGCATTGGCGGTTTCCCGGACAGTTTCACCAACTTCGCTAACCTGTCCGTACTGGGGCTGCCGGTTCCTCTGCTGTTCTTTTTATTCAGTGTACTGCTCTGTTGGGCCTGGCTGCATAACACCCACCAGGGGCGTAACGTGTTTTTGACCGGCCAGAACGCCCGCGCCGCCCAGTACAGTGCCACACCGGTTAACCGCACTCTGTTCTTGCTTTACGCCATGACCGGGTTTGCCGCGTCCATCGCAGCCATTTTACAGGTTTCCTATTTCGGTTCCGCCCGCTCTGATCTGGGCAGCGCCTTCCTAATGCCCGCGATTACTGCGGCGGTACTGGGTGGCGCCAATATTTACGGTGGATCCGGCTCTATCCTGGGCACGGCGCTGGCGACTTTGCTGGTGGGCTTCCTGCAGCAGGGTTTACAAATGGCGGGGGTACCCAACCAAATTTCCAGCGCCCTGTCTGGCGCGCTGCTCATTATTGTCGTCGTCGGGCGTTCCGTGAGCCTCCATCGCGGGCAGATTCGCGACTGGCTGCGGCGTACACAGGCAGCCTGGCTGCACTGACGATTACCACTTTTTACGGCCAATGCAACGCACTATTCGGAGAGAAGAAACAATGACTATGCAAAGCATCAAAAAAATCGCCTGGCTGGGGGCTGTCGGCCTGGCAACATTGAGCCTGTCTGTGCAGGCTGCTGAGCGCATCGCATTTATTCCCAAGCTGGTTGGTGTAGGGTTTTTCACCAGTGGCGGGAATGGTGCCAAAGAAGCCGGGAAAGAACTCGGTGTGGATGTCACTTACGACGGGCCAACAGAACCCAGCGTGTCTGGCCAGGTGCAGTTAATTAATAACTTCGTTAACCAGGGGTACAACGCCATTATCATTTCGGCCGTCTCACCTGACGGCCTGTGCCCTGCCCTGAAACGCGCCATGCAGCGAGGCGTTAAAGTGCTCACCTGGGATTCAGATACCCGCCCTGAGTGCCGTTCTTATTATATCGACCAGGGGACGCCTACTCAGTTGGGCGGCATGTTGGTGGATATGGCTGCACAGCAAGTGAAGAAAGAAAAAGCCAAAGTGGCCTTCTTTTACTCCAGCCCAACGGTAACTGACCAGAACCAGTGGGTGAATGAAGCGAAGAAAAAAATTGCCAGTGAGCACCCGGGCTGGCAAATCGTCACCACCCAGTTTGGCTATAACGATGCCACTAAATCACTGCAAACTGCCGAAGGGATTATCAAGGCGTGGCCAGACCTGGATGCAATTATCGCCCCGGATGCCAATGCGCTTCCCGCAGCGGCTCAGGCGGCAGAAAACCTCAAACGCAACAATATCGCTATTGTCGGCTTCAGCACCCCTAATGTTATGCGCCCCTATGTTAAGCGCGGCACCGTTAAGGCCTTTGGTCTGTGGGATGTCGTCAACCAGGGGAAAATTGCCGTTTACGTTGCTGATACTCTGCTGAAAAAAGGCGCACTGAACACCGGCGACAAACTAGATATTCCCGGTGTCGGCCAGGTGGAGGTCTCGCCAAATAGTGTGCAGGGCTACAGCTACGAAGCAAAAGGCAACGGCATTGTCCTGCTGCCCGAACGTGTGGTGTTTACCAAAGACAATATCGATAAATACGATTTTTAACTTCCCGGCACGCCTGTGGCGTGGTTTTACCGATTTATTATCCGATGGAGTGAACAAATGGCTGACTTAGACGACATCAAAGATGGCAAGAATTTTCACACCGACCAGGCGCAGCGTAACACAGTATTTTCCCTGAAAGGCTGTGGCGCGCTGGACTGGGGCATGCAATCGCGCCTGTCGCGGATTTTTAACCCGAAAACGGGCAAAACCGTGATGCTGGCTTTTGATCATGGCTACTTTCAGGGGCCGACAACCGGGCTTGAGCGTATTGATATTTCGATTGCCCCGCTGTTTGAACATGCGGATGTGCTGATGTGCACCCGTGGTGTGTTACGCAGCGTTGTCCCGCCGGCAACCAACAAGCCTGTTGTACTGAGGGCTTCCGGGGGCAACTCGATTTTGACCGAACTCAGCAATGAAGCAGTCGCCGTCGCTATGGACGATGCCGTGCGCCTGAACAGCTGCGCGGTTGCCGCTCAGGTCTACATTGGCAGTGAGCACGAGCACCAGTCCATCAAAAACATTATCCAGTTAGTGGATGCCGGTTTGCGGGTGGGCATGCCCACCATGGCAGTCACGGGTGTGGGCAAAGATATGGCGCGTGATCAGCGCTATTTCTCGCTCGCCACCCGTATTGCGGCGGAAATGGGTGCGCAGGTTATCAAAACCTACTATGTGGAACAGGGATTTGAACGCATTGCCGCAGGTTGCCCGGTTCCCATTGTGATTGCAGGCGGGAAAAAGCTACCAGAGCGTGATGCACTGGATATGTGTTACCGCGCTATTGATCAGGGTGCCAGTGGTGTGGATATGGGGCGTAATATTTTCCAGTCTGATGCCCCGGTCGCCATGATCAAAGCCGTGCATGCCATTGTGCATAATGGTTTCACAGTCCAGCAGGCCTATGAACTTTTCCTGAGTGAAAAAGGCTGAAAAACCGGTGATAAGGGTCAGCACAGTCTCCTGGCTGGCCCCGTCCTGAAGGAGGAAGAATATGCATGTCACACTGGTTGAAATTAATGTGCATGAAGACAAAGTCGAACAGTTTCTGGAGGTATTCCGGCTGAATCACCTCGGTTCGGTACAGGAGCCAGGCAACCTGCGCTTTGATGTTCTGCAGGACCCGCAAGTACCCACACGATTTTATATCTATGAAGCCTACGCCAGTGAACAGGCTGTGGCCTTTCATAAAACCACCCCACATTACCTGGCCTGCGTGGCAGCCCTTGAACCACTAATGACCGGCCCACGCAAAAAGACGACTTTTATTGGCATTTTGCCCTAAGGAGCCGGCAATGAACGCACACTTTGCCGGGCTGAGCAGAGCCGCCTGCGTCCAGTTGCTGCGGCGTTACCCGCTGAGTACCGGTATTCTGGCCGGGCAGTGGCTACACCTCAATGACCATTTGCAGGTACTCCGGCAACGGGAACAACCATTACTCCATGTTGACATCATGGATGGGCAGTTTTGTCCGCAATTCACTGTCGGCCCCTGGGCGGTGGAGCAGTTGCCACAAGAGTGGCTGAAAGATGCGCACCTGATGGTGAATAACCCTTTCCCCGTTGCACAGGCTTGCGTGGCAGCAGGCGCACACTGCATTACGTTACAAGCCGAATCCCCCGGTAATGTGCATGCGGTATTGCACTGGCTGGGCGAGCAAACGGTACCAGTGGATGGCGGGGAAATGCCGGTGATTCGCGGTATCAGCCTGAGCCCGGGCACACCACTGGAAACACTGGTTCCACTGCTGGACCAGGTTGAAGTGATTCAGCTCCTCGCGGTTAACCCAGGTTATGGCAGCAAACTCGCCGTTCCGGTGCTGAAACAGCGTCTGGCTGACTTGCTACGGTTGTTGGGTAATGCGCGGGAGCATAAGCTCATTGCGGTAGATGGCGCACTGCTTTTGCAGGATGTCGCTGGTCTGCGTGCCAGTGGTATCGATCGTGTGGTGTCAGGCAGTGCCTTGTTCAGGGGAAATATGCTGGATAAAAACCTGACTGACTGGCTTGCTGTATTAACCCCTGGCTGACAACTTTGTGCCTGCCGTTATGGCAGGCCTTACTCCCGTTTACGGCTTAACCTGTTAGTCCTTATACCCTGATAACCTCACGGCTGTTCGCGCATATCATTTCACGCCACACTCAGTGTTCGAACATAAAGGAGACTGACTATGCGTGTATTCCTTACCGGTGCCACAGGGTTTATTGGTTCCCGGATTGTTACTGAACTGCTGGCTGCAGGCCATCAGGTGACGGGCCTTGCCCGTTCAGACAATGGCGAGCAGGCTTTGCGTGCCAGGGGGGCGGACGTGGTGCGGGGAAATTTAGAAGACCCGGCCAGCCTGCTACCCGGTGTTGCCCAGGCTGATGCGGTGATTCACACCGCGTTCGACCATGATTTCACCCATTTTGCCGCCAATTGTGAGAAAGACCGGCGGGTAATTGAAGCGCTGGGAAGTGCACTCAGGGGCACCCGTCGCCCACTGGTAATTACTTCTGGCGTGGGTCTGGGTGATGCAGGAAACGGGCAGCCCGCTACCGAAGCAGTGCAGAATTTCAACCACCCAAACCCACGCATTATTTCAGAACAAACCGGCAACCAGTTACTGGAACAGGGTATTGATGTGCGGGTCATGCGCCTTCCTCAGGTGCATGACACCCACAAGCAAGGACTGCTAACGCCGTGGATACAGTTAGCGCTGGAAAAAGGCACAGTGGCATATACCGGCGATGGTTCAAACCGCTTTTCTGCCTGCCATGTTACAGATGTTGCGCGGTTATACCGCCTGGTGCTGGAACAAGGGGAAGCGGGTAAACGCTACCATGCGGTGGCCGAAGAAGGTGTGGCGATGCATGCGCTGGCAGCAGCCATTGCCGCCCGTCTGGCACTCCCCCTTACCTCACTGGCACCGGAACAGGCAGAAGCCCATTTTGGCTGGTTCGCAATGTTTGTTGGTATGAACCTGACTGCAAGCGCCACCTGGACACAACAACAATTAGGCTGGTTACCTGCAGGCCCGGGGCTACTGACAGATTTACAACACCTGAACTTACCGGCGCTTAATGGCGAAGCGCGCTAAAACGCAGACCATATTCGCAACCGAAGAAACACAAAGTATAAAAAACCTCTCCCGGCAGGGAGAGGTTTTACCAGGCTGATGACCGGGTGTTATTCCGGGTTAGTCATAAGCCTGCAGTGTGCGTTGGCACAACTCAGAACGCACACAGTCATCTTTACCAAACCGCACAACGCCAATCATGTCGTCGTTAGCAAAGCGCGCCAGCGCATCACTTAACCCGGAAGCCACACCACGGGGTAAATCGCACTGGGTGACATCCCCGTTAACGATAACCGTGACATTTTCCCCCAGGCGGGTCAGGAACATTTTCATCTGCGCTGCTGTAACATTCTGCGCTTCATCAAGAATGACGAACGCATTTTCAAACGTCCGCCCGCGCATATAGGCGAAGGGCGCAATCTCCACCTTACCAATCTCTGGCCGCAAACAATACTGCATGAATGAGGCCCCCAGACGCCGGACGAGAACATCGTAAACCGGCCTGAAATAGGGTGCGAACTTCTCTGATATATCCCCTGGCAAGAAGCCGAGGTCTTCATCGGCCTGCAATACCGGGCGGGTGACAATTATCCTGTCCACTTCTTTGTGAACCAGGGCCTCTGCAGCTTTAGCGGCACTAATCCAGGTTTTTCCGCAACCAGCTTCACCGGTGGCAAAAATCAGCTGTTTGTTGTCAATAGCATGCAGGTACTGCGCCTGAGCGTCGTTACGCGCAGCAATTGGCGAACTGTCCCGGCTGTCCCGCGCCATGCCAATTGCTTCAACACCACTCATTTGCACAAGCGAGGTGACCGATTCTTCTTCACGTTGCTTATGGCTGCGTGAATCCCGTCTGAGCACACGTTTGGCTTCGCGACGAGCTTTGATCACTGCTTTTTGTCTTCCCATGGATGGCACCTTCTGTTGGTTTCAATTCCCGTATCTGGCGCACAGACACGATTTTAACTAACGTTGAGGTTTGTTGTTGGCTTCCTTGTAAGCCATAGATTGCCTGAGGAGCAGGTACTGCCGTGCGATATGTTGTACAAGGCAGACCAGTGGAAACAGGTTCAGAGTTGAAAATCAGGGAGTATTCAGGGGTGACGGCTTTTACCGGGTCGGATGCCCCGGGCCTGTGAAGAAGGCTGTGTTTTCTACAACTTAGTCCATAACAGGACGCTACAACCATTCGCGATCTCCGGCGTAAAAACGCACTTCGTTGAGTTACGCTATGTTTTAAGTACACCAAAAACTATTACAAATGCAACATTTATTTTACGTTTTACTTACTGCAGCACATCCATTCACTGTGAATGTTATTGCACAGAAATATTACCGTTTTATAACAGTAAAAAACTCATAGTAAATTCTGATGACCGAATGGCAAAACTAGCTGGAGAAGTAGCAAGGTATTCATTACCGGGATAAAAACCAGGCTACACTCTTGCGTTCAGGCACAAGAGCATAACCTGGCGGGCTTAAATCAGGCTTCCAGAAGTGGCTGTGCCAGGTAGTGCTGTGCATCAACCACACCCGGCAGGGCAAAAAAGTAACCACCGCCAATCGGGCGAATATACTCTTCCAGCGGCTCACCATTCAGGCGTTTTTGTACCCCGATAAAACCTTTTTCCAGGTCATGCTGGTAGCAGACAAACAGCAGGCCCATATCCAGTTGCCCGGAACCGGTGATCCCCTGGGAATAGCTGTACCCACGACGCATCATCAGGCTGTCCTGCGTTTGCGCTGTGCGCGGGTTGGCAAGGCGCATATGCGCATCCAGCGGGATAATTTTACCCTCCGGGTCGCTGGCGTAATCTGGCACATCATGCTCATGCTTCATCCCCAACGGCGCACCGGTGATTTTATCGCGGCCAAAGATGTTCTCCTGTTCACGCAGCGGCGTTCTGTCCCAGAACTCGACATGGAACTGAATGATGCGCACGGCCTGGTAGCTGCCGCCATGAGTCCAGGCCGGTTCCTGCTGGCCGGGTGTCACCCAAATCACTTCATTCATCAGCGGCTGGTTCTTGCTGTCCGGGTTGCCAGTGCCATCTTTAAAGCCCAGTAAGTTAACTGGCGTCACCTTCCCTTTGCTCAGTGCGGCATGCTCGCCAATAAAACCGTCGCGCCGCCAGCGGACACTTAACAAATCAGGCGTGTGCTTGATAATGTCACGCACGGCATGCACCACGGTATCTACTGAGTTGGCGCAAATCTGCAGCAGCAGATCGCCATGGCATAAAGACGCATCCAGGGAATCATTGGGGAAACGGGTCATGACCTGCAGCTTTTTAGGCTTCTGTGCCGCCAGGCCAAAGCGCTCATCAAACAATGCACTGCCAACTGAAACAGTAATGGTCAGGTTATCCGGCCAGATATGCGCACCTAAAATACCGGAATCCAGTGGCGGCATTTGCGGGTTTGGCGTGGCGGGTGCTAAACCACCATGGGTCAGAAAAGCAATCCGTTTGGTCAGCAGCTTAAACAGGCGCACCAGGTCATCTTTGTTGACTGCCAGCACGTCGAAAGCCACCAGCATGATGGAAGACTGTTGTGGAGTCAGAATTCCGGCCTGGTGTTCACCATAAAAATCCACCGACTGTTTGCGGGCATCTTCGTCATCAGCCGTTTTTTCCGCTCGTTGTGCTGCCGGTGCCGCATGAGCCACCGGGCAACCGCCCATCGCCAGCGCGCCGCCCAGCATCCCCAGCCCTTTCAGTAAGCGCCGACGCCCGGGTTCGGCGCCAGCGGCTAAATGTTTATCAGCCATGATTAATCCAGCCCAAGTACGCCACGCAGCAGTGCAAGGTCTTCCGCCAGTGCGGTAATCGGGCCTTTCAGTGCCCTGCGGTCGGCATCGGTCAGTTTTTCATAACTTTCAAAGCCATCTTTGGTACGGTATTTCGCCAGAATGGTATCCACTCGTTTAAAGTTATCATCCACTTTTGCCAGCAGTTCCGGGTTTGCTTTGCTCAATTGTGGACGCAACAGGTCGACAATTTTCTGGGAACCATCGACGTTGGCCTGGAAATCCCACAAGTCGGTGCGGCTGTAACGGTCTTCTTCACCACTGATTTTGCTGGAGGCCACTTCTTCAATCAGGTCTGCCGCACCACCGACAACCTTGCCTGGCGGGAATGCCAGTTCAGAAATGCGGGTTTGCAGATCCAGTACGTCTTTATACAACTGGTCTGCGTACGGGGTCATACCTTTGGTGGAATGGTCGCCAAACAGCGCTTTTTCCAGGCGGTGGAACCCACTGAATTTCGGGTCTTCAGCCTTTTTCTCATAGTCATCTTCACGGGCGTCAATGCGACCATCCAGGTCAGAGAACAATTCAGCAATCGGCTCAATGCGCTCATAGTGCTGGCGGGTTGGCGCATACAGTGCCCGTGCTTTCTCTATATCACCGGCCTTCACCGCATCGGTAAAGGCCTTAGTGCCAGTAACCAGCGCCGCAGTTTCAGACGTCACCCAGGCTTTGTATTGAGTGATAGCGTTGCCCAACGCCAGGATATTATCTTTCGCGACTGGCTGTGCCGCGCCGTTTCCCCGTACCGTCAGCTTCCCTTTCGGGTTGGTCAGCAAGCCACAGGTCATTTCATATTCACCGGGTTGCAGGTTGGCCGTCATTTTCTGGCTAAAGCCCGGGGCAATGTTTTCCCGCTCTTCTACCACCATCACCCCCTTCAGGATTTCCCACTCCAGTGCTTTCTGGCTGTGGTTCTGAATAAGGAATTGCGTTTTACCCGCATCTACCGTAATGCTCATTGGCTCACATTGTTTATCGTTCACGGTAACTTTCACCTGAGGAATATCCGCCGCCAGGGAAGTTGCGGAATAAAACAGCGTGGCCAAAGAAAGTGTCAGAGTGCTGTGTCGAAAACGTTTCATCAAACCCGTCCCTATCAAAGTCAGTGTGCAAAAAAGTAAGATTAACGCGTGCTCCGGGCAGGCTGAGCTGCCGGGCGTGCAGGGAGAAAATAGAAAAACAGTGCTGGTAATAAATAGAGGAAGTACACCACCACCTCACTCACACTGGGTGTTTCCTGGTAACCGAGCATACCTTCCAGCAAGGTGCCAAACAGTGAGTGCGTGGAGAGCACGCCGCTCATATCAAATGCGATATTCTGGAAGTAGTTCCAGATGCCCGCTTCATGGAAGGCACGAATGGCCCCAGCAGCCAGCCCTGCAGCGACCAGTAAAATAAACAGGCTGGTCCACTTAAAGAACGCGGCGAGGTTCAGGCGAACACCGCCCCAGTAAATCATAAAACCAAGGATCACCGCGGTAGCCAGGCCGAGCATGGCACCTAACGGCGGCCATATACCCAGGTCCTGCTGAAACGCGGCTAACAGGAAAAACACCGATTCCAGTCCTTCGCGCGCCACAGCGAAAAACACCATCAGTATGAGTGCCCAGCCCTGCCCATTTTGTTTTTTCAGCGCCACTTCAACGGCCTGCTCAAGCTGGACTTTGACGTTACGGGCAACTTTGCGCATCCAGAACACCATCCAGGTGAGGATGACCACTGCAATCACCGCAACAATCGCTTCAAACAGCTCTTGTTGCTTTTGTGGAAATTCACCAGTGGTTTCGTTAATAACAATACCCAGCCCCAGGCACAACCCGGCCGCCAGGATAACACCTGCCCACATGGCACCCAGCAAATTTCCACGTTGGGTACGTTTCAGATAACTGGCGATCAGACTCACAATCAAGGCGGCTTCCAGCCCTTCGCGCAGCATGATCAAAAAAGGGACAAACATGAATCACTCCCGGTGTGAAGAAACGAATCTTTGCAGTAAAGAAAAGTAAATAGCATTGATAGTGATTATCATTAGTCTTAACCAAAAAACAAGTGTGAATGTTAATAAAACCTGGCCGGAGGCAGAAAAATTTTGTCATTTAACAAAATTCGCCCTGACGATGTGGTTATCTGCAACTAACGTGCTGGCAGGAATCAGAGAGCAGGAAAACAGAGGAACTGAGCCAGCTAAAAACAGGCCCGGCGAAATGCTGCCGGGCCAGAACTCAGTGGAGAAAGCGGTGGTGTAGATTAGCTGTCCGTTTGCAGGGAAACAGGTGTATCGCCTTTGTACTGTGCGTCTGCTTCGGCAAAGCGTTTTGCCATTGCACTGGAAGGCGCTTTATCCAGCAGGCTGAACACCACTATCCCGACACTTGCAAAAATGAAGCCCGGAATAATTTCGTACAGATCAAGCCAGGCGTTCTGTTTCCAGACCACAACAGTAATAGCGCCAATAATCATCCCGGCCAGCGCGCCGTTACGCGTCATACGGTTCCACATGACAGAGAACAGAACCACCGGGCCAAATGCCGCGCCAAAACCAGCCCAGGCATAGCTCACCAGCCCCAACACGCGGTTTTGCGGGTTTGCCGCCAGTGCAATAGCTACCAACGCCACCACCAGCACCATCAACCGCCCTACCCAGACCAGTTCACGCTGCGAGGCGCCTTTACGCAGGAATGCTTTATACAAGTCTTCGGTAATCGCACTGGAACATACCAGTAACTGGCAACTTAATGTCGACATCACCGCAGCCAGAATGGCTGAGAGCAGCACCCCGGCAACCCAGGGGTTAAACAATATTTGCGTCAACGCAATGAAGATGCGCTCACCATTCTGGTTAACGTCCCCTGCCTGAGCCGGGTTGTTCTGGAAGTAAGCAATACCGAAGAAGCCAACCGCAACCGCACCAGCCAGGCACAGGATCATCCATGCCATACCAATACGGCGTGCTTTAACAATAGTGTGGTGTGAATCGGCAGCCATAAAACGCGCCAGAATATGCGGCTGTCCGAAATACCCAAGCCCCCAGCCCATCAACGAAATGATGGCAACAACATTCAGTCCTTTAAGCATATTGACGTTTTCGATGCTCTTCTGGCGAATCACTTCCAGTGAATCACTCAGGCCACCAACAGACGCCACCACAATCACCGGCGTAATGATCAATGCAAAGATCATCAGTGATGCCTGAACAGTGTCAGTCCAGCTTACTGCCAGGAAGCCCCCAATCAGGGTATAGAGAATAGTAGCGGCAGCTCCCGCCCACAGTGCGGTTTCATAGCTCATCCCAAAGGTACTTTCGAACAAGCGCGCACCAGCGACAATGCCGGAGGCACAATAGATGGTGAAAAACAGCAGAATGACCAGTGCAGAGATAATACGCAGTGTACGGCTGTTATCTTCAAAACGTGCGGTGAAATAGTCCGGTAAAGTCAAAGCGTTATTATTATGCTCGGTATGGACACGTAAACGCCCTGCCACCAGTTTCCAGTTAACCCAGGCACCAAGAATCAGGCCGATGGCAATCCAGCTTTCTGAAATTCCGGACAGGAAAATGGCCCCCGGTAACCCCATCAGCAGCCAGCCACTCATATCTGAAGCGCCGGCGGATAACGCGGTAACCAGGCTCCCCAGACTCCGGCCACCCAGAATGTAATCGTCGAAGTTTTTCGTCGAACGCCAGGCAATAAACCCTATCAACAGCATTGCGCCAATGTAGATAAGGAAAGTCACCAGCATTGGTGTACTCATAGACATTAAAGTTCTCCTGATTATTATGCCGGGTTATACCCCGGGTGGTTGCGCCGGAACGTGGTCGCAACCCTTGTTATCACTCTGCAACATTGTTAACGCAGCAGGCATTGTTGTGTTCACAAATGATTTAACACGGTGATTACAATTATTTCACCCCTGGCCAGGTACTTTTTTGCTACCTGGTTGCACTCGCTCACACTTTTACGAGTTGCACCTTACAAAACTGCTGTACAAAGCACATAAAACAGACTTCGAAGTAATTTTAAGCAATAAACATACCTGTTTTTTAGTTTTAACAAATTCGCTTTTTTTAAGCTTGCAACCAAAGTCACATTTAACATGGTTGCACAAAGTTGCAACATGGAGGATATTGCCTGATAACTAACAATAACCGAACAATGCAAACACAGGAGTTGAGGGTATGGGAACCACCACTATGGGGGTGAAGCTGGACGAAGCAACCCGCGAACGCATCAAAACCGCTGCGTCACGTATTGATCGCACACCTCACTGGCTCATTAAGCAGGCAATTTTTAATTACCTTGAACGGCTGGAGAACAACGATGAGTTGCCTGAACTGCCGGCTTTACTGGCGGGCGCTGCGAACGAAAGCGAAGAGCCGTCCGCAAGTGGTGATGACCAGCATCAACCCTTCCTCGAATTTGCCGAGCAAATATTACCACAATCTGTGACGCGAGCCGCAATTACCGCAGCATGGCGGCGTCCGGAAACCGACGCCGTGCCAATGATTTTGGAACAGGCACGGTTATCTGGTGAACTTTCCGGTCAGGTACACAAGCTTGCCTGGCAGCTTGCAGATAAACTGCGCAACCAAAAGAGTGCAAGTGGGCGCGCCGGAATGGTGCAAAACCTGCTTCAGGAGTTCTCTCTTTCATCCCAGGAAGGCGTGGCATTAATGTGCCTTGCTGAAGCGTTGTTACGTATTCCGGACAAAGCCACTCGTGATGCGCTGATCCGCGATAAAATCAGCAATGGTAACTGGCATTCTCATTTGGGCCGCAGCCCGTCACTGTTTGTTAATGCCGCCACCTGGGGGTTACTGTTCACCGGCCGTCTGGTTGCCACGCATAACGAAGCGAATCTTTCCCACTCCCTTAACCGTATTATCAGTAAAAGTGGTGAGCCGCTGGTGCGTAAAGGTGTGGACATGGCGATGCGCCTGATGGGCGAACAGTTTGTTACCGGTGAAACTATTGCTGAAGCACTGGCCAATGCCCGTAAACTGGAAGAGAAAGGGTTCCGTTATTCCTATGACATGCTGGGTGAAGCCGCACTGACCGAAGCCGATGCGCAGGCCTATATGGTTTCCTACCAACAGGCGATTCATGCCATTGGTAAAGCTTCCAATGGCCGTGGTATTTATGAAGGCCCGGGGATTTCAATCAAACTGTCTGCCCTGCATCCGCGTTACAGCCGTGCACAGTATGACCGGATGATGGAAGAGCTGTACCCGCGTCTGAAGTCCCTCACCCTGCTGGCGCGCCAGTATGACATCGGCATTAATATTGACGCCGAAGAAGCAGACCGGCTGGAAATCTCACTCGATTTGCTGGAAAAGCTCTGTTTTGAACCGGAACTGGCTGGCTGGAATGGTATTGGTTTCGTTATTCAGGCCTACCAGAAACGCTGCCCGTTTGTTATTGACTACCTGATAGATCTGGCAACCCGCAGCCGTCGCCGCCTGATGATTCGTCTGGTAAAAGGCGCTTACTGGGACAGTGAAATTAAACGTGCACAGCTCGACGGGCTGGAAGGTTACCCAGTTTATACCCGCAAAGTGTACACCGATGTTTCTTACCTGGCCTGTGCCCGGAAGTTACTCTCTGTACCGAATCTGATTTATCCGCAGTTCGCAACTCACAACGCTCATACACTTTCAGCCATTTATCACCTGGCCGGGCAGAACTACTACCCGGGGCAATATGAGTTCCAGTGCCTGCACGGCATGGGTGAACCACTTTATGACCAGGTTGTGGGCAAAATTGCTGACGGCAAACTTAACCGCCCATGCCGTATTTATGCGCCCGTCGGCACCCATGAAACACTGCTGGCCTACCTGGTACGCCGCCTGCTGGAAAACGGAGCCAATACCTCCTTTGTTAACCGCATTGCCGATACCACGCTGCCGATTGATGACCTGGTAGCCGACCCGGTAGAAGCTGTTGAGAAACTGGCACACCAGGAAGGTGTACCAGGCTTACCTCACCCTAAAATTCCCTTGCCGCGTGATCTCTATGGTAAAAACCGCCATAACTCGAACGGGCTGGACCTGGCAAATGAACACCGTCTGGCATCCCTCTCGTCTGCCCTGCTGAGCTCCGCAAATGAAAAATGGCGCGCACTGCCAGTTCTGGAAGGCGATGTAGCAGAAGGGGCGCTTCAGCCTGTAATTAACCCGGCAGAGCCTGCTGACACTGTAGGTTATGTGCACGAAGCCAGCACAGAAGAAGTAGAGCAGGCACTGAATAACGCCGTCAATAATGCGCCTATCTGGTTTGCCACGCCACCTGCTGAGCGTGCGGCTATTCTCGAGCGTGCCGCGGTGCTGATGGAAGATCAGCTACAAACCCTGCTGGGGGTTCTGGTACGCGAAGCCGGTAAAACATTTGCCAACGCAATTGCTGAAGTGCGTGAAGCCGTGGATTTCCTGCGTTATTACGCAGACCAGGTGAAGCATGATTTCGATAATGAAACCCACCGTCCGTTAGGACCGGTAGTGTGTATCAGCCCGTGGAACTTCCCGCTGGCAATTTTTACCGGGCAAATCGCTGCTGCCCTGGCGGCTGGCAACAGTGTTCTGGCAAAACCCGCTGAGCAGACACCGCTGGTTGCAGCCCAGGCCATTCAAATTCTGTTGCAGGCGGGTGTACCTGCCGGTGTGGTGCAGTTGTTGCCAGGCAGTGGTGAGCGCGTCGGCGCTCAGCTCACCGCAGATAACCGTGTTCGTGCAGTCATGTTTACGGGTTCAACCGAAGTCGCCAGCCTGTTGCAACGCAGCATTGCCACCCGGCTAGATCCTCAGGGCCGCCCGACGCCGCTGATCGCCGAAACCGGTGGACTGAATGCCATGATTGTTGACTCATCCGCCCTGACTGAACAGGTAGTGATGGATGTGGTTGCTTCCGCGTTTGACAGCGCAGGCCAGCGTTGTTCAGCTCTGCGTGTGCTGTGTGTGCAGGAAGATGTTGCCGAACACACGCTGACCATGCTCAAAGGTGCGATGGCAGAATGCCGTATGGGTAATCCGGGCCGCCTGACTACCGATATTGGGCCGGTGATTGATGCTGAAGCCAAAGCCAATATTGAACAACATATTCAGGCAATGCGCAGTAAAGGCCACACTGTTTACCAGGCGGTACGTCACAACAGCGATGACGCCCGCGAATGGCAAAGTGGCACATTTGTTCCACCGACACTGATTGAACTCAACAGTTTTGATGAGCTGCAACGCGAGATCTTCGGGCCAGTTCTGCATGTGGTGCGCTATAACCGAAATAACCTCAACAGCCTGATTGAGCAAATTAATGCCGCCGGTTATGGCCTGACATTAGGAGTGCACACCCGTATTGACGAAACGATTGCGCAGGTAACAGGATCTGCCCATGTCGGGAATATGTACGTCAACCGCAACATGGTGGGTGCAGTGGTGGGAGTTCAGCCATTTGGTGGCGAAGGGTTGTCTGGTACCGGGCCCAAAGCGGGTGGCCCGTTGTACCTGTACCGGCTGTTGTCTCACCGACCGGAAACTGCCGTACTGGCAACACTTTCGCGCAAGGACACGCAGCTGACTATCGAAGCAGGCAGCAAACCGGCTGTGCAGGCGGTACATACTGTACTGGCTGAATGGGCGGCGAGCAGGCCTGAACTGGCGGCCCTCTGTGCGCAATTTGGTGAACAGGCCCAGAGTGGTACCCGTCGCCTGTTACCCGGGCCTACGGGTGAGCGCAATGCGTATTTGTTGCTGCCGCGGGATACCGTGTTATGTGTGGCAGATAATGAACAGGATGCACTTGTGCAACTGGCAGCGGTCACCAGTGTGGGTTGCCAGGTGTTGTGGCCGGATGATGCATTGCACCAGCAACTGGTAAAACAGTTGCCTAAAGAAGTTGCAGCGCATATCACTCTCACCCGTGCAGATACTCTGACAGATGCTCAGTATGATGCAGTAATTTTCCACGGTGACTCGGACCAACTACGTGACCTCTGTGTCACTGTTGCCAACCGTACCGGGGCGATTGTTTCGGTACAGGGTTTTGCCCGTGGGGAAACCAACATTCTGCTGGAACGCCTGTATGTGGAACGCTCACTAAGCGTCAATACTGCGGCGGCCGGGGGAAATGCCAGCCTGATGACTATTGGCTAACTGCGGGTTGTCCGTGAACCCTGAGCTGCAACGTGTTGTAGCCAGGGTGCAAAGTAACCAGCCAGCGTTTAAAACGAAAACGCCCTCAGAATTTGAGGGCGTTTTTATTTATCTGTTTTCACTCAGGCCGCACTTGCGCCTTTCAGGTTCAGGCTTTAGGTTCAGCTTCTTTCAGCTCACCCATCGCTTTGAGCTTTTTGGAAATATCACGGCGTTCTTTAGAGATTTCCGCATTTTTAATGATGTAGTCATCAACACGGTCTTCATAGTCGCTTTTCATGCTGGCAATAATGCCCTGAATAGCTTCAACACTCATACCCGGTTTGATGTAATCACTGAGGTTATCAAGCAACAAGACACGTTTTTGGTTGTCGCGGATTTTCTTCTCAACGTCCTGGATTTCACGTTGCAGCTTGTTTTTACGACGATTCAGACGCACAAACTCCAGCACATCCTGGAATGAAGGTTTGGTATTTTCCATTTTCACACCCCTAATAATTAAGTCTCGGATTCGTTAAGAACGACCGCCTTGCCTTTAAAATACTGACTGAGGCCGTCGATGACAATGCTTTTACGGGTTCACCCTCTTTAAGCCATCATAACCGCAAATAGTGCTGAATCGAAACAAGCTGCCACTATTTTACGACTGGTTGCGGGTTATTTGCGCAATGCTTTACAGATTAATTGCGACAGCAACTCCAGTTGGCGCGCCAGTTCCAGGTTTAGCCAGACATAACCATGAATCGATGTCTCCTGCAGTGCACCTGGTGATTGTTGCTGCATCAGCTCGCGCAGTTCGGCAATGATTTCCGTAAGACGTTCACTGTTGGCTTTGACCGGCAAAGGGTTGCCCTCATATAACGCCTGCGAAATCGAAGTGAGCGTGGTAAGGGTCAGTGCCTGAGTGTCACGCAACTTGCGTGAATTAATCATCAAAAAATGGCTTTCGCGGGAAGCCCAGTGAGCATTAGTTTGTAACTCCAGCGTGCAAATCATATTGCGGCTGATAGTCTGAATGGCTTCAAAAATACTTTTCTGTATATGGGTCTCTTTACTGGCGGGCGTTATCAGTGCGCGGAACTTCACTACATTATTCAGCATCTGGTTGAGGTGGCGTTCGAGCCGGGGCCGCTCAACTAAGTTCGGCGAGACACTGGTCTGGTACAGTTTACTGAAAGTATGAATATATTCAGCCATCTGAATACGCCAGTGAATAAATGCCCGCTGCGGGTACAAACTGGTGAACAGCATCGCCAACAGCGAGCCAAAGATGACGTCGCCACTGCGCCACAGTGCAGTCGCCATATCTCCCGGAGGCGCCCCCACAACAACAGAAAGCGTAATGCCGATAAGCAGTGCCTGGTACGGCCTTTTCCCCAGGGCAAGATAACCACAAATAAACATCGCCATACCACACCACAAAAACATCAATGGCAGTGAGTACAGCTCCAGTTTCAGGGCTACCAGACCGAGTGTTGCGCCAAATATTGTGCCACCAATACGCTGAAATGCGCGCGGCACCACATTTCCCCAGAAAGAGATTGGCCCCATTACCACAACCAGCGTAATCAAAGGCCAGGTGCCTTCCGGGATATTCAGCATTCGAACCAGAATAAAAGCCAGCACAAAAGCGACAGCAATACGAATGCCGTGCACCAGGCGGTAGTGGCGGTAGATACGAATCTCAAATGGTGTTAATGACTTGTCGGGACGCACACCCGCTCTCCAGAATACAAAAAGCGCAATTGTACTCTCTTTTTCTCAATGCTCATCCCCATTGTTACAAACAGCAGCATATTTTTTGCAACCGAAATTAACCGCGCGGCGGGGTTTTGTAGTTAAAAAAAGGCAGATTTACGAACAAACAGTCAGTTGGGCCTTTCTGATAAAATTTTCACCCGGCAACAGTGTAATCACCGTTACCAGGTATTGGCCATTCAACGTTCTGCTGGCGCAGATTTACTCTTTACCGGGATATACATATCAATCATCCAGGTGCCCGTTTGAGAACCATCGCTCTGGTAAACTTCATAACAGGGTTTGGCATCCATTTGATAATGGTTGTCCTGTAAGAGTTGCGTAAAAAACCCCCGCCACGGTGTTTCGAAGTCATTATTTTCGACCTGAACGGAAGCCACAGCATAAGTCCCTCCGGCCAGCGCAGTACAAATTACGCCTTCACTTGCTGGTGGAACAACAAAATCAGCGTTCACGCGAATAAAAGTGGAACAACGCAATTTCTCTGGCGGGACCACATCAGGGTTATCGTAGTAAGCGGCAACCCATTCTTCCGGGTCGAGCTGCTGGGTACGCACCCACAGCATGAGTTGATCAAAACCTTGCTTTACCATGACATCCCAGGGGCCAACCAGATGAAAACCAGCAACATGGCGCACAGGCACATCACGAATCTGGTACATGCTACTCTCCTGTTAAACCCAATACACCTGCCACTGAGTTAAGCAAATGTTCAGCAAATCACCACCTGATGCGATGAAAACCATGAGGACCATCGCTTTTTAAAACAGAGAGGGATATTCGGGTTAACAAACTTTTTGGCTGAGACAATTTCAGACTGGAACAACCAGCAAGTTTATACAGACCTGCTGGTTGAATGTTGACAGGTTACAGTTTCAGGTGAACCCAGTCACTCAGGCGAGAGAACATGCCGCCTTTTTCTACTGAGTTAAGCGCCACCAGTGGCCACTGAGCCAGTACTTTATCTTTGTCGTATAACGTTATCTGGCCAATAGTTGAACCGGCCTGTAATGGCGCTTCAAGGGTTGGTTGAGTGACGCTATATTTTGCCTTGATGTTTTTCAGTTCATCTTTGGGTAATACCATCCAGTGATCCTGGTCCGTACCTACCTGTACTGATGATTTATCTCCGTACCAGACACGCTCATCACCCACTTTCTGGCCTTTGTGCATCACTTCCACAGTCTGGAAGTTCTGCTGACCCCATGTAAGCAGTTTCCGGGCCTGATCTTCACGCCCTTTGGAGCTGTCAGCCCCCATCACTACAGCAATCAGGCGCTGGTTACCATTAACGCTGGAGGCAATCAGGTTAAAACCAGCCCCCGAAGTATGCCCGGTTTTCAACCCATCGACATTCAGGGATTTATCCCACAGCAGGCCGTTACGGTTGTTTTGAGTAATGCCGTTCCAGCTCAGTGTTTTCACACTGTACATCTGGTAGAACGAAGGTTCACCGTGAATAATGGCGCGCGAAAGCACCGCCAGGTCATAGGCTGAACTGTGCTGACCGGGTGCGTCCAGGCCATGAACAGTTTCAAAGTGCGTGTCATTCAGGTGTAATTTCTGAACATACTGATTCATCAGCGAAACAAACTGAGGCTGGCCGCCTGCAACATAGTCGGCCAGTGCCACACATGCGTCATTGCCCGAATCAACAATCAGCCCGAGGCTTAACTGGTGGACAGACAGACGGTCGCCTGGTTTGAGGAACATCAGCGAAGAACCATCAAACACCGGGTTGCCTTTCGCCCAGGCATCTTTGCCCACGGTGACCATGTCATCAGCGGTAATCCGCTTACTGTCGATGGCCCTGTCGACGACATAACCCGTCATCAGTTTGGTCAGGCTGGCCGGATCACGTTGTTGATGCTCGTTGTGCGCAGTCAGCACCTGGCCTGTGGTGTAGTCCATTAACACCCATGAAGCCGCCTGAATAGCAGGCGGCGCTATCGGACCAGAGAACAAATCCGGTATCTGGGCCGTTGCCGCGGATGCCGTGCCGACGGACGTAGCCAGTAATGTGGCAATAGTTAATAAACGGAGCTTCAACGCAATTTCCTCATTCAACGTCAATTATTTCTCTCGCCGCTCTTTTTACGGAAACTGGCGTGTCGTTTCCTGTTGAAATTGCAAGAAAATGTGACAGCCGCAAATTTACTGCAGTGAAGGTGTAAATACGACTGTCACTATTCCCTGGTACAACCCGGCCATTTTCTCTGAAGCCCGAAACCCCGGCGTGGTAAATTCCATAACCGTTGGCCAGCACAACACTTGCAAACCCGATGACAGTACTACCGGCACCAGCGAGCTGCGTTGTGCAGTGTTTTGCCAAATGAAAGTTTCCCCATTTTGAACGGCTTCCCAGGTTTTGGTGACCGGATTCTGAACGTTGATGCGAAAATCAAGACGCCCCCGGTCTTCTTCCGGATTCAGACCAGCACTTGTATGATAAATAGAAAAAAGATCATTACTGATACCTGCCGGCCGTTGTTGCCCGGTAATGCGCATCTCAATGTTACTGCTGTGCCCGTTATAGCCGTCGTACAAACACATATTCAGGTGAGCACGCCCGGAGCTTAAACCACCAGGAGCAGGAACACCGGGCAGAGGGCGAATATTCAAGTCAACCTTAGGGTTATGGCTATTACTGTCCGGGAACAGAATATCCATTCGTTGTTCATCCGTGACATCGAAGGTAATCGGCCATTGCCACACATAATATTGGTTAGTAATCATTGAACGTACCCTTAACTGCAGGGTCGCCTGCCATATGCCACCCGATGGAATCTTCGCCATTTCTTCTGGCGAGATAGCATAATAAAAAGGGGCATACCCCACAGAGTAAAAAGGTGGTGTAAACGATATTTGGCCCCACGATGTATATGGTGAACTGGCATAGGTCATGCGCTTTCCCTGCATAGTCAGGGTGACTTGCTGCCCGGAATGCTTTTCTGTAAAACGCAGGCGAATATCGGTAAACACCCCCGCTGCTGTGCCGTTATCACAAGCCCCCCGGCTTTCATTACTGTTATCGAAGCAGTACATACGCGGTTGCTGGATTGAACCGGTATTCGCTGCCGGATCAGTGACTGAAATAATACCGTCACTGGTTGTAGACATAAAAAAGGGAGCAGAAGGACGGGCTGAAATATCAAAGCGTAATGACCGTGGTTGTGTATGGTCAGCCATAGGGAGTGTTTGAATAGCCTGAGCCGGTAAGGTAACAAAAGCCATTATGAAGAAAAAACCGGTTGTCCATTTCATACATTGCCTTCCTGAAATCCATTATTTGTCTCCAGCTCTGCCTGAGCTGCCGGGTGGCATACAACCTGCCCCAGATAGCGAATACTCTGTTGCTGTTCAGTTTTTGGCGCTGTGCACTGGTAGTACTTCATGCCGTCATGCACAAAGAACCTGGATAAGGCTTTGTTATTAGTAAATGAGAATCCCCCACCACCCAGTACGCTGTAATCCAGCATATTAGGGATGGTAAAACTGGAAATAGCATCACCCTGTGAATTAATCAACTGGCCAATATGCGTGTAGTGCTTCTCCACCCTTACAGTGCGGGTGACAACATGCCCTGGTGTAAGAAACACAGGCTCATGCCCGTGGTCACTTTCGAAAATGCTGTCGCTGTCTGTGTAATTCACATCGTTTTGCAAACCAAATTGCTCAGCCCGGAACCCCTGTAATGGCATAAAGCGTGTTGAATTCATCTCAGCGTTAAGCTTACCGCTATGCTTTGTTGTCAATTGCACACCCGCCAGCCCTTCTGACTCCCCATGTGCTTTGAGGAACACACCGGATGCAGGCGTACCATCGTGGTTTTTACCAAGACTAAACGCGTTTTTAGCCCATGCCAGCGTAGAATCGTGGCTTCCCGTTATGCCGTAGTAATGATGTTGCTCTTTGCGGTTAAAGCTATCCGACGCCCCCAGAGACCAGGCGCCTTTTTGTGTGGTGCCCGATGCCAGAACAGAAGCCTGGGTATTATGGCGGTCTTGACCGGCCTGAAAGCTAACATTCTGTGTACTCTGCCCTTTCGGAAGGAAATCCACCCCGGCACGTATAGCGGCATCGCTCTGACCATAGCGGCTGTTTTGTACCTGGTTTGATAACCAGCGAGTATGGTTCTGGCCGTTAAAATAGAAACTGAGTGTCACCAAACCACCCGTATCTTTTTTTTCCTGAAACGTATTACTGCGGTACAGGTTAGCCGAGAGTGATGTATTGACCTGCCCCCAACGGAACCCCTTCGACAAATTTACCTGGCGTGACTGGCTATGATTACGGTTAAGTACACCATGCTCAAAGACAGTGAATGCCGTTTGATTACGGTTTTGGGTATAACTGGCACTCACGCCCCAACCAGCGAGCGATGTTGAAGCAGAAAACAGTGAAGAGTCACCGCAACCAAAAGCATAGTAATCCTGCGATGATGAACGGTAAGTACATTCTGGAGAGCGTGTGCGTGTATGGTACCAGGTCAATGAAACCCGATCCTGGTAACTTGCCTGGCTGACAGACTTACTTTCCCCGGACTGGCTGCGAAACCATGCATAGTTCGCGGTAGCATTCCCGGCAAGAGGACCAATAACTACAGGCGCCTGCCAGGCAAGCCCTGCCTCCAGCATCGCGTTGTTATCTATGCTTGCTGCACCTAACGTTGCTGTTGTATTGGCCGGTAAAGGGGTGGCTACACCTGCCTGGGCAACACTGACAGAATTTTTACTGACAGACCGCCCGGCCTGAATAAAATACTCCTGTGATACCTGCCCACCACCAATTTTAGTGAAAGCAACACGTTCATCATAAGCATGTTGATTATTAATATAGACAGCCAGACGCAATGGATAGCTACCGACAGGAAACAACCGCGTATTCAGCTCATGTGACCCTGCCTGTAAATAAAACGAGCCCAACAATTGCTCTTCCCGGTACACATCAACACGAGCGTCCTGAGTCAATAAAATCATCACCGGAGTGGCTAATGCGTTTTCACTGTCATCCCGGTAACCCTGCGAAGACCCGATCCGGATACCTTCAATAACATCCAATGGTAATCCGTAAAACTGGAAGCTTCCCCCTTTTGGGCTTCCCAAATCTTTACGATCCATGCGCCCAAACTGGACATAGTGACGTGGATTGATGTCATGTCGGTAGTAAAAATCATTGATATTGCGGTGAGTATCATGCCCACCACGGTAGTCTGAAAGGCTGGCATCCCAGTCTAATGATAAATAACTATTGGCAAAAACCCCCAGTGCACCATTTCCGGCTAACGACATGTTTTGATAATTGTTCGTTTTTAAAAAGTTTATCCGTTGCTGGTGAATTAATGCTGACTGCGCATCTTCTGCAATCTGGTGGTAATTTCCTTGTGCTCGCTTTTCTGAGCGCACAGTTACCCAGGCCTGGCTGGTTTGTTCATCATAGCGCAAGCGAAATAATGGTGTGGCCGTTTCCGTTTCAGTCGCAGCCTGGTGGCGCCAGGCAACGCCATCAACAAGCTGTTGTTTCAGATGCTCTTTCTCAACATCAGATAATGAGAACTGCGCCAGCAGTTTTTCGGGATCCGTGAAGCGCAGCCTGTCATGGCTGATCATTACATTATGGATGCCCAAACTGGCCCCACCACTGCCCTTCACTTCAATTGCATTAGGTTGTTCCTGGAGCAATTCTTCAAAACCAGCCGGAACAGATGCCATTGCCGCATAAGAGCAGCATAGCCCCAGAAGGCCATAATAATGCGTATTTTTCACCGATGAATACCCTTTCATGCAGCTATAAATATTCTTGCGGCATGAGAACCATGCCGCGTTGTGTCTCAAAACAGGAGGGTATCAGTCTGCGGACAGCGTCATGTACATGCTGACCAGACCGTTATAGTGGCCGCTCGTCAATGAGCCTGAGGATGCCTGTGAAATAACTAATGGCAGAGGCATCGACCCAGTACTGCTGTCTCCGCCAGGATATAAATCAGTTGTATTAAATACGGTGTCGGATGTAGACAGTGTTTTGTTCCCAAGGGTGACAGACAGAGGAACAGATGCATTACTTTCCGCTGCCGTTAGTTCCGGGCTGGCAACCAGACGCACAATGACATTACTTTCCGGGGCATTACTGAATAGCCTGGTTTGTAATGTATGAGGCGATAAACCCAGCCCAGGCATATGTTGCATTGCTACGGTGGTTGGTAATGCGCTTCCATCAGCCAGCGTCATTTCAAGGTTGGCATCTACCGCAGCCGTTACCGTAATGTCTTTTTGTAAAGCGCTGGCACTAAATGCAACCGCCAGCGTGCATGCTAAAGAGGTGACTAAAAGCTTTTTCATTTCTTGATTTCCTTATGGGTTAATTATTTAACAAAGACAACTTCTTTTTTATTTATCCAGTCATAGACTGTGAATTTTGTTTTATTTCCTGTGACCACATCATTTTCTATAACCCATTGCTGGTCAGGGTAGAGAGTGCGTTTTATTTCATGAGACTGGCATTTCGTTAATTCACTGTTACAGCTTTCAATTTTACGAAAAATAATTCGCTGAGTACCTTTATTGCTAATTCTCTTTAAGGGCCGGTTAAAATCAAAAGCAATGCTGGGTTGACGAGGTGGCACATTAACCACAACGCCCCAAATAATGTTCATACCAAAGCCAGCTGACAGAGCATGACTGCTTGCCAGAGGAAAGCCCTCCGCTGAAACGGATTCAACCATCACGCGATACACAGTTTCTTTTTCCGGTGGTTTCATGCTGATCAACCGGAGCGTACGTTGACTATTTGCAGGGATAATTAGTTTCTGAGGCGTCAACATTAGCCCGCTATTATCCCAAATAACTGCATCCTGCTCATATTCACTCGCAGTTGCAGGGGACATGACTTGTTTAAGTGATGCACGAATATAAGCTGTATCACTCCCTGTTGATCTGACTTTAATAATGGCATTCCCTTTAGCATCGAGTTCAGCACGCATTGGCTCAACCTGGATACTTGCGCTTGAGGCCATACTAAATAAACACCCCAGCACAATCAACAGACTATATTCAACCTTTTTCACTACCAACCTCTCTGAATCATTATCCTTATAATTTAATAACGACCATGCACAACCAAACCCCAAACACTCATTACCAAAAAACATAAACAAGAGATAATAAAAAACATAAATAAAAATTATTTTCGCCGGAAATTATAGCCACCAAAAACATTCAATCCATTTATTTTTCGCGTGAAAATTCTCATTAGTTACGCCAAACGAAAATAATTAACAAGTTAATTAAATGTTTGTCTTTTTATTTATTAATGGAGTAAAGAAAATGGCAATTGCGTGCCATTATTCTGAACAACACTTCCTGAAGCAACTTCCCCACCAGATAAGGGTGGTGATTACATGCCGAACTCGCCATAATTACTGGTTAATTGTATTGACCGAAGATGGACACTACCTGCAATGACTGACGCCGCTCAACCAACCTTCCTGTTTCATGATTACGAAACCTTCGGCACGCACCCGGCGCTGGACAAGCCAGCGCAGTTCGCAGCAATACGCACAGACAGCGATTTCAACCCCATTGGTGAACCGGAAGTGTTCTTCTGCCAGCCAGCGGATGACTACCTGCCTCAACCCGGAGCAGTAATGGTTACCGGGATTACACCACAGCAGGCGCGGGAACAAGGTGAAAACGAAGCGCAATTCGCCCGGCGTATTCACGATATTTTCACCGTGCCAAAGACCTGTATTGTGGGCTACAACAATGTACGTTTTGATGATGAAGTCACCCGTAATATTTTCTACCGTAATTTTTATGACCCGTATGCCTGGAGCTGGCAAAACGGCAATTCACGCTGGGATTTGCTGGATGTGATGCGCGCCTGTTATGCCCTGCGCCCGGAAGGCATCAACTGGCCAGAGAATGAAGATGGGCTGCCCAGTTTCCGCCTGGAGCACCTGACTGTCGCCAATGGTATTGAACACAGTAATGCGCACGATGCCATGGCTGATGTCTGGGCAACTATCGCCATGGCACAACTGGTGAAAAAACATCAGCCACGGCTGTTTGATTACCTGTGGCAGTACCGCAGCAAGCAAAAGCTGATGACGCTGATTGATATTCCGAAAATGGCCCCTCTGGTGCATGTTTCCGGCATGTTTGGTGCCAGCCGGGGTAATACCAGTTGGGTGGCGCCACTGGCATGGCACCCGGATAACCGCAACGCCGTAATTATGGTGGACCTGGCCGCGGATGTTTCGCCACTGCTGGAACTGGATGCCGATACCCTGCGTGAGAGGTTATATACGCCGAAAGCAGAACTGGGCGATAACCTGCCCGTGCCAGTTAAACTGGTACACCTGAATAAATGCCCGGTACTGGCGCAGGCGCGTACATTACGCCCGGAAGATGCACAACGGCTGAATATTGACCGGGAGTTGTGCCTGGCAAACCTGCGCCTGCTTCAGGCCAACCCGGACGTGCGGGAGAAAGTGGTGTTATTGTTTGCCGGAGCGGAGCCCTTTACTCCGCCAGAAAATGTTGATGCCCAACTCTACAACGGCTTTTTCAGTGATGCCGACCGTAATGGCATGAAGATTATTCAGGAAACCGAGCCGAAAAATTTACCGGCGCTGGATATTACTTTTGGCGACCCAAGAATTGAAAAACTGTTGTTTAACTACCGCGCGCGCAACTTCCCCGGCACACTGGATGAAGCCGAACAACAGCGCTGGCTGGCACATCGCCGCGAGGTATTCTCCCCAGAAAACCTGGAGAATTATGCCAGTGAGCTGGCGCAACTCTGGCAACAGTACGAAGGCCAGACAGACAAACAGCAACTGCTGAAAGCACTCTACCAATATGTGCAGGAACTGGTGAACTGATAGTTCAGGCAGGGCAACTCGTAAACAATAACGGCCCCAGAGCAACAATTCTGGGGCCGTTTATTATTACAGTTGAGTCAGGTTAATCTCAGGCAATATCTTCGTATTGCGGCACTGGATTACGGAAGACACGGGTCACGCAGGCCAGATAAACCAGACCGGCTGCCGCCCAAATCAGGCCGAGGATCATAGAGCTTTCTTCCAGATTTACCCACAGCGCCCCAACAGTAAGCGCACCCAGTACAGGCAGAACCAGGTACTGGAAGTGGTCTTTCAGTGTCTTGTTGCGTTTTTCACGGATCCAGAACTGTGAAATAACCGACAGGTTAACAAAGGTAAACGCCACCAGCGCACCAAAGTTAATTAACGCGGTTGCGGTTTCCAGATCGAATTTAATCGCTAAAAGTGCAATGGCGCCCACTAACAGGACGTTCATTGCCGGTGTACGCCATACCGGGTGAAGGTAACCGAAGAAGCGCGAAGGGAATGCGCCATCACGCCCCATCACATACATCAGGCGAGAAACCCCGGCATGCGCGGCCATTCCCGATGCCAGTACGGTCACCGTAGAGAACACAACCACACCAAACTGGAAGCCTTTACCAGCAACTGCCAGCATAATATCTGGCTGTGTCGCCTCTTCAGCGATACGCGGGAACCACAGCTGCAGGAAGTAAGACACCACGATAAACACCACACCGCCAATCAGCGCAGTCAGAAAAATCGCTTTCGGAATGACGCGGTCAGCATCTTTGGTTTCTTCAGACAGTGAACTGATACCGTCGAAGCCCAGGAAAGAGAAGCACAGAATCGTGGCGCCGGTAATCATGGGCACTACGTGCGCATTGCTATTCCAGAAAGGCTGGCTACTTGCCAGTGTACCTGCCCCCTGGCCGTGGAATACACCATAAATTAATACCCCGGTGATTACCGCCATCAGCGACAGTTGGAGCGTGACAATCACAGTATTAAAGTTAGCGACAGCCTTAATACTGCGCAGGTTGGATATCGTCATAAAACCGACCAACAGCACAACAAAAATCCAGGAAGGAATACTGGGCACCAGCGCTTCAAAATAGATCTTCGCCAGCAGGATGTTGATCATCGGCATAAACAGATAATCCAGCAGTGAAGACCAGCCCACCATGAACCCAACCACCGGGCTGATAGACTTTTGCGCATAGGTATAGGCACTGCCCGCAGATGGGAAGCGGCGCACCAGTTTGCCATAGCTCAGCGCAGTAAACAGAATAGCAATTAATGCAAAGGCATAAGCCGTGGCGACGTGACCATCGGTTTTCGCCGATACGATACCAAACGTATCAAACAGGGTCATAGGCTGCATATACGCCAGACCCATCATAATTACAGGGATCAGGGTAAGCGTTTTACGCAAGCCCACACGAGGGGTTGCACCTGGAGTGACGTTATGCGACATGAGCGTTACCTCTTACGGCGTGAACCATCGCAAAAGCAATAAATTGCCCCATATTGGTATCCTTGAGCGACACGACGGTCGAAATCTGAAAGTGACTATCTATCCGGAACGAAGCCCGGCCTCTTATTTAAACGGAGTGTTTTTTTATGCAAAAAATAACCGACGTGAAAGAAACGTCGGTTAATCATCTTTTTACAGGGCGCGTATTCTGCACATTGCGGAGTGTAAAATCAAGCTGACCAGGTACTGATATGAATGAAAGCGCACATTCAGTTCAGGGATGTGTTTCTCGGGTTACAGCCCCGCTGCCAATACAACTGTAACACAATGATAATAAATGGCTTTAAAAGCTCTTAAGATTACTCTACCGGCATAACAAACGGGTCCGGCCAGAGGTATTCAAACCCCAGTTCATTGCAAATCCGGTTTCCGTCTACTTTCTTGCCACCAGGTTGCCCCGGTTCATCAGTAAATACCGGCCCGGCCACACCCAGCTTTTCAGTCATCATGGGGTAATACTCGCGTTTGGTTGGGTGCGAGGGTGCGCAGAGGTTATAGATATGCCCACCTTTAGGGGCCTGCAATAACAGGCTGATTGCCGCCACCACATCTTCCAGATGCACCAGATTTACCACATTGTTGCCACCTGATACCGTTTTCCCGGCCAGAAAACGACCTGGGTGACGTTGTGGCCCCACCAGGCCTGCGAGGCGTAAGATGTCCACCGAAGTCCCGGGCAAATTATGCAACCAGCGTTCAAGCTCCTGTAACGCCTTGCCACTTGCCGTAGACGGGTTTAACGGCGTGCTTTCTTTAACACTGCCATCAACTTCACCGTATACCGAAGTTGAGCTGGTTAACAAAATACGGGGTACATGGCGCGCCAGAGCACTGTCTACCAGTTCCTGGACTGCCCTGAGGTAGAAATTATCCCCCGTTCCTGTTCGCCGGGCTGGTAACGTAATGACCAGCGCATCGACATCCAGTAATTCATCCAGCGCATCGTTATCGCAGGTTAATTCAGGCTCAAGTTGGAGTTTGCAGCAACTGACACCACACATGCGCGCTGCTTCCACGCCATCCTGTGATGTTTTACTGCCCTTCACTTCCCACCCTTGCGCCATAAGTGACAATGCCAAAGGCATTCCCAGCCAGCCCAGACCAACAATGGCGACCTTTTTCATGCCTGCTCTCCTTAACGGTGTTCACATCTTAGGTATTAATCAGGGTTTTCCTGATAAGCCCACCAGCTTGTTGTGCAATGTTACCACTTAGCCAGTTACCCGGCTCATATTGCTTAACTCCCCTGCCAGCTTAATCCTGCCCGTTGGCTTAATCCTGCCCGTTGGCTTAATCCTGCCCGTTGGCTTAATCATAGTACTACGCTACGCCTGTCTCCGGTTACCAACAATGTCAGGATGAAAATGAAAGTTCTTAATCTTGTAAAAAAAGGGCTTGCGTTCAGCCCTTAACCTGGTTTACGGTAAGAACCACTTAATGAATAGTCATTCATACAGAGAATTTTATGAAAAGCGTTCAATTTAAACACCACCATCATCACCATCATCCTGACTAGTCTTTCAGGCGATGTGTGCTGGAAGACATTCAGATCTTCCAGTGGTGCATGAACGCAATGAAAAGCCCCCGGAAGGTCGCACTTCCGGGGGCTTTTTTATTACGTTTTTCGGGCAGAGTTAAACAGGTTAAGAGGTAACAACATAATGTTAGATAATTCACGTTTACGCATAGCTATTCAAAAATCAGGCCGTTTAAGTGATGATTCACGCGAACTGCTCGCCCGTTGCGGCATTAAAGTGAATCTGCACACACAACGCCTGATAGCGCTGGCTGAGAATATGCCTGTCGATATTCTGCGTGTACGCGATGACGATATCCCGGGCCTGATTATGGATGGCGTTGTTGACCTGGGGATTATTGGTGAGAATGTGCTGGAAGAAGAACTGCTGACTCGCCGGGCACAAGGTGAAGACCCACGTTACTTCACACTGCGCCGCCTCGATTTCGGTGGTTGCCGCCTCTCACTGGCCCTGCCGGTTGATGAAGCCTGGGATGGCCCGGCTGCCCTGAATAACAAACGTATCGCCACGTCTTATCCTCACCTGCTCAAACGTTATCTCGACCAAAAAAACATTCAGTTCAAATCCTGTTTACTGAATGGTTCCGTTGAAGTTGCTCCGCGAGCCGGCCTTGCTGATGCGATTTGTGACCTCGTGTCTACCGGGGCGACGCTTGAAGCAAACGGCCTGCGTGAAGTGGAAGTGATTTACCGCTCCAAAGCCTGCCTGATTCAGCGTGATGGCGAAATGGACAGCGCCAAACAACAGTTAATTGACCGCCTGATGACCCGTATTCAGGGTGTGATTCAGGCTCGTGAATCCAAGTACATCATGATGCATGCGCCAAGCGACCGTCTGGAAGAAGTGATTGCCCTGCTGCCAGGTGCTGAGCGCCCCACCATTCTGCCGCTGGCTGGTGACAAACAACGTGTTGCTATGCACATGGTCAGCAGCGAAACCCTGTTCTGGGAAACCATGGAAAAACTGAAAGTGCTGGGTGCCAGCTCCATTCTCGTCCTGCCCATTGAAAAAATGATGGAGTAATGACCATGAGCCGCTTCGATACCCTGATTGACTGGAATACGTGCGATGCTGAACAACAGCGCGCACTGTTGATGCGCCCGGCAATTTCTGCCTCTGACAGCATCACCCGCACCGTGAGCGAAATCCTCGATAACGTCAAAAATCGTGGTGATGAAGCCTTGCGCGAATACAGCGCCCGCTTTGACAAAACCGCCGTCAGTGAATTACGCGTCAGCGAAGCTGAGATTGATGCTGCAGTGGCACGCCTGGGCGATGACGTTAAACAGGCAATGGCTGTAGCGGTCAAAAACATTGAAACCTTCCACCGTGCCCAGCAACTGGCAACGGTAGATATCGAAACATTGCCAGGCGTGCGTTGCCAGCAAGTCACCCGCCCGGTTGCGGCGGTTGGCCTCTACATTCCTGGTGGTTCAGCGCCCCTGTTTTCAACAGTATTAATGCTGGCAACCCCGGCACGTATTGCCGGTTGCCGCCGTGTGGTGTTGTGTTCCCCGCCGCCAATTGCTGATGAAATACTCTATGCTGCGCGCCTGTGTGGGGTGAAAGAAGTCTTCCAGGCCGGTGGGGCGCAGGCCATTGCCGCGCTGGCATTCGGTACCGAAACTGTGCCTGCGGTGGATAAAATTTTTGGCCCGGGCAACGCGTTTGTTACCGAAGCCAAACGCCAGGTCAGCCAACGGCTTGATGGTGCAGCCATTGATATGCCTGCCGGGCCTTCAGAAGTGCTGGTGATTGCCGACAGCGGCGCCAACCCGGATTTTGTTGCCTCTGACCTGCTTTCTCAGGCAGAACACGGCCCGGATTCACAAGTCATTTTGCTGACACCCGACCGTGATATCGCAAGCCGTGTGGCGCAAGCGGTTGAGCGCCAGTTGGCTGAATTGCCGCGGGCAGAAACTGCACGCCAGGCGTTGTCTGCAAGCCGCCTGATTGTAGCGCGCGACCTTGCCCAGTGCGTGGAAATATCCAATTTATATGGCCCGGAACATTTAATTATTCAAACCCGCGAAGCACGCAGCCTGGTTAATGACATCACCAGCGCCGGTTCAGTATTCCTGGGCGACTGGTCACCAGAATCTGCCGGCGATTATGCATCCGGAACCAACCATGTGTTGCCCACATACGGTTATACCGCCACCTGCTCAAGCCTTGGCCTGGCAGATTTTCAAAAACGTATGACAGTGCAGGAACTGTCGCCGCAAGGGTTTGCCAGCCTGGCGCAAGCCATTGAAACGCTTGCCGCAGCGGAACAATTAACCGCACACAAAAATGCCGTGACATTGCGTGTTGCCGCACTGGCGCAAAACAACAAACAGGGTTGAGGGAAACACAATGAGCAGCAAGTCTATTGAAGCACTGGCACGCGAAAATGTTCGCCAGTTAACACCTTACCAGTCAGCCCGCCGCTTAGGCGGCAAAGGTGATGTCTGGCTGAATGCCAACGAATACCCTACAGCGGTACCTTTCGAACTGACTCAGCAAACCCTGAACCGTTACCCGGAATGCCAGCCTGAAGCGGTTATCACCCGCTATGCCGCTTACGCCGGACTGAATAAAGACCAGGTTCTGGTTAACCGCGGAGCCGATGAAGGTATTGAACTGGTGGTGCGGGCATTTTGTGAACCCGGCCAGGACGCCATTATGATTTGCCCACCCACCTATGGCATGTACAGTGTGAGTGCGGAAACCATTGGTGTGGAGTGCCGCAAAGTTCCGGCCCTCGCCAACTGGCAGCTTGACCTGCCCGCCATGCAGGCACAACTGGATGGCGTGAAAGTTGTGTTTGTGTGCAGCCCGAACAACCCGACCGGCCAGGTGATTAACCCGGAAGACCTGAAATCGCTGCTGGAAATGACCCGTGACCGCGCCATTGTGGTTGCCGATGAAGCCTATATTGAGTTTTGCCCACAAGCCACACTGACCTCCTGGTTAAAGGATTACCCACACCTGGTTGTGCTGCGCACTCTGTCAAAAGCGTTTGCTCTGGCCGGGTTACGCTGCGGCTTTACGCTCGCCAACAAACCGGTTATCGACCTGCTGCTAAAAGTTATTGCGCCTTATCCTCTGAGCACGCCGGTTGCTGATATTGCAGCCCAGGCATTAAGTGAAGCGGGTTTAACCGCCATGCGTGGCCGGGTGGCAGAAATTTTACGCAACCGGCGCGAACTGGTCAGTGCATTGCAGGCGCTGCCTGGCGTGGAACAGGTCTACCCTTCTGACACAAACTATGTGTTATTCAAGTTAAGTGAGTGCAGTGTTGTCTTTAAATCCCTGTGGGATCAAGGCATTATTTTACGTGACCAGAGTAAACAACCTGGTCTTGGCGGTTGCCTGCGCATCACCATTGGCACTGAAGCAGAATGCCAGCGTGTTGTGGCCGCACTGTACGCATTGTCAGCCAGCATCACAGCGGAGTAAGTATGAGCCAGAAGTATCTTTTTATTGACCGGGACGGCACCCTGATTACCGAACCGCCGGAAGATTTCCAGGTGGACAGCTATGCCAAACTCGCCTTTGAACCCGGCGTTATTCCCGCGCTGCTGCAACTGCAAAAAGCGGGCTGGCAGTTAGTGATGGTCACCAACCAGGATGGCCTTGGTACCAGCAGCTACCCACAGGCAGACTTCGATGGCCCGCACAACCTGATGATGCAGGTTCTCAGCTCACAGGGTGTGAATTTCGAAGAAGTTCTTATCTGCCCTCATTTCCAGCAGGACAACTGCGCCTGCCGTAAACCCAAAACCGGCCTGGTCGAAAAATACCTGGCTCGCGGGGTAATGGATGCCGCCAATAGCTATGTGATTGGTGACCGCGCAACCGATATCGCACTGGCGAACAATATGGGTATTCAGGGGCTGCAATATGCGCCAGATAACCTCAACTGGGCCGATATCTGCACCAAACTTACCCAGCGCGACCGCTACGCGCGGGTTGAGCGTAATACCCGGGAAACCCAAATTGACGTACAAGTGTGGCTGGACCGCGAAGGTGAAAGCACCATTAACACTGGCGTGGGTTTCTTCGACCATATGCTGGACCAGATTGCCACCCACGGCGGGTTCCGTTTATCCGTTAAAGTCCATGGCGACCTGCACATTGACGACCACCACACCGTTGAAGATACCGGCCTGGCCTTAGGTGAAGCACTGCGTGTGGCACTGGGCGACAAACGTGGTATTGCGCGCTTTGGTTTCGTGCTGCCCATGGATGAATGCCTGGCGCGCTGCGCAATGGATATCTCCGGTCGCCCGCACCTGGAATATAAAGCTGAGTTCAATTATCAGCGCGTGGGCGACCTGAGCACCGAGATGGTCGAGCACTTCTTCCGTTCGCTCTCTTATACCATGGGCGTGACACTGCACCTGAAAACCAAAGGTAAAAATGATCACCACCGCGTTGAAAGCCTGTTCAAAGCCTTTGGCCGCACACTGCGCCAGGCCATTCGCGTGGAAGGGGATGCACTGCCTTCGTCAAAAGGAGTGTTGTAATGAATGTCGTCATTATTGATACCGGGTGTGCCAACCTGTCGTCTGTACGCTCTGCGGTACAACGCCTGGGTTATGAGCCAGCCATCAGTAAAGATGCAGATGTTATCCGCCAGGCGGATAAACTGATCCTGCCCGGCGTGGGCACGGCTCAGGCTGCCATGGATCAGTTACGTGAACGCGACCTGGTGGAACTGGTGAAAACCGCCACTCAACCCTTGCTGGGGGTTTGCCTGGGTATGCAGCTACTCGGTACCGCCAGTGATGAAAATAACGGCGTGGAAACCCTGGGGCTGGTTGACCAGCCGGTACTTAAAATGAAGGATGCTGGCTTGCCCTTGCCTCACATGGGCTGGAACAAGGTTTACCCTAAAGCCGGTGACCGTCTGTTTCGTGGCATCGAACCGGGTGCCTGGTTTTATTTTGTTCACAGTTATGCGATGCCCGTATGCGCCAACACCATTGCACAATGCAGTTACGGCGAAGCCTTCACCGCCGCCGTGCAAAAAGACAACTTCTTCGGCGTGCAGTTTCACCCCGAACGTTCTGGTTCCGCCGGTGCGCAGTTGCTGAAAAACTTTCTGGAGATGTAAGCGAGATGATTATTCCCGCACTGGATTTAATTGATGGCAAAGTGGTTCGCCTGCATCAGGGCGATTACGGGCAGCAGCGCGACTACGGCAGCGATCCACTGCCCCGCCTGCAGGCTTACGCGGGTATGGGTGCGCAAGTGTTGCACCTGGTTGATTTAACCGGCGCGAAAGACCCGGCAAAACGCCAGATTCCTTTACTGCAAAACCTGCTGGCAGGTGTTGATGTTCCGGTTCAGGTTGGTGGTGGTGTGCGCAGCGAAGACGACGTAGCCGCCCTGCTGGACGCTGGCGCAACCCGGGTAGTGGTAGGCTCAACCGCCGTAAAATCCCCAGAAACGGTTGAGCAATGGTTCACTAAATTCGGCGCTGATGCGCTGGTGCTGGCTCTGGATGTGCGCATTGACGGCCAGGGTAACAAGCAGGTTGCGGTCAGTGGCTGGCAGGAAACCACCGGCCAGTCTCTGGAGAATGTTGTCGAGCGCTTTCTGCCTTTTGGCCTGAAACATGTACTGTGCACTGATATTTCCCGTGACGGTACCCTGGCAGGTTCTAATGTCGGCCTGTACCGTGATGTGTGCGCACATTACCCCCAGGTGGCCTTTCAGGCCTCTGGCGGCATTGGCGGCCTGGCAGATATCGCCGCTTTGCGCGGCAGTGGTGTGGAAGGTGTGATTGTTGGCCGCGCCCTGCTGGAAGGTAAATTTACCGTAACGGAGGCAATCGAATGCTGGCAAAACGGATAATACCCTGCCTGGACGTACGAGACGGCCAGGTTGTAAAAGGTGTGCAGTTCCGCAACCATGAAATTATTGGCGATATTGTCCCCCTGGCCCAGCGCTATGCAGCCGAAGGCGCAGATGAGCTGGTTTTTTATGATATCACCGCATCCAGTGATGGCCGTGTGGTCGATAAAAGCTGGGTAGCCAAAGTTGCAGAAGTCATCGACATTCCATTTTGTGTGGCTGGCGGCATTAAGTCGTTGGAAGACGCGGCACGGATTCTGTCGTTCGGGGCGGATAAAATTTCGATTAACTCCCCGGCACTGGCAGACCCGACGCTGATCACTCGCCTGGCAGACCGCTTTGGCGTTCAGTGTATTGTAGTAGGTGTTGACACCTGGTTTGACAGTGAAACCGGGAAATACCATGTTAACCAGTATACTGGCGATGAAAGCCGTACCCGCGTCACCCAATGGGAAACGCTTGACTGGGTGCAGGAAGTGCAACAACGCGGTGCCGGCGAAATAGTCCTGAATATGATGAATCAGGATGGTGTGCGTAATGGCTATGACCTGGTTCAGTTGAAAAAAGTGCGTGAGGTCTGCCATGTTCCGCTGATTGCTTCTGGCGGTGCTGGCACAATGGAACATTTCCTCGAGGCATTTCGTGACGCTAACGTGGATGGTGCGCTCGCCGCCTCCGTGTTTCATAAGCAGTTAATCAATATTGGTGAACTGAAAGCGTATCTGGCGCAGCAAGGTGTGGAGATTCGAGTGTGTTAACAGAACAACAACGTGCGCAACTGGACTGGGAAAAAACCGATGGCCTGTTACCGGTTATCGTGCAGCACGCCGTATCCGGTGAAGTCCTGATGCTGGGTTATATGAATCAGGAAGCTCTGGCGCAAACAGAGCAAAATGGCAAAGTGACTTTCTGGTCACGCACCAAACAACGGTTGTGGACCAAAGGCGAAACCTCCGGCCATTTTCTCAATGTGGTCAGTATTACCGCTGACTGCGACAACGACACCCTGCTGGTAATGGCTAACCCCATTGGCCCCACCTGCCACAAAGGGACTTCCAGTTGTTTTGGTGATACCCACCATCAGTGGCATTTCCTGTACGAACTGGAAAGCCTGCTGGCAGAGCGCAAACACGCGGACCCGGCCAGTTCTTACACGGCAAAACTTTATGCCAGCGGCACCAAACGCATTGCCCAGAAAGTGGGTGAAGAAGGTGTGGAAACCGCACTGGCCGCCACCGTGCATGATAAACATGAACTGACGAATGAGGCATCTGACCTGATGTACCATTTACTGGTTCTGTTGCAGGATCAGGAACTGGATTTAGGCACGGTGATTGATAACCTGAAATCACGGCATAAATAATTCCTGCTGTTTTCCATGCTCCCATAAAACGCCGTAACTGCGGCGTTTTATTTGGCTTAATATACCGCGCAGCAAAAAACGTACTGAACCCAGGTGTTGGTGTTAATCATACTGTTAACAACATAATAAACACTAAAATGCGCCGCTATAATTATTCAGTGCCAGCATTTGGTATTAAAAATACGCCCCCCCTGGCAGCACACCTCCTTGCAGGTTTGCGGGAAAACTTATTATTTTTCCTGATAAACAACTATAGAAATAGCGTGTTTACCCCATTTTCTTCCTGCCTTACTCTTCCCAACATTCATGAGCGCAATTATCAGGGAAAGATCAGGTGGCGCACACATCCCAGAAGCACCAACAAATTCAGTCAGGTACGCTCAACCGGTATTTACTGCTGTTTAAACGTATCACCATTGAAACAGATATTGAGTCATTCACCGGGCAGGAGGCACTAAGCGAGTCGTTTCGTTATACAGTCCGTTTTACCTCGCCTGTAACGTATTCCACTTTATCTTTTTTGCGGGGACTGAAAATGGCAATATGCCTGCCTCCTGGATTTTTAGTGTGTTAGCCTTCTATAGCATCATGGTGGCGATAGTTTTATTCAACGAGCTCTGGTGCCAAAGAAAATTATTCAGACAGCTTAAATTCTACTATTACTAAGCTAAGCCCAAAAGCCCGGTGACTCCCGGGCCACAAGCCACCCGTTATCTATAAGCCCCGAACCACTTCCATAGTAAATACTTATACCTCAAATATAACCCTCAGATTTACTGCGCCATTGCCGATAGCAGTTTCAGGATTCAATAAAAAAACCAGCATCACTACCCTGCATAACTTTCTGGCTCCCACCGGCACAGAAGCGCATTAGCCGTTTCTGGCCCCTGGCCGCTGTGCGCAAGTGTTCTATTTGAGTGTTAAGGAGTCTGTATGCGATTAATTCCGGCGCGTTTATCCGGGAAGTTGCTTTCCGGTGGTGTCATCATTCTGGCCGTCACAGTCCTGATTGTGTATTTCACCATGCAGTGGTTCGCCCAGCCACGAATCATTGATGCCAGCAACGAACTGATTCTCCAGGCGGGAAATAACCTGACCGCCAATATTGACCAGCAACTGAAAAAAATTGAAGGCCAGGCTATCAGTATGGCCCGCATGGCGGAACAACTTCCCCACCAGGATGCGCTCTACAAAGACGTATTGCCGGGAATGATAGATGCCCAGCAAAACGACACCATTGCGGGGGGCGGTATCTGGCCTGAGCCAAATGCCTTCAGCGAAGGTGAGGCCCGGCACAGCTTTTTCTGGGCACGGGGAAGTGACGGTAAGTTGACCTTTTCCAATGGCTATAACGACCCTTCCACTGCGGATTACCATAACGAAAGCTGGTACACCGCGGTGAAAAGCGCACCGGGTAACCAGTGTACCTGGTCTGAAGTATACCAGGACCCGGTCTCTGGCGTGAATATGGTTACCTGCAGTGTGCCTTACCATAATGCAGCAGGCCAGTTTGCCGGGGTCGCCACCATTGACGTCCAGCTTGATAATCTCGGTGCCTACCTGCAAAAAAGCGGTACGGTGACCGGCGGTTATACCTTTGTACTGGACGCCACCAAACAACTTATTTTTTCGCCTGCCGCACACGAAAAACAGTTGATGTCGCTGGCGCAACTGGCGGAAAAACAACCCTGGCTCGCACCGGTAAATAACGCCGTTAACCAGTTTCACAATGACACCAGTGTTACCGCCGTGACCGACCTGAAAGACCCATTACTGGGGGAACATGCGCAGGTCAGCCTGTTTCGCATGAAGGGGACTGGCTGGGTAATCGGCCTGGTCACCCCCGATGCCAGAGTATCGGGTCTGGCCGCCACCATCACTCACGGCATTTTGTTTATCCTGGTTCCCGTTCTGGCTGTGCTGATGCTGGGGTTCTGGGTAATCAGTAAAACTATTACACGCAGGCTGAATGCCACACAGCAGGCATTATACGAAATTGCTCACGGCGATGGCGACCTGACCCGTCGGCTCGACGATAACGGTGAAGATGAATTAGCGGGGATTGCACACTCCTTTAACCAGTTTGCCGATAAAATCGCCAGTGTGGTACGTAGCGCCCAAAGCACCAGCGAAATTGTCGCCCGGGGGGCGACCTCACTGGCAGACAACAACAGTGGGCTGGCGGATAAAATCGCCGGCCAGGCCGCTGCTCTGGAAGAAAGTGCGGCCGCAATGGAGCAACTGAATGCCACCGTGCGCCAGAATGCCGACAATGTGCGTATTGCCGACCAACTGGCCGAAAAAACAGCGGGTACCGCACAGCAAAATGACCAGGTAATGAAGCAGGTTATCAGCTCCATGAATAACATTCGTCAGGCTTCCGGCCGGGTGGGTGAGATCCTGCGTGTTATTGATGACATTACCTTCCAGACTAACATTCTGGCACTGAACGCCTCGGTGGAAGCCGCCCGTGCGGGGGAACAAGGGCGCGGCTTTGCCGTTGTGGCGGGAGAAGTGCGGTTACTGGCTCAACGCAGTGCCACTGCGTCTCATGAAATAAAAGCCCTGATTGATGATTCTAACAACCATGTGTTAGCTGGAAGCCAGTTTATCGATAACGCCGGAAAACAACTGGCGCAACTGGTCAATGATGTTGACCAGGTGAAAAACATTATGGCGGAAATACGTGTTGCTGGTGATGAACAAAGCAAAGGGATTGATGAAGTTACCCGGGCTGTCACTCAAATGGAACAGACCGTAGCAGAAAACCTGGCCACGATTAACCAGACAGCCCATAACACCGCACTGTTACGCCAGGAAGCACAGGAACTCGCCAGCGAAATTGCTGTATTTCGTGTGAGTGAACGGGGACCTGAATCCCCCGTTCCTCAGGTAAGGTCTGTACAGGTGTCTGCTCTGCCTGTGCCGGTCTAATCCACATGAATGGCACAAGGAAGTGCCATAAACTGTACGGCATAGCCACACACTAAATATCAAGAGGGCCAGTTACCAGGCTCCTTTATTTTTTTCCGGGCACGAAAACTCCCGGAATGTACAGATTAATTACCCTGTAAACTGGCTATCACCTGGCGTTCATCCAGCCAGGCGAGCAATGACTGCGGTGCCATTGGCCGGGCCAGCAAATACCCTTGTACTACCGGGTAACCCTGGTCACGCAGACGGTTAAACTGCTCACAGGTTTCCACCCCTTCAGCAACCACAGTCAGGTGCAGGCTTTCCCCTATGCCCATAATTGCTTTACTGAGTGAGCAGGCGATTTCATCATTTTCCAGGTCAGCCACAAAGCTGCGGTCCAGTTTCAACTCACTGAACGGTAACCGGCGCAAATAACTCAGGCTGGAATAGCCAGTACCAAAATCATCCATTGATAAGCGAACCCCCAGCGCATTGACCTCATTCAGGCATGTCACGGTATTGACGTTGCTGTCCAGTAAGACACTTTCTGTCAGTTCCAGCGTAAGGTGATGAGGCTCCAGACCATGTTTTTCGAGGATCTTCGCCACGGTATCTGGCAATGACAGGTCATGAAAGCTGGTGGAAGAGAGATTAACCGACACCGCTGGTATGGGAATGCCCTGAGTCTGCCACTCGGCGAGTTGTGCGCAGGCTGTATCCATCGCCCATATGCCTAACTCAGCAATCAACCCACACTCCTGCGCCAGAGGAATAAAACGCGAAGGCGGCACCATACCAAACTCAGGGTGATACCAGCGGGCCAGGGCTTCAACGCCATATATACTGTTATCATGTAGCGTAATTTGTGGCTGGTAATAGAGCTGCAACCCGCCTTGCTTTACTGCCTGGCGCAAAGCACTTTCCAGCCTCATACGTTCCTGCGCTGTTTGCCCCATGTCGTTGCTGAAAAATGCCCACTGTCCGCGGCCACAACTTTTGGCCTGAGACATTGCCAGGTCGGCATGCTGAATCAGCTCATCCACTGTTTTACCATCGTTCGGAAACATGGCGATACCCACAGTCGCCGTGACTGACAGCGATGTACCTGACAATTCCAGCGGCTCATGTAGCACCGCCTGTAAACGGGAGACCGCTTCCTGAACCTGGTTTTTGTCGCACTGTGGCATCACCACCAAAAATTCATCACCGGAAAGGCGGCCTGCAATGTCCGTTACACGTAATGCACATTGCAGGCGCTGCGCGACCTGTACCAGGACATCATCACCTAACTGATGGCTGTATGAGTCATTAATCTGCTTAAAGCGGTCAAGGTCAATAAAGAGCACGGCAACCGCTTCGTTACGATGTGCTGCCGCTTCGACTTCCTGGTCCAGTTTGGCCTGTAACAAACTGCGGTTTGGCAACCCGGTCAGGCTATCGTAAAACGCCAACTGACTGATACGCTGGCGCGCATGCTCACGAGTCAACGCCAGTGAACATAAGTGGGTCGAGACATCAATCAGATACTGGTGCAGCAGCGAGATGCGTTCTGTTAGCGGCTGGCGGAAATAGAAGGCAAAGGTACCAATCACTTTGCCCTGGTTGTTACAAACAGGCGTCGACCAGCAACCGATATAACCCAACGGCAAAATTTGGTCGCGAAACGGCTCCCAGCGAGGATCTGTTGCGATATCAGTAACAAGCACGGGATGATTAAACCAGGCAGCAGAGCCACAGGAACCCACGTCAGGACCAATCTGTAACCCTTCTAACTGGCGTGAGAAAGATTTTGCCATCCCGGGGCCTGCCAGAGGGAACAGGCGCCCATGGTTATCCAGTTCAAGAATGGTAGCAGTAATATCCGGGGCGATACGCTCGACTTCGTTACAAATCAACTCAAGCACATCCACCAGCGGGCGCTCCTGTACCAACGCTTCGAGCACCTGCTGCTGCAGCGTTTCATAAATCTTACTGTGTGTGACACTGTGCACCATCCACACCTGGTGCGACACTTGTCGGGTATGGGTATTGACTATCGGGTAACAAACCAGCCTCACCCAGTGCCTGTGCTGGTTTTTGTCCTGAATCAGGTATTCACCTTCCAGAGGCTCTCCGGCGCTCAGTTCACGAATAACCGCCTGGCGGGCAGACTCATCAATCCCACTCAACAACAACTCAACCGGGTTAATACCATTAAGCCCGTTAATTTCCCAACCCAGCAACTGTGTGAAGCCTTTACTGACATAACGGATATAGCCGTCACCATCACTCACCATCACTGCAGTGTGAATGACTTCAGCTACCTGGAATTGTTGGTACATCAGAGCGGGTTGTTCAAAATCGTGGCGGGTCTGGTCGGTTGCCGGGCGAACCAGCGCCAACACACTCGTTATCTTGCCGCTCATATCGGCGACAGGCACCCATGTCACATCAACCCAGATAAGACGGCCTGTTTTGTGAAACGCAATTATCACGCCTGAGCCAGAAATACCGCGCATCAAGTCCTGCCACAGCACAAGGTAGCGTGGGTGGCGGGCAAAATCAGGCAGGCAGAATTCGCTGTGGTGGCGTCCAATTACCTCCGCGGCCTGGTAGCCAAACAGATTTAATAAATTATCATTCACCTGGCGCACGCATCCATTGCCATCGAACTCAGCAATGGCAAGTACGTCATCAAGCGCTTGCAACTGGCTCAATGCTGGCGTAACACCCTGCCCATTCGACCCGGCATTGTGTGTTTTTTCGTACATGGCATCAGCCCTTTCGTCTTGAAGCAAAACCGTCCTTCATCCGGACTGTTATCATCGGTTTTTATTCACCCATTGCTGCAACCTGGATTTACGGCTCAAGAGGGATGCACCGAAAGGTATTGAAGGTATCGGCACGAACTGCTGTTACTTTAGGCAATGCGTCACAGTCCTCAGATATCCCACAGGAATAAAACTAAAGATAGCTCACATGGTTAATAACAGGGGGAAAATACACTGAAACACACACGGTGGAGTAATAACTGAATGGGGCACCGCTGAAAAAACTGATGCAACTGCGCGGTGTCTGGTTTGGAACAGGCGCAGGGTAAAACGTCGCTCTCTGTATACAGTGAAACACAGGCAGGTAAGCCCTGTTGCTACGGGCTTGCCTGCCCCCTGACCATCAACGCACCCGAATGCCTTCGGTAATCATGCGCTGGACACTTGCCACAGTCTCGGCAAAAAATTGTGGGTCTCTGAGATTTTTTCCGGTTACCGCCTCTATTTGTGTGGCGAAATCGGCATAGTGTTGGGTGGTGGCCCAAATCATAAAGACCAGGTGATGCGGGTCAACAGGAGCCAGTTTTCCACTGGCAACCCAGTCGGCAATAATCGCGGATTTTTCATCCACCAGCTGTTTTAAATCACCAGACAACTCGGCCATTAATAAAGGAGCACCCTGTAGCATTTCCAGGCAAAACAAGCGGGAGGCCTGAGGGTAATCGCGTGAGACCTCCAGCTTTCTGCGAATATAATCACCAATTGCCACCAGCGGTTCCTGGTCGGCGCTGAAGGACTTGAAAGGTGCCAGCCAGATTTCCAGAATGTCTTTAAGCACAGCCACATACAATGCTTCTTTAGACGGGTAGTAATAGAGCATATTCGTTTTGGAAACACCGGCCTGTTCTGCCACCTGGTCAAGGCTGGTGCCGTGAATACCATATTGAGAAAAAAGGGCTAACCCGGCGGCCAGAATGGCCTGCTTTTTCGCGGCGACCGCCCGGGAGCGCCGCCCTGTCGTTTTTACCGTTTCACCGGCCATATTTACTCTCCCTGCATGGATGCAGACAGCATAACAAAATCCGCTTCACCACTCGACAAGCTTGAAGGGCCTGCGCTCTGATGGTGCTTTTTTGTGCACCATTTTTGACCAAATAGTCCACTTTTTTAACCTTACTTTTTTTGCGTTATTTATTAACTGTTTAATAATAAATACTTTTTATTTTTGGCATCACAATTGCAACATTTTCGCTACAGCGTGGTGACAGGAAATGCCGGCAGGATGCCAGGCCCATGCATTTACTCAACCAAGACGTGCGAGGTTCGTGATGAAAATCGGTGTATTCATTCCTATCGGTAACAACGGCTGGCTGATTTCAACCAATGCGCCACAGTACATGCCAACGTTTGAGCTGAATAAAGCGATTGTGCAAAAAGCAGAGCATTACCATTTTGACTTTGCCCTTTCGATGATCAAGTTGCGTGGTTTCGGCGGTAAAACCGAATTTTGGGATCACAACCTGGAGTCGTTCACCCTGATGGCCGGTCTGGCTGCCGTCACATCAAAAATTCAGATTTACGCAACAGCCGCAACACTGACCCTGCCCCCGGCTATTGTCGCCCGTATGGCATCCACCGTAGATTCCATTTCCGGTGGGCGTTTTGGGGTAAACCTGGTTACCGGCTGGCAAAAACCCGAATACGAACAAATGGGCATGTGGCCGGGGGATGAATACTTTTCCCGCCGTTACGATTACCTGACCGAATACGTACAAGTTCTGCGGGATCTGTGGGGCAAAGGCCAGAGCGACTTCAAAGGTGAATTTTTCACGATGAACGACTGCCGCCTCAGCCCGCGCCCGGAACAACCGGTGAAAGTTATTTGCGCCGGGCAAAGTGATGCCGGAATGGCTTTTTCAGCACAGTACGCCGATTACAACTTCTGTTTTGGGAAAGGTGTCAACACTCCCACCGCCTTCGCTCCCACCGCTGCACGCATGAAAGCAGCAGCGGAACAAGCCGGGCGTGATGTTGGTTCCTATGTGTTGTTCATGGTAATAGCCGACGAAACAGACGAAGCCGCCCGCGCCAAATGGGAACACTATAAAGCCGGTGCTGACGAAGATGCGTTGTCCTGGCTAACAGAACAGAGCCAGAAAGATACCCGCTCGGGGAGCGATACCAATGTACGCCAGATGGCCGACCCGACCTCCGCCGTCAATATCAATATGGGTACCCTGGTGGGCTCATGGTCTACCGTCGCCCGTCTGCTCGATGAAGTGGCGACAGTCTCTGGTTGTGCAGGTGTACTGCTGACCTTTGACGATTTCCTGACAGGTATTGAAAACTTTGGCAAACACATCCAACCATTGATGTCCTGCCGTAAAGCTGTTCTTCCCGCTCAACAGGAGGTTGCCTGATGAAAGATCTGACCCTTGAAGCCCGCCCGGAAGCAATTTCGTTTTCCCCCGAACAAAGCGCATTAATTGTTGTGGATATGCAAAACGCCTATGCCAGCAAAGGCGGTTATCTCGACCTTGCCGGGTTTGATGTTTCAGCTACCGGCCCGGTGATTGAAAAAATCAACATTGCCGTCAGTGCCGCACGGGCCGCCGGGATCCCGGTTATCTGGTTCCAGAACGGCTGGGATGAACAGTATGTTGAGGCAGGTGGACCAGGCTCACCTAACTGGCATAAATCCAATGCGCTGAAAACCATGCGCCAGCGCCCGGAACTGGAGGGCAAGTTACTGGCCAAAGGCGGCTGGGATTACCAACTGGTGGATGCGCTTAAACCAGAGCCTGGTGACATTTTGCTCCCCAAACCCCGCTACAGTGGCTTTTTCAATACCCCGCTCGACAGCATTTTGCGCAGCCGGGGAATTCGCCAGCTGTTCTTTACTGGCATCGCCACCAATGTCTGCGTGGAATCCACGCTGCGTGATGGGTTCTTTTTGGAATATTTCGGCATTGTGCTGGAAGACGCCACGCATCAGGCAGGACCAGCATTCGCTCAACAGGCCGCGCTATTCAATATTGAAACCTTCTTTGGCTGGGTTAGCGATGTACAAACATTCTGCGACACCCTTGACACTACATCATTAGCCCATATTGCATAAGGAACATACCATGCCAAAACAAGTGATTATTCCTGCTGGCACCACAACGCCTATTGCGCCTTTTGTTCCTGGCACACTGGCAGACGGCGTGGTTTATGTTTCCGGCACACTACCATTTGATAAGCAAAATAATGTGGTGTACCCCGGCGACCCAAAGGCACAAACCCGCCACGTTCTGGAAACAATCAAAACCGTTATCGAGACAGCGGGCGGGACGATGGAGGATGTGACCTTCAACGCTATTTTTATCACCGACTGGACTCACTACGCCGCGATTAATGAAGTTTACGCGGAGTTTTTCCCGGGCGATAAACCAGCACGTTTTTGCATCCAGTGTGGACTGGTTAAACCTGAAGCACTGGTGGAAATCGCCACCACCGCCCATATTGGCAACGGAGCTTCTGCATGAAACTGCACGTCCATGATGCGCCATACCCCGGTGCTCCTGTAATGGTGCTTAGTGCCGGGTTGGGGGGAAGCGGTAGCTACTGGGTGGCGCAACTCAGCGCGCTGAAACCCCGATATCAGGTCATCACTTATGATCATCGCGGTACCGGGGAAAACCAGTCTGAACTCCCGGCTGACTACACCATGGCAATGATGGCCGATGAGTTACACCACGCCCTGGCGAACCACGGAGTGACCCGTTACGCCGTTACCGGGCACGCACTCGGCGGGTTGATTGGCATGCAACTGGCGCTGAACTACCCGCAATCCATTACCGCACTGGTGATTATTAACGGCTGGTTGAGTCTGAACCCGCAAACTGCTCGCTGCTTCGCCACCCGCGAGCAACTGCTTGGCAGTGGTGGGGCAGCCGCCTGGAACCACGCACAACCGCTGTTTCTCTACCCGGCTGAATGGCTGGGTGAGCAACAGCCCCGGCTGGAAGCCGAAGAAGCGCTGCATAATGCCCATTTTCAGGGAGAAGCCAATTTGCGTGCACGCCTGGGTGCCCTGAAACAAGCCAGTTTTACCCACACGGCAGGCCAGATAACCCAACCGGTACTGTTAATCTGCGCCAGAGACGATTTACTGGTTCCCTGGCATTGCTCACAAATGTTGCATGAGTGCCTTCCGGCAAGCCGCCTGTGTGTGATGCCCTGGGGAGCACATGCCTGTAACGTCACAGCCAGTGACACATTTAACAGCCTGTTACTCGATGGCCTGGCTGAATTATTTCCGACCATGAGTGAAGCAAGATAAAAGGAGATGTTATGCAAGAAGCTCTGACGCCGGACGCACTGGCGACACTGTATACCGGGGCGCACACCCACAGCCACTGGCTGGAAAAACCGGTTCCGGACACGTTACTGGTTCAACTGTATGATCTGGTGAAAATGGGGCCAACTTCTGCCAACTGCTCACCTGCCCGCTTTTTGTTTGTGCGCAGCGCGGAAGGGAAAGAACGCCTGAAACCGGCGCTGTCCAGCGGAAACCTGGAGAAAACCATGCAGGCACCGGTTACTGCCATTGTGGCCTGGGACCCGGCATTCTATGAGCAATTACCCACCCTGTTTCCTCATGCTGACGCCCGGTCCTGGTTCACATCAAGCCCGGCACTGGCAGAAGAAACCGCCTTTCGTAACAGCAGCCTGCAGGCCGCTTACCTGATAATAGCCTGCCGGGCGCTGGGGCTGGATACCGGGCCGATGTCCGGGTTTGACCAGCAGAAAGTTAACGACACTTTCTTCGCGGATTCTGGCTGGAAAAGTAATCTGCTGATTAATATTGGTTATGGCGACAACAGCAAAGTGCATGCGCGCCTGCCACGACTGGATTTCAGCGTAGCCTGCGGGCTGGAGTAGGAGGCAATATGCTGGAGAAAACCTTATTTCGTGATGCAATGTCGCGCCTTGGTGCGGCAGTGAATATCATCACCACCGATGGCCCGGCCGGGCGTGCCGGGTTCACCGCCTCTGCGGTATGCAGCGTAACAGACGACCCGCCAACGCTGTTAGTGTGCCTCAACCGCCAGGCTTCTGTGTGGCCGGTATTTAATGAAAACCGCCATTTGTGTGTGAATACACTAACAGCAAACCAGTCCGAATTGTCTACATTGTTTGGCGGTAAAACCCCAATGGAAGCCCGTTTTGCTGCCGCACAATGGCGCACAGGGGTAACGGGCTGCCCACTACTCGAAGGTGCGCTGGTCAGCTTCGACTGCCAAATAAGCCAGGTGGTGAGTGTTGGTACACACGATATTCTGTTTTGCCAACTGCAGGATGTAGTGAGCGCAGGCGCGCCACATGGCCTGGTCTGGTTTGACCGGCGCTACCACCCATTGATTAGCGCCGTCTGAGCCTTTAGTTATCTGGTGCCTGAGAAGCAGGGACAACTGCATCTTCAGATTGATGAAAAAGAAGGAAAAAACGTGGTTTTTCCTTCTTTTTAGTTAGCAGCCGAAAATCAATAAATTGATTTTCCTGGTTTTTTATTGAGTGGCACCCTCTCGTTCAGTGCGGGCATGAGGTTTGTCATCAGGCTCATCTTTCGCTTTTTTTCTGTGTTTCAGGCGCATTTCACTCACCAGGACACCCAGCACAATGAAAACGCCACCGACCAGAGCCAGCAACGGCAGGCGTTCACCGGCAAACCGCCCAAAGACACCGGCCCAGACAGGTTCACCCGTGTATATAACCGTCGCCCGTGTGGGAGAGACACTGCGCTGAGCCCAGTTCATGGTCACCTGAATAATGGCGCTAAAAATCCCCAGGCCAATACCCACTACCCACAGCCGGGGCGTCATTACCGGTACGGATTCCCCTGCTGGCAACATGGTGGCAAATGCCACTAATGATGCCGTAGCCAGTTGCACCACCGTTACACGCTTCACATCCACTTTTCCGGCCCAGGCACTGATCAGGATAATTTCCGCCGCAATCGCCAGCGCACTGACCAGGGTTATCACTTCACCATGGCCTGGCGCCAGTAGTGAGCCTTGCGGCCCGGCCAGCAATACCAGCCCGACAAAGGCCAGTGCTATGCCTGCCCAGGCCATTACCCCGGGCATTTTGCCCAGGCAAACCCATTGCAACAATGGCACCAGTGGCACATACATCGCGGTAATAAAAGCGGACTTACTACTGGGAATAAAATGCAGCCCCCAGGTTTGCAGGCTGTAGCCGAAAGCAATCGCAATACCAATCGCAACCCCGGCTTTCAACTCCAGCATGGTCAAACCACGCAATGAGCGAAGCGAAAGCAGGCCTACTGCTACAGCCGCCGCAGCAAAACGTAACCCAACGAAGAAAAATGGGCCGCTGTCTGCCGTTGCATACTGCACAGCAAGGAATGTTCCCCCCCAGAACATGGTGATAAGCATCAGAATGGCTTCCTGGGGTTTAATGGAGAATTTCATCAGGGATTGCACAACGAAAAAAGCCTGTTAACTGGAAAGGAGATGACCAGTGTGCGCCCGGTATGCCTGTGCTTCAAGAGGGAGAACAAAATATCTCTGGTATAGCGCCTGAATGAATGGCTATGGCAAAAAAACTGCCAGCATATTTGCACTCTGCGCCATGGCACATATCTTTAATAGAAAGGAACGCGGTACAGAAAACCACAACCACCCACCGGGTTCACAGTAAACATGTTTGGCTAAATACCCTGTTACAGGAGGCGTTATGACAAACCAGGCAAGTAAATTACATCACGTTGGTGAATGGGCTGCCTTGCGCAATACCTCACCGGAAATTGCTGAAGCGATTTTCGAACTGGTGAATTACGACGAACAACTGGCCGAGAAAATGTGGGAAGAAGGCAACGATACAGCCCTGATTAACGCCTTCGCCAGGACAGATAAACAAACCCTGTTCTGGGGAGAGCAAACCATAGAACGGCAAAACGTTTAATTGCTGTTACGGCAAGGAGTGGGATACTGCTCCTTGCCTGCACTACCATTTCCTTTCATTAAACCGTCATCTGCGCGCCATGCTGTTGCAGTGTTTCCCTACCAGACTGTTTGCCTTCTGAGAGTGGTAATAAGGCAAATGCTGTTATGCGCAGAACCTGGCAAACTTGGTTAATCCTTGCCCCATCGCTGTTTTTTTTAGTGCTGTTTACCTGGTTTCCCCTGGTGCGGTCGGTTTATGACAGCCTGTTTGATACCCGGCTATCCAGCGAAAACCCTGTCTTTGTTGGCCTGAATAATTTTGCCCGCCTGCTGGCAGACCCCGTTTTCTGGCGCGCACTGACCAATAACCTGGTGTATATCGTACTGACCGTGGTACCAGGCATTGCCCTGGCGTTATTACTGGCTGTTGCGCTTTGGGAGAACCACCGGCTTAACCGCTGGCTGCGCACTGCGTTTTTCTTCCCGATGATTGTGCCTATGGTGAGCGCTGCAGCGCTATGGTTGTTTATTTTTATGCCGGGGCTGGGGTTGCTGGACCATTATCTGTCCATATGGTTTGGCCCACAAAATAACAACTGGCTGGGGCGCAGCAATACAGCACTGTTTGCATTAGCACTGATTGGTGTCTGGAAGTTTGCCGGGTATTACATGTTATTTTTCCTGGCCGGGCTGCAAGGAATACCCGCCTCAACACATGAAGCGGCGCGCATGGAAGGTGCCTCAGCCACACAGCGCTTTTTTCTGGTGACCCTGCCCCTGCTGCGCCCGACCCTGAGTTTTGTCCTGACCACCGCATTGATTTACGGCATTACTCAAATCGACCACGTTGCCGTAATGACTCAGGGCGGCCCGGATAACGCCACCACAGTACTGCTCTATTACATCCAGAACCTCACCTGGGAAACTCATGACCTTGGTAAAGCATCAGCAGCAACTTTCCTGACGCTGGCGGGGTTATTCGCTTTCTCGCTGTTCAACCTGAAGTGGCTGGAGAAAGGAGCCCACTATGAGCGCTGATATATCCCCGGTAACGCTGGCAACACGGCCTCGCGCGCTGCCGCGTGCCCACACCACGCCTGTACCTGCAATCACATTGACGATCCTGTTACTGTGCCTGGCTTTGCTATGGATAAGCCCGTTTCTCTGGATGCTCTCTTCAGCATTCAGTGCCACCACATTTGGCAACGATATGGCATCGCTGCTCCCCCGCGGGCCACTCACGCTGGATAACTTCCGTGATGCCTGGCAGAGCGCCAACTGGCTCAGTCTGTATACCAACACGCTGTTTTTTGCTGGTGGAACCTTTGTGGTGCAACTGGTGACCGCCACCACAGCAGGCTATGTATTCGCCTGCCACCAGTTCCGTGGCAAACAAACGCTGTTCGCCCTGTTTCTGGTGCAACTGATGGTGATGCCTGTCGTCATGATGGTGCCCAATATGCTCACACTGAAAAGCCTGGGCCTGCTCAACACACTCACCGGGGTCATGATGCCCTACTTCACCTCCGCCTTCGGCGTATTTGTGATGCGTCAGGCCTTTATGGCTATCCCGAAAGAGATTGAAGAGGCGGCACTGATGGAAGGCTGTAGTTGGTGGCAGGTGTTGTATCACGTCATGTTGCCGGGTTCGTGGCCTTCCGTTCTGGCCTTTGCCACTGTCAGTATCACCTACCACTGGAATGAGTATTTGTGGCCACTGATGATTCTCAACGACCCGGATAAACAAGTACTCACTGTTGGCCTGGTGTCATTTGCTATGGGGGCAGAGTCTGGCGGGCAATGGGGCATGATCAGTGCCGGTACGCTCATGGTATGCCTGCCGTTAATGCTGGCCTTCATTCTGTTCCAAAAGCAGTTCCTGAGAAGCTTTGGTTTTTCGGGTATTAAATAACGAGGTGTTTCTATGCTGTTAGCACAAATTTCTGATACCCATTTTCGCAGCCACAACCAGAAACTGTACGGTTTTATTGATGTGAATGCCGGCAACGCCGATGTAGTGGCTCAACTGAATGCACTGCGCGAAGCGCCTGATGCCGTAATTGTCAGTGGTGATATAGTGAATTGCGGCCGCCCGGAAGAGTACCAGGTCGCCCGACAGGTGCTCGGAGCTTTGCGTTACCCGTTACTGGTGATTCCGGGGAATCACGATGATAAAGCCCATTTTCTGGAGTTTTTACGCCCGTTATGCCCCCAACTGGGAAATGACCCGGACAATATTCGCTATGTGGTTGACCACTTTGCCACCCGGCTTTTGTTTATTGATACCAGCAGAACAGGTACGTCAAGTGGCTGGCTAACCCCAGAAACAGTTGCCTGGCTCGATAAGCAACTGGGCGACACCCCGGATAAACCCGCCGCAGTCTTTATGCACCACCCGCCTTTGCCGCTGGGCAATGCGCAAATGGACCCTATCGCCTGTGAAAATGGCCATTTATTGCTGGAACTGATTACCCGCCACCCCAACCTGGTTCGGGTGTTCTGTGGGCACAACCATAACTTGTGTATGACGCAATACCGCCAGGCCATTATTGCCACCGTGCCAGGCACCGTACACCAGGTACCTTACCACCATGAAGATAACCGCCCGTATTACGACATGTCGCCCGCGGCATGCACCATGCACCGCCAGGTGGGAGAGCAATGGGTGAGTTACCAGCACTCTCTGGCGCATTTTGCCGGCCCGTGGCTGTATGACCCGCAGGCCAGTTGTCCCACTGAGGAGCCGTCATCGCCATGCTGAAGTTGCGCAATCTGAGTAAAACTTTTGACGGGAAAACCGCGCTGCACCCACTGGCGCTGGATATTCATGACGGCGAGTTTGTAGTACTGGTTGGGCCATCGGGATGCGGGAAAAGTACCCTGCTGCGCCTGATTGCTGGTCTGGAAGACACCACCACCGGCGAAATCTGGCTGGATGACGAGCAAATCAATGCGTTACCAGCCGGGGAGCGCAACTTTGCCATGATTTTCCAGAACTATGCGCTGTTTCCGCATTTATCGGTACGGGACAACATTACCTTCGGAATGAAGGTACGCAAAGAGGCAAAATCCGGGTGGCAAACACGCCTTGAAAAAGCCGCACAAATGTTACACCTGGAACCCTTGTTAGACAGTAAACCGGGCAAACTTTCTGGTGGGCAACGCCAGCGTGTTGCGATGGCGCGGGCGATTGTCCGCGATCCGAAGTTGTTCTTAATGGATGAACCGCTTTCCAACCTGGATGCGCAATTGCGTACCGAGGTGCGCGACAGCATTATGGCGTTGCACCAGAAGCTGTGTATCAGCACCATTTATGTGACCCACGACCAGACCGAGGCTATGTCAATGGCGGACAGGATAGTGGTTATGAAAGATGGCGTGATTCAGCAAACCGGCCGCCCCGCCGACATTTACCACCATCCGGCCAATGTCTTTGTTGCCGGGTTTATTGGCTCACCCGCCATGAACCTGCTGCTGTTACCCTGCGAAAGCGGCCAGGTTTTCTTTGGGGAACAGGCTATCTCTCTGCCTGCAAATGCCAGGCAGGCACGCCAGGTATGGGTGGGGATTCGCCCCGAACATATTACCGATACCCCACAACCCGGCCAGTTTACCTTCGCCGCCACCCTTCGCCAGCGAGAACTGATGGGTGCCGACTATTTGCTTCACCTGACCACCCCGTTCGGGGATATGCGCTATTGCCGCCGCCACCGGGGAACCATTCCCGAATGCGGCGACATTATTCAGCCCGGCTTTTCCCTTGAAGATTTGCACTTTTTTGATGCTGACACACAGCTCAATTTATTACATCAGGAGACTATTCATGTTTAAGGCCACGCCTTTCCGGTTACCGGCTCTGGTATGCAGTTTAACCCTGGCGTTCACAGCCAGCGCACTGGCAAAAGAAAAAATCGATTTTATGTTTCCGGCTCCGGTCGACGGTAAGTTGACCATGGAAATGAACCGTATCATTAAAACCTTTAACGATTCACAACAGGATGTTGAAGTGCGCGGTATTTTTACCGGCAACTACGACACCACAAAAATTAAAGCAGAATCAGCTCAGAAAGCCGGGCAACCACCAGCGCTGGTGATTATGTCCGCCAACTTCACCACCGACCTGGCGCTGAAGAAAGAAATTCTGCCTATGGACGAGATCCTGAAATATGGCAATCTGAAAGCGAATGATTTTCTGGAGCAGAATTTCTGGCCTGCCATGTGGAAAAATGCCCAGGTGATGGGCGAAACTTATGCCATTCCGTTCCAAAACTCCACGCCAATTCTTTACTACAACAAAACACTATTTGCTAAAGCCGGTATTACCCAGCCCCCTCAAACATGGGCAGAATTACGCGCCGACGCGCTTAAACTGACCAGTAAAGATCAGGGACAATGGGGAATCATGCTCCCTTCTACTAATGATGATTACGGCGGCTGGATCCTCTCAGCATTAGTTCGCGCCAATGGCGGTAACTACTTTAACGATACCTGGCCTGGTGAAGTATATTACAACTCCCCCACCACCATTGGCGCCCTGCGCTTCTGGCAAAACTTGATTTACCAGGATCATGTGATGCCCTCTGGTGTACTGAATGCCAAACAAATCAGCGCGGCATTCTTTTCCGGAAAGCTGGGTATGGCGATGCTCAGTACCGGTGCGCTGGGTTTTATGCGTGAAAACAGTAAAGACTTTGAGTTAGGTGTCGCCATGCTGCCAGCCAAAGAACAACGTGCTGTGCCAATTGGCGGTGCCAGCCTGGTCAGCTTTAAAGGTATTTCCGAGGCTCAGAAAAAAGCAGCCTGGGAATTTCTGAATTACCTGGTCAGCCCGAAAATTAGTGGCGAATGGAGCCGCTTTACAGGTTATTTCTCGCCACGTAAAGCAACCTATGACACACCAGAAATGAAAACATACCTCGCAAATGACCCACGAGCCGCAATTGCGCTTAAACAGTTACAGTACGCTCACCCATGGTATGCCACTTACGAAACTGTGGCGGTACGTAAAGCGATGGAGAACCAGTTGGCGGCTGTGGTTAACGACCCTAAAGTGACACCGGAAAGTGCCGCCCGGGCCGCTCAGGAACAGGCTGACACTATCATGAAACCCTATGTAGACAGCACAGCGCTTGCCCCGGTGAAATAATCTTATTTTTGACCAGCAATCCCCGGCAGCCACAAGGACGTGGCTGCCAACTGATTGAGTCTTTACTGGCGTGACCAGGCTGCGGCCTGACTGAAAAGTTCGGCGGACGGGCGAAAATCCCTATACAACATAAACGGCTCAACCGGCTGAATGGCCGAACCGGGGTGTCCGTTTCATTCACCAGCGCAATATTCTCCTAACCTGAATGCAAGGAGATTTCTATGACCCGAAGAGCAGAGAAGCTCGCCGTTCTGGTGTTTTAAAATTAACTACGCGCACTGAAATTTAATGATTTTTTTTGCCTGAAAAATAGCTGCGGGCATTGTTATAACATATGTCCTTAATCATACTTCCCACTAAAGCAAAATCAGCAGGTATTTCTCCCCGGTTCATCCACCCCCCAACAGTGTTACACAGCAACCGACGAAAATACTCATGGCGCGTATAGGACAAAAAGCTTCTGGAGTCTGTCAACATCCCTATAAACTGGCTGATAAGCCCCAACTGTGCCAGTTGCTCCATTTGTCTCTTCATCCCATCAAGCTGGTCATTAAACCACCACCCGGAACCAAACTGCATTTTCCCGGCAATTCCTCCCCCCTGGAAATTACCACACATTGTTGCCACAACTTCATTCCATGCAGGGTTTAGTGTGTAGAGAATAGTTTTGGGCAATGAATCCAGCTCATTCAGCGCACTGAGTAACTGAGCCAGTGGTTCAGCGAAAGGCCTGTCATCAATTGAATCAAACCCGCTATTCGCCCCCAACATCTGAAAAGCTCTCTGGTTATTATTACGCCGTGCACCAATATGTAACTGCATAACCCATCCCCGCCGGGCATACTGTTGGCCCAGCCAGATTTGTACTGCAGTACTGAAGCAGGCCACATCAGTATCATTGAGAACGTCCCCCGCAAGGCGGCGTTGCAAAATATCATCCAGCACCTTTTGAGAAGGGCATGATGCAAAACGAACCGTTTCAATACCATGGTCAGCACTGCAACACCCATGCTGTGCAAAATACTCAAGTCGTATCAGTAATGCCTGAGTTAAATCGTCAAAACTGTAAATATTTATCCTGGTACATGAACCAAGTGCATCAATATAATTAGCAAACCCCGGCAATTCAGGTTTGAAAACCGGGTCAGGGCGCCAGGTTGGCCGTACTTCAATATCAAAATCAGGATTTTCTGCAATACGTCGGTGGTGAGTCAGATCATCCAGGGGATCATCTGTAGTACCTACCATACGAACATTCATTTGTTTCATCAGACCTTGTGCACTAAATGAGGGTAACATCAACCTGGCCTGGCAGTATTCCCATACCTCTTCAGCAGTATCCTGAGACAGGATAATATTTGATAAACCAAATGGCCGCTTCAGTTCCAGATGTGTCCAGTGAAATACCGGGTTACCCAACGTTTTTGGTATTACCTTTGCCCAGGCGAGGTATTTTTCTTTGCCACTGGCATTACCGGTAATGAGTTTTTCATCCACACCAGCCGCACGCATTACACGCCATTTATAGTGATCACCTTCCAGCCATATTTCAGCCAGATCCCGGAACTGGCGATTATCAGCTATATCCTGCGGAGACAGGTGACAATGATAGTCATAAATTGGCTGGTCGCATGCATACTCATGGTACAAACGAGTAGCTGCATTATTTTCTAATAAAAAATTTTCATCCAGAAAAGGTTTCATCAACACTCCCGTTTATATCAGCCGGGGCATCAGTCTGTCCCGGGCAGTTAAAGATCAGGCCATAGCTGCCTGCTGTGATGCCGGTGTTGCCACCTGGTGTTCTCTGACACAAGTCCACAGAATGATGGCGCCAATAATATCCATCACACTAAGAACAATAAAAAACGGGTTATAACCAATGACTTTTACCAGTTCGCCCATAATCAGAGTGCAGATAAAAATTCCGCTCCATCCGGCCATACTGGCAAAGCCACTGACTGTTGAGGTGGTATTTCGTTTAAAAAGATCGGTGGCCATGATAATGACCTGGGTGGATAACATTTGGTGGGCAAATCCGCATACAGAAACCAGCGCAATCGCCGCGTAGGGGCTGTCAACAAACCCAACAAATGCCAGCGGCAGCATCATCAGTGCTCCAATCGAAAAACCAATCCGACGCGCATTGACTGTGGAAATATTCCAGTGCTTCATTAAGAATGCATTCAGTACGCCACCGGCTAACCCACCAAAATCCGCTGCCAAAAACGGTAGCCAGGCAAACATCGCTATCTCTTTTAACGGCATATGGCGGACAGTCATCAGGTATACCGGTAACCAGAAGTTAATTGTCCCCCAGGCGGGATCTGCCAGGAAGCGGGGTAAGGCAATACCCCAAAAATTTCGTTGGCGAAGGATTTGCAGAACAGAAGGTTTTTTATCATCGGCATCAAGATATTGCTCCTGCCCCTCGCGAATATATTGTGCTTCTGTTGTGGTTAATGCTTTGTGTTTTTTCGGAGATTCGTAACCAAACCACCATAACACAGCCAGCACCAGACCTAATCCTCCAGTTATTACAAAAGACATTTCCCAGTTCCAGGTCATAATTGCCCAAACCACCAGAGGTGGAGCCAGCATTGCGCCAATGGAAGTTCCTATGTTGGCAATACCACCGGCAATACCACGTTCTTTAGCCGGAAACCATTCAGAGTTGCATTTCACACCGGCTGGGATAGCCGAGGCTTCACTCAACCCCATCAGGCCACGTAAGAAAGCCAGTCCGCCCCAGGAATGGCAAGAGGCGTGAGCCATGTTAATGAGCGACCAGGCAATAATTAAGATAAAAAACCCCAGTTTCAGCCCCACCACATCAATAAAGAAACCGCATATCGGCCCGGCAACTGTGTAAGCGAATTGAAATGCCCCGAGAATCCATGAATATTGTTCCTCGCTGATATTCAGGTCAGTGAAAAGTGTTGGTGCTGCCACACTAAGGGAGCTGCGAGCCAGTGCATTAATAACTGTGGCCAGTGAAACGAGGCCAATCATCCACCATCGTAAGTTTTTAATTTTCATCAAAATCAGACTCCGAAAGTTGTGTTTAACTTTTCCGCTTATGACGGAAAAAGGGAAAAACAGTTTGCCGTCACTGAATGTTCATGTACCGACCGTAAAGCAGGTGATCTCTTTATATTATGAATACTACCATACAAGTAGAAACAAAAAGGAAGAGAGAGAAACGGAATATGTGATCAGGCATTCAACTAAAAACATTTATGGATAGTTAGAGATGAAATTGTGACAAATATCTCAAACTCACAAAAAATTAAACAAAATCAATATATTATAATAAAAACATTGTATTCAAAAAAAGAATAACAACAAAAAATGTGCACGGAGAGTAATAGTTAACATGTTGAAAATAGATAAAACACTGACCAGACAAAATGATGATACAATGCATAATAAATATTATTTTAAACACAGCGAATATATATCTCTATATGTTCACTGACTTCAGCACTCTGTCGGTGGGGCTTTCTGCCAGTGTCAGTACAGCGGGTAATCTCAAGAATCGCGGACGAAATACTCCCTCATGGTAATGATACACCTGGATGACAGGGCAACATACTTAGTGCTTATTTTAATATCGAGTTATAATATGCACTGACTACATCCCCATCATAAATAACGGGATATTATTTATGGAGGAAATAAAACCCTTCACAACCAGTATTTCTGAGTGATTATCCGTGTAAAAGAATACATAGTTTACCGATATTAATAACGTAAGCTAACATCAGTAATGATAAAAGGTACCCGGCATGCTACAGAGCGAAGAGTTAACCTTCAACAGAATATGAAAAATATTTCAACTGTAGCTCGGTAAAATAAATTCGGCGTTCGGGTATTTAATATAATTTCTGCAGAATTCGCAAGGCTCGTTATTAAGATGACAGAGAAACTTCACTCTCCTGTTATTCTTGAAGCCCATCCGTATGAGTATGAATTTACCGGTGATGATATTATTTACTATCTTCGTGAATTTGCTATTAAAACAACAGTACCTGTTGTTATTCATCTGGGCTTCGGGCAGATACTGGAACAGGTGATGCGTACCATACGTACTGGCTACACATCAGTTATGATCGGTGCTTCCGCCCTGCCATTCGAAGAAAATTTAGAGAGGCATAGCAAGAGATACATAAAGAGGTTAAGTGACATACTCCAGCAGCCAAAAGCAAAAAGGGGTTACCTCTTGGTAACCCCTTTTTTAATATGGCGGAAGCGCAGTCCGCCAAATTAATGTCCGAAAATGTCAGAAATAGTTCATTTTTACCATTAATAAACAATATGTTGCCAAAAACAGTTGTTCGAGGACGTCTTGCGACATCCGAAAAAATCTGACATTTTATGCAGTACCTTATGCATGGCGGGTTGTATGACAGGATTTAACATATGCCAAAGAAAGCCAAAGAACTCACCGGACTGGCTGTTGCCAAGCTAAAAACTGAAGGCTCTTATGCGGTTGGTGGCGTTGACGGTTTATATCTCCGGGTCCGGGGTCAGTCCCGTTCGTGGATACTTTGTATTGCAATGGGAGTCAGAGTAAACAGATTAGGCAGAACAGTCCCCAGACGTTTGAACATGGGACTTGGTGCCTACCCTGAAGTCTCCTTAGCTGATGCCCGTGATAAGGCCCGTGAGTTACGTAAGCAAGTCCGTAATGGTGTTAATCCACTTGAAGAAAAACACGCCGCCAGAGCAGAACAAGAAAAGCTGGCTCATAAGAGAAAGACATTTACCGAATGCGCTGAAGACGTTATTGAAATTAAGGCCAAGGAACTTAAAAACCAGAAGCACATTGCACAATGGCGTTCAACGCTTGAAGCCTATGCTTACCCTGTCGTAGGTGAAAAGCCTGTCAGCTCAATCACGAAAGTTGATGTACTGGCAATACTTGAACCTATCTGGTTAACAAAAAATGAAACCGCCAGCCGCCTGCGTGGTCGTATTGAAGCCATTATTGATTACGCCAAGGCGAAAGAATACTTTGAGGGCGATAACCCTGCTTCGTGGAAAGGTATGCTTAAGCCCCTGCTGCCAATGCCAAGTAAGGTGCAGCAACAAAAGCACCATGCAGCCCTGCCCTATAGTGAGATCAAACCCTTTATCTCTGAACTGCAGAAACGAGCGGGCATTTCAGCACGAGCACTTGAGTTTTCAATCCTGACCGTTGCCCGTTCTGGTGAGGTCCGGGGGGCTGAATGGAATGAAATTGATCTGAAGAACAAAACGTGGACCATTCCCGCCAGCAGAATGAAAGCCAGTAGAGAACATCGTGTACCGCTGTCTGACGCTGCTGTAGGATTGTTAAAGGCTTTACCACGCTTTAAGGACAATAACTTTGTATTCCCTGCCCCGCGTGGTGGGCAGCTACCAGATATGTCTTTGCTGGCAGTATTAAAGCGAATGAACCATACAGGTTTAACCCAACACGGCTTCCGTTCTACTTTTCGTGATTGGGCTGGTGAAACAACAGACCATCAACGTGAAGTTATTGAACATGCACTGGCACATCAACTGGCTGACAAAGCAGAGGCAGCTTATCAGCGTGGAACGTTATGGCCTAAACGGGTAGCGTTGATGGATGATTGGGCGGGGTATTGTACAGCGCCTAATTCCATCAAAACAAAGTAATTCTATGGTAAGCCTATAATCCCTCTGTTAGATATAAGACAGACTTATGCGTTAGTGAACCTTGATTCCGTAGAAAAAACATGAGAATACACATATCATAAGATCAAATTAATAGGTTAATTTTTGTTCCACACTGTTTCAATTAAGAAGAAAAATGGTAAGATTTCCAAAGAGCTGATCTGTTCACATCTATCTTCATAAAGGACATTGTATGCTTTGCAGCATTTCTAAAATAAATATACCAATCCCATACTCCAGAAAAAAAGTTGATATACAGTTAGATGGAAGAAGTCTGATTATCACTGGTGGTAATGGTTGTGGAAAAACAAGTCTCATAACAGCCATCTATAACTATTTAAAAAAGGGAATAGACAGCCCTAATAATAATAACGCCGAATACTTGATAGGCCAGATAAATCATTATAAATACCTCATGGATAAAGTTGGACGAGATGGTAGTTCTTACAATGGTTATAAGAATGAGTTAGAGAGAAATAAAGTTAGATTAGAAGAACTTAATGATTTTAATATCGAAATTGAGTCTATTGACAACAAAGACATTCGGTCTTTGCTCAGATTCCATAGCGCTACAAGACAATCCGCAATATCTTCACCAAATCAAGCACCAAAACACTCTGTTCTTATTGAGGAAAATAAGCATTTTCCTAATGATAAAGATGGCAGTCAATTCTTTGAAAGCTATTTATTGAGTTTAAAGAAAAACCAAAGCTATGCAATAGCTTTTGATAAAGATGAAAATGAAGCAAAACGTATTAACCTATGGTTTGATAAGATACAGTTAGATCTACGCTCATTATTTGAAGATCCAGATTTAGTTCTAGAATTTGATACAAAAGATGAGAAGTTTTATTTACATCAAGATGGGAAAGACAGATATACCTTTCAGACGTTATCAGCTGGATACTCTTCAATACTAAGTATCTATACTGATTTAATAATGAGAGTTGAAATGTGGGGGGTCTCTCCTGATAATATACAGGGAATCATTTTTATTGATGAAATTGATGCTCATTTGCACGTATCATTACAAAAGCAAATATTACGTTTTTTCATTAAGTCATTCCCAAAAATTCAATTTATCGTAACAACTCATTCTCCATTTGTAGTTACATCTGTTACAGATTCTGTTATTTATGATCTTACTACTAATGAACAAATTATAGATGTTTCTACATATTCATATGGTGTAGTTATGGCGGAAATTTTCGGCGTTGTACCTGATTCTCACGCATTAACAGATAAACTAACTTACATCGAAAGTTTAGTTCAAAATATAACACCAGAAAATATCGGTGAGTTAGAAAAAGTCATATTATCTTTTGCATCTGAAAAAGATAATATGAGTAATGATACTCAAGCTTTTCTTGATGCAGCACAGTTAAAGTTAATTAAAACGAAAAAAAACTTAAGCGAGTAGGATGAAAATTATGTTCAATGTAGTGAGGTCAATGCCCGCACCCGGTTCACTATTAACTCAGAAAAAATATGACGGTGATGATGTCCACTCTGCTTTACAGGAATGTTTTCATGAAAAATGCTATTTATGTGAAACTAAAAAACCCTTAGATATCAATATCGAGCATTTTGAACCACATATGGGCAATGTAATAAAAAAATTCTCATGGAATAATCTTTATTTAGTATGCTCACGTTGCAATAATATCAAACTAACGAAATACAATAATCTTCTTGATTGTTGTTCAATAAGTGTATGGGAAAGAATTAAATTAACTCCCGGATTTTCTCCAAAAGCAAAAAAATTTATTATCACGCCACAATTTCAGGATAGAAAAACACTTGAAACAGCAGAGCTACTTAACGATATTTATAACAACAATAATACAATTAATAAAAGACTTACAGCTAGCTCACTACGAACACTAGTCGTCAAAACCACTCATAAGCTAACACAACATATGATTGTTTATTATAGCGAAGACTCTACAGAAGAAGAAAAGCAAAATGCACTTAATAAAATGAAAGTAATGATTAAGAAATCATATCCATACTCCGCATTTTGTCGTTGGATGATAAAAGATGATGAAGAACTTGATAAATTATTAACTCCTATCATGGACTGAACCATCCGTAGTTAAAAGAGCCTTTAGGCTCTTTTATTTTCCCTTAAAGGGAACACTCTACTGGAGTGAATACAAAACCCAATAATTGGGGCAACTAAAGCAGCACATTGGGTTGTAAACAACTCCCCATATAGAGGGCAACCAGACACTTCATTGAAGTAAATATTTCACGGGATCGTTAATTAAAACAACAAAATATATTTCCCGTGTAAAATATTCCGAAATTTACTATAAAAAAGTCATTTAACAGTGCTATTTTATAGCGAGGTATATATTATATCACAGCCATATTCAATATACTAATAAACACACTCCAGTTATATTAGCAGATATCCTTAAATCTGTATCAATGAAAAATCAATAGTACCCAATGAAATTAACACTAACTATATAAAGCAATGAATGCCCATGTAATATGAAGAGTATTGAGTTCCATTATGCGCACGCCAGTTCATATTTCCATTTGAGTCAGGGTTATCTGTCGGTATTAATTGTGTCAGCGCCATTTCCTGACCATCTATTCTGTATGTATTAATACATAATTTAAAACGTCCAAGATTTTTTGTCGTGCCCGGATAAATAGTAAAAACACCACCTACTTTCATATATTGTGGATTATTAGCCTTCCAAATACCACTAACACAAGATAATAACGCCCCAATACTACTTTTCCCTTGCAATCCATTAGGAGAACATCCAGCACCAACTGTTGCCGTACCATTAATCTGCAAAAATTCCCCTGTTGTCATTCGTCCAGTAGAAACCACTGTAGCACCTTTGACCTGTCCAGAGGATGTGATGTTCCCTGATGCATTAATTGCATTATTCACGGTTAATGCGCCAGTAAGTGTACTGGCCCCTGCAACTGATAAGGTGGAATTCAGACTGGCTGCTCCTTTGAGCGTACTTACACCTGCTACCGTTAAAACGTTGTTGGCATTAAGAGCACCTCCAACGGTAAGTGTTGAACCAACGGTTGTTGCTCCTGTTGATTTTAATGTTGCTACAGTTGCTGTTCCAGATGCTGTAATATCTTTCACATTATTAATGTCATTCCCCCCCATATTCAGATCACCTGTCATAGGAAGTGTCCCATCACGACGCAGGTAAACCGAATACATTGCAGAATCATATCCAACGCGATATGCCATAAGGCCTGCACTGGCGATATTACTGTAATTTATTGAAGTTTCTTTCCACGCCCCCTGCAGCCCTGATGCCACAGATGCTGATTGTGTCATTCCACTATCAATACCAGCTTCCTGCATAGCCTTACCTAATAAATCGTAGCGAAATTTTCCGCCCTCACTCCAAGGTAAAGTTGTTGTGATTAAGCCATTAACCACATAGTTAGGCGTAATACCTGAACGTTTTAGCAGTATCTTATAAGAGGATTTCTGGGCATTTACCCCGGTATATGATGCTGGCAATAACCCTTCATTAATAAGCGTCTGATAAGTGATTTCACAACCAGAACTATCACACGTTCTTGGACCCGGATCACTTGACTGGCTGCTGCTCGATGTCAGCGTGGAAAGCTTGTCATAGCGGATATTGATATAACCATTGACCGCCTCCCCTATCTGCTTCATTTGTTGACCAACAGCCTTAGCAATCACCATTTCCTGTTCATTTTTCATATCCTGAAAACGCATAAAAGCCATCATACTACCGACACCCAGCACCAAAATGAGTTCCAGTAATGAGAACCCTTTCTTATTTTGTTTTTTCATTTTCATCGTCCTTTTTGTTTCACGTACATATCAATTAACAAAAATAAAAAAGAGGTCAAGGTTGGTTAAGATATAATCCACAAAAAACCGTTAACAATAAAATTTAGGAGGGGTGAATTTATCCATTATCGTCTTTTGTATGTTATCCTGCTCAAGACCTTAAACAATCAGGATAAAAGATAATGACTGACGCTATTAAAGCACTTAATAACATCCGTACCCTTCGCGCACAGGCACGAGAAACAGATCTGGCTACTCTGGAAGAGATGCTGGAAAAATTAACTGCTATTGTTGAAGACCGACGCCAAGAAGAATCACTTGCACTGCAAAAAAATGCTGAACGTCAGGCCAAAATTGAAGCGCTGCGTACACAACTGCTTGAAGATGGTATTGACCCATCAGAACTGCTAGCTAATCCTAAATCTTCCCGTCCGGCTGCTGTTCGTGCTCCTCGTCCTGCTAAATACAAATACATTGATGAAAATGGCGATGAAAAGACGTGGACAGGTCAGGGTCGTACACCAAAAGCGATTACTGCTGCACTGGAAGATGGTAAAACTCTGGAAGATTTCGCCATCTGAAATGGGGTGTGATTTATTGCCACGGAAGGCAGTAAAAATTGACTACCGCGCCCTCTGGGGCTTGGTCAACAGCTCCCCAGCCTAAAACAAGTTTTAAGCCGTAGAGCTGTTCGGACGTGAAATGATTTTATGGTCTGAATTTTTTGAGGACTTTTTCAATGTAGATTTGTCCATTTACTTTATACCTTTCGATATCGTGCGTATGTAAGGATGGAACTTCTAACAACAAACCAAAGAGTAATTGTTTATCTACCTCACTTATATCACAATTTAAAACCTTGGCAACCTCTGCACCGAGAATTATTTTTTGTCGTGTATTTTCTTTTTTGCTATCTCTCTTTTCTTTTGCTTTAAGATAATTGAGCTTATTTTGTGCTCCCGCAATTTTTTGCTCAAGAGTTTTCTTTATTTCTGCCCTGCTTCTATCACCCTGAAAAGCTTTACCTGTTAGATAGGTATTTTGTATTTCATCATCACTCATTATTTACTCCATTGATTTCTATGATTATAAGGAACATTATTTCTGAACTCATCATCTGAAAGTGCTCGTTTGATTGATTTAATACGGGAACGGAATTCTTTCTTTTCCTGTTTCTTTTTAAATTCAACTCTTATTTCTGTGATAATCTTTTCTGCTTCACTATACGCTTTTTCCAGATCGGTATAGATTCCATTATCAAGTAATCGCTTTGCCTCAAGATCGATGGCTTCATCGTTATTTTTATACATAAAACCTCCCTGTATTAATTTCCTTATTACTTATTATCACAATTAATAAAATAATCAATAGCATGGGGGATATTAATTAATATTATCCATTTCATGTTCAGCTAATAATTTTTTAACATATAACCATAATTCATTATTCTTAAAAATGATAATTGATTGTTATTGTCAGTGTAGCTATAAGGGAGAATAATGACGATGCATCATTTGATGTGGCCCTATTCTAAGGAAATAAGCATGGCTACAAACACAGGAAATGATTCAAGAAAAGGTTCAGTACGAGATCGTACTCAGGTTCAAAATCCCAAGAATGGTAATTATACGAAACGGGATACTGACAGCGGCCAATTTATGGACCAAAAGCAAGATGGTACACCATTCAAAGGTGTAGCTAAAGAAGTTGATAAGCGCCGTAAATAGTCAGAAAGGGCCAAAAGGCCCTTTCTTTAGCACTCAGGAAGACTCAAAGGTTATCGAGTTGTTCGCCATCATTTTGTATTTTTAGTATTTATTTGTACTGACTCCTACATGATCTGACAAGCGACACTAAATCGGTTTTGCCCCAAAACCATCTAGCTTCCGATTCATGGCATCTTCCCATTTTTATTCCTTGACCTACTTTTCCTAATAGCAGATTATGAGTCTAGTTGATCATTTACGACTATACAGACATTGTTAAATGACTTTTGTAGTCACCAGATACCTTGTTGTAATAAGGAAATAAAATAATGCTTTTTTACACCATAGTGTTCGTAATTATCGGTTTCGCACTTGGTGCTTTTATCAAGGATTCGCGTAGTGCAATTATAGCTATTGTAGCCATCTCAGTCATATGGGCATTAGTGTGGGGAGCGTGGGCAGCCGCAGCATTTATTGAATTGCTCGTTGGCTATTATATCGCAAAATATGCCTTAGATAAGCCGAAACAGTCATAGTCATTTAATAATAGGCGACAATAGATACATGTAGTTGGGCTCTTGTGGTTTAATGGTATAGCAGTGAGGTGCTGCTGTGCCTAACCCTAATTAGGTTAAATAAATCATCATTTGGAAAACTGACCCTTTATCTCCATTATAATTGCCATGCGTGATTAGTAATGCGATAATGATTTAAGCTTCTTCAAACAGCGAGGAGAATGATCCATACTGATCTTAGATCATATCAACTCAATCTTGAATAGCGTACTTTGTAATTTATGCAACACAAGTGATAGCAATTACTAACTTAAAATATCTAATACTCTCCGCGTTACTTATTTTTGTTTATAAGTGATATTCATTTCACCTTTCCATTCTCTATTCTAATTCCTTATCCTCACCTGTGAATTGTGCAACAGGGATAACTACCAATATCTTTTGCTATTTTAGTGCTTTCCCGCCTTACGGCGGGATAAATTAACACTCTTTTTGTCCTACGGACGTTCTCAAAACCCAATCCGGGTAATACTTCGCCCGTTCATCCAGATTGCGCCGCTTAATTCGGCGTTTTGTTTTACAGGGATTAATATATTTCGTATTAATTAATAAAGGTAAGCTTTATACATTGTTGTTATTTTTTGAGCCATTTATGGCGATAAAAAATAAAGCAATGCCCACTTACGCATTATCGCTTCGCTCTAATGCCGTGGGGTCTACCGACGGTTGCCTGCCGCAGGCTAAAACCATTTCCTTCGGAAACAAAATCAAGGTCAACGTCAACCCCGGCGTTTTCCTTACGTAAAACGAAAAGCAGCATTTGGCATTGAGGAATATTTGGATGGCGATATACAGTTTCAAAATGGAGAACATCAGCAGAGGCGAAGGTCAGTCTTCGGTTAACTCTGCTGCATATCGTCACCGTAAAGTTTTCTTCGATAACAGAACAGGTGAAGTGTGTGGTCGCAAAACAGCACATAAAAAGGACCTTGCCTTTGCGCAGATTTTTGCACCTGAAAATACTCCACCTGACCTGATTGTTGACAGTGAAACACTCTGGAATGCTGTTGAAGCCTCAGAGAAGAGAAAAGATGCCCGTCTTGCCAAAGAATTTAAAATTGCCCTCCCCGCAGAGCTAACACCAGAACAGAACATTGAACTCACTGCAGCTTTTGTTCTTGAGCACTTTACCAAGCAAGGCATCATTGCCGATGTTGTTATTCATGATATCAATGGTCATAACCCGCATATCCATATCATGGGAACAACCCGTGAGGTTCTTTCTACCGGCTTTGGTAAAAAGGTCCGTGAGTGGGATAAGCCTGAAACCCTTGATAGCTGGCGTAAAGGCTGGCAGAACATCTGTAATGCGTTCCTTGACCTGTATGGTTATGATGAACGCATTGATCACCGTTCTATCAGGGTTCAGTATGAGGAAGCCCTTGAACAGGCTACCGCTTCCGCTACCAATGAAGAGAAAGCAATCTGGCTGGCTAAAGCTATTGAAACAAACCGCGATCCAATACTTCATATTCCTCGTGACCGCTGGGGAACTGTCGCCGCTCAGGAACAACGTGCTGCAGAGCAAGCCATACGTGATGAGCTGAAAAAAGAAGCTGTTGAAGCCTACTTTGCCTTTAAGGATTTACCATTAGACATCGTGGTTGATGTTGCCAGCTTTACAGTGCATGCACTGGCTGAACCGGAAGAAATTGTTATCCCGGATAATACCGGGAGAGCGTCATCTTCAGACTCGCAAAAACCTGCTCTGGTTGCTCCTGCGCCTCATACACGCACTACACTGAAAAAACCATGTTCTTCAACGGCAAGAGCGATTAAACGTGCTCCTGTTAAAAGTAAGAGGAAACAGGTTAATCCCCGTCAGGATGGGATTTTCAAACGTTTCACGCTGTTGGTAGTAGATTATATCAGAGAGAAATTCGTCTGGGCCAAGAAGAAGCCAGCTCCTGTTTCAGTCGATACTGAACATGATAAGCGTATTGCTGAAAACTATGTCTTCGATGAGGTTCAGGGTATCTATGTTTCACGCGCTGAGTATGAAAGGCGCGCCAGATTTAACAAGGATGACTACAAGCCTACCAAGGAAGAGATCAGGCGTTTTCCAAGCCGTCCTGTTGAGCCAAAACTGCCAGATAGCAATCTTGACTACATACCAACACTCGCGTCGGACAAGAAAAAGCCGGTGCCTAAATTGAAGCCACCGGCTTATCATAACGATTGAATATAAAAACAGATAGAGTTAATAGGACGAAAAATATTATTGAGTATATATAAACAATTTTGCTAACTGAAGTGTTCAAAACCCAATATCGGTTACCGCCATTGAATAAAAAAAGACGCCCATAGTATCATACAAATAATAAAACCATCATTCTGTAGCATTATCTCTACAAGTCATTTTTTAGTGATTTTATTGTTATGTTTTCTCTCATTATTTTACTCATCATTTTATTTTTTCTTACATCAATGCTTTCTCTCATAGGCAATGTATGAATTTTATCTAACTCACTTTCATTGAATACGTTTATACCTTCTGAAATGATGCTAGTTCTCAATTCATCAAATATAGAGACATCATACTCAAGAAAATATTTATCAAAACTGAGAAATTCATGTAAGAACATAAAATCATTTAAAATAAAATCTAACTTTTCCTTTCTCATATTATTAATAATGCAAGGCTTGAAATAGGTTTCATCCGGAGATGATATTACTAAAGTTTCAATAAAATTTAACACGGACAATCTATTTTTAAACGCATCATCAATTAGAGTTATAATCTTGTCGTAATATTCAGGAGGTAAATTATTTTCCATCACCCCGATAATTATATTAGATGCCTCATATGGTATGACTATATAAAAGAATAAAAAATTGCGCCCATCATAATTAAGGTTATGCATGGTGTTTATTGCAACCGGAACCTGAAAATCAGTTATATAATAAAATAATGCATAATCAAAATCGTTAAATTTAATTGTTTGTAACTCCGTTCCTTTTTCATTTAACTTTCTATTAGTATACTTACACTCATCCAGTTCATGAATATTATTTAAAAAATAATTTCTAACTCTGTTTATCTCTTCCTTTCTTTTATTTAATTCACTATTTTTTATGTTATTTGCTCTTGCCATTTCATCGCTTAAAAACCCTTTCACCTTATATAGTTTATCTTGAGTTAAATCAATTTCGTCTTTAGTAATCTGATTATTTACTATAATTTTAACTGCCTCGTCAATATCTATATCAGGATATAACACATCACCTATTTGTTCATAATAATAAACACAAGAAATAGAACGATATATTTGCAAAAAAAGATCTCTTAAATTATTTATTTCTCTTTCATCTATATCATTAAAAAAACCATCATGAAGGTGACAAAAACCATTAAAAGCAGTGGCTTCATTGATACCAACATCTGATATTTTCGGTATTTTTTCATCTCCATGCCTGATAGGACTAAATTTTTTTACATGCCCATTTTCAGAAATTTTCTCGATAGAGATAGATTTAGATATGGCATGGGAGTATATTGTTTTACCTAAACAATCAGAGTATAAACATGTGTGTTTTTTACTTCTTTTGTTTATATTTAAAATTTCTTTATCATAATCTTTTTTTTCAAACATCATCAATATCCTTTTTACATACCTTAAGAATCAATTGTATAAATTAAAACTTCAAGTCATCACATAAATTTTTATATCAGTACTTTTTTAACACTGTGAATTACCAGAATTAGGCAAACTCAGAATATACTACATAAGCATGATACCATTCAGCAGTATATTTAGTCATTCATGGTTATAAAACCACGTCCATGTATCAAATACTCTTGCAACTCTCTTGGTGATGAAAATCCATACAGTAACGATCAGTTATAATGGACTATCCGGTTATATCGTTCATTGAATGCAATCACAATAACCTCTGTGAGAGTTGATTAACCGCATTACTATCTGTGAGATCCCCAAATATTATTATCGAATTACTATTTAGGCCATTCAGAGATGGCCCATACCAAGCTTTACACTGATTATTATTATACTGAACAAAAATAAATCTATCGTGAAAAGTTGATGAATTATTATGATTCAACACTGTGCAACTAGGAAATTCTTGTTGAATTTTTGTCTCAAACCTGTCTTTTTTTTCTGAATCGTTTTGTGGAGTTAACTCAAGTCTAAATTCTGTTGAACTATCAATATTCAGATGTTCGAGAAGCTTTAGCAAATTATTAAATCCGCCACCGTCACCGTTTTGTCCAGTGTCGAAGTAGATATAGGGATCGGTCAGGATCACCCGCAATACTGTTGCGTTTTTTATTTTCGTTGCATTTATTAAGTCAAAAAATGATTTTGCAGGCGGATTGCGATCTCTTCCTCCTGCAACCGTCATCATATGCATATAGCCGTCGGCATTATCTCCTGCCTTCTTCCTTATGCAGCACGGATAATCGCAACAATCCCCTTCAGGCGTTTTTTCTTCAAAATCTTGTAGCCAAACACGAACTGCCTCTCGGAGTTCATATGTGTCCCAATATAAAGGATGAATATACCCTCGGTGATACCTTTTGGTTTCTTTGATTTCTTCATCTGAGAATAACTCAGGAGCACTCTCTCTTATTTCTTTCACGTCCTTAGCTCGTGGTGGTAAATTGAGAATCATTCGTGTAAACCATTCCATCGCGGCCTCCATTGCGGATAACAGTTGATTATCTCCCTCTATCTGAAGAGACGAGGTTTTAAGCTATTGTAGCTGTATTTAATAAGTCAGCATATATATGATATAACTAATCTTCTTCTTTTTCATTCATTACCATCGCCCCATCAATCTTTGTGTTTATCATACTTTTTTTACTCACGTAGATGTTAAACAGCCACTTCTAATCGACTCTAATGAATCTGGGTGTGGAAAACCAGACAGCATCTCATACGAAATTTTGATATTTTTCCTCTCTTAACCCAGAACAGAAAATCCAACATAGGAACAATCTGAGGGTTAGTCAATGTCTTGATAGTTCTAAGCCCACACCTGAACGTGCTTGTTGAGGGTCAGGGATACCATGCGTTCTGCGCTATACTGCGCCAGCAAGGACACAGACATTGGTCCGTTCGTTATACCACCAACAACAATCTTTCTTTCCTAAGAGATCGACATAGCGCTGATTTGCCTGAATCCATCCATTCAATAGTTACTCAACGAAACTATCATTTGTGCATATTTTCTAATAATCATATTACACTTCGAGAGTTACTTGTAGTTAGTTCGGGATACTTATTTTAAGTGATTTTTTTGCTAGAATATATGTGTCTGCATCAAAAAGATAGTTAGTCAACAAAAGGATACGTCACGTCAAGCTTAATGTTATCATATCATTATGTAATCATAAAAGAGTACCATATATGCAAGAACCTATCCACACAAACGCTAAGCGACCAACATTTGAAATCCTTCATATCTACGAACGAGATAATCTAGATAAGTATTGGAAATCCTTTCTTGTAGAGACTATTTATAAAAACAAAAAGATTGGTAATGAGCATAATGATCTAATAACACTTTATTTTCGATGCGTTGGAGAAAAACAAGATCCTGAACTCTGTTTCCGAGCAATCCATACTATTTTAAAGAATGATAATAATGTTATTATCTCGGAAACCATTTCGCTCACATGCGGATCACTTGGTATTTGGCATAATGATTACAAAGGAAATAGGCTGGGAAGGTGGTTATTTAACGAAATTGTAACTTGGGCAAAGCAATGGCCTAATGCAGATGTTAACTCAATTAAACTTGGTCCAACAGATGCCACAGAAGATAATCTAAAACGCCGAAATAAAATGTATAGAGGCGCTGGTTTAAAGTTCGACTATGATGACAATGAAAATTGTACTGGTCGATCTCGGGAAATGAAAGCATCAAAATTGATTGTTCTATCTTCATGGAAAAAAGAGAATGGTGGAAATATCGTAATTCAAAATATTGATGATTATATAAATGAGCTGATTAAAGAAAGTGAATCACTAAAACGCGAAATGGAAAATAAAAAATTAAGAATCAATTCGTTAAATCAAAAACTTTCTATAATGGAGAGTAAAACAATAAAAGGTATATTACATCGGACATCAAGAGGCATTATTAAATTCCTAAACCTTATTTTTAAAGGTAGATGATAAAGTTGATTTTATATCTTCTTTATTATATAGAACTTATGTATATATAAAAAGGAACCGTATATGTATTACAAGATAATAAAACAAGAAAAAGACAAGCTAAAAGAAAAATATCAACCCTATGATATTTTAGATCTACTTAAAAAATATGATACTGATAAACAGAAGAGAGATTATTATACTATTCTTGATGAACTGCTTACACCTGTGCCATTATCAAAACAGATTGAGTTTATTAACGAATGGAAAGATGATATACCACGATTGTCTAATGATTACCCTGAACCAGATGGGTTATGGTGGAGTAGAACGGTAAGACGTGGTGAGTTTATGATTGAAGAAGCCATCAATTTACATTTTTGGTATTCTTTTGTTAGTGAAGAAAATTTACCCTTGGTTAAAAATTATCTTCCACAAGATAAAATAGATAAATTTAAAAATAACGGAAACATTACTCACATAGACTTATGGGAATTATTAAACAATGATTAACCCGAAAATATAAAAAATAAAAAGCCGAAATCAATCCGGCTTTATATGTTCAAAAAAATATACTCGTATGACTAACTATCTTATTCTCTGTTTTTCAGTGCATCCCGATAACGCTGTTGTTCAACAATGCTTAGATTAGGATCAGACAGAACACCTGCGCCCTTCACAGCAATATCATAATCAATTTGGGATTGTGTTTCATATTCTTTGTTCGGCTTAAAATAATCAGGTCGTGGTGCAGATGACGACGCAGAATAACCAGAATATGTTTTACTCCCAGCACTACCGAGATAAGCCAACAAACTGGCAAACAGGAAGAACAGCGTCCATACCACATTGTATCCATTAAGCGTATATCCACTACCATTCCCAACTGAAAACACGCCGTGAAACCTAATGGCATAAACAATCAGGAATGATGACAGGATAACAGCCCGACTTTTCCCGACGGTTAAATGCTTACGCATAAATTTTACCGTTGGCACCAGCATGACCACAAATAGCCCAATAGCGGCAAAGACCAGCCATACAGGAAACAGCCCGTATTTTTGCGTAGTGTTCTGCGATACCGTTACCAGCGATAGTACCAAAAAGGTGTTTAGCAGAAAAAGCCTCAACGCCATCGATACTTTCACATTCTTTGATGCCTTACGAAGAAACAGCACTGGTGCTAGTGATGGTATGTTCAGCAGCAGCCCCATGGAAATCACCCAATAGATAGTGTTCATAGCGTCTTTTCCTGTAATTACCGAGCGGCCCAGCCGTTATTGGTCTTCACCAGAATAATCTTCGCTTCTTCGGGTTCAGCCATCCCCTTAACGCCAGAGAAAGCTTTTTTATCCACCCAGCCCGGAACGTCATCGAGTTTCCACGTATAGGTCACTTGTGTCATTTTAACGCCGTTACCCTCACTCGGTTCAGTCCAGCTTTTAACCTCAGCAACTGCCCGATGACCGATACAGGCCCCTTTCTCACGGTCCCAAAACTCAACTTCTTGGCCTTTATCTGTTACTTCCAGAACATCAACACTGCTAAAGCCATTTGCCTGTTGCGAAACAGTGAGCAGCCCTTGTTCAGCAAGTCCTTTCAGGATTTCATCACTGGCACTGTATCCGGCAGAACGGTAGCCACGGTTAACCTTAATCGGAAAACCTTTGTTGAATACAATGTCGTTGTCCTGCAGGGAGTAGCACAGCTTTGATTGTGATATTTTTGCGTTGATCGCTTTCTCAAAATCGCCTTTTTCACCGCATCCCGCCAAAGCAAGAGCTGAGCAAGTAACGAGTAAAATCTTCTTCATCTTCCTATCCATCCTGATAATCAAAAATGCTGTTATGTAGAGGCAGTCTGCAGCGCCTCTTTTGTCGTTAAGGCTTGTTCTTACTGGCATAACGCAACAAAACCACCTGATTAACCAATTGATAGGATTCAATTATTTTTGTAGGCCGTCATATCGTTTGTAACGATCAAAATCAAAGCAATGATAGTTATCATCTATCATATTTCATTATTCGATCGATTAAATCAATTAAAATACCGATCGATAAATCACTTTCAATCGATATTAACTATCAGTATACAATTATTGATCTTCAATACCGATCATTTTCTTGCTAGAGGAATCGTTAATGAGTAAAGTAAACCTAAGGACCACCAGACAGTTTACGAGCTGATTCAAGTGGATAGAGCGTTGAACCATGAGGCAAGCGGTTAATGTCGATTTATGGCCTTTGGATAGCTTTGATTAATGCAACATCAGGGAAAACAACCATGAAGGATGCCGTTAACTGATTAGATAAAAACTCACAGGCTTTTGATAAGCGGCTTTCTTCACCACTAATTTACATGACCTATTTCGATGGACAGCCCGAACACAGCACTGGTCCCGGCTTTTTCACGCCTATTTTTACGTTTACTGTTTATATGGAGTTAACATGAAAAAACTATTTATCGCTGCTCTGGTGATCCTGCCTCTTACCGCTTGCACAACCTACGGCAACAAATCTCTGAAAGACGAATCCCAACAAACCGTAAAAGCCAAAATCGTTAAAGGGAAAACTACTCAGCAAGATGTTATTAACGCATTCGGGGAACCGCAGACACGAGCTACTAATGATGGTCAGGAAATGTGGTCCTACTCCAGCATGTCAGGCGAGAGTCAGATCTCTAACTACATTCCCGGTCTGGCCCTACTGAAGAACAGTAATACAGCGCACATGAATTCCTTAGAAATCTGGTTCAAGGGAGATATTGTTGACCGATATAATTTCAGTCAGACGGCGAGTAAGGTTTCGCGTGGGTTGCTGGATTAATTAATTTACATAGTAGAAAGCATCTTATAAATTAATAAATAAAATAACATACCAAAGGAAGTCGAGCAAACATGGCCTCCTTCGGTATTTTTATAGAAATTACCAACCATGTAATAGCTTATCATATAAGCAAGCTAACTTTTTAAAATAACTAGCATAAGTTGATTTATCAGGATTCAGTTTCTCTTCGTTATTAATTAAAAACTCTTTAACTAATGTCAGATCTAGCTTATTCATCAGAAAAGGCAGATGGATTGCTGCTACTTCTGGTGTGGTATGCTCGATAATATATCTAGTATCTTTATCCTTAAATTTTCTTACAAACGTCCTAAAATATCCTTTACATTGATAACTTGTGTCATTTCTTAAAACCCATTTATCCAAATTATATTCAGATGCTCTATATTGTACTTCATCAACAATGCCTATTTCTTTAAGGTATTTAAAAACGGTTATATTCGGAGAGAATCGACCCGCATTAGGAATAACATTCTGTAAAATGCTATTTGCATCATATGAATTATCCTCATGTAAAAGATCGTGAAAAAGATTTATATTGTTTATTTGTGTATAACCTAGCTTGCCAATCTCTTCTTCTTTTTTACGAGCCTCAGCAACACCAACGCCGACAACAAACTCTACATCATCATGTTTTTCAACCTCATCGATGTCAACTACATAAATTTTTGATTCTGTTGAGTTTGACTTAACCACCTCATATAACTGCTCTTTGCAATATCGAAGAATACGGGCTGGAATTTTTCTTTTATTTGTTTCAATAGCTTCATAAACAGGATTTAAATCATCAGTTCTAACTAATGTTATTGGTATCTGTGTTCTTTCGATCGTTGTAAAAGTTTCAGATATTGAATAGTCGGTGAGTCCTTCCTCTCTATCAATAAAGATTAAGTTATTGCGTAACTGTGAAATACTATCCTTTCCAATACATATTGAAATTGCACCAAGTAAATCAGTAATGTTTTTATCAGAAAGTGAATAGCCTATAAAAACAACAGGGTGCTCCACAAATATCGTTATCAGCTTTGCTGCTAAGTAAGGGTTTTTGTTATTAAATTCATTATAGTCATGATCAGTTAAGATAAGACTTTTAGGCTTATGTGCACTACCGTGTATTTTATATATTTCTGCTATTGATTGAGGATTGGAAAACAATAACTCATTCTGTCCAGTATAAACTTTATAGTCTGGGAAAAGCTGCTCAAGAAAACAGTCCCAGTTGGTTGTTATTATTCCATCAACATTGAGTCTTGAAAGTATTTCAATTTCGTCCTGATACTCGCTATCCTTGATCGGGACTTCTAATGAGGCAGTGAGATAATCACAGATTTCAAAACGTAACGCGGATGTATTATCGGTAACCTTCTTACTATATCTTTCACGACTCCCAGCATATTTTGCGTCACTCCACCATGTAGTATTAAAGTCTTCCGCAATGAGTCTAGCTGCTGTAGGATAAGTTGAATCCCCTGCTGCTAGATAATACTCGAATGGTTTTCCTGAAACACAATAATTATCCAAAAGCCCTTTCCAATCTTTGATTCCTAAATACCGCCGAGAGAAACCAGAACCAACAAATAGGAATGGACCGGAATTTCTTGTTTTGAAGATTCTGATTAAAGCTTCTTTTAAATCATTTGCGTCCATATCAGCACCTTAATGAAGATGAAAACTTTTAACCAACCATAACCACCTGATATAAAATAATTTTTCAAAAATTACTGCTAGACGTAGTCTCTGCCGAACCTTGATACGAGGATGTTAAGCCTAATAGGCTGATTTACATATATAATCATATAACTCTGTACATCACAACAGAGATCTTAAGTCTATCATTGGCCTGAGCTAATATCTCATAGAGATCGCCCTTCAGCTCATGTTCGGACTCACCGTTACCAAACATTGCCACATAGACATTGTTCAGATTCCGCATGTGCGCAAGGTTTATAGGTTAACGAACTCGGTCACTGAACGTCATCTTTGTGAAAAAGTCCTCTCCATGAATATTGTCCCAATCTAACGGTTCTTCTGGCGGTAGAAGCATTTCTCCCTTGGTAGCCATAGATCCATTCGGATTTTTATCCATCATTTTCCTTTGGGATTTTTTAGCTTGTAATCTTGCAATTAACAAATCAATATTCTGTTGGTCATTAACATCTTCTATCACTGACTCAATTGACCTGTTTTTTACTTCAGTATTTCTATTTCTACTGCCCGTGCCAACAGCATTTTCGGGTTGATCTTCCATTACTTCTTTCTTTTTTATAATCTCTGAAACAAAGCGAGCACGATCACCATTGAAGACAATAGCAGGGTTTATAAAATACCAGTTTTTTTCATTGGTTTTAGCAATAATACGTTTTTCAATGAGTTCTTTTATCCCTCTGTAAAAGATAGATTCAGACAAGATGAAGTGATCTATCTTTTCTGCAAGCGACATGGCTTTTTTACAACTCAGGTAAAAGTGATCTTTTCCTATTGCATCCTGATATATTCGTAAAAAGATAAAAAAAACTTTGTAAGCTGTTTTCGTTAGATCAAAATACGCTTTTATCTGTGAAGTATAGAGTTTAATGAACTCTTCTTTATCGACCTCTTGTGTATGTACGATATTGGCAAAATAGGTTTTGCTGGTATCCTTCCTTTCAATAAGTTCTGTCCCCCTTGAAACAGTCAGATTTCTTTTCCTTGTTTCAATCTTTATCTCAGTCTCAAAGCAAAAAGGATTTAAGCCTAAATCTAAATCAACTTCTATTTCATTCATCACGACATTACCTCTTATTGTTTTATTTCTAATTAAATACCATGCACAAAATAGATATCAAGTTTTTTTTGCATATTTTTCTGCGAAAATATTTTAGAAAACGCAAGCATTCCAGTGACTATATTTTAAAGCACTGTCATTTTATAGATTAAAAATGACATAGAAACTGACTGCAAAGTCAGGAAAGCTCACCGTACAGTCAGGAATACTGACTATAGAGTCAGGAACACTGACCGTACAGTCAGTCGCAAATTTTCGTCATAAGCCTTATACCGCAAGGGCTACAGGTCGATTTTTCATGAATTTAATTTTGCAAGAAGTAAGAGATAATACTTAAGAGGATTAAAAGAAACCGGGCGGTTTTTATTTTTTTATTGCAAAGCTTTCCTTTTTACTTCATTAAAATCCTTATTTGAAAATCATCACTATCTATGAGCTAACGCTCATGTGCTGAAGCACGGCTACGCCCTAACTCTGACATTAATATATTTTTATCTTGATAGGGTAGTTTCAATATTTTCCAGCATAGCCGAAAAGGATCGTATTTAGATCGTTTCATCATTCAGTTATAAAATTGATCCTATGTTCGAAATTAGCGTTAACCCCCAACATATAGCATTTGCTCTTCAACGTATAGGGAAAATATATTCATAGCCGCAGCACTTAGTGATTGTCAAAAACAATCACAATGCTGGAACAGGGTTCATCCCTGCTAGTGATGGATTTATCCATAAAGAATCGCGGCGATAGCCGCCATGAAGTAAAGGAAAACAATTTCATCTTTACTAAGATATCTGTAACGCTTAGTGATTGCTTAAACAATAACTTCGCGGAAATATGAACCCAGAAAAGTAACAGAAACTTATAAAACAGATTCATTACAGAAAAGAAACTGGAAAATGTATTAGTATTTATTTTTAGGGAACAGCATACAGAGCTAATAGTGATTACTATAAATACGGCGGAATCAACCGCCGTTCGTAACAAACAATCCTATTTGACAAGGCTTAACTGAGGAGGTTGCTTACGCTCAATATTCGATTGAGGACCGTCGCCTGTAATAGCTTCCATGAAGAAATGGTTGTTAAACGTCAGGGCACTGACTTCATCAGCAGGGAACCTAAGTTGCCCGAGGATCTCAGTGCGCTTTATCCCTTGATTCCGCAATGCTGAAAAGACCTTTTCCAAAATCAATGACTTCTCACGTTCTGGCATACCTTGGGGTTCTCCCGTACGGTAACCACGACGGTTAAGCTCTATTGAGAGCTGCCGATAATGCCACTCTGTCGATAACCCAACATCAAACGTCCGTCGCACTAGTGCAGCTAGTGAAACTTTCCAGTTCTTCTTTAGCAAAATGAGCTGATCCAGCCTTGGCATCCTTGGAACCGAGGCTAAGATACTACGTTCAGGCATCAAGAATGCCGATGCAAAACGGTCTGCATCCTGTTCCGCCTGACGCCCGTTGTTGCATGAATGCTTATGAAGAACTAAATGGCCAAGCTCATGCGCCGCGTCAAAACGACTTCGTTCTGGAGTTTTCATTGTGTTCAGCAGAACAAAAGGTTTTTCGTCCATCCAAAAAGAAAAAGCATCCACCTCAACGCAATTTTCAGCAAGTGAAAAAACTCTAATGCCATTGACTTCAAGCAAGTGAACTATGTTGGATATCGATAGTTCGCCTATTCCCCAAGCTTCTCTAACCGTTCTGGCGGCACGTTCAGGCTCTGAATAGCCATCGAAGCTACAGTCAGGAACGTTAGGTTTTGGTAACTTGAATTGCCCGTCAATCCATGCCGATAATTCCTGCGCCAACTTCCCAGCCCCAAGAGCTGAATCACGTTTTTGCGCACTTAATTTTGTCATTGCGCGAAAACTGACTGCCTCGGGTGTTAACGAAGGAACATCCCGATCGAGGAAAAACTCAATGGGATATTCTAAGACAGCAGAGATTCTTTCCATGCTATCGCTTGCGATCGCATCAAAGATACCAGCTTTTTCATAGTTAGAAATGGTCTTGCTGGTTAACCCAGCCGCTTCAGCTAGTGCTCTTTGAGTCAGGCCTCTTCGTTCTCTTGCTATACATAAACGCTCTGAATTAAACATGTTGCATATTTAGCCTGTTTTCAAAATGTCGAGATCGATATCAGGTGTAAACTGAGGAGCATCACCATTTTGAACAATTGGATCCGGTTGGTGGACATCAAGAATCAACCGAGTAGAGAAACTATTAACTACATTCTTGTTATTATAAGAAACAGGTCGAGATAGCTCTGCGCGGATACCTACCCGATTGAACTCATCCAGTTCATATAACTCATAGAGTAAAAACCATAAGTCCCTTCCGATTTTATTTGGAAGCAAGGGAATAATATCGCCTTCCGGCAGGTCCAAATCTAGCTTGAGCTGGCTGTCGTCCAGTGTTAACTCCCCCTGACCCGGATTGTTATTATGGATTAACCCCATAAGCTCGCAAGTAAAGTCACCCTTCTTCATACGTGACTCAGGATAGCCATGGACAAAGCCAGTCTGATCGCAGCCACGGCAAAGATATATTGCAACCTTATCGCTGACGGTCAATTCTACGTTTCGTAATGACAATCGCTCATATCCTTTAGGGGCAAGAATTTCACGAGCTGCACTTACCCCTTCACCGTAGAAATACTGCCCTCGGGAAGTCGCGGGGTGGTTTTGTGTCGTAGAATAGCGACCAGACAAGCCACGCTCAAGGATACGAGCAAGATCGCTTTGGCTAAGGTTCATCGGCTGCAGGTAAGATTCGACATCATTCGGATCAGCCAATACAACGGTTTTTGCGAGGTTGTGCGAGTACATCGGTAAAGGCCCCATAATCATTTTCCTTTTTTTATACCTCATTCGAGGGATAAAAACAAGAAAATAACTGGATGAATCAACAGATCTGCTAGGTACGTCGTTATGACCTACTTCCGCTTAACTATCTCTTTTGATGATTTAACATCCACCTCTGGCTCAAAGCTTTCTTTCAGATTTGGTATTTCCTTGATCCACAGAAGGTTTAGCAAATCTGAGCCTGCAGAGCATAGCTCCTCTGGTGAAACTCTATCCTTTCCCATCAACTTGAGAATCCTCTTCACTCTGAGCTTACGCGCCTTCTTCTCGCCAATCTCCTGATAGTATTCTTCACGGCGCTCTGCTACCACCTTACGGAACTTCTTCAAAAGCTGTTCCAGTATTTTTAGATCAGTTGTAGCCGCTTCAGCTTGGATTTTTCTGTACATGTACATAACATGGAATTCATCAATCATATTAAACCTCATAGTTTTATCATTCTTTTTTTTACCTCTTTCGAGGGAATACTTATTACATCTGAATATCAGACAACTGTCATTTTTAACTTCCAATAAACAGGATCTTGATTTTCATCTTGATTTATATTTTTAAACACAAGGTCAATGATATGCTCTAGATGCCAATGTAAAATCTCTTCCTTCAAATCATTTTTATTGATATCATATATGTTATTTTTGATAGAGTATTTCATTATCTCACGCGTTATCACCACATCATAAATAGCTTCTGATAATTTTCCCCAACTCATAATATAGATTGCTGTTTCAGGATCGCCTTCATGAATGGCATATATCTCATCACAGAATCCTTGTAATATGTTAGCAATAAGATGGTTTTTTGTTTTATCATAGCTGCTCAATACAATCTCTTTCATTTTTTCATCCTTATTTTTCAGTTAATAGTCAGTAAATACTAGTTGTTATACACAATGTTGATAATGGCAGATCCATATTCCAGATTCATCTCATCATACAGTGCCTCATTGACATAACGATTTAAATCATCTAATAAGGTCTTATCATTCATGATTTCTTCGACAGAGCTACCTCTTAATGCGATAAATATATCCAAGCTCTCTTGGATAAGATTCATCACTTTAGGTGTTTTCTTACATAACATACTTACGATTACTGACATATCATTCTTCATCTGTTTTTCCTTATTGTGTATAGTTAGCCCCTTGCGGGGCAAGATTAGTTCTTACTTTCTAAAGTGTTCTGAATGCCCTACCAGCAGGGCTGCTACTTGTTCAAAGTTAACCTCATGAATATCACCACAGTTTCCTTCTTGCGTGGTGAATCTTTCAAAGTTGTTTTGAATATGGTCAATCACATGAATAATAAATGGACTCATAAAATCAGGATCATCCAAATAGTTATTGGCGTCACCATCACCATTAACTTCCATAAACATATTCCAACTTGCGGAAAACGATCTACAAGCTAGATCATAAAACAGCTCTGTTGATTTATTTTCAATAACAGTTTCTTTAGACATACTTATATCCTCATAATTAAATGCTTATTTTATTCATTTCGTTTTATATTAGCCCCTTGCGGGGCCGAATAGATGACGCCAGCGATTATGTATGTAAAATATAGTGACTCATCACATGATGTATCTGCCTCAGGTTGACAAGCACTTCATCAAAATATACGTTTTTAATCGATGCTTTATATTTATGTTTTTTCAAGAACTCATTAAAATCTTTCTTACCGTTCTCTATTATTGATTTTAAAACACCTTCCATATAACCATCGTCTTCAAGGTTATGATAGAACCTTTCCCCCATATACTCATGCATACATCGCAAATAGTAGTCATAGTCTTCGCCACTTTTCAGAACAAAGTATTTTGTATCATCATTACTAACATTTATTTCTATCTTTTTCACTTTCATTTTCGCTTCCTATTTTATGTTATTTATTATTTCTGCGTGAATCGGAAATGGTATTTTCAATCCATGCATCAATCTCACTTTCCACAAAGGCTACAGATCTTGCCCCTATGATTACCTTATCCGGGAATCGTCCTTCCTTGATAAGCTCATACATTGTGGTTCGACTAAATCCGACTCTTCTCAGAACTTCTGGAACACGGATTAATCTTTTACCTGCGATTTCATTTCTCATTTGTTTTTTCCTCTGTTGTTTCAACGAGGACAATAGTAGCGAATTCGCTTATGGCGTTTTAGGGATGTTGGCAAAAGAGTTTTTCGAAAAAAATGGGGGTATGTGAACAGAAAAAAAATAGTTGAGGATGGATGTGATCACGTTCGCTCAGGGCGAACGTAACCCTTTTTTACTTATCTTCTTTCTTCTTCTTCTCGTCTTTGACGTGATCTACAATCTTCGTGTCTTTTAAGACATTGTTTTCCATCATATAATCTTCAAACGATTTCAGATAGTTCTCGTCTGTCAGTAACGCCATTGCCAGCGGATAGTCAGTCACCTTAAGCATTCCCTCATCCCTATCCTTCTCGCTGTTCTCATGCAACAGCGATGACATCAGTGAAAGTGATATTTTGGTATCATTATTATCTGCTCCCCAAAAAATGAGATCCATCATCGGAATGAGTCGATAGTCGATGATTTTTCTCAACGTGCTTTTGCCAAAGCGATACTTTCTAACAGCCGGATCGTTCATTTTTAGCTGTTTCTTCCATTGGGGAATGAGCACTTTCAGGTGTTCGATGATGTCTTCGGTTGAAGCCTCTTCCAGATGAATATCGATAGTGATCCGAGCAAGGTTTGTCAGCGATGTCTCTTTCAAATATTCTGACAGGAATTCAGATTGGCTTAACACTGAAATTTCGGGAGTTGCTTCCGTTAACGCCACGGTTTTCGCATAAAATTGCGCATGACTGCGTGTTGTCGGATTTACTGCATAGGTTTTGGCGAGCCCGTGTCCCTGCGTGGATGTGTCGCCGCTAAACAAAATTTCGCCTCTGAGGATCTTATAGCGGTAATCATCCAATAAGAATCTGTTCAGAGGCGGTAACGTATCCCTTTTCAGCAACATCTTGTAGGCCAAGATACGCCGCTCAACCTCAACATAGAATTGCTGTAGGGTGAGTTTCTTTATCGCTTCATATCGTTCAACGTCAAACCATTCTTCCAATACTTTCCTGAGTTCGCTTCGTTTCATTACTGTGCTATCCGTTTTACCATTTTTAGTTGTTTTAACTGACAGAACAATATGTTGTCCAGTATTCACGTAATGCAGCTAAGCATCTCATGCAGGCAGGTTCTTAAGATTGGTGAGTATTACAAAATGGACTGCAGGTTTTCTGTTATCAGATTACTGCTTTTAAAGGATTTAGTTGCGCTGGAAGGGCTTAAGACTGGATAAATTTTTGATGAAAAACACGGATTTTAGATACAAAAAAAGCCCGTTTTACACGGGCTTTTAATGCATTACTTTATGCATGACAGAATCAAAAACATTCTGTAAGTTATTGATTTTGCCATAAAAATGGCGGAAGCGCAGAGATTCGAACTCTGGGACCCTTTCGAGTCGCCGGTTTTCAAGACCGGTGCCTTCAACCGCTCGGCCACACTTCCGGAATGAGGCGCACTATAAACGTCCCCTTGCGTCATGTAAAGCACCAATTCGTTCGTTTGCTTTAAAAATCAACAAAACGCGGTTATTTGCATGAAAATACGGCATTTCGGTTAGTTATTCAGCAATAAAATCAGCAACAAAGCGTTATCCGTGCAGGGTAAATAGCGGGATGAGTATAACGCGCTTGGGTTGAATAATTGCTTTATGGTTAGTGGCAGGTTGATTAATACAGACAAGGTGAGCATCTGCCCCCCCAGAAGCATAAGAGTGACAAACTGGCCGCAAACCCCATTCTGACAGGTAAAGATGGGTAAACGCGCTTTTCTCGTGAAAAAGCCTTACCTATTCTGAACGCTATGACACCTGTATACATAGAGAGAGTAAAAATGGATCGTATAGTTACCTCTACCCGCGAACGCTCATCGCTACTCAGTACCCACAAGGTGCTGCGCAATACCTACTTCCTGTTGAGCCTGACACTGGCGTTTTCAGCTATTACTGCAACCGCCAGTACAGTGCTTGCCTTACCTTCTCCAGGCCTGATCCTCACCCTGGTTGGTATGTATGGCTTAATGTTCCTGACTTACCGCCTGGCCAATAAACCCACCGGCATTATTGCTGCGTTCGCGTTTACTGGCTTTTTAGGTTATATCCTCGGCCCCATTTTAAACGCTTATCTGTCCGCCGGAATGGGCGATGTCATTGGTATGGCGTTGGGTGGCACCGCGCTGGTATTTTTCTGCTGTTCCGCTTATGTGCTGACAACCCGCAAAGATATGTCTTTTCTGGGCGGTATGTTAATGGCAGGAATCGTTGTGGTACTGATTGGTATGGTCGCCAACATTTTCCTGCAACTGCCTGCCCTGCACCTGGCTATCAGTGCCGTGTTTATTCTGATTTCTTCAGGGGCTATTCTGTATGAAACCAGTAACATCATCCATGGTGGTGAAACAAACTACATTCGTGCAACCGTCAGTTTGTATGTGTCGTTGTACAACATCTTCGTCAGCCTGCTGAGTATTCTGGGTTTTGCCAGCCGCGACTGATTTTGTTGCCCGGCATGCCTGTTACTGAATTGCCCCGCCACTGTGCGGGGCAATTTTTTGGTGACAGTAAAGAAAGTGCTACACTGAGCGCCATTGTTATTAGTTGATAACCGAGTTTAGTGAACAAAATAGTATGTTGATGTTTAACGGCACAGAAATTGAAACCGACACCGAAGGCTACCTGAAAGACACCGGGCAGTGGAGTAAACCGCTGGCAGAAGCTATTGCGAGAAATGAAGGTATTTCCCTGAGTGAAGAACACTGGGAAGTGGTTATGTTTGTCCGCGATTTTTACCTGGAGTTTAATACTTCACCCGCCATTCGCATGCTGGTCAAGGCAATGGCAAAAACTTTTGGGGAAGAAAAAGGAAATAGCCGCTACCTCTACCGCCTGTTTCCTAAAGGTCCGGCAAAACAGGCGACTAAAATTGCCGGTTTGCCTAAGCCTGTTAAATGTATCTAATAGCGGATACCAAAATTGGTCCACTCGCGCTGAGGGTGATGAGGCTCGGTGAGAACGCTCTCTACTCTGGCAGTGCGTGGGCCACCCGCTTTCAACCAGGTAATTAACGCTTCTACTGCTTCAGGCTCCCCACAGGCCAGTACTTCAACGCTGCCATCATCCAGATTACGGGCATACCCTGTCACCCCCAATCTTTTCGCTTCAAACTGAGTGCTGTAACGAAATCCAACCCCCTGAACCCGGCCATGAACCCAGGCCATTACGCAATATGCAGCCATTTTTCCGTCTCCTGGCAAAAACCTGTATGTGTTAAGTATACAAGAGTTGCTTTTCCCGTATCGCCCTGAAGCAAAACCTGACAGTAAGCGGTTCGATAATGCTGCCTGGCACGCAATGTGCTACGCTACGCACCTTTCCGATATTAATTCTATGCTGTCTCGCGTTTAAGGTAACCCTTGATGAGTAAACACTCAATTTCCACTTCACTGCCTGGTTCGCTGCCACGACTGGTGCTGGCTAAAGGCCGTGAAAAGTCACTTCTGCGCCGCCACCCGTGGGTATTCTCTGGTGCAGTTTCCCGTATTGAAGGGAAAGCCGGTAGCGGAGAAACTGTTGATATTGTAGACCATCAGGGGAACTGGATTGCCAGAGGTGCGCTGTCACCGGCATCACAAATCCGTGCCCGCGTGTGGACATTCGATGCCGAAGAACACATTGACGTTGATTTCTTTATTCGTAAATTACGCCAGGCACAATGCTGGCGGGACTGGCTGGCAGAAAAAGATGGTCTGGATAGTTATCGCCTGGTTGCCGGTGAATCAGACGGTCTCCCGGGCATTACCATTGACAGATTTGGTTCCTTTTTAGTGTTACAGCTGCTCTCTGCGGGTGCTGAACACCAAAGGGAAGCACTGATTACGGCATTACAAACCTGTTACCCGGAAAGTTCGTTATATGAACGTTCTGATGTGGCCGTACGCAAAAAGGAAGGGCTGCCGCTCACCCAGGGTCTTATCCGTGGTGAAATGCCCCCGGCTCTGCTGCCAATTAAAGAGCATGAAATGCAATTGCTGGTGGATATCCGCCAGGGCCACAAAACCGGCTACTATCTGGATCAACGTGATAGCCGGCTGGCTACCCGGCGCTATGTTGAAAATAAACGGGTGCTGAACTGTTTTTCTTACACCGGTGGATTCGCTGTTTCCGCATTAATCGGTGGCTGTAAAGAAGTCGTCAGCGTGGATACATCCCAGGAAGCGCTGGATGTCGCACGTCAGAACGTCGGGCTGAATAAACTGGATGTGAGTAAAGCGCAGTTTGTTCGTGACGATGTTTTCAAGCTACTGCGAAAATACCGTGATCAGGGGGAAAAATTCGATGTTATCGTCATGGATCCGCCAAAGTTTGTAGAAAATAAGAACCAGCTGGCAGGTGCCTGCCGGGGTTACAAAGATATCAATATGCTGGCAATTCAGTTGCTCAACCCAGGCGGCGTTTTGCTTACTTTCTCATGCTCCGGGCTGATGACCAGCGATTTATTCCAGAAAATTGTTGCCGACGCCGCCATTGATGCCGGGCGTGATATACAATTTATAGAGCAGTTCCGTCAGGCAGCAGACCACCCGGTTATCGCAACATATCCGGAAGGGCTGTACCTTAAAGGGTTTGCCTGCCGCATCATGTAACTTGAAACGGAAAGGTCTTGCCCTCATCTGTAGTAGTAATAGCAAAGGCAAGACTCCGGGGAGGTATATATGATTGCCAGCAAATTCGGTATTGGTCAGCAAGTTCGCCACTCCTTGCTGGGTTACCTCGGTGTGGTAGTGGATATTGATGCAGAATATTCGCTGGATGAACCCGCAGAAGATGAGCTGGGTGCAGATTATTCGCTACGCAAAGCACCCTGGTACCATGTTGTGATGGAAGATGACGCAGGTCAGCCAGTTCATACTTACCTGGCTGAGGCGCAATTGAGTGGAGAAATCGCCAATGAACACCCTGAGCAGCCATCAATGGATGAACTGGCTGCCACCATACAGCGTAGACTGGCATCTCCCGTACTTCGTAACTAACTTGCGTTAGCCAAGTATAAGCCTTTATCTGGCCTCAATCTGGCTGGCACATTTTTCCCTGGCTGCAATTATCCTGGTGCCAGACACTGGTTAAAAGTCGTGCTGCATGAGTAATTACTGCTTATTCAGCCCAAGACGGGGAATTTCAATCGCCGGGCAACGGTCCATGACAACATTCAGCCCGGCATCTTTAGCCAGTACCGCAGCTTGTTCATTAATTACACCCAGTTGCATCCACACCGTTTTCGCCCCAATTGCAATCGCGTCCTGTGTCACTTCATAAGCCGCTTCTGAGTTACGAAACACATCCACCATATCTACTGGCTCATGGATATCCTGTAAGCATGCATAACCCTGTTGCCCCATCAGAGTTTTGCCTGCCACTTTTGGGGAAACAGGAATAACGTGATAGCCCTGTTCCAGTAAAAAGGCCATGACCCGATAACTTGGCCTGTCTGCCTTATCACTGGCACCCACCAGTGCAATAGTGTGAACCTGTTGCAGAATGTGTGCTATTTCATTATCTGTCATCATGTTTTCCTTATCATAACCTGTTATGAGTTTACTATATCATTACCTGTCTGGCCTGGTACTCATCGGGTAAAACCTGTCAGCCGGTTGAACAACATCACTTTTTTTGCGCTGGTGTATTGAAGCTGGAGCAGCATCCAGTAATCTGTAGGGACTTTAATCAGGTTGGTAAACTCTTTATGGAACTCACAACGCGCACACTGAGCGCAAACAAGCATATTGCGCTGGTTGCTCACGATCACTGTAAAACACTTCTTCTTAACTGGACCCGGAAACATCAGTCCATTCTTGAAAAACACACACTGTATGCAACAGGAACTACCGGTAATCTGATTCAGAGAGAAACCGGGTTGAATGTGCAGGCCATGCTCAGTGGCCCGATGGGCGGTGACCAGCAAGTTGGGGCAATGATCTCTGAAGGCAAAATTGATGTGCTGATCTTTTTCTGGGATCCACTCAATGCCGTTCCACATGACCCGGATGTTAAAGCGTTACTGCGCCTTGCCACCGTATGGAATATACCGGTCGCAACTAATGCTTCTACCGCAAACTTTATTATTGAATCGCCAGAGTTCAGCCAGCCGGTTGATATCCAGATCCCGGACTATCAACGCTACCTGGCTGACCGCCTGAAATAATTTTCAGGGCTTTTTCAAAACAGGCACACCGAGCGCTTTGAGGGTATCCACAAAACGGGAAGGCTGCGCTTTGTTATACAGCAGCCATACCTTTTGCCTTGCCCTGGTCATTGCAACATAGAGTAAGCGCCGCTCTTCGGCATCAGTAAACTCCTCAGTGGCTGGCAGCAGACCTTGCTCAAGTATGGTTTCACGCGCTGGTGCCGGGAAACCATCTTTCCCTTCCTGCAACCCGCAAATAATCACATAATCAGCTTCCTGCCCTTTGCTGGCATGAACCGTCATAAAAGTTATCTGCAATTTGGGCCAGCGTATAGCAGCCTGCTGGAGCAGATCAGGGCGCAGGTAATGATAACGGGCCAGCAGCAAAATGGTTTCATCGGGTTTAACATAACCGCTCATTTTGTCGAGCAGTGCATGAAGTTGCGTATCTTCCAGCAGGTTAACTGCTTTTTTGTCCCCTTTGCGCACACTGTTCAGCGGCTTTTCTCGCTGGTGTGGGTTTTGCTGGATAAAGGCATTGGCAATTTCGCCAATGCGGGAATGAAAACGGTATGTGGTATCAAGGGCGCACTCATCCCCCGGGCCGAAATGGTCATTGAATGAAGTAGTTAAATCAATTGCCGCGCCACTAAAACGGTAAATAGCCTGCCAGTCATCACCCACGGCATACAGGGAAGTTTGTGAATTTTGCTGCTGCAGTGCACCAAGTAAAGCTGCGCGCTGTGGTGAAATATCCTGAAATTCATCAACCAGAATATACTTCCACGGGCTGATAAAACGCCCTTTTTCCAGTACATTCACCGCCTGATGAATCAGCCCTGAGAAATCGAGCGCATTGTCATCTTTCAGCGATTTTTTCCATGCTTTGACTAATGGAGCCATCAGGCGAATACGCTTCTGGAAAGTGTCCCGAATAACTTCAGGTGCACTGGAAATCATTTCTGCCTGAGAGCCACCATGCATACGAATAAGCCCCAGCCAGCGCTCCAGGCGAGGCGCAAGGCGTTTTGTGACACTCTCATCCTGCCAAAAATCCCCTTCAGGCAGGTTCCACTCCAGTTCCTCTTCAAGCCACAGCCGCCAGCCTTTCGCCTGTGCTTTCTTTTCCTGACACTGCGCTATCCATGTATCAAGCAGTAACTGGTGCCTCATGGCAGTATTACTCTCCAGTTCACTGATTTGCGGTGCTTTGCGACCACCCTGCTCGATGATATAGCGAGCAAGGGAATGAAAGGTCCGCGCAGTAATATCGCCTGTATGTAGCCGGGACTGAATACGCTGGTCCATTTCTTCTGCCGCTTTACGACCGAATGCCAGCAGCAAAATTTGATCTGCACTTGCCTGATTGCACTTAAGGAGCCAACCGGCACGGGCAACCAGAACAGAGGTTTTTCCACTGCCCGCCCCCGCCAGCACCAGCACATTTTTTTCGCCATTCACCACCGCCCGTGCCTGAGAGGCATTTAACGGCGCACTTTCCACCTGAGCAAAGAAATCCGCATGGCGTTCCAGCATCACTTCAGTGTAATGCTGGTTATGTGCCAGGCGTTTAGCCTGTGCATTGTCCAGCCAGCTTTTACAGGCTAACCAGGTATCGCGACACACATCAAAGGCAGGGATACGCTGTTCTGGCAGGGGTAATGCCTGCAACACTTGCCGTGTTCGCTGGCAAATTTCCTCCACTTTATCCAGGCTGAGCCATTTATCTTCAGGTGCGACCTCCTGATACCAGGCCACCAGGTTATCCAGCGCGCTGGCAGCAACCTGGCTCATTTCCTCCCCCCACTGTTGCCAGCGCTCATTGAGGTGATACCAAAAACGTTGGGTTTCGTTCCATTCAGTACCATGCAGGCGAACAACTTTATTATCGGGCAGGACAAACTCCAGCTCGCCCCACACCAGGCCCCGCTTGCAGTTAATAGCAATCAGTTGGTTAAACGGGATAAGATATTCATGCTTCTCGCCAGCCACATTTACGCCAGCATTGAGTAATGTGACCCGGTTATAAGGGTGCTGGGCCAGGTGTTTTCCCAGTGCAGTTGCTTTTAGTTCCATTATCAGGCCTGATTATCTGGTTGTTATGTCAGTGTACCTGCGAGAGAAATCGTGCTCCAGAGTAAAAACACGATACAATCATTAGGGTTATTTTCCGCCATGTCACATATCTATGAGATCTTATGAGAACAGTATTAAACATTCTTAACTTTGTTCTGGGTGGCTTTCTGACCACCTTCAGTTGGTTTCTGGCAACACTGGTGAGCATTGTATTGATCTTCACATTGCCATTAACCCGCTCATGCTGGGAAATAACACGTCTTTCGCTGTTCCCATTTGGTAATGAAGCGGTGCATGTTGATGTGTTATACCCCGAACGCAAAAATGAGCTAATGAATGCGGGCGGAACGCTGCTTAATGTCTTCTGGTTTGTGGTGTTCGGCTGGTGGTTGTGCCTGCTGCATATCAGCACCGGAATAATACAGTGCCTGAGTATCATTGGCATTCCGGTAGGTATCGCCAATTTTAAACTGGCAGCAATTGCCTTGTGGCCTGTTGGCCGCCGAGTGGTTTCCGTTGAAGTAGCCCAGGCCGCCCGGGAAGCCAACGCCCGCGGTCGTTTCCAGTAAACGGGGCAATACCTGCGATGTTAATCTCTCAATGGCTGCGCCGTTATACATGGAAAAGTAGCTGGCTTTATAACTTGCGCATTTTTGTTGCTTTGCTGGGCGCAGCAGCATATCCCTGGTGGCTCGGTGAGGTTCGCCTCACCATTCCATTAACTCTGGGTGTGGTCGCTGCGGCACTTACCGACCTGGACGACAGGCTGACTGGCCGGCTCAAAAATTTGCTTATCACGTTACTGTGTTTTTTTATCGCATCGGCATCTGTTGAACTGTTGTTTCCCTGGCCCTGGTTGTTCACCCTCGGCCTGATGAGTTCCACCTGCGGTTTTATTCTGCTTGGCGGGCTTGGACAGCGTTATGCCACCATTGCCTTTGGAGCGCTGCTGATTGCCATCTATACCATGCTGGGTGTTTCGTTGTATGAACACTGGTATCAGCAACCTCTGTTCTTGCTCGCTGGCGCAATATGGTACAACATCCTCACCCTGTCTGGTCATTTAATCTTCCCGGTACGGCCCCTGCAGGACAACCTGTCTCGTTGCTACAAACAACTGGCGCATTTTCTGGAGATAAAGTCGCGTTTATTTGACCCTGATATTGAGACTGATGCACAGGCACCACTCTATGCGCTGGCGATGGCTAACAGTGATTTGGTCAATACCCTGAATCAGACCAAGGCATCGCTACTGACCCGGCTGCGTGGCGACCGGGGGCAAAAAAATACTCGCCGCACGCTGCACTATTATTTTGTTGCCCAGGATATTCATGAGAGGGCGAACTCGTCCCACATCCAGTACCAAAGTCTGAGAGATAAATTTCGCCACAGCGATATTATGTTCCGTTTTCAGCGTATATTATTTATGCAATCCCAGGCCTGCAACCAACTCGCACAATGCATTTTGTCACGTACGCCTTATTCTCATGATACCCGCTTTGATAATGCGTTCGCACACCTGGACACCGCAATGGCGCGCATCAAAGCCAGCCAGGCAGTAATGCCTGAGTTAACTGCGCTGGAATACTTGATAAACAATTTACGCGCTATTGATGCACAGCTGGCTACCATTGAATCTGAGCAGACAGAAGCCGGAATCAAGCTGGATACAGACAACCGCCTCGCCGACGATGGGATAACAGGGTTCAGTGATATCTGGTTACGCTTAAGCCGTAACCTCACACCAGAATCGGCACTGTTTCGCCATGCCATTCGAATGTCAGTGGTATTATGTGTTGGCTATGCTTTTATACAATTTACCGGGATGAATCATGGCTACTGGATTTTGCTTACCAGCCTGTTTGTATGCCAGCCCAACTATAATGCCACCCGACACCGTCTGACACTGCGGGTCGTCGGCACGCTGGTCGGGGTTGCCATTGGTATTCCTGTGCTGTGGTTTGTGCCCTCGCTGGAAGGCCAACTGGTGTTAATCGTTATTACCGGCGTGCTGTTTTTCGCATTCCGTAATGTTCAGTATGCTCATGCAACGATGTTTATCACCTTGTTGGTGCTACTGTGTTTTAATCTGTTGGGTGAAGGTTTTGAAGTTGCGCTGCCACGCATCATTGACACATTACTGGGTTGTGCCATTGCATGGGCTGCAGTCTCCTTTATCTGGCCTGACTGGCGTTTCCGGCGGTTACCGCAAGTAGCTGAGCGCGCCATTAATGCTAACTGCCGCTATCTGGACGCTATACTTGAGCAATACCACCAGGGCAGAGATAACCGACTGGCTTACCGTATTGCCCGTCGCGATGCCTATAACCGTGATGCGGAACTGGCATCCGTAGTCTCAAATATGTCTTCCGAACCACATATGACGCAGCAGGTTCGTGAGGCAGCTTTTCGCCTGCTGTGCCTGAACCACACATTTAACAGTTATATCTCCGCCCTGGGCGCACACCGGGAAAAACTCAGTAACAACCAGATACTGACAATTCTTGATGATGCAGTCTGTTATGTAGACGATGCGCTACATCACGAACCAGCCGATGATGAAAAAGTCCAGCAAGCTCTGGCAGAACTGGTACAACGCATCAGCAAACAGGACCAAAAGGCTGACAGCAAGGAACCACTTGTTCTTCAACAAATTGGTTTACTGATTTCAATACTGCCCGAGCTTTCAAAACTACGTACTCAGATTAGTTAGATTTGCGCCGCACTTTATCTCTGGCTTCCTGCTCGAGTTGTTGCTGTGCCCATTCATTAAGCTCCCACTGCCTTTGGCGTGGGAGCGCCTCACTATGGGAACCTGTGATAGCGCCCTCCAAAGACAGCAATATCTTGGCTCCCAGGGTATTGCAACGCTGGCGCAGGATTATCCAGCATGCCTTTGCCCCTTTATTTTTCAGGGTTTCAATATCGCGGATACCCGCTTCCCATAGCATCATTTCCAGGCCGAAAGTGACATTTGGCAAGTCTTTAATTCGCCGGACTACCTGCTTTTCCCGCTTTTCCTTCCTGGCGGCGGCAAGAGCCTGCCCCGCAAGGGTGATGAGCTGCTCATCATCATTCCAGAGCGTTTCATCAACACGGAAATAGTTCAGTGACAGCGGGCGCCCACGTTTATGCGTAACTAATAGCGGCAAGTTACGCGAGGTAAAGTAGCCTGTATTTTCCTCACAGGCACGTAAGTAAAGCTGCCCTTTACTCACCATGGCAAAAGCAACATTGTCAGCCATAATGCTGTACCCGCCGAACAAAGCTCGTGAAGAAATGCGGCCCAGAGAAGAGAGTTTTTCTAATGAAGCCTTAATACGTGGAGTGGAGACCTTTCCCATAAAAATCCTTACATTTCATTATGTAATAACGAATAATCCCTAATCCGGGACACCCTCGTTTAACCATAAGAAAGTTACCTCTTCAGGGCAAGAAGAGGTTAAGGGTTTAAGTTATTTGTTATCGGTTTTGCGAGGGAATTTCCAAAATTTTTTGTTGATCTTTCATCCATTGCGCATTACTGTATATTCATACAGTGACAAAGGCGGAACTCATTATGAACGCATTGGCTTACCAAAACCGAAGTATCACTCATCATATTAATGAGCATTACCAGGCCGGTTTAGAAGAACAGCCGGCTATTGCACAAGGTATTGTCAGTGAAATGATGTTTCGTGAAGACCAACCCTGGATGTCTCAATTGATCCTCTTGCCCTTGCTGCGCCAGTTAAGCCAGCAGGCACGCTGGCAGTTATGGATTACTCCCGGGCAGAAATTAAACCGCCAATGGCTGGTTTCTGCAGGTTTGCCCCTGTCAAAAGTTATGCATGTGCAGGCACGGCATGAACAACAACCCACAACTGTTTCGGCTATGGCTAAAGCCTTAAACTCAGGTAACTACAGTGTCGTAATTGGCTGGTTGCCAGAAGAATTGAGTGATCAGGAGCGGTTACTATTGCAGCAATCAGCCGAGCAAGGACAGGCAATTGGGTTTATCATGCGACCTGTTTCTCAGGTTAATTTGAGCGACAGACAAAATTTTGGGCTAAAAATTCAATCAAATTTGTATCACTAAGTAAATTTAGGATAATTCCTGAACATGGCGAATCATCTGAATAACTGGAAATAATCAGCATCAGAAAAGCCATGTCTGGCGGGATTTCCGCTAAAAGATTCACGTTTTGTGCGCAGCGCCTTGCATCCATTCTGCCGTAAAAATTTAATCCGTAGTCAGATTTTTTTCATATGTCTGACTGAGTTCACACTTGTAACTTTCTAACTAAGTTGTAGACTTTAACTCGCCAGGGTTGCTCATAATAAACCGAGTTTATCGGTAGAGTGGCAATTGAGCGATAACCCGGGTGAAGGATTTAACCGTGGGTTTTGATTGATTTAAAGACCTATGGCCTTTTGGATGATAATGAGGCGCAAAAAATGAAAAAGACAGCTATCGCAATTGCAGTGGCACTGGCTGGTTTCGCTACCGTAGCACAGGCAGCACCGAAAGATAACACCTGGTATGCAGGTGGTAAACTGGGTTGGTCCCAGTACCACGATACCGGCTTTTATGGCAACGGCTATACTCAAAACAATGGCCCGACTCATCAAAGCCAACTGGGTGCTGGTGCTTACGGCGGTTACCAGGTTAACCCGTATGTTGGTTTTGAAATGGGTTATGACTGGTTAGGTCGTATGCCTTATAAAGGCAGCGTAACTAACGGTGCGTTCAAAGCTCAAGGCGTTCAGCTGACTGCTAAACTGAGCTACCCGGTAATGGACGATCTGGATGTATATACTCGTCTGGGTGGCATGGTATGGCGTGCTGATTCTAAAGAAAACACTGGCCTGAAAAATCACGATACTGGCGTTTCTCCAGTATTCGCTGGCGGTGTTGAATATGCAATCACTCCGGAAATCGCAACCCGTCTGGAATACCAGTGGGTTAACAATATCGGTGATGCAGGCACTGTAGGTGCTCGTCCTGATAACGGTATGCTGAGTGTTGGTGTTTCCTACCGTTTTGGTCAGAGCGAACCTGCTCCGGTAGTGGCTCCGGCTCCAGCTCCGGCTCCGGCTCCTGAAGTAAGCACCAAACATTTCACTCTGAAATCTGACGTGCTGTTTGCTTTCGGCAAATCCACCCTGAAACCTGAAGGCCGCCAGGCGCTTGATCAGCTGTACACTCAGCTGAGCAACCTGGATCCTAAAGATGGCTCTGTTGTTGTTCTGGGCTTCACTGACCGTATCGGTTCTGATTCCTACAACCAGAAACTGTCTGAACAGCGCGCACAGAGCGTTGTTGATTACCTGGTTTCTAAAGGTATCCCGTCTAACAAGATTTCTGCACGCGGCATGGGTGAATCCAACCCGGTTACTGGCAGCACCTGCAACAACGTGAAAGCACGTGCAGCGCTGATCAATTGCCTGGCACCGGATCGTCGTGTTGAGATCGAAGTTAAAGGCGTTAAAGACGTTGTGACTCAGCCTCAGGCTTAAGTTACCACGCAACAAAAAACCCACCTCGGTGGGTTTTTTGTTTTTTCAGTATTGTGAATAACGCGCTCAGGAACAGGTTATTTTTTATCGCCAAGCAATGCCCTGAGGTCGTCTTTAAGCGTAGTCATTTTTGACGCGTATTTTTCTTTACGCTCTGCATCTTCGATTAACTGAACAATAGTCTCTGATAACGTGCTGTTACGGCGCCGGGCCAGAGATGCCAGCCGTTGCCATACCGCAAACTCGAGGTCGATAGACTTTTTGCGGGTATGCTGATGTTCAGCATTGAAGTGCCGCTTGCGGCGCGCACGAATAGTTTGTTTCATTCTGTTGGCAAGAGCCGGGTTCATATGCTGGTCAATCCAGCTAAGAACACGCACAGGATTACTTTCCAGTTCCAGCAGAGCGGAAACCGCCTCCTGCGCCATACTGGCTTCAATATGGCGAGTAATAGCCTCACCTTCGCGGTGTTTTTTTACCAGATATTTCCATTTCCAGCCGCTTTCGAGATTTTCGAGTTGTTGATATTTCATTATGATCTCGGCGTAACCGTTTAACCCGTTACAGAATATCAGCTTTTCTGCCCGTTCGCGCACCAGAAATGATAAGTTGTTTGTCTGCAAGGAAAGCAAGTCTTGTTTCAGGTGTGTCACGAAGTGGCTTATTGTATAATCGCCGTTTTGGCAACTAACTTATAAATATCACATTGACCATTAATCGACTGACATCACAAGCACTTACCCTGGATGCAACGCCCTATGATTCTCTGTTTGCACAGCCAGGCGATAACGATGCTGTTTCCCAGGCGTTACAGAGCATACAGCCACGCCTTACTGATACACTGACACACTTCCTGCACCCTTCTGTGCCGTCACGTTTTATGGTGATCAAAGCTCCCGGCACACAGCCTTATCTTGATACGATCCATGAGCTGGTTTCCCAACAGTTTACTGGCACCAATTCACTGTATGGAGGCCATTACCGTTTCTCCACTACAGATGTCACATTTGACGCACCAACAACAGAAGATGCACTGTTCTGCACTCGTCCTAATGTGCTCAGCACAGCCTGGGCGGAAACTGAGCAGTTATGTGGTTGTATTCGCCAGTTCAACGGTGAGCTTTCAGCGCAGCCAGGGCTTCTCCACCGCGCCAATGGTGGCGTGCTTATTCTCAGCCTGCGTTTGCTGCTTGAACAACCCCTGATGTGGTTACGGGTGAAGCAGTGGGTTACACGTCAGGTGTTCACCTGGTTTTCGCCGGATGAAACAAAGCCGCTCCCAGTAACGATGCCAGCTATTCCTCTGGATATTCGCCTGATTCTGGTTGGGGACCGCGACGAACTGGCAGAGTTGGACGCCCTTACGCCAGAAATGACAGAAATAGCGGTATACAGCGAATACGAAGATGAAATTCTGATTAATGACGAGCAGGATATTATTCGCTGGCGAAACTGGATTCACAACCGGGCACTGAATAAAGCGCTTCCCAGACCTGCCAGTGATGCCTGGCCCCGGTTGCTGGAACTCGCAACTCGCTATACTGAAGACCAGTGCTCTCTGCCCGTTAACCCTTTGTGGTTTGAACGCCTTTTCACGTCCATCGCTACCGCCACGGGCACAGAGACTTTTAGTGGCGAAGCCTTCCAACTGTTTCTTGAGAAACAAGCCTGGCGTGAAGGGTATCTTGCAGAACGTATTCTGGATGATATTCTCGACGACCAGGTGCGCGTGGAAACCCAGGGTGAACGCGTTGGGCAAATCAACGCACTGTCTGTGATTGAATTTCCCGGTCATCCCCGACCTGTTGGCGAACCGTCTCGCATTAGTTGTGTTGTGCATGTTGGTGATGGAGAACTGACAGATATTGAACGTAAAGCGGAACTTGGTGGGAATATTCATGCCAAAGGCATGATGATTATGCAGGCCTTCCTGATGGCTGAGCTGGATCTGGACCAACAGTTGCCTTTCTCTGCATCGTTAACCTTTGAGCAATCTTATAGTGAGGTTGATGGCGACAGTGCATCAATGGCTGAACTCTGCGCCTTTATTAGTGCACTGGCAGATGTGCCTGTTTACCAGAACATTGCCATTACTGGTTCTGTTGATCAATTTGGCTGTGCACAGCCAGTCGGTGGGCTTAACGAGAAAATTGAAAGCTTCTTTGCTCTCTGTGCAGCACGGGGCCTTACCGGTAATCAGGGGGTTATTATTCCTCTGGCGAATGTGCGCCATCTCAGCCTGTGTGAACCGTTACGCAGCGCTGTGGAACAAGAGCAGTTTTATATCTGGGCTGTCGAGGATGTGTTCGATGCTCTACCTTTATTAACAGGTTTACCCTGGAGTGATGAAATCCAGGGGCGAAACAATCTTATGCAGTTGGTACAGGAACGCATCGCTCAGGCAAGTCAGCAGGATGCCAGGCATCGGCTGCCCTGGCCGTTACGGTGGTTAAACTGGTTTAACCACAACTGATCGGACTTGTTGAGCGTACACCTGTTCGCTAACCTGCGTGCTTCACTAAAATAAGGCTTATTGTAGACATGGTTGATAAACGCGAATCTTATTCAAAAGAAGATCTACTTGCTTCTGGTCGTGGCGAGCTATTTGGCGCCGAAGGTCCACAACTGCCAGCACCTGATATGCTGATGATGGACCGGGTTGTCAAAATGACTGAAACCGGTGGCAATTTCGACAAAGGATATGTTGAAGCCGAACTCGATATTAATCCTGATTTATGGTTCTTTGGCTGCCACTTTATTGGTGATCCGGTAATGCCTGGCTGCCTTGGGCTGGATGCAATGTGGCAGTTAGTCGGCTTTTATCTGGGCTGGCTCGGCGGAGAAGGTAAAGGCCGCGCACTGGGTGTTGGCGAAGTGAAATTCACCGGACAGGTTCTGCCTACCGCGAAAAAAGTTACGTACCGTATTCACTTTAAACGTGTGGTAAACCGCCGCCTGATTATGGGCCTTGCAGATGGTGAGGTGCTGGTTGATGGCCGCGTTATTTATACTGCCACCGACCTCAAAGTAGGCTTGTTTAAAGATACTTCTGCTTTCTGATTTGAGCCACAGCCTGGCTAAAACGCGAAACCTCCGCATTGCGGAGGTTTCTTTTTTGCTCTAAAGAGACAGGGTCATGCAAATGACACCTTGTCCTCCATGGCTTTTCGCCAGCCTCCCAGCCAATGAGACCTCTGATTTAGCGTCTGATAAGGGCACATCTCTTTTGAGTGGCCTGTAATGCCAGCCTGATAGCCTCTCTGGTGAGCCCGTTCCAGGCGATCTCGTTTTTGTCTCTTCATGCCTCGTTTCCCTCATTCATTTGTTGTCTGGTGGAAAAGAAAACAGTGATTACAATTTATGCAATCAGTAATAACGAATACGCTCATTTTATGGCATCGTCAATGCGCAAAATTCACGCCAATGTCATATTAATGAGGCACAATTGACATAATTTTTCACCTAAAAACGGGAGTTGGGCAGGTAAGTCTCTGATGCAAAAAAAAGCACCCGCTGGTAAAAATGCCAGACAGGTGCTGAATAAAGAAATGTAAATTAGTGTTGTGCCTGTAACTGTGCCGCGATACTGCGGGCTTCCTGTTGCCAGGCCGCCGCTAACCCTTTCACCATGGCATCATAACCATCCCCCTGCTGAGGCAAAGTGACAGAGAATGGGCGCCGCGTGTACTCACCCTTTTGGTTAAGCAACCATTCACCACTCACCACAACCTGCCCGTCATAGCGCCCCTGGAAACCGCTTATTACTACACTAAGGCTATCCTGGTCGTTACCCAGTGGTTGTGACGATACCACCCAGCCGGGTAAAGCTGTGGAGAGGTTTGCCACCAGAGTATCGCGCAGTTGCTGGTCCAGCGGGCTGGCCCATAAGTTTTGTTTGGCAACCACGTAGTTCACGTCTGAAGTCTGGTAAACCACTCCACTGCCAGCCAGAAAATCCGGCACACTAATCTGCGAAACCCACAACAGTTTTTGAGCTCCCCCAGTTTTTCCCGACACAGAGGAAACCGCATTGTGATCCACCGGTAACTGGTACAGCTTAGTAGTAGTGGTACTACTGCAAGCCGAGAGCACCAGTACCATAACGAACATCATCCATTGTTTCATTATTTCGCCCCCTTCGGCTGCGGATCTTTCTTGCTGTGCGCCTCGAAGATCAATGCATTACTCTTATTGTTCAGCGTTTGCAGAACCGGTTGTAACTCACGTAATACCTGATCCAGGCGCTGCATATCGGCAACCATTTTATTATATGCGGCAGAACCTGGCTGGAAGCCCTGCATACTCCGGTTAAGTTCACGCAACGTTTTTTGCATGTCTGCCGGAAGGCCTTGCATGGATTCGCTGCCTGCTATCTTATTCAGGTTGTTCAGCGTGGATTGCAACGACTTCATGGTATTTTGCGTTTCTTTGAGTGTACTGGTTGCCTGGTTTAACATCGGGTTAAGTGGCAATGCGTTGATTTTATCCAGTGCATCCGTCAGTTTCTGTTGGATCTGAGACAACCCACCGCTCACTGTGGGAATCACCTGGTATGCACCGACCTCCAGAGGGCCTTTATAGGCACCTTCTTTAGGATAAAAGTCGAGGTCGATATACAATGCCCCGGTCAACAGGTTACCCGTTTTCAGGGAGGCCCTCAGCCCGCGGGAGAGTAGCATTTTCAGGTGTCCCTGAACTTCAGGCCCTTCACCCAGCTCATTTTCAATGCGCTGCGGCTCAATACGAACCAGTACCGGTATCCGGTAGTCTTCGTTAATCTTTTGCTGCAACTGTGGCACCAGATAAGGCACTTTCTGCACCGTGCCCAGGCGAATACCGCGAAACTCAACTGGCGCGCCCGGTTGCAGGCCACGAATTGAATCTTTAAAAAACATCAGGTAATCAACATGCTCGGTGTAGAACGAATCCTGAATGCTTTTTTGGTCATCATACAACTGAAACTCACTGTGATCAGCGACAGGCTCACCGGTTAATTGCCCATCCGGTACATCAAAGCTAACCCCGCCACTGAACAACGTCGACAACGACCCCATTTCAACACGCATACCGGCAGAGGTCAGATCGACGGCAATACCGCTGTCTTTCCAGAAACGGACATTTGTAGTGACCAGACGATCATTGGGTGCACTGATGAATAACTGATATTGCATCGTTCGTTTCTGAGCATCGAATGAGCTGGTTTCAACAGAGCCGACCCGATACCCTCTGAATAGTACCGGGTCACCAGGGTTAAGTTGCCCTGCCCGGCTGCTGTCAAGAATGACACGAATCCCTTTGGCATCAGGTGGTGCCAGGGGAGGAGAATCCAGCAAATCATAGTGCTCTGGTGCTTCCCCTTGTTTTCCGGGCTGCAATTCAATATACGCCCCCGATAACAGTGTACTCAGCCCGCTGACCCCCTCGCGGCCAATCTGCGGTTTCACCACCCAGAAAACGGAATCTTTGCGCAGTAGTTTTTCCATGCCAGTATTCAGCCGGGCTTTGATTTCCACATGGTGCAGGTCATCTGTCAGTACCGCACTTTCCACGATCCCAACATCCACACTGCGGCTTTTAATTGCCGTTTTCCCGCCAACGATACCTTCTGCATTGGTGGTGATAAGTGTCACTTCCGGCCCCTGATGGCTGTAGTGATAAAATAAGATCCACGCACCAATCAGGGCGGTGACTATCGGGAAGATCCAAACCGGAGACCAGTTTTTCACTTTATGCACCTTTGCTTCCCCACGGTTTGAATCCATGTTACGACAACTCCTCTTGGCTTGATTCTGGCTTCCTGTCCCAGATGAGACGAGGGTCAAATGTCATTGCAGCAAACATTGTGAGTATGACCACCAGCGCGAACATAAGCGCCCCCATCGCCGGGTAAATGTTCATTAACGACCCCATGCGGACCAGAGCCGACAATACAGCGATTACAAAAACATCAATCATTGACCAACGACCAACAAACTCGACAACCTCGTAAACCAAATGCATTCTTTCGCTGTCGCGCTGTACAAAACCCCTGGCATCAAGGCAAAGCCAGCCAATAGCAATCATTTTAAGGGTGGGCACCATAATGCTGGCAATAAAGATGACCAGAGCCACCGGATAAGAGCCTTCGCTCCACAGCAACACCACACCAGCAATTATGGTGGATGGAAGCTTACTTCCCAGCAGGTCGGTAATCATGACAGGCAGTATATTGGCTGGGAAATACAGCATCACCGAGGTTAACAGCAGTGCTGTTGTCCACTGCAGGCTGTGGCGGCGGCGTACATGCCCATAGCTGTGGCAACGTGGGCACTGTGCGACATCCTGGGGCAATATTGCGGTACAGCATGAACATGAGCGTAGCCCTTGTTTCATGCCCGTTTTACCGGGTTGACATGCCAGGGGAATAGCTGGTGCGGGGGAAATGTCATTCCACAGCCAGCGGCGATCCACACACTGTACGGCGCGCAGTTGCAGTACACAGAACAGGCACCATGGAATAAAACTCAGGCCAATGCCAATATCGCCATACGCCATTAATTTCACGAAGCTTACCAGAACACCAGCCAGGAATATTTCCGCCATCCCCCAGCTTTTCAGGTGAAATAACAGCCAGGCAAGACGCCTTTTTGATACCGGGCTGAGCCGGACCCGGTTAACCAGTAGCAGAATGGCTACCAACGAAAGAGCAGGCACAGCCTGGACCAAAATCATAAATAATGATCCCAGGCTGGCGTAATCTTCAGAAAACATTACATCAGGGATGGATAACAGCGAAATTTCACTGTTCACACCAGCAACACTCATATTCACGAACGGAAATAAGTTTGCCAGTAACAACATAAATAGTGCGGCCAGTGCATAAGCAGTTGGCCGCTTGCGGGGTTCATCCCAGCGCGTAGTCAGCGTATTTCCACAACGTGGGCAACAGGCCTTTTCGCCTGTGCCAAGGGCAGGAAGAGCAACCAGCATATCGCAATGGCCGCACAAAATGGCCTGCTGTGTCAGGTGGTTAGTGCACATATCCTGCCTCTTTGTGTTAATCGCCGTTTTTCAAACCTTCCAAGTATTCCCAGCGCTCAAAAGCCGTTTCAAGCGCCTGCTCAGCAGCAGAGAGTTGCTCCAGAACCCGTTGGGTAACATCATGAGGCTGGTTGAAAAAACCACCATCGCTAACCTGGCTTTGCAGCACATCGATATCGGCTTCAAGCTGTTCAAGTTGAGCAGGTAATTGTTCCAGTTCACGTTGAAGTTTATAACTTAGTTTATTGGCCTGCCGTTTGACTGTTTCTGCTTTCGGCACTTTTTGTTGTTCAACAGGCGCATTATTCACCGTTGCTTTCAATGGTTGTGCCGACGCCTGCTGCCCTTTGGCATCAAAATAACCGCCAACATACTGGCCAATACGCCCTTCACCTTCAAAGATCCAACACTCTGTTACAGTGTTATCGACAAATTGCCGGTCATGGCTCACCAGTAAGACGGTTCCCTGGTAGCTGTCGATCAGTTCTTCGAGCAGTTCCAGCGTTTCAACATCCAGGTCGTTCGTGGGCTCATCGAGAATTAATAAGTTACTGGGTTTCAGGAATAACCTGGCCAGCAACAGACGGTTACGCTCACCACCAGATAACGCGCTCACTGGTGTCATGGCGCGTTTGGGGTGGAATAAAAAGTCCTGGAGATAACCAAGGACATGGCGCGAACGGCCATTGACCATCACTTCCTGTTTACCTTCAGCCAGGTTATCCATAACGGTACGGTCCGGATCCAGCTCGGCACGGTGCTGGTCAAAATAGGCCACTTCCAGCTTCGTCCCCACATGTACACGCCCGGACTGAGCCTGCAACTGCCCCAGCATCAGCTTAAGCAGTGTGGTTTTACCGCAACCATTCGGACCAACGAGGGCAATTTTATCGCCGCGCTGTACTTGTGAGGAGAAATTATCCACCAGCACTTTGTCTTCAATGGCGTAATGCAGGTTTTCAATTTCGAACACAATTTTGCCGGAACGGCTGGCTTCTTCGACTTGCATTTGGGCGCGGCCCATCACTTCCCGGCGTTCACCGCGTTCCCGGCGCATAGCTTTCAGTGCTCTCACTCGCCCTTCATTACGGGTACGGCGTGCTTTAATGCCCTGGCGGATCCATACCTCTTCCTGAGCCAGTTTGCGGTCAAATTCCGCATTTTGTAACTCTTCTACGCGTAGCGCTTCTTCGCGGGCGACCAGATATTTGTCGTAATCCCCCGGGTAGGAGACCAGTTTCCCACGATCGAGGTCGACAATCCGCGTGGACATATTGCGAATGAAAGAACGGTCATGGGAAATAAAGACAATGCTGCCCTGGTAACTTTTCAGGAAAGTTTCCAGCCAGTCGATAGTTTCGATGTCCAGGTGGTTAGTGGGCTCGTCGAGCAGCAATACATGCGGAGCACTCACCAGTGCTCGCCCTAATGCTGCTTTACGTAGCCAACCGCCAGATAACGCAGCCAGTTCCGTATTTGGGTCCAGTTCCAGTTGGCTCAGAACATCATTAATGCGGTTTTCCAGTTGCCACAAACCGTGGTGGTCGAGCTGTTCCTGAACCCGGGCCATCGCATTTAGATTCTTCTCACTCGGCTCCTGCATAACCAGGCGAGAGATCTCATGGTATTCCTTGAGATATACCGCCTGCTCTTCCACTCCCTGGGCAACGAAGTCATATACGGTGCCACCCACATCTCGTGGTGGATCCTGTTGCAGACGGGCAACCACCAGGTCCTGCTCATAAATCAGACGGCCGTCATCAAGAGGGATCTCTTTATTCAGAATTTTCATCAGCGTTGATTTGCCGGCACCATTGCGCCCGACAAGACAAACACGCTCGTTATTCTCAATATGTAATTCAGCATTATCAAGAAGTGGCGCATCGCTGAAAGACAGCCACGCACCATGCATACTAATTAACGACATTATGATTTCCTGGTTACGCGGCGAATAAGCCAGCAGTTATGAATCTGACGATTGCGGGCAAAGTCCTGCGACTGGGTTTTTGCAGTGATATCCTGTGCTTCCAGGCCCAGAGCAGCAAGCCCTTCGTGGTCCATTCTGAAACCGCGTTTATTATTGGAAAAAACGATGGTGCCGCCATCACGCAGCAACCGGTTGAGATCACGCATTACAGCAATATGATCTCGCTGGACATCAAATGTGTTGTCCATGCGTTTAGAGTTAGAAAATGTAGGCGGATCGATAAAAATCAGATCATAGTGTTCATTCGACTCTGCCAGCCAGGCCAGGCAATCTGCCTGAATCAGGCGATGCGCTCGCCCACTCAGGCCATTAAGCCGCAGGTTGCGTTCAGCCCATTCGAGATAGGTACGCGACATATCTACGGTTGTGGTACTCCTGGCTCCACCCAGCCCGGCATGGACACTGGCACTCCCGGTGTAAGAGAACAGATTGAGGAAATCTTTCCCCTTGCTCATTTGCCCAAGCATACGCCGCGCGAGGCGGTGATCAAGGAATAACCCGGTATCAAGGTAGTCAGTCAGGTTAACCAGAAAGCGGGCATTATATTCGCGCACTTCTTTGTATTGCCCTTTCTCACTGAGCTTCTGGTACTGGTTTTTCCCTTTCTGGCGTTCACGGGTTTTCAGGATAAGCTGGCCTGGAGCCAGAGAGAGCACATCAATCGTGGCTGCGATAATATCGAACAGGCGTTGGCGCGCTTTCACCGGGTCTACTGTTTTAGGTGGTGCATATTCCTGAATAACAATGTTGTCAGCGTAACGATCTACGGCAACGTTGTATTCCGGCAAGTCGGCATCATACAGGCGATAACATTCAATCCCTTCCTGCTTCGCCCATTTATCCAGCTTTTTGGCATTTTTACGCAGGCGGTTAGCAAAATCCTGCGCAAACTGGCCTGCCTGCTCGGGTACAGTGGCTGACAGTTGGTAGTTTTTTTGTACGCAATCCAGCGGACCATTTTTTGCTTTAAACTGGCGCTCGGAACGCAGTTGTAAACAACTGAGTAATTCCGCAGAGGCACTGAACAAAGAGAGTGACCACCCCGGAAACTGCTGTTTAACAACCCGACCCAGTACATGATGCAGTGCGATTAATTCCGGCTCGCTGTCCAGCCGTTCTCCATAAGGTGGGTTACTGATAAGAGTACCGGTTTCCTGCACATCTTGCGGGCAGGTAAGCTGTGCCACATCACCCACGGTAAAGCGAATAACTTCGCCAAGCCCTGCTCGCCGGGCATTCGTTTTCGCCCGCTCGATAACCCGGCCGTCAATATCGCTGCCATAAAAGCGCGAAGTATATTCACTAAGGCCCCGGCGCGCCCGTACCTGCGCTTCAGTACGAACCGCTTTCCAGGCCGCTTCATCGTGCGCGGCCCACCCGGTAAAGCCCCAATGCTGGCGGTAAAGCCCGGGAGCCCGGTCCGTCGCTATCATGGCGGCTTCAATGAGTAAGGTGCCAGAACCACACATTGGGTCCAGCAAAGGCGTGCCCGGCTTCCAGCCCGAACGCAAGATAATTGCCGCAGCCAGGTTTTCTTTTATTGGCGCAAGGCCAGTGCTGTCACGGTAACCACGCTGATGCAGGCCATCTCCACTCAAGTCGAGCGAAATACTGGCGACTTCTTTTTCCAGCCTCACCTGAATGCGGACGTCGGGTTGTTCCCGGTCAACATTTGGGCGCACCAAATTTTTGCGGGTAAAGCTGTCAACAATGGCGTCTTTTACTTTCAACGCACCATACTGGCTGTTGCGAATAACATCATTCAGTCCATTGAAATGCACCGCGAAAGTGGCATTCTCCACAAACAGAGACGGCCAGTTAATCGCCATAACCCCAAGGTAGAGATCCAAATCGCTGTAGACTTTGCATTCGCCAAGAGGCAGCAGAATGCGCGAAGCCAGCCGGCTCCACATCAGGCTTTGATACACCAACTGTGTGTCCGCATCAAAATGGACACCTCCCTGAACAACACGGCAATGCTGTGCGCCAAGGTTTTCCAGTTCGGTCTTTAAGAGTTCTTCAAGCCCACGCGCCGTGCTGGCAAACAGAGAGTTCATAGTTTCACTTTGTCTTTCATTAAAATTGTTGCGCATTATAGCTAATCCGGCACACATGTCATAAAGTTGCCCTTTTATTTATTTGTGCAGGGAGACAATGTGGTTACCTTATCTCGTTTGTTTATCCACCCAGTCAAGTCGATGCGGGGGATACAAGTATCACACAGCCAGGTCGATATTCAGGGACCAGCATTTGACCGCATCTTCATGATTACGAGAACTGACGGTACCTTTGTCACGGCACGCCAGTACCCGGAAATGGTGCTGTTTACACCGGGGCTTCTGAATAATGGCCTGTTTCTTCAGGCACCTGATGGCACCAGTGCCACTGTCCTGTTTGGCGATTTTCAGCCCACGCCAGCCCCTACAGAAGTCTGGGGAAATCATTTTACCGCACTGATTGCACCTGATGACGTCAACCGCTGGTTAAGCTCCTTTTTCCCTCACCCGGTGGAGTTGCGCTGGGTCGGGCCAACACTGACTCGTCGGGTTAAGAAGCGGGATGATGTTCCACTGGGATTTGCTGATGGCTATCCTTTCCTGCTGACCAGCGAAAGTTCATTGCGCGACTTGCAGAAACGTTGCCCGGCAAGTGTCAGTATGAACCAGTTTCGCCCTAACCTGGTGGTTTCCGGGGCTGAGGCCTGGGATGAAGATACCTGGCAGGTTGTTCGTATTGGCAGTGTCGTATTTGATGTCGTTAAACCTTGCAGCCGCTGTATTCTGACCACAGTCAGCCCCGAGAGAGGGCGTAAACACCCTTCTGGCGAACCGCTTAAAACCTTGCAAAGTTTTCGTACAGCTCAGGACAATGGCGATGTTGATTTCGGCCAGAACCTGGTTGCCCGTACCAGCGGTATCATTCGCCAGGGCGATGAAGTACACATTCTGGCAACCAAACCGGCAAAAGTTTATATCGCCGGGGACACCGGAGATGAAAACGTTGAAGTGACGGCACAGGAGGCGGGGGTGAGTATTGACTGGCAAGGCACCGTATTCCGTGGCGATAACCAGCAAATATTGCTGGAGCAACTGGAGCAACAGGGAATAAAGGTACCTTATTCATGCCGTGCAGGGGTTTGCGGATGCTGCCGGGTACGATTGGTGGAAGGGCAAGTCACCCCGTTGAAAAAAAGCGCCATCAGCGGTGACACGATTCTTGCCTGTAGCTGTGTGCCCTGCGGAGATATAAAAGTGGCTGAAAATCAAACCGCCTGATCAAGGCGTTGTGGGTTCTCATCAGTGAATGGCCGTAAACGGTCATTCATTATTTTAATGGCATCCCCTAATTGCATAGTCCGCCCTGCCAGGGTCAATACGGGTTGTGCCAACAGGCATAATGCTGCGTTTTCACCGGGTTCGACGACCAGCAGGCGCACACATTGCTGGTCATCACTAAGCCAGACACTGGCGGGAGAGGCTAATGCAGGCTGCCACTCTTCGGCATGAGCGACAAAGTGCCAGCTTTTTGGCATTTGAGGTTTAAGGTAACGGATTGCAACTAATGCATTGAGCACCAGTTCAGCCTGTTGTTCTGCGCTTAAATCAAAGCAGCGGCAACTTTCTTCAAATGAAAACCAGAGTGCTGCATCATCGACACAAAAACCATTGGTTTCAAAGGCATCAGGCGTCAACATTTTGCGTGGAAAACGGGAGCGGAAAACCATACCATTCGCCAGGTCGAGCATCATGCGGTCATGGTCTTCATCGTAATACCATTGCCAGGCATCATTGGGTTTTATATTCATTTATCGACCCCGTTATTCACACAATTATTAACACAATCTTTTATACGATTTCTTAGACAATTTCTTATACATCGAAATCAAAAATCCCTCTTCATACTTCAGGCAGCTGGCGTTTAACTTTACCAATCTTTGCAGATTAGATGACACAACTACTACCTGCCGCCCGGATTATTTAAGGGAATCGCTTACTGGTCCTTCGATTAAATATCACCACTTAGAGGAAAGACCATAAAGCACAAATAAGCAACAAAAAAGGAATATAAAACAACCAGAGCTAAAAATAAAGCCCTGGTTGTCTTAATTGGCTGATATCAAATATGAGTAACGATATCTTTAATCAGATGCGGGCCTTTAAAAATAAACCCGGAATATATTTGAATCAAAGACGCGCCTGCGGCCATTTTCTCGCGGGCAGCAATGACAGAATCAATCCCGCCGACACCGATAATAGGTATCTGACCTTTTAGCTCGGCAGACAGGCTACGGATTATTTCAGTGCTTTTTAGTTGTAACGGACGCCCACTCAACCCACCGGTTTCATCACAATTCGGCATGCCCTGCACTAATTCACGGCTCAGTGTGGTATTGGTGGCAATGACGCCATCGATATTATGGCGCAGTAAACTGTCTGCAACCTGGATCAATTCTTCTTCGGAAAGATCCGGGGCGATCTTCACAGCCACAGGCACATATTTATGATGAATATCGGCTAATTGTTGCTGTTTATTTTTTATCGCAGACAACAGATCATCAAGAGCTTCACCGTATTGCAATGACCGCAAACCTGGCGTGTTAGGTGATGAGATATTGACCGCGATATACCCGGCATAAGGATAAATCTTATCCATACAGATCAGGTAGTCATCTTTGCCATTCTCAACCGGGGTGTCTTTATTTTTGCCAATATTGATCCCAAGTACGCCATCGAAATGCGCCTTTTTGACATTTTCGACAAGGTTATCAACCCCCAGGTTATTGAAACCCATGCGGTTGATTAAACCTTCTGCAGTGACCAGGCGGAAAAGGCGTGGTTTGTCGTTTCCCGGTTGTGCTCGCGGTGTAACTGTACCAATTTCAATTGCGCCGAACCCCATTGCGCCCAGTGCGTCAATGCATTCGCCATTCTTATCCAGCCCGGCAGCCAGACCAAGTGGGTTTTTAAATGTCAGCCCCATGCAGGTCACGGGTTTTGCCGGGACAGACTGACGAACCAGCCACTCCAGCGGTGTACCTGTTACCCGGCGTAATTGCTGGAAGGTAAATTCGTGCGCGCGCTCAGGGTCGAGCTGAAACAGGGCTTTTCGAACGAAGGGGTAGTACATGAACTCTCCTGGATTCCCGGTGTGCAAACCGGGGCAGTATTATTATTCATCTGCACAGGAAAGGGAATTGACTTGCAACAAAAAATAGCCGGACAAGCAAACGTTTCACTCGCCCGGGGCCTCTTGTGACCAAACAGGCCCGCCTTACGACAGGCCTGTTCGGTTAATCACCCGAGTGCTTTAGTGATTTTCTCGAATAGATCGCCTGAAAGGTTATCCAGCCCTTTCAGTGTTTCGAGTGCCTGACGCATCAATGCCTGGCGAGACGCATCATAGCGTTTCAGGCGAATCAACGGCTCAATCAGGCGTGAAGCAACTTGTGGGTTGCGGCTGTTCAGTTCCGTAAGCATTTCTGTCAGGAACGCATAGCCACTGCCATCAGCTGCATGGAAAGCCGCCGGGTTTGCGCTGGTGAATGCACCAATCAACGAACGGATACGGTTCGGGTTACTCATGCTGAACGAGCGGTGGCGCAATAACCCACGGACTTTTTCCAGCACGTTATCTGCCGGGCTGGTCGCCTGCAGAATGAACCATTTATCCATGACCAGGCCATCCTGGTGCCATTTTTCATCATACTCAGCCATGAGTGATGCATGGCAAGGTAGTTGCGCGCTGACTGCGGCAGACAGTGCCGCTAACGCATCGGTCATATTATCGGCCTGGTGATACTGTGCGCTCACCAGCTTATCGGCAAAGTCAGGATCGCCGAACGCCAGGAAATGCAGGCAAGTATTACGCAAGGCACGTTTGCCAATATCACTATGATCGATACGGTAAGTATCAACTTTCATCGCGTGATACACAGCCAGGCACTCATCAGCCAGTTCCACCGCCAGTGCACGGGTTAATGCCTCATGCACCGCCGCGATGGCGCCGGGGTCAATGACCGGGAACAGTTCGGCAATTTCATTTTGCGAAGGCAGTGTCAGAATTTCAGCCGCCAGAGCCGGGTCAATGGATTCATCAAGTAAAACTGCCCGGAAAGCATCCACCACATGCAATGGCAGTGACAGCGGCTGCGCGGCCTGCTGGCGCGCCACGTTGAGTTTAATATAAGTAGACAGCAAACTTTGAGCTGCATCCCAGCGCGAGAAATCATTGCGGGCATGGCGCATCAGGAAGGTCAGTTGCTGGTCGCTCCATTTATATTCCAGTTTTACCGGTGCAGAGAATTCGCGCAACAAAGAAGGAACAGGCTGGAACCAGACATTATCAAATACGAATGTCTGCTTTTCCTGGGTCACATTTAGTACATGATGAATCGGATGACCCTGGTATTGCAGCGGGATCACTTTGCCTTCGTTGTCATACAGTTCGATATCAAACGGGATATGTAACGGTAGTTTTTCTGCCTGCTCGGCTGTTGGCGGAGTTTGCTGGCTGATGGTGAGTGTATAACGCTCCGTTGCCGGGTCGTAATCATCCTGCACACTCAGAACCGGTGTGCCAGACTGGCAGTACCAGCGGCGGAAATGTGATAAATCGACATTGGAGGCATCTTCCATCGCCTGAACAAAGTCGTCACAGGTTGCCGCACTGCCATCATGGCGCTCAAAATAAAGTTGCATTCCTTTCTGGAAAGCGGCTTCGCCCAGAAGGGTATGCATCATACGGATAACTTCCGCCCCTTTTTCATACACAGTCAGTGTATAGAAGTTATTCATTTCAATAACTTTGTCCGGGCGAATGGGGTGCGACATGGGGCTGGCGTCTTCCGCAAATTGCATAGCCCGCATAGTGCGCACATTACTGATACGGTTAACTGCGCGGGAACCCAGGTCAGAACTGAACTCCTGATCACGGAATACAGTGAGCCCTTCTTTGAGGCTTAACTGGAACCAGTCGCGGCAAGTCACGCGGTTACCTGTCCAGTTGTGGAAATACTCATGGCCGATAACGCGCTCAATGTTCAAATAGTCTTTATCGGTCGCCGTTTCTGCGCGAGCCAGAACATATTTGGAGTTAAAGATGTTCAGGCCTTTATTCTCCATCGCACCCATATTGAAGAAGTCAACGGCCACAATCATATAGATATCGAGATCGTATTCCAGACCAAAACGCTGCTCGTCCCACTTCATGCTATTTTTAAGCGATTCCATGGCCCAGTCGGCACGATCAAGATTGCCGCGGTCTACATATAATTCAAGCGCTACATCACGCCCGGAGCGGGTTTTAAAGGTGTCGCGCAGGACATCAAAATCGCCGGCGACCAGTGCAAACAGGTAGCAAGGTTTCGGGAATGGATCCTGCCATTGTACCCAGTGACGCCCGCCTTCCAGCTCCCCCTGCCCCATTCGATTACCATTGGACAGCATGAAAGGATAACTTTGTTTGTCGGCAATAATTTTGGTACTGAAACGTGCCAGAACATCCGGCCTGTCGAGATACCAGGTAATGTGGCGAAAACCTTCAGCTTCACACTGTGTGCACAACGCCTCACCAGATTGGTACAACCCTTCCAGCGCGGTATTTTGTGCCGGGTGAATATCATTGACAATGGTCAGGGTAAACCGGGCAGGCAGATTACTCACAACCAGAGCCCCGCTTTCCAGTTGGTAATCCGGCCACGGCTGCCCATCAATATCCAGCGAAACCAGAGTCAAATCCTCACCATCAAGGCGTAACACCGCCCCTTCTTCCCCCTGCCGTTGTACCTGGCTGACCGCCGTAACCCGGGTTTGCCCGGCATCTAATTCAAACGTTAACTCAATGTCAGTAATGGTATAGTCCGGCGCACGATAATCATGGCGGTATTTGGCTTGTGGCTGTTGTGTCATAAAACACCTTTAAGGCAGTCTGCAGTTATGATTGTTCAGTCTATTCCTGTTGCAGAGTTGTTTCCATGCAGAATCGTCAGCTTTTCAGCATTTAAGACTTGAAAATATACAACCTCATAACATGAGGCACAAAATGCGCTCGACCAGAATTACGAGTTGTGGTGTGATCCAGCTTTAATAAACGGATAATCCAGGTATACTCCTGCATCTTTAGCTGCTGTTAGCCATTAATGGAAACGCTCCTGTGAGAGGATGCTGAAACGCACCATGACACATTTCGCTTCCCCAATTTTGCACTCTCTGCTGGATACTGACGCCTACAAGCTTCATATGCAGCAGGCAGTATTTCATCATTACTATGATGTCGATGTTGCTGCGGAGTTTCGTTGCCGCGGTGATGACCTGCTTGGGATTTATGCCGATGCGATTCGCGAACAAGTCGAGTCAATGCAGGACCTCGCGCTAACCAATGATGAATACCACTGGCTGGCAAGTTTGCCTTTTTTTAAAGATGATTACCTGTCCTGGCTACGTACTTTCCGTTACGACGCGCGGCAAGTTCTCATCAGCAACAACAACGGTAAGCTGGATATCCGCTTACGTGGGCCCTGGCGTGAAGTCATCATGTGGGAAGTCCCGCTACTGGCAGTAATCAGTGAGGTAGTCCACCGCTTCCGCACACCAGACGTCCCTCAGTCGCTGGCACTTGAGCATCTTGAACAGAAACTGGCGGAATTCAACGCGCTTACCGCCTCGCTTGATATGTCTGGCTTTAAGCTGATGGATTTCGGCACCCGGCGCCGTTTTTCTCGCCTGACACAGCAAAGTATTGTTGAACGGTTAAGCCATGAACCCTGGTTTATTGGTACCAGTAATTACGATCTTGCCCGCAGGCTCACGCTGACACCTATGGGCACTCAGGCACACGAATGGTTCCAGGCGCATCAACAAATCAGCCCGGAACTCGCCAGTAGCCAAAAAGCCGCACTGGAAGCCTGGCTGGAAGAGTACCCGGATCAGTTAGGTATCGCCCTGACGGATTGCATTACCATGGACGCTTTTCTGCGTGATTTTGGGCCGGAGTTTGCAGAGCGTTACCAGGGTCTGCGCCATGATTCAGGGGACCCGGTTGAATGGGGGGAAAAAGCCATCGCTCATTATGAGAGTATGGGGATTGACCCACTGACCAAAACACTGATTTTCTCTGATAACCTTGATTTAAACAGGGCCGTTGAGCTGTACCGCCACTTTATGGCGCGCGTGAAACTCGGTTTTGGTATTGGCACACGCCTGACCTGCGATATTCCAGGTGTAAAACCACTGAATATCGTCATTAAGTTGGTGGAATGTAATGGCAAGCCAGTGGCGAAGTTATCGGACAGCCCGGGAAAAACGATTTGCCATGACAAAGCATTTGTCAGTGCCCTGCGTAAAGCGTTTGACCTGCCACAGGTGAAAAAAGCCAGCTAAGCAGTCGATTTCCACAGTCTGAAAGGCACCTTTTGGTGCCTTTTTACTCAACAGGGCAATTTTATTGCTTCACACCTTCTAATTCTGCTTGTTTGCTGGCGTCCGCCAGGTAACATAGATATCCCCTTTGCGGGATGCAATTTAACCGTTATTGATAACTAACCAGAGAGAACACTATGAGCGTTGTGCCTGTAGCTGACGTACTCCAGGGCCGCGTAAACGTTGACAGCGAAGTCACCGTACGTGGTTGGGTACGTACCCGAAGAGATTCAAAAGCTGGCTTTTCCTTCCTCGCCGTTTATGACGGCTCCTGCTTTGATCCGGTACAGGCCGTCATTAATAATTCTCTGTCCAATTACAATGACGAAGTACTGCGCCTGACGACTGGTTGTTCTGTTGTTGTTACCGGGAAAGTGGTTGCTTCCGCCGGGCAGGGCCAGTCGGTAGAACTGCAGGCTTCCCGTGTGGAAGTCACCGGCTGGGTTGACGACCCGGATACCTACCCAATGGCTGCCAAACGCCACTCTATTGAGTACCTGCGTGAAGTTGCCCACCTGCGCCCGCGTACCAACCTGATTGGTGCCGTTGCCCGTGTTCGCCATACTCTGGCTCAGGCATTGCACCGTTTCTTCCATGAGCAGGGCTTTTTCTGGGTATCCACGCCGCTGATTACGGCATCAGATACTGAAGGTGCGGGTGAAATGTTCCGGGTATCCACCCTGGATATGGAAAACCTGCCGCGCGACGATAAAGGCCATGTTGATTTCGACCAGGACTTTTTCGGCAAAGAAGCCTTCCTGACTGTTTCAGGGCAGCTTAATGCGGAAACTTACGCCTGCGCGTTATCAAAAGTGTATACCTTTGGCCCGACTTTCCGTGCCGAAAACTCCAACACCAGTCGCCACCTGGCAGAGTTCTGGATGCTGGAACCTGAAGTGGCGTTCGCCAGTCTTGATGATGTCGCCGGGCTGGCTGAAGCCATGCTGAAATATGTCTTCAATGCAGTGCTTGAAGAGCGTATGGATGATATGGAGTTCTTCGCACAACGTGTAGACAGTGATGCAGTGGAACGCCTGAAACGCTTTGTTGCAGCTGATTTTGCTCAGGTTGATTACACCGATGCCGTCGCTATCCTCGAAACATGCGGCCACCCCTTTGAAAACCCGGTTTACTGGGGCGTTGACCTGGCGTCTGAACATGAACGTTACCTTGCCGAGCAACATTTCAAAGCGCCGGTGGTGGTGAAAAACTACCCGAAAGATATCAAGGCGTTCTATATGCGCCTGAATGCAGACGGTAAAACAGTGGCAGCCATGGATGTACTGGCACCGGGCATTGGTGAAATTATTGGTGGTTCCCAGCGTGAAGAGCGCCTGGATGTACTGGATGCCCGCATGGCTGAAATGGGCCTGAATAAAGAAGACTACTGGTGGTACCGCGACCTGCGCCGTTACGGCACCGTACCACACTCTGGTTTCGGGCTGGGCTTTGAGCGCCTGATAGCCTATGTAACCGGCGTGCAGAACGTGCGCGATGTAATTCCATTCCCACGGACACCGCGTAACGCAAGTTTCTGATACCCGGTTGGCGAAAATCTTCGTTATATTTCTACAAAGACCGCACAAGTTGCGGTCTTTTTTTCGCACTGACTGTTAAAAAACCCGCAATGAAACCGACTGTAAGTACCAGAGCAACCGTGTAACCGGTAACTAAATTGTTTCATTGCGCACAAAATTTGTGCAATGTAAACCCCTCAGCATCTCAACCACCAGCCCACATCACGATTGTTTGTTTTTCGCCCACAAAAATATCTGCCGGATATAATGCATAAGAAATTCATATATATAAGTTGGTTATTGCCTTCTCTTAAGCCAGATAGTTGCGAAATTTGAAGCACTTCACAAAGTTCCCCAAAATACATAAATTGTTACACATTTTTTCTTCCTGAAACGGTATTGCGACATTTGTAGCACTTTCAGGCTGGCGAAACGGTTACATGGATGGAAAGATGCCTCTCAGACACAGAAAGACACCACACTGATGGCATAAGTTCCGTAAATTTTTTACAGAGTTTATTGGCGAAGGTGACAGGTGTTACAAAAAAACCAATGAGGGTAATAAATAATGATGAAGCGCAATATTCTGGCAGTGGTAATCCCGGCTCTGCTCGTAGCAGGTGCTGCAAACGCAGCTGAAATCTACAACAAAGACGGCAATAAACTGGATCTGTACGGTAAAGTTGTTGGTGAACGTGACATGATCACCTCTGGTGACACCTCCAACAGCAAAGATGGCAGCTATGCTCAGATCGGTTTTAAAGGTGAAACTCAGATCAACAGCATGCTGACCGGTTACGGCCAGTGGGAATACCGTGCCTATGGTAACGCACCTGAAGGCAGCCAGGCTAATAAAACTCGTCTGGCGTTTGCTGGTCTGAAAGTCAGTGATTATGGTTCTCTGGACTATGGTCGCAACTACGGTGTGGTTTACGACGTTGAATCCTACACCGATATGGCTCCGTCCATGTCTGGCGAAACCTGGGGTGGTGGTAACACTGAAAGCTACATGACCAGCCGTGGTGCTGGCATGCTCACCTACCGTAACAGCGATTTCTTCGGTCTGGTTGATGGCCTGCACTTCGCTCTGCAATACCAGGGCAAAAATGATACTGACGCAGCCAAAGACTCTAATGGCGACGGTTTCGGTACTTCTCTGGGCTATGACTTCAACGGCTTTGGCGTAATTGCAGCATACAGCAATTCACACCGTCTGGCTGACCAACGTGCTGTAAGTGCTGAAGGTAATGGCGACGGCAAAAAAGCTGAATCCTGGGCAACTGGTCTGAAATATGATGCCAACAATATCTACCTGGCAACTGTTTATTCAGAAACCCGTAATACCTCTTACGTGACCAATAGCGCTGAGGCACCAACCTTCCTGAACAAAACGCAGAACTTTGAAGCCATTGCTCAGTACCAGTTTGACTTTGGCCTGCGTCCGTCCATTTCTTATGTACAGAGCAAGGGTAAAGACCTGGTTGTTAATGGTGTAACCGGTGACTACGATGTAGCTAAATACATTGAAGCAGGTGCTACTTACTACTTCAATAAAAACTTCAACGTATACGGTGATTACCGTTTCAACCTGTTGAATGCTAACGACTTTACTCGCAAATACGGCAGCTGGGTTGGTACTGACAACGGTCTGAACATTGGTGTTGCTTACCAGTTCTAATTCCAGGCAACATAGTTGTTATGGAGATAAAAACAGGGCTTTGGCCCTGTTTTTTTTATTCCGCCCGGCATAACAGCCTGACTTTCGCCTCTGGTCACTCTTTTTAAGCCAAACGGTTGGCAATTACCTCAACTCCCGTTACCCTGATAGCGAAGCTCCCTTCTGTTACCACAATGGAAAAATGTCATGTTTGAGAACATAACTGCCGCGCCTGCTGATCCTATCCTGGGTTTGGCCGATTTGTTTCGTGCTGATGAACGCCCGGGGAAAATTAACCTTGGTATTGGTGTTTATAAAGATGAAACCGGTAAAACCCCTGTTCTGACCAGTGTTAAGAAAGCAGAACATTATTTGCTGGAAAATGAAAGCACCAAGAACTACCTCGGCATTGACGGTATTCCGGAATTTGGCCGCTGTACCCAGGAGTTATTGTTTGGCCAGGGAAACGCCATCGTTACCGATAAACGCGCCCGTACAGCCCAAACACCAGGTGGAACAGGGGCCCTGCGCGTTGCTGCTGACTTTATCGCCAAAAACACGACTGCGCCACGCATTTGGGTAAGCAACCCGAGCTGGCCTAACCATAAGAGTGTCTTTAGCGCCGCCGGTCTGGAAGTGCGTGAGTACCAGTATTACGACGCAGCAAGCCATAGCCTGGATTTTGATGGCATGGTTGCCAGCCTGCAGCAAGCTCAGGCTGGCGATGTAGTACTGTTCCATGGTTGCTGCCACAACCCGACGGGGATTGACCCGACAGAAGAGCAGTGGGCTGAACTGGCAAAACTGTCGGTTCAAAAAGGCTGGCTGCCTCTGTTTGACTTCGCATACCAGGGTTTTGCCCGTGGCCTGGAAGAAGATGCACAGGGCCTGCGCCTCTTCGCCGCTCAACACAAAGAACTGATTGTCGCCAGTTCTTACTCCAAAAACTTTGGCCTGTACAATGAACGCGTCGGTGCCTGTACACTGGTTGCGGCAGATAGCGAGAATGCGGACCGGGCTTTCAGCCAGATGAAAATTTGCATCCGTGCCAACTATTCCAACCCGCCAGCTCATGGTGCATCGGTTGTTGCCACTATCCTGAGCAATGAAGCACTGCGTACCCTGTGGGAACAAGAGCTGACCGATATGCGCCAGCGCATTCAGCGTATGCGGCAGTTATTTGTGAATACGCTACAGGAAAAAGGTGCGACGGTGGATTTCAGCTTTATCATTCAGCAAAACGGTATGTTCTCATTCAGTGGCCTGAGCAAAGAGCAGGTGCTGAGGCTGCGTGATGAGTTTGGGGTATACGCTGTGGCTTCAGGGCGTATCAATGTTGCAGGCATGACACCCGATAATATGGCTCCCTTGTGTGAAGCTATCGTTGCCGTGCTTTAACACCTGAACAAACGGCACCTGCCGTTATTACAGCGTTCAGAACAAAAATACCCGCCAGTCAGAGCGGGTATTTTTATCTCTGCAGATGACTTACCAGACAGGCTGTTCATCCTGCAGGAATGGGTTGTGCAGGCGTTCATAACCCAGTGTTGAAAGAGGACCATGGCCGGGAATAAAAGTGACATCATCGCCCAGGGGCAATAATTTATTCTTTATTGAGGCAATGAGCTGGCTGTGGTCACCACGGGGAAAATCACTACGCCCTACCCCGCCTTTAAACAACACATCGCCGGAAATCAGCAAAGCACTGAGCTTGTCATAAAACACCACATGCCCTGGCGTGTGTCCGGGACAATGCAGGACCGACAGATGCATTTGCCCGACAGTGACAGTTTCGCCTTCCTCAAGCCACTGATCCGGCGTTAATGGCTGGCAATCTTCCAGACCAAACATACGGCTTTGTGCTGGCAACCCTTCAAGCCAGAATGTATCTTCCTGCTGCGGCCCAATCACTGGCACATTGTAATGTGCCGCCAGTTCAGCAGCTGCGCCAACGTGGTCAAGGTGGCCGTGAGTCAGCAATATTTTCGTTACACTCACACCCTGACGAGTGACATTATCAATAATGACTTGCGCATCTCCCCCCGGATCAACCAGTGCGGCTTCGTGGGTTTCTTCACACCAAATTAACGAACAGTTCTGCGCAAATGCGGTCACCGGAATAATGTGATAATTCATAATTCTCCACATCCGGCTGAGCCGGATTTTTACCAGTGCCTGACCGGCCCTGTATCAATATGAACAAAGTTGCTACGAGGATAATATCCTACACCACCTGCCCGCATCGACAAGGCTGCTTTGCGCACATTGCTCAGAGAGAGACCTTCAATATGGAAATCCATTGCCTGGCCTTTGGTGTGATAGCTTTGTTTAGCCACGCCTTTGCTGTGAGCCCGTAATTCATTATTGGTATCAAGGCTACGGTAGCCAGAAATAAGCTGCACAGGCTTACGTGTGCCCAGTAAACCTTGCAAACGATACAGCTGGTCGAAAAGTTTAGGGTCAATATTGCGAACGCGGTTTGCCCGGTAATCACGGAAAAAATGGTTCAGGCGGGAAAGTTCATCTTTTATATAATGGGAACCATCAAAAAATTCAGCCTTAATGGATTCACCAGTATTTAAATTATTTAACATCAGGATACGGGGGCGGGGAGTGGATAAAGTTGCAAATGCCTGGCCTGGTAATACGGCCGCACCCAGCGCTATCCCGCCCAGCGTCAGTAAGCGGCGGCGGTTATAATCTAATTTATTCATCTGGTCGTATTCTGAGTAAAAAATATAAGAAAAAGCCATTTCAGGCGCACTGAGGCACCTTAACTGGCCTATAACGCACAGTCAATACGGGGTAAACGAAGGAATAAGCGCAAAAACAGGCCGTTTTTACGCTTCATTACATTTCATACAACCAGAAACTGCTTATTTACCTGGTAATTAGCGGATCAACTGCTCCGCTTTTGGCAAAATTTTCGCCCCCAAAACAGCAGTGTTGTCATAATTGTAAATATCTGTTCGATATTGTGTATGGCCATCAGCACCAACAAAAGCGGTCAGATAATATAACCGCACCGGAATTTTATGCCGAACAGGCACATACCTCGTGTCCCCTACTTTTAACGTTTGGGATATACGCGCGTCGTTCCAGCCTGCATCCTGCAGTAACATATTTGCCAGTTCAGAGGCTTTATTCACACGCACGCACCCAGAGCTCAACGCACGCACATCTCTGTTGAAGAGATTGTGATTTGGCGTGTCATGCAAATAAATGGCGTCGGTGCTCGGCATATTAAATTTATACAGCCCCAGGGAGTTGTGCGCACCGGGTTTCTGCTGAAAACGAAATGGCAGATTAGATGGGGTAATTGTCGCCCAGTCAACCATGAACGGATTAATCACCTCTGCATCGCGGCTCCAGCCACTGAGCACAGTGTAACCATGACGATCAAGGTAACCAGGATCATTCCAGACTTTCGGCAGAATATCTTTACGTGCCAGCGTACCGGGCACATTCCACGGTGGGTTCAGTACCACGTTATTCAGCGCACTGCTCATTAACGGTGTTTTCCTGTCTGGCCGCCCCACGATAACCCGTGATGCCAGTACTTCGCTGCCATCAGAATAGTAAATCAGCGAGAAGTTAGGAATGTTCACCATAATGGCGGTTTCCATTTTATCTGGCAACAAACGCAAACGTTGGATATTCAGAGCCAGTAATGCTGCTCGCTGAGCTGGCGAGACGTTCAACCAGTTACGCGTCGCAGGACCAACCACACCGTCATCTGCCAGCCCCTGCCACTTTTGGAAACGCTCAACCTGGGCAACCAGAGTTTTGTCGTAAATATCACTTGAGGATGCGTCAACGGCTTCACTTGCTTCACCACTTGTTGCTTCAGGGGAACTGGGGGAAGCAGTAGCCGAACCAACAGGAGCCGCCGACGGGCTAACTACATCACTGGCTGTAACGACAGCAGCTGCGGGCGTCGATGCTAATGGCGCAACAATACCCGCCCCGCTATAAACCCGGTCTACATCACTGATAATCTGGCGCAAAACCACAACATCCGGGCTACGGTCACCCGGACGCAATGTTTTCCTGGCGGTCAACTGAGGCCAGTCAGTTGCTGAATAAGACAACAGTTTCAGGAGTGATTTATGCATAACAGCATATTGTGGGTGCTGCGGAGCAAGGGAATCAATGAATTCAGCAAAAGCACCATTACGCAGCGCGTTCTGCCATTTTGCTATAGCGGCTGCAGGTGGTGGCGCCAGTTTGTACGGTTTTGAACTGTATAACCACACGTTACCGTTTTTGGGCACACCAGTAACGTATTGCAGGTAACCAAACATGGCATCAGATAATACGATATCTCTCGCCATTCCAGTAACAGCAGGGTCGGTCAGCCGCTCCACCCACTGGGTAAACTGTGGCTGGATCCCCGCCATTGCCACTTCAGCCAGTTGCTGCTGAAAGGCTTTCACTGCGTCACGGTTATTCCACACGGGCTGCATTTGGTGCAAGGCATATAAACGAGCCAGTTGTTCAGGATATGCGGGTGAGAACCCGTCAGCCAGTTGTTTCAATGCTGATTTAGCCTGAGTAACTGATTCTGGAGACACAGACACCGCCTGCGTATCAGTAGCGGAAGCATCATCACCTACAACCTGAGGTACTTCCACCGCATTGGCATCATCGGGGATGATGGCCGGTTCATCGGCCCATAACTGCGCGCTCGTTGTCAGCCCCACAAAAAAACTTGCACTTAATACTGACAAACGAAAGATTTGCTTCGTCTTACTTTGCACGTCCCTGCCCCCTTTAATGCTATTTCATCAGGTAAATCAATTAACAACTCCTGGTGATACTTGCCCCAAGTATATAAAGAGACTGGCGGCTTGTCGCGCTGATTTGTAAAGATAGTTAAATACACCCCAAATGGCGGCGTTTTATTAATGCATGAAGATAAATCAAAAATATATCAGACGGCAAAAATCCTGAGTAACATCCTGTATGTAAAACAAAAAACGGGCCACTGCCCGTTTTTTTGTTTGGTTGTTTAATCAGGAGGCATCGGATGCTGCCGGGGCTGCATCCTGGCTTGTTTCCGGTAATGGTGGAGCAAAACCACGCAACCCAACAACATGTACATGTTCGCCCTGAGCAGTCACTTTACGCATCAGTTTATAAGTGGTGCCTTTTTCCGGGCTGATATTTTCCGGCGCAGCAATAATCAACTGCATTTCAAGGCGTTCGCACAACTCAAACAGTGTCGCAATCGACTTCGCATCCAGACGTGCTGCTTCATCAAGGAACAACAACCGGCAAGGTGAAATATCTTTCCCACGCAGGCGACGTGATTCATCTTCCCAGCTCTGAACCACCATCACGAGGATGGACATCCCGGTACCAATTGCTTCACCCGTTGACAACGCACCGCTTTCCGCCCGCAGCCAACCGTCAGAGCCACGGTTAACTTCCACTTCCATATCCAGATAGTTGCGGTAATCCAGCAACTCTTCACCAATGGTTTGCGGTGTACGTTGCCCCATGTCTATCTGTGGGTTAAGGCGCTGATAGAGTTTTGCCAGTGCTTCAGAGAAAGTCAGGCGCTGGCTGTTAAACAGATCCTGGTGTTGCTCATGCTGCTCGGAAAGAACATCCAGCAGTGTGGCATGTGCTTCACGGATATTCACATTCAGCCGCACACTGTTAACCTGCCCGAAGGAAACACTCTGGAGGCCCTGGTTAAGCATACGAATACGGTTCTGTTCACGCTGAATCGTCTTGCGAATAATGTTCGCCACACTACGGGAACTGATTGCCAGTTTCTGCTCACGGGAGGTCAGTTCCTCTGTCAGCCTGCTTAGCTCAATCTCCATTTGTTCAATGGCTTCAACCGGGTCATCTGTACGAATAATATCCTGGCGGATACGCTCACGCAGATGCTGATAAACCGCCACAAAGAACTGGATTTTGCGCTCCGGGCGCTTCGGATCTTCTGACAAACGCAACACATCACGCAGATGTTCATTATCGGCAACCGCCTGGCGCAATGCCCCCAGCGCTTTATCCGACATGGAACGCAAATCATCGCCACTCAAATAAGCAAGTTCACGGCGATGTAACCGGCGTTCAACACCGTTTTCTTTCACCAGGCGCATTACCGCGCACCAACCCGCTTTCGCGGTCACGACCTGTTCACGAATTTCATGGTAACTACGCTCCAGGCGGCGTAACGCCCTGGTCAGGTTATCCATTTCAGCTTCACAGAACGTCAGTTGTTTTTCCAACTGGTTACGGCGTGAACGGTTGCCAGACAACTGGTTATGCAATTCATCACGGCGAGTACGGGCACGCTCCTCTGCGCCAGCATCAGCCCGGACACCGATATCCTGCAACTCCTTATGCAAATCACTCAGCAGTTCGTTTTTGGTTTCCCACGAACTTTTCAGCGAAGCCAGAACCTGATGATACTGATTAAGCTGCGCGCCATGGCTGCGTAATGCTTCACGGCTACGGCTGCGTTCAGTTTCCGCCTGCTCAAGACGCTGGCGCAATTTTTCATTTAAGTCGGAATTACCACTGAGGATTTCAACAGCATCAGAGTAACTAAAGTGCGCCCGGCGTTGTACCACCTCTGCCAGCGCAAAGGCTTGCTGGCGTGCTTCTGTTTGAGTGCGTCTGGCGTTTTCATAGTCACTCTTCAGTTGCTCAAATTGCTCAGGGTCACTTTGCAGTACGCTGACAACCGGCTCCAGGCGAGCCAGCTGGTTGCCATGTTGCTGTATATAACGGGCAGCTTCCTGCGCTTCATCAACTTGCGCCTGAATCTCTTCAACACGGTCAGCAAGGGTGTCATCACCTAACAGGTTAGCACGGGGTAACAGCCGGTTAAGCAGTGCGATTCCTTCGCGCGCCTGTTCGTACTGCGTTTTCTGTTGCTGGTTATCACTCTCATGCTGTGAAAGAGTACGTTCAATTTCAGTACGTCGCGTATTCAACTGGCGAATAGCGGCTTCCGGGTCGTCGTCAAACGCAACCGATAAATGCTGGCCAATAAACCGGCTGAATGCCTGGTGCAGGCGCTGCGTTTTTTGCACATCGAAAGAGAGTGTGGCAAATTTTTCTGCCAGTGCTTCGCGTTCTGCGTGCAGGCTTTCAATGCGGCTTTCACGCGCAGCGCGGCCAAATAACGGCACTGAAGGGAATCGGGAATAGCGCCACTGGCGGTCGGCGATTTTCACCACCACTGCTTTTTCCAGCTCTTCAACACTGAAGACACTGTCATCAAATGACTGCGGGTCGCCTTCAATCAGGTACAAATCTTCCGGGCAGTCCTCAAGGCCATCCAGATACTCGCGTACCCGTGATAATTCTGGCACCACAATAGCATGGCGCGAAGGCCCATAAAGCGCAGAGAAGTAAGGCGCATCATCCAGCCCTACATCATCATAAATTTCAGACAGCAATACGCCGCCAAACCGCTCAGCCAGGGCGTTAAGCCGTGCGTCTTCAGCACCACCTGGCTGGCTCAGGCGTTCGATTTCGTCGTCTACTGCTTTTTTACGGGCCGAAACAGTATCGCGCTCAACGATATTTTCCCGCTCACGCTCCAGCAATTGCTGAAGGTACTCGGTTATTTCCTGGCCGGAAGTAAATTCTTCGCCACTTTGTTCGGATAACTGGCTCAGGCTGCTTTGTGCGGCGAGCCACACAGGCGCCCGCTGCGTCAATAACTGAATTTTCTGCTGGAGTTGTTCATGTTCCTGGCGCAGAGAAGAACGCTCTTCACTGGCCTGGGATACACGCTCAGACAAACTGGCAATTTTGGCTTCGAACTCTTCCTGCCAGGTTTCCAGTTCTTCGGGTAATACTTCGCGCCCTTGCTGGCGGCTGAATTCTGCCAGCAGGCGTTCAGCATCTTGCTGTTCACGCAGGCGCTGTTCAAGTTCAGACAACCGCATACGCAGTGCCGGAACTTGCTCGGCCTGATAGCGCTGGTCGGAGGCATCACGCAATAAATCACGGGCAACCTGCCAGGCGTCACTGCGGCTAACTGGCCCACTGATGGCGCAAACCAGTTTCCAGGCCTCTTCAAACTGTGCATGCGCCGTTTGCGAAACGCGCATTTTCTGCTCCAGCGAGAGCAATGTCTCAGTACCTTCCTGCTCTTTAGCCTGGAAGGTATCAAGCCATTCGTCCGCGCTGTCGGCAGTTAAATCAGGCAGGTTGCACAATTCACGGGCACGGTTAAGAGCCTGCAGCGCCTGTTGATACTGCAGCGCGCGAGTTTGCTGAACATCAAGTGCTTGCTGGTAATCGGCCAACTGGCTTTTGAGTTCATCCACTTCCAGTTCTGCTGCTTCGGCACGCGCTTCATACTCTTCATGCTGATCCTGAGCTTCGGCCACCACCTCGTTTTGTTCTTCCAGGCGAATTTGCAGCTCTTCAAGATCCGCCTCATAGCGTTCAATTTTCTCTTGCTGACGTAAAGCGGTCTGCACCAGATTCAGATGATCACTTGCCGCCTGATAATCAGCTTCCAGATTACCTTCAGCCCCTGCCTGCTCAGCCAGTTCACGCGCCATTTCCACATGGCGATACTGCTCTGTTGCCAGTTGTTTACGACTGGTGAATAACTCCTGGCGCGTTGCTAAAGCCTGGTCAAGGTGAATGCGGCGCTCATTGGCGTGACGCATATAATCCGCTGCCACGTAATCTGTCGCTTCGGAAATTAAGTGCTTAAACAGGTCACGGTCAGACTGCGTTACCCGAATAGCTTCCAGCGTCATACGGTTTTCACGCAAAGCGGCTTCCATATCCTGGAATGCTTTACGTACCCCGCTGTTTTCCGGCAACAGGTAATCACGCAACGAACGAGTAATGGCGCTGGAGATCCCGCCGTAGAGTGAGGCTTCAATCAGGCGGTAATATTTGCTACGGTCAGAGGCGGAGCGCAAACGGCGCGCCACAATCCCCAGGTCAAACATGAGTGCATGGTAATCGGTAATGGAGCTGAACTGCCTGAACTGAACCCCTTCCATGGCTTCTGTTTTTTCTTTCAGTTCCTGTAAGGTCAGCACCCTGGCCTGGCGGGCATTGAGCGCCTCTGTCACCAGTTGAGTTGGCTGGACGGCCATTGGCAGGCCCTGAATGGCAAAAGGTTTGATATCAACTTTGCGATCGCGCCCGGCAACCTGCTGCAAGCGCACCCCCACCAGCACACGCTGATGACGTGAGTTCACAACATCCAGAAAGGAGTAGCAGACGCCAGCTTTGAGCTTACCGTGCAGGCCTTTATCACGCGAACCCGAGGTCGCGCCTGCTTCTGTTGTATTACGAAAATGCAACAGAGTCAGGTCAGGGATAAGTGCCGTGACAAAAGCAGCCATCGTGGTTGATTTCCCGGCACCGTTGCCCCCTGAAAGCGTAGTAACCAGCTCATCCAGGTCAAAGGTTCTGGCAAAGAAACCATTCCAGTTAATCAGTGTTAGCGAACGAAATTTTCCGCGTTCAATCATTCCTGTTCATCCTCCGCTGTATCCTGATTATTATTGTCTTCCTGTTCATCATTAAGCTGCAGGCTCTGCTCTACTGGCATGGCTTCCCCGTCGCGAATCATGCGCAATTGTGCCTCGCGCGCATCATCGCCAGCGCGGACATCGGCACCAAAGCGGAACACAGACTCAGATATACGGAATTTGCTGCTGTCATGGCCGAGGAACCAAATCATTCCCAGCCTTCTCAGGCGGTTGAGTGAGGAGCGTACTTTTTCCTGTAGCTTCTGACGGTCCAGGTCGGAACCGGTAGAACGGTTGTTCACCAACTTCAGTAATTTACTTTCATCCGCCAGTGCCAGTAGTTCGTCGTACAGTTCCTGTTGGGTAAAAATCCCTTCATTCGCCAGACGCTCCGGGCTCAGATAAAGGTAACAGAGGATTTTCCCTACCATCATATCCAGCTCGGAAAGTACGGAGCGTGGGATAAGGGTTGTTGACCGGGGACGGAGATAAAAGAAACCTTCAGGTGCGCGAATAAGCTCTACGTTATAACGGATGTAGAACAACTCAAGCTCTTCCTGAAAATCCATTAAAAAAGCGTGATTATCCAGTTCATCAAGACCAATATGACGGCCAGAGCGTAATTGGCTGTCAAGGGCCGGGAACAGTGGGTTGGCAATCGCCTGCGCCAGTTTTACCGGCATTGTTTGTTCAATATTTGTTGATGACATGCGCCTGTACCCTGGCTCCGTAATCATTAATAAGTTGCCACTGAGCGGGAAGCCCAGTGAAATCCGCTTCTGCTATACCCAGCCGCACAGCCTGGTCGACCACGATACGGGCGACATCGAAATGCCGCGCCCGCGGATATTGCGCCAGATATTCACGCATCACCACGCCGAGATCCAGTGGGAGGTTTCTGGTTTTGTAGACTTGCAGAGACTGCTCAATCATCGCGGCCAGTTGCTCACGTATTTCATTAAACTCTTCGAACTCAAGGTCAACGGGTAACTCACCCATGACTTCGTCATCCCTTAAGGACATCTCCTCATCACGCATATCGAATAAACGATCAGCGTTGGCATAAGTCAGCGCCCAGGGGGCATCGAAGTAATTTTGTACCGACTGGCGCAAACGCTGGGCGAAAACCCGGTTTTTATCCATATCAATAGCTGTACGAATAAATTTATGGATATGGCGGTCATAGCCTATCCATAAATCAATCGCCTGTTGGCCCCAACTGACAATACGGTCGAGCTTGCTCTGTAAATCGAAAATTAAGCGCTCGATAAAACCCAGGTCATCCTGCCCGAGAATGGCGTCCTGAATTTGCAGCAGATTAGCCTGTAGCTTGTCGCCTGCGGCTTCCAGCGTATCCTGCAATTCCCGTAACGTACCGGACGTTTCAGAGAGCAGCAGCTCACAACTGGAAATTGCTGCACGCCAGTCCTTATTCAGCAACTGAGCTATATCATCTTTAACTTGTTGCTGTTGCTCATCCATGATGCGTTGGGTTAAATCAATGCTGTCGAAAATTTCCGCCACCGAATACTTTAGTGGTGCAAATACATTACGGTGCCAGTGAAATTCATCGCCACCTTCATCTGCTGCATCGGCCGCACGTTTGAGTTCCCCGGCAACGATGGACAATTGCATAGACAACCGCAACGTAGAAAACTCACGCTGGCGGATATAATAATCGGTAATGCCTATCCCCAGGGGCGTTAAACGGTAGATGGCATTGCCTTCTGCCTGCTCGCTGGTAAAACGGTTGATTAAGCGCTGGCGCACCATATCATTGATGGCATTGTTTGCACGCATGACGAGGGTTTCACTGGCCTGTTCAAAGGCTTCGCTCACGTAACGAAATGCATCAACCAGCTCACCTTCACTCATTTCCCCTTCCAGCCGCTCGCCATTGAGTGTGGCGATGGCCAGCAAAAAAGCCAGCCGGTCGACAGGCAGTGAAATTGAAAAATCATTCTTTCTGGCCCAGGCAACCAGTTCAGGTACTGTCTGGGAAAATTCACTCATAGTTTATCCTTGGCTTTCTGGCTTTTGTGCCGTCACATGAATATACCGCCCAAGGCTCACCCAGGGCTCCTGACGACAAAAGCGAGTTTCCAGCTCCAGCAGTTCTTCAAAGCAGTCTTGCTGCTGATGTTTTTCCCGCAAGTAATCATGAAATACCCGCACACCGGTTTTACGGGTAATGTTCCAGCCAATTTGCTCCAGCCAAAGGTAAACGTCCTCTGGCTTTAATGGGTGATCTGGCGAAAGCGTGCGCTTTTTACGTTTTGGCATACCCGCCGCCACATAAGCAAAATTACCGGCGACCATGTTATGCATCAGTAAACCATTAGCGTTATAAAACATCAGCGAAAGCACCCCGCCAGGAGCAAGGCATTCCCACAGTTTCGCCAGGACCTGCTGGGGTTCATCTATCCATTCAAGAACAGCATGAAACAATATCAGATCAACCGGGGAATCCAAATGTTCGCGCACCTGTTGCACTGCGGATTGTACAAAATGCATGTTACCGCTCACACCTTGCTCGTGAGCAAGTGCCTGAGCCCGGCTAATCATTTCACCGGAAAGGTCACACAACAGTACCTCATGGCCCATTGCTGCCAGTTTACAGGCTGTTTGCCCTAATCCACCGCCCGCGTCCAGTATGCGCAATTTACGCGTGCCAAATCCTTGCAGAATGTAGTCCAGATCCTGCCAAAGAATCGCCTGCCGCAATCGACCCTTACTGGTACCGTAGATATTGCGTGAGAATTTCTCCGCGATGTCATCGAAATTACGATCTGACACGAACTCATTTCCTCCCGCTAAACGGGCAAATGGCAAAACCCTTATTTTGTCACAGCCGCAAGGATATTGAAGCTCTCTGGTGTAAGATCATTCCTGATCAACGGCTATATGGTCAAAAAGGATGCAGAATAATGCTTTTTACCCTTAAAAAATTCATTGGCGGCATGTTGTTACCCTTGCCACTTTTTCTTTGCATAATGGCTGCGGCGCTTATCTTGCTGTGGTTCACCCGCTGGCAAAAAGCAGGAAAGGTTATTATGACTATAGGCTGGGCTGGATTATTGTTACTGAGCCTGCAGCCGGTGGCAGACCGGTTATTGCGCCCTCTGGAAACCACCTGGCCGACATGGCAAGGCCCGGTGAACGTCAACTACATTGTGGTGCTCGGTGGGGGTTATACCTGGGACCCGAAGTGGGCACCCAGTTCCAATCTGATTAATAACAGCCTGCCGAGGGTGACTGAAGGTGTCAGGTTGTGGTTAAAAAACCCGCAGGCAACACTGATATTTACCGGAGCACCAGCTCAGGGAAATCCAGTAAGCACGGCAGAAGCTGGTGCCCGTGTCGCTGAAAGTCTTGGTGTGCCACACAGCCACATTATGACGCTGGACCAACCGAAAGATACTCAAGAGGAAGCGGCGGCAGTGAAGAAGGCTATCGGCCAACAGCCTTTTATTTTGATAAGCTCAGCATCTCACCTGCCACGAGCTATGATTTTCTTTCACCAGCAAGGGCTGGCGCCAGAACCCGCCCCAGCGAATCAAATGGCTATCAGCGCCGACCTGAACCCGTGGGAGAAAATCATTCCATCGCCATTATGGCTGATGCACAGCGACCGTGCCGCCTATGAAAGTTTGGGCCGCATCTGGCAATGGCTTACGTTTTCAGGTCACCCAGGGCAATAGTTCTTTACGGGCTTTATCAAAAGCCACCCGGTTCATACGGCCAGTGCTGAGTAACTGGCTGACTTCATCCCACAGCACATACAACCAGCGACGCCACAGGAATGCCTCGTCCACCGGAGCCCTTTGCTGGTAGTGCCAGAATAAACTTTCCGAAAGACCGGACTCGTTGAGGCGGAATAACTCAAATTCACGCGGCGCCCACAGCATGATGCCGGGATTAAGCACAGCCAGTAACTGATCCGTTCTTGAATCTTTCAACATACTGCGCAACGTGAAATTGCCATGTACCAACACACAGTTATCAGTGAAGCCCGCAAACAACTCTGGTAAATTTTCTTTTGTGCGCAGCAGAATGGCTTTGTCCTGCATGCTCAGGCCAGTATTGGTGAACTGATTCAGTGTGCTCCATAGTACTTCAATACGCTGGCGGTACCAGGAAGGCCAGTGATTTTCCTGGGTATTATCGACCGTGCCCACACAGCCGCGGCTGTCCTGCCGGTGCCATGCCAGCAGCCCTTCAACAATCTGGTCTTTTAACTGCGCCCAGCGTTCTGGTGTGCGGGTAGGTGCTTCAACCGGCATCCCCCTTAATCGCTCCATCAGGAGAACATCCGGGCCGGGTTGTTCTTCGTGAGAAATGATGCCGTAAACCACAGGCATACGAACCGTTCCTGTACGAGCTAACAAAGAGATTTTACTTGCCATCTGCGCAGCCATCCCCGGCGAGCTGTAACTTTTCGCCAGCAACGGCAAGGCATTACCAGAGCTGTCGTAAAGTGACCACAGAGCGGTATCTGGCTTTTCACTGATACATTCAATGCGACTTAACCGTTCACCTAACAGATGGCTTAATTCTGCACGTAATTGCTGCATATTGACCTGCCCATTGAAAAACCACTGTAGTAATAATGAGCGCCGCAAACAGGGATGTCACTTTTCCAGATCAATTTACGCGCAGAAAAGAAGGGAAAATTTGAAAGGATTGTATTGCATAAGGAATTTATATTGTGGCGTGGCGGCAAATACCGCCACGAAATAATCACTGGCGGAATACAGCCCGCACATGTTCTAAATCTTTGGGTGTATCAACCCCCGTTCCCGGTACTTCTTTAGCAACCGCAACATGAATTTTCTCGCCATACCACAGCACCCGTAGTTGCTCGAGCATTTCGATATTTTCCAGTTGTGATGGTTCCCAGGCTACATAGCGGCGAACAAACCCTGCACGGTAGGCATAAATACCGATATGGCGTAAAAAGCTGTCGCCGATGCTTTCTTTAGACTGAGCAAAGCGGTCACGATCCCAGGGAATCGTAGCACGAGAGAAATAGAGTGCATGCCCTTTGGCATCCATCACCACTTTAACCGCATTGGGATTAAAGGCTTCTTCTGCTGAATCGACGGGCACAGCCAGTGTCGCCATACCGACACCACTGGCAACCAGGTTATCCGCAACCTGGCGGATAATCACCGGTGGGATCAGCGGTTCATCACCCTGCACGTTGACAATAACGGTATCATCAGCAAATGCGCATTTTTCGATGACTTCAGCCAGACGTTCAGTTCCGGAATGGTGATCAACCCGGGTCATACAAACTTCACCACCTGCCGCCTGCACTGCTGCGGCAACATCTGCATGGTCAGTGGCAACGATAACCCGTTCAGCTCCCGATAACCGCGCCTGCTCCAGCACCCTAACAACCATGGGTTTGCCCGCGATATCAACCAGCGGTTTGCCTGGCAAACGGCTGGAAGCATAACGCGCAGGGATAATGACGATAAAACTCATACGCCAGCCTCATCATTTTCTAACGGATGCGCGGCTGTTTCGAGCAAGACAGGAATACCTTCATCAATTGGGAAAACCAGTCCATCCACTTTACAAATAAGCGTATGCTTTTCCTGATTAAAATAGAGTTTACCCTGGCAAACCGGGCAGGCAATGATTTCAAGTAAACGGTGATCCATATTTCCTCCGTCATGGATCCGAAAAATTACGTTCAGCATACCATAATTGGCTTTGAAGGTTAGTTGGTTTGCATGTTCCGCGTTTTCAGGCAGGCAAGCGCGGATGGAACCTGGCCGAGAGTTATCTGTGTCGCTCCCTGCCAGCGGGCAAAATCGACCAATGCCTGCCAGATTCCCTGCTCCAGATGCTGGCTGCTGCGAACCCCTTCTTCCAGCCACAGCGTCATCACTTCCAGCACACTTATTTTGCGGTGCATTTTGGCATCCATGCGCCCAACAATCTGCCCCCGGTGTAAAACAGGCAGTACAAAATAACCGTACTGCCTTTTTGGTTCGGGCGTATAGCACTCAAGCCGGTACTCAAACTGGAATAACTGTGAGGCCCGACGCCGGTCCCATACAACCGGGTCAAATGGGGATAATACCGTTGAGTGGGTGGCATTAAGAGTACCCTGCTCAGCCAGGGGCAACAGGGGCAGCAAGCTGTTATCAAGCCACATTGTTCCGAGGTCTTCCACTTCAACTTGCGTAACTGCCTGCTCATCCAGCCAGCGGGCTATTACTGTATTTGCCTGAATATTTTTAAGCCGGTAGTAATCGGCAAGCCAGGCCGGTTTAAAAATACCGAGACACCGGGCGCTGCGTGACAGCATCACACTTTCGGCTTCACTTTGGGTTAAGCTCTGTTGCGCGTCATCCCACCCGGGCATGATTCTGTGTGTCAGGTCGTATACCCGCTGGAAGTTATGCCGGGACGACACCATCACCTTACCGGCAGTGAATAACCCTTCCAGGTGCCGCTTATGAGGTTTCCACTCCCACCACCCGCTTTGCCCCGGTCTGGGGTGAGCAAAATCAGCTGCCCGTACAGGCCCATTTTCAGCCATCCACCCCAGCAACTCAGCTATTTCCTGCTCATGGGTAGCCATCCACTCAGCAGAATATTTCCAGCCCATTTTATGTGGGTTAAGCATTCGGTGGCGGACCAGTGCAAAGTCTTCTTTCGGCAGGAAACAGGCTTCATGTGCCCAGTATTCAATCAACTCGCCGCGTGACAGTGATTCTTCCAGCCAGGGGAATGGAAAACTCCCCAACCGGCTGAACAACACAATCCATGGACTGCGGGCAACGATATTAATCGTGTCTATCTGGAGCAAGGCCATTTGGCGAATGGTTTTGAGAATATCAGCAGGAACTGCGCGCTTACGCGGTTTTTTCAGCAGCCCCTGAGCGGCAAGGTGCAAATGGCGGGCTGCCTTACGGGAAAGATAGACCTGAGACATGTCGCTCCTTAGTAATCAGAAGATGGCGACATTTTCAGGATGCCAGCCGAATTATCTCCTGCAGAAGTTTGTCAGCACCAGCGCCATGCATTTGTGCATCAACCGGCAAGTACCACCAAGTGTCCCGGGCAAACTGACGGCATTTCACGGCATCTTTTTCAGTCATTACCAGATGCTGGTGGCTACCCTGCAGACTTTCGACCTGTGCGCTGTTAAGCGCCTGGTGATCCGGGAGTGAAACACGTTTTACCAGTTCCGCCCCCTGCTGTTCAAGTGTGGTAAAAAAGCGAGGTGGGTGACCAATACCGGCCATTGCCACTAAATCTTTCAGCGTGACTACTGGCGTTTCTTCTCTTGTAACCAGGTTAACGGCTAAACCCGGAACAAGTTGCATGGCTATTTCCCCGGGCTTTGGCTGGCCACCATTAACAATAACTGCATCCACAGTTTTGAGGCGGGAAGCGCGTTCGCGCATCGGGCCTGCTGGCAACCACCAGCCATTGCCAAAACGGCGCACACCGTCGATAACCACAATCTCTTTATCGCGCCCCAGCGAATAATGTTGCAGCCCGTCATCGGTCACAACAACCTGAACTGCCGGATTTCGGGCCAATAAAGATTTAACTGCCTCACTGCGCTGTGGCGCGACTGCAACCGGTGCTCCGGTACGCTGGTAAATCAGAACCGGTTCATCGCCCGCCTGTGATGTTGCAGTATCCGGGCCGACAAGCAACGGATAATGGGCAGATTTACCACCATACCCCCGTGACACCACACCAACACAAATGCCGTTTTGCTGCAATTGCTCCACCAGCCATATCACTACGGGGGTTTTACCATTTCCCCCGGCAGTCAGGTTGCCCACAACCACAACGGGAACCGGGGCTTTCCAGACTTTGCGAAGGCCAATACGGTAACTGAGCCGGATACAAAAGCTCACCAGCCCATACAGCCAGGATAATGGCAACAGCAATAGCCAGAGTGGCGATTCACCAGACCAGATACGGGAGATCATGCGCCGAACTGCATCCGGTGAAGTTGTGCATACACCCCTGCTTTTTCAATCAGAGCCCGGTGTGCACCACGTTCTACAATACGCCCGTCTTCTACCACAATAATTTCATCTGCCTGTTCAATAGTAGACAGGCGATGTGCTATCACCAGCGAGGTACGGTTCTTCTGGAGTTCATCCAGCGCGGACTGGATAGCCCGCTCAGACTCAGTGTCCAGTGCAGAGGTGGCTTCATCCAGAATCAGTATTGGGCTGTTACGCAGCAGCGCACGGGCAATAGCAATACGCTGGCGCTGGCCACCAGAAAGCAGGACGCCATTTTCACCAATCACCGTATCCAGCCCGTTGTCCATCTTGCTGATGAAATCCATCGCATAAGCCATTTTCGCGGCCTGTTCAATATCTTCACGGGTATACTGCCCGGCACGGGCATAAGCAATATTATTGGCGATGGTATCGTTGAATAAGTGTACATTCTGCGAAACCAGTGCAACCTGGTCTCGCAATGATGCCAGTGTATATTCGCGGATGTCGTGCCCGTCGATAATGATTTGCCCTTCATCAATATCATAAAAACGTGTTATCAAACTGGCGATGGTGGACTTACCAGAGCCAGAACGGCCCACCAGTGCAACCGTTTTTCCAGATGGAATAGTCAGGCTGATATCACGCAAGGCGGGCACATCCCGGCCAGGATAAGTGAAGGTCACATTGCGGAATTCAATATCACCTGTTGAGCGTTCAATCACTTTAGTGCCGTCATCTTTTTCCTGCTCGCTGTCCAGAATGGAGAACAGTGTCTGGCAGGCAGCCATCCCACGCTGAAACTGTGAGTTCACGTTTGTCAGAGATTTCAACGGGCGCATAAGCGCAATCATTGAAGAGAACACGACAGTGATTGTCCCGGCAGTCAGGTTTTCCATAACACTGGGGAAACTTGCCGCGTACAGAACGAATGCCAGGGCAAGCGAAGCGATAAGCTGAATCAGTGGGTCTGAAATGGACGAGGCCGAAACCATTTTCATGCCTTGCTGACGCATACGGTTACTGACTTTATCAAACCGTTCGCGTTCAATCTGCTGCCCACCAAAGATCAACACTTCTTTATGCCCTTTGAGCATCTGCTCTGCGCTGGTTGTCACCTGCCCCATGGTGTTCTGCATACTTTTACTGATATTGCGAAAGCGCTTAGAAACGACACGAATAGCCACAGAGACAATAGGGGCCAACACAATGAGGATCAGGGATAACTGCCAGCTGTAGTAAAACATCATGATAAACAGGCCAATAATGGAGGCCCCTTCACGAACTACTGTAATAAGCGCGCCGGATGAAGAAGAGGCTACCTGCTCCGAATCATAAGTAATGCGCGACAACAATGTGCCTGTAGACTGTTTATCAAAAAAGGAAACGGGCATCCCCATCATATGGTTGAACAGGCGACGGCGCATGTTCATCACCACTTTACCGGAAACCCATGAAATACAATAACTTGACACATAGCTGCTGATGCCACGCAGCAGCATCAGACCTATGACCACCAACGGCATCCACATCAACACGGAACGGTCGGTCTTACCAAAACCATCATCCAGCAGTGGTTTCAGTAGCGATAACATGAAAGTATCGCTGGCCGCGTTGGTCACCAACGCAACACCCGCCACAATCAGACCTAATTTGAACGGAGCAATAATCGGCCAAAGCCGCCGGAAGGTCTGTAAGGTGGAGAGATCTTTATCGATATGCATTCAATATTAACCAGCACTTGTTGAAATAGCCGCATATTCTACCTGTTATCTGGCCTCACGCCAAACCAGCGTTGATACCAGGGGGTGAAAAAACGGGCCCGATGTGCAGAAACTCGCCAGCCTGTCGGTGAGAAACTGACGCTAACCTGCCCATGCAAAGCCGTGTCATACCACTGGTAGCCATTCTGTTGGTAACGTTCAACAACTGCGGGCGATGGCATATTCCATGGGTTATAACGTGCTACTGATGTCAGTGCCACTGAACCTTCAGCACGCCCGACAAAACGTATCCCGGAAGAGCTTTTACTGCCATGATGTGGCACCTGCACGATATCGGCTTTCATAGATGCAGGGTGCATGGTCAACAATAATTCAGCTGGCAGCTCAAGGTCTCCAGTTAACAACACCCGGTGAATACCATCACTCACACTGACAACACACGAGCGGTTATTCTCGCTTCCTTCAAATTGTAATGGGGGCCAGACAACGTCAAATGACAACCCCTGCCAGTACCATTTTTTGCCCTGATAACAGTGATAAGCTCCAGGCTGTGGGCTATTACGCCACTGAGTTATCCCCGGCCATTGCGCCTCAATTGCCGCCAGCCCACCGTTATGGTCCGTATGCTCATGGCTGATAATGACACCCTCCGGCACCAGGTTATGCCAGGCAAGCCAGGGCAAAATAACCTGCTGCCCGACATTTCCCCCTTCCCACCGGTTACCTGTATCATACAAAAAAGCGGAGCCGTTACGCTCAATAACCATTGCCAGCCCGTGGCCAATATCCAGCATATGCACTTGCCAGCCACTGTGATTCTTACGCCCCCACCAGGGCGAGCATAGCACTACCACCAATGCCGCACAGGTAAACGAGGAGGTTCGCAGCCAGTGAAATCTCATAATGACCAGCAGACACCAGGGCAGAAAGGCCATAGCGCCCATCCGCCAGTCCACGGGTAACCAGCCCTTTGGTAGCCCAGCCAGTAACCAAAACAGTGCGGCCAGCAGTGAATCCACCCATTGCCATATCAAACCAGGCACCATCACACTATTTGCCAGAACCCCGAGAAAAATCAGCGGGACAATCAGAAATGTCACCACAGGCACGGCAATAAGGTTAGCAGGCAGCGAAATGAGTGATATCCCGTGGAATAGAGGAACCTGCAGTGGTAACAACAGCAGGCATGCACCACATTGCAGGTGAAGCAAAGCAGCACAAAAGTGCGCTGTTCGGTATTTTTTTACCCCAGTGAACGGTAACCACTGGCACCAAAAAATGAGTGCACTGACGGCAAAGGCTGATAACCAGAAACTGTCGGAAAGCAATGTGAGCGGGTCGAATAACAGTACACAGGCAAGACACACCGCCAGAACATCCCACGCCCCCCACTGGCGCTGGTATAAACGAAGAATGCCCCATGAGCTCAGAGCAATAAGGCTGCGTATGGCGGGTGGGTTGCCGCCACTCAACCAGGTATACCCTGCGGCGCAAGCAATACTGGCAATAATGGGAAAAGACGGGCGAATCCAGTGGGCCGGCAGGAAGAATTGAATTAGCCGCGCCAATAGCCAGCCAGCACCACCCGCCTGGGCAATATGTAACCCCGATATCGCCATCAGATGTGCGGTTCCCGTCTCCCGCAATATTTGCCTGACGCCTGTCTGCATGTTTTCTCGCTCGCCAAAAGCCAGTGCGTGAATGACGGCATCCCATGCTAAATGTGCAGTTTGTTGTTCTACCCGGTGGATAAACGCTGCGCGAAGTGAACAAGAGGCTTTGATAACCTGAACATCCGCCATTCGGCCTGACAACACAAATCCACTTGCCATTGCCGACCGCTGCCGGGAATAGCCGCCAGCATTATATTGCCCATGCACTGCCCTTAACGTGCTACTGACTTGCCAAAGTTGCCCGGAGCAAGGGTGTGACTCAGGTAAAATGCCATACAGAATGACACCTGGAGAAAACAGCCTTTTTTTGCCTCCCCACTGCACTATTTTACCGTAATGACGTTCTCCCTGAGTGCTGACAATTCGAACCACCATGCTCTCCCGCTTCCCACTCATTTCGACCATGGTAGTTAACGCAGATTGCGCATGAAACAGCGCCCAACTCAATGCCAGGGCACCGCAGGCGCAATAACGCCAAACCACATGACGAGCGCGGCAAAGCCCCCACCCACCGGCGCAAGTCAGTACGAGAGCAAACCAAAATGGCGGGATGACAGGTAACCAAAGTAGTGGGCTTATTCCTGCCAGGATCCAGAAACTGAGTTTGGGTAGTTGCAGCACAATGTTCTCCTTGTGCTGCCAGTTTGCCGCTGCTGGCCGAAAAACCCAGTGCCAGTCGCAATTTTCTGGGGATGCTTTCCTGAATAACTCGCAGTTGCAGTAGCAGAGAATATTTTGTGCGAGGTTCGCTGAAAAATGAGCATGCAGAACTCTGGCGCAACGCCAGACAGAAGCAATGACGGTAACAGACAGATAAAACAAACGGCACCCTGAGGTGCCGCTTATGCAAACTAATTAAGCCAGTGAGGCAAATCAGCCATAAATATTGGCGCGGTCACGTAGCTCTTTGCCTGGTTTGAAGTGGGGAACATATTTCCCTTCCAGATCCACTTTATCGCCAGTTTTAGGATTACGCCCGGTGCGTGGTGCGCGGTAATGCAATGAGAAGCTGCCAAACCCCCGGATTTCAATACGCTCCCCCTGCGCGAGGGTAGAAGCCATATGTTCCAGCATTTCTTTAACCGCATCTTCTACAGCCTTGGCTGGAATATGAGATTGCTGGCCGGCAAGTCTTTCTATCAATTCTGACTTGGTCATGTTTCCTCCGGTTTCCATCAGGAAAAATGTTTACAGCTACATTGAACAAGGGCGGCCGAAGCCGCCCTGATTAAGCAGTATGGACGATTACTCGCCTTTAGCTGCTTTGAACGCTTCAGCCATTGCGTTAGAGAAATTGCCGTCTTCTTGTTTGTTAACAGAAGCAATTGCATCTTTCTCGTCAGCTTCGTCTTTCGCACGAACAGACAGGCTTACTACGCGGTTTTTGCGGTCAACGCCAGTGAACTTCGCTTCAACGTCATCACCAACGTTCAGAACCAGAGTAGCATCTTCAACGCGGTCACGGGAAGCTTCAGAAGCACGCAGATAGCCTTCAACGCCATCAGCTAATTCAACTGTAGCACCTTTTGCGTCAACTGCAGTGACTTTACCAGTCACGATAGCGCCTTTCTTGTTCACAGCAACGTAGTTGTTGAACGGATCTTCAGCCAGTTGTTTCACACCCAGGGAGATACGTTCACGTTCTGCGTCAACCTGCAGAACAACAGCGGCGATTTCGTCACCTTTTTTGTACTCACGTACAGCTTCTTCGCCTGCAACGTTCCAGGAGATGTCAGACAGGTGAACCAGACCGTCGATGCCACCGTCCAGGCCGATGAAGATACCAAAGTCAGTGATAGACTTGATTTTACCTTCAACGCGATCGCCTTTGTTGTGGGTTTCTGCGAACTGCTGCCACGGGTTAGCTTTGCACTGTTTCAGGCCCAGGGAGATACGACGACGTTCTTCATCGATATCCAGAACCATAACTTCAACAACATCACCAACGTTAACAACTTTAGACGGATGGATGTTTTTGTTAGTCCAGTCCATTTCAGAAACGTGTACCAGACCTTCAACGCCTTCTTCGATTTCTACGAAGCAGCCGTAGTCAGTCAGGTTGGTTACACGACCGGTCAGTTTAGTACCTTCCGGATAACGTTTAGCGATAGCAACCCACGGATCTTCGCCCAGTTGTTTCAGACCCAGAGAAACACGGGTACGTTCACGGTCGAATTTAAGAACTTTAACAGTGATTTCATCGCCAACATTCACGATTTCGCTCGGATGCTTAACGCGTTTCCATGCCATATCAGTGATGTGCAGCAGACCATCTACACCGCCCAGATCAACGAATGCACCGTAGTCAGTGAGGTTCTTAACGATACCTTTAACTTCCATGCCTTCCTGCAGGTTTTCCAGCAGTTGATCACGTTCAGCGCTGTTTTCAGATTCGATAACGGCACGACGAGAAACAACAACGTTGTTGCGTTTCTGATCCAGCTTGATCACTTTGAATTCAAGCTCTTTGCCTTCGAGGTGCAGCGTGTCGCGAACCGGACGTACGTCAACCAGTGAACCTGGCAGGAACGCACGAATACCGTTCAGCTCAACAGTGAAGCCGCCCTTGACTTTGCCATTGATAACGCCAGTAACAGTGGCAGCTTCTTCGTATGCTTTTTCCAGCATCAGCCATGCTTCGTGACGTTTTGCTTTTTCACGAGACAGTTGGGTTTCGCCGAAGCCGTCTTCTACTGCATCCAGAGCAACGTCGACTTCGTCACCAACCTGGATTTCAAGTTCGCCCTGGGCATTTTTGAACTGCTCAGCCGGAATGGCAGACTCAGATTTCAGACCGGCGTCAACCAGTACTACGTCTTTGTCGATGGCAACAACAACGCCGCGAACGATGGAACCCGGGCGGGTTTCGATTTCTTTCAGGGACTCTTCAAAGAGTTGAGCAAAAGATTCAGTCATGTTGATAATCTTCAGGATCTTCTATTTAACGTCCACCTGGCTCCGTGCCGGATGGGGTTGTTTAACATGCCCGCGAACACTCCATTGCCGCAGGTACTACAATTCTGATGCTTGCGCAAAAACAGGAAGTTTACACACTCCCCAGTTTTTCACGTGCATATTCCAGCGCCTTTTCAATCACTTGCTCGATGCTCATCTGGGTTGAATCCAGTAATAATGCATCCTGAGCCGGTACCAAAGGAGCTACAGGCCGGTTGCGATCACGGTCATCGCGTTCTTTTATCTCGGCCAAAAGGCGTTCAAAGTTAACACTAAAGCCCTTATCCTGCAACTGCCGCATACGGCGCAAAGCACGTTCTTCCGATGAAGCATCAAGGAAAATTTTAACAGGTGCGTCAGGAAATACCACTGTTCCCATATCCCTACCATCCGCAATCAGGCCTGGTGCTTCACGAAACGCACGCTGGCGGCGCAATAATGCTTCGCGCACACGAGGGAAAGCGGCAACCTGGGAGGCGGCACTGGCAACTTCCTGGGTACGAATCTCACCACTGACATCTTCGCCTTCCAGCACCACTTCGAGGTTGCCGTTGACAGAAAGAAAGCGCACATCCAGATGCGCAGCCAGCGGAACCAGCGCTTCTTCACTGGAAGTATCGACATGATGATGTAACGCGGCCAGTGCGAGGACACGGTAAATCGCACCGGAATCCAGTAAATGCCATTGCAATGCTTCAGCCATCGCTTTACACAGAGTTCCTTTACCCGCGCCACTTGGGCCATCAATGGTAATTACGGGAACGTGTGGCGTCATAGTATTCTCCTTCGTAACGAGTGACAGGCCGTTAGCATAAACGCCGCGCATTATACGCCGCATCGCCGCAGACTGTTACCCTCAGGAGAAAATAACGCGTTTTTTGAGAATGGACCTGCCAGAAGAAGTATGTGCCGCCACTTTGGCAGCACATATTTATTATCAGGCTAATTCGCTGATGCTGGCGAGGCGTTCGAAGTAATCAGGGAAGGTTTTTGCCGTACATTTCGGGTCAAGGATAGTCACAGGCGTATCAGACATCGCAACCAGAGAGAAACACATTGCCATACGGTGATCATTGTATGTCCCAATTTCCGCGAAGGTCAGTTGGGCTGGTGGGGTGATTGAAATAAAATCATGCCCTTCTTCCACTTCAGCGCCCACTTTACGTAACTCTGTCGCCATGGCCGTGAGGCGATCTGTTTCTTTGACACGCCAGTTGTAAATATTGCGCAGCGTGGTGGTGCCCTGCGCGAATAAAGCGGCAGTCGCAATCGTCATCGCGGCATCGGGAATATGGTTCATGTCCATATCGATGGCATGCAGTTCACGGCGGGTACAGGCAATAAAATCATCGCCCCAGGTTATTTCAGCACCCATTTTTTCCAGCACATCCGCAAACCGGATATCTCCCTGAACACTGTTGCGGCCAATACCGGTAACTTTGACGGTTCCACCTTTAATGGCAGCAGCAGCAAGGAAATAAGATGCTGAAGATGCATCCCCTTCGACCAGATATTTACCCGGAGACTGGTAAGTTTGCCCACCATGAATAACAAACGTTTGATATTGCTGATTTTCGACCCTCACACCAAAGGTCTGCATCAGGTTCAGCGTAATATCAATATAAGGCTTAGAAACCAGCTCACCCTTGATAGTGATGACGGTATCCTGAGCAGCCAGTGGCGCGGCCATCAATAACGCAGTAAGGAACTGGCTTGAAACACTGCCATCCACTTCCACCTGGCCACCAGAAAAGCCCCCCTGAATGTGCAACGGTGGGTAATTTTCCTGCTCCAGGTACGAAATTTTGGCTCCGCCCTGGCGCAGGGCATCGACCAGGTGCCCAATCGGGCGCTCTTTCATGCGTGGTTCGCCTGTCAGCACAATGTTATTGCAGCCAAGGCACAATGCCGCTGCTAATGGGCGCATCGCTGTACCTGCATTTCCCAGAAAAAGCTCGAGGGCTCCGGCCGATGTCAGCGGCCCGCCCAAACCAGTCACTTCACAATGGGTACGATCAGCAGACAACTTATATTGCACACCCAGCGCGCTAAGCGCATTGAGCATATGGCGTACATCATCGCTGTCCAGCAGATTTGCCAGCGCCGTAGTACCTTGCGCCAGAGCAGCCAGCAACAGTGCCCGGTTAGAGACACTTTTAGAACCTGGCAGGTTAATGGTTCCGTCTACCCGAGCGATGGGTTGTAACGTCAGGGATTCCAGCATGGAGGTAAAGCTCTCAACAAAAAACAAAAATAAACAGAAACCCCGTACCAGACGGTACGGGGCAAGGAATTAAACACCATGATTAACCGTGGCGACGTTCAAAATCCACCATAAAATCAGTCAGTGCCTGCACGCCCGTCAGTGGCATAGCATTGTAAATAGAAGCGCGCATGCCCCCTACTACACGGTGGCCTTTCAAGGCATGCAACCCTGCAGCGAAAGACTCTTCAAGGAACAAAGCATCCAGTTTACTATCCGCCAATTGGAACGGAATATTCATACGAGAACGGTTTGAAGCAGCGACATCATTGCGGTAAAAATCGCTGTTATCAATCACGCCGTAGAGTAAGTCAGCTTTCTGCTGATTCACTTTATCCATTGCGGCAACGCCACCCTGCTCTTTCAGCCATTTGAATACCAGCCCGGCAAGGTACCAGGCGAAAGTAGGCGGCGTGTTAAACATGGAGTCATTTTCGTTCAGAACGGAATAATCCAGAATAGACGGGCAGGCTTTACTGGCTTTACCCAGCAAGTCTTCACGTACCACTACCAGAGTCAGGCCTGCCGGGCCGATATTTTTCTGCGCACCGGCATAGATAACGCCATAACGGCTGACATCAATGGGTCGGGATAAAATGGTTGAAGAGAAATCGGCCGCAACCACAACATCCGGGCCAAAATCTGGCGTTTCATCAATGGCAATACCATCGATGGTTTCATTTGGGCAATAATGCAGGTAGGCTGCGTTGTCGGACGGTTGCCAGTCACGCATTGGGATAATCGCACGTTTGCCGTCAACCGTGACTTTTGCATCAATCACATTGGGAGTGAGGTATTTTTTGGCTTCTTTTACTGCGCTACTGGCCCAGTAGCCACCATCAACATAATCCGCAGTGGATTTATCACCAAGAATGTTGAGCGGCACACCTGCAAATTGACCACGACCACCGCCATGACAGAAGAGGACCTTATAGTTGGAGGGAATTTGCAACAAGTCGCGAAAATCCTTCTCTGCTTCTTCAGCCACCTGAATAAATGGTTTACCGCGATGGCTGACTTCCATTACTGACGTGCCGAGCCCTTGCCAGTCGCACAACTCTTGTTGTGCATGACGAAGTACATCTACCGGCAACATTGCCGGGCCAGAACTAAAGTTATAGACCTGAGTCATTTCCCCTCACCACATAAAAGCAATCGTTTTTTCCTGTGACTTCGGTTTTATCACTCACATGACATTGCTGCAATGGTTATTCCTGCAGGCCAGATAACATCAGACCAGCACTGGTCGGCAGATTACTCGGGGAAATACGCTCAGACTGATAATTTTATCTTTTTATTTGTCACACCTGTGACGCAATCAGCATGTTATAGATGAGTAAATTTTTTGTGTTCATACTCAAGATGATTTCCTTGCGCTGTGGCATATTCGTAGCACGCGAAAAGGAAAAAACGTATCATTGCGCCCTTTTCGTACGAACAAAGTGGACACCATGACTCAAACTTATATTCCCGGCAAAGATGCCGCTCTGGAAGACTCCATCTCCCGCTTCCAGCAACAATTGACCAAACTGGGGTTCAATATTGAAGAAGCCTCATGGTTAAATCCTGTTCCCCATGTGTGGTCTGTACATATTCGCGACAAAGACTGTGCGCTGTGCTTTACCAATGGGAAAGGTGCAACTCGCAAGGCGGCTCTCGCTTCTGCGCTGGGGGAATATTTTGAACGCCTTTCCACCAACTACTTTTTTGCCGATTTCTGGTTAGGTGACACCATCGCTAATGGGCCTTTCGTCCATTACCCCAACGAGAAATGGTTTCCTCTGCCAGATGATGATGAATTACCTGAAGGGATCCTCGATGCCCACCTGCGTGCCTTTTACGACCCGGATCAGGCCCTGACTGCCAGCCAGCTTGTTGACCTGCAATCGGGCAATTCCAAACGTGGTATCTGTGCCCTGCCATTTACCCGTCAGTCCGACGACCAGACGATTTATATCCCAATGAACATTGTTGGTAACCTGTATGTTTCCAATGGGATGTCTGCGGGGAACACCCGGTATGAAGCGCGAGTTCAGGCTTTATCCGAAGTATTTGAACGGCATATCAAAAACCGTATCATTGCTGAATCTATTAGCCTGCCAGCTATCCCTGATGATGTAATGGCTCGCTATCCGGGCGTGGTGGAAGCCATTGCCAAACTGGAAGCGGAAGGTTTCCCTATCTTTGCCTATGATGGCTCGCTGGGTGGAAAATACCCGGTCATCTGTGTGGTACTGTTTAACCCGGCCAACGGCACCTGTTTTGCCTCATTCGGCGCACATCCTGACTTTGGTGTCGCACTGGAACGTACAGTGACTGAATTACTCCAGGGCCGCAGCCTGAAAGACCTCGATGTTTTCACCCCACCAACATTTGATGATGAAGAAGTCGGTGAGCACGCCAATCTGGAAACCCACTTCATTGATTCCAGCGGCTTAATTTCCTGGGATCTGTTTAAAGATGACGCTGATTATCCTTTCGTCGACTGGTCATTTAAAGGCAGCACCGACGAAGAATTCGCCACCTTGATGGCTATCTTCCAGACTGAAGGCAAAGAGGTCTATATCGCCGATTATGAACACCTTGGGGTTTATGGGTGCCGTATTTTGGTTCCGGGGATGTCTGATATCTACCCGGCTGAAGATTTGTGGCTGGCGAACAACAATATGGGCAGCCATTTACGGGAAACTATCATGGCGTTACCTGGCAGCAAACTGCAACCAGAAGAATATCTGGCCCTGATTGAGCAACTCGACGACGAAGGTCTGGACGATTTCACCCGTGTGCGTGAGTTGTTAGGCCTGGCGACCGGCAATCAAAATGGCTGGTATACCCTGCGTATTGGTGAGCTGAAAGCAATGCTGGCACTGGCCGGTGGCTCTCTGGAGCAGGCATTAATCTGGACTGAATGGACCATGGAATTCAACGCATCCATATTCAGTGCAGAGCGCGCTAACTACTACCGTTGCCTGCAGACATTATTGTTGCTTGCACATGAAGAAGAGCGTGACCCGGCGCAATACCAGTCAGCCTTTACTCGCATGTACGGTGCAAAAGCGTTGGCTGATGCTCAGGCGGCATTAACAGGCGAGTCAGCCTTCTACGGCCTGCCTGTTATAGATACAAACCTGGAAGCCTTGCCTGCGCATCAGTCATTACTGGCAGCCTATCAAAAGCTACAAAAAGCCAAACAGCATTGGTGGAGTGAGCAGGATAAATAATGCTTTTGCCTGTAGGCGCAGCGATAATGAAAGGCTATATTACGGGGCAACTTTTTTGCCCCGCTTTTTTATTGTGCTAATCCCCATTAATATGTAGCACATTGGTTAATGCCGAGTAACCAAAATATATTTTCACAGAATAATATGTAACTAATCTGACTTATTTATGGCAGATTCTTTAACGCCAACCAGGGGGATTAAAAAGAAAATTCAAAACTATTTGTAAAATTTAAAAAATATTTTTCCTATTAAATTCATAATATTATGCCGTTTTCCGCAAGAATCCATGTGGTTTTCGGGTCTATTACACTGGCGGGTTATGATCCATATCAAATTCTACTCTATAATGCTTTGTTAGTATCATCTCGCCGAATTAATTAAGAGAGAGTTAGTGTGAAAGCTGACAACCCTTTTGATCTTTTACTACCACCTGCCATGGCAAAAGTTGCCGAAGACGCAGGTGTTTATAAAGCAACTAAGCATCCGCTAACGACTTTCTATTTAGCGATTACTGCGGGTGTATTTATCTCAATTGCGTTTGTCTTTTATATAACCGCAACCACCGGTACTGCTGGTATGCCGTTCGGTGTTGCAAAATTGATAGGCGGGGTGTGCTTCTCACTGGGGCTTATTCTGTGTGTCATTTGCGGCGCAGATCTGTTTACTTCAACCGTGTTGATTGTTGTAGCCAAGGCAAGTGGGCGCATCACCTGGGGTCAACTGGCCCGTAACTGGTTAAATGTTTATGTCGGTAACCTCGTTGGTGCACTACTCTTTGTATTGCTGATGTGGCTGTCCGGTGAATATATGACCGCGAATGGTGCCTGGGGGTTAAATGTACTCCAGACTGCGGACCATAAATTACATCACACTTTTGTTGAGGCTGTTTGCCTTGGCATCCTGGCAAACCTGATGGTCTGTCTGGCTGTCTGGATGAGCTATTCTGGTCGTAGCCTGATGGATAAAGCGTTCATTATGGTATTACCGGTAGCGATGTTCGTCGCAAGCGGCTTCGAGCACAGTATTGCAAATATGTTCATGATCCCGATGGGAATCGTGGTTCGTAACTTTGCCAGCCCGGAATTCTGGTCTGCTGTTGGCCTGACTCCGGAACAATTTCCTCATCTGACTGTGATGCATTTCATCACTGATAATCTTATCCCGGTAACAATAGGTAACATTATTGGCGGTGGCTTGTTAGTTGGATTGACGTACTGGGTAATTTACCTGCGTGGCGGCGACAAGCATTAAGTCAATGCTAAGCAGTAAATAAGAAATCCACATTAGAAGGTAGGTGTTACATGTCCGAGCTTAATGAAAAATTAGCCACAGCCTGGGAAGGTTTTGCAAAAGGTGACTGGCAGAATGAAGTTAACTTACGTGACTTCATCCAGAAAAACTACACCCCGTATGAAGGTGACGAAGCGTTCCTGGCCGGTGCGACTGACGCGACTACCGCGCTGTGGGACAAAGTCATGGAAGGTATCAAAATCGAGAACAGCACTCATGCGCCTGTTGATTTTGATACCAACGTAGCTTCCACTATCACTTCTCACGATGCTGGTTACATCAACAAAAGCCTGGAAAAAATTGTTGGCCTGCAAACTGACGCTCCGCTGAAACGTGGTCTGATTCCGTTCGGCGGCATCAAAATGATCGAGAACTCCTGCAAAGCGTATGACCGCCAGTTGGATCCTCGCCTGAAACAAATCTTCACTGAATACCGTAAAACTCACAACCAGGGCGTGTTCGATGTTTACACTCCGGACATCCTGCGTTGCCGTAAAGCAGGCATCCTGACTGGTCTGCCTGATGCTTATGGTCGTGGTCGTATCATTGGTGACTACCGTCGTATCGCCGTTTACGGTATCGACTACCTGATGAAAGACAAATTTGCTCAGTTCACTTCTCTGCAATCCAAACTGGAAAACGGCGAAGACCTGGAAGCAACCATTCGTCTGCGTGAAGAAATCGCTGAACAGCATCGCGCCCTGGGCCAAATCAAAGAAATGGCAGCCAAATATGGTTGCGATATCTCTGTTCCGGCTGCAAACGCTCGTGAAGCTGCACAGTGGACCTACTTCGGCTACCTGGCTGCCGTTAAATCACAGAACGGTGCTGCAATGTCCTTCGGTCGTGTGTCCTCTTTCCTGGATATCTACATCGAACGTGATATCAAAGCTGGCCGCCTGAACGAACAAGAAGCACAGGAAATCATCGACCACCTGGTGATGAAACTGCGTATGGTTCGTTTCCTGCGTACTCCTGAATATGATGAACTGTTCTCTGGTGACCCGATTTGGGCAACTGAATCTCTGGGTGGTATGGGTCTTGATGGCCGTACTCTGGTTACCAAAACCAGCTTCCGTTTCCTGAACACCCTGTACACCATGGGGCCGTCTCCGGAACCGAACATGACCATTCTGTGGTCTGAAAAACTGCCACTGAACTTCAAAAAATTCGCTGCAAAAGTTTCCATCGACACGTCTTCTGTTCAGTACGAAAACGATGATCTGATGCGTCCTGACTTTGACAACGATGATTACGCTATCGCTTGCTGCGTAAGCCCGATGATCGTTGGTAAACAAATGCAGTTCTTCGGTGCTCGTGCTAACCTGGCTAAAACGCTGCTGTATACCATCAATGGCGGCGTTGATGAAAAACTGAAAATGCAGGTTGGTCCGAAAACTGAACCGCTGAAAGGCGACGTTCTGAACTTCGACGAAGTTATGGATCGTATGGATCACTTCATGGACTGGCTGGCAAAACAGTATGTCACCGCTTTGAACGTAATCCACTACATGCATGACAAATACAGCTACGAAGCCTCTCTGATGGCTCTGCATGACCGTGATGTTATCCGCACCATGGCTTGTGGTATCGCTGGTCTGTCTGTTGCAGCTGACTCCCTGTCTGCAATCAAATACGCCAAAGTTAAACCTATCCGTGACGAAGACGGTCTGGCTGTTGACTTCGAAATCGAAGGTGAATACCCGCAGTTCGGTAACAACGACCCGCGTGTTGATGACATGGCTGTTGACCTGGTTGAACGTTTCATGAAGAAAATTCAGAAACTGAATACCTACCGCAACGCTATTCCGACTCAGTCTATCCTTACCATCACTTCTAACGTTGTTTATGGTAAGAAAACGGGTAACACTCCGGATGGCCGTCGTGCAGGCGCTCCGTTCGGTCCTGGCGCTAACCCAATGCACGGCCGTGACCAGAAAGGTGCAGTTGCCTCTCTGACCTCCGTTGCTAAACTGCCGTTCGCTTACGCGAAAGATGGTATCTCTTATACCTTCTCTATCGTTCCGAATGCTCTGGGTAAAGACGATGAAGTGCGTAAAACTAACCTCGCAGGCCTGATGGACGGTTACTTCCATCATGAAGCGTCTGTTGAAGGTGGCCAGCACCTCAACGTTAACGTTATGAACCGTGAAATGCTGCTTGATGCGATGGAAAATCCGGAAAAATATCCGCAACTGACCATCCGTGTTTCTGGTTACGCTGTACGCTTTAACTCTCTGACTAAAGAACAGCAGCAGGACGTTATCACCCGTACCTTCACCCAGTCCATGTAATGGCTGAGGCTTCGCCTTCCAGCCTGGACGCTCCCCTTCCCGGTAATGCCGGGAAGGATAAAGTAACGGCGGTACTACAACCTGGAAGATGAAGGGTATAAAATAAAGGCTCCACTCTGGTGGGGCCTTTCTTATAAACCGCACCTCCTCTGTGAGCCCGTTTTGCAAGCTGACTCTGCTTAAGGCCATCTCGCAAAACAGACTCGACGTGGCGTCTACAGATTGACCACGCTAAACGCGCCTGAACATTTCAGGCCCGAACGGGAGAATACATCGCAATGTCAGTAATTGGTCGCATTCACTCCTTTGAATCCTGCGGTACGGTCGACGGCCCGGGCATTCGCTTTATCACCTTTTTCCAGGGCTGCCTGATGCGCTGCCTTTACTGCCATAACCGTGATACCTGGGATACCCACGGCGGTAAAGAAGTCACCGTTGACGACTTAATGAAAGAAGCCGTCACTTATCGCCATTTTATGAATGCTTCAGGCGGTGGTGTCACTGCATCTGGCGGCGAAGCAATCCTTCAGGCAGAGTTTGTGCGCGACTGGTTCCGTGCTTGCCGGAAAGAAGGTATTCACACCTGTCTGGATACCAATGGCTTTGTAAGGCGTTACGATCCAGTGATTGATGAACTGTTAGATGTTACGGATCTCGTCATGCTCGATTTGAAGCAAATCAATGACGATATTCACCAAAATCTGGTCGGTGTCTCTAACCAGCGGACAATGGAATTCGCCCGTTATCTTGCCAAACGCAAGATTAACACCTGGATTCGCTATGTTGTGGTTCCTGGCTGGTCAGACGATGATGACTCTGCTCACCGTCTGGGGGAGTTCACCCGCGATATGGGCAATGTAGAAAAAATTGAACTCCTGCCCTACCACGAGTTAGGCAAACACAAATGGGTGGCAATGGGTGAAGAATATAAGCTTGATGGCATCAAACCACCCAAGAAAGAAACCATGGAGCGTGTGAAAGGGATTCTGGAGCAGTACGGGCATAAAGTGATGTACTGAGTCTGTATTCGCGCGCATTATTCACAAATACAGATAACACCCTTTTAAGCCAGCACCGGAATCGCTCCGGTGGGTGTAGCACAAAAGCCTCTGCAATGCAGAGGCTTTTTGTCGTGAGGGCTACTCATGCATGTGCAACAGGGGTTGGATGTTCTCCGGCCTTACGCAACAACATCAGCAAGTAGATGAACGCCACAGAGCCAATAGTAATAAACAGCAGGCTGTCGGAGTAACGTTGCATCAGCGTAGCCGTTAACGCGGGCCCCAGCAGGCTGCCAACGGTATAACTAAGCAACAGAGCCTGATTCATTGAAACCAACTGGTGTGGACCAACACGCTCACACGCCCAGGCCATCGCAACCGGGTATAGTGTGAACCCGGCAGCGCCAAGGATAAACAGAGCAGGAGCCAGTGCAGCCTGAGACAACATGGCGACACAGGCAATAATAACGATAAACACCTGCACACGCAGGACCAGCAAACGCCCATATCGGTCCGCCAGGCGCCCAACCGGCCACTGCCCTACAATACCGGCACTCACCATCAGAGCCATCCAAAAACCCGTTTGTGCATCGGTATAATTCTGGTGATTCAGCCACAACGGCATTAAGCCATACAACGAACCAAGTACCACTCCAGAAATAACGCAGCCGTTTACACCAAGGCGAGCCTGGCGCAGCCGTAACATGCTAAATACTGGCGTGGCCTGGTGATTAATATTTTCCATCGCCGTAATGCGGGTAAAAAGTAGCGGTAATATTCCTGACATGACAAGTGCCACTGCCCACGGCAGAACACTGATCAGCGCCGTATCCACTTTACTGACCAGTAGCTGCCCAATGACGGTTCCCACGTAATACACCATCATGTATGCCGCCAGCAGTCGGCCACGATTAGCCGAAGTCCCACTGCACATCAGTGCACTTTCAACGACCACCCACAGCAGTGCACAACCAATGCCAGCGATAAAGCGCCATACAGACCATGACCAAAAACCGACTGTGAGACCGAGACCTGCACTGCCAATCGCGAAAATAATTGCGGCAAGATAGTAGCTGCGGTTAAACCCCAGGCGTTTAATCAACCATCCGGCCAGCACCGTACCCAGTAAATTCCCGGAAAAATAGGATGAACTGACGATTCCCACTTGCCAGACAGGCAATTGCTCATGGGCAAGCCAAAGCGGAACAAGTGTGTTCAGAACAGCAATCGCCAGAGTCAACAAAAGTAGCCCACAGAGCAATAATTGCACTGGGCGAGAATAGGTACGCATTAAAGTAAAACCGTGAGGGAGGCCACAAAGTGAGCGCATCATGCCACTGAAAAAAACAAAGTCAATATCACTGCTAACAGCAGGTGTACAAGAATAATCCATTAATTCAGATTTCTTATGATAACCTCATGGTAAGTTTTTTTATTTACACATAACACACTGTTTTATTTTAATAAAAAAGAAATTAACAGAACGGATAATATCAAAAATTTCATGGAATAATTTACCTTGCTTCTTCCTCGATTTTACCCATTCCAGAGCAGGTTCTGCGCAAGCAAACAACCGCCGCCGTTTATACCCGAAGCGATGGAATACAGCCACTGATGTTAACTTTTTCGTTGCAAAAATCCCATTTAAGAGATATTTTCTCAAATAAGAGATATAGAGATAAAAATCATGAATAACACCTCAGTACAAACACTGGCGACATCTCTGCGAAACTTGCGTATCGCGCGCGGTTTAACACTACAACAATTATCTGACCAGTGCGGTGTCAGCCGCGCAAGCTTGTCACGTATTGAAAATGGGGAAGTCAGCCCAACAGCGGATACACTGGGGCGACTTGCCAGTACCTACTCCCTGCCCATATCGCAACTGCTTGCCCCCCTGGAGCAGAATTTTACGCCACTGATTCGCCATGCCTGCCAAACCACCTGGGAAGATACTGCCAATGGTTTTCTGCGCCGTATTGTTTCACCACCAGGTGGTGAACTCAGCGTGGAAATCATTGAAGGTAACCTGCAGGCAAACCACTGCATTAATTATGCTCACCCGGCCTTTGCAGGCCATGAGCATCACCTGGTGATGTTATCAGGTTCACTGGAACTGACGATTGAAAATACCCTACATCAACTGCGCGAAGGCGACTGTCTCCGCTATCGCCTGTATGGCGGTTCACAATTTAAAACACACAATCAACCAGCACGTTACATTATCGCCATGACGAAAAGGAGCATGTAGTGACAATCACCTTATTACAGCTTGATGGTTCGGGGCTTGAACAGCACCTTGAATCACTGATCTCCCTTCTGGTTGAGAGCGTGGCACAAGGTGCATCCATCAGTTTTATCAACCCATTCAACCAGCAGGATGCACGCCGATTCTGGATTGAAAATGTAAAGCCTGATATTGAATCAGGTGAGCGGGTGCTCTTTGCCGCTTTGCTGGATGGCAACCTGCTGGGAACCGTTCAGTTGATTACCCACATGCCGCCCAACCAGCCACATCGGTGTGAAGTCGCCAAAATGATTGTGCACCCTGAGGCCCGGCGTTGCGGTATGGGGCGTGCAATGATGCAACACATCATGGAATATGCGCGGGAGCAGGGAAAAACGCTGATGACGCTGGACACCCGCACCGGTGATGCCGGTGAAGCGCTTTACCGGTCAGTCGGTTTTGAGGTTGCCGGAATGACACCGGGGTTCGCACTGGACACAGATGGCAAACACACCCATTCAACAACCTGGATGTACTGCACGTTGTAATGCCCTGCTAACAGCTACGCTTACCATAAAAAAAGCGCCCGCAGGCGCTTTTTTACTGTGTCTGGCATCAACACAGAGTGCAGACTTGATTAGCCGATATATTCCAGGCCACGCATATAAGGGCGTAATACTTCGGGTACCTGAATACGCCCATCTGCCTGCTGGTAGTTTTCCAGCACAGCCACCAGCGCCCGGCCAACAGCCAGACCAGAACCATTCAGCGTATGTACCAGGCGTGGTTTTTTCTCTGTCTTGCTGCGGCAACGAGCCTGCATACGCCGCGCCTGGAAATCCCATACGTTAGAGCAGGAAGAAATTTCACGGTAGGTATTCTGTGCCGGGATCCAGACTTCGAGATCATAAGTCTTACAGGCACTGAAGCCCATATCCCCGGAACACAACAACATCTTCCGGTAAGGTAAACCTAACAGTTGCAGAACTTTCTCTGCATGGCCTGTCATTTCTTCCAGTGCATCCATCGAATCTTCCGGGCGAACAATCTGTACCATTTCGACTTTATCAAACTGGTGCATACGGATCAGGCCACGCGTATCACGACCATAAGAGCCAGCCTCCGAACGGAAACACGGCGTGTGTGCCGTCATTTTCAAAGGCAGGGACTCTTCATCCAGAATTTCATCACGCGCCAGATTAGTCAACGGCACTTCGGCTGTCGGGATCAGTGCGTAATTACTGCTGTCTGCTTCTTCTTCCAGCGGACGTGTATGGAATAAGTCACCGGCAAACTTTGGCAGTTGCCCGGTCCCATAAAGCGTGTCATGGTTAACCAGATATGGGACATAATTTTCGCTATAACCGTGCTGCTCTGTATGCAGATCAAGCATGAACTGGCTCAGAGCACGGTGCATACGGGCAATCTGCCCTTTCATGACCACAAAACGTGACCCGGTCAGTTTTACCGCCGCAGCGAAATCCAGACCACCCAGCGCCTCACCTAAACTAACGTGATCACGAATTTCAAAATCAAACTGACGTGGCTCGCCCCAACGGAACACTTCCACATTGTCGTTCTCGTCCTTACCCTGAGGAACACAATCATCGGGCAGGTTAGGCATAGTCAGCGCGTATTCACGAATTTCTGCCAATAGTGTTTCCAACTCAACTTTGGCTTTATCCAGTGCCTCACCAAGCTTGTTCACTTCCTGGCGTAATGGCTCAATATCTTCCCCACGCGCTTTCGCCTGGCCGATGGATTTCGATCGTGCGTTACGTTCTGCCTGCAGATTTTCAGTTTCTACCTGCAAGACTTTACGGCGCTCTTCAAGCGCACGCAGCTTATCAACATCCAGCTTAAAGCCCCGGCGTGCCAGTTTTTCAGCGACTGCGTCTGGCTCATTACGCAGCAGATTGGGATCGAGCATGCTTATCCTGTGCTTTTTATCGAATTGAATTTGAGAAAAAAACCCGTGAAACGCATCACGGGCAGTGTTGATAACCTTACCGCAACGCCAGCATTAGCGGTAGCGTTTTATAGGGCTATTTTTGTCCTGTTCAGCAAGCCAGGCGAGCTTTTCGCCAATTTTGCCTTCAAGCCCACGGTTGGTAGGGTGATAATAGCGCGTTTGTGCCATTTCTGGTGGGAAATAGTTTTCGCCAGCCGCATAAGCGTTTGTTTCGTCGTGTGCGTAGCGGTACTCTTCACCATACCCCATTTCTTTCATTAACCGGGTTGGCGCATTACGCAAATGTACCGGTACGTCATAATCAGGTTGTTCCCGGGCATCATGCATTGCTGCCTTAAACGCCGTATAAACCGCATTACTTTTCGGCGCACACGCCAGGTAAACAATCGCCTGGGCAATTGCCCGTTCACCTTCAGCAGGGCCTACCCGGGTAAAACAGTCCCACGCTGAAATCGCTACCTGCATGGCTCGCGGGTCGGCATTACCAACATCTTCAGAGGCAATAGCCAGGCAACGGCGTGCAACATACAGCGGGTCACCGCCTGCTGAAATAATGCGCGCATACCAGTACAGCGCGGCATCAGGCGCAGAACCCCGGACAGACTTGTGCAGAGCAGAAATCAAGTCGTAGAAACGATCACCTTTGTTATCAAAACGGGCACTACGTTCACCGGCCACTTCGCGTAACAAACTTGCTGACAGAATGCGTTTACCGCTGGCATCGGTTTGTGCCATATCCGCCAACATCTCCAGGGTATTTAACGCACGACGCGCATCACCATTCACCAGATCAGCAATTGCCTGACGTGTATCATCGGGTAATACGAGATTTTGACCGCCATAGCCCCGCTCACTGTCATTCATGGCCTGTAACAGTACCTGCTCAATATCGTCGGCCGTCAGCGATTTTAATAAATACACTCTGGCCCGGGAAAGCAGTGCGGAATTTAACTCAAAAGAGGGGTTTTCCGTTGTCGCGCCAATAAAGGTTACCGTGCCATCTTCAATATGAGGGAGGAATGCATCCTGCTGGCTTTTGTTAAAGCGGTGAACTTCATCAACAAACAGGATAGTACGGTGGCCCGCATGGCGGTTTTGCCTTGCACGTTCTATGGCTTCGCGAATTTCTTTTACACCAGAGGTAACAGCGGAAATGCGTTCGACATTGGCGTTGGCATACCGACCAATGACTTCTGCCAGTGTCGTTTTTCCTGTTCCGGGCGGCCCCCAAAGGATCATCGAATGCAACTGGCCCGCTTCAATCGCTTTAGGTAACGGTTTACCCGGCCCTAACAAGTGCTGCTGGCCAATATACTGCGCAAGATTTTCTGGCCGCATACGCGCGGCCAGAGGCTGGAAAACATTGTCGGAAAAATCGAGTGGCAAATTACTCACAACCGCCTCACTGACGTTGATCGTCCACCGTTACTCCTTTCGGGGGCGTAAAGGTAAACTTGCTCATATCTATCGCGCCATCTTGCTGGTTGGTGAGCTGGTAAACACTACGCTGATCATCCTGCTCAACTGCACTGAACTGGTGGATAGTCCCGCTTTGGCTAACATTAATTGTAAACTGTTTAAGGTTACCACTGCTGGTTTTCGGGGTCAGAACAAAGTCATCCCCTTGCTGTTTAACATTATATTTCTGCCAGTCAGATGACTGATTGCGGGCAATCAACATAAAAGGGGTGTTGCTGGTCGCATCTTTAAGCCATGTGGCACTGGCCTGCTCAACGAACGGGTTATAAAACCAAAGCGTTTTACCATCGGAGATAAGTTCGCTTTCATCAGGCTGAATCATATGCCAGTTGAACAAATTAGGGCGTTTAACCCACAGCTCCCCCTGCCCATCCTGAATTTCATTGCCGCTGCCATCAGTCACTTTTTGTGTGAAGCTGGCATGGAAACTGTTCACTTTATCCAGACGGCTCTTCAGCGAGCCAGCGGCATCCGCCCACACCTGAGTGACAGTAAATACTGACAATAACGCACAGGCAATAGCGATCTTTTTCATTACATATCCTCGAATAACACAATTCCAGGTGAAGTTTTTCAACTGGCTAGTCTGGCCGCAAAGCTGTCGCAATAACAGAAGAAAAAGCTGATAGTTGAATTGTTTACGCTTCTTTGCAAAAGAGCCGCAAAAGCGGCTCCCGGGGTTTGTTAACTTATTCAAACGGTGGTGGTGCCAGTACCTCGCGGTTACCATTATGGCCTTGTTCACTGACAATGCCCTGGTTTTCCATTTGCTCAATGATACGCGCCGCCCGGTTGTAGCCAATACGGAACTGCCGTTGAACACCAGAGATGGAAGCTTTACGTTTTTCAACAACAAAGGCAACAGCCTGGTCAAACAACGCATCGAGCTCTTCACCACCATCAAAACCACCTGCACCACCTTCAGACTGGCTGTCTGCAGTAATACCATCCACATATTGCGGGCGGCCACGCGCTTTCCAGTCCTGAACTACTGCATGCACTTCCTGATCCCGAACAAACGCACCATGCACACGTACAGGCAGGGTTGAATTGGGCCCGGAATAAAGCATATCCCCCATACCCAGCAAAGATTCGGCTCCCCCCTGGTCCAGAATGGTCCGGGAATCAATCTTGCTGGATACCGTAAACGCAATACGTGTTGGGATGTTTGCTTTAATCAGCCCGGTAATGACATCAACTGACGGGCGCTGGGTTGCCAGTACAAGGTGAATACCTGCAGCACGCGCCTTTTGCGCCAGGCGAGCGATAAGCTCTTCCACTTTTTTGCCAACAGACATCATTAAGTCCGCAAACTCATCTACCAGTACAACGATGTTCGGCAATTTCTCCAGTACCGGATGCGTAACATCCATACTGTCGCCAGGTTTCCAGAATGGGTCCGGAATTGGCCGTCCCATTTTCTCAGCTTCCAGAACACGCTCGTTGTAGCCAGCAAGGTTACGCACCCCCAGTGCCGACATCAACTTGTAACGACGTTCCATCTCGTTGACACTCCAGCGCAGCGCATTGGCGGCATCCTTCATATCGGTGACAACTTCGGTCAGCAAATGTGGGATCCCTTCATACACCGACAACTCAAGCATTTTCGGGTCAATCATAATAAAGCGCACATCTTCTGGTGTCGCTTTATATAACATGCTGAGGATCATGGCGTTCACACCCACTGATTTACCTGAGCCAGTAGTACCGGCAACCAGTAAGTGAGGCATTTTAGCCAGATCAGCGATAACAGGTTCGCCACCAATGTCTTTCCCCAGAACCACCGTCAGTGGTGATGGGTTTTCACGAAATTTCTGGCAGTCCAGCACTTCACGCAGGTAAACGGTCTGGCGCTTCTTATTCGGCAATTCCAGCCCAACATAAGGTTTACCTGGAATAACCTCTACCACACGTACAGCAACCGTTGACAGTGAACGGGCCAGGTCGCGTGACAGGTTAGAAATACGGGCGGCTTTTACTCCCGGTGCAAGATTTAGTTCGAACCGGGTAATTACCGGCCCTGGTGAGTAATGAACCACTTCAGCTTTAATACGGAAATCTGCCAGCCGCGCTTCCACCAGACGAGCCATCTGTTCCAGCGCAAATGTATCCACCGGCTCCACTTCTGAAGGCGGCGGGGTTAGCAGATCCAGTGAAGGCAGTGGCGTTGTTGGGCGCTGTAATGGGCGGCTGTCGCCATTTCTCATCAGAAATGGATGAATCAGACTGTCCTGGCCCGGTTGTGATGATTGAGCTACTGAAGGCCCATGCGGATGTGCGGCCTGTGCATGCTGCTCAGTTTGTGGTGCGGAATTAACCGACTGAACCGGATGCGCATGCTGGTACCCCGGAGTGGCGACGGGCCGAGAAGGAACCGCAGCCTGTGCCGCATCAGGCGTAAAGACCGGCTCAAACGGCCCTTCAGCCACCGGATGTGTGACCGGTGCCAGGAAATCATCTACAGAAGCTGAATGGCGGGCAGAGGATGCATGGAAATCATGCTGATACTCTTCCCCATAACGTGCTTGCTGTGTGGCTGCAAACTGGGCTGCTAATGCCTGTTCTTCTGCATCTTCTTCCTGCCCGTCAGGCACAGAAGCAGCATAGTCATGCTCATATTGCTGGCCGAAACGCGCCTGTTGGGAAGCAGCAAATTGCGCCGCCAGTTCAGACTGATATTGCGCATCGTCGTCTTCATTACCAGGCGAGGATCCTGCCTGGTGTTGTTGAGCATAATGTTGTTGTGCTTCACGGTGGGCCGCTTCCGCTTTCATACGGGCTTCAGCTTCACGCTGCGAAGGTAGCTTAATGCCATAAGAAGCCAGTTCACGACGGGTAGGCACACGCACACGGTTTGGCCGCGGCAATTGTGGGCCAATACCCTCTTTCACCTGCGGACGCGGAGCATCACCGGCAACACCAAATACCGGTGGGGCTATATTCACGGCGGAATCGCCATGGTGAGCACCCTGCGCTGCACCAGCAGCAACGGCTGCCGCAGTTGCACTAACTGAAAGGCCATTCGCTGTATGCGACAGACCCGTTGATGCCGGAGAGGATTGCTGAGCACGCGCTTGTGCCGCCAGTTGATCCGGATCAGGCACGGGCTCATACCATGCAGCTAACTGCTCACGCTCTTTTGCTCGCTTCGCTTCCACTTCTTCGAAGTAATAGAGAGGTGGCCGTACAGCCTTGTTGTTCACCTGGTGTTCTCCAGAGTTCTCTGGTTCCGTTGGCGGCAACTCGTCGCGCTCAGTACCGGCATTCTGGCTGTGGTACGGATTATACCCTGATTCTGTGCCTGTTATGCCCCCATCCGGTTCAGGAGCAGGATAAGACTCTTGCGGGTAAGCTGGCTGTTCAGCATCACTATAATGCTCTTCAGCATAAGGGCTCAGCGCGGACGGCGCAGGCTCAACAGGTAAGTCAGAAGCCCCTGGATACTGGGAGGGTTCACCATAGCCGCCTGGTGTTGAATACTGAGCTGGTGCAGATCCCACCGGCTCAGCGTAAGGGTCAGGAGTATAAGCTGCGCTGGCCCGCTGCACATATTCTGGCTGAGTACCCTGCGGCTCATCGGCTGCAGGTGCCATACCAGAGTAATAATCCTGCAACAGAACATCCGGTTGCCCGGCATCGCCTGGTTGCGCACTTACCATGCCCTGATCCACACCTTGCCGTGCCTGAGCATAGTGCTGATATTCGTTTTCCTGAGTGATACGGTAACCACTCAGCAGTGGGTCATTCTCGACGACTTCATTTGCCGAATCAGTTACCCGGTTACCGGAAAACAGCACATCGTCAGCCATAGCTGCAGCAGGTATTGTTGGGTCAAAATCAGAATCGTCCATCTTCTTGCCAGAAAACAGCGCTTCGTCTGTTTTTCGACCAAGCGGATTAGCAAATTTTTCACTCAACCGTTGTTTGCGTGCTAAAGCACCACGAAGAATACGCGCCCGGCGTGATGCCCTTTGCTGTGCCTTAACTGGCTCGCGTGGTTCCTCTTCATATTCGTCGTGTTCTTCATAATCGTCATACTCTTCGTCGTCATCCTGCCAGGTATCATCCCGACGCGTACGATTACTGGCGAAGGTTAAAACACCCAGTACAACTGCACCAAGTTTTTCCGCAATTGTGACCCATGACCAGCCAGTAAACAGCGTCAGGCCTGCAGCCCAGACACAAAGCAGCGCCAGTGTTCCGCCACTACTGTTGAGCAACGGCATCATTGCGGTACTCAGTAAACTGCCTATCACACCGCCTGAGGCAAAATACCAAATGTCATCAGCATTTATTGCCGCCAGCCCACATGAAGTGAGAACCAGCGCAAGTACACCAATCAACCGCAGTGAAACAGCGAAATAGTCTACGAGTTCTTCCTGCACACGGTGCCGCCACGCAAACCAGCATGCCCCGATAATAATGACAGGAATGATGTACGCCATGATGCCAAAGATGAAAAACAGCGTATCCGCTAGCCATGCGCCGGGTTTACCACATAAATTGTGGATAGGTTCATGCCATGCGGTCTGTGACCAACTTGGATCTGAGGGGTTAAAGCTCAACAACGCCACCATCAGCCAGACAGCGAACAGAGCCACCACAATCAGGATGGCTTCCAGTGCACGCCTTCCGCTACTGAGGGAAGTGAGTACAACGTCTTTTTCTTCAGTGTATTCCTGGCTCAAGAAAAACTCTCCAGGGGGGTTATGCTAAAATCGACAACCGTACCGGTTCCCCGATACGGTTGCTGTATGGATTAACAGGAGTGTAATCAAACTCAGCCGATTTTGCACCTGTCTGGTGTTAACGGGTTTTAATAACCAGACGATTACTCTGCTTGACTTCTTCCATAACGACATAAGTACGGGTGTCGTTCACACCCGGTAGTCGCAGCAAGGTTTCGCCCAGCAGTTTACGGTAAGCAGACATGTCCGGTACACGGGTTTTCAACAAATAGTCAAAATCCCCTGAAACCAGATGACACTCTTGAATTTCCTCAAGTTTCTGTACAGCAGCATTGAACTGTTCAAACACATCCGGCGCACCACGATTCAGAGTAATCTCAACGAAAACGAGAAGTGATGCATCCAGATAATGTGGATTAAGCAGCGCTGTGTAGCCCTGTATAAAACCCTGTCTTTCCAGACGGCGAACACGTTCTAAACACGGCGTTGGGGAAAGACCCACGCGTTTAGAGAGTTCGACGTTAGAAATACGCCCATCCTTTTGCAATTCATTAAGAATGTTACGATCAATACGGTCGAGATCTTTACCAGGGCGCTTCTTGCTATCTACCATTATTATTGTCTCTCTATATTCCTTCCCTACTCCTGCCATTTCCCCTTTACGTCACTGTTCGAGGATACGATTGAGAAGACCGCTTGCCCGAAAGCCACCATCGATATCCCACATGGCGTCTGTCCACACCATGGGAGGATGTCAATCGCACGGTAAATGCATCACTTTTCATACAGAACAGACATTCCACATAACAAGTATGCTTTTCTTCAACAAATGTTTTCGCAAAAGCCCAGCGTATTGTCAAAGTAAAACATCATTTTTTAGTGAAACGTGCCAGATTATAGTTGCAAGAGGTGATAATTCGTCATCTTTGTGTCTTTCTGACACCGTTTTTTTGTCTGTTATTTATTCATTTTAACTGATTTCACGCGATCCATAGGTTTCATCTATTAGACATTTCGTTAACAACTTCGCTGCACCCTTTTTTTAACGTGACAAATTTCCTACAATCTTTCCCCAACTGTCTGCCAACAACAATGGGGATCTCATGGGCACGGCTAAACATAGCAAACTTCTTATTCTGGGCTCCGGTCCCGCCGGTTACACAGCCGCTGTGTACGCTGCGCGCGCTAATCTGAACCCGGTGTTAATTACCGGAATGGAAAAAGGTGGTCAATTGACGACCACAACTGAAGTCGAAAACTGGCCGGGCGATCCGAACGACCTGACAGGTCCGCTGTTGATGGAGCGTATGCATGAGCATGCGGCCAAATTTAATACTGAGATTATTTTCGACCATATCAGCCGCGTTGATTTATCTCAACGGCCTTTTCTGCTGGTTGGTGACAGCGGCGAATACACCTGTGATGCGCTGATTATCGCTACAGGCGCGTCAGCCCGTTACCTTGGCCTGCCTTCAGAGGAAGCATTTAAAGGCCGGGGGGTTTCCGCCTGCGCAACTTGTGATGGTTTCTTTTACCGCAATCAAAAAGTTGCCGTCATCGGTGGGGGTAATACCGCAGTTGAAGAAGCGCTGTATCTGTCTAACATCGCTTCTGAAGTACATCTTATCCACCGCCGCGAAACATTCCGTGCGGAAAAAATCCTGATTAACCGCCTGATGGATAAAGTGGCGAACGGCAATATTGTGCTGCATACCAACCGTACCCTTGAAGAAGTGACGGGCGACCAAATGGGCGTCAGCGGGTTGCGTCTTGCCAGCACTCTCCCTGATGGTGAAGCAGAAAACCTCGAGGTGGCGGGTCTGTTTGTAGCAATTGGTCACTCGCCTAATACCGCCATTTTTGCAGGCCAGCTTGAACTGGAAAATGGTTATATCAAAGTGCAGTCAGGGATTAACGGCAACGCAACACAAACCAGCGTCCCAGGTGTCTTTGCTGCTGGCGATGTCATGGACCATATCTACCGCCAGGCTATCACTTCCGCGGGTACTGGCTGCATGGCCGCACTTGATGCAGAACGGTATTTGGACGGTTTGTCTGAAACAAAGTAATTGATCCAAACACATAAGGCGACTTAATAGGTCGCCTTTCTTTTCTGCGCGTTGTAACATTGCCTCGCCTAGCCGCCTGTCGGCGCACTTAATCAACCCGGCAAACCGAACGCAATGAATAAAACCCGTCAACAAGAACTGACTCTCTGGCTGAAAAAGCAAAGCATTCTCTCACGTCGCTGGCTCAGCATTTCCCGTGTCCTCGGTACGTTAAGTGGTATCCTGATTATCGCTCAGGCCTGGCTACTTGCCTCGCTACTTAACCAGATGATAATGGAGAAGATCCCCCGGGAAGCTCTGTTGCTCTCTTTCGCATTACTGATTCTGGTATTCATTCTGCGTGCCTGGGTTGTCTGGCTGCGCGAGAAAGCCGGTTTCCATGCAGGGCAACATATTCGCCAGCATATCCGCAAACAGGCACTTGAACGTCTGCAACAAGCAGGGCCTGCATGGATTCAGGGGAAACCCGCTGGTGCATGGGCAACGCTGATTCTTGAGCAAGTTGAAGATATGCAGGACTTCTATGCGCGGTATTTACCACAAATGTCACTTGCCGCCATCGTGCCATTGTTAATTGTGATTACGCTGTTTCCGGTCAACTGGGCCGCAGCACTGATTCTGCTTTGTACCGCCCCCCTCATTCCATTGTTTATGGCAATGGTAGGTATGGGGGCCGCAGATGCCAACCGGCGTAACTTTCTGGCGCTGGCTCGCCTGAGCGCTCACTTCCTCGACAGGCTAAAAGGGATGGAGACGCTGCGTATTTTTAACCGTGGCGAAGCAGAAATTAACGCTATGGGTGAGGTATCCCGCGATTTCCGCCAGCGAACCATGGAAGTGCTGCGTCTGGCATTCCTCTCCTCAGGAGTACTGGAGTTTTTCGCATCGCTGTCTATCGCCCTGGTTGCTGTGTATTTTGGCTTTTCCTATTTGGGTGAATTCAATTTTGGCCATTATGGTACAGGTATTACCCTGTTCGCTGGTTTTCTGGCACTGATTATGGCGCCAGAATTCTTCCAGCCACTTCGTGATTTGGGCACCTTTTACCACGCTAAAGCCCAGGCAATTGGTGCAGCAGACAGTTTGAAAACCTTCATGGAAGCACCGCTGCAATACCCGCAACAAGGTACACAGAGACTGGAAGATGTGCCTGTTACCCTGGAAGCGCAGGACCTGGTTATCCTTTCAAACGAAGGACATACCCTTGCCGGACCACTCTCGTTCACCATTAATCCTGGTGAGCGTATTGCGCTGGTCGGCGTGAGTGGTGCTGGCAAGAGCTCCCTGGTTAACCTGCTTTCCGGTTTCCTCGCTTATGAAGGAACACTCACCGTCAATGGTACCGAATTCCGCGAAATTGACCTCACCACCTGGCGTCATCTCCTGAGTTGGGTTGGGCAAAACCCGCTCCTGCCAGCAGACACTCTGCGAGACAATATTCTGCTTGGCGCGCCGCAAGCCAGTGAAGAACAATTCACCGATGCCATGCAACGTGCCTGGGTACATGAGTTTATCGGCCAGTTACCAAAGGGAGTTGATACCCGCACTGGCGACGGAGCATCACGCTTATCAGTCGGCCAGGCACAACGAGTTGCCGTTGCACGAGCGCTGATACAGCCCTGCCGCTTGTTGCTGTTGGATGAACCCGCAGCCAGTCTGGATGCACAAAGCGAACAACGTGTTATGCAGGCACTTAACGATGCAGCCTTACAGCAAAGTACACTGATGGTGACTCACCAGCTTGATACTATAAAAAACTGGGATCAAATCTGGGTTATGCAGGATGGCAAAATCGTGCAGCAAGGCAATTTCTCTGAATTAAGTAGTCAAACCGGCCCGTTTGCTGATTTGCTGCAACATCGTCAGGAGGCTATCTGATGAAAGCATTATTTCCCTGGCTGGCTCTGTGGAAGCGCCATAAGTGGCTGATGCTGCTGGGTGTTATTCTCGCTATCATCACCCTGCTTGCCAGTATCGGGCTGTTAACGCTGTCTGGCTGGTTCCTTTCTGCATCCGCTGTTGTCGGTACCGCTGGTCTGTATAGTTTTAATTATATGTTGCCGGCTGCCGGTGTCCGTGCCGCGGCGATACTTCGTACCGCAGGGCGTTATTTCGAACGGCTGGTCAGCCATGAAGCGACATTTCGCGTACTTGAACATCTGCGCGTGTTCACGTTTAGCAAATTGCTGCCCCTCTCACCTGCCGGGTTACAACAATTTCGCCAGGGTGACGTTCTGAACCGCGTAGTGGCAGATGTGGATACGCTGGACCACCTTTACCTGCGAGTTATTTCACCACTGATTGGTGCGCTGGTTGTCATTTTAGTCGTCACTTACGGGCTGAGCTGGCTCGACCTTCATCTGGCACTGACACTGGGCGGTATAATGTTGTTAACCTTGCTGGTGATGCCTCCCGCATTCTACCGTGCCGGTAAACAAAACGGCGAACAGCTGACGGCCCTGCGCGGTTTGTATCGCCAGCGTCTCACAACCTGGGTTCAGTCCCAGGCCGAGCTGAGCCTGTTTGGCGCCAATGCCCGTTACCGTGAAGAACTGGATGAGACAGAATATGCGTGGCATGAAGCGCAACGCCGCCAGGCCGGACTAACCGCATTGTCTCAGGCGCTGATGTTGCTTGCCGGAGCGACTGCTGTCGTCGTGATGTTGTGGCTGGCTGCCGGTGGTGTGGGCGGCGATACATCTCCCGGCGCACTCATTGCCTTGTTTGTTTTCTGTGCCTTAGCCGCTTTTGAGGCGCTGGCGCCTGTGACAGGTGCGTTTCAACACCTTGGGCAGGTGACTGCATCTGCCGTGCGCATCGGGCAACTTACTGAACAACAGCCAGTGGTAAACTTCAGCGCAGCCAGTGCTACACAACCCGCTCAGGGTGAGCTGTCGATTAACCAGGTGAGCTTCAGTTACCCGGGCCAGCACCAGCAAGCCCTTACTGATATTTCGCTGCAAATCAGCCCTGGGGAGCGTATTGCTTTATTAGGGCAAACCGGCTGCGGCAAATCTACTTTGCTGCAAATTCTCACACGCGCCTGGGATCCACAAAGTGGTGAAATCCATATTGGTAACACACAACTCTGCCACCTGGATGAATCGGCATTACGTGCATCCATGAGTGTTGTTCCCCAGCGTATTCATTTATTCAGTGCCACGTTGCGCGATAATTTGCTGCTGGCATCACCTGGAGCCAGTGACCAGCAAATCAGTGCGGTTCTGGAGCAGGTTTCTTTGCAAAAGTTACTGGAAGGTGAAGGTCTTAACCAGTGGCTGGGTGAAGGTGGGCGTCAACTCTCCGGCGGTGAATTACGCCGTATTGGTCTCGCCCGCGCCCTGTTGCATGATGCTTCCATTTTATTGCTCGATGAGCCAACAGAAGGACTTGATGCGCAGACAGAACACCATATACTCGACTTGATTCATCGTGTTACTCAGGGCAAAACCGTATTGATGGTCACTCATCGTCTTAGCGGGCTCGCAAATTTTGACAAAATAATTGTGATGGACAATGGGCGCATTATTGAGCAAGGTACTCACGCAGAGTTGCTGGAACAAATGGGGCGCTATGCGCAGTTTTGCCAGCGGTGAAATATCACCGGTAAATGTTCACTATCTGCATACTATCGGTGAAGATTCTGGCTGTATCAGCCGATAATCATTGGTGCGTATTTCTGTTTGTACGCGCATAGTGACGATGACAGGCCCTTATTCACTCTTCTGCCGCAGCCAGCGCCAGGCAGATTGAATATGCGTGTTTTTCTTTGCAACTTTTTGTCGTGTGGAGTCCGGTTGTATGCGCCTTGTGCAACTTTCACGTCACTCTATTGCTTTCCCCTCGCCAGAGGCTGCGTTGCGCGAGCCAAATGGCCTGTTGGCATTAGGGGGGGATCTTAGCCCATCACGGTTGATGATGGCCTACCAGCGCGGGATTTTCCCCTGGTATTCGCCAGGGGATCCCATTCTCTGGTGGTCGCCGGATCCCCGGGCGGTGCTCTACCCTACCCTATTTCATATCAGTAAAAGTATGCGGCGGTTCCATCAGCGTTCCCCTTTTCGCGTTACGCTGAATTATTGTTTTGAGCAAGTGATTACTGGGTGTGCTGATGACCGCGATGAAGGCACATGGATTACCCCTGACGTGAAAAGTGCCTGGATACGCCTGCATGAACTGGGGCATGCTCATTCGATTGAAGTATGGCAGGGAGAACAACTGGTTGGCGGGATTTATGGTGTAACACAGGGAAGATTATTCTGTGGTGAATCCATGTTCAGCCGCCAGGAAAATGCTTCTAAAACTGCCCTACTGGTGTTTTGCGACTATTTCGCCCGCCAGGGCGGAGAATTAATAGACTGCCAGGTTATCAACCCTCATACCCAGTCTCTTGGTGCAGTGGAAATACCCCGTCGTACTTATCTTGATGAACTGGATCGCTTGCGTAAACAGCCTTTGTCTCATTTATGCTGGGTTCCTCAGGTAATATTTAGCGGGCCTCGCTGGAAACCTTCCCCGGTTGAATAATGTGTTACGCATATTTTTATTGAGGGTGGTATAATCATCGCCGCTCAGATTTCGGCACCGCCTTTTCACCGTAGAGGAATTGCCTTTCAGGTACCCCGCGCGTATTCCATTTGTGTTTTTGCCAGATGATGGGGACAGCTTTGCTGGGCCTGGGCGGGCATGTGAAAAAGTGGCGTAATGGAACAATAAGCACGAAATCTTTACATGATACGAGAACTTCGGCATTATCTTGCCGGTTCAAAACTATGGTAGTGATACCCCGAGGATTAGATGGCCAAAGAAGACAATATCGAAATGCAGGGCACCGTTCTGGAAACGTTGCCGAATACCATGTTCCGCGTTGAGCTGGAAAACGGTCACGTTGTAACTGCTCACATCTCCGGTAAAATGCGCAAAAACTATATCCGCATTCTGACAGGTGACAAAGTTACCGTTGAACTGACCCCGTACGACCTGAGCAAAGGCCGCATTGTCTTCCGTAGTCGTTAAGTGATTTTTTATCATCGCAACTGCGGTGTGTATTTTGCACAATATAAAGGCCAGTGAGCTGGCTTTTATATTGATGAAAGATCTCTGGTACAGCGATTACGGTTCGCCAGATTTTGCAGCTTGTCGCTCAATTGAGGTTATCTGTAAAAACCTCCCCCTTCCGCGTACTGAAAATCATTATCTGGTGTACCTAAACTGCGCCAGGTCTTAACCTCATTAAAAAGGCCAGGTAAATACCTGGCCTTTTAACAGCGACTTAACGCAACAACTCACTGTTGGCTCATCCGTCAGTGAGCTGCTTCAGGCTTGTGTTTTTGCGCGCTCTGGAAATCGTACGTCAGCTTGTCTTTCGCCGTATCCAGTTCCACAGTCACCTGTCCACCATCCACCAGTGAACCAAACAGCAATTCATTCGCCAGTGGTTTTTTCAGGTTATCCTGAATCACTCGTGACATGGGACGAGCCCCCATCGCACGATCATAGCCTTTATCGGCCAGCCAGTTACGCGCATCCTGGCTCACTTCCAGTGACACACCCTTCGCATCCAGTTGAACCTGCAATTCCACAATGAATTTCTCAACAACCTGGTGAATCACATCAGTGGAGAGGTGATTGAACCAGATAATGTTATCAAGGCGGTTACGGAATTCCGGCGTGAACACTTTCTTGATCTCTTCCTGAGCATCGGTGCTGTTATCCTGCTGAATAAGCCCGATGGATTTACGTTCCGTTTCACGGACACCGGCGTTAGTCGTCATAACCAGCACTACATTACGGAAATCGGCTTTGCGGCCATTGTTATCCGTTAGCGTCCCGTTATCCATCACCTGCAATAACAGATTAAACACGTCCGGATGCGCTTTTTCGATTTCATCAAGCAGCACAACCGCATGAGGATGTTTAATAACCGCATCAGTCAGTAATCCCCCCTGGTCGAAACCGACATACCCAGGAGGTGCACCAATCAGGCGACTAACCGTATGGCGTTCCATGTATTCGGACATATCGAAACGCAGTAACTCAATGCCCATGGCTTTTGCCAGTTGCACAGTGACTTCCGTTTTACCGACTCCGGTAGGGCCAGCAAACAAGAACGACCCCACGGGCTTATGCTCATGACCAAGCCCGGCACGGCTCATTTTGATTGCTTCGGTTAATGCCTCAATGGCTTTATCCTGGCCGAATACCAGCATCTTCAGGCGATCGCCAAGGTTTTTCAGCGTATCACGGTCACTGGCAGAAACGGTTTTTTCCGGAATACGAGCAATGCGCGCAACAACAGACTCAATATCACTCACATTAACCGTTTTCTTACGGCGACTAACCGGCATCAGGCGGCTACGCGCACCAGCTTCATCAATGACATCAATGGCTTTATCTGGCAAATGGCGATCATTGATATATTTAACTGACAGTTCCACCGCCGCACGTACCGCTTTCGCTGTGTAACGGACATCATGGTGGGCTTCGTATTTGCTCTTCAGCCCGTTGAGTATCTGGACAGTTTCTTCCACACTCGGTTCAGTAATATCGATTTTCTGGAAACGACGCGCTAATGCACGATCCTTTTCGAAAATGTTACTGAATTCCTGATAAGTGGTTGAGCCAATAACCCGAATCTTGCCGCTCGACAGCAACGGTTTAATCAGATTAGCAGCATCCACCTGACCACCAGATGCCGCCCCGGCACCAATGATGGTATGAATTTCGTCAATAAACAGGATGCTGTTGGTATCCTGTTCGAGCTGTTTAAGCAGTGATTTAAACCGTTTTTCAAAATCACCACGGTATTTGGTGCCCGCCAACAGCGAACCGATGTCCAGTGAGTAAATAGTGCAGTCAGCCATCACTTCCGGTACATCGCCTTTCACAATACGCCAGGCAAGACCTTCAGCAATCGCTGTTTTACCCACGCCAGACTCCCCCACCAGTAGCGGGTTGTTCTTACGGCGGCGGCACAATACCTGAATTGCCCGTTCCAGTTCTTTATCGCGGCCAATGAGCGGATCTATCCCGCCAACACGGGCAAGCTGATTTAAGTTGGTGGTGAAGTTTTCCATACGATCCTCCCCGCCTGCCTGCTCTTCATTGACTGGATTTTCTGCACCACCGGAAGGTGCACTTCCTGATTCGTCTTTACGCGTGCCGTGTGAAATAAAATTCACCACATCCAGACGGCTGACTTCGTGCTTACGCAGCAAATAGGCCGCTTGTGACTCCTGTTCGCTGAAAATTGCCACCAGCACATTCGCACCAGTAACTTCACTGCGGCCAGAAGACTGAACATGGAAAACAGCCCGTTGCAACACACGTTGAAAACTCAGCGTAGGCTGTGTATCACGCTCTTCTTCTGTCGCGGGCAGAACCGGTGTGGTTTGTTCGATGAAGGACTCAAGTTCCTGTCTCAGCGTTGCCAGATCTACTGTGCAAGCTTCCAGCGCCTCGCGGGCTGAAGGATTGCTGAGCAGAGCCAGTAACAGATGCTCGACAGTCATAAACTCATGTCGGTGCTCACGCGCTCTGGCGAAAGCCATGTTTAAACTGAGTTCCAGTTCTTGGTTGAGCATAGGCACCCCCCTCAATAGATTGCCTTAATCAGGCTTTTTCCAGCGTACAAAGCAACGGATGCTCGTTCTCCCTTGCATATTTGTTCACCATTGAAACCTTGGTCTCCGCTACTTCGGCAGTGAAAACACCGCAGATAGCTTTTCCCCGATAGTGAACAGTAAGCATCAGTTGCGTTGCGCGTTCTACATCATAAGAAAAGAACTTTTGCAGCACGTCAATAACAAATTCCATCGGCGTATAATCATCATTCATCAGAATGACCTTGTACATGGATGGTGGTTTTAAAGCATCTTCCAGTTTATCTGTCGCAAGTTGTTCAAAATCAAACCAGGAGTTCGTCTTTCCCATCGCCAGTCTTCATCATTTCAGGTTAGCAGACCGCAAAAAATAACCAGCCTTGAGTTTCATAAAACACATACTGAATCTAACTCAGATGCAAGATAAGTATCAGCTATTAGTGCCATTCGCGACTTTGCTCACAATTATGCAAATAGCGTTAACTGCTTCAAATTTTAGCGCATTTCTCACGTTTCCGGCAGCCAGATCTCTTGACGCTGTGCGTGATTTATCTAAATTGTACTGTCGTGCATTGGTGGTGTTTTAACCAGAAAACAGTGCACTTACCGGCAGTTCCATCTCTACTTAAATAAAAAGCTAAAGGATGTCGAAGCATGGAAACGGGTACAGTTAAATGGTTCAACAATGCCAAAGGGTTCGGTTTTATTTGCCCGGAAGGCGGCGGCGAGGACATCTTCGCCCACTACTCTACAATACAGATGGACGGTTACCGAACTCTCAAGGCTGGGCAGGTCGTCAGGTTCGATGTACATCAGGGCCCTAAAGGCAACCACGCAAGTGTTATCGTTCCTGTTGAAGCTGAACCAGTCACTTAATGTTTCATTCTCATTGTGAACATACCTCTGTCAAAATGCCAGTCACCTCGCCTGGCATTTTTCTTGATTTTTAAACCAAACTTGCGGTTTCTCACCCGGTGTTGCGGTTCTCCATTCTGACTACATGGGGGCCCACACACCAAATTCAAACCATTTTGTTCACAACTTACTCATCGGCCTTAAACAAAGTATCGGCAGCAAGGAACATCCCTTGATACCGATTATGTGATGTACCCCAAGTCCGGCTAATAAAATCTGATGTCTTCAATCGGCACGCCCACGGGCCAGCCAGATAACCCGTGAAAACATCTTTTTGAATAACGGCGGAATGGCCTCCAGCCCTCTTTGTGCCGAAACAGCCGCGATTTCAATTGCCAGATCGGGTTTTGAAGAACGATGAATCGCTTTCGTAATAATGCGCCGGGCATTCATCGGGATATTTTCCGGCAACTGTGCAACGCGATGAAAAACATCATCAAACCCTTCCCGGTACATAAAATGCTCCATATCCGGTGCAGGTAGTGGCGTCAGATGATCCCGCTCCAGCTCGCGGTTATGCTCCAGTAAACTGCGCACTGTAGCTGCATATTTCTTCCCGGCCTCATCACCATCTACCAGCACATGCCACTCAATCCCCATACGGCGGGCAAAACGAATCAAGGGCTTCAGGCCACACTGCGCAAATTCAATAACCCGTACCCCTTCTGCATCGAAATGGTAACCACACTGGCGTGCCAGCTCGTTCATCATCCATACCTCGGTTTCCCCCTCTACCAGCAGCCAACAACGGGCGAATAACGAAGAAGCACGGTTGAACCGGATATGGAAGGCGATACGGCGGCTGTCCTCGGCATTTAACCCTACCGACCCAAGACGCCATGACGAAACACGGGATGATTCACGCACCAGGCGACACACTTCTCTTACCGGAGTCAGTGAAAGTAGTTCCCCCGAATTGGTAGTAGTGATACGTTGCAGGGGAAGTAAATTGAGCAACTGCCAGGCAACCGACAACATAATGGGATGCAGACGGGTTTCCGGGTCTTCCACCAGCAACAGTGGCCGGGCATCCCGATGGAGTTGAACCGCGCCTTTCGCCTGCAACAGCGTGGCAAACATGCCAAGCAGGATCATTCGATGATTGCGTCCACCGGGACGGTCAATCAGTTGGTTAATAACATCCAGGTAACGCCAACTGCGTTGCTCATCATAAGAGCGTTTACGCATCAGGCGGTATTGTCCATTGTCATTACTCTGTTCAGAAAAATAATGTTCCAGTAGCAGCACCATGGCGGAAAGCCCCTGGCGGAGCTGACTATTAGTAAGGTTCTGTGGGCGCCTTACCAATTCCTTTGCCAGCAGATCCAGTTGCTGGGCGGTCATTTCCGTTTCTACAGGTTGCGCCAACCTCTCACCGCGCCGGCGCCGCAAAAAACGTGCATCTCGCAGACGCAGTACCGGGTTCAGGCGGCAAACATGCTCAGCGAGGTTATTGATGTTACCTAAACTGAGCGGTTGACCATATTGATCCAGAAATGAACGTAATGTAATGACACTGTCATCATCTGCCAGAGCCCCCTCAAGACGATAAAAAATACGCCGGTGTTCATCCCCACTTTCAGTCCAGAGTGGCTCCAGACACCGGTAACGCCGCCCAAGATAATGCCCGGGTGCGGTTTCACGGAAAGTAAGAATGATATGCAGGTGATGCTCCCGGCCAGCGACATCGCCAGGAGGAAAGTAAAAATCATCTTTTACAAAATGATAGAGTTTCTGGCCCGGAGACAATAACAGAGTCAGTGCGTCAAGCAGGCTGGATTTCCCCCAGGCATTCTCGCCAATCAGAACATTATTTTGCTCAAGCGTTAACGACAAACGGTTGATACCCCGAAATCCGACTATCTCGACACGTTCAAGCAGCATAGCCACTCCTGTTTGCTTCTGGCGATGCACAACGCAACGCATTGTTTTCTCAGTATAGCGGGGGAATAAACCAGAAGACATGCCTGAACTCTCAACCAGGATAAAAACTGGTAAATAATGGGGTATCCCATTTTTCCCTTGTAGCAGTAATAAATCAATTATACAGAAATAACCCATAAGTAAGAATTTTCCACCACCTTAACAAAAGTTATCTACACTTTTTTTGTTCGTGATAATATCTATAAAAAGTGAACAAGTCATATATCAACTCACCAGTCTGCTTCTGGTGAACATTGGTATTCCTATTAATGCGCAACCCTTTATTTACATGGTAACGCATGGCTTTTTCTTAATTTATATTCGTATCTTAAACACAAAAATTATCTGTCTTTTTAACGAGGTGAATATGGCCAGAAAATTAGCAGCAGAATTTTTTGGAACATTCTGGTTGGTCTTTGGCGGTTGTGGTAGTGCAATCTTTGCGGCAGCTTATCCAGAATTAGGCATTGGTTTTGTTGGGGTGGCATTGGCATTTGGGTTAACAGTGTTAACCATGGCTTTTGCTGTTGGACATATTTCTGGCGGCCACTTCAACCCTGCGGTAACGCTGGGTTTGTGGGCAGGAGGGCGCTTTCCTGCCAAAGAGGTCATTGGCTATATTGTCGCTCAGGTTATTGGCGGCATTGTTGCCGCTGCTATTCTTTATTTAGTTGCCAGTGGCAAAGCAGGTTTTGACGCAGCAGCCAGCGGTTTTGCTTCAAATGGTTATGGTGAGCATTCACCAGACCATTATTCGATGACCTCCGCGATTATTATTGAAATTGTCCTGACTTGCGGTTTCCTGTTAGTTATTCATGGTGCAACAGATAAATTTGCACCTGCGGGCTTTGCCCCTATTGCAATTGGCCTGGCATTAACGCTTATTCATTTAATTAGCATTCCAGTAACTAATACATCCGTCAACCCGGCCCGTAGCACTGCTGTGGCTATTTTTCAGGGTGGCTGGGCATTGCAGCAACTTTGGCTCTTCTGGGTAATGCCAATTATCGGCGGTATTCTGGGTGGTCTTATTTACCGGACTTTATTAGAGAAACGCCAGTAGCCATCCATAAATGAGATTATTTATTATACAACTATTAGCTTTTTCTGCCTTCATGCCCGGTTTACCCGGGCTTTTTTACGCCAGCTGAGATTACTGTTGTAACAACTATTTATCATTCTTTACTCAATGCCCTTTTTTCGCTAGTGTGAAGTTTCTTACTACTTCTCTCATGGATGTCGTCTTAAATGCTCGCGGGACTGCTTATTATTCTTCTGCCCCTCATTCTGGGGTATCTGTTACCATTCAAGAGCCGTTCTGCGCTAAAGTTTATTAACCGGATGTTAAGCTGGATTGTCTATATCATTCTGTTTTTCATGGGGATAAGCCTGGCATTTTTGGATAACCTGGGTAGCAACCTGGTGGCGATATTCCATTATGCCGCCGTGAGCGTTTTTGTCATTATCACCCTGAATATTGGCGCACTGTGGCTACTGGAATCGCTGCGCCCGTGGCGCCACCAACATCAGCAAGAAGCACTGCCATCACGCCTTGCCATGGCGCTGGAATCACTCAAGCTTTGCGGCGTCGTTGTTGCCGGTTTTGTTCTGGGCATGAGTGGACTGAGCCTGCTACGCCATGCCACACAAGCCAGTGAGTACACCTTAATATTTCTTCTGTTTCTGATAGGTATTCAGTTACGTAACAGCAGCATGACACTAAAGCAAATTGTCCTGAACCGCCGTGGGATGATGGTCAGTGGCGTAGTGATAGCCAGTTCATTGTGTGGTGGTGTTATCAATGCATTTGTACTCGGTCTGCCTCTAAAGGCCGGGCTGGCAATGTCTTCCGGTTTTGGCTGGTATTCATTGTCAGGTATTTTGATGACGGAGTCCTGGGGGCCGGTCATTGGTAGTGCCGCATTCTTCAATGATCTGGCCCGCGAATTGATTGCTATCATGCTTATTCCCGGCCTGATTCGCCACAGCCGTTCTACCGCGCTGGGTATTTGTGGCGCTACCTCCATGGATTTCACACTGCCAGTACTGCAACGCAGTGGCGGGATAGAGATTGTGCCGCCCGCCATTGTGCACGGATTCGTACTAAGCCTGTTAGTCCCTGTATTGATGGCTTTCTTTTCTCATTAACCCGGTTATTGGCGGTAGCAATGCCGCCAAAAATTGCGGTAAATCAAACTAAGATAAAGTTACATTTAAAATACCTTTTCTCTGCACTCTTCTGCTTTTACTCTTAAACATGCATTTTAAATATAACTTTAAGGGTTCAACTATGTTTTGTGTGCAATGTGAACAAACAATGCGGACGCCAGCTGGTAACGGTTGCGCATGGGCTCAAGGGGTTTGTGGGAAAACAGCTCAAACATCCGATCTGCAGGATCTGCTGATTGCCTGCCTGCAGGGACTCTCAGTATGGGCGACAGAAGCCCGTGCCAGAGGCATCACCGATAACGACACAGACAGTTTTGCTCCTCGTGCATTTTTCGCCACACTCACCAATGTTAACTTCGATTCACCGCGTATTGTGGGTTATGCTCGTGAAACTATTGTGCGCAGGGAAAGCCTGCGCCAGCGCTGCATGGCTGTCTCTCCAGATCTGGTGGTAAACCACCCAATGGCTGATATTACCCTTGTCAGCGAAGACCTGGGCGAGCTGCAGCGCCAGGCTGCACAGTTTGCGCCCAACCGCGACAAAACAGAGATTGGTGAAGATATTCTCGGCCTGCGTCTGTTGTGCCTGTACGGGCTTAAAGGTGCAGCGGCTTACATGGAGCATGCGCATGTGCTGGGCCAGCAAAACGACGATATCTATGCCCGTTACCATAAAATTATGGCATGGTTGGGTACCTGGCCTGGTGATATGTCTGCACTGCTGGAGTGTGCGATGGAAATCGGTCAGATGAACTTTGCAATCATGCAAATGCTGGATGCCGGTGAAACCACGGCATACGGCCACCCAACTCCGACTCAGGTGAATGTCAAACCCGTCGCCGGTAAATGTATTTTAATTTCCGGGCATGACCTGCGTGACCTGCAGAATTTGTTACAACAAACAGAAGGCACAGGCATCAATATTTACACCCACGGTGAAATGCTGCCAGCCCATGGGTATCCGGAACTGCGTAAATACAGCCACCTGGTGGGAAACTACGGCAGTGGCTGGCAAAACCAGCAAAGTGAATTCGCCCGCTTTCCTGGCCCCATCGTGATGACATCCAACTGCATCATTGATCCATCTCGTGAAGCTTATGATGACCGCATCTGGACCCGCAGTATCGTTGGCTGGCCGGGTGTTAAACACCTGGAAGGTGATGATTTCGCACCAGTAATTGCTCAGGCACAACAGATGCAGGGCTTCCCGTACAGTGAAATTGAGCACTTAATTACTGTCGGCTTTGGCCGCCAGACATTACTGGGAGCGGCAGACACATTAATTGACATGGTCAGCCGGGGCGTGTTGCGCCATGTTTTCCTGGTTGGCGGGTGCGATGGTGCCCGTGGAGAGAGGAGCTACTTTACCGATTTCGCAACCCAGGTACCAAATGATTGCCTGGTGCTGACTTTGGCTTGCGGAAAATACCGGTTCAACAAACTTGATTTTGGCACGCTTGAAGGCCTGCCTCGCCTGATTGACGCAGGCCAGTGCAACGATGCCTATTCCGCTATTATGCTGGCTGTCACTCTGGCTGAAAAACTGGGCTGTGGCGTAAATGACTTGCCACTCAGCCTGGTGCTATCCTGGTTTGAACAAAAAGCCATTGTAATACTTCTGACACTGCTATCGCTGGGTGTGACCAATATTGTCACTGGCCCAACAGCACCTGCATTCCTCACCCCCAACCTGCTTTCTGTCCTGAACGAAAAATTTGGACTGCGCCAAATCACTTCCGTTGAGCAGGATATGCAGCAGTTACTCGGTGCATAAAGGTATAAGGAGCAAGGCTGATGACGATACCCAATCCACGTTGCCCGCACCGCATGCAGGTACATCATATTATTCAGGAGACGCCAGATGTGTATACGCTGGCACTCATTTGCCATGATTTTTACCCCTATAAGCCAGGGCAATATGCTCTGGTGAGTATTGGTAACACCCCGGACACCGTGCGTGCCTACAGCCTGTCATCCACACCGGGAGTCAGCCCGTTTCTGTCACTGACTATCCGCCGTATTGAAAATGGCACCGGGTCACAATGGCTGACCCGCGAGGTTCACATTGGTGACGAACTGTGGCTGTCAGAAGCACAAGGGGATTTCACCTGTGCAGATAAATCTGCGCACAGTTGGTTACTGGTTGCAGGTGGTTGTGGCGTCACACCGATTATGTCGATGTACCGTTGGTTACAGGCTAAACGCCCGGAGGACGATGTTCAGGTGATTTACTGTGTGCGCAGCGAACAGGACATTATTTTTGCCGGCGAATGGCAAACCGTCCCGGTAACACTGGTGGCAGAACAGGGAACACAAGAAGGCATGCTGAGTGGGCGCGTTACCGCTACGCTGATTAACAGCGTGCCCAATATTGCTGGCCGTACCGTGATGACCTGCGGCCCTGCCCCCTTCATGACGCTGGTCGAATCCCTGGCCCGGGAAGCCGGAGCCACAGAAGTACACAAAGAGGCTTTCTTTATTCCTCCCATTAAACAGCCTGGCGGAGGCAAGCTAACTTTTACAACCCACTCTCCACTCAGAAACTTCCAGGCTCCTGTTGGCCTGAGTTTGCTGGAAGTACTGGAACAAAATCAGGTTGCGGTGAACAGTGCCTGCCGGGCGGGTGTCTGTGGTTGTTGTAAGACACGCATTACCAAAGGCAAATACCAGGTCAGCAGCACGGCAACCCTGACAGAGCAAGAGATTGCCGAAGGTTATGTGCTGGCTTGTGCCTGTCAGCCACAAAGTGACCTGGAACTGGCCTGACTCGCTGGCTACTCGTGGGAAAAGCGAGTGTTGCATGGTTGTTTAGTAGTAGCGCAAACAGGGCGGTTCCGGTAAAACAGAGGCTTCTCTTCGCAAAAACAAAGGAAGCCTCGTGATTGATTTACGCAGCGACACCGTAACCCGCCCCAGTTTTGCTATGCGCGAAGCCATGATGAACGCCCCGGTTGGGGACGACGTCTATGGTGATGACCCAACAGTCAATGCGCTGCAGGATTATGCGGCACAATTGTGCAACAAAGAAGCTGCACTGTTTTTGCCAACAGGTACGCAGGCAAACCTGGTCGCGTTACTCAGTCACTGTGAACGCGGAGAAGAGTATATTGTGGGCCAGGGTGCCCATAATTACTTATACGAAGCCGGTGGGGCCGCTGTATTGGGCAGTATTCAGCCTCAACCAATTGATGCCGCGCCCGATGGTACATTACCACTGGATAAAGTAGCGGCGAAAATCAAACCTGACGATGTGCATTTTGCCCGCACCCGCCTGCTCAGTCTGGAAAATACCCACAATGGCAAAGTGCTGCCCGTAGATTATCTCGCCAGCGCCTGGTCCTTTAGCCGTGAACGAGGGCTTGCCCTGCATATTGATGGTGCGCGTATTTTCAATGCCGCCGTCGCCAGCCAGTGTGAACTGCATGAACTCACCCAATATTGCGACTCGCTGACTATTTGCCTGTCAAAAGGCCTTGGCGCACCCGCAGGCTCGCTCCTGATAGGTAGCAAATCTTATATCTCACGCGCATTACGCTGGCGAAAAATGTGCGGCGGAGGTATGCGCCAGGCAGGGATCCTTGCTGCAGCCGGGCTATACGCACTCAAAAACAATGTGACACGTTTGCAGGATGACCACGATAACGCCGCCTGGCTGGCACAGCAGTTGCGTGAATGTGGTGCGGATGTCACTCGCCAGGATACTAATATGCTGTTTGTACGCGTACCCCAGGATAAAGTTCAGGCACTGAGTGAATACTTCTCCCACAAACAAATCTTGCTTAATGCAGCACCGGTAACCCGCATTGTCACACACCCTGATGTTGACCGTGAGGCGTTACAAAACGTTGTTGAAAACTGGCGTGCGTTTTTCAACAACTGATGGAACAAACTACATTGCGTATTCTGGTGCTCGGAGCCAGCGGTTATATTGGACAGCGCCTGGTTCCGCGGCTGGTGGCCGAAGGGCACCAGGTTATTGCTGCGGCCCGCAATGTTAGCTGGCTGGAAGACCAGCATTGGGAAAATGTACAATGCCACCAGGTTGATCTCCTCAAAAACGGTAGCCTGAAACCACTGCTGCACCAATGTGATATCGTCTACTACCTGGTTCACTGCATGGGCGATGGTGCGGACTTTATTCAGCGAGAGGCCCGTTGCGCCCGCCACCTGCGTGATGAACTGAAACAATACCCGGTCAGGCACCTGATTTTTGTCAGCGCATTACAACCCCGGGAGCCAGATACCCGCTCTGGCCATATGCTTGCCCGTTACCAGACTGCACAAATTCTGGGTGAAGCTGGCGTTCCGCTCACCGAGTTGCGGGCAGGGATTATTGTCGGTGCCGGCTCTGCAGCGTTCGAAGTCATGCGCGATATGGTTTACAACCTCCCGCTACTGACCCCGCCACGCTGGGTGCGTTCACGCACCAGCCCCATCGCCCTCAATGACTTACTTTATTACCTGGTGCGGCTTGCGTTTTATTCCCCCGATGGACACCAGGTTTTCGAAGCCGCAGGCCCGGAAGTGCTCTCTTACCAGGAGCAATTTCACCGTTTTATGGCTATCAGTGGTGTTCACCGCCCACTGGTTGCCATCCCTCTTCCGGTACGCTGGATCTCCGTGTGGTTTTTGCACCTGATAACGTCAGTGCCCCCTGCGACTGCTCAGGCACTGATTCAGGGAATAGCTCATGACCTGCTCCCGGATGCCAGCCAGTTGCAACAACTGTTCCCGCGAAAGCTCACCACTTTTGATGATGCCGTGCGTAAGACGCTGGAAGAAGAACAACACCTTGCACATCCCAGTGACTGGGGGTTTGATGAATACGCCCATGCCCGCTGGCAACCTGAATACGGCTATTTTCCCAAACAGGCAGGCCACACCCAGAGCACTACCGCTTCAGCAACCTCTTTATGGCAGGTGATAAACCAGGTAGGAGGGAAAGAAGGCTTTTTCTTTGGTGGCCCACTGTGGGCGACACGCGCCCTGATTGACCGGTTACTGGGCCACCCCTTACCCAAAGGCCGCCCTGGCAGGCTTTGGTTGCAAAAAGGCGATAAGGTGGATAGCTGGAAAGTGCTGATAGCAGACCCGGAGAAACAGTTAAGTTTATTATTTGGCATGAAAGCACCAGGACTGGGTCGTCTGTGTTTTACCCTGCGGGATAAAGGCGATTACCGGGAAGTGGATATTCGCGCCTGGTGGCATCCTCATGGCTTCTCAGGGTTACTCTACTGGTTGGTGATGATCCCCGCACATTTGTTTATTTTTCGTGGCATGGTCAGACGAGTCATTCAGTTGGCCGAACAATCTGGTAAAAAAACCTCGGATTAACCTGTTTTCTTACCACCAGCCCATTGCATGTGTGCGCTTTTCACGGAAAAATGCGCACGTCATTTCAACAGAAAGCTGAGTTTACATGAAGGTACTGATCACAGGTGCAACCAGTGGCCTGGGCAGAAATGCGGTGGAATACCTGCGCCACAAAGGTGTCAGTGTACGTGCCACAGGAACCAACGCAGCCATGGGGCAACTGCTGGAAAAACTGGGTGCAGAATTTATCCATGCCAACCTGACAGACCTCGTCTCTTCGCAGGCAAAAGCGATGCTTGCAGGGGTCGATACCCTGTGGCATTGCTCCAGTTTTACCTCCCCATGGGGCACCCAGGATGCTTTTGATCTGGCGAATGTCCGGGCGACCCGTCGCCTGGGTGAATGGGCTGTAGCCTGGGGCGTGCGGAATTTTGTCCATATCTCCTCACCTTCACTCTATTTCGATTACCACCACCACCATAACGTACATGAAGATTTTCGCCCGGTGCGTTATGCCAACGAGTTTGCCCGTAGTAAAGCGGCGGCCGAAGATGTCATTCATCACCTTGCGCAGTCCAACCCGCAAACCCGCTTTACGGTTTTACGCCCACAAAGCCTGTTCGGGCCCCATGACACAGTGTTTTTCCCCCGGCTGGTACAAATGATGCGCCACTATGGCAGTATTTTGCTGCCGCGCGGCGGCGATGCTGTGGTGGATATGACCTACCAGGAAAACGCGGTGCATGCCATGTGGCTGGCAAGCAGTGAAGCCTGTGACAAACTGCCATCCGGGCGGGCGTACAATATTACTAATCAGGAAGCTCGCCCATTACGGTTAATCGTGCAACGCCTGATTGATGAACTGGGTATAAAGTGCCGAATTCGTTCAGTGCCTTACCCCATGCTGGATATGTTTGCCCGCGGTATGGAACGTTTTGGCAATAAAGCGTCGCGTGAACCTGCGTTGACTCACTACGGCGTATCCAAACTCAATTTTGATTTCACACTAGATACACAGCGGGCGGCAACAGAACTGGGCTACCAGCCGGTTATTTCTCTTGATGAAGGCATCCACCTGACTGCTGAATGGCTAAAAGACCATGGGCGGTTGCGTTAACGTTTTTTGCTATTCTCTCATTAACCAACTGGCGCGCAGCTTTTATGGATTGCGCGCTTTGGTTTTATGGCGCGGCCGGGCGTATCATTTCTCGCCCGTGCTTATACAAAAGCCATTAGTGATGCGGGTATTTTTCCAGTAATGCGCGGGCAATTGCTTCGGTCTGGGCATCTGGGTTGCCATCATACTTTGCCGGGCGAAAATGCATCTGGAAAGCAGCCACTACCCGGTGTTGTTCTGCATCGCTCATCCCGGGCGTCACTTCATAACCATAGCGTGAAAGCAACGCCAGCATTTCGGGCATGGGGACAGGCTGCCAGGCGGGGCGCCCGGCAAGATAGACCGTAACCCGTGCCGTGTCGGGCCAGGCGCCAATGCCTTCGTGTGCCAGCATTTCCCATGGAAATAACGGGCCGGGGTCTTGTTTACGTTGCGGTGCGATATCTGCGTGGGCCACTACATTTTGCGGCTTGATGTGATAGCGCTGAATAATATCGCGCGCCAGAGGGATTAAGGCATTAATCTGCATAACAGGAAAAGGGGCAAAACGTTTCACGCCATGTTCCCGCACCCACCCGGCATTCTCCAGCTCAATCCCAACAGAAACATCATTTAACCGGGTAGTACCGCGCCAGTAACTGACCCCGGCATGCCACGCAATATCACTTTCAGGAACCAGTTGCCACACCAACGGTTTATCACCCGGCTTGGGTTGTTCTTGCGCAATTAAATAGTGAGCACTGACATTATTGCCAACCAGTGTGCTCAGGGATGTATCGAAATCACCAGCGGTGTAATGAATCACCAGTATGTGCACACGGGGGAAAGCAGCATAAGCATGCTGGCTGGTATTAACCTCGTAGGAACCCCGGTCTTCAATGTCATTATTGCCACGGCAACTCACCAGTAACAGCGCCAGCGAAAAATAAATAAATGCCTTCATCATGACTGCATCATTCCTGCCATTGTTCACTTTTGTTTCCCCAAAAGGAGTGAATACCGGGGAAAAACATCCTGTTAAGGACAACTATCTTACGCTCTTAGCACAACTGCACCAACCGAATAACACGGAACAAGCTATTCTCTGTAAGAGTTATATTTGTTCACATCCGTTTTCAAAATACATAAGGAAATAATAATGCGTAAAACATTGGCCGGTATCTCTCTCGCCAGTACGCTGGTTCTCAGCGCCTGTACCACTGTGACCCCAGCCATTAAGGATACCAGCACTCGCGTGGGTCCATGTGCAGATGGCGGCCCGGACAGCGTCGCACAGCAATTTTACGATTATCGGGCAAATCACCATAGTGCAACTGATATTGCCGGGTTACGCCCTTACCTGAGCGACAATCTGTGGCAACGGGTACAGCAGCAGAACAGTACGCTTAAATTCTCCAGTTTTACTCCTGCCCCGGACAGCGCAAGTGTTGCCAGCGCTTCAACCATTCCCAATAGTGATGCGCAAAACATCCCACTGCGTGTAACTATTAAGCAAGGAACAAACGAAGGTAAAGACGAAGTGCTGATGGTGCGTGAAGGCCAGTGCTGGGTAGTGGATGACGTTCGTTACCTGACTCCGTCCAGCACGGCGGTCGCAGGAACTCTTCGCCAGTCACTTGAACGCCACTAACTGTAGCCGGCGGCCAATCTCTGCGGGTCAGGAAAAGTAAACCGTATAAATAGTCTGGCATTTTGTTAAATGACCGACATTTATACTCACCTCCCCCTGACCCCGCTATCTTATGCTACATTTATCCAGACTACCCAGTTGAATTTAAGTTTTAACCCATAAATATTGCATAAGTATTCTGTGAACGTTACTATTTGCGGCCTCAATAGCTATTCGACTGCTTCGCATGAGTATTCAACTAAACAGCATTAATTGCTTCTACGGCGCGCATCAGGCGCTGTTCGATATCACCCTGGATTGCCCTCAGGGCGAAACGCTGGTGCTGCTTGGCCCGAGTGGTGCAGGCAAAAGTTCACTGCTGCGGGTACTTAACCTGCTGGAAATGCCACGTTCCGGGACGCTGAACATTGCAGGCAACCAGTTTAATTTCACCAGGACTCCCAGTGACATGGCAATTCGCCTGTTACGCCAGAATGTGGGTATGGTGTTTCAGCAATATAATTTGTGGCCGCATCTGTCTGTGATGCACAACTTAATTGAAGCCCCCTGCCGGGTGTTAGGCCTGAGTAAAGATGAAGCCCGCGTCAGAGCGGAAAAGCTTCTTAACCGCTTGCGCCTTACCCCGTACAGTGACCGCTATCCATTACATTTATCTGGTGGTCAGCAACAGCGCGTTGCCATTGCCAGGGCACTCATGATGGAACCACAGGTTTTGTTGTTTGACGAACCGACTGCCGCGCTAGACCCGGAAATTACAGCGCAGATAGTCAGTATTATTCGTGAGCTTTCAGAAACGGGGATCACTCAGGTCATCGTGACCCACGAAGTGGAAGTCGCACGTAAAACGGCCAGCCGTGTTGTGTATATGGAAAATGGCCACATTGTTGAACAAGGCGATGCGTCCTGCTTTAGCGAGCCGCAAACCGATGCGTTTAAACAGTATCTCTCTCACTGATGTTGTTTGGGAAATGACAATGAAAAAAGTAATTATTGCCACGCTGCTTGCCAGCCTGAGCCTTTCTGCAACTGCAGCACAGACAATCCGTTTTGCAACAGAAGCCTCCTACCCTCCGTTTGAGTCTATGGATGCCAGCAACAAAATCGTTGGTTTCGATGTTGATCTGGCTAATGCATTGTGCAAACAAATTGATGCAACCTGTACATTTACCAACCAGGCATTTGACAGCCTGATCCCCAGCCTGAAATTCCGCCGTTTTGATGCAGTGATGGCCGGGATGGATATTACTCCTGAACGTGAAAAACAGGTGCTGTTCACCAAACCTTATTACGACAACTCTGCACTGTTTGTTGGCCAGAAAGGTAAATACACCACAATTGCTGAACTGAAAGGCAAAAAAGTGGGTGTGCAGAACGGTACCACGCATCAGAAATTTATTTTGGATAAACATCCGGAAATCACGGTTGTACCTTACGACAGCTACCAGAACGCTAAACTGGATCTACAAAATGGCCGGATTGACGCAGTATTCGGTGATACTGCAGTCGTCACCGAATGGCTGAAAGCAGACCCGAAACTTGCAGCGGTGGGCGATAAAGTGACAGATAAAGACTACTTTGGCACAGGCCTGGGAATTGCTGTTCGTATGGGTAATACCGAGTTGCAACAGAAATTCAACGCCGCGCTGGACAAAGTAAAAGCTGACGGAACATACACCGCCATCTACAACAAATGGTTCCAGAAGTAATCAACTGAATGAACGAAATGTTTCCTTTAGCAAGCGCCGCCGGGATGACCGTCGGCCTTGCCGTTTGTGCACTGGTTGTTGGCCTTGCTCTGGCGATGCTGTTTGCAGTGCTTGAGTCATCACGCCTGCGTGCTGTTTCGTGGCTGGCGTCCGGATTAGTCACTTTGTTGCGTGGCCTGCCGGAAATTCTGGTGGTGTTGTTTGTCTATTTCGGCGCTTCCCAACTGTTACTGACGCTCTCAGATGGTTTTACCCTGCCGCTTGGATTAACCCAACTCCATATTCAGGTGCAGATTGAGAACTTTGATGTCAGCCCGTTCCTGTGTGGGGTCATTGCCCTGTCGTTGTTGTATGCGGCTTACGCCTCACAAACGTTACGTGGCGCACTGAAAGCCGTGCCAGAAGGCCAGCGTGAATCGGGCCAGGCGCTGGGGCTGAGCAAAGCGGCCATCTTTTTCCGCATTGTAATGCCGCAAATGTGGCGCCATGCCCTTCCCGGTTTAGGCAACCAGTGGCTGGTTCTGCTTAAAGACACGGCTTTAGTTTCACTGATAAGTGTTAACGACCTGATGTTGCAAACCCGTAGTATTGCCACGCGCACTCAGGAGCCTTTCACCTGGTACATTATTGCGGCCGCTATCTACCTGGTCATCACACTGATAAGCCAGTATGTTCTCAAGCGTATTGACCTGCGCGCGACACGTTTTGAGCGGAGGCCGGAATAATGCTTGCTTATTTACCTGAGTTATTAAAAGGCCTGCACACCAGTCTGACTCTGACTGCTGCTTCAATTATTCTGGCTCTCGCTCTGTCGCTGGTTTTCACGGTTATTTTAACGCTGAAAACGCCGATTGCGTCACTGCTGGTACGTGGCTATATCACGTTGTTTACCGGTACACCTTTGCTGGTGCAGATCTTTCTTATCTACTACGGACCAGGCCAGTTTCCTTCACTGCAAAACTACCCGGTGTTATGGCATTTACTGTCCGAGCCGTGGCTATGCGCCATGCTGGCATTGTCACTTAACAGTGCGGCCTACACCACGCAGCTATTTTATGGTGCAATTCGCGCAATCCCTGCCGGGCAGTGGCAATCCTGCCAGTCACTGGGTATGAGCCGTAAAGACCAGTTGGCAATTCTGTTGCCATTCGCCTTCAAACGCGCCTTGTCTTCGTATTCCAACGAAGTGGTTCTGGTATTCAAAAGCACTTCACTTGCTTATACCATCACACTGATGGAAGTAATGGGCTATGGCCAACTGTTGTATGGCCGCACCTATGATGTCATGGTGTTTGGTGCAGCCGGAGTCATCTATTTGATAGTAAATGGTATTCTTACATTACTGATGCGTGTAATCGAACGCCGCGCGCTGGCTTTCGAACGCCGTAATTAAGTTTTGGATATTTTCAGTCAGAGAAAAAGGCGGCTCAGAGTCGCCTTTTTCTTACCCATAAAAATAACTAATTATACATTTTAATTGCATATAAATTCATTATGGATAATACTCCCGCTATCACGAACATAAAAAAACAATGACAGACAGGAGCAACACACAATGAAAAAATGGTTATTGGTTGCCATGATGGCCAGTGCTTTCCAGGTTAGCGCAGCAGAAAAAATTAACTTTGGGCTTTCTGCCACCTACCCTCCTTTTGAATCCTTAGATGCCAATAACCATATTGTTGGTTTTGATATCGACCTGGCCAACGCTTTATGCCAAAAAATGGCGGCAGACTGCACCTTTACCAACCAGGCATTCGACAGCCTTATCCCGTCACTTAAGTTCCGTAAGTTTGATGCGGTTATCTCCGGCATGGACATCACGCCGGAACGCAGTAAACAAGTCACATTTACCCAGCCGTATTACGCTAACTCTGCTGTAGTGATTGCCAAAAAAGGCCAGTTCACCAGCTTTGCAGACTTAAAAGGCAAACGGATTGGCATGGAAAACGGGACTACTCACCAGAAATATCTGCAGGAAAAACACCCTGAGATTAAAACCGTGGCTTATGACAGTTACCAGAATGCCATCATTGACCTGAAAAATGGCCGCCTGGATGGTGTCTTTGGTGATACAGCGGTGGTAAATGAGTGGCTGAAATCAAACCCGGAACTGGCAACAGTAGGCCAGCATGTCACTGATCCACAATATTTTGGCACCGGCTTAGGTATTGCCGTTCGCCCGCAAAACACGGCTCTGCTGCAACAACTGAATACAGCACTGGACGCCATAAAAGCAGACGGGACTTACCAAAAAATCAGTAATAAATGGTTCCCGCAATAAACCGGTAGCAGCACAAGAAAAACCGCTGTTACTTATGTGCAGCGGTTTTTTATTTCCCGCACAGACCTTCAGCGGCGTAGCAATGCCAGAACTTCATAATGTGCTGTATGCGGGAACATATCAAATAACTGAACCTGTTCAATACTGTAGCCAGCAAGGCGGCGAATATCTTCGGCCATGGTGACCGCGTTACAACTGGAATAGACAATAAAACCCGGAGCCATATCAGTTAAAAAACGGCACAGTTCAGGGCCAATTCCGCGCCTTGGGGGGTTAACCAGCACAAGATCCGGTACCGCCTGCTGTCCTGTGGCCCAGGCGGTAGAATCCAGCGCCCGGAAATCGACGTACTTGAGTCCCAATTCTTGTGCTGACTGCTGTGCACAGGCTATTGCTTCCGGGGCGATTTCTATTCCGGTCAGGTGCATTTGTGGCGTAGCGCAGTGCAGACCAAACCCACCCACACCACAAAACAAGTCCCACATATGTTGTACAGGTAAGCCGCGCACCCAGTCACGGGCGGTGGCATACAATGCACTGGCAACCTGTGGGTTAGTCTGGAAAAAACTTTGCGGGCGGATCCACAATGGCACTCCATTAAAGACTTCACGCAAAGCGGTTTCCGGGGTTAACAGAATTTCTTCTTCCCCTTCCATAATGGCCATATGTACCGGCTGAATGTTAGCTGTAATCACACGTAACTGGGGGACCTGTTCCTGCAGCCAGGGCAGTTCCTGTTTCAGGCGGGCAATTTTAGCCGCAGAGCGCAACACGAAACGCAGCATCAGGCTGCCATCATGCTGGCTTTGTGTCAGTAGCACATATTTCAGCTCGCCTCGTTGCCGTTCAACGTTATAGGGCGTGAGGCCAACCCGGGCAATAAACGGTTTAATAACCGCAAAAACCCCGGCAAAAGTAGCCGGGTACAGCGGACAATCCGCCAGGTCAGCCACACTGCCATCACGGTTACGAACCCCAAGAATGGGGCGTTCAACGCTGCCACTCACCACCATTTTGGCTTTATTGCGAAACGCCTGCTCAGCACCACTGACCGGCTGACACCACTGACCAACCGGCATAGCAGTGAGCAGCGCGCGCAAATGCGCCATTTTCTTTTCAAGTTGTTGAGCAAGCGGAAGCATCAGCCACTGGCAGGAGTGGCAATGCCCTTCAGCATAGAGTTCGCACTGCATAAAAAAACCCTGGAAAAAAGCGGAACGGGATTCTACCACGTCATGAGGCTACCTGCTGCTTAGTGAACCCGAAAAAAACGCCGGCTACGCAGCGGCACAAACAGCAGTGCCAGAACCAACAAATCGGGTAGTTTTTGCATAAACAACCCATGCAGAATGGCACTTTTGCTTTCACCTGGAATGCTGAATAACTCAGGGTATCCCCACCCCAGTGAGGCGCACCACAAATACACAGAAGAGATTATCTGAGTTGCCAAAAAAACCCAGCGCCCCCAATTGCGCCCACGCAAGATAACGAAAGCGCAGCGTATTTCAATAAAGAGCAAGACCAGGCTGGCAAAGAAAATCAGCGTCAGCGCCCAGGTCTGGACGCTGCGCTGTATGAAATCAATACTTCCCTGGACACCCAGTGTGTTAAACAGCATCAGGACATCCAGACACCGGGTGGTGATAATGCCAATCGCGGCAATATAAACCAGTGTGGGCACATTCAGTTTTGCCTGACCAGCGGGGTATTTGCTCAAAATATCCACAACCTCGTTCCCTTGTCAGTACATGCTGTTGTAACAGCACGCCTCTATCCCACTGATTTTAGGTCTTTCAGTGCTGCCTTGCACGCTGGATATCACGCATACGTTGTTTTTCAGCCCTTGCCATAAACCACCATGCAATCAGGCCAATAACCCCCACAACACCGAGAATAATTGATGCCAGAGCATTGATTTCCGGGTTAACTCCCATACGAACACTGGAGAACACCAGCATCGGCAGTGTGGTAGCACCAGGCCCGGAAACAAAGCTGGCAATCACCAGATCATCCAGTGACAGCGTGAAGGCCAGCAACCAGCCAGAAATGATGGCGGGTGAAATCATGGGGACAGTTATCACAAAGAAGACTTTGAGTGGCGTGGCTCCCAGGTCCATGGCCGCTTCTTCAATGGACTGATCCAGTTCACGCAAACGCGAACTTATCACCACTGAGACATATGCGGTACAGAATGTTACATGTGCCAGCCAGATGGTCATCATGCCACGTTCGCCCGGCCAGCCCAGTGAACTACCCATTGCCACAAACAGCAACAGTAGTGACAACCCGGTAATCACATCCGGCATGACCAGTGGTGCGGTGAGCATAAACGCAAAGCCATTTGAGCCACGAAAACGACCAAAACGCACCATCACCACAGCGGCAATCGTTCCCAACACGACGGCCATTGTGGCGGATAACGCAGCAATGGACAAACTCAACCCAACGGCATTCATCATGGCAGTGTCACGAAACACTTCGCCATACCATTTCGTGGACCAGCCTGCCCAGACAGTCACGAGTTGCGAACTGTTAAATGAGTAAATGACCAGCATCAGCATCGGGGCATACAGGAAGGTAAACCCGACGACCAGGATAAAAATACGCCATGGAGAACGTACGACAGGTAACGTATTCATTAATGTCCTCCCATGCCTTTGTTCTGATATTTGTGGAACCACATAATGGGGACTATCAATACCACCAGCATTGTAATCGCGACAGCAGAAGCAACAGGCCAGTCGCGGTTATTGAAAAACTCCTGCCACAGGACACGGCCAATCATAATGCTGTCCGGGCCACCCAGAAGTTCAGGGATAACAAACTCCCCAACAGCCGGAATAAACACCAGCATGGAACCGGCAATAATGCCGCCTTTGGTCAGCGGAACCACCACGCTGAAAAAGGTTTTCAACGGTTTTGCGCCAAGATCCAGTGAAGCCTCAACCAGGGAGTAATCCATTCGCGTCAGCGCGGTATAAACAGGCAGCACCATAAAGGGCAAATAGGCATAAACAATTCCGATATACACCGCAAGGTTGGTGTGCAAAATAGTCAGCGGGTGGTCAATCACCCCCAACCACAACAGCACGTTATTCAATACCCCGTTTTCTTTCAAAATTCCCATCCATGCATAAACACGAATAAGAAATGATGTCCAGGAAGGTAAGATGACCAACAACAGCAAAATATTACGGGTAGACGTTTTGCTGTGTGCCACGGCCCAGGCGAGCGGGTAACCCAACAGTAAGCAGCAGATTGTTGAAACCGCCGCAACCTGTAACGATTGCAGATAGGCTTCGTAATACAGTGGATCATCAGTTAACTGCAGGAAGTTACCAAGATTAATCGATACCGAAAGCTGCTGGTCTGCCCAACTGACCAGGTCAGTATAAGGCGGTATGGCGCGAGCCATATCGGCAAGACTTATTTTGAAAACAATTAAAAATGGCAACATGAACAACAGGCACAGCCACAGATAAGGTAAGGCAATAACCAGTTTGCGTCCATGGGACATTTGCACCCTTCCTAACCAGCGGCGTAATGGACCGGGGGGTGTTTGGGAGCGACCCGAGGATGTTGATGTGGGCTCAGTATAGCTACTCATAGTACAACTCCTAAACGGTCAAGACGACACAGCTATCCGCATCCCAGCAAAGCTTTACTTCATCGCCCCAGGTAGGCATTCCTTTCCGGTACCTGTGCTCATTTTGTAGCTGGGCACTAATCATCTGCCCACTGCTTAAACGCACATGGTAAATAGAGAGGTCCCCCAGGTAAGCAATGTGCGCGACTTCCCCTACCGCAAAGTTAAAACCCTCCGCTGGCGGGTCTTCACACAAGGTAATTTTTTCCGGGCGCAGAGCCACCCAGACGGGCACGCCTTCTACAACAGAAGCATCCGGGTCCACTTTCAACGGATGGCGCAACCCTGGAGAATCGATAACCAGGCCGTCTTCCTGGCTTTCTTTCAGGATGCCCTCAAATACATTCACAGAACCAATAAATTCCGCGCTATATCTTGTGGTCGGGTGTTCATAAATCTCTTCTGGTTCGCCAATTTGAACAAACTTGCCACGGTTCATAATGGCAATACGACCGGCCATAGTCATCGCTTCTTCCTGGTCGTGGGTTACCATCACACAGGTCACGCCAACACGTTCCAGAATATCCACCACCTCCAGTTGCATACGGTCACGCAGTTTTTTATCCAAGGCCCCCATTGGTTCATCGAGCAATAATAATTTAGGGCGTTTCGCCAGGCTCCGTGCCAGCGCAACACGCTGACGCTGCCCACCGGATAACTGGTGTGGTTTACGTTTGGCGAACTCCTGCATGTGCACCAGGCTCAACATCTCTTCCACCCGGCTGGTAATTTCCGCTCTGGGTAACTTGTCCTGTTTGAGGCCAAACGCAATGTTCTGCTCCACCGTCATATGCGGGAACAGAGCATAAGACTGGAACATCATATTAATAGGGCGCTGGTAAGGGGGCACATGGGCCAGGTCGACACCATCAAGCATAATTTGCCCGGCTGTTGGTTGCTCAAACCCAGCCAGCATACGCAGCAGCGTGGATTTCCCACAGCCTGAAGCCCCAAGCAGTGCAAAAATTTCACCTTTGTAGATAGTCAAACTGACATCATCGACAGCGTGCTGGCCATCGAAGGATTTTGTCAGATTCCGAATTTCCAGTAATGGCGTTAACGCCTTACTACTCTTCGCTTGTGGGCGGGGAATGACATCGTTCACTGATTGTGCTCTCCGGCAAATCTCATACTTATACGCCAACAGGCGTACAATTTACTGGTTCGCGATGCATAACACAGCTTGCATCTTTTTGAGGCAATTGCACCCTGTTGCGCACTAAAAAGGTGCAATGCCTCGTTATATTAACTTACTGACTTATTTACCAGTTTTAACTTTAGTCCAGGCTCGTGTTCTTACACGATCCAATTTGGGGTCCTGAACCTTAAGGGTAAACAGTTTTGCCATAACATCTGGCGGCGGGTAAATACCTGGGTTATTACGCACTTCAGCCTTCACCAACGGCGTTGCAGCTTTGTTGGCGTTAGCGTAATAGATATGGTTGCTGATATCGGCCACCACATCCGGGCGCATCAGGTAATTAAGGAACTGGTAAGCTTCATCCTTATTTTTCGCATCAGCGGGCATCGCGAAGACGTCAAAAAACGCCAGAGCACCTTCTTTCGGAATTGAGTATGAGATATGCACGCCGTTTTTCGCTTCTTTCGCCCGGTTAGCAGCCTGCCAGACATCCCCTGCCCAGCCAATCGCCACACAAATATCGCCATTTGCTAAGTCATTGATGTATTGAGAAGAGTGGAAATAGCGGATACTTGGACGCAATTTCAGTAACAAGTCAGTTGCTGCACCACTGTAGTCAGATGCATTAGAGCTGTTCGGATCTTTGCCAAGATAATTCAGCACTGTTGCAAAAATTTCTTCTGGTGCATCCAGGAAAGAAACACCACAACTTTTTAATTTTTCGAGGTTTTCTGGTTTCAGCACCAGATCCCAGCTATTAACTGGCGCATCTTTGCCCAGTACCGCTTTAACTTTATCTACGTTGTAGCCAATCCCGGTGGTCGCCCACATATAAGGTACAGCGTATTTGTTACCGGGATCATGTTTGGCGACCAGCTTTAACAACGCCGGATCAAGGTTTTTCCAGTTCGGGAGTTTGCTTTTATCCAGGGGCTGAAACACACCAGCCATCAACTGGCGTTCCAGAAAGCTTGCTGAGGGAACCACCAGGTCAAACCCGGTACTGCCTGCCATCAGCTTACCTTCAAGCACTTCGTTTGAATCAAAAACGTCGTAAACGACTTTAATACCGGTTTCTTTGGTGAAGTTGGCTACGGTATCCGGCCCAATATAATCCGACCAGTTATACACATGCAGCGTCTTTCCATCCGCGGCCAGCGTTGAGGCAGAAGCAGCCATCAGAACGCCAGCCACCAAACCAGACAACCATTTTTTACTTTGGCGGGACATATCTTATTCCTTCTGAATAAAGGGTAAACTCGCGCCCTGCATGGCGTCGAGTAAATCAGGCCATTTACCTGATGCAATATTCATGCATACTTTGTCATGTTGACGTAAAAAAACCTCTCACATGCGCCAGTCAAGTAACAAGTCATGACGCAGTGTAAATGTAGCCAGGATTTAGATGGTGGGAGGAAATTAAAAAGCGCCTTTTTTCAATTTTTTAGGCATCAATCAGGAAATAAGCACCAAAGCACAGAAATATTCATCGTTTCTTTATGTATGTAAAAAACCAGGCGGGTATAAACAACACAATTGCGCTACTCACAGCAGAGTGTGTTCAAGGCACCAGATGCTTACCAGGAGAAATTAGCAGGATAAGTGACTGGAGTGAGTAACCAGGATACTGGCCCTCAGCAATAAAGCCACAGAAACAAGAGCAAAAAGCAACAGGCGCAGTACACAGGTTGCTCACTGCGCCTCAGGCGGGGAAATCAGTGTAGCAGATGGCTCGACACCGGGCGGCGGGAAGCATCATCTTCATCCCCATTCCACAGCATCTGTTGGGCGCTGGCTTCCAGAATCACCATCGAGATCTGTTCCTCACTCTGGCGCAAAAAATGCGTAAACTGCTCCCGGCTAATACCTATCGCAACGGGAAAAGCCTGACAGACCACCAGACGTGGCAGGTTGTCATCCTGTACATCCAGGAACGCTTTCACGGTAAGTGAACTGGCATTGACTGCCGAAATATCCCCTGCCAGTGCCAAAAGAGCGGAAGGTTTGACCTCAGCCAGGGCGGAAAAAACCAGCACGCTATCAACCAGATCCAGCTTGGCATCAAACACACCAGCGAACTCCTGCATATGGGGGAGATGCAATGCCTGGCAGGAATCACACTCGAAAAAGCTTACGCCAGCGTCATCAAGCCAGTGGCGTAGCGTGTCCAGGGTAGGGACGACGAGTGAATCCATACGGGTATAACCTCTTCAATAGAAAATCGACGCCATAGCTTACGCAAAAATAGCGGCCTGTACCACGATCAGATAACCACAGCACACTTAACCGCCCATTTTGAGACAGAAACCGGGCCGTGCCTGGTTTTCCACCCAGCTGATAATTTGTGCAGCAATATCGATGCCAGTTGTTTTTTCGATGCCTTCAAGCCCTGGAGAGGCATTCACCTCCATTACCAGCGGCCCACGAGTGGCGCGTAAAATATCAACCCCGGCGACATCCAACCCCATGGTAGAAGCTGCACGAATCGCCACTTCGCGTTCCTGTGGCGTAATGCTGGCGACAACCGCTGTGCCACCCCGGTGCAAATTAGAACGGAAATCTCCGTCTTTTGCCTGACGCTCAATGGCGGCAACAACACGCCCGCCAACCACCAGACAACGAACATCCCGCCCCTGCGCTTCTTTAATAAACTCCTGCACCAAAATATGGGCATTCAGTCCGCGGAACGCGTCTATCACGCTTTCAGCTGCCTGGCGTGTTTCAGCAAGAACCACACCAATGCCCTGAGTACCCTCAACAAGTTTCACCACCAGTGGTGCGCCCCCCACCATTTCGATAAGATCGTGAGTGTCGTCTGGTGAGTGCGCGATTCCGGTCATTGGTAAGTCAATGCCTTGTCGGGCAAGCAACTGCATGGAACGTAGTTTATCCCGGGCGCGGGTTATTGCGACCGATTCATTAAGAGGATAGCTACCCAGCATTTCGAACTGGCGCAATACTGCCGTGCCATAAAAAGTAATTGCTGAGCCAATACGTGGAATGACGGCATCATAATGCGGTAATTGCCGCCCTTTATAATGCACAGACGAACTGGCGGGGTTGATATTCATATAGCAGGACAACGGATCGATAATATCGACAAAATGCCCACGATTGAGCGCCGCCTGCTTTAAACGTTTACAAGAATAAAGTGTTCCATCACGGGAAAGAATGGCAATTTTCACCCTGCACCTCTGCAAGAGACTGACCAGCCTTAAAACCCGCGTATAGTACCACCACCCGTTTCCCCCTGTAAGGGGGAAAGCAGAGAGAAAATTAGCGGGTTGCCCAGCCTTGCTTATGCAGAAAATCCAGGATAAAGGGGCGGCTTTCTTTGACAATTGTGCGACGTATATGATCGCTCCAGGTGTCTTTGCGCTTATTTGTCGTGCGGTTGAGGTAATAATCCGCAAGTGTTGCATCATATTTCGCCAGTTCGGCGGCATCCACTGGCTGGTACTGGTTTTCATGTACCAGTAAACTTTCCGGCAGCCGGGGTTTTACTTCCGGGCTCTCAGCCGGCCAGCCCAGGCATAACCCGAACAGTGGCAATACATATTTCGGTAACTTCAACAAACGGGTTACCGCTTCAATATTATTGCGGATCCCGCCAATGTAAACACCACCCAGGCCAAGGGATTCAGCCGCAACCATGGTGTTCTGGCCCATCATGGCAGTATCCACAGCACCGAGCAATAATTGCTCTGCATACCCTAACTGAGCGCCAGGGCAAATTTGCAAATGACGGTTAAAATCCGCGCAGAACACCCAGAATTCGGCAGCACTGGCGACATGCGCCTGACCACCACTTAATGTGACCAGTTGTTCCCGTAATTCCGGGTCAGTCACCCGAATAATAGAACTGCATTGTAAAAAACTGGACGTGGATGTGCTGCGCGCTGCAGCAAACAGAGCAGCCCGTTGTTCATCACTGACAGGTTTATCAATGAAATGGCGAATTGAACGATGTGTACACAGTAAATCAATGGTTGGCGTCATTATTCTTATCCTTAGCCTTTTTGGCCGCTTTTTTGTCACCTGCTGCTGGTGTGTCAGCCCCGTTAAATAATAACGGCGCCAAATTCTTCCCCATCTGGCCAAGTAACACAATTGCAGCAGGCAACATCAGTACAATACCGCTAAATATAAGCAAAATCACAGCCATGTCCGTGGCAAGAAAGGCGGTTACTGATATCACTCCATGGGCAACCAGCCAGGCGACACACAGTAGTGCAATACCAAGGGTTTCCAGCAGCAATACAGACTTAGGTAATGCTCCCAGTGAACGCATTGTCAGTCTCCTTGTGTGGTTGGCTCATCATTATAGCCTTAAACCGTTTCCGGCCAGTAACTGACATCATGCAATAACCCACGACTACAATTAAAGGATAAGGGGATACGGGGATACGGTGAACGCTTTCATCGTTTTCAGTTATTAAAGCAACAGGCAAACTCTGCTTCCCCCAACCAGCGCTGGTGCGCAAAATAACCTGCAAGACAACTTCAGCTAAGGAGCAACTGTGATTACTGTAATTTTTGGACGCCCCGGGTGCCCGTACTGTGTGCGTGCCAAAGCACTGGCCGAAGAACTCAGTGACTCACATAGCGATTTTGAGTTTCGCTATGTAGATATTCACGCGGAAGGTATTACGAAAGCAGACCTGCAACAAGCTGCCGGGAAACCCGTTGACACAGTGCCGCAGATTTTTGTCGATAAACAACACATTGGTGGCTTTACTGACTTTGCCGCCTGGGTTGAGCAACACCCTGTTCTTTCACCTGCAAGCTAGAAAAACACAAAACAAACACCGGGTCTGCGGACCCGGTGACAAATTGATGGTAAACAGGTGAACAGCGCTGGAGTGCTTGCCGGTTATTTAAACCGGAATCAAAAAAAGCAATTAATTGCTTTTCATCTGCGACCGGAAACAGTTTCCGGCTTACCTGCGACCACAGACTTTATACCCGGCGTTTTTTGACATCCTGCCTCCAGACAAGCGAAATGGTGAACAGCACACACAGAGCACCCAACGCATTCCAAAATACCGCGCCTGACAGCCAGGCCAGTTCCTGAACCAGACCCGCATCATCTTGTTCCCAGAAATTGATTAACAACAGGCAAACAGGTACAGCCACTAATGCCCCAACCACAGGTGCAAGGAAGCGCGCACGGCGTGAACACAAACTGCCCAGCACACCGGAAATAATGAAACACAACATTCCAGGATCCATCTTCCCACTGGCTGGTGCCGAGTCAGTTAAAAAGAGGTTGTGGATCACAAATGCCAGAATGAACAGGATAAAACAGAATAAACCGCCTTCCCATGAACGTTTGAATAACAAAGTCGTCCTCCTTTGCTTTTCCATTACGTTGAGCACCCCAAATGGGTGCAGACATTTACCAATGTCCTTATCAAAACCTGTATTACCCACTCACTTTCACACTGTTTATTTTTGTGTATACCAACCAGCCCATTTCACATACTCCCCATGCGAAACGTCCTTTCACACCACATTACAGGTAATGCGAATTATTCCAGATATTACAAAGAAGCTATTTACCACGTTTTTCTTACTGGCTGTTGATACTCATAACGATTACACTAGCGCCCATCGTACTTTTTGCAGACGATATAGCATTGAAGTTTATGCCAGCGACAGTGTTATTTTTATGCGAAATACGCGTGTAAAACAATCATTTTTTTCAACGAGTTACAAGTAAAGAAGAAGTTAGCTTCCGTGAACATAAACGTCGCAGATTTGTTAAACGGGAATTACATCCTGTTATTATTTGTCGTACTCACCCTTGGCCTGTGTTTAGGTAAATTGCGTCTTGGTGCAATCCAACTGGGTAATTCTATTGGTGTTCTGGTTGTTTCTTTATTATTAGGCCAACAACATTTCACAATAAATACAGACGCACTTAATTTGGGCTTCATGTTGTTCATTTTTTGCGTTGGCGTGGAAGCGGGCCCCAACTTTTTCTCCATTTTCTTCCGTGATGGTAAAAATTATCTCATGCTGGCACTGGTCATGGTGGGCAGTGCATTATTACTGGCACTGGGTATGGGCCGGCTCTTCGGATGGGATATTGGCCTGACAGCCGGTATGCTGGCAGGCTCCATGACTTCCACGCCGGTTCTGGTGGGTGCTGGCGATACACTCCGGCATTCCGGAATGAACCACCCGGAACTGGTCAGCGCACTTGATCACCTGAGTCTGGGTTATGCGTTGACATACCTGATAGGCCTTGTCAGCCTGATTGTTGCTGCCCGGTATATGCCAAAACTGCAACACCAGGATTTGCAAACCAGCGCCCAGCAAATTGCGCGTGAGCGTGGTCTGGATACCGATTCCAACCGCAAAGTCTACTTACCCGTTATTCGTGCTTACCGTGTTGGGCCGGAACTGGTCGCCTGGGCCGATGGGAAAAACCTGCGGGAACTCGGTATTTACCGCCAGACAGGCTGCTATATTGAGCGCATCCGCCGTAATGGGATTCTGGCAAACCCCGATGGCGATGCAGTATTGCAGATGGGTGATGAAATCGCCCTGGTGGGGTACCCGGATGCCCATGCGCGTCTTGACCCCAGTTTTCGTAATGGGAAAGAGGTGTTCGATCGCGATTTGCTCGACATGCGTATTGTCACCGAAGAGATAGTAGTAAAAAACCACAATGCCGTTGGCCGCCGCCTGGCGCAACTTAAGCTCACTGACCATGGGTGTTTCCTTAACCGCGTTATCCGCAGCCAAATAGAAATGCCAATTGACGATAATATCGTCCTTAACAAAGGCGACGTGTTGCAGGTAAGTGGTGATGCACGCCGTGTTAAAACCGTGGCAGAGCGTATCGGCTTTATCTCCATTCACAGCCAAATTACCGACCTGCTGGCTTTTTGCGCATTTTTTATTATTGGTCTGATGATCGGGATGATTACCTTTCAGTTCAGCTCATTCAGTTTTGGTATTGGTAATGCCGCCGGGCTGTTGTTCGCCGGCATTATGCTCGGGTTCCTGCGCGCCAACCACCCCACCTTTGGTTACATTCCCCAGGGCGCACTCAATATGGTGAAAGAGTTTGGCCTGATGGTGTTTATGGCTGGCGTCGGTTTGAGTGCCGGTGGTGGCATTGGTCACAACCTGGGGGCAATTGGCGGGCAAATGCTGGCCTCCGGGGTTGTTGTAAGCCTGGTACCGGTATTAATTTCCTTTCTGTTTGGCGCCTATGTACTGCGTATGAACCGTGCATTGTTGTTTGGCGCCATTATGGGTGCACGCACCTGCGCACCAGCAATGGAAATTATCAGTGATGCTTCCCGCAGTAACATCCCCGCGCTGGGTTATGCTGGCACTTATGCCATCGCTAACGTGTTGTTAACTCTCGCCGGGACACTAATTATTGTTATCTGGCCAGGGATGTGATGGTGACCACAGAAAAAAATAAATTTTTTTTAGGTCAAAGGAGAACTTTTCTGGGGGCATGAAGTCTGAATTAGTGCCACTGCTTTTCTTTGATGTCCCCAAATTTGTGGAGCCCATCAATCACGCCATTTTGGTTCAAGATTGATGGGTTTTTTATTGCCTGAAATTTATTCAACACAAAATCAACAGGTTATACATCACATCTTGTATAGATGTTGGTAAATACAGAGGAATACAATCAATACCGTTTTGAGCAGAGCTAATGCCAGGCGCTGTAGTCCAGGGCAACAGGCCGAATCCAGTTATCAACAAACAGCTACTCAAACGGTTTTCTTGCCACAAACTCCGTTACCGCCGCCAGACCTGTATGGTATTTACCTTCATAAATTTCTTTCTCGCTCATACAACCATGTAAAACATTCATATTACTAAAACACTGTTCGAGCTCATCAAGATTTACCAATAAATCAGCTTCCCGTGGGCCTCCAGTTTGGTAATTAAGCTGGCGGGTTGAGTATGCCTGGTAAATCAAAACACCACCCGGTACCAGGGCATCCATAATTTTCTGATGAATGGCGTGGCGTACATCTGAAGGTAAGTGGCAAAAAATCATTATCACCGCATCACAAGGGCTGTTAATAGTATAATGAGTCAGATCAGCCACCTGAGTTTGTAACGAAACACGGTTCTGTTCGGCCAGTTTATGAGCTTTAGCCATGCCCACTGAAGAACCATCAACAGCATGTACATGATGGCCTAAAGTAGCAAGGTACACAGCATTTCGCCCCTCACCTTCACCAAGGCTGAGAATATTCAGTGGTGCTGCCAGGTTAAGCGCATTGACCTGCTCCACTAAGAATTGATTCGGTTCAGTTCCATAAGCGTAACCATTCTGGCTATAGCGTTCATCCCATCTATTCATTCTGAATTCACACCTTTACTTATATATATACTGGCTCAACTGAAGTATGCCTGCCCATGACATCTGCTCGTTCAGCATGTTTACACACAGGAGGCAGCTTGCACTTTTCCGGCATAGCTCGTATGATGATGTTATGTTATAACATTATATACCAATAATGAGGCTATATGAAACCCGGACTTCACCCACAATACCGCACTGTAGTCTTCCATGACACCAGCGCGAACCACTATATAAAAGTAGGTTCAACCATTGCGACAGACCGTGAAATAGAGATTGACGGCATGACTTATCCCTATGTCACCGTCGATGTCTCTTCAGCTTCGCATCCCTACTATACCGGCAAGCAGAAAACTTTTACCAATGAGGGAAGCGCTGCCCGTTTCAACCAGCGCTTTGGACGATTTTTTAACCCGAAGGACAAACAATAATGCAGGTACTGAACTCATTACGTTCGGCCAAACTACGCCATCCCGATTGCCAGTTGGTTAAACGCAAGGGCCGTATTTACGTCATTTGTAAGAGCAACCCACGGTTTAAAGCAGTTCAGGGAAGAAAAAAACGCCGTTGAAGTGATAAAGAAAAATCCCCGGCACAACCGGACTGTACCCGGGGATTTTTCAGGCTCACACATCAGTGTTGCGGTACCCTCTTGCTGTACTTATGTACAACCCTCTGCGCAATTGTTACTGTGCATTACCGGAATTAAGCTACAGGGATTTTATGCTTTCCTCGTTACCCTCTTCTCATGCCTTGCGCCAACGCACATGGGCTTTGTTTGCGTTATTTTTTCTCCCCGGCCTGTTGATGGCCTCCTGGGCTTCACGTACACCGGCTATTCGCGATGACTTGCAAGTTTCTATTGGTGAAATGGGAATCGTGCTGTTTGGGCTTTCAATTGGCTCGATGAGCGGCATTCTGAGTTCAGGCTGGCTGGTCAATCGATTTGGTACCCGCAACGTGATTCGTTTTGCCATGTCATTAGTGGTTACCGGTGTTGTGCTGATGTCCGGGGCGCTGTCGCCGGGCCTGCCCTGGTTGTTTTCTCTGGGGCTTGCCAGTTTGGGGGCCGGGTTAGGCGCTTCCGAGGTGGCAGTGAATGTTGAAGGTGCCATTGTTGAACGGTTACGGGGAAAAAACCTGTTACCGATGATGCACGGGTGTTACAGCTTCGGTACCCTGGTCGGGGCTGGAGCGGGTATTGGCTTGTCGGCGTTAAAACTACCGGTGAGTTTGCACTTGTTTATTGCCGGTTTGTCCACACTGGTTCCACTGGTGCTTGCGGTGCGAGCCATCCCACCACATAACAGTGGCAGCCCCGCCAAAGGAGAACAAGACAACAAACCTGCACATATCCCCTTCTGGCGTGATGTTCAGTTGCTTCTTATTGGTGTTGTAATTCTGGCGATGGCACTGGCGGAAGGCTCCGCTACCGACTGGTTATCTTTACTGATGGTAGATGGCCATGGATTTTCCCAAACATCCGGCACACTTATCTATACCGGGTTCACACTGGGAATGACGCTGGGCCGGTTTACGGGTGGCTGGTTTATTGACCGTTATGACCGGGTTGCAGTGGTACGCACCAGCGCATTGTTGGGTGCGCTGGGAATTGGCATCATTGTGTTTGTCGATAACCCGTTTCTGGCAGGCTGTGCTGTTCTGTTATGGGGCGCTGGTGCATCACTGGGTTTTCCGCTCACCATCTCAGCGGCAAGCGACACCGGCCCTAACGCACCTGCCCGGGTAAGCGTAGTGGCCGCAACAGGCTATATTGCCTTTCTGGTCGGCCCTCCAATGCTCGGTTACCTTGGGGAGCACTATGGCTTGCGCCATGCAATGGTGGTTGTGCTGGCGCTGATGATTGTTGCCGCGCTGGTTGCCCGCGCTGTAGCAAAACCCCGGCCAGCAACTACCCGTTCTGACTAAAACCCGGAACGTATTTTCAGGGCTGTTGCTTACTGCCTGCGGTTTTATCCCACAAAAACCAGGTAGTCAGGGCAGCCCAGATGAAACCACAGGCCAGGTTTACCGCAGAAAAAGCGCCTATTCCCCCCGCCAACTCAACATGTTTACTGAATTCAATCCCTACAATAAAAATCAACATCTGCAGCATTCCCATTGCAGCAGATACCGTACCTTTACTCATATCGCTGGAGAAGAGTGTTAAGCGCACCAGACCAGCATTAGCCAGACCTATACCAAAAGCATACAGGCTCAGCCCAGCCGTCATCCACATCCAGGCATGTGGGTCAGACCAGGTTGCCAGTGCGGCCAGCAGCAACCCCAGCGTAATTGGCCAGCCACCCAGCCAAATTAGTTTACGTACCGCATGGCGTGCCGTGAGTTTTGCCAGCACCAGGTTGCCCGCAATCAGCGAGCCAAAAACAGGCACCTGCAGCAACCCATAATCCAGAGACGACAACCCCTGTTCTTCAATAATCATCACCGGAGATTGCGCTATCCACGCCAGGAGCGGCAGCGAGACAAATCCAATACCCAGAGCACCGGCGACAAAACGCCCATTGCGCAACACCTGCGCGTAATCTTTTACCAGTACAGGCAGAGAAAGCGGTTCACCAATACGGGTGGCAGTTTCTGGCATAGTGCGCCACAACCCAATAAAAGCCACCAGTGCCAGAACCGCAAATAACACAAACATCCATTCCCAGGGAGCAACCGCGACCCAGGCTGCACCGGCCAGCGGACCAAGCAGAGGTGCAATCAGCGCAACATTTGCCATCAGCGCAGTAATTTTTATACAACGCACTTCATCAAAAGATTCTTGTATCGCAGCATACCCAACAGCCCCAATAAAGCACAGACCAACACCTTGCATAAAACGCAACACAGTGAACGTTACTATATCGTGTACCAGCAATGTTGCCAGGCATGTGAGAATAAACCACAAGGCGCCCAGCAACATCACCGGACGCCGCCCACGCCGGTCAGATAACGGGCCAAGCAACCACTGCAAAACCATCCCGCCCGCCAGGTAAGCCGTCATGGAGCCAGACACCCAGGAAACATCAGCCCGGAATTGAGCCACGACTGCCAGCATCCCCGGCTGGATCATGTCGTTTCCGATATAAGTTGAAAACTCATACAGCACCAGGCTAAGCGGGAAAATAACCATGTAGCTGAATGATTTACGTTTGTTACCCATTATTTTCCTGATTGCTGTCGATGAATGTTCGCGCCGATTTTAAGGAATTGATACGAAAGCACCAGACAAATTGTAGTGAATAAAAAAAAACAGTTTTGTGTCAGTTTTATTTAAGGTTTTTTTAAGCACAACAGTCTAGCATTACAGGCTGATTAATCAGTACATTTGGTAAGCCATGTCACAGTACAAAAATCACCACACCCAAGTACAAACCAGGACAAACCCTCTTTACCTCCTGCCACTACATTTCTATGGTTATCAGCTTATTGCCCTGACTGCGTTGGGGGTTGTATTTTTTTGGTTTTCACGCAATGAGGTGCTGGATTACTCACTGACACATTACTGGTTCAACCCTGTCACTCACCATTTTCCATGGAAAGATAATGTCTGGCTGGACAGAATAAACCATCGGTTGCTGAAGTATCTGGTTATAGCAGCAGGTGCTTATTTTCTGGTGAAAGGGGCGTGGCAGAAGAACCCTCGCATGGTTGTCGTTGCGGTTCTGATGGGCCTTGGTGCTGCGGCTGTTGGTATTTTGAAAGCAACCAGCCACCACTCCTGCCCCTGGGATTTGCTGGCCTTTGGTGGTCATGCTGCGGAGTACCCCTTGTTAAGCAGTGTACCAGCACTGAGTGGTCCGGGGCGTTGTTTTCCTGGCGGGCATGCATCCAGTGGTTTTATGGCAATGGCTTTTTTCTTTTGGTTTTATCCGGAAAAGCCACGTCTGGCCTGGTTTGCTTTGCTCTGTGGCGTTCTGTTGGGGTTGGCAATGGGTTATGGGCAGGTGATGCGCGGCGCACACTTTTTCAGCCATAACCTGTGGGCTGGCTGGTGGGTCTGGCTGGTACAGGTTGCCGGCTACTTTGGGTTTTCCCAGGGAATTGCGTGGTTTAGAAGAGAGAGATAATGGAAACAATTAATACCACACTATTTTTGCTTATCAACGCGACACCCGCGTCTCCGGGCTGGCTGATTCGCCTTGCTGTGTTTATTGCGCGGGATATGATCTCAATTGTGCCTTTACTGGCGGTGGCATTGTGGTTATGGGGCCCGCGTCAGCAGATTTCGACCCAGCGGCATCTGGTTATCAAACTGGCAATGGCGATGGCTGTTAGCCTGGTCGTTTCCTGGGCCCTGAGTCTTGCTTTCCCACACCCCCGACCGTTTGCTGAAGGCATTGGTTATCAGTGGCTACACCACAGTGCAGATGATTCGTTCCCCAGCGACCATGGAACTGTTATTTTCACCTTCGCCATCGCATTCCTGTTCTGGCACAGAGTGTGGTCTGGCATATTCATGCTGATTCTGGGCTGCGCTATCGCCTGGTCACGCGTGTACCTTGGCATCCACTGGCCGCTGGATATGGTGGGTGGTTTTCTGGTGGGGTTACTTGCCTGTCTTAGCAGCCAAATTCTCTGGCCCGGTCCTGGCATTAAACTTTTCCGTATTGTTCAGCGCCTTTATCGGGTGTGTTTCTCAGCGCTTATCAATAAAGGCTGGGTGCGTGACTAACCACACACATGACGCTAAGATGCAATCATTAACCCGGTACTGACCGCCGGGTTTTTTAATGAGAGCACTATGGAAACACGACACGACGAACGAGTCCAACAACTCCTTCTGGCAATTAAGCGCAGCGACAAACTCCATTTAAAAGATGCTGCACGGTTGTTGGGTGTATCTGAAATGACCATCCGCCGTGATATTAATACCACCGATGCCCCAGTAACATTATTAGGTGGCTACCTGGTGATAGAAGCACATGCCGCCAATGCCAGTAATTATTTACTCAGTGTACAAAAGCACCGTCTGGTCAAAGAGAAACAATTCATTGGCCGCCTGGCAGCAAAGCTGGTTAAGCCGCATCATACAGTCTTTTTTGACTGTGGCACCACGACACCCTGGATTATTAACGCTATTGCTGATGACCTGCCATTTACCGGCATTTGCTATTCCCTAAACACCTTTCTGAGCCTGCAAGAAAAACCCATGTGCCAGGTTATCCTGTGCGGCGGGGAGTTCCACCATGAGAATGCAGTCTTTACGCCTATTACCTTTCAGGAGACGCTGGATCATTTGCGCCCGGACCTGGCATTTTTCTCCGCTGCCGGCGTTGACCCTCAGAAAGGAGTAACTTGCTTTAATATCAATGAATTGCCTGTAAAACATTGGGCAATGAAAGCAGCAAGCCGCCATATTCTGGTCGCAGACCACAGTAAATTTGGTGTAGTCCGTGGTGCATTTATGGGTGAACTCAGTGCGTTTGATTCACTGGTAACAGACAAACCGCTTTTGGCCGGGGTTCAGGAAGCAGTACTCGCCAGAGCAATAACTGTTATCTGTGAAGAATGACCAGGCCCGGCAAAACCGGGCCTGAGAAGTAATACTGCTACCTGGTTATCAGGAGAACCAGCCACCAAACCACTGGTGGAATTTGAACTGGATGTAATCCCATATCCGGCTGAAGAATCCGCCCTTTTCCACCGCTTCCATCACCACCAACGGGCGCTGTTCAATAGTTTGCCCATTCAGTTGAAAATTAATGGTTCCGACGACTTCGCCTTTTTTCAATGGTGCAGTCAGTTCAGGGGAATTAAGTGTGTAAGAGGCACGCAGATTTTTCATTTGCCCACGCGGGATGGTAATGGCTCCGGTGTCACCCGCCCCCAGGTTGACTTCAGACTTGTCGCCATACCAGACACGCTGAGTCACAAAGGGCCGGTCAGGGCTGATGGGAGTTACTGTCTCAAAGAAACGAAAACCCCAGGTCAGCAATTTTTCCGATTCATTAAACCGAATACGGTCTGTTTTCGCCCCGAGAACGACCGAGATAAGGCGCATATCCCCCTGGGTTGCAGAGGCAACCAGGTTATACCCGTCCCCTGCAGTAGTGCCGGTTTTCATGCCATCCACATTCAGGTTTGTGTTCCACAACAGCCGGTTACGGTTAGGCTGGCGAATATTATTGAAGGTAAACTCTTTTTCTTTATTAATGGCATACTCATTGGGCACATCACGTACCAGCGCCTGGCCTAATAACGCCATATCACGCGCAGTAGTAAACTGCCCCGGCGCATCCAGGCCGTGTACTGTTTTAAAGGTGGTATTGGTCAGGTGCAACCGTTTTGCATAACCGTTCATCAGGTTAACGAAAGCATCCTGGCTGCCAGCGATATAGTCAGCCATTGCAATACAGGCATCATTACCTGACTGAATAATGATCCCTTTATTGAGATCATCAACAGACACACGATCCCGGGGCTTTAAAAACATTACTGACGAGCCACGCAACGCCGGATTGCCGGTCGCCCAGGCATCGTTTCCCACTGTCACCATATCTGTGAGACGAATTTTACCCGCTTTCAGCGCCTGGCCGACGACATAACTGGTCATCAGTTTAGTCAGGCTGGCGGGGTCAAGTTTTTCATCAGCATTGCCTTCCGCCAGGACTTTACCACTGGCATAGTCCATCAGTATCCAGGCTTTTGCATCGATGGCCGGTGCCGCAGGTGCGGCTGGCTCTGCAAAAACCTGGGGAGAAACGAGTAAAAGAAGTGTTGTTCCCGCGCACCAGGCACGAAACGAGGAGGATAAACCACGTTTATTCATAACTTTGCCACCTGAGTATCCATTCCAAAACAACAGCGCCTTGCGACCTGCCTAAAAGAAGATAACCAGTAACCTAACGCGCTGCTTGTGTTAAAGAAACCTTGATTTGGTAAAGTTTTTTAAGTTTATGCGATAACCTGGGAACCTGCTTTTCATTGTTACTAATTAATAAACAACATGTTGGTAAATTACGCACCAGCGCGCATACTGACAAATCCATTTACTAGTTGGGAGAAGATGGTGATAAAAGTCTGGGGCAGAAACAACTCAACCAATGTGAAGAAAGTTCTATGGTGCCTGGAAGAACTCGGTCTGGAGTATGAAAATATTCCGGCAGGTGGTCAGTTTGGGAAAACCCATGACCCGGAATATCTGGCCATGAACCCCAATGCACTTATCCCTTGCCTGCAGGATGACACGACAGGTATTACCTTGTGGGAATCCAACGTCATTGTGCGTTATCTGGCCGCGCAGTACGGCCAACAAAGCCTGTGGACGGAAAATCCCGCAAAACGCGCGCAGGGCGAAAAGTGGATGGACTGGGCTGCCAGCACACTTCCCTACGCCTTTCGCGGAGTTTACCTTGGCCTGGTAAGAACCCCTCCCGAGCAACGCGACGAACAAAGTATTGAACAAAGCCGCAAGGAGTGTGAAAAGTTACTGACAATGCTGGATCAGGCTCTGGCACAGTCTGAGTGGCTATCTGGCGAAGAGTTCGGTATTGCTGACATCGCCCCAGCTCCCATCGTTTATGGGTTACTGAACCTGGATATCACCTGGCCTGAATGGCCACATTTGCGTAACTGGTATCAACGCCTGTCACAGCGCCCGGCGTTCCGGCGTATTGTGATGATTCCCCTCAGTTGACCCGCGAAAAGCCGAGCTGGCGCGCTTCTTTCCCGAAGCGCGCCGCATATTATTATGTCACCCCGTCTTCAGCATGTGAACAAAGGTGATTCAGGCACTTATCGAGATCATCAATACATGCCTGTAATTTACGGGCATCAACCGTTATGTACGAGGGGCAATCGTGCCCACCCGATAATAAGCATAATGATGCCGACGCCACTGCTTCTATAGCCCGATGAAAATCAGTAATTTCGCTACCAGGCAAATCATCCCGAATAGCAGGCCATTCGTCACGGAAGTCATTGCACAATGCCAGCAATGTTTCTCGTAACTGCAGCCCTTCGTTAACGGACATATACCCTTTGGCCCGACGCAACTCTGAGTAGCACTGCAACGCTGCCCGGGCTGCGGTCATTTTTGCCATCAGTTCAGCTTTGCATTTACTTGCGGTCATTATTGATCCCTCCCTTGATATTAGCCGAAGACATAATTCCGGCTAATACAATAAGGCTAGATCTGTTTAGTGTGCTGAATACTGCCACAGGTCAATATTTGACCAACAGATTACAGAATTTACATTTCAGCTACCCGCCAGAAGGTGGCTGTAATGGGGCTGACTGGGTATAATCGCCCGATTATGAGCAATGAACTGTATAAAAAATGTCTAAAATTGGATTTCTGTCGTTAGGTTGCCCAAAGAATCTGGTGGATTCAGAACGCATCCTGACTGAATTACGTACTGAAGGCTATGATGTGGTGCCCAGTTATGATGACGCCGACCTGGTCATCGTTAACACCTGCGGTTTTATCGACAGCGCAGTCCAGGAATCACTGGAAGCGATTGGTGAAGCTTTAAACGAAAACGGTAAAGTTATCGTCACCGGTTGCCTTGGGGCAAAGGAAGATCAAATTCGTGATGTCCATCCTAAGGTGTTGGAAATTACTGGGCCGCATAGCTATGAACAGGTGCTGAATCATGTTCATCACTATGCCCCCAAACCTGAACATGATCCGTTTGTCAGCCTGGTGCCTAAACAAGGCGTAAAACTAACGCCGCGCCACTACGCTTACCTGAAAATTTCAGAAGGCTGCAACCATCGCTGCACCTTCTGTGTTATTCCTTCCATGCGTGGTGACCTCGACAGCCGGGCAATTGGTGAAGTGTTGGATGAAGCCAAACGCCTGGTTGAAGCCGGAGTAAAAGAACTGCTGGTTATTTCTCAGGATACCTCTGCCTACGGCGTTGACGTGAAGCACCGTACCGGGTTCTGGAATGGGCAGCCGGTGAAAACCAGCATGGTCAGCCTGTGTGAACAGCTTTCCCGTCTTGGTGTCTGGACTCGTCTGCACTATGTCTACCCATATCCCCACGTAGATGAAGTCATTCCGTTAATGGCGGAAGGTAAAATCCTGCCTTACCTTGATATCCCGTTGCAGCATGCCAGCCCCAGGATCCTGAAGTTGATGAAACGCCCCGGGGCCGTTGAGCGCACCCTTGAGCGTATTAAGCGCTGGCGTGAAATTTGCCCTGAGTTAACCCTGCGTTCAACCTTCATTGTCGGTTTCCCGGGTGAAACAGAAGAAGACTTCCAGATGCTGCTGGATTTCATTACCGAAGCGCGCCTTGACCGTGTTGGCTGTTTTAAATACAGCCCCGTGGAGGGAGCAACAGCCAATGAGCTTCCGTCTCCAGTGCCAGAAGACATCAAAGAAGAACGCTTCCACCGCTTTATGCAGTTGCAGCAGAAAATTTCTGCAGAACGCCTGCAGGAAAAAGTGGGGCGAGAAATTCTGGTCATGATTGATGAAACTGATGAAGAAGGTGCGATTGGCCGGAGTATGGCTGACGCACCGGAAATTGACGGGGCAGTATACCTTAATGGTGAGACCCACCTGAAAGCCGGGGATATTGTTAAAGTGAAGGTGGAAAACGCAGACGAATACGATCTGTGGGGTTCACTGGTTCGCTAACCCGTTAACCCGCTAACCTCAGGCTTGTTTTGTAGCCTGAGGTTGCATTACACCTGTTTTGCACCCAACTGTATTTCTCTTCTCGCTGGCCTGCCCGGTATTATTTTCGTTATGATTTCAGGTCATCGCCTTCCAGCGCATCCCGTAGCCCGTCACCAAGCAAGTTAAACGCCAGGACACTCAGGAAAATAGCAAGGCTTGGGAAAATAGCAACATGGGGAGCAATCACCATATCGCTTCGGGCTTCGCTGAGCATCACGCCCCATTCCGGAGTTGGTGATTGCGCGCCCATCCCCAGAAATGAAAGACTGGATGCGGAAATAATGGATAATCCAATACGCATAGTTAAAAAAACCAGAATAGATGATAACGTACCAGGCAGAATATGACGTACTAAAATCACCCAGTCAGAAGCACCAATACTGCGCACTGACTCAATATACATCTGGTTTTTCAATACCAGCGTATTACCTCTGACCAGGCGGGCAAACGCCGGGATACTAAAGATAGCAACCGCAATAATCACATTGCTCATGCCATTGCCCATCACAGCCACAACCGCAATCGCCAGTAAAATCCCGGGGAAAGCAAACATCACATCACACAGGCGCATAATCAGCCGGTCATACCAGCCTTCATAATAACCAGCCACCAACCCAAGCCCGGTACCAATAACCATACCGATAAACACTGCCAGAACGCCGGCCGCCAGCGAGATACGCGCGCCAACCAGCACACGGGAAAAAATATCACGGCCAAGGGAATCGACACCAAACCAGTGAGCCAGTGAAGGCCCGGCATTCAGTTGGTCGTAATCGTAGTAGGTCTGTGCATTGTAAGGGGCAATCCACGGCGCCAGAATAGCCAGGATTATCAGCAGGCACACGAATCCGCCAGCAGCCACAGCAATGGGCTGGCGGCGAAAACGGCCCCAGAAAGTACGCCAGGGAGGTGTACCCCGTAGTGGATGCATCACAGGTATAGCTTTAATGATTGCCTGGCGTCGCCAGTTAAACAGAGTCATGTTACGCGTTACACCCTTCTATTTATAACGAATGGCCGGATTTAACAGGGCATAGATAACGTCCACAGCCAGGTTTATCAGAATAAAGATTAAAGAAAACAGCAGAACTTCGGCCTGAATAACCGGGTAATCACGCATTTCTACTGAATCCACCAATAACCTGCCAAGCCCGGGCCAGTTAAAGACTTTCTCTACCACAATAGAACCGCCCAGCAAGAAACCGAATTGCAGGCCCATCATCGTGACAACCGGCACCATCGCATTACGCAGGCCGTGCTTAAGGATAACCACCTGTTCCCGCAATCCCTTTGCCCGGGCGGTACGCATGTACTCTTCCTGCAATACTTCAACAAATGCCGCACGCGTGAAACGGGCCATTACTGCGGCAACCCCCGCCCCTAAGGTAATGGAAGGCAGAATATAGTGGTGCCAGGTATCTGCTCCCACGACAGGAAACCAACCAAGATCCACCGCAAAGATCTGAATCAGCACCATTCCCAGGGCAAAAGCTGGAAAAGAGATACCCGTTACTGCCAGCGCCATACTCAGGTAATCCGGCCAACGGTTGCGCCAGACAGCCGCCACCACGCCACTGATTAAGCCAAAGATGACAGCCCAAAGCATACTCAGGCAGGCCAGCCAAAATGTGGGCATAAAGCGGGCAGCGATTTCCTCGGTTACCGGGCGGTGAGAAACCATCGACATACCGAAATCACCCTGCAACAATTGCCAAATAAAATGCAGAAATTGCTGCCATAACGGTGCATCCAGTCCAAGCTGTTTGCGCACCATCTCTACAACAACAGGCCCTGCTTCCGGGCCGGCCATCAGCCTTGCCGGGTCGCCCGGCAGCAAATGCACAAACAAAAATACCAGTACACTGACAAAAAACAGTGTTGGGATAAGCCCGAGCAGGCGCTTTGCTACATAAGTCAACATGCCGCGGCTACATCCAGTTGTTATTCATAATAAAAAGTTACCCTTTAGTTACGCTGACTGCCACACAGTGAGCAACACCTATTGAAGGTCAGCATTTTCAAAGCTAAACCCGGTATCAGGCATGACATAAAAACCGGTCAGTTGCTTACGATGCGCTGAAACCAACTTTTCAACAACCAGCGGAGCCCACGGCACATCATGCCAAATGATGTCCTGTGTGCTCTTATACAAACGGGCTTTTTCTTGCTCATTGGTTGTTTTTAAAGCCAGTGCCAGATTACGGTCAACCTGTGGGTTACTGTAAAACGCGGTATTGAACAATACGGGCGGCCAGTTTTGTGTGGCAAACAGCGGTGCCAGCGCCCAGTTGGCTTCGCCGGTTGAAGCAGACCAGCCGGTATAGAACAACCGCACATCACTTTCAGCCTGGTCTTTCGCCTCAACTAATGCTGCCCGCCTTCCTGCATCCAGTGCAGTGATTTTGGTTTGAATGCCAACCGTTGCCAGCTGTTGCTGGAGAAATTGCAGCACTTTCTGCGCCGTACTGTGATTATGAGATGACCATAACGTGGTGGTGAAACCATTCGGATAGCCCGCTTCGCGCAATAACTCGCGTGCTTTGCCCGGATCCCAGGGCCAGGGAGCATACTGCGTTGCCCCGGCAATCGCCGGTGGAACAATTCCCGTCGCAGGTGTGGCATACCCGGCAAAGGCCACTTTCACCAGCGCATCACGATTAATCGCATAGTTAATTGCTTCCCGTACCCGAATATCATTAAACGGTTTGCGAGTAACATTCATGCTGATATAGCGCTGCATGATAGACGGCGTGGAAACCAGTTCAATATCCGGATTTTTCTCCAGAACAGGCGCCTGCTCATACGGAATGGGGAACGCAAACGTGGCCTCTCCGGTTTGCAGCATGGATGCCCGGGTGTTGTTATCCACTACCGGACGCCAGGTGATGCTGTCAAGTTTTGGCAGGCCCGGTTGCCAGTAACCGGGGAATTTCTTCACCCGTAAATAGTCGGTGGTATTCCAGGTATCGAGCACATAAGGCCCGGTACCAACCGGATGAAAACCAATACGCGGCCCCCATTTATGCAAAGCCTCAGGGGAAATCATAACAGTTGCCGGGTGCGCCAGTACGTTGATAAACGCGGAATACGGTGTTTTCAACGTAATGCGTACCCGGAAGGTATCCAGCACATCCACACGCGTTATATCTTTGTACAGGTTATAACGCTTAAGACGGTTTGCCGGGTTTCTCGCCCGGTCCAGGTTTATTTTCACCGCCTGCGCATTAAAATCTGTACCGTCCTGGAACTTAATACCTTGACGCAAAGTGATGGTGTAATGCAGGCCATCCGGAGAAATCTGCCAGGTTTTCGCCAGCACCGGGATAACTTTCATATTCCGGTCAAGGCCAAATAATCCCTGATAAAACGACTTTGCTACCGCCTGAGATAACGTGTCATTGGCATCATAAGGATCCAGCGTGGTGAAATTGGACCCTACTGCCACAATAATATCTTTGCTTGCCAGCGCCGGAGGGCTGAAAGCAAACCAGGCCACCAGCGCAACACTCAACATTCCCCAAAGAAGCCCACTGCGTTGTCGCATAACATTCTCCTGAAAAGCGAGCTAACACGCCCGGCTCCGAGGTTAAGAAACCGCCCCAAAAATTGGGTGACGGGCTACAAAATGGCCGGGTGAAACTTCCAGTAACGGCGCAACAAAAGGCTCATCCCCAATACGCCGGATGGGCGATGGCGGATCATCGGACAACAAAATTTTTGGCCGGTGCCGGCGGGCAGGATCGATAACCGGAACCGCTGCCAGCAGGCGCCGTGTATAAGGGTGTAATGGATTATCGAACACATCCTGGCGTGTGCCTGCTTCCACTATCTGCCCCAAATACATGACAGCCACACGGTGGCTGATGCGCTCGACCACCGCCATGTCATGTGAAATTAATAAACACGCAATGCCGGTTTCACGCTGCAACGACATCAACAAATTGATGATTTGCCCGCGAATAGGCATATCAAGCGAAGACACTGGCTCATCGGCGATAATGACTTTAGGTTTTAATGCCAGCGCCCGGGCGATACAAATTCGCTGCCGTTGCCCGCCAGAAAACTGGTGCGGGAAACGTAACGCATGTTCCGGTTTCAACCCCACACGCGTTAAAAGTTCAACCACATATTTGCCTGCATCGGCCCGGTTCATGACCCGGTGAATCAGCAAGGGTTCCATCACTGTTTCACCAATAGTCATTCGCGGATCTAAAGAGGCCCACGGGTCTTGCGGTATATACTGAATATCCCGGCGAGCGGCCTGTAACTTCGCCCCGTGTAAGGTGTCCATACGGCAGCCATTAATTTCAACTTCACCCGCACTCGCCACCAGGCGCAATAACGCACGACCAACTGTAGACTTACCGCAACCCGACTCACCCATTAATGCCAGCGTTTCCCCCGGCCACAAATCAAAGCTAACTTGTTCAACCGCATGCACCTGGCGGGTAACGCGGTTAAAAACCCCGCTGCGAATCGGGAAACGCGCCACCAGGCCGGATACCGACAGCACAGGTTTTTCCTGTACACATACTGTATCCTGCATGTCCTGTGCAGTGCCTGCCAAACTATTTGGCCGTGGGAAGATACGAGGAAGTGAAGTGCCCCGCATCGAGCCAAAACGCAAAACAGATGCCAGCATTTCGCGGGTATAAGGATGCTGTGGAGCACTCAGGAGTTCAGTGGTTTCACCCTCTTCCACTTTGCAGCCATCCTGCATCACCAGAATGCGGTCAGCCATTCCGGCCACCACACTCATATCATGGGTGATAAAAATCACCCCCATCTCCATTTCTTGCTGAAGAACACGAATTAGCTGAAGGATTTGCGCCTGAATTGTCACATCCAGAGCAGTGGTGGGCTCATCTGCAATCAGTACCGCCGGACGTGATGACAACGCCATAGCAATCATCACCCGCTGGCGCATCCCACCTGATAGCTGGTGCGGATAGCGTGACATCACCTGCCCGGCATCCGGAATTCGCACCCGTTCAAGCATCCGTTCCGCTTCATGCAGTGCATTACGGATACTCATCCCCTGATGAAGCCGAATCGATTCGGCAACCTGTTCACCCACAGTAAACACCGGGTTAAGTGAACGCATCGGCTCCTGAAACACCATGGCAATATCAGCCCCGCGTACCGAACGCAATTGCGATTTACTGATATCACTGAGAGAAACCACCTGGTCATTACGCCTGCGCAACAGCATGGCGTCGCTCTTCACTTTGCCCGCCGCCGGGTCGGTCAGTTGCATCAGGGCCATTGCAACAACGGACTTACCAGCCCCGGATTCACCAACCAAAGCCAGCGTTTCCCCACGCGCCAGCGTAAAGCTGAGGTTGTTCACCACAGCAATATCCTGACTGCCATCGGAGAAGGAAACATTAAGATTAGAAACGGAAAGAACCTGGTTTTCAGGCAGACTCAGCATACTCACTGGCTACTCCTGCCAGATACCGACACTGGGTATATCCCCGACCCAGGCCACACCGCGATACATGCCTTCCGTGTTGAAAGGCATCACAACGTGGCCTTCACGGTCGATAGCAATTAATCCACCTTCACCATTAAGCGCCACCAGCTTCTCTTTAATAACCCTGTCAGCCGCTTCCGGCAGGCTGACGCCACTGTATTCCATCAGCGCAGCTACATCGTAGGCTGCCAGCATACGAATAAACACTTCTCCGGTTCCGGTACAGGATACAGCCACATTAGCATTATTGGCATAACACCCGGCACCCGGTAATGGCGAATCGCCCACCCGGCCGGGACGTTTATTGGTCATACCGCCTGTAGACGTTGCTGCAGCCAGATTTCCCTGTGAATCCAGGGCAACAGCGCCTACCGTGCCAAATTTAGTATCAGGTGAAATCGGTGGCACTGGCACATCGTGGTCAAGAAACACCTGCTCCTGGCCACGAGCCTGGCGGAGTTGCGCGGCACGTTCCGCTGTGGAAAAAAAATCAGGTGCCACAATTTCCAGCCCCTGCTCACGGGCAAACTGCTCTGCTCCGTCACTGATGAGCAAGACATGCGGGCTGTTATCCAGTACAGCACGAGCGGCCAGAATGGGGTTACGCACACAACGGACACCCGCCACCGCACCAGCATCAAGCCGCCGCCCGTCCATAATACAGGCATCCATTTCATGTGTGGCGGCGTGGGTAAATACTGACCCCGTACCTGCATTAAACAGCGGAATATCTTCCAACAGGCGCACGGCTTCGGTCACAGCATCCAGCGCACTGCCGCCAGCCGCAAGGATTGCCTGCCCGGCCAGCAATGTCTGGTGTAATGCCTCTGTATACTTGCGCGCTGTTTCCGGGCTGGTATTGCTGCGAGAAAGTGTCCCTGCGCCACCATGAATCGCTATCACCGCTTTTTCCATTGAGATCTGTCCTGAATAGCATCGTCAGTATGAGATAATCCTGTGATTATTATGTGTTACTGTACTGTCAGTAGTTTATTTCGCAACAGTTAACCACAACGAATGCTGGATTCGTTACCTGCACTATTTAGTGTAGACAGTACATCCACTTGCCTGCTTGCCAGGCTGGATCATTCGTCATTCTGTGACCGGGCATTTTCTGCCATAATAACCGCCATTCTTTTTACCAGCGCAGGAGCGTTAACATGGCGCAGCCCAGTGAGTTAATTTCCCTTGATACGGCGCTGGAACAAATGTTGTCTCAAATCGTACCGATTTCGGCTACCGACATTGTTCCCCTGACCGCCGCCTTTGGCCGTATTCTGGCAGAGAATATTCTTTCCCCTCTCGATGTCCCTGGCTTTGATAATGCCGCAATGGATGGTTATGCCTTGCGGGAAGAAGACTTTTCCGCCAGTACCCCAGTGCCTGTTGCCGGTAAAGCTTTTGCCGGGCAACCCTTCACGGGAGAATGGCCTGCAGGAACATGTATACGCATCATGACTGGCGCTCCGGTACCTGAAGGCTGTGATGCCGTCATTATGCAGGAAGACGTTACCGCCAGTGACGATGGCATTATGATTAACCGCGCCATCAAGTTACATCAAAACATTCGCCGCCGTGGTGAAGACATTGCCCGGAACGCTGTGGTGTTTTCAGCCGGGCAACGCCTTACGGCTGCGGAAATTCCGGTGATTGCCTCACTGGGCATTGGTGAAGTTTGTGTAACGCGCAAAGTAAAAGTTGCCGTGTTCTCCACAGGCGATGAGCTTCAGCAACCCGGCAAGCCGTTAGGCCCGGGGCAAATTTATGACACCAACCGGCTAACAGTGCATGTCATGCTGGAGCAATCCGGGTACGAAGTGATCAACCTGGGTGCTGTGCGTGATGACCCCGCTTTGCTGCGGGAAACGTTTCAGAAAGCCGACCAGGTGGCAGATGTCGTGATCAGTTCCGGTGGGGTTTCTGTTGGTGAAGCTGACTACACCAAACAAATTCTCGATGAACTGGGTGCTATCCATTTCTGGAAACTGGCAATGAAACCAGGTAAGCCTTTTGCTTTTGGCAGGCTCAGCCATAGCTGGTTCTGTGGGCTACCGGGCAACCCAGTCTCAGCCGCGGTAACATTCTACCAATTAGTATTACCCATGCTGGCCCGCCTTGGCGGGCAAACCGGTTTAGCAGGAGGCAAGCGCCTGCGGGTGAAAACCACTCAGCGCCTGAAAAAATCACCAGGCCGACTGGACTTCCAGCGTGGTATTTTGCACACCGGAGACACCGGTGAGTTAGTGGTCAGCAGTACTGGCAACCAGGGTTCCCATATATTCAGCTCTTTCCATACGGGTAACTGTTTCATCGTGCTGGAACGCGAACGCGGCCATGTCGAACCGGGTGAATGGGTGGATGTCGAGTTGTTTAACCACTTGTTTGGGGGCTGAAATGGCTGAATTGTCCGATGGCGAAATCCTGCGTTATAACCGGCAAATTTCACTGCGCGGTTTCGACTTCGAGGGCCAGGAAGCGCTCAAAGAATCGCGTATGCTGGTTGTCGGGCTGGGCGGGTTGGGTTGTGCTGCAGCACAATATCTGGCAGCGGCGGGCGTCGGCCACCTGACATTGCTTGATTTCGACACAGTTTCGGTTTCTAACCTGCAGCGCCAGGTGTTACATACCGACGCGAAACTGGGGCAGCCTAAAGTGGAATCGGCTCGCCAGTCGCTCGCTGCCATCAACCCATTGGTGCAGATAACCGTGCTCAATGCGTTGCTGGAAGGCAGTGATTTGGACAATCTGGTCAGGGAACATACGCTGGTGCTTGACTGTACGGACAACGTTACCGCTCGTAACCAGCTTAACCAGAGCTGCTTCAACCACAAAGTACCTCTGGTGTCTGGTGCGGCGATTCGTATGGAAGGGCAAATCAGCGTGTTCACCTGGCAACAGGATGAGCCCTGCTACCGCTGCCTGAGCCGCCTGTTTGGTGAAAATGCACTCACCTGCGTGGAAGCCGGGGTGATGTCCCCACTGGTGGGGATTATTGGTGCGCTTCAGGCAATGGAAGCGATTAAAGTCCAGGCACAGTTTGGCACTCCGGTGCGTGGCAAAATACTGATGTATGATGCCATGAGCGGGCAGTTCAGGGAAATGCGTCTGCCACGCAATCCAGGCTGTGAAGTCTGTGGCGCAGCAGCCAGTTAGCCATACAGACCGTCATGCTGTACGCTGGCCGGGCGTTTGCCTGGCCGGATACGCCTGACGGAATCGCGAACCGCCAGCGAGCCATTGAGTAACAGTGTCCCGACCGGGGCTTCAGGGCGAATCAACCGCTGTTGTAAAACATGCACGGCCTCTTCGCCCAACGTATCACGCGGGACATGCACTGCGGTTAAGGAAACATCCTGAATAACGGCAAGATTGAACCCATCAATACTCATCACAGAGATATCCTGCGGTACCCGCAAGCCGGCTTTTTGCAAGGCACTTACTGCGCCTGATGCCATAAAATCCCCACCCACCAACAGAGCACTGGGTAAACAAGAAGCAGGCAGGCCGTCAAGCCACTGAGCAACAATACGTTCACTTTCCGCCGCGCTAAAATTTTCGGCAATCAGCAAGTTATCCGCCGGAGAAAATGGCAGGTTATGGGCATCCCAGGCATCCCGAATCCCCGCCAGGCGTAACTCCATCGTGTAACGACGCAGGCACAATAGATTCATGACAGACTTATGCCCCATATCAAACAGGTAACTGGCGGCAAAAGCACCAATTAACGCATGATCCGGTGCCACGACGGGCAAGCGCATTTTCTGGTCGCGGCAGTTAATCAACACACAGGGCTTACCGATGTCGACCACCAGGTCGTGAATATGTGGGTCATCAATCCCCAACAACAGTGCAGCCTCGGTCTCTTTTTCGTTCATGCGGCTCAGAAATGCATTGGTATCACTGTCGTTTTCTTCCAGTGCACAAAACCGTAACCGGACATCATGAGCAGCAACTGCCTTACTGATTCCCTGAATGACCCGGTAGTAAAAGATATCTGAACGCTCATCAAATGCCCGTTGTGGCGCAAACACCACAATGCTGTTAAGCAACAGCCTGCCTGCCGCCATTCCCTGAAATACACCCAGTTCCCGGGCGCAGGCCATAACCTGTTCGCGAGCGCGCTGGCTGGTATTGGCTTTTCCTGCCAGTACGCGTGAAACAGTGCTGATGGAAAGCTGCGTTCGCGCCGCAATTTCGGTGATTTTTAGCTTTTTATCCATTTTGTGATCTTGCTCCATTTGTGAAATGAAAAAATTTTCATTTTCTACAAATAAGACGATAACCGGGCTGATAACGATCATGACAAAATATTTTGGCTCTGTATGAGAATATTTGCACAAAATCCGCTATTGCCTGTTTTTTTTCTCCTTTAAGGTGAATTCACCAGCTAGCTTCCATACTAGTTTCACTGGTAATGATGATAGATAAATTCAATAATTATCAACAACATATAAACAATTACACCTGAGACATATCCCCTACCGTCCGTCTTGTGGAGAAAAAGAAATGAGTCAGGACATTAATACCCCAGTCGCGGTCAGCAAAACCCGCCGCGTTATTAAAAACCTGCGCTGGTATATGCTGGTGCTGTTCTTACTTGGCGTCACCGTAAACTATATAACCCGTAACTCTCTCGGTATTCTGGCACCAGAACTGAAAACCAGCCTGGGTATCACTACAGAACAATACTCGTGGATTGTCGGTGCATTTCAGTTGGCCTATACCTTGTTCCAGCCTCTGTGCGGTTGGTTAATTGATGTCATTGGCCTGAAGATAGGCTTTATGATTTGTGCCGGGGTGTGGGCACTGATGTGTATCCTGCATGCCGGTGCCGGCTCCTGGATACACCTTGCTATTTTACGCTTTATGATGGGCGCTTCTGAAGCCGCAGCTACGCCAGCGAACGCCAAAACCATTGGTGAGTGGTTTCCGAAATCAGAACGCCCGGTTGCGGCGGGCTGGGCAGGCGTTGGCTTTTCGATTGGTGCCATGCTTGCACCACCAATCATCTATTTCGCTCATGCATCTTTCGGCTGGCAGGGCGCCTTTATGTTTACTGGCGTACTGGCCTTTTTATGGGTAATTCTGTGGTGGGTTTTTTACCACAATCCAGATAAACACCCGAATCTGAGCAAGAACGAGCTTGACTATATCAGGCAAGATAACGAGCCTCCTGCAGTTAAACTGCCCTTTTTTACTGCACTGAAAACAGTGTCAAAAAACAAACGCTTCTATGGTATTGCCATTCCCGCATTTATGGCTGAACCCGCCTGGGCTGTGCTGAGTTTCTGGGTGCCACTCTATCTGGCGAAAGAATATGGTATGGACCTTAAACAGATAGCGATGTTTGCCTGGTTGCCCTTTCTCGCAGCCGACCTTGGTAGTGTTGCCAGCGGCTATCTGACTCGCGTATATACCCGTTTTTTTGGCTGCACTCGTATCAACTCTGTAGTCGCCAGTTCAGTCACCGGTGCTTTTTTAATGATCTCACTGGCCATCGTGGCCTTTATCCGTGACCCGTACATCACCATTGTTCTTATCTCTATTGGTGGATTTGGTCACCAAATCATCTCCTGCATGTTAAGCGCCCTGGTGGTGGAGTCCTTTGATAAAGGGCAGATGGCAACAGTAAACGGCATGCGCGGTTCTGCGGCCTGGATTGCCAGCTTCCTGTTCTCACTGCTTATTGGTGTCACTGCCGACAAGATTGGTTTTAACCCACTGTTTATTGCAATGGGCTTCTTCGATTTGATAGGCGCAGTCTTCTTAGTGATGTTCATTGCTGAACGCCGCGCCGCACGTAACTAAAGGATAAGTCACTGATGAAAACCCTGAAACACTGGCGCGTTGCGCACATTGATGAGCACCAGGCTGTACTGGATGTTGAGGAAAAACATCAGCTCTGTATCACTCTTTTAGAACCGGGTATGTTCCGGGTGAGCCTGAAACGCCAGGGGAAATGGAGTCTGGATCGCACCTGGTCTGTAGCGCCAGGCGAAGAGGATACACCGATTTCTGGCCGCCCGCGTGATGCACTTACCGGGTTCACCCTGCCGCCAATGGACGCGGAACAACAAGGCGCTACGCTCACCCTTACCAGTGAACAATTACGTGTAACCGTTCATCAGCCTTTATGGCTGGAATGGCATTACCGTGATGCAGCAGGCGAGTGGCAGTTTATGGCAAGCGACCGGCCAACCAGTGCTTACCTGCTCAATGCCCATGGTGATGGCGTTGCCCACTACCAGCGCCGGTTCGCCCAGGAGCGTTATTACGGCCTGGGTGAAAAAGCAGGCGATCTGGTCCGCAACGGCAAACGTTACGAAATGCGCAATCTGGATGCTATGGGGTATAACGCCCAGTCAACAGACCCATTATATAAACACGTTCCATTTACCATTACTCGCCGCCCTGATATCAGTTTCGGCCTGTTCTACGACAACCTGAGCAGTTGCTGGTTTGACTTAGGTAACGAACTGGATAACTACCATACCGCCTACCGGCGCTGGCAGGCCGAGGCGGGCGATATCGATTACTATATTTTTACCGGTAAACAGGTGCTGGATGTCACTAAAGCGTTTGTACGCCTCACCGGGAAAACCTTTTTTGGCCCGAAATGGAGCCTGGGTTACAGCGGTTCAACCATGCATTACACCGATGCACCGGATGCCCAGAATCAGTTAATGCAGTTTATATCGCTGTGCCAGCAACATGCTATTCCCTGTGATTCCTTCCAGCTTTCATCGGGTTACACTTCCATTAACAATAAGCGTTATGTGTTTAACTGGAACTACGACAAAGTGCCTGATCCCAATGCTCTCAGTGCGGCGTTCCATGATGCCGGGTTACACCTGGCTGCGAATATCAAACCCTGCCTGTTGCAGGATCATCCACAATATGCACAGGTTGCCGAACAAGGACTGTTTATTCAGGATTCTGAAACCGGACAGCCTGAACGCTCCTGTTTCTGGGACGACGAAGGCTCTCATCTTGACTTCACCAATCCCGCTACAATTGCCTGGTGGCAGGAAGGCGTTACCCGCCAGTTACTGGAAAAAGGCATCGATTCCACCTGGAATGACAATAACGAGTATGAAGTCTGGGATGGAGAAGCACGCTGCTTCGGCTTTGGGCAACCTGTCGCCATTAAACATATGCGCCCGGTGATGCCTTTGCTGATGATGCGCGCTTCTATGGAAGCCCAACAGAAGTTTGCGCCAGAAAAGCGGCCATATTTGATTTCACGCTCGGGTTGTGCCGGGATGCAACGCTACGTACAGACCTGGAGTGGTGATAACCGGACCAACTGGCAAACCCTGCGCTATAACACCCGTATGGGTCTTGGGATGAGCCTGTCTGGTCTGTATAACGTCGGTCATGATGTTGGTGGCTTTTCGGGCGACAAACCTGATGCGGAGTTGTTTGTTCGTTGGGTACAGAATGGTGTCATGCACCCACGGTTTACCATTCACTCATGGAATGATGACCAGACGGTGAATGAACCCTGGATGTACCCGGCGGTTACGCCAGCTATTCGTGGAGCCATTGCACTGCGTTACCGCCTGCTCCCTTATTTGTATACTTTATTGTGGCAGGCGCACCAGGATGATGAGCCGATGCTGCGCCCGACATTCCTCGACCACGAGCATGACGCACAAACCTTCGTGGAGTGTGATGACTTTATGCTGGGCCGCGATATTCTGGTTGCCAGTGTGGTTGAGCCTGGTGCCCGGGAAAGAACATTATGGCTGCCAGACAATGAGGCTGGCTGGTATGACTTCTATACGGGTGAATGGTTTGCTGGCGGCCAGTGGGTAACCCGCCCGGCACCGCTGGAAACCTTGCCTTTACTGGTTCGGGCAGGAGCCGGGTTGCCACTGAGTGGGAATATCGGCCATGTTAACCCTGCGGCTGATAACAAACGCACACTACAACTGTTCCCATTGCGTAACCCGGGTAGTTGTAATGGCATGCTGTTTGAAGACGACGGTGAAAGTTGGGGTTACCAGACGGGTAACGCCCTGTGGGTTAACTGGGCGATGACATGTACTGCTGAAGAAATTCAGTTAACAATAACGGCCGAAGGGGATTACCAGCCAGCCTGGCAAGGCCTTGATGTACAGCTTCCGGCGGGAGAAACCCGCAGATTAGTCATTAACGGTGTGGAAAGTATGCACTGGAGGCGCTAAAAACACGCGGAAGTTATGCTGGCAAGTAACGCGGCTTCCAGGCTTCCCGGAAGCCGCGCTACTTACTCAAACCAAACAGGGTTACTCAATACCTTTGCTACGCAGGTAATCCTCATAGCCACCGGTGAAGTCAATAACACGTTGCGGGGTTATCTCCAGCACGCGGGTTGCCAGTGAGCTGACAAACTCCCGGTCATGGGAAACGAAAATCAATGTTCCCTGATACAGCTCCAGCGCGGCATTCAGCGATTCGATAGATTCCATATCCAGGTGGTTAGTTGGCTCATCCATAATCAGGATATTGGGTTTTTCCATCATCAGTTTGCCGAACAGCATCCGCCCTTTTTCGCCACCCGACAACACGCGGGCAGGTTTCTTAATATCATCCTGGCTGAACAGCAAGCGCCCCAGCACACTACGCACTGCCTGCTCATCATCACCTTCCTGTTTCCACTGGCTCATCCAGTCAAACACTGTCAGGTCGTTGTCAAAATCGGCCGCGTGATCCTGAGCGTAGTAACCAATACGCGCGTTCTCAGACCATTTCACTTCGCCAGCTTCAGGCGTCAGTTCACCCACCAGAGTTTTCAACAATGTGGATTTCCCCACACCGTTGGTACCCAGAACAGCAAGACGTTCACCCACTTCCAGCAACAACGACACATCGCTGAACAACGGGCCATTATCAAAGCCTTTCTTAATCTTTTGCACTTCCAGTGCATTACGGAACAGTTTCTTGTCCTGTTCGAAGCGAATAAACGGGTTCTGACGGCTGGACACTTTCACTTCATCCAGTTTGATTTTATCAATCTGCCGGGCGCGGGAGGTTGCCTGACGGGATTTTGATGCGTTAGCACTAAAGCGACTGACAAAAGACTGCAGCTCGGCAATTTGCGCTTTTTTCTTGGCATTATCAGCCAGCAGGCGTTCACGCGCCTGGGTTGCCGCCGTCATGTACTCGTCATAGTTGCCCGGGTATACACGCAACTCACCATAATCGAGATCCGCCATATGTGTGCAAACCATATTCAGGAAGTGACGGTCATGGGAAATGATTATCATGGTGCTTTCACGTTCGTTAAGCACCTGCTCCAGCCAACGAATGGTATCGATATCAAGGTTGTTGGTCGGTTCATCAAGCAGCAGAATATCCGGGTTAGAAAACAGTGCCTGTGCCAACAGCACACGCAGTTTCCAGCCAGGGGCCACTTCACTCATCAAACCATAATGCTGCTCCATTGGGATACCCACCCCCAGCAACAATTCCCCCGCGCGCGCCTCTGCGGAATAGCCGTCCATTTCGCCATATTTCACTTCGAGGTCGGCAACTTTATAGCCATCCTCTTCACTCATTTCAGCGAGGGCATAAATACGGTCGCGCTCCTGTTTCACTTCCCACAGTTCACCATGCCCCATGATCACGGTATCCAGCACGGTGAACTCTTCAAAAGCAAACTGATCCTGGCGCAATTTACCAATACGTTCGTTCGGATCGGCGGACACATTCCCAACGGACGGGGCCAGGTCACCCCCCAGTATCTTCATGAAGGTGGATTTGCCGCTACCATTGGCGCCTATCAGGCCATAGCGGTTTCCGCCGCCAAACTTAACTGAGATATTTTCAAACAGCGGCTTACTGCCAAACTGCATGGTGATATTACTGGTGACTAACACAGGCTCTCTTCCCAAAAAATGTGACAAACGATCTATTATGCCACAAAACCTGCCATGACGCCCGTCAGTGGTTCGCTCCGTTTTCCCCTCTGAAGAAAAAAAATGTGATTTCATCCACATCTGAATTCCCAGCAAGTAAGAATAAACCTATAATGCGCCACTACCTGTTTTTTCAACCAACGGCCCATGTGGCATCGTGACTTGCATAGCGCAATATGAACATGAAATTACGTACTCTTTTACTGGCAGCATTTTCTGTGGTGAGTTTCTGTAAAACCGCCTCGGCTGTGACCTATCCCCTGCCCACTGACGGCAGCCGTTTGATTGGTCAAAATCAGGTTGTTACTATTCCGGACGGCAGCAGGCAACCGCTGGAATATTTTGCATCAAAATACCAAATGGGGTTGTCCAACATGCTTGAGGCAAACCCGGGTGTGGATGCATACTTACCAAAACCAGGTACCGTCCTGAACATTCCTCAACAATTGATTTTGCCGGATACCCCCCATGAAGGCATTGTTATCAACAGTGCTGAAATGCGTTTGTATTACTACCCGGCAGGTACCAATACGGTTGTCGTGCTGCCAATTGGTATTGGTCAGTTAGGTAAAGACACGCCTATCAACTGGGTAACCAAAGTTGAGCGGAAAAAAGCCGGCCCAACCTGGACGCCCACGGCCAAGATGCATGCTGAATATGCCGAGATGGGTAAACCGTTACCGGCCGTTGTTCCGGCTGGCCCGGATAACCCGATGGGGCTGTATGCGATGTATATTGGCCGCCTGTACGCCATTCACGGTACCAACGCCAACTTTGGTATCGGCCTGCGTGTGAGCCACGGTTGTGTGCGTCTGCGAGCTGAAGACATTAAATATTTATTTGACCATGTACCAGTTGGTACCCGCGTTCAGTTTATTGATGAGCCGGTAAAAGCCACTACCGAGCCAGATGGTTCACGGTATATTGAAGTGCATAATCCGCTTTCCACAACGGAAGCTCAACTGACCAATAACGAAGTGGTTCCAATTGCCCTGACCAAAAGCGTTCAGGCTGTGACTAATGAACCCGACGTTAACCAGGAAGTCCTGAGCCAGGCCATTGAGCAACGCTCTGGTATGCCTGTTCGCCTTAACTGAGGCTATGCGGCGTCTCTATAAAAATAAAGCTAAAGCTAAAGCGGCCTGCGGGCCGCTTTTTTATTACCCGTATTCAGCAAGGTTTCTGCTCACTCTGCTGTTGTTGGGTAAAACGCGCAAATGCCGCGAGGGTTTCTTCACTAACATGGTGCTCCATGCCTTCCGCATCTACCCTGGCAGTTTCAGGGCTTATCCCGAGCGCTAATAAAAAATGTTCCACAATGTGGTGGCGCACCCGGTTTTCCTGTGCCAGAGCTTCACCTTCTGGTGTCAGAAAGATACCGCGCCAGGGAATCTGCTCTATCAACCCCATTCCGGCAATGCGCTTAAGCATTTTTGCGACAGTTGGCTGAGAGACCCCTAAACGGGCTGCCATATCAACCTGGCGAGCTTCGCCCACTTCGCGAATTAAATCAGAAATAAGCTCAACATAATCATCAACCAGCTCTCGTCGGTGCGCCTCCCGAACCTGACGAAAACCCTCAACATGTTCCTCAACATTAACTAATTGAGTGGCGCTATCCGTATTATTTTTTCCGGCGCGACGGACCATAGTGATTCCTCTTTCTTTCGCGATGGTGTCATCACGGGGCTGTCATTGTAATCCAGCCTGTCCCTGACGCAAAAAAAACATAAATAGCCATAGCTATATAACATAGCTCATGCTATATCTGTATATAACACAACCAGCATGGAAAGTTGGTAACGCTACTGATGCCACCAGGGAGGCCACAATGAATGAAGTAAAGAGGTGCCTAAACGTGTTCAGTCATTCTCCTTTTAAAGTACGCCTGATGTTATTGCAATTGCTGTGTGAGCGGCTTAGCGGCTCACATCGAGATTGCGACGACAAACGCGCCTGATAATTGTTTATCTGCTGTGGTGAATCAGCCAGTTAACGGCGGCTGTCATATTATTGTCAAATTTGTAACCCTCCTCTCAAAACGGACGCCTCTGCCCCGTTGAAGTTAGCCCTGCAACGCTTTATCTTCGTCTCACCTTGCATAAGAAAATCTGATACATGAAACAGCAAGGTATACCTACACCTTTCCGCCTGGGTCGCAACGGCGTTTCTTGATGTCATAACTTATGAGCTTTATTACTAAAGACACACCCGCCATTACACGTTTATCGTTTGATTTCTGGCCATTATTTTATTTTGTTCTGGCTTTTTTTATTAATACATCCATGGGCTATGGCATCAGTTTTTTCTATACGTTTGCATTTGCTTCTCTGCTCATTGCTCTTCATACACTGGCCCCCAGATGCCAGAAATTACTTATTCTGATATCTGGTCTGCTTGCCGCATTCTACTATCCATTTGCCATGGTTTGGGGTGCTCCCAACTTCAATACATTATTGGCTCTGCATGCCACAAATATGGAAGAGTCGACCGAAATTTTGACGCTCTTTCCGTGGTACAGTTACGCCGTCACTCTCCTCATTTTTTCACTCACGGTATATGCTCTGCGCAGGCCGATAAAAGCAGCACAACCAAAACGTTATGTTACTGGTATTTGTTGTGCCTTCAGCCTGGTGTGTATTTTTATTGCTCCAGTGCAAAACCGGGTATACGGGGGGGTTTTCGCGCTGAAAGATACCGGTTACCCGGTAGCAAGATTTGTGAAAGATGTCGCGGAGAATAACCAGTCAGTAGTACGCGAACTCAAACGCATGCAGCGACTCTCCGCACAAAAAGATACCTGGCAGATTACGCAAGTGGCAGCACGCTACCATATCTATGTTCTGGTCATTGGTGAAAGTGCACGCCGTGATGCATTGGGTGCGTTTGGCGGTCAATGGGATAACACGCCTTTCGCAAGCCACGCCAATGGCGTCCTGTACTCCGACTACATATCTGCAAGCGCATCAACACAAAAATCGCTTGGGCTGACGCTAAATCTGATTGAAAACAGTAAGCCGCAATACCAGAACAATATCGTTACACTGGCTAATCGCGCTGGTTTCCAGACATGGTGGTTTTCTAACCAGGGTAAAATCGGGCAATATGATACACCCATCGCCAGCATTGCCCGTCGTGCAGACGAAGTGCAATTTCTCAAAGATGGCGATTTTGAAGATAACAAAAATAGTCAGGACACTTCACTCCTGTCTCTCACGGCTCAGGTGCTGGCGGTAAAGCGCCAGCCAACGCAACTTATCGTGCTGCATCTCATGGGATCTCACCCACAAGCCTGTGACCGCACACAAGGGCATTACAGCACCTTTGTGGTATCTGAAGAGACATCCTGTTATCTCTACAGTATTACCCAAACTGATATGCTGTTAAAAAATCTCTACCAGCAATTGCAGCAAAGTGGTGAATCTTTTTCTTTGGCCTACTTTTCTGATCATGGGTTAACTTTTCGCGAGCGCGGTACACAAAGGCAGTATCTCGCGCATGATGATAAGTTCCACCAGAATTACCAGGTACCGTTTTTGGTACTGTCCAGCGATGACACAGCACACAACGTGAATACGACACCACGTTCCGCAAATGATTTTTTGCTGTTCTTTTCACAATGGACTGGCATCAAAACCCAACAGATTCCGTGGCGATATACCTTTCACTCTGCAGAGTCTGCAGGCCCGCGTTATGTCACCAATTTCAAGTTAAGAAAAATACTCTGGCAGGAACTGGGTGAAGACAGCTTTGGGGCAGCTTCGCGCTAAACGTACATTCGCGGAGTACAAATTATCGCAGGCAAAAAAAATCCGCCATCAGGCGGATTTTTTATTCCCTGAAAAGGGATTAGAAGCGGTAACCTACACCAGCGATCCAGGTGCCAACGTCAACGCTACGAATGCGGCTTTGTTCATAGGAGAAGTCCAGCGCGACGTTTTCAATCGGGTTGAACTGCAGACCAGCGCCATAAGAGAAGCCGTAGTCGCTCATATCGCCTTTTTCCGGGTAGTCAGTCTGCTGGAATTTACCATAGCCCAGACCAATTACACCGTAGATGCTTGCCCAGTCGTTGATGCGGTAAGCAGGACCTGCAGTGATGCCGTAGTACTGGCTTTTATGGTACACACTGTCTTCACTGCGATTTTTTTCGGTATAAGTGAAGGAACTGATTACACCCAGCGGGCTGTTATCAAATTCATAGCGGTATTTCAGGTTGAAACCGCCAGCTTTGTTAGCAGCGCCCTGCATATCGCTCTGAGCGTAACCACCAGTAACAGTGCTGGTACCTGCAAATGCAGAACCTGCGGAAACGGCCAGAACGCAAGCCAGTGCTGAAAGACATGCAATTTTTTTCATAACCACCTCAAATGTGCTTCAAATAATTCCGTAAGTTTCCAATATATCAAACTTATGAAAGAAACTCCTGCCGTTTTGTGTTGTCTAAAGCAGAATTTCCTGTAACAGAAACTTTCCTGAAGATTAGTTTTCCTTATTTTTCATATAAGTAAACCAACCACCGCTTGTTTATTAATCACTTATAATTTGTATTAATAAAGGATTATTCCTAATACGCGTTATATTCATAAGCTCAATGGATGGCTATTGTATGCTGCCTTCCACCATTTTTTTTCAATAGAACATCAACCAGCCCCACTAAAATCCACTAGAATAAGCGTCGCTTTTGCCTTGTGGCCTAACGACTAAATCTGTTGATGAAAGGACGCTCATGCCAGCACAACTGCGCAAATCCCTAAAATCTGCTTTGCTCCCTGTTTTTGTTCTGATAATTGCCATGATTTCTATTCAAAGTGGCGCATCGCTGGCTAAATCACTTTTCCCTGAGGTTGGCGCGCCGGGTGTGACTGCGTTACGTCTGGCTTTGGGTACACTGATGCTGGCACTCTTCTTTAAACCCTGGAGATTGCGTTTTACTGCGGAGCAGCGTATTCCTCTACTGGTGTACGGTATTGCGTTGGGGGCAATGAACTACCTGTTCTACCTGTCTATTCGCACCGTTCCATTAGGCATTGCTGTGGCACTGGAATTTACTGGCCCACTCGCCGTTGCCCTCTTTTCGTCGCGGCGGGTTGTTGACTTTGTATGGGTGATTCTGGCGATACTGGGCTTATGGTTTCTGTTGCCTCTGGGGAAAAATGTTGCCGGAGTGGATTTAGCTGGTGCGTTGTATGCACTGGGGGCGGGCGCGTTTTGGGCACTGTATATACTCTTTGGTCACCGCGCAGGGGCTGATCATGGACCGGCTACTGTGGCTATGGGATCACTGATAGCCGCTATTATCTTTGTGCCACTGGGTATGTTTCAGGCCAGTGCCGGGTTATGGCAGTGGGCTGTACTCCCTGTGGGATTGTGTGTCGCGTTGTTATCCACCGCACTGCCCTATTCCCTGGAAATGATTGCCCTTACTCGTCTGCCACCCCGTACATTTGGCACACTAATGAGTATGGAGCCAGCCCTTGCTGCTATTTCCGGGTTAATTTTTCTTGGTGAAACACTCACCTGGCCTCAGGGGCTGGCGCTTATTTCTATTATTGTTGCATCTGCAGGCTCTACCATGACCCTGCGTCGTGATGCACAAATTCAGAGAATTGATATTAATTAATATTTACATTTAAAATTTTTCTTCCCATAAATAACCCGTTCACTCGGGTTATTTTTTTGCAAAGAAAAAAATCATAGCAAGCTTGAACTTATTTTTAACATACAGGCCCCATCAGAAAGATATATTCATAAAGAACATTCTGATAATTTCCTTTCACTAACCCGGCATAAAAAACATAACCAATTGATATGTTTTAAAAAATCAAAAAATGACTGCGATAGCTATTTAACTGATAGGTAGTGACAGAAATAACCTTCACCGATCAACTGCTATAATTGGTTGCGTAAGAAATTTGGAACCTGACGAGAGAGGATATCGACAATGAGTACTGCGAAACTGGTTAAAATGAATAAAACCTCACTTCTGTATACGCGTAACAACGTCGCTGACAGTGATAAAAAAGCTACGATTGAATTACTTAACCGTCAGGTGATTCAGTTTATTGACCTGTCACTGATAACCAAACAGGCTCACTGGAATATGCGCGGCGCCAATTTTATTGCTGTACACGAAATGCTTGATGGTTTCAGGACTGCACTAACTGACCACCTCGACACCATGGCAGAACGTGCAGTACAGCTCGGCGGTGTTGCTCTTGGTACCACACAGGTAATCAATACCCAGACACCACTGAAAAGCTATCCGCTGGATATTCATTCAGTTCAGGATCACCTTAAAGAACTGGCCGAGCGTTATGCCATTGTGGCAAACGATGTACGTAAGGCTATAACAGAAGCTAAAGACGAAGATACAGCGGATATACTGACTGCTGCATCCCGTGATCTGGATAAATTCCTGTGGTTTATCGAATCCAATATCGATTAAAACTACAGCGGCCATAACACATAGTTAAACCGTTAACTAAAGTGACATGCACCATAAAAGCGCACTCCAGTGCGCTTTTTTTTCGAACCAGGTAAATAAGATAAGTCTAATTGGTTGCAAATACGTAAAATACGGCTATTGTTTCAGCGGAATACGCATCAAAAACCACCACCCTGTTGGTGAGTGATGCATTGCACCATAACAAAGCCCCAAAACAGTGCATTAATACTATCTTGCATCACTGTTTGTGCGATGTTACATATCCCTCATAAGCAAAAACAATATGTTGTAAATCTGGCACGATTTTTTCATGTTGCGCATGCTTTCGCAGGGGCTTGCCCCAAGGTTTAACTAAGGAAACGCTATGAAGTCTATTTTAAAAGTCTCACTGGCTGCACTTACCCTGGCCTTTGCTGTTTCTTCTTCGCACGCAGCAGAGAAAAAACTGATTGTGGCAACCGATACTGCATTTGTGCCATTTGAATTCAAACAAGGCGATAAATACGTCGGGTTTGATGTGGACCTGTGGGCCGCTATCGCTAAAGAAGCGAAACTGAATTACACACTGAAACCGATGGACTTCAGCGGGATTATTCCTGCACTGCAAACAAAAAATATTGATGCAGCCATTGCGGGCATCACCATCACTGACGAACGCAAAAAAGCGGTCGATTTTTCTGATGGTTACTACCACAGTGGTCTGCTGGTAATGGTCAAAGCCAACAATAACGACATTAAAAGTGTCAAAGATTTAGATGGCAAAATTGTTGCAGTGAAAAGTGGTACCGGCTCAGTTGATTACGCTAAAGCGCATATCAAAACCAAAGAACTGCACCAGTTTCCCAATATTGACAACGCGTATATGGAACTGGGCACCAACCGTGCTGACGCTGTGCTGCACGACACGCCAAACATTTTATACTTCATCAAAACCGCGGGTCATGGTCAGTTCAAAGCGGTAGGTAAATCGCTGGAAGCACAGGAATATGGTATTGCTTTCCCGAAAGGCAGCGAAGAACTGCGTGATAAAGTTAACGCAGCGCTGAAAACTCTGAAAGCGAACGGTACTTACAACGCTATCTATAAAAAATGGTTCGATACCGAGCCTAAATAATAAAAAAATAAAGCAGTCTCAGGGGCGCTCTTTCGGTCGCCCCTGCTATTTTTAAAAAACACGGTAACAGGAACCCATCATGCAGTTTGACTGGAGCGCCATCTGGCCTGCCATACCCGCCTTAATGGAAGGCGCAAAATTAACATTGTGGATCTCCGTCCTCGGGTTAATTGGCGGCTTAATCATTGGCCTGGCAGCAGGTTTTGCCCGTACTTACGGCGGTAAAATCGCTAACCTCATCGCACTGGTATTCATTGAAGTTATTCGCGGTACGCCAATTGTCGTGCAAGTGATGTTTATCTACTTTGCACTACCAATGGCTTTCCAGGATTTGCGTATTGACCCCCTGACAGCAGCTGTTGTCACGATTATGATCAACTCCGGTGCCTATATTGCAGAAATCACCCGCGGTGCGGTGCTGTCTATTCATAAAGGCTTCCGTGAAGCAGGCCTGGCATTAGGTTTATCCCGCAGGGAAACCATTCGCTATGTCATTATGCCTCTGGCTTTACGCCGTATGTTGCCACCGTTGGGTAACCAGTGGATTATCAGCATTAAAGATACCTCACTGTTTATAGTCATTGGGGTAGCCGAACTGACCCGTCAGGGCCAGGAGATTATTGCCGGTAACTTCCGGGCACTGGAAATTTGGAGTGCTGTTGCGGTTATCTATCTCATCATTACTCTTGTTCTGAGCTTTATCCTGCGTCGCTTTGAGAAAAGGATGAAAATCCTGTGATTGAATTTAAGAATGTATCCAAGCATTTTGGGCAAACCCAGGTGCTGCATAATATCGATTTAAAAATTAACCAGGGTGAAGTGGTAGTTATCATTGGCCCGTCTGGTTCTGGCAAATCCACCTTGCTGCGTTGCATTAACAAACTGGAAGAGATAACCAGCGGCGAGCTGTTTGTTGATGGCCTGAAGGTTAATGATCCCAAAGTAGACGAACGCCTGATTCGCCAGGAAGCCGGAATGGTGTTCCAGCAGTTCTACCTGTTCCCACAATTAACTGCGCTGGAAAACGTGATGTTTGGCCCAACCCGGGTACGCGGTATGTCCAAACCAGACGCTGAAGCGCTGGCAAAAGACTTGCTGGCGAAAGTAGGGCTGGCAGAACGGGCGCATCATTACCCGTCTGAGCTGTCTGGCGGCCAACAACAACGTGTTGCCATTGCCCGGGCACTGGCAGTTAAACCGAAAATGATGCTGTTTGATGAACCCACCTCTGCACTGGATCCTGAATTACGCCATGAAGTGCTTAAAGTAATGCAGGACCTGGCAGAAGAAGGTATGACGATGGTTATCGTTACACACGAAGTTGGGTTTGCAGAAAAAGTCGCCTCACGCCTGATCTTTATTGATAAAGGTCGTATTGCAGAAGACGGCAATCCACAAGAGCTTATTGAAAACCCACCAAGCCAGCGTTTGCAGGAGTTTCTGCAACACGTTTCCTGAATTCAGTATACTGAGAGCAAAAGGGCGGGCCACGACTGGCTCTGCCCTTTTTAGTTATTTAACCCATTTCTTCGCCCAGGCAAGCCGTTCTTCCGGTGACAGATAGCTCCAGGCAATGAAACGGCTCTGCTTTTGCCCTTGTGACATAGGCTGTTTCACCACCATAGCCACACCAGCTTCACGCAAAGCATGCTCAATGCTGCGCATATGTTCTGCTTTAGATACCAGCGAAGTAAACCATAACACCTGGCGGGCAATAGTGCGGCTCTCCACCACCATCTGGCGAATAAAGGCCAGTTCTCCCCCTTCGCACCATAACTCACTGTGCTGCCCACCAAAGTTGAGTGCAGGTGTGGCATCGTTAAGCCCCAGGTTTTTGCGTTTGCGGGTATTACCTTCCAGTGCCTCCTGAGCGGAGGCATGAAAAGGCGGGTTACATAACGTGGCATCAAAACGGTCAGTTTTCGTAACTACCCCGGCGAAAATAGCACCTGGTGTTTTTTGGCGGCGCAAACGAATCCTGGTACTCAGCCCGGGGTTTGCCTGAATTATCTGTTGGGCGTGGCTCAGCGCTTCTTTACTCACATCCGTTCCGGTAAAACGCCAGCCATACTCATGCTGCCCAATCAGCGGGTAAATACAATTCGCCCCGGTACCAATATCCAGAAGACTGGCTGAGTGCGGTATCCCCTGTTTACCTGTCTGAGCCAGTAAATCAGCCAGATGATGGATATAATCAGCCCGGCCAGGCACTGGTGGGCACAGAAAACCCTCAGGAATATTCCAGTGCTGAATGCCGTAATCCGCCGCCAGCAATGCACGGTTAAGCATTTTAACCGCTTCAGGGTCCGCGAAATTCACGGTTTTCTCCCCGCGAAGTGAAAGTATTACTTTATTCCCCAGTTCAGGCAGCGCCTGAACCAGACGGTCAAAATCATAACGCCCCTGGTGGCGGTTACGCGGGTGCAACTGCGTTTTTTCAGCAATCTGTTTCATCCTGGCTCCTTGTGTCCGGGCGCGTAAGATACGCGTTCAGCATAACAAGGTAAAGTGCAAGCCATATACCTTGTGCTAGCCTGTTGGTTACCTGTTATTAACTGGCTGCAAAAAAATGACCACTGAGTACTACTATTATGAGCCTGAACGGGGACATGGTTTGCCCCATAATCCACTGAACGCGATTATTGGCCCCCGCCCAATTGGCTGGATTTCATCAGTCAATGAACAAGGGGTTGCCAACCTTGCCCCTTACAGTTTTTTCAATTGCTTCAACTACCAGCCACCCATTATTGGATTCGCCAGTTCCGGGTGGAAAAACAGCGTGGAAAATATTACCCGTACTGGCTACTTTGCCTGGAACCTGGTCACTCGCGAGCTTGCCAGTGCCATGAATGAAACATCAGCATCTGTTGCTGCAGGAGTGGATGAATTCGCGCTTGCCGGGTTAACTCCGGCGGCTTCCCGCAAAATACCCGTCCCCCGTGTCAGTGAAAGCCCGGTCAATTTTGAATGCAAACTGACACAGTGCATTCAGCTCACTAATGCCGCAGAAGAAAAGCTAAATACCTGGCTGGTATTAGGCGAAGTTGTCGCAGTACATATTGCCACTCACCTGCTGGAAGACGGGGTTTACCAGACGGCAAAAGCCCACCCGGTTATGCGGGCTGGTGGCCCCAGTGCTTACTACGGGATTGATGAGTCACTAAGATTTGATCTTATCCGGCCCGATGACCGCAGATAATCTTTTATCACAAACAACCAGATTCAATTATTTTGAATAACTACAACAAGGTTTTTACATAGCCGCCAGGCGGGAAAGACTGAGATAATAGCGCCAACAGAGTAAGACAAGACATAAAAAGACGTACCTGCACGGAACCACCCTGTTTCACCGGATGGTGTCCACCATCGCTATTTTTGTACAGAACGTTGTTGAGGCCGGCTCTTCACGAGCCGGCCTCAATTTATATGGAATGCCTGAAACCCACCCTGTGGGTTGTACTTCTCTGTGTTATTTACCCTTGCTTTTGCCTGAATATCAGGCTCAGCCACCGCCATACCTGCCACTATTTTGCCTGAAACCGGGTGTTGTGGCCGGGCCACACGCGGTGGCTTTTTTATGCTTACACTGCACTAAATTAATTGCCTCACCCGTTGTAAACCCTCTTCCAGCGTTGAGACTTCTGCTGCCGCCAGTAAACAACATGCCAACTGAATCTGAATAGATTCCGGCACCGGCTCTTCACCGCGCAAGCAGCGTGTTAACCACTCAACAGTCAGTTGAGGGTCTTTGCCAGAAGGGAAAACCGGCGCCGGGCTGACTTCTGCCTGACGGCTATAAACCACCTGCTCACCTGCTGCATTCACCCAGTTTATTTGCGGACAACGTAATGGGTTGGCGTACACTTCCCCTTCAGTTCCATGCATAACCAGCGCCTGGCCACCCACTGACTGGAAAAACTGGCTTACGCGGGATAAATATTCCGGGTGCGATACACTCGAGAGCCGTAATGCTGCATTTTCCGGAAAAGGTGTCAGCAACTTTGCCAGCGTGTGAGCACTGTTACGCACGCCCATCCGCCAGCGCAGTGCCAGTTGAACAGCCAGTGGCGGGCACAATGCACTGACAGGTATATAAACAGGTTTATTGCCTTCCAGCGCCGCCTGAGCCTTGCCGCATGAATGCACCGCCTCGATACCCATCATAGCAAACAGCGTTTCTGTGATTACCCTGCCCGGATCATCACTCACACCATGGACCACAACCGGGAAACCCAGCCGGGAAAGTAACAATGCCAGTAGCGGTGTCAGGTTCGGTAACTTACGTGCGCCGTTATAACTGGGAATAACGACAGGCATTGGCCTGCCAGCCGGGGCTGAAAGCTGCATTGTATGCGCGCGCGTAGCCTGATAAAAACCCTGCATTTCGCTTTCGCCTTCCCCTTTCACACGCAACGCAATTAATACCCCGCCCAGTTCCAGGTCGGGAACTTCTCCGCGTAACATGCTGGCATATAATGCCTGAGCGGTTGCGCAGTCCAGATCCCGGGCATGATTTTTACCCCGGCCAATTTCTTTGATAATTTTACGGTAATCCATACTTTACTCTCTGCCTCGTTTTTCCCGAGCCTGGCGAGGTGAGCGCCTGCGTTTTTTTTCCGGGTTGTCCGGTTTTGCAGAGCGAAGAACCGCTGGTAGCTCAGGCTGGCTAATAGGAAATACAGGTAACGCATCCAGCAACCTTTTACCATAGTTTTTTGTCAACAAACGCCGGTCATAAATCACCACTTCTCCCCAGCAGCTGTGGCTACGAATCAGGCGACCCACTTGCTGAATCAGTGTGAAAGAGGCACCTGGCAGGCTTTGCACATCAAACGGGTAGCGTTTCAGGCTTTTCAGCCACTCCCCTTCGGTAATCACCACCGGACTGTCCACAGGGGGAAATGCAATTTTATGGATATGAACCTGGCTTAACAGTTCACCTTTCAAATCGAGGCCTTCGGCGAAAGACTGCAACCCAACCAGCACACTGGTTTCCCCCTGGCTTACACGCTTACGGTGAAGTTCAACCAGCCGGTAACGGGGCTGATCCCCCTGCACCAGTAACACCAGGCGCAGATCCTGTACAGCTTCAAGAAAAATATTCATTGCACGCCCACTGGCAAATAGCACCAGCATCCCTTTGTGCTTGCCTGCTTTGAGCTGCTCACGGAAAAAAGCCGCCATTTCGGCAATATGCTGACGCTCTGTTGCCGGCTGAGGATCGGTTTGCATTTGTGGGATCACAATGCTCCCCTGCTCAACGTGGTTAAAAGGGGAATCCAGCGTAACGAAGGTATCACCCCGTTTTTCATGTAACCCGGTGAGCTCCTGAATACGGGTATAACTGTTCAGAGAACGCAATGTGGCCGAAGTCACCACAATATGGGGAATTTGCCGCCACAGCAGACGCTCAAGTTGATCGCTGACACGAATACCAACACAGTGGAAAAACAGGTGAGCCTGACCATCCTGAAAAGTACGGGTAAACCATTTTGATACTGGCGCTCCGGAGGCCTTTTCCATTGCAGCCAGCCGCCACAATTTACTCTGCGCCTCAAAGTGACCAAAAGCCCGGTTGGTTTGCAGAATCAGGCGGTGCAACCGCACAATATCATGCTGCCCGGTGCGTTCACTTAAATCATTCAGGAAGGATTCGGCAAGGCCACGCAGCGCATCCGTCAGTTTTGCCAGGCGTTCGCAATGAGCCATGATATCTTCAGGCAAAACCCCCATGGGGAAACGGTAATCACCTTCTTCTGTGGCTGGCAGCACCAAATCAAATTGTGCAACCAGTCCGGCAAGATGTTCAGTGATTTCTTCACAATGGTTTGCCAGGCGCTCCGGTGTTGCCAGGGGAGGAACCGTTTTAGGGCGAAACTGTTCCAGGCAGGTGTTGACCAGTTTGCAAAATAAGTCCAGTTGCAGGCGGCTCCAGCCAGGCGTGATTTCAGCACTCATTTCCAGTGCATCACGGGCAACTTCTGGTATATGGTGGCCTTCATCCAGCACCAGTAGCAAGTTATCTGGCTCTGGTAATACAGATTCACTCTCCATTGCCGCCAACACCAGCGCATGGTTCGCCACCACCACTTCAGCTTCACGAATTTCACGGCGGGCCACAAAGAAAGGGCACTCCCGGTACCAATGGCAGTTGCTGCCAAGACAACTGGCGCGGTCTGTGCTCAGGCGCGCCCATAACCCGTCATCAATAACTTTATCAGTGTGGTCACGCAGGCCATCCCAACTGTAGCTGTCGAGGTCTTTTTTTAATGCCACACAGCGCTGTTGTTCCGCTTTATTTTTCGGTGTGAGGTCATCATCAAGAAACGCCAGCAGATCCCCCTGGCTACTGTTATCGCTGGCGAGCGCTGCCAGGTTTCGCGGGCAAACATAGCGCCCACGACCAAAAGCGGCGGTATAACGTAATTCGGGGATAATCTTGCTGAGAAGAGGGAGATCTTTACTGTAGATCTGATCCTGTAACGCGACGTTCGCAGTACTGACCACCAGCGTTTTTTTTTCGTCCCGGGCAAGGGCAATACCCGGAATCAGATAGGAGAGCGTTTTACCTACACCGGTAGGCGCTTCAATAACCAAATGCCGGCCGCTGTCACCCGCCAGGTTTTTTGCCACTTCGGCAATCATGTGCCGTTGGGGAGGACGGGGGATAAAATCGGGGATTTGTTGTTGCAGCGCTTTGTACCATGCGGCAATTTGCGCCTTTTGTGCCGCGGATAAGGCCATTGCAGTTCCTGTACTGTATAAACAACCACTATTGTGGCATTTTTTCGTGGCTGGCTGAACTGCTTTTTGGGGCAAAATAGTTTACTGGAAGAGAGCCGGCAATTCTGTGCACCAGAATTACCGGAGCTGGCCAACAGGCAGGAAGTTAACTGGATGGCTGGGCAGGTTTACACCAGCCCGCCAGGCTACTACTGGCTGTTACTGCCATTCTCTTTTCTGGGGGCACGCGAACGGCGAGGTTTTGCCGGGCGTTTTTCCGGTTTGCCACTGGCATTTTCAGGCCGGGTATTGCTGTTTTCTGGCCGGGAGGTGCGTTTCTTTGCCGGAGCCCCGGCTGAAGGCCGGCTACCGCGCCCTTGTCCGGCGCCACGGCGGCCACGCGACTGGCGGTCTTCCACCGGTTCCGCTTTGATAGACGGATCTGGCTCATAGCCGTCAATCGCCATACGCGGTATTGGGCGTTTGAGTAAACGCTCAATATCTTTTAACAGTTTGTGTTCGTCCACACACACCAGTGACACAGCCTGCCCGGTTGCTGCCGCGCGCCCGGTACGCCCAATACGGTGGACATAGTCTTCCGGTACATTTGGCAGCTCGTAGTTAACCACATAAGGCAGTGATTCAATATCAATACCGCGTGCAGCAATGTCTGTCGCCACCAGTGCACGAATCGCGCCGGATTTAAAATCGGCCAGAGCACGGGTACGGGCTCCCTGGCTTTTATTACCATGAATAGCCGCAGCGCTAATACCGTCTTTATTCAATTGCTCTGCAAGGTGGTTGGCACCGTATTTGGTGCGGGTGAAGATCAGTACCTGCTGCCAGTTATCTTTGCCAATAAGGTGAGACAACAATTCACGCTTACGTTTTTTATCAACCAGATGCACATATTGTGTCACCTGCTCTGAAGGTGCATTACGGCGTGCAACCTCAATCACTTCCGGGTTTTTGAGGAGCCCGGATGCCAGGTGTTTAATCTCATCGGAGAAGGTTGCAGAAAACAGCAAGTTCTGGCGTTTTGCCGGTAGTTTTGCCAACACACGGCGAATATCATGGATAAAGCCCATATCCAGCATGCGGTCTGCTTCATCCAGCACCAGCACTTCAACTTTATCCAGGCTGACTGCATTCTGGTGCACCAGATCCAGCAAGCGCCCAGGGGTGGCAACCAGAATGTCTACGCCACCACGCAGCTTCATCATTTGTGGGTTAATGCTGACACCACCATAAACCACCAGTGAACGCAGTTTCAGGTGGCTGCTGTAAGCACGCACATTTTCCCAAACCTGTGCAGCAAGCTCACGGGTTGGCGTAAGAATCAGAGCCCGGACAGGGCGTTTGCCACTGACCGTATGCGGCGACTGAGACAACTTCTGCAACAATGGCAGGGTAAACCCGGCGGTTTTCCCGGTCCCGGTCTGCGCGCTGGCCATTAAGTCGCGTCCGGCAAGCACTGCCGGAATCGCCTGTTGTTGAATGGGGGTTGGCTCGCTATACCCCTGTTCAGCTACTGCCTGTAAAATTGCCGGATTTAACCCGAGTGATTCAAAAGACATAACAACTCCTCACTCACCCTGCCCGCAGTTTACGGCGTAGTTCCCAGGGATCGTCGTTTTAATGGCAAGGAGGACCCTTAGCCAAACAACAGTGACACAACCACAGTGTCATGAAGCGGCGGAGTGTAACAGCTTTTCCATTGCACTGCATAAATTCCCGCGAACAGAAATTTCTGCAAAATAATACGCTGCCAGTAGCCATATACCAAAAGCTGGCATAGACTTAATCAAATGATTGATTAAGTTTCACTGACTCTGGTGATGAATACGATGAATACGCCCGTCACCTCTCGGGGTGAACTCGCTAAAAACCAATTAATTACTGCCGCAATAGCTCAATTTGGTGAGTTTGGTTTGCATGCAACCACACGCGACATTGCAACGCAGGCCAGCCAAAATATTGCCGCCATTACTTACTATTTTGGTTCAAAAGAAGAACTGTATATGGCCTGTGCGCAATGGATAGCTGATTTTATCAGCCATAATTTCCAGCCACATGTCGCTTCCGCTGTGCAGCTACTTTCCCGCAAACAGCCAGACAAAACAGCAGTACGCGAGTTAATTCACCTGGCCTGCGGCCATATGTGCAAATTACTGACCTCAGATGAAACACTCAACCTGAGTAAATTTATTTCCCGCGAACAACTTTCCCCCACAGCCGCTTACACACTGATTCATGACCAGGTTATTGCTCCCATGCACGATCACCTGTGTGCATTAATCGCCTGTTACTGTGGGCGTGACCCACTGGACACCGAAACCATTTTACATACCCACGCATTGCTGGGTGAGATCCTCGCCTTTCGTCTCGGGCGCGAAACCATTTTACTACGCATGGGCTGGACACAATTTGATAATCAAAAAGTTGGTCTGATTAGCAACGTTATCGCATCGCATATTGATTTTATTTTATACGGACTGTCTCAACACTGAGGAACGCTGGCATGAAACACCGCAAGCCACTGATTGCAATTGTGATTTTATTCATTCTTGTTGTAGCTGGTGCCGGTGTCTGGTGGTACCAACAACACCAGGATAACACACTGACACTCTACGGCAATGTCGATATTCGAACAGTGAATATGAGCTTTCGTGTCGGAGGGCGTCTTGAAGAACTGAATGTAGACGAAGGCGATAAAATCACAGCAGGCGAAACACTCGGTATGCTGGATAAAAAACCTTACACCATTGCGCTGGCACAGGCCCAGGCTAATGAAGACGCCGCACAGGCGAAATATGACCTGGTGATGGCAGGCTACCGTAGCGAAGAAATCGCCCAGGCCGCTGCCGCAGTGAAACAGGCCCAGGCCGCCGCCCAGTACGCTACCCGTTACTATCAACGCCAGCAGGCATTATGGCAACAGCGGGTCAACTCCGCCGATGATTTAGCCAATGCCCGCTCGGCAAGTATTCAGGCTCAGGCCAACCTGAAATCCGCAGAAGATAAACTCAGCCAGTACAAAGCGGGTAATCGTCCGCAGGAAATTGCTGAAGCCAAAGCCAGTCTGGAGCAAGCCCAGGCGGCCCTGGCTCAGGCGCAACTGGATTTAAACGATACCGACCTGACTGCTCCATCAAGTGGTACTCTGCTGACACGCGCAGTAGAACCCGGCACGATGTTAAGTGCTGGCAGTACTGTGCTGACGTTGTCATTAACCCGCCCGGTTTGGGTGCGCGCTTATGTAGACGAAAAAAATCTCGGCCAGGCAGTGCCCGGGCGTAATGTACTGATTTATATCGATGGCCGCCCCGGTAACCCGTGGAAAGGCAAAATTGGTTTTGTCTCACCCACAGCAGAATTTACCCCGAAAACCGTCGAAACGCCGGACCTGCGCACCGACCTGGTTTACCGTCTGCGTATTATTGTTACCCACCCCGATGACACGCTACGCCAGGGAATGCCGGTGACCATTCGGTTTGAAGGAGAGCAGTAATGAGCCAGGCGGCGACAATAAGGCTGGAGAATGTCGTCAAACATTTTCGTGGGCTCAACCGTCCTGCCGTTGCCAGCCTGAATACGGTAATTACAGCAGGTGCTGTCACTGGCCTGGTCGGCCCCGATGGTGCCGGTAAAACAACATTAATGCGTATGCTGGCAGGCTTATTGACACCGAGTGAAGGCAGGATTGAGGTACTGGGCCTTGACCCTATTCGTGACGATACACAGTTACACAGCATGCTGGGCTATATGCCACAGAAATTTGGCCTGTACGAAGATTTAACGGTGATGGAAAACCTGAACCTGTACGCCGATTTGCGCAGTGTTCGTGGCAAGCTACGTCAGCAAGTATTTAATCAGCTTCTGGAATTTACCGACCTGGGGCCATTTACCAAACGCCTGGCAGGGAAATTATCAGGTGGGATGAAGCAAAAGCTGGGGTTAGCCTGCACCCTGGTCGGCCAGCCCAGTGTCTTGTTGCTGGATGAACCCGGCGTGGGGGTTGACCCTATTTCACGGCGGGAATTGTGGCGTATGGTCCATGAACTGGCGAATGACGGCATGCTGATTTTATGGAGCACATCCTACCTGGATGAAGCGGAACAGTGCCGGGAAGTGTTGTTGATGAATGAAGGTGAACGCCTTTACCAGGGCGCGCCTGATGAACTCACTCAACAAATCGCCGGGCGCACCTGGCTTGTTACCAGCCCGGAAGGGAAAAATCGCCCACTGCTTCAGCATGCTCTGCGCCAGCCTTGCGTGAGCGACGGAATGATTCAGGGTCATTCGGTTCGCCTGATTGTTAATTCCTCTTCAGCCATTGCCGGGCTTGCAGCCAGCCTGTCATTACCCGAAAGCTGTTTTCGGGAAACACAGCCACGTTTTGAAGACGCTTTTATTGACTTGTTAGGCGGGACCAAAACCCGTGAATCCCCGCTGGGCGCGATTTTGCATCAGGTTGAAGGCAATAAAGGGGAAACCGTAATTGAAGCCCGTGACTTGACCAAAAAATTTGGTGATTTTGCAGCGACGGACCATGTTGACTTCGCTGTAAAACGCGGTGAAATCTTCGGCCTGCTGGGGCCAAATGGTGCCGGGAAATCCACAACATTTAAGATGATGTGTGGCTTGCTGGTTCCCACCGATGGCCAGGCACTGGTGCTTAATATGGACTTAAAAACCAGTTCAGGGAAAGCCCGCCAGCACCTGGGCTATATGGCGCAAAAATTTTCGCTGTATGGCAATCTGACAGTAACCCAAAACCTGCGTTTCTTCGCCGGGATCTACGGTTTACGCGGCGTGCGCCAGCAAGAAAAGATCCAACGCATGACTGATGCCTTCAACCTCCAGTCCGTGGCGAATCAGGCAACTGACGCCCTGCCATTGGGGTTTAAACAACGCCTTGCGCTGGCCTGCTCATTAATGCATGAACCGGACATTCTGTTTCTTGATGAACCGACATCGGGTGTTGACCCCCTGACCCGCCGCGAATTCTGGTTGCACATTAACAGTATGGTGGAGCGCGGCGTCACCGTGATGGTGACGACTCACTTTATGGATGAAGCCGAGTATTGCGACCGTATCGGGCTGGTTTATCGTGGTAAGTTAATCGCCAGTGGTTCGCCTGATGCGCTGAAAGCCAGTGCAGCCAACGACGAAATGGCCGATCCGACTATGGAACAGGCCTTTATTCAACTGATTCACCAGTGGGACAAGGAGCATGCCAGTGGCCACCAATAGCATCCTTTCCTGGCATCGCGTAAGAGCGCTGTGCATTAAAGAAACCCGCCAGATTATTCGCGATCCGAGTAGCTGGCTGATTGCGGTGGTCATTCCGTTGATGCTGCTGTTTATCTTCGGCTATGGCATAAACCTGGATTCCAGCCGGTTACATGTGGGTGTGTTGCTGGATCAGCAAAGTGAGGAAGCACTCTCTTTTGCTCACACTGTCAGTGCTTCGCCTTTCATTGCCCCGACAATTAGCGATAATCGCCAGCATTTGGTTGACCTGATGCAGGCCGGGAGAATACGCGGCATCATTACCATTCCGGTCAACTTTGCGGAGCAAATGGCCCGCAATGGCGATACTGCCCCAATTCAGGTGATAACGGATGGCAGTGAACCCAATACCGCCAACTTTGTGCAGGCCTATGCTCAGGGTATCTGGCAAATCTGGCAGCAACAACGTGCTGAAGACCGTGGTGAATCATTCCAACCCCTGATTGATGTACAAACCCGCTACTGGTTCAACCCGGCAGCTATCAGCCGCCATTTTATAATTCCCGGTGCCATTACCATTATCATGACAGTTATTGGCGCTATCCTCACTTCACTGGTGATTGCCCGTGAGTGGGAGCGCGGCACCATGGAAGCGCTGTTGTCCACCGAAGTAACCCGCACGGAGTTACTACTGTGTAAACTGGTTCCCTATTACTTTCTCGGCATGCTGGCTATGCTGCTGTGTATGCTGGTGTCGGTATTTATTCTGGGTGTTCCCTGGCGTGGTTCGCTGCTGATTTTATTTCTTATCTCCAGCCTGTTTTTGCTCAGCACGCTGGGTATGGGCCTGCTGATTTCCACACTGACACGTAACCAGTTTAATGCCGCGCAAGTTGCGCTGAACGCTGCTTTTTTGCCTTCAATTATGTTGTCCGGTTTTATATTCCAGATAGACAGTATGCCCGCCATTATCCGTATCGTGACCTACATTATCCCGGCCCGTTACTTTGTCAGTACCCTGCAAACACTGTTTCTCGCGGGCAATATCACTTCAGTTCTGGTGGTCAATGTGCTGTTTTTAATTGCCTCTGCGGTACTGTTTATTGGGCTGACCATGTTGAAAACCAGCCGCCGGCTCGACAGGGAGTAACACGCTATGCTGCACCGTTTGTGGACGCTTATCCGTAAAGAATTACAGTCGCTGTTAAGGGAGCCGCAAACCCGCGCAATCCTGATAATGCCGGTCATTCTTCAGGTGGTGCTGTTCCCGTTTGCCGCCACACTGGAGGTCACCAACGCGACAGTGGCTATTTATAATGAAGACAACGGCAAACACTCGGTCGAACTGACTCAGCGCATTGCACAGGCAAAAGCATTTTCCCATATTTTACAGCTCAACAGCCCCGGTCAGATTCGTGATGTTATTGATAACCAGCGGGCATTGTTGGTGGTGCGGTTCCCGCCCACATTTTCCCGCGACCTGGACCAGCTTACCCCAGCCCAGGTACAGTTACTGCTGGATGGGCGCAACTCAAACAGCGCGCAAATTGCGGCCCGTTATGTGCAGCAGATAGTCAATGATTACCAGCAATCGCTGCTTAACGGGCAGAAACAGAACAACAGTGAACTGGTGGTGCGCAACTGGTATAACCCAAATCTGGACTACAAATGGTTTGTTGTCCCGTCGCTGATAGCCATGATTACCACCATTGGTGTGATGATTGTAACGTCACTGTCTGTTGCCCGCGAGCGCGAGCAAGGCACACTGGACCAGTTGCTGGTTTCACCGCTCGCCACCTGGCAGATTTTTGTTGGCAAAGCCGTACCAGCCTTAATTGTCGCCTGCTTTCAGGCATCGATTGTGTTGGGTGTGGGCATATGGGCTTACCAGATCCCCTTTGCCGGTTCTCTGCTGCTGTTCTATTTCACCATGCTGGTTTACGGGTTATCGCTGGTAGGGTTTGGCCTGCTGATTTCGTCGCTGTGTTCAACCCAGCAACAGGCGTTTATAGGCGTCTTTGTATTTATGATGCCAGCCATTTTGCTTTCCGGGTATGTTTCTCCGGTAGAGAACATGCCTGTGTGGTTACAGGATCTGACATGGGTAAACCCAATTCGGCATTTCACCGACATCACCAAAGAGATTTACCTGAAAGATGCGGATTTTAGTATTGTGTGGCGAAGCTTATGGCCGTTATTAGTTATAACGGCCATAACCGGATCAGCGGCGTACGCTATGTTTCGCAGAAAAATTGCCTGACCGACGTCGGTTGCTGTCTTTTGCCAGTAACGACACAACTGCAGGCCCGGCGAGGATAACCACGCCGGCAAGCACCAGCACCAGATGGCTCTGAAAAACACGGGATAACAGCCACAGGCATATTAACGCCGTACCAAAATACCATGTGGTGGTGAGCTCTTCGAGAAAATCACCTAACTCCCGGAGCCAGCCGTCATGAAAACGCTGTAACGCCAGCATCATCACTAAAGTCAGTGTGTATAACAGACACAGACCAATACCAACCTGAACCAGGGATTGACTCATCCAGCCGGCAACCAGCACGGCTATAACCAGCAAATGCAGAATAATTTGCCAGCAACTCAGGCCTGTTGCGACACGAAGTCGTTGTTGCCATTTCATGTCTTCTCTCCTGACGGATTTTTTGACTACTAATCAGAGTACCGCACTTTACGGAAAATTCCGTATCCCGCCAGTTTTTTGTGACAAACACTACACTTTATTTGCACACAGAAACAAAACAAGGAGGAAATCGGCACCATGCCTTCACATTCAATTATCAAAATTCTAACAATAAACACACATAAAGGATTTACTGCTTTTAACCGCCGCTTTTCACTGCCAGCACTGCGCGATGCTTTGCGTGCAACACTCGCCGACGTTGTTTGCCTGCAGGAGGTCAGCGGTGAGCACCAAACTCTGGCACGGGCTGTACCCGGCTGGCCAACAGCCAGTCACTATGAGTATCTGGCCGATACAGTCTGGCGCGATTATGCCTATGGGCGCAATGCGGTTTATCCGGAAGGTCACCACGGGAACGCAGTTTTATCGCGCTTTCCAATTGAACACAGCGAGAATATTGACGTTTCCATCGAAGGACATGAACAACGAGGCCTGCTTTACTGCCGCCTCAACATACCCGGCAAGCCCGTGCCACTCCATGTTATTTGTGTTCACCTGGGGCTTAAAGAACCACATCGCCAGGCACAACTGGAAAAACTGTGGGCAGTGATTTGCCAACTGCCTGAGAATGCGCCACTGGTTGTGGCAGGCGATTTTAATGACTGGCGGCAACGGCTCCACCCACGTCTGCATGAGCAGAATGGTATGGAAGAAGTATTCAGCCGCGAGTTTGGCAAACCGGCCCGCACATTCCCGGTATGGTACCCTTTTTTGCGTCTTGACAGGATTTATGTGCGCCATGTGAAACAGTGCAAACCTTTGCCCTTCTCTTCGGGCCCGTGGCGTGGTTTGTCGGATCATGCGCCATTAGCGGTGGAGATTAGTCTGTGAAAACGACATGGAGAAGCGGTAACCAGATTACGTTACTGGAGAATGGCGACGCTTATTATCCGGCAGTTTTCGACGCCATAAGCCAGGCGAAAAAGCAGGTGTTATTGGAAACATTCATCTGGTTTGATGATAACGCAGGCCAGGCACTGCACCAGGTATTGCTGGAAGCGGCACAGCGTGGTGTACAGGTAGAAGTGTTGATGGATGGCTATGGTTCCCCTGATCTGAGCGAGACATTTATCAATACGCTGACTCAGGCGGGTGTGGTTGTACGTTATTACGACCCGTCACCGCTGTTTCTTGGTATGCGAACTAATCTGTTCCGCCGGATGCACCGCAAAATAGTGGTAATTGACGGTGAACTGGCGTTTGTTGGTGGCATTAATTACTCCGCTGAACACCTCACCAGTTACGGACCGGAAGCCAAACAGGATTATGCCGTTGCGGTTCGTGGCCCGGTGGTCAGCGATATTCAACAGTTTGTTATTGCTAACCTGCCGGAAAGTACCCGAACACGCCGCTGGCGCTGGCATCGGCACAGAGCGCAGGACCAGAACCAGGCTGGAGAAGCACAGGCGCTGTTTATCTGGCGTGATAACAACCGCCATCCGGATGATATTGAGCGTTATTATTTGCGTATGCTGGCCCGGGCACGCCGTGAGGTGATTATTGCCAATGCCTATTTCTTCCCGGGGTACCGGCTGCTGCATGCCATGCGAAACGCAGCACGCCGTGGTGTCAGCGTTAAACTGATTTTGCAGGGCGAGCCCGACATTCCGATGGTAAAAACCGCGGCCCGCCTGCTCTACCCTTACCTGCTCAAAGCCGGTGTCCATATTTATGAATACCAGCAGCGCCCGTTACACGGCAAAGTTGCTGTGATGGACAGCCATTGGGCAACAGTTGGCTCCAGCAACCTCGACCCGCTTAGTTTGTCACTGAACCTTGAAGCCAACCTGGTGATTCATGACCGTGAGTTCAACCAGACATTGCGCGATAACCTGATGAAATTGATAAGCCAGAGCGCAGAGCAAACCCAGGCAGACCGGGTATTGTTGCCTGGCCCTCGCTGGTGGGGATTGACTTGCAGTGTTCTCGCCTTCCACTTTGTACGGCATTTCCCGGCAATGGTGGGCTGGTTGCCTGCTCACACACCACGTATTACCCGTGTCCGGCCGCCAGTTCAGCCTGAGCTTGAGCAACAGGACCAACATGCCACTACGGACTCAGGAGGACAATGACAATGTCGTTACTGCACCGCTCACTCAGCTCCCACTCCCGCCGCCGAATCAAAAAAGGATTATCTGGCGTATTTCTACTGGTTGTTGTGGTATTGCTTGTGCTTTATGCCCGCCAGGTTGACTGGCAGGAGGTCTGGCAGTCCTTAATGACCTATAACCGCAACGCACTATTCGGTGCAGCCGGATTAGTGGTTATCAGCTACACCATCTATGGTCTGTATGATTTATTAAGCCGGTCATGGTCCGGGCACGGTCTGTCTGCCCGGGTAGTCATGCTGGTGTCTTTTATTTGTTATGCCTTTAACCTGACACTAAGCACCTGGGTCGGTGGAATTGGTATGCGTTACCGGCTGTACTCGCGGTTAGGCCTGGGTAGCGGCACTATCGCCCGGATTTTTTCTTTTAGTATTATGACTAACTGGCTGGGTTATATTTTGGTAGGCGGGATACTGTTTACTTTTGGTGCGCTGCACCTGCCCGCAGGGTGGTACATTGATACGCTGACGCTGCGCTGTATTGGCGGGGTATTACTCGCGTTAAGCATCTGTTGGCTGTTGTTGTGCTCTTTCTCCCCGAAAAGAACGTGGCGAATCCGTGGGCGGCGAATACGCCTGCCAGGAGCCCGTTTTGCCATAACGCAGTTTTTGTTGTCTGCACTGAACTGGCTGATTATGGGCACAACAATTTGGTTACTGATGCAGCAACAGGTTGATTTTATGACGGTACTGGCAGTGACATTACTCAGCAGTATTGCGGGGGTGATTATTCATATTCCGGCCGGGATTGGGGTACTGGAAGCGGTGTTTCTGGCATTGCTACCTGCCTCGCAAATCAGCCACGGCAGTATTATTGCCGCGTTACTGGTCTGGCGGGCATTGTATTACTTTATCCCATTAATCATTGCAGCGGTGTGTTATGCCGTACTGGAAAGCCGGGCGGAAAAATTACGCAAGGAAGGCGAGGGAAAGCGCAACCAGGTGGGCGCGGTTAAAACGCGCGCCACCGGGCTGCAATAAGCGCTTAACGGCGGTTGCCGAGAATACGCAACATCATCAGGAACAGGTTGATGAAATCAAGGTACAGCGTCAGGGCACCCATAATGGAGTAGCGGCGCAGGTTGGTGCTGTCACGGGTATCAATCTGGCTGCCAATACTTTTCAGTTTCTGGGTATCCCAGGCTGTCAGGCCAACAAAAACCACCACACCAATATAGGTCACAGCCCACATTAACGCGGTGCTTTTCAGCCAGATGTTGACTACAGAAGCCAGAACAATACCGATCAGGGCCATAAACAGCATGCTGCCGAATTTGCTCAGATCACGCTTCGTAGTGTACCCATACAGGCTCATTGCGCCAAACATCCCCCCGGTCACCACAAATGTGCTGGCGATAGACGAGTAAGTATAAACCACAAAAATACTCGACAACGTCAGCCCGGTTAGCGCGGAATAAAGCATAAACAGCGTGGTTGCCATAGCGCCACTCAGTTTATGCACCATACCGGACAGAACAAACACCAGCGCCAGTTGAGCAATGATTAAACCAAAAAACGTTAGCTTACTGGAAAAAACAAACATCAAGACTGCCGGAGTCGCTGCGGCATACCAGGCGACAAATGCCGTCAGTAACAGGCCACAAGTCATCCAGCCATACACCTGCGCCATATAGGTTTGCAGCCCGGTGCGGGTGTTCTGGACGATTGTGCCATTGGCGTGTGGGAAGCGGTCCATGACATATCCTCTGATTTTGATGGAAAAACAGGCCTTCAGACTACCACATTCAGCTGTAATGCGCAGTCTTACCAGCGTTCTGCAGCAACTTTATCGCTTTCACGAGCTTCAACCCAGCGAGCCCCCTGCTCAGTCGATTCCCGTTTCCAGAACGGAGCCCGGGTTTTCAGGTAATCCATAATGAATTCTGCCGCGGCAAAAGCGCTGCTGCGGTGTGCACCGGTCACACCGACAAATACAATTTCTTCACCTGGGTACATTTCGCCAATACGGTGAAGAACGGTTACACGTTGCAGCGGCCAACGTTCACGCGCGGTGGCAACAATTTCTGCCAGCGCTTTTTCCGTCATGCCTGGGTAATGTTCCAGGCACAGTGCGCTGACATTATCACCCAGATTTTGGTTACGCACTTTTCCGGTAAATGTCACCACAGCACCGTCGTCATCGCACGCCGCCAGCCACTGATATTCGGCGCCGACATCAATGTTGTCGCGCCCCACACCAATGCGTGTTTGTTCTTCCATATCAGCCTCCGGTGACCGGGGGGAAAAAGGCCACCTCGTCGCCCGCCTGAATAGCGTGGTCGAGAGGGACCAGCGTCTGGTTAACAGCTGCTAATAATTTGCCGCTTTCCAGTGCCAAAGCCCAGCGCCCGCCCCGGTTTTCCAGGTGCTGGCGTAGCGCTTCAACAGAAGAAAATGAGGCATCAAGGCGCAAAGCATCACAGCCAACCAGTTCACGCACTTGTGCGAAAAAAAGTACATCAATCATCCTGCACCGCCCTGAAATCACCTGATTTACCGCCCGACTTCGCCAGCAGACGTACCGGGCCAATGACCATATCTTTCTGAACCGCTTTACACATATCGTAAATGGTCAGCGCGGCAACTGAAGCTGCAGTGAGCGCTTCCATTTCGACACCGGTTTTACCGCTCAGCCGGCAGACTGATTCAATACGCACCCGGTTTTCCGCAGGCTGCGCTTCCAGGTGAACTTCCACTTTGCTGAGCAATAATGGGTGGCACAGAGGGATCAATTCCCAGGTGCGTTTGGCGGCCTGAATACCGGCGATACGCGCTGTGGCGAAGACATCACCTTTGTGATGACGCCCTTCAACAATCATCGCCAGCGTGTCCGGATGCATAGTGACAAACGCTTCCGCTCTGGCTTCCCTGGCTGTTTCAGCTTTGGCGGAGACATCCACCATATGAGCTTCGCCAGCCGCATTAATATGGGTTAATTGCGACATAACTATTTCTTGAGATGAGGATGGAAGTTACACGGGCGCTGGCGTGCATCGAGTTGCTGCTGGATAATATTTTCCCAGGCAGTGCGACAGGCTTTGGTTGAACCCGGCATGGCGAAAATTACTGTGCGGTTTGCCACGCCAGCCACTGCCCGAGACTGCAATGTCGCCGTGCCGATTTCTTCATAAGACAGCATGCGGAACACTTCACCAAACCCTTCAATTTCACGGTCAAACAGAGGCAACAGGGCTTCAGGAACCTGATCGCCCTCAGTCAACCCGGTTCCGCCGTTAATCAGCACCACCTGGACATCATCACTGGCAATCCACTGCGATACCTGGGCGCGAATGGCATAACGGTTCTCACTGACAATCGCCTTTGCCACCACCTGGTGCCCCGCCTCTGTGACAACATCACGCAAGTAATGGCCCGATGAATCTTCTTCTTCAGTGCGGTGTGAAGTCACCGTCATGACAGCGACACGCGCCGGAATAAATGTACTGCTTACCTGACTCATGATTCTCTCCTTACGAACGCTTACCCACCGATATACGACAGGTTCTGCGTGATCCCCGTATTTCCCTGATGCAGGAAATGGGTCTGTTTTTTACCGGCCAGCGCCTGGCTGATACGTGCCTGCAATTCGCCCTGTTGCTGGTCGTTTGCCAGTAAATCACGCAGCGGAATGCCGCCATCACCAAACAGGCATAAATGCAGATTGCCAATGGATGACACTCTCAGGCGGTTGCAACTGGCACAGAAATCTTTCTCATAGGGCATGATGAGGCCAATTTCGCCCTGGTAATCCGGGTGGCAGAAGACCTGAGCTGGCCCGTCACTGCGCTGGCGAATCTGATGGATCCACCCGCGTTCCAGAAGCTGGTCGCGAATCACCATGCCGGAAACATGGCGCTGGCGAAACAGTTCACTGCCCTCGCCGGTTTCCATCAGTTCAATAAAGCGTAATTGAATTGGCCGGGTTTTAATCCAGGCAAGAAAGGTGCCCAGTTGGTGGTGGTTCACGTCACGCATCAGCACGGTATTGACTTTCACACGCTCAAACCCGGCAGCAAACGCGGCATCAATCCCGTCCATAACCTGGCGGAATTTATCCTGCCCGGTTATGGCGTAGAACTGCCGGGCATCAAGGCTGTCGACACTGACGTTAATTGCTGTCAGCCCGGCATCACGCCATTGCTGCACATCACGCGCCATGCGATAACCGTTGGTAGTCACAGCGATTTGGCGCAAAGAAGCATTTTCACGAACGGCAGCAATGATATCGGTAAAGTCGCGGCGTAAAGAGGGCTCACCACCGGTCAGGCGAACTTTTTCGGTGCCTGCCGCGGCAAACGCACGAGTGACCCGGCGAATTTCATCGAGGCTGAGAAAGCTTTTGTTCGCCACGCCGTGCGGTTTGTAGCCATCTGGCAGGCAATATGTGCAACGAAAGTTGCAAACATCAGTCACAGACAGACGCAAGTAATAGAACTTACGCGCCCATGCATCGGTAAGTTGAGAGACCATGTACACCTTTCCAAATACGGGAGATGCAGGCATTTCTTTCTGCACCCTGGTGACGACGCATCGCCACGGCCAGGGCACCATATCTTGCGACACAGGCGCCAGGGCTTGAGTGTCAGTTTCAGATTTCTGAAACCGGGTTAGCAGGATAGTAGCGCTTTCTGGCATGAAGCGCCAGACGACTTTCGCTATATAAACAAGTATATATCGACACAATTCTGCATTTTCGCGACAAAATAGCTGTTGTTTGCAGGCATTGCTTTGACAGATGTCATTTTCCCTTGCCAAAGGTTCGTCTTTTAACCGCTATTCAGGTAATTTAAGGAGTAAATATGTTTTATAAGGAAAACCTATGCGCAGCCGGGCACTGGCCGATTTGGATTGTGTGGTCACTCTGGGTGGTGGTCATGGGCTTGGACGAGTAATGTCTGCACTGGGCTTTTTAGGCCAACGCCTGACTGGCATTGTCACCACCACAGACAATGGCGGTTCAACCGGGCGCATTCGCCGTTCCGAAGGGGGCATTGCGTGGGGCGACCTGCGTAATTGCGTGAACCAGTTGATTACCGACCCGAGCGTGGCATCGGCGTTATTTGAATACCGGTTTAGTGGCAATGGCGAGTTAGCTGGCCACAACCTGGGGAATTTAATTCTTAAAGCACTCGATCACCTGAGTGTACGCCCACTGGAAGCCATTAACCTGATTCGTACCTGGCTGCATGTGGATGCGTTTTTGATCCCGATGTCTGAGCAACCTGTGGATTTACTGGCCACAGATAACGAGGGCCATGAAGTTTGGGGAGAGGTAAATATTGACCAGCTCAGGGTACCTCCACAAAGGTTGCAATTGTCCCCGCAGGTTTGTGCCACCCGCGAAGCAGTTCTGGCTCTGGAAAAAGCCGACCTGGTGATTATTGGACCGGGAAGTTTTTATACCAGCCTGATGCCGATTTTACTCATGCCTGAGTTAACTGAAGCACTGCGCCGTACTCAGGCAAAAGTGGTGTTTATTGATAATCTGGGGAAAGAGCACAGCGCAGCGGCCTTACTGACGCTGGATGAGCGGCTGGACATAATGGAGCAGGCAATAGGGAAACCTGTTATCAGTACGGTTATTACCGGTGAATATAACACTCTACCCGCAAGCCATGATGCCAAAACCGTGATCCAGACTGCCCTGGCAGCCAGTGATGTCCCCTACCGCCATGACCGCCAGCGGTTGCGCCAGGCCATCGACCTGGCACTACAGAAAAGCAGCTAAGATTATGAGGCAGCAATAAACAACGCGCGCAATTGCTGTAGCTGGTCGCGTAATTTTGCCGCCTCTTCAAATTCCAGATTTTGCGCGTGAGTCATCATCTGTGTTTCCAGTTCATGGATTTTCTGCTCCATGGCCTTCGGTGACATATCTTGCGCGACAGTGCGTGCAGCAGCGTCTCCGCCACGCGTCTTACCGCGTTTCGCTTTGGTTTTCATTACCCCTTCGCCCAGCGCCAGGATATCCACCACTTTCTTGTTCAGGCCTTTTGGCACCAGGCCATGCTCTTTGTTGTAGAGCATCTGTTTTTCGCGACGGCGTTCGGTTTCACCAATGGCTTTTGCCATCGATGGTGTAATTTTATCGCCATACAGAATCGCCATGCCGTTGAGGTTACGCGCCGCACGCCCAATAGTCTGAATCAGTGAGCGCTCAGAACGCAGGAAGCCTTCTTTATCAGCATCCAGTATTGCCACCAGCGACACTTCCGGCATATCCAGGCCTTCGCGCAACAAGTTAATCCCCACCAGTACATCAAACTCGCCCAGGCGCAAATCGCGGATAATCTCCATGCGTTCGACTGTGTCGATATCGGAGTGCAGGTAGCGCACACGGGCACCGTGCTCTTCAAGGTATTCGGTAAGGTCTTCCGCCATACGTTTCGTCAGAGTGGTAACCAGCACTCGTTCATTAATGGCCGTGCGCTTGCGAATTTCTGAGAGCAAATCGTCCACCTGAGTAGCTACCGGGCGCACTTCTATCAGTGGATCCAGCAGACCTGTAGGGCGTACAACCTGGTCTATTACTTCACCGCCGGATTTATCCAGCTCGTAATTACCCGGTGTGGCAGAAACATAAATGGTTTGCGGTGCCAGGGCTTCAAATTCTTCGAATTTGAGTGGGCGGTTATCCAGCGCGGAAGGCAACCGGAAACCATATTCAACCAGCGTTTCTTTACGTGCCCGGTCACCGCGGTACATCCCGCCTATTTGCGGCACGGTAACGTGAGATTCATCGATAACCAGCAGGCCATCTGCGGGCAGGTAGTCAAACAATGTTGGTGGCGGCTCTCCCGGTCCGCGCCCGGAAAGAAAGCGCGAGTAGTTTTCAATTCCCGAGCAATACCCCAGTTCATTCATCATTTCGAGGTCAAACTGTGTACGCTGGGTGATGCGTTGCTCTTCGAGTAATTTATTATTTGCCAGTAACACCTTGCGCCGGTCCGCCAGTTCGGTTTTGATTTCTTCCATCGCCTGCAAAATACGTTCGCGGGGTGTGACGTAATGGGTTTTCGGGTAAATAGTAAAGCGCGGGATAACAGACTCCACCTGCCCGGTTAGTGGGTCAAATAACGACAACCGTTCAACTTCCTCATCAAACAATTCAACCCGCAGGGCGATATCATCAGATTCCGCCGGGAAGATATCGATAACTTCACCACGTACCCGGAAAGTACCGCGCTGGAACACCTGGTCGTTACGGGTGTACTGCAACTCTGCCAGGCGACGCAAAATAGCGCGCTGGTCAATCAGCATTCCGGCCGTCAGGTGCAGCATCATTTTCAGGTAAAGGTCCGGGTCACCCAGACCATAAATGGCAGAAACAGATGCCACTACAACCACATCACGCCGTTCCAGCAGTGCTTTGGTGGCTGAAAGCCGCATCTGTTCGATGTGCTCATTTACTGATGCGTCTTTTTCTATAAAGGTGTCAGAGCTGGGAACATAGGCTTCCGGCTGGTAGTAATCGTAATAAGAAACAAAATACTCAACCGCATTTTCCGGGAAAAACGCTTTCATTTCGCCATAGAGCTGCGCCGCCAGTGTTTTGTTAGGTGCCAGCACCATCGTAGGGCGTTGCAGGTCTGCAATAACATTCGCGATGGTAAATGTCTTCCCTGATCCGGTTACACCGAGCAGTGTCTGGTGCGCCAGGCCATCTTCCAGCCCTTCAGACAGGCGACGAATGGCATCGGGCTGGTCCCCGGATGGCGTAAAGCTGGAGTGTAATTTGAACAATTTACTCATAAGAGAAGACCTGTTGCACCATGGCGGGAGGAAGATGCAATTTTAACTGCCATACCGTTTTTTGCCAACCCTAATTACTGGCTAAATAACCAGTATCGGTAGTGAGCGCGCTAAATGACAGTACAAAATGACATGTTTGGCACAAACACCCGCTGTTTATACCAGCAAGATCCGCAATGACCAGGTTATCCCCAGAATTTTTCCATTTTTAACAATTGTCAAGAGATGTCATGAAAGTTTTAAGACACAACCCGCAGCATTACCGTGAAGGATTGATTTTATATAACTATTTGATATTTATTACTATTTAAATAAAGGTGGCTTTAACATCAATTCAGGTGAAAGCCGCGTATTCTCTCGCCTGCCGTGAGTTTTCTAACTCTAATGCACAAGGTTATCCACAGGAATAGTGGATAACTGCTTTAAGCCCTTTAAGGACATAGTCCGCTGAATTGCGGCTTTCTTACAAAAACAGCGTATAAAAAATTTTCCGGCAAAATTTTTTCGCTGGCAGCCCTCTTTTTTGTTGATGACCTGATAACAAAATTTGCACCAGACCAGACAGGGATTTGTTTTGTGTCAACACGCTGCACCAAAATTATCCTCAGCAAAGCACTGCCAAAGTGCACAGTGCAACCAAAGTCTTAGTTGTGGGGTGCAAAACCAGTGTTTTTTGTAAGTATCGTCCTGGTTCGTGGAAATTTCTGTCGTGGTTACGCTTTCTGGCAAGAGAATTGCACAGATTACCAGACTGGAGCTCAACCCCTTTCCTGTTGGCAGAAAGTGATGCAGGACGCTGTGGTTATATGAGTGGTTACCAGCGCCGGGTGAATTTACGCCTGAGTGGAATAGCCTGACGTACAACCGGTCCGGGAGGAGGACATTATGTTGAGTTTACGTGCTGTTAACCAATTTTATGGTGAAAAACATACATTATGGAATGTTGACCTGGACTTGCCCACAGGGCAATGCATTTGCCTGCTTGGCGCGCCTGGCGTTGGTAAAACAACGCTGGTGAACTGTATTACCGGCCATATACCGGTACAAAGTGGCAGTATGCTCTGGCAGGCACAAGGCTGCCCGCCAGAAGATTTGCTGACCCGCCCGCCAGAGGGGCGTACAGCCCTGGGAATAGGCTATGTTCCTCAGGATAAACGGATTTTCTCTCAATTGAGTGTGGAAGAGAACCTGCATATCGCCATGATGGCTGCAGGTGAACAACATAAGCGAATTTCGCCGCTGGTTTATGAATTGTTCCCGGAATTGTATACCCTGCGCCAGGTACGTGGTGGTGACCTGGCTGGCGATACGCAACAGCAACTGGCACTGGCAAGAGCGCTGGTGAACGACCCCAAACTGTTGATTCTGGACGAACCGACTAATGGCCGCGGCACCAGTTTTATTCAGGACCTGGGCCAGACATTACGCCGCCTGAACCAGGAATTTGGCCTGACAATACTGCTGGTTGAACAACGGTTGTCATTTATCCGTTGGGTGGCGGATAAATTTTGCCTGCTGCATCGCGGGCGCAACGTTGCACAGGGCGACCTGACAATGCTGGATGACAATATGGTTTCAGACTGGATAGCACCGTAATGCCGCAAGATTAAATCAGGGCAGTGATATCAAGATACTGCCCAAGATTGGTATGTGTTTCCGCGTGTTCCAGAAAAGGAATTTCTCCCAGAAAAGGCGCGTCCAGCCGCTGGCGTAATGTTGACAGATAATCCAGATGACGAGCGCCTGGCGGTAATACAGTATTAGCAATCCAGCCTGCAACAGGTAACCCGGACTGGCGAATTGCCTGTAAAGTCAGCATGGCGTGATTGATACACCCAAGTTTAACCCCCACCACCAGAATCACTGGCAATTGTTCCTGCACCACCCAGTCAGCAAAAGTGTTCTCTTCGCTCAGTGGCGTGAACCAGCCACCAGCACCTTCAACCTGTACCCAACTGGCAAGAGGCTCCAGCGCAGCTAACCCGGCAGAGATTACGGGAAAGGTAATGGGCTGCCCGGTATCCCGGCTGACCAGATGCGGCGAAGTGGGTTCCAGAAAGACCAGTGGGTTTACCTGGTGGTAGGCCAGCGGTACGGTACTGTTGCGCTGCAAAGCCAGTGCATCACTGTTACGTATTCCTTCCGGCGTGGATTCACTGCCTGACGCCACTGGCTTGTAACCAGCAGTACAAAACCCGTGCTGTGCTGCCGCCTGTAACAGCGCACAACTGGCAACAGTTTTCCCGACCTCAGTATCCGTTCCCGTAACAAACCAACGTTTACTCACGCGTAATCACTCCTACTATTAACTGGTAACTTAACAGGTATTCACCCGCCTCCTGCGGCCAGGCCAGTGACAGCGCCTGAAGCTGTTGCCGGGTTAACGTGGCAGGGGCGCGCCCGGCGTGCAAATGCGTGGCGCCAATTCCTTTCAGGGAACGCATTGCGCTCAGCACATCAGCCCAGCGTTCACGTACGGTGACTGTGTTTATTTGGCACTGCCAGCCGCGACAGGCGTCGTCAATGGCTTGCCGGGGCAGGAAGTGGTTGCCATGGCTACGCTGGTCAACCGCACGCCATGCCTGGTGTAATTCACGCAGCGACCCTGCTGCCAGTGTTGTGAACGCGACATGCCCTCCGGGGCGGGTTACCCGGCAGAGTTCACTCAGCGCCAGGCGTAGATCCGCGCACCACTGAATAGCAAGATTGCTCCAGGCGAGATCAACACTGGCATCAGGAAGTGGCAATGCTTCTATATCGCCACACAGGAACTCTATTGCCGGGCTGTGCAGGCTTGCCTGCTCCAGCATGGCAACGGAGAGATCCAGTCCGGTAACAGCTGCACCACGCTGATGCCAGTAGCGGCTGAACCAGCCGGTACCGCACCCGGCGTCCAGTACCCGGGAAGGAGAAATGTCACCCAGCATGGTAATAAGCTGCTGGCCGCTTTCACGTTGAAATTGCGCATGTTTGTCGTAACCAGAAGCAGCACGCCCAAAGGCTGCCGCCACGGCTGCTTTATTCACGGGCAAGGGCATACAACACCTCCAGTAAGCGGTCGATATCTTCTGGCTGGTGAGCCGCCGTCAATGTGAAACGCAACCGGGCGGTACCGGGTGGAACGGTCGGCGGGCGTATCGCTGTCACCCAGATGCCCTGCTCGCGCAGGCACTGAGCAAGGTGCAATGCACGGGCATTATCACCAATTATCAGTGGCTGAATCGCCGTAGATGACTCACACAGCGCCCAGGGCAAACCCGCCGCTCCGGCCCGGAAATGCCCAATATGGCGCTGAAGTGCTTCCCGGGCTTCATCAGCGTGGCGGATCACGGCCAGTGCGGCGCTGAGTGCTTCGGCCTGTGCAGGTGGGAGCGATGTGCTGTAAATCAGGTGGCGGGCAAACTGGACCAGGTAATCGGCAACGGCTTCACTGCACAATACCGCAGCCCCACTGGCACCGAAGGCTTTACCAAAGGTCACCACCAGAACATCTGGCTGAATACCGGCCTGCCAGCAACTTCCCCTGCCTCCCTCGCCCTGCACGCCAATGCCATGGGCGTCATCCACCATCAACCACGCACCAGACTGCCCGGCAAGCCGGGCCAGTTCAGGTAGTGGTGCCTGGTCGCCATCCATACTGAACACCCCTTCCGTGACCACCAGTTGCTCTGCGGTATGCCCACCAGCAAGTAAACGCCCCAGAGAACCGGCATCATTATGTGCAAAACGGCGCAACACGGCAGGTGACTGTATAGCTGCTTCCAGTAACGAGGCATGACTCAGCTTATCGGCCAGCAGCCTGTCGCCTTGCTGCATTAGTGCGCTGATTACAGCATGGTTGGCTGCAAAACCAGAAATAAACAGTAAGGCGCGCGGGTAGCCCAGCCAGCCAGCCAGAGACGTTTCCAGCTCAGCATGGGCGCGGGTATAGCCAGTGACATGGCCGGAGCCACCACTTCCCACACCATAGCGCGCGGCTCCGGCTTGCCAGGCGCGGATAACCGCAGGGTGCTGGCTCATCCCTAAGTAATCGTTACTGGCAAAGTTAAGCCACTGCTGCTGCCCGTCGGAGAACATGCGCTCAGTGCCCGGGTGGCGCACCTGCCTTGCGCGCCACAGACCTTGCTCGCGCCGTGCTGACAGCGCGTTATCAATACGTTGCGACCAGCTCATCAGAGTGCGGCATTGTAAAATTGTTCGGTGTCTGCATGTAATAACTGCTCAGTTAATTCACTTTCCTGGGCGTTATCTCCATGGCTGACTTGTGTGGTTTGCGGGTTGATCCCCAGTTTGCGGAACAATTGCAGGTCTTTATCTTCTTCAGGATTAGGTGTGGTGAGCAGTTTGCAGCCATAGAACACCGAGTTAGCCCCTGCCATAAAACACATGGCCTGGGTTTGTTCATTCATTTGCTCACGCCCGGCGGATAAGCGGACCCAGGAAGAAGGCATCATGATACGGGCTACCGCAATGGTGCGGATAAAATCAAAAGGATCAACATCGTCGTTGTCTGCCAGTGGTGTGCCTTTCACTTTCACCAGCATATTAACCGGCACACTTTCCGGAGGTGTGGGCAGGTTTGCCAGTTGCAGCAACAAACTGGCACGGTCGTTTACGCTTTCCCCCAGGCCCACTATTCCCCCTGAACACACTTTAATTCCGGCATCACGTACTTTGCCCAGAGTATCGAGGCGCTCCTGGTAAGTACGGGTGGTAATAATGTTGCCGTAAAATTCGGGTGAGGTGTCCAGGTTATGGTTATAGTAATCCAGCCCGGCGTCCGCCAGCCGTTGTGCCTGGCTGCCAGTCAGTGTGCCCAGTGTCATACAGGCTTCCAGCCCCAGCGCTTTAACCCCTTTCACCATTTGTTCCAGGTACGGCATATCGCGGTCCTGAGGGTTCTTCCACGCAGCCCCCATACAGAAGCGGCCTGAACCTGCTGCTTTCGCTTTTTTGGCAGAAGCCAGCACCTGCTCCACCTCCATCAGGCGTTCTGATTCCAGGCCTGTTTTATAACGGGCACTTTGTGGGCAGTACTTACAATCTTCCGGGCAGGCCCCGGTTTTAATCGACAGCAAGGTGCTGACCTGAACCTGCTGAGGATCAAAATGCTGGCGATGTACCTGTTGAGCCTCGAACAGAAGTTCAAGAAGCGGTTTTTCAAACAGAGCGGTAACTTGCGACATTGTCCAACGTTGAGTATGTGCCACTGGCATCTCCAGAATAAGTGATATGAGCTGTAATCTGAGCTGATAGTTGTAAACTAAAGGCTGTTATTTTTGGTTTACATGCTTTAGTGTCGTAAACTAAATCTTTTTAAAATGGTTTACAAGAATATGATCGATCAACATGGTCTGGATTTCGACCAGCGCCATATCTGGCACCCGTATACGTCGATGACCAATCCATTACCGGTTTACCCGGTCACCAGCACGCAAGGTTGTACTCTGACACTTGCGGATGGCAGACAACTGGTAGACGGGATGTCTTCATGGTGGGCGGCAATTCATGGCTATAACCACCCACACCTGACACAGGCAATGAAGCAGCAAATTGATACGATGCCCCATGTGATGTTTGGTGGCATTACCCATGCGCCCGCCATAACGTTGTGCCGCAAGCTGGTTGAGATGACCCCGGACGGGCTGGAGTGTGTCTTTCTGGCTGATTCTGGCTCGGTAGCTGTTGAAGTCGCCATGAAAATGGCATTGCAATACTGGCAGGCAAAAGGCCAGCCACGCCGCCGGTTTATGACGTTTCGCCACGGTTACCACGGCGATACGTTTGCTGCTATGTCGGTCTGTGACCCGGATAACTCCATGCACAGCCTGTGGAAAGGCTACCTGCCGGATAATATTTTTGCCCCGGCCCCGCAATCCAGGTTCGATGACGAATGGAATGAACAGGATGTTATTGCCTTCGCCCGGTTGCTGGCGGCACACCGTGACGAAATTGCCGCCATCATCCTGGAGCCAGTGGTTCAGGGTGCCGGTGGCATGCGTTTCTACCACCCCAACTGGCTTAAGCGCGTGCGGCAAATGTGTGACCGCGAAGGCATTTTGCTGATTGCCGATGAAATTGCCACCGGCTTTGGCCGAACAGGTAAGCTGTTCGCCTGTGAACATGCCCAAATCAGCCCCGATATTCTGTGTCTGGGCAAAGCGCTGACTGGCGGTACGATGACCCTTTCCGCCACGCTTGCCCGCAGGGAGATTGCCGGGACTATCAGTAATGGCGAGGCAGGCTGTTTTATGCATGGCCCGACATTTATGGGAAACCCGCTGGCCTGTGCCGCAGCCTGTGCCAGCCTGGATATTCTGCAAACTGGTGAGTGGCAAACACAGGTTGCCAAAATTGAACGCCAGCTACAGGCACAGTTACAGCCACTGGCACAGTCAGCGTTAGTAAAAGATGTGCGGGTACTGGGGGCAATTGGTGTTGTAGAAACCGTGCATCCGGTAAATATGGCCGCATTGCAACGCTTCTTTGTGGATGAAGGTGTCTGGGTAAGACCCTTCGGGCGGCTAATCTACCTGATGCCACCCTTTATTATCTGTGAGCAGGAGCTGACCAAACTCACCCGGGCCACCACTCTGGCCGTGGAGCAACCGTCTCTGTTTAACATTAATGGCGGCTGAGTTTCCCCTGCCACTGGCAGATGCTCTACACTTGCCAGACAACCACTCACGGGAGATATCATGAAACTGTTTAGCACGGATTTTCAGGACGGGCAGACGCTGCCAGACCGCCATGTATTTAACGGAATGGGCTACCAGGGAGATAACGTCTCCCCCCAACTCTCCTGGGATGATGCCCCGGCAGGCACTAAGAGTTTTGTTGTCACCTGTTATGACCCGGATGCACCGACAGGCTCAGGTTGGTGGCACTGGATAGTTGCCAATATCCCGGCAGAGACCCGCGAACTGCCACAGGGTGCAGGCTCCGGTATCGCCCCGCTGCCTGGTAAAGCATTACAGACACGCACTGACTTTGGTAACAGCCAGTATGGTGGCGCGGCGCCGCCAGCTGGTGAACGCCACCGCTATATTTTCACGGTGCATGCACTGGATGTTGCACAGATAGATGTCGATACCCATTCCAGCGGGGCGATGGTTGGCTTTAATGTGCATTTTCATACCTTAGGGAATGCCACACTTACCGCAATGTACCGCTGAATATGCTTTTTTAGGGGCCGATACATAAATCGGCTTCCTGTTTTGCTCAACTTAGTATAAAAAAGCAAACTTTACTGAAACGTTCCCTTTTTTTGCTAAGCAAGGAGCAACCCTTGAACACTCTTTCGGTTTCTCGCCTGGCACTGGCTCTTGCCTTCGGCCTGACTTTAACGGCATGTAAATCTGTACCGCCTCAGGACCGTCCGTCAGAACAGGTTGCGCCGGGAAGCCAGTCACGCCCGGTGCTGTCTGCGGATGAAGCGCAGAACTTTGTGCCTTCCCGCTATTTTTCCAGCATGACACCCAGCGCTCAGCCCTGGAAACCCACAGGTATCACCTTACCTGCTCAGGCTGATTTTGTCGTTGGCCCGGCTGGTACGCCAGGAGTGACACAAAACACCATTCAGTCTGCCGTTGATGCGGCAATGGCCCGCCATGCCAGCCACCGTTTGTATATCGCGATTATGCCCGGCGATTATCAGGAAGCGGTGTATATTCCTGCGGCTCCAGGCAGCCTGACGCTGTACGGAACCGGAGCCAAACCTGCTGATGTCAAAATCGGCCTGGCGCTGGATGCGCGTATGGACAAAGCAACCTGGCGTAAAACCCTTAACCCTGCCGGGCAATTTATGCCGGGTAAATCTGCATGGTACATGTACCAGAACTGCCTGAATCGGCGTGGTGCAGAGATGGGGATTATGTGTTCAGCTGCTGTCTGGTCGCAAAACAGCGGCCTGCAATTGCAGAACCTGACCATTCAGAACACCCTGGGTGACAGTGTGGATGCCGGTAACCACGAAGCCGTAGCATTGCGCAGCGATGGCGACCAGGTTCAGATTAACAATGTGAATATTCTTGGCCGCCAGAACACCTTCTTTGTAACTAACAGTGATGTGAATAACCGGATGATGACCACCGGCCAGCCACGTACACTGGTAACCAACAGCTATATCGAAGGAGATGTTGACCTGGTATCTGGCCGTGGTGCCGTGGTGTTTGAAAACACCCGTTTCAATGTGGTGAACAGCCGCACTCAGAAAGAAGGCTATGTGTTCGCACCTGCAACCCTGCCTGACATCTACTATGGCTTCCTGGCGCTTAACAGCGAATTCAACGCAGCCGGTGATGGAGTGGCTCAACTTGGGCGCGCATGGGATTTAGGTGCCGAAAATGGTTACGTTCCAGGGCAAAGCGCCAACGGCCAGGTAGTGATTCGCGACAGTGTCATTAACGCCGGGTTTAACACTGCTCATCCATGGGGTACAGCCAAAGACTCCCAACGCCCGTTTGCTGGCAATACTGGCAGTGAGCAGGATAAAAAATGGGTTCGCAACCTGAACGATGTGAATTTCAACCGTATGTGGGAATTCAATAACCGTGGGTTAGGCAGCAAAGTGGTTCTTAATACCAAAAAATAACGCCCCGGTTAGACTGAAAAAACGCCGCAGAGTCATTCCTGCGGCGTTTTATTTTGGCAGGATGTGGCACGGGCAGTGGCACACATAGCTACCTGTGTTTTACAACGAATTCACCACCACCCACATTGGCCCCTGGCCGGTGGCATAACGCCCTTTTTCTTCCAGCAAACCTTGCTCGCCTTTAATTTCATAAACCGCGATATGGTGCGATTTCTGGCCTGCCGCAATCAGATACTTGCCGCTGTTATCAATATTGAACCCACGCGGCTGCGTTTCTGTTGGCTGGAAGCCTTCCAGCGCCAGTACACTGCCATCTTCCGAAACAGTAAAAATGGTTAACAGGCTGGAGGTTCTGTCGCAGGCATATAAATGCCTGCCGTCAGGTGTAATGTGAAGGTCTGCCGCCCAGCGGGTGCCAGTGAAATCAGACGGCATCATGTCAATGGTCTGCACACAGGCGATTTGGTTGTGTGGGTCACTCAGTGCCCAGACATTAACAGTGCCGTTGAGTTCGTTAACACAGTAGGCAAACTGCCCACCAGGATGAAATACCATATGGCGAGGGCCAGCCCCTTCCACCGTGGTCACTTCTGCCGGTTTTTGCGGTGTTAATTTACCGCTGTCTTCCAGGGTAAACAGGCAGATGCGATCCTGTTTTAATGCCGGTACCCACAAAGTTTTATTATCCGGGCTGATATTGGCAGAGTGACACCCTTCCAGGCCTTCAATCACTTCAACCACTTCACCCGGCAGGCCGTCGTTCAGTGGGGTCACACTGACACAACCACCATTATAAGAGCCACAGAATAAGAAACGCCCGGTGTGGTCGGTTGAGATATGCGTAGGGCTGCCAGGTAACGCAGCATGGCCGGCATCGGACAATGTGCCGTCTTCCGGGGAGATATGCCAGGCGATAACCCTGAATTCTGGGCGTACACCAGCATACAGAAAACGCCTGTCCGGGCTGATAACCAGGGGCTGAACCTGGCCTGCGACATCCACAACCTGGCGCAAGGTCAGCTCACCGCTGGTATCAAGCTGCCATACATGGATTTGCTGGCTTTCAGGACTGGCGGTATAGACGATTTGTTTCATGAATACTCCTGTTATCACGGTAGCCTGGTAGCGACGGGCAGAAGGACAGCCGACAGTACCCGGTGCAAGTGGCGCCGGGAGTTTTCCTGTTGGCGCCAACGGTGTACCATCGAACCAGACCCTTTCGTAATGGAACCTTAAATGACTTATCGTGTTATTGCACTTGATTTAGATGGCACTTTACTGACGCCACAAAAAACCATCTTGCCTGAATCCCTTGCTGCGCTGGAAAAAGCGAAGCAGGCAGGTTACCAGGTTTTGATTGTGACGGGGCGCCATCACGTCGCTATACACCCTTTTTATCAGGCTCTGCGCCTGGATACACCTGCCATCTGCTGTAATGGCACTTATTTGAGTGTGTATCGCTTATTACAACACTTCCACCCATCTAAGGCAATACGCCAGTATCCAACGCTGTTCCAGTGCTCAACAAGACTCTTCACCTTGTTTCGTCGTAGCCGCAAAGCGGTGTACTATCGGAAAAACTACATACCAAAATCAGGTGAATCACTACATGGACTATCAGGTAATCGCCCTTGATCTGGACGGCACTTTATTGACGCCAGAAAAAACTATTTTACCAGCCTCATTAACTGCCCTACAGAATGCCCGTAAATCAGGGGCAAAGGTTGTCATAGTTACCGGACGGCACTTTGTAGCCATCCATCCTTTTTATCAGGCATTAGCACTGAATACACCAGCTATATGTTGTAACGGTGCTTTATTGTACGATTACGCCGAAAAAAGAGTTATTGCCTCAGACCCATTACAACCAGAACAAGCTACTCAATTAGTAAACCTACTTGATAGTTACAATGTTCATAGTCTGATGTATGCCGATGATGCAATGTTCTATCAAAATTCAACGGGGCATATTATCCGTACAGAGAATTGGGCTAAATCTCTTCCAGAGTCGCAACGTCCAGTATTCAAACAAGTACCCTCTCTTAGTAAAGCATCGCAAGATGTTGATGCTATATGGAAATTCGCCCTTACTGATTCTGATACTGAAAAACTACATCGCTTTGGTCAGATAGTAGAGCGTGAGCTTGGCCTTGCTTGTGAATGGTCTTGGCACGATCAAGTGGACATAGCACAAGCCGGAAACAGTAAAGGTAAACGCTTGGCACAATGGGTAGAATCGCAAGGCTTATCTATGAGCCAGGTTATGGCCTTTGGTGATAATTTCAACGATCTAAGTATGTTGGAGACTGCTGGCCTGGGTGTTGCTATGGGTAACGCTGTTGATGAAGTGAAAGCGTGTGCTGATTTAGTAATAGGTAACAATACGGAAACTGGAATTGCTGATGTAGTAAACCAGTACTTCGAAATCGTTAGGGAAGAAGTGATTTAGTGACTTAGACGAGAGAATATAACCATGACAGAAGAACAATTTGAACGGGATTACCCAAGAGATCAGTACAACTACGTCCGAACCAATTTCAGGAAAAGAGGTTCTCTTGGACAAACTGAAATAGAGTCATTTGATATAGTTTCTATCGCCACTGGTGAAACCGTTCTACAGGCTACACGTACTGAACATACAAATCTGAGAGGATTGGACACTACTGTAGATTGGGATTGGTAATGATGGAATATTTCTTAGATGAAAGTGGTAACACAGGTGATTTGATTAATAAAAAAAATGACATGGGATTTGCTAATCAGCCCCTTTTCACTCATTCATGCGTGGGAGTAGCAGAAGGGAAAATTAGTAGAATGAAAGGTTTTGTACGTGCCTTGAAGAAAAGACACGGCATAGATGAATCAATTGAACTGAAATCCCAAGATTATTATATTAAAAATCCAGAACTAGTATACGAATTAGTTGATTTCGTAATTGATGAAAAATACACTTTAGTATGTGAAGTAATGGATAAAAAGTGTAACGTAGCAGTTTCTATAGTAAATCAACTTATAGTACCTGCAATGGAGAATGAAGACAGCAATGAATTGCTGTTAGTAAGAAACATATTGGTAGACATAATAAGTACATTTGCACCAGAAATTTGTTTCTCTACATTCTCTGAGTTATGTAAAGACCCATCCGAAGAAAAGTTGAACATATGTATTGAGAGCCTGAAAGAATTCTTTTCTAGTGAAAGTAATCCACTAGATGATAATGGCGGCACATGCAGAATGTTTGATAAAACTTTACAAGAATTTGAATACAGAAAAAGTAGATACTCAGCAGATGTAGCTATTAAATGGTTTGTACCTATTCCAGATTTAGATAGTAATGGAAATGTTATAAAACTACTGCCTAACGTACATAGTTTCTATAACCAGATTGCTCGCCTCAATAAAATTCATAAAAGAAAACTATCCGATATCGTATTAACACATGATACCTCTAGCGAATTTGCTAGCACATTAGACTTTTGTATCTCTGAGATAAAAACAGTCAATGTAGATATTATGCCAAAAATCCCTACATGTGATTTCAAAGTTATTGAAACCCCCAAATTAATATTCAAAGATTCTAAAGATAGTACTGGTATACAAATAGCAGATATTATAGCTGGATTTTTGAATAGATATGTACATGGATTACTGTACAAAGGAATAAAAATGGATACTATATATCACGCGACATTTGATAGAATTATAACACCAAATCGTAGTAGAGATCCTAAAGGGACAAACTTTGTAATTCCACTAAGCAAACAACATTGGCTCTTTAGTAAATTTAATCTCTAACAAAAAAAGCCCCATTACGGGGCTTTTTTTTATGAACCACCAACCATGATTAGAAGTACTTGCAGTAGTTGTCCTAATGGTACTTGGATCACCACAATACCAAAAGCATCCAGTCGGTAAGTGTCAAGGTAGTTGGCACCCTGGGTTGATTTAGGCTGCCTGTTTTTCCCGCTCAGGATTCAGCGTTACCGGGCCTTCCGGCTGCCAGTTTCTCGTTCTGCCTGACCACCGCTCAGGATGGGCTTTCTGGGCCATACGGTACAGGTCATCACGCTGCTTCAACAGGGCATTATCTTCTCCACGGTGACGCTGCCCTGGGGTCACATATCGTATCCCACTGTGACGGTGCTCTTCGTTATACCAGTGGGTAAATTTTTCCACCCACTGACGCGCCTCACCCAGTGTTCTGAACCCCGATGACGGCCACTGTGGCACATATTTCAGCGTACGGAACAGCGACTCTGCATATGCGTTATCGTTACTCACCCGTGGCCTGTGCTGTGTGACGTGGTGATATTCAGTTCATACAGTTTCATCTGCAGAGTCTGTGATTTCATGGCGGCCCCGTTATCCGCATGCAGCACCAGCGGCTGACGCCAGCATCCCTCTCGCATCACACTGCGCTGCATTAACGCCGCGGCCTGTTCGCCACTTTCTGTTTCATGCACTTCGTAACCCGTGATTTTCCGGCTGTACAGGTCGGTTATCATATACAGATAAAACCAGTGGCCACGCACTACCGAGGGTAACCAGGTGATGTCCCATGACCACACCTGGCAGGGAGCACTGGCGGTGAACGTCGTCGGGGCGGGCACCCGTTGTGGTCGTAACTGACGTCCCCGTCCATGGACTTCTCCATAACGGCGAAGCACCCGATAAAAGGTGGATTCGCTCGCCAGATAAAGGCCTTTATCGGCCAGCCGTGGCACGATTTGGGATGGCGGCAGGCTCGCGTATTCCGGCCGGTGGCAGATATCCCGTATCTGTGCTTCTTCATTCACACTCAGGCGATTATAGGGCACTGGACGTACTGCTTCGGGTCTGCCGTCACAGGAAGAATGTTGCCACCGCCGCCAGGTTGTCAACAACACTGTCTAATGACCGCTTGGGGGTGCGGACGATTTCCTGGACTCTCAGGAGATAATTTATGTATTCAAAAGCTGAGCGCCTTCGTGCTATTGAGCTCTATTTTAAATTCGGTAGAAAGATCACCTCTGTTATTCGTGAATTGGGCTACCCCACAGAGCGCAACCTCCGGCGATGGGTACAGGCATGGGAAGCCAGCGGTGGCAATATCAGTTCCCTGCCCCGCAAAGAGCGCTACTCTGATTCGCAGAAACAGGCCGCCGTCGACCATTACTTTACGCACGGCTGCTGCCTTGCCCATACCCGAAGGGCGCTGGGAT
>NZ_LYRP01000042.1 GCF_001655675.1 Mangrovibacter phragmitis | reverse complement strand
GCACTGCTCTTTAACAATTTATCAGACAATCTGTGTGGGCACTCATAAGCACTGATATCTTAACGTCGCAAGACGCTAAAAATTATCAAGTCTTAAAGAGTGACTAACAGTTAATTCATTACGAATAAACAGTTTAATTCTTTGAGCATCAAACTTTAAATTGAAGAGTTTGATCATGGCTCAGATTGAACGCTGGCGGCAGGCCTAACACATGCAAGTCGAGCGGCAGCGGGAAGAAGCTTGCTTCTTTGCCGGCGAGCGGCGGACGGGTGAGTAATGTCTGGGAAACTGCCTGATGGAGGGGGATAACTACTGGAAACGGTGGCTAATACCGCATAACGTCGCAAGACCAAAGAGGGGGACTTTCGGGCCTCTTGCCATCAGATGTGCCCAGATGGGATTAGCTTGTTGGTGAGGTAACGGCTCACCAAGGCGACGATCCCTAGCTGGTCTGAGAGGATGACCAGCCACACTGGAACTGAGACACGGTCCAGACTCCTACGGGAGGCAGCAGTGGGGAATATTGCACAATGGGCGCAAGCCTGATGCAGCCATGCCGCGTGTATGAAGAAGGCCTTCGGGTTGTAAAGTACTTTCAGTCAGGAGGAAGGTGGTGAGCTTAATACGTTCATCAATTGACGTT
>NZ_LYRP01000041.1 GCF_001655675.1 Mangrovibacter phragmitis | reverse complement strand
TCGGGGAGAACCAGCTATCTCCCGGTTTGATTGGCCTTTCACCCCCAGCCACAGGTCATCCGCTAATTTTTCAACATTAGTCGGTTCGGTCCTCCAGTTAGTGTTACCCAACCTTCAACCTGCCCATGGCTAGATCACCGGGTTTCGGGTCTATACCCTGCAACTGGACGCCCGGTTAAGACTCGGTTTCCCTGCGGCTCCCCTATACGGTTAACCTTGCTACAGAATATAAGTCGCTGACCCATTATACAAAAGGTACGCAGTCACCCCACCCCAAAACGCTCCACTGCCTGATTTTTTAAGTTGAACGTCGCTTACGCTCCGTTAACCGTCAGTCGCGCTGTCGTTACGCATTTTGCGCACCACGCAAAGCGAAACGCTTTGGTGGTGGGGCTCCCACTGCTTGTACGTACACGGTTTCAGGTTCTTTTTCACTCCCCTCGCCGGGGTTCTTTTCGCCTTTCCCTCACGGTACTGGTTCACTATCGGTCAGTCAGGAGTATTTAGCCTTGGAGGATGGTCCCCCCATATTCAGACAGGATACCACGTGTCCCGCCCTACTCATCGAGCTCACAACGGGTGCGCTTTCGTGTACGGGGCTTTCACCCTGTATCGCCGGCCATTCCGGACCGTTCCACTAACACACCTGCTGATTCAGACTCTGGGCTCTTCCCCGTTCGCTCGCCGCTA
>NZ_LYRP01000040.1 GCF_001655675.1 Mangrovibacter phragmitis | reverse complement strand
CGCCCGTCACACCATGGGAGTGGGTTGCAAAAGAAGTAGGTAGCTTAACCTTCGGGAGGGCGCTTACCACTTTGTGATTCATGACTGGGGTGAAGTCGTAACAAGGTAACCGTAGGGGAACCTGCGGTTGGATCACCTCCTTACCTTAGAGATACGGTCTTTTGCAGTGCTCACACAGATTGTCTGATGAAAAGAAAAACGGGCAGTAAAACTTCTGCAGGCTTGTAGCTCAGGTGGTTAGAGCGCACCCCTGATAAGGGTGAGGTCGGTGGTTCAAGTCCACTCAGGCCTACCAAATTTTCCCTGATACGGTGTTGCAAAATGACTCACATACTGAAAAGTATGCTTCGTCATTCTGCGCCTTGTCTCAGTGAAAATTACGGGTAACAGAACGTTGTATGACTCGATGGGGCTATAGCTCAGCTGGGAGAGCGCCTGCTTTGCACGCAGGAGGTCTGCGGTTCGATCCCGCATAGCTCCACCATCCCTGTCCGTTAAAATAGTTCAGAGTGTACTGAATCAGTATGCTGTGAAGTATTATGCTCTTTAAAAATCCGGAACAAGCTGAAAATTGAAACACAGAACAACGCAAGTTGTTCGTGAGTCTCTCAAAACTTACAGCACGAAGACATCTTCGGGTTGTGAGGTTAAGCGACTAAGCGTACACGGTGGATGCCCTGGCAGTCAGAGGCGATGAAGGACG
>NZ_LYRP01000039.1 GCF_001655675.1 Mangrovibacter phragmitis | reverse complement strand
GGGGCGAGCCCCCTTAGCCCGTTCACAGGCTGTGAAGCCGCATTGAGCGCATCACTTCAGGTGAACGGAACTTCCACCACACTGACACAGTGAAAAGTAAACACAACAGTCACCGCAGTAACAGTCATCTGCCAGTACTGAGCCAGTTGCGCGCCGTGTCCATCACACTGCTTTCTCTCACCACCAGCGCCCGGCGCCCACAGGGGGCACTGGCCCCCAAAAACATCAAAAAGACATACCAGACACAGAACATACAGCCACACCGAACCACACAAAAAAATAGCCACTTGCAGCGAGGGCCTGCTCGCGTAAGACCGGTGAACCGGAGAAAGGAAGACAAGGTTATTCCGCCCGGATGGCGGAATAAGGCGAACCGAGGCATGGATGCCGAGTCGAGCCGGCCGCAGGCTGACTGCCCGGAGGTGAACGCAGTGCGCAGCACCGGTCGCCCGCGAAAACGGGGATTGCAAAGGGGGCGAGCCCCCTTAGCCCGTTCACAGGCTGTGAAGCCGCATTGAGCGCATCACTTCAGGTGAACGGAACTTCCACCACACTGACACAGTGAAAAGTAAACACAACAGTCACCGCAGTAACAGTCATCTGCCAGTACTGAGCCAGTTGCGCGCCGTGTCCATCACACTGCTTTCTCTCACCACCAGCGCCCGGCGCCCACAGGGGGCACTGGCCCCCTGCACCCCCTTTTG
>NZ_LYRP01000038.1 GCF_001655675.1 Mangrovibacter phragmitis | reverse complement strand
TAGCGGCGAGCGAACGGGGAAGAGCCCAGAGTCTGAATCAGCAGGTGTGTTAGTGGAACGGTCCGGAATGGCCGGCGATACAGGGTGAAAGCCCCGTACACGAAAGCGCACCCGTTGTGAGCTCGATGAGTAGGGCGGGACACGTGGTATCCTGTCTGAATATGGGGGGACCATCCTCCAAGGCTAAATACTCCTGACTGACCGATAGTGAACCAGTACCGTGAGGGAAAGGCGAAAAGAACCCCGGCGAGGGGAGTGAAAAAGAACCTGAAACCGTGTACGTACAAGCAGTGGGAGCCTCTTAATGGGGTGACTGCGTACCTTTTGTATAATGGGTCAGCGACTTATATTCTGTAGCAAGGTTAACCGTATAGGGGAGCCGCAGGGAAACCGAGTCTTAACCGGGCGTCCAGTTGCAGGGTATAGACCCGAAACCCGGTGATCTAGCCATGGGCAGGTTGAAGGTTGGGTAACACTAACTGGAGGACCGAACCGACTAATGTTGAAAAATTAGCGGATGAYCTGTGGCTGGGGGTGAAAGGCCAATCAAACCGGGAGATAGCTGGTTCTCCCCGAAAGCTATTTAGGTAGCGCCTCGTGAATTCATCTCCGGGGGTAGAGCACTGTTTCGGCTAGGGGGCCATCCCGGCTTACCAACCCGATGCAAACTACGAATACCGGAGAATGTTATCACGGGAGACACACGGCGGGTGCTAACGTCCGTCGTGAAGAGGGAAACAACCCAGACCGCC
>NZ_LYRP01000037.1 GCF_001655675.1 Mangrovibacter phragmitis | reverse complement strand
CCAGATTGACCTCTACAGCGTGGATGGCGACGAATACAAATTCCTGTGTATCGCCAAAGGCGGCGGTTCAGCCAACAAAACCTATCTGTACCAGGAAACCAAGGCGCTTATCACGCCTGCCAGACTGAAGAACTACCTGGTGGAGAAAATGCGGACTCTGGGTACGGCGGCCTGCCCGCCATACCATATCGCTTTTGTGATTGGTGGTACGTCGGCTGAAAGCACCCTGAAAACCGTGAAACTGGCGTCCACCCGTTATTACGACGGCCTGCCCACAGAAGGCAACGAGCACGGCCAGGCATTCCGCGATGTACAACTGGAACAGGCGCTGATGACCGAAGCGCAGAACCTGGGTCTTGGCGCACAGTTCGGCGGGAAATACTTTGCCCATGATATCCGGGTTATCCGCCTGCCGCGCCACGGGGCATCCTGCCCGGTTGGTATGGGCGTGTCCTGCTCCGCAGACCGTAATGTGAAAGCGAAAATCAACCGCGAAGGCATCTGGATTGAGAAGCTGGAAGATAACCCCGGTCAGTACATTCCGGCAGCGCTGCGCGGCGAAAATGAAGGCGAAGTGGTGAAAGTGGACCTGAACCGCCCGATGAGCGAAATCCTGCAACAGCTGTCGCAGTTCCCGGTGTCCACCCGGCTTTCCCTGAACGGCACCATTATTGTCGGGCGCGACATTGCCCATGCCAGACTGAAAGAGTTGCTGGACAGCGGTGAAGAACTGCCACAGTACATTAAGGACCACCCGATTTATTACGCCGGCCCGGCCAAAACACCGGAAGGGTATGC
>NZ_LYRP01000036.1 GCF_001655675.1 Mangrovibacter phragmitis | reverse complement strand
CTGGTTCTTCGGGAAAAAACTGCCGTTAAACAGCCCGTCCGGCGCTAACGATAATGGCGCAGACTCGGTATGGGATGTTCATGTTACGCAGAATGTGGCGGTGCGCTCGGTTACCGCCGGTGACTACAACCACCGTGAAGCACAACGGGTGTTGCTCTCGGAACCCGCCGACATGACCCGGGGCGACGGCGAGGGTGTCACCTGGGGAGATGTCTACCACCACCGGCCACGGCACCAGGCGCGCGGAGATAACATTAACCCGGCGCCTGAAACCGGCCACTTCTGGGCGCGCCTGGAGCATGAACGCTTTTTATCAGACCAGACCCGGGTAACGGGCCGCAGCACCGACCATACACTCAGCCCGGCGCAGGTTCTGGTTATCACTGAGGCGGCCATGCCACCCACACTGCCCCGGGAAACAGAAAACGGCGTGGTGATTATCAGCACGGTTTACACCGCCAGCCGCCAGAACGCCCTGCAGGTGGCGTGGTCGGCCATGCCGTTCTTTGAGAACCGCTGCTGGCGCCCGGCGGCGAGGCCTCGCCCGGTGGTCAGTGGCACCCTGATGGCGCGGGTGACCAGCGCCAAACCCGACGACATCTACGCCTGGCAGGATGCCTCGGGCCTGTACCGGGTAAAGTTTGATGCCGACCGCGACGACAAACGCAAAGGTATGGAAAGTATGCCGGTGCGTCTGGCGAAACCTTATGGCGGGCACAAATATGGTTTCCACTTCCCGCTGGTTCAGGGCACCGAAGTGGCGATAGCCTTTCACGAAGGCGACCCGGACCGGCCGTATAT
>NZ_LYRP01000035.1 GCF_001655675.1 Mangrovibacter phragmitis | reverse complement strand
CTGCTGGGGTGGAGTGATAATGCCTTCTCGCCCTATGACCCGCGCAGCCCGAACCACACACCGCCTCCCGTAAACACAGAGGAGCAGTGACCATGGCAATAGATTTGGATGCACTAACAGCGGCCGCAAACCAGGCGGCACAGGCCTGTTTCAGCAGGCACATTCACGAATAACATAACAGGGAGCAAGAATGGGATTCTGGGAAAAAGTTGAACGGGTTGATACGGCGGTGGCACGGTTTTATGCCCGGAGAAAAGTGTGGATTTGGGGTGTGGTGTCGCTGCCGGTACTGTATGTGGCGGGCTGGATGGTGTGGGTGATGCTCTGGGCACCACCGGCAGGGGGAGTGACACTGATTATTCACAGCAAACTGGACCGGCCCATACTGGGGTTCAGCGTGAACGGTATGGCGGGGGGGAATGCCGGAGCTTTTGACCCTACTAATAAGTATGCAGGTGAAAACGGAGCGACTACCTGCTGCGGCAGTGTCCACGGGAAGACGGCAGAGGTTATCTGGACCGTTACCTATACCAGAGCGCAGTACAACGCCGGGTTACGCACAGAGGTTCATAAGGTTGTTATGCCAATGCCTGAGCGTAAGCGGGGTGAAAACGACCTGCATGTTCATTTTTTACCGGGCGACCGGGTCCTGCTGGGGTGGAGTGATAATGCCTTCTCGCCCTATGACCCGCGCAGCCCGAACCACACACCGCCTCCCGTAAACACAGAGGAGCAGTGACCATGGCAATAGATTTGGATGCACTAACAGCGGCCGCAAACCAGGCGGCACAGGCCTGTTTCAGCAGGCACATTCACGAATAACATAACAGGGAGCAAGAATGGGATTCTGGGAAAAAGTTGAACGGGTTGATACGGCGGTGG
>NZ_LYRP01000034.1 GCF_001655675.1 Mangrovibacter phragmitis | reverse complement strand
AATCTCGGTTGATTTCTTTTCCTCGGGGTACTTAGATGTTTCAGTTCTCCCGGTTCGCCTCATTAACCTATGGATTCAGTTAATGATAGTGTGACGAGTCACACTGGGTTTCCCCATTCGGACATCGCCGGTTATAACGGTTCATATCACCTYACCGGCGCTTTTCGCAGATTAGCACGTCCTTCATCGCCTCTGACTGCCAGGGCATCCACCGTGTACGCTTAGTCGCTTAACCTCACAACCCGAAGATGTCTTCGTGCTGTAAGTTTTGAGAGACTCACGAACAACTTGCGTTGTTCTGTGTTTCAATTTTCAGCTTGTTCCGGATTTTTAAAGAGCAAATATCTCAAACGTGATTCACTGCTGAATCAGTTTTGAGATACTGAGGTCGGCGACTTTCACTCACAAACCAGCAAGTGGCGTCCCCTGGGAGGTCTGACCTCATCAGTTAACGCTTGGCGTCCCCTAGGGGATTCGAACCCCTGTTACCGCCGTGAAAGGGCGGTGTCCTGGGCCTCTAGACGAAGGGGACACAAAATTTGTTCACGAATCGCTGATTCGTAATTTTGTGTAGGGTGAGCTTTCATTAATAGAAAGCGAGCGACATTATCTGCCACAAACTCACGCCCCACGTTAAAACGCCTTGCTTCTTTACTTTCATCAGACAATCTGTGTGAGCACTGCAAAAGACCGTATCTCTAAGGTAAGGAGGTGATCCAACCGCAGGTTCCCCTACGGTTACCTTGTTACGACTTCACCCCAGTCATGAATCACAAAGTGGTAAGCGCCCTCCCGAAGGTTAAGCTACCTACTTCTTTTGCAACCCACTCCCATGGTGTGACGGGCGGTGTGTACAAGGCCCGGGAACGTATTCACCGCGGCATTCTGATCCGCGATTACTAGCGATTCCGACTTCATGGAGTCGAGTTGCAGACTC
>NZ_LYRP01000033.1 GCF_001655675.1 Mangrovibacter phragmitis | reverse complement strand
GCCAGCTCCGCCACACAGTCCTCTTCCATATAACAGCGGATAAACTCCCAGTAGCGGGAGAGCTCATCCCGGGTGCCCACATGGCCAAAACTGAAGGTGTTCAGCACGGTGTCGTTATCTTCCGCCAGAATGTGCCCGACAATGCATTCATTTAACCGTTGCCGGTTGGTGGTGAAATAAATCTTATTCCAGGGAACGGTGATTATCTCGCCACTGACCTGAAAGATATGGACCTGCCGGGTTTTACGGTTAAAACGAACCGGGTAATGGGTATAACGGAACCATTCTTTTAACAGAATCCGCCCAAATAAAAGCAGGACAACAATAAAACCAACCGAGAATAAAATAATTCCGTAAGCACCACCTTGATAATCATCATGTAATATAGCAATAAGAAAAAAATCGATCACAAGTAATGCTACCGATAGAATAAAAGACATTATAACTCCAGTAATAACCCCCTTAGTTGAATAAAACTTATCAGTCACTTCCAGATAAGTGGTATTTATCCGAATTACCGTTTCAAAATCCAGCACCGCAGCCTCACCCGGGCAGTGTCTTTTCTGCCCCTGAATAAAGCGTCGTTTTTTCTCTTCCGCCGTTAATGGCCGGTTTAATTTAAATGGGATATAAAGCCCGGTGGTATGCATCAGCCCCATGTGTTACTGTCTCCTGTAGTGCCAGACATGGTAACGTTCATGGCCCTGTTATGAGCCATTTTATCCCTTATTTTCTGGTTGGCATCTTTCAGATACTGGTTTTTGGCATCGTAAACAGCACGGGGTTCGTTGGCCAGTACCGTGCGCCAGCGGCCAGGCCCATTATGCTCTGCTCCCACATTCACCGGGTCACCCGGCTCTGGCCGGCAGGCCATTTCCACCTCTGCTGACCACTGCGGGCGCCTGCTGGTCTGCGTGCCTATATACCTCGACACACTTTCCACCAGTGACAACGGCAACAGCAGCAGGGTGGGCAGCCATTCCAGCCGGGATTCCACCTGCAGCAGCATCTGTAAACCTGTGATGTACCCTTCCCTGCCATACTCCACCGGCGGGCAGTACAGCACTGTGGCAGCCAGCTCCGCCACACAGTCCTCTTCCATATAGCAGCGGATAAACTCCCAGTAGCGGGAGAGCTCATCCCGGGTGCCCACATGGCCAAAACTGAAGGTGTTCAGCACGGTGTCGTTATCTTCCGCCAGAATATGCCCGACAATGCATTCATTTAACCGTTGCCGGTTAGTGGTGAAATAAATCTTATTCCAGGGAACGGTGATTATCTCGCCACTGACCTGAAAGATATGGACCTGCCGGGTTTTACGGTTAAAACGAACCGGGTAATGGGTATAACGGAACCATTCTTTTAACAGAATACGGATCAAAAAATAAAAGCAGATACCAAATGCGACAAAATAAAAGATAAACCCAAGAATACTACCATTATTAAAAATAACAATCTTAGTTATAACAGAAAGAAAAAAAACAATCATGATACAGAACCCCATGATAAATGCGGTAATCATCCCTCGTGTAGAGTGAAACTTATCAATCACCTCGAGGTAAGTGGTATTTATCCGAATTACCGTTTCAAAATCCAGTACTGCAGCTTCCCCCGGACAGCGTCTTCTTCGTCCCTGAACAAAGCGCCGTTTTTTCTCTTCTGCCGTTAATGGCCGGTTCACTTTAAACGGAAAAAATAACCCTATATCATGTGAAATTCCCATTCCTATTAGCTCCCTTTAATTAATTTTTCCAATGCTGCCATTTCCATTTCCATGGTTGGCCAAATCTCCGGCACGTTACTCTCACTCTCGGGGATTTTTCGCCACCAGCAGGCGGATAACCATTTTTGAATATCATCTTTATTCTGAAGTGAAATATAAATTGAAGAACCAATCAGAACACCGAGAGCAATAGTTATTCCAACTGGACCAAGAGCAAACTGACTAAATAAAGCAGATACTACTAATGACCCACCACCTATTACTGATATACCATATGCTATAGCCAGATTTATATTTCCCCTTTTAAATTCACTCACACCATGATAAAAATCCCAAAATACTGTTATGAAACTAAATGCCGAGCAAATACGTATAATAAAGCGTAACGAGCTGGCTAGTTTGATTAATCCAACACGCCCAAAATGAAGCCGCACCAATGGTGTCAGGCGCAATGCCTTAAAATTGAAAATTATCCGTTCCGCCATATCTAACAGAGCACCACCAGCACCAACAACATCGGCAACAAATTTTGTGGCTTTCTCTTTACCCGCTAATTGCCCTTTCATCAGTTCGCTGGCGGTAAAACTAACGGCACTAACCTGTAAAACCACTGCCAGTGCGCTCCCGGCAAAAGGCAGTATCTGTGCGCCATCATGCGCAAAATTACGCCGCAGGTTTCTTTTTGCCAGAGCCAGTTTGTTTTTCCAGTGAGGTGGGTACAGTGTATTGCGTATTTCATCTGCAGACTGTAATGGCACTGGCCGGGAACTGGCAGCTACTGTGCCTCCCTGAAGGTGTTTGAGCTCGGTTATATCAACCAGTACCAGTGTTTTTTGCTGATGAACCCCTTCTGTAGCCAACCCGTTTACTGTCATTCTGCGTACTTCAATATCGACATACTGACGCATCATATGCGCTGGTATCCTGAAGTCAGGATCAACCATTTCGCCTGTTTGCCTGATAACCGCGTGAATAAAATGCCTTCGTTGACCTGTACTGGTTACCGTTTTCAGCCCCATACCGCAAGATGCAGCCAGAGAGACCAGACATGGGAGTATTTTATCTGCTGCCCGGCTCAACATTCCCGTCAACACGCCACTAACCGTGTTGAGATACCCTTCCAGTGCCAACTGAACCCGGCCAATTGACTGGTCCGTAATGCTGGTATAAAGAATAATCAGTTTATCCCAGGGAACATTACTGTAATCTTTATTCGCGTGGGTAATATTGATGACCAGCTCTGACCAGGCAGCATTATTCATGACTGCGGCCCGTAGCAGAATATTGCTGTCGCTCAACGTAGTTTCAGATAACTGATTTTGCACCCATGAGGCCACCATTGGTTTATCCTGCATAGCCTGCAGGCAATCCATCATGGTCTGGGTAAATAATGCGCCACTATTAATGTCTGTTGAATCGAAATTACCATTAAGATAATTCAGCAACCCAGGCCCTTTTAACCAGGCAAGATACATCGAGACCATGGGTGAAATAATTTGTTCATCATAAGATGACAATGCAGCATTATACGTTTCTAAAAATGCCTGCTCTTTTTCGCGGTCAATATATTTTTCATATTCTCCCCACCACATTGCTACCTGATACTGGAGTGACTGATTGTTATGGTGATAAAGCGCACTATGCTGTGCCCCGGCCATTGTGGGTAGCATACTCCCGGCTTTTACGGCAGGGCCATTAAGCGCGAGTTGCTCCATATTTTCTCCGAGCGTTAACTGGTCTCGCTCAAACTGATTAGTCAGTGCGTCTTTCAGACCACTTAAAGATGCAGACAGTGCCAGACCACGTGAGTATTCCGGGTTATGAGTAAACTGAGTCTCAAGCCGGTAACTGGCAAGCGAGGAAATGTCCTGAATGACTGCAACGGGATCTTGCAGAACAACAACGCAACCTTTTCCCTGATACAGAGCTTCTGCGGCATCCAGTATATATTGCCCAGCCAAAGGCCGCATTTGCCTGACTTCGGCAACAGACCATTTTTTGTGGCCAGAGGCATGTATTTTTGAGCTGTACTCCGCAACAGAAGAGACCAGACGGGTGATGGAAAATGTTTGTTCCGCCTTTCCTGCGGACAACCACTCCTCCATATCAAAGCGCTGCATCACCCGGCGGCGAAAGTCAGCATCTTCGTGCTTTTTACGTGTGGCTGCTGTCCATTCCACTTCAGACCAGCCAAACCAGAACACTCCATTTTTCATCCCAACCGGTTTTACAGGGAGTGTTATTAACGAAGCAGTCGCCAGTTCTTGTGGTTGCGTAATACAGGGCTCTCTTGCACCAGTAATGATATCTTCCGGAACACTTCCATCCTCAGGCAGGGGATAATAGTACCCCTCACCTGTAACATAATAATTTATCCAGCGGCCACCTGATTCATGCCATATATTAAGAAAACCTTCCCGCATGAGTCTTAATGTATATGCAGTATCGCCCTGCGCCTGTATGGGAATAAAAATATTTTCAGGCAAATGTGGCAATGCGTCATTTTTCTCCATAACAGCAGGACGTACAGGTAATACAGGCAGGCCATAGCGAATACAGAATTTACATCCCTGACGAACTATTTCCATTCATTCCCTCCTGGCATTTAATTATCCATTTATAGATCATTAATAAATAGCTTTATATGGCATTATTCATTTCCATCAATACTCTAATTACAGAATCAACTTAGCATGCTTGACAATATGTTGTTTCAGGCACATCAAAAGAGTTCAATTTTATGCCGACGTGAATCTTCACAGGTCATTTCCTGCCAGTGGTTATCATCCCAGAGATGGGTTTCATCCCGATAGCACCCAGGGGAACGCCGGACCTGCTCCAAAAATGTGACCATTTTGGGTGCTTTCCAGAACCCCTCTGGTTGCACCAGCCCATGAGAGGCAAAAGCAATACAATCTTCCTGGTCTGACAACCCGCACATTTCTGCCTGCTCCAGAAGTGCATTGATTTTACAGCTGGTTTGTTGGCACCCGTCAATGTCACCCGCGGATGTCATGTTTTTAAGAACAAGATTTATTTGCCCAATACGCCGTAATTGTTCCAATGGAAATACCATATTATCGCGACATACAGGCTCTGTATCCTGAGTAAATTCAAGAGTACGCCAGTTCCCGTCATGCCAGAAAGTCCAGAAAGGTATCCCTCTGGCTGATAACTGATTAAATAGTTGCGCAGGCTTCAACATCCAGTGAAGATGAAATAACACACGCGGATCGTAATAACGCAGAATATATCCCCGCTGTTGTTTATCTTTAAAATGCAACGCACCAATCAATGCGCTGCGTATTTCTGCAACCGTTAAGCTGCCCGATAACAGAAGCGTACACTCACGCGGAATATGCGTGGACATAAACGCCCACCACTCTTCAGGTGAGAATTGGTGTAATGGTATCAACCAAGGGTAAATATGCGCCTGAGGTGCCAGTACTGGCGATATGAGTTCAGTATACTGCCAGTGTTCGGGTAATTCCGGAACGTTCATACGATCAATCACAGCATACTGGTGCATTCCCAATGGGCGATGTTTCTCTAAATATTGAATAGCCATGGTTACCCCTGGCGCAAAGATATTAACGACTCACCCTGGCCAGCAGCTGCAGAAGCAACAGATTCACAGGCAGTAAATTTTGTGCAAGGAGCGCTCTGTGTGGCAGGAGCCATATAATCAAAATCAGCGCTTTTTACTTTAAAGCCCCCGGAAGTACCGCTCGTAATCTCCCCAGGCTCAAGGGTGATAAAAGACCCCCCGCATTGTAATGTGATTTTTTTCTTCGCTGAGATTAAGATTTCATCATCACTGCTTGTAACAGTAAGCGCGTTACGGGCAGTGATCTCCATAGCACCGGTTTGCGCCTGTAGCTGTACCTTCCCGGCAGCAGCAACCAGTTTCATTCCCAGTTCATGGGCAAAAACGACTATTGCTTTTTTTGCCACCATGGCGATACGCTGCATCGCTGTAATTTCAGTATTCTCTCCAGCACTGATTACCTGATTCTGGTTGGCACTTGACTGAATATGCGATGGTGTTGAAAAAGCGATGCCGCCAGGTGCGCCAACAACTATTGAAGGCTGTTGCAAACTGTCCACATTCCGTTCAACAAACCTTGTATGAGCATCATAATTCAACGGATCAATATCCGCCTGTTGCAAAATAACTGATAGTGCATGTATTTCAGACAACGCTTCTGACAGCTGGCTGCGAATCTCTGCCATTTCCAGTTGCTGCGACATCGCTTTCGGCTGTGCCTGTGACGTCAGCAGCAGGCCTTTTCCTCCACGAACGGCTACCCAGTCATCAGTGCGTAATTCAATTCCCTCACCGCGCTGCTGTTTCTCGCTATCCACCAGGTGGCCCAGGTTTAACTGGCTTTTGCCACCGTATTCAGTGGAGATTTTGATATGCTCCTGGCCGCGGTTATCCTCCAGGCGAATTTTATTGTTCGCCGGAGTGCGTAGCACATTTCGGCGATAATTACGGATGGTGACCAGATCCGGGTGTACTGAGTCATGCAGCACACCGGCAATATAGGGGCGGTCGGGGTTACCATCTTCAAACCCTATTGCCACCTCGGTTCCTGCCAGTAAAGGTAAGTGCAGGCCGAAGGTATCACCACCATAAGGCCGGGACTGACGTAGCCACATACTTTCCGAGCCCCGTTCCCAGTCATCCCGGTCAAACAACATGTTGACCCGATAACGCCCGAACTTATCAATATGCCCGTAAGGATCGTTTTTCGTTGTACTGGTCACCCTGGCGGGTAACGTCCCGGCCATTATTGGCCGACACCCCCGTGGTGGGCGAAAACTGTAATCAGGATTAGTCGGTATCGCGCCAAAACGCACTACCAGGCTTTTGTCTCGCCGTGCCTGGCTTATGACGGAAGTAATCGCCACACCTCGGGCGAAGGCTTCCGTCACCTCATGGCCGCCCGTTACCTTCAGTACCTGCCCCGGGCACAGCGTGGCACAACTGGACATCCCGGAAAGCGTTGCCAGCCCGTTCAGGTAGCGTTCATGGCGCATTCGGGCGTAGAACACCCCATTCTCAGGTGGAGGGTTGTGATCATAAATACTACCGGGAACGCGGTAGTTGTCGGCATAGTGGTACGCTTCACCATAAGTGCCCTGGTCATCACGGGCAACATCCACCCGAATATCCATATCCTCTTCAGCTTCCCGGTAGTTGTAATCCCGCAGGCTGACCGCTTTTTCCACCACCTGGTACCGGCTCTCAAGCCCCCATACGGACTCTTCCCCCCGGTCAAGTTGCCCGGAAACCGGAACCGAAGGGAGTACAGGGCCTGTTTCGTAACCCTGTCGGCTGTCGTAGAACTCCGCAACATCAATTCTCAGGCGCGTGTCGGTGGTGAAGCGAAACCAGATCCCCACCTCGCCGAGCAAGCGGGTAATAAACTGCAGATCATCCTCGTTGTACTGCATGACCTGTTCACGGCGTGGGTAAGTTTTGGTCAGTGAAAAGAGAAAATCCTGCCCACGCATTTTATGGCGCTCACGCAGGATTTTCTCCACGATTTGCGGAACTGACATATCCTGGTAAATCGCGTTATGACGAGTCCGGCAAAGCAGCGCCAGGCGGGGTTGCAACGTCACCGCATAGTGTGTTTCGTCTTTAGATGTGCTCAGGCGTTCAAACCCGGTGACCACGCCCTGAATGACTCGCACTGGCTGGCGAACTTTAATGCTGAACCCCTGGTCTGTTGGAGCCTGCAGCGTCAGTGATGCTGCTTTCATCAGCATGCTTTCCCGGCCAATGCCGTGGTCAGTACTGGTAAACTCAATGCGGTAACTGAATGGCTCACTCAGCGCTTCGCGGCCTTCAAAAGCCAGGACATCTGGCTGTGACTGGCAATCTTTAATCTTCAGTAAATGGTGGCTGTGGCTGAACAGCACCCGGGAAGGATTGCTGCTCATTGCACGCCTCCGCAGTCAGGGTTATCAATATCGCCAGCAGGCGCGCCAAATACCAGAGTGACACCTTCAGTTTCATGCCACCCCAGCGCCAGGCTCCGGGGCAGTTGTTTCTCCGCAAGGTAAGCCAGCAACTGCTGGCTCAGTACCGGCAAAATTTGCTGGTTAAGCAGGCTGTCGATATTGCGCGCACCGGTATCAGGTAACAGACAGGCACTGGTTAATGCGTCATACAGGCTGTTTTCTATTTGTGTTTTCAGCCCATAATGGCGCTGCAAACGCTGGTTTACCTGTGCCAGTTTCATCTCGACAATAGCGCGCATAGCAACAGGTGATAACGGGCGATAAACTACTGTCTGGAAACGCGCCAACAGCGCAGGCTGGAAATGGTCACGCAACAATGGACGCAGTAATTCATGTAAATCGCCATCTGTGGCTTGAGGCTGGTCATCGTGCATTTGCATCAGCAAGTCGCCACCCAGATTAGATGTCATCAATATCACTGTATTGCGGAAGTCTATTTCACGGCCTTCCCCATCACGCATAAAGCCACGGTCAAAAACCTGATAGAACAGGTTCATCACGTCCTTATGCGCCTTTTCGACTTCATCCAGCAACACCACACTGTACGGGCGTTTACGCACCGCTTCAGTCAGAACGCCACCCTGCCCGTACCCTACATAACCTGGTGGTGAGCCTTTTAACTGAGAAACCGTATGGGGTTCCTGGTATTCAGATAAGTTAATGGTAATCAGTGAGTTCTCACCACCATACAACGCGCTGGCCAGCGCCAGTGCGGTTTCCGTTTTACCGGTACCACTCGGGCCAACCAAAAGAAATACGCCCTGAGGACCATTTTCAGAGGTCAACCCGGTTTTTGCGGCCCGCAAGCGCTGGGCCAGGGCATTCAACGCAGCCTCCTGGCCAACCACTCGCTTGCCGATTTCATGCTCCAGGCTTAACAACTCAGTTTGCTCGTCTTTCATCAACGAAGAGAGCGGAACGCCAGTCCAGTCTGCAATAACATTTGCTACTGTACGGGGCTCAACATCCGGGTAAACCAGCGCCTGTTCCTGTTGAATCTGGCGCAATTGTTTAAGCAAAGAGGCCCTCTGTGCAGAGCCGGATGTATCACCTTTGCAAGCCAGAATTTGTTCAATCACAGCCTGTTCTTTACCGTATTGCGCTTCCAGTTCATCCAGCGCCACCACCAGGCTAATTTCTTCCTGTTCGAGCGCGGAAATACGCCCATCAGCCACGTCTCCTCCCGCATCGATATCAGCCTGAAGAGCCTGGCGCTCCATTTCCAGCGCAGTAATGCGCGAACGGTAGCCGGTTATAACCTCTGGTAACGTATCAAGGCTCATACGAACACGGGCAGCCGCGGTATCCAGCAAATCAACCGCTTTATCCGGCAACTGGCGTCCAGTCAGGTAGCGGCGTGATAAAGCCACCGCTGTACGCACCGCATCATCTGTAATATGAACACCATGATGTTGCACATAACGAGGCTTAAGACCTCTGAGCATCAGGCAGGCAGTGTCATCATCCGGTTCATCAACTTTCACCATTTGGAAACGGCGCTCCAGCGCGGCGTCGCGTTCAAAATATTGTTTATATTCGCTCCAGGTTGTGGCTGCGATAGTGCGCAATTCACCACGAGCCAGCGCGGGTTTGAGCAAATTAGCAGCGTCTGCACCACCAGCCTGGTTCCCGGCTCCAATAATGGTGTGAGCTTCATCGATAAACAGCAGTACGGGTTCAGATGATTGTTGTACCGCATCAATAATATTTTTCAGCCGCTGTTCAAATTCCCCTTTCACACCGGCTCCGGCCTGTAACAGGCCAAGATCAAGGGTGCGCAGGGTGACTGGCTTCAGGGATTCGGGGACATTCCCTTGTGCAATACGCAGAGCCAGCCCTTCCACTAACGCTGTTTTTCCGACACCCGGCTCGCCGACCAAAATAGGGTTGTTTTTACGTCGCCTCGAAAGAATATCTATCATCTGGCGAATTTCAGTATCACGCCCAAATACCGGGTCGATATCCCCTTTGCGGGCTTTGGCTGTCACGTCAACGGTAAATTTATCCAGCGTATTCTGTAATACGCTGTTCAGTGTTGCCGCATTGTCTGGCTGGCTTTCCGGGCGGCCCGCCAGGGTGGCATTATCAAGCAGTGAATGGGCAAGTTCGTCATTCTGCTGAGCTTCAAGCCGCTCGTCAGATTGTGTGTCAAGGAGTGACCGCAGGCGCTCTAACTGAATTTGCCTCAAAGTCAGCAACGGCCACAAACCATCACACGATACCAGGCGAGGTTTGTTAACCAGAGCCATCAGCAAGTGAACACTGCGAATCTGCTCTTCGCCAGCCAGTGATGCCCGTAACCAGGCTTCCTGTAACAACGCCAGAGTTTCATCCGATAATCGTGGCCGGTGATGAATCTGGCGAGGTAACGCATCCAGCCAGTTCATCAGGTCCTGCCACAGCGCATCCATATCCCATTCGTAACGGCGTCCCAATACCGTCAGGTCACCCTCGCCTTGTTCAAATAGCTTTAATAGCCAGTGCTCTGGGTGAATTTTCGCGTGAGCCCGGGTTTGGCACAGAGAGGCAGCACTTTCCAGTGCACGGGCACAGTAAGGGTTTAGACGACGCAACAGGTTCGCTGAATTTTCCATATTCTTTCACTCGCTGTCAGAGACCTTCAGGCACGCTACCGCCCATCGCTTTTCCTTGTTTTCAGGAACCTAAGCGCATCCGGTCTGGTTTGGGGTTTGTGGTATTTTTTGCTGAACACCCGCTTCACCGATGCTCAGCAAAAAGAAAAGCGGACAGCCGAAACTGCCCGCTTGAATAACTTACGCGGTGGCGCGCTCATTCCATGAATCAGAATGAATGATGTTGCCGTCTTTGTAAGTCCAGGTGATCTTTTCGTAACGCAGTTCAATGCGCTCCAGGTGATTGTGTTTCTCGTAAGCAGGGTCTTTGATGTCATGCATAACCGGGTTTACCTTCACCACCTTCACGTTCTCAAGTTTGGTGTTGAAGTACTCCACTTCCTGGCCCGCATCATTGATTTTGTACCACTTAAATTCAGCTGACTGCAGCGTCTGGCCTGTGGTCACCGCCTTGTATAAATACGGGCTGGCGGAATCAATTTCTTTGGTGAACAAAAAAGGTGTGTGGATACGGGTGCCAGTCAGTTTCCCGGTGTTGTTATCAGTCGGGATATACAGGTTGTGCTCCTGCGCCACCACTTCAATGCTGCCTTCACGGTCCTGAACATCTACAGAACCTTTGATATCAGCACCGCCATCGTCTTTCAGCCAAAGATAAACAGGAATTGCCATTTGTTACTCCATTTCGTTTCGTGACACGCCACCATCCAGTGATGGCGCAGAGGATAAACCTGCTGCCAGACAGGCATTCGCCTGTGGAACCAGGTTGATTTCGACACGGCGGTTAAGCGCACGGCCTTCCGCTGTATCGTTAGTTGCGACGGGGCGACTTGCACCATGCCCCTGAACCGCAAAACAGTTTTCCGGTATTTCGCCGGTATCGCGCATCCAGTCACGCACCGACTCCGCCCGTTGCAGAGACAACGCCTGGTTGAGTGATGTGCTCCCGGTGTTATCTGTGTGCCCGGTTATGCGAATCAGCCACCCTGGCCGGGCTTTAACCCCCACCAGCGCATTCACCAGCACTTTCGTGGAACCGGGTTTCAGCTCAGACTTCCCGGCATCGAACAAAGACATACTATCGAGGTGAATAATATTGGGTTGGCTTGTTTCCGGAGGTGTGGGAACAACAGGTTCTACCGGTACAACGTAAGACTGGATGGCGGCCATAACCGGTGCGCGTAAATGCTCCCCACGGTACAACCCCAGGCTCAGGTGAAGTGGGCTACCATTACGAGCCCAGCTATTCAGTTGGGCTGCGTGCAGGCGCAGCTCATTTACCGCTTGCGCCTTCTGCCTGTTATCTGCCGGGCCAATATGGTGGTAATGCTGTAAATCGAAACTGATGCGTTGCAGTAATTGCTGGTTGTTCCAGGCACTGCTGGCTAAAGCCACGCCGATGCTCAGCGTGAACAGCACAAAACCGTTGCACAACATACGCTGACCGGGCGTTACGCCTTCCCCCTCAGGCAGCAGCGGTAAAATAAAATCGGGTAACAGTGGCATCACTGTGCTGTCAGCCCCGGCAGGATGCCAGCCAGCGACGTCATTCAATGCTGTATGCCGGTGTAACCATTCGGCCCAGACTGAACGGGGTAAACTTCCCGCCAGAACCGGGCTTATTCCCCAAACCACTGCTGTGGGTTTAATGGGTGGCATATCCGGTTTTGTATCTATAAATACGGCGTGAACATAACGGTTGAACCAGTTTGCCAGGCTATTCATCAACACCGGGGGCTCAACAGACTGGGGATTCTGCGTATTAAGCCAGCCAGCAACTGTTTCCGGCACAGATGAACTATGCCAGACACGGATACGCCCCTCCGATGTTGCAGATTGCCAGTGCATATCTTTCACCATTGCGGTGCCCACCAGACTACTGAGCAATAGCGGCACAGCCTGCCCGGTTATACGGTGCAACTGGCTTATTTGCCAACGCAAAGCGAGCAACTGGCTGGTGAGCGTTTCCAGGTCACCATGTTGTTGTGGGCAAACGCAGACCATTACCGAAAGCTGGCGACCCCAGCCGGGGCGTTGAGACAACAGTTCGCGGGTAACTGCCGCCAGGTCATGCGGAGTTTCCACTCTTATCCAGCAACCCTGGCTCACAGTGAGAACCGGTGAGGCCTCTGGCCAGTTGCCTGGCAAATCACCGCAAACCAATACAACAGGCTGGCGGTATGCCACTCCGGGCAAGTCAGTAAACCAGGCAATAGCGCCTGGGTTTCCCCGGCGGTTTGCCATGCCCACCCATACAGCGGCACTTCCCCAAATAACAACCACCGCCAATACAGCAGAAAAACGCGAGACAGGCAGGAACCCGAGACAGAGCACACTGCTTAACAGTGCGGCCCATAACACCAGCAGTCGCTGTTGTGTGGGTGTCATTGAACCACCTCAGGCAACCGTGTTGCCAGAACCTGGTCCAGCCACAGATCCAGACCCAACCACAGTACAACCAGCATAAACACAGCCAGGCCAATACGTGCAGGCCAGGAGGAAAAACAACGCATTACCCCCACATCATCGAACCTTTCGTTCAGAACGGGTTGCACTGTTGTACAGGTGATGCCGCCAACTTTGTCATTAAGCGCATTGACCAGTTTGTTACGTTCCGGATCATCCAGTGAACGATAACTGCCCAAAAAACCTAACATCAAAACCCGGTGGAAACAGACCAAAACCGCCAGGTCTGGCGCAGGCTCACGCAACACTGCGCGCATGCGGTCGCAAAGGGTATCCCCCGCATTCATCGTGCCCAGGAAATGCCCTTCAAGAGGAATGCTGTACCACTGCGCACAGGCATCATCCTGAACACCACGACTTTTAACCGTTTCATCCAATAGTGCGCATTGTGCAGTGAGGATGTGCTGGCAGCTCACTTCATCCAGTTGTGTTGCTTTCAGCGCCTGTTGCGCCCCGGTAATGTTCTCGACACAGCGCTCCCACAATATCGCCCCTTCGCCGGACTTAAATTCAGGGCTGTGGCGTAAGCTGATAACCTGCAGCCAGGTACTATGCAAAAGTGAATCAATATCAACAGGTTTAGTAATTTCGAATGTTTGCTCACTCATGTTCTCAGTACCGCGTAAAGTTCAAGTTCAGGTTCGCCCAGCATGCCCGGGGTGTAGAACATGCAACTGCCGCTTTCCAGCATTTCTTTTGCCGCCGGATGAGACAAATCAAGGGAGAAGTACTGGTTTTCCAGGCGCAACGGGATAGCTGCCGGGACATGGTGCAAAGGCTTGAGTGGGATACCCTGACGAGACGCGTTCACCAGGCTGGTGACAAAGTCCGGGCTACCCACACGGCATTGCAGAGGAAATTGCTCCTGCAACCGCGCTGCAGGTATGGGTGAGCGTACCGAAAGGTAGTAGTCGGCCCCATCACGCAACCGGGGGTCATGCAGCCGCGCCGACCACAGCCGCAGGCGTGTGTCACACGTCAGTTCAATCGACACAACCCGTGATGGCAGGCTGGCTTCTAATAAATCACTCAACAAATTAAATAATGGTGGGAAGACATCGTTCAGTGCCTCATGGCGGTAGTGAGGAATAGCGGTAATCTGATGCTCCAGGGAAAATGTCAGCAAACTACCGGCAAGCCGGGCAAGCTCGGGATACAGACGTTCCACGGGTGATTGTGGGTGGTGCTGAAATTGCCCGAGTACCGGTTCAGCGCTGTTAAGGGCATTCAGTAACCAGAACAAAGACACATCTGCGACAGCAAAGTCTGCCATACGCTCATTGCTTTCACGCCTCATGGCCATCAACCGTGCAAGCCGCGCACGTAGTTGGGTCATCAGTTGTTCCAGGTGAACCACCAGCCATGAGCTACTGCGCACACTGAGTAACGGTGGAAGGAATGTCTCGTCCACACGCCATACTCCCTGTGAATCCTGAATCAGGCGAGCCACAGGGCAGGTAAGGAAATCACCATTCTTCTGGTGAGCAAAACGCAGGCTAAGTTCTGGCTGGAGTATGGCAATCTGGCGGTCATCATCCCCAAAGAGATTACGCACGTCATGCCAGGACTGGCGAAAGCGGACTGGGTGAGCGGCGACTTCTTCGGGTTTCAGGCAATTGCCACCATTGGCACGCATCCGGGGTAATGCGAGAAGCACTGTCGTTTCATGGGTTTCGCCAGCCAGGGGCAACGCGGGTGGCAATGCCTCCGCGTTGTTGGTATCAATCAATGTGCCGTCCTGGAAACGGACATGTAAGTGGCGGGCCTGGAGATGACCCAGTTTCAATGCATCAGCTTCAAACGAAACCTCAACCACTCCCCACGGATGGTTGAGCCCCATTCTGGCAATGCATTCGGCAGACCAGGCTGCATACGCAGCCTGTTGTTGGAAATGCTGGGGCGAAAGCATAATCCCTCGCCCCCATAACGGTTGTTCCGTTTTCATCGGCTTCCTGCCTTGTTAAGATTTCGCCTTTGGCATTCGGGAAACCAGCGACAGGTTGACATCCATGCCTTCGACCTGGAAATGGGGCACCGCGTACAGTTTCACACTGAAGAAACCCGGGTTATCACTGATATCTTCCACAACCACTTTCGCATCACGCAGTGGATGAGAAGCCTGCAATTCATCACCCGGATCAGTCATTTCTGTTACCAGCCCACTCACCCAGGTATTCAGTTCCAGTTCCAGTAAACGGCGATCTTTCGTGGTACCGATGTTTTCGCGTTGAATCAGCTTCAGGTAATGCGCAATACGCGACAGCAAGAATATGTAGGGTAACCGCGAATTAATGCGGCTATTCGCTGTTGCATCAGCCGTATCATACAGTGCGGGTTTTTGGGTGGAGTTTGCCGAAAAGAAACACGCATAATCGCGGTTTTTGTAATAGGAAAGCGGAATAAAACCGAGGTTGGCAAATTCGAACTCGCGGGTTTCAGGGATCATCACCTCAGAAGGGATCTTCACCTGGTTGCCCGTTCCCAGATCATACAAATGGATTGGCAGATCCTGCACTGCACCACCCGCCTGCGGGCCGCGAATTTGTACACACCAGCCATTATTGATAAAGCTGCGCACCATATTGGCAGCAAAGGCAAATGATGCATTGGTCCACAAATACTTGTCGTGATCCGGCCCTTTTACTTCTTCAACATAGTTAAAGCTACGTACCGGTACTGTGTCCGGGCCATAAGGCAGGCGTCCAAGTACTCGTGGCATCACCAGGCCAAGGTAACGGGAATCGTCCGTTTCACGAAAAGATTTCCATTTGATGTACTCCGCACGGTCAAAGTAGTTACCAATATCTTTAATGGCCGCGACTTCTTCCATTGAGTCTTTCAGAAAAAATGCCGGGCCTGCCGAGCCAATAAAAGGCATATGCGCTGCCGCAGACACTTTTGAGATATTGCGCAACAGTGCAACGTCCTGAGCCGATGCATCAAATTCATACGCAGAAATGAGTGCCGCTATCGGCTCGCCACCCGGTGTATCGTATTCAGCAACATATGTCTGCAAATACAGGCCGCTCTGAATAATTTCTGGTGCATCTTCAAAATCCTGGCGCAGGTCGTCTTTGGATAAATCCAGGAGTTCAATTTTGACGTTCTGGCGGAAGTCTGTTTTATCCACCAGCGATTTAACGCCACGCCACAAGGATTCCACTGACTGGAAGCTTTCATGGTGCATCACCGCATCCAGTTGGCGGCTGATTTGCCAGTCCAGTTCCGCTATATGGTGATCAATCAGGTGTTTATCCAGTTTTTCCACACGGGCTCCCGCTTTACTCAGGCACTCGAGGAAAACCTGCATGCCAGCAGTCAGGCGTTCATCGGCCGTAGCGTCAGACATCGCCTGTGCATCCTGCCAGATATCCAGCGCGCTAAGTTCTGAAACCGGGTTAAGATTAATTTTCTCAAACAACGAGGTATACACACTGCCCATTTCAGGGCGTTCCAGTACCACACTATCCCCAGTGGTTGCGCTTTCAGTATTTACAGCCATCAGCATTCCTTATTTAGTCCGTTAAAATTGTTACTGGTGTTATGCCTGTTTTGGCGCAAGCGCAGACAACTCATTACGCAGCTCAGCGCTCAGGGAAGGGTCAAGCAGGATTTTTTCCAGTTCCTTACGAAAAGACTGGTTATCCAGCAGATTTGCTTTCAGATCCCGGAGCAGGTTACGCATAGCCAGCATCGCTTTGAGTTGAGGGATTTGCCGTGCAACCTGTTCGGGAGAAAAATCATTCATATCACGGAATGTCAGGCTGACATTTTCTTCACTGCCGTCACCAGCAAGCGTATTCTCTACAGCCATGCTCACAGAGGGTGAATAGTCAGCAAGCACACTATTAAAGTTATTTTTATTAATGTTGATTTTATTCCGCTCAGATAATGCCAGTGTCTCCTTGCCGTTACTAAAATCACCAGCAACTAATAACTTTAAAGGCAATTCTGTTTTCTTCTGCGCCCCTCCTGTGTGCAAATCCAGTTTTAAGTTAATGCGGGCTTTAGGTATTTCCCTTTGGAAGCTGTCGCTCATATCCCCTCTCTCATTAGTGAATGTTTTATTGGTGTCATCCGGACTTCCGCCCGCACATACAATAATAGACAGATGAAAATATTCAAATACGTTAATTTGATTAAATAAATTATGAAGACAGTGCATTGCGTATTTAAACCTGAATAAGATAACAACTCCCTACATCCTTTACTGGGTGAAAATAACACATAACAATCATTATATAGAATAAAAACCCAAATAAAAGTAATAAATCAGAATAAAACAACAAAAAACAACCAATTATCAATTTAAAAACGCTGTAAACAGAGACCAAAAGGTAGGAAATACAGAGTAGTAATGGAGATAAAAACGAAGAAATACTCCTGCTTATCAATAAAAATATATGCATTATATAAAAGCAAAAAGAGAAGAATTAATAAAATCAATAGATAAAACCTTTTTATAAAGGAAAAGATACCAATTTCCTTGTATAAATCTCCTGCCAATAAATAACAACAATCAGTAACAAGGTAAAAAAAACGCTACTCATACAGCAATCTGATTCAGAAAATCAAAGAAAGAGATAATGGCTAAAATAAAAAGAGACAGCCGAAAAAAAATTATTTCAGGAAACATTCACCGCCATTCAGAAACATTAAAATATAGTCATATAAAAGGATTTTCTTTGTCCCCACCTACATTTATTATGCAACCAGACTGCTACAGGAATAAAAAAGGCCACCCTGCAATAAGCTAAGACGGCCTTGTTATCTTTATTAGTATGAGTCAGTGAGTCTCTTGTTCCAGATACCTTGCCAGTTGCTCAAAGTAACGCTCTTGCTCAACCCAGGCACGGTGCGCTTCTTCATGAGTGCACTGCATAAAATGCAGTGGTTCGCCAAGGCGTAACTGCGCCAGATGATATCTGTCTGCTTCAATCACACAGGCAATGCGTGGGTAGCCCCCCGTGGTTTGCGCGTCAGCCATCAATACGATGGGCTGCCCATTTGGCGGCACCTGAACCACTCCCGGAACCAACCCGTGGGACAGCAACTCATGGTCAGATTCGCGCTCCAGGCTGTTTCCCACCAGACGGTACCCCATGCGGTTACTTTGTGCCGAGAGTTGCCAGCCGTTACGCCAGAAATCCTGCCGGGCTGATGGGGTAAAATCCATATATTCAGGACCAGGTAATGCCCGTACCCGATTATTCCACAGCAACTGTTTAACCCCTCGTGAGCGCGTGACAATGCGTTCTGGCTCACCTGCCAGCAGGTTGTCTCCATCACGAACTAATCGCCCTTCCAGCCCACCAAAACCGCCTTTAAGATCTGTACTTTTTGAGCCCATAACCTCTGGAACCACAACCCCACCGCTGACGGCAAGGTAACTGCGCATCCCATGGCGAGGCTGGCGCAAACGGAGTTGATCCCCCGGCTTCACCGGAAAACACCAGCCCGTCCACAAGGGTTTTCCTGCAAGTGTTGCCTCACAGCCGGCACCAGTCAGTGCTACCCAGCCAGTTGACGTAAATTCAGCCACAAAATTGCCCAGAGTCACCTCCAGGCCTGCGGCAAATTGATCATTGCCGACCAGTAAGTTGGCTGTACGTAATGCGGGGAGGTCCAGTGCGCCACAGAGGCTAACTCCCAATTGGCGGAAACCAGAACGGCCAGCATCCTGAACGGAGGTATGTATCCCGGCATGATGTATTTTCAGCATACTCCCTCCTTTTGCGGAACAAAACGCACGCGGTCACCCGGCCTCAGTAACGCAGGAGGCTCACTATGTGGGTCAAAGAGTACAAGGGATGTTCGGCCAATCAGGTTCCAGCCGCCCGGGGTTTCCAGAGGATATATCCCGGTGTGTTGACCACCAATTCCTACCGTGCCAGCAGGCACATTCAGCCGCGGCTCAGCTCTTCTCGGGGTTGCCAGTTCGTGAGGCAACTCACCAAGGTAAGCAAACCCCGGCTGAAACCCCATAAAATACACCACATATTCCACACTACTGTGGCGTTCAACGACTTGTGCGGGAGTCATGCCACAATGCCGGGCCACTTCGCCGAGATCTGGCCCATGTTGCCCACCATACACGACCGGGAAATCCACGCGCCGGGATTGTGGCGTCCAGGCTTCACTCTCTTCCCACCAGCGTTGTAACCGTTCAATAGCATCCAGCGCATTGCTATTGGCAACACGGAGAATCACCGTGATATTGTTCATGCCCGCTATTGCTTCCAGTACCTCTGGCATTCCCTGCAGGCGCTGCATCAGCCCCCATATGCGCTGCTGGCTTTCCAGGCTTACTGGTGGTTCCAGAGATAAAACTACGCAATTCTCACCCAGTAAATAACACCGTGCTCGCTGCACTCCCGCCTCCTGTGGTACTGCTGACCCATGTTTCACAGAGAACTCATGCCGGGTTGTCTATATCCACAAACATCACATCCAGCCCATACTGCGCAGCTAACCATTCACCCAATGCTTTTATCCCATATCGTTCAGTAGCATGGTGGCCTGCGGCAAAAAAGTGGATACCCTGTTCGCGGGCCGAGTGAATCGTCTGTTCAGACACTTCACCTGTAATAAACGCATCTACACCAAACTGGGCTGCACTATCAATGAAGCTTTGCCCACCGCCGGTACACCAGGCGACACGCGTAATTTTTTCCGGGCCATTGTCACCACACCATAACGGTTTACGGCCTAAACGCGCCTCCAGCCAGGACGCGTACTCGGCCCCTGAAACCGGGATTGCCACTTCACCCCAGGGCACCAGCGGTTCAATCACACCTTTTACAGTAATCCCCAGCAGTTGAGCTAACTGGCTGTTATTTCCCAGCTCTTCATGAGCATCAAGGGGTAAATGCCAGCCATAGAGATTAATGTCATTAACCAGCAAGGTTTTCAATCGCTTCTGCTTCATACCACGAATAACGGGCGATTCACCTTTCCAGAAATAACCATGATGAACAATCACCGCATCCGCTCCCAGCCTTACAGCTTCGTCGAGTAACGCCTGACTTGCGGTAACGCCTGTGACAATCTTTTGCACTTCTGGCTGGCCTTCAACCTGTAATCCATTAGGGGCATAGTCATTAAAAGTTGCAGCATTCAACTTTTCGTTAATAACTTGTTCCAGTTCAATATTATTCATTGTTCATCCTTCATTTTTTCTCTTGCGGCTTCCCAGGCAGCCAGCGTATGCAAACGTGCCGTTTTATGGTCCACAACCGGACGGGGATAATCAAGAGTAACCCCTTGCTTATCTGCCCATTTCCACGGGTTATGAATGGCGCTGGCAGGAACCAGACTGAGTTCCGGCAGCCACTGGCGAATGAAATTCCCCTGAACATCAAAACGGGTACTTTGGGTTTCAGGGTTAAAAATACGAAAATAGGGTGCAGCATCGGTTCCCGTAGAGGCTGCCCATTGCCAGCCACCGTTATTGGCAGCAAAATCACCATCCAGAAGTTGCTCCATAAACCAGCGCTCACCCTCCCGCCAGTCAATCAGCAAGTCTTTGGTGAGGAAGCTGGCGGTAATCATCCGTAACCGGTTATGCATCCAGCCAGTACTGTTTAACTGCCTCATTGCGGCATCCACAATGGGGTAGCCAGTCTTTCCCTGCTGCCACGCACCAAGCAAAGCTTTATCATGTGACCAGGCGACGTTATCCGTCCAGCCAATGAAGGGCCGGTGTCGGCACAACGCAGGCCAGGCAACCAGCAAGTGGCGATAGAACTCACGCCAGATAAGCTCATTCAGCCATACTGCTGCTCCCTCTTCGTGTTCCATGACATGAGGATGCTCCGCCAGCAGTCGCCGGAAACACTGACGTGGTGACAATGCACCAGTCGCCAGCCAGGGGGAAAGCATGCTGGTTCCATCCTGTGCCGGGAAATCGCGCTGTTGCTGGTAATTCTGAACCCTCTGTTGGCAGAACATACGCAGCTTTTGTAATGCCGCTTTTTCTCCAGGGGGAAATTGGGTTGTATCTACTGGTTGCAGTGGGTAATCAAATTCAACTGGAGTGTCATCACTGATTGCCGGACCGCGAGCATGAGGAGCAGGAGCACACTGAGGCATTATTTCGCGCAAGCGGCGCAAGAATGCCTTGCTGAATGGCGTGAAGACACGAAACATTTCATTATTGCCTGTCAACACACTCCCCGGTGGTAATAAAACGCTGTCATCAAACCCCTGACAAGTGACTTTACCTGCCAGTTGCTGTTCCAGTTGTGCATCGCGGCGCCTTTCATTCAGTTCATATTGATAGTTATAAAACAGATGCGATACCTGGTGTGCTTCACAAAATTCCACCAGTGTGCCAACTGAATCAGTAAAGTCAGCCGCATTGAGGCAATAAAGTGGGATCCCTTTTTCGCCCAGGGAACGGCGCAGTAAAACCACCTGCTCACGAATAAACCATGCCTGGCGGGCAGCCATACTGTGTCTGCGCCATTGCTCAGGGGTGGCAATAAACAGGGCAATAACCTTAGCATCATCTTCGTTGCACGCAGCAGCCAAAGCCAGATTATCGGTAATGCGTAAGTCCTGACGAAACCAGACTAAATGGACAGTTTGTTGAGTAGACATCATGCTGACACTCTGCCCCCAACAACCGTAAAGAACAGGCATGACCGTAAGTGCCGCTTAATCTCAGGGTACAAGGCTGGCACAAACCATAAGTGAAAATTTAACCGGAAATGTCTGCCCGGGGCTGAGCCTTTTTTTTCTCGCATATCCACTCCTTATCACTTTTACCTGTAAGTTTAGCCAGGTATTTTGGCACTGGGAATGGATAAAAAAATGCCACGGAGAAAAACACCATGGCAGGGAATGTTCGAAGAATAGTGAAATGCGGTGGCATAAAACTCAGTAAAAGTCACCCGCCGCTGACTCTGCATGGGCCAGCCATACAGGTTTGTCGCTGGTTTTCATCCATATGCGGTGCAGATAACTATAAAAACGTGCACGGTCTTTCCAGAACAACATAACCGGCAATGCTAATGTACCAATGATAATGACACCGGCCCTGCGCAGGAGAATGCGGTGCAGAGGCCAGGATTGGTATAGCGACATAATGTTCTCCCCCCTTTTGGACCAGCTCAATGTGCTGGTAAGCATAAATAAGTTCTCTGCTGTAAATCATATCGGGAATGATGAAACTTTACCACTCATCCGACCACATAAATGGTCATTTTTTCACCTCAGGTGCAGAATGCCTGTAATTTAGTTACAAGATTGTTAATTTAATACTAAACATTAGTTATTTCACGGTTATGTTTTTATATTTTTTTTACACCCTGACGGCTTTTTTTTGCGAAATTTTTCCAGCCCTTTGCTTACCGTAACCCCCAGATAACCTCATAACTGGAGTAAACGTGATGAGTCTTTCCCTGGTCGCTGGCATAGTGCTGGTTTTTCTGCTACTCGGCTATCTGGTCTACGCCTTATTACATGCGGAGAAATTCTGATGGGTAATGCGATTTTGCTCACCATCAGCTATCTGCTGGTGTTGATATTACTTGCCCGCCCACTGGGGCATGGCCTGCGTTACCTGATTGAAGGTAACCTGCCACGCTGGATGCAACGCCCGGAACAAGGTATCTGGTTTATTACCGGAATACCGCGAAATGAGATGGGCTGGCGTGAATATTTAACAGCCATTCTGATGTTTAATCTGACAGGGATTGTGCTGTTATTTACGCTGCTGATATTACAAAACCACTTGCCACTCAACCCACAGCATATAGCTGGAATGACATGGGATCTGGCACTCAATACCGCTATTAGTTTTGTGACCAACACCAACTGGCAGGCATACAGCGGTGAAACATCGCTGAGTTATTTCAGCCAAATGGCGGGATTAGGTGTGCAAAACTTTTTATCCGCAGCCACTGGCATCGCGGTTGCGTTCGCACTGATCCGCGGCCTCACCCGCAAGAGTGCTCAAACACTGGGAAATGCCTGGGTTGATATCACCCGAATTACACTGTGGGTACTACTGCCAATAGCGCTGATAATGGCGCTTTTCTTTATTCAACAAGGCGTACTGCAAAATTTTGCGCCAGCACAACCCTTTACCACGCTTGAAGGGCTACATCACCTGTTGCCAGGGGGGCCAGTGGCTTCTCAGGAAGCGATCAAAATGCTGGGTACAAACGGTGGTGGGTTCTTCAATGCCAACTCAGCTCACCCTTTCGAAAACCCTACAGCACTGACTAATTTCATACAAATGCTGGCTATTTTTTTACTGCCCACCGCACTGTGCTTTGCATTTGGTGAAGTCGCGCGCGATAACCGCCAGGGCCAGACATTGTTATGGGCAATGGGAATTATTTTTGTCTTGTGCGCAGCTGTTGTTATGTGGGCCGAAACACAAGGGAACCCACACCTTGCCGCACTTGGTGCAAACAGCACCGCCAATATGGAAGGCAAAGAAAGTCGTTTTGGCATTTTGGCTACCAGCCTGTTTGCCGTGATTACAACCGCGGCCTCCTGCGGTGCAGTTAATGGCATGCACGACTCATTCACTGCACTGGGCGGCATGATTCCCATGTGGCTAATCCAGTTGGGGGAAGTGGTTTTTGGCGGTGTCGGCTCAGGCCTGTACGGCATGATCTTGTTTGTGATCCTCGCCGTTTTCATTGCCGGTTTAATGATTGGGCGCACACCAGAATACTTAGGCAAACGTATTACTCTTGCCGAAATGAAGTGGACAGCACTGGCTATTCTGGTCACGCCTGCACTGGTCTTACTGGGTACAGCACTGGCAACCCTGACACCTTTCGGCCGCGAGGCCATTCTGAATCCAGGCGCACACGGTTTCAGCGAGGTGCTGTATGCCCTGTCTTCCGCCGCAAATAACAATGGCAGCGCCTTCGCCGGGTTAAATGCCAACACGCCATTCTGGAACCTGCTACTGGCGTTTTGCATGTTCATTGGCCGTTTTGCCGTCATTGCCGCCGTCATGGGCATAGCCGGTTCTCTGGCCAGTAAACCGGCTCAAACACCACAAAACGGCACACTCCCCACCAGCGGCCCGCTGTTTGTCGGGCTGCTTATTGGCACTGTCATTCTGGTCGGTGCCCTTACGTTTGTTCCTGCACTGGCACTGGGTCCAGTGGTGGACAGCTTAAACCAATTGACCCATTAACGGAGCGCATATGACACGTAAAACACAGGCTCTGTTCGACCCAACACTGGGCCGCCAGGCAATCATTGATGCCATATTTAAACTTAACCCTGCGAGGTTATGGTACAACCCGGTGATGTTTGTCGTATGGGCCGGAAGTGTCCTGACGACATTATTGGGCCTGGCCATGCTAACAAAAATCACTCACGGAGAGGCCGGTTTTACTCTTGCTATCAGTGCATGGCTGTGGATAACCCTGCTGTTCGCTAATTTTGCGGAAGCCCTGGCTGAAGGCAGGAGTAAAGCCCAGGCCAGCGCCCTCAGAGGTGTCAAAAAGACCAGTCTGGCAAAACGCCTGTCTGAACCACATTATGGCAGCCTTCCAGAAACTGTACCGGCAGAGACCCTGCGCAAAGGCGATATCGTACTGGTTGAAGCGGGTGACATTATTCCGTGTGATGGCGAAGTCGTGGAAGGTGGTGCATCGGTAGATGAAAGCGCCATCACCGGTGAGTCAGCGCCGGTTATTCGTGAATCCGGTGGGGATTTCGCCTCAGTCACGGGTGGTACACGTATCCTGTCTGACTGGCTGGTTATTCGCTGCAGCGTCAACCCTGGCGAAACATTTCTCGACCGAATGATAGCCATGGTTGAAAACGCCAGTCGCCAGAAAACCCCAAATGAGATAGCTCTTTCTGTGCTGCTCTCAGCGCTGACCATTATTTTTCTGCTGGCGACTGCCACACTCTGGCCTTTTACCGCCTGGCTGGGTCATGCCGTCAGTATTCCGGTATTGGTAGCACTGCTGGTTTGCCTGATTCCCACCACCATAGGCGGATTATTATCAGCGATTGGTGTGGCAGGCATGAGCCGTATGCTCAGCGCCAACGTCATTGCCACCAGCGGTCGGGCGGTTGAAGCCGCAGGCGATGTCGATGTTTTGCTACTGGATAAAACCGGTACGATAACATTGGGTAATCGCCAGGCGGCCCGTTTTATGCCCGCGCCCGGGATTGACGAAAAGCGCCTGGCCGATGCCGCTCAACTGGCATCGCTGGCCGATGAAACGCCGGAAGGCCGCAGTATCGTGGTATTAGCGAAAAAACGCTTTAATTTACGTGAACGGGATGTCAGCCAGCTTAACGCAACATTTGTGCCGTTCACCGCTCAAACCCGCATGAGCGGTATTAATCTGGAAAACCGCATTATCCGCAAAGGCTCAGTAGACGCTGTTCGCCGTCATATTGAAGCTAATAAAGGCCGTTTCCCGTCACAAATAGATAAGCAAGTTGAAGAAGTCGCAAGGTCAGGCGGTACCCCACTGGTAGTCTCAGAAGGCGCTCAGGTATTGGGTGTTATTGAGTTGAAGGATATTGTGAAAGGCGGTATCAAGACCCGTTTTGCTCAATTGCGCCAGATGGGAATTAAAACCGTGATGATAACGGGTGATAACCGGCTGACCGCTGCGGCAATCGCCGCTGAAGCGGGCGTGGACGATTTTCTGGCGGAAGCAACCCCCGAGGCTAAACTGGCCCTGATTCGCCAGTATCAGTCAGAAGGGCGGCTGGTTGCGATGACAGGCGACGGAACAAACGATGCCCCGGCGCTGGCTCAGGCCGATGTTGCAGTGGCAATGAATACCGGAACCCAGGCAGCAAAAGAAGCGGGCAACATGGTTGACCTTGATTCCAGCCCAACCAAACTGATAGAAGTTGTGCATATTGGTAAACAAATGCTGATGACCCGGGGATCACTGACCACCTTCAGTATTTCCAATGATGTCGCAAAATATTTTGCCATTATTCCGGCCGCGTTCGCGGCGAACTGGCCACAATTGAACGCGCTGAACATCATGCACCTCCACTCGCCCAATTCAGCCATTCTCAGTGCGGTTATCTTCAATGCGTTAATTATTGTTTTCCTTATCCCACTGGCCTTACGCGGCACGCATTATAAGCCCCTTGGCGCATCTGCCATGTTACGCCGGAATTTACTGATTTATGGGCTGGGCGGGTTAATCGTACCCTTTATTGGTATCAAACTTATCGACCTGCTGCTCAGTGCCACAGGCTTGTTTTGAGGTGAATATGTCTCCGTTGCGTTCTGCTATTTCGCTGTTACTTGTTCTGACTGTACTGACTGGTGGTGTCTACCCCTTCATCACCACAGTGCTTGGGCAATGGTGGTTTCCATGGCAAGCCATGGGCTCTCGTGTTGAAATACAGGGACAAGTTCGTGGCTCTGCGCTGATAGGGCAGGAATTTACTCAGGCCGGGTATTTTCACGGCCGGCCTTCTGCTACCGCAGAGTTCCCTTATAACCCGATGGCTTCCGGCGGTAGTAATCTTTCTGTCGGTAACCCACTGTTAACACAAGAGTTAACCAGGCGAGCACAGTCACTCCGGCACAATAACCCACAAGCCACTGGCCCCATTCCCGTCGCTTTACTTACTGCGTCGGGCAGCGGCCTTGACGGGCAACTTCCTCCCGAGGCTGCTTTGTGGCAAATTCCACGTATTGCTGCCGCGCGCCATATTCCGAAGAGTGTGTTAACTACTCTGGTCGAACAGGCAACGCACTACCCAGTACCCGGTTTCATTGGTGAACCCGTTGTGAATGTGTTATCGCTGAATCAGGCTCTGGACAGTTACCGGCAGTCAAACTAATTAAGGAATATCCATGCACCAGGAACCACTACGCCCTGACCCGGACCGTTTAATTGCGCAAGTTAATCTCCCGGAGCGGGGTAAACTACGCATTTTTTTCGGCGCCTGTGCTGGCGTGGGTAAAACATGGGCCATGTTGCAGGAAGCACGCCGGTTGTACGAACAAGGGCTGGATGTGGTTGTTGGTGTTGTTGAAACCCACGGGCGCGAAGAAACCGCCAGGCTAACAGAAGGCCTGGTTTTTCTGCCTCCCAGGCGGCATGGGCACCGAGGGCGGGTACTGGAAGAATTCGACCTGGACGGTGCCCTGGCACGCCACCCGGCTCTGGTTCTGGTTGATGAACTCGCCCACAGTAATGCACCAGGCTCACGCCACCCGCGGCGCTGGCAGGATGTCGAGGAATTACTGGATGCCGGTATTGATGTTTTTACCACACTCAATGTACAGCACCTGGAAAGCCTGAATGACATAGTTGGTGCCGTAACTGGCGTTCAGGTAAGAGAAACCGTCCCCGACCCTATTTTTGATAATGCCAGTGATGTCGTTTTGGTTGATCTGCCGGCAGAAGATTTACGCCAGCGGTTACGTGAGGGCAAAGTCTATATCCCAGGCCAGGCAGAGCGCGCCATTGAGCATTTCTTCCGTACCGGGAATCTTATCGCGCTCAGGGAACTGGCATTACGGCGCACAGCCGACCGGGTCGATGGGCAAATGCAGGACTGGCGGGGAATCCAACAGCCAGGCAAAGTCTGGCACACCCGTGATGCCATTTTACTGTGTATTGGCGCCCGTAGTGGCAATGAAAAACTGGTACGTACCGCCGCCAGAATGGCAGCAAGGATGGGGTGTTCCTGGCATGCGGTGTATGTCGAAACCCCCCGTTTACACCGGTTGAATGAATCCAGGCGGCGGGCCATTCTCTCTGCACTGAGCCTGGCACAAGAATTAGGCGCAACTACAGCGACGTTGTCTGCCCCTCAGGAAATCAATGCCATTGTACGCTATGCCCGTGAACATAATCTGGGCAAGGTTATCACTGGCCGCCGCCAGGGGAAACGCTACTGGCCTGCACGTTCCTTTGCCGACAAACTGGCGCAACATGGGCCTGACCTCGACTTAATTGTCGTCGCTATGGATGACCGCCCTGACCCGACCGGCAATATGCCCGACACGCGCCGTTTTTTTGAAAAATGGCGAGTACAGCTACTGGGATGTGCTGTCGCGGCATTATTTTGTTTTGTGATAACGCTCTTTGCCAGCCTGTGGTTACTGGGCCTGGATACCGCCAATATGGTAATGATCTACCTGTTTGGAGTTGTCGTTGTCGCATTGTTATACGGGCGTGGCCCTTCGGTGTTCGCCACAGTAATCAATGTTGCCTGCTTTGACCTGTTTTTCATTGAGCCCCGTGGGACCTTCGCTGTCTCTGATGTCCAGTACCTGCTCACTTTCGCTGTAATGATGGCTGTCGGGTTATTAATTGGCACCCTGACCGCAGGTGCCCGTTACCAGGCACGCGTGGCCCGCCACCGGGAGCAGCGCACACATCATCTGTATGAAATTTCACGCGCCCTCGCCGTCACCCGAAACACTCAAGAGATAGCGCTCACCAGCCAGCAGTTTATCCGCCAAAGTTTCCAGGCCGATGCGCAATTATTACTCCCTGACAACCAGGGGCAACTGCGGCCAGTGAGTGATCAAGGCACACCAGTGTGGTGGGATGACGCGATTGCGCGCTGGAGCTTTGATAACGGGCACCCTGCTGGCGCGGGCACCGACACACTGCCAGGCGTACTCTGGCAGATTCACCCTCTGCGCACACAAGGGAAAACGCTGGGGCTGATGGTTATCATGCCCGATAATTTGCGCCAGCTAATGATACCCGAACAGAAGCGATTGCTCGAAACAGCACTGCTGTTGGTCACCTCAGCACTGGATCACCTGAATCTGATGGTCAGTGAAGAACAGGCACGGGTTGCCGGGGAACGGGAACGCATTCGTAATACGCTGCTGGCAGCACTCTCCCACGATTTGCGCACGCCGTTAACTGTGTTGTTCGGCCAGGCGGAAATTTTAACCCTCGACCTGGCTTCTGAAGGCTCACAACATGCTCCGCAGGCAAATGAAATTCGCCAGCAAGTGCTTAATACCACTCGTCTGGTGAATAACCTGCTGGACATGGCACGGATCCAGTCCGGTGGGTTTAATTTGCACCGGGCCTGGATCCCAGTGGAAGAGTTAATTGGTGGTGCTCTCCAGCAACTGGATCCGATAACGGGGGGGCGTGAAATCCATCTCAACCTGCCCGACCCCTTACTGTTAATTCATGTGGACGGAACATTGTTTGAACGTGTACTGATTAATCTGCTGGAAAATGCTGTGAAATACGCAGGCAATCAGGCACAGGTTGGGATTACTGTTCGCAGTGATGAATCCATCATTGACCTGGAGGTTTGGGATACCGGCCCCGGTATTCCTCCCGGCCAGGAGACCACAATTTTTGAAAAATTTGCCCGCGGCACCAAAGAATCCGCCATCCCAGGTGTCGGGCTTGGCCTGGCAATTTGTCAGGCAATTGTTGATGTCCATGACGGTGAGATTTATGCTGAGAACCGTACTGAGGGCGGTGCCAGTTTTCATATCCGCCTGCCCCACCTTACCCCTCCGGGGCTTGATGAAACTGACGAGGTGATGTGACTACTATTGTTGTTGTCGAAGATGAACAGGCAATTCGTCGTTTTCTACGCAATGCGCTGGAAGATGAAAATGTACGCATTTTTGAAGCAGACACATTACAGCGCGGGCTCATTGAAACAGCGACACGAAAGCCTGACCTGGTTATTCTCGATCTGGGTCTGCCTGATGGCGACGGGCTGGATTTTATTCGCGATGTACGCCAGTGGAGCCAGATTCCCATTATTGTGCTTTCGGCTCGCAGTGATGAGCAGGATAAAATCGCCGCACTGGATGCCGGAGCAGATGACTACCTGAGTAAGCCCTTTGGCATTGGGGAACTCCAGGCTCGTTTGCGTGTGGCCCTGCGCCGCACTTCTGGCAATGAGGAGGAGAACAGCCTGTACACCTTTGGTGACATTCAGGTTGATCTCGCAGCCCGGCGTATTTGCCGTAATGAAGCCGATATTCACCTGACACCCATTGAATTTCGTTTGCTGGCTGTACTGCTGCGCCATCATGGCAAAGTGCTGACTCAACGCCAGTTACTCAACCAGGTGTGGGGGCCAAACGCTGTCGAGCACAGCCACTACCTGCGCATTTATATGGGGCATCTGCGCCAGAAACTGGAGACTGACCCCGCACGCCCGCGCCATCTGTTAACTGAAACCGGTATTGGTTACCGTTTTATGCTGAATTAACGCAGCTTGCATCAGACTTAAAGAGCGCCACTGGCGCTCTTTAAGTCTGATGACAAACCTCATGTCCGCACAGAACAAGAGGGTGCTACCCAATAAAAACCAGGAAAATCAATTCATTGATTTTCGGCTGCTAACTAAAAAGAAGGAAAAAATCACGCTTTTTCCTTCTTTTTCATCAATCTGAGCGCCGCTGGCGCTCTTTTTGACTTATTCAGGAAAGAGAAACTGGCAGTTTCTCTTTCTGACTGACATTATTTAGCACTGCTCAGTACCGCACTCACAATTTCCACCGCTTCTGTTTCTATCTGTTTACGGTGCTCCGCACCCAGGAAACTTTCACAGTAAATTTTATAAGCGTCTTCCGTACCTGACGGACGCGCGGCAAACCAGCCGTTTTTAGTCATGACTTTCAGGCCACCAATTGCAGCACCATTGCCAGGCGCTGTCGTCACACGGGCAGTGATTTCATCCCCGGCAAGTGTACTGGCACTAACCATTTCCGGTGACAAACGGGATAACGCAGCTTTTTGCGCAGAAGTGGCAGACGCCTGCAGGCGGTTATAGCTTGGCGCACCAAAACGCGCAGCCAGCTCATCATAATGTTGTTGCGGGTTTTTCCCCGTCACTGCTGTAATTTCCGCAGCCAGCAGGCACATGATGATTCCGTCTTTATCAGTTGACCATGGCGTACCATCGAAACGCAGGAACGACGCTCCGGCGCTCTCTTCCCCACCAAAACCAAAACTGCCATCAAACAAACCGTCAACAAACCATTTAAACCCAACCGGCACTTCCACCAACTTACGGCCAAGGGCATCCACAACCCGGTCAATCATGGCTGAAGAAACCAGGGTTTTACCCACAGCGACATCACTACCCCATTGCGGACGATGCTGGAATAAATAATTAATGGCGACAGCAAGGTAATGGTTTGGATTCATCAACCCAACTGGGGTAACAATACCGTGACGGTCATAATCCGGGTCATTCGCAAATGCCAGATCAAATTTATCACGCAGTGCCAGCAGACCGGCCATGGCGCATTCAGAAGAGCAGTCCATGCGGATCACGCCGTCTTTATCCAGGTGCATAAAGCGGAACGTTTGATCAACCTGATCATTAACCAGAGTCAGATTCAGTTTGTAATGCTCAGCAATACGTTTCCAGTATTCAATGCCGGAACCACCCAGTGGATCCACTCCCAGTTTCAGGCCTGCTTTTTGAATAGCGGCCATATCAATGATATCGGCCAGGCCTTCAATGTACGCCTGAACAAGATCAACTTCCTGGACATGCCCACTTGCCAGCGCTTCATCCAGAGCCACGCGCTTAATACCCGCAAGGCCTGTTGCTAATAACGCATTGGCACGTTCTTCAATGAGTTTTGTTACACCGGTGTCTGCCGGGCCACCATTAGGTGGGTTATATTTGATACCACCATCTTCTGGTGGGTTATGCGATGGCGTAATCACAATACCATCAGCCAGCGGGCCACCTTGCTTGTTATGAACCAGAATCGCGTTGGAAACAGCAGGCGTCGGAGTGAAACCGTTATCCTGCTGAACAATGACATCCACACCGTTGGCGGCCAGCACTTCCAGAACAGAAATAAATGCTGGTTCAGAAAGCGCATGCGTATCTTTACCGACATAACACGGCCCGGTAATACCGTTCTGGGCACGGTTTTCTGCAATCGCCTGGGCGATGGCAAGAATATGGCTTTCATTGAAACTATGGCGACCGGCACTACCCCGGTGGCCTGACGTACCAAACTTCACCGCGTGCTCTGGATTACCTGACACAGGTTTCAGTACATAATACTGAGCGGTCAGTTGAGCGACATTAATCAAATCACTCTGCTGCGCAGGTTGCCCTGCTCGAGGATGGTTAGCCATTGCTGGTCCTTTTTGTCACAAGCGTTAAATAGTGCCGCAAACCTTTTCAATCAATTCTGCCGGGAACTGCATCGACTGCATAATATGCTCGACCATGCTACGTTTGCGGCCCGTATTGGTATTCGTGATAACCCAATAAGGGGTATCGGGAACTTGCTTAGGTTTAGTCTGATTACCATTCTTCAATAAGGTTTGCTCATTAACCGCAAAATACACCCGGGTGCGCCCATGTAAAGACTCCGTTGCCTGAGCAAATGTGGAAGAATCCAGAGAGTAGAGCGTTGAAAGCACCAGCATGAAGCGGTTAACCGCTTTCTTTTGCTCCGCATATTCATCTGACAGCAGTAATTCACGCATTGCCCGTACTTTATCTTTCGGTTTTTCTGGCGCTTTTTCAATACGTGAAACAGGAACACTGCTGTTCGTTGAAATTGTAGAAGAGGACAGCGCAACAGGTTGCTGACCAGAAGAGAGTTTCAGCATACGCCGCAAAATGTCTGACGCGCTTTCACCAATATGCAGTGTGTGGCTCGCAATGTAGCGATACAGCTCGTCATCAACTTCAATCGTTTTCATTTTAATCCAGTTACATATCTTTTCTGAATACAAATCATTGGGATTATAGAGTCAAAACCCAATGGCGAATAGCATCAACCCGGGATGGTGTCAAAAGTCAGAATTAACTGTAACCCTTGCAGCCGGATGGCAGAATAGCCAACATAATACTCTATTCCTGAGACAGCGAAAAAAAGAAGTTTTCTATGAAATTACACGCTCGCCTGCAATCTGCTCAACAAATGACTAACAATCCACCGATTGTGCTTATCCATGGATTATTCGGTACGCTGGACAATTTGGGGGTTCTGGCAAGAGACCTTGTGAAGGACCACGACGTACTGCAAATAGACTTACGCAACCATGGCTTGTCTGCACGCAGCGACACCATGACCTGGCCTGCTATGGCTCAGGATGTACTGGATACGCTGGACGAACAGCATATAGACCGGGCGATTTTCATCGGCCATTCAATGGGCGGCAAAACCGCAATGGCGGTGACACAACAAGCACCAAACCGGGTTGAAAAACTGGTCGCTATTGATATAGCCCCGGTCGATTATCATGTTCGCCGCCATGACACTATTTTTGCCGCTATAGACGCCGTCAATGCAGCCGGTGTCACTACCCGGCAAGATGCAGCAACCGTGATGCGTAACATTATCGATGAGGAAGGTGTTATTCAGTTTTTGCTGAAATCCTTTGTTAATGGTGAGTGGCGTTTTAATGTCCCGGTACTCAAAGCGCAATACAGCAATATTGTCGGCTGGGAAACCGTCGCGCCATGGCCGCACCCGGCACTCTTTATCAGCGGCGGGCAGTCACCTTATATTCAGGAACAGTATCGTGAAACACTGCTGGCTCAATTTCCTTGTGCCAAAGCCTGGGTAGTTGCAGGTGCCGGTCATTGGGTTCATGCGGAAAAACCCGATGCAGTCATCCGCGCGATTCGCCGTTTTCTTAACCCCGCAGACCAAAACTGATTAAAAAGCCGCCGACTGGCTGGCAAATGTGGCTTTCGCGTTGGCGCGTCATGTTGCCTGATGTATCATGGCGCGCTGTAATGCGCCCGAGCACGTTGCTCAAGCCACCTGTTTTCCTCACTATTCTAATCATGGCAAAAGAACAAACGGACCGTACGACATTAGATCTGTTCGCGGATGAACGCCGTCCGGGTCGCCCGAAAACAAATCCACTGTCACGTCACGAACAATTGCGTATTAATAAACGCAACCAGCTTAAACGCGATAAGGTTCGTGGGCTTAAGCGTGTGGAATTAAAATTGAATGCCGATGCGGTAGATGCGCTGAATGAGCTGGCGCAGGTGCGTAACATGAGCCGAAGCGAACTTATTGAAGAGATGTTGATGGCTCAGTTAGATAACACAAAACCCGGTCATATATAATCCACGCATTCCCGGCCAGTTTTTCCTTTTCATGTAGCAGCGTGTGCACCCGGTAGTGATAGCTGTTTCCGCATGGGAAGCTGTTCTGCTATCATTGCCTTATCTGTGGACAAACTCACGCCACCATAACATTAAGTTTCAAGAGGTTATTAAACTCATGGCGATCGTAGGCATTTTTTTCGGCAGCGACACCGGCAACACTGAAAACATTGCAAAAAGCATTCAAAAACAGCTTGGTAAAGATGTTGCTGAAGTGCACGACATAGCCAAGAGCAGCAAAGAAGATATTGAAGCCTTTGATATTCTGCTGCTTGGTATCCCAACCTGGTATTACGGTGAAGCACAGTGTGACTGGGATGATTTTTTCCCTACACTGGAAGAAATTGATTTTACGGGTAAATTGGTAGCCCTGTTCGGTTGCGGTGATCAGGAAGATTACGCCGAATATTTTTGTGACGCCCTTGGCACAATGCGTGACATTATCGAACCGCGTGGTGCGGTTATCGTCGGCCACTGGCCAACTGCCGGGTATCATTTTGAAGCCTCGAAGGGTTTGGCGGATGACGACCACTTTGTCGGCCTGGCTATTGATGAAGACCGTCAGCCAGAGTTGACAGCTGAGCGTGTTGAAAAATGGGTTAAGCAAGTTTCTGAAGAAATGCAGCTCGATAGCATTATTAATGCCTGATAATTCAACGGCGCAACTATATTGCGCCGGATTGATAGGTAAAACCGATAAAAATAATTGCTACATTTTTTTAACTTTTTCACGTTAGCGCTGTACAATGATCCAGTTGACAGCATGTTTTTTTGGTAAATGTGCCAGTGCTGTCAGATTATTATTTTTCAATTTTGCTGGAGACTTGCGGTTTTCTTTAGGGAGTGTCAAACCTATAATGAGACGCATTAACTTTAGCGTATTACGTCGTATGCCCATTCACGGGTACTTTGCAAGCAACAGGACATATTCCGCATGACTGACAATAATACCGCATTAAAGAAGGCAGGCCTGAAAGTCACGCTTCCCCGGTTAAAAATCCTGGAAGTGTTGCAGGAGCCGGACAATCACCATGTCAGCGCGGAAGATTTATATAAGCGACTGATTGACATGGGAGAAGAGATTGGTCTTGCTACCGTGTATCGTGTGCTCAATCAGTTTGATGACGCCGGTATCGTTACACGCCATAACTTCGAAGGCGGCAAATCGGTATTCGAACTGACGCAGCAGCACCATCATGACCATCTGATTTGCCTGGACTGCGGTAAAGTTATTGAGTTCAGCGATGATTCTATCGAAGCTCGCCAGCGTGAAATTGCTACCAGCCATGGTATTCGCCTGACAAACCACAGTCTGTACCTCTATGGTCATTGCGCTGAAGGCGATTGCCGTGATGATGAACATGCGCACGAAGGCACCAAATAATCGGGTGTACCCGTAAGCCTGTGTAATGTGACATCAACAAAAGCCAGGCTTAATACCTGGTTTTTTTGTCAGTGAGCTTTGTTCCGCTGGCAGGGCTTCCATCTCCCACAAGCGAATCAGCATTACTTAGCAATAACGCCCCTGCTGGTACGCGCTTGCCATCCGGGCTCACAGCGCGCACCTGCACATTACCGCTGACACAGAGCCGTATTTAAACTTTGCCGCTGCTTTACACAGGCGGATACCACTCTTATCGCCGCGCCAGTCTTCCTTGTATGCTTTATTGCCTGATAACAAGCAATTTCATTGGAGTGACCGCTTTCAGGAGACTCCGCCATTTCAATTGCGGTAAAAACCGCAAGCTCCAGGCCGAACATTTCGGCGAGATAACCGGACTGAAAATCCAGATTTGTGTTCCCTGTTGTGTGAGACAAATTGGTTTTGCAGTCAGAAAAGTGAAAACAACCAGACAGGTTAATTGAGGTTCTTTACTGAATCGCGAATGACCAGTTCACCGGGTAAACTCACGCAAGATTTATCTGTATGCGGTGAGATACCTAACAAACGTTCAACGGCCAGTTTGACCATGTCAGTCAAGGGGATTTTAATGGTGGTGAGTGCAGGAGAAACAAAACCGCCAATGCGCGAATCATCAAACCCGGCAACAGAAATATCGCCAGGCACCGCAATTCCCGCCTCTTGCAGCGCTTTCATGGCCCCTAATGCCATATCATCATTACCGGCAAGGATCAGGCTAAAGGGAACTGCCTGCTCAATCAGTTGCCGTGCAGCGGCATAACCACTTTCCATACTCCAGTCACCGGCCACTGCCAGAGCAGGTTCAGGAGTAAGACCCTGTTCAGATAACGCATCTAAATACGCCTGATAACGCATAATATTGGTTGGAGACCCATTCCTGCCGCTTATCCAGGCGATGTTGCGGTGCCCCATATCCAGAATAAAGGCCATCATCATTCGGGCACATTGATAGTGCAGGACGCTGATAGCGCATTCAGGATGGCGGGGTAATGTGCGGTTGAGGACAATAACCGGAACCGGGCTGGCATCAATAATCGCATCCAGTTTATCCGGAGTAAGGTATTGCGGGTAAACCATAATACCAGCGCATTTCATGCGCACCAGGTAATCAATAGCCGCCGTTTCATCTTCTGCTGAGTGCTTACCATCGGCAAAAATAAGCTGATGCTGGTATTGTTCGCTCCAGGTTGCTGCACCATAAATTAGTGTTGAGAAATAAGGGCCATTGTATAAAGCATTGGTCATCACAAAACCCACTAACCGTGTTTTCTGCGTCGCCAGTTGCTGGGCCAACAAATTAGGCCGGTAGCCAGTTTCTTCAATGGCTTTAAACACCAGGCGTTTAATTTCATCACTGACGATGTCTTTACCATTCAACACCCGGGACACGGTAGATTTAGATACCCCGGCGGCTTTCGCGACATCCAGCATTTTTACCATTGAAAAACGACTCCCCAAATTATCTACGGCCTGAAAGGCAGGTTAGCCTGAGCCCTGAAAACTGGCAGATGTATTCAGGGCTACACGACTGTAATGGGTTTCGCGTGCCGTTTCAATTTTGCGGCAACAAGAGTGGGGCCAGTAATGCTGGACCCCGAGTATTTAAGCAACAGAAAATAAAGGGTTACCGCTATCAACCCTGCCCGACTGCTGGTGAAATAGCAAAGCATGTTCATCGCTGTTCACCACCAGTACCGGCGTCGTAATGTCATAGCCCGCTTCAATTACCTTTTCTTTATCGAACTGAATCAACGGGGTACCGGCGGTCACATAGTCACCTGTTTTAACCAGCGTGGTGAAATGTGCGCCCTGGAGCTTCACTGTATCAAGGCCCACATGAATAAGTAGTTCAGCACCATTCGCGCACAGCATCCCGACAGCATGTTGAGAGTCAATGACCGAAGCCACTTCCCCATCGCAGGGGGCAACAATGACGCCGTTGTCAGGTAAAATAGCAATGCCATCACCCAGCAGCTTGCTGGCAAAGGTTTCATCGTTAACCTGGCTCAGGGAAACCAGCGTCCCTGAAACCGGGCTATTTAAAACCAGTTCACTGGGCACATGTTCTTTAGCGTGTGGTTCTGGCGCGTTTTGTTTATTTTCCGGCATTTCCGGTTCCGTAAAGCCCACCATAAACACCAGAGCGAAAGTCACCGCCACTGTCACGCCAAGCCCCACCAGCTCACCAATGAACGACTGGGGGTTTTCCGGGCTGATAGCATTCATAATGGTCAGCAACCCCGGGAGCCCGGCATACGCGTAGTAATAACTGCCAAAGAAACTGGCGACGCATGCCCCAGTAGCCCCACCGATACAGCCGCAAATAAACGGTTTTTTCAGGCGTAAAGTGACACCATAAATCGCGGGTTCAGTAATGCCAAACACCCCGGTTAACCCGGCAGACCAGGCAACCGGACGGAATGCGGCCTGGCGGGTTTTCATCGCACAGGCAAAGGCTGCAGCCATTTGCGCCACAACAGCCATCGTCTGGAACGCCTGGAAAGAGTCACGGCCATACATATCAAAGTTAGCCATGATGACAGGAGTAATCCCCCAATGGACACCGAAAATAACAATAACCTGCCATACACCGCCTATCACCGCCGCAGCCAGTGGTGGGGCCGCATTGAACAGCCAGTTATAGCCATGTGCAATACCATTTGCCAGCCCCGCCGTCACAGGCCCAATCACCACCAGCGTTAAAGGAACCATAACAACAACACAAACTAATGGTGTGAATAGCGGAGCCACCACATCAGGTAAAGCTCGTAATACCAGGCGATCCAGGTGCGCCAGTCCCCAAACCAGAAACAGCGGCGGTAACACAGATGAGGTATAAACTGTCTTCGCTAACGGAATACCGAGGAAAGTAAAGCCTTCGCCACTGGCTATTTTTCCGGCAATAACTGCCCAGTCCGGGTTGATTAATGCACAGCAGCACAACACGGCGATATAGGTATTGCACTTAAAATGTTTTGCGGCCGTTATCGCAATGAAAACCGGCAGAAATGCAAACGGTGTCCATGAGATAAAATTCAGTACGCCAAAAGTGCCTGTTGTATGAAAGGATGCGGAGAAATAATTGATGATGATAAGCAACCCTTGCAACAAACCCGCAGCGGCCAGCACGTAAATAACGGGCGCAAAAACCGCCGACATCGTTGCCACAACAGCATCCAGCGGGCGTTTTTTCTCTGTTGTAGCATTGGTTAACGTGTCGCTGTCAACCAGCCCGGAAAATGCCTGATATACATCGGCGACATGAGTGCCAATAACCACCTGGAACTGGCCCCCGCTCAGGACAACGGTAATTACACCAGTAAGATTTTTTACCCGCTCAATAGCCGATTCGGGAACTTCCTTTAACACCAAACGTAATCGAGTTGCGCAACGGGAGAAGCTTACCAGATTCGCTTCCCCACCAACTTCAGTGAGAATATTGTTTGCCAGCGCGCTGTAATCTCTGATAGTGCCCATAGCTGATCCTTTGTTTGTTTGCTCTCTGCAACCGGTTTCAGACTGACTGAATATGCACTACCTCTGCAACCGGTTTCAGAGAGAATTGCGGCAATTCTCACAGAATCAGCTTATGGATAAATCCGTTGAATTTATGGTGCTAACCGCTGTGCATAATGACGCGTACTGGCGGGAACGCTCTCAGGGGATAGTGCAAAAAATGTCTGTTACAGGTAAAAAAAAAACCGCAGTCGCGCACCACGACTACGGTCAGTTCTCACCCGGTAATGTCCGGGGGATTCAAACAATTAACCAGCGATTTTCGCCCAGGTATCACGCAACCCAACAGTGCGGTTGAATACCCGTTTTTCGGTTGTGCTGTAGCGCTCATCCAGGCAGAAGTAACCTTCACGCTCAAATTGCAGCGCTTTACCAGGCTGGGCGGATTTCAGGCTCATCTCTGCCACGCCTTGTTTAATCACCAGGGATTCCGGATTGACTGTTGACAGGAAATCATCTGCACCACCAGGGTTCGCAACACTGAACAGGCGGTCATACAAACGAATCTCCACTGGCAATGCATGGGCTGCACTCACCCAGTGAATAACCCCTTTCACCTTGCGCCCATCTGCCGGGTCTTTACTCAGCGTGTCTGCATCGTAACTGCAGAAAATGGTGGTGATATTCCCTTCGTCATCTTTCTCAACACGCTCGGCTTTAATCACATACGCATTACGCAAGCGCACTTCTTTACCCAGCACCAGGCGTTTGTATTGCTTATTCGCTTCTTCACGGAAATCTGCACGGTCGATAAAGACTTCGCCACTGAATGCCACTTCACGGCTGCCCATATCCGGGTTATTCGGATGGTTAGCCATGGTTATCATTTCACTCTGCCCTTGCGGGTAGTTTTCAATGACCACTTTTACGGGATCAATCACAGCCATTGCCCGAGGCGCATGTTCGTTCAGGTCTTCACGGATACAGGCTTCGAGCGCTGCCATCTCCACGGTATTATCCTGTTTAGTAATACCGATACGCTTACAAAATTCTCTCACTGAAGCCGGAGTATAACCACGGCGGCGCAAACCAGAGATGGTTGGCATACGAGGATCATCCCAACCTTCAACAATTTTCTCAGTGACCAGTAAATTCAGTTTACGCTTGGACATAACCGCATATTCAAGATTCAGGCGTGAGAATTCATACTGGCGCGGGTGAGCCGGAATCGTAATGTTATCCAGCACCCAGTCGTACAAACGGCGGTTATCCTGGAACTCCAGCGTACACAGAGAATGTGTAATACCTTCCAGCGCATCAGAAATACAATGGGTGAAGTCGTACATCGGGTAAATGCACCATTTATTCCCGGTCTGATGGTGTTCTGCAAATTTGATACGGTAAATCACCGGGTCGCGCATCACCATGAATGGCGAGGCCATATCGATTTTGGCGCGCAGGCAAGCGGTGCCTTCCTCGAACCCACCAGCACGCATTTTTTCAAATAACGCCAGGTTCTCTTCAACACTACGTGAACGGTAAGGGCTGTTTTTCCCGGGCGCTGTCAGCGTACCACGATATTCACGGATTTGTTCCGGAGTCAGCTCATCAACATAGGCCAGGCCTTTGTTAATTAATTCCAGCGCATACTGGTACAACTGATCAAAGTAATCGGATGAGTAATGGACATCACCAGCCCACTGGAAGCCTAACCACTGCACATCGTGTTTGATTGATTCAACATATTCGATGTCTTCTTTAACCGGGTTAGTATCGTCAAAACGCAGATTACATTGCCCCTGGTAATCTTGCGCAATACCAAAATTCAGGCAAATCGACTTGGCATGGCCGATATGCAAATAACCGTTGGGTTCTGGCGGAAAACGGGTGCAAATATGGTCATGCTTACCAGCAGCCAGATCTTCATCGATTATCTGGCGGATAAAATTTGTTGGGCGGGCTTCAGCCTCACTCATCGCAGAGTCCTCAAAGCGTAAACATCATTTAACGGAGAATGATCTAATAAGCGGCGCGTGGAAACAACCTTTATGTTGCAATAATTCTGGATTTATTGCTCTGCGTAGTTACTGCAGGCGTAAAAAACGGCTGAAGAAAACCTTCAGCCGTTGATTTACGTATCAGGCGGGATTAATTACTTTTTAATGTCGAACAAAATAGTCTGCCCGGCGATAACCTGGCCTTCTGCTTTTAATTCCAGGCCAGCGAAGTCGTCGATATTACTGCAGACAACCGGGCTAATCATGGAGCGGGCATTGGCATTCAGGTAATCAAGATCTAACTGCAGCACCGGTTGCCCGGCAGTTACAGTTTCGCCTTCTTCAACAAGGCGCGTGAAACCTTTACCGTTCAGTGCGACAGTATCAATCCCCATATGCACAACCAGTTCGGCACCACCTTCAGTTTCCAGGCAGAATGCGTGGTTGGTATTGAAGATTTTCACAATAGTCCCCGCTGCCGGAGCAACAACCATACTGTCGGTCGGTTTAATTGCCACACCATCGCCAACTGCTTTACTGGCAAAGGCTTCATCTGGCACCTGCTCAAGAGCAACAATCGCACCGGTAACCGGCGATACCAGTGAAACTACAGTTTCTGCCGTTGAAGTGGGAACAGACTGCAATTTAGCACCACTCTGTGCTGGTGCTGGTGCTGGTGCTGGCGCTGGTGCGGCTTCTACGTGCCCGGTAGTTTTCATGGCATTGGCAATTTTCTCTGCGATAAAACCGACAATGATCTGCACGCTGGTTTTATTCAGACGAATCACACCGGTTGCGCCCAGTCGTTTCGCCATCGCTTCATTAACCAAAGAAGAGTCTTTCACATTCAGGCGTAACCGCGTAATACAGGCGTCAATGGCAGTCAGGTTATCAGAGCCCCCCACGGCAGCAATATACTGGCGGGCAAGTTGAGCTGCGTTCTGCTCTTTCGATGCACCACCTTTGCTGACATTTGTGTCTTCACCATCAGCTTCGCTTCCGGCAACCGCCAGTTCACGGCCCGGCGTCATCAGGTTGAATTTGGTGATAGTGAAACGGAACACCACATAGTAAATAGCGAAGAACACCAGCCCCTGAGGTATCAGCATGTACCAGTGCGTAGCCAGTGGGTTACGCGAAGAAAGCACCATATCCACCAAACCGGCACTAAAGCCAAAACCGGCAATCCAGTGCATAGAGGCTGCGATATAAACAGAAATCCCCGTCAGGATAGCGTGAATCACATACAGTACAGGCGCAACGAACATGAAGGAGAATTCTAACGGTTCAGTTATCCCCGTAAAGAAGGCTGCAAACGCCCCCGCCATCATGATCCCTAACACTTTTGCTTTGTTTTCCGGGCGGGCGCAATGGTAAATAGCCAGAGCCGCACCAGGCAAACCGAACATCATGATTGGGAAGAAGCCAGCCTGGTAGCGGCCAGTAATGCCCGGGATCGCCTTGCCCGCTTCAATAGACTGAGCGCCACCAAGGAAATTAGGAATATCGTTGATACCTGCGACATCGAACCAGAACACGGAGTTCAGTGCATGATGCAAACCAACCGGAATCAACAAACGGTTAAAGAAAGCGTAAATCCCGGCACCCACTGAACCCAGTCTCTGGATATGCTCACCAAAATTAACCAGGCCACCAAAAATAATAGGCCATGTGTACATCATGATGAACGCAACAACAATCATCACGAAGGAAGTCAGGATGGGTACCAACCGGCGGCCACTAAAGAAAGAGAGTGCTTTAGGCAGTTCAACGCCACTGAAGCGGTTATAGAGTTCAGCAGAAATTATCCCAACAAGGATACCAACAAACTGGTTTTGGATTTTACCGAAAGCAGCCGGAACCTGGTCGACAGGAATCTTTTGAATCAGGGACACAGCCGCCGGTGAACATAATGTTGTCAGAACCAGAAAACCGACAAAGCCAGTCAGTGCAGCCGCACCATCTTTGTCTTTAGACATACCGTAAGCCACACCAATAGCAAACAGCACTGACATATTATCAATGATGGCCGAACCGGATTTGATGAAGAACGCCGCCAGCGCACTTTGACTTCCCCAACCAACCGGGTCAATCCAGTAGCCAACCCCCATGAGTATTGCCGCGGCAGGCAAGGTCGCAACAGGCACCATGAGCGCGCGACCAACGCGTTGTAAATAACCTAAAACACTCACATATTCCCCCTTGTAAGACCCGATAAGTCTTATCTAACTGTCTGTTTTTATTTTGACTGGCACTGAAATACCTGCACAGCTTTTGATATTACATCCAGAGTGTGTGAAAAAATAATTCGCATCGCAAATTAATTACACTCATTTGTGATAAAAATCACCAAAATTCTCTTATTACCTCCCTTTTAACTGGCCTGAAACCAAAACTTATTTTATCATTCGAAAAATCGAGACGGATTGACCCTGTTCGCTCTTCGACTGACGGAGCATTACACTTTAGAGCAACTCAATTCGGCTTTTCTGTTTCTTTCTATCTTCATGAGGTGAACAATGAGACTGATTCCCCTGGCTACACCACAGCAAGTTGGCAAATGGGCAGCACGCCATATCGTTAACCGCATCAATGCCTTTAAACCTACCGCTGAACGCCCTTTTGTTCTCGGCCTGCCTACGGGAGGCACGCCGCTTGAAGCGTATAAAGCACTTGTTGACATGCACAAAGCAGGCCAGGTTAGTTTTAAGCATGTAGTCACGTTTAATATGGACGAATATGTCGGCTTACCTAAAGAACATCCGGAAAGCTACCACAGTTTTATGTACCGCAACTTCTTTGAACACGTTGATATCCCGGAAGAAAATATCAACCTGTTGAATGGTAACGCACCCGATATTGATGCAGAATGCCGTCAATATGAGGAAAAAATCCGTGCTTATGGAAAAATCCACCTTTTCATGGGCGGGGTGGGTAACGATGGGCACATTGCCTTTAATGAGCCGGCATCTTCTCTGGCCTCACGGACCAGAATCAAGACGTTGACACACGAAACCCGGGTTGCCAACTCACGTTTCTTTGGTGGTGATGTCAGCCAGGTGCCAAAATATGCGCTCACTGTCGGTGTAGGCACATTGCTTGATGCCGAAGAAGTCATGATTCTGGCGCTGGGCCAGGTAAAAGCCCAGGCATTGCAGGCTGCAGTGGAAGGCAATGTCAACCACATGTGGACAATCAGTTGCCTGCAACTCCATCCTAAAGCTGTTATCGTTTGTGACGAGCCGTCAACGATGGAATTGAAAGTAAAAACATTGAAATATTTCAATGAATTAGAAGCTGAAAATATTAAAGATCTTTAAGCTCACGCTATTAACCGGGGGAAATTATGTACGCTTTAACCCAGGGCCGGATTTATACCGGCCGAGAAGTTCTCGATGACCATGCAGTGGTCATTGCCAATGGTCTGATTGACCGTATCTGCCCAGTGTCCGAACTGCCCGATACGCTGGCCCAACATGGCGTGAACGGCGCCATTATTTCCCCTGGTTTTATTGATGTGCAGCTCAACGGTTGCGGTGGCGTACAGTTCAACGACACAGCTGAAGCCGTCAGTGTGAAAACGCTGGAAATTATGCAAGCCGCCAACGAAAAGTCCGGTTGTACCAGTTTCCTGCCGACCCTGATTACTTGCAGTGACGCCCTGATGATGCAGGGAGTTAATGTGATGCGTGATTATCTGAGCAAACATCAGAATCAGGCACTTGGTCTGCATCTTGAAGGCCCCTGGTTAAATATCAAGAAAAAAGGAACACATAACCCGGAATACATTCGGTTGCCGGAAAGCCAGTTGGTTGATTTTCTCTGCCAGAATGCTGATGTCATTGCCAAAATCACGCTCGCCCCGGAAAAAGTACCGGCAGAGGTTATTAAGCAGTTAGTCAGTGCAGGTATTGTCGTTTCCGCCGGGCACTCCAATGCCACTTTGCGCGAAGCCAAAGCAGGATTCCGCGCCGGTATTAGTTTTGCTACGCATTTATTTAACGCAATGCCTTATATCACTGGGCGTGAGCCCGGCCTGACCGGCGCAATTTTTGACGAAGAAGATGTGTGGTGCGGTGTTATTGCCGATGGCCTTCATGTTGATTTTGCCAACATACGCACTGCGAAAAAAGTGAAAAAAGACAAGCTATGCCTGGTCACAGATGCAACCGCACCAGCAGGTGCAAACATCGACCAGTTCATTTTTGCTGGTAAAACAATATACTATCGTAACGGGCTCTGCGTAGATGAAAACGGCACATTGAGTGGTTCATCACTGACTATGATTGAGGGAATACGCAATCTGGTTGAGCACGTTAACATTGCGCTGGACGAAGCACTGCGGATGGCAACACTCTACCCGGCGCGAGCTATTGGCATGGACAAACATCTTGGAACAATTGAGCCGGGCAAAGTGGCCAATTTAACCGTGTTTACCCGTGATTATCATATTATTAAGACCATCGTTAATGGTAACGAGGTCGTTGCAGAGTAAGTAAGGCATGACAACTGGCGGACAAGCACAAATTGGCAATGTGGATTTGGTAAAACAACTGAATAGTGCGGCGGTTTACCGTCTGATTGATCAGGCAGGCCCCATATCACGTATTCAGATAGCCGAACTCAGCCATCTGGCACCCGCCAGTGTCACCAAGATTACCCGCCAGTTACTTGAGCGCGGGTTAATTAAAGAAGTCGATCAGCAGGCGTCAACCGGCGGGCGACGTGCCATTTCTATCATTACTGAAACACGTCTGTTCCAGGCAATTGGGGTGCGGCTTGGCCGCCATGATGCCACACTGACTTTATTTGATTTAAGTGCCCGCGCACTGGCTGAAGAACATTTTCCACTTCCCGAGCGTACTCAGGAAACGTTACAAGATGCGTTGCTGAAAACTCTCACTACATTTATCAATAATAATCAGCGCAAAATCCGGGAGTTAATTGCTATCTCTGTGATACTTCCAGGGCTTGTTGAGCCAGATACAGGTGTGGTGCGCTATATGCCTCACCTCCCGGTCAACGAGTGGCCGCTGGTGTCCGTTCTGGAAAAAAAATTCAATATCACCTGTTTTGTCGGTCACGACATTCGCAGCCTGGCGCTCGCCGAGCACTATTTTGGCGCAACCCGGGATTGTGATGACACCATTTTGGTGCGTGTGCACCGGGGAACCGGGGCTGGCATTATCTCTAACGGGCAGATATTTATTGGCCGCAATGGCAACGTGGGTGAAATTGGTCATATTCAGGTCGACCCGCTAGGTGAGCGTTGCCACTGCGGCAACTTTGGTTGCCTGGAAACCATCGCTGCAAACGCTGCTATTGAAAACCGGGTGCGCCAGCGTCTTGAGCAAGGCTATCCCAGCCGTTTATCCCTTGATGACTGCGATATTGCCAGTATCTGTAAGGCCGCCAACAAAGGCGACACACTGGCGACAGAAGTGATTGAACATGTTGGCCGCCAACTGGGGAAAGCAATCGCTATTGCCATCAACCTGTTTAACCCGCAAAAAGTCGTCATTGCTGGTGAACTGGTAGAAGCAGAAAAGATACTGATGCCAACCATTCAGGCTTGTATCAACACTCAGGCACTGAATGCATTCCGGACAAAACTCCCTGTTGTCCGTTCTCAACTGAATGACCGCTCAGCGATCGGCGCGTTTGCACTGGTTAAACGCGCTATGCTGAACGGCGCGCTTCTCCAGCGTTTGTTGGAAAATTAACAGGATTTTCGTCTGTTCCAGGCTATAGTTAGCCCCTTGAATGTGCTGATAAAGAGTATCGAATGACCATCCAGAACGTGATTTGCGATATTGATGGTGTGCTGATGCACGACAATGTCGCCGTGCCTGGCGCCAGTGAATTTCTGGCGCGCATCATGAGCAAAGGTTTCCCGCTGGTTTTACTGACCAACTACCCTTCACAAACAGGCCAGGATCTGGCTAACCGGTTCTCTGCAGCCGGTATTGAAGTGCCAGACTCCGTGTTTTACACCTCGGCCATGGCGACTGCAGACTTTCTGCGCCGTCAGGAAGGTAAAAAAGCCTATGTAGTGGGTGAAGGCGCATTGATTCACGAACTCTATAAAGCCGGGTTTACCATTACAGACATTAACCCTGACTTTGTCATTGTCGGTGAAACCCGGTCGTATAACTGGGAAATGATGCATAAAGCAGCCTATTTTGTCGCGAACGGCGCCCGGTTCATTGCCACCAACCCGGACACCCATGGGCGGGGGTTTTACCCTGCCTGTGGTGCATTGTGTGCCGGTATTGAGAAAATATCCGGGCGAAAACCGTTTTATGTTGGTAAACCCAGCCCGTGGATAATCCGCTCTGCGCTGAACAAAATGCAGGCACATTCAGAGCACACGGTTATTGTCGGTGACAACCTGCGTACAGATATTCTGGCAGGCTTCCAGGCCGGGCTGGAAACCATTCTGGTTTTATCCGGTGTTTCCAGTATGGACGACATAGATAATGTGCCTTTCCGCCCAACCTGGATTTACCCTTCTGTTGCTGAAATAGACATTCTCTGATTTTCGTCCACCACAACTTCTGACGGCGCACATGCGCCGTTTTTGTTATCTGCGCACCAAAACAGCACAATTAATGTTTATCTAACAAAACAAAGAAAATAGTGAAGATTCGTTAATTCAAGACGCCACAATCATATAAAAAATCACTTTTCCGCAGCAGCAGGTTAACTTTTATTTTTTGAGCCCTGAAAAGGCTTGCACCATTATGCACATTGGGGCATTTTCTTACTTACGGAATGCGGCAGACAGGATTTGCTGCACAATATAGATAAAACAACATCACCGCCCAGTTCGGTTAAACGGAGAAGTGTATGTGTTCGATTTTTGGTGTGCTGGATATTAAAACCGACCCGGCTGAATTACGAAAAAAAGCACTGGAGTTATCCCGCCTGATGCGTCACCGTGGCCCGGACTGGTCCGGCGTTTATGCCTGTGACAAAGCGATTCTTGCCCATGAACGTCTGTCCATTGTCGACGTTAACGCCGGTGCCCAGCCACTGTATAACCCGGAACACACTCATGCGCTGGCAGTCAATGGTGAAATTTATAACCACCAGGCTCTGCGTGCTGAATACGCTGACCGCTATGCTTTCCAGACAGGTTCTGACTGCGAAGTCATTCTGGCGCTGTATAAAGAAAAAGGCCCGGAGTTCCTCGATGACCTGCAGGGTATGTTCGCCTTTGCGTTATATGACAGCGAACAGGATGCATATCTGATTGGCCGCGACCATATCGGTATTATTCCGTTATATATGGGCCATGACGAACACGGCAACTTCTATGTCGCATCAGAAATGAAAGCACTGGTACCGGTTTGCCGCACCATCAGCGAATTCCCTCCGGGAAGTTACCTGTGGAGCAAAGACGGTGAAATTCGCCAGTACTACCAGCGTGACTGGTTTGAGTACGACGCTGTCAAAGACAACGTGACGGACAAAAACCAATTACGCCAGGCTCTGGAAGATTCAGTAAAAAGCCATTTGATGTCTGACGTACCCTATGGCGTACTGTTGTCTGGCGGTCTGGATTCATCTGTTATTTCGGCTATCACCAAGAAATTTGCCGCACGCCGCGTAGAAGATCAGGAACGCAGCGAAGCCTGGTGGCCGCAACTGCATTCATTCGCCGTTGGTCTGGAAGGTTCGCCTGACCTGAAAGCAGCGCAGGAAGTGGCTGACCACCTGGGTACGGTGCATCATGAAATTCACTTCACGGTGCAGGAAGGTCTGGATGCCATTCGTGATGTCATTTATCACATTGAAACTTATGATGTCACCACCATTCGCGCCTCCACGCCAATGTACCTGATGTCACGTAAAATCAAAGCAATGGGCATCAAAATGGTGCTGTCCGGTGAAGGTTCTGATGAAGTATTTGGCGGCTACCTCTATTTCCATAAAGCGCCCAATGCTAAAGAGCTCCATGAAGAAACTGTGCGTAAATTGCAGGCACTGCATATGTTTGACTGCGCCCGTGCGAACAAAGCCATGTCTGCATGGGGTGTGGAAGCGCGCGTTCCTTTCCTGGATAAAAAATTCCTTGATGTGGCAATGCGTATCAACCCGCAAGATAAAATGTGCGGCAACGGCAAAATGGAAAAACACATTCTGCGTGAATGTTTTGAATCCTATCTGCCGGCCAGTGTGGCATGGCGCCAGAAAGAGCAGTTCTCAGACGGTGTTGGCTATAGCTGGATTGACACACTGAAAGAAGTGGCTGCAGAACAAGTTACCGACCAGCAACTGGAAACCGCTCACTTCCGTTTCCCGTACAACACACCAACCTCTAAAGAAGGTTACCTGTACCGTGAAATTTTTGAAGAACTGTTCCCGGTACCCAGTGCGGCTGAGTGTGTACCAGGTGGCCCGTCAGTTGCCTGCTCTTCTGCCAAAGCCATTGAATGGGATGAATCATTCAAAGCGATGAACGATCCATCAGGCCGTGCTGTTGGTGTGCACCAGTCTGCATATAAATAACACTGCGATACAATTTCACTGCCAATGCCCGCTATATGCGGGCATTAAGGCTGATGGCAAACCTCATGTCCGCACAAAACGAGAGGTTCTCACCCAATAAAAAGTCTGGGAAATCAATTCATTGATTTTCGGCTTCTAACTAAAAAGAAGGAAAAACCACGTTTTTTCCTTCTTTTTCATCAATATGAATGCCCGCTATATGCGGGCATTTTTTATGCGGGCAGCAAACGCACATAAGCCAGAACTGTTATCTCGCCAGGCATTTCTGCAATACCGTATTCCTCAGGCGATTGCCGGCTGGCGCGCAAAAAACTTTATCACTGATAATGATGACTTTTTAACCAGATGATTTATAAAAGTCGTGAGATTTTGTTGATTATCACGCCAAGTCGTTCGCAAGATAGTCAAACAGACATTCAGAGCCACTTTTCGGGAAAAAATGTGTTGACGCTGCAAGGCCCAATACGCATAATGCGCCCCGCAACGCCGATAAGGTAACGCGAAAAAAGATGGCTACGTAGCTCAGCTGGTTAGAGCACAGCACTCATAATGCTGGGGTCACAGGTTCGATTCCCGTCGTAGCCACCATCTTTTTGCGGGAGTGGCGAAATTGGTAGACGCACCAGATTTAGGTTCTGGCGCCGCAAGGTGTGCGAGTTCAAGTCTCGCCTCCCGCACCATTTCCGTTAGCGTTGTCGGATGGGGTATCGCCAAGCGGTAAGGCACCGGTTTTTGATACCGGCATTCCCTGGTTCGAATCCAGGTACCCCAGCCATTTTTTTTGCGACTCCTGCGTGGAAACGCGTCAGTCGTTGGGGTATCGCCAAGCGGTAAGGCACCGGTTTTTGATACCGGCATTCCCTGGTTCGAATCCAGGTACCCCAGCCAGTCGTTTTCGGGCTGGTCAATAGCAGTACAATTTGGCTACGTAGCTCAGCTGGTTAGAGCACAGCACTCATAATGCTGGGGTCACAGGTTCGATTCCCGTCGTAGCCACCATTTTCTTGGGGTATCGCCAAGCGGTAAGGCAGCGGATTCTGATTCCGCCATCCGGGGTTCGAATCCCTGTACCCCAGCCAAATTTAAAAGACGTTACTTGTAACGCACCTGTTGGGGTGTCGCCAAGCGGTAAGGCAGCGGATTCTGATTCCGCCATCCGGGGTTCGAATCCCTGCACCCCAGCCACTCAATAGAAAAAGCCCGTTTATCGGGCTTTTTTTACATCTGTAGTTTACTGAACTGTAGTTTACTGAACTGTAGTTTCCCGAACAGTCATTTACTGAGTTCAGGCTTATTCAAACCCGCCGCAGAAAAGCCCGGCGGCAACCACCGGGCACAGAACTCAGCTCCGGCTACAAACCAATTGCATATTTCAGCACCTGTGTTTTGACCTTTCCGGCATTCGCTGCCGCCATCAGGCCTAAATTCCGGGCCAGCTTTACCGGCCCCAGCCGGTTAGAGAAACTGGCATAGAACAGATCCATCCCGGTTTGCATCAATATATTGTCGGGGTAGCGACGGGCCTGGTAACGCAGCAACACGTTTTTGGATGACCAGTCCTCACCATAACTACGGGCATTAATCAGCACATCAAGTAATGCTTCAACATCACGGTATCCCAGGTTAACGCCCTGCCCCGCCAGCGGGTGAATAGTGTGTGCCGCATCGCCAATCAGAGCCACACCTTGTTTGACATAGCGCCACGCGTGGCGGCGCACCAGCGGAAATGCTCCCCGGGCAACCACCACGGTCTCGCCAATACGTGCAGGAAAATGAGCCCGGATTTCATTCGCCAGTTGTACCAAAGGCAATTTATTCAGCGCCTGAATGCGCGCTGGCTTGTCATACCAGACAACCGAACCATAATTTCCCATTAGTGGTAACCACGCCCTGGGCCCGTCTGGCGTAAATTGCTGCCAGGTACGGTCTCCTGATTCCTGTGGCCGTTTTACCGTAATCAGCATGCAGGCCTGGTCATACTCCCAACCATGAATACCAATACCTGCCATCTCGCGTACTTTGGAATGCGCACCATCTGCACCCACCACTAACCGCGCAGTGAGCATCTCTCCGGAATCGAGTACCAGTTGCAGCCCTTTCGCAACAGTGGATAGCGAACGCAATGTTGCCGGGCAGAAGCACGTCACCGCCGGATGTGACGAAACGGCATCCCACAATGCGCGTTGCAATACTGGATTTTCAACCATATGACCTAAAACCGGCACACCTAATTCCCCGGCAGAAAAAACCACCCGGGCATTGTCCCATTCCCATGTTTCCAGCTCGCGCCAGGGGTGGCTGCGCATGGCGGTGACAGACTGCCAGACCCCAAGGCTATTTAATAAAGCGATGGACGCGGCACTGACCGCAGAGACCCGCACATCAGGGGGTAACTCCGGGTTAAAAACAGCTGGCGTCTGCTGCTCAATAAGCGCGACTGTAAAGCCATTTTGGGCAAGCCCCAGGGCCAGTGCCGCCCCAACCATACCGCCGCCAATAATCGCAACGTCAGTGGATAGATTCGTCATGGTTAATTATCCTTAGCACACATGGGCTAAGTGTACCGGATTTTCAATCCTGTGCGCTGTCTGTCTCTCACCTACTGGTCACAACAGCGCCAAAGCATTACAATACGCGCCCTGCATTCCTGGCGTTAACTGAGCAATGAGTCAATGACAAAAAAACTGCATATCAAAACCTGGGGCTGTCAGATGAACGAATACGATTCATCGAAGATGGCCAGTCTGCTGGAGACCACACACGGCTTTACTCTGACCGAAGTGGCTGAAGAAGCAGATGTTCTGCTGCTGAATACCTGTTCAATTCGTGAAAAGGCACAGGAGAAGGTTTTCCATCAGTTAGGCCGCTGGAAAACATTAAAGGACAAAAATCCTGAGCTCATTATTGGTGTAGGTGGCTGCGTAGCATCGCAAGAAGGTGAGCATATTCGCCAGCGCGCCCATTATGTCGATATTATTTTTGGGCCACAAACCCTGCACCGCCTGCCGGAAATGATCAAACAAGTCAGTGGCACTCGTAGCCCCGTCCTGGATATCAGCTTCCCGGAAATCGAAAAGTTTGACCGACTGCCGGAACCCCGCGCAGAAGGGCCAACGGCTTTCGTTTCTATTATGGAAGGCTGTAATAAGTACTGTACTTACTGTGTGGTGCCTTATACCCGCGGAGAAGAAGTCAGCCGCCCAAGTGACGACATTCTGCTGGAAATCGCCCAGCTCGCGGCGCAAGGTGTGCGTGAAGTTAACCTGTTAGGCCAGAACGTCAATGCCTACCGCGGTCCAACTTTTGATGGCGGTATCTGCACCTTTGCTGAACTGTTGCGCCTGGTAGCGGCCATTGACGGGATTGACCGGATTCGCTTTACCACCAGCCACCCAATTGAGTTCACTGACGATATCATTGAAGTCTACCGTGATACACCAGAACTGGTGAGCTTCCTGCACTTACCGGTACAAAGTGGCGCAGATCGCGTTCTGAATATGATGGGGCGCACCCATACTGCGCTGGAATATAAAGCTATCATTCGTAAACTACGTGCGGCACGGCCGGATATCCAAATCAGTTCTGACTTTATCGTTGGTTTCCCTGGGGAAACTGAACAGGATTTCGAGCAGACCATGAAACTGATTGCCGATGTTAATTTTGACATGAGCTTCAGCTTTATCTTCTCTGCACGCCCGGGTACCCCGGCAGCCGATATGGTCGATGATGTCAGCGAAGAGGTGAAGAAACAGCGCCTGTGGATCCTGCAAGAGCGGATTAACCAACAAGCGATGGCCTGGAGCCGCCGGATGCTGGGTACCACACAGCGTATACTGGTAGAAGGCCCTTCGCGCAAAAATATTATGGAGCTGTCAGGGCGTACTGAAAATAACCGGGTGGTTAACTTTGAAGGTACACCGGATATGATTGGTAAGTTTGTCGATGTCGAGATTGTTGATGTCTTCCCTAACTCATTGCGCGGGAAAGTGGTGCGCACTGAGGACGAAATGGGGTTGCGTATCACCGAATCTCCGGCGTCTGTCATTGCCCGTACCCGTAAAGAAAATGAACTGGGTGTAGGTACCTGGCAACCTTGATGTCGGTCTGGCCCTTTCGCAGGGCCAGTTCCCCTTGCATTCTGCGCAATCTATCCCCATATCCGCCTTAAGTGTTGTGCCCAGCCTTATGGGCAGGAATAATTTCACATGCCGCTCATGTGCGGCGCGTCTTCTTTGCTAACAGGCCCTGTGTGACCCAGAGGATAAGTTTGAATATCGAAACACGCGAATTAACGCTGGAGCCAGCAGACAACCAACGGCTGTTGAGCTTATGTGGCCCGTTTGATGACAATATCAAACACCTGGAACGCCGGTTAGGTATCGAAATTAACCGCCGTGACAACCATTTTAAACTGACCGGCGGCAGCCTGGTTATCAATGCCGCAGCAGATATTCTGCGTCATCTGTATGTTGATACTGCCCCGGTACGCGGCCAGACGAAAGACATTGACCCCGAACATATTCACCTTGCGATAAAAGAGTTCCGGGTGCTGGAGCAGGCTGCAGAAAGTGTGCCGGAATATGGCAAAGCGGTTAATATCAAGACCAAACGCGGTGTCATCAAACCACGCACGCCAAACCAGGCGCAATATATTGCCCATATCCTTGATCATGATATTACCTTTGGTATTGGCCCTGCCGGTACTGGTAAAACCTACCTTGCTGTTGCTGCTGCAGTCGATGCCCTGGAGCGCCAGGAAATTCGCCGCATTCTGCTCACTCGTCCGGCAGTGGAAGCCGGTGAAAAACTGGGCTTCCTGCCAGGCGACCTGAGCCAGAAGGTCGACCCTTATTTACGGCCACTGTACGATGCGCTGTTTGAAATGCTGGGTTTTGAGCGGGTCGAAAAGCTTATGGAGCGCAACGTTATTGAAGTTGCCCCACTGGCTTACATGCGTGGGCGAACCCTCAATGATGCATTCATTATTCTTGATGAAAGCCAGAACACCACCATTGAGCAGATGAAAATGTTCCTGACACGTATTGGTTTTAACTCTAAAGCCGTGATTACCGGGGATGTCACCCAGATAGACTTACCACGCAATACCAAGTCTGGCCTGCGTCATGCCATTGAAGTGCTGTCTGAAGTTGATGAAATTAGTTTTAACTTCTTCCACAGTGAAGACGTAGTGCGCCACCCGGTGGTTGCACGCATTGTTAATGCTTATGAAGCATGGGAAGAAGCCGACCAGAAACGTAAGGCAGAACTAGCCGAAACACGTAAACGTGAAGCGCTTGCTGCCCAAAACAGCCTGCAGGAGCACAAATGAGCCAGGTGATAGTCGATCTCCAGTTAGCCTGTGAGAACAATCAGGGGCTGCCAGACGAAGCCGCCTTCCAGCGCTGGGCTGATGCAGCCATTCTGCAATTTCAGGAAGAAGCAGAAATCACTGTACGCCTGGTCGATGAAGCTGAAAGCCATGAGCTGAACCATACTTACCGTGGTAAAGACCGGCCAACCAACGTGCTCTCTTTTCCGTTTGAAGCCCCGCCGGGCATTGAAATGCCACTGCTGGGTGATCTGGTGATTTGCCGCCAGGTTGTCGAGCGCGAAGCTCAGGAGCAGGAAATCACTACCGAAGCGCACTGGGCGCATATGGTAGTACATGGTTGCCTGCACTTGCTGGGTTACGATCACATCGAAGATGATGAAGCCGAAGAGATGGAAAGTCTGGAAACAGAGATAATGCTTGCTCTTGGCTATGCTGACCCGTACATTTCCGAGAAAGAATAACGGTATTTTGCTGTTATTCTTAAATGTAAATGATTGCCGGCCGGGTGAGTTTGCTCCGGGCCGGTTGTTTTTCAACTGATACAGGAACCCAAAATCACCGCCATGAGCGACGATAATTCACACAGTAGCGACACACCTCACAGTAAAAAGGGGTTCTTTTCCCTGATCCTCAGCCAGCTTTTTCATGGCGAGCCCAAAAACCGGGATGAGCTGCTCGCGCTAATTCGTGATTCTGAACAAAATGAGCTTATCGACCAGGATACGCGCGATATGCTCGAAGGGGTAATGGACATCGCTGACCAGCGAGTTCGCGACATTATGATTCCCCGCTCACAAATGGTCACCCTCAAACGAAATCAACCTCTTGATGAATGTCTGGATGTCATTATTGAATCCGCGCACTCTCGTTTTCCGGTGATCAGTGAAGATAAAGATCACATTGAAGGGATTTTGATGGCGAAAGACTTGCTGCCTTTTATGCGCAGCGATGCTGAGCCATTTAGCATGGATAAAGTGTTACGGCCTGCGGTGGTGGTACCTGAGAGTAAACGTGTAGACCGTATGCTCAAAGAGTTTCGTTCTCAGCGTTACCACATGGCTATCGTTATTGATGAATTTGGCGGTGTTTCCGGTCTTGTTACTATTGAAGATATCCTTGAGCTGATTGTCGGTGAAATTGAAGACGAATACGACGAAGAAGAAGATATCGATTTTCGCCAGTTAAGCCGTCACACCTGGACGGTGCGCGCCCTGGCTTCGATTGAAGATTTTAACGACACCTTCAGCACGCAGTACAGTGACGAAGAAGTGGATACAATTGGCGGTCTGGTGATGCAGGCGTTTGGTCACCTGCCAGCCCGTGGCGAGACTATTGACATTGACGGTTACCAGTTCAAAGTTGCCATGGCTGACAGCCGCCGTATTATTCAGGTTCATGTCCGTATCCCGGATGACTCTCCGGCGCCTACAGTGGAAGAATAATTGATGGCACTCGCCTTTTTGTCTCGCCAGTGGCAACGACTGCTGCTGGCGTTACTTTTCGGGGCCTGCGGTACGCTGGCCTTTTCTCCTTATAATTTCTGGCCAGCAGCGATTATTTCGCTTACAGGTCTTCATTTACTCACACTGAACCGCCGCTCATGGCAAAGTGCTGCGATTGGTTTTGTCTGGGGTTTTGGCCTGTTTGGAACCGGGGTCAACTGGGTTTATGTCAGCATCGCTCAATTTGGTGGCATGCCAGGCCCGGTCAACATCTTCCTGGTTATCTTGCTGGCAGCCTGGTTATCCCTGTTCCCTGCTCTGTTCAGCGGCCTGCTCAACCGCCTGCTTCCGTCAACCACATTATGGCGGCTGGCTCTGGCGAGCCCGGCGCTCTGGCAAGTCACCGAGTTTCTGCGCGGTTGGGTGTTGACTGGTTTCCCGTGGCTGCAATTTGGCTACAGCCAGATAGACGGCCCGCTAAAAGGCCTTGCCCCGGTTTTTGGCGTGGAAGGCATTACCTTTTTACTGATGATGCTCACCGGTTTTCTGGCCTTCGCGATTGCGCAAAAAAGCTGGCGTTCATTGGTTGCAGCATGTGTGTTATTAGTGCTGCCATGGCCCCTGCGCTACATCATCTGGTATCAGGCACAACCTGAGCGGGCGGTTAATGTCGCACTGGTTCAGGGCAATATTCCCCAGTCAATGAAGTGGGATGAAAGCCAGTTGCTGCACAGCCTGCAAACCTATGTCGACCTCAGTTCGCCCTGGGTGGGGAAAGCGCGCCTGGTTATCTGGCCGGAATCGGCAATCAGTGATCTTGAAGTTAACCAGCAACGTTTTTTGCACCAACTGGATGATACTTATCAGGCGCATAATACCGCGCTGGTTACCGGTATTGTGGATGCACGCCTGAATAAACAAAACCGTTACGATACCTACAATACGGTGATTACGCTTGGGGAAGGCAACCCCTATAACTATTTTTCCCCCGACAGGTATAACAAGAACCATTTAGTTCCCTTTGGGGAGTTTGTCCCGCTGGAATCCATTTTACGCCCACTGGCACCGTTTTTTGATTTGCCCATGTCGTCATTCAGCCGCGGGCCTTATAAACAAAAGCCACTGGAAGCGAATGGTTACAAGCTTACCACCGCTATTTGCTATGAAATCATTCTTGGCGAACAGGTGCGTGACAACTTCCGCCCTGATACGGATTTTCTGCTGACCGTCTCAAATGATGCCTGGTTTGGTCATTCAATTGGTCCGTGGCAGCATTTCCAGATGGCCCGTATGCGGGCGCTGGAACTGGCTCGCCCACTTCTGAGAAGCACCAATAATGGCGTGACAGCTGTTGTCAAACCTGACGGCGATGTGCAGGCAATTATCCCGCAATTTACCCGCCAGGTTCTGGATGCCACTGTCACACCAACCCGCGGTCTGACACCTTACGCTCGTTTCGGCAACTGGGGGGTCTGGCTGCTTTCATTGCTGGCGGGTTTCGCCGTAGTGGTCTGGGGCCTGGGCCGCCGTAAACGCTGATCCCTTCCCGGCGCAGGCTCCGTTCTGCGCCGTTTTTTTATCCGCTTGTTATGCTGCTGTAACCTTTATTTTCCTTTCTGGCACGACCTTTGCTTAGATATTTCCAGAGGTAACAACTGTTTGCTGCTATAACAGTAAACATTAATACCAGGTTGCACCATCAGGGTTCCCAACCAGCACCACAAAGGTGCAATGGTTTCTTTTTGCCTCTATTTGGTGCGTGGTGTATCGCAAAAAATACATCCGCATTACGCAATTTGTTTACATTCGCCTGGATTGAATGTTAATAAATTGAGTGTATCTACATACTAATTTTAACAACACAACTACAAACTCACGACAATAGCCCGGGTGATTACACTACGGGCTGCAATAAAGGAGTTGGATATGCAATTAGCAAAACTGGCCACAGCACTGTTAGCCGCGGGTATTTGCGTTGGTGTGGCTCATGCAGCAGATGCACCCCAGTCCACACTGGACAAAATTAAAAGTAGCGGTGTGGTTGTGGTTGGTCATCGTGAATCTTCCGTACCATTCTCCTACTACAACAACGAACAGCAAGTGGTGGGTTACTCACAGGATTTTTCTAACGCCATTGTTGATGCCATCAAAACTAAACTCAACATGCCAAACCTGACTGTGAAGCTGATTCCTATCACTTCTCAAAACCGTATTCCATTGCTGCAAAATGGTACCTTCGATTTTGAATGTGGCTCCACCACAAACAACCTCGAACGCCAGAAACAGGTAGCATTCTCTGATACTATTTTTGTTATCGGCACACGCTTGCTGGTTAAAAAAGGCAGCCCAATCAAAGATTTTGAAGATCTGAAAGGGAAAAATGTCGTTGTCACTTCCGGTACAACCTCTGAAGTACTGTTGCATAAACTGAACGACGAGAAACACCTTGGTATGCGCATCATCAGCGCGAAAGACCATGGCGACTCTTTCCGCACCCTGGAAAGTGGCCGTGCCGTTGCTTTTATGATGGATGATGCGTTACTGGCAGGTGAACGCGCCAAAGCTAAAAAACCAGGCGACTGGGTGATTGTAGGGACTCCGCAATCCAAGGAAGCTTATGGCTGTATGCTGCGCAAAAACGATCCTGAGTTTAAAAAGCTGATGGATGACACCATCGCCAAAGCTGAAACCTCCGGTGAAGCAGAAAAATGGTTTGAGAAATGGTTCCGTAACCCGATTCCGCCGAAAAACCTCAACATGAACTTCGAACTGTCTGATGACATGAAAGCGTTGTTCAAAAACCCAAATGATAAAGCATTAAACTAATTACAACACAGAGGGGCGGGAAAACCTGCCCTAACGATTGACCACAGGGACCAGGACAGACTATACGCCGGATGGTCGTTCCCCATCGGGCGCGAAAAGAGGTCTCTCATCAATCTTGGGGGGTAGCGATGCTACCCTCATTTTTTTCGGAGTTGAAATATGTCTATAAACTGGGACTGGGGAATCTTTTTTCAGCCTGCCCCTTTCGGGAACACCACCTATCTGGGCTGGTTATGGAGCGGTTTTCAGGTCACTATCGCATTATCAGTTTGCGCCTGGATAATCGCTTTTCTCGTCGGTTCGTTCTTCGGGATTTTACGTACCGTACCGCATCGTGGCATTTCAGCGATTGGTACCTGTTATGTTGAGTTATTCCGTAATGTGCCGCTTATTGTGCAATTTTTTACCTGGTATCTGGTTGTACCGGAATTGCTGCCACAAAACATCGGCATGTGGTTTAAAGCGCAGTTGGATCCGAATATTCAGTTTTTCGTCTCTTCCATGCTGTGTCTGGGCCTGTTTACTGCCGCGCGTGTCTGCGAGCAAGTCAGGGCCGCCATTCAGTCTTTGCCGCGTGGGCAAAAAAACGCCGGGCTGGCAATGGGCCTGACCCTGCCGCAAACCTATCGTTATGTTCTGCTACCCAATGCATACCGCGTTATTGTTCCACCGATGACATCAGAAATGATGAACCTGGTTAAAAACTCAGCTATCGCATCCACCATAGGCCTGATGGACATGGCGGCGCAGGCAGGCAAACTGCTGGATTATTCTGCTCATGCGTGGGAATCATTCACCGCCATCACGCTGGCCTATGTGCTTATCAATGCCGTCATTATGGTGCTGATGAGCATTGTTGAACGTAAAGTGCGTTTGCCAGGTAATATGGGGAGCAAATAATGTATCAATTTGACTGGAGTTCTATTCCGCCTTCCCTGCCCTTTTTAGCAGATGGCATGATTCTGACTTTGAAAATCACCCTCACGGCGATTGTATTCGGTATTGTGTGGGGCACCTTGCTGGCGGTCATGCGCCTGTCCTCTTTTAAACCCCTGTCCTGGTTTGCCAAAGCCTATGTCAACGTATTCCGCTCAATTCCGCTGGTTATGGTGTTGCTGTGGTTTTACCTGATTGTACCGGGCTTCCTGCAACAGGTATTGGGCTTATCCCCGAAAACAGATATCCGCCTGGTGTCAGCATTAGTCGCGTTCTCCATGTTTGAGGCCGCCTATTACTCGGAAATTATCCGTGCGGGTATTCAGAGTATTTCCCGTGGGCAATCCAGTGCGTCACTGGCACTGGGAATGACCCACTGGCAGACCATGCAATTAGTTATTCTGCCCCAGGCATTCCGCGCTATGGTGCCTTTACTACTGACACAAGGCATTGTTCTGTTCCAGGACACATCGTTGGTGTATGTGCTCAGTCTGTCTGATTTTTTCCGCACTGCATCCACGATTGGAGAACGCGACGGCACCCAGGTTGAAATGGTGCTGTTTGCCGGTGCGGTCTATTTTGTAATAAGTCTCAGTGCCTCCTTGTTGGTCGGCTGGTTGAAGAAAAGGACTGTGTGATGATCTCCCTGAAAAATATTTCTAAATGGTACGGCCACTTTCAGGTACTGACCGATTGTTCGACTGAAGTGCAAAAAGGTGAAGTTGTGGTGGTGTGCGGCCCATCGGGTTCCGGTAAATCAACCCTGATTAAAACCGTAAATGGCCTGGAGCCTGTTCAGCAAGGTGAAATCATTGTCAATGGCACCAAAGTGAATGACAAAAAAACCAACCTGGCACAGTTACGCTCCCATGTGGGTATGGTATTCCAGCACTTTGAATTATTTCCGCACCTGTCGATTATCGATAACCTGACACTGGCGCAGGTGAAAGTGCTCAAGCGTGATAAAGCTTCCGCACGGGCAAAAGGCCTGAAACTGTTAGAACGCGTCGGCCTGTCTGCTCACGCTAACAAGTATCCGGCACAATTATCTGGTGGCCAGCAGCAACGTGTGGCTATCGCCCGTGCGTTGTGTATGGACCCTGTCGCCATGCTGTTTGACGAACCAACCTCCGCACTGGATCCGGAAATGATCAACGAAGTGCTGGATGTTATGGTTGAACTGGCAAAAGAAGGTATGACGATGATGGTGGTAACTCATGAAATGGGCTTTGCCCGTAAAGTGGCAACCCGGGTCATCTTTATGGATGAAGGGAAAATTGTCGAGGACTCACCCAAAGAAGCGTTCTTTGCCAACCCTCAATCTGACCGGGCCAAAGACTTTCTGGCAAAAATCATTCACTAAATTGTGAAAAATCGTGCATTACATAACAGGCTGAAAGGTGACCCTTTCAGCCTCAGATTGATGAAAAAGAAGGAAAAAGCGTGGTTTTTCCTTCTTTTTAGTTAGCGGGCGAAAATCAATGAATTGATTTTCCTGTTTTTTTATTGGGTCACATCCTCTGGCACTGTGCAGGCATGAGGTTTGTCATCAGCCTCAGGGATTAAATGGCTGGCGATGAAACTGGTTATGCCCACATTTTGGGCAACGGGGCAATATATCCGGGGTATACACCGCCAGGTGATAATGGCAATGTTCGCACACCAGGTTACCCAGCCCCACCACCTCACCACTGTGGTAGACACCGTGACGGGTTAAATCCTCAAAGACTTCATGCCATTCCAGTTGCGTTTTATCAGTGATATCGGCAAGTTCCTGCCACAAACTCTCCTTAATCACGCGCATAAAAACACTGTCGTTGACTTCCTGCTGGCTTTCCTGATAACTCAGCGCAAACTCTTCCAAATCCCGGCGTACCGCACGCACCAGTTCATCCATCTCAGTACGCGTGAGTGCTCCCGACTCATTCATATGACGCCGGGCACTCGCCACCAGCGCGTCAATATCGCGCTCCCCATTACGTAAACGCTCACTCAAGGACGAAACAAGTTCACGGTAGTATTGCGCAACTTTACTCATGGCGCTGGCCTCCTGGACTTAACGTCTTCTAATAATAGACGTTATTCTGTCATGCCAGTGTTAGCCACCCCACAACCGCACCAAATATTTCTCACAGGTAACAGGGCAGGAAATCATTCTTACGGGCATGGAAGTGCTGTTTTGCCGCGCCCTAATCGGCTATGCTATGCCGATCTGAAAAAACACACACAGGCTACATTTGTAGCTTTCTATAGCACAGGACCACTCGCAGCCATGCAAGAGCAATACCGCCCGGAAGAGATAGAATCTAACGTTCAGCTTCACTGGCAAGAGAAGCGTACATTTGAAGTAACTGAAGACGAGAGCAAAGAGAAGTATTACTGCCTGTCGATGCTTCCTTATCCTTCTGGTCGACTACACATGGGTCATGTGCGCAACTACACCATTGGTGATGTGGTTGCCCGTTATCAGCGCATGCTGGGTAAAAACGTCCTGCAGCCAATTGGCTGGGATGCATTTGGTTTGCCCGCTGAAGGTGCTGCGGTAAAGAACAACACAGCACCGGCACCCTGGACTTACGACAACATCGAATACATGAAAAACCAGCTGAAAATGCTGGGTTTTGGTTATGACTGGAGCCGTGAACTGGCAACCTGCAAACCAGAATATTACCGTTGGGAACAGCAATTCTTCACCCAACTGTATAAAAAAGGTCTGGTTTACAAAAAAACCTCTGCGGTTAACTGGTGCCCGAACGACCAGACCGTGCTGGCCAACGAACAAGTTATTGATGGTTGCTGCTGGCGTTGTGATACCAAAGTTGAGCGTAAAGAAATTCCACAGTGGTTTATTAAAATCACTGACTACGCTGAAGAATTGCTTAACGACCTGGATAAGCTGGACCACTGGCCAGATACCGTTAAGACCATGCAGCGTAACTGGATTGGGCGCTCAGAAGGTGTGGAAATTACCTTTGACGTTGAAAACAGCGACCAGAAGCTGACTGTCTACACCACCCGTCCGGATACCTTTATGGGGGTCACTTACCTTGCTGTTGCCGCAGGCCACCCACTGGCGCAACAGGCAGCACAAGGTAACGCAGCCATTACCGCCTTTATTGACGAATGCCGTAACACCAAAGTAGCCGAAGCCGACATGGCGACTATGGAGAAAAAAGGTATCGCAACGGGCATTAACGCCATCCATCCGCTGACCGGCGAAGCGGTTCCGGTGTGGGTTGCTAACTTTGTCCTGATGGAATACGGCACGGGCGCAGTAATGGCAGTCCCGGGGCATGATCAGCGTGACTGGGAATTCGCCAGCAAATATCACCTGGCCATCAAACCCGTCATTCTGGATGCCGAAGGCAATGCACCAGACCTGAGCAATGCAGCACATACCGAAAAAGGCGTGCTGTTTAACTCCGGTGAGTTTGATGGTCTGGACTTCCCGGCAGCATTTAACGCCATCGCCGACAGCCTGGCCGCAAAAGGGGTTGGCGAGCGTAAAGTTAACTACCGCCTGCGCGACTGGGGGGTTTCCCGCCAGCGTTACTGGGGTGCGCCAATTCCAATGGTGACACTGGAAGACGGTACCGTGCTCCCGACGCCTGAAGACCAGTTACCGGTTATCCTGCCAGAAGACGTGGTAATGGATGGCATCACCAGCCCGATTAAAGCCGATCCTGAGTGGGCAAAAACCACGGTAAACGGTCAGCCTGCACTGCGTGAAACGGATACTTTTGATACCTTTATGGAATCTTCATGGTATTACGCTCGCTACACCTGTGCGCAATACGACAAAGGCATGCTGGACGAAAAAGCCGCGAACTACTGGCTGCCGGTTGACCTGTATGTGGGAGGAATTGAGCACGCCATCATGCACCTGCTCTACTTCCGCTTCTTCCACAAACTGCTGCGCGATGCAGGTATGGTCACCTCTGATGAACCCGCCAAACAGTTGTTGTGCCAGGGTATGGTGCTGGCCGATGCCTTCTACTACACCGGTGTAAATGGCGAGCGTAACTGGGTATCTCCGGTTGACGCCATTACTGAACGTGATGAAAAAGGCCGTATTGTTAAAGCGACTGACAGCGCAGGCCATGACCTGGTTTACGCGGGCATGAGCAAAATGTCCAAGTCCAAAAACAACGGTATCGACCCGCAAGTCATGGTTGAGCGTTATGGTGCCGACACCGTGCGCCTGTTCATGATGTTTGCTTCCCCGGCAGAAATGACGCTGGAATGGCAGGAATCGGGTGTTGAAGGGGCTAACCGCTTCCTGAAACGTGTCTGGAAACTGGTGTTTGAGCATACAGAAAAAGGAGCAGTCGCTGCTCTGGATGAAGCTGCACTGTCAGAAGACCAGAAAGTACTGCGCCGTGAACTGCACAAAACCATTGCCAAAGTGACCGATGATATTGGCCGTCGTCAGACCTTTAATACCGCGATTGCGGCCATTATGGAACTGATGAACCGCCTGACCCGCGCTGCACAGGACACTGAGCAGGACCGTGCACTGATGCAGGAAGCTCTGATTGCAGTAGTACGCATGCTGTATCCGTTTACTCCGCATATCTGCTTCAACATGTGGCAGGCGCTGGGTGGTGAAGGTGATATCGATAACGCGCCATGGCCGGTTGCTGACGAGCAAGCCATGGTTGAAGACACCCGTCTGGTTGTGGTTCAGGTCAATGGTAAAGTCCGTGGCAAAATCACCGTCCCGGCAGATGCCAACCAGGATCAGGTTCAGGCTCGCGCGGCACAGGAACACCTGGTCGCAAAATACCTTGAAGGCGTAACCATCCGCAAAGTTATCTACGTGCCGGGTAAATTGCTCAACCTGGTTGTTGGTTAAACGCAGGAGGACATGTGAGATATTTGCTCACTATCATCTTAAGTATGGCGGTGCTGGTCACCGCCGGGTGTGGCTGGCACCTGCGGGGGTATTCCGCGGTGCCAACCAGTATGCACACATTGATTCTGAACTCGGGTGACCCGAATGGCCCGCTGACCCGTGCAGTACGCAACCAGTTACGTCTTAATAACGTGACGATTGTAGAGGCATCTTCTGCTCGCCAGGATATCCCATCCTTGCGCCTGGGCGGTGCGTTAATACATAAAGACACCGCGTCTATCTTTGAAAATGGGCAGACGGCGGAATACCAGATGGTAATGACAGTAAACGCAACCGTGTTGATGCCAGGGAACGATATTTACCCCATTTCAACCAAAGTCTATCGTTCATTCTTTGACAACCCGCTCACCGCACTGGCGAAAAGTGCTGAGCAGGACCTTATCATCAAAGAAATGTACGACAAGGCAGCCGAACAACTGGTGCGTAAACTAATGTCAGTGCAGACAAAAGCGCAGCAGAGAAGTGAAGAGAATGACACGCCTGCAACGCATTCTTCTGCAGTAACGTCTCCCCGCCAGTCGGCTACGCTGACTCCCGCGCCTGCACAGTAATGGTTAAGTTGTATCCGGAACAACTCAGTACGCAGCTCAATGATGGGCTGCGTACTGTTTGGTTATTATTGGGCAATGACCCTTTGTTATTGCAGGAAAGCCAGCAGGCTATTTTGGACGCAGCCAAAGCTCAGGGCTTCGATGAGCATTACAGTGTACAAATTGATGCCACAACAGACTGGCAGGACTTGTTCACTCGTTGCCAGTCTATGAGCCTGTTTTCCAGCCGCCAGTCTCTGGTTTTGCAGTTCCCGGAAAATGGCCCAAATGCCGCTATTAATGCACAACTGGAAACCCTGGTTAGCCTGTTACATGAAGATTTATTACTGGTAATTCGTGGTAATAAACTCACCAAAGCGCAGGAAAATGCGGCCTGGTTTGCGGCAGTCAGTGCACAGGCGGCCCAGGTCACCTGCCAGACGCCCGAACAGGCGCAGCTCCCCCGCTGGCTTGCAGCCCGCGCCAGGCAGATGAAACTCTCCCTGGATGACGCGGCCAGTCAGTTACTCTGCTACTGTTATGAAGGTAACTTACTGGCCCTGGCTCAGGCACTTGACCGGCTTGCTTTACTCTGGCCTGATGGCAAACTGACGCTGCCCCGTGTTGAACAGGCTGTTAATGACGCCGCGCACTTTACCCCCTGGCACTGGGTAGATGCGTTGTTGGCGGGTAAGAGTAAACGCGCGTTACATATCCTGAACCAGCTCCAGCGAGAAGGTGATGAGCCGGTTATTCTGGTACGAACACTTCAGCGTGAATTGTTGCTGATGGTTAATCTGAAGCGCCAGTCATCCCAGGCACCACTGCGTACACTATTTGACCAAAACCGTGTATGGCAGAACCGCCGGGGGCTGCTGACTGAAGCACTGAACCGGCTACAGCCTGAACAGCTGTTTCAGGCTGTGAAGTTACTAAGCCAGACTGAGCTGACGCTTAAACAAGATTTTGGCCAGGATATTTGGCCGTCACTTGCAGCTTTGTCACTGTTACTCTGCCACGGCGCATTACCCGATACCTTTATTCATGGCTGATTCTTTATCTGAACTGATAGCACTCTATGGCGGCACCTTCGACCCGGTACATTACGGGCACATCAAGTCTGTCATCGCCATGGCAAAGGCGGCACAACTTAAGCAGGTTATCGTTCTGCCCAACAATGTGCCGCCACACCGCCCACAACCTGATGCCAGTAGTGAACAACGCAAAACCATGGTGCAACTGGCGGTAGCAGGTAACCCACTGTTTACTGTGGATTGCCGTGAACTGGAGCGGGACACGCCTTCCTGGACTGTCGCCACGCTGGAAACCTTTCGCCGTGAATACGGCCCGGAACAACCCCTGGCATTTATTATTGGTCAGGATTCCCTGTTAACACTCCACAAGTGGTACCAGCACGAAAAAATTCTGTCGTTGTGCCACTTGTTAGTGTGCCGCCGCCCCGGATACCCATTAACCCTCCCGGAACCAGGCCGCCAGCAATGGCTGGAAGATAACCTGGTAACAGAGGCACACCTGCTCCACCAGTCACCTTGTGGCTCAATTTTCCTTGCCGATACACCGGAGTATGCCATTTCAGCAACAGAAATTCGTACCCGGCTTGCCAACAACAGCCCGTGTGATGATCTACTGCCAGACAGCGTACTGGACTACATCCGCCGCGAGCATTTATACCAAAGCTGACATCACCTGTTGCAGCGCATCCAGCAATGACTGGTTCGCTGCATGTGACTTCACCGCGACACGGTAGTAACGCGCATCAAGCCCTGGGTAGTTAGCGCAAGAACGAATTAACATCCCCGCCTGTTCCAACAGCGCCCACTGTAAATCCAGCTCAGGGACATCGCAGCGAAAAAACAAATAGTTTGCCTGCGGCTGCCATGCCTGAATGCCGGGCACCTTACTCAGCGCCTGATACAACCACTGATTCTCTCTACGCACCCACTGCCATGTCTCCTGCTGATACGCTGTTTCCTGTAACACCTGTTCACCCGCGATGGCCGCCAGGGTGTTAATACTCCAGGGAGCACGCTTTGCCCGCAGGGATGCCATCGACGCCGTGTGGCTACTTAGCGCATAACCCAGTCGCAACCCGGGAATGGCATAAAATTTTGTCATCGAACGCAATACCCACACCCACGGCATGTTCCCCAGCACAGGAATAAAACCAGGTTGTTGCGGGACAAAATCAAGGAAGGCTTCGTCAACAATTAACCAAATATGATTATCCCCACACTTGTGTGCGATGCGCTCCAGCAAAGGCCAGTCGGGCAGCAATCCGGTGGGGTTATTTGGCGTACATAAAAAAACACAATCAAGCTCCGGGGTTAACGCACTAAGAATACCGTCATCTAACTGCCAGCCAGCACTTTCCTGCAACCACCAGGTATGCACCTGGCACTTAGCCTGGGCTAATGCACGTTGATACTCAGCAAACCCGGGAGATACCACTAAAGCCTGTTTTGGCTCCAGGGTTTTCACCAGGTCAAAAATCAGCTCGGTTTCCCCATTACCTGCCTGTATCCAGTCTGGCGGAACTGCGTGATAAGCCGCCAGCGCCTGGTGCAGTGATTGATAGGCTACATCCGGATACTGCTCCAGTTTATCCAGTGACTCTGCCAGGCGCTGGCGCACCCCCAACGGCATCCCCAGTGGATTAATGTTGGCGCTAAAATCCAGAAGAGTATCCTCATCAACCCCCAAATATTGCGCAACCTCGCGTCGATTTCCGCCATGCTGACTGGTGAAACGGGACATGATTTTTCCTTTTATTAAAAGCGTTATCATAGCGGAAACTTGCGCGCTATTAGATAATGCGGTCTGGACCGCAATCATTGCAGGAGAGAAACATGCGCTTATGGCTGGTACGGCACGGGCAAACTGAAGCAAATACCCGGCAGCTTTTTTGCGGTAAAAGCGAATCACCTCTGACGCCGACGGGTATTGGGCAGGCCTGTGTAGTTGCCAACCTGCTACGCAATGTGCCCTTCGACCATGTGTTAATGAGTGAACGAGAACGCGCCCGCCACACAACACAACTGATCCTGCAACCGCATCACCCACAACCACGTACCAGTGCCCTGTTGAACGAAATGGATTTCGGTGCCTGGGAAATGCAACACCATAGTACGCTGATTGAACAGGATAAGCAGTATCAGGCCTGGTGTGCTGACTGGCAGCATGTCACCCCACCGGAAGGGGAAAGTTTTGCCCACTTTACGGAGCGCGTCGCAAAACTTGCCCTGGCGGCCCGGTCGCTACAGGCAGACAACCTGCTACTGGTCAGCCACCAGGGCGTGATAAGCCAGTTACTGGCGCAACTGCTGAATATGCCACCCGCAGCCATGTGGCACTTTGCTATTGAGCAGGGAACATGGAGCCGTATCGACCTGAAAGGCGATTATGCAACTCTGCGTTATCTCAATAACCATGGAAACAGTACACATAATGATTAACCAACCCGCCGCACCACGGTTACCGGGCCATTCGGGCATTGACACCCCTTGTCAGCCTGTTATTCTCCGCTGCCAGAATTGCCTGCGCCGCTGTTTCTAAATTGTTTTACAAAAATGGCGATGCATTCCAGACCGGCCAGTGGGAAGATAGCTCGCCTGGCGCAGTGCCGCTGGCTGGCCAGCCGGGCTGTGGGCATCGGTATGGTATCATGCAGGCACCATCACACATTGTTAATCCACCAGGGGGAACACTTGCAGGGTAAAGCACTCCAGGACTTTATTGTCGACAAAATTGATGATCTGAAAGGTCAGGACATTATTGCCATTGATGTCAAAGGCAAATCCAGTATCACTGACTGCATGATTATTTGCACCGGCACCTCCAGCCGCCATGTCGTCTCCATTGCCGATCATGTTGTTGAGGCTTCACGTCAGGCCGGGCTGCAGCCATTGGGTGTGGAAGGTGAGAACGATGCTGACTGGGTAGTCGTTGACCTGGGCGATGTGATTGTGCACGTTATGCAGGAAGAAAGCCGTCACCTGTATGAACTGGAAAAACTCTGGAGTTAAGTGTGAAGCTTCAGTTAGTTGCCGTTGGAACCAAAATGCCCGACTGGGTGCAGACTGGTTTCAGTGAATATCTGCGTCGTTTCCCTAAAGATATGCCTTTTGAGCTGGTTGAAGTTCCGGCTGGCAAACGAGGGAAGAATGCGGATATAAAGCGCATTCTCGACAAAGAAGGCGAAGCCATGCTGGCCGTTGCCGGGAAAGGTAACCGAATCGTCACTCTGGATATTCCAGGCAAACCCTGGGATACGCCGCAACTGGCTGAACAACTGGAACGCTGGAAGCAGGATGGCAGGGATGTCAGCTTACTGATTGGTGGCCCCGAGGGGCTTTCTCCCGCGTGTAAAGCGGCAGCCGAGCAAAGTTGGTCCCTTTCCACACTGACACTGCCACACCCACTGGTACGTGTGTTGGTTGCGGAAAGTTTATACAGGGCGTGGAGTATCACCACGAATCATCCCTATCATCGTGAGTAATGCACCAGGTAGATTAAGCAGCGGATGAAATTACAGGATTCTTTTCGCGATTATACGGCTGAGTCCGCGCTTTTTGTGCGCAGGGCAGTAGTTGCCTTTGTTGGTATTCTGGCGCTGACTGGGGTACTGATAGCCAATCTTTATAATCTGCAAATCGTCCGGCATGATGACTACCAAACCCGCTCGAACGAAAACCGTATCAAGCTGGTTCCCATCGCACCAACCCGGGGCATCATCTACGACAGGAACGGTACACCACTGGCGCTTAACCGTACCATTTACCAATTAGAAATGATGCCAGAAAAAGTGGACAGCGTGCAGGGCACACTGGATGCGTTACGCCCGGTGGTTAACCTGACAGACGAAGATATTGCCAATTTCAAAAAAGAACGCTCCCGTTCACACCGTTTCACCTCTATTCCCGTCAAAGTTAACCTGAACGAAGAACAGGTGGCTCGCTTTGCCGTCAACCAGTACCGTTTCCCGGGGGTAGAAGTCAAAGGCTACAAACGCCGCTATTATCCTTATGGTTCGGCCCTGACTCATGTCATCGGTTATGTTTCTAAAATCAACGACCGTGATGTTGAACGCCTGGATAAAGACGGGAAATTAGCTAACTATGCCGCAACCCATGATATAGGCAAATTGGGTATTGAGCGTTATTACGAAGACCTGCTCCATGGCCAGACAGGCTATGAAGAAGTGGAAGTCAATAACCGTGGGCGCGTCATTCGCCAGTTAAAAGAAGTGCCACCTCAGGCCGGGCACGATATTTACCTGACACTCGACTTCCAGTTACAAAGCTACATTGAAACACTGCTGGCTGGCAGCCGGGCTGCAACCATTGTCACAGACCCGCGTACAGGTGCGATTCTCGCTCTCGTCTCCATGCCCAGCTATAACCCGAACCTGTTTGTCGATGGCATTTCCTCTAAAGACTATTCAGGCCTGCTGCATGACCCGGACACACCACTGGTCAACCGCGCGACACAAGGTGCCTACCCGCCGGCATCCACAGTGAAACCTTATGTTGCGGTATCAGCCCTGACTGCCGGGGTGATTACCCGCAGCACCAGCCTGTTTGACCCTGGCTGGTGGCAACTTCCTGGTTCTGAGAAGCGTTACCGTGACTGGAAAAAATGGGGGCACGGGCATCTGAATGTTACTAAGGCGCTTGAAGAATCAGCAGATACCTTCTTCTACCAGGTTGCCTACGATATGGGAATAGACCGCCTGTCTGAATGGATGGGCAAATTTGGCTATGGTCATCTGACTGGTATCGACCTGGCGGAAGAACGTTCAGGCAACATGCCAACCCGCGAATGGAAACTCAAACGCTTCAAAAAGCCCTGGTACCAGGGGGATACCATCCCTGTTGGGATTGGTCAGGGCTACTGGACAGCCACACCCATTCAGATGAACAAAGCGCTGATGACACTAATTAACAATGGCGTCATTAAAACACCACATTTATTGATGGATACAGTCGTGGATGGTAAGAGAGTGCCCTGGGTTCAAAAGGAAGACGGTCACATTGGTGACATCCATTCAGGCTTCTGGGAAATCGCCAAAGACGGGATGTATGGTGTGGCAAACCGCCCTAACGGCACAGCACACCGTTATTTCGCCGGTGCGCCATATAAAATTGCCGCAAAATCCGGGACAGCACAGGTGTTTGGCCTGAAAGCCAATGAAACCTATAACGCCCACAAAATTTCTGAGCGCCTGCGTGACCATAAACTCATGACCGCGTTTGCACCTTATGATAATCCGCAGGTCGCTGTTTCTATTATTCTGGAAAATGGCGGGGCAGGCCCGGCAGTGGGGACCGTCGTTCGGCAAATTCTCGATCATATTATGCTTGGCGATAACAACACCGCATTACCAACTGACTCCCCTGCCCAACACGTCGCCGGAGAGGATCAATAGCCCATGACTGACAATCCGAATAAAAAGTCCCTCTGGGATAAGATACACCTCGATCCCATGCTGGTCGTCACCATTCTGGCATTGCTATTATACAGCGCGCTGGTTGTCTGGAGTGCCAGTGGGCAAGACCCGGGCATGATGGAACGCAAAATCGCCCAAATTTGTATGGGGCTGGTCATCATGATTGTGCTGGCTCAGGTCCCCCCACGGGTCTATGAAGGCTGGGCTCCCTGGTTGTACATCCTTTGTATCGTGTTACTGGTTGCCGTTGATGCCTTTGGGGCAATATCCAAAGGGGCTCAACGCTGGCTGGATCTTGGCATAGTGCGCTTTCAACCGTCAGAGATTGCTAAAATTGCGGTTCCCCTGATGGTGGCCCGTTTTATTAACCGCGATGTCTGCCCACCCACACTAAAAAACACGGCAATCGCATTAGCGCTGATCTTTATGCCAACCCTGCTGGTTGCGGCTCAGCCAGACCTGGGAACATCCATCCTGATTGCCGCATCCGGTATCTTCGTGTTGTTCCTTTCCGGGATGAGCTGGCGCTTAATTGGTATAGCCGTAATACTGGTGGCGGCCTTTATTCCCGTTTTATGGTTTTTCCTGATGCATGATTACCAACGCGCCCGCGTCATGATGCTGCTTAACCCGGAGAGTGATCCACTGGGTGCGGGCTATCACATTATTCAGTCTAAAATTGCGATTGGTTCCGGTGGGTTGCGCGGTAAAGGCTGGTTGCATGGTACGCAATCCCAACTGGAGTTTTTACCAGAACGTCATACTGACTTTATTTTTGCTGTACTGGCTGAAGAACTGGGGCTGGTTGGCGTGCTGGCCCTGTTAACACTGTATTTATTACTGATTATGCGTGGGCTGTGGATTGCGGCACATGCACAGACCACCTTTGGCCGGGTGATGGCCGGTGGCCTGATGTTGATTCTGTTTGTTTATGTCTTTGTTAATATTGGTATGGTTAGTGGAATTCTACCGGTGGTGGGCGTTCCCCTGCCGCTGGTAAGTTATGGTGGTTCCGCGCTTATCGTACTCATGGCGGGGTTTGGTATTGTTATGTCGATACACACCCATCGAAAACTGTTATCGAAAAACGTATAAGAGGTAAGTGATGCGCAAGCAATGGCCTGGAGTTTGTGTTGCCGCACTTTTACTGGCGGCCTGTAGTGGGGAGCAACAGCAGGCAGGTGTTGAACAAGTGCCTGCCACACCAGTATGTAATGGACCACGCGTTGAGGTATCTGGTGCTGAACCGCACTATGAAACCCCATCAGCCACAGCGAACCAAAACTACCAAAGGGATGGACGGACTTATACCATTGTCCAGGACCCGTCACGCTTCAGTCAGAGTGGGCTTGCTGCTATTTATGATGCCGAACCAAACAGTAACCTCACGGCATCCGGCGAAGTGTTCGACCCGACCCAACTTACAGCTGCGCATCCGACCCTGCCCATTCCCAGTTACGCGCGAATTACCAACCTCGCTAATGGCAGGATGTTGATTGTTAAGATCAATGATCGCGGCCCTTATGGTGACGACAGGGTTGTCGCAGTATCTCGTGCCGTAGCCGACCGTTTGAATATGTCCAATAATACACGGGTACGTATCGACCCAATTCTGGTCGCTCAGGATGGCACAATGTCTGGTCCGGGTATGGCGTGTATTACCATTGCCAAACAAACTTATGCCCTGCCCGCCCGCCCGGATCTCACGTCCGGGTCAGGCAGTGCGTCTTCAGTTGTTCCTGCGGCACAACCGCAAAACAGCAATGTGCAGGCTATCAGTAACAGTACACTCCAGCCGCAAGATACCAGCGCCCCGGCACAAAACGGCAGTTTCCTGGCTCCGGCATCACAGGCAACCCCGAATGCAGGCGTGACATCTGGCAACGCAACTGTCGCGGCGGGAGACGCCACGTCACAAATGCTGACGCCGCCGAATCAAACATCGCCTGCCTCCACAGCTACACCCGCCACAGCCCCGGCCACAACTGAACCGGCACCGGCACCGGTTAACCCGGCTCTTGGCCTGCACAGTGATCCCGTCACTGCGCCCGGTTCTATTCAGGGGAGTGTTGCCGGGCGTAGCGCCACGGTAGCGAGCGGGGGTTATGTTGTCCAGGTGGGCGCGGTAAGTGATGCCGGGCGCGCGCAACAGTGGCAGCAAAAACTCAGCCAGCAATTTAGTGTACCCGGTCTGGTCACTCAGAATGGGGCTATCTGGCGAGTACAACTGGGGCCATTTAGCAGCCGTAGCCAGGCAATCAGCCTGCAACAACGCCTGATGAATGAAGCACAGCAGCAGTCATTTATTACTGCGGCCCCGGCTCAATAAGTTTCCTGGCGCCAGCTTTGTCAGTTTGCGTAAATAACATTAACAAACTCATGCGCAAAGTCTGGTGCCAGGTAAAAAACCATTTGTTATAGTAAGTCACTTTTTTAAATTCCATCACGGATGTTGCTGTTCTGACCATGAATACCACTTTCTCCGCTAATGCTGTAAAGCGTATTGCCTTTGGGGCTGCGTTAACACTGGCCGCAACTGGGTTAGCCAGGGCTGATGACCTGAACATCAAAACAATGATTCCTGGCGTACCACAAATCGACGCTGAATCATACATTCTTATTGATTACAACTCAGGCAAAGTGCTTGCCGAACAAAATGCCGATGAACGCCGCGACCCGGCAAGCCTGACGAAAATGATGACCAGCTATGTTATTGGTCAGGCAATGAAAGCGGGTAAATTTGATGAAAACGCTGTAGTCACTATCGGGAAAGACGCCTGGGCGACAGGGAATCCAGTCTTCAAAGGTTCATCGCTGATGTTCCTCAAACCCGGCATGCAGGTTCCCGTTTCTCAGTTGATTCGCGGGATTAACCTGCAATCAGGGAACGATGCCTGCGTGGCGATGGCGGATTTCGTGGCGGGTAGTCAGGACGCCTTTGTTGGCCTGATGAACAGCTACGTTAATGCACTGGGCATGAAAAACACCCATTTCCAGACTGTCCACGGTCTGGACGCTGATGGTCAGTACAGCTCCGCGCGTGATATGGCGTTACTGGGCCAGGCACTGATTCGTGATGTTCCAAACGAATATGCAGTCTATAAAGAGAAAGAATTCACATTTAATGGCATTCGCCAGATGAACCGTAATGGTTTGTTGTGGGATAAAAGCCTGAATGTAGATGGCATCAAAACCGGCCATACTGAGAAAGCAGGTTATAACCTGGTTGCTTCAGCCACTGATGGCAACATGCGCCTTATCTCCGCGGTTATGGGCGGGCGGACATTTAAAGGTCGCGAAGTGGAAAGCAAAAAACTGCTGACCTGGGGCTTCCGTTTCTTTGAATCTGTTAACCCTATTAAGGCAGGTAAAGAATTCGCTTCTGAGCCAGTATGGTTTGGTGACAGTGACCGTGCATCACTGGGTGTGGATAAAGACGTTTGGCTGACCATTCCTCGTGGCCGGATGAAAGACCTGAAAGCCAGTTATGTGCTGAACAATTCGGAATTACATGCACCACTGCAAAAAAATCAGGTAGTGGGTACCATTAACTTCCAGTTAGACGGCAAAACAATCGACCAGCGCCCACTGGTTGTACTGAATGAAATCCATGAAGGTAACTTCTTTAGCCGGATGATTGATTACATCAAACTGATGTTCCACCACTGGTTTGGTTAAAAACCGCACACTTGAAAGTGTGACGGCTGCCCCCATATACTAAGTAACACTGGAACTCCCGCTCAGGCGGGAGTTCGTTTTTTATTTTTGCTGGAGCTGACATGAAAACCAAACTGAATGAACTCCTCGAGTTCCCCTGCCCGTTTACCTACAAAGTAATGGGTCTGGCTCAACCTGAACTGGTGGACAGGGTCGTTGAGGTTGTACAGCGTCATGCACCTGGTGACTACACACCTCAAATCAAACCCAGCAGTAAAGGCAACTACCATTCCGTATCCATCACGATTACGGCAACCCATGTAGAACAGGTAGAAACACTTTATGAAGAACTGGGCAAAATTGAAATTGTCCGTATGGTTCTGTAGCAAAAACGTCGTTTTCCGTTACCCGGCCTGAAGGCCGGGTGTTTGTTTGCTCCGCTATGCTATACTGGCCGCCTGTATTCCCGACTCCGGAGACATCTGTTTTGTCTCAAAATACCATTCTTATTCGCCATCTTGGCCTGCAGCCTTATGAACCTGTATCACTCGCCATGCATCAGTTTACTGATACTCGTGATGAAACTACGCCCGATGAGATTTGGCTGGTAGAACACAACCCTGTGTTTACTCAGGGCCAGGCGGGCAAAGCTGAGCACCTGTTAGCGACAGGTGATATTCCCGTTATTCAGAGCGACCGTGGCGGCCAGGTAACTTATCATGGCCCAGGCCAACAAGTGATGTATGTGCTGCTCAACCTCAAGCGCCGTAAACTGGGTGTACGTGAGCTGGTAACGCTACTGGAACAATGCGTGGTCAATACCCTCGCAACACTGGATATTGACGCCCATGCCCGCCCTGATGCACCGGGTGTTTATGTAGGTGAAGATAAAATCTGTTCTCTTGGGCTGCGGATTCGCAAAGGGTGCTCATTTCACGGCCTGGCGCTGAACATCAATATGGATCTCACCCCATTTTTACGTATTAACCCTTGTGGCTACGCTGGCATGAAAATGACCCAGGTCAAACAGTTTCGTCCCGGTATACAAGTAGCAGATATTCAACCGGTTCTGCTGGATAATTTTTTGCATTTACTGGGTAACCCACCCATTCGTACAGTCAGTGAATAATCAAAAAAAACCGAAACAAGAATGATTTTGTTTCGGTTTATTAGTTTATTTAACGGGTTTTAATCCTTCTCTATTTTTTGCTTAATCGCTAGTTTACGTCTACCTTTTATTCATGTTGTGCAAGCACTTAGCACGACAGCAAACTTATATAAAAAGTGCTTTGCCGTTTTGTCTTTCAAAATGGCGGTATTTCCTTGTGCCCAAAACAGACAACGCTTTTTCAGTAAACAGACAACACATTATAAAAATGGGAGAACGAATGAATAATACTGGCAAGGATAATAATTTTCTTTCCCGTTCGAATAGTGCACGCCTGAGTGGTTTCCAGGCACTTCGTACTATCGACCTTAACTTATTGACGGTATTTGAGGCAGTTTACATTCACAAAGGCATTGTCAACGCAGCAAGAGCGTTGAATCTCACGCCTTCGGCTATCAGTCAGTCCATTCAAAAGTTGCGTAACGTCTTCCCAGACCCATTGTTTGTACGTAACGGGCAGGGGATCATGCCCACCAGTTATGCCGCCCACCTGCATGAATATATCAGCCAGGGGTTGTCATCCATACTGGGAGCACTGGAGTTTAATGAAGTCAGTAACGCGCAACGCACCATTACCATTGCAACCCATCCTTCTGTTGGCGCACTGGTGATGCCGACTATTTATAAAGCTATCCACCACCGTTGCCCCAATATCAACATTAATAATGTCCCGATATCGCAGGCAGAAACGCAGTTAAGCCAGCTTCAGGCTGATATGGTGATAGACACTCGTCGGCCGGTAATGAGCAAAATAGGCAGCTTTCGCTTGTTTGAAGAACGCGTGGTCATCGTCTGCCGCAATGATCACCCGGAGCTAACGGACGAAGTGTCATTAGATATTCTGAATAAACAACAGCAAACCATGCTGGTATTGCAGGATGATATCTTGCCGGATGTGCGTAATGTGGTTGAGCAGACATTCCCCGACCGGCAAATCACTTTCAGCAGTTACAATGTCCTGACACTGGCAGCCATGCTGGCTAACAGTGATCTGGTTGGTTTTATGTCTTCGGGGTTGTACCACATGTTTCGGGATAACTGGAACCTGCGTGAAGTTGAGTGTGAGGGCTTTGCCGGGGGAAAATTCGAAACGCACCTGTTTTATAACAAACTCAGCCAGCATGACGAGGTATTACGCAACTGCATGGAAACGATTCAGAATGCATTTGTGCAAAAACACGGAGAAGCCATGTTCTGACAGACAAACGCACAAAATAACAACTTATTTACACTAAAATCACGTTTTGCGTGCCCGGCAGGCTGCTTTCACAGCAATATAAATGTTATACTGCCTGCCATTAATTCAAAAATAGTTGATAAATACAACATTTGATTGAATTGAAACGTTTTCACTCGATATCCGCAACTGGAATACGCACGTTATGAGTAAACCCATTGTCATGGAACGCGGTGTTAAATACCGGGATGCCGACAAAATGGCGCTAATCCCGGTGAAAAACGTCGCCACTGAACGCCAGGAGCTGTTAAGAAAGCCGGAATGGATGAAAATCAAACTCCCGGCGGACTCCACCCGTATTCAGGGTATCAAAGCTGCCATGCGTAAAAATGGCCTTCACTCTGTTTGTGAAGAAGCATCCTGCCCTAACCTTGCCGAATGTTTCAACCACGGAACGGCTACCTTTATGATTCTGGGTGCGATTTGCACCCGTCGCTGCCCATTCTGCGACGTTGCTCATGGTCGCCCGGTTGCGCCCGATGCCGGTGAAGCAGAAAAACTGGCGCGCACCATTGCTGATATGGGTCTGCGTTATGTGGTTGTCACTTCCGTTGACCGTGACGACCTGCGCGACGGTGGTGCCCAGCATTTTGCCGATTGCATTGCCGCCATTCGCCGTGAAAGCCCAAATATAAAAATTGAAACACTGGTTCCTGATTTCCGTGGAAGAATGGACCGTGCGCTGGAAATTCTCACTGCCACACCGCCAGATGTTTTCAACCACAATCTGGAAAACGTTCCCCGCCTGTACCGTCAGGTACGCCCGGGCGCTGATTACAACTGGTCACTGAAATTACTCGAACGGTTCAAAGAAGCACATCCGGAAATTCCGACCAAATCAGGTTTAATGGTTGGGCTGGGTGAAACCAATGAAGAAATCATCGAGGTGATGCGTGACTTGCGCCGTCATGGGGTAACCATGCTAACACTGGGGCAATATCTGCAGCCAAGCCGCCACCACCTGCCGGTTCAGCGTTATGTCACCCCGGAAGAATTTGATGAAATGAAAGCTGAAGCGCTGGCAATGGGCTTTACTCATGCGGCATGTGGCCCGTTTGTACGCTCCTCTTACCATGCTGACCTGCAGGCGCGTGGTGAAGAAGTAAAATAAACCTGAGCCCACCAGGCTTGCAGAATAAAAAAACCGGCGCTGACCGGTTTTTTTATTCAATTTATAGCCCTGCCAGAAATAACAACCTGATAGTGGCCAGCTATATTTCATAGCCACAAGGCTACTCTTTGTTGTTCAGGCGCTCACGCGTGTCTTGCGCGTCATTTTTTTCGCCAGAGATTATCGACTGATTATTATCGTCTTCACTCATGGCTTTTTTGAAGCCTTTAACCGCTGAACCCAGATCGCTGCCCAGGGTCCGTAGCTTTTTAGTACCGAAAAGCAACACGATCAGCGCCCCGACAACCAGCAATTTAGTAATACTAATCTCACCCATATTTACCTTCTTAATCTCCAGCCATACTCGTTCGTAATACACTACACCCGCCACAGTGCATTACCTACATAGCCTTGTACTATTAACGGTTATTCATGCCCCATATACAAAATAATTCTGTAACAAAGTGAATCAAAGTCACCGCGAGTTACCCAAGCACCGGGGTCAAAAAACGCCGGTTTACCAACACCGGCAACCGGGCACGGACCTGTTCCACATGCGCCAGGGTAATGTCACTGACAATCATGCCTGGCTCAAGGCCGGCACAGGCAAGCATGTTACCCATAGGATCAATAATCTGGCTCATACCAATATTTTTCTCACCGCACTCACCACTTGCCACAATGTAACAAGTGGTATCAAGAGCGCGTGCCGCAAGTAATGTTTGCCAGTGATGCACTTTATTTTCACCTTTAAGCCAGGCTGCCGGCACCACCAGAACATGCGCACCAGCCAGTGCAAGGCTCATTGCCAGGTCAGGGAAGCGCAAGTCGTAGCAGGTCATTACACCCACCATCAGGTCGCCAACAGCAATCAATGGTGCAATAGCCTGCCCTGGGCAGACAAGCCGGGACTCCTGAACATTAAACGCATCATACAGATGCAATTTATCATAGCGCGCAGTCACCTGCCCGCGGTGCAGAGCCAGCAAGGAATTTGTCACCCGCCCCGAATCATCCGGGATATGCAGGGTGAACACCAGTGTCAGGTCACAATTTTCCGTGAGCTGGCGCATGCCCTGAATGAATGGTCCGTTGAGGGTTTGCCCGTGCCGTACAGAATAGCCGGGGTCAGTGTTGTCCCTCGCCTGAATAGCTTCTGGCAACACCAGTAAATTGACGCGTTTCTCAATAGCCTGGCTGACTAACAAACGGCATTGCGCTAAATTGTCCTGCCAGTCTGGCATAACAGCAAACTGCCCGGCTGCAACATTCATACAAACACTCCCCGACACATTGCGTGAATCAACACTACCCCATAGCCAGCTTGCGCGGTAGACTTTCCGCTTTAATGATTAATGAGATATACCTTATGCAGATGTTATTTGCTGTATTTATTGGCGGCGGCCTTGGGAGTATTTGCCGCTGGTTGATTAGCCAACGCCTGAACCCGCTTCATCATGCCATCCCAATGGGTACACTTTCAGCTAACTTACTCGGTGCTTTTATTATTGGTATCGCGCTGGCAAGTTTTAGCCGCCTGACTAACCTCGACCCGATGTGGAAACTATTAATTACCACCGGTTTTTGTGGTGGGCTGACGACGTTCTCAACTTTTTCATCAGAAGTGGTATTTTTACTACAGGACGGACGTCTTGCCTGGGCCGCGACCAATGTAGTGATTAACCTTGCAGGTTCACTTATTATGACCGGGCTCGCATTTTGGCTGGTTTCAGTGCTTGCTGCGCGATAATTTTTACTCACGACGTATGGCGTTAATGTAGGCTTCATCTTTCTCTGCCAGTATCTGCCTGAGTTAATCACACAAACATGGGCACTATAATGAAAGAAAGCCTGGTAAACATCAGTACGCTACTGTTAAGCGCACTCATTGTCGGTTGCTTCCTGAAACTTTACTTGTTTAGCTGAACAAGCTTACCGAACCCGGTAGCAACCGGGTTAACCTGTTAAGAAACCAGATTTTGAGCAAAAAAAACCCGCCTGAAGGCGGGTTTTGTCGTTCTCAGCCAGACGTTATTACAGAGCAATTACGTTAGCAGCAGAAGGGCCTTTGGCACCGTTAGTGATTTCGAACTCTACACGCTGACCTTCAGCCAGAGTTTTGAAACCATTGCTCTGGATTGCAGAGAAGTGTACGAACACGTCTTTGCTGCCATCTTCCGGAGTAATGAAACCGAATCCTTTGGACTCATTAAACCACTTAACGTTACCTTTAATCTTAGACATCAAAATTACCTTTTATGAAAAAACGACACAAATACCGTGTCGGTAACCAGTACATCAATTGTGGTGCCGTTTGTCCAGTTGATATTTACTAAAAAGTGATAAAAATCGCTATCTTTTTACTTTCAGGCTGATAACCCCTTGCTTTTCCGTGCAATGGGTACGAAAAAAAATTTTGCAGCCGTTATCAGAACTGGAAGCGCAACCAGGCAAACCAGACATTACCATTGTTATAAGTACCTGGGATGTACGTCATCTGGAACGTTGCCGGGCCGTAACCAACAGATGCCAGAGGCAATACCACCGGAATAGGGATATAGTTCCAGTTATCACGCGCTGTTACGCCCAGTGTATACCCCAACCCCACATGAAAACGTGAATCTGCGCTGACAGGCCGCCAGGTCGCCTCCCAGCCATACCCACCTATAGGCTCCCATTTGTTAAACGAGTCTTTAAACGCCATTAAATATAAACCGTGCCAGTTCCCTTTCTCATCCCAGCGAGAAACACCAAACCCGGCCCCCCAGGGGCGCTCATTGTAATTATCTGTTTTTTCTTTATCGTACGCAAAACGCGCATGCCAGGTGATAGCCGGAACGTACAAATCGTAGTGCTGAGGCTCACGCCATGTTTCACCCATGTTCCCTGTCAGAGTGCTGAACCACCCACCATCACTTGCCTGCACCTGAGATGAAAACAAACAGGGAACCAATAAACCACATACTACAAATAAATGCTTAATCATCTTGAACACTTTGTCGCCACCAAATACTTTCAAATATGCACAGACTACGGGTGCTTTTATTAACGAAACCTGAACAAAGAACCGGAAAAATTATTTTCTTGAAAATCAAGATGTATAATTCCGAAAAATACCTCAGTTTTTCCCACGCAAAAAAATGTTGAACCAGTGGCAATTATCTACGCCACAAACCAGACCTGGCGTACCTTACAAGAATTCATATTGTATTGATGAATTATTAATTACCCTTCTGACGAACCCGTTGAAATATCTAAATCTGGTATTCTTGTTTACGGGCTATCATAACATGCCATTTTACGAAAAATTTATCACACAGAAAAATCCTGGTTATTTTTATCACTAAATAACAGATATCAGCAGCCATTATTAATATTCTTTCAACCGCCGCGTATTTCCAGGTAAACAGATAGCCTGGCAATTAACCCAGGACCTGTTCAGGGCCGGCAGCCAACACACGCCCCCTTCACTGATACATTCAATCCATAAAACCGCAAAATATTAGATTTTATTGCTGTTTTATTGATTTTTGTCAGCAAAAAAAGTGGAATGATTAGGCACATTCCTCTGCGATACTTACATAATTTACACTGTGTTACTGAACGTCATGATTGCGACTTAGCGCTATAGCCATGCTATGCCACATGTCACCGTGCGCGTTTAGCCACAAACAGGGGAAACTATGCTCACTTTTTTTGAACTTGCCGTTGGTATTCTGGTAATCATCGGCGTTGCCCGTTACATCATCAAAGGCTATTCCGCTACTGGCGTATTATTTGTCGGTGGTCTGGTGCTGCTTATCATCAGTGCCATCATGGGCCACCGTATTCTGCCTGCCAGTGAAGCCAGCACGGGTTTTCTCAGCGTAGATATCGTGGAATACATCAAAATTTTGTTGATGAGCCGCGGTGGCGATCTCGGCATGATGATCATGGTGCTGTGCGGTTTTGCGGCATATATGACGCATATTGGTGCCAATGACATGGTGGTAAAGCTGGCATCCAAACCACTGCAATTCATCAACTCGCCTTATTTGCTGATGGTCGCAGCTTATTTTGTTGCCTGCCTTATGTCACTGGCGGTTTCCTCAGCAACCGGGCTTGGCGTGTTGTTAATGGCGACGTTGTTTCCGGTAATGGTCAATGTCGGCATCAGTCGTGGTGCCGCTGCCGCAATTTGTGCCTCTCCTGCCGCTATCATTTTGTCGCCCACATCGGGCGATGTCGTGCTTGCAGCCAAAGCGTCAGAAATGGATCTGGTTAATTTTGCCTTTAAAACTACGCTGCCTGTTTCTATTGCCGCAATTATCTGCATGGCCATCGCGCATTTTTTCTGGCAGCGCTTTCTTGATAAAAAAGAAAACATTACCAGCGAGCAACTGGACATCAAAGAAATTGACACCAGTGCACCCTCTTTCTATGCAATTCTGCCTTTCACGCCAATTATTGGGGTATTAATCTTTGACGGCAAATGGGGCCCCAGCCTGCATATCATTACCATTCTGGTTATTTGTATGCTGCTGTCAGCCATCATCGAATTTTTGCGCAGCTTTAATACCAAAACGGTTTTTGCCGGGCTGGATGTGGCATGGAGAGGAATGGCCGATGCTTTCGCCAACGTGGTCATGCTGTTAGTGGCTGCCGGGTTATTCGCCCAGGGGTTAAGCACTATTGGGTTTATCCAGAGCCTGATATCCATTGCGACATCCTTTGGCTCCGGCAGCATTATTCTGATGCTGGTGCTGGTTGTTCTGACTATGTTAGCGGCGATGACCACAGGCTCGGGTAACGCCCCGTTCTACGCATTTGTTGAGCTGATTCCGCGCCTGGCGCAGCAAGCTGGCATTAATCCGGCATATTTAACCATTCCGATGCTTCAGGCATCAAACCTGGGGAGAACTATCTCACCGGTATCTGGCGTAGTGGTGGCTGTTGCCGGTATGGCGAAAATATCCCCTTTTGAAGTGGTAAAACGCACGTCAGTGCCGGTTCTGGTTGGCCTGATAGTGGTCATTCTGGCAACCGAAATACTGGTTCCCGCCACTGTTATGCTCCCTTAATTCGCACAGCACCCAAAAAGGGGGCTCAGCTTGATGAAAAGAAGGAAAAAGCGTGGTTTTTCCTTCTTTTTAGTTAGCGGGCGAAAATCAATAAATTGATTTTCCTGGTTTTTATTGGGTGACATCCTCTTGTTCTGTGCGGACATGAGGTTTGTCATCAGACTCAGCTCCCGAAAAGGGCTACACTGTAGCCCTGAACACAACAGCAACAAACGTAATGACAGGCACATGATTAACCGCATAATAACTGGCGCTTTTCTCGCCGCACTGTTTTCGCTTGCCATACCAGGCTATGGCGCTCCACTGCAGGCACAGCGCTATAGTGACTTTGACCACTATGTTCTGGCGCTTTCCTGGCAGCCGGGTTTTTGTGAAACAATGCACCAAAGCCAGCGCGCATTACCCGCAGAATGCCAGAACCAGCAGGAACAGGCAGACAAAACACAGTTTCTGACCATTCACGGGTTATGGCCAGACCTGCCTCGCAGTATTGCCCGTCAGGGAGTGGACAGGCGCCGCTGGATGCGGTTTGGTTGTGCAACCCGCCCGGTTCCTGATATGCCAGAAGTAAAAGCCAGCAGAAAATGCGCCGCTCCTGATACGGGCATTTCGCCTTCGCTGGCAGCGCAACTGGTGCAACACATGCCGGGCGCAGGTGGCACTTCATGCCTTGAACGCTATGAATACGCAAAACATGGGGTCTGTTTTGGTTTTGTACCCAATGACTACTTTGGCACCATGTTGCGGCTTAATAGTGAGATTCGCCACAGTATCCCTGGCGCTTTTCTTGCCAGCCATTATGGCGAAACCGTTTCGCGTGATGCGCTTAACCAGGCAATCAGCAAGGCTTATGGCGAGAAAAGTGTAAAAGCTTTCCGTTTTATGTGCCACGGCAACCCGGCATGGCTGACAGAAATCCAAATCGCCATTCGGGCTGGCAGCATCAACGCACCATTATCGGCAGGCAGTTTTGCGCCGGGCGCTCACCCCGGTAACTGCCCGGCACAATTCCGCCTGGACGCGGCCGGTTTCTGACACATTTTTTATGCCTGTTATTTAATTAACGGGCACTTTCTTCCCCCTGAATATGGCATCCAGTGGGAATAATTATGTGCTCACTTAAGCCCTTTCGCCCATCGTCACGCCTCCTGAGTGACTGTCACCCCTTCATTCTTGTCATAATTTAATTTTACCCACGCACCATAAAAACGTTATTTATTCTCACGCCCGGGGTTATATCCGGTGATAACACTATAATTAATATAATGATTAACATAGAAGTTACATTTAACAATCAATGCGCTAACAAAGCTATTTTTTAAAAACAAGTGTGCAGATCAACAAAGTGGGTATTTATATCTAATGCTTGATATACATCTCAAAATATTAATAAACATGTCAGGAACGCTTTAAGTGCAGAGAATGTTACCAGTATCATGTTACCGGTATCAGCACAGAACGAAGGGTTTTCCTTTTCGTACTACGCTCAAGTTCATAGGGGTTATTCCATGACAGAATTAACACACGCATATAGTGCAGGCACCCTTCTGGGGATTGCTGCTGCCTCGGTAGTTGTTCTTCTAATCCTCATTATGCGTTTCCGGGTACATGCATTTCTGGCCCTCACTCTGGTCAGCATTCTGGTGGCGCTGGTAACAAAAGTGCCTTTCGACAAAGTGGTTCCCACGCTGTTAAATGGATTTGGCAGTACACTGGCGAGTGTAGCCTTGCTGGTGGGTCTGGGTGCCATGATTGGCCGGCTGCTTGAGGTTTCTGGTGGAGCGCAAGTTCTCGCAGACACCCTGGTTAACAAGTTTGGTGAGAAGCGCGCACCACTGGCAATTGGTGTTGCCTCGCTGATGTTCGGCTTTCCTATCTTTTTCGATGCAGGCCTGGTGGTGATGCTGCCAATTATCTTCAGCGTGGCGAAGCAATTCGGTGGTTCCACACTGAAATATGCTTTCCCGGCTGCCGGTGCTTTTGCAGTCATGCATGCGCTGGTTCCGCCCCACCCAGGCCCGGTTGCCGCCAGTGATTTACTGGGTGCCAATATTGGTCTGTTGGTTATCCTTGGCCTGATTATCGCTATCCCGACCTGGTATATCGGTGCGTACCTCTACGGGCAATATGCTGGCAAAAAATTTGACGTGAAATTACCGTCATCATTTTTGGGTGACATTGAACGTGACGCGTCGCATCAGCCCCCCTCTTTCGGCATGGTAATGACAATTCTGATGCTGCCGCTGATCCTTATCTTTTTAGATACAGGCCTGAATACGGCAACCGTTATCGGCTGGGTATCAGCAGATAACACACTGGTACAAATCTTACGTATGCTGGGTAAAACACCGGTAGCCCTGCTGATTACTGTGTTCTTCGCACTGCAAGTTTTCAGTGGCAGCCGTAGCCGCCAGCACCTGGAAAAAATCTGTGATGGTGCGCTGGGGCCAATTTGCGCCATCGTGCTGGTAACCGGTGCCGGTGGGATGTTTGGTGGTGTACTGCGCGCCAGTGGTATTGGTAATGCGCTGGCCGATGTTCTGAGCAACATTGGGTTACCGCTGATTGTCGCAGCATTTGTTGTGTCGGCAATTTTGCGTGTGGCTCAGGGTTCGGCAACGGTTGCGTTAACCACCACAGCGGCACTGGTTGCACCGATGGTGCAGGCAACACCAGGCCTCAGCCAGTTCGACCTGTGTTTTATTGTGATTGCTATCGCAGGCGGCGCTACCGTGCTGTCACATGTGAACGACTCAGGCTTCTGGCTGGTTGGTCGTTTCCTTGAAATGGATGAGAAAACCACACTGAAAACCTGGACTGTAATGGAGACCTTGCTGGGAACAATTGCTTTCCTGCTGGCAGCCCTGGGGAGTCTTATCCTGTAAGCCTGTACCTGAACGGTTCCGGTAACGCCCCGGTATGGCAGCTTTACCGTTAGTTACCGTAAAAGTAAAAAAAGGCTGCCAACAAATGGCAGCCTTTTTACTGTATGAACAATTAATTATGCTGTTTTGGTGCGAATCAGGTAATCAAATGAGCTCAGAGACGCTTTTGCCCCTTCGCCAGTCGCAATGATTATCTGCTTGTACGGCACGGTGGTGCAGTCACCCGCAGCGAATACCCCTTTCACACTGGTTTCGCATTTCGCATCAATAATAATTTCACCCATGCGGTTGCATTCAACAGCCCCGTCAAGCCAGGTGGTATTAGGCAGTAAACCAATCTGCACAAAAATCCCGGCCAGTGACAACTGATGCACATCACCACTATTACGGTCACGGTATTCAAGGCCGGTCACTTTAGTGCCATCGCCTTTCACTTCCGTGGTTTGCGCATTCAGAATGATATCCACGTTGCTCAGGCTGCGCACTTTGTCCTGCAATACCTGGTCGGCTTTCATTTCTGGCGCGAACTCAAGCAAGGTGACATGTTCAACCACACCCGCAAGGTCAATCGCCGCTTCAACACCCGAGTTACCACCACCAATCACGGCAACACGTTTACCTTTAAACAGCGGGCCATCACAGTGCGGGCAATACGTTACGCCGCGAGTACGGTACTGGTCTTCACCAGGAACCCCCATATTGCGCCATTTGGCACCGGTTGCCAGAATGATGCTGCGTGCTTTCAGCGTTGCACCGGATGCCGTCTGAATCTGATGCAGGCCACCTTCAACATCTGCCGGGATCAGTTTCGCCGCACTCTGGCTGTCAATCACATCCACATCATAATCATCAACATGGGATTTAAGCGCACCCGCCAGTTTTGCACCTTCGGTTTTCGGCACTGAAATATAATTTTCGATATCTACTGTATCAAGGATCTGGCCGCCAAAGCGCTCCCCCATCAACCCGGTACGAATACCTTTACGTGCAGAGTAAACGGCTGCGGCAGCGCCTGCCGGGCCGGAGCCCACAATCAACACATCATAAGCATCGCGCTTGCTCAGCTCTTCTGCAGTGCGTTTTTCTGCACCGGTATCCACTTTGGCGACGATTTCTGCCAGAGTCATGCGCCCCTGACCAAATTCCTGACCATTCACAAACACCGCAGGAACACCCATGATGTTGCGTTCAGTTATCTCATTCTGATAAACACCGCCATCAATCGCAGTATGTTTAATACGCGGATTGAGGATAGCCATTAAATTCAGTGCCTGAACAACATCCGGGCAATTGTGGCAAGAGAGCGAATAGTAAGTTTCAAATTCGAAATCGCCGTCGATATCGCGGATCTGCTCAAGCAGAGCCTGCGCTTCTTTTGACGGGTGCCCACCGGTCCACAGCAATGCCAGCACCAGTGAGGTAAATTCGTGTCCCAACGGTGAACCAGCAAAACGCGGCCCCTGTTCACTGCCTGGGTTAGTTATCAGGAACGACGGTTTACGTACATTCCTTGTGTTGTCTTCTTTAACAGAAACTTTGTCAGATAATTCCGCTATTTCTGCCAGAAGCTCCTTGATTTCAGCGGACTGTGCACTGTCATCCAGTGTGGCAATCAACTCAACAGGTTTAGTCAGACGCTCAAGGTAACCCTTAAGCTGTGTTTTCATGGTTGCGTCGAGCATGTTTATCTCCCTGGCAAGAAATTCGGGTGCCAGGCACCCGAATGCGTTGATTCATCGCCCGTCAGTTCGGGCGATTTTTTTGACCAGTGCAAGTGGCTATTACAGCACTTGCACCAGTGAGGTGTGGTAATTAGATTTTACCAACCAGGTCCAGAGACGGAGCCAGAGTGGCATCGCCTTCTTTCCATTTAGCCGGGCAAACTTCGCCTGGGTGAGTCGCAACGTACTGAGCCGCTTTCACTTTACGCAGCAGGTCAGAAGCGTCACGGCCGATGCCTTCAGCAGTAACTTCGATAGCCTGGATGATGCCTTGTGGGTCGACGATGAAAGTACCGCGGTCAGCCAGACCTTCATCTTCACGCATATTTTCGAAGTTACGGGTCAGGGTGCCGGTCGGGTCGCCGATCATCGCGTATTTGATTTTAGCGATGGTGTCAGACTCGTCGTGCCATGCTTTGTGAGTGAAGTGGGTATCAGTCGATACAGAGTAAATATCAACACCCAGTTTCTGGAATTCGTCGTAGTGGTCAGCTACGTCGCCCAGTTCTGTCGGACATACGAAGGTAAAGTCAGCCGGGTAGAAGAAGAACACGCTCCAGCGTCCTTCAACACTCTTTTCGGTAACTTCGATGAATTCACCGTTTTTAAATGCCTGGTTTTTGAAAGGTTTAATTTTGGTATTAATTAAGGACATCTATACTTCCTCCGTGTTATCGACGGGATATAAAGTAGCGAATATTCGTCACTTCAGCCAATGCGTTTACGTTATCAAATCAATAAGCAATACCTACTATGCACGCTTATTGTTGCAACCTGACGTATGAACCGCCAGACCAGCACGCCCTGTCGGGAGCCTTAAAATAAAAAGGCCACCCGGAAGGCGGCCCGAGACTGAAATACCACTCAGTACTTCAGTGCCATAGCTGGCGTATACTGTCACTCCATTTTTCAGGCGTAACAACTCAAGATTACACCATCTGTCTGGCTGGCGGACAATGCTTCCGGCCTTACATCCTGCCTATGGCTGTGATTGGTTTTACATATCAAACAAGCCGAGGCTCCTTTTCTCCGGCATAAGCCTGTCTGTATATAACAGTGGCTATGGTGCCGGGCCTGTAATACAGGCATAAATAACCATACATAAAAAAGGGAATATAAATCAAGAACGCGCTCACCATCCGGGCATTATCTGTGGCAGTCACATGCAAAAAGTTATTAGCAGCACAGCATGTAACCGTTGAACAACAAAAAACCAAAAACAAGAATTATCCATATTCACAACCTCTAAAAACCGGCCACTCCACTGCTTAAAAGGTGAGTAAAATCGCGGCTCACCTTATATACCGGAAAGATTTCGTGATGTAACACATGCTTTCATTATGGAACGCACATCACAAAACAACATGCTGAAGCACAATAATCCATATCACTGACGATTTAAGCCAGACGCAAATAAACGGAAATACCGTACCGTAGCCTCATAAAAACAACCCTATGCTGGAGTTACACTATGTCTTATGTCAGCGAAACAGGCGATATACTGTCCATCCAGGCACAAAGAGCGCGCCGGATGAATCTGTTTGTCTCGATCTCAGCTGCCGTGGCTGGCCTGCTGTTTGGTCTGGATATCGGCGTTATATCAGGTGCTCTGCCTTTTATTACTCACTACTTCACCTTAACCAGCCAGGCACAGGAATGGGTTGTCAGCAGCATGATGCTCGGTGCGGCGCTGGGAGCACTTTTTAATGGCTGGTTATCTTTCCGTTTGGGCCGCAAATACAGCCTGATGGCGGGCGCAATTCTGTTTATACTCGGTTCGCTTGGCTCAGCGATGTCCACCAACCTGGAAATCCTTCTGCTATCCCGTGTTGTGCTGGGAATTGCGGTTGGGATTGCTTCTTACACCGCGCCACTGTATTTGTCTGAAATGGCATCAGAGAATGTACGTGGCAAAATGATCAGCATGTACCAGTTGATGGTGACACTGGGTATCTTGCTGGCGTTCTTATCAGATACCGCTCTGAGTTATAGCGGTAACTGGCGCGCCATGCTCGGTGTTCTGGCACTGCCGGCACTCGCTTTACTGGTGATGGTGGTATTCCTGCCAAACAGCCCACGCTGGCTTGCGGCAAAAGGCCAGCACAACCAGGCAGAAAAAGTACTGCATATGCTGCGCGATTCCTCAGAAAAAGCCCGCGAAGAACTGAATGAAATCCGTGAAAGCCTGAAAGTTAAACAAGGTGGCTGGGCACTGTTTAAAAGCAACCACAACGTGCGCCGTGCGGTATTCCTGGGGATGTTGTTGCAGGCAATGCAGCAATTTACCGGGATGAATATCATCATGTATTACGCGCCCAAAATTTTCCAAATGGCGGGGTTCACCAGTACTCAACAACAAATGATGGCCACGGTGGTTGTTGGGCTGACCTTTATGCTTGCTACATTTATTGCCGTGTTCACTGTTGATAAATCCGGGCGTAAACCTGCACTGAAAATTGGTTTTACGGTGATGGCGCTGGGGACACTGATTCTCGGCTATTGCCTGATGCAGGTAGAAGGTGGGCACAGCTCTGGCGCACTGTCCTGGTTGTCTGTTGGTATGACTATGATGTGTATTGCAGGTTATGCCATGAGTGCTGCACCGGTCGTGTGGATCCTGTGCTCTGAAATTCAGCCGTTGAAATGCCGTGACTTTGGTGTGACCTGCTCCACCACTACCAACTGGGTTTCCAATATGATTATTGGGGCCACTTTCCTGACACTGCTCGACAGCATTGGCGCCGCGGGTACCTTCTGGCTGTATACCGCGCTGAACGTTCTGTTCATCATTGTCACCTTTGTACTGATTCCGGAAACCAAAAACGTCACACTGGAACATATTGAACGTAATCTGATGACCGGTAAAAAACTGCGCGATATCGGCCAGTAATAACCCACCCCCAAAAACCTGGCGCTGTTACCGGCGCCAGGTTTTTCATATTACAACCACCAAAACAATCACAGTTTCACCAAACGCTCTGCCGCCGCATCCAGCGTTGCTTCCTGCTTGGCAAAGCACAGGCGAATCAGTTTATGGGGGAACGGGTCGGCACAGAATACAGACAACGGTATTGCCGCCACACCCTGTTCAGCCGTTAACCAGCGGCAAAAGCTCACATCATCCATATCAGAAATGGCACTGTAATCCGCCAGTAAGAAATAGGTTCCACTGCAGGGTAAAACCTCCAGGCGGCTGGCAGCTAATGCCTTAACAAAACGGTCACGTTTCGCCTGGTAAAACGCTGGCAGTGTACGGTAATGTTCCGGTTCTGCCTCCAGCATATCTGCCAGGGCCAGTTGTGCCGGAGTATTCACCGAAAAGGTCAGGTACTGGTGAATTTTACGGATCTCCACACTGATGGCAGCAGGAGCCACACAGTAGCCCACTTTCCAGCCTGTCATATGGTAAGTTTTACCAAATGACGATACCGCCACAGCGCGCTCACGCAACGCTTCATGCGCCAGTACACTGGCATGGCCTTCAGGCGCAAAACAAATGTGCTCATACACTTCATCGCTCAGCACATAGATTTCCTGGTCTGCAATAGCCTGCCATAACTGGACGAAATCGCTCTGTTGCCACAGGGTTGCGGTGGGGTTATGCGGTGTATTGAGGATAACCATACGGGTTTTCGGCGTAAGCATGTTTTTGAATGCGTCCCAGTCCACCCGGAAATGCGGCGGCTGTAACGCCAGGCGCTTCACCACGCCACCAGCCAGTTCAATAGCCGGGGCATAGCTGTCGTAACTGGGGTCAAAACAAATCACTTCGTCACCGGTGCGCACTAATGCAGTAATGGCTGCATACAAGGCTTCTGTCGCTCCGGCAGTGACGGTGACTTCACTGTCAGCATCCGGCAGCCAGCCATACAACTCAGCGGTTTTGCGGGAAATCGCCTCACGCAATGGCTGAGCCCCGGTCATCGGTGCATACTGGTTCGCTCCCCTGGCGACATGCCAGGCAAGGCGCTCTTGTAAATAACGAGGCCCGTCAAAATCAGGGAACCCCTGAGACAGGTTAATGGCTTGGTGAAGCTGTGCCAGAGCGCTCATCTGGGTGAAAATAGTGACACCCGATGCTGGTAACTTACTTTTTGGAATCAAAGGGTTACTACTCTTCATTCTCTCCCCTTTCCGGTATTTTGTTGTAATGCTTGTGTTGCTGCAACTATAACACGATGTTAATATTTGGCAATCAAGACGCTTAGACGTCCAAATAATAATGTTATGCCCGAATAACTCCTGCACATAATAAGGAACGTAATGACACAACAACTGCAACTGGCGGAATTAGTCGCGGCCTGTCGCTGGCTCGGTGCCAAAGGCTGGGCTCCCGCAACTGGCGGCAACATGTCTTTGCGCCAGGACTCCGAATGGTGCTGGCTGAGTGAATCCGGTAAAGATAAAGGCAGCCTGACAGAAAGCGATTTTTTGCAGGTCAACATTGGCGACAATACCGCGCCCTCCGGGCGTACACCTTCTGCGGAAACCGGGCTGCATACCCTTATTTACCGCCTGTTCCCTGAAGCACAGGCGGTTCTCCATGTTCACACTGTTAACGCGACCGTGTTATCTCGCCTGGTCAAAGGCAACCGCCTGACACTTCAGGGCTACGAAATGCAAAAATCCCTGCGCGGCCAGTCGTCGCACCTGGATGCCCTGCAACTCCCGGTGTTTGATAACAACCAGGATATCAGTGCACTGGCGCAACGAATTAACTCGGAAACCAGCAAAGACGACCTGCAATGGGGGTTCCTGCTACGCGGCCACGGCCTGACCTGCTGGGGAAGAAGTGTTCAGGAAGCCCGCCGCCATCTGGAAGGGCTGGAATTCTTATTTGAATGCGAAATACTGCGCCGCCGCCTGGAGGTATTATGATTAAAGCCATCGTGACGGATATAGAAGGCACCACCAGCGATATCCGCTTTGTACACAATGTATTATTCCCTTATGCACGCCAGCATCTCGCTGCATTTATTGCCAGCCATGAGCAACAACCCGATGTTGCTGCTGAACTGGATGCCGTGCGCAACGAAATCGGCCAGCCACAAGCCACTACCCGCGAAGTGGTCAGCGCACTTCTGGCCTTTATGGATGAAGACCGCAAATCAACCCCGCTCAAAGCCCTGCAAGGCATGATCTGGCAAACCGGTTATCAGCAAGGTGACTTCACCGGTCACCTCTACCCGGATGTGCTGCCAGCACTGCAAAAATGGCAGGCTTCAGGTATTGCGTTATATGTTTATTCGTCTGGCTCTGTCGCCGCGCAGAAACTGCTGTTTGGTTACAGTGACGCAGGTGATATCACGCCGTTGTTCAGCGGGTATTTCGATACACATGTTGGCCACAAGCGGGAAACAGCTTCTTACCAGGCAATCGCCCGCAAAACGGGTTTTGCACCAGGTGAATTACTGTTTTTATCAGACATACGCCAGGAGCTGGATGCCGCGCGCGAAGCAGGCTGGCAAACCGTACAACTGATTCGTGGCGCGGCGGATAACGCCAGCCAGCACCCCCAGGTTGGCGACTTTAGCGCCATCAACCCAGAGGCATAACTGAATGAGCACACTTACCATTTATTCCGAAAACGATGCCAGCCAGGCGCTCTGGCACAGCCAGGACGCAGAGGCTATCCGCGAACAACTCAATGCCGCCGGTGTGCGTTTTGAACGCTGGGAAGCTAACCAGCCACTGGGAGAAGCGCCGACACCAGAAACAGTGCTGACAGCCTACCAGCACGAAATTGAAAAGCTGGTTGCCGAGAAAAACTACCAAAGCTGGGATGTTATCAGCATGCGCGCCAGTCACCCGGAGAAAGCGGCGCTGCGGGAAAAATTTCTCGCTGAACATACTCATGGTGAAGACGAAGTCCGTTTCTTCGTTGAAGGCGCGGGTTTATTCTGCCTGCACCTGAATGGCAAGGTTTACCAGGTCTTGTGTGAAAAAAATGATTTAATTTCTGTTCCCGCAGGCACACCACACTGGTTCGACATGGGTTCACAACCCAATTTCACCGCCATTCGTATTTTTGATAACCCGGAAGGCTGGGTGGCAAAATTTACCGGTAACCCTATTGCTGATACTTACCCGCGCATTGACTGAATCCTGCCTGCGGCCAGGCTGACTGGTTACCTGGCCGCGCCACTCTTCAGGCCTGAGCTTTAAACACCCCGTCGCGCACCTGTTCCGGGGTAATCACGCCACTGTCCAGTACCCAGCCACTAATCAGTTCTGCCGGGGTGACATCAAACGCCGGGTTGCAAACTTGCGCATTCGCTGGCGCCCACTGCACCGCGCCAAAACTCCCTGCCACGCCGGTTACTTCCACTGCCGCCCGTTGCTCAATAGGAATAGCCTCGCCATTCGGGCAGGATGAATCCAGGGTGGTAACCGGTGCCGCAACATAAAACGGAATACCGTGGTACTTTGCCAGCACCGCCAGGCTGTAAGTGCCAATTTTATTCGCCACATCGCCATTGGCGGCAATGCGGTCAGCACCCACCCATACAGCATCCACCTCGCCTTTTGCCATCAGGCTGGCCGCCATGGAATCACAAATCAGTTGGTAGGGAATATTCAGTTCTCCCAGTTCCCAGGCGGTTAAACGCCCGCCCTGCAATAGCGGGCGTGTTTCATCCACCCAAACCTGCTGCACATTGCCTGCCAGAAAGGCTTTGTGAATCACCCCAAGCGCAGTTCCGCACCCTGCCGTCGCCAGCCCACCGGTGTTGCAATGAGTTAACAGGCGGCTGCCGGGCGTAACTAACTTACTGCCAGCCAGAGCAATAGCGTCACACAGTTGTTTGTCTTCCTCCACCAGCCGCCAGGCTTCATTAACCAGGGCACCGGCCCAGTCGCTCTGGCCCAGCGCCTGTTTCATCCGGTCGAGGTTATTCATCAGGTTAACGGCTGTTGGCCGGGCGGCGCGTAATGTTTCCAGCGCCGCCCCCAGCTTTTCACGGCTCTCACCACGTTCCGCCAGCGAAGCCAGTAACAGACTGGCAGATAGCCCTATCAGGGGCGCACCACGCACCCGTAAAGCATGGATATGGCCCACCAATAATTCGACTGTACTGGCATCCAGCCAGTTTGACTGTTGCGGTAAGGCCTGCTGGTCGAGGATCCACAGTTGGTTGTTGGCAATGCGCAAGCTGGTGGTCTGGAGATTATTCATTTTAGTTAAATCCTTGTTGCGTTGATGTGTTCTATTGTGTCAGGATGGAAAGCGGATGTATAGACGTCTGAACGGCTTATTAACCAGAATGCCAGAACTGAAGAGGAAAGAAGTCACATGTCGCACTACCGCACTTTTACCGCCAGGGACGCCGTTGCCTGGGCTCAACAACATGGTGGGCTGGCGAACCCGGAAACACTGACCCATGCTGAAGAAGTGGGCGACGGTAACCTTAACCTGGTGTTTAAGGTGTTCGACAACGCAGGAATAAGCCGCATTATTGTTAAACAGGCGTTACCTTATGTGCGCTGCGTAGGGGAATCCTGGCCATTAACCCTCGACCGCGCCCGCCTGGAAGCGGAAACCCTTATTGCCCACTACCAGCACTGCCCACAACATACAGTCCATATTCTGCACTTTGACCCGGCACTCGCCGTCATGGTGATGGAAGATTTATCCAGTTACCGTATCTGGCGCGGCGAACTGATTCGCGGTGAATATTATCCGCAGGCCGCCAGCCAGTTAGGTGAATACCTGGCGCAGGTGCTGTTTCATACTTCCGATTTTTACCTGCACCCGCACCAGAAAAAAGCCGAAGTCGCGCGGTTTATTAACCCGGACATGTGCGAAATCACTGAAGACCTGTTTTTTAACGACCCGTACTGCCAGCACGAACGCAATAATTACCCTGCGGCACTGGAAAGCGAGGTTGCCGCCCTGCGTGAAGACACAGACCTGAAGCTTGCTGTGAGCGCCCTTAAACACCGCTTTTTCTCCCATGCGGAAGCACTACTGCACGGTGACATCCACAGTGGTTCTGTTTTTGTCGCCAAAGGCCGCCTTAAAGCCATTGATGCCGAATTTGGTTTCTTCGGCCCCGCCGGGTTTGACCCGGGTACAGCAATTGGCAACCTGTTGCTCAATTACTGTGGATTACCCGGTTTGCTCCCGCTGCGTGAAGCCGCCGATGCACGCGAGCAACGCCTGGCGGATATTTGCGAATTTTGGCACACCTTTACGGAGCGCTTCCAGGCACTGGCGCGCGAGAAAACCCGTGACCAGGCGCTGGGTTGCCCCGGTTACACCAGCCAGTTCCTGAACAAAGTGTGGCACGATGCGATTGGCTATGCAGGTACGGAGCTTATCCGCCGCACTGTAGGGTTATCCCATGTAGCTGATATCGACACCATTACCGATGACGCCATGCGCCTTGCCTGCCAGCGCCAGGCGCTGGCACTGGGTAAGGCGTTGATTCTGATTGCAGATAAAATTGACAACGTGGAAGAGTTTATCGCGCGGGTGCGGCAGTACAGTTAACCCCGTTCAGGGTGAAGAGAGTCACTTACCAATGGCTCTCTCCCTCTGGCAGTAATATGTTGCTCCACTGCGGTGAACATCGCTCCAGACGATATCAACGCTGGCGTACCGGAAATCAGCCCAGGTACTGAAAATTGACAGCCCGGCGTTACAGCCAGTGCTGCAGATATTCGCTGCGCATCCACCAACACATCACAGGGCTGAATAACCTGAGGCCTGGTCAGCCGCATATTGCGGCTGTATTCGGGTTTCAGCAACGATATGCCTTCTTTAACGCCTTATTTAACGCCTTATTTTTGCTGCTTCGCTTCCAGCGTGGCGAACCACGGAGCGATAAAGTCCTGAGACTGGCCCCAGCCTGGAATAATTTTACTCAGGGATGCCATATTCACATTACCCGAATGGCCTGCCAGCAAGGCCTGGGGAATTACCGCAGCTTTAAAATCGTAGGTAGCCGGTGTCGGCTCGCCAGCAATTTTGTAAGCAACCAAACGGACATTGATAGCGCCAATCAGTTTTGGGTCAACAGCTGCTGTCACTTTCCACGGGCTGTTGGCCTCGCGCATCAGTTGTAAATCCTGGTTAGACGCATCAATGCTGTACAGTTTGATTTCAGTACGGCCATTCTCTTCCAGCGCTTTATAAGCCCCCTGGCTGAACGCATCCCAGGTACCCCAGATTGCGTCAATTTTCCCTTTCGGGTATTTCGCCAGCACCGCGCCCACTTTATTGGCCGTATCGCCCTGCACATCAGAAGAGACTGCGCCAATGGATTCAAGTTCATGGATCCCCGGGTTGTCTTTGCGCATTTTTTCGTATTCAACCTGGCGGCGCTCCATCGGTGGGAAACCGGCCACCCACAGCTTGATGATATTGGCTTTACCATTGAAGTCTTTTACCAGTTGGCCAAAGGAGAGCCGCGTCAGTGAAGCATCATCCTGCTGGGTGGCAGTCACACCCGGAATGTTACCTGTTACCGCTGTATCAAAGACTGACACTTTGATCCCGCTATCCACAATACGTTTTACCAGTGCTGTTGAATAAGGTTCGCGGCCCTGAGACAAGATAATCCCGTCGTATTTCTGGCTGATAGCCTGGTTTACAAAATCCTGAAAGCGCGCATCATCGCCATTGGTTAGAAACACGGTCACTTTGAACCCCAGCTTCTTGCCCTGTTGAATGGCACCGGCAAGAAACTGCGAAGTATTATCATCTGAGCCCAGATTACGAATCACCGCGATTCTTATTGGCCCATTGTGGTCTGCAATTGCCGCAGGCACTGGTGCAAGTGTGGCAGCAAAACTGGTGGCGGTACCAGCCAGTAACCCAAGGGTAATTAACGAGTACTTCAGCATTTTCATTATTGTCTGTTTCCTGTCTGTTTTAGATGATGTTGTGCAATATGTTGCAGGTTTGCCCCACACAAAATTCGCCTGATTAACGGCGCTGGATATAAGTCAGGGCCAGAGCGCCTGCCAGTACCAGGCCTTTAATGATGTCCATGGCGTAATACGGTACAGAGATCATCACCAGCCCGTTTTGCAGCACACCAAGAATGATGGCGCCCAGCAAGGTTCCCAGCGCATTGGGTTTCCCTGAGCCTGCCAGTGAAAAACCTATCCAGGCGGCAGCCACGGCGTCCATCAGGTAGCCACTGCCTGCGTTTACCTGAGCTGAACCAATGCGTGACGCCAGTAAAATCCCACCCAACCCGGCAAGTAACGAGGCCAGCACATACGCCAGCACACGGTAGCGTGTGGTGCGAATACCAGACAGCCTCGCTGCTTCCGGATTTCCTCCAATGGCATACATCCGGCGGCCATGAGTCGTCAGCGAGAGGCCAAGTTGTGCCACCACTGTAACCACCAGCATGATTATTACGATGACTGGCACCTGGCCCAGTTGGCTGAAGCCCGGCGGAATAAGGCCTTGCGCCATATCACCACTCGGCAGCACCATATTCTCCGTAATGGAACCACCGTAGCTGTAAGTCATCGCCACGCCCTGAATAACAAACAGACTGGCAAGGGTTGCCAGCATGTCGGGAATTTTCAGAACCACAATCAGAAAGGCATTAAACAACCCAACCAGGCAGCACAACGCCAGCGTGATGACTATCGCCTGCGTTGTGTCAAAGCCGTACCAGACAAACAGGGAAATCACCAGGGCATTGGCAAGTGAAGCGGTCGAGCCCACCGATAAATCAAAGCCGCCAACAGTCAGCGACAACGACACGCCCACCGCAATCACGGTTACGATAGCGATAGAACGCAGAATATTGATAATGTTATGCGGGTCGAGAAAGTTATCTGTCGTTAGCCCAAATAACCCAATCAGGGCCACAACAGTGAGCAACATTCCCCACTTATAGAAAAAATCAAACAGACGCTGGCGCCCGGGGGCCTTCGCTTCAAGGGACAGGGCTTTACTCACGCGGGTGTTCCTCCAGTGGAATACATCAACAAAATTTCTTCGCTGGCCTCACGACTATCCAGTTCCGCCACAATACGCCCATCCCAGAGCACACAAATTCGGTCACACAACCCAACCAGTTCGGCAAATTCGCCACTGGCGTAAATCACCCCTTTTCCCTGCTCCGCAAGACCGGATATCAGGGTAAACAAATCGGTTTTAGCCCTGACATCCACCCCTTTAGTGGGTTCATCAAAAATCAGTACATCGGCGTTGCCTTTCAGCCACTTACCAATCGCTACCTTTTGTTGATTACCACCAGACAGGCGCCGTAACACCTGATCAGGCCCGTGAGTGCGCACACTAAGGCGCGCTATCACTTCTTCTGCCCAGCGCCTGGCGGCACCGAAACCAAACAAACCGCCACGGGAAAAGTGTTTATCCGCGCTGACGGATAAATTCATGGCAACCGGCTCATCAATAAAAATGCCCTCTTTGCGCCGCTCTTCCGGCACCAGAGCTATGCCACGAGAAACTTCGTGCGCCGGGCTTACTGGCCGCCATGTTTTACCACGCAACACCCCATGAGCCACCTGGCAAGGTGAAGCGCCAAATAAGGCTTTGCACAATTCCGTTTTACCCGCGCCTGCCAGCCCGGCAATACCCAGAATCTCCCCCTCGCGCAGGGTTAAACTGATATCGCGTAACAGATGTTCATCATTCAGCCCTTCAACCGCCAGTAATACAGGGGCATCTGCCGCCACACCGGTCCGTTCCGGGTAGAGGTTATCCAGGGTGTGGCCCAGCATTTTCTCTACCACTTCCTCGCCAGACAGCGATGCCATTGCCCCGGTTTCAACCAGGCGGCCATCACGTAATACTGTGAGCGTGTCGCAGATAGCTTTAAGTTCATGAATGCGATGGGAGATAAACACCACGCCAATCCCCTGAGCCTGAAGACGCCGGACCACGGCAAACAGGCGGTCGCTTTCATGCTGGTCAAGGGGAGCGGTGGGTTCATCGAGGATCAGAAAGCGGCAATGGTGAGACAGCGCACGCGCGAGCAACACATGTTGTTTCTCAGCAAGGGAGCAATGCTCAATGGTTTTTTTTACATTAAGGCTGATATCCAGTTGTGCCAGTGCTTCGCGCGCCTGCTGCCAGACAGCGCGCCAGTTAAACCCATGCCCGGGAGCCGCCAGGTGGTCAAGCATGATGTTTTCACCCACGCTGAGTCCGGGTACCAGCGCAACATCCACTTCCTGCTGTACCAGGTGAATGCCCAGTTGCTTTGCGTCACGCGGTGTACGCAATTGCACCGGTTCACCATCAAGCAAAATCGCCCCTTCATATTGCGCCCATATACCAGACAACACAGCCATAAGGGTTGATTTTCCGGCACCATTCGCCCCCGTCAGCGCGTGAACACTTCCGCCTCTAAGAGTGAAATCCACGCTCTGCAAGGCATTAAAACCACCAAAGCTGATGGAAATACCACGCATCTCAATCTGGTGAGGTTGTGCCATAAATGCCAGTCTCTATGAAATTAACCAAATAATTGAGTCTGATGACAAACTTCATGTCCGCACAGAACAAGAGGATGCCACCCGATAAAAAACCTGGAAAATCAATTCATTGATTTTCGTCCGCTCACTAAAAAGAAGGAAAAACCACGCTTTTTCCTTCTTTTTCATCAATCTGATAATTCATGGTATTTTTCATATTGCCCCGGCCATGACAATGAATGAAATGGCATAACATAAAGCGAAATATTATTAGCCATCCGGACATCCAGACGCATTATTGGGCAGATAATATAAAACAGAGAGGATTGCTTCTGTCCCCACTCAGACAACGGACGAAAATCGCCTGAACACAGACAGAAACCGAATATATGCGACATAACGGCAGCCGCGTTGTGCCAGGCCCGGCAAGCTTCAGGCCCCAGCCTGGCGCACAGAACCAATGTGCGTGTGTTACCAGAACAGCGCAAACTGGCGCTACAGGAAACTGGCACCAGTACACCTGCAAGCGGCACTGAAAAATATCGAAGCCGTAACTCGTTAAATGATTGCGACCTGCACAGACTTATTACACGCAGGCCGCCATAAAGCGCCGTCGAATATCTTCCGTGGGCAAGTTTCTGCCAATGATAACCAGCCGGGAACAGGCTGTTTCACTGTCACGCCAGGAGGAGCCATAATCAAACCCCACCACGCTGTGTATTCCCTGTACCACCAGGCGTTCTGGTTTTCCCGCAACCGCCAGCACACCTTTATAACGCAACATATCCGCACCCCAGTTTTCCACGCACCAGTTCATAAACTCACCTGCCGCATGCAAATCCAGCCAGCCTGCTTCGAGCACCAGAGACGAAATGGCGTCATCCCAGTGCCGGGTTACGCGTGGCTGTGAAAGTGGCTGGAAGCTTAGCGCCTGGTCCAGTTGTGGCCGGGCAATAAAAAAGCCACGCTGCACAGTGGCGTCATCACTCAGCGTGAAAGCAGCCAGATCAAGCCATAACGCTGCAGGGCACTCCCCGTTGGTTACCTGGTAAATCGCGGCACGCGGGTTGATACGGTTAAGGCGGGCCATTACGGCATCGCGTTCCTCGGGTGTCACCTGGTCACCGTGGGTGACCAAAATCCGGTCAGCAAACCCCACCTGAGAAACCGCCACCGGGTGCTCATCCAGTTGCCGGTGAATGTGTTGCGCATTCGCCAGGGTCACCACGGCGTCCAGTTGCAATGACTCACGTAAGCGCTCATCCACAAAGAAGCTTTGAATAACCGGAGCCGGGTCGGCAAGCCCCGTGGTTTCCACCACCAGCCGGTCAAAATTCAACCCACCATCAGCCCGCTTATCCAGCAGGCCATGCAATGCCGCGGTGAACTCGCCACGCACATTGCAACACAGGCAACCATTGCTTAACTCCACAATACTGACGTTATCACCTGCTTCCAGTAATGCGCCGTCAATATTCACCGGGCCAAACTCGTTTTCCACAATCGCCACAGCTCCCGCTTGCGGCTGGTGCAAAAAGTGGTTAAGCAGGGTGGTTTTCCCTGCCCCCAGAAACCCGGTCAGCAAGGTGACAGGGACTGTTATTGATTGCATAAATATCCTGTATTAACAGCAGCGCGGGCCGCCATTGCCGCCATAACGGGCATCCTGGCGCTCACGGAAAAATTCTTCATAACTCATTGGTGTCTGTTCGGGGTGATTCAGCCGCATATGCTGCACATAGTTGTCATAATCCGGCACCCCGACCATCAGTTTGGCGGCCTGACCCAAATACTTTCCGGCTTTTGCAAGCGTATCAAACATGTTTCCTCCTTCCGCCTGCCCTGGTCATCACAGGGGCGGTTGCCCGCCCCTGCCGCTTTAATGTGCGTTACGAGCCGAGTGCGTTGCTACCGGTGTTTCTGGCGGCATTGCTTCCCACGGCACTTCATTCACTGTCGGTTTATCACTGTTCAGCGCTTTCAGGCAGCAGCGTAATGCAAACCAGGCCAGCACCACGACAACGACCATGAAAAACAGCGTCAGCCCGGCATCAAGGCGGTTGTTAAATATCAGCCGCACCAACTGGCCTTCTGTGTATTTCGCCGGAATCGTGCCGGTATCGATCATGGTCTGGAATTTGTTGGCGATAGCCAGGAAACCAACACGCGGGTCGCTACTGAAGGTTTTCACCCAACCGGCAGACAAGGTACAAATCAGTAACCAGGCGGTCGGCACCAGCACAACCCAGGCATAACGCTGGCGTTTCATTTTAAACAGCACAACCGCACACAACAGCAGCGCCATGCCTGCCAGCATCTGGTTGGCAATCCCGAACAACGGCCAGAGCGTATTAATCCCGCCCAGCGGATCGACCACGCCCTGATACAGGAAATAGCCCCAGGCCAGTACACACAGCCCCGTAGCAACCAGGTTAGCCGGTAATGAATCCGTGCGTTTCAGGCCAGGTGAAACCAGGCCGAGTAAATCCTGGAGCATAAAGCGCGCGGAACGCGTGCCTGCATCCACCGCCGTCAGAATGAACAAAGCTTCAAACAAGATAGCGAAGTGATACCAGAAAGAAACATCCATCAGGCCACCCAGCGCCCCATGAAGAATGTAGGCCATACCTACCGCCAGCGTTGGGGCACCACCAGCGCGGGAAACTATACTTTGTTCACCCACTTCACGGGCAATGTTGTGCAGAATATCCGGTGTTATCTGGAAGCCCCAACTGCTGACCACATGTGCGGCCGATGTCACCACATCAACGGTATTGTCCGGCACCAACAGTGCAAGCGGGCTGTTCATAGCAAAGTAAACACCCGGGTCAATCACACACGCCGACACCAGCGCCATAATGGCCACGAAGGATTCCATCAGCATGCCACCATAGCCAATAAAACAAGCCTGGTTCTCATTCGCCAGCATCTTCGGTGTAGTGCCAGAGGCAATCAGTGCATGGAAACCAGACACCGCGCCGCAGGCAATAGTAATAAACAGAAACGGGAACAAATCCCCGGCCCATACCGGCCCGGAGCCATCAACAAAACGAGTCAGGGCTGGCATTTTCAGCTCAGGGCGAACCAGCAAAATACCCACCGCCAGGCCAAGGATAGTGCCAATTTTAAGGAAGGTAGACAGATAATCGCGAGGAGCCAGCAGCAGCCAAACCGGTAACACGGCAGCAATGAAACCATACACGCCCAGCATAATGGTCAGTTGTACACCCGTGAAATCAAAAAAAGCCGACCATGTGGGGCTTGCCGCCACCCAGCCACCAGAAATAATGGCGAACACCAGCATCACCAGGCCAATAACCGAAACTTCACCAATCCGCCCAGGGCGCAAATAACGCAGGTACACCCCCATAAACAGCGCCAGAGGAATGGTAAACGCAACGGTCCAGGTTCCCCACGGGCTGTGGGTCAGTGCTTTCACCACAATCATTGCCAGCACCGCAAGAATAATCACCATTATCATAAAACAGGCGACCAGTGCGATAACACCGGCAGTATTCCCCATTTCCGCTTTAACTAACTCCCCCAAAGAGCGGCCATCGCGACGGGTAGAAACAAACAGCACCATAAAATCCTGTACTGCACCGGCCAGCACTACACCAGCCAGTAACCACAGCATACCGGGTAAATAGCCCATCTGCGCCGCCAGCACCGGGCCAACCAGAGGCCCCGCCCCGGCAATCGCGGCAAAATGGTGGCCGAACAATACTTTTTTATCTGTCGGGACATAATCCAGCCCGTCGTTATGGCGCACGGCAGGTGTCATGCGGGTGGCATCCACCGACAGCACTTTATTGGCAATAAACAGCCCGTAATAACGATAAGCGATTAAGTACACGCAGGTTGCCGCTACGACAATCCATAATGCATTAATTTGCTCACCCCGATTTAACGCAATGTAGCCCAGAGCAAAGGCACCCAATAGTGCCAGTATGCCCCAGACAAGGTGTTTCCCCGTGTTATTCATAGGGTTTCCTTTTTTATTTTCACAACAGAGGTTTGACAGAGGATATGTGCGCTTATTTGACCTGCTTCTGTGGGTAAAAAACGCTGCAGGGATCATGCTTTAAGCAAAATGTTAAATAAAATGAAAAGGAATGTAATTTCGATGTAAATCACAAAACAGCGGCAGATCACTGCATCATGCAAAAATGTACCCGGGGCTTGCATCGTATAAAAATAAAAATAAAAATGAGAGTAATTTTCATTAACCATGATGGCGATATAGTGAAACAACCCGTTCTGTTTTTCATCTCCTGCCTGATGGCGCTGTTGTCCTGCTCCGCACAGGCCAGCGGCTGGCCACGCACATTCACTGACAGCAAAGGAACCCATACGCTTCAACAGGCGCCTGTACGCATTGTTTCCACCAGCGTCACACTCACGGGTTCGTTACTGGCGCTGGATGCGCCAGTCATTGCCAGCGGTACAACCAGGCCTGGCAACAAAGTGTCTGATGAACATGGCTTTTTACGCCAGTGGGGAGAGATAGCTGTTCAGCGTAACATCCAGGCCCTGCCTCCCGGAGAGAGCAACCCGGAACTGATTGCCACCCTGCGCCCGGACCTGATTCTGGTGAGCGCGACGGGCCTCGATTCAGCAATGGCTGAGTGGGATAAGTTGTCAAAAATAGCGCCAACAATCGTAATTAACTATGGTGACCAAAGCTGGCAGGAATTACTGACCGAACTGGGGAAAATTACCGGGCACGAACAGCAAGCGGCAGCGCGTATTGCCCAATTCAGTACGCACCTTGCACAGGTAAAATCTGCGATTACATTGCCGCCTCAGCCGGTAAACGCCCTGGTGTGGAATGCCCGCGCTTCGCAGGCTAATGTCTGGACAAGGGTGTCTGCTCAGGGGCAGTTACTTTCCCAACTGGGATTTACCCTGAGTGAACCCGGCCAGGAACAGCGCATGGTCAGCCTGCGAGGCACACGCCAGGATATTATTCCACTACAAGGCGAAAACCTGGTTGTCGGGCTAACCGGGCAAACATTTCTGCTGTTTGCCGCCAACTCACAAGATGTGGCATCGGTAGAAAATCACCCTCTACTGGCTCACCTTCCGGCAGTAGAAGCCAGGCGTGTCTATGCCCTGGGTGGGGATAATTTCCGCCTGGATTATTACAGTGCCAGCCACTTACTGGACACATTAGCGAAGTTATTCCCTGCCCACTAATCATCGCTACCACACCGGCCCTGCTCCCGTTCCACCTTGAGTAAACCGTGGCGAGCCGGGCCGAAAACACCTGCCAGTTATTTGATTCAGAACAGTAAATACGCAATAAAAGCATAAAACAGCAAAAATAATGAAAACGCTATTGATAATTATTTCTATTTGCAATAGCGTATTGCTCGCTGTTAATCACCGTGCCTGTAGCACTTATAAAAAATAAGGCGTCTTGCTGGCTGCCGGATTTTGCCAGACAAGCCGTTCCGCGCACTTTCACGCATTTTGTTGCCCGGTTTCCGTGGGAGGGAGCCTGTACCGGCAACAAGACGAGCAGGAACTCAACATGATTAGAAAACGCAATACACTGGCTACGCTGGTGCATCTGGGAATTTATGGCTTTGCGCTTCCGGTCTCAGCAGCCAGCACGACAACACAAGAAGACACCATTGTTGTCAGTGCGGCGGAGCAAAACCTTCAGGCCCCGGGTGTTTCAACCATTACGGCTGAAGAAATCAAAAAACACCCCGCCGCACGCGATGTGTCAGAAATTATCCGCACCATGCCTGGCGTGAACCTGACCGGTAACTCAACCAGCGGTCAACGTGGTAACAACCGCCAGATCGATATTCGCGGTATGGGGCCCGAAAACACCCTTATCCTGATAGACGGTAAACCCGTTACCAGCCGTAACTCCGTGCGCCTGGGCTGGCGTGGTGAACGAGATACACGCGGTGATTCCAACTGGGTTCCTGCTGAGATGATCGAGCGCATTGAAGTCATTCGCGGCCCGGCGGCGGCGCGTTATGGTAATGGTGCGGCAGGTGGCGTGGTCAATATCATTACCAAACCCAGTTCCAGTGAATGGCACGGCTCATGGAACACCTATTTCAACGTTCCACAACATAAAGATGAAGGCGCCACCAAACGAACCAACTTCAGCCTGACAGGGCCAGTGGGTGGAGACGTAAGCTTCCGCCTGTGGGGAAACCTGGCGAAGACACAGGCCGATGCCTGGGACATCAACAAGGGCCATGAAGAAAACCGCACAGGCACGTTTGCCGGTACTTATCCCGCCGGGCGCGAAGGTGTTATCGATAAAGACATTAATGGTCAGTTGCGCTGGCAGTTCGCCCCTATGCAGTCACTGACTTTTGAGTCTGGTTACAGTCGCCAGGGCAACCTGTATGCAGGCGACACCCAGAACACCAATACCAGTGCGCTGGTAAAAGAGAACTATGGGAAAGAAACCAACCGCCTGTACCGCCAGACTTACTCCCTGACCTGGGCAGGCGCCTGGGATAACGGTGTCTCCACCAACACCTGGGCGCAGTATGAGCACACGCGCAACTCACGCCTGAGTGAAGGGCTGGCTGGCGGGACCGAGGGGTTATTCTCCAGTAACAAATTTGTCGATATCGACCTGAGCGATATCCTGTTGCACAGTGAAGTGAACCTTCCGCTTAACCTGCTGGTCAACCAGACTCTGACTCTGGGTAGCGAGTGGAACCAACAGCGGATGAAAGATAATGCGTCGAATACCCAGGCATTGTCAGGTGGCAGTCTTGACGGGGTTTCCAGCACCAACCGCAGCCCATACGCCAGTGCGGAAATCTTCTCACTGTTTGCCGAAGACAACATGGAACTGACCGACAGTACTATGTTAACCCCGGCGTTACGTTTTGATCATCACACCATTGTGGGGAATAACTGGAGCCCGTCACTGAACCTGTCTCAGGCGCTGAGCGACGACTTCACACTGAAACTGGGGATTGCCCGCGCGTATAAAGCCCCCAGCCTGTACCAGACCAACCCGAACTACATTCTCTACAGTAAAGGCCAGGGCTGCATGGACAGCTCAACAGCCTGTTATTTGCAGGGGAACGCAGACCTGAAAGCCGAAACCAGTATCAACAAAGAGATTGGTTTAGAGTTTAAACATATGGGCTACCAGGCAGGGTTGACCTGGTTCCGTAACGATTACCGTAACAAGATTGAAGCGGGTTATTCTGCTGTTGGCGCCACCGGCTCCACCAATATCTATCAGTGGGAAAATGTGCCGAAAGCCGTGGTTGAAGGGCTGGAAGGAACGGTGAATGTGCCTGTTACTGATACAGTGGCCTGGAATAATAACCTGACCTGGATGCTGCAAAGTAAAAACAAAGAAACCGGTGACCGCCTGTCGATTATTCCGCAGTTTACCCTTAACTCAACGCTGAGCTGGCAGGTACGCAGCGATGTTTCTCTGCAAAGTACCCTCACCTGGTACGGACGCCAGAAACCGAAGCTGTACAACTACCAGGGCGAACCGGTTTCAGGCAGTGAGAAGACCGAAGTCAGCCCCTACAGCGTGATTGGCCTGAGTGGTACCTGGGATGTTAACAAAAACCTGAGCTTTACTGCAGGAGTGGATAACCTGTTTGATAAACGCCACTGGCGTTCCGGTAACGCGCAAACCACCGGTAACAGCAACACCAACTCTTATATGTACGGCGCGGGGGCCGCAACCTATAACGAATCTGGCCGGACGTTCTTTATGAGTATGAATACCCAATTTTAAATCTCCGCGGCGTCTGGTTCTCAGGCGCCGTTTTTATTGAAACGCTCCCCAGTTTCGTCTGGCACAGCGTCACATTACTCGCCGTTCCTTTTTCAAGAAATCACAGTAAAATAACGCGTTATATGCTGTGCCTGTTGAGTAAACCTGATGCATCACAATGCCTGCACGCCCTGTGCACTTTGCAGAAGCGGCCATAACCCGCAACACAACAGAATGTATAAATATGAAAACATCTGTCTGGCTGGTGCAGGCGCGGTATAATGATGTTTTCGGGAGTACCGGTTGCCCGCCTTTATGCCACGGTGGTATACCCGTTCAACGCGAACTTGCGTTAGCGGCATAAACCGTTAAAATTTAGACAATTAGCAGCGTTACTCTGTACATATTGAACAACTCTGGTGACAGTACGCTCCCATTAATCACCTCAACAGGTTCTGGCTATGTCAATACCCACACACCGGCAGCTTATCGCCGTTGCTATCCGCTCTCCGGAAGAGGCGCTGCCTTTCCCGCTGGATCAAATCAAGCAATCACTACTCGATGGCGTCACCGTGGAAGCACTGATGTCCACGCTTAATCAAAAAGGGATCCGCGCCTGGCGCGAAAGTGAAAGCGACCAGGGCGATGTTACAGCCTTCTGGATCCAGGGTGGTGGTGAACAGGCGGTGCTTATTTCCTGCCAGTACGGCGATATCCCCATTCACTGAGCCAGTGAAAAATCAGAAAAACGTCGCTCTGGCCCGGTTATTCACTTTTTCTTTTTGCCTTCCTGCACGCACAGCCGCAAAATAAAACAGCATTCCATTATGCAATGGATCCGTTCTGCGACAGGAAAGCCGCTTATGTCAGAAATTGTACTGCCCAGCATCAGTGAGTTTATCGCTCAAGTTTCTCCCCTGAATTCATTACCCGTCAGTGCGCAAAAAACCATTGCGAGCCACTTGCGTATTCGCTACCTGGCGGCCGGGGAAACCCTGCCTTTCGATGCCAGCGAAGAAGAGCGCTGGCTGTATGTGGTGCGCACCGGGGCGCTGGAACAACGCTGGCGTGATGGCGTATTGCGGGCCCGTCTCGGGCCAGAAGACTTATTTGGCTTTACCTTTCTCGAAGGAGTACCGGGCAATCCGGAAGATTGTTATAACGTGACCGCGTTACAAAACACCCTGCTCTATCAAATTCCGCATTCTTTGTTGAAAAACCTGCTGAACACCTGGCCAGAATACGCCACCCATTTTTCGATTAACGCCCATGAACGGCTGGGCTCTGCCATGAATGTGGTCTGGTCAAACGACGAAAAAGGGTTGTTTGTTCGCAAGGTTGCGGATGTCGCCAGCGATGTGATTTCTGTCGTTCAGTCAGAGACCACTATTCAGCAAACCGCCTGGCAAATGCGCGGTATCGACCGTTGCTCTACGGCAGTAGTCATGGAAGATGACCAGATTGTTGGCATTATTACTGACCGGGATATGTCATTACGTGTCGTCGCCCAGGGGGTTGATACCCGCCGCCCGGTCAAAGAGGTCATGACACCTTCACCGGTCACTATTGGCCCGAACGAACTTATCATGCAGGCAGTCGCCTTAATGATGCAGCACGGCATTCGCGGGTTGCCCGTCGTCAACCAGAACCGGCCTGTCGGGCTGTTAACCACCTCACATCTGGTGCAGCACCACCGGGTGCAGGCCATTTTCCTGATTGAAAAAATTAACCACTGCAATACGGTTGAAGAACTGTCTGCGCTGGCCGTTGAACGCCAGGCGGTGTTTGAAGCGTTGGTGGAAGGCAATTTGCACAGCGAAAGCACGCATCTTGTCATGACCATGATTATGGATGCCTGCACCCGCAAGTTAATTAACCTGGCCATTCAGCACCTGGGAACACCCCCGTGCGAGTATGCCTGGCTGGTGGCAGGCTCCCACGCCCGTAACGAAGTCCACATGATGTCAGACCAGGACAGTGCGCTGGTGCTGGCCGATACTGCAACGGAAAGCGATATTATTTGGTTTATGCATATGGCGATGTATGTCAGCAACGGGCTGGATATGTGTGGTTACCCACTGTGCACGGGCAACTATATGGCTGTCTCCCGCCGCTGGTGCCAGCCTGCGCATGTCTGGCAGGAATATTTCAAAAAATGGGTGTGCAACCCGGAATACAGCCAGTTGCTCAATGCCACCGTATTTCTGGAAACCCGGGCGCTGGCAGGCAATGCTGCCCTGTGTGAAACAGTACAGCAAACGCTGCTTGATAGCATTGCCCGGTGTCCGGGCTTTTTACGCGCACTCACCCGTGATGCCGTTCAGACCAGCCCGCCACTGGGGATTTTTAATAACCTGGTGCTGGAAAAAAGTGGTACGGACACCAAAACGCTGAATATCAAACGCTATGCCCTGACGCTGATTATTGACCTGGCCCGTATTTACGCACTGGCGGCAGGTTGTAGTGAAACGCGCACCGAAGCCCGGTTTATTGCCGCCAGGGATAAAGGCTTATTATCAGCAGACAGCTGTACCAATATTATCGACACGTTCCATTTTCTGACCCGTCAGCGCCTGTTACATCAGTGCCAGCAAATTCGCCAGGGTCAGCCAGCAGACAACCAGATAAACCCACAGGATTTTGGCAGTTTCGAGCGCAAGCATCTCAAAGACGCGTTCAGGATAATTTCAGGTTTGCAGGATGCCGCGAAGTTGAGGTTTGTGAAAGAATGAGGCTGCAATTCCCCTGGCCCGGCCCCACCCAGCGTTGGCGCAAATTACACCAGCAACAGCAGCGCTGGCAGCAGACTGGTGGCTTACCTCCGGCGTTGCAGCGCCTGGTGAATACTCCCCTTCCGGGTGCAGATACCTTGTTGCACGATTACCCCTGGCTGGCGTTTGATTTTGAAACCTCCGGCATGAACGCAGAACAGGCGCATATTCTGAGCATTGGCTTTGTACCTGTGCTTGCCCGGCAAATCGCCCTTGATCAGGCGCAACACCACTATGTTTCCTCCTCCGTAACAATAGCAGCCCAAACCGCTGTTCTCACTCATATTACGCCGGAAATGCTGAAAAATGCCGCTGGCATTGATGCAGTAATGGAACAGTTGTTCACCCACCTGGCCGGGCATGTTGCTGTGGTACATGGCAAAATGGTGGAGGCCCGTTTTATCAATCATTACCTGATGACGCGCTATGGGCTGGACACTCTACCCATTATCTGGCTGGACACGCTTGAAATGGGGCGTCGGCACCAACGTCTGCAACAGGATGGCAGGGAAGACTACCGGCTGGCATCATTACGTTCCCGCTGCGGTTTACCTTCCTATACCGCACATAATGCGCTGAGTGATGCTGTCGCGACAGCCGAGCTTGCCCTGGCTCAACTGGCCTGCCGCTTTTGCAGCATCCCGCCAACTATTGGCGCTATTCTTGGTTAGCACCTGGCATTCACCTGTTTTTCCGAGGTTACCTATCGGCTTATCTTTCACTTATCATCATTAAATAAAAACTATAAAAATACTTACTTTTCATTACGTTATAAATAAAACTATTCATGACCTGTGTCACTTTGTTTCCTGATTATCTGCCCACAATAGCGGCTCCACACTATGGAGAGAAGATAAAGGAGCCCTATGTCTGTTTCCCCCACTCACGATGAACCTGCGGTGACACCCGGTGCCTGGCTGGCACTGGCCTTTGCCGTGGTATTTTTCTCCGGTATTGCCAGTGGCGATAGCTGGTACGGCATTTTTGATTTCACTACATTAAATGGCGCATTTGGCCGTGTGGTCTCTGGTGTGCAACTGAATGATGGCACGCTAACCACCAGCACCATAAGCTTTCGCGGTGTTGGCGGGCATGGTGCGATGGACGGCTTCCTGTTTGCTCTGGGGCTGATACCCGCCGTGATGTTTGCGCTGGGCATGATAAACGTCCTGGAGCACTACGGCGCGTTGCGTGCCGCCCGCCGTTTACTCACTCCACTGCTGCGCCCTTTATTGGGGTTACCAGGCCATACCGGGCTGGCCCTGATTGGCAGCCTGCAAAGTACTGATGTTGGGGCATCATTAACCCGTAATCTCGCCGAACAGGGCGAAATCAGTGAAGACGAACGTGATGTTTTTGCGATGTTTCAGTTCTCGGCGGGTGCCATGCTGACCAATTTTTTTGGTTCTGGTGCGGTGTTATTTGCCCTGGTTGCTGCAGACGGCTCAGTGGTCGTTCCCGCCTCAATTGGTAGCTGTATTGCCGTGATGTTTATCATGAAGATTGTCGGCGCAAACATGATGCGTCTGTGCCTGCTGACCCGCAGGGGTAAAACTGCCACCCCACCTGTTACCCGCAAGGAGAGCTGATATGTCGACAACCCCGCGCCCTATGGTGACAGATATTTTTATTGAAGGCGCCCGTAAAGGCTGGACCGTCGCCACGACCAGTACATTACCAAATGTGGTAATGGCGTTTATTCTTATAAAAGCACTGGAAATTACCGGAACCTTGTCTCTGATAGGCAAAGTGTTCGCGCCTGTAATGGGGGTGTTCGGTTTGCCTGGTGAAGCCGCTGCGGTTCTGATTGGCGCCTGGATGTCAATGGGAGGTGCTATTGGTGTGGTTATCGGCCTGTTTGAACGCGAAATACTGGCCGGTGAGCATATTGCGATTCTGGTGCCCGCCATCTATCTGATGGGTTCGCAGGTACAGTATCTCGGCCGTATTCTTGGGGTAATTGGTACCCGCGCGGCGCGCATACCGCTGATGATTGGCATCTCATTGCTTAACGCCTTCCTCGCTATGTGGCTAATGCGCATCATTCTCTGACGATAAGGATACTGAATATGGATATGAACCATTACACCCGTCTGCTCAGCCAGCTGGTCAATATTGATTGTGGTACCCAGACGCCGCAAGGTGTCGCCACGGTAGCATCACGGCTTTGTGCCTTGTGGCAGGAAGCTGGCTGGTTTACCCGCACAGTAGAACTGGACGATGCCTGTGGGCCAGGTTTGCTGGTCACTAACCGCCATGAAGCGGCACATTATGATGTACTGCTCATCGGCCATATGGATACCGTTTTTCCTCCAGGGACTGTAGCACAGCGCCCAATGAGCGAAGACGAAACCCGGATATATGGCCCGGGCGTGTCAGACATGAAAGCCGGTTTACTGAATATTTTCTTCGCCCTGAATAACCTGACCAAAACAGACAATGAGCGGTTGTCGATTGCGGTTGCCATGAACCCGGATGAAGAAGTCGGTTCTCCCTGGTCTCAGCAATGGCTGAGCGAACTGGCTAGCCGTGCCCGTGTTGTACTGGTTTGCGAAGCGGCCCGTGCCGATGGTTCACTGGTTAAAGCACGTAAAGGCGTGGCAACCTGGGAAATACACTTTAGTGGGGTCGCAGCCCATGCGGGTAATGAGCCGGAAAAAGGGCGCAGTGCGATTACCGCCCTGGCACATACAGTACTGGCCGTTAACCAGCTTGCCAGTCCGGATGCGGGGACAACAGTGAATGTGGGGATTATCAGCGGAGGGGATGCGCCAAATATTGTCGCGGCCCACGCTTCTGCCACAGTCGATATCCGTTTCTGGGAAAACAGTGATTACGAAAGGGTAAAAGAGGCTCTGTTCACATTGTGCAGCAAACCGGGGTACAACGGAGTGGCGCTGTCTGCTCACTGTCTTGCCCATAAACCTGCCATGACGCCAGGCAAAGCGACCGGGGCGCTAATGCATCATATTGAACAGGCTGGTGAGCGTTGTGGCGTGCCCATAACCTGGCAAGCGGTTGGCGGAGGAAGTGATGCGAATTTAACCGCGGCATTAGGGATCCCTACCGTGGATGGACTGGGGCCTGTTGGAGGTGGTTTCCATTCACCTGATGAATACCTGGAAAAGGCGTCTGTCGCACCGAGAATCGCGCTCTTAGGCGAAATTATCAGCAGATTACCTTGCAGTGAGGATATAGTAGAAAACACTAATAATTAATTAATCTTATCTATAAGTGCTATTTTTAACTAAAAATAGTCATAATGAAAAAGTATTAGTCTACTACCAGTTTAAGTAGCCCCCGATGACAAGCCGATTAAATCGGTTACAATGTCGGCGAATAACATAAAAATTAATCCGTGAAAATTGCCCGGCCAGTGGCCGGGATTTTTTTCTTGCCTGCTACAGATACCTGCAAATGGCAAAGAACAGGGAAGTAAAACAACCCGCAATACTTTGCCTGAATTGCGTGTTCAGCCATGGCGCAGGTATAACCGGGGTACGTGCAGTATCACCGCCCCACTCCCCGGCTATACATCAGGTTAAAACGATTCCCAGTCCCCAGCGGTACTGACTTCTGTCCGGCTGGTTTTCTTCACCGGCGAACTGAGTGCTGCTTTCGGTGCAGAATGGCCCAGGTTTGCCTGACGCCCAATGTTGTCGCGCTGATCCGTGGACAGGCGGAATTTCGCCACAGAACGCTGCAGGCCTTCCGTCTGGCGTTCCAGTTCTGCTGCTGCAGTGGCAATTTCCTGAACCAGTGAGGAGTTTTGCTGGGTCACACTATCCATCTGGGTAATCGCAATCCCCACCTGAGACACACCTTTACTCTGCTCTTCAGAAGCACTGGCTATCTGCTTCATTATTTCGGTCACATTGGAGACAGCTTTAACAATATCCCCCATGGTGCTACCTGCTTCATCCACCTGGCGGGAACCGTTATCCACCCGTTGTACTGAGTCGCTGATAAGCGCTTCAATCTCTTTTGCTGCCCCGGCGCTACGCTGGGCCAGGTTACGAACCTCACTGGCCACCACGGCAAAACCACGCCCCTGCTCACCAGCACGAGCGGCTTCAACTGCTGCGTTCAGTGCCAGAATGTTGGTCTGGAAAGCGATACTGTTAATCACATTGGTAATTTCAGCAATTTTCTTCGAACTCTCGGAAATCCCCTGCATGGTACTGACCACATCGCCAACCAGGCGACCGCCTTTGCTGGCCGTTTCAGAAGCCTGCTGCGCCAGCGCACTGGCATGATTAGCGTTTTCCGCATTGAGCTGCACAGTAGACGTGATTTGTTCCATACTGGCCGCGGTTTCCACCAGGGCAGCGGCCTGCTGCTCAGTGCGCGAAGAGAGGTCGTTGTTACCGGACGCAATTTCCGTCGCCCCCTGCCAGATATTCTCGGTACCAGAGCGAATTGCGCTGACCGCAGTCCGCAGGCTGTCCTGCATTGCCCTGAGTAATGGCACCAGTTTCCCGACACAGTTACGCCCTTCATCCACCAATGGCTGGCTCAAATCCCCTTCCGCTATGACACGGAAATGCTCGCGGATCCTGTCCAGCGGTTTTACCAGGAAACGGACTAAATAGCGGTCGGTGAACAGCAACAATGCAAGACCAATCAATACGGCAATAATAATGATGGTTTTAGTCACCGACGTCAGGTGAGCAACTTCTCTGCGCGTCTCATCAAGCTGAGCGCCAGCGGCTTTATTGTAGCTGGTTGCCGCTGCGCCAAAGGCACGGCTTAACGCAGGCGTCACATTGTGCGCATGATTGCGGTATTGATCCGCAGTACCAGAGCGCGCCAGCTCCATTTGTGGTGTAACGCCTTCTTCATACAACTTTTGCCATGCGTTGATAACCTTGTCGGAGGTCTCTTTATCCATAGGGCCTGGCGAGCCTTGTTTAAAAACAGCCAGTTGATGCGCCATATTGTCCAGCGCTTCTTTGACTGGCCCAAAGTCTGCCTCAGTCGGCATTTTGCCATCCGCTTTGTTTTCCATTAAGCGGGTCAGGCGGGTTATAAAACGGAAGTATTGATCATTACCACGGCTCAGCGCATTCATCTGATCCGCCAGTAACTGACCTTTGGTATTTCCTGCGGTCTGCTGGTCAAGGGAGTAGACACTGTAGGCACCGACACCACACCACAGCAGGCAAAACAAGCCCAGCACTGACAGCATGACCGAACGAATTGTAAAATTTTTAAGGAAGCCCATATCTGCACCTTGTAACTGGTTATTATTTAATCGCAGTTCGAAACATCTGAAGGGGTTATCGGCACCCGGTGCAGAACATGTAACTTATTTTTTTATTGTCACGATGTAATTTGATGGCCGCTCACAAATTACCGCTAAAACATTGGGGAAATCAGGTCAGCCGGTGTTGTTTATCCGGATACATTTTCGCCGGGCAGTGGCTGTCTCCTGCCATCTGGCATAGCTCAATTTCAATCGTATTGCATATTGCGTCCAGAGCGAGATCGTTCGCTTCTGTTCCGAAGGGCTCTTCCAGCTCTTCCGCCAAAGTATCCAGCGAGATAAAAGTATAAGAAATAAAGACAGAAACCAGCGGAGTAAAGACGTGGATCTGGTTTATCAGCGCAAAAGGTAACAATGTACAAAAAGCATAGACTGTGCGGTGCAAAATCAGTGAGTAGGCAAACGGCACTGGTGTATTGGCGATACGCTCACAACCACCCAAAATACCAGAGAGTTGATTCAGGTGTGCATTAAGGTTCTGGTAGAGAATATCGGAAATCCGCCCACTACGGCGCGCCTCAGCCACCTTTTCCCCCATGATTAACAATAACCGGTTACAGGGGGTTTGCTGGGTATTCACGAAAGTGGCTACGGGCAGTTCAATAAACCGTTGTAACACTGCGGCTACCGGTTTATGGCGCAACTGGTAATTAAGGCAGTAGCAAAATGCCAGCAGGTCGTTTTTCAGGCTTTGCTGATAGTGAGCATCGTTGGGAAATAAGGTTATAACTTCACGCATTAATGAACGGCAATTAATTAGCAGGCTGCCCCACAATTGGCGCGCCTCACAATAACGCGCCCATGACGCACTGTTACGGAACCCAAGGAAAATCGCAATCGCAATACCCAACAGGCTGAAGGGCGCAAGGGTTATTTTAACATGCAGGCTTTCATACCAGCTATATACCCCAAGCAATATCAAGGATAACAGCAAATTCAATAATAACCGTGAGTATATTTTAGACATCACGGAACCGTGCCACGCAAATAACCGCGTGAACCAGTGTTGAGCCGGGCGAACAATCATAATAGTCAGTCTGTGTCAGTCATAACGCGTAGTGCGCTTATTGTATGCAGGCCGGGTAACGCTAGCACAAGGGCACGTTCAACTCTAGCCAAAAAGCTAAACGACTTATGTCAGCCAGCCGCATTAAAAGAGGAAATCATGAGTAGAATAAAGGGGATTATTTGAGTGTTTTTTCCCTGCCAGCCAGCCTGCAACATAATAACCAGCGGCAAGGCCAATACAGCAGATAACAGACCATAAATGGGTAAAAAACCTTTTTTTTAACTACCACTGTTAGCTTTACGACAATTTCTCAGCGTAATTACAGGGTTTTAACCACAGAAACAGAAACATATAACCAACAGGCTGGCAACATCCCCAATACTTCCCGCCACAAAAATAATCCCCTTATTTTTAAACCGGAATAGCCTTATTGACTATGCGTCACTCCACGATACAGAGAAGAAAAAAAAGCCTGCTAAATAGCAGGCCTGAAACCGATGACACCCTCACTTAAACAGCGGAATACCATTGGTAAGTACAAGGGAATACCCAAACAATTAATTCATTGATATACGATACATCGCTACAGTAACAACCGGTTAGTGGTTAACCGATAATGCATCGTAACCTTTCCAGCGGTAATTCAGCATTGATACTATCCAGCAGAAAATAAATAAGCCGACCACCACAAACCCGGCATTACCTAAATTATCATTGAGTAAACTCACGATATTCCAGAAGCCACCCTGTAAATCCAGTTTTTCCATAACCAGGCCAAGCGCTTCCATACCACCAATAAACAGCGCAACGACCACAGAAGTTCCGGTAATGGTCATATTGTAATAAAGCTTGCGTTGGGGTTTGTTAAACGCCCAACCATATGCGCCAACCATCACAAAATTATCCAGCGTATCAATCAACGCCATTCCACTGGCAAATAACGCCGGGAAGACCAGTATTGACCAAATCGAAATGCCGTTGGAAGCTGACGCCGCCGAAATACCCAGTACACCAATTTCCGTTGCGGTATCAAAGCCCAGGCCAAACAAGAAGCCAACAAGATACATCTGCCAGCTATGGGAAATTAACCGAAATGTCCGCTTAAACAACCAGCTCATGATGCCGCCGCCAATGGCATCTTCCATAACATTGTTTGCCGGCTCGCCACGTTTCAGGCGGCTAAATGCGTGCCATACTCCACGCAAAATCACCAGATTCACCAGTGCCATAGCCAGTAAGAACACGGCAGAAACCGTTGTGCCTATTACACTACCGGTTTCATGAAACCAGTCCATTTTATGCTGAAAAGCCGCCGCTGTGGCTGCAATGGCAATCGTGGCAAGAATCACAATGCTGGAGTGCCCCAGCGAAAACCAGGCACCCACACCCAGTGGACGTTTCCCTTGCTGCATCATCTTGCGGGTAACATTGTCGATAGCGGCAATATGGTCAGCATCCACGGCATGGCGTAAACCATAGCACCAGGCCAGCAAACTGGCAGCCATCAGCGCCGGGCTGTGGCTGAAAGAGATAAACGCCCAGCCCCACGCGCCAAGGTTAGCTAATAACAAAGCACTGACCAGTGACACGGCGCGCCCATCCAGATGAGACATTTTCAACAACATAACAGGTTCCTTGGTTATCCCTGCAACCGGGCAGCCGCGACCAGCGCCTGCCCCCATGAAAGTGCGCCGTCTCCTGCCGGAAGAGCATGGGGAAACAACACATGATAATCGCCAAGCCAGTGCTGAAGGCGCTGGCGAAAAAGCCGATTGTGAAAAACACCGCCTGCGCAGACCACGGTAGTAATACCCTGTGTCCGGGCATGCTGACTGGCCAGTTGAGCGAACCCCCGAGCCAGCGCATCATGAAACACCCAGGCTTTTTCTGGCACCGTTGCATTCAGCGCCAGAAAAGCGGGCCAGAAAACAGCCAGGTCCAGCATGTTATTCTTCACGGGTAAGGGAATGGTGTGGCGCAAGCCTGAGCACTGCAAAGCCAGCGCCTCAAGGCTACAGGCCGCTTCCCCCTCCCAGGTTTGCTGGTCTGCCACACAACCCAGTGCTGCGGCTACTGCATCAAATAACCGCCCGGCAGAAGACGCCAGCGGTGCATTAACTCCCCGGACAATGGCTTTCTCCAGCACAGCCCAGGGGTGCGCCAGCAAACTGGCGCAGTACGGGTTGCTCTGCCAGCCTGGCACAAAAGCCAGACATTGCGCCAAAAAATTACGCCAGGGCTGGCGTGCGGCCAGGTCTGCGCCGGGTAAAGCAACAGGGGGCAACCCACCCAGGTGGCGGCACTGGCGGTAGTCCACCAGCAAACACTCCCCACCCCACAACGCGCCATCACTGCCCATGCCAATACCGTCCAGGCTGAGCCCTATCACAGGTTTGGTGGACCGTGGTAAACCATGCTCGCCCATACACGCGGCCAGGTGCGCGTGGTGATGCAATACCGTTTGTACCGGTAACCCCATGTCACGGGCAATACTGTAAGTCCGGTAACCCGTATGCGCATCGGCCACGATATGCCGGGGAGTAAAACCATAGACTTCGCACATCACATGCCAGGCCTGCCACCACTGTTCCTCCACCTGAGGGTCGTGCAGATCCCCCAGGTGCTGGCTGAGAACAGCCTGGTGACCACGCGCCAGGCAGAAGGTATTTTTAAGGTCGCCCCCCAGGCTCGCCAGCGGTTCCACTGACGCAAATCCAGGTGGTAGCAGTAAGGCATCGGGGACAAAGCCTCTGGCCCGGCGCAGCATTGCACCATCGGCAGCCAGTACTGAATCATCCATGCGTTGCAGAATGTCGCGGCTATGCAGCAGGAAACCATCAGCGATACCCGCCAGGTCGCTACAGGCGTCTTCATTACTCAACACGGGAGGCTTGCCGCTCAGGTTGCCAGATGTCATCACCAGTGGGCGGTTCACGCCCTGCATCAATAAATGCTGAATAGGGTTGGCTGGCACCATCACCCCCACTTCGTTCAACCCCGGCGCGATGGCGGAACACAGATTATTAACCTGCGTTTTATCCACCAGCACAACGGGTGCTGCCGGTGTTAACAACAGTTTCTGCGTGCTGGCGCTCAGTGATGCGGCATCTGGCAGCATCACCGCCAGCGGTTTGCCTGGGCGCTGTTTGCGCTGGCGCAGGCGCATCACCGCCTGCAGGCTGGTAGCGTCACAGGCCAGGTGAAATCCGCCCAGGCCTTTAACCGCCACAATCTCTCCACGCAACAAACAGGCGATAGCCTGCTGTAGTGCCGCTTCCCCTGCCAGTGCGGGTTCCCCACTATGCTGCCAGGAAAGTTGCGGGCCACATTCCGGGCAGGCGACAGGCTGGGCGTGGAAACGCCGGTCAGCCGGGTTCTGATACTCGCGCTCACACAGGGTGCAGAGCGGAAAAGCGGCCATTACAGTATTTGGCCGGTCATAAGGCATCGCACGGATAATCGTGAGGCGCGGGCCACAGTGTGTACAGTTGATAAAAGGATAGCGATAACGGCGTTCAAGCGGGTCATTCATTTCAGCGAGGCAGGCCGGGCAAGTTGCCGCATCCGGGGCTATTTGCGTCACCATTGCGCCTTGTGTTGCGCTCTGGCGAATGGTAAACCCCTGCGGCTCTGCAACCCAATGAAAGGGAGACGGCTCAATGCTGTCAATCCGCGCCAGCGGAGGGCAGTGTTGATGTAAACCGTCAACAAATGCCTGGCTGTTGCCATACAGGCGCACCAGCACGCCAGCGCTGTCATTGCAGACATCGCCAGCCAGATTCAAACGTTGCGCCAGTTGCCAGACAAAGGGACGAAACCCCACACCCTGAACTTTGCCGCGAATGCGTAAGCAAATACCGTTATCGTTCATCTTTTTATCATGCGCTGCGAGCCAGGCCCGCAGCGCATTTCCAGCCTTATGCGATAGCTTCGCGCAGGCGTGCTTTCATATCGTTGTAAGTGGTTTGTGCATAATTCTCTGCCCAGCGCTGGTCTTCAATCGCCGTCACGTTAACCGCACAATATTTGGTTTCCGGTGTTTTGGAGATGGGATCCAGATTGTCCTGAGTCAGTTCGTTACATGCGCCAATCCACCACTGGTAGGTCATGTACACGGCACCCGTATTGATACGTTCGTTGATATTGGCACGGCTGATAACTTTCCCGCGGCGGGAAGCCACCCAGACCAGTTGCTGGTCTTTCACACCAAGGCGTTGCGCATCTTCCGGGTTAATCTGGACAAAGCCCGGTTCATCCGCCAGCGTTTGTAGTGCAGCACAGTTACCGGTCATAGAACGGCAAGAGTAGTGGCCCACTTCACGCACCGTACACAAAACCAGCGGGTAGTCGTTATCCGGCACTTCAGCCGGTGCACGCCACTGTGCAGCAAACAACTTGCCTTTGCCGGTATCGGTATCGAACTTGTTATCTTTGTACAGATACTGGGTCCCTGGGTGGTCAAGGGTTGGGCAAGGCCACTGAACGTGCCCCATATCCCCCATTTTTTCGTAGGTCGCGCCATAGAACAGCGGGCACAACTCACGCAACTCATCCCAAATTTCCTGGTTATTTTCGTAGTGCATCGGGTAGCCCATTGCTGTCGCAAGCAGGCTGATAATTTCCCAGTCACGTTTTACGTTGTACTGCGGCTCAATGGCTTTTTCGAAACGCTGGAAACCACGGTCTGCACAAGTGAAGACACCACCATGCTCACCCCATGACGTCGCAGGCAGCAGCACATCCGCCACTTCTGCGGTTTTGGTCATGAAGATATCCTGCACAACAACAAAATCGAGCGCTTCGAACCCTTTACGCACCAGACCCAGGTCGGCTTCGGTTTGCAGCGGGTCTTCGCCCATGATGTAGTAGGCTTTGATTTTCCCTTCCAGCGCCAGGTGTGGCACTTCAGTAATGCGGGTACCCACTTTGTCATCCATGATTGCCGGGTCAATGTTCCAGGCTTTGGCAAACTTGGCACGCACATCGGCGTCGGTAACATTCTGGTAGCCAGGGAACTGGTTAGGCAGAACCCCCATATCACAGGCGCCCTGTACGTTGTTCTGACCACGAACCGGGCCAACCCCAACATTTTCACGTCCCAGGTTGCCGGTCAGCAAAGCAAGGCTTGCGAGGCCTTTCACCACGTCAACAGCCTGGCCAAACTGAGTAACCCCCATCCCCCACATGATGGTGGCGGAAGGTGCTGCAGCATAGGTACGCATCGCCTGGCGGATTTGTTGCGCGCTCACCCCGGTCAGGTGTTCTACGGCTTCCGGTGCGTAGTCTTTTACCACTTCACGGTAAGCATCCAGACCTTCGGTATATTTCGCAACGTATTCTTTGTCGTAGAGATTTTCTTCCAGCAGAACGTAGGCGAAGGCATTGACCAGCGCCATGTTACAACCGTTTTTAATTTGCAAATGCTGGTCAGCAATACGGGCGGTTTCAATGCGACGCGGATCGCAAACAATGATTTTGGCACCATTTTCTTTGGCTTTAATCACCCGGCGCGCCACGATGGGGTGTGAATCCGCACAGTTGTAGCCAATAACCAACAGGCAACGGGAATTTTCAATGTCACCAATGGAGTTACTCATTGCCCCATTACCTAATGTTGCCTGTAAACCGGCAACCGACGGGCCATGGCACACACGCGCACAGCAATCGACGTTATTGGTATTGAGCACTGCACGGGCAAACTTCTGCATCACAAAGTTAGTTTCGTTACCCGTACCGCGAGAAGAACCGGTAGTCATGATAGACCGTGGGCCATATTTGGCTTTGATATCGCTTAAACGCTTTGCGGTATAGCTAATCGCTTCTTCCCAGGAAACAGGCTGAAGCTTGCCGCCTTTTTCATAGCGAATCATCGGCTGCTGGAGGCGTGGCGTCAGCAATTTGGTATCGTTCAGGAAGTCCCAGCCATAGTAACCTTTAAGGCATAATTCGCTCTGGTTGGTTTTCCCGTCTGCGGCTTCGGCACGGATAATTTTGTTGTTTTCAACGACAAGTTTCAGTTTGCAGCCTGCTCCGCAATAGGGGCAAACACTGGTAATTTTTTTCATCTATAACAGACCTGTTAAAAGTTGAAAGTCACTGAGGTTAAAACATCAGCGAGGTGGAGGTATCCAGAGCAGCACGGCGGCGTTTTTCCGCACTCATTGACTCCAGCTTATTTCTGTCGACACAAACAATTGCGTTGGTCGGGCAGGCTTCAACACAGGCAGGGCCATTTTCACGGTGAAAACACAGGTCACATTTGTGCGCTTCTGCTTTTTCAGCCTGAATATTCAACCCGGCACCGCTGTTACGCACCACCGGTTTCACAACGACATCCATCGCGCCATATGGGCAGGCAACAACACAGGTTTTACAACCAATGCAGCGTTCTTGCATGACATGAACAAAACCTTTATCGCGGCTGATGGCGCCGTTCGGGCAAACATTGGCACAGGGAGCATCTTCACACTGTCGGCACATGGTTGCCGTCGAGATATTGACGCCTTTAATAACGTGAATGCGTGGTTGAAAAGTCTGTGGCGTCAGCGCAGCGCAATCCTGGTTTTCCTGGTGAGATACCACACATGCCACTTCACATGTGCGACACCCGATACATTTGCTCGCATCAGCAAGGATGAAACGGTTCATCTACTTCTCCAGCAGTAATAGTGGTTTCCGCGCTTATTAAGCACGTTTCATGCCAATTATTAACCAACTGTTATTTAACACTTTTATTTTTTATTCTTGCCAAAAAAAATGTCATCGACATAAGTGACGATGACATTTGACAACATGATGACAGCGAAAAATCAGCAGTCTGGCTCCAGTAAAGCAAAGCCGCCCTGCCCTTCCCAACTGGCAAGCCGGGCATAGACGTGTTCCACGGCAGCAATCACCGGTGCGGTCATGGGGTAATAAAAGCCCACGATATCGGGCTGAATCCCGAGAAAAATCACCTCGCCCACATCCTCTTTGATTTGGTCAACCAAATAGTTCAGTGGCATGTTATGGGTGGTCATCATGAACATTTCAGCAATATCATCCGGGTTGATAACCCGGATTTCCCCGGGGTTGAGCCCCATTTCGGTGGCATCGACCAGCAGCAGGCGGTCTGGCCGTAATTCCCGAATCGCCACGACGTCATTTTCCGGGGCGCTACCGCCATCTATCAGCACCCAGTTACCCTGAGGCGCCGACCGAAAGCGTTCGGCCAGTAACGGACCGGCGCCGTCATCGCCCATCATGCTGTTGCCAACACATAACAGAACATCAGTCATGTTGCCTCCTGACCATCAGGTACACTGCCGGCTCCTGGTGAATAGCCTGCAACATGGACAGCATTTGCTCACTCCAGCTTTGTTGCTCTGCCGTTTGCTGACTGCGGGCGTTATCAAACGCGTAAGCCAGCATATCGACATGAGTACTGTCGATAACGATTTCACCATAACGCGGCACACCTTCCATTTTACGCCGCGCCTGGCTGCCCGCTTCGAGTGTTGCCACCCATGCCTGGTAAGCCGGATAAGGACACGTTAACGCGGCCTTCAGGCAGTCAATCACCCCCAGATGATGGCCAATCGCCAGGCTGTAATACACCACTTGTTGGGCATCTGCGGGCGTATTGTCGTTTTCATCGACAAATTTGCGGCTCAACTGGCTGAACACCACGGTTTCACTCATCAGACACGCTCCCCAGCCACCAGATTTTGCAGATTGCCGACAATTTCACTCAGGCGCGGATCATTTTCGCTCGACAACCAGCTCCCCACTTTCTCTTCACCCTGCGCCAGCATACGCAGATAATCATTGGCAATCTGGCGGCCATAGCGGTAACCCGCCAGGCGGCGTGCTTCACGCTCAACACGCACACGCAATGGCTGGACCATATCCGGGTGTAATAACTGAGCAGGCTGGTTATCCACTTCGCCCGGCAAACGGGCATGGATTTTCTGCTCAAGCAGCCCCAACGCCATGGCAAAACCATACAGTGTGGCTGCCGGTGTCGGCGGGCACCCCGGAATGTAAACATCCACTGGCACGATTTTGTCGGTACCGCCCCAGACGCAATACAGGTCATGAAAAATGCCGCCGCTGTTCCCACAGGCCCCGTAAGAAATACAAATTTTCGGATCCGGGGCTGATTCCCAGGCACGCAACGCCGGTGAGCGCATCGCGCGGGTGACCGCGCCAGTGAATAACAGGATGTCGGCATGGCGTGGAGATGGCACGACTTTGATGCCGAAGCGTTCAGCGTCAAACAGGGGAGAAAGCGTGGCGAAGATTTCAATTTCACAGCCGTTGCAACCACCACAGTCCACCCGGTAAACATAGGCGGAACGTTTAATCTTTTTCAGCAATGACGCTTTCATCTGCGCAATGGATTCATCCACTGTCATGGGGACCGGGATCCCGTTGGCGTCGCGTGGCCCTAACAGGTTGCTCATCAGCTGGCCTCCTTCATCTGGCGACTGAAATCAATTTTGTCTGACGGCGCAAGGCACTGCTGACGCTTGCAGTCCGGGCAGGTTTCAAAACTTTCCCGGCGGGATTCGGCGCGCGGGTCACCCTCGTGGGCTAACAGAGCAATGGCGTAATCAATCTCTTTTTGTACCGCAAAAGGCTTGCCGCATTCCCGGCAATGGCACAGGTCAAAACGCGCCTGCTGGAGGAAATCCTCTTTACGCCATACAGCAAGTTCGTACTCCTGGGAGAGCTTAATCGCCGCAGTTGGGCAAACTTCTTCGCACCGGCCACAAAAAATGCAACGCCCAAGGTTAAACTGCCAGGCTTGCTGGTCAGTTGCCAGGTCTGTTTCCACGCTCAGTGCGTTAGACGGGCAGGCATTAACGCAGGCTGCGCAACCAATGCATTGCTGAGGGTTATGTTGCGGCTTACCCCGGAAATTTTTATCAACCTCAATCGGGCTGAGCGGGTAGCTTTGCGTCGCCACCCCGGTTTTCAACGCTTTTTTGATAAACGTAAACATCATTACTCCTCTGCGCCCACCAGACGCGGGCGCCAAAGACGTTATTTCAGTGGCGAGTTTTTGCGTTCAATGCTGTAACGTTCGAGCTCTTTATAAGGCACAACTTTGCTTTTACGTTTACGCACATCCACTACCGTCATACGGTCCGTGCAGGAGTAGCACGGGTCAAGGCTGCCGATAATCAACGGTGCGTCAGACACGGTATTACCGCGCAACATATAACGCAGAGTTGGCCAGTTGGCATAAGTTGCGGCACGGCAGCGCCAGCGATACAGCTTCTGGTTGTCGCCAGTCATACTCCAGTGGATATCATCGCCACGCGGCGCTTCTGCAAAACCTAAAGCGAAGCGGTGGGGAATGTATGTGAAGCCTTCCACCATCAGCGGGCCGCCTGGCAGGTTATCCAGACCGAAATCAATCATATTCAGTGCGGTAAATACTTCGTTAATTCGCACTTTGAGGCGGGAAATGACATCGCAGCCCTGTTCACTGTGGACTTCCATCGGCAGTAATCCGTAACCGACAAACGGGTGATCGGCACGGGTATCGCGGGCATGCCCGCTGGCGCGCACCATTGGGCCCACGTTACTGAAGTCACGGGCTATTTGCGGGTCAAGGCGGCCAATTCCCACAGTACGCTGTTCAATATTTGGCGTACTGAGCAGAATATCGACCAGATCCTGCACGTCACGGCGCATCTGCTGAGCCAGCTTACGTGTCTGAATCATGTCATCTTTGAGCATGTCGCGGCGAATACCGCCAATCAGGTTCAGCCCATAGGTTTTGCGCGCACCGGTCAGGATTTCAGCCATTTTCATAGACTGCTCACGTACCCGGAAGAACTGCATAAAGCCGGAGTCAAACCCGACAAAGTGGCAGGCCAGCCCGAGGTTGAGCAGGTGGCTGTGCAGGCGTTCCACTTCCAGCAGAATCGCGCGAATCATCTGCGCCCTTTCTGGTACCTGAATCCCCATAGCATTTTCCACAGAGGTGGTGTAGGCCGTGCTGTGTGCAAAACCGCAAATACCGCACACCCGGTCAGACAGGAATGTCACTTCGTTGTAACCCATGCGGGTTTCAGCCAGTTTTTCCATACCACGGTGGACATAGAACAACCGGTAGTCGGCATCAATGATGTTCTCGCCATCAACAAACAAGCGGAAATGCCCCGGTTCATCAGAGGTGACATGCAATGGGCCAATCGGCACCACATTGTTTTTCTTGTCACCCAGTTCATTAATGAACGGGTAAGTTTCCTGATCAGTGGTTGGTGCCGGGCGCTGGCGGTAATCCATGCTGTCTTTGCGCAGTGGGTACAAATCATCCGGCCAGTCATCAGGCAGCACCAGGCGGCGTTCATCGGGTAACCCGACGGGTTGCAGACCATACATGTCGCGCACTTCGCGCTCACCCCACACCGCAGCCGGTACGCGTGGCGTTACCGCCGGGTACTCCAGTTTCACCGGGTCCACTTCAACACGGACTGTAATCCAGCAACGCTCGCCCTGCTCCATCGACAGAACATAGTAAACTGCGTAGTTACCACACAGCTGACGTTCGTCATTACCAAACAGCACTGACAACCATCCACCTTGTTGGTAGTAGAGATGTTCAACCACCTCTGGCAACCGGTCGACCTTAACCGTTAACGTTATCTGGTCTTTGGTCTGCCAGGCAGCTTCCAGGATAACGCCCGGGAAAGCCTGATGTAGCGCAGCAATATACTGCTGGCCGATTTTTTCTTCTGACATGAATACACTCTCTTAAATCACGCCACCAACAAGGAGACGAACGCTAAAAAGGCAAAGCCGAACCCGGCCCAGGTAACCCGGGAGGTGGCAAGAAAACGCAGTCGCGCCATGCTGTTCTCAAACAGAGCAATCACCAGCACGCCAACCACCAGTTTGACCAGCGCGATAACCACCGCCAGCGCCAGACCAGACCAGGAGAACTGCGTCATTTGCCCCCAGGGGATAAACACACCCAGAAACAGTTGCAGCACCACCAGTTGCTTCAGGCTGATTGCCCATTTCATGACGGCAAACCCGGCACCGCTGTATTCCGACAGCGGCCCTTCCTGCAGTTCCTGTTCAGCTTCCGCCAGGTCGAACGGCAGTTTGCCCATCTCAATGAATGTGGCGAAGCCACAGGCAACCAGTGCCAGAACCAATGAAATACTGTGGGAAACAGGCCAGTGCGCAATAATCAATGCGATATTGCCCACATTAGTGGAACCGGCCACTAACGCTGCCACCCACAAACCCAACAGCAACATGGGTTCAACCAGCACCCCGAGCATCGCTTCACGGCTGGCCCCAAGACCGGTAAACGGGCTGCCGGTATCCAGACCTGCGATAGCGAAGAAAAAGCGCACAATGGCAAACAGGTAGAGAAGCGTTATCAGGTCACCCAGTGGTGCAAGGGGAGAAGCCTTTGTCACCACCGGCAACGCGGTGGCAATTGTTAGCAACACCCCACACATCACAAAAGGTGTCAGGCGGAACACCCAGCCAGATGCCGCAGGTGCCACGCTCTGGCGGCCCAGCAGTTTGACTAAATCTCGGTATTCCTGGAGCAGACCCGGCCCACGGCGGTTATGCAGCCGGGCACGGGCAACGCGCGTCACACCAGTAATCAGGGGAGCCAGTGCAAACAGCACCAGCGCCTGAATACAGGCCAGTAACACAGTATTCATCTTCAGACTCCTCGGGTAATGACAACAACCAGCAATACAGCCAGTTCGATTAAGGCCAGGCGACGGAATACCCCCGCCACACATTCACTCTGCCAGCCCGGGAATAAACGCACCGGGTTCAACCAGGTACGCAGTTTCAGTACCGGTGCAAACGCCCCTTTCACTGGCATGGCAAAACCATGCGCCGTAATCACCATTGATTTTTCGTGGTCGTAGCCGCATACCCAGGCCATGCCTTTACTGCGGGCAGCCAGGCGGTCACCTTTGAGCAACAACATCAGCAGGAAAGGCAGGAATGGGCAGGCCACCAGCAGCAGTGTCATCATGGGTTGAGAAACAGTGGTATGGGCGGTAACCAGCGGTAATGGCACAGCCTGTTGCAGTAATGGCAACAGCCAGGGCGCCGCCACACCAGCCACCACGCAGCACAATGCCAGCCCGATAACACTGAGGTTCATCAATACCGGTGCATGGCGGGCCTGTTCAGCCTCGGCGGTACGTGGCGCGCCGAGGAACGTTACGCCATACACTTTCGCCATACACATCACCGCCAGCGCCCCGGTGATTGCCAGGCCTACTGCCATCAGCGGCCCAAAGAAGCGGCCAATAAACACCGGTGCATTACTCAAATGGAAGAAAGACTGGTAAATCAGCCATTCACCGGCAAAGCCGTTCAGTGGAGGCAATGCCGCCATCGCCATCAGCCCCACCAGCATGGCGAGAGAAATCGCCGGCATGCGTTTACCCAGACCACCAAGTTTCTCAATATCGCGGTAGCCCGTGCGGAACCATACCGCCCCGGCGCCAAGGAATAAGGTGGTTTTAAACAGGCTGTGGTTAATCAGGTGATATAAACCGCCAGTCAGCCCAAGGGCAATCAGCACGGTGTCATTCAGCGCACAGCCAATCAGCCCAACGCCAAGCCCCAGCAGAATAATGCCGATGTTTTCCAGCGCGTGGTAAGCCAGCAGGCGGTTAATGTTGTGCTCCATCAGTGCGTACAACCCGCCAACAAAGGCGGTTAACATGCCCAGCAACAGCACCACAACGCCCCACCAAAGCGGCAACTGGCTACCCAGTAATGACAACGTGAGAATGCCGTACAGGCCCACTTTCAACACCACAGCCGAGAACAGCGCCGCTGCTGGCGCAGCAGCATTGGCATGGGCCTGCGGTACCCAACCATGCAAGGGAATAATGCCAGCCAGCAGGCCAAAACCCAGCAAGCCGAGGATCCAGATGGCAGGTGTTAACGGGAAGGCACTGACTGCGGGCTGTAAGTCGACAAAATCCAGAGTGCCGTAACGCGCCCGGAGAAGCCATGCGCACACCGCCAGCAATACCGTACCCAGGCGGCCCAGCAAGAACCACAATTTGCCAGACTGGCTGCACCCGGTAAGAAACACCGCGCACAACGCCATAATTTCAGCCATCACAATCAGCATGGCGAAATTCGTGGCGGTTACCGCCAGTACGGCTGCGGCCATCAGCAAATTCAATAAGAAGCCATTGCAACGGACATCTGTATGCCGGTGCCAGGCAATGTTGAATACACTGACAAACAGTGACGGGATACACAACGCAATCAGCCAGATACTGCTCAATGCGGTTAACTGAAACGTCATATGCATAAAGCTGAACGGGCTGGCAGCCTGAGGCGCAGCTCCGGTCAGCACGGCACCCGCCGCCAGGATAGCCATCAGGCTGCTGACAGCGCCACACACCCCGGCCAGTAAGCCACTCAGTGTGCGGGAAAAGGCAAAGACAAGCGCCAGTACTGCGGTAATGATAAAACCGAGCACCGCGCCGTCCATCAACGACAACGCATTCATTTAGTCGCCTCCGTCCCGGTATTGAATAAAGACAAATCCCCCAGACTGGCATTCACTGTCAGCGCACGCTTACGTTTGCTGGCCAGCGCCAGATCAGCGTTATCCACAACACGCAGTGCTTTGGTCGGGCAGGTACGTACACAGGCCGGGCCCTGTTCATCGAACTGGCATAAATCACATTTCACAGCCACCGCCCGAATACCTGGCACCCAGTCCAGCATGCTGCTGACTTTGGCCGGAGCGGGCGGAGCCGGCGGCGCTTTGGGTGTATTGACGTTGGCGGGAATATCCAGCGGGCGGCTGCCGGAGAACTCAATAGCGCCAAATGGGCAGGCGATGCCGCAGAGCTTGCAGCTCACACACAAACTTTCATTGAGCTGCACTGCGCCATCAACACGTTTAATCGCGTTGACCGGGCACACGGTCGCGCACGGCGCGTCTTCACAGTGGTGACATAACTGCGGCGCGGATTCATTTTTATTGCGCATGACTTTCAGACGCGGCAGCGATTGCAGCCCCTGCTGACGATGCGTTTCAGAACAGGCCGCTTCACAGGTATGGCAACCTATGCACAGCCTTGAGTCGGCGATAACAAAACGATTCACCGGGTATGTCCTCGGGTCGATGGTCATTTTTGACGAAAACATGCCGCAAACTGTCAATTTCGACAGATATCGACACAGGTTAAGGCTCAGGCCAGTGCGTGGCGGGCCAGTTCTTGTTTAAGCTCACTCATATTCAGTGGCGTATCATCATGTACGGCCTGATACAGGCTGTCGTAGACACTGCCAATCTTGCCAAGGTAGTGGTCCAGAACCTGCTGGCGGTCGCGGATATTCACGGTGTTATCTATCTGCCCGGCATTGTTTAGTTCAGCCGTACCAATCAGCAGTCGGGTGTTATCATCACGGGTGCTTAAGGCATATTCGATGGTGTGGCAGTTAAAGCCCGTAGCTGGCTCAATGTGCACAATGAAGTGGTCAAATAACACAAAGCAGAGGTCCTCGTCGGGGCTGCATCCCACGGCGTGGTACAGGTGTGCTTTTGATAACGTGACGGCCTGAATCAGGGTATTGCAGTAGGTATGCCACTGATCCTGTAGCTGGCGATGCCGGTCGGCAATGTATTCAGCTTTTTCGCTCAGTTCCCAAATGGTCATGTTGCGTTACTCTTTTAATGGAAGTTCCCTCCATAAGCACATAACGTGCCAATTTTTAACATATTGTTTTTCATGTTTTTATTTTAAAAACACCTTAATAACCTGACTTTTGACATGTCATTTTCGTCACCTTCGTCATCGCTGACGACACTTCTTTACCTGGCAAAAAATAAAACATGGCACTTTTATTGCATTTGGTGCGCAGGGTGATTCACGAGGAGCAGTTATGCACGAAATTACGCTCTGCCAGCGCGCTGTCGAACTAATGGAGCAGCAGGCTCGCCAGAATAACGCACAACGTATTACCGCTGTCTGGCTGAAGATTGGCGCGTTCTCCTGCGTGGAAACCAGCGCACTGACTTTCTGTTTCGAACTGGTGTGCCGCGGCACGCTGGCAGAAGGTTGTGCCCTGCATATAGAAGAACAACAGGCTGAGTGCTGGTGCCCACAGTGCCAGCAATATGTCACGTTATTAACCCAGCGCGTGCGCCGTTGCCCACAGTGCCAGAGCGATGAGCTCCAGATAGTGGCCGACGACGGTATGCAGATAATGCGCCTGGAAATCGAGTAGGAGTGCTGTATGTGTACCACTTGTGGTTGCGGTGAAGGCAACCGTTATATCGAAGGCGATGAGCATAATCCCCACTCACCTTTCCGTAGTGCGCCTTTCGCGGCGTCGGCCGCTGTTGCTCATAAACTGAGTATCACCGGGCTGGTGCCGGAAACCGCACACTTCACGCCAGATGAACTGACAGGCGGCGACCTGCATTATGGGCACGGTGAAGCCGGTAGCCATGCGCCAGGCCAAAGCCAGCGCCGTATGCTGGAGGTTGAAATTGATGTTCTGGACAAAAACAACCAACTGGCTCGCCAGAACCGCGCCTGGTTTGCCAAACAACAACAGTTAGTGCTCAACCTGGTCTCCAGCCCCGGTTCTGGTAAAACAACCCTGCTGACAGAAACCCTAAAACGCCTGCAAGGACGCGTGCCGTGTGCGGTTATCGAAGGCGACCAACAAACTGTCAACGATGCCGCACGTATCCGTGAAACCGGCACACCGGCAATCCAGGTGAACACCGGTAAAGGCTGCCATCTTGATGCGCAAATGATTCACGATGCCATGCACCGCCTGCCGCTGAACAACCACGGCATTCTGTTTATTGAAAACGTGGGTAATCTGGTTTGCCCGGCAAGCTTTGATTTAGGTGAACGCCATAAAGTGGCCGTGCTGTCTGTCACTGAAGGTGAAGACAAACCACTGAAATACCCGCACATGTTCGCCGCCGCCTCGCTGATGATCCTCAATAAAGTCGATTTACTGCCATACCTGGATTTTGACGTAGAAAAATGCCTCGCTTACGCCCGTGAAGTTAACCCGGCGATTGAAATCATTTCGCTGTCCGCCACCAAAGGCGACGGCATGGAGACCTGGCTTAACTGGCTGGAGGCACAACAATGTGTATAGGCATTCCCGGGCAAATCAGTGCCCTGTTGGATGACAACCAGGCAAAAGTCGATGTCTGTGGTATCCAGCGCGATGTTGATTTAAGTCTGGTTGGGCAGCACGATGAACAGGGTCAGCCGCGCCTGGGTCAATGGGTACTGGTGCATGTTGGTTTTGCCATGAGTGTCATCGATGAGCAGGAAGCCCGGGATACTCTGGAAGCCTTACAAAACATGTTTGACGTTGAGCCCGATGTGGGTGCTCTGCTGTATGGGGAGGCGCGTTAATATGCATCTGGTCGATGAGTATCGCGACCCCGAACAGGTCCGTAAACTTCTGGCACACCTCGCCCAGCGGGCTCCGCTGCTGGGCGCCACGCCAGAACATCCACTGCGTATCATGGAAGTGTGTGGCGGCCACACCCACGCCATTTTCAAATTTGGCCTGGATCAGTTGTTACCACCCAATATTGAATTTATTCATGGCCCCGGCTGCCCGGTGTGTGTGCTGCCAATGGGGCGCATTGACACCTGTATTGATATTGCCCGCCGACCGGGGGTTATTTTTTGTACTTTTGGCGATGCCATCCGTGTACCTGGCCGCAATGGTTCTCTGCTGGATGCCAAAACGGCAGGCGCGGATATCCGTATTGTCTATTCGCCTATGGATGCGCTGAAACTGGCTCAGCAAAACCCGGACCATAAAGTGGTGTTCTTCGGGCTGGGTTTTGAAACCACCATGCCAGCTACTGCTATCACCCTGCGCCAGGCAAAAGCGAAAAACATCAATAATTTTTACTTTTTCTGCCAGCACATTACCCTGATCCCCACGCTGCAAAAATTACTGGAGCAGCCAGATAACCAGATAGATGCGTTTCTGGCTCCCGGTCATGTCAGTATGGTTATCGGTACCCAGGCTTATAGTTTCATTTCGCAACAATTTAATCGCCCTTTAGTGGTTGCTGGTTTCGAACCCCTTGATCTACTGCAAGGCGTAACCATGCTGGTTGAGCAGAAAATAGCGAATCACGCATGCGTGGAAAACCAGTACAGCCGCGTGGTACCTGATGAAGGCAACAAGCTGGCACAACAGGCAATTGCCGATGTGTTTGTGGTGAATGGCGACAGTGAGTGGCGTGGTCTGGGCGTGATTGACGCATCCGGAGTGCATTTAACCCCGGAATACCAGTGTTTTGACGCCGAACAACACTTTAACCCGGTGCGCCAGTCAGTCAATGACGACCCACGGGCCAGGTGTGGCGATGTGCTTACCGGCCGGTGTAAACCGCACCAGTGCCCATTGTTTGGAAAAACCTGCAACCCACAAAGCGCGTTTGGTGCGCTGATGGTGTCTTCAGAAGGTGCCTGTGCTGCCTGGTATCAATATCGAGCAGAGGAACCAGTGGCATGAAAACCGTTACCCTCGCCCACGGCAGTGGTGGGCAGGCAATGCAGCAACTTATCGCCCGGCTGTTTATGCGCGCCTTCGACAACCCCTGGCTGGCAACCCAGGAAGATCAGGCGCGCTTGCCGCTGGATGTATTAACCAAAAGCGGCGACCACCTGGCATTTTCCACTGACAGCTACGTCATCGACCCCTTGTTCTTTCCCGGTGGGGATATTGGCAAACTGGCCGTTTGTGGTACCGCCAATGATGTTTCCGTCAGTGGCGCGGTTCCACGCTGGATTTCCTGCGGGTTCATTCTGGAAGAAGGCCTGGCTTATGACACCCTGGAACAGGTTGTCACCAGTATGGCGCAAACAGCCCGGGATGCCGGTATTGCCGTGGTCACCGGGGATACCAAAGTGGTGCCGCGCGGTGCCGCAGATAAGCTGTTTATCAATACCGCCGGTATCGGCGCTGTGCCCTGTCACCTGAACTGGGGCGCAAACCAGGTTGCGCCGGGCGATATTATCCTGGTCAGTGGCACACTGGGCGACCATGGCGCAACCATTCTTAACCTGCGTGAATCCCTTGGGCTGGATGGCGAGTTACGCAGCGACTGTGCCGTGTTAACCCCACTGATTCAGTCAGTGACTGGTCTGGAAGGCATTAAAGCCATGCGCGATGCCACACGCGGTGGTGTTAACGCCGTTCTGCATGAGTATGCGGCAGTCAGTGCCTGTGGTATGGAAATCAATGAAGCCAGCCTGCCTTTACACCCGGCGGTGCGCGGTGTGTGTGAATTACTGGGGCTGGACGCACTGAATTTTGCCAATGAAGGTAAACTGGTTATGGTTGTGGCTCGCGACAAAGCCGAAGGTGTGCTGGCACAACTTCGTGCTCACCCCCTGGGTGCAGAAGCGGCCATGATTGGCGAGGTAGTCGAACGCAAAGGTGTGCGGGTGACCGGTTTATACGGGGTAAAACGCACCCTGGACCTTCCTCACGCGGAGCCATTACCGCGCATTTGTTGATGGCATGCGTTTTTGGCGTTTCTTTTTTGCCATTCGTTAAGATGTACTAAAGTCTCACATGAAAATAATAACAAGGTGCGCCATCAGGCGCGCCTGACTGGATGGGCACTATGTCATATACACCGATGAGCGATCTCGGGCAGCAGGGGCTGTTCGATATCACCCGGACTTTATTGCAACAAGCTGATTTATGCGCGCTTTCTGAAGCACTTACCCGCCTGGTTCGCCAGGCCGGGCTGGCAGACCAGGCGAATATTCTGCTGTGGCAGTCCCATCATCAACGTGCCAGTTTTTATGGCACCGATGGCAAAGGCTCGCAACTGGAATATGAAGATGAAACTGCGCTGGCAAACGGCCCGCTGCGCCGGATATTGTCACGCCCGGAAGCACTGCACTGCCAGTACGATGAATTTAAAGACACCTGGCCGCAACTGGCGCAAATGCCGTTGTATCGCGCTTTTGGGCACTACGGCCTGTTACCCCTCGCAGCCGAAGGCCATATTTTCGGTGGCTGCGAATTTATTCGCCAGAACCCGGAGAACTGGAGTGAGAAAGAGTTTGCCCGCCTGCAAATCTTTACCCAGGTGGCCGGTGTGGCCGCGGAGCAAATTCAGCATCGCCTGACATCCAGTTACGAATACCAGATATTGTGCCGGGAAAGGGACGATTTCCGCATTCTGGTTGCCATTACTAATGCCGTCTTATCAAAACTGCATCTCGATGAACTGGTCAGTGAAGCGGCAAAAGAGATCCATCACTACTTTAATATTGATTCCATCAGTGTGGTGCTGCGCAACTCGCGTAAAGGCAAAGTCAGCATTTGGTCTGCTCATTATGTGGACAAAGCCGCCCCGGTGCATGACCAAAGTGAAGTGGATGAAGCTGGCACCTTATCTGAACGGGTGTTTAAAAGCCGCGAAATGCTGCTGGTTAACCTGAACCAGCGCGATGAACACGCGCCTTATGAACGTATGCTGTTTGAAATGTGGGGCAATCAGATCCAGACACTGTGTCTGTTGCCACTGATGTTTGGGCAAAATATTGTTGGCGTACTGAAACTGGCTCAGTGTGAAGAGAAGGTATTTACTGCCAGTAATATCAAATTATTACGCCAGATTGCCGAGCGTATTGCGATTGCCGTGGATAATGCGCTGGCTTACCAGGAAATTCACCGCCTGAAAGAAAAACTGGTGGATGAAAACCTGGCGCTGACCGAACAAATTAATAATGTGTCCAGTGAGTTTGGTGAAATTATTGGCCGCAGTGATGTCATGTCATCGGTTATGAAACAGGTGGAAATGGTCGCGCAAAGCGACAGTACCGTGCTTATCCTTGGGGAAACCGGTACTGGCAAGGAACTGATTGCCCGCGCCATCCATAACCTGAGTGGGCGCAATAACCGGCGCATGGTAAAAATCAACTGTGCTGCCATGCCCGCTGGTTTACTGGAAAGTGACCTGTTCGGCCATGAACGTGGCGCCTTTACCGGTGCCAGCACCCAGCGTATTGGCCGTTTTGAACTGGCAGATAAAAGCTCGCTCTTTTTAGACGAAGTGGGCGATATGCCACTGGAATTGCAGCCCAAGTTATTGCGCGTATTACAAGAAAAAGAGTTTGAACGCCTGGGCAGTAATAAAATTATCAACGCTGATGTAAGGCTGATAGCCGCAACTAACCGGGATTTGAAACAGATGGTCGCCGACCGGGAGTTTCGTAGCGACCTCTACTACCGGCTGAATGTTTTCCCCATCCAGTTACCTCCTCTGCGTGAACGCCGTGAAGATATTCCATTACTGGTTAAAGCCTTTACCTTCAAGATAGCGCGCCGTATGGGGCGCAGCATTGACAGTATTCCGGCGGAGACACTGCGTACCCTAAGCCGTATGGACTGGCCAGGTAACGTGCGTGAACTGGAAAATGTGATTGAACGTGCTGTATTACTGACCCACGGCAGTGTGCTGCAACTCTCTTTACCAGAGCAGGTTACGCGGAATGACCGGGCCAGTTTTGAACCGCCGGAAGATACCGACATCCCCTTACAGGGGGAAGATGAAAGCCAGCAAATTCTGCGCGTTCTGAAAGAAACTAATGGGGTGGTCGCCGGGCCGCGAGGCGCCGCACAACGCCTGGGTATTAAACGCACCACACTGCTTTCCCGGATGAAGCGGCTGGGGATAACCAAAGAAATGATTGAGTAAATAACGGCAGGCGCCGGGCGCGTCACCCCGGTGCCGCACAGTCAGGCACAGTGAACCCGGCGTTATTTTGCCTGGTGCATACAGAGTGCAATTGGCGACACCACATTACCGATAACCAGCGACTGGGCATTCACCGGATTAATATACAACACCAGCGAATTGCCAAGGCTCAGGCGCTTAAACACCAGTGGGAAAATATCATCAGGAAGGTCATCATGCCCCATGCGCTCCATGCTGGTCACTTTTAAGCGGTACTGGTTCAGCTCAATATTGTCGTAGTCGAACAAAGCCATGCGGGACAATGAATAGAGCTGATTCTGGTAGCGAACGTTACCCGATAACATGAACTGCCCGGTCTTTTTCCCGGAGGCATGAAAGGTAATAGTGCCGTCGTAAGCAAGCGGCACAGCGGAAGCTGCGTCCTCATAATGCAGGCTGGCTTCGCAATTAAGTTGTACCGGGTCTGCCGTACTGGTGATTTTAACAACCGCCAGTGCGCACATTGCCACCACCAGCACCCCTGCCAGAATCCGCGACACCATCATTTCCGTCTCCAGTTATATTTATAGGTGCTGTCGCAATACAGCAGGTTGTTCAGCCCTTTTTCCTGTGAGCAGGTAGCAATAAATATGCGCCCTGCCCGGCCTAAATAAACCTGATTTTGAATCTGGAAATAAACCACAGCCGGTTCACTGAGGCATTTTTCTTTCAGTTCTGGAGCCGCAATATTAAGGATTTCCAGCGTGTTTTTTCTCATCTCCGGAGATAACTTCTGCCAGGCGTTCAACTGGCATAACCCCAGTTTCCCTTGCGGGTAAACCTTGCTGTACAGTGGTGAGACATGCACTTCCCGGTAATTTTTTACCGCCAGGGTACTCACCAGCAAAATAGCCGCAATCAGGACTAAATTTACGACCAGAGGAATAAGCGGCAAACGCTCAGAAGGGTGGGAAGGGGTTACGCCTGGTTGCGTTTCGTTGGTGGCTCCGTCAGGTTGTTCGTCTGCGGCTTGCACCCAGGGGACTACCGAAATGGCGGAATTAAAGTAGAAGCCAACACGCGGCACGGAAATAATAATGTCATCGTCATCTATCCACGCAGACAGTGTCTTGCGCAAAATACTGATGTACTGATTAAGGGAACTGTTTGAACCAGCATGCCCCTGAGACTCCCAAACCTTATCGAGAATGTCTTCACGTTTAAAAACCTCCCCCGGAGCAGACAGTAATAAAGCAAGAATACGATTAGCGGTAGGAGTCAGTGTTTTTGCTTCATCCTGATGTTGCGCATCTTGCATCTGGATGACGCCATTTTCCGTGTCATAAATGACAGTATTAGCGATAAGATAATTCATATGGGATAAGGTTAAGGCCGCCTTTAGTGTCCGTGTGCTTCCTGTCACCAGGATGGGCAAAGCATAGCATAGTTCTGCAACTATGCCGTTGTACAACCATGCGGTTATACAGCGACATAGTTTGACTATTTTTATACCACTCCTTTGATACCATTCCTTTTATACCACTCCAGGCCAGCAACACTACCGGTTTTCCCGGCATGGTGACCAAACGCTGCAGTCACTGGTTCCCCAGGCCGGTGGCTAATTTCAGCAAAGCTCCCTTAACTCATCACTAGTGCGCATACTGAAATACCGTCGCCTCCTGCCCGGAAACCCGTTGCCATGCAACGGTGGTGCGCGCTTTGCTTTGCGGTTCGTGCAACGCCAGTTCAACTTTATGCAGCATATTAAGGAAATACAAAGTGATATAAAAATCACTGTTCTTCGTGCAGTGAATTTTATTCATGATATTGCGTTTCTTATTCGAAACAGACTTCACATTATTACCTGTGATCCGGGCAATTTGTTTTGCGCGCATGCAAGAAAAATAGTCATTAATAAAAGTCTGTTCACAAGGAGTAAACAATGGCTTCTGTGGGTTTTGCTCATCTTCCAAATTCAGGTTACTCGTTGTTTGGTGTATCTCTTTGAGCTGTACTGCCAAATCATTACGTAACTGAGTGATATTATTATCGACACAAACAAATTGATTTAACCGCTCTGGGGAAAACTCACTAACAATATTGTAAAAATAGCTTGAACAAAAAATCAGATCCCAGTCTTCAAGATCCAATTTTTGGAAACGCTGTAGTTCCAGAAATGGTGTGGCATCAACCACAACAACCATACGGAGGTGAGCGATATTTAACCGGCTCTTTCTGACAACATCATCCAGCACTTTTTTTATAGCCAGTGTAATAAAATAGTTTTCACCATCAATATGAATTTGATTGTTCATAATAGACCCTTTAAGTCTTAGTCTTGTTAATAACGCAGACAATAAACGGGCTTCAGTCATGCACACTATTCAGGAACCAGGCTTTGCGCTCTGAAGCGTTTACTTTTACTTTTCTTCCCCACACTGGCAGAAGGACATGTGATATCACTCAGGCATATAAAACCACTCACACGACTAAATGTAAAATTAAACACCTTTAAATTGAGAATTTTAATTGTTTAAAACCAATTAATATAAATAAAACAGAATAAAACACCTTAAAAACTTAATGCAAACGAACCACAAAATAGAAAATTCCGAAAAAATAGCGCACGGAATAAATCTTAAAAGAGTTATTTATGTGATGCATGTAGCATTTTTAATGCATTTTAATGTTTGATTTTAACAATACAGCAACCAAAAACATTAAATACAAAACATCTCACCAACATTATGAACATCCTGGATCTTTTGCAATATGAATACTGGCCATGGCATTTAGACATCGGCAGCAGAAAGGAACCATTTCACTGCCAGTGAATCGGAAGTTCGCTTGCAGGTATTAATTTTCTTATTAACACCCATTGCATGCGAAATATAACAGGCAGGCTAAATCTGTTAGTTACTGTGGGTGGTAAAACAGCCACTCTTCACGGGTTAATTCCCATAATGCTGTTTCAAGCGTGCCACAGACATAATTTCTATTGAACGATTTTATCTTGCGCATATGCTGGGCTTCAGAAATAACCGCTGAACGCGTATTGAGCTCAGCCTTTTCAACCCGCAATACCGGGCGGTTAAGTTCCCTGAACCAGTATGTATTGACACACTCGCATGCTTCCGCCATCAACCCCTGATATTGATATTCAGGAGCCAGCCAAAAACCACGGTGGTTATCTTTCTGGTCATAAAGACCGATAATACCAATCAACGTATCTGGTGCCGCTTTTAAACGTAACGACCATATCCAGGCTCGTTGCTCTTCTATTGCAGGTAGCGCAACTCCCGAGAGGAATTTTTGCGCGCCATCAGCCGGATATGGCCAGGGAACCGTTGCCACCAGATAACGGACAATCTCCCAACGCGGGAAAGTCGCCTGTATCTGCGGGGCATCACTCAGGTTAAGAGGGCGTAACAGCAAACGTTGTGTTTCCAGATAAGGCACCATGCTAACTCCAATAATCACAGTATGTGATGTCTGGTGTGATTACCGCTCCCAGAAAAAAGGAATGACTGATTGCGCCGGTAGCGGTTTCCCTAATAAATATCCTTGCAGTACATCACACCCCAGCCCGGTAAAAAAGTCCTTTTGGGCCTCGGTCTCTACGCCTTCTGCCACTACATTGAGTTTAAGTGAGCGGGCAAGATCAATTATCAAAGCAACAATTGCCGTGTTTTGCGAGCCTGGGTCAGTATCTATAATAAAAGCACGATCAATTTTCAGTTCACTGGCTGGCAGGGCTTTCAGGTAGAGCAAATTCGCATAGCCGGTTCCGAAATCATCAATAGAGATTTTCACACCGCGCGCCTTCAACTGTGCAAGGCGGGAAGCGCTTTCTTGCGGGTTATTGATGGCGGAGGTTTCCGTTATCTCAAGTGTCAACACATCCGGTGGTAGTTGGTATTTTTCGAGGCAGGCCAGCACTTGCGCTACCAGCCCAGGCTGTGCCAGTTGCAGGGCAGATAAATTCACGGCCACCGACCAGTGAGTGGCGCCTTGCGCGTGCCATTGTGCTAACTGGCGGCAGGCTTCATCCAGCACCCAGCTTCCCACAGCAATGATCAGGCCGTACTTCTCCGCGCAAGGCAGAAAGCTGTCTGGTGCCAGCAGGCCTTTTTCCGGGTGTTGCCAGCGAATTAATGCTTCAAAACCAATAATAGCGCCAGTGGGAGCACTAAATTTAGGTTGGTAATAGAGGCAAAACTCCTGATTTCTGAGTGCCTGATGCATTGCCGAAACCAGCTGGTTTTCCTGGATTTGGCTTTCGCCCATGCCAGCCTGGTAAAAATGAAAGTTATTACGCCCATGCTGCTTGGTGTAATACATGGCGGTGTCGGCATTAAACATTAACTCACGCACATCGCGACCATCTTCCGGATAAAGGGCAATACCCACGCTCAAACTCACCCGTGCAGATTGCTGCGCGACACTATAAGGCGTAGCCACATTGTCCACCAATTGTTTGGCGAGCGTTGCGGCATCCATTGCCCGTGTTACTGGCATGAAAAGCACAAACTCATCGCCACCAAGCCGGGCAAGAATGCCACGGTCCATCAGCACTCGCTTCATTCTTGCCACGACATCCACCAGCAAGAGATCCCCGGACTGGTGACCTAAGCGGTCGTTAACCTGCTTAAAATCATCCAAATCAAGGAACATCAACGCAAAACGCCTGTTTTCACTGCGCGCTTCATCCAGTGCGGCAGCCAGTTGTTGTTCCAGCCAGCCCCGGTTAGGTAGCCCGGTTAACCAGTCGTAATGCGCACGCTTCTCCAGTTCCGCATTCGCACGGGCTAACAAATTAACCAGTTCGCTGGTTTTAGTATGCAGGCGCGCATCCAGCACTGAAGTCAACAGAGCAATACCCAGAATTGTCAGGCTGACCAGGGTAACCAGCAGAGCCATCCAGTTACGGTTAAGCCCATGGGCACCATGAGCATGCGCCGGGAAACAGGCCGCCATCATTCCGGTATAATGCATCCCGGCAATGCCCCCTCCCATAATACAGGCGGCAATAACCCGGTACGCATGAACAGACCGGCGGCGCTGGCGCAAATGGAAAGTTAAATACAGGGCACAGCCTGCCGCGATAAAAGCGACCATAAAAGAGGCCGCAACCCAGTATGGGTCCCAGGTGATGGCGGGGAAAATCTCAACAGCCATCATGCCGGTGTAGTGCATGGCAGCAATGCCACTCCCCATGGAGATACTGCCCGTGATTAACCGGCGTAGTGGCAACACAGCGTGGCACACCATGCGCAAAGCAAAGAGCGATGCCGCAATGCCCATCAGTAAAGAAAGTAGTGTCAGCGGCAGGTTGTAAGCAAGCTTAACCGGCATAACCATCGCCAGCATGCCAATAAAATGCATAGCCCATATACCAATTCCCATTGCTGTTCCACCGCCAGCCAGCCACCAACAGGCTGCCCGGTTTTTTACTTCCATGACTCTGCCCGCCATATCCAGAGCAGTGTAAGAAGCAACGACAGCAACCAGGAAAGAAATAGCCACAAGAACAGGATTATAGTGGACAACCATCATACAAACATCTCAGATAAACACAGTCCAGGGCTCATATTAAGCCGGGTAAACATACCAGAGTAAAAACAGCGCACCGCCGGACCGGGAATACGTGCTTGCCTATGGCCAGAAATTAGCACAGCTATTGTGGCTAAAAGCCTCATATCTAATCAACAAAAATAACGCCAGGCAAAACCCCATTTATTTTCTGGTTTTAATTGCGTTACTTCACATAGTTACATCAACTAAACGTAATACACTAAAAATCCCCCAACGGATAAGAAATATCCTATATGAAAAATAAGCATCCCAACCTATCACCACTCGCCGAGATATTTTTACAGTCAGTTCTCCAAAAATACCGAAATCACTCGCCTCATGTGAGCATGCCCACAGGTTATCAGGCAAACATCCGCTACCGGCAGAGATAAAACAAAGCATATCTACCCGCCGATACACAAGAGAGTCTGCCAGGCCAGGGACAGATGTTCACTTGTTTTGTTGTTGGGTAGTGTGCATTTTGCTTTATTGGTGCCTGGGGTGCTGAGCGCTCTGGTTCAGGCAAAGATGATGTATGGAACCATACTGTCTGCTAAAAGCGAACTTAATTTCAATACATAAGCAATTTACAGTGATAAAGCTCTCATTTATTAACCTTAAAATATCACTTTATTGACATATAAAAGACTCTTCATCACATAAATAAGGGCAAAAATATCATCTAATTTAGCTATTGCCCTCAAACTATAACGGTATAATCTGTCACATAGGGCGTAATTATACGTCTGGTTATCTTGATTTTATTTTACATAGCAAGCAGGCTGGCTTATTTGCGCAGGGAAACCTGCCCATGGTATTCGGCATCATACTCATGTAATGCATTGATAGAAAACAATTTGCGTTAGAATAAGCCAGCTATTTTTCTCTCCCTGTTTATGCTGTTTTCCCTGACTATTCCTTCGCTATACCCATATAATACGCAATGTTAAACTCCACTTACTCTTCAGCATTACTTTTGGTGTAAGTTACCCGCTTATTTCAAAATCCCACATTAATTATAAGAATTTTCACGTTATAAACGGCATGACACAACATTATAAAAAACTACAATAACTGCCGTAATTTCAATGTAATGATTAGTTGAGTGATTAACTCAGTACAAGGGAACAGGCAGGATAGTGGCAACAGCAGGCAGAGGAATAACGCGCTGCATTCATCTCATTCAGTCATCAAACAGAGTGTATGGCAGTCAATACATATTGCTGTAATGCATGAGAGCACAAGATAACTGTTACACCTGAATTATTTCATCAAAAAGGATGTCTGATGATTTATCTAATTGATAAAGTGCTGTATTTCCGCCCGGATGATGGCGCTATCTGGTGGAGCACACCCAATGAAAGTAACACGGTTCTGACTACTACAGCCAGCCGTCTGCTATGGCTTTTGCTCGAACGCCAGGGTGAGTTATTAATGCGTGACGACATTATTTACCATGTCTGGACGCGCCATGGTCTGGAAGGCTCAAACAATAGTCTGAACCAGTACATCTCTACCATTCGTCGGTCACTGGGCGCATTTGGTCTTGAAGGCGAAATTATCAAGACAGTGCCGCGACTGGGTTTTATGTTTTCCCGGGAAATTAACGTTACCCGCCTCCCTCCCGCTCCACCGCCATCAAGTAAGGAAGATCTCCAGGCAAGGTTCATGGTACAGGAACCAATACAGCCCCCGGCATATCCTGCCCAACGAGTTGCCACAACGTTACCGGAGCCCCCCAAAAAAGGATGCGCATGGTATCAACGCAGCTGCTCACCATATACCGTTGTGCTGGCACTGCTGGTACTGCTAATTGCAGGCGGGCTGGTCACCCTGCTCCATTTAACCGGTTCATCCTCTGTGTATGAAGCAAAGCGGGTTGGTGTTATTGGCCATTGTGAACTTTACAGCCTGCCGCCGCACCCTAATGAAGGGCATCCCAATACCATTACTCTGGCAAGCCAGTTAGTTGCTTCCAGTGAGCTCCCGTGTCGTGAATCCGGCGTATTTTTCTTTCAGGCCGACCCTGGCGTATTTGAAAAATCTACCGGGCGTTTCTATGTTGCCTCTTGCGAAAAAGAGAGGGATACCCTGCAGTCCTGCGTCAGTTTCATATCTAATAATGCTGAAAAGGTACTGAGTAACTTAGTGGAGTAAACACTGAGCCACCGGGCGACAACGTGTCTGGCGCAGACAATTCAGGCAGAAATATAATGAAAGTCCCGCCTGGGTATTATTTTTCACCCAGGCGGGATAACGACAGCAGCCGTTGAATGGTTCAAGCTATCAATTTAGGGCATTACTGAGCGTAACCTTCTTGATTCATGTGCTCAGCCACCAGCGTTTCATCTTGTTCTTCAGTAATTTCTGGTATTGTCAGACTGGCGCTGACACCCCAGTAGTAGCACACCAGGCTGATAACGACTGACAGGAACATATCCCAGGGTGAGCTGATGACCCCAGAGCCGCCAAACGTGCCAAGCCCGGAAATAACCATCATGGCAATGTAATAGGCCAATAACCACCATGCACACCCCACATCACGCTGATGATGTTTTCCTTTCCTTGCAAACAGTGCGTACAAAGCCCAGGCAACAATCAAAATAGGCAGCAGAATGATGTTAACCGACCAGCCACTCCAGTAAACCAACATGGTACTGGCAACAAAAGCCAGCGGGCTCAACAGATTAAACAGCGGCAGGCGGAAAGGACGGTGTAAATGAGGCAAATGGCGACGGAAAGCCCCGGCAGAAATCGGACCTGGCAGATAAGTAAAGACCGTTGCGGAAGTCACTGCGCCAATCAACCCACCCCAGACCTGGAATTCAGAGGGCAAAGTCCATGCAATAGCCAGTACCAGAGACAGCCATAAAGCACCGCGCGGCACACCTGATTTTTCGTCTATTTTGCCAAACACTTTAAATAAATGGCCATTACGCGCCCAGGCAAATAATACGCGGCTTGCGCCAGCAAGGTAGATGTTGCCTGTGCCTGCAGGAGAGATAACCGCATCCACCAGGATAAGGTTAATCAACCAGGTAATGCCAAGGCTGCGAGCCAGATCAGCATAAGGTGATTGCAGAACCTGTTTCAGTCCATCCCAACCGTGCGCACTCAGCGCTTCAGATGGTACTGCCCCCAGGAAAGCATATTGCAGCAGCAAATAGATAACGAAACTTAACCCAATTGCAATCATGATAGACAGCGGAACATCGCGTTGCGGGTTCTTTGCTTCACTGGCGAAATCCACTGCCTGGCGGAACCCCAGGTATGCAAAAACAATCCCGGCTCCGGTCAGTGAGGAGAAAATGCCGTGAGCACCACCAGGCGGTGGCGGTGGCACATCCAGGTTGGCGCCGTGGAAATACATGAACAGAGTAACAATTGTCAGCAATGGCACAATAAATTTGAAAGCGGTAACAATGGTATTAACCCGGCCAAAGACTTTCACACTCCAGTAGTTCAGCAAGAAAAAGACTAACAACAAGCCAATCTGGACCGCAAAACCTGCCGCTGTCGGGCTGCCATCCGTATGACCCAGTGCAGGCCACCAGTAAACGGCATACTGGCGTACCGCTTCTACTTCCACCCCTGCCGTACTGGTATAAGCAAGTAATGAACTCACACCAATGACAAAACCAACTACATTACCATGTGAGTAGTTAGGGTAACGAACAAATCCCCCGGCGCGTGGTAACGCCGATGATAATTCAGCAAAAACCAGTCCGATTAATAATACAATTATGGCACCCAGGATCCATGCCCAGCCTGTCTGTGCACCGGCATATCCTGCACTGGTGAGTGCAGCATAAAGCCACCCAGAGCCAATCATTGACCCTATTCCCAGCAGAGTGAGATCAACTAATCCCAACCCTTTTTTCAGCCCATGTTTCACCATCTGACCTACCTCTTATTTTCAGTTCCGGCACTCACTGGCCCGGCTATCTGAACGTTTTGTTGATGTGATGTGTTGTGTGACAGGACTTCAAAAGCAGGTTGTATGCCAGCCAGAGTATCTATGGGTAAATAAATGTGTCTTTTTATAATTAAGGTGTCGCAAGGTAAATGAATAATGAAATTTGCAAACCTGGCCGGTTAATTCGGCCAGGATAAGACAAGTGGGCGACGGATAAACGACAGGGTATTTGCAAACAGCAACCTGATCGCACCTTAATAGTGCGCAATGCACAAAAATAGTGCAGAAGTAGTCAGGGCGGGTATTACGCGAGATAAACGCCGTTAAGCCAGGCGAATGACATCCAGGTTTTACACCACCAATAAAGCGTTATGCCTGATTCACTGGAGCCTGAGCCTCAGGAGCTTTGTTACCTGTTAGTATGCCCGTTCAGGCTAATTAACACTGGAGGCTGGCGCAGCGCACCAATATAACGCATAGCGCACAAAAAAAGTGCATAACTTATTAACGCTGGCGTCATGTGAGCTAAACGGCGTTAAGCCCGGTGAGTGGAGTCCAGGTTTGGCACCAATAAAGCGGTATACCCACTTTATTGGTGCCTGAGTGCCTGGTACTTTGTTGCCTGTCAGTATGCCCGTTCCGGCAAATTAACGCTGGCGGCGGGAGACGAAATCTCGCCGTGCCTGGCCGGTGTATAACTGGCGCGGACGGTAAATCTGCAAAGGTTCATCGACGGTTTCATGCATCTCATTCCAGTGTGCAACCCAGCCCAGAGTGCGCCCCACGGCAGTTACAACCGTAAACATGGTTGATGGCAGGCCCATCGCTTTAAGAATCACCGCAGTATAAAAATCCGCACTTGGGAATAACTTATTCTTAATAAAGTAGCTGTCATTCATGGCGATATCTTCCAGAGCCATGGCAACCTGTAACAGGCTGTCCTCCATCCCCTGCTCTTTAAGCACCTTGTGGCAGGTTTCGCGTAAAATCGCCGCACGCGGATCCGAATGGGTATAACGTGAATTACCAAAACCCAGACGGCGGAATACCGAAGGTTGTGCCATAGCGCGCTGAATAAATGCCGGTATTTCATCAATCTCACGGATCTCTTCCAGCATGCTCATACAGGCTTCATTGGCCCCGCCATGTTGTGGCCCCCATAAAGAAGCCAGGCCAGCAGCAATACAGGCAAAAGGATTCGCACCAGATGACCCGGCGGTGCGCACAGTCGTGGTGGAAGCACACTGCCCGTGATCAGCATGGAGGATTAAAATCTGGTTCATTGCCTGCTCAAGTACCGGGTTCACCACATAGGGTTCAGCCTGTATACCAAACAACATGTGCAGAAAATTACCGGCATAGGAGAGGGAATTACGTGGATAATTGGCGGGTTGCTCAACCGTATACTTATAGCTCATGGCTGCAAGCGTTGGCATTTTTGAAATGAGGCGCACTTCAGCCAGCCGGCGATGTTCCGGGTTTGAGACATCAACCATTTCATGATAGAAAGCCGCCAGCGCCCCTACCAATGCACACATTAACGCCATCGGGTGGGAATCACGGCGAAAGCCACTGCACATTCTGGCCATTTGCTCGTGCACCAGTGTATGGCGAGTAATTGTATGGCTAAATGCCTGATATTCCTCTTCGGTTGGTGCGTCACCGTATAGCAGAATATAACTCAACTCCAGGAAATCACACTGCATCGCCAGCTGGTCAACGGGGTAACCGCGGTGTAGCAGTATGCTTTGTTCAGTATCGATATAACTAATAGCAGATTTACACCCGGCGGTATTACTGAAGCCTGGGTCGTAACTACACAGCCCTTGTTGCCCTAACGGGCGCAGATCCAGAGCTGACTGCCCAAGGGTACCGGGTAGCACATCCAGCCCCACCGACGAGTTATCGTCTGAGAAAAGGGTAAGTTGTTGTGTCATGATGTTTATCTCTTCCTGCCTGTCAAAGTATCAATAATGAGCGATGCGGCCCTGTATCAGCACCTGACCCCACCAGAGTAATAGTAAATATCACCGGTATTGGGTTCTTTGATATCAACTCGTCAAACATCACATTGCCCGGTATAGCTATACGTCCATTGCTATATCTGCTCAGCGGGTACTGGCGAGAATGCGTCAACACCTGATTAGTCGCACTGTCTGAGCCACACTACCACTTTCAGGTAGCCCTGCGCAAAGACGATTCCAGTATCCAGATGTGACCTCCTCAGTATTTTATGCGCTATAAGCCCTCAAATAATCAGAATTAAAAATCAAATAGATATAAAAAATCAGATAAACACACCGAAAACTTCGTTAATTCATTTATAAATACCATAAGAGACATAATTTGTTCACACTGCAACTCCTATTTATATCAGCAGGGACTGGCATCAACGATGCTTACAGGTTACAAATTCGAATCTATTCGCCGCCTTAACAATCAGGGAATCATTGCCTGGGAAATGCTGTCAACACTGCGTCCCAATATCGACGCGGAAGTATATTTCTCCTCCCTTCCCGAGGAAAAACGCATATCACTTTTTGCAAACCAGGTAAATTATGCACTTTATACACCCTGTGCTCAGCGCTATTATATTAATGCTGACTCAGGCGTATTCCTGTCATCAACAATGGCAGAAGTGATCGCTGGCCATAATTTCTACCGACCAAAATTTGCACTCGAACTCACCGACCTGTGTAATATAGTGCAGTTCTCATCGGTACAGATCAGAAAATTACGCCAACGCATCTCCCAATTACACGCAATGAACATTCAGGTATGGGCCGATGATGTCACCCCCGCTTTGATTCAGTTTCTGCTCAAAGAAAGATTCTTTTTTTATGGGGTTAAAATAGATAAACATGTATTCTGGAACCTGCGCGGGTACCAAAAGCGCCTCAATGATTTGGTCGGTAAGTGCCAGACACTTTGTGATAAGGTATTGATTGAAGGTATAGAAAACCACCACGACTTTTTATCAGCACAAATCAGCGTGGCCGATTATGGCCAGGGTTATATGTGGAAACCAGTTGCACATTCATTTAATTTGTAAACCCCTGCCGGATAAATTCAGAAAAATACACAGCCTACCGGTTTTTTATTCTTACAGCGTGAAGCGTGATTACTTCTCCCAAACCTATTTATGTAACTAAATAAACCACCAGTTATTTTTATTCTCATTTCATTCACAATACCAGGAATGCGCCATATTTTTTATCTTTTTATATTCTTTTTTAATTTTGAATATTACTTTATATAGCACTTAAACATTCGGGCCCTGAACGGCTACGACGGTTCCCCGGTAAGTTCAGTCGGATTCCAGAAACACCTACCGGTCATTATCAAAGCCAGATTTTCTTAAATAAGAACATATTGATATGAAGGTTAAAAATATTGCTTACGCCTGCGCACTGGCAGTGATTTCTTTCGCCAACCAGGCGGATGATAATACCAGCATGCATGTTACGCTGCAGGTGATGAAGTCCTGCTCACTCTCAGCCAGTGATATGGATTTTTCCCGGCACAGCTCTGCTGATACCAGCGAGATAACAGCCAGCAGTGAACTCAGTATTACCTGTACCAAAGGCACGCCCTGGAAACTCACCGCAGATTCTGCAGATCAGGCAAACGGCACATTCTACCTGCACCCATCCAGTGATATGACAGATGCCGCGAACATTGCCTACAAACTCTACAGTGACGCCAGTAAGTCAGAGCAAATCACCAGCACTGACGGGCTGGAAAGCACTGGCACCGGTACCCTACAAAACCAGACACTGTATGGCGTGATTGAAGCCAACGCACTGACAAGCGCGGTCGCAGGCCAGTACGACGACGATGTAAACCTGTATTTAACCTATTAACCGATGAAAACCAGAGCACTCATTCTCATTTCCTGGCCGTTTTTCATGCTGGCGCTTACACACTATGCACTTGCGGCCACCTTACAGGTTGCCCCGGTGAATATCGGGATGACAACTGAACAACAAGCCACAGCTGTATGGCTCACCAACACAGGTAGCCTGCAAGAAAGTGCGCAAATTCGCCTGTATCAATGGAATCAGGTGAACGGGAAAGACGTTCTTGAACCCACGACGACACTGGTCAGCAGCCCGGCAATAACCTCGCTGGGGGCAGGTCAAAAGCAACTTATCCGCTTGATTGCGCTTAAGCCTTTTACCGCAGATAAAGAGCACAGTTTTCGGCTGATTATTGATGAACTGCCCGGCGAACAAGCGAACAAGGATGACCACCATGCCATCCATTTTTTGCTGCGCTATTCCATTCCGGTGTTTATCGCCAGCCATTCACTTCCCGGCAATGATAACCGTAAAACAGCCACCTGCCAGTGGGACTCTGCCCACCGGCAACTGGTATTACACAACCAGGGTTCGCGCCATATAAAACTCAGTGACTTGCAAGTCGAAAACCAGCAGGGCCGCCAGCTGCACCATGAGGATGGTTTAGTCGGTTATCTGTTACCCGGATCCTGGCAGGCTATTTCTGTGCCTGCATCGTTATTGAATCAGGCCGTCACTTTGAAACTGACACTCAATGAAGTGCCTTATGAATGCCCGCTCAACCATACTGTTGCTACTTTTAACAGGGTTACAGCCGCAACTCACCTGCGCTGAAACAACGCTCGTGGGAAGTCATGTTCAATGGTTGTCAGTCAGTGTTAATCAGGCTCAGTCACCGGGATTATATGCCGTACAAGTAGCTGGCACGGAAATAGGGCTTAAGCAGCAGGATTTACGCACCCTGGGCATTGGCCCTGCCAGCAGCAAATTACCGCAAGGTGAATGGGTTAAATTAAGTGATATACCGGGTATATCAGCCACGTTCGATGCGCTTAACCAGCAGTTATTCCTGTCTGCCAGAATGGCCGCATTGTCCAGGCGCCAGTACCTGGAAAACCAGCCCCACGATGTGCAACCTGGCATGCCCACTACTGACACACGCCTGGGTCATCTGACTTTGGGCTACAGCCTGAATGCCACTCATTCGACTGGCTACCAATATGCCTGCGCACAAACCAGTCTGACATCATCAGGATGGCTTCCCGGTACCCTTTACAGTAGCTTTAACAGCCGTGTGGCAGAAAACCCACAAGAAACGCAGGACCGGACTACCCGGCTAATGACCGCCTGGCAACTGGATGACAGCCAGCACCAAATTTCCCTGACGCTGGGCGATGCTATTACTTCCGGTGTTAGCTGGAGCAGGCAGGTGCGTTTTGGTGGTATTCATCTTGCCCGCAACTTTCAACTGACGCCACAACTGAATACGTCACCCCGAGCCGAATACAGCAGTACCGCAGTACTGCCATCAACCGTGGATTTATACATCGACGGACTGAAACAGAGCAGCCAGCAAGTTGTGCCAGGCCAGTATATTCTCGCCACACAACCCACTTTCACGGGAAATGGTCAGGCCGACATTGTGATTACCGATATCAATGGGCAGCGTAAAGTGGTCTCACTGGATTTGTACGGTGCGCCGCAGATGCTGGCCGCAGGGTTGAGCAGCGGTACGCTGGATGTGGGCTGGATGCGACAAAATTACAGCCTTAACTCAAATGACTATGCTGCGAAGCCGATGCTGGATGCCGGCTGGCGCTATGGTGTCAATAACACACTGACTTTGGCACTGCATACCGAACAACAACGCGCAGCCCGGAATGCCGGAGTCGGTGCTTACTGGCTACCATCACCCTGGGTTGGCGTGTTAAGCGCCCATATCGCTGTCAGCCATTCCCTTACGGCACCTGGGAAGCAGTGGGGTGTTGGCTGGCAATGGAATGGCCGGGGATACGCATTCTCTGCCAGTACCACGCTGCGGGAAAATACGTTTACCGATATCGCCAGCACCAGTGGCGCTGTGGCCGCGCGGCGCAGTGACGCCGTCTGGGCCAGTACCCGGTTAGGGCCACTGGGGCAACTTGGCATGGGCTGGGTACGCCAGCACACCGCAGGAAACGATGAACAGTACCTGAACGCCTCGTGGTCCAAAACCTTTTCCCACGGGGTGAATACCAACATAACCTGGACGCGGGATATTGCCGGCAGAGATTCACAAATCAACTTCACACTGGCTGTTCCATTCGGTTTTCATGACCAGGTCTCTGTTCAGAGTAGTGGCAGTCGCCAGCAATGGCGCTATCGCCACCAGGCCGATAATGACCAGGGCGGCTGGTCCTGGGATGCCGGGCAATCCAATGGCTACCAACAATATCACTATGCTGATGTTGGCAACCTTAACCGCTATGGCGAATGGCACCTCGGTATCAACAAAGCGGAAACAGAAACCAGTGGCTGGTTAACGGGCGAAGGCAGCCTGACGCTGCTCCGTGGACACATCTATGCCATGCGCCAAAGCCACCAGGGGGTTGCGCTGGTGTCCAGTAACGGTATTCCATCGGTTCCGGTCTACCAGGAAAACCGCCTGGCGGGCAGGACAGACGACAAGGGATGGTTACTGCTAACAGAACTGCCAGGATACCACACCAGCAAAATATCCATCGACCCGCTTAAGCTGCCGGCCTCCGTTCTGACACCGGTAACGGAGCGCTATATTTCACCAGGAACCGGGCAGGTCGTGCTGGTTGATTTTGGCATGAAAGAAGCGCTTTCCGTTGTGGCGCGCCTGGTTGATGCCCACGGTGCCCCGTTACCCCTGGGAAGCCAGGTCCGAATCAAGGGTGACAGTACCACCAAAAGTGTGGCCCGTGATGGCATGATTTGGCTGGAGAACCCGACACTGCCTGCTGAACTGGAAGTCACCACTAACCAACACCGATGCCATGCCCGCCTGCCCGCCAGGCCTGCCGGGCAGGCTTATCTGCAACCAGGGAATATTCTATGTCAGTGATGGCTCACATACTGAAAGTGGCTTGCCTGTGCGCTTGCCTGATATGCCCGGCAAAAGCTATGGCCGCCAGTTGCTGGATAACCCATGGCGCCAGTATTGCTTTTGGCACCATCGCAACAGACAGTGTTAACCAAACGCAAACCCGTGTGGGCTACGCGTGCCAGGCAGATTATGGCACAACCCAATACTTTGCCGTCTGCCTGTCCAGCCAGGAAGAACCCCCGTTCATTATGACCTCTAACGGCGATGAACAGGGCCACACTTACTCATTGCAATTTAATCTGTACAACGCCAGCGACAGCTCGCAAATGCTGGCATCTTCAACAAGTGGTAACCTGATACAGCAGGTGTTTTCTGCCGGAAACAATCAGCAAACAAGCGGCACTTTCCCGTTAATTGCCCGCATGCCATCCGGCCAGAGCCCGGTGCCCGCCAGAAGTTACTTTAACTATTCACTGGGAATAAAAATCACCTGGAACACCAGTACCCAACAAAGCACGTTAACCCCCTGCCAGAACGGCATTAGTAGCGGCAGTGCCACTGACAGCTCCAGTAACGCGAATGCAACCATTTCTACTGGCTGCTTTATTGAAAGTGTCAGTGCGCTCGACTTCGGTACTGTCAGTGCTGACAGTATCCGTTCTGGCATACGCTCCACCGCTACATTACGCACCCACTGCCCTCCGGGAACCCAGTTTTCGATAGGTCTTGATAACGGAACCCATGCCACGGGCACCACGCGGCAACTTTGCAGTGCCAGTGGCGACTGCCTGGCTTATTCACTCTGGCAGGACAGCGCAACCACATCCCCCTGGGGGAACAACCGTGGGGAAAATACGCTGGAAACAACCAACAGCAATGGGAATGTCCAGGATTACACCATTTATGGCGTTGTTCCCGCACAGTCGCCCCCCGCAGCAGCGACCTACACCGATGATGTTGTCGTCACGCTGAGTTATTAAGCACCCTGTAAACAGAAAGACAGAGAAACAAAATGACCTGGCTGATTGCTTCCACAGTAATTTACAACCCTGAAGATGGCGTGCTGACACATATCAGTACCCCGGATGATCAGAGTATCACCCTCACCACAACCGCTAACTTGTTACTGGCATTACTGATACACCACCAGGGGATTGTGGTGGAGCGCGATACCCTGCTGCATGAAATTTGGGACCAACGTGGGCTGCGAGGTTCCAGTAGTTCGTTGAACCAGTACATCAGTATCCTGCGTAAGACACTGAGCAGTTTTGGCCTGAATTTTCCCACTATCATCACGGTGCCCAGGGTGGGCTTTATGTTCAACAGTGAGCTGGTTGTCAGCCAGCAATCAGGGCTTTCCCCTATTGAGAGCCCGTCACAGGAAAGCCGGGGGCAAAAAATACCGCTGCAAAACACCCCGGTGCGCAGGAAACAGGCACCGTGGTTATTCCCACTCGCTGTCGCCCTGGCCAGCATACTGTTTGTGGTGTTGACCCCGGCACCCGCCGCTATTCCTGCAACGCCGGTGTTCCTGTTAACACAAGTTAATCAGTGCCCGGTCTACACCTTTACCAAACTGCCCGATGCCTGGCAAAAACCAATACAGGCTCTGGCGAAAACGGCTCTGTCCATTGAACATCTGTCCTGCCAGCAGGGCACGGTATTTTATCTGCATGCACAGGATGCAATTGTCTATCAGGGCAACGGGCAACTGGCGATCATTGAGTGCTCGCTGGCGCAGCAAACCAGCGAAACCTGTCTGACTCACTATTTCCGAGGGTGGTCATCATGAAATGTCGGCCACGCTGGTTTTACCTGAGCGTATGCACTGTAACCGTTATGCTGTCAGCAACCCTGACTGGCTGGCACATCCACTCTGCTCCGCTGGATTTTAGTTGCCACGGTAACCTCGTGTACCACGATACGCTGGAGAGCGCCCCGGTGCGTTTTGACGGTGAAATTGTCGCTAACTTTTTACCTGATGGTGAAGGCAGCCTGAATATCAAGGGCATTTATACTTACCACAATCAGCAAGTCCCCGTTTCCCGCCAGGCGTTAATCTCGTGGAAAACGTTACACAATAACCTTTACGATGTGCGGGTAACCAGCGTGATACCTTACAGCCAGCAAAGCCTTCCGGCTGGCCTGTTTGACCACACAATTATTGGCCTGAAAGTGGGTGAGCACCAACAATTGCGCTTCAACCGCCTGCCCGGCGGCGCAGTGAATCTCAGTGATTTTTATTCTCCCGTTCTGGTTTGCACTGAATAAGAACGGAAGTACCACTTGAAATCAAACAATCTGCCTGTGGTGTCAGCCAGCTTTCATATTGCCGATATATACTGGGCACCTATTTTGATTACAGGAGGCAATCATGGCACATGCGTTACCGGACATCGCGTTCTTTCACCAACTGGCAGATGCCGCTGCACAGCAGACTCTTCCGCGTTTTCGTTCAGCTCAGGAATTGCATGTTGGCAGCAAGCCCAAGGAGGGGTTCCGGTTTGACCCCGTCACCGATGCAGACCGGGAAGCAGAACGGGTAATCCGCCAGATTATTACGGAACATTACCCGGAACACAGCATTCTCGGTGAGGAATTTGGGGCAACAGGGAGTGGCCCATTGCAATGGGTGCTGGATCCTGTGGACGGCACCCGCCCTTTCCTGTGTGGTTTACCGGTTTGGGGAACACTGATTGGGTTGTATGAACATGGCCGGGCGCGCATGGGGATGATGAGTCAGCCCTTCACCCAGGAACGGTTCTGGGCTGATGGTAATGCGGCCTGGTGGCGCAGCCCGTATGGCGAACACCGCCTCACTTCCCGTACTGGTATTTCACTGTCTCAGGCGATTTTACACACTACCTCGCCTGAACCTGTTCCCCGCTTCCCGGCAATCCGTTTTACTGACCTGGCCGAACGTGTACTGATGACCCGCTATGGCGGTGAATGCTACGCCATCGCCATGGTTGCCGCAGGCCATATTGATATTTGTGTCGAATACGGCCTTCAACCTTACGATATCGCCGCACTGGTTCCCCTGATTGAACAGGCTGGAGGTGCCATTACCACCCTGGATGGCGGCAGGCCAGAACAAGGTGGCAATATTGTTGCCACTGGTTGCCCGGTACTGCACCAGACAGTGCTGGACTGCCTGAACGGATAACACCTGTGTTGCCAGCCCCGGGCTGGCAATCTCTCTACTCGAATACCGCCCCGCTTCAAACATCAATTATTTTGAATGATATCCGCAAATTGTTTTAATTTTAATCACACCGTGGTCACCTTACTATTATCACATCAAGGCGAAACGCCTTATACAGACCAACTAACTTAAGGAATACGACCATGAAATCCATCAAAACTTTCGTTGCAATTGCTGCTCTTTCTGTAATGTCTTTTGGTGCTTTCGCGCAGACCATTAGCGCAACGGCTTCCACACTGGATGGCGCTGAAGCTCAAATCGCAGCGCAGGCAAAACAGGCTGGTGCAGCTTACAACATCACAGAAGCATACGTTGGCAACCAGGTGCATATGACTGCCAACCTGAGCAAATAAGCCGTGCGCCCTCTGCCAGGCCGCCAGTCTTAACGTGCTTGCGGCAGTGGCAGGTTAACCAACAGAAGGAATACAAAATGAAAAAGACAAATCTTGTTACCGCTCTGCTGCTGGTTGCTACATTTTCTTCAGGTGCCATGGCTGCAGGCAACACGTTTTCGCGCCCGGAAGCCGGGTCAAATATCGACAACACGGTTCACCAGAACCATATTGAAGCCAGCCACGCGTTCGACAGAGAAAATTTGACTGCCGGTAATATGCTGTAATTCAGTAAATGCCGGGGCTCCGGGCAGGGTTCCACCTGCCCCGCCCTGCACGAATGCCCTTTATCTCTGGTTCTTCACCAACACCTCTTGTCCTGCTTTGCAACAAACACGCTCTGCGCTGAACGGCACTTTCTCCTGGAATGGTAATGAACACCTGCGCGCTGTTTGACTCTGTGCACGGAATGCTTTCTCTGCCCGCAAAGTAAATCAGTGACATATCTTTCACTAACACCAACAGCGATTGTCACTTGCCAGGCATGCCGCTATCATTCCGGCATGATGCGGGGGGCATGAATGATGATAGATAAATATTCCAGTACACCGGTTTATTTACAGCTTGAGCAATATCTTAGCGAAGAGATAGCCAGTGGGAAGTTAAAGCCTGGCGATGCACTTCCGTCGGAAAATACACTGTGTGCTGAATTCTCAATTTCCCGCATGACTGCACGTAAAGCAGTGGATTACCTGGTTCGCCAGGGAAAAGTTGAACGCCGCCGTGGGCAGGGTACTTTCGTCGCCCGGCAGGAAAATAACCTGCGTATTTCACTGCCGCTGGACAGGCATCTTTCATCCAGCGAAGCCACTCTCGGAGCAGGCAAAGAAGTCACCAACCACCTGATTTGCCTCGTGCTGCAAAAATCCCCGCCTTCCATTGCCGCTCAGTTACATATTCCTGCGGGTACGAATATCTGGTTTATGAAACGCCTGCGTTTAGTGGGTGATGTGCCTTTTGTCTTTGAACAATCCTGGATGCTGGCCGCCCCTTTCTCCGACCTGAGTGAAACCGATCTCAACCGTTCGAAATATGCTTATATTGCCCGTAAAGGTTTTACGGTTGAACGCTCCGAGAAAGAGATTCGGGCTGAACTGCCTTCACAAGAAGTGCGCGATATGTTGGGCATCAACCGGGAGGAGCCAGTGCTTCATGCCACCTCTGTCGCCATGTTACGCGGGTTTGGCCCCTTCGAAATTTCCGATATTTATTATAATCAGCAACACTACCGCTTTACCCTGACAGCAACCCGAGACTAACCCGGTCACAGAAAACAGTTTGTGATCGTAAGCTTATTTTTTATTCACTGGGCTAGACAACTATACATACAAAACACTTATACTTATTCCCGAGCAGTGCCCCGTGCCATGCACATTAATTACAGGAAAAAAGAATGAACAGGACAGGTGCCTTTCTACAGGATTTAGGCAAAGCACTGATGATGCCTATTTCTGTTATTGCGGCTGCCGGAATATTTCTTGGCCTTGCCGCTGCCCTACAAAACCCGGCCATCGTTGGTGAGCACATTATTCATGCTCAGGCCATGCAAACAGTTATTGGTTTTATCAGAAAAGTATCAGGTGCATTATTTGTTAACCTGCCACTGCTATTTTGTATTGCCACGGCAATTGGTCTGGCAAAAGATGAAAAACCCACTGCAGCACTGGCAGCGGTTATTGGTTTTATCACTTTTCATGTTGGCGTTAATTATAGTTTAACCATCCAGGGCCTGACACCAGAAACCACTTCGGCCACGGCACTTATTTCCAGCGGAATGACACAGTCTGCTGCAGTAATGTATTCTGCCGAATTCACCCACGTACTGGGGATATTTTCATACCAGATGAGTGTATTAGGTGGCGTGCTCAGTGGTCTGATAACCGTACTGCTGCATAACCGCTTTTACACGATAAAACTTCCCACAGCTATTGCCTATTTCGGCGGGCGGCGGTTTGTCCCGATTATTACAGTCATGGTTTTACCGTTAGCCGGGGTAACCACATCACTGATTTGGCCTGTTATTGCCAGCGGCATTATTTCCCTTGGGCAGTTTATTGGTGAATCAGGCCCTTTTGGGACATTTATTTATGCTTTTACTGAACGTATTCTTATTCCAACCGGGTTACACCACATTCTTAATGAAACGGTTCGGTTTACTCCGGTGGGCGGCATGCTTCACATAAATGGTGAGAGTATTACTGGCGCGCTGTCTATCTTTAACTATGCGCTGGCGCATCCGGGAGAGATTTCCGACACCATTACCCGCCATGCCACTCGCTTTCTGGCTCAGGGGAAAATTCCGGTGATGATGTTTGGCTTACCGGGCGCTGCACTGGCTATTTACCGCTGCGCCCGGCCTGAGCATAAGCAACGAGTCAAAGCGCTGATGCTGGCTGGCGCGCTGGCATCTTTTACTACCGGCATTACGGAACCGCTGGAGTTCAGTTTTATTTTTGTTTCACCGGTATTATTTATTTTCCATGCCATTATGACCGGCTTATCTTTCGCCTGCTCACAATTACTCCATATTATGATTGGCAATATCCAGGGTGGTTTTATCGATTTTATGGTGTTCGGTGTTCTGGGTGGGAAAGCAACACAGTGGTGGTTCAGCCTGTTACTCGGTTGCATTTGGGCACCGGCTTATTACTTCACATTTAAATGGATTATTTTACGCAGTAATGTCAAAACGCCTGGGCGTGAAACAGACAGTGAAACACCTGCCGTGGTTAGCGCCCACCACCAGGAAGATACGCTGAGTGAACAAATTATTACCGGGCTTGGTGGCAGAGAAAATATTCACGCAGTGGACTGCTGCTTTACCCTGTTACGGGTAAAAGTACATCAGACAGAAAAAGTGAGTGAAAGCCTGCTCAGGAAAACCGGTGCCAGTGGGTTTATTCGGGCAACAGAACACGATATTCAGGTTATTTACGGCCCACAGGTGGAAAGTGTTGCCACTGCTGTAAAACAACATTTATTGACACAACCAACCCATTAAGGGAATTCGTAATGAAGAAAGAATTTAATATTGTCCTTGTCGGTGGTGGTTCCACCTGGACGCCAGGTCTGCTCAAAGCGTTATGTAAATTAAAATCTCGCCTGCCATTAAAAAAACTGGTGATGTTTGACATCAATGAAGAACGCCAGAAAGTGATTGGTGAGTTTGCCAAAGTTTTATTCAGTGAATCTTATCCGGAATTAGAATTTACTTACACAACGGATAAAGCAACAGCCTTTCGCGATATGGATTTTATTTTCTGCCAAATGCGTACTGGCGGTTTTGCCATGAGGGAGAAGGACGAAAAGATCCCTCTTAGCCTGGGGGCGATTGGCCAGGAAACCTGTGGGGCCGGAGGTTTTGCTTATGGTATGCGGTCCATTGGCGACATGATTGACCTGGTCGAACAGGTGCGCCAGTATTCACCGGACGCTTGGATCCTTAACTACACCAACCCGGCCGCGATTGTTGCTGATGCCCTGAATAAACGCTTCCCGGACGAAAAGCGCCTGCTGAATATTTGTGACCAGCCCGTCAACCTGCTGCGTTCCTATGGACGCCTGCTGGGCAAAGACCCGTCAACCTTTGACCCGGTCTATTTTGGCCTGAACCATTTTGGCTGGTTTACTCATTTATACGATGAACACGGCCAGGATCTGGCTCCGGTACTGAAATCCTTTATTGCTGAGAATGGTTTCAAACCGGTTGATGCCGAACAGCGGGATAAATCCTGGCTGGAAACCTACGCCGCAGTCGCGGATATGTTGCGCGATTTCCCGGATTACCTGCCAAATACCTATCTGCAATATTATCTTTACCCTGAATATAAACTGAGCAAGCTCAATTCCCACTATACCCGCGCTAACGAAGTAATGGACGGGCGGGAAAAACGGGTTTTTGATGAATGCCGCCAGGCAGTAGCAGAAGGTACCACCCGGAATGTTCATGTTGTGCATAATGATGCGCACGGCGACATGATTGTCGAACTCGCGGAATCCATCGCCTTTAACCTGAAAAAGAAATTTATTGTCATGGTGCCTAACCAGGGTCTGGTGGAAAACCTTGATGATGATGTGATGGTGGAAGTTACCGCAGAAATCGGTTGCCATGGGCCAAGGCCTTATGGCGTAGGTAAAATTCCGGTCTTTTATAAAGGGCTTATCGAACAACAGTTCGCCTATGAACGCTTAACAGTTGAGGCCTGGTTCGAAGGGTCTTACACCAAAGCATTACAGGCGCTGACATTAAACCGTACTATTGTGGATGCGAAAAAAGCCCGCAGGATATTAGATGCACTGATTACTGAAAACAAAGCCTGGTGGCCGGAATTGCACTAAACACAGCGTAACGCACTGGCGCAGGCCCATTCATATAGCCCTGCGTCAGTGCCATTCAGCCTGAATATTAACGCGGCCAGGCTCTGTCCATCGGGTCGGCAACGTCGCTGCGCGACAACCCAATATCTTTTAACTGCGCATCACTTAAATGCGATAACACACGTTGTGTTTTACGGCGCGCCCGCCAGTGTTTCCATGCCTGCCAAATCAGCACAAAGCCTTTAAACGGTGCCCTGGAACGGTTTTCATAAAACTCCATTATCTGCCTGCCCCCCATCTTGATGCCGTGGCTTTATCATCGCAGGGAAAGGCCGCACCAATACAGATGCAAAAATTACTTTTCTTTACCGTACAGATAACTCAATATGAGATCTGCATGGTGTTTTTTCACCCAGTCTGTACTGGTTTTCTCTTCTGTATGGCATCAATCAGGGATACAGCATGACTCGTTACCAATATCTGGCAACACTGCTTGCTCAGCGCATTGAACAGGGGCTCTGGAAGAGTGGAGAGAAATTACCGTCGGTGCGACAATTAAGCGCCGAGCACGGTGTCAGCATCAGTACGGTTCAGCAGGCCTACCAGGTACTGGAAAACCTGCAGCTGATCACTCCCCAGGCCCGTTCAGGCTACTTTGTTGCGCCATGTAAAGCACAACCCCCCGTCCCCGCAATGAGCCGCCCGGTACAACGGCCAGTGGATGTCACACAGTGGGATGAAATCATGACCCTGCTGGAAAGCCGGAAAGATAAAACAGTTTTGGCGCTGGGCAGTGGCTCACCTGACCTGAGCCAGACGACACTTAAACCATTGTGGCGTGAATTAAGCCGCCAGGTGCAACACAATCCTGATACCGTACTGGGTTATGACGACCTGGCAGGAAAAGCCGAATTACGTCAACAAATTACCCGCTTAATGGTAGACAGCGGCACCCTGGTTAGTGCCGATGACATCGTCATTACCAGCGGCTGCCAGGGCGCGCTCAGTGCCGCCCTGCTGGCGGTGTGCAAGCCCGGTGATATTGTGGCGGTTGAGTCACCCTCGTTTTACGGCACCATGCAAATGTTACGTGGTTTTGGTATTAAAACCATTGAAATTCCAACGGACTCCTGCCTTGGAATCAGTATTGAAGCACTGGAACTGGCGCTGGAACAGTGGCCCATTAAAGGTATTATTCTGGTGCCCAATTGCAATAATCCCCTGGGCTTTATCATGCCGGACGACCGTAAGCGCGCCGTTGTTTCTCTGGCGCAACGCCATGATATTGTGATTTTTGAGGACGATATTTATGGTGAGCTGGCTAACGACTACCCGCGCCCACGCACCGTTAAATCTTTTGATATAGACGGGCGCGTGTTGTTGTGCAGTTCATTTTCCAAAACCCTGGCACCGGGTTTGCGGGTGGGCTGGATTGCACCGGGCCGGTATCTTGACCGGGTACTGCACGCCAAATATGCCACCGCAGGCACTAATGTTCCTGCCACACAGTTGGCGGTAGCAGCGTTTATTCGTGACGGGCATTATACCCGCCATGTGCGCCGTATGCGCCGGGTTTACCAGCAAAACATGGAAGCCTGGACCTGCTGGGTTCGCCAGGATTTCCCCGATGGCATCTGTGTTACCCGCCCGGCAGGTGGCTACATGTTATGGATAGAACTCCCCGAACAGGTGGATATGGTGTGTGTTTCTCGCTGCCTGGCAAAGCTTAAAATTCAGGTAGCTCCGGGCTCGATGTTTTCGGCATCGGGCAAATACCGTAATTGTCTGCGGATTAACTGTGCCCAGCCATTAACCGAAACCAACCGGGAAGCCCTGCGCCAGATTGGTAATGTGGTGTATGAAGCGCTGGAGGACGCTAATACACTCACACCACCGAAAGCGCCAGTCTGACACGCCAGGCAGTTGCACAAGGATGTGCGCAACAGCCCGGCGTTTCACTCACTTAAATTTGCGCCATGCCGCCATCAACAAACAGTTCAATGCCATTCACAAAGCTTGCTGCATCGGAGGCAAGAAAGGCCACAGCCTTGCCAATTTCTGATGCTTCACCCAGGCGGCCCAGCGGCACCTGAGCTGCCAGCGTGTCGTATAACCCCTGGCGGTATTCGTCAGGCACCAGGCCGCCAAGACCCGGTGTACGGATTGGGCCCGGGCTGACCACGTTCACGCGGATATTGCGCACTTTCAAATCCAGCACCCAGGAGCGGGCAAAATTACGCACAGCGGCTTTGCTGGCACTGTACACGCTAAAGCTGGCAGTCCCTTTCACTGAGGTGGTTGAACCGGTGAGGATGACGGACGCGCCGTCCGTCAACAACGGCAGTGCTTTTTGCACGGTGAACAACACGCCACGCACGTTGGTGCCGAAGATGTCGTCAAAATGCTCTTCGGTGATTTCGCCCAAAGGCAGCATATCGCCACCGCCTGCATTAGCGAAGAGAATATCCAGTTTCCCGACTGTTTTCGCGATTTGCGCGTAAACCTTATCGAGGTCTGCCAGTACCGATGCATCGGCTCGAATTCCGGTAACACTACCGCCGATATCCGCGATGGCGGAATCAAGCACTTGCTGGCGGCGGCCAGTGATGAATACCCGGGCACCTTGTGCCACCAGCTCTTTTGCTGTTGCCAGGCCAATACCACTGGTGCCACCGGTAACTAATGCAATTTTACCGTTCAGTTGTTTGCTCATTTTCATTTCCTCTATTCAGCAGTCTTATTTAGCAACCCGCCCGATGTGTGCGGTGTATGGCGCTACAGTACCGCGGGCATATTTATTGAAAAATAGCGAAAAATTAAAATGACTATTCACAGGTGTGTATAATCAAGAAAAACTGATACGTGGAGGTGAAAATGGACCAACTGGTAGCCATGCGGGTATTTGCCCGGGTTGTGGAGTCAGGTAATTTCACCCGGGCGGCAGATTCACTGAATATGCCTAACGCCACGGTCAGTAAATTGGTTCAGGAACTGGAAGCACACCTTGGCGTTCGTTTACTGCAACGCACCACCCGCCGCGTAACAGTCACGCCAGAGGGCCATGAGTATTATGAAAAGAGCACGCGAATATTGCGCGACCTGGAAGATATCGACAACGCATTCAGTACCGCACGCAGCAAACCACGTGGAGCGTTACGTGTTGATATCGGTAGTTCCACTGCCTGCGATGTGTTAATTCCCGCTCTGCCGGATTTTCTGGCCCGTTACCCCGATATTCGCCTTGATTTAGGCGTTTCAGACCGCTCAGTAGACCTGGTTAGTGATAACGTGGACTGCGTGATTCGCGGTGGCGCACTGGAAAGCTCGTCGCTGGTTGCCCGTTATATTGGCTCCGCCACTTTCGTTACCTGCGCCACTCCATTTTACCTCAAATGCTACGGGACACCGGCTACCCCAGAGGAACTGAAAAACGGGCACCGGCTGGTGAGCTATGTATCGCCACAAAATGGCAAGGCCACACCGTTTCGCTTCGAACGCCAGGGAGAGAGAAAAGAAATTAAGATTGACCACCGTATTGGTGTTAACGAAAGCAATGCACACCTGGCGGCAGCCCTGGCCGGGATAGGGATTGTACAGACATTCCGTTATTGTGCCGGAAAGGCAATCGAAGCCGGTGTGCTGACAGAAATTCTGCAGGAGTGGCGCCCGGCACCCTATCCTTTCCATGTGGTTTACCCACAAAACCGCCACGTCACACACCGGTTACGTGTGTTTATTGAATGGCTGCTGGAATTCTTTCCGCAACGTGTGGCGGGTGCGCCTCATCAACCTGGCATTCATCAACCGGGCAAATAGTGGCAGGCATAGCTGGTACTACTTTTTCTTGTTAAGCATCGATTTTAAATCGGCAAATGGGTTATAGGTGGCAGCACCAACGTCTTTTTGTGCATCTTCCCCTGCCACAACGCTTGTGCCGTACTGCTCCGCTTCCGTGTACTTCGAGTGTTCGTGATCATGGCAATACAGACACAATAATTCCCAGTTACTGCCATCTTCCGGGTTATTGGTATGGTCGTGATCGATATGGTGAACCGTTAATTCACGCAGGTTGGAGTACACGAACTCGCGTGAACAGCGCCCGCACACCCACGGGTAGATTTTCAGTGCTTTTTCACGGTAGCCACTTTCCAGCCGTGCGTAGTTTTTAGGGATCAGAGCCATTGCCGTATTACCTGTCGAGTAGAAATAATTTCACACTATATCCCATAACGGGGGAAAGTGTCTGGCGAACAAACCGGCCTGCTGGTGTCAGTAACCTTCTCACTTCTGAAAAACAGCGAGGCCGCGCCTCATTGACCAAGCAATGAAGACAACTGCCATCAATAATCAACTCGAACATGGAATTCTGTAGCTGAAAAAAGTGGCACATATCCCCCATAAGAAACTGAGCGGACAATTTCAACGGGAAGGCGGCCGTCAGATAAAGAAATGATGTTGGGTTATTGTGTGAATGCCGTGCCAGAGAAAAAATGCCCACTGTGCGCCAGGCAGACGTTTGAAAGAATAACCAGCGATATTGCTGGCTCGTTTCGCCGTTTTTTACCAGGGCCAGGTGTTATTTTCATAGTCAAGGAACAGATGTTTTTTATCATTACGGTGTAGCTCAATGACATTAACCATTCCGTTGACGCTGGTTTTCACGTCAATCTCTGCTTCAACTGCGCCGTCCAGCGTGCCCATCGCTGTCGCGACCCAGCCCGGATGAACAGACAGTACAGTATGTTCACCCTGTTTCAGATCCATATAAATACAACGAGCCAGCATATTCAACGCCACTTTACTGGCACGGTAGAGCTCCAGACCTATGCCAGGTTCGGTATTGCCCGCAATGCTGCCCCGGTGTGACGACATAAAAACCAGCGTGCTGGCAGGTTTCATGAACGGCAGAAGGTGTCTGGCCAGACGGGCAGGCCCAAAGGTATTGGTCATCATTATTTGCTGGAATTCAGCATCCGACGCCTGCAACACGGACTGATGCAAGGGTCCGTAGATCCCGGCAACCATAAAAATAATGTCAAACGCCCGTGCACCAAGGCTGTCGATAAAGGGCCTGATATGGCTCGCATCAGTTACATCAATCTCGCCGGTCGTGAGGTTATCCGGATAATCCCTTTCCAGAGCAAGCAGGGAAGATACATCAGCATCTGGTAAGTGCGTGGCAAAAACTTCCCAATCTTTTTTCAAATAAGCTTCTGTCAGCCCCAGCCCAAGCCCTTTCTCAGCCCCAACAATCAAAATACGCTGTCTTTTCATTATTGCTGTGCTCCTGGTTACTGTGCGGTATAACCGCCATCTGCCATTAATATTGTTCCCGTAACAAAGCTGGCTTTAGGTGATGCAAGCCAGGTAATTGCTTCGGCAATTTCTTCCGGCTGAGCCACTCGTCCAAGTGGGTGAACATGACCATAGCTGGACAACGTGGCACGGCTGTCTTCCACGATACCGGAAAGAATATTCGTTTCGACGACGCCGGGTGCCACCGCATTAACCCGGATACCATACTCAGCCGCTTCCAGAGCCAGCACTTTGGTCAACTGGGCTATTGCGCCTTTAGAAGCCGAGTAAACCGAAGTTGCTTTCATGCCAACCATGCTCACAACGGACGCCACATTGACAATCGCTCCCTGTCTGCGGGGCTGCATGACCTTCAGGCTTTCTCTACTCAGGAGAAAATATCCTCTGGCATTAATGGCCATAATGCTGTCCCACTCTTCAGCCGATGTCTCGGTAGCAAGTTTATTCAGGGTCTTACCCGCATTGTTGATGAGAATATCCACCCCACCGAATTCTGCCTGTGCGAGCTTCACAGCGTCGATAACCTTCTGCTCCTGGCTGACGTCACAAATATGAGTCACCACCTGATTTTCCCGGGCCAGAGAATGAACCTCCGGGTTAATATCCAGGGCCAGCACCTTCACTTCATGGCTCAGCATTAGCTTTACTGTCGCCCTGCCAATATCGCCTGCGGCCCCCGTAACAATCGCCACTCTGTTTTTCAAACCTAAAAAATCTGTCATGTTTACTCCTCTCCTCATTTCCTTCATGGCAAAAAGGATATGAGAAGCAGATAAACGTAACAATGTTGATTACTGTACAAACATTATCTATTTCTCTCATAATCACTTTTGACACACGGAAATAATGGAAAGAAATTATCCTTTCGTATTTACAGGAGGCGTAGTGTCCGGATTCCCATCAATACTGACACAGAAAATGATCTCTGCCTTTCTGGCACTTGCACCGGATGAAGGCTACTCACGTACACCGATGAAGGAGGTCAAACTGTTGCGGGTAAATGAATCTATGCCTCATACACCCGTTCTTTATGAACCCTGCATAGTTATTGTTCTGCAGGGAAAGAAAACAGGCTTAATGGGCGGACAGGCGTTCATCTATGATGCCGGGCATTATCTGGTTGTCTCAGTCCCTGTTCCGTTTACCAGCCAGACAACTGCCAGCCAGGAGGAACCTCTGCTGGCCATGTCTGTATCGCTCGATGTCGCACTTATCGCCGAATTAATGATTGAAATGGGGGGAAAAGACATAAGCGATAATGAGAGTGCAGGGATAATGTTTTCCACCCCGCTGGGAGGAGAGCTGTCAGATACGGTTTATCGGCTTCTGACAACACTTTCTGATGAGGAGCAAGCCAGAATTCTGGGGCCGGGTATTCTGAAAGAACTTTATTATCGTGTGCTGATTGATACTCAGGGATCCTCAATAAGAGCGGCGCTCTCCGGAAAGGGGCATTTCAGGCAAGTTGCTGCGGCTATACGTACTATGCATACCCGGTTTATGGATAATATTGACATCAATATGCTGGCGAAAGTAGCCGGGATGAGCATTCCTTCTTTTCACCGCCATTTCAGAGCATTCACTGGCACAACACCAAAACAGTACCTTATTTCTATCAGGTTACACCAGGCGCGTTTTTTAATGGTAAAACGAAATGTCACTGCCAGCGAAGCCTCTTTAAGGGTTGGTTATGTCAGCCCGACACAATTCAGCAGAGAATTTAGCCGGTTCTTTGGTAGCCCACCACAAAAAGAAGCGCACCGTCTACGCCATTTATTAAAGGTTAAAGCTGAGTCATACTGGCCGGAATAATTTCATACTGATCACGATGTCGGCGCATTTAATATTAATACGATCTCAACCTGCCATTACCGGAATGGCAGGTAAGGCAATGTGACCCCCTCACTTCGAACCACGAAAATGCTTTGCCCGGAGGGTACCCCAATGGAGATACAACTGGGTGACTATACCTTACTCAAACCGGTATTAAGAATTCAGACATGTTCAAAAAGATGATCCAGAAATACCCGCACTGCGGGATTAGAACGCCGGCTTTCATGCCACAGTACCGAAATATTATGCCGCTCTACTGTATAGCCCGCCAGCAGAGGAACTAACTTTTTATCTTTTACCCACGAATCCGCTATAAAGCTCGCAACCATCCCTATTCCGGCACCAGCAGTAATTGCCGCTACAACGGCTTCACTGACATCAACAATAATACTGGATGAAGGCACAATTTCGATCTCCTTTTCGCCAACCCGAAACGGCCAACGAAAAATCTGCCCGGTATTCTGGTAACGCAGATTGACCGTTTTGTGCTCATTCAGATCATACGGGTGTTCCGGCGCGGGATGCCGGGCCAAATATTCAGGCGAAGCATAACAACCTATGTGATAGGGAGAAAGATGGCGTGACAACAGATTTGAATCTGCGAGTTCGCCGAGCCGGACGGCGATATCAATATTCTCATCAACGATACTTATCACATGATCACTTAACCGTAAGTCAATCTTCACTTTTGGGTAAATTGCGCAGAACTGCGGAATAACCGGCGCAATCAAATGAATACCGACCGGTAACGATGCCGCAATTCTCAATATTCCCGCTGGCTCAGCATGAGCGCGCTTTGCCAGTTGCTCAATCTCATCAGCATCGCGCAACAGCCGTAGTGCCCGCTCATGAATCTCGCGCCCTTCCTCAGTCAAAACCAGAGAGCGAGTGGTACGGATAAATAAAGTGACCCCGAGAAGCTGTTCCAGTCGTTGAACGCTCTTACTTACCGCTGAAGGTGAAATGGACAAAGAGCGTGCCGCAGCAGTGTAGCTGCCGAGAGAACCAGCGCGAGCAAATGCAATAAGACCCGTGAGCCTTTCAAAACCAATTTGTTCCTTCATGGCACAATTAAAGCGAAACTGAACCCAATTATCAATCCTGGATAACAGTTATATTGTTTGTTACGAAAGTCCTTTTATTAAAGTGAGACGATAATGACTGACGTAATGAAAGCAGTACAACTGCGAGCTTTTGGCGGGCCGGAAAACCTGTTGTATGAAGATGCGCCAGTACCTGCGGTGGGAAGCGACGAAGTACTTGTACATGTACATGCAGCCGGTGTTAATCCCCCTGACTTGTATTTGCGAGACGGTTATCGGGCGCTTCCGCCTGAATGGTGGCCAAAACCAACATTTCCACTCATCCCCGGAACTGATGTATCAGGAGTCATTGCAGCAGTCGGTGAAAATGTCTCTGCATTCAGCCCAGGGGATGAGGTCTATTCAATGGTGCGTTTCCCGGAAGGGATAATGAATGGCAGCGGTGCCTACGCAGACTATGTGAGTATTCCTGCATCACAGGTCGCATTCAAACCTCACAGGCTTACACATATTCAGGCTGCTGGTGCGCCGATGTCGCTGCTTACAGTCTGGCAATTTCTTGTCGAACTGGGTCACAACGCACCAAATCCATTTCAGCCATTTCAGCATACACCTGTTTCACTGGAAGGACGGACAGTACTGGTAAATGGTGCTGGCGGTGGCGTGGGGCATCTTGCCGTACAAATAGCTAAGTGGAAAGGGGCACGAGTTATTGCCGTTGCATCGTCCCGGCATGAAGAACTTTTACGCAATCTGGGTGCAGATGAGTTCATCGATTACACCCAAAAAGCAGCGGAGACTGTAGTAAAAAATGTCGATCTCGTCCTGGATACTGTTGGTGGCCCAAACATGGAGCGCTTCCTTGGTTGCATCAAACAGGGCGGAGCATTATTTCTGGTTAATCCTTTGGGTTTTTCCGGACAGAATGAGGCCGTTGAAAAGGGTATTACCGTATCATCAACGCAAGTACGTTCTGATGGTGCGCAACTTATTGAGGCCAGTAATCTTCTGGATAAAGGAATTATCCGGGTGGTCGTTGATAGTACCTATCCCTTAGCCAGGGCATCAGATGCGCATAAGCGCGCTGAGTTGGGAAGTATTCAGGGCAAGATTGTGCTCACAAATTTTTGATCTCGCTTCACCTGCCTGCCATTCATTGATGTTATGTGAATGGCAGTGTTTCGATGCGGTTCAGGAGGCAGCGGCCTCAGGCACATTAGTACCCATTCCTTCGGGCAGAAACGGGACAATTTCGGTCAGTTCATCCTCGCTCAGTCTGAACTCTGCTGCGCCAAGCAATCCGTCAATTTGCGCCGGACGGCGTGCACCGACTATCGCGCCGGATACAGCTGGTTGTCTCAGCACCCACGCAATCGCTACAGCCGCAGGTGACAGACCGTGGCGTTCACCAATCCGACGGAAGGTTTCAACCAGCGCAAGGTTCCTGGTCAGGCGCGGTTCCTTAAAGTCAGGACTTCGGAATTTACGCCAGTCATCATCGGGGAGGCTGGCAATCCGCTCACGCGTCATTGCCCCGCTCAACAGGCCCGATTGCAAAGTTGAATAAGCGATAATGCCGGTGTTCGTCTGCTCGCAGAATGGCAGGATGTCGGACTCTGCCTCACGCATAAGCGCCGAATAAGGCGGCTGTAGTGAGTCAATATCCGTCACTGCCTGTGCTCGTTTGAGTTGCGCCACATCGAAATTGGAGACACCGATAGCACGCACCTTCCCCTGCTTACGTGCTTTGTCTACCGCAGCAAGTGCGGCCTCAATGCCGTCATCCGGTCCGCCTGCAGGAAAAGCAGGCCAGTGGATCTGATACAAGTCAATGGTTTCTGTACGCAGGCGGCGCAGGCTTTCGTCAATTTCTCTGGCCAACGAGTCTGGTGCCAGTGAATGCGAAATCTGCCGAGTTGCCGGATCCCAAACCAGACTGCCTTTTGTGAATACCAACGGACGACGCGAAGCCGGCACCCGGCGCAAAAGCTGCCCGACAATTTCCTCTGCGTGCCCCAGGCCGTAAACGGCAGCGGTATCTATCCAGTTAACTCCCCTTTCTACTGCATACTCCAGCGCAGCCAGACTTTCAGCGTCATCCTGCGCTCCCCAGCCAAATTCCCAGCCCGCCCCTGCGATGGCCCAGGTTCCCAGGCCGACAGGAGAAATAGTGAAATCGGCATTGCCCAATTTGTTCTGTTGCATCGTTTAATTTCCCAATGAATTAGACAACTTCATTGTGGCACGCCATATATGAGACGATAAGCTATGTTATCTTTTATGAACTACTGAATATTTCTCATTAATATGACAATCGATCTCCATGAACTGGATGCCTTTGAAGCCGTTGCACGGCACAGAAGTTTCCGCAAGGCTGCCGCTGAAAGGGGGGTATCTGCTTCAGCGCTGAGCCATGCCCTGCGCGGGCTTGAAGAACGTCTGGGTGTGCGACTACTCCATCGCACCACACGTAGCGTAACGCCAACAGAGGCAGGCCACCGTCTGCTGGCCCGGCTCGCACCTGCTCTCCGCGATGTGGCCGATGCCCTCTCCGATGTGACGGCATTACAGGCTGTACCAACAGGAACGCTTCGTCTGAATGTACCGCGCCCGGCAGCCTGGTTGGTACTGTCAGCAATATTACCGGGTTTCGTGGCGAAGTATCCCAGAGTGAAAGTCGACGTTGTGACCGACGATGGTCTGGTCGATATTGTGGATGATGGCTTCGACGCAGGCATCCGTTTCGGCGAGAGTCTGGCCGGAGATATGGTCGCTGTGCCTGTCGGTCCCTCGCAACGCTTTGTCTGCATTGCCGCACCGTCATATCTGAATGCGTATAATGCGCCAAACATACCGACAGACCTGCTGAATCATGCCTGTATTTGTCGCCGCTTTCCAGGCGGTCATTACTATAACTGGGAATTTTTGGTTGCCGGTAAGCCGCAGTCCATCGCCGTTTCTGGCCCCCTGGTATTCGACGACGATATGCTGATGGTCCAGGCTGCACGCGACGGTGCAGGTATTGCCTACCTCTATGAAGCAATGGTGAGAGAGGATTTAGCTGAAGGCAGGCTGGTTTCTTTACTGGAAGCTTTTAGTACGCCGCCAGGCCGTTTTTTTCTCTACTATTCCGGGCGGCGGCATCTGCCCACGGCGCTGCGCGCATTTGTGGATTTTATTCGTAAATAGAATTCCCCATGCCAGAGCGTTACTACGCTTTTCCAGGGTAACTCGCCCGCATGATTGACTTTGTCAACGGCCTGAACACTTATCTGCCAGGCCTCTATAACGACGATGAATATGACAAAAGATGTTAACAGTGTGTACTGATAACCTGTTTTCATGGGGCATGAGTCTGGTGTGCGCTTATTTTTCGCTCAGAAAAGTAATGCGCGGGCGTGCTTCCCATCACTTTGCGGAACATGGTGATAAACGCATTGACCGATTCATATCCTAATTTTATCGCCACATTTTGTACCGAGACACCACTCGCCAGCTCCTGCAGGGCAATAATCAAATGTAGTTGCTGGCGCCAGCGCCCAAAAGACAAGCCCGTTTCCCGCACCATTAAACGCGCCAGCGAGCGTTCGCTAAGTGCCAGTCTTTTTGCCCAGGTTGTTAAGGTGCTGCGGTCATCAGGGTGACTGACCAGAACGTCGGCCATAGTGCGGATTTTCGGGTGAGACGACACAGGCAGACTCAGTTTCTGTTGTGGCATGGTGGCTAACTCATCAAGTGTCACCCTGGTCAGTCTGGCGACATGGCTTTCTGATGAATAATCAACACCTTCCTGAGTCAGGCGATCAACCAGTTCTTTAATAAGCCCGGAAATCGCCAGCGTGCAGCATCGTTCGGGCAGTGCGGCGGCACCCGGTTCAATAAACAGATAATTGAGATGTGCATTCCAGGTGGCTTTCGCACTGTGTGCAATACCACCGGGGATCCAGACGGCACAGTCGGGCGGCACTATCCAGATATCATTTTCAGCACGGCAAATTACCGCGCCATACAGGGCAATAATCAACTGCCCTTTGCGATGCGTATGCACCGGCACTTCTGCTGCGTAATCAACAAAATCCAGATGTCGTGCCACAGCGGGGCAAGACGTGGAATCCGGGTCAAACAACGTATTGGCGAGTGAGCGGGACATACAATTGACCACATTTAGGTATTTTTTGACAGAATAGAGTATTTAAGCATATACGCAAGCCGGTAATAATCTTCGGCATGAACAAAACCAACGTTAGCCACTTTCATTTTTTACACGCGATAAGCCATCGTTTACACCGTGCGGCGACCACCACACTATTGAATGATGCCAGCGCGTTGATCTACTCCGCGAAGAGCTTCATCGCAGCGATGCTCGCATACTATATTGCCCTGTCGATAGGCCTGGACAGGCCTTCCTGGGCAATCATCACCGTTTATATCGTTTCACAAACCTCTGTCGGCGCATCGCTGAGCCGGTGCCTGTACCGCCTGGCAGGCACTGTAGTGGGTGCAGGCATGACGGTGTTAATCGTGCCCACATTCGTGAATATGCCTGTTTTTTGCAGTGTGATACTGGCCGCCTGGATAACCTTCTGCCTCTATTTGTCACTTCTGGAACGTACACCCCGCGCCTACAGTTTTGTACTGGCAGGTTACACCGCGAGCCTGATTGGTTTTCCCGCAGTTTCCGACCCGGGCGCGATTTTTCACATCGCCATAGTACGGGTACAGGAGATAATCATTGGAATATTCTGCGCAGCGTTGATTCATCGCTATGTGTTACCGGCACGAATCTCTGCCTTGTTTAACAGCAAACTATCGCAAACGTTACAGGCGGCGCGGCAACGGGTTGCGGACACCTTAGCGCGCAAACCAGATGCAGTTTCTGTTCCTCTGCATACAGCACTGGCTCTGCAATTTCTGCAAGGCATCAGCCATCACATTCCCTATGACTTTGCGCTCTCTGTACCAGTGCGGCAGGCCAGAAAAGGGATCCACGACCGTCTGGCGCGGTTAATCATTGTCAACTGTGAGTTACACGACCGCCTTGTGCTGATGCCCGTGATGCCAGTCGATATGCAAACACTGCTTGACGATGTCCGGACCTGGCTTGTCGGTAATAATGGAAGGGCAGGTAACAACGCGGCTGAATCCCTCAAAAAACGCAGTGAACAACTGCTGTGCCGGTATGCAACTCAGGTCCTGACGCTCGACGATGCTTTACAGGTCAGTCTTGTGCACTACCTGGCTGAAGCTATTGAGCTGGTACAGCAGTGCGGTCGCCTTTCTGATGCCATTTATGACACGAGGCCTGCGGACGGGCCAGCAGAAACAAATACAGTGAAAGGCTACGTATTCCACCGCGACGCCCTCAGTGCGTTTCGCTCAGCCCTGGGGGCTTTCTCCATCATTCTGAGTGGCTGCCTGGTCTGGATTTTTTCTGGCTGGCAGGATGGCGTCACGGCAGTCTCTCTCCTTGGGGTTTTTTGCACACTGTTTGGTAGCTTCGATACGCCCGCCCCGCATATTGTGAAATACATTATTGGCTCGGTCTGGGGGGTTGTGCTTAGCCTGATTTACAGTTTTGCCCTGCTCCCCCAAGTCAGTAATTTCACCGTGCTGGTAGCGGTCTTTGCTCCAGTCTATTTGTTTGCCGGTTCGCTCCAGGCAAGGCCGCCAACCACTTTTATGGCGATGGGAATAACCCTGACACTGCCCATCTTGTGCGAACTGGGTGCGCACTACAGCGGAGATTTTTCCGTAGCGGTTAACACTGCCATTGCCCTCTTCTTTTCAGCCGGCTTTGCCGTGGTTGGGATGAGTCTTCTGCAAACCATACAGGCAGATACGGCGGTAAACCGCCTGCTGAAACTTTGCCAGCGCGATATTCGCCGCAGTGTGAAAGGCGTACTGAATATCGACGAAACCCACTGGACCAACATGATGATTGACCGGGCAGCCTTACTGCTACCGCGTTTACAGCGCAGTGGGCGGTCACCAGAATGGGCGCAGCATCGCCTGTTACACGCACTGCGCGTGGGGCTCAGTGTGATGCGCATACGCCGATATGATTCCCATAAGAACCCTGGAATAACTGAATTGTTCACGCTCCTTGTTCGTCCGGCAGACACCGGCATCTTACTTCAGCAACTTGCCACTCTCATGGAGCACAGCTTACCTGCAACCGATGAACCATCGCGCCAGTATGTTTTCCGGTTGGTTGATTTGTACTGCGTAATCCGTAATCAGAATAGGGAACCTGTTGATGATCAATGACATCAATATCGGGGGCGTTTTTATTCCTGGCCTGCTGGTGATCGCTCTCTTCGCGCTGGCCTGCACACTATTACTTGTGCCGCTGTTCACCCGCAGCCGGGTTTACCGCCGCCTGCCGTTTCGCCCACTACTCGAACTTTCCACTGTTATTGTTACTTTTTACCTGCTGCTGCAGGGCCTGACCACGTTGGGGTTACTCACATGAAATCATTACTGTCTCTATTGAGCCGCTATGCGCTGACACTCAGTGTCGTGGCGATATCCACTCTGCTGGCTTTTATTTGCTGGAAACATTATGCGCAAACGCCCTGGACACGCGATGGCAGGGTTCGCGCGGAGGTGGTGCAGATTGCGCCGGATGTCTCCGGGCCGGTGCTTAACGTGGCAGTGCGTGATAATCAGTGGGTTAATCGTGGTGATGTTCTTTACTCCATTGACCCACACTGGCTTAAGCTGGCAGTTGTCAGCGCACAGGCAGACGTTGAGGCCAAACGTCATGAGATGTTGATGCGTCAGGATGCAGCCAGGCGGCGCACTCAGATAAAAAGGATGGTTTCCGGCGAGGATTTACAGCAAACAACCAGTGCAGCCAGCGTGGCTGCAGCCAATTATCATGGTGCGCTGGCCGCGCTGGAACTTGCCGAGCTGAATTTGGCTCATGCCACTGTTCGTTCGCCGGTTGCGGGCTATGTCACGCACTTGCGGCTTCACCCCGGAGACTATGCCACAGAAGGAGAAACTAAAGTTGCTATCATTGATGCCCATAGTTTCTGGGTAGTTGGCTATTTCGAAGAAACCCGGTTGCGCCATATTCATGTGGGAAATATGGCGCACATTTCGCTGATGGGGTTTGACTCGGTTATCACGGGGCATGTAGAGAGTATCGGGCGTGGGATAGGTGATAATAATGACGCGACGGGTCAGCTTGGCCTGCCAGATGTTGATCCAACATTTAGCTGGGTAAGGCTTGCGCAGCGCATTCCGGTTCGGATTCATATCGACACCCTGCCGAAAGGGGTTGAACTGGTGGCAGGGTTATCAGCCAGTATATCCGTCACACCATAATGGCAGGTATTTTCTCAACTGGAGAGATATACCCGACAGCAATATTTTTAGTTTCTGAATTTATGGTGCAGATAAGTATATATTCCCTCAATAAATTAACTCTGGTATTACCTTATGAATAGCAGAACAGAATTTATAGCAGACTTAATTACCTGGATAAATGACAATATCGAGTCACCACTCAAATTAGATGACGTAGCCATTAAATCCGGGTATTCAAAATGGCACTTGCAACGATTATTTTTCACAGAAACAGGTCAGTGCCTTGGGGCATTTATCAGAGAGCGAAAGTTATACCTTATTGCTGAGGAACTTATTAAGTCAGACGATTCATTGATAAACCTGGCGATACGGTTTGGCTTTGACTCGCAACAATCATTAAACAGGGCGTTTCGTCAACGATATAATCTTCCGCCACATCAGTACAGAAAGAAATATTGCTATCAGCATTCGGCACCCCCGAAAGAAAGATAAAAACCGGGTTACATAACAACCAGAAAAACATTCGTAAGCCAGCACGGCTGCGACCTCTCTGTGTCCGTCCTTCACCCGGATTTCACATAAACGAGTCCGGGTCAGGCATTGTTTGAGAGATGAGCATAAAGTTTTGTCTGTCCTTTTAGTGCCAGAAGCGTGCCAGAACGAATATTACGCATGCGTGACAGCCCACCGGGCAGCATACTCTAACATTCTGTTACATCCGGAGTCAGAAACACTCGCAATCAGAGTGTAATTTTATTAAGACAATCAAAGCAATTAAGCGTGGGGGATAGATGCGAAAGCGAGAAGCAGAAATAGACTTCGGTGCCGAGCATATCATTATCAAACGGCGTTACCGGGCGTTAGGCGCATTAAACGATTTACTGATAGCGTTATGGTTTCTGATTGGCAGTATTTTCTTCTTCTATGACGCCCTGATGACTGACGGAACATGGCTATTTGTGGTTGGCAGCATGCAGTTGATGCTAAGGCCAGCCATCACTCTTGCTGAACTCATTCATGTTCGAAAAGCTTATGCGAGAAATTAACTTTTTCTGCCAGGCAATGCGTAACGGCTCACGGCGGTGTTACATTCACTTGCCAACGGCTGATGATAAACGTCAGTAATTATCTCTGGTTAACACTTTATATCAGCCGTTGTATGAAGCCCCGCACAGTAATGAAGGATGGCAACGAATGAGACAGGTCATTTGTGCGTCAGGTATGGTGTTTGTGTTGGTCAGTTGTGCACTCTGGCGACCAGTATCGCCTTAGTTGGCGGCACAAGGTAAAAATTACGAGCGCAGGATTCTGAAAAATAACCAACAGGCTTCTGCGCGCTATTCTTGAAACACCTTTGTTCATCTGGGATAACTATGAAAGTATTTGCAAGTGGTATACGTGATGTCATTGAAGGCGAAAATATCAGGGTAGTAACACCTGTCAATATTTATCAGTGCACATTGGGTGACGACGTCTTTATCGGACCATTTGTCGAAATTCAAAAAGGCTGTGTGATTGGCAACAGAAGCAGAATTCAGTCTCATACCTTTATTTGTGAAAATGTTACGCTGGGAGATGACTGTTTTATCGGCCATGGCGTTACTTTCGCTAATGACCTGTTCAAAACGGGTGGCCCTGATTCCTGTGCTGAAAACTGGATTCAGATTGTATTAGGCAATGCAGTTACGGTGGGTAGCGGAGCAACGATTCTGACCACAGAAATTTGCAGTGGCGCGGTTATTGGTGCCGGTAGCGTAGTCACTAAACCTGTACTGGTTAAAGGGATTTATGCGGGGAACCCGGCAAAACTTTTGCGATTGCTTTAAGCATTCTCCCAGTCAAATGTCGGCCCGGGTGCATTATCAGGTCAGGGCCGACTTACCTCCCATGATCCCCACGCCCCATACTATGCACTCCTCCCATACGGGCAGTACCGGCAGGTTTTTGTACAGAGTTACGACCAAATGAGCACATTAATTTTCCGCATAATTTCAGTAAGTTAGAAAAAATTTACTCATGAAAACTGGTTTACGCAAACGTGATTTATCCGAGTAGTAAGCCAGTTACCTCAATTTTTCATAAACTTATTTGCACGATTATGTCTTCCTCAGTTAAGCAAGAAGACAACGGTTACTGATTTTGGCGGCTTAGCTGACAACAATTGTCGTTAGCAGATATAAGGGAAAATGATGCAATTGTTATTTATTGAGTTATCTGACGCTCCATCATGGGTACCTGCTTTATTGCTGGTCACGCTCTCATTCGCAGTAGGTTTTCTGGCCCGGTTTATACTTCTCCGGGTCATCCGTTACTGGCAGAAACGCGACAGGAAGCTCTTCAAATCACTGGAGAAGCATCTGCGTGGCTCCATGTTTCTGTTCCTCCCCTTACTATTAATCAATGTTGGGGTTCATTATATCAATATCCCCACAAACGTCCTTAACCTGATTACATCAACTGCCAATATATTTATTATATTATCATTTTGTTCCGTTTTAATTCGCCTGACAAATGTCGTTCAGGATATGTTGTTCATACGCTATGACATTAACCTTTCGAATAATCTGCGCGCCCGTAAGATCCGCACACAAATAATATATGTTAAGAAAGTTGCTATTGTACTGCTGGTGTTATTCTGCCTTTCTTTGATTTTACTCAGTTTCCCTGGTGTCCGAAAATTTGGCACGACAATTCTGGCGGGTGCCGGAGTGGCAGGAATTATCATAGGCTTTGCTCTACAGAAATCACTGGTCAATCTGTTTGCCGGCATTCAGATAGCCTTTACCCAACCAATAAAAATTGACGATGCGGTGGTGGTAGAAAAGGAATGGGGCTGGATTGAGGAAATAAACCTGACTTATGTTGTGGTGCGTATCTGGGATTTGCGCCGGCTGGTGCTGCCTATTACCTATTTTACTGAAAATGCCTTTCAGAACTGGACACGCAATAATGCACAAATATTAGGTTCTGTATTTCTTTACGTGGATTACTCGATGCCACTGGAACCCCTGCGCAAACATTTTGAAAAAGTACTCAGTGAAACAAAGCTCTGGGATCAACAGACCCAGGTACTCCAGGTTACTGATACTACTGAAAAAACCATGACAATCAGGTTATTAATGACTGCACAAAACTCCCCTACAGCCTGGGACTTACGCTGTTATGTACGGGAAAAAATGATTGAATTTATTCAGCAAAATTACCCGCAGAGCCTTCCGCATGTACGGGCGACACTGAACAACTCAACAGATTCAGTAACGCAACAAGACCACGATTAATAGCTGGGAAAATATACAGAACAAACGGACATGCCTTTTCCCTGGCATGGTGCATAAACCCGGGCCGCTCAGCGGCCTGCAACAATTTTATTATGCACTGTGCAAAGCAAATATATCCAAAAGTAAACACCCTTGTATCTCACTGGAATTTATGTCTGAAGTGATACTTAACACACCAAAGAGTAAGATTATTCTCAGTTTTCATTATGTCACGATTAATTCACTCAAATCGCCGAAATTTACTCTAGAGTTAATGGCTGACCACCCATTCTTAAAGCATTTAATATAGGAATTTCATATGGCTATTGATATGTATTTAAAGGTTGATGGTGTAACTGGTGAATCTAAAGATTCAAATCACTCCAGCTGGATTGATGTATTGTCATTTAACTGGGCAGCGGAACAGCCGGGTAATATGAGTGTGGGTGGCGGTGGCGGTGCGGGGAAAGTTAATTTCCAGGACCTTTCAGTACAGGCATTAATAGATAAAGCAACACCGACCATTCTTAAATTCTGCGCCAATGGTAAACATGTCAGTAAAGTTGAGTTGTCAATTTGCAAAGCCGGTGGTTCGCAAATTGAGTATTCCCGTATTGTTCTTGAAGATGTTCTGGTTACCAAAACCAGTTTCAGCGGCGTGGGCCATACCGACACAGTTATGGTGAATTACCTGTTTCAGGCATCTAAAGTCAATCTGCATTACTGGGAACAATCTACTCAGGGTACAAAAGGTGCAGAAACCTCATCTGGCTGGGATATCAAACAGAATAAAGAACTTTAATCAATGCCGGAGATCCCGCTATGGCAGATATAACCTCCGAGATAAATACTGTCGTCTCTGACACATCGCGGTTTAATGCAGCTCAGATGCATATTATCATCGCGTTCGTTAATGAACTGGATAATGACACATTGCATCAGTTTGAAAACGGTTCAGAACGCTCCATCATGGACTGCTATACACAGTTACTTTCCGCCTGCAGAACACCGGGCAGGCGGCAACGTGATGAAGAGTATGAGCTGGAATCATTAACGGGTGTTGACCGTCGTAATATCACGATGCGCAGTAACCCTGATTTTTTTGAGCGCTTCCGAACATCACCAGCTCATATGTATGGCTATGGCGGTAATATCTACCGGGATCAGACGAAAAGTTATTACGATATAGCAGGCAAAGTACTGGCTGGTCTTGGTGGACTGGCGACTTTCGGTGCGGGCACTGCCGTAATCGCGGCAACACAAACCGGTTCATCTCTTTCCGTTATCGCTGCCCGTTATGCCTTATCTTCTTTAGGTGCAACCGGCCTGGCATCCGGGGCAATGGCTCTGTTGCGCAATAACTTCTCAGATGTACAAATTGCGACAAATAAAGATTTTCTTGAAACCATAAAGTCTGTTGCCAAACTGAGAAATAAACTGAATGATTTTTTTCAGGGACTGTATGGCAAGGTATTAAAAGATAGCGAAAAAGCGGAAAAAGCGCTGAACGATGAGATGGGTTCCCATCCGTTACGTTATTCTGCTGGTTCAGAGAACCAATTGGTGCGCACCAACCTTACCCCGATACAAAGTTTAATCACAGAGGATTTTGCTAACGCAAACTACGATATCAGCGCCAAAATTCTGCCACAGGATGAGCATGCGGGCTGGCATATCTCTGTTACATCCATGCGCGGTGGCGAACGGATACTGAACAGAACCAATATGCTTGTTCTGCAACAGGTCGTTAACCGGCTTTAACCTGTTCTGCCCCCGTGTTGTAAGTTTGTGGTTGTGAAGTATATCGTTTGAAATGCCACTGTCAGTGTGACGGACAGTGGCATTTAGTGGCAACAGGCTCAAAACGGACAGATGGCGTAAAGATGGTTTTCGCCGGGGAGCGTACCAAACAACCCTGATGATCAGTTATGTTGGTGATGGCGACCACACTGACCACCATTATGCTGGTGCCCACCGCAACATGAGCGGGCAATACCCGTCACATTCATTGCTCCTTGCTCATGATGTTTCCCGGCATGTTGATCATGGCAACAGGCATGGCCTGCGCCGTGGTGGCCCTGAGCCTGTTCACACTGGCCGTGGTGTTCTCCATGGTGCCGCGATGGCCGGCCTTGTTCAGCTGTTGTCAGCTGCACCATTTCTGCGTTATTGGTTACCAACAGTGCCAGTGTTGCCGGGATATCGCGCGTAGTTGCCTGCAATACACGCATACCGGCATCCAGTAGTTTGCCCAGCATATGCTGGCCTATATTACGCACCACAATGCAGGTCACCTGTTTACTCTGCAACGTGCTGAACAGTGCGCGTTTTGCTTCGCAACTGCTCTCATCAAAAGCCGGATTGGTAAATTCACCCAGTTTTTCGCCCTGGTCCGTGTAAAGCGCAAATGAGTCTGCTTTGGTGAAGTGGGGAGATAACTGCCCTTTCAGGCAGGGAATAGCAATTGTCATGGTGGAGTCCTCAGTAAGGGCGCAGGTCTGGCCGTACGCCATTAATAGCATATGCCATATATAGCACTATTAATGGCATATGCCAATTACTGAAAAATCCGTTACAGGGTGAAGTCTGGCACTGAGTCAGTCGCGGCCCGCAAGATCCAGCGCTTTGCCATTTACCAGGCAGTCTGCCACTTTGGCGCGCGCACGTTTCACCAGGTTTGCCAACGTTTGCCGTGACACCTGCATTACTGCTGCGGCTTCCAGTTGTTGCATGCCGTTAAGGTCAACCAGACGCATTGCCTCAAACTCATCTGCACCCATTGCCACCCGTTCCAGGCTGTTCATTGGGATACCGTTAGGCTTAAAGCAACTGTTTGCCGGGCACCCGCAGATATTACGGGGTATTTTCGGTCGTGCCATGGTTCTCTCGCAGAAACAGGTTAGTAATGGCCTGGTACTATACCGGGCCACAGTGAGCAGATAAACACCATGCTTATGCTGATGAAGAGCCCGGTCCACTCTCCCCTGTACCACGGGAAATTTTCTGGTGCAGGGTTTTGCGGGTGATCCCCAGGCGGCGGGCCGCCTCACTTTTATTGCCCCCGGTCACTTCCAGCATACGGGCTATCGCCGCCTGTTCTATCTCTTCAAGGGACATATCATCAAACACCAGTGGCGAAGGTTCCTGGTCATCACCCGGATTCAGCGTAGGTGGCAGTACCTGCAAACCCACATAGTCGCCTATTGCCAGTACCACCGCGCGTTCCACTGCATTTTCCAGTTCACGAATATTGCCCGGCCAGCGGTATTTCAACATACAGTCCATTGCCTGCGGGGTAAATCCTTTGAGTTGTTTGCCATTGCGCCTGGCAAACCGGGTAAGAAAAGCATCAGCTAATAACGGAATATCCTCCACGCGCTCGCGCAATGGCGGCAAGGTAATCGAGACTACGTTCAGGCGATACCACAAGTCCTGGCGAAATTCGCCGGTCGCCACCCGGTCCTGCAAATCACGGTTGGTTGCCGCTAACAACCGCACATCAATCTTCTGCGGCTGGTCTTCGCCAAGGCGCTGTACTTCACGCTCCTGAATCACACGCAGTAACTTAACCTGCATGGGCAATGGCATTTCGCCAATTTCATCCAGAAATAACGTACCTTTGTTTGCCGCGGCAAAGCGGCCCGGACGCGCTTTTTCTGCCCCGGTAAAAGCGCCTTTGACGTGGCCAAACAATTCAGATTCCAGCAAAGTTTCACTCAGCGCGCCGCAGTTAATGGCGATAAACGGCCCGTTACGCCGGGGGCTGTTGTCATGAATCAGGCGGGCTATGCGCTCTTTACCGGTTCCTGATTCACCGCCAATCAATACAGTTGCTTCACTGGGAGCAACAGCCTGTACCAGGTTCATCACCTGGCGCATGGCATCGCTGCGGGCCACCATGCCTTCCTGTAGCTGAAGATGGGTTGCCAGTACATCACGCAGTTGCTGGTTCTCACTACTCAGCGCTACATGATCCAGTGCCCGCTCAATGGTCATTTTCAGTTCATCAAAATCGAGCGGCTTGGTGAGGTAGTCCCAGGCACCCGCTTTCATTGCTGAAACGGCTGTTTCGGTATTAGCCCAGGCGGTCATGATGAGCACAATAATTGCCGGGTTCCAGGCTTTGATTTGCGTTAAAGCTTCAATACCATTAAGCCCGGCCATGCGGATATCCATCAGTACCAGGTCGAAAGGGGTTTCATGACACAGACGAACTGCGGTTGCGCCATCTTCCGCGCCCTGAACCTGGTAACCCCACTCACTGAGTAAGGTAATCAACATGATGCGATGCCCCGGGTCGTCATCCACCACCAGCAATGTTTCAGGGTTATTTTTCATGGTGTTCGCTCCGGTAAATGGGTAACCAAAGGGTGAAAACACTGCCTGAGCCCGGTTCGCTTTCTACAGTGATTTCCCCCCGGTGTTTTTCAATAATTTGGTGGACAATGGCAAGCCCCAGCCCGGTTCCGCTGGGTTTGGTTGTGAAATACGGTGTGAAAATTTCGCTTAAATGCTGTTTGTCGATACCACTACCGTTATCCGCGACCGAAACGGCCAGTTTGGTGCCCATATTCGCCACCCGTACCGCCACAGAAATGGTGCCACCTTCTGGTGTCGCCTGGATGGCGTTGATAACCAGATTCAGCAGGCATTGAGCCAGGCGGTCAGCGTTATGCTCCACCTCCGGTAATGGCCCGCAAGGTAAAAACACCAGGGAAAGATGTTTATTTGCAGCATCGTTTTGCACCAGGCGAATTGCCCGCTCAATAACGGGAGTGATATCACCCGGTTGCAGTGAAAACTCACCAGGTCTTGCAAAATCCAGCAATTCAGAAACCACCCGGTTCAGCCTGTCCACCTCTTCGGATAAAGTGCGCGCAGCCAGATGTTCGGGGGCCTCTTTGGAAAATTTCCCCCCCAGATAAGTTGCCAGGCCTTTAATCGAACTGAGTGGGTTGCGGATTTCATGGGCCACCCCGGCCGCCATTTCACCCAGTGCGCTCAGGCGGGCCTGCCGTTCAACCTGTGCCTGAAGTTGTTTTACTTCTGTCAGGTCGCGCAACACAAATACCGTGCCGCTAATGTGCCCGTTACCACCACGTACTGGCGAAGCACTGATACTGACCGGGATTTTATGCCCCCCGGCGTTGTTGAGCTGATATTCCTGCTCCAGTAAGCGCCCATTTTCTGGCATGGCATTGCGTATTGCTGCCCAGTCCAGCCCTTTTACCTGAGCCAGAGGGTGTTTTTCCCAGAGGGCTGGTAATTGCAACAGTTCAATAGCCTGCCGATTAGCGGAGATGATGCGCTGCCGTGTGTCGCAAGTGAGCAAAGCCAAAGGCAGGCTGGCGATGACTTCGTCGGCCATCGCCCTGGTGTCACGCAGGAGTGACTGTGAACGCCGGTAGTGGTGAGCCCAGAACAAGGAGATAAAACCCGCCATACCGAGCAAAATCACCAGTACAGCGAGCAGGTAATTGTTACGCCGGGTTTGCGCAAAGGTGGTTTCAAAGCTGGCCGGGTCGATACCCACAGCAACCCATTGTGGCAAGGCGTTGTCTGCCCCATCATCATAGCCGCGCATCATGCGCATCATCCCGTTTCCGCCGCCCATCATGCCGCGCCCACGCAAGGGGTTAAACCGCTGCCAGACCTGGAAAACCTGCCTGCCATCATTCAGTTTTATATGCCTGCGCCAGGTATTGGGCTGTTGTGGTGAGGGGCGCTGGTCTGCAGGCAGTTGCTGCCCTACCCGGCTGGCATCGCTGTCCGCCAGAATATTGCCGTTATCATCAGTCATCATCAGAAAGATGACGCCTGGCTGGTGAGCCGTCTGTTCAACCAGGGTTTGCAGGCGGTTGTCCCGGCCGCCACTCATGCTCATCCGCGCGCCTGTTTCCAGCGCCCAGACAATGGCATCTGCCCGGTTATTGAGGTTTTGTTGCAAGTACACCCGTTCCTGTTGCGTACTGCGCAGGGATAACCCGAACACAGCAGCCCCCAGTACAACCGATAACCCCACCATCAGCCAGGGCGACAGGCCAAAAAAAGTTCGTCTGGAGTCACTTAACATTGTTTATCCCCTGGCAGCGTAGTGAGTATTCACCCGGTCGCTGAAGTGTAACTTTTTTACCCACTTTTTTTATGATCTGGGTAAATAATTCACATATAAATATCAGAAATTATTTTTTATCCATAAAAAACAATAAATTAAATATTGGCACAGCACTTGCAAACCTAAGAAGCAAGAAGAACATTTGCCAGGTTACAACACTATTCCTGGCTGTTGACTATCAGGAGACAAATCATGAAACGTACAACATTACGCAAACTGCAGGCCGCTATGGTTATCGCCACACTGGTGGGGGGTTTTTCACTGGCCAATGCGGCAACAGAAACCCCTCAGACAGGCAATGCAGTTATTACTGATGCCCAGGCCCAACAACATTTCCAGACCATGAATGTTTTGCGCCAGAAAGTCTTTGATACCCAGCAGGCACTGGATAACGAGTACAACCAGGCGAAACCAGACCAGGCAAAAATTGCCGCGCTCACCCAACAGCTTGGTCAACTCAATGCCCAGTGGTATGCCAGCCGCAGTGAATGGCACAGGCAAATGATGGATGCAGGTTACGCCCGTGGACCTCGTGCCGGCAATGATGGTGACCGGGGTTACGGGATGGGTTATGGCATGGGCTACGGCATGCGTAACGGTGGTTGCGGGGGTTATGGTATGCGTGGCTGGTAAACGCCAGGCTTATATACTCTGCGTATTTTGGCGGCGCCATACGCACCAGCCGCCATTATACAGCGCAGTGACCGGCTCCTCCGGTTAAGTGCCAGACGCCGGGTTGAATACCCGGCCCAAATAATGCCGGCCAGAGCCACCCGGTGGCGGTGTTCACCGATATGAGCCAAAGCCGCAAAGCAGGTTGCGCAGGGTATCGCTGTGCTCTGGATTCATTTATTCAGCTACCTGATACCCTGAAGCAACACTGCATCATTCCGTAATAGCAGGGTAATAGCAGGCAACTGGCACCGGGGCTGCATGCGTCAGGTGTTGGTTATACTCACTCACCAGGTTAACCCCGGTGGTGTCTTTCCCGCCAGTCTTTAATCATGTTCTGCGTAACTTCTTTCTTGTAGCAAATGGGGGAATAGCCTCCGGGCTTACTCCACGCGCTACGCCTGCCGCACGAGCTTCCGTTACGTGCGCTGTTGTACGGGCACGCACAGACGCCCGGGTAAGCAGCAATGGAATCATCAATAATCGCCTGCTTTACCTGGTCATCAGAAACCGTCGTTTTCGCCATTGCGGGCAGACAGAGGAAACCCAGTGCCAGCAATGTGGCAACAGCAGATCCCCGTGCAAAAGTGATCATCATTCCGGCTCTCCTTAAGAATATTCTTAAAATAATTGCATATTTGCATCCGGAAGCAACTGAAATCGCTTTTTAGCCACACTGCTACAGAATTGTCTCCCCCTGCCGATAAGTTATTTTACTTAGGGAAACCTTGAGCATGGTGAGTGAAAGATGAGTACTGATATTTACGGTGAACTGTTTGCACAATCAGACATGCCGATGGCGCTTCTGGATTTACGTGGTGTTTTTGTGCAGGTTAATCCCGCTTTTAGTGCCATTTTGGAACGTGAAGCAGACCAATTGACAGGCCATTCCTTTCGTGAGTTCACGGATGTGCATGATCTGTCACTGCACGCATCATCATTTAACTGCCTGCTCACTGGAGAAAAGAAAAGCGTCACTTATGAACACCATTTTGTACGTAATGATGGTGAATCTATAGTTGCTCAGGTGGATATTGGCGTACTGACCAAAGAAGGGCAACTGGTTAATTTTTATGTTTATGCCAGAGATATTTCGGCATTCAAGAATAAAGAAGAAAAGCTTTATGAACGCAACCAGTTTCTTGAAGCCAATCTGCAACAACAGGAAGATTATTTCAGTATTTTCATTAACAACAGTAAAGACGCATTTATTGAATTCAACGAATCTGAACGTGTAAGCCGTATTAACACTGCAGCTAAAAATTTATTTTCTCTGGATGATTCTGTTATTAATAAACCACTGTGTGAGAAGATTTTCCTGCATAAACATACCAGCCCGGCAGGCTGTGCATTTCATGATGTTTTTTATACCGATACCGGAGAAGCACTGAGCGCCCGTAAGCGGCTCTATGGGCGCGATAAAAACGGGCGCACCTTTCCAGTTGAGCTGGCTATCAGCTCATACCGGCTGGATGAACAAGTATTTTACTCCGTCTTTGTGCATGACATTAGTGAAAAAATAGACACGCTGAAAAAGCTGATTGAAAGCAAACTGCGGCTGAATGAAATCACTGATAACATTCCGGTATTGATTGCTCACGTAGATAAACATATCAATTTTACTTTTCTCAACAAGATGTATGAGAAATACTTCCCTTGCAAAATTGAGCAATTACTGAATACGTCAGTATTTAATTTATACGACCGCAAGTTTTTTGCACCACAAGACTTCAAAATTAAAAAAATTTATGAAAAAATGACCTATTCCTTTGAGAAGGAAATGAATATCAATGGCAAAACGGTTGTCTTTAACAACACAGTGGTTCCGGCCAGAAAACTCAATGATGGTTTCTATTTACTCACTACCGATATTACAGAATTTAAAAAATTACAGGATATCTACAAATACGATGCCAACCATGATCTTCTGACCGGGCTACCCAACAGACGCGCAGTTGATCACTACCTGGAAAATTACCGAAGTCCATCATTCAAAAAATTTTCTGGCATCAGTATTTTGTTTTTTGATCTTAATGATTTCAAAAAAATTAATGACAACTACGGGCATGATGTGGGCGACAAGACACTGATTGCTTTCGCACGGATTGTAAATGGGTTATTGCGCCGGGAGGATTTCTTTGCACGCCTGGCGGGCGATGAATTTTTGCTGATTACTGAGGGTTTTAAAGATGCCCGGCAGGAAACAGAGGCTCTGGTTGAAAAAATCCGTCGGGCTCTGGATGCCCCGATTGTCATCAATGATATACCGATAACGTTACATGCCAGCATTGGTATCGCTGTAGAAAAACAGATAAAACAAATTGATCTTGATAAATTAATTATCGAAGCCGACAAAAATATGTACCTGGATAAAAAACAGCACAAGGGCGCTCCTCAGGAGAAGTAACGCCCTGCCAGGGATTGCTCAAACTTCGGTCCAGGTGCGTAATAAGTTGTGGTACATGTTGAGTAACGACAAAAGTTCCTCGCTGTCGCCATGGCGGGCTTTCAGACACTGAATAGTATTATCCAGTTCATATAACATGGCGCGTTGCTTTTCATCACGCACCATTGACTGGATCCAAAGAAATGACGCCACCCTGGTCCCTGATGTCACCGGGGTCACACAATGCAGGCTGCTTGCAGGGTACAGCACCAGATGGCCTGCCGGGAGTTTAACCCGGTGCTCGCCATAGGTATCTTTAATAACCAGCTCCCCACCTGTATAACTCTCTGGCGCGCATAAAAACAAGGTGGCAGATAAATCTGTGCGCATCCAGCCAGCATTACCATTTTGCCTGACCGCGCCATCCACATGAAAACCATAGGTTTCCCCTTGTTGATAGCGGTTGAATAATGGCGATGACAAAGCGCGGGGTAATGCCGCAGAGAAGAATTGCGGGTTGCGGTTAAGGGCCTGCCGGACTGCATTTTGCAGCGCATCATACAACGCAGTTTGGGTATTTATTTGTTGGTTATGCTTAACCTGTGCACCCTGGCTGCCTACCGTTACTCGCCCATCCACCCATTCAGCCTGGGCAAGCTGTGCACTGAAGGTGATCAGTTCGTCTGACGTCAGGACATCAGGAATGTGATACATCATGATGGTGTTCTCTTCTGTATGTGGGGACAGAGCCCCACACAAATCAGTTAAAAATGCACGTTGGCAGTCAGCAGGAATGTACGGGGTTCACCAGGGTGATAGCGATAGCCGCTCTTATTAATGGAGGCGACATAATCTTTATCGAAGAGGTTATATACGTTCAGTTGCAGGTCCAGATTGCGGTTTACCCGGTAACCCAGTTTGGCATCTGCCACCCAGTAGCCTTCTGTGTGGTCCGGTGTACCCACTGCGCCATCACTCCCCCGGCGCAGGCTGCCCACATAGCGCGCCCCTGCTCCAACAGAAATCGCGTCCGTTGCCTGGTACTGGCTCCATACGGTGAAAGCATGTTTGGGTGTATAGGCCAGGGCAGATGAACCATCCTGTGCCACGGTATCCCCTTCTTTCACAGAGGCATGCTGCTGGGTATACCCCATACTGACCTGCCAGTCAGACGTAATATTGCCAATCGCAGACAGTTCATAGCCTTCCACTCGCTTCTTCCCATACTGGGAGTAAGTGCCGTCATCATTACTGGCAACTTCATTCTCGATATCGGTACGGAACAGGGCTGCGTTCAGCAACAGGCGCTTATCAAGAATTTCCCATTTGGTGCCAATTTCACTGGATTTGGCTTTCTGGGGTTTAAAATCAGTGCGGTTCGCGCTGTTACCACTACCACCAGCAGCCAGGGCGAAGGTGCTGCCACCTGGTGGTTGCTGAGAAATAGCATAGTTAGCATACAGGTTGCCCTGCGAAGTCAGGCGATACAGCGCCCCTGCTTTCCAGTTAACCAGGTTGCCAGATTTCGCGGTATCAACCGTGGTGACAGGCGTTCCTGTTGGCGCACCTGCCGGGCAGGCGACCGCCCGACGCCCCGTGCCTCCACATACTGTGGCGCTGTCGTAATCCGTGTGGTAGTTATCAAGGCGGATCCCACCATTAACCTGGAAGCTGTCGGTCAGTTCCAGTGTGTCAAACGCGTAAATCCCAAACGTGTCTGTCTGCCCATTAGCATTTGCGCCGTTGCGAGACAGGCCACCCACAGAGATACTGCTGATGGGGTGGTAGATATTGACGGCTGGCGGGGTGATTGCATCAACGCCGTAGTTGGTCTGTTTCTCACGGGTAAATTCAACCCCGGCACTGACATCATGCCCCACAAAACCGGTGTGGAATTTCGAGGTCAGGTTGGTCTGGTTGGTAAGAATACGGTTGCTGACATCTTTGGTATTAGCCAGACGCGACCATTCCCAGGTATCCACATTGTTGCTGTCTGGCTGGGTAATATTACTCGCGCCACCCATCACTGCGGTCAGCAGGTATTTCTGTTTCACGCGTGACCAGCGGGTGGTATTACGCAGCGTGGTGTTGTCGGTTAGATCATGCTCGAAACGCAGCGTGAAGCTGTCTGTTGTCGACTTATCAAAGTCAGAATCAGTACCGTAGTAATTTTTTGTGTTCACTTTGCCGGAACTATTCAGGGCGCGGGTGGCGGAAGAAGGCGCTGAATACCCAGGCAGCCCAATAGTTGGGATACCACCATCCGGTGTATTGTTCTGGTGAACGTGCAGGTAATTAATATACAGGCGTGTTGGTGTATCCAGGCCAAATGCCAGTGATGGCGCAACACCGTAACGCTCATTTTCGACATTATGCCGGCCAGCATCATGGGTTTTCTCACCCATCAGGTTCAGGCGAAAAGCGCTGTTTTCCCCAAATGCCTGGTTGTAATCCAGCGTGCCACGGCGCATCCAGGCGCTGCCAGCACTGACGGACGCATCTAACCCTGAATCCAGACGGGGTTGTTTGCTTATCATATTAATAGAGCCCGAAGGTGCACTGCGGCCATAATCAGTGCCTGCCGGGCCTTTAATCACCTCAACCTGTTGGGTATTGAAGGTATCACGGGTAACACTGCCAATATCACGAATACCATCAACATAAATGCTGCCAGAGGTATCCACTCCGCGCATATACACCGCATCACCTGTAGAAGAGCTACCGTTCTCCCCTGCGTAAAATGCCCCAACGCCCGGCACATTTTTCAGGGCATCAGTCAGGTTTGTGACGCCCTGGTCCTTAATCATTTGCTCCGGAATCACTGTTACTGTGCGGGTTGTATCTACCAGTGGTTGGGTAAATTTAGGGTCAGCTGATACACCGGGTAAATAAAGTGAAGGTGCCTGAGCCTGAATGACCAGAGTCTCTTCTTTTTTCTGTGCCGTGTTATCAGCGGCATGAGCGACAGATGTTGACGCACCAAGGCATAGCCCGGTGAACAACGTCAGTGAGTTAAAGTTGCCAAACGGCTGGTTGCGATTTTTATCCATGTGAAATAAAGGTTTTTATTGTTATGCAGGTATCACCGGGCTACCTGACAGCATGCTGTCAGGCTCTCATTCCATATTGCATAGCCCGAATATCAAATGATAAGAATAATAATTATCATTTTGATTATCATGCTTACACATTCTCTCCATTTTGTGAATACATTTCATTACACAAATTCACAAAATCAACAATTTTGAATGAAGTATGAATAAGACGTGTCGAATGGCTGAATGAGAAGAGGTATTGAAGGGAAAAGGAGCTTTCTGTAGGTGAGAAGAGAACGGGTGCCTTCTCAACCTGTCACCAGCTCACTATTGCCTGGCGGCAAAGCAATGTTGGTTGTTGAATGTTGGTTGTTAGTAGTGCGGAAACGACATTTCTGAGCAAATGCTGTACGTTGAGCGCGTCTGATTAGTGTCACCACACCAGGACAACGCTTCGTTTTCTGTGTCCTGGTGTGGTGAGCTATCAATATCTGAACTTCAATCGGCCTTACGAATTACACGAGCCGGATTCCCTACTGCCAGCATGCCAGCTGGAATATCTTTGGTTACCACACTTCCGGCCCCAATCACGGCACCATCACCAATGGTGACACCCGGTAATACAGTGACATTCCCGGCTATCCACACATGGTTGCCAATGGTAACAGGCAAGGTTGTTCCGATATGCCGGCCACGCTTGCCTGCATCCATGGGGTGCAATGCGGTATACAGCGACACATTCGGGCCAATAAAAACGTGGTCACCAATAGTCACGAACCCCGGGTCCAGCAACGTAAAATTAAAATTGATAAACACATGGTTGCCGAGTGTTGTGGTACAGCCATAATCCACACGTAACGGCTTTTCAATATGCACATCATCGCCAACTTTGCCGAAAATTTCCCGAATCAACGTGCTCTTTTGGGAAACCTCCCGGGCTCCACACTGGTTAAACTGGTCCACCCGGTCACGGGTGCAATAACGAATCTCCACCAGTTCAGCATCGTTAATCCAGTATTCCCGGCCTTCCACCATGGCCTCAAATGCAGCACCCATTGTCATCTCCCTCGTTGCCATCTGTTCCACCTGGCGGGCAATGCCAGGCTACGTTAATCCTGCAGCGCATATGTGCGATACCTTTCCACAGTTTATTGCGCGCCTGGTGTTATTTAACAAGAGGGGCAACATAGCAGGAAACAGGTTTAGCTATTTCCTGTATGTTTTCAGTGTGTTTATCCATGACTCAGTCAGTTGAACCGGTGTGTTTCTGTTCATCCGGTTTCGCCTTATCCGGTTTCTCTGTGCTGGCTTCCGTTGCTTCTCCGTTGACAGGCGAAGTATCTGTTTGATCTTCCGGCTCCTCAGGCGGTTCACTCTCTTCGTCAGTATTAACCATGGCAGCCTGAATATCTTCTTCCTCAATAACCGGGTTAAGCGCAGCCCCAATTGGCGAAGTCGCCAGGCTGTCCGGCATCACCACATGGGGTAAAGGCACTTCGGTAGTAGGAACAGGGTGTATTTTTACCGGGCGGTTGAGCAGCGCGATAACCAGCGCGCAACAGGCAAAAAAGATATACAGCATATTGCTGCCAAGCGGTTGCATCACCGCACCAACCACCAGCGGCCCGATACTGGCACCAATACCAAAAGCCATTAACAGACAGGCAGTGAGTGACACCCGCCGTTCTGGCATCACCTGGTCATTCGCCAGAGCAACCTGGAGTGGGTACAGGGAAAACTGCATCATACTGACGGCAAAGGCCACGCCCAGCAGGAATTGATAAGGCAGAGATAACAGCACACCCGGGACTAAGGCAAAAATGGCATACAGTAGCGCAATAATAAATAGCAGCCGCTGGCGGTCAAAACGGTCTGAGAGCCAGCTTAAGGGGAACTGGGAAACCAGCCCGGCAAAAATCGTCAGGCTCATAAACATCCCTGTCTGCTCTGTCGTGAAACCTTTCTCACTGGCAAATACCGGAGCCAGGCCGTAAAACGCGCCAATCGCCATGCCACTAACCAGCGTTGTCGCCAGTAATTTGGGAATGGTACGGACAAAATACCCCAGTTCCATGGGAGCCGGTGACATCGCTTTCGCATTGGTACGGGTTGTCAGCGCTATGGGCACCAGGCACAGGGCAAAACACAATGCCACTATCAGCAACGTGCTGATACCAAAGCCCGTTTGTACTGCAAGAATCACCTGGCCGCCACTGAGCCCCAGGTAGGTTGCCACCATGTACAGACCAAAAATGACACCACGCTGAGAAGATTCAGCCTGATCGTTAAGCCAGCTTTCCAGCACCATGTACTGGCACATCATGCACAGGCCGATTATCAGGCGCAGGAAGATCCACAAGGGTATGAAGTTGGTTAACCCATGGCCAATGACTGAGGCGGTGATTATCCCCGCACAGGCTACATAAGCACGGATATGCCCCACTCTGGCAATCAGGTTATGCCCAACTTTTCCCCCCACCACTAAGCCCACATAGTTTGCGGCAATGATGGCGCCAATCAGTGTGCCACTGACCTGCTCATGAGCCAGGCGTAACGAAACATAAGTGGTCAATAACCCGGAACCCAACAGCATGAGTAAGGTCGTAACATATAAGGGTAAAAACGCATTAAGAACTTTTCTCATCAGGCTCCCTGTCATTACATCGTTGGACAATAAGCAAATATATAAAGATAGCTTCTTTGCCAGCCAGGGGATACATGCAAAAACCTTTATTGCCGGGCGGGCACTGGCTGCAGATGACGGGCACAAAATGGCAGGAGCACTGAAAGCGGAAGTGGACAAGTACTGGCCTGACAAGAACGCCTGACTTCCTCACCGGCATCTAAAGCCAGAGATGAATACTGGTGCCGGGGTATTACCGTAAGAGGAAAGTCAGCTGGTGTAACAAGTAAAAAATCACCGTCAATAAAAAACCGGGGGCTTATACAACTCCCGTTTTTTATTCCCTGAAAACTTATATAATAAGATTCTGCATATTGGTGGTACTTCCTGCTTAAGAAAAAAATAAAATATAATTTTGTCAGTAATATTTTTTAACACAGCCACCAGGCGCACTTTATTTAACAACCGACTTTCACAAATAATCTTTGGTGATTATCACAACCTAATGAACTTCGCAGAACCATTTATTCCAGGGATAGTTACTGTTACAACAAAACCTGAGTCCGAAATATTATCAGCCATATCAGAAAGACAGGCAGATTCAGGAAAATTTGCTGTATTATTAATAAGACTGGCCTCAGGCTGACACACCCCCGCCTGGTCACATTGCATGAGGACGATTGATGATTTCACGCTGGCAGTTTGTACTGACGCAAGTGTTCCACAAACTCTGGTTCAGAGCCACTCTGTTTGCCATTGCCGCCATTCTCACAGCACTGATATCTATTGCTGTAAAATCATTTATCCCACCCGCATTTTCCGGGATAGTCGGCGCGAAAGCGGTCGATAATATTCTGAATATTCTGGCGTCCAGTATGCTGGCCGTCACGACCTTTTCACTGAGCATTGTTGTCACCGCCTATGGCTCTGCCACAACCAATGTCACGCCGCGTGCAACTCGCCTGGTGGTGGAAGACACCACAACCCAAAATGTACTCGCCACTTTTATTGGCTCTTTTCTTTTCAGCCTGGTGGGGATTATCGCCCTGAATATGGGCGCTTATGGCGAGCGTGGTCGGGTAATTTTGTTTGTTGTAACACTGGTAGTGATTGCACTGATTGTACTGACGCTATTGCGCTGGATTCAGCACCTGACTTCTCTGGGCCGCGTGGGGGAAACAACTGCCCGGGTGGAGAATGCAGCTTTGCGGGCATTTCACGCACGGGCTGAATCCCCCTGCTTAGGTTGTTTCCCGTGGGTGGAAAGTGGCACACAACCTGAGGGGACACAGGCAATTTTTTCGCCTTCCGTAGGTTATGTTGAACATATTGATATTGGAAAGCTTGCCGCCATGCTCGCTGACAGCCCGATACATGTTTATATCGCCGCCCAACCCGGGCACTTTGCGCATCCGTCCCAGGCAGTCATGTACACCACTGAAAAATGCAGTGATGCGTTCCGGCAGCGTCTGTTGTCTGCACTGAGTATTTCAGATGCCCGCTCTTTCCACCAGGATCCGCGTTTTTGTTTGTGCGTGATGGCTGAAATTGCCTGCCGGGCACTGTCACCAGCCGTGAATGACCCAGGCACCGCTATTGATGTTATTACCCGTGGTGTAAGGGTATTATCGGTATGGGCTGAACAGACGGAACAAGCCGAACAAAAAGCACAGGTTCTCTACCCGCAAATTCATCTTGCTCCTCTCAACCCCGACAACCTGTTCGACGATATTTTTTCACCTGTGGCGCGCGATGGCGCTGCTATGCGTGAAGTGCAATTGAGGCTATTAAAATCACTGGCAATGCTGGCAAAAGCCTGGCCCGAACGCTACGCCAGTGTGGCTCGCAAGCATGCCGAAGAAGTGATGAACCATGTCACCCGCGCCGGGCATATTCAGCCAGATAGGGTATTACTGCGTAGCACTTTTGACGCGCTGTTTACCAGGGAGTTAGCCAAAGGTGAGAAAAACAGTGCCACCCGGTTATAACAATCCTTTTAGGGTAAAAGTTAACCGGGTTGCTTCATTTAAATCCATTTTTTTGAGATCCTGTGGCAGAACCCAGGCTATTTCCTGGAACTCTTCATTAAACGTAATTTCTCTATTAGCACTAATACAGTCAAATATCAGGTAAATCATATAAATTTCTTCTGTTGTGCCATCGGCATAAGTTTTATTTCTGATATCATCGCGAAAAGCCCAGGGCTTAATTTGGTTTATGATCAGTGCATCCCCCAGTTCTTCCCGAACTTCACGCCGCAGCGCAGATTCCATGGTTTCCCCCGGCTCCATTCCACCACCAGATAATGCCCACTGACCTGGAAATACGCCACGATCGTCTGCCATTTTACATAGCAAATATGCTCCTTCATTCTGAATGATGGGGCACACTATGGTTCTCTGCCGCATGAATTTTTCCTGTATTAGTTTATTTTTGGCATATTACACCCGGGCAGTAAAATAATCTGCCAAATTAACACACTGGATTACTCTCAATACACTCTTCTACTGGCTGTGTTACCACCACAAACAAGGGGCAGTTCCCTGCCCCTGACATCTTTAAGAGAGAAAAAACGCGCCAGGCTGTTATTCCCACTGAGTGCTCACCTGACAACCTGGTTTAATCAACGATGTGACGAAGAAACCGAATGCTGATTCTTCGTCACCTGTGAACGCCGGTTGGCAGTTGTCGGGTTGCCTGTGGATTCTTCCCGCCCGGTGATGACCATCCCCTGGGTTTCACGCCCGAACGCCACCAACACACAAATCAACACGGCGACGGCCCCGGCCACACAAGCCATCGCAAAGCCGTAGTTGCCCTGATGCGTTTCAGCAATACGCGCCTGAAGTGTTGCGTTAACTGATGCCAGTAGATTTCCCAGTTGGTAGACAAAGCCCGGCAAGACAGCACGGGCATTGGCGGGTACCAGTTCGTTCAGCCAGGTTGGAACCACACCCCAGGCACCCTGCACCATAAACTGCATCAGGAAAGCCCCTAAACCAATGGTGAAAGAACCACTGGAGAACGCCCACAACGGTAACACTGGCAACGCCAGAAACGCCGCAGTAATAATGGCTTTTTTACGGCCAATATGCTCGGAAAGCGCGCCAAATAAGATCCCCCCCATCATTGCCGCAATGTTATAGCAAATGGCAATAATGCTGACAGTATGGGGAGAGAAGCCATGTTGAATTTTCAGGAAGGTGGGGTAAAGATCCTGCGTACCATGGCTGAAGAAGTTAAAGCACGCCATCACAACAACCAGATACAGACACAGTTTCCAGTGCATGCGTAATATTGGCATCAGCGCAGTACTTTCTTTACGCGCGCGGGCAGACAACCACACCGGGGATTCTGGTACTTTAAACCAAATGTAGGGCAGCATAAGTACCGGTAATGTGCCAATCAGGAACATACCACGCCATCCCACCAGGCTGTAGAAAATGCCAAAAACAATCGAAGAGAGTAAGTAGCCACAGGGATAGCCTGCCTGAAAGATCCCGGACATCAACCCACGGGAACGGTCTGGAATCGTTTCCATCGCCAGCGACGACGCCACACCCCAAATCCCCCCCATCGCAATACCGTAAATCAGCCGGAACGCCATAAAGGCACCTAATGTAGGGGACCAGGCAGAGAGTAACTCGAACAGCGAGAACATCGCGACATTAAGCATTAGCACCGGTTTGCGCCCATAACGCTCTGCCAGGCGTCCGAATAACAATGCCCCAATCGGCCTTACAGCCAAAGTTAACATGATTGCCAGCGAGACTTCCGCCACACTCGAGTGGAAATAGCTGGCCAAATCACTCAGTACAAAAACCAGGATAAAAAAATCAAACGCATCGAGAGTCCATGCGCCAAAACAGGCAAAAGCAACATGACGCTGCACTGGCGTCCAGGTAAGAGGTGTAAAAGACATGGATATTTCCTTTCTGTATTTGCGCACCGTGCTGTGCTGGCGAGCGCAAAGCCAGGCAAGGAGGCAGGGAAAAACCCTTGTCGGATTGGCGCTGCCAGCCCCTGTGATATCACGAAAAGCAGAATTGTTACTGGTTTGTTATAGCAACAAAGTTACAACAATTGATTAAAAAACTTGTTTCATACTGTAATAATAGACTGCTTAGTATTTCTGAATGTCATATTTGATTAATGGTAAATGCCACAGACATATTGATTGAGAATAAAGCTGCGTATCAGCCAATTTACCAGTCGCTGGCCCGGCAAAAACACACAAGGAGGGAAAAAATGGAAGCAATACACAGACTGGCTTTTGATATTTATTAGTTTCCAGCCCAATGTAACAGTAAAGCCATTGCATTATAGTGTTCAGAATATAATACGCGGCAATGTGGGTTTAGTTTCATTGCCGCCAGTACAAAATCGGTACAGAAATGAGTTTGCCTGTTAACCTTAACCTTTAGCGCACGCCGGGAATTCTGGCGAGCCCTTTAGAGGCGCCGGGAAGTTGCTTATCGACCATTGCAATGATCTCCGGGCGGGCTTCCCGGGGGTGGCCTGAATGGAACGGTGGCGCAGGATCATACTCAATGGCAAGTTGCGCGACTTCTGCGGCCTGTAGCCCCCGCAGTTTTGCGGCAACCCGAAGAGCAAAGTCAATACCTGCTGTTACACCACCGCCGCTCATAAACCGGCCATTGTCATCTTCAACAAAGCGATCCGGAACCGGGATTGCACCATATTCAGATAACTTATTGATAAAAGCCCAGTGGCAAGCGCTTCGTTTTCCCTTGAGGATCCCCGTCGCTGCAAGAACCAGCGAGCCATTGCAAACTGACGTAACGTATTTCGCACCATCGGCGAGACGTCGAATCTGTTTTAAATACTCCGGCTGCATGGGTACAGACAAATTCGATCCCCCAGGGACCAGAATCAAATCCGTTTTTTCAATATCGGCCAGTCGTTCGGTCTTACCGTAGACAACACCGAATTCGAGAATGACGTTCCCCCCATTAAGACTTGCATAGCGAACATTTGTGTTCGGTATTCTGTGAAAGATTTCGCTTGGGCCGGCAAAATCAAGCAGTGTTCCACCATCGTAATTGACAATTAAAATATTGAGGGGCTCATTTGAATCAAATTCTCCGGTATTATTTCCCTGATCCAGTGCATCAGGGGCATGACCAGACAGGGTGACACTTTTCCCCTGTGCATGAGCGTTACTGATAGCGCCATTTGCCATAATGGCCCCAAGAGCAGCAGCACTTCCGTATTTAAGGATATCCCTACGGGAATGACCGGCTCTGTGCTGTGAACCCTCAAATGAACTATATTGATTATATTCTTTCAAGGTTACTTCTCCTTATATTCCGATCTTTGTTCAAGAGAATCGGATTTAATACGAGTCAGTTAAATTATCCTTTGTGGCGTAATGCCGGGCGGATAGTTGACTTAAATCAGGAGCACAAACAATGAAGTGAGGCGTTTTATTAAAACGACAACCCAAAATTAAAGCTGTGAGGCGCCCCCATCAACAATAAGTTCCGTGCCAATGACATATGACGATTCGTCACTGGCAAGGTAGACCGCTGCATGGGCTATATCTTCTGCCTTACCCATGTGGCCGGCCGGGATTGTTTTCGCCATCGCCTGTTTGCGCTCGCGAACTTCCTCATCAGATAAGCCCCACTTGCTTATTAATGGTGTATCAATCGCGCCGGGAGCAATGGCATTAAACCGGATCTTCCTGTCAAGAAACTCATAAGACCAACTGCGGGCAAGTGAACGTACTGCAGCCTTGGCTGCGGCAGTTAACGAGATACCATGCTTACCGGTTTGCGCGACGAAAGAGGTATTAAGGATAAATGAAGAACCCTCACGCAGGATGGGCAATGTAGCCTGTAGTGTAAAAACTACGCCCTTGACATTGATGTCCATGATATCGGTATAAAGGCTTTCAGAAATTTCTTGAAGGGGTGACGGAAAGGCCAGGCCTGCATTTGCAAACACCACATCCAGGCCACCAAAACTCTCTTTCACCTGCATCGCGACCCTCTGCATATCTGCAAGCGAACGAACATCGCCTTTCAGAACAACAGCATGCTCTCCAAGCTCTGCTTTCACATCGCCAAATACAGATTCATTACGCCCCGTCACTATTACCCGGGCACCTTCGGCGACGAAGAGTTTGGCCGTCGCCAGGCCAATTCCGCTGGTGCCTCCGGTGATTAATGCAACTTTATTCTGCAGTCTCATTTTGTCTTCCTCTCTTTGTTTCTTTATTGATCAGGCCTGAGACCTGACACACCGCGACCCAGGGTCGCTACGATTACTTGTTCCGATTGTGTAACACGCAACGAATGGCGTAAAGGTCGTATAAACCTCAAAAAAGGACATCATATAAGAGAAGAAAACAAGTCAATGGTGAGTGAGAATGGCAATGCCGGTTGCAACCACGGCGCAGGGTGGCGTTAATAAGGTAATCACCAGCAGAATGGCAGAGCAACTGCCATGATGTGTTGGGCGATAACACTGGGAGTGTCAGATATTCTGTGCCATTCCCGCACTATACGAATCACAGGGAATAAACGTGGCCCGGCGCCCCCGATTGCGATTAAACCTTCAGGGAACGCCATTTGGTCAGGTTTCAATCAGAAGAAATGGGTAATGCCTGTCCAGAGCCTGAATCAGGCATTGTCGCAGTGAGTCATTTATTGTGAAGGGCGGCTGCAAAATGCCATAACGCTGCAGAATTTTAAGGTGAAACAACATGCTGAATGCTTTTGGTCGATTCTCAGCGGCTGCGAAGTAACCGACTCTGCCGACGAATGGATTGTGGTGGATGCCCGTACAGTTTAACAAAGGCCCTTCTCATCCGCTCGGAATCGACAAACCCAACAGCCCGGGCAACCTGTTCAATTGATTCACTGCCATCCAGTAACCGAATACGTGCAGCTTCAACACGCAAACGCTCTACTGCCCTTGCTGGCGTTTCCCCCGTTTCCCGGAGAAACGCCCGACCAAATTGCCGAACACTTAATCGCGCGACTTCGGCGAGTCTTTCGACAGGCAACGCTTCAGCTAAATGTTCTCTGGCAAAATTGAGGGTTATCCGAATACGATCTGATTCTGGCTCCATTTGTGACATAACAGAAAATTGAGACTGCCCTCCCGCTCTGCGGTACGGAACAACCAGCAGCCTGGAGACGTTTCGGGCCGTTTCCGGCCCCATGTCTTTCTCTATCAGCGCCAAAGCCAGATCTATTCCTGCAGCGATTCCTGCTGATGTCCAGATGCCATCATCTTCAGTGTATATGCTATCACCATCAACCCGGATAAGCGGAAAACGTGACTGTAACTGAGACATATACCGCCAGTGAGTCGTTGCCCTTCTACCATTGAGTAATCCAGTTTCTGCAAGCAAGAAAGCACCTGTGCAGACACTTGCCACCCGAGGTGTCTGTTCAGCCAGTTGCTTCGCAGCTGCAATATTCGCAGAAGTTTGCATACAACTGATATCACCACCGACAAATAAAACGGTATCAAGTTCTACTTGCCCGGCAGGACGCGCTGCAACAGGGAGCCCTGCATTACCAATAAGTTGCCCACCTGACTGGGAGATTATATGAAGCTCATAAGGGCTACGTTCAGCGGCTGCAGCTACCTGATTAAAAGCCGAAAGCGGCCCGGCGAGATCAAGAGCATCGTGACCATTGCAAATGAAGAATCCAACTCGATGCATTTTATGAAAGGGCTCAATAATTGATAACTTGACTTATTTTATGGGAAATATGCTTTTTCAGTCAAACCGGTATTATTATTACTCCCACTCAGAACGTTAAAGTCCGCTACGACCGCAGGTCACAGGGAAAAGCCAGAAAGTAACGACTATGACTATAAAAAATCCATTTCTGATTATACGGTTAGCAGGGTCTACAAACGCATAAAATATCATGTGTACAACAGCCCGAGCCACCTGCTACCGGAAATGATGACTAATTGGATGTTGCCGCTTCCTGAGGAACATTCCTGAAGCTGATAGCAAGACGGTTATAAGCATTGATCAGGCCGATTGCCATGGTAAGATCCGCCAGTTCCTTATCCCCAAAGACGGCAGATGCGGCTTTGAAAGCTGCGTCCGGGACATGAGTTTCTGAAACTCTGGTCACAATTTCAGCCCATGCCAGTGCCGCTTTTTCACGTTCGGTAAAAACGTCACCCGCTTCATCCCAAACCTGTACCAGCGCCAGCTTAACAGGCGTAAGCCCCTTTTTCAGCAGAAAGCGGGTGTGCATGTCCAGGCAGAAGGCGCAACCATTAATTTGGCTCACGCGAAGATTCACTAACTCTACAAGCGTATTTTCCAGGCCACATTGCGCAATGTAGGCGTAAACGCTGCCAAGCGCTTTAACGCCAGCTGGAGAAGTTTTATTGTAATCAATACGTTGGCTCATTTTTTATTTCCTTTATCGTTGAAAGTGAGTAAAGCTTACCAGCTGGATTTACACTGAAAAGAACCAAAACGAGCAGATTTTGATGTACCACGAAGGCAGCCATATGAATGAAAAAAAGTTTAAACTCACGATAGTAAGTGATGCCAGGGTATCGCTGTCCGAACAGATCCGTCGCGGGATTACGGAGGCTATCATGAGCGGAGTACTACAACCCGGCGCAAGATTGCCCTCATGGATAGACCTGGCCACACAGTTGGGCATTTCACGCGGCACGGTAAAAACCGCTTATGAACGTTTGTCAGATGAACAGCTTGTCGAGATGTCTCGCTCCCGGGGAACCTGTGTTGTCGAAAATCTGCCCTTAAGTTCTGCAGCAGATACAGTGCCTGAATTTGTCCCAACCTCAGAGTTGTATCAGAACTTTTTATTTCCTACTGGCGATTTTCAGATGGGTATCCCTGCGAGCGATGTTTTTCCTGTGCCTTTGCTGTCACGTCTGTTTGCTGCTTCTGCCCGTAAAGTCATGTCTCTAAAACAAGTTTATTGCGATCCGCGGGGGGAAAATGAGCTGCGCCGTGAGATAGCCGGTCAGTTGACACTTTCCAGAAGAATCAAATGCCATTCATCTCAGGTTTTTGTCACCACGGGCTTCACTGGCGGGCTCGGCCTGGTGCTGCATGCCCTGTCTTTACAGGGTAAAAAGGCATGGGTTGAAAATCCGGGCTTTCCCCCGGCAAGGAAGGCGCTCGCCCTTGCCGGACTGACAACCGTTGCTATACCGGTTGATTCGCAGGGAATGGATATAGAATACGGTATACGTCATGCTCCGGATGCCTCAATTGCGCTGGTTACTCCAGGGCAACAAGCTCCGTTGGGTATGACTCTACCGCCTGAAAGGCGTAACCGATTACTTGAGTGGGCCAATGAAGGGGATCGCTGGATTATTGAGGATGATTATCTCGGTGAACTCCAGCTGAGCCGACGTGCAGCACCCTCACTGGCGGCACAAGATACTTTCGACCGGGTCATCCATATCGGATCTTTCAGTAAAACAATCAGTCCATGCCTGCGTCTGGGATTTGTCGTTGTTCCCCCTTCACTCGTCGAAGCCGTTGCAGATGTTGCTGCCTGCCTTTCACCTGCTCCGGATCCCGCTATTCAGCTCACGGTGCTGGCTTTTTTGAACGGCGGTCATTTTTTACGTCATCTGCGCAAAATGAAAAGGGTTTATCACACCCGAAGCCTTGAACTGGCCCGAATCATGGGTAATTTTGGCTACAAAACACATATTCACGGTTTGTCGGTTTTAATTGATCTTCCTGATGGTGCTCAGGACAAGGCCATCGCGCATCATGCCTGTCATTTTGGATTAGCACCTTCTCCTCTTTCTGCCTGGTATCTGCCGAACACATCTTCTCGCGCAGGCTTGTTGCTTGGGGTGTCGGGGAAAGAAGGCGAGCCGTTAATTCAGGCCTGCGAGCGGCTTGACAGCATAATACGCAAATTATCCTGACTGACATATTCCAGTGAGGTCGATGAAATCAGTGATGCCGACAGGCAAGAATGAACGCAGGGATTAACCCCGGAGAAGGCTGAAGCGGGTAAGGTGTGCAGAAACACGTATGGCGTATAACGCAGAGCGAAAGAGATGATCGATTAAACCGATCGATGTAAGAAAATTGATCTGCAAAATGAATTATCCAGCCTGGTAGTCCCTGTGCTAAATTCCCAAAAACTTACTTAATGTATTGTTTATTAATTTATTTCCTGCCTTCCGGCGGGCGGCTTTCTTTTGTCCTGCGAGCACGGCACCGGAATGCGACAGCAGGTGATTGAATGAAAAGATGTGCCAGATGTAACAAGAAAAGAGGCGTTCTGGACCGGATCTTCGGGCTGGATAAAGAATTCTGCGATGACTGTCTGATGGTGGTTAACCAGGAAATCAGAGAAAAACGCGTTGTATCAAAACCAGCACGAAAATCACCGGAACGTTCTTCCTGATAATGTTTAGTACCCGGCAGGTTATTGCTCCTGATGGAGTGACAACTCTGAACCTTCCCTCGTTTACATTCCCTTAGTGCAATGAAAATCAACATGGATATCAGCGTCATCATTCCTGCATTCAATGCAGCTGACAGCATCGGAGCTCTGGTCCATACACTACTTGGCGAAACAACGCTCAATACTGAAATTATTGTTGTGGATGACGGTTCAACCGACGAAACATGGACGGTACTCAGAACCATTACAGATGAACGGCTTATTCTCATTCGTCAGGAAAATCAGGGGGTGTATGCTGCCCGTAATACTGCACTGGCGATTCACCGTGGTGATTGGGTGGTGTTCCTGGATGCGGATGACCGGGTTGCAGCAGATTTTCTGCAGGAACGGCTGCGCACAGCACGCGAAGCACAGGCCGATGTCGTCCTTTTCAATGCCCGGCATGCAGACAGCGCCGGAGATCTGCGACATCCCGTTCATCGCAAACAACCTTACGGCCATACGCTGACCGGTCAACAGTGGATACGCCATTGCGTTAGCCAGAGGGAGTGGCCGCATTACCTGTGGCTGCAGATAATCCGTTCAGCGTATATCCGCGAGCATGACCTGCGATTTCAGGAAGGGAAAAGCCATAAGGACATTCTCTGGACGATACAGCTTGCCACCGCAGATGGCCGGTTTTATTTTTCTGACCGACAGGATTACCTGTGGGTGAATAACCCGGCGTCAATCACCCACCGCCCGGATTATTACGATATCCGCGCGGTCAGCTATAGCGACGTGATTGCAGATATTCTGGCGTTTAGCGCACAGAGGCAGTACCGGCCAGTCCGAAGAGAGCTGGTCAGGCATGCGCTGGTGGAAAGCCGCCATTTTCTGGGTCTGTACCGGCGCAGGGTGAGTGACCGGCAGGTGGTCCGGGCTTGTTTTCGTGCACGCATAGCCTTCCGCCATCTGGTACCCGGCGTAAGCAACCTGAGCGATGTTTTTTTCCTTCTGAAGCTGGCCCGCAATATTTATCTGCCTTGTGTCCGCAATACTCCCGCAGCCGTTTCGCAGGCGCGACGTTAATCTTCAGATACCGCCTGAGCAATCGCCGCCAGGAACTTCCCCCTGATAAAGCATTAGATCAATGCCCCGGCACAGGACGCAAGAAATTACTCAGCCAGGGTAATAGAATTCAATTCGTATACCACTCGGCTCATAGCACATCATGTGCATGGAGGGCCCCTCGCTTATCAAGGTAGGTTCGAATTCAATTTCGACCTGATTTGCCTTCAACACATCAAGAATCTGATACAGGCCATCTTTACTCTCTACCAGCAAGGCCAGGTGATGGAGTCCAACATTGTTTTTGCGATTGAACCGAACGGGCTCCTCTGTTTGCGTTTTCCAGAGCGTGAGCATCACTGCCCCGTCTTTAACAAAGATGGCCGGATAGTCTTCGCGTCGTTTAACTTCCTGCCAGCCCAGTAAATCAGTGAAGAACGCCGCGCTCTCTTCAAGATTTGATACGGCTAAGCCAATATGTTGTACACCATGAGTCACTGCCATCGTTTCTGTCCTCTTTTTGAAAGGCTGTGGTCAGGGATGATTGTCCTTCGGCAAACATGCCCGCGGTATGTGAAATCTGTTTTTACGCCCGGAAAACCGTGCAGCATCAGCAGGATCGGCGATGCCGGCTCGCCGGCCTTGCGGTAAAAAAACATTAACGTCGTCTGACTGCTTATGGCGGTAATGCACCTGTGTGGCAGGTGTGTTATCTGCTGTTGATAACTCCGGAAGTGAAGACATCACACCACCCTTTGTAACCTTTAAAGTAACATATTGAAGGTTACATGTTATTATGGTAACCTGTAAAAACAATTTTATGAGTTACGGTTCAGTATGGAATTTAAACATCTTGCATCTCAGCCTCTCTTTCTGGCCGATAACCTCGCGCTGGATTTCATCAACAGTGAATACGGGACAGGTGATGAGCGTCATGATTGTTTTGAAGACGATCTCTGCGTCCTGGAGTGGCTTGAAACGGCAGGTCTTGTACCGAAAGGCACGAAGGCTCCTTCCGGGTTACTGACCGAAGCCCGCCAATTCCGTGAGGCCGCCAGGGCAGTGGTGCATGCTGCTATGGAGTCCGTTGCAGCTGACCTGACCGTTATTAACAAAGTGCTCGGGGACGGAAAACCCGAGACGAGGCTGCAATGGGACGAAGGGATACAGCGATACCGTATTGATGTTCGTTCAGGCACGCACAGCCCCGCGTGCCTTCTCTGGCCCGTTGCCGACGCGCTGGCGAAACTGATTACTGACGACAAATTTGAATATGTGCGCCAGTGCGAAGCCCATAACTGTATTCTGCTTTTTCACGATTTGAGTAAATCGCATCGCCGTCGGTGGTGCAGCATGGCGACCTGTGGTAATCGTATGAAAGTCGCCGCGTTCCGGAACAGGAAGAATTCGTAACGACGCCAGTACCCTACACAGGGTTGCAACTCCTTGCAGCCCGTCACGTTTGCTTCAGCAGGCAAAGATCTGACGGTCTCCTGAGCCGGGTATCACTTAAACCCACCCGGTTTTCCGCCGTACAGACTGACTGATTTTTACAGTTTTTTTTGACCATCCCGTCCCGAATGCAGGCTTCATCCTACACACTGAGAACATACAGAACGCCCCGCAGGAACCCTTCAGTGCGGCTACAAGTAACCAACACCTTTCATGCGGTCACTGCTGTGCATTACAGGAAATGGGTGAGTGGGGGTCAATTGAAATGGTACGCCTCTATGCACACCTGGCGCCGAATCATTTGACAGAGCATGCGAAGAAAACAGATGCCATTTTTGGCAGTCACGACACAAATACGACACAAGGAGAAAATCAGGCGGGTTTAAGAATAGCGTAATTATTTGATTTGAAGTGGTACGCCCTACAGGATTCGAACCTGTGACCCACGGCTTAGAAGGCCGTTGCTCTATCCAACTGAGCTAAGGGCGCATGACACAAAACATCTCCGGCACATACACCTGGAAACGCGAGGAATTATACGGTCAGGGCCTTGTGAGTCAATGGCTTTTGTTCTGTATGCTGGCGAAATAAGCGTATTAAGTGCAAACGCCGGGCCAATGTTGTCAGCTGCACAGCTAAAACAGTGCTGATAAGCGCCAGCAAGTTAGGGGATGCGTGTACAAGGCCGCTACGCAAGGGGTAGCAATTGTGTTTATCCACACCAGGCAGCCAGAGAAATAAACTTAGTACAGTCTTGTGCGCTACATGTGTAAATAGCTTTAAATCTGCTGAGTTACACATGCCAACCAAAGGAAATCTGCACAGGTGACTGACAGCGCGCCTCGCTTCTGACAAAATATACACATTCCCTTCCCTTTTTTATTACAGATGGAATTCTCACGCTGATGGCAGCAACAATTATTGATGGTAAAACGATTGCGCAGCAGGTACGGCGCGAAGTCGCGGAAAAAGTACAGGCTCGCCTGGCCGCTGGTAAACGTGCGCCGGGGCTTGCTGTTGTGCTGGTCGGGGAAAACCCGGCATCACAAATTTATGTAGGCAGCAAACGCAAGGCTTGTGAGGAAGTCGGTTTTATTTCCCGCGCGTGGGATCTGCCGGAAACCACTACTGAAGCAGAATTGCTCAGCCTTATTGATAAGCTGAATGCGGACCCGAGCATTGACGGGATTCTGGTTCAGCTTCCTCTGCCTGCCGGCATTGATAATGTTAAAGTGCTGGAACGTATCGCGCCCGATAAAGACGTGGATGGCTTCCACCCTTATAACGTCGGCCGCCTGTGCCAGCGCGCACCTCGCCTGCGCCCCTGCACCCCTCGTGGTATCGTTACCCTGCTTGAACGCTACAATATTGATACCTATGGCCTGAATGCGGTGGTCATTGGTGCTTCAAACATTGTTGGCCGCCCAATGAGCATGGAGTTATTGCTGGCTGGGTGTACCACCACCGTAACTCACCGCTTCACCAAAAATTTACGCCACCATGTAGAAAATGCAGACTTGCTGATTGTTGCTGTTGGCAAACCGGGTTTTATCCCTGGTGAATGGATAAAAGAAGGCGCAATTGTGGTTGATGTGGGCATCAACCGGCTGGAAAATGGCAAAGTAGTGGGTGATGTGGTGTTTGAAGATGCCGCGGCTCGGGCTGCTTACATTACGCCAGTGCCCGGTGGTGTGGGCCCAATGACTGTCGCGACACTGATTCAAAATACGCTTCAGGCTTGTGAAGAATACCATGATGGAGAAGTACAATAATGGCAACATTTTTTCTGGGCAAACATCCCCATGTTGAACTGTGTGACTTGTTAAAGCTGGAGGGCTGGGCTGAAAGTGGCGCACAGGCCAAAATTGTTATCGCCGACGGCCAGGTTCAGGTAGATGGCGCAACAGAAACCCGTAAGCGCTGTAAAATCGTTGCCGGGCAAACTGTCACTTTCGCCGGTTACAGCGTTACAGTAGCAGCCTGATTGCTGCAGCCAGCAGTTATTCATGTCACAAAGCTGGCAAATACCAAAGGCAAAAAAAGCGGCATAAAGCCGCTTTTTTACCAGTTGAAAAACAAACTGTTATTTCCTGCGCCAGGTGGTTCCCTGCGGGCCATCTTCCAGCACAATACCCATTTCATTCAGGCGGTCACGCGCTGCATCGGCTGCCGCCCAGTCTTTTGCCTTACGGGCATCCAGGCGCTGCTGAATCAGTGCTTCAATTTCAGCCACTTCGCCGTCATCTGCCTGTGCACCACTTTGCAGGAAGGTTTCCGGGTCTTGATCCAGAATCCCGAGGACAGCGGCGATATCACGCAACGCAGCTGCAAGGCCATTAGCAGCAGCCATATCCTCGCTTTTCAGGCGGTTAACTTCCCGGGCCATATCAAACAGTACAGAGTAGGCTTCAGGTGTGTTGAAGTCGTCATCCATTGCTTCGCAGAAGCGCGCTTTAAAAACTTCACCACCCATAGCAACAGCCGCTTTATCTGTACCGCGTAGAGCAGTATATAAACGTTCCAGAGAAGCACGCGCCTGTTTCAGGTTCTCTTCGCTGTAATTAAGCTGGCTGCGGTAATGCCCGGACATCAGGAAGTAGCGCACTGTTTCTGCATCGTAATATTTCAGTACATCACGCACAGTGAAGAAATTGCCCAGGGATTTGGACATTTTTTCACGATCCACCATAACCATCCCGGAATGCATCCAGTAATTCACATAGTCGCCGTCGTGAGCACAGGTGGACTGGGCGATTTCGTTTTCATGGTGCGGGAACATCAGGTCGGAACCCCCGCCGTGAATATCGAAATGGCTACCCAGATGCTTGCAGTTCATGGCAGAACATTCAATATGCCAGCCTGGACGGCCTTCGCCCCAGGGAGATGCCCAGCTCGGTTCACCTGGCTTGGACATTTTCCACAGCACAAAATCCATGGGGTTACGCTTGGCATCGGCAACATCAACCCGCGCACCCGCCTGGAGCTGTTCCAGGTCCTGGCGGGATAATTGCCCATAAGAGGCGTCTGTCGGCACAGAAAACATGACATCGCCGTTATCAGCAACATAAGCATGCCCGCGCTGAATCAGTTTTTCGACAATCTCGATAATTTCGTGAATATGATGCGTTGCCCGGGGCTCACAGTCAGGCCGCTGAATATTCAGTGCATCAAAATCAGCGTGCATCTCGGTTATCATGCGGTCCACCAGCGCGGTAAAGCCTTCGCCATTTTCCGCCGCACGCTTAATAATTTTGTCGTCAATATCAGTGATGTTACGCACAAAGTTAACATCATAGCCCAGAGAGCGAAGGTAGCGCACCACTACGTCGAACGCGACAAATGTCCGCCCATGGCCAATATGACACAGATCGTAAACAGTTATTCCACACACGTACATGCCAACTTTCCCGGCATGAATGGGTTTAAATTCTTCTTTTTGACGGCTCAGAGTATTGAAAATCTTTAACATCAGCGATTCCATGTATGTGTGTGGTAAAAAAGCAATAATCTATATTACCCCAAAATTCCTTTCTAAAGCAGCATGCATTGCAAGGTGATCGAACCTGATGAGTGTGCTATAACAACGGGCTATTGTGGCCTGCAGCGCAGGCTTAAGCACTACATGGCAGAATAGGATGCACAGCATGGTTACTTTTCATACCAATCATGGCGATATCGTTATCAAAACTTTTGACGATAAAGCACCGGTAACAGTTAAAAACTTCCTGGACTACTGTCGCGAAGGGTTCTACAACAACACGATTTTCCACCGTGTTATCAATGGTTTTATGATTCAGGGCGGCGGTTTTGAACCGGGCATGAAACAAAAAGAAACCAAAGACACCATTCAGAACGAAGCCAATAACGGCCTGAAAAACACCCGTGGCACGCTGGCGATGGCTCGTACTCAGGCTCCACATTCCGCTACTGCACAATTCTTTATCAACGTTGTTGATAACGACTTTCTGAACTTTAGCAGCGAAAGCCTGCAAGGCTGGGGCTACTGCGTGTTTGCTGAAGTCGTGGAAGGCATGGATGTGGTGGATAAAATCAAAGCCGTTTCTACTGGCCGCAGTGGTATGCACCAGGATGTTCCGAAAGACGACGTAGTAATTGAAAGCGTGACTGTCAGCGAGTAATCGTGGCAACACTCTTTATCGCAGATTTGCATCTGTGCACAGAAGAACCGGCGATTACCGCCGGTTTTCTGCGTTTTCTGGCACAGACAGCACCACAAGCAGACGCACTGTATATTCTCGGGGATTTGTTCGAAGCCTGGATTGGTGACGATGACCCGGAGCCTCTTCACCAGCAAATAGCCGATGCCATTCGTACCCTGGTGAATCAGGGCGTGCCCGTCTATTTTATTCATGGCAACCGTGATTTCTTGCTGGGCAAAGCATTCGCCCGGCGTAGCGGTATGACATTACTGCCCCAGGAGCAGTGCGTGTCACTGTACGGGCGCCCGGTTATTATCATGCACGGCGATACCTTGTGTACTGATGACCATGCGTACCAGGATTTTCGCCGCAAAGTTCACACGCCCTGGATCCAGCGCCTGTTTCTTGCCCTGCCGCTGTTTATTCGCCGCCATATTGCACGGAAAATGCGCGCCAATAGCCAGCAGGCGAATCAACACAAATCGCTGGCGATTATGGATGTCAACCCACAGGCAGTCCAGGAAGCGTTCACGCGTCATCAGGCGCAATGGCTGGTGCACGGGCATACGCATCGCCCGGCGATTCATGAGCTTGAAGCCAACGGTCAACCTGCATTACGGGCCGTATTAGGCGCCTGGCATACAGAAGGCTCAATGATTCGTGTTACCGCAGAAGAGATGGCTCTGATCCACTTTCCGTTTTAACCCATTTTGTTATGGTTTAATGCCCATTTCACCACTACGCAACCGTTTTCCTTGCCCGCTTTACGTGCTATTCTCTGAGCCCTTCTCCGCAACAGTCTGTCGTTGTTTTGTTTATTCACAGGAGTTTTGAGACGCATGTCTTCCACCCAAAACCCGGCGCGTATCGCCATTGTGATGGGGTCCAAAAGTGACTGGGCTACCATGCAGTTTGCCGCTGAAGTCCTGACTGCTCTGGACGTTCCTCACCATGTGGAAATTGTCTCCGCCCACCGTACCCCCGATAAACTGTTCAGTTTTGCCGAACAGGCACAGGGAAAGGGTTTTCAGGTTATTATCGCCGGTGCTGGCGGTGCTGCGCACTTGCCAGGCATGATTGCCGCCAAAACTCTGGTGCCGGTGTTGGGCGTGCCTGTACAAAGCGCTGCACTGAGCGGTGTGGACAGCCTGTACTCTATTGTTCAAATGCCGAAAGGGATCCCGGTAGGGACACTGGCAATTGGCAAAGCGGGTGCCGCAAATGCCGCGTTGCTGGCGGCTCAAATTTTGGCCCAGCATGATGCCCCACTGCTTGCCCGCCTGGAAAACTGGCGCCAAACGCAGACTGAAGATGTGCTGAACAACCCGGACCCGCGGGAGGCTGAATAATGCAAGTTTGCGTACTGGGTAATGGCCAGCTTGGGCGTATGCTGCGCCAGGCCGGGGAGCCTCTGGGGGTCACTGTCTGGCCAGTTGGCCTGGACGCAGACCCGCAAGCCGTTCCCTGGCAGCACAGTGTTATCACCGCTGAAATTGAACGCTGGCCTGAAACCCCGTTAACCCGCGAGCTGGCAAACCATGCAGCATTTGTTAACCGCGATGTTTTTCCGGTCATTGCTGATCGCCTGACACAAAAGCAATTGTTCGATAAATTGCAGTTGCCTACTGCACCCTGGCAATTGCTCGCCTCTCGGCAGGAGTGGCCTGCAGTCTTTGCCCTGGCGGGTGAACTGGCAATTGTTAAACGCCGCGTGGGTGGCTATGACGGGCGTGGTCAGTGGCGCCTGCGCCCGGGTGAAACAGACAACCTGCCAGTTGAGTGCTACGGCGAGTGTATTGTTGAGAAAGGCATTAAATTCTCTGGCGAAGTATCTCTGGTTGGCGCTCGCGCTAAAGACGGCACCAAGGTGTTCTACCCTCTTACCCACAACCTCCACCAGGACGGGATCCTGCGAGCCAGTGTGGCATTCCCCTCCGCCAGTGCTGAGCAACAGGACCAGGCTGAGTCTATGCTGTCGGCTGTCATGGATGAACTGGGGTATATCGGCGTGATGGCAATGGAGTGTTTTGTGACACCTGCCGGGTTGCTGATTAATGAACTGGCGCCCCGTGTTCACAACAGTGGTCACTGGACACAAAATGGTGCTTCCATCAGCCAGTTTGAACTGCACCTGCGCGCAATACTGGATTTACCCTTGCCGCGCCCGGTGGTCAGCGCGCCTTCAGTAATGATTAACCTGATTGGCACACCTCGTAGTTGGGAGTGGCTCAAATTGCCACTGGTTCACCTGCACTGGTATGAAAAAGAAGTGCGGCCAGGCCGGAAAGTGGGCCATCTGAATCTGTCAGATGCGGATAAAGGGCACCTTTCTGCCTCACTTGAAGCGCTGCTCACGCTTTTACCAGAAGAGTACGCCAGTGGTATTGCCTGGGCACAATTACAGTTGCAGTAACCAATAAGGCTGGTTCAGTTCACAACCTTTAGTTTACTGGCTGTTAGCAGGAAGTCGCAGGCGTCTGTAGAGTAAAGACAAGCGCACAAGGCGCTTGTCTTTTTTTATCAGAAGTCGTAACGCAGACGAACGAGGTTCATATCACCCAGCGTTTTATCGGTGCTGGAGGTAAATACGTGTTCATAGTCAACACGGAAGCCGTAATCCAGCTGGAAACTAACCCCCAGGCCATTATCAATGCGCTGATAGTTTCGGTCGTTGACATATTCCAGGCGGTCACCCATAAAATACGGCTGAACAGACTGCAGGCCATACTGCCCAACCGGGAATTTGTACCCGGCAAAGTATTCAATCCCCCAGGCGTCACCTGCAAAGTAGTCATTAACAGTGCTCTTTTTCGAGACCAGGAAGTTCTGATACCAGCCACCACCGAAGGAGAAAGTCCAGTTATCCGGTTTCCAGCTCAACGCTGTACCTAAAATATTCTGGTTCTGGGTTTTGCTGTCACCGTTAGAAGGGTCACGCATTTCTGCACGGGTCATGTTCCACGCAGTACCCCATGTCAGGTCTTTAGTGATGTGATAATCCACACCCAGTGAGCCGCCGCCTTTACGTTTATAGCGCAGCCCATTGCCTGGCAAATATTCGTCATCGTCAAACAACCAGGCGCCATACAGGTCAACATTACCAACTGCTTTTTTGTATTTCAGCATGCCGCGTGAACGGTAAGAACCATCGTAGTCGCCATTGATACCGTTACCTGGTGCCTGGGCAAGCATGTCGTAATCCCAGATATCAGTTTTTGCACCAACCACATCATAATAAATACTGTTTTGTTTACCGTAAGTCAGCGTACCCCAGGTAGCACTTTTCAACCCGGTATACAGCATACGGCGGTTAGTATTATTTGCGCCTTTGGCATAATGGTCATCCCAGTTAAATACCGCCGGGATATTAACGCCCAGTTCGTAATAATTTATCCAGCTGATATCATCGAACAGATAATAGTCAGAAGCGAAACGAAAACGTGTCCCGCCATCAAATCCATTACGTTTGTAAGAACCTTTATCACCATCACCTGTCATATTATTAAACTGAGGGCGAATACTCCCACCTACAGTGAAATTTAACCGGCTTAATGGATCCCCTGCTTTTGGATCCTGTTTCAATAACGTAATCTCTGCATGAGCTGGAACCATCATTGCAGTTAATACCACTGCGGTGCTGACTGCCTGCGCCAGCACTGTTATTTTTTTGTTCATTTCTATTCCTTACCAATAGGTGCTAAAACCACTTTAGCAAGGAGAAGATTACCTGCTATTTATTAAATTTTATTTATTAAAATTATCAATCAGTGCTACTGAAAAAAATAATATTATGAATATTTATTACAAAAAATGATAAAAAAAAAATAAGTATTATCATTTTGTGCGAAGCAAGATAATTAATTCGCATTATTTATCAAAAAAAGAAAAAGCACCCAATAAATAAGTGCTTTTCTTTCACAATCTGTTTTCTTTTTATTTACCCCTGAACTTGCCGATACAGGGCTTTGCCTTTTACCAGACGCACACCCAGCCAGCCGCCAAATAGAGCCAAAACCAGCGCACCTGATACGGGCAGAGCGAGCCATAAACGCCAGTCAGGTGACCAGGGGAAATCAAATACCTGGGTTTGTAGCAAAGCCAGCGCACTTTCGGCCCCTCCTGCGGCAACAATGCCCGCCACCACACCAAGGGTAATAAACTCCCACCATAGTGACTGGCGCAGCAGGTTTTTACCCGCTCCCAAAGTACGGTAGACCAGTAATTCCTGGTGACGCTGGCGCATACCAACCTGCACCTGAGCCAGAAGCAGTAATACACTGCACAGTGTTACCAGCACCACCATCACTTCCAGTGCCCGGCTTACCTGCTGTAATACCATTCCCACCTGGTTTAAAATGGCGCGGATATCCAGCAGGCTCACTGTCGGGAATTCACGGTTAAGTTGTGTCAGAAAGGATTCCCCCTGCTCCCAACGGAAACTGGTAAGCCAGGTTTGCGGCTGATTGTTGAGCGCACCTTCAGGGAAAATAAAGTAGAAGTTCGGCCGCAGGCTTTCCCAGTCGACTTTACGTAAGCTTGATATTGTTGCTGTGAAAGTGTCAGTATCACCAGTAAATGTCAGTTTATCTCCCAGCTTCAAATTCAGCCGTTTAGCCAGCCCTTCATCAACAGACACCTCCCCGGTTGCTGGCGGCCAGTTACCGGCAACAATCGGGTTATGCGCAGGTTTTACACGCTGCCATGTCAGGTTGAGCTCACGGTTGAGTGCTTCATCTTTGTTACTATCAGTGGTATCGCCATTAATTCCGGTTAAACGCGCCCGGACGATGGGATAAAACCGGTCGGGAATAACCTGGTGCTCTGCCAGAAAGCTTTTCATTTCACCTAACTGTTCTGGCGCGATATTTATCAGGAAATAGTTAGGGCTTTCCGGCGGCAACTGCTGTTGCCAGCGATCCAGTAGATCGCCACGCAATACCAATAACAGCGCCAGTAGCATGAAAGAGAGGGAAAAGGCCGCAATCTGGCTCAGCGTTGTCAGAGGCTGGCGCAGCAGACGGTTCACTGCAAGGCGCAGTGATAACACCCGTGTAGTGAAACGCTTTAATATCCACAGGGCCAGCCAGCCTGCCAGACCGCACAGCAATGCCACCACGCAACTTCCCGCCAGAACTGACCACAGCAACATGTTGTTGCCGACCAGCAATGCCAGCAGTGCTACCACCACCAGCGCCATAACAGGCAGATAAATAGTAAGCGGCCAGCGGCGAGCTATGGCATCGCGCCGCAGCACCCGCACGGGCTGAGTGGCCAGCAAGATATGGTAAGGACGCGCCCCAACCAAAAAGGCTATCACCACCATCCCACCCAGTGCCCAGATTAATGGCATCAGCCCCGGTTCAGGCAACGTTGCAGGTAACACCGGGCGCAGTAATGCCAGCAAGATGGATTCACATACTTTGCCCGCCAGCAGACCCGTACCGGCAGAGACCAGCAATAATAATGACCACTGACCAATAATCAGACGGCGCAGTGCCTTACGCCCTGCGCCAAGGGTTTTCAACACGGCAACCAGGTCATAACGAGACCGGCAGTAATGATTCATTGCCACAGTAACAGCGGCGATTGCCAGCAATAACGTCAATAATGCAGACAAAAGCAAAAACTGACGTGAACGCTCAAGGGATTTACCCAATGCACTGTCTTCCTGCTCCGGGCTGTACCACCGGTATTCAGCCGTTAACTGTGGTAATAGTGCATTCTCAAAACGGGTAATTTGCCCGGGTGTACCGGCAAATTTATACAGCCAGCGCACCCGGCTGCCTGGCTGAACAGCCCCCGTTGCCGGGACATCAGCCAGATTCATCATCAGGCGTGGTGCAAGCTGGAAAGGATTAAACCCGGCATCAGGCTCCTGAATAACTTCGCCAGCCACCCGTAAGGTGGCATCGCCCACGTCCAGTTCATCGCCCGGTTTCAGGCTGAGCAATGCCATCAGGCGGGGAGCCAGCAATACTGTTCCCGGTTGTGGCCCCCGTCCTGCAGGGTTTGTGACCAGGCTGCCATACAGCGGGTAGTAGCTATCAACGGCTTTAACATCAGCCAGTTGCGGCGTATTGCCAGCAAAAGTCATGGTCGAGAACAACAACTGGGTACTGACCTTAACGCTTTCTTTCTGCGCCAGCGCCAGCCAGGTATCAGGAATGGGGTGTGAGCTGCGTAATGCCCGGTCGCCTGCCAGGAAATCCCGGCTCTGAGCACTCAGCCCCTTTTCCATTCGCTCGCCAATACTGCTCAGCGCAAAAACACAGGCAACAGCGAGGCTCAGGGCCACCCAGACAATCAACAATGATGGCGTGCGCCATTCGCGCCAGAACCAGCGAGCTATCATAGCTCCTCCTGCAATTTGCCATCCTGTAGCCGTAACCGCCGGTCACACCGTGCCGCAAGTTGTAAATCATGGGTAACCAGCAGCAGCGTTGCCCCACTTTCCCGGTTCAGAGTAAACAACTGTTCGGCAATGCGATCCCCGGTTTTGCGGTCAAGATTACCGGTCGGTTCATCCGCAAATAATACTGCCGGGTTACCAATAAACGCTCTTGCCAGCGCTACGCGCTGTTGCTCACCTCCAGATAGCTGGGCAGGAAGATGATGAAGGCGCTTTTCAAGCCCCAGTTCAGTTAATAAACCCCGGGCATGAGAAAGACTCTGAGCTGAATTTTCACCACGCAACAGAGCGGGTAGTTGCACATTTTCCAGAGCAGTCAACGTAGGCACCAGCATAAATGACTGGAAGACAAAACCGACACTGGCCGCACGCAGTGCAGCCCGGGCCTCTTCATCCATTTGGTGCAATGGTTTACCCAACAACCAGACCTCACCTTCAGTGCCATCATCCAGCCCGGCTAAAATTGCCAGCAGAGTTGACTTCCCTGAACCCGACTCACCAATCAGGGCGATACTTTCCGCTGGTTTGACAATCAACTCAACTCCGGTGAGGATGTTGAGCTCATGTTCACCCTGACCGACGGACTTACAAAGACGATGTACTTCAACACTATTTTCCGCTGGCATGTGCCCTTCCTGTTGTTGTTCCTGTTAACGTTCCGTGCCGTGGCTGCGGACACGCTGTTAATTCTGGGTGACAGTCTGAGTGCTGGTTACAGAATGTCAGCAAACAGTGCCTGGCCGGCAAAACTTAATGAAAAATGGCAGGCAAAGCAGATAGATGTTATTAATGCCAGTATCAGTGGTGACACCGCCGCTCAGGGCCTCGCCCGCTTGCCTGGTTTACTGGCGCAACACCACCCACGTTGGGTACTTATAGAACTTGGTGGTAATGACGGTTTGCGTGGTTTTGCCCCACAAACCATTAGCACAACTCTGGGTAAAATCATTACACAAGTTAAAACAGCAAATGCACAACCTGTGCTAATGCAGATACGCCTGCCGCCAAATTATGGCCGCCGCTATACCGAAGCGTTTCAGGCCATCTACCCACAACTGGCAGAAAAATACGCCATTCCATTGCTGCCTTTTTTTATGGAAGAGGTCTACCTGAAGCCACAATGGATGCAGGATGATGGTATTCACCCTAACCCGGATGCCCAGCCTTTCATTGCCAACTGGATGGCTGAAAAACTGGCACCTTTGTTAGTTAAACATGAGTCATAAACAATCAGCGCTTTTAACGGGTAAAGTTATGCAAAAATCAGTATTTATCACAGGCAGTTCCAGTGGAATTGGTCTGGCCTGTGCTCATGCGCTGAAGCAACGCGGTTATCATGTTCTTGCGGGTTGCCGTAAAGCAGAAGATGTTGAACGTATGACATCACTGGGTTTTACTGGCATTCAACTCGACGTTGATGACGAAGCCAGCGTCAGGCAGGCTGCACAAGAAGTGCTTCGCCATACAGGTAACCAGCTCTATGGGCTATTTAACAATGCCGGGTTCGGGCTCTATGGGCCGTTAGAAACCATTAGCCGGGCACAACTGGAAAAACAGTTTTCCACCAACTTTTTTGGCGTGCATCAACTCACAATGTTGTTGTTACCCGCCATGAAAGCGCAGGGTGAAGGGCGAATTGTAATGACCAGCTCGGTAATGGGGCTGATTTCCACACCCGGCCGTGGAGCCTATGCGGCAAGTAAATACGCTCTGGAAGCCTGGTCTGATGCGCTGCGCATGGAGTTACGCTATACCGGTATTCAGGTCAGCCTGATAGAACCCGGCCCAATCCATACCCGTTTTACCGATAACGTCAACCAAACCCAGGCCGATAAACCTGTCCAAAATCCGGGCATTGCCGCACGCTTTACCCTTGGCCCGGAGGCCGTTGCTGCAAAAGTGTGCCATGCTTTTGACAGCACCAGGCCACGGTTGCGCTACCCGGTGACCGTGGTCACCTGGGTGGTGGGTTTCCTGAAACGGCTGTTGCCTGGCCGCATTATGGATAAAATTTTGCGTACCTGAGTTGAAGCTCAGCGTCTCACCCCCATGTAGATTAGAAAGTCCTGACTGAGAAAAAAGCATGTCCGTACAGAATATTGTTGAGATTACTGAAGCGAATTTACATACCACACTGGAACAATCAGTTACCACACCGGTATTGTTTTACTTTTGGTCTGACCGTAGCCAGCAGTGCCAGGAAATGACGCCGGTGCTGAAAGGGCTGGCTGCGAAGTATAATGGCCAGTTTATTCTTGCCACTGTGGATTGTGACAACCAACAGATGGTCGCCTCGCAATTTGGGTTACGCGCTATCCCAACGGTGTATTTGTTCCAGAACGGTCAGCCCGTTGATGGATTCCAGGGGCCACAGCCCGAAGAAGCTGTACGCGCGCTGCTGGATAAGGTCCTGCCGCGTGAAGAAGAGGTAAAAGCACAGGAAGCAATGGCATTAATGCAGGAAGGCAAGCACACCGAAGCCCTGCCGCTACTGGTTGATGCCTGGAAGTTGTCCGAACAGAGCAGCGAAATCGGCCTGTTACTGGCGGAAAACTATATTGCGCTGAACCGTTCTGATGATGCAGAAACAGTGCTGGCCACTATCCCGCTGCAGGATCAGGACACCCGCTACCAGGGGTTACAGGCACAAATTGATCTGCTGAAAAAAGCTGCCGACACCCCGGAAATTCAGTTACTGCAACAGCAAGTTGCAGAGAACCCGCAGGATGCAGAGCTCGCTACCCGCCTTTCTTTGCAATTACACCAGGTGGGGCGCAATGAAGAAGCACTGGCGTTGTTGTTTGGCCACCTGAAACAGGACTTGAGTGCAGCAAATGGCGAAACCCGTAAAGTGATGCAGGAGATCCTCGCGGCCCTGGGCACCGGGAATCCACTGGCTTCACAATATCGCCGCCAGCTTTACTCACTACTTTATTGATTATTCGAGATTACCTGGTGTAAACCCTCGAATATAGTAGCACCTCCTGTTTATTTTTTAGGGTAGAATTACTCTCACTATTAAACAGGAGGTTTTTTATGCTAATCGTGATCCCGGTTCTAATTGTTGTTGCACTGGTGATCGTCTCTGCCGGGGTGAAAATTGTCCCGCAGGGTTTTCAATGGACAGTTGAACGTTTTGGTCGTTATACCAAAACACTGATGCCTGGCCTGAACCTGGTTGTGCCGTTTATGGATCGTATTGGCCGTAAGATCAATATGATGGAGCAGGTTCTGGATATCCCTTCCCAGGAAGTTATCTCTAAAGATAACGCCAACGTCACGATAGATGCCGTCTGCTTTATTCAGGTGATTGATCCGGCGCGTGCTGCCTATGAGGTCAGCAACCTTGATCTGTCTATCATGAATCTCACCATGACAAATATTCGTACTGTACTGGGCTCAATGGAGCTTGATGAAATGCTCTCGCAGCGCGACAGTATCAATACCCGTCTGTTGCATATTGTTGATGAAGCAACCAACCCCTGGGGCGTGAAAGTCACACGTATTGAAATTCGCGATGTTCGCCCGCCAGCTGAACTGATTGCCTCCATGAACGCGCAAATGAAAGCTGAACGTACCAAGCGTGCTTACATTCTGGAAGCCGAAGGGGTTCGTCAGGCTGAAATTCTCAAAGCTGAAGGGGAAAAACAGTCGCAGATCCTGAAAGCAGAAGGTGACCGTCAGTCTGCATTTTTACAGGCAGAAGCGCGTGAGCGTTCTGCTGAAGCAGAAGCACAGGCAACGCGTATGGTTTCTGAGGCCATTGCTGCGGGTGATATCCAGGCTGTGAACTATTTTGTTGCACAGAAATATACTGATGCTCTGCAACAGATTGGTTCCGCTGAAAACAGTAAAGTCGTTCTGATGCCGCTGGATGCCAGCAGCCTTATGGGCTCTATCGCGGGTATCAGCGAGTTAATTAAAGACAGTCAGGTGCAACGGAAAATAAAATGATTCCACTGATTGCTGCACATCCGCATGCATTCTGGTTGAGTCTGGGCGGCCTGTTACTGGCCGCTGAAATGCTCGGTGCCAGTGGTTACCTGCTGTGGAGTGGTATTGCTGCGCTGGTAACCGGCCTGATTGCCTGGCTCCTGCCGGTGGGCTGGGCCTGGCAGGGTACCAGTTTTGCCGTGTTGACTGTGCTGTGTGCTTTTTTATGGTGGCGCTGGCTGAGCCAGAAAAACATCAACCAGCCCGGTCAGCAACTCAACCAGCGGGGCAACCAACTGGCAGGCCAGGTCTTTGTGCTGGAAAATAACCTGGTCAACGGGCATGGCCAGGTACGGTTGGGCGACAGTGTATGGCCAGTGAAGGCCGATACCGATTTACCTGCCGGAACCCGTGTGCGCGTTGTGCGTGTTGAAGGAATTACTTTACGTATTGAAGTATCCGGCTCCCTTGGGGCATGAACCCTGATGCCAGTATTTCCCTGTGCAGCAGGTTAGCGCTGCGCAGGGGTATTGTGGTGGCAACACCCGGCAAGATTATCAATAATCGGGCAATCAGCCGTGTCATCGCCTGGGCAATTTTCCGCCAGCGCCTGCAGGCGTGTTTTCATTTCCAGCAATTCCTGAATATGTAAATCGATCTCGTCAATTTTTTGCAGCGTTCGCGCTTTCACATCGGCACTGTGCCGCGCAGGATCATTAAATAAATGCACCAGTTCACGGCACTCTTCCAGGGTGAACCCCACCTGGCGTGCCTGGCGCAATAATGTCAGTTCTTCCAGGTGCTTAGGGTTATAGCTCCGGTAGCCATTTTCACCACGCAGTGGCGGCGTCACCAGCCCTTTTTCTTCATAAAAACGAATGGCTTTGCTGGTTAAGCCTGTTTTTTTCGCCACATCGCTAATATTCACATCACCTCCTTGACCTTCCCCTTAATGGAAGGTTTAACCTTAATCATAACGCAATATCATGCTGATGATTTGCACAAGATAACTTAGTGCTTCGCTCCGCCAAAAAATTGGCGTGAATGCGGGCAATTACAAACAGGAGTGGTTATATGTCTCATATTACTCTCGCACTGGATGGCCTGTCTTGCGGCCACTGTGTCAAACGTGTCAAAGAAAGTCTGGAAAAACGCAGCGATGTTGAAAGCGCTGAAGTTACGCTCAACCAGGCAGAAATCACCGGTAGCGCAAGCGCAGAGCAGTTAATTGCCACCGTAAAAGAAGCCGGGTACGAGGCTCAACTGGCCAGCCACCCAAAATCTGAGCCGCTGGCAGAGTCAAACACTCAGCCGGAAGTACTGGCAGCGGCAGATAATGAGCTTCCGGCAGACACTACCACTGATGACAGCCAGCATTTGTTGATAAGTGGCATGAGCTGTGCCAGCTGTGTTTCCCGGGTGCAAAATGCGCTGGCGCATGTGCCCGGCGTAACCCAGGCACGGGTCAACCTGGCAGAACGCAGTGCACTGGTTCTGGGTGATGCCCCTGCCAGTGCACTGATCCAGGCTGTACAACAGGCCGGGTATGATGCCGAAGCCATAGAAGATGACCAGCAGCGCCGTGAACGGCAACAACAAACAGCGCAACATGCGATGTCTCGTTTTCGCTGGCAGGCCATCCTCGCGTTGCTGGTTGGTATCCCGGTGATGGTCTGGGGCATGGTTGGCGACCATATGGTGGTCACCGATGCAAACCGCCAGCAATGGTTGTGGATTGGCTGGCTGACACTGGCCGTCATGGTTATCGCTGGTGGTCATTTCTACCGTAGCGCCTGGAAAAGTCTGCTGAACAGAACCGCGACTATGGATACGCTGGTGGCGCTGGGAACAGGTGTTGCCTGGCTTTACTCCATTAACGTCAATCTGTGGCCCCATGCTTTTCCGGACCAGGCCCGCCACCTTTATTATGAAGCCAGCACCATGATTATCGGGTTAATTAACCTGGGGCATATGCTGGAGCAACGTGCCCGCCAGCGCTCTTCCCGTGCACTGGAGCGCCTGCTGGATTTAACTCCGCCAACCGCACGGGTTGTCACTGAAAAAGGTGAAGAAACCGTTCCGCTTGCTCAGGTCACTAAAGGGATGACCCTGCGCCTGACTACCGGTGACCGGGTACCGGTTGACGGAGAGATAACTCAGGGTGAAGCCTGGCTGGATGAAGCCATGCTTACGGGGGAACCCGTTCCCCAACATAAAAGTGCGGGCGAAGCGGTTCACGCAGGGACACTGCTACAGGATGGCAGCGTGCTGTTCCGTGCCGAGGCCACCGGCAACCAGACAACGCTGGCGCGGATTATCCGTATGGTGCGCCAGGCGCAGTCCAGCAAGCCACAAATTGGGCAGATGGCGGATAAAATCGCTGCGGTATTTGTGCCAGCGGTTGTCGCAATTGCTTTGTTCAGCGCAGCCATTTGGTATTTCTTTGGACCGGCTCCGCAAATTGTTTATACCCTGGTGATTGCCACTACGGTATTAATTATTGCCTGCCCGTGCGCACTGGGCCTCGCTACGCCCATGTCGATTATTGCCGGTGTTGGCCGTGCCGCTGAATTTGGCGTACTGGTTAAAGATGCCGATGCCCTACAACGTGCCAGCGAAGTCGATACAATCGTGTTCGATAAAACCGGCACACTAACAGAAGGCAAACCCCAGGTAACACAGATAGCCACTTTTAGTGAGCTGGATGAATCAGCAGTGCTGCAGTTTGCCGCCAGCCTTGAACAGGGTGCCAGCCACCCACTGGCGAAAGCGATTGTTGATAAAGCTGGAACAACGACATTACTGCCCACCAGGAGTTTTCGCACTCTGGGTGGTAAAGGTGTACAGGGTGAAATTGACGGGCGGCAAGTCTCATTGGGTAACCAGGCGATGATGGAAGAAACGGGTGTGGATACCCTTCCCGCACGTCAGTCGCTGGATAATGTCGCAAGCCAGGGGGAGACACCTGTATTACTGGCTGTGGACGGCACCCTGGTGGCATTATTCGCCATTGCCGACCCACTGCGTGAGACCAGCCGGGCTGCACTTGAGCGCCTGCATGGGATGGGATACCACCTGGTGATGCTGACAGGCGATAACCCCGTTACCGCGGGCGCTATCGCCAAACAGGCGGGAATTGATACGGTGATTGCTGGCGTGCTGCCTGATGGCAAAGCAGAAGCCATTACCCAATTGCAACAGCAGGGCCGGCATGTGGTGATGGTTGGCGATGGTATCAACGATGCTCCTGCGCTGGCACAGGCAGATGTTGGGGTTGCCATGGGTGGCGGGAGTGATGTCGCCATCGAAACCGCAGGCATGACGTTAATGCGCCATGACCTGCAAGGGGTTGCTGACGCCATGTCGATATCCAGGGCCACCTTAAAAAATATGAAACAAAACCTGCTGGGTGCGTTTATCTACAATGCGCTGGGGATCCCGGTTGCCGCCGGGGTGCTCTGGCCACTGACCGGCACACTGCTCAACCCGGTAGTTGCAGGCGCAGCAATGGCGCTTTCCTCTATCACGGTGGTCAGTAACGCCAACCGGCTGTTACGCTACAAACCCCGGTAAAGCCGGGTAAACAGGTGGTTTGCCATCAACCGCAACACCCCGGATAACGGGGTGTTCATATTGATGAAAAAGAAGGAAAAAACGTGGTTTTTCCTTCTTTTTAGTTAGCAGACGAAAATCAACAAGTTAATTTTCCTTGTTTTTTATTAGGCGACACCCGCTTGTTCTGTGCAGACATAAGGTTTGCCATCAACCGCAACACCCCGGATAACGGGGTGTTGCTTTTTTTGCCTGCCGGGTTAGCATGGTGTTTTACCGGGACTTGAACGAATGCCATTTTTCAGCCGTTTAAAAGCATTATTGAATCAGTGGGTTAATCAGGGCTACTCCTGGCCTGCACTTGATGTTGTTCTGCCCGGAGGCCGTTATTTACACCTGGTTGGCAGTATCCATATGGGAACGCCCAATATGGCTCCCTTGCCTGCCAGGCTCATACGCAAGCTTCATAGTTGTGATGCGCTAATTGTTGAAGCCGATATTCTGACCGGTGATTCCCCGTTTAACAATGTTCCCTGGTGCGACCCACTGGAAAGCCGCCTCAGTGCCGAACAACTGGCAGAAGTAGAACAGGTAGCAAATGAAGCAGGTGTCGCTATGAGGCAGTTGGATGCCCTGCCTTTCTGGCAAATAGCGCTGGTGCTCCAGGCGCACCAGGCACAGCGACTGGGGTTAAGACCGGAATACGGCATTGACTGGCAATTACTGAATGCCGCACAGCAAAGTGGGCGCAAGATTTTAGAGCTCGAAGGTTCAGACCAGCAAATCGCCCTGCTCAATACCCTGCCCGATGATGGCCTGCCACTGTTACTGGATACACTGACTCACTGGCGAACCAATGCACACTTACTTCAAGTGATGATTAGCTGGTGGCTTCAGACCCCTCCGGCATCCGGCAATACGTCATTACCAAACACCTTTGGCGATCAATTGTATGATGTATTAATGAATCAGCGTAATATTACCTGGAATGCGTATCTGCAGCAGTTGCCTCCCGGGCGCTATGTCGTCGCTGTTGGGGCACTACATTTATACGGTAGCGGGAATCTGCCTGAGTTGTTGCAGGCAAAAAAAAACGGCCAGTAACAGGGTACTGGCCCGTCAAAGAGGAATTCAAATAGTTATTTTTATGATGAGCCTGAGGCTCACATCAGAATTGTCTCGCAGCACGAGCATAATGGCTACGGTTGTTTAGCAATCTGGTACTATTTTTTTTCCCTCCCCCAGGTTTATTCTCCCTGTAGTTCACTATTAACCAGACGAAAACGCCTTATGACTCCGGCAATTAAATTACTCGAAAAAAACAAGATATCTTTCACTCTTCACAGTTATGACCATGATCCGAATGAGACCAACTTTGGTGATGAAGTGGTGCGTAAACTGGGTCTTGATGCCCGTCAGGTTTATAAAACGTTACTGGTTGCCCTGAACGGTGATATGAAACATCTTGCAGTCGCAGTAACACCAGTATCCGGGCAACTTGATCTGAAAAAAGTAGCCAAAGCGCTGGGAAGCAAAAAAGTCGAAATGGCTGACCCGATGGTGGCACAGCGTGTCACAGGGTATCTGGTTGGCGGAATAAGCCCTCTGGGGCAGAAAAAACGTCTGCCAACGGTGATTGATGCGCCTGCCAGCAACTTTGCGACGATGTACATTTCAGGGGGTAAACGTGGGCTGGATATTGAGCTGGCACCGGCAGACCTGGCTAAATTACTCGATGCAACCTTTGCTGATATCGCGAAAATTGATTAAACCGCGATTGCAGTAGCCAGTGATGTTTAGAGGTAGCTGTTAGCCTGATAATTATTTCATCCTCAGGTGAAATCAGCTACACTCTGCTTCTTTTCTCCTCACTTGTTATGGTTTTGTTACTCATGAGCCACAACCCTCAGGTGTTACCGGCAACTCCCCAGAATAATGTGAAAGCACGTACTTCATTTGGGATCCTTGGCGCTATCAGCCTTTCGCATCTCCTTAACGACATGATTCAGTCGTTAATTCTGGCTATCTACCCGTTATTGCAAAACGAATTTTCACTCAGTTTTGTGCAAATTGGCCTGATTACCCTGGCCTTTCAGCTAGCCTCTTCATTGCTACAACCAGTAGTGGGTTATCTTACTGATAAATACCCTATGCCCTGGTCGCTGCCTGTTGGGATGTGTTTCACCTTGTGTGGTCTGGTATTACTGGCACTTGCTGGTAGTTTTTACACGGTTTTGCTGGCTGCGGTGTTGGTGGGTACAGGGTCATCAGTTTTCCATCCTGAGTCATCCCGTGTGGCGCGCATGGCTTCTGGTGGGCGTCATGGGCTGGCTCAGTCCCTGTTCCAGGTTGGCGGTAATTTTGGCAGCTCACTTGGGCCATTGCTGGCAGCTATCCTGATTGCTCCTTATGGCAAAGGCAATGTGGCGTGGTTTGTGCTGGCAGCTTTACTGGCAATCATTGTACTGATTCAAATCAGCCGCTGGTATGCCCGGCAACAGCGCACTGCCAAACAACGCCCTAAAGTACATATCACCAACCCGCTGCCGCGTAACAAAGTTATCCAGGCGGTCTGTGTTCTGCTGTTGCTGATTTTTTCTAAATACTTCTACCTTGCCAGTATCAGCAGTTATTTCACCTTTTATCTGATGGATAAATTCGGCCTGTCAGTGCAAAGCGCCCAGTTGCACTTATTTGCATTCCTGTTTGCCGTTGCGGCCGGAACAGTAATTGGTGGCCCGGTAGGCGATAAGATTGGTCGTAAATATGTAATTTGGGGGTCGATACTGGGTGTTGCGCCCTTTACCCTGCTTTTGCCCTGGGTTTCATTGTTCTGGACCAGCATCCTGATAATGATCATCGGTTTTATTCTGGCTTCGGCATTCTCTGCCATTCTGGTGTATGCCCAGGAGTTGTTGCCAGGCCGAATTGGGGTGGTTTCCGGGTTGTTCTTCGGTTTTGCATTTGGTATGGGTGGGCTGGGCGCTGCGGTTCTGGGAATTGTGGCTGACCACAGCAGTATTGAGCTGGTTTATAAAATATGTGCTTACCTGCCACTGATTGGTATCTTGACGATTTTTCTGCCTGATAACCGCGTAACACATTAAAAACAGGTGAATAAATATTACCGGGGCTGAGCTGAAGGCTTGCTCTGTCTGGTCTAAAATGCGATACCCTGGCAATACGGGCAACTCACAATAAAAAACAGTGCTGTTGGTTATAAAACACAAATAATCACTACCTTTTCTGTCAGGCTGGCGTAAGGTTATTTGTCTGGTGGTTATTATTTAACAGTTACTTTACATACGAGTTAAAACAGCCAGCAGCCTGGCAGATGCCAGGCTTAGCCGTGCGCTTACCGCTCCCAATAAGCTTCTTCCAGGCTGTCTTCCCGCTCCGGTAAACCTCGTGTCAGCCTTGGAGAGTGCTGGTTAAGCACCTGGTAGCTGACCCGGTTGGCATATTTACACACCTGAGCCAGTGAGGAATATGTCAGCCAGGTGCGGCTGTGTTTACTGGAATTAGGCACTTGCTGGCGGTGGTAGTTATTGGCAGTAATATCGTGCAACAAGGCGGCCAGCGCGCCATCGCCAGCACCGTTGGTGTTCATGATTTTTTCCGGCCCGCCCATATAAGGCGCAATATGGGAGAACACCCGTACTGGAGAAACACAATCGTTCTGGCGCATTGCCCGGCTGAACTCGTACTGGTTAAATTCGGCTATTGCGCCGGGTAACAGCGGGTGCTGAGTTTTACGTTTGTTTTCATCTTCGGTGTAACCGGCCATAAACAGGCCAACCGGCCCGGCAGTACACAGCACAAGATCCACCCAGTCGAGCGCACGGTTTGCCGCCAGTAGCGGGTCACTTTCACCTGTCAGAGCTTCCCCCTCTTCTTCATTCATTGCCAGAATATCAACATTATCGCGCAGAAAATCCTGCCACCACTGTGCCTGTTCAGTAATGACATACCTGGTTCCAAGGGTAATCACTACCGGGACATTATGTTTTTTGGCGTAAGCAATGGCCTGCATAGTGGCGTCGCGCATAGGTTCCTCTGGCGCGCACCGGACCAGGTAAGCCGATAACACCAGTGCAGAGGCTCCGGCGATTACCGCTTCAGGGATACTTTCCGGGCGCAGGTGGTTCATCATGCCAGGGCTGATGGCAAAAGTCCGTTCGCCATTGTCGCTTATCAGCGTAAAACAGCGCCCGATGGCACCATCCACCCCTTGCAGATAATTCAGATCTGTCCGGCTGGATGTATTACACAGGTAACGGTATGCATAACTGCCCGGTGTAATGGAACTGCACATCACCCCTAACAAAACCGAACGGTCATCAGCCAGTACTGAGTAGTTATGCATCGTGTTGCCAATCGTCCCACCAGCAAACTGGTGCGTGATTAACTGATTCTGGGTAAGTTCCTGATATAACGCTTCTGCTTTAGCATCATCAATCACCAGAGAGTGGCCCTGACTCAGGCCATAACGCCTGATGAAATCATCATCCACACGGGCTTCGATATCGACCAGTGTCTGGTCAATACCCACAATCCAGGCATTTGTCTGCTCACTTTCAGTTTTAACCTGCGCCAGTAACGGATCACGGGCACTGACCGGAAAATAGTGTTTGGATTTACGTTTACCAGGAAATTTCATCGTGTTTTTGCGAAGGGAGAGAAAACGAGCCGGAAGTTTAGCACACCCGGCCCGTTTCCTGCGATCACCGATAATGCGCGGTGAGGGCCGACATCATAGCGATATGTGAAGCATCATCATTAAGCGCCGGAATATAATGGTATGTTTCTCCCCCGGCTTCCAGGAAGATTTCACGGTTCTGAACAGCGACTTCTTCGAGCGTTTCCAGGCAGTCGGCAGCAAACCCGGGGCACATGACCTGGATATTCTTCACGCCTTTTTTTCCCAGTTCTTTCAGGGTTTCATCAGTATATGGAGTGAGCCAGGGCTCGCGCCCAAAACGCGACTGGTAGGTCATCATGACTTTTTCTGGGGCGATGCCAAGCGCAGACACCAGTGCGCGGGTTGTGTCACGGCAGCGTTGCGGGTAGGTATCCCCCTGGCTTGCATAGCGCTGGGGAATGCCATGGTAAGACAGTAACAGCAGTTCTGGCTCACCAAACTCGGCAAAACTGGCTTTAACCTTACCGACCAGTGCGGAAATATACTGGGTATCATCCGCGTAATCACGAATAAAGCTGACAGCAGGAATTGACCTTTTGGTAGCGAGAATACGTGCCAGTTCATCCCAGACGGCGGCGACAGTCGAACAAGAATACTGTGGGTAAAGTGGCAGTACAATCAGGTGCTCAACACCCTGCGCCAGCAGGCTGTCAACGGCATCAGACATAGCGGGCTGGCCGTAGCTCATTCCCAGCGCAACAGGTGTGTCAGGTAATTGAGCCTGCAATGCCTGAGCCTGGCGCTTACTGTAAACCATCAATGGCGAGCCTTCTTCCATCCAGACCGACTGGTATAGTTTTGCCACTCGTGGCGAACGCACTGGCAGAATCACGCCACGCAGCAGAGGCCACCACAACCAGCGTGGGGTATCCACCACCCGGCGGTCGCTCAAAAACTGGCGCAAATAACGTTTAACCGCTGCAGGGGTCGGGGCATCAGGTGTGCCTAAATTAACCAGTAAAATACCTGTTTTTTGCTGAGTCATTTCCATCTCTCTTACGACTAACGGCCTGATAATTGTAACCGAATGACGTGTTTTGGAAACCAATCACAGTAACAGGGTAAAACTCGCAGATAAAGCACAGAGGGAAAAGTGCCAGCCCGGACGGGCTGGCAGCAGGAAACTTAACCGAGGATACGTTCCAGTTCAGCACGCACATCGTTCACGGACTGGGTACCGTCGATTTTGGCATAACGGGTATTACCAGACTCGGCTTCTTTGCTGTAATAACCAATTAATGGTGCAGTCATTTGGTGGTATTCCACCAGACGTTTACGTACCGTATCTTCCTGGTCATCTTTACGGATGGTCAGCTCTTCGCCCGTCACGTCATCTTTCCCTTCCACTTTCGGCGGATTGAATTTCACATGATAAACACGGCCAGAAGCGGCATGAACCCGGCGGCCAATAATACGGTCTATGATAAGCTCATCCGGTACGTCGAATTCCAGAACATAATCAACGGTGATACCGGCTTCTTTCATGGCATCAGCCTGAGGAATTGTACGCGGGAAACCGTCTAACAGAAAACCATTGCGGCAGTCTTCCTGAGTAATGCGTTCTTTAACCAGTGCAATTACCAGTTCGTCAGTGACCAGCTTGCCTGCGTCCATCAAGTCTTTTGCTTGTTTACCCAGGGCTGAGCCGGATTTTACTGCGGCACGTAACATGTCGCCGGTAGAAATTTGCGGGATCCCATACTTCTCCATAATAAATTGAGCCTGAGTTCCCTTACCAGCGCCAGGAGCGCCGAGCAAAATAATACGCATTGCGTAATTCCTCTTACGAATGGATTTTAATACATCAAAATGAGGCGAAAACCATACCACTAAGGCTGCATCACCACAAGAAAGCCAGCGCTATGGAAGCGATTCCGCCAGCGAATAACCTTAAAAAAAGAAAAGATATGAACGTCTGCAGAAAAAATACCGCCCTGCCAGGCAGGGCGGTATTGATATCAGGAAACCAGTAACTGGTTCATACGGCGGATAAACTGGTTTGGATCTTCCAGTGTTCCACGTTCAGCAAACATCGCCTGGTCGAGTAACAACTCTACCCACTCTTTGAAGTCCTCTTCTGAACTGGTGTCAGAAGCCCGTTTAACCAGTGCATGGTCCGGGTTCAGTTCAAAGATGTATTTCACTTCCGGCACTTTCTGCCCCGCTGCGGCAAACAGTTTTGCCATCTGGGTACTCATTTCGTCGTTATCGGTTGTGACAATGGCTGGCGTATCCGTTAAACGGTGAGTCAGGCGCACATCTTTAACACGTTCACCCAGCAGAGCTTTTACGCGATCAACAAATGGCTCAAGCGCTTTTTCCGCTTCTTTGGTTTGCTCATCCACTTCGTCTGCCAGTTTATCCAGAGATTCGTCAGCTTTGGCGACAGACTGGAAGGATTTGCCATCGAACTCAGTCAGGTAGCTCATCATCCACTCATCGACGCGGTCGGAAAGCAGAAGTACTTCAATGCCTTTTTTGCGCAGCAGTTCCAGATGCGGGCTGCTTTTCGCGGCGGCATAGCTGTCTGCGGTGATGTAGTAGATTTTATCCTGCCCTTCTTTCATCCGGCTGACATAGTCTTCCAGAGAAACGTTTTGTACAGAAGAGTCGTTATGCGTCGAGGCAAAGCGCAGCAGTTTTGCAATAGCCTGCTGGTTCGCCTGGTCTTCTGCCGGGCCTTCTTTCATTACCAGGCCAAACTGATCCCAGAATGTCTGGTATTTTTCACTCTCATTTTTTGCCATTTTTTCCAGCATTTGCAGCGCACGTTTACTTAGTGCGTTACGCAGGTTGCGGGTAATGGCGCTGTCCTGGAGGATCTCACGAGAAACGTTCAGTGGCAGGTCGCTGGAGTCTATCAGACCGCGGACAAAGCGCAGATAATTCGGCATGAACTGTTCCGCATCGTCCATGATAAACACACGCTGAACATATAATTTCAGGCCATGTTTGTGGTCACGGTTCCACATATCCCACGGGGCCTGAGAAGGGATATATAACAGGCTGGTATATTCCTGTTTGCCTTCAACACGGTTATGGCTCCAGGCCAGTGGGTCAGTGAAGTCATGGGCGATGTGCTTATAAAACTCAGTATATTCTTCGTCTTTAATTTCCGCGCGGTTACGCGTCCACAGAGCCTGTGCTTTGTTGATTTTTTCCCAGGAAACAACGGTTTCACCGTCTTTCTCTTCCTGTTGTTCAATTTCTACCGGCAGCGCGATGTGATCAGAATATTTGCTGATGACAGAGCGGATGCGCCAGTTATCCAGAAACTCATCTTCGCCCTCACGCAAATGCAGGGTGATTTCAGTACCACGGTCTGCTTTTTCAATATCTGCGACGGTGTATTCACCTTCACCAGCCGATTCCCAGAACACCGCTTCACTGGCTGTTGCACCAGCAGCGCGAGTGCGCACAGTCACTTTATCGGCCACAATAAAAGCAGAGTAGAACCCAACACCGAACTGGCCAATTAACTGGCTGTCCTGCGCCTGGTCTGAACCCATGGATTCCAGAAACGCTTTGGTACCGGATTTAGCAATAGTCCCCAGGTGGTCGATAACCTCATCGCGACTCATACCAATGCCGTTATCTGAAATAGTGATGGTTCTTTTTTCTTTGTCGCAGGAAACCCGCACACGCAGTTCGCCATCACCTTCATAAAGTTCCGGTTTGGAGAGTGCACGAAAACGCAGTTTGTCTGCGGCATCGGATGCGTTGGAGATCAATTCACGCAGGAAAATTTCTTTATTTGAATAAAGAGAATGGATCATCAGGTGCAGAAGTTGTTTTACTTCTGACTGAAAGCCACGGGTCTCTTGTCCTTTCATGGTTGTGATACCTCAACAGTTCGGGCAACAAAATAAACAATTTGTGTTGAGGGAGGAGATGGGGACAGGGAAACAAGATTTCAAGCAGAAACCCTGAAACAGGGCTTCTGTTTGGTTAAAAGCTAATCTTTTGGCGACCAATCAGTGAATGTGAGAGCGTTGTGCCATCCACCATTTCCAGTTCACCACCCACAGGTACACCATGTGCTATGCGGCTGGCTTCAACACCATATTGCCCGCATAAGCCAGCAATATAGTTGGCGGTAGCCTCCCCTTCCACTGTGGGGTTAGTGGCGAGAATCACTTCTGATATTTTTTCTGCCTCAAGGCGTGCTTCAAGCCTGTCGAGACCGATGTCATTCGGACCGATGCCATCCAACGGAGACAAATGCCCCATCAGCACAAAATAACGGCCGGAAAACTGCCCGGTTTGCTCGATAGCATAAATATCGGCCGGACTTTCCACGACACAAATCTGGCCATTTTCCTGACGACGTGGGTTACTGCAAATCGGGCAGATTTCCTGCTCGGTAAAGGTCCGGCAATCAGCACAGTGACCAATTTCCGACATCGCCCGAGTCAGTGACTGCGCCAGGCGCATTCCCCCACTACGGTCACGCTGCAACAGCGTATAGGCCATACGCTGAGCAGACTTTGGCCCTACGCCAGGAAGGCACCGAAGTGCCTCCATTAACTGCGTTAGCAGTGGGCTGGTTTGCATCAGAACGGCATCTTAAAGCCAGGTGGCAATTGCATACCGGAAGATACAGACGCCATTTTTTCTTTCTGGTTTTCTTCCACCCGACGTGCGGCATCGTTGAATGCTGCAGCCACCAGGTCTTCCAGCATATCTTTGTCGTCTTCCAGCAGGCTCGGGTCGATTTCGACGCGGCGGCAGTTGTGTGCGCCATTAATGGTCACTTTTACCAGGCCGGCACCGGATTCACCAGTCACTTCCATGCTGGCGATCTCTTCCTGCACTTTTTGCATTTTTTCCTGCATTTGCTGGGCTTGCTTCATCAGATTGCCCAGACCACCTTTACCGAACATACGCTTCTCTCTATAGGCTGTGGCCGCAAGCCGCCAGGCGGTTTACGGCAGTTAAGGTTGACTTATGCAGGCATCCTGCACATCAAATAGGACGGATACTATCTTCATCAAGATCGGCATCGAAGAAACGCCGAAGTGTCTGGATATTATTATCCGCCAGAATCGCCTCGCGCGCCTGGGCCAGTTTTTCTTCATAAATGGCCTGGCGCCACTCCAGTGGCGTCCGTTGCGCGAGATTATCATCTTCTGTAATGGTCAATTCAATGGGTTGACCAGTAAGAACCCGCAAAGCCTGCTGCAGGCTTTGTTGGGCAGAGGCTGAATTCAGGTGACGCTGCCCCGAACGCAGGTGCAACACAATTTGATTACCTTCCTGCTCACGCCAGGCATTCAATGCCAGTTGCTGAACCAGTTTCGGCACATTGAGTTGTTGCACTTGCGCAGCCCACTCATCACGCTCTATCGCTTCTTGTGCAAGTTTTACAGCCAGTTCTGGCGTTTTCTCATGCTCCAGAGCGCTACGTAATGCTTTAGGTGTCGCAATGGGGTCAGCCACTGCCTCTGGCACACTCTGCGCCTTCCAGCGATATGCTTCTTTTTTAACCGGTTTTGCCGCTGCATTTTCTGCGGCAGGGCGAGCCTGTACACGATCCGTCACTGCTGCCAGCCGCTCAAGGGCTGAAGTGTTCACCGGCCGCGCTCTGCCTGACGCTGCCGGTTCACGCTTTTTTGACGGGTTATCTCCCTGCTGGCGCTGCAACTGATTGCGTGCCTGTAACACCTGACTGACAGCACTGGAAACCTGCCCACTGGCAGGAACAGGCGTTGGTTTAGCGGGTGCCTGAGGTGAAACTGGCGGCACATCGCTCCCGGCAGGTGAAACCGGCTGGACTGACTCAGTTTGCGGGTAGGGGCTCAAAGCCTGACCAGGCTGACCAGAATGCTCAGGTTGTGTAACCGGTGCCTGAGGATGGAATGCCAGAGCCCGTAGCAGCGCCATTTCAACACCCATTCGGCGGTCTGGTGCCCAGGGCAATTCTTTACGCCCAATCAACAATGTTTGGTAATAAAGCTGTACATCACCAGGTGGTATCTGCCGCGCCAGTTCACGCAGGCGCTGTTCCTGGGTATCGTTTTCCAGAGGCGGTACAGAGGGAGAAAGCTGCAACATGGCAATACGGTGCAAATGGCTGAGCATATCCACCAGTAACGCTTCCCACTCCACGCCGCGGGCACCTGCTTCTGCCACCTGGCTCATCACCCGTTGCCCGTCAGCCTGTAATAAGGCATCAAGTAAATTAAGCGCCTGGAAATCATCCAGTGTACCCAGCATCGTGCTGACCGCAAGCGTGGTGACTTTCCCCTCCCCACTGGCAATTGCCTGATCTGTCAGGCTCAGTGCATCACGCAGGCTACCATCTGCCGCGCGGGATAACAGTTGCAACGCACGGTTTTCAAACTCGACCTGCTCGGCTGTGAGAATTCGTTCCAACTGATGACGGATTTGTTCAACATCCAGCGCCTTGAGGTGAAATTGCAAACAGCGGGAAAGAATAGTCACCGGTAATTTTTGCGGGTCAGTGGTTGCCAGCAAAAACTTCACATGCGGTGGCGGCTCTTCCAGCGTTTTCAGCAACGCATTAAAACTGTGGCGAGAAAGCATATGCACTTCGTCTATCAGGTAGACTTTGAAGCGACCGCGCGTTGGTGCGTACTGAACGTTGTCCAGCAGGTCTCGCGTATCTTCAACTTTGGTGCGGGATGCGGCGTCGATCTCAATCAGGTCAACAAACCGCCCTTGCTCTATTTCCCGACAGTTTTCACAGACACCACAAGGTGTTGCCGTGATACCTTTTTCGCAATTCAGACCCTTCGCCAGCAAGCGGGCAATAGAGGTTTTCCCCACGCCACGCGTGCCTGAAAACAGCCAGGCGTGATGAATACGGCCCAATGACAGACCATTGGCCAGCGCAGTCAGGACATGCTCCTGACCCACTACATCAGCAAATGTTTGGGGGCGCCATTTACGCGCCAGTACCTGGTAACTCATCAGAGATAGGCTCGACTTCGCGGGAAGGTGAATTCAGGTTGGATAATGTAACATAAGCCCCGCCAAATGAGCGAGGCTCCGTCTCACGAATTAGTGCCCCGGGAAAGGCACCAGGCTAAATGCGGTCACGCCAACATCAGCAAGGCGTTGTTCCCCACCTAAATCAAACAGGTTAATAATAAACGCGGCATCAGTGACTTCACCACCAAGCTGGCGAATCAGTTTTACCGTGGCATCAATAGTGCCGCCGGTTGCCAGCAAGTCATCGACTACCAGCACACGGTCGCCCGCTTTGATTGCATCAGTGTGGATTTCCAGCTTGTCAGTGCCATATTCCAGTTCATAGGTTTCACTAAGGGTTTTACGTGGCAATTTTCCTGGCTTACGCACAGGAACAAACCCAACCCCCAGACCCAGTGCTACAGGAGCACCAAACAAAAAGCCACGGGCTTCAGTCCCGACGACCTTGGTAATACCGGCCTGTTTGAAACGCTCAACAATCAAATCAATGCTGAGGGCAAAAGCTTTCGGATCTTCCAGCAAACTGGTGACATCACGGAACAGAATCCCCGGTTTTGGATAATCCTGAATGCTTTTAATGCTGTTTTTAAGATATTCAAGCTGCTGCGCAGTTGCGGTCATAGGTAGTTGCCTATAAAAACGGTGTTACTCACAGAACGCAAACAGGCTGATGCCTGGCTGGTTACACAATAGCCAGCGCGCCCTGTGCTCGAAAACGCTCGAATTTACTGTCTGCGGGGCGTAATTGCAACTCCTGCGACAGGCGTTTAGCTTTTTTGTTGTTTTTCATCAACAACAGGGATACGGGCGAGAAAAATAAAAAGCAACAACAGCATCACCACTAATATTCCTCGTACCCACCAAAGCTTAACCACCCACAGCGAAATGGCAAACGTCACTGCAACCAGCGCGATAGCCCGCGGCTTTGCGCCTGGTGGCATGGCCCGATATTGCTGCCAGTTGCGTAAATAACTGCCAAACCAGGAACGGTAGAGCAGCCAGTGATGAAAGCGGGGAGACGAGCGGGCAAAACACCAGGCTGCCAGAAGTACAAAAGGCGTGGTTGGTAATAACGGCAATACGACCCCCAACACAGCAAGTGCTACCGATAACCAGCCGGACATGATTAAAATAAACCTCAACATGTTCAACCTTTCCTTCTGCGTGGTGGCATTTGCATTTGTAGAGGGCCCGGAGAATTTATGAAACAGGACACCCTTCTCCGCCAGCTTGAAGACCAGTTTGCCGGGTTAGCCCGCCGCCTGGCACCGCTGGCCACACACCGTTCATTATCTGCCCGTTTTGATAAACAACTGTTCTTAACCAGAAGCACACAAATAAGTGATTATCTGGGTGAAACGCAAGAAAATTTACGCCATTTGCGTACTGTTGCACAAGAAGGGAATGTGGTTCAAACCACCTGGCTTGCCGAACGATTAGTTGCCCAGATTTCGGCGTTGCAGCGTGAAGCGGCAACCTGGCCTTTACGCCAGTACGATAGCGCTCACAAAGGTGCGAGCGCACTGCGTAACAGTCTGCTTAAACACCAGGACTACGAAAAGCGCCTGGTCGAAATGCTGCAGGCACGCGAAACTCAGTTAAACTGCACCACGTTGCTTACAGAACAACAACAATTATTGCGTGAAAAAACGGCACTGGAAGGCAGGCTTGCCCGCTGCCGCAGCGCACTTGAACGCATTGAAGATGCACTGGAACGCGTCGTTCGCTAACACATTTACGTTTATTGCCCACAGAATAACGGTGCCAGGTTAACCTGGCTGAATATCGGGAGATAACATGTCACTGGAAACTGCCCCTGACGATGTCAAACTGGCTGTCGATTTAATTATGCTGCTGGAAGAGAGCGGGATTGCGCCACAAGTGGTGCTGTCCGCACTGGAAATGGTGCGCAAAGATTTCGAACGCAAAGCGCAGGAAGCGTAAACCTCCTGCGCATCAAAGTATCAGCGTTAGTCAGCCAGTTTCGGCGTGGCATGATCCGTTTTGTTATTTTCAACAGTACGGCTGACTTCCGTTACGGTATCGCCATTATTGTTATACAAGTGAACATCCAGTTGGTTGAAGGCTATTTCTATCCCATTTTCACGGCACAGCCTGTCAATAGCCCGGTTCAGTTCATCCACAGTATAACTACGGTCACGTAATTCACGCACATACAGGCGTAATTCGTGATCCAGCGTGCTGGCGCCAAATGTGGTGAAGAAGACCGAAGGTTCAGGGTCGCGCATGACTTTGGGGTGCTCCATTGCTGCCTGCAATAACACCGCCTTCACTTTATCCAGATCCGAACCATAAGCCACTCCCAGGCTTATCACCACACGAGTAATCGTATCTGACAACGACCAGTTGATAAGCCGCTCGGTGACAAACGCTTTATTCGGGATTATCACTTCTTTACGATCAAAATCCGTAATGGTGGTGGCGCGGATACGGATCTTACTCACTGAGCCAGAAAACGACCCAATTGTAATAGTGTCACCAATGCGCACCGGCCGTTCAAACAGGATTATCAGGCCGGAGACAAAGTTACCGAAAATCTCCTGTAAACCAAAACCCAAACCAACGGACAATGCAGCCGCCAGCCATTGCAGTTTGTCCCAGGAAACCCCCAGCGCACCGAACACGGCCATAGTACCAACCGCGATTATCACATAATTCAAAATGGTGGTAATGGCATAGGAAGAGCCCTGGCGCATATTAAGCCGCGACAATACCAGTACTTCCAGCAAACCGGGTAAGTTGCGAATTAACGCCCAGGCTACCACAGTGACAATGACCGCAAACAACAGACTCCCCAGGGTAATATTTCTGATAACCGCACTGCCCGCCTCTGTGCCACTGGAATGCCACAATACAATACTGTCCAGATAAGCAAAGACAGTAATTAAATCTGACCAGATCATCCAGAAGAACAGCCCGAACAGCGCAAACATCAATAATGTTGTGATACGCAATGTCTGCTGGTTAATTTGGTCAAGGCCCAACGGCGGCTCTTCAACAGGCTCCGCGCCTTCCGCCCCTTCTTTCACCATGTTTTGGCGGCGAGCCAGCGCACGCCGGTAAGCAATACGCCGTGCGGCCACACTCAACCCGCGCAACACTGTCTGGTAAAGTAAGTTCCACAAAATGACCAGATAGACGGTATCAATCCAACGGTTAGCCAGACGCAGTGTGGTATAGAAATAGCCCATCACTGTCAGTACCAGTAATCCGACAGGCACCAGAGCGAGTATGGAGACAGTAATAAGCCTTATTGAGTGCGATTCTTTATCGCGCCAGCTGTCCCGGCACATAGGCCAAACCAGCCCGGTAATCAGCAGTAAATTGAGCAGAATGATGGACTGCCCAAGAACGTCATCCATCAGGTGCAGTGGCGACAATTCACCCACCACTGACCAGAACAGTAAAGGCAGTAAAGCAATGCTGATGCGAATTATCTGACGGCGATAATGGCTGGTAAGGTTTACCGGCATCATAAAGTGTTTTACTGCAACACCATCCGTATCCAGAATGCGCCAGCACAAGCCAAAAACCAGCAAATAAACCGCCAGTTCTTTACTGAAACTCCATATCAGCTCACTAATATTGAGTTGTAAAAACAGGATGCACCAGCCGCAGGCAATGATAACCAGGCACACAGGTAGCGCCTTGAACAAAGTCAGCAGTATGGCTTTAGGGGTATGCAACTGGCTGTCATTACGCAGTTGACCTACGTTGGCGCTGAGTTTCGCCAGAGTGTTATTTACCCAACGGAAACGCCAGCGAATAATCCCCGCCAGTAATAACCAGGGAAGGCTGGCAAGTATTGCAACCAGCGCAGTGGTAAGGCTCCAGTTGTTTGCCGTAATTTTCAACTGTCCGAGTTGTGTTTTGAGTGCTTCAGGAAATGCTGTCACCCAACTCCAGTTCATGGGTTTATTACTGTTCACCCAAAAAATCTGCTGAGTTACCGTTTTCTGTAAACGGGTGGATACACTCATCAGTTGTTGCTGGTTAATTTGTAATGCAATCGCCATCATCAACTGGTTACCCAGTTGCTTGTTTAGCTGATCCAGTAAATCCTTACGGGAATCCAGAACCTGGCTCAGCGCACTATTAACTTCATCGTTCACTTCATCTTTATGGCCCGCTTCAATTGTCGCGATATAATTATCGCTTTGCAGCAACGCATCACGTTTCTGACCGATATCAAACTGCTCAAGGCGCAGGTCGGCAATCTGGTTCGTCATATCTTCAAGGTCATCAGCCCGTGGCAGAGACTGCTGCTGCTGATATAAAATACGTGAGAGCAACAAACTCCCCTTCAGCATGGCGATTTGCTCTTTCAGGTTGTGCTCAGCCTGAACGGCACGGTCGAGCCAGTTTTTAACCCGAATATTTTGTTGAACCAGTTCATTGCCTTCCTGGGTCGCCTTGATCAACCGGTCGCTCAGTTGACGGTTAATTGCCAGCTCTTGTTTTACCAGCGGGTTGTTCTGGATGGCACTGGCTTCATCTGTCGTAGCTGCTTCCTGAGCGGTTTGCTCAGTGAGTGACAGACGCTTATGGCTGATAGCTGCCTGAATCAGTTGCAGGTCATGCTCAAGCTTATTGATATACTGCGTATTGTAGTCACGCTGTTTTTGCAAGGAGTCCTGCAAAACCGTATTACCAGACAAGCTCTTACGCTGCTCATCTATTTGCGCATTGAGTAATGCCTGTTGTGCCAGCAACAGCTCTTGTTGACTCTGACGCAGCTGTGTGCCATCCGGGCCATTTCCGCTCAACTCAGTCTGGATTTGCTGTAACTGCTGAGAAGCGTTAAACAGGGTGTTCTGTACACGCTCAGGCTGTGTCTGCAATGCAACCAACTGGCTGTTAATACTGGATAACTGTGTTTGCGCGGACTGCAGGTTATCCAGCAGGCTTCCCATTTTGCTTTCAAGAGAGCGAATGGAGAGTTTGGCGTAATACTTCGCCTGTTCATCATCACTGGTGGTATTTGCCAGCGCAGCAAGAGACTCTTCCGCTTTATTCATTTTGTCCGGCGCCTGGGCAATTTGTTGGCGCAGAGCATCTGAATCTTGTTTCACCTGATCTATTTTTGCCAGGACATCCAGCGTTTTATTCAGGTCAGCAAGACTGAGTTTTTCCTGAGCAGACAGGCTCTTTTGTTTGTTAAGCGCATTAATCTGATTTTGTACATCCGCTTTTGTCGGTACATCACTGTTCGTTTGCGCACTGGCAAACGGCACAATACCGGCAAAAACGCCGCAACAAAGCAAAAGAACAACACAGGCTGCTTTTCTGACAATTTGTGTAAGTTGCATAATTTTTGGATGTGTAATAGATGAAACGTCTGGCGGAATCGCACTCAAGTTTCTATGATAAGACGCGCAGGATAGCACGCCTTCTGCTTATGGAATAGTGAATGCTGCAGAGCTACGCCAGGCGAAGTCTGAAACTACAGTTGTACCTGGTTTACGTCACGCAAAAGCCATGAACAAAGCGAAGCCTGCCAAAAATTGTGTGAAGAGCTCAGTGCTGCTGTGGCTGTGATTGTAAGCCTGTACAATGCTGGTACATTTCCAGTAACACATCGACATAGACACGGGCTTCAGCTTTTAAATCAAAGGTTTCTGGTGCAAACAACCAACTTTCCATTAACCCGCACATATAACTACGCATCAAAATAGCGGCGCGCCTGGAAAGTAAATTAGCCGGGAGTAAACCGGCATCCATGCACTGGATTATTGCGTTTTCAATACGCTCATACTCCTGGACATAGAGGTCACGTTTTGCCTGATGGACGGTAAGCATTTCACCCACAAATTCGCATTTATGGAAAATAATTTCCATCATGGAACGACGGCGTTCATCTTCAACTGTCGCTTCCAGAAGATAAACCAATAGCTCACGCATCACAGAAAGTGGATCGTCAGGAAATTTTGCCCGATACTCAATTTCTAAGTCATTTATTGTTGAATCGGTTAATGCCCAAATTTCATTAAAAACATCTGACTTATTTTTGAAATGCCAATAAATAGCACCCCGGGTGACACCAGCCTCTTTGGCTATATCAGAAAGGGATGTTGAAGATACGCCGTACTGTGAAAACAAGCGAATTGCTGCATCCAAAATCTGCTGCCGGGTCTCCATTGCTTGTTGTTTGGTTTTTCGTGCCATATGTCGGTGAATTTACAGGGGTAAGGCTTACATACATTTTTGAATGTATGTAACATAACATGTTCTAAATAGAAACGCAGCAATGGGATTATGGACAAGCGTTAGCGTTCCATTGATCAACTTTGAAATCGGACACTCGAGGTTTACCTATGAACAAAAACAGAGGGTTAACGCCTCTGGCGATGGTTCTGATGCTTTCAGGCAGCTTAGCGCTTACAGGATGTGACAATAAACAGAATCAGCAACATGCGATGGGCACGCCTGCTGTCGGTGTGGTAACGCTGAAAACTGAACCCTTGCAGATCACAACCGAGCTCCCGGGCCGCACCAGTGCGTTCCGGGTTGCTGAAGTGCGCCCTCAGGTCAGCGGGATCATCCTCAAACGTAATTTTGTTGAAGGAAGTGACATTAAAGCGGGTGAATCGCTTTATCAAATTGACCCCGCCACTTATCAGGCCACTTATGACAGTGCAAAAGGTGATTTAGCAAAAGCAGAAGCTGCAGCCAATATTGCCAGACTGACCTTAAAACGTTACCAGCCGCTGTTGGGTACCAAATATATTAGCCAACAAGACTACGACACAGCACAGTCAACCTTACAACAGGCCAATGCTTCAGTGCTGGCAGCAAAAGCCGCTGTCGAAACTGCGCGCATTAACCTGGCCTACACCAAAGTCACCTCACCTATCAGTGGGCGGATTGGAAAATCCTCTGTGACAGAAGGTGCCCTGGTACAAAATGGGCAAACCACTGCATTAGCAACAGTGCAGCAGCTTGACCCTATTTATGTTGATGTCACGCAATCAAGTAACGATTTTCTGCGTCTGAAACAAGAGCTGGAAAACGGTACGCTGAAGCAAGAAAACGGCAAAGCAAAAGTCGAACTGACAACAACCGAAGGTTTTACATACCCGCAAAGCGGCACACTGGAATTTTCTGACGTCACTGTCGACGAAACCACTGGCACCATTACTCTGCGCGCTATATTCCCTAATCCTGACCACACATTACTCCCGGGTATGTTTGTTCGTGCACGACTGGAAGAAGGTGTCCGGCCAGACGCACTGCTTGTTCCGCAACAAGGTGTAACACATACACCGCGTGGTGATGCCACCGCGATGATTGTAGATAAAGACAACAAAGTGGAAGTGCGCCAGGTTACAGCAAGCCAGGCTATTGGCGATAAATGGCTCGTCACGAAAGGACTCAAGGCAGGTGACCGCGTAATAATCGAAGGGCTACAGAAAGTCAAACCTGGTGCCACGGTGACTGCGCAAGAAGTCACAACTGACGAGAAGACCAGCGAAAAAGCCCCAGAAAAAACGTCAGAATAATCCGTCTTAACTAAAACAGGAGCCGTTAAGACATGGCTAAGTTTTTTATCGATCGCCCAATTTTTGCCTGGGTAATCGCAATTATCATCATGCTCGCAGGTGCACTTGCTATCCTGAAACTGCCTATAGCGCAATATCCAACGATTGCGCCTCCGGCAATTCAGATTACAGCCAGTTACCCAGGTGCGGATGCTAAAACGGTACAGGATACAGTCACTCAGGTCATCGAACAGAATATGAACGGCATCGATGGCCTGATGTATATGTCTTCTACCAGCGATTCCTCCGGTACTGTGCAAATCACTCTGACATTTGATTCCGGTACGAATCCGGACATTGCTCAGGTCCAGGTGCAGAACAAACTGCAATTAGCAATGCCGCTACTTCCTCAGGAAGTACAGCAGCAAGGTGTGAGTGTTGAAAAATCGTCCAGTAGCTTCTTGATGGTAATGGCGATGATCAGCACTGACGGCTCAATGACGCAGGATGATATCGCCGACTATGTAGGTTCAAATATTAAAGATCCCATCAGCCGTACCTCCGGCGTGGGTGATGTGCAGTTGTTTGGTGCCCAGTATGCAATGCGCATATGGATGGACCCCAACAAACTAAATAACTTCCAGCTCACACCAGTAGATGTTATTGCCGCTATCAAAGCACAAAACGCTCAGGTAGCCGCTGGTCAGTTAGGGGGTACTCCACCCGTTAAAGGCCAACAACTTAACGCCTCTATTATTGCGCAAACCCGCCTTAACTCACCGGCGCAGTTTGGTAATATTCTGCTGAAAGTGAATCAGGATGGTTCCCAGGTTCGCCTGAAAGATGTGGCAAAAGTTGAACTGGGTGGTGAAAGTTATGATGTAATCGCCCGCTATAACGGCAAACCTGCTGCAGGCCTGGGGATTAAACTGGCAACCGGTGCTAACGCTCTGGATACCGCTGCGGCAGTTCGTGCCACTATTGATAAACTGCAACCTTTCTTTCCTCACGGTCTGAAAGTGGTTTATCCCTACGACACGACCCCGTTCGTTAAAATCTCCATTAAAGAAGTGGTCAAAACGCTGGTAGAAGCTATTTTGCTGGTGTTCCTGGTTATGTATTTGTTCCTGCAGAACTTCCGGGCAACACTGATTCCTACCATTGCAGTACCAGTGGTCTTGCTGGGTACATTTGCCATTCTTTCCGCCTTTGGCTTCTCGATAAATACCCTAACGATGTTCGCCATGGTTTTGGCGATAGGGCTATTGGTGGATGACGCCATTGTTGTGGTGGAAAACGTCGAGCGTGTTATGGCAGAAGAAGGGCTACCGCCTAAAGAAGCCACACGCCGTTCTATGGGGCAAATACAGGGCGCTCTGGTTGGTATCGCACTGGTGCTGTCCGCTGTATTTATTCCGATGGCATTCTTTGGCGGATCCACCGGGGCCATTTACCGCCAGTTCTCCATCACTATCGTTTCGGCAATGGTGCTGTCAGTTCTGGTTGCGATGGTCCTGACACCCGCACTGTGTGCCACCATGCTCAAACCGATTAAAAAGGGCGAACATGGGGCCACAAAAGGCTTCTTCGGCTGGTTCAACAATATGTTCACGAAGAGTACGCACCACTACACCAATAGTGTGGCAAATATTCTTCAGAGCACAGGCCGTTATCTGGTGCTGTATTTGGTGATTGTCGTGGGTATGGCATGGCTGTTCCTGCGCCTGCCCAGTTCATTCCTGCCTGATGAAGATCAGGGAGTATTCCTCACTATGGCACAATTGCCAGCCGGGGCGACTCAGGAACGAACGCAAAAAGTGCTGGATGAAGTTACCAACTACTACCTGACCAAAGAGAAAGACAACGTGAACTCGGTGTTCACCGTTAATGGCTTTGGTTTTGCTGGCCGAGGGCAGAATACGGGGATTGCGTTTGTTTCACTGAAAGACTGGAGTGAGCGCCCGGGTGAAGCCAATAAAGTTCCGGCGATTACAGCCCGAGCCAGTGCGGCATTTTCGCGCATCAAAGATGCCATGGTCTTCGCGTTCAACCTCCCGGCTATTGTGGAACTGGGGACAGCGACAGGCTTTGACTTCGAACTTATCGACCAGGGAGGCCTGGGGCACGATAAACTAATGCAGGCACGTAACCAACCGTTCGGCATGATTGCTCAGCATCCGGATACCCTGGTTGGTGTTCGTCCCAACGGACTGGAAGATACGCCACAGTACAAAATCGACATCGATCAGGAAAAAGCGATGGCACTTGGTGTATCTGTCAGCGATATCAATACCACGCTCGGCGCCGCCTGGGGGGGAAGTTACGTTAACGACTTCATCGACCGGGGCCGTGTGAAGAAAGTGTATGTGATGTCTGAAGCCAAATACCGCATGCTGCCCAGTGACCTGAACTATTGGTATGTGCGTGGCAGTAACGGCCAAATGGTACCATTCTCTGCATTCGCTACCGCCCGTTGGGAATATGGTTCTCCGCGTCTGGAACGTTACAATGGCTTGCCATCCATGGAAATATTAGGCCAGCCAGCACCAGGTAAAAGTACCGGTGAAGCTATGGCGCTGATGGAGCAACTGGCAAGTAAATTACCTTCCGGAATCGGTTATGACTGGACGGGTATGTCTTACCAGGAACGTCTGTCTGGTAACCAGGCCCCTGCACTGTACGCCATTTCACTGATTGTGGTGTTCCTGTGCCTTGCCGCTCTGTACGAAAGCTGGTCTATACCGTTCTCGGTAATGCTGGTAGTACCGTTGGGGGTTGTTGGTGCGTTACTTGCAGCTTCTCTCCGTGGCCTGAACAACGACGTTTATTTCCAGGTAGGCTTACTTACCACTATCGGGGTATCGGCGAGGAACGCCATCCTGATTGTTGAGTTCGCCAAGGACCTGATGGAAAAAGAAGGTAAAGGTCTGGTAGAGGCGACGCTGGATGCTGTTCGTATGCGTCTGCGCCCTATCCTGATGACCTCGCTGGCATTTATCCTGGGCGTTCTGCCTCTGGTATTGAGCTCTGGTGCAGGTTCCGGCGCACAAAACGCCGTTGGTACCGGGGTGTTTGGCGGGATGATTTCTGCCACTCTGCTGGCAATTTACTTTGTTCCCATGTTCTTCGTTGTGGTTCGCCGCCGCTTTGGCAGCAAAGGTGAAGACGCTGAACACAGTCACGACACACCACAGTCACATTAACTTGTGGTATGTATCACCAGACAAAGGCCGCCTTGTGCGGCCTTTACTTTTTTAGCTTACCGCCGGGTTTCAACCTCCCCCGAAAATCTGCAGGTTTGTGGGTTCACGTTGTAGCTACAGCCGTCGCCTTCCTCCACCAAACAACTGGCGCCGGTTTGTCATTAATGGCTGAATATTCAGCTGGCAGACTTGTTATGGTACAGTCAGCCCCCATATCATCCTGTGGGAGACGATTAGCGGCATTTTAATGCCATATTCCACATCAGGGCTTCCCGGCGTATGCTTGTATTTAAGAGTCCTGGAGCGGTGTTACAAAGCAATGCTGCACTGGGGGTGTCGCGGTGAGCGTAAAGAGAGTGAATCCGGACCACATGGCATTCTGCCTGGTAGTTACCAGATAACAAGACGCAGTCAATGGCGTTACAAAAACCTGTACCCGTGTAACCATTAATGTGGATTACGTTAAAATACATCTAATAAGAAAGTACGAGAAGCGTAACGTTAAATTGCCATTTTTCTGGGGAGAAAAACCAGGATTATTCCGACATTATTTATAACTCATGGCAAAAACATAATTATTCAAGATTTAACCTGTATATTGAATCTGAAAGAGTCAGGCAGTACTCACTAAGGGTAAGCTGTTTTAAATCATCTTTTTCAGGAAAGCCGTGTCAGACAGGGAATTTCTCATTATTTGGAATTTTTACACTATTCAGGTGAAAATTACTTAACTGTGACTTATAGTTAAATCATTAATCTGGTGGTGTAAAACATCAAGAACTCTCTTTTGTCAGCCCCGAAGTATTGTATTTATCAGAAAATTTTCGATAATAAGGGGGTACCATATGGACGAATACTCACCAAAAAGGCATGATATAGCGCAGCTCAAATTCCTCTGCGAATCACTTTATCATGATTGCCTCTCGAGTCTCGAGGGCAGTACCCATACCTGGGTTAACGATCCTACATCTCCAGCCAGCCTGCAGATGAACGATCTGATTGAGCACATCGCTACCTTTGCACTTAATTACAAATTAAAGTACGAAGACGATAGTGACTTGGTAGAGAAAATAGATGAATATTTGGACGACACTTTTATGTTGTTCAGCAGTTACAGCATTAATGCAAAAGATTTACAGAAGTGGCGCAGAACAGGCCTTAACCTGTTTCGGTGTTTTTCTACGGTGAGTAAAGAAAATCCCGTTAGCCATTCCTGTTAGTATGAATATTTCTTAAGGTAAAGTTATGTCTATCACCAAACCGTTAACAAAAACCGATTATTTGATGCGCTTAAGGCGTTGTCAGACCATCGACACCCTCGAAAGAGTGATTGAAAAAAATAAATATGAACTTTCTGATAGTGAACTGGCAGTATTTTATTCAGCAGCAGATCATCGCCTTGCAGAACTGACGATGAATAAATTGTACGATAAAATCCCATCTTCAGTATGGAAGTTCGTCCGCTAAGTGACTTTCTGATTCAAACACAATTATGAACCTGAAGATAACACACTTCTGGTTCTGTTCTGTTATGGTTCAAAAAAACCGGTTTCCCGGCGGCGTGGTTACATCCGCCCCTTTCATCGCCCCTGGTTGAGCGTTCCCGGGTTCTGCCCGGCAGGCGACAACTGTTATGCAAATTTTCCGGGAAACTGTTACTGGTTACTGAGCACCACCTCTCTACAATTCAGAGAATATTTCCTGAATTGTTTTCTGTAGAGGCTTGTATGACGGAAATTCAGCGCCTGCTGACTAATACCATAGAGCAACTGAATCATCGCGAGAAACGGGATAACCGGCCGAGGTTTAGTATCAGCTTTATTCGCCGTTATCCGGGGCTGTTTGTAGCCATGTACGCGGGGTGGCTGGCAACACTCGTTGTTATCGTGAAATCACCAACACTTGAGGATTTTGTCTGGCTGCATGTTGGGCTGTTTGTATTGCTCAACGGTTTCTTCTTCTTTGATATCAATCCACGTTACCGGTATGAAGATATAGACCTGCTTGATTTTCGCGTCTGTTATAACGGCGAATGGTATAACACACGCGATGTACCTGGTGAGTTGATAAATAATATTCAGGCTTCCTCACAAGTCAGCAACCAGCAAAAAGATTTATTGGCTAAAATGTTGGTCAATAAAAAACGGCTGACCTTTTATGATATCTATAGTCTGGATAATCAGACATCTTAGCCCGGTAGAGTAATTGCTCTGGGCAACTCAATACCGGGCTCAAGGCTCGCTACGCACTCAGTTGTTGTGCAAGCTGGCGCAGTGTATCGGCAATTTGTTGCAAATCGCGGGTGTTATCCTGTTTTGGCCCTGTGGAGTTACGTACCACCAGTTTGGCAGGCAGAACAGATGATGAACGCCCGTCTTCTTTCTGCCCTGCATTAAGTAAACGCCGCACCGCTTCTTTACCCTGTAAATCCAAATCCAGAGAAACCGTTGTCAGCGCAGGGTAAAAGAACGAGCTTTCCCAGGTATCGTCATACCCAATTACCGATTTCTGCCCGGGAATGCTCAGCTGATGCTGATGGAACGCACTGAGTACGCCCAGCGCCATTTGATCGTTACCGACCAGTACTGCAGAAAATGAAGGGGTTTCACGCAACATCTGGAGTGCGCCAGCATACCCGCTACGGGCATCCCAGTCGCCATGCAGAACTGTTACGGGTTTTAGCCCATAACTGTCCAGTGTCTCACGCCAGGATTTCAGGCGTAACCGGGCTGATACAGAGTGCGCGGGCCCCGCCAGTATCGCAATCTCGCGGTGCCCCTGTTCATAGAGATATTTCACACTGGCGCGCGTACCGTCGGCCGGATTAAACGAAACGTTAAACACGGAACTGAAAGGATCCACATCCAGAAACAGGCAAATGATATCATCGTTCTCAACAGCGATTTTTTCTGCATTTTCGCTTTCCAGGGGCACATTGATTATCACTTTATCAACCCACTGAGACTTCAGTTCATTGATAGCACTTTGGATACTTTGTTCTACGTTCTCATCAATCATGGAAATCAATACCTGATATCCATCCTGGTTTGCATAGCGTTTCACCGCTGCAGCCACCTGTGAAGGGGCATGTAACGCCAGTGAAGTGGTAACCAGACCAATCGTATTACTTTGTTTTCCCACCAATTGCTGCGCAAGACGATTAGGTACATAGCGCAACACCTCGATAGCTTCCTCCACTTTCCGGCGCGTTGTTTCAGACACATTGGCTGATTTATTCAAAACCCGGGAGACCGTCTGGTATGAGACGCCTGCATACCGGGCAACATCTTCTAATGTCGCACTTTTAGACTTCATCTTTCCTTTTCCACGTAGGCTACTAATCAAATTGTATCAGGCGTTAGTCTGAAATACCTGTGGAAAAACCGCCTCACTGATACCAATCAAAAAAGTAACACGCTCACATAACAAAAACATGTGAGCAACCTCACCACACGATAACAAAACCAGCTGTTTTGTTTGCGTCAAATCACATTACCGCTTGTTCTAAATTGCAAGAAATCATAATTAAGCATTTTATTACATCGATTATGTGAACGTAATACAAACAATAAGAGGGTATCATGAATACGACGCTACGCACACTCACTGTCGCGTTGACCACTGCGCTGACTTCAACCTGGGCGATGGCAGACAACGCTATCGATTTTCACGGCTATCTTCGCTCTGGTATTGGTGTCTCCAGCGATGGTGGCATGCAGGAATGGCAGAAAAATAAACTCGGCCGTTTGGGTAATGAAACAGATACATACGGCGAGCTTGAACTGGGTTCACAGGTGTATAAAAAAAATGATGTCAGCTTCTACCTGGACAGCATGGTCAGCATGGTTTCCGATGGTTCCAATGACAATGAAACCACTATTGGCAATGATGCACAGTTCGGTTTGCGCCAGTTAAACCTGCAAATCAAGGGTCTGGTGCCTGGCGATAAAGATGCCGTTATCTGGGGTGGTAAGCGTTACTACCAACGTCATGATCTGCATATTATTGATACAAAATATTGGAACATTTCCGGTGCAGGTGCAGGTATTGAAAACTATAGCCTTGGCCCGGGGGCAGTTTCTTTCGCATGGATAAGAGGTGATGCGAACGATGTCGACTACCGCGTGAACAATGATAATAACGTCAACATCAACTACCTTGATTTGCGTTATGCCGGTTTAAAACCCTGGCAGGGCTCCTGGGTGGAAGTCGGTATTGACTATGCCATGCCTAACCCAACCAATACGCAGAAAAGCTATGGTGGGTTATATGATGCGGATAATGGTGTCATGCTGACGGGTGAAATTAGCCAGGATATGTTCGGTGGATACAACAAATTGGTGGTGCAGTATGCCAACAAAGGCCTGGCGCAAAATATGGTTTCCCAGGGTGGTGGCTGGTATGACATGTGGAATGACACCAGTAGAGCCACGGGCTACCGTATTATTAACACAGGTTTGATTCCAATTACCGAACGTTTCTCATTGAACCATGTGCTTACCTGGGGCTCAGCTAACAATATTACCGCCACGACAGATAAAACGCGGTTGATTTCACTGGTTGGCCGGGCACAATATCAATTCACCAACTACGTCCGCGGAATTGGTGAAGCAGGCGCATTTTACCAAAAAGACACGTATAACGATGGCTCCAATTACAAACAGAGCGGTGAGAAGTATACTATTGCGCTGGCACTGGCGGATGGCCCGGAATTTATGTCGCGCCCGGAACTGCGTATTTTTGCTTCATACCTGACAGATGGCGAAAAACGCGATACCTTCCGCGACAATACAGCCAGCGATACATGGAATTATGGCGTACAGGTCGAAGCCTGGTGGTAAGTATTACCTGACTTAATCATCATCATTATATCTCTTTTTTGATGTTATTTTTCTGACATCATAGCCACTGCATATTATTTTTTAAGGCAATCATTATTTTGATTGCCTTCTTTTTTAGAAAAATAATAAAAAAGCCGGTGCCCGACCAGCTTTTTAAATATAATTAAATACCCCATTATAACTGTAAGAAATGCTTTTCCAGAAGTTGACGCAGATTATCAGACTGGGTACCAAAAATAGCATGAACCTCGTTGCCAAGAATAATTACACCAAGCGCACCTTCACTCTGCAAAGCCTGTGAATCGACCTGTGACAGCTGTGCTACGGTTACCCGCAGGCGTGTCAGACAGGCATCAATATGGCAGATATTATCTCTGCCACCAAAACCGCTAACCAGGCGCTCAGCCTGCGCTTTATCTGTGTCATTCATTACACATTCTACTTCATGGCGAAAATACTGGAGAAAGGATGTCAGGCTTACCATAGGCGGTTCCTTATACTGATAATTACAGGAAAGAAATAGAAAACACGCCCACTATATTCAGGGCGCAGGATGGCACTATAAGAAGGGCATATTCCCGCCGCCAAAAGGCAGGCGGGAATAAATGACTAACATGCGCAGGAGAGTACCCGGCAATCCCATGCAGTCAGGTTTACCGTGCCAGAAACCGGCAACCCGGTCAGCATATCGGTATACCCCTGTGGCAGGACGAGGTTGTGCTGCTTGTCGCTGTAGTTTTCCAGAAAAATATAATTCTGCTTCCCGTCTGTGCGTTGGTGTGCGGTAACACCAGGCGGCAATGGCACAGACAGAGGCCCGCACAAGCCTGATTCAGCAATGATATTGCCGAAAAAATCACGCTGGAAAGCCAGATCATTACGTGATGCAACATACCATGCTTTACCCTGACCAAATGCATTCACAGTGACCGCTGGCCTGCCTGCGTAAAAATCTTCCCGGTAACAGGCCAGTGCTTTTGCATTTTCTGTATTAATAAGTTCACACAAGTGCCGAACACGATACGGCCCCTGCAAGCCCGCCTCATTACCGGCAAGCCCCTGAACCAGGTTGCTTTCACCTTCAGCCAGACTGTCAATCTCCTCCGCCCAAATACCCAACACCTTACGTAATGGGCCAGGAAACCCGCCTAAATGGCACAGATCACTCTCGTCAACAATGCCACTCCAGTACGTAGCAACGAATTGCCCGCCCTGTTCAACAAAGGTTTCCACCCGGCTGGCAAACCCCTCACGAACCATGTAGAGCATTGGAGCAATAACTAGCTGATACGAGGATAAATCAGCATCCGCATTTATCACGTCAACACTGATTCCCTGTTCCCAAAATGGGCGGTAATGCTCTGCAACCGTCTTTTCATATTCGAGCCCCAGGTTACGTGGCCCTTGTGCGTTATCCATTGCCCAACGGCTTTCCCAGTCGAAAATAATTGCAACCTGCGCTTCAACCCGGCACCCAACCACCGGCGACAGGTGCTGAAGGATATCGCCCAGTTTGCAGACCTCTCGGCCAACACGGGTATCAATATGCCCTACATGATCTACCACAGCGCCATGAAATTTCTCTACCGAACCCCGGCTTTTACGCCACTGAAAATATTGCACGGCATCCGCGCCATGAGCGACAGCCTGCAGTGAAGAAAGAATATGCATTCCGGGCTTTTTGAGCTTACTGGTCGGCTGCCAGTTGGTCACACTGGGTGTTGATTCCATTAAAACAAAGGGTTTGCCCTGTTTTAAAGTACGCATCAGATCATGATACATCGCGGTATAGCAGGCCAGAGTGGTTTCATCTTTATCCTGGTGCCACATGGGGTAGCTATCCCAGGAAATGAAATCGATGGCCTGCGCCAGTTTCCAGTAATCATAGTCGTAGAAATATTCCATAAAGTTAGTCGTGACCGGCAACGCTGAGTTTGCTGCTTTGAGCGGTGCGATTTCATTACGACAAAAATCAACGACCTGGTCTGTAGTAAACCGCCGCCAGTCAAGGTTCAGCCCATGAACAGACTCTTCACCCTGCGGAGCGGGTGACTCAATCTGCGACCAGTCTGTATAGGTATGGCTCCAGAACGTACTCCACCAGGCATGGTTAAGCTCATCGAGCGACAAATAACGTTGTTGCAGCCATTCACGAAAGCGCGCCTGGCAAGCCGGGCAGTGACATTCACCGCCGTATTCATTGGAAACATGCCAGCCGATAACCCCCGGATGATGGCTGTACCGTTCAGCCAGACGAGTATTTAACTGGCGAACTTTTTCACGGTATACAGGCGAGGTCAGACAGTGATTATGGCGGCCACCATGCAGAGCTGGCACTCTGTCGCGCCCTACTCGTAATACCTCCGGGTAAGCCTGTGATAACCAGGCTGGCCGGGCACCACTGGGAGTGGCAAGGAAAACGGATATACCACTGGTATATAATTTATCCAGCACATTATCCAGCCAGCCAAACTGGTATTCACCTTCTTTTGGCTCAAGTTTTGCCCAACTAAAAATACCCACCGACATAATATTGCACTTTGCCTGTTGCATCATGGCAATATCTTTTTCCAGAATATTGGGATAATTATCCCACTGTTCCGGATTATAGTCGGCACCATGCAATAAGGTAGCGACCTTTGAACTCAAAGGTGGAAACTTATTCATAAAAAACCCTTAGAATGAAATGAAAACCTAATTAAAAACTTTTATTGATGGTAGCACCTCGCCCTGGCAATTAAATAACGCCTGATTTTCACGCGCATTACCCAACTTCCAGTGGTCATTGATATATTTCATCCCAGCTTCTGTCGCCCATGTATTTCCCGGAGGCGTTATCCAGGCTGGCTCCCAATAAAATATACCTTTGCCACGCTGCTGAGGTACATCAATCACACTTTGCATTAAATCATGTAAATAATTCGCCTGACCTTGCACGGTAGCCGGATATCCTCCGGCTACTTCTTCTTTTTGTTGAAAACTGTTCTCGGCTTTATCGCAATTTGCCAGGGTCCAGGCATATGCGGTTTCCACTACAATGACATCTTTGTGGTAACGTTTGCTGATATCATCCATATTGGACTGTAGCGCGCTTATCGGGCCATTCCAGTAGGTGTACATCGATAATCCAATGACATCAAACGGCACATCGCGTTTAGTTATTTCATCAAACCACCAGCGGAATGTATCATTTTTGGTGCCCTCAGCCAGGTGCAACATAATTTTGACGTGGTCGTCTGGCCCGAGGCTGGATTTCAACCCACTAATAGCCGCTTTTAATAATCCGGCGAGCCGGTCAAATTCGCCGCCCCCCTCTCCCCAGCTTTTGCCTTCTGGCCAAAGGATGCCACTATTGATTTCATTACCTATTTGCACCATATCCGGTAATGCACCTGCCTGCCGGAACTGCTGTATGGTGTCACGGGTATAATCATGAATAGCTGTGACCAGTTGGTCGTAGTTCATTCCTTGCCAGGCTTTTGGCTTGAACTGTTTTCCTGGATCCGTCCAGAAGTCACTATAATGAAAATCAAGCAACACTTTCATACCCAGCGCTTTTGCACGCTTTGCCAGAGCAAGAGTAGTCGCCAAATCATTGTCGCCGCCACCGTAAGGATGCCCGGCGCTGTCTTTCGGGTTTACCCATAACCGTAACCGAATATAGTTAAAACCATTGGCTTTTAAAATCGCCATCGCATCCTGTTGTTGATGTTGTGCGTTATAAAATTTCGCGCCCTGATGCTCCACTTCATATAAAGTAGAAACATCAGCACCTTTAATAAAATCAGCGGGTTCATTACGTAATGGTTTAATCACCACCGTTTCACTGGCAAAAAGCGGTAAACTGGTTGCTGCTGCCAGTCCCCAGATAACAAAAGAAAGCACGGTCTTTTTCATAATGATTACCCTTTGGTACTCCCTGAAGTCAGGCCTGAAACAAAATACTTCTGTAACGCCAGATACAATATGGCGACAGGTAATGCTATTAACACAGCACCTGCCGCATATGTGGTATAACTGGCCCCCATTTTTTGTGCTACCAGGTTATATAACCCAATAGGTAAAGTGTATTTATCCGGCGTGCGTAAAATGGTACTGGAAAGGATAAAATCCCCCAATGGGCCGGTAAAAGAAAACAGCGCGACCACCGCAATAATCGGCTTTGATAGCGGCATAATTATTTCCAGAAAAATACGTAAATTACTGGCACCATCCATGCGGGCAGATTCATCTAAATCTTTCGGTATCGCATCCAGGTAACCTTTCATCAACCAGGTGTTCATCGGGATCATGCCAGCGACATAAATAAGTACTAACGCCAGGTGGCTGTTAATCAACCCCAACAGTTGCGACAGCACGAAGATGGCAATCAACGCCGAGAACTGCGGAATCATTTGCAGCAGCAAAAACAGCATCAGCCCATTCTGCCGCCCTTTAAAACGAAAACGTGAAAAAGCATACGCCGTAAAACTAACACTAATTAATGTCAACACCATGGTCATCAGGCTTATTTTCATTGAATTCCAGTACCACGTCAGGTAATTGACCTGACCATTAAATAAGTCCTGATAATGTTGAAAAGAAAGATTTTCTGGAATAATGGAGGTACTGAGCAGGCTGTTCCCGGCATTTAATGATGCCCCCACAGTCCAGACCAACGGATAGATAATAATCACCGAAACCACCACCACAACCAGCCAGGATAATGACAGGCGTATCCATTTTTCACGCTTAATGCTTTGTGTTTTCATCCTGAATACTCCTTACGCCATCTCGTCATTCTTGAATGATTTCGTGGCACGAAATTGCCACAGTGCAACACCCACAACAAAAACCGACAAAAGAATGGTGATAGTTGCAGCAATAGCGTATTGCGAAGATGACATCGTCAGCTTATAAATCCATGAAACCAGAATATCTGTCCCCCCCGCATTAGAGCCGACTACTGCCGGGCCACCATTATTAAATAAATAAATAATATTGAAATTATTAAAGTTGAATGTGTATTGAGTAATAATAATGGGTGCAATGGAATAAAGAACCAAAGGTAAAGTAATGGTGCGTAATTTGGTAAATGTACTGGCTCCATCCATAGTTGCGGCTTCATATAAGTCATCTGGAATTGCCTGCAGAACACCCGTTGTCATTGCAAAAACAAATGGAAAGCCAAGCCAGGTTTGCATCATGATCAATGCTGTTTTAGTCCAGAATGGATCAGTCATCCAGGCTTTAGGGCTTATTCCCAAAAAAGACAGAATAGAATTATTAATGACACCAAAGGAGTCATTAAACATCCCGGCAAAAACCAGAATCGTGACAAATCCAGGTACAGCCCACGGAAGAATAAAAATAGTACGAATCACAGGCTTAAAGCGCAGATCTTTTTGATTCACCAAAATTGCCAGCATAACACCTACAGTGCATTGCAATGTTGTTGCCAGTAAGGTCCACACTACCGTCCACTGCAACACATCAAAAAAGGTATTACGCCAAATTGACAGGGTAAAAATATTGATAAAGTTTTTAATTCCCACCCAGTCCACCAGTTTTGCTGGCGGGGTGTGGTACAGGTTGTAATTGGTAAAGGCGATAGCAAAACCAAATAAAATCGGGAAGATAACCACAAAAACCAACAGGATAAAACCTGGTGTTATCATTAAATACGGGAACCCTTCATTGAGCAGGTTCTGATACTGGCGGCGCACGCTGTGTAACGGTATACCGCTATCCCGACAGCGGCCGTTTACCCAGGCATCACGTAATGAAAGCACATAAACCGCCCCCCCTAAGCCAATGATCAACAGGCTTAATATTCCTTCCGCTAATAAGAAGACAGAATTATCACGGGGAACTTCTTCACCAAGCGTCCATAACCCCCACAGACCTTCCCTCAAAAAATCATGGAATACGCCCAGGAAACTACTGAGTAGCACCAGAAAAATAAGCCCTTTTGCCCACTGACGGTTATAAAACTGACCGAAACCAGGCAGGCAGGCCAGCAACAACGCTGCCCACGCATGACGACCTGGCCTGGTTGATGCGGATAAACTTTCACTGGAACTGATAATCACACCTGGCTCCTTCTGCTGTACGGGGAAGCCAGGCTCCCCCGTAACAAAACAATACCTGGAATTACTGGTTACTGGCCTGCATGGCTTCTATTTGCATTTTGATTTGTTTAACTGCGCTATCGAGCGCATCTTTTGGCGACTGCTTACCCGTCATAATCAGTTGCAGTGCCGCATTCGCAGGCCCCCAAACCTCACCCATTTCAGGAATACCCGGCATGGCGACCGCAAATTTTGACTGCTCAGCAACAGCACTGGCGCGCTCATCATTTTTAATCACCGGATCATTCATAACAGCCAACAATGGCGGGATCTCTTTCGTCACTTCATAACGCGTTTTCACGTATTTCGGCTGGTTAATAAAGGTGATGAATTTATTGGCAAGGGTTTTATCTTTGCTCCAGGTAGAGACTACATAACCTTTAACGCCCAGAAACGCGCTCATCGGTTTACCATTTTCCAGCAGGGGTAATGGTGCCACGCCATAATTCACACCAGCTGCTTCATAAGGCTGGAACGCCCAGGGACCATTAATGACTGCAGCAGCTTTTTTCTCTGTAAATAATGAATCAATTGCATTCAGACCGTTTTCCCCAATGATTCCGCTGGGAAATAACTGTTCACTGTAGAATTTTTTCAACGTAGTGACAGCACTCACGGCACCGGGTGTATTCAGCCCAATATCCAGAGGATTGAGTTTGCCGTTGCTGTCTTTACCGAAGATATACCCGCCCATCGGGCTGATAGCGCCCCAGCTATAATAAAGCTCGTCAAATTTTGCCAGCAGACCAATCTTGTTCTGTTTATGTTGCTGACGGGAGAAGTTAAACCACTCATCCAGTGTCTTGAATGGGGTTTTCACAAGATCTTTGTTATAAATCAGCACCAGTGTTTCAACCGCTTTAGGCAAACCATACTGTGTGCCATTCATCTGGAATGCATCCACCGATGAAGGGGTAAAACCTGTAAGTATCGATTTATCAAGCGTCAGCGGCGCTAAAAGCCCCTGTACCACCGCACCACCGAGCTGATCATTTGGAATGACCAGTACATCCGGACCAATGCCTGCGGGTCCGTCGAGGCGTAATTTTTCCAGTTGCTGAGCAAAGGGCATCTCAAGAACATTCACTTTAACCTGATACTGCTTTTCAAAATCACTGATGGCACCTTTGATGCCGTCTGATTTCTTAATATCCTCCCAAACAGTAAGCTGCTGTGCGGCGGCGGATGCCTCAAATGCAACGAACTGGCTGGCTGCCAGCGCGGAAAGTAACAGGGTGGAGCATAGCGTAATTTTCATTATCGACCTCTTGTGAAGGTATTACATTTAAGATGTTCTGCTAATTTTTTTGTTTTTCTCGTAACTAAGTCATTTTCATAATTTAAATGCTTTTTGATGATGACATCACTCACCATCAACAATGTTATACGTTACTCTTTAGAAATAATCAGAACCATCACTTAGTGATTATTCTGTGATCATGATTGCAGAAATGAAACAGCAGCATACTGCCTGCCATAACTGAGATATATAGTTTCAGCATCTCAAAAAACCATCCTGCTCTTGCTTGCTTTCATGGTGTGTTATACGTAATACATAAAAACCATAAAACAGCATTAGCGGCATTCATTAAGCCAGGAGAAGTGGATGTCCAGCATACAGCTCAGAAACGTCACCAAGCGTTTTGGCAAAACCGTCACGCTGCACAATATTCAACTTGATATCGAAGATGGAGAGTTTGCGGTATTCGTCGGCCCGTCAGGGTGCGGCAAATCCACACTGTTGCGCATGATCGCGGGCCTTGAGGATGTCAGTGAAGGCGAGATAATGATTGGGCCAACGGTTGTTAATGATATTGCCCCGGCACACCGTGGGGTGGCAATGGTCTTTCAGTCCTATGCCCTGTATCCGCATATGACCGTTGCTGAAAATATGGGTTATGGGCTGAAGGTGAATAAAGTCCCCAAAACAGAGATCCGCCATCAGGTAGAAATGGTTGCCAAAACACTACAACTGACCCACCTGCTTGAACGCAAACCAAAGCAACTTTCAGGCGGACAGCGCCAGCGTGTCGCTATTGGTCGGGCAATCGTGCGTAAGCCACAGGTGTTTATGTTTGATGAGCCTTTATCCAACCTGGATGCTGAACTGCGGGTTGAAATGCGCCTGCATATCGCCCGGCTGCATCAGGAGATGAAAACTACCATGGTGTATGTTACCCATGACCAGGTGGAGGCCATGACGCTGGCAGATAAAATTGTGGTTATGAATTATGGCAAAGTGGAACAGACCGGTTCACCAATGCACCTCTATTACAACCCGGTTAACCGGTTTGTCGCCGGGTTTATTGGGTCGCCAAAAATGAATTTTTTGCCTGCGACAGTAAAACACTGGCATGAGGGGGAACTGGTGGTGGACATTGCCGGGCAGCAAACGCTGACACTCGCGTTGCATACACAGCAATTACATCCAGGCGATAACATCACACTGGGAATCCGTCCTGAGCATTTACAGGTGGGTGAGCAGGCGGGATGCCAGCTTCTGTTCCAGTGCGAAGTGGTGGAACGCCTGGGTAACAATACCTGGCTGTTTGGCCAGTGTTACGGCCATGACAACTTCAAAGTACTTATTCCGTCAGATATTCATTTCAGCCCCTGGCAGAAGATAACAACGTATTTTGAAGCCAGGCAGTGTATGGTCTTCAACGACGCGGGGCTGCGTATCAGTGCTGAAATTCAGGTTCCTGATAATACCCTGCCTGTATATCAGACAGAGGCTCAGGCGATCCCTGCCTGAGCGCTGGCCTATTTACGTAACAACTGCTGCAGGCGTCTTTGCCTGCGGCGAACCAGCCAGTCGTGCAGCACAAATACCCGGCACCCGCGCACCAGTAACAACCCACCCCAAATACCCAAAGGCCAGAGAAACCACAATATTTCGTGGCTGGTGAGCAGATTTATTACAGCAAGCCCCCCGCAAATCACCGCCCAGGTGAATAATGAACGCAGAAACCTGCTTTCTTCATCCAGCCGGGCATTGGCGGACAAAACACGCTGGTCGGCCCCCTCTTCTGCTGGCTCACTGCGCTCATCAGCCTGGCTCATTAATTCAGCAACCTGGCACTCAAATACCGCCGCTAATGCACTCATGGTTTCAATACTTGCCTGTTCACCATTCTCAATACGCTGAATTGTGCGAACACTCAGTGCCGATAATGCCGCCAGTTGTTCCTGCGACCAGCCTCTGGCAAGGCGCAGGGCTTTAATATTGTTGTACTGCATCCTGGTTCTCCTTTGTTCAGTTGACGATAAAGACTGTCCGCCAACCCCGGTGAAAACGCCACGACAGTAACCTGACAGCAACCCGACAATCACCCGCCACCCGCCTGACACCACGGCAACAGGCCTTGTTTGCAGGTAAATACACAAGTATCTGGCAAACAACCTCACACCCGGCCAGGAAACAGCTATTATCCTGTATAGCAAACCATACAGGAGGCAGTATGAAAAAATACCCTTATCCTGTTAGTGAAGTACGCCGTTTTTTGGAGCCTGGCCCCATCGTGCTGATCAGTTCTCACTGGCAAGGGAAAGACAATATCATGACGCTCGGCTGGCAAACTGTCATGGAGTTTTCACCTTCCCTGATTGGCTGCATGATTTCCGCAGGTAACCACAGTTTTGAGATGATTAAGGCCAGCAGAGACTGCGTAATTAATCTCCCGGAAGTTGAGTTACTCGATACTGTTGCCCAAATAGGGAACTGTTCAGGGAGTGACACCGACAAATTCACCCGTTTTGGTTTGACACCAGAGCCCGCGCAAAGTGTTGGAGCGCCAGCAGTTGCCGAGTGCTTTGCCAGTTTTGAATGCCAAATCTATGATGACGCACTGGTCGACAACTATAACTTTTTTATTTTCGAAGTGGTTTGCGCTCGGGTAAAAAGCCTGACTGACTGGCCCCAGACCATGCACTATACCGGTGATGGTATTTTCCGCCTCGATGGTGAAACGGTAAACCGCCATCAGTGGTTCACCAAAGTGAGTTGATGGCGGTGACTGTTCTCATACTTCCTGAGGTATTACCCAGGCAGAGACCAACTGAGCTGGTAACGCAGGGTTGATGTGGCGAGGATGTCATCCTGGTGCACACTCGGGCTCCAGGAATCATCACCACCAATCCCCATATGAAACGCATCCAGATTCAGCCATACACCCGGCTCTTCTGCCAGTAAATGCACATGGCTGGTTGCACGCAGTTGTTGCAGGCTGTAACGGCCAATCCCGAAGTGGAACAGGCCCTGCCACTGGTGGCCAGCGTAACGTAGCGAGCGGGTGTCACAACGCAGGCCGTTTTCACTGGGGAAAATATAAGGGGTATGCAGTTCTGGCAGTGGTAATGTCCAGCGCCCCTGGCAGGCAGCCAGTTTTCTGTCCGGGTAGTTTTCATGTGGACCAAGCCCGTCCCAACTGACTACAGGCGCCAGGCCCGCCAGGTGGCACACCAGGCCAATACGCGGCGGCGGTGGAATATCTGCCGCCACCTCAACCCGGACATCAAGCTGCAATTGCCCGTTGCCGTCTATCTGCCAGCGTTTTTCACTGATAAAGCAACAGTGTTGTTGATGTAACCAGGCATGCCGTGTTTTGATGACTACCCCTTCTGTTGATTCATGAGCTTCACACTGTAAAACCTGCGCCTGTAAATCATAAAACCCTGCAGCTTTCCAGCGCTCTACCCAGGCATTCGGGTCAACCCGTGCGGCTTCACTGGTGCCAATGTCGTTATCCAGTGGCGCACGCACAAACTGATCTTCAAGAGGGCCGAGCAGGTGTGCTGTCTCGCCGGTAAAACACTGCACCAGCGTGCCCAGTTTGCGGTCAAACACCCAGCGGTTATTCCCGGATGTAACCTGGTACACCTCGTTATCTTCCAACAGTTGTGGGCGCGGAAGTTGAGGCGCGGATAGCGCTGACGCGGGTAACGGGAGTGAATCGGCCACCGGCCACTGCGCCCAGGCACAGCGCTGCCCGGCCTGAGCCCACTCAGTATCGGCTAAATATTCAACCCAGACCGTAAACCAGCGCGGCTCACAGCCCTGACGTTCAGGGAATGGCGGGATAACCAGACACCGACTGGACTCAGGAGCCAGTACCAGTGACTCCCGCCCGTCAAGCAACACTTCACCGGCTTGTGTCAGCGCCCAGCACAGGCATTCGTTATCTGTGGTACGGAACAGATATTCGCTGGTAACCTGCAATTGCTGAGGCTGGCTGGCATCCCAGTGAAACTGGAAAAACTGCTGAGCGCGTTGTACTTCATATAATGCCGGGTGTGGAGTGCGGTCCGGAAACACCAGTCCATTCAGGCAAAACTGGCGGTCATTGGGTTTATCGCCGAAGTCCCCACCGTAAGCCCACCATGGTTTGCCCTCTGGCGTATATTTTGTCAGCGCCTGGTCTACCCAGTCCCAGATAAAGCCCCCTTGCAGGCGTGGATACTGGCGGAAAGCCTGCCAGTAACGGTAGAACCCGCCCAGGCTATTTCCCATCCCATGCGCGTATTCGCATAATATCAACGGGCGATGTTCGTCTGGCATCCCCACCCATTTTTTAATCGACCATTTGGGGACCTGTTCAAAAGGCTGATCTTCATCTACACGGGCGTACATCGGGCAAATAATATCAGTGGCCGCGGTATTGGCACCGCCACCTTCATATTGCACCGGGCGGCTGGGGTCAGTACTTTTCACCCAGCGCCATAACGCGTCATGAGCCGCGCCATGACCGGATTCATTGCCTAAGGACCAAATAATTATGCATGGATGGTTACGATCCCGCTGAACCATGCGGGTAACCCGCTCACTCATTGCCGCAAACCAGCGCGGGTCTTGTGCAAGGCGTGACATGGGCTGCATGCCATGAGTTTCAATATTGGCTTCATCCACAACATACAAGCCATATTCATCGCATAACTGATACCAGAGCGGGTGGTTGGGGTAGTGCGAACAACGTACCGCATTAATATTGTGTTGTTTCATCAATACAATATCCTGGCGCATGGTGGCCTCGTCCATCACCTGGCCGTGCTCCGGGTGGTGCTCATGGCGGTTCACACCGCGAATGAGCAGTGGCCTGCCATTTAACTTCAACAACCCGCCAGCAATGGTTACTTCGCGAAATCCTACCTCGCAGGCTTCGGCATCAATACAGTTGCCTGCGCTATCCAGCAATGTCATTGCCAGGCGGTACAAATGTGGCGTTTCCGCACTCCAAAGCGCGGGTGAGGAAACGGATAAAGTAAGCCGGGCCTGTTCAGGGTAATGACCACGTTCATCAATCACGGGTCCGCCCACCGGTTGTGTTCCCCGGGTGATACACACCCCATGCCGCCACAGGCTGGCCTCAATCTGGTACTGTTGCGGATGATCGCCGTCCACACTCACATTCAGCATTAATTCAGCACGGGAATAGTCACTGTTGAAGGTAATTTGGTGGTGATAATCCGCAATATGCGTATCGGGCTTATGCAGCAGCGTAACATCACGGAAAATCCCGCTCATGCGCCACATATCCTGGTCTTCAAGCCAGGTACCATCGCACCAGCGCAGTACCATTACAGCAAGGTGGTTTTCACCGGGTTGCAACCAGGGCGTCAGGTCAAATTCAGCAGGCAGGCGGCTGTCCTGGCTGTACCCCACCCAGTGACCGTTGCACCACAGGTAAAATGCAGAATTCACGCCATCAAAAATAATGCGTGTTTGCCCGCTATCAAGCCAGTTCTGCTCCACAGTAAACACGCGCGAATAGCACCCGGTAGGGTTATCCACGGGTACCTGCGGCGGGGTTGTAGCAATAGGGTAATTCACATTGGTGTACACCGGCACATCAAACCCCGGTAGCAACTGCCAGTTTCCCGGGACCACCGCCTCTATAGCTGATTCCAGTGGCCGGGTAACCCATTCTGCAGGCACCGCTTCAGGGCGGGGAAACCAGGTGAATTGCCATGCCCCATTCAGGCTTAACCGTCCATTACCCGGTTTTTTATGCACAGCGCTCACTTCATCGGGCCAGCCCGCAAGTGGAGCATGGCTCGCCAGACGATGCCAGTGAGTCACTGATGGGTTCTCCCAGTCACGGCGTGCAACCAGGGCAGACAAAGCAGAAGAAGGTTCAGAACAAGGCGTGGCAGACATAGTTCCCTCATAAATTGCGAAGCGCTCACATTCACAATAATTTGAATGAATATGAGCACGCCGTAAATACCAGGAAATAGAATAAGCGAAGCGGATCACATCCCGTTTACGAAGACAATTTCGCAACCTGCTTCGCCAGCATATGTAACTGCTGTGCTAATACCTCTGGCTGAGGTCTGCCCTTGCCTGCCTCACCAGTCGATTCACGCGTCACCAGCGTAACTGGCAGGCATTGTGATGCAGGCGTTTTTTTCCCCGCCACACTGTTTAGCCAGAACACACAGGACTCACCTAACTGGCGAAAATCCTGGCGGATGGTGGTTAAAGGCGGGGTAAACCATGCGCTGTCTGCTGTATCGTCAAAACCAACCACACTTATCTCACCCGGCACGGAGATACCGCGCTCAGCACAAGCGCGCAACACACCCAAAGCCATTTGATCATTAGCAACCAAAATGCCCTGCGGTTGGTAACGGAGTAATGCCTGAGCCTGCAGATAACCGCTGTAAGCACTCCAGTCGCCCTCACCTTGTGCGACAGGTTGTAAACCTGCCTGTGCCAGTGTATTCATCCAGCCGGCCCGGCGTTGTTCAGCACTGACAGAAGATAATGGGCCATGAAGCAACGCTATGCGGTTTAATGACAGTGACAAAAGATGTTTCGCACCCAGCGCCGCTCCCTGTGCGGCGTCAAAAGTGACGCTGGGTACCTGAGCGCTGGCGGGAACATCCAAAAAGAGTATCGGGGCATGCGTATAACGCTCCACCAGCGCTGATGCCTGACTGGTGGACAGAGGTAAATTAATTGCTACAGCTTCCACTCGCTGAGCCAGTAGGGTATCCAGTGCACGGCAACACGCCTGTTCATTTAACTCCTCCAGCATAGCGATGGAAACATCCACGCCAACCTGTGACGCCTGGGACTTAATCGCCGCCGCAATTTGCGAAGGCGCATGCAGGGACAAGTCTGTGGTTATCAACCCCCATATACGCCGCCTTTTCCCTGCGAGCTGTCGGGCTGCCGGATCTGGCACATAATGGAGCGCCTGCATTGCCTGTTCGACATTCTGCCGGGTACGAACCGATACATTTGCCGCCCCGTTAATAACACGAGAAACTGTCTGATAAGACACGCCCGCGCGTGCTGCGACATCATATAAGGTTATCGTTTTATTGCTCATAACCGGCCCCTGAGAGTAAAAGCGCTATACTACCTCAGAGTGGGCTTTTCAGATCAGAAAGTGTATTGCCTTGTGATTTCTGGCTACTTTCAGCCATGTGCTTCTCGTGGCGGCGTGTGGCGAACCAGGGAAGTGTCAGTTGAATAAGTGGCCCAATACTCACTGCATACAACACCGTGCCAATCCCCAGACTTCCCCCCATCAAAAAACCAACAAGCAGCACTGTCAGTTCAATAGCTGTTCTGATACGCCGTATCGGCCAACCCATTCTGTTATGCATCCCGGTCATCAGCCCATCACGAGGGCCAGCGCCAAACCCGGCGCCAATATATAAACTGGTGGCCAGTGCATTCAGCACTATCGCAGCAACCAAACACAGGCTGCGTACCCATAAATCTGTGACTGGCGGGAAAACAGCCAGTACTGCATCAGCCACCAGCCCCAGCACAACCACATTGCTGATAGTTCCCAGACCAGGCTTCTGGCGCATTGGCCACCACAACAATAAAACCAACGCCCCCACCAAAATGACGGTTTGCCCGAGCTTCAGCCCGGTCAGTTGGGCAAGCCCCATATGAAACACATCCCACGGATCAAGCCCCAGGTTGGCGCGGTAAAACACCGCAATTGAGATGCCATAAAACACCAGACCTGTGTACAACTGAACTAAGCGGCGCAACATAATACTTTCCTGTTCTTTGCAGACATGTTTATACTCTGCTCAATAATGGACTTAATAATAAGGTCCAGTTTATAAAAAGTGGACTGCTATGACTCAACGACAACTACGCAGTGCTTCGTTATTGAAAATACTGGGCCAGTGGCATCATCCGGACACGCGTATTCCCGTTTATCGGCAACTGGCTGAAGGACTGCGCTTACTGATACTTGATGGCCGGTTGCCTTTAAACAGCCGGTTACCCGGAGAACGAGAACTGGCAGATTCACTGGCACTGAGCCGCACAACCGTGGCTAATGCACTAAATCAGTTGCGTGAAGAGGGTTACCTGCAAAGCCGCCAGGGATCGGGTTCAGTTACTCGCCTGCCTGATACACAGGTAATCCAGCAGGCCTCTACGGTTCCCGGCGATACACTGGATCTGGCTACCGCCGCCCTTCCTGCCAGCCCGGCAATCCACCGGGCTTACCAGCGCGCCATTACCGGGCTGACAGAACACCTGGGTTCCACTGGTTATGATTCACGGGGTCTGCCGCGCCTGAGAAAGGCAATTGCACGTCATTACTGCCAGCGAGGTCTGGCTACCACACCAGACCAGGTCATGGCGGTCAATGGTGCGGTCAGCGGGCTGGCGCTCTTGTTACGCCTGTTCACCGGGCCCGGGGACAGAGTGTTGGTTGACCATCCCACTTACCCTATGGCGCTGGACGCCATCCGGGGTGCTTCCTGCCGCCCGGTAGGCGTCACCCTGCCGGCGAATGAAGGCTGGGACTATGATGGTTTTGCCGCCACACTGGCTCAAACATCTCCCCGCCTTGCCTACCTTATCCCGGATTTTCATAACCCAACCGGGCGCTGTATGAGCCTTGCAGAGCGTCAGAACATCGCGGCTATTGCACAACGCAGCCACACCCCGTTGGTGGTTGACGAAACCATGGCTGAATTATGGTATGACGCCCCTCCACCACCACCTCTGGCCTGTTTTGGCGATGCGGAAAACATAATTACTCTGGGTTCTTGCGGCAAAAGCTTTTGGGGAGGTTTACGTCTGGGATGGATACGAACTTCCCCTGGGGTGATAGCCCGTCTGGTCCAACAACGTAACACCCTCGATTTGGGTTCTCCGCTGCTTGAGCAACTCGCTGCGGCTATTTTGATAGAAGAGGAAGAGGCAATTTTACAGGAAAAACGCCAACAACTGCGGGTACAGCGCAACCAGTGTCTGGCATTGATACAGTCATACTTTCCAAACTGGCAAACAACCTCCCCAGTTGGAGGCTTATCATTCTGGGTCACACTGCCTTCCCCAGTTGCAACACGGTTTGCAGCCAGTGCAGAGAATATTGGCATTCACCTGGGACCCGGCCCGCGGTTCGGTATAGATGGCGCTTTTGAACGTTTCTTACGCCTGCCTTTCACGCTGGAAACGGCCAGAATGGAGATAGCACTGATGCGCCTGGTTCCGGTGTGGCAACAACTTGCTCTGGTTCGCTCACCCGTAAGCAATACGATGATTTAACACATGCTCGCCAGACACCCGGTCGCACCAAAAAGAGAACGGCGAGCCAGAAAGCTCGCCGTTTTGAATATCATCCATGATGCACATTACCTTTGAGGCAATGCCACCTTAACAAGTCGTTATGAACACTCAAGGTAATTCCGGTTGCACAAAAATGATATTTTTATGACACTATTATTTCATATAAATTTCATTTTCATGTCATTAATATGACAATCGGCATTAAACCACGGTAAATATTCATGCCATACAGTTACAATCAATAGATCTGATATTGCCGTATAACATGAAAAAAGTGGCAAAATCAATGTTGCCGCGGAACCGGAAAACCTTTTACAGAAATAACAAACCCATTATCTCTGCGCTTTATTTTTGCACCGGCATCACACCAGTCTGAAGCTATGCGAAAAAACTCATCACTCCCCACATTCCAGCCAAGGCGAACATGCTTAACAAACCCGGAGCGCAATAATTCACATGCTTCATTGTAACTGTGAGCCACACTCACATTATCGTCAGCCATTATTTCCTCTTCTTAAGAAGTTTCCTCAATGCTTTGATTTCTTTAGCGTTTAATGGTTGAACCCCTTCTTCCTCTTCTGTGTGCTGGTTATCAATGTCATCTTCCTTAACCCCAGCATCAAGGCTTGCAAAAGCTATTCTCAAAAACTCTTCTGTTACCGCACCCAATGTTTCCCCATGCAGTTCAGCATAACTACGCACTTGTTCTTTAAGCTCACTGCTAATTTTTACATTTAGCACTGCGGTTTCCATATGCTTTCCTTTGAGTTTATATAGCGCAATAATATTATTCTTATTACACGAATTACCAGGAAAAATCCATCACTATTCTGTTGCGGAAAAATGACTGTCAATACAGACAGGAAAATAAATGTGATCTGAAACTCACTCTGTAGCAATAAATTTCATTGTTACATTGATATACTTATTTTTACTGTTGTTGTTTTTCGGGAAATGGAATGAAAAAACGGTGTATTGTGATCCTACCCACGTAATGTGGACACAGCCCTAAGCGAGGTTCTGGTTTTCAAACTGTTCCGGGCTGAGGCCACCACCGATCGTAATCACACCCGATATAATTAAATACCGTCGTCCGCATTATTTCCCGACTGATAAAGCGTTCACCATGGATGCATTCGACTTTCAGTGACAGGAAGAAGCTTTCCGCACAGGCGTTATCGTAACAGCAGCCCTTTGCACTCATGCTACCGCGCAGGTTATATCGCTTCAGTAGCGCCTGATAATCTGCTGAGCAATACTGCCCGCCACGATCCGTGTGGACGATGATATTTTCCGGACATTTACGCCGCCAGAGCGCCATCTGTAACGCATCGCAGGTCAGTTTCGCCGCCATTCGTGAGGACATCGACCAGCCAATAACGGCACGAGACCAGAGGTCAGTCACCACCGCCAGATACAGTCAGCCTTCATCCGTGCGAAGGTTCGTGATGTCTCCGGACCACTTCTGGTTCGGACCACTGGCATAAAAATTCTGTTTCAGCAGGTTTTCTGACACCGGCAGGCCGTGCTCACGGTAACTGACCGGGCTGATAGCGACGTTTGAGCCAGGCATACCAGCCGCTTCGGGCAACCCGAAGCACCTGGCACATGGCTTTGACGCTGAATTCAGCCTGATGCTTTTTGATGAAGACATACTTCATTTCAGGCGCTTCGCGAAGTATGTCGCGGCCTTTTGGAGAATGACCAGCTCTTCATCCCCTTCAGCCAGTTGTCGCTTAAGGCGGGCAATTTCGACGGACATTTCCTGTTCACGTTCGGAAGATGAATGTGTATTTTTCAGCCAAATTGATTTAAGTTAAGTCACTTTTTGGATATTATGCCTGCGATATCAATATGATTTATATGGAATAATCAAGGGTGTTCCCCTGTGATAGCAAGTCGGTACAAGGAGCGATCTGCTAACACCTGAAAAATTACTGCAAGTCGCTTACAGCAAAGGGACCGTACCAACCCGAGTACGCTATAACTGGATTACTGACGATGAAACTGGGCGATTAAAAGCTGTCGGCTATCATACCAGTACTGAAAGCGGGCGTGATCAGGTTCGTGTTCGTATGCTGGAAAAACAAAGGGATGGTAGCTATGAATTTTAGGGCGACGAGAGAAGCGATAAGCCGCTGATCACATGGACACCAGCGAGTACGCCGGGATCGCAAAGTAGCTGGAATACAGGCAATAACAGCCCGCAGGCGGGTACTGTAACGATTCCGGGGCTTGAACATCCTGATATTCAGGGCGTAACTATCACCACAACGCCAGTACCGGAAGAGAAGGACTTTCGGGATTACATTCTGGTGTTTCCGGGGAACATCCACCCGCCGATCTACATCTATCTCAGTAAACCTCCGGTAGAACTGCTGGAAGTTGATCTATACAGCAACTTTACAGGTAGGCCGCGAAATGGTACTCACGCAGATCACATGCCATCGGCAGCAGCAGTGAGAGCATTCTTGCGACGTGAATATCCTGATGCAAAACCTGCTGAAATTGACAGTATGGCGAAGGATGTAGCAGCAATCATTATTCCCTCCGAAATCCACCAGAAGTTAAGTGCTACCTATGGTGGTAGGAACAATCCAGTACAACTCCAGCAGGATTCAAAAAACTTAAGGGCAGCATTAGAACGAGATATTGAAACAATTAGACCTGCTCTAAAAGAACGTGGCTTAACTGATGGTCAGATCGATGAAGCCAAAGCTAAGATGCACCAACTGAATCATGAACAAGGGTTATATTAATGACCGTAAATGTTGAAAAATTAATCAATAGCTTAGGGAAACCGTATCAGGATATTTTTGATGCAGGACTTATTCCTTATAAGACTAAACCTACGGGCTATCCGGGTGATCCCGTTCTTACTTTAAGTATGATGAATGAAGGCATTTATCTTGCGTTCAAGCGGGATGGTGTAACTCTTTATTCTATAGAGCTTTTTTTGCAAAATCCCAAGAAAGCTAATTATCGTTTCCCTAATGAGCTTCCATCACCTTTAGAGGCCGAAATGGTACGTCCGTGGGTTCATGCTCAGTTTGGTTCCCCTGATAAATTTCTGCCGCCAAGGAAGCGTTTACGCAAAGATGTTGGTTACACAGATCTTTTTACTGTTATGGATTTCCACATTCCGATCAGTATGCAGATCGACTATGATTTGCAGGAACGAGTAAAAGAAGTTGCATTCATCACAACTTCTGAAGTTCGTTGGTGATCAATCGCAGGCGGTCTAGACTAGGCCGCTTTTTCGTCCTCGCTAAAAGTACTGGTCCTTACATCACAAAACAATCAAAACCCAGCCCATCCATTTTTTGACAAAAAATCTTAAGTAATCTTTTACTCAGAAAAAAGTACAGTCAGTATTTTTCTGCACGATTTAAAATCCTGTTCGTCTGATCAGGTCCAACCCCGCCGACCAAATGCCGTGTATTCAGATCTCAGTACTGAACTTTTCACTAACCCTACATTGCCTAAAAACGCACGGTCAAAAATCTCTTTTGGGTACTCCCTAACGATACTCGTTTTTCTCGTCTCGTTAAGTATCATTTATATGTTGTACGGGTTTAAATGATACTAATCAGCGGTGAGGACAGGAAAATGATTTTTGGTTATGCGAGAGTCTCAACAAAGGATCAGAATCTTGAGCGTCAGTTGGCAGTACTGGAAATCTGTATGTGACAAAATCGTTACAGAGAGAGAATCAGGGAAGTCCACCAGCGAAAGACTTGAACTGTTGAACCGCCTTTCACACCTCCGCGAAGGTGATACTCTTATTACTCATACAATCGACCGCCTTGCACGTAATACTCGCGATTTACTGGAAATGATTGATAGCCTCGTTGAACGTGGGATCACTGTTCAGTTCCTTGCTAACTCATGAGTTTTGATAACTCCCCACAATCACGCCTGATCCTAACCATGATGGGGGCAGTCGCCGAATTCGAGCGAAGAATGATCGCATCACGCCGCAACGAAGGGATTACCCTTGCTAAAGAAGCTCGTAAGTACAAAGGCAAGCAAAAGAACAAAGAATTGCACAGTAAAATCATTGAAATGCTTCAAGCAGGGAAGAACACACCGGACGAGATCGCAAAACTGTGCGATTGCGGTCGAGCTACCGTGTTTCGCATAAAGAAAGAGATGCTTGCCAGTACTGGTAGTATTGAGGACTGATATAGCGGAAGAGAGCAAAGGAAAGGATTGCATAGGGTATTGTTTCTCGAATCCTTTCGATATCCAAACGTTACTTTATACGAGGCTTTATAGCCTCTTCTTTATTTTATTATTAATCAATGTGTTACAATTTATTTTTTGCGTTTTATTACTACAGTAATTAACTGTCATTCACCACAGTGATTGCCATTAAAGCGTGTTATTTCGGCTTAACAGGCAATGGGAAAACAATCAGTAAAAACGCAAACAGAAGAATAGCCACTGCATTACGCCTGCTCACTACTTGTTATTCAACCAGCCTGGCGGACTATACAGGTAACATGCCCACACCCGGCGGAAGTACTCCACCAGGTGTGAACAACCAGAGGCAGCGCTATGTTCAGGTATCCAGGCTAAAGGCAGATCCAGGATCACTTTGAATACCGTCACTACCTTCAAGCTGTTCAATGTTGAAGAACTTCACTACATTGCGGCTATCAAGACAAATCAGTAGCACATTCATCTTTCGGGGATGCATTGCTCCGCCCTGCATTACCTGATGGGGTTCTCGCCAGACATACATCATGATTTTATTACCATCATCATCAAACAAATAGTTACGAGGCTCCCCTAATCGGGCAATAATCCCCGTTTCAGTGGAAACCCCTTTGGTGATGATTTTATTCAAGTGTAACTTGCTGTCTGGGCTCAAAAAGCTGTTCTGCATACCCGCAGGGTAGCGATGCACCCAATGTCTCTCGACAACTTCACCATTAATTAATGCTGTCAGTTGCGTTGTCTGTGCAGCTTGTTGCCCCTGAGGCCCTGTCCAGTTCTGCATCCAGACTGCTATTTGTTTACCTTGTGGCGACCAGAGTGTGCGTGACGGCACACCGTACTGTTGAATCAGCCTGGTTAATGAAGTGCTTCCATCAATAATCCCCGACTGCGTTGCCGACACAGTGTTTGCGCTAAGAGCAGGAACAGCGGGTGGTTTTGCCACACAACCCGTTAAGCCAATTGCAGCAATGACATACAGTGTTTGTATTATTTTCATTGTTTTTTCCCAAAAAACATCCGGGCCAGCCTGGATTACAGACTACTGACACAGCCAGAACAGTATTCTCATTGCTGGTATAAGCGCTGTAACCCGCCCCCGGCAAAGAGATGTCTCATGGATGAGACGAACAAAGCCCGCACAATGGCAATTTAAACACAAAGCCTGCAGGCAGAAAAAGTGCTGTCAAAGCTACCAAAGAAAATGCCTGGAAATGAAGTCGTAATGTCTCATTTTATCAATCAGTAATATGACCAATTCTTACTTTTGAAATATTTCACCACATGAAGAACAAAATAAGACCTTTTCCACCATAACTATCTACCCAAACTTTACCAACTATTAACTTTATTCATCCAGATGAGCTTTCGTTGAAGTTCACTCTATTACACTGCACAGACAATTCTTATTTGATTTATTTTTTTAGCTGCTGGGGCATTTATGTCTTTGAATGAAACACCGTTACACACTGCTAATGAGCAAGGCATTAGCCACGGGTCACTGGTCTTTGCTATAGCCCGGGGGCTGATTGTGCCACCTGCGGCTATCTGGCAAAACAAACACTACCGGTTGAAATTTTTACTACGTTCGCTGTGGTACTGGAAACCGACCAACAGCATGCTGACAGCTTTAGCGCAATTACCTGAATTCCCGGCGTTATTACAAGCGCAGGTCACGCTGCCCAGCAAACCGCACCGCCATTATTTGCGCCTGGGTCTGACTGCTTCACAGCGAGCTCATGCTGTTGTGGCTCACTACCATTTTTTACATCAACACACCAGCCCAACACTTTTCGAGGCACTGACAGCCAGCGAACCAACTCTGCTATTCAGTTTTACCGGACGTAACGAAGAGTTATTCTCACTCAAAGCTTCTACCGCCCGTAATGCAGAACGCGAAGGTGAAAGCACGCTGTGGTTGTTTATGGGCAACGATTTACTGGCAAGTTTGACGTTCTCAATCACAGGCTCTGCACAATGCCCGGTACTGTTTATTGGCGGTGTACAGGGGCCACGCCGCCAGATTACCAATGACACCATTAAACAGGCCACCAAAGCCTGCCATGGCCTGTTTCCCAAGCGTATTTTGTTGGAAGTTATCTGGCAATTATGCAACCAGTGGCATCCAGAAAAGATCTATGGCGTGAGTGATGCAGGGCATGTATTCCGCGGATGGCGTTACCGTTTCAGTAAGGCACGCCATCTTCATGCAAGTTATGACGAATTCTGGGAATCCGTTAGCGGTACCAAAGCCGGCCGGTATCAGTGGCAGCTTCCGGCATGCCTTCCGCGGAAAAGCCTTGATGATATCGCCAGCAAGAAACGCGCGGAATACCGCCGCCGTTACCTGTTGCAGGATGAGATCGAGCAAAAAATACTGACACTAATCGCTGATGGCCCGCAAAGCAGTTCATAATTTCCCGGCACACAGCCAAAGGTACTCCCCCCAAATAACGTCATTCAGTATCCGCAGGTTGAGCGAAGCAATACATCTCAGCCTGCATGCCTTTTATTACCAAAACAAGGGGAAAACCAGAGCGTGCAGAACGCACAAATGGGTGGGGGCCCTGCCAGCTACATCCCGGCACACACGTCGCCTGCTGCGGCTGCTTCCTTCCGGACCTGACCGAGTTCACAAGTTAGTGTTGCGGGAGAACCAACAGAGCCCCCATTGAGAGCGTTGTATTCCAACGCGCGGGGCGCATTATCTCTGTTGATCCTGGTAATTGCAAGTCAACAGGGTCTGGATGCCGGTTTATTGCACAGTTGACTTTGTTTCTTCCTTATCTGCCACCGGGTATAGTCATGTGGATGGAGCAAAGGAGTAACATATGGCCTCAACAGACAATTTCGCGCAGCGGGTGTACCAGATAATTGCGGCGATTCCCTCCGGCAGAATAACCACTTATGGTGATGTGGCTCGTATGGCTGGTTCACCGCGCGCGGCTCGTCAGGTAGGTGGCGTGCTCAAACGGCTACCAGAAGGCTCACGCCTGCCATGGCACAGGGTTGTGAACCGCACAGGCCAAATCTCACTGACCGGCTCAGACCTCAGCCGCCAGCGCCAGGCATTACTGGCAGAAGGTGTGCAGGTATCCGGGAATGGGAAAATCGACCTGCCACGCTACCGTTGGCCTGAATAAAAGAAAACAGCGCCCAGAGGCGCTGTCAGATTAATGAAAAAGAAGGGAAAAGCGTGGTTTTCCCTTCTTTTTAGTTAGCGGGCGAAAATCAATGAATTGATTTTCCAGGCTTTTTATTAGGTGACCTCTTCTCGTTCTGCGCAAACATGAGGTTTGTTACAGACTCACAAAAATGGCATCGGGTGATTAAACAAAATCAATTACCGGTTTGCATTTGTGATTGCTGCTGTTGCGGCAAGAAATGCGTAGGTACAGGCTCCGCTTCAGTTACTTTTCCCGGTTGTACTGCAACCGCGGTATTTTGCAACGGAATCAGACGCAGGTCAGTACTGTTCACACCATTAGTGATTACCGGTTTAAAGGAATCAGACATAAAGATCAGCTTGCCGTCCACGGTAATCGCAGCACTTAACAAAATCCGGGCATTCTGGCGGATGTCGGCCAGGTCGTAAGGCAGCACATAGCTAAAGGGTGCCTGGTGGCCTTCAAGGTTAACCACTTTCTGCGATAAGACTCTCGCAGGTGAATCCGCGCGTGAAGCATCAGACAAGGTTACTGTCAGTACCGCATTTTGTGGCAATGCCAAACGCTGGTTAATAACAATATTACCGGACAGATGAGGTTTCTGCATATCAGCCTGTGAAGCGAGGCGAGAATAGGCAAAGTTCGGGTTCGGGACTTCATAAGTATTGCGAAATTGTTGTGCACAGCCAGCCAGGACAAAAGCAGCAGCCAGACCGCAAATTACGGGTGTCAGTTTCATCGTTTTTCTCCTTCTCCTGCCACCTGCCGATACAGTCGATATCGTTGTGGTGGGGGGTTGGTTTATTGCTTATCAGGGTAAGTCTGGCATATTACCTGATTTTTTGCTGGTAAAAGACTGTAAATTCAGATAATTGAACCCATCGGACCAGTTAAAAATCCAGGTTATACTTAACAGGATGTGTCGTATTGCGTCCGGGTGTGCCGGCCTTCCGCTTTTATGCGTGTTTGTCTGCATTGAGGAAGGAAGTACCGGTACGCTGGTTGTGTCGCAAAACCGCGCATCAGGCCATATGGTCACTACACACACCGACTAAAAACTCCGCAGCCAGAGGGTGTACTATGAGTCAGGCGTTAAATAATTTGTTAGCCCTGTTAAATCTTGAAAAAATTGAAGAAGGCCTGTTTCGTGGGCAAAGTGAAGACCTTGGCCTGCGCCAGGTATTTGGCGGCCAGGTCGTTGGGCAGGCGCTGTATGCAGCAAAAGAAACGGTTCCCGCAGAACGCCTGGTGCACTCCTTTCACAGCTATTTTCTGCGCCCCGGAGACAGCAAGAAAGCCATTATTTATGATGTCGAAGTACTGCGTGATGGCAACAGCTTTAGTGCCAGGCGCGTGTCCGCCATTCAAAATGGCAAGCCAATCTTTTATATGACAGCATCATTTCAGGCACCTGAGCCTGGTTTTGAACACCAGAAAACCATGCCAGAAGCCCCGAAACCGGAGTCACTTAAATCCGAAACGGATATTGCCAAACTGTTTGAGCATATGCTCCCTCCACTGGCTAAAGAAAAATTTTTAAGCGATAAACCGCTGGAGATCCGCCCGGTCGTGTTCCATAACCCTTTAAAAGGCCATGTGGATAAACCTGAACGCCAGGTCTGGATGCGGGCGAATGGCACAATGCCGGACGATTTACGCATTCACCAGTACTTACTGGGTTATGCATCTGACTTTAACTTTCTGCCCACAGCTTTACAGCCGCACGGAATAGGGTTTCTGGAACACGGGATGCAGGTTGCCACTATTGATCACTCTATGTGGTTCCACCGCCCTTTCAGCTTTAACGAGTGGTTGCTCTACAGCGTGGAAAGCACTTCAGCATCCAGTGCCAGAGGTTTTGTACGCGGCGAGTTTTATACGCAGGATGGGGTTTTGGTGGCTTCAACAGTGCAGGAAGGCGTTATGCGCCAGCGGGGTTAACCTGTTCGAATAGCCCACAAATGAGAGTTTGTGGGCTGGCATAAAATGAACTCAGGCCGCTATCTCCGTATCACCCTGAGTTCAACACCTGTTTAATGCTGGCGTAGTTGGCGCACCAGGGTAGCCATGCGCCGTGTTCGGCAATACAGGATGAACAGCACAAATGCCTGGCAATTGAATATCCAGCGCGCCGCACACAATGCCACGAATGCAAGACAAACTGCCCACTGCCCGCCACCACCCCAGAACAGGCCTCGTACTCCTTGCCCCACCGTTAGTACCACTAAGACCACAAATAACCAACTCAAACATGTAATACCCGCCACATACCCCCTTGAGGCAAGCGATACACATACCAGGGAGGTTACCAGCATCACAATTGCTGGCACAAAAAAACTCAGGGCATGTTCTGCCGGGGTCAAATGGGTAAAGTTACTCAAAAAAACCAGCACATTGAAAGCAAACGCCATCAACAGGAGAAACATTACAATTGCCAGGGGAAAGCCATTTTGCCGGGGGAGTGAGGCAGGCGGTGTGTCAAAATACCGTTCCAGTTCAGGGGTTGAACAGGCGAGCAGGCTCTCATCATTTCTGGTAATCGCCTTCTCCAGTTCCCGGCCATGCTCCAGCAACTCACTAAAGATTGAGCCTGAAAAAAACTTAATCAGAGACATCAGAACACCGCAACCGACTGGATAATAACGATAATATACCTCCCGGCACATGGTTCTGCGTACAGAGAAATATTTCTGGAAGTGGTGTTGGTCACCACAGGTCAATGACCTTGAGTAACTTCGAAACATAACGGATTTACCTGCCCCACTCAAGCACAAACAAGGACAAAGGTGCGTGTTTTTTCTGCTATTACAATTGTCTAATTACCCCGTTTCCCGTAGTAGAGTGATAACACTATCTGGTTCAAACCTAGTTTTCTCCAGGTAAATGCCACTCCCTGACGGAGAATGAATAACCATTTCATGGTGCGGCGCACAAGTCGCCACTGCTGCCCGAGAATGCTGGTAACCATTATGTTGGGGGACGGTAATCAAGGTTATAAAGGTGCTTTGCACTACGGATAAAGCAAAGAAAGTGGCACCGATGTTACGCACCACAGCAGAAGTGGTTCTGAAATACGTTCGTCGAGAATGGTGATTTCAAACGGCTACTACTGCAAGGAGGTTTTCTGAGCGAGTCGGGCGGTTCAAAAATATACTGGCCTTATTAGATTAAAGTCCTGGCCTTATGACCAGGACTTTGTCATCAATCGGAGAGACAACTGTCTCTCTTTTTTATGCCTGGCTATTACACCAGGCACTCAGCAACCAGCGGGATTATGCGTTGTAAGCATTTTCACCGTGGCTGTTAACATCCAGACCTTCACGTTCCTGATCTTCCGGAACACGCAGGCCAACAGTCATATCGGCAATTTTGTAACCAATGAAGGCAACAACGCCAGACCAGACAATGGTAATCAGCACGCTTTCCAGTTGAACCATGAGTTGATGGCCCATAGTGACACCCTCTGCGAAACCAACACCACCCAGTGAAGAGGATGCGAAGATACCGGTCAGGATACAACCTACGATACCGCAAACACCGTGAACGCCGAACACATCACACGGGTCATCAACACGCAACCAGCGTTTCAGTGCAGTAACCCCCCACAGGCCAGCAATGCCCGCCGCGATACCAACGATAAGCGCACCACCAACACCGATATAACCACAAGCAGGCGTTACCGCAACCAGACCCGCGATAGCACCAGAACAAGAGCCCAGCAGAGACGGTTTACCACGAATCGCCCACTCACCAAATACCCAGGCAAGGATAGCCGCAGCAGTTGCAACAACGGTATTAAGGAAAGCCAGACCAGCGATTTCATTCGCCGCACTTGCTGAACCCGCATTGAAGCCGAACCAGCCAACATACAGAATCGCGGTACCAGTAAATACCATTGGCAGGTTATGCGGTTTGAACGCTTCTTTGCCGAAGCCAACGCGTTTGCCCATCATATAGGCACCCACCAGGCCAGCAACTGCTGCGTTAATATGCACCACTGTACCGCCAGCGAAATCCAGCGCTCCATGGGTTGCCAGCAGACCGCCGCCCCAGACCATATGCGCAATCGGCACATAAGACAGGGTCATCCACACAACAACGAAGATCAGCACTGCAGAGAAACGAATACGTTCAGCCAGGGCACCAACAATCAGGCCAACGGTGATACACGCGAAGGAGCCCTGGAAGGAAACATGGATGTACTGATAGAAAGTACCCATCAGATCGGTAATTTTGATGCCTTTCAGCATGGTCCAGTCAAAGCTACCGAAGAAATTGTTACCAGTGCTGAATGCCAGGGTATAGCCATAGACCACCCACAACACGCACACCAGCGCGAAAGTTACAGAAACCTGAGTCAGCATGGACAGCACGTTCTTGGAACGAATCAGTCCACCGTAAAATAACGCAATCCCAGGAATCGACATGAACAGCACCAGTGCGGTGCAAATCATCATAAAAGCGTTATCGGCTTTATCAACTACTGCTGGTGCAGCCATTGCAAGTGATGGCAACAATGCCAGCGCCCCGAGGCCAAGTTTAATGCCAAATTTACTCATTTTATCCATCCCTTTCACCATTGCCAGGAATCAGAGGGCCGCTTCGTCGGCTTCGCCCGTACGAATACGAATGACACGTTGTAATTCAGCAACGAAAATTTTGCCGTCGCCAATTTTGCCTGTGTAGGCAGCTTTACTAATTACATCAATAACTTCGTCGAGTTGATCGTCAGCAATGGCTACGTCAATTTTCACTTTTGGGAGAAAGTTAACGCTGTATTCTGCTCCGCGGTACAACTCGGCGTGCCCTTTCTGGCGACCAAAGCCTTTCACTTCGGTCACTGTCAGCCCCTGAATGCCAATAGATGAAAGCGCTTCACGGACGTCTTCCAGTTTGAATGGTTTAATTACCACGGTAACCAGCTTCATAAATCCCCTCCAGTAAGAAATCGGTAAGTGCCGCAGCGAACAGGGATTACTAAGCAATCAACGTGCCAAAAGTATAAATCAGCAACTTTCAGCGTCTTAATGAGGTGAGAGGCGGGTTAACTGAAAAGACCGGAAACAATGTTGTCGCCAGGAACATTCCTGAAAAATAAAAACGCACCTTTTTGGTGCGTTTTTATAAAAAACACTGCACCAATAGTGCAATGGGTTAAATGTTCGCCAGATAATGGTGCATTACATAACAGCAGACTCTTCATAGCTGCTGGAGGCTAATTCTTCACCAGCCAACTGTAACTGATACATTTGCCAGTAACGCCCACGCTTCGCCAGGAGTGCCTCATGCCGGCCACTCTCAACTGCCTGCCCACGGTGCAACACCAGAATAGTATCAGCCTGGGTAATGGTGGAAAGCCGGTGAGCAATTACGACCAGAGTGGTTCGCTGGCGTAAGGCACTGAGTGCATGTCCTATCGCCTGCTCGGTGCCTGAATCAATATTGGCAGTCGCTTCATCCAGAATAAGTATTTCCGGGGTATCAACCAGTACCCGGGCAAGTGCCAGCAACTGTTTTTGCCCGACCGACAACGTATTGCCCTGCTCACCTAATTGGGTATGAATACCTTCAGGCATTGAGCGCACAAGGTCAGCCAGTTGCACGGTCTCCAGCGCCTGCCAGACACGCTCTTCACTGATATCCCGCCCCAGTGTCACATTCATATATAGCGATTCAGCCATCACCACCGGATCTTGCTGCACCATCGCCACACCTTTGCGCAGGACACTATGGCTCAGGCTTTCTAACGGACGGCCATCAAGGCGTATCTCCCCTTGTGACCACGGGTAATAACCCATCAATAAATTTGCCAGTGTGCTCTTGCCACTGCCCGTGTGCCCAACCAGAGCGATAAAGCTTTTCGCTGGTGCCTGCAGGTTAATATCACGCAGCACATTCTGACCATCGCGATAGGCAAAAGAGAGTTCAGAGACATCAATACGCCCGGATGCCAGTGGTTGGTTATCCGGGCCATAGTGCTGTTGTTGGCAGTCCATTAACTCAAATACGCGTTCCCCTGCTACAACCGCCTGCTGCAGCATCGACTGCTGGGTTGTTAACTGAATCAAAGGCTCATTCAAACGCCCCAGATAGCTGATAAAGGCGTACAGCACCCCGACTTCAATTGCGCCATTACCGGCATACCCGAACTGAAACAACAGCCCACATAAAATTAGTGCTGAGAACAGGCTCAATAGAGGGCGTAGCAGAAAGCCTTCCAGTTTCAGGGTTTGCATACGCGCGTCATAGTGTGCTTCACTGGCATCCGCCAGTTTTTTACCAAAGCGCATCTGCTGGCGAAATTGCTGGATAACCCCCATGCCATTAACCGCTTCATTAAAACCGTCATTGATATCCGCGAGGTAACTGCGTACCCGCCGGACAATTGGCGTACTCAGGCGTTGGTAAATCAGCATAACCACCAGAACGGCAGGGAAAATAACGATAGCCACCAGCGCCATACGCCAGTTTAATGAGAACATCGCCACCAGCATCGCACCAATTAATGCAGCGCTGCGCAACACAGTTGCTACCACGGTGACATACAAATCGCGGATAACCTCGGTATCATTTGTCACACGGGAGATCAGTTGACCGACAGGTTGGGTGTCAAATGCACTCACTGGCTGGCGCAACGCTGCATCCATTACATCAGTACGCAATTGTTGCACAACCCCCACAGCCGCCTCGTTAAACAACAAAGCCTGAGTGTAATGCAGCAATGCGGCCAGCCCCTGCAACAGGATATAAGCGGCGGCCAGCCCGCCGATCATCGCCAGCGGCAGTTGTTTTTCCGCAACCAGGTGGTCAATAAAGTAACTGATTAAGGCCGGGCCACTCACTTCCGCCGCCGAAGCCACCCACAGCATAATCACCGCTTTGATGATAGATTTACGCCAGGGAGAGCCATAGGCCAGAAGACGTTTTAGTGTCGGCCATAATGCAGGTTGAGATGGGTTACGCATGAGCCTGCTCCCCGGTTTCATCCTCTTCGTCCAGGGCGGCTTCCAGTTGTTGGTAACGGTACATATCACGATACCAGCCTTGCTGATTCGCCAGTTCAGAGTGGTGGCCGCGTTGCGCCACATTCCCTTGTTGAAGAACCAGTATTTCACTGGCTTCCGTTAACGCCGACAAGCGGTGGGCGCTGATAATCAATGTGTGCCCTGCGCCCCATTGCCTCAGGTTATGCAGAATTTGCTGCTCGGTTCTGCCATCAACCGCAGATAACGCATCATCAAGGATGAGTATTTCAGCATTGAGTAAAAGTGCGCGTGCAATAGATATACGCTGTTTTTGCCCACCGGAGAGCATCACCCCACGTTCACCCACTTCCGTTTCATAACCTTGAGGCAGGCGCAGAATATCGTCATGCACACTGGCCAGTTTTGCAACAGCTTCAATTTCAGCCTGGCTGGCACCGGGTTTGCCAAGCGCGATATTGTTTGCCACCGTGTCAGAGAATAAAAAAGGTGTCTGATTGACGACTGCCAGCCGTTGATGCCAACTGTTAAGCTGCAACTGCCGTAATGGCATACCATGAAATGAGATATCACCGTCATCTGTGTCAAAGTGGCGTTGTACCAGCGACAACAGCGTGCTTTTTCCGCCACCTGTAGGGCCACATAAACCGAGAATCTTCCCGGGTGCCAGGGTAAAATCAACCTGATGAAGTTGTGGGTGCTGACTCCCCGGCCAGGTAAAACTATTGATCTGGCAAACCAGTGTTCCCGGCCCTTCGGGTAGTACCTGCATGCCATCTTCCACAACCGGTTTTTCCGCCAGTAAATCACGAATACGGCTGTAGGCAGCACTGCCACGTTCCACAATGTTGAACATCCAGGCAAGCGCCAGCATCGGCCAAATCATCAGCCCAAGGTACATCGCAAAACTTGTCAGTTGCCCAAGCGTCAACATTCCCTGGCTGACCATCCATGCTCCCCCGCCAATAGCGAGCATATTCGCCGTTGCAATAGCGACATAAATGGTTGGATCAAAACGGGCATCCACCGTAGCGACACGCATATTTTTCTCACCGGTATCCCGGGCATCTTCAGCAAATAAGGCAGACTGGCGGTCTTCGAGACCGAAAGCTTTAATCATGCGGATACTGGTCAGACTTTCTTGCGTCCGATCATTGAGGGAGGAAAAAGCGGCCTGAGCCAGTTTGAAGCGTTGGTGCAACTGGTCACCATAGCGCTTGATAACCAGCGCCATAACAGGCATTGGTAACAACGCCAGCAATGTCAGTTGCCAGCTAATCTGGGTACACATCACTACCAGCACGGCGCAGCCCATCACCAGAGAATCAACCAGGGTCAGTACCCCTTCGCCAGCGGCAAACACCACCCGGTCAACATCATTGGTTGCCCGGGCCATCAGATCACCGGTACGGTGGCGCAGGTAAAATGCCGGGCTCTGGCGGCTCAGTTGCCGGTAAAAATCCGCGCGTAGCTCAACCGCAAGCCGGTAAGATGCGCCAAATAACAGCACCCGCCAGACATAACGCAGCAAGTACACCACGACAGCGATAACGGCCATTACCCCAATCCACAGCAGTAATTTGCTGAGAGTGAAATGTTCCAGTGTGACACCATCGACAATAATCCCCACCAGCTTAGGCGGGGCAAGTTGCAAAATTGCAATCACAATGAGTAACGTTACCGCACCCAAATAACGGCGCCATTCCCGGCGGAAGTACCAATGAAGTTGAGCAAATAATCGCACAGCAACGAGTCCTGAAACTGGCCTTACACGAGCCAGTTTGTTGAATGAAATGGTTCAAATAGTGAACGAGTGCCTACAGTGGCAATGATGTGGTGTATTTTATCTGTTCCATGGCAAAACTCGAAGTGACATCGCTCAGTCCAGGCACATTGTTGACTAAACGCTTATAAAAATCATCAAACCGCTTCATATCCGCCACCTGAACACGCAACAAGTAATCGTATTCACCCGCCATGCGCCAAAACCCCAGCACTTCAGTCATTGCAGAAACAACATTGACAAACTGGTTATACCATTCGCTGCTGTGATTCTGTGTTTTTATCAGCACAAATGCCGTGAGATTCAGCCCGAGAAGCTCCGGGTTCAGCAACGCCACTTTACCCAGAATATATCCTTCATCCTCAAGGCGTTTCAGCCGTTTCCAGCAGGGGGTGGTGGTCAGATTAACGGCATCCGCCAGCGCCTGCAAAGAGTATGTGCAATCTTCCTGCAGTAGCGCCAACAAACGACAGTCCGTTTTATCTAGCATACCCACCTCAAAGAGAAATATTTTCTCTCAATACTGAATATGGCAGAGAAAATAGCAACTTTTTTTTCTCCAGGTTGCGGTACGCTGAGCACAAATTGACAAACGGGCCAGAGCCATGAATAACTGGGTAACACACGCCATTCGTGAAATTAACGCCGATTACCAGCGTTCCGCTGATACACATTTAATTCGCCTGACACTTCCTGCATTTCCGGGAATCCATATTTATCTCAAAGATGAAAGCACACACCCCACAGGCAGTCTGAAGCACCGGCTGGCACGTTCACTGTTTTTGTACGGGTTATGCAATGGCTGGATAAAAGAAGGCACCACGATAATCGAAGCCTCTTCGGGATCCACCGCAGTTTCGGAAGCCTACTTTGCCCGTTTGCTTGGCCTGCCTTTTATTGCCGTCATGCCTGCCTGCACGGCCAAACGTAAAATTGAACAGATTACGTTCTATGGTGGTCGTTGCCATTTTGTTGACAGCCCCTGCCAGATTTATGATGCCTCAGAAACACTGGCCCGCGAGCTTAACGGCCATTATATGGACCAGTTTACCTATGCCGAGCGGGCAACAGACTGGCGTGGTAACAATAATATTGCCGACAGTATTTTCCGCCAAATGGCAAGCGAACCCTATTCTGAACCGGAGTACATCGTCATGAGCGCGGGCACTGGTGGAACATCTGCAACCATTGGGCGTTATCTGCGTCACCAGGGGCATCAAACCCGCCTGATGGTTGTCGACCCGGAAAACTCAGTGTTCCTGAACTACTGGCAGGATGGCGACAACCAGCGCCGGAGTGAGACCGGAAGCCGCATTGAAGGGATTGGCCGCCCGCGTGTGGAACCATCGTTTATTCCCGGTGTGATTGACGACATGATGCGTGTGCCAGATTGCGCCACAATTGTCGCCATGCAATGGCTTGAAACCATTCTGGGCCGCAAAGTGGGCGCATCCACAGGTACTAATATGTGGGGAGTACTGAGCCTCGCGGCACAAATGCGTGATGCCGGGCAAACCGGTTCAATTGTTACCTTACTGTGCGATAGCGGCGAGCGTTATCTGGAAAGTTACTACAACCCTGAATGGGTTGCGGCCAACATTGGCAATCTTAGCGAAGCCCGCCTGGCTTTACAGGCCTTATTGAAGTAACAGACTGCCGGCTTCCATCGTGCTGATGCAAGCCTGGTCACACCCACGAAAAACCAGTAGTCAGCATGGTGCGGGTTTCATTTTTACACAAACCCGCACCTTCCTTATCATGAAGCTGGTGAGCCAGCGGCAGGCGCGTTACCATACCCTATCTGTTTTTACTTATTACAAGGTTTACTATGAAACGTGCTGTTGTTGTGTTCAGTGGTGGGCAGGACTCCACTACTTGCCTGATTCAGGCACTACACCAGTATGACGAAGTGCACTGCGTCACATTTGATTATGGGCAGCGCCACCGGGCTGAAATTGATATTGCCCGTGAACTGGCACTGAAACTGGGTGCGAGAGCACACAAAGTGCTGGATGTTGGTTTGCTGAATGAACTGGCGGTAAGCAGCCTGACACGGGACAGCATTCCGGTGCCGGATTACGACCCAAATGCCAGTGGCATCCCTAATACCTTTGTCCCCGGGCGTAATATTCTGTTTTTAACCCTGGCCGCTATTTATGCCTGGCAGGTAAAAGCTGAAGCAGTAATTACCGGTGTATGTGAGACTGACTTCTCCGGTTACCCGGATTGCCGCGACGAATTCGTGAAAGCGCTGAACCACGCCGTTAACCTCGGCATGGCCTGTGAAATTCGCTTTGAAACGCCACTGATGTGGATAGATAAAGCACAAACCTGGGCCCTGGCTGATTACTGGGGAAAACTCGATTTGATTCGCACCGAAACGCTGACCTGCTATAACGGCATTAAAGGCGATGGTTGCGGCGAATGCGCAGCCTGTAACCTGCGAGCCAATGGCCTGAAACACTACCTGGCCGATAAAACCGCTGTCATGGCGGCAATGAAGCAAAAAACAGGCCTGCGTTAAACCAGCACAGCTACTGGCATGCTGGTGCATGCCAGTGCAATTCAGCCAATCATCTGCATCAGTTTTTCTTTTAATTCCCCTTCAACTGGCAATGCTTTCTGGCTTTTCAAATCGACACAAACAAATGTAATCAGCGCATCCGCCACCACCTCGCCCCCAGGCTGAAGTGTAATAACCTGGCTTAGTACACCACTTTTCCCATTGAGTTGTTGCAGTTTACTGGTCACCAGTAAACGTTCCCCCAGCAAGGCTGGGCGCCGGTAATTGATATTGATATTGACTACGACAAAGGCAATATTTTGTGCACTCATCCAGCGAAAGCTTTCTTCTTCTTCCAGTGCGGCCCAACGGGCTTCTTCAAGGAATTCTAAGTAACGTGCATTATTCACATGCTGGTAAACATCCAAATGGAACCCGCGAACAGTGATTTCAGTCTGCATAACCATAGCCTGTATGCCTTTATGTTGTTATGAGGTAAGGAGGCCACACCAACTGGTATGACCTCCTTATTGTGGCAAAAATTAACAGTTATGCAACATTCACAATGTGATGCGATCGATATTCCGTTCAACCAGTGAATGGCCAATACCTGGTACATCACTCAGTTCGTCAACGGAGGAAAAAGCACCGTACTGCTCACGCCACTCAACAATCGCCTGTGCTTTCTTCAGGCCAATACCACTCATGGCACTGGCTAATTCCTGTGCGCTGGCCTGGTTAATACTGACTTTTTCTGCTGTGCTGACCGCAGCCTGAACAGGTGGCTCAGGCTGTGCCCAGGTTGGCGCTATCCCAACACCCATACCCAAAGCCAGAACGAAAGCCGCAGATTTAAAACTGGTCTTCATGCCGTTTCTCCTTGTGTTTTAACAGCCCGGGAACAGTAAACCGAACCAAACAGCAGCACAAACGGTGAATTACAGGAATGGAAAGGGCCGCGAAAGCGGCCCTTGTGTGTTGCATCTTATTGCAAAAGAATGCGAGCAGGCATGTTATTGCTGTTGTTGCACAACATCACTGACTTTGATTTTCGCTTCCTTACGCAAAGTATTGAGCAGCGATTCCAGCGCAATTTGCGCATTGTTGCTGGCAACCTGGTTTGCCATTGCTGCTTTTTGCGCCTCAGGCATGTCTCCAGCTTCAACAGCATCCAGAGCAATAATAAGCACATTACCCTGCAAATCATTACTGGTACCGTACACAGACTGACCTTTCGCTGGTAACGGTAGTTCAAAGGCAGCGCGTGTTACCGGGTCCTGACCACTGCGCGTCAGAGTTTGCTTTTCGCCAAATTTAAGGCCCGCCGCTTTCATGGCATCATCGCCTTTACCGGCTTTTAACTCAGTGAGCAGCTTGCTGGCCTCAATACGAGCCTGCTCATTGGCTTTCTGCATTTTCACCGCAGCAACAACCTGGTCATGCACCTCTGACAGCGGTTTCGTGCTTTCAGCTTTGTGTTGTGCAATACGCACAACAAACGCACGGTCGCCATCTACAGTGATGATGTCAGAGTTACTACCCGGCGCACCATCCTGCCCCAGTAAGCCACCGTTAAAGATAGCATCGGTAACGGGTTTAAAGTTCAGTTCAGCCGGAACAGAATCTTGTGAGAACCAACCGGTTTCTACCGCTTTAACACCAGCAACCTGTTCTGCCGCGTCCAAAGACTGGTTGTCGTTGCTGGCCGCATCACTGACTTTCTGTTGCAATGCATAATAGGCATCCAGCGCTTTTTCACCTTTCACTTTTGCCGTGATTGAGTCACGCACATCTGCGAGCGGTTTAACCACAGCCGGCTGAATGTCATCGAGACGAGCGACCAGGAAGCCGACAGAAGATTTGATAACACCTGATAACTGGCCTTTTTTAGTCAGCCCGGCATTTTTCAGCTCATCCGGCGTGGTTGATGGCTCCAGCCAGCCCATGTCGCCACCCTTACGGGCAGAAATAATATCTGTGGATTTTTCTTTCGCCAGAGCGGCAAAATCAGCGCCATTTTTCAGTGCATCCAACACGTCCTGCGCATCTTTCTCCGTTTTGGTCTGAATCACACTGTAGCGATCGCGCTGTGGTTGAGTAAACTCATCACGGTGTTCATCGTAATAGGCCTGGATATCGGCATCTGTCACGTTAGTTTTCATATCCGCAGCATCCAGCTTGATATAACTGACGCGGAATTGCTCTGGTACCAGGTAAAGTGACTGGTGCTGGCCGTAATATGCTTTAACTGCATCCTCTGGCGCAGTCTGTTTATCTGCCAGCGCTTTAACATCGATGGTAGCTTCACGCACAACTCGTTTTTGGGAAACCAGTGCAGCCAGCCGGTTTACTTCACCAGGCAAAACGAACCCAGTGCCTTCTACCGCATCAATCAACTGCTGAGTCGTAAGCTGGTGGCGCAGGCTCTCTGCGTAGCGTTCTGGCGTATAGCGGGCATTTGCCAGCACGGTATTAAAGCGATTGTTATCAAATTTACCGTCTACCTGGAAAGCCTGGGAGTTAAAAATATTCTGTTTAATCTGGTCATCGCTGATACTCAGACCGAGATGTTTTGCATACTGGTCAATCAATGCTTCATCAATCAGGCGCTGCAGAACCTGTTGACGCATTTCCTGCATATAGCCTTCATTCGAAGCCAGCACGGAATACTGGTCTCCCAGCCGTTGCTGCAAGCTGCTGCGTTGAGCAACAACTGCATTTTCAAACTGTGCACGGTCAATCTTCTGCCCGTTAACTTTTGCGGCAAAATCGTTGTTACCGCCAATTAGGTAGCTGCTTACCCCAGTCAAAACGAATGACAGGATAATTGCCCCCAGAATGATCTTGAGTACGACATTGCTGGATGCCGCACGTAACGTGTCCATCATGGTGTAACAACACTCCGCTGTAATGTGACAAAACCTGGTGTAATGGCATGTTGTACATGGGTAAGTTTCCCAAAGCCGTTACACGCGAAAGCGTATTGTGAAAGAAACCGGGGCAGTTGTCAGCCCGTATAACACAGAAAGTCATACAGAAAAGAAAAAAGGCACATCTTAGATGCGCCCTTAAGCTGTTTACTTGCCAGCGCCCCGCCCTGACGGGGGTGCTAATCAGTTAACCGCGTCTTTCAGCGCTTTACCTGCACGGAAACCCGGAACTTTTGCAGCAGCAATGGTAATTTCTTCACCCGTTTGTGGGTTACGACCCGTGCGGGCTGCGCGTTCACGAACGGCAAAAGTACCAAAACCTACCAGTGCTACGTCGTCCCCGGACTGCAGGGATTCAGTAACGGAAGCAATCAAAGCGTCTAATGCACGTCCAGCCGCAGCCTTGGAAATATCAGCATTTGCGGCAATTTTGTCGATCAGTTGAGATTTATTCACTCTTCTCTTCCTCTGTTTATTTTTTTTGTATCGCACCTGAATCCTTCAAAGTACGACCGCGAAGCAGTTATATCAGGCCTGCCATGCCCTTACAACTCCCAACCCGATGTTTATTTGGTCAGGAGAAAGACATATCCCCAGCCAGCGTCCTAAAGTAGCCAGGCAAAAAAAAGCTGGCAAGTGACAATTCACCTGCCAGCCCTGTTTTTCCAGGCACTCTTTGCGTCAGGTCACTATTTTGCGCTAACGACTTCCATTCCAAACGGTGAGTTTTGCAAAGCCAGAGACAGAACTTCCTCAATGCGCTTCACTGGATGAATATCCAAATCAGCCAGAATGTTATCCGGAATCTCTTCCAAATCGCGTTTATTCTCATCCGGGATAAGCACCGTTTTAATACCACCACGGTGAGCCGCCAGTAACTTCTCTTTCAGCCCACCAATAGGCAGCACCAGCCCACGCAAGGTGATTTCCCCGGTCATAGCGACATCAGCACGAACCGGGTTACCTGTCAGGCAGGATACCAGCGCTGTACACATCGCGATGCCCGCACTTGGACCATCTTTTGGTGTCGCACCTTCAGGCACATGCACATGGATATCACGTTTTTCATAGAAATCGCTGTTGATACCCAGCTTTTCAGCCCGTGCACGCACGACAGTTAAGGCAGCCTGAATAGACTCCTGCATCACTTCACCCAGCGAACCGGTATAGGTCAGCTTGCCTTTACCCGGAACACATGCAGTTTCAATAGTCAGTAAGTCACCACCAACTTCGGTCCATGCCAGCCCCGTTACCTGACCGACACGGTTCTCGTTATCAGCACGCCCGTAGTCAAAACGCTGAACCCCAAGAAAATCCTTCAGGTTATCGCCATTGATTTCAATTTTCTTCAATGACTTATCCAGCAGCAGTTGTTTCACTGCTTTGCGGCACAGTTTGGAGATTTCGCGCTCCAGCCCACGCACGCCTGCTTCACGGGTGTAATAGCGGATAATGCCGACAATCGCACTGTCATCAACCTTGATTTCAGTTTTCTTCAGTGCGTTACGCTCAACCTGTTTCGGTAACAGGTGTTGTTTGGCAATATTCAGTTTTTCATCTTCGGTGTAACCAGAAAGACGAATCACTTCCATACGATCCAGCAACGGGGCCGGAATATTCATGGAGTTGGATGTCGCAACAAACATCACATCAGACAGATCGTAATCCACTTCCAGGTAATGGTCGTTGAATGCGATATTCTGTTCCGGATCCAGAACTTCCAGCAATGCTGAAGCCGGATCACCGCGCATGTCAGAAGACATTTTGTCGATTTCATCCAACAGGAACAGCGGATTTTTTACCCCCACTTTCGCCATTTTCTGAATCAACTTGCCTGGCATTGAACCAATGTATGTCCGGCGATGCCCACGAATCTCGGCTTCGTCGCGCACCCCGCCCAATGCCATACGCACATATTTACGCCCGGTGGCTTTGGCAATGGACTGCCCCAGAGAGGTTTTACCTACCCCTGGCGGCCCAACCAGACAAAGGATTGGCCCCTTAATTTTGTTCACGCGGCTCTGAACAGCAAGATACTCGAGAATACGGTCTTTCACCCGTTCCAGACCATAGTGATCGGTATCCAGAATTTCCTGAGCCTGGCGCAAATCTTTTTTCACTTTGCTGCGAGAATTCCACGGAACCTGAACCATCCAGTCAATGTAACCGCGAACCACTGTCGCTTCCGCAGACATCGGCGACATCATTTTCAGTTTTTGCAGCTCAGCTTCCGCTTTTTCACGCGCTTCTTTCGGCATTTTCGCCGCTTCAATTTTGCGTTTCAGCGCTTCGCTTTCATCCGGTGCGTCATCCATTTCGCCAAGTTCTTTCTGAATAGCTTTCATTTGCTCATTCAGATAGTACTCGCGCTGGCTTTTCTCCATCTGCTTTTTGACGCGGTTACGGATACGTTTCTCAACCTGCAACAGGTCAATTTCCGATTCCATCATCGCCATCAGATATTCGAGACGTTCGTTAACATCAGACATCTCAAGCACGGACTGCTTATCTGCCAGTTTCAATGGCATGTGCGCAGCTATGGTGTCAGCCAGACGCGCCGGGTCATCAATGCTGTTCAGTGAAGTCAGCACTTCCGGCGGGATTTTTTTATTCAGCTTGATATAGCCTTCAAACTGATTAATGGCGGTACGAACCAGGACTTCTTGTTCACGCTCTTCAATCACCGGAGACTCAAGGTATTCAGCCTGAGCAATGAAATGCTCGCCGTTATCCGAGAGTGTCGTGATCCGTGCGCGCTGTAAGCCTTCGACCAGCACTTTTACCGTACCATCCGGCAGTTTGAGCATCTGCAGAATAGAAGCCACAGTGCCGACAGTGAAAAGGTCGTTTATACCAGGCTCATCCGTCGAGGCCTCTTTCTGCGCCACCAGCATGATTTTCTTGTCGTTATCCATCGCCGCTTCCAGGCAGCGGATAGACTTTTCCCGTCCGACAAATAACGGAATAACCATATGCGGATAGACCACCACATCGCGCAATGGCAACACGGGGATTTCTATGCGTTCAGAACGCTCAGGATTCATAGAGCTCTCTCTTAGTTTTAACCTGTTCATACCACCATGATACAGGCGATTGTTTCCGCCAGGTGATGAGGCGCTCGTGAACCCTCTTCACGGCATCACCAACAAGTAAAACAGTATATGGGGATAATTCCCGGACATTCAACGGCAGGCGGGCACGAAAAATAAATGGGGGATTAAATCCCCCATTTTTTGGTAACTGCTTGTTGACGAATGATTAATTATTCGCCAGATGCCTGTTGTGCTTCTGGCTTGCCATAAATCAGCATCGGTTCAGACTGCCCCGAAATAACAGATTCATCGATAACCACTTTCTCGACATCATCCATAGATGGCAAGTCATACATAGTATCAAGCAGAGCAGCTTCAACAATAGAACGCAGGCCACGGGCACCCGTTTTACGCTGCATTGCTTTTCTGGCAATAGCATCAAGCGCATCATCACGGAATTCCAGCTCAACACCTTCCAGGTTAAACAACGCCTGGTATTGTTTAGTCAGCGCATTTTTTGGCTCTTTGAGGATTTGGATCAACGCCTCTTCACTCAACTCGCTCAAAGTTGCGACAACTGGCAGACGACCGATGAACTCCGGGATCAAACCAAACTTGATCAAATCTTCTGGCTCAACCTGCCCCAACAGCTGGCTTTCACTGGCTTTCTGTGACTTACCTTTTACCGTCGCGCCAAACCCAATGCCAGAACCTGTTTCAACACGATTGGCAATAACTTTATCCAGACCCGCAAATGCACCGCCACAGATAAACAGAATCTTTGAGGTATCAACCTGCAAAAACTCCTGTTGCGGATGCTTGCGCCCGCCCTGAGGGGGAACCGCTGCAACCGTACCTTCAATCAGTTTTAGCAACGCCTGCTGCACACCTTCACCTGACACATCACGGGTGATGGACGGGTTATCAGACTTACGTGAAATCTTGTCGATTTCATCGATGTAAACTATGCCACGCTGCGCTTTCTGCACATCGTAATCACATTTTTGTAGCAATTTCTGGATAATATTCTCAACGTCTTCACCCACATAACCGGCTTCGGTCAGTGTGGTTGCATCCGCCATGGTGAAGGGAACATCCAACAAACGTGCCAGCGTCTCAGCCAGCAGCGTCTTACCACTCCCGGTAGGCCCGATAAGCAAAATGTTACTTTTACCCAGTTCAACACCATTGCTGGTATCGCCGTTACGCAGACGCTTATAGTGGTTGTAGACCGCTACGGACAGCACCTTTTTAGCCGGTTCCTGGCCTATGACGTAATCGTCAAGGTGGCTGCGAATTTCATGGGGAGTTGGCAGCGCACTACGCTCGCGATGCGGGGCCACTTCTTTAATTTCTTCGCGAATAATGTCGTTACATAAATCGACGCACTCATCGCAGATATACACTGACGGCCCGGCAATCAGCTTACGCACTTCATGCTGGCTTTTGCCGCAAAAAGAGCAGTACAGCAATTTGCCTGAACCGTCTTTGCGCTTATCTGTCATCAGTAAAACCTCTTTTCTGTTACTTTATGCCGCACACGACGACGCAGTTGCCACTCTCAGGCGCAGCTGGCTACACGGGCTGGGCCACCAGAAACTTATTACAGTATAGCGGCTCAGCCACTCCTGGGCGTTAATTACGGTGAGTTAATATTGAGTCAACTAAACCGTACTCTACCGCTTCTGGTGCAGAGAGGAAACGATCGCGCTCAGTATCACGCTCAATTTCCTCCAGCGGTTTGCCTGTATGCTCTGCCATTAGTTCATTCATCCGCGCTTTAACTTTCAGGATTTCACGGGCATGAATTTCGATATCCGTTGCCTGCCCCTGATAACCGCCCAGCGGTTGGTGGATCATGACTCTGGAGTTTGGCAGGCAGAAACGCTTACCCTTAGTACCTGCTGTCAGCAAAAATGCGCCCATTGAAGCTGCCTGGCCCATACAAATGGTACTGACATCAGGTTTAATAAATTTCATGGTGTCGTAAATAGACATACCCGCGGTAATCACACCGCCTGGAGAGTTAATATACAAGTAAATGTCTTTTTCCGGGTTTTCTGCTTCGAGGAACAACATCTGCGCCACAATCAGGTTCGCCATGTGGTCTTCAACCTGACCCGTCAGGAAGATAACTCGCTCCTTAAGCAGACGGGAATAAATATCGTAAGAACGTTCACCGCGTGAGGTTTGTTCCACAACCATCGGCACCAACGCCATATGGGGTGCAAATTGTTCTTTTTCGCCACTGTATGACATTTTCCGTCTCCTTTATCGTTGTTAGAACTGACAGGTCGTACTGATTTTACCTGAGCTTACCAGGTATAACTATGCCCGGCGCCCCAAAGGTTTGTTACAGACGGATTATCAACCAGTATTCCAACAGTTACCCACAAGAGATGGGGCCAGCCCCATTTATTTTCAAGCATAACAATCTTTCAGCGTTACGCTACCACTGAAAACAGGATTACGCACGTTTCGCACTGACAAAAAAAAGCCCGCCACCAACCGGAGACGGGCTTTAATACTGACAGAGAGGTACCGGCAGTATTACGCCTGCTGGTTCATCAATTCATTGAAGGAAACAGCTTTGTCGCTAACTTTGGCTTTTGCCAGAACAGTTTCAACAGCCTGCTCTTCCAGCGCAACGTTACGCATATTTTCCATCAACTCTTTGTTTTTACCGTAGAACTCGATCACTTCAGACGGATCTTCGTAAGCAGAAGCCATTTCTTCGATCAGCGCCTTAACACGGTCTTCATCAGCTTTCAGCTCGTTGCTGCGAATCACTTCGCCCAACAGCAGGCCAACAACAACACGGCGTTTAGCTTGTTCTTCAAACAGTTCACGCGGCAGTTCCAGCGCTTGTTTTTCGTTACCACCGAAACGCTGAGCAGCCTGGCGACGCAGTACATCGATTTCGCTGTCGATCAGTGCGGCAGGCACCTCAATTTCATTCGCTTTAACCAGGCCATCAATTGCCTGAGACTTAATGCGGTTACGCACCGCACCTTTCAGTTCGCGTTCCATGTTTTTACGCACTTCAGCACGCAGACCTTCGACAGAACCATCGTCAACGCCGAAACGTTTGATGAATTCCGGGGTCATTTCCGGCAGTTCGCGCTCTTCAACTTTTTTCAGGTTGATAGCGAATTTCGCTGCTTTACCTTTCAGGTTTTCAGCGTGGTACTCTTCCGGGAAAGTCACATCAATAGTGAACTCTTCACCCGCTTTATGACCAACCAGCGCTTCTTCAAAGCCCGGGATCATACGGCCCTGGCCCATCGCCAGAACGAAATCAGACGCTTTACCGCCTTCAAACTCTTCGCCGTCAACAGAACCAGAGAAATCAACAGTTACGCGGTCTTCAGCGGCCACTTCACCATCTTTGTCTTTCCAGGTAGCCTGCTGTTTACGCAGGGTTTCCAGCATGGCGTCTACATCAGCTTCAGTCACTTCAACAACCGGTTTTTCAACTTCGATTGTTTCAATACCCTGTAATTCGACTTCCGGGTACACTTCAAATTCAACAGAGTAAGTGAAGTCTTCGCCCAGTTTGTATTCGCCCGGAACATAGTTCGGTGCGCCAGCCGGGTTAATTTTTTCTTTGATGATAGCATCAACAAAGTTGCGGCTCATCAGGTCACCCAGTACGTCCTGACGCACTGATGCGCCATAACGCTGAGCAACGATATTCATCGGTACTTTTCCTTTACGGAAGCCGTCAATACGGACTTTTTTAGCCACGTTGACCAGCTCGCTCTTCACCGCATTCTCGATGTTATCCGCAGCGATAGTGATAGTTACACGGCGGCCAAGGCCCTGAGTGGTTTCTACTGAAACTTGCATCTTGTTACCTCAAAAAATCACAGTGCTCGGTCAACTCTGGAAGCCCTAATGTATTTCGCTTCACAGAACCGGGATGGTTTCTGTATCCAGAACGCACTCCCTGTCACCAGAATCATCCCGAATACATTCCAAAAATTAAGACGCAGCATTATAGCGGCATCATCTGAGGGAGTCGAGAACCGCAACTAACGGATAACCGCACCGATTCACATTCTCGACATCCATCCACCTGTTTACCCGAATTCCTCCGGTAAACAGGCAAAAGAAAACGGCCTTATGGCCGTTCTGACTGACAACAGCTAACAGCCCGGTTAACAAACCAGGTCTGCCATCGGGCTGCGCAAATAAAGAAAATCAATTCATTGATTTCAAGCCACTGAGCCCAGGCAAAGAGAAAATACCTGTTCCGCTGTTAATAGCTGCAAAGACCCAACAAAAACAAACGGCCTGCAGGCCGTTTGCTGATAGCCGATTATCACCATACCGGATAACCGCCATTATTGACAACAACCCTGTCAGGCCAGTGTACCCGCCCCACGACAAGGAGGAGAAGGTAAAACAGTGTCCTGCAAATTCTCCCACTCTGAAGCAGAGTAAGTATGCAATGCCAGTGCATGCACCTGCCCGGCAAGTTCTTCGGCCAGCACTGTATAGACCTGGCGGTGGCGCGCTAACATGCGCTCAGCGGAAAACTTATCGCTGACAAGCACAACCTTAAAGTGACTTTCTGAGCCTGCAGGCACATTATGGCGATAACTTTCATCAATAATATCAATAAACACAGGGTCAAACGCCGCCTGTAACTTCGCTTCAATCTGTGCGCGCATCATAGTAAGTTCTCCCCCGACAACAACAGGTTGCCCGTCCCTTTAAATGTTAGCCGCTTTTACCTGTTAGCGAAGCATATGGCAATAAAATTTTCCCTCGAGTCTGATTGCTCTGAATGCAGACAACAGGTCTAATAGCCGGGGTTCTGGTGCGCGAACCGCTGGTTTTTTCTTCCTTATTACAGGGAAAAAGGCCGAAGCAGCAGATAAAACAATTTTCCCTGCTGCCTGCTTCCCCCTGTCACCAGCAATGTTATGATGGCGGGGACTTTTTTGGATAGAAAATGGTACTTGAGAGATAATCATGTTAAAAAAACTCTTTTTCCCGTTAATGGTGATGTTTGTCCTCGCAGGCTGCGCCACGCCGCCCACCACCATTGATGTTACCCCGAAAATTACATTGCCTTCCCAGGATCCCAGCCTGATGGGTATCACCATCAGCATTAATGGCGCAGACCAACGTCCGGATCATGCGCTGGCTCGAATCAACCGTGATAACCAGCTTGTCACGCTGACAGCCTCCCGAGACCTGCGTTTCCTGCTTCAGGAAGTGCTGGAAAAACAAATGACCGCCCGTGGCTACATGGTTGGTCCGAACGGCGCAGTTGACCTGCAAATCATCGTCAACAAGCTGTATGCCGATGTCTCACAGGGCAACCTGCGTTATAAAATTGCCACCTCAGCCGATGTCTCTATCATTGCTACCGCGAAGAACGGCAATAAGATGACCCGTACCTACCGTTCCAACTATTCTGTTGAAGGCGCGTTGCAGGCCAGCAACAAGAATATTGCGAATGCAGTTAACTCCGTGTTGAGCGACACCATCTCTGATATGTCACAAGACACCAGCATTAATGAGTTCATCAAACAGAACGCTCGCTAATACTAATCATCTATTACAGCCAGTTTGCCGCGGCAAACTGGCTGATGAGTAAGCCATGCCCACGCAATATTTACGGATATTTCAACAGCCCCGGTCTGCAATTCTGTTAATTCTGGGGTTTGCTTCAGGACTGCCACTCGCACTCACCTCAGGTACACTTCAGGCCTGGATGACGGTTGAAGGTATTGATCTTAAGACCATCGGTTTTTTCTCTTTGGTCGGTCAGGCTTATGTATTCAAGTTTCTCTGGTCCCCCGTGATGGACCGCTATACTCCCCCATTTTTAGGGCGCAGGCGAGGCTGGCTGGTTATTACCCAGGTTTTTCTGGTTCTCGGTATCGCCGCCATGGGGTTTCTGGACCCAGAGAGCCAGTTACGCTGGATGGCGGCACTTGCGGTCTTAATTGCTTTTTGTTCCGCCTCACAAGATATTGTGTTTGATGCGTGGAAAACCGATGTGCTCCCGGCTGATGAACGCGGTACTGGCGCGGCTATCAGTGTGCTGGGTTACCGCCTGGCAATGCTGGTATCTGGCGGCCTGGCCCTATGGCTGGCAGACAAATGGCTCGGCTGGCATGCCATGTACTGGTTGATGGCTGCACTCCTGGTTCCTTGCATTATCGCCACACTGCTGGCACCAGAACCACTGGATGCCATCCCGGTTCCCCGTTCGCTTGAGCAAGCTGTTTTACACCCACTGAAAGACTTTTTTGGCCGTAACAACGCCTGGCTTATTTTGCTGTTAATTGTGCTCTACAAGCTGGGTGACGCATTCGCCATGAGCCTGACCACTACTTTTTTGATTCGGGGTGTGGGGTTTGATGCAGGTGATGTGGGGCTGGTGAATAAAACCCTTGGCTTATTCGCCACTATTGTTGGTGCTTTGCTGGGCGGGGTACTGATGCAGAGACTGACTTTGTTCCGCGCGCTGCTCATTTTCGGTATCCTGCAAGGTGCTTCTAATGCCGGTTACTGGCTACTGTCTGTCACTGATAAGCATATCTACACCATGGGTGCTGCAGTTTTTTTTGAAAACTTATGTGGTGGAATGGGCACATCTGCTTTTGTCGCTCTGCTCATGAGCCTGTGTAACAAGTCATTCTCGGCCACACAATTTGCCCTGCTCTCCGCGCTTTCCGCTGTTGGTCGCGTTTATGTCGGCCCACTGGCGGGCTGGTTTGTTGAACTGTACAACTGGCCAACGTTTTATCTTTTTTCCATTTTTGCTGCTTTACCTGGCATCGCACTGCTGCTGGTGTGCAAGAAGACACTCGAACACACACAACAAACCGAACAGTTTCTTCCGCGAGAGTTTTTCCCTGTCGCGTATGCCGTTGCCCTTAAAGCGCTGCTACTGGGTTGTCTGGTGTTATTGTGCGGATTAGCGTTACTGGGGTTCCAGGCTTATGGTTACCTGGTTTTCTTACCTGGTGCACATATCACTGAATGGGGAGCAATTCTGATGGCTACCGGGTTGTGTGGGGGGGCCATTCTGGATGCAATGGCACTGCGTAAGTCAGCCCTTATTTAAAACTCAATATCAATTCAAATGATTAACGGGCTGGTATTATTTCAGCATATAATTACGTGAAGTAACAAATATGTTTATTTTTGCACCAATTCCCTACAAAACTATATTGCTAATTTGTGCTGAATCGACAGAAATAAATTAATGTTCTACGCTTTTTTTATATTTACATTTTATCGATTCAGCTAATTTTTCTTTAATATTAAGTTTTCTTAATGTCTGTAACTTGTCTTTTAAATGTTAATTAGTTGTTTATTTTTTTAATTGGTTATACCATTTACCCTTACAGCAACAGGCGCATGATCTGTTTAGGTTATAACAGGTGCCACTTAGCCGCCTTTTACTGTTTTTGTCATATTCAGCAACATATGTGACACGAACAGCAGAACCCGGTAACACCTTGCTGACACTAAGCCAATCATGTTTACAGTAATGTAACCATCCCGTAAAATGCCAGCACACTTTAAGCGCCACCAGATCCCGTGGAATTGAGGTCGTTAAATGAGACTCAGGAAATACAATAAAAGTCTGGGAATGCTGTCATTAGTTACAGCCACTGTATTACTCAGTGGCTGTGACTCGGCACTTCTCAACCCTAAAGGACAGATTGGCCTGGAACAACGTTCACTGATACTGACAGCCCTCGGGCTGATGTTGATTGTCGTTATTCCTGCCATCGCTATGGCAATTGGCTTTGCCTGGAAATATCGGGCATCAAACAAGGATGCTAAGTACACGCCCAATTGGGCGCACTCAAATAAGATTGAGGCTGTCGTTTGGACTATCCCTATTCTTATCATCCTTTTCCTTGCCGTACTGACCTGGAAAACCACCCATTCACTTGAGCCCAGCCGCCCAATTGCCAGCGACCAGAAACCGCTGAAAATTGAGGTTATCTCAATGAACTGGAAATGGTTTTTTATCTATCCGGAACAAGGTATTGCGACAGTCAACGAGATTGCCTTCCCGGCACATCGCCCTGTTGAATTCAAGCTTACCTCTGAAGACGTGATGAACTCGTTCTTTATTCCACGTTTGGGCAGCCAGTTGTATACCATGCCAGGCATGCAAACCAAACTGAACCTGATCGCCGATGAACCCGGTATTTACGATGGTATCTCTGCCAGCTACAGCGGTAAGGGGTTCTCCGGGATGAAATTTAAAGCGATTGCGACGCCTGACGAAGCCGGTTTCGACCAGTGGGTTGCCAAAGTTAAACAGTCATCGCTGACAATGGATGACATGGCAGCATACAAAAAGCTGGCACAACCCAGCGAATACAACAGTGTCGAGTACTTCTCCAGCGTGAAACCTAATTTGTTTGCCGATGTGGTTAATCAGTACATGTCCCACGGTAAGCACATGGCAACGCAAGCTGAAGGTGCAGTGATGCATCATGAAGGCATGCAGGGCATGGATATGGGCGACACGGAAACCTCTCACAAGGGCGCCGAGGAATAAATACGATGTTCGGAAAACTTTCACTGGATGCAGTCCCTTACCATGAACCCATTATCATGGTTACGGTCGCAGCCATTATTATCGGTGGTCTGGCAATAGTCGCCGCCATCACTTACTTCGGTAAGTGGACCTATTTGTGGAAAGAGTGGTTCACGTCCGTCGACCACAAAAAACTGGGCGTGATGTACATCATTATGGCAATTGTCATGCTGTTGCGTGGTTTTGCTGATGCCATCATGATGCGCAGCCAACAGGCACTCGCTTCTGCAGGCGAAGCCGGCTTCCTGCCGCCTCACCACTACGATCAGATTTTCACCGCACACGGTGTAATTATGATCTTCTTCGTGGCAATGCCTTTCGTTGTTGGTCTGATGAACCTGGTTGTGCCATTGCAAATCGGCGCACGTGACGTCGCCTTCCCATTCCTTAACAACCTGAGTTTCTGGTTCACTGTTGTGGGTGTGGTGTTGGTTAACCTGTCACTGGGCGTAGGTGAATTTGCACAAACTGGCTGGCTGGCTTATCCGCCACTATCTGGAAGCGAGTATAGTCCAGGCGTTGGGGTCGATTACTGGATATGGAGCTTGCAGCTCTCCGGTATTGGTACCACGCTTACCGGGATTAACTTCTTCGTGACTATCCTGAAAATGCGCGCACCGGGCATGGATATGTTCAAAATGCCTATCTTTACCTGGGCATCTTTGTGCACCAACGTACTGATTGTCATTTCCTTCCCAATTCTGACTGCGACTATCGCGCTGTTGACGCTGGATCGTTATCTGGGCACCCATTTCTTTACTAATGATATGGGCGGCAACATGATGATGTACGTCAACCTGATTTGGGCATGGGGCCACCCGGAAGTGTACATTCTGGTGCTGCCGGTGTTCGGGGTCTTCTCCGAAGTGACCGCCACCTTTGCGAAAAAGCGCATGTTCGGTTACACCTCCATGGTGTGGGCGACCGTGTGTATCACCCTGCTTTCCTTTATGGTCTGGCTGCACCACTTCTTTACCATGGGTAGTGGCGCGAACGTGAACGCCTTCTTTGGTATCACCACAATGATTATCGCAATCCCGACAGGGGTTAAGATCTTCAACTGGCTGTTCACCATGTATCAGGGACGTATCACCTTTAACTCCGCAATGCTGTGGACCATTGGGTTTATTGTCACCTTCTCTGTTGGTGGTATGACCGGGGTTCTGCTGGCGGTACCTGGTGCTGACTTCGTTCTGCATAACAGCCTGTTCCTGATTGCTCACTTCCATAACGTTATAATCGGTGGTGTGGTATTTGGGTGCTTCGCGGGTATGACTTACTGGTGGCCTAAAGCCTTTGGTTTTACCCTGAATGAGAAATGGGGTAAACGTGCTTTCTGGTTCTGGATTATTGGCTTCTTTGTCGCCTTTATGCCGCTGTACGCACTGGGCTTTATGGGGATGACCCGCCGTCTGAGCCAGCATATCGACCCGGCATTCCATCCGTTGCTGATGGTTGCGGCGGGCGGTGCTGCACTGATTGCTATGGGTATCCTGTGCCAGTTGACTCAGTTCTATGTTTCTATCCGTGACCGTGAGCAAAACCGCGATCTGACGGGTGACCCGTGGGGTGGACGTACACTGGAGTGGTCAACTTCATCTCCGGCTCCGTTCTATAACTTTGCCCATGTGCCACACGTTCATGAGCGTGATGCATTCTGGGAACTGAAAGAGAAAGGCGAAGCATACAAAAAACCTGCGCATTATGAAGAGATTCATATGCCGAGAAACAGCGGTGCGGGCATCGTTATCGCAGCATTTGCAACTGTGTTTGGTTTTGCCATGATCTGGCATATCTGGTGGCTGGCAATTGTTGGCTTTGCTGGAATGATTGTCACCTGGATTGCGAAGAGCTTCGATGAAGACGTGGATTACTACGTACCGGTTGCCGAGATCGAAAAACTGGAAGAACAGCATTTCGATGAACTCAACAAAGCAGGGCTGAAAAATGTCAACTGATACTCTGACTCACTCAAAAGCCCATGACCATGGGCACCACGATGCAGGGCCGAATAAAGTGTTCGGCTTCTGGATCTACCTGATGAGCGACTGCATTCTGTTCTCGTGCCTGTTTGCCACCTATGCAGTGCTGGTAAACAACACCGCAGGCGGCCCGTCCGGGAAAGACATTTTCGAACTGCCGTTTGTGCTGGTTGAAACTTTCCTGCTGTTGTTCAGTTCTATTACCTATGGCTTTGCTGTCATTGCCATGAACAAAGGCAACAAAAGCCAGGTTATGTCCTGGCTTGTGCTGACCTTCTTGTTTGGTGCCGGCTTTATCGGGATGGAACTCTATGAATTCCACCACCTGATTGCCGAAGGCTTTGGCCCGCAGCGCAGTGGCTTCTTATCCGCGTTCTTCACGCTGGTAGGTACTCATGGTCTGCACGTCACCTCTGGCCTAATCTGGATGGCGGTCATGATGTTCCACATTTCTCGTCGTGGGCTGACCAGTGCTAACCGTACACGTATCATGTGCCTGAGTCTGTTCTGGCACTTCCTGGATATCGTGTGGATTTGTGTATTCTCGGTTGTCTATCTGATGGGGGCAATGTAATGAGTCATTCAACTGATAACAGCGGCGCTCATCACGGCAGCGTAGGAACCTACCTGACCGGGTTTATTCTGTCCGTTATTCTGACCGTTATCCCCTTCTGGATGGTGATGACCGGCGCGGCCTCTCATGGTGCGCTGATTGGTGTTGTCATTGTTACCGCAGTGGTGCAGTTACTGGTTCATCTGGTGTGCTTCCTGCATATGAACACCTCTTCAGAAGAGCGCTGGAACCTGGTTGCCTTTGTCTTTACCGTGCTGATTATCGCCATTCTGGTGGTGGGCTCGATTTGGATTATGTGGAACCTTAACCACAACATGATGCTGGACTAAGAGCGGCTAAAATGATTAAGCAATACCTGCAAGTTACCAAGCCCGGCATTATTTTCGGGAACTTGATATCCGTGATCGGAGGCTTTTTACTGGCCGCAAAAGGGAATATTGATTATCCCTTGTTTGGCTTTACGCTGCTGGGTGTAAGCCTGGTGGTTGCCTCAGGTTGTGTGTTCAACAACGTGATTGACCGTGACATCGACCCTAAGATGGAACGCACTAAAAATCGCGTAATGGTCACAGGCCTCATTTCTCCGGAAGTGGCGTTGGTTTACGGCAGTTTGCTGGGTATTGCTGGCTTCATGATGCTGTTCTTTGGCGCTAATCCGCTGGCTATGTGGCTGGCGGTAATGGGATTCGTTGTCTATGTAGGCATTTACAGCCTGTATATGAAACGCCATTCAGTTTACGGAACCTTGATTGGCAGCCTGTCTGGCGCGGCTCCACCAGTTATCGGTTACTGTGCTGTGACTAACGAGTTTGACACTGGTGCATTTATCCTGCTGGCTATTTTCAGCCTGTGGCAAATGCCGCACTCTTATGCCATTGCGATTTTCCGCTTTAAAGATTACCAGGCAGCAAACATTCCGGTGTTGCCTGTAGTAAAAGGCATTTCCGTCGCAAAAAACCATATTACGCTGTATATCATTGCGTTTATGGTGGCAACGTTAATGCTCTCTTTAGGTGGTTATGCCGGGTACAAATATCTGGTGGTTGCCGCGGCAGTCAGTGTGTGGTGGCTTGGGATGGCGTTATCAGGTTATAAAACCGAAAACGACAAAGTCTGGGCGCGCAAACTGTTTGTGTTTTCCATTGTCGCAATTACCTCACTCAGCGTGATGATGTCGGTGGACTTTATGGTTCCGGACTCCCACAGCCTGCTGACTTATGTCTGGTAATTTTCCAGCTTCAACACAAAAGGTGCCCCTGGCACCTTGAGTCTGATGACAAACCTCATGTCCGCACAGAACGAGAGGATGTCACCCAATAAAAAACCAGGAAAATCAATTTATTGATTTTCGGCTGCTAACTAAAAAGAAGGAAAAACCACGCTTTTTCCTTCTTTTTCTACAATCTGAAGGTGCCCCTGGCACCTTTTTTTATTCATATTACTCGTATCATTTGCAGCATCAGCCACACCTTACGTGATCATCTTTGTAATATTTGCTAAACAAGCTGGCATTTACCCCACCGGACACCCCGCTCTACACTATGCCCGGCTTTTCTTCAGAGGTAACAATGAACGATAACAAAATGACACCGCTTGAATTGCGGGCAACCTGGGGGCTGGGTACAGTATTTTCCCTGCGTATGCTGGGCATGTTTATGGTATTGCCGGTTTTGACAACATGGGGTATGGCTCTGCAAGGTGCTAATGAAGCGCTGATAGGTCTTGCTATCGGTATTTATGGTCTGGCTCAGGCCGTGTTTCAAATTCCTTTTGGATTGCTTTCAGACCGCATTGGCCGTAAACCGTTAATTGTTGGTGGGTTGGCTATCTTTGTCGTCGGCAGTGTTATTGCCGCCACCACACACTCCATTTGGGGCGTCATTCTGGGCCGTGCATTACAAGGTTCAGGTGCGATTGCCGCCGCGGTAATGGCCTTACTGTCTGACCTGACACGGGAACAAAACCGCACCAAAGCCATGGCGTTTATTGGTGTCAGCTTTGGCATTACTTTCGCTATTGCCATGGTTGCCGGGCCGATTGTAACCCACCGGATAGGCCTCAATGGCCTGTTCTGGATGATTGCCCTGCTGGCAAGCCTGGGGATTCTTATTACCTTACTGGTTGTGCCTGGCAGCAAAGACCACGTACTGAACCGCGAATCAGGTATGGTGCGCGGGTGTTTTAAACAGGTGCTGGCTAATCCCAGCCTGCTAAAACTTAATGCCGGCATTATGTGCCTGCATATTTTGCTGATGTCCACGTTTGTCGCCCTGCCTGGCGAGCTGGAATCCGTTGGTTTCCCCGCTTCCCAGCACTGGAAACTCTACCTTGGAACCATGCTTATCGCTTTCATCGGCGTAGTACCCTTTATCATCTATGCCGAAGTGAAGCGTAAAATGAAGCGTGTCTTCGTGGGTTGTGTGGCAACCCTGGTGGTTGCCGAAATCGTATTATGGGGTGCGGGTGAAGGGTTCTGGGAACGGGTTATCGGGGTGCAGTTGTTTTTCCTCGCCTTTAACCTGATGGAGGCCATTCTGCCATCACTTATCAGTAAAGAGTCGCCTGCTGGTTACAAAGGCACTGCGATGGGCGTTTACTCCACCAGCCAGTTTCTGGGAGTTGCGCTGGGCGGCACGTTAGGTGGCTGGCTGGACGGGCACTTTGATTCACAAACCGTCTTTCTGGGGGGCGCGTTAGTGGCTGTATTGTGGTTATTACTCAGCACCACAATGAAAGAACCGCCTTACGTCAGTAGCCTGCGTATTGAACTACCAGACTACGCGATTGATGACGATGTACTGAAAGCGCGACTGCTGGCGAAAGAAGGTGTGAAAGACGCACTGATAGTCAGTGAAGAGCGCAGTGCCTATGTGAAGATTGACAGCAAAGTCACTAACCGGGTGGAAATTGAATCACTGGTGAAAAGCGCCTGATGCCAGGTTAATTTAAGTGGGCTGTGATACAGCACAGCCCACTGGGTTATCAGTCACGGAAGTTATTGAACTGGAATGGTTGCCCAAGATTGCCACCACGCACCAGCGCCATAACTGACTGTAAGTCATCACGAGATTTTCCAGTAACCCTTACTTGTTCACCCTGAATCTGTGCCTGGACTTTCAGCTTACTGTCTTTAATCAATTTAACGATTTTTTTTGCCAGCGCCGTGTCAATCCCCTGCTTCAGGCTGGCCTCAACACTCCAGGTTTTACCGCTGTGCTCAATAGTTTCTGGCACTTCGAGTGAGCTGCCTTCAATACCGCGTTTAAGCAGTTTGGCGCGTAAAATATCTACCAACTGGCTCACCTGAAAATCAGACTCACTCTCAACTTTGATGGTGTTATTTTTGTCATTGAATTCAAAACTGGCTGTTACGTTACGAAAGTCAAAGCGCGTTGCCAGTTCGCGGGTGGCGTTTTCCACCGCATTGCGTACTTCCTGAACTTCCACTTCTGAAACAATATCGAATGACGGCATGATTCTTCTCCCCTTTCTTCTGTTGCCAGCATGATACCCAGTGAAACGCACAAAACAACCCACAGGCAGTACTAAGCCGCTGGACAATGCCCTTATTACCACTGACAGACGCTTTTACCAGCAAAAGCATACCAACAGGGGATGGTGAGACATAGCGATTCGCTGCAACATGAACATTTTCAGGTATATAATCATATCATGTGCTTTGAACTGTTCTTGATACAGGATAAACCTGTCAGGATCCGGTGTTCATGCGGCCATAAAGGGCGACATGATGTATGACGAGAAAACCTGCCAGGAGGGGAAATGAACATTACTGTACTGGGGTGTGGCGCGTTAGGTCAGGTTTGGCTGTCGGCTTTATTATCCCAGGGGCATCAGGTTCAGGGGTGGCTGCGTGTGCCACAAGACACTTTCGTATTCAACCTGGTTAACCTGGATGGAAGCAAAGTTCAGCACCGTGTTCAGGCAAATTCCCTCAGCCAGCTTGCTCAGTGCGATCTCCTGTTGGTAACGCTTAAAGCATGGCAAGTCTCCAACGCGGTCAAAAGCCTGGCATCGCATTTGCGACCAACCTGCCCTATTCTGCTTATTCATAATGGCATGGGTACGCAGGAAGAGCTAAGACAGTTACAAAACCCTTTATTAATGGGTGTCACCACGCATGCTGCCCGTCGGGAAGGCAACCAGGTGATTCATGTCGCCAGCGGCACCACACATATTGGCCCCGGCAATAAACAAGGGGAAGCCTGGAGTGAAATGGCCGATGTCCTGCAGGCAGTTTTACCAGATGTCGCATGGCATGACACTATTCGGGCAGCCTGCTGGCGGAAACTTACCGTCAATTGCGTAATCAACCCACTGACTGCGTTGTATGACTGCCCTAATGGCGGTTTGAAAGCCTTCCCTGAGCATATCAATGCTATTTGCAGCGAAGTGGCTCTGGTTATGGAGCGCGAAGGGTTGCATATTTCGCAGGAAAACCTGGTAAGTTATGTAAACCAGGTTATCGACAATACTGCCGAAAATATCTCCTCCATGCTGCAGGATGTCCGTATTCAGCGCCATACAGAGATTGATTATATCACCGGCTACCTGCTGCAACGCGGGCGAGCTCACGGCCTTTCTCTGCCGCAAAACAGCCAACTTTATGAACAAATCAAACGTAAGGAGAACGATTATGAGCGCCTCGGCACTGATATGCCTGGCTCCTGGAACTGAAGAAACCGAAGCTGTCACTACTATTGACCTGCTGGTGCGTGGTGGCGTTGCGGTCACTACCGCGAGTGTCGCTACGGATGGTGATTTAGTTATTACCTGTTCCCGGGGTGTAAAATTACTGGCCGATGCGCCGCTGGTTACGGTAGCAGACAATCCCTATGATGTTATTGTCCTGCCGGGAGGTCTTGCTGGGGCAGAATGTTTCCGCGACAGCCCGTTATTAGTGGAAACAGTACGCCAGTTTCACCTGTCCGGGCGCATTGTTGCGGCTATCTGCGCTGCCGCAGGCACAGTACTGGTTCCTCATGAGATTTTCCCCATCGCAAACATGACGGGTTTTCCCGGTCTGAAAGACCGGATCCCTGAAGAACAATGGCAGGAAAAGCGCGTGGTATGGGATCCGCGCGTAAATTTACTCACCAGCCAGGGGCCGGGCACTGCAATAGATTTTGCCCTGAAGATTATTGATTTATTACAAGGGCCGGAAAAAGCCCGTGAAGTTGCCAGCCAGCTGGTTCTGGCCGCCGGGATTTATAACTACCAGAATTGATGGCATCAGGCACCTGAGAACTGGTATTTAACAGCCAGTTTGTCAGGTACCTGTTGCATTTTCCCCTTAAGTCATTGTCCTGTTACTTACTGGTAAGCCCCGGCTGAATAGGTCAGCTCATAGCTGTGGCTATATATTTCAATAATATTGCCGAAGGGATCTTCCATATACACCATACGGTATGGTTTCTCACCCGGGTAATACTCACGCACAGGCATGCGCTGTTTACCACCAGCAGCAACGATTTTAGCGGCCAGCCCTTCCACATCCGGGTCCTGCACGCAGAAATGGAATACACCCGTTTTCCAGTATTCAAAGTTATTTTCCGGCTTTTCTGCAGCGTTAAATTCAAAGATTTCAACACCAACCCGGTCACCGGTAGAGAGATGAGCGATACGGAAAGAGGACCAGCCGGCACCAAAGACATCGCTGCACATTACGCCAATAGCGCTGTCATCTTCCGTGATTGTGGTGGGTTGCATAATCAGGTACCACCCCATCACTTCGGTGTAAAACTTCACGGCGGCGTCCAGGTCGGTCACCGACAACCCGATATGCGAAAAGGCGCGTGGATAAGTTTGGTTCATATCAATTCTCCTCAATTTGTATTCCACAAGCCTACGCTCTCAAAACTATAATAAGAACCACCAACAACTAATGGTTTCTATAAGAGTTCGTAATGGTTAATCCACAATGGTTACGTTCATTTGCTGCACTGGCAAAACGGGGAAACTTCACCCGGGCGGCTGACAGCCTGTTACTGACACAGTCGGCTGTCAGCCAACACGTTAAACAACTGGAGGCCGAGTATGGCCAACTGATCATTCGCCACTCCCGGCATGTTGAATTAACGCCAGCAGGCCATGTACTGTTGCGCTTTTACGACGAAATATGTGGTGCTGAAAAACGCCTGAACGCGAGCCTTGCCGCCCGGGATGATGACCAGGGGGAAATCAGTGTGATAAGCCCTGGCAGTATTGGATTATCGCTGTATCCGTTGTTACTTGACTTACAACAGCAATGCCCGGATCTGACAGTTCGTTACCGTTTTGCACCGGATAAAGAAGTGCTGGATGCGGTACTGAATAACCATTTCGAACTGGGTATTGTGCCGTTAAAACCCGACCATCCCAGCCTGAATGCCGAGTTCTTCGCTAACGAATATCTGGAGTTGATTGCCCCGGCAGGAGCCAGTGTGCACACCTGGCCTGACCTTGAAAACCTCGGTTTTATTAACCACCCGGATGGGAATGTAATGGCAACCCGTTTACTCAGCCGCTGGTTTCCGGCTAACCCGGGTGTGTCCAGCCTGCCAGAAAACGGGTTTATTAACCAAATAGGCCTGATACTTGAACCTGTCGCCCGGGGCATGGGCTTTACTGTATTACCACGTTTTGCCCGCATGGCATTTGCGCGCCAGGAGGCAATTCAGGCGTTGGAACTGGGCCCGGAAGTGGTTAACCCACTGTGGTTAATCTACCGGGCCGAATGGCCACTCTCGCGCCGGGCACAACGAGCCTTGAGCGTATTACGTACCAGTTGTGAAACACCACGGGCAACGCCTGCATAAAACGCCACGCTGTTTGGGTTCCGCACACCTGAAGCAACAAGCCGGCCTGACTGATTTATTTACCCTGCCAGACAGTGGCTGATACTCCCGGTAAAGCCAGTGCCATGCCATCAATAACGCCACTTCCTTCAAGGCAATGCCAGCTTTTCTCTGCCAGCAAGGCAGAGAAAGGCAGCGTACAAGTGGTTTTCTCCCCACGATTCAGGGCAACCAGCACTCGCTCCTTTTGCCACACACGGACAAACACCAGCACGTCACCGGCCGCAAAAACCACCTGGCAGCCACCATGGCGCAGAGCCTTACTTTTTCGGCGTATCGTTGCAATACGCCGGTACAGACTTAACAGCGCCAGGTCCTGCTGTGCTTTATCCCACGGGAAGGGTTTACGACACATAGGGTCGTTGCCGCCATCGAGCCCCACTTCATCGCCATAATAAATACAGGGAACGCCAGGCCAGCAAAACAACCAGATAACGGCCAGTGGCAGGTGGGCAACATCTTTCCCCAGCAGTGTTTTAAACCGCGCTGTGTCGTGGCTGTCGAGTTGGTTAAACATGCGTAACTGCTGTTGGTGAGATAACCCGGCCCGGTAATCCTCAAGCCAGGCTGCACAGGTTTCAGCGTCAATATGATTAGGGTCGTACGAAATATCCGTGTTAGCCAGAAACCCCCAAACCGGGAAGCTGAACCCACGGTAATTCATCGCGCTGTGTTCAGCATCGTTATGCAACCACTGACGGGCATCGCCAAAGTGCTCACCAAACACAAATGCCTCAGGGTTTACCTCGCAGGAAGCCTGAGTGATACCAGCAATATGTTGCTGGTTATTTTTAGCTCCTCCCGCCTCACCCAACATTTGTACGACATCCAGCCGCCAGCCATCCATATTCCAGGGTGGCTGTAGCCAGTGGCGCACCACGCTGTTCTCACCCCGGTAGATTTCATCCACTACACCAGCACACCCATAATCAAGCTTGGGCAGGCTGCTGTAACCCAGCCAGTTCAGCGCCTGACCTGATTCATCAAAATGATACCACTCACGCCAGGGGGAATCCGCATGGTGGCAGGCTCCCTGCGAATGTTGCTGGTAACGGTCAAACCAGGGGTGAGTATCTCCGGTGTGGTTAAAGACACCATCCAGAATCAGGCGCATTCCCTTGTTCCTGGTTTGTTGCCGTAAACGCAATAAGGCATCATTGCCACCGAACGCCATATCCACCTCGCGGTAATTCTGGGTATCGTATTTATGCACGCTGGGGGCCGTGAACACCGGGTTAAGATACAGGGCTGTTACTCCAAGCTTCTGCAAGTAAGGCAGTTTTTCAGTGATGCCATCCAAATCTCCGCCATAAAATGTCGATCCTCCCGCTTCGTGTGTCAGAGGTTCATGCCAGGCCTTATGCCGGGTTTCAGTCCCGGCTGAATGGTGCCAGTAAGAGTGGTCTGCCTCGGGCTTACGCTGGTGACTACGGGCAAAACGGTCGGGAAATATTTGGTAAAACACCTGGTCTGCGACCCAGCCGGGCCCTGTATCAGGGTAATCAACTGCGAAAGTTTCCAGCCGCGGCGGCGGGAATGCACCCATTCCCCGTGGCGAAAACCATTGCTGGCGGTCGGCCCATAACAGTTTAAAGCTGTAGCGGCGGCGTGGTTGTCCCTGAGCAAGGCTGATTCGCCCGCGCCAGGCTACCACGCCCCTGGCAGGAGCCGTACTCTGCCGCTTCATCGGCATCATCAGCTCTTCGTTATCTTCTTCATAACGGATAACAACACGCTGCGGTAAATCATTACCAGCGAGCCACAAAGTCACGACCAAATGGTTATCATGAATCGTGACAAACGGCGTAACTGGCAGGTGCCAGGCTGTTAACATAATCGCTCTCCCCTCTCTGGAATTGCGCCACCTTGCCATAATCGTTACACAGGAAACTCACCATTAGCGACTTTATTCGGGGAGGATAACGGGGGAGGAGAAAACGGAAAGAGAAACAGACTCACCCCGGGGAGAAACCAGACGCCTCCCCGGAGCAAAAAAGCTAGTCGTTATCTGATACAAGCACAGCTTTGCGGTTATCCGCACGGCATTTAATCACCCAGCCAGCCAGCAGTAAAACAATCCAGACGATACCGACATAAAGCGAAATGCGGGTTTCAGGATGGTAACCAATCAAACCAATAATAAAGACCAGGAACACCAGCCCAACCACTGTAGTGATTACACCACCCGGTACTTTAAACTTCAGCGCGGCAACTTCACTGGCGGGTAAACGGCGGCGGAAAGCTATTTGAGACAGCAAAATCATAATCCACACCCATACAGTGGCGAACGTGGCAAGGGAAGCAATCACCAGAAACACATTTTCCGGCATGATGTAGTTGAGGTACACCGCAACCAGCAATGCCCCGGTCATCACTATAACCGTTACCCAGGGAATGCCTTTACGCGATGTTTTCGCGAAGATTTTAGGCGCACTGCCCTGCTCCGCCATCCCGTGCAGCATGCGCCCCACGCCAAAAACATCGCTATTGATGGCAGACAGTGACGCAGTCAGCACCACAAAGTTCAGGATGCTGGCCGCAAAGGTAATCCCCATATGCTGGAATGTCAGAACAAACGGGCTGCCATCTGTACCCACTAAATTCCACGGGTAGATGGACATAATGACAAACAGCGTCCCCACATAGAACACCAGAATACGCAGCGGGACTGAGTTAATAGCACGCGGAATAGATTTCTCAGGGTCTTTGGCTTCACCTGCTGTAATACCGATGATTTCAATCCCGCCATAAGCAAACATCACCATTTGCAACGACATAATCATCCCCAGCCAGCCATTACTGAAGAACCCGCCATGACTCCACAGGTTGTGTACTCCGGTTGGTTCTCCGCCATTGCCGATGCCCCACAGGATAATCCCGACTCCGGCAACAATCATGATGATAATCGTGGCAACTTTAAAGAATGAGAACCAGAACTCCAGTTCCCCAAACACTTTGACACTCATCAGGTTGATGGCGCAAATAATCAGCACCACACTCAACACCCAGATCCAGTGCGGGACAGCCGGGAACCAGACGCCCATATAAATACCGAATGCGGTTACATCCGCAATGGCGACAATCAGTATTTCAAAACAGTAGGTCCAGCCAGTAATATACCCTGCTAAAGGACCGAGATTTTCCTGGGCATAACGCGAAAACGAACTTGCAGAAGGGTTGTGTACCGACATTTCCCCCAAAGCACGCATTATGATATAAGCGGCGACACCGCCAATAATGTATGCCAGCAATACACTGGGGCCTGCCATTTTTATCGCATCCGCGGAGCCGTAAAACAGGCCGGTACCAATTGCCGAGCCCAGCGCCATAAAGCGGATGTGACGCGTACTCAGACCACGTTTGAGTTTGTTCGCGTTTTCCATGTTTCTCTTACCATCTGACAAAATAAAAAACCACGGAGCAGAACCCCGTGGTTAAACAAATAATTCTGTTTAGTGTGCGGTGGATGCCACTTCACCACCTGCGACTTTATCCCACACAACCGAAATAAGCAGCATCACAAGCGTTGGCATCAACCAGGCCAGCCCTTCTTCCGCCAGTGGCAAATGGGTTGACCATGCAGGCAGAATAGCGCTGAAAGGTGAAGCCTTCACACCATCAATTAACCCAAAGAGCAGGCTGATTAACATGCCTGGCGCAATAATACGCGTCGGGTTACTCCACCATGGGCGGGTGAAACTCAATACGACCAGCACAATACAAGGCGGGTAGATAGCCGTGAGCACTGGTACTGAAATTTTAATCAGGTGAGTCAGCCCCAGGTTGGATACCACCATGGAGAACAGACCAAGGATAAACACCAGAGTGCGGTATGAAACTGGCAAATACTGGGCAAAGAATTCAGCACAGGCACAGGTCAACCCTACAGCCGTTACCATGCAGGCAACAAAAATGAGTATTGCCAGTAACAAACTGCCATAGATACCAAATGTATGTTGCACATAAGCATGGAGAATGGCCGCACCATTAGCAGACTGGGGCACCAGGGAGCTGCTGTCAGAGCCCAGGCGGAACAGGCACAGGTACAACAGCGTCAAACCCACACCAGCGATCAGACCAGCCCAAATCGTATAACGGGTTAACAGGCGTGATTCAGTCACACCGCGGGAACGCGCGGCATTCACAATGACAATACCGAACACCAGAGCGCCCAGGGTATCCATCGTCAGGTAGCCATTGACGAAGCCATTAGAAAACGCTGCATTCTGATATGCCTCTGTTGCGTCACTCAAACCACCTGCAGGCCAGAAAATCGCAGCGCCACCCAAAATAATTAATGCGCCAATTTTTACGGGAGCCAGAAAATGGCCTACGGTATCAAGCAACTTCCCTGGGTAGAGGGAAATCCCAATCACCAGCGCAAAATAAATCAGGCTGTAAATCAGTAAAGGGGTGGGACCATCGCCTGCCAGCGGAGCGATCCCTACTTCAAATGACACGGTTGCTGTGCGGGGGGTGGCAAAAAATGGCCCAACAGCCAGATAACAGATGGTTGCCAGCACCAGGCCTGCATGGCGGCCAATGGGGGAGCTGAGGTTATCAATACCGCCACCGACTTTTGCCAGCGAGATAACAGTGAGAACTGGCAAACCTACTGCCGTAATAAGAAAACCAGCGGCGGCAACCCAAACATGTGGGCCTGCCTGTAAACCGACCATGGGAGGGAAAATAATGTTCCCTGCGCCAACAAACAACGCAAAGGTCATAAAACCTAAAGCGATGATGTCACGGGATGTTAATTGACGGGTCATATCGTACTTGTAGCCTGTGGATGTGGTTATGTTGTTTGCAGAAACGAAAAACCTGAATGACAGAAAACACACTACGCTGAATGCCCCGAAAACCAGTAACGGGTATGACTATGCTGAATAGCGGCCACAGACAGAATATGTGGATGGCCAACAACACAGCACGCACAGCGGGATATGCTCATGATTAACCATAATTAAGAATAGTTTTCCGGTTAATAACGCAATCCTGGTGCATTCATGCACAAACAGGGGCGCAATTAAAACGCTTATAGCGTTTAAAGGCAAGAAGCGATCCGAAAACAAGCGGCTTATTCCGCAATCAAACCAATAAGCAGACATTATCGCTATTTTATCGTCATAAGAACCGCTTATAGTTCGAACAAAAAGTCGCCATCACGATGCATTTGTTTCATTCATTCTGCGAGACAAAAGAAAACAGGCCATAAGTATGGCCTGCAGGAAAGTTATGTTTACAGTTAAATCAGGCCTGGGCTGCCAGCACCTTGTCACTCACCAGCAAACGCTCTGGTAATTCAAAAGAAAAACAGCTTCCTTTGCCTGGTACACTCTCAATGCTCAGACGGGCATCATGATGGGTAAGCGCATGTTTGACTATTGCCAGGCCAAGACCACTGCCTCCGGTCTGGCGAGAGCGTGCTTTATCTACCCGGTAAAAACGCTCTGTCAGGCGTGGCAGGTGCTCAGGAGAGATCCCCGGCCCATTATCCTGCACAGAGAAACGCGCGCCATGAGCCACTTTTTCCCATTTAACCTGAATATGTGTCCCTTCCGGAGTATGGTTCACTGCGTTATAGACCAGGTTAGACATAGCGCTACGAAGCTGCTCTTCACTGCCATAAACCTGTAACGCCGGGTCAACCATAAAACTTATCTGGTGACGCCCCTGGCTCAAGGTTTGCGCTTCACGCTCCACCAGACGCAACATCAGAGGAACATCAATTTTATCAGTAAGACTCAGCGCTGGCGCCGCTTCAATACGAGATAACGTCAGCAACTGGCGTACCAGACCTTCCATGCGGGAGGTTTGTTCACGCATCGTAATCAATGCTTTTTCCCGCACCACGCCTTCCAGTGGCTGGTCCTGCATCATCTCGAGATAGCCCTGCAGCACTGTCAGTGGTGTACGCAATTCGTGGCTGACATTGGCAAAAAAGTTACGCCGTGCACCCTCAAGTTGATGCATCTGAGTCACATCACGCACCACCATCAGCCACTGGCCGTCGGTATAAGGCATGATACGAAATTCAAGATGGCGGCCATTGTTCAACACCTGATTGAAAGGACGCGCAAAATCGCGTTTTTTGATGTACTGGTTAAATTCCGGGTAGCGCAGCAAATTAACAATATTTTGCCCGTTATCATCCGGCCAGCGTAAGTTAAGCAACTGAATAGCTAGGCCATTACACCAAAATATGGCACCTACTTCTGTCATCATTACCAGTGCATCTGGTAATGACTCCGCCCCACTACGAAACCGCTTGATCAGGTTACCCAGCTCTTTGCGCCGCTTTTTATTGCGCATCTGCATCTGGTGAATACCATACATCAGCGGCTCCCAACTCCCGGAGCCTGTTGGTGGCGTCATACTGCGATCAACCCATAGCCACCAGGAAAGACGTAACAGATTCCAAAAATGCCAGACAAGCAGGCCTGTCACACTCGCCAGTAAAAACCAGGGGAGATAACCAAAGAACGCCCCCAGCAATAAAGCAGGTATGCAACACAGCGCCAGTTCAAGTACCAGCCTTCGCCATGACAACCGTTCAAGCACGGGTCATACTCCATCCAGATAATTAAAAACGGGCTGAAAAGCGATAACCCGTACCGCGAACGGTTTGAACCATACGGTCATGCCCACTGAGTTCCAGTGCCTTACGTAAACGGCGAATGTGAACATCTACCGTTCTGTCCTCAACGTAAACATTCGTCCCCCATACATGATTAAGGAGTTGTTCACGGCTGTAAACCCGTTCCGGGTGTGTCATGAAAAAATGCAGCAACTTAAATTCTGTCGGCCCCATATCCAGTGGGTTCTCACCAGTCATTACCCGGTGAGAAGACGGATCCAGGCTGAGCCCCTGAATCTCAATCACTTCTTCTACTGCCATAGGAGAGATACGGCGCATCACCGCTTTAATACGCGCGACCAGTTCTTTGGGTGAAAACGGCTTGGTAATATAATCATCTGCCCCAATTTCCAACCCTCTGACCCGGTCCTCTTCTTCACCGCGGGCCGTCAGCATGACTACCGGTATATCCCGCGTCATCGCTTCACGTTTCAGGTGCTTGATAAACTGAATCCCGGAGCCGCCCGGCAACATCCAGTCGAGTAAAATTAAATCCGGCCAGGGTTCGTTGAGCTGGTTTACCGCACTGTCATAATCTTCCGCCTCAACAGCCTGAAAACCATTTTGTTCGAGCACAAAACACACCATTTCACGAATGGGTGCTTCATCTTCCACAACCAGAATTCGTCTCGCCATAATCAGCCCTGTAAATATATACAATAATTTAACGCGGCGTCATTATGCGTCAGTTTTATGACAGTTTTATGAAAAAAATGACCATTACATGACCTGTCATATCATTTTATGACAAAGCGTTTCCTTCTGCTGCAATACAAGTAGCAACGCATATTCTCACTGGAATCCGCTACGCAGCTTACGACAACACACCTGCAACTTAATGCGTCACATGTATATAATCACCACTTCGCTTTCTGACCGGGACAGGTTATGCGCATTCTTCACACCTCTGACTGGCATCTGGGACAAAATTTCTATACCAAAAGCCGTGCTCCGGAACATGCAGCCTTTCTAAACTGGCTAACCGAAATGGTTGAACAGCACCAGGTTGACGCCGTCATTGTAGCAGGCGATATTTTCGATACAGGCTCACCGCCCAGTTACGCGCGCGAATTGTATTACCGCTTTGTTGTTCAACTCCAGGCAACCGGCTGCACACTTGTCGTGCTGGGCGGCAACCATGACTCCGTCGCCACACTGAACGAATCGCGTGAATTGTTGGGCTACCTCAATACCTGGGTTATTGCCAGTACATCAGATACCGAAGCCCCCATTTTATTACCGCTTCGCAACGGGGAACCCGGCGCGGTACTCTGCCCGGTTCCTTTTTTGCGCCCACGCGATATCCAGATAAGCCAGTCCGGGCAAAGTGGTCAGCAAAAACAACAGGCGCTGGTCGGGGCCATTCACCACTATTACCAGCAAGGTTACCAGGCAGCCTGCGAATTACGCGGTGAGCGCAAACTCCCTATTATTGCCACCGGCCACCTGACAACCGTTGGAGCCAGTAAAAGTGATGCTGTGCGCGAAATCTATATCGGTACTCTTGATGCCTTCCCTGCCAGTGCATTTCCGCCAGCTGATTATATTGCGCTGGGGCATATTCACCGCCCCCAAAAAGTCACCAGTAGTGAGCATATCCGCTACTGCGGGTCGCCCATTGCACTCAGTTTTGACGAAACCAACAACACCAAAATGGTTCTGATGGTGGATTTCACTGAAGGTAAACTGAGCACCGTAACGCCACTCCCGGTGCCGGTAACCCAACCATTGTTAATGCTTAAAGGCTCACTGGAAAGCATTAAACAGCAACTGGAAGCATGGCGGGATGCCCCTTCCACGCCAGTCACCTGGCTTGATATTGAACTCACTACAGACCAGTATCTCCACGACATGCAAAAACAGCTACAGGCACTGACCGCTGATTTACCAGTAGAAATTGTGTTATTGCGCCGCAGCCGCGAACAACGGGAAAAAATCATCGCTAACCAACAAAAAGAAACCCTGAGCGAACTCAGTACCAGCGAAGTTTTTGAGCGCCGTCTGGCACAAGAAAACCTGGATGAAAACCAGGCTTCCCGCCTGCGCGGGTTGTTTGCAGAAACCCTGCACCGCCTGGAAGAGGAACCTGGCTCATGAGAATTCTGACGCTACGGTTGAAAAACCTCAATTCACTCAAAGGTGAATGGAAAATCGACTTTACTCAGTCGCCGTTCAACAGCAATGGTTTATTTGCCATTACCGGGCCAACCGGTGCAGGCAAAACCACATTACTGGATGCCATTTGCCTGGCGTTATATCACCAGACACCACGTCTCAGCACCATTTCCCAGTCCAGTAACGACCTGATGACCAGGGATACCGCAGAATGCCTTGCTGAAGTGGAGTTCGAAGTCAAAGGCGTTGCCTGGCGAGCCTTCTGGAGCCAGAACCGGGCACGCAACCAGCCCGATGGAAAACTCCAGGCGCCAAGAGTGGAACTGGCGCGTTGCGCAGATGGCAAAATTGTAGCCGATAAAGTGAAAGACAAACTGGAAACCATTGCCCGCCTGACCGGGCTGGACTATGACCGGTTCACTCGCTCAATGTTGCTCTCTCAGGGACAATTTGCCGCTTTTCTTAATGCCGATGCAAAAGCACGGGCAGAATTACTGGAAGAACTCACCGGCACCGAGATTTATGGGCAAATATCCGCGCTGATTTTCGACACATGGAAACAACACAAACAACAACTGGAACAGTTACAGGCCAAAGCCAGTAGTGTGCAGTGCCTTACGGACGGTGAACGGGCAGAGCTGGAAAACCAGGTTTCCTCTCTGGTACAGCAGGAGCAGCAGTTGCTTACGCAACAACGCCAGGTGCAGTCTGCAGTTCAGTGGTTGCAACAATTAACGCAGCAACAGCAGCAAATCAGCCAGCTTGAGCAAAAACTGGCCCAGGCGAAGCGTGATTTTGAGGCTGCTGAACCAGACCGCGCACGCCTGGCACTCGCGCTGCCCGCCGAAAAATTACGCCCTGTCTGGCAGACATGTACAGACCAGATGGCACGGGTTCACCACCTGGAACAGCAACTGGTTGCGTTATCACAACGCCTGAGCACTGCGGGCCTGGTGCGCCAGCAGGTATGGCTTTCAGCCCGTAATAAATCCACTTATATACAAAAGCAACGCCAGGCCATTACTGACTGGCTGAGCGAACACAAAGCCGTGGGTGAATGGCAGCACGAACTGGCAGGCTGGCGCAGCAGCTTTGCCCGCTATCGGGATGACAGCAAACAACTTACAGCCTTGCAGCAAACCCTGACGGCACAGCAAGAAAAACTGGCAACACAGGCACACCCGGCACTCTCATTAACCGCTGACGAAACCGTTGCGCGCCTGGCAGAACACCAGCAACACCAGGCAAAACGCGAACAACTCCGGCGCCTGGCGTTTGAGTTTGCCCCACTTCAGCAACAGTACCAACAGTTACAACAGCAACGCAATGAACAGCAGCAACGTTATCAACAGGCAGGAGAACAACTTGCCGAACGGCGCAAAACCTGGGCCGAAGTTAACCAGCAGTACCAGGACGTAGCAAGGATCTGTGAGCTGGAAAGCGCCATTGTTAACCTGAATGCCGAGCGGGAACGCCTGCAGGCTGGCCAACCCTGCCCATTATGTGGAGCAACAGAGCACCCGGCAGTTGCCCATTACCAGGCACTGAAACCAGACGAAAACCAGCGGCGCAAAACTGAACTGGAAGAGCGTAAGCGCCTTCTGGCAGAAGAAGGTGCAACGTTAAAAGGCCAGCATGATGCACTGGCTGCACAAACAGAACAATTAACCCGCCAGCAGGCCAGCGTTGAACAGGCACTGGAACACCATCAACAGCAATGGGCCGAATTATGCCATGCGCTGAACCTGTCGGCGGCACCAGGTGACGATATCACGCAGTGGCTGAGCGACAATGACGCTTACCAGGCTCAACTCCAGGCACACCAGGTATGGCTGGGGCAACAAGCGCTGGTAGATCAGACCCGGGCGCAAGTCACCGAATTATCACAATCGTGCGAACAACAACGCCTCATACTGCAAACAACACTGGCAACATGGCAATTGCCCTGGCCGCAACCCGGTGAAGTTGAAGCCTGGCTGGCTGCTCGTGAAAAACACCGTGAACAATTCCTCCGGCAACAAACCTTGCTGGCACAATTGAATACAGACGACGAAGCCATCAGGCTAATCCTCCGGACACTGGAAGACGATGGCAGTGATACACCGCTACCCGACGAAGAGACTCAGCAACAGCGGATTCAGGACTGGTCACGCCATAACAGCGAATGGGTGGCGTTACACAGCCAGTCTGAAGCGCTGACCCAACAGTTGCAGCAAGAAAAAGAGCAACTGGCACAGCACCAGCTCGCACTGGATAACGCCCTGCAGGCCAGCCAGTTTGCATCCACAGAAGCCATGACGGCGGCATTGCTCGATGACACCACTCGCCAGCAACTGGCAGACCGTCTGGCCGCCCTGGCTCAACAGGTACAACAGCAAACAGCACTGGCAGAACAGGCTAAACAACAGCTTGCCACGCATATTGCGGCACGGCCAGAGCACCTTAGCGAGCAGAACACCCAGAGTGAGCTGGAAGCACAACTGGCGCTGGTTAACACTCAGTGGCGTGAGAATACCTCCGGCCAGGGGGCATTGCGCCAGCAACTGGTGCACGATACCCGCCAAAGAGAACAACAACAAAGTCTGCTTCACTCCCTTGAACAACAGCAGCAATTAGTCACCGACTGGGGCGCGTTGAATGAAATGATCGGCTCAAAAGAAGGTGATAAGTTCCGCAAGTTTGCACAGGGGCTGACACTGGATAACCTTGTGTGGCTGGCTAACCAGCAACTGCACCGGTTACATGGGCGTTATCTGTTACAACGTAAAGACAACGAAGCACTGGAATTGCAAGTGGTGGACACCTGGCAGGCCGATGCAGTGCGTGATACCCGAACATTGTCAGGTGGGGAAAGCTTCCTGGTCAGCCTGGCGCTGGCGCTGGCGTTGTCTGACCTGGTTAGCCATAAAACACGTATTGACTCATTATTCCTTGATGAAGGCTTTGGCACCCTGGATGCAGAAACACTGGATACCGCCCTTGATGCACTGGATACTCTCAATGCCAGCGGAAAAATCATTGGTGTTATCAGCCATGTAGCCGCAATGAAAGAGCGTATTCCGGTGCAAATAAAAGTCCGTAAAGTGAACGGGCTGGGGTACAGCCGGCTGGATAAACATTTCGCTGTGGACAGCTAGCGCACAAAAGTAAGTGATGGCTCACTGCTGTGCAGGGCGTGAGTACAGGCAATATGCAGCTGTACTCACACCTGCGATACCCTTTAGCAATACACCCGTTTTTGCCAAAAGCCACGTCAAAAACGGTGTCAGTAATGGCTCACTTTCACACTGACACTTGCTGACCCTGGGTTTGGGCTTATTTCTCCTGCGGCCATAACCAGGCAGCGCCACGGACACCACTGGAATCACCGTGTTTTGCCTTGAGAACCGGAGTGGTGCATTCGCCCCCAAATACCCAGTTATTCATCAACCCCGGCACGGTTTGGTACCAGCGGTCAACATTGCTCATCCCACCACCGAGCACAATCACATCCGGATCAAGCAGGTTCACTACATGAGCCAGAGATTTAGCCAGCCTCTGTTCATAGCGGCATAAGGCCTGCTCTGCCAGAGTATCACCACCTGCTGCCCTGGCGACAATATCACTACCACGAAGTGAGTGGCCACTCAGCCGCTGGTAATCGGTCGCGAAGCCTGTCCCGGAGATAAAGGTCTCAATGCAGCCACGCTGCCCGCAATAGCAAGCAACGTCATTCCGGTAGCGTAGCTCATCGTCATCCATCCACGGCAGTGGATTGTGCCCCCACTCACCGGCAGTCCCGTTGCCTCCCGCATGGCAGCGCCCACCAATGGCGATTCCGGCGCCACACCCGGTGCCAATAATCACTGCGAATACCACCCCGGCACCCGCTGCCGCGCCATCAACAGCTTCAGACACCGCAAGGCAGTTGGCATCATTTGCCAGGCGAACCGGTTGCCCTAATTTTGCGGTGAGATCCTGGTCCAGAGGCTGCCCATTAAGCCAAACAGAATTGGCGTTTTTGACCAGGTGCGTTTGTGGTGACAAGGTTCCCGGAATACCAATGCCGACAGTACCCTGTTGCCCGGTATGGGCCTGAGCCTGGTTAACTAACTCAACAATGACATTCAATGTTTCCTGGTAATCACCGTGTGGGGTTGCCACCCGGTGGCGAAATAGTTGCTCACCCGCGTCACTCAAGGCTATTACTTCCGTTTTTGTCCCACCCAGATCAATGCCAATTCTCACCTGTCACTCCTTATTTTCTGGCCCAATGAACAGAGCCTATGTTGCGTATCAGGAAAAGGCAATGAAAGGCTCGCGCCAATTGGGTATCATGCCCGCTGCCTTTTTACTAACAGCCGGGGAACAAACATGCTGTGGTTCAAAAATTTAATGGTCTACCGCTTAAACCGTGACGTATCACTGCGTGCGGAAGAAATGGAACAAAAACTGGCTGATATGGCATTTCGCCCATGCGGTAGCCAGGATATGGCAAAAACAGGCTGGGTTGCACCGATGGGAGCCAAAGGTGGCGATGCATTAACTCACGCTGTAGCCGGGCAAATTATGATTTGTGCCCGCAAAGAAGAAAAGATTATCCCTTCACCTGTTATCAAGCAGTCACTGGAAGCAAAAATTAATAAACTCGAAGCCGACCAGGGGCGCAAGCTACGCAAAACAGAAAAAGACTCACTCAAAGATGAAGTGCTGCAAGACTTACTGCCCAGGGCATTCAGCCGTTTCAGCCAGACCATGATGTGGATTGACACTGTCAATGGCCTGATCATGGTAGACAGCGCCAGTGCCAAAAAAGCAGAAGACACACTGGCATTGCTGCGCAAAAGCCTCGGTTCATTACCCGTTGTGCCGCTCAGCATGGCAAACCCCATTGAGCTCAGCCTCACTGAATGGCTGAAAACGGGTAATGTTCCGCAAGGGTTTCAGTTGCTGGATGAAGCTGAGCTCAAAGCCATTCTGGAAGGTGGTGGTGTGGTACGCTGCAAAAAACAGGATCTGATGACTGACGAAATCACCGTGCATATTGATGCCGGTAAAGTAGTCACCAAACTGGCTCTGGACTGGCAACAGCGCGTGCAATTTGTGATTGCGGACGACGGCTCGCTGAAACGCTTAAAATTCGCCGACGAATTACGTGAGCAGAATGACGATATCGACCGTGAGGATGTCGCGCAACGCTTTGATGCTGATTTTACGTTGATGACTGGCGAACTGTCTGCCCTGATTGCTCAACTGACTGAAGCGCTCGGTGGGGAAGCAACTAACCAGTAAGCCAGCAAGGCTTGTGCCGGTAAGCAAACAGAAAAGCCCGTGAGAGTGCGGGCTCAGGTGAATCGCCAATCTGCCTGTTCGCCTTAGCATACAATAACAAAACCCCACTTTTTTAGTGGGGTTCGCACCAGGTTAAAGCACCATAAAATGGGCTTTCCCTACCTTTCATTTCATTGCTAACCGCTTATAAGTAGCGGCACAAATACGCGGTTGCTTCAGCCACTTTCAGGTGAAATTCGCTGTTAGCAGGTACATTAAACTGGGCACCCGGTCCAAAAGTATTCCATTCACTTTCACCTGGCAGTTGTACCGTTAACGCCCCGGAAACAACGGTCATTTCTTCCGCCTGCCCGGTACCAAAAGTGTATTCTCCGGGTTCCATCACCCCAACACTGGCCCGGCCGGCACTTTCGCTAACAAAACCAATGGATTTCACATTACCGTCAAAATATTCATTCGACTGAAGCATTTACTGAACCCTTATGAACTGACAAAAAAACACTATAAACAGCAAATTGCAGGCCGTCACCCAAATTCACAAGTCAGTTCATGATTTCACTGGCAAGCCTCGCCACCAGTGTGTTAGACAATAATACTGGTATATCAAGCGCCTTTTGCAATAAATCTCTGTGCTTTATTTGATAGCAAGGACTATCCAGCACTAAAACATCTGCACCCTGGTCCATCATTTTACGCCCGGTAGCCACTAAAGCGTCATCATCCTGGGTTAATGGGTTTGCCAGACCATACACTGGCGACATATATAACCGCCCCCATTTTGCTTCCTGGCCTGCCTGAAACTCTGGTTGAGGCAGGATGACACCAACCTGATGCCCACCCACAATGGAGGCAACCAATGGAGGGATCAGGCGTTCAGGTTCGAGCAACATCGCATTTGCGGTGTGCAGGCCATGAAAACGCACATGGCTTAACAACAAAATTACTTCAAAACCCTGGTTATCCAGAACCTTAAGGATAGCGTGTAATGCCTGTTCAATTTTGTATCGCGATAAACGAACACGTTGAAAATCGGCCAGTAACGCCAAAATAGTTGGTTCGCTGGCGTCGTCATCAGCCCCGTATTGCGCCAGCACTTCGGCATGTGTTTTGTTACCCAGAAGAGTAAGGTAAGTAATTTGTTGCTCAGAAATATGCTCAGACAGTAAAGGCAGCATTTCACCGACGGGCATAGTGTCGATACACAGTATCGCCATTGTCGACTGCAACACATTTTTACCATGATCTATAACAGCTTGATTTAACATGGTCTTTAACCACTGCATTGGAAAAATTGATCATAAAATGATCATTAATTCTGGCAGCAATTGGTAAAAAGTCTTGTGAATAGATTTACCAATCGTAACCAAACGTAAATCACGGCATCTAAACATGAGCAGATACTGATAAACCAGCAGATAAAAACCATGGTTACACACCGTTGCGCAGGGAGATGCTGACTGATACAGGCACAATGCCAACCGCAAAGAATACAGGTTTCTTACCCACCGTATTCTTTGTGTTAACATCTCCACCACACATAGTTAGTATAGCGGTAATCCATGTAAGCCGGGGAATTAAAGGAATTAGCTGGCCGCTTTGCTGGCACCGGAAGCCGGAATACGTTGCAGAATATCGGCAACGATTTCAGAAGGGCTCTGAGAAGCATCAATAAAGTGATGAGCAGATTGCTGGTAGAGCGCTTCACGCGCTGCCAGTACTTCAGAAATTTCATCGGTAATTGTTTTGCCTGTTAGCGTAGGGCGCTGGCCTTCATCGGGAAACGCTTCAAGACGATTAGTCAGCGTATCCACAGAGGCGCGCAAATAAAGAACCAGCCCTTGCTCACGCATAAACTCACGGTTTTCGTCGCGCAGTACTATACCCCCACCGGTCGCAACCACTGCACCTGGCTGGGTTGCCGACTTCAGAGCCTGGCTTTCCCGCAGACGGAAACCATCCCAGCCTTCCTGCTCCACGATTTCTGCCACAGACATTCCGCTTGTTGAGAGTAACCAGTGATCGGTATCAATAAACTGCAGCCCCAGCGCCTGGGCCAGCGCCTGACCAATAGTGGTTTTTCCGCTTCCCCTGGGGCCAACAAGAAAAATGGGTTGCGTCATGGATTTACATTCCTCTTTTTTCACAACGAACGATAACAGGTATCAGTGGCCTGCCACTTTACCATTAATCAGGCCCTGTACACATGTAAATCTTTCATTACATTTAGATTTCTAAAACAAGAAACTCCTTATTACACAAGGATTCTCTAATAAAATTCACTGTAAACAATTCATGTCAGAAGCGGGCAATAACCATACTGGAAATACCCGGTGAAACACAAGAGCAATGGCCTGCAAACGGTAACAATATTATGAAAAGCTTTACGCTGTAGCCCCTTTATACTGCACGTAAATGATGCACACTGAATACTTCACCTGCAGGAGATACACATTATGCAACCCGAAGAAAAGAACCTGATAGACGGGCTGTTTCAGCGCCTTGAAACAGCTGAACACAGCGGCTCACCTCGTGATGAGCAGGCCATGCAATTAATCCAGCAACACCTCACAAAACAACCCGAAGCGCCTTATTATATGGCGCAGACGCTGTTAATTCAGGATGCCGCTATTCGCAAACTTCACAGCCAAATTCAGCAATTGCAAGACCAGGTCAGCCAGTTGCAAACCGAAGCCGCCCACCCCAAAAGTGGAGGTTTTCTGTCAGGGTTGTTTGGTGGTGGGCATACCGCCACACCTCAGCCACAGGCGGGTTACTCCGCAGCACAACCCCCCGTTGGATATCCCCCACAGCAGAGCACTTATACGCCATATAATGGGCGTAGTGGCGGTGGTTTCCTTACGGGCGCCCTGCAAACCGCTGCGGGTGTTGCCGGCGGTATGGTACTGGGGAATATGCTTACTGGTCTGTTCCATTCATCTCGCCCGGAGGAAATCGTGAATATCATTAACGAACCTGCTTCCGGCCTGAATGGCTTTATGCCCGGCATTCAGGGTAACGACACAGCATTTCAGCCCGATGGCAACCAGGAATTTACCGATACCGCAGACCAATTTTATGGCGACCCGGGGCTGGGAGATGATAATTCATTTACCGGCAATGATAATTCCTTTCTGGATAACAACACTGATTTTGGCAGTGGTTTCGGCGACGGGTTTAACAGCGATGACGACAACTGGATTTAACCCCTGCCCGCATCCTGGTGCCTGGCTGCGGTTTCATACTCAGTGAAACCGGGGTAATCTATGCTTGTTAACATCAAAGAAACATCAACTTACGGGAGCGACGCGTGGACAGAAAAATAGGCTTTATTGGTTGTGGAAATATGGGGAAAGCGATTCTCGGCGGGTTAATTAACAGCGGCAAAGTCGCTGCCAGCCAAATCTGGGTCTATACCCCATCCGCCGATAAAGTCACCGCACTGCATCAACAATGGGGAATTAACGCCGCAGAAAGTGCAGAAGAGGTTGCTGTACAGGCCGATATAATTTTCGCAGCCGTTAAACCCAACATCATTCTTCAGGTGCTCAGCAACATAAACAGCAGCCTGAATAAAGATGCAGTGCTGGTTTCTGTCGCAGCCGGTGTCACTTTGGATCAACTGGCGACTGCAGTAGGCCATGACCGCAAAATCATTCGGGCCATGCCGAACACTCCCTCGCTGGTGAATATGGGCATGACGTCGGTAACTTCTAACGCACTTATCACAGAAGAAGATCTGCAGGACGTTCTGGAGATATTCCGCAGTTTTGGCGAAGCAGAAGTTGTCAGCGAAGCCATGATTCACCCGGTTGTGGGTGTCAGTGGCTCATCTCCGGCTTATGTGTTCATGTTTATTGAAGCCATGGCCGATGCCGCCGTGCTGGGTGGCATGCCGCGCGCCCAGGCATACCGTTTTGCAGCTCAGGCTGTAATGGGGTCAGCCAAAATGGTTCTGGAAACCGGGCAACACCCGGGAGCATTGAAAGATATGGTGTGTTCGCCAGGTGGAACTACCATTGAAGCGGTAAAAGTGCTTGAAGAAAAAGGGTTCCGTTCCGCAGTTATTGAAGCTATACAGCAGTGTATGGAAAAATCCAAAGCACTCAGTAAAAGCTGAACTTAGAGGCGATTGCCGGGTATTCAATACTGGCGCGCAAACACAAATGCGCGCCATTTATTTGCTTGTTGCCCAGGGCGTGGTTACTCAAGGCCTAAGGCGTTTTTCATCGTCCAGAATAAATCGGTCTGGTCTGTCAGGCCCACAACGTTAGCAGCATGAGGGCCGTAAGCCGCCACCCGCAACTGTGTACCCGTATGCGCCTGGGAATCCTCTTCCGAATTACCGTAGCTCATCACCATAATGGCGCCATCTTTGGTATTCAGTGCCTGAGTCAGGCCCGGAGCTCTGGTCTTTGGCGGAATAATCTGGCTGGCGTGCGCATGGTCTGCGGTTACAATCACCAGGGTATTGCCGTCCTCACGCGCAAACGCCAGTGCTTTTTGTACGGCTTCATCCAGGTCCACAGTTTCACCAATTTGCCCACATGGGTTCGCCGCGTGATCCTGCTTATCAATCGATGCCCCTTCTACCTGCAAGAAGAACCCTTTTTTATTCTGGCTGAGCAGGTTAATAGCTTTCTCTGTCATTTGAGCAAGTGTTGGCACTGACGCGGTGCGCGCCGGGTTCACTTCACAGGTGACAGGTGGTTTTTCCAGGTTGCCATAGTGCGAGGCTTTTGGGCCATTCCAGCGTACAGGCATATTGCCCTCAGAGAATAACCCCAGCACCGGCTTACTCTGATTCGCAGACTGAACAGCCTCAAGTGCGTTAGCATCCGTTACCACCTGGTAGCCTCGTTTTTCGGCCTGTTCAAGCAAAGACATCCCGGCCCAGTCGCCAGCAACGGCGTTTTCTGCGAAGGTTTTGGCACCACCGCCTAAAGTTACATCGGCACGGGCATTCAATAATTGTTCACTGATAGACCCCGCCCCACCGTTTTGCAGGGCATTCGCCGCGCATTTTTCCAGTGTTGCTGTTGGGCCATAGCACTTACGAGATGTTACATGAGCAACCAGCGCCGCTGGTGTGGCATCCTGAATTTCGGCTGTGGAAACATTACCGGTGGCCAGCCCGGCGGCTTTTGCCAGCTCCAGAATAGTGGGGTGAGGCTTGCTATTCACATCCACACCCAGCGCACCGTTGTAGGTTTTCACCCCGGTACTCCACGCAGTAGCCGATGCCGCTGAATCTGTAACATAGTCAGGTTTATGGGTTTGTTTATCGAGTGAGTAGTGGGTGTACTGGCCGGTAAGCGGCAGTGCGTCAATGCCCTTGAAATAACCACCTGCCCCCATCGCATAATTACGTGCAGCCGTAATTTCAGAATCACCCATGCCATCGCCAATCAGCAAAATTACATTTTTTGCGGGTTTATCACTGAGGGAGTCGCGTAACGCCTGGGTTTGATCCTGAGTAATGCGCCTTGCTCCACCAGGTGCAGATAAATCACCTTGTGCAGCTCTGTCCATAAGATTGGGGTTTTCTGCAGCGCAAACAGCTACCGAAATGAGCAATGGTAATAACGCCATACCACAGGCTGGTTTGAGCATTTGTCTCTCCTTGTAAAATTATTTACCTTTTGCAATACAGCGAGACAATAATTAATCATTATGACAGCGCCATGACAAATATATAACAAAGGCCATCAAGGCTTGATTCGCTCCAGCAGAGGTAAAAACCAGAAAAAAACTTAATAATGCAATATTTTTTTTATATTCTGGCTCAGCAAATCAATATTCTGGTCGGGTATATTCTCCCCCGGACGAAGGTCATCAAGTGCTGTTTCAATATTACCAATAACGCTCTGGCGCTGTTGTTCACCCATCCCTTTCAATAGGGCGGTAACAACCACTTCCAGCGCTTCAACCTGAGCTACAAGTTCCCTTGTAGCGTCTTCTTTCTCCGCCAGCGTGACAAGCAAATCAGCAATTAAGTTTTTCATGCTGCAGTTCCTTGAAGGAATACGAAAATAATTCGCTATATTGTGCGTCCAGTTAGAAGAATAACAACACTATTTGTAGATGGCCCAACAATTAGCCGGGAGAATCTATAATTTTAAATGGTAATAAATGATTATTCAGGCACCCTAAAACCGAATATGCCATCAGATAAACAGAACTCATAACACAAACGCCCCGGCTCACCAGAAGATTAACCTTCACGCCTGGCAGCAGCCAGTTGGTTTCGCTTACGCAGCACCAGAGCAAACTGCAAAATATTCAGTACAACAACCACACCAGTAACAACAAACACCCAGCGGAAACCGATTATTGCCGAAACGCTGGCTCCCATCAATGGCCCAACGACATTGCCCATATACATAAATGACTGGTTATACCCAAATATACGCCCGGTTACCTGCTCAGTGGAATATTTCACCAGCAATGTTTGCACTGCAGGGAGCATTGCACCATCAGCAAAGCCTAATAAAAACCGCAGCACAGCCAGTTGCACCGGCGTAGCAACAAAGCTCATGGAGAAAAACAACACCACGGCAAAGACCAGCGCACCCATTAAAATTTTATCGGTGCCAATCCGGTCACCCAGGCGGCCAAGGCGTGGTGCGGCGAGTAAAGCCGGAATACCCGGGATAGCGGCAATCAGCCCACTCATAAACGCAATATTATTACTGCCAGGGTCAAGATACTTAATAAACAGGGCAAGAATCGGCCCAATAGAACCATTACACAGCTGAATTACCAGTGTAGTCACACACAAACTAACTATCAAAAAAGGGTAAGGCAGTGCTTTGAATACGGCTTTACCACTTAACTGCCCAGCCTTATTTTGTACTGGCCTGGCCCGCTCTTTAATTAAAAACAGAGTCACTAAGAAGCTGACCATCAACAAGGCAGAGGTGAGTAAAAACACCGGCCGTAGCCCGAAGTTATCCGCCAGAATCCCACCCATTAATGGGCCAACTATCACACCGCTTATCTGGGCGGTAGATAAAGTACTAATCGCCCAGCCACTGCGTTCCCGCGGAGCCTGAGAAGCAACCAGCGCCAGAGCATTAGGAATATAGCCTGAAGTCAGCCCCATCACACCGCGCAGAATAAACAGTTGCCAGACATTGGTGGCAAAGGCTTGTAGTAAAATAGTGACAGCCATGCCCAGTGATGCGCGCAGTAGCATCAGCTTCCGCCCTTTACGGTCGGCAAGGCTGCCCCACCAGGGGGCAACAACGGCGGAAACCAGAAAAGTAATGCTGAACGTAAACCCGGACCACATCGACAGTGCTTCGTGGGAATGCACACCCAACTGGGAAATATACAACGGCAAAAAAGGTAAAATCTGGCTAATCGCCAGCCCGGTAAAAAAGCAGCCAAACCAGACTGAAATAAGGTTAACTTTCCAGGATTCCATACAGAAAACACTGTGAGATAAAGAGTATCAAGTCATGCCAGCATAACAGCGAACTTTTCATCTGCCCTCACATAACATGCCGTTATTATTATTTTGGTGGTTTATCGGGTAGCAGGCGTGATTTGTAGTACAAATGTAGCAACCCATATGCAGGTATGCTACCCATACAGCATCTCATTCGGTACAAATCGCCGTTTTTTTCGATGAAAAAATGGACAAAACAACAGCACTTTGTTCCCCTTTTCACTTCCTGTTCATGAAGCACATGAATCCACCTCGCCAGCATGATATGGTGTCGTTTTTGATAAGCCTCAGGAATGTGCGACATGGCAAAGTTACGTGTGGGGATCGTGTTTGGTGGCAAATCTTCCGAGCATGAAGTGTCCCTTCAGTCGGCAAAAAATATCGTCGACGCCATTGATAAAACAAAATTCGACGTTGTCCTTCTGGGTATTGATAAGCAAGGACAGTGGCATATTAACGATGCATCCAGCTACCTCCTGAATGCAAACAACCCGGCGTTAATCGCCCTGAACCGTTCAGATAAAAATGTGGCACTGGTACCGGGAATTGAGCAAAACCAGCTGATAGACTCTGACAGCGCACATTCTCTGGGCCAGATTGACGTGATTTTCCCAATAGTTCACGGCACGTTAGGCGAAGATGGCTCATTGCAGGGCATGTTGCGCATGGCAAATCTGCCTTTTGTCGGTTCCAGTGTACTGGGTTCCGCCATGTGCATGGACAAAGACGTTACCAAACGCCTCCTGCGTGATGCCGGGTTAAAAATTGCGCCGTTTGTCACACTGACCCGCACCAATCGTCATCGCTATGATTTCCAGACACTGGAACGGCAATTTGGTTTACCGATGTTTGTTAAACCGGCTAACCAGGGGTCCTCTGTCGGCGTCAGCAAAGTGACCAGCGAAGCCGAATTCATCATAGCCACAGAACTTGCTTTTGAATTCGACCACAAAGTTGTCGTTGAACAAGGCATTAAAGGGCGAGAAATTGAGTGTGCTGTACTGGGGAATGGTGACCCACAGGCCAGCGTATGCGGTGAAATTGTCGTGAAAAGTGCATTTTACTCTTACGACACAAAATACATTGATGACAAGGGTGCTGAAGTTGTTGTCCCGGCAGCGCTTCCTGAAGAAGTCAGCGATAATATCCGCACTATTGCTGTAAAAGCTTACCAGGCTCTGGATTGCCTCGGTATGGCGCGAGTGGATGTTTTTCTGACACCAGATAACCAGGTCATCATTAATGAAATAAACACGTTGCCTGGTTTTACCAATATCAGCATGTACCCCAAATTGTGGCAGGCCAGCGGGTTAAGCTACCAGGCGTTGATCACCCGCCTGATAGAACTGGCTCTGGAACGCCACCAACAAGACAATGCACTGAAAAGCAGCGTTGCGCATTAATTGCTTTCATCATGTTCTTCTGCCGCTGCCTGCGGGTGGCGGCGAATAATTTTCCCCGCAAGCCAGAAACTGATAACCCAGGTAACCAGCCCCACAGCATAACTTTTCCACCCTTCAGTGGGAAAACCGGCCACTCCTATCACACCATTGAGAATAAAAATCAGCCCAATAGCGAACACATAATAGTGCCAGTCACGGCGAAGTTTCGTACTCAGAGTCATACACAACAGGCTCCATTACCCAATAAACATTCATTATCCAATATTTTGCACAACCAGTCTGTGTAGTGTGTCGCGCTGTAGAGACGCTCTGCCAAAAGCACAGAAAGATGACAAGTATTACAGTCTGTAAAAACCAGGATTATTCTGCAACTCAATTATCACTATTCTGATGTCCGGCATGACACCTTGCTGCAACACTCTCGGTACTTTCTCAGTATTAGCCATGCGCGTAACAATTACGGCAAGAAGGTGCACTATGACAGACCTGCCAATTCGTAACCTGCCCCGGGCTCGCCCTAAAACAACGCTGCCCGGGAATATTGCTTATGCAGTTTTCGTATTATTTTGTTTCTGGGTAGGTTCACACTTACTCAATATGTTGTCTCACTCGCAAGGTATTTTTGAACACTTGCTACAAACAAACAACCAGGCAGACGGGCCGGTTATTGAAATGAGTATGCTGGTCAGCACTATTTTTGGGTTAGTGCCTGTGCTGGCTGTCGGTTTTATTCTGGCGGTACTGGCGCTGGTGTTTAAACTACGCCATCTGTAATTTTTCTTGCCGGGAGTGATGTGCTCCCGGCAATCAGCAACAGACTGTCAGGCCACTTCCACTTCCTCCGGCCCCGGAATATTATCCAGCTCCCGCTCAAAACTGCGCAGACGCTTATAAATTGACATCAATTCTACCAGGGTTGTCCAGGAACTGATTAAATACTGGAATGCGCCACGAACTTGTCCGAACACATTGGTAATCTGCGTCATCAGCCCCAGCGTAATAGTGCCCGCGGCAATCGAAGGAAATAGCAGGAAAATACCAAAGACCGTATCTACCTGCAGGTAAAGAATACGCACAATATTAAAGTACATATAGTGGAAATAGAGGCGGAAATAGTTTTTACGCACCCCTGCATACAGATCTTTAACCGTGGGTGGTGTTGCGCGCATGTTGTCGTCTTCGCCATACACCAGTTCTTTTCGGTAAGCCGCTTCGACGCGCTGGTTTTTGAACGCAAGCCCCGGTAATTTTATCCCAACCAGAGCCAAAAGACCGGTACCAAACAAGGACCAGACAATTGCCGCGATCACCAGGCCATAAGGAATTTCCCCCACAATAGGGAACTCCTTTACATGGGGAGATAGCGCCACCAGCACAGGCAGGAAAGCAATCAGAGTCATAATGGCGTTAATCAGGCTGACGCCCATATCTTCCAGTGTCGAGGCAAAGCGCATGGTATCTTCCTGCACACGCTGTGCAGCCCCTTCAATATGGCGCAGGCGCTGCCAGTGTTCCATATAGTGTTCGTTCATGGCACTACGCCAGCGGAACACATAGTGGCTGATAAAGAAGTTATTCAGCACTCCCACTACCACTGCTATCAGCGCGATCCCCAGAAAAACCCCCACCTCATGATAAAACTGATGGATAGGCACGGAATTAGGTTTTGCCAGTGCACGCTGGATCAAGTCATAAAATGGCTGGTACCAGGCGTTAATAGCCACACTGACTTCCACCAGAAACCAGGTAACAAAGACAATTAAAGCAGAACCAAGAATGGACCAGTATTGCCAGCGATGCGGGCTGATTTTAAACCACACCACAGCAAAGGCGCCCACGCAAAACAAGTAGTAAGCATAAAACACCAGATAGCTCCCGGACCAGAAACGCGCGGCACTAATCGGTACGTTATTTGTGGCCCCGGCCAAATGCTCCAGCCAACGCTCCCCACCAGCCTGCCAGAAAATAACTGCTATCATCACCCAGATAAAAGCCGACAGAAAAAAGGCTGCCGGTCTGGGAAAAAAAGACTTGAACATGAAAAAACTCCTGAAAATAACGTCTCGTTATCGGGCTATTGCTTACTGCGACGCTGGCCGGATTTCCGTCTCCATTAACCATAACGCTTTCTACTACCCGGGCGTTGCAAAACTTGTTTCAAAGCATGAAACCGATTGACAAAATCACGCCCCGGCCCATTGTTCCAGGATGCTGGCGACGGGCTGAACCAGCACCGGGTTACCCGGCACAGTAAAATTACGCCAGACATCATTGTGATGGGCAATCAGCACCTGTGCATTTGCCGCAGGGCGGTTTGCCGTGGTATGCGCATCTTCTGCCACTGTTACACGGTACCCAAGGCCGGCAGCGCGCTTTATTGTCGCATCGACACAATAATCAGTGGCGCATCCGCACACGACAAACCCGGTAATGCCAGCGGCTTCCAGCTCCTGGGCCAGAGAAGTACGCCAGAAGGCATCACAGGCTGTTTTCGTTACCCGTAATGCCGATGTGGGTTGATGAAGTTCCGGAAGTACTTCAAAGGCTTCTGTACCTGGCTGCATGTCTGCTTCCGCATGTTGAATGAAAATCACCTGTTCAGCGGCATCAATCAGTTGATTAATACGCTGGCAACAGATGTCTCGCGCCACACGCTGCGTTGCAAACACCCCCAACTGCATGTCGACCACCATGACTACTCGCTGCTGTACCATTGCCATTTTCCCCAGAAAAACAAAGATACTACCACAGCACAAATCGCCAAACACAGCGCCATACAAAGTGAGCGAATAACCTGAAAACCAGGCGGTTGACAATGATTTGCATTTAACACTTTGCACATGTGCCAGAAGTAGTATAAATACCCATATTATTGAGTGGTTTTACACGCAGGGTTCACCTTGAAACGTTGTCTGTTTGCCGTTACGGCATTATTGATGTCATTACAACCGCTGGTAGTGAAAGCCAGCTCATCACCCGACCCACTGCTCACAGCAGATATTGTTGACCGTTACGCCAACCTGATTTACTACGGTACCTCCGCCACTGGCATGGCTATGGTGGTAATTGACGGAAATCAGCGGGTTTTTCGTAGCTTCGGTGAGACAAGGCCTGGCAGTAATGTCCGGCCTCAACTGGATTCGGTTATTCGCATTGCTTCGCTGACCAAACTGATGACCAGTGAAATGCTGGTTAAACTGGCGGAACAAGGGGTGGTGAAACTCAATGACCCGCTAAAAAAATACGCCCCTGCCGGTGATGCTGTACCTAGTCACAATGGCGTTCCTATTACGCTGGAAAACCTGGCGACCCATACCAGTGGTTTGCCGCGCGAACAGCCCGGGGGAGCCGCGCACCGCCCGGTATTTGTCTGGCCGACTTATTCCCAACGCTGGAACTGGTTGTCGCATGCCAGCCTGAAAGTCACACCAGGTAGCGTGGCTGCTTATTCAAACCTGGGGTTTGACCTGCTGGCTGACGCGCTGTCCCGCGCGGCCGGGCAATCCTGGGTTTCACTGTTCGACGCTTACATTACTCGCCCACTCGGCATGAAAGACACCACTTACACGCCTTCACCAGACCAGTGCAGAAGGTTAATGGTGGCCGAAAAAAGTGCCAGTCCGTGCAATAACACCCTGGCGGCCATTGGTAGTGGAGGCGTGTATTCAACACCGGCGGATATGATGCGCTGGATGCAGCAATTTTTATCCTCTGATATCTACCACCGCTCTGCACAGGCAGACAGAATGCAAACGCTGATTTATCAACGCGCGCAGTTAACCCGCCTGGTTGGGATGGATGTTCCTGGTAAAGCAGATGCGCTGGGTTTAGGCTGGGTTTATATGGCGCCCAAAGATGGCCGGCCGGGAATTATTCAAAAAACCGGGGGTGCAGGTGGTTTTATTACTTATATTGCGATGAACCCACAAGAGAACATTGGTGTATTTGTGGTAGTAACCCGTTCTGCATCAACCCGCTTTACCAATATGAGTGATGGCGTAAACGATTTGGTTGCCGCGCTGAGCAATAACAAACCGCTGGTTATCCCGTCATCCTGACGCTATCGGCGCCCACATACAGTTGTTGTGGGCGCGAATCGTAAAATAACCATTTGCCATTCAGGTATACTGGCATCACTGATAACAACGATGAAGAGCAGAAAGCACTATGTCTGAATTTAATCTGGCTAACCGCCCGCGTCGGTTACGCAAATCACCTGCCGTTCGGGCCATGTTCGAAGAAACCACACTGACCCGCAATGATCTGATTCTGCCAATATTTGTTGAAGAAGGCCTGGATGATTACACTCCGATTGAAGCCATGCCTGGTGTAGTGCGCATCCCGGAAAAACGCCTTGCTTATGAAATTGAGCGTATTGCCAAAGCCGGTATTCGTGGTGTGATGACCTTTGGTATTTCTCACCATACAGATGCCACAGGTAGCGATACCTGGAATGAAAATGGCCTGGTCGCCAGGATGTCACGTATCTGCAAATCCACAGTACCGGAAATGGTAGTGATGTCTGATACCTGCTTTTGTGAATACACCAGCCACGGCCACTGCGGTGTGCTGTGCGACCACGGGGTGGATAACGATGCAACCCTGGTAAACCTCGGCAAACAAGCAGTGGTTGCTGCTGCTGCGGGAGCTGATTTTATCGCCCCGTCAGCTGCAATGGACGGCCAGGTAAAAGCCATTCGCCAGGCACTGGACGCTGCCGGTTTCAGTGAAACCGCTATCATGGCCTATTCTACTAAGTTTGCTTCGTCATTTTACGGCCCGTTCCGTGAAGCAGCGGGTACAGCCCTGAAAGGGGACCGTAAAACCTACCAAATGAACCCGTTAAACCGCCGTGAAGCCATTCGTGAATCTCTGCTGGATGAAGCAGAAGGCGCAGATGCGCTGATGGTAAAACCCGCGGGCCCGTATCTGGATATTGTGCGTGATATTCGCGAACGTACCACGCTACCACTGGCCGCCTACCAGGTGAGCGGCGAATACGCGATGATTAAGCTGGCCGCACTTGCCGGAGCAATTAACGAAGAAAACGTGGTACTGGAAAGCCTGGGAGCAATCAAGCGTGCTGGTGCTGATGTCATTCTCAGCTATTTCGCGCTGGATCTGGCAGAGAAGAAAATTCTGTAACCGGATCAGATACTGACTGGCTATATTTCCCTATAAAACACCAGATGAATACCATCTGGTGTTTTACATTGAGGACTGATATCCCCCATCACTTACGATGGGGAGAATCTTAAACAATATAAGAATGGTTTTATTACCGGGGATAACTAACGTTCAAATAACCCATTGATTATGGGAGTGAACGATATCTAATGGTCTAATACCAGATTTATCAGACAGATTAATTAGCATTGAAGCAATGCCATATGATGTGCATTGATCATGGTGAAAATTTGTTTTCAAATGCTTCAATATTGTTTGTAGATTATCATGTGATTCCATAAGAAAAACCCCTCGATTAGGGTTAAAATAATACACTTTTTTACCATCACATATTAAAGCAGTTGCATGAAGAGACTCATATGCATGCCCTTTATCATGTGTTATTAACAGAATTGCTTCGCCAGCATTCCCTTCAGGCCTTTTAATCAGATTATCCAGTTTATCTGAAATACCCATCCCTCTGATCAAATTATATCTTATTACGGCTTTATTAAATTTATTGGTTTTACCATTCAGAAGATGATAAGAGTCCAGTGTTTTGCAAGCTGTCTCCAGGCCAACACCATTATGTATAGTTGACTGAACCATATTTGCGTAAATATAAAAATCCTCAAGCGCACTTAAGCTAAAACCTTGATTACGATTCGCTGCAGTGCTAATCATGCCATCTAAACTATCAGTTATCCACTTAAGACTCATACCATAACAACGACCATTACTATTATGCCCTGAGAGTTCAGAACTATTAAGCAGACCTTTATAACGCTTTGCTATATCAATTTCTTGTATCATAAAAAATCCCGGTTATTTATATAAAATATTCTGCATTCCCTTGTGAAGATCAGTAAAATTAAAACGAGAAAGCATACAAACCTTATCCTTTATCTACAGAACCCAATAAAAATAAGAATCAACTAAAAGAGTGCCCACCAATATTTAGCACTTTCACAATACGCTCTTGTTCTTTAATGATAAAAAAAACCCGATGCTCATGGCTCAATCTAATGCTAAAAAGTTGAATATCTTTTTTTTGCTTCACTTGTTTATAACGAAACTGGCTCCCAATCATATCAGCTGCATTTCTCGGATGTTGCCCGGCAAGGATTAGTCTTCGCCACATATAATAATTTCGCATTGTCGCAGGCTCTACCGGAATGTGCCTTCTGAATTTATACTTTTCTCTGGGCGCACTCTCGTCAAAAGTCCAGCCAGTGTCTCCCGGGGCTTTACTCCGCCCTGCTTTAGCTCTGAATGATGAATAGCCTGAACCGGATTTTCTTGAATAACCCGAACTGGATGGTGTTGAATATCCTGAACCGGATTGCACTGAATACCTTGCGCCTGATGCCCCTGCTCCAGATGGCCTTGAACACCCTAAATTAGATTGCACTGGACGCTGTGAATTAAAAGGATTTAAATATTCTGGATTAGCATGCGAAAAATAAACAGGATTACATTCATCAGCAGAAAAATACTCATCCTCACTGGCAGTGAAATATTCCGAATCTGAAATAGCCTCTTCAAGATCAAATTCATTTAATTCAACAATAACCATTCACACCTCATTATCCTTATGGCGATAAGCTTACCAACCACCACCTGATAATGTAATAAACCCGTTTAAGATGGCAGTATATTAGCTATATAAACTTCATGTAAATAAAGACATAAACAAGTGGTAGCGCAACGTGTCTGCAGTCACCTCATTCATTTTAACAATGCTCAATTATCCCCTTCTGGTCTACCTAAAGTCAAATTACACCCATTATCTTTATAGTACTTTACAGTCACATTCATTCTTCACTGCGTGAAAAACCCTTTCTCCCACATGATAAATGAGCCACTTTACATATTACCTTTTTTATTCCCTGGTACATCCGGGACAAAAACATCTGTTTATTTTACCGTTCATTGTGACTTCGTTAAGGCCTGAGGGTTCTATTATGACGTTGGACCTGGTGCATAAACCCCAATTCCATCGTTTTATTAAGATTTAAGACAGGAACCTGTCGGCGTTATTGAGTTGCCGAGTAGTACCAACAAAAAAAACAGGAAACCTGGCTTCCTGCTTTTTTTAGAACAGTAACAGACCCAGAGCCAGAACTATTGCGCCGTTCAGGTAGCAGCTTCTGGTTCCTGAGTCAGCATGACCAGGTCTTTATCCCAGGCTTTGAAAATCCGGGTATTGGCAAGGCTACTGCAGCGATCGCATAACGGCAGAATATACACCCCATCCACTTTACCGACCTTAATCACCCTTCCTGCTTCAGTTACTTCGCGGTCGCAACCAAAGGCTTCACACTGTGTTGCGCGTTTCCCGCGTTGAGCTTCCCAAAACGCCAGCCAACTTCTGAAGCCTTCTGGTAGCGTTAACTGTGTGGCACCCGACTCAATTTTCAATGAAACCGTCGTCATAAATGTATCCTTACATTTGTGTCACCGGGCAATATTACCCGTGCAAATTGTGCGGGTAACAGAGGGTAATTCAAGCGCTACTCAGTAAAACTTTGCGTGGTTACGCATCCTTACACAGTGAACTGTTAATATTTGCAGTAAGGATCACGCAACAGCACCTGAATTCACTCACTCAATACCCACCGGGAGCGGCCCAGGTAGCTACGCAGCATGTCCACTGCCAAAAAAGCGACCAGGCTCACGCCCATCACTGGCAGGCAATACCCAAGTGCGAGTGCGCACACCACCACGGCAATACGTAACCCACCAGGTAACGCAGACCAGGCGGCACTCAACGGCTGTTCACTTCGGGCCGGGCGGCGTAACCACCACTGGCGGTAACCCAGTGCAATTAACACGCACAACCCCAGGCCAAACACTGCCAACAGGATTTGGTTAGCAAGACCAAAGAGTATGCCCATATGAGCATCAATACCCCAACGGGTGAGTTTCGCCACCAGAGGGAAATTGGCAAAATGCACAGCATCAACAATCCGGAAATTCACCGGATTAACTGAAACCGCATCAACCTGTGTGGGCCACGCGCGGTTAATTTCTGTCACGGTCCAGGCCGTGCCCATTTTTTTCGGCGGGCGAATTTCAATTTTATTGGCTGATATGCCCGCCTGCCTTGCTGCAGCCAGTACTTTATCCCAGTCCTGGACAGGTACTGCCATCACCATGCCTCCTTGCATGTGATGCATGGCATGCGGGTCTATCGGTGTGGGTGTACCATCTGCCGTCAAAGATGTACTGACTTGCGGTGTCATCCAGCCCAGTTCATTACGTAGAGTATCAATGTTGCCCCCGGCCCAGCGCGACCAGGTCAGCCCGGTGGCAGAGAAAAACACCATCCCCACCAGCAAGGTTAACCCCAGCACAATATGCCAGTGGCGGGTGCGCGCTTTGGCACCACGCACTGGCCCATTGCGCCGTTTTTTTACCCGGGTTTGCCACCACAGCAACATGCCACCCACGGCCGCCACCCACATCCAGGAAGCAGCCAGCTCGCTGTAATTACGGCCAAAAACGCCCAGTTGCAAGCTACGGTGAAATTCATCAAGCCAGGTGCGTAACGGTAAAATCCCACTGGTTCCGTATACCGGCATATCACCGGTTACCGTCAGGGTATACGGGTTAATAAACACGGCACGGGAACGTGAAGCCCCCAGCTTCGGGTCAGCAAACTGTACCCGGGTAGTATCTTGCGGGCCGGGTGCCGGGCGCACAGCATAGAAGGGCTCAGCAGGCCCCACATAACGCCTGGCGGCTTCCACCTGGCGGGATAACGGCTGAGCGTCACCTTGCGGGGTGACAAATAACGCGCCGGCATACCAGGCATTTTCCAGTTGCGGAGTCAGGACATAGGCCGTGCCAGTCAGTGCGGCAAGGAAAATAAACGGTCCGACAAACAGACCAATATAAAAGTGCAACCGGCGCAGCATCTGTACAACAGCGCCCCGGCCACCAGCCGGTAATATTTCAGAAGTCATGGCTTACCTGTAATCAATTATCCAGAAATGACACAACTGTGCAGTTATCAAGAAAGCCGCACAGCAAAATAAGTGTTAGTGGATAGCCAAAACAGGCGGAGCCCGGGCGAGGAATGGACGAAACCACCCTTGGAGAGCCGGCACACAAACCTGCACAACAGCAGGTGTGCGCCGCAACGTAATCAGGCACCACAATAATAACGTGGCAACCCAGAAGATAAGCGGCATATGCAGTAATAACTGGCAATAGCCACAAGCCGCATCATCCATCCAGTTCGCCTGCGGGGTGGTTGTGTCGTTGTGCACAACATCGTGATAAGCAGTGTTTTTCCTGGAGGATGCGTGGTGCATCCCGTGATGTTCTCCGGCGTGTTTATGAGCCATTGCTGGCTCATGCTGTACCATCGCCATGCCGGGCATTAGCATGTTGCCTGTTTCAGGCATCATCAACCCTTGCCGCACCAGCGCTTTTGACACAACAGGCGCAACAAACAGCATAAAAATAGCGAGCAGAGCCAGGAAAATACCCACCCGGCCTGCTCTGGCGTGGAAACGATGCAACACAACATGGCCTGCCAGAACAAAATGTTGCGCAATTGTACATGAACAGAAATTGTTTTGTTGCAAAAAAATGGCAACCAACCGCACGCCATAAGAACGTCACCCCGTTGACATGCACCTGTCATGTTACCGCTTTAAGGTCAGCCTCAAAATAGAGGAGGAATGACCGTGTTTAGTATCGACAACGTACTGGATGAGTTATATCCCCACCACAAGCCCGGCGAGCGCGCCGTGCGTATGCTCAAACGCTTACTTCACGAACAGGATTTCCAGCAGTTTGCGCACGATTATCGTCACCTCAAGGGGCTGGATATGGTGGAGCAGGTGCTTGAGCACTTGCAAATACAGTGTGATATCCCGGCAAGGGATCTGGAACAAATTCCCGGACATGGGCCATTAGTTGTAGTAGCCAATCACCCCACCGGCACCGCCGATGGTCTGTTACTGTTGTATGCCATTTCACGCGTTCGCCGCGATATCAAAGTAGTGGCAAACCGCATTCTTAGCCAGCTCGAACCGCTTTCTTCGTTGTTTATCGCTGTGGATAACATGAACAACCAGGTGCGCAAATCGGCAGTTACCGAAATGGATAATCACCTTGCCGCGGGGGGCGTATTAATCTTTTTCCCTGCCGGGGAAGTGGCTCGCTGGCGGCCAGAAGGAATCAGTGACCGGCCATGGTCTGCCGGGTTTATCAAGCTCGCCAGGCGTTATCAGGCACCGATTCTGCCAGTACGAATTCAGGCACGTAACAGCGCACTGTTTTATCTTACTTCCCTGATTTCACCAGGGTTATCGCTACTGTTACTGATTCGCGAAATGTTCCGCCTGCGCGGTAGCAGGTTACCCGTCAGAGTTGGTGAACGCATTCCCTGGGATGGCTGGCAAGCGACCCAACCAGCCCGTGAACTGGCAGTACGCTTTCGCGAGCATGTCCATGAGCTTGGGAAACGCGACACAGGGTATTTCCGTACGGAAAAAGGCATTGCCCCGGCGGAAGACAGGCAAACCCTGCGCCAGGCACTCAGCCAGGCTGAATGTCTGGGAAACGCTCCCGATGGCAAACGTATTTACCTCTGGCGGCGCAATGGCGCAGAGGAAACGCCCATTTTGCGTGAGCTGGGAAGGTTACGGGAAATCGCCTTTCGGGCTGTGGGCGAAGGTACCGGGAAACGCCGTGACGTTGACGCCTGGGATGACGATTACTGGCACCTGGTGTTATGGGATGACGACGCGCTGGAAATTGTTGGAGCCTATCGTTTTATGCCCGGCAAAGATGCGCTGAAACAACGGGGTTACACCGGTTTATACAGCCACAGCCTGTTCGACTACCAGCAGGAAATGGAACCCATACTGGCACAAGGGATTGAGCTGGGTCGTAGCTTTATTCAGCCACGTTACTGGGGGAGACGCGGCCTGGATTACCTGTGGTATGGCATTGGCGCCTGGCTGGCACGTAACCCGGACTACCGTTATTTATTTGGGCCAGTGTCTATTTCGGGTGGCATGCCGCTGGCTGCCCGCCACTTGTTGGTGGCTTTTTACCGCTTATGGTTTGCCCCTGTCTGCCCTCTGGGCGTGTCGCGCCGCCCCTGGCCTTCTTCACTCCCGGAAGTGCTGGGGGAGTTTACGGGCACAGATTACCAGCAAGACCTGGCGCACCTCAAACAACGCCTGAATAACCTGGGGTGCGGTATCCCGCCACTGTACAAGCAGTATTCGGAACTGTGTGAACCCGGTGGCGTGCAGTTTATTGATTTCGGCAGCGACCCGGACTTCAACGATTGCATTGATGGCCTGGTTCTGGTTGACCTTACTTATCTGAAGAGCAGTAAGTACCAGCGTTATATCGGCACTCATTTGCCACAGGATGCCTGATAGCTGCCATCCCGTCAGCCTGGCGGGATGGCTCAATATTGCAAAAATAACTGATTATAATTATCATTTACCCCCTTATTCTTCGTTTCAGGCTACCCGCCGTATGCGTACCCTGCTTGTTGCTTTATGCCTGCTATTCAGCACACTGGTTTGTGCCAAAACAGTCACTGATATTACTGGCCGCCAGGTCACTATTCCGGATAACCCGCAACGCATTGTGTTGGGTGAAAGCCGCATGTTGTATACCCTGGGCTTACTGGAGCCGGGTTACCCAGCAGATAAGATTGTCGGCTGGCCGGGTGATATGGCGAAGTACGACCCGCAAACCTGGTCAGTGTGGTTAAAAGCCTTCCCACAACTGGCCTCGGTAACCCAACTGGGCGACAGTTTTCTGGATCAAAGTAACATTGAGCAGGTTATCCGCCTGAAACCAGACCTGGTTATCCTGCCGCAACTGGCAAAGGGCAGCCATTCAGAAAGCCAGTTCATTGAATTACTGGCGCAGGCCCACATACCGGTGATTAAAATCGATCTGCGAGTCGATCTTCTGCACAACACCGTACCCAGCATTCGCCTGCTGGGCGAGGTATTAAACCAGCCACAGCGGGCGCAGAGTTTTATTGATTTTTACCAACAACATATGGATCAGGTGAAAAAACGGCTGGCTGCAATTCACGGCCCTGAGCCCACGGTGTTTTTACATCTCCACCTCGGCAGACGAGACACCTGCTGCACGACTGTCGCCCATGGTAATTTGGGGCAATTACTGGATTTTGCTGGCGGGGACAATATTGCCAGGCCACTGCTTAAAGGGGTTTTTGGTAATCTGTCATCAGAACAATTGCTCGCCAGCCAGCCTGAGGTCTACATTGGCACGGGAATGAGCAACAGCGGGCGCACGTTGCAACTCGGCCCTCTGGTCAGCCAGCAACAGGCACAAAACAGCATTAAACGCGCGATTGCGGCCCAACAGCCCCTGAGCTACCTCAATGCGGTACGTCAGGGGAACGCATGGGGATTGTGGCATAATTTCTATCTCAGCCCTTACCATGTTGCGGCAGTCGAATTCTTTGCAAAAACATTCTACCCACAACAATTTGCCGACATTAACCCGGAACAAACACTGAAAACACTTTATCAGCGCTTCCTGCCAATCCCTTACAGCGGCACATTCTGGGTCAGGCTGCCAGTCGCCAAATAATGTCTGGCGGTCAAAGTATCTGACGGAAACCCGGATAACCCAATCACCCGCGCGGTGGGCTCTGCTATCGCGCATTGCCAGACTCCCCCAAGCAACCTGGCCTGGGGCCGCATTTGCACTGCTATTTGTTCCATTGCTTCTTCGTAGCTGGTAAGCAATCCACGGGCAAAAGGTGATAACAGCACCACCAGTAAACTATTTTGTTCAGCCAGCGGCAAACGTGCGGTAATATTTTTCGCCAGAGTTTCCGGTTGATAATTACGCACAGTGCAGTGCTGGAGTGTCCGGCCAGCTTTAAGAATTTGCGAAACATCTTCGCATTCCGTCATGACCAGGCCCGGTTGTAATAATGGCACCAGTAATGTCATCAACCTGGCCTGCAACCCGCGCATCAACGCCCCCTGCACCGGCCAGACAATGACGCCTTTGGGTAAATTAGCTGGTGCGCCCGCCCCCGCAGGTAACAACAACACCACCAGGCCAGTACACTGTGCCAAAGTTTCCAGTGGAAGCGCCACTCCCGGGAACACCAGTGTCAGAAAAGCCTGCTGCGAATTTTCTGGCGTCAGGCTGGATATACGCTGCCAGCAAGGCTGCCCACCAAATACAGGCAACTGGCTAATCAAGTGGGTATCGCTATCATTCACCATTACATTAATCAATAAAGGCCGCACAAGAGACTGCATGCCAATAAAAAGTTCAGCAAACGATTGTCTGTCCATTTAAGCATTCCTGTAATCGTTTTTTCCGAATAATACCTGTTGATTTAACTTAAAGCGATGATATATCTCTTTTCCAGCACAGGTACTTGTCGATAAATACCACGGAAGAAATCAGCTCAGGCCTTCCTTGTTTAGCCATGGTTTTTGTTACAGCCAGTATGCTGTTAAGCTGAAATAATCACAGGGAGAGAACAGGTATGTCCATTCAGGAAATAACCCGTTGGGTGAGCGAACTGATTAACCAGCACCACTATTGGGCGGCTCCCATTGTCTTCTTGCTGGCGTTTGGCGAATCACTGGCGTTCCTTTCCCTGCTACTCCCTGCCACGGTTATTTTGCTGGCACTGGGCGCCTTGCTGGCAGACAGCGTGGTGCCATTCTGGTGGCTGTGGGCGGCAGCCAGCGCAGGAGCATGGCTGGGTGACAGCGTCTCATACTGGCTGGGGTATCACTTCAAAGACAACGTCACCAACTGGTGGCCACTTTCACGTAAGCCCTGGTTACTGGCACGCGGCCACGCTTTCTTCGAACGCTGGGGCACACTGAGTATTTTCTTAGGCCGCTTTTTCGGCCCATTACGCGCTATTGTACCGCTGGTGGGCGGCATTTGTGCCATGCCACGTCTGCCATTCCAGTTGGCAAACCTGGCATCAGCCTGCCTGTGGGCATTTGCCATGCTGACCCCGGGGGCGTTTGCCATGCCCTGGTTAATGGCCTGGCTCAATTAACGGGGTTTGTGGTGCACCACTTTACCTGTTCTGGCCCATCCACCCGGATGGGCCTCAGCTTGATGAAAAAGAAGGGAAAAGCGTGGTTTTCCCTTCTTTTTAGTTAGCGGGCGAAAATCAATGAATTGATTTTCCGTTTTTTTTATTGGCTGACACCCTCTCGTTCTGTGCGGACATGAGGTTTGCCATCAGGCTCTGGCCCATCCACCCGGATGGGCCTTTTTATCTGCCAGCATTAATGGCTGTGTGCTCCGGCCGCAATGCTTGCGATATCCGCCGGTGTGGTACGGCAACAGCCGCCAATTAACCGGGCACCGCTTGCCAGCCAGTCTGGTAAATAGTGAGCCAGTTGGTGGCAGGCTTCACCACTGTGGTGCCAGGTTTTGGTCACGGCATCGTATTGTTCGCCTGAATTGGGGTACACCACCAGTGGCAACGCAGTCAGTTGGTGAAGTATGGTTAACGCAGCCGTGGTTTTCTCCAGCGCAATGCAGTTCACGCCCAGCGCAATCACCTGCGGGTAATCTTTCAGAAAACTCACCACTGTGGCTAACGGCGTGCCATCGCTCAGGTGCTCACTGTCACGCAGCGTAAATGAGAACCAGGCTGGCAGCGCAGGAAACTCGTGTACCAGTAAACCAACTAACGCCTGGGTTTCAGCAAAAGAAGGCTGTGTTTCACAAGCCAGCAGATCCACACCACCCTCAACCAAAGCCGCAATACGCGGGCGGTGAAAATCCTGAAACTCCACAGCTGTTCGCTGGTAATCACCACGGTACTCAGAGCCGTCTGCCAGAAAAGCGCCATAGGGGCCAACAGAACCGGCCACCAGTAACGCCGGGGAACCTGAATGTTCTGCCAGGTAATCCTCACGCGCCTGGCAGGCAAGGCGTGCACTTTGGGTAATTAATTCCAGTGATTGCTCATGGCTGATGCCGCGTGCAGCAAACCCGGCAGGCGTGGCCTGGTAACTGGCCGTGATGGCAACCTGTGCCCCGGCACGGAAATAATCCAGGTGAACCTGGTAAATCAGTTGTGGGTTTTCCAGCAGTACTTTCGCTGACCAGAGGCTGTCTGCCAGATTGCATCCCCGGCTTTCCAGTTCCGTTGCCATTGCGCCGTCCAGCACTAAAAAAGGGCTGTGTTGTAACGCGTGTTGTACGGGATCAATCAGTGACATGTTCCACCTCCGGTTGGTTACGTTTTGCCAGATACTGAGTGAGGTAATAAACGCCGTAGCACAGGGCAACAAACGGCAGCCCGCACCATAATGCAATGCGCTGCTCCGGGTCAAACGCCAGGCCAACACAAGCTAACAGGCACAGAACAAACCCTAACACTGGTGTCACCGGGAACCAGGGAGCGCGGTAATGTAATTCACTTAATGCCCGCCCGGCGGCAATATGCTGGCGGCGGAACACATAATGCGCAGCACAAATACTCAACCACACCGCCACCACGGCAAACCCGGAAATCGCCGAAAGCGCCACGTACACGGTGTCGGGGGCAACCACGCTGGAAAACAGCGCCAGCACACCGCCCAGCATGCTTACAGATAATGCAGTGAGTGGCACACCACGGCGGGTAAGGCGGGAGAAACAGGCCGGTAGCGTGCGTTCACGGGACAACGACCACAGCATGCGGCCGGAAGCATACAACCCGGAGTTAGCGGCAGAGAGAATCGCCGTGAGGATGACGAAGTTAAAGATATCCGCAGCACCAGGGATCCCCACTTTCTCAAACACCAGCACAAACGGGCTTTTCACCACACCCGCCTGTTCCGCGGGAATTAATGCCGCCAGCACAAAAACAGTGCCAATAAAAAAGATTATCAACCGGGCAATAGTGGTGCGAATGGCAACCGGGATCACTTTTTGTGGGTTTTCCGTTTCACCGGCAGCAATGCCGATTAACTCTGTTCCGGAAAACGCGAAGTTCACCGCAACCATCGTCATCAAAATGGGCAGTCCACCATGAGGAAACCAGCCATTATTGGTAATATTGTGTAGTAACGGAGCCGGAGAACCATCTTTCATTGGCAGAAAACCGAAGATGGCTGCGGCACCCAGCACAATAAACGCCACAATAGTGATAACTTTAATAATTGAGAACCAGAACTCCCCTTCGGCAAAAAAACGGGTAGACACCACATTCAGGCCGAAGATCAGCACACAAAAAACCAGGCACCACACCCAGACTGGCACCTGCGGAAACCAGTACTGCATACAAAAACCGGCCGCGGTAAAACTCGACCCTAATGCAACAGTCCAGGTAAGCCAGTACAGCCAGGCGACAGTATACCCCGTTGCCGGGCCAAGGTAGCGGGCTGAATACACATGGAATGCCCCCGTTTCCGGCATGGCGACAGAAAGCTCACCCAGGCATTGCATCACCAGCCAGACAACCAGTGCGCCTATCAAATACGCCAGTAACGTGCCCAGTGCGCCAGTGGTAGAAATAATATAGCCCGTGTTAAAAAACAGCCCGGTACCAATCACGCCCCCTAAAGAGAGCATAATCAGGTGGCGGGTTTTCATGGTGCGCTTAAGCCGCCCTTCTTCCTGCCCCTGGGCTGCGTGCGATGTGGTGGTGGAGTCCTGCATATTACCTTCTGAACGTATAGACGTCTAAACTTCCGAATGATGTCTGTTATACCGTTATGGCGGGTAAAATGCAAAAAACAATTTACAAAACAATACAGAAGCAGGGGATCTACTCAATCGCTCCGCAAGTATACCCGAGTGCACTGGCATGCATACCAGTGCACTCAACGGGTGACCCAGGCCTTCGCGCGCGTTACTGCACTTTTTTCAGTAAAGCGGCAGCCACAGCTTCTGAACTTGCAGGGTTCTGCCCGGTTATCAGGTTGCCATCTTCCACAACATAGGGCATCCAGTCCGGGCCTTTAGAATAATGAGCACCCGCTGCAATAAACTCATCTTCAATCAGGAAAGGAACCACATGAGTTAATTCAACAGCGTCTTCTTCACTATTAGTAAAACCGGTGACATTACGCCCTTTAATCAGCAACTCACCCTGGTTATTTTTCACATGGCGCAATACACCTGGCGCGTGGCACACAAACGCAATGGGCTTCCCGGCACGGTTGAACGACTCAATCAGTTCAATGGATGTGCTGGATTCAGCCAGATCCCATAATGGCCCGTGGCCGCCTGGGTAAAATACGGTGTCAAAATCCGCTTGCGATACAGTCTCCAGTTTGACTGTATTCGCCAGCGCATCCTGGGTAACTTTATCTGTTTTGAAACGTTCCGTTAGCGCGGTCTGGAAGTCAGGCAAATCACTTTTTGGATCCAGCGGCGGCTGTCCTCCTGCTGGTGAAGCCAGTACCACTTCAGCGCCTGCATCCTTAAAGACATAATAAGGGGCCGCAAACTCTTCCAGCCAAAACCCGGTTTTCTTACCCGTGTTGCCTAATGCGGAATGTGAAGTCAGAACCATTAAAATTTTCATGTTTACTCCTGAATATGGGCAGTACAGATGGTTTAATTTTTTAGAAATGCTTCGGCGGCAGTGATTTTCTCCTGGTAAGGTGCGCGAAGGCGAAGATTAGCGTGCCCGGCACTCTCCTGAACAACGACCAGTCTGGCATGGCTGAAACGCCTTCATGTTGCGAAGAATGGCCGACAAATCATCGAACTGTTGTTGAGGCGTCATGTTAGTTACCTGTTCCGTTGTCTTGATGATTAATGGCAGTCAGCTTAAAGATTCTGGCATTCAGGTGGTAACAACGCTATTTTCACGGGGGCATAAATAAATTTATGGGTGAAGCGTGTCTTTAATACGATTGCGTACATTTATGGAAGTTTACCGCCAGCACTCCATTTCTGCAGCGGCCCGCGCTCTGAACCTGACACAACCTGCCGTGTCGCAACATATCAGTGGGCTGGAAGTCGCAATAGGCAGGCCACTGTTTGAACGGCAATCTCAGGGGGTTGTCCCGACAGCAACCGCTGACGACTTAGCGGCAGATATCGGCGATAAACTCGATGCGGCAGAATCGGCACTGGCCTCTGCCAGAGCGCGCTCGATGGATGTCTCCGGCACATTACAAATTATTGGCCACTCCGACTTTATGGCTGAAAAGCTGGCAGACGTTCTTCTGCCATTACTCCAGAGTGGAATCCGGATACATCTGCACACCGGAGATGGCCCTGAGGTTACCCAGATGGTGCTGGAAGGGCACTGTGACCTGGGGATCACCGCACACCCGGTTACCGATACACGCTTAAAAAGCGAAGTCATTTTCACAGACAACATTATTGCTGTCGCTTCACCAGAGATTGCCGCCCGTCTGAATCAAAGCAACAACTTCGCTCACGACTTACTCAAGGAGCCGCTTCTGGCTTACAACCTTGAGCTGTCGCTGATTAAAGAGTGGCTGGATAAAAATAAGATCCCCAGTTCAGCCCTGCTCCCTGCTGTAGTGGGAAAAGATTTACGCGGGCAACGCAGCCTGCTGTGTAAAGGTTTCGGCTGGACAGCGATGCCTGGTTTTTTATGCCGCACCGAGATTACACAAGGAAAACTCAGCCAGTTACTGGCACCAGTCAGTAACACAGAAATTCGCTATAGCCTGATCTGGCTACCCAGTGCATTACGCAAACCACGCCTGGCTCACGCCCGGCAAACGCTGCTACAAATATTAAACGGCCACGAGTGAAATCGCTCGGCGTGGCGGACTGGTAGACAGTACCACCAGCAAATGCAGGCTTACGCAATTTGTGCCAGAAAGCCTGGCAAGAATGGTATTATCACGCCAATGCACTAAACCAGCCCACAGGCACAAACTTAACCTCCGGGGACAACCAATGAACCAGGCCATTCCGCTCAAGTTTTATGACATCGTCGATGAGTATTCGACAGAAACTGAACAGGCTGTCAGCGAGGCTGAACGTGACGCGCTGGCACACTACTTCCAGTTGCTGATTACCCGTTTAATGAATAACGAAGAAATTAGTGAGCAGGCGCAGGCAGACATGGCAACCGAAGCCGGTATTAATGCACAACGTATTGATGAAATTGCTAATTTCCTCAACCAGTGGGGTAATGAATAACGCCCGCAAGCGCATTAAAGGCAGAGTATTCCTTCTCATCCGGTGCATCAACACGCCTGAATATTTCCCTGTCAGGCTCGCCTTTACATAAGATAGCGGTCAGACTTAAACCAAAGACGTAGTCTGCCCGCGCATTGTGCTTTACACTGCGCGCTGCGAAATGAGTGAACAACGAGTAAGTAAGCGGTAATGACCATGAAAGGAACAATCACAACCTGGTTCCAGGACAAAGGCTTTGGTTTTATCAAAGATGAAAACGGCGATAATCGCTATTTCCATGTCATCAAGGTATCCAACCCTGAGCTGATTAAGAAAGATGCGGCGGTCACTTTTGAACCTGGCACCAATAACAAAGGGTTATCAGCCTTTGCGGTGAAAGTGCAACCGGAAAGTAAATACTTGTATATCGCCGGTGAGCGCGTAAAACTCACGTCGATTAAGTCTTACCTGGTTTACAGTGAAGAAGAGCCTGTCGACACCCGAATTGATAAAGAAAACGCAGTGTTGTCTGTTGGTATACTGATGAACAGCATCAGGCCGAAATCGGCACAAAAAAGCGGCGAGATGCGCTCAGTAAAAAAACTGGCGATCACCACTTTTCAGGGAACTACGCTCATCTTCACTGAAGATGAAATTGACATTGATGCAACAGTGAAAATGCTCAAAGTCTGACGTATTAAGAGCCGGGGCAGAAACACCTGCCCATGGCTCACACACCACCGTGAATACGCCCCATTTTCCCAATGCGCTGGGCACCTACTTCATCAGCACCTGAAATTGTGGGTTAAACTCGTCAAAAATAGGCAGAGCCGCCGCCCCAAGTGCTGCGGTGTCCATGCCCGACATGCCCATTTTCACCCGCATGCCATCCAGGTAACGCCCACGTACCGACTGGTAAAACGGTGGCAGGCGTGCCAGCACTTTCTCCAGCAAAGGCGCTGGCATCATACCGCCCACAACCACGGTCTGCGCATCAAAAATACACTCCAGTATATTGATCGCCTGGCGCAGAGGTGGCAGCGCCGTCTCCACCCAGCGGTCAAACAGTGAGTCATCTACAGCCAGCAAGTCATCGGGCAGCGCCTGGTAGGGGTCAAGGCCACAAAACTCATACGCCGCCTGCAAAGAGACATAGCGCTCAAGGCAGCCATGGTTCCCGCAATAACAGGCCTTACCACCCGGCTGAACCACGATGTGCCCCACTTCCCCCGCATTATGTGCATGACCGGAATAAATATGGCCATCGGTAAAAATACCGGCTCCCAGGCCAGTGCCAATATACAGGTAAATAAACGAACTCAGTTGCCGGGCCACACCATGAAAACGCTCACCAATTGCCGCAACCGTGGCGTCATTTTCCAGTGTGACGGGCAGACCAATAAGCGCAGAGAGCGTAGCGGCAACATCGACATGCTGCCAGCCATTAAGCGTTGTCGGCCCGGCAGAGGAAATGCCTTCCACACCAAACGGCCCGGGCATTACCACCCCGACACCCAGCACTTTTTGCCAGTCCAGCCCCGGCAAGGCTTTAATCTCATTAATCACCGCCATAATGCGCACAAATGTGGCATCGGGTTGAGGCTTTTGCACCATAATGAGTCGCCGGAAATGAATTTCACCGGATAAATCCACCAGCACAATAATTAAAGTCTGGTGATCCAGATGAATCCCTACCGACCAGGCGCTGGCCGGATTCAGGCTTACCGGAACCGCCGGTTGACCACGCCCGGTCACTTTGCGTGGCGCATGGCTGAGTAAAATTTCTGCCTGCTGTAGTTCCGCCACAATATTTGAAACGGTTTGCGGCGTCAGCGCGGTAAGCCGCGCCAGCTCTGCCCGTGTCAGTTCACCATGTAGCCGAATAGTTTCAATAACCACTCGCCGGTTATGCGCGCGCGCGTGTTCGAGGTTGGTTCCTGAGGTCTTCATCTGTTCCTTTCCTGGCGGCCCTGCGGGCAGTATCTTCTGCCCCCTGGCGGATAGCAACGGTTAAGCAAACTTTATGCCCTGCTCAGCGACTGGCATAAAGCTTGCTTCGACTATACTCAGTGAAGGCGTCAGCCTGACCTTTTTGTCATCCTGATTAAATCAATCAAATTGATTTAATAAATCATAAACGGTTTTACGCCCTGTCACCCGGTTGCTCACAGCAAAAAAAAGCCACCAGGGAAACAGGGCTGGGGGAGAACACCATGAGTCACCACAGCATACACCGCTTCCGCCTCACCCTGCTGGCTATGCTTGCTGTTTGTACCAGCGCCACAGCCGCCACACAAATCAACGCGTTATTTATGACCCAGGCAGCCTACAGCGAAAACGATATTCGTGCCATGACCAGTGATTTCCAAAAACAGCACCCGGATATTCACGTCAACCTGGAGTTTGTACCTTATGAGGCGCTGCATGACAAAATTGTCGCGGCCCGGGGCGCAGGCACCAATGGCTACGATGTTGTGCTGTTTGATGCTATCTGGCCGGCAGAATTTACCCGCTTTAACCTGCTGAAGGATGTCAGTGCACGTATTCCCGATACTGAACGTGAAAAGATTTTTCCGGGAGCCATGAACACCGTGGTTTATAAAGGGAAAACGTTGGGTATGCCGTGGATTCTGGATACCAAATATCTCTACTACAACAAAGCCATGCTCAGTAAGGCCGGGATAACCCAGCCGCCAGCCACCTGGCAGCAGGTAATGGACGATGCCAAAATCATTAAAGACAAGGGCATTGTGAAATATCCGCTGGTCTGGAGCTGGTCACAATCTGAAGCCCTGGTGTGTGATTACACCACGCTGGTATCGGGTTTTGGCGGCAGCTTCTATCACAACGGCAAACTGGATTTCAGTTCCCCGGCTTCGCTCGCTGCGCTGAAACTGATGAAAAGCTCGCTGGATGAAGGCCTGACTAACCCGGCTTCACGCGAATACCTTGAAGAAGATGTGCGTAAAGCCTTCTCTAATGGTGATGCCGCATTCGCCCTGAACTGGACCTACATGTACAACATGGCAAATGACCCGAAACAGAGCAAAGTGGCAGGTGATGTCGCAATTATGCCTGCCCCGGGTGATGCGCCTGGCAAAGCCGGTGCGGTAAATGGCTCGATGGGGTTAGGTATCACGCAGGGCAGCCAGCATCCGGAACAGGCATGGCAGTTTATCAGCTACATCACGTCACAACCGGTACAGGATAAATACGCCAAACTGAGCCTGCCCATCTGGAAAGCGTCTTATACCGACCCGACGGTCGCTCAGGGACAGGAAAGCCTGATTAAAGCCGCGGATACTTCGTTGAATGTCATGCTTTCCCGCCCGGAAACAGCAGACTATTCACGCCTGTCTAATACCCTGCAGCAACAACTCCAGGCGGTATTACAAGGCAAAGCCACACCACAAGACGCCATGAAAGCCGTAGATAAAAGCGCGGCACGACTGCGTTAAGGAAGCGTGATGCTGAATTTGCAACAACGCGAACACCGTCAGGCATGGGTGCTGTTAGCACCCATGGTTATCATGATGCTGTTGCTAACAGCCTGGCCGTTGCTGCGCACTCTGTGGTTAAGTTTTACCGATGCAGCGCTTATCAGCACCGGAACCGGCCCAAACTATGTTGGGCTGGATAACTACTTATACGCCCTGACTGACCCGGATTTCCGGGATGCATTTGGTCGCACACTCTACTTCACCATTGTTACTGTGGCTATCGAGGGTGTACTGGGCGTATTAGTGGCGCTGCTGCTTAACCAAAAATTCCTCGGGCGCAACATTCTGAGAGTGTTGGTGATCCTGCCCTGGGCGCTCCCCACCATTGTTAACGCCATGATGTGGCGGCTGAACTTTAACCCGGATTACGGCAGCATCAATGCCCTGCTCACTCAACTGGGTATTCTGGACAGCTACCGCTCCTGGCTGGGTTCAACCGACGCCGCACTGAATAGCGTGATGTTTGCCGATATCTGGAAAAACTATCCACTGGTGACCTTACTGGTGCTTGCAGCATTGCAATCCATACCGGAAGACTTGTATGAAGCGGCAAGGCTTGATGGTGCCAGTGCGTGGCGGCGTTTTCGCGCCATCACCTTTCCGGCCATTGTTGCCCCACTGGGCGTGGCTTTGGTTCTGCGCACCATTGATGCCTTCAAAGTTTTCGACATCATCTACGTTATGACGCGTGGCGGGCCTATGGACAGCACCAAAACCCTGAGCTTTTTCGTTTACCAGGAATCGTTCAGCTATATGCGGGCAGGCAGTGGTGCGGCTTATGCCATTCTGATGGCACTGATGTGCGGCGTGCTGATTGCTGTTTACCTGCTGATGCTATTACGCCAACGCCGCAGGAGTACCGCCCATGAAGCGTAAAATTCGCACCTTTCTGCGTTACCTGGCTGCCCTGATCGTGGCGTTGTCTATTCTGGGCCCGATGGCGTGGCTATTTTTAATGAGTGTCAGCTCTACCGCCGACCTCACCCGCATTCCCCTTGAATGGTTGCCACGCCAGTGGGATTTCAGCCGCTATGCAAGCCTGGTTTCACTGGCACCAGGTAAGCCAGGCGCACTTTTTCTGCACGCACTGTTAAACAGCATTCTGGTTGCCTGTGGGGCTACGCTGGTGTCGCTGGTGCTTGCAGTCCCGGCTGCGTTCAGTTTTTCCCGCTATCCAGGCCGTGAAGGGTGGTTGTATGCCGGCCTGGGCATTTACATGGTGCCGCCCGTGGCCTTTGTACTGCCGCTCTATTTTATTCTTGAACAACTCGGGCTGCTTAATACCCGCACTGGCCTGGTTCTGGTTTATTGCTCGCTTATCCTGCCTTTTCTCACCTGGATGCTCAAAAACCAGTTCGATACCCTGCCCCGCGATATTGAACAGGCCGCACGGCTTGATGGTTTGCGGTTTTGGCAGGTTCTGTTGCGCATCACGCTGCCACTGGCAAAACCGATGCTGGGAGCGTCTGCACTGTTTGGCTGGCTCCTGGCCTGGGATGAATTTTTCTACTCATTACTGTTTACCAGCAACCTTGCCGCACAAACGCTGCCCGTTACGATTGCCGGTTTTACTGCCGGGCGCGCAACCGATGACGGCCTGATAGCCGCAGTCGGCATTCTGGCATCCGTTCCGCCACTGTTTATTGCTATCTGGTTGCAAAAAACGCTGGTGGGTGGGCTTGCCAGCGGTGGAAGTAAAGGATAACTATGCACAATTTAACCACGCCTGTGTTGTATGTCGCGGGCAATATCAATGTCGATATTATTATGGGTACTCTGACACAGTGGCCCTCACCTGGCACAGAAGCCATGATGGAGCACAGTGCGCTGCGCCCTGGTGGCTCAGCCGGGAACTGCGCACTGGCTCTCTCGGCAATGGAAATTCCCCACCGGGCTATTTCCTGCCAGGGCAATGATGCTTTCACGCCGTGGCTCGCCGGATACTTCCCGGAAAGTGCTGCCGGTTGGCCGGGCTATGCCTGCGAAACCTCTTTCACTGTGGGCGTAACACACCCGGACAAAGAGCGGTCATTTCTCAGCAATTACGGCCATATCACTCGTCTCAGTGCCGACGACATTCTGCAACAACTGCCGGAACAAGCCATCCCGGGGGATATTGTCCTGCTGTGTGGCACTTTTTTATGCAGCACGCTGTTCAGCCAGTACACCACTTTGTTGCCTCAACTGCGCAAGCAGGGTTACCGCATCGCGGTGGATACCGGCTGGCCGCCCTCTGGCTGGACACCAGCATTGCGCGCTGATGTATATACCTGGTTACCCAACTGCGACTGGTTACTGCTCAACGAGGTGGAAACCCTGGGACTCTCAGGGATGGAAAACCTGGAAGACGCCGGAGCGGAACTTGCCCGGCAACTCAGTTCCAGGGGGGGATGTGTGGCGAAATGCGGCCCGAACGGGGCCCGGTTATGGACCACACAATATCATCAGCACGCTCCGGGCCAGCCGGTCAGGGTTGTTGACACCATTGGCGCCGGCGACAGTTTTAATGCCGGTTTTCTGGCCGCACTTTGCCAGGCGCAATCCCCCGAAGACGCGTTGTACTGGGGAAACGCCGTTGCCGCTCATGCCATCAGTAGCTCACCACGCAGTTACCCTGACTGGCAGGCGCTACAACACCATATAGAGGAGATGTCACATGGCCGGGGTTGAACTGGTAAAAGTTGCCAAGCGTTATGGGAAACAAACTGTTCTGCACCCACTGGATTTGACCATCCCGGATGGCAGCTTCACCGTACTGGTAGGCCCTTCCGGATGTGGTAAATCCACCCTGCTACGGTTACTGGCTGGTCTGGAAAGTGCCTCTGGCGGATCTATCTTAATGAATCAAAAACAGATAAACGATCTTGATCCGGCAGACCGGGATATCGCTATGGTATTCCAAAGCTACGCGCTCTATCCCCACCTGACCGTCGCTGAAAACCTCGCTTTTCACATGCAGGTCAAAAAAGTGGATAAAACCACGCAAAAGAGCAAAATCACCCAAATAGCCACCATGCTGGGGATTGATAAATTGCTCAGCCGCTACCCACGAGCTTTGTCCGGCGGGCAGCGCCAGCGTGTGGCAATGGGCCGGGCTATGGTGCGCAACCCTCAGGTGTTTTTGTTCGACGAGCCACTGTCCAACCTGGATGCTCAGCTACGTATGGAGCTACGCGCTGAAATAAAATCCCTGCATCAGCGTTTTAAAGCCACCATGATTTATGTCACCCATGACCAGGTTGAAGCCATGACACTGGCCGACCAAATTGTAGTGATGCGTGATGGCGTGATTGTTCAGCAAGGCAGCCCGTTAACTATCTACGACCAGCCACGCAATACTTTTGTGGCCCGCTTTATTGGTTCGCCGCCGATGAACCTGCTGGAAGGCACTATTCAGCTTCGCCAGAGCGAGCCGGGCGTACAGTGCGGCGAACTCTGGATACCGTTGCCACCTCACTGGCACGAAGCCGCGCGCTTACAGGCCGACAAACCGGTCATTGCCGGGTTACGCCCACAGGACATCGTTATCGCGCCACAAGGCACCAGCGCTCAGGTGAATATTATGGAGGTCACCGGGGAATCCACATTGCTGCATCTGGACTGGCAGGGGTTTGCCGTCCACGTTCAGGTTACGGGGCGGCCTGCTACCGGGCCTGGGCAAACGCTGGCGTTAGTGGCGAAAAGTGACAGGTTGCACCTGTTTGACAAAGCCAGCGGGGAACGGCTGGTTCAAGGAGAATAATGTGAGTAGTAACGGGGGCCTGAAGCCCCCGTTCAGATTGATGAAAAAGAAGGAAAAAGCGTGGTTTTTCCTTCTTTTTAGTTAGCAGGCGAAAATCAATGACTTGATTTTCCTGTTTTTTTATTGGGTGACATCCTCTCGTTCTGTGCGAACATGAGGTTTGTCAACCGACTCAACGGGGGCCTGAAGCCCCCGTTTAATATAGTCATGTAGCAATAAACTCAGAACGATTCCCAGTCACTCTCTTTGGAGCTACCGCCCGCCAGCGCCAGTTGACTTTTTCTCGCCGGAGCCAGTCCTTTACGCGCTGCTGATTGCCCCTGATTACCACTCGTATCACCCGGCAAGCGGAACACCGAAACAATTTCAGTCAACCGGTGAGCCTGCTCTTCCAGTGACGCCGACGTGCCGGAAGACTCTTCCACCAACGATGCGTTCTGTTGTGTTACGGTATCCATCTGAGAAATCGCACTTCCCACCTGGGAAATACCTTTGCTTTGCTCCACAGATGCCGATGCAATCTCCGCCATAATGCTGGTCACACTGGAAACAGATTTCAGGATGTTATCCATCGTGGTGTTTGCCAGGGAGACCTGCTCATAACCGGTGTTAACATTGCTGACTGATTCATCAATCAGAGTTTTGATCTCTTTTGCCGCACCCGCACTGCGCTGGGCCAGGTTACGCACTTCACTGGCTACCACCGCAAACCCACGCCCTTGTTCGCCAGCACGAGCCGCCTCAACCGCGGCGTTAAGCGCCAGAATGTTGGTCTGGAATGCAATGCTGTCGATAACATTGATGATGTCGGCGATTTTTTGTGAGCTGCTGGTGATATTTTTCATGCTACTGATAACACCCTGTACCACTTCACCACCTTCATTCGCCGCTTTGGATGCAGTTTGTGCCAGCGTACTGGCCTGGGCTGCGTTATCAGCGTTCTGTTTTACCACAGCACTCAACTGTTCCATGCTGGCCGCTGTTTCAGTCAGCGCTGCTGCCTGCTCTTCTGTACGCGATGACAAATCGACGTTACCTGCGGCAATTTCACTGGAGCCGTGGTAAATCTCGCTGGCACTACCACGAATTTGCGAAACGGTTTTCACCCAATTTTGCTGCATGGTCTCCAGAAAGGGAATTAACTGCCCCACTTCGTTATTGCCCAGTGGCTGCGTGGATTTATCCAGATGACCTTGTGATAACACCTGCAAATGTTGTTTTACCCACTCCAGCGGGCGGCCAAGGAACACAGATAAGTAACGCTCACTCAGCACCAGGATCACCAGACCAATAATCATCGTAATAATAATAGTGGTACGCGACACAGAAACCCAATTATGAATACGACCATTGGCTGCTGTTTTAAGATCATGAATCTCCTGGTTATAAGCGAGAATGGCGTCGGTGAAATTGGTCCGCAGCGGATTATATTTATCATTTGTCAGTTGAGTAAAGGCGTCCAGGTTATTTGCCTTCACCGTTTCGAACATTGGCTTAATTGCCTGAGTAAACAGTGTCAGAGAGCTGTTGTAAATATTATCAATAGCAGCACTACTGATGTTGGCATGGTCTGTCACTTTGAACTGATCAAGCCCCCCTTGCAGGAAATCAATATCCTTACCAATTCCATCCACTAACTGCTGATAACTGGCTGTATCCCCATTTTTTTGTGCGACCATCGCACGGTCCATAGCCAGCTTAACCTGGTAGTAACGCGAACTGGCACCATTAATAATGTCGCCATTCACCTGCTGGACATTGGTGAGCTCGACTTCTTCTTTCAGGCTGCCCAGTGCATGCAGAGAGAAAAAAGAGACCCCACTCCACAACAGAGTGAACAGGATAAGGATAGATAACATTATAACCTTTATTTTAAGGTTGCGAATAAAGTGCATATAACCCCCGGAGTATTTAAGTGATAACAAGCCAGGTGTTGAGATGAGAAACAGGAATACAGCATAATGCTGTTGCAGTATTTCCGTATCTGGAGCGCAACACCTGTAATTAATATCGGCACAATTACATTTTTAGTTAATATTTTTATCATTTATCTCACAAAAAAATTCACAGAAAAACAAATGTAACATTTTGTTTTTACTGCATTTTGAAAAATAAAGATGGAAAAACAAAAAAAACCGCAAAAAATTTCACCAACAAAATTTATTCAAAAAATAATTATTTTTTTAAAACTAAAACAATCCAACAAAAGTATGATTTATTCATTAATTAAGCAGAGATAACTGAGAATAAAACACATTTCATTCCTACTAATCTATCCTTGCGTTACCACAGAGAACAACCTGAATTAAAAAAACCATACTTTGCTCACAATTTCCCTTATATACCTCAGTTAATAACGAGTCAGGAAACAGCCCTCCCTTTTGTAACAAAGAACCCGATGAAGTCCCGTTAACGGGAAGCCATTGAAGCTCAGTCTGAGGATGATATGAACAAATTTGTCGCACTTTCTGCTTTACTGGCCTTTGCCGTTGCTCCCATTGTTCAGGCTGCGCTACAGCACGGGCAAAACAACCAGCAGAAGCAGAACAAAAAAGACCCTGGCCAGAACAGTAACGGTGATAACAAACGGCCAGTACAACCACGCTAAGTTGGCACTTATCCGTTGCTGAACGCACAGAAGGAAACCCTCAGGGTTTCCTTCTTGTTTAATGCATGACATTGTTTTTCGTGCGCCGGGACGGTAAAACCCGCCACTATTGCAACTGACGGCAGACCCCATTTACCCGCTAAAAACACCCGACACGTTGCGCTGCATGGAAGATTCGTCCGGTTATGCTTTGCGGGCTATCAGTACATAACTTAACAGCGCCAGCAGATAGCTCCCACCCAGAACCACGCCCATAGAAATAAAAGAGGTGCCGCCAATGCCAGTTAAAGGTGCGCTCACGCCCCCCATTATGAACATTAAGGTGCCTAAAAAAGCGGATGCAGTACCTGAATGTTGCCCTTGTGCCTGCATCGCCATGGCTCCGGCCAGGGTACAGACTGCGCTGTTAATGGATACGGCTACGAACAACACAGGAACAATAACCGACAGCGGTGCCCCCACCACACCACACAGCAAGAGTATTACTGCGGCAATGACCGACAGAACCAGAGCACCAACCAGAACAGGCTTTTCTCCCCAACGCCCCGAGAGTTTCACCGTGCCAAGGGAAAATACGATAAGCCCGACACCATTCAAAGCAAACAGGTAACTATACTGCTGTGGCGTCAGTTGCCAGTGAGACTGAAAAACATAAGATGAAGCACCAATGTACGCAAATAACCCGGCCAGCATAAACCCCTGCACCAGGCACAACCCCATGAATCGCCGTTCACGCATCACTGCAATAAATGATGCTGCCATATTACCTTGCTGTTTTTGCCGCCGTTGAGGCGGGTAACTCTCGGCTAATTGGGTGAACACAACAACCAGCATCGCAATCCCCACCAGGGCCAGAGTAATAAACAACCCCTGCCAGCCGGTCAGCGCCAGTTGCAGCCCACCTAATACCGGTGCGGCAATCGGAGCCACACCGTTAATCGCCATCAGTAAAGCAAAAAACTGCGTCAACTCTGGACCGGCGTAACAGTCACGCGCAATGGCCCGGGACAATACTGCTCCCCCCGCCCCGGCCAGCCCCTGGATAAAACGTGCCACTATTAAATCAGGCATGCGGGTTGCCATCGCACAGCCAATTGATGCCAGAATAAAAATAACCAGAGAAGCCAACAGAGGTACTTTGCGCCCCATTCGGTCACTTAACGGGCCGAAAACCAGTTGCCCCAACCCCAAACCAACCAGAGACGCGGTGAGAGTCAGTTGCGTCACCGAAGTGGCTACCTGTAAATGCGCAGTAATATCCGGCAACGCAGGTAGATAAAAATCGGTGCACAGTGGCCCCAACGCAGCCAGCATGCCAAGTATCAGAGCATACTGCGTACGTTGTTGTATTGACATGATTTATTCCTTTTTACTGGTGTCGTTGCGCTGAGTGTCTGGAAACAGAGTGTGCAATATGGCGAGGTAATTACTTTGCAAACATTGCGCATCAACTGGCCGGTGCAGGCGAACATGGCGGCGAACCAGAGTGCCTTCAGTGAGCACCGCCATTACTTCACTTAGCGCATTGATTTGCGTTGTATCCAGATGCGGATAGCGCGCTTTCAGCATGGCGCATCCTTGTTCAAATAAACGCAAGTCCGCCTCAACCACCAGTTGAGCAATGCGTGGGTTACGGGTTGCTTCAGCACTGATTTCCAGCAACAGTGCATCATCGTGGCTGTCAAATGCGGCAATACCAGCCAGGCCACGGGTAAACTCATCGGCCTTGCGCACTAAATCATGATTGACGGCCAGCATATGCTCCACCCGGGCACCAATAATCACCTTGATAATCGCTTCCACAATGGCGTCTTTATTCTGAAAACAGCGGTAGATTTGGCCCGGCCCGAGTTGCGCTTCCCGGGCGATATCCGCCATAGAAGTACCATGCAGCCCTTTATCCCGAAAGCATGTTCGGGCAGCCTGAATAATTGCGTCTCGCCTGGCATCCTGGCGGCTTATACGGTCCGTAGTCATAAATATTCCGTGATAGCAGGAATTGCGGGAATCACACCCCACAAATGAGAACATTCATTCTCATCCAGGCAGAGAAAAGATTCAACAAACCGTGGTAAGCAATTTGTGCCAATGGGGAGGAAACAAGGAGGAATGTGGGGAAATAGCAGGGAATGTGCCAGAAGACTGGCACATTGTTACTGTTATGCATGAGCTTCACGCTCAGCCTGAGCAAACACACCACGCGCGACAGCGACCGCTTTCAGCGCTGCCGGAAACCCTGCGTACAGCGCCATTTGCAACATCACTTCTGTAATCTCTTCGCGGCTGCAACCAACATTCAGTGCTCCCTGAATATGCACAGCCAGTTGAGGCTCGCAATGGCCCATCGCGGTCAACGCCGCAACCGTTGCGATTTCCCGTGATTTAAGATTGAGTTGCGGGCGGGAATAAATATCACCAAAACCAAACTCCACAATATAGCGGCCGAGATCAGGGCAGATATCCGCCAGCCCGTTAACCACTTTTTCGCCTGCTTCACCATCAATTTCAGCAAGCTTTGTTAACCCTTTTTCATAGCGTGACTGTTGCATGTGTTACCTCCGGTTAATCAGTACAGGTAACAGGCTAAAAGTTAGAGTTAACTCTAAGTCAAGAAAATATTACCGCAACAAAAAGGCCACTTATTCACGAAGATAATCACACCTGAGCATTCTGATGCGCCACCTGTTCCCGCAATGCCTCATCATAGAAAGCAATTTTATTGTCCAGCGCCTGCAGATGCGCCTGAGCCTGAGCGATGTGCGCCTGCAATACCGCCTGGTGTTCCGCCAGCATTTGCCGCCGTTGGGAAAGAGTGACAGCCCCCTTTTCCCGTAACGCCGCATAGGCACAGATTTGCGCCAGAGGCATGCCGGTTTCTTTCAGCCGGGTAATGAATTTGACCCATTCAATATCTTTTTCATTAAACTGCCGGTGGCCACTGGTATCGCGTGCAATACGAAGCAAACCCAGAGTCTCGTAATAACGCAATGTATACGGGCTTAACTGAGTACGTTCGGCAAAACGGGCAATTTTCATCAGTTCTCCAGAATTATAGTCGTGTGGTGGCGTTATTTTCAGTGAAGAGGAATAAGGCTTTTTTTATTTACCTTACCTCACTCAGAGTTTTCGGGGAAAAGGTGTGTCTCTCCCGGACAGCGTTCTCCATCGCCAGGCATAACGTGCCGCCAGCAGCACCATGAAACCAGCAAGAACAATCATGCCTGTACCTCCACACAGCCAGTATCAAAACCCAGTTGCCGGATAAGCCGTTTCTGCCACTCAGGGACACTTGCCTGGTGCTTTTTCACCTGCCGCCGGTACATCACATACAACGGGTAGCGGGAAACGACATCATCACGAAACTGCAGATAACGAGGCGACAGGCTCCACAACCAGGCGCGTTGTATCCAGAAATCCACCAACCATAAGTTTTTTGCCATTCCGCGCCCATGCAACGCACAGTATGCAAACAGATAGGCGATATAAGCCCGGTAATCACCACTGATATTCCCCGACAGCAAAATTGCCGGGCAGAGTTGCTCCAGTCCATGCTGAACTTTTTCAGAAAAGTCAGAGAGAACCAGTGTACAGGCAAGGTCATAGTGGGCAAGTGCGTGCCCGGCTTGCTGAGACTGGTATAACAACTGTTCCCTCGCCTCTGCGAGGCGTATTACTTCTCCTGGCGGAGATCCCCGCATGAGTTGCCTTTCAAGTAACCGGCTGTGTAAAAACCAGGCGTGAGCATCCCCCTGGTCACCTGCCTGGACAAAGACGCGTTGTGCCTGTAATTCATTCTCAGGCAGAGCCATGGCTGACAGAGTCCGTGGATTCGCACCCGACTGAACATCGGCCAAAAAAAGTGCTGCCTGGCGCCCTCCCTGCTGTGCCGCGCGCATAAGTATTTTCCCCAGCGCTTTGCCATACCCCAGCGCAGCAAGATTATTACAGGCCTGCCAAAACTCTGCCGCAGCCGCGTGCTGAATTCTGTCCTGCAGCGCCAGTAACTGGCTGGCAGATAGCGCCTGTTTCAGACCTGAAACACCATCTGGTGTCGCTGCCAGTAATGCCAGCAAGGCATCCAGTACAGAACTTCCCCGGGCGCGGGTCAGTGCGACCAGACTCGACAGCACCTGCTGCCTGTCTGCCTGTGGAGCATTTTCATTGCCCAACGCAAGTGCCAGAAGCGAGAAGACCTGACTGCTGTGTGTCAACCAAAAAGCCGGAGCGTCTATTACAACAAGTGCAGCAACGCACTGATAAATCTGCCCGGCAAACCAGGATGTTAACCGCCACTTTCGCCCGTACCTGTTAAGCAAAAAATGTTCGCAAAACCGGGCATAGGCCAAATAACCGCTGGCCTGAGCTTCCGGATGTAAAGAAAGAGACAGCAACTGGCGAAAGCGCGCATCCAGACGGCGAATACGGTACGTTTTCCCCGGCAGAGGCCACAACACCGGGTTATTTATCTTGTCATAAACTTCTATGCGCCGCAGTTGGTTACGATCCTGCAAACTCAGGCTCTGGCAATGTTCGCTACTGAGAAAGCGCTTCACTGCCTGGTAATGAGTGTCGCCATAATGTAATGGGGACAATAACCGCACCCACTGCTCACGGACCACAATATTTTCCGGGTCACACTCCAGTGTGCGGTTAAACCAATACAGGGCGGGGAAGCGGGTCTCTGAGTAAGTGGGCAACCGCAATGCCAGAGAGACGGACCCTTTATTGAGCGGTAACGCGCCAAACTGCCGGGCAAATGCCAGTGTGTCTTCATCAAACTGATGTGCCGGAAACGTCACTGGCCATAAGCCATTTCTCACCCCACCAGGCATACCCAGGTAACCCGTTGCATTCATCAACAGCATAAAGACTTCGGGGCAATAACCGCCTGAAGCTATCGCCTGTACTGCCCATGAAAAACCCGCGGTATTTGCAATCACCACACGAGGTACAGGTTGTTCACCAGGGGCAACAGATACACCGGTCCGAAGTGTTTCACTGGCAATAGCAAACCAACTTTCTGCCAGCAATAAGCAAGGCGTGGCATCTTCCGGACAGGCAAAGTGCCATGCCAGTAACTCGGCATGAACGTTGTCGCGAGCAAGCTGATATTGTGGAAACAAAAAAGCCAGCGAACTTATCAATCCCCGTCCACCCGCAGGCAAGTCCGTATATTGAGCCTGCCGAACAGAGTCAAAAATCCGGCTAAGTGCCCGGTAATTTTTTTCTTTTAGCAAACAATGCAGGTGGTGCTGCAATTCATACAATTCATCCAGAGATGAATACATCCACACGCCCCATTAATTCTCAAACAAGACAAGCCAGTCGCAAAGATCCCTGCAACCGGCAAAAATAAACATAAATTGGCTGGATCCTGGCGCAGGCATTGCTGTAAGTCAATTTACCAGGTTTAGTTGGTTTACCTGTAATTAATTGAAATTAAATACATTACCGAAAGATGAAATTAAGAATTATCCTACACCATGTTTATTTTCAGAAATCATTAAGTCAATCACCATCAAATGCACATTTTTTTAAAAAATAGTTTTAAATTACCTTTCAGGTCCAATAATGAATAATCAGGTGAACTATAATCATCCATACTAGTAAACTAAAAAATATTTACACTGTGGCAATCAGACATGCCGGGCAATAATTTTTCATACAACAACCTTGTACAGGCGAAACACAAAGCATTTCTTGGGTAACAACCAGCGACAACAAAAGTAACATTACGCACTGGTAACCAGCCTTGTTGATCAGTTACATTTGTCATACCAATCTGCTGTCCGGGATATGTCATGTCCGCCCCATTAACTGGCGCCAAACTGAATTTGCGCATTATTTCAATCGTTGTTTTCACCTGCATTTGCTACTTCTCTATCGGGCTGCCGCTGGCAGTTTTACCCAGTTTTGTACATTACGATTTAGGCTACAGTACGTTGCTGGCAGGCATTGTTATCAGTATTCAGTACATTTCCACTCTGTTCAGCCGCCCCCATGCCGGGCGTTACACTGATACCTGGGGTCCCAAAAAAGTGGTGTCCCTGGGGATTATTTGTTGTGGGCTGAGCGGGTTGTCCACACTGATTGCCGCGTTTCTTACCCATTCGCCTGCCCTGGCCGTTGCCGCATTACTGGTTGGCCGCCTGTTTCTTGGTGTGGGCGAAAGCTTCACCGCCACTGGCGCGACGTTATGGGGCATTAAAACGGTGGGCAGTATTCATACTTCCCGGGTGATTTCCTGGAATGGCGTAGCAACTTATGTCGCCATGGCATCCGGTGCACCGCTCGGTGTTATTCTGAACCAATATTTTGGGTTAGCCGGCTTTTCAATACTCATTATTGTTATCGCAACCATTGGGTTGTTTTTTGCCCGTGGTAAAGCGGACGTCAAAGTGGTCGCAGGTAAACGCGCGCCATTTCATAAAGTTGTCGCCCGCGTGTTCCCGTTCGGGATGGGGCTGGGTCTGGGTACCATTGGTTTTGGGGTTATTGCCACATTTATTACCCTCTACTTTGCTCAACGCCAGTGGCAGGGCGCAGCTTTTACGCTCTCACTGTTCAGTATTGGGTTTATCTGCGTCCGCCTGGTTCTGAGTAATACGATAATCCGGTTTGGTGGTATACGGGTGTCACTGGTGTGTTTTATCGTGGAGTGTCTGGGGTTATTGCTTATCTGGCTCGCGCCAAATGCCTGGCTTGCCGGTGCCGGAGCATTTATGGCAGGTTTTGGTTTCTCACTGGTATTCCCGGCACTGGGTGTTGAAGCGGTTAACCGCGTGGAAGAACAAAATCAGGGGTCAGCACTGGGGGTTTTTTCCGCATTTCTTGACCTGGCGCTGGGAATTACCGGGCCGGTTGCCGGGTGGGTAAGCGGCCTGTGGGGTATGCAATCGATATACCTGTGCGCGGCCATCATGGTGATGGTCGGCTGGGGGCTAATGTTATGGGTTAACACCCGTTCCCCTTCTCAGCAGAAAAAAAATACAGCTTAAGGCAGTTATGCCATTCCCGCATCAATACAACACCCTGGCTTTCCGGGGTGGTGGCGGTTGCCACGGCAGACCGTTCTTAATTCCACTTCCAGACACATCTCCATCCTCATATTCTGGAAAACCCTAAAACCCTTACTTTACTGTGCCATTATTATTGCATTTTATAGACGACCAGTCTAAATTAAGCGCCATGAACATGCCCACGATACAAAAGCGCCGTGGTCGCCCGCCCAAAGAAGGGCGCAGCCGCGAAGAAACCCAACAGGCCCTGCTCAGAGCCGGGACAGAAGCAATGACCAGTCATGGCTTTACCGCGTCTGGCCTGGATCAAATTCTGAAGTCGGTTGGTGTACCTAAGGGGTCGTTTTACTACTACTTTTCCAGCAAAGAAGCCTGGGGAATGGCAGTGCTTGAGTGGTACGACGCCTTCTTTCGCCGCATGCTGGAAAAACACCTGAATAACACGGCTCGCCCTCCTCTCAGCCGCCTGGCGGATTTCGTTGACCATGCCTGCGCAGGCATGGCGAAGTACCAGTTCACCCGGGGCTGCCTGGTTGGCAACCTTGGGCAAGAAGGCCCGTTACTCTCTGCTGATTTTTGCGCCCGGCTGGAGGCTGTGCTGCAAGGCTGGCAAGCTCTGGTGGAACAAACATTACAAGCCGCACGCGACGATGGCACTCTCGCGCCAGGTGCAGATTGCGCACAACTGGCCGCCTTTTTCTGGATTGGCTGGGAAGGTGCGGTATTGCGCGCCCGCCTGACACGCAGTGAAGACCCGATGCGGTTATTCCTCGCAGGATTCCTTGCCGGTCTCCCCCGAATTTAATACAAGCTAACAGGAGTTTTTATGAGTCAGTTTAATGCTCTGCTGGTAGAAAAAGATGACGCCGGCTACCGCTGCACAACCCGCTGCCTGGATGAAAGCCAGTTGCCTGATGAAAACGTCGCAATTGATGTTGAATACAGCACACTGAACTTCAAAGACGGGCTGGCAATTACCGGAAAAAGCCCGGTAGTACGCACCTTTCCACTGGTTCCTGGTATTGACCTTGCGGGAACTGTCACACACAGTACCCACCCGCGCTTCAAAGCGGGCGACAAAGTGGTGCTGAATGGCTGGGGTGTTGGTGAACAATACTGGGGTGGCCTGGCACAAAAGGCGCGGATTAATGGCGATTTTCTGGTGCCACTGCCAGCAGGTATTACGCCGTTTCAGGCAATGGCGACTGGCACCGCTGGTTATACTGCCATGTTGTGTGTGATGGCACTGATGCGCCACGGCATTAAACCGCAGGATGGTGAAATACTGGTTACCGGCGCAAATGGCGGTGTTGGCAGCGTGGCTGTCGCACTGCTGGCAAAATTGGGCTACAACGTGGTGGCATCCACCGGTCGCCCTGAACTGGCCGAAGGCCTGAAAACACTGGGCGCCAGCACGATCATCGACCGCGACACCCTCAGCCAGCCGGGCCGGCCGTTAGGGAAAGAACGCTGGGCTGGCGTGGTGGATTCCGTTGGCAGCCACACGCTGGCAAACGCCTGTGCAACGACTAAAGCCGATGGTGCGGTTGCCGCTTGCGGGCTGGCGCAAGGTATGGATTTCCCGTCAACCGTTGCGCCGTTTATCCTGCGCGGTGTGAGCCTGTTGGGCATTAACAGTGTGACCCGGCCTTATGAAGAACGCACTGAAGCCTGGTCCCGCCTGGCTGAAACGCTGGATTTCTCCTTGCTGGAAGGGATCACCCGCACCATCGGCCTGGAAGAAGCGATTCCGGCCGCCAGTGATTTGCTGGCCGGGAAAATTCGTGGCCGCCTGGTTGTGGATGTAAACCGCTAAACACTCTGCCCCGCTGGCTGGCTTCTGGCGGGGTTTATCGTTCCCGAAATTGCCTGGCATCAATATGGTACTGCTTCATTTTGCGCCACAACGTGGTACGGCCAATATTAAGCAGGCGTGACATTTCAAGAACCCGTCCCTGTGTCACTCTGGCTGCATGTACGATGGCATCCCGTTCTATTGCCGGAAAAGATAAGCCCGACGCCATGGCAGGCCAGGTCGATTCACCGGATGCAGAAATACTCAATAAATAATCGGGTAAGTTACTTAGCCGGATACGCCCATTATCACTGCGCATTGCCATATTTTCGACCACGGTATTCAGCTCAAAGTCATTACCAGGCCAGGTATAATCCGCCAGCTGAGCCAGTACTTCATCATCAATTCGGTAACGGACAGCGAAAGGCTTTTCCAGCTGCGCCAGTTTATGGCGCACCAGTTTCTCAATACTGGCTTTACGCTGGCGCAGTGGCGGAATGTGAATTTCAAAGGCATGGAAAGCGTAATACAACTGACGGCTGAACTGTTTTTGCGCCACCCGGTCTTCCAGGTTTTGCCCTGTCGCCGCCACGATTTTGACATCCACCGGGATCATGCGCTGGGAACCCAGGCGGGTAACCATACCTTGCTTGATAACCTGCAATAGCGCCGACTGAATCTCTCCCGGTAAAAATTCAATATTATCCAAAAAGAGCGTTCCACCATGAGCCAGTTCAGGCTTACTTAACTGGCCGTTTTGCTCATCTGTTGGACCAGTACCCAGGAAATCGGCCACCGCGTCCGGGTCGGCAAAACGCTGGCAGTTAATGGCAATATATGGCCCACCCGCCTGGCGGGTTTCATTATGAATAGCTTCACTGAGCCTGGTTTTCCCCACACCTTCTTCACCAGTCAGTAAGACCGGAAAATTGCCTTTTGCCGCCTGACGCCCAAAGTGCACCAAACGCCGTGAATCGGCGTCCTGCTGAGGCATTTGTTCGAAAGTATGGCTGACCCGGCTTATCTGGCTGGTCATTAACTGGCGCATCTGCTCAGGCGGATGCAACAGCAAAATAAAACTGTCGCCCTGAGCATCATGAATGGGCTTGAGCGTCACCACCAGGTCAATGAACTGGTGCTGGCTCTCAAAAGTGACTTCAACATGGTTCAGGCGCTGACGCTTACGAATACTTCTGCGTAGTAATGCCGGTAATGTAATCAGTTCCTGTAACGGTTGTCCCTGGCTCAGTTGCGGCTGTAACAGCAATAATTCGGCCGCCTGCGGATTCAGAAACTGCACAATACCTTGAGAATCCCAGGCCAGTACGCCGTCGTTCATACTTTCCAGCAAACCATAAAGTTGGTTTAAGTGGCGATTTGACTCTGCCAGCAGGCTGTCGGTCAACAATGAGTTGCCCACTTCACGGGCAATGGCCAGCGTCAGTGGCAAGTCACCGGGACAAGTTTCTTCACTCCGGCACACCAGTGCCACAGAACCCGCCAGCCGCCCGTGGTTATCAAATACCGGCGTGGCACAAAAACACCAGTCAAACAACGCCTGTTTAAAATGCGCACGACCTGTGGTTTTAACCGGCTGGCCCAGTTGAGCGGCAAGGGATAACGCACAACTGCCAATAATGCTTTCCGAACAATAGCACCCGGCGCTGAAGCCCAGTTCAGCCAGCGCGGCTAACGTCTGTGGGTGCCCGCAACTTTCCAGCAAACAGGCAGACTCATCCAGCACCAGTAGTGCGCAATGCCGCCGGTCCATAAACTCCAGCGCATCTTCCAGTGCCGCCTGAGCAATGGTTATTAACGCAGCTTTGCGCTGGCAAATAGAACGAAATGTAACGCCCAGAGCCCGGTGCGGCTGGCGCCAGGTTTCCGGGTGCATCATCGCGGCACAGCGATGCCAGGATTCATGGATATAAGGCGGATATTCAGACGTGGACGTTACGATATCTGTCATGCGGGATCCGGTAGCTGCCTGGAAGCAAAATAATTCGAGTTACAGCGAGGCAAACACCTCAGAGGCTGGCACCCGCCAGTGACCAGGTGATGAGAGCAGCCAGCATAACTGCAATTCGAAGAGTGAAGAATATCAGGCCATTATTATCCCTGCCTGGCAAAAAAAGGGGGCGAGACGGATCATATTTCTGTTAATCCCCCGCCAGTTTCCTGATGGCGGGGGAATAATCTTACTTCGTCAGCCACTGCTGGCCGAGTAAATCGGCGGTCAGGATGGCACCATAAACCTGTTCAGGAGTAACCGGGAACGGCATATTATGGATGGTTTCACCTTCAGCACAACTGGCTTTCGCTACCGCCATAATGCTGTTTTCAATATCGGTAGTGACACCCATTTCAGCCAAAGTAACCGGCAGACCGACCCGGTGGCAGAAGCCCAGTACGGTTTCCAGCTCTTCCATTGGGCTATTTTGCAGCACCAGTTGAGCAAGTGTCCCGAAAGCCACTTTTTCACCATGATACAAATGGTGGCAGGACTCCAGCACAGTAAACCCATTATGAATGGCGTGAGCCGCCGCAAGGCCACTACTTTCAAAACCGATACCACTCAGGTAAGTATTGGCTTCAATAATCCGTTCCAGCGCCGTAGTTACCACGCCCGCCTGGGCGGCAAGGCGTGCTTTCTCCCCTTCCGCCAGTAAAGTGTCATAGCACAGGCGGGCAAGACTAAGAGCCGCGGCAGTAGACTGCCCCCCGGCCATGCTCACAGCATGGGCGTCATAACAGGCTTTGGCTTCAAACCAGGTGGAAAGCGCGTCCCCCATCCCCGCCACCAGCAGGCGCACCGGCGCTTTCGCAATAATGGCGGTGTCCATTACCACCATATCGGGGTTTTTCGGGTAAATAAGATATTCTTCAAACTCGCCCTGATCGGAATAAATCACGGATAATGCACTGGTTGGTGCATCAGTAGAAGCAATAGTGGGCACTACAATCACCGGCATATGCAGGTAGTAACCCATGGCTTTCGCGGTATCGAGTGTTTTCCCGCCACCAACGCCAATGACGCCTTTACTTCCCTGGGCTTTCATCAGTGCTATCAGGCGGTTAATTTCATTGTGGCTGCATTCGCCACCAAAACGTTCGGCATGGCATTGAATGTCATTACGGTGCAGGCCATTCATCACTTTTTCTCCGGCCAGTTTCATGACCAGATCATCGGCAATCACGAAGAAACTGTCTGCAAGGTTTTTGGCATACTCGCCAAACAGTGCTGCTGCATCCGGGCCTTGCAAGTATTTAGAAGGGGACTGAATTACATTGAGCATTGGTTATCCTCCACAACCAGGTTGTTTTCTTGCCCGTATTACGACCGGAATCGGGTTGTAATAACCCTTGTTTCACCTCAGCGCTCCGGCATTAATTGGGCCATATCCTTTCACTGTTTAATGCACTGATGTCATTCTGGCCCTCACCAAAAGATAAAAAACAAAAAATATTAACGTTTCATTTTGAAACAAATTAATAAATACTGCGTTTCAATCAGAAACAGATATCCAAAAAACCAGGCGAAATTGCGATCCAGACATCACTCAAAAATGGGAAAACCGCCTGCTACAGCCGGGTTTAGTTTGTTCCTTTAGAGTAAAAACCACGGAGAGGCATACACAGAAAAAGAGTAACCACCCGCCTCATTCACAATAAACCTTGTATTTCTGGCATAACAAACCTGGTCTGGCATTAGTTTATTTGACATCAGTCGCAGTTTTTATTTCAGCAACCAACATACGTTTCATAATGGAACATATATTTATTTTTGAGTTCCATAATGGAACGCCATTTTTGGTTTTTTTATTTCACGAAAGCCCAGGCAAGAATAATGTGGTGAACATAAGAAACTCTCTGTCAACCAGCCCCCCTGAAATGGAGCATCAAACAAAATGAAAAAACTGATTAATGATGTTGAAACTGTGCTAACGGAACAACTTACCGGTTTGGTAAAAGCGCACCCCACATTGCGCTTGCACCCGGATCCACTTTATGTCACCCGGGCCGATGCCCCCGTGAGTGGTAAAGTGGCGCTGCTGTCTGGCGGTGGAAGCGGGCATGAACCAATGCATTGTGGCTATGTCGGCAAAGGAATGTTGAGCGGTGCCTGCCCGGGAGAAATTTTCACCTCACCCACTCCGGATAAAATTTTCGAGTGCGCCCAGGCAATAGATGGCGGTGAAGGCGTACTGATGATAGTCAAAAACTACACTGGCGATATTCTCAATTTTGAAACCGCGGCAGAATTACTACACGAGAGTGGTGTGCGGGTCGCGACGGTGATAGTTGATGATGACGTGGCAGTAAAAGACAGCCTGTATACCGCAGGGCGCCGGGGTGTGGCGAACACAGTGCTGATTGAAAAGCTGTTGGGCGCGGCCGCACAGCGTGGTGATTCATTAAGCCAGTGTGCGCAGTTAGGCTGGCAAATTAATAATCAGGGGCATTCGATTGGTATTGCACTCAGTGCCTGTACCGTACCAGCTGCCGGAACGCCGTCGTTTACCCTGAATGAACATGAAATGGAGTTCGGCGTGGGTATTCATGGTGAACCCGGCATTGATCGCCGGGCGTTTACCAACCTTAACGATACTGTCGATGCCATGTTCGCCACACTGCTGGAAAATGGTACCTGGCAACGCACCCTGCGCCAGTGGGACTGCAGCCAGGGTGAATGGCAGGAACACACAGAACAAAAACAAGCGTTACAACAGGGCGACCGGGTTATTGCCCTGGTGAACAACCTTGGCGCAACGCCACTGTCTGAATTGTATGGTGTTTATGACCGGCTGGCACACTGTTGCCAGCAAGCCGGGCTAATCATTGAGCGCAACCTGGTGGGGTCTTACTGTACCTCCCTGGATATGTCCGGCGTCTCCATTACCTTATTAAAAGTAGATGATGACCTGCTGTCATTGTGGGATGCGCCAGTCAACACACCTGCACTGAGATGGGGAGAATAATCATGAGCCAGTCATTAAGCCGTGAACAAATCGTCAACTGGTTAACGCTGTGTACTGAAGTATTCACTCGGGAAAGTGACTTTCTGACCGGGCTGGACAGAGAAATCGGCGATGCCGACCACGGTCTGAATATGCACCGTGGGTTTAATAAAGTGGCAGAGAAACTCCCGGCAGTGGCCGATAAAGACATCGGTTTTATATTAAAAAATACCGGCATGACGCTGCTTTCAAGCGTGGGCGGTGCCAGCGGCCCACTATTTGGTACCTTTTTTATGCGCGCAGCCCAACCCGCTCAGGCACACCAGGCACTTACCCTGGAGGAACTGACTCAGGTCATTCAGGAAGGTGCCGCAGGTGTTGCCAGCCGTGGCAAAGCCGAGCCAGGAGACAAAACCATGTGTGATGTCTGGTGGCCGGTGGTTGAAAGTTTACGCCAGTCCAGCCTGCAACAGATACCTCTGAATGATGCGCTCGCTGCCGCCAGCAGGTGTGCTGAAGAAGCAGCGCACAGCACAATTACCATGCAGGCGCGCAAAGGCCGTGCCAGCTATCTGGGTGAGCGCAGTATTGGCCATCAGGACCCGGGGGCAACCTCAGTGATGTTTATGATGCAGGCGCTGGCACAAGCCGCACAGCCACAGGGAGTATGAGATATGGTTAATCTGGTTATCGTTTCACACAGTGCCGCTTTGGGTGAAGGCGTGTGTGCGTTGTCGCAACAAATGTTGCAGGGGAAAACGAACTGCCGGATAGCTGTCGCCGCCGGGTTGGATGACCCGGACTTCCCCATCGGCACCGATCCGGTAAAAGTGATGGATGCCATCAACTCCGTTGCCGATACTGCCCATATTCTGGTGTTGATGGATATGGGTAGCGCCCTGCTCAGCGCTGAAACAGCGCTGGAACTGCTTGACCCGGAGGTCGCAGCCAAAGTCACACTCTGTGCCGCACCTCTGGTGGAAGGGGCGCTGGCAGCAGCCAGCATTGCCGCTACAGGAGCCAGTATCGAGCGCGTAAAAGCTGAAGCAGAAAATGCACTGCAGGCAAAGCGTGCCCAGTTAGGGGTGGAAGAGAACGCACCATTGCCTCCACCGGTTGCGCTGGCGCAGGCACCAGGTGAGAGCGCCATGACAGCCAGTTGGGTGGTCACTAACCCTCATGGGCTGCATGTGCGCCCGGCGGCCCACCTGGTGGCAGCGCTGAGTGGGTTTAATGCCGCTCTGTCGCTGGAGAAAGACGGCAAATGTATCTCGCCGATTACCCTCAACCAGATTGCCCTGCTCCAGGTACGCTGTGGCGATACATTGCGGTTAATCGCCCAGGGTCCGGATGCCGCGGCGGCCATTGACGCGTTTCTGGCTCTGGCACAAAACCAGTTTGGTGAAAGACCAGGCACAGCAGGTACAGCCACTGAATTACCGGCCAAAATAACGGGTGTTGTTCACTGGCTGGCACAGGACAACGCGCCATTTACGCCAGAAGCGCTGTCCCGGTCAACAGCGTCATTTTCCGCACTGGAACAGGCTATCAACCATACACTGGATGACCTTCTGGCTCTGGCTCACCAGGCGGAACACGACGGGCTGGCAGATATTGCCGCGATTTTCAGTGGGCAGCATACATTGCTGGATGACCCGGATTTACTGGCTGAAACCCGCACACACATGCAGCAGCACCAACAAAGTGCCGCACTGGCATGGTTTCAGGTGATATCCGGCGTGGCAGAGAGTTACCGCGGGCTGGACGATGCCTATTTACAGGCACGTTATATTGACATAGACGATATTTTGCACCGCACGTTGTGCCACCTGCTCAGTATACCGCTTGCCGTGCCAACCTTCCCTGCGGGCAGCGTATTGTGTGCTGAAAACCTGTGGCCGTCACTGGCGATGCAGTTGCCTGTGGATGAAGTCCGTGCTATTTGCCTGCGCGCCGGCAGCCCGCAATCCCACAGTGCCATTATTGCCCGTCAGCGCGGCATCGTCATACTGACCGGGCTGGAAGACACACTGGATAACTGGCAGGAAGGCGAAGCCATTAGTGTATTCAGTACAGGCAAGATCACCCGGCCGGGCGCTGAGTGCTGATCACCCGGTGACTTCAAGCCCGTCAGGTGGTGGCGGCAACTCTGAGGCTACCACCACCTGAGCCCTCCCCAGGTGTTTTGCATGATACAACGCTTCATCTGCACGGCTGATCAGTTGCTCCTGGCGGGCGTCTTCCGGCCAGGTTGACACGCCCACAGAGACAGTAACCGCACCAAAGCGTTGGTAATCCGGTAGCTGATTAATAGCTGCGACATGCTCCAGCACCTGGCATGCCACGCTTTTTGCCGCCGTGCTGTTCAGTTCAGGAAGCAAAATCAGAAATTCTTCTCCGCCGTAGCGCCACAAATGGCCCCGTTCGCCCACCACCCGTTTAAGGGTTGCCGCAACCTGGCGAATCACATCATCGCCCGCCTCATGGCCAAACTTATCATTGAGTTGTTTAAAATTATCAATATCCACCATCAGGCAACTGACTGGTTGCGAATTTTGGCTTGCCTGATCCAGGCAATTTTTCAGGGCGTCTTCAAGATAATAGCGGTTACGCAACCCGGTAAGGGAATCAAACAACGCCTTTTCCTGCAAGGCTTCGCGCAATTTCTGGCTGGTCAGTGCCTGCGCCAGCGTTTCTGCCACCAAATCCAGATACAGAAGCGGGAATTCAGCTTCCGGGTCATTTTGGCGCAGCACCATCACACCAATATTTTCCCCGTAAGCCATTAACGGCACACAAACATGATGGCGAGAGTCTTCACCAGATTCAGACAAGTGCAGGCAGCGCATATCCGGGCCCAACAGAGTGGCACTGTGGCGGTGACTACGGCGAATCGCCCAACAGGCCTGGGGTAAAAAAGGCGCTGAATCGCGTGTCATACCTTGCCAGGCGGCAACACAATGCATCTCACCTGAAGCATTTTTTTGCACAAAAAGCTGCCCACCAATACCTGGCGCGATTTCTGGCACAAAGACGCCCGCAACCCGCCAGATATCTTTTCGATGTTCACAGGCCTGGAGGCGCTGAGCCATGGTTGCCAACAAACGCCGCCGGGCGAGGTCTGCTTCGCGCTCCTGCTCCAGTTGCTGGCGCACCAGGCCATTTTCACGAAATATGCGCAGGGCCTGAGCCATATCGCCAATTTCGTCAATCTGGCGGTAATCGGGTGGTTCAGCGGCATAGTCCTGGGCCGCCAGGCGACTGACCACATCACTCAATTTAACTACAGGTTGTAATAAGCGGCGGCGTAAAATCACCCCGAGCACCAGCAAAAATAACCCGGATGTCATCACAACGATAACTTCAGAAAGGGTGCGTAGCTGGCGGGCCGTTTTCCCGGTTTGCACCACTATATTTTGCGCCTGGGCGTTTACCTGGTTATAAAACGACGTTACCGCGCTATCTATTTGTTCCAGTTGCTGTTGGTATTCCCGGTTAAACAGTAAATTCACCGCCTGATGGTCATTCCCGCCATCTTTCTCAGCCATCGCCTGGCGCTGAAGTGCTGTTAAAGCATCGCTCTGCGCCAGCGCTTTGCGCAGTATATCCAGCGCGCTGTCGGGGATCCCCCGCACCCGGTAATGTTCCAGCCGAATCTCCATTTTATTTTCAACAACCTGTAATTGCTGCCACGCCTGCAAATCCTGCGGATCATGGTCAATAACATAGTCGCGGGCAAGATCGCTTTCTCCGTAAATATCTTTATCCAGTTGCTCGCTGAGGTCATCCAGCGAGGCTCTTTGCGCCACCGCCTCGCGCTCAGCGGTATCAGCCCGGGAGGCAAGAATCAACGCACCACCAGAAATTAACGTGAATGCCACGGTAATGCCGTAAGCCCAGTTAGTGATTGTGGCGATACGCACAGGGAACCTCGTTTGTATGGAAAGTTTTACAGAAAGTGTAGTAATGGCAGCCAGTAAGCGGCGTGTTAATGCCCACAAAGCATAAAGCATCTCACTAACTGGAATCCAGCGCATATAAAAACCGGCAGAAACCTTTTGCGATACCCTGGAGCGCGCAGACCGTGCGTTATATGAGGCGAAAAAACAAGGCAGAGACTGCCTTGTTTACCTCACTTAGCACCGGCCAACAGGGTTTTACTGGTTACGCCACCAGTCTGTAAACACTTGTTGCGGGTCATCAATGTTAATGCGTTCACCAATGCGTGGTGTTTTTAGCCGCCAGCTGTGGTGCTGGCTTGCGGCAGAAATGCGCTCCAGTGGTTCATACCAGGCATGGTGCGCCAGCTTGAATTTACTATTATGGGATGGCAGCAACGCAGTACTGTGCAAATCAGATGCTGCCCGCGCAGTTTGTTCCGGTGTCATGTGGATACGCGGCCAGTCATCGTCGTATTGCCCACACTCAAGCACGCTGATATCAAACGCCCCAACCCGTTGGTAAATTTCCTGAAAATGCGGGCCATAACCACTGTCGCCGCCAAAATAAAGGCGATGATGCGGCGTAATAATGGCAAATGATCCCCACAAAGTTGGGTTACGTTTAAATAAGCGCCCGGAAAAATGTTGGCTGGGCAAAATATGCAGTGTTAAATCGCCCTGCTCTACTGTGCTGAACCACTCCCCTTCGGTAATAACGCTTTCAGGAAAACCCCATTTTCTAAAATAAGATCCCACACCAGTGGGTGTGACCACATGGCGAATTTTGTCACGCAGTTGAGAAACCGTGGGGTAATCAAGGTGATCCCAGTGATCATGGGTGATAAGCAGGTAATCTATTTCCGGAATATCAATAGCATGGTAAACATTACTGCCTTTAAAGGCCCGGTTGGTTCCCGGTACCGGAGAAGCCTCGTCACTGAACACCGGGTCAACCAAAAACCGGTACCCGTCAACCTGGCAAAAATAGCTGGAATGCCCCATCCAGATAATCACGTTATCAGTCAGCGACAGCGCATGCAGGTCCACTTTAACCGAAGGCAATGCCTGCTGCGGTATAGCGTCTTTCGGTTTTAGAAACAAAAAACGATACCACATAGCCAGCACACTTCGGGAACGCCCCGAGCTGACCGGAGCAGGAGCAACCGGGTTACTGAACTGGCCGTCACGGTACAGTGCACTTTCGCTTCCGGCATCACACTCAGGTGCGACATACTGGGGCTGTTTTAGCCAGACAAACACACCAAATACAACGATTGCCACCACCAGCAAAACATACATAAGCCACCCACTTTAGCTGAGAAAAGAGAGATGGCTAAGCCTGACAGGCACGGCCACCTTCCCTGTTACTGGTGGCAATGTAACCACTTTCAAGCCTGAAAAGATGTAACAATCTGTGCGGGCTGGCACGTTATTTCTCTGGCGGTTGTGCATACAAGATGCGTTGCACTGCTATCTGTACGTATCCGAAAGACATAATGGCACGTTACGCGACCACCTCCGCCAACGCCATTGCTGCCTGCAGGCGGGCTTTATCTGTATCGTTTTCGGGTAAGAAGACCTGTAAATCACCAGAAATATTCCCGCTGGCATTCGACCAGAACTGCTTCACCAACCGCACCTGGCCTGCCCGGCAATGGCGGTAGTGACGCACAATTTGCTCTTTTGCCTTAACCCGGTGGTTAGCCCACACTTCACGAAATATTGGACCTGAGGCCATCAGTTGATCAAGGCGAAGCTGCCACTCCTGCTCACTCACTCTGCTGGCAAGTGCTGCGCGCACCCGCGCGGAAGCATTGAGCATACAATTTGTCAGTTCATCAGGTGAGCGGACATTCAGCCATTGTTGCCACTGAGGGTGGTGCTCCAGTAGCCAGAACGTATTGCGCTGGTGCACAGGCAGCGCATTCACATCGAACCCCACCATATATTCAAAAGCCTGGTTGACCTGCAGGATGTCGTAAAAATCATTACAAAACAGCGCAGGAACCGGATTAAGCGCTTCCAGTAAATTTTGACTGGCTACAGACAGTTTGTTACAGGTTTCAATACGCCCTGCGCCATCCTGGTAGCCTCCCAGTTGCAGCAAATACCGGGTTTCGCTGTCATCACACCGCATGGCGCGCGCAATACCCAGCAATACCTGCCGGGAAACGCGCTCTGCTTTTCCTCGCTCAAGTTTGGCATACCAGACAGTACTAATCTGGGCCAACTCTGCTACATCTTCCCTGCGTAACCCGGGAGTGCGGGAGCGCAAAGGTTTACCTAACCCCACACTTTCCGGGGCAATCGTGTTGCGTTTCAGGCGGAGAAATTCGCCCAGCCGTTCCGGGTTCGTCATTGCAGTTTGTCCTGTAACAGATACTGCCAGTACACGTCTTAGTGGTTTCTGGTACACCTTTTATTAAGCGCTAATATAGCATGACCTGTTACTTTTTGGAGCGCTTCATGAACAAAACGTCCCCAGGACGCCATACATTGACCATGGCAGGTCTGTTGTTGTTGGTTGCGGGGCAATTGATGCCACAAATGGATTTTTCAATTGTTAACGTTGCGCTGGAATCAGTGAGTATTTCGCTGCATGCCAGTAAAACTCAGTTAGGCTTAATTGTTTCATTATACGGGCTGGCATTTGCCGTTTGCCTTGCATTGAGTGGTCGTCTGGGTGACCGCTACGGGCGGCGGCGGCTCTTTATGCTGGGTATTGCGCTGTTTGCCATTGCGTCCTTCTTCTGTGGGCTGGCAACCACCATTCATCAGTTAATTGTGGCCCGCATCGCCCAGGGTGTGGCAGCGGCACTATTAATGCCACAAATTCTCGCCACCATTCATGTTTCACTTTCAGGAGCCCGCCATTCACAGGCGATTGGTATTTATGGCTCGGTTGGTGGATTGTCCTTTGTTATCGGCCAGGCGCTGGGTGGCTGGCTGGTGTCAGCAGATTTATTTGGTCTGTCATGGCGTACCGTGTTCTATATTAATTTGCCTGTCTGCCTGGTGATTCTCTATTTCGCCCGCAAATTTATTCCAGAAACCCAACAAGACGGGCAAACCATATTTGACTGGTACGGCACAGCACTCCTGGCGCTGGTCATCACACTGATTTTAACCGCCATCTCCTGGGGGCCGGAATGGCAATGGGGCTGGCCGGTTTGGCTATGTGCCACAGCAGTCATCGCGCTGTTGCCTGGGCTGGTTCGGGTAGAAAAAAAATTGGCAGGGCTCGGCAAAATGCCACTGCTTCCACCTGCGTTGTTGCAACGCCGCACTTATCTGGCTGGCGTGAGCAGCCTGGTTCTCCAGGTGGCGTCTTATGGTGGCTTTATGTTTGTGGTGGCCCTGACACTACAGTCGGGGTTTCAGTGGTCATCTGTTGAATCCGGTAATGCGTTTATTGCGCTGGGGGTTACGTACTTCATTACGTCACTGTACGCCGACCAGGTGGCTAAATGGTTTGGACGTCTGTCTTACTCTGGTCTGGTCATGTGTGCCAGCCTGATTAACCTGTCCGGTTACTGGTTATTATTCCAGTTGATTACAGCACATCAGGGGGCGCTAACCCCCTGGGACCTGATTGCGCCAATGGCGATTACCGGGATTGGCAACGCCTTTTCCGTTAACTGTTCGGTACGTATTGGGTTAACCGATTTGCCAGCCCAGTTTGCCGGTGCCGGGAGTGCACTGATGACCACTATGCAGCAAACCGCTATTGCTCTGGGTACAGCACTGGCGGGGGCCATGTATATTCAGCACCTTGCCAGTGATGATATCCACCAGTTAAACGCGCTGAAAGCTGGCCTGCTGGTGCTGGGATGTATGATGTTGCTGCAATTCGCGTTGCATGCTGCAAGTGTGGTTCGCCGGTTGCGGGCAGCACCAGCACGCACCTGAGCAGGGTTATCATCGGGGTTGTAACTGCTCCCTGGCCGCAGCGCGCACGCAGCCGGTCAGGGCATCCAGCACCTGTGAATGGAGATTCCGGCAATGCTGGCTTTTCGTTTACATATTGTAAACCATCCAGCTTAACGTTATAGTGTTTACATAATGTAAACGGATGGAACCAATGCAAGATGCACGTCATTTCAAAGGAGCCTTTCGAGGAGGCGGCAAAGCGGTATCCCAATGATTCGTTAGCCATACTGGCACTGTACCGCTTAGTGCGTGAAATAGATTTCTCTTCTCCGGCTGAGATGAGAACACTGATTCAAGGCCTGGACAATTTTAATTACCGGAATAAATGGTGGTTTTTGGACGTGGGAGGCAACAACCTGCGGGTTGTCGCTTACATTAACTTTGTGAATAACCGCTTTTACGTCAAGCATATTACAACCCACGCTGAATACGACAAGTTGACCCGTTATTACAGGGAGAACCAGGAATGATAACCAACGCTGCAAAAGCCATTGAAGCTACCAGGCAACTCGTAGACGCAGTCCCTTTTCTGGGAAGTAACGCCTCAGAGAGCGATTACCTGGAGGCACTGTCGTTGGTAGACTATTTGATAGAGAACGATGATGAGAACCCGCTTATTGACTTCCTGGCGAGTAAAATAGCTGATTATGAGGATAACAGCGAGCGTTTCGCCAGGTTCAATAAAGCCCAGGCTGAAATGTCGGTCGGCGTGGCGCTGCTGCGAACACTTATTGACCAGCACAAACTCACCTACTCAGACCTGAAAGAAGAGATCGGTTCAAAATCGCTGGTAAGCCAGATTTTATCCGGCCAGCGCTCTCTGACCATTACGCACATTAAAGCGCTATCCGCCCGCTTCGGCGTAAAACCTGAGTGGTTTCTTTAAACCGCACTCTACCTACATTAGGGCAACCGCTTTAATGCCGGGCAAGGCACCGGGAAACACCTGGTGTCTTGCCCGTTATTATCAGCGTTGTTTTTTCTGCGCCTGCCACAGAGCCAGCACACTCAGGAACACCGTTGCCATCAGGTAAAAACCGGGGGCAAAGTGAGAGCCGGTGGTGCGAATCAACAGCGTACAAATGAACGGCGCAAACCCACCAAAGACCGTGACGGCAATGTTATAGCTTACCGCCATGCCGCTGGCCCGCGTGCTGATGGGGAAAATATCCGCCATCATTGAGGGAATTGTCGAGAAGTAGACCGATTTCAGCAGGGCCATCCAGCCTACTAACAATATCAGCGACCAGGCAGTGACATCCCGGCTCATTAACCAGAATGCCGGCAGGATGGTGAAGCCCAGTAGCGCCAGCGCACTCCATAACAGGCGCCCACGCCCAAAACGCTCGGCTGCCAGCCCGGCAAACGGCGTGACTACGGTGAGGATAATCCCCGCGACCAGTGTGGCGGTATACGCCGTTGAGGCGGGCAGCCCCAAAGTGCGGGTTGCCCATGTTGGCACATAGTTGAGCATGTAGTTAATGGCGGTCGAGACCACCATCAGCCCAATCGCCACTGCGATAAGGCGTTTTTGCCCACCGAAGAGCGCCCGCACCGGGTGTGCGCTTTTCTCTGCCTGGGCATAACGTTGCGGTTCATGCACATGTCGGCGAATGTATAAACCAATCGGGCCAATAATTAACCCAAACGCGAAAGGAATACGCCATCCCCATGCCATAAGCTGGTCCGTGGACAGGCACTGCGCCAGCCCCAAACCAAATGCCGAGGCCAGTAACGTACTTGCGCCCTGGGTGGCAAACTGCCAGCTGGCAATAAACGCCTTGCGTTCCGGAAAGTGTTCAACCAGAAATGCCGTAGAACTGCCGAACTCACCTCCCGCAGAAAAGCCCTGAATCAACCTGGCGACCAAAATCAGCAGAGGTGCTACCAGGCCAATGGTCTGGTAGCCAGGCATAAAGGTGATTATCGCGCCACCCAGCATCATCAGGTTGATGGACAACAGAAGCGAGGCTTTGCGGCCATGTTTGTCTGCATATGCACCCAGCACAATGGCCCCTAATGGGCGGATTAAGAACGCCACACCAAAGCTGCCAAATGTCAGTAACAATGAAACTGACGGGTCGGTTACCGGGAAAAAAGCATGAGCAATATAACTGGCAAAAAAGCCGTATACCGCAATATCAAACCACTCCAGCGCATTACCAATACAGGTGGCAAATAAGGTTTTGTACAGGCTGGGGCGCACGGTAACAGTGCCGTTTTCACGTACAATACTGGTCATTGTGCACCTCCGGCCTGGTACTGGCGGTGAGCATCGAGCAGAGCATTACCATTTTCGCCTAACTCCCAGAACAGATGCGTCATAATCGCCAGGCCTTCGCGAGCAACACATACCAGCAAATGTTCGTCTGGCGCATGCTGGCCACAAGCCGGGTAAGAGTGCGGAACCCACAATGTAGGCAAACCGAGGATCCCGGCGAACACATCGTTTGGCAGGGATCCGCCCAGGTTGGGTAATAACGCAGGTTTTTTCCCCGTGGTGTGTTCCATCGCACTCAGCGCCCAGTTCACCAGCGGGTCACAAGGGTCGAAGCGGGTTGCCGGTGTACCCCGCACTTCACTGATTTCCACCATGGAAAAACCGCAGGCGTCCAGGTGAGTACGCACATGGGAGGCCAGATTTTCCCAGTCCGTACCCACCACAAAGCGTAACTGGCAAACGGCTGTGGCCTGGCCGGGAATCGCGTTCATGGGTTGCGCCGGGTTCCCGGTCAGAAAAGCCAGCACTTCAAGGGTATTCCAGCCGAACAGTTTTTCTGCCGCGCTTAAGCCAGGTTCGCCCCAGGCAGCGTCGGTCTGTGGGTCGCCCGGGTTACCGGCAGGTGTGACATCCGCAAGAATAGCTTTGAGTGAATCCGTTAAAGCGGGTGGTTTCAGGCCTGCAACCTGAATCGCTCCCTGGCCGTTCACCAGGCAGGAAATAGCATTAGCCAGTTGTGTGCCCGGATTGCTGAGCAGCCCACCCCAGTTGCCGGAATGGTAGTCTTTCGCACGGGCATTAATACTGAGGCGAAAGTTGATACACCCGCGGGACCCTAAAAAAAGTGTCGGCCGTTCAGCATTAAGTCGAGGGCCATCGGACGCGATAAACAAGTCGGCGTTAATGCGGTTTTTCAACTGGCTGCACACTTGCGCAAGCCCTGGGGAGCTTATCTCTTCCCCCATTTCACACAACCACACACAGTTAAAACCAAGGCGCCCTTCACGGGCACGCCACACCTGTTCCAGTGCAGCCAGGTTAACGCTGTGCTGGCCTTTGTTATCTGCACTGCCGCGCCCGTACCATTTACCGTCTTTTTCGACTAACTGCCAGGGCGACAACCCTTCACTCCACCGGGCATCATCACCAAAAACCACATCACCATGGCCGTAACACATCACGCTGGGAAGTGACGGGTTTTCCTCGCGTATCGCCAGTAAAAATGGCCGGGCCGGGTTAACCGGGTTAGGGATGATTTCTGTGGTGAAGTCCATCTGCGTGAACGCAGGAATAAACACGTCATCATAATAACGGCGCAGCTGCTCATCACGGTCTGTTCGCTGGCTCTCACTGGCAATCGCTACACGCTCTGCCAGCAGTACTTTGAAATACCCGCTGTCGAACCAGTCCAGTGCCTGGTTAACCACCTGTTGTGTTTTCATGTTGTGTACCCTGTCCGGTATCAGCCCGCTGCATGTTGCGCGGGCTGTTGTTGTTGTCTTTTTGTTCTAAACCAGACCAGAGCATTGCCACAATAATAATAATTGCAATTATGCATTGCCTTTTTTATAACGCTAATATGCACACTTTTGGCGCACTGGCAGGAACCACGATGTTAAATAATGAGTTACGCTATTTTTTGGCTGTTGCCACCACAGGCTCATTGAGCCAGGCCAGCCAGCAACTGTATGTGGCGAGTTCGGCAATCAGCCGCCAGATCCACAAGCTGGAAAGCCGTATGGGGGTCACACTGTTTCAACGCCACGCGCGGGGAATGGTCCTGACGGATGCCGGGCAAATACTGGCAAACCACGTTCGCAAAAGCCTGCGCGATATGGATAACGCGGTGGCAGAAATTCAGGGACTGAAAGCCGTGCGCAAAGCGCTGGTTCGCCTGGCCTGCACTGATGGAATGGCGTTTGATTTATTTCCCGGGCTGATAGCCCGCTTTCGCCGCCACTACCCCAGTGTGAGTTTTGATTTACAGGTGGGTACGGCACAGGCTGTTGCCGAATGGGTACGTAAAGGCACCTGTGATGCAGCCTGCCAGTTCAGCCTTGCGCCAGAACGCGATGTAGATATTGTGACTAGCTGGCCTGCGCCGGTATTATTGCTGTTACATCCGGGGCACCCCCTGGCACAGCAGGAAAAAATTGCCATCAGTGATTTACAGGATTACCCCGTGGCATTGCCAGAATCCGGTACCACCATTCGCCAACTGTTCGACCTTTCCTGCCGCCTGGCCGGAACATTTCTGGAACCCGCACTGAGCTGCAATAACTTCGCGACACTCTATGGTGCGACACGCCAGTTATCCGGTGCAGTAACGGTATGCAGCCATTTCAGTGTGCTGTGGCGTGCGAAACAGGATGGAATGGTGTTAAAACCTATCGACAGCCCCACATTAAGCCAGCGGACCCTGCAGTTACAAACCCCGGCAAGCCAGAACCGCTCAGCCGCCCTGAATCTGTTTTTAGAAGAGACAGTGGCAACACTGACGCAGGCACATCACAGCCATTTTCCTCCGGCGAGCCATGCTCCGAAATAACGCAGAATTGCGCCAGCTCAGTGCACCCGTTACGGGCATTGCACCAACATCACTCACAGAACACAGGGGGAGCAATGCTCAAAGGTGAGTGTTATCCATCTGTTTTTAAAGGTTTTTAAAAATATCAGCCAGACTGGCACCATTCTTGCCTTGCTAAACCAGCAGGGGTGACAAGCGGGTAACCGGTGTCGCCAGACAATCTGGAAATGGATCACTAGGGTTCCGGTCTTTTGACGCAGGTCCGAGAGTGATCGACCGCCCTCTGGCGGTTACACGGCGGGATAAAAGCCCGGGAGGATAAGCGACCATTACGCGCCGCCCTCCTGCTTTTATTTACTCCAACGTCAGAGGAAATTTCATGCTTACAGCCTGTAAACGCGCCCTGCTCCTGGTCACGCTCGCCCTGTTCACCACAGGCGCACTCGCCGCCACACCAACCTTCAAACTGTGCTGGTCCATTTATGCAGGCTGGATGCCGTGGGATTACGCGCAACAAAGCGGCATCCTGAAAAAATGGGCAGATAAATACCATATCAACATCAAATTTGTGCAGGTCAACGACTACATTGAGTCTGTTAACCAGTACACCGCTGGCGGGTTTGATGGCTGCACCATGACCAACATGGATGCCCTGACTATTCCGGCCGCAGGCGGTGTGGACAGCACGGCACTGATTGTCGGGGATTACTCCAACGGCAACGATGGCATTCTGTCGAAAACCGCTAAATCCATTAAAGACCTGAAAGGCCAGGACATTAACCTGGTGCAGTTGTCGGTTTCCCATTACTTGCTGGCCCGCGCCCTGCAACAATCGGGCATGAGTGAAAAAGATATCAAAGTCGTGAATACTTCTGATGCCGATATCGTCTCTGCTTTCACCACGCCAGAAGTTAAATCCATTGTCACCTGGAACCCGTTACTGGCAGAAGCCGCCAAACAACCGGGGGCCAAATCACTGTTCACCTCAGCCCAGATCCCGGGCGAAATTCTCGACTTACTGGTGGTGAATTCTGCCACGCTGAAAAAACACCCTGAGCTGGGTAAAGCACTGGTGGGAGCCTGGTTTGAAACACTGAAAACCATGGAAGGTAACAGTGCCACGGCGAAAGCGGCCCGTACCCAAATGGCAACGGCATCAGGAACTGATCTGGCCGGGTTTGATGCGCAACTGGCCGATACCTGGTTGTTCGACACCCCGAAAAAAGCACTGGACTTCACCACCAGCCCGCAGTTGAAAACCACCATGCAAAAAGTGGCCGAGTTCTCTTTCGCCCACGGCCTGTTAGGCGATGCCGCGCCTTCTGCGGATGTGGTGGGTGTTGCGACACCGGCTGGCAACTGGGGTAACCCGGGCAACATCAAACTGCGCTTTGACGATGAATTTATTCGCATGGCCGCCAGTAACCAACTGTAACCCGGAGGTGCCCAATGCAAAAGATCATTAACTACCAACCCCAGCCGATGAATCGCCTGCTGCTGGGCACCCTACCACTCCTGGTGGTGCTGGTTGTCTACCTGGTCGCGTCTGATGCGCGGCTGGCCGCCAACAGCGCCGACAAGTTACTTCCCGGTTTTAATGCCATGGGTGACGCCATTATGCGCATGGCGTTTACCCCCAGCCCACGCACCGGGGAATACCTGCTATGGGCCGACACCTGTGCCAGCCTGGCGCGCCTGCTGATGGGCACCGCGCTCAGCGCCCTGCTCGCACTGGTCTTTGGATTGTTCTGCGGGGCTCTGCCAGTGGTGCGTGCGTTTCTGTCACCGTTAATCACCGTGATTGCGCTGGTGCCACCGCTGGCAATACTGCCCATTCTGTTTATTTGTTTCGGCCTGGGCGAACTGGCAAAAGTCGTGCTGATTATTATCGGTATCACGCCGTTTATTGTGCGTGACCTGCAACTGCATGTGATGTCGATTCCTGAGGAACAGTTAGTGAAAGCCCAAACACTCGGCGGGCATTCCGGGCAGATTTTGTGGCGTGTGGTATTGCCGCAGTTACTACCACGGCTGATGGATTCTGTACGCCTGTCACTGAGTTCAGCCTGGTTATTTTTGATTGCCGCAGAAGCCATTTCCGCAACCGATGGTTTGGGTTACCGCATCTTCCTGATGCGCCGTTATATGGCAATGGATGTGATTTTGCCTTATGTCGCCTGGATAACACTGCTGGCGTTTGCGCTCGACTTCGCCCTGCGCTTTATCAACCGCCGCTGTTTCCCCTGGTACTACGCAAAATAACCCCCGGCCGCTTAAGGAACTGTTATGCCGTTAATTGAACTGAAAAACCTTGAGAAACACTACGACGGGCAGGTCGTGCTGGAACGGCTGAATGTCAGTGTTGATGAAGGTGAGTTTGTGTCCATTGTCGGGGCATCTGGTTGCGGTAAAACCACCTTTCTGAAGATGCTGTTAGGCACAGAGTCCCCGAGCAAAGGCGAATTACTGCTGGCAGGGAAACCGCTGGCGAAAGAGCCGGATGCCAACCGTGGCGTGGTTTTTCAGCGCTACTCGGTATTCCCGCACCTGACCGTTCTGGGCAATGTCATGCTCGGGGAGGAATTCAGTGAATCCCGCTGGCTTGGCAAAGTTTTTGGCCGCCGCCGTGCTGCCATTCGTGAACGGGCACGCAACATGCTGAGCCAGGTAGGGTTACTGGCGGCACAGGACAAATACCCCCACCAGCTTTCTGGTGGGATGCAGCAACGCCTGGCCCTGGCACAGGCGCTTATCAAACAACCGCGTATTTTATTGCTGGATGAACCTTTTGGGGCGCTGGATCCAGGCATTCGGGCGGAAATGCACACGCTGATAAGCGAGCTATGGACCCGGCACCAGCTCACCATCTTCATGATAACCCACGATCTCAAAGAGGGATTCTCACTGGGTTCACGCCTGTGGGTGTTCGATAAAGTGCGTCACGACCCGCACGCCCCCGATGCCTTTGGCGCAAGCATTACTTACGACATCCCGCTGGAGCGTTCTCCGGCGGGCTCTCCTGCTGCCGGGCCAGCCCCGCTGGTTAACCGCGCAGCCTGATACACCTGGACGGAGATAATCATGACAACCCTGAACTACCACACGGTTTTGCCTGCTGGCAGCCACTGGTCACTGGTGATGCGCCGTGGTACGGCACTCACCCTGACCGACATCGATGGCGGGGCCAACGCAGCCGTGCTGTTTTACAACCCGGAGAACTTACTGGAGCGGTATAACGCACCAGATACGCTGAAATGCCAGCATACGTTCCGCCTTGGCCGCGGCCACTGCCTCTATTCCGATATGGGGCGAATCTTCTGCGCCATTGAAGAAGACAGTTTTGGCTGGCACGACACGGTCTGCGGCAACAGCAACGCCACCCTGGTTGCTGAGCGCTTTGGTGCGCTGAATTACCAGACCGCACACAATAAGCGCCACCAGAATGGCTACGACAGCTTCCTGGTTGAGCTGGCGAAATACGGTCTGGGAAAACGCGACATGGCCGCCAACATCAACTTTTTCACCCAGGTCACGGCGGGCGCAGACGGCACGTTACACCAGGGGCAGCACAGCAAGCCGGGTGCCGAAGTCCGCCTGCGTTTTGCCATGGATACACTGGTACTGCTGCATACCTGCCCACACCCGTTGCATGCAGGCGGTGATTACCCGCGCGCTTCTCTGGGTATCACCCTTGATGGTGAGCGCAAACCACTGGCAGAGCACTGCCTGGTACGGGAAGAAAACCAGCGCGGCCTGCGCAATAACCAACTCTATTACCTGAGCGAAGGAGTCTGAACATGTTGCAAACCAGCCCACGAGTAACCGGCGATGCACTGTACCGCATGGCTGTACCGGCCGGTGATTACTGGCTGTACCGGGTGGAAGCCGGGCAAGTTTTACGAATTACGGACCTGGAAGGCAACCAGGCCGCCGACACCCTGTTTTTTAACGCCGATGACACTGCCGAACGCTACAGCGTAACCGACACACTGCGCGGCCAGGGAAACCTGTTTCTGACCACAGGCAGCGTGCTGCGATCCAATGAAGACCGCCCGATGCTGACCATTGTTGCCGATACCTGTGGCCGCCATGACACCCTGGGTGGTGCCTGCGCCACCGAGAGTAACACCGTGCGTTACGACCTGGAAAAACGCCATATGCACGCCTGCCGTGATTCCTGGATGCTGGCGGTTGCCGAACACCCGGAATACGGCCTGACCCGGCGAGACATCACCCATAACATCAACTTTTTTATGAATGTCCCCGTTACTGAACAGGGTGACCTGACATTTGCCGATGGCATTTCCGCACCCGGAAAATACGTTGAGCTGGAAGCACACATGAATGTACTGGTGCTGATTTCCAACTGCCCACAACTTAACAACCCCTGCAACGGTTATCACCCCACTCCTGTTGAAGTCGCGGTCTGGTAAGGTTGGGCGCTGCGGGACGACCCGCAAGGACGCGCCAGGATTGACGCAGGACGACCTGCATAGCCTGAGGCCAGTGAGTTATGTTAACCCGAATTCTAATTGCCAACCGTGGCGCAATCGCGGTGCGAATTATCCGTACCCTGAAACAGATGGGTATTACCGCCATCGCGGTGTATGCCGAAGCAGATAAGCATGCAGGCCATGTGCGCCTGGCCGATGAAGCCTGGTCGCTGGGCGATGGCAACGTCCGTGAAACCTACCTGAACCAGGAAAAACTCTTTGCCATCATCCGTGAAAGTGGCGCTCAGGCGGTGCATCCTGGTTACGGTTTTTTAAGTGAAAATGCCGAATTTGTTGCCGCCTGCGCTGCCGCTGGTGTGCGGTTTCTTGGCCCTACCACAGAGCAAATGGCCGCCTTTGGCCTGAAACACCGGGCGCGCGAACTGGCACAACAGCAGCAGGTTCCGCTGTTACCCGGCAGTGGATTACTGACGGACTGTGACGCCGCACTCCAGACGGCGCTGGCAATTGGCTACCCGGTTATGCTGAAAAGCACCGCAGGTGGCGGTGGTATTGGTATGCAGCGCTGCAATGATGCCGGTGAACTGCAGGCCGCCTTTGAACGGGTAAAACGCCTGGCAGGCAATAACTTTGCCGATGACGGCGTTTTCCTGGAGAAATTTATTGCCCGCGCACGCCATATTGAAGTGCAGGTATTTGGCGATGGTCAGGGCAATGTACTGGCGCTGGGCGAGCGTGACTGTTCCGCACAACGGCGTAACCAGAAAGTTATTGAAGAAACCCCGGCGCCGTACCTGAGCGAACCAACGCGCCAGGCACTCCAGCAAACCGCCATCCGCCTGTGCCAGGCCGTAAAATACCGTAGTGCCGGTACCGTCGAATATGTGTACGACGCTGAAGCAGACCGTTTCTATTTTCTGGAAGTGAACACCCGCCTGCAGGTAGAACATGGTGTGACTGAAATGGTGTTTGGCGTGGATATTGTGCGCTGGATGGTGGAACTGGCACAGGGAACACTCGCACCATTAAACCGCCTGAAAAGTGAACCCCGCGGCCATGCCATCCAGGTGCGTCTGTATGCCGAAAACCCGGCGAAAGATTACCAGCCCGTTGCCGGGTTATTAAGTGATGTCAGCTTCCCCACTGCGGTTTCTGGTGCAACGCTGCGTATTGACCACGGGATTGCGACTGGTACGGAAGTTTCTCCGCTATATGACCCTATGCTGGCAAAAGTCATTACCCATGCGCCAGACCGCAACACCGCGCTGAAGGCACTGCGCACTGCCCTGGCGGAAACCCGGTTATATGGTATTGAAACCAATCTGGCATGGTTGCGGCATATTCTTCAGCAACCTGCCGTGCGTGACGGTCGCATGCTGACCTCCACGCTGAGCCAAATCCACTGGCAACCCAACACGCTGGATGTGCTAAGTGGCGGTACGCTGACCACGATTCAGGATCTGCCGGGCCGGACAGGCTACTGGCATGTCGGTGTTCCCCCATCCGGACCTTACGATTCACGTTCATTTCGCCTGGCAAATACTTTACTGGGGAATGCCCCGGACGCCGCCGGTCTGGAAATCACCCTGCGCGGTCCGGTGCTGAAATTTAACCAGCCCTGCTCCATTGTACTGACTGGGGCAACACTCGATGCCACACTGGACGGCATACCCGTGTTGATGGGGGAAGTAACCCGCGTCGACCTTGGACAAACCCTGAGCCTGGGGGCAATTAACGGCGCAGGTTGCCGCAGTTACCTGGCGGTTGCCGGTGGTCTGGATTGCCCGTATTACCTGGGTAGCCGCAGCACGTTTACTTTAGGTAAATTTGGCGGTCACGCCGGGCGGGCGCTCCGTACCGGTGATGTGCTTCACCTGGCCGCTCCCGAAGTGCGGAGTAACGCGACACCAACAGATATTGCCATGCCAGAGTTGAGCAACAACTGGCAATTGCGGGTTATTTATGGCCCGCATGGCGCGCCCGAATTCTTCACCCCTGAGGACATTGCCGCGTTTTTTGCCGCACGCTGGCAGGTACATTATAACTCCAGCCGTACCGGCATTCGCCTGACTGGCCCGAAACCAAACTGGGCAAGGCCGGATGGCGGTGAAGCGGGTATGCACCCGTCAAACATTCATGACAATGCTTATGCTTTTGGGTCCGTCGATTTCACCGGTGATATGCCAGTTATCCTTGGCCCGGACGGCCCTTCATTGGGCGGGTTTGTCTGCCCGGCAACGGTCATAGATGCAGATTTATGGATGCTTGGGCAACTTAAGGCCGGAGACAGCGTGCAGTTTGTTCCGGTGACACTGAGCACTGCAGATGCACTGAGTGGAATTGGCGCAATGCCCACCGGGCAAGAAGCCAGCCCCAATGCACTACCCTCCCCCATATTGCTGCATGACCCGGCACGCGACGGGATGCCAGAATTAACTCTGCGGGCAGCGGGTGATCGCTTTTTACTGGTGGAGTATGGTGAACAACGCCTGGACATTACCCTGCGTTTTCGTGTCCATGCCCTGATGCAGGAACTGGAAAATGCGCCACTTGCCGGGCAACTGGAGTTAACACCGGGTATTCGTTCGTTACAGATTCACTTTGACCCGCACCTGTTACCCCGCGACAGGCTGATCAACGCCATTACCACAGCAGACGCAAAACTGGGCGACCTGCGCGACGGGCGCGTCCCTTCGCGCACCCTGTGGTTACCTTTGAGCTGGAATGACGAAGCCTGCCAGAAAGCCATCGATCACTACACCCAGTCTGTTCGCCCTGGCGCGCCATGGTGTCCAAGCAATATTGAGTTTATCCGGCGCATCAATGGCCTGCGGCATATTGATGAGGTGAAAGACATTGTGTTCAACGCCCGTTACCTGGTTATGGGGCTGGGGGATGTGTATCTCGGGGCACCGGTTGCCACACCACTGGATCCACGCCACCGCCTGGTGACGACCAAATATAACCCGGCCCGCACCTGGACGGCGGAAAACTCGGTGGGTATTGGCGGCGCTTATATGTGTGTGTACGGCATGGAAGGCCCCGGAGGCTACCAGTTTGTCGGGCGTACCATTCAAATGTGGAACCGCGACCGGCAAACACGCGAGTTTACCCAACCCTGGCTGCTGCGTTTCTTTGACCAAATCCGTTTTTACCCGGTCAGCCACGATGAACTGATGCAGTTGCGCGAACGCTTCCCCTGGGGTGAAGTACCGCTGCGTATCGAAGAAGGTGAATTCAGTCTGGCGGAATACCAACAATGGCTGGCGAGTGAAGCTCACAGCATTGAAGGCTTCCAGGCTGTACGCCAGGCCGCTTTCGATGATGAACTGGCACGCTGGCGGGCTGACGGGCAATTTACCTATATTGCTGAAGAAACAACCGCGACACCAGACGATGATGCAATACCGGAAGCCTGTTATGGCGTGGAAAGCCAGGTGGCAGGCAGCATCTGGCAGTGGATGGTTAGCGAAGGCGACAGCATTGAGCCCGGCCAGGTGATAGGCCTGCTGGAATCTATGAAAATGGAGATTCCGGTGGTTTCCCCGGTTCAGGGTAAGGTTCGTAAAGTGCAACGCCAACAGGGCCAGAGAGTGGATGCCGGGCAATTGCTTGCCATTATCGAACCCGTGGACTGACACCTGAGTCTGGGAAAATAAGCAGTGCAGCAACCCGGTTCTGCCTGGCCTGCACTGTTCATTTTCATCCCGGCAATTTTTTTACCCGGTGAATCTGGCTGGTTACTGATGTTATGAAACCCTGGCAAAAAAGTGGCACAATTTACGCACTCACTGCAAATTTCCCTCATAATCATGCCCTATTCTTACTGCTCCGGCGGGTAACCCTGTACAGGCCTGGTGGTTATTGTACGCCACTGAAAAAGTGATGTTCCCAGGGATATCCTTAATTGCGTATAATGACATTTTCGTGCATCGCCAAACTGCCATGTTAAAACAAAAAACAATTAGCCAGCATATTGAAACCACTGGGATTGGTCTGCACAGTGGGAAAAAAGTGCATATGAAACTTTCTCCGGCACCAGTCAATACAGGTGTTGTGTTTCGTCGTGTCGATCTTTCCCCGGTAGAAGAGATTCCGTTACGCGCGCATCGGATTAAAGACGCCGTTCTCGCCACCAATTTATTCAATGATAACGGTGTACGCATTTCGACTATCGAACACCTCTCGTCGGCCATTGCCGGGTTAGGCATTGATAACCTGTATGTCGAACTGGATGCCGCCGAGGTACCGATTATGGACGGGAGTTCCAACCCGTTCGTGTACCTGCTGCTTCAGGCCGGGGTTCAGGACCAACAGGAAGCAAAATCCTTCCTGAAAATTACCAAACCCGTACGAGTTACCGATGGTGACAAGTGGGCCATGCTGGAACCAGGCACCGGTTTTAGTCTGGATTTCACTATTGAGTTTAACCACCCGGCTATTGCTGCCGATACTTGTCAGTTTGCACTACAACTCACCCCAGAACGCTATGTGGCTGAACTGTCTCGCGCCCGTACTTTTGGTTTTATCAAAGATATTGAATACTTGCAGAAACAGGGCCTGAGCCTGGGAGCAAGCCTGGACAACGCCATTGGTCTGGATGAATTTACGGTAGTAAACCCGGATGGCCTGCGTTACCCGAACGAACTGGTACGCCATAAAATGCTGGATGCGGTGGGCGACCTGTTTGCCGGTGGGCACAACCTGCTGGGTCATTTCAGTGCGTATAAATCAGGCCATGCACTGAATAATGCCCTGATTTGTGCGGTGCTGGATACGGCCAACGCCTGGACACTGATTACCAGCGAGGATCCGGGGGTTAACGGGCAAGAAAATTACCGTGCAGTGCCAGCGGTTACGCGCTCCAGTTTCCCATCTCTGGCATTCACCACACACCATTAATGTTTACCTGCCAGGCAGGCTTCTGTCCTGGCAGGTCGCATCGGTATGATAGCCGCTCAGGCGCGATTTACTTCACAAATAAACGCACCACGCCGCTCATATCCTCTTCACCCAGGCCTTGCGCCATGGCTTTACGGAACGCATCACGCGCACCGCTGATGGCGGGCATTTCCGTAACTTCTTCGTCGGCCGAGCGCAACATGTAATCCAGGTCTTTTTCTATCAGCTCAACCGGAAACAACGGTGCAAACTGCTGTGTAAGCATAGACTGAGCAACCCGGCCAGCCATTGGGCTCCAGGAAGCCGTGCCCGCGACGGCATCCAGTACCCGGGCGACATCCACCCCTTCACGAATCAGGATAGCAATAGTTTCCGCCAGCGCCGCAACCTGTACTCCCAGCAACGTATTGGTCGCCAGCTTACTCATTGCCGCGGCACCATGGCTCCCGACATAAAATACATCGGACCCCATTTGTAATAATAAAGAGCGGACATGATCCACATAGCCTTCATAGCCGCCCACAAAATAGATAAGGCTGGCATTATCAGCCTGAGGGCGCGACCCTGAAACCGGAGCCTCAAGAAACGGGCGGTCACGGGAAGACATTATCTGAGCAAGCTCTCGCACCCAGGACACAGTCAGCGTACTACTTTCAATAGCGATGGCACTGGCCGGCATTCCCGCGAGTGCGCCCCATTCCGGGTTAAGCCACACTTCCCGTGAAGCCTCATCATCGCGTAATACCGAAATTATCACGCCAGCCTGTGCAACGGCTTCTCGTGGCGTGAAAGCCTGGCCGGCCCCGGCATCAACCAGTGGAGCAGCGGTTTCCGGAGTACGGTTCCACACCGTTACATCATGCCCGGCTTTCAGTAAGTTCATTGCCATGCGGCTGCCCATTGCCCCGGTGCCAAGAAATGTCACTTTCGCCATGATGGTTACCTTTTCAAGATTCTATACGCGGCGGTGACTGGTACGGGAGGGAACCGCCGGGAAATGCCGGTTGCCTGTTGCTGTCAGGCTCGCCCCGCGCCGGCTAAATGGGCTAAGGTATCTGACGCTTTATTCATCCTGGTTGCAAGTATGAATTGCCTTAATCAGACAAATTATTAGCATGGTACGTAAATAAAGCAGGCTGAATTCTCCCAGAGCGTTAGGAAGATACCTGAACCAAACCAGATACAGGCATTATTGATTTATTTTACAATAAACAATAACCAACCAGCCCCAATAAAACACCGAAATTTAAGTTAAGTAAAACACGACAAAAAAACAGAATAACCCCATCTAAATTACGCCAATATAAATGCATCAATAAGGTATTATTACACTACCCACAACGAGGTATTTTTAATTAACCACAATCACCTAACATAATTACAAGTCACTAATTCAAAAGACAAAAAATAACAATAATTATTTTTTAATAACGCAGTAAATTAAATTTCAGCAATAGCTTAAGACTATTTTAAGTAATTACACGTATATAATAAATTATACAACAAGGCGATAAACGCCGAGTGTAATTGCAGTATTAAAGTTTTCTTATTTATTTAATTATGTCTTAACTGTTTTACCAAAACCTGTGCCTGGCTTAATTGTAGCTGTAATACTCTGCGTAACAAATGACAGGATATTTTTTGAAACTGAATTTCAAATAACGCAAAGCCAGTCTCATGTTGGCCATTATCCTTAACTGTGGATAACCACACTGATTATCCGGAGCCAATTATGCAGATCTTAAAAGATATTACTATCAGAAAAATGTTGTTGATCATCCTTGCCCTGTTCACATTGATTTGGGGTGTGGCGGCAACATCAACACTGAAAAACTTCAGTGATATTAATCAACTACTTGACCAAACCATGGTGCAGAAAAAAACCTACGCCATGTTGGTAAAAGGTAACGACCAGTATTTCCGCACCATGACGCGGATGTTACGTGCGGTTGACTTCCGTCAGTCCGGTGATGTTGCAGATGCAGAGAAAACCTTCGCCTCAGCAGGCAAGGCACTGAAAATCACTCAGGATATGCTGGCTGAGTTTCGCCAAAGCCAACACCCGGGCGTAGATGAAGCACTGGTCCAGAACATGGTTCATGATTGGGAAGCCCTGCTCAACACCATCGCGCCCATGTTACAAAACGCTGAAGCGAATAATCTGGATGCTTTCCGCCAGACATTTCGCCAGGTTTATCCGCCGCTGAGTGTACAGTTTGGCGTAACCGCCGAGAAATACACCAAAGCGATTCAGGCTGACAGTACTGTTCAGCAAGCTCAGTCGCACATTAACAGCAACCGCTTTATTCTGCTGAGTGCCCTGGTGGCAGGCATTATTACCCTGTTTCTGACAGACCGTTACCTGGTGGCTTATCTGGTGCGCCCTGTAGGCATCATCAAGAAGCACCTGGAGCGCTTAACCGCAGGCCAGTTACAACATAACATCGATGACTTTGGCCGCAACTGCGCAGGGCAGCTGATCCCTTACATCCGTAGCATGCAAGAGAGTCTGCGCAATACAGTGACAGTAATCCGTGACAGCTCTGGCACCATTTACACCAGTACCAGCCATATCCGTAAAGGTAATGAAGAACTCTCTGGCCGTACCGACCAGCAGGCAGCGGCATTGCAACAAACTTCAGCGAGTATGGAAGAACTGACTTCCACGGTAAAAAACAACGCGGAAAATGTTCACCAGGCATGCCAGTTAACCGATGAAGCACAAAGTGTGGCCCAAAAAGGGGGGGAAATTACCAGCACAGTGGTGAAAACCATGGCAGGAATTTCTGAGAGCTCACACAAAATTGCGGATATCACCAGCGTAATTAACAGCATCTCGTTCCAGACCAATATTCTGGCACTGAACGCCGCAGTCGAAGCTGCCAGAGCGGGTGAACAAGGGCGTGGTTTTGCCGTCGTCGCCAGTGAAGTACGCTCTCTGGCACAGCGCAGCGCACAGGCCGCCAAAGAGATAGAAGGTTTAATCAGTGAATCTGTCAACCGTGTGACTACTGGCGTGGGCCAGGTTCAGGAAGCAGGTAAAGCAATGGAAACCATCATTACCTCTGTTAGCCGGGTACGGGAATTGATGGGTGAAATATCTGTCGCTTCAGATGAACAGACCCGAGGTATCGACCAAATCAGCCAGGCGATGAATGAGATGGATAGCGTCACTCAACAAAACGCTGCGCAAGTGCAACAGGCCGCCACCAGTGCCGCTGCCCTGGAGATGGAAGCAGAACACCTGACAGGAGCCATTGCGGTGTTTGACCTGGGCAGCAGCTATACCCCAAAAGCGAATTCTGAAGTGAGAAAGCCGGCGCTAAAACCGTCCCAGAGCGTGAAGGCGCTTACCGCCAACACCGGGGAAAACTGGGAAACATTCTAATAATAAGCAGTAAATAACGCAGAGCGTTGCCGGGAAATTCACAGGTTTCCCGGCTTTTTTATAAGGTTCGTAAAAAACCACATTGGGCATTCCGTGCGGTTTTGTTTTTTTACACAGGAAAACTTTTCAGTTTAGCTGTACAGTTTAGCTGTAGATACTTCAACTGACAGGTCGCTGCCAGCAGGCCTGTAATTTGACGAATTAAGAACACAGCTGGCTGGCAATGAACTGCATATGAATACATCCATCCCTTCAGAACAAAGCGCCATTCTGGCTCAGTCCCTGCAAACTGCTATGCGCAAACTCCGTCGCCGGTTGCGCCAGCAGTCCACCTTGAGTGAACTTTCCGCCTCTCAACTTGCCGTGCTACACCACCTGGAGAATGAGGGTGCAGAAACCGTTTCAGCATTGGCGCGCTCTGAAGGTATTCGCCCACAATCGATGGCGGCCATTGTCAACAGCCTGATGGCAGCGGGGTTTATCACAGGCAATCCGGACCCCAATGACGGGCGACAGACATTACTTTCGCTTACTGATGCCTGGTATGCGTGGGTTATGCCCCGCCGGGCACTGCGTAAGGACTGGTTAACCCGTTCGATTTCAGCGTCTCTCAGTGAGGATGAGCAAGAAACGCTTTCCCAGGCCATCAGCCTGATTAACCGGCTGACCGATGATGCCAGTAACGGGAAATAATCAACCGGCCTTCTCCCCAGAAACTATGTGCTAACCGCAGGTCGCTATGTCAGTCACCACGATTTTTCGTTCATTTCGCAATACCAATTACCGTATTTGGGCCTGCGGTGCCTTTGTGTCAAATATTGGCACCTGGGTACAGCGTGTGGCGCAGGACTGGATAGTCCTGACGCAACTCACGAACCATAATGCGTCAGCCGTTGGCGTCGTCATGGCATTGCAGTTTGCCCCACCGTTATTGTTCCTGCCGTGGACCGGTTTTGCAGCGGATTACTTTAATCAGCGTAAGTTATTGCTGACCACACAGGCGATTATGGGCATCCTGGCCCTGGGGCTTGGAGTGCTGACCATTACCGGCCTGGTTCAGTTATGGCATGTTTATGTCTTCGCATTTTTGTTTGGTACAGCCAATGCCTTCGATGCCCCGGCCAGGCAAACTTTTGTTGCCGAACTGGTTGGCGATAACGATTTACCCAATGCAGTAGCACTCAACTCTACCTCGTTTAATTCGGCGCGGATGATTGGCCCTGCCGTGTCCGGGCTGGTGATTGCCGCCGTAGGTACCGGCTGGGCGTTTGCGCTAAATGGGCTGTCGTTTATCGCTGTGCTGATTTCACTGCTGTTTCTGCAGGCAGATAAGCTCTACCCCCAAGTGCGGGCAGCACGCAAGAAAGGCAATTTTGTTGAAGGGCTGCGCTATGTTAAAGGCCGGCCTGATCTGAAAGCCATTCTGCTGATGCTGTTTTTTATTGGCACATTCGGCCTTAACTTCCCGATTTATATTTCGACAATGGCTGTCAGTGTATTTCATACCGATGCCCGTGGTTTTGGTTTGCTCTCCTCGGTGATGGCTTGTGGCACGCTGCTGGGCGCACTGATGTGTGCCGGGCGCGAACGGCCACGTTTCACCACCTTAATTCTGGGTGCCGGTTTTTTCGGTATAGGTTGTATTCTGGCTGCTGTATCCCCAGGTTACTGGTGGTTTGCCGCGATGCTGGGCATAACCGGGGTTGCGTCACTGACTTTTATGAATACCTCCAACAGTCTGGTGCAACTGACGACTGAATCCAGCATGCGTGGACGGGTTATGGCGTTGCGTATCTGTATTGCCATGGGTGGGACGCCAATCGGCGCGCCTATTGCGGGCTGGGTCGCAGACAACTATGGTGCGCGCAGTGCCATGGGAATTGGTGCTGCAGCGGGTATCATCGCCGCAGTAATTGGCATTGTGGTTTGGTTACGCCAGCACAGGGCGCAACTTTCCACCACAACTCACGATGTGCCCTAAAAAAACCGGGACACCACAACAACACAAGACCAACAACCGGGCAAACGTGGTATGGTGACAGCGTTTTTTTTGCATCCCACTACTCTGCCATATGTAATTGCCATGATGAAAAACGAACTTTTCACCGCACGCCTGGTCCTGGCCCCTCTTAATGCCAATGACTGGCCGTTTTACCTGGCGCTGCGCCAGAACCCGGACGTCATGAAATACATGGCGGAAATTGATAATGAAGACGGTATTCGCCAGAGTTTTGAGCGCCTGCTGAACCAGGAACCGGGCTGCTATTTTATTATTCGTGAACAGCACAACCCTCAGGCGGTAGGCGATATTGGCCTGAATATCAACAGACTGGTGCCCGATGCGGCGGCTGTAGGTTACAGCCTGTTGCCACACGTTCGGGGAAAAGGCTATGCATATGAAGCCCTGTCTGCGGTATGCCAGTTTGCTCTCAATCTGCCCGGCATAAAGAAAATCAGTGCACTGGCACTCAGAGAAAACCAGGCTTCCATTCAGTTGCTGGAAAAGGTGGGGTTTCGCTGTGAAATAGTGACCAAAGAGAGCTATTTACTGAATGGCCACTATTACGATGATTGTGAGTACCGTCTTTATGAAGAAAACTTCAGGCCACTTCAGCCGCATTCACACCCATAAACTGGCGAATGCGTTGTAAAGCGGGGCTGTGCTCTCCACAACGAATATGGGCCGGTGTGGCATCGGCCTGAATATTCCCCTGGTTCATGAGTATCACCCGGTCCGAAATGGCCAGGGCAAAATCCATCTCGTGCGTAACAATAACCATTGTCATGCCTTCCCGGGCCAGCTCACTGATCACTTTCAGCACTTCACCCACGCGTTCCGGATCCAGTGCCGAAGTCGGTTCATCAAACAACATGATATCCGGCGACAACGCCAGTGCTCTGGCTATCGCCACACGTTGTTGCTGCCCACCGGATAACTGGTGCGGGTACTTATCCACATGCGCCAGCAACCCCACTTTATCCAGCAACCACAGCGCCTGGGCACGGCGTACTGTTTCTTTTTCGGGTTGGTGGTGATACCGCTGAGCCAGCATCACGTTTTGCAAAATAGTGTAGTGGGGAAACAGGTTAAACCCCTGAAAAACCATACCAATACGGCGAATACCTTGTTGTTCAGCCTTACGGTTGCGGGCATTGCCTGCCTGAATAAACCCTTCACCGAATAACACCACCTCACCTTTATCCAGACTTTCCAGGCCATTAATGGTGCGAATTAATGTCGTTTTTCCCGAACCCGACGGACCAATCACACTGACTACTTCACCGGGTGCAACCCGTAGTTCTACGCCTTTCAGTACTTCATGCTGCCCCCAGGCTTTATGAATATCCTTCATTAACAGCGCATCAGGGCTGCCGTGTTGTATTGCTGGCTGGCGCAATGCCAGAGGCTGAGCCTGTTCACGTAACGCGGCAAGCTGTTCGTCGGCCAGGGTTTGTGGTGTTTTAGCCTGCACGTTAACCCGACGCTCAACAAGCTGGAACAATAAGCTGAAGACCGAGACTATCAATACATAGTAAACCGCCACTGCCGCCAGGGTTTCCATCACCAGAAAGTTTTCAGCATATAACCGTTGGCCGGTCATCAGCAGTTCAGGCAATGAGATAACGGACACCAGAGAGGTTTGCTTCACAATGGTAATAAATTCATTGATAAGAGATGGCAGTGCGATGCGTAGTGCCTGCGGGATAACCACCATGCGCTGAATGCCAACATAGCCAAACCCCAGTGCATGGCCTGCTTCGTGCTGCCCTTTAGCCACTGAGAGCAACCCGCCACGATGGATTTCCGCCATATACGCGGTTTCCACCAGCACGGTTGCTATCAGGCCAGCCACAAAGGCGTTACCCAAAATAGCACCTGTGCCGGGGAACAGTTGCGGCAGGTTATAGACAAACACCACCAGCACCAGCAGAGGTACGCTGCGAAATAACCAGATATAGACCTGGCTGATACTTTTCAACCAGCCCGGCCCGGACAGCCGGGCACTGGCCATCAGAAAGCCCAGTACCAGGCCTGCCAGCCAGGAGAGCACGCTTAATTCGACCACGGTGACACAGGCCTGCCAAAACGCATTCATCGAAAAAAGTGAAAAGAAATAGGCCCAGTTAAATGTCATATGCTGCTCTCTCCTGTCCGGTTAACACCACCTGCCATTAGCGGGTCTGGGTATCCGTAATGCCGTAACGGGCATACTTTTTCAGTAATGCGGCGTATTCCCCGTTCTGGCGCAGAGTTGCCAGGGCCTTAGTCAGGCTGGCTTTCAACGCGTCATTGCCTTTTTTCACATAGATACCCAGGGTTTGCGGGTAAATGGTGTTGGGTGACGTGATTTTCACCCGGCCATGGCTGCGTTCAGCAAACATGCTGACTGCACCGGCGATATCCACCTGAGCCTGAACATGGCCTGCCAGCAAAGCCTGCATGGTTTCCGGCGCGGTAGGGAACTCTTTCACCGTAATGGTGCCTTTACCGCTGGTTTTGCAGTAGCTGTCTGAAAGCTCACGCAGTTTTTTCACCCAGGATGTCCCCTGCTGCAACCCTACTGTTACGCCACACAGGTCTTTTTCTGTTTTTGGTGCAATGGTGCTGTCATTACGCACCATGATGTACGCGCCGGTGTCGGCATAAGGAATGGCATCGGCCTGAGCTGTGCGCTCTGGCGTGATATACAGTGCGGAAATGACTGTGTCATGGCGGTCGGCATTCAGCCCGAGGATCAGTCCACTGAATTTGGTATCTGCCAGTTGCAGTTGTAAGCCCATTTGCTGGCTGAGTAATTGCGCCAGCTCAGCATCGAACCCGACAATTTTGTTGTCCTGCCAGGATTCAAACGGCGGGTAAGCCACTTCCATCCCCACTTTTAATACCCCCGGTTTCAGCGTGCCATCGGCCGCACTGACTGCTGAAGAAACCGTGCCCAGGCCCGCCATTAACGCCAGGGCCACACATACACCACGAAGAGAAACAGCCTGAGTCATCGCATTGCTCCTGTAGAAGTCATTCGCCGATGATGCGCACCGGCAAGCTGGCAAAGTAATTCAAACATCATGGTGGCACCGGTCATGCTGGTCAGGTTGCCCTGGTCAAAAGGCGGTGCCACTTCCACCACATCAGCGCCCACTAAGTTCAACCCCTGCAACAGGCGCACACCGTGCTGTGCCTGAAGCGTGGTCATTCCTCCGATTTCTGGCGTACCGGTACCGGGTGCATAGACCGGGTCCAGCACGTCAATATCGAAACTGATATAGGTCGGTTCCATCCCGACAATGGCTCTGGCCCGCTCCATTACGGTTTGCATACCTTCTTGCGTCACTTGTTCCATGGGAATAATGGTGATGCCGTTGGCCCGGGCCCAAACGTGGTCATGTTCACTGAACAGCGCGCCACGGATACCAATTTGTACTGTGCGTTGGGGATCAAGCACACCCTCTTCCACCGCACGGCGAAACGGTGTGCCATGGGTAAAGCGTTCACCGCCAAAATAGGTATCGTTGGTATCGGAATGCGCATCAAAATGGATCATGCCCACTGGCTGTTCCCGCCCCAGCGCCCGCAGAATGGGCAGTGTGGTCAGGTGATCGCCGCCGGCTGTCAGTGGCATTACCTGCTGCTGATACAGAGTGCGGTAATAGTTTTCGATCCGCGCCAGGCTGTCCTGCACATCGACCGGGTTAACCTGCACATCGCCCAGATCCCCCACTCTTGCCAGGTCATAGGGTGACTGGTATGTCACCGGATGAACCCGGCGTACCAGGCTTGAGGCATTACGTAATTCGCGTGGTCCGTGGCGGGTTCCCGCCCGGTTGGTGGTACCGCCATCCCAGGGCACGCCCACCACACCGATATCCAGCGATGCAATTTGTGCGCCAAATGGCAGGCGAAAAAAGGTCGGCAGCCCGCTGTAACGGGGAATATCGCCACTTTGGGGCTGCGGATAATCCGTTGAAGTTAATGTATTCACAGACGTGTTTCTCCTTGATAACGCACTCCGGGCAACACACACAGCATTTCGTACAGCAAGTTGGCGCCAAGTTGTGCAGTCATACCGCTAATATCGTAAGGGGGGGAGACTTCGACCAGGTCGCAGCCAGTCAGGTTTAACCCCCGGCAACCACGAACAATTTCCAGTGCCTGAATGGCGCTGAGCCCGCCAACTTCCGGAGTACCAGTGCCAGGTGCCCAGGCCGGGTCAATGCTGTCTATATCGTAAGAGAGGTACACCGGGCCCGCGCCCATCATTTGGCGCACTTCCGCCATCAGGGGGGACAGGCTTTTATGCCAGCACTGCTCAACCGGGATCAGCCGGAACCCCTGGTCTACCCCCCACTGGAAATCACCACTGGCATAGCCCTGGGCACGTTGCCCAATTTGCACAACACGCTGGCAATCCAGCAAACCCTCTTCTACCGCCCGGCGGAAAGTGGTGCCGTGAGCGATTTTCTCGCCGAACATGTCATCGTTGGTGTCGGTATGGGCATCAACATGAATCAGCCCCACCGGGCCGTGTTTTTTCGCCAGTGCGCGCAGAATGGGCAGCGTTAACGTGTGGTCACCGCCCAGAGTGAGGGGGATAAGCGGCCAGTCGTTAAGACGGGTATAAAAATCTTCAATGATGTCGACAGATTTCAGTAAGCTGTAGGTGTTAATTGGCACATCGCCAATATCACCAACCTGCAAAGAATCAAAAGGTGCCGCTCCGGTTGCCATGTTGTACGGGCGAATCATCACGGATTCATTGCGGATATTACGTGGCCCGTAGCGGGTTCCGGCACGTTGTGAAGTACCCACGTCCAGAGGGATCCCAACAAATGCCACATCAAGGCCAGCAGGGCTGTCGCAGAAAGGCAGGCGTAGCATGGTGCCACGCCCTGCAAAGCGCGGCATTTCATTGCCCCCCTGCGGTTGGTTATACACTTTCTCCATGAGCACTTTCTCCTGGTTAGCGGAGCAGGCAACTCTGCCCCCGGTGTGTCTGGAAATAGTGCATCAGGGAGAAAGGATGAAAAAATAGCAAAAAGCAAAAAATTAGTTTAGAAAAAGGAAAACTAATTGATGGAATAAAACAGAGGTAATCGCTTATGGCTGCTGGGAAATTCCCCAATCTTCGGTTGGTGCATATTTTTGTCACTGTGGCCAAACACCAGGGGTTTGCCAATGCCCAGGGGGAGCTGAATTTAACTGTATCGGCTATCAGTAATTACATGAGTGAGCTGGAAGATAAGCTGGGGTTTGTGCTGTGCCGCCGGGGGCGAGGCGGGTTTGCGCTGACAACCAAAGGTGAAGCCTTTTTACAGCAGAGTATGACGTTACTGAACACACTGGAAAATTTTGACCGCTACACGGCGTCACTGCGTGGAGAACAAAGTGGCACTCTCAACCTGGGCATTATTGACTCCACGATTACCGACCCAATGCTTCCTGCCAGTAAAGCTATTGCCCGGTTCAGTGAACTGTTTCCCCTGGTTCACCTTAACCTGCAGATCAAAAACCCGAATGCGCTGTTACACGGCATTCTGAATAATGAACTCGATATTGCTGTTGGCACTTTTTCTCTGCAAGGCAACAGTGTGGTCTCACACCCGTTATACCGTGAACAACACTGGTTGTATTGCAGTGATCAACATGAATTATTTACGGTTCGCCACCCTACAGTGGCGCATATTTCCCAGATGCGTATGGTCACACGCAGTTACTGGAGTGCGGCAGATTTGGGTAAGAAAGGGTTTAAACAGAGCCTTGCCAGCGTGGAGAGTATGGAAGCACAACTGATGCTGATCCTCTCGGGAAAATATATTGGGTATTTACCAGAACATTACGCACTGAACTGGGTAAAGCAACAACGGTTGCGGGCACTGTTACCCACCGATTATGGTTATCAGGCTCCCTTTTCCCTGATTTTCCGCCGTGGGCGCAGTAAAGAGATATTGATACGAACAGTACGTGATTTGCTGAGAAATTCTGCGAAAAATAGCAAATCCCGGCACTGAATGCACCGGGATAAAGCGAGGATAAACCCGTTATAACCCAAGGCGCGCCATCATCAGCGCCAGGTCGACCAGGCGGTTTGAAAAACCCCATTCGTTGTCATACCAGGCAAGCACTTTCACCATGCGTCCACCAATAACCAGGGTAGACAACCCGTCAATAATGGAAGAGCGCGGGTCGCCCCGGTAATCACTGGACACCAGTGGTTCATCGCTGTAGCCGAGGATCCCCTTCATCGGCCCTTCACTGGCGGCAGCCCGAAAAGCGGCGTTCACTTCTTCCACAGTGACATCCCGTTTCAGGTTCACACTCAAGTCGACAATTGAGACTACAGGCACCGGCACCCGTAAAGAATACCCGGTAAGCCGGCCATCAAGCTCTGGGATAACCCTGCCAATTGCTTTTGCCGCGCCACTGGAATACGGCACGATAGATAACGCAGCGGCACGGGCACCACGCAAATCTTTTTCCGGCTGGTCGTGCAGTGCCTGGCTGTTGGTATAAGCATGCGTGGTGTTCATCATGCCATGTTCAATACCAAACGCCTGGTTCAGTACCTGGACTGCGGGAGCCAGGCCATTGGTGGTGCAACTGCCGTTACTGACCACGATATGCTTTTCAGGGTTGTACTGGGTGTCGTTTACCCCCATCACAATGGTGATGTCATCGTTTTTTCCTGGTGCCGAGATAATCACACGTTTAGCGCCGCCGTGAGTGACATGCACTTCTGCTTTGCTTTTTTCGGTAAAAAAGCCAGTGGCTTCAATGACTATATCCACATCCAGTGAATGCCAGGGGATCTCTGCCGGGTCGCGGTGGGCAAAAACCCGAATGGGTTTGCCCCCAACTAACAAGTTATCACCTTCGGGTTCCACGCTGACCGGAAATTTCCCCATCAGGGAGTCGTATTTGAGTAAATGCGCCAGAGTGGCGCTGTCGGTGAGGTCGTTAATTGCGACGACATTGAAATCATCCTGGCCAAGCGCCGCGCGCAGTACATTGCGGCCAATACGCCCAAATCCGTTAATGCCTACCTTAACCATAAATACCTCCTCAGTCAGTTTCTGTTAACTACTGTACTGAGTACGGCGACTGGCGAATATGACATTTAACGATCAATTTCAGCCATCGTGCTGGCATAAAAGCGTTCGCGGTAAGTCGTGGGGGCAACCTGTAAATGGCGTTCAAAGACGCGGCGTAAGTTGATTCCTGAACCAAAACCAGTCTGTAATGCGATTTGCTCAATCCCTTCACGCGTTCGTTCCAGGTACTCCCGGGCAGCATCCAGCCGGACATGCTCAACATATTTTGCCGGGCTGGTGCCCGTTTCCCGTAAAAATACCCGGTTGAAGTTACGTGGGCTCATTGCCAGAGATTCCGCCAGCTTTTCCACTGATAAGTTTTCAGCCAGGTTGCTCTGAATCCAGTCCTGTAAATCCCGGATTGGCCCCGGCTTTGCGGCTCTGGCTGGCAGGTAGCGGCTGAACTGGCTTTGCCCACCCGGGCGGCGCAGGTACATCACCATATCCTGAGCCACTTCACGGGCAATGGCATGCCCCATATCCGCTTCCACCAGTGCCAGTGTGAGATCAAAGCCAGAGCTGACACCGGCTGATGTCCACACCGGGCCATCATGGACATATATTGGCCCGCGCTCAACGGTAATATCCGGCCAGGTTTGCGCCATGTAATCCAGCAGCCGCCAGTGAGTTGTTGCCCGGCGCCCGTTCAACACACCCGCCATCGCCAGTAATAACGCGCCACCACACACAGAGACGATACGTTGTGTATACGGAGCCGCCATGCGTAACCAGCTGGCAACTGCATCATCTTCCTCTGCATCCACACCACGCCCGGTGACCATTATCGTGCCACGCTTTTCCCGGGGATCCAGTTCCGTCAGCCGGGCATCAGCCAGCAATGTCAGCCCGGAACGGCCATGCACTGCTTTATGCATTTGGGTCGTGGCAATAGTGACCTGATATGGCGCTTGCGCCAGGCCACTACAGGCATTACGTTCGTTCGCCTGCATCAGGATGTCGGTTACCCCGACAGATTCAAATAACATGCCCCCATCGGGAACAATAATCAGCACTGAGTTCATTGGCAGCCAGGGCGTTATGGTAACTGGATTGGTCACTAATTATAACCAGTAAACAAATTCAGACAACGCCCTGCAACTACCGGCAGTACCGAATTAACGTGGTACGCGCAGCCCACCTTCAGTGCCGTGAGAGAACACCACCTGCCATAACTGAATGTCACGGGAGCGGAAAGCCCCGGCACAGGCATTAAGGTAATAGGTGAACATTCGTTTAAAACGTGGAGAGTAGTTGCTGGCAATCTCTGGCCAGGCAGTGAGGAAACGCTGGTACCAGGCCATGAGCGTTTTGTCGTAATCCGGGCCAAAGTTATGCCAGTCTTCCATCACAAAATGGGGTTCGCTGGCATCTGCTATTTGGCGCACAGATGGCAGGCAGCCGTTGGGAAAGATGTATTTATTAATCCATGGGTCAACATTCATATCCGTTTTATTGGAACCAATAGAATGCAATAAGAATAACCCGTCAGGATTGAGATTGCGGGCCACAACGGAGAAATAGGTGGCATAGTTTTTCGGGCCAACATGTTCAAACATCCCAACCGAAACAATGCGGTCGAACTGTTCGTTCAGGTCGCGGTAATCCTTGAGCAGGATAGTCACGTCCAGGCCAGCACAGCGCTGTTGCGCCAGTGCCTGTTGTTCACGGGAAATGGTGACCCCGTACACGGACACACCATATTCCCGGGCAAGAAATTCGGCCAGCCCGCCCCAACCGCAGCCAATATCCAGCACTTTCATTCCCGGGCGCAGTTGTAGTTTTTCACCAATCAGGCGCAGTTTCGCTTGCTGGGCGCTGGCAAGATCAGTGGCTGTTTTCCAGTACCCGCAGGAATATTGCATAAAGGGATCGAGCATGCGGGTAAACAGATCATTTCCCAAATCATAGTGTTCTTTGCCCACAATCCACGCCCGTTTACGTGACTGGAGATTGACTGTCCGCGCCCATAAAATACGTAATACATCTTTCAGGTGGTGAGGAATTTTAGTGTCCAGCCCGGCGTTAAGAATACGGGTAAAGAAGAGGTCAAGGCGTTCGCACTCCCACCAGCCATCCATATAGCTTTCCCCCAGACCAAGGGATCCTTGTTGCAATATGCGCTTAAATACGTTGGGATTTTTTACCTGGATATCCGCAGCCCCCGAACCATTAATTGTGATACCGGCTTCATCAAGTAGTGTTTCGGCAATACGCCACCAGGCATCACGTTGCGTGGAAGACTCCACCGCGAGAGAGGTATGACTCATTCTGGTTTCCTGCAGATGTTTGAAAGGTTAGTCGTCTGATTATTTTATGGAATTCATTCATGGCAGGTATTACCATGCAAAGACAATTTATATCGAATACAGGACAACCTTGCGATGCCACGCCCTGCCAGAGTTGAAGACCCAGCCGCTACCCGTGCGGCAGAAATCACCCACCTCCCCCGGCCGGTGTATTTCCGCAGTTACCCGATACCCAACAACCACTATGTTGCTCAGCATCAGCATGGGTTTGTTGAGTTTCTTTACGCGCGTAAAGGCGGAATGCGGGTTGAGGTGGATGGCAGAACGCTATTTGTGCCGGTATTTCATGGTATCTGGATCCCACAAAATACACCGCACCAGGTGCAGGCCAGCGGTGATACCCAATTAGAAAGTTTGTACATTTCGCCAGGGAAAATCGCACTGAACCACGCCAGTTGCCATGTGGTGGTGGTGAGCCATTTTGTGCGGGAATTTATTCACCATGCGACAACTCATGTTCCGGCGCATTATGAAGAAACCGGGCCAAATGGCATGTTGGTTACGGTATTGCTCCACTTGCTGGAAAAATTGCCTGATGCCGGTTTTTCGCTTGCCTGGCCTGCTTCCCCGGCAATTATGCAGGTGTGCCGGGCTATTCAGGCTGAACCCGGGCACGCCCATACTATTGATGAATGGGCAGCGCACTGTGGCATGTCTGTTCGCACTTTTTCCCGGCGCTTCAAAAAAGAAACCGGTATTACATTCAGTGAATGGAAACAGAAAATGCGCTTACTGGACGCCGTTATTTTACTAAAAAACAACCATAGTGTGACTCAGGTGGCACTGGATTTAGGCTATTCCAGCATCGCATCCTTTACATATGCGTTTCGCCAAATGTTTGGTGTTCCACCTTCGCGTTACTGAAGGCTCGCCCATTTTTTATGCCAGGCGGCAACAAATGCTTTTGAACGCCCGGTCATGCTCTGTACCTCGGGAGCACTGTACCCCTGGTTGAAGTAAGCTATCACAAGCTGGCGGTCATCCACCAGTTGCTGGCGCCGTTGGGCTGCCTGCAACGCTTTCTCTATTCCCTGGCGGCGTTTTTCATCTGCCGAGATTTGTGGTTCGCCTATCATATGCCATGCGCGTTTACGGGCGGAATCAGGGGTTTCAGGAGAGGTGGCGATATCACGCAGCAAACGTGCGGCACGGCGGTGCATACCCGCAGCCAGTAAACTTTCAGCACGGGAAAACAACTGGTCAATTGAGTCGTACATCAGGAAGTCTCCACAACTGTTGCCAAATCTGCGTGTTACCGCAGATAAATGTAAAGCAACCAACGAAAACGGCACAGACCGGCGCTATTAGCCAGCCACGCCATGGAAAACGAGCAGTTGTCTGATTATCCATCAAAACGCGTTGTCCGTTATTACGCCACTAAGACAGATGTTATAGATTAACGGACAATATCACCCGATAAGTGCAGTGTTGTGTAGTAAACCCGGTACATCAGGCAGGAAGATTACCCAGGCCTGTCCCTCTGCCAGGCAGTAGTAAACCACAGCGTTTACCAGAAAAATGGCAGGTGAACGGCCTGTAACCAGCCCAGCCAGCCACTCACCGCAAGCCCCGGCCCAAAAGGAACGGCCTGGTGGAGTGAACGCTGATTCATGGCGTGCGCCACCAGCATAAACACCAAAGTCAGCAATGCCGCCCCCAGCAAAATGAACGGAAGCATTTGCCAGCCACACCATGCTCCGAGCGCCGCCAGCAGTTTAAAGTCCCCATGGCCCATCCCTTCTTTATTACGTACCAGCAGCACAACCCAGTACAGCAGCCATAAAGCTAAATACCCTGTTACCGCGCCTGCCAGGGCTAATTCCAGGCTAACCGGCCCGGCACCGGAAAGCGCCAGTAACAGCCCACTCCACAGTAAGGGCTGTGTGAGCATGTCGGGCAGTAACATATGCTGTAAATCTGTCAACAACAGTGCGGCCAGTAACGCTGATAACAGTACGCCAGCGGCAAGCAAAACCTGACTGGTCAACAGGCAGGCCAGCCACAGTGAAATCGCAGCCAGCGACAACTCGGTCAGCACATAACGCCAGGCCAGAGGTTGCAGACAACAGGCAGTGCGCCCTTTCAGCAATAGCCAGCCCAATACCGGCACATTGTAATACCAGGCAACAGGGGCTTTGCACAGCGGGCAGTGTGAACGGGGCAGGCAGAGGTTAAAATCACGGTTATGGGGTTGTTCCAGCATTATTGGGATACGCCAGAGCAAAACATTCACCACACTCCCGGCACTGGCGCCCAGTAAGGCAATAAAGGGAAATGAAAACAGTTCAATGGCCATTAACGAAGTCCCTCACAATGAGGTACCAGCACAACATCAATACAGGAATTCGTTACTGCTGCGGTTTCACCATAGTACTGTGCGCTATTTTCACGCAGCGCGACGATTTCGTAACCGGCTGTTATCACTAACCTGGTGGTACGCTGTGTATAACATAGTGCTGAACCGCATAGCTGATATGCACACAATAAAGTCGGCAGCGCACTCTGAATAATATTTCCCATTGTACTATTTTCTGGTTGAACACTTAATTTCGGAACGAATTCCATTTTGCCTCCTGAATATTAATACTGCCTCACCCTGCACACAGTTGGTAACTATGGGCAGAAGGTGTATTTCCTGTTTGTAACGCACAATAGAAAAACATGAATACATGCTCTGTAACCCATACCAGTGAAACCACCCATAATTCATTTTACCGGAATCATGAATGCGCGGGTGAACACAGTTATATTGAGAAACAACCAGACAATCATTAGCCACGAAAAAAAGAAAGACAAAAAAACAGCAGAGATGCTATTTTCCCGCCACACCAAACAGCAACAAAAATATTACCATGAATACATTGATATTCTGTATGAAAAACTTTTTCTTTTATTGACTACATTCGCCAGGGAGTTGATGACTGAGTACGCGCTTCATTCCAGAATTCTCGGGCAAAGCACCCCTGCGACGTAATCACGCTCAGGCCTGGTAGTACATAAGCGGGCGCTCCATATTGAAGGGCTACCGGATTCGCACTGGCGGGCGAACAATAACACCTGCAACGCAATTACCGCATCTCAATTTACAATTCACTGAAAAATTTGGAACTGGCACCGTAAAACAGCTAAAAATAATAAAAAACCATTAAAAGAAGACAAGCAAAAATTCACACTACTGGTACGAAATACAACAAACCTTATATTCAACCTGAACAGAACAACCAATTAACATTTCAGGATTCGCTCTGAAAACCCACTCACACCAACAAAAAAACGGATAAAACCCAACAAACCAACAGATATAAGCTCATCATAATAATACATAACAATAGTTAACCTGCCTGAATACTGCCCGTTTAAAATCTGTATTCAACAAATAATCCCATAACGTTTTAAAGGTGCTAATCAAGGCAATGATTCTCGCTCTCAAATCCCGCAGCATCCATTTTTCATAACCCGCTAAAGGCACATTTTTCGCCGCAATTCAACAAAGAACAGAGCAACATCTGATTTATCATCATAAATGCATTATCAAAGAGAATCGGATATTTACAAATAACCTCAGCAAGCGATAATAATCACCTGATTTTTTTGTGTTAAGGGTGCCCATGAGCGACTCGCAGCAACCCCGCACAGCTCGCAAGCGGCCAATGAAGCTGAGCACATCCGTCATTTTGATGGTGAGCGCCGTCATTATTCCATTATTGTTGGTGGTCCACCTGCTCTACTTTTTTCAGATAAGCGATGCCACGCGTGATGGGCTGGAAGACAAAGCTATGGCTGTCGCCCGCACACTGGCAGATTCGCCACAGGTCCAGCAGGCTTTATTACTGCCACCACAAACCCGGCAAATACAGCCCCTGGCGGAAGCCATTCGCAAACGTAATGACCTGTTGTTTGTCGTGATTACCAATATGGATGGTATTCGTTACTCCCACCCAAACAAAGACGCCATTGGTCACCACTACATTGGCAATGACATTAACACGGCGTTAGTGGGTAATGAGAATGTCTCGGTTAACCATGGTGTGCTGGGTGAAGCGGTACGAGTATATACCCCGGTCTATGATAGCCAGCACCAACAGATTGGCGTAGTAGCGATAGGTATTTCCCTCGATAAAGTAAAAGCGCAAATTAATCACAGCCGCTGGAGCATTGTCTGGACCGCACTGTTCGGTGCATTAATCAGTGCCATTGGTATCTGGTGCCTGGTACGGATGCTGAAACGCATTTTGTTTGGCCTTGAACCCTATGAGATCTCGACATTGTTTGAACAACGCCAGGCCATGTTGCAGTCTATTAAAGAAGGGGTTATCGCTGTTGATGACCAGGCCCATGTCAATTTAATCAACCAGACCGCACGGCAACTGCTGCGTGACACCAGTAGCGTTGATGTACCGCTACCCGGCCACATCAGCGATTCACAGCCACTTATTGCCACGTTACGTGAAGTATTGCAAACAGGCAAACCGCTCCGGGACCAGGAAATAACGCTCAATGGCCGTGTTTTGCTGAGTAATACCGTCCCGGTGCACAGTAATAATACGATTATTGGCGCAATTTGTACTTTCAGGGACAAAACCGAAGTCAGTCAGTTAATGCAGCGACTGAGCGGCATGGTAAACTATGTCGATGCGTTGCGAGAACGCTCCCATGAATTCATGAATAAATTACATGTTATTCTGGGGTTACTGCACATGAAGAGTTATGAGCGGCTGGAAGACTATATTCTCAGCACCGCAAATAACTACCAGGCTGAAATTGGCTCACTGCAGTTAAAAATTAAATCGCCAGTCATTGTCGGTTTTCTGTTGGGGAAAATTAACCGTGCTCATGACGCTGGCCTGCGTCTTACTCTGGCAGAAGATTGTCTGATGCCGGATAACGATAATGAAGACCAGGTCGCGGTATTAATCACTGTTTTGGGCAACCTGATTGAAAATGCCTTTGATGCACTTCAGGGGCAACCCGAAGGGGAAGTCAGTGTATTACTGCATTACCAGGAAGGCTGGCTTTCATGTGAAGTGAGTGATGATGGCCCTGGTATTGCCCCCGAAAATGTTCAGGCTATCTTTGAAAAAGGTTTCTCTTCCAAGGGAAGTGAACGCGGTGTTGGGCTGTTCCTCGCGAAGCAACAAGCAGAAAACCTCGGTGGCTCCATTTCGGTTGAATCAGAGCCCGGTGTTTACACTCAATTTTATGTACAACTTCCCTGGGATGGTAAGAGGATGAGCACATGATCAATGTGTTGATAGTCGATGATGATGCGATGGTCGCGGAACTGAACCGTTGTTATGTTGCCCAGGTACCCGGTTTTACCTGCTGCGCCACAGCCTCAACGTTGCAACAAGCCAGCGAACTGGTGCTCAACAAGCAGCAACCTATCGACCTTATTCTGCTGGATATTTATATGCAGCAGGACAATGGTCTGGATCTGTTACCTGTGTTGCGCCAGGCACAACGCCCCATCGACGTGATTGTGATTTCTTCCGCCGCCGATGCCGACAATATCAAGAAATCACTGAATTATGGTGTTGTGGATTATCTGATCAAACCCTTTCAGTTCTCGCGGTTTGAAGAAGCACTGACAGGCTGGCGTCAGAAGAAAAACTTGATGGATAACCAGCAATATTACGAGCAGGCGGATGTGGACAGGTTGATTCGGGGTAATCTCCAGCAAAACAGCGAATCGAAACGGTTACCAAAGGGCCTGACACCACAAACCCTGCGTACCATTTGCCTGTGGATTGACGCCCATCCGGGTAATGAGTTTTCTACCGATGAACTGGCAAACGCCGTGAATATTTCCCGCGTTTCGTGCCGTAAATACCTTATCTGGCTGGCGCAAAGCGAAATATTGTTTACCAGTATTCACTATGGTGTAACCGGCCGCCCGGTTTACCGTTACCGACTGCAGGCAGAACATTACGCATTACTCAAGCAATACTGCCAGTAACAGTATTTGCCCATGCGTACTTGCCCGGTGTGCGCGTGTTATTGCGCGCTACCGGGGAACCACGCCAGCAGGTATCAACTACCCTGTGGAGCCAGTTGGTAAGATGAGTCCTGCAATGTGAACGTAAATAACTGCTGTGATGAAAGGACAACTCTGCGGTCTTTGGTGACAAAAATCGCTTCAATTCCCGGTTTATTCGCCAGGCAGGCACAACCTTGTTCCACACCCATGCCATATATCAATGTAGTCCAGATATCACCATCAACAGAGTCTTCAGACACAATAGTCACACTGTGAAGTTCGTTATCCAGCGGATACCCTGTGCTCGGGTCAAGAATATGGTGATAACGCTTGCCAGCAAACTCAAACCAGCGCTCATAAGTACCGGATGTCACGACTGACTTTCCTTCCACTTCAATTACGCCAATCAGGTCATCTGGCCCGGCAAACGGTTTTTTCAGGCCGACTGACCAGGGCGTACCCCTCATTTGTGAAGCTCCGCCAAGAGTCTGAACATTGCCGCCCAGGTTAATCAGCCCCTGAAAAACCTGCTGGCTGTGAAGAAAATCCCTGACCCGGTCGGCGATATACCCTTTCGCGATAGCCCCCAGGTCGAGTTCCATACCAGCCTGAGTAAGGAATACGCTATGTTGCTCATCATCCAGTATCACCTGGTGAGGACTGGTTAGGGCTAAACGCGTGCTAATCTCGTCCGCCGGGGGAACACTGCTCCCCTGAAAACCAATTTTCCAGCATTTAACCAGCGGGCCAATGGCGAGGTTAAAAGCACTGTTGGGCAGCAGGCTTGCGGATTTAGCACACTTAATCAACTGATATACCGCCGGGTTAACCACCACCGGGTGCAGACCCGCAGCATGGTTAATGTTCATTACTTCAGAGGGTGAACGGTTAACAGTGAGCAGGTTTTCGTAGTGTTTGATCAGGCGAAAAACCTGGTGGGCCAGGTGTTCATTATGCTGAAAGAGTTTTAACAGAATGGGGGAGCCCATCAGTACGGCGGAGTAAGAATAAACATGAGCTTCTTGCGGCATAGCATCACCTGCAGTATTGCGGGAGAAATACGGTGCCTGCCAGGCCAGCAGGCACCGTAGTGATGTTTAGCGCAACGCGTTGTGTGCTGCGTTACGGCCTGCCAGAATACCGAAGATGATAATATCCGCAACCGCATTACCACCAATACGGTTACCACCATGGATACCCCCAACCACTTCACCGGCCGCAAAAGCACCTTTCAGTACCGCTTTGCTGGCATCCAGAACCTGAGTATCGGTATCAATTGTCACACCACCCATAGTGTGGTGCACCCCCGGGGCGATACGAATCGCATAGAATGGCCCCTGGTTCAGTGGGTGACGCATTGCTGTTTTACGGCCAAAATCTTCGTCATACTGTTTGTCGACAAACACATTGTAACGCTCCAGTGTAGCGAGGAACGCGTGGTAATCCATACCCAGTTTATCGGCCAATTTACGCGGTGATTCAGCACTTTCAACAAACCCGCGCGCGATATACTCATCTGCCGCTTTGTTTTTCAGACGGACCTGTTCATCAAACACCACGTAAGCATATTTTTCCGGTAATGCGATAATCTGCGCAGACACTTTATCGCGGGTTTCCATTTCATTGAAGAAACGGTTACCCGCCTGGCTTACCAGAATTGCCCCACCCCCGCGGATTGATTCAGAAATCAGGTAAGAAGTGGTTTGTTCAACCGTTGGGTGAATTTGAATTTCGCCCATATCCACAGTAGCCGCGCCAATCGCTTCCAGAATGGCAATACCTGAACCTGTCGCACCTTTATGGTTCGTGGTCACAAAGCCATCCAGTTCAGGGCGATATTTCACCACCATGTCACGGTTAGCACTGAAGCCACCGGTTGCCACAACGACGCTTTTTGCGTTGATGACCAGAGATTCATTTTCGTCATTCAACAACTCAACTCCGGCGACAGCGCCATTTTCGTAACGAATCTGGGTTACTGAAGTGTCCAGCATGACATCAATGTTGCGTTTGTTGACGTTTTTCACCAAACCACTTATCAGGAAGCCCCCGACGGCTGACGCGTCAGCCGGGCGGTGAGTACGGTCAATGCTCATCCCACCAGTAATGGTGATGTCGCTCAGTTCGATACCATGCTCTGCCAGCCATTCAATCGCCTGGGGTGCCTGTTCCACAAATTCACGCAGCAAAACCGGGTTATTTTTAAAGTGCCCGCCTTTCAGCGTTTCCTGGTAGAACAGTTCTTTACTGTCTTCAATACCTTTTAATTTCTGGTAGCGTGTTTCTGCCGCGTTCATCCCAACAGAAGCTTTAATGGTGTTCCCGCCAATGCTGGACATTTTTTCCACAATCAGGACTCGGGCACCTTCATCACATGCCTGAATGGCAGCCGCCAGACCTGCACCGCCACTCCCTACCACTACCACATCGTAATGCTGAGGTTGGTTAACATCGCCCCCTTCTTCCAGTAACTGCGCTTTACAGGATTTGGCAATGGCTTTAGAAACTGCTTTTTTCACAGCTTCACTCTGAGTGGTTGCACCGGTAACCGCGTCAACGTGCGGGCTGTTGGCATCCAGAATACGCTCGCGGATGATGTCGAAACTGGTGGAGAACTCAACATCCAGCGCCGGGTTATCCGCCAGGGCAATATCAACAATACGGTCGGTTTCCAGGCTGACATTAATCAATAATTCATTGGCATCATCCTGTACTTTTTCCTGGAAGATACCCGGTTTGAATTTTTTGGAGGCCATGCTCATATCGCGAATCATGGCGTCAACCAGTGAGAATCGCCATAACGGTTCCGGGATGGTTAAGGCTTCACGTTTGGTGCTGTCGATAAACAGATCCAGTTTCTCGCCTTTCGCAATGCGGTCTGCCCAGTCCGGATAGGCAATGCAGGCTTTACCAATAGCGACCAGATCATAGCCATGTTCCATAGCCAGATCCACATCGTCTCTATTCACTACGCCACCTACGCCCATTACCGGAATCTGCGCCAGTCTTTCAGAACGCATGGCAACATATTTCTCGATAAGCGGAGTTGGGTCTGTGGTTTCAACAATGGAAGAACGCAATGTGTAACCAACAGAGAAGTGCAGGTAATCCACACCCCGTTCAGCCAGTTTTTCCAGCAGGAACATGGTGTCATCAAAACGGATGCCTGGTACTTCCAGTTCTTCTGGTGAGAAGCGGTAGCCGATAATAAAAGACGGGTCAGCGTATTGCTGCACCATCTGGTGGGTAATTTCCAGCACAGCCATAGGGAAACGGGCACGGTTATCACGGTTGCCGCCCCATTTATCTGTACGCAGGTTTGAGTTCGGAGAGAAGAACTGCTGAATCAGATAAGTGTTGGCACCGTGAATTTCCACGCCATCAAACCCGGCCTGAATCGCGCGGCGGACACCCTCACCAAATTTGGTTATCATGCCGTCCACTTCTTCAGCGGTCAGTTCTTCTGGTGTGGCAGCTCCATCACGAGGTGCAGCGACAGCGCTCGGGCCAACCGGCGCACGGCCACCAATCAGTTTTGGCTCAACCATACGGCCGCCATGGTAAATCTGCAGAACAGCTTTAGAACCCCTGCTCTTGATTGCTTCCGCGATTTTTGCCAGGCCTTCGATTTTGTTGTCGTTATCAATACCAATAGCGCCAGGGAACGCCAGGCCACGGTCATCAATAAAGCAGCACTCAACAATAACTGTACCTATCGCACCAGCACGTTCACGGTAGTACTCAACCAGTTCGCTATTGACGGTACCATCATAAAAACCGGTACAGGTTGTCATCGGCGCCATCAACAGGCGGTTTTTCAATACAGTGCCATTGGGTAACGTAAATGGACTCAAGACTTTATCGTCACTGTTCATATTAGCAGCTCCAAAGATCATAATTTTAAAAATTGAATTCTGTTGCCGGTGTTTTATTTTTCTTTTTTATTCGTTACCGATTGCATACCTTTAATATAAATCCTTTTTTAGTTCCAAAAGTAATAACATTAGTTAAATAACTATTTACCGAGAAAATTAAGGAGAATTTCACTAATTAAAAAGCAATTTTAAATTCATAATTTACATAAACACAATCTTATTTAACCTTTTATTTACCTATAATCAAAAGTGTTAATAAACACAATAAAAGACCACAAAACCCGCACCATCAAAGGGATGTAACAACTCCTACCAGTAGAAACTTAACGTAAAAAAATGAGAATAAAATACAAACAAAGGGATTATCTCAATCGAGGTTAAAAAAAATCGCAATTCACATGCAAAATTAAAGGCTATTCTCGTGATTTTTATTTACATTAGAATTTATTATTCAAAAATGAAAATATCGCCGTAATTTATTGATCCTGATCAAAAGTAGAAAATATAAAAAAAGCATTATATAAGCATTTAGTCGGGCCAGGAGATTTACTACCGATCCGTAGAAAATACCAAAGAGAGGTCGATTAAAATGTCACTATTAAATAACTAAAAAAACTTAAGTAACTAAAAAAATCAGAGCTGTCTTATCTGTGCATCACAAGATTCTTAACTACTTATAGACAAATCATCATGAAAGAAACTACGAAAACATCGGTTACAAAACCGGCAAGCAAAGCACCGGGGGGTAAAAAAAACCGCCTGCTGTTTATGCTCCTGCCAGTTCTGGTAGCAGTATTACTACTGCTGGTCCCTACTCCTCAAGGCTTACAACCCTATGCATGGCACTTCTTTGCCATTTTTGTTGGTGTTATTGTCGGGCTGATTTTTGAGCCGTTACCCGGTGCCGTGATTGGCCTGACAGGTGTCGTTGTCATCGCGCTGTTTAGTCAGTGGTTGCTGTTCAGCCCTGACGAGATGGCTGCACCGAAATTCAAAATGGCTGCTGCATCGTTTAAATGGGCGGTGAGTGGTTTCGGTAACTCCACCGTCTGGCTTATCTTCGGTGCATTCATGTTTGCCGCAGGCTATGATAAAACCCAGTTTGGTCGCCGCCTGGCGCTGATTCTGGTGAAATATCTTGGCCGCCGCAGTCTGACACTGGGTTACGCCATTACTCTGGCAGATCTGTTACTGGCTCCGTTCACCCCCTCAAATACAGCACGTAGTGGTGGCACGATTTACCCCATCATTGCCAACCTGCCTCCACTTTACGGTTCAAAACCTAATGATCCGAGTGCTCGCAGAATTGGTTCCTACCTGATGTGGGTAGCCATTACCGCCACCTGTATAACCAGCTCCATGTTCCTGTCCGCGCTGGCACCAAACCTGCTGGCACTGGCCCTGGTGAAAAGCACCGTCGGTATTGCTATCTCCTGGGGCAACTGGTTCATGGCTTTCCTGCCTCTGGGTGTACTGCTGATTCTCATTATGCCGCTGTTGGCTTACTGGCTGTATCCGCCTGAAGTCAAAATCAACGATGAAGTACCGCGCTGGGCGAGTGAAGAACTGGCTAAACTGGGGCGTCTGTCTCGTAACGAAATTCTGTTGCTGGTGTTCGTGTGCTGTGCACTGATGATGTGGATTTTCGCTGCCAGTTGGATTGAACCGGCAATGGCTGCATTACTGGTTATCACACTGATGCTGTGGACTGGTGTACTGGAGTGGAGCGATATTACGGGCAACAAAGCAGCCTGGAACACATTTGTGTGGTTCGCAACGCTGGTTGCGCTGGCAGGTGGCCTTTCTTCAACCGGCTTTATTAGCTGGCTGGGTAAAGAAGGTGGCGCACTGATGAGTGGTATTTCTCCGGGCACTGCAACAATTGTACTGCTGCTGGCGTTTTACCTGCTGCACTATCTGTTTGCCAGCACGACGGCACACACCACCGCATTGCTGCCAGCTGTACTGACTATCGGTTCCACTATTCCGGGTATGAACATGCAAGTCTTCTGCCTGTTGCTGGTCACTTCGTTAGGTGTGATGGGTATCATCACGCCATATGGTACTGGCCCCAGCCCGATATACTATGGTAGTGGTTACTTACCGACCAAAGACTACTGGCGTCTGGGAACCATCTTCGGTGTCCTGTTCCTGGTAGCACTGATTGTGATTGGCTATCCATGGATGTCCATGATGTTCTGATGATTACCGGGGCGCTACGCCCCGGTTTTACACTGTCTGCACCTCAGCCTTTGCCATGCTATATCGCTGGCGAAGGCATCAATAACGACCGTCGCCAACAGCTGTGTCACTGGAAGAATGGCGACAATAATGGATGAAGTGAGGAACAAAATGTCAACCAAACCCTTCTACTACCAGAATCCTTTTCCTGTAGCAAAAGACGATACCGAATACTATCTGTTAACCAAAGACTATGTCTCTGTCAGTGAGTTTGACGGCGAAAGCGTCCTGAAAGTGGACCCCAAAGCCCTGACCCTGCTGGCTCAGCATGCATTCCGCGATGCCGCGTTCCTGTTGCGCCCGTCGCACCAGAAACAGGTGGCGGCCATTCTCAGCGACCCACAGGCCAGTGAAAACGACAAATATGTGGCGCTGCAGTTCCTGCGTAACTCGGAAATTGCCGCCCGTGGCGTGCTGCCCACCTGCCAGGATACCGGTACCGCCATCATTATGGGGAAAAAAGGCCAGCGCGTCTGGACCGGCGGCGGCGATGAAGCGGCCCTGGCGCAGGGGGTGTACAACACCTATACCGAAGAGAACCTGCGTTATTCCCA
>NZ_LYRP01000032.1 GCF_001655675.1 Mangrovibacter phragmitis | reverse complement strand
GCCAGCTCCGCCACACAGTCCTCTTCCATATAACAGCGGATAAACTCCCAGTAGCGGGAGAGCTCATCCCGGGTGCCCACATGGCCAAAACTGAAGGTGTTCAGCACGGTGTCGTTATCTTCCGCCAGAATGTGCCCGACAATGCATTCATTTAACCGTTGCCGGTTGGTGGTGAAATAAATCTTATTCCAGGGAACGGTGATTATCTCGCCACTGACCTGAAAGATATGGACCTGCCGGGTTTTACGGTTAAAACGAACCGGGTAATGGGTATAACGGAACCATTCTTTTAACAGAATACGGATTAAAAAAAATAAACAGCCACTACAAACAGTAAGAAGAAAAACAAAAAATGAAACACTGCCTTCATTGAGTATAGTATTCTTCCCCATAGCAATTATAAAACCGATAAGAAGAATGCAAAACCCCATGATAAAAGAAGTAGCCATACCTCGCAATGCATAATATTTATCAACCACTTCGAGGTAAGATGAGTTTATCCGAATTACCGTTTCAAAATCCAGTACTGCAGCTTCCCCCGGGCAGCGTCTTCTTCGTCCCTGAACAAAGCGCCGTTTTTTCTCTTCTGCCGTTAATGACCGGTTCACTTTAAACGGAAAAAATAATCCTATGTCATGTGAAATTCCCATTTCTATTAGCTCCCTTTAATTAATTTCTCCAGCCCGATAAGTAACCTTCATGGCCCTGTTATGAGCCATTTTATCCCTTATTTTCTGGTTGGCATCTTTCAGGTACTGGTTTTTGGCATCGTAAACAGCACGGGGTTCGTTGGCCAGTACCGTGCGCCAGCGGCCAGGCCCATTGTGCTCTGCTCCCACATTCACCGGGTCACCCGGCTCTGGCCGGCAGGCCATTTCCACCTCTGCTGACCACTGCGGGCGCCTGCTGGTCTGCGTGCCTATATACCTCGACACGCTTTCCACCAGTGACAACGGCAACAGCAGCAGGGTGGGCAGCCATTCCAGCCGGGATTCCACCTGCAGCAGCATCTGTAAACCTGTGATGTACCCTTCCCTGCCATGCTCCACCGG
>NZ_LYRP01000031.1 GCF_001655675.1 Mangrovibacter phragmitis | reverse complement strand
GCATACCCTTCCGGTGTTTTGGCCGGGCCGGCGTAATAAATCGGGTGGTCCTTAATGTACTGTGGCAGTTCTTCACCGCTGTCCAGCAACTCTTTCAGTCTGGCATGGGCAATGTCGCGCCCGACAATAATGGTGCCGTTCAGGGAAAGCCGGGTGGACACCGGGAACTGCGACAGCTGTTGCAGGATTTCGCTCATCGGGCGGTTCAGGTCCACTTTCACCACTTCGCCTTCATTTTCGCCGCGCAGCGCTGCCGGAATGTACTGACCGGGGTTATCTTCCAGCTTCTCAATCCAGATACCTTCACGGTTGATTTTCGCTTTCACATTACGGTCTGCGGAGCAGGACACGCCCATACCAACCGGGCAGGATGCCCCGTGGCGCGGCAGGCGGATAACCCGGATATCATGGGCAAAGTATTTCCCGCCGAACTGTGCGCCAAGGCCCAGGTTCTGCGCTTCGGTCATCAGCGCCTGTTCCAGTTGTACATCGCGGAATGCCTGGCCGTGCTCGTTGCCTTCTGTGGGCAGGCCGTCGTAATAACGGGTGGACGCCAGTTTCACRGTTTTCAGGGTGCTTTCAGCCGACGTACCACCAATCACAAAAGCGATATGGTATGGCGGGCAGGCCGCCGTACCCAGAGTCCGCATTTTCTCCACCAGGTAGTTCTTCAGTCTGGCAGGCGTGATAAGCGCCTTGGTTTCCTGGTACAGATAGGTTTTGTTGGCTGAACCGCCGCCTTTGGCGATACACAGGAATTTGTATTCGTCGCCATCCACGCTGTAGAGGTCAATCTGGGCCGGCAGGTTGGTGCCGGTGTTGACTTCTTTGTACATATCCAGCGGAGCGTTCTGGGAATAACGCAGGTTCTCTTCGGTATAGGTGTTGTACACCCCCTGCGCCAGGGCCGCTTCATCGCCGCCGCCGGTCCAGACGCGCTGGCCTTTTTTCCCCATAATGATGGCGGTACCGGTATCCTGGCAGGTGGGCAGCACGCCACGGGCGGCAATTTCCGAGTTACGCAGGAACTGCAGCGCCACATATTTGTCGTTTTCACTGGCCTGTGGGTCGCTGAGAATGGCCGCCACCTGTTTCTGGTGCGACGGGCGCAACAGGAACGCGGCATCGCGGAATGCATGCTGAGCCAGCAG
>NZ_LYRP01000030.1 GCF_001655675.1 Mangrovibacter phragmitis | reverse complement strand
TTTGAACGTACAAAACCGCACGTCAACGTCGGTACTATCGGTCACGTTGACCATGGTAAAACAACCCTGACTGCTGCAATCACTACCGTTCTGGCAAAAACCTACGGTGGTTCTGCTCGCGCATTCGACCAGATCGATAACGCGCCGGAAGAAAAAGCTCGTGGTATCACCATCAACACTTCTCACGTTGAATACGATACCCCGACCCGTCACTACGCGCACGTAGACTGCCCGGGCCACGCTGACTATGTTAAAAACATGATCACCGGTGCTGCTCAGATGGACGGCGCTATCCTGGTTGTTGCTGCGACTGACGGCCCGATGCCGCAGACTCGTGAGCACATCCTGCTGGGTCGTCAGGTTGGCGTTCCTTACATCATCGTGTTCCTGAACAAATGTGACATGGTTGATGACGAAGAGCTGCTGGAACTGGTTGAAATGGAAGTTCGTGAGCTGCTGTCTCAGTATGACTTCCCGGGCGACGACTGCCCGATCATCCGTGGTTCTGCTCTGAAAGCGCTGGAAGGCGAAGCAGAGTGGGAAGCGAAAATCATTGAACTGGCAGAAGCACTGGACAGCTACATTCCGGAACCGGAACGTGCTATCGACAAACCGTTCCTGCTGCCAATCGAAGACGTATTCTCCATCTCCGGTCGTGGTACTGTAGTTACCGGTCGTGTAGAACGCGGCATCATCAAAGTTGGCGATGAAGTAGAAATCGTTGGTATCAAAGAAACCACCAAAACYACCTGTACTGGCGTTGAAATGTTCCGCAAACTGCTGGACGAAGGCCGTGCTGGTGAAAACGTTGGGGTTCTGCTGCGTGGTACCAAACGTGATGACGTTGAACGTGGTCAGGTTCTGGCTAAACCGGGTTCAATCAACCCGCACACCAAATTCGAATCTGAAGTATACGTTCTGAGCAAAGATGAAGGCGGCCGTCATACTCCGTTCTTCAAAGGCTACCGTCCTCAGTTCTACTTCCGTACTACTGACGTAACGGGTTCCATCGAACTGCCGGAAGGCGTAGAAATGGTAATGCCGGGCGACAACATTCAGATGGTTGTTACCCTGATTCACCCGATCGCAATGGACGAAGGTCTGCGCTTCGCAATCCGTGAAGGCGGCCGTACCGTTGGTGCAGGCGTTGTTGCTAAAGTTCT
>NZ_LYRP01000029.1 GCF_001655675.1 Mangrovibacter phragmitis | reverse complement strand
TGTAGTGGATCGGTAATTCAGGACACCTCGAAATCCTGTTAATGTTAAAACAGTGAAAATGAGGTGATGCATGATCAAAACTCGTCGGACTAAACGTACCTTTTCCCCGGAGTTCAAGCTTGAAGCTATCGAACAGGTGGTTAAATACCAGCGTGATGTCAGAGAAGTCGCGCTGGCACTTGAGCTCAACCCTGACCATTTGCGTAAATGGATACGGTTGTATAAGCAGGAACTTCAGGGTATTGAGCCCGCTGGTAATGCTATTACCCCTGAACAACGCGAAATTCAGCAGCTTAAAGCGCAGATAAAGCGCCTTGAGATGGAAAAAGAAATACTAAAGCAGGCTGCCGTGCTGATGAGCGAAATCCCCGGGAAGCTGTCGCGCTAATCACACGGCTGAAAGCAAAGTGGCCAGTGCGGGTTCTTTGTCATTTATTCGGTATTCACCGTAGCGTTTATTACGCGCAGGTGAAGCGTCCTGTTAATGTGCAAAGAATTGAATTACGAAGTCGGGTGAGGGCTTTCCATGCTCTCAGTCGTGGCGCAGCCGGTAGCCGGGCAATCAGTCAGATGTTGCGCCAGAGTGGCGTTGATGCAGGCCGGTGGCTGGCACGACGACTGATGCGGGAATGCGGGCTGACAAGTCGACAGSCAGTTAAACATCACTACCGGGTAAACGAAGACAAAAGTCCGCCATTGCCAAATTTACTGAACCGGCAATTTAACCCCGCCGCACCAAACCGCGTCTGGTGCGGCGACATCAGTTTTATTCGCCTGCAGGACAAATGGTGTTATCTCGCGCTCGTTGTTGATTTATATTCACGGCGGATTATCGGTTCAGCCCTCTCATTAACCGCTGATGCTGAGTTGGTGTGTAGGGCTTTGCATAATGCACTGGAAACRCGACCGCGTGATGGCCGCCTGCTGTTTCATTCAGATCAAGGTGTTCAGTATAAAAGCAATAAATACAGAAAGTTACTCTGGCGTTATGGGGTAATGCAAAGTATGAGTCGCAGAGGGAATTGCCTGGATAATTCGCCGATGGAAAGAGTCTTTCGCAGCCTTAAAAGTGAATGGCTTCCGAATGGTGGTTATGGTGATTTTAGCCATGCGGTACGCGATATAAACCAGTGGATTAATGGTTATTACAACGTTTATCGACCTCACACGAACAACGATGGTTTACCGCCTTGCTTACATGAAGAAAAGTGGAAACAGGTTATCCCGGTGTCCTGATTTTGTGCTCCACTACA
>NZ_LYRP01000028.1 GCF_001655675.1 Mangrovibacter phragmitis | reverse complement strand
CGCCCGTCACACCATGGGAGTGGGTTGCAAAAGAAGTAGGTAGCTTAACCTTCGGGAGGGCGCTTACCACTTTGTGATTCATGACTGGGGTGAAGTCGTAACAAGGTAACCGTAGGGGAACCTGCGGTTGGATCACCTCCTTACCTTAGAGATACGGTCTTTTGCAGTGCTCACACAGATTGTCTGATGAAAAGAAAAACGGGCAGTAAAACTTCTGCAGGCTTGTAGCTCAGGTGGTTAGAGCGCACCCCTGATAAGGGTGAGGTCGGTGGTTCAAGTCCACTCAGGCCTACCAAATTCCCTTTCATACTGCGTTGCAAAAACGCTCGCATAGTTTACTATGCGTCGCCTTTTCGCGTCTTGTCTGAAAGCGAATTATCGGTATCAGAAAGTTGCCAAACGATGGGGCTATCGATGGGGCTATAGCTCAGCTGGGAGAGCGCCTGCTTTGCACGCAGGAGGTCTGCGGTTCGATCCCGCATAGCTCCACCATCCCTGTCCGTTAAAATAGTTCAGAGTGTACTGAATCAGTATGCTGTGAAGTATTATGCTCTTTAAAAATCCGGAACAAGCTGAAAATTGAAACACAGAACAACGCAAGTTGTTCGTGAGTCTCTCAAAACTTACAGCACGAAGACATCTTCGGGTTGTGAGGTTAAGCGACTAAGCGTACACGGTGGATGCCCTGGCAGTCAGAGGCGATGAAGGACGTGCTAATCTGCGAAAAGCGCCGGTRAGGTGATATGAACCGTTATAACCGGCGATGTCCGAATGGGGAAACCCAGTGTGACTCGTCACACTATCATTAACTGAATCCATAGGTTAATGAGGCGAACCGGGAGAACTGAAACATCTAAGTACCCCGAGGAAAAGAAATCAACCGAGATTCCCCAAGTAGCGGCGAGCGAACGGGGAAGAGCCCAGAGTCTGAATCAGCAGGTGTGTTAGTGGAACGGTCCGGAATGGCCGGCGATACAGGGTGAAAGCCCCGTACACGAAAGCGCACCYGTTGTGAGCTCGATGAGTAGGGCGGGACACGTGGTATCCTGTCTGAATATGGGGGGACCATCCTCCAAGGCTAAATACTCCTGACTGACCGATAGTGAACCAGTACCGTGAGGGAAAGGCGAAAAGAACCCCGGCGAGGGGAGTGAAAAAGAACCTGAAACCGTGTACGTACAAGCAGTGGGAGCCCCACCACCAAAGCGTTTCGCTTTGCGTGGTGCGCAAAATGCGTAACGACAGCGCGACTGACGGTTAACGGAGCGTAAGCGACGTTCAACTTAAAAATCAGGCAGTGGAGCGTTTTGGGGTGGGGTGACTGCGTACCTTTTGTATAATGGGTCAGCGACTTATATTCTGTAGCAAGGTTAACCG
>NZ_LYRP01000027.1 GCF_001655675.1 Mangrovibacter phragmitis | reverse complement strand
GGGGGTGCGGACGATTTCCTGGACTGATTGATTAGATTAACCCCAGTCTTTTCCGGTACGTTTCAGGGCTCACTGCGCCCAGCGACAGCTTGATCCGATGACCATTGTACCATCGGATGTAGCCGTCCACCTGCTTCATAAAGTCATCCAGCGTTACACCTGACCAGTTGCGACCATAAAACATCTCATTTTTCAGCCGCCCGAAGAACCCTTCACACGCCGCATTATCCGGAGAGCAGCCTTTGCGCGACATAGAGCGCACCAGGCCCGAGGAGGATATCCTCTGTAACCACCCCGGCCACCGGTAATGCCCGCCGCGATCGCTGTGTATTATCGGACGTTCGTGCGGTTTTAGCGTGCCGATCGCGCTTTCCAGCATGCTGTTGACAAGCATCGCGTCGGGCCGGGTACCCAACGACCAGCTCACCACCTTACCGTCGAAGCAGTCCACGACCGGTGACAGCCACACTTTGCCTGCGGGCAGATGGAACTCCGTGATATCCGTCAGCCATTTCTGATTGGGCAACCCGGCGGTGAAGTCCCTCGCAAGAAGATTATCAGGGGCCACCCCGATTTCTCCGCAGTAAGAGCTGTACCGCCGCCGACGGGTTATGCTGACAACAAGCTTTTCTTCTGACATCAGCCTGCGCACAATTTTTTCAGAGAGCCGTACGCCTTCATCACGGAGCATTGCGTGCAGGCGGCGGTAGCCGTAACAGCGGTAGTTGGCGTGGAAGATCTCCGACAGGCTGACACGCACACCGGCATGTTTATCACCGGCTCGCAGTGCTGCACGGTGATAAAAATAGCTGCTGCGGGCGAGCCTCAGGGTGCTCAGCAGCACCGGCAGTGGATGTGTGTCTCTGAGGGCATCAGCGATCTTCGTCTTTTCCCTGTTTGTCAGGGTGCTGATGCTGATGCYCGGGTCTTTTTTTATTATTTCCTCCGCCTTCTTCAGAATATCCAGCTCCAGCTGCTGCCGTTTTACCGCCTGAGTGAGCCGGGCAAGTTCTTCCCGTAGCGCATCACGCTCCTGGATAAAAGAGGGGTCGTCATTTTTTCGCATGGACAGGTAAGTCTCGTCGCCGATAGCCTCGTCTTTCCATTTATACAACACCTGCCGGCTGACACCCACGTCCTGTGCGATTTTTTGGGCGGGGATTGTCCGGGTACACAGATCCCTGACGGCCTGCAGCTTAACCTCAGGCTTAAAGGGCGCGCTGGCGTTTTGCACACTGGTGTGGATGCGTCGCCAACCGGGATGACGCTCATCTATCCAGCGAATAAGAAGTGCACTACAGGGGTATCCCAGCGCCCTTCGGGTATGGGCAAGGCAGCAGCCGTGCGTAAAGTAATGGTCGACGGCGGCCTGTTTCTGCGAATCAGAGTAGCGCTCTTTGCGGGGCAGGGAACTGATATTGCCACCGCTGGCTTCCCATGCCTGTACCCATCGCCGGAGGTTGCGCTCTGTGGGGTAGCCCAATTCACGAATAACAGAGGTGATCTTTCTACCGAATTTAAAATAGAGCTCAATAGCACGAAGGCGCTCAGCTTTTGAATACATAAATTATCTCCTGAGAGTCCAGGAAATCGTCCGCACCCCC
>NZ_LYRP01000026.1 GCF_001655675.1 Mangrovibacter phragmitis | reverse complement strand
AAACCTTGGTTTGGGAGATATCGCCCTGGCGGGGGTGTGCACCGGAGTTCTGGGAACGGGCGGATACATTTCAACGCCAATGATAATTAATGGCGTGAAGCGTAATTTAATTAAGCAATGGGGCACGACAACCATATCGCTCACCGTTTCACAGAATGCTGTTGAGGGCAATACGCCAATAACATTTCCAACAACATTTCCCAATGCAGTCTTGAGTCTACAGGCGTCAGTTCTTACTGATGTAGCTGGTGGAACATGCGAAACATGTAGACCATCAGCGACTTCAAATACTGGGGCTACTCTGAGGGGGATGTCCATTTCTTCAAACTCAGCAGGTTCACCTACTGCCGGGACAGTTACCGTATACTGGGAAGCGACAGGTTATTAAAATGACTAAATATTTTTCACCTTCAAAACTTGGTTTCTTTGATGATTCGTTAAAGAAATCTTACGATGTGGCAGGTTCATGGCCTGATGATGCAGTAGAAATTACTGATGTTGCATGGCAGACGTTTCTTGCCACCCCCTTAGAGGGAAAACAACTTGGCGCTGACTCATCAGGTGGACCGGCGTGGGTTGATACACCAGCACCAACAACAGATGAACTCATCACCGAAGCAAAAGAAAATCAGGCTAACCTCATTACTTCTGCAAAAAGCGAAATATCGATATGGCAGACAGAATTGTTGCTGGGCACTATCAGTGATGATGATAAGACATCACTGACAACCTGGATAAGTTATATCAACGAGCTCCAGGCGCTGGACTTCAGCTCAATAACAGATGAAGCCAGCTATAACGCCTTTGTCTGGCCGACTAAACCGACAACTCAGGCCATGTAATATCTGGTGCAGTGCTGGTATCAATAGCGGTTACCGCATCAATGTAATCCAGCACTGTATTGAGCCTGGTTGTTTCATCACTGGTTAGTGTGCGTCCGGCCTGCAGCTTAAGCTGTAGCACACTGATATCCTGTAGCGCGGCGTTTACCCGGTTTTCTTTTTCATTCTCTGCCGATGCAATTTGGTCCTGCTTTTGCTGTTCTGCTGCACCATCAGTCAGTATCCAAGTGTTATTCTCACTATCCCACGAATGGTAATTGTCGGGTCGGGCTTCCGAGGCTGTCAGTACGCCATCAATCAGGTAGATATAGCACCCGCTGTTAACGGCTTTATAGAATTTGTTAGTCTGGTCTTCGGTAATACTCACTGCATCAGATGGCAGGGCGTCACCAAAGTTTAACCCTGCTCCGTAAAAAGCCTGCGTTTGAACTGAAAATTGCATAATCCCCTCCTGTCAGTAACCAATCACAATCCATTTCACATTAGTATTAGCCAGTGTTGATGTCCCGGCTGCACGCCCATAAACACCAATAGTGCTCAGTGATAATGGAATAATTGCGACCACTTTTATGGATGCATAAGCCCCGGTCTCACACCCAACGCCTGCGCAATATTTGGTTGGAAAGGTTGTCGGGAGCGTAACTGTTGCTCCGGATGTTGTTGTTGATGTGCTGCCCCACTGGATGATGAGTTTTTTCTTTTCGCCATTAATCACCATGGGTATGTCGATGTGTCCTGCATCATCCAGAACCCGGGTGCACACCCCCGCCAGGGCGATATCTCCCAAACCAAGGTTT
>NZ_LYRP01000025.1 GCF_001655675.1 Mangrovibacter phragmitis | reverse complement strand
GGACATTCGGCTTACCCCGGCGGCCTGTTCGGGTACCGCTCCGAGTCGGCTTCCTGCCTCCCGTCGCTCTGCCTGCGTCCTGCAGGCAGCCCCGGCCCGCCAGGCACGCCTCAACGATTTAGAGGCCACACCCCACACCCGCCTGTCATATCTCAGCAAAAATCAAAGAAAACAGACAACGCATAAATCCAACAGCCACACCTGACAACACAAAAAACCCCGCTACTTGCAGCGAGGCCTGTATCGCGTAAGACCGGTGAACCGCAGAAAGGAAGACAAGGTTATTCCGCCCGGATGGCCAGATATAAAGTAACATATTACGCCATATAGGAAATTCTGGTTAAGTCGCATCCGGTGTATGATGGCGGCAATTTAACCATATTAAACAAAAGGACTTGTCCGTGAAGATCTGTTTCCCGGCCCGAAAGGCGAACGGTAAAGACTACAGCACGCTGGATGACATGATGGCACTGGTGGGACGCGAACCCCACGGCACGTGGCTGGCGGGGACCAATGGCATGTGGCACGGCGGCATTCATATCAGCCGTGAAAGTGCGCCGGCCTCCTTTCTGACTCCGGAGAACGTTGATTCGGCGGTACCATTGCCGTTTATGGCCGGGGGCGAGGTGGTGGCTTACCGTCTGAACAGTGAGTATCTGACTGATAGCTGGCTGGGGCAGACGCTGCAGTATTCCAGCACGTTCGTGCTGGTGAAATCGGTCTGTACGCCCGATCCAGACAAGCCGGATAACAGCCTGGAGTTTTACGCGCTCTATCTCGGGCTGACCCCGCCCTCAGCCTTTCCGGCACTCCAGTGCTATCAGGTGACCGCGCGGGGTAACGGCCTGCGAACCCGGCACTACAGTGGGCAGGAGAAAACAGGTGAGCCAGCGCCGGTGCCGACGGGGGAACTGGCAACCGGGCAGAAGGTGGCGGTGCTGCGGGAAAACCGCTTCGGTCTGGACGGGCATATCCCGACCTTCGGACTTGCGCGACGCCTGAATAAGCACGACGAGATGACCGGGAAGGCGTTCTGGGTGTCGGTCGATCCGTTGTATATGACCCCGGTGGGCAAGCATACGGTACACCTGCCGGCATGGATGCAGCAGGCCATGAAGGAGGGAACTTATGACGCGGTGGTGAAACCTGCCAGCAGAATGACCGTTGCCGCCGGCGATGCGGTGGGGTTCCTCGGGGAAGACATTGTCCCCGGCGGGCTGAATAAGACGGAAACAGATCCGTATATGCATATCGAGGTGCTCAGTACCGATGACCGGCTGCCGGACTTTCTGCGTAATGCCGCCGGTGTCACAGGCGGGGAAAAATATCTTCATATTCGCCCGGAGAGCAGTCTGTATACCCGCAGCGGCGATACCTTCACCAGAACCAGCGGGAAGGTACGGAAAGATATTCACAAAATCCTGCCGCAGGCCAAATGTCCGTCATTCACCGACAGCGCCGGCAAGCGCTGGTTCGATATCGGGCAGGGTGCCTGGCTGAGTGGCGACGACGTGAAGGCGGATATCAGCCAGTATGACCTAAAAAATCGGGGGTTCTCAGCGTTTGAGCAGCCCGCCACAGCCAGTATGGAGAAATCCCTGCATGAGAACTGGGTGAAATCGGCGTTTAACCATCTTTCTGAATGGGTGCGGCCAGAGCGTGGTATTCGTGAGAAGCAGGTGTCGAATTATTATCAGGCGCTGATCCGTAAGATGGATCTGAACCATGATGGTGTAGTGGAGCACAAAATCAGGACACCGGGATAACCTGTTTCCACTTTTCTTCATGTAAGCAAGGCGGTAAACCATCGTTGTTCGTGTGAGGTCGATAAACGTTGTAATAACCATTAATCCACTGGTTTATATCGCGTACCGCATGGCTAAAATCACCATAACCACCATTCGGAAGCCATTCACTTTTAAGGCTGCGAAAGACTCTTTCCATCGGCGAATTATCCAGGCAATTCCCTCTGCGACTCATACTTTGCATTACCCCATAACGCCAGAGTAACTTTCTGTATTTATTGCTTTT
>NZ_LYRP01000024.1 GCF_001655675.1 Mangrovibacter phragmitis | reverse complement strand
AAAAATCAGGCAGTGGAGCGTTTTGGGGTGGGGTGACTGCGTACCTTTTGTATAATGGGTCAGCGACTTATATTCTGTAGCAAGGTTAACCGTATAGGGGAGCCGCAGGGAAACCGAGTCTTAACCGGGCGTCCAGTTGCAGGGTATAGACCCGAAACCCGGTGATCTAGCCATGGGCAGGTTGAAGGTTGGGTAACACTAACTGGAGGACCGAACCGACTAATGTTGAAAAATTAGCGGATGACCTGTGGCTGGGGGTGAAAGGCCAATCAAACCGGGAGATAGCTGGTTCTCCCCGAAAGCTATTTAGGTAGCGCCTCGTGAATTCATCTCCGGGGGTAGAGCACTGTTTCGGCTAGGGGGCCATCCCGGCTTACCAACCCGATGCAAACTACGAATACCGGAGAATGTTATCACGGGAGACACACGGCGGGTGCTAACGTCCGTCGTGAAGAGGGAAACAACCCAGACCGCCAGCTAAGGTCCCAAAGTCATGGTTAAGTGGGAAACGATGTGGGAAGGCCCAGACAGCCAGGATGTTGGCTTAGAAGCAGCCATCATTTAAAGAAAGCGTAATAGCTCACTGGTCGAGTCGGCCTGCGCGGAAGATGTAACGGGGCTAAACCATGCACCGAAGCTGCGGCAGCGACACTGAGTGTTGTTGGGTAGGGGAGCGTTCTGTAAGCCGGTGAAGGTGTGCTGTGAGGCATGCTGGAGGTATCAGAAGTGCGAATGCTGACATAAGTAACGATAATGCGGGTGAAAAACCCGCACGCCGGAAGACCAAGGGTTCCTGTCCAACGTTAATCGGGGCAGGGTGAGTCGACCCCTAAGGCGAGGCCGAAAGGCGTAGTCGATGGGAAACAGGTTAATATTCCTGTACTTGGTGTTACTGCGAAGGGGGGACGGAGAAGGCTGTGTCATCCGGGCGACGGTTGTCCCGGTTTAAGCGTGAAGGTGGAGTGACCAGGCAAATCCGGTTRCTCATTAACACTGAGGCGTGATGACGAGGCACTACGGTGCTGAAGTGACAGATGCCCTGCTTCCAGGAAAAGCCTCTAAGCTCCAGGTAACACGAAATCGTACCCCAAACCGACACAGGTGGTCAGGTAGAGAATACCAAGGCGCTTGAGAGAACTCGGGTGAAGGAACTAGGCAAAATGGTGCCGTAACTTCGGGAGAAGGCACGCTGACATGTAGGTGAAGTCCCSYGCGGATGGAGCTGAAGTCAGTCGAAGATACCAGCTGGCTGCAACTGTTTATTAAAAACACAGCACTGTGCAAACACGAAAGTGGACGTATACGGTGTGACGCCTGCCCGGTGCCGGAAGGTTAATTGATGGGGTCAGCGCAAGCGAAGCTCCTGATCGAAGCCCCGGTAAACGGCGGCCGTAACTATAACGGTCCTAAGGTAGCGAAATTCCTTGTCGGGTAAGTTCCGACCTGCACGAATGGCGTAATGATGGCCAGGCTGTCTCCACCCGGGACTCAGTGAAATTGAACTCGCCGTGAAGATGCGGTGTACCCGCGGCAAGACGGAAAGACCCCGTGAACCTTTACTATAGCTTGACACTGAACATTGAGCCTTGATGTGTAGGATAGGTGGGAGGCTTTGAAGTGTGGACGCCAGTCTGCATGGAGCCAACCTTGAAATACCACCCTTTAATGTTTGATGTTCTAACCTGGCGCCRTAATCYGGCGTGGGGACAGTGTCTGGTGGGTAGTTTGACTGGGGCGGTCTCCTCCTAAAGTGTAACGGAGGAGCACGAAGGTTGGCTAATCCTGGTCGGACATCAGGAGGTTAGTGCAATGGCATAAGCCAGCTTGACTGCGAGCGTGACGGCGCGAGCAGGTGCGAAAGCAGGTCATAGTGATCCGGTGGTTCTGAATGGAAGGGCCATCGCTCAACGGATAAAAGGTACTCCGGGGATAACAGGCTGATACCGCCCAAGAGTTCATATCGACGGCGGTGTTTGGCACCTCGATGTCGGCTCATCACATCCTGGGGCTGAAGTAGGTCCCAAGGGTATGGCTGTTCGCCATTTAAAGTGGTACGCGAGCTGGGTTTAGAACGTCGTGAGACAGTTCGGTCCCTATCTGCCGTGGGCGCTGGAGAATTGAGGGGGGCTGCTCCTAGTACGAGAGGACCGGAGTGGACGCATCACTGGTGTTCGGGTTGTCATGCCAATGGCACTGCCCGGTAGCTACATGCGGAAGAGATAAGTGCTGAAAGCATCTAAGCACGAAACTTGCCCCGAGATGAGTTCTCCCTGACTCTTT
>NZ_LYRP01000023.1 GCF_001655675.1 Mangrovibacter phragmitis | reverse complement strand
TTTAAGCTGCTGAATTTCGCGTTGTTCAGGGGTAATAGCATTACCAGCGGGCTCAATACCCTGAAGTTCCTGCTTATACAACCGTATCCATTTACGCAAATGGTCAGGGTTGAGCTCAAGTGCCAGCGCGACTTCTCTGACATCACGCTGGTATTTAACCACCTGTTCGATAGCTTCAAGCTTGAACTCCGGGGAAAAGGTACGTTTAGTCCGACGAGTTTTGATCATGCATCACCTCATTTTCACTGTTTTAACATTAACAGGATTTCGAGGTGTCCTGAATTACCGATCCACTACAGAACGATACAAAGGATGTAATGGTGATGCGGATTGTGAGCAGGATATCCGCAAGGATATGGCAAAAGAGTCAGCAGAGAATGTTCAGACTCTGAAGTCATGTTGGGATTCGGGCGATGCGGCCTGTGTCGCTGATATGCGTGCAAAGATAGAACTTGATGACAAAGCCTATACTGCACTGCGTCAGCAGGACAACATGGCTGGGCGTGCTTATGAAGACTCTGCAAAATGGTATGCTGATATTATTGATCAGTGTGCTGGTAAGTGTGACTGGCTAGAAGCTTCATTGCTGAAGACCGGAGCCGATGGGCTAGGTAACCTGGTTTATGGTGCGTTGGGTGCAGGTAGTTTGCCGAAGCCGGTACGAAATTTAAGCGCGAGCGATCTTAAAGTTGCAAACGAAATTAGTAAGGATATAGCATCTGTTGGGAAGCAGACAGACATTGGGTTTGCGGCAAAGCAAACCAAAAGAAGCGCAGGGCAAATAGTAATTAAAAATATAAATCAATCTGAGGCAATTGAAAATTTATCTGCTAGTGGCTATATAAAATCAGTTTCGAAAGACGGTTCGGTTACTGTTATGACAAAGGGTGAGAAGGTGTATCGATTCTATCCATCTTCAACTGGTGGTGGGATCGCCGGTGCTGAATCTGGGGTACCGTCTGCCTCTGTGTCAGTAAATGGTAAAATCATTTCTAAACTACGTTTCCCTGGAGAGTGATGCCGTGACTATCGAACATGATGATGCAATAACTCTACTTAAAAGTGTTGTAAGACTCGATGCTAATCTTCCTGCTCGTGTTTTTCACAAAAAATTTGCAAGATATTTCTTTTTTGATAATGATATCTGCACATCAGAGGATTTGATTAGTGTGACTAAACTGGTCATTGGTGAGTCTTTAGGGTATGACTTAATGGCGAGCGTTTTCGCTAGTTCAGATTTTAAATACTTAGGCGATTTACATATGAATGAGGATTGGGTCGCTAAAATAGTTTCCTTAAGCGCTGAAATGAATGACTCTGGTGATTATGGAGGTCTAATTATTTTAGAACAAAAAAAACAATGGGCGATATTCCAGAAAAGCCCTGTTGAAGAGGGCGTGTTGGGGATAAATAGCAATAAAAAACCAGAGGCCATAAATGATTTAATTTATGAGAATTTTGTTGATTGCGAGAAATTTAAAGAATGGCTTGAGGAAAGGACATCACATGATATTGAATTAGTCAAATCTGTGGGGAGAGATTATTTAATGAGCATAGTTGAAAACTATAGAGAAGCATAGTTTACGTATTTCTTACTGCTATCTTTTTGATGGTTCGTATCTTATGTTTGACCCACATACAATTTTAAGTCGCCAACAGATTGAGCTGATTGATGATCGTGTTGAAAAATACAATCAAGAGACTAAATTATTAATTGCTGAAGAATTTGGACTAAAAGATCCAAAGTCTTATTTTTTGATAGTAGTGAATGATAAATCCTTCCCTGAGTTGAATACCTCTGAAATAGCAGATGTGTTCAGGCAAGAGTTAGGGGAAGGGAATATCGTTGTGCTTTTAAATGGCGAAGATCTAATCTAGGCTTTGTGATGAATCCCGGCTAACTGGCCGGGATCTTTGCTTCTACGCCTGAAATCCCTCAACTTTCCGCCGTTGCAACCAGATCACACCGGGTGCGGCGGTGCTCTCCAGTTGTGCCACATCGGTGATCCCAGACTCTATGAGCCAGCCACCACTTTTCACGGGTGGCTAGGCTTTAGTGTTACCACTGGGAACCATACACAGCTGAATGGTGGTGCAATAGCCAGCACGGCTTCGGCGGCAGATAATCACCTGGATACCGGCACTCTGGGATTCAGCGATATAGTCAATAAGGCAGATTATAACGTTTCACATACCGGTGGCGGGTTCAGCTCGTCCGGCAGTATCGGTGGTCAGTTTGCCGGTAACATGGCAACCACACTGTTATCCGGCATGAGCAGTTCAGGGCATGCAGAAGGCACCACGCAGGCTGTTGTCAGTCAGGGAACAATTACCGTACGGGACAGGTCAGGTCAGCAGCAGGACCTGAGTGGTCTGCAACGTGATGTGACAAAAGCTAACGATGCCATCAGTCCGATATTTGACAAGGAGAAAGAGCAGAACCGCCTGCAGGCTGTGCAAATGATTGGCGAAATCGGCTCTCAGGTTGGTGATATAGCCAGAACAGAAGGGCAGCTTCGTGCCATAGAGGCGGGTAAGGCCGAACTGGCCAAAAATGGAACTAAAGAGCCGGAGGCAGGAGCAAGTCAGGATGAATGGAATAGATACAATAAGTCAGTTGAAAATACAGAAAGTTA
>NZ_LYRP01000022.1 GCF_001655675.1 Mangrovibacter phragmitis | reverse complement strand
CTCAAAGAATTAAACTGTTTATTCGTAATGAATTAACTGTTAGTCACTCTTTAAGACTTGATAATTTTTAGCGTCTTGCGACGTTAAGATATCAGTGCTTATGAGTGCCCACACAGATTGTCTGATAAATTGTTAAAGAGCAGTGCGACCCGGCATTCTGCCTGCTGTCGCGAGGTGGCGTATATTACGCTTTCCTCTTTCAGAGTCAACCCAATTTTTCAGGATTTTTTCTCTTTATCTCCCCGGCTTACTGCACTCAGTGAAGCGTGCCGCCGTGTCGATGGAGGCGCATTATAGGGCCATGTTTTGGGATGGCAAGCGGAAAACACAAAAAAAATCTCAACCGCTCACCTTTTAGTCATTTCAGCGTTTTTTTATCAGTTCCGGTAAGTCGGCAAGGCTGTCTGCCACCATATCGGCCAAAGCCTGTGCTTCAGGCGTGACAGGCTTACCAGTGCGCACCAGCACTTTTGTTCCAACACCAGCCGCCAGTGCTGCCTGCATATCTTCGGCTTTATCACCAACCATATAGGATGCAGCCATATCTATATGCAGATAATCGCGCGCAGAAATCAGCATACCGGGTTGTGGTTTGCGGCAATCACATTGCTGGCGGTATTCATCTACAGTGCCTTCCGGGTGATGCGGGCAATAATAGATGCCATCCAGGTCAACACCTCTGTCTGCCAGCGACCAGTCCATCCATTCAGTAAGTTGTTCAAACTGAGCTTCACTGAATATGCCCCGGGCAATACCAGACTGGTTAGTTACCAAAACAAGGGCGAACCCCATTGCTTTTAACTCACGTAGTGCCTCAATGGCACCATCAATGAATTCAAATTTATCAATTTCATGGACATAACCGTGATCAACATTAATCGTGCCATCACGATCCAGAAAGATTGCGGGTACAGTTTGGGCCACCTGAAAACTCCTGACGAAATAAAGTGGCGCTATTATCGCACGTTTCCTTCGCGACAACATTTGCCTGATGACTTAGATTGATTTAGACGTCTGGATGCCTTAACATCCATATCCATCAATGGCCGAGGATGCATCGGCAGAGTAAATGCCACGGCTTACATTTATAAGATAATAACCAGACTAATGATTAAACTTTCTAACATCACCAAAGAGTTCCAGCAGGGAAACCGTACTATACAGGCACTGAAAGATGTGTCTCTGCACGTTCCTGCCGGGCAAATTTACGGCGTCATCGGCGCGTCTGGTGCGGGTAAAAGTACCTTAATACGGTGCGTAAACCTGCTTGAGCGCCCAACACAGGGTAGCGTTCTGGTTGATGGCCAGGATTTGACTGCGCTGTCTGCCACACAACTGACCAAAGCCCGCCGCCAGATTGGCATGATCTTCCAGCACTTTAACCTGCTGTCCTCCCGTACTGTTTTCGGGAATATTGCATTGCCACTTGAGCTTGATGGTCTGTCTCGCGATGCGATTAATACTCGCGTGACGGAATTACTGGAGCTTGTAGGGCTCAGCGAGAAGAAAGATGTCTACCCTGCCAATTTATCTGGCGGGCAAAAACAGCGTGTTGCTATTGCCAGGGCTCTCGCAAGTAACCCTAAAGTACTGCTGTGTGATGAAGCAACCAGTGCGCTCGATCCAGCAACAACGCGCGCTATTCTGGAACTACTGAAAGATATCAACCGCCGTCTTGGCCTGACCATTTTACTCATCACCCACGAAATGGATGTAGTGAAGCGTATTTGTGATTGTGTTGCAGTTATCAGTAATGGGGTGTTGATTGAACAAGACACCGTCAGTGAAGTATTTTCACACCCCAAAACGCCGCTGGCACAACAATTTATCCAGTCAACGTTGCATTTGGATATTCCTGATGATTACGTGCAGCGCCTTTCCCCCACCAGCAATGGCGATACAGTCCCGCTACTGCGGCTTGAGTTTACCGGCCAGTCTGTAGATGCGCCGCTATTATCTGAGACAGCTCGCCGTTTTAATGTGAATAACAACATTATTAGTGCTCAAATGGATTATGCCGGTGGAGTTAAGTTCGGCATTATGCTGGCCGAAATGCATGGAGAAAGCGCCAATACCGCTGCAGCCATCGCTTATTTACAACAACATCATGTGAAAATTGAGGTACTGGGTTATGTCTGAAGCAATGATGTGGTTGATGGTTCGCGGTGTCTGGGAAACCCTTGCGATGACATTCGTCTCAGGCTTTTTTGGCTTTGTGCTCGGCCTTCCTGTGGGTGTACTGCTTTATATTACGCGGCCAGGACAAATCCTTGAGAACGGGAAACTTTATCGTTCAGTCTCTGCCCTGGTGAATATTTTCCGCTCCATTCCTTTTATTATTTTACTGGTATGGATGATTCCCTTTACGCGCATGATTGTTGGCACATCAATTGGTCTTCAGGCTGCTATTGTCCCACTGACAGTTGGTGCCGCGCCATTTATTGCCCGTATGGTTGAAAACGCCTTATTGGAAATTCCGTCAGGCTTAATTGAAGCGTCACGCGCAATGGGTGCAACGCCACTGCAAATTATTCGTAAAGTTTTACTCCCGGAAGCACTGGCAGGGCTGGTTAATGCCGCTACTATCACTTTGATAACTCTGGTCGGTTATTCCGCGATGGGTGGTGCGGTAGGTGCCGGTGGTCTTGGGCAGATTGGTTATCAGTACGGCTATATCGGTTATGATGCTACTGTTATGAATACCGTACTGGTATTGCTGGTACTGCTGGTATACCTGATTCAATTCTGTGGCGATCGTATCGTCCGGGCTGTGACTCACAAGTAATTACATAATCAACACGACTGTATATAAGTAAGGAAAGGATATGTCTTTTAAATTCAGAACCTTTGCAGCAATTGGCGCATTAATCGGTTCTTTAGCTCTGGTGGGTTGTGGTCAGGAAGAGAAAGATCCTAACCACATTAAAGTTGGCGTTATCGTTGGGGCTGAACAACAAGTTGCTGAAGTTGCACAGAAAGTCGCTAAAGAAAAATATGGTCTGGATGTTGAACTGGTTACCTTCAACGATTACGTACTGCCTAATGAAGCATTGAGCAAAGGCGACATTGACGTAAATGCGTTCCAGCATAAACCCTATCTTGATCAGCAGATTAAAGACCGCGGTTATAAACTGGTTCCGGTCGGGAACACCTTTGTTTACCCAATTGCAGGTTACTCTAAAAAAATCAAATCCCTCAGTGAACTGCAGGATGGTGCTCAAATCGCCGTACCAAACGATCCGACAAACCTGGGCCGTTCCTTGCTGTTACTGCAAAAAGTGGGGCTGATTAAACTCAAAGATGGTGTTGGCCTGTTACCGACGGTACTGGATATCACCGAAAACCCGAAAAACCTGAAGATTGTTCAACTGGAAGCACCACAGTTGCCACGTTCTTTGGATGATGCGCAAATCGCTCTTGCTGTTATCAACACCACTTATGCCAGCCAGATTGGTTTGACTCCGGAAAAAGACGGTATCTTTGTTGAAGATAAAGACTCTCCGTATGTGAACCTGATTGTGGCTCGAGAAGATAATAAAGATGCTGAGAACGTGAAAAAATTCGTTAAAGCATATGAATCAGATGAAGTTGCTGCCGCTGCGAACAAGATTTTTAACGGCGGTGCTGTGAAAGGTTGGTAAGACTTTCCCAGGCAACAAACAAATAATTACAGGACGGGCGCAAGCCCGTCTTGTTATTTGTGCCATAGCTTGCTTCAATAACAGCCGTTTTAACTATTCCGTTTTCACTTTTATCGAGGAATTATTATGCGTGCTTTACCGGTCTGTTTAATTGCGCTAGCGAGTCTTCTCAGCGGCTGCTCATTGTTAAATAGACCCCCTGTAGAACCTGTTGAAAGCACCGTAACGCCGCCGAAAACAGAACATACTCAACCCAAAGTTAGCCACGCTGCACCTGTTCAGATTTACACAGACGCAACTGCACTGGTGGGTAAACCCTTCCGCGATTTAGGCGAAGTCTCTGGTGAATCATGCCAGTCAAGTAGCCAGGATTCTCCGCCCAACATTCCAACAGCACGCAAGCGTCTGCAAATTAATGCTTCAAAAATGAAAGCCAACGCGGTTTTACTGCATAGCTGTGAAGTCACCAGTGGTACTCCCGGGTGCTACCGGCAAGCCGTATGCCTGGGATCAGCATTACAGGTTTCTGAGAAATAACGCCTGATGAGCGTTTTCGAGCTTAACCAGATAGGGGTTATTCATTCCCCATATAAGGAAAAATTTGCCGTCCCCCGGCAACCCGGTTTGGTGAATGCGATGGGTGGCGAATTGCATCTTCTCCCCCCTTATAATCAGGCCGAGGCTGTTCGCGGCCTGGAAAACTTTAGTCATTTATGGGTGCTATTCGTTTTTCATCAAACAATGGAAAATGGCTGGCGTCCTACTGTTCGCCCTCCCCGTCTGGGGGGCAATGCGCGTATGGGGGTGTTCGCTACACGGTCAACCTTCAGGCCGAACCCTGTAGGGCAGTCTCTGGTGGCACTTAAACATGTGGAGTGCCGGGGGCAGAACGTGATTTTGCACCTCGGCGGGTTGGATCTGGTTGATGGAACCCCCGTTATTGATGTCAAACCCTATCTTCCTTTTGCTGAATCCATACCTGATGCCCGTGCCGGTTATGCGCAGACGGAGCCACCCGCTGCTCTTGTCATAACATTTACCACACAGGTCAGGGAACAGTTGCGCAACCTGGCATCGCGCTATCCTGACTTAGAGCGCTTTATTGTCGAAGTACTGTCTCAGGACCCACGCCCTGCTTACCGAAAATCGGAGGCACCAGGCAAAACCTATGCTGTATTGCTGGCAGACTTCAATGTTCGCTGGCGAATAACCGGGGCAGGTGCTGAAGTCTTCGCGCTGGAGCCACGCTAATTTCACTGTTCACCCTTTTGACATCTGGCCCACGCTGGTAAACTAAACCACTTTTTATATCAGGCACTGTGCCTGAAACCTTTGTTCAACTGGAACCGTAACAACATGCGTACTAGCCAATACATGCTCTCCACTCTTAAGGAGACACCCGCCGACGCCGAAGTCATCAGCCATCAGTTGATGCTCCGTGCTGGTATGATTCGTAAGCTGGCCTCCGGTTTGTACACCTGGTTGCCCACCGGTTTGCGCGTTCTGAAAAAAGTCGAAAACATCGTGCGCGAAGAGATGAATAATGCCGGTGCTATCGAGGTGTCTATGCCCGTTGTCCAGCCCGCAGACCTCTGGCAGGAAAGTGGTCGTTGGGAACAATATGGCCCGGAATTGCTGCGTTTTGTTGACCGTGGTGAGCGCCCGTTTGTATTAGGCCCAACGCATGAAGAAGTGATTACAGACCTGGTTCGTAACGAGTTGAGCTCCTACAAACAATTACCGCTCAACTTTTTCCAGATTCAAACCAAATTCCGTGATGAAGTGCGCCCTCGCTTTGGTGTCATGCGTTCACGCGAATTTATCATGAAAGATGCCTACTCTTTCCATACCAGCCAGGAATCACTGCAAGAAACTTACGACACCATGTACCAGGCGTACAGCAAGATTTTCTCCCGTATGGGGCTGGATTTCCGTGCTGTTCAGGCTGACACTGGCTCAATTGGTGGCAGTGCTTCTCATGAGTTTCAGGTACTGGCACAAAGTGGTGAAGACGATATTGTTTTCTCTACCGAGTCTGATTTTGCCGCTAATATTGAACTGGCAGAAGCCGTAGCACCTGCCTCGGAACGTGCCGCACCTTCTCAGGCTATGAGCACCGTTGATACACCGAACGCGAAAACCATCGCAGAACTGGTGGAGCAGTTTAATTTACCTGTAGAAAAAACTGTCAAAACGCTGTTGGTTAAAGCCGCAGAAGACAGCGAACATCCACTGGTTGCCTTACTGGTACGTGGTGACCATGAGCTGAATGAAGTTAAAGCCGAGAAGTTACCACTGGTTGCCAGCCCGCTGACTTTTGCCACTGAAGAAGAAATTCGTGCAATTGTTAATGCAGGCCCGGGTTCTCTTGGCCCGGTGAATATGCCAATACCGGTAATTGTTGACCGTAGCGTCGCTGTAATGAGTGATTTTGCAGCTGGTGCGAACATTGATGGTAAACACTTCTTCGGTATCAACTGGGATCGTGATGTAGCGTTGCCTGTAGTTGCTGACATTCGTAATGTTGTTGAAGGTGATCCAAGCCCGGATGGTAAAGGTACTTTGCTTATCAAACGTGGTATTGAAGTGGGGCATATTTTCCAGTTAGGTACCAAATATTCAGCTGCGCTGAAAGCCACTGTTCAGGGTGAAGATGGCCGTAATCAAACGCTGACAATGGGTTGCTATGGGATTGGTGTAACACGCGTAGTGGCAGCGGCAATTGAACAGAATAATGATGAGCGTGGTATTGTCTGGCCTGAAGCCATTGCACCTTTCCAGGTTGCAATTCTGCCAATGAACATGCACAAATCTTTTCGGGTTCAGGAAGTTGCTGAGCGCCTGTATAACGAACTGCGTGCTCAGGGAATTGAAGTACTTCTGGATGACCGTAAAGAGCGCCCGGGTGTTATGTTTGCCGATATGGAACTGATTGGGATTCCACACATGGTTGTTATCGGTGACCGTAACCTGGACAGCGACGATATCGAATACAAATATCGCCGTGAAGGTGAGAAGAAAATGATTAAAGTTGGCGAAATTCTCAATTACCTCGTCAACCAAATCAAAGGTTAAGACCGGATTACGGACTAAAAAAGCCCTGTTAATAAATCACAGGGCTTTTCTTTTTATGACGTATATTACGTATTACAGCTAAAGGCTATTGTTGTACCGTTGTACTACACCCCATATTGGGTTTAAAAATGCCTTCAGAATCAGCTACCAGCGCAATATGCATTACACCGGTATCAGGATTAGGCTCATGCGTGAAATGAGCATCAAGCACGACTAAAACGGGTGCCATATCTGGTTTACGGCTTGCCCTGTAACCTCTTTCCAGCGCTATATTACTGACAACAGGAAATCGCTTACCTGTAACACAATCAGTAAACGTTGCGGAATCAGCTATATATTTATACATGCCTCGCATTGGCATAGGTTGTTCGGGAAGCGGTTGTTGTACAGGTTTCAATGTATAGTTCAGTGAAGACTCAATAGCATTGCCTTCTTGATCCAGCATCACCAGGGTATCGCCCTGAGGATGGAAGAACCATTTTTCGCCATCAGTAGCCGTTAATGTCAGTTTATTCGCCGTTCTTGCCCAGGTTCCCCAGGAAGCCGTAGCCGTCCCGTCCCCGCGTCCCTGATATTTCTGCTGCATAATCCATGAACCATCTTTTTCTAAAAAAAGACTGGTTTCAATCCCGCCACAATCCGCACATGGCAAAACACCCTTGTAGCTCTGTTGCATAGGTTTGAATTCTGCTGGCACAACAGCTACGCCCTCAGCACGGTTATTACAGCCTGACAGCACCAGCATACTGCCTAACACAATGGATACCGCTATAATAATTTTTCTCACTTTCTCATTCCTCAGCCAGTAACTTTTCGGCTTGCGCCAGGCGTGAAATTTGCCTTAAAAGCAGGGTTCATTGGTTTTTATTATCGTTATACCTGAACAACGATAGGGTGGACGCCTGATAATTCTCAATATTTCTGAAAAAAACGCCAGTTCCTCACTCAAAAAAACGACGAACCTTACTGCGTAGCGTCTTCACAATACTGTGTTTATTCTTAGCATCCAGCCGGCGTACAACACTTGTCCGCGTTGGTTTAGTACTTTTTCGGATCTTCTCTTCCCGGGTCAACTCACGAATCAACGTGACAAGACGCGAGATTGCAGCATCTTTGTTCATCTGTTGGCTACGATACGATTGCGATTTAATAATGATTACGCCATCTTCCGTAATTAAGTGATGCGTGGCAGACAGTAAACGCGCCTTGTAGTGTTCAGGTAATGACGATTGCTTTATATCGAAGCGCAAATGAATTGCCGTGGATGCTTTATTAACATGTTGCCCACCCGCTCCCTGAGCACGAATCGCTGTTATCTCCAGTTCTTCGTCTTCTAAAACAACATGATTCGATAGTCTAATCATCCGTGATTCACCATTGATGAGGTTGTATTTCCAGATTGCTGCTGCCATCAGACAACCAGATAACACCTTCCTGAAGCGTTGCCTGGAGCGACATTGTGCGGGATATCAACGCGGTAAGTTGCGCCAGTTGTTGATCGTCCAGATACCATACTGTTAAATCAGCATAACCATTGATTACGCCTCGCATCTGCTCATACCACACTTGTGCTGCCCGTGAATTATAAGCAAACAAAACCACTTTATCTGAAAGACTATTCGCTTTTTTGAGGCGCTTCTCTTCTGGGAGTCCTAAATCTATCCAAAGTTCAATGCCACCAAAATCATTACGTAACCAGAGCTCTGGTTCATCATCCGCACATAAACCACGAGTAAAATGCAAAGACTCGCTGGCATACATTATCCAGGCCAGCAAACGAAGCATCATTCTTTCCTGGGTTTCCGATGGGTGCTGAGCCAGGGTAAGGTTATGTTCCAGATAAACGTGCCTGTTCAGATCTGCCACATTCACCGTAGCCTTATAAACCGTTGCTTTTAATGCCATATATCCCCCACAAAAACACCTGACGTGCATTGTAACGAAAAGCATTAATTTGCACAGGTAAACGAATGAATTTATGCGTGACTTTACATAAGCCCGCGGTAATATCAACCAGATGAGTATGCTATAGTCACCTTGCGAAACAGCATTTATCTTCGTAGGCTTAACTGGCATCCCATGTATAAGTCTGTAGCCAAAAGCTGACTGGAGGGTATGTGGAAAAATATTGTGATTTGATTCGCAGACGTTACTCAGAAATTGCCAGTGGCGACCTGGGCTATGTGCCTGATGCGCTGGGTTGTGTATTGAAAACGTTGAATAACATTGCCTCAGACGAAACGCTTTCTGATTCTGTCAGGGAACCTGCAGCTTACGCTGCCGCTAACTTACTGGTGAGCGATTATGTCAATGAATGATGCGTATCAGCCAATCAATTGCGATGACTATGACAATCTGGAGCTGGCCTGCCAGCATCACCTGATGCTGACCGTAGAGTTAAAAACAGGCGATGTAATAAAAGCAAAGGCACAGGATCTGATTTCGCGTAAAAACGTTGAATACCTGGTGCTTGATGACGGCGGAAACAGCCAGGAGTTGCGCCTCGATAAAATTGCCAGCTTCAGCCACCCGGAAATTGGCACCGTAGTGGTCAGTGACTCATAATTGCCCAGGGCAGCAACGCTGCCCTGATTTATTCAGGCTGCCAACAAAAGTACCATTGGTCTGGGCCGGGTTCACCCTGCTGAGTAATAAAATAACCAGCCGCCGCAATAAGTTGTTCGTTATAAAACAATAATGGAACAGTCCTTCTCTTCCATGGTGCAACCCCCAGTTCCTGCCATATTTTCTTCAGTTCCCTCCCTTTGTCCCGACCAACAATGTGCAATAACCCCGAAGCAGTAAAACGAATGGACACTTTTTCATCTTCTGTTGCTGGCCGCACCGCCAGGCCATTACCCGGTACCTCACGGCAAAAAACTTGCCCAGACCCGGCAGGTAATTGCAAAGGCGTCAGTGGATATTCCCAGGGTATACAGGCATTTCGTGGGATCCTTACAGGTTTGACCAAATATAACGCCCCCTGGAAACGTCGTACCTCCCATGGTGCTATATGGAGGCAGGGCATAGCGTCTTCACGGCTCACGGCCACTTCATACCACAACCGCTTTAATTGCTCCCGTGAAGGCATTTTTGCACCAAGACACGCCAGCCAGCGCCGTAAGATTGCAGCTCGCCGCACTTCGCTCATGGTGTTCAGAGGCGCTATTTGTAATGAACTATCTGGCTGCACCAGAGCCTCAAGCTCCTCCGCGAGAAGTTCATCCAGCAATTGTTCCTGTTCCGCACACAACTGCGCACTCCTGGCCACAGCCTGCGTGAAATGAGGCCATCGTTGTTTCAGCTCTGGCAATATAGTCAGGCGCAAAAAATTCCGGTCATACCGGGTATCGGTGTTACTGTCATCGTCAATCCAGTGGAGCTTTGCAGCCCGTGCATAATGCTCCAGTTCAGTGCGCGAAAGTGATAATAAAGGGCGCAGTAGCGCACGGCCCGAAAACTGCATTTCTCGCGGCATGGCAGAAAGGCCAGCAGGCCCGCTACCGCGCTTCAATGCCAGTAAGAAAGTCTCGCTTTGGTCGTCAAGGTGCTGAGCAGTCAGCAACGCTTCGTCAGGAGCCAGAACGGCTTCAATCGCCTGATAGCGAACTTCCCGTGCCGCAGCTTCCACTCCTTTACCATTCGGGGAGACAGCCACATGACAGGCGATAAACTCAACATCCCACAACTGGCATAATTGCCTGCAATGCGCCAGCCAGGCATCAGCGTGAGCGCTTAAGCCATGGTGCACATGTACCGCCCGAACAGATAATGCCGGGTTTTCAGCACGCAGTGCAACCAGTTGGTGGAGCAGCACTGTCGAATCCAGCCCGCCACTGAAACCAACCAGGAAGTGGCGGTGATCTCCAAGGTCAGACAGGGAAAATAAAGGGCCAGGTAACATAGCCGTCATACTGTCATTCGTCACAGTAATTAACTCTGATAAAGTTCGAGGGGTAACCCATCCGGGTCACTGAAAAAAGTGAACCGTTTCCCGGTGAACTCATCTGTTCTCACTGGTTCGCAGGTTACCCCTTTGTCCTGCAGCACACCCACGGCCGCCTGAATATCGTCTACCGCAAACGCCAGATGGCGCAAACCACAGGCTTCGGGCCTTGAAGGGCGGGCTGGTGGAAAAGGGAATGAGAAAAGCTCAATAACATACTGCCCGTTCAAACCGAGGTCGGCCTTCCATGAGTCCCGCGCTTCACGGTAAACCTCCGCAAGCAGAGTAAAACCCAGAATGTCGCAATAAAATTGCTTACTTGCTGCATAGTCGGATGCAATTATCGCAATATGATGGATGCGTTTAATAGCCAGCATAATGTCATTATCCCTTTCTTTTAGCGTAAAAATGCCTGTTATTCTTTTAACACCCGCACACGGTAGATACCGTCTTCCCCAAGCCTCGCCCCATGAATATCCGTTTCAAACCCAGGGTAATGTTTACCTATGGAACAAAGCATTAGCAGAAAGTCCAGCACTCCCCTGCTTGCGTCAGTGATACGTTCACCAGGCATAACAACGGGAACACCAGGAGGATAAGGTAAGATCATATTCGCCGAAACTCGACCAGCAAGTTTCTCAATTTCTACAGTTTCTACATTACCGCGTAATTGTTGCTGATACATTTGATGGGGTGTCAATGCCATTTCGGGCAGCGTATCAAACGCATTTAACATCAGGCGTGGCAACTCATGCTGCTGGATAAGATCATGGATCCCTTGTGCCAGTGTCTGAATTCGCATATTGCGATAAAAATCAGGTGCCTCTGCATACAGGTCTGGCAGTATATTGCGCACCCGCAGATTCAGGTCATAAGCGCGCTTGAATTCCATCAGGCCACGCAACAGGCTCATCGCCCGGGTTTTATCAATACCAATACTGAACAGGAACAACAGATTATACGGCCCAGTTTTTTCCACCACCACGCCGCGTTCATCAAGGAACCTGGCGACCAGCGCGGCTGGGATCCCTTCGCTCGCCATAGTACCCTGCTGATCCATACCAGGCGTGAGGATCGTAACTTTGACAGGATCAAGGTACATATGAGCATGGCAGGCGTCACGAAAACCGTGCCAGTCCTCTCCGGGTTCTATGGGCCAACAATCTGCTTCATCAATATCTTCTGGCTGCCAGATATCAAAAAACCACCCATCAGCTTCTTCTCGCAGGCGCTTAATCTCTTTGCGAAAATGCAGGGCCCGTTCAACTGAGCGGTTAATCAACCGCCGGCCGGGATTTCCCCGTAACATTGCCGCCGCAGTTTCAATGGAAGCCACCAGTGGGTAACTGGGAGATGTGGAAGTATGCATCATGTATGCTTCGTTAAAGGTTTCCTCGTCATAGTCACCTTTAATATGAATCAGCGATGCCTGAGAAAGCGCGGCCAACATTTTGTGTGTGGACTGCGTTTCAAAAAAGACCTTGCCCGGAACCCGCTCCCCACTCATGCCACTTTTTCCATTATAAATAGGATGGAACTGGGTATAGGGCACCCAGGCTGAATCAAAATGAATAGAAGGAACATCCAGGGTTTGCTTGATCCAGTTGGTGTTGTACAGCAAACCATCGTAGGTAGAGTTGGTTATCACAGCATGAACAGGCCAGCTCGCACCAGGCGTTAACGCCACTTTGGCCTCAATACTCTCATGTGAAAATTGTGACTGCGGAATACCGCCCAGAATCCCCAGAGCATTACGTGTCGGCTTTAACCAGAGTGGCACAATATCGCTCATCATCAGCAAATGCGTCAGAGATTTATGGCAGTTACGATCAACCAGCACAGTACTGCCAGCGGGTGCCGCATACATGCCCACAATTTTGTTCGAAGTGGATGTCCCATTTGTGACCATATAGCTCTGCTCGGCACCAAAGGTGCGAGCAATATACTCTTCTGCCTCTAAATGTGGCCCGGAATGATCTAATAAAGACCCCAGTTCAGTAACAGAGATGGAGACATCTGCCTTTAAGGTATTCTCACCAAAGAAATCGTAAAACAGACACCCCACCGGGCTCTTTTGATAAGCTGTTCCACCCATATGGCCCGGGGTACAAAATGTGTATTTCCCTTCTTTTACATAAGTAAACAGCGCTTTGGTAAAAGGGGGAGTAATGGCATCAAGATATTCATCAGTGTACTGAACAATACGCTGAGCAATATCATGTGCCACTCCAAGGGTGTATTCAAAAAAACACAATGCCATACGCATTTCATTGGTACTGACATCTAACGTGGAGTGCGTATTGATGAACGCATACAAAGGCAAATGTTCGTTCAGTTGGTTGATTTCCGGGCACAACTCCAGGCCGTAGTCATCCCAGTCAAACACCACACCACAAATGCGCGGATTATGCTCAAGCAATTTCAGTAAGTCTGCACTGCTTCCCGGGAAGATAAGTTGAAAATTCTGCTGGCGCAGGGCATCAGCCAGTTCACGTAATGGACCTTCTTTATAAAACACACCATGCGTTTCCATGATAGCGATAATATTCACATTTACCTCTTTGCTTATTCCTTTGTGTAAGCATAACCAGGCTGTCTGATTCCTGAAACGAAAAAGGGCCGCTAAGCGGCCCTTCCGATTGATGAAAAAGAAGGAAAAAGCGTGGTTTTTCCTTCTTTTTAGCTAGCAGCCGAAAATCAATGAATTGATTTTCCTGGTTTTTATTGGGTGACATCCTCTCGTTCTCTGCGAACATGAGGTTTGTCATCAGGCTCAAGGGCCGCTAAGCGGCCCTTTAAGACAGTCGGTTGATTAAGCGTAACCGTAGGTCATCAAACGCTGATAACGCCTGTCGAGTAATTCATCTTTACTTAACACGTCTAAATCAGCAAGATCAGCAATCAATTGCGCTTTCAATGATTCTGCCATGGTTTCGGGGTTACGATGAGCCCCACCCAGAGGTTCGGCAACTACACTGTCTATCAGTTTCAGTTCTTTAAGACGTGGGGCGGTAATTCCCATCGCCTCTGCAGCCAGTGGGGCTTTATCCGCACTTTTCCACAGAATAGAGGCACAACCTTCCGGTGAAATCACAGAATAAGTGCTGTATTGCAACATGTTGACTTTATCGCCAACGCCAATTGCCAGAGCACCACCTGAGCCCCCCTCACCGATGACTGTACAGATGACAGGCACTTTCAGGCGAGACATTTCGCGCAGGTTACGGGCAATCGCTTCAGACTGACCACGCTCTTCAGCACCCACACCAGGATAAGCGCCAGGAGTGTCAATAAAGGTAATAATGGGCATATTGAAGCGCTCAGCCATTTCCATCAGGCGCAACGCTTTGCGGTAACCTTCTGGTGCCGGCATACCAAAGTTACGGCGGATCTTCTCTTTGGTTTCACGGCCTTTCTGGTGGCCGATTATCATCACCGGGCGCCCATCTAAACGCGCAATACCGCCGACAATCGCTTTATCGTCAGCATAAGCACGGTCTCCGGCCAGCTCATCAAACTCATCGAACGCCAGGCGAACATAATCCAGAGTATAAGGACGCAGAGGATGACGGGCGAGCTGTGCAATTTGCCAGGCCCCCAAATCAGCGAAGATTTTACGCGTCAGTTCCACGCTTTTTTCGCGCAAACGGTGAACTTCTTCGTCGATATTTATATCCAGTTTTTCATCCTGACGGCCTACGCTGGTCAAGGAATCGATTTTCGCTTCCAGCTCTGCAATAGGCTGTTCAAAATCAAGGAAATTCAGACTCATAATATTCCTGTTTTAGTCAAACTCCAGTTCCACCTGCTCCGGGCCAATAAGACCACGTAAATCGTTAAGTAAACGATCACTCGGAGATACACGCCACGTTGCCCCAAAGCGTAACCGCGCACGTGCGTCCGCCCTCTGATAATAGAGATGTACCGGAATAGTCCCCGAACGGTGAGGTTCCAGTGACTGGCGGAGACGGTTTAAAAGCTGGTCATCAATTTGCCTGTCCGTCAGCGAGATAGCAAGCCCGCGTGCATATTTTTCCCGGGCTTCGTCAATATCTATGACTTCACGGGCGGTCATTTTAAGCCCCCCGCTGAAGTCATCAAAGCTGACCTGTCCACTGACGATCAAAATACGGTCTTTTTCCAGCAATTGCTGGTATTTGTCCAGAGCATCGGTAAATAACATCACTTCCAGGCGACCAGAACGGTCATCCAGAGTACAAATACCAATACGGTTGCCTCGCTTGGTGACCATAACCCGCGCAGCAAGCACCAAACCTGCAGCAGTGGTAACTTTACCACGCTCGGTCGGGTGCATATCTTTCAGACGCATTCCTCCAACATACCGCTCAATTTCTTTCAGATACTGATTAATAGGGTGACCGGTAAGGTATAGTCCAAGGGTTTCGCGCTCGCCATCCAGTACAACCTGTTCAGGCCAGGGTGTTACACTGGCATAAGATTGCTCTACCTGCTCAGGCTCTTCCGCCAGTACACCAAACATATCAGCCTGACCAATGGCTTCGGCTTTGGCATGCTGATCGGCCGCTTTCAGCGCATCACCAAGAGCGTTCATCAGCGCAGCCCGGTGTGGGCCCAGCCGGTCAAACGCCCCCGACATAATCAGTTTTTCCAGCACTCGCCTGTTTAACTTCTTAGTATCAGTACGGGCACAGAGATCGAACAACTCGCGGAAATAGCCCCCTTCATTGCGCGCTTCAATAATGGCTTCAATCGGGCCTTCACCCACACCTTTGATTGCGCCAATGCCATACACAATTTCCCCGTCATTATTCACATGGAAGTGATAAAGACCAGAATTTATATCTGGTGGCAGAATTTTGAGCCCCATCCGCCAGCACTCATCCACCAGCCCGACAATTTTATCGGTATTGTCCATATCAGCGGTCATCACCGCCGCCATAAACTCAGCGGGATAGTGTGCCTTAAGCCAAAGCGTCTGATACGACACCAGAGCATAAGCCGCTGAGTGTGACTTGTTAAACCCATAACCGGCGAATTTCTCCACCAGGTCAAAGATTTTCATTGCCAGTTCGCCATCAACGCCATTTTTTTTCGCACCTTCTTCAAAGGTACCGCGTTGTTTGGCCATTTCTTCTGGCTTTTTCTTACCCATGGCGCGCCGCAGCATATCTGCGCCACCCAGAGTATACCCAGAGAGAACCTGCGCTATCTGCATCACCTGTTCCTGATACAGAATAATGCCATAAGTCGGCTCAAGAACAGGCTTCAGGCTTTCGTGTTGCCACTGAACATCAGGATAGGATATTTCTTCTCGCCCGTGTTTACGGTCAATGAAGTTATCCACCATACCGGACTGCAACGGCCCGGGCCGGAACAGTGCCACCAGGGCTATCATGTCTTCAAAGCAGTCAGGCTGCAGGCGCTTAATCAGATCTTTCATACCACGGGATTCCAACTGGAATACCGCGGTTGTTTCTGAGCGCTGCAGCATATCGAAACTTTTTTTATCATCAAGCGGAATCGCCGCAATATCTAACGGCGGCAGCCCTTCACGCTCCCTGCGGGCGTTGATCATTTCCATCGCCCAGTTGATGATGGTCAGTGTCCGCAAGCCAAGGAAGTCAAACTTCACCAGACCGGCATATTCAACATCACTTTTATCAAACTGAGTAACCGGGTGCCCACCCAGTTCATCGCAATATAATGGTGCAAAATCAGTAATTTTGGTGGGCGAAATGACCACGCCCCCCGCATGTTTCCCGGCATTACGCGTAACACCTTCCAGCTTACGTGCCATATCAATCAGCGCACGAACTTCTTCATCCGCTTCATAGATTTCTGGTAGCTGTGGCTCGGCCTCAAACGCCTTGGCGAGGGTCATCCCCGGGTCTGGAGGAACCAGTTTCGAAATACGGTCGACAAAACCATACGGGTGCCCAAGTACACGGCCAACATCGCGAATAACCGCTTTGGCCGCCATGGTACCGAATGTGATTATCTGCGAAACCGCATCACGCCCGTACATATCCGCAACATGGTCAATAACCCGGTCGCGCTTTTCCATACAAAAATCGACGTCGAAGTCAGGCATGGAAACACGTTCTGGGTTCAGAAAGCGTTCAAACAGCAAATCCAGCGCCAGGGGATCGAGGTCGGTAATCTTCAGGGAATATGCCACCAGCGAGCCCGCTCCTGAACCACGACCAGGGCCAACGGGAACGCCGTTATCTTTCGACCACTGGATAAACTCCATTACTATCAGGAAGTACCCCGGGAACCCCATTTGGTTGATAACCTTGAGTTCTGTTTCCAGGCGTTCATCATAGGGAGGCCGCCGTTTCTGGCGTTCTTCTTCATCCGGGAACAAGAAAGCAAGGCGTTCTTCAAGGCCTTCGCGAGATTTTTTTACCAGGAAGTCCTCGGTGGACATATCACCAGTTGGGAACTTGGGAAGGAAATATTCGCCAAGGCGCACTGTGACATTGCAACGCTTCGCAATTTCTACGCTGTTTTCCAGCGCTTCCGGAATGTCAGCGAACAATTCGCACATTTCGTCTTCACTGCGCATGTACTGCTGCGCAGAGTAGAGGCGCGGGCGTTTAGGGTCATCAAGTGTAAAACCATCATGAATAGCGACACGAATCTCATGGGCATCAAAGTCCGATGCTTCAAGGAAACGGACATCGTTGGTTGCAACAACAGGCAAATCATGCTGCTCCGCAAGCTTTACTGCTGCGTGCAAATAGTTTTCTTCATCAGGTCGCCCGGTGCGAATCAATTCAAGGTAGAACCGGTTCGGAAAATGTTGTTTCCAGAAAGCCAGGCTTTGCTCGACCTGAACATCATTACCACGCAGTATCGCTTTTCCCACCTCTCCCATGCGCCCACCGGAAAGGATTATCAGCCCTTCACTCAACTCAACCAGCCACTCACGGTCAATCCACGGGCCTGCATCACCATAACCACGCTGGTAGGCATGTGAAATAAGCAAGGTAAGGTTTTGATAACCGGTATTGTTGACAGCCAGCACAGTCAGTTGCGTCATTTCATCGCCACTGATCTCACTGGTCATTTGCAGGTCCGCGCCAACAATAGGCTTCATGCCGACACCATGCGCGCCACCATAAAACTTCACCAGACCACACAAGTTGGTGAAATCCGTAATGGCCATCGCTGGCATGTTAAGTGACGCAGCTTTTTTAACCAACGGCCCGACTTTCGCCAGGCCGTCAATCATTGAGTAATCACTGTGTATCCGTAAGTGGACAAAACGTGGTTCAGCCATCTCTTCATCCGGTTAATGGTCTCAACTGGACAGGCCGTACTTCAGGCCAGACCCAGAGCCCTTTTGACTGGGGAAAAACTGCGGCGATGATGCTCTGTCGCACCCAGGGCCGCCAATTTTTCAAGGTGATAAGCTGTCGGGTAGCCTTTATGTTGAGCAAACCCATATTCTGGATATTGTAAGTCCAGTTCGACCATTTCTTTATCGCGGGTTACTTTTGCCAGAATGGAAGCAGCACTGATTTCCGCTACCAGACTGTCACCTTTGACGACGGCCATTGAAGGCACAGGCAATACCGGGCAACGGTTACCATCTATCAATACATACTCAGGCGAAATGCTCAAACCGGCAACAGCACGCTGCATCGCAAGCATAGTAGCATGAAGAATATTCAGTGAATCTATTTCTGCCGGTTCAGCACGACCAAGGCTCCAGGCAAGAGCTTTATCAACAATCTCGTCGTACAGTGACAGACGGCGTTTTTCTGATAACTTTTTCGAATCCGCCAGCCCTGATATTGGACGGGCAGGATCGAGGATAACGGCGGCAGTCACCACTGCTCCAACAAGTGGGCCTCGCCCCACTTCATCAACCCCCGCCACTCTGTATGTGTGTGGGTAGATAAACTCACTCATTGAACTAACTCCAGTACAGCCTGTGCTGCCTGATCATCTGCATTGCACCGGATTTGCTCATGTAATGCCCGGAAGGTGTCATGCAAATGCTGGCTCTCATCTCCGCCTTCCAGCATGGGAATTAATGCCTGCGCCAGTTTTTCTGGCTGGCATTCATCCTGCAGTAATTCCGGTACCAGTTCGCGCCCGGCCAGCAAATTAGGCAACGAGACATATTGTGTTTTCACCAGACGTTTGGCCAGCCAAAAAGTGAAGGGTTTCATGCGATACCCGACAACCATAGGACATTTCGCCAGCATACATTCCAAAGCAGCAGTGCCCGAGGCCAGTAATGCAGCATCACTGGCAACCATGGCTTCGCGTGCCTGCCCGTCCAGTAAGTGGAGCGGAAAATCAGGAGCAACACGCTGTTTAATCTCTTCAAACTCAGCCCGGCGTTTAGCGTTGACCAGCGGCACAACGACTTCAAGATTAGGCCAACGCTGGCGAAGTAGCTGTGCTGTAGCGATAAAATCAGCGCTCAGCATCGACACTTCGGCATGCCGGCTTCCTGGCAGCAATGCAAGACATCGCGCTTGCGGATCCAGCCCCAATATTTTACGTGCTGCCTGCTTGTCCGGGTCCAGGGGCATAGCATCGGCCATTGTGTGCCCAATAAACCGGCATGCCACCGAGTAGCGATCATAAAAGGCTTTTTCAAATGGCAGAAACGCCAGAACGATATCTGTTGCCCGCCCTATTTTGAATACACGCTTTTGCCGCCATGCCCACACTGAAGGGCTGACATAATGAACAGTACGTATTCCACGCTGTTTGAGGCGTTCTTCCAGTGTGAGATTGAAATCGGGCGCATCAATACCCACAAACACATCTGGCCTGAGTTCACTGAAACGCCGGGTCAGGTCAGCACGGACATGAAGCAGCCGCGGTAAACGCCCTAACACTTCAACAATGCCCATTACGGCCAGTTCTTCCATTTCATACCAGACTTCGCACCCTTCAGCCTGCATGCGTGGTCCTGCGACCCCAACAAAGCGGGCATCAGGGACACGGGCTTTCAGAGCTTTTATCAGACCGGCACCAAGAATATCGCCGGAGGTTTCTCCGGCGACCAGGGCAATAGTGAGGGGACGAGCAGGTTTCATTTAACGAATCAAACCGCGTGTCGAGCGCTCAAAGAACTCGGTGAATAGTGCAACCTCAGGAACGTTAGCAGCCAGCTCGGTAATTTCCGGCTTCACATCTTCCAGTGTTTTACCGCTACGATACAGTAACTTGTACGCACTGCGGATAGCTGTAATCGCTTCACGGCTAAAGCCACGGCGTTTCAGACCTTCAATATTCACACCAAATGGTGATGCATGGTTACCCTGCGCTATCACATACGGTGGTACGTCCTGAGCAACCCCAGAACAACCACCGACCATGACGTGAGCGCCAATAATGCAGAATTGGTGCACAGCCGTCATACCGCCAATAATCGCGAAATCATCAACAGACACATGCCCGGCAAGTGTTGCATTATTTGCAAGGATACAACGATTTCCTACAGTGCAATCATGCGCAATATGCGCATTGATCATCAACAGGTTATCGCTGCCCACCTTTGTCAATCCCCCGCCCTGAGCTGTTCCGCGATGAATAGTGACACTTTCACGAATGCGATTGCGATCACCAATTTCTACACGCGTTGGTTCACCTGCGTATTTGAGGTCCTGATTCACTTCGCCAATAGAAGCAAACTGGTAAATCTCATTGTCACAGCCAATTTTCGTATGGCCGTTAACAACAACATGGGATTTCAGAACTGTACCAGAACCAATTTCCACATGGGGGCCGACAATACAAAAGGGACCAATGTGAGCACCGGCACCAATAACAGCACCGTCTTCAACAATGGCAGAAGGATGAATAAAGGCGGATTTATCTATCACGTATTATGCCTCCCGGCTCCGTGCACACATCATTGTGGCTTCGCAAACCACTTTACCGTCAACCAGAGCCACGCCTTTAAAGCGGGTCAGCCCACGACGTGTTTTCTCGAAAGTCACTTCCATGACCATCTGGTCTCCAGGCACGACTGGGCGTTTAAAACGCGCTTCATCAATACCTGCAAAATAGTAAAGCTCACCTGGCTCCAGTTTACCAACGCTTTTAAATGCCAAAATTCCCGTTGCCTGCGCCATCGCTTCCAGGATTAGTACACCTGGAAAAATCGGTTTACCGGGGAAATGTCCCTGGAAAAACGGCTCATTGACGGAAACGTTTTTCACGGCACGGAGAAAATGGCCTTCTTCAAAATCCAGCACACGGTCTACCAGCAAAAAAGGATAACGATGCGGCAGCAACTCTAAAATCTCTTCAATGTGCAGAGTATGAGTGTCAGTAGTCAAAATACTCTTCCTGTTCAATATACTAAAAAGCAATAATAACACGGCCTGCGGCAACCTAAATAGATCGCTTGCAGGCCGATAATCAGGCAACATCCGTGTCAGCGCGAGTGATGTCAGTCTTGTTGATTAACTTTGCGCTCGATGGCTTTAAGACGTTTTGTCAGGTCATCGATATTCATCACCAACGCAGCTGTTTTGCGCCAGACTTTATTGGGTTGCAAAGGAATACCAGACGAATACACGCCAGGCTCAGTAATCGGGCGCATGACCATCCCCATACCCGTCACTGTGACCTTATCGCAAATTTCCATGTGGCCGTTGATAACACTGGCGCCACCAATCATACAGTAGCGGCCAATTTTCAGGCTGCCAGCCATTATCACACCACCAGCAACTGCGGTATTGTCGCCAATCACAACGTTATGTGCAATCTGGCACTGATTATCAATAATGACACCCTGCCCAATAACTGTATCGTCGAGGGCTCCACGGTCTATGGTGGTACATGCGCCAATCTCAACGTTATCGCCAATAATTACGCGACCAAGCTGAGGAATTTTGATCCAGTTGCCGCGTTCGTTAGCGTAACCGAAACCGTCAGAACCAATCACAGTGCCGGACTGGATAAGGCAGGACTGGCCAATATGAATTTCATGGTAAACCGTGACATTGGCCCACAAACGTGTGCCTGCGCCAATATGGGTATTTTTACCCACAAAGCAGCCAGCACCAATGACTACGTTATCGCCCAGTTCAACGCCTGACTCAATAACCGCGTTTGCGCCAATCGCCACATTGTCACCTAATTTGGCGGTGGCATCGACAACTGCACTCGGAGCTATATTTTTTGCAGGTTGCGGCGTTGTATCCAGAATTTGCGCCATACGCGCATAAGTCACATACGGGTTTTTAACCACCAATGCCGCACTTTTTGCGTAGGGTAAATCATCCGTTGTCATCACAACAGCAGAAGCCTGGCATTGGGCCAGATGCTCGCGATAACGTGGATTAACCATAAAGGTTATTTGGCCTTCCCCGGCAGATTGCATCGAGGCCACACCGGTGATGACGATATCGCCATCACCGTGTAACTCGGCATCCAATTGCTGGGCTAAATCAGCCAGTCGAATTGAAGGCATGAGACTTATTTAACCTGTTTCAGTACATCTGCAGTGATATCTTTAATGTCACTGCTGGTATAAGCAACAGTGTTGGCGTCCAGCACTACATCATAACCTTCATCAGCGGCCACTTTTTTCACTGCGGATTCGATACGTGTAACCAGCTTGCCACGTTCTTCATTAGAACGACGGGCACGATCCTGTTCAAAAGCCTGAGCTTTGCTCTGGAAGGCTTCACGTTTCGCCATAACATCTTTTTCCAGCTTGCTACGGTCGCTGGCTTTCATGGTTGAACCATCACGTTGCAGGCGTTGCATTTGGGATTGCAGGCTGTTTTCCATGCTTTGCAATTCACTGGCGCGGCCTTTGAACTCATTTTCCAGAGATTTAGAAACACCTGAGCTCTGCGCAACTTGCTGGAACAAGTTCCCCATGTTGACTACAGCGATTTTATCTGCTGCCTGAGCAGAAGCAGCCATGACCAGACCCAAACCTGCTGCAACTAACCACTTTTTCACAATAAAACTCCTTACCGTCCCAAATATACCCGAAGGTACGCTTTTGCCAGCCAGTAGTCACCAAAAATGAACTGACTGGCTGAGCTTTGCACTACGAGGCCATCCCGGGCCCGGAAAAATTACCAGGTTTTACCAATGTTAAACTGGAACTGTTCCGCTTTATCTCCACTGTATTTCTTAAATGGCTGCGCATAAGAAAAGACCAATGGGCCTAATGGAGACATCCATTGTAATGACAAACCTGCAGACATACGGATATTAGTTGGATCACTATAGTCAGGAATACCTAACGCGCGCATCTGTTCCGTATTTTTCCAGTGTGTATCCCAGACACTACCTGCATCAACAAACAGTGATGTCCGCAGTGAATTCGCATATTTTTCACTAACAAACGGGGTTGGCGTAATCAACTCAAGACTGGCCACACCCATAGCATTCCCACCAACTGCATCACTTGAGCTACAAAGATCTGCGGAACTACAGTTACTCTGGTTCGGACCATAGTAAACCGCTTTCGGACCAATGTTGTTAGACTGGAACCCACGCACAGTGCTTGAACCACCGGCGTAGAAGTTTTCATAGAATGGCAATTCTTTGCCACCCAGACCATCACCATAACCCCAGCGAGTCCGGCCTAACAGAACCCAGGTGTGATCATCGTTAATAGGCAGGTAACTTTGCGTATCCAGCGTAACCTTGTAGAACTCGTTATCAGAGCCAGGGATCGTCACTTTGCCATTCAGGTTAACGCGCGTACCTGACGTTGGGAAGAAACCACGATCAAGACGGTTGTATGTCCAGCCGTAGTTAAAAGTGAAGTCATCCGCACTAAAGCTGTTATTTGTAGACGACATATTCGCGTTCTGGCCAACTGATTTCAGATAGCGCCACATTGCGACCTGAGGCTGCATGTTTGACAAGTCGTTATGCACGTAACCTAAACCTGCACGTAACGAGTTGTACTCATTAATCGGGAACCCGAGAGTGCCGTCCAGGCCATAACTTTTGTTGGTATAGCTGGACAAGTCCGCATTGTCTGCCTTGAAGTCGTTATAGAAAATACGCCCACCAAGGCTGACACCATCTACCGTGAAATACGGATTGGTGACAGAAAATTCTGAATAGGTCTGGTAGTCATTCTTAGTACCATTGATACCCACTGAATAACCCGTACCCAACCAGTTATCCTGCTGTACCCCAACCTGGAAACTGACACCGCTTTCTGTACCGTAACCAACACCAAAGTTGAAGCTACCGGTGTTACGTTCTTTAACTTTGTACACCACATCAACTTCGTCCGGCTTACCTGGTACACGTTGTGTATCGGTATCTACCGTTTCGAAATAACCAAGGCGGTTCAGGCGCTCTTTACCCTGCTCGACTAAATCGCTCCCTAACCACGCACCTTCCATCTGACGCATTTCACGGCGTAAAACAGAATCTTTGGTAATATCGTTACCTTCGAAACGAATACGACGAACATAGAAACGGTTGCCCGCATCTACATTGATATTCAACTTAACGGTCTTATTGGCATCATCGACTTCGGGTACGGTCTGCACGCGTGGGTACGCGTAGCCATATTTGCCCAATAATTTTTTGATGTCGTCTTCCATCTTCGTCACTTTCGTGCCGTTATAGAGTTCGCCCGGCTGGATCTTCGTCAGCGCTTCAATTTCAGCGGAGTGTCCTGCCAGATTACCGCGAACGGTAACGCCTGAAAGCTTATATTGATGGCCTTCAGTGATATTGATGGTGATATAAATGCCTTTCTTGTCTGGCGTGAGACTGACCTGAGTCGAATCAATATTGAAACGCGCATAACCATGATCAAGGTAGAAACTGCGCAGCGTCTCCAGGTCACCAGACAGTTTTTGTTTCTGGTATTTTTGGTCTGCAACAACGTTCCACCACGGCACTTCATCGCGCAACTGGAACCGGGAGACCAGGCTGTCCGTACTGTAAGCATGGTTGCCAACAATGTTGATCTGCTGAATTTTCGCAGATACCCCTTCCTGGAAAACCAGTTTCAGGTCAACACGGTTACGGGGAAGTGGCGTGACTACAGCTTTCACGCTGGCACTGTATTTACCAACGCTATAGTAGAAATCTTCCAGCCCTTTTTCGATATCAGACAGTGTTGTCCGGTCCAGCGCTTCGCCGACACGCACTCCCGAAGCTTCAAGGTTCTGCTTGAGCATGTCGTCTTTCACTGACTTATTGCCAGCAAACGTGATGCTGGCAATCGTCGGGCGTTCTTTGACCTGCACTAACAAAGAATCACCGTCACGCAGAACACGAACATCTTCAAAGTTACCGGTGGCGAACAGTGAACGGATGGTATTACTGATATCCTCGTCAGTAACGGTGTCACCTGGACGCACCGGCATACTGAGAAGGGCCGCACCAACGGCGACTCGCTGCAGGCCTTCGAAATGAATATTCTTCACTACGAAACCGTCTGCGCCGTATACGGTAGCGCTGCTAAACAGCAGCGACGCTATGAGCAACTTTTTTATCGCCATCGTTATTATGCGTTCTTCCTAACCTGAGTCTCTCTATAACCGAGAGAAATCATTAAAAAGTGCAAGCCCCATTAACAGCATCAGTAGAACAGAACCAACCCGATAACTGAGGTCTTGAACTCGCTCGGAAACCGGCGCGCCTTTAAGCTTCTCAATAGCCAAAAACAGCAAGTGTCCCCCGTCCAGCACAGGAAGAGGAAACAGGTTGATTATCCCAAGATTCACACTGATGAGAGCAAGAAACATCAGGTAATAGATCAACCCAAACTCTGCTGACATTCCGGCACCCTGAGCAATAGAAATAGGCCCACTCAGGTTGTTCAGCTTAACGTCACCGATTACTAATTTGCCCAGCATATCGACCGTGAGCCTCATCAATTGCCATGTTTTTCCTGTGGCTTCAATGACTGCGGCAAACGGCCCATACTGGCGCACTGTCTTATACTCATCAGGCAAAGGAATCACATGCGGCACAACGCCCGCGAAGCCCTCAGCCTGTTTTGTTCTGCCATTCTCTTTCACCGCAGGTGTCAGCGTAAGAGAAAGCAAATTTCCTTTGCGTTCGACATCCAGCCGAAGTGGTTTACCCGGGTTATCCCGCACCTGACTGACAAAATCTGACCACTGAACCAATGGCTGACCATCGACTTTAACGATCCTGTCCCCTGCTTGCAAACCTGCATTGCTCGCGGCTGAATGAGGTTGGACCTCAGCAAGTACTGGTTCGACTTGCGGTGATACCGGCAAAAAACCAAGAGACAGAACAGGATCCTGCTTGTCTGGTTCAAAGTGCCACTGGCGTAAATCCAGTGTGACATCACGCTGTTTATCTGTACCAAAAGGTGCCACACGCAGCGTCGTGCTGCTATCACCAATCTTACTGATAAACGCGAGGCGAACAGCATCCCAGTCAGGCGTTTCGATACCATCTACCGCTTTTAGTTCCGTGCCGGGTAAAATTTGTGCCTGCGCGGCGATTGAATCAGGCCTTACGCCACTAACAACCGGATAGACACTGGGGATACCAATAATGAAGACCATCCAATAGGCAAAGATGGCAAAAATGAAGTTAGCAACTGGCCCCGCCGCAATAATTGCAGCACGCTGAGCAACGGTTTTGTTATTGAAAGCACGATGGCGCTGTTCGGGCGCAACAGGTTCAATGCGCTCATCCAGCATTTTGACATACCCCCCAAGAGGGATAAGTGCGATGACAAACTCAGTACCCTGTTTATCTGTTCGTTTCCACAATGCCTTGCCAAAACCAATAGAAAAACGGTCAACACAGACTCCGCAACGCCGCGCAACCCAAAAATGGCCGAACTCATGCACCGTAATTAAAACTCCAAGTGCAACGATAAAAGCAGCCAGATTCCAGAGTATGCTGAGCATAAAACCTTCCGTTAAATCGTCCTGAAAACTAACAACAAAAGACAGGCAAAAACAGGAACCGCCGCTGTCAAACTGTCGATACGGTCGAGAATACCGCCATGCCCGGGAATCAACGAACCACTGTCTTTGATACCCGCTTCGCGTTTAAACATACTTTCCGTTAAATCGCCCAGTACCGAAGCAAGTGCGGCGATGACAGAACAAGTTAGCAAAGTAACCGGTGCGACGTCTAAATGAGCCAGTGCGCCAAATGCCCACGCAATAACAGCGGATGTCAGCAGGCCACCAATAAACCCTTGCCATGTTTTACCTGGTGACACTTTTGGTGCCAGCTTATGCTTGCCAAACAGCTTGCCAAACATGTAAGCCCCTGAGTCTGCTCCCCAGACCAGAAACATAACATACAGCAACCAGACAGATCCGGCGTAATGGTTGTCATCATAATGCCAGGAGCGCAGAACTACCATGCCCCAAAAAAAAGGTACAATGGTGGCAACACCAAAGCACAGGCGTAATATGTGTGAGCGCCTCCAGACACTGGCAGAAGCCGGGTAACTTAATACCAGCAGCAGAGCAACACACCACCAGCCCAGGGCAAGCCACAGCCACCCTTCAATCAAAGGAATGTGCGCATTATGGCGATATTCCGGCAACAGAAACAGCATCAGGGTTAAAAGCAACCCACATAATACTGCCAGCCAGACACGTTGAGAGCGGCTCTTAAAGCCACTCAACTGCCCCCATTCCCAGGCGGCGAGCATGCACACAACCAGCGTCACAATGGCAAATCCTGCGGGCGGCAGCCAGAATAACGCAGCAATGACGACCGGTATTAAAATAAATGCGGAAATCAGGCGATACTTCAGCAAAAGCAACCCCCATCAGGCTTTTTCGCCATCCGGTGCTGTACCGCCATAACGACGTTCCCTGCTCGCAAAGGCATTGAGTGCACCTTCAAAATCTTGTTCATCGAAATCAGGCCAAAGCACTTCGGTAAAGTAAAGTTCAGCATAGGCTATCTGCCACAGCAAAAAATTACTGATCCGGTGTTCTCCACCTGTCCTAATCACTAAATCCACGGGTGACAACTCATTCATACAAACCTGTTGCCCCAGCATGTCTTCATCAATTTGCTCAGGGAGAACTTCGCCCGACTGAACGCGCGCAGCAAGCGCTTTCACTCCCTGAATAATATCCCAGCGCCCACCATAGTTGGCTGCGATATTCAGCGTCAGCCCAGTATTTTGAGCAGTTAACGCCTCCGCTTTTCTGATCCGTTCCTGTAACCGCGCATTAAAGCGGCTGGTATCACCAATAACCCGCAAACGGACATTGTTGCGGTGCAGGTTTTTCACCTCGCTATCCAGTGCCCAGATGAACAGTTCCATTAAAGCACTAACTTCTTGCGCCGGACGGTTCCAGTTTTCGCTACTGAACGCATAAAGTGTCAGCGCATCCAGACCGATATTCGCGGCAAATGTCACAGCCCGACGAACCGATTTGGCTCCGGCCTTATGGCCAAAGGCCCTCATTTTCCCCTGACGTTTCGCCCAGCGCCCGTTACCATCCATAATGATGGCAACATGACGGGCACCATGTTCAGGCAAACTTTCGCTTAATGGTTGGTTAGCAGACAACATAACGCGTTTTATTCCCTAATCGGATTAAGCGGTTCTCAGGAATACTGATGCCTTTACGTAAAAAAGCCGTGCTCAATCACGGCTTACCCGATAAAAAAACAAACTCAGACATTTATCGGGTGGCGCAGACTATATCACCTCAGCCTGATGCTCACAAATGGCACTGAATTCAGCGCGTGAATATTCCCCACGCTACCCCCCAATATGGTTAACCTGTTTACTTGCCAGTTCACGAGCACCTGCATCGACATCCAGCACTTCATCAACCGATAGCGGCTCCCTGACATTCAGCTTATCGAGCACCGCACTGTTAACCTGGGCAATATCCGTAAAACGAATACGATTCGCCAGAAATGCAGCTACTGCAACTTCATTCGCAGCATTCAGTGCAGTTGTCGCAGCCTGGCCTTGTTGCGAGGCATCAATTGCCAGGCGCAGACAAGGATAGCGTGAGTAATCTGGCTGGCTGAAAGTCAGTTGATTCAAACGGCAAAAATCGAGTGGTTTCACGCCAGCATTAACACGGCCAGGCCAGCCCATTGTATGGGCAATGGGTGTGCGCATATCAGGTTCACCCAGTTGCGCCAGTACGCTACCATCACGATAACGCACCATTGAATGAATCACCGACTGGGGGTGAATCAGAACTTCCATCTGCTGTGCTGAGGCATTAAAAAGCCAGCGGGCTTCAATATACTCGAGTCCCTTATTCATCATTGTGGCCGAATCGACTGAAATCTTACGCCCCATTGACCAGTTAGGATGACGACAAGCCTCTTCAGGCGTCATCATTTCAAGGTCACTGAGCACAGTTTCACGAAAAGGCCCACCAGACCCGGTGAGAAGAATGGATGACACTCCATACTCTTCAAGTTCAGCGTATCCCAGATTTTGCTGGATTGGTTCCGGTAAACTCTGAAAAATGGCATTATGTTCGCTATCCACAGGTAGCAATTGCGCGCCATATTGCTTCACCGCATTCATGAAAAGGCGACCACAGGTGACCAGTGACTCCTTGTTGGCGAGCAAAATTTGCTTGCTCGCTTTTATCGCGGCAAGAGTTGGCAGCAAACCTGCTGCACCGACAATAGCCGCCATAACCTGGTCAACGCCATCCAGTGCCGCCATTTCGCATGCCGCCTGCGGGCCGAACAGAACCTCTGTTTTGCTGCCTGCATCCCGCAATTGCTGGCGCAATGCACGGGCACTCTCCTCATCATTCATAACAGCGAAACGCGGGTTAAATTCCAGACATTGCTCAACCATGCGCGTGACATTTTTGCCAGCGACAAGCGCGGTAACCGAAAATTGCTGAGGATTATGGCGGATGACATCGAGGGTGCTACTACCCACTGACCCGGTGGACCCGAGAATAGTCAATTGCTTCATGCGTTGCCTGTTGTAGAACCGAGTAACCAGGCACATCGTTACCTGATTCGCTCCTGACTGCAGCACACCTGCAGTCCCCTCTCTTTCAGCACACAGGCTGAACAGAGAAAATCACTGAATTGCCCTAAAACGATGCTGGCTGATAAGCCAGGTTGCCTGGTGGCAAAGGCAGTCAGTGCCCAGAAACTAAGCACTACTGACAAAAAAGCCGTGAGTCAGACACGGCTTTTTCTTGCAGCGCTAAGTCATTCAATCAGAACTGCATCAGTTCCGCTTCTTTATCAGCCAGTGCGGCGTCAACTTTCTTGATTGCTGCATCAGTCAGTTTCTGAACATCGTCCTGAGAACGACGGTCGTCATCTTCACTGATTTCTTTTTCTTTCAGCAAAGCTTTAACTTTATCGTTAGCGTCACGACGAACGTTACGCACAGCAACACGCGCCTGTTCGGCTTCACCACGCACGACCTTGATCAAGTCTTTACGGCGTTCTTCAGTCAGTGGTGGCAGCGGCACACGAATAACACTCCCGGCGGAGTTCGGGTTCAGTCCCAGGTCGGAAGCCATAATTGCTTTTTCTACTGCCGGCCCCATGGTGCGGTCAAATACGGTCAGTGCCAGGGTACGGGAATCTTCTGCGACCACGTTTGCCAACTGGCGCAACGGGGTTGGCGTACCATAGTATTCCACCATGATACCGTCCAGCAGACTGGGGGAGGCACGGCCTGTACGGACTTTGCTGATTTGATTTTTAAATGCTTCAACGCATTTTTCCATACGCACTTCAGCATCTTTTCTGATGTCGTTAATCACGTTACGAATCCTTGAAAACTGGTTGTCAGGCAGACCACACTTCTGTTTCCTCCCACAGCAACTGTGGTTGACCTAAGTATAGTCTCGTAAAATTCATGGCACCCGTATGGCTGCCTGTCGTCAAACTAACTTTTCTGGACTGAATGGTACCCTGATTCCGGCCTAAGGAACATTAGTCTGTAATCAAAGTTCCTTCTTTTTCACCCATAACCACCCGACGCAGTGCGCCTGGCTTGTTCATGTTGAAAACACGGATGGGTAATTTGTGATCGCGCGCAAGTGTAAATGCGGCCAGGTCCATCACTTTCAGCTCTCTGTCGAGAACATCATGATAAGACAGTTGTTCATAAAGCGTCGCAGAAGGGTCTTTTACCGGGTCAGCGGAGAACACGCCATCAACTTTGGTTGCTTTCAGTACTACATCGGCTTCAATTTCAATACCACGCAGACATGCTGCTGAGTCAGTAGTAAAGAAAGGATTACCAGTACCAGCAGAAAAAATGACGACGCGATTATTACGCAACAAGCTGATTGCTTCTGCCCAGCTATAGTTATCGCACACGCCATTGAGCGGAATAGCTGACATTAAGCGCGCATTAACATAGGCACGATGCAAAGCGTCACGCATAGCCAGGCCATTCATTACTGTCGCCAGCATCCCCATATGGTCACCGACCACACGGTTCATTCCAGCCTGAGCAAGGCCGGCACCGCGGAATAAGTTACCGCCGCCGATGACTACCCCGACCTGGATCCCCAGTTCAACCAGTTCTTTGATCTCCTGAGCCATACGATCCAGTATGCTCGCGTCAATACCGAAGCCTTCCGCTCCTTGCAGTGCTTCCCCACTCAATTTGAGCAGAATACGCTTGTAGACAGGTTTTGCGTTGGTAGCCATGTTTCTTTCCTGGGACAGTAAACAAATGGAATGGATAATCTGGTGACAATATTTGTCATATTTCAGGACGGCTGACATCAGAGCAGGCCGATTTTTTCAGACCCCGCAATAATGCTCTGGTATTTCGCCGGACAATTGCCATCCTGTTGTCATGCTTTTCTCTGCCGGTTGCAGGCATTATCACATTTTTTGAGGATGGCTTAGTTCTGAAAATGACAGATACAAAAAAGGAGCCGCCCTAAGACGGCTCCTCCCGGCATTACGAGTTTTTGGACATTGCTGCAACTTCAGCAGCGAAGTCAACTTCCGCTTTTTCAATGCCTTCACCCACTTCAAAGCGGATGAAACCTGTTACATCAGCATTGTGTTCTTTCAGCAGCTGACCAACAGTTTTGCTCGGATCCATTACGAAGTTCTGACCAGTCAGAGAGATCTCACCGGTGAATTTACGCATACGGCCTTCAACCATTTTTTCTGCGATTTCACGCGGTTTACCAGACTGCATGGCAATATCCAGCTGGATTTGGTGTTCGTGGCTTACTACGTCAGCCGGTACATCTTCCGGTTTAACGTATTCTGGTTTGCTGGCAGCAACGTGCATGGCAATGTGTTTAACCAGTTCGTCATCCGCGCCAGTCGCAGCAACCATAACACCGATACGCGCACCGTGCAGGTAAGAACCCAGAACATCGCCTTCGATAACAGAAACACGACGGATGTTGATGTTTTCACCAATTTTGGCAACCAGTGCAGTACGTTGTTCTTCAAACTGCGCTTTCAGAACTTCTACATCGGAAACACGGCCAGCCACAGCTGCAGCCAGAACTTCTTCGCCAAATGCTTTAAAACCAGCATCTTTAGCAACGAAGTCAGTTTCACAGTTCAGTTCCAGAACGAGACCAAATTTGCCATCGATAGCAGTCAGGATAACGCCTTCAGCAGCAACACGGCCTGCTTTTTTAGCCGCTTTTGCCTGACCAGACTTACGCATGTTATCGATTGCCAGTTCGATGTCGCCATTCGCTTCGACCAGCGCTTTTTTACATTCCATCATGCCTGCGCCAGTACGTTCGCGCAGCTCTTTTACCAGAGAAGCGGTAATTTCTGCCATTTTCTAATCCTCGGTTATCTCGTGCGGGGAGATATACCCTGCATGTTGAAGCCACACCCGGCACCTGTAACAAGTGCTTTCCGATGTGTTTTACCACACCACTGTGACACCAATGCAAAAGGGTATAGCGTTCAGCTTGTCTGGCTTTATAAAGCCGGACAGGCCGGACTCAAACAAAAAAGGGAGCCTGAGACAGGCCCCCTAACCAAACTATTCATACCTGGTTAATAAGGGCTCTTAAAGAGCGAACCTTATTATTCAGCTTCTACGAAGCTTTCTTCCGCCTGAGTAGCCAGATCCTGAGAACGGCCTTCACGTACGGTTTCTGCAACTGCGCCCAGGTACAGGCTGACAGCACGGATTGCATCGTCGTTACCCGGGATAACGAAATCAACACCATCCGGATCAGAGTTGGTATCAACAATAGCAAATACCGGGATGCCCAGGTTGTTTGCTTCTTTGATAGCGATGTGTTCGTGATCAGCGTCGATAACAAACAGTGCGTCCGGCAGGCCGCCCATATCTTTGATACCGCCCAGGCTGTTTTCCAGCTTGTCCAGTTCACGAGTACGCATCAGCGCTTCTTTTTTGGTCAGCTTGTCGAAGGTACCGTCCTGAGACTGAGTTTCCAGGTCTTTCAGACGTTTGATGGACTGACGAACAGTTTTCCAGTTAGTCAGCATACCGCCCAACCAACGATGGTTCACGAAGAACTGATCGCAGCTCAGAGCAGCGTCTTTTACCGCTTCGCTTGCAGCGCGTTTTGTACCAACGAACAGAATCTTACCTTTACGGGAAGAAATTTTGTTCAGCTCGGCCAGAGCGTCGTTGAACATCGGTACAGTTTTCTCAAGGTTGATGATGTGAACTTTGTTACGCGCACCGAAGATGAACGGTTTCATTTTCGGGTTCCAGTAACGGGTCTGGTGACCGAAGTGAACACCAGCCTTGAGCATGTCGCGCATGGAAACAGTTGCCATGTTTTAAAACCTCTATATAAAGTTGGGGTTATGCCTCCACGTATCCCATATTACCGACCCCGAAGAGCACCCCGGAATATGTGCCGATACGTGTGTGTTATACACAAAGTGAGATTGAAATCTTCCATAGTCCGTTTTTTGACACGGAAGTCCGGCGCGCTTTATACCACAAATGACGCAAGGACTCCAATAGTTGTTAGCGGGTTCTTTACTTCATTATTCCCGATTTGGCACTCTCTCGCCTGCCCTGATAACATTAGCGTTACTTTGTTTAATTATTGCCGAAATCCCGGCATCTGCGGACCTGATTAATGGCTATTTCAATTAAGACCCCTGAAGATATCGAAAAAATGCGCGTTGCTGGCCGCCTGGCTGCCGATGTGCTTGAAATGATCGAATCCCATGTAAAACCTGGAGTAACCACAGGCGAGCTGGATCGTATTTGTGATGATTACATCGTAAATCATCAAAAAGCAGTCTCTGCCTGCCTGGGCTACCACGGCTACCCCAAATCTGTCTGCATCTCTGTCAATGAAGTGGTATGCCATGGCATTCCAAGTGAAGACAAGGTTTTGAAAGATGGCGATATTGTTAATATCGATGTGACCGTGATTAAAGATGAATTCCACGGCGATACATCTAAAATGTTTATCGTCGGTAAACCCACTATTCTGGGCGAGCGTCTGTGCCGTATTACCCAGGAAAGCCTGTACCTGGGTCTGCGTATGGTGAAACCGGGTATTCGTCTGCGTACCATCGGTGCTGCAATTCAGAAGTTTGTTGAAGCCGAAGGCTACTCTGTTGTACGTGAATACTGTGGTCACGGTATCGGCCGTGTTTTCCATGAAGAGCCTCAGGTGCTGCACTATGACGCAGATGATGGCGGTGTGGTGCTGAAAACCGGCATGACTTTTACCATTGAACCTATGGTGAATGCAGGTGATTACCGTATCCGAACGATGAAAGATGGCTGGACGGTAAAAACCAAAGACAGAAGCTTGTCTGCCCAATACGAGCATACTATTGTGGTGACAGATAACGGCTGCGAAATTCTTACGTTGCGTAAAGATGACACCATCCCCAACATTATTTCGCACGATGAATAAGTGAAAAACCGGCATTGTCCGGTTTATCATTACTCTCAGGCCGGCACTTGCCGGCCTTTTTTATGGGCACCACATATGACCAATAGTTTTCCCGAGCAGTATATCGAGCCAAACCTCCCTCTACTCCCAGGTCAACCTGATTACCCGTCTTCCTGGCCTGGTTGCCAGTTAGAATGTCAGCCCATAAAAAGCGCCCTGGAAACTTTTCAACAATGGCTGGGCAGCGCCTTTGATGAAGGTGTGTCTGTCGAGAAACTGGTTGCGGCCCGAACGGAATTCATTGATCAGCTTCTGGAGCGCCTGTGGTCTCATTTTGGGTTCGACACCATTGCCGGGACTGCTCTGGTTGCTGTGGGTGGTTACGGGCGTGGCGAGCTGCATCCGCTGTCGGATATTGACCTGTTGGTATTAAGCCGTGAACGCCTGCCCGAAGACCAGTCACAAAAAATTGGTGAACTGCTGACACTACTCTGGGATATCAAGCTGGAGGTAGGCCACAGTGTGCGCAGCCTTGAAGAGTGTCTGCTCGAAGGGCTGTCCGATCTGACTATTGCCACGAACCTGATTGAATCACGGCTGCTGACAGGCGATGTCGCCCTGTTTCTCGAACTACAAAAACAAGTCTTCAGTGACGGGTTCTGGCCCTCTGAGAAGTTTTTCGCAGCTAAAATTGATGAGCAAAATGAACGCCATCAACGCTACCACGGTACCAGCTATAACCTAGAACCCGATATTAAAAGCAGCCCGGGCGGCCTGCGAGATATCCAAACACTGCAATGGGTAGCCCGTCGCCACTTTGGCGCCACATCCATGAATGAAATGCTCGGTTTTGGTTTTCTGACCGAGGCCGAGCGCGATGAACTGAATGAATGCCAGCATATTTTGTGGCGAATACGTTTTGCGCTGCATCTGGAACTGAACCGCTACGATAACCGCCTGCTGTTTGACCGCCAACTCAGCGTTGCCCAACGCCTCAAATATCAGGGTGAAGGTAATGAGCCCGTTGAACACATGATGAAAGATTTCTACCGTGCGACACGTCATGTCAGCGAACTCAATCAAATGCTGTTACAACTGTTTGATGAAGCAATTCTTGCACTGGATGCAAACGAAAAACCACGCCCACTGGATGATGATTTTCAACTGCGTGGCACACTGATTGATTTGCGCGATGACACGCTTTTTCTTCAGGATCCCTGCGCTATTTTGCGTATGTTTTACACCATGGTGCGTAATCGCGAAATTAGCGGCATCTATTCAACAACCTTACGTCATTTGCGTCACGCCAGACGCCATCTGAATGAGCCGTTGTGCTACAAAGCCGAAGCGCGTGAACTGTTTCTGGTTATGCTGCGCCACCCGGGAGCTGTCAGCCGTGGGCTGGTGCCAATGCATCGCTACAGCGTATTGTCCGCGTATATGCCCCAGTGGTCGCATATCGTTGGGCAAATGCAGTTTGACTTATTCCATGCCTACACCGTAGATGAACACACTTTGCGTGTGTTGCAAAAACTGGAAAGTTTTTCACACGAAGAAACCCGCCAGCGCCACCCACTGTGCGTTGAATTATGGCCGCGACTTTCTCACCCTGAATTGATTCTGATTGCCGCACTGTTTCACGATATCGCCAAAGGCCGGGGGGGTGATCATTCCGTACTGGGCGCACAGGATGTCATAAAATTTGCTGAACTCCATGGTCTTAACTCCCGGGAAAGCCAGTTAATCGCCTGGTTGGTTCGCCAGCACCTGTTGATGTCTGTTACCGCGCAACGCCGCGATATTCAGGATCCTGAAGTCATTGTGCAGTTTGCTGAAGAAGTCCAGACAGAAAACCGCTTACGTTACCTGGTTTGCCTGACCGTTGCCGATATTTGTGCCACGAATGAGACGTTATGGAACAGTTGGAAACAGAGCCTGATTCGTGAACTCTACTTTGCCACCGAAAAACAACTACGCAGGGGAATGCAAAATACCCCGGATATGCGGGAGCGTGTGCGTAATCACCAGGCCCAGGCTCTGGCGTTACTGCGTATGGAAAATATCGATGAAGAAGCATTACATAAAATTTGGGCACGTTGCCGGGCCAGCTATTTTGTTCGTCACTCCCCGAATCAACTGGCATGGCACGCTCGTCACTTGTTACAACACGATTTAAAGCAACCCATGATTTTGCTCAGCCCACAGGCGACCCGCGGCGGTACCGAAATATTTATCTGGAGCCCGGACCGACCTTATCTGTTTGCCGCAGTGTGTGCTGAACTCGACCGGCGTAACCTTAGTGTTCACGACGCACAGATCTTCACTACTCGCGACGGTATGGCAATGGACAGCTTTATTGTGCTGGAGCCCGATGGCAGCCCGCTATCACCTGACAGGCACGACGCGATTCGTCAGGGACTGGAGCAAACCGTTAACCAGCGTACCTGGCAGCCACCACAACCACGGCGCCAGCCCGCCCGTCTGCGCCACTTTACGGTAGACACTGAAGTCAACTTTTTGCCAACGCATACCGACCGGCGCACATTTATTGAACTGATCGCGTTAGACCAGCCCGGCCTGCTGGCAATTGTCGGCCAGGTCTTCGCTGACCTCGGTATTTCATTACACGGCGCACGTATCACTACCATTGGCGAACGTGTTGAAGATTTATTTATTGTCGCCACCAGCGAGCGGCGAGCTCTGGATGCCACTCTGCAACAAGAAGTACAACAACGGTTGACAGAAGGCCTCAATCCAAACGATAAAGTGTAGTGAAGTTTTTTTCATGTCATTCACATAAAACATCAGGAAATGATTAACAATGCAGCAGCTACAGAACATTATTGAGTCCGCGTTTGAGCGCCGGGCAGATATTACGCCGGTCAATGTAGATACAGTCACCCGTGAAGCAATTAACCAGGTGATTTCACTGCTCGACAGCGGCGCGCTGCGCGTTGCGGAAAAGATTGACGGCCAATGGGTAACCCATCAATGGCTCAAGAAAGCTGTGCTGCTTTCTTTCCGTATTAACGACAATCAGGTCATTGACGGCGCTGAAAGCCGCTTCTATGACAAAGTGCCGATGAAATTCGCCGATTACGACGAAGCACGCTTCCAGAAAGAAGGTTTCCGTGTTGTGCCGCCGGCAGCCGTTCGCCAGGGTGCATTTATCGCCCGCAACACTGTACTGATGCCTTCTTATGTCAATATTGGCGCTTACGTCGATGAAGGTACGATGGTCGATACCTGGGCCACTGTAGGTTCTTGTGCGCAAATTGGTAAAAACGTGCATCTGTCTGGTGGTGTGGGTATTGGTGGGGTTCTGGAACCGCTGCAGGCAAACCCGACCATCATTGAAGATAACTGCTTTATTGGTGCCCGTTCTGAAGTTGTTGAAGGGGTTATTGTTGAAGAAGGCTCAGTTATCTCTATGGGCGTCTATATTGGCCAAAGCACACGTATTTATGACCGTGAAACTGGCGAAATTCACTATGGCCGCGTACCTGCTGGCTCTGTCGTGGTATCTGGCAACCTGCCGTCTAAAGATGGTAAGTACAGCCTGTACTGTGCGGTTATCGTGAAGAAAGTCGACGCGAAGACCCGTGGCAAAGTGGGTATCAACGAGTTGCTGCGTACCATTGACTAATGGCGGTGATAAAAAGGCAGGGAGAACCTGCCTTTTTTGTATCTGGCACTGGCGGAAACACTTTTTTTCGTTAATTATCTAATAGTTATTTATTCGCTGAGGGTACCGCTATGTACGATAATCTGAAAAGCCTGGGTATTACCAATCCTGATGAAATTGATCGTTACAGCCTCCGACAGGAAGCGAATAATGATATCCTGAAGATCTATTTTCATAAGGATAAGGGCGAGTTTTTCGCTAAAAGCGTTAAATTCAAATACCCACGCCAGCGTAAAACAGTTGTGTCAGACAGTGTAGGTCAGGGTTATAAAGAGATTCAGGAAATCAGCCCAAATCTCCGTTACGTTATTGATGAGTTGGATCAAATTTGCCAGCGCGACCGTAGTGAAGTCGATCTGAAAAGAAAAATTCTTGACGATCTGCGCCATCTTGAAAGTGTTGTTGCCAACAAGATCAGCGAAATCGAAGCCGATCTGGAAAAACTCACCCGTAAATGACCTTCAGGCTGGCGCTAAGCCAGCCTTTTCTTTAGCCATGCTGTTCATCCAGCTGTAACGCAATATACAACAGCAGCCGGTCGTCAAAACTACTTAAATCAAGCCCGGTCAGTTCCGCAATTCTGTTCAGTCGGTACTCTAAAGTATTACGGTGAATAAACAGAGATTTGGATGTTGCCAGTGGCTGTACATTATGGCGAAACCAGGCGGTTAATGTGCGACGCAACAAGCCGTTATTATCCATTGCCCTGAGCCTCTCCAAAGGACGGGCAAGTTCATTCGCCTGCCAGCCGCCACGCAGGCTGTCAAGTAAGACAGGCAGCATCAGATCCTGGTAAAAATAACTACGGCTGTCTGGCATACGTTGTTTACCCACCATCATAGTGGTGCGCGCCGTTCGGTAAGAACGGGCAATGCTCCCTTCGCCAGTAAAATAGTTTCCCAGAGCGACGCGAAAACGTAGTTGGCCGTTTTCTTTCATTCGCGACAACAGAACATCTACCCGGCGTCGGTGATCATCGGCATCCCATCGCCCATACTGATTCAGTGCAGGTTTCAATACCACCATTTCACTCAGAGAGACAATCGCCACCAGGTTATTTCGCTCAGGTGTGGTTAATGCTGTTTGCAGTTGCTGAAGTTCATCCATGGCAGAATCCACTCCTAACTGCCCGCTATCGACTTCAACCACAGCCACCACTCTGGGCATCGTCAGGTCAATTCCCAGCCGTTGTGCCCACTCACTTAATGCAGGTGTAATGGTTTCTGCCTGAACCAGGTTCATCACCAGTTCTTCACGCAAACGGCTGTCTTGTGCCAGTAAGTGCATCAGGCGAGACTGCTCCAGCATCATCTCCGCCGTCATGCATACCAGCTCACCATATTTACGTAAGTTCTCTGGTTCACCTGTCAGCCCAATCACCCCCACTATCTCGCCTTCAAGGCGTAAGGGCAAATTGATCCCTTCCCGGACACCATGCAAATGGCGGGCAACAGCATTATCAATGTCAACAACGCGCCCCTGGGACAGTACCAGTAATGCCCCTTCGTGCAATTCCCCAATACGCTCCTGGTCGCCACTACCAATTATCCGCCCGCGCGCATCCATCACGTTGATATTGGTATCAATTATCTTCATGGTACGAGCTACTATCTCTTGCGCCATTCTCGTATCAAAGTGCCAGCCTGCCATATTTGCCGCCTCCTGTACGTCATCAGCACAGCATAATGAAGAGGCAGATGCCTTACATTGGGCAAATGACCAATTCACCAGGTAATAATGCAGAGTTGTGTAAAAGCTCACAAAAAAGGCCGCATACGCGGCCTTTAACTCGAAGAAATTAATTAGTAATGCATTACTGAAGGAGCAGATAAATGGAGCTGTCACCACGTTGAATATTTAACGCCAGTACACTCGGTTTGCTATCCAGGATTTTGCGCAGTTCAGCAATGTTATTCACTGGTTGCTGATTTGCCCCCACGATAATATCGCCTTTCTTCAGCCCGATACGCGCCGCCTGTGAACCGGCTTTCACACTGTTCACTACCACGCCTTTATCTTTACCGGCACGATTGCTCATCTCTGCACCTTCGATACCGCTGAAGATACTGGATGAATCCACCTGGGTTTGGCTGCTCTGCTGCAATTCAACATTCACGTCAATACGCTTGCCTTCACGCAACAAGCCCAGTTTCATTTTACTGCCCACTGGCATAGAACCAATTTCAGCACGTAACGCAGCAAAGCTGTTAATCGGTTTATCGTTCATAGAGACAATCACGTCCCCGGCTTTAATACCTGCTTTGGCTGCAGAAGAGTTTGGCAACACCTGGCTTACAAAAGCACCACGCTGAGCGTCAACTTTCATTGCCTTAGCCAGTTCAGAGTTCAGTTCTGTGCCCATAATGCCCAATTCACCACGGCGCACCTGCCCGTACTGAATCATTTGCTCTGTCAGGTTTTTCACCATATTACTCGGGATAGCAAAACCAATACCGATGTTGCCGCCATCCGGAGCCAGGATTGCTGTGTTAATCCCAATTAGCTCACCTTTGAGGTTAACCAGCGCACCGCCAGAGTTACCCCGGTTAATAGCGGCGTCGGTTTGAATGAAGTTCTCATAATTCTCAACATTCAGACCACTACGCCCCAGAGCGGAAACAATCCCCGAAGTAACAGTCTCGCCCAGACCATAAGGGTTACCAATCGCTACGGTATAATCACCAACCCGTAAATTATCGGAATCAGCAATTTTTATCGCAGTCAGGTTTTTCGGATCTTTAAGTTGGATCAGCGCAATATCAGAGCGCGGGTCTTTTCCAACAACTTTTGCGTCAAACCGGCGCCCATCGCTCAGTTGCACTTTAATTGATGTAGCGTTTTCAACAACGTGGTTATTGGTTACTACATAGCCTTTAGCTGCATCAATAATGACACCGGAGCCCAGTGCCATAAATTTCTGCTGCTGGCTGCCATCAGCACCGCCACCATTCCCTCCCCCCTGGCAGAAGGGTGAGTTCTGGAATGGCGAACCATCCTGGCAGAAGGGCGAGTTATCGCCAAAGAACTGCTGGAAATTACGCGACATGCGTGGCGTATTCACTGTCGTGCTACCTTCGACATTAATACTGACGACAGAAGGCATAATTTTTTCCAGCATAGGTGCCAGGCTGGGCATTTCTTGCGAAGTTGTAGCGGAAGAGGTTTCCGCCGCCAGCGCTGTTACCGGATTTAATGCCAGGCCCAGGCTCAGTGCCAGGGCGCTCAATGCTAGTGTCGTTTTTTTCATATGGCTCATTCTCAAATTAAGCAGGTAATACAACGTTGCTGTGTTCGTGGTTATCAGAGTCATATTTATAGCGTTAAGTTCCACGACAGCGTTTTCATAAAAGTAAAAAAGTATTGTGCATCTTTACAAATCTCGCTGGTATTATTCCACAGCCATCAGGCGTCGATATTCATCCCACGCATACAAATCTGTCATACCACTGATATAGTCCTGAATAAGCCGACAACGATAATAGAACTCCCAGACAGGATATTCAGATTGTGTGTTATCCAGTTTCTCAATGGCTTCCTGATACGCCATACAATGTTTGCTGGATAGTTTATGAAACAGCCGGCTTTCAATTGGCAGCCGGCGTACATTTCCCTCTGAAACTAATAACTGGAAATCCGCAAGTGGCAACAGGAGTAATGGCCGGTAAATATCCAGTAACCCACTGATTACACGGTAACCTTGTAGTTCAAGTTGCTCAACGTCCGGGTGCGAGAAAACGTGACGCATGGCAACACGTTTGAACATGCCAAGTAAACGGCTGTACGAACTATCATCTTCCAACAGGGCATGATTAAAATGCCCTGGGTATATTTCTGGCAGATTATCAATAAACCGCCGGGCGGCATGCGGCACCAGTTTACTGAGAGTATTAACACGTAAATACATAAAGAACACATCTTCCGCACCACTGCGTACTTTTCCTGCTCGCGACTTTTCCCAGGCATCTTCCACAACCAGAGAAAATAAGTCTCCTGAGTGATGCTCCCCCCAGGCGGTAGAAAGGTGCTGATAAAGTTGTTCAAGGCTAAAAATCCGCTTTTCTACAGCATCCTCTAAATCGGCAACGCAATAGGAAATATCATCTGCAGCCTCCATTATCCAGGTAAGTGGGAAACGACAATTTTCCTCAAGTGAAAGTTCTTTACGTAACCGTACAATATAATTCGCTTCTGAAAGATAAAAACCCGGTTTTTTCATTAAATAGTGGAAGCCCTCTGGCGCCGGGCCGCTTTCCCAGGCTGGCCGGGTGTATTTTAAAATACACCCCATTTGTGCCCAGGTGAGGTTCATACGCATCAAGGTATTAACCAAACGAATACCCTGAGCATTTCCTTCAAAGTGGCACAAATCTGTTATTACATGCTGGCGCAGGGTATTCAGGGCGGTCTCCCCTTCACGTAAACACAAAACCTCTGCTGCGCGAGATTCTTTTCCCTGCGCATCGTTATCAACACCGGGAAGCAGGCGTTGCCGGAACCAGTCGTTGATGGCTGCTTCACCAAAATGCCCGAATGGCGGATTACCAACGTCGTGCATCAGGCAGGCCATTTCAACAATACTCTCGAATGGGCCGGTCAGCTCACTCAACCCATATTGCTCCAGCAACCGGGCTTCTTTCAGGCGACTGATAACTTCTTTAGCAATATAGCGCCCCACCTGCTGTACTTCCATTGAATGGGTCAGACGTGTACGTACTGCAGCATTGCGCTCCAGAGGGAATACTTGCGTTTTTTGTTGCAACCGGCGAATGGCCGCAGAATTAATAATTCGCCCACGATCACTTTCAAAAATCCGCTGGATTTCGTGCTCGTTTTTTGTCCCTTCTGGCGAACGGAATTGACGATGCCAGTTTATTTTCTTTTGGAAGTTGAACTCACCCATATCACCGCCTTGAAAGGGAAAAATAATCCGATTAAATCCTGTTTGTCTGCCATGATAGACTATGTCTCTGAATACATCATTTAAACAGGTATGGCTATGAAAGCAGGCATCATTGGTGCAATGGAAGAAGAAGTTACGCTCTTGCGTGACAAAATCGAAAACCGCCAGACAATAAAACTGGCTGGTTGCGAAATCTATACTGGTACGTTAAACGGTACAGAGGTCGCACTGTTAAAATCCGGGATAGGTAAAGTGTCTGCAGCCGTTGGCGCGACATTGTTACTTGAGCACTGCAAACCCGATGTCATTATTAACACCGGCTCAGCTGGTGGCCTGGCGCCAACACTAAAAGTAGGTGATATCGTGGTTTCTGATGAAGTTCGCTATCACGATGCTGATGTGACCGCATTTGGCTATGAATATGGACAACTTCCAGGGTGTCCTGCCGGCTTTAAAGCCGATGAAAAACTGGTGGAAGCTGCGGAACAATGCATTACTGAGTTGTCGTTTCACGCCGTACGCGGACTGGTTGTTAGCGGTGATGCATTTATTAATGGCTCCGTGGGTCTGGCTAAAATTCGCCACAATTTCCCGAAAGCAATAGCAGTAGAAATGGAAGCAACAGCAATTGGTCATGTCTGCCATAAATTTTCCGTGCCTTTTGTTGTGGTACGCGCCATTTCCGATGTGGCAGACCAACAATCACATCTGAGTTTTGACGAGTTTCTGACTGTTGCGGCGAAGCAATCTACTTTGCTGGTTGAGCGCCTGGTACAAAAACTTGCTCAGAGTTAATCTCCTGTTTTTACGTGTATTCGCTTTATTGCTCTTCCCGGCGTGGCTTATGGCCGCGCCGCGTGTCATTACACTCTCGCCTGGTAATACGGAGCTGGCTTTTGCTGCCGGGATCACCCCTGTTGCTGTCAGCGCCTGGTCTGATTACCCACCAGCGGCAAAGTCTATTGAGCAGGTGGCAAACTGGCAGGGCATTAATCTCGAACGCATCGTCGCATTAAAGCCCGACCTGGTGATCGCCTGGCAGGGGGCTAATGCTCAAAGGCAGGTCGGCCAGCTATCTGCGTTGGGGATTCATGTATTGTGGCTTGACCCGCAAAATGTCTCTCAGGTTGCGGATGCCATTCGCCACCTGGCTGCGTGGAGTCCCCACCCGGAACAGGCATTAAAGGCCGCGGATACGTTGATGTCACAATTTGCGGCGCTTGAAAAACGCTATGCTGCCACCCCACGCAAGCGGGTGTTTTTACAATTTGGTGGTCAGCCACTGTTCACAACCGGCCAACACTCCATTCAGAACCAGGTCCTGCAGGTATGTGGAGGTGATAACGTTTTTGCCAACAGTGCAGTTCCCTGGCCGCAGGTTAGCCGCGAGCAGGTTCTGGCCAGGAAACCCCAGGTGATTCTGGTTACCGGTGATGAGACACAAATCCCAAAAATTGAACAATTTTGGCACAATCAACTTTCAGCGTCGGTTATTGCGGTAAATAACGACTGGTTTGAACGTGCAGGCCCACGTATTATCCTCGCCGCACAACAGATATGTGCAGCGCTGGCTGGTTTGCCCAATGTAAACAAGCTGGCGCATTAACTCACCTGGCGGCATCAATCCGTTGGGAAATGTTTTGGAAAAGCATTCAAGAGGAAGACCATGTTGGTGTACTGGCTGGATATCATCGGTACCGCTGTTTTTGCTATTTCAGGTGTTTTGTTAGCGGGCAAGCTGCGTATGGACCCTTTTGGAGTGCTGGTGCTTGGGGTAGTAACTGCTATTGGCGGTGGCACAATACGGGATATGGCCCTGAATAACGGACCGGTTTTTTGGGTAAAAGACCCAACTGACCTGGTCGTTGCGATGGTGACCTGCATGTTGACTATCTTGTTAGTTCGCCAGCCCCGGCGCCTACCAAAGTGGATCCTGCCAGTACTTGACGCCGTTGGACTGGCTGTTTTTGTCGGCATAGGAGTAAATAAGGCCTTTGCTGCAGATACCGGCCCACTGGTTGCCATCTGTATGGGTGTGGTAACGGGTGTCGGTGGTGGGATTATTCGTGATGTTCTGGCCCGGGAGGTCCCCATGATCCTCAGAACGGAAATCTATGCAACAGCCTGTATTGCCGGCGGAATTGTCCATGCAACAGCGTACTACACTTTTGGCGTACCACTTGAAATCGCCAGTATGGCTGGCATGGTAATCACGCTGGCTATTCGCCTGGCCGCAATTCGCTGGCACCTGAAGCTCCCCACCTTTGCTCTGGATGACAGAACGCACTGACACACAAGTCATAGCGCCATCCGGCCAAAACGACGACGCCGTGCATGTGCACGGCGTCAGGTGGCAAAACATCACTAAGGCTGGTCAGATACTGAAAGAAGAACCACAGCCACAGGTGCTTTTCGCATTGGGGTTATTTACCACAAAACGCGAACCTTCAAGTCCTTCGGTATAGTCTACCGCGCCACCAACCAGATACTGCAGGCTCATTGGGTCAACAACCAGTGCCACACCCTGTTTTTCGATGGTCATATCACCTTCGTTAATCTGATCATCAAAGGTAAAACCATACTGAAATCCACTACAACCACCGCCAGTAATATACACACGCAACTTCAGATTCGGGTTCTCTTCATCCGCGATCAGACTTTTTACTTTATTAGCTGCTGCATCAGTAAACTGCAACGGCAACGCGACATCATCACTCATTTTCTGCTCCCAACGAAGAAACAACTCACGCAAGACATGACCACAAACAGGCCTGCCAGACAACACAATACCCGGTGGATACACCTGTCTTGCGCCAGTACTTATTGGTGATTATCTAATACCCTGGTGAATCGTTCAAGTATTCTCCAGTGAAGCCGCCTCGGGTTGGGCGGTTTTCTGCTGCGCATCCTGTTTGGCCAATGTGCGCGCCAGAATAGAAGAATACAGCGGTTTTCCGCCTAAGAATTGTGCTAACAGCGTAGCGCCGAGACAGGTGATAATCATTGGCAAAATGAGCTGATAATTATCGGTCATCTCCAGTACCAGCACGATACCGGTCAGTGGAGCACGCACTGATGCAGCAAACAGCGCCCCCATTCCTGCAATAGCAAATGTCCCCGCTTCCAGGTGATACCCGGGAAACCAGGCGGTACAGGCCATACCGTAGGCGGTGCCAAAAAGTGTCCCCAGCGCAAGCATTGGTGCAAAAATCCCGCCCGGAGCACCAGAACTAAAACACAACAAAGTAGTAATAATGCGTGCAATAAAGATAAACAGCAGTGTCCCTACCGCATAGTTCCCTGCTGCTGCAATAGGGATTAGATTAAAGCCACCGCCAGCCGCTTCCGGTTCAATAAAACCCAAAACCCCACACACACCACCCAGGACTCCGCCGATCAATACCCATTTTGTTATCTCACCGCCGTGTAGGCGTTGAAACATATCCTGGGTACGAAAAATAAGTGAATTAAAAATCGGACCGACAATCCCGAAAATCATCCCGAGGATCAGATACAGCCATAACGTATTGACCGGCGCCACGCTGAGTTTACCCACTTCTATCACCGATACTTCGCCATTGAAGTAACGGAAAACAATCGTGGACATGATCACACCAATAAACACGGCCTTAATCGAAATCAGGCTGTAGCGAAATTGTGGGCGCATCTCTTCAATAATGAATAATATGCCTGCCAGTGGTGCATTAAACGCCGCGGCTAACCCGGCTGCAGCCCCTGTCGCCAACAATGTATGGCGGGATTCAGCGCCACGAATACGAAATATATCGAGCACCATACGCCCGATATTTCCTCCCAGTTGCACGGTTGGGCCTTCACGCCCAAGCACCATACCAGCCCCAAGGGTGCCCATCCCACCAAAAAACTTCACTGGAATAACTCGCCACCAGCGAACCGGGCGTAACTCCTCCAATGCACCTTCTATTTCTGGAATGCCTGAACCACCCGCTTCCTGGGCAAAACGGCGAACCAGCCAATACCCCACCATTGCCAGTAGTGCAGAGGCTATAAATGCCAGCGGCCATACCAGAAAAGGAGAATCAGCAAAGTTGAGTAGCATGCTCATTCGGTAATGTAATACCCAATTAACAGCTTTCTCAAAACCAACCCCGGCAAGACCTGCCAGAGTCCCTACAACAGCGGCCATAATAAGAACTGCCAGTGGCGTTTTGTCTCGCCTTACCAGCCGGCGAACCATGTCGCCACGCCGTAACCGAATAATCTGCTGTGCTTCAAAAGAAGGTGTTTCAGGTTTCATGAGTTGTCAGTGCAATTAGTAATACAAATGAGGCAGCATTCTACCTGCCCCGCCAGGGTTAGTCCTGTCCCAAATCAATACATAATGTGTTGTTTCAATCGGGCAAAACTTTCATAACGTTTACCGAATCACTTAGAATGACCCGCACGCTTACATATACCCCTCAGGAGTCCATTGATGAGTAAGTCAGAAAACTTGTATGCCACCGCCAGAGAATTAATCCCTGGTGGCGTCAACTCCCCCGTCCGCGCGTTTACAGGCGTCGGCGGCGTACCGCTGTTTATCGAACGTGCCGACGGGGCCAGACTCTACGACGCCGATGGTAAAGCCTATATTGACTACGTGGGTTCCTGGGGGCCAATGGTACTTGGCCATAATCACCCGGCTATCCGTAATGCGGTGATCGAAGCCGCTCAACGTGGATTGAGCTTTGGTGCACCAACTGAAATGGAAGTTAAGATGGCGCAACTGGTGACTGAGTTAGTGCCAACCATGGATATGGTTCGTATGGTTAACTCAGGAACAGAAGCAACAATGAGTGCAATCCGCCTTGCCCGAGGGTACACCGGACGCGACAAGCTAATCAAGTTTGAAGGTTGCTATCATGGGCACGCAGACTGCCTGCTGGTGAAAGCCGGTTCGGGCGCGCTTACCCTTGGGCAGCCTAATTCCCCAGGTGTGCCAGCTGATTTTGCCCGCCATACGCTGACCTGTACTTACAACTCACTGGATTCAGTGCGTGCGACCTTTGAACAATACCCGCAAGAGATAGCCTGCATTATTGTTGAGCCTGTCGCTGGCAATATGAACTGCGTTCCCCCTCAGCCTGAATTTTTACCTGGCCTGCGTGCACTGTGCGATGAGTTTGGTGCATTGCTGATAATTGATGAGGTGATGACAGGTTTCCGTGTCGCACTGGCGGGCGCTCAGTCTTACTACAATGTTGAACCAGACTTAACCTGCCTGGGTAAAATCATTGGTGGCGGTATGCCGGTAGGTGCGTTTGGCGGACGGCGAGAAATCATGGATGCACTGGCACCAACCGGCCCGGTGTACCAGGCCGGTACCCTTTCCGGTAACCCGATTGCGATGGCTGCGGGTTATGCCTGCCTGACCGAGGTAGCACAACCTGGTGTGCATGAAACACTGGACACCTTAACCACACAACTGGCTGAGGGCCTCAAAGAGGCCGCAGACCAGGCCGGTATTCCTTTCGTGGTAAACCATGTGGGAGGCATGTTTGGCCTGTTCTTCACTGATGCGCCCGCTGTCACCTGCTACCAGGACGTGATGGCCTGTGATGTTGAGCGGTTTAAACGCTTCTTCCACCTGATGCTTGAAGGCGGGATTTACCTGGCGCCTTCCGCGTTTGAAGCCGGTTTTATGTCTGTGGCGCACACGCCGGAAGACATTAACGCCACTATTGATGTTGCCCGTAATGTATTTGCGCAACTCGCCTGACAATAAAATCAGGTAAACAATAAAGTAAGCGTGTTAAGGCAGCCTGGTTTACTGACCGGGCTGCCTCACAGGTCAGTGAGTTTGCTTACGCAACAGGTAAACAAAATAGGGCGCGCCAATAAAAGTGGCGAGTAACCCGGCAGGTACCTGGTATGGAAACAGTAACATGCGGCCCAACCAGTCGGCAGACATCATCAACACCCCACCTAACAACGCAGCAATGACTAGTTGTGGTAATGTCCTGCGAAATCCCATCATGCGGGTGATATGTGGAGCCATCAAACCGACAAAACTTAATGGCCCTATGGTCAGCGTTGCGGCTGCAGTCAGCGCGGCAGCTAACAGCAATAAGCCAATGCGCACAGGTGTCAGTGCCAGTCCTACCGAGCGTGACATTTCACTTCCCAGTGGGAGTACAGTCAACCAGCGTCCGCACAGTGGTGTCACGGCCAGAAGCACAACCATGATTACCGTTGCCCGGACAGCCTGCTCCCCAGAAACATTATAAGTTGAACCAGAAAGCCAGGTCAGAACTTGCGCCATACGCGGATCACCACTGGCCTGAAGCATCATCAGTAACATCGTAAAAGCGGTACTGAGCGCCATCCCGGCCAGCAACATTCGTTGCGGAGAAAATCCGCCTTTGCCGGCAACTAACAAAATCACTACTAATGTAGCCGCAGCCCCCAGGCACCCGGCAGGCAGCAACCAGGCAAACGCATCACCAGGAACAAAAAACAGCATTAACACCACGCCGAATGCGGCTCCGGAGCTGATACCCAGGACTTCCGGGCTTGCCATGCCATTACCCGTGAGGCGCTGAATAATACACCCGGCGGCAGCCAGCATACACCCGGCACTCAGAGCAGATAATACGCGCGGCCAACGCCAGAACAACAGTGTGTCCAGTTCATGCCCTGTGGCAAAAAACCAGCCATGGCTGCCGCGCCCCAGTGATAACGCCACTCCAGTCAGTAATAGCAAGATGCCTGCGCCAACCAGAGCGAACCACGCCACATGTTGGCGCTCTGGTGTCACACTGTCGCCCTGAGCCAAAGACGGCGCGTTCAGTGACCGCAGGCGCGGCAGCAACCATAATAACAATGGCGTACCAACCAACGATGTCATAGTACCCGTGGATATTTCCCGCCACTCCCGGGTCAATAACACAATCACCTGGTCTGATAGCCATAAAATCAACGCGCCAATGACGGGAGCCAGCAACAAACGGCTGGTCAGCCTGCGGGCACCCAACAGCTTTGCCAGGAGAGGTGCAAATAGCCCAATAAAGCCAATAATCCCTACGGCATTGACCAGCATTGCACTGATACCTGTTGCCAGGATAAGTGTGGCAAAACGTGCCAGTGACAACATCAGCCCCAAATTACGGGCAACGCCATCATCCAGCCCCAACAACGTTAATGGGCGTAGTAATAGCACGGTCATCAGTACACCGACAACCAGCACCGGCCATAACCGGGTAACCCCCAGCCAGTCCGTCTGATTCAGTGCGCCAGTGCTCCACAAAAACATGCTCTGTAACTGGTCATGGTGAAAAATCACCAACAGCTGGTTCACCGCACCGCAATACAGGCTGACCACCAGCCCGGCAAGAATGAGCGTAACCGGTGACAGGCGTTTGCCCCAGGCAACACCAAAGACCAGTGCTCCGACTATGCAGGCACCAAACAGTGCGGAAAATTGCTGAGCCAGCGCACCACCAGGCAAAACCCACAAGGTAGACACAGTAATGCCCAGTTGTGCCCCGGTCGCCACACCTAATGTGGTAGGTTCGGCCAGAGGGTTGCGTAACACCTGCTGGAATAACACCCCGACCAGCCCCAGCCCTGCCCCGACCATTAGCGACATCACCAGGCGAGGTAAGGCACTGTAGTGGAATAACATCTGGTTGACTGCATCAGGTGAGGGCGACCAGAATGCGGCAGGCCAGTCCGTCAAAGGCAATAAAGCCTGTAAATTAAACAGAGTCAGCCCAGTACCACACAACAGAATGGCAGCAAACACGCCAGGTGAAATATGCACAGTACGCGTCACTTTTTCTCCCCCAGCGTTTGGCTCAGAACACGGCCAAAATGCATGGCTGAGAGTGTGGCACCATAAAACCAGACCGCAGGAACCCGATGAAAGCGGTTCTGGCGCACAAAAGGCATTGACTGCCATAAAGGTGTGTGGGTAATGGCCCGTTCAGTTGCGTTGTCGCCATGCCCGAAACACAATACGTCTGCATCGCGGATATCCGCCAGGCGTTCAACACCAACAATCGCACTGCCCCAAAAAGTCACCTCCCCCTGCCAGGCATTCTCAATACCCAGCGGATCCAGCACTTGCTGGAATAAGCTGTTATTACCAAGCACTAAAGCATGGTGAGATTCAAGTAAGCTCATCAGCAATACCGGGCGTTTCCCCCGGTGCGCAAATGTCGTTCTCAGGCCATCAATAAACTGATCGTATTGCCCGAGGTGGGTTTGCGCAGCCTGCTGCATATCAAGCAACTCTGCCATCTGGACTAAAGATCGCCGTGCTACATCCAGCGGGTGTTTACCATCAGTAAAAGTAAACCCCTGCCCGGGGGCGATACGGGACAATTTCGTTGCAGCCGGGCCATATCCCGCAGACCAGACAATCAACGAGGGCTTCATGCTGGCCAGCAACTCCAGATTAGGTTCAGTACGCAAACCTAAGTCGATAACCGAGTCTGGCAGGGCTGGTTCACTAACCCAGCGGCGATAATTGGGAATATCTGCCACACCATATGGGGTAACACCCAGTGCAATCAATAACTCAACCGGTAACCATTCCAGTGCGGCAACACGGTGAGGATTTATTCGTGCCGCCAGCGCATTCTGTGATTTCAGCCATAACGGTGAGGAGGCCATCAGCGTGAGTAACTGACGGCGGGATAAAGAAGAGAATAACGATTTCATCAGCAAACAAAACTCACTGGCGCACCACCCGCCGGGTGAGACAAGGTTCCCATGGGAATACCGTAAATCATGGACAGCGTTTCAGGTTGCATGATGTGTTCAGGTTCTCCCTGAGCAATCATCTGCCCACCGCGCAGTGCGACTAAATAGTCGCAATACCTGGCCGCCATATTGATATCATGCAGCACCGCAATCACAGTTAAACCACGTTGTTCACTGAGCCGGTGAATCAGTGCCAGCACTTCAACCTGATGAGCAATATCCAGCGCAGAGGTGGGTTCATCAAGCAACAAACACTGACTGTTTTGCGCCACCATCATCGCTATCCATGCCCGCTGGCGTTCACCACCAGACAAGCTATCTACCAGGCGTTGGGCAAAGGGTTTCAAGCCAACCAGGGCGATTGCGTCTTCGACATGTTGCCGGTCTTCGGCACTAAACCGCCCTAACGCGCCATGCCAGGGATAACGCCCTATCGCAACCAGTTCCCGAACGGTCATCCCTTCAGCTGCTGGTAACTGTTGTGGCAAATATGCAACACGCCGCGCACATGCCTTACTGTTCCATGTTTCCAGTGGCGCATTACCCAGTGTTATCTGCCCTTCACTCGGTGTTTGGTGGCGCCCTAACATTTTCAACAATGTTGATTTTCCTGAGCCATTGTGGCCTATCAGACCAGTAACTTTACCTTCCGGAAAAGCCAGACTCAGCGGGTGAAGTAATGTACGCCCGGGCACCCGAAACGTAACATTATCAAGGCTGAAAGTGATAGGAGTTGTTGTGTTCTGTGTATCCTGCATGGTGCCAACGTCGCCCTGACGGTGTATGAATTAAAAAACGGTGCAGCAACACCCGGTAATATAATGAATTCCCGGTGAGTATCACGCCCCCGACAAGTGAAAACAGGAACGCAAACGAGAATTATTATTATAATCGATGAATAATATGCGAACTGGGCAGCCTGAAGCAAGCCTGAATGGCGGGTTTACATATAGCCAGATTTTCCCTTCTGACCACTGACTGTATTACGTTTTACAGTATTAGTAAGAGAAAGCCCCTGTATGTCGACTGCTTCCCCATAACTAAAATGGGAAAACAGTATGCCATTGTACAGGGGCTGTATGGTTAATTACTGCCGAACATTTCTTTTATCCAGCCAGCCACACCATCATTCTTCTGTTGTTGTTGAGGCTGTTGCTGCTGTTGCGGTTGCTGCGGTTGTTGGGACGGTTGCCCTTGCTGCCCATCAGCCGCAGGTGGTTGCTGAGACATTGGCTGAGACTGCTGGCACAGCACTGACGGGTCGGTGGTCCAGACCGGTAATGTACGTACACCACCACCGTTGCACTGGAACTGCCCCATATCGTCCACGCTCATGTCGACAATGTCCTCAGGTGGCACCAAATCCAGCGGCATTGGCGACTCATTACTGAGATAGCGCTGATACAGCGTCATTGCCCCACTTGAACCATAAAAACGTGTTGGCTGGTTATTATCACGGCCAAGCCAGGTAATCACGACCTCACGGCCATCAATCCCCGCAAACCAGCTATCCACCAGATTGTTCGTCGTCCCGGTTTTACCGGCCAAATGCAGTTTCGGGAACTTCAAACTCAGTGCATGGCCGGTACCACGGCTAACCACCTGTTGCATGGTATAGAGCGTCAGATAGGCAGCCTGAGCCGGTACAGCCCGTTCCGCCTGCGGGAAGCTCTGATACAGCACAGTACCATCTTCACCAATTACAGAACGTAATACGGATAATGTTGCCCGGTTTCCACCGCTGGCAATGGTCTGGAATGCCTGTGCCACCTCAATCGGGGTAAGGTTCAATGCACCCAGCAACATCGCTGGTACCGGTGTCAGTTGGTCTTTGGACACTCCCAGTTTTTGCCAGGTATCAACAATAGAAGACAGGCCCAGCGTCATCCCCAGGTTAACCGTCGGCACGTTCATTGAACGCGTGAGCGCATCCACCAACATCACCTGCCCGCTGAAGCGCTTATCATCGTTTTGCGGCGACCAGGTTTGGCCATTGGATAAACGCAAAGTGATAGGCGCATCAGCAATCCAGGTATTCAGGCGATACTGATTAGGCTGACTCAGTGCCGTCAGGTATGTAGCCGGTTTTGCCAAAGAACCAATAGAGCGACGTGCCTGAAGCGCGCGGTTATACCCGGCAAACTGAGGATTCGCTCCACCAACAATCGCCCGAACTTCCCCTGTGAAGCGGTCGACAACAACCATCGCCGTTTCCAGATCGCTCAATTTACGTTGTTTACGTAATTGTGGGATCCCTTCGGTCACTGCTTTTTCTGCGGCATCCTGGGAAACCTGATCAAATGTCGTGAAAATTTTCACCCCGGAGAGATCTTTGACCTTGTCGCCCAGTTTCTGCTGTAACTCCTGTTTAACCAGTTGCATAAACGCAGGCTGTGGTGAAATCACACCACCACGCGGCTGCACACCTAACGGGCGCGCACTTAGCGTGTTATAGAGATCCTGGTCAATAACTTTCTGCTCCTGCAACAAGCGCAATACGATATTACGCCGCTCCAGTGCCAGTTTTGGCCGGCTCCACGGATTATACAATGACGCCCCTTTCACCATACCAACCAGCAACGCCTGTTGATCCAGGCTCAGCTCTTCTACCGGTCGGCCAAAGTAATACAGGCTGGCAAGCGGGAAACCGCGAATCTCATTATTGCCACTCTGCCCCAGATAGACTTCATTCAGGTAGAGTTCCAGAATACGGTCTTTGCTGTAGCGGGCGTCCATAATCAGCGCCATATAGGCTTCATTGGCCTTACGCCACAAAGAACGCTCATTGGTCAAAAACAGGTTTTTGACCAACTGCTGCGTCAGAGTACTCCCCCCCTGAACAGCACGCCCGGCAGTAATATTCGCGATAAACGCACGGCCAATGGAGTACAGGCTTATCCCGTCATGTTCATAGAAATGCCGATCTTCTGTGGCAATCAGCGTGTCCACCAGCAGGTCAGGGAAGCCTGAGCGTTTCACAAACAAGCGTTCTTCACCATTGGGCGAAGACAGCATGGTTATCAGACGCGGGTCGAGACGCAACAGACCAAAACTGCGGCCATTGTCCATGTTCTGGATGGAATCCAGGTGATCACCATTAAACACCAGACGTGCCCGTACCTGACCTTCCTTGCCATCAGGGAAATCAAATGGACGGCGGATCATCTCAATACTGTTCGCCTGGACAGTAAACTCACCAGGGCGCGTCATCCGCGTCACCTGACGGTATTGCGTTGCTTCCAGCAAATTGATCATCTCTTTTTTGCTGGTGGGCATATCGGGTTCCAGGTTTACCATGCGGCCATAAACGGCTGCCGGTAATTGCCAAACCTGCCCGTCAATACGGCTGCGGATTTTCTGGTCGAGGTAAACCCCATATGCAGCGACAATCACTGCAAAAACAATGAACAGTTTTACCAGTAACCACAGCAACCAGCGCTTTTTGCCCGGAGGGCTCTTTTTCTTACCTTTCCGTTTACTCGGCATGGGCTCCTCGTCTTCGTCCTCATACTCATCGTCGTAATCGTCGTATTCGTCATCGTAATCATCATCCCGATGCCCGCGACGGCTTGCTTTCGGTTTTGAAGGACGGCCAGATTTGGGTTTACGTCCGATTGGTTCGCGGTCATTCCCCGCCATGCTTTTTCTCCAAAAAAACGCCAGGCGCAGGCGTTTGATTCTCATTGCTTGCGCCAATTCTGAAACAAGAAATCTCTCAAAAAACAGATAACCGCCTGATTCAGACTGGCGGTTGGTACTTTTTCGTCCTGCGGGTCGGCGCAGTTGTCGCGGGTGAGTCCGGCCAGAGATGCTTGGGATAACGCCCTTTCATCTCTTTTTGGACCTCCCGATACGCCCCTTGCCAGAACCCGCTCAAATCACTGGTTACCTGCAGCGGGCGCATTGCCGGTGAAAGCAGTTCCAGTGTTAGCGGAACACGATTCTGTGCAATACATGGGGTCACAGCTTCGCCATACATTTCCTGCATTCTTACCGAGAGTATTGGGGGTTTATCACTAAAATAACGAATGGCAACCCGACTCCCGGTGGGCACAGTGTAATGAGTTGGTAGCTCACTATCCAGACGTTGACGTAATGACCAGTCCAGTAAATTGCAAAGAGCTTTAACTAAATCCACATTCAGCAAAGCCTGTCGAGAACTAATCTGTTGAATTTCCGGTGCCAGCCAGGTGTCAATATTTGCCAATAATGCGTCATCATCCACACACGGCCAGTTGTACTCGGGCAACCAGTTCGCCGCACAGGCAATTCGCACCCGCATTTGTTGTGACGCTTCAGTCCAGTTCAGGGCGGACAAACCTTTATCACGTATGCCATTCAAAATCGCCTGAGTCATATCCGCCTGAGAAGGCCTGGCAAGTGGCTGGCTCTTCACCACCAACTCACCAATTTGCCAACGGCGAATAGCGCGCAATGTTCCCTGCTCTTCATGCCATTCCACACTGTCGCGCACTGCAACCAGGTGCCCCATTTCTGCCTGTACAGCGTCAATATCCAGCGGCAGCGCAAGCAGGATCCGGGCATCGGGTGACTGGTTGCCCTGTAACAGACTCACAGCGACCAGCCAGTCATAGCGGTGCAGTGCATTATCCTGGTCCAGCATTGCCCCCATACCATTCGCCAGTTGATAGCGCCCACTCTGCCCCCGCCGCCTGGCGATACGGTCAGCATAAGCCAAAGCCAACAACCGGGTTGCACACTGGCTATTCACTTCACCTACGGGTTCTTTCCTGTGGACACGCTGTAACAATTGCCGGGCGCGTTGGTTCCACTGAGGCGTGTTGCGGTACAGTAAAGTATTCAAATCACCATCAGCGCCTCTGGGTGGTTCTTCTATAATTGCCACTAATTTTGCCGCTGTCGCACGCTCATCTGCATCTCGCGCATTAGCCAGCATCACACCGGCGCGCGGCTCAACACCACAGGCAGCAACCTGGCGCCCCAGTTCAGTGAGCCGCCATTGCGCATCCATAACACCTAACAGTTGTAGTAAGGTTTGCGCAGCTGTTACCGCAGCATGTGGGGGCGCATCCAGCCAGGTCAACGCTGTAACATCATGGCAGCCCCATTGTGCAAGCTCCAGCAACAGCCCACTCATATCGCTGTGCAGAATATCAGGTTCGCTTTGTAGTGGTGCCCGTTCTGCCTGCTCTTTGCTGGTCAAATGGACACAAATACCCGGCTCAAGCCGCCCGGCACGACCAGCGCGTTGAGTCATAGAAGCCTGACTAATACGCAGCGTTTCCAGACGCGTTAATCCGGTACGGATATCAAACCGGGCTGCACGCTCCTGAGCGCTGTCCACCACCAGCCGTATGCCTTCAATCGTCAGACTGGTTTCAGCAATATTGGTTGCCAGCACCACCTTTCTTAAACCTTCTCCGGCAGGAAGAATCGCTTTGCGTTGTTCTGACAGCGGTAATGCGCCATACAAAGGACACAACACCACATCATCACTAATAAGAGATGACAAGGCCTCCTGCACACGCTGAATTTCACCAACACCGGGCAAAAACAACAACAAAGAGCCCGCTTCTTCCCGTAATAACTGGCTCACTGCACGGGCAACAGCCACATCAAAAGGGATATGGCTGGCCAGAGCCTGGTAACGGCGCTCGACGGGAAAAGCACGCCCCTGCGAAACCACCACTGGCGCATCAGGTAAACAAGTGCTCAGACGTTCATCATCCAGGGTTGCCGACATAATCAGTACCCGCAGGTCGTCACGCAACCCCGTTTGAACATCCAGCAATAACGCCAGAGCCATATCAGCCTGAAGACTACGCTCGTGAAATTCATCCAGTATGACCAGCGCCACACCGCTAAGCTCAGGATCCTGCTGAATCATGCGCGTGAGAATCCCTTCCGTGACGACTTCCAGCACCGTACGCGGGCCAACGCAGGTTTGCGCCCGCATGCGGTAACCAACTGTCTCCCCCGGTTCTTCACCCAACAATTCGGCAAGACGCTGCGCGACGTTGCGCGCGGCCAGCCTGCGGGGCTCAAGCAAGATAATCCGCCCTTTAGCGCGAAAATGCGCCAATAATTGCAGTGGCAGCCATGTCGATTTACCTGCACCGGTAGGCGCATTCAGCAAAACCTGCGGTGCCGTGTTCAGCGCACAAACCAGCTCATCCACAACTTCTGCAACAGGTAATAACGACACAGAGCACTCCAGGGGGTTAACATAAAAAGAGCAGCATTGTAGGCTGTACGCTGTGATTATGCACGGCCCGTAACTTTTACCACACCAGCAGACGACTATGCCTGAAACCAAACGGCTCTTTTTTGCCATTGCCCTGCCAACGCCTCTGCAGCAGGAAATTATCGACTGGCGCGCAACACACTTCCCTGAAACCACCGGGCGACCAGTTGCAGCGGCAAACCTTCATCTGACCCTGGCCTTTTTAGGTGATGTTACCGCTGAGAAACAACAAGTATTGATGCAACTGGCCCGCAGAATTCACCAGCGTAGTTTTTCTCTGACACTGGATGACGCCGGGTTATGGATGCGTTCACAGGTGATTTGGCTGGGAACCCGCAGCCCGGCGCGGGGATTACTGTCGCTGGCTGATATGCTGCGTGCGCAAGCGGCGCGCAATGGCTGCTACCAAAGCCCGCAGCCATTCCATCCCCATATCACACTGTGGCGCAACTCAGCGAGCGATGCCAGGCTCCCTGCCCCCGGTTTTAGCTGGTCTTTCACCGTCAATAATTTTGTTCTTTATGAATCACAATTTATCCGGGGCCGTACACGCTATACTCCGCTGGCTGAATTTCCCCTTGAGCACCCGGAGAATTAATGGATTTTTCCCCTGCACTGCGCCCTGCCACATTGGTACGCCGCTATAAACGTTTTCTGGCTGATGTTATTACTGAACAGGGCGAAGCCCTGACACTACATTGCCCTAATACGGGAGCGATGACCGGGTGTGGCAGCCCGGGCGACAAAGTCTGGTATTCCATCTCGGGTAACCCGAAAAGAAAGTATGCCTGCACCTGGGAACTGACAGAAACTCACAGTGGTGATGTTATTTGTGTTAACACACAGCGTGCCAATCAACTCACAGAAGAAACCTTGCGGGATGAATGTATTCCAGCTTTAGCTGGCTATGAAAATATTAAGCGTGAGGTAAAATACGGGCACGAAAACAGCCGGTGCGATTTTATGTTACAGGCATGTAAACAGGTTAACTGCTATATTGAAGTTAAGTCTGTCACGCTCTCGGACGAGGGTCAGGGCTATTTTCCTGATGCAGTGACGACCCGTGGTCAAAAGCATTTGCGTGAACTGATAGCAATTGCGGAACAGGGGGAACGCGCGGTATTACTGTTTGCGGCGTTACACACCGCCATTACCTGTGTCTCGCCCGCCAGCCACATTGATGCGGCCTATGCGCAGTTGCTGAAACAGGCACTGCACAGCGGCGTAGAGGTTTATGCCTGGGGCGCCTCAATCAGCCCTGAAAAAATGGTACTGAACCGCCCGCTCAATGTTGTGGTCTAACAGATTGTTTCGTGTCAGTATGTTGTTGGATAAATGCTGCGCGCGTGAATACGCTTTTCCTCACAGGGTTGTCAAGAGGTGTGTTTATATAATTGCTATCCGGAAAAGCTTCTGTTATTTATAGCGACCTGATTTTCCCCCGACAGGGGATCGATAGTGCGTGTTAAGGAGAAGCAACATGCAAGAAGGGCAAAACCGTAAAACATCGTCCCTGAGTATTCTCGCCATCGCTGGGGTGGAACCATATCAAGAAAAACCGGGCGAAGAGTATATGAACGACGCCCAATTAGCGCACTTCAGGCGCATTCTTGAAGCATGGCGTAATCAGCTCAGGGATGAAGTAGACCGTACCGTAACACACATGCAGGATGAGGCAGCAAACTTCCCGGATCCGGTTGACCGGGCAGCCCAGGAAGAAGAGTTCAGCCTTGAACTGCGTAACCGTGACCGTGAACGTAAGCTGATCAAAAAAATCGAAAAAACGCTTAAGAAAGTGGAAGACGAAGATTTCGGCTACTGCGAATCCTGTGGTGTTGAAATTGGCATTCGTCGTCTGGAAGCCCGTCCTACCGCTGACTTATGCATTGACTGCAAAACACTGGCAGAAATCCGCGAAAAACAAATGGCTGGTTAATCCACCCGCGGTAAATCTCCCTTTCTTCGGCGGGCTTTCCCGCCGAAGCAACCTCCCGCGCTGAATCATGTCTGCAAACAGTTATATTGGGCGTTTCGCTCCCTCACCTTCTGGCGAGTTACATTTCGGCTCCCTGATTGCCGCATTAGGCAGTTATCTCCAGGCTCGTTCCTGTCTGGGCGTCTGGCTGGTGCGTATCGAAGATATCGACCCGCCTCGCGAAGTGCCGGGGGCTGCCACCACGATTTTGCGCCAGCTTGAACATTATGGGTTGCACTGGGATGGCGAGGTATTGTGGCAATCGCACCGTCACCAGGCATACCGGGATGCTCTGCACTGGCTGGCAAGCCAGAACATGAGCTATTTTTGTACCTGTACCCGGGCTCAGATTCAGGCCAGTGGGGGTTTTTACCCAGGCTGGTGCCGGGATAAACACCATAGCGCCGGGCACGCTGCGATTCGGCTACGACAAACCCATCCAGTTACCCATTTTCACGATAAACTGCGTGGCGAGATATACGCCAGCGATGCAATGGCCAGGGAAGATTTTATCATTCATCGGCGTGACGGGCTGTTCGCCTACAACCTGGCTGTTGTGGTTGATGACCATTTCCAGGGGGTAACAGAAATCGTGCGTGGCGCCGACCTGATTGAACCGACAGTGCGCCAAATAGCGTTATACCGGTATTTTGGCTGGGCTGAACCTGGCTATATTCATTTACCCCTTGCCTGTAACGCGCATGGCGATAAATTATCCAAGCAAAACCACGCACCAGCGCTGCCACAAGGCGACCCAAGGCCCGTTCTTGTCCAGGCGTTAGCATTTCTTAACCAACCCGTTCCACCCGGCTGGCAAGACCTGAATACTGGTGAGTTGCTGGCTTTTGCAGTAAAAAACTGGCAATTAAGTCATGTTCCGGCTACGGTCAGCGCGAATCCGGCATTCTCAAATGGTGAACACTGAGCTATGATTAGCCGCTGTTTTATCCCGACCACGATACACAGAGGTGCAACATTTTTACCCGAGTCGCTAATTTTTGCCGTAAGGTGCTAAACCGCGAGGAGTCTGAAACTCCTGAGGTGCTTATGCAACCGAAGATGACCGTTATCCCGCGAGAACAGCATACGATCTCCCGCAAAGATATCAGTGAAAATGCCCTCAAGGTACTTTACCGGCTAAATAAAGCAGGCTATGACGCGCTGCTGGTAGGTGGTGGTGTCCGGGATTTACTCCTCGGCGCTCGCCCAAAAGATTTTGATGTCACCACAAGTGCCACACCGGAGCAAGTGCGCAAACTGTTCCGTAATTGTCGTCTGGTCGGGCGCCGGTTTCGTCTGGCTCATGTTATGTTCGGCCCGGAAATTATCGAAGTTGCCACCTTCCGTGGTCATCACGAATTACATGACAGTGACAGAACCACATCTCAGCTCGGCCAGAATGGCATGTTGCTGCGCGATAACATCTTCGGGTCGATTGAAGAAGACGCCCAACGGCGTGACTTTACAATTAACAGCCTTTATTACAATGTCGCTGACTTTACGATTCGTGATTATGTCGGTGGTCTGCAAGACTTGCAGGAAGGCATTATTCGCCTGATTGGCGACCCGGAAACACGTTACCGGGAAGACCCGGTACGTATGCTGCGTGCCGTTCGTTTTGCCGCCAAATTGAATATGACAATCAGCCCGGAAACAGCCGAGCCGATTCCACGCCTTGCTTCTCTGCTAAATGATGTTCCCCCTGCCCGCCTGTTTGAAGAATCGCTTAAAATGCTGCAGGCGGGTTATGGTTACCGGACTTATCAGCTACTGTGCCAGTACCAACTTTTTCAACCCCTGTTTCCGGGTATTGCGCGCTATTTCACCGAGCATGGTGACAGCCCGATGGAGCGTATTATCACCCGGGTACTCAAGAACACCGACTCGCGTTTGCAGAATGATTTGCGCGTGAACCCGGCGTTTTTGTTTGCGGCGATTTACTGGTATCCCCAACAGGAAATGGCGCAAAAAATTGCTCATGAAGGTGGTTTGACCTGGTTTGACGCTTTTTCGCTGGCCATGAATGACTTGCTGGACGAAGCGTGCCGCTCACTGGCTATCCCGAAACGCATTACCACCATTATCCGTGATATCTGGCAATTACAATTACGTCTCTCACGCCGCCAGGGTAAACGTGCATGGAAATTGATGGAACATCCAAAATTCCGTGCAGCATACGATTTACTGGAAATGCGGGCTGAAGCGGAACGTAACCCGGAATTACAGCGCCTTGCTCAATGGTGGGGTGAATTCCAGGCTGCAACACCGCCGGTGCAAAAAGAAATGCTCAACCAGCTAGGTGATGACAGTCCCGCTCGCCGTAAGCGCCATCGCCCCCGCCGGAGAACCCCGAGACGTGAAGGCAATTCATGACGCGGGTTTATATCGCTATTGGCAGCAACCTGGCGTCTCCACTAAACCAGGTAGAGGCTGCCATTGATGCACTGAAACAATTGCCTGATAGCCAGGTGGTTGCTGTCTCGCCTTTTTTCCGTACCCCACCCCTTGGGCCGCAGGATCAGCCTGATTACCTGAATGCCGCCGTTGCGCTGGACACAACCCTCACGCCTCTGGCTTTGCTGGATAACACGCAGGAAATTGAACGCCAACAAGGACGGGTACGTAAAGCAGAACGCTGGGGGCCGCGAACTCTGGATCTGGATATCATGCTGTATGGCAATGACACCATTGAGAATGAACGCCTGACCATCCCGCATTACGATATGAAGCATCGTATGTTCATGCTCTGGCCTTTGTTCCAACTGGCACCAGATTTATTTTTCCCTGATGGGCAAAGTTTGCGTGACTGCCTGTCCTGCCTGAAAGATACCCCGCCAGAACGCTGGTAGTCGTTTTTTCGAGCTGGATCATTTCAGTCAGTCGAGTGCTGCTTTCCTGGTCACCCGTCAACCGAATTCAGCGCAAAATAACTAACACCTCCCCCCACATTCTTCTAGAATGCCCTGTCCTATATTTTTCCTATGATGCGACGGGGTAACCATGAAACCAACCACCATGACTCACCTGCGCCAGCTAAAAGACCAGAACAAGAAATTTGCGACTATAACCGCCTACGATTTTAGTTTTGCAAAACTCTTTTTCGATGAAGGGATTCGGGTAATGCTGGTCGGCGATTCTCTGGGGATGACCGTTCAGGGGCACGATTCCACTTTGCCTGTAACAGTTGCAGATATTGCCTATCACACAACCGCAGTACGCCGTGGCGCGCCGGAATGCCTGTTACTGGCTGATTTGCCTTTTATGGCGTATGCCACGCCGGAGCAAGCCTTTGAGAATGCGGCAACCGTGATGCGTGCCGGAGCCAATATGGTAAAACTCGAAGGGGGAAGCTGGCTTGCAGATACCGTGCGTATGCTTACCGAGCGTGCTGTGCCGGTTTGCGGCCACCTGGGGCTGACGCCACAGTCAGTCAATATTTTCGGTGGTTATAAAGTTCAGGGCCGTGATACTGCTGCCGCAGCAACCCTGTTTGATGACGCCAAAGCACTTGAAGCGGCAGGGGCACAAATGCTGGTGCTGGAGTGTGTTCCGGTAGCTTTAGCTGAACGGGTAACCCAAGCGTTATCCATTCCGGTGATTGGTATTGGTGCAGGTAATGTCACTGACGGGCAGATTCTTGTGATGCATGATGCATTCGGGATCACCGGCGGGCATATCCCGAAATTTGCTAAAGATTTTCTTCGTGAAACGGGTGATATACGCGCAGCCGTTCGGGCCTACGTTCACGAAGTCGAAACGGGTGTTTATCCGGGTGAAGAACATAGTTTTCAGTAACGGGAGTAGGTTGTGTTAATTGTTGAATCACTCAGCGTCCTGCGCCAGCACATTCGTGAATGGCGGCAGGCAGGAAAGCGCATTGCGCTGGTTCCCACTATGGGCAACCTGCACGATGGCCATATGACACTGGTTGATGAAGCCCGTCGCCATGCCGATATTGTTGTTGTTTCTGTTTTTGTGAACCCAATGCAATTTGACCGGGCGGATGACCTGGCGCGTTACCCGCGCACACTGCAGGAAGATTGTGAAAAGCTCAATCGCCGCCGCGTGGATCTGGTCTTTGCACCCGCGCCATCCGAAATCTACCCTCAGGGGATGGATACCCAGACCTATGTAGAAGTTCCCGGGCTCTCCACCATGCTGGAAGGTGCCAGCCGCCCCGGTCATTTCCGCGGTGTTGCGACCATTGTCAGCAAGTTACTGAACCTGGTTCAGCCTGATGTTGCCTGCTTTGGTGAGAAAGACTACCAGCAACTGGCTCTGATTCGCAAAATGGTGGCGGATATGGGCTATGGCACAGAGATTGTTGGCGTACCTATTGTACGCGCGAAAGATGGCCTGGCACTCAGTTCACGCAATGGTTACCTGACCAGTGAGCAGCGAAAACTCGCGCCTGGGCTGTACCAGGTGATGAACACTGTTGCGGAAAAACTGCGTCAGGGAGAACGGAGCCTGGATGAAATTCTGGCTCTGGCAGCCGCAGAACTGAATGAAAAAGGTCTGCGTAGCGATGATCTGCAAATTCGTGATGCGGACTCACTTGAAGCACTGAGTGAACAAAGCAAAGCCGCTGTGATTCTGATGGCGGCATGGCTCGGGCAGGCACGCCTGATTGATAATATGGTCGTTACACTGACACGCTAGACAGTGTACATAAAACGGGCAATACTGCCCTGGTTCCGGTGTGTTGAGGCACACCGTCAGTCAATGCCACAAAGGTTTAAACTATGATTCGCAAAATGCTGCAAGGCAAACTCCATCGTGTCAAAGTGACGCTGGCAGACTTACATTATGAAGGGTCCTGCGCCATCGACAAAGATTTCCTTGAGGCGGCCGGGATCCTTGAGTACGAAGCCATTGATATCTATAACGTCACCAACGGGAAACGTTTTTCAACCTACGCCATTGCCGGCGAGCGCGGTTCGAAAATCATTTCGGTAAACGGTGCCGCAGCACACTGTGCAGATGTCGGCGACATTCTGATTATCGCCAGCTATGTGGATGTGCCTGATGAGCAGGCCCGCGACTGGCACCCGAAAGTGGCTTATTTCGATGGTGACAACGAAATGAAACGCCTGGCAAAAGCTGTACCGGTACAGGTCGCCTGATTAAGTGTTTCCAGGGTTGGTTGAACCAGCCCTGGTTCATAGAACAAGCGCCCGCTTCGCTAGCTATGTGAACCAGGTTTAATAAGGACAAACGGTGGGTTTTTCTGCTGTTGGTGCCATAAGCTGGTTACGCTACCACCCCCTGCCGCCACAATTTGCTGGCGAAATTGCTCACTGGTCAGAATTTCTCTGGCTGGCAACATGGCCTGTAACAACGCCAGTGAAATACCACAAATAACCTCGCATCCTGGGTGTTTATGGCTTAACAATGCGGCTGCACGATAAGGTGGCGCAGATGGCAGGTCGGTTAAAAAAATCACGCCATCGCCGCTGTCGGTATTATGCAACGCATCACACATAGCACGGCTGAGCATATTATTACTCATTTCGGGCCAAAAATTCACCGTACAGCATTGTGGCAACACACCTGCCTGTGCTTCCAGCGCATCCCGAATTTCCAGTGCCATATTGTTATGGCAGGTAATTACCCAACCCAGCATCACCCATCCTCCTGAAGTACCATACCAGTGTGCCAGACGGGAATAATGATGTTGTGACGTTTATCAATAATGGTCGGTTTCCCCGGCAAAATATTACCGGGGAAGAAGGAAGCACTAACCTAACTGCGCAGACCACGCCCACGCTGAATTAAAAACCAGCATAACGCATAAAATAATGCAATAAAGCCAACTAATACCGCTACAGTGAAGCTCAGCGAAACATCAGCAATACCCAGAAAACCAAAGCGGAAACCACTTATCATGTAAACGATAGGGTTCAGGTGAGATAATCCACGCCAGAATGGCGGCAATAAAGTCAGGGAATAAAACACCCCGCCCAAATACGTTAACGGTGTCAGCACGAATGTAGGAATCAGGCTGATATCATCAAACGTTTTGGCAAAAATAGCATTCAGCAAACCAGCCAGTGAAAACAGGATAGTGGTCAGTAACAGTGTCAGGGCAACAAATAACCATGAATGCACCTGAAAAGGGACAAAGAATAACGAAACCGCCGTTACCAATACCCCCACACACAAGCCACGCGCCACTCCTCCGCCGATAAATCCGGCGATCACAACATGAGTCGGTACCGGAGCAACCAGCAATTCCTCAATATTACGCTGAAATTTTGCACTGAAGAATGATGAGGCCACATTCGCATAAGAGTTGGTGATAACCGACATCATAATCAACCCGGGTACGATAAACTGCATATAAGTAAACCCATGCATTTCACCAATACGCGAACCAATCAGGTTACCGAAGATAATGAAGTAGAGCGTCATGGTGATAACAGGTGGCACCAGTGTCTGAACCCAAATACGCATAAAGCGGTGGATCTCTTTGGTCCAGATACTTTTTAACGCAACCCAATACAGCTGCATCATTCCTGGCCTCCTTTTTTCTCATGCACCAGCGTAACGAACAGCTCTTCCAGGCGGTTTGCCTTGTTACGCATACTTAATACCTGAACACCCTGTTTGCTTAACTGGCTGAACACACTGTTTATCCCTTGTTCCCGCAAGATTTCTACTTCAAGCGTTGCGGTATCAACCAGACGATAATTGTAACCATCCAGCACAGGCAGTGGGCTTTTCGGTGCAAGATCCAACAGGAAAGTCTCAGACTTCAGTTTAGAAAGCAGCGCCTTCATTGAGGTATTTTCAACTAACTCACCACTTTGAATAATCCCAATATTGCGGCACAGCATTTCTGCTTCTTCCAGATAATGAGTTGTCAGGATAATTGTCGTCCCCTGATCGTTCAGATCCTTCAGAAACCCCCACATTGAGCGGCGCAGTTCAATATCAACGCCCGCTGTCGGTTCATCGAGAATCAATAAGCGCGGCTCATGCATCAGCGCACGGGCAATCATCAGGCGTCGTTTCATCCCGCCCGATAACATTCTTGCGCGCTCGTTGCGTTTGTCCCATAGATCCAGTTGGGTGAGATATTTTTCACTGCGTCGGAAGGCTTCGTGGCGTTCAACCCCATAATATCCCGCCTGGTGAACCACAATTTGCTGAACGGTTTCAAAGGGATTGAAGTTAAATTCCTGCGGCACCAGGCCCAATTGACGTTTGGCATTCACAACGTCCCGGTCAAGGTCATACCCAAACACTCGTACCAGTCCTGAGGTTTTATTTACGAGAGAGCTGATAATGCCAATAGTGGTTGATTTACCTGCGCCATTTGGTCCGAGCAGCGCATAAAAGTCACCGGCTTCAACGGTTAAATCAATGCCGCGCAGCGCCTGAACACCACCCGGGTAGATTTTTTTGAGTTTTTCTAACTCAAGTGCATACGTCATAGGTTACCAATTACCTTGATTATTACACTGTCTGTGTGGTTTAACATAAAATCGAATTGCTTATTGTAGTCCAATGCGTCTATCTGTTGACAGGTCAGAAACCTCCATGAAAGATATTGAAACACTCATCAGCAATAACCGTGTCTGGTCCAGGTTATTAAAAGAAGAAGAACCTGGATTTTTTGAACAACTGGCACTGTCTCAAAAACCACGCTTTCTATGGATAGGTTGCTCCGACAGCCGCGTTCCTGCTGAACGCCTGACCGGGTTGGAACCCGGAGAAATATTTGTGCATCGCAATGTTGCAAATCTGGTCATTCATACTGATTTGAACTGTCTCTCTGTTGTCCAGTACGCAGTCGATGTGCTGGAAGTCGAACACATTATTATTTGCGGCCACTATGGCTGTGGTGGTGTACAGGCCGCTGTCGAAAACCCGGAATTAGGGTTAATAGATAACTGGTTACTGCATATTCGAGATATCTGGTTCAAACACAGCACACTACTGGGAGAACTTCCACAAGAACGCCGGATGGACACCTTGTGTGAGCTGAATGTGATGGAGCAGGTCTATAACCTGGGCCACTCAACCATTATGCAATCCGCCTGGAAGCGCGGCCAAAAAGTCGCCCTTCATGGCTGGGTTTACGGGATCCATGACGGTTTACTACGCGACCTGGATGTCTCCGCCACCAGCCGCTCTGGCCTTGAACAACAATACCGTAATGGTATTTCCAACCTTAAGCTCACACACCACAGCCACAAATAATAGCAAAAGGGGCGTGATTCGCCCCTTTCCTATTTGTGCTAAACACAGCGATGCTAAGCCTGAATTATGTAAACGCCGTTAGTATCACTCATCCAGCAAAGTGACTTTACCAATATATGGCAAGTGGCGGTAATTTTGCGCGTAGTCAATGCCGTAGCCCACCACGAACTCATCCGGAATAGAAAAACCGACATACTCCACATTCACGTTCACTTCGCGGCGTGATGGTTTGTCCAGCAAAGTACAAATAGCCAGCGATTTTGGCTCACGCAGGCTCAATATTTCACGTACTTTACTGAGGGTATTACCCGAGTCGATAATGTCTTCCACAATCAAAATATCTTTACCGCGGATATCTTCATCCAGGTCTTTGAGAATTTTGACATCACGCGTACTGGACATGCCGCTGCCGTAACTGGAGGCAGTCATAAAGTCGACTTCATGCGGAACATGAACTTCACGGCACAGGTCAGCCATAAACATAAATGACCCGCGCAACAACCCAACCAGCACCATTTCATTACCCCGACCACGGTAATGCTCAGTGATCTGACGCCCTAACGCTTCAATTCGCGCCTTGATTTCCGCCGCCGGAATCATCACTTCAACAGTATGTTTCATTTCTATAACCATATGATTTAAATATAAATCATTAAATGCCAGTCACTTCTCAGCCAGCATCATGAATTTGCCGGGGAAGTATAACAGCAAACGCTGTTTAACGCTCAGCCGGATCAAAAAGCAAATTTTGTGATGCATATCACATTTGTTAATGACTATAATTAAATACGTCTTAATTATTAAAAGAGTGTTTATGTCTGTAAATAAAGAAGCTACGCAGTCACGTTGGCTCGTCATCATTACGGCACTGTTTGCATTATTAACAGGGTTGTATTTGTTGATTGGCGGGATTTGGCTCGTCGCCATTGGCGGCTCCTGGTACTACCCCATTGCGGGTATCGTAATGTTACTCACCGCAGCACTGGTATGGCGTGGCAAGCGCTCCGCTCTTGTGTTGTACGGGGCATTCTTACTTTGCACCATGATATGGTCTGTCTGGGAAGTGGGTTTCGATTTCTGGGCACTGACACCACGCTGCGATATTCTGGTGTTCTTCGGCATCTGGTTAATTTTGCCTTTCATCTGGCGTCGCCTTGCCACACCTTCGTCACTGGCTGTTCCCACTTTGGGCGTCAGCCTGGTGGTAAGCGGCATTATTCTTGGATGGGCGATTTTCAACGACCCGCAAGAAATCAATGGTACGCTGAGCAATGACACCACTTCCGCCACACAGCAAACCAGCACAGTGGCTGACGGGGACTGGCCTGCTTATGGGCGTACTCAGGAAGGGCAGCGTTACTCCCCTCTCAAACAAATTAACGACACCAATGTTAATCAGTTAAAAGAAGCCTGGCGCTTCCGGACTGGTGACCTGAAAACAGCCAGTGATCCGGTAGAAATCACTGATGAAGTTACCCCGATTAAAATTCGTGACACGCTTTATCTGTGTACTCCGCATCAGCGCCTGTTTGCACTGGATGCCGCAACAGGGAAAGAGAAATGGTCGTTTGACCCACAACTGAAAACCGACCCGTCATTCCAGCATGTGACCTGTCGTGGTGTGTCTTACCATGAGGCAACCCCGGAGAACGCACCAGCAGATGTGGTTGCCGACTGCCCGCACCGCATCCTTCTGCCTGTGAATGACGGGCGGCTGTTTGCCCTGAATGCAGACACTGGTAAGTTGTGCGAAACCTTCGCCAACAAAGGTGTGCTGAACCTGCAAACTAACATGCCGGTTACCACGCCGGGTATGTACGAACCCACTTCGCCACCCGTTGTTACTGACAAAGTGATTGTGATTGCGGGCGCTGTAACCGACAACTTCTCAACCCGTGAACCGTCCGGCGTAATTCGTGGTTTTGATGTAAATACCGGGAAACTGGTTTGGGCATTTGACCCGGGTGCCAAAGACCCGAATGCTATTCCGGCAGATGAACATCACTTTACGCTGAATTCACCTAACTCCTGGGCTCCGGCCTCTTACGATGCCAAACTGGACCTGGTCTATTTGCCGATGGGTGTCACCACGCCGGATATCTGGGGTGGTAACCGTACGCCTGAGCAGGAGCGTTATGCCAGCAGCATCGTCGCGTTGAATGCATCGACCGGTAAGCTTGCCTGGTCATATCAAACTGTTCACCACGACCTGTGGGATATGGACATGCCAGCCCAGCCGACACTGGCTGATATCAAAGATAAAAATGGCAATACCATTCCGGCAATTTATGCTCCTGCGAAAACCGGTAATATCTTTGTGCTCGACCGCCGTACGGGTAAACCTATTGTGCCGGCACCGGAAAAACCGGTTCCTCAGGGTGCAGCTAAAGGTGATCATGTTTCCCCCACTCAGCCGTTCTCTGACCTGACTTTCCGCCCGGCCAAAAAACTGACAGGTGCGGACATGTGGGGCGCGACAATGTATGACCAGTTAGTCTGCCGCGTAATGTTCCACCGTCTGCGTTATGATGGCATTTTCACTCCACCATCAGAGCAAGGTACGCTGGTCTTCCCGGGTAACCTTGGCATGTTTGAATGGGGAGGTATCTCCATTGATCCGCAACGCCAGGTGGCGATTGCTAACCCAATGGCGTTGCCTTTCGTCTCCCGCCTGGTTCCACGTGGCCCGGGTAACCCAATGGAGCCGCCGAAAGATGCCAAAGGTTCAGGCACTGAATCCGGTATTCAGCCCCAGTACGGCGTACCTTATGGCGTCACGCTGAACGCTTTCTTATCGCCGTTTGGTCTGCCGTGTAAACAACCGGCCTGGGGTTATATTTCCGCTCTGGATCTGAAAACCAACCAGGTTGTGTGGAAGAAACGTATTGGTACCGTGCGTGACAGTTCACCTGTTCCGCTACCTTTCCGGATGGGCATGCCGATGCTCGGTGCACCCATTTCAACAGCAGGCAATGTTCTGTTCATCGGTGCAACCGCAGATAACTACCTGCGTGCTTACAACATGAGTAACGGGAAAAAACTCTGGGAAGCACGTCTGCCAGCAGGTGGCCAGGCAACACCAATGACATATGAAGTCAATGGTAAGCAGTATGTTCTGATAGCCGCAGGCGGACATGGTTCGTTTGGCACCAAACTGGGGGATTATATTATTGCCTGGGCACTGCCAGACCAGAAATAACCTGCTGTATGACTGATAACATGCAGAATTAAGGCGGAATATCATTCCGTAACCAATAAAAGAGCCGGTCGCCTCAAAAGAGTGACCGGCTCTTTTCAATAACAACTGTTCTCGGGTTGCTTAAACCTCGCCGACAGTAAAGCCCAGCATCATGCCCGTATCTTCGTGTTCTAACAGGTGGCAATGTGCCATGTAAGCATGTTCCGCACTGGCGACATAATCAAAGCGCACCAGTACTTCGCTGCGCCTGCCTTCTACCCGAACAGTGTCCTTCCATCCCCGGCGATGCTCAGCAGGTGGCTGGCCATTTTCAGTTAATATCCGGAATTGCATGCCGTGAATATGGAAAGGATGCAGCATCATGTCGCCTTCCCCGGAGATAACCCAGCGTTCATATCGCCCTTGTGGGACATGAAACGCCGGGTGATGCATATCGAAAGCTTTACCATTAATACGGTTGGCGGTATAGAGATCAAATGCCTCCTGCCCCATTGCTGAATTACTCATATGATGGGTTTGTGGCATTCCTTGCATGCCAGACATCCCCTGCATGCTGTTCATATCACTGGCATGATGCATGTTCATGCCTGCCATGTTCCCACGGCCCATGGCCTGCTGACCATATTTGTCTTTCAAAGCCTGCATGCCCTGGCTGTCTAACCGTGGGTCCATACTCAATGTCAACACACGCTGAGTCAGCCCTTCAAGGGCAGGTAGTGCAGGTAATGCCACCAGTGTATCGGGTAAATCCCCCGATGCCGGAATACGCAGTGGGCGAATACCAACGACCGGGCAGGGCTTATCAAAGGGCGGTAATGTCATGCCCATTTGAGTGACCGGGAGAGTGACCAGGTCAAAAGGGGTGCCATCACTGGTATCCACCATGATTTCAAAGCGCTCTCCCATTAATAGCGGCAGGGAAGTGGTTTTGACAGGTTCAGGTAATAACCCGCCATCGCTGGCTATCACGTAGAAAGGGCGATTATCACTGGCGGCAATTGTCAACGAACGCGCATTACAGCCATTCAGTAAACGCAGCCGTAACCAGCCTCGTGGTGGCGCATGTTGCGGGTATTCGGCACCATTACACAATAATGTATCGCCAAACCAGCCGACCGCCGCTGTCATCATATCCAGCTGATAATCTATTTCTCCGGCAGTAGTAAAACGCTTGTCCTGAATAATCAGTGGTACATCATCAATCCCCCACTGCTTCGGTAGTCGCAATGCTCCCTGTGCAGCATCATCAATCAGCACTAATCCGGCCAGCCCCATCGCGACCTGCTGGCCTGTATGTTTATGGTAATGGGGATGAAACCAACAAGTGGATGCAGCCTGGTCAGGCGTGAAAGTCACCGTTCGGGTTTCCCCTGGTGCGATAATCCCTTGCGGGCCGCCATCCACACTGCCAGGAATTGCCAGCCCATGCCAGTGCACAGTCGTGGGTTGTGAAAGTGCATTATGCATTTCCACTGTTACCTCAGTCCCTTTATTCAGTGCCAGCGCCGGTCCCAAAAGATTGCCGTTATATCCCCAGGTTGTGACCTGCTTCCCATTAAAAAGTGTTTTCCCGGCCTGAATCCGTAAGCGAATTTTACCGTGGATATCCGCCTGGAGCAGGTCTGGTACCGGCAATGCCGGGCGCTCAGAAAGGACAGGCATTCTGGCCCAGGTGGGTATTACGCTCAGTGCGCCCAAAGCAGCTGAATACTTAATAAACTCACGACGTCGCATTCTTTTCTCCATTGCAGGTGATGACATAATGAGCGCAGTCTAAACCCTGACCTAACAGGAAGGTCAATCTGCGTTAAACACAAGAAATCACTTCCCGAATACTGTAAATATGCTAACGTTTTATTTCCGCAATCACGTGGTCAGAGCAATGAAGACGTTTGTTAAAATAACCATCCTGGGATGTTTGTTAGCTTTCTCCTCCGCCAGTCAGGCATTGAATGAAGCAGAAGCCGAAGATATGGCTGATTTAACAGCTGTATTTGTATACTTAAAAAATGATTGCGGTTATCAGGATTTACCTAATGACCAAATTCGCCACGCTCTGATTTTCTTTGCACAGCAAAATCAGTGGGACCTGAGTAATTACGACAGTTTTAATATGAAAAAAATGGGGGAAGAGAGTTACCGCGATTTAAGTGGTATTGCGATTCCCACCGCTAAAAAATGCAAATCGTTGGCCCGTGACTCACTGAGCCTGCTGGCCTACGTAAAATAGCCCACCTCTGGCCCCTTTGTTGAAATAATGACCGTGCATGCGCGGTCATTGTTCGTTATGATGTTGCGCCCATTTTATCCGGGTGTTAATGAAGGAGGTGCCAACACATGGCTGAAAATCGCCAGTGGCATGAAACGCTACACGATCAATTTGGTCAGTACTTTGCTGTTGATAATGTGCTGTACCATGAAAAGACAGATCACCAGGATCTGATTATCTTTGAAAATAGCGCATTTGGGCGCGTAATGGCGCTGGATGGCGTGGTACAAACGACTGAACGCGATGAGTTCATTTACCACGAAATGATGACTCATGTCCCTTTGCTGGCCCATGGCCAGGCAAAACATGTGCTGATTATCGGTGGTGGTGATGGCGCGATGTTACGTGAAGTTTGCCGCCATAAAAATGTTGAAACCATTACAATGGTGGAAATTGATGCGGGCGTAGTGTCTTTTTGCCGCCAGTATCTGCCACACCATAACGCCGGTGCCTATGACGACCCACGCTTTAAGCTGGTCATTGACGATGGCGTGAATTTTGTTAACCAAACCACGCAAACGTTTGACGTTATTATTTCTGACTGTACTGACCCGATTGGCCCCGGAGAAAGCCTGTTTACTTCCGCGTTCTACGAAGGGTGTAAACGTTGTCTCACGCCTGGGGGTATTTTTGTCGCCCAAAATGGTGTTTGCTTCCTGCAACAGGATGAAGCTATCGGCAGCCACCGCAAACTGAGCCATTACTTTGGTGATGTCAGCTTTTACCAGGCCGCTATCCCCACCTATTACGGTGGCGTAATGACATTTGCCTGGGCGACTGACAATACGGCTCTGCGCCATCTGCGTACCGAAATCATTCAGTCGCGTTTCCGCCAGGCCAGCCTGACTTGTCGCTATTACAACCCGGCAATTCACACTGCGGCGTTTGCCCTGCCCCAGTATTTACTTAACGCCCTTTCCGGCCCCGATTCCTGAGGAGGTGAGCGAAATTGAAAAAGCTGAAACTACATGGCTTTAATAATCTCACTAAAAGCCTGAGTTTTTGTATCTACGATATTTGTTATGCCAAGACACCCGCTGAGCGTGATGGCTATATTGCTTATATTGATGAGTTGTATAACGCCAACCGTTTGACAGAGATTCTGAGCGAAACCTGTTCAATTATTGGCGCTAATATTCTGAATGTTGCCCGCCAGGATTATGAACCGCAGGGTGCCAGCGTGACAATTCTGGTCAGTGAAGAACCCATTGACCCACTACACATTGATAAATCTGAAAATCCAGGGCCACTGCCTGAAGCCGTCGTTGCTCACCTGGATAAAAGCCACATTTGCGTGCACACTTATCCGGAAAGCCATCCCGAAGGGGATTTATGTACTTTCCGTGCAGATATTGAAGTCTCTACTTGTGGTGTTATTTCTCCCCTGAAGGCACTGAATTACCTTATCCACCAGTTAGAATCCGATATCGTCACCATTGACTACCGCGTCAGGGGCTTTACCCGGGATATTAACGGCATGAAACACTTCATCGACCATGAGATAAATTCTATTCAGAATTTTATGTCTGAAGATATGAAGTCGCTGTACGATATGGTGGATGTGAATGTTTACCAGGAGAATATCTTTCACACCAAGATGCTGTTGAAAGAATTCGATCTGAAACACTATATGTTCCATACCCGGCCAGAAGATTTAACCGCCGCAGAACGTAAAGTGATAACAGATCTGTTATGGAAAGAGATGCGCGAAATTTATTACGGGCGCAATATTCCGGCAATGTAAAGGTAACAGGTTAAAGCCTTGCTATATGCAGGGCTTTAAATTTTTTCTCTGAGCCAGGATAACCCAAACATTACCTTTCTGGATGGCTTATTTTTTATCCGGATAAACCTGACAGAAACACGACCAGTTTTTCTGCCGTATCACTATCCGTATCACTTTCTATCGTGCACAGCCTGAGCAGTTGTCAGCCACTGCCCTCGTTCTCAAGTCAGATCAACGTCTTTATAACCAAAGAACCATGTGAGGATAAAACCGCATGCATAGGAGATTAATATACCCGCTGCGTAAACGCCCATTCCCGCATAAATACCCAGGCTGGATGTCATCAGCGGCAACGAAACCAAACCTGATGGACCGAACACGGTATTCAGACCAATTGGCAATCCCAGCCAGGCAACCATGCCAATAAAAAAGCCGCCGCAGGCACCACCAAGACAGGCAGTCACAAACGGTTTAACACGGGGTAGCGTCACAGCATAGATCAGCGGTTCACCCACGCCCAGCAGACCGGGGATAATCGCCCCCTTCACCTGATTACGCGTTACGGAATCTTTCCCCGCCCGGAAGTACAACGCTAATGCCGCGCCAACCTGCCCGCCACCGGCCATAGCCAGAATCGGGAATAAGGAGTTGAAACCCTGCGCATCCATCAGCGCGAAATAAACCGGGATAAAACCCTGATGTACACCAAAGACCACTGCTATCAGGAACAGGCCAGCCAGTACCGCGCTGCCAAATGGGTTACCGTTCAGATGCAGGAACAGCCAGGACATACCTTTAAACAGCTCGCCGCCAAACGGCATAATCAGCGTAAAGGTCAGCATACCAGTGATAAGCAGTGTCAGTAGAGAAGTGACTATCATATCCAGGTTATCCGGGACAATCTTGCGGATTTGCCGTTCGATCCACGCCCCCAGAATCGCGGCAATCAGCACGCCGACAATATTGCCGCGTGGGTCTATCCCCATGCCGAAGAAGCTATCGATACCGGAGAAATAACCCACTGTCGCTTCCGGGTTGTAACCCAGCAGAAACAAAGACGCAATGATCGCCCCGTTGACCCCCGAACCGCCAAACGCTTTCTGCGCGTTATACCCAATCAGGATCGGCAGAAAGGTGAACAGGCCCTTGCCGAAGATTTTCATGTAACCAACGATATGCACGATGGTCGCATTTTTTACCGTAGCATCCACCAGCAGAAGTTGTTCGATTAAGGTCGCAAAGCCCAACAAAATCCCGGCGGCGATAAAGCCCGGGATCAGTGGAGTAAAGATAGTGGCAAACCTTGCGAGGAACTGATGTACCACACTATTTTGCTTTGCTTTCATTTTTTGTTTCGTGTCGCTTGCAACAGAGCTAACGCTCTGCAGAGCGGCAGAAGCGGAATCGCTGCCACTGGACAGCATTCTGTTCATCATCTCGGCGGCACTCTGCGCTTTGCCGGGGCCAAGAATAATTTGCAGTTGGCCGTCGGAGTTAATCACGCCCAAGACGCCATCCAGCACTTTAAGTTTACTGTGTTTGATAAGTTGATCGTTAACGAGCGTCAGGCGCAGGCGGGTCATGCAATGCCCACAGTTCTGGATATTATCTTTATTGCCCACCAGTTCCAGGATTGTAGCGATGAATTGTTCCGTCATCTTAGCCATTACCAGACCTCCATATTGGCTAAAGCGTTGCGAATAGATTCAGCTGGTATCGTTAAGCAGCTGTCTGGCCTGTTGCGCGCTCAACTTGCCCAATACCATGACAATGACCATTTTACAGTGGTTGTTTATGGGCATGCTCCAGCGTAACAAAAGCGAAGGAATGAAAATGATTGAGCAAAGCCGCAATCTGGTTGAGAGATTAACCTGACAGCACTGGCCCCCATTTCTGAAAAAAACCATGCGCATCCCGCATATTTCGCCAAGCTAAGCTAACTGGGGGCTAACGGCTTATTTTCCCGCTAAAAAGCGTTTATACGCGGCGACAACCTGTAAGAAATCCTCAACACCACACATCGCCAGACTTTCTTCGTCGTAGTAACTCATCCCTTCTTCGATTTCATCGCCCGAAAAGTCCAGTTGGTTGGCCCGTACCATCACTTCTTCGCCATCCAGCCACAACGTGTATTCATGCCCGGTCCGTTGCCAGTGGCGCTCACTCCCTTTTACTGTGCGCGCAGCCTGCTCTACCTCATCAAGCAACACCAGGTTCTCTTTCACTTCTTCGTTAAACCAGTGACCGATTGCCTCATGCCCCATTGACATACGCACTTTTACCACGCCAGTAACATCCCGCATAAATTCATAGTCCATAATGTGTTCCTCTCTATGCGTGCCCCAACCTGCAGGCGGGCTTTGACAACGCTATTATCTCAGTCAAACACCAGAAAAAAAGCGGGGACGGTGACAACTTAAAAAAAAGAATCCCTCCCCCCGAAGGGAAAGGGATTCTACAGTATGGCAGAGCTGAAAGTCAGACTGCAGTCTGGAAAATCACGCCATCTGCTTTTTCCGTATACTGACTGAGACGGTCAAAGTTCAGGTAACGGTAGGTATCTGTCGCGGTCTTATCGACTTGCTCCATAAAGGCCTGGTATTCCTGAGGTGTCGGCAATTTGCCAAGCAGCGATGCAACCGCAGCCAGCTCTGCAGATGCCAGGTACACATTCGCCCCAGTACCTAAACGGTTCGGGAAGTTACGAGTAGAAGTCGACACAACTGTCGCCCCGTCCGCAACTCGCGCCTGGTTACCCATGCACAGTGAACAGCCTGGAATTTCAATACGGGCGCCACTCTTACCGAATACGCTGTAGTACCCTTCTTCTGTCAGCTGTGCGGCATCCATTCGTGTTGGCGGAGCAACCCACAAACGCGTTGGCAACTGGCCTTTATGGCTGTCGAGCAACTTACCGGCTGCACGGAAGTGGCCGATATTGGTCATGCAGGAACCAATAAAGACTTCATCAATTTTGCTGCCAGCCACATCGGACAACAGGCGGGCATCATCCGGGTCATTCGGTGCGCACAGAATCGGCTCTTTGATCTCATCCAGATTAATGTCGATCACAGCGGCATATTCCGCATCGGCATCACCTTCCAGCAACTGCGGGTCGGCCAGCCATTTTTCCATACCCTGAATACGGCGCTCCAGAGTACGGCGGTCACCATAACCTTCCGCGATCATCCATTTCAGCAGAACAATGTTGGAATTGAGGTATTCAGTGATCGGGTCTTTATCCAGCTTGATAGTACAGCCCGCAGCAGAACGTTCTGCAGAGGCATCCGCCAGTTCAAATGCCTGTTCAACTTTGAGTGTGGGCAGACCTTCGATTTCCAGAATACGACCAGAGAAGATGTTTTTCTTACCTTTCTTCTCAACCGTCAACAGCCCCTGACGAATAGCGTACAGCGGAATGGCATGCACCAGATCACGCAAAGTGATACCCGGTTGCATTTTCCCGGAGAAACGCACCAGCACAGATTCCGGCATATCCAGCGGCATAACGCCAGTTGCAGCAGCGAAAGCCACCAACCCAGAGCCAGCCGGGAACGAGATCCCAATCGGGAAACGCGTATGGGAATCTCCGCCGGTACCAACGGTATCCGGCAGCAGCATTCGGTTCAGCCAGGAGTGAATAATACCGTCGCCCGGACGCAGGGACACACCGCCACGGTTCATAATAAAATCTGGCAAGGTATGATGAGTTTGTACGTCAACCGGTTTTGGATAGGCGGCAGTGTGGCAGAATGACTGCATAACCAGGTCAGCGGAGAAACCCAGGCATGCCAGGTCTTTCAGCTCATCACGGGTCATCGGCCCGGTGGTATCTTGTGAACCAACAGATGTCATTTTTGGTTCGCAATACTGGCCTGGACGGATACCGGCAACACCACAAGCACGGCCAACCATTTTTTGCGCCAGGGAGAAACCACGGTTACTGTCAGCGACATCTTTCGCTTTACGGAACACATCGCTGTGTTCAAGGCCCAGGGACTCACGCGCTTTGCTGGTCAGCCCGCGGCCAATAATCAGCGGGATACGCCCACCGGCACGCACTTCATCCAGCAGAACATCCGTCTTAAGTTCAAAGGTGGCCAGTACTTCGTCGGAGTCATGGCGGCAAACCTCACCTTTATACGGGTAGATATCAATGACATCGCCCATATTCAGGTTTGATACATCCACCTCAACAGGCAGCGCACCGGCATCTTCCATGGTGTTGAAGAAGATTGGGGCAATTTTGCCACCCAGGACAACCCCACCACTGCGTTTGTTAGGCACACCCGGGATGTCATCCCCCATGAACCACAAAACGGAGTTGGTTGCAGATTTACGCGATGAACCTGTACCTACAACATCCCCGACGTACGCCAGCGGGAAGCCTTTTTGTTGCAGCGCTTCAATCTGTTTAATCGGGCCGACGCTACCAGGCTGGTCAGGCTCAATACCATCACGGGCGTTTTTAAGCATAGCCAGAGCATGCAATGGGATATCCGGGCGGGACCAGGCATCAGGTGCCGGCGACAGGTCATCGGTGTTGGTTTCACCCGTCACTTTAAATACAGTAACGGTGATTTTATCAGCCAGTTTCGGGCGGGACAGGAACCATTCGGCATCAGCCCAGGACTGAACAACCTGTTTAGCGAAGACGTTGCCATTTTTCGCTTTTTCTTCAACGTCGTAAAAATTGTCAAACATCAGCAGGGTGTGAGACAGCGCTTTAGCAGCAACCGGGGCCAGCTTCTCATTGTCCAGCGCTTCCACCAACGGATGGATGTTATACCCCCCTTGCATTGTGCCAAGGAGCTCGACAGCTTTTTCAGGAGTAATCAGTGGAGAGGTCGTTTCGCCTTTAGTAATAGCAGCAAGGAAACCTGCTTTGACGTAGGCGGCTTCATCAACACCCGGAGGGACTCGGTTGGTCAGTAAATCTAACAAAAATTCTTCTTCACCCGCAGGCGGGGTCTTCAGCAGCTCTACCAGTGCGGCCATCTGGATTGCATCCAGCGGTTTCGGTACAACACCTTCTGCAGCACGCTCAGCTACGTGCTTACGGTATTCTTCTAGCACGACGGTTCTCCTCGCTCTCATTGTCATATCGGCACCGGACGCTCCTCTTCACTTTCCGATGAGACCTCAGAATGTAGGGTAAAGAGCCCAGTCCCGCACTGGGAGCATATCAGGATTTCAGTAGGCTGTTAATCTGTTTACAAAAAAGCAACATTAAATATTTGCTGAATCGTTAAGCACGGTATATTGCTGTCTTGTTTACGATTTTTGGCGCAAAAAAAACGGCCCATGAGGGCCGCTTTATCTTTACTTCAGGTCTTCACTCGACTTATTTACTTTTCTTCGCTTTTGGGTTCGGCAAGTCGGTGATGCTGCCTTCGAATACTTCAGCCGCAAGGCCAACAGATTCGTGCAGTGTTGGGTGAGCATGAATGGTCAGTGCGATATCTTCAGCATCACAACCCATTTCGATAGCCAGGCCAATTTCACCCAGCAACTCACCGCCGTTAGTACCTACAATGGCACCACCGATAACACGATGTGTTTCTTTATCGAAAATCAGTTTGGTCATACCGTCAGCACAATCAGAAGCGATTGCACGACCAGATGCGGCCCATGGGAAGGTCGCAGTTTCATAGCTGACACCCTTCTCTTTCGCTTCTTTTTCTGTCATCCCGACCCATGCCACTTCAGGTTCAGTGTAAGCAATAGATGGAATCACTTTCGGGTCAAAGTAGTGTTTCATACCGGCGATAACTTCAGCCGCCACATGGCCTTCATGCACGCCTTTGTGAGCCAGCATTGGTTGGCCAACGATGTCACCGATAGCGTAGATGTGCGGCACATTGGTGCGCATTTGTTTATCAACATGGATGAAGCCACGTTCATCAACTTCAACACCCGCCATACCGGCATCAATCAGCTTACCATTTGGTACACGGCCAATTGCGACCAGAACTGCGTCATAACGCTGTGCTTCAGCAGGCGCTTTTTTACCTTCCATAGAAACGTAGATGCCGTCTTCTTTGGCTTCAACTGCAGTCACTTTTGTTTCCAGCATCAGGTTGAATTTCTTGCTGATACGTTTGGTGAAGACTTTAACCACGTCTTTGTCTGCGGCAGGAATAACCTGATCGAACATTTCGACCACGTCAATCTGTGAACCCAGCGCATGGTAAACCGTACCCATTTCCAGACCGATGATACCACCGCCCATCAACAGCATACGTTTCGGTACAGATTTCAGTTCCAGCGCATCAGTGGAATCCCAAATACGCGGGTCTTCATGAGGAATGAACGGCAACTGAACCGGACGAGAACCAGCAGCGATAATCGCGTTATCGAAATTGATAATGGTTTTGCCATTCTCACCGTCAACTTCCAGCGTGTTTGCGCCAGTAAATTTACCCAGGCCAGTCACCACTTTTACTTTACGGCCTTTTGCCATACCCGCCAGGCCACCCGTTAACTGGGTGATCACTTTTTCTTTCCAGGTACGGATTTTATCGATATCAGTCTGCGGCTCGCCGAAAACAATACCGTGTTCAGCCAGTGCTTTTGCTTCTTCGATAACTTTAGCAACGTGCAGAAGAGCTTTTGAAGGGATACAACCGACGTTAAGGCAAACACCACCCAGGGTGCTGTAGCGCTCAACCAGAACGGTTTCCAGACCTAAATCAGCGCAACGAAAGGCCGCAGAGTAACCTGCCGGGCCCGCCCCAAGTACCACGACCTGAGTTTTAATTTCAGTACTCATCATGACCTCTTAATTTATTTCCGGCGGTCCCTGGTCTTTACGCCCATCATCCACCGGGACGTTCTATCCGTCCGCATTCTACAAAATTGTTAACAATTTTGAAACAACAAACGGGTAACGAATCAATTTGGCTCGCACAGCCCCACAACAGGTATGAGGTTACCAGAAAAAAGCCGACCGTCAGGCCGGCTTTCTCTAATTACATCACCAGGCGGCGAATATCGCTCAGCATGTTGTTGATGATGGTGATGAAACGCGCACCATCAGCCCCGTCAATCACACGGTGGTCGAAGGACAGAGAGATTGGCATCATCAGACGCGGCACGAACTCTTTACCATTCCACACCGGCTCCATCGCGGACTTGGACACACCAAGGATAGCCACTTCCGGCGCATTAACGATAGGCGCGAAGTGGGTGGTACCCAGGCCACCGATACTGGAGATAGTGAAGCAGCCACCCTGCATTTCGCCGGCAGTCAGTTTACCATCACGCGCTTTCTTAGAGATGGTAGTCAGTTCACGGGACAACTCAGTAATGCTCTTCTTGTTCACATCTTTGAAGACCGGAACAACCAGACCATTTGGCGTATCAACAGCTACACCAATATTGATGTATTTTTTCAGAGTCAGGCGCTGTGCATCTTCAGACAGAGAACTGTTGAAACGCGGCATTTGCTCAAGCGCTGCAGCAACGGCTTTCATGATGAAGACCACTGGAGTGAATTTCACGTCCAGTTTACGCTTCTCTGCTTCGGCATTCTGCTGTTTACGGAATGCTTCCAGATCGGTGATATCTGTTTTGTCGAAGTGCGTAACATGCGGGATCATTACCCAGTTACGGCTCAGGTTAGCACCAGAAATTTTCTGGATACGGCCCAGTTCCACTTCTTCAACTTCACCAAACTTGCTGAAGTCCACTTTCGGCCATGGCAGCATGCCTGGCAGACCACCACCCGTGGCAGCAGCCGGCGCAGCTTCTGCACGTTTTACGGCATCTTTCACGTAAGCCTGAACGTCTTCGCGCAGGATACGGCCTTTGCGACCAGACCCTTTCACTTTCGCCAGATTCACGCCGAATTCGCGCGCCAGGCGGCGAATCAGCGGAGTCGCGTGGACGTAAGCGTCGTTTTCAGCAAACTCAGATTTGCCTTCCGCTTTTGCAGCAGGTGCTGCAGGTTTAGCCGCCTGAGCCGGTGCAGTTGCCGGTGCCGGAGTGGCTGCGGCAGCTGGAGCGGCGGCAGGTGCAGCGCCTTCCACTTCGAAGACCATGATCAGTGAACCGGTAGACACTTTGTCGCCAGTGCTGATTTTGATCTCTTTAACAGTACCGGCAAACGGCGCAGGTACTTCCATAGAAGCCTTGTCGCCTTCCACGGTGATCAGCGACTGCTCAGCGGCAACTTTATCGCCCACTTTCACCATCACTTCGGTTACTTCAACTTCGTCACCGCCGATGTCCGGTACGTTAACGTCTTTCGCGCCGCCAGCAGCAGCCGGAGCCGGAGCAGCAGCCTGAGCAGGCGCGGAAGCAGGTGCAGCACCCGCCACTTCGAAGACCATGATCAGGGAGCCAGTAGACACTTTGTCACCGGTGTTAACTTTGATCTCTTTAACGGTACCGGCAAAGGGTGCTGGCACTTCCATTGAAGCTTTGTCACCTTCAACAGTAATCAGAGATTGCTCAGCTTCAACGGTATCACCCACTTTAACCAGCAGTTCAGTGACTTCTACTTCGTCACTGCCGATATCAGGTACGTGTACTTCTTTAGCGGCAGCGGCAGCAGGCGCGGCGGCCGGAGCGGCAGCTTTCTTCTCTTCCTGCACAGGTGCAGCAGCTGCTGCACCGTCGGCGGAATCGAAAATCATGATCAGTTTGCCAGTCTCGGTTTTGTCGCCAACAGAGACTTTGATCTCTTTAACGATGCCAGCCTGAGGAGACGGAACTTCCATAGAGGCTTTGTCGCCTTCCACGGTGATCAGCGACTGTTCAGCTTCAACTTTGTCGCCCACTTTGACCAGAATCTCGGTGATTTCAACTTCATCAGCCCCGATGTCCGGTACATTAATTTCGATAGCCATTATTCTTTTACCTCTTACGCCAGACGTGGGTTAACTTTTTCTGCGTCGATGTTGAATTTAGTAATTGCATCAGCAACCACTTTCTTATCGATTTCGCCACGTTTAGCCAGTTCGCCAAGTGCCGCTACAACCACATAGGAAGCATCAACTTCGAAGTGGTGGCGCAGGTTTTCACGGCTGTCAGAGCGACCAAAGCCGTCTGTACCCAGTACACGGTAGTCATCAGCCGGTACATAAGTACGAACCTGTTCAGCAAACAGTTTCATATAGTCAGTAGATGCCACTGCCGGTGCATCGTTCATTACCTGAGCAATGTACGGTACGCGCGGGGTTTCCATCGGGTGTAGCATGTTCCAGCGTTCACAATCCTGGCCATCACGAGCCAGTTCAGTGAAGGAGGTTACGCTGTACACATCAGAGCCCACACCGTAGTCGTTAGCCAGAATTTGAGCAGCTTCACGAACATGACGCAGGATAGAACCAGAGCCCAGCAACTGAACTTTGCCTTTGCTACCCGCTACGGTTTCGAGTTTATAGATACCCTTACGGATACCTTCCTCGGCACCTGCCGGCATAGCTGGCATGTGGTAGTTTTCGTTCAGCGTAGTGATGTAGTAGTAAACGTTCTCTTGTTTCTCACCGTACATGCGTTCCAGGCCATCATGCATGATAACCGCAACTTCATATGCGTAAGACGGGTCGTAAGAGATACAGTTAGGGATAGTCAGAGACTGAATATGGCTGTGGCCATCTTCGTGCTGCAAACCTTCACCGTTAAGGGTGGTACGGCCTGAAGTCCCGCCAATCAGGAAGCCACGAGCCTGCTGATCGCCTGCTGCCCAGCACAGGTCGCCAATACGCTGGAACCCGAACATGGAATAGTAGATGTAGAACGGAATCATCGGCAAATTGTTGGTGCTGTAAGAGGTTGCAGCAGCCAGCCAGGATGCGCCGGCACCCAGTTCGTTGATCCCTTCCTGCAGAATCTGGCCTTTTTCGTCTTCTTTGTAGTATGCAACCTGCTCACGGTCCTGCGGGGTGTACTGCTGGCCGTTCGGGCTGTAAATACCAATCTGACGGAACAAACCTTCCATACCAAAGGTACGCGCTTCATCGGCGATAATCGGCACCAGGCGATCTTTGATAGATTTGTTTTTCAGCATCACGTTCAGTGCACGCACAAACGCGATAGTGGTGGAGATTTCTTTGTTCTGCTCTTCCAGCAGCGGGCCAAAATCTTCCAGCGTCGGCAGTTCCAGTTTTTCAGTGAACTTAGGCTGGCGAGTCGGCAGGTAGCCGTTCAGTTTTTCACGCTGCGCATGCAAGTATTTCGCTTCTTCGGAATCCGGAGCGAAGGTCACATACGGCAGTTTTTCGATGTCTTCATCAGCAACAGGCACATTGAAACGGTCACGCACATAGCGGACGCCGTCCATGTTCATTTTCTTAACCTGATGCGCGATGTTTTTACCTTCAGCAGCGTCACCCATACCATAACCTTTAATGGTGTGAGCAAGGATAACGGTCGGCTGGCCTTTGGTTTCCTGCGCTTTTTTCAGTGCAGCATAGACTTTCTTCGGATCGTGACCACCACGGTTCAGCGCCCAAATCTGGTCATCAGTCCAGTCGGCAACCAGAGCTGCCGTTTCCGGATATTTACCGAAGAAGTGTTCGCGAACGTAAGCACCATCTTTAGATTTAAAGGTCTGGTAGTCACCATCAACGGTTTCATTCATCAGTTGGATCAGCTTACCGCTGGTGTCTTTACGCAGCAGTTCATCCCAACGACCACCCCAAATCACTTTAATTACATTCCAGCCAGCACCACCGAAGATGCCTTCCAGTTCGTTAATGATTTTACCGTTACCGGTTACCGGGCCGTCCAGACGCTGCAGGTTACAGTTGATGACGAAGACCAGGTTATCCAGTTTTTCACGGGTCGCGATAGTGATGGCACCTTTAGATTCCGGTTCATCCATCTCACCGTCACCCAGGAACGCATACACAGTTTGTGCGGAGGTATCTTTCAGACCACGGTGTTCCAGATATTTCAGGAACTTAGCCTGATAAATCGCACCGATTGGGCCCAGCCCCATGGAAACAGTCGGGAACTGCCAGAATTCTGGCATCAGTTTCGGGTGTGGGTAAGAAGACAGACCATTACCATGAACTTCCTGACGGAAATTGTTCATCTGGTCTTCAGTCAGTCGACCTTCAAGGAAAGCACGGGCGTAAACGCCTGGGGAGATGTGGCCCTGGAAGTACACCAGATCACCGCCATCTTTTTCATTGCGCGCACGGAAGAAGTGGTTAAAGCACACTTCATAAAACGTGGCAGAAGACTGGTAAGATGCCATGTGACCGCCCAGCTCCAGGTCTTTTTTAGACGCATGCAGCACAGTCATGATGGCGTTCCAGCGAATAGCAGAACGAATACGACGTTCCAGGTCCAGATTACCCGGGTATTCAGGTTCATCTTCAACGGCAATGGTATTGACGTAACTACCAGCACCAGCGCCAGCGGCAACTTTAACACCACCTTTACGGGCTTCGCTCAGTAACTGATCAACCAGGAACTGCGCGCGTTCAACACCTTCTTCACGGATGACCGATTCGATCGCCTGTAGCCAGTCGCGAGTTTCGATCGGATCCACGTCATTTTGCAAACGTTCTGACATGGGGTATTCCTTATCTTTTAATCGTTGATTGTCTGGAACCTGTCCCATTGCATTCTCAGCCTGAGGTAAAAACACAATAAGACAGGTTCTGCGTTTAGTTGCCGCGCTCTATAATTGGGCGCTTTTGCGTTTTATTCCGGCAAAAAAACCTGAAAAAACGCTAGTCCTTTCGTTGCTGTAAGCGGCGCAATGAACGTTCTCTTCGACTTTGCTCACGGCTGCGATCCAGCAATATTTCCTCAATAAACGCCAGATGCCGGTGCGATGCTTCACGGGCCTGTTCCGGCTTACGTGCCATGATCGCTTCGAAAATACTGGCGCGATGACTACTTACGAGGGGATGCATATCTCTTCGTGAGTAGAGCAATTCAAAATTTTGTCGAACATTCTGGGCAAGCATAGGCTCCATACAGCGAAGCAAGTGGAGCAGCACCACATTATGTGCCGCTTCTGTGACCGCTATCTGATACTGAAGCACGGCTTCCGATTCAGCATCCAGATCACCTGCCTGCCTGGCACTTTCAATACTTTCGTGGCATTCGCGAATACGCGCGAGGTCTTCGTCTGTACCTCGCAGCGCAGCATAATAGGCTGCAATACCTTCCAGTGCATGGCGTGTTTCGAGAAGATCAAACTGAGATTCGGGATGGTCTGACAGCAAAGCAGCAAGAGGGTCACTGAAGCTTTTCCAGAGATTATTCTGGATAAAAGTGCCACCACCCTGACGACGTAATAACAGCCCTTTTGCTTCAAGACGCTGGATAGCTTCGCGTAATGAAGGGCGTGAAACATCAAATTGACGCGCCAGTTCACGCTCCGGCGGCAATTTTTCCCCCGGGCGCAATGTCCCTTCAAGGATGAGGTACTCCAGTTGCTGCTCGATTACATCAGATAGCTTGGGTTGGCGGATTTTGCTGTAGGCCATTCGTTATTTTCTCTGCCTTTCGCCCGGAGTCAATTGGTAAGACCAATTTCATATTCGTGACGCTAAAGTAACAAAGTATTCACCTTATGTCCATATTGGTTTTGACTGAAATCATTAAACACCACACATTTTAACAACATTACAGAAATAGCGTTTCATAAATGTAACTTTGCACAAATCATAACGTTACCTGCCTCGATGCACATTTAACCAATTTGAAACTAATTATTTTTCAAATTGAACCGATTCAACATAGGATTTAATGAATAAAAATACATATTATTTGAATAATAAATCATATTAAAAAATTGAAGTGGAAAAATAGAATCCGCGAGGATGGTGAGATTTTGCTCAATCCGGGAAGAGGAATGCAGAAACCAGGTGCAACTCGCAGCTCTTAACACTATTCTTTTCGCTTCGGTAGTAGACGAATAAAAAAACGCGCTTTGTTACCGTAAAAAAACACTACAGCATATGGAATGTATCAATTACATACGGTGCTATTTACACCAACAATATCACCACACACGAGGTTTGTAAGATGGAAGGTCAACAACAAGGTGACTCGCTAAAGCGCGGCCTTAAAAACCGCCATATACAGCTAATCGCGCTGGGCGGCGCTATCGGCACCGGTCTGTTTCTGGGTAGTGCATCGGTTATACAGTCTGCCGGCCCGGGGATAATTTTGGGCTATGCTATTGCTGGCTTCATCGCTTTTCTGATCATGCGTCAGTTAGGTGAAATGGTCGTTGAAGAGCCCGTTGCAGGCTCATTCAGCCACTTTGCCTACAAATACTGGGGCAGCTTCGCAGGCTTTGCTTCTGGCTGGAACTACTGGGTGCTGTACGTACTGGTTGCCATGGCTGAACTGACAGCTGTCGGTAAGTATATTCAGTTCTGGTATCCGGAGATCCCCACATGGGTTTCTGCCGCAGCCTTCTTTGTCATTATCAATGCCATTAACCTGACCAACGTAAAAGTGTTCGGCGAAATGGAGTTCTGGTTTGCCATCATCAAAGTATTCGCTGTTGTGGCAATGATAGTTTTTGGCGGCTGGTTGTTGTTCAGTGGTAAAGGTGGGCCTCAGGCCACAATACATAACCTGTGGGATCAAGGTGGTTTCCTGCCCCATGGCATGACCGGTCTGGTCATGATGATGGCTATTATTATGTTCTCCTTTGGCGGGCTGGAATTAGTCGGTATTACCGCAGCAGAAGCGGATAACCCGGAACAGAGCATCCCGAAAGCAACCAACCAGGTTATCTGGCGTATCCTGATTTTCTATATTGGCTCACTGGCAGTTCTGCTCTCTCTGTTGCCGTGGACGCGCGTTACAGCGAATACCAGCCCGTTTGTACTCATCTTCCATGAGCTGGGTGATACTTTCGTAGCCAATGCCTTGAATGTCGTGGTGCTGACCGCCGCTCTGTCTGTATATAACAGCTGTGTATACTGTAACAGCCGCATGTTGTTCGGGCTGGCCCAGCAAGGTAACGCGCCGAAAGCACTCCTTACTGTGGATAAACGTGGTGTACCAGTAAACACCATCATCGTTTCGGCAGTGGTAACGGCACTCTGTGTACTGATTAACTACCTGGCGCCGGAATCGGCTTTCGGTATGCTAATGGCTCTGGTGGTTTCTGCTCTGGTTATCAACTGGGCAATGATTAGCCTGGCGCACATGAAATTCCGCCGGACCAAGCAACAGCAAGGCGTGACTACGCGCTTTCCAGCGCTGCTCTACCCATTGGGCAACTGGGTTTGCCTGCTGTTCATGGCTGCAGTGCTGGTTATCATGTTAATCACTCCTGGTATGGCAATTTCTGTTTACCTGATTCCTGTCTGGATTGCGGTCCTCGGTGTGGGTTATATGTGTAAGCAGAAAAGCCGCGACGCTGTGAAAACCCACTGATTTGTCCTTCCCTCTGCGCCCGTATTTTGCGGGTGCAGAATATTGTTACCCCCTTCACACTTACTACCCGATGACATGATTGTCCATTTCTGCGGTTGATTCTTGCTGCGAAAAATTTCACTTTAGCACCAATAATTCTGTCCATATCTTCTGAATGGAGTGAGGCAGATGCAAAGTAATAAATTAACAGTAAAGGAAAAGATAGGCTACGGGATGGGAGATGCCGGTTGTAATATCATCGGCGGTGCAATCATGCTGTTTTTAAACTTTTTTTACACCGATATATTCGGTCTTGCTCCCGCACTGGTGGGGACTCTACTTCTCTCAGTGCGTGTAGTTGACGCGGTAACCGACCCCATTATGGGAGCCATTGCTGACCGGACAAAAAGCCGTTGGGGTCGTTTTCGTCCATGGCTACTCTGGATTTCACTGCCTTATGTACTCTTCAGCGTACTGATGTTCACCACGCCGGAGTGGAGCTATAACAGCAAGGTTATCTATGCGTTTATCACCTATTTTCTGATGTCGCTGACTTATACTGCTATCAATATCCCCTATTGCTCACTGGGCGGTGTCATCACTAATGATCCTCATGAGCGGGTTTCCTGCCAGTCTTACCGCTTTGTTATGGTAGGAATAGCCACGTTAATTCTGTCCCTGTCACTGCTCCCTCTGGCTGAATGGTATGGTGGTGCAGATAAAGCGAAAGGCTACCAGATGGCGATGGGCACCCTGGCTATCATCGCGCTATTGATGTTCCTGTATTGCTTCTCAACCGTGCGCGAGCGTATTCGTCCTGCCGTCCCCACAAACGACGACCTGAAATCTGACTTGCGTGATGTGTGGAAGAACGACCAGTGGGTGCGTATTTTGCTGCTGACATTGTGCAATGTCTGCCCCGGTTTTATTCGCATGGCAGCCACCATGTATTACGTCACCTGGGTTATGCAACAAAGTACCGGTTTTGCCACGATGTTTATCAGCCTTGGTGTTATCGGCATGATGTTTGGCAGTACACTCGCCAAGGTATTGACTGATAAATGGTGTAAGTTGAAAGTCTTCTTCTGGACCAATATTGTGCTGGCGATCTTCTCCAGCGGGTTCTATTTCCTCGATCCCCATGCCACTGTGCTTATCATCGTCATGTACTTCCTGCTTAATATCCTGCACCAGATTCCATCTCCGCTTCACTGGTCACTGATGGCAGACGTCGACGATTACGGCGAATGGAAAACAGGTAAACGTATTACTGGAATTAGCTTCTCTGGCAATCTGTTTTTCCTGAAGTTAGGCCTGGCAATAGCCGGTTCTATGTGTGGTTTCTTGCTATCCTGGTATGGCTATGACGCATCCCTGAAGCAGCAGCCCGCCAGTGCCATAAATGGCATTATGTTACTGTTCACAGTCATTCCAGGTGTGGGTTATTTAATCACAGCCGGAGTTGTCCGCCTGCTAAAAGTTGACCGTGAAACCATGAAGCAAATTCAGATTGACCTGGAAAAACGCCGTAAGAACTACCAGGAACTGGTTGACTACCAGGAAGGTACACAAGAAAACGAAACCGCTGTATCCCCCATTGGCAAAGCCGCCAGCAAGCACCTTGAAAAACCTGTTTGAGAGCCAAACGAAACGATAAGGAAAGACGTTATGTTGCAATGGCCGAATCCACTAATTGAACAGCGTGCAGACCCTTTTATTTTGCATGAAGGTTCAGAGTACTATTTTATTGCCTCCGTTCCTGAGTATGACAGGCTGGAGATTCGCCGGGCTTCGTCAATTACAGAACTGGCCCAGGCTGAGAGCGTGGTTGTCTGGCGCAAACCCGATACTGGCCCGATGAGTGAGCTGATCTGGGCTCCGGAACTCCACCGTATAGCTGGCAAGTGGTATATCTATTATGCCGCTGCACATACCAAAGCATTGCGCGATAACATGTTCCAGCACCGTATGTATGTGCTCGAATGTGCTGATGACTGCCCACTAACCGGTACCTGGGTTGAAAAGGGGCAGTTAATCACACAGTTCGATACCTTCTGCCTTGACGCCACAACCTTTTCACATCAGGGTAAGCAGTGGTACCTGTGGGCACAAAAAGCCCCCGATATTCCAGGTAACTCCAATTTGTATTTAAGTGAAATGGCAAATCCGTGGACCCTTAAGGGGGAAGCAGTCATGCTGAGTAAGCCTGAATTTGACTGGGAGTGCCGGGGGTTTCTGGTGAATGAAGGGCCTGCGGTTATTTTTCACGGAGAGCGTATTTTCATTACTTACTCCGCCAGCGCCACTGATGAAAATTACTGTATGGGCTTATTATGGGCCAATAAAGACGCCAACCTTCTTGACCCGAAAAGCTGGCATAAATCCCCTCACCCGGTATTTACCACCTGTGAAACCAACCGCCAGTTTGGCCCCGGCCATAACAGCTTCACCACTACACCGGACGGCCAGGATGTGCTGGTTTACCACGCACGCAACTACACTGAAATAGAGGGCGACCCGCTTTATGACCCTGGCCGCCACACCCGGGTGAAATTGATTGAGTGGAGTCCCGATGGCATGCCAGACTTTGGCATCCCCCCCGCAGACCACCCGTAACGGCAAAAAACGGCGTACTTAAACCAGTGCGCCGTAAATTGTTAATAAAGCTACCACCACAACAACCACCAACGCGGTCTTCTTCGCCATGGATACGGCAGCTTTCGGAGTTCTGACTTTATCTGAATGTGGCTCACGCGCCAGAGAAAATTGAGCCAGTTGCGTCAGCACCTGGTACTGTGATGTACCACGGTCACCCAACGTTGCAAACCAGGCTGGCAGCGCTTTTTCACCATGCCCCAGTAATGCATAAGCCAGCCCAACCAACCTGACCGGCACCCAATCCAGAACGTGCAAAATGGCATCAATACCCGCATGTAACCGCTGATGAGGTGTATGGTGACGAGCAAGCCATGTTTGCCACGCCCTGAGGACTGCATACCCGACTAAAGTAACCGGCCCAAAGCTTCCCCCTACAACAAACCAGAATAGTGGTGCCAGGTAGTAGCGATAATTAATCCATAGCAGGGCATTTTGTAACTCACGTAAAAACTCACGGTCATCACAACCTGGCGGAACACCATGGATCATGGTTAACTCAGCCACCATCTCATCGCAGGCACGGGAATCTCCACGGCTGGCAGCTTTAAGATAGGAATGATAGTGCAGTCGTACCTTTCCGGCTCCAATGCACAAAACGCCAACCAGGATCCAAAACACCAATAGCGGGACATTGAACAAAATCCCTTTTAACAAATACAGACACGCTGCAATAAATACCATCGCGGCAACAGACAGCATCAGCGTGTAACCCATAGAAAAATAGCGCGTTCGGCGGAAGATAACTTCCAGGCGGCTTTCCAATTGCCAGTGTTCCCCAAACTTAAATAAACGTTCTGAAATTAACACTAACAATAAGGTAAATAGTGTCATACCCTCTCCTTACCAGAAACTGAAACCAGTGCACGAAAGCGCGGCCAGTCAAAAACGCCGCCGGGGTCAGTTTTTCTGGAAGGTGCTATATCACAATGCCCTGCCATATTTTTGGCAATAGCCGGCCAGACCACCATCAAAACGCGTGTTATCTCAGCCAGGCGCTGATATTGAGCATCGGTGTATGGCAGGACATCGGTGCCTTCCAGTTCAATCCCGATAGAAAAATCATTACATTTTTCCCGCCCCTGCCAGGAAGAAACACCAGCATGCCAGGCACGCTTATTAAAGGGGACATACTGAACCACTTCACCATCACGGCGAATCAGGCAATGCGCCGACACACGCAAGTGGGCAATCCCTTCAAAATAAGGGTGGGCCCTGGCATCCAGCGTACCGGCAAACAAAGCATCAATCCACGGGCCACCAAATTCACCGGGTGGTAAACTGATATTATGTACAACCAGCAATGAAGGCGATTCACCTTCCGGGCGCTCATCACAATGCGGTGAAGGTGCATGCCTTGCGTCGCTTAACCAGCCATCCTGAAGCTTCATTATGGTTCTCCTTGCTGTGGTACTAAAGGTCGCTTCAGAGTAGCATGTTTCCAATTTATATCAGCCATTTCGGAGTTAATAATGCCACCACGCCGTTATAACCCAGACCACCGACGTGAAGCACTGTTGGAGCGGATTAATACCGATATTCCCGGTACGGTTTCCGTTGCATTAAAAGAAGACCTTGGCGGTGACATTGATGCCAATAACGATATTACCGCGCAATTACTTCCACCGGAAAGTACATCCCATGCTGTTGTTATCACCCGAGAAGACGGTATTTTTTGTGGCAAACGTTGGGTTGAAGAAGTGTTCATCCAGCTTGGCGGCCGCGTACAGGTTAAATGGCATGTCAATGATGGCGATGAAATTACGGCAAACCAACCATTATTCGAGCTGACAGGCACTTCACGTATACTACTGACGGGTGAACGTACCGCACTGAATTTTGTTCAGACGCTTTCAGGTGTCGCCAGTGAGGTACACCGTTATGTAACACAACTGGCCGGTACGCATACCCAGTTACTGGATACTCGCAAAACCGTCCCTGGACTGCGCACAGCACTGAAATATGCTGTACTGTGCGGTGGTGGTAGCAACCACAGACTGGGGCTGTCCGATGCCTTCCTGATCAAGGAAAACCATATTATTGCCGCAGGCTCTGTTCGCCAGGCAATCGAAAAAGCCAGTTGGATCCACCCAGATGTTCCTATTGAAGTCGAAGTTGAAAACCTTGAAGAGTTGCAGGATGCCTTACGGGCAGGTGCAGATATCATCATGCTGGATAACTTTGATACCGATATGATGCGTAAAGCGGTGGGGATAACCCAGGGCAATGCCCAGTTGGAAGTGTCTGGCAACGTGACTCTGGAGACACTGAGAGCCTGTGCTGAAACCGGTGTGGATTTTATTTCAGTAGGAGCCCTGACTAAACACATTCGCGCACTGGATCTGTCTATGCGCTTTCGCTAAACGCTTAGATAACGCTTTCTCCGTTATTCCGTTACGGGCAGCTACTCTGCCCGTATTCTCGGGCATCCTCGCATTTATTTCGCACTCGTTTCAGTATACATATTCACTCCGGAACAGAAATTCCAGAATCAAAAACAGCCTGTCGAAGCATATTTCGTAACCTGCCATAGTCGTGCTCCGTTATACCAAAGGAGACAACCATGCACAGGCAACGTGGCTTCACCCTGATTGAATTAATGGTAGTAGTTGGCATCATCGCCATTCTCAGTGCAACCGCTATTCCCGCATATCAAAACTACTTACGTAAAGCGGCATTAACCGACGTCTTACAAAATGTATTACCTTACCGCAGCGCAGTCGAACTTTGTGCTATTGAGCGCGGTGGCATTACATCCTGCCATGCCGATAGCCACGGAATTCCAGCTTCACGGACCTCAAGGTATATCTCCAGCCTTTCCGTTACTGCAGGGAGTATTCAGCTTAGCGGGCAGGACAGCCTCAACGGGCTCTCATTAACACTGCTACCTCAATGGGATGACAACCAGGGTATCACCGGCTGGCGCAAAACCTGTTCAGCGTCTGGTAATACAAGCCTTGAGCAGGCATGTAATGACATTTTCCGCTTTGCTGACGAGTAAGCAGGAGGAAGAAAACATGAGCAATGAAAAACTGTTTGCCTTGTGTGCCCGCCATCACGCCCTGCTTCTGCGGCATGACCCGGAGATTGTCATTGCAGTTGCAAACAACGCCCCTGATGAATTGCTTAGCTCACTGCGCTTTCTTTCCCACAAAAAGGTCGTTGTTGAGCACTGGTCACCCGCACAAATAGAACGGCACCGGGCACAACTCCAGGCAACACAGCCTAACGTACCCACACCAGGATCAGCAAGTAACACCGTTGTCCATCTCGAACAGATATTGCAACAGGCGTTAAACCAGCGGGCCTCAGATATCCATTTTGAGCCAGATACGCCACTGTTCCGTGTGCGTTTTCGCATTGATGGCGTATTACACATTCAGCACCAGGGGAATGCTGATGCTTACCCGGCTCTTGTGGCCCGGTTGAAAGTACTCGGCGATATGGATATTGCAGAAAAACGGCTTCCCCAGGACGGGCAATTTACACTTCCGGATCTTCCCGGGAATATTTCATTTCGCCTGGCGACTCTGCCATGCCGGGCTGGAGAAAAAATCGTCTTACGGGTTTTACATAAGCAGGATGAGCAACTCTCACTTGATGCACTTGGCCTTGCTCCACGGCAACTGGATGAATTTAAAAATGCACTCAATGCGCCACAAGGGTTGATTCTGGTAACAGGCCCTACCGGAAGCGGGAAAACAGTATCCCTGTATAGCGCTCTGAATGCCCTTAATCAGCCGGATATTAATATCAGCAGCGTTGAAGACCCAATAGAAATTCCGCTTAGTGGGTTGAACCAGGCACAGGTGAACCCGAAAGCGGGTTTAACATTCCAGCGAGTATTGCGGGCGCTATTACGCCAGGATCCGGACGTCATTATGGTAGGAGAGATCCGTGACAATGAAACAGCCGAAATTGCCATTAAGGCCGCGCAAACAGGGCATTTGGTGTTATCCACACTACATACCAATTCCACAACCGATACACTCATTCGTCTTGAACAAATGGGCATTGCCCGCTGGATGATTGCCTCAGCACTCAAACTGGTTATTGCCCAACGTCTGGTCAGAAAGTTGTGTCCACATTGCCGGAAACAACAGCCGAAACCACTGGTTCTGCCACGAACTGTGAGCCGGTTACCTTTACCTGACTGGGAACCTGTTGGTTGCGAGCGGTGCTACAGCGGGTTCTATGGGCGGGTAGCGCTGTTTGAAGTGCTGGCTATCACACCGGAAATTCATGATGCTTTGTTACGTGGAGATACAGCCACACAAATTGCTGAACTCGCCAGGCAACAAGGTTGCATAGCACTTTTCGAACATGGCTGCCAGGCTGTCAGCCGCGGGGAAACCACAGTGAATGAACTGTACCGGGTGTTGGGATTACCTCATGACAACTAAATTATCGCTTTGGCGCTGGTCCGCACTTGATATAAAAGGTAACCCGCAATCCGGCATCAGTTTTGCTGTGGGAAAAATTGATATCATGACCTGGCTTTGTAGCCGGGCGTTATTCCCGGTGCGTATTCAACGGGAACGGGCATATGAAAGTCAGCACCGCCATATGGACCACCGAATCCACTTTTTGCAACAGTTATCGGCATTGCTCAAAGCGGGTGTCAGCCTGCCTGATGCACTGGTGTTACTCGGTCAGCAACATGCTTCTCCGCTTTGGCAGGCTGTCTTGCAACAAATCACACTGCGGCTCAACGAAGGAGAAACTTTTTCGTCCATTGTACAAAGCTGGCCAGCGCTTTTTCCTCCTCTGTTTGTTGCCCTGAGCCGCACAGGTGAGATGACCGGGAAACTTGATTTATGCTTTGCACATCTGTCGGAGCAACAAGAACAACAGCGCGCCCTGCAACGCACTGTATCGAAAGCACTACGCTACCCGCTACTGACACTGAGTATGGCATTGGCCGTTACACTGGGCATGTTACTGTTTGTTCTGCCAACTTTCGCGGATATCTACCAGACATTTAATACCCCCCTACCAGCGGTGACGCGTATTTTGATGTCTGTTTCCGCATGGCTTACCCGGCATATATACATACTGGCTTTTACCGTGACCACTGTGATCATTCTGGTGGTTGGACCTGGCCGGAATTTAAGGCGCAAATTTACCCAATACCTGTTACAACGTGCCCCTGTAATGAATCGCCTGTATGGCGCACTGATGCGTAGCCAAATTTTTATGATGCTCGCCCTGACGCAACAATCAGGTGTAAATATTCTACAAGGGTTACAGCTTGTTAAAGAAACACTCCCTGCTGCCAGCCACTGGCAACAGGTTATGGCACAGCTCTCGACGGATGTCACTCAGGGTATAACTCTGGGTGAAGCCATGCGCCAGCATGATTGTTTTACACCTCTCTGCTACCAGCTGGTTACAACCGGGGAACAATCCGGTGCACTGGATACCATGCTGGAGAAGCTTGCCGACTGGCACAGGGAAAATACGCAACTACAGGCCAGCCAGTTAACTCAACTAATGGAGCCTTTGTTAATGGTAATTACCGGGCTGATAACCGGTTTGCTTGTGCTGGCGATGTATTTGCCTATTTTTGGGCTGGGGGAAGCTATGGGAGCGGGTTGATTATCGTTGTTTAATAGAGAGAAGAGAAACAGGGTAAGTCCAACTTACCCTGTAAATAGGATGGGAAACTATTACAGGCTGTTGAACACCCGGTTTTCCTGCTCCTGCACACGAATGAATGTTGTGCGTTTAGTCAATTCTTTCAGGCGGGAAGCCCCGACATAGGTACAGGCTGAACGTAACCCCCCCAGAATATCCCGCGCGGTGTTTTCAACCGGCCCACGCAAAGGAAGCTTCACGGTTTTGCCTTCTGCAGCACGGTATTCTGCCACACCACCAACATGGCGGTTCATAGCAGAGGCAGAACTCATGCCATAGAACAGCATAAATTTCTCACCATTTTCTTCAACTACAGTGCCACCACTCTCTTCATGGCCTGCCAGCATACCGCCAAGCATGACAAAATCAGCGCCGCCGCCAAAAGCTTTGGCCACGTCACCAGGTACTGTACAACCACCATCGCTCACGATTTGCCCACCAAGGCCATGAGCGGCATCAGCACACTCAATGACTGCGGACAACTGTGGGTAACCGACCCCGGTTTTTACACGAGTGGTACAGACAGAACCAGGTCCAATGCCGACTTTCACAATATCCGCACCTGACAGGATCAGCTCTTCACACATTTCACCCGTTACCACATTCCCGGCACAAATAACTTTATCAGGCCATGCTTCACGCGCTTTTGCCACAAACTGAACGAAGTGTTCTGAGTAGCCATTGGCGACATCGATACAGACAAAAACCAGAGACGGGCTCAGTGCCAGAATCTGTTTAGTCTTTTCAAAATCAGCGGCCGATGTCCCTGTAGACACCATAACATGGCGCAGCACAGTAACCGGAGCTTGCTCAACAAACTGGCGCCAGTCTTCAACAGAATAATGTTTATGGACTGCTGTCAAAATATCAAACGCAGCCAGAGCACCCGCCATACTGAAGGTACCCACGGTATCCATATTTGCAGCAATAACAGGAACGCCAGCCCAGTTCACACCAGAATGTTTAAAAGTATACTGGCGTTCAAGTTCTACATCAGAGCGGCTTTTCAGTGTGGAACGTTTTGGGCGGATAAGTACGTCTTTAAAACCTAACTTGATATCTTCTTCAATACGCATTTGCGATTTTCCTGGTCGTGGCGATGTAATAAAGGGTAAGAGGCGATACAACTGCCAGCTCCAGTGACGTTATCTTACGCACTAATAAAGGCAGCGCAAGACTGCGAAAAGCGACTTTTTTACGCTACAATCCTATAAATTTAACGTCAGAATGGCGTTAAAGATAACCTATATAAAAAACTTATTTTCGGCTATGTATTGCTCACTTTTTTCGAAAGTATGATTAAATCAGCCACTGGGGACGGTGTGCTGTTGGCGGATATTTTCAGGTACCGTTGCCATGTTGTGCAAAAATGGCGGTAATTTTGAGCTCTGACATGGTTTCGCAAGGGAAAAGGCATTTTTCTTTTGTTATAAGCACACTCATTACATCGGGGTTTCGTTGGTTATGGTCTTCACTGTTGCGCTTACCGGAGGGATTGGCAGTGGCAAAAGTACTGTTGCTGCGCTGTTTGCCAACCATGGTGTATCGCTAGTTGATGCAGACATTATCGCCAGAGAAGTTGTGGCGCCGGACCAACCGGCCCTGCAAAAAATTGCTGAGCATTTTGGCGAACAGATAATCAGCCCCGAAGGCTCACTCAACCGCACAGCACTGCGTGAACGTATTTTTACTGATACCAAAGAAAAGCAGTGGCTTAATGCCTTATTACATCCATTAATTCACCAACGGACACAGCAAGCTATTGCTCAGGCATCATCGCCTTATGTCTTGTGGGTCGTACCTTTGCTGGTTGAAAACCAACTTCAGCGACAAGCTGACCGCGTATTGGTTGTTGATGTCAGTACTGAAACTCAGATTAAGAGAACCATGGTGCGAGATAATGTCAGCCGAGAACTTGCGCAACACATTATCTCAGCACAGGTAAGCCGGGAGGCGCGTCTTGCTGTCGCGGATGACATTATTAATAATGATGGTTTACCACAAACATTAACTCGCGATGTGGCCCGCCTGCACCAACTATACATGGCGCTGGCTATGCAGTCCGTCAGACAGGAATGAGGAAGAATGAGCTCGCAAATACTTTTTGAACATCCCCTGAGCGAGAAAATGCGCACATGGCTGCGTATAGAGTTTTTGCTACAACAACTTTCTTCTCAGCTCCCTTTAAATGATTACCCTTCCGCACTCTATTTTTTAAGAAATATTAGTGACCTGCTGGATATTTTTGAACGCGGTGATATTCGAACAGAGTTACTTAAAGAACTGGAACGCCAGCAGCGTAAACTTCAGGCATGGGTGGAAGTACCTGGGGTTGACATGCAACGCATCACATCACTAAAAGAACAGCTAAGGAATACAGGTTCCAGCCTGATGGCAGGCTCACGCCTGGGGCAAGTATTGCGCGAAGATAAGCTGATAAGTCTGGTCCGCCAGCGTTTAAGCATTCCCGGTGGCTGCTGTAGTTTTGACCTGCCAACGTTGCATGTCTGGCTAAATGCCAGCGAAAGCGCACGCAACAATCTGGTAAATCACTGGTTAGCCAGCCTTGAATCGCTGCGCGAAACGCTTGCCTTGATCCTTGATCTGATTCGCCACTCCTCACCTTTTCGTAAACAAACCAGCCTCAATGGGTTTTATCAGGACAATGGCGATGATGCCGATTTGTTACGTCTCGAGATGAATCTTGAGGATGCTATCTATCCGCAAGTGTCCGGTCATAAAAGCCGTTTTGCCATTCGTTTCCTGCCTCTGGATAGTGAACATGGGGTAATACCGGAGCGGATTGATTTCAATTTGGCTTGTTGCTAAGGAAGTATGATGTCTGAAACAACAGAAGTGAACTGCCCAACTTGTGGCAAAACCGTTATCTGGAATGAGCAAAGCCCATGGCGGCCATTTTGTTCAAAACGCTGCCAGTTGATTGATTTAGGTGAGTGGGCCGCAGAAGAGAAACGCATCCCCAGCCAAAACACCTTATCTGACAGCGATGAGTGGAGTGAAAAGCAGGACTAAGCAGTTTGCTGCAGTTTTGCGATAACAGGCGCATTAGCTGGCGGAAATTGTTCCGGCTCCAGCGCCTGTTGAGCCACCCAACGAGAAGGTTGGCCTTCTTTTCCCCAGGGTTCGCCATCCCACTGCTCAACAAGGAAAAACCAAAGGCTGACATGCCGGTCAGGGAACTGGTGTTCCTGTTTTTCAAATAATGAGAAGCCTGTGGGTGTAATTCCAACTTCCTCCATTAACTCCCGTTCCAGTGCCTGTTCCGGGGTTTCTCCTTGTTCAATTTTCCCACCGGGAAACTCCCACATATTCGCCATATGCGAGCCAGCACTTCGTTGCGCCAGAAAAATCTCTGCATTCTGATTACGAATGATCCCAACCGCTATCTCAAATCGTTTCATGGGGAAGCTCCTGAAAAAGAGGCGCAGTCTTCTGTGCCCCGGATATGACCAGGCCAGAGGTTTCCCCCTGGCCCGATTAATTACCGTTAAAATTTAACCAACAGCATGTACCTGTCTTAGCTCAGGCGACCATGGCATTGCTTATATTTTTTGCCTGAACCACAAGGACAAGGATCATTACGCCCTACTTTACGATCACCTGTTTGTTCAGCCAGAGACTGCGCGGCCTGGAGATCATCACTTTGATGGCTCAGTTGCTGCATTTGCGCCAAACGTTCAGCTTCTTCACGGCGTTGCTGTTCCATGGCTTCAACTTCCTCAGGTAAACGCACCTGAACTTTGCTCAGCGTACTGATTACTTCGTACTTCAGTGACTCCAGCATAGCCGCGAACATAGAGAAAGATTCACGTTTATACTCTTGCTTAGGATCTTTTTGCGCATAGCCGCGCAAGTGAATCCCCTGACGCAGGTAATCCATGGCAGCAAGGTGCTCTTTCCACAGGCTGTCCAGCGTCTGCAGCATCACACCTTTTTCGAAATTGCGCATCATCTCGGTGCCAACAATTTCTTCTTTACGCTGATAGACTTCAACAGCCATCTGCAGAATACGTTCACGCAATGTTTCTTCGTGCAGTTCAGGCTCTTTATCCAGCCACTCAGAAATTGGCATTTCGAGATCGAAATCATTTTTCAGGCGCTCTTCCAAACCTGGAATATCCCACATCTCTTCCAGAGACTGAGGCGGAATATGAGCATCAATCGTAGTCTTAAACACATCTTCACGAATGCTGTTGATTGTTTCGCTGACATCACTGGCATCCAGCAATTCATTACGCTGAGTATAAATTGCACGGCGCTGATCGTTCGCTACATCATCATATTCCAGCAATTGCTTACGAATATCAAAGTTGCGGCTTTCCACTTTACGCTGCGCATTGGCGATGGCTTTAGTTACCCAGGGGTGCTCAATGGCTTCGCCCGGTTTCATCCCCAGCTTACGCATCATGTTAGAGACACGGTCTGATGCGAAAATACGCATCAGGGCATCTTCCATTGACAAATAGAAACGCGATGAACCAGGATCACCCTGACGGCCTGAACGGCCACGCAACTGGTTATCAATACGTCGCGATTCATGGCGTTCAGTACCAATAATATGCAGACCACCGGATGCCAATACGGCATCGTGGCGTTGCTGCCAGTTGCTTTTGATTTCAGCTATTTGCTCATCAGTTGGTGCTTCAAGCTCCGCCAATTCAGCCTGCCAGCTACCACCCAACATAATATCGGTACCACGCCCAGCCATGTTGGTGGCGATGGTAACAGACCCCGGATAACCGGCCTGAGCAACAATATCTGCTTCGCGTGCATGGAACTTCGCATTCAGTACATTGTGTTTTATGCCTGCTTTCGTCAGTTCTTGCGCAACCAGCTCAGATTTTTCAATGGAGATAGTACCAACCAGAACTGGCTGACCTTTCGCAGTACGTTCACGAATATCTTCGATGATCGCGGCAATTTTCTCTGCTTCGGTCATGTAGACCAGGTCAGCCATGTCTTTACGAACCATTGGCCGGTTGGTTGGCACGACGACAGTATCCAGTTTATAGATTGAGCTGAACTCGAAGGCTTCGGTATCTGCCGTGCCCGTCATACCCGCAAGTTTTTCGTACAAGCGGAAGTAGTTCTGGAAGGTAATGGAAGCCAGAGTCTGGTTTTCATTTTGAATATCAACACCTTCTTTTGCTTCCACAGCCTGGTGAAGACCATCAGACCAACGGCGGCCCTGCATAGTACGGCCTGTATGTTCATCAACAATGATGACTTCACCGTCTTTCACAATGTAATCAACATCGCGGGTAAACAAAGCATGTGCACGTAGTGCCGCTGTTACGTGGTGCATCAGCATAATATTGCCCGGTGAATACAGCGATTCACCTTCTTCCATAATGCCTTCCTGGACCAGTAACTCTTCTATCAGTACCAGGCCACGTTCAGTCAGGTTAACCTGACGTGCTTTTTCATCTACAGAGAAGTGACCTTCCCCCTGGAACGTATCGGAATCTTCTTTTTCCTGGCGAACCAGATGAGGAATGATAGTGTTCACCCGGCGGTACATTTCCGAGCTGTCTTCTGCCGGACCAGAAATGATTAATGGCGTACGAGCTTCATCGATAAGAATGGAGTCAACTTCATCCACCAGTGCATAATGCAGTTTACGTTGTACGCGCTCTTCCGGGCTGAATGCCATGTTGTCACGCAGGTAATCGAACCCGTACTCATTGTTGGTGCCGTAAGTAATATCCGCCGCATAAGCTTCACGCTTCGCCGGCGCGGGCATACCTGGCAGGTTAATACCCACACTCAGGCCCAGGAATTCAAACAATGGGCGGTTATTTTCAGCATCACGCTGGGCGAGATAATCGTTCACCGTTACCACATGAACACCTTTACCGCTCAGTGCATTCAGATAGGCCGGTAATGTCGCAGTCAGTGTTTTACCTTCACCAGTACGCATTTCCGCAATGCAGCGCTCATTGAGCACCATACCGCCAAGCAACTGAACATCGAAATGGCGCATACCAAACACGCGTTTACTGGCTTCACGAACTACAGCGAACGCTTCAGGCAGGATACTTTCCAGTGAGTCGCCTTTCTCGAGACGCGCACGGAACTCGCCTGTTTTGCCTTTGAGTTCATCATCTGACAATTTTTCAATTGCCGGCTCCATGGCATTAATTTGCGTAACAAGTTTACGCATACGACGCAACGTACGGTCGTTACGGCTTCCGAATACTTTAGTTAATAGTTTGACTAACATAATAAATTCCCAAACGCTTCGCTGAGCGATAAAACAAAATGATAAGAGTAGTGGTGTTTATCAGCAGCGAGCTTGCGGGCCTGCACGAATCCCCTGAGCAGTGCCCAGCCAGTTCGTAAAGGTAAAGGAGAGTGAGGGTGCCATTGCAGGCCAGGGCTCCTGGCGTACAACCGACGGTGGTTTACTTTCCTGAGTAAGCAGCGCACTAAGCGTATCAAGCAATGCAATGTGCTGTTTTTCCAGTGGCGATTCATTGGGCACCGAAGCGCCTGCCATCACCTGAGGTGCCATAACAAAAGTCAGATGACGGATAACAGTACGAATAGCATGCTGGTGCCAGTAATCGACACTAAATGTTGACTGGCGGCGGTTGCTCTCCTGCAATTGCGCTAACGAGAGTGCGGGATTAAAACGATTATAGTTCGCTGCGGTTTCTGCTGGAGTAGTGGCTCCGGCGTTACTGCTCGCTAAAACAGGTAGCCCAAAACTGGCCGCAACCATCCCTAACAGCAGATGGGGCCAGAAATATCGTCTACCTAATTGTCGCCAACGCGCAAATATACCGGACACTCTATTTCACCAAAGGAATTGAATCATTTTGGCTATACAAACTGACAAGCCACATTTTAGCGACCAAATAGTATCACCAAACGCGCCATTCATCAGCTTAATCCCTGCGATGAACCCCGAAAAAACGCGTAACAAATGAGCGAACAAACCAATTAAATGAAAAAACAGAAGCAGAAAAGAGGAAATAGCTGTCGTGTTACAAAAATAAAAAACGACTGGGTCACCAGGCCGGAGAGAGTGCCTGATTAACCAGTCGTTTTAAATGTATCTTGCCCTTATGCCAGGACTGTCGACGGTGCCTTGAAAGCCAGTGGCAGTTCAGCTTCGTCTTCGAAGGTCACGTATTCCCACGCTTCTTGTTTAGCAAGCACAGCCTGCAACAGTTTGTTATTCAGCGCATGGCCAGATTTATACGCGGTAAACGCACCGATAATATTGTGACCACACATAAACAGGTCACCAATGGCATCCAGCATTTTGTGACGCACAAACTCGTCTTCAAAACGCAGACCATCTTCATTCAGCACACGGTAGTCATCCACGACGATAGCACAATCAAAACTACCACCAAGACACAAACCACGCGACTGAAGATATTCGATGTCACGCATAAAACCGAAAGTACGTGCCCGGCTGATTTGGCGCATAAACGCATCTGCCGAGAAGTTCATGCTGTAACGCTGAGTGCTGGCATCAATCGCCGGGTGATTAAAATCAATGGTGAAATCCAGAGTAAAACCATTATGCGGTCTGAACTCTGCCCATTTATCACCATCCTCAACCCGGACGACATCTTTAATGCGCACGAATTTCTTCGCGACATTCAGCTCGTCAACACCTGCGTCCATCAACAGATAAACGAAGGGAGCAGCACTGCCATCCATAATTGGAATTTCTGGCGCATCCACTTCAACAATAATATTGTCGATGCCTAAACCAGCCAGAGCTGCGTTCAGGTGCTCCACGGTTGATATCCGCACGTCATGCTCATTCACCAGGCACGTACAGAGCATGGTATCACGCACAGATTTGGCATCAGCCGGGAAATCTACCGGTGGATTCAAGTCGGTACGACGATAGATGACCCCGGTGTTAGCCGGCGCAGGGCGTAACGTCAGCGTGACTTTTTTGCCGGTATGCAAACCGACACCCGTCGCCTGAACAATACGTTTTAATGTCCTTTGTTTGATCATCGCATTATCTCGCCTGTTACTGATCCGACCGAAAGTGTACATCACTATCGGCGAGTCATAGTAGCATAAAGAGCTGAGATACCCAAATTCCGGCTAATTCTTAGTCTGCCTGCTTACGCAGGAAGGCTGGAATATCCAGATAATCGGGCTCTTTATTGCTCTGGGAAGCCGTATCGTTCACGACCTTCGCCACATTTTTCTGCTCTGGCTGCAGTTGGGTCATACCACTCTGGTAACCCATAACCGGCTGCTGCTGTTGCTTGTTGGTTACCAGCGTGATTTCTGGACGCTTGTCCATACCAATCCCGGTGGCAACAACCGTTACACGCAGTTCATCGTTCATTTCTGGATCCAGAGAGGTACCGATAACCACTGTAGCATTGTCAGACGCGAAAGCACGGATAGTATTACCCACGGTTTCGAACTCATCCAGACGCAGGTCAAAGCCAGCAGTGATGTTAACCAGTACGCCACGCGCACCAGACAGGTCGATATCTTCCAACAGCGGGCTGGAAATAGCCATTTCAGCGGCTTCTTCAGCACGGTCTTCGCCTGTCGCGACACCCGAGCCCATCATGGCATAACCCATTTCTGACATTACAGTACGCACGTCAGCAAAGTCGACGTTCATCAGACCTGGGCGGGTGATCAGTTCAGCAATCCCCTGTACTGCACCTTTAAGGACATCGTTCGCCGCACCAAAGGCATCCAGCAAAGAGATACCGCGGCCAAGCACTTTCAGCAGTTTGTCGTTCGGAATTGTAATCAATGAATCGACATGCTTGGACAGTTCAGTGATACCCTGCTCCGCAAATGCCATGCGCTTTTTGCCTTCAAAATTAAAAGGCTTGGTCACCACAGCAACAGTCAGAATACCTAAATCTTTTGCAACTTCAGCCACAACGGGTGCTGCACCAGTCCCCGTACCGCCGCCCATACCGGCTGCGATAAAGACCATGTCAGCACCTTCCAGTGCGGAACGTAATGCTTCACGGTCTTCTTCCGCAGCATTACGGCCTACTTCCGGATTTGCGCCAGCCCCCAGACCTTTAGTGATACCACTACCGATCTGAATCGTCTGGCCAACAGCTGTTTTACGCAATGCCTGCGCATCAGTATTGACGGCAAAAAATTCAACGCCTTCAATGCGTTCGCGCACCATGTGTTCTACGGCATTACCGCCGCCGCCACCGACGCCGATGACTTTAATCACCGCGTCATTGGTCAGTTCCATAGGTTCAAACATAGTTTCTCTCCGTTTTGTGCCTGTCGCCTGAGACTACTTATTGTCATAGTCTCTTAATAAAATTAAAACTCTTTTCTCAGCCAGCTATTAATTCGTTTAAACCACGAAGTGACTGATGTGTGCTTTTCCACTTCAGTCTCACCGGTTAAATGCGATTCCTTGCCGTAATGTAATAACCCAACTGCGGTTGAATAATACGGCTCCTGAGCATAATCGGTAAGGCCAGTGATATTTAAAGGCTGACCAATGCGCACCTGAGTATGGAATACTCGTTGGGCACACGCGGCCAAACCTTCCATTTGGGCTGCGCCACCTGTCAGCACAATCCCTGCAGCCAGGTGGTGTTTGACACCTTGCTGACGTAACTGTTCCTGCAACTGCAGGATCTCTTCATTCACCAAATTCAACAATTCGGTGTAGCGAGGTTCGATAACCTCGGCCAAAGTCTGGCGCTGAAGGCTGCGCGGCGGCCTGCCACCCACGCTGGGTACCTCAACACTTTCATCTTTGCCGACCAGTGACCCCAATGCACAACCATGACGCACTTTAATCGCCTCTGCATCGCTGGGTGGTGTACCAAAAGCGTAAGCAATATCACTGGTAACCACATTCCCTGCGTAGGGAATGACTCTGGTATGTCGCAATGCACCACCAGTGTAAACCGCCATGTCCATTGTACCACCGCCGATATCGACGACACAGACGCCCAACTCTCGCTCATCTTCTGTCAGCACCGCGTAACTGGAAGCAAGCCCGGCGAAAATCAGTTGGTCAACCTTCAGGCCACAGCGCTCTACAGCTTTCACAATATTTTTCGCCATATCGTTGTGGCAGGTAATCAAGTGCACTTTGGCCTGCATACGCACACCGGATAAACCAACCGGGTTTTTAATCCCTTCCTGGTAGTCGATGGCGTATTCTTGTGGAATGACATGCAGCACCCTATGCTCATCTCTTACACGAACAGATTTCGCCGTATGCACTACATTTTCCACATCTTCCTGGGTCACTTCCTCTTCTGAAATTGGCACCATGCCGATTTCGTTCTGGCAGCTAATATGTTTACCTGACAGCGCCAGGTAAACAGAAGATATTTGGCAGTCTGCCATTAACTCAGCCTGATCAATGGCACGCTGTACGCACTTAACCACAGATTCAAGATCGTTAACGCCCCCTTTATCCATACCCCGGGACGGACAACTTCCCACACCGATAATGTTAATCACTCCGTCGGGCAGAACTTCCCCTACTAAAGCGGCAACTTTTGCAGTGCCAATCTCCAGTCCAACCACCAGTTTTCTGTCCGTCGACTTAATCATTGTTGTTTTGCCTGTGCCTGATTCTGTTGTTGATTAGTTCCTTCAGCGGGAGCCGGGGCCGGAGCCCAACCCACCGCAGCACCTGAGTCATAGCGCAGGTCAACATAACTGATAAGCTTGTTGTCCGTCTGCGCCTGCTTTAAAAGAACTGGGTAAAGTTCGATAAAGCGGTTCAGGCGTTTCATCGTATCGCCGCGGCCAAGGTTGAGTTTAATCCCGTTATCCAGGGTTAAAACCCAGGAGCGTCTGGCCGTCATGGCTGCATCCTTCAACGTAAACCTGGATTTCGCCAGCACATCACTCATTGCCCGGTATCCTTCAAGAACTTCAACCTCACTTCCTTCCGGACCAGACAGCCCCGGCAAGACTTGTTTTGCCATTCTGTCCGCAGGTACACTGAATGAATTACCTTGTGCATCAATCATGTGCTGGTCATTCCAGCGTGCAATCGGCACATATTCAACCAGATGAATCTTCAATTCATCCGGCCACTGTTTTCTGACACTGGCCTGTTTTATCCAGGGAAGCCGTTCAATTTGCTGCTGGATAATGTCTACATCCTGCGTCATAAAAGTTCCTGGAGCGCCCAGGGCCAGTATTGCCTGGCGAATATCGTCATTACGTGTGTAATGGCGCTCACCCGTCACAACAAGACGTGACAGAGGCAAGCGCTGAGCATCTTCCATCCAGCGTACAACCATCCAGCCGCCGATAAAGATTGTCAGTAGTACCGCTATCAGGAAGATAATGCCCGCAAGCCGCGTGCCATTACTGCGCCCGGAAAAGGCTTTTTCTTCCTGCTGAGTACGTGTATTCAACGCCGCCTGGGACATATCACTCCGCCAGTTCCAGTATATTTACAACAAACTTACCCAAAATCCGGGTACCAGGCTGGCACTCAACAGGTAACTTATCTGCCTTGCTACCCTGCATGGGTGCCAATTTCTCAGCCATGAGTGTCTTCTTCCTGTAACTGAGGAACCAGACGTGTTTCTGCCAGCGTACGCGCTATCTTGCCAATATTACCCGCCCCCTGGACCAACACTAAATCATTCCCGGACAGAATAGGTGCCAACATTTGGGCAACCTGCGCATGATCGGAAACCAGAATCGGGTCAACCTTGCCACGCCCCCGAATTGTGCGGCACAGAGAACGGCTGTCCGCACCTGGAATCGGCGTTTCTCCCGCCGGGTAGACATCCAGCATAATTAGCGCATCAACCTGCGATAACACATTGGCAAAGTCGTCATACAAATCACGGGTACGCGTATAACGGTGGGGCTGGAACACCATCACCAGATGTTTATCCGGCCACCCTGCACGCGCTGCCTTGATAGTTGCGTCAACTTCAGTCGGGTGGTGACCATAGTCATCAACCAATAACGCCGTGCCTTGCTTGCCATTAATAGCATCAAGAGGAAACTCGCCAAGGAAATCGAAGCGACGCCCTGTACCAGCAAAACTTTCAAGTGCGCGTAAAATAGCGCTGTCATCAATGCCTTCTTCAGTTGCTACTGCCACCGCAGCTGCCGCATTCAGGGCGTTATGCCGGCCAGGCGCATTTAACATGACATGCAGTACGGGCTTATCCTGGCGCAGGATGTCAAAGTGCCCTTGTGCGCCCGACTGCAGGTAGTTTTCAATGCGAACATCCGCGTCTTCACTAAAGCCATAAGTGGTCAGTTGACGTCCAACCCGCGGCAATAACTCTTTGATAACCGGGTCATCCACGCACATAACCGCTCTACCATAAAACGGCAGGTTGTGAAGGAAATTAATAAATGTCTGCTTCAGGTTCTCAAAGTCGCCATGGTAAGTATCCATATGGTCGGCTTCTATATTGGTCACCACAGCGACCATTGGCTGCAAATGCAGGAAAGAGGCATCGCTTTCATCTGCTTCTGCAATCAGGTAACGGCTGTGTCCTAAACGGGCATGAGTACCTGCCGCTTTGACCAGGCCACCATTCACGAACGTCGGGTCAAGACCTGCTTCTGCATAAATACTCGCCACCATCGCCGTGGTAGTAGTCTTTCCATGCGTACCGGCAATAGCAATGCCATGACGAAAACGCATCAATTCCGCCAACATTTCAGCACGGCGAATCACCGGAATACGTGCTTCATGCGCTGCAATTATTTCCGGGTTATCCGCCCGAATGGCAGTGGATACCACAACCACACTGGCATCACGGACGTTTTCAGGGCGATGATTAAAATAAATCGTCGCGCCCAGCGCTGACAGTTGCTGCGTAACCGGGTTTGGCGCTAAATCAGAACCACTGATTTGGTAACCTTCATTCGCCAGCACTTCGGCAATCCCTCCCATGCCGGCACCACCAATGCCAACAAAGTGAATGTGCCGCACGCGGCGCATTTCAGGAACGATTGAACGCAGTTTTGCCAGTTCTTGTGTATTCATTCTTTAAACCTGAGGCTCTTTGCCTTCACATCAAAAACATGCGGTTGCCTGTCGCAACCCGACACATCAGGCTCTGGCCTGATGCACAATCTCATTTGCTACACGCTGTGTTGCATCAGGAATAGCTGCTTCCCGGGCTAATTTCGCCATAGAGAGCAGAACCTGACGATCCCAACCACTCAGAATATCGGCCACGGCCTGAGCCGTGAATTGCGGTTGCTCCAAAATGCGTGCAGCCCCGACTTTCTCCAGTGGCGCAGCGTTCCAGTATTGCTGGCGGTCTTTATGCTGAAAAGGCACAAAAATAGCGGGTAACCCCGCAGCAGCGATTTCACTTACCGTCAGCGCCCCGGAGCGGCAGACCACAACATCTGCCCAGGCATACGCCTGAGCCATATCGTCAATAAACTCAGTAACTTTATGCCTGACAGGGGTTGCAGTTGCATAAGCCTGCATCACCTCTTCTCCAGCACCTTTCCCGCACTGGTGCCAAATGGTGATACTTTCCCCTAATTGAGCGGCAACACCGGGCATTGTTTGATTGAGAACCCGGGCTCCCTGAGAACCGCCCACCACTAATACCCGAACTGGCCCAGTACGCCCGGATAGCCTGTCTTGCGGTAATGGCAGTGCCAGCACATCCTCACGGACAGGGTTACCCACGACATCTGCCTTAGGGAAAGCCCCCGGGAATGCCTGCATGACTTTGCTGGCAATGCGCGACAGCCATTTATTGGTTAACCCGGCTATACCGTTTTGCTCATGCAAAACCACCGGAATACCCAGCGACCATGCAGCCAGACCACCGGGGCCGGAAACATAACCGCCCATGCCTAATACCACATCCGGGCGATAATTTTTCATAATGGCCCGGGCCTGACGCCAGGCGTTAAATATCCGCCATGGTGCCAGTAACATGGCTTTAAGCCCTTTACCGCGAATCCCTGAAATACGAATAAAATCAATTTCGATACCACGCGCCGGAACCAAATCTGCTTCCATGCGGTCTGCAGTACCCAGCCAGCGAACCTGCCAGCCCTGAGCCATCAAATAGTGAGCAACAGCAAGCCCGGGGAAAACATGCCCGCCAGTCCCGCCAGCCATCACCATTAATCGCTTAGGTCCACTACTCATCGCGCACCTCGTGTAAACGCCTGCGCTTTTGCCAGACGTGTTTCATAATCAATTCGCAGCAATAATATGATTGCTGTAGACATAATCAGCAGGCTGGAACCACCGTAGCTGATAAGCGGCAGTGTCAGCCCTTTCGTTGGCAGCATACCAGCAGCAGCTCCAACGTTTACCAGCGCCTGGAAGCTAAACCAGATACCAATAGAACAGGCCAGAAACCCCGAGAAACGCTGGTCAATTTCCAGTGCGCGTTTGCCAATCGACATGGCGCGAAAAGCGACGAAGAATACCATCAAAAGCGCCAGTACCACACCGATATATCCCAGCTCTTCACCAATAATTGAGAAGATGAAATCGGTATGTGCTTCGGGCAAATATTCGAGTTTTTGTACTGAATTGCCGAGTCCTTGCCCCCAAAGCTCACCACGCCCGAAAGCCATCAGTGATTGTGTTAACTGGTAGCCGCTGCCAAAGGGATCTTGCCAGGGGTTCCAGAATGAAGTCACACGCCGGATACGATAAGGCTCTGCCAAAATCAGTAACACCACTGCGGAAATGCCCATACCGATGATGGCAATAAATTGCCAAAGCTTGGCACCAGCCAGGAACAGCATCGCAAGCGTCGTAACAAACAGTACCACCACTGTCCCCAGGTCAGGCTGAGCCAGTAATAACACTGCCATCACCAGGATAACGCCCATGGGTTTCAGAAAGCCGCGCAAATTATTACGGACTTCATCCACCTTACGTACCAGGTAGTTGGAGAGGTAACAAAACAGCGATAGCTTCGAAAATTCCGCAGGCTGAATACGTAATGGCCCCAGCGCAATCCAGCGCGATGCCCCGTTTACTGAGCTACCTACCACCAGCACAATCAGCAGCATCACAATTGATGCCAACAGCATAGGCGCGCTGTATTTTTGCCAGAACGTCATAGGCAAACGCAGGGTAACCAGAGCAAGGACAAAAGCCAGTACCAGATACAACCCATCACGTTTAGAGAACAAAAAGGGATCACCGGCCAAACGTTGCCCGACAGGCATTGATGCTGAAGTCACCATGACAAAACCAATTGCCGCCAGCCCCAGAGTCAGCCAGAACAACGTACGGTCATACAACACCATACTGTTGGCGTCTTTCTCCCGGGAACCCATCACCCAGCCTTTCAGCGCGGTAAATAACCACCCCAGGATAAAAAACCCGGGTATCCGCGGCATACGAAGACGAGGGAGAGATAAACGCATCAGCCTAACTCCTTCGCCAGTTGCGCGAAGATCTCGCCACGCTGTTCAAAGTTTTTAAACTGATCCAGGCTGGCACAAGCAGGAGATAACAACACCATATCTCCCGGCTTAACTTGCCCGGCTATCAGCCGCATAGCCTCTTCCATCGTTTCGGTTTGTTCAGCCACATCCGGGCGGAGTTCCGCCAGTTGCGCGCCATCCCGGCCAAAACAATAGAGGCGAATACTGTCTCCCTGAAGGAAAGGACGCAAAGGTGAGAAGTCTGCCGATTTACCATCCCCGCCCAGCAACAGATGCAACGTCCCCTCGCAATGCAAACCATTGAGCGCCGCTTCGGTGCTGCCAACATTGGTAGCCTTGGAGTCATTAATCCAGCGCACACCTTTGCTTTCCAGCACCAACTCAAAACGATGAGCCAGGCCGGTAAACGTGGTTAACGCTTTCAGGCTACTGGCACGCGGTAAGCCCACTGCATCGGCCAGAGCGAGTGCTGCCAGCGCGTTGGTGTAGTTATGCCGCCCAACCAGTTTCATCTCTTTCACGTTGAGCACTTTCTCACCTTTCACACGCAACCAGGTTTCACCCTGCTGGCGGTTAAGGTGGTAATCGCCGACATCCACACCAAAACTGACACACCGTGCATCAGCGCCACGCACAGGCATTGTTAATGCGTCATCGGCATTCACAACACAGACACGGGCATTTTCATAAATACGTAACTTTGCAGCCCGGTATTGCTGAAGACCAAAAGGATACCTGTCCATATGATCTTCAGTAACATTGAGAATAGTGGCCGCGGCAGCATTGAGGCTGTAGGTGGTTTCCAACTGGAAACTGGAAAGCTCAAGCACATACAACTCATGAGGTAAATCCAGCAGCATCAGCGCCGGCAGGCCGATATTACCGCCCACACCAACTGAGACGCCTGCTGCTTTCGCCATTTCGCCAACCAGCGTGGTCACCGTGCTTTTGCCATTAGACCCAGTAACAGCAACAACAGGAGCCTGTACTTCACGGCAGAAGAGCTCTATATCGCCGATGATTTCGACACCAGCGTCCGCAGCTGCGCTCAGGGCAGGTGTAGCCAGGGCGATACCAGGGCTGGCAATTATCAAATCTGCTGCAAGTAGCCAGTCTTCATTCAGGCTCCCCACATAGCGTTCAACATGTTCCGGGAGCTTATCTATCCCCGGAGGTGTTACCCGCGTGTCCATTACACGCGGAGTTACCCCCCGCGCAAGGAAGAAATTAACGCAGGAAAGTCCGGTTAAACCCAGGCCGATAATAACAACGTTTTTGCCCTGGTAATCTGCCATGATTAACGCACCTTAAGCGTAGCCAGCCCAATCAGGACCAGCATCAGCGAGATAATCCAGAAACGCACAATTACGCGCGGTTCTGGCCAGCCTTTTAATTCATAGTGATGGTGGATAGGCGCCATACGAAAAATGCGCTGACCACGCAGTTTAAACGACCCAACCTGTAAGATGACCGACAGGGTTTCCACTACAAACACCCCACCCATGATTACCAGCAAGAATTCCTGGCGCAGCAATACTGCAATCACACCGAGTGCTCCACCCAGTGCCAGAGACCCCACGTCTCCCATGAAAACCTGAGCCGGATAGGTGTTAAACCACAAAAAACCCAAACCAGCTCCAACGATTGCAGTACACACAATAACCAGCTCACCAGCATGGCGCAGATAAGGAATATGCAGGTAGTTAGCAAAATTCATGTTACCCGTAGCCCAGGCTACTAACGCAAAACCTGCTGCGACAAACACGGTAGGCATGATTGCCAGACCATCCAGGCCATCTGTCAGGTTAACGGCGTTACCCGTACCAACAATCACAAAATACGCCAGTACAACGTAGAACAGGCCAAGCTGTGGCATGATGTCTTTAAAGAAAGGCACCACCAGCTGAGTGGCCGGTGTACCATGCCCGGCAGCATATAAACCAAAAGCGACGCCCAAAGAAATCACGGACATCCAAAAATACTTCCAGCGAGCAACCAGCCCTTTGGTATCTTTACGCACCACTTTGCGGTAATCATCGACAAAGCCGACAATGCCAAAACCTACCAGCACGGTTAATACGCACCAGACATACGGGTTTGACGGGTATGCCCACAATAAGACTGAAACCACAATGGACGTCAGAATCATGATTCCGCCCATTGTGGGGGTACCACGTTTGCTGAAATGGCTTTCCGGGCCATCATTACGCACCACTTGCCCAAACGACAGTTGTTGCAGACGGGCAATCATGCGGGGCCCCATCCACAAGGAGATAAACAACGCGGTCAACAGGCTCACGATGGCGCGAAACGTCAAATATGAGAAGACGTTAAAACCGGAATAATATTTGACCAAATGCTCGGCCAGCCAGACTAGCATGTCCTGTTCTCCTGTAATGCATGTACCACCTCTTCCATGGCAGAACTCCGTGACCCTTTCACCAGCATTGTTATTGTTGAATTTTCCGCGACTAATTCACGTAACCGCTCAATTAATAATGTTTTATTACTGAAATGTTCACCCACTCCACTGGCTGAACTGATGGAATAACTCAGGCTTCCCACACTCAGAACTTTATCCAGACCAGCCGCTTTCGCAGCCTCACCGATTTGGTGATGGCACGCTTGTGCTTCATCGCCCAGTTCAGCCATATCCCCCACAACCAGCACACGATAACCCGGCATTTCAGACAATACACTCACCGCAGCAGTCATCGACCCCACATTGGCGTTATAGCTATCGTCCAGTAATAACTGGGTTGCGGATAAAAGAATGGGGAATAAGCGCCCCGGAACAGCCTGTAACTGCGCCAGACCCGCTTTCACCGCGCTCAAGGGTGCACCAACTGCCATAGATAACGCCGTTGCAGCCAGAGCATTAGCAATGTTATGCCGCCCGGGTAAGGGCAGTACTACTTCACATTCGCCCTCGGGCGTACACAATGTAAAAACAGTACCTTGCGAGGTTATCCGCACATCACGCGCGTGAAAATCACTGCCGGGTTGTTCCGGTGAAAAACGCCAAATTTTGCGATCACCAATCACCGCCTTCCAGCCAGGTAAGTCATTGTTATCGGCATTCACAATGGCGACACCAGTGGGTGGTAGCCCACCAAAAATCTCGCCTTTGGCTTTGGCCACTCCCGCCAGAGACCCAAAACCTTCGAGGTGTGCCGCTGCCAGGTTATTAACCAGTGCCGCTTCAGGTTGAGTCAGGCTAACGGTCCAGGCAATTTCGCCCTGGTGATTGGCGCCCAGTTCAATCACAGCATACTGATACTCTGGCGTCAGACGCAGCAGAGTCATAGGGACACCAATATCATTATTAAGATTACCCAGCGTGTAGAGGGTGTTTCCACAACGGCCAAGAATGGCCGCCGTCATCTCTTTAACCGAGGTTTTTCCCGAGGAACCAGTCAGCGCAACAACTCTCGCTGGCACCTGCTGGCGTACCCATGCACCCAGTCTCCCAAACGCAATGCGCGTGTCTTCCACTACCAGTTGAGGGATATCCAGAGGTAGCTGGCGACTGACCAGTAACGCACCTGCGCCACCTTCAATGGCTTTTTGCGCAAAATCATGGGCGTCAAAACGTTCACCTTTCAGGGCGACAAACAGACAGCCAGCAGTTAATTTACGTGTGTCCGTGGTGACATCTTTAATTTGGCAGTCGGCACCAATATGTTGCCCGTTAAGGACCGTAGCCAGTTGCTCAAGCGTTACCGGGATCATGCGACCACCCCCAATAAACGAGCTGCCGTTACACGGTCTGAGTAGTCCAGACGACGCGTACCCACGATTTGATAATCTTCATGGCCTTTGCCCGCCAATAACACCACATCACCGGGTTTAGCCTGCATAATGACACTGGTCACAGCCTCAGCACGCCCCGGCATAACACGGGCACGCCCGGCATCCAGCATTCCCGCAAGAATATCGTCAATAATGGCGCCTGGCTCTTCGGTGCGGGGATTGTCGTCAGTCACTACAGCGACATCCGCAAACTCTTCAGCTATAGCGCCCATTAATGGACGCTTGCCTTTATCACGGTCGCCACCACATCCAAACACGCACCACAGCTTACCCGGGCAGTGCAAACGCGCTGCCATGAGCGCTTTTTCCAGAGCATCAGGTGTATGTGCATAATCAACCACAACGGTCGGTTTACCCGGCGCGCTGAAAACCTCCATACGGCCACAGACTGGTTGCAACTGAGAGGCCGTCGCCAGAAGTGATTCGAAGGCATAGCCTTGTGACAGCAACGTAGCCAAAGCAAGTAATAAATTACTCACGTTGAAGGCGCCCATCAGCCCGCTTTCTATCTCGCCATCTCCCCAGGAGGAAGCGAACTGAATCGTCGCGCCACGGTCGTGATAAGACACATGTGTCGCTTTCAGCCAGCGGTTATGTTGGTCCGGGTTGAGTGGGGTATCAACAGCAACAGCCACAGCATCGGGGAGTTTCTCCAGCCAGCGCCGACCAACTTCATCGTCCGCATTAACGATGGCAACACCACACTGGTGTTCAGAAAATAGCAGCCATTTAGCCGCTTCGTAATGCGCCATATCGCCATGATAATCAAGGTGATCACGACTAAGATTGGTGAAAACCGAGGCCGCAAATTTAACCGCAGCAACCCGGTGCTGAACCAGACCATGGGAAGAGACTTCCATGGCAGCAAAATTTGCCCCCTGGTCAACAAAGCCGGATAACATATGCTGAACATCAACTGCGGAACCCGTGGTATTTGCCGTTGGAGCCACACTCCCCAGCAAACCGTTACCGACGGTGCCCATCACAGCGCTGACGTTACCCAAAATTTGTGCCCACTGAGCAAGTAACTGTGTGGTGGTGGTTTTACCGTTCGTGCCGGTGACACCTACCAGACATAATGAATGAGAGGGTTCATGGTAAAAACGCCCCGCTAATGCGGATAAACGCTGGTCCAGTTGGCTGAGATAAACCACCGGAACACCATGCATTTCACGGATTTCGCCGTCAGCAGCTTCCCCTTCTGCTTCCGCTATTACAGCAGCAACACCTTGCGCTATCGCCTGCGGGATATACCGACGCCCGTCCGCCTGATGACCGACCACCGCCACAAAAAGATCCCCTGCGGCAGCCCCACGGCTGTCGAGTGTCATCTCTCGCAGTGCTCGCGCCGGTGCCTCTGGCACCCACGGCACGAGAAGGTCGCGCAAATTACGATCTGCCACCTGTACCCTCTTTCTGATTAATTACAAAATCGTTTTTATCTCCCGTAGGGAGCGCATCCGGTTCAACATTCATGGTGCGCAGAACGCCCCCCATGATTGCCCCGAAGACTGGCGCTGACACGGCACCACCATAATACTTACCCGCCTGCGGATCGTTTATCACCACTACCAGCGCAAAACGCGGGTTACTGGCGGGAGCGACACCGGCGGTATAAGCAATGTATTTGTTGATATAACGGCCATCGGGGCCGACTTTTTTTGCCGTTCCCGTTTTAATGGCAATACGATAGCCTTTGATTGCAGCCTTCACACCGCCCCCACCCGGCAGGGCGACACTTTCCATCATGTGTACCACTGTACGCACGGTTGCCTCAGAGAACACGCGTTCCCCTGGTACCGGAGGGTCAACTTTCGTAATGGAAAGCGGCCGATAAATACCGAAACTGCCAATGGTTGCGTAGACTCGCGCTAACTGTAACGGTGTTACCATTAGCCCGTAGCCGAAAGAAAAGGTGGCCCTCTCTATGTCAGACCACCGTTGTTTTGTTGGAAATAAGCCACTGCGTTCTCCGACCAACCCCAAATTGGTCGATTTCCCCAGCCCAAAACGTGAGTAAGTATCTACTAACGCTGAGGACGGCATCGCTAACGCCAGCCGGGATACACCAACGTTACTCGACTTCTGCAGAATCCCCGTTACGGTCAGTTCGCTGTAACGGCCAACATCTTTAATTTCATGACCATTGATGTAGTAAGGAACCGTGTTAAGCACACTGTTTTCCTGTACTACGCCTCGTTGTAAGGCTGTCATCACCACCATGGGTTTTACCGTTGACCCAGGCTCAAAAACGTCAGTAATCGTGCGGTTACGCATGACATCTTTGGGTGTACCAGTCAGGTTGTTCGGGTTATAGGATGGACTGTTTGCCATTGCCAAAACTTCACCTGTGTTGACATCCACCAGTACCGCGCTACCTGATTCAGCTTTATTGAACGCGACAGCATTATTCAGTTCACGATAAACCAGTGCCTGCAGGCGCTCATCAATGCTTAAAGCCAGGTTATGAGCGGCCTGGCTGTCAGTAGATGAAATGTCTTCAATCACGCGACCATAGCGGTCTTTACGCACCACGCGCTCGCCTGGCTGCCCGGTAAGCCATTTATCGAAGCTTTTTTCAATCCCTTCAATGCCCTGGCTGTCAATGTTCGTGAAACCTATTAAGTGAGCAGTCACTTCGCCCGAGGGATAATAACGGCGGGATTCTTCCCGCAGATGAATGCCTGGAAGTTTCAACTTTTTGATGTAGTCGGCAATATCGGGGTTGACCTGACGGGCCAGATAAATAAAACGGCCTCGGGGGTTTGCGTTAACCCGCGAAGCCATTTGGTCGAGCGGCATTTTTAATGCATCAGCAAGCGCTTTCCAGCGTGAATCCAGAGTAACACCACCCGCGTCATGTAACTCTTTCGGATCTGCCCAAATCGCTTTTACTGGCACACTGACTGCCAGCGGGCGGCCTTCGCGGTCTGTGATCATGCCACGAGACGTGGAGACTTCCTGTACACGCAGGGAACGCATGTCCCCCTGGCGCACCAACATATCGGGATTGACCACCTGTAACCACGCTACACGACCTAACAGAAAAGCGAGAGCCAGCAGAATGCAGCCACAAAGCAACGCAAAACGCCAACTTACAAAGTTGGCTTGTTCTTCCTGACGTTTCGATTTAAGCGATTTATTCGCTGCCTTCATCGTTGCTGGTCCTTTATTGCTGCACTACGATATTTTCTTGTGAAGGATCAACATGCTGCATTTTAAGCTTATCAGTTGCGATACGCTCAACACGGCTGTGATCAGCGAGTGCGTTCTCTTCCAGGATGAGATTTCGCCATTCTATATCCAGCGCATCACGTTCAACCACCAGTTGCTCGCGTTGCGCAGTCAGTAAACGGGTATAGTGCACAGTAGTAACGACCATCACCGCCGACACCACAATCGCGACAAACAAAATCAGCGGCAGTTTCCCAAAGCGCAGAATATCTCCGCCGATGATTCCCGGCAGAGAGTGACGCTCATTACCGCCAAGCGTCGTCATTTTGCTTAAGGTCTCTGTCACGCGATTAATCATTCGCGCTCCTTTGAGCAATACGCAGTACAGAGCTGCGAGCCCGCGGGTTGTCAGCCACTTCATTCTCTCCTGGCATTAGTTTTCCTAACGCTTTAAGTTGCCTGCCGCCCAAAGCACGCAGTTGCGCTTCAGTCATTGGCAACCCTGCTGGTACTTGCGGCCCACGGCTTTGCTCACGCATAAACCGTTTAACCAGCCTGTCTTCAAGTGAATGGAAACTAATCACAGATAAGCGCCCAGCTGGCGCTAAAACCGTTACGGCACCTTTCAATGCTTGTTCTATTTCTTCGAGTTCACTATTTACCCAAATGCGCACGGCCTGAAACGTCCGGGTAGCTGGATGTTTAAATTTGTCTTTCACCGGTGTTGCCGCAGCAACGACTTCAGCCAACTCTTTAGTACGTGTCATCGGCGCTTCTTTATTGCGCTCAACAATTGCTCTGGCAATACGCTTTGCAAAGCGCTCTTCGCCATAGGTTTTCAGTACCCAGGCAATATCCTGTTCTTCTGCGCCCAGCAGCCATTCAGCCGCCGACTGGCCTCGCGTTGGATCCATACGCATATCCAGTGGCCCGTCGCGCATAAACGAAAACCCCCTCTCAGGGTCATCAAGTTGTGGAGAAGATACGCCAAGATCAAGCAGGATCCCGTCTATTTTACCGGTAAGCCCCAGTTCTTCGACATAATCAGCAAGGTGAGAAAACGGGCCATGAACAATGGAAAAGCGTTCGTCATTGATCTGGCTGGCGGCTGCGATCGCCTGAGGATCCCGGTCGATAGCCAGCAACCGTCCTTCTGCCCCTAACTTAGACAGAATAAGACGAGAGTGCCCTCCGCGGCCGAAGGTGCCATCAATGTAGATGCCATCCTGACGAATGTTTAACCCATTTACCGCTTCGTCAAGCAGCACTGTTGTGTGTTTATAACTTTCCATCATTTAGAGAGACAAATCCTGCAGTCTTTCGGACAATGTGCCTGACGAAGACCGCTCAGCGTCAATGTCCTCCTTAACTTGTTGATACCAGGTTGCTTCATCCCACAGTTCAAACTTATTGAACTGCCCAACCAGCATCACTTCTTTTGTGAGCCCGGCATGCTGGCGCAGTACCGGCGCTAACAGTAATCTTCCTGCACTATCCATCTGGCATTCACTGGCGTGCCCCAACAGTAAGCGTTGCACCCGCCTTTCGTCAGGATTCATACCGGACAAACGCGCCAGTTTCTGCTCAATAACTTCCCATTCAGGCAGGGTATAGAGCAGCAGACATGGGTTATGGATATCAATGGTGCAAACCATCTGCCCTGTAGCCAGTTCGAGCAGTTTTTCGCGATAGCGGGTCGGGACGGATAATCGCCCTTTGCTATCGAGATTAACTACCGTCGCACCACGGAACATATCGAGTTGCCCCTTAAATTACCTTTTTCACCACTTTGTTCCACAAATTCCCACCACAAGGAGTTTACGGAGCAGAGGAAAAGCTTGTCAAGCCAGCACCAGTGCCGACCAGACGAAACATTTCGCCAAAAACAGTGAATAAAGAGGATATGGAGTAAAAGGCTGTAACGGTGACACGAAATAACGTTATGAATATTTGTAAAAAAAGTGATGAATATACATGCAGAACGTTAACACCAACAAATACAACCAAATTGCAAATAAACTATTCAGTTTGCGACCTGGGCGGCATTTTACGGCAAACAGAGGGAGGTTAACAGCAGGAGTTAAGTGGTACAGGATAAAAAAACATCCCCCTGAAACAGCATAAAAATGCTGATGGAATAATCCTATACATTCAGCGAGCAAAACAGCTGTAACAAATTAATACAATATCAATATTCGGATTGTTCCAAATCGGGCTGGAAAAATGAATAACAAAAAGCAGAACTAAGAGTTTTCTTATAATAACAGCAGCCAGGTATGGCTGCTGTTATTTTGATTAGTAGCGGCTAAGGCTGCCGCGGCGATAGAGATTACGGCGAATACGCGTTAAACCCGGCTTGGGCTTACGTGGTTCATCCAGACTCGCCAGCACCAACTCCAACACACGCTCAGCCACATCACGATGGCGCTGTGCAACAGCCAGTACCGGGCATTGCAGAAAATCCAGTAGTTCGTTATCGCCAAATGTGGCAATTGCGAGATCTGAAGGGAGCTTTCCTTCACGGCGCAACGTCACATCCATCACGCCCTGCAGGAGCGCAAATGAAGTCGTGAACAACGCTTCCGGCATGTCATGGGTTTCCAGCCATTTTTCAAATAGTTGTGCGGCATTATCGCGCTCATAGCTATCAGCATACAGGAAATCGACCTGGCGAGAGTCATCCGCCCATGCAATACGAAACCCTTGTTCGCGCAAGAAGCTGACAGAGAGTTCCGGTAGAGCGCCCAGATAAAGCACTTTATTGGCCGGAAACTTACGTAATTCACGCGCCAGCATTTCGGCATCATCCTGATCGGCACCGACAACGCTGGTGAAGTGTTCTCTATCCAGAGCTCTGTCCAGGGCCACAATAGGGAAATCGCTGTTTACCCAACGCTGGTAAAAAGGGTGTTCTGGCGGTAAAGAGGTTGAAACGATAATGGCATCAACTTGCCGTTGCAGTAAGTGCTCAATACAACGCATTTCGTTATCAGGTTGATCTTCTGAGCAAGCGATAAGTAATTGATAACCACGCTGACGCGCCTGGCGTTCAAGATAATTGGCAATGCGCGTATAACTGGTATTTTCCAGGTCAGGAATCACCAGGCCAATAGAACGAGTTCGCCCCGCCCGCAAACCTGCCGCAACCGCATTAGGGTGGTAATTATATTCCCTGACCACTGCCATCACTTTCTCAACGGTTTTTTCGCTCACCCGATACTGACGAGCCTTACCATTGATGACATAGCTTGCAGTGGTACGCGACACACCCGCAAGGCGTGCAATTTCGTCCAGTTTCACTCTTGCCCCTTAACGATTTAGATACTTCAACACCCTGAAACCTGAATAACATGGGTGATACCTCACCACCAGCAATCCGCACAGAACAACCGAACCGGCATCAGTGAGTGTACTTGCCAGACAGCCTGATACGGCAATATCACACCGAATTCAGGGTTATAGATTAATCCTGTTAAGGTTGCGCGCACAATAATAACACCTTTAATTGTTTTTCTGGCTCACATTACTGTGTTAAAAAAAAGAAAAACCCGGCACTTGCGCCGGGTTACAGTGACAATACCAGCCACTTAGCGCATGATTTTATCACCGCGCGATAAGCCCACTACACCGGAGCGCACAACCTCAACGATTTTTGCCACATCACGAATAGTGGCAAGGAATGCGTCCAGCTTATCACTGGTACCGGCAAGCTGGACGGTGTACAACGACGGCGTGACATCAATAATTTGCCCACGAAAGATTTCTGTACTGCGCTTCACCTCTTCGCGCCCGTAGCCTGTCGCCTGCACTTTCACCAGCATAATTTCTCGTTCAACGCATGGCCCCTGGCTCAATTCGTTGACCCGCAAAACATCGATAAGTTTGTGCAATTGCTTTTCAATTTGCTCAAGAACTTTTTCATCACCAACCGTTTGAATGGTCATGCGTGACAATGTCGGGTCTTCTGTTGGCGCGACCGTCAGGCTTTCGATGTTATAGCCACGTTGGGAAAATAACCCAATAACGCGCGACAGTGCGCCGGATTCATTTTCAAGTAATACCGATATGATGCGGCGCATAATCAGGTTCTCTCCGTTTTGCTCAACCACATTTCATCCATGCCACCACCGCGGATCTGCATTGGGTAAACGTGTTCTGTTCCATCGACGGAAACATCGACAAAGACTAACCGGCCTTGTTGTACATGCTCCAGAGCCACCTGAAGTTGACTGGTCAGTTCTTCGGGTTTGGTTATCTGAATACCAATATGTCCATAAGCTTCTGCCAGACGAACAAAGTCAGGCAAAGATGCCATATAAGACTGGGAATGGCGGCCCGAATAAATCATATCCTGCCACTGTTTAACCATACCCAGAAAGCGGTTGTTCAGGTTGACTACCAATACCGGCAAATTGTATTGCAGCGCAGTAGACAGCTCCTGAATATTCATCTGGATGCTGCCATCCCCCGTAATACACACTACGGTTTCATCAGGCAAAGCCATCTTCACCCCCAGGGCAGCGGGTAAACCAAACCCCATAGTTCCCAGCCCACCGGAGTTAATCCAGCGACGTGGTTTATCGAAGGTGTAATACAAAGCGGCAAACATCTGGTGCTGACCAACGTCAGAGGTGACATACGCCTCTCCCCGGGTCAGTTGGTAAACAGCTTCAATCACCGCCTGTGGTTTGATGGCATCGCTGGCTTTGTCATATTCCAGGCAGTGTCTCGCCCGCCAGAGTTCAATCTGCTGCCACCAGTCACGGATATCGTCCAGTGGCTGACTTTGCTTTTCCGCCCCGCTCAGTTCAATCATTTGTTGCAGAACAACTTTCGCATCACCAACAATAGGGATATCTGCTGGTACTGTTTTTGAAATAGAGGCCGGGTCAATATCAATATGCAACACGGTGGCATTAGGGCAATACTTTTCCAGGTTGTTGGTGGTTCGGTCATCAAAACGCACCCCAACCGCGAAAATCACATCAGCATTATGCATTGTCATATTAGCTTCATAGGTACCATGCATACCCAACATACCCAACGCCTGGCGATGCGTGCCCGGAAATGCCCCCAGCCCCATCAAAGATGAAACAACCGGCACATTTAAGTTTTCAGCCAGGGTTTTAATTTCGTCAGAGCAACCCGCGGTGATCGCGCCACCGCCGATATAAAAGACCGGTTTTTTCGCCGCTAACAGCGTATGCAGAGCACGCTTGATCTGCCCTTTGTGCCCCTGGGTTGTTGGGTTATAGGAACGCATACTGACGCTGTCCGGCCACACATAAGGCAACTTTTTAGCCGGATTAAGAATATCTTTCGGTAAATCCACTACCACTGGACCGGGGCGACCAGAGGCGGCCAGCCAGAATGCTTTTTTCAGAATCCCAGGAATATCTTCTGTTTGTTTAACCAGGAAGCTGTGTTTGACTACAGGGCGAGAGATCCCCACCATATCGCATTCCTGAAAGGCATCGTAACCTATTAGTGAGCTCGCTACCTGACCAGAAAGCACCACTAAAGGGATAGAATCCATGTATGCGGTGGCAATACCTGTAATTGCATTTGTCGCACCAGGTCCGGAAGTGACCAGAACCACCCCCACCTCGCCTGTCGCTCTCGCCAGACCATCAGCCATGTGTACCGCAGCCTGCTCATGGCGAACCAGTACATGCTCAATTCCACCAACGGTATGCAGTGCATCATAGATATCCAACACTGCTCCACCAGGGTAGCCAAATACTTGCTTCACGCCCTGATCGATAAGCGATCGGACAAGCATCTCGGCTCCAGACAACATCTCCATGGTTTGCCTCCAGGCTGTGGTTAACGCCACGACGCCAGAATTCATTTCTGTTCGTCATTGGGTGCAGCACACTGCACCTATAAAAATTATTATCAGACTTTCTAAAATAACTGGAGAAAATTGAGCAGGCAAATACCCATTCATCATCGAACCCGCAACCCAACATTGATAATTCACCATAAAGTAACGCACCAATGGTTTATTACTCTATCCATAAGCTGGCGTTATGAGTAATTATGTTAACAATAGAATGATAAAAAAAATGTTAACGCAGCGGGTGATTTAGCACGATAAAAGCAAAGCACAGTAATACTCTTCTTTCTTATTTCAGGGTTTTTGGCAAATTCTGGTTAATGTATCCAGCATCCAGCGGAACCCTGGATCATCCAGATTAGTTGTGTAACCTGTTAAATAACAAGCGCGTTTTTTTACCGGTAAAGGAAGTGTTAAGTGAATTACCTCTGGACCGTTATGCCAGCGCCGGGTAATCCAGGTTGGCATAATAGCAACCAGATTCGTTCGGGACACCACCTCAAGCAGGCTAAACAGGCACTGACCCTGGTGGACAATTGCACTGCGTTTGAGCGGCGTGTCATACCAAATAGCACTGAAGGAACCGCTATTTTTTAAAGAGACCACAGCGTGCCTTGCGCGATAAAAAGCGGATTCCGTCATCAACGATAAATTCTGGCCCCATGTCTTCTTTGCCACACAAACCATTTCATCCTCAAATAACAACTGGTTAAAAATGTTTTCCCCTGTGACGGGTTCGTAACTAATCGTGAAATCAACATGGTTGCCGTCCTGGGTATAGCTGCTTTCGCTGGAGCGAACATTCAACCGAATACCGGGAGCATGATGACAAATGTACTGATAAATCTTTGTGAAAAACAAAGTGTCGAGTGGGCTTTGCAGCACCAAAGTAAATGTCCGTGAACTTTTAAAAGGCTCGAAATGCGCTGGGGGAAATACGTTATGAATCAAAAAGAGTGCCTGGCGAAACTCAGCCTCCAGTTGGAAAGCCCTGAGGGTGGGCTCAATCCCCCGCCCCTGGCGCACAAACAATGGGTCACCAAAGGTCTTCTTCAGCTTTGAGATTGCATTACTCACCGCAGGTTGCGACATTCCTAAAACCTGCGCTGCTTTGGTAATATTGCGGCGTTGCATAACAGCCGAAAAAATGGGAATTAAATTCAGATCAAGCTTATCTTTTAACCGAATATTAATATCTTCCTCGGACCGTCGCTTAATGATAATTTTTTCTGGCATTGTTCACTCCATGAATTAATGTTTACGCTTTATGACAAAAGCCGGACCATCATCTGTCTCCCTCTGACTGTGCCCCGTTTCCTTCATTCATTAACATTACTCAACAGCACAGGCATGTTGTTCGCCGGGTGACTAATCATTTATCACCGAACAAATTGCACGAAATTCCCGTGCATTAAACCACCAGGAAAAAATATAAACTATCATGAGAAACGTGACTTTTAGCACAACCATATACAACATCAGGTAAAAAGCAGAATTATCACCCAGGAAATTCCTTAATACCTTTCATCAATCAAGCGTTCTTCTGAGACAAAAAGTTGACATGGCGTTTTATATCGGTTACCACTTAATGCATTCGATTACGGAGGTTTGATCACATGACACGTTTCGCTCGTCTACTAGTTCTACTACTTCTCGCAGATACTGTGCGCGGTAGACTGGTGGGCGCTGCTTAAGGTTAATCAAGCCCCATAAGAAACTAAACCCGCGCCAATGCGCGGGTTTTTTTATATCCGGCGTAATGGCGAAATAAATCAGACAGGATGGAATCAATGAACCAGCAAGTCGTTATTTTCGATACAACTTTACGTGACGGTGAACAGGCGTTACAGGCCAGTCTGAGTGTAAAAGAAAAGCTGCAAATCGCCTTCGCTCTGGAGCGTATGGGCATCGATGTAATGGAAGTTGGTTTTCCCGTTTCTTCACCGGGTGATTTTGAGTCAGTTCAGACCATTGCCCGTAGCATCAAAAACAGCAGAGTATGTGGTCTGGCTCGCTGTGTTGAAAAAGATATTGATGTTGCGGCAGAAGCGCTGAAAGTGGCAGAGGCCTTCCGTATTCACACGTTCATTGCCACTTCGCCAATGCATATCGCTACCAAGCTGCGCAGCACTCTGGATGAAGTGATTGAACGCGCGGTATATATGGTCAAACGGGCGCGTAATTATACCGATGACGTGGAATTTTCTTGTGAAGATGCCGGACGTACCCCAATTGACGACCTGGCGCGCGTTGTAGAAGCGGCCATCAACGCCGGAGCCCGCACGATTAATATTCCTGATACCGTTGGCTACACGCTGCCCCATGAATTCGGCAATATCATCAGCTCACTGTACGAGCGCGTACCAAATATTGATAAAGCGATTATTTCCGTACATACCCATGACGACCTGGGCCTGGCCGTAGGTAATGCAATGGCCGCTGTCCATGCGGGAGCCCGTCAGGTTGAAGGCACCATTAATGGTATTGGTGAACGTGCCGGTAACTGTGCGCTGGAAGAAGTCATTATGGCTATCAAAGTACGCCAAAAAATGCTCGACCTGCACACCAACATTAACCATCAGGAAATCTGGCGTACCAGCCAGACCGTCAGCCAGCTGTGTAACATGCCAGTTCCAGCGAATAAAGCAGTGGTTGGCGCAAATGCTTTCGCGCACTCTTCCGGCATCCACCAGGATGGTGTATTGAAGAACCGCGAAAACTACGAAATCATGACGCCAGAATCCATTGGCCTGAACCAAATCCAGTTAAACCTGACTTCACGCTCAGGGCGTGCGGCAGTAAAACACCGCATGGAAGAAATGGGTTACAAGGAAACAGATTACAACCTGGATAACCTGTACTCCGCCTTCCTGAAACTGGCAGATAAAAAAGGCCAGGTATTTGATTACGACCTGGAAGCGCTGGCATTTATCAATAAACAACAAGAAGAGCCCGAACACTTCCGTCTGGATTACTTTAGTGTCCAGTCTGGCTCCCGTGTGATGGCTACCGCTTCGGTCAAATTATTTTGTGGTGAAGAAGAAAAAGCAGAAGCCGCGACAGGTAACGGTCCGGTCGATGCCGTCTACCAGGCAATCAACCGCATTTCTGAATACGACATTGAACTGGTGAAATATCAGTTAAGTGCCAAAGGTCAGGGTAAAGACGCGCTGGGCCAGGTAGATATTGTCGTTAACCATAATGGCCGTCGTTTCCACGGTGTGGGCCTCGCGACAGATATTGTCGAATCTTCTGCCAAAGCGATGGTTCATGTGCTGAACAGCATCTGGCGCGCCGGTGAAGTCGAAAAAGAATTGCAACGCAAAGCACAAAATAAAGAACACAACCAGGAAACCATGTGACATGTCAAAGAATCATCATATTGCAGTTTTACCCGGAGATGGTATTGGCCCTGAGGTCATGGCTCAGGCAATGAAGGTACTGGAAGCTGTCCGCCATCGTTTTGATTTACAGATTACCACCAGTGAATATGATGTCGGCGGCGCGGCGATTGACCGCCACGGCACCCCGCTCCCTACAGCAACAATTGAAGGTTGCGAACAGGCTGATGCTGTTTTATTTGGTTCAGTTGGTGGGCCGAAATGGGAACATCTGCCCCCTGCGGAACAACCTGAACGTGGCGCATTATTGCCCTTACGTAAACACTTCAAATTATTCAGCAACCTGCGTCCGGCTAAATTATACGCCGGGCTGGAAAGTTTTTGTCCGCTGCGTGAAGACATTGCGCAAAAAGGCTTTGATATCCTGTGTGTGCGTGAACTAACTGGCGGCATCTACTTTGGTCAGCCAAAAGGCCGTGAAGGTAGCGGTGTTCATGAAAAAGCATTTGATACCGAAGTGTATTATCGCTTTGAAATTGAGCGCATTGCCCGTATTGCTTTTGAATCTGCACGCAAACGCCGCGGTATTGTCACCTCTATTGATAAGGCTAACGTGCTGCAAACCTCAGTCATGTGGCGTGAAATCGTGACTGAAATTGCACAGTCTTACCCGGATGTGAAGCTGTCGCATATGTATATCGATAACGCCACCATGCAGTTAATCAAAGACCCGGCACAATTCGATGTATTGCTGTGCTCAAACCTGTTTGGCGACATTCTGTCTGACGAGTGTGCCATGATAACCGGGTCTATGGGTATGCTGCCTTCCGCCAGTCTGAATGAAGAAGGATTTGGTTTATACGAACCCGCAGGGGGTTCTGCGCCTGACATCGCTGGCAAAAATATCGCCAACCCAATTGCTCAGATCCTCTCGTTGTCATTACTGCTCCGCTACAGCCTGGATGCAAATGATGCAGCAACAGCAATTGAAAATGCGGTCAATCGTGTTCTGGAAGAAGGTTTCCGCACAGCAGACCTGGCACGGGATACTATTGCGCTGGGTACCGATGAAATGGGCGATAAAATTGCCCACTATGTAGCCCAGGGGGTGTAATCATGGCAAAAACGTTATATCAAAAGTTATTCGATGCACACATCGTTTACGAAGCCCAGGGTGAAACCCCATTACTGTATATTGACCGTCACCTGGTGCATGAAGTCACGTCACCACAAGCTTTTGATGGTCTGCGCGCCCATGGGCGCCAGGTGCGCCAGCCGGGTAAGACATTTGCCACGATGGATCACAACGTCTCCACTCAAACTAAAGACATCAACGCCAGTGGCGAAATGGCCCGCATTCAGATGCAGGAGTTGATGAAAAACTGTAAAGAGTTTGGCGTGGAACTGTACGACCTGAATCATGCATTCCAGGGGATTGTCCATGTTATGGGCCCAGAGCAAGGGATTACACTGCCCGGGATGACGATTGTTTGCGGCGATTCCCACACAGCTACCCACGGCGCATTTGGTGCACTGGCGTTTGGTATTGGTACCTCAGAAGTTGAGCATGTTCTGGCGACACAAACGCTGAAACAAGGCCGCGCCAAAACCATGAAAATTGAAGTAACCGGCCAGGCGGCTCCAGGTATTACCGCGAAAGATATTGTTCTGGCGATTATTGGCAAAACTGGCAGTGCTGGTGGCACCGGTCACGTTGTTGAATTTTGTGGCGCAGCCATTGAAGCCTTAAGCATGGAAGGCCGTATGACACTGTGTAACATGGCGATTGAAATGGGTGCCAAAGCCGGGCTGGTTGCGCCGGATGACACCACCTTCAATTATGTTAAAGGCCGCCAGTTTGCTCCCACAGAAAAAGACTGGGATGCCGCAGTAGCCTGGTGGCGCACCCTGAAAACCGACGACGGTGCGCAATTTGACACCATAGTGACCCTGGATGCAGCGGAAATCGCACCTCAGGTTACCTGGGGTACCAACCCAGGTCAGGTCATTTCTATTACCGATAACATCCCGGCGCCAGAAAGCTTTTCTGACCCGGTCGAGCGAGCGTCCGCCGAAAAAGCGCTGGCTTATATGGGGCTGAAGTCTGGCATACCTCTGACTGAAGTCGCTATTGATAAAGTCTTTATCGGCTCATGCACTAATTCACGTATCGAAGACCTGCGCGCTGCCGCAGCAGTTGCACAAGGCCATAAAGTGGCTCCGGGTGTGGTTGCCATGGTTGTGCCAGGCTCTGGCCCGGTTAAAGCGCAGGCTGAAGCCGAAGGTCTGGACAAAATCTTCCTTGAAGCCGGTTTTGAATGGCGCTTACCTGGCTGCTCAATGTGCCTGGCAATGAACAATGACCGCCTGAATCCCGGCGAACGTTGTGCATCCACCAGTAACCGTAACTTTGAAGGTCGCCAGGGACGCGGTGGGCGTACTCACCTGGTTAGCCCGGCAATGGCTGCAGCGGCAGCCATTGCCGGTCACTTTGCTGATATCCGCACACTGAAATAAGGGGAAAACCATGGCTGAGAAATTTGTTTGTCACACAGGCATTGTGGTCCCGTTAGACGCGGCAAATGTCGATACCGATGCAATTATTCCCAAACAATTTTTGCAGAAGGTAACCCGCACCGGCTTTGGTGCACACCTGTTTAATGACTGGCGCTTTCTGGATGATAAAGGCCAGGAGCCCAACCCGGACTTTGTGCTGAACAAACCGGTTTATAAGGGCGCGTCTATTCTGCTGGCTCGTGAGAACTTTGGTTGCGGCTCGTCCCGTGAACATGCGCCCTGGGCACTGACCGATTACGGCTTCAAAGTTGTTATTGCCCCGAGCTTCGCCGATATCTTTTATGGCAACTCATTCAACAACCAACTGTTGCCCGTTGCCCTGAGTGAGCAGGATGTCGATACCCTGTTCACCATGGTGCAGGAAAACCCGGGCATGACATTCACAGTGGATTTGGAAGCGCAAACTGTTCAGGCGGGTGATAAAACCTGGTCATTCAGCATTGATGGTTTCCGCCGTCATTGCATGCTGAACGGGCTGGACAGCATTGGCCTGACGTTACAGCATGAAGATGCTATCGCGGCTTACGAAACTAACCAGCCTGCGTTTATGCGTTAAGCCTTACAGGTATAAACAGTAATACAGGCAATGGCTCCTGATGGTTGATGGTGCCATTGCCTGCCTGTAACCCGGCACAACCGCTCACACATCTTTTACCCGGCAGGTCAGTCCCAGGGCCAGAATACTCAACACCAGAATACCCCAGTAGACACTCCCGTGGCCAAACTGCTGCGCCAGTGAACCCTGTAATACCCCTGCGAGGATCACACCGGTAGAAATACTGTTAGTGAACAGGGTAGTGGCGGACCCCGCTTTCCCGGGCATCAGATCCTGAAACCAGAGCATACCGATACCTGCCACAATCCCGATAAAAATCGCGTTAAACAGTTGCAATACAATCAAAGCATTACGTGTAGGGAACAGCAATAACCCGCCATAGAATACCACCCCGGCAGCAACAGCGAGCACCATCATCCGGCGTTTACCAATACGCTTTACAACCATGCCAGCAAGGATCATTGCCGGTATTTCAAGACCCGCTGCCGTCCCCATTAATGCACCAGCCAGTGCTTCGGGCAACCCAAGAACACTGGTTATCCATAACGGCATGTCAATGATATACATCGTGTTGCAGGTCCACATCAGCATAGAAGCTATAAATAACCGCCGCACATTGGGTTTTTTCCAGCCACTGACGGCCGCAACGGCCTGGTTCTCCGGGCCAAATACCCGGGGGACAGAAGGCAGGCAAAATGTCACCAGTAATGCTCCAACAACAAAAATACCCGCGGCAGATAAAAACATGGTGGTAAAACCAAATTTCAACGCCAGCATAAATGATAACGGCGGGCCTATCACCCAGGCCAGTGAAAGCTGGGCACGCATAATAGAACTAAACATCACTACTTCTCTGGCTGAGTTATCCGCGTATTCGCGCGCCAGAGCAAAAATTTGTGGCATGGTGGTATTGGCCAGCGCGGCAAGAAAGACACCAAGGGTTATCAGCGTGAGGTAATGGCGATTGAAGGCGAAAACCAGACTGTTGGCGACGGCCATCAGACAACAGAAAATAATGAGTTTACGGCGATCGCCCGTCCGGTCTGAACGTTTTGCCAGAATCATGCTGACCGCAATACCTGCCACAGCATTGACTGTGTAAAACAGGCCGACCCAGAATGAGGTCACCCCTACTTCTTTGCTCAGAAACAAACTTAGTGTGGGTGCCTGCAGCGCGCCTGCCACCCCCAGCATGAACGCGACAGCCATAAACGCCAGTAATACCGAGTTTAAATGCCTTCCCTGCGTAATCAGCCAATGCATCTCATAGGTCCTTTTATTATTTCCTGTGAACAAAACGCCCATAGCCGGGTAGATTTTAAACGAAAAAAACCAGCAGCACGATTGCCGCTGGTTGGTTAAAAGCACCAATACTCAGTCACACTTGATGAGAACGATGATGTCTGTGCCAAACACAAGGATACGAACACTGCCACTGCATGAGTTCATCAAGCATCTGCACACGCTGTTGAGGGTCAAGGCAGGCCAGCCATGAACCAGAAACACGCCGTGTTGCAGTAAAAAAAGCCAAATAAAACTGCTCTGCAAAGGAACGCTTCATAAGTCACCTCGCTTTCATCACGAAACAGTATTGGCGTAATATAGGGAAAGATAAATTGATGAGTTTTCGTCCGGAGTTCCTCTTTTATGGCATCAACACGCTTGCAGCAGCAGTTCATCCGGTTATGGCAATGTTGTGACGGCCAGCCTCAGTCCACAACGCTGCATGATCTTTCCACCCTGCTCAATTGCTCGCGGCGCCATATGCGTACTCTGCTCAATGCCATGCAGGCAAAAGGCTGGCTGACATGGGAAGCAGAGGCCGGGCGCGGCAAACGTTCACAGCTGGCATTTATCTATACGGGTTTATCTCTTCAGCAACAGCGGGCGGAAGACTTACTGGAGCAGGACAGGGTTGACCAACTGGTACAAATCGTTGGCGATAAAGATGAAGTCAAAAAGATGTTGCTCTCACACCTGGGGCGCAGCTTCCGCCAGGGGCGCCATATTCTGCGGGTTCTTTATTATCGCCCACTGCTGAATTTATTACCCGGCACACCACTGCGCCGTTCCGAAACTCATATTGTGCGGCAAATATTCAATGGGCTGACGCGAATAAATGAGGAAAATGGGGAACTGGAAGCAGACATTGCTCACCACTGGCAGCAATTATCACCTTGCCACTGGCGCTTTTTTTTACGTCCCGGAGTACATTTTCACCACGGGCGTGAACTCGAAATGGCCGATGTACTGTATTCGCTGAACCGGGTTAACCAGCAACCTTTGTATGAGCATATTGCCCGTATATCCTCGCCGACCAACTGGACGCTGGATATCATACTTCACGAGCCTGATAACTGGCTGCCCTGGTTGATGGCGGGGGTTTCCGCGATGATTTTGCCCCGGGAATGGGAGTCATTGCCGCATTTTTCCACTCATCCAACAGGAACCGGGCCTTATTCTGTTACACGCAATAATACCAGCCAGCTCAGTATTCAGGCATTTGATGACTATTTTGGCTTCCGCGCGCTGATTGATGAAGTCAATATTTGGGTGTTGCCCGAAATCGGTGAAGACATGAGCTGTGGTGTATTTCTCGAAGATGGCAGCCAGAGTGAAAAAGCCGAAGAAAGCCGCCTGGAAGAAGGCTGCTATTACCTGTTGTTTGACCAGCGCTCAAAACATGGCGCAAACCCGCATGTAAGGGCATGGCTGAGCCAGGTGCTTTCACCCGTAAATATTCTGGCCGACAGCGGCCCTCAATATCATCGCCTGTGGTTTCCAGCCTGGGGTTTACTGCCCCGCTGGCACCACACTCCAGCCAACACGGAGTGTGGCAAACCAGAAGGCCTGACCAGCCTTACGCTCACATTTTATGCCGACCACATAGAACACCGCACACTGAGCGACATTATCAGTAAACGCCTGGCACAACACGGCATCCACCTGGTGATACAGGAAATCAGCTATAACGACTGGTTTAATGGCGATGTGCACAGCGATATTTGGCTTAACAGCGCCAATTTCACACTGCCGCTGGATTACTCGGTCTTTGCTCATCTGTACGAAATTCCCCTGCTGAGCAAAGGGTTGGGTATCGCCATGAAAGAAGCCCACCAGCAATGGCGCACAGGCGAGCTGAATGCGGCCCGGTGGGCACGCCAGTGTGTCGAACAACAACATATACTGCCACTGATTCACCACTGGCTCACTATTCAGGGGCAGCGCAGCATGCGGGGGTTGCGGATGAATACGCTGGGGTGGTTCGACTTCAAATCCGCCTGGTTTGCGCCACCAGAAAACTAACCCAACATGTTCTTTAATAATGCCAGGCAAATCATTACAATGAGCCGTTCTCAACGGGGTGCCCTGGATACCAGGCGCTGAGATAATACCCGTCGAACCTGATCCGGATAACGCCGGCGAAGGGATTTGAGGCCGTTCTCAAAATCCTTTGCCACCCTTTTTCAGGAGTGCAAAGTGTTAAAAAAATTACTGGCTCTACTGGTACTGGCCGCTGCGCCTGTCCTCGCTAAACCTACTCTCACCGTTTATACCTACGACTCATTTTCTGCTGACTGGGGCCCTGGCCCGGCAATCAAGAAAGCCTTTGAAGCACAATGCGGTTGCGATCTGAAATATGTTGCGCTGGAAGACGGCGTATCACTGCTCAACCGCGTGCGTATGGAAGGGAAAAAAAGCAAAGCAGACATTGTCCTGGGTCTTGATAATAACCTGATAACTGCCGCCCGTCACACCGGGCTGTTTGCCAAAGCAGATATCACCCTGCCTCCGTTGGCCTTACCTGGCGGCTGGTCAGACGATACATTTATCCCTTTTGATTATGGTTATTTTGCATTTGTCTACGACAAGAACAAACTGCACAACCCACCACACAGCCTGAAAGAACTGGTTGAAAGCCCACAGCAGTGGAAAGTGATTTATGAAGACCCACGAACCAGTACACCTGGCCTGGGGCTGTTGCTGTGGATGCAAAAGGTCTACGGCGACAAGGCACCGGAAGCCTGGCAAAAACTGGCTAAAAAGACAGTGACAGTAACCAAAGGCTGGAGTGAAGCTTATGGGCTATTCCTCAAGGGTGAGAGCGACCTGGTTCTGAGTTACACCACATCACCGGCGTATCACATTATTGAAGAGAAAAAAGATAATTATGCGGCCGCAGGTTTCAGCGAAGGGCAGTATATGCAGGTGGAAGTCGCTGCCCGCCTTGCCAACAGTCCGCACCCGGAACTGGCGAAGCAGTTTATGCAGTTTATGGTTTCTGATGCGTTCCAAAAAACAATCCCCACTGGCAACTGGATGTATCCGGTAAGCCATGTAGCGGTTCCGGAAGCCTTTAATCAACTGGTTAAACCCACCACCAGCCTGGTGTTTACGCCTGAACAGGTAGAACAAAACCGGGCAGCATGGATTAGCCAATGGCAGCAAGCCGTCAGCCATTAATTCCGGGCTGGTTATGGCCCGGCCTGATAGCCGCCGGAGCGATTTGCATTGTCGCTCTGGCGGCTTTTGGCGCTTTATGGCTACATGCGCCACAGACAGACTACAGCGCACTGCTACACGACCCATGGTTGTGGCATGTGGTGAGGTTTTCGTTCTTCCAGGCTTCTTTGTCTGCCTTGCTGTCTGTTCTCCCTGCAATATTACTGGCGCGAGCACTCTACCGTCGTCGTTTCCCAGGCCGGCAACTCTTACTGCGTTTATGTGCCATGACACTGGTTTTGCCCGTCCTGGTAGCCGTCTTTGGGATTCTGAGTGTATATGGCCGCGAAGGCTGGTTAAGCACTGTTTTTGAATTGTCAGGTCTGAAGTGGTCATTCACGCCTTATGGGCTGCAGGGTATTTTGCTGGCCCATGTCTTTTTTAATCTGCCTTTAGCCACGCGTTTGCTGCTCCAGTCTTTGGAAAATATCCCTGTTGAACAGCGGCTACTTGCCGCACAACTGAATATGCGCGGCTGGTACTTTTTCCGCCTGGTAGAGTGGCCCTGGATGCAACGCCAGATATTTCCAGCAGGCGCACTCATCTTTATGCTGTGTTTCGCCAGTTTTGCCACGGTACTGGCATTGGGTGGCGGCCCACAAGCTACAACCATTGAGCTGGCTATTTACCAGGCACTGAGTTTTGATTTTGATCCCGCCAAAGCCGCCTGCCTGGCACTGATCCAGATGTTGTGCTGTTTTGGCCTTGTCTTATTGAGCCAAAAAATGACTCAGGCTTTTTCTCCCGGAGAGAGCCAGAATGCAACCTGGCGGGATCCACAGGACAACCTGGCAGCCCGGGTACTGGATAGCGCGGTGATCATTCTGGCATTACTGCTACTGTTGCCACCGCTTATGGCCGTTATTGCAGACGGGCTGGTCAACAACCCGATGGTTATTTTTCATCAGCCAGCGTTGTGGTCTGCGCTACTCACCTCGGTTCGCATTGCCTGTGCGGCAGGCATTGTGTGCTTATGCCTGACCACAATGCTGCTGTGGAGCAGCCGGGAGCTCCGTTTGCGTCAGCATCAACGCCCGGCACAAGCCATGGAGCTGAGTGGCTTACTGATTCTCGCCATGCCCGGAATCGTGCTGGCTACAGGTTTTTTCTTACTATTAAACAGCACAACCGGGTTACCTGAACGGGCTGATGGTATTGTGATTTTTACTAATGCATTGATGGCAATCCCCTATGCCATGAAAGTGCTGGAAAGCCCATTTTATGATATTGCCAGCCGATATAACCGGCTCTGCCAGCACCTGGATATCAGGGGTATTAACCGCCTTCGTTGGGTGGAATTACGGGCACTGAAACGCCCCTGTGCTCAGGCCCTGGCTTTTGCCTGCGTATTATCACTGGGGGATTTTGGTGTTGTCGCTTTGTTTGGCAGTGACGATTTTCGCACCCTGCCTTTTTACCTCTACCAACAAATAGGGGCCTACCGGAGTAATGATGGTGCGGTTACCGCTATGCTGATGCTGTTACTCTGCTTCTTGCTGTTCACTTTGATAGAGAATACCGCTAAACACCATGCTAACACTCACTGACGTCACCTGGATTTACCAGCACCTGCCTATGCGTTTTAACGTAACACTGGCTGCGGGAGAACGCGTTGCCGTGCTGGGCCCCAGCGGGGCCGGGAAAAGTACGTTATTGAGTCTGATTGCTGGTTTTCTCAGACCAGACAGTGGCACTATCACCCTTAACCAGCAAAACCATACCCGGACGCCGCCAGCGCACCGCCCGGTCTCTATGCTGTTTCAGGACAACAACTTATTCAGCCACCTCACCATCCGGCAAAATATTGGCCTGGGGCTGCACCCGGGAATGAAACTCACAACAGCACAAAAAACAGCACTGGAAGAGATTGCCCACAAAATGGCAATTAGTGATCTACTGGACCGACTGCCAGCGCAATTATCTGGCGGGCAACGCCAGCGCGCTGCTCTGGCCCGTTGTTTGTTGCGTGCTCAGCCAGTTCTGCTGCTGGATGAACCTTTCTCTGCTCTGGATCCGGCATTGCGCCAGGAAATGCTGGCGCTGGTGGAATCAGTTTGTGAGAGCCAGAAAATCACGCTGATGATGGTTTCACATAACCTGGATGATGCTGCACGCATTACACCACGCAGCCTGGTAGTGGCTGATGGCCGAATTGTCTGGGATGGGCCAACTCAGTCGCTGAGCGACGGTTCGTCTCCTGCCGCCGGGTTACTTGGGATTTCCCAAAACTAGCCGAAAATAACCTGGTGCAAGATGCGGGCATAAACCGGCATCAGGGGGTGGCGAACCAACAGAAACACCAGTGCCAGGCAGCAAACCGATGCCAGGGGAGCAAGCCACATTAACCGCTCCCGCGGTAACCGGCCTTCAGGGATCTCGCCAGATGGTTTACGCTCACTGCGCCATAAACGCCAGTTCAGCCATAATGCAAGCCAGGTTACAACCGCTGCAACCAGCAATAACCACTGAAAATGCCCAGTATTCTCACCTGTGGGAATATCAATTGCCGCTCCTGCCAGGATACCCGGCAGAAAATAAACTGGCGGCCAGAACAGGCACCCGGGAATATTGGCTCTGGCAAAACGGGAAACAGGCAACCCCAGCATACCAGCAAGCATCGGCACCAGAGGGCGTGTTGGCCCCACAAAACGGCCAATTAAGATAGTTACAGTGCTATGCCGGTGTAATGCCATCTCTGTTTTATCCACCAGCGTTTTATATTTTTTCAGAAATGACCAGTTACGCAGGGGCCGTTTAAAGCGCCAGCCAATCCAGAATGAGACCCAGTCCCCGGCCAGGCAACCAATAATCCCCACACCCCACGCCCACCAGAACGGCAAGTTACCACTGCCGATTAGCGCGCCAAGTGCCGCCATAAAGACCGTACCAGGCAGCAACAATCCAACCAGAGCAAGAGATTCAAAAAAAGCGACCATCAGCACAATGACCAGTGCGAAGGTAAGTGAATGGGCTATCAGCTGTTCAACAAAGGCGTACATAAAATGTCCGTCAGACTTACGAACAGCGATTTTGCGGGGCAGGCAGCATTAGGTCAAGATTCCTGCCCCGAGAAACATTAAGAGGTTGTAACAAAGACGGCTTACCCACTCACTTATTGCTCGTAACCGGCACGAAACTCACTGGGGCTGGCGCCTGTGCATTTTTTAAATACACGCGAAAAATAGAGCTGGTCCTCAAACCCGACATTACGCCCGACACTGGCGATAGGCATACGTGTAGTACTGAGCAACAATTTCGCCTGGCTGATACGCTGATCCTCCCGCCAGCTCAGCACACTCACCCCCAATTGCTGGCGGAACAAATGTGACAGCCGGGAGGGAGAAAGGCACACATGCTGCGCCACACCGGCAATATCAAACTGGCTGTCGGACAAGTGGTCGCTGATATACTGACAGGCTTCACGCACCCGGTTATCCAGAGGTGGATTCATTGATTCACTGATAGCCGCCATGCGCTTCAACAATAATTGTTCCAGCAAATTTATCGCCAGTAGTTCGGCATAACGCCCCTGAGACTGACCCGCATCAATCACCTGCTGAATCAGAGAAGAGAACGCTTCAATATGTTGTTCATCTGGCCGGTAAAAACCGGTATGCGCAAAAATTGTCGGCCAGTTCAGCCACTCAAGCCAGTATGCCCGGGGACGGAAGTAGACCCATTGATGGTACCAGGCACTGCAATCAGGGTGGCGACCATAGTGGTGAATTTCTCCCGGCGGAAACAACAACATATCCCCCGGTTTGCAAATAAACTGCTGATGGTTGTTATTGATAACGCCTTCACCTTTGACGGTCAGGTTCAGGATAAAACCCTTCATACCTAATGGACGGTCAATAAAGAAATCCAGCGGCCCCCCAGACTCTATAGGGGTTAACCCGGCAACCAGATGCGCGTTAAATGAATACCCTGGCAGCAGGGGATCATTTTGTGTTTCAGCCATACCGAATTTGACTCCTGCGTAAGAGTTGAGAAACCATTTGTCCATATTCACTGTTCTACTACAGAACAGTAAACCTATGAAACCATAAAGAAAGCACTGAACAGCCAAAAACCGCTTCGGATCAACTATTACCCGAATAAACCTTAATTAACAACTCATTTAGCAGATAACCAAAGTGTCTATAAGCATGGCAGAAATATCCACATCAAATTTTTGCGTGCGGTCACAATTTGAAGACTAATAGCATTTTTATCCATAAGATCAGCGAATACACCCTGACTGTTTTTAGCTACGAAAACTAATGTTCTGGATATGTTTTTTACAGATCCACGGAGTATTAAAAATGGCTATAGCGCTGGGACTCGATTTTGGTAGCGATTCAGTTCGTGCACTGGCAGTCGATACCGTCACAGGCAGCGAGCTGGCAACCAGTGTGGAGTGGTATCCACGTTGGCAGGAAGGGCGCTATTGCAATGCCCCGGAAAACCAGTTCCGCCATCACCCTCTTGATTACATTGAATCAATGGAGAAAGCGTTAAAAACCGTGCTGGCCAATTTATCTTCTGAACAGCGGGACTCCGTTGTCGGAATTGGCGTTGACAGCACGGGCTCAACACCCGCGCCGATTGATAAAGACGGTAACGTTCTGGCGTTGAACCCTGAATTTGCTGAAAACCCCAACGCCATGTTCGTGCTCTGGAAAGACCACACGGCTGTTGAAGAGGCTGAAGCTATCACACGGCTTTGCCATGCACCGAGCCATAAGGATTACTCACGCTACATTGGTGGGATTTATTCCAGTGAATGGTTCTGGGCCAAAATACTGCATGTAACTCGTGCGGATCAGAGCGTCGCCAAAGCAGCCGCCTCATGGATTGAGTTATGCGACTGGATCCCTGCTTTACTTTCCGATACCACCAGGCCTGAGGCTATTCGTCGTGGCCGCTGCAGCGCCGGGCACAAATCCTTGTGGCATGAAAGCTGGGGCGGGTTGCCTCCTGCCAGTTTCTTCGATGAGCTGGATCCCATCATCAATCAACACCTGCCTCACCCACTATTTACTGATACCTGGACTGCCGATATTCCTGTTGGCACGTTATCTGCCCAATGGGCTGAACGCCTGGGGTTACCACAAACCGTAGTGATTTCCGGTGGCGCGTTTGACTGCCATATGGGGGCGGTAGGAGCAGGGGCACAGGCCAATACACTGGTGAAAGTTATCGGGACCTCTACCTGCGACATTCTGATTGCTGACAAGCCCACTGTAGGTGACCGGGCAGTCAAAGGCATTTGTGGTCAGGTAGATGGCAGCGTGGTGCCGCACTTTATTGGCCTGGAAGCCGGGCAGTCTGCATTTGGCGATATTTATGCCTGGTTTGGCCGGGTGCTGGGCTGGCCACTGGATCAATTAGCTGCGCAACATCCTGAATTAAAAGACACCTTACAGACCAGTAAAAAACAATTACTCCCCGCACTGACTGAAGCCTGGGCAAAAGACCCGGCACTTGATCACCTCCCGGTAGTGCTCGACTGGTTTAATGGCCGCCGAACCCCCAATGCCAACCAGCGACTGAAAGGTGTCATTACTGACCTGAACCTGGGTACTGATGCTCCGGCGCTGTTTGGAGGCCTTATTGCAGCCACGGCATTTGGTGCCCGCGCAATTATGGAGTGCTTTACAGAACAAGGTATTCCGGTTAATGGCGTAATGGCGCTGGGCGGTATTGCCCGTAAAAACCCTGTCATTATGCAAGTTTGCTGCGATGTGCTTAACCGCCCACTGCAAATCGTTGCTTCAGACCAGTGTTGCGCTCTGGGTGCAGCTATCTTCGCGGCCGTTGCCGCAGGCGTACACAGCGATATTCCGGCCGCGCAACAAGCCATGGCCAGCAATGTTGAAAAAACCCTGCAGCCAAAACCAGTCAGCGCAGAGCGCTTTGAACAGTTATATCAACGCTACCTGGCCTGGGCCTCCAGCGCAGAACAGCACTATCTCCCCTCTGTAACGGCGTCATCGTCTGCCAAGAAGACAGATGCAACCGCCCTGACACATTAAGGACAGAATAATGAATATCTTTGAACAATATGAAGTGTGGTTTGTGATTGGTAGCCAGCATTTATATGGCCCGGAAACCTTACGTCAGGTTACCCAGCATGCAGAACATGTTGTCAACTCGCTGAACGCAGAGGCAAAGCTCCCTTGCAAACTGGTACTGAAACCGCTTGGCACCACACCAGATGAAATCACCTCAATTTGCCGTGAAGCGAATCACGACGAAAAATGCGCCGGGATGATGGTTTGGCTGCATACCTTCTCTCCAGCCAAAATGTGGATCAACGGACTGGCAATTCTGACCAAGCCATTACTGCAATTCCACACCCAGTTTAATGCGCAAATTCCGTGGGACACCATGGATATGGACTTCATGAACCTGAACCAGACCGCGCACGGCGGCCGTGAGTTTGGGTTCATCGGCGCGAGAATGCGCCAGCAACACAGTGTGGTAACGGGCCACTGGCAGGATGGTGAAGCCCATAAACGCATTGGCTCCTGGATGCGTCAGGCGGTATCCAAACAGAATACCCGTCATATCAAAGTGGCTCGTTTCGGTGACAACATGCGTGAAGTTGCGGTGACCGACGGCGACAAAGTTGCTGCACAAATCAAATTCGGCTTTTCCGTGAACTACTACGCGGTTGGCGATCTGGTGAGTGTGGTTAATGCAGTCAGCCAGGGAGATATCAATGCACTGGTTGATGAATATGAAAGCAGTTACCGCCTGAGTGCTGCGGCGCAAGTCAATGGCGATAAACGCCAAAACGTTATTGATGCTGCACGTATTGAACTGGGTTTGAAGCGCTTCCTGGAACAAGGTGGATTCCACGCGTTTACCACAACATTTGAAGATCTCTACGGCCTGAAACAACTGCCCGGTCTGGCAGTTCAACGTCTGATGCAGCAAGGCTACGGCTTTGCTGGTGAAGGCGACTGGAAAACCGCCGCCCTGCTTCGCATTATGAAAGTGATGTCAACCGGTCTGCAGGGCGGCACCTCATTTATGGAAGATTACACTTACAACTTTGAGCCCGGTAACGATATGGTGCTTGGCTCACACATGTTGGAAGTCTGCCCTTCCATTGCCACCGAAGAAAAACCACTTCTGGATGTACAGCACCTGGGGATTGGCGGTAAAGAAGATCCGGCCCGCCTGATTTTCTCAACCAAAACAGGCCCGGCCATCAACGCCAGTCTGATAGACATGGGCGACCGTTTCCGCCTGCTGGTTAACTGTGTTGATGCGGTTGAAGCACCTCACGCGCTGCCAAAACTGCCGGTTGCCAATGCACTCTGGAAAGCACAGCCAGACCTGAACACAGCCTCTGAAGCCTGGATTCTGGCTGGCGGCGCTCACCACACCGTTTTCAGTCAGGCACTTAACCTGGACGATATGCGCCAGTTTGCAGAAATGCACGATATTGAACTGGCTGTAATTGATAACGATACACGTCTTCCTGCCTTTAAAGATGCGCTGCGCTGGAACGAAATGTATTACAGCTTTAAACGGTAGTAACAGGGGAACTTTGGCCAGCCTCAGGGTTGGCCCTTCTTTTCTCTGGAGGATAACAATGCTTGAAGAATTAAAACGTCAGGTACTTGAAGCCAACCTGGCTTTGCCTGAACACAATCTGGTTACCCTGACATGGGGTAATGTCAGTGCGGTTGACCGCGAAGCCGGTGTTTTTATTATTAAGCCCTCAGGGGTGGATTACACCGTGATGAAAGCTGAAGATATGGTGGTCGTGAGTCTGGAAACTGGCGAAGTAGTTGAAGGAAATAAGAAACCTTCCTCAGATACCCCAACTCACCGCATCCTGTATCAGCAATTCCCTGATATTGGCGGTATCGTTCATACCCACTCACGCCATGCCACTATTTGGGCACAAGCTGGCCAAAGCATTCCGGCGACAGGCACCACTCATGCGGACTATTTTTACGGTTCAATCCCCTGCACCCGTAAAATGACCGACGACGAAATCAATAGTGACTATGAGTGGCAAACTGGCGAGGTTATTGTGGATACCTTCCGTCAACACGGTACCGACCCAAACCAGATGCCAGGTGTACTGGTGCACTCCCATGGGCCTTTCGCCTGGGGTAAAAATGCGCTGGATGCCGTACACAACGCCATTGTGATGGAAGAGGTTGCGTATATGGGCATTTTTTGCCGCCAGTTGGCCCCACAATTACCCGATATGCAGCAAACTCTGCTCGATAAACATTACCTGCGCAAGCATGGGGCCAGGGCGTATTACGGCCAGTAATCACGCTGCCTGCCAGAAACACTGTACATAAATGCAGTGACACTACGGTTTTCAGGGTATACTGAAAACCGTTTATTACGAGGGAAACCTGAGTGTCACAGGCAAGAGCCGGTTTTGTTCTGACCCGGCACTGGCGGGATACCCCGCAAGGTACAGAGATTGAATTTTGGCTGGCAACTGATGCCGGGCCGGTCTGTGCCCGGCTCCCCCACCAGCAATCAACTGCCTTCATTCCAGAATCACAGAGGGCGCGCGCTCAGGCACTGCTGGGCAATGAATCACATCTGCGCTGGGCATCACTGCCGTTAAAGGATTTCCACCACCAGCCCGTGTGTGCGCTCTATTGCCAACAATACCGGCAGTTATTACGCATTGAAAAAGTGCTGCGCGAAGCCGGTATTACAGTCTATGAAGCGGATATTCGCCCCCCCGAACGTTACCTGATGGAACGTTTCATTACCGCGCCAGTCTGGGTTGATGGTGAACACCAGCCACAGCGAATTCACCAGGCAAAAATGAAGCCGCACCCCGATTACCGCCCAAATTTACGCTGGGTTTCTCTGGATATCGAAACTAACCGGCATGGCGAGCTTTACTGCATTGGTCTTGAAGGCTGTGGGCTACGCCAGGTATTTATGCTGGGCAACCCACCAGAGCCCCTTGCCCCAACTGATTTTCAACTGACCTTTATTCCTGACAGAGCCGGCCTTATTCACAGTCTGAATCAGTGGATTGCTGAGCATGATCCGGATGTCATTATCGGCTGGAATGTGATTCAGTTCGATTTACGTATCTTGCAAAAACAGGCGGATAAATACGGCGTTCGTCTGCTACCAGGCAGGGAACAGCGTGAAATTGAGTGGCGTGAACATGGCTATAACCAGGGGTATTTTTTCGCACAAATTCCCGGCCGCCTGGTGGTTGACGGTATTGAAGCTCTGAAATCCGCTTTCTGGAGTTTTCCCTCTTTTTCACTTGAATCAGTTGCCCAGGAGTTACTGGGGGAAGGTAAAGACATTGACGATCCCTGGGATCGCATGGCAGAAATAGACCGGCGGTTCCAGCAGGATAAAGTGGCGCTGGCACAATACAATTTAAAAGATTGCGAGCTGGTCACCCGTATTTTCAGGCACACCGACATCATGCCGTTTTTACTGGAACGCGCGGCGGTTAATGGTCTGCAGGCAGACAGGCATGGCGCATCTGTTGCTGCGTTTTGCCATCTCTACTTTCCACGTATGCACCGGGCCGGTTATGTTGCGCCTAACCTGGGGGAAATTCCGCCTCAGGCGAGCCCCGGCGGGTATGTTATGGACTCCAGGCCTGGCCTGTATGACTCGGTGCTGGTTCTGGATTTTAAAAGCCTGTACCCGTCAATTATTCGCACATTTCTTATCGACCCGGTTGGGCTGGTGGAAGGCCAGTTGCATTCTGATGAACAGCATGCGGTTGAAGGGTTTCTTGGTGCCTGGTTTTCCCGTGAAAAACATTGCCTGCCTGAAATCGTCAGCCAAATATGGCAAGGCAGGGAGCGAGCCAAACAGCAAAAAAATGCCCCGTTGTCGCAGGCGTTAAAAATCCTGATGAATGCATTTTATGGTGTACTGGGTACTTCCGCCTGCCGATTTTTTAACCCCCAACTGGCTTCATCGATTACGATGCGTGGCCATGCCATTATGCGTCAGACCAGAGAACTCATTGAATCACAAGGTTTTGATGTAATTTATGGCGATACAGATTCTACCTTCGTCTGGCTGAAACAAGCGCACAGCGAAGAGGCAGCTGATGCAGCTGGCAGGCGCCTGGTCAGTCTGGTCAATCAGTGGTGGCGTGATCACCTGCGTGAAACGCAACAATTGGAGAGTGTGCTGGAACTGGAATACGAAACCCATTACAGCCGTTTTCTGATGCCCACAATTCGCGGTGCCGAGACGGGGAGTAAAAAACGTTATGCAGGCCTGGTTATACGCGAAGGTAAACAGCAACTGGTGTTTAAAGGGCTGGAAACCGTACGCACAGACTGGACTCCCCTTGCACAAACCTTCCAGAAAAATCTCTATCAACGTGTTTTTCTGCACGAGCCTTATGAAGATTATATTCGCGAGACTATTGCCCGCCTGATGGCTGGCGAACTGGATGACCAACTGGTATACCGTAAGCGGCTGCGTCGGCCACTGGATGATTACCAGAGGAATATTCCTCCTCATGCCAGAGCCGCACGGCTTGCTAACGAATTTGACCGCCGCGCCGGGCGGCCTCCGCGCTATAATGGGCGAGGCACAGTGAAATATGTCTGGACATTACAAGGACCAGAGCCCGCCGGGCTTGCGCAATCGCCACTGGACTATGAACACTACCTTACCCGGCAGCTACAACCTATTGCCGAAGGAATTTTACCTTTCCTTGGTAAGGAGTTTGCTACACTGTTAACGGGGCAACTTGGGTTATTTTGACAGGTGACGAATGCGTTGCCATCCATTACCATAGCGCCCTTTCCGGGTCATATCCCACAACTCATAACCGAATTCTTCAACGTGCCGCCGCCCTGTGCCGTCGGCTGTAATGCTATTGCCTGCAACTTTTAGATATACAACAGAGCCGAATATTTATGCCTTTTACACTTGGTCAGCGCTGGATCAGCGATACGGAAAGCGAACTGGGACTGGGAACAGTAGTAGCAATTGATGCCCGCATGGTGACATTATTGTTCCCGGCAACCGGAGAAAATCGTCTGTATGCCAGGAATGACTCCCCCATCACCCGCGTGATGTTTAACCCTGGGGATACCATTACCAGCCATGAGGGCTGGCAGTTAAAAGTGGATGAAGTCAAGGAAGAGAATGGATTACTCGCCTACCTGGGTACCCGTGAAGACACTCAGGAAAGTGGCGTCATACTGCGTGAAGTACTGCTGGACAGTAAACTGGTGTTCAGTAAACCACAGGATCGCCTGTTTGCCGGCCAAATTGACCGCATGGACCGTTTTGCACTGCGCTTTCGTGCCAGGAAATACCAGAGCGAGCAATACCGCATGCCCTGGAGTGGCCTGCGTGGTATGCGCACCAGCCTGATACCACATCAGTTACATATTGCCAACGACGTAGGTCGTCGCCATGCCCCCCGCGTGTTACTTGCCGATGAAGTCGGTCTGGGGAAAACCATTGAAGCCGGTATGATAATTCACCAGCAATTGCTGAGTGGCGCTGCTGAACGTGTGTTGATCATTGTCCCGGAAACCCTGCAACATCAGTGGCTGGTGGAAATGCTGCGCCGCTTTAACCTGCGGTTTGCGTTGTTTGACGATGAGCGATACGCAGAAGCGCAACACGACAGCGAGAACCCGTTTTATACCGAACAACTGATTATTTGCTCACTGGACTTTGTGCGCCGCAACAAGCAGCGTCTGGAAAACCTGTGCGAAGCCGAGTGGGATTTAATGGTGGTGGATGAAGCTCACCATTTGGTATGGAGCGAAGAAGCCCCAAGCCGCGAATACCAGGTAATTGAGCAACTGGCTGAACGCGTACCAGGCGTATTGTTGTTAACTGCAACCCCAGAGCAGCTTGGCATGCAAAGCCATTTTGCCCGCCTGCGCCTGTTGGACCCAAGCCGTTTTCATGATTACGAAGCATTTGTTGCCGAGCAAAATAACTTCCGCCCGGTTGCCGATGCCGTTTCCCTGTTGCTGGAAGGTAACCATCTGAGTGATGAAAGCCTCAATACGCTGAGCGAGCTGATTGGTGAACAGGATATCGAACCGCTACTGAAAGCGGCTAATAGTGGTGGCGAAAGCAGTGAAGCAGCCCGCCAGGAACTGGTTTCCATGCTGACAGACCGCCATGGTACCAGCCGGGTGCTGTTCCGTAACACCCGCAGCAGTGTGAAAGGCTTTCCACAGCGTGAACTCCATACTATTCGTCTGCCATTACCCACTCAGTATCAAACGGCTATAAAAGTCTCTGGCATTATGAGTGCGCGTAAAACGGCGGAAGAACGTGCGCGCGACATGCTCTACCCGGAACAGATTTACCAGGAATTTGAAGGTGACAACGGCACCTGGTGGAACTTTGATCCGCGTGTTGACTGGCTGATGGGATACCTCACCAGCCATCGCTCACAAAAAGTTCTGGTTATTTGCGCCAAAGCAGCGACAGCACTGCAACTGGAGCAGGTGTTACGTGAACGTGAAGGGATCCGCGCAGCCGTCTTCCATGAAGGTATGTCAATTATTGAACGTGACCGCGCAGCCGCCTGGTTTGCTGAGGAAGATACCGGCGCACAGGTGCTGTTATGCTCGGAAATTGGTTCTGAAGGGCGTAACTTCCAGTTTGCCAGCAACATGGTGATGTTTGACCTGCCATTTAACCCTGATTTACTTGAACAGCGCATCGGGCGTCTGGATCGTATTGGCCAGGCACACGACATCCAGATTCACGTCCCATATCTGGAAAATACCGCGCAATCCATTCTGGTCCGCTGGTATCACGAAGGGCTGGATGCTTTTGAACATACCTGCCCAACTGGCCGCGCCATTTACGATGACGTCTGTGAATCACTGATTGGCTACCTGGCAGCACCCGAAAACGAAGAAGGCTTTGCTGAGCTGATTCACCGCTGCCGCACCCAGCATGACGCACTGAAAACCCAGTTAGAACAGGGCCGTGACCGCCTGCTGGAGATTCACTCCAACGGTGGCGAAAAAGCCCAGGCGCTGGCCAATGAAATCGCCGAACAGGATGATGATACTGCGCTGGTGAATTTTGCCATGAACCTGTTCGACATTATTGGCATCAACCAGGATGACAAAGGCGATAACATGATTATCCTGACGCCATCTGACCATATGCTGGTACCAGATTTCCCGGGCTTGCCTGAAGATGGCTGCACGATTACCTTCAGCCGCGATGTCGCGCTTTCCCGTGAAGATGCCCAGTTCATTACCTGGGAACATCCTTTAATTCGTAATGGACTCGATCTGATTCTGTCGGGCGATACCGGTAGTTGCGCGCTTTCCTTGCTCAAAAACAAGGCGCTGCCCGTTGGCACATTGCTGGTCGAAATGGTGTATGTCGTTGAAGCCAAAGCACCCAGACAACTTCAGTTGCAGCGTTTCCTGCCACCGACCCCAGTACGTATGCTGCTGGACAAAAATGGCACCAACCTGGCAGCGCAGGTGGAATTCGAAAGCTTTAACCGCCAGTTAAGCGCAGTGAACCGCCACACCAGCAGCAAGCTTATCAATGCCGTCCAGCAGGATGTACACGGGATTTTGCAGCATGGCGAAGAGCAAGTAGGGAAAGCGGCACAGGCGTTAATCGATGCGGCGAGAAAAGAGGCTGACGATAAACTGTCTGCCGAGTTATCACGCCTTGAGGCGTTGAAAGCCATTAACCCCAATATTCGCGACGACGAACTGAGTGCCATTGAAGATAACCGCCAGCAAGTACTGGAGAGTTTGTCCGAAGCCTCATGGCGGCTCGACGCGCTGCGCCTGATTGTGGTCACGCACCAGTAAGGAAATGACAACGATGCTGGAGTTTTACTCTCCGCCGCAAGACCCGTGGCTGGTCATTCTGTATCAGGATGAGCATATTATGGTGGTGAACAAGCCATCCGGGCTGCTTTCCGTACCCGGACGGCTGGAAGAACACAAAGACAGCGTAATGACACGGATTCAGCGCGATTATCCCACTGCCGAATCTGTTCACCGGCTCGATATGGCCACCAGCGGTGTTATCGCTGTGGCGTTAACCAAATCGGCGGAGCGTGAACTCAAGCGTCAGTTTCGGGAACGTGAGCCAAAGAAACAGTATGTGGCCCGAATTTGGGGGCATCCGGAGAAAGCGGAAGGCATCGTTGATTTACCACTGATTTGTGACTGGCCTAACCGCCCCAAACAAAAAGTCTGCTTTGAAACGGGTAAACCCGCACAAACTGAATATGAAGTAGTGGAGTATGCGCCAGATATGACGGCCAGAGTGATTCTGCGCCCCATTACCGGGCGCTCGCACCAGTTGCGTGTTCATATGCAGGCGCTGGGGCACCCGATTCTGGGTGATAAGTTTTATGCCACGCCCGAAGCCCGGGCAATGGCGACGCGCTTATTGTTACACGCAGAATCGCTGACCATTACACACCCGGCTTTTGGCAACAGCATGACATTCCGGGCGCTTGCAGACTTCTGACCCACAGCCCGGTTAACCACCGGGCTGAGTCTGATGACAAACCTCATGTCCGCACAGAACCAGAGGGTGTCACCCGATAAAAAACCAGGAAAATCAATTCATTGATTTTCGCCCGCTAACTAAAAAGAAGGAAAAACCACGCTTTTTCCTTCTTTTTCATCAATCTGAGCCCGGTAAACTACCGGGCTGTTTCACTTCTGTAATAGCTGGGAAATCGCCAGGTTAGCGAAATCCTTTTTCTTTTTTGATCAAATCATAAGCCTGCTGAATTTCCTGGGCTTTCTGTTTAGCCATTTGCATCATCTGCTTCGGCAGCCCTTTCGCCACCAGCTTGTCCGGATGGTGTTCACTCATCAACTTACGGTACGCCCGCTTGATTGTTGTCGCATCATCAGATGATTTCACCCCGAGGACATTGCATGCATCCTGCAAAGTCGGCCCACGTTGCGTTTGCTGGTAGCCGCCCTGCTGCCCGGAAGAAGAGTGCTGATACCCGCCACCAAATTGTGCCCCGCCCTGCATCATGCGCAAAAACTGGTCAAACTGTAGCCGGGAGATCCCCAGTTCTTCAGCAATTACATACAGAACATCGCGCTCTTTCGGGTGCAACGAGCCATCGGCAAAAGCAGCCTGAATCTGAATTTCCAGAAACATCCGAATCAGGTCAAAACGACCAAAACATACGCTGCGCAGTTGTGTCATTTTATCACGCAGCGGGTAAGAGGCACCTTTACCGACGCGAAATGCATGCTGAGCAGCCACCCGCGAGTCACCATGCAATTGCATCCGCTCCATTAATTGTGACGCAACATGGATATCTGCTTCCGTTACACGTCCTTTGGCCTTGGTCAAATGCCCCATCACCTCAAACGTGGTGTTGAAGAACATCGACTGCCGCTGTTGTTGACTGGTAAACCAGGCAGAGCGCATGCGCATGCGGTCAAATAAGTGACCAATCAGCAAACCGCCAATTGCGCCCCAAAACCCGCCGCCGAAGATAATTCCCAGCGCAATGCCAATCACTTTTCCCCAATACTGCATATACTCCCCAAATGGTCATGCTGTCAGACCGAAATTCATTTATCATACCTGTCATTCATAACTGAGCCTAATAACAGGCGTGTAAACAGGCTGGATTAACACTGGCACTATGATAACGACTACGTTAGTCTCTCTCCGTTTGCCTACGCTTAGTCCCTGATGACAGAACAACGAAAAACACGTATGAAAAAACGTATTCCCACCTTGCTGGCAACCCTTATCGGTTCGGCTTTGTACAGCCAACAAGGATTTACCGCCGATCTCGCATCACAGTGCATGCTGGGTGTGCCCAGTTATAATCGCCCGTTGGTTCAGGGCGATACTAATGATCTGCCCGTAACAATCAATGCCGATCATGCAAAAGGTAATTATCCTGACAACGCGACTTTCACCGGAAATGTTGACATTGCACAGGGTAACAGCCGCCTGCAATCTGACGAAGTACAACTTCATCAAAAACAGGTAGAAGGTCAAACTACACCGGTCAGGACTGTCGATGCACTGGGTAATGTGCACTATGATGACAATCAGATCATCCTGAAAGGTCCGAAAGCGTGGTCTAACCTCAACACTAAAGACACAAATGTCTGGGATGGCGATTATCAAATGGTCGGGCGGCAGGGCCGTGGTACAGCCGACCTGATGAAACAGCGTGACAATAATCGCTATACCATTCTGGAAAATGGCACCTTCACCTCTTGTCTGCCAGGCTCCAATACCTGGAGCATTCAAGGCAGTGAAGTCATCCAGGACCGCCAGGAACAGGTTGCTGAAATTTGGAACGCCCGCTTTAAACTGGGCCCGGTGCCGGTATTTTACAGCCCGTATCTGCAACTGCCTATTGGCGATAAACGCCGTTCGGGTTTCCTTATCCCAAATGCGAAATATAGCTCCACCAACGGGTTTGAGTTTTCACTCCCCTATTACTGGAATATTGCCCCTAACTTTGATGCCACCATCACGCCGCATTACATGGATAAGCGTGGCAATATCCAGTGGCAGAATGAATTTCGTTATTTAACACAAGCCGGGGCTGGGCTGGTCGAATTTGACTACCTGCCATCCGATAGCGTTTACCAGAATGAATACCCCAGTGAAAATAACAAGCACCGCTGGTTATTCTACTGGAAACACTCCGGTGTGCTGGACCAGGTGTGGCGCTTTAACGTCGATTACACCAAAGTGAGCGACCCGCATTACTTTAACAACTTTGATTCAAAATATGGTTCCAGTACGGATGGTTACGCCACGCAAAAATTCAGCGTGGGTTACGCAGTACAGAACTTTGATGCCACATTATCAACAAAACAGTTCCAGGTCTTCGACACAGCCAGTAGTAACTCTTACCGTGCGGAGCCACAGTTAGACCTTAACTTCTACCAAAATGACGTTGGGCCGTTCGATACCCATCTGTATGCCCAGGCGGTGAAGTTCACCAACGTGAACAGCAACTACCCGGAAGCGACACGCCTGCATATTGAACCGACTATCAACCTGCCGTTGTCCAATAACTGGGGAAGTCTTAATACCGAAGCGAAACTACTGGCGACTCACTACCAGCAGACCAATCTTGATGAATACCGCACTTATGCTAATAACAGTGCGACATCTCTGGCACTCAAAGACAATGTTAACCGGGTAATGCCGCAGTTTAAGGTTGACGGGAAAATGGTTTTCGAGCGGGATATGGACTGGAGCCAGGGGTATACCCAGACACTGGAACCACGCGCACAGTATCTGTACGTTCCTTATCGCGATCAAAGCCATATCTACAACTACGATTCCGCTTTCCTGCAATCTGACTATACGGGTCTGTTCCGCGACCGGACTTATGGTGGTCTGGACCGCATCGCGTCAGCAAACCAGGTGTCGACTGGTGTCACAACCCGTATTTATGATGAAAATTCAGTGGAACGTTTTAACGCTTCTGTTGGTCAAATCTACTATTTCACCCGTTCCCGTACTGGCGATGACAACATCAACTGGGAAAATAATGACCACCAGACTGGGGCGGTTGTCTGGGCCGGTGACTCCTACTGGCGTATTTCAAATCGTTGGGGATTACGGGGGGGCGTAGAGTATGATACCCGTATGGAAAACGTAGCGACCGGGAGCAGTTCACTGGAATACCGCCAGGATGCTGACCGGATGGTACAGTTTACTTACCGCTACGCCAGCCCGGAATATATTCAGGCAACACTGCCAGCTTACTCAACCAGCGAGCAGTATGAAAACGGGATTTCTCAGGTGGGAATGGCTGCAAGTTGGCCAATCGTTGATCGCTGGTCTGTTGTCGGTGCGTACTACTACGATACCAAAGCAAACCAACCAGCTGACCAAATGCTGGCTTTGCAATATAACTCCTGCTGCTACGCAATTCGCGTTGGCTATGAAAGGAAAATTAATGGTTGGCAGAACAACCAAAGTAAGTATGACAACGTGATTGGTTTCAACATTGAATTGCGTGGGCTGAGTTCTAACTATGGCCTTGGCACGCATCAAATGTTGCGCTCCAACATTCTGCCGTATCAAAGCTCACTGTAGTCTTGATTGATTTGAAACATAATCCGCATTGCGGTTAATCAGAAATGGAAAACCTATGATGAACTGGAGAACGCTGCTTCCTGGTATCGCGCTGGCCCTGTTGGTGAATACCGGTTTTGCAGCTCCACAAGTTGTTGATAAAGTGGTGGCTGTTGTCAATAACGGCGTAGTACTGGAAAGTGATGTTGACGGGCTGATGAAGTCCGTAAAAATGAACGCAGGTGAAGCCGGGCAACAACTTCCTGACGACAACACCCTTCGCCACCAGATCCTCGAAAGACTCATCATGGATCAGATAGTGCTGCAGATGGGCCAGAAAATGGGCATTAAAATCAGCGATGAGCAATTGGATCAGGCCATTGCTAATATTGCCCAGCAAAACCATATGACGATGGACCAACTGCGTAGCCGTCTGGCCTATGACGGCATGAACTACAACACATACCGTGCGCAGATCCGTAAAGAAATGCTTATTTCTGAAGTGCGTAATAACGAAGTACGCCGTCGTATCACTATCCTGCCTCAGGAAGTGGATGCACTGGCAAAACAAATAGGCAACCAGAATGATGCCAGCACTGAACTTAATCTGAGCCAGATCCTGATCCCATTATCTGAAAACCCAACCGCCGAGCAAGTCAGCCAGGCACAAAGCCAGGCTGAAGATATTATCAGTCAGGCGCGTAACGGCGCCGACTTTGCCAAACTGGCAATTACCTATTCCGCCGATCAGCAGGCACTGAAAGGTGGGCAAATGGGCTGGGGGCGTATTCAGGAACTCCCCTCGATTTTTGCTCAGGCACTCAGCACCGCGAAGAAAGGCGATATTATTGGCCCGATTCGTTCCGGTGTGGGTTTCCACATCCTGAAAGTGAACGATATCCGTGGGCAGTCCCAGAATATTTCTGTCACGGAAGTCCATGCGCGCCATATTTTGATTAAAACTTCGCCTATCATGAGCGATGCGCAGGCGCGTGCAAAACTGGAACAAATTGCTGCAGATATCCGTAGCGGGAAAACAACCTTTGCCGCGGCTGCACGGGCGAACTCTGATGATCCTGGTTCAGCAAACCAGGGTGGCGACCTGGGCTGGTCCTCTCCTGACGCTTACGACCCGGCTTTCCGCGATGCTTTGATGCACCTGCAAAAAGGGCAAATTAGCCAGCCAGTCCACTCTTCTTTTGGCTGGCACCTGATTGAACTTCTGGATACCCGTCGTGTGGATAAAACTGATGAAGCACAAAAAGACAGGGCCTATCGTATGCTGTTCAACCGTAAGTTCTCAGAAGAAGCGGCAACCTGGATGCAGGAACAACGCGCCAGCGCGTATGTGAAAATCCTGGATAATTAATCTGGATATTTAAGTGAAAATAGCACGAGTAGTGATCACTCCCGGCGAGCCTGCCGGGATTGGCCCTGATTTAGTTGCCGAACTGGCGCAACGGGCCTGGCCAGTTGAACTGGTTGTTTGCGCAGACCCTGAACTGTTATTGTCCCGGGCTCGGGCACTGAACCTGCCGCTGGTACTACGCAATTATCAGGCTAATGAAGCGCCACTGCCCCAACAAGCTGGTTCACTGACTTGTTTGCCTGTTTCCTTGCATACACCGTCTCTTCCCGGACACCTTGCTAAAGACAATGGCCCTTATGTCACTGAAACACTCGCCCGGGCGGCGCAAGGGTGCATTGAGGGTGAGTTTTCAGCACTGGTAACCGGCCCGGTGCATAAAGGCGTTATCAATGACGCGGGCATTCCTTTCACTGGTCATACAGAATTCTTCCAGATGCAGGCAGGCTGTGAAAAAGTGGTCATGATGCTGGCGACAGAATCATTACGTGTCGCACTGGCGACCACCCACTTGCCGCTCAAAGCCGTCAGCGATGCCATTACGGCTGACTCACTCCACCAGGTTATTGCTATTTTGCACCATGACCTGCGTACCAAATTCGGTATCGCTCAGCCACGTATTCTGGTGTGTGGGCTCAATCCTCACGCTGGTGAAGGTGGGCATATGGGCACTGAAGAAATAGAAACCATTGCACCTGTGCTTGATGGCCTGCGTGCACAAGGCATGAAACTGGAAGGCCCACTCCCCGCAGACACACTTTTTCAGCCTAAGTACCTCGATAATGCAGATGCTGTCCTGGCTATGTATCACGATCAGGGTCTGCCCGTGCTAAAATATCAGGGATTTGGCCGTGCGGTGAATATCACCCTGGGCTTACCTTTTATTCGCACATCTGTTGATCACGGCACCGCGCTGGACCTGGCCGGTACCGGGAAAGCAGATGTCGGCAGTTTTATCACGGCGCTTAATCTCGCCATTACCATGATTACAAAGAGTCAATGAATAATCGCGTCCATCAGGGGCATTTAGCCCGTAAACGTTTTGGGCAAAACTTCCTCAATGATCAATTTATTATTGAAAGTATTGTTTCTGCCATCAATCCACAAAAAGGCCAGGCACTGGTCGAAATCGGCCCTGGTTTGGGCGCTCTGACAGAGCCCGTTGGTGAACGGCTGGATGCACTGACTGTTGTTGAGCTGGACAGGGATCTTGCTGCCCGTCTGCAAACACACCCTTTCCTTGCGCCAAAACTAACCATTTACCAGCAAGACGCTATGACGATGGACTTTGCTGAACTGGCTAAAAAACAAGGACAGGCGTTACGTGTATTCGGCAACCTGCCATATAACATTTCTACGCCGCTTATGTTCCACCTGTTTAGCTATACTGATGCCATTGCTGACATGCACTTTATGCTGCAAAAAGAAGTAGTCAACCGCCTGGTTGCAGGCCCTGGCACGAAAGCGTATGGTCGGTTAAGTGTAATGGCGCAATATTACTGCAAGGTTATTCCGGTGCTCGAAGTACCACCAGGCGCATTCACACCACCACCTAAGGTGGATTCCGCCGTGGTCAGGCTGGTTCCGCATGCAACATTGCCCCATCCAGTCAAGGCACTGAATATCCTGAACCGGATTACTACCGCAGCCTTCAACCAAAGAAGGAAAACATTGCGCAACAGCTTAGGCAATTTGTTCTCGCCAGAGACATTGGCTGAACTGGGTGTGGATTCCGCGCTGCGGGCTGAAAATGTCTCCGTTGCCCAATATTGCCAGATGGCTAATTTTTTAGCTGAAAATCCCCCATCGCAGGAGAGTTAAGCTATGACAGCATCGCCCCGTGTTTGTGTGCAGGTACAGAGTGTTTATGTCGAATCGCAATCATCCCCGGAAGATGAGCGCTTTGTTTTTGCATATACCGTTACCATCCGCAATTTGGGGCGAGAGCCTGTGCAATTGCTTGGCCGTTATTGGTTAATCACTAACGGTCATGGGCGCGAAACCGAAGTGCAGGGCGAAGGTGTTGTTGGTGAACAACCGCATATTGACCCAGGCAGTGAATACCAGTACACCAGCGGTGCTGTTATCGAAACCCCTTTAGGCACGATGGAAGGACATTATGAAATGATTGATGCCAATGGTAATGCTTTCCGCCTTGCTATTCCTGTTTTCCGCCTGGCCGTTCCAACTCTGATACATTAAGCGCCTATGTCCACATACATAATTGGTGATGTTCACGGCTGTTATGATGAGCTGATAGCCTTACTCAACCAGGTGAACTTCAGGCCAGAAGCCGATACGTTGTGGTTGACGGGGGATCTGGTTGCCCGTGGTCCGAAGTCTTTAGAGGTTTTGCGCTACGTCCGTAATCTGGGCGACAGTGTGCGCATTGTGCTCGGTAATCACGACTTGCATTTATTGGCAGTCTACGCCGGTATCAGCCGCAATAAGCCCAAAGACCTGGTCACTCCGCTACTGGAAGCGCCTGATGCAGATGCCCTGATTAACTGGCTTCGCCGCCAGCCATTGCTTCAGGTGGATGAAACCAAACAACTGGTTATGGCACATGCAGGCATTACTCCTCAATGGGATTTAGCTACCGCAATCGCCTGTGCCGGCGAGGTATCTGCAGTGTTGTCCAGTGACAGCTACCCTTTGTTCCTTGATGCCATGTATGGTGATATGCCTAATAACTGGTCGCCACAGCTTACTGGGTTGGCGCGACTGCGCTTTTCAACCAATGCACTGACCAGAATGCGTTATTGTTTTGCCAATGGGCAACTGGATATGTACTGCAAAGATGCGCCCGGCAATGCGCCTTCCCTGCTAAAGCCCTGGTTTTTATTACCCGGGCCGGTACGGGAAGAATACAGTATCGCTTTCGGCCACTGGGCATCACTGGAAGGGCAAGGTACACCAGAAGGCGTGTATGCGCTGGATACTGGCTGTTGCTGGGGTGGGGCATTAACCTGCCTGCGCTGGGAAGATAAAACCTGGTTCCATCAGGCCTCACTACGCCCGGAAATTTCCGACGAGAAATAGACGAGAAATCATAGCAACGCCTGTTTGAGCAAAACGACAGGCGTTGGTTAATTTGCCATAACAACCACTCGGTGAATGGTGTTAATTCCGCTCCAGTATCTCAAAACAGTAACTGTGGCTGTTCTTGTCGTCAGCATCGTGAAACTCACTGAATACCGACTGCCATTCATCCGTTTCATATTCAGGGAAGTGCGTATCGCCCTCCACTTCAGCATCAATATGAGTCAGATACAGGCGATGAGCCATTGGCAGAAACTGCTGGTAAACATGCCCGCCACCAATCACCATCACTTCAGGATCTTCAGCACACAGCGCAAGCGCTTCTTCTACTGAACTTACCCAAAGTACACGGTCATCATTACCCGGAGTACGGCTGAGAACAATGTTCTTGCGCCCGGGCAATGGTCTGCCAATAGACTCCCAGGTTAACCGCCCCATAATAACTGGTTTATTCAATGTATTGCGTTTAAACCACGCCAGATCAGCGGGCAAGTTCCACGGCATGGCATTTTCCATCCCAATAACGCGGTCCACAGCCAGCGCAGCAATCAAACTAATCATGCAGTGCATCCTGAATATTCAAAATTGTCGCCACTATACGGAAAGCCGGGTATTTCGTCACCAGGAGACCCGTGCAAAAAAGCAGAAATATTTTCCCCCTGAGCGGTATCCCACAATCCGCTCTGAAGTGTTGCCGGGACTGCATACTGGTGGCAGAAAGCCACAAGAGGGCTACCCTTTTTGTTCAGAGGAAGATATAGTGCAGCCGCTATTTTTTACCAGGATACTTCCATGCTTGAAACCACACTGTTTGTGATAACCATTGCCGCTCTTGGTATGCTTTCTCCTGGCCCCGACTTTTTCCTGGTTATCAAAAATGCCGCCCGCTACCCACGTAAAGCAGCACTAATGACCGCACTCGGCGTGATTTGTGGTGTGGTTACACATATGACTTATTGTGTCGCCGGTCTGGCCGTAGTCATCACGACAACACCCTGGCTGTTTGGCTTACTGAAATACGCAGGTGCTGCATACCTTATCTGGGTTGGCCTTCAGGCACTGTTTTCTCGTGGCGGCAGCAAAATGGATTTGAACCAGTTAACACCGCAAAGTACCACACTGCGTAAGGCATTTATTCAGGGGTATCTGTGTAACCTGCTCAACCCCAAAGCGACGTTATTCTTTCTCGCCATGTTTACCCAGGTATTAAATGTACACTCAGGGTTGGGTGAGAAACTGTGGTATGCCGGTATCATTGTGGGATTGACGGTTATCTGGTGGCCACTACTGGTGCTACTAATCCAAAGCGCCCCAGTGCGCAGTGGGCTGGCGAAGGCTCAGAAAGTGGTTGATAAACTGCTCGGCGGCATGCTGCTGGTTCTGGGTATAAAAGTTGCGCTAAGCTGACATCATTCCCCTCTGTGCCACTAAGGGGAATGCCTGTTACCCTGTTATTTCTCGCTGAGCTTATCCGGGGTGCCCTGCAAGTTGCTGCCATGCTTACCCTGATCTGTTCCCTGCCAGCCGTGCCGCTGCATCAAATCCAGTTGATTGCGATCTTGCTCAATACTGTCACTCAACATAGCACTGGCTCGCCGCTGTGCCGCGACCCTTGCCTGCATGTCATCACTCGCTGATACCATTTCTTCTACCATTCGGTTATTAAAACGCCGGAAATGATCTGCTCGTTCCCGGGCTTCATAACGGCCGACTCCCAGCGCTTCAAGCGCATGGCGGCCAACCAGAATGGCACTTTCAAATGTTTCACGTTCGGCCTGTACACCATTCTGACGCAAGTGAATGTAATGCTCCAGGTCACGCGCTCTGGCAATAATATGCAAATCAGGAAAGTGTTCATGGACCATTCCTGTCAATTGCAGGCTGACATCCGGGTCATCAATAGCATTAATCAGTACCGATGCTTTTTCAGCACCCGCAGAGCGTAATAAATCTTCCCGCGTGGCATCACCATAAAATACCTGTGTGCCAAACTTACGCAAAATCTCAATATGGTCGGGGTCATGGTCGAGAACCACTACCGGCACACCACTTGCCAGCAATAAACGTCCGGCGATTTGCCCAAAACGCCCAAACCCGGCAATAATGACACTGGGATGCTGATCATCAATTACATCAGCTTCCTGCTCACTACCGGTTTCAGCACATTCCAGCCGGTTCAGCAAGACCAGCAACAAAGGTGTTGCAGCCATAGATAACGCGACAGCGAGTGTTAATGAACGCGCCCAACTTTCATCAAGCACCCGGGCACTTTGTGCGGCAGAAAATACCACAAAAGCAAACTCACTCCCCTGCCCCAGCAACACCGCGAACCAGCGCCATTGCCGACGAGGAACCTGCAGTGGACGGGCAACCAGCCACAATACCAGCGCCTTTATCAGTAAAAAGCCCACCAGCAAAAGTAAGATGCGCAGGGGATAATGTGCCAGAGTACCGAAATCTACCGACATCCCAACGCCAATAAAAAATAGCCCCAGCAATAACCCCTTAAAAGGCTCGATATCACTTTCCAGCGCATGGCGGTATTCCGAACTGGCAAGTAAAACCCCGGCAAGAAATGCGCCCATTGCCATCGAAAGACCGGCTTCTTCAAGTAACACACCAAACCCAAAGACCAGAAATAATGCCATGGCACTGAAGACTTCCCGCAAGCCTGATCGGGCTACAAAACGTAGTAATGGCCGTGTAACGTAACGCCCTAACACGACAACCAGTGCAAGAGCGGCAACCACCTTAGCCGCTGAAATCAAAAATGCGCCCAGTGTGGTGGATGCGCCACTGTTCGCCAGCAATGGAATCATGGCAACCAGTGGGATAGCGGCAATATCCTGAAAAAGCAGCACAGCAAATGCACTCCGCCCCATAGGGGAAAGCGCCAGATTACGTTCATTCATTGCCTGCATGGCAATTGCCGTGGAGGACAATGCCAGTGTCAGACCAGTCAGTACCGCCACCTGCCAGCTTAATCCAAGTACGAAACAAAACGCCGCAAGGCACAACCCACAAGCCAGCATTTGCAATGCCCCGCCACCAAACACCGGGGTTCGTAAGGTCCACAGCCGGCGGGGATCCAACTCCAGACCAATCACAAACAGCATCAGCACCACCCCTATTTCTGCAAAAGCAATAATGGTGTGTGCATCAGTGACCAGGCGTAATCCCCAGGGGCCGATAAGGCAACCGGCAATCAGATAACCCAGCACAGAGCCAAGCCCCAGGCGCACAGCCAGAGGCACGATAAACGCCGCCGCCCCAAGAAAAATCAGGACTTGTATCAGGTTATGACTATCCATTGAATGACTCCTGCCAGGCCAGCAAACGCTGCCGGTATAACTCCGCATGCTGAGACAGCGTTTCATCATCGCAAATAAACGTGCTGTGCATGACATAAGGTTCCAGCCACGACAAACCACAATAGAGTGCAGTTGCCTGAACGGGTTGCGCCAGAACCTCAAACCCCGGATGGTCTCCCAGGCTAAAGTGGTGCTCTCCACCTCCGGTCGTCACCGCCCAGAGCATAGATTTACCATGCAGAGCAGACCCATTCCGCCCATAAGCCCAGCCATGAGACAGTACTTTATCTATCCATAGTTTCATCAGAGGAGGCATGCTGTACCACTGCATAGGGTGCTGCCAGATGATAAGGTCAGCCCTGCTTAATGCCTGTTGCTCCGCTACGACATCAATATTGAAATCCGGGTACAGCTCATAGAGTGAACGCACTTCAACCCCTTTTAAATCAGCTACATGTGCCAGCATTGCTTTATTCGCATGGGAAATATGGGGATAAGGATGTGCATAAATAATCAAAATCATAGGCTTCAGCTTGTGTATTCCTTAACGGCACCAGTAAGCATTGTAGCCTGAATACAGCTGTATAAAGACAGAGAGAGCTTGATGATAAGGTACAAATAAATTGATGGGACAAAAAAGCCCGCAGAAGCGGGCTTTCAGGATTACGCTGGCAAACCAGGGTTATTTATTAATTTGCGCGTGCATTTCCTGCACAGAAATTACTTTCTCTTTAGCATCAGCGTTGAGGGCCATTGCTGTCGCAAAACCGCCATTCAGTGTGGTGTCGTAGTGCACTTTATATTGCAGTGCGCTGCGACGAATGAGTTTGGAGTCTTCAATAGCCTGACGCCCCGCAGTGGTGTTAATGATGTAGGTATATTCGCCATTCTTGATGCGGTCCTGAATATGCGGACGACCTTCATGCACCTTATTCACCAGACGCGGGTTTATTCCCGCCTCACCCAACACAATGGCAGTACCGTGTGTTGCATCCAGTTCAAAGCCCTGTTTCTGCAATTTGGCCGCCAGGTCAACCACACGTTCTTTATCGCCTTCGCGCACAGAAAGCAGTGCCCGCCCAGACTTCTGCATATTGGAGTTACTGCCCAGTTGTGCTTTAGCAAAGGCTTCAGCAAACGTGCGCCCAACCCCCATAACTTCACCGGTAGAACGCATTTCTGGCCCCAACAGCGGGTCAACACCCGGGAATTTGTTGAACGGCAGAACCACTTCTTTAACGGAGTAGTAAGGTGGAATCACTTCTTTGGTATAACCCTGCTCAACCAGTGATTTACCGGTCATCACGCGCGCGGCGACTTTCGCCAGTGAAACACCCGTCGCTTTCGAGACAAACGGTACTGTTCGCGCTGCCCGAGGGTTCACTTCAATCAGGTAAACTTCGTTATCTTTGACTGCGAACTGGACGTTCATCAGGCCGCGAACCTGCAATTCGAAAGCCAGTTTTTGGACCTGCTGGCGCATTACATCCTGAATTTCTTTACTCAGAGTGTAAGCAGGCAGCGAGCAGGCAGAGTCACCAGAATGAACCCCGGCCTGTTCGATATGTTCCATGATACCGCCGATTAATACCGTTTCACCGTCACAGATAGCGTCAACATCCACCTCGACAGCGTCATCCAGGAAGTGGTCAAGCAACACTGGTGCATCATTAGAGACACTCACTGCTGTAGCAAAGTAACGGCGCAAGTCTGTCTCGTCGTAGACGATTTCCATTGCACGGCCACCGAGTACATAAGACGGACGTACAACCAACGGGTAGCCAATCTGTACGGCTTTTTCCACAGCCTGCTCAATGGCGGTTACTGTCGCATTTGCTGGCTGTTTCAGTTTCAGGCGCTCAACGGCATGCTGGAAACGCTCACGGTCTTCTGCACGGTCAATCGCATCCGGGCTGGTACCAATCACAGGTACACCCGCAGCCTCAAGGTCACGAGCCAGTTTCAACGGAGTCTGGCCGCCATACTGAACAATGACACCTTTCGGTTTTTCGATACGCACGATTTCCAGAACATCTTCCAAAGTAACTGGTTCAAAGTAGAGACGGTCTGAGGTGTCATAATCGGTTGATACTGTTTCCGGGTTACAGTTCACCATAATGGTTTCATAACCATCTTCGCGCAGCGCAAGTGATGCATGCACACAGCAGTAGTCGAACTCAATCCCCTGGCCGATACGGTTTGGCCCACCGCCCAGTACCATGATTTTATCGCGATCCTGATGCGGGTTAGACTCACACTCTTCATCGTAGGTTGAGTACATATACGCCGTATCGGTGGCAAACTCTGCCGCACAGGTATCAACACGTTTGTACACCGGATGTAAGCCGTATTGCTCACGCAGCTTACGAATTTCGCCTTCGCGCACACCAGCCAGTTTCGCCAGGCGTGCATCAGCAAAGCCTTTACGTTTTAACTGGTGCAGGAAATCTGCATCCAGGCCATTGATGCCCACATCCGCAACCTGTTCTTCCAGGCGCACCAGCTCTTCAATTTGCACCAGGAACCAGCGGTCAATGTTAGTCAGGTTGAAGACACCATCAACAGACAAACCCGCACGGAAAGCATCCGCGATATACCAAATACGATCTGCCCCGGCATCTTTCAGTTCACGGCGAATTTTAGTCAGTGCTTCGGGGTCGTCGAGGCTAACTTTGGGATCAAAGCCTGTCGCGCCCACTTCCAGTCCACGCAGTGCTTTTTGCAGTGATTCCTGTTGTGTGCGGCCAATTGCCATCACTTCACCCACGGACTTCATTTGTGTGGTCAGGCGGTCATTCGCGCCTGCGAATTTTTCGAAGTTAAAGCGAGGAATTTTAGTGACGACATAGTCGATGGATGGCTCAAAGGAAGCTGGCGTGCGACCTCCAGTGATATCATTCATCAACTCATCCAGGGTGTAACCCACAGCCAGTTTGGCAGCCACTTTGGCAATCGGGAAACCGGTCGCTTTAGAAGCCAGCGCTGAAGAGCGGGAAACACGCGGGTTCATTTCAATAACAATCAGACGCCCGTTTTTTGGGTTTACGGAAAACTGCACGTTGGAACCGCCAGTTTCAACACCAATCTCACGCAGCACCGCCATCGAAGCGTTACGCATGATTTGGTATTCTTTATCCGTCAGCGTTTGAGCCGGAGCAACGGTAATGGAATCCCCGGTATGAATCCCCATGGCATCGAAGTTTTCGATTGAGCAGACAATAATGCAGTTATCATTTTTGTCTCGCACCACTTCCATTTCATACTCTTTCCAGCCAATCAGTGATTCATCAATCAGCAGTTCACGGGTTGGGGAAAGGTCCAGACCACGCTGGCAAATCTCTTCAAACTCTTCGCGGTTATAAGCGATACCGCCACCAGTGCCACCCATGGTAAAAGAAGGTCGAATAATGCAGGGGTAACCCACATCCGCAGCGACAGCCAGTGCTTCTTCCATGGTATGAGCAATACCAGAACGCGCAGTTTCCAGGCCAATTTTCTTCATCGCTTTATCAAAGCGCTGGCGGTCTTCCGCTTTATCAATGGCATCGGCGGTTGCACCAATCATGGTGACACCAAACTCTTCCAGCACGCCCTGGCGTTCCAGTTCCAGAGCACAGTTCAGTGCAGTCTGCCCGCCCATGGTCGGCAATACGGCATCCGGACGCTCTTTTTCAATAATTTTGCGAACCACTTCCCAGTGAATAGGCTCAATGTATGTTGCATCGGCCATATCCGGGTCGGTCATGATAGTCGCCGGGTTTGAGTTAACCAGAACCACCCGGTAGCCTTCTTCGCGCAGCGCTTTACACGCCTGTGCGCCGGAATAATCGAATTCGCAAGCCTGGCCAATCACAATCGGACCAGCGCCAAGAATCAGGATGCTTTTAATATCTGTACGTTTTGGCATGGTTTCAGGCTCCTGATTATTTCGCTTCTGAACGGTATTGCTTAATCAAATCGATAAAGTGGTCAAACAGCGGTGCCGCATCGTGAGGCCCCGGGCTGGCTTCAGGGTGCCCCTGGAAGCTGAAAGCCGGTTTATCTGTGCGGTGAATCCCCTGAAGCGTGCCATCGAATAAAGATTTGTGAGTGACACGTAAATGACCTGGCAGGCTCGCCTCGTCAACAGCGAAGCCATGGTTCTGAGCGGTAATCATCACTCTGTCATGTTCGATATCTTTTACCGGGTGGTTACCGCCATGGTGCCCGAATTTCATTTTTACGGTTTTAGCGCCGCTTGCCAGAGCCAGTAACTGGTGCCCCAGGCAGATACCAAAGACCGGAATATCGGTAGTCAGGAATTGCTCAATGGCGCGAATAGCGTAATCACAAGGTGCCGGGTCACCCGGGCCATTGGACAGGAAAATACCATCCGGATTCAGTTTCAGTACGTCATCTGCCGAAGTTTGAGCCGGTACAACTGTAATGCGGCAACCACGGTCAACTAACATGCGCAGAATATTGCGTTTTACACCGAAATCGTATGCAACAACATGGAAGGGCAATTCACTGTCTTGTGCCGCTTCAGGCAGGCCATTAGCCAAAGACCAGGAGCCTTGCGTCCAGTTCCAGGCTTCTTTAGCTGTGACTTCTTTTGCCAGATCCATACCACTCAGGCCCGGGAACGCTTTCGCTTTCTCGAGCGCCAGTGCCGCATCAGGGTTGTCACCCGTAATGATGCAGCCGTTCTGCGCGCCTTTCTCACGTAACAAACGCGTCAGTTTACGCGTGTCGATATCAGCAATCGCGACAATGTTGTGACGCTTCAGATAAGACGACAGGTCTTCTGTATCCCGGAAGTTGCTGGCAATTAATGGCAGGTCGCGAATCACTAACCCTTGCGCGTGTACTTGTGATGACTCTTCGTCGGCTTCGTTAGTACCAACGTTACCAATATGAGGATAAGTAAGAGTGACAATTTGGCGAGAGTAGGAAGGATCAGTGAGGATTTCTTGATAACCGGTCATTGAAGTATTGAAAACGACTTCCCCAACGGCCTGTCCTGTAGCCCCAATGGCCCGACCGTGGAATTGGGTTCCGTCTTCCAGAACCAACAGCGCTGACTTAATCAAAACGTCCTCCAGGGAATAAAAAATCAGTATATTTGCATATTAATTCATAAATAGCGTATGAATCAACGCAAAAACGCCTGTCTGGCGAATTTTTGGCAAACGGCGGCATTCTAAAGACAACATTGTCAAAAGTCCAGCGAGAGGGGTGTTTTTCTTTTCATTTTAGCCAATCTGAACAATAAGACCCACATTCAGCTCAAAACAAGTAATAAAGCTGACGTAAAAAACCAAAATTTTCAGATTTAACTGTAAAAAATGAAAGCGCACCATGAAAAAGTGGACCACATGGTCAAAATTATCAGCAGGAAGAGAAAAAAGGGATGAAAAGTTAAAGTTTAATCCACTACATCAATAAAAATAAATAAACAACCAAAAAAAACAAAAATAAAAAGGGCAACAAAAATATTGCCCTGCCAATCAAAAAGTTAAGATTGCAATAACCACATCACGATTGGGTAATAAAACTATAAATCATTTAAATTAAGCACATCCCGCATATCATAAAGGCCATTTTTCTTGCCTTTTAGCCATAATGAAGCACGAACAGCGCCATTAGCAAATGTCATGCGGCTGGACGCTTTATGGGTAACTTCAAGGCGTTCACCGATATCAGCAAACATCGCAGTATGTTCCCCAACGATATCCCCTGCCCGCACTGTGGCAAAACCAATAGTTCCTGCAACACGTTCACCGGTATAGCCTTCCCGGCTGTACACTGCACAATCTTTCAGGTCTTTACCCAAAGCACTGGCAATTGACTCACCCATTGCCAGTGCGGTACCGGAAGGGGCATCAACTTTATGACGGTGGTGGGCTTCAACAATCTCAATGTCGGTGTAATCACCCATTACTGTTGCGGCCTTTTCCAGCAATTTCAGCATCACATTCACACCAATACTGAAATTGGCTGCAAAAACAACAGGAACAGACGCACTGGCGTCTTTAATGGCCTGTTTCCCTGCATCATCAAAGCCTGTGGTGCCTATCACCATGCCTTTGCCGTGATCACGGCAAAATGCCAAATGTGCCAGCGTGCCTTCCGGACGGGTAAAATCGATCAGCACGTCAAAGTCATTTGCAATACTGTCCAGCGAGTCCTGAACAGTGATACCGGAATGCCCGACACCCGCAACTTCCCCCGCATCACTACCCACAAGGGAAGACCCACTGCGCTCCAGAGCCGCGCCCAGCACCACACCGCTTATTTGCTGAACCGCCTGGATTAACTGGCGGCCCATACGGCCACCGGCGCCTACGATTGCGACGCGAATTTGTACTTCTTCCATATTGAGGCTCTTGTTGAAATGCATAAAAACGTTCTCAGGTTAACCAGACTGCCTGCAGGCTGCCAGCCGAAAACACCTATAATTAGAAATTTATGACAAACGCGCCGGAATATCAGTAAAAGCCATTATGTCCACACAGAATAAGTGGCTAAGGATTATCTGTATTCAGGCCTGTTCATTAAGGTGCCAGAGCCAGTGTTTCTTCAACCCAGTGCCGGAACCCATCCACATCAATGTCCATTGCAACCCGTACATTGGCTGGCCGGTTAAAGCGGTTTTCCAAATCAACCACTGTTGCCCCGGCAGTGAGCGTCCCCTGTGTTTCCACACCGACATAACAATCGACCAGTTGAAAAAGCTCAGGATGAACAAGCCAGGCAATAGCACACAAATCATGCATCCTTAACCCGGTAGCAAGGCTGCCGCTGCGGTAATGGCTGAACAGTGAGTGCAGCATTTTCCCAGTCTTACTTTGTGTTTTAAGCCGTGCCATATAGTCTGGCGTGAGAACCGCACGATTAGTGACATCCAGACCACACATCACAATTTCAATACCACTTTCCATCACCTGAGCAGCAGCTTCCGGGTCGATAGCAATATTGAACTCAGCATTCGGAGTAAAGTTGCCGCGCCCTGCTGAGCCACCCATCATGACAATACGTGAAATATTGGTTTTACAGTCGGGATAATGCGCCAGCAATAGCGCAACATTGGTCAGTGGCCCAATGGTCACCAGAGTGACTGGCCGCGAGCTTTCCTGAAGACATTCAGCCATCGCCATAAAAGCCGGACGAATTAAAGGGGACTGTCGGGGAGGCGCAAAGGCATAACCATCCATGCCGCTTTCCCCATGAATATGGGCAGCATCAGCCTGTGGACGGCATAATGGGCGACGGGCTCCCTGGGCAACGGGAATGTCTTCATTCCAGAACTCCAGGAGTTGCAGGGCATTACGAGTGGTTTGCGTCACACCAACATTGCCTGCCACCGTTGTAATAAGTTTGAGGTCAATATGCGGGCTAAAGATAGCAGCAGCCAGTGCGACCGCGTCGTCAATTCCCGGATCTGTATCCAGAATAACCGGAATGGTTTGCATACCAGCTCCTTTGCAGGGTGTATAAAAAATGCCAGATGGTTAACATCATCTGGCATTCTGCAAATCCTGGCAACCGCAGCGTTATTTCACTTCACGCACATCCAGCCGCAATTCTTTGGGGACTTCAAAAACAATATTTTCTTCGCGGCCTGTTAGTTCAACAGCCGCTTCCCCACCCAACGCTTTCAGACGTTGAAGAACATTTTGTACCAGAATATCTGGCGCTGAAGCACCGGCAGTCACCCCAACGCAGGACACTCCTTTCACCCAGGCTTCCTGGATATCTCCGGCGTCATCAATCAGGTAGGCCTGCTTGCCCATACGCCGCGCCAGCTCAGCAAGGCGGTTAGAGTTTGACGAGTTTTTTGACCCGACAACCAGAACGACATCAGCTTCCAGTGCGAGTGAGCGAACAGCCTCCTGCCGGTTGGTCGTGGCGTAACAAATATCGTCTTTGCGCGGACCAACAATTTCCGGGAACCGGATACGCAGTGCGTCAATCACATCCGACGTATCATCGACAGATAACGTCGTTTGCGTCATAAAGGAGAGCCGGCCCGGAGCTTTTACTTCCAGCGCCATAACGTCTTCAGGAGACTCAACCAAATACATACCACCTTGCGGATTACTGTACTGGCCCATTGTCCCTTCAACTTCCGGATGCCCGGCATGGCCGATTAGAATCGCTTCTTCCCCACGACGGCTTGCCCGTGCTACTTCCATATGCACTTTAGTGACTAACGGGCAGGTTGCATCAAATACTGTCAGCTCGCGGTTTTTAGCTTCATTTCTGACCGCCTGAGAAACACCATGAGCGGAAAATATCAAAATTGAACCATCGGGCACTTCACTGATTTGCTCGATAAACACAGCACCGCGCTCACGCAGGCTGTCAACCACATAGCGGTTGTGCACCACTTCGTGGCGCACGTAGATTGGCGCGCCATAGATTTCCAGCGCGTTTTCAACAATGCTGATCGCACGGTCAACCCCGGCACAAAAACCACGAGGATTAGCCAACAGAATCCGCATTCATAGCCTCCTGTTGAGGATTAATCGCTAATACATCAATCGTAAAATTAACGGTTTGACCAGCCAGAGGATGATTGAAATCCACCGTCACGGAGTCTCCATTCACTTCACGAATGATGCCCGGCATTTCATTTCCGTCCATACCAGTAAAGGCGATAATCATCCCAACCTCCGGCTCTCCAGCATCAACAAATTCCCGACGGGAAAAATATTGGATCAAGTCAGGATTAGCCGGGCCAAACCCGGCTTCTGGTGCCAGAGAAAAGGCTTTGTTATCCCCAACAGACAGCCCGAGAAGTTGTTCTTCCAGTGCAGGAGATAAGGATCCGTCACCCAAACGGAATAACGCAGGTTTACCGCCGTCTTTGGTTGACTCAGCCAGGGAGCCATCTTCCAGTGTCAGTGTAAAATGCACCAGAACAGCACTGTCATGTTGAACAACATCAGTCATGAGCTCTCCTTCTGATTCGCGTTTTTCCCTTGTACGAAGAAACCTTCCAGTACTATGAGCGCGGCACCAATGCAAATACCGGCATCCGCAATGTTGAAGGTGGCAAAATGCCAGTCGCCAACATAGAAGTCGATCATATCCACCACAAACCCGTGCCAGACACGATCGAACAAATTACCCAGCGCCCCGCCAATAATTAATGCATAGGCAATGTTAGTCAGTTTCTGTGAGGCCTTAGCACGATACATAAGTACCGCCAGAACCACACAAATGCCAATAGCAATACCAGCAAAAAACCAACGTTGCCAACCGCCTTTATCCGCCAGGAAGCTGAATGCCGCTCCAGGATTATGTGCATAATGCAGGTTTAAGAAAGGGATCAACGGGCGCGTTTCAAACAACTGGAAGTTATCCATGATCCACTGTTTAAACCCCAGATCCACCACTAAAAGCAGGAGCGCCAGCCAAAGCCAGCGCAGACCTGTTGAACATACTGGTTTACTCATCAGGCAAACTTACGTTGCTCGCCGTCGCCGGCGACGTTGCTGACACAGCGGCCGCAGAGTTCTGCGTGTTCCGCCACCTTGCCCACATCCGACGTGTAATGCCAGCAACGCGGGCACTTATCACCATCAGCTTTGTGGAGCGCAACTTTCAGCCCTTTAAGCAGTTCACTCTGCTGAGCATCTTCTGTTGCTGCTGCATAATCGGCAACCTGGGCACCTGAGGTCAACAGGACGAATCGTAATTCATCGCCCAGACTTGTCAGTTTGCCTGCCAGTTCGCTGTCAGAGTACAGCGTGACAGCGGCTTCCAGAGAACCACCAACACGTTTTTCCGCACGCGCCTGCTCAATCACCTTGTTCACTTCACCACGAACTTTCAGCAATGTATCCCAGAAGGCATCATTCATCGGCTCATTTTCAGCAAGCCCAAACAGCCCCTGATACCACTCACCAGTAAACACATATTTCTCGTGTTCACCTGGCAAATAGCCCCAGACTTCATCTGCGGTGAAAGAGAGGATTGGTGCCATCCAGCGCACCAGAGCCTGAGCAATATGGTAAAGCGCAGTCTGGCAGCTACGACGCGCCACGCTGTCGGGCTTAGCCGTGTACTGACGGTCCTTAATAATATCCAGGTAGAAAGACCCCATCTCAATGGAGCAGAAACGCATCAGGCGTTGTACCACTTCATGGAAATCATAGGATTCATATGCTGCGATGATGTCAGCCTGTGCCGCCTGGGCACAACCTACCGCCCAACGATCCAGCACCACCATATCTTCAGGCTGAACCATATCTTTAGCCGGATCAAACCCGTTCAGGTTTGCCAACAAAAAGCGAGCAGTGTTACGAATACGGCGATATGCGTCCGCGGCACGTTTGAGGATCTCATCAGAAACCGCCATCTCGCCGGTGTAATCTGTAGAAGCCACCCAGAGACGCAGAATGTCTGCACCCAGTTTATTCATGACGTCCTGCGGGCTGACGGTGTTACCGATAGATTTGGACATTTTGCGCCCTTGCCCATCAACGGTGAACCCGTGGGTTAACACCTGGCGATAGGGTGCTTTGCCCTTCATTGCCACACCAATCATCATGGAAGACATAAACCAGCCACGATGCTGGTCAGAGCCTTCCAGGTACATATCAGCACTGTGCCCCCCAAACTCAGGACGGGCATCAACCACGGAATAACTGGTTGATCCAGAATCGAACCACACATCCAGGGTATCCGGCACTTTGACATAGTCATCGGCTTCATCACCCATGATGTCGCGCGGGTCTAAATCCCACCAGGCCTGAATACCACCTTTTTCAACACGCTGCGCAACTGCTTCAATCAGCTCTTCAGTGCGTGGGTGCAGCTCTTCTGTGTGTTTATGTACGAATAAAGCCATCGGTACGCCCCAGGTACGCTGGCGGGAAATACACCAGTCCGGGCGGTTCGCAACCATTGATTCAATACGTGCTTTACCCCATGCCGGAACCCAACCGCTCAGGTGCTCTTTTTCCAGCCCTTCCTGCTCAATACGGTCGATTTCTTTCAGGGATTTAATACGCAGCCCTTGTTTATCCATGCTGATAAACCACTGCGGTGTTGCACGGAAAATAATGGGTGTCTTATGGCGCCAGCAATGCGGGTAACTATGCAGCATCTTCTCAACATGCAGCAATGCGCCTTTATCACGCAGCAGATTAACCACCAGGTCATTGGCCTTGAATACCTGCACGCCATCCAGACCAGGGTAAGTACCCGGCAGATAGCAGCCATCCGGCCCAACCGGGTTGGCGATTTCCAGACCATATTTCTGGCTGATGACATAGTCATCAGGGCCATGCCCGCCTGCGGTGTGAACGGCACCGGTACCCGCATCCAGAGTGACGTGTTCACCCATGATGGCGGGAACATCAAAGCCCATGAAAGGATGCGTAAAACGCAACAGTTCCAGTGCTGCGCCTTTTGCGGTGCCCAACACGCGCCATTCAGTAATGCCAGCACGTTTCATGACACTTTCAACCAGCTCGGTTGCCAGAATCATAGCCCGGTCTTCAGTTTGCACCAATGCATACTCAAATTCAGGGTGCAGGGAAATTGCCCGGTTAGCAGGTAAAGTCCACGGGGTGGTGGTCCAGATAACCAGAGCGGCAGGGCCTGTCACTTGCGCGACAGAGAAAGCCGCTTTAACGGCATCGGTATCGACAGCGTTAAACGCAACATCAATGGATGGCGAAGTTTTGTCGTAATACTCGACTTCGGCTTCAGCCAGGGCTGAGCGGCAATCCACACACCAGTGAACCGGCTTGGCCCCTTTAAGCAAATGACCGTTGCCAATGATTTTACCCAGAGCCCGAATAATATTGGCTTCAGTGTCATAATTCATCGTCAGGTACGGGTGTTGCCAGTCACCCAGCACCCCCAGACGAATAAAGTCTTCACGCTGGCCGTTAACCTGCTCAGTGGCATACTTGCGGCACTCAGCACGAAACTCGCCAGCAGACACTTTTTCGCCCGGTTTGCCAACCAGTTGTTCAACTTTCAGTTCGATAGGCAAACCGTGGCAGTCCCAGCCCGGTACATAAGGGGAATCATAACCAGATAACCCTTTGGATTTAACAATAATATCTTTGAGAATCTTGTTTACAGCGTGACCAATATGAATGCTACCGTTCGCATATGGAGGGCCATCATGCAAAATGAACGTTTTTTTGCCTTTTTTCGCATTACGGATGAGACCATACAGACCGTCATCAGTCCAACGCGCCAGCATGCCCGGTTCGCGTTTTGCAAGATCACCGCGCATCGGGAACCCTGTTTCCGGCAAATTCAGGGTAGATTTATAGTCACTCATTAGATTTTCTATTCCGTCTTCGGTTTGATTAATAACCCGCTCTGGGATTACGCCGGTGCTCAGAAACTCACCGCCACCGGGGCCTCGCGTCTGTCATACGCGCCCCTGTTATTCAACATTCAGCCCTAACAATACCCGGGCCGTACTTTCATCTTTTGCGATTTGCGTTTTCAGTGCGTCAAGTGATGCAAATCGCTGTTCATTGCGAATTTTATGACGTAACACAACATCAATATGGCGCCCGTACAAATTCATATTGGTATCCAGCAGGTGCACTTCCAACTGCTGGCGCACCCCTGAAACCGTGGGGCGTGTGCCAATGTTCGCCACACCAGGGACAGGAGAGTCTCCTAACCCGTTAACTTCTACAGCAAACACACCTTTAACCGGTGAGACCTGGCGGCGCAATGGTAAATTAGCCGTGGGAAAACCAATCGTTCTGCCCAATTCATCACCATGCACAACACGGCCGGAAATAACAAAGGGATGTCCCAGCAGTTTTTCTGCCTGGGCAAGGTCATCTTCTTTTAAGGCCTGGCGCACAGAAGTGCTGCTGATGCGTAACCCGTCATGGCAATAGGTTTGTGCACTGGTGACATCGAACCCATACTCTTTACCTGCCTGCTGTAATAACAGGAAATCACCCTGGCGACCAGCACCAAAGCGGAAATCATCCCCTACCGCCAGTAATTTGACACCGAGCCGGTCAACCAGCAAATCAGCAATAAATTGCTGCGCTGTCAGTGCGGCAAAACGCCTGTCAAAGCGGACACACAGGACATAATCCACTGCACTGTCAGCCAGATAGCGTAACTTTTCACGCAAACGCGTTAACCGCGCAGGCGCACTTTCACCGGCAAATAACTCAAGCGGTTGCGGTTCAAAGATCATCACGACAACCGGTAGTTGACGTTTTGCCCCTTCCGCACACAACCCTTGCAGTAAAGCCTGGTGACCACGATGAACACCATCGAAATTTCCGATGGTTAACACACATCCGCGAGGTATCTGACTGAGATTATGTATGCCGCGTATCAGCTTCATGACTGGCTCAAAACTGTGGAAATTGGCGGATTATACCTTGTACAGCGGTTAAGGTTAACCCGCGATTGATGCTGGTAAGCGATAAACTGCCCGCCTTCAGGCTAAAGGCCGTTCTTTTTGTGTAAAAAGCACCTTACTGGGTACAATTTTCTCACTGCAGGACTATATTCGCAGCACGCAAACTGATAGAATCTTGCGCCACAATCAGGTAACAGGTGCCGCTTCATTAACGGCGCTTATTTGCACAAATCCATTGACAAAAGAAGGCTAAGAGGGCATATTCCTCGGCCTTTGAATCGTCCACATAGATTATATTTGGGAGTTGGACCTTGGCTAATATCAAATCAGCTAAGAAACGCGCCGTACAATCTGAGAAGCGCCGCAAGCACAATGCAAGCCGTCGCTCTATGATGCGCACCTTTATTAAAAAGGTATACGCGGCGATTGCAGCTGGCGACAAAGAAGCTGCACAGAAAGCATTTAACGAAATGCAACCGATCGTGGATCGTCAGGCCAGCAAAGGTCTGATCCACAAAAACAAAGCAGCGCGTCATAAAGCTAACCTGACTGCGCAGATCAACAAACTGGCTTAATATTGTTTGTTGTTGCTTTATAAAAAAACCGGCGCAAGCCGGTTTTTTTATTGCTCTGACATAAAGTCTCAGGTCACTTTTTCGGGCAGGCGAAACAAGGCGCTGTAATCACGATTGCAGATACGCTGTACTGCCGGATGCTGAATCATACGTTCAGCAAAAATGGCATGATACTCTTCCATTACGTTGTCGATACGCCCTATCTCGGTAATATTTTCGTCCTGATAAAAATCCTGCCCATACAGTGTAGGAGCCACAAAGATCGCGTTGTGCGCCGCACCAAAAGCTTTCATTAGCGCCGCATCGTCGAACTCACCCAGAATTTCCACCTTCAGCCCCTGCGAATTAATCCAGTTAAGGATTTGCCGTCCCAGCATAGAGCGTCGCCCGGGTATTAACAGCTTACGCTCCTCCAGGCAGGCAGGAAAAGCCTGGTGTGGCAACGGATGTTGCCCCCAAAAGCTAACACTGCACTCGCCAATTTTGACTGAGAACAACCCCTCTTGCTGGGTCGAATCTATAGGACAATCAGAAATAATCATATCCAGCTTATGCTGACCAAGTTGTTCCAGCAGCATTTCATGGGTGGACTCAAAGCAACGTAAATGAATTTGCTCATCCTCGACCACAACAGCATCCAGTACTCCACTGACCAGGCGCTTGGACAAGGCATCGGCCACCCCGACATCAAACAATAGATGTGACTCTTTGCGATAATTGATGATATCCAGCATCTCCTGGCTTAACGTGAACATACGGTCCGCATAGCGGAACACCAGTTCACCCAGTTCACTGGGTTCCAGGCCACGCCCCTTTCGTTTGAATAACTTTCCTTGTAAACGTTCCTCCAGCGCTTTGATTTGCCCGGTAATGGTTTGAGGCGTCAAATACAGCGCCTCTGCAGCACCTACAACAGATCCTTCCTTGTAGACATGCCAGAAATAATACAAGTGGTTAAAGTTTACATGAGACATTTTGTCACTCCCTGATAATGATTACACCACTGCCACCTCCTGGTGGCAGTGGGCATTGCTCACTTAAAAAAATGATACATCAGGTACGTGCGGCACTCCTTGCACGTAACAAGGCATATCCGGTGATTGCGGCAATAACAGAGCCAACCAGAATCCCCAACTTAGCAAGATTGATAAGCATCGGATCCAGGTCGCCAAACGCCAGTGACGCGATAAAAATTGACATGGTGAAACCAATACCGCACAGCACACCAATGGCCAAAATATCTTTGCCCGTAGTGCCTTCCGGCAAGGCGGCAAGCTTCAGTTTAATTGCCAGCCAACTAAACAGTGCAATGCCTACGGGTTTACCAATAAACAAGCCAGCAATAATGCCCAGAGGCAGAACAGAGAACATACCGTTCACATCGACGCCCGCTAACGACACACCTGCGTTGGCGAAGGCGAACAAGGGCAAAATCAAATAGGCCACCCACGGGTGCAACACATGCTCAAGTTCACGAGCTGGCGAGTGCCCATCTTTTTCTTTCAATGGGATAAGGAAGCCAACAATCACCCCGGCAAGGGTAGCATGAACGCCTGACTTCAGCACTGCTCCCCACAACACAGCCCCTACCAGAATATAAACCCCGGTACGCCGTACATTGAGCAGGTTCAGTACAACTAACACCGCAACTGCGGCTGCGGCCACCAGTAACGACATCACTGAAAGGTCACTGGTATAAAATAGCGCGATAATAATGATGGCACCCAGATCATCAATGATAGCTAACGCCATCAAAAATATTTTTAATGATGCCGGTACACGGTTACCCAGTAACGCCAAAATTCCCAGTGCGAAGGCAATATCTGTCGCGGCAGGAATCGCCCAGCCTTCACGGGTCACCGGGTCTGCACCGTTAAATAACAAATAAACCAGTGCAGGCACTACCATACCTCCCACAGCCGCGATAGCCGGGAAAGAGGACTGGCGCAGGCTTGCCAACGACCCCACCATCATTTCGCGTTTCACTTCCAGCCCTATGACCAGGAAGAAGATAGCCATCAGGAAATCATTCACCCACAACAGCAGGTTCTTATTGATCTCCAGTAAGCCAAACCGGAACTCCACAGGCAGAGACAGGAAGGACTGATAAGCCTGGCTGGTTGCGCCCAAATTAGCCATTAACATAGCCAGAGCCGCCGCAATGATGAGAATCACGCCACCAGACGCATCACTACTAAAAAAACGTTTTATGAATTTCGTCATGAATTACAACCTAACATTCACTGTTATACATTTCGGTTTAATAGAACTGTTAATAAGCATAGCGGGAGAAACTCATCGTAAAAAGCAGGTTATATAAGGTAGTAACTTCGGTTTTTACGATCATTCAGCGGGAGTAAGGTTGTATTTTTCGTATTGTTTACTTCTGTGTCATATTCAGCGTGGTACGAAATACAAAAAAGGAAAACCCGAATCAGTGTAAGCCGACCCGGGTTTTATCAGATGACCTGCATTACATTTATTATGGCAATTAGCGGGTTAAGTCATCGAAGAATTTTTTGACGCCATCGAAAAAGCTCTTGGAACGGGGGCTATTTTTTTCGCCAGTCGGTCCACCAAAGCTTTCCTGTAATTCTTGCAGTAGCTGTTTTTGGCGATCATTGAGACCAACCGGAGTTTCCACTACAACCCGGCACAGCAAATCCCCCTGGGCGCCACCACGCACAGATTTCACACCCTTACCACGCATCCGGAACAGCTTACCCGTCTGTGTTTCTCCCGGTACTTTTAGTTTCACCCGTCCATCCAGGGTTGGTACTTCAATTTCGCCCCCCAGTGCTGCCATGGCAAAATTAATTGGGACTTCACAGTACAGGTTGTTGCCTTCACGTTCAAAGATTGGGTGCTGTTTAACCTGAACCTGAACATACAGGTCCCCGGCTGGTGCGCCATGCTCCCCTGCTTCACCTTCACCTGACAGACGGATTCTGTCGCCGGTGTCCACCCCTGCCGGAATTTTAACAGACAAGGTTTTGCTCTTTTCGACACGACCGTGGCCATGGCAACTGTTGCAGGGATCTTTGATAATCGACCCACGCCCCTGGCAATGCGGACAGGTTTGCTGCACAGTGAAAAAGCCCTGGCGCATTTGAACCTGGCCTGAACCATGACAGGTTGGGCAGGTTTGCGGATTCGACCCGGGTTTCGCACCACTACCATGGCAGACATCACACTCTTCCAGCGTTGGAATACGGATTTCTTTTGTCACGCCACGGACAGCTTCTTCCAGCGTTAATTCCATGTTGTAACGCAAATCAGCGCCACGCGCGGCCCGCGTTCTGCGGCCACCGCCAAAGATATCGCCGAATACATCACCAAAGATGTCGCTGAAATCAGCACCGCCACCGCCGAAGCCACCACCCCCATAACCACCACCACCCATACCGCCTTGCTCAAAAGCAGCATGACCATACTGGTCATATGCGGCACGTTTCTGTGCATCAGTGAGAATTTCGTAAGCTTCTTTTATTTCTTTAAATTTTGCTTCGGCGTCTTTATCGCCCTGATTACGGTCAGGGTGATATTTCATTGCCAGGCGCTTGTAAGCCTTTTTGATTTCACGCTCTTCCGCTGTTTTCGGAACGCCCAAAACCTCGTAATAGTCTTTCTTCGCCATTGTGTGTCTGCCCTTAGAGCCTGTTCCACAGGCACTACAGTTATCGCTACATCAGGCAAATGCCTCACTACCCAGTGAGCAGGCAGCCAGAAAACATTGCCGGGAACGGCTCATACCTAATCTGAAGATAAAACCAAACTGCAGAATTAAGTCGCCTGACATACGTACACGGGCGTGGAGTTGCCTCTACGCCCGTGCTGGTTACCGATCATAAACGCTTGTATGACCGCGCCCGCAAGTTGGGCGATTATTTTTTATCTTTAACTTCTTCAAATTCTGCATCGACAACATCGTCGTCTTGTGCAGCATTGCTATCCGCTGAACCCGTATCAGCCTGCTGCTGAGCATGCTGCTGCTGAGCAATTTCCATCAGTTTTGCAGAAACCTGAGCCAGCGCCTGCATTTTTGCTTCGATCTCTGCTTTATCTTCACCTTTCAGTGCTTTATCCAGGTCACTCAAAGCAGCTTCGATTGCAGTTTTGTCATCTGCCGGCAGTTTGTCGCCAGCTTCTTCCACCTGCTTACGGGTGCTGTGCAGCAAATGGTCGGCCTGGTTACGGGTCTGAACCAGTTCTTCAAACTTACGGTCAGATTCAGCGTTAGCTTCTGCTTCACGTACCATTTTCTGGATTTCATCTTCATTCAAACCAGAAGAGGCTTTGATAGTAATCTGCTGCTCACGACCAGTGTTTTTGTCTTTTGCAGAAACGTGCAGAATACCGTCAGCATCGATATCGAAGGTAACTTCGATTTGCGGCATACCACGCGGCGCCGGGTTGATACCATCCAGGTTAAACTGCCCCAGAGATTTGTTATCAGCCGCACGTTTACGCTCACCCTGCAGAACATGGATGGTCACTGCTGACTGGTTATCTTCCGCTGTAGAGAACACCTGGCTGTGTTTAGTCGGGATAGTGGTGTTTTTAGTGATAAGCGCAGTCATCACACCACCCATGGTTTCAATACCCAACGACAACGGCGTAACATCCAGCAGCAGAACGTCTTTAACATCACCAGTCAGAACACCACCCTGAACCGCAGCACCAATTGCAACGGCTTCATCCGGGTTAACGTCTTTACGTGGTTCTTTACCAAAGAATTCAGCAACTTTCTTCTGAACCATTGGCATACGAGTCTGACCACCAACCAGGATAACGTCGTTGATATCGGATACAGACAAACCAGCATCCTGCAGTGCAACTTTCAACGGTTCAATTGAGCGTGAAACCAGGTCTTCAACCAAAGATTCCAGTTTGGCACGAGTCACTTTGATGTTCATGTGTTTCGGGCCAGTGGCATCTGCAGTGATATACGGCAGGTTCACATCAGTTTGCTGTGCAGAAGACAGCTCAATTTTTGCTTTTTCTGCCGCTTCTTTCAGACGCTGCATCGCAAGCGGGTCGTTACGCAGATCGATACCCTGATCTTTCTTAAATTCGTCAACCAGATAGTTGATAAGACGGCTGTCGAAGTCTTCACCACCCAGGTGAGTATCACCGTTGGTTGCCAGAACTTCGAAGGTTTTTTCGCCATCAACTTCATCAATTTCAATGATAGAGATGTCGAAAGTACCGCCACCCAGGTCGTACACAGCGATAGTACGGTTACCGGTTTCTTTATCCAGGCCGTAAGCCAGTGCAGCGGCAGTAGGTTCGTTGATAATACGTTTTACTTCCAGCCCTGCGATACGGCCAGCATCTTTAGTTGCCTGACGCTGAGCATCGTTGAAGTAAGCAGGGACAGTGATAACAGCTTCAGTTACGGGTTCACCCAGGTAGTCTTCTGCTGTCTTTTTCATTTTTTTCAAAACTTCAGCAGAAATCTGCGGCGGAGCCATTTTTTGGCCTTTCACGTCCAGCCATGCATCGCCATTATCAGCAGCCAGGATTTTGTACGGCATAATAGTTACATCGCGCTGAACTTCTTCATCCTGGAAGCGGCGACCAATCAGGCGTTTAATCGCAAACAAGGTGTTTTGCGGGTTAGTCACTGCCTGACGTTTAGCCGGCTGACCAACCAGGGTTTCACCATCCTGAGTATAAGCAATGATTGAAGGCGTAGTACGATCACCTTCAGCGTTTTCCAGAACTCGTGCCTGGGTGCCGTCCATAATCGCTACACAAGAGTTGGTTGTACCCAGGTCGATACCAATAATTTTACCCATCTAAACGTCTCCACTAAAAAATCGCTTCATGTGGTTGTGAACCTGTTATGCGGCCAAAAAACAGTGTTTCAACTGCCTTTACCGTCTTTTTTTCAGATTCAACAACTTTCGATAACCAGAAGATGGGGGCATACAACTCACCATCAAGGGGGGAGTGAAAAAAATTTTTTAATTCATAGCCGATAGGATCATAGACGTGACATAAAACACTAATTACGATACTGCGCCCTGACAGACCTATAAGGGCAATCTACAGTTTTATTGGTTTTACTCACTTTATTAGAGGCATTATGGGCAACACTACGCTGGCTAACCCCGCTCCACTGGGTTTAATGGGCTTCGGTATGACTACCGTTCTGCTTAATCTGCACAATATTGGGTTTTATCCCCTGGATAGTATTATTCTTGCCATGGGCATTTTTTACGGCGGTATTGCACAAATCTTCGCAGGGCTGCTGGAATTTAAGAAAGGCAATACATTTGGGCTAACTGCTTTCACCTCTTACGGCAGTTTCTGGTTGACCCTTGTAGCAATTATTGTATTACCTCACTTCGGCGTTGCTGACGCAGCAAACCCACATTTTCTCGGCCTCTATTTGGGTTTGTGGGGTGTATTCACACTGTTTATGTTCTTCGGCACACTGAAAGGCGCACGCGCATTACAATTTGTCTTCCTGAGCCTGACAGTGCTGTTTATGCTGTTATGTCTGGGGCATATGACTGATAACGAAAGCATTGTTCATGTTGCAGGCTGGATTGGGCTGGTATGTGGCGCAAGCGCGATTTACCTGGCTATGGGCGAAGTATTGAACGAGCAATTTGGTCGCACCATTCTGCCAATCGGCGCCGCTTCAAATCACTGAGTCACAGGGTAAAAATGGTTAAAGTGGCACATCACAGTGCCACTTTTTTATCATGCGGTTGTCCCCGCTTTTTCCGTCGCCTGCATGCTTGCTTTATCCAGCATATTAGGTAACACCAGCCCAATACCAATTCCAAGTAATGATAGCGCCACTACATACCATGACGGTGCCATAGGCGATATGCTCATCAGGACAGTGACCAGTACTGGTGTCAGGCCACCGAAAATGGCGTATGCAAAGTTGTAGGAAAAAGAAATGCCGGTAAACCGAACTTCTGCCGGAAATGACCGCACCATAACAAAAGGAACCGCGCCTACAACACCAACGCTGAAACCCGCCAGCCCATATAATTCAAACAGGTACTCAGGCATAACAGTGGCAAGGTGGTAGAAGCACCATGACGATACTGCCAGCAGGATCCCCCCCACAGTAAAAGTGCGGCTGGCGCCGAAGCGGTCTGCCGCCAGCCCGGCTACCAGGCACCCCATGCACAACATCACAGTAGCCACACTATTTGCCTGTAGTGTTAATGCGGGAGCCAGGCCCGTCTGTTTTTGCAACCACACGGGTGACATCAAGATAACCACGACAATACCGGCAGACAACAACCAGGTGAGCAGCATAGAAACAGCCACTGCTTTCTTGTGATGTATCACAACCGATTTCAGGGGCAATTCTTCAGCCAGCGCTTTTTGGCGCTGCATTTCAATAAATACGGGAGTTTCCTGCAACCAGCGGCGCAAATACATAGCGACCAGACCGAATCCCCCACCAATAAAGAAAGGAATACGCCAGGCCCAGTCATGAATGGCACTTTTGGTAAATGCAGTATTAATGATAGTCGCGACAACCGAGCCCAACAGAATCCCCACTGTCAACCCGGCGGTCAATGTTCCGCAGGCAATACCAATGCGTTTGGAAGGAACATGTTCTGCCACAAAAACCCAGGCACCTGGAACCTCACCACCAATCGCCGCCCCTTGCAATACGCGCATTAGCAACAAAAGCAATGGTGCTGCCACCCCCAACGAGTTGTATGTGGGTAATAAACCAATAGCGAGCGTGGGGAGGGCCATGAGTAAAATACTCAGGGTAAACATCTGCTTACGGCCAGCTTTATCACCAAAGTGCGCCATCACAATACCACCTAATGGGCGCGCCAGATAACCTGCAGCAAAAATACCGAATGTTTGCACTTGCCGCAGCCAGTCTGGCATATCTGCCGGAAAAAACAGCGCCCCTACCACCGCCGCAAAAAAGACAAAGATGATGAAATCATAAAACTCCAGCGCACCCCCCAGGGCAGCCAGAGTCAACGTTTTATAATCCTGCCGGTTCAGAGCTCTGTTCGTATCAGACATAAAAAACCATTTGTAAATAGATGGAAGAAAGATTTATTTACAAAAAACTGTAAAGTAAAACTTACTATATCGTCAAAAATACATAACGCCCACTACAAATCGCTTTTATACCAGACAGTCTCTAAAATCAGGATTCACTACTGCGAATAGCACTCTTCGGACGAAAAGCTGCTACAACTGCGGGGTTAGTTTCCACATAAGGCCCCTCCATCAACTGTATACAATAGGGTACACTCGCGAAGATACCTGGTATCAAAACCGTTCCATCCGCTGATTTCACCCCTTCCAGTGTTTCCTGAATGGATTTAGGCTGCCCGGGCAGGTTAAGAATAAGCGCCTGTTTACGGATAACACCGACCTGTCGGGATAAAATCGCCGTAGGTACAAAATGCAGGCTAATCTGGCGCATTTGTTCCCCAAACCCCGGCATTTGGCGATCAGCAACAGCGAGGGTGGCATCTGGTGTAACATCCCTGCGCGCCGGGCCGGTTCCCCCAGTGGTAAAGACCAGGTGGCACCCCATTTCATCAACCAGCTCACACAATGTTTGCTCAATGACCAGCTGTTCATCAGGAATCAGACGGGTTTCGAACATAAATGGTGTAGTCAGTGCGCTGGCAAGCCAGCTTTCCAGTGCCGGGATACCTTTATCCTGGTAAACACCACTGGAAGCACGGTCAGAAACAGAAACAAGGCCAATACGGAGTGTGCTCATAATCAATTCCGGTCAGTAAACATAATGTTCTGATGATACACCGTGATACAGAGCGCAGACAAAAATGCAGGCAAGAAAGACGAGAAGAGATAATCATACGGCCGGGGCACCGGCCGTATTCAGGGCAATTACAGTAAATCGCCCACCATTTTTTCCAGTTTCCCCTGGTCAACAGCAAACTTACGGATGCCTTCGGCCAGTTTATCAACTGCCATAGGATCCTGGTTGTGCTGCCACAGGAACTGAGATTCCGTCATACGTTCCGGACGCGCTTTCACTTCACCAGAGTAAGACAGCTTACGCTCAACAGCGCCCTGTGCTTCAGAGAGCTCTTTCAACAATGCAGGAGCAATGGTCAGGCGATCACAACCAGCCAGTTCCAATATTTCGCCTACATTACGGAAGCTTGCCCCCATGACAACAGTTTCATAGCCATGTTGTTTGTAATATTCGTAAATTTCAGAAACAGAAACCACACCCGGGTCTTCGCTTGCGGCGTACTCTTTTTTATCGGTATTCGCTTTATACCAGTCAAGAATACGGCCAACAAAAGGAGAAATCAGATACACACCAGCTTCAGCACAAGCGCGAGCCTGAGCAAAAGAAAACAGCAATGTCAGGTTGCAGTTGATGCCTTCTTTTTCCAGTTGTTCTGCTGCACGAATTCCCTGCCAGGTTGATGCCAGTTTGATCAGAATACGATCATTACTAATACCGGCATCGTTATACAGCTTGATCAGGCGTTTCGCCTTAGCAATGCTGGCTTCAGTATCGTAAGACAGACGTGCATCCACTTCGGTGGAAATACGGCCAGGGATTAATTTAAGAATTTCGAGACCAATGTTTACAGCCAGTTTGTCTGTTGCATCAACCAGTTGCTGTTCACGGTCACTGCTTTGATCGCGAGCCCAGGTTACGGCTTCATCGATTAACTTGCGGTATTCCGGGATCTGCGCAGCATTAAGAATCAGAGATGGGTTAGTGGTGGCATCCTGCGGCTGGTAAAGTTTCATTGCCGCGATGTCTCCGGTATCAGCAACAACCGTAGTCAGCTGACGCAAGGAGGTCAATTTATCCGTCATGATTATTCACTCATCAAAACTGCTTGTTAGGGAGATGTAACCGGTCTGACCCGATGATAACACGGTGTGTTTCAGGTGCAACCTGCAGCAAACGCCACGGGCTCATTATGGTAAACTCCACTCACAAACTGTACGCCCCCGGTTGGATTCAGCCGTCATGGCGTGAACTGTTCCAGAAAATTGATGTTTTAAAAGGAAAAAATGCAGGACTTTCTGGCATTTATCAACCAAGTGCTGTGGGGAGCAATTTTACTCTACCTGGTTCCGGCCACCGGAATCTGGTTTACGTTGCGCTGTAGCTTTATTCAGTTTCGTTACTTTTTACCGGCTGTCAAAAGTCTGAAAATCACCTTTCGCACCAAAAATAAAAATATCACGCCTTTTCAGTCAATTTGCACCAGTATGGCGGCGCGTGTTGGCAGCGGAAATTTGGCTGGTGTGGTTATTGCGCTGGCCGGAGGTGGCCCCGGCGCACTCTTCTGGATGTGGTTTGCAGCCCTCACAGGTATGGCGACAACATTTGCGGAATGTACCCTGGCACAATTGTACAAAACACCTAATAAAAACGGTGGATTCCGCGGAGGCCCGGCCTGGTATATGGCTCATGGCCTGGGTATGCGCTGGATGGGCATTGCATTTTCATTATTCTTACTGGTTGCTTTCGGGCTGGTATTTAATACTGTTCAGGCCAACGCCATTGCTGTGGTGATGTCAGGTTCATTCTCTGTTACTCCGATAATCAGCGGCAGTGTGCTGGCCATTATTGCCTGTCTGGTTTTCACCCGTGGGTTACCTGGAATTGCCAGGATCCTACAATGGTTGGTGCCACTCATGGCCATACTGTGGATTAGTGTCAGCCTGTGCGTTATGTTTACCCATATTGAACAAGTCCCTGGCGTGATGCGGCGGGTTATCGAATATGCCTTTGGCTGGCAGCAAGTCACATCGGGCGCTCTGGGTTATACCCTGAGCCAGGCAATTGCAAGCGGTCTGCAACGAGCCATGTTCTCCAATGAATCTGGCATGGGCTCAACCCCAAATGCAGCCGCTGCTGCAGAAGCCATCCCTGCTCACCCGGCTTCTCAGGGTATTGTTCAAATGGCGGGAGTAATGTTTGACACATTTGGTATCTGTACCGCAACTGCCGCTATTGTTCTGCTCTCGGACAGCAATACCGATGTGATTGACCGGGCAAACAGTATCAATATGCTACAAAATGCGCTCAGCACACTTTCCGGAGCATGGGGAGCAGACTTTGTTGCTTTTATTACCGTGTTATTCGCATTCACTTCTGTGCTGGCGAACTACAGCTATGCAGAGAACAACCTGTCATTTTTACACCTGGATTCTCCCCGTATCGTGACATTGCTTCGGGTGATAGTCAGCCTGACATTACTGGCCGGAGCCCTTTCCAGTATCGACCTGGTGTGGTCGCTGGCAGATATTATTATGGCGTTCATGGCAATCACCAACCTGACAGCGATTTTGCTGCTTTCGCCCGTCGTGCGCGACGTCACCCTGGATTACCATCGGCAACGAAAACTGGGCCAGACACCAACGTTTGATCCCGACAGGTTCCCTGATATTAGCGGGCAGTTATTCCCAGGCGTTTGGAAGGTGAAAAAATAAAAACATCTCAACCAATCATAACCATTGATAAGCCGCCACTGAAAATTTGCTACAGTGGGCACAAAGAAAAAGCAATATGGAGCACGCAGTTATGCTGATTTTAATTTCCCCTGCAAAGACACTGGATTACCAAAGCCCACTGGCAACCACTCGCTTCACCCACCCCGAACTGCTGGATTACAGCCAGCAATTAATCACTGAAGCCCGTAAATTAAGTGAGGCACAAATCGCGTCATTAATGGGAATCAGCGATAAACTGGCGTCATTAAACGCGACGCGTTTTCACGACTGGCAGGCCAGTTTCACGCCGGAAAATGCCCGCCAGGCAATCCTTGCCTTCAAGGGCGATGTGTACACAGGTTTACAGGCGGAATCCTTTTCTGAAGCCGATTTCGATTTTGCTCAGTCGCATTTAAGAATGCTGTCAGGATTATATGGCGTACTACGCCCACTGGATCTGATGCAGCCTTACCGGCTGGAAATGGGCATTCGCCTGGCGAACCCTAAAGGCAAAGATCTCTACCAGTTTTGGGGAGATACCATTACAGATAAACTGAACCAGCACATCACTGAACAACAAGAGCAGGCTGTGGTGAACCTTGCGTCAGATGAATACTTCAAATCGGTAAAAATCACAAAACTGAAGGCGCCCATCATCAAACCGGTGTTCCTTGATGAAAAAAATGGCAAATACAAAGTCATCAGCTTCTATGCCAAAAAAGCCCGTGGCTTGATGAGCCGGTTTATCATTCAGCACCGCCTGACCACCCCCGATCAGCTCGCAGGGTTTAACGAGGAAGGCTATACCTTCGACAGCGCAACCTCGACGGACCAGGAGCTGGTCTTCCGCCGCCCGGAACAATAAAGCATCAGGCTGGCCCTCCGCCAGCCACACTACCTTGCTCTCATTCTTGTCATTATATTCCCCTGCTATTTTGCTTAAGTTCAAGATTTATACTTTATAATTCGCTTTTAATCATATTATCCACTATAAAAGCCATGCATTTTAAATGGCTATGAAGACCAACAACGGACTATCCCCAACAGATGCTGGGTGTAATACATGCCAAGACTCTGGCCAAACTCACATCTGGTGCAGCCAATAGCTGAGCAATCTGTTCCCAAGAGCTATTGCCGCAAAATACGAGGGATCCATGCACAACAGAGGAATATCATGCAAAGCACAACAAGGAACAAGGAAGGGCGTTTTTTATCAGGTTTTCTTAATGCTGTAGAAAAAGCCGGGAATAAATTACCCGAACCGGCACTGATCTTTTTTTATATGTTGCTGGGAGTGATGGTGCTGTCTCTCGTTCTCTCCTGGGTTGATTTCGGCATTATTAATCCAGTAACCAGTGAAGCCGTTAAGGTCAACAACCTGCTGGCGCCAGCAGCGCTGGTTAGCTCACTCACCAATATGATAACCACCTTCACAACGTTTGCTCCTCTGGGGATTGTGTTAGTTGCCATGCTGGGTGTGGGGGTTGCTGAACGCTCCGGTTTTATCAACACCGCGCTGAAAAAGATGCTGAATGTCACCCCGCGCCGGTTATTAACCCCCATGCTTATCTTTGTTGCCATGTTCAGCCATGTAGCTGCAGATGCCGGTTACGTATTGGTGATTCCACTGGGCGCGATTATTTTTATGTCTGCCGGGCGACATCCCCTGGTCGGTATTGCCGCAGCGTTTTCCGGTGTCTCGGGTGGTTTCGCCGCGAATATGGTACCAACCGGTAACGATGCATTGTTGCAGGGCTTCACTCAGGCAGCAGCACAACTACTGGACAACACTTACACCGTTAACACGCTGTGTAACCTGTTTTTCGGGATTGCATCATCAATTGTGATTACCCTTGCGGGGTGGTGGGTAACAGAACGTATCGTTGAACCTCGCGTATCCAAAATGCCAATAGATGGCGATTATGTTCATGATGAAGATATGTCGAGCTATTCTGCAAAAGAGAGCAAAGCATTTATTTTGGCAACGCTTGTCATGCTCCTTGGGTTGGGTTTGCTCGCCGCTGTCTCCTGGCCGGCTGACTCCATTATGCGTGGGGAAGATGGTTCACTGACGGGCTACAGCGCGCCAATCATGAAAGCGATTGTGCCGCTTATTTTCCTGGTATTTATCATCCCCGGCACTGTCTACGGCTATGCATCAGGCACATTCAGCAAAGGCAAAGATGTTATTGATGCCATGAATGACACCATGAGCAAAATGGGGTCTTACATGGTAATGGCTTTCTTTTGTGCCATGTTTATCAAAGCGTTTGGCGATTCCAATATTGGTACGCTGTTAGCGCTGGCAGGTGCCGATGCCCTGAAAGCGATGTCGCTACCCGGGGGCGTAACTATTATTGGCATGATTGTGCTGACTGCAGTTGTAAATATTCTGATTGGTTCGGCTTCAGCTAAGTGGGCACTGCTTTCGCCTATCATGGTACCAATGCTGATGGCTGTCGGAATCTCACCGGAATTAACTCAGGCTGCTTTCCGCATTGGGGATTCGACGACCAACATCATTACGCCGTTAATGGTCTTTTTTCCGTTAGTGGTAGTTTACTGCCAGCGCTATGTCAAAAGTGCTGGTGTCGGCACTCTGGTTTCCATGATGTTGCCTTATTCCATGGTTCTGTTCGTTGTCTGGAGCTTGTTCCTGCTCCTGTGGTGGGGACTGGGTATGCCACTGGGCCTGGCCGCACCTTATACGTATCCGGCTCCCTGATCAGGCAATCATGTCCTGGCTAAAGTTATAAAGTAAAAAAAAAGGCCACTTCACTGAAGTTGGCCTTTCATATATTTCAATGTGCTCAGGCGTGATTATTTGCCGCGCAGCATAAATGTGCGCAACTGTGCATAATCGGCTGGTAAGAAGTGAGACAGCAGTTCAAGATCAGCCCTTGCAGCCAGCTCTTCAGGCAATGGCAGCGTTTTATCCAGGATAACCTCAACACTTTCTTTAAATTTAGCCGGATGCGCTGTACCAAGGAACAGCCCGTATTCTCCGTTATGTAACTGGTCACGTAATGCCCGGTAGGCAATTGCCGCATGAGGTTCTGAAACATAACCGAGTTCGTCCAGAGTACGCATAGTGGCTTTCGTTGTGTCGTCATCAACAGTGGCATAACCCAACTCATTCAGGCGCCAAATCTTACGACGGAATAACTCTTCCACGCGCGGCCAGTTATTGGGCTGGCTGACATCCATGGCATTAGAGAGCGTAGCAACTGTCGCGTTAGGCGCCCATTCACCACCAGCCAAATAGCGCGGAACGGTATCATTCGCGTTCGTTGCTGCAATAAAACGTTTAATCGGTAAACCCAGTGATTTAGCCAGCAGGCCGGCAGTCAAATCGCCAAAATTACCGCTGGGCACAGACACTACCAGTTGGTTCCGGGCTTCTTGTGGCAGTTGCGCTACCGCTTCAAAATAGTAACAAATTTGCGCCAGTAACCGACTGATGTTAATCGAGTTAGCAGAATTCAACCCAAGCGCTACTTTCAGCTCTTCATCATCAAAAGCCTGTTTAACCAAAGCCTGGCACGCATCGAAATCGCCTTTAACAGCAACCGTTTCGATATTACCCCCGAGAGTGCAGAACAATTTTTCCTGCAACGGGCTGATTTTCCCTTCCGGGTAAAGAATCACCACGCGCACATTCGGCAGGCCGAAGAAAGCATGGGCAACAGCGGCACCGGTGTCACCGGAAGTTGCGGTCAGAATAGTGACCGGCTTGTCTCCACTAATATGTGCGAGGACCTGAGCCATAAAGCGGCCGCCAAAGTCTTTGAACGCCAGTGTGGGCCCATGGAACAACTCCAGGCAACCCACATCACTTTCTACTGGCTTGACTGGCGCCGGGAAAGTAAATGCAGCCTTAACCAGAGCCGCCAGTTGTGCCTCAGAAATTTCATCACCAATAAATGCTGACAGAATCTTGCTACTACGCGTGACGAAATCCATCTCCAGCATTTCATCAATGTCGGTGAGGCTGAATTCAGGAAGCTCATGAGGGAAAAACAGGCCCTGATTACGGCCAAGCCCCTGAGTTACGGCCTGTGAAAAGCTGACCTGCTCATTGTGATCTTTCAGATTATAGAGTTTCATTACTTATCCCATTACTCGTGCACCTGCCGTATCGAGACGGCAGATATGTACAAAGCCTTCCTGATTCTGGACGTAATTCTGGCTTAACCAGTCTGCGACCCGTTGGGCGGCACCAGTCTGGTTGCAGACGGCAAACATCGTCGGCCCAGAGCCAGAAATGCCACATGCCAGTGCTCCCAGTTCCGTCGCTGCCTGGCGCGCGGCTTCAAAGCCAGGCAATAACTGAGTTCGATAAGGTTCAGCAATTACATCCTTCATTAACGCTGCAGCAAGATCCGGCTGACCAGTATGACAGGCATGAATAAACCCCCCCAAATAGCGACCATGACGGATACAATCCTGGCGGCGATATTCAGCAGGAAGAATCGCCCGGGCCTGTGCTGTAGACACTTTAATTCCCGGGTAAGCCATCACCCATTGCCAGTCATCAAAACCTGGCACCGACTGGCTGATTATCCCTTGTTCTTCCAGCATAAGTTGCATTCCCCCCAGAAAACAGGGAGCAACGTTGTCGTAATGCACACTGCCGGAAATGCGCCCTTCCATTTCCCCCATCAGGCCAAGCAGTGCCGTGTCATCCAAAGGATTGCCACAAAACTCATTCATTGCCATCAACGCAGCAACCACCGAGCAGGCACTGGACCCAAGCCCGGACCCGATAGGCATATTTTTTTCCAGCGTCATCGCTACCGGAACCTGTTTGCCGATGGCCTGACAAAAACGTTCCCAGCACTGCCAGACAATATTATCCTCAGCCCGGGGTGGCAATTTGCTGACAAAACGCCCAACATTTTTCAGTGAAAAAGTGTTAGCAGGTTCCACTGAAACACAATCACCCAGCAATGCGCCATCCAGAGGAGACACTGCCGCGCCTAATACATCAAACCCTACACTCACATTGCCAATGGAGGCAGGTGCGTACACAGTAACCATTCTTAAACTCCCAACTTCCATGACAAAGTGCGCAGCAGGTCGGCAAATACCCCGGCAGCCGTCACATCATTTCCTGCACCATACCCACGTAACACCAACGGTAACGGGTGGTAGTAATGGCTGTAAAATGCAAGCGCGTTTTCGCCATTTTTTACTTTGAACAAAGGATCGTTGCCATCAACAGCGTCGATTTTCACCACACAACGCCCGTCTTCCTGAATCTGACCGACATAACGCAGAACCTTGCCTTCATCGCGCGCCTTAGCAATGCGGGCAGAAAAGAGATCATCCAGTTCAGGTAAACGTGCCATAAATTGAGTAACATCACCCGAAGAATCGAAGTCAGGCGGCAGCACCGGCTCAACAATAATGTCGTCAAGCTCAAGTTCGTGGCCATTTTCCCTTGCAAGGATCAATAACTTGCGCGCTACATCCATACCCGACAAGTCATCACGCGGGTCCGGCTCGGTATACCCCAGCTCCCGTGCAACGCGAGTTGCCTCTGACAGTGACACACCTTCATCCAGTTTGCCAAAGATAAAAGAAAGCGAACCAGACAAAATACCCGAGAAATGCTGCAATTCATCACCGGCGTCCAGTAAGTTCTGCAAGTTTTCAATAACCGGCAACCCTGCGCCTACGTTGGTATCATAAAGGAACTTACGGCGTGATTTTTCTGCGGCCTGTCGCAACTCATGGTAATAAGCCATGGATGAGGTATTCGCCTTTTTATTCGGCGTAACCACATGAAAACCTTCTCGCAGAAAATCAACATATTGGTCAGCGACTGACTGGTTTGATGTGCAGTCAACTATCACCGGATTCAGCAGGTGATATTCTTTTACCAGGCGAATAAGACGGCCCAGATTAAAGGGTTCTTTGGCCTCACCCAACATAGACTGCCAGTTTTCCAAATCCAGGCCATGCACGTTAGTCAGAAGCGCCCGGGAGTTCGCCACACCACAAACACGCAAATCAATGTGCTTGCGCTTGAGCCAGGGTTGCTGACGTTTAATCTGCTCGATCAACGCACTACCAACACCACCCACGCCAATCACAAAAACTTCAACAACCTGGTCCGTATTGAATAACATCTGATGGGTAACCCGAACCCCGGTCGTTGCATCATCATTATTGACCACAACCGAGATTGAGCGCTCCGAAGACCCCTGGGCAATGGCAACAATGTTGATATTCGCACGAGCCAGTGCAGCGAAGAATTTAGCAGAGATACCGCGCAGGGTGCGCATACCGTCACCGACGACCGAGATAATGGCCAGCCGCTCAGTTATCATAAACGGTTCCAGCAGCCCTTCTTTCAGTTCAAGGTAAAACTCATCTTCAAGCGCTTTGCTCGCCCGCGAACATTCAGACTGCGGTACACAAAAGCTGATGCTGTACTCAGAAGATGACTGGGTTATCAATACCACAGAAATACCATTACGCGACATGGCAGCAAACACTCGGGCGGCCATTCCCACCATGCCTTTCATGCCCGGCCCCGACACACTGAACATCGCCATATTATTCAGATTACTGATACCTTTTACCGGCAGGTTATCATCATCTTTATTGGCTCCAATTAAGGTTCCTGGTGCATCAGGGTTTCCGGTGTTTTTAATCAGGCAGGGAATTTGAAACTGGGCGATGGGGGTGATGGTGCGGGGATGAAGGACTTTAGCGCCGAAGTAAGAAAGCTCCATGGCCTCCTGATACGACATCGATTTCAATAACCTCGCATCGGGTACCTGCCGCGGGTCACAAGTGTAGACGCCGTCGACATCGGTCCAGATTTCGCAACAATCCGCCCTCAGGCAGGCTGCCAGTACAGCGGCAGAATAGTCAGAGCCATTGCGGCCCAACACCACCAGTTCATTTTTTTCATTACCGGCAGTAAAACCGGCCATCAGGATCATATTGCCTGCAGGAATCCGACTGGCTGCGATACGGCGAGTCGATTCAGGGATATCTACGGTAGATTCCAGGTAGTGACCATTGGCAAGCAGTTTTTCGACGGGATCAATTACCGATACTTGATGACCGCGAGCAGTAAGTAGTGCCGCCATAATCGCAATGGATAATTTTTCCCCACGCGAGATAAACGCAGCGTTAATGCTGTCAGGGCATTGCCCCAGCAAGCTGATACCATGCAGAACATGCTTAATCTGGGCAAATTCATGCTCAACAACATTTTTCATTTCAACCAGAGGGAAACCGGGCTGAAGCTGAGCCAGTCCGTTAAGCAAATCCGCAAAGATTTGCCCGGCGTCGCTGATATTCGGCATGGCGTCCTGGCCGCTAATGGTTTTTTCTATCATCGCGACCAAATGGTTTGTAATTTTCGCCGGCGCAGAAAGCACGGTGGCGACCTGTTCCTGTTGCGCCTTGCTTTCCAGAATCTCAGCTACGCACAGAAAACGTTGTGCGTTTGCTACTGAAGTACCGCCGAATTTCAACACTCGCATGGTTGTTACCCCTTGAACATAAGCCGAAAAAAAAGCCCGCACTGTTCAGGTGCGGGCTTTTTCTGTATTTCCTGTATGCGTCAGCCCGCACCGTTACCTGTTGTAATGGTGGTAATAATAATGGTTGTCACCAGGCTGAAATGCATCATAGATGTCGTGTGCTCGAATTCTTAATATGAATTGCCTATATTGGTTAAAGTATTATGCGGGTTAAGTCAATATTTTTTTATTTTTACCACTTTCTGTGACATTACCGACAGATCCCGCTTTTTATCTTTTCACCTTGATAAAACACTGTTAACTACCCGATTACCCATTCATTCATTGGGTATTCATGAATTCACCAACAGGTTACTCTGGTAGTTTTTTTTCAATATCATGAGCCAGTTGGTGCAACATTGCGATATCCCGTTGCGCTAATCCGCCAAGCCGTTGTTGCAGCCAGTCGCTGAGCTTATGGTCATCGGCTACATCCAGTTTATCTAACAAACCAGCCAGGCGGTGACGCAATGCGGTTAACTGTCCTGGATCGGTTTTAGGGCAAGTTTCCGGGACCGTATTAATTAGAGATGCTAATTGGTAGCAATACACCATCACTGCCTGTCCCAGGTTCAGCGACGGGTAATCAGCAACCATAGGCACACCAGAAAGAATATCTGCCAGGGCCAGTTCTTCATTTGTCAGCCCGCTGTCTTCCCGGCCAAATACCACTGCGGCAGAACGCAGCCACTGCTGTTTTTCTTCCAGCACCGGCACCAGTTGCTGGGGAGTGGCATAGTAGTGGTAGCGTGCCCGGTTCCGGGCTGTTGTCGCAATAGTCAAATCAATATCAGCAACAGCCGTAGCAAGATCAGGGAAAACCTCAATATTATCAATAATATCACCCGAACCATGCGCTACCCATCTTGTTGCAGGTTCAAGGTGAGCCTTGCTATCAACGATACGCAGTGTAGTAAACCCCATGGTTTTCATCGCCCGGGCAGCTGCACCAATATTCTCGGGACGGGCGGGGGATACCAGAATAATAACGAATTGCATACGCTTCTCTTTTCGTGTTTTTCGAATGATTTAACATTGCCAGCCAAACATATTACGCAGAAAAAATTTACTTTATTGCAACATTTTTCAGAGTATTAGTGAGATAATCAGATTAAAAATTCTAACCAGAAAAGCTATGACAGGGCTCCCTTACCAATAAGAAAAATCTGCATATCCTTATGTTTAATATAAAAAAATTACATAAAAATAAGACTTGTCAATTTCATTTCTATTGTTTATTAATTATAATGCCTGATTATACCGGTGTTTACGTAAATGTTGCTCAGTTTAGTCACACTGTCTGGTGATATCATCAGAGTGTTAACGTGCTACAATTGAACTTGATATATGTCAACGAAGCGTAGTTTTATTGGGTGTTGCTGTCGTATGACTCTGTTATGTCGCTGTTAAAATAGCTACCATAGTGGCCGTTTTCGACACAGCAGGGTCGCAAGGGAAAAGTACCCATGACCAGGCTAATGATGTTGTTGACGTTGATGGATTATGCATCAAGAACACAATTATGTACTTTAGTCATGTTACGCCGGCATGTTAATTTTTCACATGCACTTTCAGGCAGGCCCGGGACTTTTGTACTCCTGTTTCGATTTAGTTGGCAATTTTAGGTAGCAAACATGCAGACCCCGCACATTCTTATCGTCGAAGACGAATTGGTTACACGTAACACATTAAAAAGTATTTTCGAAGCAGAAGGTTACGATGTTTTCGAAGCGACAGATGGCGCTGAAATGCATCAGATTCTGTCCGAGAATGACGTCAACCTGGTTATCATGGACATCAACCTGCCTGGCAAGAATGGCCTGCTGCTCGCCCGTGAATTGCGTGAACAGGCAAATGTCGCACTGATGTTCCTGACAGGGCGTGACAACGAAGTCGATAAAATCCTCGGGTTGGAAATTGGCGCGGATGATTACATCACCAAACCTTTTAACCCTCGTGAACTGACTATTCGTGCACGTAACCTGCTGTCCCGCACCATGAATCTGGGAACCACAACGGAAGAACGCCGTGCAGTGGAAACCTACAAGTTTAATGGCTGGGAGTTGGATATCAACAGCCGTTCTTTGATTAGCCCCAACGGTGAGCAGTATAAACTGCCGCGCAGTGAATTCCGTGCCATGCTGCATTTTTGTGAGAATCCGGGAAAAATCCAGACTCGCGCAGAGCTGCTGAAGAAAATGACTGGCCGAGAACTGAAACCGCATGACCGTACAGTTGACGTGACGATTCGCCGGATTCGCAAGCATTTCGAATCCACGCCAGATACTCCAGAAATTATTGCGACCATTCATGGTGAAGGTTACCGCTTCTGTGGCGATCTTCAGGAGTAATTTCCCCTACACCTGGTGAAATTAAAAAAGGGCTTAATGCCCTTTTTTGTTGCCTGCTTATTGCTTATTTCCACGGCATAATGGGTACCGCACTTATCGCGTTTTTTGGCGAGCCATCCACTAACTTATCCGAATATGCCAGGTAAGCCAGCGTGTTGCGCTTTTTATCGTAAAACCGAACTACCTGTAACTTCTTGAACACCAGCGATGTCCGTTTTTTAAAGACAATCTCACCTTCCTTTTTGCCTTTACTGATTGCATCACTCAGCTCAATGGGCCCGGTTTGCTGGCAGGAAATTGCCGCATCCGAGGTATCTTCAGCCAGCCCCAACCCGCCTTTTATCCCTCCGGTTTTCGCCCGACTAAGGTAGCAAGTCACATTTTTTACATCCGGGTCATCAAATGCTTCCACAACGATTTTGTGATCCGGGCCGATCAGTTTGAATACTGTATCAACAGAGCCTATTTCTTCCGCATGAGCAACACTCAGGGCGCTCAGGACGGTGGTGAAAAAAAGAATAGAATATTTCATATTGTTACCAATTCCGAAATTACCGATATGTGATTATTTAATATTCGAGAATTTCTTCTTGAAGATCATGATTTTGTAAGGAAAACCCTAAGTTTCTCCAAAGGTAAAGCCATTGTGCACAAAGAAAACTGCACGCCAGAAGAAAATAAAAAGTGCTATTATTCCGCGTCGTTATACCCCGAGCTTATCAGGATGAGGATAATATATGGATCAGGTTGGGATCATTAGTGATTTGCTTAACTGGCTTGAAAGCCATCTGGACCAACCTTTGTCGCTCGACAATGTGGCGGCTAAAGCAGGGTACTCCAAGTGGCATTTGCAACGAATGTTCAAAGATGTGACCGGCCAGGCAATTGGTGCCTATATCCGTGCCCGTCGCCTATCCAAATCAGCGGTAGCACTCAAACTGACTGCCAGGCCAATACTGGATATTGCCTTACAATACCGGTTTGATTCCCAGCAAACTTTTACCCGGGCATTTAAAAAACAATTCGCACTGACACCAGCACTCTATCGCCGCTCACCTGAATGGAACGCCTCGGGCATACGCCCGCCAATCCGCCTGGATAATACCCCACTTCCAGAAGCCACCTTTATTACCCTGCCAGATACTGAACTGGTTGGGGTGACACAGAGCTATAGTTGTACTCTTGAACAAATCACCCAGTATCGCCACGAAATGCGTATTCAGTTCTGGCGGGCATTTCTTGCCAATACAACCAATATTCCACCTGTGCTTTATGGCCTTGCAGAACCACGCCCCAGTACAGAGAAAGACGATGAGCAGGAAGTCTTTTACACCACGGCATTACCGCCTGAAATCGCCAAAAGTTATGTGCAGAATGCCCATCCGGTAGTACTGGCTGGCGGCGATTACGTAAAATTTGTTTATGAAGGTGAGCCCGACGAACTGCAATCATTTATCCTGACTGTGTATGGCACCTGTATGCCAACACTGGGCCTGATTCGCCGTGAAGGGCAGGATATTGAGCGGCTGCAACCAGAGTTCGACAATGGTTCTGACCAGCCGCCTTCACGCATCCGTTGTGACTACCTGATTCCGGTACGCCGCTAACAGACACTCAGCGCTGCAATTCATCCATTGCCGGGGCATCAAGGTGCGAAACATCCCCGGCGGTTTCAACCACCCATCCGGGAGCCAGCCATGCGCTCTGCTGGTAATCCACCCGGGAGAGAGAGCAGTTACGCAACCTCAGACGCCGTTCTGCATAAGGCGGTAGCCCGAGGATAGTGCTCACCAGACACCCCAGCGCCATGCCATGGCTTACCAGCAGCGGGCGGCTTTGTGGCGGTAACTCAAGGCAGGCACTCAAAGCAGCATGCATACGCTGGCTCAGTTCCGTCATTGATTCCCCCTGAGGGATTCGCCCGTCTGGAGTACCATCAACTAAACGCCGCCGCCAGGACTCCTCTTCTTCAGTGAGGCTGTCGATATCGCGTTTTTCCAGCACCCCCATATCCAGCTCGCGCAAGCGGTCATCCACAACATAATCACACCCGATGGCTTGCGCAATAATGCGTGCCGTTTGCTGCGTTCTCCCCAAATCACTGGAGATAATATGCGTAATACCCAGATTCCTGACACGTTGAGCAACCTGCTGTGCCTGCTGGATACCTTTCCCGGTCAGCCCACTGTCAGACTGACCCTGAATGCGTCGTTCCACATTCCACTGCGTTTCGCCATGGCGAACAAGATAGACCTGTAACATGTACTTTATCCGTTATACTACTCTGATGTTTTCATTAGGCGTTTACTAAATTATGTACCAGGTTGTCACAGCCACCAAAAATCCAGCCAAAATTAACGCAATTTTACAAGCATTTGAAATTATCTATGGCGAAGGATCTTGCCACATTATTGCCGCAGACGTCGAGAGCGGCGTCCCGGAACAACCCATGGGTAGTGCCGAAACGCTGACTGGCGCACGCCAGCGTGTTATTAATGCCCGCAGGGTTTATCCTCAGGCAGACTTCTGGGTCGCTATCGAAGCAGGCATAGATGAGGGTAGCACGTTCAGCTGGGTGGTCATTGAAAATTCAGATAAGCGCGGAGAAGCTCGCTCTGCATCGCTGCCTTTGCCGGAGCCAGTTCTGGCAGCCGTTGCCCAGGGCGAAACGCTGGGTGATGTTATTAGTGCGACCACGGGTATTGAGCAACTCGGGCGGAAAGAAGGCGCTATCGGGATTTTTACGAAAGGAGCACTGACCAGAAGTAGTGTATACAGCCAGGCCGTTGTGCTGGCACTCAGCCCTTTCCACCACACGGCCTATTAAGAGGATTAATCTCCGTCGAGCAATTTCTCTTCAAGCCACTGGCGCAATGCGAGAGGGGCGGTTTTCAGGCTATTCGAACCTCTTGTGATTGTGGCAATACCTGCGCCCAGCTCACTTTTCAATTCACGCTGGCTCATTTTTCCGCGAAGCAGCTCTTCAATAATACGCACACGGGTACCTAACGCCGTGCGCTCATCAGGTGTGAGGAGCAAAGTCAGAAGTGGAAGGTGAAGTTCTTCACCAAAAGAAGCCTGCAATAACTCCACAAAACGGAGCCATTCCTGATTGGCGTGTTCTTCCTGCGGAGAAGAGAACGACGTCTGCTGAGTCATGTTATGCCACCATACTATTTAACTAGTACAGCAGCATAACACACTCCTGAAAAAATCAGTAATGCTGCTGCCACTCCTGTTGCGTCAGTAACGGCGAGTTATCACCATCGAAATAGCGGTAATAAGCATCATAAGCGAGTACATTCTTCACATAACGTCGGGTTTCTGAGAAAGGGATACTCTCAATAAACGCAACGGCGTCAATTCGACCGGAACTGTTACCCTGCCAACTTCGCACCCGGCCAGGACCGGCATTATATGCCGCGGAGGCAAATATCCGGTTATCACCAAACTGCTGATACACATACTGCAGATATTGCGTACCAATTTTAATGTTGGTGTCCGGGTCGAGTAACTGGCTACTGCTGCTGTACCCCGGAATATTGAACATTTTCACAGTATGTGTTGCCGTTGCTGGCATTAACTGCATCAAACCAGTGGCACCAACAGGCGAGCGCACTTTTGGGTTCCAGGCGCTTTCCTGGCGGGCAATAGCCATGGCATAAGTGCTGGAGATATCTTTACCGCTGACATAATGGTCAAACGTTGCCTTCCATGCAGGAGGGAAACGCTCCGTCAGGTTATCCCATAATTTACCAGCAATCGTCGCCTGCACACTTAAATCCCACCAACCTTGCTTCAGGGCATAATGCGCTAAAGCGGCCTGTTCTTCGGGCGGACGGCTGGCAATATAGCCAGCCCATTCACTACGCGCCGTATTATCAAGGTTCCAGTACATCAGTTCACGAATCCGTGCCAGCACTGGCCCGTTAACCAATGTGCCACTGGCTTCGGGAGCATCATTAACCGTTAACTGGTAAGGCACCCCCAGGCGCTGTGCCGCAACCATTGGGTAAAACCCCCGGGATTTCATCAAATCCTGCAAAATAGCCCGGCCTTCCGTTTCACGGCCACGTTCAAGCAAGAGTACGGCCTGCCAGTAACGCCACTCATCTTCCTGTTTAGCATCCATCGAGAGGCGTGATAACCAGGTATTCAACCCGGCTCTGTCACCCTCACCTAACGCCATACGAATACGCCGCTCAATTAATGAATCTGAGCCTGAACGCATAATGACGTCATCTCGCCAGCGCGCCTGTTCATCGGTAATGTCATTGCCAAACAAGCGCCAGGCCACGATATCTTTCAGACTTTGCGCCTGATTATCGTCCAGCCCGGCTGCCTGAACTAATGCCGGGATCATGGCCCGGGCATTTTCCACATCCTGGCGAGCCACGCTGGCAAATGCCAGCTCAACCATGTGGCGGGTAAAGTCAGAAGGTTTGACTGTGCGTGCGAATGAGAGGACCGTTTGCGGGTCATCCGCAAGGCTAATTACCGAAGAAGACAACGTCAGGTCATTATCCGGTAGCTGTCCTGCCAGCGCATTTACCAGCGCGGTATTACCTGCTTTCATCGCCAGCACAATACGAGATAAATAATCATCGACAGTCTGTTGACCGGAAGCACGCCAGGCAGTGAACAAATTCTCACAGGTTAATGGCAGAGTACGGCCTGTTTGCCACAATTTATGCGCCCCCACCCATGCGGCACTGGTCTGCCCGGTCTGCCATTTGGCATTGTAATAATTACACTTTGCTTCAGTTGTTGAGGGTTCTGTTGGGCTGAACGCCAGCAAACCTTTCCAGTCACTTCGACGTGCCAGTTCATTAATAAAGCGCGTGGTCAGTGCCCTGCTGATGGGCATTGTGGGGTACTGTTGGATGAACTGTGTAACAGCGACTGCAGTTTCATTCTGTAAGTCTGATGTCAATGCCCGATATTCAAGATAAGGATACAGGGGATAATCCTTCAGGCCCGGCATCATTTGCTGAACAACATCCATCTGCCGTTGATCCCAGGCCTGTTTTATTGCGCTGTAACGCTGACGCTGTGCATCCAGTGAATCTGCCCAAACCACATGGCTGACAGTAAGCAGGCAGAGGCTTGCAGCCGCGAAGCGCCAGATACCCTGTTTTGCTTTCCCCACAACAACTCCTTAATCTTCTTGTACGTCAGGATGCCCGAAACACCCTTCAGGAAATATCATGCTAACCAGGCAAAAAGTAATCTGCCATGCCACAAACACTTTTTTACGTAATTCTTTTTCTCAAGCGGATATCCTCCTTCCGTGCTGATGGCTGGGATTAAGGCAAGAAAAAGGCTAAACTTCGCCAGTGTTACTCAATACCCTAAATCACGATTAAAGAGGCGAAGTCGCAACGTGGCTCAATTCGTATATACCATGCATCGTGTCGGCAAAGTGGTTCCGCCGAAACGGCACATTCTTAAGAATATTTCTCTGAGCTTCTTCCCCGGCGCCAAAATCGGTGTGCTGGGTCTTAATGGTGCCGGTAAATCAACACTGCTGCGCATCATGGCTGGCATTGATACCGACATTGAAGGTGAAGCCCGCCCTCAGCCTGGCATCAAAATCGGTTACCTGCCGCAAGAACCTCAGCTCAACCATGAACACACTGTTCGCGAATCTATTGAAGAAGCCGTCGCGGATGTCGTCGGTGCGCTTAAGCGCCTTGATGAAGTCTATGCTTTGTATGCAGACCCGGATGCAGACTTCGACAAACTGGCTGCCGAGCAAGGTAAGTTAGAAGAGATAATCCAGGCGCATGATGGCCACAACCTGAATAACCAGTTGGAACGGGCAGCAGATGCGCTCCGGTTACCAGACTGGGACGCGAAAATCGCGAATTTATCCGGGGGTGAACGCCGTCGTGTGGCTCTGTGCCGCCTGCTGCTGGAAAAACCTGACATGTTGTTGCTGGACGAACCAACCAACCACCTGGATGCTGAATCAGTGGCCTGGCTGGAACGTTTCCTGCACGACTTCGAAGGCACCGTGGTGGCGATTACCCATGACCGTTACTTCCTGGATAATGTTGCAGGCTGGATCCTTGAACTTGACCGTGGTGAAGGTATTCCCTGGGAAGGGAACTACTCTTCCTGGCTGGAGCAGAAAGATCAACGTCTGGCACAAGAAGCCTCTGCTGAAGCCGCACGTCGTAAATCCATCGAGAAAGAACTGGAATGGGTTCGCCAGGGCGCCCGTGGCCGTCAGTCTAAAGGTAAAGCACGTCTGGCCCGTTTTGAAGAACTCAACAACGTGGAATACCAGAAACGTAATGAAACCAGCGAACTGTTTATTCCACCAGGCCCTCGTCTGGGCGACAAAGTGCTGGAAGTGGAAAACCTCACCAAGTCTTACGGTGATCGTGTCCTGATTGACAATCTCTCTTTCTCTATTCCGAAAGGCGCTATTGTTGGGATTATCGGCCCTAACGGCGCGGGTAAATCTACCCTGTTCCGTATGATAACCGGCCAGGAACAACCCAACAGCGGGAATATCACACTGGGTGATACCGTAAAAATTGCAGCAGTAGAGCAGTTCCGTGATGCCATGGACAACAAGAAGACTGTCTGGGAAGAAGTCTCCGGTGGCCTGGATATTATGAAGATTGGTAACTTTGAAATCCCCAGCCGTGCTTATGTGGGGCGCTTTAACTTCAAAGGCACTGATCAGGGTAAACGAGTGGGTGAACTGTCTGGTGGTGAACGTGGGCGCCTGCACCTGGCAAAACTGTTACAGGTCGGCGGCAACATGTTGCTGCTCGACGAACCGACCAACGACCTGGATGTAGAAACCCTGCGGGCACTGGAAAACGCCCTGCTGGAGTTCCCGGGTTGTGCCATGGTTATTTCCCATGACCGTTGGTTCCTGGACCGTATTGCGACGCATATTCTGGACTACCAGGATGAAGGCAAAGTTGAATTCTTCGAAGGTAACTTTACCGAGTACGAAGAATACAAAAAACGCACGCTGGGTGCTGAAGCTCTCGAGCCAAAACGCATCAAATATAAGCGTATTACTAAATAGTTTACTGCTTATTACTTCTCAGCCACCTTATACAGGTGGCTGTTTTCTTTATTCTTCCGTTTTATTTTCGTTGCGAGCAAGTTCAGAGTATGCTTGCCATCAAGCCACAGACTCAGAAACAAAGGTGTATTTTATTGCCCGGAACTCTCTTCACCCATCAACTGACGCACCAGGCTGACACATCGCAAAAAGCGTGTATCGTAATCCGTATCATCAACGTGGGCATAAACAATGCCATTGTCCTGCAGCATAGAAACTAACTGTGCCTGAAAAGCCTTACGTTCACGTTCACTACCATTCCCGGAACGGCGAAAATCCCCGGCCACCCATGGCATGTTGTTTTCCAGCAAAATCACCAGGTCAAACCGATATTCATCAATCATCGCCTGCACAAAAGGATGTTCCCGCCCTTCATTCGCCTTGCAGAAGGCCTGAATAGTGACGAAGTCAGTATCAATGAACACCACCTTATTGGCATATTTAACTGCGAAATCAATATATTGAGAATGACCAATGGCAATCTTATCATAGTCAGTATATTGCAATGCCCTGCCGTCTCCCCCCAAATGAGAAAAGACATACTCGCGGCCAAATTCCCAGGCGCTGGTGGTATTGAAGATATTTGCCAGTTTGTTCACCATGGTGGATTTCCCGCTGGACTCGCCGCCCAAAATAGCCACAGTGCGTACAAAAAAGGGTTTTACTTCAGTAGGAATGTAATCCCATAAACGGAAAGGGTTTTCACGAATTTGCCCGCCACTGATGTTCATAAACGTGCGATCCGGATCGACCAGCACCGTGTTGATCCCTAAGTGTTCCAGGTACTGCGGTGCGTCTGAGGCTTCTGAAGTATAAATCTGGTCCGGGAAAATACCTTCACTGTCCATAAATGCTTTAATGCCCGCACTCCAGACATCCCAGCCCCAGGGATAAGGCTCCATGCCCTCTTCATTAAATGCATGAATATGGATATTTTTCTGGTACTTGAAAGTTTGCAGCAACCAGCGCAAACGGTCACTGATAGTGGGCTGTTGTGACATCGCACTGGCTTCAAACAACTCGCGATCCCGCGTCTCGTCATAACCCATAATGATGTGCAGCTCATCAACCTGGCTGCAGGCGCGCTGAATTAAATAGATATGGCCAGTGTGCAAAGGGTAAAACTTGCCAAATACCACCCCAACGCGCTTCTCTACCCGGGGGAATTCCAGGCTAAGGAACCGGTGCAAAGCCTCCAGTTTTTGGGCGCTGGGGCTTTTAATTTTGGCGTTTAATAATTGGCTCAAATAGCCCTTCGTCATGCCACTGGCATCAGCGACTTGCTGGAGTGTGCAGCCCTTCTGGCGAATAGCGTGTTTTAAATATTCAAACGATGACAAGCGTTGCCTCCTGCAATCTCCGGGGAATACCTGCCTTTGTGCAATATACGCAGGAACAAGTAAGAATAACCAGGTTCGGTTTCAGCCCACCACCTGTTGAATCGCGGGGCTAAAACCTGGTGGCTACCAAAAGAAGCAACCACCCATGTTGTTATGTGACAAACAAATCATCAAATACAGCCAGCGCATCCGCCAGTTTTTTTACACCAAAGATTTCCATTCCCGCAGGTGGGCGTTTTGGCACATTGGCGTGGGGAACAATCGCCCGGCGAAAACCATGTTTAGACGCTTCAGTGATACGCTCCTGTCCACTTGGCACTGGGCGAATCTCCCCGGAAAGGCCAACCTCGCCAAACACCACCAGGTCTTGCGGCAACGGGCGATCTCTCAGGCTGGAAACAATCGCCAGCAAGAGTGCCAAATCAACACTGGTTTCTGCAACTTTTACGCCGCCAACCACATTAACAAATACATCCTGGTCTGCCATTTGTAACCCACCGTGGCGGTGCAGCACAGCCAGCAAAATCGCCAGGCGGTTTTGTTCAAGCCCGACAGCAACCCGCCGCGGGTTTGACATCATAGACTGATCCACCAGCGCCTGGATTTCTACCAGTAGTGGACGGGTACCTTCCCAAACCACCATCACAGAACTGCCTGACGTCAGCTCATCACCCCGGCTGAGGAAAATTGCTGACGGGTTGCTCACTTCGCGCATCCCCTGCTCAGTCATGGCAAAAACACCCAGCTCATTTACAGCACCAAAGCGATTTTTATGGCTGCGCAATGTACGAAAACGCGAGTCTGCATCGCCATCCAGCAACACAGAACAGTCAATACAGTGCTCCAGCACTTTTGGACCGGCCAGCGAGCCATCTTTCGTTACATGCCCCACCATAATCACTGCCACCCCACGCGTTTTCGCATAGCGCGTCAGATAAGCGGCCGTTTCCCGTACCTGTGCCACACTGCCCGGCGATGACTGAATATCCGCCATATGCATCACCTGAATGGAGTCAATAACCATCAGTTTTGGCTGTTCCTGGTCAGCCACCAGGCAAATCTGTTCAATACTGGTTTCTGACAGCATATTCAGATTCGTACCCGGTAAACCCAGGCGATGGGCTCGCATAGCAACCTGCTGGAGCGACTCTTCCCCGGTGACATACAGCGTTTTCATTTGTTCAGCAAGTTTACACAGGGTTTGCAGCAGCAGGGTGGATTTCCCCGCACCAGGATTACCACCAATTAAAATGGCGCTTCCCGGCACCACACCGCCCCCCAGGACCCGGTCAAACTCTTTAAAGCCCGTAGAAAAACGGGGTAGTTCCTCCAGGCTGATTTCCGACAGCTTTTGCACTTTGCTGACACCAGCATTGCCCGCATAGCCTGACAACTTTTCGTTGCGGGCAACCTGAGGGGATGCCGCTATTCGCACCTCGGTAATGGTATTCCAGGCATGGCATGCGCTGCACTGCCCCTGCCAGCGCGGGTAATCCGCACCACACTCATTACAGACAAACGCTCTTTTCGGTGCTTTTGCCACCAGATTACCTCACTCTTGTTACTGCCGGGTTATTCCTGTTTAAGGCTGCCAGAAAGAATACAGAATACCCCGAGAAGATCCGCGTGGCGGATAGTGACTTCTGTTTTTTCATTCACTTTTGGCTTCGCATGGTAGGCAATTCCCAGCCCGGCCGCTTTAATCATTAATAAATCATTGGCGCCATCGCCAATTGCCACCGTTTGTGAAGGGTCGATTTTCCAGGTATCAGCAAGTTGCTTCAGGGTATCGGCTTTATAACGCGCATCCACAATCGGACCAACCACTTCTCCGGTGAGTTTACCCTTAGCAATCCCCATTTGGTTTGCCACCGCAGCACATAAATTCAGTTGATTTTTCAGATGATCAGCAAAAAAGGTAAAGCCACCAGAAGCAATGGCCACCTGCCAGCCAAAGGCGTGCAGTTTCGCCACCATAGCGGTCAGCCCGGGCATCAGTGGCAGGGTATCCAGCACTTGCTGAAGGATACCGGCATCAGCACCTTTCAGGGTGCCTACACGCTCGCGCAAGCTGGCGGCAAAATCCAGCTCGCCACGCATAGCACGCTCTGTCACTGCTGCGACTTGTTCGCCAGTACCAGCCAGTTTGGCAATTTCATCAATACACTCAATCTGGATGGCTGTTGAGTCCATATCCATAACCAGCAACCCGGGCACACGCAGGTTAGGCAATTTCCCCAGGGGCGCAACATCCAGACCTGCATCATGTGCCAGTTTGGTCGCTCTGTGAGTCAGCGAACCCGCCAGGCGAACAACCTGGTACTCTTCAACATCCCAGGCGGAGACAATCACCATAGCGGCGCCCAGCTTACGCTGATATTTAGTCAGGCTATTTTTATCCAGACCGCGCCCGTACAGGAGCCAGCCAGTCCGGCCAGCGCGGTAATCCAGCGGCATCACTTCATCGCCACTGAGCGAAAGCGGCAGTCCGGGCCACAAGGAAACATCGTTGGGCAAATCGCACCATGTCAGGCTATTTGACATTACAGCTCCTGTAAAAATCGAATTCATGCCGGAATAAAACAACGCATGAGGCTACCCTGTGATGCCTGCTTCTGGCAACATGCAGACAGCAATTTTTCAATAGGTGAGCTATGGCACTGGCTAAACTGAAATTCCGTGTGCATCGTACATTAATTATCTTAATTTGCCTGGCTTTGCTGGTTGCATTAATGCAAGGCGCGTCGTGGTTCAGTCAGAGCCACCAAAAAACCCGTAATTTGCAGTTTGAAGAGCTGGCTAACACCCTGGCGATACAGGTCAGTTACCGCCTGGTTCCCCTGCTCAAAGGGGATACCCCGGATGAAAAGCATATTGCAGTCATTCTGCGCAATTTAACTCAGCAAGGGCGTATTCTCGATGCGGGTGTCTACGATTCGCAAGGAAATTTAATCGTTAAGGCTGGCGAAAATGTCAATGTGCGAGACAGGCTGGCTTTAGATGGAAAAAAGGCAGGTAGCTATTTCAACCAACAAATCGTCCAGCCCGTTGAAGACAAAAACACGCTACTGGGTTATTTGCGTTTAACGCTCGACACCCATTCCCTGCCAACCGACGCACGCCAGGTGGATAACACGACCAATATTTTGCGCCTGATGATGCTGTTATGTGTCGCCATTGGCATTATTCTCGCCCGTGTCTTATTGCAGGGTAAACGTACACGCTGGCAGCAGTCGCCGTTCCTGCTTACTGCCAGTAAGTCGGTCAAAGAAGAAGATAACGCTCCCCCCGAAAGTCAAGACAAGCCCTGATCCGTTGCCACGATGCAACTAGCCGTTATTTATCAGGAAAAGGAGCGTAAAAAACGGAGGGGAATGTGTTGTGCCAGGCTCGCTGGCACAACAAAAAAACAGCGCGTTATCAGGCTTTATCACCCAACAATACCGATTCCAGGGCAATCTTTATCATGTCATTAAAGGTAGTCTGGCGTTCTTCTGCGGTAGTTTGCTCGTGAGTACGGATATGGTCCGACACCGTGCAAATCGCCAGCGCTTTCGCGCCAAACTCAGCCGCCACACCATAAATACCCGCCGCCTCCATTTCCACGCCCAGGATGCCATATTGCTCCATCACATCAAACATGGAAGGGTCCGGAGAGTAGAACAGGTCGGCGGAAAACAAATTACCAACACGGGCATCCACACCCAATGCTTTTGCGGCATCAACCGCATTACGCACCATGTCAAAATCTGCCAGCGCGGCAAAATCATGGTCTTTAAAACGAATGCGGTTTACTTTGGAATCCGTACTGGCCCCCATACCAATGACAACATCTCGCAAATGGACGTCCTGGCGTACAGCACCACATGAGCCGACACGGATAATTTTCTTCACACCAAACTCAGTTATCAGCTCTTTGGTGTAAATAGAGCAGGATGGGATCCCCATACCGTGGCCCATTACGGAGATTTTGCGGCCTTTATAAGTGCCAGTAAAACCTAACATACCACGAACATTATTGACTTCCCGAACATCTTCCAGGAAGGTTTCAGCAATGTGTTTGGCACGCAGCGGGTCCCCCGGCATCAAAACGACGTCAGCGAAATCACCCATTTCTGCATTAATATGTGGCGTTGCCATTGTTATATTCCTTAATCAGTAATCAGCGTCAAGACGGTCACTTGTCAAAACCAGGCACAGAGCGCAGCAGGCTGCTGCTGGCACAGCATTCTGACATGGGCGGTTCATTCCCCGCCCACAGCTACCGTCACTCACAACATATTTTTGCCATAGTCCATGGCAGAGGTACCAAAATAGTGGGCCAGTGTCTGCCCGATATCGGCAAAGGTATCGCGATGCCCCAAAGACCCGGGCTGCACATGTGGGCCGGCAATTAATACCGGAATGTGCTCGCGAGTATGATCAGTGCCAGCCCAGGTTGGATCGCAACCATGGTCGGCTGTCAGGATCAGCAGATCATCCCCTTCAAGCAAAGCCAGTAACTCAGGCAGGCGGCGGTCGAACAGTTCCAGACCGGCAGCATACCCGGCCACATCACGGCGGTGCCCCCAGGAAGAGTCAAAATCGACAAAGTTGGTAAACACAATCGTGTTATCCCCTGCCGCTTTCATTTCTGCCAGCGTCGCGTCAAATAACGCATCCAGCCCGGTTGCTTTCACCTTTTTAGTGATACCCACATTGGCATAGATATCCGCAATTTTACCCACAGACACCACCTGGCCTTGCTTTTCGTCCACCAACTTTTTCAGCACGGTTGGTGACGGTGGCTCAACAGCCAGGTCATGGCGGTTTCCGGTACGTTCAAAGGCTCCGGCTTTTTCACCCACAAAAGGACGCGCAATAACACGGCCAATGTTATAGCCCCCGTTGGTCAGCACCTCACGCGCGATTTCGCACAAGTCGTACAGGCGTTGCAGACCGAAGGTTTCTTCATGGCAGGCAATCTGGAAAACGGAGTCAGCGGAGGTATAGAAAATCGGTTTCCCGGTTTTCATATGCTCTTCCCCCAGTTTGTCGAGAATGACGGTACCCGAAGAGTGGCAGTTACCCAGGTAACCAGGCAGGTCAGCACGTTGTACCAGCTCATCCAGCAACTCCTGGGGGAAGCTGTTTTCTACGTCGCTGAAATACCCCCAGTCAAACAACACAGGCACACCGGCTATTTCCCAGTGCCCGGAAGGCGTGTCTTTGCCAGAAGAGAGTTCGTGTGCCCAGCCATATGCACCAGTAATTACTGCATTACCGTCCATACCAGCCGGGAGGCTCCCGGTGGAACCTTCGTGGGCTTTTGCAAGGCCCAGTTGAGTCAGATTAGGTAAATGAAGCGGGCCATGACGGCCTTTGTCTGCCTCGCCGTTAGCACAGGCCTGAGCAATATGGCCCAGTGTATCTGAGCCTGCATCACCGAATTTATCGGCATCTTCAGTTGCGCCAATGCCGAACGAGTCCAGCACCATAATGAATGCACGTTTCATAATTTCTCCTGCATCGTTGCCAGCAAGTGGCAACCGATGGCGCTAAAAGAAAGTGATCAGATCAGTATGCCAGTTATTGGGTGATAGTGCTATATACCACCGGAGTGTCAGCCACAGGAGTGCTACCGATGGTGATGGCAGTTTTCACCATTTGTGCCGCAGCCAGCCATTGTTCTTCACCGCGTGCATGGACAATTGCCAGAGGGCGCTGCTCATCAATTTTCTCGCCCAGACGCACAACATCAGACAACCCGACGCTGTAATCAATCTCATCGCTGGCCTGATGGCGCCCTCCCCCCAAAGTCACCACAGCCATGCCGAGCATACGGGTATCCATCGCACTCACATAGCCACTGGTGTCGGCAAACACGGCTTTACTGAGCATGGCTTCAGGCAGGTAACGGTCATAATGCTCAACGAAATCGGCAGGCCCGCGCTGTGCGGCAACCATGCGGCCAAAACACTCTGCGGCTTTACCGTTATCCAGCACGTCATTCAGCATCTTCCGGGCGGCTGTTTCATTGGGAGCCAGTTTGCCAGACAACAGCATCTCAACGCATAACGCCATAGTGACAGCCTCCAGGCGCGGATTACGCTGCTCTCCCGTGAGGAAGCGCACGGCTTCCCGCACTTCCAGCGCATTCCCCGCCGATGAAGCCAGCACCTGGTTCATGTCTGTGAGCAAAGCGGTGGTGCGCACACCTGCGCCATTCGCAACAGAGACAATTGCCCGGGCCAGTGCTTCAGACTGTTCATAAGTTGGCATAAATGCGCCGCTACCTACTTTGATATCCATCACCAGCGCATCCAGCCCTTCAGCCAGCTTTTTCGCCAGAATAGAGGCAGTTATCAACGGGATAGAATCTACCGTTGCGGTGATATCCCGGGTGGCATAAAAGCGGCGGTCAGCCGGAGCCAGGGAATTAGTTTGCCCAATAATGGCCACGCCAACAGAAGAAATGATGTTGCGAAAATGCGTATCGTCCGGGTAAATATCAAAGCCGGGAATGGATTCCAGTTTATCCAGAGTGCCGCCAGTGTGGCCCAGCCCTCGCCCGGAAATCATCGGCACATACCCACCACAGGCTGCTACCATGGGGCCTAACATCAGAGAAGTCACATCGCCCACACCACCCGTGGAGTGCTTATCCACAACCGGACCATGCAAATTGAGCGCTGACCAGTCCAACACCGTGCCTGAATCCCGCATTGCCATTGTCAGCGAGACACGTTCAGACATCGTCATATCATGGAAAAAAATTGTCATCGCCAGGGCTGCGATTTGCCCTTCTGAAACGGTGTTATCGCGGATCCCGTTGACAAAAAAACGGATCTCTTCGTCACTGAGCGGGTGTCCATCACGTTTTTTACGGATAATTTCCTGGGCAAGAAACACTGTCGCCTCCTGAAGGTGTCAGGGAGCCAGGGCGGGCCTGCTCCCTGGAAGAATCAATATTGACTGTTGCTCTGGCCGTCACCGTGACCAAGAGCTTTCAATAAACTGGCAAGCAGGCTGGAAGCACCGAAGCGGAAATGGCGGGCATCTGCCCACTTTTCGCCAAGAATGTCGTCAGCCATTTGCAAATACAGTTGTGCATCTTCGGCGGTACGCACGCCGCCTGCAGGTTTAAAGCCCACGGTTTCCTGAACGCCCATATCCCGAATGACTTCCATCATCAGGCGCGCACTTTCCGGTGTCGCGTTAACCGGCACTTTCCCGGTAGATGTCTTAATAAAGTCGGCTCCAGCATTAATGGCAATGGCAGAAGCCTTGCGAATCAGTGCTTCCGTTTTTAACTCACCGGTTTCAATAATGACTTTCAGCAGTACATTCGCAGCCTGGCAGGCAGCTTTACAGGCACTGACCAGCGCAAACCCGGTATCTTCATCACCAGCCATTAATGTGCGGTAAGGAAACACAACATCCACTTCATCCGCGCCATACGCAATGGCTGCACGGGTTTCTGCCAGCGCAATCTCGATGTCATCGTTGCCATGGGGGAAATTGGTCACTGTTGCAATCCGCACATCCGGCGTTCCCTGGGCCTTCAGCGCTTTACGGGCTACGGGAATAAAGCGCGGATAAATACAAATGGCCGCAGGTGTTCCCACGGGTGTTTTGGCCTGGCGGCACAACGCGATAACTTTTTCATCCGTGTCATCGTCATTCAGGGTGGTTAAATCCATTAAGTGCAGTGCCCGCAGGCTGCTGCTGGTTAAATCATTCATCATCGTCTCCAACGAAAAGCATGGCACAGGCGCCCGGAATCAGAGCTTAAACTCACCACACTCTTTCAGTTTCGCAATATGCAATGTTAAAATTCTAACATTCATCACCAGCCATGTTTTGTGGAGGGTTTCGCAAAACAGCGAACTCTGGCGATGTTCCTGCAACAATTATATGCGACAGACAAGATAAAATCACGTTTGCAAAAAATGAGAAAGGCCGGTTATCCCCCGGCCTTTTTGGCATCGCCAAATGTTATAAAAATAACAAAATGTTCTACATTGACAGGAATACCCCGGCAATGGTTGCACTCATCAGGTTAGATAGTGTCCCGGCGGCAACCGCCTTTAAGCCCATGCGCGCGACATCATGGCGACGGCCCGGCGCCATACTGCCTAACCCACCAATCAGGATGGCAATGGAAGACAGATTGGCAAAACCACACAATGCAAAGGAGATAATCGCTTTGGTGTGAGCAGACAATACTTGCAGGCCAGCAGCTGCCACGGTTGCGTCATCGTGGAGGTAAGCGCCAAAATTCAGGTAGGCTACAAACTCGTTAATGATCAGTTTCTGCCCAATAAAGGAACCAGCGACCGTCGCTTCATTCCACGGCACACCAATAATCCAGGCCAGAGGAGAAAATACCCAGCCCAGAATCAGCTGCATGGAGAGTTCCGGGTGATTAAACCAGCCACCTACGCCCGACAAAATACCGTTGAGCAAAGCAATCAACGCAACAAACGCTAACAGCATTGCCCCGACATTCAGCGCCAGTTGCATACCAGAAGAGGCACCAGAGGCCGCAGCATCAAGCACATTGCTTGGGCGGTCAGGATCGTTTTCACCAATTTTCAGATCCGGCGCATCATGAGGCGTTTCAGTTTCCGGCACAATCAGTTTGGCAAACAGCAGGCCACCAGGAGCCGCCATGAACGAAGCCGCAATCAAATACTCCAGAGGAACACCCATCTGTGCATAACCAGCCAGCACAGAACCGGCAACCGAGGCCAGGCCGCCACACATGACGGCAAACAATTCTGAACGTGTCATTGTGGCTATATAAGGCCGTACAACCAGCGGCGCTTCAGTCTGACCAACAAAGATATTCGCTGTGGCAGAGAGTGACTCAGTGCGCGAGGTTTTCAACACATAACGCAAACCACCGCCAAGAATACGGATGACCAGTTGCATGATCCCCAGGTAATACAGCACAGCAATCAGTGATGAGAAGAAGACAATAATGGGCAGAACGCGCAACGCAAAGACAAAGCCCTGGTTACCAAACACCTCGAACATTTTGTCGGAAGCCAGGCCACCGAACAGGAATGAAATCCCGTCATTGCCGTAGGCAATCACTTTCGCAACGCCTTCCGACATTGCCAACAGAACCTTACGCCCAACAGGCACATAAAGAACCAGTGCACCAATTAATACCTGAATAACCCAGGCACCAATTACAGTGCGAAAATTAATAGCTTTACGGTTACTTGAAAGGAGCACGCCTATCAGTAACAACACGATCATGCCCACTAACCCCATGAGGATTTGCATAGATAGATTCCTGCGCCTGAGAGAAATATTCGTTAACAGAATTATTGGTTGAAAACGCAGGCATTATAACGGCAGGCAATCACTAAATTGATATATGAATCACGTTATCTACGCAACAAATACAAACGTTAATCTTATACAGTGACATAGATCACACTTTTAAGTGGTTTGCGCAACCAATGGGAAAAGTGCGCAAGTATTTTTCCACACAGCTTCAGCTATTTCCTCCGGATATTCACTACGCAACTGACAAAGTATGTCAAAAATCATCGCAACCCTCTCCGGGCGGTTAGGCTGCCCCTGCCAGCCATTGAGAGGCATATCCGGCGCATCCGTTTCGAGCACCAGCGCGTCAAGCGGCAATCTGGCAATGGCTTTACGTGTTTTCGCTGCCCGGGGGTAGGTAATTGTCCCCCCCACACCAATGTAATAACCAAGCTCCACAAAACGTATTGCCTGTTCAAAACTACCGGAAAAACCATGTACCACACCGGTTTTAGGTAAGGAGGCCCGGCGTAATAACATTGCCAGTTTGTCATGAGTGCGCCGTGAATGAAGAATAACCGGCAACTGCCAGCGTTTTGCCAGCGCAAACTGTGCTTCCAGCATAGCTATCTGCTTCGGCAGGTCAGGCGTTTCACGGTATGCATCCAGCCCGGTTTCCCCCACCGCCACTACTTTTTCAGGCTGCTGCGCTAACAGGCGTTCCAGTGCCGGCAATGCGTCATCGTGATGCTGTTCGATATACATAGGATGCAGGCCCAGCGCGGCATAGACCGTCGGGTGTCGGCTTGCCAGCGACAACACCGTGCTAAACCTCCCGGCACTGATTGCCGGAACAATAATTTTCTCCACACCTGCGCTTGCGGCACGCGCCAGGCTTGCCGTTTCATTGCCAGTAAACGGAGGAAAATCAAAATGGCAGTGGGTATCGATAAACCGGTATGTCACGCACTGTCTCCCTGTTCCAGGCAGTCATCGCGGCCAAAAGTGTCATCATTTGCCTGGCCTGCTGGCACAACATCATTGGCGGCCTCACCCGGAATAATCAATTTACTGGCGGCAGGTAACTGCGTTGCCGCCGGGTGCTCTGTAGTTAACCATTTTGCGATAGTCGCCAGAAAATAGCGCCCACACAACCGCCCGGTTTTATAGTCGGCGCGTAACGCAGGCAGGCGGCTTCCCAGCGCCATACTTTTCAGCGCCACCGGTGGGTATATTTCAATCACATTCACCCCATCGGGGGGTGACTCAATAAACTGCTGCGTTGCGCTGTAACAGGCTTCATGGTGCTGAACCAGGTTAACCAGAGGTTGCAGACTACTTTCACCTAACCAGCGTTGCATACGTTGAAACCACTGCGGTGTGTAATACATTTGCGAAGGCACCGTGCGAATAACCACCACGGTTTTTGCTCCACGACGCACAGCCTCCCTCACCGGGATAGCATCACTAATTCCCCCATCCTGATAACTGATACCATTCAGCGTCACGCCATGACGGTAAAAACCCGGTATCGCGCTGGAAGCACGGATAAGGTCCATCCAGGTATCTGCATCAGGAGTAAAATATTCTGGCGTGTAATCATCACTACGGCAGGCACACAGATAGAAACGTTTACCCTCGTCAAACAGCCTGGCCGCCTTGTCCATTGCCAGCGGCATGGCTTTCGCAGTGGAGTCCACCAGCCAGTCGAGGTCAATAAGGTGCCCACCGCGCATAAAGCGCACCGGGTCAAAAAACGCTCTTTGGGTGGTATAACGGGTGATAACACGCCAGGCATAGCCCCGCTGCCCGCACAGCCAGGAAGACAAGTTCTGCGCACCAGCAGATGTTCCATAGAAATCATCAAACGGATTGAAGCCGGCACGCAGAAACTCATCAAGCACACCAGCAGTAAAAATTCCTCGCTGCCCACCACCTTCACATACCAGCGCCATTTTACCTGGTTCAAAGGGCCTTAACGAGAGTGGGGAGAGTTCCCCGAGTGTCACCGGTATATATTGTCCCATGGGCGTTCTGCCTGGTTAGTGATACAAAAGGAATGATTCAGACATTAAAAAGCCAGTCGCCCGGACTGGCTCTTACTCAACCATGTTGTACCACACTTTCCTGTCTATGGACGCCGACGACCAGTAAAAAGGCTGACCAAAAAGAGTACAATGCCGACAACAAAGACTATCTTCGCAGCCCATGCGGCGGTACCTGCCAGAGCACCAAAGCCTAAAGCCGCCGCAATCACAGCCACAATTAAGAAAATAATTCCCCAACGAAACATAAACGCTCCTTACCCAAAGTGAATAATGATTGCCACCGGTCAGTGCACCAGTAACACCTGGTTGGTTCGCGTCGGGCCTGCCTTTAGCAAGCCCGGGTCCGTCTGACTACTCTTACGATTTAACTTTTAGTTCATTTTTGACGCTTTTCACGCCATCAATGGCCTTGGCAATGGTTTCTGCACGCTGCGCCTGCGCATTGTTATCCACCGTACCAGTAAGCAGCACCACACCCTGGGTGGTTTCCACTTTTATTTTGCGCGACGGCACAATGTCATCGGCAAGGAATTTCGCCTTAATTTCACTGGTTGTTGCGGTATCACCGGCATAACCTTTCAGGCTTTGTGAATCGCTGTCTTTAACCTGCAACTTGTCACTGACTGATTTCACGCCATCCACACCTCTGGCAACATTCACTGCCGTTTCAGCCAGTTTCTGGCTGGTGACAAACCCGCTTAAGGTCACGATACCTTTGTTCGTATCGACGGAAATATCGGTACTTTTAACCGAATCATTATTCATTAAAGCCGTTTTCACTTTTGCCGTTATGGCACTGTCATCCATGAAATTACCGACTTTAGTGACAGAATTATCGATTTTTTGTCCCGCTGAATCCGCCATGGTCTGAGCATCTGAAGTGATGGTACTTTCAGCAAATGCTGTACCACTCGCCAGAACAGAACCCAACGTAATTGCCAGCAGAGAGTGAGAAACCTTGTTTGTCATTTTCATCGATTCTTTCCTTATGTTTGCTCAGTATTTGAGCCAGTGCTGGTGGTAACCAGCCGCTATTCACCACACCTGAAAAACGCAATGATGGTGAATAAATTCAACAAAAGAACAATTAACCAGGATTTAAAACCGTAATAAATATATTTATTAGCGTTTTAAACCAGAACTTACTGTCAGGAGTAACTATAGTTCACTGACAGTAAAAAACGATCGGATAAACAGAAAAAACTGCTGAACAGGGCTAATTTCGAGGGTTTTTAAGAACATTCTGCGCAAAAAACACAATGACAGAAAGGATATAAAAAAGCCTGACCAGCATTAATGTCGCGGGCCAGGCTCTGGCAAAACCGGTACTCACCGGTTAGCAAAATACCCTGTTAGTGTTCGCGCGTTTTGCGGAATGTCACGTCAGGGTAACGTTCCTGGGTCAGGTTGAGGTTAACCATGGTTGGTGCGATATATGCCAGGTTATCTCCCCCATCCAGCGCCAGTTGTGCTTCATTTTTGCGTTTAAATTCTTCGAATTTTTTCACGTCTGAGCATTCAACCCAACGGGCAGTGGCAACGTTGACAGATTCATAAATAGCTTCAACGTTGTATTCACTTTTCAGACGCGCCACAACGACATCAAACTGCAGCACACCAACCGCACCAACTATCAAATCGTTATTGATAAGCGGACGGAACACCTGCACCGCACCTTCTTCCGACAGTTGTACCAACCCCTTGAGCAACTGTTTTTGTTTCAGCGGGTCGCGCAGGCGAATGCGGCGGAACAACTCAGGGGCGAAGTTCGGGATCCCGGTAAACTTCATGTTTTCACCCTGCGTGAAGGTGTCACCAATCTGGATAGTGCCATGGTTATGCAAACCAAGGATATCGCCAGGATAGGCTTCTTCAACATGAGCGCGGTCACCTGCCATAAAGGTCAGGGCATCAGAAATCACCACATCTTTGCCAGTACGCACCTGGCGCAGTTTCATACCTTTTTCATACTTACCAGACACCACGCGCATAAATGCCACACGGTCGCGGTGTTTCGGGTCCATATTGGCCTGAATTTTGAAAACAAAGCCGGTGAATTTCTCTTCCCGGGCTTCAACTGTACGCGCATCAGTCTGGCGTGGCATAGGCGTTGGAGCCCAGGAAACCAGGCCATCAAGCATATGATCAACACCAAAGTTACCCAGCGCGGTACCGAAGAATACTGGCGTAATATCACCGCTCAGGAACAGGTCTTCATCAAACTCATTGGAAGCCCCTTTCACCAGTTCCAGCTCATCACGTAATTGCCCGGCCAAATCATCACCCACAGCTTTATCCAACTCAGGATTATCCAGGCCTTTAACAATGCGAACTTCCTGAATAGTGTGGCCCTGGCCGCTCTGGTACAGGTAGGTTTCGTCTTTATACAGGTGATACACGCCTTTAAACAATTTTCCACAACCAATCGGCCAGGTGATGGGTGCGCAGGAGATCTTCAGTTCGTTTTCGACTTCATCCAGCAACTCCATTGGGTCGCGGATATCACGGTCGAGTTTGTTCATAAACGTCAGGATAGGCGTATCACGCAAGCGTGTGACCTCCATCAGTTTACGGGTACGGTCTTCAACACCTTTGGCCGCATCAATCACCATCAGGCAGCAGTCTACCGCGGTCAGAGTACGGTAAGTATCTTCAGAGAAGTCTTCGTGCCCTGGGGTATCGAGCAGGTTAACCAGACAGTCGTGATACGGGAACTGCATGACCGATGTGGTGATAGAAATCCCACGCTGCTTTTCCATTTCCATCCAGTCAGATTTTGCATGATGGCTGGAGCCACGGCCTTTCACGGTCCCTGCGGTCTGAATAGCCTGTCCGAACAACAATACTTTCTCAGTAATGGTTGTTTTACCCGCATCCGGGTGAGAAATAATGGCAAAAGTGCGGCGGCGGGCCACCTCTTGCTCGAAAGGAGACAACGTCATAATTCAGTCTTCTGTGTCAGGGCGCGAAGCATGTTCACGCCACAAGGATTGGTAAAAATGTGCGCTATTTTACCCAACAGTCCGGGCCAGACAATCATTGTTTACACAGGCGTTGCTCCAGTTCGCTAAGCGTTGTCACCTGCCAGTCTGGTGTAATCCCTTCGGGGAGTGTGCGCTGATGGCTGTTGACCCAGCAAGTTGCCAGACCTGCATTGATTCCACCAAGAATATCGGACTCGGGTGTATCCCCAACCATTAACACACGTTCCCGGGGCGGATTTCCCATTTTATTCAGTGCGTAATCGAAGATTGAAACATCCGGTTTCGCCACACCCACCTGCTCAGAAATCACCAGCAGGTCGAACAAATGCGCGGTACCCGTTCGCGCCAGGCGGCGTTCCTGTAGCGCCGTAAATCCGTTGGTGATGATACCCATTTTCACTTTGCCATGCAGAGCATTGAGCAGGGAGATAGCGCCAGGCAAAGGCATACAAATTTCCGCCATGGCATTTAAAAAGGCATCATTCAGTTCAGCAGGTGGCACACGTAGTTTATCGGCCCACCCCTGGAAGCGTTGGTGCTGTAATTGTAACGCGCTAATCGCACCATTTTGATAATCCACCCACAACGGTTTATTTACCGCCTGATAATCCTGGAAATCTTCGGATGTGAATGTAACGCTATAATCCAGAAACATTCTTTGTAAGCCGCTGAATGCGTCAAATGTAAACAGCGTTTCATCGGCATCAAACAGAATCCAGTCCCACTGCATGGCTTCGCTCCGTTGTTTCTCGTTTTTACTCACCCCAGCGGCAGAGCCATGACAATGGCATCCTCACGCCCGGTTGCGCACGGATAGTAATTACGGCGCACGGTGACTTCGTTAAACCCTAATCGCTCATATAAGGCGCGGGCGCCCTGGTTCGATTCACGGACTTCCAGCCACAATGTTAAAACATCAGACTGTTCCAGCGCCGCTATTAAATAATCAAGCAGCTCTCGCCCCAGCCCTTTACGTTGCCAGGCAGGATCAACGGCAATATTGAACAAGGTCGCCTCATCCAGCACGACCTGGGTGATGGCAAACGCCACCAACTGACCATCCACCCATAAGCCATAATTGCGGTAACGCTCACCCTGGTTGCTGATAAGCGTTTTTTCACTCCATGGGAAAGCATGGCTGCGTTGTTCAATCGCCCAGGCAGCGGCGAGATCAGCCTGCGTCAGGGAAGAGATCGTGTTCATGTTGGCAAATTTGTTTCCACAGCGCCTGGCGCGCCTGGTGGTCCTGATAAAGTTCATCCAGCCCGGGCGAAGACAAATTTACCCCGGGTAACGCCACAGTGCATGAGGCCCCCAGCCACCAGGTATGGCAGCGGCTGCCAGACGGTAACATGCCAACCCGTTCAGGGGATAACAACATGACCTGCTCTGCTGAGAGTTGCAAACTACGCAGAACATCCTGAATAAAAGGGTTGTGTAATTCAGGTAATGGCCGGGCGACTATCAATAGCCGCACCGCAGACGGCACTGTGATAGCAACCTCACCTTGCAACACGCCCGGGCGACGTAGCACCCATTGGGTGATGCCCAGTTGCTGCAATTGCCAGTCTCGTCGGGATGTCATGTGTAGCCTTGTTTCTCGTCAGAAGGGCGCAAATATAGCAAATCCGTCGAATCTGCGCCAACAAACCACTATAATCACGCCTCAGAATATTAAGGAGACAATTAATGTCAGCGTATACCCCTGCCAGTGAAGTACTGCTGCGCAACAGTGATGATTTTCAGGACAGCCATATTTTATTTGCAGGTGACCTGCAAGACATGTTGCCCGCACAACTCCCCTGCGCCTCAGCCAGAGTATTTACTCAACAATATCATCACTGGCAACAGCTACATGCGCAAATGGGTGAACAGGCTAGTTGGGGTATGTATGCAGAGGCCGAACAGGTTGCTGGCTGCGATACGCTGATTTATTACTGGCCGAAAAACAAGCCTGAGGCACATTACCAGTTAATGAACCTGCTGGCTCTGCTCCCCATTGGCAGCCATATTTTTGTTGTGGGTGAAAACCGTAGTGGGATCCGTAGCGCAGAACAAATGATTGAAGCATTTAGCCCATTAACCAAAGTTGACAGCGCACGCCGTTGTGGTCTTTACCATGGTCAACTTGAAAAATACCCCACATTCTCTCCTGACGCCTGGTGGGGTGAATACCAGGCCGACGGTGTTACGGTAAAAACACTCCCGGGCGTTTTTAGCCGTGACGGTCTGGACTCTGGCAGTCAACTGCTCCTGTCCACCTTCACACCGCACACCAAAGGCAAAGTGCTGGATGTCGGTTGTGGTGCTGGTGTACTGGCCGCATCACTGGCGGCACACTCGCCTAAAGTGCGTCTGACATTATGCGATGTCAGCGCTGCGGCGATTGAAGCCACTAAAGCCACGCTGCAGGCTAATGAAGTAGAAGGCCAGGTTCTGGCCAGTAATGTATTTAGTGACATCCAGGGCCGGTTTGACATGATAATCTCAAACCCACCGTTTCATGATGGGATCCAGACCAGTCTGGACGCGGCCCAGCAGTTAATCCGCGGTGCGGCGCGTCACCTGAATATTGGTGGGGAGTTACGCATCGTCGCCAACGCTTTTCTTCCTTATCCAAAGGTGTTGGATGAAACCTTTGGCAGCCATGAAGTCATTGCTCAAACCGGGCGTTTTAAAGTCTATAGCGCCATACTGCGACGTCCTGGTAAAAAATAACGCAAAGTGTGGGGTGTTTCCTGATGCCGTTTTTTACACCATTCAGAAAAACGGCATGTAATTAACAGTTGACGAATAGCAGAAAACCACTAGAATGCGCCTCCGTGGTTACAACACTTTCATGTGTTGATGGTATGCGAAGGTGGCGGAATTGGTAGACGCGCTAGCTTCAGGTGTTAGTGTCCTTTCGGACGTGAGGGTTCAAGTCCCTCCCCTCGCACCAATAATCACTGATATCGTTCGCACTGCGCGAAGGTGGCGGAATTGGTAGACGCGCTAGCTTCAGGTGTTAGTGTTCTTACGGACGTGAGGGTTCAAGTCCCTCCCCTCGCACCAATGCGAAAACGATATATCTCTTACTGTGCGAAGGTGGCGGAATTGGTAGACGCGCTAGCTTCAGGTGTTAGTGTCCTTTCGGACGTGAGGGTTCAAGTCCCTCCCCTCGCACCAGTTCTCTGAATTTTCCCTGTCGTCTTGTGTCATTATTGTCTGTTTGCCTTTATCTCTCCGTTTCTCTATATCAAAGCGCATTACCGGCGGCGATACTGCATAACTTGTGCTCAGGGGAAAACTGGCCATGCCAGCATAGCTTTTAGCAACAATACAGCACCGCTCCCCAGCGCCATCGCAGAAGAGAGTAAAATAAAATGCCGCAGCCGGGGGTGCCACAACATGGCGGCCGTGATTAATAACGCCACCGCAGTTAACACTCTCCATAACGAAAATGGCAGGTCAATAAACGCGAGGCCAAGAATCACCCCGCTTCCCAGTATTACTCCCCATCCCCCTTCAAGATACTTGCACATCACTTCCCCACTACAGGCAGCAAATTGATAACAAGTATCATATGCTAATGGTTATCATTTTCAATTAAATCTTGAATTCCAGGAACCGGGACACAGCGTTATCAAAATGACAAATAAGGCCAGGGTGACAGATTATTCTTAAGATGATAAATTGAGCGATTACGCATAACACTCATCCGACCTCGTTCTGGCTGAACGCCCACGGTTTAAGCCTTTAGATAAGGTCTGGACGTGAAGCCATGTAATATCTTTGATATTGCTATATATTTTATTCTTATCACTAATTTTTATGACAACACCATCATGGCAAGGCCTGATGAAAGAAAAATATCGACTTTCATTACGCCTGTTTTTGCTCCTGAACGCGCTGAGCTCAATTTATTGCATGCTCAACCCGTTAGCCAACAAAGCGCATATTATTGTGCGTACTCCTGTTGCAATGATTTTCATTGGCAGTACTTTTCTGCTTATCACAAATGTTAAAAATAAAAATTTACGTGTCCATATAAATATCATCTCACTGATATTCGGTATTTTTTGGGCCTGGAATGCCGTACTGGCACAACATGCTTTACAGACCACAGACCTTTCATGGTTTATGGTCACATTGCTGGCGGTTCTGTTTATTGGGGCAATTGCGTTTATCAATAACTTAGTCAGTTTCCTGCTGCATTGTCTGCCTACCACACTAACCATTCTGTTTCTTTCCAACTGGGAATACTGGGTGCCGGTGTTGTTTGCTTTCGCATTACCAACCATTGGCATCGCCATTCACCAGATAATTAAACAGCGTAACGACCGGTTTATTCTGAGCCTGCTTAACACTCTGGAAGCAGAAAAAGAAACGTTAATCGATCTCAGTATGATAGACCCTCTCACCGGGCTGTATAATCGGCGGGGTTTTGAGAACCGGACAGAAAACGCCTTAGCGGATCCCTCGTCTGTACATACATTATTACTGTTGGATATTGACCATTTCAAAGCTTATAACGACCATTACGGGCACATGATGGGCGACCAGGCATTGACGCGTGTTTCTGCGGCCATTCGCGATGCCGTTCGTTCCAGAGACATTGTTGGCCGCTATGGTGGTGAAGAGTTTATGGTCTTACTGGTCAATACAACGCCGCAGCAAGCCAGCGAAACGGCGGAACGCATTCGCCAGCGGGTTTATGATCTCTCTATTCCACATATGTTTAATGAAAGTGTCGCAACCAATGTAACAATCAGCATTGGTACCGCGCAGGTCAAAAATAATGATATGGAAACAGCCCTGAGCCAGGCAGACCAGGCGCTTTACAGTGCAAAAAATCAGGGGCGCAACAGTATTCTGTCCTTCGATACCTGGAGTGTAGCCTGATACCCGGGTAGCAACGCTTGTATGTGTTCAATATCGTGGTTAGTATTGGTAATTATTATCATTAATATTTACATTACTAACCACTATGGCTTATCTTGCGTTTCGCGAACCAGCAGAAAAATGGGAAACAGTTCCCCGCTTATTCCCCCGCACCCTGTCTGACAAAGTAAAGATAACCTTTACGCGCTATAGTCCATGGTTTAATGATTTTATTTTCCCGGGCACCTCTACGCCCTCAGGCACCCTGACGCTGGCTGAGTGGTCGCAGCCAGCGGAACTGGCCGCCTTACTGGAACGCTACGCCAGCCATTGTTACCGTGATACGCCCGAGAAAAAACAGCAGAATAAGCCCCTGCTTTCTCTATGGGCTCAATGGTACACCGGGCTACTGGTTCCCCCTCTGATGCTGGCGCAACTGACCATGCCATGCTCTCTTGACCTCTCACCAGAACGGGTCCGTGTGCGTTTTCATGAAACAGGCCGGGCAGAAAAATTCTGGCTGAATGTTCAGCCAGCACAACACAGTGCACCACAGGATGCCATTGCCCGCATAGAAGACCTGATAGAAACCGGGATCACTCCTGTGATCTCCGCCCTGGAAGCAACCGGCCATATCAACGGCAAGCTTGTCTGGAGCAACCTGGGTTACATTGTTAACTGGTTTCTTAATGAAATGAGCAAATTCCACTCCCAGGAAGAGCTCAATACACTGCATCACCACTGCTTCTGCTCAGCGCAATTACGCACCGGGCGTGCTAACCCACTTTTTCGCACCATGCTGGAACGGGAAGGTCAGTGGGTACGGCGCACATGCTGCCAGCGTAACCGCCTGCCGGGCGTGCAACAATGCGGTGACTGCACACTTGCATAAGTGTCAGTAAGCCGCGACAGACTGGTTGTAGTTGCGCTTGCCTCTGGGGCACACCCTGCTGAACCCGTGCAGATTACCAGAGTAAGGTGCCTGCCATTAACCGGTTATACAAACAGACACTGGTTTGCGGGAAAACACAAATGGGCCACAAAGGCCCATTTGCAGAAATGCGACGACAGACTGGTTGCCATGCCTCAAAACTCAGTAGAGAGCTCTACTTTTCCGGCTTCACTGTTAATCCATGCATACATATCAGCATTGCTTCGCAGCGATAAACGACGCAAGGCACTCCGTTTCTGCGCGCTGATCGTTTTATTGCTTTTTTGCAGCACATTCGCCACCTGGTTCACTCCAAGCCCACGCCCAAGCAAGCGCAAAACACGTTTTTCCGACGCTGTCAGTTTATATTGCCCCCTGGTTGCCCGGAGGTTGCCGCACGCGTCAGTGTCTACATCTGTTTCCCCAGAGGAATACATACAATCCAGAAGTGGATGCAACAAATCTACCAGTTCAGATTCAGGAACCAGTAAAGGAATCAAATGGATATTGGGTAAGCCATGCCATTTTTCATATTGTTGCTCATCTGCAGAGATCAACATTACCCACTGGCATCTTTGCCCACTATGAACACTTTCCAAATAGTGATAATAAACATTATCACTTTGTCTTTCATCGGAAAGATCATAAAAAATGATATCGTTATTAGTGGTTATACTAACCTGACCATCGAGTTTTTCATCAAAAACATTCAGATTAATATTATCGAAATTTCTTAAAATCAACGTTTCAATCCCGGCTGCGATTATTGCTGAACGACTAATAATCACACCGTCTTTATAGCTTCCTGCTGTCATATTTTTCTCCTGTTGATATCTGAAATCTATACCCTGCGTCGTTTCTGATGACTTACAGAGCCCTATGCAACTCTGGCATTTAAAATGACATTAATTTTTAAAAATCAATTAACTAGAAAAAACCCACATCATCATGATAACGATGGGCACCAGAAAACCGCATGACACGGAGTACAGACCTGGATAAGTTGAATAGAAAAGACATAACTTTAAAAAACCAGAACTATATTTAAATACAGAACCTGTTCAGATGAACATTATGCCTATAATCCCACGCCACACATGAATAAAACCTAAACACTACGCAATATGCAGCAAGATGAATACAACCAGGGTGCTTTACAATTATAACACGGCACATTTAAGCAAATAATTAATAGACCACAGTAAAAAAGTTTTGATGGAATATTCCTGGCTTGAAAAGTCAAAAAGTAAAAAAATCATTAATACAACGTTAAAGAAAACACACATTCAGGACATAAATCACCTCCACTGCCCGGGCACACTTTTCCGTGTAACTTTTACTCTGCCATCATCAGCAAAATGTTCACCAGACGGTTTCCCATTGCAGGTAAATATCTTAAATTGAATAAGTGTTGAACGGAGAAACCTTCTCACTAACAGTGCCTGTACCTCTTAAAACAGGTCATACACCCGGCAGTTTGTGCGGGTAGCCGCTCTGCACAAAATCTCCGGCACCTCGCGTGCGCATTGGTAGCCGCGCTTTTATCTCTACTTTTGGTTTTGGCAGGTCTGAAAATGGAAGCAATAGCGGTTAAACAGCGTGAAGTAACCCGGCTGTGTATTCAGTGCGCACTCTTTCTGCTTCAGCACGGCGCAGAAAGCGCACTGGTGGAAGAACTCTCCGGGCGTCTGGGCAAAGCCCTCGGAATGGATAGCGTGGAAAGCGCTATTTCAGCTAATGCCATTGTTCTGACCACTATCGTTGATGATCATTGTCTGACCTCCACGCGCAAAAATATTGACCGCGGGATCAATATGCATGTGGTTACCCAGGTACAGCACATTGTCATTATGGCTGAACACAAACTATTGGATGATAAAGACGTCAGGCGCCGTTTTGCTCATATCCGCCCTTTGCGTTATCCCCGCTGGCTGGTCGTGCTAATGGTGGGGCTCTCTTGTGGGTGCTTTTGTAAACTGAATAATGGTGGTTGGGATGGCGCTTTTATCGCTTTCCTTGCCAGTAGCGTTGCTATGTTTGTTCGCCAGGTGCTCACTCACCGCCATTTCCACCCTCAGATTAACTTTTGTATCACCGCGTTTGTTGCAACAACGCTATCCGGGTTATTGCTTTCCACTCCTTTGTTTCGCAACACGTCCACCATTGCCATGGCGGCCAGTGTTTTACTATTAGTGCCGGGTTTTCCATTGATTAATGCCGTTGCTGATATGTTCAAAGGCCATATCAATACCGGTCTTGCTCGCTGGGCTATGGCAAGCCTGCTTACCCTGGCAACCTGCATTGGTGTGGTCACGGCACTGGCACTGTGGGGGTTACGCGGATGGGCATAATGACGTTCTTATTGAGTCTGCTGCAGGATATGGCGCTGGCCTCTATTCCGGCAGTCGGTTTTGCCATGGTGTTCAACGTGCCACTCAGAGCATTGCCTTACTGTGCTTTGTTGGGAGCCATTGGTCACGGAGCCCGGTTTATTCTGATGCACTTTGGTGGCAACATTGAGTGGAGCACATTTCTCGCATCCATTCTGGTCGGCTGCATTGGGATTCAGTGGTCGCGCTGGTACCTAGCTCATCCCAAAGTTTTCACTGTTGCGGCTGTCATACCCATGTTTCCGGGTATTTATGCCTATACCGCCATGATATCCGCAGTAAAACTGAGCCACTTTGGCTACACACAACCACTGATGATAATGCTGGTGACCAATTTTCTGAAAGCCGCATTTATTGTCGGTGCGCTATCTATTGGTTTATCCCTGCCTGGCTTATGGTTGTATCGCAAACGCCCGCGGGTTTAACCGGCGGCGGCGGGTTTTCACCACAAATCACAAAGTTGTGCCAGGATTGATAGAGCTTAGATGAAATAAAAAATAACTTGCAATTAAATAGTGCGCTATTTAAATTATCGACAGAGCAAGGCTGAACTGTCGCGCGCAGGCAATCAACATTGTGCCCTGCAGCCCAGAGATTCGGGAGCTATCTACGGCATCGTTTCAGTCACTTTTATCACCGCCAGATAAGTCGCTTACGACTTAATAGCGAAATATACAAAGGAGTAAACATGTCTTTAGAACAAGTGGTTTACCGGGCAAAAGCAAAAGCCACCGGGGGCCGTGACGGCCGCGCTGTTTCATCTGATGGAGTACTGGATGTCAAACTCGGTGTGCCAAAAGAAATGGGCGGAGCCGGTGGTGAAGTTACCAACCCCGAACAACTTTTTGCCGCTGGTTACTCGGCATGCTTTTTAGGCGCGATGAAATTCGTTGCTGGCCGCGATAAAATCGCTCTGCCAAAAGAGGCCTTTATTGAAGGTGAAGTGGGCATAGGCCCGATTCCTGACGGCTTTGGCATTGAAGCTACGCTGAATATCCACCTGCCCGGCATGGACAGTGCTGAAGCCAAAAAACTGGTTGATGCCGCTCATATCGTCTGCCCGTATTCCAATGCCACCCGCGGTAACATTGATGTGACGCTGAATATCATTAACTAAGCGTTGTTACCCCGGCAGCCAGGCCGCTTGTGCGGTCTGGCGATATCTGTTTTTCTCGTCACACTGATTCAATGCTTTCCTTTCAATCTGTCCCACAGGTTATGCTACTATCTGCTGGTATGTTCCCGTTCTTTTTTGCCTGAAAGGGCGCAGTCAAATTCAGCTTTGAGATGGTGTTATGTCTTCCAGAACGCTTACCCCGGATGTTATTGGTCTTGATCAATTTAATGATGACCCGCTTTCTGCTCTGAAGCAGGCGGAAAACGGTGCTATTGCTGTTTTCCATAACAACCGCCCGGCATTCTATGCACTGACACCGCAAAGGCTTGCTGCACTGTTAGCTATTGAAGCGGCACAACAGCAACCCGTCCCCCTGGCAGATATTACTCTGGATGACTCACTTTTCAGTGACGCCCCTTTACCCACCGGCCCGGTTCCCCTGGGGAAATTTGCTATGTATTCAGGCTGGGCGCCGGATGCCGATTTTCTCCGCCAGGCTGCATTGTGGGGCATTATATTAGCCACACCCGTTGCGGCAGAGGAACTGGCGGCATTCACAGCATACTGGCAGGCGGAAGGCAAAGTATTCCATCATATTCAGTGGCAACAAAAACTGGCGCGCCATCTGCAAATCAGCCGTCAGGCCAACGGCAACACAGCACGGCGGGATATTTCGCAAATATCACGTCCGGACGAAAGCATTCCTGACGGTTTCCGGGGGTAATGATGGTAAAAAAAGCAACCGACCTGCTATCCCGTGTCCGGCGCCATATTCCTGATGGCGTTCGCCCCGCGTTTACCACACCCCAGGAGTGGCACCAGTGGCAACTTGAACAAGGCCGACAGCGCTCGCTGGCGCTCGCACGGGAAAACCAGGCGATGAAAATGCAACGCACCTTCAAGCGCTCAGGCATTCGTGAATTGCATATTAATTGCTCGTTTGATAATTATCTTGTCGAGTGTGAAGGCCAGGCTCTGGCACTGGCGCGTGCACGTAAGTATGCCGATGAATTCGAAGGAAACATTGCCAGCTTTGTCTTTTCAGGCAAACCCGGCACCGGGAAAAACCACCTGGCTGCAGCTATTTGCAACGCATTGTTATTACATGGGAAATCTGTACTGATTATAACCGTGGCAGATATCATGTCGGCGATGAAAGGCACCTTCAGTGAAGGGGCTGAAACCACAGAAGAGCGCCTGATAGAAGACCTGAGCAGAGTGGACTTACTGGTCATTGATGAAATTGGTGTCCAGACAGAATCCCGTTACGAAAAAGTCATTATTAACCAGATTGTTGACCGGCGCTCTTCTTCCAAGAGGCCAACAGGCATGCTTACCAATTTGAATATTAACGAGATGAACCAGCTATTGGGCGAGCGGGTAATGGATCGTATGCGGCTGGGCAACAGCCTGTGGGTCATTTTCAACTGGGACAGTCACCGCAGCCGGGTTACCGGAAAAGAGTACTAAAATCCGAATTATTGGGCAGGCAGCAGCACTGCCCGAAATCAGGTTTATACTAGAGCCACAATGATTGGCTTCCCTGATGGATTTTCTTATGAGCGTTAAGCAACCTGTACGTCTTTCTCTTGCGCTAGCCTTTGGGCTGGTATCGGCAACAGCCAGCGCCGTAAATCTGCAGCAACTCTCCAGCTCAGCAGAGCAATTAATGGGCAGTAGCACTGGCAGTGCGAACAATAGCAACACCTCTTCACTGACCAGCCTGCTGGGCAGCAGTAATTCCCTGAGTGCGGGAAATATGAACAATGCGGCGGGAATACTGCAGTATTGCATGAAACAAAAACTGGTGAATGCAACCTCCGCAGATAACGTAAAAAATCAGTTACTTAATAAGCTTGGGCTGGAAAACCAGAGTAGCAGCACCTCACAGGATTACCAACAAGGGTTAGCTGGCCTGCTGAACAGCAAAGAGGGTCAACAAATTAACCTTGATTCACTGGGTAATTCAGAACTGGGTAAAAAGGTGAAAGCCAAAGCCTGTGATTTGGTACTGAAGCAGGGAGCCAGTTTCATATCTTAACTTACTGTATAAAAAGAAAAAGCGCAGAAATCTGCGCTTTTTTTCTCAAATGCAACGCGCTGTTCAACTATCAACGCCGTTTTACACGATGCCGCACACGATCTGTATCCAGCATACGTTTACTGACTTCACGATAATGTTTGAAAAAACAAAACATTACGAAAGCAAACAGTCCCGCAAGACTAATAATATATAACCACATAAAGGTATCCACGATTGCTGTGCGGAATAAAGGGAAAATATCCCCAATAAAGTTGCAGTAATGTAGCATGGAGACCTTTCAGATTATCCTGAGGAAAGTCTGAAAATCATTATGTTTTAACATGATATCTTGCTAAAGAAGATCAGACAAAACCGCACTAATCCAGATTAAACACTAAAAAAAAACCTGTTTCAGGGGATAAGTCCAGAATAAAGCGCCACACCACAATAAACTTTCCTGGCTAAATCACTAAGGGAAGTCCGAAGTTTCTCTGTTTGATGACATACCCACATACACATTAAAAAAACCTCTTACTGCAGCACATTTTTGTTGCAGAAAAATTGCACGGCGTATTAACTCAGGCTAGATTAGGCTGCCCAGGATAGTCGCTCGCCTGAAGAGCCCCCGGGTATTCAGATGAGGAACCCGTAGTGTCAGAAGTTATCTCGTTTTTTCTGTTTGTCGCATCTATCGTTGTTTATACGTGGAAGGCTGGCCGCCACACCTGGTGGTTTATCTCTACGATTGTGGTACTTATTGTCTTTGTTTTGCTGAATATCGTGCTTTATGCCAGCAATTATTTTACTGGCGAAGGGATCAACGATGCTGTGCTGTACACTCTCACCAGTAGCCTCACAGGTGCAGGTATACACAAATATATCCTACCGGGTATCGCTCTTGTTGCGCTTCTGGTGGGCCTTTTTTTCGGGTTGTCCTGGTTGTTACGCCGCCGTAAATACGCACCACATCACCGTGGCTACAGCTTGCTGGCGTTAATTCTGGCGCTGGCCTCTGTTGATGCCAGCCCGGCATTTCGCCAGCTGTCTGAACTGGTGAAATCCCAATCCCGTCAGGGTGACCCGGATTTTGCTGTTTACTATAAAGAACCCAACAAAACGATTCCTTCCCCTCATCTGAATTTGGTGTACATCTATGGGGAAAGCCTTGAGCGCACTTACTTTGATAACGAGGCATTTCCCGGCCTGACGCCTGAACTTGGCGCACTCAAGCAGGATGCCATTGATTTCAGCAAAACCGGTCAGCTACCGGGCATGGACTACACCATCGCAGGTATGGTGGCGTCACAGTGTGGCATTCCCCTTTTTGCGCCATTTGAAGGTAATTCATCGGCCTCGATGTCCACTTTTTTCCCACAAAACATTTGCCTTGGCGACATTCTGAAGAATTCTGGCTACGAAAACTATTTTATGCAGGGCGCCAATCTACGTTTTGCCGGGAAAGATGTATTCCTCAAATCTCACGGTTTCGACTACCTCTACGGTTCGGAAGAACTCAAGCAGAGAGTCAGTGATCCGGCGTATAAAAATGACTGGGGTTACTACGACGACACCGTACTGGATGAAGTGTGGCAGCAGTTTGTCACGCTATCCAGCCAAAATAAACGCTTCGCTTTGTTTACTCTGACAGTGGATACTCACCACCCGGATGGGTTTATTTCCCGTTCCTGTACACGCCGCAGTTATAAAATAGACGGTAAGGCAAATCAGTCGTTCAGCGCTGTCACCTGCAGCCAACAGCATATCGCCGCGTTAATTGAAAAAATTAAAGCATCGCCCTGGTTTAAGAACACTGTCATCGTGGTGTCTTCGGATCATCTGGCAATGAAAAATACCGCATGGCCCTATCTCAATAAACAAGACAGGGAAAATCTGTTCTTCATCATTCGTGGAGACAAACCTACGCAACAGCTGGTTTCCGTGAAACGTAACCCCATGGATAACGGCGCAACCGTGCTGGATATTCTGGGTGGAGATAACTACCTCGGCTTAGGGCGCAGCAGCCTGTCCGGGCAGTCGCTCTCTTCGCTCTTTTTGAATATGAAGGACAAAATCCTCGCCTGGAAGCCAGACGTGATTCGCTTGTGGAATTTCCCAACGCATATTGACACCTTCAATATTGATAAAGGCAAAAACACAATCAGTTTCTCCGGCAGCACCTTCCGCCTGCCGTTACTGTTACGCGTGTCCGACAAAAAAATCGAGCCATTGCCAGAGAGTGAATATTCCGCTCCATTGCGCTACCAACTGGCAGACTTCGCGCCCCGGGATAACTTTATTTGGGTTGATACCTGCTACAAAATGGCGCGCCTGTGGTTGCCAGAACTCGCGCTTTCCAGCGATTTGTGCGTGGCGCAAGGGCAGTTGGGGGGCCAACAACAGGTTCAGGCAGTCAACACTCAGGCCTGGCAAGGCAAGGCTCATTTCCCTGACACTGTCATTGATATGGCGCGTTACCGGCAAAATATCGATAAGCTAAAAATTGTCGATAATGACATCCGCTACAAAGCAGACAGTTTCATTTTCAATGTAGCCGGGGCACCGGAAGAAGTGAAAAGCTTCACCGGAATTTCCCGCCCGGAAGCATGGGGGCGCTGGTCTAATGCCAATATCTCTCCTGAAGTGAAAATTGAATATACACGGCCCTTGCCAGCGCACTTTGATGTGGTGATTAAGGCCAAAGCCTATGGCCCCAATATCAACCAGCCAATTCCAGTGCGTGTAGGTGACCAGGAACAGGTTCTGACTGTCGGTGATACCCCAGTCACAACAACATTGCGCTTTGATAACCCGGGCAACAGCAGTACGCTGACCATTACACCGCCAGCACCGCAGGAATCCAATATGGACAATATCCTCGGGCACTCGCCGCGTAAATTAGGGGTTGGTCTGATAAGCGTGGAAATTGTCCCGTTATCCTGAACAGGCTCAGCAAGGGCCCTGAGCCCTTGTTATCTGCCCCCGATGTTACGGCCCACAAACCTGGTTACGCCCGGCAGATTTCGCCTGATAAAGGTTGGTATCTGCCCGTTGTACCCAGTCATCCATTGAGGCAAACTCTGGCTGCCAGGGTGCCACACCAATACTTACCGTAAATGAGACAGAAACTGCTTCCCAGTCAAAGGAATAAGCTGCAATTGCTGCCCGTAGCCGCTCCATTGCCAGGCAGGCATCCCGCGTCGTCACATCCCGCAATAACACAATAAACTCCTCGCCACCCAGGCGGGCCACCAGATCCGTGCCCCGGGTATGCGTCTCCAGTAAGCGTGCCAGTTCCTGCAATAAAGCATCGCCCGCCAGGTGGCCATATTTATCATTAATCCGCTTGAAGAAGTCCACATCAACCAGCGCCAGGCAATGCCTGGACATCCCTTGTGAAGGTAAGTTGAGATCAGGCAAAGCATGTAATGATTCAAAAAAAGCAATACGATTTGGTAACCGGGTCAACCCGTCGTGGGTGGCGTTGAAGCGTAACCGGTCTTCCATTTCCGAACGTTTGTCTTCGAGACTGCGGGCCCGAATGAGTGTTCCCAGGGTGGTGACTATCGGTTTCAGTTGTGCGACCAGATCGTCATCCATCCCTTGTGGCCTGTTCGCCAGGGCTATCATACCTACAGGCTGCTGATTAAACACAATGGGAATACCCAGGAAATTATGCAAAGGAGGATGGCCCGGAGGAAAACGGCGTTTTCCCGGAAATGCTGGCACATCGTTCACACATATAATTTTGTTGTGCGTAATAACTTGGCCAAACATGTTATCCAGCCGGTGAAAAATCAGCGCGTTATTCGCCCGCATCTGCTCATCAAACCACTGAGTAACAGAGTCATTCCACGATATATTTGAAATAGCCGGAATATGTAAAGACAGCCCTCCTTCGGTATCCTGCACAATACCAATAAAGCCGAATTCACACTGGGTCATATTCAGTAATGGCGTGAAAACATGGTCACAAGCCGAAGCCAGGTCGTGATCGTGCAAAAAACGGTTCTGTGCATCCAGTAAAATATCCAGTAATGCACGTTGCTGAACCATTTTCTTTTCATTCGCTACATGCTCAGTAATGTCATGAGCATACTTCACTATGCGGCACAAGCGGCCTTCAGAATCAAAGATAGGGTTATAATTGGCCTGGATCCATAATGGCTGGCCGTTCTTACGGATTCGTTTAAATCGCCCTTTCCAGCCTTCACCACTGCGCAACGCTTTCCAGAAACGCTTGTATCCGCTGGCAGATACTTCATCTTTGGCACACAAAAAAGCATGATGGCGCCCCACCAACTCACGCTCAGTGTACCCCGTCATCGCCAGGTAATTGTCATTGGCACACAGAATGAAACCGTTTTTATCAAATTCAATCACACCCTGAGCACTATCGAGCGCCTGCAAACGAGCATGATATTCCACATACATCAATTTTTCTTGAGTAATGTCCATTGCCATCATCAAAATACTTTGTAATTCATTATTTTTATTCAGTACGGGTGAATAAGATGCATGTAGCCACACAACACAATCATCATGATGGCAACGTTTAAATTCGCCACAGGTAATATTCCCGGCCAGCACATCCTGCCAGAAAACATCACCGTAACCATGACTTAATACAAATTGCGAATGGTTAATATTCGCCATTTCTTCAGCATGAGAGAAACCCATTAAATTAGCAAACTGTTGATTTGCTGAAATAACATTACCGGACAAATCAAACTCAGCCATCGCCCAGCCACTATCAAGTAATAGCTGACTGGAATCACCAAATGAAACAATGTGTTGCTCATAATTATTGTGCTGTGTTGTCATCATCGTTTTGCCTGAAAGCATTACTTAAGCCAAATAGAGAGAATGAAGAATCATTCCCCATACAAAGTTATTTTTTCTTACCATGGCTTTTAATTGAGTATGGTTTAAAATTGTATTTGCGCCACTTACAACGGCTTCATAAAAAAACAATATTCATCTCTGATAATATCCGGTACTTAATGGATTTTTTGCCTGCGACCCGGAGAACTGTGCACGCATATACACCTGCAATGTGAAAAAGTAAGAGGATAACTGCTATGCTCCTTTTATCCTTGAGCAATAAGGACACAGTCATGACAACAACGATTGCAATGCTACGTGAAACCCGCCCTTTACTGGATGACCTGGTTGCAATGAAAGAAACGGTTTGGTGCAACCCGGATATCACCTCCGCCGAAGAAGGGCTGCGCTATAGTGGGCTGACCCGCAGGGATGTACAGAGCGCAGAGCAACGTCTGACACGTTTTGCTCCCTGCCTGAAACAGCTCTTCCCGGAGACAGCGGCTGCCGAGGGTATGATTGAATCGGAACTGGTTGACATACCCGCTCTCAAGGCAGCCCTGAACCAGAAATATGGTCACGCGGTGCCCGGCCGGGTAATGCTAAAAAAGGACAGCCATTTGCCTGTTGCCGGGTCGGTAAAAGCCCGGGGAGGTATTTATGAAGTGCTCACCTGGGCTGAACACCTGGCTTTTCGTACCGGGTTACTCAACCCTCATGACGATTACAGCAAACTGGACAGCGATGTGGCCCGCCAGTGCTTCAGCGATTACGAAATTGCCGTCGGCTCCACAGGAAACCTCGGGCTGTCTATTGGTCTGATGGGGAAAAAACTGGGATTTCGTGTCACTGTGCATATGTCTGCCGATGCAAAAGCATGGAAGAAAGCACTACTGCGGGAATGTGGTGCTAATGTCATTGAATATCAGGATGATTACAGTGTGGCCGTCAGCCATGGCCGGGAAGCGGCCAAACACCATGAAAATACATTGTTTGTTGATGATGAACATTCACGTACTCTGTTTCTGGGGTACGCCGTAGCTGGCGAGCGCCTCAAAAAACAGTGTGATGAACAAGGTATTATTGTCGACCATGAACACCCGCTATTTGTCTACCTGCCATGTGGTGTGGGTGGTGCACCGGGTGGAATCAGCTTTGGGCTGAAACTGGCGTTTGGCGATAATGTGCACTGTTTTTTTGCTGAGCCAACACACTCACCCTGTATGTTCCTTGGCGTGTATAGCGGCCTGCATGACCAGATAAGTGTTCAGGATATTGGCCTTGATAACCATACCGTTGCTGATGGACTTGCTGTTGGCCGGGCGTCTGGTTTTGTCGGTAAAACGATGGCACGCCTGATTTCAGGGTATTACACTCAGTCTGACGAAACGTTGCTTTCCCTGTTGGGCGATGTCTGGCGCCATGAAAATATTTTTCTCGAACCTTCAGCTGCGGCAAGTATTTCTGGCCCATGGGTGACTGCGGCTGAAAGTGCCAAATCCTTCAGCGCGCAACAACTGGCTGGTGCCACCCATATTCTTTGGGCTACAGGTGGCGGCATGGTGCCACAAGCGGAGCGCGAAGCATTACTACTCCAGTCGGGCCAGTAAACCTTCCGGCCTGCTCCACCGCAGGCCGTAATTCACTCTGGATTCAGGCTCTGTAGCACAGCGATACAACGCGCAGTAACCTCTTCAACAGTGGCATTCACATCTACAGCAAACACATCTGTCTCATCCGCCTGAGGCTCCTCCAGTGTGGCAAACTGGCTTTGCAATAATGTCACCGGCATAAAGTGCCCCGCCCTGTCAGCCATACGAGAGTAAATTGTTTCATAATCACCCTTTAACCACAGGAATATAATATTAGGGCTGCCTTCACGTAATTTATCGCGGTAAATTCTTTTTAATGATGAACAGACAATAATTCCCACTTCATTTTTCTTATAAAGGCTATAAGAAACATCATTTAACCTTGCTAACCAGGGAAAACGGTCATCATCATTTAGTGATTCACCACGAGACATTTTATCAATATTATTTCGCGGATGAAGATCATCACCATCAATAAACTTTGCGGGTAACTGCTGTGCCAGTTTTGTTCCCACCAATGATTTACCACTACCAGAAACGCCCATTAAAATAATACTTTTCCCCGCCATTATTCGACTCCCAGCGATTGAATTGCCAGAATACTAACTCACCAATGGTAATGTCATACACCCTTTTTTCAGCCACGTTTCAGAATTTATGGCTTCATCACGTTATGCGTAACATTGTTTTGTAACAGCCATACAATGTGACAACGGTCACAAATAAACATCAAAAAAGTGCGTTTTAATGATTTGTGTCAAAACCAATCAGAGAATGCACATCATGGAAATTACGACCAGGTCCTGTGTTGTTTCAGGCAAAGAAGACGTGTCAGTTATTCAGCAAAATGTTATCTGGAATAACCAGGAAACTTTAGTAGAAATAGTGCGTGGTGGTATTTGCGGGTCTGACCTTCATTATTACCAGGAAGGTAAAGTAGGTAATTTTCAGGTTAAACAACCTATGATTCTTGGTCATGAAGTTATTGGCCGTGTGGTAGCAACAGACTCACCTGACTTACAAAAAGGACAACGCGTTGCCATTAATCCATCGCGCCCTTGTGGACAATGTAAATATTGTCTTAATCACGAGGAAAATCAGTGTACCACCATGCGATTTTTCGGTAGTGCAATGTATTTTCCTCATGTTGATGGCGGGTTCACACAATATAAAGTGGTTGATACTGCACAGTGTGTGCCCTATGCCGAGCACGCTGATGACAAAATAGTCGCCTTCGCGGAACCCCTGGCTGTCGCTATTCATGCCGCTCACCAGGCGGGGGATTTAGAAGGTAAACGTGTGTTCATCTCTGGTGTGGGGCCAATAGGATGTCTGATTGCCGCAGCGGTTCGCACCCTTGGCGCTGCTGAAGTGGTGTGCGCCGACATCAGTGAACGCTCACGCCAACTGGCGCAAGAGATGGGCGCAACACAAACTGTGGATGCCAAAAACGGTGATTTTACTGCCTGGGAAGAAGAGAAAGGCTATTTCGATATCGCCTTTGAAGTTTCAGGTAATGCAGCATCGGTACAACGCTGTATTGCAGTTACCCGTGCTCGCGGCGTGCTGGTACAAGTTGGTATGGGCGGCAATATTCCTGATTTCCCGCTAATGAATATTATTGCCAAAGAACTGGTTCTGAAAGGATCATTCCGTTTCACCACTGAATTTTCCACCGCCGTCAACTGGCTGAGCAATAATACTATCAATCCACTCCCGCTGCTGTCTGCGGAATATCCATTTACTGATCTGGAAAATGCACTTAAATTTGCCGGCGATAAAACCAGAGCAGCGAAAGTCCAACTTGTTTTTTAATACCAATACAGGACATTACATAATGAACGATTTATTTTCTCTTCAGGGAAAACGTATTCTTATTACCGGTTCAGCCCAGGGGATTGGTTTCTTACTGGCAAATGGTCTGGCGAAATATGGTGCGCAAATTATCGTTAATGATATTACTCAGGAACGAGCAGAAGCCGCAGCCAATAAACTGACTCAGGCCGGTTATGTGGCAAAAGCGGTGGCTTTTAATGTCACCAATAAAGCAGATATTGATAAAGCCGTCAGCCAGATTGAACAAGATATTGGCCCCATTGATGTACTGATTAATAATGCCGGGATCCAGCGCCGCCACCCATTTACCGAATTTCCGGAACAAGAGTGGAATGAGGTTATCGCCGTCAACCAGACTGCTGTTTTTTTGGTTTCTCAGGCAGTCACTCGCCACATGATGGAGCGCAAAGCAGGCAAAGTTATCAACATCTGTTCTATGCAAAGTGAATTAGGCCGGGACACCATCACCCCCTACGCGGCATCCAAAGGCGCAGTAAAAATGCTTACTCGCGGCATGTGCGTAGAACTGGCCCGCTACAACATTCAGGTCAATGGTATTGCTCCTGGTTACTTCAAAACTGAAATGACCAAAGCGCTGGTTGATGACCAGGCATTCACTGACTGGTTATGTAAACGCACACCGGCCGCACGTTGGGGTGACCCTGAAGAATTAATTGGTGCTGCTGTGTTCCTGTCAGCTAAAGCGTCTGACTTTGTAAACGGCCATCTATTGTTTGTCGATGGCGGCATGCTGGTCGCAGTCTGATTTTACTTATTAACCCTTTCCCTATATATGCGGGCGGTTTTACCCACCGCCCGATTAACCATAAAAGAGATAAAACATCATGCCACTGATTATTATCGCCATAGGCGTAGCGTTGCTGTTATTGCTTATGATTGGTTTTAAAATCAACGGCTTTATTGCCCTGATACTTGTTGCGACCGTCGTGGGCTTTGCAGAAGGAATGCCAGCCCATGACGTTATTCATTCTATTCAATCCGGCATTGGCGGAACCCTTGGTGGTCTGGCCATGATTTTAGGGTTTGGCGCAATGTTGGGGCGCCTGATTTCCGATACGGGCGCAGCACAACGCATTGCCACAACACTCATTCACTCATTTGGCCGCGAACGCGTTCAATGGGCGCTGGTTATTACCGGTTTAGTGGTTGGGCTGGCCATGTTTTTCGAAGTTGGCTTTGTTCTTTTATTGCCACTGGTATTTACCATTGTTGCCGCATCACGTTTGCCGTTGCTGTATGTCGGCGTACCAATGGTTACGGCGCTGTCCGTCACGCATTGTTTCTTACCACCACATCCAGGCCCAACGGCTATTGCTGCCATCTATAATGCCAACCTGGGTACAACATTGCTGTACGGTATTATCATCACTATTCCAACTGTAATAGTCGCAGGCCCTATATTTTCGCGCTTTCTCACCAAATATGAAAAAACACCGCCTGAAGGGTTGTTCAACCCACATCTGTTCACTGAAGAAGAGATGCCGGGCTTTTGGAACAGTATTTTTGCCGCCATTATCCCTGTGGTACTGATGGCAATAGCCGCTATTTGTGAGATAACACTGCCCAAAGAACACCCCGTCCGTGTATTCTTCGAATTCATTGGTAACCCAGCCGTCGCGCTCTTTATCGCAATTGTGATTGCTGTCTTTACCCTGGGTTTGCGCAATGGCCGGTCTCTGGAACAGGTGATGAACATCACTGGCGATTCCATTGGCGCTATCGCAATGATTGTATTCATAATTGCTGGCGGTGGCGCATTTAAGCAGGTTCTGGTAGATAGCGGTGTGGGGAAATATATCGCTGACCTGATGAGTGGCACCACACTCTCGCCGTTATTGATGTGCTGGACGGTAGCCGCAGTGCTACGTATTGCTCTGGGGTCCGCAACCGTTGCCGCCATTACGACAGCAGGGGTTGTACTACCTATTATTGGTGTCACCCATGCAGACCCGGCGCTTATGGTGCTGGCAACCGGGGCTGGCAGTGTTATCGCCTCCCATGTGAATGACCCGGGCTTCTGGTTATTCAAAGGTTATTTTAACCTGAGTGTCACAGAAACATTGAAAACCTGGACAGTCATGGAAACACTGATTTCATTTATGGGTCTGGCTGGCGTTCTGGCCATTAACGCAATTATCCACTAATACAGACAACGGGTGGCAGGACGCGTATTCCGGGCAAAACCTGAGCAGGTCGTCTGCTTTTGCCACCCGGCTCATTCCACTGGCAGGCGAGTGTTATCCAAACATCATGAGAAACCATCGCATTTCATTACAGGATATTGCTACGCTGGCAGGCGTCACAAAAATGACCATCAGCCGTTATCTGCGTACGCCGCACAAAGTTTCACGGGAGACCGGAGAAAAAATTGCCAGCATCATTGAAGAGATAAATTACGTACCAAACCGCGCACCAGAAATGCTGCTTAATGCCCGGAGCTATACCATTGGCATCCTGATTCCTTCCTTTCAAAATCAACTCTTTTCCGACATTCTGGCAGGGATTGAATCTGTCACATCGGGCCATAATTACCAGACACTGATAGCAAATTACAATTACTGCCAGCATTCAGAAGAGGAACAGGTTATCAACCTGCTCTCTTACAATATTGACGGTATTATTCTCAGTGAAAAACACCATACATTACGTACCAGCAAGTTCCTGCGTGCGGCAAAGATCCCCGTGGTTGAAGTCATGGATACCCAGGGTAACAGGCTGGACATGGAAGTGGGGTTCAACAATAAACTGGCCGCTTACGATATGGTCAATACTATGCTGGAAAAACGCCAGCGGAAAAAAATTGTCTACCTTGGTTCAAAAGACGACGTCAGAGATGAACAACGTTTTCAGGGCTACAGTGAAGCTATGGCAGAAGCCGGGTTACCTTGCCTGCGCATCAACCCTCACTCTATCTCATCTATTCATCTCGGCTCCCGAATGCTGCAAGATGCACTGGCACAATACCCCGATTTAGACGGTGTATTTTGTACCAATGACGACATTGCGATGGGGGCTTTACTATGGTGCCACATGCAAAATATCTGTGTACCGCAAACCCTGTCAATTGCCGGTTTCCACGGGCTGGAAATGGGTAAGCGCATGATACCAAGCCTTGCCAGTGTGATTACTCCCAGGTTTGACATTGGCCGCACTGCGGCACAGATGCTATTAAAGAAAATAGAGGATGACGAAATAGTGGGTAACAGTGTTGATTTGGGCTACCAAATCTATATGGGCGATACCTTGTGAAATGGCGCCATTTTCAGATTGATGAAAAAGAAGGAAAAAGCGTGGTTTTTCCTTCTTTTTAGTTAGCAGCCGAAAATCAATAAATTGATTTTCCTGATTTTTTATTGGGTGACATACTATCGTTCTGTGCAGACATGAGGTTTGTCACCAGACTCAAAATGGCGCCATTTTAAGGATAAAACCGTTACTCTTTAACTGTATTTTCCAGGAAAAAACGGCCTAACGGATTCTGGTAGAAACCCTTAATATTCTTACGGCTGACATTACGGTACGGGCTGTAATACAGATCGATCCAGTTCACGTCGGCTTTGGCCATTTTTTGCAGACTGATGTACATCTGCTCACGTTTTTTCGGGTCCATTTCCAGGCGAGCCGCAGCAACCAGCGCTTTCACTTTCTCATTGTGGTAGCGGGTCATGTAGTTCATGTTCGCGTCATGGCCTAGCACAAATGTGGTTTTTTGGTCCGGGTCGAGAATATCGTTGGTCCAGTACATCACAGAAATATCGTAATCACCGGCCACCAGCATGTCCCAGCTTTGGCTTGGATCCACTTTCTGTAAGTTAACTTTCACCCCGGCTTTTGCCAGTTGCTGCTGCAGCAGAATAGCGATTTGTTCATCCACTTCATCGCCCGCATTCACCACATAGTTCAGCGCCAAATCCGATGCCCCGGCAGCTTTCAGCATCGCTTTGGCTTTTTCCGGATCATAAGGGCGGCGCAGGTTATCACTGTAGTGGTACAGCGCGCCCGCAGGAATATAGGAATTCGCCACCTGGCCGTAACCAAAAGTCACCGTTTTAACAATCGCGTCTTTATCAATGGCAAAATCCAGTGCCTGGCGTACCGCTACTTTGCCAAGGGCGCCGTGAGAATGGTTGATCAACAAGTGATCTTCACGGGTAGAAGGATCCAGTTCAACTGTCAGGTTTTTATCTTTTTGTAAGGAAGCGATGCGCGAAAACGGCACGGTGAGCGCAGCGTCCAGTTCGCCAGCCTGCACTTTCAGCATACGGGTATTATCATCCGGGATGGTCAGCCACTCGACTCCATCCAGGCTGACATCTTTCGCCTGCCAGAACAGTGGGTTCTTCTCCAGAACCACTTTCTCACCACGCACCCACTCTTTCACACGAAACGCGCCAGAGCCGACAGGTTTTTCAGCAAACTCATCTTCCCCTTCCGCTTTCAGTGCTTTTTCTGAAATCACCGAAGCATTAGGCAATGCCAGTTGCGATAAGAAAGGTGCCGCTGGCGCTTTCAGGGTAATCACCAGTGTGCGGTCATCCGGGGTTTCCACTTTAGCGATATTACTGTAGGAATCGCGCCACAGTGATCCTGCGTTGTCCCGAATACGTAACAAGCTGAAGGCCGCATCGTGAGAGGTCAGTGGTGAGCCATCAGAAAATTTGGTATCACGGATTTTGAATGTATACACCTTACCATCGGGTGAGATAGTCCAGCTTTCCGCCACACCAGGTTCAAGTTTGGTGCCAGTCTTATCTACCCGAATAAGTGGGTCGAACACATTGGAAAACACCCAATTATCCGCATTTTGCGCCGATTTAATCGGGTCGAACGTGGTACTGTCTTCACGACGGCCAATGGTTAAAATACCGGCTGCCTGTGCCAGTTCACTCATGGCGCTCAATGCCAACAATAACCCTGCTGCTGCCAATTTAACGTGCTTGCGCTTCATTCAACACTCCCCCAGTCAACGGAAATACAGTCTCTTCGCCTGCATGAGCTAACACGCAGGTCCAGCTATGGTCGGCAACATGCCGGGTCTGTGGTGGTGCGCCAGTGCAACATTGTGCCTGGGCATATGGACAACGCGGATGAAACGCACACCCGGCCGGAATCGCTATCGGGCTGGGAGGCTCGCCGCCCAATGGTTGGGCAGGGAGCGGTTTATCCGGGTCGATTTCGGGAATCGCGGCTACCAGTGCAGCGGTATACGGGTGGCGCGGATGAGAGAACACCGTTTCAGACGGCCCCTGTTCAACAATACGCCCCAAATACATCACCGCCACGCGGTCACATAAGTGGCGCACAATGGCCAGGTCGTGGGCGATAAACAGAATCGCCAGCCCCATTTTCTCGCGTAAGCTCATCAGCAAATTAATGATTTGCCCCTGAATAGAAACATCCAGCGCCGCCACACATTCATCTGCCACAATTAAGCGTGGTTCAATCGCCAGCGCCCTGGCAATACCTGCCCGCTGGCATTGCCCGCCACTGAGCTGGCCGGGTTTGGATGCTGCCTGCATGGGGCTTAAACCCACCAGCGTCAGCAATTCATCCACTCGCCCGGCAATATTCTCCGTGGGGACTTTGCGATGCACCCGCAGCACTTCGGCAATGCTTTCGCCAATAGTCTGGCGCGGGTTCAGTGATGAGAACGGGTCCTGAAAAATCATGGCAGTTTGCTGGCGCAGGCGAGCTACGTCGCTGCGCAACCCATGGGTAATACGCATACCATCAAACCGTACTTCGCCACTTGCCGGACGTTCCAGTTGCAACAGCGCCCGGCCAAGAGTACTTTTGCCACTACCAGACTCACCCACCAGCCCGAGTGTTTCTCCTGGTGAAATTGCCAGGCTTACCTGATTAACCGCGTGAACAACGCGCCGCGCGCGTCCCCAACCGCCTCCGGCCGGAAAAGTTACGCTCAGGTTTTCCGCTTCCAAAAGCGGCCAGCTTTCCTGTTTCGCCATTATCCCTCCCGCTGTGTTAGTGGTTGAAAGGGGTGAAAACAGGCCGCGGCATGAGACAGGCTGTTCTGTGTATAGTGCAGTGCGGGTTGTTGCTGGCGACAGGCTTCACTGGCTGCATGGCAACGCGGGTGAAACCGGCACCCTTCAGGAAAATGGTTTGCCACTGGTGGCTGGCCGGGAATGGTTTTCAAATACCCGGCACTGCCTTCACTTTGTGGCTGGCAATCAATAAGGCCCTGAGTGTAGGGGTGCGCCGCGTGGTGGAGCACTTCGCGTTTTCCGCCTGATTCACACAACCGGCCGCCATACATTACTGCGATACGGTCACAGGTTTGCGCCACCACTCCAAGGTCGTGGGTAATCATTATCATCGCCACGCCCAGTTCACTGCGTAAATCGCTCAGCAAACGCAGGATCTGCATCTGCACGGTGACATCCAGCGCAGTCGTCGGCTCATCGGCAATTAACAGGCGTGGTTCTGCCGCCAGTGCAACCGCAATCATTGCCCGTTGCCGCATGCCCCCAGAAAACTCATGTGGGTAATTTTTTGCCCGGTTTTGTGGGTCAGGGATCCCCACCTGGCGCAAAAAATCCAGGGCATCGGCCCGCGCCTGCCTGCGGCTGGCGCCAAAGTGCAGGCGGCGGCTCTCGGCAATTTGCTCACCCACCGTCATCACCGGGTTAAGGTGGCTGGTCGGGTTTTGGAAAATCATACCGATTTCCCGCCCGCGAACACCCGCCATCTGCGCCTCACTCAGGGCAACAAGATCACGCCCGGCAAGGATGATACTTCCCCCGCTAATGCGCAGCCCCTGCCCTGGTAACAAACGCATCAGCGCACGGCAGGTCACTGTTTTACCTGAACCACTTTCCCCAACCAGGCCTAACATTTCCCCTTCAGCCAGACGAAAGCTGATGCCATCCACCAGCGTCACCTGGTTTGCGGTTGTCACGGTCAGTTGTGAGACATCCAGTAAGGTCATACGCGCTCTCCTAACCGGTCACCTAACCCATCAGCCAGCAGGCTGAACCCCATTGCCAGCATTACAATTGCCAGCCCGGGGAAGGTGGTTATCCACCAGGCGGTGGTAATAAAGCTCTGCCCTTCAGCCACCATCACGCCCCATTCAGCAGTTGGCGGCTGAACGCCTAAGCCGAGGTAACTCACCGCGGCCCCGTTCAGCAGAACCAGAACACAGTCAGACATGGAGAACACCAGTGCGCCCGTCAGCGCGTTGGGCAATAAGTGGCGAAACAGAATACGGGTGTGGCTGTACCCCAGGCTGCGCGCGGCGAGAATAAAATCACGCTGTTTCAGGGTTAACACCTGCGCCCTCACCAGGCGGGCATATGACACCCAGCCCACCATTGCCATCGCAATATAAAAACTGCCGAGCCCGGGCCCCAGAATGGCGATGATTGCCAGCATCAGAACCAGGAAAGGAAAAGCCAGGACGATATCAATGACGCGCATAACGACTGCATCCACAACACCGCCCAGGTAACCAGAAAGAGCCCCCAGCACTGTTCCCAGCGAGAACGGGAAAATCACCCCCAGCAGGCAAATTTGCAGATCCACGCGTGCGCCCCACACTACGCGGGAAAAAATATCGCGCCCGAAGTTATCGGTACCAAACAAATGAACACCACCAGGAGGGAGCAGGCTCACTGACGGGTCCTGGTTTATAGGGTCGAAAGGTGCCAGCCATGGCGCAAAAATTGCGGCCAGTAACCACAACCCGATAATGCAGGCACCAGCTACCAGCGCGTGCTGGCGCGGAATAAAACGCCGCCGCCACTGCGCCACACTTGCAGACAAGGTCAGGTTCATAGTTTCACCCTCGAGTCCAGAGCAACTGTGAGCACATCCGCCACCAGGTTAACGGTGACCGTCGCCAGTGCAAAAACAATCACCACGCCCTGAACCACCATATAGTCCCGGCTGAAAATCGCTTTGATAAGTAACTGCCCCATTCCGGGTATGGCAAACACACTTTCTATCACTACCGTGCTGCCAATCAGCCAGCCAATGTTAACCGCCAGCAGGTTAATGGTTGGCACCAGTGAATTCGGTAACACATGCCGCCAGAAGATACGTGATTCCCGCTGGCCCCGTGCCCGGGCAGCCACCACATAATCACTGCTCATTTCCATCAGCAGGCTGGCGCGCAGGTTGCGAATCAGCACCGCCGATAACGCCAGCGCCACCGTAAAACACGGCAAAGCCATGTGGTGCAGGCGTTCGGTCAGGTCATCGCCATAACCCGAAACCGGGAACCAGCCCAGCGTCACGCTGAACACGATTATCATCATTATTCCCAGCCAAAAGGCAGGAAAACCCAGCCCGGCGGTGGTAAACAAGCGAATACACTGATCCCACACTCCTCCTCTATGACGTGAAGCCATGGCAGCCAGAGGAATGGTAATCACAATTGCCAACAGGACACTCCCTGCCACCAGCCAGATTGTTGGCTCCAGCCGGGAGCTTATTAACTTCAGGGTATCAACCCGGTAAACAATGGACTTACCCAGTTCTCCATGGAGCAGGTTGCGCAGAAAATAGAGATACTGCACCCATAAGGGTTCATCGAGGCCAAACTGGGCGCGAATACGGGCCAGTGCTGCAGGAGTACTGCGCACACCAAGTAAAATGCGCGCCGGGTCACCCGGGATGGCGCGCACCATGGCAAACGTGATAATGCTTATTCCCAGCAAAACTGGCAGCAATTGCAGGGGGCGAAACAGCAGAAACCGGTAACGGTGCATCAGTCGCCTCCTCTGCTACGCTGCCGTTCAAGAAAATCCAGCAGGACCGGGTAATAGGCCTGGGGTTCTTCATAAAACGGCATGTGGCTACTATTGGGGAATACATGCAGTTCCGCCTGGGGCAGACCCTGCTTCATTTTCATCGCACAGGCAGGTGTCAGTTCATCATGCTGGCCGGTGGTAATCAGGCAGGGCACCTGAATCATGTGCAAATCAGCACTGCGGTCCCAGTCTTTTAAATTACCGGTATAGAGAAACTCATTCGGCCCCTGCATTGTCTCGTAAGGCCCCATATTCCAGTCTTCCAGGGAACGCTTTACCGGAGCAGGCCAGACATCAAGCCGGCAAACATGGCGGTAATTCAGCAAGGTGACTGCGGCCTGGTATTGTGGGTGACTCAGCCAGCCCAGAGCTTCATAACGTTGCATCATCGCAACCGTTTCTGGCCCCAGAGCCTCGCGCAGGCGGTTGAGCTCTTGCACCAAATGGGGCATATCCGCCACCGTGTTTTCGAGGATCAGGCTACGAATCGCACCAGGGTGGTGCAATGCCACTTCAATAGCCAGCCAGCCGCCCCATGAATGCCCCAACAAATGCACTTTCCCAAGATTCAGCGCACGGCGTACTGTTTCAACTTCCTGAACATAGCGCTCCATTGTCCAGAAGCGCGGGTCCTGCGGACGGTCGGATTTTCCCGTCCCCAGTTGGTCAAAAGCCACCACCCGGTAGCCCTGCTGTTTCAGGCAGGAGTGGGCTTCACGCAAGTAATCGCAGGGCAACCCCGGCCCGCCATTCAGGCAAAGAACGACGTCGTCACCTTCACCAAACTCCCAGGCAACCACGTTGTAGCCATTAACCGTAATATCATGGCGTTTATCTGGCTGAATTTCGCTCCACATATTTCCCTCCGGTGCCCGTTATTCAATTCGCGGGTGTTTTCCTTACGCTAACGGCTTCGTCAGGCACTGAACAGTTAGCAAAAATACTAGTTTTGCCTGCCAGGTCAGTACAAAAAACAGTCAATTAATGGCACTGTATTTGCATATAAAGCGTTACAGACTGAAAAGGTTTTGCACAAACCATGCCGTTCACGGCACAGACAGAAAATGGAGGGGAACATGCAACCCGCTATTCAGCACCCTGGTTCATCATTTCCCAATGGACTGGATAATGCGTTCGCTGCGCTTTTTGACCAGACACAGACGCTGGGCTTTGACGCGGTTATTTATGACTACACACCCGTCCCCCGTTCACTGGAAGGGGAATTGATCACGCCGTCATTGTTACGGATGCACAACGTACCGGACGATATGCGCCAGCGCTGGTGCGATCAGGGCTATTACCAGGTTGACCCGGTACAACACTGCGCACTGGAAAGCTGCGCGCCTTTTGTGTGGTCTTATCAACGCCCGGATTACACCTCTCTGCGCGGGCGGCTTAACGACCAGCATAAACCGGTGACTCATTACATGCGTGACCACGATATGCCATGCGGCGCAACTGTACCGCTCCACTTGCCTCAGGGTGGTTTTGTCACCCTGACCGGTATCCTGACCGCACCCCATCAGGAACGGGATGTCATTGACAACCTGGCGCAACTGACCTTTATCGCCCACCGTTTCCAGGAAAGCGCATTCCCGCTATTCGATGCATCAATGCTGACCTGTCGCCATGTCAAACTCAGCAACCGCGAGCGCGAATGTCTTACCTGGTCCGCAGAAGGGCTGACAGCCAAAGAAATTGCCCGCAAGTTACACCGCTCAGTAGCCACCGTAACATTGCACCTGAACACCGCGGCGAAGAAACTGGGAGCCAGTAACCGGGTTCAGGCGGTGGTACGCGCATTGCACTACCGTTTACTGGACAGTTAAGAACTAGCATTTTTACTAGTATTCACTGCATGCGGCTGCGTTCTACCCTGAGCAAACATTCACATCACAGGGTAAACAGCAGCCATGTATACCATCCAAGAGGGCTATGCTCCGTTTCGGGAATACCAGACCTGGTTTCGTATTTGCGGCAGTCTCCATACGGGGCGCACGCCTCTGGTGGTCGCCCATGGTGGCCCGGGTTGTACCCACGACTATGTTGATGCTTTTCGTGATATCGCCCGCACCGGACGGCCTGTTATTCACTATGATCAACTCGGTAATGGTAACTCCACACACTTGCCCGACATGCCCACAGATTTCTGGAACCCGGCACTCTTTCTGGAAGAACTGGATAACCTGCTTAAGCATTTAGGTATTGAACAGGACTATGCGCTTCTGGGGCAATCCTGGGGAGGGATGCTGGCAGCCGAGCACGCAGTACGCCAGCCTGCCGGACTGAAAGCACTGGTCATCGCCAATTCCCCGGCATCTATGGCACTCTGGTTGTCGGCGGCGGCCAGACTACGTTCTGAATTACCACCAGAGGTTCAGGCTACCCTGCTGGAGCATGAAACCGCAGGCACACTGAACAGCGAAGCCTATAAAACCGCCAGCCAGGTATTTTACCAGCGCCATGTTTGCCGACTCGACCCCTGGCCGGTGGAAGTGCGCCGTACTTTTGACGCTATGGATGAAGACCCTACGGTTTACCACGCAATGAACGGACCGACAGAATTTCATGTTATTGGCACCATGAAAGACTGGACGATTATCGACCGGTTAAGCGCCATTAACGTTCCCACCTTATTGATTTCAGGCCGTTACGACGAAGCCGCCCCCGAGGTGGTACAGCCCTTTGCCGACAATATTGCCGGTGCGCAGTGGGTTATTTTTGAAGATTCAAGCCACATGCCTCATGTTGAAGAACGCGAGCAGTGTATGAAAACCGTCAGTAACTTTTTAACCGCCAATTTATAATTTTTAGCGCCAACACCACTCCCTTGCGGTTTCATTGAACAGGATGAAACCGCTACCTGCCAAAATCTGCCTGGCTTTCCCTGCATTCAGGTTGATTTAGCGCAGTTTTTTTCGAGCAGTTCTCCTGCAGAATTAAAATGCGACTCATAATTAATACACTAATTATTTAGCATACTTACCAGGACACTGGAGGGAGGGCATCATGCTCAGGCAACTCAATGTATTATTGGACAAACCCGATACTGGCAAGCTCCTGTTACGCCTGGCTATCGGTTGTATGATGTTGTTTCACGGTATCCACAAAGTGATAGACGGCATTGGGCCAATTATCAACATTGTGGAAAGCCACGGTATGCCAGGCTTTGTTGCCTGGGGCGTGTACCTGGGAGAAGTGGTGGCACCCGTTCTGTTGATAATCGGCCTGCTGGTTCGCCCGGCGGCGCTGGTGATGTGCTTTACCATGTTATTCGCCTGGTTGAGTACAGACCCGGGGCTGATTTTCACCACTACCAAAGTGGGTGCATGGGGGCTTGAAGAGATTGCGTTATTCTTTTTTGGCGGTATTACCATTGCGTTACTGGGGTGTGGCCGGTTCAGCCTGGTGAGCAACCCGGCATTGCGTTAATCGGGTGCGCCACCGCCGGGCAAACTGGCGGTGGCGGGTAATCACACCTGGTTATTCGTTGATATGCGGGTGTTGCTGAACCAGTTTGGTTCGTTTAGCCTGGAGTTCAGCAATTTCTGCATCAATTTCCTCAATTTTCTGCTCAATGTTATCGTGGTGCTCTTTGAGGATCTCTTTGGCTTCCTGAATGTCCGATGCCGCAGGCGTTGCGCCTTTTAACGGTAAATTCGCGGTTTCTTTCATCGTCAACCCGGTAATCAACCCAATCACGGCTATCACCATCAGATACCATGCTGGCATCATCAGGTTACCGGAGGTTTCCACCAGCCAGGCAGCAAGTGTGGGAGTCAGCCCCGCGATTAATATGGAGATATTGAAAGCACTGGCAAGCGCACTGTAACGAATATGCGTGGGGAACATCGCCGGGAGTGAAGAGGCCATTACCCCGGTAAACGCATTCAGTATCACAGCCAGAATCAGCAACCCGGCAAAAATTAACCCAATCACATCGCTGTTAATCAATTTAAACGCAGGAATCGCCAGTACTAATAAGGCAATACTGCCACAAATCACAAACGGACGACGACCAAAGCGGTCGCTGAGCAGCCCCATAACAGGTTGCACAAACAGCATCCCAATCATGATGGCGATAATAATCAGCACACCATGGTCTTCCGAATAATGCAGGTTGTGGGACAAATAGCTCGGCATATAGGTCAGCAGCATGTAATAGGTGACATTAGTTGCAATGACTAACCCAATACACGCCAGCAGGCTGCGCCAGTGCTGTGTGGCGATTTCTTTAAATGAAATCTTCGGCCCTTCCTGTAACCCCTGGCGGTCGCCCTGTTCAAGCTTATCGACATGTTGCTGAAAGGCCGGGGTTTCCTCCAGGGCATTTCTCAGATAGAGCCCAATAATCCCAAGCGGCAACGCCAGGAAAAAAGGCAGACGCCATCCCCAGGCCATAAAATGATCCTGACCAACAATGGCGGAAATCAGTACAACCAGGCCAGCCCCCAAAACAAACCCGGCGATCGACCCAAAATCCAGCCAGCTCCCCATAAAACCACGCCGCCGGTCCGGCGAATATTCAGCCACGAAAATGGAAGCCCCTGTGTACTCCCCGCCGACCGAAAAGCCCTGCGCCATTTTGCACACTAACAACAGCACTGGAGCCCAAACCCCAATCGTTTCATAACCCGGAATTAAACCAATACCGAAAGTACTGAGCGACATAATCACTATCGTAATAGAGAGAATTCGCTGGCGACCATATTTATCACCCAGCATGCCGAAGAACAGCCCACCCAAAGGGCGAATTAAGAAGGGAACAGAGAATGTCGCTAAGGCTGCTATCATCTGCACCCCAGGGCTGGCATCCGGGAAAAAGACTTTACCCAGCGCATAAGCAACGAAGCCATAAACACCAAAATCAAACCACTCCATAGCATTTCCTAAAGACGCTGCGGTAATGGCTTTTTTTAATTTAGCATCATCAATAATCGTGACATCGCTCAGGGCGATTGGCTTAATTTTTTTCCTTGCTCGTATCATTTGTATCCTCTTTTTTTTATTAACTATTTTCCTCTTACAGGCAGGTTTACAGAACCCTGTAGCCGGGAGCGATTACACGCATTCCCCTTACATCACACGTTCAGGTGAATGGTTACAGAATAGCAGATTCAGGGCATTACATTTGCCCAGATAGTAAGCAAACAAAATAACTCTCTAAAAAAACAAAAGAACAACCAATTGAATTTAATGTAAAAAAAATGAAAAACCTGAACATATCTGATTTTGCAAACGTTCACCAGGAGCAGTCTCAAACACCTGAATAAAATAAGGGTTTTATTCCACCCCAAATACCCATTCCAGACAAAAAAATTACTTCATTTTTGGCGGCAGATAATTGACGGGTATTTAACCGGGATTATCAGAAATAGAATAAATGCCAGACAAGCCAAATATTGATGGTTATTATTGCGCAGACGGTTACCCATTCTGCCTGGTGGCCCGGGGCTGCAATCTTCTGCAGGGCTGGTCTCCGCCAGAGGTATGTTGCCGGAGCAGGCACAACGTGCAACTCACGAAATCGGGCGCCAGTGGGTACTGAACAGACAGAATCAGCTTTATTACTGGCAGTGATTTTTCGCCAGAAAACTAAGCGTTGTTGGGAATAAACAGAGCAAACCCGCTACCGGCATACCGGAAGCGGGTTACGTTATCAGGGCTGGTAACTCAGGTTAATTGGTGCATCAGGCAGATGCGTAAAGTGGGTTACGATATAGTGGTAATCGGCTGTTGGGTCGATATCTTTCATCGCTTCAGGGTAGAAAATCTTACCCAGGATCTCCAGGCCAATAATATTCCACGGGTGGTTATAGAAGTGGTGGTAAATTCCTGCCACATGCCCGGCCTGCACTGCCGGAATACCAGCGACTGCATTACGTGCCAGTAAAGCATCAAACTTGGTTTTAATGGCCGCCGGGTCCGTATTGTAACCAAACGGGATCAACGGGTTCTGCGCATTACCGCGTTTGGAACCGGTCATCAGGTAAAAATCCGGTTTCATGGCAATAATTTTCTCCGGGTTGATGTACCCACTGGCGCCCGTTAACAAGGAAGAGCCAATGTTACGCCCACCCGCGGCTTCCACCAGCCCACCCCAGCCATTGTGCCCATGGGTAAAGCAACAGGCTCCGGATGTGCCGCCAATACCGGCGATAGGTTCAATAAAGACCTCGGGCTTTTTCTTTTGCACGGCAACAATCTGCTGGAGTTTAGCCAGGCGCTGTTGGTAGAAATCGGTATAGGCTTTTGCCTGTGATTCCCGGTTCAGAACTTTGCCTAACAACGTAATACTGGGCAGCGTGTTTTGTACCGGGTGCAATTCGTAATCAACAAACAATACCGGAATATGCAGCTCTTTTAAGCGCCCAAGCACACCGGTTTGTTCCAGCGCAGGTTTTGCCCGCAACTGCGCAATCATCAGGTCTGGCTCACTGGCAATGACCGTTTCATTATTGACTTCGCCCTGGTCGGAGAACCCCATATCCGGTATTTTTTCCGCTGCCGGCCAGGCCTTACGCAGAATATCCCAGGTTTGTTCATCTTGTTTCTTTAACAAGTTATTCCAGGCAATGACCCGGTGAAACGGGTTATCCCGGTCCAGCAAAGCCAGCGCCATCAGGTCGCGCCCGTCCTGCAAAATAATATGTTGCGGTTCGTGGTTCAGTACAACTGTACGGCCATCGATATCTTTTACGGTTAGTGGATATTGCGTGGCAATCGCCGCGGCAGGAAGCAGCACCAGAGCCATCAAGCAACTGTGCAGTAACCGGCCAGCCCATTGTTTAATCATCTTCAGTCACTCATCCCTTAACAGGTGTACTCACACCCATAACCCATTAGCTGGGGAATATAAATCAGAATGAGAAGTATTATCACAATGAATACATAACTGCAAAGAAACTTAAGGAAAATCTCATCGATTATTGAGTGATTGTTGAAGTCATATCCAGTTCAGGTAACCAGTCAGGTTCAGGATACTGGCATGGCGGCACTGCATTGTTCATTGAGCCAGCAAAACCACAACCTACCGGAACCATGCGGATCCCATACCTTACCTGGCACATTTCCCCATCCCCGTTTTCAACCAGGCCAATGAGAAAAGGAATATCCCCCCTGCAAGGCGGGCAAATAATGCTGACAGCCAGGTACACGCCACACTCAATGGGTTGACATTTCATACTGTATGACAGGCAACAGGCGATACCCGGCACGCAAAAACAACGCAGAAAAATGCTCAGGTACTGAGACTGCCGAAGTAAGGTGCGGATAATGCATCGCCAGGGCAGATAACATGGCACATGCTTCACCCTGGCGGCGGAATTCAGGTGCCGTATAGATAAAACGCAGTTGTGGTACACCGCCCAGTTCACTCACCACCGCGGTACAATGGCCGAGAACCCATGCCTGGCAAGGTAGCCCACAGAGTGTTTCTGGTGCCAGCATCCAGGGAAGGTCCGCCAGGCCCTCAGCACAGACAGCCGCCAGCAACTGGCGAGGATCACAGGTTTCACTCAGCAATGATTCACCAGACAGGCCGTTGCCCTGAGGAGCAGTAAACCCCACCAACCGCTGTGTAATCTGAAACCCCAAAGACTGATACAGGCGAATTGCCGGAACATTGTTAACCAGCACTTCCAGGCATAATGTACGGGCACCCTGTTCCCGAATGCTGCCGAATAACTTGTTCAGGCAAGGCCTTGCAACCCCTTTACCACGCCAGGGTTCCGCCACAGCAAAAGCCGCCAGCCTGGCTCCCCACCCACGGCGCGCCACCAACCCAACAGCCACCGGCTCCCCCCGGGAAAGCCATACACCAGAATCCGCAAGACAAACACCTTCAGCACTGAAACGGCGCGTAAAAACCGGCTCCGAAAAGGAAACCGGAACGGTGTAGCCAGTAAAGCAGGCATTCAGCAAATCACAAAGTTGTGTACTGCTCCAGGTACTCGCAAGGCTGAATTCCGGTTGCATAGTTCAGTTCCCTTGAATGGAATAGTTCTGTTGAATGGAACAGAGATGAGCATAAGTTAAAGCCGGTCATCTTTCATCTGCCTCCATTGTCATTTTGCGCAGGATTTCTCATTTTTTACTTAGTCTACCTGGCCGTACCCGATTGCGCTTGTTCGCCTGTAGTTACTGACCATATGGGTAAAAAACTTATGCCTCCCCTGGGTGCTTCACGGCAGACCGCAAGCCGGCTGGAAGGCTCTCCACTATACCAAAAGCCCCCAGACACGAGGCGGATGAGGTGGCGGATGAGCTCCATACCTGAAAAAACACTGGGGCTGGCTGTCGGATGTGGCCAATGCGGGAAATCTTCTGCTGACCCGGCAACTGCATAACCCGCCACAGATGTTTATGGAGAATATTCACAAACCAGCCTGTGCCCGGGCGAGTCATTAGATCTCTTTTTGCCTCAGGCTTTAACCAGCCAGTTACAAACACCCTGCCACGGAGTCAATTCCCCGTGGCAGGGTATTATTTTTAACCCAGCATCGCCTGGTGAAAATCAATTTCCCACGCCAGCACATCCCCATATAACTGGCTGAGCCGCTGCTTTTCCTGCCCGGAAAGCGTTAAACCGCACTGGTCCACTTCCTGTTTTAACCAGCACGCCTGCTGGTAAAAAGCATCATCCGCATGCATAGATAACCAGTCGTGCAGGTCTTCATCGTACTGTGCCCGTGAAGCAGCACGCGCGCACCAGTGGTAATACATCCACTCGGCGCCAAACATCAGAACCATGATATCGGCGTACCCGCCAGTACGGGCGGCCTGTAGCATGCCATCACGAAACCGAATAAACCCGGCAGGCGCGGGTTGCCAGTGCTCAGCAACCACACCGCGCTTTGCCATTACGCGTTCAAACCAGCCAAGTTGAGTATCCACCAGGCCATTCAGCCCCTGGATTAACCGGCGCTGGCGTGATACATCCGGCGCATGGCTCAACCCCTGAGCCAAAATTTCCACCGCACTGAACACAAACTCCCCTTCGAAAACCAGGTAGCGGTGAAAAGCGGTTTCCGGCAAGGTTCCCTGCTCTATGGCCTGAACAAAGGGGTGTTGCTGCATCTCGTTCCATACATCACTATGCCCGGCCAGCAGTTGGTCACTGAATGCGGTCATCAGGCCTCCAGCGCGGGGCGTGCCGCTGCCATAAACTTCACCACCCGTTCACGTTCTACCGGGTTCCACCAGACGCCACCTTCTTTCAGCGCACTGGCAACAATCACGCCCTGTGTACGGCCTAAAATGGTCGCCACGTTGTCCGGCGTCACACCTGAGCCCACCAACAAAGGCAGCGACGTGGCACTGCGAATATCGTCAATTTCACTCAATGTGGCGCTGTCACCAGTACGTTGCCCGGTGGCAATCACTGCATCGGCTTCAAAAAACTCAACATCGCGGGTTAGCTCAGCAACGGAGCGGTCTGCCACAATGGCATGGCTGCCATGTTTAACGTGGCTGTCGGCAAAAACACGAATGTGGTTCGCCTGAAGTTGGTTACGGTAGCGCAGAGCTTTTGCCGCGGCCCCTTCCACAAAACCTTCATTGGCAATATAGGCATTAGCCCACTGGTTAACCCGTACAAAATCGGCCCCGCACGCCAGCGCCGTCGCCAGAGCCGGAATAGCAGCATTAGCCAGCACATTAATCCCCAGGGGAACAGAAAAACGTTGGCGGATATTATCGGTAATCACTGCCATAAATGCCGCTGTTTCCGGGCCAATATCTTCGGGTTTGGAAAAAGGAATATCGCCATGGTTTTCCACAATCAAACCATGAACACCACCTTCAATATAATTTTCAGCGTCACGCAGTGCACGCTCAACAATACCACTAAAAGCTTTGCCATTATATTTTGGCGCACCAGGAAAGGCTTCACAATGAATAACACCAATCACTGCTTTATCTCGTGAAAAAATATCTTGAATTGCGCTCGTTTTTGTTGCTGATATAGAACCCATGTTAACCCTCTAAAAAAGGAATCGGCTATGCATATCTATGTTGCCGGGAATATTACTGTCGATGAAACCTGGCAATGCTCTGCCTTACCGCATAAAGGTGAATCGTTGCACGGAAAAAAAATAATGGCCGATACTGGCGGCAAAGGTGCAAACCAGGCCATTGTTTTATCCCGCTGTGGATTACCTGTAACGTTAATTGCCGCAAGGGGAAATGACCACTACGGAGAATGGATTTACCAACAACTTCAGGCCGAAACATTACAGTTATTTCCAGAAACACCATTACCTGTTCACACCGACACCTCAATTATTTTCACTACCAATGATGACGACAACGCAATTATTACCAGTTGCGATGCCGCCAGTGCACTGGAAACAGCAACCATTACTGCATTACTGGAAACAGCTCGCCCGGGTGATGTACTGGTGCAACAAGGTAATTTCACACCGGAAAAAACCCGGGAATTATTTACCTGCGCCCGGCGCAAGCAGATGCTGACTGTTTTTAACCCTTCGCCTGTCCAGGAGGATTTTCGCCAGTTGTGGCCCCTGGTGGACATCGCCGTCGTCAACGAGCATGAATCCCGTTTACTGCAGCCCGACACCGCTCACACCCTGGTGGTGGAAACGCTGGGTAGCCAGGGCTCCCGGTTACACGCCCACGGCCACACAGAGCATGTTCCTTCGGTGGCTGCCACCGTGGCCGATACCACTGGTGCTGGCGATACATTTTTGGCGGTGATGCTGGCCTCTGCACTGCTGCGCAACACCCGGCCAGATGCCCTTGCCCTGCATCATGCAAGCCAGGCGGCGGCTATCACCATCAGCCGCGCAGGAACACGCCAGGCTTTCCCGAGCAGGGCGACACTGGCGGCGCTACTGGCACAAGCCGGGTAGCGCTGCCAGTGGGTTATTTAAACAGTGGGCGGAACGTATCAACGTTCGCTTTTGTCACCACAGTTGCCGGAACAAGGATGTTCTTACTGACAGTCTTACCGCTGTTAATCGCATTCAGCGCTTTCACCGCTTCCTGGCCCATTTTTTCCGGGTCCTGTTGCAATACAGCAGTCACGTAACCGGCATCAATACCACTAATGGCACGGGCGGTGAGATCCCAGCCAAACACCTTGATTTGGCTCTGTTTTCCCTGGTTTTCCACTGCGGCAATCGCCCCCAGCAATGCGGGTTCTCCAGTGGCATAAATAGCCGTCAAATCCGGGTTACCGGTTATCAGGTTTTCAGCCGCGGTCATGGCGTCATCCTGGATATTTCGGCCATCGACTACATCCGCCACACTGATGCCTTTATGGCCTTTCAGTGTTTCTTCAAACCCTTTCTGGCGCTGGTTCTGAATCGCGGAGTTAAGTGCGCCGACAATACCAACGCGAGCCTTGCCAGCGGCGTTTTTATTAATGTAATCAACAAAGAATTTGCCTAAAATTTTGCCACCTTCTTCATTATTCACCCCAACCTGAGCAGCCTGAGGCCCGGCAGGCAATACCGCATCAATAGCAATGACAGGAATATTTTTCGCCGCGGCTTCTTTAATAGCGGGCATGATGCCATTCACATCAATGGCATCAACCATAATGCCTTTAACACCCTGTTCAATATAGTTTTCAATGGCATCATTTTGCGATACAGGGTTGTCGTTAGCATTAAAGATAACTAAATTTTTCCCGGTAGATTTTGCTTCTTCTTGTGCGCCTTTATTCATCAGGTTGAAAAATAGCGCCTGCTGGTTAATTTGCACCAATGCATAGCCCGGCGTTGCCGCCATTGCTTTACCGAACAAGAGTGCAGAAAGTATCAGTGCGCCAGAAATAACATTTTTTTTGCTGGTGTTGAATAACATTGGTCATGCCCTCGTCAGAAAAATTATGAACTTGTTTACAAAGTAACAAGGTGTATTTTGGCGGGACAAATAAAGAACACAGACGCCAAAAATGGGCCTGCGAGAGAAACGAAACTTGTTTTCTCAGGTGTTCCTTAACCAAAGAAAACACAGCAAAGGCAACGTCGGGAACAGGTTATTAAAATTCGCGCTTTAGCATCTCTTGTCAAGTGCTAATTTTCATCGCCCGGAAAAGGTGACAAAACGCTATATTCCTGAGCGCTATCTGTGTTACTGATATGAACACTCAATACGATAACGGCGATCATGACCAAAAAACGGGTTGTTCTTTCAGACGTTGCAAACCTGGCAGGGCTGTCGAAAGCCACTGTCTCACGCTACCTCAACCATAATCTGGTGTTGCCTCAGGAAACGGCAGCGCGGATTGAGGCAGCCATTCGTAAGCTGGATTACCAGCGCAACAGCCTGGCACGCCGCCTGAGCAAAGGTGGCAGTGAAACACTCGGTCTGGTGCTGCCGGATATCACCAACCCTTTCTTTGCTGAACTGGCCGATGCCGCCGAAGAAGCCGCCTCTGCACAAGGTTACAGCCTGGTGCTGTGTGTCACACGGAATAACCCTGAAAAAGAACGGCAGTTTATTCGCTGGCTGGATACCTGCCAGGTCGATGGCCTGTTGTTTACCACCAACCGCCCGGATGACGGCCTGCTGCGCCGCGAGGTGCAGCACCACCAGCGGATAATTTTGCTCGATGAAGACATCCCGGGCAGCCAGGTTCCGAAAGTGTTCGCCGACAATCAACAAGGTGGGCGCCTCGCAACAGAGCAGTTAATCCGCGCCGGGCACCGCCACATCGCGTTTGTTGGTGGGCCGGATGCCCTGATGAGTGTACGCGAACGCTACCTGGGTTTTTGTGAAGCACTGGCAGCTGCGGGCCTGTCATGCCCACCGGAATGGGTGCTGTATGGCGAATACCAGCGTGAATATGGTAGCAAAGCGCTGGATCAGTTATTCCGTGGTGCACAATGCCCCACGGCGATTTTCGCGGCCAGTGATTACCTGGTATTAGGCATTCTTGATGGCTTACGGGCACGCCAGCTTCAGGCTCCTGAGGCCCTGTCACTGGTAGGGTTCGATGATGCCAGTTACGCTAATTTCACCCAACCACGCATTTCCACTATCCGCCAGCCTGCTCACCAAATGGGGCGCACGGCGGTGCAACTGATGTTGCGTCTACTTAACGGCGAAACCGTGCCCGAGCATACCCGTTTCCCGGTTGAATGGGTTGCCCGTGATTCCATCATGCCGCCCCCCGGGCTGCGCTAATTGTGTGCAATGCCTGCTCAGTTTTAGCGCAACACGCCCTGTTAAGACATCACTCCCATCCGCTGCTTAGTAAACCGGTTTACTAAAAAATATCAATTCTAATAATTTAAATTCAATAGGTTATAAAAATATCAAGTGGGCATTTTTTAACCTGGCATGGTTACTGCTTGGGTAAATGCGGCGAACAAGTAACGAACACAGCAAACCTGACGGATGGTCGTCACCATTAAGTAAACCGGTTTACAAGAAGTGGACCGGTGTGGCGACCATCCGAATACGCAACGTCATCTACCGTCACACGACATTGGGAGTAATGGCATGCAACAACAGGCAGTCCCGGCAAGAGTCGAGATGATGAATATCACCAAAACTTACGGCTCTATACGTTCATTACGTGGCGTAAACCTGCGCCTGGCCCCCGGTGAAGTTCTCGGGCTGGTCGGCGATAATGGTGCGGGCAAATCCACACTCACCAAAATCCTGTCGGGGGCTGTAGTCCCCACCAGTGGGGCAATTCGCATTGATGGTGAAGAACACAGTTTCCAGACCCCGGCGGATGCCCGGCGTTGCCAAATAGAAATGGTTTACCAGGACTTATCACTGTGCGACACCGTTGATGTTGCCGGCAACCTGTTTATGGGCCGCGAACCAATGAAACAGGTGTTGGGTATTCCTTTCCTGGATGAGCAGCGCATGCACAAAGAAGCCCAGGAGATGCTCAGGGGACTGGGAATTTCTATTCCGGATACCCGGCTAATGGTGCGTAACCTGTCCGGTGGGCAGCGCCAGGCCATCGCCATTGCCCGTGCAGCGGCGTTCAACCCTAAAGTGCTCATTATGGATGAGCCCACTGCCGCCCTGGCCGTTGCCGAAGTGGAGGCCGTGCTGGAGTTGATCAAACGTGTCAGTGCCCGTGGTGTCAGCGTGATCCTGATAACTCACCGCTTACAGGATCTGTTCCTGGTCTGTGATCGCATCATGGTGATGTACGAGGGCACCAACGTTGCCGACCGTCGCGTTGCCGAAACCAGCCTGAGCGATATCGTCAACCTGATTGTTGGCGAGAAATTCACCGCCCACTCCGCTCAGGCTCATTGAGGGGATAACCATGAGTACCATTAATATGTCCAGCCCCCGCGTCCTGCAGCACAGCCTGCCCAAACGCATTTTGCACAACCACTCCGGCGTGGTGAGTATCGCGCTATTTTTCGTGTTCTGCTGCCTGGTGTTCACGCTCATCACCAACTACTTTCTGACTGGCAATAACTGGCTGAATATTATCCGCCAGACTGCGCCACTATTGATTGTCGCCAGCGCCATGACCTTTGTGATAACCACTGGCGGTATTGATCTTTCCGTAGGATCCACACTGGCTCTGGTGGGCGCGCTGTCGGCTATTGCGCTGAATCACTGGGGCCTGCCCTGGCCTGTCGTATTTATTGGCGGCCTGGCGGTTGGCGCACTGATAGGCCTTATTAATGGCTTTTTCATCGCCCGTGAAGGGATCCCCGCGTTTATTGTCACGCTGGCAACGCTGGCGGTCGTTCGTGGTGTGGCACTGCTGATAACCCAGGGCTATTCCATACCGGTTCCGGCCGGGAGTGGTTTTACCTTTATGGGCAGGGCATGGGTGGTTGGCATCCCAATGCCCGCACTGATCGGTATCGCGGTGTTGATCATTGCCCATTTTGCGCTGAACCATATGCGTTTTGGCCGCTATGTCACCGCGATTGGTGCAAATAACGAAGGTGCACGCCGCAGCGGAATCAAAACCCAGTCAGTGACGATGCGTGTTTACATGCTCAGTGGCATGGCCGCGGCACTGGCTGGCATGATAATCACCGCCCGCCTCGGTAGTGGCTCATCCAACCAGGGCGAAGGTTTCGAACTCCAGGTTATTGCCGCTGTGGTGTTGGGCAGTACCAGCCTGTTTGGCGGGTTTGGCACTATCATCGGCACTTTGTTGGGCGCGCTCTCCATTGCGGTTATCCAGAACGGCCTGATCCTGTCCCATATTTCACCGTTCTATACCCAGATTGCCACGGGCTGCATCATCCTGCTCGCCATCTGGCTTAACACCCGCATTCTTAACCCCACCCGTTCTGCCGCAAAAGGATAGCTCATGAAGGGTTCAATTTTTCGCCACCCCACACCGCTGCCCGTTGGTGTGAACAGTGGCAGTGTGATGACCGTGCTCGGGCCACTGCCTGTTGGGGAAATGGGCGTCACACTGATGCATGAACATATTTTGCTGGATGCGGCAGGCAAGTGGGTTCCGCCGTGCTGTTGCAGCGACCGTCATATTGCCGAAGCGCCGGTCAGTATCGAGAACCTTGGGGAATTATCGCTTAACCCGTTAATGAGCCGTGATAACTGCCAGTTGTTCGATGCAGATGTCGCTATTGAAGAGCTCATGAAATACCGCGCGCTGGGTGGAGAAACCGTAGTTGACCCAACTAACCTTGGCATTGGCCGGGATCCCCATGCGTTGCAGCGTATCTCGCGGCTCACTGGTCTGAATATTGTGATGGGCACCGGGTTATACCTGGAGCCATCACACCCGGACTGGGCCAAAACCCTGGATATCCAGACGCTGGCCGACAAACTGATTTACGACCTGGGCGGTATGGATGAAAAACCAGACGTGATCGCCGGGTTAATTGGCGAAATTGGCATCTCCAGCCGCTTCACACCGGAAGAAGAGAAATCGCTGCGGGCTGCCGGGCGCGCCAATGCCGCAACCCAGGTCCCCATTGAAGTCCACCTGCCGGGTTGGGAGCGGCTGGGCCACAAGGTGCTGGATATTCTGGAAGAAGAAGGGGCAGACCTGCGCCATACCGTGCTGTGCCACATGAACCCCAGTTTTGCCGACAAAGCCTACCAACACAGCCTGGCGAAACGGGGCGCGTTTCTGGAGTACGACATGATTGGCATGAGCTACTACTATGCCGACGAATCTGCCCAGTCGCCTTCCGATGAAGAAAATGCCCGTGCTGTTCGCGAACTGATTGACGCCGGTTTTATTCACCAGGTGCTGCTTTCCCAGGATGTGTTTTTGAAAACCATGCTCACCCGTTATGGCGGCCATGGTTATGGCTACATCCTCAAACATTTCGTGCCCCGCTTACGCCGCCACGGCGTTACTGGCGAACAACTGGAAACACTAATGATAACCAACCCGCAACGCGTATTTGGCGGGTAACAGGAGTTTATCCATGCAAAAGTCTGTTTTACTGGTCGGCGAATCCTGGACCAGTAGCGCCACACATGTAAAAGGGTTTGACCAGTTCTACACGGCCACTTACCACACCGGGGCTGATGCTTTTCTCGTGGCACTGAAAGAGAGTGACTACCAGGTCACCCACATGCCCGCGCATGAGGCCCAGGCCCAGTTTCCCACCACTCTTGAAGCATTACAGGCGTGGGATGTGATTATTTTGTCCGACATTGGTGCGAACACCTTGCTGCTGCACCCGGACACCTGGCTGAAAAGCCGCCGAACCCCCAATCGCTTAACGTTACTGCATGATTATGTTGCCGGGGGCGGGAACCTGATGATGGTTGGCGGTTACTTCAGCTTTCAGGGTATCAATGGCGGTGCCCGCTACCGCAATACCGCAGTCGAGAAAGTTTTGCCGGTGCGCTGCCTGCCCTGGGATGACCGGGTAGAAGTGCCGGAAGGCGCCAGCGCAGAGTGCATTACCCAACACCCGGTGCTGGACGGGCTGGCAGGCGAATGGCCGTGGCTGCTGGGCTATAACGAAGTCGAAATGCACCCGGATGGCCAGTTGCTTGCTACCGTATCTGGCACCGGGCACCCACTTTTGGCGGTGCGGGAATACCAAAAAGGCCGTACTCTGGCCTGGACCAGCGATATGTCTGCTCACTGGCTCCCCGATGAATTTTGCCAGTGGGACGGTTACCGCCGCCTGTGGATCAATGCGCTGGACTGGCTCACTCAGGCCCGCTCATGACGACACCACTCATCGCCCTTTCCCGGCAGTTACTCGGGTTCAACACCATAAACCCGCCGGGCAATGAACACGCCTGCATGGCATTTCTTGCCAGCCACCTGGAAGAGCGCGGGTTTGAAGTAAGCCTGTTACCCTTTGGCGAAAATCGTACCAACCTGGTTGCCCGGTTACCGGGCGATACTCAAGGTGCGCCACTTGGGTTTACCGGGCATCTGGATACCGTGCCGCTGGGCCAGCAACAGTGGCAGTATGACCCGTTCGGCAAAGATATCGTGGGCGGCCGCCTGTATGGGCGTGGCAGCAGCGATATGAAAGCCGCCATTGCCGCATTTATTGGTGCCTGTGATGCACAACGGGCGGCCATTCGTGCTGGTACGGGGGTCACCTTGTGGCTGACCGGTGGCGAAGAAACCGGGTGTGATGGTGCGCGGGCATTGCTGGAGTCGGGCCTGGCCGGTACCGCGCCAGGAGCGTTGATTGTGGGCGAACCCACAGCCAATTACCCGGTGATTGGGCATAAAGGTGCGCTCTGGCTGCGGGCAGAAACAACTGGCAAGACAGCCCACGGAGCCATGCCTGAACTGGGTGTCAATGCCATCTACCTGGCGGCAGACGCACTGCAAAAAATCCAGCATTTTTCACCCGGGCCGGATCACCCGTTAATGCGCCACCCAACTCTGAATGTTGGCCGCATTCACGGTGGGCTGAACATTAATTCAGTCCCGGACCGCGCTGTGTTTGATGTGGATATCCGCACCGCCCCGAATCTGAGCCACAGTGATATCTGCCAGCGGCTGCATCACCATATTGGCGAACATATTCGCCTGGAAGCGCAGGTCGACCTGCCCGCCGTTCTGACGGACCCGCAAGACCCGTGGATTCAGGCGGTTTTCGCGCTCTGCCAGCCACTACATGGCACACCACTTACACCGCGAATCGTGCCTTACTTTACCGATGCCTCGCTGCTGTTACCTGCGCTGGGAAATCCACCCTGTATTATTCTCGGGCCAGGGGAACCCGCCATGGCACACCAAACGGATGAATATTGTGAGGTGAACAAACTGGAACAGGCACAAAGCCTGTATGGTGAAATCATTGCGGGCTGGATGAAAGACCCCATGGCATCATCAGCGTAAAGACGCCCGCACACACCACCCAGCCTAACACACAGGCCATCTTTCAGAATGGCCTGAATACCTGGTCTGATTTTTACCCCAAAAGGTTGCCCCAGCCCTTGGCTGACAGGTACATTTCACCCTCTGGCAGACCCGTTCCATTCCGGGCGTTATGCTGTAGGCTTCCTGCAGTCTTTCTCCACGGATTCATTTACCCCTGAGTGATACCCCTTACAATGAAACACTTCTCCACCACTCTGGCCTGGATGAAGCAGACAGAGGCACAAATCAGGCAGGCAGATGCCACAGCGCTAAAGGAAATTATGCAACGCCTGGCACCGCCAGGTATCTGGCTTACACTCAAAACTTTCTGGCCCAGCCCCCCCGGTCTGGCAAACGTGCTGGCTGTGTGTCTGGTTTTATACACCTTCGTTATCTTGCAACTTAAACTATGGGCGGCAATTTTTAACTTTGTTGGCTGGCCTGTATCTGCTTTTTTTTACCCATATTCTGCCGTTCGGTGGCTGCTTTCTGGTGTTGATCATTGCTATGGGGATTGCTGGCGTGCGTGGATATATTGGCGTGCTGAAAAGTATCCTTTTTATGGCTGCGGGTATCGCCATCATTGCCACCGGATTTTTTACCTGTACCTGGGGGCGGTTTTTGTATGGGAGGAATATTCAGATCTGGGAATTAGTCGCCTCAACATCAGGTGCAGGGTTTACCGGGCTAAGCTTCTGGCTACTCAGCGCCCGGCGTTTTCGCACACTGGCGCAAGTGGTTCTGTATCACCATGCAGAGTTTAAACAGGCACAACTGGCTTCACTCCCACCGAAAAAGCGGGTGCAGCAAACCTCGCTTGTGAAGAGAATCAGCCTGAAACACTTCTCCACCACTCTGGCCTGGATAAAGCAGACAGAGGCGCAAATCAGGCAGGCCAACACTCAGGAATTAGCTGCATTGGTTGGCACTCACTCACTGGATTCCGGCAGTAAGCACCCAGATGCTCCCTATAACCTGGCCCTGAATGCCGGGTTTGCCTTGCTGAGTTATCTCCTTGCTCATGGGATGTTCTGGCAATGGCTATGCCATCTGTTTAACTGGCCTGTTCAGATACAGATTATTGGTATGCTTGCGCTCCCTGCCTTGTTTATTGCCAGCTTAATAACATTACTCAGCTTTTGTGTCCGGGGGTACTACCGGGCAATGAAAGGCTATTTAATTCAGTTTGGTGTGACGGTGGTGATAGTGGCCGGGTATGTGATTTTCGCCTGCCTGTATTCACTGGCAGGGCAAAGTGACAGTGCGCATTCTTATCTGCTCACGGCAGTTATCGCTCTGGGTGGGATTACTTTTAGTTACGCCATGCTGAATGCTCGCCGTTTTCGCACTGTTGCAAATATGGCACTGTATAACCGGGCTATGCGTAAACAAACTGAACTGGGTATTCAGGCACGCCATGCAAAGCAATTATACAGCCAGCGCGCCAAAGAACGCCGCCGCCTGCGGCAAAAGAAAACCAAACAGCCTTAACAGAAAACCGTGTCTGCTGTTAAGGCCGGTGACCAGTATCCGGCCCCAACAATGGCTACCAGGAGAGAAGCAACACACGGTATTGCAGCGCTTCCAGTTGTAACTCTAACGCCTGTATCACTGCAGGCGAAACAGGTTGCTGGTCATTGCGCTGTACCTGTAACTGGTTCAGTTGGTTTTCGAGCAAAGCCTCCTGCATTTTTAAGGTTTCACGCATCTGGTAAACATGGGTTTTCAATGCAGAAATCGTCATATAAGGCGTACGTTTATGCTCTGCATCCAGTAAGCGCTGTTCCAGGTCAATTAGCTGCTGGCTTAGCCGCTCATAAGAGTGATTAGCAGGATAAAGGGCCACATGCTTTTCGGCCTGCTTGCGCCATTTTATATACCATGCATTATCAGGCCATAGCTGGTGAGAATAGTATGCCGCACGGGAATTACCCAGCCCCCAAATACCTCCCATAAACATCACTGCAACCACCCCACCCAAAGCCCCCCATATACAACGCGCCCGCCATGTCAGTAACGGGATGCTGGCTGTGCTGCTGTCAGGCTGCGCCACTGGCTCAACTGGCGGAAGGGGTTGGGGTACTCTCTCCGACGGCGCGGCATTTTCCAGCCAGCGAAACAGCACCTTAAATTCGCTGGCAGACACCAGTTGGTGAGCCACGGCCTGGTGGTATAACTGATCCACCACTTCCAGTAACTGAATACGCGAAGCCGCACTGCGATTTTTCCCTGGCAAGGCATAAATAACAGGCAACAGCTGTGAACAACACCACTCCAGCAAATTGCGCCGCAAGTCCTTTGCCGCCAGTGGCGGCCAGCAAGGGTTTTGTTGGCTCACCAGGCCTTTTACCAGTAACTGGAGCGAATGTGTCAGACCTTGCCAGCCATGGCACTGGCAGGCAATCATGCAGTACCAGACACCACTTTGCAGGTCATACCCATGCTGGCGAAACAGCGTGTGGCACTGTTTTTCTTGCTCCAGCCACCATGCCCGTTCGCTGGCATGCTGCTTCCAGCGGCTCATATTGTGGCTGAGCTGAAGAAAAACCTGGTGGCAGCGCGGGTCGAAACAATTAAACCGGATAGCGGTTAAACTCTCATCAATTATGGCTGAGCGCATTTAACCTCCCGGCCAAAACGCAAGGTTATCCCATTTTTTCCCGCATCAATTTTTAGTGAACCTGAAGAACCACGTTTACCAATATTGCCAGCCAGACGCGGTAACAAGTGCTGATTAAGGACCTGATCGATGTCCCTCCCGCCACTCTGTTTCACCTGGCAGCGTTCCGCCACCCAGTTCACAACACGCCGGGTATAGACGGGCAATATCTGGCCTTCGGTCGCCTGCTGATACCGCTGACACAGGCACTGTAACTTCAGGTCAATAATTTTTCTCAGTGTCTCTGGTTGTAGTGGCAGATAGGGGATCAGCACCATTCTTCCCATCAGCGCAGGTGTGAAAACACGTTCAAACTCAGGCCGAATAAGTTGCACCAACGTCACTGGAGACTGTTCACCACGGTCACATGCTTCGGTCAGCTTGGCACTGGCGAGGTTGGACGTCATCAGAATCAGGGTATTACGGAAGTTAATGACCTGGCCTTCTGCATCTTCAATCAGCCCCTTATCAAAAATTTGGTAGAACAATTCCATGACATCCGGATGTGCTTTTTCTACCTCATCAAGCAAAACCACACTATAGGGGTTACGGCGCACAGCCTCTGTCAGTATCCCGCCTTGCCCGTACCCCACATAACCAGGAGGCGAACCTTTCAACCCGGAGACAGAGTGCGCCTCCTGGTATTCAGACATATTAATCGTGACCAGGCTATGCTCACCACCAAACAACAGCCCGGCAAGCGCCAGGGCTGTTTCCGTTTTCCCGGTACCGGATGGCCCGGCTAACAGGTAAACCCCTGCGGGTTTTAGCGGGTCGCCCAGCCCGGCGCGGTTGATGCGGATTTGTTGAGTTATCTGTTCCAGCGCATAAGACTGGCCAATGATGCGTTCTGCAAGACGCCCGAACAGCGCCTCGGATTGCTGGTGTTCTTTCTCCAGCATGCGGCCAAGAGGGATACCGGTCCAGTCTGCAACCACATCTGCCACACAGGTAGCATCCACGCATTCAAACACCATCGCGTGGTGTTGATGCCAGGCCGCCAGCGTTTCACGCCCCTGAGCCAGTTCACTGGCATCTTCACAGCGCAATAATTGTTGCACCAGTTCACGCTGGCGTTGCCATTCGGCCAGCAAACTCTCTCGCTGTTTTTGCAAAGTAACAGTCTGGCTCGCCAGTTTTACCTGGCGTTCGGCCCCGGATTGCTCCCGCACCAAAGCCTCATGCTCACTCTCAATAGCACGCAGTTGTACATTAATAGCTTCAATTTCTTTCGGCTCATGTGTCTGTGAAACGGCAACCCTGGCGCAGGCGGTATCCAGCAAGCTGACTGACTTATCAGGCAGTTGCCGCCCGCCAATATAGCGGCTGGCGAGATGAACCGCCGCGTGAATGGCATTTTCCAGTACAGGAATACCATGATGTGCCGACATTGCGGGGGCCATGGCGCGTAACATGGTTGTCGCATTCTCAATATCCGGTTCAGCGACTTTCACTACCTGGAACCGCCGTGTCAGGGCGGCATCTTTTTCGAAATATTTTTTATATTCTGCCCATGTGGTTGCAGCAACTACCCGTAACTCCCCCCTTGCCAGTGCAGGTTTCAACAGGTTAGCGGCATCATTTTGCCCTGCCTGACCACCCGCGCCAATCAGCGTATGTGCTTCATCAATAAATAAAATAATCGGCTGTGGGGCACAGGCAACCTCTTTGAGTAAAGACTGGAGACGATTTTCAAACTCACCTTTTACACTTGCTCCGGCCTGCAACAGCCCCAGGTCAAGGGTCATCACTTCCATATTTTTCAGCCGTGGCGGCACTGTACCGGCGGCAATACGCAGCGCCAGCCCTTCAACCAGCGCAGTTTTCCCCACGCCGGGTTCCCCGGTGAGAATGGGGTTGTTTTGCCTGCGGCGCAGCAAGATATCCACCATCTGGCGAATCTCCGCTTCCCGCCCCAGAACCGGATCAAGGCTCCCTGTGCGCGCCAGTTCACTCAGATTCCGGGTATATTTCGCTAAAGCGCCACTGGCACCAGACACAGCCCTCTCTGGAAGTGATGGAGCCTGGTCAGCCCCGGACGTACGCAGCAGCTGAAGCGCCTTATCCCGTTCGCAGTTCAGCGCATGTTGTACACCCGGTGCGCAAACATGCTCACCTTCATCATGTAACAAACTTGCCAGCAACACGGCAGGGTTAATCTGCGCCTGTCCCCAGGACGCACTGGCAAGCAACCAGCTATCGGTCAGCCATCTCTCCAGTTCCGCTGAGAACACCGGCATAGAGGCTGTCCCCCGGTTAATTCCATCGAGGACTTTTTGTGTCTCCGCCAGCAACATGTTTGCCGGCAACCCCGCCTGTAAGCCAAGAGACTCCAGCAGCGCACTCTCCTGCTGGATTAACGCCAGCAATACATGCTCTGGCATAACTTCCGCCTGGCGGCGTGACGCGGCATGGCACACGGCGGCATCCAGTGCGCTACGCCCTTCATTGCTGAGTTTACTCATAATAGATTTCAGATAATGGCTCATAACGGTCCTTGTCATATTTACAGGCACTGGGCGATATCACCCGGCAGTGCTGAAATGGGGCTTGCCAGCGTAGCGCGTGACTGCTGGCGGGCAGAATGTGCATCAAGATTAGCGAGTTGTTCGCGGGCATCACTCAGGTAGCTGGCCAGTTCCAGCCAGCGTTGCCAGCCTTCATCCAGCGCATAAGGGTCAGAAACACTCAGGCGTACGAGGATTTGCTTAATGCCGAGCTGATTAAGCAATGATTCATCTTCTCCAAATTCATGGCTGTCGAAGTAGGCTTCTCCCGAAGCAAAGCGCTGTACAAACCAGGGCCAGGCATCGTCACCAGTTAATGCATATTTAACTGAAAAATCAGGAAAATTAATATCAAGACTGACACTATTGCACTGCCCTGGTTGCCAGGAGAAATCGGCCCGCTCGGTGAAATTCATGTTGGTTAATTGCTGGCTGTTTTTCTGGCAATTCAGTGTCAGCCGGGTGCCAGTGGGCATGACTGCCGCTCCCCCCGGAATAGTCGCCGGGTGGCTGGTCACCTGTAGTTTCAGGGCGTCTTTCTCCAGTGCCCGCTGCTGGGCCACCAGGTCATCAACCTGGGCCTGCAGGGAGGCACGTAAGTCACCTTCCCGCGTGGTTGCCCGTTCAGGTACATCCAGAAAAAGCTCAGCAGGAAAAGCGTGACGCACCAGATACAGGAAGTCGTCTTCAAGAGGTACGCGCATATCTGCATATTCGGCCGCGTCCACACCCTGTGGCCCCAGAGTTAATAAAGCTTTCGCCGGCCCACTCAAGAAGTCGCTGACAATTTGATGACTTAATGATTGTTGGTCGGCATAACTACGGACTTCAGCCTGGTTGCCCAGAGGCCTGATGACCGTGGTCTTCCACTGTGAATTAAGCCAACACGCACTGTGCGCCATGGCATTCCCCAGAAGGCGGCGGGCATCATCTTCGAAAATGGCCCATATGGCCGCCACTGCGGTATCGTCACTTCCGGCTGAAAAATGCCCTTGTAACACTTGCATAGCAGGCAACAGCTCCACTAATGGATTGCTGGCGTCATTCTCTTCGTTGCCTGAAAACAACCCCCGGGTTAACCGGCCACCTGACTGGCTCTGCGCCACCGCATCCTGTACAGATTTGTTACGTATATCCAGCCATTTGCGCCAGGCCTGCTCCGACTGTTGCAGATTCCAGGTGGGTTTAACATCCGGGAATCCTTTCAACCATGAACCAAGAGACTGGCGCATGCGGTTGTCTGTCTGTGCAGCGCGACGTAGTAGCGTTGCCATATCATTCTCGTGGGACAACCGCTGCAACTGGCGCAACGTCACCAGCCAGGGCTGTGCCAGTGAGGTGGGAATATCGCTCAGTTCTTCTACGGCATTGGTGGCAAAATTCATTGCATAGCTTTTATTTTGCCCAATGGCGATTAACGCCTCACGCGGCATCATGACCGGTAGTGGTGACACAAGATGCGCAGATATATCAGCCAAATACTGGCGCCAGGCATCCTGCCGCTCCACTTGCCAGCGCGCTTGTGCCTGTTGTAATAAAGGAAGTGGTTGCCCGGCGCTGTGTTCCAGCAAAGCGACCCATTCATTCAGCGTGGCTTTACCAGACCGGGTGCGAGCACCAGGCAGCGCAATATCACCCGGCAACGAGGGCCAGAATGCTGATGCCTGCAAAGGGATCAGCGCATCACCCGGAGCAACCAACCACTCCAGTTCCGGATCATGGTTGACCAGGCTTATTAACAACTGTTGTGCTGTGAGATACCACTGTACGCCTGCCGGGCTCTGCATGTAGTGGCGCTCAAAAGCCAGCCGCTCCAGCAAAGAACGCTCACCCAACCAGGTGCGGGGTTGCAACGCTTCGTCTACCGGAGCTAATTGTTCAAGGACGGCCAGCCCTGCCCCATCCTGCATGTGCTGCCAAATTTGCAGGGCATTCGCCAGTTGCAGAATAAGCTCACGCTGCTCTGCCGGTTCAGCAGACAAAACTCGTTGCTGCCATGCAGAAAGCGTGGTACCTGCCAGGCGGGGCAGGCTGTCTGACTGGCTCAATAACCGGGTTTCTGCCCGGGTATGCTGCCAGTTAAGTAATGGTGAAAATGGCAGGTAACGCAATGAAAATGCAGAGTGTTTCTCTTCATCCGCAAGAAATGCGGCCAGCGCCTGAGGCGATAACTGCTCAAGATCAGAACGTATCCGGCCAGTACTGAATACTGCACTCACGATAATCCAGCAAGCACATATGCCAAGGACAATACGGCATGCAATATGGCTCCATGAGCGGAAAAACCAACGCGAGCTATGGTGATGCAGGCTTAATGCATGCAGGTGCTGTGTCAGCAAATCATGCATAAATACACTTTCCCGCCTCCCGGTATTGTCGGCCTGTATTTCAGCCGCACCAAACCATACTCCGCTGAGCGTGGTATGGCTGAAATAGGCGTTGGGTTCACAAAGTGCGGCCAGAGCATAACGCAGTGCCGGCTCCAGGCGGCCGAAGGCTTCAGGAAAATCCAGCAATGTCGCGTAATCCTGAGCACTGAGGTGCTCAGGGCGACCCATGCTCATCCGTACCTGAGACATACCATGGTGCAGGGCGGTAAACAGTGCCTGCAATGTTTGTTCATCCTGACCATCAACAGGCAAAGGTGTACGCCAGTTATAGCCAAGGGTTTGCTGACGCTGTTCAGGAGATAACTGATTGTGCCACAAGCTAAAACCGGGGAACGCATCACATTGTGTAACCAGCACATACAGTGGCAGACGTGATGAAAAACGGCGCATAAGCGGCTCAATTAATGCACGCTGGCGGCGAGCGCTGGCATGCAGGGCATTGAAATCTCCCTCAATCAGTGCACTCATCGGGATTGTCACAATCATTCCCGCCGGCGCTGGCATACGCGCACACCAGTGAGCAATCTTGCCCCAGGCATAATGAAAAGGCGCACTGCCTTTCAGAAAATTACTGGAGAGGTCAAGAACACATAAGTTACGGAAAAACCACCAGCGCAGAGTACGGGTAGGGCCAATAACGGTATTATCACCATCATCATAAAAACGCGGTAACCCGGCACTTGCCAGTAATGTGCTTTTACCACTTTGCTCACCCAGCAAAATATACCAGGGCAGGCGGGTTCGCTTACGCCGGATACGCCTGATAACGCTCGCGCCGGGATTCCAGTGGCTAAGCAGCACGCCTTCCCGGCGTGACAGGCGGTATCGGCGCAAGAACCGTTGCCCTTTTTTCCCTTTGAAAACGGACACCAGGCTCTGAGCCCCGGCCCAAATCACAGCAGTAATCAATAACATCAGCAACCAGCACAACACAATCACTGGCGTGCTCCAGTTTTGCCATAAGCCCAGAGTGAAACAAAATAGTAGCGACAGGCATATCACCAATAGCCAGCCGGTAAAACAGGCTAATTTCTTGAGCATAACGTTCAATTAATATACAGGGAGAGAGAAAGGAATACCGCACCGTATAACAGCGTAACTGCGACAGTGAGATTGAATAACGGCCGTTTATGCAGCGACATCACTGCCGGTGGCTCAGTGGAACATGGCGTTATGGCGGCGGCACAGGGCCACTGATGCCAGGCCTCCGGTAATAAGAGTTTGCGCTGTTGTGCAATAACGCCGAGCAAGGCCGCTTTATCATCGGGTGAGCCGTACTGGCCATGAAAACCGTTATGTAAACAGAATAAGAAGACTTTACGCGCCTGCTGCCAGGTCACCTCAAGTTGCTCAAGCTCGCTGAAAAAACGCTCTCCACCAATGGTGATATTCAGATACTTACGTTGCAGTAACTCACCTTGCCATTGCTGACGCCAGGGCAATAATGAGCAAAGGATGGTTTCATCCATCCAGGCTATCACAGCCAGCCTGGCCGCCTCTTTTTCCTGTTCACAGGCATCCTGTTGAGCAGCGCGTTGCATGGCTGTTTCAAGTGCATCAATGCAGGCCTCGCGCGCGCTGTCATACTCCGGATATGCCGCATGTTCGCCAGACATCAGGATTATCTTTTTGAACACAGGGAGGTAACAATCCAACAGAGCCATTAATTGTCCTCCATGAAGATAACCTGGACCTGAAGGTCCTCGGGTGCGCCATCCCAATAAAAAGCGATGTCTTTATCCTGCTCAATGCCTTGCCACAAGCTGTCTTGCGAATTAAGGCTGAAGTAAAAAGCGTCTTTACTGTCAGGCACGCCTCGTGGAGTCGGATTCAATAAGGTGGCGTTAACGCCCGGCAACGCGTGCTGAATCAGCCGGGTGATAGCGCGGGCGGGCGCCACTTTGAACCCCGGATTTTCTGCTGGCGCCATTGCTGCCAGCGTATCCGAGCGCAATAGCAGCAACACACTGCCTGTGTTCTGCCATGGCAATGACTGCAAATCACCACGAAACACATTCTGTTCATCCGCTACCAGGTGAACCCAGGTGTTATCTTGCAGCGTTAAATTTTTCAGTAAGGAGGTCAGCACCCGCCTGGCGCTGAGAAAACAAGCCGCCGGGTTATAATGGTCATAGGGTAACAACATGCTTTCGCCTCCCCATTCGCCCGTAAAGGAGCACTGTTCACTGAAACTGGATAACTCCCCCACAAGCTGGGTTAATAAGCCAAACACGGGCCAGGGGTGCATATTGGGCGTACGGCAAAAATGGTTCAGCAGGGGAAGTGTCCGGCTTAATGTGCGCATAGCGAGCAACTGGGTAATATCGCCCTTGTCGCTATGTTTACTCTGTTTCGGACGCTTGTATTCTTCAAATTTGTGCATGCGACTGGCCAGTTCAGCATACAACCCTGCCAGTAAGTTTTTCAGCATTGCACAACCATTAATGTTCACCAGCGGGGGGCAAAAGTCCGGGTCAACAATCACACGGTCATTGTCATAACGCAGACGCAGAAATGGCAAAAACTCACAGTCCACAACAGCGGCTTTTTCTTCATCACTGAGAATTTGTACGTTGTAGATAATGCGGGCAACACTGCATTCCGGGCCATTGAAATACACATCTTTCATAACGCCCTCTTCTGGCGTCTTTACCCAGCGGCTGTTGGAGGTATCGCCCACATTGGCGTGGCCCGGGTCAAAGCGCCGCAACGCGAGCCACAATGTGAAAGGTTTCTCCAGGTGTTTCCAGGCATCGCGAAACTGGCGGGGTTGCAACACACAATTTCCGGGAAATTCGAGATAATCACCGGAAGGCAAAATAGCCTGCAACCGTGTCATTTTTATTGAGAAATCGACCAGCGGTTCTGGATTAAAATCGCACTGGATGATGCCCACATTCCATGGTTGCGCCAGTTGGCGATGCCGGGAAAGCATAAAATTATGGTGCAGGTCTGTAGACTGTAAATGCTGTGGTTGCAGGTAAACACCTGAATACCAATATACTTGCTGGAGCTCTGGCAGCATATCAACCCTCCTTGTTTTCCGATTCAGGACCGGCTTCCGGTTCCGATTCCGGTGCGGCTTCAGCGTTATTATTCATAAACGTAATCGGGATGGGGCTCCCTCCCTGGAACTGGCTGATTCGCTGGCTTCCCAGGCGCATGCTCAATGCTGCTGGTTGTAATTCAGCCTGCCAGGTACGCTTCCACCACCCACGGCTTTTCGTCTGTACCGGAATAGCAAAAGCGACCATGTGCTGTTTTTGTGGGAATGGATAATAACCAGCGACAATTGCCACATGACGCGTGTTTTCGCTGCGATCTATATGCAGAGTGACACTTTGCCCGGGCATGGCCGCGTAACGGTCAACTTTCAGGATATCCCCTTGCGCACCTGCGCCACTGAATACACCTTTCAACATCACCGGGTTGGAGAGCAACTTATTCAATGTGCTGACCTGTTCAGACTGAATCACCAGCAGGGTACAGCTGTTGGCAATCCCATTAAGTGCATTAAGGTCCGGGTCAGTTTGAATGGCGAGTGAGATTGCGCCCTGCGCAAAAGGCGTATTTGCCTGCTCAATAGCTTGCTTTTCCGATGTCGCCGCGGTCTTATCTGAGGCGCACCCGGCAGTCAACAACGCCATCATCAATATCAGGCTGCCCAAAAATGTTTTTTTCATTCGTGGTTTCGCCCCAATACATTGTTGATATCATTGATGCTATTGGTGTCGTTCAGCATCTCTTCCAGCCACTCTGTCAGGGTCATTCCTGCCCAGCGCGCAGCCCGCTCCATTAAGTACGGTACCGGGCTGGAAGGCTCATTTGTACGAAAATGGTCGGCAATCGCCAGCATTTGGCTAACCGCCAGTTCACGCGTCATAACAGAGGATGGGTTAATCACAGACTCCGCTGAAACGAAAGGCATTGCACTATTGTCTTCAACCACGGCAACAGGTATCAGCGCTTCCGTCTCCGCGTTCGCCTGCGGTAACACACGTTGCGCCATACGTTGCAAATAATCCTCAATGTCCTTAAGTGTGGACCGTGTTTTAGTAAAAACCCCACCTTCCATGTCCTGGCTGATGGACACATAACGGGCATCCAGTTGCGCCAGCGCACTGGTTAGTTGGGCGGTTAAATCCGCCAGCTGACTAATTTCGAAAGAGGAAAAATGTGCCGAAATCTTTTCGAAGGTTTCAACAGTCAGATCGCCTTCTTCCTCAATAAGCGCATCACGCGCATCCGGATGAGAGTTGATCTTGTGCTCAAATGCCAGAACCTGCCGCCAGTGCGACAGAGATGATTGCGCGTGGCTTAACAAAGGAAGGCTGAACAGATGCTGGCTGAGATCTCTGTCCAGGCGCGTCAGACGGCCTCGCCGTATAACCACGCCATCGTCTTCCAGCGATGGCCAGCACTGAAACCAAAAACGGGTAATAAACTCGCTCAGGAAATCAACACCAGAGATTAACCCTGCCGGGCCCAACAACTGGCAACGTGATTCAACGAACCAACATGCCAGTTGCAGGTCTTTGCTTTGCAGGCTAAGAGCCTCAGAACAAAGTGTGTTGACCTTTTTCCAGTCTGCTTTTTTGGGTTCCCTGAGCGCCCACTCGCCTTGTGAAACATCAACAGGATCGCTTTCACGCGCATCGCGAATCACATCGAACAGGGGTTCATATTCCAAATTTTCCCCACCGGGTTTTTCAGGGCTTATTGGCACTAAAAGCGCGGCTATTTCAGGTTGCATAATCATCCTTAATTTATCCAATCAACACGGTAGGACACCCGCTAACAATGGTGCCACCATGGGCACAGGTGTCCCCCATCCGTGCAGCGGGTCTGTTGCCAATCAATACTTTGGTACTTCCCATAACAATCGTATCCACGGGGCCAACACACGTCGCCATGGAGCCAACTGTGGCGGCAGGCAAACCACCAATCAGTACCGTGGGTACACCTGGAGGCATAATGGGCCCTCCAACATGCGGAACAGGCGGAACCCCTGGTGTAACCATGGGGCAAACATGCATATCAGACACTCTGGCCGCCGGTTTCATTTGCTCATCGCCTCCCATGCCAGACAACGGTTTAAAAGTGCGCGAGTGCCTTCGACTGGTGAGTCATTAAGCTGAGCCGCCAGCAATAACATCGTGGTATGCAGCATTTGCGGAACCAGTGCCGGGTCGGGATAAACGGGTTCAACACCTTCCGGCGCCAGACTGCCTTCGGACCAAAATAGCGCCAGTGCCAGCGCACCGACAGGTGAACCAAATCCCTCAAGTGAAAAGCGATTAAAAATACGCCACCGTAACGCGTTATCATGTTTCTGAAAGCAACGGGTAATCTCGTCCAGAACCGCATGTTGTTCGGGCGGGGTTTCCTCCCGCAATACGGAAGCCAGACATAAGCCAGTAGCTTGTGCCGGGTGAGAATCCACCCATTGCTGTAACGCCATTTCCCAGTCACCACGCTCAAGCCATTGCTGGTGTGAAAATCCCTGTTCGGACATAGTGTTTCCTTAACCGATATTGGTGATGCCGCCAGATACCCGGGCCATGCCGCTACCGGATACTGTCGCCATTGCACCTTTGAGTTCCGCAGTGCCGCTGCCTTCCAGCTTGAGGATGGCCCCCTTCATTTCAGCCGTACTGCTGGCCTGTAATTTGAGGGTTGCTCCATTAATAGAAATACCACTGGCAGACAAAGTGATTTTGTTAGCACCCACTTTGAGTTCAATAGATTGCGTGGACTCAAGACTGAGCGCCTTGTCAGTTTTAACCTGCCCGCCGCCTGCGACTTTCAGGGCGTAATCGCCGTTTTTCAGCTCTGTCGCCATATTCCCCGTGATACTTTGCTGCCAGTTTCCCTTCTCCAGCACCAGCTTCATATCACCCTGGCGGAGCACCAACTGGTCATTACCTTTGGTCAGTTCTGTAAACCGGTTAGCGGCGATAGTATTTTTCACCTCATTTTTTACCGTCAGCTCAAGGTCTTTTTGGGCCACAATGGTCAACCGCTCTTCGCCTTTTTTATCGTTAAAGCTGAGCCGGTGCCCGTCATCAACACTCCCGCCAGTTGCACTGCGCGTCATAAAACCGCTCTCATTTTTTTCATCCGGCAAAGCAAAAGGAGGTTTATTCTGGCCGTTGTAGACCGAGCCCGTCACCACCGGGTGGTCCGGATGCCCCTGAACAAAACTCACCAGCACTTCACTCCCCACACGAGGAATGAACTGTGCGCCAAACTTTCCGCCAACCCACGACTGAGCAACCTGTACCCAACAAGAACTGGTGTCGTCTGCCGGGTTTTCCTGGTCCCAGGGGAACTGAATCTTGATTCGCCCGTATTCATCGGTATGGATCTCTTCCGATGCCGGGCCAACCACGGTGGCGAGCAGTACGCCGGGGATTTCTCGCGGGGAATATTTCACTGGTGGAGCCCATGGCGAGTCATTGCTCATGGCTTCAAACTTACAATGGCAATGGCTGGTTTTCCCATCCGAGTGATTGGCAATATTCAGCGTTAATGCCTGCACACGGTATTCTCTTTCACCAGAAGGATGGTCAGTGAGCGTGAAGGTTTCCCCGCTGGATAACCAGTGAACCGCTGAGGTTGCCTGATATTTCAGTACATTCGCTTCCCTTGCAGCCATGGCATGTTCTGCATGACGGGTAATCACCCCACGTTCGCCCGCGGGGGTAATATCAGTAAACACGACATCATCAAGTTTTGTGCCTTGTTTGCCTGCACTATGGCCAACATCAATTGCCGCTGCCTGCGGCATGGAAAATCCATGATACTCAACACGCCCAGGCAATAACGAAGCCTCTGAAACCCAACTATCAATGACGCCGCCGGACAGTAAACGCCCGGCATCGTGCCAGGCCAGAGAACTTCCACTGATAGCGACATGGCTGGCGGGATGGTCGGCAAGGATGAGCTGATGCCCCGATTCACTGTGACGGAAGAAATAGTAAATCCCCTCTTCTTCCAACAGACGCTGGATAAAATCAAACGCAGATTCGCGGTACTGTATGCAATATTCCCGTTCCGGGTAGGAACCATGTAATTGCATCTCCAGCTCGTTAATCCCATGAGTGCGTAACAGTTCACTCACTAAATCAGGCACACTGATATTTTGCCAAACCCGCATCACCCGCCCCAGTTTCAGTGGTGCCAGCGCAGGCTCCAGAGTGAAAATACATTCCGCTTCATCCTTCCCCCGCCGGGCATACTGAATGCGTGTGACCACACCGTGGACATAGCGCACCGGGCCCGGCATATTTTCTTCACCAATCCGGCAGGACACCGCCTGCCCGTGCCATTGGGCGATCTGCTCCTCTGTCTGGCGTGTCATAGAGCGCAGCAGGTAACAATAAGGCGACGATAACGCTTCCTCGCCCTGCAAAGAGACCAGTAACAGCGCATCCGCGATTGCACCATTCCAGCTCAATAAGTGCTGTTGCTGAGAACGTTTTGGTTGGTCGAGCAGTGACATAAAAACATCCTGTTTAGTCAGTGGGGGCAACCAGACGCACCTGGTAAAGGTGCGCTGCCGCATTACTGCCAAGGCAGAGATTGAGACCCAGAATCTGCTGCCCCAGTGACCTGGGGGCAGAATCAGTACTCTGGATAGTCAAGGAAACGGAAAAGTTGACAACAGGGCCAACATAGTCGCGAATAGCGCACCATACCGCACGCCAGGCACTTCCCTGGGCGGTAAATTTACGCGATATTTCCGGCGTCATTGGCCCTAAAACAACATCAAAACTGGCATGTAACTCAAGACGCGACTGGCCCATCATGGGCGCTGTTGCCAGCGTGTGATGCGGGTTGCCAAGCTGGCAACACTCTTGCGCCGGAACGGGTTGCCAGCCACCAGTAAAAGGAATTATCTGCGCCGGAACCCCGAACATCTGGCGCAATAGCTGTTCAAGGTTCACCATTGAGCGAACCGGTGCTGAAAATAACGAGGCGTAACGGGTATTTTCCGGATGAGACTGTGCGCAAAGCCGCCCGGTAAGCGCCTGTATTGCGGTGTGTAACGGAGGTTCATCCTGAGACTCAGCCAGGGCACAGAGGTTATGTTTCTGCCAGGCCAGGTAATCCAGGCAATATAAGCGGTGCCCGAACAGGTCAATAAACGCTTTTGCACTGCTGTCACTGTAGCGGTAATAACGATTAATCATCCATTCGCTGTATACCGTTGGCAACGCACCCAGCGCCCCCGTCAAACCGTTATAGCAAGCCGTTATCTCTACTGGCGAATCCGCTGTTTCGCGTGTGATACTCGCTATTTGCCCGTCTGGCGCATCCAGAGAAAGCGACGATGTGATATGCAGTTGTTCATCCAGCAACGTCTCTTCCGGCGTATGGCCGTCACGCAGTTTGCGCAGCAACAGGCGAATTTGTTGGTAAAAATTAAACTTACTCGCCACCGGAATCAGATCCATGACAGTTTCCCCGCCCGCACAGGCCACACACGGCGGGTTGCCGTTTCATGTTCAACACATGTCGTGAGACGGGTAAAACTATTTACCGGTGCATACAGAGCCAGTAAACGGTCCAGCAAGCTACACAGCAGGTAATACTCCGGCTCATGCAGAGCCTTCCTGTCAAACGTGACGGTCAGTTCAATACCACGGGCCAGAGAATGGGGATCATTACTGATAAGCCTTGCGGTCACAGGCTGGCAATCCAGTGACTGGATTAAGTGATAGAGCTGAGGTTTGCCGGGCTGATCCGTGAAATTGTACAGCGCCAGCATGGCTTTCAGATGTTGTGCGCCTTGATCACCCGATAGCAACTGGAAATTTAATGAAAGCTGTGACAAAAAACGCCAGCGTATATCCGCCTTTTCAGGCGCAGAGACAGGCCGGGTTGGCTGAGTCAGCGCGGAAATTCTCAGCCCGGCAACCGGGGCATCGGTATCAAAATCCCCTTTTTGTTGCCCATAAGGCATGTGATGCGCAAGTGCGTGATTGGTGCATAATAAGCTAAGTGTGACCACTTCCGGTGACGAAGAGGCCTGGCGCATAGTACGCACACTGAACCCAATGCTGAAGCGGGTTTGTGGCCCATCGGCATGCTGAGTCTCGCGGCGAAAACCTTGCCATGCTATCCCGGCATCCTCGCCTTGCAATGCCCCCTGGTAGCTTTCCAAAAGCGGCGGGACAACGTAATGCTGAATGCGATCATCCACTTTACGCTGCACTGATACCGATTCAACAGACCATACTTCAATATGGCGCTGATGGCGGGTATCCGGTATGACCGGATATTCACTACTGGCATCAGTCAGGCTGATGGGTTCCGCGCGCTGAGTGAAGAGATTAATAGCGGGAGTGCAATGCAAACGGAAAAAGCTGACGTCAATCAGACCGGCTAATTTTTCGAGCCGCTCAGTCAGAGGATTACGCCTAAAGACAGCCTGTAAAGTAAAAACGCTGTTACCACTGGCCTGAAATCCGGCAGGCAGAGCAATATCAATGAACGAAAATTTTTGTGGAAACCAAAAATAGTCCAGCAACAGAATATGGACAGGTGCGATGCGTGAATCCTGAGAAATGAGCGCATCCTCTGAATTGAAACCCACTGCGGTAATCACACCAGGATCCAGCTCAATAGCAATACCGTTATGGCGCAACACCAGGCTGCTGACTTCTGAACAGAGCAGTGTATACAGTGTATTGACCGCATTACCCGGGCCATGCAAGTAGAGACGGATGGTCTCATCACCCAGTATTGCCCCTGGCCAAACCTGAAACTGGAGTTGTAATTGCCAGCGCAGTTCATCACTGTCGAAGTGCAAGACAGCGTTATCCACTGCGAGAGGCAACAGCGTGACCGGGTACACGGTATGGAACTGGCAAGGTAACGGATCCCGTTGACGAGAAAACAGCGCCATGCCCGCAGCCAGCTCGTTCTTACCGGTTATTCCGCTTTTTTGCCTGTCAGGCTCTATCATCACAATGCAGCACGAAGGCAGTGGGCGCAGAAACTGAGGTGCCAAAACAGATAACAGCGCTTCTGTTACCTCAGGCATATCATCATCAAGGCGTTGATGAATGCGCGAAGTCAACAAAGCGAAGGATTCAATAAGACGGCTCACATGCGGATCTTCGGTTTCACCATCAACAAAACCAAGCCGCCGGGATATTTTAGGAAACCGTTGAGCAAATTTCTTACCGTGATTTTTCAGAAAGTGCATTTCTTTCTGATAATAAGCAAGCAATCTATTCATGAATATAAAACTGCCCCGTCATATTATTCCATTTTAATACTACTATGATGGGGGCATCTTCATAATGAGCCGTAATAGTAAATACCATGAGTTCTGGTTCATTTTCATCTGCGGCGCGGGAAACGGAAAAATGTGCTATACGGGGTTCAAAACGTTGCATCGCCCTGGTTACTCTTTCCTCCAGTACGATGTAACGATTCATTGTTTCTTCGTCAGAAACAAAAGTCTCATTGATACCATAATTTAAAATCGAGGCATTAATTTCTGGCATATTATCAATATCAGGCATCCGGACACGCGAAGTTAGCATCATTTTTAATTCATTAACCAATAACTCGCACGATTGTAAATCCCAGGGATAATCATCCTCTTCCTGATGAGGCTCATTATCGCTGAGGCGAACAAGTAATGAAGTAATCACAAGCACAGGCTCCTGAACCCGGTAGCACTTGTGCTACCGGGTGGTCACAGCAACTTATTTAAGTGCTTTTTCCGGAATGTCGTATTTGATTGGCCCAATCTTATCCAGGCCACTTCCGTTGGCATTCGGTACGTTAAATACCACTTCAATCATTCCCTCAAGAGAGAAAATAATATTCATGAATAAGTCATCACGGCGCTCAATACTCAGTGAATTAATTTTACACTTGGTATAAACCGTGCGCTGAACTTCATAGTCCTGATCAAACTGGTCAGAACCACGATGAACGATGGTAATTATGATTTCTTTATAACCACGCTTCAGGTAATACTCATAAAAGCTACTTGTGTCCTTGGTCATTAAAATGGACATATTTACATGATCGAAATAAGCACCATCCTGACCAGAAACCGTACTAATTCCCCCAGAGGCATAGCCTTCCATCCATTTATTGTATTTCTTCTCTTCAGAAGAGCCAGAAATCACTTTGCCATCAATCTTAATTTCAATAAATTGACAATCTTTTAACTTAGCCATTTTAAAACGTCCTGTTTACATTAAATATTATGCGCCAGCAGAAGTAGGTAAATCTGCTACTAACCGCAGCGACATGCTCAAACCTTCCAGTTGGAAATGAGGCTTTAACCAGGCAACCGCACGATACGTACCTGGCGCTCCGGGGACTTCCAACACTTCAACTTTTGCCTCACGTAACGGATAACGCGCTTTCGTTTCCGGCCCTGCGTTATCAGAGGCGACCACATACTGCATTATCCATTTTTGCAAATACTCTTCGCATTCTGCCCGGGACATAAAACTGCCCACTTTATCCCGGACAATGGATTTTAAATAATGAGCAAAACGTGATGTGGCAAGAATATACGGCAACTGGCTGGACAGACGGGCATTTGCATTCGCCTGGTCAGAATTATACAGCCGGGGTTTATTGATTGACTGAACGGCAAAAAATGCAGCGTAGTCTGTACCCTTACAGTGAACCAGCGGAATAAAACCAAGGTCAGACAGCTCTTTTTCACGCCGGTCAGAAATTGCTATCTGGGTAGGGCACTGCATAATACGCTCACCGCGACCAGACGTATAATTATACGCCGGAAGGGATTTCACTAATCCACCACCTTCCACGCCGCGAATTGAAGCACACCAGCCATATTCTTCAAACGATTCGACAATGCGACCAGCCAGTTCCCATGCAGAGTTAATCCACAGATAATCGCTTCCGGATTCATTTTCCCCGACATGCTCTTCAAAATTGAAGGTTTCCGCAGGAATTGTTTCCGCACCATAAGGTAAACGCCCCAATACCCGTGGCAGTGTCAACCCGATATAACGGCTGTCATCATTCTGGCGGAATGAACGCCAGCGGGCATAATCGGTGGTCTCGAACATTTTCGCCAGATCGCGCGGGCGCGGCAATTCAGAGAAATCATTCATAGACAGCATCCCCGGCGCTATCGCACTGAGGAATGGCGCATGAGCGGCAGCGGCAACATGGGAGATTTGCTCCAGTAAAGCAATATCCTGCGGGGTATTGTCAAACTGGAAATCGCCGACAAAAGCAGAAAAAGGTGTGCCACCAAAAGTGCCGTACTCGCTCTCGTAGACACACTTAAACAACATGGACTGATCAAAATCACTGGCTGATTTAAAATCTTTAATTAAATCCTGTTTAGTGCATTGTAACAGACGAATTTGCGTATTTTCCGTCACACTGGTTTGCACTAATTTGTGTAAACCACGCCAGGAAGACTCTTTTTTCTGGAACTCAGGCGCATGCACTATCAGGCTGACCTGACGCGACAGTATTTCATCAATTGCCGCAATACGCTGTTCAATACTGCCAATCAAGTCACTGGAAATGACCACCGCGCCAGATAGCACTTCCGCCATGAAGTTATTTAACTGTGACTTCATCCGGCCTCGGTCAGATTCCCTGCGAATAGCCTGTGTATTGTCAATAACCTGATCAAGAAAATCATCACTGAATGCCTGGTCTGCGACATTCAATTCCGCGAGTTCACCACTCATTATTCACCTTCTCCCTGGCTATCTTCCACCGGGCCTTTTGCCACACTTTGCTGTTGTGCCATTTCGGCTAATTGTTCTTTTAAACGTTCATTACTGGCAGCGCGATTACGCAAATCACTTAACTGTTCGCGCAATGCCATTAATTTGCGTAGCGGCTCAACCTGGCGAACGATATTATCCGGAGTAAAGTCATCCATATTTTCAAATGTCAGCGAAACCGCGATCTTACCGTCCTGTTCTGGTAATGCACTATCTACCAAAAACTCAGCGCTGGGCTTCATTGATGACATAATTTCGTTGAAATTATCTTTATCAACATTCAGGAATTTTCGTTCACGGAGTTCTTCATCTGATTGTGTAAAATCGCCCATAACACCGACAACCAGCGGTAATTCTTTCGCTGCCTGTGCATCACCGACTTCAACATCATAAGTAATTTGGACTCGAGGAGGGCGTGTTTTATCCAGTTTATGTTGGGTGTGGCTCATATTTTCTTATCATCCAGTTTGAATTTATCATCGGCGGCTCCGGCCTGACGATTAGAAAGCAAAAGTTCTGACTTGTACTATCCCACTTTGTATCAGGCCCAAAACAGAAGTGGTTCTTTTATTCATCAGCGACCACTTCTCTCATCAAGCTCATTTCGGCTATAAAACAGTTAAGCCTGCGCCAGATACAGTTGCTACTCGAAAGGTCAGTTAATCTCAGGTAGTACAGAGTCCTCTAACTAGCGGCATCATCATACTCACCACCCAATCAAACAAAAGTTTATATCGATAGAAACTAAAAAAACAGAATTAAAATCCGCAATACTCATATTTTTAATTTTTTACTATAAAAAAATACAAGAAAAAAAGAACATTAATCCAAAAAGATTAATCAAAAAATAACAAGTATTTCCCAAAAAATATTAATCAAAAAAACAAAGCAACCAATATTAAAAAAACTTCACTTTATTAAAATATCAAATACCCTGTTCCACTCAGGATTTATTTAATAAATATCAGCAAGATACATCTGTTCAACAGAAAAAAAGAAAGAAATGTTTAAAAGCGTAAAGTTATCAAAAAAGGAGAACGATACTCCCAACACATAATCGCTCATTTAATCAGTCTTTTCATCCAGGGGATTTACTTCTCCTGTCCGTCTGGTCAGTGCCAGACAGTATCTGTTTTTTCACTTTACTCAGCACACTTCACCCATGCCTGTCTCTCGCAGATCCCTGATTCCGGCTCAGGATAATAAGAATAATCTTAAATACCCTGTTCAGGCAGCCCATTAACCTGTTGCGTTAAATAACAATGAATTCCCCCACCACTCGCAGTTTATTTGTTTTGTTTTCTTGTTAATCAATACAACGCATGGTTCTGGAGAGAGGAGTTTCAACATGCAATACCCTGGCAATAACATAGAAGCAGGCATGCCTGACTATGCCGGTGCGCGGTTGTTTGGCGCAAGCGGCGCAGCAGATATCGATTTTCAAAAACTGGCCGATACACTGGATTGTTCCCGTAATTTCTACCAGGTCGGGATTATTTATGATGACGGGAAACAACGCTGGCTGGTGCGCCCTTCTCGGCGGGCAAAGTCCAACATCAAAAGTGAAGTCAGCCATGTCATTGTGACCAAAGTACGTTCGGTTTCTGCAACCCAGGCAACCAAAGCAGTGGTCAACACCTTGCAGGCGCCTTCACTGACCAATGAAATCACTTCCACGGCTATCGCCTGCGGTGCTACCGTTGCCACCGTGGTGCTGGCCGTTGGCGCGTCTGCCGCAGTTCCCTTTACGGCAGGGGGTTCAGGCGTTATTGCCGCAATGATTGTGGCAGGTGGTTTAGCCACTGCCGCTCAGTGTGTGATTGGCGCGGGGCGCCTGGCGTTTATTGGCACTGGCCACAGTGATGACGTAACATGGCTGGATAGCCAGGGCTGGTACAACACCACCAGTACAGTGCTGGATGTGATTTCTCTGGCGGGAGCCGGTGCGGGCCTGAAAAGTACCCTTGAAACCTGGAAGCTGATGAAAAGCGTGTCTTCTGCCAAAGCCGTTGAATGGCTCAAAGGCCTGAGCCGGGCTGAGCGCAAACGCCTGACAGAAGAAATTATCCGCGCCCAGAACCCGGGCATTTCCGGTGCTGGCATCAAAGCCGCCATGAAAGCCGGCGTGTACCCGAAACGTTTCCCGGCAGAAGCCCTGCAACACACCCTGCAGCGTGAATTAGCCAATGCGCTGGTTAATACCTCGGCATTTGCAGGCAGTGCGATGACCGGCACCATTCGCCATCCGGGGAATGCGGTACAATCTGGCCAGTATGTGATTGGTCTTCTTCAGTCTTTCTCTCTTTAATGTGTACTGCGATGAAATGAAGCAACTTACAGCGTGCCTTGCCCGGATGAAATTGTTGGATGCCCGAATACGCCAGGCCAGTGAATCCGAACTGGAAGCCGTAATGCAGGAACTGGTTTTTCCGGGCGTTCTTAACCCATTTAAACTTGGCTTACCCCTGGTGCTGAGCATGCTGTGCACACTATGCAGCTTTGCCATGCCGCAACCGGCGCTGTGGATGGGGATATTTTATCTGGCAGGCTGGCCGGGCCATGCAGTGTTCGCCGGTATTGTTCCTGGTGTACTGCTCTTTTGCCTGGTGTTGTTCACTCTGGGGTCGTTGACTGCCAGAGGTTACTGGCTGGCACTCAGGGGCTACCTGATTTTGTTACGGTGCGTGGCTGTCCTGGCAACCGGGTATCTCCTCTTTATGCTGGCCCAATTGTTTCTGGGCCATGCACTACACCCGTTGTTTGTAGCGATGTCTGTTGCGGGGGTGGCTTTCAGTGCACTCAGTTTTACCAGCCTTAACACACCAGGTTTTGAACGGGCGGTAAATGGCTTTCTGCACAACCGCGCGTGGCGTAAGGCCTGGCTATTACGCCGCCAGCAAACACAAAAGTCACGCAGTTAACTGTTTTCTTCACGCCCCATCAGCCGCCGTTGCTGGCTTAATTTGCGGTACTGCTGGGGTGACATTCCCACATAGCGGTCAAAAGCGCTGTAAAAACGGCTACTGGAACGAAAACCGGCAGTCAGTGCAACATCCAGTACCGTTTTATCCGTGTCGCTTAATAATGCCCGCACATGGTTGATACGCATCGCGGTAATGTATTGCTTCATTGTCAGTTGCATCACACGCTGGAAAATGCCCATTGCATAGTTAGGGTTAAGTTTAACATGCTCCGCCACATCATTAATGGTGAGAGACTGGTCGTAATGGCGGGCAATAAACTCCAGCATCTGGCTGACATAAAATTGCGCATGGCGCGACACCCGGTTTTTATGTGTTGGGCGGGTTTTATTCACCACCAGCGGCTGCCAGCCAGACAAACTAAAGCGCTTGAGCATCAGACCTATTTCATCAATGGTCACCTGGCGAATTTGTTCGTCTTTACTACTCAACTCCTGTTGCCAGCGCCGGACTTCAAACTCACTCAATTGCTGGCTGGCAAGGGAGTTAATAACCATTCCGTGCGTTACGTAGTTGATCAGTTCTTTATCCAGCGGCCACCCTAAAAAGAGGTGCATTGGCAGGTTGAAAATAGCCATACTTTGGCAGTGACCAGGGTTAGTAAGCTGGTGCGGGGTACAGGCCCAGAACAGAGTAATGTGCCCTTGTTTAATACGCACAACATCGTTGTTAATGACATACTCCACATCCCCATCAAACGGGACATTAATTTCTACCTGCCCGTGCCAGTGGCTGGTTGCCATGGCATGGGGCGCACGCAGCTCAATTTCCATTTTTTGGTATTCAGAATACAGCGACAACGGGCTGCGTGTTTCCCGTTCATCGCTGCTACACATAAAGGGGTCGGCTGGCAGTGCTGAAAAAGCGGAGTGTTCCATTGTTGCTCCTTGTTCAGGAAACTAAGAATAATGGCGTAACTCTGGGCAAAAAAACGCGCTGTCACCCTCATTCCGGGTTATAGCAGAGTAATAATGGAACAGAATTTCTGCCAAAAACTCTGCAAAACCGAATATTTTCTCCCATTTACTTATTTTTAATGCTCTGGCGCGCAAGTTCTGAGTTTCCGGGACAGTTCAACCGGTTACAGGGACGAGAATCTCTGGCCTCCGGTGCCATGCTGGCATCATTAACAGACGTGAGGAGAAACCATGATGATGTCCGCCCCCAAAATTGCCTTTATTGGCGCAGGTTCTACTATTTTCGTAAAAAATATTCTGGGCGATGTGTTTCAGCGCCCGGCATTGAAAGCCGCGCACATCGCGCTGATGGATATCGACCCGGTTCGTCTGGAAGAATCACATATTGTCGTACGTAAGCTGATGGAATCTACCGGGGCGACAGGCAATATCACCTGCCATACCGGGCAACGCGAAGCGCTGAATGGCGCTGATTTTGTGGTGGTGGCATTTCAGATTGGTGGCTACCAGCCCTGCACGGTCACGGATTTTGAAATCTGTAAACGCCACGGGCTGGAGCAGACCATTGCCGACACACTCGGGCCTGGCGGCATCATGCGGGCATTACGCACTATTCCGCATTTGTGGCGTATTTGTGAAGATATGACGGAATTATGCCCCGAAGCGACCTTGCTGAATTACGTCAACCCCATGGCGATGAACACCTGGGCAATCTATGCGCGTTACCCGCACATCAAACAGATTGGCTTGTGCCACTCAGTTCAGGGAACGGCTGAAGAACTGGCCCGTGATCTGGATATCGACCCGGCAGACCTGCGTTACCGCTGCGCCGGCATTAACCATATGGCGTTTTACCTGTCGCTGGAAAAGAAAACCGCGCAGGGTGATTACACCTCTGTCTACCCAGATTTGCTGGAGGCGTATGCCCAGGGCCGTGCGCCCAAAGCCAGCATGCATGGCAACCCGCGCTGCCCAAATATTGTGCGCTATGAAATGTTCAAAAAATTGGGCCACTTCGTTACTGAGTCCTCAGAACATTTTGCCGAATACACCCCGTGGTTTATTAAACCCGGGCGCCAGGACCTTATTGACCGGTATCAAATTCCGTTAGATGAGTACCCCAAACGCTGTGTTGAGCAACTGGATAACTGGCATAAAGACCTGGCGGCTTACCAGCAAGCGGAACGTATTGATATATCGCCGTCACGCGAATATGCCAGCGCCATCATGAATGCCATCTGGACTGGCACACCCGAAGTCATTTACGGCAACGTGCGTAATGACGGGCTTATCGACAACCTGCCAGAAGGTTGCTGCGTGGAAGTCCCCTGCCTGGTCGATGCCAATGGCATCCAGCCAACCCATATTGGCAGGCTGCCAGCCCACCTGGCCGCGTTGATGCAAACCAACATTAATGTACAGACGTTAGTGACTCAGGCTGTGCTGAATGAAAACAAAAACGATGTGTACTATGCCGCCCTGCTCGACCCGCACACCGCAGCCGTGTTAAGCATTGACGAAATTTATGCACTGACTGATGACCTGATTGCCGCGCACGGAGACTGGTTGCCTGACTGGTTGCACAGCTAAACAGGCAAACAAGCAATACGCAAAAAACACGCGGGAGCAACCGTCTCCCGCACTGGCAGGTAACCGTATCACTCTACATGAGGCAGCCCCTGGAAACAGAGACTGGTACCCTATGAGTATTTCAATGACAACAAAGCTCAGCTACGGTTTCGGTGCATTCGGTAAGGATTTCGCTATTGGCATTGTTTACATGTACCTGATGTACTACTACACCGATGTAGTTGGCCTGTCCGTTGGCGCGGTTGGGACACTTTTTTTGGTCGCCCGTATCTGGGATGCAATTAATGACCCCATTATGGGCTGGATAGTCAACGCCACCCGCACCCGCTGGGGCAAATTTAAACCGTGGATACTGGTGGGCACACTGGCGAACTCCGTCGTTCTCTTTTTACTCTTCAGTGCGCACAAGCTGGATGGCGATATGCAGCTCATTTATGCCGCCGTGACGTACATTCTGTGGGGAATGACCTACACCATTATGGATATTCCATTCTGGTCGCTGGTGCCAACCATTACGCTGGATAAACGTGAACGCGAGCAACTGGTGCCTTACCCACGCTTTTTTGCGAGCCTTGCCGGGTTCGTGACCGCCGGTGTCACGCTGCCATTTGTCGAAGCCGTCGGTGGCGCAAATCGCGGTGATGGGTTCCAGTTGTTTACCCTGGTGTTAATTGCTTTTTTCATTGCTTCCACTCTGGTCACACTGCGTAACGTGCACGAAGTGTATTCATCTGACAGCCCGGGTACATCTTCTGCCTCCACCACCAGCCTGAAAGCGATTTTTGGGCTGCTGTATAACAACGACCAGTTACGTTGCCTGTTGAGCATGGCGCTGGCTTACAACATTGCCGCCAATATCGTGAATGGCTTCGCCATTTATTACTTCACTTATGTGATTGGCGATGCCAGTTTATTTCCCTGGTATATGTCTTATGCTGGCGCGGCTAACCTTGTTACGCTCATTCTGTTCCCCCGGCTGGTCAGGCGGCTTTCCCGGCGCATACTGTGGGCTGGCGCTTCATTAATGCCCCTGCTCGGCAGTGGCGTATTACTGGTTGCCGCCCTGAGCCAGTTCCACCCGGTGATGGTCATTTTACTGGCAGGCGTTTTGTTTAATATTGGCACCGCGTTGTTCTGGGTTTTGCAGGTGATTATGGTGGCCGACACCGTGGATTACGGCGAATATAAACTCAATGTGCGCTGCGAAAGCATCGCTTACTCAGTACAAACCCTGGTGGTGAAAGGCGGTTCAGCATTTGCCGCGTTCTTTATCGCTCTGGTGCTGGGAGTCATTGGTTATGTTCCCAACGTGGCCCAGTCTGCCGGCACTCTGGCAGGCATGCAGGTCATCATGATTGTATTACCGGCATTTTTCTTCCTCGCCACGTTATGGCTCTATTTCCGTTACTACAAACTCAATGGCGATATGTTGCGGCATATTCAGATTCACTTGCTGGATAAATACCGCAAGCCGGGCCCGGTAAAACCGGCAACACCCCTTCCACGCCCTGTAACCGGGCAGCCGGAAACCGGGGTATAACATGGAGTGGCGCACATTCTGGTGATTAAATACCGCACAGGTTAACAATATTAACCAACTGATTTTATAGCGGATAAAATAGCAGTACCTGTTTTATCCGCTACTTAACCAGTGGCCCCGGCCCGATTATTTCGGTGGCACGCTTTTCCTCACTTCATACTGGCGAAGCCGTGACGCTTAAACTATAAACTGCCCCACCAGCACAGTACGCGCCTGCCCGCCAATATTCACCCGGCCAGGTTCACCCAGCGCGAGCGACAACTCACCACCACGCGCAGAAGCCTGGAACGCACGCAACTGCGTTTTCCCAAGCTCAGCGCACCAGTAAGCCGCCAGGGCGCAATGCGCAGAGCCGGTTACCGGGTCTTCGTTGACCCCCACCCAGGGCGCAAAGTAACGCGAAACCATATCGAACCCATTTTCGCCACGGGCACTCACTACAATTCCGCGCCCGGGTAACGCCCGTAAGGCCGCAAAATCTGGTGCCAGCTGGCGTACAACCGCTTCGCTACTGACCACAATAAAATGCTTCTCACCAAACATGCCCTGTGCTGTTACTTGCTCATCAATAAGCCCCAGCGCGGCAAGATATACCTGCCCGGCAGGCACTGCCATATTGGGTGGCAACAGCGGGAAATCCATAGCGATTGCATCCCGCCCTGCCGTTACATGCAGCGGGCCAGAAAGGGTTGAGAACGTTAATGTATCCCCGAGATTAAGCGCACCGGTTTGCTGTAAAACATGCGCAGTAGCGAGTGTACCGTGCCCGCACAAATTAACTTCAGTGAGCGGAGTAAACCAGCGTAACTGCTGGTTGCCAGGGGTATAAAATGCCGTCTCGGAAACAGCCATTTCTGCGGCAATTTTTTGCAGCAGAGCATCAGGTAGTGGTTCGGGAGTAATGCACACCCCGGCAGGGTTCCCGGAGAAGGCCTGGTGCGCGAATGCATCCACCAGGTACATAGCCAGTTCCATGCAGACATCCTCTGTGTTAACGACTGAGCCAGTACCCAGTATCACACAGTCCGGCTCATCTGCGAACCGCGTCTCTTTTTACCTACTTACCTACTCTGTCTCGCGCCTGTGCATCCAGTTGGCTATCCAGCGTGACAACACCGGCCCGGTCAGCATCACCAGGATAAACCGCCCGGTTTGCATCGCCATCACGAAAGGCAAATCCACCTTGCTGGACGAGGCAATAATCGCCACCGAATCCGCACCGCCAGGGCTGGTTGCCAGGTATGCAGTTAACGGGTCGATACCTGCGAACCGGACCAGCAGCCAGGCAAACCCGGCACACACCGCAACCAGGGTGAATACGGAGAGCAGCACGCGCGGCAATGCATGGGCCGCATGGCGCAGGATCTCAGCGGAAAAGCGCAAACCAATGCCCCAGCCAACAAACGCATAAGCCAGCGCCAGCAAGGTTTCTGGCAGTGTAATTGCCAGAACACCGGCATCTTGCGCAACCGTTGCCAGCACCAGAGCCAGCAACATTGGGCCTGCAGGGAGCTTAACCCAGTGAGCCAGCAATACGCTGCCAGCAATAACCAGTAAAGTGGCACACAGCGGCCATAAAGGTACGGGAGCAAACCAGTTTATCCGGGCTGCGGCAACATCCGGCATATCGCTCACCCACAAGCGGGTCACCAGCGTAGCGACCAGCGCCACCACCATCACCCGCAAATACTGCATAAACGCCACCAGGCGCACATCCGCGCCAAAGCTTTCCGCCATCAGTGTCATGGCGGTAGCAGCCCCAGGTGAGGAACCCCAAATCGCCGTGGAACCCGGCAGAACCCGGAAGCGGGCTAACAGCCCCCCCAGCACCAGGCTGGCCGCAATTACCGAAACCACACACCCCAGAAACAGCGGCCACTGGCGGGCGATTTCATGAAAAATAGAAGGGGGAATAGCGGCGGCAATCATGGCACCCACCACCGCCTGCGCACTGCGAAACAGTGGCCGGGCAATGTTCACCGGGCGGCTGGTTGCCGCAAAACCAATAGCTGCAAACATCGGCCCCAGCAATAAAGCAGCCGGGATCTGTACCGTTTCCAGAACCAGAATCAGTAAAGCAGAAATCAGTACCAGCCCGCACCAGCGGGCCAGTGATACCGGCACCTGAATCACCTGGCGTTAACCTGTGCCAGTACATCAGCTGTTGTTCCGGTTTCCCCCAGGCGCGGGAAAATACGTTCAATACTGTTCACATGGGTTTCTGCCGCCAGATCAGCCATAGCATCTACCGCCAGCGCCACGTTGTAGCCCAGCTCATACGCCTGGCGGGCTGTGGATTCCACACCAATACTGGTTGCCACACCCACCACAATAACCTGGGTCACACCCCGTTGTTGCAGTTCATCATGCAGCGGCGTGTTGCTAAATGCGCCCCAGGAGTGTTTGGTCACCGTGATATCGCCAGCCTGTGGAGCCATCTCCGGGATAAGCGTTGCCCAGTTGGCAGGCAGTTCACCACTGCGGCGCGGCTGTTCTGTGCGCCCGGGCGCGCCCCCGGCAACATTCACCAGCACCACGGGTAACTTTGCGTTACGAAAAGCGCCGACCAGCTGGGCGCATTTTTCAATAACCGGGCGGGTATCCTGCGCGGTGGGCAGAGAAACAATGCCATGTTGCAGGTCGATAACAATCAGTGCCGTATTGGCATCAAGGGTAGTAATAGCCATGTATAACCTCTCAGGATGAATAGTCAGCCAGTTTCTGGAGTAAAGGGACAAGTTGCGTTAATTGCTGCTGTTCTTCCTGTGAAAGCTGGCTTTCCATAGCTTGCAATAACCAGTCATCACGCATTGCGCGGTTAGCTGACACCAGCGCCAGGCAAGCCTCTGTTGCGTGATAACGTGTCTTGCGCCCATCGTTCGGGTCTGGTTCGCCGGTTACCATGCCGGATGCCTGTAAACTGGCCACGGTTGCGCCCATTGACTGGGTACGCACCCCTTCAGCGTCTGCCAGCTCTGTCACTGTCATTGCGCCATCACGCACCAGATAACCCAGTACGGCAACCTGTGACCAGGTTAAATCGCCCGGAGGTGCAGACTCACGCAAGCGGCGTACCAGCCTGCCAACCAGGCTACGCAGGCTGGCGGCAGTTACGGTTAACTCGTTCATTTTCTGCTCTCCTTACACCATGCAGACAGTCTATAATTACGAAGGCAAACTTAGTAGTTTACCTTCGTATCAATTTGTAACTACCCTGTTAGCAGGCACAAAAAAACCTGCCAGCCGGAAAGCGGGCAGGTGGGTAGCGACGATGTTGTGTTAATAGGAATCGAAAATAGCCTGAATAGCTTCTGGCGACTCAGTTTGCGTCAACGCCAGTTGCAACAGAACGCGTGATTTCTGTGGGTTGAGTGTGCCTGAAGCCACAAAACCATACCTGGCATCATCAATCTCTGCATCACGCGTGGTTGCCCCACCAGGTACGCGTGATGAACGAACAACTGCAATGCCTTGCTTTCGTGCTTCAACCAACGCATCAAACACCTGGTGGTATAAATTACCGTTACCCACACCCGCACTGACAATCCCTTTTACACCCTCGCCAGACAACGCCTTCACCGGAGCTGCCGAAGCATTGGCATAGTTATAGACGATATCTACCTTTGGCAGGGCATTGAGTTTGCTGATATCAAACACGGTCTGAGCCGGGTGCCTGCGCGCAGAAACCCGCTGGTAATCGACTCGCCCATTGTGAATAAGCCCCAATGGGCCAAAATTCGCCCCCTGGAAAGTCTGCACTCCGGTGGTATGGGTTTTCGTCACGTCCCGCGCATCAAACACCATGTCATTCATTGCCACTAAAACGCCCCGGCCCGCAGAATGTTTATCCACCGCGACCACCACTGCGTTATACAAATTAAATGGCCCGTCGGCGCTCATTGCGGTTGCCGGGCGCATCGCTCCCACAAGAACCACTGGTTTATCGCACTTTACCGTCAGGTCGAGAAACCAGGCCGTTTCCTCCAGCGTGTCGGTACCGTGAGTAACCACAAAGCCATCGCTGCCCGCGCATTGTGCATTAATCGTTTTGGCTAATGACAACCACACCTGGTCATTCATGTCTTGTGAGCCAATATTAGCCAGTTGCTCACCTTTAATTACCGCTATATCAGTGAGTTGAGGTACTGCCGCGACTAACTGGTCAACATTAAACTTCCCGGCGACATAGTGAGATTGTGTGGCTGATTCGCCACCACCAGCGATGGTGCCACCTGTCGCCAGCAGGGTGATAGTCGGTAAGGTTTGCGCAAAAACGGGGGAAACGAGTGAAAAGACAAAAGTACTTAATATGAACGAACGGGAAATGACCATTCTCAACTCTCCTGTCGAGGCTATATTCCACCTGGGCGATATTCCAGTAACCGTCAGCCTTCCCGCCGCCGGGCGATAAAACCACCTACCGCCCCACGGGGAAACGCCACGGGCATTATCACCAGGCCCGTGTTTTTTTCTGTGATACACCCCCAGGGAATCCCGTTCCTGTCTGGCAAAATAGCAGGCTTGCGGTACAGACCGCATAATGGCCTGCTATTTAGCGCCCATTAACATCCCCCATCATGCCGCGCACCTGGATAAAGCCCAGTAGCAATGTGCCCCACAGTGCCATGGTGAGGTAAGGGCTGACGCCCATCATGTTAAAGCCACTTTCAATGGTTTGCAGAAGAAACAGCGCCAGCACCATACCAATAATGCGCCCGCTACCGCCATCGGGGTTCACCCCGCCCAGAACCGCAGCCAGAATCGACACCAGCAGGTAAGATTCCCCGTAAGAGGCTTTGGCAGAGTTCAGTTTGGACATCATTAAAAACGCGGCAACTGCGCACAACAGCGCAGAAATCACATACACCTGAATCAGCACCCGGCGGGTATTAATCCCGGCGTAGCGTGTAGCCCGCTCATTGGAGCCAATCAGGTAGATGGCGCGGCCCAACGGGCTTTTCTCCAGCAGAACCCACAGCACCACCGCCACCAGCGCAAACAACCATAATGGCAACGGGATACCAAACCACTGTGCGTGGTTCAGCCACAACACCCAGTCCGGATAATTGGCAATGGCGCTGCCGCCGGTTATCAAAATATTAATGCCTTTCAGCAGTGTCATCATGCCGAGGGTTGCCAGAATCGGCGATACCCGAATCCCGGCAATCAATACACCATTACATAAGCCAATAAGCACCGCAGTACCGGCACCAGCGCCCAATGCAGCGAGCGCGGAAAGCCAGCCTGGCGGGTAACTGGTTGCCACCCAGGCCATCACCAGTGAACAGGCGTTGGCCGTGCCAATAATCGACAGGTTGATCCCACCACATAACATGGTCATCGCCATTGCCAGCGCCAGAATCCCCAGCACCGGCATTTGTGATGCCACTGACTGGAAATTACTGACCGACCAGAAAATATCCGGCATCAGTACACTGAAAGCAGCCACCACCAGCAGCAGCAACCCCACCAGGTAAAACTCCACATTATTACGCCAGGCGATTTTCATAACAGACTCCGGTTCTGGTGCTGGCTCCAGGCGGTCGCACTGATACTCACAACGATAATGCCGCCGGTAATCAGTGTTTGCCAGTAAGAGGATACGCCCAGTAAATTCAGGCCGTTTTGTACTACCGCCAGTAATATCACCCCCAGCAATGTGCCGCTGAGTGTCCCCCGCCCGCCCACCAGGCTGGTACCGCCCAGCACCACCGCCGCCAGCACTGTCAGCTCATAACCCAGCAGTGAATCAGGTGCCACGGTTTGAACTGTCCAGGCCTGAACCACACCCGCCACGCCAGAAAGAAAACCCATGTAGCCATAAACAAACAGGTGCAACCGCAATACACTAAACCCAATACGGCTGGCGGATTCCCGGTTGCCCCCCATTGCATATATCTTGCGGCCTGTGGTGGTGAAATTCATGATAATCCCGGTCAGCGCCACCACCGACAGCATCGCCAGTAATGGCAGGCTCAGCCCGTAGTCATAGCCATCTGCATCGGTGTATTTGAACAGCATGATGCCTTTTTCAAACCAGGGGGGAAAATCGTACAGCCAGACACCTTTACTCAGCCATAACAGCAGGCCGTAGAAAATATTCAGCGTGGAAATAGTAATAATGATAGATGGCACATTCAGGCGATTAACCAGCAGCGCATTTACCAGGCCCAGCAGCACACCAATACCGCCAGCCAGTAAAAACGCGACTGCGAAGTTGCCGCCAATGTGGTGCAACAGCAATACCATGCCATACTGGGCAATAATGGTCATGGCGGGAAAAGAAATATCAATACCGCCAGAAATCAGCACCATAAACAGCCCACAGGCCAGAATGGTTAACATGGCGTAGTTGTTCACCAGGTCATACAGGTTACCCAGAGTAAAAAACTCATCGCTTTTCCAGGCTAACCCGGCAAACAGCACTACAATCAGCAGCCCCAGCCAGGTTTCGTGGCGTTTGAATAAATCAGCCATTGACCACCCCGGCTATCATCTCTTGCGTGCTGTTTTCTGGCAGGAAACTGTGGGTTAACCGCCCCTGTTGCATCACCAGAATACGGTGGCTCTGGTACCAGGCTTCTTCGATTTCATCGCAAACCATCACCACCGCAATACCATGGTTTGCCAGGTCACTGATAATCTGGTAAATCCCGGCTTTGTTAGCGATATCAACGCCAACCGTTGGGCTGTCGAGAATCAATAACCGGGGAGTAATCGCCAGCCATTTGGCAATCGATACCCGCTGGGCGTTCCCCCCCGATAACGTATTCACCGGCAAATGAACATCAGGCACTTTAATGCGCAGAGCTTTTACCAGGCGGGAAACCAGCTCACGACACCGGGTTTCATCAATCAACCCCACTGAGTTAGTGACTTGTGGGAACACTGTGCTGATGACGTTATTCTCGATAGACTGCGCCATGACCAGCCCACGGTTCATCCGGTCTTCTGAGACATAACCGATACCATGGCTGATAGCATCCTGGTTACTGCGCAGTTTCACCGGTTGGCCGTTAATACGGATTTCACCGCTGTCTGGCCGCGTCAACCCGAACAGGCTCAGGCAAAGTTCAGTGCGCCCGGCACCTAACAGCCCGACAATGGACACTACTTCCCCAGCCTCCACCTGAAACGACACGTTCTGGTATTCCCCGGCACGGGACAAGTTCACCACTTCGAGCACCGGCGTACTGCCCGCACTCTGGCGCAGCGCCCGGGTCTGGTATTCAAACTGTTGCCCTGTCATCAGGAAACCCAGTTGCTGCGTTGTCATTTCTGCTGCCGGCCAGGTACCCACAAGCTCACCATCCTTAAGCACCGAAATGTTGTCAGATACCGCCAGCACCTCTTCGAGCCGGTGGCTGACAAACACCACACAAATACCTTTCTCCCGAAGCTGGCGCACCACTTCCAGCAACCCTTCCACTTCCTGGTGGGTTAGCGAGGCCGTGGGTTCATCCATAATAATCAGCCTGGCATCCTGGGCCAGCGCGCGGCAAATAGCCACCAACTGACAACGGGCAATAGACAACGATTCCACAGGGGCATCCAGCGGCAGGGAAACATGAATACTCGCCATTGCCTGTTCAGCAACCTGGCGCAGCGCCCGGCGTTTCACCAGCCAGCCATGGTGGTAATGGTTGACGGCAATGTTTTCCCACACACTCAGGTTGGGAAACAGTGAGAGATCCTGGTAAATCACCTGGATCCCCTCGGCAACAGATACCGAAGGTGTCAGTCGCGGCCAGTGTTGGCCGCCAAGGGTTATCTGCGCACCCTCATCGGGGCGATAAACCCCGGAAATAATTTTGATGAGTGTGGATTTTCCACAGCCATTTTGCCCGGCAAGGCAGTGCACTTCACCGGGCAGAAAATCGAGCGCCACATCGTTAAGCGCACGGGTTCCGTGAAAGGTTTTACTGATATGACGCAGAGAAAGAAACGGTTCCATAATCTTAATCCACCCGGTCCTGGTGCTGGCACAAACCGGCCAGAGGGCATAACAGCCCCCGGGCCTGGTACCAAACTCAATACAGCGAATTGATATTGTCTTTATTCACCAACAACACTTTGTGGAAGCGAATGATGTGCTTATCCATATCGACTTCCGCTTTCCCCAGGTTCTTCACTTCAAACCCGGGCTTAATGGTGCCGCCATTCAGCAACGTACTGGCGACAGCCGTCAGGGCATAACCGGCAGTTGCCGGATCGTAAGTGATCCCTTCAGTGATATCGCCGCTGCGGATCAGCGAAGCAGCCTGAGACGGGATCATCATGCCGTACACCGCCACTTTGTTTTTCGCACGCTTTTCTTTCACTGCACGGCCTGCGCCAATCGGCCCGTTGGAACCGAAGGAGACAATGGCTTTCAGGTCCGGGTAGGTTTTCATCAGATCCAGTGTGGTGCGGCGTGAATCATCCACGCTTTCCGCAACCGGCATACGGCGGGTCACTTCATGCATTTGGGGGTAATGCTCTTTCTGGTATTTCACCAGTAAATCAGCCCACAGGTTATGTTGCGGCACAGTCAGGCTGCCAACATAGATAACATAGCCCCCTTTGCCGCCCATACGCTTCGCCATGTGCTCAACGTATTCAGCCGCGAATTTCTGGTTATCAATAATTTCAATATCCCAGTTGGCACTGGGTTGACCGGGGGATTCATTAGTTAGCACCACAATACCGGCATCGCGCGCTTTCTTGAACGCAGGCTCCAGCACGTTGGCATCATTCGGCACAATGGTGATGGCATTCACTTTGCGGGCAATCAGGTCTTCAATAATTTTAACCTGCTGCGGCGCATCGGTGCTGGCCGGGCCTACCTGAGAGGCATTCACGCCAAAGTCTTTTCCCGCCTGTACCACTCCTTCGCCCATGCGGTTAAACCAGGGCATACCATCGACTTTGGAAATATTCACCACCGTTTTTTCTTCAGCGTGCAGCGGCGCAGACAACGCAGCCGCTCCCATCAGTAATGCAGACAACATACTGGCAATAAATTGCTTACTCATTTTCAGCCTCATTATTTATTCGTCAGAACAGCGGTAAGAAAATGCGGCATACACAACCAACCATGAAATGTTGCCGCCTATCATGATTTTGTTACGTTTTTTTAACGATAGTCAGATTTGAAAATAGTTGGCACGCCGGAAATATCCTGCTGGAAATATGGATAAAATAGCTGTTGTTTTTCTATGTGATGAGACTCACGCCCTGATGAAAAATTAACGGGGAATTACGTGAAAAATTAGCATCCGTGAAATATGACGTAGTGCAAAACCCGGCAGATGCCAGCGCTGGCATGCCGTTTTAATGATTATTATTGAGACCCTTAGCCGGTTTTTCACAAAATACGAAGAAGGTATGAATAAAGTGATATTTTGAGTCAATTATGACATCTGCACATATCGCACAGTCTGAATAAAAATAGCCAAAGTGTAATAACCATGAACTATAAATGGATAATTACCCAGCTGTTAACGGCGACGAAAAACACTACGACACACAGGATAAAATCATGCTCAATCTCATTGTTTGCTGTGATGGTACCTGGAATACACCGGATCAAATGGACGACGACCTTCCGGCTCCCACCAATGTGGTGAAACTCTATAACGCGCTGGAAACCTCCCCAACACAACACCGCTATTATCACCCCGGAGTTGGCACCGACGGCACCTGGTTTCACCGCATGATTGGAGGCGGCACCGGCGCAGGGTTGAATGAAAATATCATGAGTGCTTACGGATGGCTGACACAGAATTACCAGCCAGAAGCGCGTATCTGGTTATTTGGATTCAGCCGTGGCGCCTGGACCGTGCGCAGCCTTGGCGGAATGATTGCCCGCTGTGGTTTGCTGAATCCGGTGGCATCGCAAATGGATGAAAAGCAACGCTGGGCGGCAATTAAAGACCTGTTCGATACCTACAAAACGCCAGAAGATAAAGCTAAGCCAGTGGTCGCTACCGCTCAGCGAGCCTTTTTTGATACACCGCTGGGCACACCAACTAAGCACAGTATCAGTATTGAATTCATTGGCGTGTGGGACACAGTCGGTGCGCTGGGGGTGCCGGATGATATGGCCCTGCTCAATCTTCTCGACAACCCGGACAATTACCGCTTCCACGATACCAGCCTGAGTAACAAAGTGAAGCACGCGCGCCACGCCATTGCCATTGATGAAAAACGCCAAAGTTTTTCGCCGACCCTGTGGGACAATGAAGCAGCTCATACAGATATGAAGCAACTCTGGTTTCCCGGCGTACATGCTGATGTTGGCGGGGGTTATGGGCAAAGCGCGTTATCAGACGGGGCGCTGAAATGGATGATGGAAGAAGCCAAAAACTGTGGTCTGGCGTTTCGCCCGAATACCATGGCGCAACTTCATCCGGACTATCTGGGCTACCTGCATAATTCTGTTACCGGTGTTTTTAAATCGCTGAAAACCCGCCCGCGTAATGTGCCCTGCTTTACCACACAAACTAACAAGTTGCATTCATCGGCAATAGAGCGCCACAACAACCCACCACTGGCACAAGGTGGCTACTGGCCCACAAAAGTATTAGCGACGGGAGAAAAACAAACTGTCACGGTGTTTGCCCGTGAGCACTGGAATGCAACCGGGTTGTACCTGGAAGCCGGGAAAACCTGGCACTTTCAGGCGCAGGGCGAATGGGTGGATGGTGATATTCCCTGTGGTCCGGCTGGCTGTGATGACGGAAAATTTCAGTTAAGTAAAATGGCACACAGTGTTTCATCCCTGTTAGGGAAAGCCGAAACGCTCTACCAAAAATTCACCCAAAACCATACTGCTGATTTCTGGTACACCAAACGTGAGGAAGAGCATCCCTGGTTCGCGCTGGTTGGTATGGTTGCCAACGATGTTCCTTCGGGAAGCCAGCAGGATGAAAAATTACCCCATGAAGTCTTTCTGATTGGTGACACAACCACCTTCACACCTAAGGCGAGTGGCTACCTCTACGCTTTCGCCAATGATGCATGGCAGACTTACCACAATAATCGCGGCAGCATCACGCTGACCGTAACCTGTGAGTAATAAGCACTGGAGCAGCCGGGTATCCTGCTGCTCCATAGCCACTCACACTACCGGTTGGTGCGGCGCACTGCGGCGCAAATGGTAATCCACCTGGTATTCGCGGGTATTACGGTACATTACTGAGTAATTGAGGAATACCCCGCTGTCGTTATAAGACAATGAACTTATCCGTAGCAAAGGCGTGTGCTCAGCAACATTTAACTGTTCAGCCAGTTGGCGGTCTGCCAGCACGGGCGTGAGGCTTTCATAGTTGCCACTGATAGTCAGCCCGCACTCTTTCTCAATATAATCAAATTTCGACCCTTCAAGATGCGCCAGCGATAAATAAGGAAACAGTGCGACAGGCATATAGCTGTCTTCCAGCATCAAAGGCTTGCCATCCACATAGCGCAGACGGCGGGAAAACCAAATCCGCTCATTGACCAGCACCCGCAGTTGCCGGGCAATTGCCGGGGGCGCGGGCATTACCTCAAATTTCAGCACCTGACTGACAACCTCTTTGCCCTGCAGACGCAGCACTTCCGCCAGGCCACATAAGCTGTTGGTTTCATGATGAACATCTTTGCGGGCGACAAAGGTGCCGCTACCATGGCGGCGAACCACCAGCCCCCAGTTCACCAGCAAATCCAGCGCGTTACGTATTGTCATGCGTGCAACGCCAAATTCCTGCGCCAGTGCTTTTTCACCAGGCAATGGGCTGCCCACAGCATAATCCGATGAATTAAGCCGTACCCGTAATTTTTCCGCGATAGATTTGTAGATCACTACTGGACCTCTTTTTGCCTCAGCCATGAGTAAAATGAACTGGCATTTCTATTATAAAATTATTCAAAAACAAATAATTAACATCGATAACAGCAACATATTCCCAACCGATTCCTGCACTTGTCTGGTTTTACGATAAAAAGTAGACATCAGGTACTGAAATAAAACTTTGAGAGCTATCACAAACCCAGTTTTCTCACCCGGCCACCCCATGCGCCAGTTCTTATTCTCAATACCGGCCAGCACGACAATGAAATAAGGCCTCTTACCCGGTTGGTTTATGTGAGGATTTTACAATGCTCAGTCAAATACAACGTTTCGGCGGTGCGATGTTCACCCCGGTATTATTATTTCCATTTGCAGGAATGGTTGTTGGCATAGCTATTATGCTCAGCAACCCGCTTTTTGTCGGGGAGTCACTGACCGCGCCTGAAAGCTTATTTGCACAAATTGTTCATATTATCGAAGAAGGTGGCTGGAGCGTATTTCGCAATATGCCACTGATTTTCGCCGTCGGCCTGCCCATTGGCCTGGCAAAGCAGGCTCAGGCCAGAGCGTGCCTTGCCGTACTCATCAGTTTCCTCACCTGGAACTATTTTATTAATGCCATGGGAATGACCTGGGGAAATTTTTTCGGCGTAGATTTTACTCAGGATCCCGTTGCAGGAAGTGGGCTGACACTGATAGCCGGAATAAAAACTCTCGACACCAGTATTATTGGCGCAATTGCAATATCTGGCATAGTTACAGCATTACATAACCGCTTTTTTGATAAACCCTTACCTGTTTTCCTGGGAATTTTTCAGGGCACATCATTTGTTGTGATTATTGCATTTCTGGTCATGATCCCTTGTGCCTGGCTAACATTACTGGGCTGGCCGAAAATCCAGATGGGTATTGAATCATTACAGGCATTTTTACGCACTGCTGGTGCCACTGGCGTGTGGATCTATACCTTTCTGGAACGTATTCTGATCCCTACCGGCTTACACCACTTTATCTATGGCCCGTTTATCTTTGGCCCGGCAGCAGTCGAGGGCGGTATTCAGGTTTACTGGGCACAACATTTACAGGCATTCAGCAACAGCAGCGAACCGTTGAAAGTGCTGTTTCCTGAAGGGGGTTTTGCCTTACACGGTAACTCCAAGGTGTTTGGCTCTGTGGGGATTGCCCTGGCACTCTATTTCACCGCCGCGCCCGAAAACCGGGTAAAAGTCGCCGGGCTGCTGATCCCGGCCACACTCACCGCCGTTCTGGTGGGCATTACCGAACCACTGGAATTTACCTTCCTGTTTATCTCCCCGTTGCTGTTCGCTGTACATGCTGTGCTGGCTGCCAGCATGGCAACGGTGATGTACCTGTGTGGCGTGGTTGGCAACTTTGGCGGCGGCTTACTGGATCAGTTTTTACCCCAGAACTGGATCCCCATGTTCCACCACCACAGCGGCATGATGTTCACCCAGATAGGTATCGGCCTGTGCTTCACCGCACTTTACTTTGTGGTGTTCCGCACTCTGATTCTGCGGCTCAACCTGAAAACTCCAGGGCGCGAAGACAGTGAAGTGCGCCTGTACAGCAAGGCCGACTACCAGGCAGCCCGCGGTAAAAACCCGGCCCCTGCCACCAGAGATACCCGTACCGGCCAGGCGCTTGGGTTCCTGGAAGCGCTGGGCGGAGCCGCCAATATCGACAGCATCAATAACTGCGCCACCCGCCTGCGCATTGCCCTGGTAGATATAGCGCAAACCCAAAGTGACGACGTTTTCAAAGCCCTTGGTGCTCATGGCGTGGTACGCCATGGCAACAGTATCCAGGTGATTGTCGGGCTGCATGTTCCGCAGGTGCGGGAGCAACTGGAAAGCCTGATGAACAACCCTTTAACGAATGAATCCAACACCATGACGGAGGCAGTATGACTAATAAATTTTCAGTGGTAATCGCCGGAGGCGGCAGCACTTTTACCCCAGGCATTGTGCTCATGTTGCTGGCGAACCAGGACCGTTTCCCATTACGCGCGCTGAAATTCTATGACAACGATGGCGCACGCCAGGAAGTTATCGCCGAAGCCTGCAAAATTATTCTGCAGGAGCAGGCGCCTGATATTGCATTCAGCTACACCACCGACCCAAAAGAAGCCTTTACTGACGTGGACTTTGTGATGGCACATATCCGCGTGGGTAAATACCCAATGCGTGAGCAGGATGAAAAAATCCCCCTGCGCCATGGTGTTCTGGGCCAGGAAACCTGTGGCCCGGGTGGGATTGCCTACGGCATGCGCTCTATTGGCGGCGTACTGGAACTGGTGGATTACATGGAGCAATACTCCCCCAATGCCTGGATGCTGAATTACTCCAACCCGGCCGCCATTGTTGCTGAAGCCACCCGCAGACTGCGCCCGCATGCAAAAATCCTTAATATTTGCGACATGCCAATCGGCATTGAAGGGCGCATGGCGCAAATTGTTGGGCTCAAAGACCGCAAACAGATGCGTGTACGCTACTATGGCCTGAACCACTTCGGCTGGTGGACACAGATAGAAGACCTGGCCGGCAACGATTTAATGCCACAGTTGAAAGCCTATGTGGCACAACACGGCTATGTTCCCCCGGCAAAAGATACCCATACCGAAGCCAGCTGGAACGATACCTTCGCCAAAGCGAAAGATGTTCAGGCGCTGGACAGCGCAACCCTGCCCAACACCTATCTGAAGTATTACCTGTTCCCGGATTATGTGGTGGCCCACTCCAACCCGGAAAGAACACGGGCAAACGAAGTAATGGACCACCGTGAAAAACAGGTGTTTGGTGCCTGCCGGGCCATTATTGAAGCCGGGAACGCCAGCGCGGGAGAACTGGAAATCGACGAGCATGCTTCTTACATTGTTGACCTGGCTGCCGCCATTGCGTTCAACACCCAGGAACGCATGTTGCTGATTGTTCCCAACAACGGCGCCATTGCCAACTTTGATGCCGATGCCATGGTGGAGATCCCCTGTCTGGTTGGGAAGAATGGTCCGGAGCCCCTTACCGTAGGCGAGATTCCGCATTTCCAAAAGGGAATGATGAGCCAGCAGGTGGCGGTTGAAAAACTGGTGGTGGATGCCTGGGAAGAGCATTCCTACCAAAAATTGTGGCAGGCAATAACCCTGTCGAAAACGGTGCCCAGCGCCAGTGTCGCCAAAGCGATTCTCGATGACCTTATTGAGGCGAATAAAGCTTACTGGCCTGAATTAAACTAACCCTTCCTTTGTTGCTTCCCGTTTACCCGGGAAGCAACACCCCTGAACCGTATAACGGCCAACCCGCGCTGATTATCCCCACCAGGCAGCACAATATTTATATGGCAGATAATGCTGCAACTGATTCCCACCATAAGAAAAGCAACCAGAAAGAGAACCATACTCAGCATGATACACAGGAATTTTTTTCGTTTAAAAAATATACTATAAAAGCCAATAACACCGGTGCAGTGCTTAATTAACAACATAGTGATTTAAATCAAAATGCACACCACCCAAAACGCGGAGAAATATCACAAACAACTATTTAGATTTTCCCGGCTCAGGTTTGCTTCTCAGCCGCACTACGTTGCAAGGCAACTTAGCGATGGGCTTAATGTGAGGTTTTGACAATGGAAACTGTAGTAAAAGGTTCTAACTCACTGGGTGAGTATTTTACTCTGTTACTGGATAAAACCCAGTACGACAAAGACGCAATTCTGAAAGCCAGTTATGGTTTAGCCGAGTATTATTTTGTGCATATTACTAAAGCAACCACTGAAAAATTGGCAATCTCTTTCTATACCAAAAATATCACTGGCACCCCTTTAGTGATTGAGAACGCGGTAACCCTGTTCTTAAACGCACTGCATGCCACCCCGCCTGTGCCATTGCCACTGGCAGAAACCCACCATTGAAGGTGTTCCAGCTAATGGCACACTTTACTTTGCCATAAAGTCACTTTATGCTGGTTCACTACCTGGGGAAATATATTAATCAGCCGCCCAATAATGAATAATCTGGTTATTCCCCGGCAAGCATAACTGAGCCAGAATCGCTTTAAAAAAAGCCCAATAGCTGAAACAATTCAGCTTATTCAACCCACGGATTCTGGTTGCAATTTCACCTGTAAGATTATCCCCTGTTAATAAACACCACCCAGCAGTACGTTTTGCCATACCAGCGTTTTTATTCGACTGTCGTTATGCCAGCAATGGAGCATAGTCCGGTCGGGCAGGTGACTGCTGGCGTCTCCAGTTAATATGGCATGAATTAAATGAATTAAATAAATTCATACTTTCTGATGCGAAACTCTTTTCCCTCAGCCAACTTCAGCAAATGGGATTTATCGGTGAACGCCTTACTGCTTGCGAGCTTAAGCGCCATCTTGTTATCTATGGTGTCGTAGATAAGCGTATGAGTGATATCAAATGGTGGTGAAACAAAAATCTGTGGCGTATCAGGCGAGTACTGCAAAGCAAAGTTCTTTAGGTGCGCATCGCCATTACCAATAGAGCAACTAAACACTATGTAACGAAACATGGTTTCAACTTCAGTTTGGCTCGTGATACGGGGTGCGCTCAGTTCAACCCGAACTTACTTCAGGTAATTGATTACCATGCAGTTACTTGCTCTTTTTATTGGCTCTGGCCTGCTGAAAATCAATCACGTTATCCACACGCGCAGGCTTACCTTCAAAATTATTCCGCAACACTGTCTCTGTTATGCCCTGCATTTCATCCTGGTGTTCTGGGACTGGTAATAAAGGCGGCATTTGCAGGCGCAGGGCGCGGAAATACTCCCGAACCTGCGGCTCTTCACTGCGGTCCAGTTTGCCATACTGGCTTATCCACTCAAGAAACATCTCTTCATCGGGGTGGAAATAGTCTTTATGCGTTTTAGTGGAGCGCAGTGTGCTGTTTATCGACTCATCAAATAATGACGCCTGCACCAGGTCTTCAGGCAACCCGCCCGTTTCATCAGCCAGATATTCAATGTTCCACACGACATCAGAAATATGGCTCTGAACGCTTCTGTCGCCGCGCTGGCAGAAACAGGGGTTTGGGTTCTGGCGAATAAATTGCTCAACCATCGTATGGAAGCTGGTTTCATCGCACAGCTCAAATTGTTTACCGAAGAACTGCATGTTATTAAACAGCCGCTCCAGCCACTGCCTGGAAAATTCAGCGTAGTTACCTTTTTGCAGGCCAGTAAACACCATAGCGTAGCGAGTATGTACATGCATGGCGATTAACACATTTTTACGCTGAACCTTAATGGCATGCACCAGCCATGAACTGACGGGCAGGTTTTCGTGCTGAGTATCAATAATCGCCGGTGTTGGTGGTTTTTCCAGCGGCGACTGTTTTTTACCCTGACGTGTCACAGTAAAAAACTCCGCTGCCGTTTTGGTGCAGTTAAACACTAACATGGCGGTTTTCCTTTTTGTTCAGACAAAACACGGGGACGCAATAAGAGCAAAACCTTTACCCGGCTGCGACAGGAACTGTTGCAGGTTCGCAATCAACACCAGCCCGACTTCGCTGTTTTGCTGTGAAATGCCGGGTAGCCATTATGACGACCCGGCATTCTATGCACAACGGTACTTTTCTGAAGCCTTTCCGGTTCACCACCGGCAGGTGTTAATTCAGCATGGTTTCTGGCAACGCTTCATCGCTATTTACAGCGACCTGGTGTAACGAACTCCATGAGTTGATATCTGTGCCATGAACCTGCAGTTTTATCCAGCGAGCTTTAACCGGATTAACCACAAATTTCTCGCCATGCAGTGACACCGTCGATGTCTGAACCCCTTGTGCCAGTGTGACCCAGTCCTGGTTATCCTGCGAAACCAGCAAATCAAACTTAAGCCGCCGCTCTGCTGGTTTAAAAGTATGCAGAACAATATTATGAATCTCCGTTTCATCGGCTAACTGGAACACAGCCCAGTTCCCTTTACCACTTACGGCCCACCGGGTTTTAGCGTTACCATCCAGCATAAATTCAGGCTTGTGGCCGTTCTTTTCATCAAAACCAGAAGCCGTAACGCCACTGATTTGGGTGGCGAACGCTGTTGCAGAGCATGCCAGTAAGAGTGCTGCGCTAACCAGTCCTTTAAACATAGAGCTGTCCTTAATAAGTCAATATGCGGGTATGTTGTGTAAGGCACAGTATCGGTTGATACGAATGCTACGCAGCGTAATAAACCGGAATGCCGGAGTGAAAACAACAGAACAAACAGGTATGGCGAAATAAAATTACAAACTGTGGTGGATTTCCTGTTTTTTTATAACCGGAATGCACTTCCGGATAGCAAAATTAATTACAATTGCACTGGTTAATTAATGCTTGTATTAACTGAATATACGATTAAATAAACACGCAAGGCCGTTCACATAACGTAATCAATTTATTCATGGTAAACCGTCTCCCCAACGAGCCAGGTAAACAACAATATGAACAAGCCAGGCGCTATGGTAAAAATACGCCTGACTGCCCCTGCCAGTGCACTCACTCAACCAATGCTCCACTGGCTATATGGTGCGTAACCCAGTTAAAAAGTGCCCCTGAATCACCACCGTCTTCATCCTGCTCAAATGTGTACACCGGGCCGAGGCTCATTGGACGGGCAGATTGCGCTAACAAAGCCAGTTCTGGCAAATACTCTTCTCCCGGGTGGCCCGGTTTACGTTGCTCAAGCCGCCGGGCATAGCGTGATACAGCCAGCTCCGGTGAAACCTGATTCCAGATTTCCAGCACTTCGCGTACCCGGGCCTGTTGCAAAAAAACCTGGAGTTGCTCACGGGGCTGAAACCCAAACCAGGCATCAACCAGCCAGATACAGTTTGCTGGTGCCGTAGCAATAACTGACCAGATAGCGGCATAAGCCGCGCACCCAAGCTGGCGGTTAAGCTGGCGATCTATGGCCGGGAACTGCGCCATAAAAGGCTCTTTGATACCATCCAGCGTCAGTGAGGGCAGGCCGAATTGCTGTGAAAGCACCTGGGTGACGGTACTTTTTCCTGATGCCGGAATACCATTAACCAGAATGACGGTTTTTTGTTCAGCACTAAGTAACTGTTTCATAGCAATGCTGCCACCTCCTCTTTGCTGCGCGCTGCCCGCAGGCTGGACAACCGGACATCGTTATCCAGTAAATCGACAATTGCGCGAATCCCCTCTTCAATATGCGTATTGCTATCCTGAGCACCAAATAAAATAACAATATCTGCCGCGCCACTTCCGGCAAAACTGACCGGGTTTTTAAGTAACACCAGACTAAAACAGGTGCGGGAAACACCGTTTTCAGGGCGGGCATGAGGTATCGCAATACCTTCATCAAAAACATAATACGCGCCGTGTTCGAGCGTATTTTTGATTACGGCTTCACCATAATTGTGTGAAATAAAACCTTTATTCACTAATGGGCTGGCAGCCCGGCGAATCACATCCTGCCAGTTATCAATATCTACACCGACCTGGATAGCATCTGCTTCCAGCAACAAATCTTTAATGGACATGCGCACTCCCTAAATATTACGGCGAATAATATTTCGCAGTTCATCAATTCGTGTAAACAACGTCTCCACCTGTGGCCGATAAACAGGGCTTGCGGCATAGGCACGTAGTGCACGGTTGTACTCAAGCATTAATGCTTTCTGTGTTTCAGCATTATCTGGCTGTTGTGCCAGAGATTGCTCCAGCAGAGCTATTTGTTCAGACAACTGTTGTGCCTGCTGATTATTATCTTCCTGGTTCACTGGCGCTTTTTGCCATAATGCTTTTAGCGAATTAAACATAGCCGACTCCAGCCCCGACGGGTGCCGGGGCACCAGGGTGAGTGATAAAAACAAAAGAATAAGGGGTATTTATTTAAACAGTGCGATCTTTTCCATTAATACCTGCGTAACGGCTTCGTTTGCCGGAATTAAAAACTTCCGCACACTGTCATTCACTTTTCCTTTTTCAAACGTGGTTTTACATTGCCCTACCCACTGGACATTCATTTCTGTACCCACATTCACTTTATTAATCCCTTCGGTCACCGCCAGGCGCATATCTTCATCGCTGACACCCGTCCCGCCATGTAATACCAGCGGCGTGCCAGTTGCTTTACTGATTGCAGTTAACCGTTCATGGCGAATTTGCGCTTTACCCGTATACAGGCCATGTACCGTGCCAACAGAGACCGCCAGCATATCAACCTGCGTTTCATGCACAAAGCGCACAGCATCTTCCACGGTAGTAATGGTGATGTCTTCATCTGCCACGGCTTTGCCATCTTCCGAGCCACCAATCGCTCCCAACTCACCTTCTACTGTGATATTTTTCGGGCGAGCCATTTCCACCACAATACGCGTATTCGCAATGTTGTCATCAATACTAAGATGGGAACCGTCATACATCACAGATGTAAAACCGGCATTCATCGCTGTTTCAATCGCGTTAATATCCGTGCAGTGGTCCAGGTGCAGGCAAGTTGGCACATTCTCACTTTCCGCCAGAGAGCAAACAGAATCCACCAGCAATTTATAACCCAAATATTGTGCTGTTCCGGTAGATATCTGAATCATTAACGGACTGTTCGTTTTTTTTGCAGCCCGGAAATAGGCAGGCAGCATTTCAATACAATGTAAGTTAAATGAACCAATTGCCTTAAATTGTCGTTCCTGAGCAATACGTAAAATATCGTTGAAATTAAGCAGGCTCATGACCTTTCTCCCCTTTAGGATTAACAGACTTACCATTTACAAACCAGGCAAGGGCGGCAACAAACACAATAAATAAGGCAACAAATAACCAGTTATTTTGGAATGCATGCCCCAGCACCAGGCCAGAACTGATCACATCTGAGTCACTGAATGTGACGCCATTAAAACCGTAACTTTCCAGCATCGGCACCAGCACAGACGGCAGGAAAGTGATAAACAGGCCATGGACAACACCACCAATCATGGCTCCACGCCGCCCTCCCAGCGCATTGCCAAAAACACCAGCGGTCCCACCTGCAAAAAAGTTCGTCAATAACCCGGGAAGAATCATCGCCATCCCGAACATCGGGAAGACCAGCATGCCGATAATAGAACCCACTGTTGTTGCCAGAAAGCCCACTATCACTGCATTGGGGGCATAGGGAAAGAGAACCGGACAATCCAGAGCGGGTTTAGCGTCCGGCACAATACGCATGGCAATTCCCCTGAATGCGGGCACCAGTTCATTAAGCAGTAAACGCACACCGCTATAGAGAACAAAGACACCAGCGACAAACTGGATAGATTGCATAAACGCGTACATCAGGTAGTTCATACCGCCAGCAAACTGGGCAATATATGCAGGGCCTGCCGCCAGTGCCGGGATCAGGTACATGGGCACCATCACCACCGCCATAGACAAATAGGTATCTTGCAGGAACTTGAAATTATCCGGCAGCACCAGGTCTTCAGTTGAGCGGGAGCCTTTGCCAACAACCTTTGCCACCGCCGCCTGAACCAGGTAGCCAATGGTACAAAAATGCCCCAGAGCGACGTCATCCGAACCGGTAATTCGCCGTACTACAGGTTGCGCCAGCGCAGGCATCAGCACTGCCATGACCCCGCCAAAAACACCACCAGTCAGGATCAGGGGTAAACCTGTCAGGCCCGCTTTATAGCCAATAACGGTGCCGATAGTTGCCATCCAGAGCAGTGCCTGCCCGGTCAGGAAGATGTACTTAAAGGGTGAAAGACGCGCCACCAGGATATTGACGGCAAATATCACCATCAGCGTTAACGCCACTTCGGACCCCAGCTCGCGGTTTGCCAGCCCGGCTATCGCTGCCACATCGGTGATATACCCTTTCATGCCGAAACCATGGGTAAAAATGTCGTTCAGGAAAGTCAGCGTGGCGACTATAATGTTGATGCCTGCCATCATTATCAGAAAGCCCAGCAGCGTTTTAAATGTACCCTCTGCTATTTTCCCTGGTGATTTTTTTTGCAGAATCAACCCGAGCATGGCAATAAATGCCACCAGGATAGATGCCTGGCCAAGTAAATCTTTTACAATAAATGAAATAACACTATTCATGATTAACCACCATTAAATTTTGTGCTTTCATAAAGGCAACTATTTTTGTTTCTATTTCCTCTTTATCAGTTAATTTGTTCAGAATAATAACGCGTTTAGCCTCTTCTTCACTGGCGTCGGCTGTTAAAATATCTGCAAATGTTTTAGAGGTTAAGATAATATCTGATTTAAATGCTCCCGCTTCAGATACTGTGGTGTGTTCAATTTGAGCAGGGATCTCCAGTTTTTTAAGAACAGCTTTCGCAGTCATTTCAATGGCAAAGCTTGAGCCGAGGCCGCAGCCACATACGCAAAGTACTTTTAACATGTAGGGTCTCCTCAAAGGATATTGAGCTGCCTTGCAAGTTTATAATGATGCCCTTCAGTATCGACCAGGCGTTTTTGCATACTAATTAAATCAATGGGAATAGGTTTATTACTCGAATTAATAACAATGGCTTTATTACGCATTCCAGACTGAATACAACGAACAATTTCACTGGCCATAATCGTTCCCTGATAAATTTCCTCGCAACTTGGCTCGCCACTGCGTAAGCCAAAACCCAAAATGGTCTTACGGATACGCACACCTATTTGTGGCTCCAGTTGTTTTATCATAGTGTCTATCGCCCCCTGAAAGCCGGGCGAATACTCCTTTGTGTAGCCTTCTGAGCACAGGATGATGACACTATTTTGTTCAGCCAGCTTATGCTGGATCCTTGATACCAGTTCAGCCACTGGCAGCTGCCTTTCAGGAATTAACGCTATATCGGCATTACTCTTAATAGCCGCCTGCAAAGTCAGTTCGCCACAGTACCCACCGAGAACTTCAATCATAAATACTCGCCCAGGTAATGCTCTGCCGGTATTACGTAATTTGGATACTTCCTGACGGATTTGTTCACAGGCAGTTGAGAAACCAATCGTGTAGTCACTGCCGAATACATCATTATCAATCGTCATACCCACACCAAAACAATTAACACCAAATTCACTAAGGGTATTCAGAAATTGTAAAGAACCATCACCACCTGCCATGATTAATATATCAATATGGAGTGACTTAAGTTTTTTACTGATTTCACTGTACTCAGAGCGTATTAATTTTTTCGACGTCCTCCCGGATGTGATTACCGGCATTGATGAGATAGAGAAATCTACCAGTTCACGCCATGAAATCTCGTGGTGTTTTTTCTCCAATAAGCCAGAAATTCCACCATTAAATAGCGTAATATCAGCCTGCGCCAGCCTGGCCACCTGGAAAATAAAGTTATTTATCCCGGAAACATCTCCGCCACTTACGACAATACCGATTTTCATCATTTGCCCTTATTGCTTGCGACACCCATATTTTTCCCTGGCTGCAAGCCCTTTATTTGCAACGGAGATCTCAAAAACTGGATAAATGAATCCATACAGAACATTGACAACCTGTTTTGTTAATGTTTTTTTGTGGACTCAGTCACATTAAAGATTTAACAAACAGCAGAAATCATATATTTTTATTATGAAAATACAGTGAGTTATTGAATAAATGAAAAAGCTGAATTGAACAGGGAGCGAGGCGAGTAATAGCCAAAAGGTGAGATGACAAATTTGTGAACACCACCTCATTTTTTGCTTTCAGGAGGTGCCATTAAGGCACCTGAGTCTGATGACAAACCTCATGTCCGCACAGAAAGAAAGGATGTCACCTAATAAAAAACCAGGAAAATCAATTCATTGATTTTCGGCTGCTAACTAAAAAGAAGGGAAAACCACGCTTTTCCCTTCTTTTTCATCAGTCTAAGGTGCCATTAAGGCACCTGTTTATTTTTACCGGGATAATAAGGCGCGAAAATTGCCAGATGTAATAGCGAAAACAGGCACCATAAACACCAACCTGGTAGCACAAAAAAAGTGGTGCAAACAATGGCACTCAGCGCGTCAACAACCAGCGGGCGGTATGCTCATCGGTAACCAGGCTGTTAATCCAGCCCCCTTTTAACGCGGCTAAAATCGCCGGGCGTTTGTAATCGCCGCAGGCCACACCAATACGTGGGCAGGGATTTTTACGAATATCATAACTGGTTATCAACTGGTTGATTTCGCTGTTAACAACGTTACCGCTGGCATCAATAAACCGCCCCAGGATCTCGCCGACAGAGCCCAGTGCAGTTAATTCATCCAGTTGCGCCCGGTTAATAAACCCGTCTTTATAAATGGGGCTTTGCTCACCTAAAGGCCCCACACCAACAAAAATCACATCCGCCTGGTTGGCTAACTCACTCACGTTATTAAACAAGCGGCTGGAGCACCACATGGCGTGTTCATCATTAGTTTGTGCATAGCGTGGTGCCGGCCACTGAGAATATTTGGCTTCCAGTTTACGCGCTAATAACAGAGGAACGTCGTCGTAGTAATTACACTGGCCGTTTTCATCCATAGCACTAATCAACGCCACACAGCGGGCGTTCTTACAATTAAAATCGATGCGCTGAATGGTTTTTTTCAGGGTAAACCCTGAGCCAATGCCAATGATTTTCGGTGTATCGGCTCGCAGAAAACGGGACATCACCTGGTAACAGCCAAATGCCACGCTATCGAGAATACTGTCTTCGCTGTAGACCGGCACAATATTACATTCATGCAACTGGTACTTTTCCTGCAACAACTGCGCATAATCAAGGCAGTTCGCCACCGGGTGATGCAAACCAATTGAAACAATCCCTTCTTCTTTCGCCGCCGCGATCAGGCGTTGTACAACTGGCCTGGAGGTACCCAGGCGGGTAGCGATTTCACTCTGATTCTGCCCGGCAATGTAATACATCCATGCCGCACGCACTTTTTGATCCAGCCTGGCATCATCTTCTTTACTCACTTTTCCCTGCCTTATTCCTGCGCCTGCGGGCACTTTACCCCGGCAATACCCGCATTCTGGCGGGAAGATCATAGTGAAGCAAGTACCCTTGTCACAATTAGATGCACATTATTGGTCATTTGTATTTTTGTCGGTCTTTTGCTCTTTTGTGATCTATAGCTCTACATTTGATCAAATGATTACATAGAGTGTGCCCACACCTTAATGGAGAACAGAGCATGAACAATCAATTCACATGGCTTCATATCGGTTTGGGTTCTTTTCATCGTGCACATCAGGCCTGGTACCTGCACAGCCTGATTGCCTCAGGCGATAACCGCTGGCATATTGCCGCCGGGAACATCCGCCCTGATTCAGAAAACGTTCTTCAGGCACTGAAAGCACAGAATGGCCGTTATGTCCTGGAAACCGTCAGCCCGGAAGGGGAAAGAAAATACGAAGAAATCACTTCAATTCAGAAGCTCATCCCCTGGCAGGAAAACCTTCAGCCACTGATTGACGAAGGGGCTAAACCAGAAACCAAAGTGATTGCATTTACAGTCACAGAAGGCGGGTATTACCTGAATACCCGGCACCAACTGGATACCAGCAACCCGGATTTGGCGGCAGACCTGAAAGGCGCCTGCAAGACAATTTACGGCACCATTACCCGCATTCTTGAAGCGCGCATGGCAGCGCAGGCGGGCCCGTTAACCCTGCTGTGCTGCGATAACGTCCGCCATAATGGCGAGCGCTTTCATGGCGGGTTAATCGAATTTTTACAACAGACGGGCAAACAGGCCGTGATTGACTGGATGACAGCCAACACCACCAGCCCGAATACCATGGTGGACCGTATCACACCACGCCCGGCGCCAGACCTGCCAGCCCGTATCAAAGAAAAAACCGGTATTGATGACAAAGCCCCGGTAATGGGTGAAACCTTTATTCAGTGGGTGGTGGAAGATAACTTCCGCGATGCCCGGCCTGCGCTGGAAAACGCCGGTGTAGAACTGGTGTCTTCTGTGATTCCTTATGAAGAAGCCAAAATCCGTATTCTTAACTCATCCCACAGCTGTATTGCCTGGGCGGGCACGTTAATCGGCCAGCAATATATCCATGAAAGCACCCAGACCGATTTTATCTATGCCATTGCAAACCGTTATGTCACCGAAGATGTCATTCCCTGCCTTGGCGATAACGGTATTGACCTTGCCAGCTACCGCGATGTGGTGCTTAACCGCTTTACCAACCCGTATATTCAGGATACCAACCAGCGTGTTGCCGCAGATGGTTTCTCAAAAATCCCGGCGATGATCACGCCAACGCTGCTGGAATGTTACCAGCGTGGCGCCACTCCGGATGCCACCGCGATGCTGCCTGCCCTGTTCTTCGTGTTTATGGAGCAATGGCACAACGGTGCCCTGCCTTATGAATACCAGGACGGCATTCTGGATGCACCCGCCGTTCATGCCATGTTCAACGCGGCCGACCCCATTACTGTTTATGCCAGCAACCAGGCACTGTTTGGTGAACTGGCCTCACGCGCAGACTTCGCTGCTCTGCTGCGCGCGAAAATTGCCGCTGTATACACACTGATTCAGTGAGGAATGACTATGTACTTAGGCATTGATCTTGGCACATCCGAAGTGAAAGCACTGGTCATTGACGACAACTACCATGTTGTTGCCACCCACAGTGCGCCACTGAGCATCCAGCGGCCACACCCGCACTGGTCTGAACAATCTCCCCAGGCCTGGTGGGAAGCCACAGATTATTTAATGGCGACACTGAAAGAGAAATGCGGCCAGCACTGGTCGGCCATTAAATCGATTGGTTTATCCGGGCAAATGCATGGCGCAGTGCTGCTGGATAACCAGGGCGAAGTGATTCGGCCAGCGATTTTATGGAACGACACCCGCTGTGCACAGGAGTGCGCAGAGCTGGAAGAAATCGCGCCGGAACTCCACGCCATTGCCGGTAACCTGGCGATGCCGGGGTTTACCGCACCCAAGCTGCTTTGGGTGCGTCGCCATGAAAGCGACAACTTTAACCGCACAGCAACCGTGCTGCTGCCGAAAGATTACCTGCGCTTCAAAATGACGGGCAAGAAAGTCTCCGATATGTCTGATGCCGCAGGCACTCTGTGGCTGGATGTGGCAAAACGAGACTGGTCAGATACTCTGCTGGAGAAATGTGGGTTGTCGCGCAGCAATATGCCGGAACTGGTGGAAGGTTGTGCGGTGTCGGCAACACTGGCACCAGACGTAGCACAACGCTGGGGGCTGAATGCTTCAGTGGTGGTCGCCGGTGGTGGTGGCGATAACGCAGTTAGCGCAATTGGTGTTGGCGCGGTCTCCCCGGGTGATGCATTTATCTCTTTGGGTACTTCCGGCGTGTTGTTTGTTGTAACCGACGCCTACCGCCCCGCACCGGAATCGGCGGTACACGCCTTTTGCCATGTGCTGCCCAATTTATGGCACCAGATGAGCGTGATGCTGAGTGCAGCCAGTTGCCTGCAGTGGTTTTGCCGCCTGACGGGCACCACCGAAACGGCACTGCTGGAAGAAATAGAACAGTTAAGCGACAGCGAGAAAGCCCATGCGCCACTGTTCCTGCCTTACCTTTCTGGCGAGCGCACACCCCATAACGACCCGAACGCACGCGGCCTGTTCTGGGGGTTAACTCACACCAGCCTGCGCGCGCAAATGGGCTATGCCGTTCTGGAAGGCGTAAGCTTCGGGATTGCCGACGGCCTGCGAGTGCTGCAGGAAAGCGGCACCGATATTACGCAGTGCTCATTAGTTGGCGGCGGTGCCCGCAGCCCGTTCTGGGCACAACTGCTGGCAGACATTCTCGCCATGCCCGTTATCACCCACAAAGGTGGTGAAACAGGCGGGGCACTGGGAGCAGCACGGCTGGCCTGCCTTGCGGCAGGAAGACCAATGGGCGAAGTGTGCAGCAAACCCGAAATCTACAAAACCTGGCAAGCGAACCCCGAGCGCCACCTGGCACTAATGGAACGCTATAAACAATTCGCTGCTCTGTACCAAAACGACATTACTTACCGTACTCATTCATTTTTATAACAAAACCCTCCGGCTCTGTGCCGGAGCGGTTCCACTGTACCCTGAATACGAGGTCATTATGTCTGTAACCAACAAGCAGTGGCTGGGATTGCCTCTGAACCTGATATGGGGCTATATCGCTATCGCCTTCTTCATGACGGGAGATGGTTTCGAACTGGCGTTTTTATCCCACTACATTAAAGAATTAGGCTTTTCACCCGCCGAAGCCTCTTTGGCATTTACTCTCTATGGCCTTGCAGCCGCGCTTGCCGCGTGGGTGTCTGGCGTGGTGGCTGAAATTATTACCCCGCAAAAAACCATGCTGATTGGCTTTTTGATGTGGTGTATTTTCCATGTTCTGTTTCTGGTGTTTGGCCTGGGGCACGCAAATTACGCCATGATCCTGCTGTTCTACGGTATTCGTGGTTTCGCTTATCCCCTGTTCCTGTATTCGTTTATTGTCGCCATTATTCATAACGTGAAGAGCGACAGCGCCAGCTCAGCCATTGGCTGGTTCTGGGCGGTGTATTCCATTGGTATTGGTGTGTTTGGCAGTTATATTCCGAGCTTCACCATCCCGCATATTGGCGAACTGGGGACATTGTGGCTGGCGCTGGCGTTTTGTATCACTGGCGGGGTTATCGCACAGATATCTCTGCGCCATATTGCCACACCACGCCATATGCAAAACCTCACCACGCGTGAGAAACTCAGTGAGCTCACCCGGGCAGTCACGCTGATTTACAGTAACCGCAATATTATGCTGTCCTGCATGGTGCGGATTATCAATACGCTGTCGCTGTTTGGTTTTGCCGTCATCATGCCAATGATGTTTGTCGACCAACTTGGCTTCACTACGTCTGAATGGCTCCAGGTCTGGGCCGTCTTTTTCTTTACCACAATATTCTCCAACGTGTTCTGGGGCGTTGTGTCCGAAAAATTGGGCTGGATAAAAGTGGTGCGCTGGTTCGGGTGCATTGGTATGGCGCTCTCCAGCCTGGCGTTTTATTACATCCCTCAGCATTTTGGGCATAACTTTGCCATGGCGTTAATTCCGGCAATCGCACTGGGCATTTTTGTGGCGGCATTTGTTCCCATGGCGGCGGTATTCCCGGCGCTGGAGCCCAGGCACAAAGGCGCGGCTATTTCGGTTTATAACTTATCTGCCGGGACATCCAACTTCCTGGCCCCGGCCATTGCCGTGCTGCTGCTGCCCCACTTCAGCACCATTGGTGTAGTGATTGCCTACACCGTGCTGTATATCGTCGCGTTTTTCATCTGCCCATTCATTCACGTTGAACAGCCCGGTTTTAGCACTAAACCGGAATGTGCGGCAGAAAGTGCGCAATTGTCGTAAGCAACCAGGCTGGCGGGCAACCGCCAGCCTGCAGGAGAAGTAAAAATGAAGGTGAAAGCGGTTATTTTTGATATGGATGGTGTGATTATTGATTCTGAACCGTTCTGGCAACAGGCGCAAATCACGGCACTGGCTGCCTGCCAGGTTCAGGCCACGGTGGCGCAATGCGAAGCCCTGACAAAAGGCAAGCGGCTGGATGAAATCGCCAGGTTGTGGTGCCAGCATTTCAACTTGCCCACCCAGCCCGGGCAACTGGAACAGGCCATTTTGCACCATGTCACCACATCCATTACGGCAAACGGTAAGCCTTTGCCGGGTGTCGGAGCAGTATTACACACCTTACAGCAAAGCAACTACCGTATCGCTTTAGCCACTTCATCTTCACACCAGGTTATTGATGCCGTGTTCGATAAACTGCAACTGCGCCACTATTTTGAAGTGGTTTCCAGTGCTGATGACGAACCGCGCGGTAAACCAGACCCGGCAGTTTACCTCTCTACCGCACGCAAACTTTCACTGCCCGCCGCAGAGTGCCTGGTGGTGGAAGACAGCCTGAATGGCTTCCGGGCTGCACAGGCTGCCGGAATGCCAGTATGTATGGTCACGCCAGCCTGCCACCAGCCAGAATTTCACGGCGCTGCCGGGCGTTACTGTTCACTGGCGGAGATGCTCGCCACACTGCCAGAGCCAGCCACAGAGCCCGCATAACCCACCTGTTTTCTGAATATGTAAGCGCAAACATTCCGGGAGATAAACGGTCTGTTCTTTCCTTGTTTGCGCTTACTTTTTTAGCAGCAATGAGTGGTCTGGAAGACAGAATTTCCACAGGTTTTCATATAAATCAGTATATTAATAATTAAAAATAACGCTTCAAAATGGCCGAGAACGCTTTTTTCTTGTGGCTCTGACTTGTGGCTCTGAGCATACCATTGCGCCTGGTTGCAACTGGGTAACGGGTATTTTGCGCAATGGTGTACCGCGTAAGATTTTACGCGCCGCACGGTAGCGGTCACACAGAAGCATTGCGCCACAAGCCATGAAGAAAATACCGATTAATATACTGATAGTATTCTCTATTTTCCTCTCACCCTCATTCCAGGCCTGTCAACGCAAAGCAGAAGTGGCACCTTCAGTGCGAAACAGAAATGTCCTGTCGACGTTCAGAGAAAAAAATCGAAAAGGTCCGCTGTGGGCCAAAAACGGACGTTATGAAGCGCATCATGGGCACATAACTAGACACGGGAACCCTGCGAAGGTAGGGGGGTTATCCTCCCTCTGCTATTGAGAATAGGTAGTTTAATTTGTAAACGATATCTCGTAGATTAAAGCACAGAGTGGGGATTATTGCGTCTTACACTTGTGACAAACAGTGAAAGACAGAAGTAATAAGAAGGCCTGCGTAAAGATAAAGTGTGTCGCGATGAGTGATGACATTACCTTACGACAGACACCAGCGGTGAAAAACAGCACCGGACGGATTCAGTACGCCATTACTACGAACCCTGATTCTGTTGTGCCTCAGGCCATATGATAGCCTGTGCAACAATCACATCCTGCCCATTAAACGTCGCGGCGGGTGAACCATACAGTTGATAACCAAGCGCCAGCGCTTCTGAAATCCGATGACAAAATTTAGCGTCATCCTTACCAGTCAGGAGACGATAACGAGGTAGACCATCCGGAGGTTCATGGCCCTTATTTTTTATTTCTGGGTTGATCATGGTAGTGCTCATCTTCAAGTTGAGCCTTATAGGCTCTGTCGTTATTCTTATCTTCACAAAACCATAAAATATCATAATGGTCAATCTGGACCATGCGTCCAGGGGAGTGATCCCGGGTCCGAACGTCACCAGAGTGCCAGAAGCGGACGTTGATAACTTCATGTTATGTTGATGCGCAGGGATCCAGTCAAAAACTAAGTAGAGGTTCGTATGTCTTCACAATCTATACAATTAGTAAAGATCATTGCTGATATAGCTATCGCACTCGAATTTACCGACGAGAACTTAATTAATCCTGATGTAGCCATTGAGATGCAGGAAAGTATTGCAGGAACTCTTCAGTCCCTTGATGAAGTTAATCGAAAAGATATAGCTGATGTCTTTGAAAGTATAGCGACTCATTACAATGGGGAGATTGCAGATTATGTCAGCTCTCTACCTGCAAATTATGGCATCAAGTAAGGAGATAAATAATCATTGCGAGGACCGCTCCTTGCTCATAGTGGACCTTTTGCTCAGTCAGTTCGTGCACTTCGTGTCAGGCGCGGACTGTCAATCATACAGTCGAACCGCATGAACCGGGGTATTTGTATATTGAGGTTATAAGGAAACGATGAGCTGTAACCTGGGATAACGTTCCAACCATTGCTTTGTAATGACCCGTTGTTTAAAACAATCCAACTTTTCACGTTCAAATGCAGGAGTCGGTCGTAAACGCAGTTCAAATAAGTCAGAAAGCCCATAAGGTGCAGTGATATCGAGACCTTCCTTCCCCAATCTGACAGCTACGGCCGTAGCTGTTTCAGGCCAGTGCAGTAAAGCATTTCCCGTTGAGGTATAGGGATGGTCACCATTACGTTGATGCATTCTGGCTTGATTCTTCACCGACCAGTTTAGCGAAGGTAACTGTTGCCTAAGCCTGCCTTCTGGATAGCTATCATGGTCTGGGCTACAGTGATCACAGTCAAACCAGACGACATCTACATCACCAGAAACAGGACTTAGCCCATACCCATGTAAGTGATCCCAGACAGCGTCTCGTACAAATCCCGCTCCAATCCAACCATCATTGAGCTCCAGTGCCCGAACCGCATGTAGGATCTTCATTCTTACAGGGTCATCTGACAATATTTTCTGCAATGACGTTTGGTATTCCATTCGTACCCCCTGTTGGATAAAGTTACCCACTGGCGGAAATATTATCAGCATCTTCCTGTCCATGTCCGCTTCACGCCCTGAGACATTCGACAAGCTTTTGATGGCTTCAGTAAGGGCTCATTACGCGCCCCCCAAGGGGACATTACAGCTTAGTGTTAACACTCTCATTCCAGACCTGTTCCCCCGGCGCGGTTAATGCTACATTGGCACAGCAAGATCATTCCCCCCACCAAAAATAGTAGGGCTATAGCCAGAATCAGGGCGCAAATGACACGTTATGTTACCCATTGTTGGCAACCCAAAATCGTTATAATGTGTAGGGATCTCCCTAAGGGAAATGCTTTCTGAAGTGCTGTCACGATATGCGAAGTCAGCGACGAAAATACGCCGCAAACTGAACTAATCTTCCTGATGGAGGACTGCACGTTTTATATACAGCCCGGCTATAAGGAACATCATCATGGCGACGCGTAACTATCGGCTGAATAATGACAACAATCCCCAGGAAAAAACCAGCACTCTGGATGGGCAGTCGCACAGGGCCGCACGGGCGCTGGACTCCTGGCGTTTAAAGTTTGACAATATTGCGCTGAGCAAATGTGGCGGAATGTCTCTGGAAAATGCCCGCCAGAATGCCGCAGAAATTTTTCCGATGCTGAAATTACGCTGGCAAAGCCACAATGATGATAACGTGGATTGCAGCGATATTCTTTCCCAGCTCCATACACGGGCAGATATTGTGCAGTTGATTATTATGTCTATCAACGTGGCGCAACACGCCATAATGACTCACGGTTTATTTTCCAGCGAAGCAGAAGCGCGCCTGTATTTAATGGGCCGGATAATGGACCATTACAAGGTGCCCCACCGTTTATAATCCAGGCAGAGCTGCCACCTCCACAGTATTCCCGCACCGGGTTCACATTATTCACCTCGCCCTGTTCCCATATAAAAAGCAGGTGTTAATATTCACCTGTTTATTCATACCCAATCTCACCGGAGCTTTGATGCTGGAGAATGTAATCATCTGATAATCAGCCTGCTGGCTCTACGCCACACTGGTTATCGCTGCGCTAAAACCTTACGCGAACACCTGCGGGTGTTGGCATGTTTTTGCACATGATGATTAACAGGTTTCAGTATGAATTTATCCCGTCAGGAACAACGGACTTTGCATGTACTCGCAAAAGGCGGGCGCATTGTACATACCCGTAATACCGCTGGTCGCGTTACCGCAGTTGAATGTTACAGCCGTGAAGGTTTATTGCTGAGCGACTGCACACTTGCTGTTTTCAAAAAACTCAAAACCAAAAAACTCATTAAGTCCGTAAACGGGCAGCCCTATCGTATTAACACGACCGGGCTGAATAACGTTCGCCCCCAACCGGACAACCGCTGAGGAGAGCACCATGGATATCCCACGTATTTTCACTATCAGTGAAAGCGCTCACCGGATCCACAACCCCTTTACCCCGGAGAAATATGCCACTCTTGGCCGGGCATTACGCCTGCAACCCGGAGACAGAGTACTGGACCTGGGCAGTGGCTCAGGCGAAATGCTGTGCACCTGGGCCAGGGACCACGCCATTACCGGCGTGGGTGTGGATATGAGCCCACTATTCAGCCAGCAGGCAAGGCAGCGTGCCGAAGCACTCGGCGTCAGCCATGCAGTGACGTTTATTCATAGCGATGCCAGTGGCTTTGTGGCCAGCGCCCCGTGCGATGTGGCCGCCTGTATTGGTGCCACCTGGATTGGCGGCGGTGTTGCCGGTACCCTTGCGTTACTGGAGAAAAGCCTGAAGCCGGGCGGCCTGCTGCTGATTGGCGAGCCATACTGGCGCCTGTTGCCGCCCACTGAAGCCATCGCCCGTGCCTGTGGCGCCACTGCACCAGGCGACTTTCTCACACTGCCGGAACGGGTTGCTTCATTTAGTTCATCCGGCTACGACCTGGTGGAAATGGTGCTGGCAGACCAGGACGGCTGGGACAGGTACGAAGCGGCAAAATGGCTGACAATGCGCCGCTGGCTTGATGAAAACCCGGGTGATGACTTCGCCGGGGAAGTGCGGGCGCAACTCACTGAAGCCCCACTCCGCCACGTAACATACACCCGTGAATACCTGGGCTGGGGGGTATTCGCCTTACTGGCTCGTTAATATTCATCAGCCAGGCAAGCCTGAAAGCAAAAAGGCCGGCATACCCAACTGGGTAACCGGCCTTTTTCTTGTGGAGCGGCCGCAAAAGCAGAACAAACGGGCGCTCAGAGTAATTCACTGTTATGAGCAAGCGCGGCGCTTCACTGAACCGGTTTCACCTGTGCCACCCAGAGCGGTAAATCCCAGGTACCGCCCAGGCGCAGGTAACGGCACGACCCGGTACCACCTTCATGGCTTTTACGGAAAGCAGCGCCATCCCATACCCAGCTGGCATTCCACCAGCAATCGCCTATGCCACGGCCTTTCTGGCTTTCTGAAATTTCGCCATCGGTATAATCAGAACCCGATGTCGTCACTAACACCGGCTTGCCCGCCAGTGACTTGTCGATAACCCAGTAGCCATAACCCTCGTTATAAGCCGCCCGCCAGCACAGGGCTGAAATCAGGGAGTGACTGTTATCCAGAGGCTGTAACGTTACCTCGTTGTCGCCCGGCATCTGGCTGTCGCCCTGCTCTTGCGAGTCGCTCAGGTTATCGCACATGTCGTCTCCCCCAAGCGTTGCCAACAGTTGCGGCTTCAGTATTTTCAACTCTGGTGCCGTTAACGGGCGAGGCTGAGCGCTGGCCGTCTTCACTTTTTGAATTACCGGTGCCGGAATGGCCGCCAGCACACTGCTTTCCGGCTTATCGCCTTTTTTGGTTAATGCACCCGGCGTACCAATGCGCCCTTGTACATCATCCATTTTCAGCAATACAGCATAAGCGCCATCGCCAGAGATCACGAACGGTTCCGGCCCGCCCTTAAATTCAACTTTACCGCTACCTTTAATGGCGGCAACCAGGCGCTGGGTTTGTTGTTGTGAAAGTTGCCAGTCGTCGTTTTTGGTCGGCGTTAATGCACCCGCTGGCTGGCCGTTTATCCACAGTGCCAGTTGAGCTACCGGTGTGCTTTCACCTTCGTCCACTTCAGCCAGCATCACTTTGCCGGTAACCGCACTGCCCGCCCCAGCTTTACGGGTTAACAGCACCGAGCCGCCTTGCCCTTCTTCCGGGCTGTAACCTGCTGCCCGGCAGGTGAGCGTGTTATCACACACCACTTCCCAGTTTTTGTGGCTGAACGACACTCCACTATCCTGAGCCAGCGCTGGCACGCTGCAAAACACCATGGCCAGTAACCCCACCGGAGTAATACCCTTCATGTCATCTCTCCATAATGAATAAGCAAGATTAATCACAAAAAAACAACTCACCAAAATCAGCCTGCCATATACGTAATATTCATGCTGAGAATACAACGTTGTTTTTTGCTGAATAGCACATTCTTGCGGCACAAAGCACCGCCATCGCTGGCTGTATTGCGCCAAATGCAGGAGTAAAATAATAAACAATGTTAACAGATGATTTATATATATAATTACTTATTATGAGACAACAATAACATACAGTTATGGAGCAACAGTGATGATCAAACGGGCAACATTAGCCGCCCTTCTCCCGGCAATACTTCTGGCAAACGGGTGCGATGATGCATCCAAAGACAAAGCGAATACCGCAGAAGCACCCACTACAGCGCAGGCCAGTAAAACGGCACCGGGCGCTAACGAACTGGATAAGCGGCTCGCAGAAATACGTGCACAATCCACGTCAGCAAAAATTGAAGAATTTAATCAGTTAAAAGATAACGACCCAAAGTTACTGCAGAAATCCGTAGTGGCAGAAGTTAAAAAACAACTGCCGTTATTAATTGATGATGCCACCATGATGTCGGATGTCTCATCGGAAGGAAACACGTTCACTTATAAATTCGTGATTAAAGGGCTCCCTGCCAGTATTACGAAGAATGAGGAATGGCGCAGTAATATGCAGAAAGTGATTATCAAAAACTATTGCTCCAACGATAACCGGGTGAAAGTTTTCCGTTCACTCTTCCCGGATGGGGCAGTTTATAACTACTACCAGGACAACGAACTGGTCTATTCCTGGAAAGCACAGCCTTCCATCTGCAAGGAATAGTGGCACCAGTGCGGCTGGTGTGGTTTGTGGTTAGTTACAGCCAGCCCGTTCTCAGAACGGGTTGGCGGCATGATTACCCTGCGCGGAGCGCCCTATGCCGGTATTTATTTTCTTAAAAAAAGGCAGCCAGATTGCTGTGGTGGAGAAAGCGGATGCCCCTGAGGCAGCCCGCCTGAAAGCACAAGGTTATGAACAGCAGTTTGAGGAAATTACCGCCCCCAATACCGCGAAAGCACTGGCCCGCTTTCGGGATATTAAACAAGAGGAAGAAGCAATACAGCATGGTTTTTCTACAGGTGCGGCGTTTTTTTCCCTGCTTGCCGTACTGATGATGATCATCGCCTTTTTCTTGCAGAGGTAGCCAACCTGCCTGGCAACACAGGGGGCCATTTACCCTACCAAAATAATTCATATTTTTTGAAAGAGATCTGCAAATTGTTTTGATTTTAATCACCGTATGGCAGGCCTATGATTGTTCACATCAGGGCAATACAGCCCTACCGAACAAAACCATTTAAGGAATACGACCATGAAATCTATCAAAACTTTCGTTGCAGTTGCCGCTCTTTCTGTTATGTCTTTCGGTGCTTTCGCTCAAAGCGTAACCGCCACCGCTTCCACCCTGGACGGCGCTGAAGCACAGATTGCGGCTCAGGCTAAACAGGCTGGCGCTTCTTACCGCATTACTGAAGCCAATGTGAATAACGGTGTACATATGACGGCTGAACTGACCAAATAAGCCAGTACCCAGGCGAAAAACACACCAGTCTGATGACAAACCTCATGTCCGCACAGAACGAGAGGATGTCACCCAATAAAAAACCCGGAAAATCAATTTATTGATTTTCGGCTGCTAACTAAAAAGAAGGAAAAACCACGCTTTTTCCTTCTTTTTCATCAACCTGAAACCACCTTAACCGGTGGTTTTTTCGTTTCTGAGCCCTCAGCCTTTACGGCTTGCCAGGGTAACGCCGGCAATAATGGCGGTAATACCTGCCAGGTGAAACAGGTGGAACGGTTCACCCAGAAACACCAGCGAAAGCACCACGCCGAACACCGGAATCAGGTGGATGCACAACCCGGCGCGGGCAGCACCAATAGTTTCCACACAGCGCCCGTAAAACCAGTAAGAAATAAACGACGGGCAAACGCCCAGAAACAGCACCGCCGACAACGTGGTGGCATTCCACTGCACCGCCAGCCCACTGATATGCTCATGGAGCCAGAGCGGAGACACCACCAGCAATGTGATAAGTACCTGCACCCACAGTAACCCCATGCGGTTAATTTCCGCCGGCAGTTTACGCAGCCAGAGTGTGTATAACGCGAAACTTGCCATGGCCCCGAGCAGCATTACATCCCCGGAAGAGAACGCCAGTTGCATAAGCCCCTGCAGGCTGCCCCGGAAAATAATCACCAGCACACCGCAAAATGACACCGCAATACCAGCCACCTGCAACCCGCCAAGGCGTTGCTGATAAAACAGCGCCCCAAACAGCATAATCAGAATAGGTATGCAGGAATTCAGCAACAGGGCATTGGTGCCGGACGTGTGGTGCAGACCGTAGTAAACCAGCAAACTGAACGCAGTAATGCCACTAAGCGACAGGGCGATAATGCGCAGTGGAACCTGCAAATAACGGCGAAAATCCCGGCGGATAAACGGCGCGGCAAAAGGGAAAATGACCACCAGCGCCACCAGCCAGCGGAAAAAGGTTAATGTTGCCGGGGGGATATCATTACGAATGGCCCGGCCGACAATAAAGTTACCGGCCCATAATAACGGCGGGATAATAAACAAGAAAAAGGCCACCAGCCGCGCAGGCGATGCACCGCTGGTTTTCTCCAGTGCTGCAGATGATTCAGAAGCCACCCTGTTACTCCTTATTTTTCTCCCCCGCACAGACCTGGCTGCACACCACGGGCAGAATACGCATTATTTTCCTCATCATCTCTGTTTTTCGGCTATCTGGCATTAACTGTTTGGCACTTTAATGCAAATTGTGTGGGGGTGGGAAAAGCACGGAAGGCGTTGCGGGCGAAAGTAAATAACCCGCAAGAAGCCAGTGACCACTACTGATTCAACTCTTGCAACAACCTTGTGTTGATATACAGTTTTTCGCGCCCCACAGCCATTTCTTCCAGCACACCAATATCAACCAGTTGCTTCAGGTATACAGATGCTGTCTGGCGTTTAGCCACACCACGTTCCACAAGGTTTTCAATCCGGCAATAGGGTTGAGCAAACAGCGCCTGGATAAGTTCATGAGTATAAATTTTGGGTAGTTTTTCACGCACAAACGCTGCGATTTCTGCCATCAAAGCCCGAATAACTGAAATTTTACTCGTCGTCCACCGTGACGCGCTTTCTACTGCATTCAGCATAAAGAGTATCCAGGATTCCCAATCGCCTTCTGCGGTCACTTTTCGCAAAAGGGTGTAGTAATCATCACGCCTTTCCAGAATAAAACGAGACAAATACAAAATAGGTAGCGAGAGCAGTTCTTCCTGAATTAAATACAGGATATTCAGTATACGGCCTGTTCGCCCATTGCCATCGGGAAACGGGTGAATGCACTCAAACTGATAGTGCGCAATAGCCATTTTCACCAGCGGATCTAAATCATCTTCACTGTGTATAAACTGTTCCCAGTTCGCCAGTAAATTACGGATGGCGTCTTCACCGACGGGTGGCGTATATACCACTTTGTTGTTCTGATCCCGCAAGACTGTACCCGGTGTTTTCCGGACATCTGTTTGCACGGCGCGCAATTTGGTACAGATAGCGACCGCGGTATTTGTACAGAGTGGACAGGTTTCAAGGTGGGTAAAACCATCATAAAGCGCAGTACGGTAGCGCAGCGCCTCTTTGGTTGCAGGATCGGCCTTATCTGCGTGATCTGCATACTGAAAAAGCTGATCGCTGGTCGTTACAATGTTCTCAATGCGCGAAGAATCTTTTGCTTCCAGCATGGGCAGAATATTTATCAGTAAACCCTGATCGGGGATCAACTCACCGGCCGTTTTCAGCTCGGCAATGGCTGCGCGCGCACTAATGCATGCTTTAAGAACATTGCGTGTTTCAACCCTATCCAGTTCGGGCGGCAGCACGGGCAGTGCGTTGTAAGGCGTTTGCGGATCCCAGTTCATATGTTTATAAAAACCGTTTTAATCGACACATCACCATACTATGCCGATACGCGACACACGTCACTCCAATATGTTTAAAAAAAAGCATTTTATCGACATATCACAAGAACGTGTCGATGCCATGAACATGTTTAAGCCATATGTTTAAAAAAACGTATTTTATCGACATATCGCCAGAACGTGTCGATACCGTAAACATGTTTGGGCTATATGTTTAAAAAAACGTGTTTTATCGACATATTGATGGTGAGTTGTTGTAAATCCGGGCAGCAACTTTAGCCTGGGTTGTGACTTATAGTCCGTGGCCTGAGCGGCACTACCAGGTCATGTTAGTGGGGTGAATAACATCTCTCACATTCAGGCGCATTTATGGAGCTCATTCACTGATGTAATCCGCCATGAAAGTGAGGCAGAACCCACGAAGGAGCAATTATCATGAGCAACACAGACTGGCATGCGGCAGATATTATTGCCGCACTGCGTAAGAAAGGGACTTCCATGGCCGCGATTTCCAGGGAAGCGGGGCTTTCATCTTCCACACTCTCGAATGCACTTACCCGCCCCTGGCCCAGAGGCGAAATATTGATTGCAACAGCAATTGGCGTGGATGCCAGCGAGATTTGGCCGAGCCGTTATTTTGACAAGCAGGGCATGCGGATAGACCGAGCAGCCATGATGCGCAGGAAGAATGCGGTTTGATTACTCAGCACGCCCGTAAAGGGCGTGTTTGGCGATTGAGCAGCGCCCATCTTCACAGTGTTGATTCTGGAGAACATGCGTTAACAATCAATATCAAGCACGAAGATCTGCGATGTGGCAACATATTTTTCATTCATAAACCGAATGAATTCCCACGGCCCCACCTCGAACTCTATCTCGCCAAAATTGGCATCAAAAAGGATACAGTTTGATTTAACCCTGTTATCAAGCACCACCACATGAACAATGTGTGAGAACGTGAATACAATCATATACACGCCGTAACCCATCGAGACGGTATGTTCCCAGCGGTCAAAGTAAAAACGAAAAGTGTAGGGAAGGTTATCGCTTTTTAATATACAGGTAATTGAATTGAGCTTTCCTGCTTCACAGGCGTAATACGCTGCCCGCTGCCTTGCGGTAAAGTGGCAGGCTCGCGAGAAATACTCCAGTTCCTGAGGTTTATTTCTCACCAGGTTACGGCAATATGCAATACTTGCGGCCGTGCACACGCCACCATTGATGCCATCGGTGTAACCGCCTTTTTTTGCATCAGCATTGATATCACATTTGAATCTGTATCTCATTTTCTTCCTGAAAATTCACAGTTATAGCGTAACAATAATTAATCACAGGCGTGCTTTTAAGAGGGACATGACTTACCCAATACAACCACTGCCTGCCTGAGTAGCAGGAATCGATTTTAGGTACCTGATCCGGGTAAGAAAAGTAGATGTTACTTACTGGTTTAGCCAGTATTTAGAATAGTTCCGGTGTTCATTTTTTAAGTAAGACGGTTTCATTGCCGGAACAAACAGAAAGGCAGACATAAACCATGATACACATAAAAACCTGCCTGACCGCCGGTGAGAATTCACAGGTTGTGCTTACCTCAAATTATTGCCATCGCCGGAAAGAAAGCCAGGCAGAACACTCAGCCGGTACATAGCATATAGGGAGTGAATGAATTCCATACTAAATACCCTCCCTGAACACGGGTCAGCCGTATTCTTGGGTGATCTCTCTGCACATCGAAAACGTAGGAATTAAAAAAATCATCCGGAAGATTATCTTCCAGATATTTAGTTGTTATAAACTTATCTATGTCAATCCAGCCATTGGCTTTAGTTTTATAGGAAAATTTTAACTGGCGGTAAACATGCCATGACTGATTGATATTACCCTCCTGGTGCACATCGCCAAAGATGACAAACGTACCATCATTACCATCAAGGCTGAAGGAAATATTTGAGTTAAACTGGTGCCCTGTTGCAGGTAAAACAATATTCAGCCTGCTGGTGCAATTTACTTCTTCTGAATAATTCGCATGCCTTAACGTATAACCATTGAGGTTAAGTAATATTGCGCCCAGTACCAGAAAAGCAGCAACAACGGAAACGATAAAGTACTTCGTTCTACCTTTCACGCAGGTAAACTCCTTTGCAATTCGAGAAAACGGCACTGCCACCCTTTACCTGGGCACATCGGCTCAAAAAAACACGGCCATTGGCATGGCTCAGAAAAACGTTGTCAGTAAACAGCACATAGACCTCATCACCTGAGCATTTTGCATACTGGTTAACCACCCCAATGAGCTTCTCATTAATGGGGGTTGATTTGTCTGCCATATACACCGGGCACTGCCCTATTTTCCCTGCCAGCACCAGGTTTTGTTGAGGAAATTTAATTCCCTGAGCTCCGGGAAGTGGAAATACCAATAAAGCGGTAAAAATAACCAGTAACAATATACCGTATAAAACAAGCCACTCAGGACTGTGTTTTTTTATTTTTGAGGAACTGTGCCCTGCACTGGATAATTTTTCGCTTGTTGGACCTGGAGGAGAATCATTAATAGTTACCGAATCACTGGCAATCAGAAGCCCTTTTTTCGGAATGGTTTGAATCACTTCACACTCGCACCCTAATTCAGAAAATGTCCGCCTGATCTGGGAGATATGCTGATTAAGAGAATTACTGGATGGCACCAGGCCATAATCGTCCCATACATGCTTAAGTATGCCCTCACGGTCAATAATGCACCCCTGGTTTTCTAACAAATGGCACAAAATACGAACAGGTAATGTAGTCAGTGTAACAACATTATCAGTATTAGTAACATTCCAGACTGCACCGTCTTCCGGCCGAAATGCAATAACATGTTGTATTATATATATCATAATTATTTCTGACGGTTAATTTACAATACAAGAGAAGCCAGGTAATGAGAAAGCACCCTGAGATTGCCCGGTTTTGCATGTAAAAGTTGCTCTGCGCCTCGCTGAAAGAAACCCTGTTCTTGATGCTCAGAAACTTGTTCTTGACATGAAGACGTATACTGGCCGCATATAAGTAGTCACAAGGTGAAGCAAGCCCTGCCTGGCGACTTCTGGTTTATCCTTACTGGGAGGTAAGGAGAATGCATTGGCAATACGCAGAGTACTCCTCCCATTCAGGGCACCATTTATAACCTAATGCCCAAAGTAATGATGACCTGGCCTGGTACTTATGGCAACCCATAGCTTCATCAAATACATCTTCATGCCCTCCAAACAACTCGCTATTAGCTTAGTAAACACCTCGTATTTTACTTATTAATTTATTAATCACTGTATTAACTCATGGTCATCACCTCCCGCAAATCAGAATTTAAATCTGTTTAAATTAAAAATTTAAACATTTTTATCTAAATTTTATCGTAAACAAAACATATGTTGCCAGAGAAAATCAATAACTTGATCCTGACTCGCATCGGCCAATAGCACAAAGAAGTCATTTAGTGATCCTGATTCATATTGGCCGATACCCATAACGAAATTATTTTTGATTAACCTAAATAACCTTGAGTAAACATCATGAAAAAGACTTTGCTGGCAGCCATTATGGTTCCAACCTTATTCGTCGCATCTCAGAGTTTTGCCGATGAAGGCGACGGCCCAACCCCCATTAACGTAAATGGCGGCGTGGTTCAATTCTCCGGTTCAATTGTTAACTCACCTTGCAGCATTTCTACTGGCACCCAGAGCCAGACAGTTGAACTTGGCCAGTACCGCGCAGCAGACTTCAAAAATATTGGTGATACCTCTCCGGCAACTGGTTTTAACATCACTCTCAAGGATTGCTCAGTAGACTCCTACAGCAATGTTGCTGTTAGCTTTAATGGTAATGCAGCCAGTAATGATACTTTAGCTGTTGAAGGTGGCGCAGATGGTGTTGGTATTCAGATCGTAAAAGACGGTAAAGCACTGGCGGTTAATGGCAACGGTTCAACTGACCCGACGGACCTTATTGAAGGTGCTGATAACAATATCTATTTCCAGGCACAATACGTTTCTATCGCCAGCACAGTGACCGCAGGCGCGGCAAATGCTGTGGCCGATTTTATTCTGCACTATAAATAATTTTCCCAATAGCGCCTCACGTAACAGTGAGGCGTTTTGAGGTGGTAATGAAATGAAAAAGTTAATCTCATTCATCCTTGGCCTGTCACTGTGCGTGCCATCTTTAGCTTTAGCAAACGGGGTTTCATTAAATACAACCCGAGTTATATATGCAAAAGATGCCAGGCAGGCAACAATCAGCTCAAGGAATAGCGCCAAAGAAACAACATATTTAATGCAAACCTGGGTTGAAGAAGAAACAGGGGAAAAATCGAAACGGTTTATCATTACGCCTCCGTTGTTAACGGCCCGGCCAGGTAGTGAAAACCTGATGCGCATCATTTTGAAAGATGGCGCATCATTACCTAATGACAGGGAAAGCATTTTTTACCTTAATTCTAAAGCCATTCCATCAGTAAACAAGGCAGAGGCTGAAGGTAAAAACTTGTTAATTATTGCCGCAATAACTCGCATTAAACTTTTTGTTCGGCCTTCCGGGCTTAAAATCGGCCCTGATGAAGCCCCTGGCAAACTGGAATTTAAAAAGGAAGGCACTAACGTTAAGGTCCGTAACCCTACGCCTTATTACATCACCATAAATAACTTGCAGGCGGGCTCTAAAGTTATTAGTGATTTAATGATTGCACCACAGGAAGAACAAGTTATTAACAATATATCTGCCAGTTCTCTTGCATTCAGCACAATCAATGATTATGGGGCAACAACCCAGCAGATAAAAGTTAACTTATAACAGGCTTTGTTTGATATGGTTATTTACAAGTGTAAAACAATATCTTCGCTTTTGATATTAAACGCATTGGCGTGTAATTCATATGCCGAGGAACTTTGGTTTCCTGAAAGCCTTATTAATGAAAGTGGTTCAGACAACACCGACCTAAGCGCTCTGCTCAATGGCCATCAAAACCCCGGTGTCTACTCAGTTGACATTTTCTTTAACCAGGGAAAAATAACCAACCGTGATGTAGAGTTTATCTCTTCCAACGAAAGTGCTGATAATACGGGATTAATTCCCTGTATCAGTACTGAGGAATGGCTACAGTTCGGAATCAAAGCAGAATTCTTACCTGCAACCTCAGAAGCACCAAACCAATGTGTCTCCCTTAAAGACTCTATTCCTTCGGCTACGATTCGGTTTGATTTTGAGAAACTTGCCCTGCACATTGATGTTCCGCAAATTGCACTTAACAATAAAGCCAATGGCTGGATTCCGCCAGAAAGCTGGGATAACGGCATTACGGCAGCCTATATCAACTATTATGCCAGTGGGCAAAGAGGCAGCACACCTTACTCCCGCAACGAACACCGCTATCTTCGGCTGGAAAACGGGATCAATATGGGTGCCTGGCGAATCAGGGATGACCGCACATGGACCGAAAGCTCGGTCGGCGGCATCACTGAATCCAGGTGGCAACATGGTAATACTTATATTGAAAGGGCTATTATCCCGTTAAAAAGCCGGTTGACACTTGGCGACAGTACAACTGAAGGCAACATTTTTGACTCAGTGGCAATGCGGGGTGCCCAACTGCTATCTGAAGATGCCATGTACCCGGATAGCCAGCGCGGCTATGCACCTGTTATTCGCGGAACCGCATTAACCAATGCTCAGGTATTGGTCAGGCAAAATGGGTATTTAATCTATCAGCTCAATGTCGCCCCGGGCGATTTTGTCATTGATGATTTATACCCAATGTACTCAAGTGGAGACCTGCAGGTTACTGTTATTGAATCTGACGGCTCATCACGCATCAATACGATACCATACTCTGCTGCCCCTTTAATGATTAGAGAAGGCCGCTATCAGTACGCCATTGCGGCAGGTAAGTTACGCAATAACTTATCCAATGAATTTGAGTCACCAACATTTTTGCAGGCGACTTTTTCCGTAGGGCTGCCTGGTGATATAACCAGCTACTCCGGGGTCCAGTACTCTGAAAAATATAAATCAGGTTTGGTAGGGGCCGGGATTAATCTGGGTAGCTTCGGGGCAGTATCCGGTGATTTAACCCATGCTAAAACAGAGCTCTCCAATAAAGAAGAAAGCAAGGGTCAGTCATTACGGTTATTATACAGCCGTTCATTGAACGAGACAGGCACCACATTTCAACTTGCTGGTTACAGGTATTCAACGAAAGGTTTTTATTCTTTCAATGAAAGTGCCTATAAAAATAGCACCATTAATGAAACAGATAACAATGTTGTATACGACTACATCACAAATAGTTACAACCGCAATGATATCCGTAAGCAACAACTACAATTAAATATTTCACAATCACTGTCAGAAATAGGCAGCATATATATTACCGGAACAAGGCAAACCTATTGGAATAAAAAAACTCCCTCCGACTCATTAATGGTTGGCTTTAACGGATATTACCGTGATGTAAGCTACAGTATGAGTGTTAACCACAGCAAGTATGCCGGTAATCAGGGAAGTGACCGTTCCTTATTCATGTCGCTCTCTTTTCCGTTTAATTTTGGCCGGGTACTTAATCGTAACCCAATTAACGTCAATCTCAGTGCATCAAGAGACAACAACGGTACATTAACACAGCAAACCGGCCTGAGTGGTTTGTTACTGGAGCAAAGAAACCTGAGCTGGTCAGTAAATCAAAACTACTCAAAAGAAGATTCTGGTGGCAGTGCCAGTGCCAGTTATCAGGGGAGTTATAACAATAGTTCTGTTGGCTATTCTTATAACAAAAACTACCATCAGTTAAGTTATTCTACCTCAGGTAGCATCCTGGGGCATGCGGATGGCATTACCCTTGGGCGGCCGATTGGGAATTCTGCCATTCTGGTTGAAGCCAAAGGGGCTGCCGGCATTGAACTACAGAATTCAAACGGAATTAAAACAGACTGGCGAGGATACGCCATATCGCCATGGGCGAATAATTACAGGCTCAACCGGGTGGCATTAGATAATACTTCATTAGATAACTTTATAGAGGTTCAGGGGTCTGTTGATAACGTAGTTCCTACCCGCGGCGCTATTGTTAAATCCAGTTTTGCCACTGTTAAAGGGTATCGCGCATTATTTACTTTAAAACATAATGGTAAGCCACTGCCATTCGGCTCTACTGTTGTTGCATCAGGTAATTATGGTTTAGTTGATGATGAAGGAAATGTATTCCTTTCCGGCCTGCCAGATACCGGTGAATTAACCGCCAGTTGGGGAAGTAAAGAATTCAGTTGTAAGGCAGAGTTTGATATTTCAAATTCTGAATCAGAGCATATTATTGAAAAAACACTAACTTGCCAATAATGGGATTTATCTATGATTATCAAAAAAAGAATTAACTTTATCTGCCCACTACTGTTTGCGATGTTTTTTTCCTCGTCGGCTTTCAGTGCCACAAATATGGAGATGAAAGTAACAGCAACAATTAAGGATGCTACCTGTAGTTTTGCAAAAGAACTCGGCACCATTCCTTTGGGGGAAGTAGACATAGCAGATCTCTCTACTACGGATATCTCACTGAGTAAAGAAGTGAAAGTTGAACTTAAATGTGGTAGCGATGCCAAATCAGTTTATTTGACGATGAACGGCACTGCCGCTACCAACGATACCTTTAAAAACGAAGGCACTGCCGCTGGCGTTGGTTTAAGAATTTTTGAAGATGCGGCCAAAACTAAAATTGTTATCCCTAACACAACTAAAATCGCACTGACCCCAAGTGCTCAAGCCGCATCGCATAATTTTACTTTGGGTATTTTAGCATTAGCTGGTGCAACACCTGGCCCGGGGTCTTTCTTATCTACAGTAACCATTGCTATTAGCTATTCGTAAAAAAGGAGTGGGCCCATAATGGGCCCATCGGAACATCCAATGAAATATCTTCTCATTGCTATTTTGGCATTCAGTAATTCATTCTCTGCTATTGCGGCCACACTCCAGTGTACAGCCAAAGGCTGGAGTGCCGGTAGAAATCATACTTCTTACCATACATCCCAATATTGGGATGAAATAATAACAAAGAACATTAAGTTAACGCTTCTACGTGATAATATTAATTTTTTAACAGGCGCTGAGGTGATGTGGTCCGTGGGTAACGATAAGACTATGCTTTACTATAAGTATGCGTTGACAGGTAAAGAAGACCAGGCAACGCTCCTCACAACCTCAGGTAACGTAGTTTATTGTACCGGTGGTACCTACGATCGTTGTGATATAGGACGTTCTACTATACCACAGAGCTATGGCAGACGTTATAACGTGGATTTCACTATAAAGAAAGATATTACCGGAGATTTAAAAATAAAAGTCAGCGCCGACGATGGAAGAGTTGACGAATATTTTGTTCTAAATGCACCTGATATAATCAATATTGGCGACGCCGTTAGTATACCGGATACGCTAGAATTCACAGCCAGTAATGATAAAGATTCGCTCTTATCGCAAAAAGTGTTGGAAAAAAATAATGGCCCGGGTAGTATTACTATCAGGCCGTCTGGTGGTTTCAACGACTGGTACACAGATGCGGCTAAAAGTGTATTTATCTACCCATCCAGTACCGCCAATAGCAGCACTGTTCCATCCAGCACAACCTATACCAACAAAGTTGGCGAACCGATTTATATCAATTTAAAGGTTAATAAGGGTGCGACAAGTGCTGCTCACTCTCAACGATTAACAATAACACTAAACTGCCCTTGATTAGCGGTGCGGGCAACATCGTATTTTATATTTTGCTTCAGCTTATTTGTTGAAGGTATATAGGGTATATGTTTGCTCGCCAGTGCTTGTCTCTTTTCTGCGTTGTGCCGCCAAACAGCCTGCCCTGGTGGAATGTGCCAGCTCCTACACTCAACAGGTATTAAGCAAGCGGCGCACCACCTGGTTGCGAGCCAGGCCGTTACCTCCCAGCCCACCGCAAAGCCAGTATTTGAGCCAGACAAAGAGGAGGCCGGGATGTGCCAGTAGCGACTGGTAAGCCGTTTCATCAAAACCGCCCATCACTTGATTATCTATCAACTCTTTCTTTGTTGGCTGGGTGTTGCCACTGCGGGGTTTACAGCCTTCAGCGTTGGCGATTTCCCAAAAGCCGTCAGCTCGGAGCCGCCAGAATGGCATATTGGGGTAGTCAGTGCGCCGTTTGGGGCCAAACTCTTTTAACAAGTGAGTAAGCTGCTGGTGGATCTCCTGGCCGTAGTTGAACAGGCGCGGGTGGCCTGCTTTGTACTGGGACAACACATACAACAGCAGCAACGGCTTATGCGGCGCGCATACATCCCCCTGACGCCACACAGAAACGTTAGAGATGGCCGATTGCAGCGCTTCGCGAGATATCATAGGAGTTAACCAGGTAACAGACTGATGTTGTTGCGATCATGCTCGCAAAAGCGGTGAAATTCAATTGTTGCCTGTTGAGTGCACCAGCATGGAATTCCCTCACTGCTCGTGGTCGATTACCTGTAGATGAAACATGCCAGTGGCGTGAATTATCCTCTTCCAGCCAAACGCCCGCACTGCTGCCGCATGCCATCAAAAATACACTCAGCAAGCTCAGGTGGAAACGACTCCGGAAGCAACGCAGATACACGCTCAATGACTTGTGGTGTGCTGGATATAATGTCATCCATCATGGACTCAACCTGTCGTCTTCCCAATCCGGTTAATTCACCATGATTGATCCAATGCCGCCGTTGAATTCTATAAATGTGGTAATAATTACTGCTGCCGCGAACAGCCATTGCCAGTTTGCATCTCTGCCAGGATATTTGATTATTACCATGGCCAATTACCGGCCATGCTGATAAAACATCATAAAGAGGCGTAAGGTGGTAACGGCTTTGTGGCTCAATAGCGATACTGAAATTTTTGGCATGGCCGTCAGTAGCAGCCATCAGCCAGAAAATAATTTGCGCCCTGAAGAACTGCTCTTTGTCCTGCTCAGCCTGATATGAATGACTCAGTATTTCCATAATATCGGAAATACCCGGCCCACCATCAGACTGGTATTTTCGTAACGGAGAAACACCCAAAGCCTGACACATATCCTCTTGTGGCAAACGAATGATCCATTGCCGATCGCCTGACCATCTTCTGTCGAAACGCTCAACCACTAATGCCTTTTGATCTTCAAACTGCGCAATCTGTGTTTTTGCTACAGGGATCCCGTAGTGCTCAAGAAGCAAAGAACATAGCCATTCATTTTCAACCGATGTACTCATATCCGCTTGCATGTTCCCAACCAACCCTAGCGGCAGCTTGAAGATATGCGTCGTCGGGGTATTACCTTCTGGTAAACACCATTGTTCTTCATGCCACAATAAAGCCGTTTTTTCCTGCGCACCGGCAATTGATAATCGCAAATCGTCAGTTTCGTCCTGCCGACCAGGCAACGATACCGCCGTAGTGTTACGCAATGTAGTCGCGATATCAGCTTCAGAAAGTGGGCGATAATTTACGGAAAATAAATCTGTGGGCTCTTCATCAACATTCAGTAACTGTATTGCACCAACGCAGTCTCTTCCCAGCTCAGCCAATAGATCAAAAGGCTCAAGGCTTTCAGACTGGTAACGCACAGCTAAACGCCTGCGTATACTTTCGCTGTCAGGCAATAAATTGTCAAAATAGTCACGAACAACATTACCGCGCCAAAGCTGATTACCAGGAGTGAAAGGCAAAGAAAGCGATAAAGGTCTTCCCTGTTCATCCACTATCCATTCTGGAAAGTATTGCAATAAATCCTCGCCTCTGACCTTCTCCCAGAATCCGACCCGAATTCCATTCATCCATATTGCTAAACGCTGCTGTGTTCGACGCATATCGTCACCATTTTTCCCGTCTGGCAGGTGAATCTTTTTGCGGTTCTGACTCTTTCATTGTTGAAGATGACATCGAAGAAAGTATCTGTGGTCCAGAAGAGAGTACCATTTCAACACCCAGCACGGTAAATACCCTGAATAGCCGCTCCATACTGGCACTGGCTGGATTCGCTTCCAGCCGGGCATAGGTTTGTTGTGTTACTCCTAACCTTTCAGAAACTTCTTTTTGTGTCAGTCCATTAGCCTTGCGAAAGCCAATCAGCAATGGACGAATTTGATTCAAAGTTTTCAACGGATAAACAGTATTCATAAGGCATTTACCATTGTTAGAGGCGTTGATACAGTCTATAAGCTGTATTTGGACAATACACCTTATAAGCTGTAAATGCAAAATACAGCTTATAAGCTGTTAAATGAATACAACACCCTATAGGCTGTTAAAAGAGGTATCCTTATATGATGAGCTCTCTTCAACAGAATTCAGGACCCCCTCAGTGCCAGGGTAGTTGTCACCCCCTCTGAAAAAACACCTGAGGGCGATGGAATGACGAATGACTCGCACTGGATGATGCCAAAAGTGACTCATGCACATTGAATATAGCGCCGATCAGTCAGTGGTCTTGTAAGTACACCTGTTTTAGTTCCATGTACTTTTTGAGATTTCCGGTTTTTCAGCCATCAGCCGGTACTCTTCCAGTGTCAGGTTATTCAGGGATTCATGGGGCCCGGTAACGCTGAATCCTGAGCGGGAAAAACAGGCAGCCTAAATCAACCCAGGGTGCCAACTACCTTGACACTTACCGCCAACACGGAAATACCATAAAATAAATATGGTTATTACTGAAAAATAAATTATCTTTGAATTACAGATAGATATGAAAGAATTTTGACGGAAATGGACACAAAAAAAGCCACCCTCAGGTAGCTTGGTAATCCCCCCATTTTTAACGGAGGTGATAAGTAGAATCAGGCCATGCGTTGAATATGCTGCATCGGCGTGAAGCCATTCAGTGCCATATTCGGACGTTCATGATTATAAAACCATTGCCACTGCGTGGCATAGCCCTGCAATTCGTCCAGTGAGTTAAACAGGTGCTGGCCCAGCCAGTCATAACGTACCGTCCGGTTATATCGCTCAATCCAGGCATTCTGTTGAGGTTTGCCAGGCTGAATAAAACGAAGCGTTATATTCTGCTTATCAAAGCAAGGTTTAGGGTGGGTCAATAAGCTTTTATCATAGGCTCAAAATTCCCAACAACTCTGAACATAATCGTCTGAATAATGTGATGACGCTGTAAAGCTTTTACGTTACACAGAGTTCTGAAAGTTCTCCAGTAGCAACCTGCCGCATGATTCTTAACTAGGAGTTTTGTTATGCATCTGGTACTTACCTTACTATTTATTCGTCGGTAATCAGTAACGATTCAACCCGGGTTAGCGCCAAATCCCATTCACGTTGAATCATTGACCACAGTTCATCTTCAAGCCGTTTTTTCTCCGGGTTGTTAAACCAGTCTCGACTATGGGCAGCAATCCTGCCTTTGTAGCCACTACCTTGCCCCCATTCTCTCTGGCAACTATTCCAGAAATTTCTATCTTGTTTTAATTCATCGCGGAAAGATGTTTGACCCATAAGTTGAATTTTAGACAGTAGCTCGTCATAAGCTGTCTGAAGTAAACGCTGGGATTGTCCAAGTAATTCGTTTGCTTCTTCAAGTTCAGGTGTTTCTGCCATGTTCTGGCAAATCTCAGCAAACCCCAAGACTGCAGAACTGAGTGATTGAACCGCTATTTTTCTTGCACCATAACCAAGGTGATGACCAAAATTAAAGTTGTACCAGTCCCCTTCCCGATTTACAGAGGCTCTAACAGTTGCTGCGTAGGCGTAGCCCAACTGCTCAATAAGGCTGTCCTGAACATGCATATTTAAATGTTCAAGCGAACGATGTCGGTTGATCCAAGTTCGCAGTTGTTGTGCCGCTTGACGAATGACTTCTTGAGTTTGAGCCAGTTCATAGTTTTGCAGAAGAGCGTTGGCATTAGTGATGATTTCACTCAACTGATGGGCGAAAGACTGACGTACATTATTCAGCCGTTCTGATAGAAACGCCTGGAACAATTTAGGGTCATCCTGGCGAGAGTCAAAAAAGCCGACGGCTAATTCAGATAATCCAAGAGGTGCTAGACTCATGGATATTTGTTCATGCTTCAGTTCATAACCTTCTTCCGCATTCTCAACTCTCATTCCCATCTCATCTTTTACTTCAAGAGCTTCGCCTGCGCGAGGGAGTACTAGTAATGCTGCCTTTTGGATAAGACCGCGGACACCTGCATCTTTAGCTCGCTCGAGAAGTAGTCTAGCTTCCGCAGCTGGAGCATTGTTAAAACCAGAACAAAGGATAGCTAGCGTATGAGGATCATCAAGAAGGCATTCGAGGTCTGCTCGAGCTGATGTACGATCAATCCCTTTGGTATCTATAAAACGTACTGACAGATTATCTATCGGAAGCAGGTGATCTGGTACTATTACTTCAATACGTGCAGGAAGTGTAAATTCAGGATGACGACCATTGTTGACTTCCTCAAACGTGTCTTTTAGCCAATTAAGAGGCTGTTTTCCCGTGCTGGCATCATACCAAACATCACGGCGGTCACGTCGAGGAAGCTCCATTCTAGACAGAATCTCGACAACAACTTCGCGGGTACTGCTGAATTTGCTAGCAAGCTCTTTAGCTTCATCATGACGGACTGTTTTTCCGTCCACTCCTTTGCTTTTGCTGATTCGCAATCTGGCAAGATTGCGAATCGCTCTCTCAATTTCTTTTGAAATTCCCTGTGATTCATCTCCGCTCCCCCCTTGGATGCCTATACCTCGAATATATTCTGCAAAATCGGTTACATGAGCACGAATAACGTCATCCAGACATGGTTCAATAATAAGTCCATAACTAGGCCCCTGACGAAGGTGTACTTCACAAACTGTAATACCCCCAGCACCAGCCTCAAGTACAGGAGCCGAAGGGTGAGCATCCGTGTTGGAGACCTCAAGACCAGTAAGTCTGCAGATTGCAGTGGATTTACCTATACCAATACTGCCAATAAATGCTACTTGATGCTCACGTTTGAGTAATAAGTTTGCCGAAGCCTTCAATTCACCTACGTAAGTAGATAGACGGCGTTCGAAGGCATTTTTGGTGTCGGGTTTTTGAGCTAACTCCATAAGCTGCTTGGCAACTTCTTCTGCAGACCACAAAAGATCCTGATCGGGGTGGTCAAGGCTTGGACGCTCAATTATCTGCCAGTTACGTTCAAGAATTGTACGAAGACGCAGAGCCTCTGGAGTATCAATCGCTTCCAACAGCATTGACAGCTCCCCCGACTCTACCGAACGGTCTCCACTCTCAATACGAGATAGTACTGCTGCGCTCCAGGTTACCCTACGGGCTAGTTCAGCTTGCTTAATTCCGGCACGTTCACGTACTAGTGTTAGATACTGGCCTAATTCAAGAGAGGAAATGTTAGTTATCATGATTATGCTCCTTTTTCGATTAAAGAAAGGATGCAGCAACGTTTCATTTTAGTCAATAGGATATAGAGAAACGTTTTCGATTCATTGCTTGACTTGCCACATTCCCTCACATTAAGCAGCCTTTGAGTGCGACCTTAGCCTCTGGGAAGGGAAAATGAGTTATCATCATTTAAAGCCCAAACACAATTAGTATCACTAAGCTGTTAGTGATACTAATTGATTTAAATAATTCATTACCAATTGAAAATATTAGACAAATCGCGTTCGCGTATGTTGGTAGCTTAAGCTAGCCGAAGTTATATAACACTCAACTTCGTATAAAATCAGTCCAAAAGGTCTTCACGGATGAAAAAATTGCTGAATGTATCTCTTTTTGTAGCTGTTGTGATTCTAGGTGTCGCTCTGCTGGTTTCCGGATTACTCGATGGAACTGCTTTTGTAGCATTTATCGTTTCTGGTTGTCTGGGCGCTTCTGTTTACGCGTTGTTACCATCGATAACTGAGTTTTCTATAGGAGGTAACTCAGTTAAATTTCAGGAAAAGCTCCATGAAGCCGAAATGATCACTGATGAGCTCAAAAAGCTGAAATCGATAGCCGTCAAAACAACGCTGAAATCGCTGAAGATACAGCAAAAAGCAAATATCCTCGTTTACCAAAATCTTTTAGAGTTTAGGGATATTTATCAACTACTCTCGGATACAAAAGAATTTGAGACTGATTACCAAGTACTGGTAATGGAAACCGCACTTTCACTCAGGGAAAATGTCTTTGATTTTGTGGATCTTGAGATCGAGAGCTATAAGTCTCAGTGGTCTAATTGGCGCGATAAATATGTCAGAGAATACATTAGAGCAAACATCAATCAGGACTCACTATCTTCACGAGTGAGAATGAGTATTCGCTTTGCAAATCAGTATCTTTACTTGTCTCATTTTATTGATGGATTGTCTGCGGGTGGCACGCCGATGTTAAAGATTATAAGCGTAGAGGATGGTTGGCATATGATTATGAAAGGTACTACGTGGAAGGGTCGTTGAAGATTGTATTTTTCCTTATCCCCTTGATTTGGTATTGCCAATTAAACACGCTATCCGAGCTTCATAGCCCAATCTTGTTCCCCACAGATATCTGAGATTGGCTGAAATACGGCACTAATCTGCTGGCGACGTTTCTCAGTCTGTGATTGTCTTGAATATCAACCGGTGACAATCCGTTCGATACTTGTCGAAAGAATGAGCTCATTCTGTTCCGTCAACACGTCGGGTTCTGTTTGCATCGTTAATCGCCCATAAAAGCAAACACGCCTACCGGGAGTGGCAGGCGCATTATGCGATGAATAAAAAAGGTGGGAAGTTCAGAGGTAAAAATCAGGAGTGAGGCTCGAAGAATTCAAGTATTTATTAATCCGGTAGCTCGCCTGGCTCTAAGAATATCAGTCGCGGTCAGAAATGGTGTCTGCTCCTGCCATGTAAATCCCTTACGGTCGATGCGAACCAGTTCATAACGTTCCACCAGAAAATTAACAGCATCGGCAAGCGTAATTCCTGCATCGATATGCTCCTCAATGGTCGCGTCGTCATGGAATGGTGTGTCGTTAAGCGTCAAGCCGTAATGGTGATCCAGCAAATACGTTAAAAGTTGCTGCCAGACGTGCACTGGCGACAGACGTGACAAAACCGGCACCTTGGCCGGTACAGTTGAAATGTGCATGGGTAGAATCCTGAGAAAAGAAGAAGAGAGAAGGTGTTACGGGGTTGGATAAATAGAAATGTAAACATAACCGCAGCTACCACGGGTATCAGCTACACAGGTTAAACTCGCAAGTTGAATGTTCACCTGACGTTGCTGATGTGGAGCTCCCGGACCCGGAACCAGGGTTCGCCCATCCGCACATATTTTTTGGCGGACCGGCTGCGGGCAATCACACAGCCATCGTTATATCTGAATGGCGCTAACAGTTAGTAATATGTAATAACATGATTTTTATGAGTATTGAATTACTAACTTTTCTGTGTGTTAAGACTCGGAGGGCTACTTCAGTTAGAAACTTTTAGAGCGAATCCGATGAGAAGCATCTTCAAGAGGAAATGATCAGTCACCGTCCGTTGTGTGCCAAAGCAGACATTGAACATGTCTGCTTCTATTAAAGTAATGGGTTGGCTCATAACAAACTTAGCTTGAAAGGAGTGAACCGGCTTAGCGAACAGGGGCTCACTGATGTTGGTCACGTCCGCCCTTGGCACGAAGCAAACAAGCTACCAAGGCTGAAGGTCCGCTATGAGCGCAGGCTGTGTAAAAACTCAGACCAAAAACTCAAATGCGTGAATCTATGCAAAATCTGGGATTCAAACGGTTGGTCAACTCAGCCAAAATTTACGTAGGAACACGGTTTTCAGCGCTGTTTTTATCCACTTCTGCAATCAAGAAGGTTTTCACACAGCCTGAGCAAACAGCGGAAGTTCGCGTTTGTCATAACAACTGGGATGGAGGACTAACATTGGCATCTGATAATCAACTGGGAGCCGGTCACTTGTTCCGGTTCTACTCGTTTGTTGTGATAAGCCCGTAAATTTAATGTCAGGTGAAATAACTGCCTGAGCCTTTATGTAGAATGATTTTAAGGCGTAGAATGAAGAAGTTATGAGCAAATTCTTTAAATGCCTTATATTCCGACACCCAATCAATGAAAGGTACATTCAGTGTCTATAATTATCCCGGATTCATTTCCTGCCCGCCGTTTACGTCGTTCCCGTACCCATGCTTTCAGTCGCCGACTGGTTGCGGAAAACCATCTGACCGTGGATGACCTGATCCTGCCTGTTTTCATTGTTGAGGGAAAAAATCAACGTCAGGAAATCGCTTCGATGCCGGGAGTCTTCCGATTGTCTCTGGATAACCTGCTTCTTGAAGCTGAGATGCTTGTGAAGTCAGGCATTCCTGCGATTGCGCTATTCCCTTCCCTTGAACCTTCCGATAAGTCACTTTACGCAGACGCTTCATGGGATCCAGCAGGTCTGGTGCCCCGTGCTGTTCTGGCCCTTAAAGGCGCCTTTCCTGAACTGGGTGTCATCACTGATATTGCCCTTGATGCCTACACCACACATGGGCAGGACGGTATCATTGATGAAAACGGGTATGTCCTTAACGATAAGACGAATGAAATACTGGTGAAACAGGCAATGGCTCATGCTTTCGCGGGGGCAGATATTGTAGCGCCAAGTGACATGATGGACGGGCGCATTGGTCAAATCAGATGTGCTTTTGAATCACAGTCGTTACATAACGTCCAGATAATGGCTTATTCGGCGAAGTACGCTTCAAATTATTACGGTCCTTTCCGTGAAGCCACAAAATCTGCAACTGCACTGGGTAAAGCGAACAAGAAAAATTATCAGATGGATCCGGCGAATGCGATGGAAGCAATGCATGAGATTGCGCAGGATTTACAGGAAGGGGCCGATATGGTGATGGTGAAGCCCGGACTACCTTATCTGGATATCATCAGGGAAGCGAAACGAAATTTTGCCGTGCCTGTCTTCGCTTATCAGGTTTCTGGCGAGTATGCCATGCATATGGCCGCATTTCAGAACGGCTGGCTGGAAGAAGAAAAAACGATTATTGAATCTCTGGTGTGTTTCAAACGCGCCGGGGCAGATGGCATTCTCACGTATTTTGCCGCGCGAGTAGCCACGTTGCTTAATAGCGGGCATGGAGAATACTGATCTTGCGTGCTCAGAGAAACTGAAATAGCACGATTATGACAATGTCCGCTCCTGGCACGCAGCGGACAGGCTGCGTGACCATCATGTCTGCTGTGAGCGCAGGCTGTGTGAAAACTCATAGCCTTAAGTAGCCAAACAATATTTCTCATCTGTGTTTTGAGAATGCTGTTTAAGTTGACAAGGTAATCTGTGATTTTATCCGGGTGTCTCAGAAGTTTTTATTGCGGGAAAGAGCCTGATATTTGTTACTGGAGGATAAAACGGCCGGAACCATTAGCCGTATTGTTCCTGAAGCTGAAATATCAATCCTGTAGTACCCCATATCGATATCATCCTTTTGAGGTTATAAGCCAATATATGTAAACTCATTTCCGTACTGACATTTTTAAATTTCCGCATCAGAAAGTGCGTTGCACCCATCCACATTTTAATTGTCCCAAACGGATGTTCTACCGTTTGCTTTCGCATGTCCGCTCCTCAGGATATTTATAGTGCTGGCCTCAGCAGCCCAGGGTAGATTTCACGATGTTATCCGCCGCCCAGAAGCCCGCCAGGCTCTACAGCCTGTGGGCTCCTGCGCTATGACCGGTTTTATTTTCAATGCCTCAGGCCATTTTTTCCCATGACGTCGGTCTCTCATCCAGTTCAACTTCCAGTGTTTCAAGGAAGCGTGCCGTCATCATGTAATGCCCGATCAATAGCGTGATTTCGGCTATTTCCTCCTCGCTGCAATAACACCTGAGCGCATGAAATACCACGCCCGTCACTTTGACATGATTCACACATTCGTCGGTAAAACGGACCACAGCCTGTGTTTTACCGTCCAGTTTCTGAATGTCGCCATCTTCAATGGCGTCGATATCACTTTTACGCCAGCCGCTCTGTCTGGCTATTTCGACGTGCTGCATACGTTCATACGCGCTGTGGCTAAGCGCGGCGACCCGTAAAATCACCAACTCTCTGTATTTGGCGCAAAGATGCCCCTGTCGGAATGAGGCGCCTAGCGTCAGATAGCCGTCCGTACACGCGCCGGTGCGCAATAAGGCGCGAGTGAGGTTGGCAGGGAAACGCTGATAGAGATCCTGTTGTTCAGGTGTGAGGGAATCGACTTCGGGTAAGGTAATACGTGCCATGATTGTGCCCCTTTTGGAGGGAAAGACTGGCGATGGCCAGTTTTTCGGCCTTTATTCTTCGAACGCTTGTTCCAGATGCTGACTCAGCCTTTCTTCAAGCTGGCGTACGCTATCAATGCCTAAAGCAGAAAAGTGATTTTCCTCTTGCTCAAGCAGTCGCTTCTGCGGGATCACCTCTTTGCCGAAACGAAGGATGACCTGATTTTCCTCATCGAATTTCGGCCAGAGATCTTCACCCCCATGCCGAATAAAGGCGGCATAGTAGTTCCCCATGGCCCCGGCACTGTGTTTGAGTTCATCGATATCGATCCCATCGAATGCTGGCCATTGCGACAGTCGCTCCGGGTCGTAATTACGCCACAAAAACGGCATATCGCCGGTGTGGACCGCCCGTAGCTCCCCATTCCATCCCGGGAGATCGTAGCTGAACTGGAAAAGCCAGGTCGGTACACCTAACCGGGTGAAGTGTCTGGCTATTTTTAACGATGAAAACTTAAAGAACTCAAAAGACATAATGTCGGAGAGAATATGTCCCGGCTCCCGATGTTCCGGATAGAGTTCTTTATACCCTTCGTACAGTTGCTGAGCGCCGTCACTGCCATAAATCGGCGTCAGGACGTCGAGAACATCCTGTACGCTGCCATGACGTAGGGTTTCGGTATGACCGCGGAAAAACTGCCATTCATCTTTGGCGAAACCAATCATCAACTCGTTGACCGTATCGGCAGCCGCGTGGCTGGAGAGATATTCAGCAGGGCGTTCCGGGATCCATTTGCCGTCAACCACGCCACCCAGAGGGCGCCAGGCGATATTTTTGTCCGGATGGAAAAAGCGCGTTAAGACATTCTGCACCGCCAGAAAGCGTTCGGGATCGATGTCGGCGAGCGCTTCAGGGGACGAGATATCCAGTAAGGAGAGATATTTCTCCGCCACCCGGACCGCCTGCGCCTGATTTTGGGTACACCAGACATTGAAAGGCGATAATGACTGGATAATGGCCCGCCGGAAAAATTTCCGGGCCGGCGCATACGTCAGCAGATGCGAGACGGCGGTCGCGCCGCAGGATTCGCCGCCGATAGTCACATTATCCGGATCTCCTCCGAACGCGGCGATATTCTCATGCACCCATTGCAAGGCGGCGAATTGATCTTTCAAACCCAGGTTGATGGCTTCGGGAAACGCATCGCTGATTAAACCAAAATGCACCCAGCCCAGCGCCCCTAAACGGTAATTGGGCCGGACGACAATGATATTTTCCTGCCGGGCAAGATTGGCGCCGTCTTCCAGATGAAACGATCCCGAACTGACAGCGTTGGCACCGCCATGATAATACACATAGACCGGCATTTTTTTTCTGCCCGCATTCTCCGGGACCCAGATATCAAGGTACAGGCAGTCCTCGCTGATATTTTCGTGATGGTAGGTTTTCCCCACGTAAGCAGGCCAGGCAGGGACGCCCGGCACGCCGGCGTCGATGCGCTTAACCTGCTCCATAACGGCGTGCGTGTTGTTCAGGTTCATCTGAAAGGACGCCGGTCCCGAAACCACCGCGTTTCTGATCCCCTCCCAGGGAGAAAGGGGCTGAGGGTTGCGAAACCGTAGCGAACCGACCGGGGGCCGGGCATAAGGGATGCCCCGGAAAATATCCAGCGCGTTTTCGCGCAGACCCTGAATCCGGCCCTGCCGGGTAGTGACGATGGGGGAACGAGTTTCTGTATGCATGGAGCACCTCTGTTTTCAGTGATGGCGATCTCTCGCCGGTGTCGGCTTGAGCGTGATGAAGAGAGTGAAGGGTTATTCATCGACTAATGCGATGGTTCTGCACCAACCGGCCGAGGCCCGATGGACTTTTATCGGCAGGCTGATGACCGTAAATCCGTTATCCGGTAATGAATTCAGAGCGGAGAGTTTTTCAATCTGGCAGTAGGGCGTTTCGTTTCCGGCATAGTGCCCTTCCCAGATCAGGGAGGAGTCGCCCGTTTGCTGATAACGCGCACGGGTATAAGCGAACGGCGCATCCCAACTCCAGGCGTCGGTGCCAACCAGACGTACGCCTTTTTGCGTCAGATAAAGCGTGCCGCTTCGCCCCACGCCGCAGCCGCGTTCAAGGTAATCCTCACGGCCGTAGCGATCGCCGGCCGCCGTGTTGATCAAGACGATGTCTCCCGCAGAGAGGGTATGGCCGATGCGGGCGAATTCTTTATCCAGATCCGCCGGACCAATGACATAGCCGTCTGGATACTGGCGAAAATCGAGCTTCACCCCTGGACCGATACACCAGCTCAGGGGGATTTCATCAATGGTCAGAGATCGATCGCCATCCTTCATGTGGGAATGGTAGTGCCATGGCGCATCCATATGTGTGCCCGCGTGGGTGCTCATATTGACGAACTCCACCGCCCAGCCCTCTTTTTCCGGCAAGTCGTCCGGACTGAGCCCCGGAAACATCGCGGCAAGCTGGAGCGCACCTGCCGCATGGTTATGGTAATTGATGGAAGGTAAAAACGGCGGCGGATCGGAGGGGATGCCGTTTTGCAGAGTGACGGAAAGATCGATGATGCGCTGTTTCATTACTGCTCTCCATTTCTCAACAGAACAACCCAACAGGAGACTGAATGCGGTGACGCTATTGGATTATCCCTGGTTTAGTTCTATAGTTGCACTGCTCAGTGCAACCACCAGTGCACTGCACTGTGCAGTGCAATTGGTAAAAAGTCAAATACAATGGTGAAAAAAAACACTATGGCAACACCGTCTGCTGAAAAAATTCTGGATTCGGCCGTGAACGTCCTGCTGACGCAGGGCTACGACGCGGCAAGCATGGATGACATCGCTGCGGGCGCCGGGGTATCCCGCCGCACCTTGTTCAATCAGTTTTCAACGAAGGAAGTGTTGTTCGAACAGGCTATTGAGTATTTCTGGTCACGTTTACCCGTTGTACAACTCTCTACCACGCAGGAAGCCATGGCCGATCCGCAAACGGGATTGATGCAAATTGGCCTGGCCATCGCGGATTTCTGGGCGGCGGATACCTCCATAAAACTCGCCCGGATGATTGTTCGCGAGAGCGAACGTTTTCCCTCTCTGGCCAAAAACTATCTGGAGTTAGGTAAAGTGCCCGCCCTGGGTTCGCTCATTCGTTACCTTGCCCAGCAGAACGCTGCCGGTCATCTGAAAATGGAAGATACGGATCTGGCAGCCCGTCAGTTCGTTGGAATGATTAATGAGCCTCTGGTGTGGTTTCGTGTGTTAGGGCTTAAGGATGAAACGAATATCACTCAACGCGAGCGGGTGGTACAGGAAGCGGTCAGGACGTTTTTAAGCCGCTATGCTTAAGCCACACGCCGCTTATCTTTATCTATCCACGGAGAGCGAACACGCAGCTATGCTCCCATTCCAGGTAGTGTGATCCTACCCATGAAATGTGGACACGGCCCTAAGCGAGGTTTTCGTTTTCAAATTGTTCCGGGCTGAGACCGCCACAGGCACTGTGACGACGCCACCGATTGTAATCGCACTCGATATAATTAAACACCGTCGTCCGCATTATTTCCCGACTGATAAAGCGTTCACCGTGGATGCATTCGATTTTCAGCGAGTGGAAGAAGCTTTCCGCACAAGCGTTATCGTAACAGCAGCCCTTTGCACTCGTGCTACCGCGTAAGTTATGCCGCTTCAGTAGTGCCTGATAATCCGCTGAACAGTATTGCCCGCCGCGATCCGTGTGAACGATAACATTTTTCGGGCGTTTACGCCGCCAGAGTGCCATCTGTAACGCATCACAGGCCAGTTTTGCCGTCATTCGTGAGGACATCGACCAGCCAATAACGGCACGAGACCACAGGTCAATCACCACCGCCAGATACAGCCAGCCTTCATCTGTACGTAAGTAAGTGATGTCACCGGCCCACTTCTGGTTCGGACCGCTGGCGCTGAAGTCCTGCTTCAGCAGGTTTTCCGATACCGGCAGACCATGTTCACGGTAACTGACCGGCCTGAACTTCCGGCTGGCTTTCGCCCGTAATCCCTGACGACGCAGGCTGGCAGCGATGGTTTTAATATTGTACTCCGGCAACTCATCAGCAAGGCGTGGCGCACCATAGCGCTGTTTTGCTTCATCGAATGCGTTGCGGACAGCCTCATCACAAACGAGCCGGAACTGTTGACGCAGGTTTATCTGACAATGACGCCTGCGCCAGACATACCAGCCACTTCGGGCAACCCGAAGAACACGGCACATGGCTTTGACGCTGAATTCAGCCTGATACTTTTCAATAGCAACCGTCTTAAACGTCAAACTGCCGCGAGGTAATTTTCGTCATAATTCTGTTGTTTCATCAGGACACCGTAGCAGACATGTACCAGCTTTCTCATTACTCCACCAAGGGCTGACATCTTTGCTTTCCCTCCCGATATCAGGCGATCATAAAATGTCTTGAAATATACGCTGTGTCTGATCGCAACCATTGCTGACATAAAGAGTTTAGCCCTTACTTCTGGGGGCCCGCTTTTTGACATTCGCGTTCTGCCATTCACCGAGCTGCCGGAACGTTTCTCTCTGGGGACGACACCCAGCCATGATGCTGCCTGCTTCGCACTACTGAAGTGATTGCCCCGCAACACGGCCAACATCGTACTACCTGTGGACGGACCTATCCCTGTTATCGAGGTCAGATACGCTATATCCCGTTTCAGATCAGGATAATTGTTGATGTGATCATCAATCAGTTTCCCGACGGCCTCCAGCTCGTAGTTAAGTGTGCCCAGAATCTTTCTGATCGACGCATAAACAAGCGGTGAGCACCGTCCCGACGCCAGTTTCTCAAGCCGGTTCTGCTCGCGTCCCACATCTGTCAACAACACTGTCTAATGACCCCTTTCTGGTCTTATATCAGTGTTGCTGACATGGTACGCAAACGCGCCCTCGACCGTTCATCAGAATACCTGCGTGAAGCCCTGTCAGTATGGCTGGCCGGAGGGCATGACATTACTTATTCAGAACGGGACAGCGAGATTTTAACCGCCGCCGGATACCGGCCGGAAGCACCTTCCCGCGATGACAGCCGCGAGCAATTTACCCCCGCACAAAACATGATTTACACCCGCCGACGTGCCGACATGGCAGCGCAGTAACCTGCGTAAAAAACCGCGAAAATCCCGCCTTTTTCCCCAAAAAAAGCCATGCATGCATAAGGTGCATGGCTTTGCATGCGTTTTATGACTACCTTTAAAGCTGTTCCCGCCAGTGCTGGCAGGGGCTGAGGCCGTTAATGCAGGTGCATTAAAACAGCCCCGGAAAGCGGGCAGGCGAGGCGGGGAAAGCATTGCGCGCGATAAGTATTGATTAATTATATTTAAGTAGGATGTTTGAGATAAAAAAAGGGTTAAAGTAGGTCTGGTAACACTGAAAAAAGCCAAAAAATCATGATGAACCATTAATCCGACAGGAGGATGTCATGCAGCAAATAGGTTCAAAATGGTGGAAGTTTGATTTCCACACACATACACCCGCATCAATGGATTACGGTAAAGCTGACCATCAAATAAAACAAACAATGACCCCAAGGCAATGGTTATTAGACTATATTCAACACGGAATTGAATGCATAGCAGTGACCGATCATAATACTGGGGCATGGATCGACAAATTAAAACCAGAAGCAGAAAATTTAAGATCAGAAGGGCATTCAATATACATATTTCCAAGTATAGAGATTACAGCACATGGTAACATTCACATCTTAGGCATATTCGACATTGATAAAACATCTAGTTTTATATCTCAGATAATTGGGGCAACTAACTATTCTGGTACAGAAGGGGATAGTGATGCAGTAACTCAAATCAGCCCACAAGAGGTTATTGATTTAATCATTAGTCGTGGGGGAGTTGCGATTCCAGCACATATTGACAAAGCGAGTGGGCTTTGCACCGTTCATCCTTCAGGTCCGACTCTAAAGCAAATACTTACTAATGCTTCTGCAGTTGAAATAATAAAAACGCACGATGAATATGAAACCAACCAGCCCGGTTCAAGCCCACTGCGCGGGTATATTTCGTTACAAACAGGTCTTCCTGAGATAATTGGTTCAGATTCTCACCACCCAAGCACAGTTGGTAGAGCTTTTACGTGGATAAAAATGGGTACACCATCAATTGATGGATTAAAACTTGCTTTGTTTGACGGTGATGACTCATTGAAAAGATCAGATCAACACCCAGACTCTCCAAATATTTACGCGGAAAACAGAATTACATCCATAAAGATAAACAAAACTAAATACTGTGGGAGAATAAATGAATTTTCAATACAATTTCATCCATGGTTAAATTGCATTATAGGTGGAAGAGGAAGCGGTAAATCAACCATTTTAGAGTTTATGAGAACTGCTTTGGGAAGAGAGAAAGAACTGGAACAGTTATCATCTAACAAAGAAATGTTTAATTCTTATTCTAAACTAGCCAGAAAAGCTCAGAGCAGAGATGATGATGGTGTCTTTTTAGAAAATAGTAGCATTCACATAGAGTACTTAAAAGGAGAAAATCATTATAGGTTAGAATGGGGGTATGGAGACCAGCAAATATCCATAAACCGAATTGACGGACAAAATATTATCCCAGAAGAAGGGGATGTAATAAGTAGATTTCCCGTAAAAATATTCAGTCAAAAGCAAATATATGAAATATCTCGCTCACCAAATTATCTTTTAAACCTGATTGATGAGTCAAGTATTGTTAGCTTAACCGAATGGAACTATAAATGGGAAAATGAAGTTAGTACAATTTTTCAGTTAAGAAGAGATGTTAAAGATTTAAGGACAAATATATCCACTAAAAGTACCTTAACTGGTCAGTTAAATGACATTAATCAAAAAATAGCATCGATTGAAAGATCCAGCCATGCTAGCATATTATCAAATTATCAGAAATCTTTAAACCAAGATAATTTGATACGTAATTTCATTACAGAAAATGTTGATTTCTTGGAAAATATAACCAATTACATTACTCAAACCAGACCAATTAAAATTGAAATTAATCCTGAGCTTTTTATCAATCAAAATGAAACTACTACCCAAAACAAAATCCTAGATATTCAACAAAAAGTTGAAGATAGTATTATCACATTCAATAAGACCATCAATGACGTCACTAACGAAATTAAAGGCTTAAGCAATTGGTTTGACTCATCTGCATTGAAGCAAGAAATGATTACCAATAAAAATCAATACACCACATTAGTTACTAATCTACAAGCTAGTGGAGTTAATAACCCAAGCGAATATGAAAGCCTCATCGGCACAAGGAAAGCACTGTCAGAACGATTAAGTAAAATCTCTACCGATGAAAAAACCATTGAACAAAAAAGATCAGAAATCGTTCAAAGCTATAAAAAATTAGTTGAACTTCGTAAAGAACTCACTGCCCGGAGAAGACAATTTCTTGTCGACATAAATGATAATAATACTAACTTTAAAGTTAATGTTGATTTTTGTGGAGATAAACAATTCCTTGAAAGTAGTTTTAGAAATGCCATCGATAAAAATGATACTACATTCATCAATGAAATATACAATGAAGATGGCAATGGTTTTTTGAATATATTAAACACTAAGATTAAAGAAATATCAGAGGACAATGATGGAATTATAAATAAAATCCAAGACCTAAAAAATGGATTTTTTGATAAAACCGCTAACACAATATTGGACGTGAAGCTAAGCAAGCGTTTCTTCGATTTTAAAAACTCATTGTCTGAGGAGGAGATTACCGCTTTAATATGCTGGTTCCCTAGTGATTCAATCACTGTGAAATATAATGATGGTCGAAGATTTAAAGATCTATCTCAGGGCTCAGCAGGCCAGAAGGCAGCAACAGTTCTCGCATTTTTACTTTCCTATGGAGATGACCCTATAATTTTAGATCAACCTGAAGATGATTTAGATAACCAGCTAGTTTATGAACTCATTGTAAAAAAAATAAAAGAAAGCAAATGCAAAAGGCAAATAATTATAATAACTCATAACCCTAACATTGTTGTGAACGGAGATTCTGAACTAGTTGTTTCATTAAGCCAGCAGTCAGGTATTACTGATTTCCTCTCCTTCGGGGGATTACAAGAGCGTGAAGTAAGGAGAAACATCTGTGACATAATGGAAGGGGGCAAAGACGCATTTAGTCAACGCTATAGAAGGATTGTTTCTGCTTAAAAGCATTTTCCTCTCTCTAAAAAAGAGAGAGGAAAATACACCTCAACATCAATATGCTTTAAGCTTCGCATAATCGAATGGAGTTACAAATTCATTTTTGTTGGCATCAAGATAATCATCCCACCATTGCACCATTAACCGACGCTCATCCAAATGCTCAGACGTATGGATATAAGCCGCACGCACATTATTACGCTCTGAATGGCTCAACTGCCGTTCTATCGCATCATCACTCCACAATCCTGACTCACCTAGAGCACCACGCGCCATCGTCCTAAAGCCATGCCCGCAAACTTCGGTTTTCGTGTCATAGCCCATTGCTCGCAGGGCACTGTTAACCGTGTTCTCACTCATGACTTTCGCAGCGTCATGATCACCGGGGAAAAGCAGCGCTTTATCACCACTGATTTGCTTAAGCTGTTCCAATAACACCAGAGCTTGTCGGCTAAGTGGAACGATGTGTTCCTCTTTCATTTTCATGCCGCGATGAGAGTAACGCACGCCTTTAATTTCTTCCCGCTTTGCCGGTATGCGCCAGATTGCTTTATCAAAGTCGAACTCATCCCACCTTGCAAAACGTAACTCGCTGGAGCGAACAAAAGTGAGTAAAGACAGTTCTACAGCAATCCGGGTCATCATCCGGCCGCGGTATGCAGCAAGACGAGCAAGAAATTCAGGGAAGCGGCTGGAAGGTAAAGCCGGATAGTGTCGCGCTTTGGTTGTCGACAACGCACCGGCCATGTCACTGGCCGGGTTTGAGTCGATGTAATCGTTCTGTACGGCATAACGCATTATGGCCGTGACGCGCTGTTGCAGACGCTGGGCAACGTCATGTTTACCGCTGGCATCAACTTTTTTAATCGGGGCTAACAGGTGGCTGGTTTTGAGCTGGCGAATGTCGGACGAACCGATATGAGGGAAAATATAAAGCTCAAGATAGCGCAGAACGCGCGAACGATGGTCTTCACTCCACCGTTTGTTACTGGCATGCCATTCACGAGCAATGGTTTCGAAAGCATATGCCCCCGAATTTTCGGCCTGAGCTTCTTTCTGTTCAGCTTTTGGGTCAATCCCCTGCCCTAACAGTTTTTTGGCTTCATCACGTTTTACCCTTGCCTCAGCAAGCGTAACCGTCGGCCAGACACCAAATGCCAGGCGATCTTCTTTTTTGTCGGAAGGACGTCGGTATTTCATGCGCCAGTATTTAGACCCCTTGGCCGAAACCTCGAGATACAAACCGCCGCCATCGGCCATTTTGTAGGTTTTGTCTTTAGGCTTTGCGGTCTCTACCTGTCTGGCGTTGAGCTTCATTTTGGGGGCACATTTCTAATCGAAGTTAAGATGCCCCCAATTATGCCCCCAGTGCCCCCCGGATTTCAACGGACTGTCCCGGACGATGCTGGACGCGAAAATCGCTGTAAGCATTGATTTTAAAGGGTTTAGTGGACTTTCTCGGATGGTCTTGGAAGAAGTCGTGGTGCCGAAGGCCGGACTCGAACCGGCACGTATTTCTACGGTTGATTTTGAATCAACTGCGTCTACCGATTTCGCCACTTCGGCACAGAAGGGGATGCGGAAAACGTGAAGGATTATACCTGTTCCCATTCATGGCGCAAGGCTTATCCCTGCGTCTCGCTACCGTATGCTGAAAAAACCGCCAACCCAATCATTACCTTACCGTAAACAACCCCCAGCGCCGCCCCCACCACTATCAGATTCCTGGCGCTGGCTTTTCCCGCGCACATCCGCCAGCATACCTTGTTACATCAAACGCTTGCGGTTCTGGTTAAGGGCTGTGCTGCGTTCGCTAAGATGTTCTACACTTCAGGTCAGTCCTCAAACCAGGGAACCAACATGACAATCATTAAAAGCTATGCTGCGCCGCAGGCCGGTGCAGAACTGGAACTGTATGAGTTCGATGCCGGGGAGCTTGCTCCGGAAGATGTCGAAGTAGACGTAGAATATTGTGGTATTTGCCACTCTGATTTGTCGATGATCGATAACGAATGGGGCATATCCAGCTACCCGCTGGTTGCCGGGCACGAAGTCATTGGCCGGGTCAGTGCGCTGGGTAGCGCAGCACAAGATAAAGGCCTGAAAGTGGGCCAGCGCGTGGGTATCGGCTGGACAGCGCGCAGTTGCGGCCACTGCGATGCCTGCATCAGCGGCAACCAGATCAACTGCCAGCAAGGCAGCGTGCCCACCATTTTGAACAAAGGCGGGTTCGCCAACAAAATCCGCGCAGACTGGCAGTGGACCATTCCGTTGCCGGAATCCATAGATTTCGCGGCGGCTGGCCCGTTGTTGTGCGGTGGTATTACTGTGTTTAAACCACTGCTGATGCACCATATCACCGCCAACAGCCGCGTGGGCGTGATTGGGATTGGTGGCCTGGGGCACATTGCCATTAAACTGCTGCGCGCCATGGGTTGTGAAGTGACCGCATTCAGTTCGAACCCGTCTAAAGAGCAGGAAGTGCTGAAAATGGGTGCAGATAAAGTGGTGAACAGCCGCGATCCGCAGGCACTTACCGCACTGGCCGGCCAGTTTGATTTAATCATCAACACCGTGAATGTGGATCTGGACTGGCAGCCCTACTTCCAGGCGCTGGCCTGGGGCGGGAACTTCCATACTGTTGGCGCGGTAATGAAGCCGTTCCCGGTGCAGGCATTCACCCTGATAGCCGGTGACCGCAGTGTTTCAGGTTCTGCCACCGGTTCACCGTTTGAGCTGCGCCAGTTAATGAAGCTGGCGGCCCGGGCGCATGTTTCCCCGCAAACCGAGCTGTTCCCGATGTCAAAAATTAACGATGCACTGCAGCATGTGCGGGATGGCAAGGCCCGTTACCGCGTGGTGCTACAGGCAGATTTCTGATAACAGCTTAATGGGAATAAATAACGGCCAGGCACGCACTGTGCACTGGCCGTCTTTCAGTTGCTGCTGGCTCACTTGCCATTTTCAGGCACTTTCTTCTTCCAGTTCACTGCTTCCCTGAACCTTACTGTTCTGTTGTGCCGCCAGTTTTTTCTCCTGTTCCCGTGCGCACTGCGCCTGCTCGCAATAACGCTGGAAACGTTCACAAAACCACGCTCGCTGGGCATCCGTCATATTGCCGGTAATCGCTGCCACATCTACTTTATGCCCTTGCGCCCGCATGCGGGCAAAACTGCGTGCCAGAAAATCAAAATTCTTTAACGCCATCAGTTCTGCTTCACCCATGCTGCCCCTCCATCTTCCGTAAATGTTGCCTGTAAGCTTTCCTGTTTTAAGTATTGTCCTCATCGGATTTTTCGAATGGTCAAAAGGTGCGCACAGCAGCAACTAAACCGGCCTGAGGTCACATTTCGGGGGAAAATACGGGGGAATCTTTGTGGGGCAAAAAACCCAACAAAAAACCCGCTACACAGAGCGGGTTTGAGCCTGATGACAAACCTCATGTACGCACAGAACGAGAGGATGTCACCCTATAAAAAACCTGGAAAATCAAGTCATTGATTTTCGGCTGCTAACTAAAAAGAAGGAAAAACCACGTTTTTTCCTTCTTTTTCATCAATCTGAAACCCGCTACACAGAGCGGGTTTTGCCAGACATCACAACTGCCGTTACCACAGCTAACTGCGTTTCACCAGCAACCACAGGCTGATTAGCAGGAAAGACGCACTGGGCAGGATCGCGCCCATAATTGGCGGAATATGGTACACCAGGCTAAGCGGGCCAAAAATCTGGTCCAGCACATAGAACACAAAGCCGCAACTGATGCCGGTTACCACGCGCACGCCCATTGGCACACTACGCAGCGGGCCGAAAATAAACGACAACGCCATCAGCATCATTACCGCCACAGAAACAGGCTGGAATACCTTGCTCCACATATTGAGCTGGTATTTGCCTGGATCCTGCCCGCTGGATTTCAGGTACTTCACATAGTTATACAGGCCACTAATTGACAGGGCGTCCGGGTCCATCGCCACCACGCCCAGTTTGTCCGGGGTGAGTGTGGTTTTCCAGGTGCCGTTCAGTTTTTGCGAGCCGGTAATCTGCGTGGGGCTGGATAAATCAGATTCATCAATCTGCGAAAGCTTCCACTCTTTCGCGTCTTTATCAAACTTCGCCGAAGCCGCGTTCTCTACCGAAAGCAGGCGGCGTTCTTTGTTGAAGCGATAAATGCTGATGTTTTCCAGTTCGTTGTTGCCTTTTACCCGCTGGATAAACACAAAACTGTTACCGTCTTTCGCCCATAAGCCTTGCTGAGTGGAAAGCAGCGAACCACCGTACATCATTTGCGCCCGGTAGTTGCGCGCCATTTGCTCGCCCTGCGGAGCAACCCATTCGCCAATCGCCATGGTCAGCAATACCAGAGGGATGGCCGTTTTCATTACCGATGCCGCCACCTGCATACGGGTAAAGCCGGAAGCCTGCATCACCACCAGTTCGCTGCGTTGTGCCAGCATGCCCAGCCCCAACAGCGCGCCAAGCAGTGCAGCCATGGGGAAGAAAATCTGAATATCTTTGGGAACACTGAGCAGGGTATACAGCCCGGCGCCTGCTGCGGTGTAGCCGCCCTCGCCGGCCTTTTTCAACTGATCGACAAACTTGATAATGCCGGAAAGCGATACCAGCATGAACAGCGTCATCATAATGGTGTTGAAGATGGTCTTGCCAATATAGCGGTCAAGAACGCCAAACCCTGCCATCAGACCGCTCCTTTCTTAACAAACTGCGCACGCAATTTACGCATGGGCACGGTATCCCACAGGTTCAGGCCTACGGCCAGCGCCAGGTACAATGCATTGACAACCCACATCCACATGGCCGGGTCCAGCTTGCCTTTGGCGCCATTAGAGCGAATAGAGGTTTGCAGCAAGAAAAACACCAGGTAAAGCAGCATAGCAGGCAGCATGGATAACACCCGGCCCTGGCGCGGGTTCACCGCACTGAGCGGCACCACCATCAGCGCCATAATCGCCACCGCCAGCACCAGGGTAATGCGCCAGTTCAGCTCAGCACGGGCAGAGGGCGTATGGGTGTTCCACAAAGTGCGCATATCCATCTGTTCGGTATCGTTCGGGTCCAGCGTCACAGCCTGGTGGCCAATAATCGCTTTATAGTCCTGGAAATCCGTAATCCGGAAATCACGCAACAGCGCCGTACCTTCAAAGCGAGTGCCTTTGTTCAGTGTTACCACCTGGGAGCCATCTGGCCGCAGTGACATTTTGCCGGAATCCGCCACCACCACAGAAGGCCGTGCATTGCCTTTCGGGCGCAACTGCGCAAGGAACACATCGTGGAATTTACTGCCGTTCACACTTTCAATAAACAACACCGAGTTACCATCGGAAGACTGCTGGAATTGCCCGGCAGCCAGCGCCGCCATGCCGGGGTTGGCTTTTGCTTCCGCCAGCACTTCATCCTGGTGGCGTGATGACCAGGGGCCGGCCCACATCACATTCACCGCAGCAACAGCACCTGTCAGTAACATCAGCACGCCTGCCGCTTTAACCAGCACTGATTTACTCAGCCCGCAGGCATGCATTACCGTTATTTCACTCTCGGTATACAACCTGCCAAAGGTCATTAACAGGCCCAGGAAAAGACTGAGAGGCAATATTAATTGCGCCATTTCAGGCACGCCAAGCCCTAATAAAGAGAGCACTAAATTCGTGGGGATTTCACCGTCAACCGCCGCGCCCAGTACCCTGACCAGCTTCTGACAGAAGAAGATAAGTAACAGGATGAACAGAATCGCCAACTGGCTTTTGAGTGTCTCCCGTACAAGATATCTTATGATTATCACATTAAATACGCCTGTGAAAACGAGTCTTTTTGCAGGAAAATTGCTTGTTTCATCGCTTATACGTCATTTATTCTCTTGAGTCGTCGAAAACACCGCTAAGATTAAATAATCTCTCGGCTTCAGGTTTCACGACCTGATAAGTGACGAGCGGAAACCAGTAAAACGTCCGTTAAGATTAACACGAAGTCACCGCAACAGCGGAGTGCGAGTTACGAAAGTTTTCAATTCTATCCGTACAAGCCGCTGTTGTCTTTAAGATTCAGGAGCGTAGTGCATGGAGTTCAGTGTAAAAAGCGGCAGTCCGGAGAAACAGCGGAGCGCCTGTATCGTCGTGGGTGTATTCGAACCGCGCCGCCTGTCCCCAATCGCAGAACAACTCGACAAAATCAGCGACGGTTATATCAGCGCTTTATTACGGCGCGGTGAACTGGAAGGGAAGCCTGGGCAAACCTTATTACTGCATCACGTCCCGAATGTGCTCTCTGAGCGCATCCTGCTGATTGGCTGTGGTAAAGAGCGTGAACTGGATGAGCGCCAGTACAAACAGGTAATTCAGAAAACCATTAACACCCTGAATGATACGGGTTCTATGGAAGCCGTCTGTTTTCTGACCGAGCTACACGTTAAAAGCCGGAGTACGTACTGGAAAGTGCGCCAGGCTGTCGAGACAGCGAAAGAAACCCTTTACAGTTTCGACCAGTTAAAAACCAACAAAACCGAGCCACGTCGCCCGCTGCGTAAAATGGTGTTTAATGTGCCAACCCGCCGGGAACTCACCAGTGGCGAGCGCGCAATCCAGCATGGTCTGGCAATTGCGGCAGGCATTAAAGCCGCCAAAGACCTCGGGAATATGCCACCGAATATCTGTAACGCTGCGTACCTGGCGTCTCAGGCGCGCCAGCTGGCTGATGCTTACAGTAAAAATGTGGTTACCCGGGTGATTGGCGAGCAACAAATGAAAGAGCTGGGGATGAATTCTTACCTGGCTGTCGGCCAGGGTTCCCAGAACGAATCCCTGATGTCGGTTATTGAATATAAAGGCGACCCGTCCGCCGATGCCCGCCCGGTGGTTCTGGTAGGTAAAGGCCTGACGTTTGACTCCGGTGGTATCTCCATTAAGCCTTCTGAAGGCATGGACGAAATGAAGTACGACATGTGCGGCGCGGCGTCGGTCTACGGCGTAATGCGTATGGTGGCGGAGCTGCAACTGCCCATCAACGTAATTGGCGTACTGGCGGGTTGTGAAAACATGCCAGGCGGGCGTGCTTACCGCCCGGGCGATGTGCTCACCACGATGTCCGGGCAGACAGTTGAAGTGCTGAATACCGATGCCGAAGGCCGCCTGGTGCTGTGCGATGTGCTGACCTACGTTGAACGCTTCGAGCCGGATGTCGTGGTGGATATCGCCACACTCACCGGGGCATGTGTGATTGCGCTTGGTCACCATCTCACCGGGCTGATGTCCAACCATAACCCGCTGGCTCACGAGCTGCTTGGGGCGTCGGAGCAATCTGGCGACCGCGCGTGGCGCCTGCCAATGGGCGATGAGTACCAGGATCAGCTGGACTCCAATTTTGCCGATATGGCGAATATTGGTGGCCGCCCTGGCGGGGCAATTACTGCCGCCTGCTTCCTGTCACGCTTTGCCCGTAAATACAACTGGGCGCACCTGGATATTGCCGGTACCGCCTGGCGCTCCGGCAAAGCGAAAGGTGCCACTGGCCGCCCGGTGGCCATGCTGGCGCAGTTCCTGCTTAACCGCGCGGGGCTGGGCAACGAAGAGTAACCTCCGTCCCCTGCTTTCACGGCAGGGGCGAGTATTTTACGGGGAAGGCCTGCCAGGTGCGGGCTTACCCGTGCACAACAGGCCCCCATCGTGGTATGCTTGCTGACCGCCTGGCGGTGTATGCGCCCGCATTCACCCCGGCTCGCTTGCCAACAGGCTGGCACCGCCTTGAAGGCGCCATACTCACCTGGGAAACCGCTGCTCAAACCACGAGCCCGGCGTGAGTGAACAGTCACCGACAACACTCGGAAATCATGAAAAACGCAACGTTCTATCTTCTGGATAACGATACCCCGGCAGGCCCGCTAAGCGCTGTCGAAGCGCTGGTGTGCGAACTGGCGGCAGAACGTTGGCGGGAAGGCAAGCGTGTGCTGGTTGCCTGTGAAAACGAACAACAGGCTATCCGGTTAGATGAAGCGCTATGGCAACGCGAACCCCACCATTTTGTGCCCCATAACCTGGCCGGTGAAGGCCCGCGTTTTGGTGCGCCGGTTGAGCTGGCCTGGCCGCAACGCCGTGGCAGCGCGCCCCGCGATATTCTTATCAGCCTGCTGCCCGGGTTCGCAGATTTTGCCACCGCTTTCCATGAAGTGATAGACTTCGTCCCTTACGAAGAATCCCAGAAACAACTGGCGCGTGAACGCTATAAAGCGTATCGCACGGCTGGTTTCCACTTGACCACGGCCACCCCCACGGTGCCCGGAACGATATAGCAGAAATGGAAAAGACATATAACCCACAAGATATCGAACAGCCGCTTTACGAGCACTGGGAACAGCAGGGCTACTTTAAACCCAATGGCGATAACAGCCAGGAAAGCTTCTGCATCATGATCCCGCCGCCGAATGTCACCGGCAGTTTGCATATGGGTCACGCCTTCCAGCAGACCATCATGGACACCATGATCCGCTACCAGCGCATGCAGGGTAAAAATACGCTGTGGCAGGTGGGGACCGACCACGCCGGTATCGCCACGCAAATGGTGGTCGAGCGCAAAATTGCTGCCGAAGAAGGGAAAACCCGCCACGATTATGGCCGCGATGCCTTTATCGATAAAATTTGGCAGTGGAAAGCAGAATCCGGCGGCACCATTACCCGCCAGATGCGCCGCCTGGGCAACTCTGTAGACTGGGAGCGCGAACGCTTCACCATGGACGACGGCCTGTCCAACGCGGTGAAAGAAGTGTTTGTCCGCCTGTATAAAGAAGATTTGATTTATCGTGGTAAGCGCCTGGTCAACTGGGACCCAAAACTGCGTACCGCGATTTCCGACCTGGAAGTGGAAAACCGCGAATCTAAAGGCTCTATGTGGCACATCCGCTACCCGCTGGCCGACGGCGCGAAAACCGCAGACGGCAAAGATTACCTGGTTGTCGCCACCACCCGTCCGGAAACCCTGCTGGGTGATACCGGTGTTGCGGTAAACCCGGAAGACCCGCGCTATAAAGACCTGATCGGCAAATATGTTGTGCTGCCGCTGGTTAACCGCCGTATTCCTGTCGTGGGCGATGAACACGCCGATATGGAAAAAGGCACCGGTTGCGTGAAAATCACCCCGGCGCACGATTTCAATGACTACGAAGTCGGTAAACGCCACCAGTTGCCGATGATCAACATTCTGACCTTTGACGGCGATATCCGTGAAAGCGCTCAGGTGTTCGATACCAATGGTGTTGAATCCACCGTTTACAGCAGTGATATTCCGGCGGAATTCCAGAAGCTGGAGCGTTTCGCTGCGCGTAAAGCCATTGTGGCCGCGATTGATGCCGCTGGCCTGCTGGTTGAAATCAAGCCGCACGACCTGACTGTGCCTTACGGCGACCGTGGCGGCGTGGTGATTGAACCAATGCTGACTGACCAGTGGTATGTGCGTGTTGCCCCGCTGGCGAAACCGGCGATTGAAGCCGTAGAAAACGGCGATATCCAGTTCGTTCCGAAACAATACGAAAACATGTATTTCTCCTGGATGCGCGATATTCAGGACTGGTGTATTTCCCGCCAGTTGTGGTGGGGCCACCGTATCCCGGCATGGTACGACGCACAGGGTAATGTGTATGTTGGTCGTACCGAAGACGAAGTGCGCCAGGAAAATAACATTCCGGCAGACATCGCCCTGAACCAGGACGAAGACGTGCTGGATACCTGGTTCTCCTCTGCGCTGTGGACATTCTCCACCTTGGGCTGGCCGGAAAATACCGAAGCACTGAAAGCATTCCACCCATCCACCGTGATGGTGAGCGGCTTCGACATCATCTTCTTCTGGATTGCGCGCATGATCATGATGACCATGCACTTTATTAAAGATGAAGACGGTAAACCGCAGGTGCCGTTCCACACGGTGTACATGACCGGGCTTATCCGTGATGACGAAGGGCAGAAGATGTCCAAGTCTAAAGGTAACGTGATTGACCCGCTGGATATGGTGGACGGTATTTCGCTGGAAGCCTTGCTGGAAAAACGTACCGGCAACATGATGCAGCCGCAACTGGCCGAGAAAATCCGCAAGCGCACCGAGAAACAATTCCCGAACGGTATTGAACCGCACGGCACCGATGCGCTGCGTTTCACACTGGCAGCCCTGGCGTCTACCGGTCGTGATATCAACTGGGATATGAAGCGCCTGGAAGGTTACCGTAACTTCTGTAACAAGCTGTGGAACGCCAGCCGTTTTGTGCTGATGAACACTGAAGAGCAGGATTGCGGCTTTAACGGTGGCGAGAAAGTGCTGTCACTGGCAGACCGCTGGATCCTCGCGGAATTCAACCAAACGGTAAAAGCCTACCGTGAAGCGTTGGATAACTACCGCTTCGATATCGCCGCCAACATTCTGTATGAGTTCACCTGGAACCAGTTCTGTGACTGGTACCTGGAGCTGACCAAGCCGGTAATGAACGGTGGCAGCGAAGCCGAATTGCGCGGTACCCGTAATACTCTGGTTACCGTACTGGAAGCGCTGCTGCGCCTGGCGCACCCGATAATTCCGTTTATTACGGAAACTATCTGGCAGCGTGTGAAAGTGCTGAAAGGCATCACTGCCGATACCATTATGTTGCAACCGATCCCGGCGTTTGACAGCGCACTGGTAGATGAAGCCGCACTGGCCGATACCGAGTGGCTGAAACAGGCAATCACCGCTGTGCGTAATATCCGTGCAGAAATGAACATTGCACCGGGTAAACCACTGGAAGTGTTGCTGCGTAACGCCAGCGAAGCGGTGGTTGCCCGTGTAAATGCCAACCGTAACTTCCTGCAAACGCTGGCGCGCCTGGAAAGCATTACTGTGCTGCCAGCCGATGATAAAGGCCCGGTTTCTGTAACCAAAATTATCGACGGCGCAGAGCTGCTGATCCCAATGGCAGGCCTTATCGATAAAGCCGCTGAGCTGGATCGCCTGGCAAAAGAAGTGGCGAAAATCGACGGCGAAATTGCCCGTATTGAGAGCAAGCTCTCTAACGAAGGCTTTGTTGCCCGCGCGCCTGAAGCTGTAGTTGCTAAAGAGCGTGAGAAACTGACCGGTTACGCTGAATCTAAAGCGAAACTAATTGAACAGCAGGCTGTTATCGCCGCGCTGTAAGTTTCTATGCCGCAAGACACCAACCGGGGCCCTGCCCCGGTTTTTTTATGCCTGTGGTTTTTGTTTTAAGCCAGAGGAAAAAAGATGTAGAACGCAGGCCCCACAGCCGCACCGGGCAACACAAAAACAATTACTTGCAGCGGGGACAGTTCGCGTAAGACCGGTGAACCGGAGAAAGGAAGACAAGGTTATTCCGCCCGGATGGCGGAATAAGGCGAACCGAGGCATGGATGCCGAGTCGAGCCGGCCGCAGGCTGACTGCCCGGAGGTGAACACAGTGCGCAGCACCGGTTGCCCGCGAAAACGGGGATTGCAAAGGGGGCGAGCCCCCTTTAGCCCGTTCACTGGCTGTGTAGCCACATTAGTCACCTCACTTCAGGTGAACGGAAACAGCCACACTGCAAGTGAACGGAACAGTCACCGCTGTAACAATAATCTGCCAGCACAGAGCCAGTTGCGCGCCGTGTCAGCCATACTGCTTCCTCTCACCCGCCGCGCCCGGCGCCCGCAGGGGGCACTGGCCCCCTGCACCCCTTTTCGTGGCCGGCAAAATCGCCGCTTCGCGGACATTCGGCTTACCCCGGCGGCCTGTTCGGGTACCGCTCCGGGTCGGCTTCCTGCCTCCCGTCGCTCTGCCTGCGTCCTGCAGGCAGCCCCGCCCCGCCAGGCACGCCTCAACGATTTAGAGGCCACCCAAACCTACCCGTTTGTAAGCCAGAAGCAGCAGCAAAAACACACAAAGACATATCAGGCACAAATCCCCCAGCCACACCAGACAACACAAAAAGCCCCGCTACTTGCAGCGGGGACAGTTCGCGTAAGACCGGTGAACCGCAGAAAGGAAGACAAGGTTATTCCGCCCGGATGGCGGAATAAGGCGAACCGAGGCATGGATGCCGAGTCGAGCCGGCCGCAGGCTGACTGCCCGGAGGTGAACGCAGTGCGCAGCACCGGTTGCCCGCGAAAAACCGGATTGTTAAGGGGCGGGCCCCTTAACACGTTCACAGGCTGTGAAGTCACATTAACCACATCACAGGAAGTGAACGGAACCTTCACTTCAGTCCAAGGTGAACGGAACTTTCACATCAGTCCAGGTGAACGGAAACAACCACACTGCAAGTGAACGGAAACAACTACACATGACACTATGCAAAGTGAACACAACATTCACCGCAGTAACTGTAATCTGCCTAACCGGGATCAAAAAAGGGGGCAAAGCCCCCTTTAATCAAAATACAAACTGCATCACTGACAACCCACGCGCCAGCAAATTCGCCGGGTCAGCCGCTGGCTTATCATTGTGGTCTTCCACTGGTAACTGGTCCAAATCCCCTTCTACATGGGTATTTTCCAGTAAATAACGTGTCGCACGGACTCGCGCCCATGGGTAAGCCAGAAACGCTGTAATGCTGCAAATAAACAGATTACTGACAACCAGCCACACAAACGCACCAACACGTACCGTGGAACGAAAACAAATAGCGCCATTATGCAGGCTCGCCTGGCTGTAGATATAGTTACGTACTGCCACATAACCGTAGCAATAGCACACCAGAGCACCCAGAATATAGAGGAAATAACCCAGCAATATTGAACCTGCAGACTGCATTGCTGCCATCATAATCATGTCTTCCGGATTACCGGAATACTTCATCAGATGCACTATAGGGGCAACAATAAAGTAACCTGCAGCAATCATGAAAGGAATAAATAGCACAATTGCCTTCACGATAATAATGGCACACTTTTTCGTTTCAAGACTTACTTCAAATTTCACGTTACCGTACTGCAAATTATTAATCAGCAATCTACCCCACTGTGAAATATAAAGCCCCTGAATCAGTACAATGCTAAAAAGAGTAACCAGGGCAATACATACAGAGCCGCCAATAACCATACCGGCACTCATTGCGGAACCCATGACGCTCAAAATAGAGGTGACGAGCATCGACATAGCCACCACAATCAGTAATGGCTGCCCCAGCATCACCCACCAGGCGCGTAACGGATTGGTGCGGAAGTTAAAGCGCACACCATTCAATGTGGTCATCATGGCCTGGTAACGTAAACCCTGCATGATCAACCACGGGGAAAACAGTATAAACAACAGCATCATAATCAATGATAATACGGCATTGTTATGGGCAATGTTCACCAGAAAAATGCCATACAACACGGCGATGCACAGCCAGCCAACCAGAATAGATTTACCTGTTGCGTGATAAGCAAATTTTTTCCCGGCTAATTCTGTATTTTCATAGAAATAACGGCGTGAGCGGACAAATGCCCAGGGAAGAAACAATCCAAGAGTAATGATGGTCAGAATAGTGTTGACCAACCATATAACAAAAAATTCACCACCCGTACCTTTGAAGGACATAGCTCGAACCGGGCTGTTTACCATCCCGTCATTTACGTCTGACATAACAATCCTTAGTTAAAATTCAAATAAAACAATAAGTTAAGAAGATATATTTTCTCTGTGTGCATTCAGGACTTTTTATTGTAAAGTATATTTACAAAAAGAAATACACCTGGATTAACGGGGTTGTCATTCGCACAAACTAATGTTATTAGCAGGCTGATATTAATTAACGGCCAAAATAATTCAGACAATTCTTAAGAGAAAATAATGAGCAGTGAAGAATTTATATCACGGGAAATAACTGCAGAAGATAACCCGGCTATTGCAAATGTTATTCGTCAGGTATCTGCAGAATATGGGTTAACGGCGGATAAAGGCTACACCGTTGCAGACCCTAATTTGGATGCACTGTACCAGGTGTATAGCCAGCCTGGGCATATATACTGGGTTGTAGAGTATCAGGGGCGCGTTGTTGGTGGCGGTGGTCTGGCACCACTGGCAGGTGGTACCAGCGATACCTGTGAATTACAGAAAATGTATTTTCTGCCTGTGGCGCGTGGTAAAGGGCTGGCAAAAAAACTGGCGATCCAGGCGCTGGAATTTGCCCAACAGCAGGGTTACCACCAGTGTTATCTGGAAACTACAAGTTCACTGACACAGGCTATTGGGCTATATGAACGCCTGGGCTTTAAACATATTGACCAGGCCATGGGTTGTACAGGCCATGTCGATTGCGAAGTTCGTATGCTGAAAATACTGTAATGCTCAATTAAGCCTGGTTGACCGGTACGCCGCTATGAAAACGGAATTCGGTATCTTCCGACAGTATCAATGCGGCCTCTGCTTCGCCAATTTCCTGTACGCGAGCCTGGATATCATCTACTGATATTTGCCGGGCAAGCGCCAGGTAGTCCTGGTAATGGCGGGCTTCCGAACGCAGCAAAGAGACATAAAACTTTTGCAGGTCACCGTCCAGCCAGGGGGCCAGTGCTGCAAAACGTTCGCAGGAACGCGCTTCTATATAAGCGCCACAAATCAGTTTATCTACCAGCGTCGCTGGCTCGTGGGTGCGGATACTGCGCAACAAGCCTTTCGCATACCGGCTGGCGGTTATTTTCACATAAGGAATATTGCGCGCCGCCATCACTTCCCTGACCTGCCAGAAGTGGTGTAGCTCTTCTTTGATAAGCAACACCATGCGGTCGATAAGCGCCTGTTCCCAGGGTGAGCTGGTTTGAGGCATGGCGCTTTTACTGATTTGCTTATGCAACGCGATAAAGTCAGGCTCCGGGCCTTCGCGAAAAGTAAACGCTTCATAGGGTTGCAGCCACTCCAGCAACGCTGCCGCACCCTTTTGGTCGGCCACATACTTGCGAATCAGCAACATGGCAGTTTGCGCGGCTTTCAGCTCACACACCATGTGGTCGGTCAGCAACAATGGTAAATTTTCCGGTTTACGGGCTTCATGTAACCAGGCTTCGGGTGTGGTGCAGTGGAGAAACTGTAATACGGGGGCAAGAATTTCGGGGTAACTCATCTAACGGTTCCAGGCTTAATACGGCGGGTTACCCCGCCGCTTTATCATGAATCAGTGGCGGACGCCGTCGTCGTCTTCATCCACGTAATCATCATCGTCGTCATCGCCGCCGTCTTCGCCATTCGGGTCTTCGTAGTAAGTTCCCCAGCCGTCATATTCCACTTCGAATTTTTCGGCCAGATCCATTAACTGCTCAACCTGGGTGTCGATAAGCTCAGCGTTTAAAGCACATTCACTGATGGCATCGCAGCAAATAACTATTTCGCCGCCATCCAGTTCCAGTTCTTCCGGGTCGGTCACTTCATAACCCAGCTTAAAGGCTTCCACAGCCACTTTCTCCAGACTCTCAAAGTCATCTGCGGACAGGTGGTGTTCAATGGTGTACAGCGCATCCGGGTCGCTGCCGTCTTCCAGTAATTCTTCAATAACCAAACGCGTTTCTTCGCGTTGTTCGTCCAGCAGTTCAGGGTTTGCCATAAGAGAGCCTCCGTAAGTTGGCATACGGCGCTATTCTCCCACAGCCGGAGCCTTGCCTCCACTCTCATGTGCAAAGATTTCTGACCCCGGGGTTGAAAATGAATATTCATACATATAAAGTGAATTTTAATTCAACTAGTGGTTTTGACCATGTGAGGCAAAAATGTCCTGGTTCTATAAGAAACACTTTCTGAAATTGCTCGACTTCACCCCCAGCCAATTACACGAACTACTGACCCTGGCCGCCCAGCTAAAACGCGACAAGAAAAATGGCACAGAAGCACAGCACCTGTTGGGGAAAAATATCGCGCTCATCTTCGAAAAAGACTCCACGCGCACCCGGTGCTCTTTCGAAGTTGCCGCATACGACCAGGGTGCACGAGTAACCTGGATTGGCCCGAGTGGCAGCCAGATTGGCCATAAAGAATCAATTAAAGACACCGCCCGTGTTCTGGGCCGCATGTACGATGGTATTCAGTATCGTGGCCATGGCCAGGAAATTGTCGAAACACTGGCCCAGTATGCCGGGGTACCGGTGTGGAATGGCCTGACCAATGAATTCCATCCCACGCAGCTAATGGCTGATTTACTGACTATGCAGGAGCACCTGCCAGGTAAAGCATTTAACCAGATGACACTGGTGTATGCCGGAGATGCCCGCAATAACATGGGGAATTCCATGCTGGAAGCGGCGGCATTAACCGGGCTGGATCTGCGCCTGGTGGCTCCGAAAGCCTGCTGGCCAGACGAACAACTGGTAACAGAGTGCCTGGCGCTGGCAAAAACCAATGGAGGGAATATTACTCTGACAGAAGATATTGCCAGTGGTGTGAAAGGCGCAGACTTCATTTATACCGATGTGTGGTTGTCGATGGGGGAAGCCAAAGATAAATGGGCTGAACGTATTGCGCTGTTAAAACCTTACCAAGTGAACGCACAGATGCTGGCATTGAGCGGCAACCCGGATGTGAAATTCCTGCACTGCCTGCCTGCTTTTCATGATGACCAGACTACCACAGGTAAGCAGATGGCTGAGGAATACGGTCTGGTGGGTGGCATGGAAGTGACGGATGAGGTGTTTGAGTCTGCGAATAGTATTGTGTTTGACCAGGCTGAAAACCGGATGCATACCATTAAAGCGGTGATGGTGGCGACACTGACGGATTTGTAGTTGGTGGAGGGGGCGTTCGTCTGGTGTAGGTATTTTTGTTCACTTGAAGTGTGGTTGTTTCCGTTCACCTGAAGTGATGTGAAGGTTCCGTTCACCTGGACTGATGCGAAGGTTCCGTTCACCTGGACTGATGCGAAGGTTCCGTTCACCTGGACTGATGCGAAGGTTCCGTTCATCTGGACTGATGCGAAGGTTCCGTTCATCTGGACTGATGCGAAGGTTCCGTTCACTTCCAGTGATGTGGTTAATGTGACTTCACAGCCTGTGAACGTGTTAAGGGGCCCGCCCCTTAACAATCCGGTTTTTCGCGGGCAACCGGTGCTGCGCACTGCGTTCACCTCCGGGCAGTCAGCCTGCGGCCGGCTCGACTCGGCATCCATGCCTCGGTTCGCCTTATTCCGCCATCCGGGCGGAATAACCTTGTCTTCCTTTCTGCGGTTCACCGGTCTTACGCGAACTGTCCCCGCTGCAAGTGACGGATTGTTTGTGTTGTGCTGAGTGGCTGTATGTTCTGTGCATGGTATGTCTTTGTGTGTTTTTGCTGCGGCTTCTGGTTTACAAACGGGTAGGTTTGGGTGGCCTCTAAATCGTTGAGGCGTGCCTGGTGGGCCGGGGCTGCCTGCAGGACGCAGGCAGAGCGACGGGAGGCAGGATGCCGACCCGGAGCGGTACCCGAACAGGCCGCCGGGGTAAGCCGAATGTCCGCGAAGCGGCGATTTTGCCGGCCACAAAAGGGGTGCAGGGGGCCAGTGCCCCCTGCGGGCGCCGGGCGCAGCGGGTGAGAGGAAGCAGTATGGCTGACACGGCGCGCAATTTGCTCAGTACTGGCAGATTTACTGTTACAGTGGTGACTGTTCCGTTCACTTGCAGTGTGGTTGTTTCCGTTCACCTGGACTGATGTGAAAGTTCCGTTCACCTGAAGTGAGGTGACTAATATGGCTTCACAGCCTGTGAACGGGCTAAAGGGGGCTCGCCCCCTTTGCAATCCCCGTTTTCGCGGGCGACCGGTGCTGCGCACTGCGTTCACCTCCGGGCAGTCAGCCCGCGGCCGGCTCGACTCGGCGTCCTGCCTCGTTTCGCCTTATTCCGCCGTCCGGGCGGAATAACCTTGTCTTCCTTTCTCCGGTTCACCGGTCTTACGCGAACTGTCCCTCGCTGTGAATAGCGGGGGTTTTGTATGGTTTGGTGTGGCTGGGGAATTTGTGTACTGTCTGTTTTCCTTGTTGATAGCTTCAGGTTTACAAACGAGTGGGTTTGAATTGCACAATAGAATTTATAATTCTAAATGAATCAGATTGTTTCATATTATTTATTTTGTTAATAATTAGCACATTAATTCATAATTAAGATTATTCTTAGTTTATATCAACAACTTAGCATTACTATTTTATCGAAATTTCCTCTAAGAGTCTGGTATGAAAAAAACAATAGCATTTCTTTCTGCAGTCATGTTTTGCAGTGTCAGTCATGCAGAAGATTTTATTTGCCACTTAAAAAACAACAAAACACTTACAATAAGTGTAAACGACACTGGAACGCCGGTTTATCAATATGGCACAGTTGATCATACAGATCTCCGTCTGCCTGTGGAGCATAAGGACATTGATTCAATCCGCAATGCGTATCTTTTGGCTCCCGGGGGGGGTGAGGTATCTTACTTACGATTTATAAACGGCACATATTCATATGTTGTTTTTACCAGTAAAAATGCGGCACAGAAAGTACAAAGCGGTGTAGCCATCTGGAAAGCAAGCAATCTTGTCAGCATATTAAAATGTACAAATGAAACAAAGCCAATTGAAAGCTATCTGGGTAATGCGCAGGTGTTGACATCGGATGATGACGATACGCTTTACGGATATAAATATATAAAAAAATACCTCCCTGAATAAGAAATAAAAAATGGAACACATACAAATAGGATTTCCAGTCGGTCCTGGACAGTTGAATCAAAAACAGGATGTCAGAACCATCCAGGCACTACTGAACAGTGCTACGCAAAATCAGTCTGATAAATTATCTGTTGATGGTATAGTGGGTCCAAAGACCATCGCAAGAATAAGACAATATCAGGCCAATATTGTCAAATTAGACCCTCCAGATGGAATTATCTCACCACATGGAGTAACTCTGAGGTCATTACATTTTAAGAAAAAAGAAAAACATATTGTCCCTCAATTTCACTCATCAGGCAATGTTATTACAGAAGATTACTTTATTGAAGCAGCTCATACTTTAAAATGTGAAGTCGCTGCAGTTAAAGCAATTGCCATGACAGAAACCAAAGGCAGTCCTTTTTTATCACCGGGAAAACCATATATTCTTTATGAGAGACACATCTTCTCCTCCTTAACAAATAATCGTTTCGATACCTCACATCCGGATATATCAGCTAAAGAACCGTATCCTCATTATGGTACTTACAATCAACAATATATTCGTTTAGATGAAGCCAGAAAATTAGATGAGAATGCAGCTCTTGAATCTGCATCGTGGGGAGCATTTCAAATATTAGGCCGCTATTACAAAAGATGTGGGTTTAATTCCATACAGCAATTTGTTTCAGGAATGAAAACAATTGATGGGCAATTTTATTCTTTTATCAACTTCATTAACAGTGACAACTCATTACTGAATGCATTACAGCAGAAATCATGGAGAAGAGTTGCATATATTTATAATGGAAGAGCATATTATAAAAAACATTATGATATTAGGTTGGCAAACAATTATCAGCTAGCTTTGTCTGCCTGAAAATTTTTATCTGCGGGGACAGAATTAACCAGGTTGAATGAATATTCCGTTCACTTGAAGTGTGGTTGTTTCCGTTCACCTGAAGTGATGTGGTTAATGTGACTTCACAGCCTGTGAACGTGTTAAGGGGCCCGCCCCTTAACAATCCGGTTTTTCGCGGGCGACCGGTGCAGTGTAGTGCGCTCACCGGGGGTGGTTATTTCCGTTCACTTGCAGTGTGGCTGTTTCCGTTCACTTCCAGTGATGTGGTTAATGTGACTTCACAGCCTGTGAACGTGTTAAGGGGCCCGCCCCTTAACAATCCGGTTTTTCGCGGGCGACCGGTGCTGCGCACTGCGTTCACCTCCGGGCAGTCAGCCTGCGGCCGGCTCGACTCGGCATCCATGCCTCGTTTCGCCTTATTCCGCCATCCGGGCGGAATAACCTTGTTTTCCTTTCTGCGGTTCACCGGTCTTACGCGAACTGTCCCCGCTGCAAGTGGCTATTTTCTTGTGTTGTCTGGTGTGGCTGGAGGATTTGTACCCGGTATGTCTTTATTTATTTTTTGCTGCTGGCTTACAAACGGGTGGGTTTGGGTGGCCTCTAAATCGTTGAGGCGTGCCTGGCGGGCCGGGGCTGCCTGCAGGACGCAGGCAGAGCGACGGGAGGCAGGATGCCGACCCGGAGCGGTCCCCGAACAGGCCGCCGGGGTAAGCCGAATGTCCGCGTAGCGGCGATTTTGCCGGCCACAAAAGGGGGTGCAGGGGGCCAGTGCCCCCTGCGGGCGCCGGGCGCAGCGGGTGAGAGGAAGCCGTGTGGCTGACACGGCGCGCAATTTGCTCAGTACTGGCAGATTTACTGTTACAGTGGTGACTGTTCCGTTCACTTGCAGTGTGGTTGTTTCCGCTCACCTGGACTGATGCGAAGGTTCCGTTCACTTCCAGTGATGTGGTTAATGTGGCTTCACAGCCTGTGAACGTGTTAAGGGGCCCGCCCCTTAACAATCCGGTTTTTCGCGGGCGACCGGTGCTGCGCACTGCGTTCACCTCCGGGCAGTCAGCCTGCGGCCGGCTCGACTCGGCATCCATGCCTCGTTTCGCCTTATTCCGCCATCCGGGCGGAATAACCTTGTCTTCCTTTCTCCGGTTCACCGGTCTTACGCGAACTGTCCCCGCTGCAAGTGGCTATTTTCTTGTGTTGTCTGGTGTGGCTGGGGGATTTGTGCCTGATATGTCTTTGTGTGTTTTTTGCTGAGATATGACAGGCGGGTGTGGGGTGTGGCCTCTAAATCGTTGAGGCGTGCCTGGCGGGCCGGGGCTGCCTGCAGGATGCAGGCAGAGCGACGGGAGGCAGGATGCCGACTCGGAGCGGTACCCGAACAGGCCGCCGGGGTAAGCCGAATGTCCGCGTAGCGGCGATTTTGCCGGCCACAAAAGGGGGTGCAGGGGGCCAGTGCCCCCTGCGGGCGCCGGGCGCAGCGGGTGAGAGGAAGCAGTGTGGCTGACACGGCGCGCAATTTGCTCTGCACTGGCAGGTGAATGTTCCGTTCACTTCCAGTGATGTAGCTTCACAGCCGTGAACGGGCATAGGGGGCCCGGCCCCCTGTCCTGCTCAGTCATTCACCCGCAACTTCACAACAACCTTACGGACTTTGCCGGGTTCACCAGCAGCACACAGCGGTTTATGCACGGTGCCCGGCCAGAATACGACAAAGTCACCTTCATTCAGTACAACTGTTTTCTCGTCCACGCCAGCGGCCAGGAACGCAATATCTTTATCTGCCAGCCAGTCAGTGTCTGGTTTACCTGCCGGATGCGTACTGAACGTCATCCCTTCCTTGCCATTCAGAACAATTTGAATGTCCAGGCAACGGGCATGATATTCCGCTTTGCGGTCGGCAAAGGGTTCTGTGACATCATTAGAAACCATATAAAACAGACGGTTGCCGTCAATTTCATATTTACCTGCGGGGGTTTCGTCAGTGACATGCGCTGTTACATACTCAATGGCCTGGCGTAACGCATCTGGCAGCCAGGGCTGCAAATTATGGATGTTACCAATGATCATGGGAGTTCCTTATTAAAACCGTGTTTCACTCTCTGATTTATACGATGAATCGCACTGCCATACCAGCGCAAATTATTGTCTTTGATAGTCACCGCATGTTTATCTCCGCTGATGTAAATCACTTGTTATTGCCCAGGCATTTTTTATGCAGCAGATGTCTCTTTTTTATGCACTACTTATGCAAATAAGTGCATAAAAAAGTCGCCATCCTGTTGATTTTTATAGCCATACTAAAAAAAAGTCTTCACACTCACAGTTTTGTTTTTCTCTATTTTATGCAGTTTTACGGTTAACTATTTCTCTCATAATGGAGCGAGTAAAATCAAAACTGTGTTTTTTTGCATACTTATGCACACCAGCAAAAATAACACATAATAATCAATAAGTTAAAATATTTTCAATCCTGCATATTCTCACAAAAAAATAACAACTATAAATATTAAAACTCAACTAAAGATTATTTATTCAGATTCAACTTAATGCAATCTGCATTATTTAAGAGCCATATCAAACAAACCGAACAGTTTTGTTTTTTGGATTGCAACACCACTTCAAACTGCTTTTAATAGCATCAGCAAAACAATTTAAAACCAATGCCATCAAGCCGGAAGCAAAGGCAATTATCTTCTGTTTTCTCATTAACAGGATGTGGATAACTGCTATTTAAAACAGGCTTCCGGAATAAAAGATAATGAGGATTAAATATGCAAAAACATTATGTCGGTTCCGAAATAGGGCAATTACGCAGCGTCTTACTTCACCGCCCTAACCTCAGCTTACAACGCCTGACACCATCGAACTGCCAGGACTTGTTATTTGATGATGTGCTGTCAGTGGAAAAGGCAGGTGAAGAGCATGATATCTTCGCCAACACACTGCGGGAACAGGGTGTTGAAGTGCTGCTACTCACTGATTTACTGAGTGAAACACTGGATAACACTCAGGCGCGTGACTGGTTACTCAGCACCCAAATATCTGACTACCGCCTGGGGCCGGCATTTGCCTCCGATGTGCGGGCATGGCTGGCTGATTTACCGCACCGCGAGCTGGCGCGCCGCCTCACTGGCGGGGTCACTTATGGTGAAATACCCGGGCATATTAAAAATATGGTAACGGATACTCATAGCGCCACCGATTTTATTATGAAGCCATTGCCTAACCATTTATTCACCCGTGATACATCCTGCTGGATTTATAATGGTGTTTCAATTAACCCAATGGCAAAAACAGCCCGTCAGCGAGAAACAAATAATTTGCGTGCTATTTACCGCTGGCACCCATTATTTTCCGCTGGTGATTTTGTGAAATATTACGGCGATGAAAATATCAATTATGACCATGCCACGCTGGAAGGTGGAGACGTACTGGTTATTGGCCGTGGCGCGGTATTAATTGGTATGTCTGAACGCACCACACCGCAAGGGGTGGAATTTCTCGCCACTTCACTATTCCAGCATAACCAGGCTAATCAAGTGATTGCGCTGGAACTCCCCAAACATCGCTCCTGTATGCACCTGGATACCGTGATGACCCACATTGATATCGACACCTTCTCCGTCTACCCGGAAGTGGTGCGGCAGAACGCACAGTGCTGGGTACTGACGCCAGATGGCCGGGGTGGTCTGAAACGCCAGCAGGCTCCCAACCTGCTGCATGCGCTGGAACAGGCACTGCATATTGACCAGGTGAAACTGATAACCACTGGCGGCGATGCCTTTGAAGCAGAACGCGAACAATGGAATGACGCCAACAACGTACTGACACTGCGCCCGGGTGTGGTTGTCGGCTACGAACGCAACACCTGGACCAACGAAAAATATGACAAAGCCGGCATTACCGTACTGCCCATTCCCGGTAATGAACTGGGGCGCGGCCGTGGAGGCGCACGCTGCATGAGCTGCCCGCTGGAACGTGATGGCATTTGAGAACGGAGAACAACGAACATGACGGAACGTAAACCCACACTGGTCGTTGCCCTTGGCGGCAATGCACTGCTTAAACGCGGCCAGCCTCTTGAGGCGTCTGTTCAGCGCGAAAATATCGCACTGGCAGCACGGACAATAGCCCAGCTCACCCACCAGTGGCAGGTGGTACTGGTGCACGGCAATGGCCCTCAGGTTGGCCTGCTGGCTTTGCAAAATAGCGCCTTTGACAAAGTCGCCCCGTATCCGCTGGATATCCTGGGTGCAGAAAGCCAGGGCATGATTGGTTATATGTTGCAGCAAACCCTGAAAAACGTTCTGCCCGACCAGGAAATCAGTGTGTTGCTCACCCAGGTAGAAGTCAGCGCCAGTGATCCGGCATTCAGCAACCCGACCAAATATATCGGGCCGGTATATGACCGTGCTCAGGCAGAAATACTGGCTGCCGAGAAAGGCTGGGTTTTCCGCCAGGACGGTGAGTGGACACGCCGGGTAGTCCCGTCACCCCAACCCCAACGCATTCTGGAAAGTGATGCCATCAGCGCCCTGATCCAGCGCGGCCACCTGGTCATCTGCAACGGCGGCGGCGGTGTTCCGGTGGTTGAAAAAGGCGATGGCTATCACGGCATTGAAGCGGTGATTGATAAAGACCTCTCCGCAGCACTGCTGGCCCGCCAGATTGAAGCGGATGCGCTGTTGATTCTGACCGACGCAGACGGGGTATATCTCAACTGGGGGCAACCAGACCAGCGCCCACTGGCCCAAGTCACCCCGGCTGAACTCAAGACGATGACCTTTGATGCGGGTTCTATGGGTCCGAAAGTGGCTGCCTGCTGCCAGTTTGTCGAGCAATGCCATGGGGTTGCTGGCATTGGCGCTCTGGAAGATGGCCTGGCAATTCTGGCGGGCGACAAAGGCACACGTATCTCAGCCCACTGATTCGCGTTTTTTACTGCCACACCTGATCCCTGCCCTCACCAGGCCGGGGTAGAAAAGTGTTATCCAAAAAAGGATATAATAATGACTATTTCACTGAAAAATAAAAACTTTTTAAAACTCCTCGATTTTACGCCCGCTGAAATTCACTACCTGCTGGAGTTGGCGGCTTCTTTGAAGGCCGCCAAAAAAGCCGGGACAGAAAAGAAAACGCTGGCTGGCAAAAATATTGCGTTGATCTTCGAAAAAACCTCCACCCGTACCCGCTGTGCTTTTGAAGTGGGGGCATTCGACCAGGGTGCGCAGGTCACTTATCTTGGGCCGACCGGGTCACAAATTGGCCATAAAGAGTCCATGAAAGATACTGCCCGCGTGCTGGGGAGGATGTACGACGGCATTGAATACCGTGGCTACGGCCAGGCCATTGTGGAAGAACTGGGGCAATACGCAGGCGTCCCGGTATGGAACGGTCTGACCAACGAATTCCACCCCACACAAATTCTGGCTGACCTGATGACCATGCAGGAACACACACCAGGTCGTGCGCTGAAAGACATCGCATTTGCTTACCTGGGCGATGCCCGTAACAACATGGGCAACTCCCTGATGGTGGGTGCGGCGAAAATGGGCATGGATATCCGCCTGGTGGCACCTAAAGCATTCTGGCCGGAACCTGAACTGGTTGCTCAGTGCCAGGACATCGCCAAACAAACTGGCGCACGCATCATGCTGACCGACAACGTACAGGAAGGCGTGGCGGGTGTGGATTTCCTCTATACCGATGTTTGGGTGTCGATGGGTGAAGCCAAAGAAGCCTGGGCAGAGCGTGTAGCGCTGATGAAACCTTATCAGATCAACGATGCTGTTGTGGAAGCCACTGGTAACCCCCAGGTGAAATTTATGCACTGCCTGCCCGCATTCCATAACGATGAAACCACGGTTGGCAAAGAGATTGAGAAAACCTGGGGCCTGAAAGGGCTGGAAGTAACCGAAAGCGTTTTTGAATCCCCCCGTTCTATCGTTTTCGATGAAGCAGAAAACCGCATGCACACCATTAAAGCCGTCATGGTGGCAACCCTGGGTGAATAACACAGTCATGCGGCAGCAGAGCCTGCCGCATTATCCACAGGCTGCCTTCGGGCAGCGGGAGAACGACGATGGCAGACGTTACACATAGCGACACCGATTCCCATACAGCGGAGCACGGTGAGAAAAAGTTGGGGCTGGGTGCACTGGTTGCCCTGGTTATCGGTTCAATGATTGGCGGTGGGGTGTTCAGCCTGCCGCAAAACTTTGCGGCGGTAGCGTCACCCGGCGCACTGCTGGCTGGCTGGGTTATTACCGGCATTGGCATGCTGTGCCTGGCTTTTATCTACCAGAACCTGAGCGCGCGTTGCCCTGAGCTGGATGGCGGGATTTACAGTTACGCCCGCGCCGGTTTTGGCGACTTCATTGGTTTCCAGGCCGCCTGGGGTTACTGGTTTTCCGCATGGCTCGGCAATGTATCCTATGCCGTGTTGCTGTTCAGCGCGCTGAGCTTTTTTATTCCTGTCTTTGGGGAAGGCAACAACCTTATCTCTGTGGTTGGTGCGTCTATTGTACTGTGGCTGGTACACGCGCTGGTGTTGCGTGGTGTGCGGGAAGCCGCATGGATCAATTCACTGCTTACCATTATCAAGGTACTGGTGTTGATTGTTTTTATTATCGCCGCCTTGCTGGCATTCAGAATGGGTATTTTTACGGCTGATTTCTGGGGCCGTGTGATGCAAACCAGTAACACGCACAGCAGCCTGTTCGACCAAACCAAAAATACCATGCTGGTTACCACCTGGGTATTCATCGGTATTGAAGGCGCGACAGTGGTTTCCGCCCGCGCTGCCCGGCGTTCTGATATCGGTAAAGCGACAGTCACCGGCTTACTGGGCGCGCTGGCTATTTATGTGCTGGTCAGTGTGCTTTCGATGGGGATTCTGGACCAGGCCACACTGGCCGGGTTGAAGAACCCGTCTATGGCTGGGGTACTGGAGCATGTTGTCGGCCCGTGGGGTGCACGTTTCGTGGCTGGCGGGGTGATTTTATCGGTTGCCGGCGCACTGCTCGCCTGGACCTTGTTTGCTGCGGAACTCCCGCGCGTAGCCGCACAGGATGGTATCTTTCCCGCAATATTTGCCCGTGAGAATAGCCGCCATTCACCTTCATTCTCACTCTGGATAACCAACGGCCTGATTCAGGTGTTCCTGTTGCTGACACTGTTCTACCAGGCGGGTTACCAGGCCCTGTTCTCTATTGCCACCGCAGCGATTTTACCTCCCTATCTGTTCAGTGCGGCTTATGGATTAAAACTGGCGCTGACAGGTGAGCGTTACCAGGAAAATGAACACCGTGGCGGAGCGATTGCCCTGGGTATCGTCGCTACGGTGTATGGCTTCTGGCTGTGTTATGCCGCAGGTGACTCTATGCTGTTGAGCGCCCTGCTTTTTGCTCCAGGTATACTGGTGTATATCTGGCAACGCCGCATCCAGAAGCGCCTTATGTTCAACAATGCCGAGTGGTGGCTGGTGATTGCCATTGTACTGGCTGCCGCCTGGACACTACTGCTTATTTTGCAGGGCTCACTGAGCATAGCCTGATTTTTTTCGGCCAGTTGACCTGAAGTTGCCAAAGGAAGACTGGCCCGGCGGTTTAAATAATCCAGTTATGTTAAACAGTTAGCTCGATATTTAGTTTTTTTGAATAACAGGATGCAGTATGAAAACCCCGATTACATCGTCTGAAAAGGAGATGCAACAGTTGGCGTTATGCCAGCGGTTAATCATCAACCACAGCTACGGGTGCCAGGATGCGTTACGGCGTGACATGCAACGCCACGGTTTTCAGGCCATCAGCCAGTCCACGATTTCACGTTTATTGCGTATTCTTGGGGTCATTAAAATTCGTAATGCCCGGGGGGAGAAAATCTACAGCCTCAACCCGCAGGAACAGCCTGAACCCAGTGCCGGGCGGGCCATTGGTGAAATGGTTATCAGCGTAGAGCACAACGCCGAGTTTGTTATCCTCCATACTGTGGCAGGCTATGGGCGTGCGGTCGGGAAAATACTTGATTACCGCGCGCTCCCCGATGTTTTAGGCGTAGTGGCAGGCAGCAGTGTTGTCTGGGTAGCGCCCCGGGATGTCACTAAAACGCCCCATTTGCACCATAAAATTGTACAAACTTTTGGTCTGACCGCCGTTTTATCGCAACCGGTTGCGGTACGATAAAAAAATGTGCATTTACGCCTTGATGAGGGACTCAGGATGCGTATAATGCCGCACAATTTGCCGGGAGGATGCATGGTTACGCCAATTCCACAAGACGTTTTGCGTACTCACCTGAATACAGGTGCTGTCTTCCCGTTGCACCGATCCAGAGCCCCTCGTTGAGGGGCTTTTTTTTGCCCGCGTTTCGTTAACAGGAGAGAAACATGGCCAATCCGCTTTATAAAAAACACATCATTTCGATTAATGATCTTAACCGGGAGGAGCTTGAGCTGGTGCTGGCGACAGCCGCACAGTTAAAAGCGCACCCACAACCGGAGTTGTTAAAGCACAAGGTTATCGCCAGTTGTTTCTTCGAGGCCTCAACCCGTACCCGCCTCTCCTTTGAAACATCTATGCACCGGTTGGGCGCGGCGGTGGTTGGCTTCTCTGACAGCAGCAATACCTCGCTTGGTAAAAAAGGCGAAACGCTGGCAGATACCATTTCGGTAATCAGTACCTATGTGGACGCTATTGTGATGCGCCACCCGCAGGAAGGAGCATCACGCCTGGCAACTGAATTCTCCGGCCATGTTCCGGTACTGAATGCCGGTGATGGCTCCAACCAGCATCCCACTCAAACCTTACTGGATCTGTTCACCATTCAGGAAACACAAGGTCGGCTGGAAAATCTGAATATCGCCATGGTAGGCGACCTGAAATATGGCCGTACTGTTCACTCGCTGACTCAGGCGCTGGCGAAATTCAGCGGTAACCGGTTTTACTTTATCGCCCCGTCTGCACTGGCAATGCCGCAATATATTCTCGATATGCTGGAAGAAAAAGGCATTCCGTGGAGCCTGCATAGCAGCATTGACGCCGTTATGGCAGAAGTGGACATTCTGTATATGACGCGCGTGCAGAAAGAGCGCCTCGACCCTTCTGAATACGCTAATGTGAAAGCCCAGTTTGTGCTGCGCGCCAGTGACCTGGAAGGTGCCCGTAGCAATATGAAAGTGCTGCATCCACTGCCGCGTGTTGACGAAATCGCGACCGATGTTGATAAAACCCCTCATGCCTGGTATTTCCAGCAGGCGGGAAATGGCATTTTTGCCCGCCAGGCATTGCTGGCACTGGTTCTGAATGAAGATTTGGCACTGTAAGGGAGACAAGATAATGACTGACGATAAAAAACTGCAGGTTGAAGCTATTAAATGTGGCACTGTTATCGACCATATTCCGGCTCAGGTCGGGTTTAAACTGCTCTCTTTGTTCCAGTTGACCAAAACCGACCAGCGCATCACTATCGGCCTGAATTTACCTTCCGGTGAAATGGGCCGCAAAGACCTTATCAAAATCGAAAATACGTTTTTAACTGAAGAGCAGGTAAACCAACTGGCACTGTATGCGCCCCACGCCACAGTCAACCGGATTGACGATTACAGCGTGGTGGGTAAGAGCCGTCCCAGCCTGCCAGAGCGTGTGGATAACGTGCTGGTGTGCCCAAACTCGAACTGTATCAGCCACAATGAACCTGTCGCTTCCAGTTTTAGCGTGAAAGTGCGTGATGACGCCGTCACCCTGAAGTGTAAGTACTGCGAGAAAGAGTTTGCCCGCCACGTTGTCCTGAATGACTGAACGTTGAATGACTGAGCTTTGGATGATTCAGCTCTGAATAACTGAGTGCAGGCGGACAATGCTGGAATTGACCCGGATGCTCCCTATAATGGTGGGCATCTTTTCTACGGCTGGTTAATTAACAGGAGTAAATATGTCACGCGAAATCAGTACCGATAAAGCCCCTGCCGCTATTGGCCCTTATGTTCAGGGTGTGAATTTGGGCAACATGATTATGACGTCTGGCCAGATTCCGGTAGACCCGCAAACCGGTACCGTTCCAGAAGATATCACCGCCCAGGCTCGCCAGTCTCTGAATAATGTGAAAGCCATTGTGGAAGCGGCCGGGCTGGCAGTTGGCGATATTGTTAAAACAACTGTGTTTGTCAAAGACCTCAACGATTTCGCCACTGTGAACGCGGAATACGAAGCGTTTTTTACTGAACACCATGCGGCTTTCCCTGCGCGCTCTTGTGTTGAAGTGGCTCGCCTGCCGAAAGACGTTAAAATTGAAATTGAAGCAATTGCCATTCCGCGTACTCACCTTTCCCAGTCATAACGGGTTACGAAACAGCGGAACCGCAACAATAAACGGCCTGCTCTGCGAGCAGGCCGTTTGTTTATCTGGCAAAACCGCGTTATTACTGCCAGCCATAACGGCGGGTGAAAACCCCTTTCACCAGTTGTGTCAGCGCCATATATCCGGCGAGGATCCCCACCAACCACGGGAAGTAGCTGAGCGGCAACGCCTGCAATTGCAGGTATGAAGCCAGCGGAGAGAATGGCAGCCACAACCCGATACACATTACCACCAACGTCATCGCCATCAGTGGCCACGCTGCTCGGCTTTGCAAGAAAGGCACCCGGCGAGTACGAATCATATGCACAATCAGCGTTTGTGACAGTAGCCCCTCCACGAACCAACCCGACTGGAACAGAGTTTGTGCTTCCGGCACACTGGCGTGGAACACAAACCACATCAGGCAGAAGGTCAAAATATCAAATATGGAGCTGATTGGGCCAAAAAATACCATAAACCGCCCCAAATCTGCCGGGTTCCAGCGCTGAGGTTTCTGAATTTGCTCGTCATCCACGTTATCGAACGGAATCGCAACCTGAGATACATCGTACAGCAGGTTCTGAATCAGTAAGTGCAGCGGCAACATCGGTAAAAAAGGCAGGAAAGCACTGGCAACCAGTACGCTGAACACATTACCGAAGTTAGAGCTGGCCGTCATTTTGATGTATTTGAGCATGTTGGCAAACGTGCGCCGCCCTTCAATGACACCAGCTTCCAGCACCATCAGGCTTTTTTCCAGCAGAATAATATCCGCGGCTTCACGGGCAATATCCACGGCACCATCCACAGAAATACCGATATCTGCCGCACGTAAAGCTGGAGCGTCATTAATACCGTCACCCATAAAGCCCACTACATGGCCGCCCTGGCGCAGCAGGCGCACAATACGTTCTTTGTGCAGTGGCGTCAGGCGGGCAAAGACTACAGTATGGCGCGCCAGTTCTGCCAGTGCCATATCATCCAGGTTTTCAATACGGCTCCCCGTGATGACAGAGCCCGCATCCAGCCCCACTTCGCGACACACTTTCGCTGCCACCAGTTCGCTGTCGCCAGTCAGAATTTTGACCGTGATACCGCTGGCATGCAGGGCTTTCAGTGCCGGTGCGGTGCTCTCTTTCGGCGGGTCCAAAAATGCGATATAGCCATCCAGGATCAAGTCAGATTCATCAGCCCGGCTGTAATCACCTTCCCGGGCTACCAGAAACTTACTGGCAACAGCCACCACCCGTAACCCCTGGCGGTTAAGATCATCCGTCACCTGGCGAATTCTCACCAACAGAGCCTCGCTGAGCGGCACAATCTCTTCACCCTGGCGCACATGGGTACACACATCCAGCATTTCCTGTAGTGCCCCTTTGCAAATGAGCAAATGCGCATCCGGCGCTTCACTCACCACTACCGACATGCGGCGGCGTTCGAAATCAAACGGGATCTCATCCACTTTATGCCAGTGTTCAACATTCGCCCGGGCCTGGAACTCGTCCACCCGTTCCAGCACTGCGGTATCCAGCAGGTTTTTCAGGCCAGTCTGGTAATGGCTGTTCAGCCAGGCAAGGTGCAGAACCCGGTTACTGACTTCCCCGGCGGTATCAGTGTGAGTTTCCAGAATAATGCGGTCCTGCGTCAGAGTACCGGTTTTATCCGTGCACAGAATATCCATGGCACCGAAGTTCTGAATGGCATCAAGGTGCTTCACAATCACTTTCTGGCGTGACAGTTTTACTGCGCCACGCGCCAGTGTGGAGGTGACAATCATGGGCAACATTTCCGGTGTCAGCCCAACAGCCACAGACAACGCAAACAGTGCCGCTTCCCACCAGTCGCCTTTGGTGTAGCCGTTAATCAGCAGCACCACCGGTGCCATCACCAGCATAAAACGAATCAACAACATACTGACGCGGCTGATACCTTTCTGGAACGCGTTAGGTTCATTCTCCTGCTGTGTAACCCGGCCTGCCAGTTGCCCAAACCAGGTATTCCCCCCGGTGGCAATGACCATTGCCTGCGCGGTGCCACTCACCACAGTGGTGCCCATAAAACACAGCGTGTCGCTTTCCAACGGGTTGCGTTGTTCGGCCTGGCGGCTGTGGGCCGCTTTTTCTACCGGCAAGGATTCCCCGGTCAGTGAAGCCTGGGCGATAAACAGATCCCGTGCCTGCACTACCCGCAGGTCTGCGGGGATCATGTCACCAGCAGATAACTTGACGATATCGCCAGGAACCAGTTGATCACAGGGGATCTCGCACCAGCGAGTGGTACCCAGTTCATCCACCGTGCGCAATACCGTTGCTTTGTTGCTGACCATGGCTTTCAGTGCATCAGCGGCTTTGGTGGATCGCGCCTCCTGCACAAAGTTCAGCAAGGTAGAAATCGCCACCATCAACAGAATAACGCCCGTGGCAAACAGGTCTTCGGTTGAATACGAGATAATTGCCAGCACGGTCAGGAGCAGGTTAAAAGGGTTGCGATAACACAGCCACAAATGGCCCCACCATGGCGTGGGAGCCTCTTCCGGGATACGGTTGAAGCCATACTGCGCCCGGGCCTGGGCCACCGCCTCGGCATTCAGCCCTTCCGGGTGACTGTTAAATGCCTGCCAGAGTTCGCTTTCTGGCATTTGCGCCACTTTCAGGCACTGTTCGGCAAGGCCGGGTGGCATGGTGCCAGCCTGGTGTGCTGAACGGGTGTCCAGTAACGGGTCGCGTGCCACCAGGCGGTGGGGTAAACGGCGAATCAATTGAGAAAAGAGACGACGAGTCATTTTTTTTACATGCATAACTATCCCTCCGTGCTCCTTCACAGCCAGTGGCAGGCACACAGAACAGCACCACGCAGATACCCACCGGGTTGCGTGGCGAAAACAAAAACAACAGGGACGTCATACGAAGACGCCGCTGCATTACATGTTCCAGTAAGGCAACGGCGGAAAAAGGCGTGCCTTACCGGGTGAGGTAGTTCTCGGTTAAATGAGGTGCTGGATCTGGGTCCATGAGTCCTCCGGTAAGGTGAAAAAAAACAGGTCTGGCGTATATCTGGTGGAAACACCACGCCACCTGGCTCAGGTTTAGCGCGCACAGAATACTCCCTGTTGTGTAAACGGTAGCTCAACCAGGGGTTGGTTAATCTTTTCTTGCTGGCAAACAAGGGAAATATGACGCGTCAGGGGTTATGATAGCGGCAACGCCACTACCAACCTGAAGGATTACCCTGATATGCCAGAACGCCTGACAATCAAAGATATCGCCCGGCTCAGTGGCGTTGGCAAATCTACAGTTTCCCGGGTGTTGAATAATGAAAGCGGCGTCAGTGAGAAAACCCGCGAGCGGGTGGAGGCCGTAATGCACCAGCAAGGGTTCAGCCCTTCACGCTCCGCCAGGGCCATGCGTGGGCAAAGCGACAAAGTGGTGGCGATTATTGTTACCCGCCTGGATTCTCTGTCAGAAAACCTGGCCGTTCAAACCATGCTGCCATTGTTTTATGAACAAGGCTACGACCCCATTATGCTGGAAAGCCAGTTTTCACCAGAGCGTGTGGAAGAGCATCTGCGCGTGATGAGGTTGCGCCATATCGATGGCATTGTGTTGTTTGGCTTTACCGGAATTAATGAAAGCGTGCTGGCAGGCTGGCGTGATTCACTGGTTCTGTTGGCGCGTGATGCCCCAGGCCTTGCTTCAGTGTGTTATGACGATAACGGCGCTATCGCACTTTTGATGCAGCAGCTTTACCAACAAGGCCACCGCCATATCAGTTTTCTTGGCGCACCCCACAGTGATACCACCACGGGTCTGCGCCGCCATCAGGCTTATCTGGACAGTTGTGAGCACTACCAAATCCCTCCCTGCGCTGCCCTGCCCGGGCTTGGCATGCAACAGGGCTATGACTATATCGCTGGTGTGTTAACCCCAGCCACTACCGCACTGGTCTGCGCGACCGATATGCTGGCGATTGGCGCCAGTAAATATCTGCAGGAGCAGCATATTACTCATCTGCAATTAGCCAGCGTGGGCAACACGCCGTTAGTTCGTTTTCTGCACCCGGAAATTATCACCGTGGATCCGGGTTACAACGAAGCGGGCCGGCAGGCTGCCAGGCAATTAATTGATCAGATCAACCACCAGCAGTCGCCCCGCCAGATAGTGATCACCGCGCGGCTGGCTCCACCAATAACGACAGGCTGATCCCCGCTGCTCGTCAGGTAAAAGGCGATTTATTGTGATCATTGCCCTGGTTCGGGAACGTTCCCATTTTAACCCAACACGAAAATAGCTACCCTGCGGGCAGGCAGAACATGCTGATGCCTTTACCTACCTCCACAGGGATTTACCATGAAAAAAATTAACCCGCAGGATATTGATACGCTGATTGCACTGGTGGGTGGCAAGGAAAATATCGCCACCGTAACCCACTGCATTACCCGGCTGCGTTTTGTGCTGAATGATCCGGCGCTGGCCCAGCCAAAAACCATTGAAACCTTGCCCATGGTGAAAGGCTGTTTTACCAATGCCGGGCAGTTCCAGGTGGTGATTGGCACTAACGTCGGCGACTGGTACCAGGCGCTGCTGACACGGACCGGGCAAAGCTCCGCCAATAAAGACCAGGTGAAACAGGCCGCACGCCAGAATATGAAATGGCATGAACGCGCGATCTCCCATTTTGCCGAGATCTTCTTCCCGCTCCTGCCAGCACTTATCAGCGGCGGGTTGATCCTCGGTTTTCGTAATGTCATTGGCGATGTGCCCTTTCGCAACGGCGAAACCCTGGCGCAGATGTACCCGGCATTAAAAACCCTGTACGACTTCTTATGGCTGATTGGTGAAGCCATTTTCTTCTATTTGCCTGTGGGGATTTGCTGGTCGGCGGTGAAGAAAATGGGTGGGACGCCCATTCTGGGGATTGTGCTGGGCATCACCCTGGTGTCACCCCAACTGATGAACGCTTACCTGCTGGGTAGCCAGACCCCGGAAGTATGGAACTTCGGCTGGTTTACCATTCAAAAAGTGGGTTATCAGGCGCAGGTTATTCCGGCGCTGCTCGCCGGGCTGGCGCTGGGTATGATTGAAACCCGCCTCAAACGCCTGGTTCCTGATTACCTCTATCTGGTGGTAGTACCGGTCTGTTCGCTGTTACTGGCTGTTTTCCTGGCCCACGCGCTGATTGGCCCCGCAGGCCGGATGATTGGCGACGGTGTTGCCTTTGCGGTGCGCCACCTGATGACCGGTAGTTTTGCCCCAATTGGCGCCGCTCTGTTCGGTTTTCTCTACGCACCACTGGTGATTACCGGTGTTCACCAGACCACGCTGGCCATCGACATGCAGATGATTCAAAGCATGGGCGGTACGCCTGTCTGGCCTCTGATTGCGTTGTCCAATATTGCTCAGGGTGCTGCCGTTGTGGGCGTTATCCTGGTCAGCCGTAAACAAAATGAGCGTGAAATCTCTGTCCCTGCCGCCATTTCCGCTTTCCTGGGTGTCACGGAACCCGCCATGTACGGCATTAACATGAAGTACCGTTTCCCCATGCTGTGCGCCATGACCGGCTCAGGGCTGGCCGCATTGCTGTGCGGGTTAAGCGGTGTACTGGCAAACGGCATTGGTGTGGGGGGGATCCCGGGCATTCTCTCCATTCAGCCACGCTTCTGGGGCACCTTTTCACTTGCCATGGCGGTCGCGATTGTTGTGCCCATTATTCTGACCACGGTGTTGTACAAACGTAAAACTCATCAGGGCACATTGCAGGTGGTTTAAACCTTAACTTCACGGGCGGCTTACCCGCCCGTCAGATTGATGAAAAAGAAGGGAAAAGCGTGGTTTCCCCTTCTTTTTAGTTAGCAGCCGAAAATCAATGTATTGATTTTCCTGGTTTTTTATTGGGTGACATCCTCTATTTCTGTGCGGACATGAGGTTTGTCATCAGGCTCACGGGCAGCTTACCCGTCCGTTCCTTTTTTATAATGCAGGAAAGCATGATGACAGCAACACTGCCCTGGTGGCAAAACGGAGTGATTTACCAGATTTACCCGAAAAGTTTTCAGGATACTACCGGCAGTGGCACGGGAGACCTGGCGGGGGTTATCCAGCGGCTGGACTACCTGCAAACGTTGGGTGTGGACGCCATCTGGCTGACGCCATTTTATGTTTCCCCTCAGGTTGACAATGGCTACGACGTTGCCGATTACCTGGCTATTGACCCGGTTTACGGCACCATGAGCGATTTTGATAACCTGGTTGCAGCAGCCCACCAGCGCGGTATTCGCATCATTCTGGACATGGTGTTTAACCACACCTCCACTGAACATGCGTGGTTCCGTGCAGCGGAAAACCCGCAAGACTCGCACCGCGATTTCTATATCTGGCGTGATGGTACGCCCGATACACCGCCTAACGGCTGGCAGGCGAAATTCGGTGGCAGTGCCTGGCAGTGGCATGCCGAAAGCAGGCAGCATTACCTCCATTTGTTCGCGCCTGAGCAGGCAGACTTAAACTGGGAAAACCCGGCAGTGCGCCAGGCACTCCAGCAGATATGCCATTTTTGGGCAGACCGTGGCGTGGATGGCCTGCGGCTGGATGTGGTTAACCTGGTGTCCAAACACCCCGGCTGGCCGGAAGATATCCCTGGTGGTGATGGCCGCCGTTTTTATACCGATGGCCCGCGCATTCATGATTTTTTGCAGGAATTCAGCCGTGAAGTGTTTGTTCCTCGCCAGTTAATGACAGTCGGTGAAATGTCTTCGACATCGCTGGAGCACTGCCGCCAGTATGCCGCGCTCGATGGCCGCGAATTATCCATGACGTTCAACTTCCACCACCTGAAAGTGGATTACCCGAACGGGCAAAAATGGGCCCTGGCCGAACCGGACTTTATCGAACTGAAAAAGATTTTCACCTGGTGGCAGCAGGGCATGCACAACCAGGCGTGGAATGCGTTGTTTTGGTGTAACCACGACCAGCCGCGTATTGTCTCCCGTTTTGGGAGTGAAGGTCCGCTGCGGGAGGTCTCGGCAAAAGCTCTGGCGCTGGCGCTACATGGCTTGCAGGGCACGCCGTATATCTATCAGGGTGAAGAGCTGGGCATGACCAACCCCCATTTTAGTACCATTGAAGAGTACCGTGATGTGGAAAGCCTGAACATGTTTGCCTCAGGGCGGCAACGTGGTGAAAGCGAGGCAACACTGCTGGCGGTGCTGGCCAGTAAATCCCGCGATAACAGCCGCACACCAATGCAGTGGAACAGCAGCCCACAAGCCGGTTTTACCAGAGGTACGCCCTGGATAGGTGTGTGTGATAACTACCCGGAAATTAATGCCCGTGCCGCACTGGATAACCCGGACTCAGTGTTTTACACCTATCAGCACCTGATTCGCCTGCGTAAAACGCACCCGGTGATAACCTGGGGCGACTATGAAGACCTGCTGCCCAATACCCCGGTATTGTGGTGTTACCGCCGCACCTGGCAGGGTCAGCAACTGGTGGTCGCCATCAACCTCAGCCCGCAACCACAAACCTGGGCCGGTTGTACTTTGCCGGGCGCATCTGAAGTGCTGGCTGCTAACTACCCTCACCCACCATTACAACCAGAAGGCATCACATTGCGCCCCTTTGAAGCTGTCTGGTGGCTGGCGGTATCTGATTGACTCGGCAAATTTGAACCTTATTCAGGCCAGCCAGGGAAAGCTGGTCTGAAGTGTTTGCATAAGCCCCCTCTTCCGGTTGTTTTTTAAGCGTGTTTCAGGAAAAAATCTGAATGCTTAATTCCCGTTCACCCAGCAAGCCGCATCATAGCTTCTCCGCCAGATTTACTTTGTCCTGCATCAAAAAAAACGCAAACATGTTTGATGCAAATCACTATATATAGACACTAAAATGCGTTCCTCAACTACATATTGTAGAAATCATCTGTTATACCTTACTAAGACCACATTTCCGCAAGGGAAGTATTTGTGGATAAATCGGGGCAAAGACAGGGGCTTTTTGGCGTATTCCAGATACATAGCGCCTTATTTCTGAACCCTTGCCTCTGTGGAAAACCTGTTTTTAAAAATGGAGAGATCATGACACCGCATGTGTTGAAAAGAGATGGGTGCAAAGTACCTTTCAATTCAGAGCGCATTAAAGAAGCCATTCTTCGTGCCGCTAAAGCTGCTGGTGTCGATGACGCAGACTATTGCGCCACCGTCGCAGAAGTCGTTCGTGCACAAATGGAAGGCCGTAGCCAGGTCGATATTCATGAAATTCAGACCGCTGTTGAAAACCAGTTAATGGCCGGAAGCCATAAACAACTGGCTCGCGCTTACATTGAATATCGCCATGACCGTGATGTCGCCCGTGAAAAACGCGGCAAACTCAACCAGGAAATACGTGGTCTGGTAGAGCAAACCAACACGGCTATCCTCAATGAAAATGCCAATAAAGACAGCAAAGTCATCCCCACTCAGCGTGATTTGCTGGCCGGGATTGTGGCTAAACATTACGCCAAACAGTATCTGCTGCCCCGTGATGTTGTACTGGCTCATGAACGGGGTGAAATCCACTACCACGATCTGGATTACTCCCCTTTCTTCCCCATGTTTAACTGCATGCTGATAGATTTAAAAGGCATGCTGACTCAGGGCTTTAAAATGGGTAACGCGGAAATTGAACCGCCGAAATCCATTTCTACTGCCACAGCGGTTACCGCACAAATTATCGCGCAGGTCGCCAGCCATATTTACGGTGGCACCACCATTAACCGTATTGATGAAATCCTGGCGCCCTTCGTTACCGCCAGTTTCCAAAAACACCGTAAAACCGCAGATGAATGGCAGATCCCTGATGCTGAAGGTTATGCCCGCTCACGCACAGAAAAAGAGTGTTACGACGCTTTCCAGTCTCTGGAATATGAAGTTAACACGCTGCACACCGCGAATGGCCAGACACCTTTCGTCACCTTCGGTTTTGGGCTGGGTACTGGCTGGGAATCCCGCCTGATTCAGACATCTATTCTGCGCAACCGCATTGCCGGGCTGGGCAAAAACCGCAAAACTGCGGTGTTTCCCAAACTGGTCTTCGCGATCCGCGATGGCCTGAACCACCGTGACGGTGACCCGAACTACGATATTAAGCAACTGGCTCTGGAATGTGCCAGTAAGCGCATGTACCCGGATATCCTGAACTACGATCAGGTGGTGAAAGTGACCGGATCCTTTAAAACCCCAATGGGCTGCCGCAGCTTCCTGGGGGTTTACGAAGAAAACGGCGAACAGATTCACGATGGTCGTAATAACCTTGGAGTTATCAGCCTGAACCTGCCGCGTATTGCGCTGGAAGCCAAAGGCGATGAAACCGCGTTCTGGAAACTGCTGGACAGCCGCCTTGAGTTGTCGAAGAAAGCGCTGATGACACGTATCGCACGCCTCGAAGGTGTGAAAGCCCGTGTTGCGCCGATTCTGTATATGGAAGGGGCATGTGGTGTGCGCCTGAAAGCCGATGACGATGTCGCGCAAATCTTTAAAAACGGTCGTGCCTCCATTTCGCTTGGGTATATTGGTATTCATGAAACCATTAATGCGTTGTCCGGCAACCGCCATATTTATGACGATGAAAAACTGCGCTCGATTGGCGTTGCGATCGTCGCCCGCCTGCGTAAAGCGGTAGATGAATGGAAAGAAGAAACCGGCTATGGTTTCAGCCTGTACAGCACCCCCAGTGAAAACCTGTGCGACCGCTTCTGCCGCCTGGATACCGCCGAGTTTGGCGTAGTGCCTGGCGTAACGGACAAAGGCTATTACACCAACAGCTTCCACCTCGATGTGGAGAAAAAAGTTAACCCTTACGACAAAATCGACTTTGAAGCACCCTACCCGCCACTGAGTAATGGGGGCTTTATTTGCTACGGCGAGTACCCAAATCTGCAACACAACCTGCGCGCGCTGGAAGATGTGTGGGATTACAGCTACCAGCATGTGCCCTATTACGGTACTAACACGCCGATTGATGAATGCTATGAGTGCGGTTTCACTGGTGAGTTTGAGTGCACCAGCAAAGGCTTCACCTGCCCGAAATGCGGCAACCATGATTCTTCACGAGTGTCTGTTATTCGCCGCGTTTGTGGTTACCTGGGCAGCCCGGATGCACGCCCGTTCAATGCCGGTAAACAGGAAGAAGTGAAGCGCCGGGTGAAACACCTCAATAACGGCCAGTTGGGTTAATTATGAATTACCACCAGTATTACCCGGTGGATGTAGTGAATGGCCCCGGCACCCGGTGTACTTTATTTGTCGCCGGTTGCGTACACGAATGCCCCGGTTGCTATAACAAAAGCACCTGGCGGGTGAATTCCGGGGTGCCGTTCACCCAGGAAATGGAAGACAGGATAATCGCCGACCTGCAGGATAACCGGGTAAAACGCCAGGGTCTTTCGCTTTCCGGTGGCGACCCACTTCACCCGGCCAATGTGCCTGCGGTGTTGCAACTGGTGCAGCGCGTATGCCGCGAGTGCCCGGGCAAAGACATCTGGGTCTGGACGGGTTACCTGCTGAGCGAGCTGAACGATGCGCAGCGGCAAGTTGTAGCGCTGATTAATGTGCTGGTTGATGGCAAGTACATGCAGGATTTACGCGACCCGGCGTTGATCTGGCGTGGCAGCAGCAACCAGGTTATCCACCACCTGCGTTAAACGCTTAAAGCGGGTTGCCGCCAGAAGCAATAAGATATACAGCACCCCGATATATGTGTGGTGCTGTTTTTTTTTGTGCTGAACAAGCTAGCTCTGTTCAGTACTCAGGCAGGATACAGCCACCGCTTTAAATTCATCGAAATTCTGGCAATCTTTGAGTAATGGCATGCGCTGTTCGCGCAAAAATGTCACAAACAGGTCGTAAATCGCCATCGCTTCTTCATATTCTTCTTTACTGATAGCCAGCAGGAAAATCACTTTTGCTGTTTCATCTCCCCAGGCAATACCCTGGGGGGCCAGTACGGTGTACACCACGGTTTTGTGGGCCAGCAAGCCCAGTGAATGCGGTAACGCAATGCCGTCGCCCAGCATAGTGCTGACAATCGCTTCACGCTCTGCCACTGAAGGCAGAAAATCTGGCCCGACAATGCCTTCCCTTTCCAGTTGCTGGCACAGGCTGGTGAACAGGGCCTGCTGGCTGACGGGTTTATCAATGATGCGAAAATAGCGCGCATCAAAAAACCGTTCCAGCATCCAGGGACGGGTGCGATCCACCAGTACCAGCTTGCCTATCTGCTCTACCTGGTAATCGGAAGGAAACGGCGACATGGTGGCAACTGGTTTGTCTTTTTCCACCAACCGCGCAGTGCTGATAACAAAGTCTTCGGCAATGGTGTCCAGTTGTTCGTAATCCCGCAGGGAGATAATGCGTGTGACTTCAATTTGCGGGTATTTGCGCACCAGTTGGGCCTGAATCATGCGCACAGTAGAATTGCCGGTATCGCACACCAGCAGTACCTGTGGGTTACGTTGCCAGCCAATGTTGTAGTGGCGCTCCAGCCCGACACCAATATGCAACACCAGAAAACCCACTTCATTTTCGCTAATGGTGTATGGCGTATGTTTTCCCCAACTGGCAACCGCTGCAAGTGTCATATCCCACGCCAGCGGGTAATGCTGTTTGATATTTTGCAGCAATGGGTTGGGGATATGGATTTGGTAGCGAACCCGCGTAATCATGGTCTTAATGTGGGTCAGCAAATCGGCGTGCAGTTGCTGGTCGCGGGTCAGGTCGTAATTATAGTGGCTGTTGATATAACGCAGAATGTAGCTAACCAGCGCTTCGTCGTCATCGGCACTAATAGCACAAGGGTCGGCATCCTGAATACGCCGTGCGGCAAAATGTACCTGTAACCAGTTTTCTTCTGCGTCTGACAGTGCTTTACCACTCAGTTGCCCGAGCAGGTGGCTCATGGTACTGGCGGCCTGGCGCACAGGTTCATCTACGTTGTCGGCGTGAAAACTGGCAATAGGGTAACCTTCACTAATACGCCGCACCGCCACTGCGCAATAAAACCTGAGAAAATCAACGCTCTCGTCTGTCATGCGGATGGCAAACTGTTCCAGGCAGTTTTGCAGTGTGGGTTCCAGTGCCGCCAGCACACCAGAATTCAGCGCTTCTTCTTGTATTAGTGGGCTGCTACTGTCCTGCTGGCTGATTTGCCACAGTAAGTCAGTCAGGCACGCCCGCACAGCGGTTTCATCGCCAAACAGTTTCATGCCATGCCGGGGCCTTGCTTCAATCGACAAATTATAACGAGCCAGCACATCGCGCACTTCCACCATATCGCCCTGCAATGTGGCACGGCTGATAAACCATTCATCGGCCAGGTCTTCAAGCTTGAGGGAAAACGCCGAAGTTAAAAACCGCACCAGTAAGTAGTTAACCCGATCTGCACTGGTGCGGGGAATACGCAAAGGTGCCTGGTGTTGGCTTTGCAATTCACCAAAACGGCCCGGGTCGGTAACCCGCAACTGGTAGCCGGTTCCCCGGCTCAAAATAAACTGCGCGCCATGGCAGGCCAGCAATGTATTCAGTGCCGTAATATCCGCCCTGACTGTGCGGGTGGAGACAGCCAGGCGGCGAGCCAGTTCATCCTGAGGCAGTGTTTCGTTTTCCAGTAAACAAAACAACTGCGCCAGCCGTTGGTTGGGAAATCGCACGTCTGTGTCCTCTGGTGACACGGGCGCCCCAGTGCGCCCGTGAGTCTGAATAAGGGTTACCCCAGATATTTTTTAACACTGTTGAGCAGGGTACGCACATCCCCCGGTCGTGTTTGCCCGGTGTTTTTATCAATAATGGAACTGTATATGTGTGGAATAATACGTTTAACACCTGCTTGCAGGGCAATGTCGAGGATGGCCTCAAAATTGTCCAGGTCTATTCCCCCGGTAGGCTCCAGCCAGAAATCCTGGCGTGCACATGCCTTTGCAACCGCGCTATATTCATCACGGCAGGCTAATCCGCCCATAGGGAAATATTTCACTGAACTGCCACCCATATCTTTCAACAACGCAATGGCAGTATCAATGGGCACAATGCCATCCGGAGCCTGACTGCTGAGCGGCCCGGTTGAGATTTTTACCAACCCGGGTGTGCCAGTGGGTGAGATCAGGCCATTTACCACTGTGTCGTTTTGCCCTAACAAAGCCCTGCTGACGGCAACCCCGGTGAACACCTGGTTAACGTGCTGTGGCTGTATCTGGCGGGAGATCTCGCTCACCATGGCCGACTGCCCTGGCGAACCGGCCCCCAGCCCCACCGAAATCGCGTTGTTGATAAGTGAGGCATATTCACGCATGTCTGCCACTGCGTGTTCTGTATCCGGGTAATTTTTGGATAACACACCAACCAGCACATAACCTTCGGCGGCTTCATAGATATCCACCGCATTCTGGTGAGAACCCGCCAGAACATTCAGGCACACGCGGTCCTGGTAAAAACGTGGGCTCAGGCTCATGCTGTTGTCTCCTTGTTCAGTACAGCGCGAATACTGTGGAAAATTGTCATTAATTGTTGGGCATCAACACTGCGGACGTCGGCTTCTACAATGCCGCTGTTCGCTTTATAACCCCGGAAGTAAATGGCGTGCTCGCCTTGTTTGAGTTGCTCCAGCAACTGGCCTGTCGGCAGGCCAGTTATCGCTTCATTGAAGGTTATTTCCGCCCGGGCGATATCCCGGCCAGCCGCATCCCACACCACGCGGGCCTGTACGCCATCAAGTTGGTTAAGTGCTTCAATAAAGGGAGCCATTTTCGCCACCATTTGCTGCCCGGTTTCGTGCTGCGCATGCAGATACTGTTCAATAGCGCAGGCAAGCCCCAGAATACCTTCTTTGCCCACTTTCATGGCCCGGCCAATACCCCCAGACTGGCGTTGTACCCAGCCCACCCAGGGTTGCCGGCCAATCACCAATCCACTGGTCGGCCCTTCCAGGGCTTTAGCGCCACTGTAAATCACCAGGTCTGCTCCGGCCTGGTAGTAACAGCGCAGATCTTCTTCTGCTGCAGCGTCCACTATCAGTGGCAACTGATGCTCCCGGGCAACCTGCGCGGCTTCGCTAACCGTCAGCATACTTTTCTGCACACAGTGGTGAGATTTGATGTACAGCACCGCGGCGGTGTGCGGTGTAATGGCGGCAGCAAGTTGGCGGGCGCTGCATTCGTTGGCGTAACCCGCTTCCACCAGCCTGCCGCCCCCCAGAGCAACCATCGCGCCAACGGGTGCGCCAAAGTTTACGTTGTGGCCTTTTGGCAACACGATTTCGTTATCGGTCAGTGGTGTTTCATGCAGGTGAGTTAACAGCCAGTCGTCATCTTTGGCCAGCACTGCAGCCACACTTTGTGCAATCCCTGCCGATGCACAGGACACAATGGTTGCCGCTTCGGTTTCAAGCAAACGGGCAATGTACTGACCGGTTTTTTCAACCAGGTCATGCATTTCAAAGTAGTGCTGCATCCCCTGAGTGACCGCATCCACAACTGCGTCCGATGGTGTGGACACGCCCAAAATAGTCATGCGGCCAGATGCATTAATGACCGGTTTAACCTGATATTTCTCATACACTGAAGACATGTTCGGCCTTCCCTTGTTCTGTCAAAAACCATTTTCCTGCCCGCATTGCAGCCAGCGGGACGATGCATTCTGATGCCGCCAGCACACTTTGCTCACTGTCGGTAAGCCCCCCCTGGTATGGGCGCACATCGAACAGAGTGAAATCGGCATCCAGCCCTGGTGCTATGCGGCCTTTGCGCACCAGGCGCAGCCCCTCGGCTGCGTGTTGCGTGACGCAGGCCACCACTTGTTCCAACGTCATGCCGAGTGCAAGGAACTTCGCCATCACCAGCGCCAGGCTTTTGACTGGCCCGTCGATACGGTTACGGCAATAGATGTCGGAACTGATGGTGTGCGGCAACAACCCCATGCCGATGGCTTTTTCAGCTACAGAAAAACTGAAGCTCGCTGTGCCATGCCCGACATCAAAGCGGACACCCCGTTTTAACGCCTGCTGTACTGCGTCGCGCAGTTCACCGGAAGGGGAAAAAATGCGGTTTGGCTTGCCGTTAAAGCAGTGGGTCAGGATATCGCCCGCAGACAGCAGCGCGGCTATCTCATCCAGGTCTGGCGGCGTATTCCCTATATGCACCATCAGAGGCAGATTACCGTTTTCCTGCTGAATCACTTTTGCCCGTTGTAAGGGAGCAATGCCATTTTCCCCCACCACGCTACTACTCATGCGGGCTTTCAGCCCCACGATAAAATCCGGGTGACGGGCGACGGCCTGGCGTACCGCACGGGCATCAATTTTCGCCATATCCGCCAGTTCATTTTGGGTAACCAGCCCCTGACGCGCGATATTGAGCAGAGCGTAAACCTCGGTGACTGCCTCACGGGTCAGTTGCCAAAAGTCATCGATGTCATCGGCTCCTGTACTACCGGCATCCACCACGGTTGTAACGCCCGTGGCAATCCCCACACTGTCGGGTTCATCGTGGTAAATGGGCGATTTGGGGTAACAGTGCACATGGCTGTCTATCCACCCGGCACTGAGGAAGAAACGCCCGCCCAGGGTTATCTCTTGCCGTGCCGGAGTATTGATATTACCGACTTGTGCAATCACCCCCTGGTGAATGGCGATGTCGGTAATGCTACCGTCGACCAGGTGAGCCCTGCGCAGGATCATATCGAACATAACGGCTCCTTACGCCAGCAGGCGATGTACCCACTGGCGTGGTATTTAGCTGATTGCGATAGGGAAAATGGCGCCAAGCACCATGGCACCCAAAATAGCGCCACCGGTAATCGGCTTCTGCCACAGGTAGAACACCAGCGCACCCGCCAGAGCGCCCAGGCCAATAGGAATGGAGGCACTAATGGCACTCAGAATGATAAGCGGGCCAAGAAAACGGCCAGAGGCGTTCCCGGCTCCCATCATGACATCGGCCCCGTAGGTGGAATCGCTCTGGTTAATGGTGAACTTACGCGCCAGGATGATGATGTAGCCAATCGCCAGGCCGAGTACTAACCCTGTAGCCAGTGATGCAGCAAAGTTTGCGACCGGGAATACAATGCCTGCACCAAGCAATAAAGCCGGAACACCTAAACCAACACCGGTTTGAATTGCCCCGCCGATATCCAGAATCCCAACCAGCGAGCCTTCAATAATACGGGCAAACAGAAAACTGGCGCCAAATGCGGCTACCGCACCATAGACGCCGGTATCCATGCCTGAGCGCAACATCGACACAAACGCCACTTCATTAAATGCGCCAATGCCATACAGGTAATACATGTGCGTACCGGCAAAGACTCCTGCAGATAACAGGCCAACAAAAATAGGGAATGACCAGTCTGCGTACCAAAAACCTTTGTTCTCTTCCATTTGTTTTCCCCTTATTTACCGCTCAGCGCGTTATGCAGCAGTTCAAGCCAGTTCGGCGCACCAAGGCGGAACGACTCAAGGAATTTCAAATCAAATCCGCGGAAGAAGGCACTTAATACAAACAGTGTGATAATCGCCGTCATCATGATTTTGGTGACTTTGTTCCACCCACTTTCTTCCACACCTTTCCCCACGAGGATGCCCAGCACCAGGCCTGGAACCGCATTCCCCATAATCATTTGAGCCAGGCCGCCAAAAATGGTGGCCCATAAACCAGAGCGTTTTCCGGCATCAATCGCAGCCAGCCAGAAAATAACGGGCATCACGATATTGACCAGCAGATTAGCGGCGGGCACCAGCACTTTGACTGCCGTTACCTGCAAAGCCGCGGGTACGGCGGATGCAGTAGAGTTCAGAAAGGCAACGACCACCATGCCAACCAGGCCGCAGGCAATCGCCATTTTTTTCGGGTTATGCAGTGTCTGGGTGACATCGCGGTTTTTTATCATGAGCGCGGCGACACCCCAGTTTGGGATAATGCGGTGGTCAACATCCTGGGTGAATGACCCGGCGGCAACCGATGAAGCCCACGCGTTAAAGAAAAACCCCAGGCCAAAGGAGAAGTGTGATGCCGGGTCACCTTCGCAGGCATTGAGTTCACCCAGCGTACGGAATGCGCCCATACCTTGTGTTACCGGTGCATGGAACATACGTGCGGCGCCAGCCCCAACTCCCACACCAACCAGCCCGCCAATAATGAGCGATTTTATTAATATGATGAAAAACATACGTCCTGCCCTTTTTGTTTTTATACACAAGACCTTTCAGGATGCGTAACGGCACGGAGATGCCGGTGCGCAGATGCAGCCAACAAGAAAAACACCTGAAGGATGCCGTGCATAGATACCGTTTGAGCTTCAGACTGCAGGTGAGCTGGCAACCCGCACTCTCCTGAGTACTGGCAACAATCTGCGCGGGTACTGCGTAACCCCGGCCTGCACCCCGAATACCTTCGGGTATCACGTTATTTACTGAGCGATAAAATCCACCTGTTCTGGATCTATCGCCGTCACATTGACGGTGACTTCCAGCTCAACGCTGAAGGTTCGTCTTTCACGGCGCAGAAAGAAAAACAGAAACGCCTCTTTCCGCACAATCTGGCGGGCGGCAATGACTTTCACATCCTGTGGTTCAATGCGCAGTAATACCTGTGAAGAGCCTTTCAACACCTCACGCTGGATATGGGAAAACGCGTCGGAAAAAGCAGCCGCTTTCGAGGTGCCTTTTCCCTGTACGCTAACGGTGGTTGTTGATAATTGTTTCATCAGCCATTGCCATATTTTTTCTGCCAGGCTTCAACCAGGCGAATACCCAGTTCTTCAATATCCATAAAACCAAACCCGAGGACATTGCAGCCTTCTTTAATCGCCGTGACGCCCTCATCCACTGAGCGCATGCCATATTTGGCTTTGTAACCATGTTTATTCTGGGCCGTAATTGCCCCGGCACCGCCACTACCGCAAAACGAGATGCCAAACGTTGCCTGCTCGGCTTTCATGACATCACCCAGTTTCATATCCGCCGCAACACCGGGTATCACAACCGCACGCCCACCCGCTTTTTCCACGCCTGCTGCAACCTTCTGCCCTTTTCCCAGGCGGTCGCCAATAACCACTGTAATTTGTTCCACTTTGCGCTCCTTAACTGACACCGTTTTCTTTTGCTACTGCGAAATGGACAGATAGCAACCAGACCTCTTCCCTGGGTAAGTTGCCGAAGATATCGACCACCGTTTTAGCCAGTTGCATTGCCGGTTGCGGGATCTCATTAAACAAACTGGCGTCAACTTCGGGCAATGGTTCGCCACTCACCGAGCGCCACGCCATGGCCCGAAGATGCGACGCCAGCATTTGTTGCTGCACTGGCGTTGGAAAAATTCCTTTTTCTGCCAGCAACTGCTCTACCTGGCGTAATACCTGCCCGGCCAGCGCCGCAGCATGTTCTTCCTGACAAGCCCCGGTATTCAGGGCTATTTTGTTGTCCACGCGACTTACCTTGATTCGTTGAGATGCTACTAAGCTAGCGCGAGCGCGCGCGGGTTTGTAGCAAGTTGTTTTCCACTTCAAAGTGGAAAAACGACGGAAGGGAGTGATCTGTTTCGCATTACGGCATGGTGCTGAACAAAAACGCTGGTAAGCCAGCTTCTTGCGGGTATTAACCACGGAGAAAGGAAGGAAAAACAGAGAGTAAGCAAACAAAACGCCCCGGAAAACCGGGGCAATATCATAAGACAGTCTTATGTTTCAGCTAAGTTTAAACAACCTGGCTGACGCAGAATTAGCGGTATTTCTGATGGTAAGTATTGCGGGTTTGTTTGAAGTGCTCCGCCGCAGCCTGTGCCTCTTTTACTTTGCCTTCATCCGCAAGTTTCAGCGCACCATCTATCTGGCCCACCAGAATATCCAAACCATGACGATAATCTTTCATTTGCGGGCTGTCGCTCGCCTGGCCGTCCAGTTTTGGTGGCGTGGACTTTTTCGCGTCTTCTGCTGCCTGACGCATGTTAGTCAGTGCCATTTTTAGCTTACCGGCATCTTTGGTACTCATCACGGTTTGATAGTTCTGGGCCAGCGTGTCCATATCCACGCCAAGGTTCTCCGCCAGTACCGAAGTACTCGCCATAGAGAATGAACAGACCGCTAACAGGGCTATCAGTGTTTTACGCATTGGCTCACCTTTTTTATAAAGAGTGCGGCAGGTCGCACCCGAAAACATTACTGCCCGGCGATTTTCATTTCCGGCAGTAATACCGAACCGCATTGAATATTACTTCGGGTCTCAATATCGTCACCAATGGTGACCATATTGCGCCACATATCTTTTAAATTACCGGCGATAGTAATTTCACTCACCGGGTACTGAATTTCACCATTTTCAACCCAGAAACCGGAAGCGCCACGGGAATAATCACCCGTAATACCACTGACGCCCTGCCCCATCAGTTCCGTTACTACCAGGCCCGTTCCCATCTCTTTGAGTAACTGCTCAAAGCTCAGGCCACGGCCCGCAATACGCCAGTTATGAATTCCACCAGCATGACCTGTGCTGTGCAGGCCCAGTTTGCGGGCAGCGTAGCTGGTCAGCAGCCACTGTTGCAACACGCCATTTTTTACAATATCTCGCCGGGTGGTACGCACCCCTTCACCATCATAAGGGGAAGACGCCAGCCCTTTTAACAGGTGCGGATGTTCTTCAATAGTTAACCATTCCGGCAGGATTTGCTGGCCCAGTGAATCCAGTAAGAAGGTGGATTTCCGGTACACCGCACCACCACTGATAGCCCCCACCAGATGGCCAAACAGGCCGGTTGCCGCTTCTGCTGCAAAAATAACAGGCGCTTTCATGGTAGATAATTTTCGTGGAGATAAGCGTGATAAAGTGCGTTTTGCACACTCTTCACCCACCCACTCAGGGGATTGCAGGTCGCTCATTTCGCGGCCAATAGAATAGGCATAATCCCGCTCCATACTGCCGTTGGCCTCGCCAATCACACAGCTGGATAAAGAGTGGCGGCTGGAACAGTAGCTCTGCAGCATGCCGTGGCTGTTACCAAACACTTTAATGCCGTAATGGCTGTTAAAGCTGCCGCCTTCGGTGTTGGTTATACGTTTGTCAGCCTGCAGCGCAGACTGTTCTGCGCGAGCTGCCAGGCTGATGGCTTGCTCAGGAGAAATTTCTGCCGGGTGAAATAAATCCAGATCCGGAGCTTCAAATGCCAGCAACTCTTTTTCCGCCACGCCAGCGCACGGGTCTGGTGAAGTATACCGGGCGATATCCACCGCCGCCTGCACTGTACGGGCAATTGCGTCTTTGCTCAAATCTGTAGAGGAAGCGCTACCTTTACGGTTTTGCGAATACACCGTGATTCCCAGTGCGCCATCGCTGTTAAACTCTACATTTTCGACTTCGCCATAACGGGTGCTCACGCTGATACCCGTGGTTTTACTGACTGCGACTTCTGCGCCATCCGCCTTACCGGAGGCCAGTTCCAGCGCATGGGCTACCGCTTCTTCCAGTGCTTTACGTTGTTGTGCAACTTGAGTGATTACTTTCATCGCCAATGCCATAATGTAAGGTAAGTTAATTGACAGTCTAACAGAGAACCATTTCGCAGTGCGCACCTTAACTGGTAGTATTAGCCTCTTTTTAAGGAGCCTGATATGACAAAACAGCCTGAAGACTGGCTCGATGACGTCCCCGATAGCCAAAACGAAGAGGACGAAGATGATGAAATTATCTGGGTCAGCAAGAGTGAAATTAAGCGCGACGCAGAAGAGCTGAAACGTCTCGGCGTTGAGTTGACTGAACTTGGCAAAAACGCGCTGGATAAAATACCGCTGGATCAGGACCTGCGTGCAGCAGTGGAACTGGCGCAACGGATTAAGAAAGAAGGCCGTCGCCGCCAAATACAGTTGATTGGGAAAATGCTGCGTCAGCGTGATGTGGACCCCATTCGCCAGGCGCTTGATAAGCTGAAAAATCGCCACAACCAGCAGGTTGTTGTGTTTCACAAGCTGGAAAGCCTGCGCGACCAGTTGATTACTGGTGGTGATGAGGCCATTGAAGAAGTACTGCGCCTGTATCCGGATGCTGACCGTCAGCAATTACGTTCCCTGGCGCGTAATGCGAAGAAAGAAGTTGCTGGTAATAAACCACCCAAATCCAGCCGCCTGATCTTTCAATACTTGCGCGATCTGGCTGAAAACCAGGATTAATCATCCGGCTGCCTTTCCAATGGCAGCCGTTTTTTTCGTCACCCGTGTGGCGAACTGCTCTTTGTCGCTTTCTGTTGTACCTGGTGCCCGCATTTCACCTGTGCTCTGCCCGCAGACCTGTCACAGATTCACCCGGAAAGTTTCCTGTATCAGTATACTTGCCAGGCCTGTCTTCAGGCGCTGCATTTTACGCCTGCCACAAAAAGCTGAATCGTTACAACAAAACACCTCAAGATGCACAAGATTAGAGAAACAACTTATTTGTTACATTGTAAATCATGATCTGAATCTCATTTATTTACAAAAATTAACACTTAATACTGTGAATTGAAGGGGATCACATTTTCTTGTTACCTGAAAAACTAGTCTTTGCTGAAACAAACATAATCGATTCAGCAAAAGGACGTTCCGATGAAAAAAGCTCTGATCCTCTCAACACTCGCGTTACTCATCTCTGGACAAGTGGCAGCCAAAACCTGGGTGCTGACGGACACTGAAAGCAATACAGAACAAGGAAACTGGCACATCTCCAGCCATCAGCTGAACATAAAATCTTCCCCGTTCAGCATTGAGCAAACTGTGTTGCATGGTGGCAAACAAGAAGGCAGTAAACTGCTGGTTATTAAAAGCCAAAACGGCCTGACTATTACCCTGATTCCCACCCGCGGCATGGATATCCTGCGTGTAGAAGGTTTTGGCGTGCGTATGGGTTGGGATTCACCGGTTAAAGAGGTCGTCAACCCTGCTTACATGAACCTGGAAAGCCGTAACGGACTGGGCTGGCTGGAAGGTTTTAATGAAATGATGGTGCGCTGTGGTTATGAATGGACCGGGCACCCGGGTATGGCGGATGGCCAGCTGTACACCCTGCATGGTAAAGCGGGGAATACACCGGCATCTAAAGTGGAAGTGAGCGTGAGTGACAGCGCACCTTATACCATTACTGTGCGCGGCTTACTGAAAGAGAGCACCTTTAAAAAAGCCGATTTGCAGACCCAAACAGAATTGCAATATGTTCCGGGCAGCAGCCAGTTCAGCATTCATGACGTGCTGACCAATAAAGGTGATTACGACCATGATTACCAGATAATCTATCACAGTAACTTTGGTCAGCCGATTCTGGAAGAAGGTGCGCAGTTCCTCGCGCCAATCGCGCAAATCAGCCCGTTTAATGACTATGCGAAGAAAGGCCTGAGCACCTGGCAGACCTATGCCGGCCCCACCAAAGGCTTTGACGAAATGGTGTTTAATATTGCACCACTGTCCGGAGCCAACCACCAGACACTGGCAGCTGTGGTGAACAAAGCGGGCAACAAAGGCGCAGCTATTCACTTTAACACCACGCAACTTCCGGTTCTGACACTGTGGAAAAATACCGATACGCTGAAACAAGGCTATGTGACCGGCATTGAGCCCGGCACCAGCTATGCCTACCCGGTATCCATTGAACGTGAACAGAAACGTGTGAAACAACTGGCACCAGGCCAGAGCGCACACTTTGATTTAACCTACCAACTGCTGCACTCCGCAAGCGATGTAAACCAGATTAAACAGGATATCGCCACGATTCAGGGTGACAAGAAAGTAGAGGAAATCAGCACACCGATGGCTAAGGAGTAAGACAGCCTTGCCCGCAGGGACGCGGGCTCTCCCACGGTTTCTGGTTATTCAGTCTTATCCGCAGCAGGGCGTTACCGGTCAGCAACAACGGGTAATGATCCGCCAAAATATACATATCGGCAGCAACATCGGTCATCGCCAAAATAATGCATTCAGTGCGTGTACTGCCGATGTTCATAGCCTCAAGACACCGTCTTATTAAAGTATCAGAAGCATTACAGTACATGTTCTCAGAATGAATACAGCACACCCAACGTCGTTCCCACTTCATTGCGGCGGGATACGATTTGGCTGTCCGCAGCATGGGAGCCCAGCCACTGGTAATCAACGCTGACCAGAATTCCCCACTGCTCAGTTAGCTGGTGATCCCATGTCAGGCTGGTATCCACACCGTAAAACCCGCCGGGCGCGGAATAAAATGAGTAACCAGAACGGCGACTCTGCCTGATGTTGACCCCATAGTTCGTATTCATGTAACGGCTATCGCCAAATAAGGCCGCAGAGCTTAATGCAACCGTGTCGGTGCTTGTCTGCCAGGGAACCAGCGTGACAGAAGTCTGGTAACTCACGCCCTGGCTTTCACTCAGAGGCAGAGTAGCCTTGCCTTCCAGAGTCAACCAGGAAGTGGCCGACCAGCCAACCACAATGGCCGTATTCACTGTCGGGTTGATATTCCCCATCCCTTTCAGTTTGTCACTACCATCCCGCCAGAGGGAATTACGTTCTGAACGCCCAAGGCTGTAACCCAGTGTATGCTCCAGCCAGAATCCATTGTCAGTTTGCAGGTCGTATCCCACTCCTTTCTCCGAATCCAGAAAGAATGCGCCATCACGGGCCTGCACAACAGGAACCACCTGCCAGTTATGTTTGTCTGAGCCACTGTAACGGGGGATATTTTGCCCGGCGATGCCAATTGAAATGCTGCGCTGTGCCGGGCTGGTGTCGTCGGCACGTACTGCCGTTGCTGTGCCAGTGAGTGCGAAACAGGCCATATACAACATCAGTTTTCTGGCTATCATTGTGGCTTCTCCGTACCTGTATTGTCAGCGGGCCCTTGTCAGGGGGGCCGGGTGTGCCAGTGAATATACGGAGGCAGTGTCAGTAAACTGTCAGGGGTTTATTAAGAAACGGTCAAGGCGGTCTGAATGTCCGGAAAACGAATACTGATTATTGAAGATGATACAGATGCGGCAGATGTGTTAAGTGCATATTTACGGCGAGAAAACTATGAAGTGAGTGTTGCGGGTGATGGGTTGTCTGGCCTGGACATGAGCCAACAGTTGCGCCCCGACCTTATATTGCTTGATGTGATGCTGCCTGGCCTGAATGGCACAGAAGTGCTGGCAGCAATACGGCGCAAAAGTACCACGCCCGTCATTATGGTGACCGCCATGGGCGACGCGCCAGATAAAATTGGCGCATTGCGATACGGAGCAGATGACTACGTGGTCAAGCCTTATAACCCGGGCGAAGTGGTTGCACGCGTGCAGGCAGTTTTGCGGCGGGTATTCCAGGAGCCGGAAATACAGCTATTGCGCTGGCAGACACTGGAGGTTGATACCTTGATGATGACAGCAGGAGTGCGCGGCAGCGATGGAAAGCTGGGGCTGATTGATTTGACACCAACAGAATTCAGCATGCTCACGGTATTGATGGGGGCACCCGTTCGCCCTTTTTCACGCCAGGATTTGCTGGAGCGTTGCCTGCCAGAGAGCGATGCTCTGGAACGGGCGGTGGACACGCACATTTATAACCTGCGTAAAAAACTGGAAGCGGCCGGCATTTCTGACGTACTGGTCAATGTACGTGGTACTGGTTACCGGTTCCGTCAGCCATGAAGACTTTACAGCAACAGACATTATGGCGCTGGATCTGCGTGCGGGTACTGGCACTGGCTGTGGGTTCCGTTGTGGTTATTGCCTTATGCATGTGGTTGCGCTTCGCCATTGAAAATATTTGGATACTGCACCATATGCCTGCGGATTTGCGTAATGAGTTTGTGCAGTTACGCTCGCATCCGGAAGCCAACCCTGCCCGTTTCCATGAGATTATTGATGCATGGTGGGGGATAAGCTATTCCGACCCGTCGATAGCCTCAGCCGACTGGCTGACTGTCGGGCTTCTGGTCGTGGTCATCATTCCTTTCATTGTGTTTTTTGGGTTACGTTCCGCCCGGCCACTCTCCGTTCAGTTCAGCCATCTGGCGGCGGCGGCGGGTTCAGTCTCCGCAGGTAATTTCAGCACACGGGCAGCACAGGTTGACGGCGCTCCGTTAGAAATGTCCCGATTTACCCAAAACTTCAACGCGATGATGCAGCAACTGGCACGCTATGAACGTGAACTGAAGGCTTCACATGTTGCAATGGCGCATGAACTGCGTTCACCGCTTACTGCCGCTATTGGGCGATTGCAGGGAATGATCGACGGCATATTTACTCCTGAGCCCAGACAACTGGAAATGGTGATGAAGCAACTCCAGTTGCTTAGCCGCCTGACTGATGAATTGCACTTGTTATCACTGGCGGATGCAGGCCAGCTTAGTCTGCATAAATCGGTAACAGACCTCGCCGGGTTACTGCATGAAAAAGCGGCATGGCTGGCGCCACAGGCGCAGGATGCAGGTATGGCGCTGCATGTTATCGCTGATACTCCCTGCCCTTGTGAAGTTGACGCCGTCCGCCTCGGCCAGGTTGTGACTATCGTGATGGAAAACGCGCTGCGATACGCATCTGAAGGTGGTTCACTGACTGCATCAGTGCGGAAAACACCAGGCGGGTATGCAATGGCGTTTAGTGATCAGGGCCCGGGTGTGGCAGCCGAATTTCTGCCAGTGATGTTTGATCGTTTTACACGCGGCGAGTCATCACGGGCACGGCATTCCGGCGGTAGTGGCCTTGGTCTGTCGATTGCACGAGCTATCTGTTTGGCTCATGGGGGCGCTATCCATGCTGCGCAAGGTGTCGATAAAGGGCTGGTTATCACCATCACGCTTCCTGCCAATAATTCAGTTATCTTGACACGTTCCTGACAGATTGTGGGGGTAAATCCTGACAGTGTTCCGGTGTAATGGCCGGAATACCATTCAGGAGCCTCGCCATGACGGATAATATTCCTGACCTGCCCGGCTATGTTCGGCAGGCTTTTTACCATCTGTTTGCAGCAAACCGGTTGTCCCTGTTGGGATACAGTCTTCTTGTATTGCTCCCGCTTGTGTTACTGCTCACAGCCTGTGGCGAAAAAACCGAGAAGCAGGTGCTGGTACCGCGTCCGGTACGTACCATCACTGCTCCTGCGGCATCCTGGCACGGCGAATTTATGCAGACCGGGGAAATCCACCCTCATGATGAACTGCCACTCGGGTTTCGCCAGGATGGCCGCCTTCTGGCTCGTTTGGTGGATGTGGGCGACCGGGTGAAGGCCGGACAATTGCTGGCAACACAGGAAAGCTCCGTGCAACAAAACCAACTCAACAGCGCGCGTTCCAGCCTGGAGAGTTCGCTTGCTGCGGAGCACCTGGCGGCACTGAATTTACAACGCATGAAACAACTCATGCCCTCTGGCGCCATTGCGCGTGTTCAGTTTGATACAGCACAGTCAGAGTGGTTATCTGCCGTTTCACGCCGCAAAAGCAGTGAGGCGGAGCTGAAAACAGCGCAGGAATACCTTGACTGGGCGCAACTCAAAGCGCCTGCAGCCGGTATTATCACTCAGATTAATGCACAACCAGGGCAAGTGCTTAGTGCCGGGCAAACCGTGCTGACACTCACTGCAGGAGACACCCTTGATGCCATTATCAATGTGGCCAGTCCACAACTGTTTGAACAACACCATGGTGATTTTAATGTCTCACTGGTGAGTGATCCGTCAGTTCACGCCCACGGTATTTTGCGAGATATCAGCCCACAAGCAGATCCACAAACCCGGACCTGGCGAGTTCGCATTCAACTGATAAACCCACCGCAGGGAATGGCACTGGGGGCCAGTGTACAGATCCGCCTGCCTGACTCCGGGCCCGCACTGATTTCACTCCCGGCATCTTCGCTGGCCAGAATTAACGGTGAACCGGCTGTATTCGTCGTGGATCAGGCAACCCACCAGTTGGTGCTCAGGCCAATTAAACTGGGCGGATATACCGCGAACACAATTTTGGTATCCAGCGGTATTACCCCAGGAGATGCTGTTGTCACTGCGGGTGTCAGTAAACTACGGCAAGGAGAAAAGGTTGCTCCTGGGGAGGGAATTCAATGAGCAGGCCCCCCGAAAAATTAACCTTTAATTTGTCTGCATGGGCACTGAATAACCAGCAACTCGTGGTATTTTTCATGCTGCTGGTCATGGTGTGCGGCATCCTGAGCTATGAGCATTTACCTCGCAATGAAGACCCGGCGTTCACCATTAAAACAGCGGTCGTCTCGGCAACATGGCCGGGAGCAAATGTCGAGGACACAGTGAATCTGGTGACGAATACGCTGGAGGAAAAGTTACAGGAGATCCCACATCTGGATTACGTTGAAAGCGACACTCATGCCGGAAAATCAGTAATATTTGTCAACCTGCGTGATGATACGCCTCCGGGTCAGGTAGCCGGAATATGGTACCAGGTACGTAAAAAAATGCAGGATATTGCGTCTTCTTTGCCTGAAGGCGTTCAGGGCCCAGTGGTGGATGATGAATTTGACGATACCTGGGGCACCATTTATGGCTTTACTGCTGAGGGGTTTACCCCCCGTGAACTGCGTGACCGGGTGGAGGCAATTCGCCGCCGACTAATCTCCGTGCCGGATATCGGTAAAATTCACCTTATTGGCGAACAGGACGAACAGTGGGTTATTGCCTTTTCCCCCAAAAAACTGGCGGGAATGGGAATTGGCCTGCAGCAAGTCAGTGATGCCCTGCGTGCACAGAATGCCGTCCAGCCTGCGGGGGTTTTGCGCACAGAGCACGAAAACATCGCCCTGCACGTCAGTGGGGCGCTCACTACAGCAGATAGCCTGCGGGCCATCACGCTACACATAAATGATCGTTATATTCCACTGACCGACATTGCCACTATTCACCTGGAAAATACCGAACCACCTGAACCCACCTTCCGGGTCAATGGTAAGCCCGCTATTGGGCTGGCAATTTCTATGGTTTCGGGCGGCAATCTCCTGGCATTCGGCAATGCGCTGAATACACGCATGACCCGGCTCAGCGAACAATTGCCCCGGGGCATTGAAATGGTCAAAGTTGCCGACCAGTCAGCAGTGGTTACCCAGGCTATTCATGGATTTGTCAGAGTGCTTGTTGAAGCGATTATTATCGTACTTGCAGTTTCATTTGTATCACTTGGACTGCGCGCCGGGCTGGTTGTTGCCACCGCAATACCACTGGTACTGGCACTGACATTTACCGGGATGATGCTGGCGGGTATTGGTTTACAGCGCATCTCACTTGGTGCGCTCATCATTGCTCTTGGGCTACTGGTTGATGACGCCATGATAACCGTTGAAACAATGGTCACTCGCCTGGAGATGGGAGACACCCGCAAGGAAGCCGCTTCCTGTGCGTTTAAAACCACCGCATTCCCGATGCTGACAGGAACACTGGTGATGATAGCCGGGTTTATTCCTGTCGGTTTTGCTGCATCGAGTGCAGGGGAGTACTGCTTTACGCTGTTCGCGGTGATGCTAATCGCTTTGTTGTGCTCCTGGGTTGTCGCCATTGTGTTCTCACCGCTGATTGGCGTGAGGATCTTACCGGCAAAAATCAGTTCGCAGCATTCATCCCATTCTGGTGGAAGGCTCCGGCGTGGCTACCACCAACTATTATGTTGTGTATTGCGACACCGGGTAATCACTATCGGCACAGCCCTTATGCTGCTGGGTCTGGCTGCTTATGGCGCCAGTTTTATGCAGGGTGAATTCTTTCCAGCTTCCGACCGGCCAGAGTTACTGGTCAGCCTGACGTTACCGGCAAATGCATCACAAACGGAAACTGCCCGGCAGACTGAACGGCTGGAAAAGGTGTTAATACATAATCCGGATGTGGATCATTTCTCCAGTTATGTCGGTTCTGGTGCTGTACGGTTTTATCTGCCAATGGATGTTTTGTTGGATAACGAAAATACCGCTCAGTTGGTTATTGTGGCGAAAGATCTCAAGGCCCGGGACCGGTTACGAAAATCCCTGCAAACGCTGCTATCCCAGTCGTTCAGCGATATCACCACCCGTGTTTCCCCACTGGAATTAGGCCCTCCGGTTGGCTGGCCGGTGAAATACCGAATAACCGGCCCGGAATACGCCAAAGTTCAGGTGATTGCCCATCAACTGGCTTCTGTTCTGGGCAACAGCCCTTACACTCGTGAAGTTAACCTTACTGCGGGTGAACCGGAACGGGTCATTACCGTACAAATTAATCAAACTGCCGCCCGGGCCGCAGGTGTTTCCTCACAGAGTATTGCCCAAACACTGCAGACCATTTGGTCTGGTAGTGAAGTGACAACCTTACGTTCCCGCAACAGGTTGCAAGGCGTAGTGCTAAGAGCCAGTGATGCTGAACGCCAGGATATTGCGACATTGTCTGGCCTGTTGCTGACAAATGAGCAAGGGGAGAAGATTCCGCTCAGCCAGGTTGCGACACTGGCATGGGGAGTGGAAGACCCGGTTATCTGGCGACGCCAGCAACTGCCCTTTATCACCGTTCAGACTGACCTGGCCCCGGGCATGCGTGCAGAAGCGGTGTCACAACGACTGAAGCCACAAGTTGACCATTTGCGAGCCACATTGCCAGATGGCTACCAGATTGAAGAAGGCGGAGTGGTGGCCGAATCGGATAAAGGCAATCGTTCCGTTTATGCCGTGTTGCCAGTGACCTTAGTTGTGATGCTGATTTTGCTGATGATACAGCTTCAGCGTTTTTCCCGGATGCTTCTGGCGCTGTTAATGGCACCTTTCGGCCTTATTGGTATTGTTCTGGCAATGCTGCCAGCCGGTATACCAATGGGGTTTGTTGCACTACTGGGCGTTATCGCTTTGGCAGGTATGATAATCCGCAATGCGGTTATTCTGATCAGTGAGGCAGACGGTAACCTGCAAAAAGGCATGGGGTCTGATACTGCGATTATTGCGGCAGCAGAACACCGGGCACGGCCAATACTGCTAACTGCCTGCGCTGCAATCCTGGGTATGTTGCCAATTTCTGAACAGGTATTCTGGGGGCCTATGGCCTATGCCATCATCGGCGGCTTGCTGGTCGCGACCCTGGTCACTCTGACAGTATTACCTGCCGCACTGAGTATGGTCATGCAAAGAGAACACCCACTCACAGCACAATGATCTGCCAGCACAGAGCCAGTTGCGCGCAATGTCAGCCACACTGCTTCCTCTCACCCGCTGCGCCCGGCGCCCGCAGGGGGCAGTGGCCCGCCAGGCACGCCTCAACGATTTAGAGGCCACACCCCACACCCGCCTGCATGCTCACAGCAAAAAACACACAAAGACATACCAGACACAAATCCCCCAGCCACACCTGACAACACAAAAAAACAGCTAATTGCAGCGAGGGTTGTGTCGCGTAAGACCGGTGAACCGCAGAAAGGAAGACAAGGTTATTCCGCCCGGATGGCGGAATAAGGCGAACCGAGGCATGGATGCCGAGTCGAGCCGGCCGCAGGCTGACTGCCCGGAGGTGAACGCAGTGCGCAGCACCGGTTGCCCGCGAAAACGGGGATTGCAAAGGGGGCGAGCCCCCTTTAGCCCGTTCACTGGCTGTGTAGCCACATTAGTCACCTCACTTCAGGTGAACGGAACTTTCACATCAGTCCAGGTGAACGCAAACAACCACACTGCAAGTGAACGGAACTGTCACCACTGTAACAGTAAATCTGCCAGTACTGAGCAAATTGCGCGCCGTGCCAGCCACACTGCTTCCTCTCACCCGCCGCGCCCGGCGCCCGCAGAGGGCACTGGCCCGCCAGGCACGCCTCAACGATTTAGAGGCCACACCCCACACCCGCCTGTAATATCTCAGCAAAAATCAAAGAAAACAGACAACGCACAAATCCCACAGCCACTCAGCACAACACAAAAAACCCCGCTATTCACAGCGAGGGTTGTGTCGCGTAAGACCGGTGAACCGGAGAAAGGAAGACAAGGTTATTCCGCCCGGACGGCGGAATAAGGCGAAACGAGGCATGGATGCCGAGTCGAGCCGGCCGCAGGCTGACTGCCCGGAGGTGAACGCAGTGCGCAGCACCGGTCGCCCGCGAAAACGGGGATTGCAAAGGGGGCGAGCCCCCTTAGCCCGTTCACAGGCTGTGAAGCCACATTAACCACATCACTGGAAGTGAACGGAACCTTCACATCACTAGAAGTGAACGGAACCTTCACATCAGTCCAGGTGAACGGAACAGCCACCGCAGTAACAGTAATCTGCCAGTACTGAGCAAATTGCGCCCCTCTCCTACTCCACTGAACGCTGCGCCTTCATCTCCAGCGCATCCAGCAACTTCTGATGAATCCCACCAAAACCACCATTACTCATCACCAGAATCACATCACCTGGTTGCGCCGATTTACTTATCATATCCACCAGCGTATCAAGGTCTGCACTCCAGTGTGCTGGCTGAACACAGGCTTCAGCGACTTCGGCAACCTGCCAGGGAATATGCTGTGGCTGGAACAAAAAGACTTCGTCGGCCCGGCCCAAAGATGGCGCGAGGTCATCTTTGCTGATCCCCATTTTCATGGTGTTGGAACGTGGTTCCAGCACCGCGAGGATGCGTTTGGTGCCACCGACTTTACCGCGTAAGGCCGCAAGCGTTGCCAGAATGGCTGTTGGGTGATGCGCAAAATCATCATATACCGTGACCCCATTCGCTTCACCACGCAATTCCAGACGGCGACGGGCATTGATAAAGGAACCCAACGCTTTCGCGGCATCTGCGGGGGCCACACCAACATGACGCGCAGCTGCAATTGCCATCAGGCCATTGTGCATATTGTGCTCGCCAACCAGCGCCCAGTCTACTGCCGCAACCTGTTCACCATCCAGCCACACTTCCCACTGTGAAGCATCCTGGTTTGCTTTTTTCGCCAGCCAGTGCCCTTGTTCACCAACCAGTTCTTGTTCACTCCAGCAGCCCATTGCCATAACCTGTTTCAGGTTAGTATCGTGCTCCGGCAGAATAATACGCCCCTGTCCTGGCACAATACGCACCAGGTGGTGGAACTGTTTCTGAATGGCTTTCAGGTCGTCAAAAATATCGGCGTGATCAAACTCAAGGTTATTGAGAATCAATGTCCGTGGGCAGTAATGTACAAACTTGGATCGTTTATCAAAGAAGGCGCAATCATATTCATCGGCTTCAATAACAAAGAACGGGCTTTCACCCAGCCGGGCAGAAACATCAAAATTACCTGGCACGCCACCAATCACAAAACCGGGCTGGTAGCCACACTCTTCCAGGATCCAGTTAACCATCCCAGCTGTTGTCGTCTTGCCATGCGTACCCGCAACAGCAATCACCCAACGGTCGCGCAGAACGAAATCATGTAACCATTGTGGCCCGGACATGTACGGGATACTTTTTTCCAGCACCGCCTCAACGCAAGGATTACCACGCGTCATCGCGTTACCGATGATAACCAAATCGGGTTGCGGTTCCAGTTGGCTGGCATCATAGCCCTGAATCAGGTCTATACCCTGTTTTTCCAACAATGTGCTCATTGGCGGGTACACATTGTCATCGGACCCGGTTACTTCATGCCCTAAAGCCCGTGCCAGCATGGCAAGGCCGCCCATAAACGTGCCACAAATTCCCAGAATATGAATACGCATAGCTCTGTCCTTTTCCTTTCTGGCGCACATTCTACCCGTATGTTCTATGATGAATAAATGACTTTTCAGCGAAATCCCATCCTTGCTGGCGCGATTCATCTGTGCGCGTTTATTTTAAACTTTGTTAGTATTGTTTTATTCGCTTTACTCAACCGCTTTACTCCACTGAATGCAGGGAAAGTGTTATGAAAACGTTAGGTGAATTTATTGTCGAAAAGCAGCACGAGTTTTCTCACGCCACCGGGGAACTCACTGCATTGTTATCGGCGATAAAACTGGGTGCCAAAATCATCCACCGCGATATCAACAAAGCAGGTCTGGTTGATATTCTGGGTGCCAGTGGTGCCGAGAATGTTCAGGGTGAACAACAGCAAAAGCTGGATTTGTTTGCCAATGAGAAACTGAAAGCTGCACTGAAAGCCCGCGATATCGTTGCCGGCATCGCTTCTGAAGAAGAAGACGAAATTGTTGTTTTCGAAGGGTGTGAGCATGCAAAATATGTTGTGCTGATGGACCCACTGGATGGCTCTACTAATATCGACGTTAACGTCTCTGTTGGTACTATCTTCTCTATTTACCGCCGCGTTACACCAGTCGGCACGCCTGTTACTCTGGAAGATTTTCTGCAACCCGGCAACCAGCAAGTGGCTGCAGGCTACGTAGTCTATGGCTCATCCACCATGCTGGTTTACACAACCGGTTGCGGTGTTCATGCCTTTACCTACGATCCATCACTGGGGGTTTTCTGCCTGTCTCAGGAGCGCATGAATTTCCCACCGAAAGGCAACACCTACTCCATTAATGAAGGGAACTACATTAAATTCCCACAAGGTGTGAAAAAGTACATTAAGTACTGCCAGGAAGAAGACAAGGCCACCAACCGTCCATACACTTCCCGCTATATCGGTTCCCTGGTTGCTGACTTCCACCGTAACCTGCTGAAAGGCGGTCTGTACCTGTATCCCAGCACAGCAAGCTACCCGGAAGGCAAACTGCGCCTGTTATACGAATGCAACCCTATGGCGTTCCTGGCCGAGCAGGCTGGCGGCAAAGCAAGTGATGGTAAACAGCGTATTCTGGATATTCAGCCAGACAGCCTGCACCAGCGCCGCCCGTTCTTTGTGGGTACAGAACAAATGGTTAATGACCTGGAGCGCTTTATGCGCGAATACCCGGATTCATTGTAAGCCTGGTAATCAGGTCAAACAGGGCGTATAAGCGCCCTGAGTCTGATGACAAACCTCATGTCCGCACAGAAAGAGAGGATGTCACCCAATAAAAAACAAGGAAAATCAATTTATTGATTTTCGGCTGCTAACTAAAAAGAAGGAAAAACCACGCTTTTTCCTTCTTTTTCATCAATCTGACAGGGCGTATCAGCGCCCTGTTTGTATTGCGTATCAGGCAGGGAGTGCCAGCGGCTGTTCAGCTTTTTGCTTATCACTTTCAACCACAGAGGCATCCTCAGCCAGTTTAAACTCCCGAACCACAGCCATTAGTTGCCGTGACTGATTCTCCATCGCCTGCATAGATGAAGCAGAAGCCTGTACCAGGCCGGCATTTTGTTGTGCCGCATCGTCCATCTGATTCACCGCGATATTAATTTGCTCAATTCCATGGCGTTGTTCTTCAGAAGCGGTGGCTATTTCACGCACCAGTTTGGTCATGCGCAAGACTTCCGTGGCTATCTCATCAATCGTTTCCCCGGCTTCCAGGGCCAGTTGCTGGCCTTCATCAACGTGTTCACGGGAGGCCAGGATTAAAGAGCGAATTTCTTTTGCAGCATCGGCGCTGCGCTGAGCCAGATTACGTACCTCACTGGCAACCACGGCAAACCCGCGCCCTTGCTCACCAGCACGCGCCGCTTCCACAGAGGCGTTAAGCGCCAGGATATTGGTTTGAAAGGCAATACCATCGATAACACCAAGAATGTCGCCGATTTTTCGGGAGCTGGTCGCGATATCCTGCATTTTTTCGATGACATAACAGACTTTCTCACTCCCCTGATCTGCCGTGTCGGACACATGCAGCGTCATATCATGGGCCTGATGAGCGTTATCAGCATTCTGTTTCGCTGTCGCGGTAATCTGCTCCATACTGGCTGCTGTTTGCTCTAATGAACTGGCGGTACTTTCGGTACGCTGAGCCAGTTCAGTATTGCCGTTAAGCAATATCTGGCTTCCCTGGTCAATACCCTGTGCCGCGCTTTTCACCTGGCTCATTGAATTCACCAAAGCCGTTCGCATGGCATCAATGGCCTGGCTCAGGCGCCCCAGTTCATTGCGGTTATGGTAACTGGCCGTCCGGGTCAGGTCGCCCTGAGCGACCTGCTCAAGCAGCGCTATGACATTATCAAGTGGGTGCAAAAAGCGGTGGCGCAGCATCAGCCAGGCAATAACCATCACTCCTACAGTTGCCAGTAGCGCAACAACCATCAGGTACAATACCCTGTTCTTTCTGGTCTGTACGCTCTGAACCTGCTGGTTACTGTATTCAGTTGACCAGGACTGGAATGCCTTCATCCGGCCATCAAACTGGTTTGCCAGGGGCACCAGCTGGTTTTCCAGCAAGTTATAATAGTCATCTGCACTTTGCTTGTTCAGTGCAGCCTGCATGGGAACAATGCCTTGTGCATCGTAATCGGAGAAACTTTTGCCTACTGCCTGCAGTAATTCCTCCCCTTTGGTGTCGTTAATCCCACCGGCAACTTGTGTCGTGATGTTTTTACGTGCACGGGCGATATTACTATTAACCTTTTTAACCAACGTAGCGGCATCATCCAGCATGCCAATTTCCATTAAACGAACGGCCTGCCCGGCATCATTGCGCGCACGTAGTAAGGCGATATAGCTCTGGTTTATAACCGCCAGTTGCTGGCTGTGTAACTTGTTAATTTGCTGTAGTGAAGAGGCGCTGTTCTGGAGCGCATAAATACCGATTGCGCTTACCATCAGTATCAGAAATGTCATTATGGCTAACAGGGAGAGCAATGCGGTACGTAGAGAAAGATGTCGTAACATAAAAGAGCCCCGATAGTGGCAAGAACGATTAAAAATATAACAGTACGGTTATCGTCCACTACCGGGGGAAGTTTAATTATTTTTCATGAAGTTACGTCTTTGTTGGCTCTATGTTAACCCTGTTAACAGGAACACTTTGCCGCCCTTCCCAGAACGCCATCAGGCCGCGCTGCATTGCAATAAAAATAAATAACAGAATGCCGATAGCGATTTTGGTCCACCACGAACTCAGCGTGCCATCGAAGTTAATATAAGTCTGAATTAGCCCTTGAATAGACACACCAAACAGAGTACCCAGCACCGTTCCCACACCACCACTAAGTAACGTGCCGCCAATGACTACAGACGCGATGGCATCCAACTCCACTCCAACACCGGCCAGAGCATAACCCGCTGAGGTATAAATAGAAAAAATAATCCCCGCCAGCGTTGCCAGCCCAGTGGAAAGCATATAAATGCCAATGGTGGTGCTGCGGGTTGAAATCCCCATCAGGTTCGCAGATGTGGCACTGCCACCAATGGCATAGACCCGGTTACCAAACTGAGTGCGGCTTGCCACCAGAATGCCAAACACTACCACCACTAACATCACCACACCCAGAAAACTCAGGCGACCACCGCCAGGTATACGCCAGGCCAGAGTGGATAAGGTTTCATAGACAGGGTTATTGATAGGAATTGACTCTTCAGACAACAGATAACTGGCACCCCGTAAGAAGAACATCCCGGCCAGGGTGATGATAAAAGCGGGGATCTTCAGGCTGTCTATCAGTAACCCCATGAAAGCACCGAACCCACATCCCATCAGCAGGATCAATGGAAATGCCACTACCGGAGACATCCCCCAGTCACCCAGCGCTTTTGCCAGAAACACCCCGGTAAAAGCAATAACCGACCCAACTGAAAGATCGATCCCACCGGAGATAATCACAAAGGTCATGCCAACAGCGATAATCCCCAGAAAGGCATTATCGGTCAGGATATTACAAATGACCCGGGTTGAGGCGAAGCCCGGAAACTTAGCCAGGCAGAACAGGTAGCCGAGAATAAACACCAACAGGGTGATCACCAGCGGCAAATTACGCTTCATCATGGCGGCGCCACCTTTTAATCAATGAGATAAAACGCTGTGACTGAACAACCAGCACGCACAGTACGACGATGGCTTTCACCACCTGGTTCATTTCCGGCGGAAAACCGGACAGCAGAATCCCGGTGTTCATACCCTGAATAATCAGCGCCCCCACCACCGACAACACCATATTGAAACGCCCACCCATCAGCGAACCGCCACCGATAACCACGGCAAGAATCGCGTCCAGTTCAAGCCACAACCCGGCATTATTGGCATCGGCACCACGAATATCCGCCGCAACAATGACCCCGGCAATTGCCGCACATAAACCGCTCAACACATAGGTAAGCATCACGACAATACGGGTATTCACCCCGGCGTTTTTTGCCGCACGAATGTTGATCCCTGCCGCTTCAATAAACAGCCCCAGTGCGGTTTTGCGCACCAGAACCCAGAACGCGACCAGCGTAACCAGAGTAATTACCACGGGTGTAGGGAAGAACAACAGCGAACCACTACCCAGCCAGGCAAGATGGGGCGAGTTAAAGGTAACAATTTGCCCGGAGGTGATAAGCTGCGCCACGCCGCGCCCGGCGACCATCAGAATCAGGGTGGCAACAAATGGCTGAATTTTGAGTATGGCGACCAGAATACCATTCCATAACCCGGCCAGCATGCCGACGCCCAGTGAAGCCAGAATCACCACCGCCAGAGAATGCCCCTGCACTGTCAGTGCGGCGGCTGTGGCCCCGGCAATTGCCATGGTTGCCCCAACAGACAAATCAATACCGCCGGTGGCAATTACCAGCGTCATACCAATCGCCAGTAATGCCACCGGTGCGGCACGGTTAAGGATATCAATGGGGCTGCCAAACAGGCGGCCATTCTGCAAAATAACCTGAAAAAAGTGGGGAGCGACCAGGCTGTCCACCACTAACACCAACAGCAACGCAATCAATTGCGGGGTGCCCTGTGGCCAGCGGAAACTGCGGCGCTGCTGCCCGGGACCTGATAACGAATGCGGCATCACAATCTCCTCCTTATGCCGCAATGGCATTCATAATGGCGGCGACAGAGAGATCTTTAAGGGGGATCTCGGCAATTTGCTGGCGATCTCGCATGATCACCACCCGGTCGGCATAGCCCACTAACTCTTCAAGTTCCGACGAGATAACCAACAACGCCAGACCATCCGCACAGAGTGTTTCTATCAGGCGGATAATTTCAGCGTGTGCGCCCACATCAATACCGCGGGTCGGTTCATCGAGGATCAGAAATTGGGGTTTGGTGAGCAGCCAGCGGGATAACAAGACTTTTTGTTGATTCCCACCAGATAAAAATTCGATGGGTTGTTCCATACCTGGCGTACGAATACCCAACTGACGTATAAACCGCTCGGCTATCTGCTGCTGTTCTTTACGCGGAATAGGGCGTAACCAGCCACGCTGTGCCTGTAGCGCCAGAATGATATTTTCCCGAACAGAAGCTGCAGCAATGATCCCGTCAGTTTTTCGGTCTTCGGGGCAGAAGCCAATTCCAGCGCAGGAAGCCTGATGCGGAGTACGCAGCGACATCGTTTTGCCTTTAATTGCCACACGACCACTGTCGGAAGGCCGAATGCCAAAAATCACCTCTGCGGTTTCGGTCCGCCCGGAACCCAGCAGGCCTGCCAGGCCGACAATTTCGCCCGGGCGCACCGTCAGGTCGAATGGTTTGATTACGCCTTTCTTGCCGTAGCCGGTAAGTTCCACCACCGGTTTGTCGCTCAGTAGTGTTCGCCCGGCTCGCTGCAGCGCGTTTTGTTCAAGCTCACGGCCCAGCATCATCTTAACCAGTTCAATTTGTGGCAAATCTGCGGTGTTCTCCGTGCCAACAAACGCACCGTTACGCAATACGGTAATTCTGTCAGTCACTTCATAAACTTGATCGAGAAAGTGGGTGACAAAGATAAGGCTGGTGCCCTGATCACGCAGTTGGCGCATCAGGGTGAACAACATTTCAACTTCTTTGGTATCAAGGCTTGCGGTGGGTTCATCCAGAATCAGAACTTTGGCTGACAGGTCCACAGCCCGGCAGATAGCAACAATTTGCTGCATGGCAACCGAATAACGATTCAGGGGTTCACGCACATCCAGTTCAAAACCGTAAGAAGCCATTAACTTGCTGGCCCGTCGGAAAATTTCTTTGCGTTGCAGTAAACCAAACCGGCGGGGTTCGCGACCAATAAACAGGTTGTCGGCCACAGACATATTCGGAAGCAGGTTAACTTCCTGATACACCGTACCGATCCCCATGCGCTGTGCGTCTGCTGTGTTTTTCGGCGAGACAGACTGACCTTCCAGGTAAATAGCCCCGGTATCACGCTGATAAACGCCAGTGAGGCATTTGATCAATGTTGATTTACCGGCACCATTTTCACCCAACAGGGCCATTATCTCGCCCCGGCGTAGTTGAAAATCGACATGGTCCAGCGCTTTCACGCCGGGGAAAAATTTACTCAGGCCTTCCGTGCGCAAAATTTCCTGATTATCACGGGTGTTCATCGCGGAGTCTCCGGTCAGGGAAACGGCTCAGGCCATGAAAATAGCCTGAGCCTGGTTGGTTAATAACCCATATGGAGTTTGCGCTCGTATTGCTGTTTTGCTGTGTCTGGCAGATAGAGCGTTGATTTAGTGATAATCGTTTTCGGTGGAATCGTACCGTCTTTCTTGTATTTTTCCAGCGCATCAAAGGCCGGGCCAGCCATATCCGGCGTCAACTCGACACTGGCATTCGCATCGCCCGCCATCATGGCTTTATAGATATCAGGTACACCATCAATAGAGCCGGTGAGAATGTCTTTACCCGGTTTTAACCCGGCTTCTTTAATGGCCTGGATTGCCCCAATGACCATATCGTCATTATGGGAGTAAACCATGCAAATATTTTTGCCGTTGTTCTCCGCTTTAATGAAGCTTTCCATCACTTCTTTACCTTTACTACGGGTAAAGTCGCCAGACTGGGAACGAATGATTTTGATGTTTGGCGCTTTGGCGATAGCTTCAGCAAACCCTTTTTTACGGTCAATCGCTACGCTGGCACCCACAGTACCTTGCAGCTCAACCACATTACACGGCTTACCTGCGACAGTTTTCACCAGCCAGTCGCCAATTAACTGGCCTTCCAGCACGTTGTTGGCTGTTACCGTGGTCATGTACAGAGATTTGTCTTTTACATCAATAGAACGGTCAAGCAGGAATACCGGGATCTTAGCATCTTTGGCTTCTTCCAGCACAGGCTCCCAGCCGGTCGCCACCACAGGTGCAATGAAGATTGCATCCACGCCCTGAGCAATAAAAGAGCGTACCGCTTTAATCTGGTTCTCTTGTTTTTGCTGTGCATCGGCAATTTTCAGGGTAATTCCGCGTTCTTTCGCTTCCGTTTTGGCAACATTGGTTTCTGCTGCACGCCAGCCAGATTCCGAACCAACCTGAGAAAATCCAACCACCAGGGGGGCTGCCATTACTGCTGATGACATAGCCGCTGAAACTGCAGAGACTAAAAGTAACCGCTTCCACATAAGCGTGTCCTCTCGTAGGGTTATTATTGGTAAGAAGTACATCTGCAGGAGAAACTATAGACAATACGGGATGTAACAGAATGCGTTACATCACAATTCAAAAAAGTAGCATAATTGTTAACACCCAGTTTTGGTCAAGGATCGGGCTGGATGAGGCTCCTCACCATACTGGCGTATGCCGTTTTTTTTACCAATGAATTCGCTGGTATTTCTCTTTTGTAACCGGTTACAAGAATTTATAAATAATGCGGCTGGGTTTATGGATTTTTGTGCTAAAAAATACGCTACCTTTTACTTCGAACTTTTCCGGATTAAGAAAAACAGGCGAAGACATTCGGGCGCAGTTGGCTATAATACCCGGCACTTGTTTGCCACACATTAAAGGAAACAGACATGAGCTTACTGAACGTACCAGCAGGCAAAGATCTGCCGGAAGACATCTACGTTGTTATCGAAATCCCGGCTAACGCTGACCCTATCAAATATGAAGTCGACAAAGAAAGCGGCGCACTGTTTGTAGACCGTTTCATGTCTACTGCTATGTTCTACCCGTGCAACTACGGCTACATCAACCATACCCTCTCTCTGGACGGTGACCCGGTTGACGTACTGGTGCCGACTCCGTACCCGCTGCAGCCGGGTTCTGTTATTCGTTGCCGTCCGGTTGGCGTACTGAAAATGACCGACGAGTCTGGCGAAGATGCCAAACTGGTTGCGGTACCGCACACCAAACTGAGCAAAGAATACGACCACATTAAAGATGTGAACGACCTGCCAGAACTGCTGAAAGCACAGATCACCCATTTCTTTGAACACTACAAAGATCTGGAAGCTGGCAAATGGGTGAAAGTTGACGGTTGGGACAACGCTGAAGCCGCTAAAGCTGAAATTGTTGCTTCTTTCGAACGCGCTGCCAAAAAATAATGCCTGATACAGCCATGCGGCGCGATGCCGGTGGTGAGGTGCTCACAACACCAGTCAGCGCATGAATCATTAAGCACTGCCCTGCGGCAGTGCTTAATTTTTAAGTTTTATAATGCCTTTCCCACACACACTCTTCCTGTTTTCACTCTACTGATTAAGCACATGTAAATCAGGCAGGCCGGTCACAAGCAAGAAGCTGCTGCGCACATTATGCATGTATCACTCACCACCGAAGTGTGCTATCCGGCAATACAACCAGGTTATTCAGGTTGGCGTTGTGAACGGGAGAAACAAGCATGACCGGGGAAAGTGCATCAGGGCATCAAGAAAAAAACACCGCCAGGCTTCTGGCGGTGCTTTTGTGGTGAACTTACTAACAGTACCGGCGGGTTACTTGAATTTATCTCTGTCCAGCCAGTTACCTGTATCAATGTAAGTGAGCCCTTCAACAGAGCGCTGGTAGACATACATCCAGGCGGAACCAAACGGCGTTTGAATTAACTGCCGGCTGTATTCCCCCGCTTTGGTACGCAACGCATCCAGTTCAGCCAGAGTGGAAGCATCAATACGGTATACTTCACCAAAAACGGTTCCTTCTCCCGGCACAGCGCCAGGATAATGCCCCACACTGTATAACTGATAATGTTCTACTGTATGATCGCCTAACCACTGCGCGTTGGTCATCCAGTGACTGTTACCTTGTTTGCGTCGTAAACTGCCGTAAACAAATATTCGCATTGCTAAAACTCAAACTGATAGAGCAAATCGAGCGCCTGATCAACCCCAGACACCGCTTCCAGATACAGCTTAGGCATCAGCCGATAACGCAAGGTGAGCGTTGCCAGTGAGTCAAAGATACCTACCCCGTATTTCACTTGCAGACCCGGCAGTACATAACCGCTGACCACCACCTGAGAAGAATCCCCCGCACCTGTGGTATCCAGCGACAAGTTTTTGACGCCAAATGTCTCTCCGATTTTACCCACAACCTGCCCACTTTGTGCAACCCCCATTCCAATTAACATGGAAGTCATGGCTGCACCATCACCCTGTTCGCTACTCAGACCCTGTCCACGCAGTAAATACGACAGCGCTTCCTGTTGCGACATAGCAGGGTCAGAGAAGATTTCTGCTTTCGGCTCATCCGCCATCCCCGTGACACGCACCCCAGCCACCACATTGTCTTGTGTGGCATCAGGGTTACGAATTGCTTCAATATTGAGAGAAGGCTGATCCGGCGGGCCGGAGAACAGCAGAATCCCTTTGCGTACGATCAGATCCTGACCGTAGGCATGGAAGCGCCCTTCAGGAATATTAATCTGCCCGTTAAGGCCCAGGCCTTGTTTGTCCTGAACCACTTTCAGGTCACCATCCAGCCGGGCTTTCAGGCCAAAGGCATTCAGACGCACATTGTTGCCAATATGAATCTTCAGGTTACTGTTAATTGGAATAGATGCAGTTTTGGGCTGAACAGGCTGCAGGTTGTCATTCAGCATCACTTCATCATCTGATACACCCACTGCACTTTCGGGTAAATCATGCACCACAATACGCGCCCAGGGAACGTCCACGCTGCCGTTCAGCATAAACACCGAAGGTGTGGCATCAAACACGATATCCGGCGAGACATCCATGCGCACCATTGGTGGTACAGTAATACGCACCCGGCTGCCTTTGGCGGCGATTTGCGCTTTCCAGTTATCCAGTTGCGCCCAGTCGGCAAAACCGCTCAGGCTGATTTGCCCTTTTGATGTCCGTACTGTCCCTTGCAGGGTGGAACGCTGACCGGTGAAGGCCATAGTGACATCACTCGGTTGCATATCGAAAGGCATAAAGTTGGCCTGCAACCCCAGGTCACTCATCCGCACCTGGCCGAATAACTGTGGTTTTTGGGCATCACCGCCCAATGTCAGGCGGGCATTAACTTTACCATTCGCTTTTTCACCTGCGGTAAAGACAGGGTTCAGGAAATCCAGTGAAAAGTTGGTCAGATTGACATTGCCAGACAGTTGCCGCCGCCCTTGTGGGTCTTTGACCTGGAGTTTGCCATCCAGTTGACCATTGTTGACCAGGCGCACCAGCCAGTCGGCCTGTGCCAGGTCATTATGTATAGCCGCGTTTACTGTCAGTGCGTCAAACTCCACTGGCAGGTGCCCGTTGCTCATTGCCTGGTTAACCTTCACCCCTTTACCGGCCAAATGAATGGACGCCTCTGGTAAACCGGGCTTAGTGCTGTCCCAGGATACATCCGCGTTACCACTGAATACACCTGAGGCTTTAGTGCCTTCCGGCAGTAAGTCTTTCAGCATCGCCAGGTCGAAGCGGTTAAGGTTGATACGCGCCCGGCCACTGTGCCCGGCTTCTATCGGTTGTGGAACACAAAGTTCCGCATTGGGGTTGCGCCAGCAATGAACGCCTATCGCAATGCGTTGCTCCTGGTTGCGGTAATCCAGCGATACGGGCTGGGTTAATAACCAGGGGCCGACCGGCGTGTCAAAGCGGGTATTGCTCAGTGTGCCCTGCCAGCGTTCCTGCTGGCGGTCAAAGTGCCCGTTCAAGCTTAAATGGCCGGATACAGGCTCCCCGGAAATCTCCAGTTTCATCTGGTGCTGGTTCTCATTACCTTCTGCATTTAGCGCGACACGCGTTATCGCGAGACCTGGCTGGGTGATATTACCCACCAGCACTTTCAGGTGCCCGCCAATTTGCTCACCCGAGCTGATATCGCCATCGACATTCACTGAGCTGACAGAAAGCGCCTGCCAGCGCAGGCGATGGGCCTGAATCGAAGCAAATAGTTGCGGCGCAGCCATATCGCCCCGCACTTTTACGAGCCCTTTTGCGGTACCACCTAAACCAGGCAGTGCATTATCCAGCGCTGGCGCATCAATGCTGGCATCAAGCTTCAGTGTTTTTTCACCCACTTCACCCTGCACTGCAACGGTATTACGGCCTAACGCAATGTTCAGTTTCGGGATAAGCCACTGCATGTAGCTGTTACCACGCAGATTCCCTTCGATATTGAGCGGGTTCTGCTTCACATTTCCTTTCAGGGCTATTTCCGGTACGGAAACTTGCCATGTGCCGCCATACAGGCTGCCACGGGTTTTTACCACACCGTCCACCCGGGAAGGCCAGTCCGGGTATTGTTTCGCGGTGTTAATGCCCGCAAGTGTCAGTTCACTGTGCCAGCTTATCGCTTTGCTCCAGTCAACCACCGCAGTTAAATCGGTATTCCCCTCCAGCGCCGCGATGCGCAATTTATCCAGTACAAACTGCTGTGTAGTGCCTTTGCCATTTAACGTAATTGCTGCCGGGGGAACCTGGTCGCCTTTCACACGGGAAGCGAAACTCACCTGGTAATTGCGCATGCTTCCGGTAACAGACAGCTTAAGGTCGTGTACCTGATATTGCGCCGCGCCTTCCAGCGGCCAGGCGAGCTGTGGCGATGACACTTGCAGGTTAACCGGCAACCCGGCTTGCGCCAGTTGTGTTTCACCACTGACATCCAGGTTTACCGGACCAGAAAGGTTCAGACCCAGCCCCAGTTTGCTGCGCAGGCCGCCGTTAAGGTTGAGTTTAATTTTCTCGCCTTTCAGCGGCGCTGTATTCAACGAAGCGTTCAGGGTGAGAGCAACCGGCCAGTCTGCGCTGAGGGTAGCCTTCCCACTGGCGTTCACCAGCCCTTCACTGGAATCGACATCCAGAGTATCGAGTTTCAGGTGCCCGTCGGTTCCCGTCACTTTGAGCAGGAGTTTATTGACCGTGATATCGCTGTCACCTGTCAGGCGTAGTTGCTTACCCGTAAATTGCGCAATGGTGAGATTAACAGGCAGAGTGACATGGTCCATTTCTGGCAGCAGCGGTTTGGCAAACAGTTTTTCCAGCGTCTCGCCCAGTGGTGGTTCCTGTACTTGCTGTGTTGCGCCTGTGCGCTGTTTGTCGCCCGCTGTAACCGCCTGTTTTGCTTCAACCACCGCTTTCGCTGCGCCTTGCGGCGTTTTCGGCAGGGCTATTAACAGGCCTTCAAGGGTGGTGGGAGTAATGGTCAGATTACGACCTTCCCAGTTGACGCCACTGTGGAATGCCATCAGCGAGACCGTTGTGTCATCAATACTGACATTGACGTTTTCAACCGCAATTCGCGATAACGTGATGGCATAAGGTGTACTTAAATTAAGCGGCCCGCTCTCTTCTTCCTGAGCCGGTACTGACGGCGGCATTTTGCTGGAGTCGATGGCCACATTGATGTCTTTCAGCGCTAAATCATTTATGCAAAATTTGCTGTGCCACAAGCAGCGCAGGCTGACAGACAAATGTACCCGCCCGGCGTTTACCGCAACGCCTGGCTGTTCGTAGCGAATCTGGCTGAGCGTGAGATTACGCCAGCCCCCTTCTACATTGCCAATATGCAACCCTGGTACCCAGCGGTTCGCTGCACTGAACAACACATGCAACCCCGGAGTGGTTCCCACCAGGAAGCCCACAACACCAAAAATAAATACCACCACCAGAATGACGGCGAGGCTGATTTTTTTCCAACGACTCATAATTCAGGCCCCAGACCGATGTAAAACTGCACGCCATGTTCCTTTTTATCCCCCACCGGCATGGCAAGGTCTAACTTAATGGGCCCAACCGGCGACTGCCAGCGCACCCCAAAACCTGCACCGGTTTTGAAATCATTCGCGTCAATCGCACTTACTGCTTCCCCTGAATCAACAAACACCGCGCCCCACCATTTGCCAGTTACGTTGTACTGGTATTCCAGCGAGCCGGTAACCATTTTTGATGCCCCGATCAGTTTACCGTCGCTGTCTTTCGGTGAAATGGATTTATATGAGTAACCACGGATACTGCGATCGCCTCCGGCAAAGAAACGCAAATCAGGAGGGACTTTGTCGAAATCCCCGGTTTCAATCCAGCCAACAGTGCCGCGCATTACAAAACGGTGGCGCTCTGCCAGGGTGCGAATCCAGGTGTTTTGGGCCTGCATCACCAGGAAATCGACATCTGAGCCCCATGACGTGTTGGAGATATCGACTGAATAGCGTTGAGAATCTCCCCAGACTGGCATTAGCCCGCCACGCGAGCGGGTACGGCTGAAACTCACACCAGGGTAAATCAACATCGTGGTATTGGTGACACTGGCCTGGGTAAAGTGGTCAAGGCTCCAGCGCAAGTTCAGTGCCCGTTGCCAGCCGGTATCCAGTTCCCAATAGCGAGACACCGCAAGCGTTGTGGAGTCGGCCTGGGTATCGTTCAGATCGGTGCGCTTAAACCCTCCCTGCAACAGGTAGTACTGTTCAAGCGGGCTTTTCAGCAAGGGGACTTTGTAACTGAAATCCAGCGTTTGCTCCGGCGCAGACAGGCTGGTGCTGGTGGTCAGGCTGTGACCATAGCTGTTAACCCAGGGTTTTTTCCACGACGCTTTGATACGTGGGCCTACATCAGTGGAGTAACCAACCCCGGTTTCAACTGTATTTTCTGTACGCGGTGTGACCACGCCCTCAAGTGGCAATATTTTAGTTTTGCGAGATTTATCAAACTCTGGCGCCACAACCACAGAATTAAACCAGCCTGTGGCGGAGAGCCGGCGGTTCAGTTCGGCAAGGTCACTACTGGTGTAGTAATCACCTTCTTTGAAGGGCACCAGGTTTTGCAGGTATTCATCGCGAATTTGTGAACCTTTGAAGGTCACTGTGCCGAAACGGTAACGCTGACCACTGTCATAGTCGATATCCCAAAAAGCTTCATGCCTGCCCAGCGACACACCCAACTGGCTCTTTTTAAAATCGCTGTCGAAATAGCCTTTACGTAAGGCTTCGGTTGTCAGTGATTTTTTAAAGTTTTCGTAGGTTCCATGGTTCAGGATAGTGCCCTTTGCCGGGCGTTTTTTCAGTAGTGCGAGGTAATCCGGGTCTTTGCTCGCCCCACCGCGCAAAATCACCTCAGTGCCACCAATTCTGACCGGCTCACCCGGCGTGACTTTAGCAATCAGCACCTGGCGGCCAACTTTCGGTGGGGGCTGTAAATCAAAATCAATCACAGGTTCATAATAACCGAGTGCCCGCAACCCTTTGCGAATGGCATCATCCACGCGTGCCTCAAAACGGCGGTCTGGCGTGACTTCATCACTTTCAATGGTTGAAAGCTGCGCGCGCACGTTTTTTTGCAATTCTCCCGACAGTCCTTCAACTTGCAAACGCACGCTGGCCGCACTGGCCAGGCTGCTGGTAAGTAACAAACTTACGCAACAAATGATTCGGATATGAGGCACTTTTTCTCCTGATCTTCCCTTGTTCCCACCCCTGGGATACAACATGAACCGCTCCGCGGCATAACAAAACCTCAACACTTGAGGTTGAAAAACAGATACCGGCCCTGATATTTCTACTAGTTAGCGTAGCCGTATTTGCTGCAATCCGCCTGATGGCCGTCTTACTACGAGGGCCGGTAACTGGCGGGCAAACAGCCAGTCTGAAAAACAGGCACCCGATAATTTTTGCTATGACAGTAGGTTATGTTGACGCACTGTAACAAAAATGAACGCGCTGGATTACAGAGCGTATATTGTGTGCAAATATAGTGCCTGTGACAACCGCCCAAGGGCAGTCCAGTTTCTGAAAAGTGGAGAGAAAACCATGGTAAATTTGTTTACCAAGTCGACGCCTGTGGCACAGTCGCAAGCATTACCCGGGCGTAAAACTCCGATGCCTGTCGCCCGGTTACACGCCGTTAATGAACACTCAATGACCCACGTTCCGGATGGTATGGAAGTGGCATTATTTGCGATGGGATGCTTCTGGGGTGTGGAGCGCCTGTTCTGGCAACAACCTGGGGTATACAGTACCGCGGCAGGTTACACCGGTGGTTTTACCCCCAATCCAACTTACCGCGAAGTGTGTACCGGGCAAACCGGCCACGCAGAAGCAGTGCGTGTTGTTTATGACCCGGCCGTGATCAGTTATGAGCAGTTATTGCAGCTATTCTGGGAAAATCACGATCCGGCTCAGGGAATGCGCCAGGGTAACGATATTGGTACCCAGTATCGCTCTGCCATTTACCCGCTAACCGAACAACAGTCGGCTGCGGCGAAAGCCAGCCTGGTTCGCTTCCAGTCAGCCATGAAGGCGCAAAATGACAATCGGGCGGTAACAACAGAAATTGCCACGGCGCTACCGTTTTACTATGCGGAAGACGAACATCAGCAATATTTATACAAAAATCCGGAAGGCTACTGCGCGCTCGGAGGAATTGGCGTTTGCCTGCCGCCTCAGTCGTAATTTCACATGAAAACTGGTTAAATCATCGCCTGCTGGCAGGCCATGCTGCCCTTAGGTTATACTGAATACGAAATTGCCGGCCCAGCGCTTACGGGCCGGTTTTTAGTGTCTGTCACATGGATAATCAACTTTCCCTTCCGAGGATCTGGCGTTACGCCGGATAAGATATGTTAAACAGTATATTAGTCATACTCTGTCTAATCGCCGTCAGTTCGTTTTTCTCGTTGTCTGAGATTTCACTGGCGGCCTCCCGTAAAATCAAACTCAAGTTGCTGGCGGATGAAGGCAACATAAACGCGCAACGCGTTTTGAAAATGCAGGAAAACCCCGGCATGTTCTTTACCGTGGTGCAAATTGGCCTGAACGCTGTGGCTATTTTGGGTGGTATTGTTGGCGACGCGGCATTCTCACCTGCCTTCAAGAGCCTGCTCATCCGTTTTATGGCACCGGAGTGGTCAGAGCAACTGAGCTTTATTCTCTCTTTTTCACTGGTTACTGGCATGTTTATTCTGCTGGCGGACCTGACACCGAAACGCATAGGTATGATAGCGCCGGAAGCGGTCGCCTTACGGATAATCAACCCCATGCGCTTCTGCCTGCTGGTTTTCCGTCCACTGGTGTGGTTCTTCAACGGTATGGCTAACGTGATTTTCCGCCTGTTCAAGCTGCCAATGGTGCGCAAAGACGATATCACGCCTGACGATATTTACGCCGTAGTCGAAGCTGGCGCTCTGGCCGGGGTGCTGCGTAAACAGGAACATGAGTTAATTGAAAACGTGTTCGAACTGGAATCCCGCACAGTGCCTTCTTCCATGACATCACGCGAGAACATTATCTGGTTCGATTTACATGAAGATGAGCACAGCCTCAAAACCAAAGTGGCAGAACACCCACACTCCAAGTTTTTGGTGTGTAACGAAGATATCGACCACATTATTGGCTATGTCGATTCTAAAGAGTTACTGAACCGTGTACTGGTCAACCAAAGTCTGGTGCTGACCAGCGGTGTGCATATCCGCAATGTGTTAATTGTACCGGATACGCTGACGTTATCTGAAGCGCTGGAAAGCTTCAAAAGTGCCGGTGAAGACTTCGCGGTGATTATGAATGAGTACGCACTGGTTGTTGGGATCATCACGCTGAACGATGTGATGACTACGCTGATGGGTGATCTGGTAGGCCAGGGCATGGAAGAGCAAATTGTTGCCCGTGATGAAAACTCCTGGCTGGTTGAAGGTGGAACACCTATTGATGACGTAATGCGCGTACTGGATATCGATGAATTTCCCCAATCAGATAATTATGAAACCATTGGTGGTTTCATGATGTTTATGCTGCGTAAGATCCCCAAACGAACCGATGCGGTGAAATATTCCGGCTACAAGTTTGAAGTGGTGGATATTGATAACTTCCGCATTGATCAGTTACTGGTTACCCGGCTGGACAGCAAGCCCGTTACCCTGGTACCCAAACTTCCTGACTCTTCAGACAAGAGCGTTGCCTGATAACGCCCTGCATTTTTGCCCGGCCAGGCAGAGGAACGTGCCAGGCCAGTGAGGTACAAAAACAGAAACGGCCCTCAAGGGCCGTTTTTTTGTCTGCGCTACCGGAACCTAAGCCATTTCTGCCTGCAAACGTGTTACCTGGCGGTTGACCTCAGACATGATAGCTAAATGTTGCTTATCTTTTACCCTGGGTAGAAGAATGCGACCTTTATCAAATTCAAATGCACCTATGTCCTTGATGTACAACCGTCCACGAAACAGGATTTTTACGTACTTAGCCACTTGAAGTGGATTGTAACGCTGAAAGATTTTCATTTTTTACTTTCTCCTGCAATACCGCCGCCTCCGACAGTCAAATCTGACTCAGTCGTATTAAGGAGCGGAATAAACAACGTTATTAAATATAGCCTAAGGGTCAGAAAAGCCCTAGTGCCTATAATTATTTTTACCTTTCTATGACAGTATTTCAGAGGATTCTTTGCAAACCTCTACACTGCCCAGTATAAGTATTCAAAATCATGTCAAATTGTGCGCGCGCCCACAAACTGGCACCGTCTTTGCCAATATGGATCACAAAAAACCGATATGCTTAAAGCTCAGGGCCATCTGGTCCGATCACCTGCAATAAAACAAAAGGATATCGATGATGAGACTGAGCAACCTGCTGGCATTCGCCCTGCTGCTGCTTCCCCTGGTAACATCGGCTCATAACCTGACGTTAAATCAGCGCGTACCGCCAACGGGGGTAAACGATAAAGGAGAATTGTTACTGAAAAATGATCAGTTCAGCTATCAGCCCTGGAATAGTGCGCAACTGGTTGGCAAAGTACGCGTTGTCCAGCATCTTGCCGGGCGGACGTCGGCAAAAGAGATGAATGACCCGCTTATTGAAGCTATCAAGCACGCAGGCCTGCCGAAAGACCGCTACCAGACCACCAGCATCGTGAATACTGACGATGCAATTATAGGAACCAGTCTGTTTGTACGTAACAGCATTGAAGACAGTAAAAAACAGTACCCCTGGTCGCAGTTTATTGTCGACAGCGATGGCGTGGTTCGCAAAGCCTGGGGCTTAAAACCGAAAAGCTCTGCCATTATTGTGCTGGATAAAACCGGGAATGTGGCGTGGGTAAAAGATGGTGCGCTGACACCTCAGGAAGTGCAGCAAGTGATTAGCCTGCTGCACCAGTTAGTTAATAAATAGAGACTCTGAAGCCGGGGTTCAGGAATGACTCTCGTGGTGTGTAATCAAGGGTTTTCCCCTGCCAGTCATGCACTTGCGCCCCGGCAGCAACAGCCACTGCGTGGCCCGCCCCTGTATCCCAAACGTTGGTTGGCCCAAAGCGCGGATACAGTTGTGCAACCCCTTCCGCCACCAGGCAAAACTTAAGCGAAGAACCAATAGACGTTGTCTGGTGTTCGCCGAGTTGTTCCAGATATTCTGTTAATTCTGCATCGGCGTGGGAACGACTGATGACCACTAATGGCGGGTGTGCTTCGCGTACCTGAATTTGTTTGCGCACACCACACTCTTCTTTCCATGCTTTCCCATTCGCTGCGCTGTACATAACCTTAAGTACCGGCGCATACACCACACCCAAAACCGGTTTCCCTTGCTCAATCAGTGCAATGTTCACCGTAAATTCCCCATTGCGTTTGAGAAACTCTTTGGTGCCATCCAGCGGATCCACCAGCCAGTAGCGTTGCCAGTGCTGGCGCTCATCCCACGCGGCAGGCGCTTCTTCGGATAACACGGGGATATCGGGGGTCAGTGACTGGAGACCAGCCAGAATAACTTTGTGTGCGGCAATATCGGCCGCTGTCACCGGGGAATTGTCAGCTTTATGGGTTTCCTCTACAGGTTTTTCACCCTGGTAAACCGCCATAATGGCAACACCGGCATCGCGCGCCAACTGGCATATCTGTTCTAACATTATCCACCTCTTACGCTAAGCGCTAAACGGTTCTGGCGCTGTAATACCTTGTTTTTACATGATGTTGTTTATACCGCATTATGCGTCCACAGACTACGGCCGCATTGGTGGCAATCCGTAAACAACAGCCATATAAAGCATAAGCCTGGCACAGCCCGCAATGAGATGCCTGTGCAGTTCATGGCACTGAGGCGCTACTGGCGCGCCTGCCGGGAAGATAATACATCAGGCAGGTTTTGTTCTATCCAGTCGGCCAGCGCAGACACTTTGTCGCTCACTTCCTCGCCCATCGGAGTCAGACTGTATTCAACATGCGGAGGAATAACCGGCAATGCACGGCGATGGATAAAGCCATCGCCCTCCAGCCATTGCAGTGTTTGTGCCAGCATTTTTTCACTCACCCCGCCAATCCTGCGCCGTAAGTCGCTGAAACGGTGCGTACCATCCCGCAAGGCAACCAGAATTAACACGCCCCAACGGCTGGTGACATGCTTAAGCACTTCCCGCGAAGGGCATTTTTCCGCAAATAAATTACCTTCGCGTAACTGTTCACTGAGCGAGCCTGTTTTAAGTTTCACATCTGCCATTTCACACTTACCTTTTTGTACGTACTTACTAAAAGTTAGCACAGTTGCTATGCTTCAGCAACAGACACAAACTCAGTATGAAAAACCAGGAGACTTATCATGATTGCAATTACTGGTGCGACAGGGCAGTTAGGCCACGAAGTGATAACCGCGTTGCTGAAAAAACATCCCCCCGAATCACTGGTTGCTATTGTGCGTAACCAGAGCAAGGCACAAAGCCTGGCGGAAAAAGGGATTCATGTGCGGGTTGCCGATTACAGTGACAAAGACGCACTGCGCACTGCGTTAGTGGGTGTCGAAAAATTACTGCTAATTTCCTCCAGCGAAGTGGGACAGCGTGCCGCACAACACCGCAATGTGATTGAAGCGGCTGTGCAAACCGGAGTAGGGTTGCTGGCGTACACCAGCCTGTTGCATGCCGACACCTCGCCACTACAACTGGCGCAAGAACACCGGGAGACGGAGCAAATGCTGGCCGATTCTGGCCTGCCTCATGTTCTGTTGCGCAATGGCTGGTATACCGAAAACTATATGGCGAGTGTCCCTGCGGCACTGGCTCACGGGGTAATTCCGGGTTGCGCCGGAGAAGGCAAAATTGCCTCTGCCAGCCGTAAAGATTACGCCGAAGCGGCAGCCCAGGTTCTGAGTCTGGAAAACCAGGCCGGAAAAATATACGAACTGGCTGGCGATGAAGCCTGGACGCTGTCTGAACTGGCGCAACTTCTCAGCGATACCAGTGGCAAACAGGTGGCTTACCAGAACATGTGCGAAGCAGACTATGCGGCATTACTGGAAGGTGCTGGCCTGCCAGGGCCTTTTGCGGCAATTCTGGCAGATTCCGATACTGGTGCGTCAAAAGGTGGGCTGTTTGATGATACCCACCAAATCAGCACATTAACCGGTCACCCAACAACATCCTTACTGACCAGCTTAAAAAACGCGCTGTAAATGTTAAATTACGGTTATATACTGTGAGAATAACTACTGCCGCAGGTATCCCCTGCGGCGCAAGTGGATTGTTCACTGGTCATTGTTTTTCAGCGATATATAACGAGGTTAACTGTGCAGGGCGTACCAGACCATTTTACGGATGAGCGGGACACCGCCAGTTTCCGTCAGTTTTCTGCCCTTCCCGGTGTCGAGTTATATCACGCACATATCTCCCGTTACGCCTTCGAACCCCATACTCATGAAGCCTTTGGTATTGGCACCATTGAAGCCGGAGCTGAACGCTTTCGTTACCGGGGAACACATTATGTTGCCGCCGTAAACTCACTGGTCACTATGAATCCGGACGAGCTGCATACCGGCGAGGCCGAAACTCCCGATGGCTGGCGTTACCGTATGATCTACCTTGAACCCGCGCAGCTGGCGGAAATCACAGGTATTGATCAATGGTGGTTTAACGATGTAGAGCGTTGTGATGCCTTGCGCGCGGCACAAACTGGCAGGCTGATAGGCGCATTGTGGTCGGCCGAAACCCCACTCGCACAACAAAGCCTGTTGCTTGACCTGATTGACACTATCCGGCCTTATGCCAGTCATGGTCGTTTACCGGGTTCGATGAACGCCCCGCGCTTCGACCAGGTACGCCACTACCTGCATGATAACTATATGCACCCCGTCACGCTGGGAGAACTTGCCCAGGTGGCGGCACTCAGCCCTTACCACTTTCTGCGCCAGTTCAAAGCGCAATATCATGTCACACCACACCAGATGCTGATGGCGATTCGCCTGTGGCGCGCCAAACTGTTTCTGGCACAAGGCATGCCTGCAGCAGAAGTCGCCAGTGCGACAGGCCTTACTGACCAGTCCCACCTTACCCGGACGTTTAGCCAGCGCTATGGTCTGACCCCTGTGCGTTATCAACGCCAGGTGTTGGCCCGCTAAAAGCGCAATCTGATACAATATTTCATTGAATGCTGTCAGGCAGAGTAACCGCAGACTGAACAAAGGAGAGTGCATGTTTGCGGGCGTACTTTACGCATTAGTTGCCGGGCTGATGTGGGGGCTGATTTTTGTTGGCCCATTAATTGTGCCGGAATACCCGGCTGCATTGCAGTCGATGGGGCGTTATCTGGCGTTGGGGATTATTGCTCTCCCTCTCGCCTGGGCCGGGCGTAAGCAGTTGCGTAAGCTCACATCACGCGACTGGTGGGCAGCTTTGCAGCTGACTATGATGGGGAACCTGATTTATTACGTCTGCCTTGCCAGCGCCATTCAGCGTACCAGCGCGCCCATAACGACCATGATTATCGGTACACTACCGGTGGTTATCCCTGTTTTTGCCAACCTGCTTTACAGTAAACGCGATGGTAAATTGCCCTGGCGGCGGATGGCGCCGGCACTGGCCTGCACACTGGCCGGGTTAATCTGTGTAAATATTGCCGAGCTTTCCCAGGGGTTACCTCACTTTACGCTATGGCGTTATCTGAGCGGTATTCTGCTGGCACTGGTGTCGGTAGGTTGCTGGACCTGGTACGCACTGCACAATGCGCGCTGGCTGAAAGAGAACCCGGCGCACCACCCGCTTATGTGGGCAACAGCGCAGGCTCTGGTGACACTGCCTGTATCTCTGGCTGGTTATGCGGCTGTTTGCCTGTGGGTATCAGCCGTGACCCCTCTGTTCCCGCTCCCTTTTGGCCCGCGTCCGGATGTATTTATTGTGCTGATGGTGACAATTGCGGTGCTGTGTTCCTGGGTTGGTGCCCTGTGCTGGAATCAGGCAAGCCAGCGGTTACCTACCGTGGTGCTCGGGCCATTGATTGTGTTTGAAACACTTTCTGGCCTGCTGTACACATTTTTAATGCGCCACAGCATTCCGCCCCTGGTCACTCTGAGTGGCATTGCATTTCTGGTGCTGGGCGTGGTGATGGCGGTACGCAGCAAACCGGTGCCACCGGTACCAGAAAATATCGCAACACCAGTCACGCTGGAGAAATAACCTGATGCCACGGTCTGCGGCATCAGGATAATCACCGTTTAAAAGGCTTCCCAATTATTTTCTGCGGCCGGAGACGGTTGCACGCTCAGCTTCGGTGCCGCCACGGCGGCAATCTGAGGTTTTGTCGCTACAGTCACCGGCTGGCTGTTGTGCAGTTTGAATACAGCAACCACCTGGTTGAGTTGGGCTGCCTGCTGTTCAAGGGCACTGACTGCTGCTGCAGACTCTTCTACCAGCGAAGCGTTTTGCTGGGTGACGTTATCCATTTCAGAAACCGCCAGACTGACCTGGTCAATACCGTGGCTTTGTTCGTCAGAGGCAGAAGAGATTTCGCCCATAATATCTGTGACCCGAGTTACGGCACCCACGATTTCACGCATGGTGTCCCCAGCTTCACGCACCAGATCACTGCCGGTCTGCACCCGCTCACCAGAGTTTTCAATTAAGGTTTTTATTTCTTTTGCCGCCTGTGCACTGCGTTGGGCCAGGGTGCGTACTTCACCGGCCACCACAGCAAACCCCCGCCCTTGCTCACCAGCACGGGCAGCTTCGACAGCGGCATTCAGCGCCAGAATATTAGTCTGGAACGCAATACCATCAATCACATTGGTTATCTGCGCAATCTGGCTGGAACTGCTGGCGATTTCATCCATGGTTTTCACGACATTGTTCACCACATCCCCGCCTTTACGTGCGGTATCAGAAGCATTACGCGCCAACTGTGTTGCCTGGCGGGCATTGTCAGCATTCTGTTTTACTGTTGCGGTAAGCTGTTCCATGCTTGATGCGGTTTCTTCCAGCGAGGCTGCCTGTTGTTCTGTCCGGGCTGACAGATCATTACTGCCGGCTGCGATTTCGCTGACACCAATAAAAATCGTATCGGTACTACTGCGCACGGAACTGACAGTTTGAATCAACGCCTGCTGCATTTGGTGCAAACTGCCAGCAAGACGGCTCATCTCACTACGCCCTTCGCTCAGGATACGCCGGGTCAGATCTCCACTGGCAATAGCCATAATGTGTTCCATGACTTCATGCAGTGGCTGAAGTAATACACGTTTGAGAAAGAACCAACTGGCAATAATAACAGCAATGACAATCACCATGACGCTCCCCAGAATCCACATCATCCGTGCATAATCTGAATTGTTTTCGTTTGCCCCTTCACTGCTGAGTTTAGCCTGCTCCTGGCGCCAGGCTTTGTAGACTTTCTGCATGGCCACTTGTTTTTGCTCAACTTTTTGCGCATACATGCCTTCCAGGTCACCTTTTCCCAGCATCGTGGTCATGGCGCTCAGTGTCGTGGAGTAATGAGCGTATTCCGCTTCCAGTGAAGCCGTCAGTTGTTCATCAAGGCCAGGGGTATTAGGCAATTTTTTGTAATTCTGGAAATGGGCATCGGCCTCTTTCAGCAGACTGTTGCTTTTATTTATCAGACTGTTGAGGTCTGTGGCGTTGATAGTGTTTGCCATACTGCTCTGCAACCGTAACATACCGCGGTTCAGCGTAACCCGGGCCTGGTTCAGGCTAATCCAGGCATCGGTCATTTCATAAACATTCTGGTTAGAGATTTGCGCAAGCGAGAAATTCTGTTTGTCGTTGTTTAATGCCTTCATAAAAAAAGCTGCAGAAACTAATTGCATCGCGCCCAGTACAGCAAGCACGGCAATAAGCAATGTTACTACCTTGATTCTTTTAAACATTATTAACCTTCACGTCTTCATAAATGAGTAGCCTGCAAACAATATCGGCAACATGGCTCACAAATTTAATGCTTTATTTCCCACGAAAAATTGCGTTATGCGATATTCAAAGGTTTACCCTTTTCCCATAACCAAATCTCACACTGGACACAGCCTATAAGATGTATTTAAAATGCATCTTATAGGCTAACTGAGTGAGGTGATGTTATGGCTTTTCGGGAACAGGCATTAGGTGAACTGGCATTAACCATTCCACGCGCTTGCGCGTTATTCCGCCGCTATGATCTTGATTTTTGTTGTGGTGGCAGGCAAACCCTGCAGCGGGCAGCAGAACGTAAGGGGCTGGATTTACAGGCAATAGAGGCAGAGTTGACTGTGCTGTCTACGCAGCCGCATACACAGTCATGGGCAGGTGAACCACTTAGCGACATCATCGACCATATTCTGGTGCGTTACCATGACAGGCACCGGGAACAGTTACCTGAACTGATTGCGCAGGCTGAGAAAGTCGAGCGGGTACATGCCAGCAAGCCATCGGTTCCAGCGGGTCTTGCAAAGTATCTGACAATGCTCAATGACGAACTCAGCCAGCATATGCTCAAAGAAGAACGCGTGTTGTTTCCATTAATCAAACAAGGGCGCGGGGCAGAATGTGCAGGGCCAATTAACGTGATGGAGCATGAGCATAGCGAAGCGGGTGAACTGCTGGAAGTTATCAAACATGTCACAAACAATGTGGTGCCCCCCCTGGAAGCCTGTACTACCTGGAAGGCACTGTATAACGGAGTTAATGAGCTGATTGATGACCTGATGAGTCACATTAGCCTGGAAAATAACAATTTGTTCCCGCGCGCACTTGCGGGCGAGTAATACCCGGCTCTGTTTGCTGCCATACAAAAGGCACCCGCAGGTGCCTGAGACGGGTGACAAATCTCATATCCGTACAGAACGAGAGGATGTCACCGAATAAAAAACCAGGAAAATCAATTCATTGATTTTCGGCTGCTAACTAAAAAGAAGGGAAAACCACGATTTTCCCTTCTTTTTCATCAATCTAAAGGCAGCCGCAGGTGCCTTCGTTTACTGGAGTGAAACGCTGAACCCTGTTAAACCCGCGCGAGGCGTTTTTTCCCGGTTACTTGCCAACCAATCGCCAGTATCACAAACCATAGTGGTGTCACCATGAGTGCCTGGCGCGTATCCGCCTGTAGTGTCAAAAGCCCCAACACAAACACAAAAAACGCCAGGCAGACCCAACACATGACAATGCCCAGTGGCATCTTATACTGCGATTTCGCATGCAGTTCCGGTCGCTGTCTGCGGTACACCAGGTAAGAACACAAAATGATGCTCCAGACAAACATAAACAGAATGGCAGAAACCGTCGTGACCATAGTGAATACCGTCATCACATCCGGGATCAGGTAAATCAGTACCACACCGCCCAATAGACACAGGCAGGAAAACAATAGCCCTGAAGCCGGAACCGCGCGACGTGACAGGCGGGCGAAACGAGCAGGCGCGACGCCATCCTGTGCCAGGCCATATAGCATGCGGCTGGTCGAGAATACCCCACTGTTGGCGGAAGATGCCGCCGATGTCAGCACTACAAAGTTGATAAGGCTGGCCGCTGCGGGCAACCCAACCAGCATAAACAGCTCAACAAACGGGCTTTTTGACGGCACAACCGAGCGCCAGGGTGTAACAGACATAATCATGATCAGGGCAAAAACATAAAACATGATTATCCGCACAGGAATAGAGTTGATTGCTCTGGGTAATGATTTTTCCGGGTTATGCGTTTCCGCAGCAGTTGTTCCCACCAGTTCAATCCCCACAAAGGCGAACACAGCTATCTGGAAACCGGCAAAGAAACCACTTATCCCTTTAGGAAACCAGCCACCATCAGCCCACAGGTGGCTGAACGATGCGGTCACGCCCGAAGGTGAAGTAAATCCGGTAAACACCATTACTGCACCAACCACAATCAGGGCAATAATCGCAACGATTTTTATCATGGCGAACCAGAACTCCATTTCACCAAACATTTTTACCGTTGCCAGGTTCAGGGACAGCAGTACAATCACCACTGCCAGCGATGCCACCCATTCCGATAACCCGGGGAACCAGAATTGCGCATATGCAGAAATGGCAACCACATCGGCAATACCGGTTACCACCCAGCAAAACCAGTAGGTCCAGCCGGTAAAATACCCCGCCCAGGGGCCCAATAAGTCTGCGGCAAAATCACTGAATGACTTGTACTCGAGATTCGACAATAGCAATTCGCCCATTGCCCGCATCACGAAGAACAACATAAAGCCGATAACCATGTACACAAATATAATGGATGGCCCTGCGAGGCTTATCGTTTTGCCCGACCCCATAAATAAGCCAGTGCCAATGGCACCACCAATGGCAATTAACTGAATATGTCGGTTTGAGAGATGTCGCTGAAGGGTTTGTTCCTGCGGTGTTTCCACCGCTTCGGCCACCTTGACCTGGTCTACCATAGTATTTTCCTGTCTGTCATTTCAGGCTCTGCGGCCTGTCAGTAATTACTTAATCAATAACAACGCGTGTACCCCGGTTGACTCACTGCCGGGGATAACCTGAGAAGTTAGCGGATAGGTTAAATATTTGTTATTAGAGTGTGGTTTATATTTATTAATACGCGGAGCGCCTCACAAAAATACGCGCAATAGCGTTTTTTGCAAGATAAAATCGTGGGGAATAAAAGGAAGCTGAAACAACCCCGCCGTAGCGGGGCCGGAAGGCGGATTACAGGATTTCCAGCAATTCGACTTCAAAAACAAGAGTGCTGAACGGAGGGATAGATGCACCAGCACCACGCTCACCATATGCCAGGTTATGTGGAATGCTCAGTTCCCATTTAGAACCGACAGGCATCAGCGTTAGCGCTTCAATCCAGCCTGCAATCACGCCGCTAACCGGAAACTCAGCGGGTTCACCGCGCGCCACTGAGCTGTCGAACACGGTACCGTCAATCAGTTTACCGGTATAATGAACACGCACCTGGTCTTTACGGGAAGGAATCGGGCCTTCACCCTGGGTCAGTACACGGAACTGTAAACCTGATTCAGTGATGTTGACACCTTCGCGGTGGCGGTTTTCTTCCAGGTATTTTTGCCCTTCCGCCGCCATTTCCTGCTGGCGTTCGCGGCGTACGGCTTCGGCACGCTCGTGAACTTCACGCAACGCGCGGTGTACGACATCAACCGGTACAGAAGGTGGGTTGCCTTCCAGCGCATCACACAGGCCAGCAAGTAACGCTTCAGGCAGTAAACCTTCCAGCCCGGAGTCACGCAGTTGTTGACCAACCTGCAGACCAATACCGTAACTTGCCTGCGCTTCAACACTGTCAAAAGAAGGGGTCGTCATGAATTTTCCTTTACTGAGGGTTTGTTCATCTTCATAGATGTCTGGCGAACCCGCCAGACGCCCCGGCAGCATAACAGCCAGAGCCCATGAGGTAAAAGGGAACAGGGTAAATGTCTGCCTTGAACCTCAATAATTGGCTGATGCGATAATTATCATGATTGCGTACTATTCCACTCGCATCAAACAGTTAGCAAACTATACTCTCAGGAAGCATTCAGCGATTGTCTGAAAGGAATTTCGGCGGATAATATCAGGCTGACAGTGGGTGGATACTTTCATTCGTAATACAGGATAATGGATATTCAGGCCACCACACCGTATCCATTAACGATGGACCAGGAGGCGACATGCCGGGCCAGTTTGCATTAAAAGCCATGATTCACCGGGTCTGGCATGCACCAGATGATTTCCGGTTAATGGATCCGTTACCCACCCTGCACCGCCGGGGCATCATTATAGGTATTGTGCTGGTTGTTATTGGGGTATTGTTGCCCACTGACAATACGCCTGTAACCCCGGTCTCCAGGGAAACACCACTGAACCTCCCCGTCAATACGCCTGTCACATCAGGGGGGCAAAGCACTGTTCCTTCTACCAGCCAGCCAGTTGTAACCACGCCACCGCGTTACAACGAGCCACAACCGGTGCAAACTTCACCGGCATTGCGCTCACCAGAAGAGAGTATTCAGCCAGATAACGAATCTGAGGCAGCCGGGCGGGCACCTCAGGAAAGGCGCACTACAACAACCAGTAACACCGCCAATACAACCAACAGTGCCACAGGCCAGGCACAATGGCATACCTGGCGAGTAGAGCCGGGGAAAACACTGGCACAACTGTTCCGCGATCATAACCTGCCCCCCACTGATGTGTATGCGATGGCGAACGTCGAAGGCCCGGATAAACCGCTGAGTTCACTGCAAAGCGGCCAGGAAGTAAAGGTCAGAGTAAATGGTAACGGGGTTGTCACGGGGTTGATTGTCAATGACAGTGAAAACCGTCAGGTACTTTTTACGCGCGAGAGTAACGGGAGTTTTATTCGGGCGCGCTAAACTAACGGGTAAACCCTACTGGCAGGTGCGCAATAACAGCGTGGTTAATAATGGCAGTAAACAGGCAATAATCACAAAGCAAAACGCCGGCATAAGCCGGCGTTTTAGCGTACATCAGCGTAAATTACGCTTCAGCAACGATGTTTACATTCAGTTGTGCAAACACTTCGCTGTGTACCTGGAAGTGAACTTCATGGTCACCAGTGGTACGCAGAACGCCGTTCGGCAGGCGAACTTCGCTTTTCGCAACTTCAACGCCAGCTGCAGTTACAGCGTCAGCGATGTCACGAGTACCGATGGAACCAAACAGTTTACCTTCGTCACCCGCTTTAGAAGCGATGGTAACTACGCCCAGTGCATTGATTTTCTCTGCACGGGCTTCAGCGGCAGCCAGCGTTTCAGCCAGTTTAGCTTCCAGTTCAGCACGACGAGCTTCGAAAAACTCAATGTTTTTCTTGGTTGCCGGAACAGCTTTACCAGCCGGTACCAGGAAGTTACGTGCGTAACCAGATTTAACATTAACCTGATCACCCAGGCTACCCAGGTTTGCTACTTTATCAAGCAGAATAACTTGCATTACCTTATCCTCTCAAAGTCGTATTGGTTGACCGTGGCCGATTACTGATGACGATCAGTGTACGGCAGCAGAGACAGGTAGCGCGCGCGCTTGATAGCACGGGCCAGCTGACGCTGGTATTTTGCACGAGTACCGGTGATACGGCTCGGGACAATTTTACCGCTTTCGGTGATGTAGTTTTTCAGCGTAGCGATATCTTTATAGTCGATCTCTTGAACGCCTTCCGCGGTGAAACGGCAGAACTTGCGACGACGGAAATAACGTGCCATTTGGCTAGTCTCCAGAATCTATCAATTCAATCTGCTCGGCATGCAGAACCACTTTACTCAGACCATTTCGCGCCTGATGGCAGCTAATAAAGCCCTGAACGGTGAGTTGCGTGCCGACCGTTATACTGTGAGTAATGGCCTGATGAGCCTGCCCGCTAATAATCACTGGCATTCTGCACCACGCCTGCCGGTTAAACCCGGCTTCCTCCTGCACTGAACGGTGCTCAAGCACGAACTGGCAGTGAGGAATTCCTGACGGGCTGACCTTTCTGAGAGGTGCCCTGCACACAGTGCCGGACAACAACAGACGGTTAGCCATCAGCGATTACTCTTCAGAATCCCCAGCAGCATTCTCTGTGGCTTCGTTAGCGAAATCATCGCGACGTTCACGACGTTCGTCTTTCGCTTTAACCATCGGAGAAGCTTCAGTTACAGCGTGTTTGGTACGCATAACCATGCTACGGATAACGGCATCGTTGAAGCGGAAGTTTGTTTCCAGCTCATCGATAACTTCCTGCGGTGCTTCAACATTCATCAGAACGTAGTGTGCTTTGTGCAGTTTGTTGATCGGGTAAGCCAGCTGACGGCGGCCCCAGTCTTCCAGACGGTGGATCGTGCCTTCTGCACCAGTGATAGCACCAGTGTAACGCTCGATCATGCCCGGAACCTGTTCGCTCTGGTCAGGATGGACCATAAAAACGATTTCGTAATGACGCATCGAATTGCTCCTTACGGATTATTCAGCCTCCTGTCAGGGTCAGCCGTAGCCCATGGAAGCAAGGAACGTGTGTTAAGACGGCTGAAAAATGACGCGTCATTCTATGGAAGTTGAGCGCTAATAACAAGCGGAATACAGAAATAAATCGCTGAGGAAACGCACACAGCGCCAAAACAGTGTTGCCGCGCGAACTACAGTTACAAACAGAGGATGACTGAATTTTTTTGAATACGTTTATCAGAAATGTTCGCTTTCTGCACAGAGTGCAGGCAGTACAATACGTTACATAGACCCCTTAGAAGAAAGGAGAGCCACCCTGCAATAAAAAGACCGTTGAGGAGACCACGATGAGAACCAAAATGATAGCCCTGATAACGGGCATGTTGTTATCGCTCCCTGCTGTTGCAGCCATCAACACGCAGCCTGACCCCAGCCATAATATGGATGACGTGATGAGTACGGGTGTCATTTATATTAACCACCGAGGCGAAACGATGCCCCAGTTTGCGCCAGGGCTGCAAAGACAGCCTCAGCTATCGAGCCAGGCCGTACCCATCAACGGCGTTAATCCACATTAAAGTGACTGGCTGAAAAAGGCGCAGGTTGAATCCAGCGCATAAGGCGTAATCCGGTGTTTTACTCCTGATTCCCAGTAGCAAACCACATTACTATCCAGATGCTGTTGTTGCAGTAACTGCCACAAACGCTTTGATTCTGCGACAGGAACCAGGTCATCATCTTCACCATGCCAGAGCATTAATGGCCGGCGAGCAAGCAACTCAAGGCATTGTGTTACTTCATAGTCTGCCAACGGAGCCAGCACTGCATCCCGATGTGCCGGTGGCGGGAACAACGATTGAGAAAGCGCATGATAAAACCCTGAGCCCATCAGGCTCGCAGTGCAGCGCACTTCAGGATAATGCCCGGCCACCGCTAATGCCGTCATAGCCCCCATTGATGCCCCCGCGATCCCCAACCGCCCTTCGGCCAACCACTTTTTATCATTAATGGCATCACGCAACAGCGGGTATTCCTGAATGTTCCCATAAAGGATTTGCCAGAAATGCTGCAACCGCCTTGCTTCGTCACCATGAAAACGCGCGCCGTGTTCCGGTGCATCTGGCATAATCACCCGAAAACCCGCCTGTGCCAGCGCAACAGCAAAGTAGCTGTACACCAGCTTCGAGGAAGTATAACCATGCCAGAAAATAATTGTCGGTAAAGGCTGGTGGCTCTTGCCAGCAGGGGTAGCATGCAAGACCTCAAAACCGGCCAGATTCGTGGTTTCTATTTCTGTCATTTAACGTTCGCATTTTGTGTTGATGTCGCTCTATTCTATACCCTTATATATACAGGCAGGCCAGCGCGGTGCCTGGTTACCCAAAAATCCCAAATGTCAGTGTGAGACACGGATTACGCTTTTTAGTGATATATCCTGCGAATTCACGTTTCAGGTAACAGAAAATGAATTTTTGGCTTACCAGATTTATCTCAAACACTAAAATCAACTTGTCAGGAAAATAAAATGTCTATACGCCGTTTTCTTCCGCTTTGCTTATGCCTGGTACTGGCGGGTTGCAGTACCAACTGGACAACTCCCCGCCCGGCTCCTGCTGTAGCAGCCTGGCCCCAGGAAATCCAGCGTAACCAGACAGAAGGGCTGGTGAGAATGGGGATGATCAGTGTCACCACTCGCGGTGGCCCGGTAGATGCGGAAGAAGCAATCAAACAGCGCGCGACCAGGGAAAAGGCTGATTATTATATGATCTTGTTTATTAACGATTATATGGTTCCTGGTGTACGCCGGGCTAGCGCAATTCTTTACCGTAAACCCTGATGCTTAAACAGGTTTTAACGACTTTACACTGAATTGCACGACTTTATTTTCCGCCTGACACAATACAGCTTGTCGCAAGGGACGCTGCATGCTGAATAACAAGGAAATGACCTGTAAATTTTTTTCAGATCATCTGATATGGAGCGGGCAATTATGAAGCGATCACTGGCATTAACCTCTCTACTTTTGTCCGCAGGGCTGGTCAGTACCAGTGCAAGGTCGGCTGAGGATGTACATGCTGATCGGGTGACGGCATTTAATGAAATGGGCATTCTGTCGTTTAAAGACGTCACTGGCAGCCCTCAGGAGATCGAACGGCTGGTTGCATTAAGCGCGGATGAAAAGGGTGCTTCCGTCTACCGTATTGTGAATATGGAAGAAACGCCTCGTAAAGATACCTGGCATGTGGAAGCCATTATTTACTCGTAACGCTATCTACCTGTGTCGCCTTTTTTACCGTTAAGCCACCTGCGGGTGGCTTATTTTGCTTATTCCCCACGAAAAGCGCAGAGCGTTCATTTACCCTATGCCACCCGTTATCAATAAATATTCTTATTTACCTAAATTAACCAATAATTCGTAATCCAATTTATGGCAGCACCATGAAATTATTAAGTGGCTGGCAAGAAATTAATTACCCTAAATTTCAACAGTCAATGATCCATATCAAGTTTGATTGAAACATATATTTACATATTGTGTATAAATATTATTCAAACCACTGCCGTTAATGATGGCAAAACACAAAATACGGCAGCGATATGATGACTTCATTTAAATACTGGGGATTAGGTGCTCGCTTGTCAGTAATGACAGCCGTTAGCGTCGCAGTACTGTTTTTTATTTTTACGATGTTTCTTGGGCGCCTGGCCAGCCAACAACTGGAACAACAAGCATTACAAGACATGAAAGCGCAGGTCACAGGGATTCATGACACCGCGCAGATGTTTAATAGTAGCCTCAACAGTGAAGTAGCCAGCTTCACACAATTATTTTCCAGTTTCTTACCACAGCCTCTCACTGTTGACCCTCGGCAAATGGTAGAGATAAGTGGGCACAAAGTGCCGCTACTTAAAGGTGGTGATATCCCCCTGCATGAGAATAACCAGTTCTCAGATGACTTCCTGACCCGCAGCGGCGCTATTTCCACGTTATTTGTCCGCTCAGGCGACGACTTTGTACGGGTCGCGACATCTTTGCGTAAAGAAGACGGCTCCCGGGCAATGGGTACTCTGCTTGACCGCACCAGCCCGTCCTGGGCCAAAGTCAGCAAAGGTGAAGTCTATCGTGGCCTCGCGCTGCTGTTTGGTAAACGTTACATCACCCAGTATCAGCCAGTTAAAGATGCCAGTGGGCAGACTATTGCCGTGCTGTTTGTCGGTGTCGATATCAGTAATGCCTGGCAACTGATGCGCGAAAAAGTTATTTCCCGTCACCTGGGGAAAAGCGGCCGGTTCTATGTTCTGAGCAATGCACCCGGGAAGAGCTGGGGGAAATATTTATTTGATACCAACCGGGAAGGCAAAGCACCCGGCTGGCCGGCAGACATCAATAACGCCGTGTTAAACCAGCCTTCAGGGTCAACCACCTGGCATTCGCCAGGCGGAGAGGATACCGCACTGGTCTGGACTACATTGCCAGACTGGAAATGGGTGATTGTGTCTGAGGTCAATAAAGGCCAGCTACTGAGTAATATTACCCGGATGCGTGATAGCTTTCTGGTGGCCGGTGCAATACTGGTTGTACTCTTTGCATTGTGCTTTACGTGGCTGATACGCCGCTGGGTCAGCCAGCCGCTACAACAGGTTATTGGTCTGGCACAGTTATATGCCAGTGGCGATTTGCGTCAGGCTATCCATACACAACGCCATGATGAAATCGGTCAGTTAATACAAGGAATCAATGGTATTGGCGATGGGCTGAATACCATAGTTCAGCAGGTACGCCAGACAGCTGAAGAAATCAGCCACAGCACTGATACTCTGGCGACCGACAGCGATGAAATTGGCGAACAGATTAGCAAACAGGCCAGTAGTGTTGAGGAAACCTCGGCCAGTATGGGGCAACTTGCCTCCACCGTGGCGCAGAACGCCGACAATATGGGAACAGCAAAAGGGTTAGTCGAAGAGACAACCCTGGCTGTTCACAGTGGTGGGGTGACGGTGAAACACGCAGTCTCCACTATGGATGCAATACGTGAAGCGTCGCAGCGGATTGCGGATATCACCCATGTTATTGAGTCAATTGCTTTTCAAACCAATATTCTGGCGCTGAATGCGGCGGTAGAAGCAGCTCGCGCTGGCGAACACGGCAAAGGGTTTGCCGTCGTAGCCCAGGAAGTCCGGGCACTGGCAGCACGCAGTGCCAACGCCGTGAAAGAGATTGACCAGTTAATTGCAGATACACTGGAAAAAGTGAGCGAAGGCCATGTGTTATCGCAAAAAACCAGCCAGTCGATGCAGGATATTACCGGGCATATTGAGCACATCAACCAACTGATTGCCACCATCAGTACTGCCTCACAGGAGCAGTCTGCCGGTATCAGCCAGGTCAATATTGCGATGACACAAATTGGCGAGTCCACACACATTAATGCCCGGCACATTGCCCGCACGGAAAAAGTGGCCCACAGCCTGAGAAGCCAGGGCCACCACCTGGCCGAATTAGTGAAACTTTTTCACGTTAAAGACAGCTATCACCCTGCGCCACCAGTCGCCCTGAGCAGAATATCAGAGAGTACCGGTTCATCAATTAAGTGATCGCCTCGGGAGTCCAGCGCCATCTGACACCATGTTTCCGCAATACGTGGGGGCAGGTGGCGCAACATTTCAGCGCCAGTGGCAAGGTGTACCAACTGGCTGGTAATTTGGCGGCTGAATGCTTCGTCAGGTTTACGTAAGTGTGCCTGTAATTGCCGCCAGGTGCGGTCAAAGTGACGGCTCTGCCCTTTCACCTCAGCAAAATTCGCCTGCAGTAAACCCACCACTCCCGGCTGTTTTTGTAATACACGCAGCACATCCAGACACATAATATTCCCGGAGCCTTCCCAGATACTGTTCACCGGCATTTCCCGGTACAAACGGGGTAATTCATTTTCTTCACAATAACCAATACCCCCCAGCACCTCCATGGCTTCTGCCACAAAAGGTATGCCTGACTTGCAGATATGGAACTTTGCTGCCGGGGTGAACAAACGTGCCCATAATTGCTGATTGACATCATCCCGTTGCCCCAGCGCGCCCGCCAGGCGGAATAAAAAGGCTGTCTGCCCTTCGAGCTGTAATGCCATACGCCCCAGAACCTGGCGCATTAACGGCTGATCCACCAGATGTTTACCAAACGCCTGGCGTTGATGCGCATGGTATAACGCAACGGCAAATGCCCTGCGCATCAGGCCATGACTACCCAGTGCACAGTCAAAACGCGTCATCGCCCCCATGCGTAAAATATGGCGAACGCCCTCGCCTTCTTCACCAATCAGCCAGCCATGGGCATCGAACAGTTCAGCTTCACTGCTGGCGTTAGAACGGTTGCCAAGTTTATCTTTAAGGCGTGCCAGGCTTAAGGCATTACGCTCGCCATCAGGCAGCAGGCGGGGAACAAAGAAGCAGGACAGCCCACCCCGCGCCTGAGCCAGTACCAGGTGAGCATCACTCTGCGGAACAGAGAAAAACCATTTATGCCCCACCAGGCGGTAAGGCATGCCACAACCAGGTACTGTCTGTGGGTCTGCCCGGGTGGTGTTGCTCATCACATCAGAACCACCCTGTTTTTCCGTCATCCCCATACCAATCAACAGGCCTTTTTTCTGTGTCGCAGGTAACTGATGGGCATCATAACGATCAGTGAGCAATGACGGCAGCCAGTTGCGAAATTCTGCAGGCAACGCCTGTTGCAATAATGGTGTTGCGGCAAAGGTCATAGTTACCGGGCATAACGTCCCTGCCTCAACCTGTGCATGAAGAATGAAACGGGCGGCACGCGCAACAAAAGCACCTGGCTGAGGGTCTTTCAACCAGGGAAGGTTATGTACCCGGTTAGCAAACAGGCCCTGCATCAATAAATGCCAGGAAGGATGAAAACGCACTTCATCAATACGTTCTCCGCGCGGGTCATAACGAAGCAGTTCTGGTGGGTTGGCATTTGCCAGCCGCCCCAGTTCCAGTGACTCCGCCGAGCCAAGCTGCTGTCCGATACTGGCGAGTAATTCGCCATCCCAGCCAGCACCCTCGCGAATAACGGCATCGCGCAATGCACTATCAGAGAGGAATAAATTACTGTTAATCAGTGGAGCAGGTTGATTAAAAACGGTATGAGTTTGCCAGCGCATGGTTAGTCTCCCTTTATGCCATTACATAAAGTATGGACTGCGCTGGCGGTTTATCATCGAACAACGTCACAAAGCGTGCACCCTGTCCAGATTACTTTATTTACTCCGCTGGCGCACCGCTTCAAACAGGCAAACACCTGTAGCTACAGACACATTCAGGGAAGAAACCGTACCCGCCATAGGAATGCTGATAAGCTCATCACAATGTTCGCGGGTGAGACGGCGCATGCCTTCGCCTTCCGCCCCCATAACCAGCGCCATCGGGCCGGTCATTTTGCTTTGATACAGCGTATGGTCCGCCTCACCTGCCGTACCCACAATCCAGACGTTTTCGTCTTTCAGTAAACGCAGAGTGCGGGCGAGGTTAGTGACCCGAATCATCGGCACACTTTCTGCTGCGCCACAAGCCACTTTTTTGGCTGTCGCGTTAAGTTGCGCAGAACGGTCTTTCGGCACAATAACCGCATGAACCCCGGCGGCATCGGCACTACGCAGGCAGGCACCCAGGTTATGGGGATCAGTTACCCCATCCAGCACCAGTAAGAACGGTTGTTCATACTGAGCGATAAGGTCAGGCAGATCATTTTCCTGGTACTGCCTGCCAGGCTTAACACGAGCAATGATCCCCTGATGGACAGCGCCTTCGGACTTATCATCCAGCCACTGGCGGTTCGCCATTTGGATAACTATCCCCAATGATTCAAGGGAATGAATCAGAGGTAACAGACGCTTGTCTTCGCGGCCTTTCAGGATAAACACTTCCTGAAAGCGCTCCGGTGCTCTGTCCAGTAAGGCCTGCACGGCATGAATGCCGTAAATCATTTCACTCATGTATGGTACTCACTCTGGGCACTGCGCCCGGGTTACAGTCAAAAAACAAAGCTCCGCCCGGTTGGACGGAGCCTGCTGTTAGTTTATCAGCCGTAGGCTGCGCTATTGCGCTTTTTTCTTCGCCGCACGCTTCGCTTTAGTTGCTTCTGCAATTTTACGTGTTTTTTCCGAAGGTTTTTTCGCTTTTTTGTTCTTTTGTGCGCGTGACTTTTTCGGCTTTTCACTGCGGAACTCGCTATCTGGCTCGAAATTCACACGTTTATCGCCCTGGCGCCGCCTTGGAGGCCGGGTGCTGGCAGCATCTTTTTTACTTTTCTCCCGTGCGGTTTTTCCGGCACCGCGCACTTTGCGCTCACTGGAAATCAACGCAAAATCGATTTTGCGTTCATCCATGTTGACCCCTTCAACCCGTACCTGCACACGGTCACCCAGGCGATAAGTCTGACCACCTGACTCACCAATCAGCCGCTGGCCTATCTGGTCGAAACGATAGTAGTCATTATCCAGTGACGAGACATGCACCAGGCCGTCAATAAATAAGTCATCAAGGCGCACAAAGAAACCGAAGCCGGTCACACTGGAAATCACGCCGCCAAAGGTTTGACCGACCTGGTCTTGCATGAAGTCACATTTCAGCCAGTCTGCCACATCGCGGGTTGCTTCGTCGGCACGGCGCTCGGTCATGGAGCAGTGCAGACCAAGCTGAATCATCTCCTCCGTGCCATAGTGCCAGCCGCCACCTGGAGTGCTGGTACCGGTCTCCCCGTTCTGACGGGCGAGCAAATATTTGATTGCCCGGTGTAAAGATAAGTCCGGGTAACGGCGAATCGGCGATGTGAAGTGCGCATAAGATTGCAGCGCCAGGCCAAAGTGCCCACGGTTTTCCGGGTCGTACACTGCTTGTTTCATGGAGCGCAGCAGCATAGTTTGCAGCATTTCATGATCAGGCCTGTCTGCAATAGATGCCAACAATGCGGAGTAATCTGCCGGTTCAGGCTTATCCCCTCCCGGCAGGCTTAACCCCAGTTCTGACAGCACTGAACGGAAAGAGGTAATCGCCTCTGTGCTGGGGCGATCATGAATACGGAACAGTGCCGGCTCTTTGCTTTTCTCCACAAAACGGGCTGCGGAGATATTCGCCAGAATCATGCACTCTTCAATCAGCTTGTGGGCATCGTTACGCTGAGTTTGCTCGATACGTTCAATGCGGCGTTCCGCATTAAAGATAAATTTAGCTTCTTCACTTTCAAACGAGATCCCGCCACGCTCTGCTCGTGCGCTGTCCAGTACTTTGTACAGGTTATGCAATTCTTCCAGGTGTTTCACTAGCGGGCGGTAGTGCTCACGCAGTTCTTCATCACCTTGCAGAATATGCCACACCTTGGTGTAAGTCAGGCGCGCATGGGAGCTCATTACCGCTTCGTAGAACTGGAACCCGCTCAGCTTCCCTTTCGAAGATATGGTCATCTCACAAACCATACACAGGCGGTCTACTTGTGGGTTCAGTGAGCACAACCCATTTGAGAGCACTTCCGGCAGCATTGGCACTACCTGGGAAGGGAAGTAAACCGATGTACCACGGTTATGGGCTTCTTTATCCAGCGCGGTATAAGGACGAACATAGTAACTGACATCCGCAATCGCTACCCACAAACGCCAGCCACCACCGCGTTTTTTCTCACAGTATACAGCATCATCAAAGTCGCGGGCATCTTCACCATCAATGGTGACCAGGGGTAAGTCACGTAAATCGACACGCCCGGCTTTGGCAGATTCGGGCACCTCTTCTTTCAGCCCGGCAATCTGCTCTTCAACCGCCTGGGGCCATACATAAGGAATTTCATGAGTACGCAGCGCGATATCCACTGCCATGCCAGTACCCATATTTTCACCGAGTACTTCAACAATTTTCCCTATTGCTTTAGTACGCCGGGTGGGGCGTTGGGTCAGTTCCACCACCACCATAAAACCCATCCGGGCACCCATGATCTCTTCCGGTGGAATAAGAATGTCAAAGCTCAGGCGACTGTCATCCGGGACAACAAACCCAACCCCTGCATCAATAAAATAACGACCAACAATTTGACTGGTTTTTGGTACCAGAACCCGCACGATACGGGCTTCCCTACGGCCACGGCGGTCTGCGCCGAGTGGCTGTGCGAGCACTACATCACCGTGGATGCAGGCTTTCATTTGTTCAGAGGACAGGTAAAGATCATCTGCCCGGCCTTCAACCCGCAAAAAACCGTAACCATCGCGGTGCCCCATAACGGTGCCTTTCACCAGGTCCAGGCGTTCCGGTAAGGCATAGCACTGCCGGCGGGTGAAGACCAGTTGGCCGTCACGCTCCATAGCACGCAGGCGGCGGCGCAATGCTTCAGTTTGCTCTTCGCCTTCAATCCCTAATGCTTTTGCCAGTTCTTCACGATTAGCAGGTTTTTCCTGCTTTGACAGATGATCAAGAATAAACTCCCTGCTGGGAATAGGATTGGCATATTTCTCTGCTTCGCGTTCCTGGAAAGGATCTTGTGACATATCGGTTCCTCCGTTGTCATCCTCGGGCAGTTCAGGCATTTATTCCACCTGTAGTAATTGATAAAGCGGTGGGTTTGCATCCACCATTTCTGCCAGGGTGTGGTTATCAAGCTCCTGAAGAAAATGCTGCACACCTTGTGCCAGCACTTGCCTGAGCCGGCAAGCCGGAGTGATATGGCAAAACTCACCGCTACAGTTAACCAGTTGCAACGGTTCAAGCGCCCGAACGACATCGCCAATACGAATGCTTTCAGCCGGTTTACCCAGGCGAATACCGCCATTTTTACCCCGAACAGCATCGACATAACCGGCCCGGCTAAGCTGGTTAATAATTTTGACCATATGATTACGCGACACACCATAAATCTGTGTCACTTCGGAGATACTGGTCATCCTGTCTTTAGGCAATGCCGCCAGATAAATCAGCGCGCGTAAACCATAGTCAGTAAAACTTGTTAACTGCACATCAACCTCAGATAGCTGCACAAAGGGCTTACTCCCCTGGCAGGGGATTTGTATTGATGATAAACCAGCCACCAGCCAGGCCGCTAATTTATTTAGGAAAAGGTGCAAAAAAGGCAGGGTTTATCCTGTTTTTGATGTGTTTTTTGGCGTTTTGAACCCAACAGAAAATGAACAGGGCAGAAAGGAGCCTTTCTGCCCGGGGACGATTAGGCGTCGTAAGGGTCGCGCAGGATCATGGTTTCAGTACGATCCGGCCCGGTAGAGATGATATCTACCGGTACACCCGTCAGTTCTTCAATGCGCTGAATGTAGTTCAGTGCTGCTTGCGGCAACAGGCTGCGGTCCTTCACACCAAAGGTGCTTTGAGACCAGCCAGGCATAGATTCGTAAACAGGTTCAATACCTGCCCAGTCATCGGCGGCCATTGGCGTTACCGTTACTTCACGGCCATCTGGCATACGGTAAGCAACACACAGTTTCACTTCATCCAGACCATCCAGCACATCCAGTTTGGTCAGGCAGAAACCAGACAGGGAGTTGATCTGTACAGCACGGCGAACCGCTACGGTGTCCAGCCAGCCAGTACGACGGCGACGGCCAGTGGTTGCACCATATTCATTACCTTGTTTGCACAGGTATTCGCCTACATCATCGAACAGCTCTGTCGGGAACGGACCTGCGCCCACACGGGTAGAATAAGCTTTGATAATACCCAGTACGTAATCAACGTAACGCGGGCCAAGGCCTGAACCCGTTGCCACGCCGCCAGCAGTGGTATTGGAAGAGGTGACATACGGATAAGTACCGTGGTCGATATCCAGTAACGTACCCTGAGCACCTTCAAACATGATGTGCTCGCCACGCAGACGGGCTTTATCCAGCAAGTCAGAAACGTCAACCACCATGGCAGTCAGGATGTCGGCGATAGCCATGACGTCATCCAGAACTTTCTGGTAATCAACCGCTTCAACTTTGTAGTAGTTCACTAACTGGAAGTTGTGATATTCCATCACTTCTTTCAGTTTTTCAGCAAAGACCGCTTTATCGAACAAGTCGCCAACACGCAAACCACGGCGAGCAACTTTATCTTCATAGGCAGGGCCGATACCACGCCCGGTGGTACCAATTGCTTTTGCACCACGCGCTTTTTCACGCGCGTTGTCCAGAGCCACATGATAATCCAGGATAAGCGGACAAGCTTCAGACAACAACAGACGTTCACGTACCGGAACACCACGGTCTTCCAGCTCTTTCATCTCTTTCATCAACGCGGAAGGAGACAGCACTACGCCGTTGCCGATAATGCTAACGACATTTTCGCGAAGAATACCTGAAGGAATAAGATGAAGAACGGTTTTTTCACCGTTGATTACGAGAGTATGACCTGCGTTGTGACCGCCCTGATAGCGTACAACATATTTAGCTCGTTCGGTCAGAAGATCGACGATCTTCCCTTTACCTTCGTCACCCCATTGGGTGCCCAGTACGACGACGTTGTTACCCATTTTTCAAAATCACCGTTTGCTTAAAAATGGATTCTACCACCGGATCTCCCGATGTTCAGCACTTTTTGTATACAGATTTTGAGTTTTTTGCCGAATTTTTGCTCAGTTAATCGTTTTCGTCAACATGTAGTAGACAACGATACCTGCAACCACAAGACCGCCACCAAAACGGCGTAACAAATGGTCAGGTAATTGCGACAAACTCTGTACCATTTTGCGCCAGGCTCCGGGATATATCATTGGACCAATCCCTTCCAGTACCAATACCAGTGCGACTGCCATCCAGATTGTTGTGTTCATTTTTCATTTTCCACGGACAAAAAAAGAGCCGGATTAAACCGGCTCTTTAACAAAACATGTGCGCTATCTTAGCGTGAATTACCTGTTGGTGTCTTCATGTAGCGGAAGAAGTCACTGTCCGGGCTCATTACCATTACATCGTTACCGCCAAAGCTGCTTTGATATGCCTTGAGGCTACGAATAAAGGCGAAGAAATCCGGGTCCTTACCGAATGCATCAGCAAACAGTTTCGCTGCCTGAGCATCCCCTTCCCCACGTTCAATCAGTGCCTGACGTTGCGCCTCAGCCAGAGTACGCGTCACTTCATAGTCGGCAGCAGCACGCAATTTCTCTGCTTCTTCCTGGCCCTGAGAACGGTGACGACGGGCGACAGCTTCACGCTCAGCACGCATACGGTTGTAAATCGCTTCAGAGACTTCTGCTGGCAGGTTGATTTGTTTGATGCGGACATCAACCACTTCAATCCCCAGCGCCGCCATACTGTTCGGGTTCACCGCCGCAACTTTGCCATTCGTTTCCTGCTCCACACGGGCTGCCGCCGTTGCAATGGCATCGTCAGCAGCTGGCGTGGCCACTTCGTCGTCTGAGCCGGCAGAACCGGAGTTCAGCGCGTCACGCACTTCCAGCGTTAAACGCCCACGGGAATCCGTTACGATGTCTTTTACATCCAAACGGCCAATTTCAGAACGCAGACGGTCACTGAACTTACGTTTTAACAACACTTCTGCCTGAGAAACATCCCCACCACCTGTTGCCAGATAGTAGCGGCTGAAATCGCTGATCCGCCATTTGATATAGGAATCAACAATCAGGTCTTTTTTCTCTTTGGTAACGAAGCGGTCTGCCTGGTTATCCATCGTCTGGATACGTGCATCCAGCGTTTTTACGGTAGTGATAAACGGCAGTTTAAAATGCAGCCCCGGTTCGAAAACCTCAGGCTTGTTGTCGTTATCACGCAACACTTTCCCGAAGCGCAGGACAATGCCACGTTCGCCTTCTTTCACCGTAAACAACGAGGTGTACATGACAACCAGAACAACAATAATAATTCCAATCAACGATTTACGCATTGTTACTCCCCTCCACGGCGCTGGTAGTCGTTACGCTGCGCATCCGCACGGCGCTGGTCCATGATATCGCCCTGGCTGGATGACGATTTGCTGGCAGCACTGCCACCGGAGCCAGAGACAGGCGGAAGATGTAACAATTGACCGGTGCTACTACTGCTTTCCGGCTTTGCATCAGAGGAGGATGCCCCCTTCATCAATTGGTCAAGCGGCAACACCATCAATTTATTGCCATTATCGTTTACCAGTACTTTGCGCGTGTGGCTCAGTACTTTTTCCATGGTCTCGATATACAGACGCTCACGGGTAATTTCCGGGGCCGCTTTGTATTGCGGCAGCAACTCAGCAAAGCGAGCCACTTCACCTTGCGCTTCCAGAACAGTCTGGGCTTTATAAGCACGAGCTTCTTCCAGAATACGCTGTGCCTGACCATTCGCACGCGGCTGAACTTCATTCGCATAAGCTTCTGCTTCACGGATGTACTGCTGTTCGTTTTCACGCGCGGCAATCGCATCGTCAAACGCGGCTTTTACTTCTTCTGGTGGACGCGCGGTCTGGAAGTTCACATCCAGCAGCGTAATCCCCATGTTGTAAGGCTTGATGGTTTCTTCCAGTTCGCGTTGGGTATCGGCACGAATCAGCGTACGGCCTTCTGTCAGAATTTTATCCATCGTATATTTGCCGATAACACCGCGCAGCGCGCTATCTGTCGCCTGGCGCAGACTGTCGTCCGGGCTGGTCACACTGAACAAATATTTTTCAGGGTCGGTTACCCGGTACTGCACGTTCATTTCTACACGCACAACGTTTTCATCGGCTGTCAGCATGATGCCGGACGCCGCCAGTTCACGTACTGATTCAACGTTAACTGGCCTGACCTCATCAATGAAAGTCGGTTTCCAGTTCAGACCCGGCTCCACCAGGTGACTGAATTTTCCGAAGCGGGTAACAACCCCACGTTCCGCTTCTTTGATAGTATAGAAACCGCTGGCAGCCCAAATTATCACGGCAGCGACAACAACAATACCAATGACGCGCCCGCCCACAGGACTACGCGAACCTTGCGGTGTATTGCCTGAGCCACTACCGCCGCCAAACCCACCGAGCTTTTTACTCAGTTTACGGAAGATATCATCCAGATCAGGTGGCCCCTGATCCCGCCCTCCTTTGCTTCCCCCAGAGTTGCCGCCTTGATTATTGCTGCTGCCCCACGGGTCGCGGTCCTGTCCGTTATTACCGGGCTGATTCCACGCCATGTTTATGCTCCATACTTGTTATGCGGTGATATCCCCCGCAGGGGAAATGTCTTCAGGGCATACCTGCATCAGGTGATGTAATCCACCAACGCAGGCTCTTGTTTACAAAGGCGACGCCAGTCAACCACAGGCAAACGCACCTGCAGGCCCATGCTGCCATCGTCCTCCATCCACTCTTTTTCTATCGCCTGAAGCTGATAAAACCGGCTTCTCAAACGCCCGGCCTGAGGAGGTAAACGTAACGTATGCAACGCAATCTCCCCCGACAAACGTTCCGTTAAAGCCTGGAAAAGCAGTGGTATACCTTCTCCTGTCTGCGCAGAAAGCCAGACACGAACAGGTACATCATTTTCATCCCTGTCGATACGTGGCGCAAAACCGTCCAGGCAATCGATTTTGTTCATCACCAGCAGCGTAGGGATTTCCAGTGCATCAATTTCATCAAGTACCGCATTTACGGCTTCGATGTTCTCCTGCACTCTGACATCTGATGCATCAATAACATGCAGTAACAGTGTTGCCTGGCGCGTTTCCTGCAACGTGGCTTTAAACGCCGCCACCAGGTCATGCGGTAAATGGCGAATAAACCCAACGGTATCCGCCAGCACAGTTTCACCCACATCCGCCACATCAATACGGCGCAAGGTAGGATCGAGTGTCGCGAAGAGCTGATCGGCTGCATAAACTTCCGCAGTCGTCAGGCTGTTGAATAGTGTGGATTTCCCGGCGTTGGTATAGCCCACCAGCGAAACGGTGGGAACATCCGCGCGGGTTCGCGCCCGCCGGCCTTGCTCACGTTGTTTCTCAACACGTTCAAGGCGCGATAAAATTTGGGATATACGGTTACGCAACAAACGTCTGTCCGTTTCCAACTGCGTTTCACCCGGGCCGCGCAGGCCTATCCCCCCTTTTTGGCGTTCAAGGTGGGTCCAGCCACGTACCAGACGGGTAGCAAGGTGACGCAACTGCGCCAGTTCCACCTGCAATTTCCCTTCATGTGTACGCGCACGCTGGGCAAATATATCCAGAATGAGTCCGGTCCTGTCGATAACCCGACATTCGCATAAACGCTCAAGATTGCGTTCCTGAGCAGGGCTTAATGCATGGTCGAAAAGAACAACTGATGCCCCAGTGGCTTTCACTGCATCAGCAATCTCTTCAGCCTTACCTTCACCAACAAAATACTTCGGGTGCGGCGCCTTACGGGTACCAGTAATCACCTGCAAAGCGTCGACACCTGCTGAAGAAACCAGAGATTCAAACTCCTGGAGATCTTCCATGTCTTTGTCTTGCGAAAAATAGATGTGTACCAGCACCGCCTGCTCACCGGCGTCATAACGGTCAAACAAGCGTTAAACCTCTCAAAATACCAGCGGGGAACACAGTTAACCTGGTTCCCCGGCGTGGATTAACAGCCAGCAACTTATTCAGCGCTGTCACTGTCCTGCTGTGATCCTGCGCCTTGCGCATTACCACCGTGATGGAAATTACTATTGGTACCCGTAGTGCCCGGATTGTTGTGATGAGAAACAGGGCGTGACGGAACAACAGTAGAAATCGCGTGCTTATAAACCATTTGGCTAACTGTGTTTTTCAACAGAATCACAAACTGGTCAAAAGACTCAATTTGACCTTGCAGCTTAATACCATTCACCAAATAAATAGAAACTGGAACACGTTCCCGACGCAATGCGTTCAGAAACGGATCTTGCAAAGATTGCCCCTTAGCCATTCTATCTTTTCCTTATATGCTTGTTGTTTGTACTAAAGAACCCTCAGGCTCATAAAAAGACGTAAAATCTCGCGCACGATGCGGTTCAATTGTACACATTCAGTCAGCCTTCGCACCAACTACCTGTAATACTTCATTGCAGGCTTGTTCAGGGTTATCACTGTCAAGCCAGTGAATACCTTCCCAGCCCCGCAACCAGGTCATTTGCCGCTTGGCTAACTGCCTCGTGGCGCAAATACCGCGATAAACCATTTCGTCCCAGGTGCACTCCCCCGCCAGATAAGACCACATCTGGCGATACCCCACACAACGAATGGAAGGCATATCCGTATGCAAATCGCCGCGGGCAAAAAGCGCCCGCACTTCTGCTTCAAATCCCGAAGCCAACATCTGATGAAACCGCTGCTCAATACGTTGATGGAGCAGTTCACGGCTCGCCGGGGCGATGGCGAACTGATGCACCTGATAAGGCAGAGCTTCCCCTGACGTTTGCGTCAACTCAGTTAAAGTTTTACCCGAAATAAAAAAAACTTCCAGTGCCCGGGAAAGTCTTTGGGGATCATTCGGATGAATACGCCCGGCAGAAACAGGATCTATTGCCTGCAATTGCCTGTGTAAAGCATCCCATCCTTGTGCCTGTGCCTGCTGCTCAATCTGTGCTCTTATTACTGGATCCGCGGAGGGCAAAGGAGACAACCCTTCCAGTAATGCTTTGAAATAAAGCATTGTTCCACCAACCAACAACGGAATTTTTCCGGCTGCTGTGACAGATGCCATCTCCGCCAAAGCATCGCGGCGAAAATCTGCTGCGGAATACGCCTGCGCAGGATCCAGAATATTCAATAACCGGTGAGGTGCCTGTGCCAGTTCTTGTGCATCCGGTTTTGCCGTACCGACATCCATTCCCTTATATATCAGGGCAGAGTCAACACTAATCAACTCTACGGGTAAAAAACGCCGTAATGTGATTGCCAGTGCTGTTTTACCGGAGGCGGTTGGCCCCATCAAAAAAATTGCCGTTGGCAGGTTTTGCTTACTCACTTCAGTCATGTTTCAGAGCGCTTATCGCCGGTTTCAAATCAATAGGTTGTAACAGACCACCTGGCGGGGACACCACCAACTGTGGGCAAAGGCGCTCCAGTTCTGTCAGGAGTGTAATCGCCTGAGAAAGGGACCACTCATGAGGTTCACTTTCCAGCTTTCCTGCCAGCCAGTGCGCAATTTGCGCTGCATCACATTCTTTTTGTCCGGCCAGGTAGCCTATCAGGTCAGGAATCAAGTTTTGTAAATTTTGTTGCCTCAAGGGTAAAGGCACTGCGCGCGCAGTCACAAATTGCGCGTCAATGTCTAAGATTATCCCTAAATTTTGCAGTTTTTCTTGCTGCTGTTTCAGGGTTGCCCGTTCCCCGGCATCCAGTTTCAGCCGTACTGGTATCAACAACGGTTGCGCACAGGCTTTTCCCTGCCCCGGCATAAGTTGCGCACGCCGTAACCAGCGCTGTGCAACAGGCAATGCCATCAGGCAGATACCTGAGCGCCGCTCAAGCAACACCATATCCGGTGCGACCACAGTCAGCGCACGCCCCAGGCTTTGTTCACGAGCAGACAATGTGTGGTTATCAGCCGGTGCCTCAGCGGGTTGTCCGGTTGCACAAGGCACCTGCGGTGTCTCCAGCAGTTTTTGATATAACGCGCCTTGTTTCTTCTGATAGCCCGGCACAGCATTAGGCCAACTATTATTGTGCGGTATCTGCCCACCTGAGCCGGAATGGCCGGTGTCTGAAGCACGCCCACTTCCAGAAGACACACTTCCACCAGTGTCGTTTTCCGCACCAGATAACCGCCCGGAAGAGACACCTCCAGTGAAACGTTCATTGTATTGGTGCGCGGCATAATTCCCGCCAGAGGTTTCATGTACGGCCCCTCCCCGGCTTTCCGGCACTGAACTGGCGCGGGCGAACTGGTTTTCCCCTGAGGCGGTACGGTTTTCCGGCTGCCATGCACTGGATGCGGAGGCATCAGCAAGTGTGCTATTCAGCCCTAATGGGTTTTCCTGATATTGCTGGAAGACACTCAATACACCCTGATAAATAAAATCGTGCACCAGGCGCGACTGGTGAAAACGCACTTCGTGTTTCGCCGGGTGAACATTCACATCCACCTGATGCGGGTCAACGGTAAGATACAGGACATACGCCGGCAACTGATCCTGCCCCAGTCGGTCCTCGCAGGCCTGGCGAATGGCATGATTAATTAATTTATCACGCATCATGCGGCCATTAACGTAGCTGTACTGGATATCAGAATTTGCCAGGTTGTGGCTGTCTGGTGCCACCACCCAGCCTTTAAGCCCTAACTCACCGTGCTGCCATTCAATCGCCAGCGCGTGCTCCATAAAGGCAGTGCCACAAATGGCGCCCAGCCGCCGTTCTTCTTGTGCCCCCGCTTTCACTGCCCGGTACTGGCGCACCATTTTGCCGTTATGGGACAAATTAATTGTGACATCAAAGCGGGCAAGCGCGATACGACGGATGATTTCATCAATATGCGCGAATTCGGTTTTTTCCGTGCGCATAAACTTACGCCTTGCTGGGGTGTTATAAAACAAATCAAGCACTTCCAGCGTAGTTCCCTGAGGGTGAGCGGCGGGTTTAACTGTGACTGCCATTTCGCGACCTTCCGCATAAGCCTGCCAGGCTTCCTGCTGGTCTGCAGTACGGGAAGTCAGAGTTAACCGCGAAACTGAGCTGATACTGGCAAGCGCCTCTCCACGAAAACCAAGGCTCATAATGGCTTCCAGGTCGTCCAGTGAGGCAATTTTACTGGTTGCATGGCGCGATAAAGCCAGTGCCAGTTCATCTTTGCTAATGCCGCTACCGTTATCACGTATGCGAATCAACTTTGCGCCACCGCGTTCAATATCAATATCAATACGTGTTGCACCCGCATCCAGGCTATTTTCAACCAGCTCTTTCACGACCGATGCCGGGCGTTCAACCACCTCGCCAGCGGCTATCTGGTTTGCCAGTTGTGGTGGTAGTACCTGAATCGGCATAGCCTCTCCTTACTGTGAATTGCGGCTAATCATACCGCTTGTTTTACCACCGGGTGATGCCTGCAACGGATTAGCAATGAAATAGTTTCTCAGCCCCTGGTAAATTGCATTGGCAATTTTTTGCTGGTAGTCATCACTCGCCAGTAACTGCTCTTCGCGGCTATTACTGATAAACCCGGTTTCCACCAGCAATGAAGGGATATCCGGAGAACGCAGCACACCAAGGCTGGCATGCTCTGGATGGCGCTTGTGTAAATCACCAATGTTATTCAACTGGCGAATCACATAAGTAGCAACATCATAACCAACTCGCTGCGAGTGACCAAACTGTAAATCCAGTACCGCCTGGCTCAGGTAAGGATCAACCTGGTTTGCCAGCACATCTCCCGCGCCCCCCAGCAACTCAGACTGCTTTTCATGTTGCTCCAGCCAGCCAGCCATTTCGCTGTCTGCACGACGGTTGGACAGCACCCAAACGGAAGCACCAGTGGCTTCACGGTTTGGTGCGGCGTCGGCATGAATGGAAACCAGCAAGTTAGCATTCTGCTTACGGGCCACTTCTGAACGCCCCATCACCGAAATGAAATAATCCCCATCGCGGGTCAACACACCTTTAAACATCGGGTCATTATTCAGTAAGGTACGCAGTTTTCGGGCCACAGATAACGTGACGTTTTTCTCGCGAGTGCCACCTGCGCCAATCGCCCCCGGGTCCTGCCCTCCATGGCCTGCGTCAATCGCCACAACCACCTGGCTGCCACCAGCTGGCGGGCGGCTTTTCACTGGTTGAGGCGGTGTGCGGGCGCTCACCACCCCGGTGACATTCGGTTCATCACTGTGAAAAGGATTGCGACCACTCTGTGACGCGCTGGCAGTAATCGGAGGGCGGGTTGAGAGCGTTGGTTTAACAACTGGCGTTACAGCTACAGGTGGTGCTGGCGGTGGTTTCACGGCATCAATGGTAAAGACCACAGCAACCTGAGCACCCCGGGGCTGTTTGCTGGCACGAACCGTCCCTTTTTCGGTTAAATCCACCGCCAGGCGCAGTGTTTGCGGATCACCAGACGAAGTGGAGCGAATTTGATGTACCAGGTTGTTGCCACTGAATACCAGTGGCAGGCCCTGAATCACACCACTTTGTTGAATATCAAGTAACACCGTTCGGGGAGAGGACTGGGAGAACCGGTACTGCGGGTCACCCATAAACAAAAATGTAATTCTGGCCTGTTCAGCGCCATTCGATACCTGAATATCCGCAACGGTCGCCGCGCGGACAGGCAAACATAACATCAACACAGTGGTGGCTAACAGCCACATGATTCCCCGAACAGACATGCAATCTTCCTTGTTAATGAGCCAGACGGGCCACCAAAGCCGTTCCTGTGTCAGAGACAGGGGTGACAACCGCTTCACGACCTTCTCCTTGCCAGGATAAATGAACTTCTACATCAGGCTCGGGTAGCACACCAGTACCCTGCTGCGGCCATTCAACCAGGCAAATCGCATCACGGGTAAAGTAATCACGAATGCCCATAAATTCGAGTTCTTCCGGGTCTGCAAGACGGTATAAATCAAAGTGATACACCATCAAATCGCCCAGTTCATAAGGTTCGACCAGGGTGTAAGTTGGGCTTTTCACATTGCCTTTATGCCCCAGCGCCTGCAAGAAGCCCCGGCTGAACGTTGTTTTACCGGCCCCCAAATCACCATATAAATAAATTACCGTCGCCCCCTGGCAGGCTTTTGCCAGACGTTCGCCAAGGTGAATCGTTGCCTGTTCATCGGCCAGTGGGATAACACAATTTGTCATGATTTCATCAATTCAATTTCAGGGTTAACAAATGAATACAGCGCAGACAATAGATCCATTGCCAGCATACCGCGTGTGCCATAACGTGCCGCCAAACTATCGGCAGCAGCACCGTGCGCCACACAACCCGCGCAGGCAGCATCAAATAGCGGAAGGTGCTGGGCTAACAACGCCCCTATAATACCAGACAACACATCCCCCATTCCGCCACTTGCCATGCCTGGATTGCCCACGTCAATAATAGCCTGGTGGGTTGCAGTGGTAATAACAGTGCCCGCACCTTTCAGCACCACGCACCCACCATATTGCTCAACCAAACGTCGCGCGGAAAGTAAGCGATCACTTTCAATTTCAGCAACAGAACATCCCAGCAAACGCGCGGCTTCGCCAGGATGCGGCGTCATCACGCGATTGTCACCTGTTATGGGATTTATTGCCAGAAGGTTCAGTGCATCCGCATCCCATAACATCGGTTTAGCCGAATGCTTTACGCGTTCAAGAGCATCCCGCCCCCAGGCCTGCTGGCCCAGCCCCGGACCAATCACCACCACATCTGCCCAGCGCAGGCTCTCATCGAGCGATTCAGGCGTCAGAGCCTGAACCATCAGTTCCGGGCGGGCAGTCAATAACGCAGGGGCATTTTCCGGGCGTGTCAGCACCCTGACCAAACCAGCTCCAGCACGTAGCGCCGCTTCACCAGCCATACGAATCGCCCCGGCAGTACCGGTGTCGCCGCCAATCACTACCAGGCGGCCATGGTTCCCTTTATGGGATGTCGCTTTACGCGGATGCAACCAGCGTTTCAGGTCACCCTGATCAAAACGTTTCACTGGCGCATCCTGTTCCGCCAGCCAGCCCTCCAGCCCCAGAGCATGGTAATGCAGTTGCCCCACCACATCGCGGGCTTTCCCGGTCAGCAGACCGGTTTTCAGGGCGATAAACGTTACTGTATGGTTGGCTGAGACTACCGCCCCCGGCGTTGTGCCAGTATTGGCATTCAGGCCCGATGGCACATCCAGAGCCAATACCGGAGCCGGATGCTGGTTTATCTGATCGATGACTACGGCAAGGTTTTCCCTGGGAGCCTGGCGAATACCCGTTCCCAGCAACCCATCGACAATCAGGTCAACCTTCTGCGGCCAGGCAGAGGTAAGCGGGGAAATATGCCCACCCGCCGCCAGCCATGCGCTACGTGCGGCCTGCGCTTCATCCGGCAAGGGTTTAGCGCTCTCAACTGCCAGTACAGTAACCTGAATACCAGCGGCCTGCGCACAATGGGCAACCACATAGCCGTCGCCACCGTTGTTACCGTGGCCGCATAACACCAGCCAGTGGTGGCTTGCGGGAAAAGCGCTGCGGGCGACAGCAAATGCAGCCTCCCCCGCCCGTTGCATCAGTTCATACAATGTAACACCCGATGCTGCCGCAGCCCGGGCTTCAGCCTTACGCAACCAGTCTGCGGACCAGACTGACTGTGGTATACTTGCAGAGTTTCTGTTCAGGTAATGGTCCGTCATGTCTCAGCCCTTCGTTCTTGATGAATTAGTGCAAAAAATTAAACAGTGGGGCAAGGAACTGGGGTTCCAGCAGGTCGGTATTTGCGATACAGACCTGAGCGCCAGTGAACCCGCGCTCCAGGAATGGCTCGACAAACAGTATCACGGAGAAATGGAGTGGATGGCACGCCATGGAATGATGCGCGCACGCCCCCATGAATTATTGCCCGGAACATTGCGGGTTATTAGTGTACGCATGAATTATCTCCCCACGGGTGCCGCTTTTGCCAGTACGCTGAAAAACCCACAGCTTGGTTATGTCAGCCGTTATGCACTGGGGCGCGATTATCACAAGTTGCTGCGCCAGCGCCTGAAGCAACTCGGTGAGCGCATTCGTGAACACTGTACTGAACTGAATTTTAGACCGTTCGTGGATTCAGCGCCTCTTCTTGAACGTCCTCTGGCTGAAAAAGCCGGGTTAGGCTGGACAGGTAAGCACTCACTTATCCTCAACAAAGAAGCCGGCTCATTCTTCTTTCTCGGTGAGTTACTGGTGGATATCCCACTGCCCGTTGATAAGCCTGTTGAAGAAGGCTGTGGGCGCTGTGTTGCCTGTATGACCATTTGCCCAACCCAGGCGATTGTCGCGCCTTATACCGTGGATGCACGGCGCTGTATCTCCTACCTCACCATTGAGCTTGAAGGCGCCATTCCTGAGGAATTGCGCCCCCTGATGGGTAACCGCATTTACGGTTGTGATGATTGCCAGTTAATTTGTCCGTGGAACCGTTTTTCACAACTGACTGACGAAGCCGATTTTTCTCCCCGCAAAGCATTACATACGCCGGAACTCCTGGCGTTATTTGCCTGGGATGAAACGCACTTCCTTAAAGTGACCGAAGGGTCGGCAATTCGGCGCATAGGGCATCTGCGCTGGCTGAGAAATATAGCAGTTGCACTGGGGAATGCGCCCTGGGAAAGCAGCGTGCTTGATGCACTGGAGCAACGCAAAGGTGAGCACCCACTTCTGGATGAACACATTGAATGGGCGATTGCGCAACAATTGGCGAAGCGGGAAGCGTTGAGTGTGACCGTTTCTTCAGCACAACAACAACGCCTGGTCAGGGCAATTGAAAAAGGATTGTCACGGGATGCGTAAGTATCCACAGCCTGTTCATAAGAAAAAAAACTGGTTGTCATTCAACAGTAAAAAAATCGTCAAGTGATCCAGATAACATTTATCAATATATTTAAATTATTTTATAATCAATACGTTACATGGTTTCACATCATAAAAAACCGAAATAAACCGGGGCAGTGATTTTTTTATCAACCTGTGGATAAGTTTGTTCACAACTTTTCTGAAGGCAATAAAAAAGCACCATGCAGCACTTTAATGCTGTGGAGAGTATTAGTGAGAAAATTTGGAGCGGGAAACGAGACTCGAACTCGCGACCCCGACCTTGGCAAGGTCGTGCTCTACCAACTGAGCTATTCCCGCTTGGGTGGTGCTGGCCTGATGGCCTGTCAAATTTTGGAGCGGGAAACGAGACTCGAACTCGCGACCCCGACCTTGGCAAGGTCGTGCTCTACCAACTGAGCTATTCCCGCTTGGGTGGTGCTGGCCTGACGGCCTGTCAAATTTTTGGAGCGGGAAACGAGACTCGAACTCGCGACCCCGACCTTGGCAAGGTCGTGCTCTACCAACTGAGCTATTCCCGCCCTGTGCAACTCTGCAAAACAGCATCGTCACGGGAGGCGCATTATACGAGAATTCGCATTTACCGCAAGCCCTGAATGAGAAAATTTCGTGCTTTTTGTTTGAATGATGATTTATTCAACAAAATGGTGATTTTCCCGGCGGATGAGGGGCTTGCCCTCATCCGGCTTGTTACAACTTGATAAAATTCTCACGGTACCAGGCCAGTTCCGCCACGGATTCACGAATATCATCCAGCGCCTGGTGTGACCCTTTCTTCTTAAATCCACTGAGAATTTCTGGTTTCCAGCGGCGCGCCAGCTCTTTCAGCGTGCTGACATCCAGATAGCGGTAGTGAAAATAGGCTTCAAGCTCCGGCATGTATTTGAATAAAAAACGGCGATCCTGGCCGATACTGTTACCGCAAATAGGCGAAGTATTGGCAGGCACCCATTCACGCAAAAATTCCAGTGTCGCCTGCTGGGCGGCGTTGTCATCCATCTGGCTGGCTTTGACACGCTCAACCAGGCCACTGGCCGTGTGGGTACGCACATTCCAGTCATCCATCAGGGCCAGTTGTTCATCAGACTGGTGAACAGCAATCACCGGGCCCTCAGCCAGAATATTCAAATCAGCATCGGTCACCAGCGTGGCAATCTCAATAATGCGGTCACGTTCCGGGTCCAGACCTGTCATTTCCAGATCAATCCAAATCAGGTTATTTTCTTTTGCACTCATGCTTTTTCTGTCCTTTTCGCCTGTTGGCGCACTGACAATCGGTTATTTCGTATAAAATAGCGTGTATCATAGAGGTTTTGCCCATTGTGGGCGACCAGGAGCCACCACGATTGAGTAAAAATAAACTCTCCAAAGGCCAACAACGCCGCGTCAAAGCGAACCACCAGCGCAGGCTGAAGACACCTACGGAGAAAACTGATTACGACGATACGCTGTTTGGCGAGCCACAAGAAGGTGTCGTTATCAGCCGTTTCGGTATGCACGCTGACGTTGAATCTTTCGACAGCGAGATTCACCGCTGCAACATTCGCCGTACCATCAAATCTCTGGTGACTGGCGACCGTGTTGTCTGGCGTCCGGGCAAACCAGCGGCTGAAGGCGTGATGGTCAACGGCATTGTCGAGGCAGTGCACGAACGCACATCGGTACTCACCCGGCCTGATTATTATGACGGGATAAAACCCATCGCCGCCAATATTGACCAAATTGTGATCGTCTCCGCAATTTTGCCGGAGCTCTCTCTGAATATTATTGACCGCTATCTGGTTGCCTGCGAAATCCTGGACGTTGAACCACTGCTGGTGCTTAATAAAACCGATTTGCTGGATGAAGACGCACTGGCTTTCGTAAACGAGCAAATGGATATTTACCGCAATATTGGTTACCGCGTGCTGATGGTGTCCAGCCATGCTCACCAGGGTCTGGAAGAGCTGGAAACGCTACTGACTGGCCGTATCAGTATCTTTGCCGGCCAGTCTGGTGTGGGGAAATCCAGCCTGCTGAATGCGCTGTTAGGGCTGGATGAAGAAAAAATTCTGACCAACAACGTTTCCGATGTTTCCGGCCTTGGGCAGCACACCACCACCGCCGCGCGCCTTTATCACTTCCCCCATGGTGGTGATGTCATTGACTCCCCAGGCGTCCGTGAATTTGGTCTGTGGCACCTGGAAGCGGAACAAATCACTCAGGGTTTTGTCGAATTCCGTGATTATCTGGGCACCTGTAAATACCGTGACTGCAGCCATAACAATGATCCCGGTTGTGCGCTGCGCGCTGCCGTTGAACGAGGTGAAATAGCTGAAACTCGTTTTGAAAACTATCACCGTATTCTGGAAAGCATGGCGCAAGTCAAAACCCGTAAGAATTTTTCAGAAACCGATAACTGACAACCAGGCAGGCTGCCGTTAAAATTCGTCGCCCTGTATACAGGCCCGGGTAACACGAGATACCGGGCAAGGAAAAGCAATACAACGGCCTGGAGGCTAACTTGCTAAATAACATTAAACTTTCACTTCAATACATTCTGCCCAAATTGTGGCTGACCCGGCTGGCGGGCTGGGGAGCAAACAAACGTGCAGGCTGGCTGACCAAACTGGTGATTGATGCGTTCGTTAAATGCTACAAAGTTGACATGAAAGAAGCGCAAAAGCCGGATACCGCCAGTTACCCTACCTTCAACGAATTCTTCGTGCGCCCTTTACGGGAAGATGCGCGTCGCCTTAACACCGACCCAAATGCGCTGGTGATGCCAGCTGATGGCGCGGTCAGCCAGTGCGGAGCTATCGAAGATGATAAACTGCTGCAGGCCAAAGGCCATGATTACACCCTTGAAGCGTTGCTGGCAGGTAACTACAACATGGCGGCGCTGTTTCGTAACGGCAGTTTCGTCACCACGTACCTCTCTCCGCGCGATTACCACCGGGTGCATATGCCCTGTAACGGTATACTGCGGGAAATGATTTACGTGCCGGGCGACCTGTTCTCCGTTAATCCGTTAACCGCGCAAAATGTACCTAACCTGTTTGCCCGTAACGAACGGGTTATTTGCCTGTTTGATACAGAATTTGGCCCGATGGCACAGATTATGGTGGGCGCAACTATTGTTGGCAGTATTGAAACTGTATGGGCTGGTACCGTCACTCCGCCACGGGAAGGGATCATCAAGCGCTGGACCTGGCCTGATGGCAGCCATGAAGACGCTATTGCACTACTTAAAGGCCAGGAAATGGGCCGTTTTAAACTGGGGTCAACCGTGATTAATCTGTTTGCTCCGGGTAAAGTCACACTGGATGAACAGCTCAAGCCATTGCTGACCACCCGCCTTGGCAATACGCTGGCCTGGGGGAATATCCCTCATGCTGAACAGGGCGACAACCTGGCAACCGAACAGGTTCAACCCGCAGCTGAAGACAGTTAACTAACTGACGAGTACGCAACGTGCGCCTGCTAATCCTGTTTTTGGTGACCCTGAGTCTCAGCCTGGGGGCGCACGCCGCCCCTTCTTCTACAGATAATGACGCGATTGCTCAGGCTCTGGAGCAAGCGAAAACCAACAAGAACCAGCCAGGACAGGCTGAACTGATTGAAACCCTTCAGGCTGCATTGAGCTCTCTTGAGGAGCGTGAGCACGCCCGGCAACAGGCTGATGAATACCAGCAGGTTATCGATAACTTTCCCAAACTCTCTCAGGCGTTACGCCAGCAACTGGCTAGCCAGCCCTCATCAGAGGCGGAAAAAATACCGGCGGGGTTATCAGCAGACGTGCTTAACCAGGAGATTCTCCAGGTCAGCAGTAAATTGCTGGATAAAACCCGCGAAGCTCAGCAGGAGCAGGAAAAAAGCCGCGAGATTACCGACTCACTGAACCAACTGCCGCAGCAACAAACCGATATCCGCCGCCAGCTTGGCGAGCTGGAGCGCCGTTCAGGTGTCAATGTTTCCAATACACCTCTGGCACAGGCACAGCAATGGGCACTCCAGGCGGATATTGCCCGCCTGCGCGCCAGGCTTACCGAGCTGGAAATGGCGCAGCTTTCTGCAAATAATCGTCAGGAACTGGCCCGCCTGCGAGCAAGCCTTGCGGAGAAACAGAGCGAGCAACTGGACAGGCGGTTACAGGCATTACGCAATCAATTAAATAGCCAACGCCAGCGCGAGGCAGAAAAAGCGCTGGAAAGCACTGAACTGTTAGCGGAAAACAGTGAAAACCTGCCCCCAGAAATCGAAGCGCAATTTACCGTTAACCGCGAGCTTTCTCAGGCTCTGAATCTTCAGGCGCAACGTATGGATCTGGTAGCTTCTCAGCAGCGCCAGGCGGCGAACCAGATTCTGCAAGTGCGCCAGGCACTCAATACCCTGCGTGAGCAGTCACAGTGGTTAGGGGTATCTAACGTGCTGGGCGAAACACTGCGCGCTCAGGTGGCGCGTCTGCCCGAAATGCCCAAACCACAGCAAGTAGATACCGAAATGGCGCAAATCCGCGTTCAGCGGTTGCGCTATGAAGACCAGTTGAGCAAACAACCACAATTGCGCCAGCTGCGCCAGGCCAGTGGTCAGCCACTTACTCAGGAACAAAGCCGCATTCTTGATGCTCAGTTACGCACCCAGCGTGAATTGCTGAGTTCGCTATTGCAGGGTGGCGATGCGCTTATCCTTGAACTGACGAAATTGCGGGTCGCCAACAGCCAGTTAGAGGACGCGCTGAAAGAGGTGAATGAAGCCACTCACCGTTACCTGTTCTGGACGGCAGACGTCAGTGCCATCTCCCTGAGCTGGCCACTGGATATTATGCAGGATCTGCGCCGCCTGCTTTCGCTCGATACCCTGGGTCAATTAGGGAAAGCCGCCGGTATGATGCTGACCAGCCGGGAAACCCTGATCCCTTTATTTGCCGCGCTGGTTCTGGTGGGTTTCAGCATCAGTTCTCGCCGCCACTTTTCAGCTTTTCTTGAACGTTCCAGCAGTAGAGTTGGCAAAGTCACCCAGGATCATTTTTATCTCACCATTCGCACTGTATTCTGGTCGATTCTGGTTGCTTCTCCGTTACCCGTCCTGTGGGGCATTCTGGGCCATGGTTTACAACAGGCCTGGCCGTGGCCAATTGCAGTCGCCGTTGGCGACGGTGTAACTGCCACTGTTCCCTTGCTGTGGGTGGTGATGATTTGTGCCACCTTTGCACGCAGCAATGGTCTGTTTGTGGCTCACTTCGGCTGGCCACGCCACAGGGTAGCCCGGGCCATGCGTTATTACCTGATGAGCATTGGTTTAATTGTGCCGCTGATTATGGCGCTTATCATGTTCGATAACCTCAATGACCGGGAATTTTCCGCTTCACTGGGCCGCCTGTGTTTTGTCTTTATTTGTGGTGCACTGGCTATTGTCACTCTCAGTTTAAAACGCGCCGGTATCCCGCTGTGGCTGGATAAACAAGGCAACGGTGACAATGTCCTCAACCGCTTGTTCTGGAACTTGCTGATCTGTGCGCCTGTGTTGTCCGCACTGGCGTCTCTGGTGGGTTACCTCGCAACAGCGCAAGCGTTGCTGGCGCGCCTGGAAACCTCTGTCGCCATCTGGTTTTTGCTGCTGGTCATCTACCATATTGTGCGCCGCTGGATGTTTATTCAGCGCCGCAGGCTGGCGTTTGACCGGGCCAAACACCGCCGGGCGGAGATCCTTGCTCAACGAGCAAAAGGCGAAGAAGAACCAGTGCAAGGGCACAGTGCGGAAGGCAACCCGGAGCTTCCCGAAGACACAGAAATCGATCTGGATACGATCAGCGCGCAATCGCTGCGTCTGGTGCGATCACTGCTGACACTGGTCGCATTGATCTCTGTGATCGCGTTATGGTCGGAGATCCATTCGGCATTCAGTTTCCTGGAAAATATCTCATTGTGGGATGTCACCACCACTGTACAGGGTGTGGAAAGTATCGAACCCATTACCGTTGGCGCAGTGCTTATCGCCATTCTGGTGTTCATCATTACGATGCAACTGGTGCGCAATCTGCCTGCCTTGTTGGAGCTGGCTATACTGCAGCATTTGGATCTGACACCGGGCACCGGCTATGCCATTACCACTGTCACCAAATATTTGCTGATGCTGCTGGGTGGTCTGGTCGGTTTCTCCATGATTGGCATTGAATGGGCCAAATTACAGTGGCTGGTTGCCGCATTAGGTGTGGGGTTGGGCTTTGGTTTACAGGAGATTTTCGCCAACTTTATTTCCGGGCTGATTATCTTATTTGAAAAACCCATTCGTATTGGCGATACCGTGACGATTCGTGACCTGACAGGCAGTATCACCAAAATCAATACCCGGGCAACCACTATCAGCGACTGGGATCGTAAAGAGATAATTGTCCCCAACAAGGCGTTTATTACTGAACAATTTATTAACTGGTCGCTGTCTGATTCTGTTACTCGTGTTGTGCTCAGTGTCCCTGCCCCGGTGGAAGCCGAAACCGAAACCGTCACGGGTATTTTGCTGGCTGCCGCCCATCGATGCTCACTGGTCATTGATAACCCTCCGCCAGAGGCTTACCTGGTAGATATACAGCAAGGTATACAGCTCTTTGAACTACGTATTTATGCTGCTGAAATGGGGCACCGGATGCCATTACGCCATGAACTCCACCAGTTAATCCTGCTGGGCTTCCGGGAACACAATATTGACCTGCCGTTCCCACCGTTCCAGATGCGGCTGGAGTCCCTGGATGGTAAACGCAGCGCAACCACCCTGACCTCTGCAGGCAAAAGCGTACGCTCACCAGGTAGTCTGTAAAAAAAACACCCCCACCATACTCTGGCAGGGGTGTTTTATTCGGTTTTTTTACCCGCGAGTGTATCAGGCGCGATCGACAGTAAAAGCCATCACCTCAGATAAACTTTCGGCCTTAAGCGCCAGCATCACCAGGCGGTCAACCCCTAGTGCGACACCGGAACAATCCGGCATTCCTGCTTTCAGTGCTTCCAGCAGGTTAACGTCCACAGGCTGTTGAGGAAGCCCTTTCGCGGCACGTTTACGGTTATCCTGCTCAAAGCGCTGCTGCTGTTCACCTGCGTCAGTCAGTTCGTGGAAACCATTCGCCAGTTCCACACCCCGGAAATAGACTTCAAAACGCTCAGCCACACGGTGATCTTCGGTACTGATTTGCGCCAGTGCGGCCTGGCTTGCCGGGAAGTGGTACACAAAGGTTGGTTTATCTTTTCCAATATGTGGTTCCACACCCATAGCAAACAACAGTTGCAACAAGGTATCGCGGTCTTCTTCGGTATCGGCGATATTGCTTAAATCAAGGCGCGCGGCTACTTCACGTAACTGCTGTTTATCTGCAGACAGCGGGTCGATTTCCAGATGGCGCTGAAACGCCTGCTGATAAGAAAGGGATTCTGCCGGGCTGCACTCCAGCACTTGCTGCAATAAGTCGTCCACCTCGTTCATCAGGCGATACATGTCATAGCATGGACGGTACCATTCCAGCATAGTGAATTCAGGGTTATGGTAGCGCCCCATCTCTTCATTACGGAAACTACGGCATAACTGATAAACCGGACCACAGCCTGCAGCAAGCAAGCGTTTCATGTGGTATTCCGGGCTGGTCATTAAATACAGGTTCATCCCTTGTGAATGACCCGGCCCCACAAAACGTGTTTCGAAAGGCACCAAATGGACGTCAGTAACCGTTGCCTGGCTCATACAGGGGGTTTCGACTTCAAGGACGCCCCGGTCTGAAAAAAAACGCCGTATTCCGGCCATAATCTCAGCACGTTTTAATAAATTGGGGACTGATGCGCCCGGCTGCCAGGTTGCCGTATCGCTCATGTTACTTTCTCCGGTTTGACACAAGGGCACGCAGTCTACTCGCATCTCCATAAAGAGACAAATTTTGCACAGCAAAATTTGCCGAATAAGCCCGTCGTGCCTGGCGTGGCCCATTTTTTTGTAAATCAGTCAATGACATTAGTTGATTGTTGCGGATATCAACAAAAAAATCGAACACGTCAATTTTCCCTCTTTTTAGCAAGGTTATACTGAGCTCCCCACCAAGGAGCAGGGGAAAACGTTCGCTTTCGCTATCGGCCACTGTGTGAGCTACCTTTGGAACAGATGCGTTGCGAAATAACCATAATCTGGAGGAATGTCGTGCAAACCATTCAAGCTGATATCGCTATAATTGGTGCCGGCGGTGCAGGCCTTCGCACCGCAATTGCGGCAGCGCAGGCGAATCCACAAGCCACCATCGCGCTGATATCCAAAGTCTACCCTATGCGCAGCCACACTGTTGCTGCTGAAGGTGGATCTGCCGCGGTCGCACAAGATCATGATAGTTTCGAGTATCATTTTCATGATACCGTCGCAGGCGGTGACTGGCTCTGTGAACAGGACGTTGTTGATTATTTCGTTCATCACTGCCCAACAGAAATGACGCAACTGGAACAGTGGGGATGCCCCTGGAGTCGTCGCCCGGACGGATCAGTTAACGTTCGTCGTTTTGGGGGGATGAAAATAGAAAGAACCTGGTTTGCCGCAGATAAAACCGGCTTTCACATGCTTCATACCCTGTTCCAAACTTCTCTGCAATTTCCGCAAATCCACCGCTTTGATGAACACTTTGTCCTCGACATTCTGGTCGATGAAGGCCATGTGCGTGGTCTGGTCGCCATGAATATGATGGAAGGGACTCTGGTGCAAATCCGTGCCAATGCCGTGGTTATGGCAACGGGCGGTGCTGGCCGCGTTTACCGTTATAACACTAACGGTGGGATTGTCACTGGCGATGGTATGGGCATGGCACTGGCTCATGGCGTACCACTGAGGGATATGGAATTTGTGCAGTATCACCCCACCGGGCTCCCTGGCTCCGGTATTTTGATGACAGAAGGCTGCCGTGGCGAAGGTGGTATTCTGGTCAACAAAGATGGCTACCGTTACCTGCAGGATTACGGTATGGGGCCAGAAACCCCACTGGGCGAGCCGAAAAATAAGTATATGGAACTGGGCCCACGCGACAAAGTCTCGCAGGCTTTCTGGCATGAATGGCGTGCTGGCCGCACCATTGAAACGCCAAGAGGCGATGTGGTGTATCTGGACTTGCGCCACCTGGGTGAGAAAAAACTGCTTGAGCGCCTGCCATTTATCTGTGAACTGGCGAAAGCCTATGTCGGTGTGGATCCCATCAAAGAACCGATTCCCGTACGACCAACCGCGCACTACACCATGGGCGGCATTGAAACCAACACAGAATGTGAAACCCGTATTAGTGGTTTGTTTGCAGTGGGTGAATGCTCTTCTGTGGGGCTGCACGGTGCTAACCGCCTGGGGTCTAACTCACTGGCGGAACTGGTGGTATTTGGCCGTCTGGCTGGTGAAAAAGCAATGGCTCACGCTGCGCAGGCAAGTACCGGTAATGATAATGCGCTGAATGCTCAGGCAGCCGATATTGAACGCCGCCTGACAAGCCTTGTTAATCAGGAAGGGAACGAGAACTGGGCGAAAATCCGTGACGAAATGGGTCTGTCGATGGAAGAAGGCTGTGGGATTTACCGCACGCCAGAACTGATGCAAAAAACTATCGATAAACTGGCTGAACTCCAGGAACGCTTCAAGCGTGTGCGCATTACCGACACTTCAAGTGTGTTCAACACCGATTTGCTTTACACCATAGAGCTGGGGCACGGCCTGAATGTTGCTGAATGTATGGCGCACTCAGCGATGGCACGTAAAGAATCCCGTGGGGCGCATCAACGCCTTGATGAAGGTTGCACAGCGCGTGACGATGTGAACTTCCTCAAACATACCCTCGCGTTCAGGAATGCAGAAGGCCACACGCATCTGGAATACAGCGATGTGAAAATCACCACTCTGCCACCAGCAAAACGCGTTTATGGCGCCGAAGCGGAAGCAGCCGACAAAAAGGAGACGGCGAATGGCTGAGATGAAAACCATGAAACTGGAAGTGGTGCGGTATAACCCGGAAACGGACAACGAGCCACACAGTGTGTTTTACGATGTGCCCTGGGATGAGCAAACCTCATTACTGGATGCGCTGGGTTATATCAAAGATAACCTGGCACCCGACCTGAGCTACCGCTGGTCCTGCCGTATGGCTATTTGCGGTTCATGCGGCATGATGGTTAACCAGATCCCCAAACTGGCCTGTAAAACCTTCCTGCGTGATTACACTCAGGGCATCAAAATCGAGGCTCTGGCAAACTTCCCCATTGAGCGCGATCTTGTCGTGGACATGACCCACTTCATTGAAAGCCTCGAGGCGATTAAGCCCTACATCATCGGCAATAATCGCTCACCGGAACAAGGGCCAAATACCCAAACACCTGCGCAAATGGCGCGTTATCACCAATTTTCCGGGTGTATTAACTGTGGGTTGTGTTATGCCGCCTGCCCGCAATTTGGCCTTAATCCGGAGTTTATCGGCCCGGCAGCCCTGACGCTGGCCCATCGCTATAATCTGGACAGCCGTGATCATGGTAAGAAAATGCGTATGCCAGTGATTAACGGTGAAAACGGTGTGTGGCCCTGCACATTTGTCGGCTTTTGTTCTGAAGTCTGCCCGAAGCATGTCGACCCGGCAGCCGCGATTCAGCAAACAAAAGTGGAAAGTGCGAAGGACTTTTTAATCGCCACCCTGAAACCACGCTAAGGAGTGCAGCATGACCACAAAACGTAAACCTTATGTGCGGGCGGTTGCCCCGGACTGGTGGCAAAAACTGCCGTTTTACCGTTTCTATATGCTTCGTGAAGGTACCTCTGTGCCAACCGTCTGGTTCAGCATCATCCTGATTTATGGGTTATATGCACTGAAAGGCGGGGCAGGCTCCTGGGCAGGTTTTGTTGGCTTTCTGCAAAACCCGGTGGTAATCATCCTGAATCTGATTACCCTGGCAGCAGCCCTTCTGCATACCAAAACCTGGTTCGAACTGGCGCCGAAAGCTGCCATTCTGATCGTTAAAGGTGAGAAATTACCCCCACAACCCCTGATTCGTGCACTGTGGGCCGTCACTGCCATTGTCACTGTCGTGATTCTTGGCGTGGCGTTGTTCTGGTAAGGAGGTATTATGACAAATCAACAATTGAAGCGTTCCGACGAACCGGTATTTTGGGGGCTGTTTGGTGGTGGCGGTATGTGGGGAGCGATTATCGCCCCGGTTATCGTCCTGCTGGTTGGGGTTCTGCTGCCACTGGGCTTTTATCCTGGCGAAGCACTGGGATATGAACGTGTACTGGCCTTTGCGCAAAGTTTTATTGGCCGGGCGTTTATTTTCCTGATGATAGTTCTCCCCTTGTGGTGTGGCCTGCACCGTATCCATCATGGCATGCATGACATGAAGATCCATGTTCCTGCCGGCAAATGGGTATTTTACGGGCTGGCCACAATCCTGACCGTTGTTACACTGATTGGTGTGGTCTTCATTTAATACCAGCCCGAACCTGGCGGCAGAGGCTGCCGCCAGGTCATAAAATAATTCTGTACTTTCCTCAACATTTTCCCCGTGACTTCCTACACTTAAAAGAAAAAAGGAAGCACACCATGCGTAAAAGTTTATATCTCGCCATCCTGCTTGGCGTTGCCACGTTAACAGGCTGCAGCAACCCCGTTCCCCCACCCGGCGTAACCGTTGTCGAGAATTTCAATATCAATCGTTATCTTGGTACATGGTATGAAATAGCCCGCCTTGATCACCCCTTTGAGAGTGGGCTGGAACAGGTCACAGCCACTTATGGTTTACAGGTTAATGGCGGTGTCAGTGTGATTAACCGCGGCTATAACCCGGCTCGTGGCATATGGCAGTCAGCACAGGGAGAAGCCTGGTTCACTGGCGCCCCCACGAAAGGCGCACTGAAAGTCTCGTTCTTTGGTCCCTTCTACGGCGGCTATAATGTGATGGCGGTTGATAAATATTACCAGCATGCCTTGCTGTGCGGGCCGGACAGAAGCTATTTGTGGATATTGTCCCGTACCCCCACACTCAGTACGGAAGTAAAAAACCAGTATATCCACCTGGCCCAACAGCAAGGCTTTGATACCAGCAAGCTGATTTGGGTAAAACAAACGCCGTTAGTGGCTAAATAATTTTACCCCGAGAATACCTGCAACAATCATCGCCAGGCTGAAAAGCCTGGCCGGTGTGGCGGGTTCACCTTCCCAGACAATACCAATAATCACCACCCCCACCGCACCAATACCACTCCACACCGCATACGCAGTGCCGGCTGGCAGGCTTCTGATAACATACGAGAGCAGTAGCAGGCTGAGCGCCATCGCGCTAAGAACAATAACGGAAGGGTAAAAACGACTGAAACCGTAGGTGTGTTTTAATCCGGCAGCCCAAACCACTTCCAGCAAACCGGCAAGAATAAGTAATAACCATGACACAGGAGCTCCTGAGGGGCCGTCCCCAATGTGCAATGATAACCCGGTACAGGCCGTCCTGAACGGGAATAATAGAGTCCTTAACCCAAACTGCTCACCATAAAATAAGGTAGCCAGTGGATAAAGGTTATACAAAATACGGGTGATTTATTGTCGCAAACCCGATATGTCCATGCAACCAGCGCTTTCTTACTTGACTAACGTGAGAAATAGCACTGCTTCTGCTGTCAGTTCCATAATTCAGTTAGCAGCTTTTCTTTCTATCATGTCACCTTACCCTGGAAAGTGGCTCAGGCTATTTTTGTTACTGGATGCAAAATATGTATGTTTAGCGTATTACTTGTGGATCGTTGTTACTTTAGCCGCTTCGGGTTGAAATCTCTGGTTATGTCATCAGGAGATTTATCGGTTAATTTTAATATTGTTGACACAGATAACTTATTATATGCCCGAGAGTATATATTACGGCACCAGCCAAATATCGTGATAGCTGATTTTCATGGTTTTCTTAAAGAAATACATCACGTACAACAATTGGCTTCGATTTCTCTTGCCTGCGGCACATCAACCAGATTAATTATTCAGCAAAGTAACCACACACCACCAGAATTGAAGGCATTACATGAAGTGATGGGGGCGTGGAAAATACTCGATAAAAATAATTCTCTGAATGATATTAAGGAAATATTACAGTCATCACTTTTCTCTCGCCCCCCTTTTGGCCTGCAGCGGGACCTTACGCCATTACTGACGCTCAGAGAGGAAAAAATTCTGGCTTTGTGGGAGCAGGAGACCAGTAATGAAAATATTGCCAGTAAAATGGGGATATCGGTAAAGACCGTTTACACCTACAAACGCAACATCCGCATGAAGCTTGGGGTAAATAACCGTCTGGCATTATTTTTAACCTGATAAAGCGAAATGATGGTACCCGCAGACACCATCACTTCACCAAAGCATAAATTCTTACTGTGATTATTTCTGGGCATTTGTTGCCGCGTCAGAAATAGCGCTACCACCTTCCTGAATATCTTGTCCCATACCACGAGTGGTATTACAGGCAGTCAGTACAGAGGTGCAAATCAACGCTGCAATAAGCGCAGCAATCGTTTTCTTGATCATAATCGCATCCTTATCTGTCATCATTTATTGGTCAGAGACAACAATAAGGATAGTGCACCAGAAAATGTGCAGAGAAAAATTAAGACCAGGCTGAAAAGATTAGTCGGATGCGCGCTGAATCGCCCCGCCGAGGTGCTGGATATCTTCACCGAAGCCCCGGGCCGTATTACAACCAGACAATAACGCAACAACCAGAATGATAACCAGTGATTGAACCGCTCTTACCATCGCATAACCCCGGAAGCAAATGCACAGACACTTTACAAGCGCAGGTATCAGCACCTGCGCCGTAAAACAGAATTCAGCTTATTTCACGCGAGATACGTATTCGCCAGAACGGGTATCAACACGGATAACTTCACCAATCTGAACAAACAGCGGCACTTTTACCACTGCGCCAGTAGACAGCGTGGCTGGTTTACCGCCAGTACCAGCAGTATCACCTTTCAGGCCTGGGTCGGTCTCAACTACTTCCAGTTCCACGAAGTTTGGTGGAGTGACAGAAATAGGCTGACCATTCCACAGCGTCACGATGCACTCAGCCTGATCCAGCAACCATTTTTCGTTATCACCAATGGCTTTCGCATCAGCAGACAGCTGTTCGAAGGTTTCATTGTTCATGAAGTGCCAGAACTCACCGTCGTTGTACAGGTAAGTCAGGTTCATATCGACAACATCAGCACCTTCAGCGGAATCAGTAGATTTGAAAGTTTTTTCTACACGGGTACCGGTCAACAGACGACGCAGCTTAACACGCGCAAAAGCCTGACCTTTCCCTGGTTTAACGAATTCGCTGGCTTCAACTGCGTAAGGTTCGCCATCTAACATGATTTTAAGACCAGAACGAAAATCGTTGCTATAGTAAGTTGCCATAAGGCCCTCTGAAATTATTAACTGGTAGCTTAGCCAAAAAAATGGCACACATTGTAACCCTAAAACCCCCCTCCAGAGAAGATTGGTTATCGCAACTTGCCGATGTTATAACCGATCCCGATGAACTTCTGAATATTTTAAATGTAGACGCTAATGAAACATTGTTAGCCGGGCGCGATGCCAGGCGGCTGTTTGCTCTGCGTGTTCCCCGCGCATTTGTGGCGCGAATGGAGCCAGGAAACCCAAATGATCCTTTACTGATTCAGGTACTTACCAGTCAACAGGAATTTACCAACGTAGCCGGATTTAGTGAAGATCCTCTGGATGAACAACACAGTGTGGTTCCAGGTTTACTGCACAAATACCGTAACCGTGCGTTGTTGCTGGTAAAAGGCGGTTGTGCAGTCAATTGCCGTTATTGTTTCCGTCGCCACTTCCCGTATGCCGAAAACCAGGGCAACAAACGCAACTGGCAAAGTGCGCTGGACTACATTGAGGCTCACCCGGAACTGGATGAAATTATTTTCTCTGGTGGTGATCCGCTCATGGCGAAAGACCATGAACTGAACTGGCTAATAACCGCCCTGGAAGCAATCCCACATATTAAGCGATTACGTATCCACAGCCGCCTGCCCGTGGTCATCCCGGCTCGGGTAACGCCTGCATTATGCGAATGTATCATGGCATCAAGGCTGCAAGTTCTGCTGGTAAATCATATCAACCATGCCCAGGAAATCGATGATACCGTGCGTGCAGCCATGGCCCGGTTACGTGCAGCAGGCGTAACATTGCTCAACCAGAGTGTGTTACTCAAAAATGTGAACGATAACGCGCAAACTCTTGCACAGCTCAGTAATGCGTTGTTTGATGCCGGGATCCTGCCCTATTACCTGCATATTCTGGATAAAGTTCAGGGTGCCGCTCATTTTCTGGTTTCTGATGATGAAGCACGGGCCATTATGCGCGAGTTACTCACCATGGTATCCGGTTACCTGGTGCCTAAACTGGCCCGTGAAATTGGTGGAGAACCCAGTAAAACGCCACTGGATCTACAGTTACGTCAGCACTAGTTCCTGCCTGTACTCACGCCACTTTCAGGGAAAAGTCCCAAAAAAACACTGCCGGGCTCCTGCCTCGGCAGTGAAAGGTGCCTGTCAGCCTACCGGGAAAGAGGGCGTGACAGGCTTTCGGGCTTGTTATGCGTTAAAACGTTTCCCAGCCAGTATCGCTCCCACCAGCACCGGCTGGCGCAGCCAGTTGTGGCGCCCGAGGGCGGGATGGCGCGGCGGGTTCATGATTGGCGCCGGGCAAACGGAATACATTGACCATTTGCTGCAACTTATCTGCCTGGTCTTCAAGGCTATTTGCCGCCGCAGACGATTCCTGTACCAGCGCGGCGTTTTGCTGGGTCGTGGTATCCATTTCCGTCATAGCCTGAGCAATCTGGCCAATCCCACGGTTTTGCTCATCGGACGCGGCTGCAATTTCCTGCATCAGGTCTTTTACCTGGGTTACTGAGTTCACAATACCACTCATACTTTCACCAGCCAGGTCCACCTGGCGTGCGCCTTCATCCACATGTTTAACTGATTCCTGAATCAGGGCCTCAATCTCTTTGGCCGCCTGAGCACTGCGTTGCGCCAGTGAGCGAACTTCGCCGGCCACTACGGCAAACCCGCGGCCCTGATCACCTGCGCGGGCTGCTTCCACCGCAGCATTCAGTGCCAGAATATTGGTCTGGAAAGCAATCCCATTGATGACAGAGGTAATTTCAGCAATACGGCGAGAACTGTCGCTAATGTCCTTCATGCGGGCTACCGCAGAGCTGACTACCTGCCCGCCATGGGTTGCAGTATCTGATGCAGCAATGGCTAACTGGCTTGCCTGATGGGCATTCTGGGCATTCTGTTTAACGGTAGAGCTGAGTTCTTCCATACTTGCCGCTGTTTCTACCACCGCAGCAGACTGCTGTTCAGTGCGGGCAGACAGTTCGTTATTGCCCAGTGAAATTTCATTGGCGGCTGAACTGACTGATCGGGAAGCACTGCGTACCTGCCCCATCGCCTCTGCAACCCGAGTAACCAGGTTATTAAATGCGGTGATAGCCATACCTATTTCATCCTGGCGGCCTGCAGACATACGATGGCTTAAGTCCAGGTTTTCACTGATGGTTACCATACCGCTTTTCATTTCATTCAAACGGCGACGAATACCGAGCACGGTTACCAACCCAAACACGCCAAGAACAATAGTCGCCAGTAACGTGGCAGAAACAGACAGCATCATTGAACGGTGGATCAGACTACTGCTTTGCTGGTTGGCCTCATTCACCAGTTGGTTGTTATAGTCTATCTGCGCTTTAAAATCCTGGGCCAGCAGGCTGACCTGGTTTGCTACCAATCCGCCGGTACGCATCGCTTTCGTGACCGCTACGCGGTCATTGGATTCGGAAATCTTAAAGAACTGATCCATCACTCCGCGGAAATGCTCCAAATCTGCCATGGTTTTTTTCGACAACGCTTCATCATGGGAATCCGAGATCAAATCATTCAGATAATGCTGGTGCGCTTTATACACTTGATCATAAAGCGCGACCGCGCTGGCTTTTATTGCATTCATTCCGGGCAGGTCTTCGGTTAATCCATGCTGGTATAACTGAGAACGGATATCAGTAATCTTCATCATTTCATTATTGATTACCGTTATACTGGGCAACGTATTCACCTGAAAATAGGTGGCATCATCACTTATCTTAGATAATGAAATCATTGAGATAACATTGGTAACAATCAAACTTAATATCAGCAGAGAAAAAGCAAGCAACAAGCGCTTGGTGATGTTCATACATCCTCCCGGTAACGATGAATTTATTTTTGGTGTAAAACTGGTTTTAAATATCAATAATAAAAACGCAAAAATACAGGCACTCACCTTTATCTATTTTCTGTTATCGGCAGGGGTACAAAGTACCTTGAGCCTTATTTATTATTAAGTGTAGAAAGTATTGAATGCTGTGAAAAATATCACAATAAATAAAGCTTAAGGAATCTTAATATATTGATAAATAAAGCCAAATTTAAATATAGCAAGCTAAATATAACCTGCGTTTACATTTTTATATATTTAATTAATGCTTAATTATAGCAATAACTAATTTGCGTTTGATACAAACAAAAACAGCACGATGAGAAGAATAAAAATGTAAAAGTAACCGGGAATAAAAAAGAGAATTAACCAGTGGTAAAATGTTAATGTTGATGACGAAAACAATAGAGCCAACGCGGGTATTTGTTGTCAGCACAAAAAAGACAGGCTCAAAAAAAGAACAGCACACGGGCAGCGTGAGCTTATGCACTTACCGCCCGGTGCCAAAAAGCAGTTACTGCGCGCATTTATAAACCTGACCAGTCATTTCGCTGGCCGTAGGTACAAAACTGGAAATCAGGCCCTGAGTTGGGCTGCTGACACCGTAAAGCACATTACCGCCCATCGCAGCCGCTTTGTTACGCAGGTCATTCGCTGCACCACGCAATGAACCACCTTCATTACCAGCCTGGCCAGACAGCCAGTTACTTTGCTCCCCTGTTGCTGTCCCCAGATACTGGCACTCACTGGAAGGCTTATCTTCAACAAAACGAACAGACTGCCCGGCAGAACTCAGTTGATTACTGGCGCTACACCCTGCCAATAACGCAGCCATGGCAATTAACCCGGCCGATAGTTTCATCTGCATATGATTCCCCATTAGTAAAAAAAATCGCGCCAATTTAACCAGATAAACCTTATACCATACCCAGAAAAAGAAAACCCCCGGTGAAATTCACCAGGGGCTTTTTCTGCTAACCTGAGGTGCAGGGCAATTACATCATACCGCCCATGCCACCCATGCCGCCCATACCACCAGCAGCACCTAAATCAGCTTTATCTTCTTTCGGCAGGTCAGTCACCATGCATTCAGTGGTGATCATCAGGCCAGCAACAGAAGAAGCGTACTGCAACGCAGAGCGGGTTACTTTGGTTGGATCCAGAATACCCATATCGATCATGTTGCCGTATTCTTCAGTTGCCGCATTGTAACCGTAGTTACCTTCACCTGCTTTCACATTGTTGGCAACCACTGACGGTTCTTCACCGGCATTAGATACAATCTGACGCAGCGGAGATTCCATAGCGCGCAGCGCAACTTTGATACCCACGTTCTGGTCTTCGTTTGCAGCAGTCAGGCCAGCGATTTTCGCAGCAACGCGCACCAGCGCCACACCGCCACCAGCAACCACGCCTTCTTCCACAGCAGCACGGGTTGCGTGCAGTGCGTCTTCTACGCGTGCTTTCTTCTCTTTCATTTCAACTTCAGTAGCGGCGCCAACTTTGATAACGGCTACGCCGCCTGCCAGTTTGGCAACACGTTCCTGCAGTTTTTCACGATCGTAGTCAGAAGTTGCTTCTTCAATCTGCTGACGGATCTGACCAACACGCCCCTGGATTGCAGCTTCATCGCCCACACCATCAATAATGGTGGTGGTATCTTTATTGATAACCACGCGTTTAGCCTGGCCCATATCTTCCAGAGTGGCTTTTTCCAGTTCCATGCCGATTTCTTCAGAAATCACCGCACCACCAGTCAGCACAGCGATATCCTGCAGCATTGCTTTACGGCGGTCACCGAAGCCCGGAGCTTTAACCGCAGCCACTTTCACGATACCGCGCATGGTGTTAACAACCAGAGTAGCCAGTGCTTCACCTTCAACATCTTCAGCAATAATCAGCAGTGGTTTGCCTGCTTTTGCTACGGCTTCCAGAACTGGCAGCAGTTCACGGATGTTGGAGATTTTTTTGTCAGCCAGCAGGATGAACGGGTTTTCCAGTTCAACAGCACCAGTTTCTGGTTTGTTGATGAAGTAAGGAGACAGGTAGCCACGGTCGAACTGCATACCTTCTACAACGTCCAGTTCGTCTTGCAGGCCGGTGCCTTCTTCAACGGTGATAACGCCTTCTTTACCCACTTTTTCCATTGCTTCTGCAATCAGTTTACCCACGGTTTCGTCGGAGTTTGCAGAGATGGTACCTACCTGAGCGATAGCTTTGGAATCAGAGCAAGGCACAGACAGGGCTTTCAGTTCTTCAACAGCAGCAGCAACTGCTTTGTCGATACCGCGTTTCAGGTCCATCGGGTTCATGCCAGCAGCAACCGCTTTCAGGCCTTCGTTAACAATAGACTGTGCCAGAACGGTTGCAGTGGTGGTACCGTCGCCTGCAGCGTCATTCGCTTTAGAGGCAACTTCTTTCACCATTTGCGCGCCCATGTTTTCGAACTTGTCTTCCAGTTCGATTTCACGCGCTACAGATACACCGTCTTTAGTAATGGTCGGTGCACCAAAAGATTTGTCCAGAACTACGTTACGGCCTTTCGGACCCAGGGTAACTTTTACTGCGTCTGCCAGGACATTCACGCCACGCAACATTTTTACACGGGCGTCATTACCGAATTTTACGTCTTTAGCTGCCATTTCTATTTTCCCTTAAATTCGTTCGTTCAGTGTTATCGCGCGTGGTAATTACGCTTCAACAATTGCCAGGATGTCGGATTCAGACATGATCAACACTTCTTCATTGTCGATCTTCTCAGCTTTAACGCCGTAACCATCGTTGAAAATTACGATGTCACCCACTTTCACATCCAGAGGTTTCATTTCACCATTTTCCAGGATGCGGCCATTGCCCACAGCCAAAACTTCACCACGAGTTGATTTACCCGCGGCAGAGCCAGTCAGAACGATGCCGCCAGCTGATTTAGATTCAACTTCTTTGCGCTTGACGATCACACGATCATGCAATGGACGAATTTTCATTGATAGCTCTCCTTTGAGAAAGTCCGTATCAGTTTTAGGGGTTATGCCGGTTCACCTTCTCCGGCTGGTGACCAGAGAGATGGGGATGTTCTTTCTCCCCTTCAAGGGGAGAAAGAAAAAATTTTCAGATTTTTTTATCGCTCATCACGATCGTGGTCTGAAAGGCGGTCTGACGAATTATCTTTACGCTGGAACTCGCCATCAAATGTCTGCCCGCCCTGGCCTGGGCCATTAAAATTGCCGCCCATCCAGCTAAACCGTAAATGGGGCATTAATTTCATTGTCAGATGTTTCTGAACGGGAGGAAGCAGGAGTAACAACCCGAGGAAATCGGTGAAAAACCCGGGCAGTATCAACAGCAGGCCAGAAATAATCAGTGAAACACTTTTGATCATTTCAGCCGCAGGGCTTTCACCTGCTGACATACGTTGCTGCATCAGCATCAGGTTTTTAAAGCCCTGGTTACGCACCAAAGACATGCCAACCACTGAAGTGAAAATCACCAGAATCAGCGTCAGCAGAACTCCCAGCACATGGGCAACCTGAATAAAGATAGAGATCTCTACATACACATAGAGAAAGAAGGCAAGAAACGGTATCCAGCGCACAATGGCTCCTGTAAGAGGTCAGGCAGTTACACTACCTGCATAGAATGAAGTGGGACACATTAACCCTGTAATCAAAAGTGGGGGCCTGAGCGCAAAAATCAATCGTCAGTGTGTTTTTTTTATGAAAAGTTTAGGAGCGGTGAGCTATTTCACATATTAGTAACTGTAATGGAAATTCACAGATAATAAGTGATCGAGATTACGGCAATCGGCTATGATCAGCATATCATGTTAACCACGTAGCCAAAATGGACATAATCGTCGGTTACGCGATGGAATAACCACATATCGTTTGTGTGTATTTTTTATCCATGTTCGCCTGAACACGAAAAAAAGGTTGATTCAACATGCTAAACAACATTCGTATTGAAGAAGATTTGTTAGGTACCAGGGAAGTGCCGGCAGAGGCCTACTACGGTATACACACGCTCAGAGCGATTGAGAACTTCTACATCAGCAACAATAAAATCAGCGACATCCCCGAGTTTGTTCGCGGTATGGTCATGGTGAAAAAAGCGGCGGCGCTGGCAAACAAAGAGCTGAAAACCATTCCGCGCAGCATTGCTAACACCATTATAGCGGCCTGCGATGAAGTGCTGAACAACGGTAAATGCATGGATCAGTTCCCTGTCGATGTGTTTCAGGGCGGCGCAGGCACATCCGTTAACATGAATACCAATGAAGTAATCGCCAATATTGGGCTTGAACTGATGGGTCACCAAAAAGGGGAATATCAGTACCTGAACCCTAACGACCATATCAACAAATGCCAGTCCACCAATGATGCCTACCCCACTGGTTTCCGAATTGCCGTTTATGCGTCACTTATCAAATTAGTCGATGCCATTCACCAGCTGGGAGAAGGCTTCCAGAACAAAGCAGTTGAGTTCGAAACCATCCTGAAAATGGGCCGCACCCAGTTGCAGGATGCAGTGCCTATGACTCTGGGCCAGGAATTCCACGCGTTCAATGTATTGCTCAACGAAGAAACCAAAAACCTGCTGCGTACCGGTGAGTTACTGCTGGAGGTCAACCTCGGAGCCACAGCTATCGGTACACGCCTGAACACACCTGATGGCTACCAGCAACTGGCTGTACAAAAGCTGGCGGAAGTGAGCAATCTGCCTTGTGTTCCGGCGGAAGACCTGATTGAGGCCACGTCAGACTGTGGGGCTTACGTTATGGTGCACAGCTCACTGAAACGCCTGGCTGTAAAACTATCCAAAATCTGTAATGACCTGCGTCTGCTCTCTTCAGGCCCACGCGCCGGGCTGAACGAGATAAACCTGCCAGAACTCCAGGCGGGTTCATCAATCATGCCTGCCAAGGTCAACCCCGTGGTGCCAGAAGTGGTCAACCAGGTGTGCTTCAAAGTTATTGGCAACGACACCTGCGTCACCATGGCATCAGAAGCCGGGCAATTACAACTTAACGTTATGGAACCGGTAATAGGTCAGGCAATGTTTGAATCCATTCATATTCTGACCAACGCCTGCTACAACCTGCTGGAAAAATGCGTCAATGGCATCACCGCCAACAAAGCGGTGTGTGAAAGCTACGTTTATAACTCTATCGGGATTGTCACCTACCTCAATCCGTTCATCGGCCACCACAACGGCGATATCGTCGGTAAAATCTGTGCTGAAACTGGCAAAAGTGTCCGTGAAGTAGTACTGGAACGTGGCTTGCTGACAGAAGCGGAACTGGATGACATCTTCTCCGTCAACAATCTGATGCATCCGGCGTATAAAGCCAAAAGGTACACCGATGAAAGCGAACAATAAGTACCGGCTATAACCCAACAAAAAGGCACGTCTCTGGCGTGCCTTTTTATTTTGGAGTGAACAATGTCATAACATTTTCTTATCTTAAACCTAACTAACCAAGGAAGACCCTATGTTTGGAGCACAACTTGTTATTGTCCTGGCGGCGATTTATCTGGGTGCCCGGCTCGGAGGTATCGGCATCGGTTTTGCCGGTGGGCTGGGTGTACTGGTTCTGACCCTGTTTTTCCAGGTCCCTCCGGGTGCTATTCCCTTTGATGTGATTGAAATCATTATGGCGGTCATTGCAGCTATCGCCGCTATGCAGGTCGCCGGAGGTATGGATTACCTCGTCAGTCTGGCGGAGAAGTTACTGCGCCGTCATCCCAAATACATTACCTTCATTGCCCCCATGGTGACCTGGCTGATGACCATTCTGGCCGGTACCGGGCATACTGCGTTCTCAACCATGCCAGTGATTACTGAAGTGGCGAAAGAACAAGGTATTCGCCCTTCCCGCCCTCTTTCTATTGCCGTTGTCGCATCACAAATCGCCATTACTGCGTCACCCATTTCCGCAGCAGTGGTGTTCTTCGCAGGGATACTGGAACCACTGGGTATCAGTTACCTGCAACTGTTGGCCGTGTGTATCCCCGTCACTTTTGTCGCCGTTATGCTGACGGCGGTATTGTGTAACTTCCTGGGGGGAGAACTGAAAGATGACCCGGTATACCAGGAGAAACTCGCAAGAGGGGAAATCGTCCTGCGTGGTGCCAGTAAGATTGTCCTGAAGCCCCATGCAAAACGTGCCGTAATGCTGTTTCTTATCGGGATCGTTGCGGTGGTTCTGTATGCCACCGCCATCAGTCCAACCGTTGGGTTAATTGACAACCCGGTGTTGCCACGTAATGAAGCCATTGTGGTGTTTATGCTAACTGTCGCCACCTTGATTTGCCTGACGTGTAAAGCCAATACAAGCGAGATCCTCAATGCCAGTACATTTAAATCTGGTATGAGCGCCTGTATTTGTGTGCTGGGTGTCGCCTGGCTGGGCGATACCTTTGTCAAAGGCCACATTGAGGATATCCAGCATCTGGCTGGTGGTTTGCTGCAGAACTACCCATGGTTACTGGCTGTGGTGTTGTTTTTTGCCGCAACCCTGCTTTACTCACAAGCCGCAACCACTAAAGCATTGATGCCCGCCGCCTTAATGCTTGGCGTCAGCCCACTGGCGGCGGTGGCCTCTTTTGCCGCGGTTTCTGCGTTGTTTGTGTTGCCCACTTACCCAACGTTACTGGCTGCTGTGGAAATGGACGACACGGGTTCCACACGTATCGGGAAATATGTGTTTAACCACCCCTTCCTGGTGCCTGGTGTGGTAGCCATTATCCTGTGTGTCATTCTCAGTTTTATTTTTGGCGGGCTTATTCTGTAAAACAACTCAAATTCCGGGCCTCTGGCAGGCCCGGCCACTCGCTTATCTCAGCATCGTGTTATAGTCATGGTTTTGGTTAACCAGAGGTTCATCCATGGCAACAACAGACGCTGTAGTCGTACTGTGTACCGCACCCGATGAAGCCACAGCCCAGGAACTGGCTGCACAAGTTTTAGCTGAAAAGCTGGCAGCCTGTGTCACCATTCTGCCTGGCGCATCGTCCATGTATTACTGGGAAGGTAAACTGGAGCAAGAATATGAAGTGCAGTTGATTCTGAAAACCAATTCACAACACCAGCCAGCTTTACTGGCTTGTTTAAAAAACCACCACCCATACCAAACCCCAGAGTTACTTGTTTTGCCGGTAACCGATGGCGATAAAGAATACCTTTCATGGCTCAACGCATCTTTGTCCTGATCCTCTGTCTGTTCAGCAGCCCGGTGTTCGCCGGGTTGTTTGATAACCAGAGCACCAATAATTTTGTCCCTGCCAGCAAGGCATTTCAGTTCGATTTTCAGCAACAGCAACAGCATTTGATGTTGCACTGGCAGATAAAACCAGGATTTTATCTGTATAAGAAACAGATAAAACTGACGCCGACAGAGGCCACTCTCGGCGAAGTGACTTTCCCTCAGGGTGAATCCCATCACGATGAATTTTTTGGCGACAGCGAAGTCTACCGCCAGCAACTCACGCTGCCTGTGACATTACAGCAAGCCAGCCATACGGCGCATATTACCGTTACCTGGCAAGGGTGTTCTGACCGTGGTGTTTGCTACCCACCCGAAAGCCAGGATATTCCACTCAGTGCCGTGGCACCGTCATCAACGCCACCTGCCGTTCAGGGCAATAACCCCGGCCAGCAAACAAACGCGGCCGCACAGTTTACCGGGGAAAGTTCGCCACCTTCACCACATGCAGGCAGCCCGTTCTCTCCACTCTGGGCATTGTTGATTGGCGTGGGAATTGCTTTCACTCCCTGCGTGTTACCCATGTATCCCCTGGTTTCCGGCATTATTGTGGGTAACGGGCAATTATCACAGCGCCGTACACTGTGGCTGGCATTGTTGTATGTACAGGGCATGGCCCTCACCTACACGCTGCTGGGACTGGGTGTGGCGGCTGCAGGTTTGCCTTTCCAGGCCGCGCTGCAAAGCCCCTGGGTATTAAGCATTATTTCCGCGGTGTTTATCCTGCTTGCATTATCCATGTTTGGGGTATTCAGCCTGCAACTACCCGGCTCATTGCAAACCCGCCTGGCACTGTTAAGTAACCGCCAGCAAGGTGGGTCAGCCCCTGGTGTACTGGCTATGGGAGCCATTGCCGGGCTGATTTGCTCCCCCTGCACTACCGCACCACTTAGTGCCATTCTGCTGTACATCGCCCAAAGCGGGAACCTGCCCCTTGGCGGGCTAACCTTGTGGTGCTATGCCACAGGTATGGGGCTACCTCTGGTGGCGGTCGCGCTCTTTGGGCGGCGCCTGTTACCCAAAAGTGGCCCCTGGATGGAACAGGTTAAGGTGGCATTCGGCTTTGTTATCCTGGCGCTACCGGTCTTTTTGGTATCCCGCATTTTGCCCGGTGTGTGGGAGCCCCGCCTGTGGGGGTTATTGGGTGTGGCATTTTTCTCCTGGGGCTTTATTACTCTGCTGGCAGTTAAGCACCCGGCGATACGGGCAGTGCAAATCCTGTTATTAGGTGCCGCTTTAGTGTGTGCCCGGCCGTTACAGGACTGGGTATTTGGTGCGCCTCAGTCCACATCCGCAAATCACCTGGTCTTTCAGCCAGTAAAAGATAATAGCGAGCTGCAGTATTACCTTGCGCAGCACCCGGGGCAACCTGTCATGGTCGATCTTTACGCCGACTGGTGCGTTGCCTGTAAAGAGTTTGATAAATACACCTTCAGTGATCCTGGCGTACAGCGGGCACTGAAACAGGTACATTTGCTTAAGGTGGATGTCACAGACAATTCACCACAAAACCAGGCATTGCTGGCCGCACACCAGGTACTGGGGCTACCAACCATCCTGTTTTTTGACGGACAAGGCCAGCCCCTCGATAACCTGCGAGTCACCGGATTTATGGAGCCACCGGAGTTTATTCGCCATTTGCAGAAACTGCCCGGGTCAACAACAATTGACAATAATGAACAGTGATGGAGGGTTATTGCGTGCAACGTGAAGCTGTACTGGAAACGGCGCTATTGGTGATGGAGCGTGAAGGGCTGGCAACTATCACACTGGATCATGTAGCCGGTGAAACAGGTAAAACCGTTGAGTCACTGCAACTTTTTTGGCCCAACAGAGAAGCCCTTATCTACGATGCGCTGCGTTACCACAGCCAGCAAATTGAAACGCACCGCCGCCAGCTGCTGCTGGATGACACGCTGTCTGATGAGCAAAAACTGCTGGCACGCTATAAAACACTGACTGAGTGTGTGGCACAACAACGTTACCCAGGCTGCCTGTTTATTGCTGCCTGCAGTTTCTGGCCGGATGCAGAGGACCCTATCCACCAACTGGCAACGGAACAAAAACGAGCCGCCTGGGAATATACTCATACGCTGCTCAACCGGCTGGATGTGGACGACCCGGCAATGGTGGCAGACCAAATGGAACTGGTTCTGGAGGGCTGCCTGAGCAAACTGTTAGTTAAACGCCACCAGGAAGATGTGGATACCGCAGCCAGACTGGCGCAGGATATTTTGCGCTTTGCACAGTGCCGCCAGGCTGGTGCCCTCACCTGACCGGACACTTTTTGTCTCGCCATGCACAAAAAGCAGGCAATCAGATAATATTTGCCGCGTTTTTGTGATAAAGGCGTTGACGCCCTGCGGCCTTTACGGTTTAATGCGCCCCGTTGCCCGGATAGCTCAGTCGGTAGAGCAGGGGATTGAAAATCCCCGTGTCCTTGGTTCGATTCCGAGTCCGGGCACCACTTCTTCAGAGAACCCAGCCTGTGGCTGGGTTTTTGCTTTTCTGAAGCCGGACTCTTCATCGAACTCCGTTCGATTATTCGCCGTAAACGGCTCACCCCTTCGGGGCCAGCGCGGCAGGCGCGCTGTTCAACGCCTGAAGGCGCTAGTCCGAGTCCGGGCACCACTTATTCAGAGCCTGTTCGTTAAGAAATGAGATCCTTAACGGGCAAGACAAAGTCCCGGACTAATCATCGTGCTGGGTGAAATGAAGTTGTTCTGCATCTGAGGGTTTAGGGATTAAGAATCCGGATGATGTTCGTGCATCATTCGGATTTTTCACGTCCAAACATTTTCAGTTACAGGTATTAAACTTCTCATCGCTACTCTGTCAACGATTTGTAAAGGAAAAAGTCGCCATTTCTTCCCGTTTAGATATCAATCCCTTATAAATTTGTCCTGGGATTACTTCTAAGCGGCATATGCAGCTTCAAGGTTACGTCTCTGGTTTCCATGTTGGCCTCCACATATTCCAGAGTCACTGCAAAGCTGGAATGACCGAGTAGCATCTGCACATCATTCAGACTTCTGTCAGGCCTTTTCATCAGGGCTACCGTTCTTTCTGACCCCTTCGCGCAATTCCTTCCAATACCGATTACAGATGCAATGGTTAAGTAAACCTCTCGCTACTGATAATGGAAGGGAATTTCATGTTTACGACACCGTTCTGGCCCGCTGCTGACTCATACCATATCCACATGATGGATATCCCTCCTCCTGACTCACTTTCGCCCGCTGCGCTGGACCTTATCCACCAGGCTACGCGTCTTGCAGAGGCGGCCAGTCATATTCACCCGGTTTCCACACGGACCGGGAGTACGCTGCTTCAGTCTGTTGAAGAAAAGCTCAGTATTATTTGTTTCAAGCTTGCTCAGGAATTTGACGACCCGGATACCTGCAAAGCGTTGCAGTTACGTGCAGTAATCCTCTCTGACGCCAGCACAGCAAAAGAACTTCTCCCGCAAATAGCAGGGCTGGATGAACAGGAGTTGGTGCAGGGAATAGGTTACATGTCGACATGGGTTGGTAAGTCTCGCGCGCAGCATTATTCCGCCTGGTTTGGGTTAACAGCAATGACACGCTCTGTATTGCAGGGTGATACAGAGGCAGCCCTTGCATTCCTGCAATGCTATTCACCTCATCATCAGCGTGAAGAGGCGGATCTACTGCTGAACCGGCTGGGTAAAACTGTTGACATGATCGAGTACGACCAGAAGATTAAAGGCTTTACGTTATGATCGAATTTTCAAATGGTTTCTTACTGAGCCTTTCGCTTTGTCTTGACATCGGAATTGCCAATATCGCCATGATTACCCTTGCCATGCAACGCGGATATTTTCATGGTTTCTGGCTGGGAATGGGGACTTGTGTGGGTGACCTGGCATATGCATTACTGGCGCTGGCGGGAATGGCCGTACTGCTTCAGTATGAAGCCGTACGCTGGATACTATGGATTGGCGGTGGCGCGATGCTTCTGTGGTTCGCCGGCAAAATGCTGATTGCCGCTTTCAGGAAAGCTTCGGAGCTTAACGTGAGCGAAACCCATCAGTATCGCCCGCTGCTGCGTGAATTTGGCCGGGGCGTGGTGCTTGCCATGTCCTCCCCCACGGCCATTCTGTGGTTTGCGACAGTAGGTGGTGCGCTGATATCCCGGATGAGCCAGCATAGCGTTACGGCAACGTCCTGGTTTCTAAGTGGCTTTTTCATCGCAGGAATGTTCTGGACCTGTGTCTTGTGCCTGGTTGGAAGTTTTGGAGGCAGACTGCTTGGTCAACGCCTGCTTAAATATTCCTACATAGCGTCAGCGCTCATATTCAGCTATTTTGCGCTTTACGTGATTGTGTCAGGGTACAGGGAGTTTATGGTTACCTGATCTGACCTGCGAAGCATAGTGATGGGGGGTTGTTCCCATCACTTTGCGAAATGCATTAATGAAATGACTCTGATCGTAAAATCCCAGCATTATCGCCGCATCAAGAGGATGCACGTTTCTGCGAAGCAAGTCGCGGGCATGGTGCAGACGAAGCTGCATATGATACTGCAGAGGCGGCATACCTGTATGCCGGGTAAAGAAGCGAACAAGATGATATTTGCTCATCCCCGCCAGCTGCGCGAGCATCTCCAGCTGCGGTTTTACGCTGAGGTGCTCCCGCAAATACTCGATAACAAGATAGATTTTCTGTTCGTCAGATCTCTGAAGTAGAGCTGGCGTCTCAAGCAGCTCACCACAAAGTAAAATCAGTTCCTGCTCCTCATCCATGCCCCACTCCAGTCGGGCTGATGTTGCAAAACGGTACAGCGCGTCAAACAGGCGACTGTTATTGATTATGCCTTCTCGCAGAACAGGTGCTTCATGAGGGCTATTGAGATTGTCCTCATCTGCAAGCATTTTTATCACTGCCTGGGGTATGTGCACACTGATGAATTCCACGGCTTGAGTCTCAAAACGCGAAGCCTGAATGGTTCCCGGATTATATAAGGTAACCTGACCACTTTTAACATAGGCGGTTTTCCCTGCCAGCCAGATTTCCTCTACCCCCGTCAGGTTTGCACTGATGACATATTCATCGTGAAGATGTTTCGGAAAGCCCGAATTACAGGCTCTGACCCGCGAACACTCTATGCCATTTCGGCTAAACCATTCTGCAGACTTTAGTGACAACGTATCTGGCCTTATGCAGCAATAGTGAATAATTATTAATAAAACCATTTGCTGAACGCTTTTTCAACTGGTGGCCTTAGGGCTCCAGCGAATAAATTACCCACAGGGGTGCAAGTTATTCCATATATAGGCTGTATTCGCAGTGATTTGTCTGTAGAGGCAAAACGAGGCTTTGTGGCTTGATATGGCGTGCTACCGTATATTTCTTGGTGTACCACGATCCGAGGGAAGAAATTGGACATATATACAGGTGGTAACCGATTTTCGGGCTATTTCCTGACAATGGCTTCACCAGAAGTGAATCAGTTGATGAATACAGCACTTTCTGTATCGGGGTTTCATATTAAAGATGCCCTGACGCGCGTTCGTTTTCTGGACAATGTGCACCTTTGCAGTAAACCAACTTGCCCGTGGCCTGGACATCTATTCCCTTTCCAAATTGCCTGGTCACAGCGAACTTAGAACAACAGAAATCTACGCAGATATTCTGGAAACCCGCTGCACAGAGGACATGCGGACTTTTCCGGATATCTTCGATGAGTCATCAGACTAAGATCTTTTTCACAGCTAAAAGAATAGATGTTGAAGAATAATTATAAAGATAGATACAAAGTGACTACTGTAACGATATCAATTCATATTCTAGTAATTGGATCAGTTCTCTTAGAAGTCAGGAGTGCTATCTTTGCACGATACTTGTGAATTGCTTATTTCGTCCTGAGCTGCTTTCCTGTATTGGGCAGGGGCAACAGACATCACGCGTTTGAATGCATTGCTGAATGCACTGTCAGAAGTATAACCAACCGAGGCTGCGGCCTCGGAAATTGAGGCTCCCGCCCGAAGCTCACGTCTTGCAAGGTACATTCTCCATTGTGTCAGATAAGTAAGCGGAGGCACGCCAATCATCTTGCGGAATCGAACTGCGAGAGATGTTCTCGACATCCCAGCCTTTTTCGCCAGTTCTTCAAGCCCCCAATTCCTTGACGGTTCACTATGAATGCTACTAAGCACAATGACTAACCGTGGATCACCGAAGCCTTTAAGCCAGCCTTCATCACTATCCGGTGCGTGTGCCAAATAGGCCCGAATGGTTTGAGTAAATAACAGCTGAGCTAATCCTGATATAGCTGTCAATCGACCTGGTCGTGCACTCTTCATTTCAATCACAAGTTGCCCAAGCAACCATGCAATAGGTTTGGCTTCATCGCTTACGCCCCGTACATGTATAAGCGGCGGCAGACCATTGAGGAGCAGTGTCTGTCGTTCAGCATCAATCTGGATCATACCGCCAAGCATGGTAAAGTCGCTGCCCTCACCGAGCCGATATTGGTCATTGCCGTCCTGGACAACAGATGTACTGGTTGCCTCAGGAACAAGTTCTGCGGTACTGGCCAGTGTCAATGTCCGTGTCCCATTCGTGATCAATACATCACCTTCATCTAGTCGGGCTGGCTCGGACATCCCATCAATGGAATACCAGCAACTCCCGTCAGTTACAGCGCAAAACTTAATTGCATCCAGATTCGTGAAACGACGCGCCCATGCGCCGCCCGCTATTAACTGCCCAGAAAGTTGGCAGTGAGCCTGAAGAAAATCCAGGAGATCTGAAAGAGGGTCGGATTGAAAGTTTGAACTATCGCGCATAAAAAATGAACTTATGGATATTCTTAGTACATATTCATGAGTCTATCATGCAATAACTCACTCGTCTCGGAGATTTAGCATGCCTCTTAATCATTTCGTAACACTCGGTCGTTCTGGTTTACGCGTCAGCTCGTATTGCTTGGGCACTATGACTTTTGGTGAAGATTTCAGCTGGGGCGCAAGCCCAGAAGAATCGTTTGCCATGCTTGATGAAGTTACTTCGACACTTATTGGTGCAAGGCGACTTGATCAGCTCAAAGCTAATCTTGATTCTCTTGATGTAACGCTATCCTCCGGGCAGATCAGCAGGTTAACTGGAGTTTCTAAACCGCGACTGAATTTCCCTGCTGAAAATAATAAAACTCTGGCACCAATGCTTGCTTTTCCTGGTACGACAGTTGATGGACGAACTGTACTTACGCCAGACCGACTCTCTGAATGATGGGGGACATATGAGAGAGCATCATATTGCCGTAAATGGTGTATCGCTGCACGTTGTTGAATGTGGTGAGGGATCCGCGGTGCTGTTCTGTCATGGATTTCCTGACACATGGCGTAGCTGGCGTCAGCAAATGAACGCTGTCGCCCATGCAGGCTATCGGGCAATCGCATTAGACATGCGAGGATATGGGGAGAGTAGTGGCCCAGACGAAGCATCAGCATATACAGCATTGAATATCGTAGGTGATCTTGTCGCCATTCTTAATCACATGAATTGCGAGACAGCGACATTGGTTGGCCATGATTTTGGGGCTGTGGCTGCCTGGACAGCCGCACTCATCCGGCCTGATCGATTCCGGGCAGTTTTTGGCTTGAGTGTGCCGCCCTTTGATTTTGACGGTGGGAATTTTCTGTCTGAATTACGGGAAAAAGGACAGCATGATTTCTACATGTTTCGACAAATGAGCCCTGCCGCAGACAATGAATGGGCTGATGCCAAAAATACGATCCCGGCGGCTTTCTATTGGACGTCAGCAGAGGCTCCAAAAGGAGAGCGCTGGCATCCTATGGATATCAACCGAGGACTACTTAGACCTACTCCGGTAAAGCGACCAAGATTTGTTGAACCTACCGATTTCGCCTTGATGATCGACCAATTTAAAAAGAATGGATTTCATCGTCCACTGAATTACTACCGTGCATTGGAATCCTATATCGACATGATGCCGGCCTTTGCTGGATGCAGAATTCAGGTCCCATCTTTTTTTATCATTGGCGCAGCAGATGGACTGAATGAGCTGCACCCTGTAACGACAGAAATACTACAGCACGTCCTTACTGATTTACGCGAATTTATTGTGTTGCCAGACGTAGGGCACTGGCCTCAGCTTGAGGCACCAGAACAAACAAACAGCGCATTAATCGGCTTTTTGGATGCCATTTACTGATGAACCCATTTTCAAATCAGCTTTTATGAGGAATAGGAGGGATAACAATGAATACACCTCAGGAATCCATCGGTTCAGGCTTTAGTCGGGCTTCCACAACTGTTGACATTATCAAGGGTGTTAACTTGGTTGGAAAGGTCGCTATTGTCACCGGAGGCTACTCAGGCCTCGGGCTTGAAACAGCCCGTACACTAGCCTCCGCAGGTGCCAGAGTTATCGTGCCTGCGCGCAATGTCGAACGTGCGCGTAAAGCCATCAACAATGTTGGTGGCGGCATGGAAGTCCAGCCAATGGATCTTACTCATCCTGACTCTATCGATAATTTTGCACGAGACTTTGTAGAGACAGGTCTGCCGCTCCATCTGCTCATAAACAATGCAGGGATAATGGCACTGCCTGAACTGACGCGGGACACACAAGGTAATGAGCTTCAATTTTCTACTAACCATCTCGGCCATTTCCGGTTAACCATTCGACTCTGGCCAGCATTAAAGCGAGCAGGTGGTGCCCGAGTAGTATCAGTTTCATCTGCTGGACACCGATTCTCACCTGTCGTTTTTGAAGACATTAATTTTGTTCACCGTGACTACGATGCTTTCAAAGCCTATGGTCAGTCGAAAACGGCCAACATACTCTTTGCTGTAGGCCTTGACCGACGAGGTAAGGATTATGGCATCCGTGCCTTTGCACTTCATCCAGGGGGAATTGCGGGAACAAATCTAGGTACTCATGTTGGGGTTGAAATGCTGAAAAAGACCGGGTTTATCGATTCGAACGGCAGACCAGTTGTTGACCTGGCCCGTGATCTCAAGTCTATATCGCAAGGAGCCGCGACCCATGTCTGGTGTGCAGTCAGTCCACAACTCAAAAGTAAGGGAGGGGTATTTTGTGCTGACGCTGATATCACATCTGTATTGCCTGACAGCGACTTCCCCAATCTGGCTACTGAAGATCGAACCAATCGGGGTACGGGTGTCCAAGCCTATGCAATTGATCCAAATGCGGCTGATGAGCTTTGGCATAAAAGCGAAGAGCTCACAGGTGTATCTATTCCGTGCTAACCAAGTTGTGATGGCGTAGTGCTTGTCGCTTGCCATCATCATTTATCAAAGAAAATCGTCATATGAAAACCCGTCGCCTTGAACGTACAGCTCAGGCTACATGATGAGGGCTGTGTGTTATATCTCCCTTGCCAGCAAGTAATCCATCAATGGAAATATCCTCATCAAGAGAATCCCAGTGTATGCCACGCTTACTGAACTCATATTCACAACGATCCTGCTCAGAGGCGTTTAACAGTTTGGGAAACCACACCAGAGGGATCCCCATAACCCGGCCATCACTTAACTCAACCCACATCGTGGTTTCGTCAAATTTCACATTCTTAGCTGAAATAGTCATTCCTGGCCTCCACAAACAATGTCTGATTGTGCTCTATCATTTTTGTTAATGCCCGGATTGTACGGGTATCAAAACCATCATTCCGGCTTACTTTAACCGCCCCATCAGTCCAAAATTTTGCTTCGCCTGCTGCATTACGGATATGAATATGGGCAGGCTCACGCGGATTACCGTAGTTCGAGTAAAAGAAAAATTTTAATCCGTTTAGCCTGAGTATAACCGGCATAAATAATTTACCTCACTTAACGCACGATTATCCTGAATAAAAAATCGCCAGTCAAACTGGTGCCAAGAATAGATAACTCATTGATTATGTTATGAAATAGCGTGAATGGCTTTTCGACAACTGCCATAACCATGCCCAAGGAACGGTATGTCATCGTCAAAAGCCATCGGTGGTTCATTCTGCGGATTTCGTGGCGCTGACTGAGCCTGCTGCGGTTGCTGATTGACAAAAGCGCACTAAGACCGCTCAGCGCCTGCTTAATGCCGGTATAAATCCCTGTTCCTTGCCGCTGCTGATTCCCCATCATGTACGTATCTCCCTCACCGGACAGGTGCATGTTTTGCGGACTCACCAGCCAGCGCAGCAGACTTTCCTCCCAGTTCCAGGTGGATCTTGCGGATCTTGCCTTCATCATATTGACCGTCCGAGTGTCAAAACTTTCCAGTAGGCAGTTTCAGCCCCTTACTCGATGCGCTCCACCAGTCTTTACGGTTGGATATACGTCATATCTTTGAACTTGATCGAGTCTTTAATCTCCACACATCCTTCACGATCTTGAACATCTACAGTCCCTTTGATATCTGCACCGCCGTCATCTTTGAGCCAAATATACGGAAGGATTGGAATATTATTTCGCCCTTATTTTATTGATCAGCTTCATTACTATAATGTATATCCCTGTAGTAATAATTAATACAGAGAAAACATCAATATAGAAATAAGCATCATAGTTCGATTCTGCATTTACATCGCCACTAATAAGCAGGGCGAATTTACTTGCAAGGGTGTGGTTAATATAGATTTCAGGATTAGCAAGAATCCGAGCTACGGCAAAAATAATAATTAAGAAAAATATTTTTTTGCGACCCTACGGGCAAGCGTTTGAGCCATTGGCTACTACCTCAACCCAACCCCGAGCCATAAGGGAACGCATACAAGGCACCTGCATCAGAATCCAGTAATTACCCAGTGGCAATGGGCCATCACCCTTAATGGCACCGCAAGCCCCCTTGTTCCGGTAAATACCATTACCAGAATATTATGCTGTGATGACTTCCACTATGGTGTGTATAAAAGCCCAAAATAAAAGGCATATGCCCTCAGAATGTCAGGATAGCAGCCCTCCCGTGAGATATTCAGAAAACGCTAATCAGGCATATCTCAGATAACGAAGCGTAGACAGTTGTTACTACGTTCCTCTGCACAAAAATCAAATATTACTCAGGGCAGCTATTCCTTTCCATGACGAATACTGGACGTAAATAACTTACATCCAGCCACAGTACTTAAATTTAGCCAGGCAAATGAGCGAATGGATTCAGCGCCAACAGGTTTATCTGTAACTGGCTGTGTAGCAGCATGATAAGAAGGATCAACGAAGTACATACCATTTGAATAATCACCGCCTTATGTAAAAGAGCAGTGTTTTCATCCCAACCGAGCTCACCGGGCTGGAGTGTTGCCAACGCCTTGTTAGCTGGATCGCGTAAACGTTTTTCCGCAACTGAATCAATGATAAATACCAATACACTGAGGATGAACCATAGTTGAAACACTCGATACCAGTCTTGTAACCAAAACATGGCTACGCCACTCAGTATAAGTACCCAGCCTGCGATATTGTAATAGGTATCAGCCACACTCAAGCCTTTTAGCAGCAGGTTTTTGTTGTCCCCCTGGCAACGTTTTAAACGTGCAGAAAGCCAGGGGGAAAACAACAATGGACCAGTCGCAGAGACAGCTGCCAGTGCATGCAGTACTTTAGTAATATCGTAACTTAACATCATTTTCTCCACTTATATGAGCATTGCGCCATACAGTACGTGAGAAACGAAATGACAGGAATGTTCAAAAAAAACAACTTATAGAATGAAACGGTCAATTTGCCTTGTTCTGATTAATCAACCTTAAGCAAGGGAGAGTCCTGCAAACATTTCCGAACCCTCCCAGGGCAATTATCGGCTACCCGCCGGAACCAATGACCAAAAGAGTCGCCGGAAGAGAAGCCTAACATTGCAGAGATCTGGCCGTTAGAAAGCCCATTAGCCAACCCTTGCCAGGCCACTGTAAGGAGTAGACGATTATGCCATTCGGTATAACGCATCCCGGTTTCTTTGCGGAATAAACGAGCCAGCGTACGCTCTGTTGCCCCAACCAGACTCCCCCACTCACTCAGACTACGCCGCTGGGCCGGGTTATCTATTAGACTACAGGTGACCTTTTTAAGGCGACTATCTTTCGGTAGCGGCAAAGACAGATTGCTTTCAGGCTGTTCTTCTATCTCTTCAAACAGCATTTGTAGCATACTGTTGCGACGTGCCGGTGTAAGAGGCTGCTTAACATTCGCCAGCCTCTCGCATAACGCTACGATAAGTAATGAAGAATCCAGCGGCTTTATTTGGGAAGCAGGCAAACAACACAGCTCCGGGGTAATGTAGAAAACGGTCAGATCAACACGGTTATAGGCCCTTCCCCAATGTATCTTATCAGGCGGTATCCACACTGCCATGCCTTGCTTAAGCAACCACTGTTGATCTGGCGTATGCCCGTAAAGTACCCCATGATTGACCAAAACGAATTGCCCCAGCGGATGGCTGTGGGGCAAATTTTCTTCTTCCGCCACCCGGTCCAGAACTCGTTCAATGACCAATGCATCGTAATTTGTTGTTTGATCCACTAATTTCACCAAATACTTATTTTTTCGGGTATGTGCGGGGTAGCAACAGCGTAAAACATAAACCTGTCAACATACTCACCCCTAAAATACCAAAGCACACCTGAAAAGCATGAATACCAGACAAATGGAGCTGTATTGCCGCCAGGGCATTTACACCTAATGCAGCCCCCAAATTACGCAGAAACTGCACCGTTGCCGTCCATGCTCCCAGGCGGTCGGCAGGTGCTGTATTTTGTGTAAAAACCAGCGTAGTAGTGGCCGTAAAACCCATCCCCAGCCCGATCAACAGAAGTGCAACAGCCACCAGCACGATCATATGATGCCCCAGGGCAGGAATGACCAGAAATGCGCCTGCCGCCAGCAAAAACATACCGAAAAGTGCCATATATAAATAGCCTGTTCGGGACAATTTACTGCCACAGAATGCAGCGCCAATCACCCATCCCATCGCAGCCAGCATAATCAGGAGACCCGTTGTTGCTGCTGAACCAGATTGTTGGCTCAAAGCCAAAGGCATCAACGTGACCGAGGCATACAACCCCGCACTGGAAAGTAGCACTAAAATAATAACGGCAACCAACTCTCTACGCTGAAGAAATTGTAACGGAACCGGGCTGCTTTCTGGGCGCGCACGAACCCGCAACCCTAACAGCAACAGCGATATCAACATTGCGGCCCACAATACAGGTATCATCCCGTTCAGACCTTTCGGCTGGCTCATTAACAATAACAGGCTGCTTGCCAGAATAACCAGGAGCAATTGCGCCAATATATCAACGCGTACTCTGCCTCCCCCTTTCCCTACCACCGGGGTCACCCATAACAACAGCAATGCCAGCAGACCTACTGGAAGGTTGAACCAAAAAATCATGCGCCAGCCAAGCGTGCTTGCAAGAACACTGCCTAATAAAGGCCCAACAATCGCGGAAAGCCCCCATACACTACTCAGCATTCCCTGCATTTTCCCTCGTTTATCAATGTCAAACAGGGCTGCCAACAGTGAATAAGACAGTACAATAATGCCACCGGCTCCTCCCCCCTGTAACGCCCGCGCCAGAATCAATACAGGCATACTCGGGCTCAATGCGGCAAGGACCGAAGCAGCTAAAAATAACATCAGGAAAAGTTTGAGCGTAACAGAAACGCCGAGTCTGTCACCGCATGCCCCCGCTAACGGAGCCACTAATGCTACTGGTAACAGAAAAGCTGACATAACCCACGGATAGAGGGCCGGGTGACCCAGTTGTTGACCGATTGTAGGCAACACAGTAGCAACAATAGTGCTATCCACGGCAGCCAGAAATAACGCCGCAATCACTGCTAATACACCCAGGCGCTGATTATTTTGTGGTATTTCTGCCGTTGCTAATGTTTGCTTTTTCATAACTGACTCAACCCTGTATGAACCCGTGACGCCAGAGAAAACTGACGAACAACTGCCGCCGTCTCTTCATCCATATAGTCATCCACTTTGCGGATCAGGTCGCCAGACTGAACTTGCTCACGAAAGCGCATGGTCATATCCAACTGCGTTTTCGCAGCGTGATTACCCTCTGTGTAATCCAAATCAAACGCCGCTTTGACAGTTTCAGCACTTGCCTTTGCCAACTGGGTATTCAGCGCCTCCGTCTCCTGGATCAGGTGATGCATGCGCTTACGCTCTGCTGCCGTAAAGGTAGGGATTACCTCATCAAAAATAGCGTGATCGCACCGAATATGGCGGGCTTCGTCGAGCCCATGGAAATGCAGCAGTTTCGTCAGGAAGCTATGTTGCATAGGATCCAACACTTTAAGCCGTCGCTCGAAGACGGTAATAACCGACTCCCCCACATACGCCGTGGAGCACAGTGCCGCCAGCTTAATCAGAGGTGCATCATTTTCATGACAGTAAAGTTCGATACGCTGCCTGAACAGGTTGTTCTCAAGCTTAATATCGCGCCCCGACAGATGACGAACATACTGATAGAAACTGTTGGCGTGATTAATTTCTTCAGCTGCGAAACACGAAAGCGCGTGGTAAAGACCATCCCCGGCAATAAACGGCGTGTTACAGGCCTGCAATTCACACAACGTACGGCTCATAACGGTGGCCACATGCATTTCAATTTCGGCCAGTTGCGCCAGTTCTTTGTACAAATAGGCCACGGCCTTGTCTTCCTGACCCATTTCGCCCACCAGCGCACGCGAGAGAAAATCCAGTTCGTCACCCACTGCGGCCTGCTCCCACGGCATTCGATTAGGATGCAGATAATTGAGATGGGCATATTCATTGATTTGTTTAAAAAAATTCATAAGGAATGATCCGTCAGGCAATATAAGAAAGTGCGTTGAAAATAGTACGGGATTTATCTTCGATCTGGCGGCGGCCATGCATCACGCGGGTGTTATCGATCAACACGATGTCGCCGTGCTGCCAGCCAATGTCATAAGTGAAGCGATCGCACACAGCCTCGGTCTCTGCGAGTAGATCAGCAGGGATCTCCTTGCCATCAGCGAAAGTGATCAACGGTTTCTCATAGTTATTGGAAGGCCCAAAGATACTGTTAGCAAAGTTGAGCATTTCCCGTGGGTTAACGCGGCTGGCCCGGATAGCCGGCGTTTGGAATTGATAGCGAATAGAGTTGTCATCGTTAAGCGTAATACTCGCCCCTGGCGTTCCCATGCTCAGTGATGACAAGTGCGCCAGTGTAGTCTCTTCTACACTGGCGGGAGCATTTAGCTGGCCTGCAAGCGCATGGAAAGCATACGTTTTCCATTTTTTTTCTTCCACACGGCGGGAATACATGATATCTCGCGCACTAAACGCGGCGCGAGCGTGTGAGCTGAGGTGCTGGTAGACCTGTTTGCCATCGCAGACTGTGGTTTGTGAACCATACTCAGGTGCCTTTTGGCAATAAAACCAGCAGAGATCGGGCCAAAACGGGCTGTTGCCATTCTCGCAGTGCAACCCCACTTTATCGTAACCGGCATCCACCTTTTGCGCTGTATCACCATTAAAGCTACGAGCAGGATCAAGACTAATACGCCCACTAGTTTGACGAACCAGACGAGAGAAGCGTTCAATGCTGTGTTTAAAACCGCGCAATACAACATAACCGTGCCCGGTAAGTTGTGAGAGCAGGTAATCTGGCAACAGACTGGTGACCTCACCTCCGTTCAGAGAAGTAACAATCAGCCCGGTATCACTGATGTGTGTAGTTTCACGAATGTTCATGCTTTAGCTGTCTCTTGTTGGGCTAAAAAGTCAAAGATGGCGTTACGGCGCGGACGACCTGTAACAGTAAACAGGTGTTCCATAATTTCGGGGGTGTGGGGGAGTAAAACCGGTTCAGCAATATGCTCGATCTCATTGAGATTTTCTCGGGCAAACGTAGCAATGGCCTGACGTATGGTTTGGGCTTTTGCAATATCCTCCACCACAAAGATGCCACTGAGGAACTGCTGCCTGTCACCATAGACGATGACCTGCAAAACTCCGGGTACAGCGCGGTAGGCGGACTCCAGCCATTCAGGCGAGATATTGCGGCCATTCGCAGTAATGATCATGGTTTTCTTGCGACCAATGATGGAGATAAAACCATCGTCATCCTGGGTCGCCAGATCCCCCGTGTGCAGCCACCCTTCCTTATCGACTGAACAACTACTGGGATCTTCATTCGAATAACCCGCAAACAGCGAAGTGCTACGCAAGCAAAGCTCTCTCTCTTCACTGATTCTAATTTCGACATGTGCCAGCGGCTTACCCACAGTGCCAATACGGTTGGCACCACGCGAGTTCCAGGTGGCGACAGAACTGTTCTCGCTTAAACCATACCCTTGATAAACCGGGATACCGAGTCTATCCAACTCGAACAAGATCTCTGCGTTAACTGGCGCACCACCAGCTGCCAGCAATGGCACTGTTTCTCGCCCGAACAGTGCAGTCAGCAGGCCAGGTTTTTCGCCATGTACCTGAGCTTTTTCTGCTAACGCCTCGACCAACGCAGGAGTTAACGTCAATGATGAAGGTTTCGCCTGGCGGATAATAGCCAGCCGCTCCGACGCCGTGACGCCAGGGCTGCCCAACGGGGGCATATCACGCGGCGGCATTACCACCGCTCCGCCGGAGGTCAATGGCATATACAAAGCTGTCACCTGTTCAATCAACAGGCTCAGTGGAACCAGATTCAAATAACGTTGGTAATCCCCTTTTTCAGCGCGCAGCCAAAGCGCGTCAACTAACGCATCTAAGCCGTGGCGACGAATCTGCACGCCTTTAGGTTGCGAAGTGGTACCGGATGTGTGGATCACTTTGATAACGGTATCTTCAACCATTCGTGCGGCAGTATGTTTTAATGGCGCTACCCCAGCCAGCGTTTCACCAGAGGTTATCGCCATCACCTCCCCGGCGAGTTGCAACCCGCCCTGCTGCCACTGCGTTAAACGTTCGGCCCCTGTCTCATCGGTCAGAATGACTTTGCAGTGTTGTAATAACCAGGCTGCCTGCTCACCTGAGAATGCCAACGGAACCGGGACTTCAGTCAGGTTGGCCAGCAACAGTGCCACATCCGCCAGCACCCACTCAGGTGTGTTTCCCATCACAACCCCCACAAGCGCACCTTCCGGCATCAGTGCCAACAACTTGGTTGCCAGGTGGTGCGCTTCATGAATAAGCGCGCCATAGGTGTAGTGAATTGTTTCCCGATAGTGACTATCCTGATCTTTATGAAGTTGGATCACCGCAGCCGCCTGCGGGTTTTCTTCAGCCTGGGCCAAAATTGCATTCAGGATATTCATGCCGCTACCTGCGATAACCCCAGAGGTGAACGCGCCAGGTGTTCAAATTCGGAGAAAACCAAACGCCCGCAAAAGTGATTAAACAAATGCCCACACTGTTCCAGTAAAATCACACCGGTTTGTGGTGCCTGATCGTAATAACTGCCCCAGGCCGCCTTCTCTTCAGGTGAGAGGCGGGTGGAAGAGGCTTCTGCCAGCATGGTGAAAGGAATTTGATGGAAGGCCAGTAATTTACGTAAACGTCGGGTAGAGGTACAAAGAATCGCTTTGCTGCCCATTAACCACGCAATAATAGGAACAATACGGATAAGATCTGCGGCAACGTTGGGATTATCAGAAGCCAGCGAACCAATTTCTACTACCTGGTGGCGAGATAACGATTGCCCGGTTTGCTGCAAGATTAATGTATCTAACGGCGTATCCAGATAACGTTCAGAAAATAAGTGCTGACCTGGCGCAGCAAAAGAAATCCCCGTACAAGCAACTAACTCCCCAGAACTTTTATTCTGGCAGGAAATAATAATATCCGGATCGGGGTTAATCTTAGCCTTGTAATTATCAGAATAAATTTTCTCGATATACTTTCGTGATTTCTCAGCTTGTTCGTCATGCCGATAAATAATTTCAATCCGTGTTGAAGATGCATCATCACACTGTTTTTTATGCAGAAAGGCACTCACTTTAACATTCCCTTAGGTTAAGCGTTAACATAAATAATGTTAAAACTTTGTTTTCTTCTTTGAAATGTTCTATTAAGACAAAAAACCGTACAGAACAGACAAAGAGTCAGTTCTCTTGAAGTGAATCGATAAAAATCAATTAGTTATTATACAAAAATCAACTTAAAAATATTTCAAAAAGCTACAAAATATTAAAATAAATAAAGAAAATAACTATTAAAGCCTGAATGGGATGTGACTACCTGGTTAAATCCCGGCAGTAAAAAATGCATAACTATGCATGAGCATTAACAATAATATAGTCTCATGATAAGTCAGCTTACTATTGTTACTTGTAATCACTCATCAATATCCGTCTGCCAGGACTCGCCCCCCCCGAAAACTATTGCGACTCGCAAAATGTCAGAATATGGGGGCTAAACAAACCAACTATTCGGTATCTGTATCCTGGAGGAAATATCAGAGAACAACTGATGAATTGGTTTCAGTATCAGGTATTGCTCAGTGGGGGAATAGTGCCACGCACCGCATAACTCAGCGAGGTTGATAATTTAGGATATGGCGATTCATCATATAGCACAATTCAGGATGAGTTCCATCAAAGTTACACTCTATTCGGAACCGTTATTGAGAGGATAATACTTATATAGCGATTTATTGCGCGGCCTCTATGCACGTTACGCTATTGGCATACCAAGCCACCTTAATGGAGCAGCCTGACCAGGAGGATAGCGCAGACTATCCAAATGGCGATGAACACGCCCGCCGCCATGCGGCTTACCGGTTGTCCGGTAGCTTTAGCCGCGGTTTCTCGGTGCTCGTTCATTACCTCTGGTGGGATAAGCCTCACAACCAGCATGATTCCGAGTGGAACAATAATGATGTCATCCACATAACCCAGTACGGGAATGAAGTCGGGGATTAAGTCGACAGGCGAGACAGCATAGGCCGCGACAACCAATGCAAGCACCTTTACGAACCACGGGGTACGTGGATCACGAGCGGCAAGCCATACCGCATGCACGTCCCGCTTGATGCTTTTTGCCCATTGTCTGGCTTTTGAGATTCGTCCTTTTGTCATCGTGATCATTTCCTCTCGTTACTCATTCCCGCGCGGGGCAAGGCCAGTTCTCACACCAGACTAAGAAGTTACATGTTAAGCAGAGACACCTTCTTATGATAAAACAGAACAATATCAAACCGCATAAAAACAAACTCCCTTTGATATATAGCGTTTTATCCAACCTTTCATCACTGCTTATCCTGAGTCTTTAGCTTATCTATAGAAGAAACGCGACTTTTACATTGGTTTATTTTGCGTAGAAATCACCCTGCCCCGGTTGTAATAAAAATCGTTTCCGGTAACCGGAAACCACGCAGTTTCAGCAGGGCCAGCGGGCCTTCTCCGGCTTCGGTACGCAGGGTGTAGTTCAGCGCCCGCCCGTCCTGAGCCTGCCAGCTCAGGCTGTAGCTGCTGCCAACACCCGGATATGCACTCACCGTTGCCTGCTCCAGCAGGCGTATCCAGCCCCAGGCTCCCGGTATATCCGCATACAACCGGGTTCCGGCTGGGGTGCTCATCCAGCTTAAACGGGCACCGGCGGCTTCTGTATCCGCAGGCCAGGCGAAACGTTGCCAGACCGGCATCTGGTTCAT
>NZ_LYRP01000021.1 GCF_001655675.1 Mangrovibacter phragmitis | reverse complement strand
CGCTGGTTTGATATCGGGGACGGGGCGTGGCTCAGCGAAGCGGATGTGGACGCGGATATCGGCCAGTACGACCTGGATAAACTTGGCTTTAAAGCATTTGAAGAGCCGCCCACATCCGATATGACGAAATCCCTGCACGCGGGGTGGATTAAAGCGGGGTTCAGCCGGATGGCGGAGTGGGTACGGCCTGAGCGCGGTATCCGGGAAAAACAGGTCTCTGACTATTACAAAGCGCTGCTGCGGAAAATGGACAGTGATAACAGTGGCGACCTTTCCGGCGAAGAGCTGCGTCACGCGGTGAATTACGCGGAGCTGGATGTCAGGGATATCGCGGCGCGAATGGTGGTGAAACACGACAGTGAATGGTTTGGCGGCAGCAGCCATCACCGCTGGAGAACGTTTTTAAAGCAGCTGGATCCGCTGTGCATCAGCTATGTGAGAAAGTGGTTTGACGATATGGAATGGATGAGCCAGGTGGAGGCATTCAGCAGTGGTGAGCCTGTCTGGCATATGCACCCGGTGATTTTTTTGAATGCGCTTTCTGATGGCGAAGAAATGATCACCTACGAGCAATTAAAGGCAATGCTTCCTGCCGACAAAGAAAAATATGTACAGATTTATCTTGAACCTCTAAATGAAACAATGAAGCTGTTTGAAATAAATACCCCTCTGAGAAAAGCACATTTTATGGCACAGATCCTTCATGAAACGGGTTTCTTTAAATATACTGAAGAAACTGCATCAGGAAAAGCCTACGAAGGTCGTAGTGATTTAGGTAATAACCAAGCTGGAGATGGTCCCTTGTTTAAAGGGAGGGGGTTATTACAAATTACAGGCCGTGATAATTATACAAAATGTCAGCAGTATCTAAGAACCAAACTTAACGACAACTCATTCGATATAACATCAACAACAGCTAAGGCTAGCCACCTTTCAAACAACCCAAGGTATGCGGCACTAGCATCTGGTTACTTTTGGAGATACATAAAACCTAAGTTAAACAGTTCGGCTGATAAAGATGACATATACTGGGTGTCAGTTTATGTTAATGGCTGGGCTGTACAAAAGAAACCTTATTATCCTGACAAAGCTAAAGAACCGAACCACATGGATGATCGAGTGGCAAAACTATCGATAGCTAAGAATGCATTTGGTCTGGAGTGATCGAAATGAAAAAAATACTATTATTGTCTGTTTGTGTGTTTTCTTTTTTTTGCAATGCGTCCGAAGAAGTTAATGCTGAATATACAATAACTTCCTTATATAACGGCACAATAGGGAAAAGTAACATCACAATGAGCCTTACTGCATCCAGCGGGACGTATTCTGGTGTTTATATTTATAATAAATTCAAGAAAAACATCTTGCTAAACGGAACGACCTCTGCCGACTCGGTTGTATTGAATGAGAAAGTAGGTGAAAGTACAGCAGTGATAACGCTCAAACCTACAGTAGATGGATACAAAGGTCAGTGGTGTGGGAAGAAATGCCTTCCTGTAACCCTTTTAGCTCATGATTCATTTAAAGACGGTCTATTGAGTGGTGTAAAAATATCTGATTCTGAGAATGGTGGTTCCGAACTGAAGTTGGAATTCAATGGTAAAGTTGAAAATATATCCTTGCCGGAATCTATTGACACTCCTACCATCGATTTTATGGATGTTAATGGTGATGGTTTTTATGACGTAATTGCCAGAACTGATCACAGGCCAAATAATGGAAGTCAGAGTGTGTATATTTCAACCAATAAAGGCTTTGTGGAGCAGAAAGTATTAAGCGGCGTAAATGGTACGTTGACATACAGACCATTCACTAAAAATATAGTGTTTGATTCAAAGGATGATTGCTGCGAGAAGTATAGCAAAGCTATTTACTCATTCGACAATGGCAAGCTTGTTAAAATTAATGATGTGTCTTTTGATTATTCAAGCGATAAAGGTCATTCTGAAAATGGTAGTGAAGTTTCAAAATCCATGTTTGAGTCTTATTGACTATAAATAATATCAAGGGAAGTATATGCAAGGAATAATCCGTCTCGGTGACAAAACCACACACGGTGGTGCAGTATTGTCCTGCTCAGCGACCATGTTTTTTGGTGATATTGGCGTGGTCCCTAAAGGTGACCGTGTTTCCAGCCCCAGGCATGGTGATATCACTATTGTTGAAGGTAACCCAATTATCGCGATCGCAGTATTCCTGTGGCATTCCACGGCCACAAGTGTGGTTGCGGCTGCTCTCTTATCAGCTCACTGCCCAGTGCTCTGGTGGGGTAAACGTGCTGGCTCAACAGCAAATCCGAAATCACCGGCAGGGCATTCTGGGTGTCGCTCGACCCGCAATATGTGACTCTCGTGGGTAAACAGAGGGCCCACCTGCCGGTCTGGATGCAGCAGGCTGTAGCACAGGGCACATTTGATACCGTTGTTAAACCGGCAACCAGACTTGAGGTTGCAGCAGGTGATGCGGTGGGTTACCTGGCGGAAGACATTGCCCCTGACGGTATGAACGGTGTGGAGAAAAGCGCGTTCGTTCATGTTGAAGTGCTGAGTACGGACTGTAGTGGATCGGTAATTCAGGACACCTCGAAATCCTGTTAATGTTAAAACAGTGAAAATGAGGTGATGCATGATCAAAACTCGTCGGACTAAACGTACCTTTTCCCCGGAGTTCAAGCTTGAAGCTATCGAACAGGTGGTTAAATACCAGCGTGATGTCAGAGAAGTCGCGCTGGCACTTGAGCTCAACCCTGACCATTTGCGTAAATGGATACGGTTGTATAAGCAGGAACTTCAGGGTATTGAGCCCGCTGGTAATGCTATTACCCCTGAACAACGCGAAATTCAGCAGCTTAAA
>NZ_LYRP01000020.1 GCF_001655675.1 Mangrovibacter phragmitis | reverse complement strand
AATCGGCTCTCAGGTTGGTGATATAGCCAGAACAGAAGGGCAGCTTCGTGCCATAGAGGCGGGTAAGGCCGAACTGGCCAAAAATGGAACTAAAGAGCCGGAGGCAGGAGCAAGTCAGGATGAATGGAATAGATACAATAAGTCAGTTGAAAATACAGAAAGTTATAAATCAACAGCGCAACAGTATGGTACGGGCAGTGACCTGCAACGGGCGATTACTGCTGCCACTGCGGCAATAAGTGGCCTGGCGAGTGGCAATATAAACAGTTCGGTGGCTGGCGCAGCAGCGCCGTATATTGCGAATGAAATAGGGAAATACATCACCCCGAACAGTGCGATGGCGGGTGTCATGGCGCATGCGGTGGTGAATGCTGCCCTTGCCCGGGCACAGGGGCAGAACGCACTGGTGAGTGCAACCGGCGCAGCAGCCGGTGAAGCGACAGGGATATTACTGGCGCAGGAGATATATGGAAAACGCCCAGAAGCGCTGACGGAGTCAGAACGGCAGACAATCAGTGCATTATCGACCCTGACAGCAGGGCTGGCTGGCGGGCTTGCAGGGAACAGCACCGGTTCGGTAGTATCAGGCGCACAGGCCGGGAAGACGACGGTTGAGAATAATACGCTGGGAGAGCTGGAGGGATATGAAGAAGAGCATGAGAAGGAAATCGGCAACCGCCCGGTAAAAGTTATCCCGATCAATCCGTTATCGGTTGGAGTCATAGATGATGATGGAACAGTGCAAGGAGCTGGCGGAAAGGTTATCATTATTAACAAATCTAAGTATCCTGAGTCAGCTAAGCACATTGAGGATGCTCAGGCAGCAGGTCAACCAACGGTTTTAACAATTGATCGTGCTGGCGCAACTCAACGGCGGCAGCAATCGTTGAGAGATACTCCAATGGTGAAGGGGATGGATAGGGATGAATATCCCCCTGCGATGTTTAAAGAAGGTGGTGCAGGGGCTTCCGTTAGACCAGTATCCCCTTCTGATAACAGAGGGGCAGGAGCATGTATAGGGGCGCAATGTCGAGGATTGCCAGATGGTTCATCCGTGACCATAAAAACAGGTGGAGATGGTAAAAATGAGTGACTCTGTAAAAAGACTACTGGCAATTTGTAGTGATGAGTTATCGAAGGAAAAGTCCGTTGTGGACTGTCAGTCTTTATTTAATTCATCAATATCAAAAGAATTAGATTCATTACTGAAGCAGAGAAATGGGTTTTATGGTTTTGAATCTTCATTGCATGTTTTTCCCTACGACACCACTGATAGTGAAATAGGCTTAAAGGACTGGAATAAAAAAGAGCTATGGATAAATTCTTACGAAGATCTGGCAACAGATGCATTATTCTTTGCCGAAGATGTTTTTGGCGGGCAATTTTGTCTACGACATGATGGCGTTTATTCATTTGAACCAGAAACAGCAGAGTTTAACAAGATGGCATTGACAATAAATGATTGGTGTGAACGTTTATTGTCCGATTACAATGTAATTACGGGTTATGCTTTGGCTCACTCGTGGCAAATATCGAATGGAAAACTACCTTCAGGATATCGACTGATTCCCCGAATTCCATTCGTAGCTGGTGGTGAATATGAATTAGATAATCTATATATGTGCAAGTCCAATGAAGCACTGATAGCAAGAGCTAATATTGCATTGCAAATACGCGATATCCCTGACGGTGGGAGTATGCAAATAATTATAACTGATTAATAATTCTTGTATTTTTTAAAATACCCCTCCCTTTTTTGGCGGGGGATAAATGATATTATCTGTATATGTAGTCTATATGATAAAAATTCGTATCTGAGGAAAAATTGCCGGCCGGGAAGTACATTACTTCTCTGTTTCTACAGGATATAGTAAAGAGTTCGGTATTAAGGTTGGGCTTCAGTAGGCATTGAGTTTGGTCCATACGGAACTGGAATATTTGGTGACTTAAGCCATGATTATTCAGCTAAAATTCTTTCCTGCGATAACGCGCCCGTGGAAGAATCCTGCATAAAAGCCAAGGCCGGCGCGGGCACGATCATCTTCTTTCAGGGAATCCGTTGCCTTGAGTCTTCCCCAACCTTTTTCATCATTTTCAGTGTAAATTTCGAAGTAATGCCTTGCTTCGAAAGTATCTGCAAAGCGCGTGACAGTATCAATCAGACGTTCACCCAAGGTGAAGTTCATTTGTGCAAACTCTTGCTTACCGTACCCCATTTTGGCACTGGCATAAGCAAAATCGATCATAAATTCAACTCGTTGAATAAACCGTTTCTCGATTGCCACGTTGTTGATTTTCTCTCTTAATCCTTTCCTCAGCCTCGTCGAACATTGACAATAACTGTTCTGCCCGCTGACGCCGCGTTCCTGTTAAACGCATGGAGGGTGCATTAAGGCTGAGGATTTGAGCGTTATTTTCTGGAGAGTGTTTCATAGAGAACCTCCGTTAATCTACGTACACAGTATAAACTGTGTATCTGTACAAATACAGCTCAACGGTACTGAACATGTCAGATGATGCTACTGGAGGGGGTAATTTTTCCGCCCAGACTGTATGTTTTAACCGGAACATACTGTAGTGGAGCACAAAATCAGGACACCGGGATAACCTGTTTCCACTTTTCTTCATGTAAGCAAGGCGGTAAACCATCGTTGTTCGTGTGAGGTCGATAAACGTTGTAATAACCATTAATCCACTGGTTTATATCGCGTACCGCATGGCTAAAATCACCATAACCACCATTCGGAAGCCATTCACTTTTAAGGCTGCGAAAGACTCTTTCCATCGGCGAATTATCCAGGCAATTCCCTCTGCGACTCATACTTTGCATTACCCCATAACGCCAGAGTAACTTTCTGTATTTATTGCTTTT
>NZ_LYRP01000019.1 GCF_001655675.1 Mangrovibacter phragmitis | reverse complement strand
ATTTATGCGTTGTCTGTTTTCTTTGATTTTTGCTGAGATATGACAGGCGGGTGTGGGGTGTGGCCTCTAAATCGTTGAGGCGTGCCTGGCGGGCCGGGGCTGCCTGCAGGACGCAGGCAGAGCGACGGGAGGCAGGAAGCCGACTCGGAGCGGTACCCGAACAGGCCGCCGGGGTAAGCCGAATGTCCGCGAAGCGGCGATTTTGCCGGCCACAAAAGGGGGTGCAGGGGGCCAGTGCCCCCTGCGGGCGCCGGGCGCAGTGGGTGAGAGGAAGCAGTATGGCTGATACGGCGCGCAACTGGCTCTGTGCTGGCAGATTATTGTTACAGTGGTGACTGTTGTGTTCACTGTGTCAGTGTGGCTGTTTCCGTTCACCTGGACTGATGTGAAAGTTCCGTTCACTTGAAGTCGGGTGGTTAATGTGACTTCACAGCCTGTGAACGGGCTAAGGGGGCTCGCCCCCTTTGCAATCCCCGTTTTCGCGGGCGACCGGTGCTGCGCACTGCGTTCACCTCCGGGCAGTCAGCCTGCGGCCGGCTCGACTCGGCATCCATGCCTCGGTTCGCCTTATTCCGCCATCCGGGCGGAATAACCTTGTCTTCCTTTCTCCGGTTCACCGGTCTTACGCGAACCGGCCTCGCTGCAAGTAGCGGGGTTTTTTGTGTTGTCAGGTGTGGCTGTTGAATTTATGCGTTGTCTGTTTTCTTTGATTTTTGCTGAGATATGACAGGCGGGTGTGGGGTGTGGCCTCTAAATCGTTGAGGCGTGCCTGGCGGGCCGGGGCTGCCTGCAGGACGCAGGCAGAGCGACGGGAGGCAGGAAGCCGACTCGGAGCGGTACCCGAACAGGCCGCCGGGCGCAGTGGGTGAGAGGAAGCAGTGTGGTTACCACGGCGCGCAACTGGCTCTGTGCTGACAGATCATTTTACTGTGGTTGAGTACTGTTTACTGAACCTGTTACCAGTGTGGTGGAAGTTCCGTTCACCTTGTGGTGGAAGCCTTACTCAAATCACCACGCCCATTCCGGCTAGACAGTTCGCTCCAGGCTGGATTATATGCACGAACTCCCCGTTTAGTCCGACTACCGCGCCTGTTCAGGTAACTGTTCTCTTGAGTCCAACCCTGAAAGACACGACGAATCGCCAGTGGCGGTAGCCATTGGTAACAGTCGATGTGCGAGAGAGGTTTAGAGAGTACTTGAAGTGGTGGCCGGAGTGCGGCTACACTGGAAGGACAGTTTTGGTGACTAGTCTCGCACAAGACAGTTACCCGGTTAAGCAGCCTGCAAGCTGACTTACCCTTCGATCAAACTGCCCTGCAAGGCGGTTTTTTCGTTTACAGAGCAAGAGATTACGCGCAGAAAAAAAAGGATCTCAAGAAGATCCTTTCAAAACTGCCTAACTATCTACATATTATTAGAAATTGAAGCCAACTCCTTTCCCCTACTCTCTGACATTCTAGCGATACACTCATTAATAGTGGTTTGATATGCAGCACTATTGCTATCAATTTGGAATGAGTACAATTTACAATTGGAGTCTCTAAATTTAATCCAATTTCTCTGCGACGTTTTAACGCTGGCTATTAATTCATTCTTCAAACCAACATCATTTATATATTCCGAACTTATTTTACCCATCAAAGATGAGTACTGCTCATTCAAATATTTATCAGCTTCATTTTTTTTATTTTCAGCGCACAGTCCCACTTGAATGGAATTATTTACATTGTCACAAATATCCGCGCCATATGAAAACGCGGAAAAAAACACAACAGCAACAACAATACGTTTCATTCGCTAGCCTCCAAATAATTAGCCCTATGCCTACCCGGCTCATACTGAGAAATAGCAAGGGTGTTTTTTATGTAGTCAATTAATTCCTGCTTGTTATTATTTGAACCAGCAAGCATTGGTTTTGGCCCTTTAGTAAAGCCCTGATAAACAAAATCAACCAGTACCTCTTGGATTGGAGGTGTTAACTCTACCCACGGTTTCGCACCAGAAACACCATTAGTCCATTTATTATAGTTTGAAATAGCACGCTCTACATATTTAGGGTATATGAGAGCAAAGAGAGACTCTTGTTGCTCTAACGTAATCTCCCCTATGTCATTTTTATTTGAGCTAACAAAATCATGTGCAGAATTTCCTTTTAGGCCTGCACCTTTAGATATTTTACCCGCCTGGCCGTTAGGTATTCCTGATGCAACCATATCTCTATATACATCAGCTTCAGAACGGTCCCCCATATCATAACCTCTCCCGAGAGTAACACCTGATAGATTATTGCCAGGCCAATGGATTACTCGGCTATAATACATAGATGATGGAATATCATTTCCTTCTGCATTGTAGGTCAGCTTTCCTTTCAGAGTTTTCTTTTGCGATTTTAGGGCATCAAGAAACTTCACCGGATGCATATGCCAGACGGGTTTTCCCTTGTCGAAAGGCGGTACCTGACTCATCCACTCCATGTTATCTAGCCACGTCCTGACATAGCCAGTCAGCAGCAAATCCATGTGTTTCAGGTAGTCCGTCCAGCGCAGATGGCTGCTGCCGCCAGACCACTCGCTGTCGTGTCTGATGACCAGACCGGCAACCAGATCCCTCACATCCATCTCCGGGTACTGCAGGGCCTGATGCAGCTCCCATCCGGACAGTTCGCCATGTAGTGGATCGGTAATTCAGGACACCTCGAAATCCTGTTAATGTTAAAACAGTGAAAATGAGGTGATGCATGATCAAAACTCGTCGGACTAAACGTACCTTTTCCCCGGAGTTCAAGCTTGAAGCTATCGAACAGGTGGTTAAATACCAGCGTGATGTCAGAGAAGTCGCGCTGGCACTTGAGCTCAACCCTGACCATTTGCGTAAATGGATACGGTTGTATAAGCAGGAACTTCAGGGTATTGAGCCCGCTGGTAATGCTATTACCCCTGAACAACGCGAAATTCAGCAGCTTAAAG
>NZ_LYRP01000018.1 GCF_001655675.1 Mangrovibacter phragmitis | reverse complement strand
GCACAAAATCCGCATGCTGCTGGTAACCGGGACGGTTTCTGATGTGGAGCAACTGGCGCCGGGCCTCACCCGTGAGCGCTGGCTGGAAGACGGCGGTACCCTGCTGTTGTGGGGCGGAGACCCGTCTGAGCCTGCCGATAACGCCTGGCTGGCGGCGCTGGGTAAGCTGCGTTACCGCCCGGCAGATGGCCTGGTGTGGGCGACTTCCGCTTTCGACCAGCTTGCCACGACCAACCCGGAACCCCCGCGCCCGCTACCTTCAGGCAGTGAGATGAACGCGCTGGTGCATGCCCTGCGTGAACGCCTGGCGGTGGCGGGCTGGCAACTGCCGGTGTATGCCTGGTCGCTGCACCCGCGGGCCGGGAAGCCGGCAGGCCGCACCGTGCAGGCCACCGGCTGCCTGTTGCCTGCCGGGTGTGATTTGGACACACTGGCACAGACACTGGCTGCCATGGTACCGGAGCTGGTTTCCCGGGGCGTACAGCAGGTGTGCTGCCGGGTGCCGCACCCCTTTCTGCTGGCGCTGGCCGACCAGCTGACACGCCAGCCTGCCAGTATCACCGGGCCGCTGTCGGCAATGACAGGCCCTTACCGTCCGTTTCCCCTGGCCGGAGTGGTCTTCAGCCAGCCCTGTTCCCCGCCGCAGCCGTCTGCGCCGTCCCGCTGGGTTATGGACAACAGCTGGGACGTGTTACCGGCCGGTGTCCGGGCATTACCGCCACCGCTGCGCCCCCACAAAACAGGGACACCCCGGCAGAAGGTGTTATTCCCCGCGGCATGCGGACTGCTGCTGGCGTGGGGAGCGTGGTCCGGCCTGGCGTATGTCAGTAACCGCAGCCATATCACGGATGCCCATGCCCGGGTGGTGGTGAGCGCACAACAAACCCTGCCGCTGGCGGCCCGCCTGCAGGCGCTTGCTGAATTGCAGAAAACACTGGACCGTTTACAGTACCGGGCTGCACAGGGCGCGCCCTGGTATACACGCGCCGGCCTCAGCCAGAATGATGCCCTGCTGGCTGCGCTGTTGCCCCATTACCAGGCCAGTGCACACACCCTGTTGCGGGATGCCGCGGCGGAACATCTGCGCTCGCAGCTTCAGGCTTTTACGGCACTGCCGCCCGGCAGCCCGCAGCGTGAGCGGCAGGCCGGAGCCGCCCGTGACCAGCTGAAGCTCTACCTGATGCTGACCCGCCCGCAACATATGGATGCGGACTGGTTCGCGCACACCCTGTTGCGGGGCTGGCCGGGGCGTGAGGGCGTTAACGACACTGTCTGGCAGGGCCTGGCACCGTCACTGTTATCGTTTTATGGCGCACAACTCGCCACTCACCCGGAAGGGGCGTTACCAGAGGATAAACAACGGGTCAGCCAGGTGCGCACCCTGCTTATTCGCCTGACTGGGCAGCGTAACAGCGAAACCTCCCTGTACCAGAGTATGCTGGCGCAGGTGGCGCACCTGTACGCCGACATGCGCCTGGAAGACATGACCGGCGATACGGAGGTGTCCCGGCTGTTCACTACCGGCGAAACCGTACCGGGCGTGTTCACCCGCCAGGCCTGGGAGCAGGCAGTACAGCCCGCGATTGAGCGTGTGGTGGCAGCACGCCGTGATGAACATGACTGGGTGCTGACAGACAGCCAGCAGTCCGTGTCGTTGCAGGAGGCCATGGCGCCTGAAGTACTGAAACAACAACTGACGGACCGCTACTTTGCGGATTTCAGTGGTGCCTGGCTGGCGTTTCTTAACAGCCTGCGCTGGCAACGCCCGGCCACACTGTCGGATGCCACTGACCAGTTAACGCTGATGGCGGATATACGCCAGTCGCCGCTGGTTGCCCTGATGAACACCCTGAACGTGCAGGGGCGTACCGGGCAGGCCCGGGAAGCCATCTCTGATTCGCTGGTGAAATCGGCCCGAAACCTGCTGGACAGTGGCAGCCAGGGGGTTATTGACCAGCGTACGGGTATGCAGGGTCCACTGGACAACACCTTCGGCCCGTTACTGGCGCTGACGGACAGCTCCCGCACCGGGCAGCAGGAACACAGCCTGCAGGCATATCTGACCCGGGTCACCCGGGTGCGGCTGCGCCTTCAGCAGGTGACCCACGCGGCCGACCCGCAGGCAATGGCGCAGGGCCTTGCGCAGACTGTTTTTCAGGGCAAAACCGTGGACCTCACCCAAACCCGCGACTACGGCAGCCTGCTCGCCGCAGGCCTGGGGCAGGAGTGGCGGGGGTTGGGGGAAACCCTGTTTGTCAGCCCGCTGGAGCAGGCCTGGCAGCAGGTGCTGGCCCCGGCGGCAGACAGCCTCAATGCACAGTGGCAGCAGGCGGTGGTCAGTGAGTGGTACCGCGCCTTTGGCGGCCGCTATCCGTTCAACAACACCGGCAGCGATGTGTCACTGCCGTTGCTGGCAAAATACCTGAATACGGATTCCGGGCGCATCACGCAGTTTCTGCAAACCCGCCTGCAGGGGGTGCTGAACCGCGAAGGAAGCCAGTGGGTGCCGGACAGCGCCGGTTCACAGGGGCTGGTGTTCAACCCGGCGTTCCTCCGGGCCATCAATACCCTGAGCCATATCGCTGATGTGGCCTTTACTGAAGGGGAGGCCGGTATGCATTTTGAGCTGCGTCCGGGTACGGCCGGGGGCGTGATGCAGACCGACATGGTGATTGACAATCAGTCGCTGGTGTATATGAACCAGATGCCGGTCTGGCAACGTTTCGCCTGGCCTGCGGATACAGAAGCCGCCGGTGCCCGTTTAAGCTGGATGAGCACCCCAGCCGGAACCCGGTTGTATGCGGATATACCGGGAGCCTGGGGCTGGATACGCCTGCTGGAGCAGGCAACGGTGAGTGCATATCCGGGTGTTGGCAGCAGCTACAGCCTGAGCTGGCAGGCTCAGGACGGGCGGGCGCTGAACTACACCCTGCGTACCGAAGCCGGAGAAGGCCCGCTGGCCCTGCTGAAACTGCGTGGTTTCCGGTTACCGGA
>NZ_LYRP01000017.1 GCF_001655675.1 Mangrovibacter phragmitis | reverse complement strand
ACCAGGATAGCGCCGTCCATCTGAGCAGCACCGGTGATCATGTTTTTAACATAGTCAGCGTGGCCCGGGCAGTCTACGTGCGCGTAGTGACGGGTCGGGGTATCGTATTCAACGTGAGAAGTGTTGATGGTGATACCACGAGCTTTTTCTTCCGGCGCGTTATCGATCTGGTCGAATGCGCGAGCAGAACCACCGTAGGTTTTTGCCAGAACGGTAGTGATTGCAGCAGTCAGGGTTGTTTTACCATGGTCAACGTGACCGATAGTACCGACGTTGACGTGCGGTTTTGTACGTTCAAACTTTTCTTTAGACATCGATTGTCCCTCTAAGACACGGATAAATCGGTGATATCACCACATCAACCAGGCATTAAGCCTGAATTAACAGAACTTTAAACAGAAGAAAACAGGGAGGGAGAATAAGAAGTGGTGCTGATAGGCAGATTCGAACTGCCGACCTCACCCTTACCAAGGGTGCGCTCTACCAACTGAGCTATATCAGCACATCTTGGAGCGGGCAGCGGGAATCGAACCCGCATCATCAGCTTGGAAGGCTGAGGTAATAGCCATTATACGATGCCCGCACACTGGAACTCGGCTACCTGATTTTTCTGTCGGAATTATGAGAGGATTTCTCTCAGCATTCGGGTCGCTTAATTTTTTAGGCGCCCCGGGCAATACTCATGCATTGCCGAAATTGGTGGTGGGGGAAGGATTCGAACCTTCGAAGTCGATGACGGCAGATTTACAGTCTGCTCCCTTTGGCCGCTCGGGAACCCCACCCGAACTTGATGGTGCCGACTACCGGAATCGAACTGGTGACCTACTGATTACAAGTCAGTTGCTCTACCTACTGAGCTAAGTCGGCATCAAGTAGCGCGCATTCTAGGAACACATGCCCCGTGATGCAACAAAAAAATCGCATAAAATGTTCTATCGCTCACATTTTGCACTACACATCGCAATTATGACTACTTTTCAGCCAAAGGAGAACAAATATCCTTCAGTCTGTTGGTCATAATAATGCTCCAGGGGTGACCAACTCTCTTTTTCCCCGTATCATGTCAGTGCTTTTTTTATACAACTAACAGAGAGTGGTGCAGAGCCACTCGTCACTCCCGGCAGAGAATTTCTTCTGCCAAACTAATGAATGTGACATAGATCACATTTTGCATTTCTCAGGCTGGTTATCTGTGTGGAGGTCAATGCCATGAAGATTATTCCGCTGAGTCCTACCATGTTATCCATCTACAGCCAGCAGTTATCCGAAACGCTTCCAGATGCGTTGCAGACAACACAACCTGTGCCACGTCCCGATAAATTATCGGAAATAAAAGCTGCAACTACTCATGTGGATTGCCAGAGATGAGGAGGGCATCACAGGAGCCATTCAATTAAGGCTGGCACAAACTGATGATGCGATTAACCGAGCAGAGGTTATGCACTAGTTGTTCATCAACGTTGCCGTCGTAGAGGTGTTGGCCGTAATCTGCTTGAAACACTGGAAAGTCCAGCACGAGCCCATAAGCGGGGGCTGATTTGCCCTGGTGCCAGGTCAGGGTCTGGTGCAGAACTGTTTTATCAGGCTCAGGGTTACCGTTGTCCTGGAGAACGACCAGACTATACGTTTTCTCAGCACAACGGGTTCTCATCTTCTATGATTTATTACAAACGATGGTTTACTGCCGCACTATTCTGACAACTCATCCGAAATAAAAAATTGGTCTCAGGTGATGCTTTCCTCCTAAAGCATCACCTAAACTTATTTTTTCTTATTATTCGACGCCATCTGGTGATACCCTCCAGACCATTATCAAAATAACTTTTTCTCGGTGTGTCTTGTATCAGTCGCAGACTGGTTAGCCTTTTAAGTGCTGGAATTCGTTGCAATGATCAGGTACATCAGCGAAACAAGAGTATATGTGAATGACTCCTTATCTACAGTTTAACCGGAGCCAGTGGGCTGCACTTCGTGATTCAGTTCCTATGACACTGACCGAAGGTGAGATTGCGCGGTTGAAAGGTATCAATGAAGACCTTTCAATGGAGGAAGTTGCTGAGATTTATTTACCACTTTCTCGTTTGCTTAACTTTTATATCAGTTCAAACCTGCGCCGCCAGGCTGTGCTTGAGCAATTTCTGGGAACTAATGGCCAGAGGATCCCTTATATCATCAGTATTGCCGGAAGTGTTGCGGTAGGGAAAAGTACGACAGCCCGTGTCTTGCAGGCCTTGCTCAGCCGCTGGCCAGAACACCGTCGTGTTGAGCTCATTACCACTGATGGTTTTTTACACCCGAATGAGGTGCTTAAAGAACGTGGCCTGATGAAAAAGAAAGGGTTCCCAGAATCCTATGATATGTACCGGCTGGTTAAATTTGTCTCTGAGCTGAAATCTGGTGCACCGTCAGTCAGTGCTCCCGTTTATTCTCATCTCATTTATGATGTTATTCCTGATGGGGATAAGACCGTCTCACAGCCAGATATATTGATTCTCGAAGGGCTGAATGTATTGCAAAGTGGAATGGATTATCCCCATGCTCCACACCATGTATTTGTTTCAGACTTCGTAGATTTTTCTATTTATGTTGATGCGCCGGAAGAGCTACTGCAAACCTGGTATATCAATCGTTTTCTGAAGTTCCGTAAAGGCGCGTTCACCGACCCAGATTCCTACTTTCATAATTACGCTCAATTGACAGAACAGCAGGCCATCGATGTTGCCACACAATTATGGCAGGAAATCAACTGGTTAAACCTGAAAGAAAATATTCTGCCAACCAGGGAAAGAGCTAGTCTGATTCTGAGCAAAAGCAGCAATCATGCAGTTGAGCATGTAAGATTGAGAAAATAACATACACCAAACAGGGGGGAGCCCCCTGTTTACATCACTCCGCGCAATGAAATCTCGCCACCCATCCACGGCGTGATCATACCATTTTGTTCCAGCATTAACGCTCCCTGTTCATTAATGCCCCGAGAGATACCGGTAATTTCCCGCTCACCAATAATAAGTCTCACAGGACGGTTTATAAAGTTGTCCAGTTTTTCCCAACGAGGCAAAAATGGTGTCAAGCCATGGGCCTCAAAAATCAAAAGTGCGTCCCGCAAGGCATTGATAAGATAAATTGCCAGCTGGTTACGGTCAATTGACACTCCCGCCTCTTGCAGGCTGATCCACCCCTGGTTAACAATGGTTGATTCAACATTACGCATTGTCAGGTTGATCCCTGCCCCACTGACGATATGTGCAGCATCACCTGTTTTACCTGTTAATTCAGTTAAAATACCCGCAAGTTTTCGGTCGTGAAGATAGAGATCATTAGGCCATTTTACACGGACCTGGTCTGCGCCCAGTGCATGGAGTACTTCTGCCATAATGATGCCAATCACCAGGCTCAGGCCTACAGCTGCCGCCGGCCCTTGTTCAAGTTTCCAGTACATGGAAAGATAAAGGTTGGCTCCGAATGGTGAAAACCACTGGCGTCCCCTACGCCCTCTCCCTGCTTGTTGGTATTCAGCAATACAGACATCACCCGAATTAAGTTCATCAATACGTTCAATAAGGTACTGGTTAGTTGAATCAATAACGGGGAGAACTGTCACGTTTCCTGCTGTGACACCCGCCTGAACAACATCAGCGCTAAGTAACTGGATGGGTTCTGGAAGGCTGTAACCTTTGCCTGGCACTGTGAAAACGTCAATACCCCAATCACGCAGTGTTTGAATATGCTTATTAATTGCCGCCCGGCTCATACCCAGGTGTTCACCCAGTTGTTCGCCCGAGTGAAATTCACCATCCGACAAAATAGAAATAAGCGTTAATGGTACTTTATTATCCTTCATGCAATCGCCTCCACAGCACTGACTTCACCCTGACGACCAATGAAGCGCACTTCAGGTTCCAGCCACACATTGAATTTCTCACCGACCTTCTGCCGCACGTTTCTGGCAAGGTTTACAACATCTTCGCTGGTTGCATTATTGACATTAACCAGTACTAATGCCTGATTCTGATGCACTGCCGCCCCCCCTGTCCGGTAGCCTTTTAGCCCACACTGGTCGATAAGCCACCCAGCTGCCAGTTTAACAGTGCCGTCAGGTTGGGGATAATGAGGTATTTTGGGGTAGTGTTGCATCAGGACATTTGCAGTCATTGCATCTACTACGGGGTTTTTAAAGAAACTGCCAGCATTACCCTGTACAGCAGGGTCTGGTAATTTTGTTCGACGCATATGGCACACTGCATCAAATATTTGCTGCGGAGTAACACTGTCTATTGTCAGTTGCGCTAAATCACCATACGTAATTAAAGGTACCCACTGCTTCGGCAGGCGAAAACCTACGGCCACAATGGCCATTCGGTCTTTATACTCGTGTTTAAAAATGCTGTCCCGGTAAGCAAACTGGCATTCTTCAGCGTTCAGACGCAGCCCCTCGCTGGTTTCCAGATTGATACAGTCAACGTAGGCGCATACATCTTTTATTTCACGTCCATATGCCCCAATATTCTGGATAGGTGATGACCCAACACAGCCAGGTATTAGAGCAAGATTTTCCAGACCAGCAATCCCCTTCTCCAGGGATAATTCAACCAAATGATGCCAGTTTTCGCCAGCACCGACATGTAGTAGCCAATTATTGCTGTCTTCTTCAATTTGGATTCCGGCAATACGGTTAAGAATAATCGTGCCAGAAAAATCATCAAGGAACAGGAGATTGCTTCCTTCCCCTACGATGAGAGCAGGTTGCTGAGCGCTCTGCGCACTTTGCCAGGCCGAAACAATATCTGCCGCGGAATTTGCAATGACGATATGCTGCGCGCAGACATCTATGCCAAAGGTATGAAATGGTTTTAACGTATTGCTCATGAACGCTCTTCCTGCTGACCAACAGCAATTAGTGTAACCGATTCATGGTGTAATGGCTTGTCACAAGAAGGATTTTGATACCCGCCAGATGGATAACAGAAAATACGGCCCAGACGCTTATCACACAGAGTATTGCTGCCTGAATGTATCTCTGATGAATGGTGCAGATTTGGGTATATTACAAAGCAAAAAACCCCCAGCTTTCGCTGAGGGTTCTTCTTAATTAAAGCCTGGCAGTTCCCTACTCTCGCATGGGGAGACCCCACACTACCATCGGCGCTACGGCGTTTCACTTCTGAGTTCGGCATGGGGTCAGGTGGGACCACCGCGCTCTTGCCGCCAGGCAGATTCTTTGTGCTCGGTCGTGTCTCTTTTACGTTCTTGCTGCGTTGCTCTCGCCTGCCCGCTCAGTCACATACTTCAGTATGCTCCTTACGCGGTGCGGCTCTGCGCCCTGCCATAACGTAAAATCCATCACGACTTTACTTATCCGTTAACAGGCTGAAAATTTCGTCTCTCTCACACCAAAACATCTTTGGCGTTGTAAGGTTAAGCCTCACGGTTCATTAGTACCGGTTAGCTCAACGCATCGCTGCGCTTACACACCCGGCCTATCAACGTCGTCGTCTTCAACGTTCCTTCAGGACTCTCAAAGAGTCAGGGAGAACTCATCTCGGGGCAAGTTTCGTGCTTAGATGCTTTCAGCACTTATCTCTTCCGCATGTAGCTACCGGGCAGTGCCATTGGCATGACAACCCGAACACCAGTGATGCGTCCACTCCGGTCCTCTCGTA
>NZ_LYRP01000016.1 GCF_001655675.1 Mangrovibacter phragmitis | reverse complement strand
TGGCGCCCGGCGGCGAGGCCTCGCCCGGTGGTCAGTGGCACCCTGATGGCGCGGGTGACCAGCGCCAAACCCGACGACATCTACGCCTGGCAGGATGCCTCGGGCCTGTACCGGGTAAAGTTTGATGCCGACCGCGACGACAAACGCAAAGGTATGGAAAGTATGCCGGTGCGTCTGGCGAAACCTTATGGCGGGCACAAATATGGTTTCCACTTCCCGCTGGTTCAGGGCACCGAAGTGGCGATAGCCTTTCACGAAGGCGACCCGGACCGGCCGTATATCGCCCACGCCCTGCATGATTCCCGGCATATTGACCCGGTTACGGAACTGAACAGCACCCGCAATGTGGTGAGAACTGCAGGGCGGAATAAGCTGCGCATGGAAGACAAGCGCGGAGCGGAACACGTCAAACTCAGCACTGAATACGGCGGCAAGACCCAGCTGAACCTGGGCCACAATGTGAATGCTGAAAGAAAACGGCGTGGCGAAGGGGCGGAGTTGCGTACCGACAGGCATGTTGCCATCCGTGGTGGCGCCGGGGTGTTTATTACGGCAGATAAGCAGCCATCGGCCAGTGGAATGATGCTGGAGATGTCCGCAGCACTGAGCCAGCTACAAAAAGCGCAGGGCCTGGTGGAGTCATTAAACAGTGCAGCACAGGCAGCAAGAGCAGAGCTGGCAGATTTACAAACACAAAAACAGTTACTGAACGAGACGCTGGCAGAGCTTAAAAATGCGGCGTTGTTATTGTCTGCACCGGACGGAATAGCACAGGTAACGCCAAAAACATTGCAGTTATCTGCCGGAGAAAATATCACGGCAGTCAGTGGCGGCAGTACTGATTTTAGTATTCTAAAAAAAATGACAGTGGCTGCCGGTGAGCGAATCAGCCTGTATGCCCAAAAGCTGGGAATAAAATTATTTGCCAGTAAAGGCAGGGTGGAAATTCAGGCACAGGGCGATGAAATGACGCTGGATGCACTGAAGGATGTGCGGGTGAGCAGCAGCGAAGGGAAAATAATCATCAGCGCGAAACAGGAAATTATTCTGACCAGTGGTGGCGGGTATATCCGTATTGCAGACGGAACGGTGGAATGTTCCGCGCCGGATAAAATTATTGAGCGTGGAGCCGTCTGGCAAAAATTCAGTGGGCAAAGTGCCAGCCAAATGTTTAACCAGTATCAACAGGGCAATTTTGAATTACAACCCTTATTGGTGTGGGGAGGAACTGGCGACGCAGTAGTGAATCGCAAGGCAACAGTCAGTAGTGATACAGGCAGTAGTGTTGAAAAAACATCAGCAAAGGGTAATGCCCCTATGCAAAATTTTAATGCGGCCGGGAGTATGGATCTTATCCTGAGTAAAGAGGACGAAGAATGAAAGAGGCTGACAATATTGTAAATATATACCCGGAATATGATGGTGCCGGGAATGCCCATTATAAATTATTCAGCCAACCCAAAGGTGGAAAGCTTATTCAGCAATGTGTTGTCTACCCGGAGCGGGTAATACCAATAATTTTTATTCCAGGTGTGATGGGAAGTAATCTTAAAAGTACACGATATGAAGGAGAGAAAGTTTGGAACCTGGATAGTTTAGTGGGTATTGCGAATTCCTGGTTTGCTGCAAAGGCTACTGTAAGAAAAGAAAAACTGTCGCCATTAACTACTGAAGTGGATGACAGTGGAAAGGTCGACGAAAAAGCGGAACCATTTCTGCTGCTAACGCGCAAAGAGCGTGGCTGGGGGAGTGTGGCATACACCAGTTATGCCCCTTTTCTTTGCTGGTTGCAGGATGTACTGAATGATTTTGGCCCCATGGAAAACAGCGAGCGCGGGAAATTACTTAATAGTGTGCAACCCATGGAAACGGGTGAAATTACCCTGGAAAAAGCGGAAGTGGAGTTAACGTATCGCTATCTCTACCCGGTGTATGCCATGGGGTACAACTGGCTAAAGTCCAATACTGATTCAGCGCATCAGTTAGGCAAAAAAATAAAAGAGATAACAGAGTTCTACCAGAGCAAAGGCAGAAAATGTGAAAAAGTGATCCTGGTCACCCACTCCATGGGGGGGCTGGTTGCGCGCCACTATACCCAAAACATGGGGGGAGAAGAACATGTACTGGGGGTGGTGCATGGGGTTATGCCCGCACTGGGTGCCGCCGCCACCTACCGCAGGATGAAAGCAGGCACTGAATACCCGGCAGGCAGGGTGGACGGGTGGATAGGCTCCCAGGTACAGGGGGGAGATGCCGAAGCCATGACAGCGGTGTTAGCTCAGGCACCCGGCCCGCTACAGTTACTACCTGGCAAGGCTTATGGTATGCGCTGGTTAAAAATAATGGACGGTGAAGACGTCCTCTTTTTCCCTAAAGAAGACCCTTACCGTGAAATTTATCTGCAAAGAAATAAATGGTGGGGGTTATGTGATGAGCATTTTATCAATCCTGAATTAAATTCAAAGTTAATAAAAAATGACAAGGACTGGTATCGTTATGAGGAAATAATTAAAGATGAGGTGAGGCCTTTTATAGAAGACCTTTATGGTAAATACCATCCGAATACCTACGCATTTTATAGTGCCGATAAATCCTTTTTATCTTATGGCGATGTTTGCTGGCAGTCAAAAACCCCGTTTATTGAACAGTGGGTGAATCAGGGGCGCAGCAGAAATGTGGAGAATGGGCGCCCACTCGATAAAACCGAGAAATTCAACAGGCGTACGGTATCTGCACCTCTTGCCGGGGAGGGGTGGGCTCAGGGGATCTACCAGTCCTGGCGACTGCTGCCCCCGGGAGAGGCCGGTGATGGCACGGTGCCGGTGCGCTCCGGGCGTATAGCGGCACATTATTTACGGGCGCGTTACCAGGTTTCGGTTGGGCATGAGTCCGCTTATAAGCATAAACAGGCGCAGCAGTTTACCCTGCGGGCACTGGTAAAAATCATCCAGGATATACAACAGACGGCACTGGCTTATTAATGAAAATAAACAAATTACCCTGGGTAGTGGCGGTACTGGTTGCGGCCTGCACCGGTTATTACCTGTTTAACAGCTACCCACCCAAAATCAGGTTAACAGCGCAGGAGGAAAACACAGTGAATACTTTTATGGAAGAAACCACCACCCGGTGTGTGGGGCGTTACCTGATAGACATGCCGGCCTCTTTTTCTGTGGAAAGCGGCAATGTGCTGGCTTTTATCAATAAGGCGCCGGTTACCACAAAGCGGCTCTACCGCCCGGCATTTGAGCAGAAAATCCGGCGGCGGGAAGCGGAATTAAGGCGCACCAGAACAGTCAACCCGCTGAATATGCCTTTTCTGAAAGCGGTACATGCACTGCCGGCTGGTATGGAGGGGGTAATATTTGAAAGGAATGTAAATAATTCAGTACCTGATTCTGCCAGAGTATTGGAGGCACATCTGTATACCAATGGTGTGGCGGTGGAAATTGAGGTGCGGGCAAGAAATGGATTATCCTCCCGCTACGATGAGGACAGAAAAGATACTCCGAATATTTATGGTAATACGGTACCAGAAAAACAAGCAGAGTTGCTCTGGTTACTAAAAAGAATTTCCGGAAAGAAAGAAACAGAGATACCGTATCAGGCGGGTTTCTGCCTGCCGGAGATTTTTATTGCCGATGGCGGGCTCAGTGTTAAAGAGGAACTTGATGTTACGTATTACTCGAAAAATAATCCTGCCATTGATATTTATTTTTCGACAGATAACTACAGCAAGTCAGATGATACGATGCTGAGCCGGCCTGCGGAAATAAATAAAGAAATAGCCGCTTTTTCCGGAAAGACGATACGGAAAGGTGTGCGGAAAATAAATGGTCTGTATACCGAGGAATGGCTGGTTTCCGGAAATACGGATAATGAAGAGAAAGCCAGGCGTTTTGTTCTGCAGGCCAATGAAAATATCACCCACCCCCACTCCCCCTGGCTGTATATCAGTTTCCTGCAACAGGGCCTGTCGGAAGATAACGCGTTATCAGAAAATGAGGCAGTCAGTGTCTGGGAACAAATCACCGGCACACTGAGACTGCGCCCCGGCGCATTTGGGTGGTAGGCCACACCAGCCAGCGTTCTCACAGAAAATATGTCACATGTATGAGTAAATTATTATAGTTTTTTTCTTTGAATGCACTAATAAACAGTGAAATGGAATGTTTTATAATTGAAGGAGATTCATATGGCAGCATTAGTCTGTTTGGGCGACTCAACCACACATGGTGGAAAAGTTATCTCAGCATCCTCTACAATGTATATTAATGGTGTTCAGGTGGCATTAGTTGGCGACCTGGTTTCCTGCCCGATGCCATTCCATGGCACCAACCGAATTATTGAGGGTAATCCAGGTGTAACGGAAGAGGGTATTCCCGTGGCAGTAGATGGTTGTCTTTGTGAATGCGGTTGCCGGGTTATCAGCTCTTTTGTTGAAAATACTATCGAGCCATAATTATGTTATGGCTTATTCCTGATATACCTGAAATGCGACCATTCTCCCGGCCTGATAATAAAAAATTGAGTGTGGTTCTTCTTGTAATGCTAACTCTGGGAGGTGGGGGAAGTCTTTTTCTTGGGGAAGTGACAAGCTATGGGCAAATTTTTCTTTACGGTATATTGCCTGCTTTCTTTGTGTGGAGTTTGGTGTATGGGTATATCTGGCTCCGTTATCAGCAATTAGTTAACAGCATGTTGTTATGGAATAATGAGACTGAGCAAACAAAATTGCGTTGGCGTCATTGGTGTATACGGCAGTGGTGCATTGTGGGGAATGTTGTGCTGACTGCGGAGGAAAATGGTGTAAAGGCTCTTCTGGGTGATTATGCAAAAATACCTGCTTATCCTCAAAAAACACGGCCATTACACACTCGTCTTCCTTACATACATCACCGTTTTCAATATGTTGATGAACAGATGGAAAAGCAATGCCCGGGGTACCGACATTTTCTGCATACAGTAAAAATAATGTTAGCAGAGCCAAAGCAGCAGTCACAGGTGAGTATGGCTATTTATGCTCAATGGGATTTGTATCCTGAGTATATTACCTCAATAGATGAAGCCCTGTCTGATACTGATGGTGGCAAAACAACGCTTGTTATTTGTCTTCAGGATTGGCAAAGTGAGAGTAACACAAAATATAGTGAGTTCATTACTGCTCAGTTAATTTCACCGGCTGAACAGGTATTGCAATATGCATTACCTGTTCAGGCCGGGGTGGGCAGGGTGCTGTCTTCTGATGATCTTAAAAACGCACTGAATATATTTTCTGAGTATATTTTGGTGCCATCTGTTGAGTTACATCATATATGGTTGACTGGGCTAAATAGTGAAGACCGGATAACTGTTATCCGTCATGCCAGTGAACGGCAGTGGCAATTGCCTCATAAGCAGCCATTTCATTCAATTGACTATTCTTTTGGCCCACCAGGTCCCTTGTCTTTTCCCCTGTCTGTTGCACTCATGGTGGATGCGGCCATACATACAGAAAAAATACAACTGGTTATTTCCGGGCAAAAAGAAAGCGGTTATTCACTTTGCCTGATCACACGGGAGCTATTTTCATGACAGCAGGAAAATCCTCACCGGGAACTACAACTCATTACAGTATAACCGGATACCTTATTCTTATTGTCGGGCTTGCGGGGATTAGTGCACTGTTGCTGTTTCTGAACCAGGATCGGGTTATTGCTAATGGAGCTCAGGTTCACATAGCCTGGATTATTTGGGGAAGTGTATTTTCAGCTTTGTTACTGATGGTGGCAGTTTTACCCCTCAGGTTAAAACAGCAATTTAAAAAAGAACAACGGATATACCAGCCTGATAATATTTATGCTAATCAGGTTAATTCGGTTGTTAAAATGCAGAAAACTACACATCCTGCATTTATCGCGCTGCGGCAACATCTTCACCACCTCCACGGCCGTTTCTGGCAGCACAAAATCCGCATGCTGCTGGTAACCGGGACGGTTTCTGATGTGGAGCAACTGGCGCCGGGCCTCACCCGTGAGCGCTGGCTGGAAGACGGCGGTACCCTGCTGTTGTGGGGCGGAGACCCGTCTGAGCCTGCCGATAACGCCTGGCTGGCGGCGCTGGGTAAGCTGCGTTACCGCCCGGCAGATGGCCTGGTGTGGGCGACTTCCGCTTTCGACCAGCTTGCCACGACCAACCCGGAACCCCCGCGCCCGCTACCTTCAGGCAGTGAGATGAACGCGCTGGTGCATGCCCTGCGTG
>NZ_LYRP01000015.1 GCF_001655675.1 Mangrovibacter phragmitis | reverse complement strand
GTCGTGGCGCAGCCGGTAGCCGGGCAATCAGTCAGATGTTGCGCCAGAGTGGCGTTGATGCAGGCCGGTGGCTGGCACGACGACTGATGCGGGAATGCGGGCTGACAAGTCGACAGGCAGTTAAACATCACTACCGGGTAAACGAAGACAAAAGTCCGCCATTGCCAAATTTACTGAACCGGCAATTTAACCCCGCCGCACCAAACCGCGTCTGGTGCGGCGACATCAGTTTTATTCGCCTGCAGGACAAATGGTGTTATCTCGCGCTCGTTGTTGATTTATATTCACGGCGGATTATCGGTTCAGCCCTCTCATTAACCGCTGATGCTGAGTTGGTGTGTAGGGCTTTGCGTAATGCACTGGAAACACGACCGCGTGATGGCCGCCTGCTGTTTCATTCAGATCAAGGTGTTCAGTATAAAAGCAATAAATACAGAAAGTTACTCTGGCGTTATGGGGTAATGCAAAGTATGAGTCGCAGAGGGAATTGCCTGGATAATTCTCCGATGGAAAGAGTCTTTCGCAGCCTTAAAAGTGAATGGCTTCCGAATGGTGGTTATGGTGATTTTAGCCATGCGGTACGCGATATAAACCAGTGGATTAATGGTTATTACAACGTTTATTGACCTCACACGAACAACGATGGTTTACCGCCTTGCTTACATGAAGAAAAGTGGAAACAGGTTATCCTGGTGTCCTGATTTTGTGCTCCACTACAGTATCCGGGAAAAGCAGGTCTCTGACTATTACAAAGCGCTGCTGCGGAAAATGGACAGTGATAACAGTGGCGACCTTCCCGGCGAAGAGCTGCGTCACGCGGTTAACTACGCGGAGCTGGATATCAGAAATATTGCTGCGCGAATGGTGGTGAAACACGACAGTGAATGGTTTGGCGGCAGCAGCCATCACCGCTGGAGAACGTTTTTAAAGCAGCTGGATCCGCTGTGCATCAGCTATGTGAGAAAGTGGTTTGACGATATGGAATGGATGAGCCAGGTGGAGGCATTCAGCAGTGGCGAGCCTGTCTGGCATATGCACCCGGTGGTGTTTTTGAATGCAATTAAAACCGTCGATAGTGGATTCATAACATTAGAAATGGTATTGGTAGCAAACTTAGGCACAAATAAACCACAATGTAAGAAGGTTTTGCCTTATTTAAACAAATACGCCGATGCTTATGGCATAAAAGATAAAAAAGAAATTGCCCATTTTTTATCTCAAATTGGACATGAAAGCGGTTTTGAAATAACCGAAGAAAATCTTAATTATAGCGGGAAAGGTATGAGGCGGATTTTTGGTTGCAAAAAAGGACCTGAAAATTATAACAAAACTAATGACGACTGTGATTTAGGACGATTAAGACATAAGTTATGGACACAAGAATCAACCTATGCCCATCACCCAGAAAATTTAGCCAATTATGTTTATGCGGGACGGATGGGAAATGGTGAGGAAGCATCCGGGGATGGGTACCGGTACCGTGGTCGAGGTATGATTCAGTTGACCGGTAAAGATGAGTATCGATATTTTACAAATATGCACAACAAAAAAAATCCGTCGGACAGACAGGATTTTGTAGCATCCCCTGACTTGGTTATATCGAGTATGGAATATAGTGTTGAGTCAGCTTTCTCATTTTTGGTAAGCAAAGGATTAAATGTTTCGGCCAAAAGTTCAAGTGTTTATGATGTGACATTCAAAGTAAATGGTGGGTATAACGGATATGATGATCGTCGGGTCAGGTTTAACAAGGTGGCAGAACTGCTAAATATTAATAAGGACTAATATATGTTTTCTAAGATACTTTTTAGCTTATTTTTTGCGTTCTTTTCATTGCCTTCATATGGGCAGGGTGAGGTGGTCCAGGGGCCGTTCAAAATTGACGACGAAAAATCAATCTACTTTCAAAGAGAGCCAAATCCTGATTTCCCCCTTGGTTTGTACTATGATTCCGGAACAAAAAAAACGCAAATTGATAAATATGAAATGGATGGGGATACTCCAAATATTGATTCTGTGTTTTTTATGAGGGTTCATGATGTTAAAAATGTTATTGTTTTAATCTCCTGGCGTCAATTGCATAAAACTGAATCCATCAATGGGAAAACGTATCAAGTCTACGCTTATAAATATAGTGATGATTCGCTTTTTCCAAATGATATGATTACAAAAGACCCGTCGCTAAATGGGATGGATGGAGAATTTAATGGTGAATATATGCATTTTAAATATAAAGATTCTGCATCTATAAAAAAGTATATCGAAAATAAATATAAGTGATTTAAGTTTATCTCTTTTGGCGGCTGCTTGTGCTTATTTGATTTGTATCTGCATTAATCTTATTGCTGCACTTTTAGTAGTGTCCGCGAAATATTATCTGTAAGTGTATTCTTCAAGGAAGAATCCGGTTAGGCGACAAAACCACACATGGTGTGGCTGTATTGTCCTGCTCAGCGACCATGTTTTTTGGTGATATTGGCGTGGTCCCTAAAGGTGACCGTGTTTCCAGCCCCAGGCATGGTGATATCACTATTGTTGAAGGTAACCCAATTACCGCGATCGCAGTATTCCTGTGGCATTCCACGGCCACAAGTGTGACGCTTATCAGCTCACTGCCCAGTGCTCTGGTGGGGTAAACGTGCTGGCTGAACAGCAAATCCGAAATGACCGGCGGGGCGTTCTGGGTGTCGCTCGACCCGCAATATATGACACCTGCCGGTAAACAGAGGGCGCACCTGCCGGCCTGGATGCAGCAGGCTGTAGCACAGGGCACATTTGATACCGTTGTTAAACCGGCAACCAGACTTGAGGTTGCCGCAGGTGATGCGGTGGGTTACCTGGCGGAAGACATTGCCCCCTGCGACTTACACGGTGTGGAGAAAAGTGCGTTCGCCCACATTGAAGTGCTCAGCACCGACAGCCGGATGATCGATTTTCTGAGCAACAGGGCACAGGTGCAGAGCGGCCCGAAATACATTCATATCCACCCGGAAAGCTTCATTTATAGCCGTTCCGGCGACAGCTTCACCCGGACCAGAGGGCAGGTGAAGAAAGACAGTCACAAAATCCTGCTGCAGGACAAATGCCACCCCTTCACAGATAAAGACGGTAAACGCTGGTTTGATATCGGGGACGGGGCGTGGCTCAGCGAAGCGGATGTGGACGCGGATATCGGCCAGTACGACCTGGCGAAGCTGGGCTTCAGTACATTTGAAGAGCCGCCCACATCCGATATGACGAAATCCCTGCGTGAGGGGTGGATCAAGGACGGGTTCACCAGACTTGCGGAGTGGGTACGCCCTGAGCGCGGTATCCGGGAAAAGCAGGTCTCTGACTATTACAAAGCGCTGCTGCGGAAAATGGACAGCGACAACAGTGGCGACCTTTCCGGCGAAGAGCTGCGTCACGCGGTGAATTACGCGGAGCTGGATGTCAGGGATATCGCGGCGCGAATGGTGGTGAAACACGACAGTGAATGGTTTGGCGGCAGCAGCCATCACCGCTGGAGAACGTTTTTAAAGCAGCTGGATCCGCTGTGCATCAGCTATGTGAGAAAGTGGTTTGACGATATGGAATGGATGAGCCAGGTGGAGGCATTCAGCAGTGGTGAGCCTGTCTGGCATATGCATCCGGTGGTGTTTTTGTCTGCTATTTCTGCCGAAAATCAACGTAGACGGCGTGATTATAATTTAGGAACGCTTTCCTCTAAGTATGAAACAGGAGGACGTGGTTCTCAGACTGTATCGGGAGGTGTTGGTGATGCCGGTGGTGTTTCTTATGGGGCTTACCAAATGACCAGTAAAACCACTAAAAAGATCCATGGTCATCTGCAATCTATTGTTGGTGGAACTGTTAAAGTATTTATTTCTGATAGTACATTTAAATGGAAAAATGAATTTTCTGGTCTGACTCCTGGTTCATCTGAATTTACATCTAAGTGGAAGGAGTTAGTCAGAAAAAACCCAGGTGAGTTTAAAGAAATAGAGCATGGTTTTATCCGGAAAACGCATTTTGATAAGCTGGTTACACATATATTTTCTGAAACTAATGTTGATATTCGATACCATTCTCATACTTTAAATGATGTCATTTGGTCTACAGCAGTTCAGCATGGCCCATCGAGTAATGTTGTTATTAATGCAATGAAAATTGTTGGTGGTGATGTTTATGAATGTAAAGAATATGACCAAGAGTTAATTAATGCTATCTATGACGAACGAGGGAAGAAAAATACTGAAGGTAACTTGATATATTTTTCAAAAAACTCGAAAGAAGTACAGGATGGCGTTAGTGACCGTTTCATCAGTGAAAAAAAAGAAGCACTGGAGAGATTGAAAAATGAGAGTGATTATTAGTATGCTTATGTTGTTGTCTTCATTTTACGCAAATGCAAGCGTGAAGATATATGAAAATGACACATCAATTTTGGGTTTTGAACAAACGGGTAATAGTACAAAAGTTACATCTACTTTGTATGGAGGAAGTGCTCCATTAGGCGAAAATACCTCAGCTGACTGTGTGGTGAAATATTCATTGGAAGCTGAAGGTGTGAATTTCAAAGGTAGACTAATCTCCTTTTACACAGACATTATGAGTTATTCAGGTGAAAGTAAATCTACTGCATCGTTTGAACCTGTGGGAAGAGTAATGACATATATTTCAGATATATCACTAGATGTTTGCCCAGTGGGAACTGATTTCATAGGAGATTATTATTTAGTAAGTGATAGAACATCAAAGTATACATCTGATTTTGATTCTTTAATAAGGTTCAATTATGCAAATGCACTGAAAGTTTTTCATTCTGAGGGTGTTGCTTCTGCCATAGGCCTTCTTGAACCCTATGTACAACAGTCTATAAATAATGGTTATTATTATCCTGATATTTTTAATGATTACGGGTTTCTGTTGCAACAGGCTGGTAGAAATGCAGATGCTGTAACTGTTTTAAAGGTTGTAGTTAAAAATACACCAAAACGAGTGGTTGCATATCTCAATATAGCTGATGCATATTGGGGGTTGGGTGATAAAGTGAGGTCATCGCAAAACTATAAGAAATATATAGCCTTAATGAAATCTTCTCATGACGAGAAAATACCGGTGAGAGCTATTGATAGAAGTAAATGAAAATTATTTTATTTAGGTGTAATTAAAAGGAAATGATATTCAAGGAATAATCCGGTTAGGCGACAAAACCACACATGATGTGGCTGTATTGTCCTGCTCAACGACCATGTTTTTTGGTGATATCGGCGTGGTCCCTAAAGGTGGCCGTGTTTCCAGCCCCAGGCATGGTGATATCACTATTGTTGAAGGTAACCCAATTACCGCGATCGCGGTGTTCCTGTGGCATTCCACGGTCATAAGTGTGGCTGTGGCTGCACGCTTATCAGTTCGCTGCTCAATGCTCTGGTGGGGTAAACGTGTCGGTTGAACCTGAGCGCATCCCGGCCCGGTAGGGTGATCCCTTTTTCACGTTAAGGATAACCGAAATGAAAATCTGCTTTCCTGCCCGAAAAGCGAATGGCGATAACTACGCCACTGTAGATGACATGATGCAGCCGCTCTGTCAGGAGCCACACGGCTCCTGGCTGGCCGGAACGAATAACATGTGGCACGGCGGGATCCACATAACCATCAAGAGCGCCCCGGGGTCTGTGCTGGCAAGGGAGACAGCAGATACTGCGGTACCGCTTCAGTTTATGGCGGGCGGCGAAGTGGTGGCCTGGCGTGTGAATCAGGACTATCTGACCGGTAAATACATCAATAACCCGCTGCAGTATTCCAGCACCTTTGTACTGGTTAAGTCCACCTGTACCCCGGATCCCGAAAAGAAGGATAACAGCCTCGATTTTTACTCGCTGTATATCGGGCTTGCACCGCTGTCTGCTTTTCCAGAACACAAGCTGTATCAGGTTACTGAGAAGGGGGACAGGCTGAGTCAGCGTGAATATACCGGCAAAGAAAAAGACGGCGATAAGGCGCCGGTCGCGAAGAATAAGCTTAAAACGGGCGACAGCGTTATTGTGCTGCGTGAGATCACTTTCGACCTGAAGGGGCAGGCGCAGGCGTTCGGGCTTGCCCGGATGCTGAACAGCAAATCCGAAATGACCGGCGGGGCGTTCTGGGTGTCGCTCGACCCGCAATATATGACCCTCGTGGGTAAACAGAGGGCATACCTGCCGGCCTGGATGCAGCAGGCTGTAGCACAGGGCACATTTGATACCGTTGTTAAACCGGCAACCCGGGTTGAGGTTGCCGCAGGTGATGCGGTGGGTTACCTGGCGGAAGACATTGCCCCTGACGGTATGAACGGTGTGGAGAAAAGCGCGTTCGTCCATGTTGAAGTGCTGAGTACGGACAGCCGGATGAGCGATTTTCTGAGCAACAGGGCACAGGTGCAGAGCGGCCCGAAATACATTCATATCCACCCGGAAAGCTTCATTTATAGCCGTTCCGGCGACAGCTTCACCCGGACCAGAGGGCAGGTGAAGAAAGACAGTCACAAAATCCTGCTGCAGGACAAATGCCACCCCTTCACAGACAAAGACGGTAAACGCTGGTTT
>NZ_LYRP01000014.1 GCF_001655675.1 Mangrovibacter phragmitis | reverse complement strand
TGGCGCCCGGCGGCGAGGCCTCGCCCGGTGGTCAGTGGCACCCTGATGGCGCGGGTGACCAGCGCCAAACCCGACGACATCTACGCCTGGCAGGATGCCTCGGGCCTGTACCGGGTAAAGTTTGATGCCGACCGCGACGACAAACGCAAAGGTATGGAAAGTATGCCGGTGCGTCTGGCGAAACCTTATGGCGGGCACAAATATGGTTTCCACTTCCCGCTGGTTCAGGGCACCGAAGTGGCGATAGCCTTTCACGAAGGCGACCCGGACCGGCCGTATATCGCCCACGCCCTGCATGACTCCCGGCATATTGACCCGGTTACAGAACTGAACAGCACCCGCAATGTGGTGAGAACTGCAGGGCGGAATAAGCTGCGCATGGAAGACAAGCGCGGGGCAGAGCACGTCAAACTCAGCACTGAATACGGCGGCAAGACCCAGCTGAACCTGGGCCACAATGTGAATGCTAAAAGAAAACTGCGTGGCGAAGGGGCGGAGTTGCGTACCAATGACTGGGTAAGTATTCGCGGCGGTAAAGGTATTTTCCTTACTGCGGATGCTCAGCCGGATGTGGGCATCAAAATGCTGGAAATGGATGCGGCAATTAGCCAACTGGAGCAGGCTCTGACCCTTGCCCGTAGTATGCAGGTTGCCGCCAAAGGTGCAAAAGCTCAGCCGTCAGAATCAGACAGCCAGATGTCACTTAACAGCGCGTTGCGATATCTGCGGTTGCCGGGGTTGTTGGCGCATGCTCCCGCTGGCATCGGCATCCTCAGCCCACAGGCAGTAAGGCTGGCTTCAGGAGGTGAAAGTATTGCGCTGATGTCAGGTAAAAATACCGATATCAGCGCCGGGCAATCCTTTACCGTAGCCGCTGGTGAAACCGTCAGCCTGTTTTCCCAGTCTGCCGGAATGAAGCTCTATGCGGGGGCAGGCCCGCTTGATATCCAGGCGCAGTCAGGTGCTGTGGGTGTGTCCGCACGACAGGATGTCACCATTAGCAGTTCTCAGGGTTGTGTGAATATCAATGCCAGCCAGTCACTGGTACTGAATTGTGGCGGGGCTTACATCAAACTCAGTGGCGGGAATATTGAGCTGGGTTGCCCGGGGAATATTTTATTGAAAGCAACCAATGTGAATCAGACTGGGCCCGCGACTTTGGATGCGCCCCCTGTTACTTTCCCGAAAGGCTATTCAGGTTCTTTTACGATTGAGGACCCAGAGTCAGGGATAATTAAGCCTTTCACTAAATATAAAGTTACCACTGCTGAAGGTGAAATTCTGGAGGGGATATCTGACGCATCTGGAAAAACAGCCCCACTTTATTCGTCAACGCCAGGTCAAATGAAAATTGAATTTCCAGATGAACAAAAAGAGGAAGGTCCGGGGCAGTGGGTTACCGTAGAACATGATTATCATGGATTGAAAAATGCTGCCATCATGTCTATCAATCGACTTACATCAATGGGGGATTCTGGAAGAGCATTTTTTTCTGAAGGTAAAGATTTTATGCATACAAAACGGGATAAAATTCAAGAATGGAGTCCTTTGCCTTCTGATGCTGATGAAAATACGATAAATAATTCGGCGGTTCATCGTTATGGAGAGCAGAGACGGATAACGCAAACATTTCTTGAGGGGGATGATGCATGGCAAGTTAGTGGAACATCATGGCGCTGGATGCCAGTTGTTGCAGATGAACTCTATGAGACCAGGGATAGCAAATGAAACTAAGCTTCAGTAAAGTCTGTTTATTCTGGGGAGGAATGGATGCTTTTTATGTCATCCGTTTTATTTGGTTAAACATAGAACAGGGACGTATTCCTTTTGCTGATGATATTATAAATTTCAACCAGCTTTACTCAGAGTATGGCGGTGGGGGTTGGATTTTATTAATATTTGTTTTATCAATGATGTTAAATATATCTATAGTGGTGTCTGCTATTCTTCTTGTATTAAAATGGGGGAAAGTACGTTTTTTTGTGTTTTTGCAAATACCATTTAGATTGTTGTTGATTGTCCCATCTATTTCCGTTATTCCTTGGCTATTGAAAGAGCTCCATTTTAATAGCATGGTTTTTATTATTGTTTTTCTTGTATTTTCTGAATTCACTAAATTTTTATCTTTTATTTTAACCAAGAACATAAAAAATAAAGGGAGGGATCATGTCGAATAATTCTTTGATCACCTCTATTACTCATAGTAGTGCTGTCGCGGTGTCTGGGAAGCAGAAACCGTACTGGGTTGAATGCCAGTTGGTTGATGAACAGGGTGAACCGGTGGCGAACATGCCATGGACGGCAGACAGTTCTCACCCCGTTTCTGGCCCGGTTGCGGCGTTTACCTACTCAGGCCAGAGTGATGCCAACGGGCTGATTCGGATTGATATGCCACACGGCCTGGAGTTGACCCTGAAATTAGCGCCTGCGCCTCTTCTGCAAGAGATGCAGAAACGCACACTGCGCCCCGGGAGGGATGCTGAGAGTGATTCTTTAGTCCGGCCGCAGGCGTTAGCCGAAGGGTATATTTGGCACTATCGGGTATCTGGCGAGCTGTGTGCCAGTTACCCAAGTATCGAATTACGCAAGGGCGAGATGTTGCCTCTGTTCCACTTCCCTGAGGGCAAAGCGTTTAAGGGCCTGCTTATTCGCACCAATGAACTCAAGCGGCGGCATATTATTGAGATTTGCCCCTTCAGAGCCTGGGAACTGGTTTTACATCACCAGAATACCTATTCAATTGCCAATGCCATTAACCTTGGGGCAAGCGCCACGCTGGCTTATGCCGATGGCAATGCGCTCGATATTATTTCAATTACACGTTTTTATCTAAACCAGTGCCAGGACCTGTCCCGGCTCCCTCAGTTGCATAAAAGCGGCCTTATCTACAACACGTTGGTTCGCGATGTGCCATTCAGCGACCGCTATTTTCCACCGGTGTTTATGGATACCTCACAAGATACTCCAGATTCAGAAGGGAGTGATAACGGGGTGATAAAAGCGGATGGCGATACACAACTGTATTATGTTTATAACACCGATAAGATTATTGTGGCCTGGCGCGGAACCGAAAGTTTATATGATGTCGGAACAGATCTTGCTTTTAGCCCGGTTCATCCGCAAACCTGTGTGGTCAAGAAAACGCAGTGTAATACTCTGCTACCGGAAGGAAAGGTGCATGACGGGTTCTGGAGTGGATATAGTCGGGTCGACAGGAAGTTTAAAACTCAAGTAAAAGAATTTTCAAATTTTGTTCAAGGGAGAAGATTATTCATTTCTGGCCATAGTTTAGGCGGTGCACTGGCATTAATTCATGCAGCAAGCCTGAAGAGCTATAACCCGCTACTGTACACCTATGGTATGCCACGTACCTTTACTCGCGATGCCATCAACCATCTTTCAGGTATTACACATTTTCGCCATGTAAACGACAACGACCCGGTGCCGGCAGTGCCACCGGAAGCCAACCTGGATAATGCGTTATATAAACTGTGGGGACCACTGGGTAAAACACTGGGCATGGTGTGGTCTGTGGGCCAGGCAGTTGTCTCTCAGGCTGTGTCCTGGGGGGATTGCTTCTGGCACCATGGCAACCCGGTTGTGTTTCTTGGCGCAACCCAATCCCGCGAATGGAAAGAGTGTAAGGTAAGCCTCCCGGTTGCGGCAGGTTGCATTACTCTGAGGCAGCGCCTGCCAATAAAAGCAAAACTTTACCTGGTGCCTGTTCTGGCAAACCAGGAAATACAGGAAGCTGGCAGTTTGCAAAGGGAGTTCCTGGCCTCACTGGCGCCACATAATTTGAATACTATTTTTCCGGAAGGGAGTAATCATACACGGGGTATTGATATCACTTTTGGTGACCATTTTATGACTGCCTATATGCCCTATATAAACAATAAATTACTGGAGTTAATTGATAAAGAAGGGCTGGTTGAAAAACGCAGTTTTACTGAACACTGCTATCATATTGATCTTTTCAAAGAACAAATGCTGGAGAATAAAGAAGATATACCGCAGAAAGAATATAAAAGGAATGAAATATTTTTAAATATAGAAGGGTTATTGCGTGTGTCCCTTGCTCCCACGCTTGCAGAACCTGGCGGAAGGGAAGCTCTGGTGCGTTTTGCACTTTACGGAGAGGAGAGAATGGAAAATGCATAATGCTATTAAATGGGTAATACTGCCGTTGGCGGTATTGCTATTAAGTGCCTGCACCCCTGTTATAAACAGAAAATTATCACCACCGGAAAATACTCAATGGGTAAATATTGAAATTACCAACCCGTCTCCTTACACACAACCTTTTCCGCTGGAAGTCAGATATATTTCCAACAAATGCCAGAAAAAACGCATAAGCGGGTTTGACGGTTCGGTTATTTCTGAACCCAGTTATGGTGCTGTTCGGGTACCGATGCAGCAGAATGGCGATATCTGGAGCGGGAAAGTTGCCATAACCGGTGGCGGAATATGCAAGTGGACATTAAGCGCCATCACCTTTGGAATTGAATATATTGATGCCACGCATATGGGGAAAGATCTTGTTCCTGGAACAGGTGTTGGTGCAACGTTTGCATTTGAGCATACCGCTACACGTAACGGGATATTCAAGTTTTTATATGAGAATAATGTTGCTCTTACACCTGTTTATTTTCCACTTATTGAAACAAATAAAATGGAGCATGAAATTGATACACTGAATCTTTTTGGTGAAGATAATTTCTTGAAGAGAATAATGGTCGGAATCCCTGGTTCTATAAATATTCAATTCAGCCCTAAGTTGGATGAATCAAAAATTGTAAGAATGGTTGCTCCTTCGAAGCATAAGGTTGGTGAGTATTTTAGAATAATTTACCCGGATGGCACGGTCGTTTCAGATGGTTCTATTCACCCGGATATCAGAAAAATGGGAGAATAGCGCATGCAGAAAATAACAATTACACTGATATCCGTGCTGGGGATACTGTTTGTTAGCGGCTGCACTGTCAGCCGCCCGGTTAACCGAACCCTTTCACCACCAGAAAATACCCAGTGGGTAAATATTGAAATTGCCAACCCGTCGCCTTACACACAACCTTTTCCACTCAGGGTTCGGTATATTTCACACAAGTGCCAGAAAAAACGTATAAGCGGGTTTGATGGTTCAGTGATAACGGAACCCAGCTATAACGCGATGCGTGTGCCGATGCAACAGAATGGCGATATCTGGCGCGGGAAAGTTGCCATAACCGGTGGTGGAATATGCAAGTGGGCATTAAGCGCCATCACTCTGGGTATTGAATATATTGATGCCACGCATATGGGTAAAGATCTTGAGCCTGGTTTCGGCGTTGGTGCAATAATTGCGTTTGAGCCTACTGCCACACGCAATGGTATATTTGAACATTTATCCAATAGTGATGTTACTCTTTCATCAATATATTACCCTGTAATTAAAACCAACAAAATGATCCGCCAGAATGACTCATTACATCTGTTTGGTAAGGAAAAATTTATAAATAAAAGAATGCTCAATCTCAACCAGACAGTGAATGTAAAATTCAATCCTGCTTTGGATGAATCGAAAATCGTAAGAATGGTGGCTCCTGAAAAACATAAGCTGGGAGAGTTTATTAAAATAATTTACCCGGATGGTACGGTCGTTTCGGATGGTTCTATTCACCCGGATATCAGAAAAATGGGAGAATAGCGCATGCAGAAAATAGCAATTACACTGATATCCGTGCTGGGGATACTGTTTGTTAGCGGCTGCACTGTCAGCCGCCCGGTTAACCGAACCCTTTCACCACCAGAAAATACCCAGTGGGTAAATATTGAAATTACCAACCCGTCTCCTTACACACAACCTTTTCCACTCAGGGTTCGGTATATTTCACACAAGTGCAAGAAAAAACGTATAAGCGGGTTTGACGGTTCAGTGATAACGGAACCCAGCTATAACGCGATGCGTGTGCCGATGCAGCAGAATGGCGATATCTGGAGCGGGAAAGTTGCCATAACCGGTGGCGGAATATGCAAGTGGACATTAAGCGCCATCACCTTTGGGATTGAATATATTGATGCCACGCATATGGGGAAAGATCTTGTGCCTGGAACAGGTGTTGGTGCAACGTTTGCGTTTGAGCCTACCGCTACACGTAACGGATTATTCAGATTTTTATATGAGAATAATGTTGCTCTTACACCTGTTTATTTTCCACTTATTGAAACAAATAAAATGGAGAATGAAATTGATACGCTGAATATTTTTGGTGAAGATAATTTCTTGAAGAGAATAATGGTCGGAATTCCCGGCTCTATAAATATTCAATTCAGCCCTAAGTTGGATGAATCAAAAATCGTAAGAATGGTGGCTCCTGAAAAACGTAAGGTTGGTGAGTATTTTAGAATAATTTACCCGGATGGCACGGTCGTTTCGGATGGTTCTATTCACCCGGATATCAGAAAAATGGGGGAATAGCGCATGCAGAAAATAACAATTACACTGATATCTATGCAGATGCAACAGAGTGAAGGTATATGGAGTGGGGTAATATCTCCCTATAAAGTTAAAGATTTGCATATATATTTACCCTGGTGTAAAAATATAATGGCTTATTTAAATGGGTTTTATGGAATAAAATTAATCAGCCTTTAAATATTAGCTAACAGGAGTTGAGTATGACAAAAGGATTAGTTTTACTGGGCGATAGAACTTCACATGGCGGTAAAGTTATTTCCGCTTCTTCAAATATTATTGTCAATGGGAAAACAGTTGCTTTAATTGGCGATTTGGTGAGTTGCCCTGTTCCCGGCCATGGTACAAACCCAATTATTGAAGGGTTGCCACACCGCACATTTAATGGCCGTGCGGTTGTAGCCGATGGTTGCAAATGCCAGTGCGGGTGTACTGTCATTTCCAGTGCAATAAACAGCACGGTAGGGTAACCAATGGGGTGGAAACGGTCTAAAGCGGCAACGGCGGTGTTGCCAGCGGAGCCAGCGCTGGGGCGGTGGCTCCTGGTTGGCGTTATTACGGCTGTTGTGGGGATGATGCTGTTTATCTTACATGCCCTGGGCAGGGTCAATGTGTTAACAGTTTTCAATATTTGGTGGCTGTCGTTGAGCCCTGTGCTGGGTTGGTTTTTTCTGTTTTGCCTCCGTGGCTGGCTCTGGGGCAGGGCTGTGAATGAGCATCAGTTTTTACATAAGGAAGCCAGGTATGGGCAGCAACAATGGGAGCGTTGGGCAGAGCGCTATGTGGCTGTGCTGGGTAGCTGTATCCTGCTTCCTTCAGGCGTCACTGCAAAATCTATTGCTAAAGCCAGTGCCGCAGAAGCGGAGCCATTTCTTTCCCGAACTTGTCATTTTGGCGCAGAGCCGCCGGTCACTGTCGCTTATCTGTTAAAGCAAGGGGTTGCCGGTGTGCAGCGTGCCATCTCCATGCTGCCTGATTCGGTACCGCTTAATGTCACCGTTATGGCTGACTGCATTGCCGGGGGGGCAGAAGCTCTGTTCCGTGAGGCATGGGGCAGCGTATTCCCTGAACGAGCGCAGCCAGCTTCAGTTTCATTTTGTGACTCTTTTCCTTTTGCCTGGGTTGCAGAGCGCCTCAAACAACCCGTTCTGGATATTGATTTGGTCCTGGTATTACAAAATAGCGGTACTGAACAATATTCCGATGCACTGGCGAGTGTGCTCCTGGCCAGTGACGATGTCGCCGAAAAATTTCAACTCCCTCACGCTGCCCGCATTTTGCGGCCAATGCCGTTGGATATGGCTAATTTCAAAGCGGATATGGGGTTGTTTCTGAAAACACAAACAGCCGCCTGCCAGGCACCCAATCTATTTTGCGACACCAGTCAATGGCATGAGCGGCTTGCTGATGTGATGACCGCAGGGTTCACTTATCAGGCCTCATGGGAGCCACAGGAAACAGACGTGATGGAAAAATACAGTGGAATTCCTGGCACCGGAAGCGCCTGGCTGCTGGCAGCCCTGCTTTCCGATATTGTTGCTGTCAGAAAAACATCGGTTTTAGGGCTGTTTACTTCAGATTCAGAGCATTTTATCAGTACCGTTACCTCAGGGAGTGAAAGTAATGACGTTGAGTAGTGCATGGGGCAGAGGAGGGCTTGTTGGTCTTGTTGTCTTCATCTCATTATTTATTGGGGGCCTTCTCTTTCATTTTGGGCCTCAGTATGGCCTTGATACCCGACTGAAACTGGGGGCAGTATTTTCAGCCACATGGTTGATGTTGCTAAGTATTTTCTACATGCCATTTATCTTCCGGTTTATGCGGGAGCAATTTCACCGCTGGAGTGAGCAGAAGAATAATGCCTTGCCTGGTGACGAACTGAGGATTACTTGCGGCACACCTCCTGATGCTTTCGTTGCTGCTATTCGCGCTGCAATGAGCCACCTCCACGGCCGTTTCTGGCGGCACAAAATCCGCATGCTGCTGGTAACCGGGACGGTTTCTGATGTGGAGCAACTGGCGCCGGGCCTCACCCGTGAGCGCTGGCTGGAAGACGGCGGTACCCTGCTGTTGTGGGGCGGAGACCCGTCTGAGCCTGCCGATAACGCCTGGCTGGCGGCGCTGGGTAAGCTGCGTTACCGCCCGGCAGATGGCCTGGTGTGGGCGACTTCCGCTTTCGACCAGCTTGCCACGACCAACCCGGAACCCCCGCGCCCGCTACCTTCAGGCAGTGAGATGAACGCGCTGGTGCATGCCCTGCGTG
>NZ_LYRP01000013.1 GCF_001655675.1 Mangrovibacter phragmitis | reverse complement strand
CGCTGGTTTGATATCGGGGACGGGGCGTGGCTCAGCGAAGCGGATGTGGACGCGGATATCGGCCAGTACGACCTGGATAAACTTGGCTTTAAAGCATTTGAAGAGCCGCCCACATCCGATATGACGAAATCCCTGCACGCGGGGTGGATTAAAGCGGGGTTCAGCCGGATGGCGGAGTGGGTACGGCCTGAGCGCGGTATCCGGGAAAAACAGGTCTCTGACTATTACAAAGCGCTGCTGCGGAAAATGGACAGTGATAACAGTGGCGACCTTTCCGGCGAAGAGCTGCGTCACGCGGTTAACTACGCGGAGCTGGATGTCAGGGATATCGCGGCGCGAATGGTGGTGAAACACGACAGTGAATGGTTTGGCGGCAGCAGCCATCACCGCTGGAGAACGTTTTTAAAGCAGCTGGATCCGCTGTGCATCAGCTATGTGAGAAAGTGGTTTGACGATATGGAATGGATGAGCCAGGTGGAGGCATTCAGCAGTGGTGAGCCTGTCTGGCATATGCACCCGGTGGTGTTTTTGTCAGCATTATTGAAAGAGACTGCCTGTGACTGCGAATTAAAATATGCTAATAAATTTAAAGTAACAAGATATGGTACTCAATATGGTCCTATCTATAGCGGGACAATTTCTTTGGATAAATACTCTCGTTGGGAGGAACTATTGAAATTAGGTGAGATCACCGAGAATGAAAAAAATATTCTTATTGCAATGTCTCAAAATGAAGGAAATATGGATGCTATCCAGTCATACGATAGCGAGGTCATAACCGCAGGAGCTATGCAGAAGACTGTGAAAGATGGCACAGGACTAGAAGGAAAAGGAGAATTGTCCGCTCAGATAGCGGCATTCAGAGATTCCCATTCAGATTTATATATCACCCATGCTGTCAATTGTGGTTGGACTGTCGAGGGAAGCGGAACATCTTCTATAGTGTATTATAGCGATGCGGAATTGACTGGTGGTAAAAAAGTAACTGCAACAGAGCTTAAGCAGTTGATTAGAAATGGATGTAGTGAAACCACCTTTAGAAAGGTTATTCACAACAAACCTCTGGCTGCATTAGTTAAGCTAATATCTCTCCCTGAGTACCTGGATTTGCAAGTTATTGATTTTGTTAAGCGCCTTCATTATGCAGAAAACAGCTCAGTGGGTAATGGGTTTAAAATTAAAGATTATGCTAAAAGTAATTTTGGACGAGCGTTGGTTTTAGATGAATCCGTTAATAGACCAGCTAATGTTGCATCGGATTTCAAAAAAGCAATTGAAAATTTCTATTCCCATAACCCATCAATAAATACCAATCCAATAACGTGGGGGGAACAGCATGAAAGCAATGAGCGCCTGCTATTGGATGAATATAGACTAACAAGGCGAATGACTGACTCTACTAAAAGATATAATCAATTGAAGGAAAAGCTATGAAGAATAAGTTATTATTTTTTTTTATGACATTTCTTTCTTTTTATAATTTTGCGTATGCGGATATAGAAGTAAAATCTCAAAATGGGAATTCAGTTATTTTCAGTCAGCCTAAATGTGGTGATAATATTGAATTGGATGCCTGGGATAAATTGATCTTTAGTCAAAATGGGGAAGAAATCGATCTTAGCCGTGCTGATCGATACTATACAGAAGATGGCTCTAGTAAGGTGTCACCTGGCGGCAACTATCTTGTTGTTAATAGTGTCGCTGGGGATTATCTTGATTCTGGTAACGGTGCTAAAAAGTATGTAAGTAAGTCATATTGCAGTGTTATTGATATGCGCAGTGGGTGCATTGTAAGTGATTGGGATGGTGAGGTTTGTGGTTATCAATGGACTAAAAGTCAAGATATTCTTTCTGGCTCTGATAATAATGATGCAGACACTTTTGATTTTCTTTCAATGAAACCGGCTGTAAGAAAAATTAAGGGTTCATATTCAACACTAAAAACAATGGATGCCAATAATTTGATGCGCTGTGATAAAATTAATAACGAAAATGTTGACGATTACCAGACTTTATCAAAGGAAAACCAAGAAGTAAGGCAGACGATACTGAATGGCATTTTGAATTACATCAACAAATTAGATATATCCTCATCAATTAGCACAAGTAAATCATATCTACATTCATCCCCTGACGAAAATTCAATAACAAAATCTTACCTGGTTGCTGGTGATAATGTGAAAGTTATTCAATTGTCACAGGATAAAAAATGGGTAGAAGTAGGTTATGTTAGCTCTAAAGGAAAGCCGTTAGTTAAATGGGTAAGATTTGAAGATATAAAACAATTTTGATGGTTAAAATGATAAAAAATTCTGGTGATTTCCCTTTTATTTACTTCTTGTGTCTTAGTTTCTGATATAAAACCTGTTTCATTTGTCGGAACTAAAAGTGAGAGTGCTGAGTATTCTGTTATTTGCAACTCTGTCAAAAAATGCTGTGGTAAAAATGATTGGGCCAAAATATGGAAGGAAAAGTAATTTAAATGAGATTTACCTAATTGCATTGTCTCGGGTACTGGTGACAATAAAAAGTGGTACAGAGTATTCAGTTGCTATGAAAAATAGTTTTGATGGTGATGGGGAGGAACTATCAGATAGTGGTATTACTATTTCCCCGCCTTATACCCATTGAATAAAAACCAAAATGTAGTTGTGCTGGTTAAGAAATAGTCTAATTCTTATTCGGGAAGAGGTAAGGAGATGGATCTTGCTGATTTTATGCTGCTCAACATGGTGAGCTCGGTGTGGCCCGTATAGGTGACCGTGTTTCCTGCCCCTGGCATGGTGATACCACAATTGTTGAAGGTAACCCAAATTACCGCGATCGCGGTATTCCTGTAGCATTCCACGGCCACAAGTGTGGTTGCGGCTGTTCTCTTATCAGCTCACTGCCCAGTGCTCTGGTGGGGTAAGCTGGCTGAACACGAGCATATCCAGGCCCGGAGGGGGGCGCTTCTCCACGTTAAGGATAACCGAAATGAAAATCTGCTTTCCTGCCCGAAAAGCGAATGGCGAACAATACGCCACCCTGGATGACATGATGCAGCCACTCTGTCAGGAGCCACACGGCTCCTGGCTGGCCGGAACTAACAACATGTGGCACGGCGGGGTCCACATCACCAGTAATAGTGCCCCCGGTTCCGTGTTGACAAACGAGACGGCAGATACTGCGGTGCCACTTCAGTTTATGGCGGGCGGCGAAGTGGTGGCCTGGCGTATTAATCAGGACTGCCTCACCGGTAAATACATCAATAACCCGCTGCAGTATTCCAGCACCTTTGTGCTGGTTAAGTCCACCTGTACCCCGGATCCCGAAAAGAAGGACAACAGTCTCGATTTTTACTCGCTGTATATCGGGCTTGCACCGCTGTCTGCTTTTCCAGAACACAAGCTGTATCAGGTTACTGCGAAGGGGGACAGGCTGAGTCAGCGCGAATATACCGGCAAAGAAAAAGACGGCGATAAGGCGCCGGTCGCGAAGAATAAGCTTAAAACGGGCGACAGCGTCATTGTGCTGCGTGCGATCACCTTCGATCTGAAGGGGCAGGCGCAGGCGTTCGGGCTTGCCCGGATGCTCAACAGCAAATCCGAAATCACCGGCGGGGCGTTCTGGGTGTCGCTTGACCCGCAATATGTGACTCTCGTGGGTAAACAGAGGGCGCACCTGCCGGCCTGGATGCAGCAGGCTGTAGCACAGGGCACATTTGATACCGTTGTTAAACCGGCAACCCGGGTTGAGGTTGCCGCAGGTGATGCGGTGGGTTACCTGGCGGAAGACATTGCCCCCTGCGACTTACACGGTGTGGAGAAAAGTGCGTTCGCACACATTGAAGTGCTCAGCACCGACAGCCGGATGATCGATTTTCTGAGCAACAGGGCACAGGTGCAGAGCGGCCCGAAATACATTTATATCCACCCGGAAAGCTTCATTTATAGCCGTTCCGGCGATACCTTCACCCGGACCAGAGGACAGGTAAAGAAAGATATTCACAAAATTATGCCGCAGGACAAATGCCATCCGTTCACCGACAGCAGCGGTAAGCGCTGGTTTGATATCGGGGACGGGGCCTGGGTAAGCGAAGAGGATGTCGATGCGGATATCGGCCAGTACGACCTGGATAAACTTGGCTTTAAAGCATTTGAAGAGCCGCCCACATCCGATATGACGAAATCCCTGCGTGAGGGGTGGATCAAGGACGGGTTCACCAGACTTGCGGAGTGGGTACGCCCTGAACGCGGTATCCGGGAAAAACAGGTCTCTGACTACTATAAAGCCCTGCTGCGGAAAATGGACAGCGATAACAGTGGCGACCTTTCCGGCGAAGAGCTGCGTCAGGCGGTGAATTACGCGGAGCTGGATGTCAGGGATATCGCGGCGCGAATGGTGGTGAAACACGACAGTGAATGGTTTGGCGGCAGCAGCCATCACCGCTGGAGAACGTTTTTAAAGCAGCTGGATCCGCTGTGCATCAGCTATGTGAGAAAGTGGTTTGACGATATGGAATGGATGAGCCAGGTGGAGGCATTCAGCAGTGGTGAGCCTGTCTGGCATATGCACCCGGTGGTGTTTTTAAATGCAATTGCTGAAAAATATGGTGACACTATTGATTTCAATACGACTTTAGGTGTGTATCGGATATCAAAAAAATCAGCCGAATTCATTTTATCTTGGGAAGCATATGCTCCCAAACCCTATGTTCCAGGTGGGGATCAGTCAAGCGGAGTTACTGTCGGATATGGTTATGATTTAGGGCAACAGACGACATCATCAGCTCGCGAATTATTAAGTGCTTATTACTCAAATGCACAAGTTGAAAGATTACTGACTGCAATCGGGAAAAAAGGTGATAATGCTAGGGCAATCGTTCATGGGCTGGCAGATATAACCATAACTAAAGATAAAGCTTTAGATATGGCAATGGTTCTAAAGCAAAGGTATTGCCAGAAAGTTGTGGATGCTTATCCACAGGCTATTAATCTACCACCGGATAGCGCGGGAGCAATGCTATCGCTAATTTACAATCGTGGGCCATCATTAGCACTTCCTAAACCAAATGATCCAATAGATAATCGACGAGAAATGAGAGAGATTCGAGATGACTTCGCTCAAGGAAATGAAATTAAAATCCCGAGCCGCCTACGAAGTATGAAACGCTTATGGTCAAATCAGCGAGGTTTGATAAGACGCCGTGAAGGAGAAGCCCAGTTGATCGAGAACGAATTAGGTAAAGGTGATTAAAATGAAAAATATTATAATTAAATTCATAGCCTTAAGCATGCTTTTAGTATCATCATTGGTTTATGCTTGTGGTGATAATCCCAATGCAATGGCTCAAGGTCCATTCAAAGATAGTGCATTTAATAATGGGGTTATTTGTTTTCAAAACTCTCCAGATAAAAGAGATGTTGATTTTTATCAAAGTTATTCATCCGTTAACGGGAAGGTTAACAAAATTATTGATACCTTTAGTTATTCTGATGCTCCCGCTGAGGTTTCCTCTGTATTCTTTACCACTCTTGATGGCAAGAGAAGTGTGGTTGTTCTTCTGCGCTGGAATGTTAATTATTTCACTAATGGTGTACAATATCTATATCATTATGAAGTAAAGGCATATAATACTACTAAAGACTCAGGTTATGAGTTGTTCTTGGATTCAGATAGGGACCCAAATTTATCAGGTTTTCAAACAAAAAATAATGAAAAGGTATCTAACTATAAATTAGATAATGCGAGCAAGATAAAAAAATATTTACACAGTAAATATGGCGATTGATTTCAGTATGCTAAGCAATTGGCTCGAGTTGGGGGCTAATGATTAATTGGTAAGGTGAATTTTCATGAAGAATAAATATATTTCACTGGCACTCGCAGCGCTTATATTATCTTCAATTGAAAAAGCTGACTCTTCAAGTGAGTGGGTTAATTTTGAGAGAATAAAAGATGCATATTCTAAAGCAGATGCTGAACTGAATTTTGTATATAGGCTGCAGCTACAGGAGTATAAGAAGAAGGGGGCGGAGTTTTATGGGCAAAGTGAATCGCACGATATATATCTTAAAAAATCTCAATTGGCATGGATAAAATGCGTGACGCTAGCTGTGATTATGAAACTTATGAGTCCAAAACAGGGGTTGCATTCTCAAGTATATATGAGAAATGTTTGTTAGATAAAACAAATGAACGGATTGAATATCTCAAGAAATACAACTGAATTGTGTTGAGTACGTATTCTCTCGTTGGGTAATCAAAGGATTAAATGTACCTTCTGAAAATCCGCTGTCTGCCTTTTCGGAGCACAAGCAGTATCAGGTTACTGAGAAGGGGGACGGGCTGAGTCAGCGTGAATATACCGGCAAAGAAAAAGACGGCGATAAGGCACCGGTTGCGAAGAGTAAACTGAAAACCGGCGACAGCGTCATTGTGCTGCGTGAGCTCACTTTCGACCTGAAGGGACAGAAGCAGGCGTTCGGGCTTGCCCGGATGCTCAACAGCAAATCCGAAATGACCGGCGGGGCATTCTGGGTGTCGCTCGACCCGCAATATGTGACTCTCGTGGGTAAACAGAGGGCATACCTGCCGGCCTGGATGCAGCAGGCTGTAGCACAGGGCACATTTGATACCGTTGTTAAACCGGCAACCCGGGTTGAGGTTGCCGCAGGTGATGCGGTGGGTTACCTGGCGGAAGACATTGCCCCCTGCGACTTACACGGTGTGGAGAAAAGTGCGTTCGCACACATTGAAGTGCTCAGCACCGACAGCCGGATGATCGATTTTCTGAGCAACAGGGCACAGGTGCAGAGCGGCCCGAAATACATTCATATCCACCCGGAAAGCTTCATTTATAGCCGTTCCGGCGACAGCTTCACCCGGACCAGAGGGCAGGTGAAGAAAGACAGTCACAAAATCATGCTGCAGGACAAATGCCACCCCTTCACAGATAAAGACGGTAAACGCTGGTTTGATATCGGGGACGGGGCGTGGCTCAGCGAAGCGGATGTGGACGCGAATATCGGGCAGTACGACCTGGCGAAGCTGGGCTTCAGTACATTTGAAGAGCCGCCCACATCCGATATGACGAAATCCCTGCACGCGGGGTGGATTAAAGCGGGGTTCAGCCGGATGGCGGAGTGGGTACGGCCTGAGCGCGGTATCCGGGAAAAGCAGGTCTCTGACTATTACAAAGCGCTGCTGCGGAAAATGGACAGTGATAACAGTGGCGACCTTTCCGGCGAAGAGCTGCGTCACGCGGTGAATTACGCGGAGCTGGATGTCAGGGATATCGCGGCGCGAATGGTGGTAACACGACAGTGAATGGTTTGGCGGCAGCAGCCATCACCGCTGGAGAACGTTTTTAAAGCAGCTGGATCCGCTGTGCATCAGCTATGTGAGAAAGTGGTTTGACGATATGGAATGGATGAGCCAGGTGGAGGCATTCAGCAGTGGTGAGCCTGTCTGGCATATGCACCCGGTGGTGTTTTTGGATGCAATATCGCAGACAAAGAAAAAGGAAATTATATTTCCCTTTAAAGTGAAACCCAAAAATGATATTGAAGGGGTCTGGAAACAATATTATTGGGCTGCATCTTTATCTGATTCTAACGCATCACAGGCTATCTTTGGTAGAAATAGGTCTGGTGGAAGTAGAAAACATGCAGCACGCGATTTATACAGTGAACCGCTAACAGAAATTGTTGCGATAAGTCAAGGGATTGTGAGAAGTATTTCTACATACTATATGGGGACTTGGCAAATAACTGTCGAACACACAACTGCGGACGGTCGGCACTTTTATATAAGGTATGGCGAAGTTGACCATTCTAGCATTGTGGTTAGTAACGGTGAGCAGGTGCAGCAAGGGGCTGTTTTAGCAAAAACAGGGTTGATGATAAACTCTGCAACAGGTCAGCCCCCAGGAATTATACCAGGGCAGACTGTATATATGCTCCATTTTGAATATTACCCTGGTAATAATGATACACCTCCTCCAAATAACACCCCTGCTTTACCATTTAAACGACGTAGTGATTTGCGAGATCCAATTGAAATATTACGTGAGGGATATCGTAATACATTTGATGAAGAGCAATCTAAATCAGATGATAGGATACCTATTAGTGAATTGAATGTGTCAGATAAAGGAAAGGCGTTTATTAAGGGATGGGAGAGTTTTAGTTCTATAGCCTATAATGACTCGGAAGGTTTTTGTACAATTGGATATGGGCATTTAATAGCAAGAACTAAATGCGAAAATATCGGCTTGCCAGATGAATTAAAAAATGGAATAACAATCACCGAAGCTGATGATTTATTCGAATCTCGGATTCCAGGATTTGTTAGTGAGCTGAAAAGTTCTGTTAGTAGTGATCTGCATCAATATGAGTTTGATGCTATGATTAGTCTGTTATTTAATATGGGGAGTATGAGCAAAGCCCCGCTATTGACAGCCAAGCTCAATCAAAAAAATTATGCGGGAGCGGTTGATGAATTTTCAGATATTACAAATGGTGGTGTTTCTGGTCTTGTTAAAAGGCGACAGAAGGAACGTTCTTTATTTTTACAAGGCGTTTATGACTATTCACACTAATTTAAAAAAGGATTGAAATGAATAATCGCTTCTTAATATTAGCTTTATTTGCTTTTGTATGTGTTTCTGAATTATCATTCGCTCAGGGGAGAGGTAATTCCACTTGGGTATATGACAAAGTATCAAACATTGATGTTTTTGGAAACCATGACTCAAACGCTATTGCTCATCTCACTAAGGAATTTGAAAAAGTAACTATTAAAACTGATAATAATAAACTGGCTATTGAGAATGATTTTTTGGAAAGCAAAAAAATATGCTCAACTGATTATATGGAAGTAAAGAAGACGCCGCTTTCATATTACTTGTCAAAAAACACAGTAAATATATATAAACAGGTGTATAAAAGTAGCGATATCCCCTTTCCGAATGATATTTATCTTTTAACTTCACTTTATCCGGGTAAGGAGTGTCCACCACCTTATAGTGATATTATCAAAGTTGATAATTACCTGACGGTTAAAAAACAAAACTATGTTTTGTTTTTTAACCGGAAAAGTGATGATTTAAGTAAAAGTGCAGGGCGTGAAAAAATGATAATTGGTCAAGTTATTGCCATGACGATAAGGCAGGTCAAGAATTTGATGGGTTATCTAAATATTCGTGTTTGTTTCCAGATATGAGTATAAATAATGCATATATTAAGCTCAAAGAAATTGATAAATCAGGGGGCACATTTTTGCTGCCTGATTTGCTGGCTAAAAATGTAACGCGTAAAATTGACTCTAGAGAGGTTAATTATAAATGGAATGGGAGTGAAATACTTAAAATTACTGTTGCGATGGAAAATGAAACAGTAAATTATACATTCAAACAAGATCCTGCGGGAACTAACCTTGTGATTGAAACTGACTCACAATATTAACATGAGCTAAATTGTGTTATACGTTTACAATATTACAATGATTTATTGGTTTTTTTTATTACTCATCACTACGCATGCAGGAAATATTTCTTCTCTGATTCAGGTGAGTATAGTAAAAAATGAGAAGCCACATATTTAATTGTCGATTAACTATCGTGTATATGCTTACAGTTGGGGGCGTTATCATGATCCTCTTCAGGTTAGAGTTGTTGGGACTGGTAAATATAAAACAGAAGCACTTAGAGCCTATCAAAGGGCGTTAACCTTATACCAGAGCAAAAATGATACGAGGAAAGTTGATGCTATCAATGAAAAAATTGATGCGTTGCGTTGGTTTTATTCTATTGTTTAGGGGGTAGTTATTATGAGAAAAGTTATTATAGCATTGTCCATTTTGTTTTCTTCTTATGTTTTAGCATCTGATATAAAACCTGTTCCATTTATTGGTGTTAAAAGTGAGAGTGCAGAGTATTCTGCTATTTGTAACTCTGTCAAAAAATACTGTGGTGAAAATGAGCAGGCAAATATATGAAAGGGAAAAAATAACCCAAGTGAGATTTTTTTAACTACATCATCACGAGTCCTTGTGAGAATTAAAAGCAACGCAAGCGCAGGGTATTTAGTTTCTCAAGTATGGGACTTCAGTAACTATGCTATGAAAGATAGTTTTGATGATGGGGAGGATTTATCAGATAGTGGTATTAATATTTTTCCAGCCTTGTACCCACTAAGCAAAACTCAAAATGCAGTTGCTCTGGTTCAGAAATGGTCTACTTCTTATTCAGGAGGTGGTAAGGAGATGGACCAGGCTGATTTTATCATGCTAAATGAAGATGGGACATACAAGACGGTGTTTTCTAAAATACCATTTTATAGTAAGGAACAGATAAGGGCGTGTTTCTCTGATTCTGATTATGCTAAAAAGTCACATTGCTCTGATGAGCATTGGAGCGTTTTGAATATATCAATTATAGATAATAGTGCGGAGTTCTATTCATGGGGATTTATCACCAAATCGTATGACTGGCCTTCGTTTGTAGATAAATCGAAAATGAAAAAAAGTATAGATAAAAAACATTATATCCTTTCAAAAACATGGGGGGATAAATCGAAAATCCAGTTGTTATGCGAAAATAGATTACCCCTATCTTTCCTCTGATTGCTACGTAACGGAGTCTTTAATGAAGTTTTTTAGTTCATTGTTTTTTATTTTTATCTCTATGAATGTTTGTGCGGCTAATATTATTGATGACCATGATATCTCTAATGTTTCCAAGTGTTGGCGTGAATGGAGTGAATACAATGCGAGTTTTAGTGTGGCACATTCTTGTCTGAAACAAGAGTATAAATTATCAGATGCAAGGTTGAATAAGGTTTATGGCGATGTTAGTCGTTATATTGAACTAGTTCCAAGGACTGGGGTTGAAGAAAAGGTGGATGTGGAACAACTCAATATGCTTAAAGACTCGCAACGCGCGTGGATAAAGTTTCGAGATAAAGAATGTGCTCTTGTTCTGTCCAATGAAGACACTCCGGATTTAAGTGAACCGCATTCGGAGGCTACTTGGTTATCATGCATGATAATACAAACAAATACACGAGTGAGACAATTGCAAATTTATTTGAATCATGATGATTATTACCCAAGTCCGTTAAGTAGAGGGTAAGTTACCTTAATATTGTAAGTGTATTCCCCCGCGATTTATTTATGTTTAGATAAGGGAGTGTTATGCAAGGAATAATTCGTCTTGGCGACAAAACCACACATGGTGGTGCGGTATTGTCCTGCTCAACAACCATGTTTTTTGGTGAGCTCGGTGTGGCCCGTATAGGTGACCGTGTTTCCTGCCCCTGGCATGGTGATACCACTATTGTTGAAGGTAACCCAAATTATCGCGATCGCGGTATTCCTGTGGCATTCTACGGCCACAAGTGTGGTTGCGGTTGCTCTCTTATCAGCTCATTGCCAAATGCTTTGGTGGGGTAAACGTGCCAGTTGAACTAGAACGTATTCCTGCTCAGGACAAACTGCCTCCTTGTCCGCGTTTCAAACGCTGGTTGCTCCTGGGTATTGTGATGTTGTTGGCTGGGGCTGCCGCCACATTCCTGTTATGGAAGGGTGAGCGCTCAGGTGCCGCTTTCTGGGGGCTGGCAACAGCGTTGCCCGTCATGTTATGGGGCCTGCTGGTTGTCGGTCGCTATCTGGGATACACACTGCTCCGTGGGCGTTGTGATAAGAAAAATGCTACAACTGCTGCACGCTACAGTGCAGGCATTGCTCGCGGACAGCGTTTTGCCTGGCTTATCGGTGAAGCCCTGATTAACGGGCTGGGGTCCGCGAGCCCGATGACGCATGAAGCTGTATTGGCCAAAAAGCCACTGATGATGCCTTGTGAGCCTGTCAATGGCGGCGACCCTGTTCGTCATCGGGCGCTGGCGGCCTCTGGAGAAATGGCCGACCGGGAAGCGCATTATCTCCCGGAAATTACAGCCCACGTTCAGAATCTGGTGGCGTTGATCCCGTCGACGTTAACCTGCTATCTGGCGGTGGATACCGGTGAACAGTTTTCGACGTTGCCGTCGCTCCTGCAAAAAAGCGTTACTCATCCGCTGGTACGTATCCGCGACCTCTCGGGGCTGGAACTTCTCGATTACTGGCTGGACTGCCATTATGACCGCGCCGCTGCGTTACTTGTAGTCAGCGCTCAGCTTTACGAACACCCGCCAGAGGACAGTGGTGAGGCCATTTCCGTGATACTGCTGACCAACTGCCGTCTGAAGGGTACCCCGGACGTATCGGTCAGGGTTCACCGGCCGCAGATTTGCCGTGATGGAAATCTCGACCGTGCATTTGAGCGCGTCATGATGTGGTCAGGACTGGAAAAAACGGCACTGAAACAGGCATGGACCAGTGGTGGGCAGATGGCCTCCGGCGACATCTTCAGCAAGGCCCGGGAGACACATGCCCCGGGTCTTAAAGCAGATAAAATTACCCATATTGATACGGTTGCTGGGTTTGCGGGCGTTGCCGCTCCCTGGCAGGCGTTACAGTTGGCAACCCGCCAGTGCCTGAACGACATTCAGGCGCAGCTTACTGTCACGGAACTGGCTGAAGACAACCGACAACTCTGTATTGTCACACCAGAATAACTCTCAAGGGATTGCTTTCCTCCGTTATGAAAATCGTATCTACCTTTCTGCTTGCGCTGTTCCTGGGCGCTTTATCTGTCTGCCTCATTGGCGGCGCACTCTGGTTTTGGCCGGAGTGGGTTAAGAAAACCTTTAACATGGGGCCGTTTAGCACGACCGGCATTGTGATCATCAGTCTCCTGCAAATGCTGGCAGCGGTGATCATCGGTTGGGTCCTTGAAACCGTATTTACGAAGAACGGTGAGATGCGGGGAAAGCTGGATGTGGTAGCCTCCGGACTGCAGGCTGCTGCTTTCCAGCCTGAAGCAAAACATACCGACGCTGACACTTCCCGGTTTGTGGCAAAACCGCTGATTGAACACCTGCACCTGCGCTACCGCCGTCGCTGGAAAGCTAAGGTTCGACTGCTATTGGTACAGGGTTCCGACAGCGATATCGAAAAAGTGGTGCCAGGTCTTAAGCGTGACCACTGGCAGGAGAGTGACGGGATTGTGCTCATTCACGGTGGCCTGCCAGAAATAGTGCCGGACAACGAATTTTTGTCCGCCCTGAAAGATGTGCGCCCGCAGCGGCCGCTGGATGGCGTAGTGCAGGTGATGAATGCGGCTGCACTACCGGATACGGCTAAACAGGACACCCTGGTGCGTATGCGCCAGAAAACCGATATCCTGCTGGGCTGGCAACTGCCAGTCTGGCTGTGGCTCGTTCGTGAGGGCATCTGGTCTCATGACGGGGAGGGCGTCCCTCCAACTGGCGTGTTGTTTGGCCCGGGGGCGACAACGGAAAAGGCTTGCGAGACACTCACCACACTGTCCTCAGAATTACAGACTCCCGGCGTGGCAGCGTTGCTGGATAACTCACAACACCACTGGTTGCTGAGTCTGTCAAAAGCCCTGCGCGGCTCGTTGCAATCCCAACTGGTCCCGTTCCTGTCCACGCTGATGTCCGGGCTGGCGCCTTATCGTCTGTGCGGCGTTATGTTCAGCCCGGTGTTAGTGAGCACGACGACAGTGCCGCATGCACGCCTGTCGCCACCAGTCTGGCAGGCGCTTGAAAACGACAGCCTGCAGGTGCGTGCCCGTAAAGTTGGCTTCCACTGGCAAAAGGTGCTGCGCCTGGTGCTACTGGGGCTGGTTCTGTTCTGGGGGGCAGGCACGTTACTGTCGCTGTCCGTCAACCGCACTCAAATCTGGCTCTCTCAGGATACGGCGCGGGTAGCTGCCGACACAAAACAGCCTCTTGCGGAGCGCCTGCGTAATCAGCTGGCTTTGCAGCAGACCATCGCCCGTCTGCAGAACCGCGAAGTACATGGTGCGCCGTGGTACACCCGCTTTGGACTGAACCACGACAGAGATATGCTGAAGATGCTCTGGCCATTATATGCTCGTAACAATCAGGAACTGATGCGCGATGCGCTGGCAGATGAGCTTCACCGCCAGCTTAACGCCTTTGTGCAGTTGCCACCAGGAAGCAGTTCGCGTACCTCTGCCACCCAGAAAACCTACGGCCTGCTCAAGGGCTACCTGATGCTGGCCCGTCCTGATAAAGCAGATGCAGACTGGCTTGCCAGCAATATGCTGAAGGCCTGGCCGCACCGCAGCGGTGTGCCGGACAGCGTGTGGCATACCCAGGCGCCGAAGCTGCTCGGCTTCTATGCGCAGAACTTACCGGCACACCCAGAATGGAAAATCACCCCTGATCGCGAACTGGTGGGAACGGTACGCCAGATTTTGCTCAAGCAGATTGGTCAGCGTAACGCCGAGTCGGGTCTGTATCAGGAAATGCTTGGCCGTATTGCACGCAACTGGCCGGATTTAACCCTGGCAGATATGACTGGTGATACGGATGCCTCATCCCTGTTCTCCTCGGAAGAAGTAGTGCCCGGGATGTTCACCCGCCAGGCGTGGGAAGAGCAGGTCGAGGATGCGATTGATGAGGTGGTGAAGAACCGCCGTGATGAAATTGACTGGGTGCTCACCGATAAAACCCATCAGCCGGGCAATGATGTGTCACCGGAGGCGCTCAAACAACGCCTGACCGATCGCTACTTCACCGATTTTGGTAACGCCTGGCTCAATATGGCTAACAGTATTCAGTGGCACGAAGCCGCCTCGTTCTCCGAAGCCATTGCCCAGTTGAACCTGTTGGCGGATGTGCGTCAGTCGCCTCTGGTGGCGCTGATGAACACGCTTGCCTGGCAGGGGCAGACCGGGGTTAAAGGAGAGCGGCTTGCAGATTCTCTGGTAGACTCGGCGAAAAAACTGGTGGGCCGTAAGAAGAACGCGAAGCAATTTATTGAACAGGCGCAGGGACCCAAAGGCCCGCTGGACGGCGTATTTGGCCCGCTCACGGGTCTAATGGCCGGGAAGGACGGTACCGGCTCAAACGGTAACCTAAGTTTCCAGTCCTGGCTTGCCCGTGTAACCCAGGTGAGACTCAAACTTCAGCAGGTGACCAGTGCCCCTGACCCGCAGGCGATGGCCTGGATTCTGGCCCAGACTGTTTTCCAGGGCAAAGCCATCGATCTGACCGATACCCGCGACTATGGCAGTCTGGTAGCGGCAAGCCTCGGCCAGGAGTGGAACGGTTTTGGTCAGGCGCTATTTGTCCAGCCGCTTGACCAGGCCTGGCGTCAGGTATTGGCGCCAGCTGCAGACAGCCTGAACGCCCGCTGGCAGAGCACCATTGTCTCGCAGTGGAACATCGCGTTTGCCGGACGCTATCCGTTCAAGGCCACCGGCAGCGATGCCTCCCTGCCGCTGCTGGCCCAGTTCCTGCGAAGCGACTCTGGGCGTATTGCGGCATTTATCAAAACTAACCTCGGCGGTATTCTGCACCAGGAGGGCAGCCACTGGGTTGTGGATCCGGCTGCGAGTCAGGGGATGACTGTCAACCCCGCATTCCTATCGGCAATCAATAAGCTGGCCGATATCTCAGACATTGTCTTCGCGCAGGGTGATGCAGGGGTTCATTTCGAACTGATGGCCCGGCCGTCGCGGGATGTGGCCCGTACCCAGCTGACGCTTGATGGTCAGAAACTGGATTACTTCAACCAGATGGCAAGCTGGCAGAGTTTCACCTGGCCCGGCAATACTTACTACCCGGGCGTGGAGCTGAGCTGGCGCTCAACCAGCACCGAAATGCGCCTGTATGAAAGCAACCAGGGGAACTGGGGATTTATCCGTCTGCTCGATAAGGCGGAGCTCACCCCGCTCGACAGTAGCCGCATCCAACTGGTGTGGAAAGCCCCGGACGGTAACCCGCTGAAATTCATATTGCGCAGTGAACTTGGCGATGGGCCGCTGTCGCTGCTCAAACTGCAGGGTTTCAGGCTACCACAGACCATTTTTTCCGTGGGCGACAGCTCGCGCACTCTTGCCGGAGACGAATAAATGGCGGCTGCAGAAACACTCCTGACACCATGTCTCCCGGATGCAACTCAACGTGCTGCACAACTCGCGCAAGGTCGGGAAACCTCTCCCGGTGGGCGCTGCGGCTGACGGTACCAGACCCGGCCTGATTGCCCTCGAATCGGTGAGGGCAATGGTGTTGTGCAGGTAGGTTCTGCATTTTCTGGTCATTGCACTGATGACGCCTCTTTTTTTGATGATTTCTAAACTCAGGATCGCCATACATGGATGATTTAACCCTTCGCTACTATGAAGCTGAAATGCGCTACCTGCGTGAAGCTGGTAAAGAGTTTGCCCGCGCCCATCCAGACCGCGCGGCCATGCTCAACCTGGACAAAACCGGGGCCCGTGACCCGTATGTAGAGCGCCTGTTTGAGGGCTTCGCCTTTCTGATGGGCCGCCTGCGTGAAAAGCTTGATGATGACTTACCGGAACTGACCGAAGGGCTGGTGAGCCTGCTGTGGCCACATTACATGCGCACCATCCCGTCGCTGTCGGTAGTGGTGTTCACACCGGACTGGCGTCAGCTTCGCAAAATGGAAGTGCTGGAAAACGGATTCTCCGTGCTGTCGCGCCCTGTAGGGCCGGATAATACAGTCTGCCAGTATCGCACCACTCGTGACGTACCGCTGCAGCCGCTGCACCTGGCTGAAGCCCGCTTGCAGACTGAGCCAGATGGACGCGCTGCTATTCGTCTGCGTTTTGAATGCCCCGATAAAGTGGACTGGTCAAAGGCCGGGATTGATAAGGTGGCGCTTTACCTCGATGCCGACAGTCCGGTGGCTTCGGCCCTGCATCTGGCGCTGACACGCCGGGTGCAGGCGATGTATGTTCGCCATGCTGAAACGCATACGGAGCGGGCCCGTTTTGACGGCTGGTGTAAGCCGATGGGCTTTGATGACGCTGACCGGTTGTGGCCGAAAGGAGACTCAGCGTTCAGTGGCTACCAGTTGCTGCTGGAATATTTCAGCTTCCGCGAGAAGTTTATGTTCGTGGAGCTCAGAGGTCTGGAGCTTGCAGGCCTGAGTCAGAAAACCACCTGGTTTGAGACCGATATTGTGCTGGACGGCGGCTGGCCGTCAGACATGCCGTTTGAAACCGATAATTTCCGCCTGCACTGTGCGCCAGTCATCAATCTGTTCTCACTGGAAGCGGACCCGCTGACGCCTGACCCACTGCAGAACGAATACCTTCTGCGCCCTTTGCGCGTTCAGGACGGGCATACCGAAATCTACAGCGTGGATGCCATTCACGGTGCGGTGAAGAATGGCAAACATCCGTACGTACCATTCACCAGTTTCCGCCACCGCGGAGGCATGATGCGTCATGACGCGCCTGAGCGTTACTTCCATACCCGTGTGAAGCGCGGGCCCTCGGGCCTTTATGACATGTGGCTTATCCTGGGTGGAAAGTCATTCGAACTGGAGCAGTTGTCGCAGACCCCGGAGTCGCTCTCCATTCGCATTACCGGCACTAACGGACAATTGCCGCGGCGGTCACTCGAGAGCACGTTGCTGGACAGGGTGGTGAAAGCGGGCAAGGTGCCTGTTCGGGTCATGAACCTGAAGGTGCCGACCCTGCCGCTCTATCCACCGACAAATGACCGCTTCCACTGGCGGGTGATGAGCCACCTGGGTTCAAGCTTCTTAAGCATGATGGATAATCCGGAAGTGCTGCGCGGTACGCTGGCACTTTATGACTGGACCGATGATGAAATGAACCGTCGCCGTCTGGAGGCGATTGTGGCAGTGAAACACACCCTTATCCGCCGCTTTGAGAAGGGCTTTATGCTGCGCGGAGTTGATATCGAAATTACTCTGAACGCGGACAATTTTGCCGGAGAAGGCGATGTTGCCCTGTTTGGTGAAATGCTGCACCGCTTTTTTGCCCTTTATGCCGATGTTCACCTCTTCAATCAGCTTACACTGGTACTACAACCGACAGGGAAACGACTGCGATGGAAAGAGAATCACAGCCAGCACATTCCGGGCTGACGGAGCGGCTTCGCGACGACATTTGGCGGGTGAATTTCTATCGCTTCTGCCAACTGCTGGAGCAGGAAAACCCGGGTGCGCCGAAGCTTGGCAGTACCGATAAACTCTCTGCCGACCCGGTGCGTTTTCGTCCGTGGCCGGGCATGGGGTTCCCGGTTAGTGAACTGAAGGCTGTCGAAACCAACGAGGACCACCCTGACCTGTCCCCGACGGTGCGCACCACTTTTCTCGGGATGTACGGAGTGGACTCCCCGTTACCGACGGCGTACCTTGATGATATTGCTCAGCAACGCGAAGGGTACGAAGCCACTTCCGCGTTTCTCGATATTTTCAGCCACCGCATCCACACCCAGTATTACCGCATCTGGCGTAAATACGCCTGGCCGGCGACCTTCGAAGCCGGCGGCGTGGATGACACCTCTCAGTGTCTGCTGGGGCTGGTTGGCCTCGGTATCCCAGGCACTGCGGAACAGGTGGCCACGCCAGTCTCCCGCTTCCTGGCACTGCTCGGCACCATGCGCCTGCCAACGCGCAATGCCGAAGGGATACGTCAACTGGTAAGCTTGCTGGCCCCAGACACGCGGGCCACCATCATCAGCCCGGACCCGGTAAAAGTTCCCGTAGAGAGCCGCAGCACGCTCGATAAAGCCAGCCGCGTGTCCCTGTCACAGCGCGCCACGCTCGGCAGGGCCGGGAAAGAGGCCTGCAGCCGTATCCTGCTGATGCTGGCAACAGACAACCCACAAGAGGCGCAGGTCTGGCTACCTAGCGGCCAACTACACACTGACCTGATGGCGCTTTTGCGGGTGTATATGGGGTACCGCTCCGATGTACGCCTTTGCCTCACGGTACCGGTTAGTTGTCTGCCTGAACCCCGTCTGGGTAAGACACACCGGGTGCAGTTGGGGCGCACCGGTGTGCTGGGCCTGAAGCGGGGTTGTTCCACGGCGCGCACGCACCTGACCGTGAGCCTGGGTACCTGTGAAGGCCTGGCCTGCGGTCCCCTGCAACCGGCACAGCCCGGTGGCTACCGTTTCGACTGATATTCCGTCACTTCAAACATTCAATATGCCCCTGTTTCTGAAAGCTGAAAAGGACTCCACGAATGACTTTCTCTTCTCTGTCGCGCAGCGTTGCACTGATGCTACTCAGTTCCCTGCTTACCGCCTGTGGCCTGACTCAGGCCGTATCGGACGGCACAGTCAGTGCAACCAGAGCCATTTTCTACAAAAAAATTAAGGTGCTGCATCTCGATTTTGAACCCCGCGCGGCCATCAACGCCGATGAAAGCCAGGCGCCGCTGGCCACCATGGTGCAGATTTATCAACTGAAAGACCGCCAGAAGGTGGATGCGGCGGACTACCAGAAGCTGCTGAGTGATGCAGATAACACTCTTAAAGAGGATATTGTCGCCAGCAAGTCGCTACTGGTGATGCCCAAAGGCAGTGTAACCCTCAATATGCCAATGGATGAGGATGCGAAGTTCGTAGCAGTGGTGGGGCTGTTCAACCGTCCGGATATCCTCAACAACACCTGGAAACTGGTACTAAGTCGCGACGATCTCGACCCGGACAAGCCGCGCACCATCCAGCTCAACAGCACAGGACTCACTCTGATTACGGGGAAGGAGTAAGCGCATGGATACGACCATGGATAACTGGCTGGCGCTGTTTGACGGACAGACCCGCTACAGCCTTGAGATTAATGACAGCATCCTGAAGCCGAATGTGCTGAACTTCCGCGGGCGTGAAGCGCTGAATACGCCGTTTGAATGGCGCATTGAGTTCACCACGCCACAGCAAGGCATCTCCCGGCAGGACGCAATGATGAAGTATGCCACCCTCAGTATGCTCTCTGGTCGTGTGGTGCAGGGCATCATCACTGGTTTTGAGGTTCTCAACGAGACCGTGGACCAGTCGCATTTTGCCGTGACGCTCTCCTCGCGTCTGTCATTGCTTACGCATACCCGGCGTTGCGCCGTATACCAGAATGTCTCCGTCCCGGAGCTGGTGGAGCAGGTACTGCGCAGCCACGGGTTCGAAGGGGCTGATTTTGAATTCCGGCTGGAGCGGGCTTACCCGGCCCGCGAACTGATTACCCAATGGCGGGAAACTGACCTGCAGTTTATCCAGCGCATTCTCTCTGAAACTGGCATCTGGTTCCGCACAGGCGTCAACACCACTACCGGGCTGGATACAGTGACTTTTGCCGACAGCCAACTGTATTACCAGTTTGATGTCCACCTGCCGTACCGTGAGCCCTCTGCACTGTATGACGGTGCGGTCGAAGCGGTATGGGATGCGCGGGTATGGCACCACACGGTGACCGGCAGCGTCACCACCCGGGATTACAACTACCGCGCGGCTGGCACACCGATGGATGCGACCGCCAGCGTCAGAAATGAGGCTGCCACTACTGGCGGGCACTACCGCTACCTGGCGCCTTATCGCGAGGGCGGAGATGACACCACTTCTGAGCCGGAAACCGAAAGTGGGGCGTTTTATGCGCGTATCCATCACGAACGTGAACTGAACAAGGCCATCCGCCTGCACCTGTTCAGTAACGCCAGCCACCTGACGCCGGGGATGGTGCTGGAGACAGGCGACAGTAACGTACCGGAGTTGAGCGACGGGATGGTGGTTACGCTGACCACCTTCCGCGCCGCCCGTGACACCCGCCTGCATGTTTCTGCCTGGGGTATGCCTTACAGCGAGCAGTTTTGCTTCAGGCCAGAACTGATACCACGTCCGCTTATCGCCGGTACGTTGGCGGCCCGCGTGGAGAGTGAAGAGAAGGATGACCCGTATGCGCATCTGGACAGCCAGGGCCGCTACCGGGTGAAGCTGGATTTCAGCCGTGAAGAGGCAGAGCCCGGTTATAACTACCTGTGGATACGGCAGGCGAAGCCGTATGCCGGGGAAATGTACGGCTGGCACACGCCGCTGACTGACGGTACCGAAGTGGGGATTGCTTTTGATGGCGGCGATCCGGACCGGCCGTATATCGCCCACGCGTTCCATGACTCTGAACATGCGGATGTGGTCACCCGCGATAACCGCAGCCAGAACATCCTGCGTACCGCGGGCCGGAACGAACTGCGGATGGAAGACCAGCGGCAGAGTGAGCATATTTCCCTCAGCACCCCGTTCGGGGCCACGGCACTGAACCAGGGACACATCGTGGACACGGAGAGCGAGCCGCGGGGCACCGGGTTTGAGCTGCGCACCGATGAGTTCGGGGTGATACGTGTGGCTAAGGGGCTGTTTATCACCACCGACGGCAAAGTGCATGGCGAAGGCAATGTGCTGGATATGGACGTAGCACTCCAGGAAATTGAGGCCGTCCGCGCGCAAATCGAGGAACTGGCCATAGCGGCCCGGCAGGCGAAAGCCCTGGAAGCTGATATCGCCAGTCAGCAGGCGATGTTCAGCATCCGCCTGAAAACCCTTAATGAGATGCTTCACTTCTCAGCCCCTGTGGGCATGGCATTTACCAGTGGTGAGCATCTGCAACTGGCGGCGGCAGGTAATATCGCCCTGAATGCAGGCGGGGATCTCAGCATCGGTGCTGAGGGGCATATCACCGGACTGGCTGGTGACAGCGTAGGGATGTTTGCTCAACACGGTAAGCTGAGCCTGATTTCGGCACAGGGGCCGGTACAGTTTCAGGCGCAGAATGGCGTGATGCACCTGAGCGCGGAGCAGAAACTGACCCTCATTTCCGCCAAAGAGTTGCTGCTGGCCGGGAAGAAGCGAATACGCCTTGTTGGTGGTGGGAGCTCCATCATCATTGAGCAGGGGCAAATCAAATACGAGACTGCCGGGACTTATACCCGCAAGGCCCGGAAACTGGATACGGAAGGTGGTGCATCGCAGAGGATAGAAATGCCAGTCCTGTACCCACCAATCGAAAATAAAATCTGTATTCCGTGCCTGCTGAAAGCGATTCAGTCAAACGATGGCATTGTGCAAGGAGCATAGCGATGGACACCACTGCGTTACTGGCAGCGTTGCCCACCAGGGCAGAAGAGAATATTTGTCTTTTATTTGAAGCCGGTGCTCAGCCGGAAGCTGATTTTCTGGCGTTTAAAAAGCAGCATGATCACAGGCTGCATTCGCTGTATATCCATCCGCAGTTGACAGAACTCCAGCATTACGGTCCCTGGTTGCTGGAGGTGGATAATGAAGAGCAACTAAATACATATCTGCATGCCTTGCCAGGCTGTGTTGCTGTGATTATTTCAACCTGTTATCCATCCTCGCTGGCTGTGCAGTTATCCCGCGGATGCACCATCTTGCCACCGGAAAGCACAGCAGTACTGGTACGTTTCTATGCCAGTCATGTCATTGCAGTGCTGGCTACCCATAAAAAGTGCGACTGGCATGCTTATCTGTTCAATGGCATCACGCAATGGTGGTTGCCAGGCGAAACGCAGTGGCAACGGCTCAGCATTGCGGTTTCTGAAATAGAAAACCCCAGAAATCATGTTATCCGGCTGGATAAAACCACCTGGCAGCAAATTGCGGAGAAGCCCGAAGTGGCCACCCTGTTGAGCAAATGGCAAGAAATGCCAGCCAGCAGGGTGTTTCCACCCTGTACGCAACGTTTGATGGTAATAAAAGCACTGAATAAAGCGGGGAAAATGGGGTTAGAACAGCCTGCTGACCGGATGCTATATGCTCTTTTTTACCTGGATGGGGGGCGTAATCAACTGGAGTCTGATGCACTAAAGGCTGAGTTACCCAGTGTCGTGAGTGGCATGAAGCCACTGTTTGATGTATTGGCCCGCTATACCGCTCCCTGAGCGCAAGTTTGGCACAGGTGAACAGATAGCGGGCTGGAGGCTCTGAAGGCACCTTCATGAATAACATAACAGGGAGCAAGAATGGGATTCTGGGAAAAAGTTGAACGGGTTGATGCAGCGGTGGCACGGTTTTATGCCCGGCGAAAAGTGTGGATTTGGGGTGTGGTGTCACTGCCGGTGCTGTATGTGGCGGGCTGGATGGTGTGGGTGATGCTCTGGGCACCACCGGCAGGCGGGGTGACACTGATTATTCACAGCAAACTGGACCGGCCCATACTGGGGTTCAGCGTGAACGGTATGGCGGGAGGGAATGCCGCGGCCCATAACCCGAATCATAAATATACAAGCGAAAGTGGAGGGGCGACTACCTGCTGCGGCAGTGTCCGCGGGAAGACAGCAGAGGTTATCTGGACGCTGGATGTTACCGGGCCGCAGTATGATGCCGGTATGCGGCCTGAACAGCGGCGGGTTGAAATACCAATGCCTGAGCGTAAGCGGGGTGAAAACGACCTGCATGTTCATTTTTTACCGGGCGACCGGGTCCTGCTGGGGTGGAGTGATAATGCCTTCTCGCCCTATGACCCGCGCAGCCCGAACCACACACCGCCTCCCGTAAACACAGAGGAGCAGTGACCATGGCAATAGATTTGGATGCACTAACAGCGGCCGCAAACCAGGCGGCACAGGCCTGTTTCAGCAGGCACATTCACGAATAACATAACAGGGAGCAAGAATGGGATTCTGGGAAAAAGTTGAACGGGTTGATACGGCGGTGG
>NZ_LYRP01000012.1 GCF_001655675.1 Mangrovibacter phragmitis | reverse complement strand
ACCAGGATAGCGCCGTCCATCTGAGCAGCACCGGTGATCATGTTTTTAACATAGTCAGCGTGGCCCGGGCAGTCTACGTGCGCGTAGTGACGGGTCGGGGTATCGTATTCAACGTGAGAAGTGTTGATGGTGATACCACGAGCTTTTTCTTCCGGCGCGTTATCGATCTGGTCGAATGCGCGAGCAGAACCACCGTAGGTTTTTGCCAGAACGGTAGTGATTGCAGCAGTCAGGGTTGTTTTACCATGGTCAACGTGACCGATAGTACCGACGTTGACGTGCGGTTTTGTACGTTCAAATTTTTCTTTAGACACGGCTATATTCCTTACTATTGCGCTCCTCCCGCAGAAGGAGCGCTGGACTTTGTGTTAACCCTGAGGCTTATTTACCACGGGCTTCGATTACGGCCTGAGCGACGTTGTTCGGCGCATCATCGTACTTCAGGAACTCCATAGAGTATGAAGCACGACCTTTGGTCAGAGAACGCAGCTGAGTTGCATATCCAAACATTTCAGACAGCGGAACTTCAGCGTGAATGATAACGCCAGTGGCGTTAGATTCCTGACCACGCAGCACACCACGGCGGCGGCTCAAGTCACCGATAACGTCACCAGTGTTCTCTTCAGGCGATTCAACTTCAACCTTCATGATTGGCTCAAGCAAAACAGGTTTTGCTTTCTTAAAGCCATCTTTAAAGGCCAGAGATGCCGCCAGTTTAAACGCCAGCTCGGAGGAGTCAACGTCGTGGTAAGAACCGAAGTGCAGACGCACACCGATATCCACTACCGGGTAACCAGCCAGAGGACCAGACTTCAGCTGTTCCTGAATACCTTTATCAACGGCAGGGATGTATTCGCCAGGAATTACACCACCCTTGATGTCGTTGATGAACTCATAACCTTTCGGGTTAGAGCCTGGTTCCAGCGGGTACAGGTCGATGACAACGTGACCATACTGACCACGACCACCGGACTGTTTGGCGTGTTTACCTTCGATATCTTTAACGGTCTCGCGAATCGCTTCACGGTAAGCAACCTGCGGTTTACCCACATTTGCTTCAACGTTGAATTCACGTTTCATACGGTCAACGATGATATCGAGGTGCAACTCACCCATACCAGCAATGATAGTCTGGTTAGATTCTTCATCTGTCCATACGCGGAAAGACGGGTCTTCTTTCGCCAGACGGCCCAGAGCCAGACCCATTTTTTCCTGGTCAGCTTTGGTTTTCGGTTCTACAGCGATAGAAATAACTGGCTCTGGGAACTCCATACGTTCCAGGATAATTGCATTATCCGGATCACACAGGGTGTCACCAGTAATTACGTCTTTCAGGCCGATTGCCGCAGCAATGTCACCTGCACGTACTTCTTTGATTTCTTCACGTTTGTTGGCATGCATCTGAACGATACGGCCAAAACGTTCGCGCTGGGCTTTAACTGAGTTCAGTACGGTGTCACCAGAGTTAACCACACCAGAGTACACGCGGAAGAACGTCAGGTTACCAACAAACGGGTCGGTAGCGATTTTAAATGCCAGAGCAGAGAACGGCTCGTCATCACTTGCGTGACGCTCTGCCGGCGTATCTTTACCGTCGTCCAGCATACCGTTGATTGCCGGTACGTCAGTCGGAGACGGCAGGTAATCAACTACCGCATCCAGCATTGCCTGTACACCTTTGTTCTTAAATGCAGAACCACAGGTGACCAGGATGATTTCGTTGCTCAGAACACGCTGACGAAGAGCGCCTTTAATCTCTTCTTCAGTCAGATCTTCACCACCCAGGTATTTTTCCATCAGCTCTTCAGATGCTTCAGCTGCGGATTCCAGCAGGTTCTGGTGCCATTCGTCAGCCAGGTCCTGCATGTCTGCCGGGATATCTTCATAGGTGAAGGTTACGCCCTGGTCCGCTTCATTCCAGTTGATAGCTTTCATTTTCACCAGGTCAACAACACCGGTGAATGCTTCTTCAGCACCAATAGCCAGCTGTAACGGAACAGGGTTAGCGCCCAGACGGGTTTTAATCTGATCAACAACTTTCAGATAGTTCGCACCCATACGGTCCATTTTGTTAACGAACGCAATACGTGGAACTTTATATTTGTTAGCCTGGCGCCAAACGGTTTCAGACTGCGGCTGAACACCACCAACTGCGCAGTAAACCATTACCGCACCGTCAAGAACACGCATGGAACGTTCTACTTCGATAGTGAAGTCAACGTGCCCTGGGGTGTCGATGATGTTGATACGGTGCGGTTCATACTGCTTCGCCATACCAGACCAGAACGCGGTAGTAGCAGCGGAAGTGATGGTGATACCACGTTCCTGCTCCTGCGCCATCCAGTCCATAGTAGCGGCGCCGTCATGAACTTCACCGATTTTGTGGTTTACACCGGTGTAGAACAGAATACGTTCGGTAGTGGTAGTTTTACCGGCGTCGATGTGTGCACTGATACCAATGTTACGGTAGCGTGCAATGGGTGTTGTACGAGCCATTTGATTCCTCTATATCCTGGGACGTTCAAGTTAAGTTACCCAGAGTGGGCGCAACAATTAAGTTATAGCGCCCACCTGGAACTAACACTAACGCGGGATTACCAGCGGTAGTGAGCGAACGCCTTGTTGGCTTCAGCCATGCGATGAACGTCTTCACGTTTTTTCACTGCAGTACCTTTGTTTTCTGCAGCATCAGACAGTTCGTTTGCAAGACGCAAAGCCATGGATTTATCACCGCGTTTACGAGCAGCTTCAACGATCCAACGCATTGCCAGAGCATTACGACGAACCGGGCGAACTTCAACTGGTACCTGATAAGTAGAACCACCAACGCGGCGAGACTTAACTTCGACAGTCGGGCGCACGTTTTCGAGGGCTACTTCGAAAGCTTCCAGTTCAGTTTTACCAGAGCGCTGAGCCAGGGTCTCCAGCGCGCTGTATACGATAGTTTCTGCAGTAGATTTTTTACCATCTACCATCAGGATATTTACAAATTTAGCCAGCAGTTCTGATCCGAACTTCGGATCTGGCAGAATTTTACGCTGACCAATGACGCGACGACGTGGCATGGAAATACTCCGTTGTTAATTCAGGATTGTCCAAAACTCTACGAGTTTAGTTTGACATTAAAATAAAACGTTTGGCCTTACTTAACGGAGATCCATTAAGCCTTAGGACGTTTAACGCCGTATTTGGAACGAGCTTGCTTACGGTCTTTAACGCCGGAGCAGTCAAGCGCACCACGTACGGTGTGGTAACGAACACCCGGGAGGTCTTTAACACGACCACCACGAATCAGGATCACGGAGTGTTCCTGCAGGTTGTGACCTTCACCACCGATGTAGGAAGTCACTTCGAAACCGTTAGTCAGACGAACACGGCATACTTTACGCAGTGCGGAGTTCGGTTTTTTCGGAGTGGTGGTATATACGCGAGTACATACACCACGTTTTTGCGGGCAAGCTTCCAGTGCAGGCACGTTGCTTTTAACAACTTTGCGTGCACGTGGTTTGCGTACCAGCTGGTTAACTGTTGCCATTAAATAGCTCCTGGTTTTAACTTTTGCTTCGTAAACACGTAATAAAACGGCCTCATACAATATGAGGACGCAGAATTTTAGGGCCCGGCAGAAAGGGTGTCAAGAATTATACAGCCACGATGTCATTACCAGGCCATCTGATTCTTATGTTTCACTGCCAGTATGACAAAATCATTATAGCTAACCCTGGCAATGCTGGTTGATATTTGACCAGAAATTCCGCGGGCCTGCACGTCATCTTCGAGTACATAAAAGGAGGCAGGGCAAGCTCGCAACTCTGCGAAAGCCACACTGCCTTCTATGGCTGCGTAGACACCATCCTGTAACAGCAGAAGATCATCGCCTTCCCGAAGATTGCGTTTTAGCATCGGCAGGTCAATTTGGCCCGGTGAATGAAAGAGTGTATGTAGCATAATGTCTCAGAAAGTCAGCACAACATCGTACTGTTCAAGGTGGGTGCGTAATACATCAGCAGGCTCAATTGCAGCTGGCAGTATCAATTCCGCACTCTGTCGTGTAAGCCCACGGGCCTTCAACGAATCACTGCACACCCAACAAGATGTAATGTCATAAAGCGGTAATACCTTAAATGTTGAAATGTAGTCGCGTGAATGAATGGCTCCTGGCTGTTGACCTGCCAGTAATTGCAGTACACCATCTCCCATAAAGAATACCCCCGGGTCATCGCTGACTGCAGAGGTTGCCAACAATGCATCAAGCCCTTCTCGCCCGGCAGAAGAACCATGTGGTGGTTGAGTAAATACAAAAGCAATACGCTTCATCAGAATTGCACCACTCGGTCACAGGCTAATGCCGCTTCAGCTAACGCCCCCAGGCCACTCAACTGAAAACCGTCGAGTAAATTATGGCAGCTCAGACCAAGGCGAATGGCCTCAGGCTCATCAACTACACCACGCCGTAATGCCGCAGCGACACAAATATTCAGAGCAATGCCCTGTTGCAAAGCCATTTTCTGCCACGCACGCACCAAATCGAACTCATCTGAAGCTGGAGACACCAGTTGGTTACCGTTAAGTATGCCTTCCCGATAAAAAAAGACGCTGTCCAGTTCATGCCCGGAGTCCAGTAGCGCATTAGCAAAACACCAGGCAGTGGTCGCCTGTTGTGTGCCATAAGCGGGTCCGGTAACTATTAAAGCAAAACGCATTACCTGTCCTGAATCTGAAAGTCGCCACTCTTAAACTGGCGAATATATAAATAGACGGTATGTTTAGAAATATTCAGGCGGTCTGCCACCTGATTGATAGCATCTTTGATGTCAAAAATTCCTTTTTCATACAGATTAAGGACGATTTGCCGGTTCTTGGCATTGTTCGAAACAGAACGGTCTGCATTGACTTCTTCAATCGTAAATTCAAGAGTTTGCATTACCAGGTCTTCAACTGAAGAAGCAAAATTAACAGAGGATGACTCTTCCTGCGTCTCTGGTGGCACAAAAGTGCTCATTATCTGGGAAAACGGCACATCCAGGTTCATGTTGATGCACAACAAACCAATAACACGGTTTTCCCGATTCCGAATCGCAATTGTGACCGATTTCATCAGTACACCGCTTTTCGCCCGCGTAAAGTAGCAGCGAGAGACGCTACTGTCTGCACCTGTCATGTCATGCAACATACGTAGAGCTAAATCTGTAATTGGTGAGCCAATTTTACGCCCGGTATGTTCACCATTAGCAATACGCACTGCTGAACACTTCAAATCCTGAAGAGAGTGCAGAACAATTTCGCAGTGGGAGCCGATGAGCATTGCCAACCCGTCAACAACAGCCTCATATGACTTAAGAATATCAAGATCTGTCTGCTCAAAAGGACGTTGATCCAGTAAATCAAGCTCACTGGTTTCGTTGGTTAGAAGCGAGTTGGACATGAAGAAACACCACCTTTTCCACGGAGTCTGTCGCGATGATGGTCATTATTATCGTAGGGCAGACTCATTTCTTAATACATTGCGCAAGCCCATAAAGTAATACAGCGCAGCACGACTGTGCCAGTTTTTATTATATCCTGGTTCCAATGAAAAACCGCCGCCTGTATGGCGACGGTTTCAATACTAACAGATTACTTGCTTGCTGCTGCGCTGGCATTGTCCGCTTTCGCATCCGCAGCCTTGTCATCATTCTTCGGTGCAGGCTTGATATCCAGCAGTTCGACATCGAAGACCAGCGTAGAGTTTGCAGGAATCCCCGGCACACCCGTTTTGCCGTAAGCCAGGTCTGGCGGAATGACCAGTTTAATTTTTCCGCCTTTCTTGATGTGCTTCAGCCCTTCTGTCCAGCCCGGGATTACACCATCCAGACGGAAAGAAAGCGGCTCACCACGGGTATAAGAGTTGTCAAACTCTGTCCCGTCAATCAATGTACCTTTGTAGTTAACAACCACGGTATCTGTATCTTTCGGCGCTTCACCTGAGCCTGCTTTCTCAACCAGGTACATCAGGCCAGACTTAGTGGTTTTAACCCCTTTTTCTTTCGCGAATGCTGTACGGTATGCAGTACCTTTGTCTTCATTTTCTTTCGCGTCTTTTTCCATTTTTGCCTGAGCAGCAGTTTTCACGCGGGTTTCAAACCCTTTCAGCGTTTCTTCGATTTCCTGATCAGACAGCTTGCTCTTATCAGCAAATGCATCCTGTACCCCGGCAATCAGTTGCGCTTTATCCAGTTTGATACCCAGTTTTTCCTGCTCTTTAAGGGAGTTATCCATGTAGCGGCCCAGAGATGCACCCAGCGCATATGCTGCCTGCTGGTCGTCATCTTTGAATTTTGCAGCACTCTTGTCTGCTTTCGCCGCAGCCCCTTGTTCCGCAGAGGTCGTAGCTGCAGATACCAGAGGTGTATTCAGTGCCATCGCCATAGTGGTTGCCAGCAGCGTGGCTTTAAACAGTGATTTCATCCATTATCTCCGGGCAGGGCGTCACACCCCAGGGTTAAGAAATTAAACTAACAGAGCGACGTACTATAACGTCGGGAAAGAAAGCAGCACAATCTCTAACGCGGTTATTGCGTCAAATTCTGACTTATTTTTGTGTAAATTAATGTCATGGTCAGGACTGGCGGTATTTACGCCATAATTCAAGTACAATCCCCCGCATATTGCCCTGAGCGGGCTCAAATTCCGGGAGAACAATATGCAAAGCACAGAGACAGAAAAACGCCTGGAGGAGTTAGAAAGCCGGCTGGCATTTCAGGAATTCACTATCGAGGCACTTAACCAGGCTGTTTCCAGCCATGAACTGGAACTTGCCAGGTTGCGTGAACACATTCGTTTACTGGTGGAAAAACTGAAGGCAAGTCAACCGTCAATGCTGGCATCACAATCGGAAGAAACACCTCCGCCACACTATTAACAAAAACCACAGAAACCAGCATTAAAAAAGGGCGCTACTGCGCCCTTTTTTGCCGCTCAGCGGATTAATGGCAACCACACCCGCCATTACCACAACCACCGTTGCCATGTTCGTGGTCATGACCATGACCACCACAGCAACCTTCGTGGTCGTGATCATGATGGTGATCATGAGCACCATGAACGTGACCATGAGCAAGTTCTTCCTCAGTGGCTTCACGCACAGCGACAACTTCCACATTGAATTTCAAATTCTGGCCAGCCAGCATATGGTTACCGTCAACCACAACGTGGTCATCTTCCACACCCGTGATTTCAACCGGTACCGGTCCCTGATCGGTTTCAGCCAGGAAACGCATCCCAACTTCGAGCTCATCAACACCCATGAATACATCTTTCGGTACACGCTGTACCAGATTTTCATCATACTGACCGTAAGCGTCGTTTGCGCCAACGCTGACATCAAAGCGATCACCCACTTCATGGCCATCCAGCGCATTTTCCAGGCCAGAGATCAGCGACCCATGACCGTGCAGATAGTCAAGCGGCGCGCTTACCGGAGACTCATCAACTAACACACCGTCTTCTGTACGTACCTGATAAGCCAGGCTGACCACCAGGTCTTTTGCTACTTTCATGATATCTCCTGAACGTGGGGAAAAAACTGGCGCGAATTGTAGCTGAAATTCACGCCGGTGTACCCAATAGCTTAAAGAAAGCTGACGCGTATCGCTAGTCCGGATGAAAAATCCCTATGACTTGCTCGTGTTCGCGCAATTGCTCACGCGCCTGTTTATCGGCCTCACGCATCTGGTGGCCGCATTTCACACAGGCAACAATATCGACATTATTTTCACGCCACATAGCCAGTGAATCCTGTGCCTGGCACTGCGGGCACACTGCACCCGCGATAAAACGTTTACGTACCGCCATTACTCACCTTGTTATTCAAATTCGTCCCAGCCATCCAACTGATGACGCTCTCGTTGTAATTCACGCTGAAAGATCTCTTCCAGTTCCCTGCGCGCTTCTTTTACCCGTGAGATTTGCGCAGTATCGGTATGCACAGGCATCAACTCACGTAACATACGCATATCCAGGCGACGAAAATGTAATTGCGCTCGCAAAGCCTGATGAGGATGCATTCCAAGAGAGATTAGCGTTTTTTTCCCCAACTCCAGCGCACTGGAAAATGTTTCACGGGAAAATTGTGTGACCCCGGCCTGTAATAGCTCATGAGCCTCAACGCGCCCCCGCGCCCGCGCAAGGATAGCTAAATGTGGGAAATGTTTCTGGCAAAGGTGCACGATTTTCAGCGTGTCTTCCGGCTCATTGCAGGTAATAACGATAGACTGTGCGTTTTCAGCGCCTGCTGCGCGTAACAACTCTGCGTCCGTCGCATCACCGTAGTACACCTTATAATCATATTTCCGCATGATATTAACAGCACTGATATCACGTTCCAGAACAGTGATTCGCATCTTATTCGCCATCAATAAGCGCCCAATCACCTGACCAAACCGGCCAAAACCAACAATAATGACCTGGGGATGGTCATCTTCAACCCAGGGGCGTTCATCACTGTCAGTTACGGGTTGGTTAAAACGGCGCACCAGCACACTATCAATCACCCGCATTAGTAGTGGTGTGGTCATCATCGAAAGGGTGACCGTCACCAATAACAAGGCCAGTTGATTACCAGCAAAAATATGCTGTGCAGACGCTGCGGAAAACAAGACAAAAGCAAACTCTCCCCCCTGGCTTAACACCCCAGCAAGCTGAGCTCGCTCGGAAGAACGCAATCCTCGCCAGTGAGCCAGCACATAAAGCACACCCATTTTGATGCTGACCAGAAGCGCTACACTGACCAATATCCATAGCCAGTGGGTATAAAGCACACCCAGGTTGAGTACCATGCCAACCGAAATGAAAAACAACCCTAACAGCAGCCCTTTGAAGGGTTCTATAGCACTTTCAAGTTCATGACGATATTCACTTTCCGCCAGCAGAATTCCGGCAATAAAGGTCCCCAATGCCATGGAAGCGCCAAGCAAATCCATAAACAGTGCCGCACCAAGAACCAGTAACAATGCAGCCGCGGTGAAGACTTCGCGCACACCTGATGCCGCAATGATGCGAAAGACAGGGCGAAGTAAATAACGCCCCCCCACCAGCATGCCAGCAAACGCCACCACCTTAATGCCGAATTTGAACCAGTCAGGTGTCTGCCCTTCGCCACCAGCCAGTAAAGGGACCAACGCCAACGCCGGGATCACCGCCATATCCTGGAAGAGCAAAACCGAAAAACCCAGTTGCCCCCCTTCACTGCGTTTCATGCCCTTTTCTCGCATCAACTGCAGCGCCATTGCCGTTGATGACATAGCAAGCCCAATGCCACCAATAACAGCAGCAGGCAAAGAAAAGTGGCTCAGCATTAATAAACCACCAAGGATCACTGCGCTAATCACTACCTGCAAGGTTCCGACACCGAAAATGGAGCGCCGCAACCGCCAGAGTTGCGCAGGGTTTAATTCGAGCCCAACCAAAAACATCAGGAAAACCACACCAAGTTCTGAGAAGTGCAATATCTCATCGACATCGCTTATCATCCTCAACCCCCAGGGGCCAATAGTTATTCCGGCCAACAGATACCCCAATACCGCCCCAATACCAAGACGGGCAGCCAGTGGCACAGCCACGACCGCCGCCAGAAGAAATACGACACCTGCAACAAGGAGATCGGGTTGATGCATTAAATTCCTCCCTGGTGAAACGGTGAAGACAACCACTCGACATATGCCCGGGCATGGCTGGCAAGCTCATCAGCGGGCAACCGCCGGGCCCAATAGATCACAAAGGGGTTTAACCAGTGCATCCTGCACAAGGCGGCGGTTAATTCAAATGGGCGTAAAATCTCACTCAGCGGGTAGCGGTTAAGCCCATCATACTGAAACGCACCTTCAGGCTCGCCAGTGGTGATGACACTGCGCCAGTATTTCCCCACCAGGGCATTGCCCCCTTGTCCACTGGCAAACCCCCGGCTTAACACGCGATCCAGCCACTCTTTAAGTAATGCCGGGCAACTGTAAGTGTACAGTGGATGCTGAAATACAATGATGTCATGCTCCCGTAAAAGGGCCTGCTCATGCTGGATATCAATAAAAAAATCAGGATAGTGGGCATAGAGGTCGTGGACAGTCACGTTAGGTAGTTGAAAAACACCGTCCAGTAAGACCCGATTAGCTACTGAACTGTGAAATTCAGGATGGGCGTACAACAGCAAAACCTTGGGTGGCTGCGACATCATTACCCTCCGGGGATCGTTTTGAGTGCTGTTTTGGGCTAACATGCAGCGCGGTTGGCCCAATACTGGCCCAGGTTACCTGATTATAATGACAAATTAACATAGTCTAAACATACGGCGCGCTATGATCGTTTTCTCTTCACTACAAATTCGCCGCGGCACCCGCGTGCTGCTCGACAATGCTACCGCTACTATCAACCCCGGGCAGAAAGTCGGGCTGGTTGGGAAAAATGGTTGCGGTAAATCCACGCTGTTATCGCTATTGAAAAGTGAAATCAGTGCCGATGCAGGTAGCGTGACCTGGCCTGGCAACTGGGCTATGGCCTGGGTTAACCAGGAAACGCCCGCGCTCCCGGAACCCGCCATTGAGTATGTGATTGATGGCGACCGTGAATACCGCCAGCTTGAAGAGGCGTTAAAAAACGCAAATGAAGCGGATGACGGCCATGCCATTGCCACCGTGCACGGCAAACTGGATGCCATTGATGCCTGGACCATTCGCGCACGCGCGGCAAGCTTATTGCACGGTCTGGGTTTTACCAATGAGCAGCTTGAACTGCCAGTGAGCGATTTTTCAGGTGGCTGGCGCATGCGTCTGAACCTGGCTCAGGCGTTGATATGCCGCTCAGATTTACTACTACTTGATGAACCCACCAACCACCTGGATTTGGAAGCGGTTGTCTGGCTGGAGCGCTGGCTAAAAAGCTATACCGGCACACTCATTCTTATTTCCCATGACCGGGATTTTCTTGACCCGGTTGTTGATAAAATCCTGCACATTGAACAACAAGCGTTGTTTGAGTACACCGGTAACTATTCCTCATTTGAAGTACAGCGCGCGACTCGTCTTGCCCAGCAGCAGGCGCAATATGAAAGCCAGCAACTGCGTGTAGCGCATCTGCAAAGCTACATTGAGCGTTTTCGCGCTAAAGCCACCAAGGCGAAACAAGCTCAGAGCCGCATCAAGATGCTGGAACGCATGGAGTTAATTGCTCCGGCGCATGTTGATAATCCGTTTCATTTCGAGTTTCGTGAACCCGAAAGCCTGCCAACCCCCTTACTGAAAATGGAACATGTCAGTGCGGGTTATGGTGATAAGACCATTCTGCGTTCAATCAAACTCAACCTGGTCCCAGGTTCCCGTATTGGTTTGCTGGGCCGAAATGGCGCCGGGAAATCGACACTGATTAAACTGCTTGCTGGTGATCTGGAACCACAGCAAGGTGAAATCGGCCTGGCGAAAGGTATCAAACTCGGTTACTTCGCACAGCACCAACTGGAATACTTGCGCGCAGATGAATCCCCGTTACAACATCTGGCACGAATGGCTCCTGGTGTGCCTGAACAACCGCTGCGCGATTACCTGGGCGGTTTTGGTTTTCAGGGCGATAAGGTTAATGAGCCAACCCTGCGTTTCTCTGGTGGAGAAAAAGCGCGGTTAGTGCTCGCGTTGATTGTCTGGCAGCGCCCTAACCTGTTGTTGCTCGATGAACCAACCAACCACCTGGATTTAGATATGCGCCAGGCGCTGACAGAGGCCTTGATTGACTTTGAAGGCGCACTGGTCGTCGTTTCCCATGATCGCCACTTACTGCGTACTACCACCGACGACCTGTATCTGGTACACGATGGCAGTGTTGAACCCTTTGATGGGGATTTGGATGATTACCAGCAATGGTCTCTGGACCAGCACAAACAGGAGCGGCAAGAAAGCAACCTGAAGGAAACGGTTAAGGATAACCAGAACAGTGCTCAGGCGCGTAAAGATCAGAAGCGGCGTGAAGCAGAACTCCGCGCACAGACGCAGCCTTTACGTAAAACACTTGAGCGGCTGGAAAAAGAGATGGAAAAACTCAACAGCACACTGAGTGACCTGGAAACCCGGCTTTCAGATACAGCTATCTATGATATTAGCCGTAAAGCTGACCTCACAGACTGCCTGCAACAACAGGCACAAGCGAAAGCTGCGCTGGAAGAGAGTGAAATGGCATGGCTGGATGCGCAGGAACAACTCGAACATATGCTTTCTGGCGGGCAAGAGTAACCCTGGAAAAACGTGCACATGAGTATAACCTCATGTGCACCATATTCAGAGAAGAGCTGGTGATGGCCTTGCGTTCACCACTGTCCTATTGCTGAGCAGCAAGGCGCTGGCGCAGCACCTCAATGTGTTCAACATTATACTGTTTGCCATCCAGAAAACGGGTTTTCAGTTCACCTTCACGTTCCTGCTCTGGAGTCTGCTCATCCAAAAGGCATAACTCACCCTGTGCATTTCGCATCACTTTCAACAACCCTCTTGCGGAGCGTTTCAGGCCGCTATCTGTTTTCGGTTCCTTAAAGATCATGCGCCCTGTTCCGTTGACTGCCCCCCAGGTAGCTTTCATTGCGAAGCCGAACGTATCACGCGTATTGTACTGATAGGTGTATGAACCAACACCAAACACGACACAGGAGCTGGCAAAACCTTTTGCCGCAAGGCGGCGTAAAATTTCATGGGCACGCTCCAGAGTAATTGAATCACCATAAATCAGGCCTACATGGGAATCGAGCACCTTGTAACCTTTGCTGTTCACTGTACCGCCAAATATCTCCCACAAAACTTCAACAGAACCTTTTTCCTGAGGAGAACGCGTGGCGCGTTGATCATCATCAGCACCTGTACCACATAAAATATCTACCGGATCACCACTGTCCGGGCGAAAAACCACTTTGCCTTCCCGCGCCATAATGGCGGCTTTCAGTTCACGGGTATAGCTTGTGAGCACCTGCCAGTAATCCCAGGTATCTGAGACGATAGACACAAACCCCTGAGGGTACAAATCACAAATCAGGCGGCGAAATGTAGCTATTTCATGCTCTTTTTCACCCATGCACATCACACTGTGTTCTGTTGCCGGAATACTGCCTGCTATAAAGTAATCAGCATCATTGCCGGTATAATACTGACGGGCATACACAACCGCCGGAATGCTGTCAGTCCCTTTAAAACTCAGCAAGTGCCCGCAACCAGCCTGGGCGACATCCTGCATACCCGCCATTCCCCGGAAAGAGAAGTCATGGCACTGAAAATCCAGGTGAGCAAAGTCATCACACGTTTGTTCCGCCCAGGTTACACATATTTTGTGATAGTGGTGTGCGATAGTAGCGTTTGTTGATGCTTTCCACAGCTCAGCTGAGAGCACAGTTTCCAGGTAATTAACCAGCCAGAAGAATTCATCCCGGGTGTTGGTAATTGTTAATACCGGCACTTTCATCGGAATTTTATCGCCTTCGTCCAGTCCTTTAATGTGTAAAGGCAAATAACCTAAACGGTGCAATGCCCGAATATGTTCAACATCAACAGCATTTTTTCCCAGGTAACTGTCCATCAGCATTTTGTATTCGCTAACCACCTGTTCTTCCGGCTGTGCGAAAAACTGGCTGTTAAACATGTCTATCAGGAACCATTTTATGAAACCTTGCAGGCCGAAAAATACCAGCTTGTTATCCGCAACTGGCGAACAGAAAAAACGATCGCTGCGTGGCGTAAAATTCGAGTAAACACGCGTTGTGCCTTCAGGGTATTGTTCACGGTGTGAAACTTTATAACCATCAATTGCCAGAATAGGGTTAATCATCATGTCCGTATCTCCTTAAGCCACAAATAACGTGTCAATATCCACAACAGAAAGGCGTGGATCAGTCGGAAACTGTGTAGAAAATGAAGTGGTGGTATAAATGTGGTGAATACCCTGGCTAAGCAGGTTTTCCACACCTTTAGAAAAAATACCGTGCGTCACATACAAACTGACTGAACGCGCTCCCGCCGCTAATAGCACCTGAGCAGACCCAATAAAGGTTCCCCCGGCATCACACAAGTCATCGGTAATCAGCAGGTCTTTTCCAGCCACATCACCACTCGCCAGGGCAAACCCGGTTAATGCGCCGGTTACTACATCCCTGTTTTTAGTCATGATGGCGAAATCTTTTGCCCCAGCAGCGGCAGCGACGGCATGAATCTTTTTCAGTGCACCAGCATCAGGTGCCACCAGCATTAATGCGCCCGACTGTAATTGCGAGCGTAATTCTTCATGGGCCAACACGGCGGCTTCCTGCGGAATAATGACCATGTTGCGCACTGCAGCCGCCGCAGATTCACTGTGCGGGTCAAGGACAAAAACTTTGTCAAAGTTAAGGCTGTTTAGTGCGTCAGCAAAAATACGTAACGCGAAGCTGTCTCCGGGTTGCATATACCTGTCCTGCCGGGCATATGCCAGCCAGGCAAGTTGTAAGTGGCTGAAACGGATATCACACTGATGGCGAATAGCATCAACAGACTGAGCCAGTAACATCCAGTCATCCATCGTGGCAAGCCCGGTTGCCCGAACCACCATTTTATTAGCAAAATCTGGTAACTCAGTCCGTGCTTTTGCCCAAACCGCACCGTCTGGGAAACACCCGGTTTCAACCATGATTGCTTGCTTATCAAGCCAAATGTTCAGTGTCATTCCCATTACCGCCTCCAATTAATGTCCTTAAGACACTTATAATATTGTCTCAAAGACACTTTATTGCAAGTAAAAATTGTCACAAAGACACAATTTATAATTAATGCATTGATTAATCTCAGAAAAAAAACATACCCTCTCTGAACTACCTCCATGTAAAATGTGACCTTGAGACAGTTATTGTGGAGAGTGAAGATGGAAAGCGAAGAGCAGTACCTGAAAAATTATGACGCCAGTCGTTTCCCCTCACCTATCGTCACAGTCGACAGCGTGCTGTTCACTTTGCATGAAAAACAACTGTGTGTATTGTTAGTCAAGCGCAGCCAACACCCGTTTCAGGGGCTATGGGGGCTGCCTGGTGGTTTCATTGACTTACAACAGGATAATTCCACCCAGGCAACAGCAACGCGCAAACTGGCAGAAAAAACAGGCATTACCCCTTCCTGGCTTGAACAACTGGAAACTTTCTCCGGGCCGAACCGTGACCCCAGGGGCTGGAGCATCACTGCAACCTGGTTTGCACTCATCGCATGGGAAGCCTGCCAGCCACATATTGCAACAGTAAGTGATGTTCAGTGGTGTCCGGTAGCAAACCTGGAAAGCGAAGCACTGGCTTTTGACCACGCCACAATCATTGCCTCAGCCTTACAGCGCCTGCGGCAAAAAACGATGTACTCGCTGTTACCAGTCTATTGCCTGCCAGATACATTTACCCAAACTCAGTTGCAGGAAGCAACCGAAGCTATTCTTGGGCAACCGGTACAGCGCAAAAGCCTGATTCGCCGTTTTGAAGCGTCAGGAATGTTTGAAGATACAGGGCAAAGTGTTGCCACCGGAGCCAGAAAAGCACGTTTGTGGCGGCGTAAACCCAACATCCCGGTTCACTTGTTTTCGCGTAATCTGCTGCCAGAGTGAACACAAAATGGTTAATTTTGAATCAATGCCGTGAAATACATAAACGAGACGTATGACTCACGGTATAGTAGCCAGTAATTAGCGCGATAATGAATTGATACCCGTTTTACAACTATGACCCAGATTACCCCCGTCGATGCCAGTGAAGAAAACAACAGTCAGAGGGATTTTCACCCTATGCCTGGGCTTTCTAACCCGCATTTACAAACTATGCTGCCCCGCCTCATTCGCCGGCGCCTGCACTTCACCCCTTTTTGGCAGCGGCTTGAGCTTCCGGACGACGATTTTGTTGATCTTGCATGGAGCGAAGACCCACAACTGGCTCTGCATAAACCCCGGCTGGTGGTGTTTCATGGCCTTGAGGGCAGCCTGTACAGCCCCTACGCCCACGGCATGATAGAAGCGGCGAAAGCGCAGGGTTGGTTGGGTGTCGTAATGCATTTTCGCGGCTGTAGCGGAACACCGAACCGCCAAAAGCGGATTTATCATTCCGGTGATACCGGCGATGCCAGTTACTTCCTTAACTGGTTGAATCTGCGTTACGGTTCGGTACCCACTGCTGCTGTTGGTTACTCGTTGGGTGGCAACATGCTGGCCTGCCTGTTAGCAGAACAAGGTACACAGTGCACGCTGGATGCAGCGGTAATCGTCTCTGCACCCTTTATGCTGGAACAGTGCTGCTACCATATGGAGCGGGGATTCTCTCGTATTTATCAACGTTATTTGCTGAACTTACTGAAAGCGAATGCCAGCCGGAAACTGGCTGTGTATCCGGGCTCACTCCCTGTCGATTTAACCCGGCTACGCAAAGTAAAACGAATCAGAGAATTTGATGATTTAATTACTTCCCGTATTCACGGTTTTGATGATGCGCTGGATTACTATCGCCAATGCAGTGCAATGTCCCATCTGCCGAATATAGCGGTAAATACACTGATTATTCACGCAAAGGATGATCCCTTTATGGATCACCATGTCATACCAGACAGCACACTACTTCCGTCAAACATTGAATACCAGCTCACCGACCATGGTGGCCATGTCGGGTTTATCGGTGGTAGCATCGCTCGCCCAGAAATGTGGCTTGAAAAGCGCATTCCCAGCTGGTTAACCCGTTATTTAAGTAATTAAAATGATCATTCCCTGGCAACAGATAGCACCTGAAACGCTGGATAATCTGATTGAATCCTTCGTATTACGTGAAGGCACTGATTACGGCGAGCAGGAACGCTCGCTTGCTCAAAAAGTAGCCGATGTAAAACGACAACTAAAACAGGGGGATGCTGTGCTGGTTTGGTCTGAATTGCATGAAACAGTGAATATCATGCCTCGCACACAATTTAAGGGCTGATTCACAGGCGTCACATACAGTATTGGCATCCACCACTATACTGCTTTAACCTGCAGTACTGTGCGTTTTACCTTGCCTCTTACTGATGGAGTGGTTGTTTATGTCAGCCAAGCACCCTGTTATTGCGGTTACCGGTTCCAGCGGGGCCGGTACCACAACAACCAGCATTGCCTTTCGTAAAATTTTTACTCAACTTAATCTGCGTGCTGCTGAAGTTGAAGGCGACAGTTTTCACCGCTATACACGCCCTGAAATGGATATGGCGATACGTAAAGCACGCGATCTTGGGCGTCACATCAGCTATTTTGGGCCAGATGCCAACGACTTTGCCTTGTTGGAGCGCACATTCAGGCAATACGGCGAACAGGGTAACGGTCAGTCCCGCAAATATCTGCACACTTATGATGAAGCTGTTCCCTGGAACCAGGTACCCGGTACCTTTACCCCCTGGCAACCACTGCCTGAACCCACGGACGTATTATTTTATGAAGGGTTGCATGGCGGTGTCGTTACCCAGACTCATGATGTTGCTCAACATGTTGATCTTCTGGTCGGCGTGGTGCCTATCGTCAACCTTGAGTGGATACAAAAACTGGTAAGAGATACCAGTGAGCGCGGCCATTCCCGGGAAGCTGTGATGGATTCCGTTGTGCGTTCAATGGAAGATTATATCAATTACATTACACCTCAGTTCTCACGTACTCATCTTAACTTCCAGCGCGTCCCTACAGTGGATACGTCCAACCCTTTTGCCGCAAAAGCCATTCCTTCACTGGATGAAAGTTTTGTAGTCATTCATTTTCGTGGGCTGGAAGATATCGATTTCCCATGGCTTTTGGCAATGCTGCAAGGGTCATTTATTTCACATATCAACACATTAGTTGTCCCTGGTGGGAAGATGGGACTGGCGATGGAGTTAATCATGACGCCACTGGTTAAACGCCTGGCGGAAGGGAAAAAAGTCGCGGGAGGCTGATATGGGGTACCAACAGGCAGGGTGCTGCATGGCGCAGCACCCGTCATGAAAACTTAACCTTCAACGACTTCCCATGAGTGCGTGATAGTGGCAGCTTTGCCAAGCATTAACGCAACAGAACAATATTTTTCTGCAGATAAATCTACCGCACGAGCCACGGCATTATCTTTCAGATCTTTCCCTGTAACGATGAAATGCAGATTAATAGAGGTAAACAAACGCGGTGCTTCTTCCCGGCGTTCAGAAGTCAGTTTGACTTCACAATCAGTCACATTGTGACGACCTTTTTGTAAAATAGAGACCACATCAATGGCACTGCATCCACCTGCTGCCATTAGCACCATTTCCATTGGACTTGGCGCTTTATCACCGGAGTTACCATCCATCAGCACCTGGTGACCTGAGGCGGATTCACCCAAAAATGTTAAACCTTCAACCCATTTAACTCGCGCCTGCATTCTTATTACTCCCAACTAAAGTGTCATCACAACAGATTACGCGGCATTAACAAAACAGGCAATGGAAGGCGACACAGGTCATGCTGAAACGAGACAATAGAAGACACTACAGGAAACCTGTGCTAAAACAAACAAGATGTAACAGGCTGACAGTGACGTCATACCTGTTACAGAGGAAAAAGCGATTACAGACCAAACGACTTATGGCTCGCTTCAGGAATGGGGCGATTTAATGTTGTAACGCCAACAGGGCCCTACCCTGTCTTTGAGCAAGTTTATAATAGAGGATAACCGCGCATGGTGCTTGGCAAACCCCAAACAGACCCGACTCTCGAATGGTTCTTGTCACATTGCCACATTCATAAGTATCCATCCAAGAGCACCCTGATCCATCAGGGCGAGAAAGCAGAAACGCTGTATTACATCGTAAAAGGCTCTGTGGCCGTGCTTATCAAAGATGAAGAAGGCAAGGAGATGATCCTTTCTTATCTTAATCAAGGCGATTTTATTGGCGAGCTGGGGCTGTTTGAAGAAGGCCAGGAGCGTAGCGCCTGGGTTCGTGCAAAAACAGCCTGTGAAGTTGCCGAGATTTCATACAAAAAATTTCGCCAGTTGATCCAGGTAAACCCGGACATTCTGATGCGCCTTTCATCCCAGATGGCACGTCGTTTACAGGTCACTTCTGAAAAAGTGGGGAACCTGGCATTCCTCGATGTAACCGGCCGAATTGCACAGACTTTGCTTAACCTGGCAAAACAACCTGATGCGATGACTCACCCGGATGGCATGCAAATCAAGATCACCCGCCAGGAGATTGGTCAAATTGTTGGCTGTTCCCGTGAAACTGTGGGCCGCATTTTAAAAATGCTGGAAGATCAAAACCTGATTTCCGCTCATGGTAAGACAATTGTGGTATACGGTACTCGTTAATTTTACTGTATTTAATCACGCATACAGGCACGCTTTAGAGCGTGCCTTTTTGTTTGCACAACCAGGCATCCCTTCAGCTTTACCTAACAAATTCTGAAAATTGTTCATGAATGACACAAAACTGTCACAAATTCGCCTTATTCTTCCCAGGTACTGAAAACACAGCGATTAAAAAATTATTTTTGATCTAACCTTTTCCGGGAGAAATTATGGCAATGCTTAGCTCTTCAGCCCGTCTTGTAATCGCCGCTCTGACTCTGTCCACCACAACTGCATTTGCAGCCACTAACCTGACCGGTGCCGGTGGTACATTCCCAGCGCCGGTTTATGCAAAATGGGCTGCAGAATACCAGCAGAAAACAGGTTCTCAGGTAAACTACCAGGGAATCGGTTCTTCAGGTGGTATCAAACAAATCATTGCAAAAACCGTTGATTTCGGTGCATCTGATGCGCCAATGAGCGATGCTGACCTGGCAAAAAATGGCCTGTTCCAGTTCCCGACCGTTATCGGTGGCGTAGTTCTGGCCGTTAACATCCCGGGTATTAAATCAGGTGAATTAACTCTGGATGGTAAAACACTGGGTGATATTTACCTGGGTAAAATCAAAAAATGGAATGACCCGGCTATCACGAAGCTGAACCCAAAAGCCAAATTGCCGGATACCAACATAAATGTTGTGCGCCGCGCAGATGGTTCAGGCACGTCTTTCGTCTTCACCAGCTATCTGTCTAAAGTGAGCCCGGACTGGGCAAGCAAGGTAGGCAAAGGCACCACTGTTAAATGGCCAACCGGGCTGGGTGGCAAAGGTAACGATGGCGTGGCTGCATTTGTACAACGTTTGCCGGGTTCTATTGGTTATGTTGAATATGCCTACGCAAAACAGAACAACCTGACCTGGACTAAATTGTTCGATGCTGACGGTAAAGCAATTGAGCCGACCCAACAAAGTTTCAGCAATAGTGCCAAAGAAGCAGACTGGAGCAAAACCTTTGCCCAGGATCTGACTTATCAGAAAGGTGCAGATGCATGGCCTATCTCTTCTACCACGTTTATCCTGGTCTACAAAAAACAGGAAAACGCACAGAAAGGTGCTGAAGTGCTGAAATTCTTTGACTGGGCCTACAAAAATGGTAACGCTATTGCCAGCAGCCTTGATTACGCGCCTCTGCCAGCAAATGTTACCGATCAGATTCGCGCAGCCTGGAAAGCAAACGTGAAAGACAGCTCAGGTAAAGCGCTGTATTAATTTTCACTTGTGAAACAGCTTGTTTGCAGGCTGTTTCAACGATAAAAAGCCGGATTATCCGGCTTTATTTATTATTAATTTCCTCTGCACACGCTACAAAAACACAGACAGGAGTTGTATTAATACAGTTACAGCCCTTTCACCACTGCCTTTATTGCACCGGCAAAACGGACCATACCATCTTCTATATCTTTATAATCAATAACCAAAGACGGGGCCAGACGAATCACATCCGGGCCAGCGTTAAGGATCATCAAACCATTCGCTGCGGCTGCATTCAGTACATCACGCGCCCGGCCCTTATATGCTGCACTTAATTCGGCGCCAATCAGTAACCCCATCCCACGGATATCACTGAAAACAGCATATTGTTCATTAATCTGCTGCAGGTGTTTTACGAACAACTCGCGTTTCGCCATAACGCCATCCAGTACTTCCGGCGTGTTGATAATATCGAAAGCTGCCCCTGCTACCGCACACGCCAGCGGATTACCGCCATAGGTTGAGCCATGCGAGCCAACATGGAAAGCCGATGCAATCTCTTTTGTTGTCAGCATCGCACTGATTGGGAACCCACCGCCAATTGCTTTAGCACTGGTCAAAATATCGGGAGTCACATCATAGTGCATGTAAGCAAACAGCTTGCCAGTACGCCCCATACCACATTGAACTTCATCAAACACCAGCAAAGCCTGGAATTCGTCACACAGCTCACGCAGGCCTTTCAGAAACTCAGGTGTGGCCGCCATCACACCGCCTTCTCCCTGAACAGGTTCCACCACGACAGCACAGGTGTGGTCATCCATAACGGCTTTCACCGCATGTAAATCATTAAAAGGCACATGAACAATATCTGCTGGTTTCGGCCCAAAGCCATCTGAATATTTAGGCTGCCCCCCTACAGAGACAGTAAATAAAGAACGACCATGAAAAGCATTATGAAAAGCGATTATTTTCGTTTTATAAGGGCTGTGGCGCGTGGACGCATAGAAACGAGCCAGCTTAAAGGCGGTTTCATTGGCTTCAGTGCCCGAATTCATAAACAAAACACGCTCTGCAAAAGTTGAGGCTATCAGTTTTTGCCCAAGCTTCAATGCTGGCTCATTAGTAAACACATTGCTGGTATGCCACAACGTTTCACCCTGCGCTTTCAGTGCTTCAACCAGCGCCGGATGGCAGTGCCCCAGCGCTGTAACCGCAATACCGCCTGCCAAATCAACGTACTCATTACCTTGCTGATCCCACACTCGGCTCCCTTTACCTTTTACCGGGATAAAGTTTGCGGGCGCAAAAATTGGAACGATAACGTCATCAAATGTAGAGCGGGTTACTGCGGGTTGTTCAGTTGCCATTTCATATCCACCTATGTTTAGCAGAAATGCGTAATGAAATTATAATCACAAAATATGCATAAAAAATCACTTAATGGCAATAAAAAATCAACGCTTCAGGAAATTATTCAAAAGCGCATGGCCCTGTTCGCTAAGAATACTTTCCGGATGGAACTGTACTCCTTCAATATCCAGCAACCGGTGACGGATCCCCATAATTTCTTGTTGTTCCGTCCAGGCTGTCACTTCAAATACCCCAGGCAGACTCTCGCGTTCAAGCAATAAGGAGTGGTAGCGGGTAACAGTCAGTGGATTATTCAGACCATGAAAAACCCCTTGATCATTATGGCGGATCGCAGATGTTTTCCCATGCATTACCTTCGCGGCGCGAACCACATTGCCGCCAAATGCCTGGCCAATCGCCTGGTGACCCAGACAGACGCCTAAAATCGGGCACCTGCCTGCATAATGGCGTATCGCTGACAGAGAAATACCAGCGTCATCTGGCGTACATGGTCCTGGAGAAATAACCAGCTTCTGTGGCGCGAGCTGGTCTATATCATCAAGGGTTATTTCATCGTTACGTTTTACCAGCACCTGCGCGCCCAGCTCACAAAAATACTGGTACAAATTCCAGGTGAACGAATCATAGTTATCAATCAGCAATAACATAGCAACTCCCGTTCTAAAAACGGGCATATTCTACCGGTTTTACACTTGTGAACGGGGAAAATAACGCCATGATGCAGAAAAAGCTGGAGGGGCGAAGCAGGTGTTACTTTCCCGCTTCGCACAAGCAGATTATGGCAGCACTTTAGCTGAGAGGATCACAACAGGCTTAGAGGGAACATTTTGGTAAGGGCCAACATTATGGGTAGGTACCTGAGCGATTTTATCCGCTACATCCATGCCTTTCACCACCTTGCCAAAAACAGCGTATCCGTAATCACGCTGGCCATGGTTTAAAAATGCATTGTCCGCCACATTGATAAAGAACTGGCTGGTTGCACTGTCTTTATCTGCCGTCCTCGCCATCGCTATTGAACCACGCGTATTACGTAACCCATTGTCGGCTTCATTCTTAATTGGCGGTTTCGTGGCTTTTTGCGTCATATCCACATTAAAGCCCCCACCCTGAATCATAAACCCTGGAATCACACGATGAAAAATCGTGTTGTTGTAAAAGCCACTATTGACATAATCCACAAAGTTTTTCACCGTCACTGGCGCTTTTCCGCTATCCAGCACTAGCTCGATATTCCCGGCCGACGTTGTCAGCAGCACATGAGGATCCCCTTTTGCCGCGAGTGCAGAAGAGGAAATCGAAGTCAGGGCAAAGACAGCCGTAACGGCCGCCAGAGTCGATTTCAGCATGAATGGTTTCCTTTACAAGCAATAAAAAATGCAATGAAACGATTCTAAAGAGCCACCTGCCGACAAGCCAGCCATTTACTCTTTTTTACGTAACAGAATACATACCCCGGCAGTAACACCCTCCTGGGTCACTCTGTATGTTTCAATTGCATCAATAAAAACAATGCACTGATTTTATTTAATAAAAATGTACATACTCATCGTATTTTCCCGGTGGTATGGGCAATCAAATACCGCATATCCGGCGTTTCACTCTTCAACTGGGTGTATGTCAGGATTAATTGCCTGAAGGCTGCGGATTACCTGGCTGTGAAAAATCTACCAGTTCGCCTCCCTTATCCACCTGTACCCATGTCTGAGCAGGTTGCGTAGTGGTAATGATACGCCCATTACGGACAGACCAGCGCACCGGCACCTGCCGTCTTAGCGCATCAAAGCCATTCAGGGCTGGCAGAATTACCATGTTCGCCGGGTGCCCTTCCACAATACCGTAATCCGCAATACCCAGTGTGCGGGCACTGTTGTCGGTTATCAGCCGAATGCCCTCATCAATTTGCGGGTAGCCCATTAACTGGCAAATATGTAGCCCCATGTGCAACACCTGCAACATATTACCCGTTCCCAGTGGGTACCATGGGTCGAAAACGTCATCATGACCAAAGCAAACATTAATGTCCGCCTCCAGCATCTCTTTCACCCGGGTTATCCCACGGCGACGCGGGTAGCTGTCAAAGCGCCCCTGCAAATGAATATTCACCAAAGGATTTGCCACGAAATTAATCCCGGATAATTTCAAGAGCCTGAATAAGCGAGACGTGTAAGCACCATTGTAACTGTGCATGGCCGTAGTGTGACTTGCGGTGACGCGCTCCTTCATACCCAACTTCAGTGCCAGCGCAGCCACCGTTTCCACAAAGCGCGATTGCTCATCATCGATTTCATCACAGTGGATATCCAGTGGCCGGTCGTATTTCTCCGCCAGCGCAAAGGCAGTATGCAAAGACTCCACACCATATTCACGGGTGAATTCAAAATGCGGGATAGCTCCCACAACATCAGCGCCCATCACCAAAGCTTCCTCAAGCAAAGCGGCACCATTGGGATAAGACAGAATACCTTCCTGCGGAAATGCGACCAGTTGCAAATCAATCCAGGGCGCGACCTCCTGTTTTACTTCCAGCATGGCTTTCAGCGCAACCAGACCAGGGTCAGAAACATCCACATGACTACGTACATACTGGATCCCGTTTGCCATCTGCCATTTCAGCGTTTTCCACGCCCGCGCTTTTACATCTTCGTGGGTCAGTGTTGCCTTGCGCTCTGCCCAACGCTCAATGCCTTCAAATAAGGTTCCCGATATATTCCAGGCTGGTTCACCTGCAGTTTGTGTGGTGTCGAGATGAATATGAGGTTCAACAAAAGGAGGAAGTGCTAATCCGCCATGAGCATTAAGGACATCGTGGCTTCCATACACACGAGTTTCCGTCATGGGCGTTATTGCTCCAAACCGCCCGTTTTCAATAGTAATTTGCCACAAACCTTCACGCCCTGGCAGGCGCACATCCTGAATGAACCAAAACGTAGCTGGTGCCATATACCCTCCGGATGAATACATATTGAAAAACAGACAGCAAATATGAAGTTATCATGCCTTTTCGTTACAGGCACAACGCATATTCACTATGACGTGCAACAATAGCGCCTTACCACTTTATGTAAAAACCCGGGCATCACTGAAGGGAGCCGACAGTAAGTTACCAAACACCCGGCAAGACAACTTGCAGGCAAAATAGCAGGAAGGAAAAGCATCAGGGATCACAAAAAAACCAACAAATTCAATGATTTTTTATCTGTATGTTATTGATAGTTTAACGTATTCCCATCTGAATACTGAACTCATATTTAGGGGGCAGGGATCTGTACGCTTTTGTATGGCTATGAGATAGTCTTCGCCTTACTGTCGAAAATGCTTATCGCACTGGCCCGCGCAAGCGGGAGGAACGAGGAACTGCTGTGGATTATTTGCCTATTTTTTGTGAGCTGAAAAACCGCGATTGCCTGCTGGTTGGCGGAGGAGATGTCGCTGAGCGTAAAGCCAGGCTACTAATGGATGCAGGAGCCAACGTCATCGTCAATGCCCCGGAATTTACCCCACAGTTCACTGTTTGGGCTGAGCATAAGCAGTTGTCACTGGTTAAAGGTGATTTCTCACCTGCGTTAATGGATAGCAGTTGGTTGGTGATTGCGGCAACAGACGATGACCAAACCAATCAGCACGTTAGTCAGGAAGCAGAACGGCGTAAGCTTTTTTGTAATGTTGTCGATGCCCCTAAACGTGCGTCATTTATCATGCCGTCGATTATTGACCGCTCCCCCATCATGGTAGCGGTTTCCTCCGGTGGTACAGCACCTGTTCTTGCCCGGTTGCTGCGCGAAAAGCTTGAAGCTGTATTACCTCAACACCTGGGTAAGGTGGCCCAATTTGCCGGTCAGTTGCGTCAGAGAGTCAAAGATACTTTCACAACAATGGCTGAGCGTCGTCGTTTTTGGGAAAAGTTGTTCGCCAATGACCGAATTGCGCAATCTCTGGCAAATAACGATCCGGCCGCAATCCATTCGCAAACCGAAACATTATTCTCTACACCACTGGATAACCAGGGCGAAGTGGTTCTGGTTGGCGCGGGTCCTGGCGATGCCGGGCTGCTCACGCTTAAAGGATTACAGCAAATCCAGCAAGCCGATATTGTTGTGTATGACAGGCTGGTTTCTGATGATGTGATGAAACTGGTCCGCCGCGATGCTGACCGGGTATTTGTGGGCAAACGGGCGGGTTATCACTGCGTACCACAAGAAGAGATTAACCAAATATTGCTCAGAGAAGCGCAAAGTGGGAAACGTGTTGTCAGGCTAAAAGGTGGCGACCCGTTTATTTTCGGGCGAGGTGGCGAAGAGCTGGAAACGTTATGTGAGGTAGGGATTCCATTCTCTGTCGTTCCGGGTATTACTGCAGCTTCTGGTTGTTCCGCCTACTCAGGTATTCCACTGACTCACCGTGATTATGCGCAAAGTGTCCGCCTGGTTACCGGACACCTTAAGTCCAGTGGTGAAGAGCTGGACTGGGCCAGCCTTGCAGCAGAAAAACAGACACTGGTATTTTACATGGGGCTGAACCAGGCTCCGGCTATAGAGAAAAACCTGCTTGCCCACGGAATGCCGGCAGAGACGCCATGTGCTCTGGTAGAAAACGGTACCGCGACAACACAGAAAGTCGTGCAGGGTACACTGGATAAACTGGCCGTACTGGCACAACAAGTGCAGAGCCCAAGCCTGATTATTGTTGGGCGTGTTGTTGGTCTACGGGAAAAATTAAACTGGTTCAGCAACCATTAAGCAAAAGCCCCCGGATGGGGGACTGAGTCTGATGACAAACCTCATGTTCGCACAGAACAAGAGGAAGTCATCCAATAAAAAACAAAGAAAATCAATTCATTGATTTTCGGCTGCTAACTAAAAAGAAGGAAAAGCCAAGCTTTTCCTTCTTTTTCATCAATCTGAAATCTCCGGATGGAGCTTCATTTTAAGGTTTAGCAACGAAACCAATTGCTTCGTACACTTTCTTCAAAGTTTCTGCTGCCTGGGCCTGTGCTTTCTTCGCTCCATCCCGCATAACTTGCTGCAAGAAAGCCTCATCATTCCGATAGCGATGGAAACGCTCCTGAAGCTCGCTCAGCATACCTGAAACGGCATCGGCTACTTCACCTTTGAGGTGGCCATACATTTTGCCTTCAAAGTGTTGTTCCAGTTCAGGAATACTCTGCCCGGTAACAGCAGACAAAATATCCAGCAAGTTAGATACACCAGCTTTATTGGCAACATCATAGCGAACAACAGGCGGCTCGTCGGAGTCAGTTACCGCGCGTTTGATCTTCTTAACCACTGATTTAGGATCTTCCAGCAATCCGATCACATTGTTTCGGTTATCATCAGACTTGGACATTTTTTTGCCCGGCTCAAGCAGTGACATAACACGAGCGCCAGATTTAGGAATAAAAGGTTCCGGCACTTTAAATACATCGCCATAAATCGCGTTAAAGCGCTGCGCGATATCGCGGCTCAATTCGAGATGCTGTTTTTGATCCTCACCAACCGGTACCTGGTTAGTTTGGTAAAGCAAAATATCAGCCGCCATCAGAACCGGATAGTCAAACAGGCCAGCATTAATATTTTCGGCATAACGCGCAGATTTATCTTTAAACTGCGTCATGCGGCTCAGTTCACCAAAATAGGTGTAGCAGTTCAGCGCCCAACCTAACTGTGCATGTTCCGGTACGTGAGACTGAACAAAAATGGTGCTTTTTTCCGGATCAATACCACAGGCAAGATACAGAGCCAGAGTATCAAGTGTCGCTTTACGCAGTTTCTCAGGATCCTGGCGGGCCGTAATGGCGTGCAGATCCACAATGCAATAGATACAGTGGTAATCATCCTGCATGTTCACCCACTGACGCAATGCACCCATATAGTTACCAATAGTTAATTCACCTGATGGTTGTGCACCACTAAAAACGATGGGCTTACTCATTTTTTCATTCCTGATTGTCATTGTGCGGGAGCCCAATAATGGGCAGGAGATCACTGAAACGATCACAAACAAAGTCAGGCTGACTTAACGTGATCGATTCACCATAGTTGTAACCATATGTCATGCCAGCAACGCTGACAGTAGCGGCTTTTGCGGCCTGGATATCATTGCGTGAATCCCCCACAAAAAGTAATTCATGAGGATACAGACCCAGTTTACCCAGTACCAGGTAAAGGGGAGCCGGGTGCGGTTTTTTGGCAGCGACATCATCACCACCGATAACCAGGTCAAAATAGTCAGCAATACCCAGTGTTTCCAGAATCGGCCGGACAAATGGCGTAGGTTTGTTGGTCACTATCGCCATTTTAACACCGTGCTCACGCAGAGTTTTCAAGGTATCCGCAACTGTCGGGAATAAATAACTGCCTTCCTCTGCATACTGGGCATAATACGTATCAAACAGGCGCCGCATCATTTCTGGCAGGCCATCCTGAGGTGATTTATCTTTCAAGGCCCAGGTGAGCGCTCGCTCAACCAGAATATCCGCGCCATTACCAATCCAGGTCGTCACACGGTCTTCACCTGCAGCCGGCAACTCAAGGGCATACAATGCGCTGTCAATGGCATCGGTCAGGCCTGGTGCACTATCAATTAATGTACCATCAAGGTCGAATGCGATGCCTTTAATACCTTCAAGCTTACCCATGGCTAACTTTTCCCAGCTCTTCACGCATTTGGTCAATCACTTGCCTGTAGTCTGGTTGCCCGAAAATTGCCGAACCGGCTACAAACATATCTGCACCAGCAGCCGCAATTTCGCCAATATTCTCTACTTTCACACCACCATCAACTTCCAGGCGAATATCATACCCGGAAGCATCAATACGCTGGCGCACTTCACGCAACTTATCCAGTGTATGCGGGATAAAAGACTGGCCGCCGAACCCTGGATTCACGGACATCAACAAGATGACATCCAGCTTGTCCATTACATAATCAAGGTAACTGAGCGGCGTGGCTGGATTAAATACCAGACCGGCTTTACAGCCATGCTCTTTAATCAGTTGTAAGGTACGATCAATATGCTCGGACGCTTCCGGGTGAAATGTAATAATACTGGCGCCTGCCGCCGCGAAATCCGGGATTAACCGGTCAACAGGCTTCACCATCAGATGGACATCTATGGGTGCTGTTATTCCGTACTGACGCAGTGACTTCAACACCATTGGCCCAATAGTCAGATTCGGCACATAGTGATTATCCATCACATCAAAATGAACCACGTCTGCACCAGCAGATAAGGCTCTTGTGGTATCTTCGCCAAGACGGGCAAAATCCGCCGACAAAATTGAAGGGGCAATGAGATACTGTGTCATCCGCGTCTCCATTTTTAGAAATGCATTATGCGGCAGCGAAATTACTCAGACGTTATAGAGTGCCAGAAGTTCGTCTACTTTCTTGCGCGTGCCGCCGTTACTGCTGATGCTGCGCCGGACTTTTACAGGCAACAACGTACTTGCCAGCCTGTACCATTCCCGGGTCAATATTGTGTCATGATTAGAGATCAACACAGGAATGCGTTTTTGCCGCAACTTCTCAGCCAGAAAAGCCAAATTCTGTTGTTGTTCTACATTAAAACTGTTGGTGTGATACGCCGTAAAGTTTGCTGTTTCTGACAGAGGCGCATAAGGCGGATCGCAATAGACAACCGCACCTTTCATTGCCTTAGCCATGCTGGAATCATAAGATTCACAGACAAACTCAGCCCGCTGAGCTTTTTCCGCAAACAGAAACAATTCATCTTCGGGGAAATAAGGTTTCCTGTAACGCCCGAAGGGAACATTAAATTCACCACGCAAATTATACCGGCACAAACCATTGTACCCATGGCGGTTCAGATACAAGAAAAGTAGTGCCCGCTGAAATGGGTCCGTACTTTTGTTAAACGTGTCACGTAGTACGTAATAGCGTTCAGCGCAGTTGTTCTCTTGAACAAAAAAATTTTTAGATTCAGTAACATACTCCTCTGTACGTGTCTTGACGATGTTGTACAGACTAATCAAATCGCTGTTGATATCGGCGAGGAGATAACGAGAGTATTCTGTATTCAGGAAGACAGAACCCGCCCCGACAAAAGGCTCAATCAGGTACTCGCCTTCGGGGAGATGACGTTTAATGTCATCGAGCAGGGGGTATTTCCCCCCTGCCCACTTCAAAAAAGCGCGATGTTTTTTCATGCTGTATGACTAAATTACCTTCTCCCGCTGTGGAGAAGCTCCGACAGCATCCTGCGCTTTATACACTATTTAAGATCAGCCTGAACCTGATGAATGGGCTTGGTCCAGGGGTTTTTCGCTTGTACATCTGCCGGGAGCGATGACACTGCGCGTTTGGCATCATCGCGATTTGCATAAATGCCGCTTACCAGAACATACCAGGGTTGGCCATTACGCGTTGTTTTGTACACCACATAATCTTTAAGCTGCTCTTTCTTAGCCCAGTTTGACAAGTTGGCCTCGTTGGAAGAACTGCTTAATTGCAAAGTGTAATGACTACCCGGGGCTGATTTCAGGGCATTAATATTGCCAATAGTACCGCCCGAAGCTGCAGCAGGCGCGGGCGTAGTTTTTGCCACCGCCACATGTTCCTGGGTAGCAGGCGCTGCACGAACAGGCTCAGGTTTCTTCACAACCGGCGTGGGTTCGCGTGTTTTCACCGGCGCGGGTTCTGCGGCCCTGGCTGTTTTCTCCCTGGCTGAATGAGAAGGTTCAATGACCACTTCGCGGCGTGTCTTTGCCGGCTCATTGTGACGCACAGTGCGCTCTGGTGCAGCCACAGGTGAGGATTTACCATTCACAGGAGCGACTGTAGCAGGTTCTGTCGGCAGGGTTGAACCCGCAACAACGTTATTGATTTGCCCCTGTTGCTGAGTCAGCGCGGTATTGAGGTCACCCGGCACATCTACGCGTTGTTCAGCATTATTAGCAGACTGAGCAGGACCAATAGCCTGCGAAGGTGTTTCTGACACAGGCGGGACAGAAATTTCTTGTGGTGCACTGTTGCCCTGAGCAACCTGACCATTATTGTCCACTACGGGTGCAGGAGTACTACTTCCCTGTGAAGCAGAACCAGAAAGATCGATACTTTTTTCACCGCCAGAGGAGACCGTGGAGGATGAATCGCCGGGTGACTTAGGTGATTGCAGTGCAGAACCAATCCCCAAAATCAGCACCAGCAAAACCAGTATCCCCACCCCCATCATAATATGCTGGCGTGAAACTGGGCCTTTAGAAGGAGCAGACTTCATTTTTTTACGCTTAGGTGGACGACGCGTGGGTTGTTCCCCACTTTCATCAGCCTCATCATACTCTTGGGCATCGCTGTCACGTCGTGAACGCGATGGACGGCGCTCGTCTGCATCAACATCCACATCATCCATGTTGATACTGGGCTCATTGTCGTAGTCTGCAGACTGGCGTGAGCGGCCAGGATGACGGTCGCTGGGATCTGGTTTCAGACCGTCTTCCGGTTTTAATTCATCCATTTAACACCCCATTCAAAGGCGAAGAGTGTTAATACCTCACTCGCCCGAAGTTAAAGGCCACTTTGGGTGGCTAATCTCATGTCTTTGTAATCACGCCTGCAGGCAATCTGTGATAGCACTGAGAACAAGGTCGTGCGCAACGCCTGCCCGTACTTCACTTTTACCAATAGCCAACGGAAGAACCAGGCGTAGTTCTCCCGCCAGAACTTTCTTATCCCGCATCATATGCGGCATATATGCAGCTGGTTCCATGCTTTTCGGGCCGGTTACCGGCAGCCCTGCTCGCTTAAGGAGTGTAATGATACGTACCGTATCTGCTTCACTAAACTGCCCCAGGCGTTGAGCAGTACGAGCAGCCATTACCATTCCCGCAGAAACCGCCTCACCATGCAACCAGTTTCCGTACCCCATTTCGGCCTCAATGGCGTGTCCGAAAGTATGACCAAGGTTAAGTAAAGCACGTTGACCGCTTTCGCGCTCATCAGCGGCCACAACTTCTGCTTTCAGTTCACAGCAACGGCGAATACAGTAAGACATAACCACAGGATCCAGTGCCACCAAAGCATCCAGGTTATTCTCCAGCCAGTTGAAGAAATCGGCATCAAGAATAATCCCGTATTTAATCACTTCAGCAAGACCAGATGCTAATTCTCGGGGAGGTAATGTTTTCAGACAATCGATATCAATGACAACTGACGCCGGTTGATAAAAAGCGCCAATCATATTTTTTCCGAGGGGATGGTTTACTGCTGTTTTACCGCCAACAGACGAATCAACCTGGGAAAGCAACGTTGTGGGAACCTGAATAAAACGGACACCGCGTTGATAGCTTGCTGCAGCAAAACCGGTCAAATCACCAATAACACCGCCTCCCAGCGCTACTAAGGTGGTATCCCGACTATGGGGTTTTTCAAGCAATGCGGTAAAAACTGAGTCAAGTACTGACAGGCTCTTATACTGTTCACCGTCTGGCAGGATAACGACATCAACGTTAACCCCTGCCTGTTCAAGCATGTGCCGAACCCGGTCAAGATAAAGTGGTGCCAGGGTTTCATTTGTAACAAGCATCACTTGCTCACCTGATTTCAGGGGCCAGAAAGAAGCGGATTCATTAAATAACCCTGATGCGATGGTAATTGGGTAGCTGCGCTCCCCTAATGTCACCATTAACCTTTCCATGACGCTGTTACCTTTTGTTGTGTATTACCCCAGCCGGGTTACGTTTACATCAACTGAAATTAGTTACTTTCCAGCATGTTAATTATTTGATTAGCAACAACCTTCGCGCTTTGATCGTCAGTGCGAATGACAACATCGGCAATCTCTTCATACAGAGGATTACGCTCATCCGCTAACGCTTCGAGAACTTCCCGAGGGGGCATGTCTACCTGGAGTAACGGACGTTTTTTGTCACGTTGCGTACGCGCCAGTTGTTTTTCAATGGTGGTTTCCAAATACACCACAACACCGCGCGCAGAGAGACGATTACGCGTTTCACGAGACTTCACAGACCCGCCGCCGGTAGCCAGGACGATACCCTGCTTTTCGGTCAGCTCATTGATAATTTTTTCTTCGCGCTCGCGAAAACCCTGTTCGCCTTCAACGTCAAAAACCCAACCGACATCGGCTCCAGTACGTTTCTCAATTTCTTGATCGGAATCGAAAAATTCCATATTGAGCTGTTGAGCCAATTGCCGCCCAATAGTGCTTTTGCCGGCACCCATAGGCCCAACCAGAAAGATATTGCGTTTCTCTGCCATTTTTTCGGTACTACTAAGACAATTCGTTAATGATAAACCCACCATGCAACGTCCGGGCATGGCAGGAAATGAACTGAAACCTCTTATGCGATAGTGCGAGAGTCAGACTAAAAATTATCTCAACACTCAAGGTGGTTTGGCAACCGAATAAATTACTACTTCGCGGATATCCCCAGAACAAGCACTGAGCCTGAAGCGGCCCTGCCCCACCTAAAACCGGTACATCTTGTATGATAATTCCAGCCTCAGGTCAAACACCATGACGGGTTTAACTAAACTTATTTGTATACATCTTTTATTTGTCAGATTTCTGCCAGATGGGTGGTGATAAAAACAACCAGCTCCCGACGCTCATCTTCTTTTATTTGATGACGGAATAAACCGCCAATCAATGGAATGGATCCAAGAAAAGGAACCTGAGCCACACCATCACGTTGTTTATGCTGAAAAATACCACCAAGAACGATGGTATCGCCATGGCGTACATCAATTCGGGTTTCTATTTCCTGTTTATCTATAGCCATAACGTCGCCCTCAGCACGCTGTAAAACCTGCCCAGGGGCATTCTGAGTGATACGTAAATTCAGGCGGACTCGTTTATCCGGCAGAACCACAGGCGTTACCTCAAGCCCCAAAACAGCTTCTTTAAATTCAATAGTAGCAGCCGAAGAATCCGTACCTGAGGTCTGGTAGGGAATTTCACTCCCTTGCTTAATACTGGCTGGTTGCTGATGTGCGGTAATCAGGCGTGGGCGGGCAATAATATCCAGTTGCTGGCGTTGTTCGAGGGCTGACAGTTCCAGCGCCAATAAATTACTGTCGACCCGACCAATATTGAACCCAAGGCTGGTAGTGCTGCTGCCCGTAACACCTAACTCTGCAGAGCCTGAAACCTGCCGTGAGTTACCTTGCCACTTCACGCCCAGTTCCTGCAAACTTTGCTGATTAATCGTCACAATATGGGCCGCCAGCTCAACCTGGCCTAATGGTAAATCCAGTAACTCAACCAATGCCTGTATGCGCGCCAGTGCTGGTTGCGTATCATTTAACATCAGCCTGCTGGTACGCTTATCAACCACCATAGACCCGGAGCCTGACAGACCATTATCACCCAGTTCACGAATGGCAGCCGCTACCCGTTCGACATCAGCATGCTGTACAACAATAACAGCCTGTTTTTGCGGCAGGCGAGCCTGTTGTTGCGCTTTTTCTTCCCGCTGAGCCTGGCGCTGTTGACTGGCCCATTCACGCGTACTGATGCGCAAAATATTGCCCTGCACCTTCCCTTCCAGTTCCGCAATTTCAAGCACCACGGAAAGCGCCTGCTCCCAGGGAACATCCACCAACCGTAATGACACCAGCCGATCGCCCCCTTGTGCAATCACAACATTAAGCTTCCGGCCCTCAGCAAGTGCCTGTAACACCTGTGCCACCGGCACATGGTCAACCACCAGGGAAACTGGTTTGGCGCCACACCATGTTGACCACAAAAATACCAGGTTCACCAGCCATACTTTCATGTTTCGTTCCTCCCTGAGGGTAGTAAAATATGCTCCTGCGCCGAACATGCTGCTACCCGGCGTACTATCATTTGGTGTTCAGAAACTGGGCCAACACGCCAACTATCACCAAGCTCATCGCCCTCTATCACACGCAACCACTGCCCACTGCCGGTACGAATAATGCCTTGTAGCATCGCTCCCTGACGTACTACCCCCATAAAACGCCATTCATCCGGTACACCTGATGAACAGGTTGTTGCCAGTGGAATAAATGGATTTCGCAATTCACTACAGACCAGCGCAGGTACCCATAACATCAACAACATTATCTGACGCATCCATAATCTCCAGATCCAGCCTCACGCTAACCTGCTCACCCTCGTCCGCCTGCAACTGGAACCCTGGCAATTCGACAGGTTCACCAGCCAATGCCGGAAATAACTGCAAAACACCCTCCCAGGGCAAGGACAAACTCAGTTCACCTTTACGCTCACCTCCCGGCATCCCCCAGCGTAATAATTTCCCTCCCACATCTCGGGTAAAACGCTGGGCAGAAAATACCGTGACTGGCTGGCTGATACATAAATACTGTTGTTCCAGTTCTGCTACTTGCTGGCGTAATTGTAACCAGTTGGCCTGTTGTTGTTGCCATTGAGTACGCTGCATATTCAATTGCATAACGGAATCAGCAACCTGTTGTTTTACTGGCATCACCCAAACCAACCAGCCAATACCTGTACAGACTGCCATCAGCGCAAGCAAAAGCACGGCCTTTCTGGGGCCGGAAAGTGCCAGCCAGTGTTCAACTATCAACATCATCCTTCTCACCTTGCAGGGTAAATCCAAAGTGAATCTCGCCGTTACGCCGGGTGATATGGTTAACTTTTAGTTGGTCAACCCCTGGCAAGGCCGCCAGTACCGTTTCGCAGGCCAGTGTACCCTCAGCCGATAACCCAACCCCTTCAACTGACAAGGTGTTATGTTGTACAACCAGACGGGTAATCCAGGTATCTTCCGGTAACTGCTGACTGAGGTAGACCAGGCTCTGCCGCCAACGGTGTAATCGTTGTTGGCGCTTTTTCATAGTGTCATTGGCCTGGCGTATCTGAGCTAACCGGGTAAGCTTTGTTTCCAGCCCGACTACCGCAAGTTGCTGGTGGTTATATAAAGCAGGGAATGTGGAAGCCACATTCATATTGACACGTAAGCAGGTATGCAAAGGCAGAACAACAAGTACCAGGGTTATACCAACGCAACACAGTGCAATGAATGAGCGCCGCCCCCACAACCAGAACAAAGATTTACGCCGTTGGTCCCGCCACGGCAAAAAATTCAGCGATTCATTCATGCCGGATAACCCCCAAGCGCCAACCCCAATGCAATGACAAATGGGTCGATGTTTTCAGGTAAAGGAGGTGCAACCAGATGTAGCAAGCGATATGGATCCAGCCTCTCTTGTGGTTGTTCCGTTAGCACCTCCTGTGGTCCACAAAAATGAATATGTTCACTTTTACATCCCAACCGTTCCAATAAAGCAGGCACTTCCGGCACATCGGAAACCCGTGTTGCCCCCCATTGTTGGGGGCCATACCATAACCAGTCATGTTGGCTGCGATATATAACCCAGGAACTACCTCCCAGAAGAGCCTGATAAGGAGCCAGTGCCAGCGCATCAGGGGTAATTGCACGCAGGTGGCACTTGCTTTGGGTAAAATACTCTTGCAAACGTGCCACTACATCCGCCGGAGCAGTAGCAACACTGACACTCTTGCTGCCAGAATCAGTAGCAGTACGGGCAACATAGTCCCAACACAATTGACTGACAGGTATATCCAGTTGTTGTGCAGCCATTTGACCGATATAACGACAGGTATCAGTCTCGGTCATAGCCATAGCAGGTAATGACATTTGTTGTTGAAGCGTACGCCCGGTAGGGATCCCCACCCGAATACGATACCCGTAAGGCAGTGAGAGCCTTAACGCCGCCAGAGCTGAAACGACATCAGCGTGTGAAGGCTGTTGCGTATCGTCTGGTGAATGATGAGACACCGGCCATTCCCACCAGCCGCGTAATTGCCACCCATAACGCCGGTGTTGAACAGCCACCGCCCGGAGCCTGTCACGCTGAATATCAACCCCCACCTGCCACTGTGCTGCTGGACACATCTCATCTTCCTCCCTGACCTAAAAGTAAAAATGGCATATCAAAGCGCTCTTGATGCCTTTATACTACTGCCCGGTTGTTTATAAACTGCCCAACAGAAACCAGATGAGAAAAGCTCAGTGAAGTTCGTAAAGTATTTATTGTTCTTTGTTATTGCTTGCATTTTATTGGGTGCTGGCTCGATTTATGGCTTATACAAATACATAGAGCCGCAGTTACCCGATGTTGCGACGCTCAAAGATGTCAAACTCCAGACGCCTATGCAGGTCTACAGCGCCGATGGTGAATTGATTGCACAATTTGGTGAAAAGCGGCGGATACCGTTGCACCTGAATCAAATTCCGCCTGAGTTAGTGAAAGCGTTTATTGCGACTGAAGACAGCCGCTTTTATGAACACCATGGTATTGATCCTGTGGGGATTTTTCGTGCGGCCAGCGTAGCGCTATTTTCCGGGCATGCTACCCAGGGTGCCAGTACAATTACACAACAACTCGCGCGTAACTTCTTCCTGAGTCCCGAAAAAACGCTCGACCGTAAAATTAAAGAAGCGTTTTTGGCGATACGTATTGAGCAATTGCTGAGTAAAGATGAAATTCTTGAACTTTATCTCAACAAAATTTATCTCGGGTACCGTGCTTACGGAGTGGGAGCAGCCGCTCAGGTCTACTTTGGTAAAGATGTCAGCCAGCTAACATTAAGTGAAATGGCGGTAATTGCGGGGTTGCCGAAAGCACCTTCCACATTCAACCCGATTTACTCTGTCGACCGGGCAACGGCCCGCCGCAATGTGGTTTTGAGCCGCATGCTCAGCGAGGGCTATATTACACAGGCGCAATATAATGATGCGGTCACTCAGCCGATAGAAGCGAATTACCATGGCCCGCAAATAGTCTTTTCAGCACCTTATTTGGCTGAGATGGTTCGCCAGGAAATGGTTAGCCGCTATGGCGATAACGCTTATACCGATGGCTACAAAGTCTATACCACGGTGAGCCGTCGTTTACAGCAAGCCGCTCAGGATGCTCTGCGTACCAATGTAATTAATTACGATATGCGCCATGGCTATCGAGGCCCGGAAACGGTGTTGTGGCGTATTGGTGAAATGCCATGGAATACCCAAAAAGAGATTACCCTGTTACGCACCCTGCCTAATTATGGCCCGTTACATCCGGCTATCGTGAACAGTGCCACCCCAACAGAAGCAGTAGCGATGCTCGCTGACGGGAGTTCGGTGCGCTTAACGCTGGATGGTGTTCGCTGGGCACGGCCATGGCGTTCAGATACTCAGCAGGGTGCCACTCCGCGCAAAGTAACCGATGTTCTTCAGGCGGGACAGCAAATCTGGGTTCGCCAGCAAGACAACAACTGGTGGCTGGCTCAGATACCAGCAGTGAACTCGGCTCTGGTTTCGCTTAACCCACACGATGGTGCGGTAATGGCGCTGGTGGGTGGGTTTGATTTCTACCAAAGTAAGTTCAACCGCGCCACACAAGCTCTGCGTCAGGTCGGTTCTAACATTAAGCCATTCCTGTACACCGCCGCTATGGATAAGGGCCTGACATTAGCCAGTATTTTGAACGATGTACCTATTTCGCGTTGGGACGCTGGTGCAGGTTCCGACTGGAGTCCGAAAAACTCCCCACCAACTTATGATGGTCCGATTCGCCTGCGTCAGGGCCTGGGGCAGTCGAAAAACGTGGTCATGGTTCGCGCTATGCGGGCGATGGGTGTGGACTACGCTGCCGATTACCTGCAACGCTTTGGCTTCCCGTCACAGAATATTGTGCGCACAGAATCACTGGCGCTGGGTTCCGCTTCCTTCACACCTTTGCAGGTGGTTCGTGGCTATGCTGTGTTGGCAAATGGCGGCTTCCTGGTTGATCCTTACTTCATTAGTAAGATCGACGATGAACAGGGCAACACGATTTTTGAGGCCAAACCACAGGTTGCCTGCGCCGATTGCAATCTGCCGGTTATTTATGGCGAAACACCGAAGTCGAATGTTCTGGAAAATCAGAACATGGAAGATGTCGCTACTTCTGCTCAGCAGCAAAATGCCACAGTGCCCATGCCTGAACTTGAAAAAGTGAATGGGCAAGTGCCTGCCATGCAGTCTCAGGCTTATGCACCTCATGTTATCAGCACACCACTCTCCTTCCTTATCAAGAGCGCACTGAACTCGAATATCTTCGGTGAACCAGGCTGGATGGGTACCGGCTGGCGCGCGGCACGGGACCTGAAGCGTAATGATATCGGCGGCAAAACCGGAACAACCAATAGTTCAAAAGATGCGTGGTTCTCTGGTTATGGCCCGGGTGTCGTCACGTCGGTGTGGATAGGCTTTGACGATCATCGTCGGGATCTTGGGCGTACTACGTTATCAGGTGTGATTAAGGATCAGATCTCTGGTTACGAGGGTGGTGCTAAAAGTGCTCAACCAGCCTGGGATGATTACATGAAAGCGGCATTAGACGGTGTTCCGGAGCAACCACTCACGCCGCCACCCGGTATTGTTACCGTGCGTATTGACCGTGCCACAGGTCAACTTGCCAGCGGCGGCAATAGCCGGGATGAGTATTTTATTGATGGCACACAACCCACTCATCAGGCTGTACATGAAGTGGGGACAACTGTCATTGATAACGGTGAAACTCACGAACTCTTCTGATAAGCCAGCCCCTTCCTGTGGAAGGGGCTATTACAGCCGACCCTGCTGATTCAGCCATTCACGCACTAAAAACAGCGCACTGATATTACGTGCCTCGCTAAAGTCAGGCTCTTTCAGCAAATCCATCATGGTCGCCAGCGGCCAGTGTTCCTGTATCAGGGGTTCCGGCTCATCACCTTCCAACGATGATTCATATAAGTCTTCAGCCAAAATAATATTCATTTTGCTGGAAAAATAAGAAGGTGCCATTGTCACTTTTTTTAGAAAGCTCAGTTTTTGCGCACCAAACCCCACTTCTTCCTGCAACTCCCGGTTCGCCGCATCAAAAGGCAACTCGCCGGGATCAATTAATCCCTTTGGAAACCCCAGCTCGTAAGACTCTGTGCCAACAGCATATTCACGTATCAGAACAAGTTTATCGCCCAGGAGAGGGACTATCATCACAGCTTCCCGTTCAGACGGACGCATACGTTCATAGACACGATGAACCCCGTTACTGAATGCCAAATCAACCGACTCAACATTAAACAAACGGGAGCGGGCAACGGTTTCAACATTCAGTATTTGTGGTTTTTTTAGTGGCTTATTCATGAATCTGCGCTTCATTTATGGGATCCTGATGCTATTTTGCGACACACGGCAATGTTTGAGCAATTGCCAATTGCCTGTTTTTCACAATTGTGCAACGAAACAAGCACGAATCATGACAATTTGACTGATGTCAAGGCATTGCATTCTTTCCAGGAATTTGCTGATACTTCTCTTTATATAGCTTTGCTAACATTTAGTTACCTTCGGCATGTCTACCCAAAAAGCTAAAGAAAGAAATCAATAATGCCGATTATCATTCACTTAACTAAAATCATCAGTGAAGGGTCGCCGTTTGCTGTACTTGATTCAAAAAATGAAGGTTTGATGGGGATAGCATGAGCACCTTGTTGATTTTTTTCACTGCAGTACTGGGCTGCCTGGCTATTGCCGGGTTGGTGTACGGGTACAAGCAGCGTCAGCACTCGCGCTACCCCTGGTTGCAGGCATTAGCTGGCGCGACGACACGCCAGCTTAGCGAAGAAGAACGCTCGGCTATTGAGCACTATCTTTCTTCACTTGCACGTAATCAGCAACTGCCTGGCCCCAGTGGTGCCAGTGCAGGCCCAGTTACCCTGTCGCTCAGCCCTAAAAGCCGCATCGTTTATTCAGTCGTACGTTCAATTACCCGCTATGGGCTTACTGCCGATGATCCTAACAAGTGGCGCTATTATCTGGATTCTGTTGAAGTCCATTTACCGCCTTTTTGGGAGCAGTACATCAGTGATGATAACAACGTTGACTTAGTGATTACCGACTCACTCCCACTGGTGATTGGCCTCAATGGCCATACACTGAAAAACTATCACCAGGAAACCCGCGGAGCGGTACATCAATTCTCTGGCAGCACTGCATCGATTCGTGGCGAAGAAAGTGAACAAATTGAATTGTTAAATATTCGCGAAGAGACGCGTGAAGAATACACATTGTCGCATCAGGATAACCTGCGAGATGCCCTGCTGATCAGTGCTGCTTTTTTACTGTACTATCTGTGCCTGCTTATTCCATCAATGTTTATCCCATGGCTTGCCGGATGTGCCACGCTTCTGTTACTGGGTGGGTTATATGGTATCTGCATCCCACCGGCAAAAAGCAACTTACGGGAAATCCACTGTTTGCGCGGTACCCCAAAACGCTGGGGGCTGTTTGGCGAATCAGACCAGGAACAAAATAATATATCTCTTGGTGTCATTGACCTGGTTTACCCCTCTCACTGGCAGCCTTTTATTAACCAGGACCTGGGACATAAAACAGACATTGATATTTATCTGGATCGCCATGTTGTTCGCCAGGGACGTTTTCTGTCTTTACATGATGAAGTAAAAAACTTTCCTTTGCAGCACTGGCTGCGCAGCCTGATAATTAGTGCCAGCGCCCTTGTCGTACTGGTGATGTTGGTTGTCTGGGTGCCTCTTGATATGCCGATAAAGCTCACTATCTCCTGGCTTAAAGGCGCGCAAAGTATTGAAGCGACAACATTGTCTCAACTGGAAAGTGCCAATTTGCGTGTTGGTGATACCGTGCAACTCTCCGGGTCCGGGATGTGCAGTATTTCGGCTACGGACAACTGGTCAGCTCAGCATAACACCCCTTTCCGGCCCTTTGATTGTTCACAGATTTTCTGGAACAACGCTACCCCGTTGCCAGCGCCGGAATCCGATATCGTCACTAAAGCCAGTGCCCTGGTGCAAACAGTCAATCGCCAGCTACATCCACAGGATGGCGATGATACAAAGGTGAACCCGCAACTGGCTTCCGCTATTCAAAAATCAGGCATGGTGTTGGTGGATGACTTTGCAGATATCGTGCAAAAAACCCAGGCGTTATGTACCTCGAACGATGATTGTATTCGCCTCAAAAATGCCCTGGTGAATCTGGGGAATACCAAGGACTGGGAAACACTGGTTAAGCGCGCAGATAGCGGAAAACTGGATGGAATTAATGTTCTGCTCCGCCCGGTCAGCGCGGAGTCACTGTCTAATCTGGTGGCAACATCGACTGCTCCTTTCTTCATGCGCGAAACATCCCGTGCTGCTATGTCACTGAACAGCCCGTCACCAGGGGGTTTTTTGATTATCAGTGACGAGGGCGCTGAACTGGTTGACCAGCCTTATCCGCCTGTTTCACTCTATGATTATCCGCCGCAAGAGCAATGGGCTGTTTTCCGGCACCTTGCCGAAACTCTGACCCATACGCCATTCCATGCGGAAGGCATTATAACCGGGTTGTCCACCGACGCGAATGGAACGGTACACATCATGCTGCACAGCGTTCCAGACAGCGCCAGTTTGTGGCGTTATATCTTCACGTCATTGCTGCTGGCCGCGATGGTGCTTAGCACCCTGTATAATGGCAGCATGGCAGCTATCCGTTACTACCGGCACCGCCGTCGCCTGGCACAAATTCAGGCATGGTACGAAAACTGCCTCAATCCGAAACTGATCCCTGGGCCGGGCGTTCCCCATTTGTTCTGAGTATTCATGCCGCAGGTTGTGATAACCTGTGGCACATTGTGAACACCCGGGAGCTCTCATGCACGTCGACATTGACTGGCAACATATCGACACCGTTCTGCTGGATATGGACGGCACCTTACTCGACCTCGCATTTGACAACTATTTTTGGCTGCATCTGGTGCCAGAAACGCTCAGCAAACAGCGGGGCATTCCCCTCGAGGACGCACATACCCTGATTCGCCAGAAATACCATGCCGTACAACATACGCTAAACTGGTATTGTCTCGATTACTGGGGTAATGAACTCGGCCTGGATATTCGTGGTATGACCCGGGAGATGGGGCCACGGGCAGCCTTGCGGGCTGATACCGCGCCATTTTTATCTGCTCTGAAACAGGCCGGGAAGCGGCGAGTCCTGCTGACTAATGCGCACCCGTATAACCTTTCTGTCAAACTGGAACATACTGGTTTAGGCAACTGGCTTGATTTATTACTTTCCACCCATACATTTGGTTATCCCAAAGAAGACAGGCGTCTGTGGCTGGCTGTTCAGGAGCAAACCGGGTTTGATCCGGCTCGCACATTGTTCATTGACGACAGCGAACCTATTCTTGATGCCGCAAAACAATTCGGCATTCGCTATTGTCTCGGGGTCACTAACCCGGACTCCGGGCAACCCGATAAAATCTGGCACCGCCATCCGGCAACAGGTGACTACCGGGGGCTGCTCCAGGCACTATCCTGAAAGGAGGTGAGATGAAAGAGAAAATCGCAGAAGGTGTGCGGCTGGATAAATGGCTGTGGGCTGCCCGTTTTTATAAAACCCGGGCCATTGCGAGAGAAATGGTTGAAGGCGGGAAGGTGCACTACAACAGCCAGCGAAGTAAACCGAGCAAAATCGTCGAACTGGATGCCTGTCTGGTGATTCGTCAGGGTAATGACCAGCGTACGGTTATTATTAAAGGCATCACCGACAAACGTGGTCCCGCAATACAAGCTGCTACGCTGTATGAAGAAACACCGGACAGTATTGAGAAGCGCGAGAATATCGCACTGGCTCGTAAAATGAATTCACTGACAATGCCGCATCCTGAACGTCGCCCTGACAAAAAAGAGCGGCGTGATTTGATGAAATTTAAATACGGCGGCAATGAATAATCACCGCCCGCAAGAGAGAGAAAGTATGGTTCAACACGACCAATTGCACCGTTATCTGTTTGAAAATTTCGCTGTTCGCGGCGAACTGGTAACGGTATCTGACACCTGGCAGCAAGTGCTGGCCAACCACGATTACCCGCAACCGGTGAAAAACCTGTTGGGTGAAATGCTCGTGGCCACATCACTGCTCACTGCCACATTGAAATTTGAAGGTGATATTACCGTTCAGTTGCAGGGTGATGGTCCGTTGTCCCTGGCTGTTATCAACGGTAATAACCAGCAGCAACTGCGTGGTGTTGCGCGTTTTAGCGAAGAGTTCCCAGCCAGTGCCACACTGAAAGAAATGGTGGGTAATGGCTATCTGGTTATCACCATCAGTCCGAAAGAAGGTGAGCGCTACCAGGGTGTGGTTGGTCTGGAAGGTGAAACCATCGCAGAGTGTCTGGAAGATTACTTTGTGCGTTCAGAACAATTGCCAACCCGCCTGTTTATTCGCCTTGGTGAGTCAGAAGGTAAACCTGCAGCAGGAGGTATGTTCCTGCAAGTCTTACCTGCTCAGGATACCCAGGCTGATGATTTTACTCACCTTGCCACGTTGACAGAAACCATCAAAGCCGAAGAACTACTGACACTGCCTGCCCAGGAAGTGCTATGGCGCCTGTACCACGAAGAAGAAGTCACTCTGTATGAACCTCAGGATGTCAGTTTCTCTTGCAGTTGTTCACGTGAGCGCTGTGCTGCAGCCCTGAAAACTCTGCCACAAGAAGAAATCAACACCATCCTTGAAGAAGATGGTGAGATAGATATGCATTGTGATTATTGCGGTAGCCACTACCTGTTTAATGCTATGGATATCGCAGAAATACGGACCAATGCCGATCCAGCGGATCCGCACATTCATTAAGTACTACAGGCCCTGGTCATCACCAGGGCTTCTTTTCCCTTCCGTCAGCCACCACACTGTTTTGTCGAGAACTACACCGTCGCAACATTATGTATGCGTTTACAATCTCAAAAAGGCTTTTTTTTCTACTTTTCAATAACATTTGCAAAACACTTATATTCATTAATAAAAAAATCCTGCGATAATGTTCCCCGCAGCGAGACCTGCCCTGCTTCTGTTGATTTGCGAACAAATCTTTTGATACGTAAATCTATGAAGCGGGTCGCGGTCAACATTCGGCTAATAACCCTACAATTTATAGTAATAGTTCCTGGCTAAGGAGAAGTGACATGCGCGTTTTAACCCCGCAAGAACTGAAGGCTTATGGTATTCATGACGTACTGGAAGTGGTGTATAACCCTGATTACGATAGATTGTATCGTGAAGAGCTTGACCCAACCCTGGAAGGGTTTGAACGTGGCGTACTGACAAATCTGGGTGCCGTCGCTGTTGATACCGGTGTTTTCACTGGTCGCTCACCAAAAGATAAATATATCGTTCGTGATGATACAACCCGCGATACATTATGGTGGGCTGATAACGGCAGCGGAAAGAATGACAATCACCCGCTCACCCCTGAAATATGGCAAGACCTGAAAAACCTCGTCACTGAAGAGCTTTCGGGAAAACGTCTGTTTGTGGTTGATGCTTTTTGCGGTGCTAACCCGGACAGCCGCTTGTGTGTACGCTTCATTACCGAAGTGGCCTGGCAGGCACATTTCGTCAAGAACATGTTCATTCGGCCCAATGATGAAGAACTCGTTGATTTTGAACCTGACTTCATCGTAATGAATGGGGCAAAATGCACCAATCCAAACTGGCAGGCACAAGGCCTGAATTCAGAAAACTTTGTTGCCTTTAACCTGACAGAACGCATGCAGTTAATTGGTGGCACCTGGTATGGCGGCGAAATGAAGAAAGGGATGTTCGCCATTATGAACTACCTGCTGCCACTGAAAAACATTGCCTCCATGCACTGTTCCGCCAATGTTGGTGAAAAAGGCGATGTAGCGGTCTTCTTCGGTTTATCCGGAACCGGTAAAACCACTCTCTCCACTGATCCGAAACGCCGCCTGATTGGCGATGACGAGCACGGCTGGGATGACGACGGCGTATTCAACTTCGAAGGGGGTTGTTACGCGAAAACCATCCGTTTATCAGAAGCAGCAGAGCCAGATATTTACCGGGCTATTCGCCGTGATGCTTTGCTGGAAAATGTCACCGTCGCTACCGATGGCACCATTGATTTCGACGACAGCAGCAAAACTGAAAATACCCGCGTGTCTTACCCTATTTATCACATTGATAATATTGTTAAACCAGTATCCAAAGCAGGCCATGCCACTAAGGTGATTTTCCTCACCGCAGACGCATTTGGAGTGCTGCCACCTGTTTCACGCCTGACAGCCGAACAAACGCAATACCACTTCCTTTCAGGTTTCACCGCAAAACTGGCTGGTACAGAATGTGGTGTGGACGAACCAACGCCTACATTCTCTGCCTGCTTTGGCGCCGCCTTCCTCACGCTGCACCCCACGCAGTATGCAGAAGTGCTGGTGAAACGGATGCAGGCTGCCGGTGCCCAGGCCTATCTGGTGAATACGGGCTGGAACGGTTCTGGTAAACGTATTTCCATTAAAGATACGCGCGCAATCATCGATGCCATTATTAGTGGAGAACTGGATAACGCTGAAACCACCACGCTACCGGTCTTTAACCTCGCCGTACCAGTTGCATTAACGGGAGTGAACGCCAGGATACTTGACCCACGCAATACATGGGCCACTGCCGCACAATGGGAAGAGAAAGCGCAGCATCTCGCCACACTGTTTGTGGATAACTTCGAGAAATATACCGATACTCCCGCGGGTGCCGCGCTGGTCAGTGCCGGGCCACAAACCCGGTAACCAACTCCCTGAGTCTGAGTAGCAGAAAGCCCGTGTATTCTGGAATACACGGGCTTTGCTTTGTATCACCTGTCTGGTGGAGTTACCAGCGTCCGGTTAACTCTCTTTCGCCTTCTCAGCCAGTAACCCAGGCATAATGGGCAGCCAGGCCCGAATGCGCAACCCACCGCGCTCACTGCTGCCAATGTCCAGCAGACCATTATGGTTATCTATAATACGTTGCACAATCGCAAGGCCCAGACCGGTACCACTGGTACTGCGCGCGCTGTCTCCACGCACGAAAGGCTGCAGTAAATGTTTCAGTTGTTCAGGCGGGATGCCCGGCCCGTCATCTTCCACCTGAAACCAGGCCTTACCCGGCTCTGTGCCACTACTGACTTTTATCCACCCATTACCGTAACGCGCCGCATTAACCACCATATTGGCCACAGCGCGCTTGATAGAAAGCGGATGAATATTGACAGTAATCTCACCCGGCTGCAGACAGGTATTAATCTCGCGCTCATAACCACTTTCCGCAGCAATCACTTCCCCGAGCACACCGTTAAGATCTGCCGTTTCCAGTGGCATTTCCTGGCCCGTTCGCAGGTAGTCAATAAACTGCTCAATAATGGCATTGCACTCTTCGATATCTTTATTGATTGACTCCGCAAGATAACCATCCTGCTCACTCATCATCTCGGTCGCCAGACGGATACGAGTGAGAGGCGTGCGCAGATCATGACTGACTCCGGCCATCAGCAAGGTGCGGTCGTCCGCCAGTTGCTTCACCCCCGACGCCATATGGTTGAACGCCCGGGTCACCGAGCGTACCTCTGAAGCACCATATTCTCGTAACGGCGGAGGGATAATCCCTTTACCCACCTGCAACGCAGCATGCTCAAGGTCGACCAGGGGGCGGTTTTGAATACGAATAAACAACCACGCCCCACCAATGGCCAGCAACATAATCGCCAGGGTATAGCGGAACAACGGTGAGAAATCGCCCTGATGAATTTCAGTCAGCGGTACCCGTACCCAAATATTGGGAGACAGCCAGGTTTTCAGCCAAACAACCGGCGAGCTTTTATTGACCTCAACACGAACTTCCGTTGGTCCACCGAGTTGTTGCGCCATTTGCTGGCTCAAAAATTCGTAATGCTGCGCCCAACGCAGGCCAGCCTCTTCCGCTGCTTCATCGGAATAAAGCGATATCCCGAGTTCACGATAAATCTCGCGACGAAACGCAGGCGGTACAACCAGTTGAGTACCGTCCTCCAGTTGCAGTTTATCTGTCATCAGCATACGAACTTCGTAAGCCAGTACTTTATTAAACTGCTGGAGGCTCGGCAAAATCGCAAAGTTCAGCACGACAAGGTAGGTTGTCACCAGGCTGGCAAACAGCAAGGTGACAATCAGTAACAAGGTGCGGGCAAATGAACTTCTTGGCGAGAAGCGCAGTCGCCTCATGCTTTAGCGCCATCCGGCACAAACACATAACCCAGGCCCCATACCGTCTGAATATAACGGGGATGTGCCGGGTCCTCTTCCACCATGCGACGCAGGCGGGAGATCTGAACATCAATAGAACGTTCCATCGCACTGTATTCACGGCCACGCGCGAGGTTCATCAGTTTATCGCGGGATAATGGTTCACGCGGGTGGCTGACCAGGGCTTTCAACACAGCGAATTCACCACTGGTTAAAGGCATCGGTTCGTCATCACGGAACATTTCACGGGTTCCCAGGTTCAGTTTAAATTTGCCAAAAGCAATAACAGCTTCTTCCTGGGACGGTGCGCCGGGTAACTCATTTGCCTGGCGGCGCAACACTGCACGAATACGAGCCAACAATTCACGCGGGTTAAAGGGTTTGGGAATATAGTCATCAGCACCAATTTCCAGCCCAACAATACGATCCACTTCTTCACCTTTCGCCGTTACCATAATGATGGGCATCGGGTTACTCTGGCTACGCAGACGGCGGCAAATGGACAAACCATCTTCTCCCGGCAGCATTAAATCCAGAACCATTAAGTGGAAAGACTCACGTGTCAGCAGGCGATCCATTTGTTCAGCGTTAGCAACGCTACGAACCTGGAAGCCTTGTTCGGTGAGATAACGCTCAAGCAGTGCACGCAACCGCATATCGTCATCAACAACCAGAATTTTATAATTCTCTTGCATACTGTTAACTCCCAAAGGCTCGAATTGTACGATGGCTATTCTAGAAAAGTGTGCGCCAACGACCAGATAAAACTGGTATATATTCTAGTCAAAATTGTTACAAAGCATATTTAACAGCGACTTATCTGTACAATACATCACAAACTGGTGCATAAAGCGACAGGCAAGTTATTGTAAAACAGGCCTGCTTCACCATTTGACAGAACTAACAGGTACATTGCATGAAAACGCCCTTGATTACCCGAGAGGGTTACGAAAAACTAAAAAAAGAGCTGGATTATTTATGGCGTGAAGAACGTCCTGAAGTCACCAAAAAAGTTACCTGGGCGGCAAGCCTTGGCGACCGTAGCGAAAACGCCGACTATCAGTACAACAAGAAACGCCTGCGTGAAATTGACCGGCGTGTTCGCTATCTCACTAAATGCCTTGAGAGTTTACGCATTGTTGACCACTCACCACAGCAGGATGGCAAAGTGTTTTTTGGCGCCTGGGTGGAAATTGAAAACGACGACGGGGATATCAGGCGGTTTCGCATTGTCGGCTACGACGAAATTTTTGGCCGCAATGACTACATCTCTATTGATGCTCCTGTGGCCCGGGCGTTGCTCAAAAAAGAAGAAGGTGATGTTGCCACCGTTATCACACCATCTGGTATCGCAACCTGGTATGTAAACAGTATCAGCTATACAAGACCGGACTGGTCCAAAGAAGCCTGAGCCTCTGCACTGTTCACAAGATTTAAAGAACAAACTGAAAAAGCAGGCTGAAAGGTCGCCATAACTGGCATTTTATTTCCGGACTCCGTATAACTGTGCTTCACTTTTTATCGCGACAGACAGACAACAAAAGCCATGATGAACAATTCGCTTAACGGCATTATTGCCAGTGAACTCAAGGCACGGAATGAGCAGGTTGAAGCGGCTATCCGTTTGCTTGATGAAGGGAACACCGTGCCATTTATCGCACGTTATCGTAAAGAGATCACAGGTGGGCTGGATGACACCCAATTGCGTCAACTTGAAGTCCGTCTGGGTTATCTGCGTGAACTGGAAGAGCGCCGCCAGGCCATTCTGAAGTCGATTAGCGAGCAAGGGAAGCTGAGTGATGAACTGGCTGGAGCCATTAATTCAACACTGAGCAAAACGGAGCTTGAAGACTTATATCTCCCGTACAAACCTAAACGCCGCACTCGTGGGCAAATCGCCATTGAAGCAGGGTTAGAGCCGCTTGCGGATCTGCTCTGGCAGGATGCCTCCCGCACACCAGAACAGGAAGCAGAGCAGTATATTGACGCAGACAAAGGCCTGCCCGACACCAAAGCAGTGCTGGATGGCGCGCGCTATATTTTGATGGAACGCTTCGCTGAAGATGCGGCCTTGCTGGCAAAAGTGCGTGACTACCTGTGGCGTAATGCCCATCTGGCTTCCACCGTGGTACCAGGTAAGGAAGAAGAAGGCGCGAAATTCCGTGACTATTTTGCCCACCATGAAGCCATTTCTGGTGTGCCTTCACACCGTGCTCTGGCCATGTTCCGTGGCCGTAACGAAGGTGTGCTTCAGTTAGCCGTTAACCCGGATCCCCAGTTTGATGAGCCCCCCAAAGAAAGTTACTGTGAACAACTGATTATTGACCACCTTGGGCTACGCCTGAACAACGCGCCAGCAGATAACTGGCGGCGTGCGGTTGTTTCCTGGACCTGGCGTATCAAGGTGTTAATGCACCTGGAAACAGAGCTAATGTCTACCCTGCGCGAACGCGCGGAAGATGAAGCAATCAATGTCTTTGCCCGTAACCTGCATGATTTGCTGATGGCGGCACCTGCGGGAATGCGTGCCACAATGGGGCTGGATCCGGGTTTGCGTACCGGGGTTAAAGTTGCCGTTGTGGACGCCACCGGGAAACTGGTTGCTACTGATACCATTTACCCGCATACCGGGCAGGCAGCTAAAGCGGCGGTTGTGCTGGCAGCATTGTGTGAAAAACACCATGTCGAACTGGTCGCTATCGGTAACGGTACAGCATCGCGCGAGACAGAACGTTTCTGGCTGGATGTGCTAAAACAGTATCCTCACCTTAAAGCACAGAAAGTGATTGTCAGCGAAGCCGGGGCATCAGTCTATTCCGCTTCGGAACTGGCGGCACAAGAATTTCCATCACTTGATGTTTCTTTGCGTGGCGCGGTCTCCATTGCCCGCCGCCTGCAGGATCCGCTCGCTGAGCTGGTGAAAATAGACCCGAAATCTATCGGAGTAGGCCAGTACCAGCACGATGTCAGCCAAAATCAACTGGCGAAAAAACTCGATGCCGTAGTCGAAGACTGCGTAAACGCCGTGGGTGTGGATTTAAACACCGCATCGGTGCCGTTATTAACCCGTGTGGCAGGTCTGACACGTATGATGGCGCAGAATATTGTCGACTGGCGCGACCAGAATGGACAGTTCCAGAACCGCCAGCAACTGCTGAAAGTTAGCCGTCTGGGGCCGAAAGCTTTTGAACAATGTGCCGGCTTTTTGCGTATCAACCACGGGGATAACCCGCTGGATGCATCAACTGTTCACCCTGAAGCCTACCCTGTTGTTGAGCGGATTCTTGCCGCAACCCATAAAGCCTTACGGGACTTGATGGGTGATGATGGCGCACTACGTAACCTGAAAGCGATCGACTTCACTGATGAACGTTTTGGTGTTCCTACTGTTACGGACATTATCAAAGAGCTGGAAAAGCCCGGGCGCGACCCGCGACCTGAGTTTAAAACGGCGCAATTTGCTGATGGAGTGGAAACACTCAACGATCTCCAGCCGGGCATGATCCTGGAAGGTGCTGTCACCAACGTCACTAACTTCGGCGCATTCGTAGATATTGGCGTGCATCAGGATGGACTGGTGCATATCTCTTCTTTAGCAGATAAATTCGTTGAGGACCCACACAAGGTGGTGAAAACCGGTGATATCGTTAAAGTCAAAGTGATGGAAGTGGATTTGGCCCGCAAGCGCATTGCGTTGTCTATGCGTCTTGACGAACAACCAGGGGAGAGCCAGCCTCGTCGGGCAAAAGGTGGCAACACGCAACAGCGCCCTCAACAACAGTCACGTCAGCACCAGCGTGAAACAACCAGCTCAGGTAACAGTGCCATGAGCGACGCACTGACTGCCGCATTTGGTAAAAAGCGTTAATCCGTGATATGAAAATTGCCAGCCTGTTTACCCGGGCTGGCAAAAAAAATCACAAAAAATCAGAAAAAAAATCGTTCTCCGCCTGTCACCTGCTCAGTTTCACCTTGTAACAAAGCTGCCCCAGTGATACTGAAATAGTCCTGTAAAATTCGCCGGTTCCGCACACCAGCGCATATATAAAAGTTAATTGTTAGCGGGCTGGAATTTAGCAAATAATTATTTTTTAATATAAATAAAATACACTTCACCAAAATATTTAAAATCTAACCTTTAATTTAACAAAATTAACCATTTGTAGTTATTTGAAATACCCCACCACTCATGCTAAATACCCTCTTTATGACACAGATTAACCTTAGTACGAATAAAGTGTGAAATAAGATTCATTTGTGTTAAATCGAGTTGATTACGAAAACCATTCTCATTATCATTGTATTACTTGTTTTATTCTGTTCTATTTTTCTGGCGAGGCTCCTCTGAATCTCATTTCAGGCTGTTCTCTTGGTAAACGTTCACTTGTAAGTTCTGGCAGGCATTATGCAATTCTTACCATCCAGCTCATGGAAAATCATTGGGTTCTCCGGAGAAATCAGCCCGGCATACCGCCAAAAGCTTCTCTCTTTAGGCATGTTGCCAGGTTCGTCATTCAATGTGGTACGTGTGGCACCACTGGGCGATCCTATTCATATTGAAACCCGTCGCGTTAACCTGGTCGTGCGTAAAAAAGACCTGGCGCTATTAAATGTCGAGGAAATACGCTGAGTTACGCTCAGTTGTTAGGTCATGGCAATGCAAGAAAGTGGGTCATAAAATGAAAACAATTACTGTTGGTTTGATTGGTAATCCCAATTCCGGGAAAACAACATTATTTAACCAATTAACAGGTGCCCGCCAGCGTGTAGGGAATTGGGCGGGCGTAACGGTTGAACGTAAAGAAGGGCTGTTTGCGACACCAGAACATCAGGTTACACTTGTTGACCTGCCTGGTACGTATTCCCTGACCACTATTTCTGCACAAACCTCCCTCGATGAACAAATTGCCTGCCACTACATTCTGAGCGGTGATGCAGATTTACTGATTAACGTTGTTGATGCCAGCAATCTTGAACGCAATCTTTATTTAACATTGCAGCTTCTTGAACTCGGTATTCCTTGTGTTGTCGCCCTGAACATGCTGGATATTGCAGAGAAACAGCACCTGCGTATTGATATTGATGCGCTTTCTGCCCGGCTTGGCTGCCCGGTCGTGCCACTGGTTTCCACTCGTGGGCGGGGTATCGACAACCTGAAACGCGCTCTGGACATTCACCAAAAAAACAGTAAACAAGAGTTCGTTCATTACCCGCAACCCATTATTGACAGCGCGCAACAACTGGCTGAGTCCATGCCCGATACATTACCGGCGGACCACCGCCGCTGGCTGGGCATACAAATGCTGGAAGGGGATATCTATAGCCTTGCCTACGCTGGAGATGCAAGCAACCAACTCAATGCAGTAAAAGCCGGGCTGAGTGAAAAAATTGATGACCCGGCGTTATATATTGCTGACGCGCGTTATCAGACCATTGCCACCATCTGTGAATCAGTCAGTAACAGCATTACTGTTGAGCCGAACAAGCTCACTGCGCAGGTAGATAAAATCGTCCTGAACCGCTTCCTCGGTTTACCCATTTTTCTGTTTGTAATGTACCTGATGTTTCTGCTGGCCATTAACATTGGTGGTGCATTGCAACCTATTTTTGACGCCGGTTCCGTCGCCATCTTTATCCACGGTCTGCAGTGGGTTGGCGCAACGTTACATTTCCCGGACTGGCTGACGTTATTGCTTGCCCAGGGCATTGGCGGTGGGATCAACACCGTATTACCACTGGTACCGCAAATCGGCATGATGTACCTGTTTCTCTCTTTCCTTGAAGATTCGGGTTACATGGCTCGGGCAGCCTTTGTTATGGACCGCCTGATGCAATCTCTGGGGTTGCCTGGTAAGTCATTTGTCCCGCTGATTGTTGGTTTTGGTTGTAACGTACCTTCAGTGATGGGTTCACGTACCCTTGACGCACCCCGTGAGCGGCTGACAACCATCATGATGGCGCCATTTATGTCCTGCGGTGCACGCCTTGCTATATTCGCTGTTTTCTCCGCGGCATTCTTTGGGCAACAAGGGGCATTGATTGTTTTTTCGCTCTACCTGCTGGGCATTGTGATGGCAATACTTACCGGCCTGATGCTGAAGCACACTATTATGCGTGGTGAAGCCACTCCATTTGTCATGGAGTTGCCGGTTTACCACGTCCCGCACCTGAAAAGCCTGTTAATTCAAACCTGGCAACGCCTGAAAGGGTTCGTGATCCGTGCCGGAAAAGTGATTGTTCTGGTGAGTATTTTTATCGGCGCCCTGAACAGTTTCACACTCACCGGGAAAGCGGCAGATAACATTAACGATTCAGCCCTGGCGTCCGTCAGTCGCGTTCTGACTCCGCTGTTGCAACCCATAGGCGTTCACCAGGATAACTGGCAAGCAACTGTAGGGTTGTTTACCGGTGCTATGGCGAAAGAAGTGGTTGTTGGCACACTCAATACGTTGTATACCGCCGAGGATATTCATAATGAAGCGTTTGATCCGGCATCCTTCAACTTATTGAGTGAACTTCAGGGGGCGCTTCAGGATACCTGGAGAAGCCTGAAAGACACATTCAGTCTCAGCGTACTGGCTAACCCCATTGAAGCCAGTAAAGGTGATGGCGAAATGGCGACCGGTGCCATGGGCGTCATGAGCAGTAAGTTTGGTAGTGAGTCTGCGGCATACAGCTACTTAATCTTTGTATTGCTTTACATCCCTTGTATCTCGGTGATGGGCGCCATCGCTCGTGAAGCGGGTCGAGGATGGATGACGTTTTCCATTCTGTGGGGTCTGAACATTGCTTACTCGTTGGCTACGGTGTACTACCAAGTGGTCTCTTTCCACAGCCATCCTCAATACAGTCTGGTCTGTATTCTGGCGGTGGTGCTGTTCAATGTGGTGCTGTTGGGCGCTTTACGCCGTGCGCGTAGTCGGGTGGAAGTACACCTGGTTGCCAAACCAGGCAGTGTCGCTTCCTGTTGCCAGTCTGCAGGCACCAGTGACTGCCACTAAGACATAACAGGAGGCAACCAAGCTATGGCAAGCCTGATTCAGATCCGTGATCTACTGGCGCTGCGAGGTACCATGGATGCCTCGCAGCTCAGCCAGCAACTAGCCACACCGCTTCCACTGGTCAACGCTATGCTGGCCCGTCTGGAAGCGATGGGCAAAGCACAGCGTCGCACAGAAGACACCAGCCACTGCCTGGGCGGAGGGTGCAAAAGCTGCCCGGAGGGTAAAACAGCCTGCCTGAGAGAAGTGTGGAGCCTTAGCCAGCCAGCGTAAGAGAACAAACCCGGTGAACTGCGCCAGTGGGTTTACCGGGCACCTTTCAGGTTACAGGCGTAACCCGCTGGTCAGAGCCAATAATTGTTCACAGAACAAATCAGGGTGAGAAATGAATGGTGCATGTGCGGCTTTTGGGAATACAACCGAAGCACTGCGCTGCCAGCGGCTGTCCAGAATCTGTGCGGCTTTGCGCGGCACCAGCCCATCAAGGTAGCCATAGAGCCGCCAGAATGGTACATCCAGGTTATCCAGTGCTGCTCGCAAATCCACTTGTTCCAGAATAGCCAGCCCACCATTGAGCACCTCTGGTGTCGGGAACGGTTGCGACAACACAACGTCTTTGAGTACCCGTGCATCCTGCCGGGCACTTTCTGTACCCAGTGTCTGTAATGCCAGAAAACGCTCAACGGTTCGCCGGAATTCTTCGCTCAGTTGCTGCTGAAACCCCTGCAACACTGACCCTTTGATGCCAGGCCACCCTTCATGTTCATTCGCCTGAAAACAAGGCGAAGAGGCCACTGTAACCAGAGCGTCCACCCGGGAAGGTGCAGCCAGTGTTACCTGGCTGGCAACCAGCCCGCCAAGGCTCCAGCCCAACCATACTGCGCGTTCGGGTGCCTGTTGTAAAACCACATCAGCCATGTCCTCAAGTTTCATCGCACCATAGCCCTGGCTGCGCCCAAACCCCGGTAAGTCTACCAGGTGCAGGGTAAAATGCGGGCTAAGCTGGGCGGTAATGCCTTGCCAGACAGCCGCATTCAATCCCCATCCGTGCAACAGCACAAGATGTGTTTTTCCTTCACCACATGTTTGCCACCACAAATCCGTCATCGGTTATAGTTCTCTGATTTATCCAGCAAGGAGGCTGTATGCTATCAATCCCCGGACATTGTTGGCTATGCAAAATGCCACTTACTCTGCCTCATTGGGGTTTTTGCTCCTGTTGTACCGCCAGCCTGCCCCGGCCACCTGTTTGTTGCCCGTGCTGTGGTTTGCCCGCCGGGCAGGCAGACTGCCTGTGTGGCCGCTGCCTGCAAAAACCGCCCCCCTGGCAGAGTATGATATTTGTCAGTGATTACTGCCCTCCCCTTGATAAACTCATCCAGCGTTGGAAGTTTCATAATACGCCGGCGCTGAGTGAGGGGCTGGCACGTTTACTGTTCCTGCGTTTACAGGCACAGAAGTACACAACGAACTGGCAATTACCTGACACAATACTCAGTGTGCCGTTATTTCAACGGCGGCACTGGTTACGGGGGTTTAACCAAAGTGACCTGCTGGCCCGCCCGCTGGCACACTGGCTAAAATGTGTCTGGGAACCGGCAGGATTGCAGAGAAGAATTCCGACAGTAACTCAACACCGGCTTTCAGCGCGGTTACGCAGGCACAATCTCAATAATGCGTTTACGCTTGAAATTCCGGTAAAGCAACGCCACATCGCTATAGTGGATGATGTCGTAACTACTGGCAGCACTGCCGGTGAAATTGCCCGCCAGCTTAACAAAGCTGGTGCTGCAAGCATTCAGATCTGGTGCCTGTGTCGAACCTTGTAGAGCCTCGATGATGGGCGTATAATAACCGACTAAAATAGTCAACTATTAGGCCTTTGTTATGATCCGTATTTCCGATGCTGCGCAAGCACACTTTGCCAAACTGCTGGCAAATCAGGAGGAAGGGACACAGATTCGCGTGTTCGTTATTAATCCCGGCACGCCAAATGCTGAGTGCGGTGTTTCATACTGCCCGCCTGATGCTGTTGAGGCTACGGACACAGCTCTTGTGTTTGAGCAACTGACCGCCTACGTTGATGAACTGAGCGCACCGTACCTGGAAGATGCTGAAATTGATTTCGTTACTGATCAGTTAGGCTCACAGTTAACCCTTAAAGCACCCAACGCGAAAATGCGCAAGGTGGCAGATGACGCACCATTAATTGAACGCGTGGAATACTTCCTGCAGTCCCAGGTCAACCCGCAACTGGCTGGTCATGGCGGGCGCGTTTCCCTGATGGAAATCACTGAAGAAGGTTACGCTATTCTGCAATTTGGTGGTGGCTGTAACGGTTGTTCCATGGTGGATTACACCCTTAAAGAAGGGATTGAGAAACAGCTCTTAGCCGAGTTTACCGAACTTAAAGGTGTGCGTGACCTCACGGAACACCAGCGCGGCGAACACTCGTACTATTAAAAACAGCAGGCGCACTCTTTCTGCCCTGGTGTTTTTGTAAAGGCCTGCGGTTTATAAACCGCAGGCCTTTCTGTTTTCTTCTTTCATCTCCCGATTACTTTTCCCGAAAACATCAGGTGCCAGCCAGGCAAAGCAAAACCGGTTCAGGAATATGCTGCCTGCCTGTTTACGCCATTTTATTATTCAAATAATTTGACCAATACAAGCAAATCCTTCAGCTTTTACTTCTTCCACCCCCAGCCTATTATTACTTCATCGAAGGCGAAAGCCTTTAAAAAGACCAAAACCATTAAGGAATACGACCATGAAATCCATCAAATATTTAGTTGTAGTCACTGCTCTTTCCCTGGCTTCATTTGGCGCATTTGCTCAAACAGTTAGCGCAACAGCATCCACACTCGATGGTGCCGAAGCAAAAATCGCAGTACAGGCAAAACAAGCCGGGGCATCTTCTTACAACATCACAGAAGCATTCAGCGGTAACCAGGTTCATATGACTGCGGAACTGAATAAATAAACCGCAACAGGCCATAATCGCTCTTTGATGTATTGCCATTTACTGCCCATGCCAACACACTTGCTTGAACTCTGACTCTGATTCGGCGACAGTTATCTGTCGCCTTTTTTTGTTTGCCCCCCAGTAACGGCCTTGCAATAAAAAAACGCCCTGTACTACCGAGTACAGGGCGTTGTTTCAGCTTTAGTTCGTCCGGATTATTTATACTGGCCCGCTTTTTTACGCCTGGCAGTTAAATCCTTCAGTAACCGGTTAATATCATCATCCGCAAAGATTGCTTCTATTTCGCGATTCAGTTTGCGCCGCCAGTTGGGATACTGTGTACTGGTGCCAGGGACATTCACTGGCTCTGCCATATCCAACCAGTCTTCCGGTTGTAAACCGAGCAACGCACTGTTTGAGTCAGCAATGTAACGCTGCAATCCCCGGTTAAGAACAGGTGACATATGCATAAGACGCGCCTGCTTTCCGGTACGTTTCGGTACACAACCATACTGGTGCAAACTATTGAGTAACCCTTGTTTCGCCGCTTCACGTTCCTGATATAAACCTTTCAGAATCACCTTGTCAGGATATAACCCTAAAGATTCGCCAAGCGTCAGATCCCCGCATTCCCAGTATCCCCGTAGAGTTGGCAGGTCATGGGTAGTGGCGACAGCCATAGATTGTTCCGGCCAGATATCAGGGGCTTTAAACTGCTTTTCGCTGTCATGCTCAAAATAAAGCACTTTGTACGAATACACTCCACTGCTACGCAGTTTCCCTACAATTTCTGCCGGAACAGTCCCCAGGTCCTCGCCAATCACCATGCACTGGTGGCGCTGGCTTTCCAGTGCCAAAATGGCCAGCAGGTCGTCTACCGGGTAGTGAACATACGCGCCTTTATCTGCCGTTTCGCCATATGGGATCCACCATAAACGCAGTAGCGACATCACATGGTCAATACGCAATGCGCCACAATGCGTCATGTTGGCTCGCAATAAATCAACAAACGGCTCATAGGCGCGCTCAAACATTACATGAGGGTTAATCGGTGGTAATCCCCAGTTTTGCCCGAGAGGGCCCAGAATATCTGGCGGAGCGCCCACAGAAGCCCGCAGGCTGTACAGTGCACGATCACTCCAGGTTTCGGCTCCACCTTCTGCCACGCCAACAGCCAAATCACGATACAGCCCCACTGGCATTTCCGCTTTCAGGCACTCGTCCCAGCAAGCCGAGAACTGTGTGGCTGCCAGCCATTGTAACCACATCCAAAAGCGGACCTCCTGAGCATTTTCTTCACAAAACGCCAGGACGACAGCGCTTTGCGGATCACGCCAGGCTTCAGGCCAGGCCGGCCACCCCCAATGCTGAGCATCTTGCGCCAGCAAATGGTGATGCACTGCATCATAAGCGCCTTGCCAGTAAAGGCTCTCTCCACCATCACGCACAAAGGCATCAAACAATGCAACCGTATCATCATCATGAGGCCGGGCGCAGAAGGTATCCCAGGCCAGGCGCAATGCAGCAATTTTAAGTTCCGTTACCGTGGTGTAATCCACCCGCCCGGCACTTCTGGCCTGGGCTATCGCTTGCTGTGTCGTCTTTTTTTCCCACCAGTGTTGCGCGGCATCGCTGGCAGCAAAATCAGCCACAGCGGGAACATCAATATATAAAACATTCAGCCAGCGACGTGATGACGGACTGTACGGGCTGGCACTTTCAGGAATCGCCGGGTACAGCGCATGAACCGGGTTCAGGCCAATAAAAGCCCCACCCCGTGCGGCAATTTCTGGCAGCATACGTTTCAGGTCACCAAAATCACCGATACCCCAGTTGGTTGCTGAGCGCAATGTGTACAACTGTACGCAAGCCCCCCAGAGCTTCTCCCCTTGTAAGAGGGCTGCAGGTTCATAACAACGAGGCGGTGCAACAATCACCTGGCAGTGCCAGCGCTGTTCATCCTGAGTGAGAGTCAGTGAGTGATATCCGGGTTGCAGGCTAACAGGCAAACGCATGGGCTTGCCGCCCTGGATTGTGCCATGGTGTAATTCGCCAGTTTCTGTTGTCAGCAACCACTGGAAACGACCTTCCCCTTTTACAGGCACAGACAGGCGTTTACCAGAAACCAGCACATGTACAGGAGGTACTACGCGCTGGCTGTGTTGGTATGCCAGTGCCGGAGCATCACCCATTGCCGCCAGCAACTGCTGGCGGGTGTCCATACCAATGCTTTCAGGTTTACCATGCGCATTGATATAACTCGATGCGATCCCCGCTTCCAGGGCGGCCTGTTCAAGACGTTTTTTGTCCATCATCCTTTCACCTACCTTGATGTCCTTAGCGCTTTGCCTGCCAAATACGAGCCTGGTAATCGCGAATAGAACGGTCCGAACTGAACATACCGCAACGTGCTGTATTCAGAATCGCCGCACGCGTCCAGGCTTCCTGATCGCGGTACAGTTCATCGACCTGTTTCTGTGCTTCAACATAAGCATGAAAATCTGCCATGACCAGATATGGGTCGCCTCCCTGTTTCCCCAAACTGTGCAGCATTTGGTCGAACGCATGTTTATCGCCGTTGCTGTATTTACCCTGTTCCAGCTCTTTCATAACGGCATCCAGCAGTTTGTCTTTTTTACGCCATTTTTGCGGTTCATAACCAGCGGCTTTCAGCGCTTTCACTTGTTCCACGGTATGGCCAAAAATAAAGATATTCTCCGCACCAACCTTCTCAGCAATTTCAACATTCGCACCGTCCAGTGTGCCGACAGTCAGTGCACCATTCAGCGCCAGCTTCATATTCCCGGTACCTGAAGCCTCTTTCCCGGCCGTTGAGATTTGCTCGGAGACATCTGCTGCCGGGATCATTACTTCTGCAGCAGACACACAGTAATCTGGCAGGAAGACAACTTTCAGTTTGTCGCCAATCGCCGGGTCAGCGTTGATAACCTCAGCCACCTTGTTAATGGCAAAGATAATATTTTTAGCCAGGTAATAGCCAGGTGCGGCTTTTGCCCCAAACAAGAATACGCGTGGAACTCTGTCTGCTTTCGGGTTTTCGCGAATCTCTTTGTAAAGCGCCAGAATATGTAACAGATTCAAATGCTGGCGCTTATATTCGTGCAGACGTTTAATTTGGATATCAAACAAAGCATTGGGGTTGATCTCAATCCCGGTACGTTGCTTAACAAACTCCGCCAGGCGAACTTTGTTCTGCTGTTTAATTTCCCGGTAAGCCTTGCGGAATTTGGCATCGTCAGCATATTTTTCGATACCTTCGAGGACATCCAGGTCGTTTGCCCACTCTTTTTTCAATGTCTTATCTAACAATGCAGCCAGAGCCGGATTGCACTGCTTTATCCAACGACGGGGAGTAATGCCGTTGGTCACATTATGGAACTTGTTCGGCCATAACTGGTGGTATTCCGGGAACAGATCCTTCACAACCAGCTCAGAGTGCAGTGCCGCCACACCATTTACTGCGAAGCCACTTACCACGCACAGATTCGCCATACGTACCTGGTTATCATGTACCACAGCGAGTTTCGCCCACACGGCGCCATCGCCCGGCCAGGTCGCTTCAACCAGCTTCTTAAAGCGGGCATTAATCTCTTTGATTAATTGCATATGGCGTGGCAGCAATGTTCTTACTAAGCGCTCATCCCAGCACTCCAGTGCTTCAGGCATCAGGGTATGGTTGGTGTAAGCAAAAGTGCGGCTGGTAATCGCCCAGGCGTCATCCCAGCTCAACTGGTGTTCATCAATCAACACTCGCAGTAATTCCGGAATGGCTATAGTAGGGTGAGTGTCGTTCAACTGAATAACTTCAAAATCAGGTAATTGCGCCAGTTTTCGGCCAGCCTGGTGGTGGCGACGCAAAATATCAGCAACGGAACAGGCACACTGGAAATATTGCTGCATCAGGCGCAGCTTTTTCCCCGCCAGATGGTTGTCATTGGGATACAGCACTTTGGTCAGTTTTTCTGCATCAATACCCTGTTTCTCGGCACGCAGAAAATCACCGTCGTTAAACTTGCCCAAATCGAAAGGATGAGCGTGTTTCGCCTGCCATAAACGCAAAGGTTGCGAAACGCCATTTCGGTAACCAATAACCGGTAAGTCCCAGGCTTCCCCTTGCATTACAAAAGCGGGTTCCCAGTGCGGTTTACCCTCGACAGTCACCACTTTACCACCGATGCCAACCTGCACATCCAGGGCACTGTTATGGCGGAACCATGGGTAACTGCCACGCAACCAGTCATCCGGGGCTTCATGCTGCTGACCATCAACAAACGACTGGCGGAATAAGCCGTACTGGTAATTCAGGCCATAACCGGTTGCAGACTGCCCAACGGTTGCCATGGAATCCAGGAAACAGGCGGCAAGCCGCCCCAATCCACCATTTCCCAGCGCCGGGTCGGTTTCTTGCTCAAGTAAATCACTCAGCACAATGTTGTAATCGGCCAGCGTATCACTCACCAACTGATACCAACCCATATTCAATAAGTTATTACCTGTCAGGCGGCCAATCAGAAATTCCATTGAGATGTAGTTTACATGGCGTTGTTTTTTTTCTGGCTTTGCCAGAGGCTGTGCTGCCAAAAGTTCCGCCAGCGCCCCGCTAACAGCCTGCCACCACTGGTGTTGCGTCATTTCTGCGGCAGCATGTAATCCAAAATGCTGCCACTGACGTGTCAGGGCAGCCTGAAATTGTGCTTTATCGAATGTAGGCTGTGACATAGGTAATCGGTGTCCTTCAAGTAATTAGACAAAGTTTACATTAGTGTGCCTGGGCCCCCCGGCTGATACCTCATCCCGCCCTGGATTAGGCAGGGAGGAGTAGCGGGGAGTAGGAGAAACTGTGATCCATGACACTCAAATTAGCCGTAAACCACGTAAAAGCATAATGTGAAATTTTAATGAAACAGGTGAAACTTCAAACGATGAAACACTTTAATTAATTGAAATAATTACTATTAGATGCAAATAAAGACAGACACACTATCTGTGCGTTATGTAAAAATAAAACTAAACCCTTTGTTTTTACTTGAAAGAGAAGAATGGTGTGGAGGTCAAAGGAGTGAAACAAAGGAGGACGACTAACCCTGGCTACGCCCCCAAATCATCCAATAAGTTTCAGAAATGTGACCAGGTGCACCTTTAAAGGTCTTTTATACGGGGTTAACTTGCATTAAAGACTAATCTGTCCGAATTTATCTTAAGAATTAATTACGAAGCGCGAAAAAATTCGTAATCCCGTAGTTTCGACACAGTGAAGTGAATGACTATGTTAATTCCATCCAAACTTAGCCGTCCGGTGAGGCTCGACAATACAGTCGTGCGCGATCGCCTGTTGGCAAAATTATCCTCGGCCAAAAATTACCGTCTGGTTCTGGTTACCAGCCCGGCAGGCTACGGAAAAACAACACTGGTTGCCCAATGGGCCGCCAGCCAACCCCATTTAGGCTGGTTTTCACTGGATGAAGGAGATAACCAGCCTGAGCGTTTTGCCAGTTACCTGATAGCCGCTATTCAGCAGGCCACCGGCAAGCATTGCGTCACCACCGAAATGATGGTGCAGAAAAGGCAGTATGCCAGCCTGATTTCACTGTTTGGGCAACTGTTTATTGAACTGGCTGAATGCCAGCATGCTTTCAAGTTAGTCATTGATGACTATCACCTCATCACCAACCCGGTGATTCATGACGCCATGCGTTTTTTCCTGCGCCACCAGCCCGATAATCTCACGCTGGTCGTTCTGTCCCGTAATCTGCCACAGTTAGGGATAGCCAATCTGCGCGTTCGGGATCAACTACTGGAAGTAGGCAGTCATCAACTGGCCTTTACCCAGCGGGAAACAAAACAATTTTTTGACTGCCGGTTAAGTTCACCTCTGGATGAACAGGAAAGCTACCAGATCTGTGAAGATGTCGCCGGTTGGGTTACAGCATTACAGCTAATCGCCTTGTCTGCCCGGCAAAAAAATACCGCTACTCAACACTCTGCCCGCCGGTTGGCCGGCATCAACGCCAGCCATTTATCGGATTACCTGGTTGATGAAGTGCTTGATACTGTTACACCAGCAACGCGCCTGTTCCTGCTGAAAACGTCTTTATTGCGTTCAATGAATGATGCGTTAATAGTGCGAGTGACAGGAGAAGAAAACGGGCAAATGTGGCTGGAGGATCTGGAGCGCCAGGGGTTGTTTATACAGCGTATGGATGACGACGGTGAGTGGTTCAACTACCATCCACTATTTGGCAATTTCCTGCGCCAGCGTTGCCAGTGGGAAATGGCAACTGAATTGCCAGCCATTCACCGGGCAGCCGCAGAAGGCTGGATGGCACAGGGCTACCCTGCTGAAGCTATCCACCACGGTGTGGCGGCGGGCGATACCGCTTTATTGCGTGATATCCTGCATCAGCACGCCTGGGATTTATTTAACCAGAGCGAACTGGCGCTGTTGGAAGAATCCCTCAACGCTCTGCCCTGGGCTGTATTGTTAGATAACCCACGCCTGCTTTTACTGAAAGCCTGGCTGATGCAAAGCCAGCACCGTTTTCAGGAGGTTAACACCCTGCTGGCCCGTGCAGAAGAAGAGATGACGCGTGAGCCGGATGAATCGCTACATGGTGAGTTCAACGCTCTGAGGGCACAGGTAGCTATCAACGCTGGTAACCCGGAAGAAGCAGAACGCCTTGCGATGCTGGCGCTGGAAACTTTGCCGTTCTCCAGTTTTTACGGGCGCATTGTCGCCACCTCTGTACATGGGGAAGTGCTGCACTGCAAAGGCGAACTGAACCACTCACTGGCCTTAATGCAACAAACTGAGCAGATGGCGCAAGTCAATGAAGTCTGGCACTACGTGTTGTGGAGCCAAATTCAACAAAGCGAAATTTTATTTGCCCAGGGATTCCTGCAGTCTGCATGGGAAATTCAGGAAAAAGCCTTCCAGCTGATTCAGGCTCAGCACCTGGAACAATTACCACTACATGAATTTTTGCTACGTATCCGCTCGCAGTTACTTTGGGCGTGGGCCCGGCTGGATGAATCCGAAGCGGCAGCCCGCCAGGGGATGGATGTGCTGGTTAACTATCAGCCACAGCAGCAACTTCAGTGTCTGTCATTAGTGATTCAAAACTCACTGGCCCGGGGCGATTTAGATAATGCACGCGGTTTACTCAACCGCCTGGAAAACTTGCTGGGCAACGGTTCCTATCACATCGACTGGGTCAGCAATGCCGACAAAGTACGCGTCATTTACTGGCAAATGAATAATGATAAGCAGGCGGCAGAAAACTGGTTACGCCAGACTCCGCGCCCGGCGACAGTGAGCAATCATTTCCTGCAAAGCCAGTGGCGTAACATTGCCCGGGCTCAAATTCTGCTGGAAGAGTTTGGCACGGCAGAAACGATTCTGGAAGAGCTGAACGAGAACGCGCGGCGACTTCACCTGATGAGTGATTTGAACCGTAACTTGTTACTGCTCAACCAACTTTACTGGCAGGCAGACCGTAAGAGCGATGCCCTTCAGGTACTGGTTGAAGCGCTTTCCCTGGCAAACCGTACCGGCTTTATCAGCCACTTTGTTATTGAAGGTGAGCCAATGGCGCAACAGTTACGCCAGTTAATCCAACTGGCAACGTTGCCAGAACTGGAGCAACATCGCGCGCAACGCATTCTCAAAGAGATAAACCAGCATCACCGGCATAAATTTGCTCACTTTGATGAAAGTTTTGTACACCGCTTGTTGAACCACCCGGATGTACCGGAATTAATCCGTACCAGCCCGCTAACGCAACGCGAATGGCAGGTGCTTGGGTTGATTTACTCTGGCTACAGTAACGACCAGATAGCCGGAGAACTGGATGTCGCCGCAACCACAATCAAAACCCACATTCGTAACCTGTACCAGAAAATGGGTGTGGCGCACCGCCGGGAAGCCGTACAACAGGCACAGGAATTATTAAAAATGATGGGGTACGGCGTGTAAGCCTTGTGTTTACCAGCCTGGCTAAGAACCGGCCAGGCTGGCCGGGTTTAGCATAACTCTAACTGCACGTTATTTTCGGCAATCACCTGCATGACACTGGCTGGTGGCATAATGTCCGTATACAACGCATCGACCAGGCCAATACTACCCAGATTAACCATGGCATTACGGCCAAATTTCGTGTGATCCACCACTAACATCACATGGCGTGAATTATCAATTATTGCCCGTTTGGTGCGTACTTCGTGGTAGTCAAACTCCAGTAAAGAGCCATCACTGTCGATGCCACTAATCCCCAGGATGCCGAAATCCAGGCGAAACTGTGAAATAAAATCCAGCGTTGCTTCGCCAATAATCCCACCATCGCGGCTGCGTAACTCACCACCCGCCAGGATTATCCGAAAATCATCTTTTACCATCAGGGTGTTTGCCACATTCAGGTTATTGGTCACCACCCGCAAATGGTTGTGGTCTAACAAGGCATGAGCGACGGCTTCCGGTGTAGTGCCAATATCAATGAACAGCGTGGCCCCATCAGGGATCTGGCTGGCAACTTTTTGCGCAATACGCGCTTTCTCTGAAGCCAGCGTCGCACGCCGGTCGTGCCATGACGTGTTGACTGAGCTTGATGGAATAGCAGCACCACCATGGTGGCGCATAATTATATTCTGGTCAGCCAGGTCATTCAGGTCACGACGAATAGTCTGCGGACTAACAGAAAAATGTTCCACCAACTCTTCGGTACTGACATAACCTTGCTTTTTGACCAGTTCAATAATGGCATCATGCCGCTGTGTTTGCTTCACCCTGCTCTCCTGTTGTTATTGTTTGCGTCACAAGAGCCGCTTTGCGACCAAAGCGGTTATGCGCGTTTTCGCGTCTGGCTGCTGTCAACCAGCGCCATAGCCAACCCTACCAGCAAACCAGTCAGGTGTGCGCTATTGGCAATGGACATCCCCATAACATTAAACCAGCCAATCACCAGCCAGAGCAGTGCAAACACCATCAACCCACGGGGTAACATCACACCGCAAGCTGGATCACGTTCGCCCCGCAACCACACATAGCCCATTAAGGCATATACCACTCCCGACAAACCACCAAACCATGGCCCACCAAAATAGTGCTGCATAAAGCCACTGAGTAAGGCGGAAATCAGGGTGATAGTTAGCAATTTACCACTGCCAAGGCGCTTTTCGACCGGGCCGCCCAAATACCACCACCACACCAGGTTAAATGCGATATGTAGCAGCGAAAAGTGCAACAGGATATGCGAAAAATAACGCCATACCTGGAATTTGAGCGAGGGATCAAATGGCCAGGCCAGCCACAGCATTACCTGCTGATCACCGACTATCTGCATCAAAATATATACGGCCACACACAAGACCAGCATACCCAGTGTCAATGGGCCTGCTTTGCTGCGTAGTGTCGCAAAAAAAGGATAACGGCGATAATGCAACCCACTACCAGTATGGCCTGTGGACCAACTGGCGGCGAGATAACGAGGATCATTGGGGTTTGCCAGGAAGTGTTCCAGCGCTTCTCTGACTTGCGACTCCTGACTTTCATCCTCCAGCCAGATATCTATATTCACCCGGTGTTGCAAGCTCAGGTGTACACCCTGAGTTGCCATGTAATCAACAAACGCCTGAGCCATACGCGGGTTTTCAAATGAGGCAACCATCAACATAGGGTAACAACCTGCTTATCCATAATAGTCATAGCAGTATACTGGTTAAATGATATTGGCAAAAATTACTCTTCACCCTGAGCGACTTCAGTCGGGAACTGGCGATGCCAGGCCTCAAAACCACCATCAATGCTGTAAACCTCATCATAGCCTTGTTGCAGCAGGTACTGCGCCGCACCTTTGCTGCTGTTGCCGTGATAACACATCACCAATACGGGTGTATCAAAATCCGTATTCTGCATAAATGTCGGTAAAGATGCATTGGTCAGGTGAAACGCACCGGGGGTATGCGCCAGGGTATAACTTTGTGGATCACGAATATCCACTAACACCGCACCATCAAGGTGTAATTTCTGGTGGGCCTGTTCAACATTAATACATTCAAAGTTATCCATTATCTGCGCTTACTCTTTTCTGTATAGGGGATAAAACCCGTTTCCTGGTAAGGAACATGGGGCCTGATTCTCTGGCTCCCAGTGTACGTGGCTGCGCGTTAATGCGCCATTGTGTTATGCATATCACGCGAAATTGTTTTTTTCTTGTTACCAAAAGCGCGTTCTCTTGCTATTATGAGCGATATCGAACATTTTTGAGCTTTAACGAAAATGCGTGGGGGCATAATGGAAACCAAAGATCTGATTGTGATTGGTGGTGGCATCAATGGTGCTGGCATCGCTGTAGACGCTGCCGGGAGAGGCTTGTCTGTACTGTTATTAGAAGCTCAGGACTTAGCCTGCGCCACATCATCGGCCAGTTCAAAACTGATTCATGGCGGGCTGAGATACCTTGAACACTACGAATTCCGTCTGGTCAGTGAAGCACTGGCTGAACGTGAAGTGCTGTTAAAAATGGCACCGCACATCGCCTTCCCTATGCGCTTCCGCTTACCTCACCGCCCGCATTTGCGTCCGGCCTGGATGATCCGCATTGGTCTGTTTATGTATGATCACCTGGGTAAACGCACCAGTCTGCCAGGTTCTGGCGGTTTGCGTTTTGGTGCAGACTCCGTGCTTAAACCTGAGATTGTGCGCGGTTTCGAATATTCCGACTGCTGGGTGGATGATGCAAGGCTTGTGCTGGCTAACGCACAAATGGTGGAAGAAAAAGGGGGACAGGTTCTCACCCGCACTCGTGTCACCTCTGCACGCCGCGAAAATGGCTTGTGGGTGGTTGAAGCTGAAGACACTGATACCGGCAAGCGCCATACCTGGCAAGCGCGTGGGCTGGTCAATGCAACCGGTCCCTGGGTGAAACATTTCTTTGATGACGGCTTACACTTACCATCACCTTACGGAATCCGCTTAATCAAAGGCAGCCATATAGTGGTGCCCCGTGTACATACACAAAAGCAGGCCTATATTCTGCAAAACGAAGACAAACGCATTGTGTTTGTTATTCCCTGGATGGATGAGTTTTCTATTATTGGTACTACTGATGTTGAATATAAAGGCGACCCTAAAAGCGTTCAGATTGACGACAACGAAATTCGCTACTTGCTGAATGCCTATAACGAACACTTTAAAAAGACACTCACACAAGAAGATATTGTCTGGAGTTATTCAGGGGTACGTCCGTTGTGTGATGATGAATCTGATTCACCACAAGCCATTACGCGTGATTACACGCTGGATATTCACGACGAGCAAGGCAAAGCGCCGTTGCTATCGGTATTTGGTGGCAAACTGACTACTTACCGGAAACTGGGCGAACACGCAATGGATAAGCTCAGCCACTATTACCCCAATATTAAACCCGCCTGGACCAAAGGCGCAGTCCTGCCTGGCGGCCATTTCTCTGGTGACCGGGATGATTATGCAGCGCAGTTACGGCGTAAATTCAGTTTCCTGACTGAATCCCTCGCCCGCCATCTCGCCCGCACATATGGCAGCAACAGTGAGAAAATCATTGGTAATGCCAGCAGCGTGGCAGATTTAGGTGAAGATTTTGGCCATGAATTTTATGAGGCTGAACTGCATTATTTGGTCGCTCACGAGTGGGTACGTGAACTGGACGATGCTATCTGGCGCCGTACCAAACAAGGTATGTGGTTAACTGAAGCCCAACAAGCCCGTGTTGCACAGTGGTTGTCTGAGCACCAACAATCGTCAGACAGCAGGCTTTCACTGGCATCCTGATTGCTTCCCTGATGTTCAGGCACTTTCCCCCACATAAAAGTGCCTGAACATAGCTATTCACCATAATTATTTCCCTGAAAAACCATATTTCCCAACCAACGGATGTGTTGTTCATACCTGACTACATAAGTTAATTGCTGAGCACACCGCAACCTCGTCAGTAAGAGCCGTTTCGACAACCAAAAAATATTAAGATTTTTCTGCTTTTTGATTCTAATTTTCTGAGTAGCATGCGATGCTTAACTCATTGACCTATCAGCAATACTCCATTTATTCCATCTGAAATAAATGGAAATGGTCTGAAACAAATAAAGAATAAAAATAGTTGAGATGTACAAATGAATAGTATAAAAACTCAGTTGGGAAAGGTGGTACAAACAATTATAATGATGTGAAAGAGATACAAAAATTATTAAGAGAGAATGGTTTCCCAAGTCTAAATATAGATGGAATTTGCGGGCCAAACACTATAAAAGCCATTCTGACTTACCAAAAACACTTTTATCATTATCCAGATGGTGTTATATCACCAGGCAAGAAGACATTCCAACTTCTCACCGGAGATAAAAACACAAGGTCCAATTCATTGAATAAAGCTGATGGAGCAACTTGTACTAACCCCAATGGAAAAAAATCAAACTCTAGATATATGAACCCAAGCATAAATGCTTATAATTTGTTAAAAAAATATGAACAAAAAATAAACTATCCATATTCAGATAAAGATCCAAAGCAACACAAAACGAAACTCACAAAGTGGGATGAGACAGCAACAATTGGATATGGACATCTTATTAACACCCCAGAAGAATTCAACCAATACAGAGATGGAATAACGGATCAACAAGCCGATAGTATTTTCAAAAAAGACAGTTACTGGATTTTAGAAGATGTAAGAAAGTATATAAAAGTAGATCTTACTCAAAATGAGTTTGATGCAATTTTTATTCTCGCCTTCAATATCGGACCTGGTTCGCCAAGAAGTCATAAACACAAAGGTTTATACTGGTCATCTGTATTAGCTATCGTTAATGGAGAAAGTAATGCAGATTTATACTCAGCCTGGACTGCTTATGATATATCTAGAGGAAAAGAGTCTGGCGGGCTGTTGAAAAGGCGTATGTCGGAACTAAAAGTATATAATGAAGGTGTGTACATAAAATTATGAAAAAAATACTAACTGCACTTTTACTTTTAACAACAGCATCATCATTTGCTCAAAATAAAAATGATACATTATCTATCACTACTAAAAACTACCAGATAACTATCACAGATAATTGTGAGGAAGGTGAGATTGCCTGTAATGATGTTACATATCATTCAGTGAATAAAAAGAATCACACTGAACTAACATTGAGCGGCCATACGATTAATATCGGACAATCAGAGGACTTTAGAGGATATGACTTCAGTAATGGAGAATATTTATACAGACTTCGCCCTGAAGAAGACGATACCTGGTCGCTTTATGTCATAAAGGGTGATAAAACGTTACTCCAGGAGAAAGGTGTAGAGAACTGAAAATCTGTAACTTTATCCTTTCATTAAATGCCACCAGCATTCAGAAACAGGGAAAGGGCTATTGAGTGCCCTTTCCCATATCATCATTTAAAGCCTTACCGGTTTTATATGCCAAATTTCATCGGCATACTCCTGAATGGTGCGGTCAGAGGAGAAATACCCCATATTGGCAATATTGTGCATTGCCCTTGTGGTCCATTCTTCTGGTGTCCGATAAAGCTCGTCCACTCGTTTCTGGCAATCCACATAGCTACGGTAATCAGCCAGCACCTGGTAGTGGTCGCCGAAGTTTATCAGTGAATCAACCAGATCCCGGTAACGCCCGGGCTCCTGTGGGCTGAACACCCCAGTCGCGATTTGCGTCAACACCTGATACAACGCTTTGTCTTTCTCGTAATACTCACGCGGGTTATATCCCTTGCGGCGCAGTGCTTCCACTTGTTCTGCTGTGTTGCCGAAAATAAAGATGTTATCTTCGCCCACATGTTCCAGCATCTCCACATTTGCACCATCCAGCGTACCAATAGTCAGTGCACCATTCAGAGCAAACTTCATATTACTGGTACCCGATGCTTCGGTACCTGCCAGTGAAATTTGTTCCGAAAGATCAGCCGCAGGAATAATCACCTGTGCCAGGCTAACACTGTAGTTAGGAATAAAGACCACCTTCAGCAGATCTTTTACCTGAGGATCATTATTAATGACCGCTGCAACATCATTTATCAGATGAATAATGTGCTTAGCCATGTAATAGGCAGAAGCCGCTTTACCGGCAAAAATATTGACCCGTGGTACCCAGTCAGCGTCCGGGTTTGCTTTAATCTGGTTATAGCGCGTAATCACATGCAATACATTCATCAACTGGCGTTTGTATTCATGGATACGTTTTATCTGCACATCAAACAACGAATGGGGATTCAGAACAATCCCCATTTGCTGGGCAACCCAGCCGGCAAGGCGTTTTTTATTTTCCAGCTTGGCGTGCTGAATATCATTGTTTACCGATGGATAATCAATGTGTTCCTTCAGTTCACGCAGCAGGCTCAGATCAGTACGCCAGTTATGGTCGATGTTATCGTCCAGCACCTTAGACAAACCAGGGTTTGCCAGCGCCAGCCAGCGCCGGGGAGTAATTCCATTGGTTTTATTACAAAAACGCATCGGGAAGATGGACGCAAAATCAGCAAACAGCGATTGCACCATTAGATTTGAATGCAATTCAGAAACACCGTTCACTTTATGGCTGACCACCACCGCAAGCCAGGCCATGCGCACACGGCGCCCATTGGATTCATCAATAATTGAAGCGCGGCTCAACAGCCCCACATCTTCAGGGTATTGCTCCTGCAACGTTTTCAGGAAATAGTCATTTATTTCAAAGATAATCTGCAAATGACGAGGCAAAATCTTGCCCAGCATATCCACATTCCAGGTTTCCAGTGCTTCGCTCATCAACGTGTGATTGGTATAAGAGAAGACCTGGCAGGTTACCTCAAAAGCATCATCCCAGTTATAACCGTGTTCATCGATTAACAGACGCATCAACTCAGGAATAGACAAGACCGGGTGCGTATCATTCAGATGAATGGCAATTTTATCAGCCAGATTGTCGAAGGTTTTATGCATTTGCCAGTGGCGGCTCAGAATATCCTGAATAGTGGCTGACACCAGGAAATATTCCTGGCGCAAACGCAGCTCCCGGCCTGAATAGGTGGAGTCATCCGGGTAGAGCACACGACACACGTTTTCTGAATGGTTTTTATCTTCCACTGCAGCAAAATAATCGCCCTGGTTAAATTTACCCAGGTTAATTTCACTACTGGCCTGAGCAGTCCACAACCGTAAGGTATTGGTTGCGTCTGTATCATAGCCGGGAATGATTTGGTCGGTGGCAACCGCCAAAATCTCTTCGGTTTCAACCCAATGGGTTTTCTTACCTTCTTGCTGAATGCGCCCACCAAACCGCACCTTATAACGCGTATTGTGGCGGCGGAACTCCCATGGGTTACCGTATTCCAGCCAGTAATCCGGCGATTCTTTCTGGCGGCCATCGACTATGTTTTGTTTGAACATGCCATAGTCATAACGAATGCCGTAACCGCGGCCTGGCAACCCAAGTGTTGCCAATGAGTCCAGAAAACATGCTGCAAGGCGACCCAACCCACCATTACCCAGGCCTGGATCATTTTCTTCTTCGATAAGCTCTTCAAGAGAGAGCCCCATCTCTTTCAATGCCCCGTCAATGTCTTCATAAATTCCCAAAGACAACAGTGCATTTGACAGTGTGCGGCCAATAAGAAATTCCATCGACAAGTAATATACCTGGCGAACTTCCTGGGAGAGCTGTGCCCGGTTGGAACGAAGCCAGCGTTCGACCATTCTGTCCCTTACGGCAAACAACGTAGCATTCAACCACTCATGTTTATTGGCGATAGCCGGGTCTTTACCGATGGTAAACATCAGTTTATAGGCAATGGAATACTTCAACGCCTCGACGCTGAGTGTAGGTGATGCATAGCTAAAGGGTGCGTTCATAACAGTGATTCCTGGAGACTAAATCAAGCGTTGATAAAGTTCGCGGTAGGACTGCGCCGCTACCTGCCAGCTAAAGTCCATACTCATCGCCTGACGCTGGACATAGCGCCATAACGATGGGCGTGACCACAACACAAAAGCCCGACGAATTGCCCGAAGAAGCGAGAGGGCATTACTGTCTTCGAAGACAAAACCACTGGCGAGACCATCAGCCAGATTCTCTAACGAACAATCAGAAACTGTATCCGCCAAACCTCCTGTACGTCGCACCAGCGGCAACGTGCCATATTTCAACCCATACAATTGCGTTAACCCACAAGGTTCAAACCGGCTCGGCACCAGAATCACATCTGCACCGCCCATAATTCGGTGAGAGAACGCCTCGTGATAACCTATCTGTACCCCAACCTGCCCGGGATGCTCTGCGGCAGCGGCCAGAAAACCCTCCTGCAATACCGGGTCACCTGCGCCGAGTAACGCCAGTTGGCCACCTTGCTCCAGTAATCCTGGTAGCGCTTCAAGCACCAAATCCAGGCCTTTCTGGCTGGTCAGGCGGCTGACAACGGCAAACAACGGTACTTTGTCATTCACCTTTAACCCCATGGCTATCTGGAGCTGTCGTTTGTTTTCCGCTTTCGCTTCCACAGAATCACGGTCATAAGCGGCGGTAAGTAATAAATCATGGGCCGGATCCCAAATTTTTTCATCCACACCGTTAAGGATCCCACTCAATCGTCCTTCTCTGTGCCGCTGCGTTAACAAACCTTCCATACCATAGCCATACTGTGACTCGGTTATTTCGCGAGCATAGGTAGGGCTCACAGCAGTAATGTGATCAGCATAATAGAGACCCGCTTTCAGGAAAGAAATCTGTCCGTTAAATTCCAGACCGTGCATATTGAAAAACTCACCCGGTAACTGGATCTCTGCCATGTGTTTGGCGTAGAACAATCCCTGATAAGCCAGATTATGGACAGTAAAGACGGATTTAGCAGGCCGTCCACGCGCGGCGAGGTATGCCGGTGCCAGGCCTGCATGCCAGTCATGGGCATGAACCACATCTGGTTGCCAGAATAAGTCCAGACCACAAGCCAGCTCACTTCCCACCCAGCCTAACAGGGCAAACCGTAGCACGTTATCGGTATAGGCATGCAAATTGGTATCGTGATAAGGGCTGCCCGGGCGCTCATACAGATGAGGCGCATCAATCAAGTAGATGCCCACGCCATTAAAATGCCCATACAGCAATGTTATAGGGCCAGCAAAGGTATCCCGCCGGGTTACTACCTGCGCGTCAGCGATCCCCCTGCGAATATCCGGAAAAGAAGGCAACAGAACACGCGTATCCACGCCACCCGCAATTTGTGCCGCCGGTAGTGCACCGATAACATCCGCAAGGCCACCCGTTTTCAGCAGCGGAAACATTTCAGAACATACATGTAAAACCTGCATTGTCGCTCCCGTTCAATGTTTGGCCCACACTGACTCAGTGAAGGCTCCCTGTTGTTCAGGCCTCCAGGCGGGCCAGCATTTTACGCGTTACCAGAACAATGCCTTCTTCGGAGCGATAAAAACGACGGGCATCCTCTTCGGCATTCTCACCAATGACCATTCCTTCAGGAATGACACAGGCCCTGTCAATAATACAGCGCCGTAAACGGCACGAACGGCCAATCCACACATCAGGCAAAAGCACTGCGGAATCAATATTACAAAAAGAGTTTATTCGCACTCGGGGAAACAACACGGACTGCACCACCACTGACCCCGAGATAATGCAACCACCAGACACCAGCGAGTTCAGTGTCATGCCATGGCTACCAGAACGATCCTGTACAAACTTAGCGGGTGGAAGGGGTTCCATATGGGTGCGAATCGGCCATTTCTGGTCATACATATCCAGTTCAGGGGTTACTGAGGCCAAATCAAGGTTCGCTTTCCAGTAAGCCTCCAGCGTACCCACATCGCGCCAGTAAGGTTCAGACTCCGGGTCTGATTGCACGCAGGACAACGGGAAAGGGTGAGCAAATGCTTCACCAGCTTTAGTAATTTTGGGGATGATGTCTTTACCAAAATCATGGCTCGATTGCTCATCTTTATCGTCTTCTTCCAGCAACTGATAAAGATAATCCGCGTCAAACACGTAAATCCCCATGCTCGCCAGTGCTTTTGTCGCGTCGTTCGGCATCGCTGGCGGTTTTTCTGGTTTTTCAACAAAATCAATAATGCGTTCTTCGGCGTCGACAGCCATGACCCCAAACGCGCGGGCTTCTTCAACAGGAACTGGCAGGCAGGCAACGGTGCATTTGGCACCTTTCTCAACATGGTCAATCAACATGCGCGAATAATCCTGCTTGTAGATATGATCACCGGCGAGGATCACCACATAGCTGGCCTTATAGCGCCGGATAATATCCAGGTTCTGCGTTACGGCATCGGCCGTACCACGATACCAGTTTTCACCATGAACACGTTGCTGCGCGGGGAGTAAATCAACGAATTCATTCATTTCTTCATTGAAAAATGACCAGCCGCGCTGAATATGCTGAACCAGTGTATGCGACTGATATTGCGTAATCACACCAATGCGGCGAATACCGGAATTGATACAATTAGACAAGGCAAAATCAATAATGCGAAATTTACCGCCGAAGTGAACGGCAGGCTTGGCGCGTGTTGAGGTTAAATCTTTTAAGCGTGTGCCTCGCCCCCCGGCAAGAATCAGGGCAACAGACTTCATTGGCAGCTCGCGTGCCAACATCAACGAATCGTTCTTCTCGAATTTTATCATGACTGACTCCTTTATTTATGACCGGTAAAAAACGCACACTCCGTGCGCAGGCCCATGCCATACAGCCATTACAACCGGGTTATCCTCTCCGGCAAATGGGGGGACAGCACGCCATTCCCCTTCAGGTAAAACAAATTCACTCACAGACTGCGTGGCATTCAGTGTGATAAGCCAGTGCCCTGAAAGCAGCACCTGCAACTGTTTTATCTCAGACTGCCATGCTTCAGGACTGAGTGGACTGGCCTGACTGTTAAGCCAGACAACACTGCCATCGCCCTCTTCCCACCACTGATCATTGACCAGTGCAGGGATTTGCTTTCTGAGTTTGATTAATTCGGTGGTAAACGCCGTCAACCCTTCATTCTTATTGGCCCAGTCCAGCCAGGTCAGCTCGTTGTCCTGGCAGTAGGCATTATTATTGCCGTGCTGGGTGTGCCCGTGCTCATCACCAGCCAGCAACATAGGCGTCCCCTGAGCAAGCAATAGTGCCGTCAGTAAGCCATGAACTGAATGGCGACGGCGTTCCTGAATATGAATATTGCCTGTTGGGCCTTCCTCACCATGGTTGTTACTGAAATTCGCATTGGTGCCATCACGGTTTTCTTCACCGTTAGCCTCGTTATGCTTATGGTTGAAACTGACACAATCGCGCAGCGTAAAGCCATCATGTGATGTCACCAGGTTAATGCTGGCTGAAGGGTTACGCCCCTGGTGACGAAATACATCGCTGGAAGCGGCAAAGCGGCAGGCAAACTCGCCAGGATTTGAATCGCTACTCAGCCAAAAGCGCCGCATACCATCACGGAAATGGTCATTCCATTCGGCAAACAGTGGTGGGAAATTCCCGACCTGATAACCACCCGGACCAATATCCCAGGGTTCAGCAATCAGTTTTACCTGTGATAACAACGGGTCCTGGCGAATCGCTTCAAACAACGGAGCATCCTGGCGAAACTCAGGAGTACGCCCCATCACACTCGCTAAATCAAAGCGGAAACCATCAACATGAAATTCCGACACCCAGTAACGCAGATTATCCACCACCATATCTACCACTGCCGGATGGCTCAGATTCAGTGTGTTTCCACACCCCGTCCAGTTGTGATAATCCCCGTTGTCCTGTAGCCAGTAATAACTGGCATTATCGATTCCTCGCCAACTGAAGGTTGGCCCATAAAGATCGGTTTCTGCCGTGTGATTAAGCACAATATCCAGCACCACTTCGATCCCTGCCTGGTGTAAAGCTTTCACCGCAGTACACAACTCAACCCGGGCTGCTTCAGGCCGCGAGGCATAACCAGGCTCCGGACAATACATCGCCAGAGGGTTGTAACCCCAATAATTACTGAGCCCCATCTGCTGCAAACGTGGTTCTGTTGCAAACTGAATCACTGGCATTAACTCCAGCGCGGTAATCCCCAGTTGCCTGAAATAATCGAGCATGACTGGGTGAGCCAGCGCAAGATACGTGCCGCGCAACTCCGCAGGTATATCAGGGTGAAGGCGCGTAAGGCCGCGTACATGCGCTTCATAAATCACCGTTTCCCCCCAGGGAGTACGCAACGGTTCATCGTCTTCCCAATCAAAATGAGAGTAAGCAACTACGCAGCGCAGCATTACACTGCTGTTATCCCGGTGGTCGGGGTTATCCAGGCCACCATGGAACAACGCGTGATCGGGAACCTCACCAGTGACCTGACGAGCACACGGGTCGAGAAGCAATTTTTCCGGATTGAATCGGTGCCCCAGTGCCGGAGACCAGGGACCATGCACGCGGTAACCATACTGCAAACCAGGGCGGGCACCGGGCAGGTAACCATGCCAGATATCGCCAGTACGGGAAGGTAATAAATGACGCTCTTCGTTGCCATCCTCGTCAAACAGGCACAACACAACCTGCTCTGCATTAGCCGAGAACAAAGTGAAGTTCACGCCATGACCATCGAATGCCGCGCCAAGGGGCGAAGCATTACCCGCCTGTAGTTGCGTCATCGATATCTCCCTCACGTACCAGCCAAATTGTCGCCAACGGCGGCACGGTTAAACACAATGAGTGTTCACGCCCATGACTTCGGATAGCATCACTTTGGATAGTGCCGCCATTGCCCATATTACTGCCATGGTAGTACTGAGAATCGGTATTAACGGCCTCTTGCCAGCGTCCTGGCTGGTTAACCCCTACCCGGTAGTGCTCGCGCGGAACCGGAGTGAAATTGCTCACCACGATAATTTCATTGCCTTGCTTGTCACGCCGGATAAACGCGAATACTGAGTTGGCCTTATCGTCGACAACCAGCCATTCAAACCCATAAGAGTCAAAGTCTAGTTGATGTAATGCTTTATGGTGGCGATAGGTGTGGTTCAGGTCGCGCACCAGGCGCTGTACGCCGTGATGCCAGTTATCTTTACCTTCCAGTAAGTGCCAGTCCAGGCTGGTGTCATGGTTCCACTCACGCCCCTGAGCGAACTCATTTCCCATGAATAACAATTTCTTACCTGGGAAGGCCCACATCCAGGCGTAATAAGCGCGTAAGTTGGCAAACTTTTGCCAGGCGTCTCCGGGCATACGATCAAGAATAGACCGTTTCCCGTGAACCACTTCATCATGGGACAGGGGGAGTACAAAGTTTTCGCTGTAGTTATACAGCATGCCGAACGTCATCTGGTCGTGGTGATACTGCCGGTGAACAGGATCCAGTTTCATGTAATTCAGCGTGTCGTGCATCCAGCCCATGTTCCATTTAAACCAGAATGCGAGGCCATCGGGCCGGGAAACGCCGGGAAAATCCGTTGATTCTTCTGCCATCGTGACGGCACCAGGCACTTCCTTACCAATTATCTGGTTGGTCTGGCGTAAGAACGAAATGGCCTCGAGGTTTTCACGCCCGCCAAACTCGTTGGGGATCCACTCACCTTGAGCACGGCTGTAATCGCGATACACCATTGAGGCCACAGCATCCACTCGTAAGCCATCAATACCAAAGCGCTCCATCCAGTACAGAGCATTACCCACCAGGAAGTTCTGCACTTCACGGCGGCCAAAGTTATAAATCAGGGTATTCCAGTCCTGGTGGTAACCTTCGCGAGGATCCTGGTGTTCATATAACGCAGTACCGTCAAAACGCGCCAAACCAGCATCGTCCACCGGGAAATGCCCCGGCACCCAGTCAAGAATTACGTTCAGCCCGGCAGCATGGGCCGCGTCAACAAAGTAGCGAAAATCATCACGCGTCCCAAAGCGCCGTGTTGGCGCATATAACCCCTGGGGCTGGTAACCCCAACTACCATCAAAAGGGTGCTCATTGATGGGTAACAGTTCGATATGGGTAAACCCCATACTTTTCACATAGGGCACAAGCTGTTCAGCAAGCTCCCGATAACTTAACCAGAAGTTATTATCAGTATGGCGACGCCAGGAGCCGAGGTGTACTTCATAAATCGAAACAGGCGCGTCGAAATCGTTCGCACGCTGGCGTGATTCACTCATCACCTGTTTTGGTGGCAACCCGCAGATCATCGATGCCGTATCCGGTCGCATTTGCGCCTCAAACGCATACGGGTCTGATTTAATGCGTAAATTACCCTGGCAGTCCAGCAACTCGAATTTGTAGAGCTGCCCATTGTGAGCTCCTGGAATAAAGATTTCCCAAATCCCCGACTCACGACGTAAGCGCATAGGGTGGCGTCGCCCATCCCAGAAGTTGAACTCCCCAACCACCGAAACCCGGCGGGCATTTGGTGCCCAGACAGTAAACCGGGTACCCGTCACACCATCCATGGTTGCAGCATGCGCGCCCATCACTTCATAAGGGCGCATATGAGTACCTTCCGACAATAACCAACCGTCCATTTCCGGCAATAAAGGGCCAAAACGATAGGGGTCATCTATCAGGTTCTGTTGCCCATGCCAGGACACAGCCAGTTGGTAACGGAAAGGATTTTTTCTGCGAGGCAACACCGCGGCGAAAAAGCCACGAGAATCAAGACATGTAAGCTGGCCAACTTTCCGGCCAGTTTTCGGTTCAATCACCCACACTTCCGTGGCGTCAGGTAACAATGCGCGAACTTCCAGCCCGGCATCGGTCTTATGCATACCCAGCACGGAAAACGGATCCGAATTCTGGCCAGCAAAAAGCGCAGTTATCACGTCCTTATCAATACACACAGACATGGTAAGCATCCTGTTTTTATGTGTCATACCTGTCCGATTTACGCATGTGCGCAGGCATGCCCACTTATTTTATCAACCTGACAGTGCAGTCATTCTCCCTGCCACTCTGTCACACAAAAAGCAGAAACGTGGCAAGCACGCTCTCTTTAAGCATAGTCAATGGTTTAGCTGACTCCCGAGAAAAAAATGAACATCGCGTTTACTCCATGTAGTGCGCAAGAAAACGGGAGGGAATCCCCTCCCACGAAGCATAAAATGCTAATCAGGCCAGTTGGCGCAGCATACGACGCAGCGGTTCCGCTGCGCCCCACAGCAACTGGTCGCCTACAGTGAAAGCAGAAAGGTATTCCGGGCCCATGTTGAGTTTACGCAGGCGTCCAACCGGCGTAGACAATGTACCGGTTACCGCAGCAGGCGTCAGATCACGCATACTGATTTCACGATCATTCGGTACCACTTTCACCCAGTCGTTGTGTGCCGCCAGCATCGACTCGATAGTCGCAATTGAAACGTCTTTTTTCAGTTTCAGCGTGAAAGCCTGGCTATGACAACGTAATGCGCCAATACGCACACACAAGCCATCAACAGGAATCGTTGATGTGGTTCCGAGAATTTTGTTAGTTTCCGCCTGGCCTTTCCACTCTTCACGGCTCTGACCGTTATCGAGTTGTTTATCAATCCAGGGGATCAGGCTACCAGCCAGCGGCACACCAAAATTATCGACCGGTAATGCACCACTGCGTGTCAGCGCGGTTACTTTGCGCTCGATATCCAGAATAGCTGATGCCGGGTCCGCCAGTTCTGCCGCCACTTCATGATGCAACTGCCCCATTTGTACCAGCAGTTCGCGCATATGACGGGCGCCACCACCGGAAGCAGCCTGGTAAGTAGCAACAGATGCCCACTCAACCAGGTCATTGGCAAACAAACCACCCAGGGACATCAGCATCAGGCTGACAGTACAGTTACCGCCAACAAATGTGTTAATGCCTTTATTCAGGCCATCATCAATAACTTTCTGGTTTACCGGGTCCAGAATGATAATGGCATCGTCTTTCATTCGCAGGGAAGACGCGGCATCTATCCAGTAGCCTTTCCAGCCGCTTTCCCGCAGCTTTGGATAGATTTCATTGGTATAATCGCCGCCCTGGCAGGTCACGATAATATCCAGAGCCTTCAGTGCGTCCAGGTTCCAGGCATCCTGCAAAGTGCCAGCAGGTTTCCCGGCGAACGCAGGTGCAGCCTGCCCGGTTTGAGAGGTAGAGAAGAAGATGGGGTTAATGGCGTCAAAATCGCGCTCTTCAACCATGCGCTGCATGAGCACGGAACCAACCATGCCACGCCATCCGATAAAACCAACATTTTTCATAACTTATCTTTCCTGCGAAGATGTGTGCGTTTTTGTGTACCCGTGAGGGAACCGGTTTATCCTTTCACCTTACAAAAAGCAGCTAAAGTCGCAAGTGAAATTAATCAATGATGACAATCTCATCAGAAGTACGACTTATTTAGCAGAAATTCCGAATTCATTATTATGGAAATTTATTTATGAATGAAATCATTTCCGCAGCAGTTTTGTTGATCCTGATTATGGATCCTCTCGGAAATTTACCCATTTTCATGTCCGTACTAAAACATACTGAGCCAAAACGGCGTCGCAGGATAATGATAAGGGAACTATTAATTGCGCTGCTGTTTATGCTAATTTTCTTATTTGCAGGTGAGAAAATTCTGTCCTTACTTAATTTACACGCTGAAACTGTTTCTATTTCTGGTGGCATCATTTTATTCCTGATAGCCATTCGAATGATTTTCCCAGCCCCCGCTGGAAGCTCCAGTGGCCTGCCAGTTGGTGAAGAACCCTTTATTGTACCACTGGCGATTCCGCTGGTTGCCGGACCATCGCTACTGGCAACACTGATGCTGCTTTCTCACCAGTATCCCAACCAAATGGGGCATTTAGTTATCGCCCTGTTGGTTGCATGGGGAGGAACCTTCATCATTTTGCTGCAGTCTTCACTCTTTTTACGGCTGTTGGGTGAAAAAGGCGTTAATGCGCTGGAAAGGTTAATGGGGCTTATTTTGGTGATGATCGCCACTCAGATGTTTCTGGACGGTATTCGCACCTGGATGCAGGGTATACCGGTGCATGGGTAATACAGGTAGTTGATGTCATTATCTCTATGAAAAAGGGCCTTCAAAGAAGGCCCTTTTTTTCAAATAAACCAGTCAATGCTGGCTGACAACCATACCGCGCACCACGTTACGACAGCAAAGTAAAAGCAATGGCACCAACAATCGCGCCAGTGGTTCCCAGAATGGTTTCCATCATGGTCCAGGTTTTCAGGGTTTGCGCTTCAGATGCACCGGTAAACCGGCCAAATAACCAGAAGCCTGCGTCGTTTACATGACTGACCACAATAGATCCACCCGCAATACAAATCGACAGGGCGGCCAGTTGTGCTCCAGAAAAATTCAACTGACCGATAACCGGCATTACCAGGCCGACTGTTGTCAGGCAGGCAACTGTCGCGGAGCCCTGGATAATACGCACTGCTGCTGCCAGAATAAAACAGGTTACCGCAATGGGCAGCCCCATCCCGGTCAGCGCTTCACCCAGAGCCGGGCCAACGCCTGAATCCACCAGTACCTGTTTAAAGACACCACCGGCACCAATAACCAGCAGGATAATCCCGGCAGGCTGCAGGGCCTGGCCACAGATATCCATAACCTTCTCTTTCGGCATCCCCTGGCGTACAGCCAGGCCATAAATGGCAACCAGGCACGCAACCAGAATCGCGGTGAACGGATGGCCAATAAATTCGAACCACTCATAGGCAGTTGACCCCTGCGCCACAAAATGTGCGGCAATGGTTTTCAGGCCTACCAGCACCAGCGGTAACAGAATCAAAGCCAGACTGAAACCAAAGGAGGGCAGTTTACCTTCCCCCAGGTGTGGCTCAGAGACATCATCGGGCACTTTCAACTCAACATAACGGCTGATGAAGTTACCCCAAAGTGGCCCGGCGATCAGCATCCCCGGAACAGCCGCACACAAGCCAATCAGGATCATCCAGCCAAAATCAGCATGCATCTGGGACGCCAGCAGCATAGGCGCAGGCCCCGGCACCAGAAATGCCGCAGCGGCAGCCACACCAGCGAACAGCGGAATAACCAGCTTAACCAGGTTAGTGCCAGTATGGCGTGCCATAGAAAACGCCACACTGATTAACAAAACAATAGCGACTTCAAAAAAGAGGGGTAACGCACAAACCAGGCCCGCCAGGCCGATAGCAAAATGCGCACGGTTATGACCAAACGACTTCAACATCTTGACGGCAATCTGGTCAACCGCACCGGTTTCAAACAAAATTTTCCCAAACATCGCCCCCAGCGCAACGACAACCGCCAGGAACCCGAGGGTACCGCCCATCCCTTTCTCCATGGTAGCCGCAATTTTATCCAGCGGCATACCCGAACACAGGCCAGCGCCCACAGACACAACCATCAATGCCAAAAACGCGTGCATACGCGCTTTCATAACCAGGAACAAAAGCAAAAGAACCGCGCCCACCGCGGTTAAAACGAGTGTTAATGTACTCACTTGGCACTGCCTTTATTGATTTGTGCAATTGTGCTGGCTACTACTCCATCCAGTGGCTGATCGATATCAACCACCAGCACATCGCGTTCTTCGGCATGAGGCTCTTCCAGAGCTTCGAATTGAGTCACCAGCATTTGGGGTTTGAAGAAATGACCTTTGCGCGCTTTTAAACGACTTTCGATCAGTTGGTAATCCCCTTTGAGGTAAATAAACGCCAGGTTTGGGTTACCTTCGCGCAAAATATCGCGGTAGCGTTTTTTCAGAGCAGAACAAACAATCAGTGAAACAGCATTGGTTCGCTGCATTGCGAAAGCTGCGTCATTAAGCGCTTGCAACCATGGGGTACGGTCATCGTCATTCAATGGCTCGCCAGAGGCCATTTTCAGGATATTGCGGCGTGGATGCAGAAAGTCGCCATCAAGAAAGGCAGCCTGCAATTTATGGGCAACTTCACTGGCAACGGCGGATTTACCACTGCCAGAAACGCCCATCAGGACATAGACACGGTTTTCAGGATCAATAGTGCTCATAGCGTAACTCCGACTGGCACAGACTAAAATGTTACGGGTAACTGTTATCGGTAACATTTTCAGCTCTGGCTGCTCAATAAGCAATAACCACAATCAGTGAAAGCTAATAAGTGTGAGCTACATCAAATATTGATTTTTTCAGATTGATCCACCAGGAGATAAGGTAAAGCCCAGATCCAGCATCCTTGGCGACACTATTTCGCCACGAATTCGAGCTAACAGGCGCTCGGCACCAATCCGTCCCATGCGTTCACGCGGAGTTAGCACACTGGCCAGACGTGGTTCCATCACCTGGCCAATATCATGACCGTGAAAACCAGCAATAGCCATATCTTCAGGAATACGCAGGCCAAGGCGCTGGCATTCAAATGCCGCCCCTACTGCCAGGTCATCGTTAGTACAAAAAATACTGTCCAGCTTCGGGTATTCGCGCCGCGCCTGGCGCAATAACTCACTCCCGGTGGAATACGAAGAAGATTGCTCAACCATGACGCAGTAAGGCACCAGGCCGGCATCCTGCATGGCCTGCTCATAACCACGCTGCTTCATTAAAGTACGTTCATCAAGCCTTGCCCCGAGGTAAGCCACATGTTGATGACCGCGCTGAATAATCGCCGCCGTCATCTGGCGCGCTGCTTCAAAGTTATCAAACCCTACTGCGATATCGAGACAAGGACTGATGCTGTCCATCATTTCCACCACAGGAATGCCAGCCACTTCAATCATTTTCAGTGTACGTGGAGTGTGTGTGCGCTCAGTCAGAATCAGGCCGTCAATATTCCACGACAGCATGGATTCCAGGCGTTCCTCTTCCAGTTCGGCTTTATACCCATAGTGTGCCAGCATCGTTTGGTAGCCATGGGCATCAATCACACTTTCGATACCGCGTAAGACTTCCGCAAACACCTGGTTGGTTAATGAAGGCAGCATCACACCAATGGCACGGCTGGTTGAATTCGAAAGGATATCCGGTGCCCGGTTGGGTATATACCCCAGTTCATCCAGCGCTGCGGCAATTTTGACGCGTAACGCTGCAGAAACCTGTTCCGGGTTGCGTAAAAAACGGCTGACCGTCATTTTGGTCACGCCGACTTTATCTGCCACATCCTGTAGTACCGGTCTTTTCTTTTTCATGTCCTGTGCACACAATTTGTTATTGACAGTAAAGTTTACCATGAAAAAGGCCCGCCTTGCGTAAACAGGGCGGGCCAAAAAACACGAATCAGATTCAGACTGGCGGCAAATCAAACAACAGAATTTCACTGCCTTCGCTGGCATGAACAGAAAGTGCCTGTTCATCCCAAATTGCCAGCCCGTCACTGGTTACCGCTTTAGTGCCATTAATAGAGACTTCACCTTTTACAACCTGAATCCAGATACGGCGGTCAGCGGCAATCTGAAACACGGATTGCTCATCTTTCACCAGCGCCCAGCGCCATAGTTCCATATCCTGGTACACTTTCAACGACCCGTCACGGGCATCCGGCGATAACACCAACTGGCGGCCCTGAGCGGCATCAAAGCGGCGCTGCTCGTAACGTGGAGTAATTCCCGTTACTTCCGGAATAATCCAAATCTGGTACAAACGCAGCGCTTCAGTCGCACTCGGGTTGTATTCAGAATGGCGAATACCGGTACCCGCACTCATAATCTGGAACTCACCTGCCGGTACTTGTTCTTTGTTGCCCATACTGTCCTGGTGTTCAACTGCACCTTCCAGGACATAGGTCAGAATTTCCATATCTTTGTGGGGATGGGTACCAAAGCCCTGGCCTTCATCGATAACGTCTTCGTTAATCACCCGCAAAGCAGAGAACCCCATAAAATCAGGATCGTAGTAATTTGCGAACGAAAATGTGTGCCAGGAATCCAGCCAACCATGGTTTGCATGCCCACGGTCCTGTGCTTTACGTAAATAGATCATGTTGCCCTCCTCATCAGTTGCATTCAGTTTAGGGGGCAACCGCCGGGGAAGATAGAGGGTGAAAATTGACGCCTCTGTTCAAAAAAAATGAATAATACAATCCCTTTGAGGCATGATGATAGCCGTTATAAATGGCGTCAGGATCGCTGAGTGTCATCAATTTTGCTGAAGCAGTGAAAAACGGTCGGAAGGTGAAAACAGGATAAAAAAAAGCCAGCACCCGGCTGGCTAAAGTAATACTGGAAGCAATGTGAGCAATGTCGTGCTTCAGGTTTCATCGAGGTGTCCCCTGAACGCAACGCAATAATAATCATTATCATTTGCATCTGTCCAGTTTTTTTTGCAAAAAATGGCAGTTGACCTCACAGGAAATCACAATAATGCTAACGAAAATCAACTAACAATGGAGAGGAACAAGATGAACGGGCCAGAAATACGCCAGGCTGAACCCACTGACGTAGCAGCATTACTGGGCATTTACCGCCAACCAGAGGTGTATGAAAACCTGCTTCAGCTTCCTCACCCCTCCACAGCTTACTGGCTGGAGCGCATTACCCACCCTCAGCCGGGGCAAAGGCACCTGGTGGCCCTGGTCGATAACCAGGTTGTGGGGCATATGGGGCTCACTGTAAACCCCAACCCACGGCGCAGCCATGTCGCTACATTAGGGCTGTGCGTTGACCCCGGCTTTCGCCAGCAAGGTATTGGCAGAGCACTGATGCAGGAAGCCGTAGGGTTATGCGATAACTGGCTGCGTGTCACCCGTATCGAATTGACAGTATTTGCCGATAACCAGCCAGCTATTCGGGCCTACCAAAGAGTGGGGTTTGAACAGGAAGGCCGGGCGAAAAACTTCGGGTTGCGTAACGGCATTTATGTTGACGCATTATTCATGGCACGCAATAAACCGGCATAGTTCAGATAACACGGAAAAACCAGCGTCCGGGCCAGGAAAAGGATAAACTTATAGTCTGTTTTCAGGAGAAATCACCATGAAACGCTATCTGATTCTGGCGCTGTTGTTGCCTGTTACTGCAATGGCAGTTCCGCTGAACACCACAAATAACCCTAACCAGCCGGGGTATGTGAACCCCAGCCAGCAACGGGTACAACAAGAAATGCGTACCCAGCAGATGCTGCAGAAAAGCCAGTTAAACCAGGCTGCAACAGCCCAGCAGCAACAGCAGCAACAAAAACTGCGCCAGCAATTAAACGGAGCGCAGCAACGCACCCAGCAACAACCGCGTTAATTTGTATTACCTGGCTCAGGCTCCAAAGCCTGGGCCAATTTGTTCCAGGTTATCGGTACAGATGCAATCCACACCCCATTGCATCAGGGTTTTGGCACGTTCCGGGCGGTTTACAGTGTAAACAAGAATACGCAACCCGGCGGCTTTCAGGGCGGTAACACGTTCTTTATTTAACAATTTATGGTTGAGGTGAATGGAAACACATCCGAGGCGAGAAGTCAGTTCCTGCCAGTTATCTTCCCATTCATCCAGTAATAACCCGCGTGGTAATTCCGGTGCGGCAAGCTGAGCCGCAGCCAGCGCTTCAACAGAGAATGAGGAAAGCAACGGTGTCGCCATACCCGACCACAGTTGTTGTACCGCCAAAGCAACCTCTTTACCTGTCCGGGTTTCCACTCCAGTGGTCGGTTTTATTTCGATATTAACCATCACAGAGTGCTGGCGGCAACGCTCCGCGACGTCACTCAGACGAGCCAGCGGTTCTCCGGCAAATGCTTTACCAAACCAGCTCCCGGCATCAACCTTACTCAGTACATCCCAGTTCATCTCCCCGGCAACCCCCCAGGCGTTACTGGTGCGCTCAAGTGTGTCGTCATGCAGCAGGAAAATTTCACTGTCGTGAGACAACTTGGCATCACACTCAAACATTTTGAACCCGTGAGCAATGCCCAAATCAATCGCCGCCAGTGTATTTTCTGGAGCCAGTTTTCCCCCACCACGGTGTGCGACAATGCGGGGATAAGGCCAGTGACTCATAACCGTTGTCCTGTTTCGCCATCAAAGAAATGCAGCCGGTCTTCCGGCAGGTGTAGCCACAACATAGAACCTCGCTGCGGCCGGTTTTGGTGATCCAGGCGGATTATCATTTTTTGCTCCCCCCAGCGCCCGTGAGCCAGGTTATCAGCGCCCAGCATTTCCAGCGTATCCATGACTAATGGCAGACCACCTTCAGCCTGAGAGCTTAACGCAATATGCTCAGGGCGAATACCCAGTGTCAGCGGTTTACCTGCAAGTGAGGCCAGGTTGCGACCTACAGGAACAGCCATGCCTCCCGGTAACTCAAAACGGTATCCATCGTTGCTGACCTGCCCTTCCAGCAGGTTCATGGCTGGTGAGCCAATAAAACTGGCGACAAAGCGGCTGGCCGGTTTTTCATAGACCTCTACTGGCGTGCCGATTTGCTCAGCAATGCCTTTATTGAGCACCATCACCCGCTGTGCAAGGGTCATTGCTTCAACCTGGTCATGGGTCACATACAAACTGGTGGTATTTAACCGTCGGTGTAATTGCTGAAGTTCAAGACGCATCTGCACCCGTAACTTGGCATCCAGGTTAGAAAGGGGTTCATCGAACAAAAAGACCGCCGGATCGCGCACAATTGCCCGCCCCATGGCAACCCGCTGGCGTTGCCCGCCAGACAGCTCACGCGGGCGCCGTTTTAACAACGTATCCAACTCCAGAATCCGTGCTGCTTCCTGCACTTTATGGGCAATATGTTGTTTACCCATGCCACGTATTTTCAGGCCCCATGCCATGTTCTCTTCCACTGTCATGTGCGGGTAAAGCGCATAATTCTGGAACACCATAGCAATACCACGCTCACTGGGTTCCAGTTCTGTCACACGCTGGCGGTCAATCCAGATATCGCCGCTGGTCACCCTTTCAAGACCAGCCACCATGCGTAACAAAGTGGATTTACCACAACCAGAAGGGCCAACCATCACAATAAATTCGCCGTCTGCGACATCCAGCGTCAAGGGCCGGATAACCTGCGTTTTGCCGTCCCAGCTTTTGCTGACGGCCTGTAGTTTTAATCCTGACATGTTATTTCTCACTATCCACCAGACCACGAACAAACGCTCTTTGCATCACCAGTACCACCACTAAAGGCGGTGCCAGTGTCAGTAACATCGCCGCCATCACCTGATTCCACTGGGTGGTTCCATCGCCGGTTGAAATCATGCTTTTAATGCCGGCCACAGCAGTGCCCATATCCGCTTTACTGGTAATCAAAATCGGCCACAGATACTGGTTCCAGCCATAAATAAAGGTGATAACGAACAGTGCAGCCAGGTTAGTGCGCGAAAGCGGTAATACGATGTCGCGGAAAAAGCGCAGCGGAGAAGCACCATCAATGCGTGCCGCTTCCAGCAACTCGTCCGGTAATGTCATAAAAAACTGGCGAAACAGAAATGTTGCCGTCGCAGAGGCCATCAATGGCAGTGTCAGCCCGGTGTAGCTGTCGAGCATTTTCAGGTTGGCAATCACTTCAACGGTAGGGAAAATACGCACTTCCACCGGTAACATCAGCGTGATAAAGATCATCCAGAAGCACAGGTTACGCAGTGGGAAACGAAACCAGACAATGGCGAAAGCGGAAAGCATGGACACCGAGATTTTGCCCACAGTAATGCCCAGTGCCATCACAAAACTATTCAGTAATAACACCCCAAATGGCGCAGTGTTGCCCCCCACGCCCTGGTGCCAAATAAGCGACAGGTTTTCCCACAAATGTCCGCCAGGTAACAGGGTCATTGGGGTATTGAACACCGCTTTGTTGTCGAGTGTGGCGGCCACAAATGCAACATACAGTGGGAATAAAATAACGACGATTCCCGCCATCAGCATAATATGGCTGAAAATATCCAGCCCGCGTCGGTTCTCTATCATTGGTAACGCACCTTGTTTTCCACGTAGCGGAACTGAATCACCGTCAGAATAATGACCAGTACCATAAGTACCACGGACTGCGCGGCAGAAGCCGATAAATCCAGCCCGGCAAAGCCTTCCCGATAGATTTTGTAAATCAGCGTCGTCGTGGCCTGAACCGGCCCACCGCCTGTTGCTGCGTCAATCACCGGGAATGTGTCAAAAAAGGCATAAACAATGTTAACCACCAACAGGAAAAAACTGACCGGAGTAATCAGTGGCAGTGACACTCGGAAAAAACGCCTGACAGGCCCGGCGCCATCAATGGCGGCAGCTTCCATCAGGGAACGGGGAATAGACTGAAGTGCGGCGAAGAAAAACAAGAAGTTATAACTTATTTGTTGCCAGACAGAGGCAAATACCACCAAAAACATAGCCTGCCCACTATTTTGTGCATGATTCCAGTGGTACCCCAGTTGTTCCAGCGCCCATACCAACAACCCGCGCCCCGGGTTGAACAGGAAGATCCACAACACAGCCGCAATTGCAGGTGCAACGGCATAAGGCAGTAATAACAGGGTTTGGTAGAGGCGGCTTCCCCTCACAACATGATTCACCAGGGCGGCGAAAAACAAAGAGATAACCAGCCCACAGCCAGTCACCAGAGCACTGAACTTGATAGTGGTCCAGAAAGCATCAAGGTAATAACTGTCGTGTGCCAGTTGAATGAAGTTGCTCATCCCGGCAAAAGTGCTGGATAAACCGAAAGGGTCGACGTTCTGGACCGAATACCACAAAGCTTCACCGGCAGGCCAGATGAAAAAAATAATGGTGATAACCACTTGTGGCAGTACCAGTACATAAGGTAACCACGAAGTGCGAAAAACCGGGCGTGATGATGACATAGCATTACCTGGCAAGGATAATATGCTTCACTGCCATCCGGGCAGTGAAAGAGTAAACAGGCCGCATATCCCACTCCCGGGCAGCTTCACTGCACCAGGAGAAAAACTGGCACGACTATGCGCGCCAGTTTTCAGGGCAATCAGGACTTCGTAGACTGTTCAAAGCGGCGCAGTAACTGGTTACCACGTTCAACGGCAGCATCCAGCGCCTGTTTAGGCGTTTTCTTACCTGTCCAGACACTTTCCAGCTCTTCATCAATAACGGTACGAATCTGTGGCATATTGCCCAGACGTAACCCTTTGGTGAACGGCAATGGCGGCTTGTTCAGCATCTGGCGCGTGGCAATATCAGCCCCTGGGTTTTTGTCGTAGAAGCCATCTTTGCGTGTCAGCTCGTAAGCGGCTTTAGTAATCGGCAGGTAGCCCGTTTTCTGGTGCCATTCAGCGGCAATTTCTGGCTTCATCAGGAACTTCATAAACTCAGCCACACCTTTATAGGTCGCCTTGTCTTTACCCTGCATCACCCATAAGCTGGCACCACCGATAATGGCGTTTTGCGGTGCATTTGGCACGGTATCGTCGTACGGCATCATGCCCACACCGTAATTAAACTTCGCATAGTGGCGAATATCAGCCAGCGAGCCGGAAGATGCCGTGGTCATAGCGCAGTCACCGTTATAGAACTTCTCTGTTGACTCGTCTTTGCGGCCAAAATAGCTAAATGTCCCTTTCTTGTGCATCTCTTCCAGCATGGCAATATGGCGCACCTGCACTGGCTGGTTAAATTCCAGTTTGGCATCAGTGCCATCAAAACCATTGTTTTCAGTGGCAAACGGCAGGCCGTGCCAGGCACTGAAGTTTTCCAGTTGGATCCAACCCTGCCAGCCACTGGCGTACCCACACTGCATACCTGCCGCACGAACTTTCTCTGCGTCTATTGCCAGTTCCTGCCAGGTTTTTGGCGGCTGATCCGGGTTCAGGCCTGCTTTTTTAAAGGCGTCTTTGTTGTAATACAGCACTGGTGTGGAGCTGTTAAAAGGCTGGGACAACAGGTGCCCGGTTTTTGAGTCGGAGTAGTAACCCGAAACGGTCGGCACAAATTGTGATTCATCATAGGGAATACCAGCTTCTTTAAATACCTGGTAAACCGGCTTGATAGCTTTAGAGGCCATCATGGTTGCCGTGCCCACTTCATATACCTGCAAAATGGCGGGTGCATTTCCCGTGCGGAATGCGGCAATCCCGGCTGCCAGGCTTTGTTCGTAGTTGCCTTTATACACCGGCTCAATTTTGTAATCCGGGTGGGTCTGGTTAAAGCGCTGGGCTAACGAATCCACTTCTTTACCCAACTGACCTTCCATGGAATGCCAAAACTGAATAGTTGTGACGGCCATCGCCTGGGTGCTGAAAGCCAGACCAAGCGTAATGCCCAAAGCTGTGTGTCGTAGCAAAGCGTTCATGCCGTTATCTCTCTTGTGTCCATGGGGAAATGCGCGATATCACGCGTTTTTTGCTCGCGAAGTAACATGACATGCCCATATGACAGAAAAATAACTTTTACGTGACGTAATTATGACGAACGAGTGATAACGGGATTTCAGTAACAAGACACTTTAGTGAAAGGACATGTAAAACAAGAGAGAAAATGAAAAGGGGCCAGAATGCCCCCCTCAGCGTGATGAAAAAGAAGGGAAAAGCGTGGTTTTCCCTTCTTTTTAGTTAGCGGGCGAAAATCAATGAATTGATTTTCCTGGTTTTTTATTGGATGACATACTCTCGTTCTGTGCTGACAAACAAGAAAAAAATGTTAGCCGCCCAAATAAGCGCTACGCACTGCTTCATTTGCCAACAGAGCATCCCCGGAGTCTTCCAGCACCACATGGCCGTTTTCCAGAACATAACCACGGTCGGCCAGTTTCAGCGCCTGATTAGCGTTTTGTTCTACCAGGAAGATTGTCATGCCTTCTTCACGCAACTGCTCAATGGTATCGAAGATTTGCAGAATTATGATAGGTGCGAGGCCCAGAGACGGTTCATCAAGCAACAATAAACGAGGCTGGCTCATCAATGCCCGGCCAATGGCCAGCATCTGTTGTTCACCACCAGACATGGTTCCGGCGCGCTGGATTCGGCGCTCTTTCAGGCGAGGAAACAGGTCATAAACCCGTTCAATACGTTCCTGGTACTGTTGCCGGTCCGCAAAGAAACCACCCATTGCCAGGTTTTCTTCTACCGTCATGCGGGAAAAAACCCGGCGCCCTTCCGGTACAATCGCCACCGCTTCACGCATGATTTTCGCGGTATGCCAGTGGGTAATATCTTTACCATCAAAGGTAATGGTTCCCTGAGTGGCTCGCGGATCGCCACACAAGGTTCCCAGCAACGTAGTTTTCCCTGCGCCATTTGCCCCAATCAGGGTAACTATCTCCCCCTGGTTGATGTGCAAAGAGACTTCATGCAGCGCCTGAATTTTCCCATAGTGCGCACTGACCTGGTCGAAAGATAACATTACATTGCCCATATTATGCTTCTCCCAGGTAGGCCCGAATCACATCCGGGTTATTACGAATCTGCTCTGGTGTACCATTAGCCAGCGGGGTACCCTGGTTTACTACATAGATACGATCAGAAATACCCATTACCAGTTTCATATCATGTTCTATCAGCAATACCGTGGTGTTATGGTGGTTACGTAACTCCATAATCAACTCATCGAGTTCATGGGTTTCATTGGGGTTAAGACCTGCAGCGGGTTCATCCAGCATCAAAATTTCTGGTTGAGTAACCATGCACCGGGCAATTTCCAGGCGGCGCTGCTGGCCGTAGGCCAGGTTACCCGCAAGACGGTTCGCATGCTCCAGCAAGCCAATGCGTTCAAGCCAGGCGGCAGCGCGGTCCAGTGCCGCACTTTCCGATTTACGGAATGCTGGTGTTTTCAACAATCCGGAAAACAAGCCACTTTTCATGTGCTGGTGTTGTGCCACCAACAAGTTTTCAATCACCGTCATTTCACGGAACAGGCGAACATGCTGAAAAGTACGCACCACACCCAGCCGGGCGATTTCCTGGCCTGGCAGGCCTTCCAGGTGTTTATCCCGTAATAAGATCTGCCCACCCGTTGGGCGATAAAAACCAGTCAGGCAGTTAAATACCGTGGTTTTCCCTGCCCCGTTAGGGCCAATCAAAGAAACAATTTCCTGGGGATGTAATTCCAGGGAAACATCGTTAACCGCCAGCAAGCCGCCAAAACGCATCATCAGGCCGCTGACAGATAATAATGGCTGACTCATGCCTGCTCTCCTTCACTGCGCTTTTTCAATTTAACCTGAGCACGGGTCACAGGTAATAACCCCTGCGGGCGCCAGATCATCATCAGGACCATTAGCGCACCAAGCATTAACATGCTGTATTCATTGAAATCACGCATCAGTTCGCGAGACACAACCAGCAAAATGGCTGCCAGAATAACGGCGAGTTGCGAGCCCATTCCACCCAGCACCACAATCGCCAGTACAAAGGCTGACTCAGCAAAAGTGAAAGATTCCGGGCTGATAAACCCCTGACGGGCAGCGAACAGCGTGCCAGCAAACCCGGCAAAAGCAGCACTAATAGTGAATGCTGTCAGTTTGATACGTGTTGGGCTCAGGCCCAAAGAACGGCAGGCAATTTCATCATCACGCAGCGCTTCCCATGCACGCCCAAGTGGCATACGTAACAGGCGGTTAATAATGAATACCGTCAGTACCACTAACAGTAAAGCGACCAGGTAGAGGAAAATAATGCGATCACTGGGATCATATTTCACATGAAAGAAGTGGCTGAACGTATCCCAGCCGCCTTCGCGTGGAGAGCGGTTGAACTCCAGGCCAAACAGTGTCGGCTTGGGAATCTGGCTTATCCCATTTGGTCCACCAGTGATTGAGGTATTGTTCAGTAACAGGATACGCACAATTTCACCGAACCCCAGGGTGACGATAGCCAGATAATCCCCACGCAGGCGCAGAACCGGGAAGCCTAACAGGAAACCCGACAGTGCGGCGACCAGGCCAGATAACGGCAGGCAAACCCAGAAACCTAAACCGTAGTAGTGGCTCAGCAATGCGAAGGTGTAGGCACCAATAGCATAAAAGCCGCCATAACCCAGAACCAACAGACCAGACAGACCAACCACCACGTTCAACCCCAGACCGAGAATGATATAAATCATGGTCATGGTGGCAATGTCCACCGTACCGCGAGAAACCAGGAACGGCCAGACAACAGCAATCACCAGAATGGCACCAAGCAACAACTTCTGTTTCGCACTGGAACCGTCAATGGCAGGCATTGTCAGGCGTGGACCGGCAACCTTTTTCATCGCTTGCTGGAACAATGGCCGTAAGATTTGGAACAGGAAGACTACCCCAGTACCAATATAGATCCACTCCCAACGGATATTTGCCGCACTCCCAACAACCAGACGTGTTCCACTCAAATTCAGTTGCACGCCCATAAAGACCGACGCCAGCACAAAGAAAATCGCGGCAGACAAAATGGCAAAGAAAAACGTAACTGGTTTCATACTTTTTCTACCTCCGGGCGGCCAAGGATACCGGTAGGCATAACCAGCAACACCACGATTAACAAGGCAAAAGAAACCACGTCTTTATATTCAGTACTCAGGTAAGCGGACGTCAGCGCTTCGGATATTCCAAGGATAAGTCCGCCAATCATCGCACCTGGAATACTCCCTATTCCACCTAAAACCGCAGCGGTAAAGGCTTTCATCCCGGCCATAAAGCCAATAAATGGGTTAATTACCCCATAGAACTGGCCCAGCAGAACACCGGCAACCGCAGCCATCGCAGCACCAATAACAAAGGTCAGTGCAATTACGCGGTCAGTGTTAATACCCAGCAGGCTCGCCATTTTCAAATCTTCGGCACAGGCACGACAGGCCCGCCCCATGCGGGAATAACGAATGAATAAGGACAAGGCCAGCATCGCAATAAAGGTCACCACCCAAATCACCAGTTGCATGGTGGTAACAGATGCCGAGAAATTCTCGCCAGCACCTATAATCCATTGCCCGTTAATCAGACTGGGCAACGCTACATCACGAGACCCCTGAGTCAGGCTGACGTAGTTTTGCAGGAAGATAGACATCCCGATAGCGGAAATCAGCGCAATCAGTCGCTTGGAGTTACGCACGGGTTTATACGCCACTTTTTCAATGGACCAGCCGTACGCACTGGCAATGACAATGGCACCAACAAAACCGGCACCAATCAACATCCAGCTGGTATCAATACCCATCATCATCAGAGCGGCGATTATCATGAACGAGACATAACTGCCAATCATATACACTTCACCATGGGCAAAGTTGATCATGCCGATAATGCCGTAAACCATTGTGTAGCCAATAGCGATAAGGGCATAAGTGCTGCCCAGTGTCACGCCATTAAACATTTGCTGTAAAAAATAGAGAAACTGCTCAGACATAACATAGCCTTTTTCTGTCCTTGTAGCTGCAATTCAGCTGCAAGGTGGGATTACAGTCAGCCTTACTTCGCCACGGAGGACGAACCATCAGCATGCCAGCGGAAAACACCGAATTCGAATCCCTTCAGATCGCCTTTTTCATCCCAATTCAGCGGCCCAATTACGGTGTCAGCACCGTGTGATTTCAGGTAGTTTGCCAGTTCCAGCGGTTCTTCACTGCCAGCATGAGCCAGTGCGTTCGCCAGCGACTGTACGGCGGCATAGGTAATCCAGACATAGGGGCCAGAAGGGTCTTTTTTCTCCGCTTTTAGCGCTGCCACGATCGCCTGGTTTGCCGGGGCCTGGTCATAGCGTTTCGGCATAGTCACCAGCATGCCTTCTGCCGCCTTACCTGCAATATTAGACAATGAAGCGTTGCCCACGCCTTCCGGGCCCATAAACTGCGTGGTCAGCCCGGATGCCCTTGCCTGTCTCAGGATCTGCCCCATTTCCGGGTAGTAACCACCGTAGTAAACAAAATCGATATTTTCTTTTTGCAGGCGAGCCACCAGCGTGGAGAAATCTTTCTCACCAGCGGTAATGCCGTCAAAGAAAACCACATTGGCCCCGGCTTTTTTCAGGCCATCACGCACTGAAGTTGCCAGGCCTTCACCGTATTGTTGTTTATCATGGATAACCGCAATACGTGTTGGTTTCACCTTATCGACAATATACCTGACAGCGGTTGGCGCCTGAGAGGAATCCAGACCGGCAGTACGCATGATAGTGTGGTAGCCACGCGCCGTGAGCTCCGGGTTTGTTGCCCCGGGAGTAATCATCAGAATGCCTTCATCTTCATAAATATCAGATGCAGGCTGGGTGGAAGAAGAGCAGAGGTGACCAATGACATACTTGATGCCTTCGTTAACCACTTTATTCGCCACAGCAACGGCTTGTTTCGGGTCACAGGCATCGTCATATTCCACCGCAACCAGCTTATCGCCGTTAATACCGCCTTTTGCATTAATATCTTTAACCGCCTGGCGGGCACCATTGAATTCCATATCGCCCCATTGCGCCACTGGCCCGGACATCGCGCCAATTACCGCAATTTTTATCTCTTTCGCCAGCGCCGCGTGAGACATCGCCAGCGCAACCATGCCGGCGAGCAGTGTCTTCGCGTTGATTTTCATCCTTTATAATCCCCATTCGTGATGTTGTGTGTGAATATTTTGTTTTGTTATGGTTAAAAACAGACCTGTCATTTTTATAAACGATGCTATTTTTACCTGTCCCTGTAATGAGTTAGGGGTATTTTTTCTTAAAACACCACCAAATACTCTATATTTCAGGTGATTAACCGGAGATTTTATTCTGTATTACGGCCGAGATAAACAAAAAAAACCATATACGACAGCACAAAATACTGATATAAAAAGTTGCAAAATAACGCACATTACAGAGATATAGACTGGATTATTTCTATTGTCACGGTTTAAAAACCGCTCAGTAAGAATTCAACAAATGAATCAACTGAACGCATTCTGCTTTGATGTTGAGAGGTTGCCAGTAAAATAGCGTTACATACTCACTGTTTCGTTCCAGGAAATGCAGCTTATGAAACTCACTATCATTCGTCTTGAGACATTTAGTGAACAGGATAAAATCGATCTTGCAAAAATTTGGCCTGAATATTCCGAAGCCTCACTGAATGTTGATGACAATAACCGTGTCTACGCCGCGCGTTTTAATGAACGCCTGCTCGGTGCAACACGGGTCACGCTCAGCGGAACACAGGGAACCATGGATTCGTTTCGGGTCAGAGATGTCACCCGTCGCCGCGGTGTCGGGAAATATATGCTGGAAGAAGTTCTGAATGCACTACCGGAAGTTTCCGACTGGTGGGTAACGGATGTTGGTGTGGAAAACTACGAAGCAATGAATGCGTTCATGCAGGCGCAGGGTTTTGCCGAACGTGAAGGCGGCTGGCACATCCCCGAATAAAAATGGGCAGGTGCATAACCTGCCCCTGCCCACAAGGCCCTCACACAGAGGGCGCTTTTACTGACAACCGTTATTTAGCGTCTGTTGCTGTACCGTTGGCATGCCAGGTAAACACGCCGAATTCAAAGCCTTTCAGGTCGCCTTTTTGGTCCCATGACAACGGCCCCATGACCGTATTTGCACCGTGGGCTTTCAGGTAATCAGCCATAGCTTCAGTATCGCCACCACCGGTATTTTCCAGCGCGGTAGCCAGAGACTGAACAGCAGCGTAGGTGGTCCATACAAACGCACCACTTGGATCCTGTTTTTTGGCTTTGATAGCGGCAACAATCGGTTTGTTTGCCGGCAACTGGTCGTAGTTCTTCGGTTTGGTAACCAGTATGCCTTCTGCCGCCTGGCCTGCAATATTGGACAGAGAAACGTTCGCCACGCCTTCCGGGCCCATAAACTGAATTTTCAGCCCGGCAGCTTTAGACTGACGCAGGATTTGGCCCATTTCCGGGTGATAACCACCATAGTAAACAAAATCGATGTCTTCTTTCTTCAGACGGTCAACCAATGTGGAGAAATCTTTCTCACCAGCAGTGATACCATCAAAAAACACCACATTGGCCCCGGCTTTTTTCAGGCCATCACGAACTGATGTGGCCAGACCTTCACCGTACTGTTGTTTGTCATGGATCACCGCAATGCGTTTTGGCTTAACGTGGTCCAGAATGTATTTCACCGCAGTTGGCCCCTGGTCAGAATCCAGACCAGTGGTACGCAGAATCAGTTTATAACCACGAGCAGTCAGTTCTGGCGCTGTTGCAGCAGGCGTAATCATCAGCACACCTTCATCTTCATAGATATCAGATGCGGGCTGAGTTGAAGAAGAACACAGGTGGCCAATAACATATTTAATGCCATCGTTAACCACTTTGTTCGCCACGGCTACCGCTTGTTTCGGGTCACAGGCATCGTCGTATTCCACGGCAACCAGCTTGTCGCCTTTAATCCCGCCTTTTGCGTTAATATCTGCAATAGCCTGGCGCGCACCGGTAAACTCCTGGTCACCATACTGCGCTACCGGCCCGGACATGGCACCCACAACAGCGACTTTAATATCCTTAGCCACTGCCACGCCGCTCATCGCCAGAGCAATACACCCTGCCAGTAACGCTTTACCCTTCATATTCATCCTGAGTTTCCCCATTCTTGTTGTGATTGCAGTTTGTTGTATTTGGCACTTTTTTGTAACGGCCAGCTTAAGTGCGCCTGTCACACCATTTGTTTTATTGTCGGTAAGGCTGCCCGTGCCCATGCAGCATACTCTGCCTGAACATACCTTATTTTGGTGGATTTGGAATAACATTTTTCAACAGACTGCAACACTTTTGTGATGCAAAAAGCCCACTTGCCAGCACTACACAGCAAGTGGGAGAGTGGAAAATCACCAACCTGCGGGTAAATAACCTAATGCCGAAACGATAGCGTAGAGAGCGCTTAGTATGTACATCAGAACAATTACACCTTTGAGTACCGGGTGTGTAATCACATCAGCACACTGCCAGGCCGGGGTAATATCCCCTTTCTCCCGGGCACCTTTGAGGATAAGAATCGGCATAATCGACAAAATAACGCCACTGAATACCCCGGCAAAATAAAGTGCATTAACAAAAGACACCATACCGCTGTACGCCAGAATAAACGGCGGAACCACCACCAGCAGCATTACGCCAAACCGACGGAGTGACTGGGTATCACTGCCAAGTGAAAATTTGTCGAAGATATTAGTCAGAAAGCTACCACCCAACCCCCAATACGAAGTGAGCATGGCGCATAACGCAAAGATATTGGCAGAGAAGAAAGCCCATTCCCCCAATGCCTTACCCCAGGAAATGGTGGCAACATCGCTGACAGCATCCAGACCATTTAGTGAAATAACTGAAAGTGGCACCACCGTTAATAACACGAATGTCAGCCCCATTCCCACCATAATGGCTTTGGGCAACTGAGCGGGTTTATCGCTGAACCCACGGGCCATTTCCGGCACGATATATTGCGCAGAAAAGCAGAATGCGATCACGTTAAATACCGGCACCATATAGCGCCAGTCACCTTCCAACAGAAAACGCATTTGAGTGGTGTCTTTCAGGAACGTAGCCGCCACCAGCACCGTTATCATCACAACCATACCGACACTGATAAACTTTTCACCACGACCTATCGCCTTCAGCCCCAGCCAAAGCACACCCGCAGCAGGCAAGAAGAAACACAAACTGCCCACCGCTGGTGATACCCCTAACAGGGAATGCAAGAGTTTACCACTGCCGGTCATATAGGCAGTTAATGCCCCGACACTGTTGACACACACAGAGAGGAACATCAACCAGGAACCCACGCCACCGACATAGCGTTTTGCCAGGCCGCTTAGCTGGAGATGGGCACGAGTACGTAACGTAGATTCAGCAACATAGAGCATAGTAATCGTGGTTAACACGCCCACAATAACCAGCCAGAACAAGAGAGAAAGGAATCCAGCTTTGCTGGATGCATAAGCGATGGACAGGACGCCTGCGCCGATGTTGGTCCCAACAATCATGGCGACGCCTTCGAGGAAACTTAAGGGTTTGGAGGGTGCAGAAACCCGCTCTCGAGCCGACCAGGCCCGGGAGAAAGAAGTATTCTCAGACATAGTTCTTCCTTAAATAACCGGTGGCATCCCCCACCGGTCCAGGTTGTTTTAATGGTGATTAACAGCTCACATCGATACACAGGTACTTAAGCTCCAGATATTCCTCAATTCCGTAGCGCGATCCTTCGCGTCCGAGCCCAGATTGTTTGACGCCGCCAAAAGGTGCGACTTCATTTGAGATAAGACCGGTATTCACGCCGACCATGCCGTATTCCAGCGCTTCAGAAACACGCCACTGGCGCGAGGCATCGCGGGTAAAAAAGTAGGCTGCAAGGCCAAAAATAGTGTCGTTCGCCATCTGCACCACTTCCGCTTCAGTGGTAAACCGGAATACAGGCGCGACAGGGCCGAATGTTTCTTCAGTGGCAAACCGCATGGTTTTGTTCACATCGCGCACCACCGTCGGCTCAAAAAAGGTTCCGCCAAGTACATGGGGTTTCCCGCCAGTCACCACCTGTGCGCCTTTACTCACGGCATCGGCAATGTGTTGTTGCACCTTGTCGATAGCCTGACTATCAATCAGCGGCCCCTGAGTGGTACCCGGTTTGGTGCCTTCGCCCACAGTCAGCTTTTCAACTTGCTGCACCAGCTTGTCCATAACCTGGTCATAGACCCCGTCCTGCACATAAACACGGTTGGCGCATACACAGGTTTGCCCGCTGTTACGGAATTTAGACGCCATAATGCCAGCCACGGCGTTATCAATATCCGCATCGTCAAATACGATGATGGGTGCATTACCTCCCAGCTCCAGCGACAATTTCTTAATGGTCGGCGCGCATTGAGCCATCAGAATACGGCCCACTTCCGTGGAACCCGTGAAGCTCAGCTTGCGTACTACTGGGCTGTCGCACAGCACTTTGCCAACCTGGGCTGCATCGCCCGTGACGATTTGCAACACGCCATCCGGAATACCAGCATCCTGCGCCAGTTTACCCAGAGCCAGTGCAGTAAGTGGTGTCTGCTCTGCGGGTTTGACAATCATGCTGCAACCTGCGGCCAGCGCGGGTGCCGCCTTGCGAGTGATCATGGCGGCCGGGAAGTTCCATGGTGTAATCGCCGCGCACACACCAACGGGTTGCTTAATAACCACCAGGCGCTGGGTGGCCTGAGGAGCCTGCAATACACTGCCATCTACCCGTTTTGCTTCTTCAGCAAACCAGGTGATGAACGATGCCGCATAGGCCACTTCACCACGAGATTCCGCCAGCGGCTTGCCTTGCTCTGCTGTCATTAACTGCGCCAGGTCTTCCTGAGCCTCAAGAATAGCGGTGGCCCAGGCCTGCATATAACCGGCACGTTGTTTGGCAGTCAGCGCTTTCCACTCCGCCTGTGCCTGTTGAGAAGCAGTAATGGCCCGCTCCGTTTCAGTCGTACTCAGTTGGGGAACATGTGCTATCACTTCGCCCGTTGCCGGGTTCGTGACAGCCTCTGTTTTCCCATCCTGCGCGTTGCACCACTGACCATTGACCAGTGCCTGCTGGCAAAGTAAGCCAGGATTATTCAGTTTCATTGTGCCGCGGCCTCCTGTTGCAGAGCGCGGCTCAGAATATCCAGCGCTTTACTGAATTGTGTTTGAGGAATTGTTAACGGGTAGAGGAAACGAATCACGTTGCCGTACACACCACAGCTCAACAACAGCAAGCCTTCTTTCATTGCACGCTGCATTACACCCCGAGTGAAATCAGCAGACGGTTTACCGGTTTGGGGATCCAGGAATTCCACGGCAACCATGGAGCCCTGTGCACGGATTTCAGCAATGTGCGGGCAGGTTTCGCGGGCTTTAGTCAGTACTTCTACCAGGTGCTGGCCAAGTTGACTGGCACGCTGGCACAATTGTTCTTCATCTATCACATCCAGCACAGCGTGAGCGGCGGCAACAGACAGCGGGTTACCGGCATAAGTGCCACCAAGCCCACCCGGTCCTGGCGCATCCATCACTTCCGCGCGTCCGGCGACTCCGGACAGCGGGAATCCACCAGCCAGGCTTTTTGCCATAGTCATCAGATCTGGTTTAACACTGTGATGTTCCATGGAGAACAACTTGCCAGTGCGGGCAAAACCAGACTGCACTTCATCGGCAATCAGCAAAATGCCATGCTCATCACACAGTGTGCGTAACGCCTGCATAAATTCAGCAGGGGCAGGGATAAAACCGCCTTCGCCCTGGACCGGTTCCAGAAGAATGGCTGCCACCTGGGTTGGCTCGATGTCGGATTTAAACAGGCGCTCAATGCTGTCCATCGCATCCTGCACACTCACACCGTGCAGTGCATTTGGATATTGCGCATGGAATACAGAACCGGGGAACGGGCCAAAACCAATTTTGTAGGGGGCCACTTTGCCGGTCAGCGCCATCGTCATGAAAGTACGCCCATGGAACCCACCACAAAAGGTAATAATGCCCGGGCGGCGTGTGTAAGCGCGGGCAATTTTTACGGCATTTTCTACCGCTTCTGCCCCGGTAGAGAAGAAAGTGGTTTTTGCTGGTTTCTCTACAGGTACCCGCTCGTTAATACGTTCGGCCAGGGAAACATAGCTTTCATAAGGCACCACCTGGTAGGCCGTATGGGTAAATGACTGGAGCTGGCGTTCTACTGCGGCAATCACTTTTGGATGACGGTGGCCGGTATTCAGCACCGCGATACCGGCGGAGAAATCAATATATTCATTACCTTCAACATCCCACAGTGTGGCGTTTTCGGCTTTTTCGGCATAAAAACCACACATAACACCTACGCCACGCGGTGTGGCATCCTGACGACGTTTATCTAATTGCTGATTTTTCACCCTGAATTCTCCTGTCACTGAGGCTGGTAGCCTTTCACGTATGTGCAACAAAACTTATACAGTGACGTTTATTTACACAGGGTATGGCCCTATAATCTAGTACCAGTTAAGAAAAATTGAGGGATCCAATTGCGCTCGTTGATTGGTGATTTACTGCAAATACGTTTGGCAGAACAGCCAGAAGATAAGCTGCATAAGCAGCTCTACAACGCGATACGCCTGACTATTCTTGATGGTAGTCTGGTACCAATGAGCCGTTTGCCCCCATCCAGGGATTTGGCACAGCAACTTGGCTTTTCTCGCAACACTATTTTAACAGTTTATGAACAATTACTTGCCGAGGGATATATCGTTTCCCGCCAGGGAAGTGGTACTTTTATCGCACAAACCCTGCCAGACACTTTTTTTTCCTCTCCAGAAATACTTAACTCAGAAGAAGACTCTGATCTGTCTCAGGCCTTCTCATTGCGTGGTCAGACCTTACTGAACCACAGTAGTGCAAGCCCACAGCAGTGGGGAGCGTTTATTCCTGGGGTACCGGATGTAACCGCATTTCCCCATGCACTATTCAGTAAAATCCAGGCCAGGATCAGCCGCCGCCCTGGTGCCCAACAACTGACTTACAGTTGCCAGGGAGGCAGCCCCGACCTGCAACTCGCCCTGGCGGATTATTTACGTGTCGCACGCTCAGTGCACTGCTCCCCAGACCAGATCCTGATTACTGAAGGAATACATCAGGCGTTTGATTTAATCAGCCGCATGCTGTGCAATCCCGGCGACAATGCCTGGATTGAAGAGCCCGCTTACTGGGGAATTCGCAATATTTTGCGGATGAATGATGTCCGGATTACGCCTGTCAGTGTTGACCAGTACGGCATGAACCCACCAGACCCACCACTCACAGGCAGGCCACCACGCCTGATTTTCGTAACGCCATCCCACCAATATCCGTTGGGGTCAGTCATGAGCCTGGAACGCCGCCAGCGCTTACTGGCTCTGGCGCGCTACAGTGGCAGCTGGATTGTGGAAGATGATTACGACAGTGAGTTTCGCTTTTCGGGGCAGCCGATTCCCGCCCTTCAGGGTCTGGTTCGTGACCCGCCCGTTATTTACATTGGAACATTCAGTAAAACCCTCTACCCGGCCTTGCGGCTTGGCTATGTGGTGCTTCCCAAAGCCATTGCCAGTGCATTAAAAACCGCACACGGGGAATTGTACCGCGGGGGGCATTTGCTGGCACAAAATGCGCTGGCGCAGTTTATTACCCAGGGGCACTACACAGCTCATATTCGCCGGATGCGCTTACTGTACGCACGCAGGCGGGCTTTTCTGGCAGGGCTGATTACTCGCTATTTAGGTGAACCGGCACTGGGGGATTTCAACAATAATGCCGGGTTGCACCTGATTTTAAACCTGCCTTTAACGGCCGATGACGTGGCGATTGCCCAGGCCGCCAGCGCGCAGGGGATTCTGGTGCGGCCGCTATCCCGTTATTACTTCGGAACACGGGTACATAAGGGGCTGTTGATGGGGTTTGCCTGTGTGCCCGAAGAGGAAATGGAACGCGCATTTCTGAAGTTACTGCCCTGCATACACCGGGCTTGTCCGGAACTGGAATTACCCACCAGGGGCTGAATGACCGGCATAAAAAAACCCCGTCTGCCGGGTAGCAAACGGGGTGATTGTGTTCGGTGCCAATCAGGCTTCGATAGCTGCTCGCAGTTTTTTCATGGCGTTCTTTTCAAGCTGGCGAACACGCTCAGCAGAGACACCATACTGATCTGCCAGTTCCTGCAATGTGCTCTTGTTGTCTTCATCCAGCCAACGAGCCCGAATAATTTGCTGGCTACGCTCATCCAGGCCTTCCAGCGCCAGAGTGAGTTTATCGGCGGCATGTGATTCCCAATTATCATCTTCAATGCCATCGGCAAAGTTTGAAGATTTATCCTGCAGGTAGAGGACCGGAGCCATTGGCTGGCTGTCATGAGAATCATCATCGCCTGGCATATCGAAGGTCATATCCTGGGCTGCCATACGTGATTCCATTTCACGCACATCTTTACTGGTAACGCCCAGTTCGCGGGCAACCATTTCGACTTCATCCTGGTTAAACCAGCCTAAACGCTGTTTCGTTTTACGCAGGTTAAAGAACAGTTTACGTTGCGCTTTGGTTGTTGCTACTTTCACGATACGCCAGTTGCGCAGCACATATTCATGGATCTCAGCTTTGATCCAGTGCACTGCAAATGATACCAGGCGCACACCTACATCCGGGTTAAAGCGGCGCACCGCTTTCATCAGCCCGATATTGCCTTCCTGAATGAGGTCAGCCTGTGGCAGACCATAACCGGAATAGTTGCGCGCAATATGAACAACAAAGCGCAGGTGCGACAGAATCAGCTTTTTAGCTGCTTCCAGATCACCCTGGTAATGCAGCCGTTCAGCCAGCTCCCGTTCTTCATCTGCCGATAACATCGGCCAGGTATTGGCCGCCCGGATATACGATTCCAGATTGCCTACCGGGGCTAAAGCTAAATTTTGCATTTCTTTGGTCATTCAAATCCTCACATCACCTGTCGCCTGGTATTGAGCATACCCCTGTCAGGCAGTCATGCTTTTACCAAAGCGTGTTGAATAACGAGACTATCATTCACACCTTAGCTATGACAATAAAGTTATCCACAAGTTCACATATGATTTGTGAATATTTTACACACAAAGTGTGACACAGGTATGAACATCCGGAAAAGTGACGCCGGGTTATTCATTACGTCTCTCTCCCGGCTGCGATTTCTCGCAGGCAATGGGAGAGTATACCAGAATTTTTTTAATCGGGCGTAAAGTGGCGTAAATGCTGAACTGTTGCCAGCCATGCCGCTGCCCACCCGATCATTGCTGCCACCAACAATAACAACAGGGCTTCATCAAAGGAAAACCCGCTGATACTGAATGTCGTGCCAAATACTTTCGCCACATCTCCGGCAGCAGACGCAAGACGCAACACTAATACCTCAGACAGTATCAGCGATAAAAATGCGCCACTGAAGCCCAGCAAGGCACCACCATACAAAAATGGTCGCAGAATAAAACCATCAGTTGCACCAATCAATTTTTGTACATTGATAGTATCTCTCCGGGCAAAGATACTGAGGCGCACACTGTTACCAATCACCAGGAAGACTGCCGCAACCATCAGAATACCAATCATGGCCGAAACATTGCCTACCAACTGGGTAATAGCGACCAGGCGTGTAAACCACCCGTCATCCATACGCACTTCATCTATACCATGGATACGGGAAATACGGTCTTTAAGCGTAGTCAGAGATTGCGTATTCTGAAAATCAATTTTGGGCACCACAACAGCCACTGCTGGCAGTGGGTTTTCTTCTAGCATATCCAGCGCGCCACCAAAACCAGACCAGTTACGGAACTCACCCAGCGCTTCATCGCGCGTCAGATAGTTGACTTTATCGACGCCAGGCTCTGCCTGGATTTGCCCCACCACTTGCTGTGCCGCGTTATCGTCGAGTGTTTTCTCGAAATACACAGTAATTTGTGGCGAAGGGTAATACTGGCTTGCTGCTTCACTGACATTTTTGTAAATGATATAGCATACACTGGGTAACGTCAGTGAAATGGCAATCACCATTACCGTCAGAAATGTGGCAAAAGGTTTACTGCGCAGGTCAGCCAGTGCCCCCTGCCAGGCGTAACGCACCTGTTCATTAAATACATTACGGTTACCCGGCTTCCCTCGTTTATTGCCCCCTTTATGGCGGGCTTTCACATTACGGGAAGCCGGTGTTGCGCTTTTGGCCGCCCGGTCCTTAAAGTCCTGCAATTTATTGCCGAAGCGACGTATACGCTTCAGCGCATCATGCTTATTCACCCGCAACGCCTCCATGCAAATGCCCGTCACTAAGTGTCAGCACCCGGTAAGGGCGGCTGTCAATCAACGCCGTATCATGGGTTGCCATCAATACCGTCACCCCAACGCGGTTAAATTCTTCGAACAGACGCAGAATGCCTTCCGACAATGCATTATCCAGGTTACCGGTGGGTTCGTCCGCCAGCAAAACGGCAGGCTTATTCACCACCGCCCGGGCAATACCGACGCGCTGCTGTTCACCACCAGATAACTGGATAGGGAAATTTTTCGCTTTGTCCAGCAGACCGACTTTATCCAGCGCTGCACTAACCCGCCTGCGGATATCTTCCACCCCGGCTCCAGCGATAATCAGCGGGATAGCGACGTTGTCAAACACAGTGCGGTCCATGAGCAGGTGGTGATCCTGGAAGATCATGCCAATCTGGCGGCGCAGAAACGGGATTTCCCGATTTTTCAGCCTGCTGATCTCATGCCCGCTAAACCAGATCTTTCCCGCACTCGGGCGTTCAATGCCACAAATGAGCTTGAGCAATGTACTCTTCCCGGCGCCAGAGTGCCCGGTCAGAAATGCCATCTCGCCTGGTTGCATATGGAGCGATACGCCCTGCAACGCCTGTCTTCCTCCGAGATAAGCTTTGCTGACATGTTCAAAGCGAATCATCTTTAATCCTCTCGGGCAAATAATGCCTCAATAAAATCGTCCGCTTTAAACGGACGCAGGTCTTCAATACGTTCACCCACCCCAATATAGCGAATTGGAATGCTGTACTGGTCAGCAACCGAGAAGATAACTCCCCCTTTCGCAGTACCATCAAGCTTCGTGAGCGTGATGCCACTCAGACCTACTGCTTCATGGAACAGCTTCGTCTGGCTGACTGCATTTTGCCCGGTACTGGCATCAATTGTCAGCATCACTTCATGGGGTGCACTTTCATCGAGCTTTTTCATCACCCGGACAATCTTTTTCAGCTCTTCCATCAGGTGCGCTTTATTCTGTAAGCGACCGGCGGTGTCGGCTATCAGCACATCAACATGACGAGCCTTCGCTGCCTGAATGGCATCAAAAATCACCGAAGCGGAATCCGCGCCCGTGTGTTGTGCAATCACCGGAATATCATTACGCTGACCCCAAACCTGCAACTGCTCTACAGCCGCCGCACGGAAAGTATCCCCTGCCGCCAGCATCACTGATTTGCCCTGCTGCTGGAACTGGCGCGCCAGTTTACCAATGGTGGTGGTCTTGCCTACGCCATTCACCCCAACCATCAGAATAACAAACGGTGTTTTCCCTTCGATATCCAGCGGCTGGTCTACTTTTACCAGGATTTCCGCCATCTCTTCTTTCAGTAACCCGTACAGGGCTTCTGCATCACGCAGTTGTTTCCGGGAAGCGCCTTCCGTAAGGTTGGTGATAATTTTACGAGTGGTTTCCACCCCAACATCCGCGATGAGCAGTTGTTCTTCCAGTTCCTCGAACAAATCATCATCGATTTTTTTGCCGCGGAACAAGGAGATAAATCCGGAACCCAGATTCTGGCGCGTTTTAACCAGGCTACGTTTCAGGCGGGCAAAGAAACCTTCTTTAGTGGGTTTTTCCTGCTCAATGGGTTCAGAGGGTACTTCTGCTTCTGCTTCTGCTTCTGCTTCTGCTTCTGCTTCTGCTTCTGCTTCTGCTTCTGCAGGAAGCTGTGCGGCTTCCGCAACCTGCTCAACTACACCGGCAGCAACCATGTTGTCGGTATCTTCCACTGCCTCAGCGGTTGTTACTGGCGTTGAATGCTCAACACCAGCATCTTCCGCATCCTTTTCAACAGCCTCGTCTTCAACAACCTTTTCTTCAACAAGGTGTTCTTCACTGGCATTATCGGGCGATGACGTCAGTTCAGCAGATACGCCGGTTTCACTTTCTGTAGCCAGTTCTGCCACATTGCGCGCATGTGCATCTTCAGCGGGTGCAGCCGCTTCAGGCTCTGCCGCCTGCTCTGCGCCCACCACACTGTCACTGCCCTGTAGCGCAGCCGCTGCGTCGTCTTCCCGGGGGGTTACGTCCTGCTCAGCAACATCCTGTTTTTGTTCTTCTTCCGCAGCCTTCTGGCCAAAGCCCAGCCAGGAAAACAAGCCACGTTTTTTTTCTTTTGCCATCGGCGACCACACTCCTCGCTGCTGATTCATGGCGATGCCCCGCATGCCTTCAGCAGGGACCCAAAATGGAAATAATTGAATGAGACAGTCTATCACTTTCCCGTCAAGTGAGCACTCCGGCAGATGCTATCCCGCAAGGCTGGCTGCAAAATGCAGCAGGTTAATCACATAGCCGGAATGGATGGAGGTTTCCCCATTGCGCGCTCGCCGCTAGAATAGCCGCAACATCCTTAAGCTCAGTGCGATTTATGAAGAAAAAACAAACTAACGGCGCCGGCCAGATACGTATTATTGGCGGGCAATGGCGGGGGCGTAAACTCCCGGTGCCAGACAGCCCCGGCCTGCGTCCCACCACAGACCGGGTGCGGGAGACAGTGTTTAACTGGCTGGCACCCTATATTGTTGATGCGCACTGCCTCGATTGTTTTGCCGGAAGTGGCGCACTGGGTCTTGAAGCGTTATCCCGCTACGCGGCCAGTGCGACATTGCTTGAACTGGAACGCAGCGTAGCTACACAGTTGCAAAAAAACCTGGCAACACTCAATGCCAGTAACGGTAAAGTGCTGGCGGCCAATACACTGGCACACCTTGCACAACCCGGTTCACCGCACAATATCGTGTTTGTCGACCCTCCGTTTCGTAAAGGGCTGCTGGAAGAGACATTGCAATTACTGGAACACAATAACTGGTTGGCCCCAGATGCAGTGATTTATATTGAGAGCGAATCAGAGCATGGGTTACCCGCAGTGCCTGGTAACTGGGAATTACACCGCGAAAAAACGGCCGGGCAAGTGGCCTATCGCCTTTACTTGCGCAAAGCACAAGGAGAACAGAATGCTGATTAATCTGGGCCGCCTGCTGATGCTCGGCGTGTGGGGGTTTATGGTATTGAACTTGATCCACCCCTTTCCTAAGCCGCTGAACTACTTTATGAATGTGGCGATGGTTTTCACGTTTTTTATGCATGGCCTGCAAGTCACTTTGTTGAAAGCAAGCCAGGGTAAAGACTCCCCAAAAATCGGCACATTGCAGCAAACACGCATCTTTTTGTTCGGCGTATTCGAATTGCTGGCCTGGCAAAAGAAACAACAAAAAAAACCATGATGCCTGTATTCATGGGGCTGGCGTAAATTCCAGAAACCGGGTGCCCTGGTAATGCAACGTACCATGGTCGCCAACGGACACGGCGTGGTATTGCTGCGCCGTTACCCGAAAGCGCATTTCCACACCACCCTGCGGCGCACGAAACCCCATCTCATAGCGCACAGTATCCGCAGGCGAGGAAACTTGTTGTTCGCGTGAACGCCGTTTCGTTACCGGCACTTCCCGCTTACTGGACACCACCATCGTTTTAAGACTGACTGGCGCTCTGTCATTTTCGGCATCCTGGCGGCGCTGCTGCAAGTAACGTAACGAAGCAAGAACCACGATTACCGCAATAACAGCAACGAAAAAAAATGGCGGTTTACTCATACCTTTCCCCAGTGATACAACGAGTTTCAGACTACTCTGTGCTTAGTGGCGTTGTCAGCCAGGCACTTTGCCGCCCAGACTTTAACAAGGAAAGGTCGCACAGGTATATGCGCCAGCCCTTTTTTTTTAGCCCATCAATCCAGACAGGGAGAGTGACTATGCTTTGGTCATTTATTGCAGTGTGTTTTTCTGGTTGGCTGTATGTTGATGCGTCCTACCGCGGTCCTGGATGGCAACGCTGGCTGTTTAAACCCGTCACGTTGTTACTGTTGCTACTGCTGGCCTGGCAAGCTCCCATGTTTAATTTAATGAGCTACCTTGTGCTGGCCGGAGTGGTGGCTTCTATGGCAGGAGATGCCTTACTGCTGCTGCCCACCCAGCGCTTTATTTATGCCCTTAGTGCGTTCTTTCTGTCGCACCTGCTCTATACAGTCTGGTTCGCCAGCCAGATGAGCTTCAGTTTTTGGTGGCCAGTGCCGGTAGTGCTGGCAGTTTTGGGTGCCCTGTTACTGGCAGTTGTCTGGAGCAAATTAGGAGAACTGCGCTGGCCTGTCTGTGCGTTTGTGGGGATGACACTGGTCATGGTATGGCTGGCGGCAGAGCTCTACTTTGCCCGCCCGGTGGATACCCGCTTTTCGGCCTTTGTTGGTACAGCGTTGTTGTTAATCAGCCATAGCATCTGGCTATTCAGCCACTTCAGGCGGCGTTTTACTGCAGGCCGGGCAATAACTGCGGCATTCTATTTCGCCGGGCATTTCTTAATTGTTCGCTCGCTCTATCTGTAAAATGGCAATGGGAAAGCGTAAGACAGTTTTCCCCTTTTCCGTTAGCAAAGGTGAACGCATTTTTTACTTGACTCTGGAGTTGACTCCAGAGTTTAGCATTAATACAGGCCCTGCTTTTTTACCGGAGACTGTATGCGTATTTCACCGCCACCCACTTCATCCCAGCGCCAGGTTCCGTCATTGAGTACTGCCCGGCTTAAGCCTGTTGCGTCATCGGCAGAACAATCCTCCTGTTGCCAAGGTAAAACGGCCTGTTGTGCCGCAACAGCAAATGCTGAATCCGAAGCCGGCAAAATGCAGGCAGCCAGCCAGCGTTTTCAATGGCGAGTGGAAGGAATGGACTGCGCAGCCTGCGCCAGAAAAGTTGAGACGGCCGTACGCCAGCTCAGTGAAGCAAAGCAGGTGCAGGTCGTATTCTCCAGTGAAAAACTGGTTGTAGATGCCGATAGCGATATTCGCAAACAGGTTGAGCGTGTGGTCAATAACGCGGGTTACCGTTTACACAGCAATACCCGTCCCGCCGTGTCAACCCACACATGGCGCGATTATCTGCCATTGTTTGTGCTAACCGCCATGATGCTCTGTAGTTGGGCTGTTCGCGCATTTTCACCCATAGCCGGACAGGTAGCCTTTATCCTGACCACGCTGGTTGGCCTGTGGCCAATTGCCCGCCAGGCGTTTAAATCCATAAAAACCGGCAGTCCATTCAGTATTGAAACCCTGATGACAGTTGCTGCCCTTGGGGCGTTATTTATTGGCGCCACGGCTGAGGCTGCAATGGTTCTGCTGCTATTTATGCTGGGCGAGCACCTGGAAGGTTACGCCGCACAACGAGCCCGCAGTGGTGTCAGTGCGCTCATGGCGTTAAAACCCGATACCGCCACGCGCCTGCAAAATGGGCTGCGAGAGACAGTTCCGGCAGAATCGTTGCGCCCAGGCGATATTATTGAAATCGCCGCAGGCGGGCGGCTTCCGGCAGACGGTACATTAAATGATGATATCGCCAGCTTCGATGAAAGTGCGCTTACTGGCGAATCTGTTCCTGTCGTTCACCGGCAACATGATGTTGTACCTGCGGGGAGTACCAGTGTGGAGAACCGGGTAACACTCACCGTCGTATCCCGCCCGGGAGAGAATGCCATCGACCGAATTCTCAACCTGATTGAACAGGCGGAAAGCCGTAAAGCGCCAGTCGAGCGTTTTATTGACCGCTTCAGTCGGGTTTACACACCGCTGGTTATCCTGCTGGCACTCCTGACAACATTACTTCCGCCTTTGCTGTTTGCAGCGCCCTGGCAGGAATGGATTTATAAAGGGCTGACCTTGCTATTAATTGGTTGCCCCTGCGCGCTGGTCATTTCCACTCCAGCGGCCATTACCTCTGCGTTGGCAGCAGGTGCACGTTTTGGCGCTTTGATTAAAGGCGGCGCAGCACTGGAGCAACTGGGCACCGTACGCCATATCGCCTTTGATAAAACCGGAACATTAACCCTGGGCAAACCATCAATTGTTCACACTGAAATCTGCGCTGAAATCAGTGAAAATGAATTATTGCGCCTGGCAGCAACTGTTGAACAAGGTGCCACGCATCCACTGGCACAGGCGATTGTAGCCGCCGCCCAACAGCAACAGTTGGTTCTTCCCGAAGCCCTCAATCAGCGGGTCATTCCTGGCAAGGGTATTCAGGCACAGATTAACGGTGAAGATTATTTTCTGTGCGCGCCAGATGCCGCACCCGGTGGTGTTCTCACACCACAACACAGCGCAGCCATCACTGCACAGGAAACAGCCGGGCGAACATTGATTCTGGTTGTAGCACTCACTTCCCATCAATTACTGGGCTACTTTGCCCTGCAGGATACCCTACGCCAGGATGCCCGTGATGCCATTGCCAGGCTGGAGAGTATGGGGATCCGTGGCACGATGTTAACCGGCGATAACCCACGAGCCGCAGCCGCTATTGCCCAGGAAACCGGGCTTGAATTTCAGGCTGGTTTATTACCCGCCGATAAAGTGGCAGCGGTAGCTCGTCTGCGCGAACAGGGTACCATCGCCATGGTAGGAGATGGTATCAATGACGCTCCGGCAATGAAGGCCGCAACGACAGGCATTGCCATGGGGAACGGAACCGATGTCGCGCTGGAAACCGCTGATGCCGCCATAACTCACAGCAACCTTAGTGCTTTACCCGACATGATTCGTCTGGCACGCGCTGCGCACAACAATATCCGCCAGAACATCACCCTCGCCCTTGGCCTGAAGGGTATCTTTCTGGTCACCAGTTTATTGGGTATTACCGGGTTGTGGATGGCTGTGCTGGCGGATTCCGGCGCTACGGCGCTGGTGACATTAAATGCCTTGCGGCTGTTACGCCAGCGCGCCCGGTAACAGAATCAGTGTTGTTTACGCAGCAGGTAGCGGTAGGGCAGGGTTTCTGTGCTCTGGGCTACCAGCTCGTGCTCCATAAACCGACAAAAACCGGGAATATCGCGAGTGGTTGCCGGGTCGTCGGCCAGGATCAGCAATGTTTCACCGGTTTGCATACCACGTACCGTTTTGCGCACCATCATTACCGGTTCCGGGCAACGCAGCCCTTGCGCATCAAGCGTATGGTCAGGGCTGGAAAACAGATTTGACATAGTTTTCTCTAAAAAGTCATAAAACCAGGCAGTTGATAAGCCAGAGTATACCAGCCAGCTATCATGGTTTTTTAAAAGAACAGAGTGGTAAATCAGGATTCTGATTTACCATTTATTACGATGCACCTTACAGCAAAACCGTGCGAGTCTCTGCCTGTAAGTCTCAGGCGCTCTAGTTTACGCAGAGCACGCAACAGCGCAAGCAGCGTGAACGATTGCGTTAAAATTAACCATTGCAAAACTTGCTCAACTGCGTATCATTCGGCGGTTTTCCTCGCTATGGCGCATATTGTGCCAGGCAAACCAGTGACTGGGTTCCCTCACCCCAGCAAACAAAAAGGTGACATTGATGATTCGTTTTACCGCAATCCAGCGCATGCATGCGCTTTTTTGGCTTTCGTTGTTCCACCTGCTGGTGATTACCTCCAGCAACTACCTGGTACAGCTCCCGGTTTCCGTGTTTGGTTTTCACACCACCTGGGGTGCCTTCACCTTCCCGTTTATTTTTCTGGCAACTGACCTGACCGTGCGTATTTTTGGCGCGCCACTGGCCCGGCGGATTATTTTTGCTGTAATGGTTCCTTCATTACTGATTTCCTATGTTATCTCCTCGCTGTTTGCCGATGGTGCCTGGCAAGGGTTTAGTGCGCTGGGGCATTTCAATCTGTTCGTTGCCCGTATTGCTGCCGCGAGTTTTATGGCCTACGCTCTGGGGCAAATTCTGGATGTTCATGTCTTTAACCGCCTGCGCCAGAGCCATTACTGGTGGCTGGCACCCACGGCATCCACCTTTTTAGGCAATATCAGCGATACCCTGGCATTTTTCTTTATTGCGTTTTGGCACAGCCCGGATCCATTTATGGCACAACACTGGGTCGAAATTGCACTGGTAGACTACAGCTTCAAGGTTCTTATCAGTATGGTCTTCTTCCTGCCCGCCTATGGTGTACTGCTCAATGTGGTGTTGAAAAAGCTGGCAGACAAATCTGATTTAACAGTGTTGCAAGTCCATTAAGGGACGCGCTTTTTTCTTGTGGTAAACTGGGCGGATAGCCATCATGGCTGTTTAACTCAAAGGAAGATGTCAATGCGCAACCTGGTAAAATATGTCGGTATTGGCCTGCTGGTCTGTGGGCTGGCAGCTTGTGACAATAAAGACAGCAATACGCCAACAGCAAATAATGCTGCCCAGAGTCAAAAAGCACAGAGCAACACGGTCTCGTTACTCGAAGGCAAGCTGAATTTCACCTTACCGGCGGATATGAGCGACCAGAGCGGGAAACTGGGCACTCAGGCCAATAATTTGCATGTGTACTCTGATCCAACCGGGCAATCCGCAGTCATTGTGATTGTGGGCGATAAGAGTGTGGATGCACTGGATGTACTGGGCAAGCGCCTGGAAAATGAACAACGTGACCGCGACCCGCAACTACAGGTTATCGCCAACAAGTCTGTAGAATTACATGGTCATACTTTCCAGCAACTCGACAGCATTATCTCAGCAAAAGGCCACACAGCCTGGTCTTCTGTTCTGCTGGGTAATGTGGACAATAAACTGGTCACCATGCAAGTAACCCTGCCTGCAAACAATCAGCAGCAATCGCAGGTTGTTGCGAATAATATTATCGGCAGTGTTGAAGTGAAATAACGCCTTACGATTAGCCGGCCTGTAATGCGGGCCGGTTTTTCATTCGCCAGGTTAGCAACAACCCGATTCCCGAAAGCCCGGCCGCACCAAAGTAGATAGCCGGAATACCCGCCCATGCCATCACTAATCCGGCAAGTGGCCCGGTAATCCCCAAAGACATATCCATAAATACGGTATAGGTCGCCAACGCACTCCCCTGATTTGGTTGCGGCACGGCTTTGACCGCCACCACACCCAATGAAGGAAAGACCAGCGAGAACCCGGCGCCCGCCAGTAAAGCTCCCATGTTCGCCACCCAGGGGGACATTGAGAACCCTACCAGCACCAAACCCACAATCTCTATGCTCAGACAGCACATTGCGACAAACACACCACCCCGGCGGTTAATGGCATTGGGAAATAACAACCGTGCCCCAACAAATGCACTGCTGAACAACGTTAGAGCAAAGGCGGCATCAGACCACCCTTTCGCCTGAAAAAACAGCGTAATGAAAGTGGCGATAACCCCAAAACCGGCCGACCCCAGTGCCAGAACCAAACCATACACCCATACTTTGCCCAGCACGGCGCGAAAAGGCAGCGGTTTTCCCTTACTGGCCTTCACATGAGGACGGGGAAGCGCCAGCAAGATTGCCAGCAATGCCACGCCCATAATCACCACTGCCAGCAGAAACAACCCACCCAAGTGGTAAATCCATACACCGAGCGGGGCCCCCAGCGCCATGGCGCCATAAGTGGCAATACCATTCCACGAAATCACTTTGCCTATTTGCGCAGAACCAACCACCCCCACGCCCCACAAAGTTGACCCTGTACCGGCAAAACTTTGCCCAAGGCCGAGAATAACCCGCCCCAGGCACAATGCGGCAAGGCTCACGGCAGGCAGGTGTTCAAGATTAGCGGCCAGCAGGTAACATGCGCCACTAAGCAGGCAACCGCATAACCCAAGAATAACCACGCGTTTGGGGCCAAAGCGGTCAGCCGAACGGCCAGAGTGCGGGCGGCTAAGTAAGGTCGCAAAATATTGCAGGCTGATAACCAGGCCAGCCCAGAAAGCACTGAACCCCATAACGTCATGGACATAGCCCGGTAACACGGCCAGGGGCAGGCCAATTGTAAGGTAGCTGGCAAAGTTGAACATAACGATGGAGCCGATGCGCAAATTCAGGCGCGCACCACTGAGCGGGGCTTCTGAAACAGGGGCTGACATGGCAGGTTACCGGAAATATAAGTTACCAGGTAATTCACTATACCCTGAAAATACATGGGTTTCTTCGATTATTCGGTGTGAATTACTGCTGGCGGCGCACCACAGTTTTCCCCGGCCAGATAACCAGCGTAACACCTGCCATAATGGATAACACACCCAGCAAATTGAGCCAGGAGAAGGTATCGTGCCAGCCGGGCAACCAAATCGCCGCAGCCCACACTAATATGTAGCTCAGGCTTAACAGAGAATAGGCTTTACTCAATGGCAGTTTCTTCAGTGCGCCATACCAGCACACCATGGAAGCCAGATAGCCACCAATCCCCGCCACCAGCCACAGGCTACCTGGTGCAATATGAAGCATAGCCAGAAGAAAATCAGGCAATGGCCAGACGGCCGGTAAACGGCTCATAGCCAGCTTCATTGCCAGTTGAGCCGCGGTGACTAATAACACGCTACATAAAGCCAGCAAATACCCCATTACACGCCACCGCTCAGCAAAATAATTCCAAGAATAATCAGTACAATACCCAGCCAGTGCCGCGGTGTTAAACGCTCGCCCCAGATCCAGTGTGCCGCCAAAGAAACCCAGATAAAGTTCAGGCTCATCATAGGGTAAGCCAGGCCAACCGGCACTGACTGCAGTACCACCAGCCACACCAGTAGCCCCAGCCCCATTGCGACCAGCGCCATAAATAACCACAGCCAGGCACGATGGCGCCCGGCTGAACCTGAAGGTAAACAGGCTGCCTGTTTTTGACATAGTTGCCCCAGGCAACTGAGCAGGCTGGCAATAATTATTCCGCTAATACCCATTATTTTTGGTGATACAGATAAAGGACAAAGCGCCCCTGATGAACAATCGCATCTGGTTTGGGGACAGCCTGCTCACCAACAACTTCGTGCCGCGAAAGCAGCATCACCAGTGCAACACTACCTTGCTGGCGGTGCTGGCTGAGCCAGGCGGGGAAGTCCGCCGTTTGTACCAACCGCCCCTGGGCATCCGGGTAGCTCATGCCATACTGCAGTTCACCCGGAGAGCCATACATATTGATATCACTGCGCTTTAAGCTCCAGGCAATCGCAGAAGCCGTTCCCACATTATTACTCAGAATATAGCGGCTTCCCGCCAGTTCGCTTTGGACATTTTCCACAAAGGCTTGCGGTTGTTTAGAGTCAATAACCTGATCCGGGATCGCCGCACCTATCAATAACGCCAGCCCGAGTGGGCATAATGCGGCCAGTTGCCAGCGTGGTTGCCAGCCACGGGAAGAAATCCAGCCAACCAGCGCCCAACATACAAAGGCGAGCACAGCACAAAACACTTTAAACAACTCGGTGGTTTGGTAGAGCGGGTGTTTTGCCAGACCAAAAGGCGCCAGCACTGCCAGTACCGCCAGCACACACACGCCCCCAAAGCCGATATTAATCCAGCCATTCAGACGACGAATAGCTGGCGAGGCCGCCTGGGCATAATGAGCCAGCAGAATGGCTAATGGGGCAAAGCAAGGGAGAATATAGGTGGGCAATTTCCCTTTAGCGATACTGAAAAAGAGAATCGGCATCACCACCCAGCCCAACAAATAAACCGCGCCAGAATGGCTGTGTCGCTTTACCCAACCGGCTTTCAGTGCGCCTGGCAGATAAGCGAGCCAGGGCAGCGTACCGGCCAGTATGAAAGGCAGATAGTACCAAAATGGTGCTTTATGCTGGGCGTTGCTCTCAGCAAAACGCTGAATATGTTCCACCCAAAAGAAATAGTGCCAAAAATCAGGCTCCAGACGAGCGATGGCCAGTGCCCAGGGCAGTGTAATTAACGTGGCGCTGATTACTGCCAGCGGTCCGAATATCAACACTTCTTTCCAGCGTTTATGCACAGCCACCCAGGGTAAAACCCCTATCACCGGCACAGCCAGTGCCAGGAAACCTTTGGTCATCACGCCCATACCACAGGTCAGGCCAAGTAACAGGTAGCCACCGATTTTTCCCCTGGTGGTCTGCGCTTCACTGGCAATCCAGAAACTGCACATTGCCGCAGTCAGCCACAACGTTATCATTGGGTCGAGAACCGCATAGGTCCCAATGCCATACACCAAAAAGCAGGTGAGAAAAATAACGCCGGACATCACGGCTGTGGCGGTATCTTTCCAGATTCGTTTCGCCAGCCAGACCACCATCAGCGCACTGAGTGTAATGGAAAAAACCGAACCAAACCGCACCGCAAAATTATTATGACCAAATAACAGTTGGCTCAGGTTATTGATCCAGTACCCGGCAATCGGTTTTTCGAAATAACGCACTCCCAGAAAATGGGGATCCACCCAGTTTCCTGCCGCCAGCAGTTCACGGCTGATTTCGGCATAGCGCGTTTCATCAGGTTGCCATAACAGGCGGAACTCAAGGGGCAACAGGTAATACAATGCGTAGCAGGCCAGCAGCACAAACAGAGTCTTTGTTGATTTCATCAAGATTACCGTTAAACAGGTTGTTGGCATCCCAGCCAGCCTTCACGGCCAGCAATTTCATTTCGGTAGATTTGCCCGGCAGGTAACAGCGAGCTATCTTCAGGCAATAAAGCGGAAAGTGGGCAAAACTCAATGCCCTCACGCCGGGCCTGGTCAAGAAGTTGTTCGAAGAGCGGGTTAAAAATAATCCCTTCAACCTCAGCATGAATGGTGTAAACCGGCACTCCTTTATCAGCGTGAATTTTATCCAGTAAAAACCGGTTAAAACCTGAAGCATCAACAGACTGGCCAACCACTTCATCCCAGGTTGGCAGGGTGACCGGGATTTGCACTGTCCCCCGGGAGCCATCATCCAGCACTGGCGTGAACGGCATACGACCGCGGCAATCACTGTTGTAGAGGAAGCCGAACGGTTGTTTGGCGGCCACTACACGCTGGTCGGCACGCCAGCCAGCCACTGCGGAGCAGGTAACCGGCGCACCAATAATCTGCTCCAGCGCGTCTTTGCCCTGGCGAATATGGTCTGCGAGTTTTTCCTGTGACCACACACCCGCCCAGGTTTGCCAGGCAAAATGATCCCACGCATGCAGACCCACTTCATGGTGCCGGGCAGTTTCACGAATCACTTGCTGGTTAGCCTTACCAATCAGTTTTCCCGGCCAGGCGGTACCAGCCAGCAGGATATCCAGCCCATACAAAGAAGCCGCGCGTGAACGCAGCATCTTCCACAGAAATTTGGGTTTTACCAGCCGCCACAAATGGCGGCCCATGTTATCCGGCCCCACGCTAAAGAAAAAACTGGCCTGTATTTGGTACCGGGCCAGGCTTTCCAGTAGACGAGGAACCCCGTCACGGGTTCCTCGCAGGGTATCGACATCAATTCGCAAACCTACGCGTTTCATGCCTTCTCTTCCGGAAGTTCCACCGTGCGCAGGAAGAAATCCAGCGTTTCATCAATGGTGCGTTCCATTTCTACGCCAGGTGTCCACCCCAACAGACGTTGTGCGTTACGAATACTGGGTTTACGGTGTTCAACATCCTGGTAGCCTTTACCGTAATAGGTGCTGCTTTCTACCTCACGGAAACCGGCAAATGGAGGGAAATGTTTGCGCAGTGGATTCCGCTCGAAGCTTGCCAGCAACATCTCCGCCAGTTCTTTAATACTGGCTTCGTTTTCCGGGTTACCAATGTTGATAATCTGCCCGTCACATTTATCATCTTTGTTCTGGATAATCCGGAACAATGCCTCAATACCATCGCTGATATCGGTGAAACAACGTTTCTGGCGACCACCATCAATAAGCTTGATAGGCGAGCCTTCAACCAGGTTCAGAATCAACTGTGTGATAGCACGAGAACTACCAATACGCGCGGCATTCAGGTTATCCAGACGTGGCCCCATCCAGTTAAACGGGCGGAACAGGGTAAAGCGCAGACCTTCTTTCTCACCGTAAGCCCAAATCACCCGGTCGAGTAATTGCTTGGACACAGAGTAAATCCAGCGCTGTTTGTTAATTGGCCCAACGATAAGGTTCGAGTGGTCTTCATCGAACACCGGATCGGTGCACATGCCATACACTTCTGAAGTAGACGGGAAAATAATGCGTTTTTTGTATTTCACGCAATCACGGATAATTTTCAGGTTCTCTTCAAAATCCAGTTCAAATACACGCAGTGGGTTACGGGTATATTCAATTGGCGTGGCAATTGCAACCAGCGGCAGCACAACATCGCACTTCTTAATGTGGTACTCGATCCACTCAGAATGAATACTGATATCCCCTTCAACAAAGTGGAAACGCGGGTTATCGAGGAAGCGGCTGATAGCATCAGAACCTATATCCAGCCCGAAGATTTCGTAGTTTTCATCCTGCAACAGGCGTTCAGTCAGGTGGTTGCCAATAAACCCGTTAACCCCAAGAATCAGTACCCGGGTACGACGTTTTGCAGCAACGACAGGCGCATGGCTTAAAATAGCGCCTTCAACTAAACCCAGTGTCTGGGCCAGTTGCCCACCTTGCATATACACCCCGTTGTCTGCCTGCCCGGTGACAATTTCCAGTGCACCGGAACCACAGGCGACGACCAGCGGTGAGGTAGATAACACCTTGCCCGCACGCGCTGCAGGGTAGCCATCAACCAGACGGGATGACCAGACCACAAAGCGGGTTATCCCGGCATAGCTGAATGCCCCGGGCCAGGGGTGAGCAACAGCACGCACCAGGTTGTGTAAATCTTTGGCATCCCGGCTCCAGTCCAGACGGCCATCTTCCGGTGTGCGGCGACCGACATAACTGGCCTGGCTGTCATCCTGCGCGCGACCAGGTGCATTCCCCGCGCTAATTTTTGGCAGAACATCGTTCAACAACTCACGAGCCTTAGCCGTGAGTTTGTGATGCAGGCTCAGTGCGTTATCTTCTGGGGCAATGGCAACAACAGCCTGCGCAATAATGTCCCCGGCATCAGCCCGGCTAATCATTTTGTGCAGTGTCACGCCGGTTTCTGTTTCGCCATTAACCAGCACCCAGTTCAGTGGCGCGCGCCCACGGTACCTGGGCAATAAAGAACCATGTAAATTGAATGCGCCAGCCGGGGCACATTCAAGAATGTCCTGGCAAATCAGGTTGCGGTAATAGAATGAGAAAATCACATCCGGTGCCAAAGCCCGAATGCGGTCAACCCACAGAGGATGGTTCACATCATCCGGCGCATATACCGGGATGCCACGCTCTGCGCCAATACGCGCAACAGAGCCAAAAAACGGGTTCTCTCCGGCGTTGTCCTGATGGGTGAAAATAGCACTGACTTCATAGCCAGCCTCTAACAGAGCGCTGAGCCCAACACACCCCATATCATGGTACGCGAACACGACGGTTTTCATTCTTGTTCATCCTCTTGAGATTCTTGATGAGTACTGCTCACAACTTGCTGAATAAAGTAACGGGGACGGGCACGGACATCGTTGTAGATCCGCCCGATATATTCGCCTAACAGCCCCATACCAATAAACTGGGCACCAATAAACATGAACAACACGGCAAATAACGGGAATACCCCTTCTGCACCCCATTCCGGGCCTAAGATCAGCCGCAGCGCTACTAACAGCACAGCGAACAGGAAACCGAGCAACGCAATAACACTGCCAAACACACTCAGCAAACGTAACGGTGTGGTTGTCAGGCAGGTCACCAGGTCGTACATCAGGTTAATAAGACGCATAAAGCTGTATTTAGAATCGCCGTGTTCGCGTTCTGCGTGCTGAACCGGGATTTCCGCAGTCTTGCGGGCAAAAGTATTGGCAAGAATAGGAATGAAGGTACTGCGCTCGTGGCAATGCAACATGGCGTCAATAATATGGCGGCGGTAAGCACGCAACATGCAGCCGTAATCCCCCATTGCTTTGCCGGTAGCGCGCTGAATAAGACGGTTAATCATGCGTGATGCCGTTTTGCGGAACAGGCTGTCCTGGCGGTTTTGCCGTACCGTACCCACTACGTCATAACCCTCGCTGGCTTTCGCTACCAGGCGGGGAATCTCTTCCGGTGGGTTTTGCAAGTCAGCATCCAGAGTTATTATCAAATCACCGCTCACATGGCTGAACCCGGCCATAATCGCGGAATGCTGGCCGTAATTACGGTTGAGTAATACCGCCACCAGATGGCTTCCGGGCTGCTTTGCGGCCTCGGTCATTAACCGGGCTGAGTCATCACTACTACCATCATCAACTAATAAAACTTCCCAGTCGCAAGGCAACTGCTGGCAGGCAGCTGTTGTGCGCTGGATAAGCTCGGGAAGGCTTTCCTGTTCATTATAAACTGGGATAACCACCGAGACTTTTTGTATTGTGGACATAACTAAACCTCAACAACCTGCAATGTCGCGCAGTGCAGTAATCACCCGGGTGACATCGTCATCTGTCATATCGGGGAATAACGGGATAGAACAAATACGGGCACTGTTCCATTCGGTATTTGGCAGCACCAGTTCTGGAAAGCGTTCGCGGTAATATTTCTGGGTGTGAGCGGCGCGGAAATGCAAACCAGTTCCAATATTGCGGGCTTTAAGCTCTGCCATTAAGGCATCACGGGAAATCCCACACTGTGCTTCATCCACCCGCAAAATAAACAAGTGCCAGGCATGTTCATGGGGCCATTCGGGTAGTGCCAGGGGTTGATACGGTGTATCCGCCAGTTCACGCCGGTAACGTTCAGCAATGGCTTTGCGGCGCTGGTTGAGTTGCGGCAGTTTGTCAAGCTGAACCAGAGCGATGGCCGCATTGATATCAGTGAGATTGTATTTGTAACCAGGGCTGATAACCTCTGCCTGAGGAGCTCGCCCATGCGTCTGGCGATCATAGGCATCGACCCCCAGGCCGTGAAACTTCAGGCTGCGAATCTGCCGCGCGAGTTGCTCGTCATCGGTGACCACCAGGCCACCTTCCGCGCAGGTCATGTTTTTGATAGCGTGGAAGGAGAAAATTGCCGTACCACTGCGCCCAACATGTTCACCCCGATAGTATGTGCCAGCCGCATGAGCCGCGTCTTCAATCACGGGAACACCATGTTTTTTCCCCAATGCACGTATCGCGTCAAGGTCTGCCGGAGCACCAGCATAATGCACGGGAATAATCGCTTTGGTACGGGGAGTCAGAGCAGCCTCTATCGCTTCAGGCGTGACCATCAATGTGTCTTTATCGACATCAATCATTACTGGTTCAGCGCCCAACAGGCAGATCATATTGAGTGTGGACACCCAGGTGAGGGAAGGCGTAATGACTTCATCACCCGGGCCAATACCCAGAGCCATCAGGGTGACATGCATCCCACCCGTCGCCGAACTGACAGCAATCGCGTGTTGGTTACCTGTCAAACGGCAAAAAGCAGATTCCAGAGCCTCATTCTTCGGACCAGTGGTAATCCACCCCGAAGAAAGTACATCAGCAATTGCGCTCAGTTCAGATTCGCCTAATGCCGGGCGTGAGAACGGCAGAAACTCACTCATGCATTGTTTCCTTTACTATCATCTAATAATAAGAAGTGCGCTGTTAGACATGCGTAGTTATTATTTTGTTCCAGGTTAGATAAATGGCGCTATAACAAAGCGCATCCGTGTATCAACCACACCTCAACAGGAGTAAACTAACAGCTGTTTCTTAGAAAAGACTTAAGGTAGGGCTACCAACCAAACTGACCAGCTCCGCATGCAAGCACTATCAAGTTTGATTAAAAATCAGAAAGTTGCAAGATGATTTGTGAGTATTCTTAAATATTTCATACGTAATAAAATGACACTAAAGGAAATATAAAGAATTAACTGAAAACCCGGGGGTGAATGGCAAAAAAACCGTGACAGGCATCACATTTATCATTGATATTTAATCAATTTGCCATTCCACTACCATAATTACCATCTTGATAATTTTGACACTCTTTCAGTAAAAAAAGTAACAAATAACCTAACGCAAGGTGCTAAAAAGCGGCTGTGTAAATATACGGCATTTAACGGTGCGGCAGAAATTTCCCCTCCAGGGAGAATCTCAATTAAACGCCCGGCCCGCACATCGTCGTCCACATCCCAGATTGATTTTATCACGATGCCGCCCCGCGCAATGCCCGCTCATGCGCAACAGCACCATCATTGCAGACATAACGTCCCTGCACTTTCACCACAGGAGATAAATCCATGAAAATTGATTTTTCGGGGAAAACAGCACTGGTTACCGCATCCACAGGTGGAATTGGTTTTGCCATTGCCCGGGAACTGGCTGCCAGCGGCGCAGCCGTTATTCTGAATGGCCGCAGTGAAGAGAGCGTCGCGAAAGCTACCCGTAAGCTGCAGGATGCAGTGCCTGGTGCAAAATTACAGGGTGCGGCCGCTAATCTGCAGGATGCAACCGGAGTTGATAACTTACTGAAACAACTGCCCGCGGTTGATATTTTGGTGAATAACGCAGGAATTTACGGGCCGCAGGATTTTTACGAAACCGATGACGCCACCTGGGAAAATTACTGGCAAACCAATGTGATGTCTGGCGTTCGTCTGTCACGCGCGCTGTTACCGGCCATGACAAAACAAGGCTGGGGGCGAGTGGTGTTTATTTCGTCCGAATCATCCCGCAATATCCCGGCAGACATGATTCATTATGGCGTAACCAAAACCGCGCAACTCGCTCTGGCGCGCGGGCTGGCAAAATACGTAGCCGGTACTGGCGTTACGGTGAATAGTGTTCTGCCTGGGCCGACGATTTCTGATGGCTTTGCCACCATGATGAAAGATGAAGCTGAACGGACAGGCAAGTCGCTGGAAACACTGGCGAAAGAGTTTGTCATGGCTCACCGCCCTTCTTCCGTGATTCAGCGTGCAGCCAGTGTTGAAGAAGTGGCTAATATGGTGGTGTATATCTGTTCGCAACAGGCGTCTGCCACATCAGGTGCCGCACTGCGCGTCGATGGCGGCGTAGTGGACGACATTCTGTAATTGCACAGCGTGGACAGCACGCTGTTCCCCCGCAGCAACTACTGACAGGCACTTTCGGGTGCCTGCTAACTCACAGAGCCACATCACCGCAATCCATTCAAAATTATTGAGGGCTAATCTCAAATAAATGTCATTTTCATTTCCATAAAATTTTATTATGATCACTTCAACCAGAATTTATCCGATGGTTCACAAATCACAGACAAAAAACCTGCACACAAATTAATCAATTTTTTTGTATGAGTTAAAAAAAACAACCCTGTCTGTTTTACGCATAAGTCTTCTTAATTTTAACGTCAGGCCAGGCTGGCCTGTCTCTCACCAGATGGTCGCTGAGGGAACAGCCGGAAGAAGTCGCCTGCGGGCGGCTTTTTTCGTTATATAGCCCGCCAGCATAGCCTTCCCTGGCTACGACAGAAAACCAGCATCCACCAGCACGCAGCTATTCACCGGTACCAATACGGCCAGTTGGAAATACGTGAGGCGTGTGCCCTTTACCCGCCCAGTCCCTTAAGTGTGTTTATGGAAAGGCACAGGTGTAGTTCAACGCCACCGTTAATGGCTTGTGCATTAGCGGCGTACTGCAATCGCTTCAATTTCCACACCCGCATCTTTCGGTAACCGGGCCACTTCCACACAGGAGCGCGCCGGGAAAGGTGCCTGATGCTCACGAAAAAAGGATTCATACTCTGCATTTACTAAAGAAAAATGGTTGAGATCCTTAACAAAAACAGTTGTTTTTATAATATCTGCCACCTGTAAACCGCTGGCTTCAACAATTGCCCGAACATTTTCCAGAGACTGGCGGGTTTGTTGCTGTATATCTTCAGGCATCTCACCTGTTAGCGGGTTAAGCGGGATTTGCCCGGAAGTCATCACCAGTGAACCAAGATCCACACCCTGAACATAAGGCCCAATTGCGGCAGGTGCCTTTGACGTTGAAATTGCTGACATATTCACGACCTTGTTAAAAACGAGATTATTATTGACCCGAGAGTTCAGTAGTACGGCGCACCGCCGCCAGCACACTGCTTTGCAAACCAGCGGCAAAATCGCTCTTATTCAGTTCATATAAACCATTAATACCCACTCCGGCTGGCGAATTGTTGATATCCATTAACTGGCGCGGGTGGCAACCCGTTAATTTCAGCATGGATACAGCGCCGACCAGATTTTCCCACACCACTTGCGTTGACTGGGCGCGGGTTAACCCGGCCAGCACACCTGCATCAGCCAGTGCTTCAACGAAGTAATAAACATAATTCACCCCGGCGACAGCGAACCCGGTAAAGGTGTCTATCAGGCGCTCTTCCAGCAACATGACCTTGCCAAAGCTTTCCAGAAACGGCATTAACGGCGCACTGTCAACGTGAGCGTTAAACGCCACCCCGCTGTATCCCAGACCAGTGTCAGTCAGCGTGTTAGGAATAATTCGCGCCACAGGGCGGTTTTCCCCCAGTAGTAATGCCAGGCGGGCCAGCGTCACACCCGCGATAATCGATACCACGGTTGCCCGAGGACTTGCGTGCTGGTTAATCAACTGAGCAACACCCGGGATATCATCCTGTGGGCGTACGCCGATTACGATGTAATCTGCCGCTGCCAGCGCATCGGGCAAGGCCTGCGTATTGCTTAACCCATAGCGTGCGTTAAGCGTTGCCACCCGCTCAGGGTCGATATCCGATAGCGTAATTGCATCAGGGTTGACGGCTTCGCGTTTCAGGGCCGCGCGAATAATAGCTTCGGTCATCTGACCGGCACCAATAAAGTGAATCTGGCTCATCGTTAATCCTCTGAATTCACAGCAACAGGATTTAATGACTGCTCAACCAGCGATACCCAAAGACCAATACCGGGGGCAATAAGTTGGTCATTAAAATCGTAATAAGGGTTATGTAATGAAGCGCCGGGCGTTGGGCCATCGGCCCCCAACCAGAGGTAAGCCCCCGGGCAGGCTTCGAGCAGGTAGGCAAAATCTTCCGCAGCCATTGAAGGAGGAAGTTGAGTATGCACCTGAGTGATACCTGGCGTGCCGCGCGCTGCACGGGCAAGGGTTTCCGCCTGCTGCGCGTGATTGACAGTAACGGGGTAGCCATATTCCCAGTGAATTTCCCCACGCACCCCGAACGGCCCGGCCAGCTGCTCCACATAATCCGCCATCAGTGCCTGGCACCGCGCGCGTGCACGCTGGCTCAGGCAGCGCAGCGTTCCGGAAAGTTGCATCGTTTGTGGAACGACATTAATCGCTTCACCTGCCTGGAGTTGTGTCACGCTTATTACAGCGCTGTCCAGCGGGGAAAGACGTCGCGTGGTAATAGTTTGCAACGCTGTAATCAGGTGCGCACCGGCGAGCACCGGGTCGGCACCTTTTTCTGGCATAGCGGCATGGCACCCAACACCGGTGAGAGTAATAAAAAAGTTATCCTGTGAGGCCATCATTGGCCCAGGGTTCACCGCCACTTCTCCCACAGGCAAACCGGGCCAGTTATGCAATGCGTAAACGGCTGACATCGGGAAGCGGTCAAACAACCCTTCCTCCACCATCAGGCGGCCGCCACCGGCATTTTCTTCTGCTGGCTGAAAGATAAAACAGACAGTTCCCTGAAACGCCCGGGTCTGGCTTAAATAACGAGCAGCCCCCAGCAATATTGCTGTGTGCCCGTCATGACCACAGGCATGCATGGTTCCGGGGGAAGCCGAACACCACGCCGCTGTATTGTTTTCCTGGATGGGAAGCGCGTCGATATCGGCACGAATACCAATTACCGGTCCTTCGCCATTGCGCAACACCCCAATAATCCCGGTGCCAGCCATACCGGTATGCACTTCAAGCCCGAAGGTTTCCAACAACTCACTGATTTTGGCTGAAGTACGGAACTCCTGCAGACCGATTTCCGGGCAGGCATGAATTTCACGCCGCCAGGTAATCGCCTGCTGAATAATATCTTCGGGAATTGGCTGCATATTTCCTCTGCATTGTCACTGCACAACGCCAGCGCGTTGCACAGGAATAAAATCGCTGTCGCGAACAGATGCTCCATTCGCTCGATCATCAGGTCAGTAAATTTCCCTGCAGATATCAGGGTTTGCCGAAATAAATCCGGGCCAGACCTTCTTTGGTTACTTCAATGGCATGCTCAGCACTCAATGAAATATGCTGTTCAATCAGTGCCACGCCTTTTTCAATATCGCGCTGGCGTAATGCGGCAATAATATCGACATGCTCGTCATACGCGTTATTGCGCCGCACGGGAGTTTCTAAATCAATGCGCCGAAAGAAGCGGCTCAATGAATTGAGGCTGTCGAGCATTTCGTATAACCGGCTGTTATGAGAAATACGGGCGATTTCCATATGGAAGCGCTCATCAATTTCAGCAATTTTGGCCCAGTCCTGGTCATTTTGTGGCGGGCGATGCTGGCTTACTTCTTCCCAGATAGCCGTTGTCGCCGCAATCTCGTCGTCCGTCGCCCGCTGGCAGGCAAAGCGAAAAGTGGATTGTTCGATGACCATGCGCACTTCGTACAACTCTCTGACGCCTTCAGGTGTCAGATCGCGTGAATAGAACCCTTTATTAGGGACGAAGTTCATGAAGCCATCTTTAGCCAGCCGGTTCAGTGCTTCCCTCACCGGGGTACGTGACACACCCAGTTGTGCGGCAAGCTCAACTTCATTCACCCTCTCACCCGGGCGAAAGTGGTAATCAATCGCCAGCCCTTTCACTTTCTCGTAGACTTTTTCTACGCTGTCGGCGCTACGGGATTTCTTTTTAATAGTAACCACATTATCCCCTTACTTTTCCCTTAACGCAGCCGCACACCGTGTGAATAAATAAACCAGCGGCACAGGTTATTTCACCGAATATTTTTATTGATAGCACAGCAAAAAAAACAACTCAACACAAAATTGAATACACTTATTCATAACCTAATAACCTTTGATTATTAAGCATTTTGTATTTTTATTTCCTTGTTAAATCATTACCATGCACCATTTTGTAGCAAGACTGCTCCAAAATGATTCAAAGTGTATTCACTTTTGCACACAGATATTTTACCTGCCAGTTAACCACTAATGTAAAAAACCATAAGTGCCAAAATTTATTATTTACATTCTCTCCATTGTATTTATTCATTAATTTCTTCCTGAACCCATAAAAATACCATGCCTGTTATCCGGTGATGAACTTCCCTGGCACTATCTTTGCTTAATACACAAGTGTATGCACTTTTACATTCACTTTTGGTGCACTACTTTTCGCCTTCACCAGGGAAGCCTTGCAATGCTGCAAAGGCTGAAAAGCACCGGCCTTAAGAGCCGGCAACAATAAACCGGAGAACCAACATGAAAAGTCGTTTTGGGCAGAGCATGACTCTGTCAGCATTAACAGGCATGACGTTGTTAGGTTTGGCACACACAGCACTGGCTGATGTGAATATTGGCGCAGTTTTACCCTTAACCGGTACCAGTGCCAGTATTGGTGAAGACCAGCGCCGGGGCATTGAACTGGCGGTGGAAAACATTAACGCTCATGGTGGCGTGGACGGGCAACCGCTGCACGTTATCGTTGAAGATTCTGCCGGTAGCCCGGTTACCGGCCTTAACGCCGTACGTAAACTGACTCAGGTTAACCACGTCCCTTTGGTGGTTGGCAGTTTTTCTTCCAGTGTCACCATTCCTGTTGGGCAATACCTGGTGAAAAACCACCTGCTGCATATCAATATTTCAGGCACCAGCACTGATGTGCGTAACATTGGCGCAACCTCCTGGAGTGTTATCGGCCTTGATTCCCTTTCAGCCCGTTTCTCCGCTGAAGACGTGCACCAACTGGGTTACAACAAAGTGGCCTTTATTGCCCCGGATGGCGCTTATGGCCAGGGTATGGCGGAACAGTTCACTAAGGCATTTGAAAAAGCCGGTGGCAAAGTTGTCGCTAAGGTGCTTTACACCAGTGGGCAGCCTTCTTATCGCCGCGAACTGGAGCAAATTTCCCGCGCTCACCCACAAGCCTACGTTTACACCAGCTATGGCCAGGATGCCATTGTGCTTAACCGCGAAGCCTGGGAGCTGGGGCTGAATAAAACCCCCTGGTACGGCATGTATTTAACCATGGCGATAGACGGCTCTCCGGCACAATACACTAACGGCCAGATGGGAATGGAAGTGGCGGGCATTGATCAGAAAGCGGCAGGCAGCAACGGAGTAAATTACGCCACGCTTTACCAGAATAAATTCCATGAAAAACCCCGATCAGTATATGGCAGTTATGCCTGGGACAGCGTCATGCTGGCCGCCGCTGCAATCAACAAAGCACACAGTGCTGAGCCGGCGGCAATGATTACCGCCATGAAAGCGGTAGCTCCCGGTTTTACCGGCATCACCGGAAAACTGGATCTGGATGCGGATAACCAACGCCAGAGCCAGCCATACCTGAAAGTTAAAGCCAGCAATGGCGTACCGGTTCCCCGGTAACGGGCGGTTTCTTATGCCTGTTTACGCTACATCATTGGGGAGAAATCATGCTGCAGTTTTTGATTGATACATTGATTCGCACAGCGGATTTATCACTGGTCGCGCTGGGATTAAGCCTGGTGTATGGGCTGGTGCGGTTTGCCAACATCGCCCATATGCAATACGCCATGGTTGGCGCATTTATTACAGCGGCCGGGCTTCACCTGGGTATGCCGTTATCACTGGCTATCGTCTTTTCTGCGGTCGTTTGCGGCATGCTCTCCATGGTGTTGCATCACTGGGTATTTCAGCCATTGTTAAAAGGCGGTACGGCTAACGCCATGATTGGTTCGCTGGCCGTATCAATGGTACTGATTGCACTGGTGCTTGGGGTCGAAGGATCAGCCCCAATCAACTACGCCCTGCCGATTGGTGAACTGTGGCAAATTGGTGATACCCGCATCGCTTCAGATGAACTCTGGAGCCTGGGGGTCACTGGTGTACTGGTTGCCGTATTCAGTGTGCTGATGTTCAAAACACCACAAGGCCGCGCAATACGCGCTCTGGCAAGCAACCGCGACCTGGCGGCAGCGTCAGGATTAAACGCCAGCGCCATTATCCACAGTGTTAACCTGGTGGCAGGCATGCTGGCGGCCGTGGGGGGAAGCATGCTGGCAATGAATGCCAGTGCCTGGGTCAACCAGGGGAATGACCTGATGCTGCCGGTGCTGGCGGCTGCCATTCTGGGTGGGCTGGGCAACCCCATGGGAGCTATTTTCGGCGCGTTACTTATCGCCAGCACCGAAACCCTTGTGACTAACATTGACTGGAGCTGGCTGTTCGGCGGGGAATTACTGTTTATTCCGGTTACCTGGGTCAATGCCTCTTCGTTTGTCATTCTGTTACTGGCGCTGTTGGTACGCCCTTACGGCCTGTTTAATCGCGAGGTACGCCGTGTCTGAGTTTTTACTGCATATTTTTTGTCTGGCTGGCATCTATGCCATTGTCGCACTTGCGCTGAATTTACAGGCGGGGTATGCCGGGTTGCTCAACTTTGGTCATATCGTGTTTGTCGGTACTGGTGCGTATGCCATTGGCTTAGGTAGTCAGTTTGGTTTGCCATTGTGGGTAGTGATGCCTGCCGGAATACTGTGCGCCATGGTTATCAGCATCATGATGACGCTGTTGGGCCGCCAGTTAACCGCAGATTACTGGGGAATAGCCACTCTGGCGCTGGCGGAGATTATCCGCATCGCAATCGTCAACGAAGATAGCGTGACTGGCGGAGCGCAAGGCATCGGTGGGCTGGTTGCCCCCTGGTCAACCGGTAACAGTGTGGTGGATACCCGCATCTTCGCAGTTATTATTCTGGTGGCCGTTATCCTCGCCACACTGGCCTGCCTGCGCACCGGCTCCAGCCGCTTTGGCCGCGCCCTACGCCTGATGCGCGAACAACCTCAGCTGGCCATGTGCATGGGGTATTCACTGCCCTGGCTAAAATGCCGGGCGTTGATGAGCAGTGCAGTTATGTGCTGCCTCGCCGGTATGTTGCTGGCCTGGTACACCGATTATGTCAGCCCGGATTACCTGCTCTCTTCAGAGACCTTTCTTATCTGGAGCATGGTGATGATTGGTGGCATTGGCAATGTCCGTGGTGTTCTGCTGGGCGTCCTGTTAGTGGAAGGCCTGTATAACTTCATTCCCTTTGCTAAAGATTATTTCCACATTAGCCCGGACTTAACAGGTGCGCTGCGCCTGGGTCTGGTAGGGCTTGCGTTGCTACTGTGCCTGCTGACCAGACCTGCTGGTCTGCTCCCCGAAAAGTTAAGGATTCTGTCATGACGCATTTACTCGAAGTGGCTGGCGTCAGCAAAGCCTTTGGAGGCAACCAGGTACTGTCGTCTGTCTCATTTAATGTGGTTAAAGGTGAGATCCTCGGCCTGCTGGGGCCAAATGGCTCCGGGAAGAGCACCCTGCTCAACACAATTTCCGGGTTCACCCGGCCAGATGGCGGAAGCATAACGTTTAATGGGCGCCCTATTGCCCGCATGGCAAGCCACCGCATTATTCAGACGGGGATTGCCCGGACATTCCAGTTGCCCGTCATGCCAGAAAAGATGAGCGTCATGGAAGTGGTGATGGCGGCAGGAACCCGCCAACACGGGCTGATAAACGGGTTACTGGGGCTGGCTTCCGGGCGCAAAGCTGAACAGGAGGACAAAGCCCGCGCCAGTGAATTGCTCGATACCTTACTGCTGACCAAAGTCAAAGATCTTCCCGCCGCCGCGCTGTCAGGTGGGCAGAAAAAACTGCTGGGGATTGCCTGCGCGCTGATGGGAAACCCTGCTTTGCTGATGCTGGACGAGCCGATGGCGGGTGTGCATCCACAACTGCGCCAGGAACTGGTAGAAACCCTGGTTCGCCTGAGTCAGCAAGGGATTTCCTTACTGGTCATTGAACACGATATGCATTTTATCAACACCCTGTGCCAGCGCTGTATTGTGCTGGACAGAGGACAGATTGTCGCCAGTTGCCGCCCGGACGAACTGGCGGAAAATCAGCAAGTGCTGGATGCGTATCTTGGGCGCAGCACAGCGACACTGCAGGAGGCCGTATGATAACACTGGAAAACGTGGTGGCGGGTTACACACCAGGTATCGATATTCTCCACGGCATTTCATTACATGTTGCACAGGCAGAAATTGTCACGCTGCTCGGACCGAATGGTTGCGGCAAGTCTACGTTACTGAAATCAATTGCGGGATTCGTCTCGCCGCGCGAAGGACGAGTCGATATTGAAGGGCGTGAAACGGCAAAAATTCCGGTACACCGCAAAATTCGCGAATGTTCTCTGGGATTTGTTCCGCAACTGGATAACGTCTTCAATAACCTCACTGTCGCAGAGAACCTGCAAACAGGTGGGCAATTTTTACCGCCAGGGCAGCGTCGGCAGCGCATGGCACAACTGGCGGAACATTACCCGGTGTTGCACAAGAAATGGCACTCCCCGGCATCTGCGCTTTCTGGTGGGGAACGGCAAATTCTCGCACTGGCCCGGGCACTGATGCCATCGCCTTCCGTGCTGCTGCTTGATGAGCCCTCAGCCGGATTGTCACCGAAAATGCTTACCGAAGTGTTCAGCGCCATTCAAACCATTCGCCGTCAGGAGAAAGTCACTATTCTGATGGTGGAGCAAAATGCCATGGAAGCGCTGCATATCTCTGACCGGGCGTATGTGCTGGCGTTGGGAAAAGTGGCAATGCAGGGTAAAGCCCGGGATCTGCTTAACGATCCGCGGATGCGGGAACTGTACTTTGGCGGCCGCGCCGCCTGACAGGAAAAGTAACAAGAACAGAAGGAATACATCATGCCGATTACCCCGGTTATCGACCACGCAGTAATCAATGTCGATGACGAACTGAATCAGGCACAACACTTGTTTCAACGGATGGGCTTCCAGCTCAGTGAGCGTGGCCATCACTCTATGGGCTCCAGCAACCACCTGGCTATCTTCAAAGATAACTACCTGGAGCTGCTGGGTTATGAAGCTGACAGGCAAACTTCGTCGCGCGGTTTGTGGCAAGTTGCTCCGGGTCTTGCTGGCCTTGTCTGGAAAACGGCAGATGCCCACGCCGTATGGCAACATTTGCAGCAATGCGGGCTGGAGGGAGAGCCTCCTACAGCATTTTCCCGGCCAGTTACCCTGCCCGACGGCAGTACCACCGAAGCGCGCTTCTGTATCACCCGGATTCGTGGCAGTGCACTGGATTATGGCTTCAGTTTTTTCTGCGAACAGCAAACACCTGAAGCCGTGTGGCAACCCGCATGGCAGGTTCACCCAAACACGGTGCAGTCACTGACCGCGTTTGTGATTGCCGCACCTCAGCCAGTACAAACGTTGGCGTTATACCGCCAGTTGTTTAACTGTGTGCCTCGTATGGATGCGCAGGGTGGCTATGTTCTTGATTCGGGCACCTGCCGCCTGCGGGTTATCAGCCATGACCAGGCTGGCCGGGAATTTGCGCTGCCGCCAGCCGGGCAAAATGCCCCCGCTAAAATGGTGGCGCTGTGTTTCCAGGTTGCCTCATTGAACCAACTCAGGCAGTGCCTTACCCAGGGCGATATACAGTGGCAGGAGCAGGATAACGCACTGCTGGTAACGCAGCAGCAGGCGCAATGGCTGGCGATGCGTTTCCATCTCTAAATCCTGGTGGCTTCACTGGGCGGTAGTGTTGCACCGTCGCCCAGTGTGCGCTGCATTAACACGGTATCTACCCAGCGCCCATGTTTAAAGCCTACCGATTGCAGCGTCCCAACTAGGTTAAACCCCAGGCTCTGATGCAGGCGCAAAGATGCCTGATTTTCGCTATTACCAATCACCGCCAGTAACTGCCGGTAACCTGCCTGCTCTACCAGGCTAATGGCATGAGATAACAACGCTCGTCCAAGCCCCTGCCCACCATGTTGGTGATGAATATAAACAGAATCTTCCAGGGTAAAACGGTAAGCGTGGCGCGGGCGATATGGCGCCAGGTAGCAATAACCCAGCACCTGTTCACCTTCCAGTGCCACCAGCCAGGGTGTACCGTGAGACTGCACTTTTGCCAGCCTGCCCGCCATTTCAGCAACATCCGGCGGCGTTGTTTCAAATGAAGCGATACCATGTTCAACATGCCAGGCGTAAATTGCACAAATTTGCGCAACATGTTGCTGTTGTGCGGGAATTATTTTCATGTTTTGCTCACAGGGATTATGCAGGCCTTCAGAGTGCCATGTTTCGGGTATTCCAGACAGCCTGTATTGCTTATGCACGCTATAAGGAAGCCTTTGATGACCGCCCTTAATCTGGATCATCTGCATACATTTTGCCTGGTGGCCCGCTACGGCAGTTTTTCCTCAGCCGCCAACCTTCTGGGGTTGTCTCAACCTGCGGTAAGCCAGCAAATTCGCCAACTGGAGCAATGGTTTGCCACGCGCCTGCTTGAACGTACTGCCAGAGGTATGAAGCCTACGCCCGCGGGCCAGGTCTTACTGGAGCTATCACCACAACTGGAACATATCGTTGCCGATATTCAGGCTCAGGTTGCCAATTGTAGTGGTATTGCCCGTGGCATTGTCTCTCTGGGCATGGGGGCTACCGCCTGTATTCACCTGATGCCGCCAGTGCTGCAGGCACTTCGCCAGTCTCACCCGCAACTCACCGTCAGTATCCGCACCGGTAATACGCAGGAGATTATCCGCGCCGTAGAAGAAAACCGGCTGGATGCCGGATTAGTGACGCTCCCTGCCGACAGCCGCAACATAGCGCTGACCCCATTATGTGACGATGAATTCTTCGCTATTGGCCCGTCGGAAGAGGCTCGGGACAGGGTACTTTCCCCGCTAACGCCCGAAACACTGAGCCAACACCCACTGATTATCTTCGAGCCAGGCAGCAGTACCCGCAAATGCATTGATGGCTGGTTCTCCGAAGCAGGCTTCGGGTTACAGCCGGTGATGGAATTAGGCAGTATCGAGGCCATAAAAAGCCTGGTGCGCGCTGGTATGGGTTACAGCATTGTTCCCGCGATGGCCATCACTCAGCCAGAACCCGGCATCACCAGCCAGCCGTTAACGCCCCGGCTTTCGCGCACGCTGGCGCTGGCCTTACGCCAGGATAAGCCCCTGAACCACGGTATGAATGCACTGCTCAGCGCACTAAAAAACGCTGTCCTGCCGGTTAACCCGGTGTAGAGCTTCACAACCGGGCATGACCACGTTAGGTTATGCTTAATGTTCCCCGGACTGAAGCTGAATATGACTGTGCTGCTTAATGAATTTAATCAACCTGTTGGCGCACCACTCACTGGCTGGCAAGGCTGCCCGTTACCGCAACACTGTAATCTGCAGGGCCATTACTGCCACCTGGTCCCACTGAATGCGGCGAGCCACAGTAAGCAACTCTATGCCGCATGGCTTCAGGCAGAAGATGACCGGGGCTGGACCTGGTTACCCGCCGGGCCATTCGCAGACTTCGCCTCATTTAACCAATTTATTATTCAGGCTGCCGAAAGCCGGGATCCTCTGCACTATGCGGTGATTGACAACGCAAGTGGTGAAGCAACGGGAAGCCTGGCGTTAATGCGCCACGACCCGAAAAATGGCGTTATCGAAGTGGGTTCCGTTATTTTTTCACCGCGCCTGCAACATACCACCGCCGCTACAGAAGCCCATGCGCTACTGATGCATTACGTGTTCGATACGCTGGGTTACCGGCGCTATGAATGGAAGTGTGATTCCCTGAATGCCCCCTCCCGCCGGGCAGCGGAACGGCTGGGTTTCACTTTTGAAGGTATTTTCCGCCAGGCCATTGTCTATAAAGGGCGCAACCGGGATACCGCCTGGTTTTCGCTGCTTGATAGCGAGTGGCCGCAAGTTCGTGATGCCCTGAGCGCCTGGTTATCACCGGGTAACTTTGATGAGCATGGGAAACAACGCCAGGCACTGAGCGTATTGCGTGCCCGGCAGCAAAACCCACAGGAGCAACAAAAGTGACCACTACAATTCGGGACATCCGCCCGGACGATGAAGCCGCCTGGCGTGTTTTATGGCAGGGTTACACCACCTTTTATGGCAGTGACATCCCTGAACAGGTTACCCGCCACACCTGGCAACGCGCTCTGGACCCGGCAGCCCCATTCGGAATTCGGCTGGCAGTTTTTAATGAACAGGTTGCTGGTTTTAGCCTGTATGTGCTCCATGAAGGCTCATGGGTCACCACCCCGGTGTGTTACCTCGAAGATTTATTTGTTGACCCTGCTGTACGCGGGCAGGGCCTGGGACAGGCGCTGATCGAGGATCTTATCCATCTGGCTGAGCAAAACAACTGGTCCAGGCTCTACTGGCATACCCGGGAAGGCAACCCGGCCCGGGCATTGTATGACAAGTTCACTCAGGCCGATGATTATGTGCGTTACCGGTTAGCTATTGGTACAAATACTTGATACCTGATAGGGTGGTTTTCTGCATGCAAACCTGGCATTGTTTTTAGCAGGCCAGGTTTTCAGGATTCAATTTTCCGGGAAATGTTTTAGCATTACCTGGTTTAGCGGATAACACTTAGTTAAGCATCATTTCAACATCATTAGCACAACTGAAAGATAAAGAATTATTTTTCATTCCCGGCTAATTTCATTAATGCATTTCACAGAGCAGTACTCATGATTACTACAAAGATAATAAAACTGTATTTTATTAAAACTACAATATCCATTACACGTTTGTTTATTGTATTTTTTATATTATTGACAACCGGATGTGTTGCCAATCGAATGACTACTGCACAGGATATAGCAAAACAAGGACATTTATCAGAACAAATCATTGAGACGCCTGAGTTTAATTTTCTTACCTGGCAACGCATAAATGCACCATCACAACCACTTACTATTTATATTGAAGGCGATGGTCTGGCATGGATTTCACGCTACCAGCCCTCATCTGACCCAACGCCGAAAAATCCTGTCGCACTGCGGCTGGCGGCACTGGATCCCGGAAGTAATGTGGTGTATATCGCCCGGCCCTGCCAGTACATTGGTGTGGGCAGCAACCCCGCCTGCCAGGTGCCTTACTGGACAAACCGGCGATTCTCTGCAGAGGTGATTAACGCTATGTCCGCAGCAATTGACAAGATTAAACAAAGTACCTCAGCAACTAAAATTCAATTAGTGGGTTATTCTGGGGGCGGCGCGGTTGCCGCATTATTAGCTGCACAACGTAAAGATATATTATCCCTGCGCACAGTGGCGGGTTATCTTGATATTGAATATGTGAACCAATTACACCATGTTTCGCCGATGCCCGATTCGCTTAATCCCATCAATAAAGCGAATAAATTGGCGCTTATTCCTCAAATTCATTTTAGTGGTGCACATGATACATTGATTACTCCAGAGGTTGCTCTACGCTTTATCCGGCACACGGGTAATAGTTGTGCGCGCGTTGTTCTTGTTCCCGGAATGACGCATCAGGGTCCCTGGGAAACGCAGTGGCTCCACTTGCTCAAACAGAAACCTGAATGTGGCAAGGGAGGTAAATAAACAGAATAAGATCAGCAGGGTAAAGTATGAACAAGTTATTTAAAGTAAAACCACTGATAGTGGCCATTGCTTCTGGGCTGTCGGCCATGACAGTAGCTGGCTCTGCTGGTGCGACAACCGACACACTGGTTATCTCAAACACATCCAGTGATATTCAGGTTTCATCCGGTGAAAGCTACACCTCAATTACAGTGACGGATACCGGTGTAATTGCTGGAGCCAACGACGGAATCTACAATAACGGTACCATCACCACTATTACCAACAATAACCTTCTGGGAGCCGGGTACTACGGTATCCGCTCAAGCGGAAATATTGGAACTATCAATAATCTCGGGACCATAAGTTCTGACCGCGCTTATGCCCTCTATAATACGGGTACTATTGATGCGTTGAATAACAGTGGAACAATAAGCGCAGGATGGGGTTACACTATCCTGAACAATGGCACCATCAACAGTATCAACAACTCAGGCACACTCAGTGCTGGCACCACATCATCCAATGTACTGAATAATTCGGGTACGATTGGCAGCATCACCAATACCGGGACGATTAAGGGCGATATCACTTCATCAGGTAGTCTGGATTTTATTGGCGGCACGGGCAGCACCATCGGCACGCTGACTGGCTATACTGCAGATGAATCCACACCCGTAATTGGCGCGATTAATTTGTCCAGCGGCGATTTGACCCTCAGCTCCGGGAATATGCTGCTGAATGATAATGTCACGCTTTCATCGGGCTCTTTTAAGAACACCGGCGCTAATCTGTACATTTCCAACCCCATCACCATTACTGGAAACTACACCCAGTCTGCCAGTTCATCCCTGAATTTCAATGTTGCCAGTGATGCCGTTACTACAGGTAGCCTGTCTTCCGATTCCGGGTATGGCCGGTTGATTGTCAATGGGGCAGCTACGCTGGCATCGGGATCATCTGTCAACCTGGTCAGCCAGGGTTACGCGTTTGCGGCAGGCCAGCGTTATGTGGTTATCGATGCTTCAGACGCAGCCAACACACAATACAATGCCGGAGCCCTGAATTATAACGCATCAGGCTTTACAGGTACCGTAAAAGGCAGCGCAGCAACAGACGCCAGCTCAGGGGATGCATTGCTGGTGCTGAATTTATCTGCGGCACAAACAACCTCACCAACGACCCCAACGACACCGACAACGCCGTCCTGGGAACCCACTATTGGTAATGCCATTTCATCCTTAAATGGCCTGCAAAATTATACTGGTGTTTCAAATGCAGGGTTGTTGAATTTATACAATGCTTCGTTAGCGATTAATTCTGTTGGTGAAGCCAATAGAGTGGGAGAACAGCTTTCTCCGGGCATGAATGCCAGTGCAGCAAATGCGGCGAGTACCGCGACTTTTGACATGCTGAATGTGATTGGTTCAAGAATCAGCACGACGCAGTTTGCCTGGCGTAACAGGCAAAGTGGTATTGCTGCCGGGGATGAATCACTCAATAACGCGGTATGGGGGCAAACTTTTGGTGGGCGCGCCAACCAGGGCAACACCAGTGAAATGTCCGGCTATAAGGCAACTTATGGTGGACTGGTTTTGGGTGCCGACCGCGCGATAAATGATAACTGGCGTTTAGGTGGCGCGCTCAGCTACACCTCAACCAATATTAAAGGCAACAGTAGCTTTAACGGTTCAAATGCCTATGTAAATTCCTGGGGGTTAACGGCTTATGCCAGTTACCTCGCGCCGGACTGGTATACAAACCTGTATGCAACCGCTGCAACTCAGCGTTTCAACACACAACGTAGCGTAGATTTCACCGGGTATTCTGGTATTGCCAACGGCAAGTTTGATGGACAGCAGTATGCGGTAAAAGCCGAATTTGGTTACCCTTTAGCTGTCACTCAGGCATTCACTGTGACGCCATTAGCCAATCTCAGCTATAGCTTTATGCAGCAAAATGGCTATACCGAGTCGAACGGTAATGGCGCTGCATTACGGGTAGATGCCGCCCACTCAGATGCCATTAAGTCCGGGCTTGGTGCCAAATTTGAGGTCACCACGTCAACACCAGTGGGTGAGCTGACACCTTACTTACAAATGCTCTGGTATCACCAGTATGACAACCAGCCGATGAAGATTTCCTCCAGCTATGCGGCGGCCATCGATGAAACTGGATTTACCACCCGCGGCGCATCGCCAGAAAAAGACACCGGTGATTTCAGCGTTGGGGCTACCCTGGTTCACTCTGGCACCTCCAGCATTACTGCCTACTACGATATTAGTGCAGCACCGCACTATTCAAACCAGTCAGTCAGCTTACGGTTCAAACAGCTGTTCTGATTAATACGCACCCGGCCTGGTGTCAGCACATGACACCAGGCTGTTCACCCCGGTGGCGTCTGTGGCGCAAGCCAGCATGAGATGGTGTCTTTCATAACAACCAGGCGTTGCTCCAGCTCAGCGACCTGTTTTAAATCTTTTTGATACAGAATCGACAGCGTTGATTGATTTATCAGGTAGAAAAAACCCAGAGCAGAGATACTGATATTTAATTGCATCGCATCAATACCAGGCCGAATACTGCCATCTTGCTGACCACGCAACAGGATAGTTTCAGTAATACTCAACCAGCTACGGTTAATGGGCACAATAGTATCCAACGCTTTAAGGTGACGAGCCTGTAATTGGTTTTCACTGTTTAGTAAGCGAATAAACTCCGGATTTTCCAGATAATAATGCCAGGTAAACTCCACCAGCCTTAATACAGCATCGCGCGCAGGTAATGCGTCCAGATCAAGCGCAGCCTCTTTGGTACGAATGTCCAGATATGCCGCTTCCAGTACCTTTGAGAACAGCATATCTTTATTGTCAAAATAATAATAAATCAGTTGCTTATTCACTTGAGCAAGTGCGGCAATTTGGTCTACCCGGGCCCCATCAAATCCTTTATCTGCAAAGACTGTTTTAGCTGCACTAAGGATCAGTCTTTGAGTCAGTTCGGGATCATGCCGGCGTTTAGACACACTCTCCTTAACCATTTTTCCCCCGTAAAATCATTCAATTAAATTTACTGCAATCATTATTAACCAATTAGTTGAATCTGAGAAGTCGATCATCCTTTTCTTTTTTACGCCTTCCTATACTGTTTATATTAAATCAACTGGTTGGTTGAAATTAAAAAAGGAGCAGCATTATGACTTGTGCACAACGTCCGGTGGCTTTCGTTACCGGTTCTACGCGTGGAATTGGCAAGGCCTGCGCATATCAACTGGCACAAAGCGGATTTAATGTTGCCATCAATGGGCGCGACACCGAAGAAAGCCGTACACGGCAAGAAGTAATAGCTGCACAGATCCAAACCCTTGGCGTAGAAGCCATGGCCGTACCCGGTGATATTGCCGCACTGGAGAGCCAGTCTGCCATGCTGGAAGCTGTGGTCGCGCGCTGGGGGCGGCTTGATTGCGTTGTTAACAATGCCGGAACAGCAGCCAGACAACGCGGCGATTTACTGGATGTGACGCCTGAGAATTATCAATATTGCCAGGATATAAATACACGCGCCATGTTCTTCTTCTGCCAAAAAAGCGCAAAAATCATGCTTGAACAAGGGCAATTAGGTAATCAGCATCGCGCCATTATTAATGTCACTTCCTGTAGTGCCCAAAGCCTGAATATTTCTCGTGGTGAATACTGCGTCTCTAAAGCAGCTGCCAGTATGGTCACACAACTTTTTGCCATGCGCCTCGCTGAATCCGGTATTGGCGTGTATGAGGTTCGACCTGGCATTATCGCAACAGACATGACCAGCACCGTTAAACCCCAATATACGCAGCTTATTGAAGAAGGGTTAGTTCCCATGAAACGCTGGGGACGACCTGATGACATCGCTGTCGCTATTGATGCGCTGGCGAGCGGTAAATTGCCTTTCACTGTTGGCCAGATCATCGAACTTGATGGTGGCCTGAACAAATCCCACTTTTGAAGACGAGGTACTTCAATGGCCACTATTTCTCTTGGCATTATCATGCACGGCGTCACCGGCCGTATGGGGAAAAATCAGCATTTGATTCGTTCAATTGTTGCTATCCGTAATCAGGGTGGCGTTGCTCTGGCAAATGGCGATTACCTGATGCCCGACCCAATTTTGATTGGGCGTAATGAAGAAAAAATCGCAGCTCTGGCTAAAGAAACAGGTATTGCACGTTGGGGAACCGACCTCGACGCAGCACTGGCAAATCCTAACGACACTATCTTTTTTGATGCAGCAACGACTCAGGCACGCCCCACTTTACTGAAAAAAGCGATTGCCGCAGGCAAACATATTTATTGTGAGAAACCTGTTGCGGTGAGTTTGTCTGAAGCCATGGAACTCTATCACTACGCAGAACAACAGGGTGTTTGCCACGGTGTGGTGCAGGACAAATTATGGCTACCCGGATTACGTAAATTACAGCTTCTCAATGAGTCTGGCTTTTTTGGCAAAGTTCTTTCTGTACGAGGTGAATTTGGCTACTGGGTCTTCGAAGGTGATTTACAGCCAGCGCAGCGTCCATCCTGGAACTACCGTCAGGAAGAGGGTGGCGGCATCATTCTCGACATGATCTGCCACTGGCGTTATGTCATCGACAATTTATTCGGCGAAATCAAGAGTATTAGTTGCCTTGGTGCCACCCATATCCCACAACGTGTCGATGAACAAGGTAATCCTTACGCCGCAACCGCAGATGATGCCGCGTATGCCACTTTCGAACTGCATAATGGCACCATCGTACAAATCAACAGCTCCTGGTGTGTGCGGGTTCGTCGTGACGACCTGGTGACATTCCAGGTCGATGGCGTCAATGGTTCCGCTGTAGCCGGACTGACCGATTGCCTTACCCAGGCCAGAGTTAATACCCCCAAACCTGTCTGGAATCCTGATGAGCGCCAGACTCATGACTTTTTCAAAGACTGGGTTCCGGTACCGGATACCACAACCTATGACAACGCGTTCAAAGTGCAGTGGGAAGGTTTTTTACGCCATGTCCACGGTGAAAGCGATTTTCGTTGGAATCTGCTTGAGGGCGCCAAAGGCGTACAACTCGTAGAACTGGCTTTGCAAAGCTGGCGCGAACGCCGCTGGTTGGATGTTCCGTCTTTGATCAAATAAGGAGCGCATATGCAACACCCGGATCCACGGCGGCTTTCCATTAATACCGCAACCGTACGTAAACAGTGGACACTCGATAAAATAATTGATGGTTGTGCCCGCCACGGGATCTGCGGGATCTCGCCATGGCGGGATCAAGTACAGGCGCTGGGGCTGGAGAAAACAGCCCGGTTAATCCGTAGCAATGCGTTAACCGTCAGCGGCTACTGTCGCGGCGGCATGTTTCCGGGTGTCGATGACGCTACCAGACAGGTAGCGAGTGATGATAACCGCAGGGCAGTGGATGAAGCGCTGGCGCTGGGTGCAGCCTGCCTGGTACTGGTCGTGGGAGGCCTGCCCGGGTCATCAAAAGATATCGCGGGTGCCCGTCAGCAAGTCAAAGACGGGCTATCCCGGTTACTTGATTACTCACGTAACGTTGGTATGCCATTGGCGATTGAACCATTACACCCAATGTATGCTGCCGACCGCGCATGTGTGAACACGCTGGAGCAGGCTAACGATTTGTGCGATGAACTGGGCGATAAAGGGCTGGGCATTGCCGTTGACCTCTACCACACCTGGTGGGATCCGAAGCTCTTCCCACAACTGGAACGTGCTGGGCGTAACCGCATTCTGGCATTCCACATTTGCGACTGGCTGGTGCCAACCCGTGATTTGCTCTCTGACCGGGGAATGATGGGAGATGGTGTTATCGATATTCGTAGCGCCCGTCTCGCCGTTGAGTCACTGGGCTATCAGGGGGCACATGAAGTTGAAATTTTCTCGGAACTGAACTGGTGGCAACAGGAACCTAACGACGTCTTATCCACCTGCAAGGAGCGTCATCAGCAATACTGTTAATCAGAGTTTTTGCGGTATCTGATTTCTCGTCACATCCGATATGTCGAGGGCATTATGCACACAGATACAAAAAGAATGATCCTGGTGTCCGTGTTATGTGGGCTGGGATACATGATGTACTCCGTTGATCGCATGACAGTTTCGTCAGCCATCAGCCTTATGGCCAGTGATTTTCATCTGGATCGTGCACAATCAGGTTTTCTGATGAGCTCCTTTTTTTATGGCTTCATCGGCTTCTTGTTTATTTCTGGCATTATCGCCGACAAACTCAGCGGCAAACCGGTTCTTATTCTGGGGTTAGTCATTTTCTCTCTTGCCACGATGAGCACCGGAATAGCAGGTAGCCTGACATCACTCCTCTTTTACCGGGTGATGACCGGGATAGGCGAAGGTGTCTTTTGGCCTGCCGCCTCTCTGGAAGTGGCCAATGTAACCACAGAGAAACAACGCACCACAGTCATGTCTCTCTACTGGATGGGCTACCCGATTGGCGGTTTTTTGGGTACCTGGCTTGGCGCCATGCTTGGCCCTGTCTTCGGCTGGCGAGTGGTTTTTTATGTGGCGGGCGGCATGGGTTTGCTGGTCGCTCTGGCCTATGCCATATTGGTAAAACCAAAACCGACAGAGAAAAAAACGCACCAGGCACATAGAGCGTCGTTGCCACTCAAACAGCTGTTCCGCAACCCTTCCGTTTTACTGATGGCACTGTACTACTTCCTGTTACTCAGTGGCTGGTGGATTGTCCTGCTGTGGGCACCAACATTTTTAATGAATGTTAAGCACTTATCGATAAGTGTCGCAGGCACTATTGCCAGCCTGCTGGGTCTTGCTGGTGCCCTGGGGGGACTTGTGACAGGTCGCCTGTGCGATAAAGGCAACTTCAACCGTAAACGCGCTATCCTGATTGGTATCACCTTACTGAGTAGCCTGCTCATGGCGGCAATGGTGCTAAATATGCCTGTATATGCCGTGATAGTAGTCATTCTCTTGCTTGGCTTCTTAGGCTACCCAGTTACGCCACTGGTGATTTCCTTTACCGCTGAGTTGGTTCCGCAGGCATTACGCGGTTCGGCTATTGGCTTTGTCATGAATATAGGCATGGCAGCCGGTGGTATTTCCCCTGTGTTAGCCGGGTACTTCGCTGATATCTATTCCTTAAGTACTGTATGGTGGGTTGCTGCCTGTGTCATGGTATTCAGCTCCCTCATGTTGCTTGGTGTACAAAAATCCCCGGCTGCTTATTCCAGCCCGGCAGAGCCTGGTCTGAGCCCCAGTAAACAGTAGAGGCAAATATGGCAACGACCCTCTCTCAATCCATCCTGACACCTTTAACGGATGTCACGATGCCACGGCATGTGGCTGCAGCAAACCCGTCACTCACACTGGATATTGCTGGTTATTCCATTCCTCTTTATAGCCATGAGGCGTTGGTTATCGGCAGTGGCGCGGCTGGCCTGCGTGCCGCCGTTGAACTGCGTCGCAGAAAAACAGATGTTGTTGTCGCCACACAAACCTTGTTTTGGGGAACGTCTGCCTGCTCGGGCTCAGATAAGCAGACACTGCACACGGCATCCACCAGTTTTCATGGTGATGACTTTGTTAAGCTGGCGGGAGCGTTAGGAGCGGGTGGTGCAATGGATGCAGATACCGCTTATGTCGAAGCGGTTGGTTCCATCGAAGCATTTATTGGTTTGAAAAGCATTGGGTTACCATTACCGGAAGACCGTTACGGTGCCGTTTTACGCTACCAGACAGATCACGACGAAGCTGGCCGTGCCACCAGCTGCGGGCCACGTACTTCACGGTTGATGGTCAAGGTATTAGCAGAAGAGGCTATCTTACTCAATACCCTCTTTATCGACCATGCAACCGTTATACGCTTGCTGACGGAAGGCGAAGGAGCATCCCGCCATATTGTGGGCGCTGTCGCCATAGTAAAAGGGGCGCGTTGCCCGGACAACCCATGGGGACTATGTGTAATACGCGCCAGTGCCGTGGTTCTTGCGGCTGGAGGGCCTGGTGAACTATTTCGTGACAGTGTTTATCCGAAGCGCTGTTTTGGGTCCCTGGGGTTAGCACTGGCTACCGGGCTGGAAACCGTCAATCTCACCGAGCATCAATTTGGTATCGGGACACGCCGTGATGAATTCCCCTGGAACTTATCTGGCACCTATATGCAAAGCATGCCCTACATCTATTCCGTAGATACTCAGGGCCAGGAACATAACTTTCTTGCACGCTATTACCGCACCACCAGGGAACTCGCTTCCAATATTTTCCGTAAAGGCTACCAATGGCCGGTTCACGCCAGCCGGATGCTGGATTTCGGTTCCAGCCTGGTTGATCTGGCAATTTACAGTGAAGCACAACAGGGCAACACCATCTTTATGGACTTTAATCGTAACCCGTTACCTGTTGAAGGCTCGCCGGATTTCTCTCTGGAGGACCTGGATGACGATGTCCGGGCGTACCTGACAAACAATGACGCTAACCTGGCACTCCCCATCGAACGCCTGCGACACATGAACCCTCTGGCGATTGAATTGTACAAACACAATGGTCATGACCTGACAAAGCACCCACTGGCTTTTAACGTTAACCACCAACATATGAATGGTGGTATTGCTGTCGATACCTGGGGGCAAACGTCTTTATCCGGGTGTTATGCCATTGGCGAGGCGGCAGGTACACATGGCGTGACGCGCCCGGGCGGAGCTGCACTGAATGCAGGCCAGGTTTTTGGATTACGTTGTGCCAAACACATTAAGGCGACAAGCCGGAATAAAACGGATTCCTGCTTCACCAACGAAGTGTCGGCACTCATCAATACCATTCTGCGTGACAGCACAACGTCGCAGGCCCCCACTATTGAGGCCGTTAAAACAGAAATACAACAACGTATGAGCGACGTTGCCGGATTCATTTGCCACACAGACCAGGTTCCTGAAGCACTGGCAGCGGCCAGGCGTCTCAATGAACAGATAACTCAGCATGGCATCGCCATTACACATCCCAACCAAACCGCACAGCGCTTCCAGTGGCAGCAAATGGCTCTGGCTTGCGAAGCATTATTAACCGCGTTGAATTTCTATATTGAACAGGGTGGTGGCAGCCGTGGAGCACGGGTGCTTTGCTCCCCTGACGGCGATCAAGTCCCTTCAGCTCGTACTGGAGCACTGACGGCCTACCGTTTTTTAGCGGAAAACCCGCAACACAGGCAACAACAATTGGTTGTGCGCTGGTTAGATGGCGACTTCAGGGTAAGAGTGCAGGGTCTGCGACCACTGGAGGACCTTAGTACTCTGTTCTTTGAAAAAAACTGGCCTGATTTTCTGACGGGCAGTATTTATCACCATGCTCCAACGCCACCGGGCGATTAAGAAGCCAGCGCCTGAGCACACGCCCAGGCGGAGCTCCAGGCCCACTGGAAGTTGTAACCACCCAGCCAGCCGGTGACATCAACCACTTCACCAATAAAATAGAGCCCTGGCACCGTGCGGGCTTCCATGGTCCGGGAAGAAAGCGCATGGGTATCGACACCGCCAAGCGTCACTTCGGCAGTGCGGTAGCCTTCTGTGCCATTTGGCACCACCTCCCACTGTGACAGGCGTGCAACCAGGTCAGCCTGCTGGCGAGCGTTAAGCTGTTTCAGAGTGACATCTGGCACGAATCCCAGAGACATCAGCACCTCAATTAACCGCTTAGGCAATAACAAGGCCAGGGTGTTTTTCAGGCTCTGGTTCGGGTGTGCCTGGCGTTGTTCGTCCAGTAACGCATCCACGCCACCATCTGGAGCCAGGTTAACCACAACCGGCTCACCTGCCCGCCAGTAACTGGAAATTTGCAGTACTGCCGGGCCAGACATGCCACGGTGTGTGAACAGAATATTTTCACGAAATTGGGTGCCATCCTGAGCGGTGACAATGGCGGGTAGCGATACACCTGACAACGTTTGCAACTGTTCCAGCAAGGGTTTATGCAGCGTGAATGGTACCAGGCCTGCCCGGGTAGGTAATACGGGGAGGCCAAACTGCTCAGCCACTTTATAGCCAAAAGGTGAGGCGCCCAGACCGGGCATAGACAAGCCGCCACTGGCAATCACCAGCTTGTTAGCGTGAATTTCCGCGCCATTAAGCTGCAACGTATAGCCCTGCTCATTGCGCTCAATAGTTAACACTTCGCTACGCAACCGCAATGTCACGTTACCCTGCTGGCACTCGTCCATCAACATGGTGACAATTTGTTCTGCTGAATCATCACAAAACAACTGTCCCAGTGTTTTTTCATGCCAGGCAATACCATGGCGGGAAACCATGTCGATAAAATCCCATTGGGTATAGCGTGCCAGGGCAGATTTGCAAAAATGAGGGTTTGAGCTCAAATAGGCCGCAGGTTCGATATAAAGGTTAGTAAAGTTGCAACGACCACCACCAGACATAAGAATTTTTCTGCCTGGTTTTTTCCCGTTGTCCAGTACCATGACGCGCAAACCCGCCTGCCCGGCCTGTGCCGCACAAAATAACCCGGCCGCACCCGCGCCAATCACCACCACATCGAATTGTTCCACACTTTCCCCCTGTTTTATCTGGCGGCGAATTGTAAAGATAGTCCGTGAATCACACCAGCACAAAAGCCAATCTTTCAGGTATCCCATTGAATTATTACAAATTAATGACAATCAGTAAGAAAAGCGACGCAATTTAAATCAAAAAAAGTCTATTTTCACTTTGCCCCCGGCGCAGTTGTCCTGGATAATGCGCCGCGTTCATGTCCACAGAATGGCTTAACGTCTATGCTACATCTCTTTGCAGACCTGGATTTGCATACCGGGTTGTTATTGGTTCTCGCACTGGCTTTTGTGTTGTTCTACGAAGCCATCAATGGTTTTCACGATACAGCAAACGCTGTCGCTACCGTCATTTATACGCGTGCGATGCGCTCACAACTGGCTGTTGTAATGGCTGCTGTATTTAACTTCTTCGGTGTCCTGTTGGGCGGGCTGAGTGTTGCGTATGCCATCGTTCACATGCTGCCAACAGACTTATTGTTGAATGTCGGTTCCGCACACGGTCTTGCCATGGTGTTTTCCATGTTGCTTGCCGCCATTATCTGGAACCTTGGCACCTGGTACTTTGGTTTGCCGGCCTCCAGTTCTCATACGCTGATTGGCGCTATCATCGGTATCGCCCTGACGAACGCCCTGATGACTGGCACATCCGTCGTGGAAGCACTCAACATTCCAAAAGTCATCAATATTTTTGCCTCTCTAATCGTTTCTCCGATTGTCGGCATGGTGCTGGCGGGTGGACTGGTGTATCTGTTGCGCCGCTACTGGAACGGCACCAAAAAACGCCGTCGCGTCCACTTAACACCTGCTGAGCGCGAAAAACAGGATGGTAAAAAAAGGCCGCCATTCTGGACGCGTATTGCCCTGATTGTTTCTGCCATTGGTGTCAGCTTCTCCCACGGCGCGAATGACGGGCAGAAAGGTATCGGGCTGATTATGCTGGTATTAATTGGCGTGGCACCCGCCGGTTTCGTGGTAAACATGAGTTCAACAGGTTACGACATTACCCGCACACGGGATGCCGTGACGAACGTCGAACTCTATTTCCAGCAGCATGGTGAAGCAGTTAAACATGTCATTGATATGTCGCCACCGGCTAACCTGGCACCCGTTCCGGGTGAAGCGCATGAGTTCCATTGCGATGCCAGCCGTGCTGTGTTTGCGCTGGATACTGCCAAAGGCCTGTTAGCCAACCTCGACAGCTATGAAAAGTTGAGCCTGGAGCAACGCAGTCATTTACGCCGTATGATGCTGTGTATTGCCGATACGACAGACAAAGTCGCTAATCTGCCGGAAACCAACTCCGACGATAAACGGTACCTCAAGAAACTCAAAGGCGACATGCTGAGCACCATCGAATACGCGCCCATCTGGATTATTATGGCGGTTGCGCTGGCCCTGGGTATCGGTACGATGATTGGCTGGCGCCGCGTTGCCACCACTATTGGTGAGAAAATTGGTAAGAAAGGCATGACTTACGCACAAGGGATGTCTGCACAGATGACTGCTGCGGTTTCTATCGGTATTGCCAGCTACACCGGCATGCCAGTGTCCACCACCCATGTGTTGTCGTCTTCTGTGGCCGGTACCATGCTGGTTGATGGCGGCGGGTTACAAAGCCGCACGGTTAAAAGCATTCTGATGGCATGGATATTTACTCTTCCTGCTGCCATTCTGCTTTCCGGCTGCCTGTACTGGTTGTCATTGCACCTGATCTGATTTGCAAATTTCACCATAAGCGGGCTGTAAAGCCCGCTTCATATTGATGAAAAAGAAGGGAAAAACGTGGTTTTCCCTTCTTTTTAGTGAGTAGCCGAAAATCAATGAATTGATTTTCCTTGTTTTTGATTGGGTGACACCCTCTGGTTCTGTGCGAAAGTGAGGATTGTCATCGACCATAAGCGGGCTGTAAGGCCCGCTTAATCTTACCTTTTCAGCGCACATTCCATTCAGCTCAGTGCCAGATAGCCAGGCCCACCAGGCTCACAATCACTAACCCACACAATGAACTTGTCAGAATGAACTGGCGCCGCACACGTTCACAACGGCGAATAAATTCATCATCATGATGGTCTGAATACCGCTTAGCATAAATGTATCTTACCAGGCGCATTTGTTTGCTGGGTTGACCATGTGATGTGAAAAAGCCACCACCATCGACATACTGATACAGTAAAGGATCACAACCTCGTAGCACCACCAGTAACGCACGTAACGATGAGAAGTAACGCGCCATATTGATGACACATACGACACACAACGCCCAAAACAACGCAATGGTGCTGATCATACATCCTCCCCGGCGATTTTCCGGCCACTCCGGATAACATCGCTCCCCAAAACAGACAGTCAGCAAAAGGGTCAGTGAGCTAAAGGCACCCAGCCATAATAAGTTTATCGGCTTGCCTTATTAAATAGTGTAGGTCGCAGGTGGTTTTTTTTTCCATACAACAAACCGATAACAACTGCACAAAACAGGTAATTGATTGTTATATATCAACCTGGCGCAAATTGACTGCGCGCCTGTCGCGCTATAATGTAGACAGGAATTCAGTACCTGAGGTCATTACGCTGGAAGTCGTTCCCGTAAACCAGCTTTGCTGATACGGGCACACAGGAGACCAAAATTGCCTGGGTTGTTCTCCTGTCCATGTGTTCATCGACAGCTTATGGAAGGAATAACATTATGGCTTACAAACATATTCTGATTGCGGTAGATCTTTCCCCGGAAAGCAAAGTTCTGGTTGAAAAAGCGGTCTCCATGGCCCGCCCATATAATGCGAAAATTTCGCTGATCCACGTCGACGTAAACTATTCAGACCTGTATACCGGTCTTATTGATGTGAATCTGGGTGATATGCAGAAACGTATCTCCGAAGAAACCCATCACGCACTGACAGAGTTATCTACGGGCGCAAACTACCCAATTACTGAAACCCTGAGTGGTAGTGGAGATCTGGGCCAGGTTCTGGTGGATGCCATTCGTAAATATGACGTTGACCTTGTGGTATGCGGCCATCATCAGGACTTCTGGAGCAAACTGATGTCTTCAGCGCGCCAGCTTATCAATACGGTTCATGTTGATATGCTGATTGTGCCGCTCAATGACGACGACGAAGAATAAGAGCAGTAAGCACAGCGCAGGCACTCTGTGCGGTAAACACAAAGCACACCCTTGCCAACGCGGCAAGGGTGTTTCATTTCAGGCGTGTGGTGTGCCGGGGTAAATATCAAAACGGTGGTTTTTGGTGGTGATAGCCGAACGGGTTTCGACACCCGCCAGCGCCGGTGCATAATCCGGGCGTTTCACGACCACCCGCTTAGTTGCCAGGCGTTGTGCCGGTGCCAGAAGTGCATCAGCATCGTCATCAGCCCCAACCAGTGACTGAAACACCCGCATCTCTTTTTTCACCAGCGCACTTTTTTGCTTATGGGGATACATCGGGTCGAGGTAAACCACCTGCGGGCGGGGTTCCAGCCCTTCCAGCGCTGTCAGGCTCGAACCGTGAATCAGTGCCAGCCGTTCCCGCAGCCAGCCACCAATTTCCGGGTCCTGGTAACCACGATTCAGGCCATCTTCCAGTAAAGCGGCCACTACCGGATGACGTTCCAGCATCCTTACATGGCAGCCTACAGAGGCCAGCACAAAGGCATCGCGTCCAAGCCCTGCCGTCGCATCCACCACATCAGGTAAATACTCGCCTTTCACGCCAACCGCCTTTACAACCGCTTCCCCTCGCCCACCGCCAAACTTGCGCCGGTGAGCCATCGCGCCAGCGACAAAGTCGACATAAATACCACCGAGCTTTGGCTCATCCCGCTTGCGTAATTCCAGTTGAGAAGCGGTCAGTACCAGTGCCATGGCGTTATTTTCATCGTGGGTTAGCCCCCAGCGCGCCGCCAGAACAGATAAGGCGCCGGGATCGGCGCCTGTTTCAGCTAACAAACATATGTTCACGGTTAACTTCAGCCCTGAATGCCGTAATGGTGCAGCATGGCATCCAGTTGTGGTTCACGGCCACGGAAGCGTTTGAACAGTGTCATCGGCTCTTCGGAACCGCCACGGCTTAAGATGTTATCCAGGAAGGATAAGCCTGTTTCACGGTTGAAAATACCCTCTTCCTCGAACCGGGAAAACGCATCCGCTGCCAGGACATCGGCCCACAGGTAGCTGTAATAGCCCGCAGCATAGCCGCCAGCAAAGATATGGCTGAAGGCATGCGGGAAACGCCCCCACGCCGGAGAAGGCACCACAGCCACCTGTTTTTTGATTTCTGCCAGTGTTTCGAGAATTTTTGCCCCCTGTTGCGGAGAAAACTCAGCATGCAGGCGGAAATCAAACAGGCCAAACTCAAGCTGGCGCAGAATAAACATTGCTGCCTGGTAATTTTTCGCCGCCAGCATTTTATCCAGCAGAGACTGTGGCAGCGGTTCGCCGGTTTCGTAATGGCCAGAAATAAATGCCAGCGCTTCCGGTTCCCAGCACCAGTTTTCCATAAACTGGCTTGGCAGCTCAACAGCATCCCAGGGCACACCGTTGATTCCGGAAACACCCGCGGTATCAATACGTGTCAGCATATGGTGCAGGCCGTGCCCGAACTCATGGAACAACGTAGTGACTTCATCATGGGTAAACAGTGCCGGTTTGCCATTCACCGGGCGGTTAAAGTTACAGGTCAGGTAAGCAACGGGTTTTTGCAACGAACCGTCGGCTTTACGCAACTGGCCCACGCAGTCATCCATCCATGCGCCACCCCGTTTGTGCTCACGGGCATACAGGTCGAGATAGAAACTGCCGCGCAGGTCGCCCTGCTCATCATAGAGCTCGAAGAAACGTACATCCGGGTTCCATACGTCCACATCATGGCGTTCTTTCGCGGTAATGCCGTAAATGCGTTTTACCACTTCGAACAGGCCATTTACTGCCTTGCTCTCCGGAAAATAGGGGCGCAGCTGTTCGTCGCTGATACTGTAGAGGTGCTGTTTTTGCTTCTCGCCATACCAGGTGAGATCCCACGGGTTCAGTTCATCCACACCATAATGCTCACGGGCGAAAGCGCGCAATTGCGCCAGTTCCGCTTCACCTTGTGGGCGCGCGCGTTTGGCTAAATCGGTCAGGAAATCCAGCACCTGCCCGGTGTTTTCTGCCATTTTGGTTGCCAGAGATTTCTCGGCATAACTACCAAAGCCCAGCAACTCCGCCAGCTCGTGGCGCAACGCCAGGATCTCCTCCATGACTGGCGTGTTATCCCACTTACCGGCATTTGGCCCCTGGTCAGAAGCACGCGTGCTATAAGCGCGGTACATCTCTTCACGTAACGCTGCGTTATCACAATAGGTCATTACTGGCAGGTAGCTCGGGATATCCAGCGTCAGTAACCAGCCTTCCTGCTCTTTCGCTTCTGCCTGAGCTTTGGCGGCTGCCATTGCGCTTTCCGGCATCCCCGCCAGTTGGGATTCATCGGTAATCAGTTTGCTCCAGCCCATGGTGGCATCCAGCACATTATTGCTGTAGAGCGAACCCAGTTCAGACAACCGCGCTGCAATCTCACCATAGCGTTTCTGTTTGTCTTTTGGCAGCCCAATACCGGACAATTCAAAGTCTCGCAGTGCGTTATCCACTGCTTTTTTCTGTGCCACGCTCAGGCTGGCGTAATGTTCGCCATCGCGCAGGTTGCGATACGCCTGGTACAGGCCTTCGTGCTGCCCAACCCAGGTGCTGTATTCGGATAACAATGGCAGCGTTTGTTCATATGCTGCACGCAATTCCGGGCTGTTTTTGACCGAATTGAGGTGGCTTACCGGTGAGAAAATCCGCCCCAGCCTGTCATCGGTTTCCGCCAGAGGCTGGCACAGGTTATCCCATGTCCAGGGCGCGCCATGCGCCACCACCTGCTCAACTGCGGCACGGCAGGCATCCAGTGCATCGGTCACGGCTGGCACAACATGTTCAGGCTTGATTGCAGAAAACGGAGGAAGAGTAAAATCGGTAAGTAATGGATTGGTCATAGCGCAGTCCCAAATAAAGTGAGGCGTGTTTCCACACGCACTCTGGTGTTCCTGAATGGTCCACATCTCAAATAACCCAGCAGCCTGGTGAGCTACAAATCACTGGTATTATCAGGATATACATTAAGGTATAGCATGGGGGCGTAACCTGCTCATTTCAATGCTGGCCCGCACCTTTCCCGTCGCTACCACTTTTCCGGTATACTGAGTGATTATTGTCAGACATCCTGGACTCCCGCAATCATGCTTAGTTACCGCCACAGCTTTCACGCTGGCAACCATGCCGATGTGCTAAAACACACGGTTCAAAGCCTCATCATTGAGTCGCTTAAAGAAAAAGAAAAACCGTTCCTGTACCTGGATACCCACGCCGGAGCCGGGCGCTATTTGCTTAACAGTGAACAGGCGGAGCGCACGGGTGAACACCAGGAAGGGATTGCCCGCGTGTGGGACTGCCCGGATTTGCCTGAAGCCATGGCACCCTATATCAACGTAGTTCGCCAGCTGAACACCAACGGCAACCTGCGCTATTACCCGGGTTCCCCACTGATTGCCCGTGAGTTACTGCGCCCGCAGGACAGCCTGCAACTGACTGAGCTGCATCCCAGCGATTACCCGCTGTTACGTACAGAATTCAGCAAAGATGACCGTGCGCGAGTGGCGCGCGGCGACGGTTACCAGCAACTGAAAGCAAAATTACCGCCCGTTTCACGCCGTGCTCTGGTGCTGATAGACCCGCCTTACGAAATTAAAACGGATTACCAGGCAGTGGTAGAAGGTATTGCCGAAGGCTACAAACGCTTCGCCACTGGGGTGTATGCGTTGTGGTACCCGGTAGTACTGCGCCAGCAAATTAAACGCATGGTCCACGCGCTGGAAGAAACCGGCATTCGCCGTATTTTGCAAATCGAGCTGGCTGTGCGTCCGGATAACTCTCATCGTGGCATGACAGCATCAGGTATGATAGTGATAAACCCGCCGTGGAAGCTGGAAGTGCAAATGGCAGAAATTCTGCCCTGGCTTCATGGCAAACTGGTGCCGGAAGGTACTGGTCACACGGCACTGAACTGGATTGTGCCCGAATAATCACTGATTGGAGTGATTGGTGGCATCATTGCAGGTCCAAACGGATACTGTTGGCCTGTTTTCACTGCGCAGGCATAACCGCGCACTAAACTAAGGAACCCCATGAGCAAACATTACGACTACATCGCGATCGGCGGCGGCAGCGGCGGTATCGCATCCATTAACCGCGCCGCTATGTACGGCCAGAAATGTGCCCTGATTGAAGCAAAAGCGTTGGGCGGAACGTGTGTGAACGTGGGTTGTGTCCCCAAAAAAGTGATGTGGCACGCCGCGCAAATCGCAGAGGCCATTCACCAGTACGGCCCGGATTATGGGTTTGATACCACAGTGAATAACTTCGACTGGCAAAAACTCCTTGCCAGCCGTAGTGCTTATATTGACCGTATTCATGCCGCTTACGACTCGGGTTTATCAAAAAACAAAGTCGATGTGATTCACGGTTTTGCCCGTTTTGTTGATGCCAAAACCGTAGAGGTCAATGGCGAAACTTATACGGCAGACCACATTCTGATTGCCACAGGCGGCCGCCCGAGCTACCCGGAAATTCCTGGCGTGGAATACGGTATTGATTCCAACGGGTTCTTTGAGCTCAAAGCACTGCCCAGACGGGTTGCTGTGGTGGGTGCCGGTTATATTGCCGTAGAAATTGCCGGTGTGCTGAACGGGCTGGGTGCTGAAACCCACCTGTTTGTACGCAAACACGCACCACTGCGCAGCTTTGACCCAACCATCGTGGAAACGTTGGTTGAAGTGATGGCCGCCGAAGGGCCGCAACTGCACACCCAGGCCATTCCCAAATCGGTGCAGAAAAACAGCGATGGCAGCCTGACACTGCACCTTGAAGATGGCCGCAGTTGCGAAGTTGACTGCCTGATTTGGGCCATTGGCCGTGAACCGGCGACAGATACCTTTAATTTGGCCGTTACCGGCGTGGAAACCGATGCAAAAGGCTACATTAAAGTGGATAAATGGCAGAACACCAGTGTGCCAGGTATCTATGCTGTGGGCGACAACACCGGCCATGTCGAACTGACACCCGTTGCCGTTGCTGCTGGCCGCCGCCTGTCTGAACGCCTGTTTAACAACAAGCCCGATGAGCACCTGGATTACACCAATGTGCCTACCGTCGTCTTCAGCCATCCACCCATTGGTACTGTCGGGCTAACCGAGCCACAGGCGCGTGAGCAATATGGCGACGACCAGGTGAAAGTGTATAAATCCGGTTTCACCGCTATGTATACCGCGGTAACACAGCACCGCCAACCGTGCCGCATGAAGTTAGTCTGCGTGGGAGCAGAAGAAAAAATCGTTGGTATTCACGGCATTGGTTTTGGTATGGATGAAATTCTGCAAGGCTTCGCTGTCGCCCTGAAAATGGGTGCCACCAAGCAGGACTTCGATAACACTGTTGCCATTCACCCAACAGCGTCTGAAGAGTTTGTGACGATGCGTTAAAACACGGTCTGAGTCTTACTGTTAAAAAAGCGTTCAGCCACACACTGAACGTTTTTTTTTGACTAATTAATAATATCCCACCTGATATTTTTTAATAAAAACACAACACCTGCGCAGACCTGAGAGAATAATTAACTCCACAAGTCATTCCCCCAGCCACGGAAATAAGAAAAATAAATCAGAATATTCTAAGCAATCCATTCATATAAAAAATGATATTTAACGCGCACCCATAAAGACGGGAAATAATTTTAATTCTCTTTTAATTGCGTATAATGGCCAAATAACCACCAGGTAAATACTTTTATTTACTAAGACATTAATGTAACGCTTACCGATAAACACAGGATCGTGATGAATAGTGAGAATGGATGCAAATTTTGCCGCCGTTATGGCCTGCCGCTGTTACCTGTCCGCCCGTCTGTTATGGAAGAGAGTGACTGTCTTCCTCCGCTTCCCGGTAATATTTCAGTTCCGGTTGATCCAGAGAGTGGAGCTGTTTATACCACCCGGCTGTTGCGCCAGGGTTTTTTGTATATTTGGGCAGAACAGTTCCGGCGCTGGATCAATTATTATGTAACAGATGGCAATTATTTTTACCCGTTACCCGAAGATGGCAGTGTATTACCACGCATTGCCAGTGGCGAAATAACTCCCTGTATCACCCGCCCACAAGAACTGGCAACTGCTTCATTAATCACACTACCAGTAAGGCATGGCGGCATGCCCAATGGCATATTCTGGTTTGCCTGGTCAGAAGAACAATGGACGCCCGCAGTGCGCCAGCAACATGAGGATGCCGCCTGGCGCAGCCTGCATATGCAACCCTTTGATATGGACGCATGGCTTATCACTCGTGGTGGGCAGCAGGCGGTACCGCTCAGCCAACTTACCGGCACAGTCGCAGAATATTCCCCGGCATTACGCAACAGTACACTAAAAAAATGGGCACCTTCCCCGCTGAAAGCACCGGGCTCCCACTCGGCGGCAGACTTGCACCAGGCCGCTGAAACGCTGAGTGCAGGCAACGGCGCTATTCTGGTACTCCCCGACCCGGCAGGCATCGCTACTGAAATATCAGCACTGGCGCACCATAAAATGGCCGAAGCAATTAATAGCGACCCGAAACTACAACGAGATACCGCATTGTATGTAATGGTTAATAACCTGGAAGAGTCAATGCGTAACTATTTTTACATGTACGCTAAGGAAAGTGACTCTCGTAGCGAACAAAAATTACGCTATGGCTGGCATTCTCCGGCTGGCCCACAAATACCCATGCCTAAACTTGCAGACGAAATGCGCCGAGTCAGTGATGGCAGCCGGGCAGGAAGGGTAGATAACACCTGGCAGAGAAATTATGAGAAATACATTGACCGTGAACAGGTTGATGCTTTTGGCAAAGAGTTTGATGCATGGTTGTTAGCATTTAATGAGCAGACTCTTGTTCCCCTTACCCGCATGTATCTTGCCTGGCTAAAAAGCCCGGAAATGGTGAGTTATTTTATCCAACACTTTGATGCCACCTGTGCCCGCAGTGGCGCACGCTATATTGATACGGTCCACAAAGTACTTAAAGGCATGGAGGACAAAGGCGGTGTTATTGAGCTTATCAATGAGCAGTTAAATCATGCTGACCTGACCCGGGGAAATTATATTCAACGGGCCGCATTTTTTAACAACGATAACTGGATTGAGCAAGTAAATGCCAGCCTCCAGGTCAGTGGGCAGGACTGGTGGTTTGATGTCAGTTGGGACAGACTGGGAGATGCCGCAGCGGCATCCAGCGGTCAATATGCTCCCGCCATTTTATCCGGGCTGGAAAAGCTTAGCCTGCTTTGGTCAAACGCCATGATGAAGTCCATTGATCTGATGCTGAAAGCCGTACCGGTGCGTTTTTCTGTCGCCATGCTGGCCATGCAGGGCAAGGCGTTTTCTGTGGTAACGGCTGCACCGGGCACCAAAAACTTTGTCAGGGCCATGACTATCGGCATGGGTGAGTTGCTGGAAATGAGTGGCAGAAGTGGTGGCAGGCTGTATTCCGCTATGCAAAAAATGGCAGACAAACTGGTCGCAGACCTGCCTGAAACCAGTTCAAAACGAATGGTGCTGCCAAGAATTATCGATGTGGGTGAAGTGGCTAAGTTACGCGAAATGCCAGTCAAGGAACGGCTGGCGAAACTCAATACCGCACTGCTGCGAGAAGATGAACTGGCGCGGAAGCTGTTTCCACGTTCTCTTGGTTCAACACTGGCACATATTCAGGGCCAGTCTGGTAACAAGCTTGCCGAGAAAATAACGGTAAACGCCGTAAAGTGGGGCGGCACATCATTTTCGGCTTACTTCCAGTGGGTGGTGCTGTTTAAAGGGCTTAACGAAAGCGGCCTCCCGGCGACATCGGAAGAACAGGCCCGTCTGGTTGCCAATGCCAGTATGGCGGTGGCGACATCTGCAGAGTCACTCCGAATGGTTCTGGCACCATTGGCAATGCTGGAGATGCCCTCCATTCCTGCCAGAATCAGAGATTTCGTTCTGAGAGTAGCGGGGCATAATTTCTGGAAATGGCTGGGGTTTGGCGGAGGAGCGTTGTACTCAGTAATAGAGATAACAGAGGGTGTATCTGATTTTGAGCGGAAAAAATATGATACCGGTATTGCCCACCTGCTAAATGGCGCTGGTGTGGGGATAATCACCATCAATACCAGTAAGGACATTATAGTCCGTTTGCTGCTGGTTATGAGGGTGTCCTCATTAGCAATCAGCGGCTCAGCCCTGGCCGCCATCTTCTTTAGCAAGGCCGCGCTCTTTATCGGCATACTGCTGGTGATTGGCTCCGGTATCTGGCTGGTAAGCCAGAACCGCAACAATGTGCAAACCTGGTTACTCAGTACCAAATGGCGGTGTATCCCGCCCGGGGAAAAGAAAATTCCTGCTATGTTCCCCAACAGCCAAATGGAACTTGAGGCTTATAGCGCCCTGTTCAGTACAGGGAGGGAAGCATGATTAATCAGTTTAAACGCACACCTTACGATCCTTCATTCCGGTTTTATACCACTTTTAGCAAGCTCAGTGATGACAGCGTACTGAAAGTCTACTCACAGACTGAAGGCAACCCCGATGTGAAGGCAGTGTCCGGGTTTGACAGTGTGGTACGCCTTAATTCCACCTATATGGAAATGGTGGACCGCTGCTATGACTATCGGGGAGGAATGACCCTGTTAGGTGGATTTATCTTTAGTCTTACATTTATACTTAACTTTCTCATCCCGGTTTATAAAATGATCTGGCTGGGAGCGTTTGAATTAGCCGGTATTCTTATCATGGCTGTGGTGTGGGTGGTATTGATATTACCCGTATCACTTCTGTCATATAAGGTATTACTGGCCGAGATGTTTTTCAGCACCTACTACCCCATCCGCTTTAACCGTAAAACAGGCATGGTGTATATCTGGCAGGCCGGTGGAAAAGTGCAGACCATCCCCTGGCGCGATATCCGTTTTGTCCTCTACGAAGAAAAGAAATTTCGTTCAAAAGAGTGGTCCCTGATTGGCTGCCTCACTGCCGAAGACGGTAATACCGTTACCCAGGCGATTCCGCTATCAATTAATTTAGACTGGACCCCGGAAGTTATTGATATGTACTGGGAGTTTATTCGCTGCTATATGGAAGAAGGCGACGAATACCTGCCGGACCTGGCCGATACCATTCCCTGGTGCCCGCCCGTTGACCAGCAAAAAGAGGGCTGGCTGTTTGGCCTGCTCTATATCAGCAAACAGCCTGTCCGTATTGGCTTACTGGTCAATTTCCCCCTGATACCCATTTTTCTGGCCGTCAGCCTTGTGCGCTGGCTGGTGATGCTCACCAGTAAAATACCGCGCTGGCCTGCTGACATCATGGCGGCCTGCCAGGTGGCTGAAAACGACCCGGTCAGTAAAGGCCCGGAAGACAACCCGCCCCAACTCTGGCGCCCCATGCTCGCCATGCAGGGCAAAAAGCGCCATGCACGCACGTTTGCCAAAGAAACCAGTGCCATGGACCGCATTATTGCACGCCTGAAAAACCAGTATGGCGGCGAAAAATAATGCAACACTTCACTCTCCCACCAACCGGCAAAGGAAATGCCCATGATTAATCCCTTTGAACGTGTATCCGCCGACCCCTCATTACGGTTTTATACCTCTTTCAGCAAGCTCAGTGATGACAGCGTACTGAAAGTCTACTCGCAAACTCAAAGCAACCCCGATGTGCGAGGAGTGTCCGGGTTTGACAGTGTGGTACGCCTTAATTCTACCTACCTTGAAGTAGTGGACCGAGGCTATAACTGGCGAGGAGTAATGACGCTCGGAGGGGGAGTTATCTTTAGTACCGCATTTATTATGTGTTTCCTGATTCCTATTTATGAAATGATCTGGCTGGAAGAAGTTGAGTTAATCGGTATTCTTATCATGGCTGTTGTATGGCTAATCTTCGTGTTACCCATCTCATTCTTTTCATATAAGGCATTTATCTCTGAGATATTTTTCAGCACCTACTACCCCATCCGCTTTAACCGTAAAACTGGCATGGTGTATATCTGGCAGACGGGCGGTAACGTGCAGACCGTACCCTGGTGCGATATGCGTTTTGTTCTCTACGGAGAAAAAGGACAATGTTCAAAAGACTGGTCTTTGATTGGTTGCCTAACTGAGAAAGACGGCAATACCATCACCCAGATCATTCCGTTATCTGTTGAATTAAACTGGGGTAAGGAATTTATCGATGCATACTGGGAATTTATTCGCTGCTATATGGAAGAAGGCGACGAATACCTGCCGGACCTGGCCGATACCATTCCCTGGTGCCCGCCCGTTGACCAGCAAAAAGAGGGCTGGCTGTTTGGCCTGCTCTATATCAGTACACAAGTTTCCAGAATGGGATGGTCAGTTCATATTCCCCTGATACCCCTTTTTCTGGCCGTCAGCCTTGTGCGCTGGCTGGTGATGCTCACCAGTAAAATACCCTGCTGGCCTGCTGACATCATGGCGGCCTGCCAGGTGGCTGAAGACGACCCGGTCAGTAAAGGCCCCGAAAACAACCCGCCACAACTCTGGCGCCCCATGCTCGCCATGCAGGGCAAAAAACGCCATGCACGTACGTTTGCCAAAGAAACCAGTGCCATGGACCGCATTATTGCCCGCCTGAAAAACCAGTATGGCCTTCAAGAGCGTAATGACTAATTACCGGCGTTCGGTACCAGCATAAAGTAAAGGCAGGACAATTAAATTGCCTGCCTTTACTGCACCATGCCCACTACTGGCACAAATGCTTCGCATGCCAGGCGATATGCTCACCAACAAACGTGGCGATAAAGTAATAACTATGGTCATACCCGCCCTGCAGGCGAATCGTATGCGGCAGGTTTTGCTGTTCACAAGCGGTTTTTAACAACCCGGTTTTCAGTTGCTCTTCATAGAAGTTATCGCCCAGCCCCTGGTCCACCAGCAGGTCTTTCACCCGATGGCCGCTGTTGATTAACGCCACCGCGTCATACTGCTGCCAGGCTGCCCGGTCTTCCCCCAGGTAGGCGGAGAACGCTTTCTCACCCCAGGGAACCTGTGTGGGAGCAACAATGGGCGCAAAGGCAGACACACTGCAAAAGGCGTGCGGGTTGCGTAATGCCAGCACTAACGCACCATGCCCACCCATTGAGTGACCAGACACACTGCGTTTATCCACTACCGGGAAGGAAGCCAGCACCAGCGCATGCAGTTCATTAAGCACATAGTCATACATCTGGTAATGGGGCTTCCAGGGCGACTCGGTCGCATTGAGGTAGAACCCGGCGCCCTGCCCTAAATCCCAGGCAGCATCATCGGCAACGCCTTCACCGCGGGGGCTGGTATCTGGTGCTACCAGCACCACACCATGCTCAGCGGCATAACGCTGCGCACCTGCCTTGGTAATAAAATTCTGCTCGTTGCATGTCAGCCCGGAAAGCCAGTACAGCACCGGGCAAGGAGCCTGGCTTGCCTGAGGAGGCACAAATACCGCGAACTGCATGGCACAATTCAGGGTGTGCGAATCGTGGCGCCACACTTGCTGTAAACCGCCACACACCCAGTGTTCTTCAACTTTTTGCATCCGTTTTCTCCTGTTTCCGTGATGTCAGCAGCCGGCGGGAGGCTGTTAACCGCCCGCCAGACAGGTGCATTAATCGTAATGAATAACAGAACGGATAGATTTCCCTTCATGCATCAGGTCGAAAGCAGTATTGATTTCGTCCAGCGGCATCGTGTGGGTGACAAACGGTTTCAGTGCGATTTTACCGCGCATTGCATCTTCAACCATGCCAGGCAGCTGGCTACGCCCTTTCACCCCACCAAAGGCAGAGCCTTTCCACTGGCGGCCGGTAACTAACTGGAATGGGCGAGTAGAGATCTCCTGGCCCGCGCCAGCCACACCAATAATCACAGACTGGCCCCAACCACGGTGTGCACATTCCAGCGCAGCACGCATCACTTTTACGTTACCAATGCATTCAAAAGAGTGGTCAACACCCCAGCCGGTCATTTCAATGATCACGTCCTGAATGGGCTTATCGTAATCGTTAGGGTTGATGCACTCTGTGGCACCGAACTCCTTAGCCAGCTCGAATTTAGCCGGGTTGGTATCAATAGCGATAATCCGCCCGGCCTGCGCCTGGCGTGCGCCCTGCAGAACCGCAAGACCGATACCGCCCAGGCCAAACACAGCCACAGAATCACCCGGCTGAACTTTAGCCGTGTTATGTACAGCACCAATTCCGGTAGTCACACCACAACCTAACAGGCACACCTGCTCATGGTTGGCCTGCGGGTTAATTTTTGCGAGAGAAACCTCAGCCACAACAGTGTACTCACTGAATGTGGAGCACCCCATGTAGTGATAAACCGGTTCGCCATTATAGGAAAAACGGGTAGTACCATCTGGCATCAGCCCTTTACCCTGAGTGGCGCGTACAGCCGTACACAGGTTGGTTTTACCGGATTTACAGAACAGGCACTCGCCACATTCTGCAGTGTACAGTGGAATAACGTGGTCGCCAGGCTGCACACTGGTCACCCCCTCACCCACTTCAACCACTACACCGGCACCTTCGTGGCCCAGTACAACCGGGAAAACCCCTTCCGGATCATCACCAGAAAGCGTAAAGGCATCGGTATGGCAAACACCGGTATGGGTAATTTTGATCATCACTTCGCCTGCACGCGGTGGAGCCACATCCAGCTCAACAATTTCCAGCGGTTTACCAGGACCAAAAGCAACAGCGGCACGAGATTTCATGTAGGAACTCCACTTATCAAAAAGGCACAGCGTAGCGCTGCAAAACAGCCCGGATATCGTTATTAATGGCTGCGACACAAGAAAGGATAGCCAGGCTATCGCATGATGAGGGGAGTATAGAACATATACCCCTACCGGGTATATACATTACAAGAGAAGCATTAACAAAAAGAATACAACATACTTATATTTAAGGAAAATTATTTAAAATAAGAGCGCACAAGCTTTGCCAGCTCATCAATATCAGCCCCATTTTCACTCTCCTCACGCAGTTTCCCGGCAAATTCCTCACGAATATAACTGTCCAAAATTTCGGCCATCAGGCTGTTCATTGCCCCACGCACAGCGGCCATTTGCATCAGTATTGGTGCGCAATCGGCGCCTGCTTCCAGTGAACGTTGAATGCCTTCGCACTGCCCCTGAATACGCTTAATACGGTTAAGAGCACGTTTTTTATCTTCAGGTGAATGTGGCACAGGCTCTCCTATACGGGATGGGGGTATATTGAATGTAGTCTAACACGGAATTACTGACCAGCGAGTTTTCTGTTCACACCAGAAATAAACGTTGCGTGATGTGGCGCCCGCTGGTTGCCGGGCGCACTGCCACTAACTGTGCCGCCACTGAATAGATGCAGGCAGGCGTCGCTGGTGTGGTGTGGGCTCCTGGTTGTCTACTAACTGCGTGATCATTTCAAAACAGTCACCCGCCAGTTGGCGGCAATCCTGTTGAATGGTATCGATGCGCACTGAAAGAGAATCATACAGGTAGTGGTCATCGAAACTGGCCAGGTAAATATCACTGTCCAGCAAATTATGCTGGCTCATATAACGCAGCACCCCTTCGAGCAAACCACAGGCAGCAACGAACAAGGCCTTCGGCGGCCTTCCCAGCCGGGCGCACAGCGTGGCAAACATTTCATAACCGCTGCTGGGGTGGTAATTACCATGAATAATCCATTCCGGGCGCAGTTCCACACCAGCCTGTTCCAGCCCTTTACAGAACCCCTCCAGCCGGTCTTTGGTTGGGGACAAACGCGGCTGCCCGCCAAGGAAATAAAACTCGTCGGCATACTTACCTGCCACCCGGGCAACCAGCTCCGCTGTGGGCGAGACAGAATCAGTCATTACCAGTGGCAGGGTGGTGTCACTCATATGGCGGTCAAAAAGTACAACCGGTAACTGCTCACTCAGTTTTAGGTAATCCGCATCGTTGAGCATGCTGGAAGCCACAATGATGCCATCCACCTGGCGTGCCACCAGGTTACTCACCACCACCGCTTCCTGGCCGGGGTTTTCATCGGTACAAGAGATAAGCAACTGCAACCCGGCTTCACGGCACAGGGTTTCCAGTTCATAAGAAAAAACAGCGAAGCCGTAGTTGGTGATTTCCGGCACCACCAGGCCCAGAGTGTGGCTGCGGCTGTCGCGTAGCAGGCGGGCGTGAATGCTGGGTTGGTAATGGTGTTGCTGGGCAACAGACAGCACACGTTCGCGTGTTTCCTGTGCAACACGCAACTCCTTGCCCCGGCCATTAAGCACCAGGCTGGCAGTCGCTTTCGAGACACCTGCCAGGCTGGCAATATCACTGATGGTAATACGTTTGGTTTTTCTCACGGCAGCGAATTGGTTGATGTAAAACCCTATTCTACCATGCAGGCGCGTAACGACCAGTAGCGTACCTGCAGTTCTGCTTCGCCGGAAAAAGAGAGTGTGGCAGGCTGCGCCGGGAAATAACGGCTACTCATCACACCTTCACCCTGATTAATAAAAATCTCAATGCTTGAATGGTCGCACAGAATCTGCAACCCGGTGGCTGGGGCATCCCAGTAACGGTACTGCCACTCACCGTTTTCCAGGCTACGCCGGGCGAGGCATAATTCACAGTCACTCCAGGTCAGCACCAGGTCGTCATTGCCAAAATGCAGGGTGGCACTCTTCCCCGGGGGACGGGTCAACAAGATCTCCAGCCGCTCAGCTGGAATTTCGGGAGCCTGCGACGCCAGCCCTTGCCAGCCAGATTCCGTTTCGCGCAACATCTGCAATTCAGTTACCGGCTGTTGGAATAACCGCCCTTGCTTCAGAGAAAGCTGGCGCGGGCAGGTCATCTGGTGGATCCAGCCATTTTTCACCGTTGGCTGCAGCATCTCTTCGCCATCAGGAACGCCCATCCAGCCAATTAACAGCCGCCGCCCGTCTTCCGCCAGTGCAGTTTGTGGGGCATAGAACTCAAAACCGGCGTCCAGCTCTGCCAGTGGGCCATGGTGGAAAGTTGCGCCGTCTGCCTGCAGGGTGCCGCACAACCATGTTACAGGGTAAGTATTCAGAAAGCGTTTTTCCTGCTTTGTGACACCCTGCGGGCAGGCGATTAACACATCCTGCCCATCGAGGTGAAACAGGTCCGGGCATTCCCACATATAACCTGCTTCGCCCAGCCCCCCCAGGCCACTGCCAGCAATTTCACCGGCCAGCGTCCAGTCAGTGAGGTTACCTGAGTGGAATAACAGCACCTTGCCTTGCTTTTGTTTATCCTGCGCTCCCAGCACCATGTACCAGGTTTCACCCTGCCGCCAAACTTTCGGGTCGCGTACATGCCCGGTATACCCTTCAGGCAACGCCAGAACCGGGCCCGTTTTATCAAACCCGCCCTGGGCATTTTCTACCGCCAGGCACTGCCAGGCAGTACGGCTGCCGTCGTCAAACTTTACGTTACCGGTGTAGCACAGGGTTAACTGGCCCTGGTTATCCACAGCACTGCCGGAATAACACCCACTGCGGTCATAGTCTTCCCCGGGGATCAGGGCGATGGGAGCATGCTGCCAGTGCACCAAATCCTGCGAACGCCAGTGCCCCCAGCTTTTATTCTGGTGGCTGCAACCTAAAGGGTTCCACTGGTAGAACAAGTGGTATTCACCCTGAAAATGGATAAACCCGTTTGGGTCGTTCATCAGCCCGGTAACTGGCGCAAGGTGCCAGCCCGGGTAGTGGGGGTCTTTCAGTGCCCGGGGCTGGCCCTGCATTACTGCCTGCAAAAACGCAGGCAGTAGAGAAGAAGAAGTCATTATTGTGAGTCCGTTTTGTATTTCAGTAACAAGGACACCAGGAACGCACTGGCAAATGCGATAGCCATCCCAATAATATAATTGAGCAAAGAACCGGCCTGCACAATTGCCATCCCCGGCAGACCTGTCAGGCCTACCGCAGTCATGTAAACATGCACGGAAACCACCCACGCACCACCCAGCGCACCACCAATCAGCCCGGCAATAAACGGCTTCACAAAGCGCAGGTTAATCCCGAAGATAGCCGCTTCAGTAATACCCAGGATTGCGGAAAAAGCGGAAGGGAGAGTGATGGCTTTAATTTTTGCATCGCGGGTTTTAAACCACACTGCAAGGCAGGCACCGCCCTGAGCCACATTGGACATTGCCCAAATGGGCAACAGGAAGTTGACCCCAACAGACGGGTTACCTAACAGACCGGCTTCAATGGCGTGGAAACTGTGGTGAATACCGGTAATCACAATAATAGAATAGAGCCCGCCGAAGACTAAACCTGCCAGCCACCCGGCGTGGGCTATCAGGGTGGTGAGGACGAAAGTAATGCCGTCACCCAGTGCGCGGCCTGCCGGACCGATAAGCAACAGCGCAACAAAACCCGAGATAATCACTGTCAGGAAAGGAGTGAGAATAAGGTCCAGTGCATCCGGAATCACCCGGCGTAACTGTTTCTCCAGCATACTCATAAACCACACCGCCAGTAATACCGGGAACACGGTACCCTGGTAGCCAATCATTGCTATTTCCAGGCCGAAGAAATTCATGGTATGGAAACCGGCAGCCACACCCCAGGCATTAGTGAGCGCAGGGTGAGTCAGTATCCCGCCAAGGGTGGCCCCCAGATATGGGTTGCCGCCAAACTCACGGGCTGCGGTAAAACCGATTAAAATTGGCAGAATGATAAAGGCTGCTGAGCTGAACATATCCAGCATGATATACAGCGCGTTATCGGGCTGAACCCAGCCGTAGGTTTTCACCATCCCCAGAAGCCCCATCAACAAACCAGAAGCAACAATGGCAGGGATGATAGGCACAAAAATATTGGATAACAGGCGGGCAATACGCTGGAAAGGATTTAATTTTTTGGCGGCCAGTGTCGCTGCTTCTGATTTGCTGGATTCACTGACTCCGGCAACGGTAACAAATGCGGCATAAACCTTGTTGACTACGCCAGTGCCAAAAATAATCTGCAACTGCCCGGCATTGCGAAAACACCCTTTTACACCATCAACTTTCTCAATAGCGGATGTATCGGCTTTGGCGTCATCAGCCAGAACCAGCCGCAGGCGTGTTGCACAATGAGCCGCACTGGCGATGTTTTCCTTGCCGCCGATCAAGGGGAGTAATGATCGGGCAATCTGTTCAAAGTCCATGATGACCTCTGTGTTTATTGTTGTTAATTGTGGTTTAAGGCCTTCAGGCTGAACGTCATCCCGAAGGCCCATGCCTGTCAGAACCAGGTTTCCATCTGCACGCCGAAGTTCCACTCACCACCGGCGGTAAAGCCATTGCTGCCAAAGCTGTCACTGCTGGAATAGTTATCCAGCCGATGATCCCAGTCCATCCATGTTGCGAACAGGCGCAATTCAGGGCGTTTGAGAAACTCACCGACATCACTGGCTTTCAGCGTTGGTGCCACTGTCAGTTTGTAGAAGTTGCCACTTACGGCATTACGGCTGTTATAGCCTTGCGGGCGTAAGTCCATATACTGGTAAGTAGTTTCGTATTGCATTTCAAAGTTTTGGGTAAATTCCTGAATAAAACGCAGGTTAAGTGTTGCCCACTGGTAGCTGTCACCTTTGACATAACGGTCTTTACTGGTTTGCGCCAGCACCGCAGGCGCGATGTGCCAGCCATCACCTAAAGAGGTCATCCCGTAGCTTGCCAGCCGCCAGGTATTCGCTTCTGGCAATAGCGCGCCATCGGCCCCGACTGTTTTTACTTCCGCACCCAGACCGTGGCCGTACAGCAATGCTGTTTTTGATGTGCCATCCCGCAGACCGTAGAAGCTGTCGTTATGTAAACCCAGTAAAGCATGGACACCGGTATTGGCAGCGTCTTTCTTCACCAGGTTATCATCAATATCGCGCCGTTCATTATTGTCTTTTGCCCGCATACCACTAACCATTAACTGCACCGGCCCGATATAGTTGTTCAGGGTCAGGATATAGTTCTGCGCTGTGTTTTCGCTGTTCTCAATATCGCCAAAAGTGCGGCCATACAAGGAGAAGTTACTGCGCGCATTGTCGCTCCATGCCATGTCATAAATACCGGCACCAGTCCCGGCAAGGAACACGACATCAGAGTCAATCCAGTGGATGTCAAAGTTATCGCGGTCAAAGCGTTTACCGGCCCACACCGTGCTGTTTTTGAACGCGCCAGTGAACGTAGGCAAATGGCCGAGTTCGGTAAAAGCCTGGCGCACATTCAGGTCGCTGGAGGAAGCAGTCCAGTCGTTATAGGTTCTTTGCCCGTCAGCCAGCATCACTTTAAAACGCGTGGTTGCACCATTGGCGAGGGTCTGCTTGTGCTCAAGATTCATTTCCAGATAGGTATCCGGCTCATTGCCGAGACGCCCCACATGGCCACCCGTTTCCCCTGCAGGCGTGAAGGTTGGGCCTCCCTGGGTTTTCGCCGCAGAATCATTCATCAACAAGCCAGAACGTGCATAGCCATGAAATTCAAAGCCATCACTGGCGTTGGTTTTTTCTTCCAGACGAGCGGTGCGTTGCTCCGTTTGTTGAGCAACCGCCTGAGCCTGTACAACCGTTGCCTGAGTTTTTTGTTGGGATGCCGCCAGGTTTTTCACCTGTTGTTCTGCGGCCTCAGCCCGGTGTTCAGCAATATCCGCACGGTGTTCTGCAGCCTGTAACCGCTGCTCCATTGCGGCAAGACGAGCTTCAATGCTGGTTAAGTCCGTATCGGCGAAAGCGGTCTGAGAGCCGATTAGCAAGCCAATGCTTATTGCAAGAATGCTTTTTTTCATCATGGTGAGGCTTTCCTGAAAGAGAGGTATCATCATTTTTTGCTAACTTGCTAAACCGGTTTAGGCTTGAATCATAATCATGTCAGAATTTGCCATGCAACATATTCTGCTAAACCGTTTTAGTCATTGTGACAAGCTTCGCAAATCGGGCTGACAGACAGCCCGCAGAAGTCCCCAGGAAACCCGGTTTACAGACAGTGACGGAAAGGTAATGCGGTCATGGCCCCCTTAGCGGTTGTCGCCAGGGCCCCACAACGTTGAGCTGTCGCCATTAATGGTGCCAGTTGTGGCATAGTTTGCGGGAAACCATCGCGTGCCAGTCCCCACAGTAACCCGGCAACAAAAGCATCACCTGCGCCAGTGGTATCAATGCTTTCCACAGCCTCTGCCGGATAATGCTGTACCGCTCCCTCAAAGCAGGCCATAACACCAGCCCGGCCCTGAGTCACCAACAGCAATGGAATGTGGTAATGCGCAGCCAACGCTTCCAGGCTCGCTGGCGCACCAGGTGAAGCCATAATAAACGCCAGCTCCTCTTCGGAAAGCTTAACCACGTCGGCCAGTGCTAATGCTTTGCCAAGGCATTCGCGCAATAAAACCGGGTCAGACCACAAATCTTCGCGAATATTAGGATCAAAGCTGACCTTACCTCCCGCCTGGCGAATTTGTGACATTGCCGCAAATGCTGTGCTACGGCTGGGTTCAGCGGAAAGTGCAATGGAACAGACATGGAGCCACTCACCACCGGCCATCACAGGAACATCACTCTGCGCAAGAAAAAGATCCGCACTGGGCCTGACCATAAAGGTGAAAGTGCGTTCACCCTGCTCATCCAGAGCAACCACAACGGTTGAGGTGCGTTGCTGTGGGTCGAATGTGAGGTACCGGGTATCAACCTGTTCCGCCTGCAGTGTCTGCGCCATAAAATGACCGAACGGGTCATCACCCACCCGGCCAATGAAAGCGCTTATCCCTCCGAGCCTGGCGATACCTACCGCAACATTGGCAGGCGCACCGCCCGGGCACTGTAATAAACGACCAGCTCCATCGGGCAGCAGGTCAACGACGGCATCGCCCAGCACCCATACTTTTCCAGACATGTTTTATCCTCATAAACTGTGCTGGCTAAACATTAAATTAAACCGGTTTAGCAAATCAATTCATTTTTAGCGAAGTATGATGAGCATAAAATGTATGGGTTAGCTGAATGCCACAGCCATTTGGAAAAAAGAGGCAAGAAAGCAAGCAGCGAGGCGTGCTATTCGCGCACCTCGCCAGAGAGTTAGAGCTTAACGAATAGTGTCATAAATTTGCTCATGAATATCTGACCACTTAACAGCGCCACCCACTCCGGATTTTTCACGCTGCAATGCCTGCTGCCATGCCTGACGCTCCTGTTCAACAACATCACTTTGCCAACAGAAGGTTTCGAGGAAGGTTTTACGCATGGAGGTCAGTGATTCTCCCCGCGCCATTGCATCACTGATAGTGCTAATCATCCGTCGACAAGGTTCCGGCTCATCCATTTGCGAACGAAAGTTAATTAACAGCTCCAGTACATCTTGTTGATCCCTTGCCAGTGGCTGCTCAGCCCATGAAGCCTGCCAGGTCATACCGCCTTCAAGGAACTGCCGCACCACTTTGCGGTCACCACGCATAATAGCCGAACGAAAATTTTCCGGGGTCCAGTCTATACCCTGGTGTTGTAGTTCCAGACGCGGGCCAGTAACATCACCTGTGGGCGCATTTTTCATGAATCCCACATAGTGCTCCCCCATAAGCTTACCGTCGTTCGGGGTATCGCGATTGAGATGGGTAAGCAAATAAATACCCACACCAAATATCGCCACTAATGCAACAGCCACGGCAGACCACAACACGGTCGCCAGCAAATTGACGGGCTCAGATACCTCATCCGGGGCTTTGTACTGCTCTTTTTGCAGACTGTCCTGCACAGCACCGGTATCAGTGCCGTTTTTTTGGAAGAACTGCCCAAGCTCTGCCGGGTCGGCGTGCTGAAAAGCGGAAGGGTCAACTTTCGTACGCCCCTCCCGGTAAGCCTTCTGTACCGGCTCAGTGATTTCGTGCACGTAATTTTCCAGCAATGCAAGCTGGACAGCCGACAGAGGTTGTCGGGAAACCACCTGGTTGCGCATCAGGCGGATTTCATCAAGAAAAGCCTGTAATGTCTTGCGCTGGTCAACCAAAAAACCCTGTGAGGACGAGTTAAAAACCGGGGCATAAAACCGGTTAAACTCCCGTTTATCCACCAATACAGATGCCAGCTCACTGAACATCAGGCCACTAATAATGTCGCCTTTCTCTCCCTTCGACTGGCTGCGTTTCACTGCACTCACTCCCAGTAATGTAGTCAAATGCGTGGAGAGTTTAGCTTTGTCCGGCCAGGCCCGGCTGATGAGCTGGCGCAGCATCAGTTCCACAGCACGAATCTGCGCTTTTCCCTGAAACTGGCTTTCTGCATCACTGGCTGGTAAGGACGCAGTCCATTTCAATGCGGGTTGTTTCTCACGCATTTTCTCCAGCCAGGAAACATAACGCAGGGCGGCAATCACCTGGTGCGGTGTTGCCGATTGCGCACTTTCGCTGCCAGGTACCAACTGCTGGAAGTGGCGTAGTAGCAGTGTGAACTGTGACATCCCGGCATCGTTAAGTTTCAGGCGCTTACCGATCTCCGCCCAACTGCCCAGGCTGGCGCGCGCCTGTTCAAGCTCTTCAAAGAACCATTCAGGGCCACTACCCGCTACAGGGGTATAGTTCAATAAAGCGAAGATTTGCACCGCCGCTTCGTCAGAGATGGCCAGGCAGTGAGTCAGTGTATCTTTCAGCGCTTGTGGGGATGGGGTTGTCATAATCGTCCTTAGTGTAAAACCAGAGCCCAAGTCAGGCCTAAATAAAGGTTATCGGTATTTGTTCAGGTTTATTCATAGCCAAACAGAAAAACTGTGGGGCCTGGAACACTATTCATGGCAGATTGAATGGCACCATATTGAAATCGCCCCAGAAACAGGGGAGAAGTAGAGTCATATATTCCACAAAACTTCTGGAAAAGGCGTATTTTCTATGTCGGTTTCTTATCCTGACCCGCTGGTTATCCCAACCTCCCGGCTGGAAATGCGGCAGATCAATGCTGCCGACTGGCCATTTTACTTATCCCTGCAATCCAACCCGGCAGTCATGCAGTTCATTAGTGATATCCGCAATGAAGAGGCGATTCGGGCCGGTTTTGACAGCCGTCTTCCGCCCTGGCAGCCTGGCAGCGAGCACTGGTTGTGCCTTGTTATTATGCAGCGCGATTCTGGCGTCCCTGTCGGGCTTACTGGCTTTTTACCTGATGGGAAAGCACAGGCTGAAGTAGGTTTTATGCTCAGCCCGGACTGGCACAGACAGGGTTATGGCTATGAATCACTTCAGGCAGTGGTGAAATACGGGTTTACCACCCTCGGGTTACATAAGTTAACCGCAACGGTTACCGCCGGTAATCAGGGAAGCCGGGCGCTGTTAGAAAAAGCAGGTTTTCGCCTGGAGGGAACACTGCGGGAAAGCTATTGGCTGGCAGGAGAATGGCGCGATGACTGGCTGTTTGGGTTGCTGGCCCGGGAGGCTGCCCTCTGAGTCTTTTACCAGAGGGCAACACCCTGAATTACAGGAACATGCCGCCAGATACTTCAACACGCTGCGCTGTCATCCAGGCCAGAGAATCACTCAGCAAAGCAACAATGGCATCCCCGATATCATCGGGTAAACCCACCCGGCCCAGAGCAGTCTGGCTGGCTAAAAACCGGTTCATATCGCTGTTATCACGCACGCCGCCACCTTCAAAGTCGGTTTCAATCGCACCGGGGGCAATACAGTTAACACGAATACGGCGTGGCCCCAGCTCTTTTGCCATATAGCGGGTCAGCACTTCTATACCGCCTTTCATGGTGGCATAAGCGGAATAGCCCGGCACAGAAAAACGCGCCAGCCCACTGGAGACGTTCAGAATAGCGCCACCATCACGGATGATGGGTAACAGCGCCTGGCTCAGGAAAAATGGGCCTTTCAAGTGTAGCGCCATCAGTCCATCAAAAACCGCCTCAGTAAACTCGCCAAAAGGCGCGCTACTGCCAGTTCCGGCATTGTTGATTAAATAATCAATATGTGAGCACTGCCATTGCGATTGAAGCGCCCCGGCCAGGGTTTCGACAAAGGCAGGAAATTGAGAACTTTGGCCAACATCTAACTGAATAGCCTTAACCTTGACGCCTTTTTCGGCTATCTCCTGAACAGTTTCTTCTGCAGCCTGTTGGTTACTATGCCAGGTAAAAATAATATCAATTCCGGCACTGGCAAGCTTCAGCGCGGCGTTTTTCCCCAAACCACGGCTACCACCGGTAATCAAAGCAATACGTTGTGTCATCATAAACCTCATCTTTGTCTGTCATGGTGTCGAAGTACAGCTTATTAGCTGCTATAAAAACAATAAAGGTAAGGAGATACACATCACTGTTTCACATACAACAACAATAGAGCAAAAATATGGATAAAATTCACGCAATGCAATTGTTCCTGCGGGTCGCGGAACTCGAGAGTTTTACCCGCGCCGCAGACACACTTGGTTTGCCTAAAGGTAGTGTATCCCGCCAGATTCAGGCGCTGGAAAATCAACTGGGCACCCAATTACTGCACCGTACAACACGCCGCGTCAGCCTCACCCAGGACGGCATGGTTTACTACGAACGTTGTCGGGATGTTCTGGCAAACCTTGATGAAATGGACGGTATGTTCCAGCATGATCCACGCAGCATTAGCGGGCGCTTGCGCGTGGATTTACCCGTAGATATCGCCAGTAAGGTGGTTATCCCTCACCTGCCTGGTTTTTTACAACAATATCCCGGTATTGAACTGGAACTCAGCAGCAGTGACCGCCTGGTGGATGTCATTCGTGAAGGTTTTGATTGCGTGTTACGGGTTGGCGGGCTCAAAGATTCAGGGCTGGTTGCGCGATCACTGGGAAAAATGATGATTGTTAACTGCGCCAGCCCGGATTATCTGGCCCGATTCGGTTACCCTTCAACACTGGAAGACCTCAGCAACCATGCATTGATTCATTACACAGTGAATCTGGGCACTCGCCCCACCGGTTTTGAATATGTTGATGACAAGCAGGTACATCAGGCCAGGACGGGCGGTATTCTGACGGTAAACAGCACCCAGGCATATAAAGATGCCTGCCTGGCAGGCCTGGGGATTATTCAGGTCCCCCGGGTTGGCGTGAGAGAATTTTTACGCCAGGGAACATTAATTGAGATTCTTCCACAATATCGTGCTGAACCCATGCCTGTATCCTTGATTTACCCGCACCGGCGCAACCTTTCACGCAGGGTACACCTGTTTATGAACTGGTTAAGCGAAGTTATGAAAAGTTATCTGGAACAGCCCTGAGCTATACTACAACCAATGAGTCCGACCGGCCGGGCTCACACATTTAGTGAAGTTATTAATTGAAGGGAAACACATGTCTGCACCGGAAAACCGCCCAGGTAACGGCGATTCATCTCACAAAAAATCCTCCACCAATGCGGCTAACGGCGCTGTTGATAAAGCAATTTCTGCAGTAAACCAGGCAAGCCGTAACCCAGTGGTAGCTCACTTTCTGCGTGCTGCTGAACGTTTTAATGACCGCATGGGCAATCAGTTTGGCGCGGCAATCACCTATTTTTCGTTTCTATCACTGATTCCGGTAATGATGGTGTCGTTTGCTGTCGCCGGGTATGTACTGGCTTCTCACCCAACTCTCCTGGAAGATATCTTCACCCGGATCCTCAATAACGTCAGTGATCCCACCCTTGCCAGTACATTGAAAAACACTATTCAGACTGCCGTACAACAGCGCACTACCGTCGGTCTGGTCGGTTTGATGATTGCGTTATATTCCGGGATTAACTGGATGGGTAACCTGAGAGAAGCGGTAAGGGCTCAGTCGCGGGATGTCTGGGAACGCAATCCTCAGGACAAAGAAAAAATTTGGGTGAAATATTTACGTGACTTCACAGCACTGACGGGGTTGATTATTGCACTGGTTGTCACGCTGTTTATTACCTCTGTTGCGGGTTCAGCACAAACGTTGATTATTCACCTGCTGCACCTGGATGCACTCACCTGGCTTAAACCCGCCTGGCGCGCGATTGGGCTGGTCATTTCAATTTTCGCCAACTACTTGTTATTTTTCTGGATATTCTGGCGATTACCCCGCCACCGCCCTCGCCGCAAAGCGTTGATTCGCGGTACGTTCATCGCCGCCGTTGGTTTTGAAGTGCTGAAGATTATTATGACGTATACCTTACCGAAACTGGTCAGTTCACCTTCAGGAGCAGCTTTTGGTTCCGTGCTGGGTTTAATGGCGTTTTTTTACTTCTTTGCCCGTCTGACCTTGTTCTGTGCCGCATGGATTGCTACAGCACAATACAAAGATGATCCTCAAATGCCCGGGAAATCTCGAAATTAATGCTGCCTTCCCCACCATTTTTAGCTAAAAATGGTGGGAAGAAAGAAAAGTAGCAGATAACACCAGTCCGTAACTTTTATTTAACCTGAATCCAGTTTTTTATTCTGATTTTTACAAATCGAAAAGCATGTAACATAACATTTATTCCCAGTCCAAACATTATTCACTTTTCGATTATTTTTTCACCAAATCCCCACCCTTCGCGCCGTTGAAATGTCACTTTTGCTGTGCCTAATATTGCTGTTCACTCGTCGTAAATAAGAAAAAATTATGCAAGCTTCCATCACAACTACTATCGATACTGAAAATCAGGAGACACCGGTTAACTCACGCGGCAAAGTGGTCATTGCATCACTTATTGGCACTGCAATTGAATTCTTTGATTTCTATATTTATGCCACCGCTGCCGTAATCGTCTTCCCACATATTTTCTTTCCGCAGGGTGACCCGACCGCAGCAACACTGCAATCACTGGCAACATTTGCCATTGCGTTTATTGCCCGCCCGATTGGTTCCGCGCTATTTGGCCACTTTGGCGACCGTGTTGGCCGCAAGGCAACGCTGGTTGCATCGCTACTGACGATGGGTATTTCTACGGTACTCATTGGCCTGTTGCCTGGCTATGCCAGCATTGGGGTGATGGCACCGCTGCTGCTCGCTTTAGCGCGTTTTGGGCAAGGCCTGGGGCTCGGTGGTGAATGGGGGGGAGCCGCACTACTGGCAACAGAAAACGCCCCGGCAAAGAAACGTGCACTTTATGGTTCTTTCCCCCAGTTAGGTGCGCCAATTGGTTTCTTTTTTGCCAACGGTACTTTCCTGCTGCTGTCCTGGTTGCTCACCAACGAACAGTTTATGGCCTGGGGATGGCGTATTCCGTTTATCTTCTCGGCTGTGCTGGTGTTGATTGGCCTGTATGTACGTGTTTCATTACATGAAACGCCAGTCTTCTCCAAAATAGCCAAAGCGGGGAAACAAGTGAAAGTGCCACTAGGGCGCCTGCTGAGCAAACACCTCAAGGCGACCATTCTTGGCACATTCATCATGCTGGCAACCTACACACTGTTTTACATCATGACAGTGTATTCAATGACATTCAGCACTTCACCAGTACCCGCAGGCCTTGGTTTCCCGCGTAATGATGTACTGTGGATGCTGATGATGGCGGTAATTGGTTTCGGCCTGATGATTCCTGTCGCCGGGCTCATTGCAGATAAATACGGGCGCCGTAACAGTATGATTGTCATTACCAGCCTGATAATTCTGTTTGCGCTGTTCGTGTTCCCAAAACTTCTGGGTTCTGGCAATGAATCGCTGGTAATGCTGTATTTGTTCCTCGGGCTGAGCCTGATGGGGTTAACCTTTGGGCCGATGGGGGCATTACTGCCTGAACTGTTCCCAACCGAAGTGCGTTATACCGGGGCGTCTTTCTCTTATAACGTCTCTTCCATTCTTGGCGCATCGGTAGCACCTTATATTGCCACCTGGTTACAGGCTAATTATGGTTTGCTGTATGTTGGTTTCTACCTGGCGACGATGGCCGTACTGACACTGCTTGCCCTGATCCTCACGAAGGAAACACGCCACCAGTCACTCTGATAGTAAGACAAGCCGCAGCAACGCTTTCCTGCGCTGCGGCTGAATCAGACCAGTTGTAAGAGCACATGCTCCAGGTTATTGAAAGGCTGAGGCCGGGAAAGGAAGTAGCCTTGCGCAGCCATCGCCGGAGAAGCCTGTATCGCCCGCCACTCCTCTGCTGTTTCCACGCCTTCAACAATCACACCATTACAATAGCGATTCATCAGTTGCAGTAAGAGAGTGAACAGATTGCGGCCTTCTGCTGTTTTGCGCAGCATAATGAACAGTTCACGCGCTACTTTAATGTAGTCGTAACGCACTTCACTGAGTGAAGAGAAGTTTGCCATGCCAGTACCAAAATCATCCAGCCACAGAGGGCCAAACTCCGGCATCCCCGCCAAAGAGGCATTGCTGGGCAAGCGAATATGTTCAACCAGCTCAAAGCGAACCCACGGCAGGCGGGCTATGCGCGCCAGCATTGCAGGCTCCTGGCGAATAGCCAGCAAGGTAGGTCCATCAATATTAACTGAAGCCAGAATATTAAATCGCAGGAAAAGACTCTCCAGGTGTTCCAGCAGGCTCAACTGTTCCCGTACAACCTCAACCCGTTGCGCTGTGGTAATTGCAGCAAAATAGTGGTCCGGACGAACACGCCTTGATACATCTTCCAGGTCAGTGATTGCCGTTAACATTTCAACCGCCATCAACCGACCCGAAGTCCGGTAAATCGGTTGAAAAGTGTAAGCACGTTCACACGCCGACCACAAGCGTTGAGCCTGTCCGCTTTCTATATTCGCTTCAGGCGTATACAGCCGGTGGGTGATTTGCTTTAAGTTCATTGCTAATGACATCCTGTATAAACGAGTATAAAGGCAAAGCCTTGTCACTCGGTTATCGGCGGGGCACGGGATAACTTTACGCGCGTTTTCCAGGCAAGTGATGCAGGACACGCATCCGTGGTAGCCTCAATACTGTGCGATGTCAAATTTTTATCGAAACGTTGTTTTAAAATGTTTGACTGATTTTCAAACGAGCCGCACACTAAAGACAGTCTCTCCAATCAGGTTCCAGAATTATGCCGACCAAAAAAATTGCCGTTATTGGCGAATGTATGATTGAGTTGTCGCAAAAAGGCGCTGATGTTCATCGCGGTTTTGGCGGCGACACCCTGAACACGTCTGTTTATATAGCCCGTCAGGTTGATGAGGCTGCGTTGTCAGTACACTACATCACCGCACTGGGCACAGACAGCTTCAGTCAGCAAATGCTGAATGCATGGCAGCAGGAAAATGTAAAAACGAGTCTGATACAACAAATGGAAAACCGCCTGCCAGGGCTCTATTACATCGAGACCGATGACACTGGCGAGCGTACGTTTTACTACTGGCGTAACGAAGCCGCAGCCCGTTACTGGCTGGAGAGCGACCAGGCAGACGCCATTTGCCAGCAACTGGCCCAGTTCGACTATCTGTACCTGAGCGGTATCAGTCTTGCGATCCTCAGCCCGGAAAGCCGTGAAAAATTGCTGAACCTGTTACGCCAGTGTCGTGAAAATGGTGGGAAAGTTATTTTCGATAATAACTATCGCCCCCGTTTATGGCGCAGCAAAGAAGAGACTCAGCAGGTTTATCACCAAATGCTGACCTGTACAGACATTGCCTTCCTGACGCTGGATGATGAAGACGCTTTATGGGGGGAAAAACCTGTAGAGGAAGTGATTCGCCGCACCCAGGAGGCTGGTGTACGCGAAGTCGTAATTAAACGCGGTGCCGACAGTTGCCTGGTGGCTATTCAGGGGCAGGCAACGATTAATGTTCCGGCCGTGAAACTGCCCAAAGACAAAGTGGTTGATACCACTGCAGCAGGCGACTCCTTTAGCGCGGGCTACCTGGCGGTTCGCCTCACCGGAGCCAGTGCCGAAGATGCAGCAAAACGCGGCCACCTGACAGCCAGTACAGTTATTCAGTACCGCGGCGCGATTATCCCTCGCGAAGCGATGCCTGACTGATTCCTGCCAGCTCTCCCGGGTCTCCGGGAGAGTGTTTCCCTATCCGTTACAACGCGTTCTTTTCGCTAAACTTTGCCGTTCAGGCAGTTTCACTTCCCTGATGTATTACTGCCTGCGTCGGGTGCTGCGGGTGTTTCTGGCGCGTCTGGTGTTACAGATGAAGCCGGCACGTCAACCGGCATATGCTTACCCCAGATTTCGCGTAGTGTTTTCGGGTTAACCTCAGCCTCGCCCTGAGGCTGGAGCAATACCAGTGCCATATCCTGCGAGAGCATCTGGCGCAATTCCTGATTAATTTCAGCAATAGTCACTGACCCCAAAAAAGCGGCGCGCAACTTCTGATATTGCTCGGGTGCAATATCCACCACCTGGTTTTGTAGTGAACGCAGGCGCTGATTCATTAGTACCCCAGTGTCAGTACGAGCGTAGGTGGCAAACAGCGTTTGCAGCTCTTTGCGCTTCTGTTCTATCAGCGCATCCACACTTTCTTGTGGCAACCCTTTTTCCCGGACATTCGCCAGTTCTTCACTCAAAAGCGCCATGTTTTTTTCTAACGTGTCACCCGATGTGTCCAGATTCAGCCCACACTGGGCACGTTGATAAAGCACACGGCAGTCGAAACCAAGGCCAATATCTTTCACTTTACGCTTTTCCATGGCCTGCTGAACATGCCAGAAAAGTGCTTCACGAGCCAGATCAGCGCGCCAGTAATGGAGCAGTGCCGCCGAATCACGAATAGGTTCCCAGGGGGTATCCCACATCACAGAAAGCCGATCTTGCTGCAGGTGGTTACTTATCAGGCTTACTGCATCAGACTTGAGCGGCTGTAATGTAGGGAGTGTAGCCGGGGTCGTGCGCTTTCCAGTAAGTGAGCCAAAAATTTTGGCAATTTGCTCAGACACACTGCGGCTGTCAATATTGCCAACAATTATCAGTGTCATGGCATCAGGGGTGTACCATTTTGAGTAAAAGCTCTTCAATGCGGCCATATCAACGGGTTGCTCCAGCGAGGTACCGGGCGCATGGGACAGCATTGCGGAGCCCTGTAAGCGGTAGCGCCACCAGGCGTCCTGCGGGTTAGCAGGCCAGGTTTTAACCATATTTTCTGTCGACAGCGCTTTATCAATACTTTCCTGGGTAATCGCCAGCTTACCACTGGCACCAGCCAGCCAGGACAACGCTTCTTTCAACAAATCGTCACGGTTATTCGGCAGGCTCATGTCGTACATCGTAAAGTTGTACGATACCAGAGCAGGAGGAGCGGGACGATTTGGATCAATACTTTGTTGCCATAAGGAGCGCGCCTGAAGCGCGGGCAGGCTGCCGCTTTGCGTTAGCGCAATACGCGGAATAAATGCAGTGAAACCACTCTGCTGAGCAGTTTCTGCCAGAGATCCTGTATTTATTGAAAGGCGAATCTCAATGCGGTCACTGGGGCGCTGCGGAGTCTGAAGAATTTGCCATTTCAGACCGTTAGGCAGCTTCCCTTCCTGCCATGCGGGATCGGGCTGTAGTGCATCCGCCTGCGCAAAACCAGAGGCTGTCAGCATCAACAACCCACTGGCTAAAAGTCGAATTCTGTTGCCCTGCATGTATACCCCTGCTCAACATTCCTGGTAAAAAAACACTGATGGCCTGAGCCATCCAGACATAACGTTCAGGCATGTTGCTTTGACAGCAAAAAAGGCCAAACGTCACGCAATGATGTGAAATTAAAAGCCAATTATGCGCAAGAGCCCGCGGCAAGGGCAAGTCACCGCGGGGAATTAAACCTGTCAGGAAGTAATTTTTTGGGTTTTTTTATCACTCGCAGCGCCTGAGAGCACCTCAACGAGTTGTTTTTCATCCAGCTCATTCACTTGTTTGGCAACAAAGATGGTTGCCACACCATTACCAACCAGGTTGGTCAGGGCTCGGGCTTCCGACATAAAACGGTCAATACCCAAAATTAACGCCAGTCCGGCAACAGGTAAGTGACCGACCGCTGAAATAGTGGCGGCCAGAACAATAAAGCCACTGCCGGTCACCCCCGCAGCCCCTTTAGATGACAACAACAACACCACCAGTAATGTAATCTGGTGCATAATATCCATATGGCTGTTCGTTGCCTGGGCGATAAATACCGCCGCCATTGTCAGGTAAATAGCCGTGCCATCCAGGTTAAAAGAGTACCCGGTAGGAATAACTAAACCGACGACAGATTTACGACATCCCAGTTTTTCCATTTTATCCAGCATGCGCGGTAATGCTGATTCAGAGGATGACGTACCAAGAACAATCAGTAATTCTTCTTTGATATAGCGAATAAACTTAAAGATGCTGAACCCGGTATAGCGGGCAATACTTCCCAGAACCAGAAATACAAACAGCAGGCAGGTGATATAAAAACAGATAATTAACTGCCCTAATTGCAACAATGACCCTACACCATATTTACCAATGGTAAATGCCATTGCCCCAAATGCACCCACTGGTGCCAGGCGCATAATCATATTGATGATGCCAAAAATCACACCAGAAAAGCTTTCAATCACATTAAAAATCACCTGACCTTTTTGCCCCAGCCGGTGTAAAGCGAAACCAAACAGCACGGAAAATAATAATACTTGTAAGATATTTCCACTGGCGAATGCGCCAATTACACTGTGAGGAATCACATCCAGTAAGAAAGAAACCACACCGGTTTTTTCCGCCTGCTGCGTCCAGGCCGCAACAGCGCTGGCATCCAGCGAGGATGGATCAACATTCATACCTGCGCCAGGTTGCAATATATTCACCACCACCAGACCGATAATTAATGCCACGGTACTGACCACTTCAAAATAGAGCAATGCCACTGCTCCGGTACGGCCTACGGATTTCATACTTTCCATCCCGGCAATACCCGTAACAACGGTACAAAAGATGACAGGGGCAATGATCATTTTGATTAATTTAACAAAAGCATCACCAAAAGGTTTCATCTGTGCACCCAGCTCAGGCCAGAAGTGTCCCAGAATAACCCCGACGGCTATTGCGGCCAGGACCTGAAAATAGAGGCTTTTAAACAACGATGTTTTCATAAGGTGTCCTTGAATATAATCCACATGGCAAATGGAAAACTGACGCTGGAAATTAACACCTGAGAAACATTTTAAAAACTAACGCGCATCACACATTCAACAAGACAAGAACAGAATCGCAATAACAATAGTTACATAAGGGCGTGCTGCACATTTTCGGCAGAAACAAAGCAGGTTGCTGAAAGCAGAAAACGAAGAAAATCATTATTACGCGGAGAAAATCAGGCCGCCGGAATAGCCGGCAGCATTATCAGATGAACAGAATAATCAGCGGGCATCGTTAGCCGCCAGATAGTCGCGGGAAAATACCTCAAGACTAACGGCTTTACCGAACAAGAACCCTTGCCCTACCGCAACACCGGCATTTTCCAGCCACTGACGCTGTATTTCCGTTTCCACACCTTCAGCCACGATTTTTAATCCCAGTGTCTTGGCAAGGGAGAGGATAACGGACACCATATTACTGTCTTCAGGCAAGCTACTCACAAACCCTTTATCAATTTTCAGGATATCAATAGGCACAGCTTTAATGTGATGTAAATGATTCAGGCTGGCATAGCCCATACCGAAATCATCCAGTGCAATCAGGATCCCGGCATCATGCAGGGGACGCAAAATATTGACCGCTTCTTGTGGGTCATCAATACGGCGGCTTTCCGTTATTTCCAGAATCAGTGTGCCGGGCTGAATTTTGTAATGACGCAGTAAAGACAGCATATTGGGGATCATATTACTGTCAAGCAATTGCAATGCCGAAAGATTCACGCTCAATGGCAAATTAATTCCGCGGTTTTGCCACTGTGCAAGCAGAGCCAGTGATTCTTCCATTACCCAGCGCCCCACTTTTACCATTAAGCCACAGGCTTCAATTCGCTCAATCAGGCCTTCGGGTAAATCCCAGCTACCGTCCGGCTGACGCATTCGCAACAAGACTTCCGCACTCAGCACAGCCCCAGTGCGCATATCAACCTGAGGTTGCAGCCAAATTGCAAATTGCCGGTTTTCCATTGCATTGAGGATATCGTTTTCTTCAGTAAGGCGTTGTAACGCAATCGCATGCTGGCCGGGATCATAAAATTCCACCTGGTTTTTCCCCGCGCGGCGTGCACTTTGGCTGGCAGACAGCGCCCGCTGGAAAAATAACAGCGCGTCATTCTCGCCTTCTTTTTGCATGGCAATACCAATGCTGGCTGAAGGGCGTAACTGCAGGGAACCGAGATTGAGCGAGTCACTTAACGCATTCAGCACCTGGTTACTTAATGTCATCGCAACCCAGGGTTTATCTACTCCCTGAACCAGAGCAACAAAATCAGTGGTATTTATTTGTGCAAGGAAAGCATGCTGCCCCAGCGCGTTGCGAAGTTTATCCACCAGCATGAGTAACAACGCTTCTCGCTGAGACTCATGTAATACACCATCAGAATCCTGCAATGTCTGGCAGGAAACAGCCAGAATAAAGCACGGACGAGGCTCACTCATCACATTTTCCAGCAACGCAAGAAAGAGGTCTTTATTGGGTAATTCGCTTATCGGGAAACGTGTACTGAGCCGGTGCATATGTTCATGGAGCTGTATTATCCGGTTTTGATTACGGTTATAAGTTTTAACCAACAACCCGATTTCATCGTCAGCATGCTGCGGTGGTACAGTCAATTGATGTTCTATCTCTTCAGATGCGGCGGCAGAAGCCAGCGAGCTGGCAATATCCCTTAATGGGTGCACTACCAGACGGTTAATACACCATGTGACAGCGACCGATATCATCAGCGACAAGAGCAAAAATGTCGTAATCAGCGTTGAAATAACGCTGATGATGTAACGATACATTCGCCAGGCGTCGGACTGTATTACTAAATAAGCCAGAGGTTGTGGATTGGCAGGGCGTTCCAGCGAATAAAGTGGTAACGATATTTGTGCAGGTAATTCAAACACACGGGCAATCCAAAGAGGAACGGGCTTCTCTGTCTGAAACACCACCCGTAATGCCTGAAAGCGGTTAGGTAATACCACATCGGCACGGCTGATAATGCCAGATGGCGTTATATGCTTAAGAATTGACTCAGCCTCTGGAATATCCGCTCTGAGAATGGCCCCAGACAATGGCTGGCGCACAGACCTGGCAATATTTTCCATTTGCATAACAGTATCATGCCGGTGCTGCTGTACCAGATGGAACAGTAAGACAAGCGTAAAAATAGCAATAAAAAAGATGGCGACGCAGGCCACCATCGCCATTTGTTTTATTGTTAATGACCGGCTAACTCGCAAATTCACGCTTTACTTTTCCCACCACGTTATCCTCATTTAGCCTGCCGATTATACTGCATTGTGATGACTTTTTATTGTTTCCAGGTGGATGATTTAGGCGTATTCGGTGAGTTTGAGTCTGAAAAGTGGGGGGAGTTAGTTTTGTTCACTTCCAGTGTGATTGTTTCCGTTCGTCTGGACTGATGTGAAGGTTCCGTTCACCTGCAGTGTGGCTGTTTCTGTTCACCTGGACTGATGTGAAGGTTCCGTTCACCTGAAGTGATGCGCTCAATGTGGCTTCACAGCCTGTGAACGGGCTAAAGGGGGCTCGCCCCCTTTGCAATCCCCGTTTTCGCGGGCAACCGGTGCTGCGCACTGCGTTCACCTCCGGGCAGTCAGCCTGCGGCCGGCTCGACTCGGCATCCATGCCTCGGTTCGCCTTATTCCGCCATCCGGGCGGAATAACCTTGTCTTCCTTTCTCCGGTTCACCGGTTTTACGCGAACTGTCCCCGCTGCAAGTGGCGGGGCTTTTTGTGTTGTGCTGAGTGGCTGTGGGATTTGTGCCTGATATGTCTTTGTCTGTTTTTTGCTGCGGCTTCTGGTTTACAAACGGGTGGGTTTGGGTGGCCTCTAAATCGTTGAGGCGTGTCTGGCGGGCCGGGGCTGCCTGCAGGACGCAGGCAGAGCGACGGGAGGCAGGATGCCGACTCGGAGCGGTACCCGAACAGGCCGCCGGGGTAAGCCGAATGTCCGCGAAGCGGCGATTTTGCCGGCCACGAAAGGGGGTGCAGGGGGCCAGTGCCCCCTGCGGGCGCCGGGCGCGGCTGGTGAGAGGAAGCTGTGTGGCTGACACGGCGCGCAAGTTACCCCGAACTAACAGATAACTGACAGGCAGCCAACACTGCCATCGCGTAAAATTAACCCACCACCTGCCCACCTGCGCTAAATAATTCGTGTTGCAGCAAGGCGGCAACGAGGCAAGTCCCCGGGAGCTTACACGAGTAAGTGACCGGGGCGCGCTGAGGCGGCCAACACCGCTGCAGCGCGAAGTATGACGCGCAGTGACACGCAGGTTACCAGTCAGCATATGGAACTAAAGGCTGCGGCGGCATGTTCATATCGCCCTGCCACCCGGCCAGTGAGTAACGCGCGAAGAGCATGGCGTGGCTTGGGGTGTAATCTTTCGCTTCCTGGATATCGATACCCAGTCCCAGTGACCAGTGGGAGGTGAGGCGGCGCTCTATAATTGCCCGGGCTGTATATCCGACACCGTTACTGCTGCCTCCGCTGATATCGTCGTATTTATCTGCATAATAATCCGGGATCAAACCACTAATGGGGTAGCGCCGCTGTGAATTGGATTGGGAGTGAGACCAGGATACTGAACCACCCAGTTCCCAGGACCAATTTTCGGTACGCTGGCGCCAGGTAACAGGCAAGGCGAAGGACACATATTTTTGAGGACTGTAGTAACCGCCCTGCCCCAGGGTATATGCACTGAGGTCTTTATCGTAATGCCACAGCATGTTGGTCAGACCCACGGTGACCCGGCGATTATCTTCATTGATAAGCTTGTAGTAGTAACCCGTCATCCAGCGTACCCGCCAGTTATCTGCGACATTTTTCCCCGTGAGCTGGTCTGCACTCAGGCTGGACCAGACACCGTTCGCTTTCCCCTGGTCGTAACTCAGGCTGACGCCGCCGCCATTGGCACGCACACCACCCCAGGTGACGCCAGTATGTTTTCCATCATTTGAATCAACGGTATTTTTAGCATCCGTTTGCCCGGCAAACGCCAGCAAAGAACTGGATACAGGCCGCCGGTGCGCATCCACGGTATAACCAATAACGCCCACTTTGTTGCTGTAACTCAGGCTCCCAACAACATCCACAACCGGGAAGCCCATTGGTGTTGTCCCCAGGTCCATCGCCCAGGTATCGTTACGCCAGCCCACAGCGACACTAACTCCGGTTGCAGTCTGGTTACGGCTGCCACTACATGGCATCAGGCTCCCCTGATAGGAGTCTGAATGACTATTGCGTGCATCACAAGTCCCCCAGCGCGGGTCATAGTTGCCATTAGCATCGGTCTGGAAACTACCGGCATCCATATGCACCATATCGGTACGGAACAACATCCGCCCGTCAGATAACGGCGCATCCACCTGTAACATTGTGGTGTGCGCAGTCAGGTCTGAATACCCTGGTGTTCCGCTGGAACCCCAATAGTCATAATCCAGCGAAACATTCACATCCTGCTGGCGGTAGAGGTCTGCAGCATCACTGCGCACACCACGCTTGAGCCAGTCATCACTGGCATTGTTGCGCGTCAGCCGGGTGAAGGTGTCGTTATCCACTGGCCGGACAGGAGTGATATCCGCCGCCACCATCGCATCACGCCAGGTATCCAGGGCCTGGCCAGGTTCGCCGTTTTTCGCCTGAGCGCGCGCAGCATCGCGCAGCACCAGGGCACTTTCCATCGAAGGCGGCAACGCTTTTGCCTCCGGAATAATTTTTTTCCACAAAGCGTTGGCCTTCGCCGTTTCATCCGTTGCATTCAGCGCGCCAGCCAGGCGGCGTTGAGTATTTAATGACAGAGGTGCGGTTTCTTTCGCTTGTTCTACAGCAGTAATTTGCTGATGTGCAGCTGTTTTTTCACCTTCACTGATAAATAATTCTGCCAGGCCGAGGCGGGCATCCAGGTTATCCGGCTCCTGCTGAATAAGGCTTTCATAACGGCGTTGTGCTTCCGCGCGGTCTCCCCTGGCTGCGGCCCACTCAGCCAGAGTCAGCGAAATGCGTGCTGAAGGTGTTTGCTGCTCCAGTAAAGCAACCGCCTGTTTTTCCTGGCCACTATCCCTCAGGCGATTGGCATCGGCCATCACTTTATTGGTATTCAGTCGGTTTGCCAGTTCATGGATATTGTCTGTCCACTGGTTACGGGGCAGTGTATCAAGATGAGCCAGTGCCGCGTTGTCCTGGTCATTGGCAGACAAATAGAGCCCCATGGCATAAACCTGCTCCGGGTCATCAGGGCGGCGACGGGCAAGGTTACGGAATAAGGTATCCGCTTCTTCATGCCGGCCTGCCGCATACAAGTCTTTTGCCAGGCGGTAGGTTATCCAGACACTTTCTGGATCCATTGCCAGGCGCTGGCGGTGGAGTTCTGCTGCCTGATTCCACTGCCCCTGCTCTTCCAGAGCCTGAGCCCGGTCAGCCAGTTGCTCATCGCGCAGGCTACGTTCGATGTCATCGACACTACGGCGTTGTGCCGCAGACAGGCTATTGAGGAAGGCGCTGGCTTTTTCCGGCGACTGGCGGCGGTAAATATTCGCCAGGCCACGCACCGCGTTACTGTTACCTCTGTCCATACGCAGTGCCTGCTGATAATAGCGCTCCGCCAAAGCATCATCTTTACGGGCAACCGCGACATCTCCCAGCCCCAACACAGCATAACTGTCTGTGTTATCGGTATTGCGGGCCTGCTGGTATTTGCGCTGTGCCAGGTCGGTATTTTGCGCTTTGAGTGCATCATCCCCTTGCTGAATCAACAACCAGTAGCGATTCATGGCAAGCAACCCTTTCCAGCGGTCACTATTTGGCCCTTTGGGCTCCAGGCGCAGCGCCTGCTCAAAAGACTGCACTGCTCTTGCCCGGTTACCTTTTTGCGACCAGGCTTCACCCAATGCGCCCATCACTTCGCCATCGGATTGTGGCTGGGCAGCTGCTTTCTGCAATGCTGGCAATGCCCTGGCGGCATCGCCACTGTTCACCTCAGCCAGCGCATTGGCGCGTTGGCGAAATGCCGGATCAGCCAGTTTGTGCTGCATATCCGCCAGTTGGCTACGCGCCTTATCGGCATTATCACCGTCAGTAAAAATGGCAAGGTAACGTTGCAGTGCCTGAACCGCACTGCTTGATGGAGGAAGTGATGCTATTTGATCGTACCAAAGACCAGACGCTTCACTGCGGCCATCCCGGGAACGGGCCATTTGCTCCAGTACTTTGAAGCCTTCTTCACGGTGGCCATTCGCCAGTAACAGTTGCGCCAGCTTGCTGCGTAGTTGAGTGCTGGGATACTGCTGATTAAGCGCACTGAGTGCTTTGATGGCCTGATTACGCTGCGCCGGTTCACTGGAAACCACACTCCAGTATTCCACAGCCATATCGCCTTGTGGCGGGTGGCCGTTAAACAGTTTTTTGTAGGCTGCTATCGCTTCACTGGTTTTACCTGCGGCAGCGAGTAACCGCGCTTCCTGCAATTGCTGACGCCCTGCGCTACTGGCCAGCGCCATACTGTTTACTGCCTGGTAATATAAATCAGACCCCGGAGACAACTGTGCCAGCCGTTCCAAATCCTTTTTTGCTGCCGAACTGTCGCCACGACGCAATTCATAGCGCATTTTTGCGGCAACGACTTGTGGGTCGTCGGGAGCGATAAGCTCAAGACGGTAGAGTGACTGGCGAACCAGATCATCACGGTTCGTCGCTTCGCCAATCCGTACCTGCTCCAGCAATTGCTGTTGTGCCGATACCGCGGCCTGAGCCTGAAAGGTCAGAGCCATCCCTAAAGACAGCGCAATAAAATTTAGTGAGAAGTTGCGCATAACCGCCCCCAAACAGGTGATAACTCACCTTGCGAAGTAAACCGGAAACGGTGCTGATCCCATCCCTGACCGAACAGCGTCAGCACATAACTATAATATGCATCCGCGCCTGGAAACGCGGATGCTGTCCGTTGGCGCTGTGCTTCCTGAGCCTGGCCGGACAAAAATGGCAGCAGAGCTGCGGAAAAACCGACAGGCCCATTGCCCGAGGGCTTGCCTGTTCGGGTGTTGATACTTTCTGGCGGTAACGCCCGCTGTTGCATGATGTCCGCGACGGGTGAAAAGTGGGTAAGCAGCGTTTGCTTTCGTGGGTCTGCATCACTCATCATGCCCACCCACAGGTAAACCCGAATCGCGTTATATTCACTGTTTTCCTGTGGCTCTCCTGCGGGTTGCCACCCCTTATCGACCACCCAGTCAACCCAGTCCGGCGCAATACCTGCTGGTGAACTCCCCTGTAAAAAAGACACCATACTGGCGTTCATCGAGCGCCACGGCTCACCATAACGGGCAAAGCGTTGAATCACTTGTGGTGGAAGATAGCTGGGGTTAAGCCGCCAGCGGTTGTCACTGGTAAAGCCATTGTTACCCGGCAATAACAGAAAACCAAAGCCGGGGAGCCAGGCGACTTCATCATCTGCAATACGCCGTAACAAGGCTCTGCCCGTTGCCGAAAACCTGGGTTGTTGCCAGAGGCGACCCGCCTCAAGTAACGTCCAGGCTATCCAGAGATCAGCATCGGAGGCGGCATTACGGTCCAAAACGCCCCAACTGCCATCATCTTTTTTTCCCCACAACCAGGCAGGTAAATGGCGTGTTAAGGCACCAGCAGAGAGATTATTTTGCGTCCAGCCCAGCACCTGGTTAAACGCGGCGCGATCATTAGCAACCAAAGCGAAGAACAGCGCATAACTTTGCCCTTCAGAGGTGGTAATTTTCCGGGCATCGCTGGGATCCACGACACGACCGTCGGTACGAATATAATCTTGCTTAAACTGAGTCCAGGCGGGCCACTCACAGGCCGCATAAAGCGGCCTGCAGATGAACAACACACTGGCCATCAATAAACCCCAAAATGGCCGGTTGAACATTATTCGTCATCCGGTTCAAGGCGTTTTCGGCTCATAATGCGCAACAACCGCCACAATACCCAACCGAGTAACAGCACACTAATAGCGGCAAATATAGCCAGCAGAATCGGGTGATTCGACAACGCGAACCAAATGCGTTCAAACCAGGGTAAATGGCCAACATAATAGACATCACCCACGCGCAGGCTGTTTACTCCTGACTCACGAATCACCGCAACAGAACCAAACATTGCGGCGCGTTTACCACTGTCGTTGAGAGCGTTGTTGAGTAACGTGTAACCACGCGGGCTGTCTGCCAACATTGCCACTACACTACGCTGGCTATTAAACGGCGACTGGAATCCAATAATGGCGGCCACAGGCCCCGGCGACGAGATATCCGTTTTTACATCAGCCGCGCGGTCATCCGCATTGTAAATAAAGCCATCCCGGCTATTACGCCGCGGTGTTTTCACCCAACTTTGGGTTGCTTTGACCAGCAAGTCGACCTGTTTATCGTCATTGAACTTATCCGGCAAATGACCAATCAGCAGGATGTCGTCATCCGCCTTACTCAGGGCACCGGCATCATCAGTCAGGCGCACATTCACCGCAGGCAGCCCGGTTTGCGCCCCGACTGTTCCCAGTGCATCCAGCAACGTAGTGACCTGTTCCGGTGTCGGTTTAGCAGGAACAAACACCAGGGTTTGCGAGAGGTCTGCCATGCGGCTGAACGGGAAACTGGCATTAGCAAATGCCCGTAGATCCGGCATTGCAATAAAGTGGTAATAGTGAGAGAAATCAATGGTAGAGTCATCATCAATGACCACACTGTTACGCACTGGCTGGAAGGTAATACAGTTTTCGACGGTTCCACCAGGAATAGGGTTCATGTACTGGAAGTCGAAACGTAACTGGTTAGTGGCACCGAGTTTTAACGCCGGAATAGAGACATCCTGCGAGCGGTCCAGCAAGCCCTGAACAACCGGCAAACGCAGCAGCAACTTACCGCTCTTATCTTTTGGCTCAAGGTTAAACGCCTGCAAGAACTGGTTATTCAGGCTAATATCCATCCGCGAGCTGTCCTGCATGGGGGGTGCGGTATACCGGTATTTCAGATCCATATCAATACCGGTGCTGCGCAACAGGTAAAGATCGGGCGGCAGGTTAAGATTGACGGTTACCGGGCCAGGCTCAATGCCAGTCGATTGCAGTTGCTCGTCGTAGGTTTTCAGTTCGCCAAATGTCACCGGGCTGTCAGTGCGCACCCAGTTCGGCGCGTCATAAGGTTTGCGCGGTAACAGTGGTGTTACCCCATCGACCACCACATGGTCCCCCCGGAACAACAGGCTTCCTTGTGCGATAGCTTTTGCCGCCAGCAATAAGTCTTTATCGTCACGGCCAAACACCACCAGCAATTTTACATAAGGGTTATCCGGGTGATTAATCATTTCAATCACCGGCGCTTTCACCGATGGGTGATCTTTCAGAAAATCCGGCCTGTCTTTATTGGTGGCAAACACAATCGCGTTTGTTTCAGGCAGTGCGTTATACAGCACCGGGAAGTTATTTCCCCGCCAGCCAGCGCGAGAACCAAACCAACTGGCGATGATCCCGGCAGCCTGCTGTTGGGCAATATCCGGCTCATGCGCAAATACCATTGGCAAGTTCAGAGGGCGGCTGTCGCGCGGGTCAAAGAAAGGCACCGGGAAATGTGACAAATCATTCTGCACAGCCAGTTTTTGGTAAGTCAGAGCAAGATAACTGCTCCTGGCAACATCCAGCCAAAGTGTGGTATTTGCCGGGTTTTCACACACATCACGGTAATGGCCGATAAATTCAAGACGAACCCGGTTAAAATCGGTGATAAACAACGGGTCGACAGGCACGACAGCCTGAGTTTTCTTACCAAGCTGCTCTTTCGTGATGGGTAAAACATCCATCAGTTCATCATTCAGGTACACCTTCACTTGCGACTCAACCGGAATCAGCGACGGCGATGGGGTGTACTCAAGGTGTAACATCGCCTTGTTCACCACTTCGTCGCTACGCATACCGAATTCGACCGACCCGTCAGGATTGACACCACGTAACACCATGCTGCCCGGCGGCGGCGCGATACGGGCGAAATCCAGTTTGACGTCCCGCGTTGGCGCATTAATCGCAACAACCGGCGCGCCCGCATGATCAACGCCCGGTTCAACCACACCCACGGTTTCCGGCTGCCCTGCATTTTCAGGTACAGCTTGTGCGTTATCTTCAATACCAGCCTGAATTTGAGTTTTACCTGGTACCGCCTGCGCGGTGAACCCGGGTAACATCCCTATTCCGACGGCCACTGCATACAGCCACGATAATCTTCTTTTCATCGCATTGTCATCATTGTTGAGCCAGCAGAGTCCTGACGCGCGTCCTCATTTACCGCGTCGGGGCGACGTGGAATAAACGACACAATCCAGTCAACCAGCGTAGTTACAGAACGAAATACCACCTTCATGCCTGACGGAGTGAACTCCGCCAGATGCCTGTACCCGCGAAACCCCAGTTTGAGGATATCCAGCAGGCTTTCCATTGGTTTGTCCTGAGGAAAACTGTCCTGCCAGAGGGCCCAGGTATCAGCACGGGCAAATGTGCATTGAATAAAATCGATATGCTGTTGTGTTGTCAGGCCACTGAGCTGTATCCCCAGTTCCTGGCCATTCACCCGCACCACCCGGGCCGGAAAGAAAAATTCCTGGTCACCGCGGTTAAGTAGCAGGTTCACTTTTTGGTCATTCAAAAATGCCACCGTTCCCTGCAAGTGAATACCTAACCCACCGCCAGAATAATCGCGCACTGTACAGGCAAATAAATGCCCGTCATCCCGGGCGATAGCGGCGGGCATGGCAATTTCAACACGGTGTGCCCGGCGAACTTGTTTGCTTTCCACCGACACAGCAACAGCTCCCCCCAAAATAATCAGGTTGTAGAATACCCACGCAAGACTGACTACCACTGTCAGCACTTCATGTTCAGGGCCATAGAACATGCGCCATATCCCAACAGCCACACCCAACAGGTTAACCATGACTAACCAGAGATAAGGCCGGGTAATTACCCAGTCCACATACTCTTCTTCCACCAGCCCACCTTTGGCGGTGACGTTGAACTTCCCTTTATGAGGGTTAATCAGTGCCACCACCGTTGGCGGCGCAATATACCAGGCCAGTACGGTTTCATAGATTTCGCTCCAGAAAGAGTGGCGATATTTCCCCTGAATACGGGAGTTGGTCAGGCTGGCATGCACCATATGAGGCAGAACAAAGAGCGCAATCATCAGTGCAGGCGCGAAAATGATATAGGCATGAAATAACAGGAAGGCCAGCGGCGCCGTCAGGAAGATTAACCTCGGAATGCCCGATAAGAAATGCAACATGGCATTGGCATAACATAACCGTTGCGCCAGTTTCAGGCCTTTACCAAACAACGGATTATCCATTCGGAAAATTTGGATCATCCCCCGAGCCCAACGAATACGTTGCCCGATATGCGCAGATAAACTTTCTGTCGCCAGGCCAGCAGCCTGCGGAATACGCATATAAGCAGAGGTATAACCCTGGCGATGCAGGCGCAATGAGGTGTGCGCGTCTTCGGTGACTGTTTCAACAGCAATGCCGCCTATTTCATCCAGTGGTCCACGGCGAATCACCGCACAGGAACCGCAGAAGAAGGTTGCATCCCACATATCATTGCCATCCTGCACCAGCCCGTAAAATAACGTGCCTTCATTTGGCGTTTTACGGAAACGTCCCAGGTTACGTTCAAAGGGGTCCGGGGAGAAAAAGTGGTGCGGAGTCTGCATCATGGCCAGTTTCTTGTCTTTAAAGAACCAGCCAACTGTCAGTTGCAGGAAAGAACGGGTGGGTACGTGGTCGCAGTCAAAAATTGCCACAAAGTCGCCTTTGGCATACTTCAGGGCATTGTTAATGTTCCCTGCTTTGGCATGCTCGTGTGACGTACGGGCGATGTATCTCACCCCAACTTTCTGGGCAAAGGCCCGGAATGATTCACGGCCGCCATCATCCAGGATCCAAATATTCAGTTTATCTTTTGGCCAGTCTATGCCCAACGAAGCATAAATGGTGCCTTCCACTACACTTAAGTCTTCGTTATAGGTGGGAACAAAAATATCCACCACCGGCCACTGACTTTCGTCTTTTGGTAAAGGAACCGGGTGGCGATTGAGCGGCCAGGCAATCTGGAAATACCCCATAACCAGAACCAACCAAGCATAAGTCTCGGCAAACAGCAAAATCAGGCCGAACATCAGGCTTAACGGGTCGTTCCAGTTCAATGTTGAGGTATAACGCCACCAAATGTAACGGCAGGAAACCGTCAACGACAACACAATCAGCATCAGTGATGGAAAGCGCCCCGGAATACGCCTTACGACCAGGGCAATGCCCCAGAGCAACAACAAAAAGACAAACTGGGCCAGAGGGGTAAAGGGCTGGGTAATGCACACAATCGACAGCGTCAAAGAAAATAGCACCACCACACCCAGCGCAATACGGCGAATCCGTGGTGAAATGTGCCGTAGCTCATGGCGTTGCGACTGGCTTTCAGTCCGGGCTTTTACTCTGTCGGGTAATGCCGTTAACCAGTCATGATAGTCCTTGCGCCAGGCCGCGGCCCGGCTCAGATATTTCTGCACAGACTTCCCTGACAGATGCCCGGGCACCAACACCACCAACCAGCAACCCTGAATCAGGATACGAATGACATCCAGTGGGCCCGGCTTATCCGGGTTAACCTGGGGAAACCAACGGCGAAAGTTACTGCGTACTCTTTGCCAGTTTGCGTTTTCCAACGGGAAAAAACACCACGCCAGACTTAACCAAAAACACCCAATAACCGCACTAAAAGGGGATGTGCGGTGTGCGCGATAATGGCGATACTGCGCACTTAATGCACCCGCTGCAGGCGTGGTTAAGACACAGCTTAACAGGCGGCTCATCAGGCACTCCCGGAAAAATTCAGCAGGCACCAGTTTGCCAGGGTATTTAGCTCTTCCGTGATGAGCGCTTCCTGGCGGTATTCGCCCACAGGTTGCCTGACGCCCAGGGTTTCCCCCATCGACTCATCCCGATGCAGTACTATTGGAACCAGCGCCAACTGGCTTTTTAACCACATCTGCCAAATGTCATCCTGTATCTGGCTGGCGACCAGCAAGTTATTCACCAAAATATGTGAACCATCCGGAACAGCCTGCTGATGCAGACGAACGTGGCAATTCACTTCCGGGTTCACAACCACCAGGTGGTGATTAACGCGTGCAGTCAGAACTTCAGTGAAAGGTGTGTCTGTAGCGGGTAAATCCAACAGAATCCAGCGCCATGCATTCCGGCTTACCAGGCTGTCAATAATTTGCCCGGCCGCTTGTGCATAAGCGGGTTGTGCGGCAAGTAGTTGTTGCTCTTCACGAGACAATTGCCCAAACGGCAATATATCCAGATGGGAAGTGTAGCGCCAGGCCGTTTCTGACCATACGCTTTTATCCAGTAACGCGCGCGCCCAACCACCCGGATGAGTGAATTCAACATTGAAAAACAAGCGCAGCATATTGTCTGGCGAACAATCAATCACCAGAACAGATTCTTCAAGCTGTTGTAACGCCCAGGCGAGCCCTGTTGTCACTGACGTGGTCCCAACGCCACCGCGCAATCCTTGTAAGCCAATAATGGCCATTAAACACTCCCGGTTTGTTTCGCTAATTCGGCAAGCAAAGGCCAGCGTTTGATTGCTGCCGCTAAACGTTCCTTTTGGGAAATATCGGAATAATCAAACTCAGGTAATGAAAAAGTCTTACATAGAGACTGAATATCGTTTTGAAACGCATTAACCTGATACTTTTCTTTTGCCTCACGACTTTGTTCGTCTGGACACATTTGTTGTATTCCCCGATTGAATTCTCTGGAAAACGCGTAAGATAATGACCACAGAGAGACATTGAATTACAATGCTAAATCTGATGCCGTTTATTTTCAATGTTAGGTTTATTTTCAGGCCTGCGCTAGCACACTGTGAAAGTAACCACTTCGATTCAAGAGAGACGCCATGGAATCACTATTTTCATTTGGCATACATGCACTTTGGGATGAGTTGCGACAAATGACCACGGGTGGAATCTGGTGGGTAAATACAGACCGGGCTGAAGACGCGCAACTTGTTGCCAATAGTACCCTTGCAGCCCAGAGTAACCAGACTCTGGCCGCAGTTATCACTATGGGTGAAAACGCATCCTCAGTTATTGAATTAGATCAACATCACGGTCCTGAAAAAATCCAATTATTCAGCATGCCAGCAAATAAGAATAGTCTATACTCTTTATCTTCTGATCTCCTTTGCTCAGTCGTTCCTGATAACTACTTATTCATTTTTCTTGCAAAGGAAGGTTTCTGGCGGAGTATTTCTGGTGACGCCATTAAACAATGGCTTGCCAATATGAAGCGCTGGGTCAAAACGAATAACTGTGCACTACTCATCATCAACCCGGACAATAATTCAGATAAAGCCACATCATTACTCTCTAATCAGCATCAAAGCCTTTCGGGAATTGCATCAGTTCGCCAGGAGCAGGGAGAATATATTTTTGATGTCACTTTCTGGCTAAACAGGATGGGTGTTAGTGCCAGGCAACGTATTGCGTTGAATAAAGGTGAACGTGCCTGGTCAGTAAAACTTACAGAGAAGCATGAACCGCAACAGCGTAGTGATGAGCGGCAAATATTGAGCCATAGCGCAGTTCTGGAAGGCGCCCCCATATTATCTGAATACTGGTCACTGTTTGCTGACAACGAAGCCGTATTCACCGAAGCCCGCCATCACCATGCAGCCACCGCTATCTTTGCACTGGAAAATAACCAGCAAATTGACCACCTGGCAAGCTGTATTCATACGCTGCGTAAACAACGCGGTAGTGTGATAAAACTCATTGTTCGTGAAACCCATCCGGGGTTACGGGCCACCGATGAGCGCCTGTTAATGGCCTGTGGCGCGAATATTATTGTGCCTTATAACGCCCCGTTGTCGCGCTGCCTGAACATGATAGAAAGTGTTCAGGGGCAGTTTTTTACCCGCGATGTACCCGATGATATTTCATTACTAACCGCAAGCCTGCGTCCACTCAACCTGCGTGGTTTTCAACCATGGGATAAATTCTGCAACGCTGTTAAATCGGCACTGAGTAACCCCATGTCACCCAACGACAGTAAAGGTGTACTGGTAGCCCTGCGCCCGGTGCCTGGGTTGCGGGTTGAGCAATTATTAACCTTATGCAAAACAAACCGCATGGGCGATTTTGTTACTCTGGGTAATAACCGGCTAATGTTGTTTTTATCCTATTGCCGCATCAATGATCTGGATGTTGCCCTGCGCCATATTTTCCCGCTACCCGTTGGCGATATTATCTCCAACCGCGTGGTTTGGTTCGAAGATAACGACATTGCCGCAGAACTGACACAAATGCGCACCATCCCTGAAACCGACTGGCAAACACCGATATCACCCCATGACAATACGCCTTCGCCAGTCAATGCTGAGCACTCTGGCCGCATGTGGCGGCGAGTCCCAGTGCCACTGGACCTGTTACAACCCAGTACGGAGGGCCAGAGCTCATGATGAGCCTTGCTGATATTTTTCAATTAATTGTGCTGTGTGCCATCATTTTTCTGCCTCTGGGCTACAGTGCCAGGCGCTGGTTACCTGTTCTTCATTTACGCGTACGCCAGATTATGGGCAAGCCGCGTTACGTAAAACCTGTTGGGGTTTTACGCCGTAATACACCTGTCAGGGCAGACAAACATGACAAATAAAACACCATCGTCCTCTTTTTCTTCTTACTGGCAAGCCTGGCGAGGGCCGGGGGCATGGAACTTCTATTTTTTAGTTAAATTTGGCTTGCTGTGGGCGGGTTACCTGAATTTCCATGAGCTAAAAAATCTGGCATTTCTTGTTTTTTTATTACTGCCCATAAAATCTGACCGCCTGCATCGCATCCGCCAGTGGGTTGCCATTCCTATTGGTTTTGGTTTGTTCTGGCACGACACCTGGTTACCCGGCCCGGAAAGCATCCTTAGCCAGGGTTCACAAGTAGCAGGATTCAGTACCGATTACATTCTGGATCTGGTGACACGCTTTATTAACTGGGATATGGTCGGCGCGTTTTTCGTGCTCTTTGTTGGCTGGCTTTTCCTTTCACAGTGGATTCGCGTCACCGTGTTTGTGGTACTGGCGATGGTGTGGCTCAATGTGCTGAATATTGCCGGCCCTGCTATCTCATTGTTTCCGGCGACGGCAGCAGGCACCACAGCGCCCGCTGCGGCGGTTCGGGCCAGCGCTTCAGCTTCGGGTTCCCCAGTGATAATTGGCGATATCCCTGCACAAACCGCGCCTGCCAACTCTGCCAATATCAGCGACTGGCTCAACACGTTTTACAGCAGTGAAGCAAAACGTAAAACGCCTTTCCCGGCGTCGTTACCTGAAGATTCACAGCCTTTCCAGGTGTTGATTATCAATATTTGTTCGCTGGCGTGGTCCGATATTGAAGAGACAGGGCTTACCGCGCATCCGCTGTGGTCGCATTTCGATATCCTGTTTAAGAACTTTAACTCGGCTACCTCATACAGTGGTCCGGCAGCGATTCGCCTGTTACGTGCCAGTTGTGGGCAAAGCGCCCATAAAAATCTGTACCAACCAGCGGGTGAACAGTGCTACTTGTTTGATAACCTGGCGAAACTCGGCTTCCCAATGCATCTGATGCTTGACCACAACGGTCAGTTTGGTGGTTTCCTGAAAGAAGTTCAGGAAAATGGCGGGGTTTCTGTTCCACTGATGGATCAAAGCAAATTGCCGGTCAATCTGCTCTCTTTTGATAATTCACCCATTTACGATGATACTGCGGTGTTAGAACGCTGGATGAATACTGTTCCGGGTAATGAACGTAACGCCACCTTCTTTAACTTGTTGCCATTGCATGACGGAAACCATTTCCAGGGTAACAGCAAAACAGCAGACTACAAGCTACGTGCCCAAAAACTCTTTGATGAGCTGGATGCGTTTCTCACCCAACTGGAGAAATCAAACCGTCGGGTTATGGTTATTGTTGTACCCGAACATGGTGCTGCGCTCAGAGGCGATAAAATGCAGGTGTCCGGCCTGCGCGATATTCCCAGCCCATCTATCACTCATGTACCAGTAGGCGTAAAATTTATTGGAATGAAGGACCCACATCAGGGTGCGCCAATTGAGATCAACAGCCCCAGTAGCTATCTGGCCATATCTGAGCTGGTAGTGCGTTCGTTAGATGGCAAAAACTTTGTTGCTGACCATGTGGACTGGAATGCGCTGACCAGTGGTTTGCCACAGACTGCACCGGTATCTGAAAACGCGAATGCGGTTGTGGTTGAGTACCAGAATAAGCCATGGGTCAGGTTGAATGGTGGGGATTGGGTGCCTTATCCGCAGTAAGTGGGGGGTGGGGTTGTTTCCGTTCACTTTGCATAGTGTCATGTGTAGTTGTTTCCGTTCACCTGCAGTGTGGCTGTTTCCGTTCACCTGGACTGATGTGAAGGTTCCGTTCACCTGAAGTGAGGTGGCTAATGTGGCTTCACAGCCTGTGAACGGGCTAAAGGGGGCTCGCCCCCTTTGCAATCCCCGTTTTCGCGGGCGACCGGTGCAGTGTGGTACGCTCACCGGGGGTGGTTGTTTCCGTTCACCTGAAGTGATGCGCTCAATGCGGCTCCACAGCCTGTGAACGGGCTAAGGGGGCTCGCCCCCTTTGCAATCCCCGTTTTCGCGGGCGACCGGTGCTGCGCACTGCGTTCACCTCCGGGCAGTCAGCCTGCGGCCGGCTCGACTCGGCATCCATGCCTCGTTTCGCCTTATTCCGCCGTCCGGGCGGAATAACCTTGTCTTCCTTTCTCCGGTTCACCGATCTTACGCGAACAGGCCTCGCTGCAAGTAGTGGGGATTTTTGTGTGGTTTGGTGTGGCTGTATGTTCTGTGTCTGGTATGTCTTTTTGATGTTTTTGCTGAGATATGACAGGCGGGTGGGTTTGGGTGGCCTCTAAATCGTTGAGGCGTGCCTGGCGGGCCGGGGCTGCCTGCAGGACGCAGGCAGAGCGACGGGAGGCAGGATGCCGACTCGGAGCGGTACCCGAACAGGCCGCCGGGGTAAGCCGAATGTCCGCGAAGCGGCGATTTTGCCGGCCACAAAAGGGGGTGCAGGGGGCCAGTGCCCCCTGCGGGCGCCGGGCGCAGTGGGTGAGAGGAAGCAGTGTGATGGGTACGGCGCGCAATTTGCTCAGTACTGGCAGATTACTGTTACTGCGGTGACTGTTGTGTTTACTTTTCACTGTGTCAGTGTGGTGAAGGTTCCGTTCACCTGAAGTGATGCGCTCAATGTGGCTTCACAGCCTGTGAACGGGCTAAAGGGGGCTCGCCCCCTTTGCAATCCCCGTTTTCGCGGGCGACCGGTGCTGCGCACTGCGTTCACCTCCGGGCAGTCAGCCTGCGGCCGGCTCGACTCGGCATCCATGCCTCGGTTCGCCTTATTCCGCCATCCGGGCGGAATAACCTTGTCTTCCTTTCTCCGGTTCACCGGTTTTACGCGAACTGTCCCCGCTGCAAGTAGCGGGGTTTTTTGTGTTGTGCTGAGTGGCTGTTGGATTTGTGCCTGATATGTCTTTATTTGTTTGTTGCTGCGGGATTACAGGCGGGTGTGGTATCTGAATCATTGAAACGTGCCCGGCTGTGCGGGCACGTAAACTGGCTGTGGTGGTAACCAGTTAAGAATAACTGAGTACCTGGTGACTACATCCCTTGCGCGGCCATTGCAGACAGCAATTTCAGGCTGGCAGAGTAATAATCATCCTGACTGGTGACTTTCGTTTCCATACTGGTAAGGGTTCCCATTGTCAGGTCACGTACTGCCAGCAATCCACCCTGCATATTGTAGGGAGCTTGCTGGTTATCATTCACATTCACCCAGGCAGGGGTATGCAGACGGTCGAAACGGCCAAACCAGGTACGCCAGGGCATCAGTAACGCACTGTCAGGCTGATCCCAGCCAATGTAAACCGGGATACGTATAGCATCGTAGCTCATGCGCGCAGGCCACTGTTTGGCGGGTTCTGTATGCCCATCGGCATACAGAGAAACCCAGTCTGTCGGTAGCTTAGCTTCACCCAGATCCATTTTTTTCAGCAAACTTTGCCCGTCATTAATAAGTTGCGTCCACACTGCCAGATGGCTGCGTTTGGCAAACGCACGCCAGGCCGGGAATATAAAGTAAGATGGGTTCAGGTTGACATAACTATTGAGATTGAAACCACTGGCTCCGGGTAACATAACTTTCTGCCCGGCGAAATCAATAACGGTGTGCTTTATCAGTGCGTTGGTAATGGCATCTGAAGCCTTAAAATAAGCAGGATCACCCCACTTTTCCCCAGCCTTCAGTAAGGCCCAGGCAATCAACGCATCCCCATCGGTAGCATCGTTTTTATCTTCAACAGGATCGGGTGCCACCGGATTATAACGCCAGTAAAACAACCCGTTTTTTGGGTTCTTAAGGTGTGTATTGGTCCAGGTCCACATTTTATCGAAACTGCCCCGGTCATTTCCTGCCACTGCAAACAACATACCGAACCCCTGGCCTTCGGTATGGCTGACATTATGATTTCCGGTGTCAATGATTCGCCCATCTGCCATTAAAAAACGCGCTTTAAAATGCCCCCAGTCCACATCGGCATGTGCGAACGACGACATCACCAGTGACGCCATCAGCGCCACCAGTGCTAAACCCCGCTGTAACATAGTTTTCCTTAAAAACGTCCCTGATAACGGAACTGAACATCGGTCAATGACCAGGACTGGTCGCGCCACAGGGCTACACTGTCTTTACCGCCCTGTTGACGCATCCAACTCGCATATACGCCTTCCATCATAGCGCAAAATGCGTTACACCATCTGTTCTGTTCACGATCATGACGTGCTACCGGCAACGCCTGGTGGCGGATAACCATCGCGTTATCCTCCACATCAATATCCACAATCCCCCAGTTAAATTGTGCCAGACGGTTATTGATATGCGCTTCCAGCTCACCAACGGTCTCCGCTTCGGGCAGAGGGAATGCCTGCCCGAAAGAGATACCCATTTGTGTCAGGAACGGATGGCTGTCTTTCTCACCGACATTACGTACCATGCCATCGACCATAATGGTCAGCATGTCAAACCAGCCTGCCGGAGTCTGCTGTTGCTGGAAATACCTCAGAACAGCAGAATTTTGTTCATTCAACGCCATTATTAACGCTCTCCCAACATATAGCGGAACCACACCTGTGCGGTGCTTTCGTTGTAACTGCCGAAAGTGTCATAACCGACACGACCGCCGACAGTCATATCTTTGTTAATGTTATAGTCGACATCTGCGTGCAGGTTGTAGCCCATACCATTTTGGCTCTTGCCACCGTAGTACGCTTCTTTCGCCTGCCCTGCGGCCACATAACCTTCCAGTTGGGATTGCAAGTCCGGGTTATTCGGGAAGTATGCACTATTATCCTGACTGTAGGACTGGTAACCCAATGCCGCTCCTACAGACATTTTCCAGTTACTGAACCGCTGGGTATAATCAACCGGGAAGGAAACACTGATATAATTTTGTGGACTGAAATACCCACCCTGACCATAGGTGTAGTAACTCAGGTTTTTGGAAAAATCCATGTAACCGATATTAACCCCGGTTTTCAGTTCACGGTCGTCTGCCCGCAGTGGCCGCAAATAGAAACCAGCGGAACCTTCCACACTGGTATTACTGGCAACATTGGTACCTATATAGCTCCAGCCACCACCGCCAAAATAAAAGCCCACATCACCGTCATCATAGCTGAGTTGTACCGTGCCACCATTTTTAGTGACCTGCCCCCAGTGCTTACCGGAATATTTATCCAGAGCGCCAACATAAGACAGGAGGCTGTCTGTCATCGCCCTGCGTTCACCTTTAAAGATAACTTTCAGGTAATCCGTCAATTGTGGCGACCACTGAATACCACCTACCACGGTGTTCAGGTTTGGCCCCAAAGGAGTGGTTCCCACATCCAGCTTATAGCTGTCACCACTCAACGCCATACCAACTTCAACGCCAGAATCGCTCTGTGAGCCCTGGGAAGCTACATCTGGCAGAGTATTCCCGGCAAGTGACGATATCCCGTTCGCCTGTGCGACTTGTCCCTGAATTAGCGCGCCAGTGCCAAAGCGGCGGCTGGCATCAACAGATGAACTACCGGCATCCAGAGAGACGGGTGTGACGTTCAAATCAAGACGGGCATCGCCGAAAGGCACCGTAGACCACTGGAGCGGTGTTTTCACTTCCGTCAGTTTGCTCAGGCCACTTTCGCCATCACGACCACGAACGGCCAAATCGCCCTGCACCCAGGTTGACGTTTTATCATCAAGCTGTTGCATCATTTCATCGACCTGCCGCAGCGTACTACTTTGTGCGGATTCCACTGGCAAATCAGGGCGCACGGTATTCACTGGCGCAGTCTGTGGATTGCGCCCCATCTGCGCCACCTGCCATGGCATAGCTGAACCATACAATGATGAAGAGGTGTCGGCATAAGGCGTTGGTGAAGTTCCGTTAAATGGATTATCCGCCAGCACTAACCCGCCAATCATGGGCGATGTTGACGAACCTCCTGGCTGCAAGCCTACCAGTTGCCCGCGAGCATTGCGCAGGTAGGCCAGCGCTTGTTGATGATTACCTTCAGCTTCGGACAATCGCGCCATTAACAATAACCGGTCAGGTGTTTGCGTATCGCGTAATCCATTTGCCAGCGAACGAGCCTTTTTGACATCGCCACTGCTCAGCGCCACATCAATTGCGCCAACACGCGCATCCTGTTTCGGGGTATCTCTGGTCATCAGGTAGTCATAGACCACACCCGCTTCTTTGTTCATTTTGCCCGACTGATACAACCGCGCCATAGCGAACATCAGATCGGTATTTTGCGGATCCTGCTGCAAGGCACGGATCAGCTTGTCATATGCTGCCGCATAATTACCCTGTTCACGTAATTTATCCGCTTCATTGATAACGTAGCCATTACGGATCCCGGCCAGTTGCGTTGGTGTGCTGTTAGCCTGCAGTTCAGGGTTGGATAACAGTGTTTGTGCTTCGCTACGCAAGCCCGCCTGGTTTAACACCGCAACCTGGTCTGCATAGTCGCCAGCATTGCCTTTGACACCCTGAGCAATGCTGCTGCGCACGACCGCGACTGCCGAGGTCATGTCTCCACTTTGTGCCATCAAACGCGCCAGTTTCCCGGCATCTGCCGGGCTGTCCGGCACCTGGCCCGACAGCGCTTTCAGGGTGTTGGCAGCAGCCACCTGATTGCCGGAAGCCAGGTAACTTTCTGCGGTCGCCATTTGCAGGTTGAAATTCGCCCTTTGCGACAAATCCCGCATCTCACGGTTACGTGCGGAAGCTGGCACGCGGCCTATCAGCGTTTGTACCTGTTGCCAGGCGCCCTGATCACTGGCGAACAACGCAGCCGCATACAGAGACTCGGTACCTGAGCCAGCCCGGTATAATGGCGCCATCACATCGTTTGCCGCGGCATTATTCCCTTGTTTGTCCAGGATCCGCGCCAGATCAAGCCGTAACCAGGGGTTAGACGGCAGGCGGTTGATCCCCTGGCGCAAAATAGAAATGGCCTGCGTCGCATCGCCCCGGGCCAGCGCCTGCTGAGCCTGGCGGCGAATCGGATCCGCTGGCGAACCGTACCCACCTTTGGGCTGCAGTTTCGCCTGGAGTGATGCCGGCAGGCTTTGCAGCATAGCCTGCGCTTCGCCCGTTTTATTCTGATCACGCAGAACGTAATAGAGATTTTCTCTGGCAGCGGCATTGCCCGGAGAGCTGGTCAGAATATCCCGCAGCGTTTGCTCAGCCTGAGCATAATCTTTGGTACGGCGTAACACATCGGCACGGAACAGCTTCGCTGCCATACCTTTGTCTCCGCTCTGTTGCGCCAGGGGTGCACTCAGGGCCAGCGCCTGAGCAGTATTACCCTGTTTAAACGCCTGTTGAGCTTCGGCAAGTTGCCCATAAAATGCGGCATCCTCCCCTTGCTTCTGGCGCTCCGCAGATGCATCACCGCCTTGTTCAGCTGCCCGTTTCAGGTATTGTGCCGCTGCCTGGTAATTTCCCTGACGCTGAGCAACATAGCCCATCCCGGCCAGCGCATCTGCATCGGTCGGGTTGGCCTGCAGCACTTTTTCAAACTGGCTTTGGGCAGCAGCCAGATTACCGCTGTTCAAATCAGTAAAGCCCGCACCTTTCGCCGCCCCCCCTACATTTTTACGGTAATAAGCCAGCACATCGCTGTCTTTCGGGTGGCGTTGCATCCAGGTTTGATAATAGTGTTCGTCACCCGCTTTCGGCCCAAGCCACAACAGCGCCTGACGCAGGCTGCTGTCGGCCTCTTTGTTACCACTGGCCATCTCTTCGAGCAAATCAATCCCGTCACGGCGCGTGTCATCACGGTAAGTCAGCACCTTACCCAACGCCACGCGAGCTGCGTTATCCTGCGGGTGTTCAGCCGTTAACTGGCGCAACCCGGCAACGGCCTGCGGGTACAGCGATTTATCCCCCGCCATTGTCAGATAGTACTCTGGAGCAAGGCTCGCGGGTGGTTCATTGCCATTAAATAAGCCGCGCCAGGTGGATAACGCAGCAGAAATGTTGCCGCTGCGCGCCTGCTGGCGAGCTAATGCCAGTTGCCCCTGAGGGACTTGTTGCAATTGGCGGGCATTATCCAGCGCCTGAAGCTGTGGCGCGGCCGGGTCAGCTTTCGCCAACCGCGCACGCCATTGCGCAGATGCTTTCAGGTTACCGTTTTGTTGGGACCATAATGCCATCAGGTACAGTGCCTGAGTGTTGTTGGCATCCACCATCAACACTTTATTAAGCGACTGCATTGCCAGATCATCATGGGATTTTTCATGCCAGTAATTGGCCTGATCAAACAAGGCTTTTAACGCCGGGCTGTTAGCATCCGCCTGTGCCTGGTCAACTGCCATACCAAGGCTTAACACCCCGGACAGGCAGAAAGTCGATAGCACCTGGGCTGTTTTATGATTCATTTTTTTACCCACTGTTTTCACGAATCAGACTCCGGATTAAGACGATTACGGGCACGGCGTTTCAGTGCGCTGTACAGCGCAAGTCCCACCACCATACTCAGAATCAACCCCAAAATAGCCAACATGGCGCTGTGCTGGTTGGCGTACCAGATAATCCTCATATACCAGGGTAACTGGCCGCTTGGGAATTGAGGCCCGACACGGAAACTGCGCACGCCATTTTCGTCGGTAATCACTGCCGCATCCCCACGAATGGCAGCATTGATTTTTGCCGACATCAAATCGGTATGCAGACGGGAAAGCTGATCATCGTTACTGCCAATCGCCATCACCACAACACGCTGGTCATTCCATGGGGAGCGATAACTGACAAACCCACGCCATGCTTCGTTTGATGAAAAGTAGCGGTCTGCCTCCAGGCCATTCAGATTCCAGTTGCCTTCTACCCAGCGCTTAATTTTTTGCCAGTGAGAGGGTTCACGCACCCCCAACGTATGGTCACTGGTCATAAACGGCGAGTCTGCCAAAACGGCACGGTTAAAAGCTTCTTCACCCAGTGTGGAAACGGCCAGGATATCCCGGGAATCGAGCCAGGCTTTATTCGCGCCGCCTTCAGGCAGACCAAACAGCACCCGGTTATGGTTCAGTGCTGTTCCCGTCGCGTTACCTGAACGGGCCGCCAGATCCAGCAGTGTTGCTATTTGCGCATCATTCGGATACGACGGCAGTAATAACGCCGTTTGCGAATAATCCGCCAGGCGAGTGAACGGGAAGGACGCACCAACGAAATATGAGAGATTGGGTAACTGCGCAAAGTGGCGCGTATGGCTCAAATCAATCCATGAATCTTCGTCTATGCGGCTCTTAATATTATTGTTTAACAACACACCACAAGGCGCACTGGCTTTCGGCGTGATATTAAAATAGAGCGATAACTGGTTATCCCCATAGATCATATAAGGTTCCAGAGGGATATCAGCCCGCTCCTGACGCGCGTCCCCGCCCAGTTTGTGCCACAAACTTTCCAGGATCCCCTGCTTGTTAACTGGCAGGTTATGCAGGAACGTGTTGTTGAACGTCAGGTTCAGGTAAGACTTATCTTCATCAATCCAGTTTTCCGACGGGAAACGGTAGCTAATGCGCATCGGAATGGTATCGCCATCCCACAGGAATAGATCCGGTGCCGCACGGAAAGCCACCCGCAGCACATCATGCCAAATGCCGGTAACGGTCATGCTCTGATCTTTACGAATCAGCTCACTCAGGCGTACAGGGCGTGCAGTGGTTATCCAGCGTGGCGCGTCATAAGGCTTGCTGACCGGAATAGCCTGGGGTTTCACTGCCAAAGACGCCGTTTGCGGTTTAAATTGCCCGCGCGTCAGGCGCCAGGCGGCAGCCCGCAACTGGCTGTCGTCCTTACCTACCACCAGCAACAATTTGTAAACCGGGTTGCCCGGGTTATCAATAACTTGCAGCAGAGGGCCATTACTTTGCGGCAGTTGCACCCCGGCGATAATATCCCCCGGCGCGCCAATCAGAATGCCGTTCTTTTCTGGCAATGTATTGGTCTGCACATCAAAAGAAACACCACGATAATCTGCCTGAATCCCCATCCAGGAAGCAATCAATGCTGCCGCACTCACTTCATCCGGGGTAAATTTCTCGGGGAAAGCGATGGAGATAGAAGCCGGTGTCATCTGCATCGTATCGAAGAAAGGACGTGGAAAGTGGCTTAAATCCGAGCCGATATTCAGTTGCTGTCCTTCCAGCTCCAGATGTGTGGTTGGCAATATCGTTACCTGATATTTATCCGTCAACTCACGCTGGCATAATAAGGCATCACCATCATTGATTTTAAAACTGAGGTTGTTACTCGACACCACCAGTGCTGCCGGAACATCCATCTGGTAAGTCGTATCATCCGATTGCGCCGAGCCCAAAGGCACCGTACCCAATGGTTGTCCATTCATCATCAGTTGCAGCGTCGTGTTACGCGCTGCCAGTGCGGGCGAAACTTTCAGGTTGAGAACCAATTGCGCCGTAGTTATCACTTCGTCGCTGGGCAGCGTGAAGTTAATCCCGGCCTGCAACTGACCGCCACTCAAAGCCAGCCCCAAAGGCTGCCCCATTTGTGCCAGCGTAATATTGCTGACCGTTGCCTGAGTAATACTGCCCGCCGCCATATCTGGGGCGTCTGTCGTAGCTGGTGTCGGTGCTGGTAAATCCAGTGGCAGAGCACTCACATCAGAACCTGGCGCACCTGTGGCGCCGGATTCTAACGGTGCTGAAGCGCTTTGTGTTGCCGTGGGCCCAGAAGATGTGGACGCCTGTTCAGCCGCACGCAACGAACCCGACAACACCACACACAGTGAAAGCGCATACCATCGCATCCATTTCATACTGCGCTCTCCTCCTCATGATCCGCCATTCTCGCCAGTTTCTTTTCCCGACGCATTTTTTGGCGGTCTTTCCAGGTGAACCAGAACAAATCAAAGACACAACGGGCAATCGTCGCCAGAGAACGGAACGGGTTATCCTGCGGTTTCGGTGGCTGTACCCAGGCATCGGCACGGGAAAGCACCACCCGCACCAACTCCCGGCGACGTGCTAAAGGAATGTCATCAAACATGAGGCGAATATCGTTATCCTGGTGGTCTTCAGAAGAAATCACGCGTACTGGAATACTTATCGCCCCGGAGTTCAACTGCAGTTCCACTTCCTCTATTTCATCATTCAGATGCCGGTTATCTGGTGCCACAAGGCGGCATCCCCCCATAGAAAGATCCCGGGTTTCTGTCCGGGAAGAAACACCACTGGCATAGTGAATAACCGCCGGAATAGTCACATCCAGGCGAATCGTTTTACGGGTTTGGCGCGTTTCACGCGCAACCGCAATCGCGCCCATCAGGAAGAACAGGCTGTATAACCCCCACCCCACGTTCAGGGCAATAACGTTCGGGTCCACGGTAAAATAGTTAAATGCCACAGCACGCACAATGCCTGCTACGACGGCAATCGCCAGCAAAATAGCGATAATGACGTGAGGGCGAACAATGCTGAAATCGAAATAACCGACGTTCAGCAACCCGCCTTTGTCCGTTACGTTAAATTTGCCTCGTTTGGGGAAAATCATGGTAATCATCGTTGGCAAGGCAATATGGAACGCCAGCACCAGGTCGTATATTTCGCCCCAGAAGCTGTAACGGAAGCGGCCATTAAGACGCGAACTGACAAAAATAGAAATCAGCAAATGCGGCAACGCATAAGCAAAAATCAGGCTGGCGGAAGAGTGAATAATATTCAGGTTAAACAACAAGTAGGCCAGCGGCGCAGTTAGAAACGCAATACGCGGTAGCGCAAACTGGAAGTAGAGCATCGCACTCAAATAACACAGCCGTTGTTGCCAGTGCAGCCCACGCCCCCACAACGGGTTATCAAGACGAAAAATCTGCGTCATACCGCGCGCCCAGCGAGTACGCTGAATCACATGCAGAACCAGACGTTCCGTTGCCAGGCCAGCGGCCAGAGGAATCCCCAGAAAAGCCGATTTCCACCCCAGACGCTGCATTTTCAGCGCCGTATGGGCATCTTCCGTTACCGTCTCAACAGCAAAACCACCAATTTCTTCCAGTGCGCTACGGCGGATAACCGCACAAGAGCCGCAGAAGAATGTCGCATTCCAGTTATCATTGCCCTTCTGAATCGGGCCATAAAATAACGACCCCTCGTTGGGGATATTCAGGCCGCGTGACAGATTACGTTCAAATGGATCCGGGGAGTAAAAATAGTGTGGTGTCTGTAACAGCGCCAGTCTCGGATCCTGCAGGAATGAACCAACTGTTGCCTGCAAAAAGACACGGGTGGCGACATGGTCACAGTCAAATACGCAAATCAGCTCACCATTGGTCAGTTTCATTGCATGGTTCAGGTTACCCGCTTTGGCATGGGCGTTGTTGGTACGAGTGATATAACCCACGCCGACATCAGCCGCAAACACCGCAAATTCGCTACGCTTCCCATCATCCAGTAAATAGATTTTTATTTTATCTTTAGGATAATCAAGACATTGTGCAGCCAGGACGGTATCCCGTACCACTTCCAGACTTTCATTGTATGTAGGTACATAGACATCAACCGTCGGCCACAGCGATTCATCTTCCGGCAATGGCACAATTTTGCGCTCAAGGGGAAACATGGTTTGCAGATAGCTGAGCAGCAACATCACCCAGGTATAGAGTTCGGCCAAAAACAGGCCAATCCCTAAGATAGCTTCAATTTCAGAATTAAAGTGCAACGTTTGTGTCGCCCGGAAATAGATATAACGGGTAGACATCAAAATTGATGCCAGCACCAGTACAATCGAAATACCGCGCTTCTTACTCAACCATCCTAAAACAAACAGGCACGCCATACTGATCAGGCCAAAGATATACTGCTTCTGGCTATCCATAGGCGTAATAATGATCAGTACCGCTACTGGTGCCAACACAAGTAGCAGCAGATAAAACTGGAACTTTTTCATGGCAAATCCCGAGGGTAATTAATAGCCCGATAGTTTGGGGCTGGCGTGAACTTCACCATCCCCGACTTTGACACCCAAAATACTGGCGACTTTTTTACTAATGATTTCGATGTCAAACGCTGCTGCTGATGCCGGGCTGAACTCGAAAATCGATTTTTGCGCTGCATGCGCTTCCACAACGCTTTCATCACGGTGGACCACACCCAACAAACGTTCACCCAGCCGCTCCTCCATAAAGGAAGTAACATCACGGCTAATATGGCGGCGCGTATCAGCCTGGTTAATTAAAAAATAGTGGCCAGCACGGTGATTCAGCGGCCCGCCAATCATGCGCTGATTCTCAACCTGGGGAAGCAGCGACAACGAAGCTGTATCCGCCAGCATGGTGACTAAATTGAGATCAGCGATAGAGGCAATCGCTTTCAATGCAGGCCCGGGGCCCGGAGGAAAATCAGCAACAACCACAAGCCCGGGGTAATTCAGCAGAGTGCTCAGGCCTCGCGCCAGAAAATGTTCGTCATTCGCCAGACGGTCTTCAAATGCAACACGTTGCTCTTCTGTGCTGTCGCCATATGGCAGCACAAAAATATTTCCACCTGTTGTAAGCACATACTGGCTCCAGTCAGGGTTTTCCATTGATTTGGCAACATAACCACGCCCGTCGGACAACGGCACACCAAAATGCAGGCGCAGCGCATTTTGTACGTCAAAATCAATAGCCAGAACTTTGATGCCTGAACGTGCCAGGGCATAAGACAAATTCGCTGCTACGGTGGTCTTACCGACACCGCCTTTAGGCGAGCAGACGCAAATTAACGGCATGAGGCTATCCTTTCCAGCAAAGGTTTTAATGGCATTTCTTTAACCGCTGAGCGTGGTGTGTTGCCCGCAGAAGACGGCGCAAACAGCTGAGCAAAGTTAATCTTCCCGTCAGAGGAAGGTGGGGCAGAAACAGGTTCAGGGTGGCGAACAGATGGCCGCACCACCCGAGGTTCAGCCATAGCGTCAGGTGAGTTCACCAGCGCATCGCCTGGTGGTGTGCCGGCAAGAGCCGCCATAATGGGAGCATCAGTTTCCAGTGGTTGTACCGCTGGTGCATTTTCCGGTACAGGGTCAGGGGCAATGCCCTGTGGTTGCGGTGCAACAGGTTTAGTGGGTACCACCGGTGATATTGCGTTAGCCGGGACTTTTACTGACACAACTTTAGGCATCATCGCCATTTCTTTCAGTAAAGAAGGTGCAGATTCATCCACCGGGCGAGGCGCAGTGTTGACAACCTCAGTAGTCCAGGTCACAGGTGGTAATGAATTTGTCGGTGTTACTGCAGCACGGGAACCAGCTGGTACATCAAACGTACCCGGTTTAACTGCATCCGGTGCAGTAACAGAAGTATGGCCCGCGCCACGAAATGGCGAGTCCTGGGCACCATCACTACTTCCCTGTGTCAGCTGGCTAAAAATCACATTGCTTCCCGCACCGAGCCCCTGTTTCTCAGCTGACATATCTTTAAAATCGATAGAACCAGTATGGGTTTTATCTTTAAATCGCTGCAGATCATCATAGCTGTTCATAGGAGTACTCTAAGTTGCAAGTGTATTCATATCAGGATAACAACGAAACCTGACATACATATTATGATTATGAGTAGAGCGCAGAGAGGAAATATGCGTAATAACCTGCGTCATTTTGAGCAAGAACGCGCTGTTCAAAAATTGCGCCGATATTTAGCGTTAATATATCGACTCTCACTGTCATCGCGCTATCTTTTTTTTAGCACAAAAACCACAAATTTTTTATGACCACAAAATACAAATAATATCGTATTTAATATTGATTTTTAACACATTAATCAGCAAATAACACTAATTTATATTTTATATTCAGCATTTAAAACTATTAACACTTTGTGCTTTGTACATTAAATGTTACCCAGAGAAATATTTAGAAATATAATTTCTCTATCAATAAAACACCCTAAAGATGATTCCTGAACAGTTTAATTGCATCCCGATACTGCTCCCTACCAGTTTTTGTAGGCCAAGTTTCAGATAAGCCTTATAACGGTATATTCACAGAAAATTTGCCATTAAAAGCATACAACCTGCCATCATAACCATGGTTATACTAACAACCTACTGATAGCTATAAATAACGACAGCATAAAATGCCAAAGGAATGGCAATTTTGTACGTGCATGTGAAGTAACACGCCAGGTGCGTACCAGAAAGCGAAGTCAGGAAAGAAAAATAACGTAAGAAAAAGGTTACAGAAGACAGGCAGGCTCATCTGTACAGCGAGCCTGCCTGTAACACATCACTTAAACTGTGTGCGCATTTTCATCCTGGTCAACCGCGAAGCAGGCAACCAACTGACCACGATAATCTTTCAAATGTGGCTGTAGCTGTGTGCACTGACCAAAGCGGCGGGTGCAACGCGCATTAAACGCACAGCCCGGAGGTGGGCTGAGCGGGCTGGGTAGTTCTCCCGTCAACTTAATACGCTCGCGCCGTGATTCCGGGTGAAGACGCGGGGTGGCAGACAGTAATGCCTGAGTGTAAGGGTGCCGGGGGTTATCAAAAATAGCATCTTTGCTGCCTTTTTCCACACAACGCCCGAGGTACATCACCATCACTTCATCAGCAATGTGTTCAACCACAGACAAGTCGTGTGAAATAAAGACATAAGACAGCCCCATTTCCTGCTGTAAATCCATCATCAGGTTCAGTACCTGCGCGCGTACAGAAACATCCAATGCAGACACAGGTTCATCGGCAATCACTACATCCGGGTCCAGCATCAGACCACGGGCAATGGCAATACGCTGACGCTGACCACCAGAAAACATATGTGGATAACGATCATAGTGTTCGGTTTTCAGGCCAACTTTCGCCATCATCGACAAGGCTTTCTCGCGCCGTTCCTGCTTTGACAAATCAGTATTGATAAGCAAAGGCTCTTCCAGAATCTGCCCCACTTTCTTACGCGGGTTTAATGATGCGTAAGGGTTCTGGAACACAATCTGAATTTTCTGGCGGCGCAGCTTCTGTGCATGAGGGTCTGGTTTAAGTAAATCCTGACCTTTGTAATACAGTTGCCCACCGGAAGGGGTTTCTATCATCGTCAACAGGCGGCCAAGGGTGGATTTACCACAACCGGATTCACCGACGATAGCCAGCGTTTTGCCTCTTTCCAGTGTGAAAGAGACACCATCAAGCGCCTTGACCAGTTGCTCCTGGGCAAACATCCCCTTCTTCACCGGGTAGTGTTTTTTTAAATCGATAGCCTGCAACAAGTGCTGTTGCGCGTCGGCCTCATGGGTACTCATACTGTCGGCCTCCCGGCATCATCAAGGGGATAGTGGCATTTAGACTGACGCCCGTGTTCCAGTTCGTGCAAAGACGGCTCCTCAGCCCGGCATTTATCCGTGGCATAAGGGCAACGCGGGTTAAGCAGGCAGCCTTGCGGGCGGTCATATTTGCCGGGAACCACACCGGGAAGCGACTCAAGGCGCGCCTTGTCCTGAGCAAACTCGGGTAAGGCACGCAATAAAGCCTGGGTGTATGGGTGACGGGGTGCGCGGAAAATATCCTTCGCACTGGCCGCTTCAACCACCTGGCCGGCATACATCACGATGATTTTATGCGCCGCCTCAGCAACCAGCGCCAGGTCATGGGTGATAAGCACCAGCGCCATGTTTTCCTGTTGCTGCAATTCCAGAAGCAGTTCAATAATCTGCGCCTGAATGGTCACATCCAGCGCAGTCGTTGGTTCATCCGCAATCAACAATTTTGGCCGGCAGGCTATCGCCATGGCTATCATTACACGCTGGCTCATCCCCCCGGAAAGCTGGTGTGGATACACATCCAGACGTGATGCCGGGTCCGGGATGCCCACCTGATCCAACAGGTCGATTGCCCGCTGGCGACGGGTTTTTTTATTGCCCCCCTGGTGCACCTTAATGGCTTCCATTATCTGGTAGCCAACGGTGTAACACGGGTTCAGGCTGGTCATCGGATCCTGGAAGATCATCGCCACTTCTGAGCCCACTAACTGGCGACGCTCGCGCTCGGAAATTTTCCGTAAGTCACGGCCATTAAATTCCAGGCTGTCCGCCATTACCCGGCCAGGAAAATCAATCAGGCCCATAATTGCCAGAGAACTGACGGATTTGCCCGAACCGGACTCACCGACAATCCCCACGACTTGCCCCTGACTCACACTATAGCTAATGCGGTCAACGGCACGGAATGGCGCATCTTCTTCACCGAAGTGCACCGATAAACTGTCTACATTCAATAACGCCATCGGGTGCCTCTTACTGCTTGAGTTTGGGGTCAAGTGCATCACGCAGGCCATCACCCATCAGGTTGAAAGCCAGCACGGCCAGCAAAATCGCCAGCCCCGGGAAGGTCACCACCCACCAGGCGCTTTGCGCAAATTGCAAAACGTCAGCAAGCATGGTGCCCCATTCTGGTGTTGGTGGTTGAGCCCCCATACCCAGGAAACCCAACGCAGCCATATCCAGAATGGCGTTAGAGAAGCCCATTGATGCCTGCACAATTAACGGTGCCAGGCAGTTAGGGAAAATATTGACGAACATTTGGCGCATTGCACCCGCACCGGCCACACGGGAAGCAGTTACATAGTCGCGGTTCACTTCGACCAGCACTGCCGCACGGGTTAAGCGCACATAGTGTGGTAAGGCGACGAAAGCCAGTGCCATGGAAGCATTCACTATTGATGGGCCAAAAATCGCCACCAGCACCAGCGCCAGCAGCAAGCTTGGCAGAGCCAGCATAATATCCACCACACGCATGATGATGGTATCCACTGTACCGCCAAAATAGCCAGCCACCAGGCCCAGTACAATCCCCATAACCAGAGACAGCAGAACGACCATGCACCCTACCAGCAGGGATAAACGCGCGCCGTACATCAGGCGGGAAAGAATATCGCGGCCCACATCATCAGTGCCCAGAATAAACTTCCAGCTGCCACCGTCCGCCCAGACAGGTGGATGCAACAATGCATCGCGGAACTGCATTGCCGGGTCATGAGGGGCGACAAAATTAGCGAACAGCGCGATAAGCAGCATCAGGGTGACGTAGACCAACCCAATCACTGCACCTTTATTACGTTTAAAGTAGTGCCAGAACTCCTGAAACGGTGTCATCGGCACCGGGGCTGTCACCACGTTGTTTTCAGTTACTTGCGTCATGATAACCCCTTACTTCTTATGCCGGATACGCGGGTTCACCACGCCGTACAACAGGTCGACAATCAGGTTCACCAGAATAATCAGTGTCGCGACCAACAACACACCACCCTGCACCACCGGGTAATCCCGTCGTTGCAGTGCTTCAATCAACCAGCGACCAAGGCCAGGCCAGGAGAAAATGGTTTCGGTCAATATCGCACCCGCCAGCAATGTACCGACCTGCAGACCAATAACCGTCACCACCGGCAGCATGGCATTCCGCAAAGCATGCACCACAATCACACGCAGGCGGCTCAGGCCTTTGGCCCGGGCAGTGCGAATATAATCCTCACCCAGCACTTCCAGCATAGCGGAACGGGTCATACGCACAATGACCGCCAGCGGGATGGTCCCCAACACAATGGCAGGCAGAATCATATGTGCCACGGCGTCAATAAAATCACCCGGTTGCCCCCAGATTGCGGTATCTATCAGCATAAACCCGGTCAGAGGTAGCGAATCGTCAAGGAAGACCGTGTCGCCTATACGCCCGGAAACAGGCGTCAGGTTCCAGTGCACAGACACCAACATAATCAGCATCATCCCCCACCAGAAAATTGGCATGGAATAACCTGTCAGTGCCAGGCCAATAGCGGTATGGTCAAAAATCGAACCGCGTTTTACCGCCGCCAGTACCCCAACAGGAATACCTACAGCAACAGCAAAAATCATGGCGCACACACCCAGTTCCAGAGTCGCTTTGAAACGAGGAACAAATTCTTGCCAGACAGGCAGACGGCTTTTCAGGGAGATACCCAAATCCCCGTGCAATACGTTCCAGATATAGGTGACGTATTGCTGCCAGAGTGGTTTGTTTAACCCTAATTGGGCCAGCAGTTGAGCATGGCGTTCGGGGGAAATCCCGCGCTCACCCGCCATGATCATCACCGGATCTCCCGGAATCATGTGGACGAAAGCGAAAGTAACAAGGGTTATACCTATAAACGTTGGGATAACCAATCCCAGACGTCGGAGAATGAACTGCAACATTAGCCGGATTCTCTATCATCTTCCGCTACCAGGTGGCAGCGAAATGTATTGCTCACAACGTACATCGGTTCTGCCGCAACGGGGAAATCAGCCCACATTACAGACAGCAAGGGTGAGGTACATGGTATATGTTCCCTCACCCTGACCCCCTCCCTCCGGGAGAGGGGTGCTGGCAGAACAAGTCCGGTCTTATACCCTTCATATTTCAGGTGGCTGGCACACATGTGTGTTTCGCCGGCTGAAATATCAGGAATACATCCGGGCCTTTCCGGTAACGGGTCAACAAGCCATCGGCACCCATTACCGCAGAAAGGCACGCGGGTGTATCACTCTAAGGATACGTTCTCGAAGTGATGTTTGCCTAACGGATCCACCACATAGCCTTTCACTTCTTTGCGCACCGGCTCGTAAACTGTGGAGTGAGCAATAATCAGAGCAGGAGCCTGATCATGCATCACAACCTGAGCCTGCTTGTAGAGTTCCACACGTTTGTTGTGGTCTTCTGTCGCACGAGCAGGTTGGATCAAGTCTTCAAACGGTTTGTAGCACCAACGAGAGTAGTTAGAACCGTCTTTCGCCGCATCACAGCTGAACAGTGTGGCGAAGAAGTTATCCGGATCCCCGTTATCCCCGGTCCAGCCCATCATCACGGTCTGGTGTTCACCGGCTTTGGCACGTTTGAGGTACTCACCCCATTCGTAGGTCACGATTTTGGCTTTCACGCCAATTTTCGCCCAGTCAGCCTGGATCATTTCCGCCATACGGCGGGCATTCGGGTTATACGGGCGCTGAACCGGCATAGCCCACAGATCAATGCTGAAGCCATCCGGCAGGCCGGCTTCTTTCAGCAGCTCTTTGGCTTTAGCGGGATCATACGGATAATCTTTCACCGCATCGTTGTAACCCCACATGGTCGGCGGGATCAGGTTTTTAGCAGCCTGGCCAGCGCCCTGGTAAACCGCTTTGATAATCGCTTCTTTGTTAACAGCCATGGTCAACGCCTGGCGTACTTTCACGTTATCCAGTGGTTTCTTCTCAACGTTGAAGGACAGATAGCCAACGTTCAGGCCAGGCTGTTCCAGCAGGTTGATTTTGGGGTCTTTCTTCATGCGCGCAAGATCAGCCGGGTTCGGGTACGGCATAATCTGGCATTCATTTTTTTCCAGTTTTGCGTAACGAACAGAAGCATCGGGAGTAATAGAGAAGACCAGGCGATCAATCTTAGGTTTAGTACCCCAGTAGCCCGGGAACGCTTTATACAGAATACGGGAATCTTTCTGGTACTGAACCAGCTGGAACGGCCCTGTACCGATAGGATCAAGGTCAATTTTTTCCGGCGTACCCGCTTTCATCATGTCATCAGCATATTCTTTAGACATGATAGAGGCGAAATCCATTGCCATATCAGCAAGGAAAGGTGCTTCAGGGCGAGCCAGAACAAACTGAACGGTGTAATCATCGACTTTCTTGATGTCAGTTATCAGGTCAGGCAAGCCCATACCTTCAAAGTACTCGTAGCTGCCGCCAGAGACATTGTGGTAAGGGTTTTTAGGGTTTTTCTGGCGGTCGAAGGAGAATACAACGTCGTCGGCATTCAGGTCACGAGTCGGTTTGAACTCTTTGTTACTCTGCCATTTAACGCCTTTACGCAAATGGAAGGTATACACTTTCCCGTCAGCGCTGACATCCCACTTCTCAGCAAGGCCCGGGATCACTTCGGTGGTGCCAATCTTAAATTCAACCAGTCTGTTGTAGATCGGCACTGAGCTGGCATCATAGGTAGTACCGGAAGTGAACAACTGCGGGTTAAAGCCTTCTGGCGAGCCTTCTGAACAGTAAACCAGGGTTTTTGCCTGAACACTTGCTGCAACCGTCAAAGCCACCAGGCTCAGACCAAGCTTCAGCATCCCTGACTTCTTCAAGGAAATACTCATTCTTCTGCTCCAATGTGATATGTGTTGTGTTAAACCGGCGAACCTTTCTTATTTTTTACCCGGTTCGCTCGGGCAAGCCTGTAAGGCTTGATGAGGATGGGGAATCCTTCCACAAGGGCCACTGTCTCGCAGGACAGACTGTCCGTAAATGGCCTCTCACGCCCTACAATCTGTCAACTGATGAGCCAAACGTCAATATACGTAACGGGTATTTACACGGAATGTGAGAAAGTGAAAACAAAGATGAAAAAAAGGAGTTTGTGTTATTTACAGCACATAAATTTATGCTATGGCAATAATACCAAAACAAAAAACCAACAAATGAATCACAAGCAGTTCAATAGACCAATGTGATTTATGACAACTTTTTGGCTGAATGGTGAATATATGAACAAAAAATAGTGCCGATAATGGACATTTCAGTAAAAAATGCTGTTGTTATCCATAAGACAATAAAAATAACCTTGCGGTAAAGATAACAAAATGTGATAGAAAACAGGGGAAAATAAGGCGCTTGTGCGTTGTACTACGGCAAAGACGTTATTTAAGAACTTTTCGGATGGTTTTAAATTGTTCCAAATACAAAAAACCCGCAGTGATATCACTGCGGGCCTGAATTTGGTCGGCGAGAGAGGATTTGAACCTCCGACCCACACGTCCCGAACGTGTTGCGCTACCAGGCTGCGCTACTCGCCGAATGCGGGGCGCATATTACTGCCGGCACCGCATCGCGTCAATCCCTTATTAAAAAAAGACTTCTGATCGCCTGAAAAGCCAGCATCATAGTGTGGATTCACTTTTATCCCTGGTATTTTGCAGTGCGCACCAGTTACGGGAAGCATCAATTCCACCATCCGAAGACGTTATCCCCAGGCACCCTAACACTGAGTCAAATAATTCGGTATGTTTATGCACTACACCTTCTTTTGCCTGCTGTTGCAATTGCCCAAAACGCTGCGCATTTTCCGGCGTCTCCAGAAACTTATCAGAAGCCCAGACCAGTAGAGGTACCCGGAATTGTTCAGGTGGTGCAATGTTACGCGGTGTGCCGTGTAAATGCAGGCTGTCACTAATTGATTCACCATGGTCAGCCGCATAGAACACAATCGCGTTTTTATCACGCACCTGGTCGATAACCCTGCTGATAAAACTGTCTACATAGCGCACTGAATTATCATATGCGTTGATCAGCGTTTGCGCTGAACAGTGTTTGTTAATGCCCATACATTCTGGCTGCCAGACAGCAAATTCACGGGGGTAACGCTGAACATACGAATAATGCGACCCTTTGGTATGCAGAATAACCAGATGTTTGCCCTGCACATGCTGCACCTGCGAGCGCCTCATCTCATTCAACAGCAACATGTCATCAACAGTTTTGCCCTGATTATGGCTCTCCGCACCAATTTGCTCCCGCCAGGCAATGGTATCGGCCATCGTATTACTGTAGAACCACATTTCACTTTGCATCGCATACAAGTCACTGGAGAACCCCAGTTGTTTCAACACCGCGAAGACATTTTGCTCCAGTAAGGTACGCTGTGGGTTATCCATGACACCACCGGCACCGACAAACATGCAACGCAAAGAGAGTTTGGTCGCGGTATCACAAGATTCGCCGCGAAATGCCACCAGATTCCTCTCCTGAGCCAGCCTGGGTGTAGTATCCCTTGAGTAGCCAAACAAGCCCATATGGTCCCAGCGGGTGGTCTCCCCAATAATAAACACCACCTGCACATCATTCAGGTTTGCGGGCACGTTCCAGTGATTACGGGTTGCGGGGTTGATGAGAGAGCGGCTATCCAACGCTTCATCCGCCTTAGCCCACACATACAACCCCAAAGAAGAGAGCCAGTTCGCGGGTAAATAAGCACTGGTCACCACACCGCCATAACTGGGCAAGTCTTCCCGCGATCCTCTTTCGTGGTGTTTCTGGACGTTTCCCAAAAAACGAACTGGCCCCCACACCACCAGTGCCACCAGAAGCAACACGCCCAGGTGAGGCAATGCAGACTGCCTCGTTGACAGTTGTCTTATCAATGAATCCTGCCCCTGGTTACGCCAGATAAACCACAGCGGTGGCAAGCCGACTAACAACACCCATAAATAGAAACGCCAGCCCACCACTTCTTTGGTCAGATCAATATCGGTCGTCATCACAGACGCAATAATGCCGTAGCCAATGGTGATATTCATTACCGCCATGTAGTAGCTGGCCGCAACAGAACAGAGCACCAAAAATGAGCTTAATACCTGCCAGGCACGCCGCCCGCCAAGGGAAAAAAGGCGCAACACAAAGAAACTTGCCAGAACAGTAGCAAATACCTCGGTTGTCAGCGCAAAGGCTTTGAAGAACGGTGTGATATCCATCGTCTCATGTAGACGCCGCCAGAACACCGAACAGTTCAGAAATAGCCCAATGTACAATGCAAGAAAGCAACTGAGCTGTACCTGGGTAATACGACGAGAAATCTTCATTCACCAATCCAGAGCAACCATATTCAGGATTCTGACTCTGGTCAGGTGACGAAGTTCAGCACAAGTTGGTAATGACCAGGGCAGAAATACTACCTGCGCCACAAAATCAAATCTTTCCGCCAGTTGCCGGGCACCCCGGGAAATAAGAAGGGCTGCTTTGCTGGCCGGTGTTGTGGGGGAAATACGCTGAAGTTAACCTGCGTGACCAGATAAAACCAACGACAACCAGGGAGGCACCGAGGTTGTCGTTGGTTTCAGATGCAATCAACTGTATTTAACTGAACTCTGTTCATTACATCAGGCGTGAGAATGTGCTGCATCACCGTCATAAATATCTGCTTTAGGCTGGCGAATGGTTGAAGAGAGCGCCAGAGAAACAATCAACAGTGCGAAAATGACCAGGAAAGTTACATGGAAGCCACCAAACAGCGATGCAATGATGGAGCCACAGATACTGCCAACCCCGAAGCCAAGGTAAATCACACCATAGTTTTTCGCCAGGTTGTTCAGACCAAAGAAATCGCTGACCAGTGAAGGATAAACGGTGATGGTGCCGCCAAAATTAAAGGCAATACAGGCAATGGCCGCAAAGAAGGTCATCGCATTCAGCGGTGCGAACAGCAATGCCGCCATCCCCACCAGCGCAATAATCTGGCCAAAAGTAATCACGCGGATGCGGGTCACTCTGTCGGACAGAGTCCCCATTATCAGGCGACCACTCAGGTTGGCAATGGCAATGACTGTCACAGCGTTGGCCGCAGTCATGACATCCAGATGCGCCAGGCTCTGAGCAATATCTTTCGCCACACCAATAACATACAAACCACTCATGCAGGCAGTAAGGAACATCAGCGCCAGCATCCAGTACTGTGGTTTGCGCATGGATTCCGCCAGAGTGAAATCACTGTTACTGGCACCATTGCTCCGGTTCACTGCCTGTACCGGTGCGTCTTTCATTAGTAATGCACCAAACACAATCATAACCAGTGCAATACCGCCCCAAATAATGAAGGTCTTATCCAGGCCAAAGGAAGCCAGTAACTGAGAATCGATAAATTTAAACCCCAGGCTACCCAACCCATAAGCACCAATAGAGAAGGCGGAAATCAGGCCCTTACGTTCAGGGAACCATTTCACACAGTTCGATAACGTCAGCAGATAACCCGCCCCATCCGCCAGGCCAACCAGCACACCGGCACTCAGCCAGAGCATCAGCAGGTTATGGGAATGTGCCGTCAGGAACAGCCCCAGCCCTAATAACACCCCGGAAGCGATGGTGACACGGCGGACACCAAAACGTTCCTGGAGCTTACCGGCCACAGAAGAAGCCAGCGCCAGGCCCAGACTTAACAGGCCGAAAGAGAATGCCACCTGGCTGACAGGTTCATTAAGTTTTTCAGAAAGCGGGCCATTAAACAGGCTCCAGGTATAAACCGAGCCCAGGGCGAACTGAGTTACGATGGTACCCACAAGTGTCAACCAGCGCGTTTGGTTTGAAATTGATGTTTTCATGGCAGATGTCCTGCATTACTGAATAAGGGAAGGTAGTTATCTGCCTGTAACCTTACTCTCAGGGAGGGAATTGCAGGGAAAAACGGCATGAAATGCACTGAGTGCGGAATGAATTGCATCTCAGGCGGTATAAACAGCCTTTAAATGCATGAACGGCACGTAACACAAACCTAAAATGTGAGTATTCACTATCCCTGTATTACGCGCCACTCCTGTATATCAATTGTGAAAACTGTCCTTGATACAGATCACAATTTTCACTTCTCGCGTAAGGCGTTAACCTGGGTCAGATGAGGTTTAACACGGCCATACAAAGCCGGGTTATCACTTTCATCTTTTAACTTAACCCCCGACAGGCGGCGAATAAATGCCTGCTCCAGTAACCACGCCAGCTTAAACGCAGCGGCATCCCAGTTAAGCCCTTCCGGGCGCACATTAGAAATGCAGTTCCGCTCGGCGTCGCGCCGCCCGCGACTGGGTGACCAGGTCATGTACACCCCAAGGCTGTCTGGTGAAGACAGGCCCGGGCGCTCACCAATCAACATGGCGACCGCTTTTGCATGTAAGCACTCACCAACATCGTCAGCCAGTGCAACACGCGCCTGGTGAGCCAGAACCACTGGCCCCAGTGAAAGACTCAGTTCAGAGAGATAAGGCAGTAATGCGCGAATCAATTCACAGGCCTGGCGATGCACTGCCCATGACGACAGACCATCTCCCACGACCAGTACCAGGTCAGGTGAATCATTACGCAGTTGGGTGAGCTGGTTTCGGCTTTCAAGACTAAGCTGACGGCCCAAATCCGGTCGCTGGAGAAAACTGTGTCTGTCAGGCGCAGCACTGTGCACCGTCAGGGTTTTCAGCCCTAAACACTCAAGGCCTTGAGCTACTTTGTTGCTGTCGAAAGGCTGATGAATCGCATCCCGGGCCTGCGCATGCGCCAGGCCAAATTTCAGTACTTCGCGGGTAGGTAAACTTGCCCCACTGCGCCCGAGCGCAATACGGGCATCGGTAAATTGCGTGAGGGAGCGCCAGGCATCCGGTAATGTCATGCCACTTCTCCTTTGGGTAACGCACTCAGCAGCGGGTGGCTCGCACCGGTCAGGCGTAATTGACCTGAAGTATCAATAATCTGCATTCGCTCTAACCAGGCGGCAAACTCTGGTGCATGTTTAAGCCCCAGTAAGCGCCGAATATAGAGCGCATCATGAAATGATGTGCTCTGGTAATTAAGCATAATGTCATCAGCCCCCGGCACCCCTATCAGAAAGGTCAGCCCGGCAGTTGCCAGCAATGTCAGCAGAGTATCCATGTCATCCTGGTCGGCTTCGGCATGGTTGGTGTAGCACACATCGCACCCCAGTGGCAGGCCAAGTAATTTACCGCAAAAATGGTCTTCCAGCCCGGCTCGAATAATTTGCTTACCATCGTACAAATATTCCGGGCCGATAAACCCAACGACCGTATTAACCAGCAGGGGTTTAAAGTGGCGTGCAACCGCGTAAGCACGGGCTTCACAGGTTTGCTGATCAACACCATGATGGGCATCCGCCGACAGGCAACTTCCCTGCCCGGTCTCAAAGTACATCACATTCTCGCCCAGCGTACCGCGCTTGAGTGACAATGCAGCGTCACGCGCCTCACCCAGCATCGCCAGGTCAATACCAAAACCGGTATTCGCGGCCTGTGTACCGGCAACCGACTGAAACACCAGGTCGACTGGCGCACCACGCTCCATTAACTGCAGCGTATTGGTCACATGGGTCAGCACACAAGACTGCGTGGGGATCTCAAAACGGCTGATGACATCGTCCAGCATGTAATTCAGCCGCTCAAGTACTGGCAGGCTGTCGCTTGCCGGGTTGATTCCCACCACTGCGTCTCCACTACCGTACAGCAGGCCATCCAGCATACTGGCGGCAATACCCTGCAGGTCATCGGTGGGGTGATTCGGTTGCAGGCGCACGCTTAAGTGGCCTGGCAAGCCAATGGTGTTGCGAAACCGGGTGATAACCTGGCATTTGCTGGCCGCCAGGATTAAATCCTGGTTACGCATCAGTTTACTGACTGCCGCAGCCATTTCTGGCGTAATCCCCCGAGCAACCTGGGTTAACAGCGTATGATCCGTACCATCTTCCAGTAACCAGTCACGAAATTCCCCTACCGTCAGATGGCTGATGGGCGCGAACGCCTCGCGGTCATGGGTGTCCATAATAAGCCGGGTAACTTCATCTTCTTCATAAGGCACCAGCGCCTGGTTCAGAAATGTCGTTAACGGTAAATCCGCCAGCACGAATTTCGCAGCCATGCGCTCTTCCGCACTTGCCGCTGCGACCCCGGCCAGTTGATCCCCGGAACGGGCCGGGGAAGCCTTAGCCATAACCTCTGTCAGACTGGCGAATGTCCATGTGTTGTGCGCCAGAGTGGTTTTATACATGGGATAACCTTTATTACATCACTGTAAGTTGCGGATCCAGCGCAGCGCGGGCACGAGCGGTTGCGGTCATTCGGAACCATACATAACCGGCCAGCATCATGACGGCGAAAATCACCGCCAGTTCAAAATTGTAGTACACCATCGCCACCAGGCAGAGTACCGATACAGCCAGTGCAAATGCCGGAACCACCGGGAATCCCGGTGCTTTGAAGGGGCGTTCCAGCTCAGGTTCCGTGCGACGCAGCCTGAACAGTGCCGCCATCGATGTGATGTACATAACAATTGCGCCAAATACAGACATGGTAACGATGCTGGCAGTCAGCGGCATGCCATTAATCGTAATCAGGGAGTCGGAAAAAATAGCGGCGATACCAATCACACCACCGGCAAGGATTGCCAGAACAGGCGTTTGTGTCCGGCGGTTAACCCGCGCCAAAGAAGCGGGCAGGTACCCGGCACGGGCCAGGGAGAAAATCTGCCGGGAATACCCCATGATAATGCCATGGAACGAGGCGACCAGGCCGAACAGCCCCAGCCAGACCAGCATATGTAACCAACCACTACTGCCACCTACCTGCAGTTTCATTGCCTGAGGTAATGGGTCATTAATGTTGGATAATGCACGCCAGTCACCCACACCACCGGCAAAAACCATTACGCCTACAGCCAGTACAGTCAGAGTAATAATTCCACCGCCAAGGGCGCGAGGAATGGTATGACGCGGGTTTTTTGCTTCTTCAGCCGCCATTGACGCACCTTCAATAGCCAGGAAGAACCAAATAGCAAAAGGAATGGCGGCAAACATGCCAGAAAGCGCTACGGAAGAGAACGTATCACTACCTGCCCAGCCGTGGCTGGCAAAATTACTCCACTGAAAACCCGGTGCCACCACACCCATGAAGACCAGCAGTTCAAAAATCGCCAGCAGCGTGACGAACAGTTCAAAGGTTGCCGCAATGCCAACCCCCAAAATATTCAGCGCCATAAACACCAGATAGGCACCACAGGCGACCCATTTAGGATCCAGTGAAGGGAATTGCACATTCAGGTAGGCGCCAATCGCCATCGCAATGGCCGGTGGCGCAAAAACAAACTCGACCAGGGTTGCAAACCCGGCAATAAAGCCACCGGTTGGCCCGAAGGCGCGAAAAGCGTAAGCAAATGGCCCACCGGCGTGCGGAATCGCGGTTGTCAGTTCAGTAAAACTAAAAATAAACGCGCAGTACATGGCGGCAATCAGCACAGCGACTATCAGAAACCCCAGGGTTCCCGCCGCAGACCAGCCATAACTCCAGCCAAAATATTCACCTGAAATCACCAGCCCAACAGCGATGCCCCATAACCGGAAGCTCCCCAGTGAGCGTTTTAATGTTGTCGGTTGTTCAGACATAACGACCTCGCCATAAAGTTAACCAAAAATAAACGCAACTGGCGAAGGTGTTGCAAAGTGTGTACCAGTTCTTAAATACCCATAAAGTCACTGAGTTAATCAGGAACAGGCAAGATGCTGAAACGCGGAAAGCGAGAAATGCACTCTTTTAGTGCGCAGAGTTCAGAGGCAAAATAAGGCCGCACCATTTCCGGGCCTGGCTTAAAACGCGACGTCCAGCCCCAGTTGCCAGGTAGTCAGGTCATTGCCAGGCTGGGTGCTTCCCTGAGATAACCGGGCATAAGCAGCAATATTTTGATTTATTGGGAGATTCGCTCCCATTGAGAAGCCAATTTTCTCATCCTGCTGGCCGCTCTGGGCAGTATAAGGTTCAGACCATGAGGATGAACCTGAAATAAGATCAACCTGCGCCCAGGGCTGGAACGCTCCCCAGGCATAGTCCAGCCGCCAGCCAATACGGCTCACATTTGCCGTCTCAGCAGACGAACCAGACCAGGGCGCACGGTATTGATCCCATCCGGCAACAGGGCCTGTGGCAAAATTATTGTTTAACGGGAATTGCCAGTGCGTGTTTACAGACTGCTCACCGGGTAACGACGGGTCACGCCACATGACCATGTTCCCCATTGGTGCATGAGACGCATTGATTTGCTGTGCCAGAATTGTGTTGTAATCCACCCGGGCGGCGCTCTGTGGTGTGGCTACCGGAGCCGTAGCGATACTATCACTATGCGTATCCAGCGCCAGTGCCACCGACGAATAAAGCCAACACAACCCACAACAGGCTGCATAACTCACTGCTTTGCCACTGCTAAAGGAGATGCTGTTCATGGTGGATGCCTGCAAACATTCGGTTTTATTTTTTCTTTATCGGTATTTTTTTTATGTACAACACAACCGCGACAGAATTTATTTACGTGCCGAGATTGCCACGGACTTCACGGGATGGTGTGATATTCGTCCAGTTTTCCCGCTTACCTGCGCGTTACCTGAACAATGTTAAAAACGCGGGGTATATATTTTAAGCGTATAGCCGATAATAACGATTTACCACATCACAATAAGGACTGGCACCATGCAACGTTGCGGTTGGGTTACCCAGGATTCACTTTATATTGATTATCATGACAATGAATGGGGCATACCGCAAAAATCAGGCGAGAAATTATTCGAAATGTTGTGCCTTGAAGGCCAACAGGCCGGTTTGTCGTGGATTACTGTGTTGAAAAAACGGGAAAATTACCGTGCAGCATTCCACCAGTTCAACCCACAAAAGGTCGCCGAAATGCAGGCGGAAGACGTAGAAAAACTGCTGCAGAATGCCGGTATTATTCGCCACCGGGGTAAGATTGAAGCCATCATAACGAACGCCCGGGCGTGGGTGGCGATGGAACAAAATGGCGAGTCATTTTCAGATTTTATCTGGGGTTTTGTGAACCACCAACCAGTGATTAACAGCCCGGAGACATTATCCGGGGTTCCGGCCAGTACACCTGTATCAGAAGCCATGTCTAAGGCATTGAAAAAACGGGGGTTCAAATTTGTCGGTTCGACCATTTGCTATGCGTTTATGCAAGCTTGCGGGCTGGTGAATGACCATGTCGTCAGTTGCGCCTGCCATCCGGAGGCTGGCAGATGATTCGTCGCAGCCGCGCACGAGACATGCCGGAACTTCTGTCACTCTGGCTTGCCAGCACAACGGCAGCCCACGAATTTATTCCGGTCAGTTACTGGCAGGCCAGTGTGCCTGTCGTCCGGGATATTTACCTGCCCCATGCCACTACCTGGGTTTACCATGAGCAGGGAGAATTACAAGGATTTGTCAGTGTACTGGAATCACGTTTTATTGGGGCGCTGTTTATCGCACCCCATTCAGTAGGTCATGGAATTGGGCGAGAATTACTCAGTCACGTCAAGCATCGCTACCCGCTGTTAAGCCTGGAGGTGTACCAGAAAAACAGCCGGGCAGTGAGCTTTTACCATGCTCAGGGCTTCCGTATTATTGAGAGCGCCTGGCAGGACGATACTCAGGAACCCACCTGGATCATGAGCTGGCAGGCGGGGTAAACGCCGTTACCACTGGCAATTCATCGGTAAATTTCTCCATCCATACCAGTGAAGTATTCGCGGCACAACCATTCCCCAGGCGCGATGAAGGTATATCTTTCGTCAGCATATTGACCGCGCCGTGTTTGCACAGACTGCCTTCGCCATCCTGTAGGTCCGGCCAGGCACCCTGGTGAATACAAATCACGCCGGGTTTAATGCCGTCGGTCACATGCGCCCCGGCAAGCACTTGCCCACGGTTATTCCACACCCGCACAACATCGCCATGGCGAATTCCGCGCGCCTGTGCATCAGCCGTATTGAGTGTCACAGGTTCTCTTCCGGCAATCTGATAGCGTTCACGCAACCGGCTGTAATTCAACTGGCTGTGCAGGCGGTGAGCAGGGTGAGCAGATAACAACTGCAATTGTTCCGGTTGCGCATTACCGTGCCACTCATCAGGCGCAAGCCAGGTGGGGTGCCCCGGGCAATCAGGGTAGCCATAACTGGCAATTCGCTCTGAATGAATCACAATTTTACCGGTTTCGGTTTTCAGTGGATGCGCCAGTGGGTCTGCCCGGAAATCACCAAACCGCACAAACTGGCTGTTCGCCGGGTTTTCTGGCATTTCGATAAGCTGGTTCTGCTCCCAGAAGGTCGCAAAAGGAATTAACGATACCTGGTTTGCAGCTCCCCGTGCCGCAGCCATTTGATAAAACGTTTCCAGCCAGGCCATTTCATCTTTGCCTTCCGTAAAACGCTGCTTTCCGCCGCTTTCCCAGTATTCACTCAGCTCGGCAAAAATAGTGAAATCGTCACGCGCTTCATATTGGGGTGGTACAACCTGCTTCATGGGAACCAGGTGCTGCTGGCTGTAATCCCCGGTCATGGTCAGATCATTACGTTCATAACTCGTTGTCACTGGCAAAACGATATCGGCATGCTTCGCCGCTCCCGTCCAGAAGCATTCTGAAATAACAATAAGCTCAGGTTTTTGCCACGCCCGAATCAGGCGGTTGGTATCCTGATGGTGAGTAAAATTGGCGCCACCTGCCCACCAAATCATTTTCACATTCGGGAATATGCGGTCTTCACCATTGTGCTGGTAAGCGCCGCCTGGGTTTTCCAGCGCTTCGACAATTCGGGCGACCGGCACTTTATCCACCGCGTCAGTTCCGCCCGCCACGCTCCCCTGCATGGAAGCCAGCACTGCAGCACGCCGGGTCGGGTTACCCCCATTGGCAAAATGATAAGACAACCCAAAACCACCGCCGGGCAAGCCAATCTGCCCCAACATTGCTGCCAGCGTCACCAGCATCCAGTGCTTCTGCTCACCATATTGCTGGCGTTGCATGCCCCACCCGGCCATCAGCATGGTGCGGTTATGGCTGAACAACTCGGCCAGTTCGCGTAGCGTTTGTGCCGGTATGCCGCAAATCGCCGCTGCCCAGTCGGCGTCTTTTCTGATGCCATCCTGCTCACCCAACAGGTAATTCTGGAAAGTCGCGAACCCGCTGGTGTATTTGTCCAGGAAAGCACTGTCATGCCACTGATTTTCCAGCAACGTTGTAGCGATGCCCAACATCATCGCGACATCCGTTCCCATATGCGGGGCCAGCCAGGTCATCTGTTCGCCAAAGAAATCGTGGGTTTCTGAACGCATCGGATCAATACAAATCAGGCGCTTGCCGCTCTTTTTCAGCGACTCGTAATACTTCATACCTTGCTCATCGCTGGCGTTCCAGGCAATTTTCAGGGTATTGAGTGGGTTGGCACTCCACATGACCACCACATCGCTGTATTCCAGAACCAGAGGCCAGCTGGTTTGCTGCTGGTAAACTTCATTGCCACCCACAACATACGGCATTATCACCTGGGCTGCTCCGGTAGAGTAATCGCCAAGATGCCCGGTATATCCGCCTGCCAGACTCATGTAGCGCTGTAACAGTGTGGCGGCTTTGTGCATTACGCCATTAGAACGCCAGCCATATGAACCGGCAAAAATTGACGACGCTCCCCAGGTTTGGCGAATGCGGCGGTGCTGGCGGTCAATCAGTGCCAGCGCTTCCTCCCAGGTGACCCGGACAAATTCATCCTGCCCACGCACCCCCTGAGGATTGTCCGGTGATGCCAGGAAGCCTTTCCGCACCATGGGGTAACGCACCCGGGTTGGGCTGTGAACCTGGTCTGCCACAACGGTCTGGAGCGTATTTTCGTGCAAGGTGTCGAGGGCACCGCGAGACGAAAATACCGTTTCGCCATCAGTTTCGACCAACACCGGCCCCCAGTGGGCTGCTGTCAGTACCTGGTATCTTTTTTTATCCACTATGGGCTCCGGAATCTTTGCAGGTGTTAAGTGTTATTGTTTTGCCGCGCTCTGTGGGCGCATTTTACAAAAATCAGACTATTCAACGAATTTTTCTTTCGGTAAAACCGCCATAATCTACCGCCATCTGCATTACGGCAATTCAATTTCGGCATAAGGATATAACATGAAAAAACATCAGGTTATGCTAGCCAGTTTAGTATGCGCCATACTCGTCATTTCCGGTTGTACAACAAACCCTTATACCGGTGAAAGTCAGGCCGCGAAATCGGGCATTGGTGCAGGTATTGGCTCGCTGGTCGGTGCCGGTGTGGGTGTATTATCGTCATCAAAAAGTGACCGGGGTAAAGGCGCGTTGATTGGCGCTGCCGCAGGTGCTGCACTGGGCGGCGGTATTGGCTACTACATGGATGCCCAGGAAGCAAAACTGCGGCAAAAAATGCAGGGAACCGGGGTGAGCGTTACGCGCCAGGGCGATAACATTGTGCTGAATATGCCCAATAATGTCACCTTTGACAGTAACAGTGCTGTATTGAAACCTGCCGGGGCTAATACGCTAACGGGCGTCGCTATGGTGCTGAAAGAGTACCCGAAAACTGCCGTTAATGTAGTCGGTTATACAGACAGTACAGGTGGGCATGACCTGAATATGCGCCTTTCCCAGCAGCGCGCAGACAGTGTTGGCAGTGCGCTGATTACACAGGGTGTTGCAGGTAACCGGGTGCATACATCGGGTATGGGTCCGGCCAACCCTGTCGCCAGCAACACAACCGCGGAAGGTAAAGCACAAAACCGCCGGGTAGAAATTACGTTGTCGCCGTTGCAGTGATTCTGTTGGCGTTAACCCCCAGGAGAACACTGTGGTTTCTCCTGGGGTTACAGGCATGAAGTAAGAAATGTGTGCCGCAATAAATTCTGGTAAGTGGTTCACAACCTTCATTTTCTCTCCCCCCAAACCCGGTCGTTGTGCCATCATCAGTGTTTTCACCTCAACGAGGATGCGTTTGTATGAATACCAGGGTGGCGCGGGCAACCATTAGCGATGTAGCAAAAGCGGCCAAAACAGGGAAAACCAGTGTGTCGCGTTACCTCAATGGCGAACAACACCTCTTGTCTGACGACCTGAAAGCACGCATCGAATTTGCAATAAAACAGCTCGATTACCGCCCCAGCCAAATGGCACGCGGCCTTAAACGCGGGCGTACCCGGTTAATTGGGTTGATCATTGCAGATATTACTAATCCTTATTCAGTAGATATTCTCAGCGGAATTGAAGCAGCCTGCCGGGAAAAAGGGTTTACCCTGCTGATGTGTAATACCAACAATGAACTGGACCAGGAGCAGCATTATCTCGACTTACTGCAAAGCTACCAGGTTGAAGGAATTGTAGTTAATGCGGTGGGTATGAACGAAGAAGGGCTTAACCGCCTGCAGCAATCGGCCCTGCCCATGGTATTAATCGACAGAAAAATTCCCGGTTTTGCCTGTGATGTTGTGGGTCTGAATAACGCAAAAGCTACCAAAGAGGCAACCGAACACCTCATCCAGCAAGGCTTTGAAGCTATTTTATTTATCAGTGAGCCTACAGGTACAGTCAATACCCGCCGGGAACGCCTTGATGCTTTTCGCCAAACCACCAGCCAGCACCAGGGCGTGGCCGCTGAAAATGCCCAGGCACCACTACATGATGCCAGCCAAATCGATGACATACTGCGTAATTTCCATTCCCGCTACCGGGGAATGCGCAAAGCCATTATTTCCGCGAATGGCTCACTTACTCTTCAGGTTGCGCGCTCACTTCGGCGCGTAGGGTTAAACTGGGGCAGTGATATCGGCCTGTTAGGCTTTGATGAACTGGAGTGGGCAGAACTGGCAGGTGTCGGGATCTCCACCCTCAAACAACCCACCTGGGACATGGGGTATTGTGCGTTAAATCAAGTTATTAGCCGCATCGAAGGCGATAAATCATCCATCAAAGAAAGCACCTTTGATGGCGTACTTATCATCCGGGGGTCCACCTCCTGCTGAAATTTTGTTCGTGACTGAGATCATAAATTAGCAGTCACAAACTTCCATATGGAACCGGTTCCATTTAGCGTTATAACAACAGAACACGCTGGAATGGGACAACACAATGGCAAGAGAGATAATCGTAGTGGCCTCAGCCTACGGTCAGGACCAGGTCAGGCAAGCCGGAGGGCAAAGCGGGTTATTACCTACTATCGCCGCAGCGGGTGCAGACGGCATTGAAATACGCCGGGAATTACTCTCCCCTCAGGAACTGGATACATTAAGCCAGTTAGCTCATTCGATTACCGCACAAGGCCTGTTTGCCTGTTATTCCGTTCCGCACGGCCTGTTCACTTCTGGTGGGCAAGTTAATCCACAACTTCCTACATTTTTACTCGAAGCCCGGCAATTACAGGCTCGCTGGATCAAATTTTCACTGGGTGAGTACCAACCCGGCATATCTCTTAGCGGGCTCAACAGCCAACTGGCAGGCTCGCCAGTCCCTGTTGTTGTTGAAAATGACCAGACAAGTGCAGGTAAGCTCGCACCAATGCAATCATTCTGGCAAGCCGCTCAGGCAGAACATCTTCCTGTCCGCCTGACTTTCGATATGGCCAACTGGTTATGGACAGGTGAAACGCCTGCAATAGCAGCACAGTTCCTGGCAAATGGCGTGAGTTATATCCATGTCAAAGCAGCCATTCTCCATCACAACCGGTATCGTGCTATCGCGCCGGATGAAGCTTCACCAGACTGGATGGCTCTGCTGCGCCAACTACCGTCAGATGTACCACGCGGTATTGAGTTCCCACTTGCCGGGAAAGATCTGGCTGCTGTAACACGCCACTATGTCGCGCAATTACGGGAGGTTTAAATGAATACTGCACTGGATGTGGTCACTATCGGTGAAGCGATGGCGATGTTTGTGGCCCGCGAGGCCGGAGATTTATCCACAGCAGAACACTTTATCAAACGCGTGGCTGGAGCTGAACTTAATGTCGCAACGGGCCTGGCTCGCCTCGGTTTGCGTGTTGGCTGGGTCAGCCGGGTGGGCGCTGACAGTTTTGGGCGTTTTATCCTGCAGCAACTGGCTAAAGAAGGTATCGACAGCCAGCATGTCACTCAGGACGCATCTCATGCTACAGGGTTTCAGGTGAAATCGCTGGCCGAAAATGGAACCGATCCCATCGTGGAATATTTTCGCAAAAATTCCGCCGCAAGCCACCTGAGCCTGGCTGACTTCTCGCCAGACTATTTTCTCAGTGCCCGCCACCTTCACCTTACCGGCGTTGCTGCGGCGCTATCTGTAAGTTCACTGGAACTGCTACATCACGCCTCCCGCGTCATGAAAGAGGCTGGAAAAACAGTCTCCTTCGACCCGAACCTGCGCCCGGTACTGTGGCCCAACAAAGCTGAAATGGTAAAGCAAATTAATCAACTGGCATTTCAGTCCGACTGGTTTTTACCCGGGCTGAAAGAGGGTATTTGCCTCACGGGTGCCACCTCACCGGAAGCCATTGCCGATTTTTATCTCAATCATGGCGTCAAAATAGTCATGATTAAAACCGGGGCAGACGGCGCCTGGTACAAAACAGCTAACGATGAGCAGGGTGCTGTTCCGCCAGTATTTGTAGAAAAAGTCGTTGATACGGTAGGTGCCGGAGATGGCTTCGCAACAGGTGCCGTAAGCGCACTACTGGAAGGAAAAGAGGTAGCTCAGGCGGTATTGCGTGGTAATCGTATTGGTGCAATGGCAATACAGGTTCAGGGAGACAGTGAAGGATTGCCAACCCGAAATCAGCTCAGGGAGCCGTAATTTAGTCGTCAAACCCTGCCACCCTGTACCCTACACAACAGGGTGAATATGTCTCAGCGTAAAACCGAAGAGGAACGCGTATGAACAGCCCGACAAATGCAACCAAACGCTGGCTCTGTATCATGCCAGTAGTATTTATTACCTACAGCCTGGCCTATCTGGACCGGGCAAACTTCAGCTTTGCGTCTGCCGCCGGGATCACTGAAGATCTGGGTATCACCAAAGGGATCTCGTCATTACTGGGCGCACTGTTTTTCCTCGGATATTTTTTCTTTCAAATTCCGGGCGCTATCTACGCTGAACGGCGTAGTGTCCGCAAATTAATCTTCACCTGTCTGGTTCTCTGGGGCGTATGCGCTTCACTCACTGGCATCATTACCAATATTCCAGCCCTGGCCGCCATTCGCTTTATTCTTGGTGTGGTGGAAGCTGCGGTGATGCCCGCCATGCTGATATACATCAGTAACTGGTTTACTCAGTCTGAGCGCTCACGGGCTAATACGTTTTTAATCCTCGGGAACCCGGTAACCGTTCTGTGGATGTCTGTGGTCTCCGGCTATTTGATTCAGTCATTCGGCTGGCGTGAAATGTTTATTCTTGAAGGGATCCCTGCGGTTATCTGGGCCTTCTGTTGGTGGGTGCTGGCAAAAGATAAACCTGCCCAGGTAACCTGGTTAACAAATAATGAAAAACAGGCACTCCAGGCACAGTTAGATAAAGAACAACGGAATATCAAAGCAGTTCGTAACTATAGTGAAGCCTTCCGTTCCCGCAATGTCATTCTGCTGTGCATGCAATACTTCACCTGGAGTATTGGGGTGTATGGTTTTGTATTGTGGCTGCCATCCATTATTCGTAGTGCTGGCACAAATATGGGCATGGTCGAAGTTGGCTGGTTGTCTGCCGTACCTTACCTGGCTGCGACACTGGCAATGATCGCTGTCTCATGGGCCTCTGACAAACTGCGTAACCGGAAATTATTTGTCTGGCCATTGCTGCTGATTGGCGGACTGGCATTTCTCGGCTCCTGGGCTGTTGGCTCCCATCACTTCTGGGTATCCTGGGGATTATTGGTTGTTGCAGGTGCTGCCATGTACGCACCTTATGGACCGTTCTTCGCCATTATTCCAGAAATGTTGCCACGCAATGTCGCAGGCGGAGCAATGGCTCTGATTAACAGCATGGGCGCACTGGGCTCTTTCTGTGGCTCATGGTTTGTGGGTTACCTCAATGGAGTAACTGGTGGCCCGTCAGCCTCATTCATCTTTATGGCAGTGGCACTTTTCGTTTCAGTATGGCTAACTCTTATAGTAAAGCCTGAGCAACCTCAGCCACTGCCCGTTGGCGCGAAACATGCCTGATTGTATTCCCAATTAACACGGAGACCTGTATGAAGCCGTCCATTATTCTCTATAAAACACTGCCCGAAAACCTGGTTGCCCGCCTGAAAGAAAAAGTGGACGTTATCCAGGTGAAGAACCTGAGCCCGGAAACTGTTCAGGCCAATGCTGATGCTTTTGCCAGCGCTGCAGGTTTGTTAGGTGCAGGGGGAAAAGTGGACGGAGCACTGTTGACTGCCATGCCTGCTTTACGCGCAGCTTCAACTGTTTCAGTGGGTTACGATAACTTTGATGTCGATGCGCTCACTCAACGTAATGTCCTGCTGATGCACACACCAACCGAGTTGACCGAAACTGTGGCAGATACGCTGATGACACTGGTTCTGGCAACGGCCCGTCGGGTACTGGAAGTGGCTGAGCGGGTAAAAAAAGGTGAATGGACCAGCAGTATTGGGCCAGACTGGTACGGCGTGGATGTGCACCATAAAACTATCGGTATTATTGGCATGGGTCGCATTGGTATGGCGCTGGCACAACGCGCGCACTTTGGGTTTGGTATGCCGGTGTTGTATAACGCACGCCGCCATCACACAGAAGCAGAATCGCGCTTTGGCGCCCGCTATTGCGACCTTGATACACTGCTGAGTGAAGCAGATTTTGTGTGCAGTATCCTGCCGCTAACCGATGAAACTTACCATGTGCTGAATGCAGAAAAACTGGCGCTGATGAAGCCTTCCGCCATTTTGATCAACGCGGGTCGTGGCCCGGTCATTGACGAACCTGCACTGGTTGATGCCCTGAAAAGTGGCAAAATTCATGCAGCCGGGTTGGATGTGTTCGAACAGGAGCCTCTGCCGGTGGATTCCCCACTTCTGAGCCTGCCCAATGTTGTCGCCCTGCCACATATTGGTTCGGCCACCCATGAAACACGTTACAATATGGCGGCCACCGCAGTGGAAAACCTGCTTAATGCGCTGGAAGGTAAGGTTGAGAAAAACTGCGTGAACCCGGCTGTTGCAAAACAGGCCTGAGGAAAACAAGGCAGGAATAACCGCTCTGTGTTTATGGCACAGAGCGGAAAAGCAATTTACTGCATTGCGCTCATCGCGCTGGAATATGCCTGGCTGAATGCCTGGTGTTGTGCGGTAAGCGGCCCAATCAATGAATTATACTGGTTGGCCTGCTCTGTGGTTGGGAACTGAATACCGTTCGCCACAAAGCTCACTTTTTCGCCCTGCTGCTGCACAAAATCCCCCACCTGAACCAGTTGCTGAGACAAGACCTGTGCCGCCGGAATGAGTGCCGCGACCGCACTGGATGGTGCCGTAACCACTTTCTGGTACGCCTGGTCAAACACCGGTCTCAGGTCATCAGCCAATTGCAATCCGGAACGTGCTGAGTCAGCCTGCATTTTTGCATTCTGAATTTGCTGGCTTAATACACCAAGAGAACCGTTAATCTGGCGCAACGTATCGCGATTCGTCATGTAATCCTGCGGCGCACGAATTCCATTGATGCTGTCCACCAGCGGTTTAATACCGGAATCCATCGCCTGGTTCATCTGCTGGGAAAAGCCATACAGAATGGCGTAGTCAGAAACAAAGTTACCAAACTGTTTTTTCTGATCAGTGGTTAATGTAGGTAAGTGCTCACCACTACGCATCACTGTATTCTGCAGAAAATCAATGAATGCCTTACGCTGATCAGCTTCTTTATCAAAACACCCACTCAAACTGACCACCATCAATAACGCCAGAAACGGCGCAAACCAGCGAGAGCAGGACTTTCCTGTCGCCATTTTCTACTCCTTACACCCTAAAAACGCGCAAGCGCGACCGTAAATTCAACGTTCACAAGGATAGTCCAGACAGCGCGCACTGAATAGCCTTTCCTTATGAATCAGACGAATTTCTTCGCCAGACAGACGCATTGAGAGCCACAAAACCGATACGCATTTTTCGTTCATGAATTGTGCTGTTGAACGCAATTTTCCGTCTATTATTAAAAATGCGGCCCCGGAAAATGCACGTTGTTTTTGCTCATTCCCTGTGCCACAGGCATGCCATTTCCGCTATGAGATTTGAGGAGTTCTCAATGGAATTAAAAGACCCTGGAGCTGAACTGCTAACAAGCCTTGAGCAAATGATTTTTAAAGATATGCCTCAGGCCAGCCTGACAACCCGGAACAGCATTTTTTCTGAATACGAACAATTACGTCAGGGCACAGGTCTGCAACTTGATGATTTTGCCAGTGCAATGGGAGTTACCCTTGCCCATGTGCTGGAGTGGGAAGAGCGGCGTACACAACCTACCGCAACCGAGTTAAAATTAATGCGCCTGATTCAGGCAAAAAAAACGCTACTGCAATAAAACATTACGTGTTGTTTTACCTTTCCCTGTAAACCCTGAACTGTGACAAAAAACCCGCCATATTTGAGGCGGGTTTTTGTTTTTTAACAGACCAGAACCTTACTGCAGTAAGGAAATATCCGCAACCTGAAGGAAAAGCTCACGCAATTTCTCTAACAGTGTCAAACGGTTAACGCGTAGCGCCGGGTCTTCATCCATGACCATGACTTTGTCAAAGAAAGCATCCACGGTGTCACGCAGTTCAGCCAGCTCCACCAGCGCTTCCTGGTAACGGCCTTCTGCGAAATAGGGTTCCAGCTTGTCACGCAATACAGTTACCTGCATAGCCAGACGAATTTCTTCATCTTCTTTCAGCACCGATGCATTCACCCGCTCATTCAGCGGCTCATCGGTTTTTGCCAGAATATTGGACACACGCTTGTTGGCCGCAGCCAGGCTTTGTGCCGCATCCAGCGTTCGGAAGTGAGAAACAGCTTTCATGCGGGCATCGAAATCAGCAGGGCGTGTCGGGCGGCGCGCCAGAACAGCCTGAATGGTATCAACCGCATGGCCTTCTTCCTGATACCAGGCGCGGAAACGGCCCAGCATAAAGTCGATAACATCATCCACCACTTGCGCGTTGGTGAGTTTATCGCCATACAAACGTACCGCTTCTTCAGCCAGTGTTTGCAGATCAAGAGGCAGGTTTTTCTCAACGATAATGCGCAGTACGCCCAGTGCAGCACGGCGCAGAGCAAACGGGTCTTTATCACCTTTCGGGTGCTGACCAATACCGAAAATACCAGCCAGTGTGTCCATTTTGTCGGCGATAGCCACAGCACAGGCAACCAGGCTTGACGGCAGGTCATCACCGGCAAACCGCGGCATATACTGTTCGTTCAGGGCAACAGCCACATCTTCCGCTTCACCGTCATGACGCGCATAGTGCATCCCCATTACGCCCTGCGTATCGGTGAATTCGAACACCATGTTGGTCATCAGGTCACACTTGGACAGCAAACCCGCACGCGTAGCATGGGTGACATCCGCGCCAATCTGGCGAGCAATCCAGCCAGATAACGCTTCAATACGGTCAGTTTTGTCACGCAGCGTACCCAATTGTTTCTGGAACAGCACGGTTTCAAGGCGTGGCAGGTTATCTTCAAGGCGTTTTTTGCGGTCAGTATTGAAGAAGAACTCCGCATCCGCCAGGCGAGGACGAACTACCTTCTCGTTACCGGCGATAATTTGCTGCGGGTCTTTGGATTCAATGTTTGCCACGAAAATGAAATTGGGCAACAGTTTCCCGTCGTTGTCATACACCGGGAAATACTTCTGGTCGCCTTTCATGGTGTAAACCAGCGCTTCGGCAGGCACCGCGAGGAATTTTTCTTCAAATTTCGCGGTCAGCACAACCGGCCATTCCACCAGAGAAGCCACTTCTTCCAACAGGCTTTCGCTCAGGTCGGCGTTACCGCCAATCTGGCTGGCTGCAGCCTGGGCATCTTGCTTAATTTTGGCCTTACGCATTGCGTAATCCGCCATGACTTTGCCGCGCTCCAACAGAATTTGCGGATACTGGTCGGCATTATCAATAGTGAATTCTGGCTCGCCCATAAAGCGGTGACCACGAATCACTCGGCCAGAGTCGATACCCAAAATGGTGGCAGGCACCACGGTATCGCCCAACAGCAGCGTAAGCGTATGCACCGGGCGCACAAACTGCACGTCAGAAGCACCCCAACGCATCAGTTTAGGGATAGGCAGCTTAGACAGCGCATTGCTGACCATCGCAGGCAATAATTTCTCTGCGGTTTCGCCTTTCACATGAGCACGGTATAACAACCACTCGCCTTTATCAGTCACCAGGCGTTCAGCCTGATCAACCGTAATACCACAACCCCGGGCCCAGCCTTCAGCCGCTTTACTCGGCTTACCTTCGGCATCAAAGGCCTGAGCAATTGCCGGGCCGCGTTTTTCCAGCTCGCGATCGGGTTGTGTCGCCGCAAGGGCCACAACTTTTAGCGCCAGGCGGCGCGGTGCAGCAAACCACTGAACTTCACCATGGGCTAAATTAGCCGCATCCAGTTCAGCGGTAAAATTCGCAGCAAAAGACTCGGCCAGGCTGCGCAGGGCTTTTGGTGGCAACTCTTCAGTGCCAAGTTCCACCAGAAAGGTTTTTTCAGACATGGCAGCCTCTTACTTGTCCTTGTTACACATAGGGAAACCCAGCGCTTCACGAGAAGCGTAGTAGGCTTCAGCCACAGCTTTAGTCAGAGTACGGATACGCAGAATATAGCGCTGGCGCTCCGTCACCGAGATGGCCTTACGGGCATCCAGCAGGTTAAAACTGTGAGCCGCTTTGAGAATACGTTCATAGGCAGGTAATGGCAGCGGTTTTTCCAGTGCCAGCAGTTGCTGCGCTTCTTTTTCATACTGCTCGAAGCAGGTAAACAGGAAATCCACATCGGCGTATTCAAAGTTGTAGGTAGATTGTTCTACTTCGTTCTGATGGAATACATCGCCGTAAGTGGTTTTCCCCAGCGGGCCATCGCTCCACACCAGGTCATATACGCTGTCAACGCCCTGGATATACATCGCCAGGCGTTCCAGGCCGTAAGTAATTTCCCCGGTAACCGGTTTACACTCAAGGCCACCCACTTGCTGGAAGTAAGTGAACTGAGTCACTTCCATCCCATTGAGCCAAACTTCCCAGCCCAGCCCCCAGGCACCCAGTGTCGGGTTTTCCCAGTTATCTTCAACAAAGCGGATATCGTGAATAGTGGGATCCATGCCCAGCTCTTTCAGCGAGCCAAGGTAGAGTTCCTGAATGTTGTCCGGTGACGGTTTGATTATCACCTGGAACTGATAATAGTGCTGTAAGCGGTTCGGGTTTTCGCCATAACGCCCATCAGTAGGACGACGAGAAGGCTGTACGTAAGCGGCGGCAATGGGCTCTGGCCCCAGTGCCCGCAGGCAAGTCATTGGGTGAGAAGTGCCTGCACCAACTTCCATGTCCAACGGTTGAACAATGGTACAGCCCTGGCGAGCCCAGTAATCCTGTAATGTAAGGATAAGGCCCTGAAAGGTCCTGGTATCAAACTTTTGCATGTTGATTTCGCACGCGATACGAGTGGGTTTATAAAGAAGCGGTCAGTATACCCGTTGGGCGCAAGATATACAGCCCAAATCCTCCGACAAAACCTTACACATCATCTGTACCGTACAAAGAACAACGCGTTATGCGCACTTTTCCTGCTTAACCGGGCGATCAACGCATAGATAACGACACAAACTTCCCGGTATCGTCAAAAGTGCAGGTAAAACGCTCATGGCGTTGAGTAGCGCCACGAATCTCATAACTACGCTGGAAAGCTTCCGGAGCATCGAATATAACAGTGTCGGGCCGTGTGTTGTAACGCCTGGTGACCTGACCCAGGCATTGTGCCGCCATCATTTCAACCGGAACTGGCGTAAAGTGGCGAGACGATGTGTGGTCAGGCCGGGAAGCACTCTGGCATCCTGCCAGAAGCAGGCAAACGGGCAATAGCAACCCGGCCACGGGCCGTCTAAAAAGCGCAGTCATCATAAATTCTTTATCAAAACGGTTGGTTCATGCGACGCGCCTCGTGCCAACAAACTACACACGGCCAGCCGCGAAAGGGTATGGAGCGCAGGTAACCACAGGCCGGGTTTTCTGCCCAGTCGCATCACTATGTCAGTAATAGTTCACCAGTGTGCAGGGCGAGGTTGACTGATGCAAGCCACCCACAGGAAACTCAGTTTTTTCCTGGAGGCAAAACTGGCTTCAACCAACACACTGGCTGTACATTCACAGAAACTGAGGACCGGATGAACCAAAAAGTCGCCTGGATTGACAACTTGCGCGGTATTGCCTGCCTGATGGTTATCGTTATTCACACCACAACCTGGTATCTCACCAATGTCGATAAAGTCAGCCTGATGACCTGGGATGTTGCCAATGTCCTGAACTCTGCATCAAGGGTCTGTGTGCCGCTATTCTTCATGATTTCAGGTTACCTGTTCTTTGGTGAACGAAGCGCCCAGCCCCGGCATATCGTTCGTTTATTCTTGTGTCTGGTGTTTTACAGTGCCATTGCGCTGCTTTACATGAGCACACTCACACGTATTAACGCCTGGCAGGCATGGCTGCATATTCTGCAAAAACCCGTGTTTTATCATCTGTGGTTTTTCTACGCGCTGTTCGTTCTCTACCTGCTGTCACCATTAATCAACGCCCGGCAAATCAGTGCGCCGGCTCTGCTTCTGCTGATTGCTGTGTTAGGTGTCATTGCCAACCCCAATATGCTGTCCGTTTATGGCTGGCATACCCGCCTGTTGCCTGTCGACCTCTATATTCAGGGCGATGTGTTCTACTACATTTTGTACGGTGTGCTGGGTTATTCACTGGGGCAGCTACAAACTGAACGGGGCTGGGTTACTTTGCTGGCACTGGCAGGTTTTATCGCCTGTGTGGTGGGGATTATTAAAGGGACGCAACATGCCTTACATACCCATGGCAATTTCGCGGACACCTGGTATCGTTATGCCAGCCCGCTGGTGCTGCTCGCCGCAATCAGCCTGTTTATCCTGGTAAAAAATACGCTGGGCAGTGGTCCGGTACCCGGCCTTGCCACCATTGCACGCTATTCACTGGGCATTTATGGTTTCCACGCCTTTTTCATCCATTTTCTGCGCACCCGGGGTATCGAAATTACCCGCTATCCACTGCTGGACATGTTGTGGATATTCAGCGCGACACTTGCCGGCAGCCTGGCTCTGGCAACAGTTACCCAGTGGGTGGATCGTAAACGATGGGTGAGTTAGCCGGTACACGAAGTAATGCCCGCTGCCACTGGCGGCGGGATGAAAAACCCGCTTTGAGCGCCACCTGCTCACCATGCAACCCCTGGCGCAGGTATTGTTCTGCCAGCGCCAGGCGCAACTGTTCAATATAATCCCGTACCGTTACGCCAAGATGCAGTTGAAACAGGCGAGCCAGATGGCGAGCGCTGACATGAACCTGTTGCGCAAGGGCAGGAACCGACCACGGCTGTTGTGGCGCAGAAGACAACAAATCCTGAGCCTGGTGCAATGCCGGGTGAAGGTGGTTGCGGTAACGCAGCCAGGGCGAGAGTTGCGGGTCATCTCCGGCGCGCCGGAACCACACCACCATTTCACGGGCAACTTCCAGCGCCTGATGTGGGCCGCACAGGTGGCTGATTAAATGCAGGCTGACATCAATACCCGAAGTAATGCCGGCACTGGTCCAGATACCCCGGTCTGCAACAAAAATCCGGTTGGTTTTCACCTGTGCGTCCGGTGCCGCCTGTTTCAGGCGCGCTATCACGTCATGATGAGTGGTGCACTGGCGCTGGTGTAATAACCCGGCCCTGGCGGCCATTAATGCCCCGGAACAAATACATAACAGCGCCAGTTGCTGGTGATGAATGGCGGGTTGCAGGCGAGTCAGCCAGCGCCGGACCTGCTCTGCCTCCGGGGTGGCGAAATGCTGTGAGGAGTCCGTCACGCCGGGAATAACCAGCAGGCTGCCAGGCGGCAGGGCATCTGGCAATGGCGCGATACCACCCAGTGTCAACCCTATAGAACTGACCACTTCCGGTTGCGGCCCAATATAGTGCAGACGAAACGCATCCCCTGCCAGCCCAAAGGTTTCCGCCGGGCCAGTTAAATCTAACGCCAGTACCCCGGGCAGCACCACAAACCAGACATCCACCGCCATTGTCATTACTCCTGCATAGTTAAACCCGCGAGACACTCTGCAACTGTGCTTATTGTGGCAAAACGCCCGGTTAACACCGTCTCCGTACGGTGGTGTAACGCATCGCTGTCCAGCGTAACCCCTTGCCAGGTCATAGCAAATGTCAGCGTAGCTTCACTGACAAAGGTCACTTGATAGCCAAGGTCGGATGCTACCCGGGCCGTAGTTTCACAGCACTGTTCGGTACGCATGCCGCAGATAATCACATGGTCGATATTCTGGCGACGCAGCCAGTTATCCAGCCCGGTATCAGTAAAAGCATTATGCACATGTTTATGAAAAGTTGTGGTGGGTTTATGGGTTAAAAACGGCATCGGTGTGACAAAACCGGACGCAATTGAGAACGGCCCGCTTTCATCGACATGGAAAATATCCACCACCGGGATCTGGCGCTCGGAGCAACCCGAAATCAGGGTATTCATGTTCCGGGAAAAATCAGCAAAATTACTGTCTTCCCAGAAATCACGCTGGAAAAAGGAACATTGGGTATCGATATTCAGTAATGCGCTACGTGCCATGGTGATTCGCCTCATGTGGAAACCTGAAGCCATTCTGGCAAGAAAAAATGGCCTGGCGAATACCAAAAACGGACAGAACAGGGATACGGGCGGACAAGGCGGATACAACAGCGAAACCCGCATGAAAAAACGGCGGCACAGGGCTGAATTCGCCCGGCACCGCCGGTTATGCTCAGAAGTCTGACATAGTCACACCATCAGTGGTGCAAGTTGCCGGTAAATCTGGCGGAAAGTTTCTCTGCGTGCTGCATACTGCCGGTTACGCGTTACATCCGGGTGGTGGCGCTGCTCCAGGGGTAACTGCGGCAATAATGCGGATAACGGCACATGCGGGTTTAACGCCACCTGTGCCAGCCTTGCTGCACCCAAAGCCGGGCCAACATCACCCCCGGTGCGGTAATCCAGCACCTGACCACTGATATCTGCCAGCATCTGCCGCCAGTAAGGACTGCGCGCACCACCGCCAATCAGGGTGATGCTTTCCGGGCTCAGCCCACAACTGTGCACCACATCCATACCATCAGCCAGGGCATATCCCACACCTTCCAGCACTGCCCGCGCCAGTTCCTCCGGGCCATGCTGGTGCGTCAGGCCAAAAAAGACACCTTTGGCAGCAGGATTATTATGTGGAGTACGTTCGCCGGAAAGGTAAGGTAAAAACCACAGCGCGCCGGCCGTATCATCGGCCTGTTCTGCCGCAGCCAGTAAAGCAGGTACTGAAGGCTGCCCGGTTAGTTTTGCCGCCCAGTCAAGGCAGGAAGCAGCACTCAGCATAACTGACATTAAGTGCCAGCGTTCCGGCAAGGCATGGCAAAAGCTGTGCACTGCGCTTTCTGGTTTACTCAGGAAACCTTCACTGACAGCAAAGTAAACCCCCGACGTGCCTAATGACAGCATCGCCTGCCCGGCATCCACCATACCGACACCGACAGCCCCTGCGGCATTGTCACCACCACCCGCAATAACGGGGACTACCGGCATTTGCCAGGCATCAGCCAGCCCGGCATGGAGTTGCCCGGTAATCTCATTGCCTTCATACAATGCGGGCATGTTATCGCGCGTCAGGCCACAGGCTGCCAGCAGTTCATCACTCCAGTCACGCCGTGCGACATCCAGCCACATGGTCCCTGCTGCGTCAGACATATCGCTGGCATAATCACCTGTCATACACAGGCGTAAATAGTCTTTGGGCAACAGTACCTTGTCTATCTGACGAAAAATTTCTGGTTCATGGTTTTTCACCCACAACAGCTTGGGTGCAGTAAACCCCGGCATCATCAGGTTGCCGGTAATTTTGCGGGAAGCTGGTACCGCCTGCTCCAGTTGCGCGCACTCTGCGGCACAGCGCCCATCGTTCCACAAAATTGCCGGGCGCAGAATGTTTTGCTGGTTATCCAGCAGGGTTGCACCGTGCATTTGCCCTGTCAGGCCGATTGCTTTTACACCCTGCAAAGCGTGCTGCCTGGCCAGCATCTTCATCGCCCGGTCGGTTGCCGCCCACCATTGCAGAGGATCCTGTTCCGACCACAACGGGTGTGGCCGCGACACTGTCAGCGACTCGGTTTGGGTTGCTAACAGCGTCCCTTCTTCACTTAATAAAATGGCTTTAACGCCGGATGTACCTAAATCAATACCAATATACATTTCCGCCACACCCTCCCGGCAATAAACAACGTGCATATCCCCGCCAGGCAGATAGCACAGAGGATACGCCAGCACATAAACCGCGTATCCTCCTGCCTGATTTTATCGGGGCGCTTTCTGGCCACCCTGGCCCTTAACGGTCAAACAACCAGGTATTCACCAGGTTTTCCAGCAGTTCCTGGTGGCCGCTCTGGTGTTGTGGTGCCAGGTTATGCTGTGCTGCATATTGTGCAATTTGCTCCAGGCTGAGCTGGCCTTTCAGCACTTGCTGGCCAAATTCACTGTTCCAGCCTGCATAACGTTTCGCAACTCGTTTATCCAGCTCACCATCTTCAACCATGCGTGCCGCTACTTTCAGCGCCAGCGCCATGGTATCCATTGCGCCGATATGTCCATAGAACAAATCATATTTATCGGTACTCTGGCGGCGTACCTTGGCATCAAAGTTCAGCCCACCGGTGGTAAAGCCACCCGCTTTGATAATTTCATACATCACCAGCGCATTCTCTTCCACGCTGTTCGGGAACTGATCGGTATCCCAGCCCAGTTGCGCGTCGCCACGGTTAGCATCCACCGAGCCAAAAATACCCAGTGCAATGGCAGACGCGATTTCATGGTGGAAACTGTGGCCTGCCAGTGTGGCGTGGTTCGCTTCAATGTTAACTTTGATCTCTTTTTCCAGACCAAACTGTTTGAGGAAGCCATATACCGTCGCCACGTCGTAATCGTACTGGTGTTTGGTGGGTTCCTGTGGTTTAGGTTCAATCAGCAACGTGCCCTGGAAACCAATTTTATGTTTATGTTCCACCACCAGTTGCATGAAACGGCCAATTTGTTCACGCTCCTGGCGTAAGTCTGTGTTGAGCAGGGTTTCGTAGCCTTCACGCCCGCCCCACAACACATAGTTTTCGCCGCCCAGTTTGTGTGTGGCGTTCATGGCATTAACAACCTGTGTGGCTGCCCAGGCGAAGACTTCCGGGTCCGGGTTGGTGGCAGCACCGGCACCATAACGCGGGTTGGTAAAGCAGTTGGCAGTGCCCCACAGCAGTTTCACACCGCTCTGTTGCTGTTTTTCCGCCAGCACGTCAACCATTTGCTGGAAATTGCTCTGGTAAGTCTTGAGCGAATCACCTTCCGACACCACATCCACATCATGGAAGCAGTAGTAAGGCACACCCAGTTTTTGGAAAAACTCGAAGGCGACATCGGCTTTCTGGCGCGCCACAGCCAGTGCATCGCCGGGATGCTGCCATGGGCGGTCAAACGCCCCCACACCGAACATATCTGCACCATTCCAGCAGAAGGTGTGCCAGTAGCAGGCAGCAAAACGCAAGTGGTCTTCCATGCGCTTACCTAATACAAGCTCATCAGGGTTATAGTGGCGAAAAGCCAGAGGATTAGTGGTTTTAGGGCCTTCGTAACGTACTCGTTCAAGTTGGTCGAAATAAGCCTGCATAGTGGACTCCGTAATCAAGTAAAGGAGGTATTAACAACCATGCATTCATCCTGGTTACTCCAGACAGCTTCCTCAATTACGTTATTTCACACTGCGATTAAGAGAATACCCAACTGTGCGCCAGCTCTCAAAACACTATTTTATTAACACCTGCCAGCCATTTTTTATTTCCAAATGAAAACATAATTATGGCGAATATATGAAACAGGATCTCCATCATAAAACCAACAATTAAACCAAAAAACATAATAGCAAGATAAAAATAGATAATTGCAAGCTTGTGCCTCCACGATAACAATTCCCTTCGTCTGCAGATGTTAATTATTCTTTAAATCCCTCAAACCTACATACATAAACAGGCATTAAGACCATGAAGATAAAGAACATTTTACTAACAATCTGTGCTTCTGCACTGCTGGCCACCAGCCTTAACAGCCTGGCGAAAGAGATAAAAATCGGCATGGCTATTGACGATTTGCGTCTGGAGCGCTGGCAAAAAGATCGCGATATCTTTGTTAAAAAAGCAGAATCTCTTGGTGCATCTGTATTTGTTCAATCCGCTAACGGAAATGAAGAAACACAGATGTCACAAATTGAAAACATGATAAATCGTGGCGTTGACGTACTGGTTATTATTCCCTACAACGGAAAAGTCTTAAGCAACGTTGTTGCCGAAGCGAAACAAGAAGGCATTAAAGTTTTAGCCTATGACCGCATGATTAATAATGCCGATATTGATTTCTACATCTCTTTTGATAATGAAAAAGTAGGAGAATTACAGGCACAGAGTCTGGTGGATAAAGTGCCCCAAGGTAATTATTTCCTGATGGGTGGCTCCCCGGTAGACAATAATGCCAAAATGTTCCGTGCCGGGCAGATGAAGGTATTAAAACCCTTTATTGACAGTGGGAAAATTCACATTGTTGGCGACCAGTGGGCAGATGGCTGGCTGCCGGAAAACGCGCTGAAAATTATGGAAAATGCGCTGACAGCCAACAAAAATAACATTGACGCGGTGGTTGCTTCTAATGACGCTACTGCAGGTGGTGCCATTCAGGCACTGGCTGCACAAGGGCTGGCAGGTAAAGTTGCCATTTCCGGGCAGGATGCAGACCTGGCCGCAGTTAAACGTATAATGGCGGGCACACAAACCATGACGGTTTACAAACCCATCAAGCAACTGGCAAATACCGCTGCAGAAATTGCCGTCGAACTGGGTAATGGTAAACAACCTCAATCAAACGCCACATTAAACAACGGCATGAAAGATGTCCCTTCCCGTTTATTAACACCAATTCCAGTAAATAAAAGCAATATTGAAGACACAGTTATAAAAGATGGTTTCCACAAACAAAGCGATCTCTGAACGCCGGGCCCGCGCATGCGCGGGTAACCGCTCTTGCCTGAGGAAGCATATTGAGGAACAGCGTTATGCCTTATTTGCTGGAAATGAAAAATATTACCAAGGCGTTCGGTACGGTAAAAGCCGTGGATAACGTCAGCCTGGCACTCAATGCGGGCGAAATCATGTCGTTATGTGGGGAAAACGGCTCCGGGAAATCCACATTAATGAAAGTACTGTGCGGTATTTATCCTCATCCCACCTGGCAGGGTGAAATCTGGTTTGCTGGCGAGCAACTCAAACCAGCGCATATCCGCGACACTGAGCAGAAAGGGATTGCCATCATTCACCAGGAACTGGCGCTGGTAAAACACCTGACCGTTCTGGAAAACATCTTTTTGGGTAATGAAATCACACAGCATGGCGTAATGGATTACGACACGATGACGGTCAAATGTGAAAAATTACTCAACCAGGTGAGCCTGGCTATTTCACCTGACACCCGGGTAGGGGATTTGGGGTTAGGCCAGCAGCAACTGGTCGAAATTGCCAAGGCCCTGAATAAACAAGTGCGCCTGCTGATCCTGGACGAACCTACAGCGTCACTGACCGAGCAGGAAACTGCCATTTTGCTGGAGATAATTCGCGACCTGCAAAACCACGGTATTGCCTGTATTTATATTTCCCACAAACTGAATGAAGTCAAAGCGATATCCGATACTATTTGTGTGATTCGCGACGGGCAGCATATTGCCACCCGTGATGCCGACCAGGTAGAAGAAAACGACATTATCGCCATGATGGTTGGCCGGGAACTCACCGCACTTTATCCCAGTGAGCCACACCAGACCGGTGACGAAGTTTTAAGGGTTGAACACCTTACTGCCTGGCACCCGGTAAACCGCCATATTAAGCGGGTGAATGATATTTCCTTCAGCCTGCACAAAGGCGAAATATTAGGGATTGCCGGGCTGGTTGGTGCCGGGCGAACAGAAGCCGTGCAGTGTTTGTTTGGCGTCTGGCCTGGCCGCTGGCAGGGCGATATATATATTGAAGGGGAAAAAGTGGCGATCCGCCGCTGCGAGCAGGCCATTGCCCACGGCATTGCAATGGTGCCGGAAGACCGGAAAAAAGATGGCATCGTGCCAGTCATGGCGGTAGGACAAAACATTACCCTGGCAGCACTCAGCCAGTTTTCTGGCGCCCTTACCACCCTGAATGACGCCGCAGAGCAGCACTGTGTTGAACAATCAATCAAACGCCTGAAGGTGAAAACCTCTTCTGTGGAACTCGCTATTGGCCGGCTAAGTGGCGGCAACCAGCAAAAAGCGATTATTGCCCGCTGCCTGCTGCTCAATCCGCGCATTCTGATACTGGATGAACCCACCCGTGGCATTGATATCGGGGCCAAATATGAAATCTACAAGCTGATTAATCATCTGGTGCAACAGGGTATCGCCGTCATTGTTATCTCATCTGAACTGCCTGAAGTACTCGGTCTCAGTGACCGGGTTCTGGTCATGCATGAAGGGCAACTCAAAGCAAACCTGGTTAACCATAACCTGACACAGGAACAGGTGATGGAAGCCGCACTGAGGAGCGACCACCATGTCGAAAAGCAACTCGTCTGAAATGAAACTCACGGCGCCGGGCTCATCCCCTTTCTCCGGGCTGAAATCACTGAACCTGCAAGTCTTTGTCATGATTGCCGCCATTATCGTCATCATGCTGTTCTTTACTGCCATGACGGATGGCGCATATATGAGCGCCCGTAATATCTCTAACCTGCTGCGCCAGACCGCCATCACCGGTATTCTGGCGGTTGGCATGGTGTTTGTGATTATCTCGGCGGAAATTGATTTATCCGTCGGCTCTATGATGGGTTTACTGGGCGGTGTGGCGGCAATTTGCGATGTCTGGCTGGGCTGGCCTCTGCCACTGACGATTATCACCACACTGGTGCTGGGTCTGCTGCTGGGGGCATGGAACGGGTGGTGGGTTGCCTACCGCAAAGTGCCGTCGTTTATTGTCACCCTGGCCGGTATGCTGGCTTTTCGCGGCATCCTGATTGGGATCACTAACGGGACAACGGTTGCACCCACCAGCCATGCTATGTCACAAATCGGCCAGAGCTATTTACCCGACGGTATTGGCTTTATCTGCGGCACCCTGGGTCTGATGGTATTTATCGCCTGGCAATGGCGTGGGCGTATGCGTCGCCAGTCTATGGGCCTCGGTGTACCAGCATCGGCGTCTGCGGTGGGCCGCCAGGCGTTCACCGCAATTATTGTGTTGGGGGCTATCTGGCTGCTCAATGATTACCGTGGTGTGCCAACACCCGTGCTGTTGCTTGCCCTGCTACTACTGGCGGGCATGTTCATGGCTACCCGCACCGCTTTTGGTCGCCGGATTTACGCAATTGGTGGCAACCTGGAAGCCGCGCGCCTGTCTGGCATCAATGTCGAGCGCACCAAAATGGCCGTGTTTGCCATTAATGGCCTGATGGTTGCGGTTGCAGGCCTGATTCTGAGCGCCAGGCTCGGGGCAGGTTCACCTTCCGCCGGGAATATTGCTGAGCTCGATGCCATTGCGGCCTGCGTTATTGGCGGTACCAGTCTGGCTGGCGGGATTGGCAGTGTGGCAGGCGCGGTGATGGGGGCATTTATTATGTCTGCACTGGATAACGGCATGAGTATGATGGATGTACCGACATTCTGGCAGTACATCGTTAAAGGCGCCATTTTACTGCTGGCTGTATGGATGGATTCAGCAACGAAACGCCGCGCATAACTTTATTAATCTGCAAAGGATCACACAAAGCCAGGGCATTCACCCCGGCTTTGTGTGTCTTATGATATTCAGGGAAAGACTTATCATCAGGAACAACGAAAATGTTTGAGAAACGTCATCGCATTACGCTGTTATTCAATGCCAATAAAGCCTACGACCGCCAGGTTGTCGAAGGTGTGGGTGAATATCTGCAGGCCTCTCAATCTGAATGGGATATTTTTATCGAAGAGGATTTCCGTACCCGCATCGATAACATTAAAGACTGGCTGGGCGATGGTGTCATCGCTGACTTCGACGACCCGGAAATTGAAACATTACTGGCGGGCACCACGGTGCCCATTGTGGGTGTGGGCGGCTCTTACCATGACCCGGCGCAATACCCTCCGGTACACTATATTGCCACAGATAACTACGCTCTGGTGGAACAGGCCTTTCTGCACCTTAAAGAGCGCGGAGTGAACCGTTTTGCTTTTTATGGTTTACCTGCATCCAGCGGTAAACGCTGGGCCAGTGAACGGGAATATGCCTTTCGCCAGTTAGTGCAAAAAGAGCAATACCGCGGTGTCATATACCAGGGGCTGGAAACCGCACCCGAAAACTGGCAACACGCGCAAAACAGGCTGGCAGACTGGTTACAAACTCTGCCGCCACAAACCGGGATTATTGCCGTTACCGACGCCCGCGCCCGCCACCTGCTCCAGGCCTGTGAACACCTGCATATTCCGGTACCGGAAAAATTGTGTGTGATTGGCATTGATAACGAAGAGCTGACACGTTATTTGTCGCGCGTGGGATTGTCATCCGTTGCCCAGGGAACCCGGCAAATGGGTTACCAGGCAGCCCGGGTACTGCACCGCCTGCTCGACCACGAAACACCGCCTCTGCAACGTATCCTGGTACCTCCGGTGCGGGTTATTGCCCGGCGGTCAACCGATTTCCGTTCACTGCACGACCCGGCCGTCATTCAGGCCATGCATTACATTCGTAACCATGCCTGCAAGGGCATTAAAGTTGAACAGGTGCTGGATGCAGTCGGCATTTCCCGTTCGAACCTGGAAAAACGCTTTAAAGAAGAAGTGGGGGAAACTATCCACTCGGTGATTCACAGTGAAAAGCTGGAAAAGGCCCGGACATTGCTGATCTCGACCAGCCTGTCGATTAACGAAATTTCCCAGGTATGTGGTTACCCATCGCTGCAGTATTTTTATTCCGTATTTAAAAAGGGCTACGACACCACGCCTAAAGAGTACCGGGATGTGCACAGCGAAATATGCTGAACGGGGCTTAACGGGTGAACATAAAGAAAATGCCAGCCTACATTACAGTGAGGCTGGCATTGTCACACACCAGTGCTGTTTTTACCGGTTATCAGTAAGTATTCAGCAACTGCTTGTTACTCTGGAACATAGCAAACAGGTAGTTGTTATAATGACTGCCTTTCGTGGAGTAACCTTCCAGCTTGTGAATCATGTTCGCTGCGGTTAACTCCTGGTCGGCCCGGCGTAACTGCGAACGCGACTCGCGGAATGAGGCATAAGCCGGGTGCGTATTCAGGTTATGGACATAAGCCTGCACAGATTCGCCTACAGACGAAAATTGTGAATACCCTTTTACTTTACCGTTGCTGCCTGAGCAACTACGCCCACACTTCATACCAAACAGGTTATTGTTCACACGCGCCAGCTTTGATGTACCCCAGCCGCTTTCCGCCGCAGCCATCGTTGCCACCATGTTGGTCGGAATAATATCAACGCGTTCCAGCAATGTGTTCCACGGCACATGGCGCGTATCGCCACGCCAGGACACATTGTACTGGCGAAGCAGCCCTTTCAGGCGAGCACGCTCAGCAGCCGTCCAGTGCCCGGCATAGCGTTTTTGCTGCAACCATTCACGGTCAGCAAGAATTACGTCATTCTGGCGGTTGATATACGGCATTACAGTCCGGAGAAATGCTTTTTTTCTTGCTGCTCCGGAAGGGTATTTTCGCAAATCAGGAAGTGAACTGCTTGCACTATTGCGAGAATACTCTTGTTTACTACTAACCGCCTGCTTACTGCCATGAACCTTTGTTACATGAGGCTTATGATTCGTTGTTGTTTCATGTTTCTTTGCCAGAACCCCGCCGGAAAATCCCAGGGTGAAACACATCAGAATCGTCGCCCCGTATCGTCGTATACGTGTCGACATCATCAGGTCTCCAGGTCGGATATCATTTTCCCAACACCTTATTTTTTAAAATAAATAAACAATCAGCAGCGAATTTTAGCAAAAATAGCGCAATTTTGCACCTTCCGGGAATAGTACAAATCCGAAAGGTTATTATGAGGAATAATCTTATCGCAGAAAAAAATAGGGAAAAAATGGCGGCAGTTCGCAGAAATAGCAAAAAATTGTGTCTGTTGTTCTCCCCCCTCCTTCTCCTCCCCCTTCACGTTTACTTCAGGATGAACCGTCGTTTTTTTCGCCATGCCAGACTGAGCAGAAAAAACCAGGACATTCCGATGAACATAAAATACCTTGCCCTACTGCTTTTCCCGGCCACCAGTGCTCTGGCAGGCTGGAATGCCCCCGGCTTGCCTGAATTTAAGGAAACACACCCAGGCCAGTTTCAGAGCCAGGGCGCGTTGAAAAAAGGCGCGCTGCCTCTTGCCCTGCACCTGGGGGACCAGTGCTGGCAACCGGCTGAAAGTATCAAGCTCAACCAAACCCTGTCGCTGGAGCCCTGCAAAGGCACGCCACCACAATGGCGTCTGTTTCGTGACGGTACTTATCATGTGCAGATAGATACTCGCTCTGGCACACCCACCCTGTTGCTCAGTGTCGACAGCACCACCGCTGCGCCACAGAATGTCACCCGGCAATGCCCGCGCTGGGATGGTAAGCCACTCACCGTTGATGTCAGCAGTACGTTCCCGGAAGGCTCAACCGTGCGAGATTTCTATAGTGGCGACACAGCTATTGTACACCAGGGGCATATCACCCTGATGCCTGCAGCAAACAGTAACGGCCTGCTTCTGCTGGAAAGCGCAGAAACACGCCATGCAGCGCCTTTTTCCTGGCATAACGCAACTGTCTACTTTGTGCTGACTGACCGCTATGTTAATGGTGACCCCAGCAATGATCACAGCTACGGGCGCAAATCCGATGGCATGCAGGAAATTGGCACCTTCCACGGCGGCGACCTGAAAGGGTTGACCAGCAAGCTCGATTATTTACAAAAACTGGGTGTGAATGCACTGTGGATAAGCTCACCGCTGGAGCAAATCCATGGCTGGGTGGGTGGTGGAACCAAAGGCGATTTCCCGCATTATGCCTATCATGGCTACTACACCATGGACTGGACCAGGCTGGATGCCAATATGGGCACAGAAGAGGACTTACGCCGCCTGGTCGACGGTGCCCATCGGCGTGGTATTCGGGTGCTGTTTGATGTGGTGATGAATCACACTGGCTATGCAACTCTTGCGGATATGCAGCAATACCAGTTCGGCGCACTGTATCTGAAAGGAGCGGAGCGGGATAAAATTCTGGGTAAAAACTGGACCGACTGGACGCCCGGCCCCGGGCAGACCTGGCACAGCTTTAATGACTACATCAATTTCAGCGATAAAACTGCCTGGCAAAAATGGTGGGGAAAAGCCTGGGTGCGTACAGATATTGGCGATTACGACAGCCCGGGTTATGACGACCTGACCATGTCACTGGCTTTTCTACCCGATATCAAGACGGAATCCACCACGCCTTCCGGGTTACCCGTTTTCTATGCACATAAACCGGATACCCACGCCAAAGCCATTGCCGGTTATACACCACGCGACTACCTGACCCACTGGCTCAGCCAGTGGGTACGTGATTATGGTATTGATGGTTTCCGGGTCGATACCGCCAAACACGTAGAGATGGCCGCCTGGCAGCAACTTAAAGACCAGGCGACCAACGCGCTCAAGGCCTGGAAACAGGCTAACCCGACGAAAAAAATCGATGACGCACCTTTCTGGATGACTGGTGAAGCCTGGGGTCACGGCGTCATGCAAAGTGATTATTACCGCCACGGCTTCGATGCCATGATCAACTTCGACTACCAGGATCAGGCATCCAGTGCCAAAGACTGCCTGGCATTTATGGATATGACCTGGCAGAACATGGCCGCAAAACTGCAGAACTTTAATGTGCTGAGTTATCTGTCTTCCCATGACACTCGCCTGTTCCGTGAAGCAGGCCAGCGCAATGCAGAACTGCTACTGCTGGCGCCGGGTGCCGTACAAATTTTCTATGGCGATGAAACCGAGCGCCCCTTCGGCCCGACCGGTTCAGACCCACTGCAGGGCACGCGTTCACAAATGAACTGGCAGGATATTAACGGCAAAGAGGCGCTGACCCTGGCGCACTGGCAAAAACTGGGGCAATTTCGCGCCCGCCACCCGGCAATTGGCGCAGGAGTGCAAACCACCCTCCACCAGGCGCAGGGTTACAGTTTTAACCGTGTTCTGGGTGATGACAAAGTGATGGTGGTTTGGGCCGGTAATCAATAACCTGGTGCAAGGCGATACCCGGGCTGGCAAGTACCCGTCCCGGTTTTTTTCCCCGAGTCAGAGCCACCAAACAGACACCAGAAAAGATATAGCAAATTTGTTAAAAAAAATGGGCAGCAATATATTATGCTGCCTGTTTACACTTCCCTGGCATTTATTTCACCTGACAACAGAGTTATCTGGTTTGCACATCGATATCTGTGGCGCTATGGTTAGCATCTTTAACAGACCTACAACACTTTTACTGCTATGACGTTTTCACTTTTCGGCGACAAATTTACCCGCCATTCCGGCATTACACGCCTGATGGAGGACCTTAACGATGGCCTGAGAACGCCTGGAGCCATTATGTTAGGGGGCGGGAACCCGGCACAAATCCCCGCTATGCAGGATTACTTTCAACAACTCCTCGCGGATATGCTGAAAAGTGGCAAACTCACTGATGCGCTTTGTAATTATGATGGCCCGCAGGGCAAAAGCGAGCTACTTGATGCGCTGGCAGGCATGCTGCACGATGAATTTGGCTGGGATATTGAGCCACAGAATATTGCACTGACAAACGGTAGCCAGAGTGCATTTTTCTACTTATTCAATTTATTCGCAGGGCGTCGTGCTGACGGGCGCACCAAAAAGGTGCTTTTCCCGCTGGCACCAGAATACCTGGGCTACGCTGACGCAGGGCTGGAAGAATCACTGTTTGTCTCTGCCCGCCCAAATATAGAACTGCTCCCGGAAGGGCAGTTTAAATACCATGTAGACTTCGAACACCTGCATATTGGCGAAGATACCGGCATGATTTGTGTGTCGCGCCCTACTAACCCCACCGGGAATGTCATTACAGATGACGAGCTGATGAAGCTCGATGTGCTGGCAAACCAGCACGGTATTCCACTGGTTATTGATAACGCTTACGGTGTTCCTTTCCCGGGTATTATCTTCAGTGAAGCCCGCCCGTTATGGAACCCCAATATTGTGTTGTGCATGAGCCTGTCTAAACTGGGCCTGCCCGGCAGCCGTTGCGGTATTATCATTGCCAACGAAAAAATAATCTCTGCTATCAGCAATATGAACGGCATTATCAGCCTCGCGCCAGGCGGTACCGGCCCGGCTATCGCAAGTGAAATGATTAAACGCAACGACTTGCTGCGCCTGTCTGAAACCGTTATTCGCCCGTTCTATTTGCAACGCGTTACTGAAACTATCGCCACAATTCGCCGCTATTTGCCGGAAGAACGCTGCCTAATCCATAAACCAGAAGGGGCTATTTTCCTGTGGTTGTGGTTTAAGGACCTGCCCATCAGCACCGAAGTACTGTACCAGCGCCTGAAAAAACGCGGAGTTCTGATGGTGCCCGGGCACTTTTTCTTCCCGGGGCTGGATAAACCCTGGCCGCATACCCAGCAGTGCATGCGGATGAACTATGTACCGGAACCAGAAAAAATTGAAGCCGGGGTAAAAATCCTGGCGGAAGAAGTGGAACGCGCCTGGCACGAAGTACAGTAAAGCGTTACCCGGTGTAACCGCCAGAGCCACACTTACCAGGACAGTGGGCTGGCGGCCGCCTGTAAACGGCGCTGGCGAGTTAACGCTTCCAGCGCTTCACCACTCACACACCGTAATGCTCCCGTTGGGCAAGCTTCCACGCAGGCAGGACCGGCGTCACGCCCCTGGCATAAGTCACATTTCAACACTTGTGGGTTCACCCGGCTCTCTTCGCCCGTAGCAATACGTATCGCACCGTAAGGGCACACCACCATACAGGTTTTGCAGCCAATACACGCCGCCTGGGTAACTGCAACATAATCCGTACCATGCACCAGCGTTCCGGTCGGGCAAACACGGGCACAGGGCGCATCTTCACATTGCCGGCACATCACTGGTACAGACACACTGGCGGTTTTCTCCACCTGTAGCCGCGCCTGAAACGTTGCTGGCGACAACGCTGCGCAATCTGCCTGCGCCTGGTGAGAAACGGCACAGGCCACTTCGCAGGTACGGCAACCAATACATTGGGTGGCATCGGCCAGAATAAAACGGTGCATGAGATTTCCCTTAATAATGCGTTACCCGCCAGGCGCGGAAGTAACAGCCTATGCGAACCGGCGGCCAACAGCTTTGATCCCACAAGGTAACGGCATGATTTCCTGAGAATGGCCGTGAAATTCAGGCAATTGTCTGAATGCCGGGAAATTAGTCTGAATTGATATGTTCTTTGCAGTAACGTCGCTGCCAGGCCGCAGGAGTCAGGCCCGTTTGTTTACGAAAAATTTGCCGGAAATAGCCCACATCCTGAAACCCACAGCGCGCTGCCACCTCTACCAGCGCCAGTGAATCACTGAGCAGAAGTTTCTGCGCGGCGACCACCCGCTGGCGATGGATGGCATCAGTAATTGTCAGGTGGAACACGCGCCGGTAAACCCGCCCCAGGTAATCCGCGCTACAGTGCAGGTTTTGCGCCAGTGATGAAGTAGAAATTGCCTGATGGTACTGGGTACGGATGCATTGCTGTGCCCGCCAGGCCAGAGCAATACCACTGCGGGTCTGTGCATCCCGGGCCGGTGCAGTCAGGGAGATTTTTTGCAAAATCAGCAGTAATAACAACTCCAGCGCACAACTGCGGGTGATATTTTCCTGCTCAGTGAGAAACTGGCGAAACAAGGTTATCACTTGTTCAGGGTCGGGAACCTTGCTGTGCTGGGGCAGCGAAATTTTCGCCTGAGGCAACCCCACAGAAGCGGGCACATCATGGACATCAAAATGTACCCAGTAGAATTTTAAATCTGGCGGAAACACCCCCACACCCCGATGCCTGCGCTGTGGATACAATACCAGGCTTTCACCTGCGCCAACCTCAAAAACTTTATGGTCTTCCTGAATCGTAAGTGTCCCTTTTTCCACAAAAATCACTTCCCAGGAAGTCAGCGTTCTTTCCGGGTGAATGCCCACTCCACGAGAAATAAACACACCACCATTTTGTACAGATAAAGGAAAAGACAGATTAAAATCAATCATATAAATAATCACTCATCCACTTAACTACACTTGATTATGCAGAGTGGCGCTGTCAGCAGTATTTATTTTTCTCAAGAACCGATCCTCTTCACAAAATTTTTACCAGGTCGGAATCGTCATCTTTTTATACTTTTCTCTTGTCTTGTTGGTCATGCAACCTTGTGCAAAATAAATAGTGTTTGCGCAAACAACAACCAAAGCCCGGCTTATTAGCGGTTTCGTTTCGGGTACAGACAACGCAAAATGCGAGGCGTTAACCATGACCTCTACCCCTATATCACAAACAGACATTGTCACTCAGCGCACTGACACGAAATTATCCCTGCGGGAAAAAATCGGTTATGGCCTGGGCGATGCCGGCGGGACAGTTATTACCTGCCTTATCATGAACTTTCTGACGTTTTTCTACACCGATGTCTTCGGCCTGACTCCGGCGATTGTCGGAACGCTATTTATCGGTCTGCGAGTGTTCGATGCAGTGTCCGATCCCATTATGGGCGTACTGGCAGACCGCACGCAAAGCCGCTGGGGCCGGTTCCGCCCATGGCAGTTGTGGGTTGCACTGCCCATCGGCATTATTGGCGTACTGACGTTTACTGTTCCGGATGTCAGCATGACCATGAAAATCGCCTGGGCGTTTGGCACTTATCTCATGCTGTCTGTCGGTTATACCGCCATTAATGTGCCGTACTGCGCACTTATCAACACCATGACCACCCGCCATGATGAAGTGATTTCCTGCCAGTCCTGGCGCTTTATTCTGTGCGGTGTGGCAGGCTTTCTGGTGTCCGTCGGGCTGCCGTGGCTGGTCGCTGAACTGGGCCACGGCAATGCCGCCAAAGGTTACCAGCTCGGGGTTGGCCTGCTGTGTGGTATTGCTGTAGTGATGTTCCTGTGCTGCTTTTTCTGGGTTCGTGAACGTGTGCCACTGGCGTTGATGGGGAAATTTAGCCTGCGGGAACACCTGGCCGGGTTGCGCAAAAATGACCAGTTATTACTGATGCTGGTGATGTCGTTCCTGCTTATCAATGTGTTTAACCTGCGCGGCGGCGGCTATATGTATTTTATTACTTATGTCCTGCACGGTAGCGCCGCTTTTGCTTCACTGTTTTTCACTATGGTGACCCTGGCGTCTATTCTCGGCGCCGTCCTGGTGAATCCACTCGCCCGCCGAATTGATACAGTAAAACTCTATTACTACACCAACCTGGTGCTTGCCGCCTGTGCCGCTGGCATGTGGTTTCTGCCCACAGGCTCACAATGGCAGACGTTATGGCTCGGTATTATTCTCAGTAACGGCATTATTCTTGGTTTCACGCTTCCTCTGCACTTTTCCATCATGGCGTTCGCCGATGATTACGGTGAGTGGAAAACCCGTGTGCGTTCTTCAGGCATGAACTTCGCTTTCAACCTGTTTTTCATCAAGCTGGCCTGGGCTGCCAGTGCGGGCATCATCAGCCTGGTGTTTATCTTTGTGGCTTACAAACCCGGTATGGAAAACCAGACCACCGCCTCACTGCAGGGTATTACCGCCCTTGAAAGCCTGCTGCCCGCCGCTTTTCACTTGTTACTGGCTCTCGCGCTGCGCAAGTGCCGCCTCAATAACCCCATGATGGCGACTATCGCAACTGATTTACGCCAGCGCCATGTACACACATCCTGAAGAGGTTGTTATGACTCAGCATGTTGTTTTTGATGTCGATTTACACCGCCTGAAGATTACGGACACATTTTTGGGCCAGTACCAGCGCCTGGTCCGCGACGTGGTTATCCCTTACCAGTGGGATGCCCTGAACGACCGCATTGCGGATACCGAGCCCAGCCACGCTATTGAAAACTTTCGCATTGCGGCAGGCCAGCAAGCCGGTGAGTTTTACGGCATGGTGTTCCAGGACAGCGATGTCGCCAAGTGGCTGGAGGCGGTTGCCTGGTCTTTGTGCCAGAAACCCGATGCTGAACTGGAACACATTGCCGATGGCGTTATTGAACTGGTCGCCGCCGCCCAGTGCGAAGACGGCTACCTGAATACCTGGTTCACTGTCAAAGCGCCGGAACAGCGCTGGTCAAACCTGGCGGAATGCCATGAGTTATATTGTGCCGGGCATATGATTGAAGCAGGCGTGGCTTTCTTTCAGGCCACTGGTAAGCGCCGCCTGTTGGATGTGGTCTGCCGCCTTGCTGACCATATTGACCACGTGTTTGGCCCGGGAGAGCACCAGTTGCAGGGATACCCGGGGCACCCGGAAATTGAACTGGCGTTAATGCGCCTGTTCGATGTCACCCAGGAGCCCCGCTACCGCGAGCTGACTCATTTCTTTGTCACCCAGCGCGGCCAGTCACCGCACTATTACGATGAAGAGTATGAAAAGCGCGGTAAAACATCGTACTGGAATACCTATGGCCCGGCGTGGATGGTAAAAGATAAAGCCTACAGCCAGGCGCACCTTCCCCTGGTGGAACAAAACCAGGCAACCGGCCACGCTGTGCGCTTTGTCTACCTGATGACCGGCGTCGCTCACCTGGCACGCCTGAGCGAAGATGAAACCCTGCGCCAGTCCTGCCTGCGCCTGTGGCAGGATATGGCGCAGCGCCAGATGTATATCACGGGCGGTATTGGTTCCCAGTCCAGCGGTGAAGCGTTCAGCAGCGATTACGACTTACCCAATGACACTGTCTATGCCGAAAGCTGTGCGTCTATCGGCCTGATGATGTTTGCCCGCCGTATGGTGGAAATGGAGGCCGACAGCCAGTACGGCGATGTCATGGAGCGGGCGCTGTATAACACCGTGCTGGGCGGTATGGCGCTGGACGGCAAGCACTTTTTCTATGTAAACCCGCTGGAAGTGCAACCCAAAGCGGTGCCGTTTAACCATGTTTACGACCATATTAAACCGGTGCGCCAACGCTGGTTCGGGTGCGCCTGTTGCCCGCCGAATATCGCCCGCCTGTTAACCTCGCTGGGCCACTATATCTATACGCCACGCAGCGATGCGCTGTATGTGAATTTATACGTAGGCAACGAGGCAGAACTGGTTGCGGGGGCTGTCGGGCTGCGCTTGCGTCTGAGCGGCAACTACCCCTGGGATGAACAGGTAACGCTGTCTGTACTTTCACCAGAGCCCGTCACACACACCCTTGCATTACGCCTGCCAGACTGGTGCCCGTCACCTTCAGTAACCCTGAACGGCCAGCCGGTTCAGGGCGATGTCGTGCGCGGCTACCTGCACCTGCAACGCACCTGGCGGGAAGGCGACACTCTGTGCCTTACATTGCCCATGCCGGTGCGGCGTGTGTACGGTAACCCACTAGTGCGCCACCAAGCCGGGAAAGTCGCCCTGCAACGCGGACCTGTGGTGTATTGCCTGGAGGAAGCGGATAACGGCGCACAACTGCATAACCTGTGGTTACCAGAAAACGCTGTACCGCGCCTGCTGAATGGCACTGCGAGCCTGGCGCATAAAGTACTTTTGCAGGCAGAAGGGCTGCGCTACCAGGCAAATCAACCCGAAAAACAGGCCCTGTGGCGCTATGATGCTCACCCGGCCACACCCGTTCCCCACACACTGACCTTCATCCCCTGGTTCGCCTGGGCTAACCGTGGTGAAGGAGAAATGCGTGTCTGGGTAAACGAAGCCCCAGGCCCGGCGTGATTGTTGTGCATGACTGCCGCAGTATTGCCGTAATAAAAAACCCCCCAGGCGCTGGCTGGCGGGGTTTTGTTTGGAAAATTATGATTACCCGGAAACCTGAAACAAATTCCGGTCACGCAGTAAATGGTCGTTGCCCCGGCGGCGGGTGAAGCCGGTGCGGTCGAAATATTCCAGAATTTGCACCGCCAGTTTGCGGCCAATACCCAGCTGATCGCGGAAATCCGCCGCACTGGTGGATCCGTTTTCGGGGTCAAGCGCGCGGATCAGATCAGCAAACTGCTGAATGCGTTCCTGCCGGTAGTAACGATCTTTCACAATCGCCGTGATCAGCCCGAGTTGTGCGGCCTGGCGTAATACCTGGCGCATAGTTTGTTCATCCTCGCCCGCTTTTTTTGCCAGGTCGCGCACCCACCAGGGGTCATCGGCAAACAACCCTTCCACTTTGCGCCAGATAGCTTCTGCCGCCGGAGAAAACCCTGGTTCATAACCAGGCAAATGCAGCCAGCCCTGGCGGCTGACAACTTCACCTTGCTGGCGTAATTGTTCAATCAGCCCCAGTACCAGGCCTTCATGCTCTGTGGGCAGTGCCATACGGCGCAAGCGCTCACGCCCGGGGCCGGGCTGGTCATCATGGTTTTGGTGGTACTCGGCAAGCGTTGCCAGCAGTTTTTCCTGCCAGCGGCGGGCAAGCCCGCTACCCACCACCTGGCCTTCCACACACAAAGCCGTACTTTGTGCCAGTTGGCTAATTTCAGGCTCGCGCAGTTGCCGCGCCCAGGCGAAATCAGCCAGTGAGACAGCATGGCGTTGCAGGTGGCACCTCAGTACGGATTCATCGTCCTCGCAGCGGGCCAGTTGTTTCAGCCAGGCAAGAAACTCAGGCTGACGCTTACCGCGTTTGGGTGAGTTAAGCAGCAAGACGCGCGCCCCAGCCAGGGTTTGCCGGGCGCTGATATCCCGCAATACCAGATAATCGTTGTCAGCCAGCAACAAAGGCGTGTCCAGCACCAATTCGGCCAGGTCATCTTCCAGTATCGAAACCCGCCCGGTGATATGACTGGCACCGTGGTAAATATGCAGCGGCTGCCACTGCTGGAGCGGGCTGTGGCACCTTAGTGTGACAATAACACGCTCAGCGCCGGGGGCCGGTGGGCTGTGCTCCAGCAACCAGTCGCCACGGCTGATATCTGCTTTCTGCGCGTCGCCACTCAGGTTCAGCGCAATACGCTGACCGGCAGTAGCCTGTTGCACTGGCTGGTTTTGTGCATGCAACCCACGCACCCGCATGGGTTTATCTGCCCCAGCCAGCCACAATGTATCACCAACCTGTACCGTGCCCGACAGCGCGGTACCCGTAACCACCAGCCCGGCACCTTTGACAGTAAACGCACGGTCGATAGCCAGGCGAAAGCGCCACGCCGTGCGATGAGACTGCTCTTCACAAGCCAGCAGATGCTCACGTAACTCATCAATGCCAGTACCATCAGATACCGAAGTAACGAAAAACTGTGCTTCATGCCAGCCATAAGCCAGCAGCAAGTGGTGCACGCTTTCACGCACATCTTCAATGCGTTCCGCACTAACCCGGTCTGATTTCGTCAGCACAACGGTTAAACCCGGTTGCCCGGTCAGTTGTAAAATCGCCAGGTGCTCCAGGGTTTGCGCCATTACGCCATCATCGCAGGCAACCACCAGCAAGCCATGGTCGATACCGCCCACACCTGCCAGCATATTCGCGAGGAATTTTTCGTGCCCCGGTACATCAATAAACCCAATCACGCGGCCATCGGGTTGCGGCCAGTAGGCAAAACCCAGGTCAATTGTCATACCGCGCTGTTTTTCTTCAGGCAAACGGTCTGCATTCACCCCGGTCAACGCCTGAATCAGCGAGGTTTTCCCATGATCAACATGGCCCGCAGTGGCAATAATCATTGCAGTAACATCTCCAGTAATCCCGCTTCATCTTCCAGGCAACGTAAATCCAGCCACAGCCCACCACCGGCAATGCGCCCAATCACCGGCACCGGTAGGCCACGCAAACGCGCAGCCAGCGCTTCCAGCTCACTGCCCTGACCGGAAACCGGAGTGAAAGTCAGTGCCGCACTGGGCAGAGAATCTACCGGCAAAGCCCCACTTCCGGGCTGAGACAGGCAAGGCTGCACCGCCACAGTAAACGCCGGGCTGTAATGAGCCGCCAGTGCAGGCAGCAGGCGCTGCGCTTGTTCATGAATCGCCGCCGCGTCACGGTGCAGCAAACGCAGGGTAGGTAAATTCTCGAATAATGTTTCGGGTTGCAGATACAAACGCAGGGTGGCTTCCAGAGCGGCAAGCGTCATTTTATCGGCACGCAGGGCGCGTTTAAGCGGATGTTGCTGGATGTTTGCAATCAGTTCTTTTTTACCGACAATAATCCCGGCCTGTGGCCCGCCAAGCAGTTTATCGCCAGAGAAACTCACCAGACTAACCCCATCGGCAATCAGTTGCTGCGGCATCGGCTCTGGCGGTAAACCACAGGTACGCATATCCAGCAGCGAACCACTGCCAAGATCAGTGACCACCGGAATGCCGTACGCTTGAGCTTCCGCCACCAGTTGCGCTTCGCTGACACTGGCAGTAAAGCCCATCACCTGGTAGTTACTGGTGTGCACTTTCATGAATAATGCGGTGTTTTCTGTCACCGCCTGGCGGTAATCCTTGCTGTGGGTTCGGTTGGTTGTCCCGACTTCCACTAACTGGCATCCGGCCTGGCGCATAACATCGGGGATACGGAAAGCCCCGCCGATTTCGACCAGTTCACCACGAGACACCACCACTTCTTTCCCTGCGGCGGTCGCCGCCAGCATAAGCAGCACCGCTGCGGCGTTGTTATTGACTACACAGGCATCTTCCGCGCCAGTAAGCTGGCAGAGCAAACCAGCCACCGCCTGGTCCCGGTGCCCACGGCTCGCGCCATCCAGGCTGTACTCCAGGGTTACCGGGTAGCGCATGGCATCACACACAGCATGTACCGCTGCTTCAGCCTGTAATGCGCGCCCCAGGTTAGTATGCAACACTGTGCCTGTCAGGTTAAATACACGGCGAATGGCAGGCCTTCCTGCCTGCTCAAGGTATTGCGCCACGGCGGTGGCCCAGTTTTGTGCCCAGGCAGGTAACACCTGCGCCTGGAGAATGGATTGCCGGGCCTGCTGTACCCGTTCACGCAGCGCATTCACCACTTGCGTGTGCCCAAAACGCGCCACCAGCGGCGTTATCTGCGGGTCATGCAGTAAACGGTCAATAGCCGGAATCTGGCTGAATAACTGACGGAGATCCTGAGTCATAGTGTGTGCAGTGCCATTGAAAAGACAAAAGTAAAGTGTACCGGGGGATTTCCCCGGTTTCCTGAGCGGAGATCAAGCGACACGCGGTTCAGTGCGGGCAAAACTGTCACGCTGAAAGAGTTGCTCTACCAATTTAACCAGATGCGGGCGGTCCACACACCAGCCAGGTGCGATACGGCGAAAATTCAGGTAGCCCATCGCACAACCCACAGCAATAGTCGCGACATCCAGTTGTTGCGTATTGAATGCCCCGTTTTTGGCGGCTTCATCCAGCGCATCTAACCCACGCAGTATTTTTTCCCGCTGGCGCACCAGTTCACTTTCCAGTTGGTGTGCTGCCGGGCGTTGCTGTTCACGGAAAGAGAGAATAGCGGCATCCATGACACCGTCGGCCAGTGCTTCAAGCTGGCGTACCTGCAAAGCCGCATACGGGTCTGACGGAATACTGGCTGGCACGGGCTGAGTCAGTTCCAGAAAAGAGGCAATAACTGGTGAGTCAAACCAGCAGGCACCGTCATCAGCAATCAGAACCGGTACTTTCCCCAATGGATTAGACTGCGCAACATGGCTATTTTCATTCCACGGCGAGTCATTGACAAAGTCGAAGGCCATGCCTTTTTCCAGCAACAGCACCGATATTTTACGAACAAAAGGGCTTGTGTAACTCCCGACCAGTTTCATGCGCAGAACCCTCATCAGTGAATGAGCATTGTGAAATGCCAGTACATCATGAAAAGTGAGCGTTACCTCAAATCATACGCTATTCCCCTGCGGCACGGCATGCCCTGCAGAAAAAATTTAACATGTAATTTACTTTCATTCCGTTCCGACAGGCCACACCACGAAGTTGCTATTGATCACAATCAGGAAAAACCGCAAAAATAGATTGTGATGAATATCACAAAATACAAACAAACAACGCGCGTTAAAATGTGATTAACATCACATTTACATGCTCATATGGCATCTTTTTTTCGCATTGTGTTTTTTTTACACTGATTTTTTGTGATCAAAATCACTAAACACCCCCATAAAGACCCAATGAAATAGTGATATTGATCACACAAATATCCGGTGACTGGACAGATTCACGGTTAAGTGCCAGATTCGCGTCACTGAATCAATTCGGCGCTTACCTCTGCCGACACAGTTAACAATAAAACCCGGGTTGAATCCCAGCGCGTAAACAGAAGAAGGGGTGTTCTATGTCATCCGATATCAAGATCAAGGTGCAAAGCTTTGGTCGTTTTCTCAGCAATATGGTAATGCCGAACATTGGCGCATTTATCGCCTGGGGTATTATCACCGCGTTATTTATTCCAACAGGCTGGTTGCCTAACGCAACGATGGCAAAACTGGTAGGGCCGATGATCTCCTACCTGTTGCCGTTGTTGATTGGTTACACCGGTGGCCGTTTGGTGGGCAATGAGCGCGGTGGCGTGGTGGGTGCGATTACCACCATGGGCGTGATTGTTGGCGCCGATATTCCAATGTTCCTTGGTGCAATGATTGCCGGACCGTTGGGCGGTTACTGCATTAAAAAATTCGATGGTTTCGTAGACGGTAAAATTCGTTCCGGCTTCGAAATGCTGGTGAACAACTTCTCTGCCGGTATCATCGGTATGTTACTGGCTATGCTGGCGTTCCTTGGCATTGGCCCGGCTGTTGAAGTGCTGTCAAAAGTGCTGGCGGTTGGCGTTAACTTCATGGTCGTACACGACATGCTGCCGCTGGCTTCTATCTTTGTTGAACCGGCAAAAATTCTGTTCCTCAACAACGCAATCAACCACGGTATCTTCTCACCGTTGGGTATCCAGCAATCTCATGAACTCGGGAAATCTATCTTCTTCCTGATTGAAGCTAACCCGGGCCCGGGTATGGGTATCCTGATGGCGTACATGTTCTTCGGCCGTGGTAGTGCCAAGCAGTCCGCTGGCGGTGCGGCTATCATCCACTTCCTGGGTGGTATCCACGAAATTTACTTCCCGTATGTGCTGATGAACCCGCGTCTGCTGCTGGCCGTTATTTTCGGTGGTATGACTGGCGTGTTTACTCTGACCGTGCTGCACGGCGGCCTGGTTTCTCCAGCTTCTCCGGGTTCTATTCTGGCTGTACTGGCCATGACCCCGAAAGGTACCTACTTCGCTAACATTACTGCAATTTTCGCCGCCATGGCAGTTTCCTTCGTGATTGCTTCTGTTCTGCTGAAAACCAGCAAAGTAAAAGAAGAAGACGATCTGGAAGCAGCTACTGCACGTATGCACGACATGAAAGCACAGTCTAAAGGTGCTGGTGCGCCGCTGGCTGTTGGTGCAGGCCTGAGCAACGACCTGAGCCATGTACGCAAAATCATTGTTGCCTGTGACGCCGGTATGGGTTCCAGCGCAATGGGTGCGGGTGTGCTGCGTAAGAAAGTCCAGAATGCAGGCCTGAACCATATTTCAGTAACCAACTGTGCAATCAACAGCCTGCCAGATGATGTTGATATTGTGATTACGCACCGCGACCTGACAGAGCGCGCTATGCGCCAGGCTCCTCAGGCTCAGCATATTTCACTGACCAACTTCCTCGACAGCAGCCTGTATGCCAACCTCACTGACCGTCTGCTGGAATCCCAGCACCTGAGTGAGAAAGAAACCAAAGTGATGCACAGCCTGGAAGACAGCTTCACCTCCAGTGAAGAAGGCTTGTTCCGCCTGGGTGCAGATAACGTGTTCCTTGGCCGCAAAGCTGCCACTAAAGAAGAAGCCATCCGTTTTGCCGGTGAACAACTGGTGAAAGGGGGTTATGTTCAGCCAGAGTACGTTGAAGCCATGCTGGACCGAGAAAAGCTGACCCCGACTTACCTGGGTGAGTCTATCGCGGTACCGCACGGTACAGTAGAAGCCAAAGACCGCGTTCTGAAAACCGGTGTGGTGTTCTGCCAGTATCCGGAAGGTGTGCGTTTTGGTGAAGAAGAAGATGATATCGCCCGTCTGGTTATCGGTATTGCAGCACGCAATAACGAACACATTCAGGTTATCACCAGCCTCACCAACGCACTGGATGATGAGAGTGTGATTGAACGCCTTGCCGCCACCACCAGTGTCCAGGAAGTTCTGGACCTGCTGTCTGGCAAACAGGCTGCGTAATACCCTGTGCGGCCGTTCGCAGCCGCACAGGATACGCATCGCGCAACAGCCAACACCAGGTAAACGCGCAACAGATGCACCGCTGGCTATGGCACACCCCTTCGCCAGCACAAAGCAAGATAATAGCCAGAAGTGGCGTTGAGCGATTCTGGCAATAAAAACGTATCTCCCCTCTCCTTCACAGGAGAGGGTTACGGTGAGGCGATGATTGAGCCACGTAACTCACCTTAGCCCTCTTCGGGAGCCATAATTTAGAGAAGGTTTACACATGAAAGCATTACATTTCGGCGCAGGTAATATCGGTCGGGGCTTTATCGGCAAACTGCTGGCAGATGCCGGTATCAGCCTGACATTCGCAGATGTTAACCAGGTGGTACTGGATGCATTAAACGCACGCCACAGCTACCAGGTACATGTTGTTGGTGAAGAAAAGCAAATTGATACCGTTACCGGTGTGGATGCCGTCAGCAGCATCGGTGATGAGGTGGTGAAACTGATTGCCAGTGTAGACTTGGTGACTACCGCGGTAGGTCCACAAATTCTGGAGCGTATCGCACCAGCTATCGCCAAAGGCCTGGTGTTACGTAAATCCCAGGGTAACGACACCCCACTCAATATTATCGCCTGTGAAAACATGGTGCGCGGCACCACACAGCTGAAAGGCCATGTATTCAATGCACTGGGTGGCGAGGACAAAACCTGGGTAGAAAGCCACATCGGTTTTGTTGACTCTGCCGTTGACCGTATTGTTCCCCCTTCCGAAGCCACCAATGACCCACTGGAAGTCACTGTTGAAACCTTCAGCGAGTGGATTGTCGACAAAACCCAGTTCGTTGGCGAGCTGCCTGCCATCAAAGGAATGGAATTAACTGATAACCTGATGGCATTTGTTGAACGTAAGCTCTTCACGCTGAACACCGGGCATGCTATAACCGCGTACCTTGGTCAAATGGCGGGTCACCAGACGATTCGTGATGCCATCCTTGACCCGGCAATTCGCGCTGTTGTAAAAGGCGCAATGGAAGAGAGCGGCGCGGTGCTCATCAAGCGTTATGGCTTTGATGCAGAGAAACACGCAGCCTATATCCAGAAAATCCTTGGTCGTTTTGAGAACCCATATCTGAAAGATGATGTGGAACGAGTTGGTCGCCAGCCATTGCGTAAACTGAGCGCGGGCGACCGTCTGATCAAACCGCTGCTGGGGACACTGGAATATGGCTTGCCTCACCCGAACCTGGTGAAAGGTATTGCCGCGGCAATGCACTACCACAGTGAACAGGATTCGCAAGCTCAGGAGTTAGCAAAATTACTGGCGGAAAAAGGCCCTCGAGCTGCTCTGGCAGACGTTTCCGGGCTCGATGCGAACAGCGATGTCGCCAATGATGTCGTTGCAGCATTCAACGCCTGAAGATGAAATAACGGGCGCGGTCACGCGCCCTGGAAGATTGTCAGGTATGCAGGCAAAGATGGAAGAACCACAGGCATTTGAAAACCGTGTGCTTGAGCGTCTGAATGCTGGCAAAACCGTAAGAAGCTTCTTGATAGCAGCCGTAGAATTACTTACGGAAGCCGTCAATATTCTGGTGCTCCAGGTCTTTCGCAAAGACGATTATGCCGTTAAATACGCGGTGGAACCCCTGCTGCATGGCAATGGTCCGCTGGGCGATCTCGCGGTACGGTTAAAGCTGATTTATGGTCTGGGTGTACTGAACCGCCTGGAATATGAAGACTGCGAATTGCTTATCGCCCTGCGTGAAGAACTGAACCACGATGGTAATGAGTACAGTTTTACTGATGACGAAATTCTCGGCCCATTTGGTGAATTACACTGTGTTGCCGCACTGCCACCCACGCCAGTGTTACTGGAAGGTGCCGATGCCAGCCTGCTAACCATGCAACGCCAGCGTTACCAACAAATGGTGCGATCCACCATGGTGCTTTCGTTAACTGAACTTATCTCCACCATCAGCCTGAAAAAGGCCTTTCAAAAAAAGTGATCTCTTTGCGGCTCAATTGCGCCGCAACACCTGAGCGACTTCACCGTTCTCCCGTTCTCTTACGCCATGACAGGCAGCCCACGCGGAAATAGTGTATTCTTGCCACAAACCAGACAGCCCTGAGTAAGTAACATGAAAGACGTAGAAAAAAACGAAATCAAACGCCTGAGCGACCGCCTCGACGCGATTAACCACCAACAAGCCAGCCTTTCTCTGGTTAACGATGCGGAGAAATACAGTGAACTGGCGGCAGAAAAAGAGACACTGGAAACCGAGATAACCCGGTTACACCAGGTTGTTAATCAAAAGCTGAGCAAAGAAGCCCAAAAGCTACTGGGTATGCCGTTTCGCCGGGAAATCACCAAAAAAGAGCAGGCGGATATGGGCAAACTCAAAAAAAGCGTCCGTGGCCTGGTGGTCGTGCACCCGATGACGGCACTCGGCCGTGAAATGGGCCTGAAAGTGATGACCGGTTTCTCCCGCACTGCATTCTGAATTATCTGCCCACTCAGTCCTCGACGAGTGGGCTTTTTGGTCCTACCAATTCCCCCTGAATATTCCCTCTTCTTCACACAAGATAAAAAACCGTCGCAATAGCGTTGCTTTTCGTTAACACAGGGTTAACTATTTATTGGCATTTAACCTACAACCCTACATTGGTGGAACCAATTTTACAAAAGCGTAACCAGTATCATCTGGTAAACGCGAGCCTGAAGGCAATAAAAAGGTTCCCGGGAGACACCTGCTATGCATCTTTGGCATCAGAACTACGACCCCGCAGGCAATATCTGGCTGTCCAGCCTGATAGCCGCGCTGCCGATTCTGTTTTTCTTCTTCGCCCTGATAAAGCTCAAAATGAAAGGCTACCAGGCGGCAACATTCACTGTAGTGATAGCCTTACTGGTAGCACTGTTTTTCTACCGGATGCCGGTTGACCGGGCGCTGGCTTCGGTGGGATATGGTTTCTTCTATGGCTTGTGGCCGATTGCCTGGATAATTATCGCCGCCGTATTTGTGTACCGTATTTCTGAAAAAACCGGCCAGTTCGATATTATCCGGGCCTCGATTCTCTCCATCACGCCAGACCAGCGCTTGCAAATGCTGATTGTGGGCTTCTCCTTTGGCGCATTTCTGGAAGGCGCGGCAGGGTTTGGTGCACCTGTTGCCATTACCGCAGCACTGCTGGTTGGGCTGGGGTTTAACCCACTGTATGCGGCGGGCCTGTGCCTGATTGTTAACACAGCGCCGGTGGCATTTGGCGCGATGGGCATTCCAATTCTGGTTGCCGGGCAAGTAACCGGGCTGGACAGTTTCCATATCGGCCAGATGGTTGGCCGCCAGTTACCCTTCCTGACCATTATTGTGCTGTTCTGGATCATGGCGATTATGGATGGCTGGCGCGGCATGAAAGAAACCTGGCCTGCGGTGATGGTTGCCGGTGGTTCATTCGCCATTGCCCAGTTTCTGAGCTCTAACCTGCTGGGCCCGGAGTTGCCGGATATCATCTCTTCACTGGTATCACTGGTGTGCCTGACGTTGTTTTTACGCCGCTGGAAACCTGCCCGTATTTTCCGCTTTGGCGATGTGTCTGCCGCAGTTGTCGACCAGACACTGGCTCGCAAGAATTATACCCGTGGCCAGGTAATTCGCGCCTGGACCCCGTTTCTGTTTTTAACCGCGACAGTCACACTGTGGAGCATTCCGCCATTTAAAGCCCTGTTTGCGGCTGATGGCCCGCTGGCGCACTGGGTGGTTAAAGTTTCTGTCCCGTTCCTGGATAACCTGGTGGCCCGTATGCCGCCTGTTGTGGCCAACAGCACCCCTTACCCGGCAGTATTTAAATTTGATTACCTGTCTGCCACCGGTACCGCCATTCTGTTCGCCGCGTTGCTTTCTATTGTCTGGCTGAAAATGAAGCCACGCGCAGCACTGGCAACCTTCAACGAAACAGTGCGCGACCTGTTGCTGCCGATTTATTCCATTGGGATGGTGCTGGCTTTCGCGTTTATCTCCAATTACTCAGGCTTGTCGTCCACCCTGGCACTGGCACTCGCCCACACCGGGCCAGCCTTTACCTTCTTCTCACCCTTCCTGGGCTGGCTTGGCGTGTTCCTGACAGGTTCAGATACCTCATCCAATGCCCTGTTTGCCGCATTACAGGCAACGGCAGCCCAGCAAATTGGTGTTTCTGACTTGTTAATGGTGACAGCCAATACCACTGGCGGTGTTACGGGCAAAATGATCTCGCCGCAATCCATCGCCATTGCCTGTGCGGCTGTGGGCCTGGTGGGTAAAGAAGCAGACCTGTTCCGCTTCACGGTAAAACACAGCCTGATCTTCACCTGCATGGTGGGCGCGATTACCACACTGCAGGCCTATTTTTTAACCTGGATGATTCCATGACGTTAGTTTTACCCCGCCGCGCAGAGCAACTGGTTGAACGCCTGCGCGGTTATATTCGTGAACACAAACTGGAAGCGGGCATGCGTTTGCCCGCTGAACGCCAACTGGCTGTCGAACTGGGTGTTTCGCGCAATTCCCTGCGCGAAGCACTGCAAATGCTGATTAGTGAAGGCTTGCTGTTAAGCAGGCGCGGAGGCGGTACCTTTATTCGCTACCAACTGGAACCCTGGTCAGAGCAACGCATTGTGCAACCCATTCGCCACCTGATGGCCGATGACCCGGACTACCGTTACGATATTCTGGAAGCCCGATACGCCATTGAAGCCAGTACCGCCTGGCACGCTGCAATGCGGGCAACACCTGCTGATAAAGAACGCCTGCAATACTGTTTTGACGCCACGCTACAATTTAAAGAGAGTGATGATCCTAATCTGGCGGCTCAGGCTGACCTGCGCTTTCACCTTGCTGTGGCAGAAGCGTCACACAACGTGGTGTTACTGCAAACCATGCGGGGGTTTTTCGATTTACTGCAATCCTCAGTGATGCAAAGCCGCCAGCGCATGTACACCCACCCGCCGATTTTCGCCCAGTTAACAGAGCAGCATCAGAGGATGCTGGATGCCATTCTGATGGGCGACGCGGAGGCTGCACGCAAAGCCGCCACTCACCATTTAGGTTTTGTGCATACCACTATTAAACGGCTGGATGAAGACGAAGCCCGCCAGGCACGGGTTACTCGCCTGCCTGATACTGACACTGATTATTCCCAGGGAGAATGAAGCATGATTATTTCTGCCGCCAGCGACTATCGCGCCGCAGCGCAACGCAAATTACCACCATTTCTGTTTCACTATATTGATGGCGGAGCCTATGCCGAACATACGCTCAAACGCAATGTCGCAGACTTATCGGACGTTGCCCTGCGCCAGCGGGTCCTGAACAATATGGCTGAGCTGAGCCTTGAAACGAAACTGTTCAACGAAACCCTTAGTATGCCAGTTGCTCTTGGCCCGGTGGGTTTGTGTGGCATGTATGCCCGGCGAGGCGAAGTTCAGGCAGCCCGCGCGGCAGCGGCACACGGCATTCCGTTTACCTTGTCCACTGTTTCAGTGTGCCCTATTGAAGAAGTCACCCCGGCGATTAACCGGCCAATGTGGTTCCAGTTATATGTGTTAAAAGACCGCGGTTTTATGCGTAATGCTCTGGAACGCGCCAAAGCCGCCGGCTGCACAACGCTGGTATTCACCGTAGATATGCCAACACCTGGCGCGCGTTACCGTGACGCCCACTCAGGTATGAGCGGCCCCTATGCCGCACTACGCCGCTACTGGCAAGCGGTAACACACCCGTCCTGGTCATGGGATGTGGGCCTGTTTGGTCGCCCTCATGATTTAGGGAATATTTCCGCTTATTTGGGCAAACCCACGGGACTGGAAGATTATATCGGCTGGCTGGCAAAAAATTTCGACCCATCAATTTGCTGGAAAGACCTGGAGTGGATCCGTGAATTCTGGGATGGCCCAATGGTAATCAAAGGGATCCTCGACCCGGACGATGCCCGCGACGCAGTACGTTTTGGTGCCGATGGCATTGTGGTTTCTAACCATGGTGGGCGGCAACTGGACGGCGTGCTCTCTTCTGCCCGCGCCCTGCCCGCCATTGCCGATGCGGTAAAAGGGGATATCACTATTCTGGCCGACAGCGGCATTCGCAATGGGCTGGATGTGGTACGCATGATTGCGCTGGGTGCCGACAGTACCTTACTGGGGCGCGCTTATCTCTATGCGCTGGCAACCCACGGCGAAGCAGGTGTGGCAAACCTGTTGCAGTTGATTGAAAAAGAGATGCGGGTTGCCATGACACTGACTGGCGCCAACACCATCAAGGATATCAGCCGCGATTCACTGGTGCAGGCAGGTGCGGAAATTCACCATACACTCAGTAGTGTGCCCCACCACCCTGATGCTGCCTGATAACCCGCCTTTTCCAAAGCGCCCGCACCGGGCGCTTGAGTCTGATGACAAACCTCATGTCCGCACAGAACGAGAGGAAGCCACCCAATAAAAAAACCTGGAAAATCAATCCATTGATTTTCACCCGCTAACTAAAAAGAAGGAAAAATCACGCTTTTTCCTTCTTTTTCATCAATATAAAGCGCCCTTACAGGGCGCTTATCAGTTACCACCATTCAGCTTTTCTTACCCCACAAACGGTGCGAGAAGTCTTCAATCTTTCCTGTGAGGCGGCGTTTCTGCAGGGTTTTCGTCCAGGAGGCAGACAACCCGGCAGCACTTAACAACAGGTGGTACTGTTCATCATCAAACGGCATATGCCAGGCAATGGCTGCGGCCTGGTAAACCGAGATATCACTTACGCGAGAGACCAGCTCCAGCGGCTTATCCGTATACACTTTTCCAGGGCTGACCACACGATACAACCAGCCACAGCGCCCGGTTTCCTGTATTTGCCGGGAAAAGTCGCTAATGCCGAAATGAAAGTTCAGTTTAAAACATGGCGAACGGGGCTGAGTGACCTGAATCAGCGTGTCGCCCCAGCAAAAAATATCGCCAATGTGCACATTGCGCTCGGTCAGCCCGGTGGTGGAAAGGTTTTCTCCCAGTGCCGGAGGCGCAAACAAACCAGCCTGTTCCGGGAAAGACTGAGCCCAGGCTTCATAATGCTCCCGGGGGTAGTGGCACAACGCCCTATCCGGCCCGCCGTGAATACCAACTTCTGCCTGGCTGTCGCCTTCCAGGCCCAAAGGAGTCAGCAATAGTTCACCTTCACGCTGGTATTTGGCAATAGCACTGGGGCGGCTGCCGGGGTAATCCTTGATGGTGCCGGTATAAACCTGGACGGGGTAACGCATACTACTCTCCTTGCAAGCACGGGCGGTCTTAATAAAGGCTCGCTTGTCAGGTGCAGGATTGCAACAGGAATTTAGTGGGGGATTGTTCTGGGGGGGGTTGCACTGATGCCAGTGTGGTGAACTTTTCAGTGTGGCTGTGTGGCGGTTTCCGTTCACTTTGCACTGATGCCGGTTCGGTGAAAGTTCCGTTCACTTGAAGTGATGTGGTTAATGTGGCTTCACAGCCTGTGAACGTGTTAAGGGGCCCGCCCCTTAACAATCCGGTTTTTCGCGGGCGACCGGTGCTGCGCACTACGTTCACCTCCGGGCAGTCAGCCTGCGGCCGGCTCGACTCGGCATCCATGCCTCGGTTCGCCTTATTCCGCCGTCCGGGCGGAATAACCTTGTCTTCCTTTCTCCGGTTCACCGGTCTTACGCGAACTGTCCCCGCTGCCAGTGGCTATTTTCTTGTGTTGTCTGGTGTGGCTGTATGTTCTGTGCCTGGTATGTCTTTGTGTGTTTTTTGCTGAGATATGACAGGCGGGTGTGTGGGTGTGGCCTCTAAATCGTTGAGGCGTGTCTGGCGGACCGGGGCTGCCTGCAGGACGCAGGCAGAGCGACGGGAGGCAGGATGCCGACCCGGAGCGGTACCCGAACAGGCCGTCTGGTACGTGAGTTTAATGATATTTAATCCCGTTCTATAAAAAGAAGAAGGCCTGCAAATGCGGGCCTTCTTCTTTTACGCTGGAACAATCTCCGGAGCAGGCTGGTATGCCATTGCCTGTTCACCACGCTCCCTGTGGTGCAGTCACTGTGCCGGGCTCCAGCACCTGTAAAGCTCCGGGATTATCTATCGAACCATGATTATTTCACTGATGCGAAACGGGCAGCAGCTTCGTCCCAGTTAACTACGTTCCAGAATGCTTTAATGTAATCCGGGCGGCGGTTCTGGAATTTCAGGTAATAAGCGTGTTCCCATACATCCAGGCCAATAATCGGGAAGCCGGAAGCGCCAGAAATAGCTTCACCCATCAGCGGGTTGTCCTGGTTAGCGGTAGAAACCACGGCCAGTTTGCCATCTTTTACCACCAGCCAGGCCCAGCCAGAACCAAAACGGGTTGCAGCCGCTTTTTCAAATGTTTCCTGGAAGCTTTCAACGCTACCAAAATCACGTTCGATGGCCGCTTTCAGGTCGCCCTGCAGAGTGGTACCGGTTTTCAGGCCTTTCCAGAACAGGCTGTGGTTAGCATGGCCACCCGCGTTGTTACGCAGAACAGTTTGCTTGTCTGCCGGTAATTCAGCCAGTTTGGTGATCAGCTCTTCAGCAGATAATGAAGCGAACTCTGGCAGGCTTTCCAGCGCAGCATTCGCGTTATTCACATAGGTCTGATGGTGCTTAGTATGATGGATTTCCATCGTCATTTTGTCGAAGTGCGGTTCCAGCGCGTCATAAGCATAAGGCAGGGATGGCAGTGTATAACTCATCGTTCTCATCTCCATTATTGTCGGGCGGCTGTTAGCGCCGCGTAATCAGTTTGGTCATTATAGTTACTTAAATGATATTGAAAATGATTATCAATGCCGTATAGAGTGTGTGGTTTTTCACCACCATGATGAAAAAAACGCCAGGCGTAGTGAAAGGTAAAAGTGTGACAACCCCCGCCAGTACCCTGTTTTTCTCGCCAGTTTTTACCTGTTGCTGGCAAAACTACAAAGGTTATTCCCCCCGGTTTCAACGTACATTTCACTTTAATGGCGAAAATAAAATAACGGACTGATTTATATGAAACCAAATATCAGAAATATCTTACCCTGCCTGTTCGCCCTGCTTCTCTCCCTGCCCGGCCACGCAGAAACTGTCTTACGCATTGCCTACGCAGAAAACAGCCAGCCAGTTAAAGACGCGCTGCATTACCTGGGCGAGCAGATTGAACAACGCACTCATGGTGATATTAAAGTGCTCTGGTTTCCAGACGGGCAACTGGGCGGCGAGCGCGAACTGGTAGAGCTGGCACAGGTGGGTGTTGTGGATATCACCAAGGTCTCTTCAGGTTTACTGGAAAGCTTTTCACCTTACTATGGTGTGTTTTCTCTGCCATATCTGTTTAACAGCAAAGCGCATTTCTATGCCGTGATGGACAACCCGAACATTATGCGGCCGGTGTATGAATCCACCGCACCACAAGGGTTCACCGGTATTGGCTGGTTCGATTCCGGCGCACGCAATTTTTATATGAGCAAAGGCCCCATTCGCAGCATTAACGACCTGAAAGGGAAAAAAATCCGGGTTATGCAGAGTGAAACCGCCATCACCACGTTGCGGCTACTGGGTGCATCACCCATTGCCATGGGCCAGGCTGAAGTTTACACCTCGCTCCAGCAAGGCATTCTGGATGGTGCCGAGAATAACGAATTCGCACTGACTATCGCCCGTCACGGCGAAGTGGCGCGTTATTACACCTACGATATGCACACCCGTATTCCCGATATCCTGCTGATGAGCAACCTCACCAAAGAAAAGCTGACCCCGGAACAACTGGCGATTGTGCAGCAGGCCGTGAAAGACGCAATCGAGTTCGAAAAAGCGGCGTGGGATAAAGCCATTGAAGACACCAAACAGCTCGCCGTCAGCCAGTTTGGTGTGGTGTTCAACGATATTGACCTCACACCATTCCAGCAAGCTGTCCAGCCCATTTACCAAAACCTGGAGAGCAAGCCTGCGTTGAATGACCTGTATCAACAAATCCGCGCAATGGAATCACACAAGAGGAAGGGGTTATGAATAACATCCGACGCATGCTGGACCGCGGTCTGGAAATTGTGGGTGGCACCCTGCTCGCCATGATGGTGGTAGTCGTTTGCTGGCAGGTAATCAGCCGCTATGTCATAGGCGCGCCCAGCATCTGGACTGAAGAACTGCTGCGCTTTTCTTTGGTATGGCTCTCTATGCTGGGCATGGCCTACGTGTGCGGGAAACAGGAACATATCAGCCTGACACTGCTGCTTAATAAGGCGCCTGAGCACCTGCGTGCCTGGTGGATGCTGGTGCTGCAACTGACTTTTGCGCTCTTCTCACTCTATATCCTGATTATTGGCGGGTTAAAAATCGCCGGTATTTCCATGCTTCAGGTATCACCGGTGCTACAAATTCCTATGGGCCAGGTCTACTACGCTCTGCCGGTTTCAGGCCTGCTTATCATCATTTACAGCATCCTGAACATTGCTGCGACCGTTAAAAATTTACGTGGTGTGCCACACACTGCTACCCCGTCTCTGGAGGAAAACCATGATTGATCCCGTGCTGGCCTCCGGGCTGTTAATCGCTGTGTTTGTGGTGCTTCTGGGGTTAGGTGCGCCCATTGGTATCTGTATTGTGGTGGCCTCCTGCAGCACCATGCTGCTGGTTCTGCCATTTGATATCGCTATGTTTGCCACCGCACAGAAAATGTTTTCCAGCCTGGACAGCTTCTCTTTGCTGGCTGTCCCTTTCTTTATTCTCTCCGGGGTCATCATGAACAGCGGCGGAATTGCCACCCGGCTGGTAAATTTTGCCAAACTGTTCACTGGCAGGCTGCCAGGCTCACTCTCTTATACCAACATCGTCGGCAATATGATGTTTGGTGCAATTTCCGGCTCGGCCATTGCCGCTTCGACTTCTATTGGCGGTGTGATGGTGCCCATGAGCGCTAAAGAAGGTTATAACCGGGGATTCGCTTCGGCCGTTAACATTGCTTCCGCGCCCACGGGGATGTTAATCCCACCGACTACCGCATTCATTCTCTATGCGCTGGCAAGCGGCGGAACATCTATTGCCGCCTTGTTTGCTGGCGGTATGGTAGCAGGCTGCCTGTGGGGTGTGGGCTGCATGTTGGTAACACTTGTGGTGGCTAAGCGTAACAACTACCGTGTCTTTTTCGCCCTGCAAAAAGGGGTTGCCTGGAAAGTAACGCTGGAGGCCGTACCCAGCCTGTTGCTGATTGTGATTATCGTAGGCGGTATTGTGATGGGGATTTTTACCGCCATTGAGGCCTCCGCCATTGCGGTGGTGTATACCCTGTTTCTGACTCTGGTGTTATACAAAACCCTGGCGCTGAAAGATTTACCCGGCGTCTTTGTGCAAACCGTGGTTATGACCGGCATTATTATGTTCCTGCTTGCCACCTCTTCTGCCATGTCATTTTCCATGTCGATAACCAGTATTCCGGCGGCGCTCAGCAAATTATTACTGGGCATATCCGAGAACAAAATCGTTATTCTTCTGGTGATTACGGCATTTTTACTGGTGATTGGCGCTTTTATGGATATCGGCCCGGCCATTCTGATTTTCACGCCGATCCTGCTGCCGATTATGGTAAAACTGGGTGTCGATCCGGTGCATTTTGGGATCATCATGATCTACAACCTGGCGATCGGGACGATCACGCCACCTGTTGGTAGTGGGTTGTATGTCGGCGCCAGTGTCGGCCGGGTAAAAGTAGAAGACGTCATCCGCCCGTTAATGCCTTTCTACGCTGCCATTATTGGTGTGCTGCTGCTGATTACCTTTGTACCTGAAATCACATTATTCCTGCCCCGCTTACTGGGTGTGATGTAATGGATTCTGCCCGCCAGTTCAGGCTACTGGCGGGCTTTTGATGACAGGCGGCGTTTAACCGAGCAAAAAGACTCGAATTTACCGCAAATTATTCACCAAAATACTGAATTGTGATCTTCATCGCGCCCACCCACTGATTTTTGCCAGCTTTCATCACCCTGCGTCATTTGCCTGAAGGTTCGTAATGACGCCGCCCCATACACTCGCCAGTATCAGGTGCATTTACGCGCCCGGCATTCAATAACAACGAGGGTTTGAGGATGAATGACGCCATTACCATGGGGATTTTATGGCATCTGGTTGGCGCAGCCAGCGCGGCCTGCTTTTACGCCCCTTTTAAGAAAGTAAAAAACTGGTCATGGGAAACCATGTGGTCGGTCGGCGGGATAGTTTCATGGATTGTGCTGCCCTGGCTGGTCAGCGCCATTTTGTTGCCTCACTTCTGGGCTTATTACAGTTCATTCAGCCTGTCGACACTGCTGCCTGTATTCCTGTTCGGCGCAATGTGGGGCATCGGGAACATTAACTATGGCCTGACAATGCGTTACCTCGGGATGTCGATGGGGATAGGAATCGCCATCGGTATTACGCTGATTGTCGGTACGCTAATGACGCCCATTCTCAATGGCAAATTTGAGGTGTTGATTGGGACTGAAGGCGGCCGAATGACGCTGGCAGGCGTTCTGGTCGCTGTGATTGGCGTTGCTATCGTGACCCGTGCAGGCCAGTTAAAAGAACGCAAAATGGGTATCAAAGCGGAAGACTTTAACCTGAAAAAAGGCCTGCTCCTCGCCGTAATGTGCGGGATATTCTCTGCCGGGATGTCATTCGCCATGGATGCCGCCAAACCGATGCACGAAGCCGCGGCGGCATTAGGCATTGATCCGTTGTACACGGCTCTGCCAAGCTATGTCATCATCATGGGCGGCGGTGCAGTAGTGAACCTTGGCTTCTGTTTTGTTCGTCTGGCAAAAGTGAAAGACCTCTCTGTCAAAGCTGATTTCTCACTGGCTAAGCCACTGATTATCACCAACGTGTTACTTTCCATGCTGGGTGGATTAATGTGGTACCTGCAGTTCTTCTTCTATGCCTGGGGCCACGCCCGCATCCCGGCGCAGTACGACTATATGAGCTGGATGCTGCATATGAGCTTCTATGTGCTGTGTGGTGGTTTGGTCGGGCTGGTACTCAAAGAGTGGAACAATGCGGGCCGCCGCCCGGTGGGTGTGCTGAGTGTGGGTTGTGTGGTAATTATTATCGCTGCCAATATTGTGGGCCTGGGTATGGCGCAATAAAGCGAATATCCGGCCCTGCCGCAAACTTAACGCTGGCGCCACAACCGTGGCGTCATGCCTGTTTCTCGCGTGAAAACCACGGAAAAGTAGTTACTGTCTTCAAAACCACAACGTGTGGCAATATCACTGATTAACAACTCCGTATTCCGTAATAAATATTGTGCGTGGCACAGGCGCTGCTGGCGTAAATACTGGCTGATACTCATGCCGGTGCGCTGGCGAAATAACTGGCGCAGCGCCCGTTCAGATAACTGGTGGCGGCCACAAAACTCGGCCAGATCAAATGGCGAATCCAGGCTCTGGCCCAGTGCCGCCATCAGGAAATCGAGGTTTTCCCCCGAGCCTGGAGTTTGTGTTGGCTGGTAACGGTGGCGTTTCAGCGTTACCAGTAATTGCAAAAACAAACTCTCTACGGCATAGCCGGAAAGGCTGTCTTCCTGGCGCAAGGTTTCATTTTCCAGGTGGTCAATCAGTGGTTTTGCCAGGGCCATCCCCTGGCTGTCCAGCCGCCAGCGCGGATCAGAACAAGTGGTGTTCTCACCCGAAAGTAATTCATCCCAGTTCACATTCAGCGTGAGCCGTTCCGGGCAATAAATCACATTGTGTAACACCAGGTCGTTCACCACTTCATAGCTGTGCCGGTCCTGCGCCCGGACATAAAACAAGTCTCCACACGTAATGCGATAAGGCCGGTCGTTAAGCACATGCAGCCCATTACCACGCCACACCAGCACCAGTTCGCAAAATTCATGGGTATGTTCGGCAAAGACATTTTGCGGATAGCGGTCCGCCACTACGACAGGCTGAGTAGCGGAAGTGAAAAAATCATTTTTTTTCAGGATCAAATGGCAGGACACAGTACCGCTCCGGTTATCACGCAACAGGCATTATTGATGCTTCCTACTAAAAAATCGGTGATAATCTTCGCGTTACTGCAGTTGTGTGTCGCGCCCCAGGCGAATATCCCGTGGCGACCAGGTGAACTCGCGTTTAAACAGCGTCGAAAAATGGTTACTGTCACCAAACCCGCACTGGTAGGCAATATTGGTAATGCTGTCTTCAGAGTGGCGCAATAAATGGCGCGCTTTGATCAACCGCAGGCGGTTCAGATAGCGCTGAGGTGTTAACCCGGTGCGCTGTTTAAGCTGGCGGTGCAATGTACGTAATGAAAGCGCATGCTGCTCTGCGAGCACATCCCAACAAACATCTTCAGCAAAGTGCTGCTCCAGCCAGCTTAGTAGCTGGTCCACCCGGCCGTCCGGGCTGGGGTGATTCTGGGCAAGGCTGCCCTGGCGTAACAAAACCAGCAGTTGCATAAATGCCATTTCTCTGCAGGCAACGGCGTTAATTTCGGGGTTATCACCTGCAAGTTCCAGTTGGTTCAATAAGGGTTTTATTTGCTGTAACACGTTCTGGCTGACGCGCCAGTGCGAGGGATAAAAGCCATCCTGTTCCTGCGGCAACAGCTTTTCCAGACCGGATAAAAAACTGAACCCGCCAGGAGAACGGTACAACACATTGGTCAGAAACAGATTTTCAGTATGTTCGTATAAATGCCGGTCATGCTCGCGCACAAAACACACAGAACCACCACTCAGGGTATAAGGCTGACCATTAAAAATATGAGTGCCAGTTCCATGCTCAACAATCACAATTTCACAAAAATCATGGTGATGTTCCGGAAATGCCACCTGTGGCAACCGGGGTTCAATTGCTACTGAAGCCCCCTTCGATGGGAAAAAATCAACGCTATGTAATACCGTCATCATTACCTCCCACACGGAGTTAAGTGTGGACTGATAGTAGATAAGCACTGCGGTTGTCACCTTAAGTTTTTGACGTGAAAAACGCAGTTCTGCGCCATTTTTTCAAGAAACAGCGGGTATTCTTCGAAACTGTGGAAAGCATCACACCACATACTTTTCACGGTTAAACAGCAAACTGTGAAGTGCCTCACGTTCAACTTTATCTGTTTGCCAGCCCCAATTTTCCGTTGTCATTGGTAAAAAGGTGGCAAAGGCAGCCACTCCGTAGACTGGCGGGTATCAACTTCAGAAAGGATACCCAACATGACGATTCGCCATTGCGTCGCGGTTGACCTGGGCGCCTCAAGTGGCCGGGTAATGCTGGCAACCTACGACAACATTCAGCGCCAGATAGCGTTAACAGAAATTCACCGCTTCGCTAATTGCCTGAAAACGGTTGACGGCTTTGATACCTGGGATGTGGATAAGCTGGAACAGGAAATTCGCACGGGTCTGCAACAAGTCTGCGACCACGGCATTACCGTAGACAGCATTGGCATTGATACCTGGGGCGTGGATTTTGTCCTGATTGACGCCAACGGCCAGCGAGTTGGCCTGCCGGTTTCCTACCGTGACAGCCGCACAGATGGCGTGATGGCCGGAGCATTTCACACGCTGGGTAAAGAGGTTATCTACCGCAAAACCGGCATCCAGTTTCTGCCATTCAATACGCTGTACCAACTAAGAGCACTGGCTGAACAACAACCGGAACTGCAGGGGCAGGTAGCCCATGCCTTGTTGATCCCCGATTACCTGGCGTTTCGCCTTACCGGCAACCTCAACTGGGAATACACCAACGCCACAACCACACAGTTGGTGAATATCAACACCGATAACTGGGACCAGGAACTGCTGGGCTGGGCAGGCGTGCCAGCCCACTGGTTTGGCGCCCCCACCCACCCCGGCAACCTGATTGGCCACTGGGTATGCCGCGAAGGGAAACGTATTCCACTGGTTTCTGTCGCAACCCATGATACTGCCAGCGCCGTACTTGCTGTGCCCCTGCAAAGCAAAAACGCCGCCTGGATTTCGTCTGGCACCTGGTCTCTGATGGGCTTTGAAAGCCGTCGTCCCTGGACCAACCCGGCGGCACTGGCCGCGAACATCACCAATGAAGGCGGCGCTGAAGGGCGCTACCGGGTGCTGAAAAACATTATGGGCCTGTGGTTACTGCAACGTGTCTGCCGTGAATACCAGGTCACTGATTTACCAGACCTGATTGAGCGGGCAAAAGCGCTCCCCGCCTGCCGCTCGCTGATTAACCCCAACGATGACCGTTTTATCAACCCGGACAATATGGGGCGGGAAATTCAGGCCGCCTGCCGGGAAACCCACCAGGCAATTCCTGAAGATGATGCTCAACTGGCGCGCTGCATTTTCGACAGCCTGGCGTTGCTCTACGCAGACACCCTGCGTGAACTGGCCAATCTGCGCAATCGCCCGTTCGATGCACTGCATATTGTTGGCGGTGGCAGCCAGAACCATTTCCTTAACCAGCTTTGTGCTGACGCCTGCGGCATACCTGTTATCGCAGGCCCAACTGAAGCCTCGACTCTGGGCAATATCGGCTGCCAGCTCATGGCGCTGGATGACATCCACGATGTCGATGACTTCCGCTATGTGGTGTTCAGCAGCCAACCACTTACCCATTTCCAACCCGATTCAGACAGTGAAATTGCCCGCTATGTCGCGCAGTTTCCACAACAACTTCAACCGAATAAGGAGCTTTGCGCATGAGCACTCAACTTGATCAAGCCTGGGAACTGGCAAAACAACGCTTTGCTGCAGCGGGTGTGGATGCTGAGAAAGCCCTGCAACAACTGGACCGCCTGCCTGTTTCCATGCACTGCTGGCAGGGCGATGATGTCGTGGGTTTTGAAAACCCGGAAGGCGCGCTGACTGGCGGCATTCAGGCCACCGGTAATTACCCGGGGAAAGCACGCACCGCCGCAGAATTACGGGCCGATTTAGAACAAGCGATGAGCCTGATCCCCGGGCCAAAACGCCTGAATCTGCACGCTATTTATCTGGAATCAGCAACACCTGTTGAACGCGATGAGATAAAACCAGAACATTTCGCCAACTGGGTGAACTGGGCGAAAGCGCAAAAACTGGGGCTGGATTTTAACCCCACCTGCTTTTCGCACCCGCTGAGTGCCGATGGCTTCACGCTGTCCCACCCGGACGACAAAATCCGCCAGTTCTGGATTGATCACTGCAAAGCCAGCCGCCGTATTTCCGCCTATTTTGGCGAACAGTTGGGCACACCCTCTGTGATGAATATCTGGATCCCGGATGGCATGAAAGACATCACGGTAGACCGCCTCGCCCCGCGCCAGCGTTTACTGGCCGCGCTGGATGAAATCATCAGTGAAAAACTCAACCCGGCTCACCATATCGATGCGGTAGAAAGCAAACTGTTCGGTATTGGCGCAGAAAGCTACACCGTAGGTTCCAGCGAGTTCTACATGGGTTACGCCACCAGTCGCCAGACCGCACTGTGCCTGGATGCCGGCCACTTCCACCCAACCGAAGTTATCTCCGACAAAATATCCGCCGCCATGTTGTATGTGCCGCGCCTGTTGCTGCACGTCAGCCGCCCGGTACGCTGGGACAGCGACCACGTTGTGCTGCTCGATGATGAAACCCAGGCCATCGCCAGTGAAATTGTGCGCAACAACTTGTTCGACCGCGTACACATTGGTCTCGATTTCTTTGATGCCTCGATTAACCGTATCGCCGCCTGGGTGATTGGCACCCGCAATATGAAAAAAGCCCTGTTGCGCGCCTTACTGGAACCTACCGCAAAACTGCGCCAGCTAGAGCTGGAAGGCGACTATACAGCACGCCTGGCGCTGCTCGAAGAGCAAAAATCACTGCCATGGCAGGCAGTCTGGGAACGTTATTGCCAGCAACACGATACCCCGGCTGATGCCTCCTGGCTCACCACCGTTCGCCATTATGAAAACGACGTTTTACGTCAACGCTAAGGAGTTCACATGCAATCTATTCTTTCTTCCTGGTTTGTAACCGGAATGGTTAAAGCCACCAGTGATATGTGGCTCAAAGGCTGGGATGAGCGTAATGGCGGCAATATCAGCCTGCGTGTGGACGCCGCAGATGTGGAACCTTATCGCAATGACTTCTATGCAGAGCCACGCTGCGAAGAACTGACTCAGCCCGCGAAAGAACTGGCAGGATGCTGGTTCCTGGTCACCGGCTCCGGCAAATTCTTCCGTAATGTACAGATTGACCCAGCCGCAAACCTGGTGCTGCTGCGCATTACTGATGACGGCATGGCTTACCATATTCACTGGGGCCTGAGTGAAGGCGGCCTGCCCACTTCTGAACTGGCCGCGCACCTGCAATCTCATGCCGTGCGTAAACAGCTTTCAGGCGACCGCGACCGGGTAATCATGCATTGCCACGCCACTAACCTGATTGCCCTGACTTATGTTCTGCCACTCAATGCTGCCAGCTTCACCCGCAAATTGTGGGAAGGCAGCACGGAATGCCTGGTGGTGTTCCCGAACGGCATTGGCATTGTGCCCTGGATGGTGCCAGGCACCGATGGCATTGGTAGCGCCACCGCAGAACAAATGAAATCTCACAGCCTGGTGCTGTGGCCGCACCACGGTGTCTTCGGTACCGGGCCTGACTTAGACGAAGCGTTCGGTTTGATAGATACCGCAGAGAAATCTTCCCAGGTTCTGGTGAAAGTATTGTCGATGGGCGGAATGAAACAAACCATCACCACAGAACAACTGATAGCCCTTGGCAAACGCTTTGGCGTCACGCCAATGGCTGAAGCCCTTAATGCGTAAGGAGCACTATCATGAGTTTTATGCTGGCATTACCCAAAATCAGTCTGCATGGCGCAGGTGCGATTGGGGATATGGTTCATATGGTGTCAGGAAAACAGTGGGGTAAAGCGCTGATAGTCACTGACGGGCAACTGGTGACACTGGGTCTGCTCGATTCCCTGTTCGCCGCCATGAAACACCACAACATGGAATACCATTTATTCGATGCGGTGTTCCCCAACCCAACAGAAGCACTGGTACAACAAGGCTTTAAGGCGTTCCGGGACGCAAAATGTAATTTTATCATCGCCTTTGGCGGCGGCAGCCCAATTGATACCGCCAAAGCCATCAAGATCTTAACCGCTAACCCGGCACCTTCGACCAATTATTCCGGGGTAGGCAAAGTGAAAAACCCGGGTGTTCACCTGGTGGCGATCAACACCACCGCTGGCACCGCCGCTGAAATGACCAGCAACGCAGTGATCATCAACAGTGAACGCAAAGTCAAAGAAGTGATTATCGACCCGAATATCATTCCGGATTTCGCTGTCGATGACGCCAGCGTGATGCTCAACATTCCGGCATCGGTTACCGCCGCTACCGGGATGGATGCGCTGACCCACGCCATTGAAGCCTATGTGTCGATTGGCGCACACCCACTGACAGACGCCAATGCGCTGGAAGCGATTCGCCTGATCAGTACCTGGTTGCCAAAAGCGGTTGATAACGGCAAAGACCTGGAAGCCCGCGAAATGATGGCTTATGGCCAGTATCTGGCGGGCATGGCATTCAACAGCGCCGGGCTGGGGCTGGTACATGCACTGGCCCACCAGCCAGGCGCAACCCACGACCTGCCACACGGTGTGTGTAATGCAATTCTGCTGCCTGTTATTGAAAACTTTAACCGTCCGGCTGCCGTAGCCCGTTTTGTGCGCGTCGCCGAAGCCATGGGCGTGAATACGCAGGGAATGAGCCAGGAGTTAGCCAGTGAGAAAGCGATAGAAGCGATTCGCGAACTGTCAGCCCGTGTCGGCATTCCCACCGGGTTCAGCAAACTGGGTGTGACTCAGGAAGATATAGAAGGCTGGCTGGATAAAGCTCTGGCAGCCCCTTGTGCGCCGTGTAACCCACGCACCGCGACACGAGAAGAAGTGCGGGCGCTTTATCTGGAGGCATTATGATCCGTAAAGCATTTGTTATGCAGGTGAACCCCGATGCACATGAAGAGTATCAACACCGCCATTCGCCGATTTGGCCTGAGCTGGAAGCGGTTCTTAAACAGCACGGTGCTCATCACTATGCTATTTATCTCGACGCTGAGCGCCATCTCCTGTTTGCCACAGTAGAGATTGAATCAGAAGAACGTTGGGACGCTGTTGCACAAACTGAGGTTTGCCAGCGGTGGTGGAAGTATATGCGGGATGTAATGCCAACTCACTCAGATAACAGCCCGTTAAGCGATACACTCAAACCGGTATTTTATTTGCCCTGAGTGTTCAGGTGATAACAACCAGGCCGCACAGTGTTGCAGCCTGGTTGCGTTGCGCTATTACATGGCCTGCTCAGTCAGCAGGCTTACACCGGTTGCCCCCGCAATACGCGCCAGGTAAGCCTGCACCTGGTCACCAAAGTGGATATTTTTGACAATAGTCAGGCTGCGCAATACCGGGAACAAAATAAAATCAGTAATATCAATAGTGTCGCGTTCGGCAACCAGTGGCTCCAGTGCCGCCAGTTGAGGCTCTACATCTGCCAGTAACGCGGGCGTATCGGCAATCAGTTGCTCCAGGTCGCCAAATGCTTTTTCTTCACGCAGGCGGTAAGCCTCACGAGCTTGTGGCGTTGCCAGCTCGGCAAAATCACCCTTAGTAAAACGCGGCACGGCAAGGTTAAACGCGCTTTTTGATACCTGTTTGCACCAGGCTTCTATCGCCGCATCTACTGTTCCCGTTGCCACCAGAGGTGCCTGTTTGCTGTCAAGATAGTGCACAATATCCATACTTTCCGGCATATAACTGCCATCTTCTTTTTGCAAAATGGGCACCACCTTGCGCCCTACCATACGGGTTGGGGTTTCAGCATCGCCTTCCATAATGATATCGATATCGACGGGCAAACTTTTCAGCCCGACAATCATCTGCGCACGCAAACAAAACGGGCAATGTTGGTAAATAAAAAGCTTCATAACTCGCCTCACAAAACAGAATCAGGTGTATGGCCGGCAAGGCCCTGGAGACAGAACGCAAACAAGAATCAATTAGCAATCTAACCATTGTGGGGCAGGAAGCAGGGAGATGTAAAGGGGATGAAGAACGCAACGCAACTGGCGAATAGCAATACTGTGCTGGCAGACTTGCTGTTGCCACCAGGCACGCCTCAACGATTTAGAGGCCACCCAAACCCACCCGTTTGTAAGCCCGCAGCAAAAAATAAAGAAAACAGATAACACACAAATCCCACAGCCACTCAGCACAACACAAACAATCCGCTACTTGCAGCGGGGACAGTTCGCGTAAAACCGGTGAACCGCAGAAAGGAAGACAAGGTTATTCCGCCCGGATGGCGGAATAAGGTGAAACGAGGCAGGACGCCGAGTCGAGCCGGCCGCAGGCTGACTGCCCGGAGGTGAACGCAGTGCGCAGCACCGGTTGCCCGCGAAAACGGGGATTGCGAAGGGGGCGAGCCCCCTTTGCCCGTTCACAGGCTGTGAAGCCACATTAGCCACTTAACTTCAGGTGAACGGAACCCGCTACACTGACACACTGCAAGTGAATGGAAACAACCACACTGCAAGTGAACGGAACAGTCACCGCAGTAACAGTAATCTGCCAGCAAAAAACACACAAAGACATACCAGGCACAGAACATACAGCCACTCAGCACAACACAAACAATCCGTCACTTGCAGCGGGGACAGTTCGCGTAAGACCGGTGAACCTCAGAAAGGAAGACAAGGTTATTCCGCCCGGACGGCGGAATAAGGCGAAACGAGGCATGGATGCCGAGTCGAGCCGGCCGCAGGCTGACTGCCCGGAGGTGAACGCAGTGCGCAGCACCGGTCGCCCGCGAAAAACCGGATTGTTAAGGGGCGGGCCCCTTAACACGTTCACTGGCTGTGAGGCCGCATTAACCACATCACTGGAAGTGAACGGAAACAGCTGGTTCCACTGCAAGTGAACCAAAATAACCACACCAGCCCGAGACCCATTACTCCGCCGCAACTAACCGCTGCGGATGGGTATACACCGTAGCACGCCCTGGCTTACTGAACCCCACCAGCGTCAGATTACAACGTTCAGCCACTTCAACCGCCAGCGTGGTTGCGGCAGAAACAGCGAACAGAATCTCCACACCGCACATAGCTGATTTTTGCACCATCTCGTAACTGGCCCGGCTGGACACCAGCACCGCACCCTGCGGCCAGTGCTCACGGCTGCGACGCCCCAACAGTTTATCCAGCGCCACATGGCGGCCCACATCTTCGTGGCCACCGGCAAGCACGCCGTCTGGCATCATCCATGCGGCAACATGGGTACAACCGGTGAGCTGCCCCACTGGCTGGAATGTTTTCAGGCCGCCAAGCCCGGAATCCAGATAGCGCAGGTCAAAGGTTTGAGTAAAAGGCAACGGGGTAATCGGTTTGCCAATGTCATTCAGTTGCTCTACACCGCACACACCACAGCCAGTGCGCCCGGCCAGCGCCCGGCGGCGTTCTTTCAGTCCCATAAAGCGGCGGCTGGAGAGTTCAATTTGCACTTCAAGGCCGTTACAGGATGGCACAACTTCCATGCCATAAATTTCCTGTGAAGTTTCAACAATCCCTTCCGATAAAGAGAAACCAAGGGCAAATAATTCCAGGTCTTTTGGCGAAGCCATCATCACAACATGAGAAATACCGTTGTAAACCAGTGCAACCGGCACTTCTTCTGCCAGCCAGTCAGGTTGCGCATGCGTTAAATCACTGCGTTTCCACAGCGGGATTTGTCTGGCAGATGAGCACTCTGCCACATTTTCTAAGTAGTCAACCGGTTCTCTTTTCACTTTGTATTAACCGTAATAAAACAGCCTTAGCAACATTATGATATTCTTTTCAGACTATCCTTGATGGATACAGGGATATTTAACTATTCGCATAGTGTGAACCTTTGCGGCACACACCGCAAAAAAGAAAATAACCGTGACAATGTCGAACAAGGAGTAAACCATGCAGGTCAGCAGAAGGCAGTTCTTTAAGATCTGCGCTGGCGGTATGGCAGGTACAACAGCTGCGGCACTGGGGTTTGCCCCAGGTGAAGCGTTAGCGGAGACCCGGCAATATAAATTGCTGCGCAGCCGCGAAACCCGCAATACCTGCACATATTGTTCAGTCGGTTGTGGGCTATTGATGTACAGCCTCGGCGACGGCGCAAAAAATGCAAAATCCTCAATTTTCCATATCGAAGGGGATCCGGATCACCCGGTAAACCGGGGCGCACTGTGCCCGAAAGGTGCCGGTCTGGTGGATTTTATCCACAGTGAAAGCCGCCTGAAATACCCGGAGTACCGCGCGCCAGGTTCTGATAAGTGGCAACGTATTTCCTGGTCAGAAGCGTTTGAGCGCATCGCCAAACTAATGAAGGAAGACCGCGACGCCAACTTTGTCGCGCAGAATGCTGAGGGCACCACAGTCAACCGCTGGCTCACCACCGGCATGCTGTGCGCATCCGCCTCAAGCAATGAATCGGGCTATCTAACCCAAAAATTTTCCCGGTCGCTGGGTATGCTGGCGGTCGACAACCAGGCGCGTGTCTGACACGGACCAACGGTAGCAAGTCTTGCTCCGACGTTTGGTCGTGGTGCCATGACCAACCACTGGGTGGATATCAAGAACGCCGATCTTGTCGTTGTAATGGGTGGCAACGCCGCTGAAGCGCATCCGGTTGGGTTCCGCTGGGCGATGGAAGCCAAAATCCGCAACGGCGCGAAGCTGATTGTTATCGATCCGCGTTTTACCCGTACAGCGTCTGTCGCTGATTTTTACACGCCAATCCGTTCCGGTACTGACATCGCATTTTTGTCAGGCGTATTGCTGTACCTGATTACCAACAACAAAATTAACCGCGAGTATGTCGAAGCCTACACTAACGCCAGCCTGATAGTGCGTGAGGATTTCAGCTTCGAAGATGGTCTGTTCTCAGGCTATGACGAGCAAACCCGCAAATACGATAAAACCACCTGGCATTACGAGTTGGATGACCAGGGCTTTGCGAAGCGCGATACCACGTTAAGCCACCCGCGTTGTGTCTGGAACCTGCTGAAAACCCACGTCTCACGCTATACGCCAGAGATGGTGGAAAATATCTGCGGGACACCCAGGGCAGATTTCCTGCAGGTGTGCGAATACCTTGCCGAAACCAGTGCGAAAGACAAAACCACCTCGTTCCTGTATGCCCTCGGCTGGACACAGCACTCCGTAGGCGCACAGAACATCCGCACCATGGCGATGATCCAGTTGCTACTGGGGAATATGGGCATGGCAGGTGGCGGGGTTAACGCCCTGCGCGGGCACTCGAATATTCAGGGGCTGACGGACCTGGGGCTGCTGTCGCAGAGCCTGCCGGGCTACCTCTCGTTGCCGAGTGAGAAGCAGACCAGCCTGGAAACCTACCTGCAAGCCAGCACGCCCAAACCCACGCTGCCCGGCCAGGTAAACTACTGGGGCAACTACCCGAAATTCTTCGTCTCCATGATGAAAGCCTTCTTCGGGGAACACGCCACCAAAGAAAACAGTTGGGGGTTCGACTGGTTACCCAAATGGGACAAGATGTACGACGTGTTGCAGTATTTCGAGATGATGCATCAGGGGAAAGTGAATGGCTATATTTGCCAGGGCTTTAACCCGGTGGCGTCGTTCCCGAATAAAAACAAAGTCGTGGCATCGCTGTCGAAGCTGAAATACCTGATAACTATCGACCCACTGAACACCGAAACGGCGACATTCTGGCAAAACCACGGCGAGTCGAATGATGTGGACCCGTCCACTATTCAGACCGAAGTGTTCCGCCTGCCATCCACCTGTTTTGCAGAAGAAAATGGCTCTATCGTCAACTCTGGCCGCTGGCTGCAGTGGCACTGGAAAGGTGCAGATGCCCCAGGCGAAGCGCTGAATGATGGCGAAATCCTCGCCGGTATTTATCTGCGTCTGCGCGAAATGTACGCCAGTGAAGGCGGTACAGTGCCTGAGCCAGTGCTCAACATGACCTGGAATTACCTTACGCCACAAGCGCCAGATACCGAAGAAGTGGCGCGGGAAAGCAACGGTAAAGCCCTGGCGGATATCCTTGACGATAAAGGCAATGTGCTGGTGAAAAAAGGCCAGCAATTGTCCACCTTCGCCCACCTGCGTGATGACGGCACCACCTCAAGCGGTTGCTGGATATTCACCGGTAGCTGGACGCCAGAAGGTAACCAGATGGCGCGCCGAGATAACGCCGACCCATCCGGGCTGGGGAATACGCTGGGCTGGGCATGGGCCTGGCCGCTTAACCGCCGCATTCTCTATAACCGTGCGTCTGCAGACCCGCAAGGCAACCCGTGGGATCCAAAACGCCAGTTACTAAAATGGGATGGTGCCAAATGGAGCGGCGTGGATGTCGCGGATTACAGCACAGCCGCACCTGGCAGTGGTGTCGGGCCGTTCATCATGCAGCCGGAAGGTATGGGCCGCCTGTTCGCCATCGACAAAATGGCGGAAGGGCCGTTCCCGGAACACTATGAACCTTTTGAAACGCCAATTGGCACCAACCCGTTACATCCGAAAGTGGTCTCCAACCCGGCGGCGCGCCTGTTTAACGACGACCGTGACGCCATGGGGAAAGCCGACAAGTTCCCGTATGTCGGCACCACATACCGCCTGACGGAACACTTCCACTACTGGACCAAGCACGCCCTGCTTAACGCTATCGCGCAGCCAGAACAGTTTGTGGAAATTGGTGAAAAGCTGGCGAACAAGCTGGGAATTGCACATGGCGATATGGTGAAAGTCTCCTCTAACCGTGGCTATATCAAAGCCAAAGCGGTGGTGACCAAGCGTATTCGCACCCTCAAAGTGGATGGTAAAAACATCGACACCATCGGTGTACCGATTCACTGGGGCTACGAAGGTGTGGCACGTAAAGGCTTTCTTGCCAATACACTGACGCCGTTCGTGGGCGATGCCAATACCCAGACGCCAGAGTTCAAAACCTTCCTGGTCAACGTGGAAAAAGTGTAACGGAGACGATTTATGGCTTATCAATCGCAAGACATCATTCGTCGTTCCGCAACCAACGGTGTTACCCCCGCGCCACAAGCGCGGGACCACCAGCAGGAAGTGGCGAAGCTTATTGATGTCACCACCTGTATTGGCTGTAAAGCCTGCCAGGTGGCGTGTTCGGAATGGAATGACATCCGGGATGAAATCGGTCACAACGTGGGAGTATACGACAACCCCGCCGACCTGACAGCCAAATCCTGGACGGTGATGCGTTTTTCCGAAGTGGAGCAGAACGACAAACTGGAGTGGTTAATCCGTAAAGATGGCTGCATGCACTGTGCCGACCCGGGCTGCCTGAAAGCCTGCCCATCGGAAGGCGCTATTATTCAGTATGCCAACGGCATTGTGGATTTTCAGTCTGAGCAGTGTATTGGCTGTGGTTACTGCATTGCCGGTTGCCCGTTCGATGTCCCGCGCATGAACCCGGACGACAACCGGGTTTACAAATGCACTCTGTGTGTGGACCGGGTGACTGTCGGCCAGGAACCCGCTTGTGTGAAAACCTGCCCGACCGGCGCCATCCATTTTGGCTCCAAAGAAGACATGAAAAACGTTGCCAGTGAGCGCATCAGCGAGCTGAAAACCCGTGGGTTCGATAACGCCGGGTTGTATGACCCACAAGGCGTTGGCGGTACTCACGTCATGTATGTGTTACACCATGCCGACAAACCGGGCCTGTATCACGGCTTGCCGGGAAACCCGTCCATCAGCCCGACAGTGAAATTCTGGAAAGGGGTATGGAAACCGCTGGCCGCTATTGGCTTTGCGGCAACCTTCGCCGCCAGTATTTTCCACTATGTAGGAGTTGGCCCGAACCGGGCCGATGACCAGGATGATGATGACGAGGACAACCACCGCCACCAGAGTAACCATAACGGGGGCCGCCAATGAAAAAGTCCGACAAAATAGTGCGCTACACCGCGCCAGAGCGCATTAACCACTGGATAACCGCGTTCTGTTTTTTGCTGGCGGCTGTCAGTGGGCTGGGGTTCTTCTTCCCTTCCTTTAACTGGCTGATGAACATTTTTGGTACGCCGCAACTGGCCCGTATTCTCCACCCCTTCGCCGGGGTGGTGATGTTCGCGTCTTTTATCATCATGTTCTTCCGTTACTGGCACCATAACCTGATTAATCGCGACGACATTTTGTGGGCAAAAAATATCCATAAAATTGCGAAAAATGAGGAGGTTGGCGATACCGGGCGCTATAATTTCGGCCAGAAATGTGTGTTCTGGGCGGCGATTATTTGCCTGCTATTGCTACTGGCAAGTGGCGTGGTTATCTGGCGGCCTTATTTTGCCAGCGCCTTCCCGATTCCGCTCATTCGTGCCGCATTACTGGTACATTCATTTGCGGCAGTGGCCCTGATTGTGGTTATCATGGTGCATATCTACGCGGCGCTGTGGGTGAAAGGGACAATTACCGCCATGGTGGAGGGCTGGGTTACCAGCGCCTGGGCGAAAAAGCACCACCCACGCTGGTTCCGCGAATTACGCCAGAAACAGGAAAAATCAACTGAATGAGTATTCGCATTATTCCGCAAGATCAGTTGGAGAAGAGCGAAAAACGCACGGCGGATATGATTCCGCCGTTATTATTCCCCAGACTCAAGAATCTTTATAACCGCCGGGCAGAACGCCTGCGCGAACTGGCTGAGAGTAACCCGCTGGGTGATTACCTGCGCTTTGCCGCACTGATTGCCCATGCCCAGGAAGTGGTGCTGTACGACCACCCACTGCAACTGGACCTCACCAGCCTGATTGCCAGTGCGGCCGAAAGTGGTAAACCGCCGCTGGATATTCACACTCTGCCGCGTGATAAACACTGGCATAAACTCCTGCACTCACTGATTGCCGAGCTGAAGCCTGAAATGAGCGGCCCGGCGCTGGCCGTGATTGAAAACCTGGAGAAGGCGTCTGAGCAGGAACTGGAGAGCATGGCAACCAGCCTGTTCGCCAGCGATTTTGTGGCAGTCAGCAGCGATAAAGCGCCTTTTATCTGGGCCGCCTTGTCACTCTACTGGGCGCAAATGGCCGCGTTAATTCCGGGTAAAGCCCGCGCGGAATATGGCGAACACCGCCAGTTTTGCCCGGTCTGTGGCAGTATGCCGGTCTCCAGTATGGTGCATATCGGTAGCAATAATGGCCTGCGTTACCTGCACTGCAACCTGTGCGAAACTGAGTGGCACATGGTGCGGGTAAAATGCAGCAACTGCGAGCAGACCCGCGATTTACACTACTGGTCTCTGGACAGCGAACAGGCCGCCATTAAAGCGGAAAGCTGTGGTGACTGCAGCACCTATCTGAAGGTGCTCTACCAGGAAAAAGACCCGAACGTCGAAGCCGTTGCCGATGACCTGGCCTCCCTGGTGCTGGATGCCCGCATGGAGCAGGAAGGCTTTGCCCGCAGCAGCATCAACCCGTTCCTGTTCCCGGGGGAAGGGGAATAACCATCCTGAAACGTTTGCTGGCAGAAGACTGCAAACGTTTTAAACAATCACATTGTGCAACCTTCAGGGCTGTGGGTTATCTATCATGAAATTGAAACGACTCTTTCTGGAAAATTTCAGAGGGTTCCGGCAATTTGAATGTGAATTTGGTCCGGGCATAAATGTTCTTGTCGGTCTGAACGGCCAGGGAAAAACCTCTCTTCTTGATGCCATTTCAATTGCCTATGGTCAATTCTTCACGGCACTGGGAACAGGGGTTGATCGTGGCGTTCATGACAACGAAATTCACCTGGCGAAACATACCCGGGAAGATGCTGATGATACCTTCGCGATGGAATACCAATTCCCGGTAACGATTAGTTGCACCACCTGGCAGGATTACCCTGGCGGATTTCCCGAAAACTGGAGCCGGGTGAGGAACACCCTGAAAGGCCGCACCACTCAAGTCAAAAGCCTGAAAGATTTTGCTAAACAACTACAGAAAGATGTGCAGGATAATAAGCCAGCAGAATTACCTTTATTTGGTTATTACGGCACTGGCCGTTTGTGGAAACAAAAAAAACTCTCCTCCTTAAAAGTTGCTTCACTGAGTAAATCCAGCCGGTTTGAAGGGTATCGCGATTGTATGGACCCAGAATCCAGCTATTCTGCATTTGCCGTCTGGCTACGTGATGAAACAATTGCTGAACTTGAGCGCAAAATGAAAATCCTTGAAGAGTCGGGGTTATCTGATGCGTTAGTTTCAGGCAATACATTACGCAGCCGCCTGCTCAGGGCAATTACAACAGCAGTTAATACCGTACTGCAGCCATCTGGCTGGTCCAATATTCGTTATAGTGCAACGGCGAAAGAAATTATCGCCAGCCATCCTGAACAAGGTAATGTTCCGGTTTCCATGCTCAGCGATGGTGTCCGTAATATGGTGGGTATGGTCGCTGATATTGCCTACCGTTGTGTTCGCCTCAACAGCCATCTTCAGGAAAATGCCGTAGTAAAAACACAAGGCATGGTACTGATTGATGAAGTTGATATGCATCTTCACCCTCAGTGGCAACAGCTTGTATTACAAAACCTTGGAGCGGCATTTCCAGGCCTGCAATTTATTGTTACCACTCACAGTCCCCAGGTATTAACCACCGTAAGAAAAGAGCAAATTTTAATTCTGGGCCAACACACCGCTCATAAACCACTTGGTAATACTTTTGGTGAGCAGAGCCATTATGTGCTGACCCAGGTTTTGGGTGTGGATACCCGCCCTCCGCTTAATCACAGCGATATGCTCAAAGAGTACTTTGTCATGATTGAATCTGGCATGGGGAAAAGCGCCCAGGCGCTGGCGCTCAGAGCACGCCTTCAGGAGATGATGGGCGAACATCATTCTGACCTGGCAGCCGCAGACAGAGCGATTCAGCGTAAGGAGTTCTTAGGGAAATGCGCAGAATAAAAAAACAAGTGCGCGGCAACGCCAACCTGGCGGCGGCACAAGCCAATAATGGTATTCCGGCAACACACGATGCGGCGAGGCGCGCCTGGAAAAACTTCAGAGATAACCGTAATACGTTATTTCACCAACTTCTGGTCGAACAATTTGGTTTGTGTTGTTATACAGAGCTTAATTTAGCGGATATACAAAACACCCACGGCATTGGTTCTCATTTCGAGCATGAACAACCCAAAAGCCTCTTTCCCACTCGCACGTTCGATGAGTTAAATCTGCTGCGCAGCGCCCTTTCAGATCAGGATTTAAAAACCTATACCGGTTCAGCCAGATTTGCCGGGCACCATAAAGGAAGTCTCTATAACCCAAATTTATTTATTTCCCCGCAGTCAGCAAACTGCCGTGACTATTTTGTCTATTTACCACTGGATGGAAGTATTCAGCCTAAAAGTGGGTTATCTGCAGCAGACACTGCTAAAGCAGATTACACCATCACCTTGCTGAACCTGAATGCGCCTTTTCTCATTGCAGAGCGGCGGCGCTGGCTTAAAGAAATTGAAGATGAAATAACCCGGCTCATTAACGACAATGCCGTTGAGGCTGTCCGCCATTTGGCAGAATGCGAATTAACGCTCACACCGCGTAAACACCCCCAGTTAATTCAGCCCGCATTTGCACAACTGCGGGCATTTCATTCAGCCACCCGGGCATTATTCGGCTCTTTGGGTGAACAAGTGATCCAGCAGCATTGCGCTCATATTGATTAACTGCCCGGGGTTCAGGCGTTATCCAAATGACTTCCTGAATACAGCGTAAATATTGCCACAATAAAAAATGGCGCACACTGAAGGCGGTGATACAGGCCTCGGGCGCGGAATATTACACCGGCCTTACAACAAAGCCCCCTTTGCTGACCAGGCGAGCTGAAAAATAAGGCAATGGCGCAGGCAGTAACCAGAAGCCATTGCCCTTTATTTTTTACTTAAACTCAGGCTTTACTTCAACCGCTTGCCGGTGTTGTCTACCACCTGCTCACCATCTTCCTTGGCAAACGCGCCTTTTTGCTCACCCGGCAGAATATCCAGCACCACTTCAGATGGCCGGCACAACCGGGTTCCCAGTGGGGTCACAACTATCGGGCGGTTAATCAGAATGGGGTACTGCAACATAAAATCAATCAACTGGTCGTCGGAGAACTTCCCCTCCTCCAGGCCAAGGTCGGTAAATGGCTCAACATTTTTACGCAGCAATGCCCACACAGAAATGCCCATATCGGCAATCAGTTTAACCAGTTCATCCCGCGCAGGCGGGGTTTCCAGGTAAAGGATAACGTCAGGCTCTGCGCCGCTGTTACGAATCATCTCCAGCGTGTTGCGTGAAGTACCACAATTGGGGTTGTGATATATGGTGATGTTGCTCATAGCAATATCTCATTACAAAGTGAAAGAAAGGCGCAGCACCAGTGCCGCCAGCGTCACAAACAAAACGGGCAATGTCATGATTACCCCAGTGCGAAAGTAGCCACCCCAGGTGATCCTCATATTCTTTTGCGCAAGAACGTGTAGCCACAACAAAGTCGCCAGGCTACCAATTGGGGTGATTTTCGGCCCCAAATCGCAGCCAATCACATTGGCGTACACCATCGCTTCCTTGATAACGCCCGTGGCTGTACTGCCATCAATCGACAACGCCCCAACCAACACACTGGGCAAGTTATTCATAATGGAGGAAAGAATTGCGGTCAGGAACCCGGTTCCAAGAGTTGCAGCCCAAAGCCCGTAGCCAGAGAGCCAGTTCAAAATATCAGAAAGATGGCTGGTCAACCCGGCGTTGCGCAGGCCATACACCACCAGGTACATCCCTAACGAAAAAATCACTATCTGCCAGGGCGCACCACGCAGCACTTTACCGGTATTAATGGCATGACCCCGCTTCGCAACCACAAACAACACCAGCGCGCCCACCGCAGAAATGGCACTCACCGGAATACCCATTGGCTCCAGGACAAAAAAGCCCAGCAGCAACAGCACCAGCACAACCCAGCCGGTATTGAACGTGGCTTTATCTTTAATGGCCAGCGCCGGGTCTTTCAGGCGGGCAAGGTCATATTCAGGCGGAATTTCTTTGCGGAAAAACCAGTGCAGCATCACCAGGGTGGCAATAATAGCGGCAATATCCACGGGAACCATCACCGAGGCGTATTCATTGAACCCCAGGCGGAAGAAGTCTGCAGAAACAATATTCACCAGGTTAGAAACCACCAGCGGCAGGCTGGCGGTATCAGCAATAAAACCCGCCGCCATCACAAAGGCCAGCGTGGCACCTTTGCTGAACCCAAGCGCCAGCAGCATGGCAATAACGATAGGCGTTAAAATCAACGCTGCGCCATCGTTGGCAAACAACGCAGAGACCGCCGCACCCAGCAAAATAATACAGGTAAATAACAGCCGCCCACGGCCATTTCCCCAGCGCGCCACATGCAGCGCGGCCCATTCAAAAAAGCCGGATTCATCCAGCAACAGGCTGATGATAATAATGGCGATAAAGGTCGCTGTTGCATTCCAGACAATATGCCACACCACAGGAATATCACTGAGTTGCACCACCCCCGTCACCAGCGCGAGTATTGCGCCAAGCATAGCGCTCCAGCCAATCCCCAGGCCTTTCGGCTGCCAGATAACCAATACAATAGTCAGGATAAAAATAGCCCCGGCCAGCAACATAACTCCTCCAGGCAGAACAGCAAAGCTGCTCTGAGTCACCATAAAAAATGAGCCGGCACTCAGTACCGCTCAACTTATTAAATATGTTTATTCGAATATGAACAGAAAATACTTAACACACTGACACACCACAGCCTGTACTACTCTTCCCCCGTTGAACATGGGCTAAACTCTGAATAGTCTCCTGCTCACTTAACCAGGCCTGCTCAATCACTTGCGCTGCCCATGTGGGTATTTGTGGCGACAAACGGTAATGCACCCATTTCCCTTGCTTGCGGCCCAGTAATAACCCACTTTCCCGTAACATACCCAGATGGCGGGAGATTTTCGGCTGCGACTGGTTCAGCAGATTACAAAGGTTGCACACACACACTTCGCCCATCTCTCTGAGCAGCAGAATAATGTTCAGACGGGTTTCATCAGACAGATTTTTGAATAATGCCAGCGGGGTGAGTTGTGCCATATGGGTTCTCCTGTAACTGGCAGGCAGTGTCGCGCTTCATATATAAAAAGTCAAAAACATATTCGTTTTTCCATATGTAAAAACTTCTAAAAACACGCATGAAGACCCCGACATAAACTGGGGAAAGGCAAAATACCGGTAACGCAGTAAATTGACGGGCTGGCAGAACGGCGGGCACGCATAAAACTAACGGCCGGAAGTGAATCTCCCGGCCGGGTGCCAGAACAGGCGGGAAAGTGCTACTGGAAAAACAGCCCCAGCTTATTAAACACACCAGGATCCGCTTCATGGCGGGTAACCTGTACCACATCTTCCAGTTTATCTATCTGGCTAATCATCTGTTCCAGGCGCTGGTCATCAAGCACCTGCAACCAGATACGGCTCTGATCACCCTTTTCCAGTGGCAGACACAAAATCCCTTCAACGTTAAAGGCCCGGCGGGCAAACAAACCACACACATGGGACATTACGCCCGGGTGGTTACGCACGGTTAGTTCCAGGATAACGGCTTCACAATGTTGTTGTTGCATGGCTTATTCCCCCACCATTTCAGTATTGGCCGCACCTGGCGGTACCATCGGATACACTTTTTCATTCGGGTCGATGCTGGCATGAATCAGGCACGGCCCCGGGCGGGAAATTGCCTCGCGCAGTGCAGCCTGCGGGTCAGGCGCGGCATTTAAATCGCAGGTTGCCAGACCAAACCCGGCGGCAATCGGCATGAATTGCGTCATGCCAGGATAGGTACAGGCATAAACATTCTGGTTATAGAACAGAGTTTGCTGCTGATGCACCAGGCCCAGCGCATGGTTGTTCATCAGCACGATTTTCACATTCAGGCCATTTTCCGCAAGCGTTGCCATTTCCTGAATATTCATCATCAGGCTGCCATCGCCAGTAAAGCAAATCACCGTGCGTTCTGGTTCTGCCAGTGCTGCGCCAATCGCCGCGGGCAGGCCAAACCCCATCGTGCCAAGGCCGCCGGAAGTCAGCCACTGGCGCGGGCGGTTCAGCGGGTAAGCCTGCGCCACCCACATTTGGTGCTGCCCCACATCGGTGGTGATCACCGCGTTGTCATCCACACACTGTGCAACCGCGTTGATCAGGCCATAGTGCGATAACGGGTCTTCACTGCTGAAGTGGGTGGGAAACTCGCGCTGTAAATCATTCACCAGCGCGCGCCACTCGGTGCGGGGTTGTGGCATCACCTGGGGCAGTAACTGCGCCAGTACCTCACTGACATCGCCCTGAATGGCAACATGGGCCTGTTTGATTTTCCCCAGTTCCGCCCGGTCGATATCCACATGAATGATTTTGGCATTGGGGCAAAACTCTGCCGTTTTACCAATGGCGCGGTCGTCAAAACGCGCCCCCATCACCACCAGTAAATCTGCTTCCTGCAGAATGTAGTTCGTGCTTCTTGCGCCATGCATCCCCAGCATCCCCAGTGATAACGGGTGATGAGAAGGCAGCGTACCCAGCGCCATGAGTGTCATGGTAGTTGGCAGGTTGGCTGTTTCCGCCAGCTGGCGCGCCTGCTCTGCAGCCCCAATAGCCCCCCCGCCCAGGTAGAGTACCGGGCGCTTTGCCTGGTTAATCATCGCTGCCGCTTCACTAACTGCCTGAGCCGAAAAGGCCGGAGCCCCCTGGCGCACACCGGGTTCAGGCAGGCAATCAAGGTCGATTTCCGCCGTCTGAATATCTTTCGGGATATCCACCCATACCGGGCCCGGGCGGCCAGACTGAGCAATACGGAACGCGTCACTGATAACCTGCGGCAATTCGCTGATATGGCGCACCAGGTAGTTATGTTTGGTAATGGGAATGGAGATGCCGTAAGTGTCCACTTCCTGGAACGCATCGGTGCCAATCATTGCGGACGGCACCTGGCCGGTGATACACACCAGTGGAATTGAATCCAGCCGGGCATCGGCAATGGCTGTCACCAGGTTGGTCGCGCCCGGCCCACTGCAGGCCATACACACTGCGGGTTTTCCCTGGGTTCGCGCCATTCCCTGGGCGATAAAACCAGCCCCCTGTTCGTGGCGAGCCAGAATATGGCGAATTTGTTTGCTTTCACTTAATGCATCATACAGCGGTAACACGGTACCGCCAGGAATGCCGGTGACCTGGGTTATCCCCTGCCGTTCCAGTAAGTGAACAATTAACTGCGCGCCTGTCATGCGCTGAGATTGCGATATGCTGCTGCCCGTTGTTGCCATGCTCCAGTATCCTTTTTCTTCTGGGCCAGCGTTGTTGGGCGAGTCGGAAGTAAAAACCCCGCCCGGTTTGCGCCGGCGGGGTTTGGAATCGTGCGTTGATTCAGACCCTACGGCGCTTTGCCGACGACCACCACCACACGCACGACGACCACTACCGCGGCGGTTAGCGCGGTAAGTAGTAGAGCCTGTGCATTGCGGATTGCAGTCATTTGGGGCCTGTGTTGTGTTATTTTTACGTTAAAAAATATACAAACACAGCTGGCGCGTTTAGACAACGATTTTTTTGGCAATAACAGGAAATTGTTGCCACAGTCACGTTTCCTTCTGACGCCTGTCACAACCGTTGCAGCCCTGCCATTGCGGTTCGCCCGTTGGCACATAACACCGCTTGTTACCGCACCCCCTGTTCAGCGCCCAGCCATGCTGCACCGCGCATTCCACTGCTCGCCCCGTGCTGAGCGGTAACAATCGGGGTTTGGAAGTGGTCGGTAAATACCCGGGGAGCAACCTGTTGCGCCATACCTTCCAGCAACAGTGGGGATTGTGATAACCCGCCACCCAGCACAATCACTGCCGGGTCCACCACGTTAATTATTGTCGCCAGCAGGCGAGAAAGCTGGCTGCGGAAACGGGCAACTTGCTGCAGCGCGGCTGCGTCACCTGCCTGTGCACGGCTTATCACCTGCTCACCACAAACTTCTTCCCCGGCCAGCAAGTGATACCCGCGCGCCAGGCCTGTACCGGAAACAAAACTTTCGGCACAGTTTTCCTGCCCGCAATAGCAACGCACAGCCGGGCCATCATTCTCTGGTTGATACCCCGGCAAAGGAATATGGCCACACTCCGCCGCCGAGCCGTATCCACCAATAATCAGTTGGTTATTGAAAACCAGGCCACCGCCACAGCCGGTGCCTAATGTCATACCGAAAACACTGCTGTACCCCGCACCGGCACCATCTCTGGCCTCCGAGAGCGCAAAACAGTTAGCGTCATTCGCCAGGGTAACAGGTTGCCCGAGGCGCGTAGCCAAATCCTGCGCCAGCGGTTGCCCGTTCAGCACTAAAATATTGGCGTTACGAATGCGCCCGGAAACTGGCGACACACTGCCCGGCAACGCAATACCCAGTGAAAAAGGCTCTGCAAGCTGCTGGCGCAGGGTATTCACCAGCTGGCTCACGCTTTCCAGAAACTGCTCATAACTGCTTTTTTGTGTGGGCTGCCGCCAGCGCCCGCACTCCCGGCCAGTGCTGTCCAGCACCACCGCCGCGATTTTCGTGCCACCAATATCCAGCCCTGCCTGCAACACAGTTCACCCCCTTCAGGCAAAAACGGCGTGCATCAGCACGCCACAGATTGATGAAAAAGAAGGGAAAAGCGTGGTTTTCCTTCTTTTTAGTTAGCAGCCGAAAATCAATAAATTGATTTTCCTGGTTTTTTATTGGGTGACATCCTCTCGTTCTGTGCGGACATGAGGTTTGTCATCACATTCAGGCCGGTTATCACACAATGGATAACCAGCTCCGTTACCCGCCATCCTGCTCAATACAGGCTGGCTTTATCCACGGAATTGAACAGCTTCATTTTGTAGCGGATCACTTCACGCGCGGCCTTGATAGGCTCAGGGTAGATAACGTTAGGATCCCACCAGGTTTCTTTGCTTAAAATCTCGCGCACTTTCTGGAAATAGGCATACTTCATATCACTGGAGATATTTACTTTCCCGACACCCAACGTGACGGATTCAGCAATTTCCGCATCGGGGTTAGCTGAGCCGCCATGCAGCACCAGAGGAATGGAAGTACGCCCGGCAATATCTTTCAGAATGTGCATCTGTAACTGTGGTTGCATGCCTTTCGGGTAGATGCCGTGCGCCGTACCAATAGCGACGGCCAGGGTATCCACACCAGTGCGGTTAACAAAGTCTTCCGCCTGCGCCGGGTCGGTATAGGTGACTTTGGACACACCACCTTCAACAGAAGTGCCGGTTTGCCCAATCGTGCCCAGTTCCCCTTCAACAGACACGCCAACCGCATGCGCCAGGCGCACGGCTTCGCGGGTTAGCGCCACATTCTCTTCATAAGGCAGCAGAGAGCCGTCAATCATTACAGATGTGAACCCGCACTGAATCGCCCGTTGCACATGTTCAATAGATGCCCCGTGATCAAGGTGAATCACGAAGGGCACCGGGCTGCGCAGGGTAATGTCCCGCACATAGGCAAAAAACGCATCGCCAACAAAGTCATGTTCGCTGGGGTGAATAGAGATAATCGCCGGCGCGTTTGCGGCCTCTGCTTCTTCCACTACAGCGCGCACAAAACAGCTATCCGCCACATTAAATGCCCCCACCGCGAAGTGGTGTTGGCGGGTATATTTCAGGAGTTGTTGCATGGACACTAACATCGTCATTCTCCATTTTTGGGTAACAGCCAGCCCTGCCAGGCAGGATTACGCTGGCATAACAGGTAACACAGTGAATAATCAGGCTTTGCCGATAGCGCCGCTGGCTTCCAGATATGGCTCAATAGCAGCCATACAGGCCTCTTCCATTGCGGCCATTACCGCATCCATATCGCGGTCTTTATCGTGGCAAAGGGTATGAAGTAAGGCGTTTTTCCCGGCATCAAACACCGCCGCGCCCACGTTGATTTTTGCCACCCCAAATTGCGGGCAGCGGGCAAGTTCACTAAATGGCGTACCGCTCCCGCCATGCAGCGCCAGAGGCACCGATGATTCACGGTAAACAGCAGCCAGCCGGTCAAAGTCAATTGCCGGGATGACCCCTTCCGGGTACATACCATGTGCTGTTCCCACAGACACCGCCAACAAATCAATGCCGGTTCTGGCAATAAACGGGGCGACATCTGCCGGGTTGGTCATCAGGTCGCGATTCGTGGCATGGTTATAGACCGGTGCGTCTCCCAGGTGCCCCAGTTCCCCTTCAACGCACACACCAGCACTGGCAGCCAGTTCCACCACCGCCCGGGTTTGTCGCACGTTTTCATCCAGCGGAAAAGCCGAGGCATCAATCATCAACCCACTAAATCCGGCCCGGAAGCAGCGGTGAATGTGGCCCGGATCTTTACCATGATCCAGGCTCAGGGTAACCGGTACCTGTGCTTTTTCGGCCAGCGATTTCACCAGAGGGAAAGCGATATCTGCCGGAAAGTGCGCTAAATGCGCCTGATACAGATTCAGAATGATGGGCGCCCGGTGTTGTTCAGCAACACGAATGGCGGCCCTTGCTGTTTCCATATTGACGCAGTTGATGGCGAGCAAGGCGTAATGCCCTTGTTGTGCCTGTGCGACCAGAGTTTTCATTTCAGCAAACATGGCACGCTCCGTTTATTCCAGGGTGAAGGTAATTTCGTCGTCATCCACTTTTTGGTCAGAGAGTTCATCAAACTCTTCATCCTGTTCAGTGACTGGTTTTTTGATAATCGACAACATGACACCGCAGATAACCGTGCCAATGCCCAGCGCCAGGCAGAACAACCAGGGATGAGTGAATAACGGCACTACAAACATGCCACCATGGGGAACCGGGCTTTCCACTCCCCAGACCATAATCAGCCCGCCAGCGACTGCCGAGGCAACAACGCAGGAGGCTACCACCCGCAATAAGTCCCGTGCGGCAATAGGAATTACCCCTTCGGTTATCATGCAAATGCCCATGGGGAACGCGGCTTTCAGGGCCTCTTTTTCGGCACGGGTATATTTGTGGCGGGTCAGCAGGAACGACAGCGTGATGCCAAACGGTGGAATAATCGACCCAACAAACTTCACGGCTTCCGGGCCATAAACACCACTGACCAGCATGCCATCGGCGAACAGCGACATGGTTTTATTCACCGGACCGCCAAAATCAAACGTCGCCATCGCGCCAAGAATAGCGCCCATCACAAAGCGGGAACCGCCCTGCATGGATTGCAACATCTGAATCAACGCTTCCTGCAACCAGGCTATAGGCTTGCCGATTAAGGTCATCATCAACAGCCCGCTGATAATGGTGCTTAACACTGGCAATATCATGATGGGCATTAGCCCCTGCATGGACTGCGGTAACTTTATGTACCGTTTAAGCAGCAATACGGTGTAGCCCACCAAAAAACCCCCCAGCATCCCGCCAATAAACCCGGTGTGAATTTGCCCGCAGACAAACCCGACAATTAACCCCGGAGCAAAACCGGGCCGATCGGCAATTGAATAAGCAATGGCAGCACAAATTAACGGTACGATTAACCCCATCCCCCAGCCACCGATTTGGTTGAGCATCCACGGGATTGTATCCACTTTTTTGCCGACATCCGTTCCACCCAGGATTTGCCCCAGGGCAATACAAATCCCGGCAGCGACAATCAGGGGAATCATCCAGGAAATACCTGTTAATAAATGGCGCTTTATTTCCTGAGAAACCGGTGTTTTATTTTCTTTCATGATAAAACCCTCCAGTGTGAGGATCAGGCGTGGCTTAATGACTTCGCGACTTTTTCAATAAACTGGACCGGTGATTTAATCACCACCTCGGTTTTAACACGCACCACACGTTTATTTTTAAAACGCTCCTCACCTTTTATTTTCACATCTATTGCCAGAATCACGACATCAGCCTGAGCGATATCATCTGGCAGTAACTCATTTTCTGTACCAATAGTTCCCTGGGTTTCCACTTTAATTTGGTGCCCAAGTTGTTTGGCTCCTTTAATCAGTTTCTCACGTGCGATATAAGTATGGGCAATGCCTGCTGTACAGGCGGCAACACAAACAATATTCATAATCACTCTCGATAGTTATTCTCACTATTTTCACTACCGCTATTAAGTAAAAAGATAATGAGTTTGTAGGGTTAGCAGATATCTGTTTCAGCGTATTGGCTAAATAACTGAATAATATTATTTGGATTATTTTCTGCCAGCAGCCGGGCGATTACGTCATCATCCGCCAGCGCACTGGCAACTTGAGATAACAAACGAATATGTGTGGTATTTTGATCCTCCAGGCGAACAGCAAATAAAATGATGCAGCGGACATGGCTGCCATCCAGTGTTTCCCAGGGAATATCCTGTTGGGTACGCCCAATGGCAAGTGTGGTATGGCTGACAGCCGAGGATTTACCATGGGGAATGGCAATATGATTTTCAAACCCTGTAGACCCTTCAGCTTCCCGCTGCCAGACATCGCGAATAAACTCATCGCGGTTGGTAATTGCACCATCGGCTAATAATAAATCCGTTAATTCTTCAATCACTTCGTCTTTTGTTTTCGCCACCATATTTAACTTCACATGGCTGACATTTAATATTTTCGTGATATCCATAAACCACCTCTCACCACAATAGAATCAAAGTTGTGTCACTGCATAAGCCTCACTGGCCTGGTGCAGTTTTTCTGTTATCAGTTTGTCGGTAACCCGCCGGATATCCGCATCATTGAAAAACGCAGTGACATACACCACCGGAGTTTCCCCTTCAGGCAGATGAACCGTGGAAATAACCAGGTCTGGCGCCATTTGCTGGGTTACGCTTTGCGCAGTTGCTGAAGAGACAACACCCACAATTTCCCAGTCAGGAAATGCCCGCAGAATCCGGCTTTTCAGTAAATGCGATGTCCCTATACCCGTTGAACACACCAGCAACACGCGCTTACGGGCAATCTGGCGTTCAACCGCCGCCTGGAAATGCACCGCCAGGTAGCCCACTTCATCGTCAGACACAGCCCGCGGCGTGTAGCGAACAAACACCTGTTCTACTGCGATACGTGTCAGGTAATAAATATCCGCCAGCTCATTTTTAATATCATCCAGCAATGGGTTGCGAATAATGATTTGGTAGTTAAGCCGGTTAATTAATGGCCGAATATGCACCACCAGCCCTTCGTATAATTGTTGGTCAAGATTAAGTTCAATGTTAATTAACCGCGAAAACTTCGTGACCAAATGCAGCGTAATATCACGGGCCTCATCGCTAAATAATTCGGCATGCAACAGGCTGCCACTTTGATTTTCCATTACCAGCACACCGGACGAAATAATATATTGGTAGATAAACCACACTTCATCTTCAGGTAATGGCAGACCAATACGTTGTTCGATTTCTGCCACCATTTTCCCGGCAACCACAAAAACCGGGTCATCCACATGCGACCGGGTAACATAGCCCGGATTATCCAGTAAATTTCCCCTGGTGCGGCGGTGCATCATAATTAAAATATGGGTAAAAATGTTGATGTAATAAGGTTCACCCAGTGGGTAGGCCAGTGCCTGTTCCATCTCCTGCAACAGTGCCTGGACAAAAGCGACATCTTCCTCACCAAAATACTGAACCAGCGCTTTATAGCTCCCTGGGTCCAGCCGTGAATGGTTCACGGACCCTGGCTCCTGGTGGTTCATCAACCCGTTAATCAGTGCGGCCATCGCCTGGCGCACACTGTTTTCATTACCTTTAATACGGGTGCCGCTTTGGCTACGAATTAACTGTAGCCCCAGGGGAGTTATCCATTCTTCAATAATCCTTAAGTCATTGACAATAGAGGCATTGCTAATGAAGTAACGTTCTGACAACTTATTGATTGAGGTTTCTTTTGGGGTCTCACTCAGTAACTGAGAGGCGATTTTTACCCGGCGGGCATGGCCCATAATCCCGCCAGCGTCATCATTTTCGCCGTTAATTTTTTGTTCCAGTTGCAATAAATCCGCCATATTTTCAGCCACCAGCAAAACACCGGCACCGGCTTTTTTATCTGCCCGGATATTCCACTCAGCCAGGTAATCATTAATGATATTCAGATCGCGCTGAATAGTTTTTTCCGACACAGCAAACTGCTCTGCCAGACTGAGTAACGTGGCATATTCCTGCTGTTGTAACAGGAAACGTAATAATCTGTGTTGTCGTGAGGTAATCATTTTCATTTTTTACCTTTAGTTACAGACCAGATTAATAAATAAAATTAACCGCTCAATTTTTCTGGCACCGTTTCTGTGAACGCTCTGTGATAATAAATATAGAGAGCCACATGTGCAGCTACAATACTAAAAACTGTCCATATATCCGGACAATTAACAAACACCGCTGAAAATGGCTCATTTATTCTGAGCAGATCACATTTTTGCAATTACTTTGCGTGACAGGCATCTCAATTATTAATTTTATTAACCGACACAGCTGGTGTATTTATTCTCCAGCGTCTTTTCTCACCATATAGTTCAGCACTACACCGCACCTCCATTTTGTTCAGTTTTTTTGAAATATAACAACAAATAGTTCAGTTTTCTCTCAAGTTCCGCCAGGCGTACTATCATTACACATCAGGGCGCTTCAGGCTGCCGCTAACGCCACGTTAACCAGCAAAATGCCAGAAGTAACTTACTGATCAAACGGGCATTGAGACAGGTATCACAGATCCTCTGCCTTTTCTGGTTCAGCCATGTTAATGGCATGCTTTGAGATTGACCTTAAAGAAAATGTGGATTAAAAACCTGATTAACTTATTCAAAGGTACTGAGACTAGTTCGGGAGAGATTATGCAACAAGAATTCCATTCGCTGGCAACCCAACGCCGTACCGTTTATGCACTGGGTAAGACACTGCCTGTTTCTGATGATGCCGTTGTCGCCCTGATTAAAGAAGCCATTCGCCAGGCACCTTCTGCGTTTAACTCGCAGAGCTCTCGTGCGCTGATCCTGCTGGGTGCAGAACACACTAAATTCTGGGAACTGACCCGCGAACAACTACGTAAAATTGTCCCGGCAGAACATTTCGCCCCGACTTCACAAAAAATTGATGGCTTTGCGGCGGCAGCTGGTTCCGTGCTGTTCTTTGAAGACCAGAATGTTGTGAAAAACCTGCAAGAACAGTTTGCCGCTTATGCGGATAACTTCCCGGTATGGTCTGAACACAGCACCGGTATTGCACAGTACGCCGTGTGGATGGCGCTGGCCGAGAAAGGCATTGGAGCGAACCTGCAACACTACAACCCACTGGTAGACGAAGATGTACAGCGCACCTGGAACATTCCGGCAAGCTGGAAACTGCGTGCGCAAATGAACTTCGGTTCTATTGAAGCACCTGCTGGCGATAAAGCGTTTATGGACGATGCAGACCGCTTTGTGGTTGCTAAATAAGCCACACAGTTTTAAAAAACGCCCGGGCAATATACCCGGGCGTTTTTATATCACTCAAACCGCAACTCAATAATGCACCACCAGTGATGACGCCCCAGAAACCGGGCGAACCACAAGCCCCCATTCACTGTTCTGGCTTTCCCCTTGTTGCACTGCTTTTACCTGGTGAATATTGCGCAGGCAAAGGTGCCAGTTACGGGCATCCCCTTCGCCATGCACCTGTAGCGTGCCGCCTTCACGTTTTACCCGCAGGGTAAACAGAGTGCTGCCATCCTGAGCAGGCACTTCACACACAGCCTCACGCCCGTCATCCAGGTTAAATAACTGGAATGCCGTGCCTTCATGCCAGGCATAATCCGGCTTCTGGTCGTTATTACCCAGTGCCAGTAACGTATTATCACGCACATACACCGGCAGGCTCATAACGTCATGGCGCTGTTTATGCCAGCCACCAGCCAGTTCATCGTTATGCCATAAATGGGTCCAGCGCCCTGCTGGCAGGTAAAATGCTACATCGCCCTGCTCACTGAATACTGGCGCTACTAACAGACTGTCACCCAGCATGTACTGGCGGTCGAGATAATCACAGCCCGGGTCATCCGGGAACTCCAGCATCATGGCGCGCATCACTGGCGTCCCGCATTCATGGGCCAGCACCGCCTGGCGGTATAAATACGGCATTAAACGGCATTTAAGCTGGGTAAAATGGCGCACCACATCGCAGGCTTCGTCATCATAAGCCCAGGGCACGCGGTAAGACTTGCTGCCATGCAGGCGACTGTGGCTGGAAAGCAGGCCGAACGCGCACCAGCGTTTATAGACATCGGCCGGTGCCGTGTTTTCAAAGCCGCCAATATCATGGCTCCAGAACCCAAAGCCCGACAGGCCAATCGATAAACCGCCCCGCAGGCTTTCGGCCATAGATTCATAATTGGCGTAGCAATCGCCCCCCCAGTGCACAGGGAACTGTTGCGCGCCAACCGAGGCTGAACGGGCAAACAGCACCGCCTCTTCTTCACCCACGGTATCTTTGAGCGCCTGCCACACTAAGGCGTTGTACAAAAAAGCGTAGTGATTGTGCATTTTCTGTGGGTCGGAACCATCATGCCACGCGACATCCACCGGAATACGCTCGCCGAAATCGGTTTTGAAACAGTCCACCCCCATTGCCACCAGGCGTTTCAGGTGCCCGGCGTACCAGGTGCAGGCATCCGGGTTGGTGAAATCTACAATGCCCTGGCCTGGCTGCCATTTATCCCACTGCCACACACTGCCATCGGGGCGTTTGAGTAAATACCCTTTCTCTTTGCCTTCGGCAAACAGCGGCGATTTCTGGCCGATATAGGGGTTGATCCACACGCATATTTTCAGCCCGCGCGCTTTCAGGCGGGCCAGCATGCCTTCCGGGTCCGGGAATGTCGCCGGATCCCACTCAAAATCACACCACTGGAATGCTTTCATCCAGAAGCAGTCGAAGTGGAACACATGCAGCGGCAACTGGCGTTCTGCCATGCCATCAATAAAACGGTTAACGGTGGCTTCATCGTAATTGGTGGTGAACGACGTGGTGAGCCACAGGCCAAAAGACCAGGCCGGAGGCAGCGCCGGGCGGCCGGTAAAGCGGGTGTAGCGGTCCAGCACCGCTTTCGGTGTGGGGCCGTCAATCACAAAGTATTCCAGGTATTCTCCTTCCACACTGAACTGCACTTTGGAGACTTTTTCAGAACCCACTTCGAACGAGACATTTTCCGGGTGGTTGACCAGAACGCCGTAGCCTTTGTTGGTGAGCCAGAACGGGATATTTTTATAGGCCTGCTCTGTGCTGGTGCCACCATCGCGGTTCCAGGTTTCTACCGATTGCCCATTGCGCACCAGAGCCGTAAAGCGTTCACCCAGGCCGTATACCGTTTCGCCGACGCCCAGGTCGAGGCGTTCGAACATGTAATTTTTGCCGCTGTTAGCGTCCTGCACATAGCCATTATTTTTCACCTGGCTGCCGGTGATCCGTTCGCCATCACGCAGGAAATCCAGTGCCCAAAACTCACCTTTACTTACCCGCACACTGAGGTTGCCGCTGGTCAGCATGGCGCAGGTTTCACTGTTTTCGATGGTGACGGGCGTTGAGCTGTCTGCCTGTAACGGGTAATCGGGGCCGCGCGCCACGCCCCCCTGAAAGTGTTCAATACGCACACCAATAATGCCGGTTTGTGGTGAAAAGAAACACAGAGTGAACAACGGGGTATCCAGTTGCCAGGCACGCTCACGCACATCCCGTGGTGCGGCGTACACCACCAGTTCATTGCCCTGCTGCTGTGCCTCAAACACTTGTAGCGGGTGAATAAGGGCAAGACCCGGCTGAATCAGCCAGTTACCGTCACTGATTTTCATGACTCAATCCTCTTAACTTGGTGTGGTTCAGACACCGGCACATCCAGAAGCGGCTGTTGGTTATCGCGCGTGTTCTGTGCCAGTTCAGCGAGTATTTTTTTCAGGAAAGGGGTTTTCAGGGTGTAATAGCGTTTTGCCACTACCGCGCTTATCAGGTAGCAAACTGCGGGCACCAGGGTAAACAGGCCAATAATGATAGAAAGTGTTGCACTGTTTTGCGCGGTGGCTCCAGCACTGTAGCCACCAAATGCCAGCAGCCAGCCGATTATTGCACCGCCAATCGCCAGGCCCAGCTTCAGCACAAACAAGGTGCCGGCAAAGCTGATGCCCGTCAGGCGTTTACCATTCTGCCATTCACCGTAATCAACGGTATCGGACATCATCACCCACTGGATTGGGGTAACGAGCTGGTGCAGTACCCCAATGACGGCAATCAGAATGAACATCAGCGCGGTTTCATGCATCGGTACAAAAAACATCCCCGCACTTATCACGCACAGCGCCGCGTTGGTTAACCAGAACACCTCCACTTTGCACAGCAAACTGGTCAGGGGTTTTGCCAGAGCACTGCCGAGTAAGTTGCCCACACAATACGTGGTCAGGAACAGGGCAAACACACCGGGCTTGCCCATTATCCAGGTGACGTAATACATCATCGCCCCGCCACGTACTGCCACGGCAAGAATATTGAGAATGGTCAGCACACCGACAATGCGCCACTGGTCATTTTTCAGGATGTCACGCAGGTCTTCACGCATTGGCGTGGCATTCGGTGGGGTTTCAACACGTTCTTTTGTGCTCCAGAAACAAAACAGGAACATCAAAATAGCCACGACAGCGAGCACAGCAATACCGCCCTGGAAGCCCAGCGCTTTATTGTCGCCACCAATCAGTTTGACCAGCGGCATCATTAACACCGTAGACAGCATGCCGCCCGCGGTTGCCAGCACAAACCGCCAGGATTGCAGGGAAATACGCTGGTCCGGGTCGTTGGTGATAACCCCGCCCAGTGCGCAATAAGGAATATTCACAACGGTATACATCAGCGTGAGCAGGGTGTAAGTCACGGCGGCATAAATCATTTTGCCACTCATCGACAAATCCGGTGAGCTATAGGCAAACACACAGACAATACCAAACGGCAATGCGCCCCATAAAATCCATGGGCGGAACTTACCGGAACGGCTGCGGGTGCGGTCTGCTATCAGCCCCATGCACGGGTCAGATACCGCATCCAGCGCACGCGCCAGAAGGAACATGGTACCAACGAAGGCAGCTGGTAGCCCAAAGATATCGGTATAAAAAAACATCATGTAAAGCATGACGTTATCAAAGACAATATGGCTGGCGGCATCACCCAGACCATAACCAAATTTCTCCTTCAGAGATAAAACCTGACTGTTCATTGTGCGTTTTCCTCAGGCTAACAGAGACAGAAGTAAGGTGTTCTGTTGCCGTTTTAGAAGATTCCAGACAGGGGTTGTATTGTTTTTTCTGGTAATGGAATTACGTTTCTTGTTTTCTGTGATCTGCGCAACCTGTTGACCTGAAAGCAAGATTTCAATTTATTTCAGGCCAGGCAGGGCCTGTCTTCTGGCGGGTTTGCGCTAAGTTGTTCGCAGCGAAGAAAATATTTTCGTCGGGGGATTTTCAGGGGGTTTAAAAGGGTTATAATGCGCGCGCATCCATGTAGCAATCGATGCAGGAAGATCGTCGTTTCCGGTGAAGCGGCTGGACTTCAAATCCAGATGGGGCCGCCAGCGGTCCTGGGCAGGTTCGACTCCTGTGATCTTCCGCCATCAGTCTTCCGGGCAAGTCCTCAGAAATCCAAAAAATCCTTTATTTTCAAGTGAATTAGCACGTATCACGTCCGAGATAGTCCGAGACGATTTCCCCAAATCCGGGAAATTTATGTATAGTAATGTGTATAAAATTTTTATACACATTTTTCACGTATACACATGGCTCTTTCAGACATACAAATCAAACGCGCAAAACCACAAGACAAACCCTACACACTGAACGACGGGCAAGGACTATCAATACTCATCAAACCGGATGGTTCGAAAGGATGGCGTTTTCGCTTCCGTTTCGCCGGGAAAGCCAGACTCATGTCCTTCGGTAGCTATGCGTTAGTCAGCCTTGCAGAAGCCCGTGAGAAACGAGAGATTGCCCGTAAACAAGTCGCAAATGGTGTTGATCCCGTTGAGGAGAAAAAAGAGCAGAAAATTGCACAGAAACTCTCAACAGAAAACTCATTTGAATCAGTAAGCCGTGAATGGCATGCAACTAAAGCCGACCGCTGGACAGTGGCCTACCGTGAAGAAATTATAAAAACGTTTGAGCAAGACGTTTTCCCCTTCATAGGTAAACGGCCAATTGGTGAGATTAAACCTCTGGAGTTACTGGAGGTGCTGCGCCGCATAGAAAAACGTGGTGCGCTGGAGAAAACACGTAAAGTACGCCAACGATGCGGGGAAGTATTTCGCTATGCCATCATTACTGGCCGGGCTGAATATAACCCAGCTCCTGATTTAGCTATCGCACTGGCCGTTCCCAAGCAAAAAAACCATCCTTTCCTTTCTGCCGAAGAATTACCTCATTTTGTTCGGGATCTCGAAGCCTATACCGGCAGCATTATCACAAAGAATGCGACAAAGATTGTGATGCTTACCGGTGTCAGAACGCAGGAAATGCGTTTTGCTACCTGGGACGAAGTGGATTTAGATAAAGGTGTCTGGGAAATACCGGCAGAACGGATGAAGATGCGTAGGCCTCATCTTGTGCCGCTATCTACTCAGGTGATTGAGTTGTTCAGACAACTGAAACCTATCACAGGGCACTACCCTTACATTTTTATTGGCAGAAACAACCGCAGTAAGCCAATATCTAAAGAAAGCGTGTCACAGGTGATTGAGTTACTGGGCTATAAAGGACGTGCAACAGGTCACGGATTTAGGCATACCATGTCGACAATTTTGCATGAGCAAGGGTTTGATAGTGCCTGGATTGAGATGCAATTGGCGCATGTTGATAAGAACAGTATTAGGGGGACTTATAATCATGCACAATATATTCATAAGCGTTCCCAAATGATGCAATGGTACTCTGATTACATTTTTTCATTCTATTCCATATCATAATAGAAGGTGCATCTTGGATAAATTAATCACTACACTCATTCATCTTTTAAGTGAAAGAAGAGATGGACTAGTATTAATAAATGGTGAATGGGGAATAGGAAAAACATACTTTTTACAGCATTCATTCAAGGAATTATATGATACCAAGACAATATTTTATATTTCATTATTGGGATTAACTACGCTGAATGATTTTAAAGATAAGATGCTCAGAGTCACGTATCTTGATACCACTAAAGAAATAGAAAAGTTGCAGGAGATAACAGGAAATGTGACATCTGCGCTGACTCACGAAGAAACTAGTGGAAAACTAGCAAACCAGTTAATATCCGTGTTTTCTGGAGCAATGAGAAGTTATGTCCTTAAAGATTTAGTCGGATTATTTATAATTGATGATCTTGAACGCATATCTACTTCATTGCGCAATGAAATCTCCACATACTGCTTACAAAGTTATCAAGAAAACAGCAATCTTGATTATATATTAGTTGGTAATTTTACTAGTCAGAGTGAAGTTATCTTAGACCATAAAGAAAAAATCATTAGTGATGAAGTAAGTTTTTCTTTTAATAACATTGATGAAATATTGACAAGCAGATTAAATTCTTTAACGAGTCATTATCGGGAAGTAATATCCTCATCCATCACTGAATTTAAAATAAACAATTTAAGGACTGTAAACAAAATCATTTCAAAGCTAATGCCATTAATTACCATTGATAACTCTACGGATTCAGAAATTAAAACTCTCACACGATCACTATGCGCACATATCATTCTTAAAGAAAAATTCTCTTATAAAGAAGATGATTACCAGCAGAATTTCTTTGCATCATCTATAAAAAGATTAGTTAACAATTCAGATGAAAATAATGACGACACTATAAGTGAAGAAGAAATGGACCTTCTGAATATAACAGGATATACGACCTATAATGACCTGATGGTTCCATACTGCTTTAATAGCACTTCACCTCAGGATATTAAACCATTTATATTCAAAGACAAGACTATAAAGAAAGATGATTTCCCCTCATTAATCAGACCAGAAAGACATGAAATAACAGAGACTGATTACTGTGATGAAATCAAAAAAACCATATTGAGGTTAGATATTCAAAAATTATCCACATGGATTATTTCCACCAACAATTACTTTAGGCTTTCTAAATTGAAATACATCCCAAAAATAAAGGAAATAACAAGCAAAAAAATAAATGAAATAAAAAATAGTTTTAGTGATGATGAAATACTCTTATATTTCAATGAAAATTACAATACATCAGAAGACATACCTTTTCATGTTTTAGCTGAGGATGATAATGAATTGCATAATTTTTTTCTAAAAAAATACCAAGCGATAATAAAAGACAGAAAAATCAAATCACTAATAACGCAAATGAATAACAGTGGTTGGTCGGCTATAGACTTAAAAATATATCAGTCAGATTTCAAATACAGCCCCATCGAAACATTAGGAATAGAAAATATAATTTCTGGAATAAAAATAACTTGGTCCGTAAGAGATATACAAAAGTTCACTGACTATTTATCATCTCTATATAACTTTTCGAACCTCTGCGACTATCTCTCTGGTGAGTTACCTTATCTAAATATTCTTTATTCAAAATTAAACTCTTACCAAAAAAAAATTACACACTCCTTCCGGTGCGGAGCCATTATAGAGCTAATTAATTGCACAAAGAGAATTAAGTTAAAACTTGAGAATAGCATTGCAAATAAAAAAGTATAGCAGCGTGTTGAAATTATACCTAAATAGCTTCGCATAATAGCGCTACACTTGCAGGCGATGGCAGTCCGTCAGCGCTACTCTCAGACGATGAGAAGTGCAGCATCAATGTGCGAAGCTATTTAGGTAGTAAGCGCGCAATGCTTTCCCCGCCTCGCCTGCCCGCTTTCCGGGGCGGTTTTAATGCACCTGCATTAACGGTCTCAGCGCATGCCAGCACTGGCGGGAACAGCATTAAAGGTAGTCATAAAACGCATGCAAAGCCATGCACCTTATGCATGCATGGCTTTTTTTGGGGAAAAAGGCGGGATTTTCGCGGTTTTTTACGCAGGTTACTGCGCGGCCATGTCGGCACGTCGGCGGGTGTAAATCATGTTCTGTGCGGGCGTAAATTGCTCGCGGCTGTCATCGCGGGAAGGTGCTTCCGGCCGGTATCCGGCGGCGGTTAAAATCTCGCTGTCCCGTTCTGAATAAGTAATGTCATGCCCTCCGGCCAGCCACACCGACAGGGCTTCACGCAGGTAATCAGATGAACGGTCGAGGGCGCGTTTGCGTACCATCTCAGGCTGCCCGCTCAGGTGCATCAGTTCCGGGGCAAGAATCGCGGCCAGTGCTGCGCCGTTCTGCTGCATGAAGTCATTCAGCCCGGTACGGATGCTGATGCGCTGCACTTCTTCGTGTGAGCGGATATAGCGACCGGCGGCCTGATTCACTTCCCATTTTTTGATGTCAGTGATGTCGCGCAGTTCCTGCATTCTGGCCGGAATGGGGTCATCAGCGGCCAGAAGCTGTTCTCGGTATTCCTGTTCTGCCGCGGCCAGCTCTGATTTACGGTTCAGCCAGGCGGCTTTGTTGGTCTGGCAGGCCGCTGCGGCCTGCTGCAATGTGATGGTGGTCACCGGGGTTTCTCCTGGTCAGTGGCGAAAGGGGGAGCGGTAACAGCCTTTAACCCTGCCGGTGGCTGTGGGTGCTGGCGGCACCGGGGCGGGCTTTTCTTCCGCAACCGGTGAGCGAATCACTTCAAAAATGGACTCATGGGTTTTGAAGGTGGCCGAGCACTCCAGATTCTGGCACTGGTGATAACGCTCCTTGACGTTTTCCGACATATAGCGGCTGGTGCGCACATGGGCAGCCTGACGGCAGAACGGGCAGCACATCATGACAGTAACCCCCGCGCTTTCAGGTCAGACTCACGCTGGCGCATTTTCGCCTGCCAGACCTGACGCTGAACGGGCGTGGCAGCCACACCGTGTTCCATATGCGGCAGTGTGGCCGCCGACAGCCCGGTTTTGTACAACACCGGTTCATCTGTCAGACGGATGTTGCAGTTTTTCACCGACTGCTCAAGCCAGTTTTTCACCTGCTGCATCACCGCCTGTTCCGGTTCGGTATAACCCTGATGGCCGGTGGTGTTGGCAAGGGGATTTTCCCGTACCAGTACGCTTAATTTCATCGCCCGGACAAGCGCCCCGCAGGTTTCGCGTAATGCGGCATCCAGCTCATGTTCTGCATACTGACTCAGGACATGGTGATGTGCCTGCCGCCAGGCTCTGGCCGTGCCGTCACAGGCCGCCCGCAGGTGGTCGCGCTCAAATGCCAGCACTTCAGAGAGGTTCTCGCATTCCTGCGCCAGCGTCCGGCGTGTCACCTGCTCAATATGCCGCTGTTTCAGTTCATCGGTCAGGATGGCACCACCGGCACGAAAGGCACTGCGCCATGCGCCGGTGTCACCGTCGTTTTCCTGCTCCAGTGCGGTTTTCTGCTCTGCTGCCCGGCTGATGGCGGTGGTGATGTCATCCATCCGGCGGGCGTTTTCAAGATGGGCGGCTCTGGCGCTGTCCAGTTGTGTCAGTGCCGGTTTCAGGTAATCAGGCATACGGGGTTTGGTCATGTTCGGGCTCCTCAGTGTTTCAAGATGAGGAGATTCTGCCGTGTCACACACAACAACACGACACATTGCCGTTGTGGCAAAAATGACACAAACAGACCTCAAAACCCGGCTTGCCAGGAAAAGGTCGCAGGAAACCCTTATCACTGGTTATTTTTATAATAAAAACTGTTCACTACTGTTCACTCTGAATAAAAATATAATTAATACAGTAAGATAAGAGGTGAACAGTTGAGAAATAAGTGTTCACAGGGTGTTCACTACTGTTCACCCGCCTTTTATCACTGGTGTCTCTCTGTAACTTTAATTTTCCCTGTTAATATCTATTAATCACAAAGCAATCAATAGTTATAAGTGTTCTTTACTTTCGCAGAATGAGCGAGGAAGGGTGAGGATGCACTACAATGCACTTTATTTCATTACTGGTTGATTTATAGACAGTAATGTATGAGAACTGGCATTACTCCCCCTTGTTGCAATACGCGGTTTTATGCTGAAAATAGAGCGCTACCCGAAGCCGGACAGACACGTCTGGCACCGTATGGATTTTATGAGGTAGCCCGATGCACACTGCTTTTCCTTCCCCGCCTTCTGCCCCAGCCGCGCCAATGATGCCGGTATCTGATGCCGTTCAGGAACGCTTTATCCGCCTGCCCGAAGTGATGCATTTGTGCGGGCTTTCCCGCTCGACCATTTACGACCTCATCAGCCGGGAGGCTTTCCCGAAACAGGTGACCCTCGGCGGTAAAAATGTGGCGTGGGCACACTCCGAAATTACCCGGTGGATGGCTGACCGTATCGCGGAACGTGACCGGGGATATATTGCATGAGACAGACTGTTTTGCAAAAAGCCCCTTTTTCTGGCTTGCGTCCTGCCGTCATTCCCAGGTATAGTTTTCCCGCTGTCGCAAAATCGACAGCCGGGCGTGAGAACCCGAGTTACTTCAAGGCGACACCAGACGCGCCATGCGTCTTTTTTTGTGTCTATGCCTATGTGCACCTGTTGTTTACGCACCGGTTCTTAAGCCGTTGCTGTATCTGCGTAATGGTGGCTCAGGCGGGGCAGCCTTCGGGCTGGCCGGTTCCCTTGAAGGCCGGTTTCTCACCCCCGTCTGGGCTACCACCAGAGCGTGAGAACTCCGGTGGTGGCGTTTACCGCTACTTCAAGGAGGTTGCCCTTATGGCTACGACCCTCACCCTGTCACACCCGCAGTTTGTTTTTGTGTTTGCCGCCGTTCGCCGTGCAGACCGTCACTTCCGTATCTGTATGCTCCGCACCGTGGCTGGTGACGAACGCGCCGCACGCCTTTCCCTTGTCCGTGATTACATTCTCGCCTTCGCCGGGCGTTTGCCGGTGGCGGAGGTGTGTGCGTGAAAGAACTGACCCTGACCATTTCCCTCGCTGACCTCCGGCACCTGGAACACCTGCGTAACGTTGGCCTGCTTATCGGCGAACTCATGCAGGCGCAGGACTGCGCATCTTCCCGGCCTGACCCGGCGCAGCAGGCACAGCTCACCTCTGTCATTCACCTGATGACCGCCCGGCTGGACGATATGGTCGAGCGCTGTAATGAGCGCTGGCTCACTGAGGAGGTTCGCGCATGAAACACCCCTTGCCGCCCGTATTACGTGCCGCACTGTACCGCCGTGCGGTGGCCTGTGCCTGGCTGACCCTGTGCGAACGCCAGCACCGTTACCCGACGCTCACCCTCGACACGCTGGAAAGTGCCATTGCCGCCGAGCTGGAGGGCTTCTACCTGCGCCAGCACGGCGAGGAGAAAGGCCGCCAGATTGCCTGTGCCTTACTGGAAGATTTAATGGAAGCCGGCCCCCTGAAAGCCGCCCCGTCGCTGTCCTTTCTCGGGCTGGCCGTGATGGATGAACTCTGCGCCCGCCATATCACCGCACCGGTACTGCACTGAGGGAGACAATAACCATGAACATGAACGTAACGGAGTCCGTAGAACGGGCTCGCGGCCACTGGCCGCGCATTCTCCCGGCGCTGGGTGTGAAGGTGCTGAAAAACCGCCATCAGGCCTGCCCGATTTGTGGTGGCGATGCGCACAGTGACCGGTTCCGCTTTGATGACCTGGAGGGGCGCGGCACATGGTACTGCAACCGGTGCGGCGCGGGTGACGGCCTGACACTGGTTGAAAGGGTGTTCGGGGTGTCAGCGGCAGAGGCTGCCGGGAAGGTGAATGCCGTGACCGGTAATCTGCCGCCGGTTGCCCCGGAAATGACTGCCACAACAGAAGCTGACCGAAAAGCAGCGGCCGCGCTGGCCGTAAAGCTCATGGAGAAAACCCGCACGGCTACCGGCAACGCCTACCTGACCGGCAAGGGCTTCCCGGATTATGAATGTGCCGTGCTGACAGGTGCACACAAAGCCGGTGGCGTGTCGTACTGCGCCGGTGATGTGGTGGTGCCACTGTATGACGACACCGGCGCACTGGTGAATGTCCAGCTTATCGGCGCAGACGGCCAGAAACGCACGCTGAAAGGCGGCCAGGTGAAAGGGGCTTGCCATACCTTCAACGGCCAGAAACAGGCCGGGAAACGCCTGTGGATTGCCGAAGGGTATGCCACGGCACTGACCGTGCATCACCTGACCGGGGAAACCGTCATGGTGGCGCTGTCGTCCGTGAACCTTCTTTCCCTGGCGAGCCTTGTCCGGCAGAAACACCCGGCCTGCCAGATTGTTTTCGCTGCCGACCGCGACCTTAACGGTGACGGTCAGGGCAAAGCCGCAGCAGCCGCAAAAACCTGTGAAGGGACGGTCGCCCTGCCGCCGGTGTTCGGTGACTGGAATGATGCATTTATACAGCACGGCGAAGACACCACGCGTCAGGCCATTTACGACGCCCTGCGGCCACCGGCACAGAGCCCGTTCGACACCATGAGCGAGGCGGAATTTACTGCCATGAGAGCCAGTGAAAAGGCGGCGCGGGTGCATGAGCATTACGGCGAGGCACTGGCGGTCGACACCGGCGGCCAGCTCCTGTCCCGCTATGAAAACGGTATCTGGAAAATCATTCCGCCGCTGGATTTTGCCCGTGACGTGGCCGGGCTGTTTCAGCGTCTGCGCGCGCCGTTCTCGTCGGCCGCCATTAACGCGGTGGTGGACACCCTGAAACTGATTATTCCGCAGCAGAGCGCACCCTCACGGCGCCTGATTGGTTTTCGTAACGGTGTGCTCGATACCGGCACCGGCCTGTTCAGCCCGCACCACAAATCGCACTGGCTGCGCACCCTGTGTGATGTTGATTTCACCGCGCCGGTGGCAGGGGAAACACTGGAAACCCATGCGCCGAACTTCTGGCACTGGCTCGACCGTGCCGCCGGTGGCCGCCTGGAAAAACGTGACGTGATACTGGCTGCGCTGTTTATGGTGCTGGCGAACCGCTACGACTGGCAGCTCTTTCTCGAAGTCACCGGCCCCGGTGGCAGCGGAAAAAGTATTATGACTGAAATTGCCACGATGCTCGCCGGGGCGGATAACGCCACCTCGGCCGACATTGACACACTGGAAGACCCGCGCAAACGTGCATCCCTGACGGGGTTCTCGCTGATTCGCTTACCTGACCAGGAAAAATGGAGCGGTGACGGTGCCGGGCTCAAGGCCATTACCGGCGGCGATGCGGTGTCCGTTGACCCGAAATACCAGAACCCGTACTCGACGCATATTCCGGCAGTGATTCTGGCGGTGAACAACAACCCGATGCGCTTCACTGACCGCAGCGGCGGCGTTTCCCGCCGCCGGGTGATAATCCATTTCCCGGAACAGATTGCGCCGGAAGACCGTGACCCGCAGCTTAAGGACAAAATCGCCCGTGAGCTGGCCGTTATCGTGCGCCAGTTGATGCAGAAGTTCAGCGACCCGATGAGCGCCCGCACGTTACTCCAGGCACAGCAGAACTCCGACGAGGCACTGAGTATCAAGCGCGATGCTGACCCGGCCTTTGATTTTTGTGGCTATCTGGAAGCCCTGCCGGACGCTGACGGGATGTATATGGGGAACGCCAACATTATCCCGCGTCAGCCGCGCCTGTACCTTTATCACGCCTATCTGGTGTACATGGAGGCGCATGGCTACAAAAACACCCTCAGCCTGACCATGTTCGGTAAAGGGCTGTCGTCCATGCTGAAAGAGTACGGCCTGAATTACGACAAACGGCGGACAAATCAGGGCATGCAGACCAACCTCACACTGAAAGAGGAAAGCAACGCCGACTGGCTGCCGAAGTGCGACAAACTCACCGCGAAATAAACTACCCTGACCGGCTGATGCCGGTCTTTTTTTACCTGAAAATCAGCCAGAGTGAACAGTAAAGTGTTCACTGTTCACCAGGTGTTCACCACATAACACCATGAATATAATGAAGAAAAATGCAGAGTGAACACTGTGAACAGTTTTTCCAGAAAAAACTTTTGTCTTCAAAACATATCAGACCGCTTAGTGCTAGGATATGATGACTACCCTTGAGAACTAATGCATGTTGAATTTATGATTGGCATTCTGTGTCAGCTTTAATATTTTATTATAAATGTCAGAAAGTTACTTCCATGCATAGCCATACAGATGAGCAGGAATCATCACGGGACTCTTGGGCAATATGGATATGGAAAGAACCGGAAACGATCTAGTTGCTTCAGAATGGCGCTGAAATATCCTATTGAAAAAATTGAGTAGTGCATTTGATGCCGTTGCGTAACTTAAACTAACTGTCAAATGATAAAGGAATTTCGTGGATATTCTAAATAATCGAGAAATTGCAATTGCATTATGGATTTTAGCAGCTTCTGTTTACATTTTTTCCTCCCCGAAAATGGTCGAACTTAAAAACGCTACCAAAGACGTTCTAGCAGCTTTATTTGTTAGAAAAATAATGACTATCATTTTCCTAATGGTTGCCTATATGGCAATTGTTATTTACTGGCTTTCTGAGTGGAAATTATGGAATTTTGATCAAATAAAAAATACTTTATTTTGGTGTGTTTCTGTTGGCTTTATATCCTTATTGAATATAGAGAAAATTAAAAAAGATCACTCTTTTTTCAGACACTCGGTTTTAGATAACTTAAAATTACTAGCAACTCTTCAATTTGTTGTTAGCGTATATACCTTTTCTCTTTGGATCGAAATTCTTCTCGTGCCTGTTTTGGTATTATTAGGAGTTATGCTATCTATTGCTAAAACCGATAGAAAGTATCATCAGGTTCAGTATCTCCTAGAATATTGCCTAGCTTTATTTGGAGTAATATTAATCATTTACACTTTGTACATGTTAATGACCGATTTTGGTGAGTTCGGGAAAGAGAAAACTGCATATGATTTCTTAACCCCCCCATTGCTAACTCTTGTTTACCTGCCATTCATTTTTTTCATGTTGGTTTATTCAACATATGAGAGGGTCTTTGTTATGCTTAGGTTCTCAATAAAGAATAGGTTTCATAGATGTGTAGCTAAATTCTTTGCACTGATATTTTTTAATGTTCGGCTTAGCCTGCTAGAACGGTGGTCATTCCAAGTTGCCAAAACAGACATAAAATCATACTCGGATATTATTGATACATTTAAATATATTTTTAAATCAAAACATTCCGAGAAAAATCAAAAGGAAGTGCCAATAGAACAAGGCTGGAGTCCTTATAAAGCCAAAGAATTTCTTGTAAACGAAGGGTTGAGCACTGGATTCTATAATAGATTTATCGAAGATGAATGGTTTGCGTCATCTCCAATGAAGGAACTTAACGATGGTATCATCCCGGATAATATCGCTTATTATGTTGAAGGTTCTGAAGACACTGCAAAAGTACTAAAGCTCATTGTGAACGTGAATGATTCTTCCAGAACCCGCGATGCATGCGAAAAGTTAGAGGTCATAGCCGAAATTTTAAGTATCTCAAGCTTAAATCTACCTTTATCCCAAGAGATAAAAAGCGCCATTTTAGATTGTAACCCACATTCCGAGAAAGTTGGGAATAAAACAATTACACTGACTGTACAGTACTGGCCAAACCATAACTATAATGGGCTTGATATCAAATTTCTGATCTCAAGCATTTAATAAAGTGCTTTTGTTGGACAAATTTTCTTCAAAACTCGGCGTTAATGTCCACTATTGCTCAGATCAGGCTAGTAGGGGTGAACAGTAAAGTATTTACTGTTCACCAACCATTCACCACATAACAATATGAATGTTAAACATAAAATTGCATAGTGAACAGTGTGAACAGTTTTTCCAAAAAAAAGTTTTTTAGATAAGTTCGATCACTGCCGCTTACCTATAGAGAGTTTGTCGGTCAAGAAAATGTGTATAAACATATGTATAAAAAAGAAAAGCATCACAAATAAATATCAATAAATACAATTACTTATTATGATTACAGCACTCCTGTGATCTTCCGCCATCTGTCTTCCGAAGCCATCCACGGTGGTTTTAAAATCATTATTCTTCAGTCTATTCATCACATCTTTGCTCCGTTTAGTCCAGAGGCATCTGCCAGAATTCGCGGTTAATGCGTATTTTGTTTTACCGGAATGCTTACATTGTCCTGCGTCAGCCGCGCCTGTACCTTTATTACGCCTGTCTGAGGTAAATGGAGGCGCACAGCTACAATAACACCTTCAGCCTGACCATATTCGCGACCATGCTGAAAGAGTACGGCCTGAATTACGACAAACGGCGGACAAATCAGGGCATGCAGACCAACCTCACACTGAAAGAGGAAAGCAACGCCGACTGGCTGCCGAAATGCGACGAACCCGCCGCGAAATAAACCACCCTGACCGGCTGATGCCGGTCTTTTTACTCTGAGCGGCCATCCTCGGATGGCCGTCGTATACACACTTAAACCTGCGTCATGCCTCCATCAACGCAAATCTCTGCACCTGCAATGTAACAACTCTCGTCACTTGCGAGGAAAAATGCGGCGTTTGCAACTTCTTCAGGTTGGCCCATTCTGCCGAGTGGTATTGCGCTGGTTAAGCTTTTACGCACTTCATCAGACGTTGCCGCCATCATTTCAGTGTCGACAGGACCGGGCGCGACAACGTTAACGCGGATACCGCGCGCCGCAAGCTCACATGTCCAGGTGCGGGCAAAAGAGCGCAGCGCGGCTTTGCTGGCCGAGTAGACGCCATAACCATGTGTGCCGAGAACATCAGCAATAGAACCGATGAGAACGACACTGCTGCCGGGTTTCATCAAAGGCAATGCTGCCTGCAGGGCAAAGACGGGGGAGCGAACATTCAGGCCAAACGTCTGGTCAAAATGTTGTTCACTTACCTCTTCAAGCGGGGCGTATTCCGATATTCCCGCATTGATTATAAGGATATCTATCTGGCCTGATTTTTCTGATACCGTCTGCATGATACGGCTCAGTTCGTTCTTCTGACTGACATCAGCCTGCAGCGGCATCGCGGTTCCTGATATTTTGCTTTTGGCTGTCTCAAGTTCTTCTTCCCGTCGGGAAGTGAACCAGGTGACGGCCCCCTCAGCGGCTAAACGCTGACTGATCGCCAGCCCAATTCCTTTCGCACCACCAAGTACCACAGCGACTTTTTTCTCTATTTTACCCATCTGATTTCTCCGATTGAGGTCGAAAACAGATGATATAAATTTTATACTTAATATCAATTACGCACTTTCGCTATACCAAATATAAGTGACTATATCGCCATGCAAGAAAACCATGATAACTGCCTGATAGACCAGAAAAATACTCGTCTGGTGTTAGAACACATCACCAATAAATGGTCGATATTAATTCTGACCGTACTGTGTACGGAACCTTGCCGGTTCAATGAACTTCGCCGACGTCTGGACGGAATTACCCACAAGGCGCTGGCCGATGCGCTGAAACGGCTGGAGCGAAACGGTTTAATTAATCGTCAGGTTCTGTCCACATACCCGGTGAGTGTGGAATACACCATTACGCCGCTGGCGCAGTCACTGCAGCAGCCTTTTATTGCGCTGGCGAATTGGGCACAGGCGTTTGGTCCGGCCATTGCATTAGCTCAGGCTGAATACGATCGAGCTCATGCGGATGAAAATAAACGCGAGAGTCAGGTTGATGCCTGAGCAATCCGCCTGATCCTCTGAATTACAGCGAACAGGCTAACCCCAGGTGTTTATTCCCGGGGCCAACTGTTGTTCTCGTAATCGAGGAAGAGGTGGCTTCTGGCGTTTCGGTGTTGCTCAATCACACTGATCATGCCGTCGATGCTGCTTTTTACATCAATCGCCTCATCCACTGTACCATCCAGCTTGCCCATCGCTGTCTCCGCCCAGCCAGGATGAATGGATAGAACCGTCTGTGCTCCCTGGCTGATATCCATATGGAGCAATAACGGTAATGCCGCGCAGGCGCCGTTTCTCCACCACCTGCCGCCCCGCTAACCAACTGCGTCTGTCCCTTTCAATATTTACTTCATTAAGTGCACGGCTGGCCGTATCAACAATCACGGGCAAGCCTGCTGCTACCTCAAAAAATACTGCAGCGGGTTTGGCTGCCCAGTTTTTGAAGATGGCTTTCTCAGAGACGGTACCATCGCCAAAACCAAATGCCACAACGCCAGAAACGCTATCGCCAATTTCATCAACAATGCCGCTGGCTTCCGCGCCCACCACAAAGGAACCTCACATCGTGTTGGTGGTTTTCTACGCAGAATAACACTCTCTTACCAAACGCCAGACGCCAGACCACCAGCACAATACAGCGTGAGAACTCGCTCGTAGTTGGGCAATCAAGAATAATGTCATCACTGTGCTGCGCTAAATCTTTTGCTTAACAGATATATACCTCCCGGTAATACCCGTTTAGACCAGTTCAGACAGCGAACCAGCCGGTGGGATATTGCTCGCAGATGAACTCCACGAAAGCCTTAACTTTGGGGCTCTGAAGCCGACGGGATGTATGCAGCACCCAGAGCTCAGTCAATATATCGGCTTCTCCCCAGCACACCAGCTCACCTTTTTCCAACTGTTGGCTGACAATAGATTGCGGAAGCATCGCCGCGCCGGCACCCGCCAGGGTGGCATCCCGCACGGTCAGAAGGGAAGAGAGGCGCATCACCGGTTGCGGCGCGAAATGAAGCTTCCCGCCCTGAACAGTCCAGACCTCTCCATCCGAATAAGTTGACATCACGATCGCCGGGATCTCAGGCGCGTTTTGTGCATCGCCAGGCGGCATCTCAAGCGTGGGAACCGCCACCAGCGCCAGTTTGTCTCTGGCAAACTGTCTGCCAACCAGCGTACTGTTTTTATGCGGATTAATGCGGATCGCGACATCAAAATGCTCATCCACTAAGTCACTCATCCGGTTTTCAGAAATCACTTCAACATGAATGCGCGGATAACGACGGCGAAACGCAGCCAAAAGCTGCCCAAGAGCCAGTTGTGAAAATAGCAGCGGGGCCGCAATACGCAGCCATCCGGAGGGACTTGCCGACGCTTCCCGTGCAGATTCGACCGCTTCATCAATGTCACGTATAGCACCAACGGTATGTGACAAAAGGCGTTCACCGGCCTCAGTGATGTGCAATCTCTGCCCGCCGCGCTCAATAAGACGCACACCGAGTGCCTCTTCAAGGTCCGTCAGCCTGCGTGAAAGGGTTGCTTTGGGTTTTCCGCTGGCGCGACTGGCCGCGCCGATGCCGCCAGAAGCCGCGATGAGGTGGAAATCTTTAAGGGCATTAATATCCATGAAGTGTCTCATTTATGGAACGAACTATCTAAAAAATAGCATCTTCAAAGCGAAAATGGATCGCGATACTGTTTGTTTACACCAACCAAACATCACGGAGTAAATACCATGACCATCCTGATCACCGGAGCCACCGGCCGCGTCGGCCGCAATGTCGTTAACCAACTTCTTCGCCGCGGCGCTGATTTCCGCGTGCTGACCCGTGACCCCGTTAAGGCGGGCTTTGCCGCAAATGTCGACGTTGTGAAAGGCGATTTGCTGGATATCGACGCCTTACGCACCGCCTTCCGCGGCATCAACACGCTGTTTTTACTGAATGCGGTCGCGGGTGACGAGTATACCCAGACGATTATTACCCTCAACATTGCCCGCGAGTGCGGCGTTGAGCGCGTAGTATATCTCTCTGTCTTTGGCGCCGATGTTTCCGTCAATGTGCCGCACTTCGCCGTGAAATATGGGGCCGAGCGCATGCTTAAAGAGATGGACTTTAGCGCCACCATTCTGCGGCCAACCTACTTTATCGACAATGAGGTCATGATTAAGGATGTGGTCATGAATCACAGTGTTTACCCGATACCGATCGGCGGTATTGGCCTGGCGATGGTAGACACACGCGATATTGCCGAGGTAGCGGCCATTGAACTGATACGACGCGATCAGGCGAGCGGAAAACTGCCTGTCGAGACGATTAATCTCGTTGGTCCCGATACGCTGACGGGGGAGAGTGCCGCCGCCGTATGGAGTGAGGTGCTGGGCCGTGAGATTATTTACGGCGGAGATAACCCGGATGCATTTGAAGCAAGCATGGCAGAATTTATGCCGAAATGGATGGCCTACGAAATGCGTCTGATGGCTGAGCGCTACGTCAGCCACGGCATGCTCCCACAGGATGGCGACAGGGAGCGTCTGGTCACGCTTCTTGGCCGCCCGTTGCATACCTACCGCGACGTCGTGACGGCACTTGTCGCGCAATAAAATGCATTGCTGACAGGCGGGAGCGGGCTCAGGGAAAGCCCGCGCCTTGCTCAGGGCTGGGGAATGTGTTTGCGGGATCTTCTGGCGTCTGAAAACACCAGGTGGAACACCCACATATTGTGTGAATGCCACGTTAAAGGCAATTTGTTCAATTTTCTCTTTGCTGCTCGCCAGCGCTTTTTCCGCTAACAAATTTTAAAAAGCGTAGCTGTAGATTCAACCTGTCAACGCAACACCCTTTTCAATTATCTCTTTCGGTGTTTTGAACTTCAGTGTTTTTCTCGGTCTCTCGTTCGCTTTTGTGATGTGTCAGCGGCGGTGAATAGATTTTATCCTGGCCTGGGGCTGATGCTTTCGAATTTTCAATGTGTCGAGCTCCGCCCCATTCTCTGAACCCGGGGCGGATCGAAGAGGTTTTATTGGCCGTGCAGAGCCATAAGCTGGCGGGAAGCACACGACGAACAACAATCAGAAACGATATGTCACCAGCAGGCTTCCCGTGGGCGATGTTTGTCGTTGCACAATCGGGCTATTGCGCGCATCACCCGTCAACTGCGTAACACCTGCTACGGCAACCATGCTCCAGTCCTGGTTGAACTTGTGTGTCCAGTTAAGATTCGTTGACCAGGCATAAATTCCCGCACTGGCGGGTCAGGTTTGCTGTTTATCCTTGATGAAGTGACAGCCCTTTTATCACTTTATCTACAGCTTTCTTCGGCCCGAATAACCCAATGCCAACCAGGTTCATATTCTCCGGGTCTTCCGCCAGGAATACCGCACGGTTGTCAGCGTCATGGCCAGTTGAGAACATAGCATGCACATAAGGGATCAGCGTGAGTTCCCGCTCCAGCCCTTTACGGTGGGTACGCTGTAAAGCGGCCAGATCCGCTTCGAAAATAAGCATCGGCTGGCGAGAAATATTGCCATAGTGATGGCCCTTTGCATCAATATAGGTTTCTCCCATAATTTCCGGCGCAGCACTTGTAATACCCGTCGCCAGAAAAGCCACCACATTTAACCGCTGCCACACAGCCAAATCATTACGCACAACAAAAGCTATTTTAGTATCAAACATTACACCCCGGTCTCCATCTGTTTTTCGTGAAGGCCTATGTTCGAAAAATGCGGGGCTGTCAGTCTAGAACGTTTGTGCACTTACGTTGATATGCCGCAGGAGACACCCGGTAAGCACGCTGGAACCACCTGCCCAGATGGCTCTGGTCTGCAAAACCAACCAGTGAAGCAACCTGAACCGGCGTTATCCCCTGCGCCAGCATACGCCGGGCAGTACGCAAACGCAGGCGTACAAGCCAGGCGTGAGGTGACTGACCAAATGCCTTTTTGAATTGCCGGCTCAGACGAAAGCGATCCAGCCCGGTTTCACGGGAAAGCGTATCCAGCCCGATATCCTGAGCCATATTCTCGCGCAAATACTCACAGACCCGGTTCATCTGTACCAGAGAAGCATTCATGGTTGAAGGTTTCCGCAGGGCAAGATGCGCAGATAACAGCGTCATCAAATTATCCAGATGCTCATCACGGGCCAACCGGCCTTCGCCATAATGCATCGAACACCAGGCCTGGCTGATGGCCGTTATCAGATGAGGATCATCGGTGAGCGTATGGCGAAACGCAGCGCCCACACCAGCAATATCGCCCATTTTGCGCCGTTGCATCATGGTGGCAACCCAGGGTTGCGGCAGGTAGATCATGGCATAAGTAAACCCTTCAGGCTGCGTTGCATGGCCGTCATGCATCGCGCCCGGTTCAATCAGAATAGCCCGGCCAGGACAACTGGTATGCACAAACCGGTTACACTGGAAACGTTGCAACCCCTGCTGAGTTACACCTAACAAAAGTTCATCGTGGTCGTGAGGATCGTAGGCATGGCCTGTAAAATGAGCCTGAATGGTTTCAATCCCCGTTTCGCCATCATGGCGAATATCCACCCAATCCTGCTGGTTGTGTCTGCTGTTAACACTGCCCATTAGCACACCTTTGGTTGATAACCATGCCCACTTTGGAATAAAACAGGCCTGGTGGTTATTGTCCGTTGACCACAACGACACCAGCCATTGCATTTAACATAGCATACTGCCTCGTACACACCTCACGCAGGCACTCGCGCAGCCAGCGATGAGCCGGGTCATTATGCTGGCGGGGGTGCCACATTTGCGAAACAGTTATCGCGCCTGTTTGCACAGGTAGCTCAAAGCCAACAAGCCCGGGAACACTGCCTGTACCACTGTTCTGCGCCTGGTGCAGGAAAAACGACGCAGGCACCAGCGCCACCAGGTCCGACTGCCGGGCAATGGACAACGCCGCACCAAGCCCCGGCACCACAGCAACTATATGGCGTGCCAGCCCAAGGGAAGACAGCTTGTTATCTACCGGCCCACGGCCAGTGCCGTGGCGGGCAACCACGATATGCCCGTATGTCGCATATGCTTGTGGCGTCAGTATTGTGCTCTGTGCCAACGGGTGGCCTGCACGCACTACGCCAATAAACCGGTCCTGAAACAGCGCCTGAAGGTAAATTTCCGGGCCCATATTTTTCAGTACGCCTATTTCCAGGTCCACCAGCCCCTCTCTTAGCGGGCCATCTTCCTTTTCAGGTTTGGCAACAAAACGCAGCCCTGCGTGAGGGGCTGACTGCGCCAGTGCCGCCACCAAAGCCGGGCCGAACACTTGTGCAAAGCCGTCGTTAGTTCGCAGCGTAAACACCCGCTCCAGGGTGGCAAGGTTCAGCGCGGAGGCGGCGGGTTTCAGCAATGCACGGGCTTGTGCCACAGCCAGAGGCGCGGCCTCAAGCAACTGTTCGCCATGTGGCGTTAACACCATATGGCGGCCTGCCCGCACCAGTAATGGGTCTCCTGTTGTCTGGCGCAACCTTCCCAGAGTGCGGCTCATAGCGGATTCACTCAACCCCAGGCGGCGTGCCGCTGCAGCCACGCTTTTTTCCGCCAGCAAAACATCAAGCGCAATCAGTAAGTTCAGGTCGGCCTCTGCCATTTGTCCTCCTGCCGGAATGCTGATACAGGGCGTTTGGTGCAGGGTATTAATGCATCACCTGCGTCTTCCGCCTTATATCACACCGCACTACAGTAAGAAACGTCACCCAATATTATTCAAGGAGCTGTTATGTCTCTTCCTTCGTTTGTACCCTCTGTTCTGCTGATTGGCGCATCTCGTGGTATCGGCCTGGCCATGGCGGAACAATTTCTGGCAAAAGGCTGGCATGTCACCGGCACAGTGCGCAGTGAACAAACCCCTTTGCATGCACTGGCGGATGCCTGGCCCGGGCAACTGCAGATTGAAAGACTGGATATGTGCGACGACTTGCAACTGGCCGCTCTGGATGCACGGCTTAACGGCAGCCAGTTCGACGTGCTGTTTGTGAACGCTGGCACCACAAACCGGGACCCGTCGCAAACTATTGGCGAAATCACCACAGAGGAATTTATTCAGGTGATGACCACCAATGCGCTGGCCCCCATGCGCGTTCTGGAAAAGCTGGAAAAACATACGCATTCCCGCGCCCTGCTGGGTGTGATGTCTTCCGGGCAGGGCAGTATTACCAACAATATTAACGGCCAGCGTGAACTGTATCGGGGTAGTAAAGCCGCACTAAACATGTTTATGCGCAGCTTTGCTGCACGCCAGGCAGGCACAGAGCGGGCGCTGGTGAGTATGGCTCCCGGTTGGATCCGCACAGCGCTGGGTGGGCCACAAGCGCCCTTGACCCTCGAAGAAACGATTCCCAGCCTGGTGAATGTGTTACTGGAGAAACAAGCCAGACCAGGCCTGGAATACCTTGATTTCAAAGGGAACACAGTGCCGTGGTAAATGTCAGGTAACAACAGACCACTTCCCTTCCACCAACGTTTACCCATAATATAAATCGTCGTACTACTCAGAATGGAAACGCATCATGTCTTACTCCATCGGTGAATTCGCACAGCTTTGTGGCATTAACGCCACCACATTGCGTGCCTGGCAGCGCCGTTACGGGCTGCTGAAACCGCTGCGCACTGAAGGCGGTCACCGCCAGTACAACGACGATGATGTAACCCAGGCACTGAAAATTCTCGACTGGATTAAAAAAGGTGTGCCAGTCAGCCAGATAAAACCCCTGCTGGAGCGGCCAACCCAACGCCAGACCAATAACTGGCAGGCGTTACAGGAAACTATGCTGCAACGCCTGCAGGAGGGCAAAATCGAATCACTGCGCCAGTTAATCTTTAATTCCGGGCGGGATTACCCCAGGCCGGAACTGGTCGCCAATGTACTTCGCCCCCTGCGCAGCCGCCTTGCGGCAAACACTGCCTCCATGATGACACTACGGGAAGTGCTGGACGGAATTATCATCGGGTATACCGCTTTTTGCCTGGATGGTGACCGCAAAGCACCCGGCGAAAACTATGTACTGGCGGGCTGGCAACTGGCCGACACCTGTGAAGTGTGGCTGGAAGCCCTGAAACGTTCAGGCCAGGGTAGCCGGGCAGATGTGTTGCCTGCGTCTCCAGCCATTCTGGCTCCGGCACTGTTCCCTCAGCGCCACTGGGTACTGGTCACCACCGGTAAGCTCACTCAGGCCCGGCAAAAAGATCTGGAAAAATGGCGTGACCAGGTCGCTTCCCTGGATGTCATTCTGTTGTAAAACGCCTCCGCCGTCGTTTTGCTCTGCGGCGCTCACCGGTCCCTCCAACAACCCTGTTACCCGGCCAGCATCACCTTCTTATCCTGCGCTTCATCATCATTACGATGGAAAAACGCCTGCTTTTTCTCACAAAAAAAGTAACTTTTATCTCTTTGAAATATAAACAAAATTAAAAATACCTTCACAAATACTTGTACAAAAAATTAATTTTGTACAAGTATTATAAATACCAGGTCATCTCCGGAAGAAGAACTTACCAAGGTAACACTATGTGCGATACCCGCTTAGTCATGGAAAACTGCATCGCGTTCTACAGGGCGCTGGATCTCCAGTCGCTCAGTAAACTACGTGCGCTATACCACGATGACGCCCGGCTTATCGACCCGTTTGGCCAGCACGAGGGCCTTTCTGCAATCGAACACTACTTTGCTCATCTGCTGGGCAACGTGACCCGTTGCTGGTTCGATGTCGACCAGCCACTGTGCGAGGGCGACCGCGCGGCACTCAGTTGGGTGATGCACTGGGCACACCCCAAACTGCGGGGTGGTGAACCACTGGCATTAGCCGGTTGCTCCATGTTGTTAGTGCGCGAGGGGCGTATTACCTGGCAACAGGACTACTACGATGCAGGTAGTATGGTCTATGAACATATCCCACTGTTGGGTATTGCGGTACGCCATGTTAAACAGCGGGTGGCATCATGAAACGGGTGCTGGTCACCGGCGCCAGCTCGGGTATTGGCGCAGGGCTGGCAAAAGCCTGGGCGGATGATGGTGTACAGGTTATCGCCTGTGGGCGCGATCAGGCCAGGCTGGATGCGCTGGCAAGTTACAGCCCTAATATCACCACACGCCAGTTTGATATCACCGATGCCCACACCTGCCAGAAGGCACTGCTCAACTGCCAGGTGGATGTCGCCGTTCTGTGCGCCGGAACCTGCGAATACCTTGACCATGGCGCTATCGATACCGGTCTGGTGGACAGAGTGATGCGCACCAACTTTCTTGGCCCGGTAAACTGCCTGGCGGCGCTGCAAACACAGCTGCAACCCGGCAGCCGTGTGGTTTTGGTCAGTTCAATGGCCCACTGGCTACCTTTCCCACGCGCAGAAGCTTATGGCGCTTCAAAAGCTGCGCTCACCTGGTTTGCCAACAGCCTGCGGCTGGACTGGGAACCCAAAGGCATTGCAGTAACCCTGGTTTCCCCCGGTTTTGTCGATACACCACTCACCCGCCGCAACGACTTCGCTATGCCAGGCCAGGTGAGCGTTGACCAGGCCGTGAAAGCCATTCGCCGCGGGTTGGCAAAAGGACGAAATCATATCGCCTTTCCTTGCGGGTTCAGCTTCCTGTTACGCGCACTGGGGTTACTCCCCGCCTGCGTACAACACATTTTATTACGCAGGATGGTACGACCATGAATATCGCCATTATCGGTAGCGGCATTGCCGGGTTAACCTGCGCCTGGCGTCTTGCCGGGCACCACCAGGTAACATTGTTTGAAGCCAGCCCCACACTCGGTGGGCATACCGCCACAGTGGATGTAGACACACACCAGGGCACCTGGGCCATTGATACCGGGTTTATTGTTTACAATGACCGCACCTACCCGCGTTTTATGGGGCTGTTAAGTGAACTGGGGATCCTGGGCCAGAAAACAGAAATGAGTTTTTCGGTGCACAACCCCATCACCGGGATGGAGTATAACGGGCACACACTGGCTTCTCTGTTTGCCCAGCGCACCAATCTGGTCAACCCCCGTTTCTGGCATTTGCTGGCGGAAATCATGCGCTTTAACCGCCTGGCGAAATCTGCGCTGCATCAGCCCGTTGGCGATGACGACACCCTGCAAACTTTTCTGGAACACCACCGGTTCAATACTTTTTTTGCCCGGCATTATATTCTGCCCATGGGTGCGGCTATCTGGTCATCCTCACTGCAGGAAATGCGCCGTTTTCCCCTGGCGCTGTTTCTGCAGTTCTTTAACAACCATGGCCTGCTGGATATTACCCAGCGCCCCCAGTGGTATGTCGTGCCTGGTGGCTCCCGTGAATATATTCGCGCTATCACTACCCGCCTTGCCGGTTGTCTGGACATCCGCAGTAACACCCCTGTCGAACAGGTCACTCGCCACCAGGGCGGTGTAGAAATTACGGTTAACCACGCTCAGGAACATTTCGACCAGGTGATTTTCGCCTGCCATGCAAACCAGGCCCTGGCGCTGCTCAGCAACCCCAGCACGGCAGAGCAACAGGTGCTGGGCGCGATTGGCTGGCAGCAAAACGACGTTATCCTGCACCGTGACCGGCGCTGGTTACCGGACCGCGAGCGCGCCTGGGCCAGTTGGAATTACCGCCTGAGCAACAACAACGCGGAGCACGCCCGGGCCTGCGTAACTTACAACATGAATATTCTGCAAGGGTTACCGAAAGGCAGCCCACTGTTCTGCGTCACACTCAACCCACCCGAGCCTATTGATGAAAACCTGGTGTGGCGGCGTTTTAGCTATGAACACCCGGTCTTTAACCCGCAAAGCTGGCAGGCTCAGGCACGCCGGGGGGAAATCAACGGCCAGCAACACAGCTGGTTTTGCGGTGCTTACTGGTACAACGGTTTTCATGAAGATGGTGTGCGAAGCGCGCTGGATGTGGTGGCAGGAATTGCCGCCACAAGGGGGCACCATGAATAGCTGCCTGTACCACGGGGTATTACGCCACCGCCGCTGGCAACCACGCCAGCACCATTTCAGTTACCAGGTATTTATGGCCTGGATTGACCTTGATGAGCTGGCGCAACTGCCGGAGGCAGGCATCCGGATTAACCGCTGGGGAGCGGCCTCGTTTTATACTCGCGATTACCCACTGGGCGCACCTTTACGGCAAAACGTACTGGACCGGCTCGCCACACTGACCGGCCAACGGCTGGATGGCAAAGTGATGCTGTTAACCCAGTTGCGCTATTTCGGTTTCCATTTTAACCCGGTCAATTTTTACTATTGCCACAACGAACAAGGTGAGCTGCGCTGGATCCTTGCTGAAGTGCGTAACACCCCGTGGAACGAACGCCATTACTATGCGATTGATGCCATCAACACCCAACCGGTTGATAAAGTTTTCCATGTTTCGCCCTTCAACCCTATGGAGATGGTGTACCACTGGCGCTTTAACACGCCTGGCAAAACGTTGCATATGCACATTGAAAACCACCAGCAGGCGAAAGTTTTCGATGCCACATTAACGCTGGCCCGTTGCCCGCTTACCCGCAAAAACCTTCGCTACCTGTTAATCAAAATCCCACTGATGACGGTGAAAACTGTCGCCGCGATTTACTGGCAGGCGCTGTTGCTGTTGTTAAAACGCGTGCCGGTTCACTCGCACCCGGCAAACCGGAGACCCCGCTCATGACCGACCCTGTATACGCCCTTGAATCCAGTCTGCCCCATAACAGCCGGTTGGCCCGCAAAGCGTTGTTCCGGTTGCTGGCTGAGTTAAAACACGGCAGCCTGGTAATACACGAAGGTTCACAGTATCGCCAGTTTGGTGATGCCCATGCGCCGCTCCAGGCGGAAGTACACGTTCACTCTCCCCGTCTTTACTGGCGAATATTAACCGGGGGCAGTATGGCAGCCGCCGAAACCTGGATGGATGGTGAGTGGGATTCTCCTAACCTGACACAGGTGTTGCAGGTGGTGGCACTCAACAGCAAAGTACTGGGCAAACTGGAAACCGGTTTTCGTTGGCTTAGCCTGCCAGCAGAACGCCTGCGCCACTGGTTTCGCCGCAACCATCGCCGCCAGGCGCGCAAGAATATTGCCGCCCACTACGACCTGGGCAATCAATTCTACAGCGCGTTTCTTGACCGCGAACTACTCTACTCCAGCGCCCTGTTCCAGGCGCCAGACCAGGATTTGGAAAGTGCGCAGACCGCCAAAATGCAGCGTCTGTGTGAACAACTGGCGCTTACTGGCGATGATCATCTGCTGGAAATCGGCACCGGTTGGGGAGCACTGGCAGAATATGCCGCCCGCCATTATGGCTGTCGGGTCACCACCACCACATTATCCCGCGAGCAATACGATTACGCGCAGGCACGTATCCATGCTGCCGGGTTGCAGGACCAGGTAACCGTATTATTGAGCGACTACCGTGATCTTGTCGGCCAGTTCGACAAAATTGTCTCGGTGGAAATGATAGAAGCGGTGGGCAAAGCCTGGTTGCCACACTTTTTCACCACCTGCCAGCAGCGCCTGCGCCCGGGCGGCAAAATGGTGCTTCAGGCCATTACGATTCAGGATCAGCGCTACCAGGATTACAGCAACAGCGTGGACTTCATTCAGCGTTATATCTTCCCCGGCGGCTTCCTGCCAAGCCTCACCGCCATGAGCCAGTTGATGACCCGTCACACCGATTTTGTTGTGCGCAACGTGTTTGATATGGGGCCAGATTATGCCCGGACCCTGGCTCACTGGCGGCAGCGTTTTTTACAAGCCTGGCCGCGCATAGAAAGCATGGGGTTTGATGTACGTTTTCGCCGAATGTGGCTGTATTACCTCGGCTACTGCGAAGCCGGTTTTAACGCCCGCACCATCAGTGTGGTGCAAATCACAGCGGAGCGGGTATGAACAACCTGCTGCGTACCGGGCTGGCCGCGATAGCGTTCGATATCTACTGGACGCTGGTTGTGCTGTTTCGTGAACGCGGCATTTTGTTGTGGCTGGGCATGGCACTGGTGGTGTATTTCATGTTGCCACCTGGAACCCGGCGTCATGCGCTGATTATTGCACTGGTGGGTTGCGGTCTGGATACGTTCCATGTGCTCGCCGGGCGCATCGCCTTTCAGGGCAGTACACTCGTGCCTCTATGGATGGTGGCCTTATGGCTGATGTTCTCTTGTGTCTGGTCGGTGATAGCCCGCAGCCAGGCAATCCCACCCTGGTTGCTGGTTTTGTTCGCCGCCACAGGAGGCCCGCTGGCTTATTTGCTGGGTGCTTACCTGGGCGCGATGAATTTTCATGGGTCCGTCTGGCAGGCCTTAGCCTGGCTGTCCACCGGCTGGGCCTGCCTGGCACTGTTATCGTGTGGGTTACTACGCAGGAGCCAGCCATGATCTGCATGCGGAAAAGAAACAACCGGCTGAATACGCTGGCCTGTGTTATGGCGTTACTGGCATGTCTGCTGACGCCCGTGGCGACAAAAGCCGCAGACTGGTTGCGCTGGCATAATGTTGGCGCGGCCACCTTTACCTGGGGGCCGTTTACGCTGTACCACGCCCGCTTACTGTCCCCGGATGGCCGTTACCACGGGCTGGGCAGTGATCTGGCACTGGTTATCACTTACCAGCGCGCTATCAGCCATACCGACCTGGTGGATGCCACCCGCGACCAGTGGCAGGCACTCGGCATTCTTCAGAATACGCCCCAAAGCACAATGTGGCTCCAGGCACTGGCACAGTTGTGGCCTGACGTCACCCCCGGTAGCCAGCTGGCGTTTGTGACCACGCAGCACCGGGGGCAATTTTGGTATCGGCCCGGTTCTGGCACGCCTTTTTCACAACTCGGGCCACAGCAGTCGTCCCTGTTCAGCGAGCGTTTTCTGGCTATCTGGCTGGATCCACGCACCACTTACCCAAACTTAAGACAGCAATTAACGGGAGAAAAACCATGACACTCCTTAAACGTGCCGCACTGGCATTACTTGCCCTGCTGACCGGTTGCAGTGCCACCCTGAACGATTACCAGGGCACACAACCTCCGCTGGATATCTTCAGCTATTTCAATGGGCAAACCGAGGCCTGGGGAATGGTGCAGGACCGGAGCGGTAAACAATTGCGCCGTTTTCATGTGGAAATAACCGGCCAGGTGACTGGCGATACGCTCACTCTTAATGAACACTTTGTATATGACGACGGCGAAAAACAGCAGCGTGTCTGGCACATTCGCCGCACAGCCAACCACCAGTACACCGGCACGGCAAACGACATTGAAGGTGTTGCCGTTGGGCAGGCGGAAGGAAACGCATTTAACTGGCACTACAAAATGAATGTCACGGCAAAAGGCAAAACCTGGCTGCTAAGCTTTGATGACTGGATGTACCTGCAGGATGACCGGCATTTGTTTAACAAAACCACTATGACCAAATTCGGCTTCACCGCCGCGACGGTCACGCTGTTTTTTACTAAAAAAGCGCCATAAAACAAGGAACAGACAATGAACAGCAAACCAGAAATTGGTATCAGCGCCTGCCTCACCGGCGACACCGTGCGTTTTGATGGCGGCCATAAACGGATGCCTTTCGTCATGGATGAACTGGCAAACTGGGTAACATTCCGCCCGGTTTGCCCGGAAATGGCCGTCGGCCTGCCTTCACCCCGCCCGGCTCTTCGCCTGGTAAAAACCCCGGAACACGAAATCCGGTTGCGGTTCAGTAGTGAACCACACGAAGACATTACTGAAAAAATGCAGGCGTTTTCCGATAAGTACGTGAATAATATCGGCTCGTTAAGTGGTTTTATTGTCTGCGCCAAATCCCCCAGTTGCGGCATGGAGCGGGTCAGGTTGTACGATGAAGCAAACCAGCGCGGCAAAAAAGCGGGCACAGGTATATTCACCGCCACGCTGATGGCCCGCTACCCCTGGCTGCCAGTTGAAGAAGATGGTCGCCTGCACGACCCCATGCTCAGGGAGAATTTCGTGTTGCGTATTTATGCGCTGCACGAACTCAACCAGGTATACGCCAGTGGCCTGACTCGCCAGAGCCTGCTTGCTTTCCACAGCCGTTATAAACTGCTGTTACTGGCGCACCACCAGGCGGGTTACCGGGAACTGGGGCGTTTTGTCGCTCACCTGCATGAATGGGAAGACCTCGGTGCCTTTTTCAACGCCTACCGTGAAAAATTAATGGCTCTGCTGAGCCACCCAGCCACCCGACGCAACCACACTAATGTACTGATGCATATTCAGGGTTATTTCCGCGAGCAGCTCAATGCCCGGCAACGTGCGGAACTGAGAAATGTGATTATTGAATACCGCAGCGGGCAACTGCCGATTCTTGCGCCACTGACGTTGTTGCAACATTACCTGGCTGAATACCCGGACGACTATTTATCCACCCAGAAGTATTTTTCCCCGTACCCTGCACCGCTACGCCTGCGCTTGCCAGAGCATTAACTCACTTTACCACTTCACACCCCGTAACAGATTCTGCCAGGTTACGGGGTTGCAAAAGAGCGCGATGAGATCCACACTGCAAAGCACAAGGTGATGGTGTTCCACCTTACCCAACCGCCCCATTCAAGGGGCTGATGACGCCTGGCGTAACTCTTATTTCCACAAGAGGTATGTCAGGCTGGTCTTGATTCCCTGCTTTCCCCGCCCGGCATGCTTCCTGATTTCAGGAACTCATTATGATACAGGTTGTTGGCCACCTTAATCCCGACAGCGATGCCATATGCAGCGCGTGGGTGACCGCCAAATGGCTGCTGCCGCAGCAAGAAGGCCGAAATGGCAAACCAGCCTTCGGGCAGGATGATACTGATGCTTACCGGCATCAGTCAGCCCGCTTGCTGCCTTCACTTTACTGGCTCCGCGCTGTGCGGTGCCAAATCCTGCACCATTCCCGGCATGCTCAGCCGGAAAAACAGCTACTTCGCTGGCTGGAAAACCCACTCACGCTATCAGGAGGAAAACCATGACTGGCTATACCCATGCGGTGGTACTGATTCATGGCAAAGAAGACGGCGTACCATTGCTGAAACATGCACTGGTTCTGGCTCATGAATGGCATATCAAAGTGACGGTTGCTCACCTGAGTGATGACTACCGCGAACTCAATTTTGTCTCCGACAGCATGATGGACGACCCGGTCTCACAGGAAGTTATCCGCGCGAAAGCCATGTTCAGTGAAATATTCAGTGAACTCGATAACACAGATTCAGTGGATATGGACACTTGTGAACTGGTGACGCTGGGCATAAAAGACCTGCAGGCTTGTATCTCGCGGCAGGTGGCAGACCTGGTTATTGCCGGGCACCACAACCGTTTTTTAGGGCTGCTGACATCCCATTCTATGACCTATATCAACCAACTGAATGTCGACGTTCTTATCCGGCATCTGTAAGTCAAACTGACTACGAGGAAAGATTATGAGCACAACAATTGAGAAAGTTATCGCCCGCGAAATTCTCGACTCCCGGGGTAACCCAACGGTAGAAGTTGAGGCATTCAGTAGCGAAGGCCTGATGGCTCGCGCATCCGTACCTTCCGGAGCCAGCACCGGTTCCCGGGAAGCCATAGAACGCCGCGATGGCGATAAAGCCCGTTACAACGGCAAAGGTGTGCTGGGCGCGGTGGCCTCCGTCAATAATGAAATCAACGCAGCCCTGGCTGGCCTGCAGGTGTGCGACCAGCGCCAGGTGGATAACACTTTACTGGCACTGGATGGCAGCGACAATAAAAGCAAACTGGGTGCCAATGCGATTTTAGGGGCTTCCCTGGCTGTTGCACGCCTGGGAGCACTTTCCACCCGCCAGCCATTGTTCCGCTATCTGGGGGGAGCCCGGGCGAATCTGTTGCCCGTACCCTGCATGAATATCATTAATGGCGGGGTGCATGCCCGCAACCAGGGAGCAGACTTCCAGGAGTTTATGATTGCGCCCCTTGGCGCACCAGACCTTGCTGAAGCCGTGCGCCAGGGGAGCGAAGTTTACCAGGCCCTGCGCCAAATATTGCTGGATAACAACCTGTCTGCCGCAGTGGGCGATGAAGGTGGGTTTGCACCAGCCGTGACTTCTAACCGCCAGCCACTGGAGCTGATTGTGCAGGCAATAGAAAAAGCCGGTTACCGCCCGGGGGAAGATATCAGTATTTGTATGGATCCGGCATCCAGCGAGTTCTACAGCGATGGCAAATACCACCTGCGTACCGAGCACAGCGCCCTCACTGCCGCAGAAATGACAGATTACTATGCTGAATTACTGGGGCAGTTCCCGATTGTGTTACTGGAAGATGGCCTGGCGGAAGATGACTGGAGCGGCTGGCAGCACCTGAACGCCCGCCTGGGCCAGCAGATTGAGCTGGTGGGTGATGACCTGTTTGTCACCAACGTTAAATACATCCAACGCGGCATTGAAGAAAATGTGGCGAATGCCGCGCTGATTAAGCTCAACCAGATTGGTTCGCTCAGTGAAACCTTTGATGCTGTCGCGCTGTGCCAGCAGCATGGTTGGGGGACATTTATTTCACACCGCAGTGGGGAAACCGCCGACAGCTTTATCGCGGACATGACTGTGGCACTGCGTGCCGGGCACCTGAAAACCGGCGCACCCTGCCGTGGCGAACGTGTGGAAAAATACAACCAGTTGATGCGCATTGAACAGATGCTGGGCGCAGCAGCTCAGTTTGCCGGGCCGAAAGCGTTTGTACGCCACACGGCCTGATATCAACAGCAGGCTGACTCCATGCCGGGGTTAGCCTGCTCCACACAGTCATTTCTGCCTTGTGCTATTTCGGCCCAAACATTGCCGCCATTTGTTGCTCATCTGGCATCCCCACCACTTGTTGCAATTCGTTATTCTGGTTGAGGTAATAAATGGCAGGCGTGGCATTGGCACCAGCTTCATCCATGAGTTGTTGATTCACCTGTAATGCCTGCACAACACTTTGCGGCGTTTTTTCTCCAGGAGCCGGTGATTTTTTCCCACCGGACTGCTCCCAGGCATCCCAGGCTTTCGCCGGGTCAGAGGCGCTGAGGATAGCCGCCGCATAGCGCCCGCTTTGTGGTTTCAGCACCGCCACCAGGCGGGTATAAAGTTGTACTTTACCGGCATCAACCCAGGGTTGCGCCGCAGCATGAAAGTGCATGCAGTAAGGGCAGAATGGGTCAGCGAACACCACCAGTTTGCGTGGCGCATCATCCCGGCCAGATTTTATCACCGGGCCCTGGATCATTTTCTTCCACAGCGCCCGGCCTTGTGGAATATACAATTCCTGTTTAAACAACGCTTCACTCAGGTTATTGCCTTTTTCATCATACAGATAACCTGAAATGGCGTGTTTTCCGTCGGGCGTCAGGTAAATCGTCACCCCCATGCCCTGGTACTGACCCAGCCAGCCCTGCATACCACCAGGCCCTTTGATTTTCTTGATAATAGTAATGCCCTGGCTGGCAATGTGCGCCACCGCCGGAGGTAAGGGCTCATCTGCCTGTACCTGCATTGCACTGAATAACACCAGACAGACGGCAATACCTGTTCTTATTTTCATGGAAACCTCTCAGGGAAAAGGGCACAACAACGCCGTGCCCGGCACACACAGCATAGCAGTGAGCCCGTTGCAGACCTTGCTATATTTTCATTCAAAATATTCGAACAATATGAGCAAATTGTTCAGCTTTTGATCGATGAGAGACGGGGCTATGATTTATCACATCAAGGCAAAACGCCTTACTAACAAACAAACCATTAAGGAATACGACCATGAATTCTGTCAAAACTTTCGTTGCAGTTGCTGCTCTTTCTGTTATGTCTTTCGGCGCTTTCGCACAAACCGTGAGTGCATCAGCATCCACTTTAGATGGTGCAGAAGCAAAAATCGCCGCTCAGGCTAAACAGGCAGGCGCTGATTACCACATTACCGAAGCATATGCGGGTAACCAGGTGCATATGACTGCAGAACTGAGCAAATAAGTTACTCCGGGCGCGGCAGGGGCCACTCTGCTGCCCGCCCTGTTTACTGACAGCGAGTTACCATTATTCCCCCTGAATAATTCCTCAATTTCTTTATTCCCACCCGGTTAATTTCCAAAACCTTAACGTGATGCTTCCCGTAACCAGCGCTCAAGCTCGCTGGCAAACTGCTGACGGTCTTTCTGGCTCAACGCCGCCGGGCCACCAGTCTGAATGCCACTGGCGCGCAACGTATCCATAAAATCACGCAATGTCAGTCGTTCGCGAATCGTCTCTTCGGTGTAACGTTCACCGCGGGGGGTCACCACCCAGGCACTTTTTGCCAGAACTTCGGCTGCCAGCGGAATATCACTGGTTACCACCAAGTCACCAGCCTCGACCAAACGCACAATCTCGTTATCCGCCACATCGAACCCACTGGCGACCCGCATGGTGCGAATAAACCGTGAAGGAGGAACCCGCAACATCTGGTTCGCCACCAGAGTGAGAGGAACCTGCGCCCGCTCTGCCGCCCGAAACAGCACTTCTTTAATCACATTGGGACACGCATCTGCATCCACCCATATAGCCGACATTCCGTTTCCTCTGGCTGTAGTCAATACACATATCTTAACGCCCTTTACCTTCTCCGCCTATGAACCAGGAAGCGAAGTTGGCGAGAGACTTTAGCCAGACTGCAAAGAAATTTTATTTTTAATCAAAAAAGATTTATTTCTGGTTAAATTATTGATGTTATCTCTTAAGCATTATATTAATAATAGATGCATACTATTTATTCAACCATCTCTTTTATAAGCATTTTCTTTCTTATTTTTTCATGTATATTACACATGCACTCATAATAAATTCTCACTCGATATTTTTTGAGCGGTTAGTTTTGTCACCTGGCCGTCATTTAAGTTGTTTAGAGTGGGTTATGTTATCCCAGATGGGCTGTGGTCGCTTTAGTTACTGATTCAGGTAACACAAGGCTCTGCGCAGCTCCAGAGCATCGTGTCTTATACACAAAGGACGCAGTTAAAATGGGGCTTATTCCCCCGTTTGATTTTTTTCATTCTTCTTATTCTGGGATTAATACGGTTTGTTCTGTGCACATAGCATTGCCTGTATAAATTTTCAGGCGAATTATTAAAATCACTTTCTAATAATTAATATGAGCATAAACAATACACAAGAAAAAACGACTGACAGCAACCCAGTCTACCGCTCAGGCAGGCAAATGCTTTGGGCTATAATTGTTTTTTTACTTATTGCACTGGGGTTAAAGCTAATTAGCTAATTCTCTCCACACGCTGGCCCCACCGCTGGCGTGGTCTTTTTGTGAATACCGCACAACCCAAAATGCAGAAATAGCCTACAAAACAGTCTTTATTCTTCACAACAGCTTTTCATCCTCTGCATACACTCGAACATACTGACGCCATGCGTCGCCAACCGAGGTATCCATGATGAAACGCATAATACCTGTGGTGCTGAGCTCAGCGCTGCTGTTTTCACCGTATTTATTTGCCTCACCGCCCCAGGGCGGCACCATTACGTTTCGGGGCAGTATTGTAAACCCGGTATGCAATATCGAAAATAACCCTGCTGCAAAATCTGTAAACCTGCAGTGTGCCGATAACAGCAGGAAAGTTCAGCAAACCTTTGCCATAAACGACACCACATGGCGACCGACCCTCTCACCACTGGTGAAAACAATTTCTTACCGGAAAACCGCGGAAAATATGTATTTAGTGACAGTGGACTATAACTGAAGCAGGTTTCCATCCAGAGAACGGCAGGCGGAAAGATATTAATAAACGAGCTGAAAGCCAGTATTCTGCCTGTTCTGCACAACAGGGAGCACCATGCTCCCTGTTGAATATTACCGCTAAAAGACTTATCCCGGTTACAACACCACTTCAACCCGCGGGCGGCTGCTCATCAACCAGACAGCAAGAGCAGATGCATTAAGCGGACGGGAATATAAATACCCCTGAGCTATATCGCATTGCAGCTCACACAATTGGCTGCGTTGCTGCTCCGTTTCCACCCCTTCCGCCACCACCGTTTGTTGCAGGCTCTGGCCGATTTTCACTACTGTCGTGGCAATGGCTTTCATTTTGCTGCCGTCGTTTAAATCGCGCATAAAACTTTGGTCGATTTTCAGTTCAGTCATTGGCAAATGCGCCAGACGCGACAGGCAGGAAAACCCGGTACCGAAATCATCCATCGACAGACCTACCCCCAGCTCGCGGACAGCGCAAATCACTTCCATGGTTTCCGGGCGCTTATCCATCATCACTCCTTCGGTGATTTCAATAGTCAGGCATTCTGGAGGAATACGGAACTGGCGCAACAAATAGCCAATATATTGTGGCAGGCTGCTGTTATAAAAGTTGATTGGCGACAAATTCACAGACACCACAGGCACCATGATTTTGTTATTGCGCCATTCCGCCATTTGGCGGCAAGCTTCATGGAGTGTCCAGCGGCCAATGGCTTCAATTTCGCCCGTCTCTTCTGCCAGCGCGATAAATTTTCCTGGGGGAATATCGCCCAGCACAGGGTCGGTCCAGCGGGCCAGCGCTTCCACGCCATAAAGCTCACCATTTTTCAGCCACACTTGTGGCTGGTAATGCAGGTGCAGATGATTACCCGCAATCGCCAGCTTCAGTGCCGCAGCCAGTTTCAGCCGCTCCTGGTCCACCTGGTTCATTTCACTGTGGAAGAACAGGTACCCGCCAGACGCAGCGGCTTTTGCCTGGTGCGATGCATGGTTGGCCTGTTTAAGTAACATATCCCGCTCAGCGCCATGCTCAGGGTACAGGCTCACACCCGTGCTGACCGTCACGTTCAAAGCCATGTCAGCCACATTAAACGGAATGCGGAACAACGCCTGGATTTTCTGGGCCACTGCCGTCGCTCTGGTGACATCGCAATCCGGCATAACCATTACAAACGAGTCGCTGTCGGCATGGCTGACAAAAGCCTGGCGCGAAAACTCACTACTCAGGCGGCGGGCAATCTCTGCCAGCACCTGGTCGCCAGCCGCATAGCCAAGCGCGTCATTCACATCTTTGAAATGATCCAGGTCGAGGAAAAACAACGCGGCACGCGCGTGTTCATCTCCGGCAATCAGAGTATCAATATACTGATGCAGTGCGCGGCGTTTTGGCAGGCCGGTCAGATGATCAAAATTAGCAAGCTGTGTGATTTTTTCCTGGTCGACATGCACAACTATCATGCACGGCACTTCTTGCCCTTGCTCGCCTTCATAACTGATGGTTGCACTTAAGGCATTTTCTTCGCCCGTTGCGGTAATCACTGTCAGCTGCGTTGTCTGCTGAGATGCCGTTGTTTGTTTTGGTGTATAAAATAACGGGATCTCTGCCGCCCGGCGGCCAAATACGGTAACGCCCGGATAACCCCAAAGCTTCTCTGCCGCATGGTTGAAGAAAATAACTGTTTGCGAACTGTCTAATAGCACAACAGCATCATGAACATGCTCTAATGCAACAAGCATATTCTGAGAGCCGAAAACCTCATTATCAGAATGCATATTTATTTTTCTTAGATGAAAAGTTCGCCTTCATGCTAATAGAAAGAATTCCGTTGTTCAATATCCAGACAGCATTATCCTGGTAAAGATAAACATTTATAGATGGTATCTATACATGCTCTTTTATTTATTGATAAAGAGAGACTCATGTCTGCCGATAACTCTCTGTGGATTGTGAATGAAGTATGAATTTTTTTGTTATTTATTATCTATCAACTACGCTTATTTATAGTCTTCCCCGTAATAACTTTTTCGTCTTTGCCAGTGTCACATGAGGCCTGGCGGGCAATTCCCCCTGGCATTCATAGAGAAAGTTTTAATTATTCATAGACAAACAAAATAAATCATTTTTGATTTATCGATACACTCACTTGACCTGTACTGACCTCACACACAGTATATAAGGAAATTCTCAATTCGTCGGATATGAACAGATTTCATTACTTTTTTAGTGAATGAATAGTGAAAAAGTAATGCTACCACTCGCAGCACACAGGCGGGCTGGAAAGAAGACGAATACCACACAACGTTCTTTATATTAGGGCCAGACACGATTATGTATGACGATCTCAGTTCTTTGACAGCAAAGCTGCAAATGTCCGGTGTTGCCTTCCAGCAAATGGGTGATGCCCAGACCAGTGATACAGAAGACGATGTAACTGTAACTCATGAAGCCACTCCGGTCACGCCTGGCACAGCACCTGATAATGTTAAATCTATCAACCGTCTGGAGAGCACTAATGTGAATAACGCAGCGCCTGTCAGCACAGCAAAACATAAACAGGCCGAACGCCAGGTTGCGCCCGTAAACCCTGTGCACAGTAACCGGGGCAGTTCCCTCGCTTCTGGTATTATGGAAAGTGTTGCCCAAATGACCCGCCCGGCAACCCGCGCACGCGAAGAAAATCCGGTACGCCTGGATATCTTATTCGCCGTCATTGGTAAATAGCAGTACATCTCATATTTAGCCGTATCGGCTTAACAGCCGGAATATAACCAGGCCAGTATCATACATACCGGCTATTGATTTGCATGTTTGTCTGATTTTGTCGCCAGATTCAACTGGCAGGTAATATTTTTTGGGGTCGCCGGTTTACAGGCACTGGCTGGAAAATCCTGCTCATTTTCCTGTTCAAGATAAGAAATATGCGAAAAATACTGAGATTCATTCTTACAATTTTGTTACTGGCATTATCGCTATTGGTTGTTTTCACACCAATGAATAGCAATAAGCAGTACATCTTCGGCATGGCTGTGGTTGCGGCAGTATTTATTATTGGCAGATTTAAAAACAAAAAAGCCGTTTTAACCATGCTGGTTTTTTCTTTATTAATGTCAACTCGCTATATTTGGTGGCGTGCAACAACAACGCTGCATTTTGACTCCAGCGTTGAAATGGTGCTGGGTTCACTATTATTTGCTGCAGAAATTTACTCCTGGACAATTTTGGTGCTGGGCTATATTCAAATGTCCTGGCCTTTAAAGCGCCCGATTGCACCAATGCCTGCAGACCAGAGCACCTGGCCTACCGTTGATATCTATGTACCCACCTATAATGAAAGCCTGGATGTAGTACGTGATACGGTTCTTGCAGCACAATGTATTGAATACCCGAAAGATAAAGTCAGCGTCTATATTCTGGATGATGGCCAACGTGACGAATTCCGCGATTTCGCCGCAGAGGCAGGCGTTGGCTACATTATTCGTAGCGAGCACAGCCATGCCAAAGCAGGCAACCTTAACCATGCGATGACACTCACCCGTGGGGAACTGATTTGCGTATTTGACTGCGACCATGTGGCAACCCGTGTCTTCCTTCAAGCCACCGTTGGTGCTTTCTTTCAGGATGAGAAACTGGCGCTGATTCAAACGCCGCATTATTTCTACTCGCCGGATCCTTTTGAACGTAACCTGACACCGGCTAAACATGTGCCCCATGAAGGCGCACTGTTTTATGGCCCGGTGCAGCAAGGCAACGACAACTGGAACGCCACCTTCTTTTGTGGTTCCTGTGCGGTGATTCGCCGTGATGCGTTAAATGAAGTGGGTGGCTTCGCAGTTGAAACCGTCACAGAAGATGCCCACACCGCACTGAAACTCCAGCGCCGTGGCTGGAATACTGCCTTCCTGGATATTCCTCTGGCTGCCGGGCTTGCTACCGAACGCCTGGCGCTGCATGTTAACCAGCGTATCCGCTGGGCGCGTGGTATGACTCAGATCTTCCGGGTAGATAACCCAATGCTGGGCCGGGGGCTGAAATTTACTCAGCGCCTGTGTTACCTGAACGCAATGCTGCACTTTCAGTATGGCCTGCCACGCGTCATCTTTCTGACCGCGCCACTGGTCTTCATGCTGTTTAACCTAAATATTATTTCTTCTTCCGCCACGCTGATTTTCTCCTATGCGTTGCCGCACCTGATTTTATCCACCTATGTGAACTCTAAAATCACCGGCCGCTACCGTTATGCATTCTGGGGGGAAATCTATGAAACCGTCATGGCGTTCCACCTGATACTGCCAACCCTGGTGACCATGATTGCACCCAAACTGGGGAAATTTAACGTTACCGACAAAGGCGATCTGCTGGATAAAGACTATTTTGACGCCACCACTGTGCGCCCACTTATCATCACGGCGTTGTTGATGGTTGGCAGCATGATTTGGGTGGGTGCGCGCTACTACATGGGTTTCTACACCGGTATCGACCCCTGGGTTATCCTGTTCAATATTATTTGGGGCACCTTCAGTACCATTACTCTGCTGGCTTCTATTGCTGTTGCTAAAGAGACAAAACAAGTACGTAAAACCATCCGCATCACCGCCAAACTCCCTACAAGAGTGCGCTTCTCCGATGGCTCAACTATGGATACACACACGCTCGATGTTTCCATGGGTGGTGCGCGTGTGGCACTGGTTAAAGGCCATGACCTTGCCCATAAAAACGCAGTCATGCTGGAGTTGGGGTTGGGTGGCGAAGTGGCGCATATTCCCCTGCGCACCACTGGTACGGGGGTGGGCGAATTGCGTATGGAGTTCGACAACTTCTCCCTGAATGAACGCCGCAAACTGGTACGTGTTGTGTTATCCCGCGCGGATGCCTGGTTTAAACCCCCTCATGCGCCAGACCGCCCGATCGCCTCTTTCCTGAGCATTTTGCAATGTGTATGGGAATTGTTCTTTGGCCGTAAAAAACACGCTAACGGGTTTAATGCCCAAATGGCGGAAGTTCCCAAAACACAGGCAGAGGTTAATGATGCGATTTAAACGCCCGCTTCTGGCAACCTGCCTGTTATGTGCCGCCAGCCAGGCCAGTTTCGCCGCATTGCAGAATAAAGCAGATGCCCTGCCGGATTTGCCCCTGCCCGTCAGTGTGCAGGGAAATACTCCAGCAGTGGATGTTGCCAGTATCACCGCGGCAAACAACAGTAACCAGAATGTCGCCAACACCATCAGTTTTAAAGATATGGGGGCCACCACTGGCCTGATGATTTCCGGCCAACAGTTGCAGAATGGGTTATCGTTTACTCTGCCAGGTGACCTGGTGATTACCGCTGCGCACCTCAACCTTAACCTGCAACTGAGCGCGGTCAGTGTACCGGGTGAAAACCTGCAATTAATGTTGAACGGCCAGCCTCTGGGCGCCATACCGCTGGATCAGCTCCAGCAAAGTAAGGGCTTCTGGAACCTGGATATTCCGTCATCCATGATTGCCTCCCATAACAACCTCAGTTTTCAGTTAAAAACCGGGGACGACATCATTAACGACACCTGGAGCTGCCAGCGCGAACTTCCGGCGAATTACCGGGTTACTCTGATGCCTTCTTCCGCACTGAACTACCAGGGATTGTGGCTGGATGTGCGTAAAAATCTGAGCACCTTCCCGCGCCCCTTCCTTGATGTTAAGCAGATGCAGCGTGCCTTGTTAAACGTCGCATTTCCAGAAAACCCGGATGCCTCTGTGTTAACGGCATCGGCGATTGTCGCTTCGCAGTTTGGGGTAATGAATAGCGAGAAAGGCACCCAGTTTGCGGCCAAATATAATGAACTCCCCCCAGGAAATGGGATTCTGTTTGGCAAACCTGGCGACCATATTGGCCCGGTTGTCATTGCCGACAATAGTGGCCCGACATTGCAGGTTATCGATAACCCGCTTAACCCGGCATACAAACTGTTGGTAGTCAGTGGCCGCAATGAAGCTGAGCTGCGCCAGGCGGCATGGCGCTTAACCCAGCCGGGGTTACCCGACACCGATACCCTGCAAGTGCCGGCTATCACACTGGCCCAACGCCAGGCTTACGATGCGCCGCGTTGGGTGAATACCCAACACCCGGTAAAACTCAGCACTCTGGAAGCCAACAGCGGCGCACTGGTTGCCCACGGGATTTGGCACGGTGCTAACCAACTGGCATTCCGCGCTGCACCAGACTTATTTATGTGGGATGGCACCACGATACCGCTGCACCTGAATTACAGCTTCGCCCAGAAAACCTGGATTGATGACCAGCATTCGTTCCTGAATGTCAGCATCAATGGCGAATTTCTCAAACGCCTGCCAGCCAGCCGTGGCGGTATTTTCACCCCCGTGATGGATATGCTGGGTTTGTCCAGCCGCCAACAAAACGCCACTGTCAATATCGACCCGGGGACCGTATTTGGAAATAACCAACTGGGGTTCTGGTTTGGTACCAGTGTGCGGAAAAACGCGCCCTGCAGCGCCATGGCGGATGACAGTATTCAGAGCCGGGTAGAGGGTGATTCCACGCTGGACTTCACTCATGCATGGCACTTTGGGCAATTACCTAACCTGGCCTGGTTCACCAGCGCAATGTTCCCGTTCACCCGCCACGCTGACCTGGCGCAGACTGCGGTTCTGCTGCCGCCTCACCCCAGCTCAGAAGATGTCACGCTACTGATGGATATGATGGCGCAGTCTGGTCGTGACACCGGTGTCGCTGCCAGTTTTGTGCAGATTTATACCGGAATTCCTCAGCAAGATGCAGGCCAGCAACGCCTGGCTGACAGCGATATTCTGGCAATCGGCAGCCTGAAAAACAGCAACTTAATCGCACCGTTGCTACAGGGTAGCCTGTTCTCACTGAACGAAAATACGCTGGAGGTGGAGGCTCCTGATGCTGCCAGCCGCCTGATTTCGCTGCTGACCGGTGACTGGGGAAGAAACTACACCGATGCCGCCAGTTTTCTGGCCGACAACAGTGCCTGGCGTGGGTTTATCAGCCTGCGCTCCCCGTGGAACGCTAAACGTGTGGTCGTGCTGGCAACCGCGACCAGCTCACAAGGGTTGCAACAACTCCCGGTGGATATGGCCCGGCAAGGGTTTCAGTCCGTAGCATCTGGCGATTTTACCGCCGTGACAGGGGCAGGCGATGTCAAAACCTGGCGTGTTGGCACGCAGTTCATCACTGGCGATTTGCCTGTGTGGATGCGCGTGCTGTGGTATGCCAGCCAGCACATTTTTTACCTGGCGCTGATTGTCTGCCTGATTGCGTTACTGTCCAGCACCTTGCTGTACCAGTGGCTGAAGAAACACGCCCACCAACGCCTGCACGGAACATCGAAACATGAATAAGAAACAGCTGACACACGCCTTTGCCCTGTTGTGTCTGGTCGGTGCCAGTTACCCTGCAGACGCGGCAAGCAACACACAGCCTGGTAATACCGCGTCAGATAATGCGGCGGCAGGCGATACTGTGGGCGATAAACCCGGTTCCGCTAACGATGACGCGGTGAAAAAGCTGCTGGCTCAGGCCAGTTACTGGCACAGCAAAGCTCACGATGACATGGCTATGGAAGCACTACAAAAAGTGCTGGCGGTGGATAACCACAATATTGATGCCATGTACCTGATGGCGTTGTACCAGATGCAAAGCGGCAATACACAACAGGCCGCTATCTGGCGTAAAAAAATCAGTGACATCTCCCCGGATGACCCGCATCTGGCGTCACTGGATGGCGCGAACTCAATGCAAACCATTTCCCGTGGGCAGTTGAATACCGCCCGGGATCTGGCACGCAGCGGGCATATCAAAGAAGCGATTGCCACATACCGTACTCTGCTACATGGCAACCCGCCGCCGGATGAACTGGCGCTGGAGTATTACCAGACGCTGGCAGGCGACAGTGACACATGGCAACAAGGTGTTGATGGCCTGCGCCGCCGGGCACATATGCTGCCCGGGGATGCAGCAACACAACTGGCTCTGGGTTCAGCACTGACCTGGCAGGAAAGCGGGCGGCGCGAAGGCATCGCCATACTCTCCGGGCTGGCCCCAGACAACAAAATTGCCGATAAAGCCTTACAACAAGCGTTGCTCTGGTTGAACCCGAAAGCAACAGATTTACCCGTATACACCGCTTATGCCAGCCGCCATCCGGATGACACCGCCCCCATGGATCACTACCGTAAAAGTGTGGATGGCGGGGCAACCAAAGCAGCCTTTGATGCACTGAATGGTGGCGACCTGAGCACAGCAAAAACAAAATTCACTGAAGTGCTCAAAACACAGCCCAAAGACAGCAACGCGCTGGCAGGGCTGGGCTATGTCGCGTTACGTCAGGGAGATTTTACCCAAGCAGAAACGCTGCTGCGCCAGGCTTCAGCACAAGACACCGGCAATACCAATGACGCCCAGTGGACCAAAGACGCAGACAACGCCCATTTTTATGGCACACTGAATCTGGCCCGCTCAATGACCCAAAAAGGGCAGTATGCTGAAGCATTAAACCGGCTGGACAATGCCCAGGGAACGTCAACTGACCAGCGCCAGGCCGCCGATATGCTGCGTGCGGACATTTACCGCCGCCAGGGAAAACTGTCTGACGCTGAGCAGGTCTACCGCCAGTTACTGGACGAACACCCGCAGAACACCACCGCGCGCACCAGCCTGTTCTGGATCCTCAAACAAGAGCATAAAGAGACCGAAGCGGCGCAAATTCTGCGTACCCTGCCCGCCCGCCTGCGCACCCGTTATGCCAGTTGGGGTGATAACGGCGATGAGCAGCGCAAAGCTGCCGAAGCAGCCATCAAAGGGGGGAACACATCCCAGGCGATGCAAATTTTGCAGGCTGCGGTGGCGAAATACCCGCAAAATGCCTGGCTTAAGCTCGATTACGCCCGCTTATTACGCCAAAGTGGTGAAAAGCAACGCGCCGCAGTAATCATGTCTGCCCTGCCACAACAAAGTGGCCTGACAGCAACCCAGCATAACGATGCACTGTATGCGTCAGCGGTCTATTTTGTCGAAGATGACAACTGGTCCAAAGCCCAAAGCCTGATGTCACAGGTACCCACTGCCCATTTCAGCGATGATATGCGGGCGCTTAACAGCCGCATTTTGCTGAACCGCCAGCTGGATATTGCCCAGAACTATATTAAACAAGGCAACCGCGCGGCGGCACTCAACAGCCTGCGTATACTTTCCAGAACGCCGCCACAAGCGCCTGTGGATGCTGGCCGCCTTGCCGAATTATTAATGCAGGCTGGCGACAGCGCCGGTGCGCTGGCACTGGTACGTAACAGCCAGGCGCAGGGGTTACAGGGTTCACTGGCCGATTACGCCAGCCAGATCCGCGTACTCAACCAGGCCGGGCTGTTTGCGCAAGCGGAAAGCGTACTTAACGCCCCGGCATTGCAAAACGCTTCCAGCCAGGAAGAAATAGACCGTATCCGCCTCGCCAACCTGATAACCCAGGCGGATACCCTGCGTGCACACAATAAAATCCGTGCCGCCTGGGATCTGGTGATGCCAGCCCTGCGCAATAACCCGACCAATACTGACTTGTTGCTGACCGTTGCACGGATTTACCAGGCAGACCATATGACTGATAAAGCCGATGAAATCTATCAGTATGTGCTGCGTAAATCCCCACAGGACAGGCAGGCGCTCACCGGCGAAGTCTGGCTGTCACTGGCGCGTAACGACAGCGACAAAGCGAAGCAGTATTTCTCTCAACTGGAACCAAACCAGAACACCGACTATCTACTGCTTGCCGCCCATGTTGCTGCCGCACAAGGTCAAAACCAGCAGGCGATGTCACTGTTACGCACGGCACGATGGCGTATACAGTCCGATGATGTCAGCAATGGCGACGATGCCATCAACAGCGTGCTGTCAATACCATCAACCGCGCAGCAAACCCAACTGACCGCACTGAATGACATCGACAGTATGATGCGCTTTCTGCAAGAGAAAGCCGCAACCTGGACTGGTGGGGCAGTCTCAATTCGTTCCCGTAACGGCGAGGCGGGGCTGGGCCAACTGACTGAAGTCAAAGCCCCGATGACCGTTTCCGGTACGCTGGGCGACAGCAATGCCCGCCTGAGCCTGGATGTGGCACCGGTCACGCTGAATGCCGGAGAAATGTCGGGGGAATCCGCTAACCGCTTTGGTTATGGCGCTATCAGCCATGCGGCGAAACTGGCGGCGGCAACCTCCACCAGCACTACATCCACCAATGCAGACAGCCAGGGCAGCCAGCAGGCCAACGGGGTGGAAACCCATTTATCCCTGAGCGGCGACAGCTACAAACTGGATGTTGGCAGCACGCCTACTGGCGGCCAGATGACACGGCTGGTTGGTGGCGTGGAGTGGAAGCCACAACTGACTGACCACAGCTCGCTGGATTTGAAAGCTGAACGCCGCGCAGTCACAGACAGCCTGCTGTCTTACGTGGGCGCCAAAGATAAAACCACTGGCGAAAAATGGGGTGCCATTACCCGTAACGGCGTCTCCGCACAGTATGCCTGGGATAATGACCTGGTCGGCCTGTATACCAAACTCGGCTTTGACACTTACCTGGGTACCAACGTCCCCACGAACCATTCTGTTAACGCAATGGCAGGCAGCTATATTCGCCTGTATCAAACGCCAGAAAGCGAATTGCGTATGGGCGTGAACGTTAACTACATGGATTTCCAGCGCAACCTCAGTTACTTCACCACCGGCCAGGGCGGTTACTTCAGCCCGCAGGATTATATGTCGCTGACATTACCTGTGACATTCAGCCGCCACTGGGGTGACTGGGACATGACACTGAGTGGCTCCGTCGGCTACCAGTCTTATAAACAGGATCAGAGTGATTACTACCCAGGCCACAGCAGCCTGCAGTCAACACTCGAAAGCTATGCCAGCTCAGATGACGATGTGGACAGCGTTTACAAAGCAACCGCGAAAAACGGTATCGGCTACACCCTCGGTGTGGACGCCCGTTATCGCCTGAATGACAACATCGCACTGGGCGCAAACCTGGGGTATGACACCTTTGGCAGTTACAACGAAGGTAAAGCTCTGATTTATTTTAAATATTATGTCGATCAAGACAATTAATCGGTGGGATATAAACATGTTTAGCAATCAGGATACCTATTTACAGCGTAACTATCAGGCTGGCTGGCACGACCTGGTGTATCTGTTCTTTAACGAATTCACCAACAGCCAGCAGGACAAAGACCCGGACACGCTGCGCCGTATCGGCGGCATGCTGGCGCAATGGTATCCCATAGACCCGTCAAATACGGTGAATGAACTGGAACAACACATTAACCATGTGCTGGAACTGTTCAACTGGGGCTTTGTAAAAATGGCGCCAGCACAACGTGAACTGATTTTGATCCATTGTGCCTGGCCGCATGCCCCGGAATCCCGCGATGAAGCGCAATGGCGCCGGGCCAGTGCTTATGTACTGGAAGGCGCGTACTCGCAGTGGCTGGTTTCCCAGGGCGCAGGCAATAGCGTGCCAGTGCGCTGGAAAGAAAACACCACTGAAGATGTTTTAATTTTTCGTTACGCCATGACGGAATAATCCCCCTCTCTCCACAACATCAACGGGCAGGTTGAGACCGGCCCGTGACTTTTCGTGGGGTAAAGGCATTCCGCCATATCAACTTTCAGGTGACCATAATGTTGAATGAACTCACTGTTTCAGGAAGGAAACTTGAACTCGGTAGTATCAGTTATATGGAAGAGGATGCCTTTATCTCCCTGGTGCTCGATGCTCAGGGCAAGGTGAGCTATGCCAACCCAGGCTATTACGCGCTGACCGGATACGACAGAGATGACGTGCTGGACGCCCCACTTTTCCAGCCCGGCGAAGAGCACTACACATCTTCGCTACTGGCTGGGCTGAAAGTCTCGCGGCTGACAGGTGAAAAATGGCAGGGCGAAGTTTTTCTGCGCAAGAAAAACAACGAACCACTCTGGCTCGATGTCACGTTACTGCCGCGTTGCGATGAACGTGGTGATGTTTTTGCTTTTATCCTGGTGTGTTTTGATATCACGCACCATGTCACCATACGTGAACGGTTGCATTACCGGGCGCACAACGATGCATTAACCAGAACGTTGAATCGCCAGGGGTATTACATCCGTAGCCGGAAAAAATTTCGTGCGGCCCAGGCCAGCGGTGCCGAAACCGTCGTCGCCATTCTTGATTTAGATAATTTTAAAACCATCAACGATGAGCTGGGCCATGCCGCAGGCGATGAAGTTTTACGCCACTTTATCAGCCGGGTGAAACAGTGCATCAGCAACACCACTCTGCTTGGCCGCCTGGGCGGTGATGAGTTCGCACTGACCTTTATTGACGGGACTGACGAACATGATGCCGGGTTATTGCTGCAACGGATTATTGAGCAAACCCGTCTGCCCATGTACCTGCAGACTATTGGTCACCAGGTGGCGCTGTCTGTCAGCATTGGCGTCGCTACCTGGCCCAGGCACGGGACCAACTTTGCATCCGTGTTAAAGGCCGCAGATACCGCGCTGTATAAGGTAAAAGCACTGGGTGGAGACGACTTTATTAATTACCAAATTGTCTCAACAGCGGACTCGCACAGCATTGTCGGGTCGGTCTGATGTCAATCGTTAACGACGAAATAGTTAATAAAAATAAATAGTTAAATTGTGCACACTCTGTAACTCAGGTTGCCATCAGCCTGAATTACGACGTGTATTGCTGCGCTAACACAGAGGAAACGAGAATGTTAAAGGCTGTGATTCCTGTTGCAGGTCTTGGTACGCGTATGCTGCCTGCAACCAAAGCCATCCCTAAAGAAATGCTGCCGATTGTGGATAAGCCCCTTATCCAGTACATCGTGCAGGAGTGTTATGCCAGTGGCATCCGGGAAATCATCCTGGTCACTCACTCATCCAAAAACGCGATTGAAAACCACTTTGATACCTCTTTTGAACTCGAATCCCTGCTGGTACAACGCGTAAAAAATCAGTTACTGGAAGAAGTGCGTACCATTTGCCCGGCTGGCATGAACATCATGCATGTGCGCCAGGGCCAGGCGAAAGGCCTGGGCCATGCCGTGCTGTGTGCACAGCCACTGGTGGGTGATGATGATTTCGTTGTCGTGCTGCCAGATGTCCTGATTGACGACAGCCACTGCAACCTGGCGCAGGATAACCTTGCCGCGATGATCCAGCGCTTCACGGCGACGGGTGCCAGCCAGTTAATGATTGAGCGCGTCAGACATGAAGATGTGTCCCGTTACGGTGTGGTCGATTGTGGTGGAAAGAACCTGAGCGCAGGCGCTTTTGGCCGCATTCTGGGCATGGTGGAAAAACCGGCCACAGAAGACGCCCCATCCGATATGGCGGTTGTTGGCCGTTATGTCCTGTCTAAAGCAATCTGGCCGTTGCTGCATAAAACACCGGTTGGCGCGGGCGGCGAAATCCAGCTCACCGATGCCATTGATATGCTACTGACAGAATCTACTGTCGAAGCTTACAGCCTGGTGGGTAAATCTCATGATTGCGGCGACAAAATTGGCTATATGAAAGCCTTTGTTGAATATGGGCTGCGCCATCAGGCAACGGGTGAAACTTTCCGTCAGTGGCTGCAAAATGATATCAGCCTGGCACGTAAACCTGTTACCGGGGCACAGGCTGAAGCCGTTATGTAACCTCTGGCGGCGAAACAGTCTGTTGTGTCCCTGTACGCTGAATACGCTGCCCTTTGCGGGCGGCGTTCCACAAAGCAATATGCGTTTTCTAAAGGAACATTCTCTATCATGTTAAAAGCGATCTGGTTCTCGCCATGGCTATTACTGCTCTCGCTGACCATGAGCTCTTTCGCCGCGTCCGCTCAGGAAAACAACTGGGCGGTGTTTAAACACAATTACCTGAATCAGGACGGGCGCATTATCGACCGTGAAAATGGCAACATCAGCCATTCTGAAGGCCAGGGATACGGCATGTTACTGGCCGTTATGAATAACGACCGCCCGGCTTTTGAGCGCATTTGGGGCTGGACTGAACACACCTTATTACGCCCTTCGTTGTGGTTGTTCGCCTGGCGCTATGACCCGGCCGTCAACAAAGTGACCGATACCAACAACGCCAGCGATGGCGATACACTGATAGCCTGGGCGCTACTGCTCGCTGGCGAAAAATGGCATGAGCAGAGCTGGACCGACGCCTCATCACATATTCAGGATGCGCTTATCAACTGCCTGGTAATTGAGGAAGACAACCAGACATTGCTGTTACCGGGGCTGGAGGGTTTTGTGCGTGACGACGGCTATATTGTTAACCCGTCTTACTTTATCTTCCCGGCCTGGGAAAGCTTCTGGAAAGCCAGCCACAATTCAGTATGGCTGAAACTGAAGCAGTCCAGCCTGGCACTACTGGACAAAGCGCGCTTTGGCAAAACCCAACTCCCCAGCGACTGGGTGTTTGTCAAAGACAACGGTGATGTCTCACCCGCCAAAAACTGGCCTGCCCGTTTTAGTTATGATGCCATTCGTATTCCGTTATACCTCAGCCTGGGTGATGTTAAACCTGGCGCGACAGAAAATTTCCGCCACTTTTGGTCCAGCTATACCCGGAATTCAACCCCTGCCTGGGTAGACGTTTCTGGCAACAGTCAGGCAACTTACGATATGTCTGGCGGAATACTGGCGGTACGAGACTTAACCATGGGAGATTATCATCAAATGGATAAATCACTGCACCCTGGCGAAGGTTACTATTTATCTGCACTCCATATGCTCTCTTTATTTGCAGCATCTTTAAAAGGATGATAAACAATCATGCTTAAAATTTTTGTATACCGTTAACTGTCATAAAATGTGAGTTTGATTAAGGTCAAAATAAACGCAATATTGCTATTAACCACTACGGTAAATATTGTTCCATGTCACATTATTTTGCGGATACGATAGTTTTCACCTGGGCGTAAAGTATGTACGACCAGGTAAACCCTCATTATGGGTTACCGAATGCTGGCAGGATGCTCTTTATAACAAATATGTGACCAGCTGCAGGGAAGGGCTGACTGGTTACCAGTCCGTACCAGCGTTTCAGCGCAAGGGTGTAAAACGGTTTTCAGAAACCGAAAAACCCCGGGCTATGTAGCGATGGGATAAAAAGGCATTGCAACAGAATCTGTTACTTCTTCCGGGAATGAAAATGAGAGCCAGACTGGCGTGCTTATCCAGCCGCTCACTTGAGATTGGCCTGACGCGCGGTTTAACAGACCTGAACACTTACGTTATTACACAAGTATTATCGTGGTGAAATTTTTATGAAATTAACAACAGTGCTTGCCATTATTGTGAACAAAGATTAATCCGCACTTTTTGTTCATAAGAGAATGACAGGATTTAGTGGAAGAATAATAAAAAAGTATTAGTTCTCATGCAATTCATGGGGGAGAAATGACCGAGTTAAGAATAATAACAAGGCATCACAACCAAACAGATTATATAAATCTACCCGTACAACGTCAGCATTTGCAACCCGGGGAAAAAAATGAACATTCGTAATTTAGAGTACCTTGTTGCCCTGGCTAAATACCGCCATTTTCAGCGTGCAGCCGAAGCCTGTAACGTGAGCCAACCAACACTCAGCGCCCAGTTACGTAAGCTGGAAAATGAACTGGGATTACAATTACTGGAGCGCACTACCCGTAAAATTCGTTTCACACAAACCGGGTTGCGCCTGGTGGAGCAAACTCAGGTGATTCTGCGGGAAATTGAAGCGCTGAAAAACATGGCGAACAGTAGCCAGAACAGCCTGTCTCAAACACTGGATATCGGTATCATTCCAACCCTTGCGCCGTACATTTTTTCCCATATGAATACGTTATGCCGGGAAAACTTCCCGGAAGTTGAAATGGAAATTCATGAAGCGCAAACCCAGCACCTTTTGGCAATGCTGGAATCCGACGCCATTGAATGTGCGATTGTCATGGCCAGCAAAGAAACCAGTAAGTATGTTGAATTACCGTTGTTTGAAGAACCACTGGTACTGGGTGTCAGCCACAAACACCCTTATGCCCGGTTCGATGAAATCAACATGGACCATCTCAAAAATAACAAAATACTGATGCTGGATGACGGCAACTGCCTGCACAACCAAATCTTGCGGTATTGCTATCAGTTTGAGCTGGAACCGGATAACCGGTTTATCGCCATGCATCTTGAGACACTGCGCCGCAGTGTGGCGTTTAACAAGGGAATCGCTTTCTTCCCACTGCTTTCCACTCAGGAAGAAACCCGCGATGAAGTGAAATACTTACGCTGCGTGGCACCAGAACCCACACGCAAAATGGTGCTGGTGTTTCACCGTAGCGACCCGATGCGTAAGAAGTATGAAATGCTGCGCAACATTATTGCGAAACATATGGAGAAGTATTTACAGGCCGACAGTATTACCGCATGACCATCGCATAACCGGGTGAACCGATTATCACTCCATGGATACCGTAATACCGCTATATTTTCTCTGACAATCACGTTGGCGCGTGATTGTCATTGCTGCCTTTAGTCCGTTAAGCACATCTTCCGCAAGCACGTTACCCATGCTGTACTGTGCTTCAATTGCCAGCCACAAATTCACCAGTGCCAGAGTGTAGTCATTGGTGGTCATCCCGGAGTGGACTGCAGAAAAGAACGGAAATTGCACCAGAAGTTGCTCCTGGTCGCTCTGAATCACCTGCCCATGTAAATAAGGCTGCGCCAGTAACCCGGCAACCTGGTGTTCATCACCCCGCGTAACCCAGGCAAGGCGCACAGCAATAGCGTCCACTACAGGTGGAACGGGAACTGCGGGGAATCCCTGTTGGGAATGTTGTGACAAACGGTCAGATTTCACTTTTCAGTATCCTTTGTGCCTGGAACAGGGTGTTCCTGCTAATCCATGCCATCGGCCACCCAGCTAGATTAAATGGTTATCGGCCGATATTTCATTTTCTTAAATATTTGTCTATTCAACATAGATAATAAATTCTGTTTTATCCATACGGTTTTTCTTAAAATATCAAAAAATGTCTTGTTTATTCATAAGTTATAAATCTTACCAGGCGTAATCAGTGTGAATATTGATCACTTATTGATGCGAGCGATCAGTCATTGTGGTTTCATTGGTTTTACTAATAAAAAAGTGGGCTGATCCAGCCTGGCACTACACATAGTCAGATGATGAAGAAACACAGAGGAAGTTACGTTTTAGCGGCAGTACGGAGACAGATGCCCCCGCGCTGCCGGAAGAGTTGATTCCATCTAATATTGCTATAAACCGCTATAAATATTGCAACCGCAGACTGTAGAGCGATGTTGTCGCCGTAATAAACAAAATATCCTGCGCAACCCCACCCAGCACACAGTTGGACACCCGCTCAGGTACCTGAATTTTGTTTATTTGTTCCCCTTGTGCTGAAAAAATGATAACGCCATCGGCACAACTACAAAAAATATGCCCGTAGCGGTCCACACAAAAGCCATCCGGAAAACCTGGTGCGACCTCAGCCAGACGACGCCCGTTTTCCAGCCGGTTACCAACGACTTTATATTCCCGGAGTTCCCGGCGTCCCTGGCCGGGGAAATCAACAACAGACATATCGGCAATATACAGCAGGCGCTCATCGGGTGAAAAAGCAATACCATTGGGCCGCTGGGTATCACTGGTTGCAATAGTCAGGCTGTTATCACGCGGGTCGAAACAGTAGACATAACACCCAATCACCTGGCTTTCCGACTTATAGCCCTCATCATCGCCGACAATGCCATAGGGCGGATCAGTAAACCAAATCGTACCATCGGAACGCACGGCGACATCATTGGGAGAATTCAGGCGTTTCCCTTCCAGTTTATCAACCAGTAGTGTCACATCACCGTTCCGCTCCGTGCGGCTGATACCACGACGACCATGTTCACAAGTCACCACCCGGCCTTCAGTATCAACTGCGTTGCCATTGGCATAATTCGCCGATGCCCGCCATAACTGTACACCGTGACCGGAAGACCAACGAAACATACGGTTGCCTTTTACATCACTGAATACCACGGCCTGTTCCTGTTCAAGCCAGACAGGGCCTTCCGCCCACTGAGCGGGCGAGCATAACCGTTCCAGATCCCCTGACCATGTTACCTGCATACCCGCCTCGCTTATTTGACTCCCCAAATTGCTTTGTAATGACCCTGGTAGTCATTCTGTGGGTCATACATATTGTTTTGCCCGCCATCTTTATCAATATTCTCTTTCGTCACGAGGTGTGCCGGCGTGACATAGCCAGAGGGCTTCTGCCCGGCAAAAGCACGGTTAAACTCATCCAGTACTTGCCAGCCATGCAGCTTCAAGGGCTCAGGTACCGTGGCAAGCTGGCTGTTACTGGTACGTATGCGCTGATACGCCGTAATGGAGCCGTCACCAGCTGAAATGTTAAAGGGCGCGTTTTTCCCTCCTTTGTTCGCTGTTCTCAACGCGGGTGCCATAAAATCAAAATAGAGGTCGTTAATCGCCAGTGTGTACTGGTATTTGTCACCGTATTTCTGCAACAAGCTGAATGTCATCGACGGCATACGGCTGGAGGTATCAGACAGTGGCGTATCAATAAACTCCAGCACTTTGCAGGAAGCACATTTGCCAATTTCCGCTTTCATCACATTGGCTTTATCCAGCGCAATTTGGTACAGCGAGTCGGTCAGAATCACAACTTGTGCTTTGCCATCAGAACGTGCAATCGCATAATCGGCAGCAATCCGGGCGACGTCATTAGAATCTGAGGTTACATTGTAAAACAGGTGGTATTTCTCAACCGGGCCGGGCTGTGGAATGGCATGCCAGCCGATTAACACAATGCCCAGTTTTGCCGCATGGTCGAGTGGAATTTTCGCGACGTTAGGGTTCCAGCCACCAATCACTATGCCATCGGGTTTCTGGGCGATTGCCTGGTTGAGCGCAGATAACTGATCCTTTACCGAACCCGCGCCATCCAGAGTTTCCAGGTGCCAGCCTGCCACTTTCGCCGCTTCACTCAGCCCCTGCTGTACTCCCTGCACTCCGCCATTTTTCATATCGGAGGCAATAAAAATAATTTTCTTATTTTTTTGCAATACTGGCCCGGTTGTTGGCCCGTCCCACTTCGTCACTGGTGCGGTCGCGCTGGCAACTGCCGCTTTCACCTGAGACATAAAATCATCCGCAAAAGCTGGCCCCTGGCTGAACAAAGCAAAGCTCAAACCCAATGCAAACAAACGATATTTCATGAAAAATACCCCTTATGATTTAACGACATGATTAGCGTCGGAAGGTGTGGACAGTTGCGCAGGCTGCGCACTACCTGTCGTTTGTCGCCGTTGAACGGCTTTCTGATTCGCCATACGGCGGCGCTGTGCGTAACCGGCAAGCGTAATGGAGAGTAACAACGTGGCACCATTGAACAGAGGTTCAACCCAGAACGCCCCGCCAAATTGCTGGATCCCGGCAATGCCAATCGCCAAAATACAAATGCCAACCACAGTGCCCCACACATTCACCCGGCCCGGGCGAATGGTGGTACTACCTAAAAATGCGCCCACCAGTGCCGGTAACAGGTAATCCATACCTACACTGGCCTGGCCGACACCTTGTTCTGAGGCAATCAGTACCCCGCAAAAACCAGTCAGGACACTGGATGCAATAAATGAACCCATCACATACAGATTCACCGGAATACCATTAAGCCGCGCCGCTGCCGGATTTCCGCCCACCGCGTACATGCAGCGCCCCATTGGCGTGTGTTCGGTTAACAACCACAGGCACACCGCCACGACCACGACATAAAACGCGGCAACCGGAATACCAAAGATTTCAGCGTGGTCGATAGCAATAAAAGCATCCGGAAGGTCGCCAACGATTTGCCGCCCACCGGAGTGCCACAGGGCAACCGCATACAGCACCGTGCCAGAGCCCAGTGTGGCAACAAAGCTGTCGATATCGGCCAGCGCCACCAGAATACCGTTAAGCAGGCCATACAATGCTGAGATAATCAGCACAATCACAATGGCCATTTCCCAGGAAAACCCGTATTGCACCTGCAACGTGATAGCGAGGATGTGCCACAACACAATGCCAAACCCAACATTCAAGTCGATTTTGCCCACAATCATCGGAATGGTGGCGGCCAGCGCCAGTAGGGCGATTTTGGATTTGCTGGCAAGAATAGCCTGCAATGTCAGCATGGACGCAAACGAGGGTGTTGTCAGGGAGAACACCAGCGTCAACACCACGCACAATAATAACAAGCCATAGCGCGTGACGACCTGCATCATCCAGGGGCTGACGCCGTCACGGGACAGACTGACGCGCTGCTCCAACGCGGTGGATTTTACCGATGTTTTATTCGACATAATCTTCTTGCCCTTTAGTGACTTCAGAACTGGCAGACGCCAGTGCCAATAAATTCGCAAACGTCACATCCTGATTGCGCAGTTCACCCACAACACGCCCCCGGTTAAACACCAGTGCCCGGTTGCAGATATGCGCTATCTCCTCGAAATCATTTGAGATAACCAGTACTGCCACGCCCTCGCCCAATGATTTATTCAACAGGTGATAAATCTCCGCCCGGGCTCCGACATCCACACCCGCCGTTGGGTCTTCCAGAATCAACAACGGTGTCGCCAGATGCATCCAGCGAGCCATCACCACTTTCTGCTGGTTACCTCCGGATAACGCACTGATATCAATGTTGACATCCTTCGGACGGACATCGAATAGCTGTACTTTCCACCAGCTTTCGCCAATTTCCTCACGCCCGCCGTAGCGGGACAGCACCCGATGACCGCTGGCGCAGGGGTTCATAAACAGGTTTTCCCGCACCGACATCGACATCACCAGGCTTTCGCCTGTCCGGTCTCCGGCAACTAAAGAAACGCCCCGCGCCATTGCTTCCCGTGGGTTTCTGGCAGCATAAGGCTGTGCACAAAACTGGATTTTGCCGCCTTCACGCTGGCGCAGCCCAAACAACAGACGACCAATTTCTTCCTGGCCTGCCCCACGCAGCCCGGCCAGGGCCAGCATTTCTCCTGGCTGCAATGTGAAACTCACCGGGCCGGTCTCCCCAACCTGGACATTTTCCAGCGCCAGTACCGGGGAGCGCCCTTCAGGTAAAGGTTCACGCTGTTCTTGCGCCGTTTGCTCGCCCACAATTAATTCCACCAGACCACGCACGGTATAGTCTGCCGTCATCCCTCCTGCGACATAGCATCCGTCACGCATCACACACACCCGGTCGGCAATCTCAATCACTTCGTCAAGGCGGTGCGTGACATAAATCATCCCGACATTCTTTTCCCTTAAACGGGCAATAACACTGAACAGGTGGCGAACATCATTGGCAGGCAATGAGGCGGTGGGTTCATCCAGCACCAGTAACTCCGCGTTAACGGCGACGGCACGCGCAATCGCCAGCAGGGATTTTTCAGTGCGCGATAACTCAAAAACCCTGGCCTGTGGGTCAATATCTATTCCCACATCCAGGAGTGCCTGGCGAGCACGGCGTTCAATTTCACGCCAGCGAATCAGCCCCAGTTTGCGCGGAAACCCCATGACCAGCGCCATGTTTTCCGCAACCGTCATCCAATCCACCAGGCCAAGATCCTGATGGATAAATGCGATAGGTTGTTGTGTGGCACTCTTAATTGCTGCGGCAGAAGAGATAGACTGGCCTTTAAACAGAATGTCGCCACTATCACGGGAATAAACGCCCGCCAGCACTTTGATTAATGTTGATTTTCCCGCGCCATTTTCACCAAGCAGCGCAAGGACCTCGCCAGGCATAACATGAAGGCTGACATCATTGACTGCGGGGTTGCCGCCAAAGCGTTTCACAATATGCTGCATTTCCAGCGTGGGTTGCTGGGCCCGAATTTGATTCATAGCGATGCCTCTTCATGGGTGACCCGCTAACAAAGTTTTTTTTCACATCAGGATCGAAAAAAAACGCACCAGTGTTTCAATATGCGAAATCAAATTTCAAATTCACAATAAAAAGTAAACATGAAATATCACGGAAGGTGAATAAATAAATAATCAATATTATCAATTAGTTATTTTTATTTATCTAAAATGTGACGAGGAGCGCACTTATTAAATCGTGCGAATAAGAAGGTTATTCAGCTAATTATTAGTAGCAAAATATCAGCAATAGCCATGCAAGGGCAGTATGCAAAACGACATACTGCGCCGGTATGTTACAGCAGGAAAAGAGACTGTCAGGCAAAGCACTATAGCTGTGCGTTAAACCCCAACTCCTGGGAAATAGCCTGTGCTGTTTTTTGGAGTGGTTTCAACAGGTTCCTTTCACCAATCTGCTTTAAACGGGAAGTGGATAACGAGATAGAAATCGCGTAAGGCACCCGTTGGTGAATATCAAACACTGGCACAGCAATACAGGATACTCCCAGTTCGTTTTCTTCACGGTCCATGGCCATGTTTTTATCGCGAATGGACGCCAGTTCCTGGTACATATCTCCCAGCCGGGTAATCGTGTTGCGCGTCAGCGACTGAATTTGTGGCTGGTGTATTTCCCAATACTTTTGTACGTAATCTTCCTGCCCAAAGGCGAGGTAAATTTTCCCCATTGCCGAGCAATACAGCGGTTGCTGCTGCCCAATATACGCCCGGGTACGCAACATACCGGTCGTGGGTTCCAGCTTATAAATCAAAATCGAGTGGTCATCTTCCCGTGTTGAGAAGTTCACGGTCTCACCCGTTTCCAGGTTGAGGGTTTCCAGGTGGGGTGCGGCAACATGAATAATGTTCAGGGATGACAGTGCTTTTTGCCCCACAGAAATAAATTTAGTGGTCAGCCGGTAGCTCCCGGCCGCTGGCGCAGCCGTCACATAGCCGCAAGACTGCAACCCCTGCAGCAGACGGTGCACGGTGCTCTTGTTCAGTTGTGCCAGTTCCGAGAGGTGGGCCAACGGACAGCCATTTGGGTAATTGCTCAAAATTTCAATTAATTGCAAGCCACGAAACAAACTCTGGCTGCCTGCGGGCCGCTCTTTATCCAGGGCCGCATTCGCTCTTTTTTCACTCATGTCTCTCATCCTGCTTTTATCGTTTTCTGATCGTAGCGCAAAGTGTGTTTCAGTTCACGATCTGTGCAATAAATTATTAACACACTGAATTTACTTTATTTTTAGTTTTCATTCATGCTTTGACATCTCATTTTTTGATAGTTATATTTGAAATCAGATTCCACAATATGAAATTTACAGCTAAAAATTCATTCACGCCATTCCCACAAACCGAAGGAGTTCAGGAATGAAAGTGACGTTTGAGCAGTTAAAAGCTGCATTTAACCGGGTACTGGTGAACCGGGGAGTCAATCCACAAACAGCGGATGCTTGTGCAGAAATGTTCGCCCGCACCACCGAATCAGGGGTCTACTCCCACGGCGTAAACCGTTTCCCTCGTTTTATTCAGCAACTCGATGCTGGCGATATCATTCCGGATGCTGTACCTGAACGCATGCTTTCACTGGGTGCCATAGAACAATGGGATGCCCACCGCGCCATTGGCAACCTGACAGCGCAAAAAATGATGGACCGCGCCACTGAACTGGCTTCAGACCACGGTATTGGGCTGGTTGCATTGCGTAATGCCAACCACTGGATGCGCGGTGGCAGCTATGGCTGGCAGGCAGCAGAAAAAGGCTACATTGGTATTTGCTGGACGAACTCCATCGCCGTCATGCCGCCCTGGGGTGCTAAAGAGTGCCGGATTGGCACCAACCCATTGATTGTGGCGATACCGGGCAACCCAATTACGATGGTGGATATGTCCATGTCGATGTTTTCCTACGGCATGCTGGAAGTGAACCGTCTGGCTGGCCGCCAGTTACCGGTAGATGGCGGGTTTGATGACGACGGTAACCTCACCAAAGACCCGGGTACCGTGGAAAAAAATCGCCGCATTCTGCCAATGGGTTACTGGAAAGGTTCAGGCTTGTCTATTGTGCTGGACATGATTGCCACCCTGCTCTCTAACGGCGGTTCTGTCGCCCAGGTCACGGAAGAAAACAGTGATGAATATGGCGTGTCGCAGATCTTTATCGCCATTGAAGTAGACAGGCTTATTGACGGTAAAACCCGTGATGAAAAACTGCAACGCATTATGGATTACATCACCACGGCTGAACGCGCAGACCCGAATGTAGCTATTCGTTTGCCAGGCCACGAATTTGCGCGACTGCTCGAAGAAAATCGCCGCAACGGTATCACCGTTGACGACAGCGTATGGGAAAAAATCCAGGCTCTGTAGGGGAAATACCATGATTTTCGGCCATATAAGCAATCCCAATCCTTGTTCACTGCCACCACCACTGGAACAGGCGCTGGCACTGCTGCGGGAAACTGACTTTTCGCGTCTTGACCCTGGCATGGTGGAAGTGAACGGCAAGAAACTGTACATGCAAATCCTGGATCTCACGACAAAACCTGTCACGGAGAACCTGCCTGAGGTACATCGCCGGTATATTGATATTCAGTTTTTAGTCAGTGGGGATGAACGCATTGGTATCGCACCAGATAATGGTACCAATCCTGTTAGTGAATCATTACTTGCCGAGCGGGATATTATTTTCTACCAGTCAGCAGAAAATGAATCTTTTATACATATGACCCCGGGTAATTATGCCATTTTTTTCCCTCAGGATGTGCATCGCCCGGGCTGTATTAACCAGCATAGTTGCAATATTAGAAAAGTTGTCGTGAAGGTGGATGTTTCCACAATAAACTAGCCTTGTTATTTATTTACTGAATTACAGCAAATAATAAGGAACCACTACAATGAATAGCCAACACCCGGGTTATATTGTTGGTGCGTACCCTTGCGCACCTTCATTACACTATAAAAAATGAGAATGACGAAGCCAGTTTTTGGCGTCAACTGGCTGGCAGTGCAGATATTCGTGGTCTGGGCACGGCGGAGGCTGTGCTTTAAACCAGGCAAAAACATAATAACAACAGAATACCTCAGTGGCCTGAATAAACTCAGGCCACAGCGTGTTATCTCACGACGACTAAGAGAATAATATTATGAACACGACCCGTACCCTACAATCTCAACATATTCCCCGCCAGCGCTGGTTGAGAATTATCCCACCTATATTAATCGCCTGTATTATTTCTTATATGGACCGGGTAAATATTGCCTTTGCCATGCCAGGTGGAATGGATAGTGAATTAGGTATTTCGGCCAGCATGGCAGGGCTTGCCGGTGGTATTTTCTTTATCGGTTATTTATTTCTGCAGGTGCCTGGCGGAAAAATAGCGGTACATGGTAGCGGCAAGCGCTTTATTGGCTGGTCTCTGGTTGCCTGGGCTATTTTATCCATTCTTACCGGGTTGATTACTAATCAGTACCAGTTACTTGCCTTGCGCTTCCTGCTGGGGGTGGCTGAAGGCGGGATGTTGCCGGTAGTACTGACAATGGTCAGTAACTGGTTCCCGGACGCAGAGCGTGGGCGAGCTAACGCTATCGTCATTATGTTCGTTCCTATTGCTGGCATTATCACCGCTCCGCTTTCAGGCTGGCTCATTACTGTCCTGGACTGGCGCTGGCTGTTCATTATTGAAGGATTGTTCTCTGTTGCCGTGCTTATCCTGTGGTCACTCACCGTAAGCGACCGGCCTGAAGAAGCCCGCTGGATATCCGGGGCTGAAAAGCAGTGGTTAATCCGGACACTGAAAGAGGAACAGGCGGCAATTGCTGGCAAACAGGTGCGCAATGCCTCACTGAAACGGGTGCTGGCAGACAAAACTATCTGGCAGTTAATTGCCCTGAACTTCTTCTACCAGACCGGAATTTACGGTTACACGTTGTGGTTACCCAGCATTCTCAAAAGCCTGACTCACAGTAGCATGAGCGAGGTCGGTTTACTGGCAGTGCTGCCTTTCGTTGCCGCGATGGCGGGTATGTTCCTGTTCTCCTCTCTGTCTGACCACACTGGCAAACGTAAATTATTCGTTTTCCTGCCGTTGCTGGGTTTTGCCCTGTGCATGTTTCTGTCCGTCACGTTGAAACAGCATGTCTGGTTGTCGTACCTGGCATTGATTGGCTGCGGTTTCTTCCTGCAATCCGCCGCGGGCGTGTTCTGGACCATTCCGGCCCGCCTGTTCAACGCCGAAATGGCCGGTGGCGCGCGTGGCGTCATTAATGCCCTGGGTAATCTCGGTGGTTTCTGCGGCCCTTATGCAGTTGGCGTGTTGATAACCCTCTACAGCAAAGATGCCGGTGTGTATTGCCTGGCCGTTTCACTGCTGCTGTCTGCCATTCTGGCGCTTCTCCTGCCTGCCAAATGCGACAACGATGAAACTCACCCAACACACCAGGGTGTAGCTAATAAATCCACTATTTGAGACGCCTGCGCGCTACGGCGCGCATAAACGAGTAGCAATGATGAGAGAACACAGTGAGCCTTTATGGCTGGGTATTGATTGCGGCGGCACCTATCTGAAAGCCGGATTATATGACCGCGCTGGCAAAGAACGCTATATCCAGCGTGGCGTACTGACCACCCTCAACCCACAACCAGGATACGCTGAGCGCGATATGCACGCGTTATGGGAGCAGTGTGCCAGTACCATTCGCCAGTTACTGACCCGGGCAGAGGTAAATGGCTCACGGATTCAGGCGATTGGTATTTCTGCTCAGGGTAAGGGGCTGTTTCTGCTCGATAAGCAGAATCAGCCTCTCGGCAACGCCATTCTCTCCTCAGACCGCCGGGCTATGGCGCAAGTACGCCAGTGGCAACAGGAAGGTATGCCTGAACGGCTCTATCCTGAAACCCGTCAGACATTATGGACCGGCCACCCGGCATCATTATTGCGCTGGATTAAGGACCATGAGCCACACCGCTACCAGAACATTGGCTGCGTGATGATGGGCCACGATTATCTGCGCTGGTGCCTGACAGGGGTAAAAAGCGCAGAAGAAACCAATATTTCCGAATCGAACCTGTACCACATGGCGCGGGGTGAATATGACCCCAAACTGGCGCAAATGCTGGGTATTGAAGAAATCATGCCCGCTCTACCGCCAATTGTTGGCCCGGCAGAAATATGCGGGGAAATCACCGCTCATGCCGCCTCCCTGACCGGTCTCGCTGCAGGTACGCCTGTAGTGGGGGGGCTGTTTGATGTGGTTTCCACCGCACTCTGTGCCGGATTACAGGATGAACACACACTCAATGCCGTTATGGGAACCTGGGCCGTTACCAGCGGTGTGACATCCGGGATTCATCCCAACGAAGCTCACCGTTATGTCTATGGCCGTTACGCCGACCCGGGTCTCTATATTGTCCATGAGGCCAGCCCCACATCATCCGGCAATCTTGAATGGCTCACGAACCAGTGGGGCTCACTCTCTTTTGATGAGATTAATAACGCGGTTGCCAGCCTGCCGAAGGCCGGTTCAGATGTCTACTTTCTGCCATTTCTGTATGGCAGCAACGCCGGTCTGGAAATGACCGCCGGGTTCTATGGGTTACAGGCGATTCACCAGCGGGCTCACCTGCTGCAGGCCGTCTATGAAGGTGTGGTTTTCAGCCATATGGCTCACCTGAACCGTATGCAAACCCGTTTTACCGAAGCCCGCACCTTACGCATAACCGGTGGCCCGGCACATTCAGCCGTCTGGATGCAGATGTTTGCCGACATAAGCGGATTAACCGTGGAGTTACCCCAGGTGGAAGAAACCGGCTGCCTTGGCGCCGCACTCGCCGCCCTGGTGGGTAGTGGCGTGTATCCCTCATTTCAGGTTGCCTGCCAGCACCTGGATAACCCCATTCAGCGCCTGACCCCGGACCGGGACGCTCACGCGCGCTATCAACATAAATACCAGCATTACCAATATCTGATTGATGCCATACAGCAGTTTCACGCTCGCTGCGCCGCATCTCAACGTGCTAAGGAATCTAACGCATGAAACCCTTGTTACAACTGGCCCTGGACCATACCAGCCTGGCATCAGCACTCCAGGATGTGGAAAAGCTGCATCACCATGTGGACATTATTGAGGCTGGCACCATTTTATGCCTGTCTGAAGGGTTGCATGCGGTGCGTGAATTACGGGCTCGTTGCCCGGAAAAAATCGTGGTAGCCGACTGGAAAGTGGCCGACGCCGGAGAAACGCTGGCCCAACAAGCAATGACCGCGGGTGCCAACTGGATGACCGTGATTTGTGCCGCCCCCCTGGCGACGGTGGAAAAAGCATTATCCGTTGCTAAACAGCATCAGGGCGATATTCAGATTGAGCTATTTGGCAACTGGACTTTCGATGATGCCCGCGCCTGGTATAAAGCCGGTATTCGCCAGGCGATTTATCACCGCGGCCGGGATGCTCAGGCCAGCGGCCAAACCTGGAGTGAGACAGATCTTAACCGCATGAAAACCCTCTCGGATATTGGCCTGGAACTGTCAATTACCGGCGGCATCACACCTGACGACCTGCACCTGTTCCGTGATATCGCAGTGCGCGCATTTATTGCCGGGCGTGCGCTGGTTGAAAATCCCAACCCGCCCGCTGTTGCCAGTGCCTTTCACCAACAAATTCAGACTATTTGGGGGAGCAAATAATGCGCCAGCATCCACTCGGTATTTATGAAAAGGCCTTACCTAAAAACCTCACCTGGCCGGAAAGGTTAGTGCTGGCGAAAAGCTGTGGTTTTGATTTTGTCGAGATGTCAGTCGATGAAACCGATGAGCGTTTATCCCGCCTGGAGTGGTCTGCCAGCCAGCGAGCCGCTCTGGTGGAGTCCATGCTGGAAACCGGTGTATCCATACCATCGATGTGCCTGTCCGCGCACCGCCGTTTCCCTTTTGGCAGCAAAGATGAAGCCATTCGCCAGCGTGCCAGAACCATTATGACCCAGGCTATCAGGCTGGCACGCGACCTGGGGATCCGCACCATCCAGTTAGCCGGGTATGACGTCTATTACGAAACCCACGATGAAACCACACTGCGTTATTTCACTGAAGGCATGGCCTGGGCTGTTGAGCAGGCAGCCGCCGCACAGGTGATGCTGGCTGTGGAAATCATGGACACCGAGTTCATGAACTCCATTACCAAATGGAAAAAATGGGACGACTTACTTGCCTCACCCTGGTTCAGTGTTTACCCGGATGTTGGCAACCTCAGTGCCTGGGGAAATGACGTTGCCAGTGAGCTCCGCCTGGGGATTAACCGCATTGCCGCCATTCACCTGAAAGACACGCTGGCGGTCACCGCTGAAAGCCCGGGGCAATTTCGTGATGTGCCCTTTGGCCAGGGCTGTGTCGATTTTGTCGGCATCTTCAAAACCCTTGCAGAACTGAATTATCGCGGTGCCTTTTTAATTGAGATGTGGACAGAGAAAGCCCAGGAGCCGGTGCTGGAAATTATTCAGGCTCGCCAGTGGATTGAACAACGTATGCAGGAAGGAGGATTCCCATGTTAGAACAGTTAAAAGATGAAGTGCTGGCTGCCAACCTGGCGCTTCCTGAACACCAGCTGGTCACATTTACCTGGGGAAATGTCAGCGCTGTCTGCCGCGAGCAGGGTGTGGTGATTATCAAACCCTCAGGCGTAGAGTATGACGTGATGACTGCCGATGACATGGTGGTGGTTGATCTGGAAACTGGCGCAGTGGTGGAAGGGAAAAAGAAACCCTCTTCTGATACTGCCACCCACCTGGCGTTGTACCGCCGTTTTCCGGGCATTGGCGGCATTGTGCATACCCATTCCCGCCATGCGACAATCTGGTCGCAGGCTGGCCTGGATTTACCCGCCTGGGGCACCACCCAGGCAGACTATTTCTACGGCGCAGTACCCTGTACCCGGCTGATGCATGATGCTGAAATCGCGCAGGATTACGAACTGCAAACCGGTAATGTGATTATCGAAACGTTTGAACAGCGCAACCTTGATCCTCTGCAGGTTCCGGCCGTGCTGGTGCATTCCCATGGCCCATTCGCCTGGGGAAAAGATGCCGCAGATGCCGTTCATAACGCGGTGGTACTGGAAGAGTGCGCATATATGGGGTTGTTCTCGCGCCAGCTTGCCCCACAATTACCGGATATGCAGCAAACCCTGCTGGATAAACACTATTTACGCAAACACGGGAAAAATGCCTACTACGGGCAATAATCGCCAACACCATCACGCACAACACGACTGTCCTGGAACGACAACCAGGCCAGTCGTGACCAGGAATAAGCAATATTCCTTGCAGAAAGACGGCATCATCAGGTTAATTTCGCTACACTTACCCCCTGAAACTGACTGCCAGGTGGCGGTCTTGTAGCCACAAACAGGGAACACGCTATGTTGATACCTCGCTCACTGGCGCGCTGGGCGCTGCCTGCATTATTACCTTTCACCTTTTCACTGGCTTATGCCGCCGCACCCGATACCACTGCCGGTGAGCTGGTGAACAAAGTCGCACTGCCTGCCGACCACGGTTTGCAGGAAGCCGCCGAACAATACCTGATAACCTACCGCTCGGTCAGTGGTGTGGATGGGAAAACCCCGCGCGAAGACACCGCCGCACTGTTTATTCCCCATGGCAAAATGCCAGACGGTGGCTGGCCGGTGGTGGTCTGGACACACGGAACAGTGGGTGTGGGCCGGGATTGCGCGCCATCACTGAACCCACGTACCGCCAGAGACAGCCAGTACCTGAATACCTGGTTATCGCTGGGGTTCGCAGTGGTTGCACCCGATTATGCCGGGTTGGGATCTTCCGGTTTACACCATTACCTGAACGCACGGGCAGAAGCCTGGAGTGTGCTGGACAGCGTGCGGGCGGCACTGAAAAACTTTCCGCTGGCTAACAAACTGGTGCTGGTTGGGCAGTCTCAGGGGGCGCATGCGGCCTTTTCCAGTGCAGGCTGGCAGCCTGACTACGCGCCGGAATTGCACGTACGCGCCACCGTGTTAACCGGCACACCTTTTTTTGATGACACGCTTTCTGCCGATAAACTCTTCACCGGAGAATCAACCGGGGATGGCGGGGACCCAAAAATTCCTTATGCGTTTTATATTTACCTTTCCGCTGCCGACCACAACCCGGCACTGAAACCGGAAAACGATTTTCAGCAAAAAGCCCTGCCGTTACTCAATGAGGCCCGTAAGCTGTGCATCACACCGCTGACCCAGGCAGTGATGGCTGAAAAACTCAATGCGGCCAACAGCCTGAAACCCGCGATCCAGTCGGTTCTGGTTGAGCAAACCCCCACACTGCGCTACCCAACCCTGCATATCAACCACCCGGTCTTTATTGGCATTGGCGGCAATGACATCAATGTGCCCACCGCCATGCAGCAGCACTTCGCCAGTGCGGTGAAAGCGGCCGGAACAGATGTTGAAATCCGTGAATATCCTGGACTGGACCACAGTGGAACGGTTAACCCGTCCTTACGTGACTCCGTGCCGTTTGTGATTCACGCGCTATCTGCCAAACAATAATTGTGCTCACATCCCCGGCCAGCAAGGCCGGGGCTGGCGACAAAAAAATTTCACTTTCCTGGGGTTGAAAAAAACGCCAGGCACCCTATATTTCATTGCGGAGAGGGCACAACCCCCACCACAAAACATGAACTGCTTTTTGAATATTGACTATGTTCAGGAGGTTAATCATGGCACGTAATGCTTTGTCTTTATTCCCATTGCTTTCAGATTCACTGTTCCCTGACCGCTTCAACCGTATTGACCGGTTGTTCAGCCAGCTGACTGGCGATACACCGCTTAGTGGCGCACCTTCCTACGATATCAAACGCACTGGCGATAACCGTTACGACTTAATTCTGAGTGTCCCAGGCTGGAAAGAACACGAACTGCAAATTGAAACCACAGGCGGGCAGCTCACTATTTCCGGTAAACATGAAGAAGAAAAAGGCGGCAGTGAAGAAAGCTGGATTCATCGCGGAATCAGCCGCGCCAGCTTCCGTTCAAGCTTCAGCCTGCCAGACAGTGTCACCGTCACCGGAGCGGCTCTGAACGAGGGGTTACTCACTATCAGTCTGCTGCAGGAAATTCCGGAAGAGGAAAAACCACAGCGGATTGCGATTACAAACAGCAACAGTAAAGCACTTGAACACCAGGAGTAAGCGTCGCATAACAGTAAGGCCGCGCCTGGTTCCGGCCAGGCGCTCTGATAACACGAAGTATCCTTAACATCTTTGAACAACGTAAGGAGAATGCATGAAGACGAATCGTCAGGCACGTCAGTTATTAGGGCAGGATCATTGGTTGTCGAACCACCGCAAACTGGTCATTCACGATAATACCGCCACCATTGTAAAACATGGCTCCGGGCGGCACCGCCATCTCAACCAAAGTGAATAAGTGAATTGATGCGTCCGGGGGTGTCCTTGTGACTAACAGCCCCGGACGCATTTTTTTATCGCGTCTCAACTGGCACGCTTGCATTAATGCCACAGTTTTTCTTTTAGTACACTTCCCCGAATAACAGCCACACCGACAGGTAAGAACCCACGCTTCCCGGCGCTTTATCATTCCCGATAAGCCAGAACCTGCTCACCTTTACGCCACTGGCGTGGGCTTACCCCAAACCAACGACGGAACGCGCGGGAAAACGCGCTCACTTCTGAATACCCCAGTAACAGTGCCATCTCCGACACCGGTAACTGGTTCTGTTGTAAATAGTGTGTCGCCATTTCACAACGAACTTTATCCACCAGCGTGGTAAAACTCACGCCCTGCTCACGTAACCGGCGTTGCAATGAACCACAAGACAGGCCCATTTTTTCCGCGACATCGTCAAGAACCGGTTCACCCATAGCCAGTTGCAGGTGCACTTGCGTGCGCGTCTGGTCAACAATGCCCTGGTTGGGCACCCGGTTGTTCAGGCGGCGAATGGCATCCTGCATTACCAGCAGCAACATAGGGTCGCTGTCTGGCATGGTCCGGGAAAGCTCGCGTTTAGGGATTATCAGTGAGTTAAAAGGCTGCTCAAAATACACCGGCGCATCGAACAGTTTACAGTGTTCGTGCCACTGTTCCGGGCGTGGGTGCTCAAAATGTACTTCCCGTGGTGCCCAGTGCGGACCCATAGCATGGCGAATCAGGTTCATAAACATGCCTAACGTCAGTTCGGCATCCTGGCGACGGGCAAGAATTGCACCATGGCGTACCTGGTAATCCAGCCGCCAGCAATCGCCTTTATCCACCATGCGCACTAAGGTGTCGTGCTGGTGATACGGAAACGCGTTTGCCACGTTATGCAGCGCCTGTTCCAGTGTGCCGGAACACAAACCGATATAGCCAATCAGGCCTAATGACTGCGGTTTAAACTGCCGTCCGTAGTGTAAACCGAAATTATCAAAACCTGAGTTATGCGCAGCTTCTTCCATTACCCGGCAGTAATTCACCAACCCGAGGCTGAGTGTAGGGCTGGCAAGCAGTTCGGGGTCGACACCACTGATACCAAACACCCGGTCTGCATCGCCACCGTACTGGCTAATGAAATCACCCAGACCAGAGGCGGCGGCAGATAAAACCCCCATATTTCCCCCTGCTGCGCTGTTAAGCGAACCAGAGAGCGCCGAATGCAGCGAAGGCGTTGTCATCATTGCTTCACCTTTACCTGTTAATGAATGGGATAAGTGAGAGCAATATTCGTACCACTTATGGGGTTAAACAGAATCAATCAGTTAGCAGCCAGAAGCCCCTGCTGGTGCGCGCCCGGGAGCCAGGCTGCCCACTCGTAGTGCACCTGGTCATTACTGTGCATCACAAGGGTTACTGCAGCAAACGTTATGCCCCAACAGGCAACAGGGCGTCTTCTTCCATAAAACGGTGGCACAAACGCACGGTATGCCCAACCCATTCACTCCCGAGGCTTTGTGCCATTTCTGTTTGTGCATGAGAGGCCACCCAGGCAGTAAGCTGTATACGCCGCTGCATCAGTAAGGCGGGAACCACCGCCATATCCGCGTCAGAAATATGCGCCACTCGTTCATAACCGGCGAGCCAGTTCTCCACCCAGGCTTCAGCCCGCGGGTGGTGCTCAACAAAACTAATAGCGGCAGCCAGGTCATGGAGGTACCAGCCCATGCCGCAATCATCAAAGTCAATCACCCGGGTTTCACCCTGCCAGAGCAATAAATTGGTGAGGCGCAGATCGGCATGGATCAGCCCAAATCGCGCCTGATCCCGGCCATATTCATTGAGTTGATGGCGAATACGCGCCAGGGCTGCATCCACCACGTCATGGTTGTGGTGGGTAAGCCCTTGTGCATCGCGCCAGTCGCCCCAGTGCCCTTCCGGGCTAACCATTGAAGGGTGGTCCCACAAAATACGCCGAAAACCTTCCGGTTTGCGCCACTGCCTGCTGTGCTGGTGCAACCGTGCGGTAATTTCCCCCAACTGGCGGAAAGCTCTGGGATCCACGCCGGTGTCTGGCATGTCGCCTTCAATCCAGTGAAATAAAACAGCATGGCGTACCTGCCCGCCTGCCAGCGGCAATGTTTGTACCCGCACACCTTCACAGTCAACCAGTGCCTCTGGCACCGGAATACCGGCTTCGCGCAGGGCATCCAGCCACAACAGCTCGCTTTCGATATCCACTTTTTCATGGTAATCGCCACGGTGCAGGCGCAGGGCATAGCGTTTTCCCCCGGCAGTCACGACAAAGGTGGCGTTTTCAGAACGGCATAACAGGCGAAGTTCACCCTGCAATGGTGCCGGGTAACGGCGCAGTGCCTGCTGCGCCAGTCGTGTCAGAGTTGTGTTGTCCAGGGTGTCATACTGTTTTGCGCTCATGAATATTGTCCGTCTGGTTCAGGGTGCATTCAGCATGAAGTTATTTCCCCTTGCCGTGCTTGACACTACAGCCGCAAAAATTGACCCAGACCACTATTCCCGCCGCTTTTCCCCGTCAACTTGACATCAGCGCGCAAGAATCGACGCGCTGATGTCAAGTTTTCCCCACCGCACTGGCGGCATTATCAGAGAGCAAACGCACCAACATTCGCAAAATAAGACGTTCACAAAATAACGCGTTCACACAACGACGATAACTGACGGGGATACAAATATGACGACAAAACTTAAGCCCACACTGGGCGCCCTGCACTTGTGGGGTATTGCCGTGGGTCTGGTCATATCCGGAGAGTATTTTGGCTGGAGCTATGGTTGGGGAGTGGCAGGCACACTGGGGTTTTTGATTACCACATTGTTTATTGCTGCAATGTATACCTGTTTTATTTTCAGCTTTACCGAGCTGACCACCGCCATTCCACAGGCCGGTGGCCCGTTTGCCTACAGCCGTAAAGCCTTTGGCGATACGGGCGGCCTGATTGCAGGCATGGCAACTCTGATTGAGTTTGTCTTTGCACCACCCGCTATTGCCATGGCGATAGGGGCTTACCTGAATGTGCAGTTCCCCGGGCTGGATCCGAAATATGCGGCGGTGGGCGCGTATATTGTCTTTATGGGGCTGAATATTCTGGGCGTAAAACTGGCGGCCATGTTCGAACTGGTGGTCACCATTCTGGCGGTTATCGAACTGCTGGTGTTTATGGGCGTGGTTTCCCCTGGGTTTACCATGAGTAATTTTGTTGCCCATGGCTGGGCAGGCAGCGATGGTTTCTCACTGAGTTCTGTTTCCGGGATGTTTGCCGCCATTCCTTTCGCTATCTGGTTCTTCCTGGCGATTGAAGGGGCTGCAATGGCCGCAGAAGAAGCGAAAGACCCGAAACGCACCATTCCCCGCGCCTATATCACCGGCATTCTTACTCTGGTGGTACTGGCGATTGGTGTGATGTTGCTGGCAGGCGGCGCAGGTGACTGGCGTAAACTGTCCGACATTAACGACCCACTGCCGCAGGCAATGAAAATGATTGTTGGCGAACACTCCAGCTGGATGCATATGCTGGTGTGGATTGGCCTGTTTGGCCTGATTGCCAGTTTCCACGGGATTATTCTTGGTTATTCCCGCCAGTTCTTTGCTCTGGCCCGTGCCGGTTACCTGCCTCATGGTCTGGCAAAACTGTCCCGCTTCCAGACACCGCATCGTGCAATTCTGGCCGGTGGTGTGATTGGTATCATCGCGATTTTCTGTGATGGCGTAAATCTGCAGGGTATGAGCCTGACCGCCGCCATGATAACCATGGCCGTGTTCGGTGCCATTGTGATGTATATCATGAGTATGCTGAGCCTGTTTCGCCTGCGCCGTAGCGCACCGGAACTGGAACGCAGTTATCGTGCGCCGGGTTACCCGGTTATCCCGGCGATTGCGCTGGTTTGTTCCGTGATTTGCTTGGTGGCGATGCTGTGGTTTAACCCGGAAATTGGTGGGTTGTTTATTGCCTTTATGGTGGCGGGTTATCTCTATTTTCTGTCGACGAAGTCGCGCCGGGATGATGTGGCGAATGCGGAGATGGTGTTGGAGAGTGAGTAGTGTTTTTTGCCCGTGGGCGGTTTTTTGTTCGCTTGCAGTGGTGCCAGTACGGTGACTGTTCCGTTCACTTGCAGCGTGGTTGTTTCCGTTCACTTGCAGTGTGTCAGTGTAGCGGGTTCCGTTCACCTGAAGTGATGCGCTCAATGCGGCTTCACAGCCTGTGAACGGGCTAAAGGGGGCTCGCCCCCTTTGCAATCCCCGTTTTCGCGGGCGACCGGTGCTGCGCACTGCGTTCACCTCCGGGCAGTCAGCCTGCGGCCGGCTCGACTCGGCATCCATGCCTCGTTTCGCCTTATTCCGCCATCCGGGCGGAATAACCTTGTCTTCCTTTCTCCGGTTCACCGGTCTTACGCGAACTGTCCCCGCTGCAAGTAGCGGATAGTTTGTGTTGTGCTGAGTGGCTGTATGTTCTGTGCATGGTATGTCTTTGTGTGTTTTTTGCTGAGATATGACAGGCGGGTGTGGGGTGTGGCCTCTAAATCGTTGAGGCGTGCCTGGCGGGCCGGGGCTGCCTGCAGGACGCAGGCAGAGCGACGGGAGGCAGGAAGCCGACCCGGAGCGGTACCCGAACAGGCCGCCGGGGTAAGCCGAATGTCCGCGCAGCGGCGATTTTGCCGGCCACAAAAGGGGGTGGGGCCAGTGCCCCCTGCGGGCGCCGGGCGCTGGTGGTGAGAAAAAGCAGTGTGATGGACACGGCGCGCAACTGGCTCTGTGCTGGCAGATCATTTTACTGTGGTTGAGTACTGTTTACTGAACCTGTTACCAGTGTGGTGGAAGTTCCGTTCACCTGAAGTGATGCGCTCAATGTGGCTTCACAGCCTGTGAACGGGCTAAAGGGGGCTCGCCCCCTTTGCAATCCCCGTTTTCGCGGGCGACCGGTGCTGCGCACTGCGTTCACCTCCGGGCAGTCAGCCTGCGGCCGGCTCGACTCGGCATCCATGCCTCGGTTCGCCTTATTCCGCCATCCGGGCGGAATAACCTTGTCTTCCTTTCTGCGGTTCACCGGTCTTACGCGACACAACCCTCGCTGCAAGTAGCGGATAGTTTGTGTTGTGCTGAGTGGCTGTATGTTCTGTGCATGGTATGTCTTTGTGTGTTTTTTGCTGAGATATGACAGGCGGGTGTGGGGTGTGGCCTCTAAATCGTTGAGGCGTGCCTGGCGGGCCGGGGCTGCCTGCAGGACGCAGGCAGAGCGACGGGAGGCAGGAAGCCGACCCGGAGCGGTACCCGAACAGGCCGCCGGGGTAAGCCGAATGTCCGCGAAGCGGCGATTTTGCCGGCCACAAGAGGGGGTGCAGGGGGCCAGTGCCCCCTGCGGGCGCCGGGCGCAGTTGGTGAGAGAAAGCAGTGTGGCTGACACGGCGCGCAATTTGCTCAGTACTGGCAGAACGGGGGCAGTTCACCCTGGCTGGTGCGATTGTTCAGTTCACTTTAGCAATGTAAGTGCAACTGTGGAGGCTGTATCCAAATACGTAATCCCCCGGCATCAGATTACCGCGCCAGAGGATTACATCAAGTGATGTGGCTTATTTCAGGCGTGCAGCGATAGAGGCAACACGGGCGCCGTACAGGCGAACAGTTTCCAAATCACCTGCCGGAATTTTATCCGCGCCAGCATCAGAAGGAGACTGTACCAGCGGGCCTGCGGAGCCACCCAGGTTGTTCACATCGTCACGGGTGGATGCCAGGGTATTTGCTGGCAACTGGCCCAGGCTTACCCAAATCCCGCCATGTTGCGCAGCGAGGGTTTGCATGGCAATCATGGTGACTTGTTTGTCGCCATTCAGGCTGGCGCTGTTAGTGAAACCACCGAACACTTTGTCCTGCCAGGCACGGGTGAACCAGGGTTTGGAGCTGGCGTCGGCGAATTTCTTAAACTGCCATGGAGCTGAACCCATATAGGTCGGCGCACCAAAAATAATGGCGTCTGCAGCCTGCAGCGTGTCCCATGCGGCTTCAGGAATATTGCCTTCCTGGTCAATTTCGATAAGTTCCGCCTGAGCACCTTCGGCAACGTTTTCAGCTACCAGTTTGGTGTGTCCATAGCCAGAATAATAAACCACTGCAACTTTAGTCATGGTCTCTCCGTCATGAGGATGATTAACACTTTGCTAAAAGGATATAACGCAGGAACAGACAGAATACAAACTCACTTTTATCCGGGCTTTACCTGCCCCGGATACTTACCTCAACACCCGTATCAGAGCGTATGCTGGCTGGCACACAAACCGGGTACCCGTTGCCCGTCAGAGAAACCGCACAAAATGTTATGCGGTGGATAATGTGGCCAGTTGCTCACTAATACGCAGACGCAGTTCATCGTCTGGCTCAACACGTAATAAATGCTCCAGCCGCCAGCGCGTATCGTCGGGTAATGACCAGGCTTCAAGCACTTGCAGAGCGACACTGCGGTTATGAATCAATGGGCTGTATAGCCCTGCATCCACCAGTGACCAGCCCACCCCCGGGAAACGTTGCAACCCATATAAGATGCCATCCAGTACATGGTGATCATGCCAGCCCGTGCCAATCCCCACCTCAAGAGAAGGGCCGCTGGCTATCTGCGCCAGGTTCAATTGCTGTTCTGCCAGCGCCTGAACCATGCTGGCCCGCTCTCTGGCGTGAGTTTGCAGCAGCGTATACCAGTGGCTTTCATTCGGAAAACGGCTCTGGCGTTCATAAACTTTGGGCCAGGGGTCTTCTCCCCGGCACTGGCTTGCCTGTACTGCCAGATAAAAGCGTGACCAGTCCGGCTGGTCAAATTCTTCGCTAATGCACTCTGCCCAGCCGGGGTTAGCCAGTACATCTACGGCCAGATGGCGTAAATCCAGCCAGCGTGGCGCGTTGTCGGTATCTTCTTCTGCCTGGCGTGCGGCCCAGTTGGCAATAGCACTGGCACACAGATAATAGTGTAAATCGGCAGGCGGCAGAGTGTGTATTCGCTGTAACCAGCGGGTACACAGCAGGTCGTTGTCGTCATAATTACGCATATCACGGGCGGGGCCGCCAGCAATCAGAGCCTGAATAATGCCCGCCGCACCCAATAGCAGTGCTTCGTCCTGTTCTTCCTGCAATGCCCGGGGTAAATCTCCACCACTGGCACAATGCCAGGCGGTGTATTCATTCATGACGGTATTGCTATAACCTTCGCGCAGCAGCCAGTGGCGAATCTCATCGGGAAGTGGAGTGGGTAAGCGCTCAATCAGATGAATGCGCCCCCATCCTTCAGCCTGTTGCGCCAGTGTAAACCAGACCTGTGCGTATTCTTCCTGGCTTAACATGGCGCGTAATGCGACGACAGCATAGAGCGTAAACTCATCATGCGCGCCCAGCGTGGTCAGGATTGATACACTCCGCTCGCCGGGGAAAAACATCAACAAAGCCATGGCGACTTTCACCACATTGCGGTCTGGTGCTTCTGTTGCCAGCCACTCAGCAAGCCAGCGCAGGCGTTCAGCGGCAATGGTTCGCGTGTTAGCGATTTCTTGCAACAGGGCATCGATATAGCTCAGTGGATAACCTTCGTTCAGCAAACGATACAGTCCCTGCATTGCCGTTTCGTCGGATGGCACAGCCAGTACGGCCTGGAGTGCATGAATACTCTGGGCGACTTTCTGGCGTACATCGTCGGGTTGCCCGGTATGCCACGCCAGGGTGCCATCCAGCGCCCCGGGTGCCCAGCGCAAGCTCTCATCTTCAGCAGGCGGCTCATCGGGCAAGGCCATCTCTTCGTGGTGCTGGCTACATTGCCAGGTCGCCATCCAGTGGTAAATCGCTTCCCGCTCCGGGGCCCAGCTCTTCATAAACCGGGGCGGTTTGTTCTTGCCTGTCAGTTTATCGAACCAGGTACGCATGGTGCCTCCTTGGTGGACCGGGTAGTTGGCATACAGTTAAGTATATATCGGCATTTTTTGGTACTTCCTCAGTCTTTGCTACCGGAAATGATGACTGAAGGTAAATATTCATTTCATGGCACATTGTCATTAAAAGAACCCGGAATAAAAACAACCCCGGCCGTTATTTAATGTTGAGCACCGTCACAAATGCAAAAACAAAAGTGAAATATTGTGATTTTTAAATTAAAACGTCGTTTCTTTTGATGCATCATGTGCAGGTCAAAAATCGTAAAGAGGTTTCTGAAAACCTGACTAATCACCCGTAGTCAAAATAACAAAACCTCGCTGCTTTCCGGCTCAGGTGCCGGGCGAGTTTATTATTAGCTGTGCCATTCACTGAGCACAGCATGAGTCATATAACTATAAAAACACCTCTGGGATTTATGATATTCCTGGTGCGTAAGCACCCTTTCCGACAATAAAAGAGGATGTCATGAAAGGTTGTATCATAAATAAACTCACAATCGGTATTCTGGTTGGTTGTATTCCCTGTTCATTACTGGCTGCAGATGGCAGAACAACTTTCCAGTATGAACATAAATTCAAAACAACAGACAGGCGTCACCATGATACGTTGAAACTTATCCATAAAACACCCGAACTATGGCATTTCGAAATTAAGTTTGGCACCTCTGCGGGCAGTAGCCGCAATTATGATGTCGCCTATGATGATATGCAGGGTGGCTCTGGCGGCATTGTTCTTCAGAAAGACATTAAGCTGTTAGAACGTAAAGCCACACTGACACCTTCAATGGAGTTTGCCTTTGGTAATACCTCGCTGACTTATCAACCAGGAGCCAAACTAAGTTATTCTATTAACAAGGAATGGTCAGTCTATGGGCGTTATCGTTATGAATTGAAAAAACTCACGCGTGATTACCGCTACAGCACCATAAGCCAGTCCGATAAATACGGGCATGCTGGTGAAGTCTACCGTTCCCGCTCAGATACTGGCCGTCACCGCCTGGATGGTGGTATCAGTTATTCGGGGATTCCTCATCTGCAACTGAGTTATGTGTATAACTACTTTATTGGCGATAACATTAATGATTCATGGAGTTATAAAAACGGTGTATTCACTGCCAATAAGTATGCTGTTTATAACGGTAAGAAGACTGATACCGAGCATCAGTTCAAAATCGCAGTAAGGTATTTCAAACAGTTTCGTCCCTATATTGAAGTCGATGACGTTACAGTTTCTGGTAACTCTAAGTCACGCCAGCAGCAATACAAAATCGGGTTTAATTATTTATTCGACTGAGTTTATTCATATATAGGGAATTAATAATGAAAAAAATCATTACTCTGGGGCTGTCCGGCCTGTTTTTTTTACCGTCTGTCACTTCAGCAGCGGAAACATACTTTTTTTATGAGCACAGTTATGCAACTGAAAACCGGATTCACAGTGACAACTTTGGCCTGTTGCATGAGCAAGGAGATGCCTGGTTTAAAATAAAAATCGATTTCTATGGGAAAAATAAAGATACCGCGTTTGATGAAGTGGTTTCTAATTCCTATTCATTCTTCTCTGGTTACCATTTCCATTTAAATAATCAACTAACACTCAGCCCCAGTTTGCAGGCCCGCTTTTATTCCGGGGGAACCAGCGGTGAAGGAACGCCAGGTGAGATGGGCGACAGCCAGACAGCCGGAGCCCGCTACACTCCGGGGCTGATGCTGGCCTGGCAAGCGGCAGAACCGTTGTCGTTATACACCCAATACCGTTACGACTACCGCAAACTTGCGCGTGGCCGGGCCGGGAAAGGGGAGCAACTCAACCGCCATCGTCACCGCTACGAAGTAGGTGCCCGGTATCAACTGTTGGAAAACCTGGCGCTACGTTACAAGGCCTACTGGCACAAAGCTGATTATGTCCTGACAGATAACAAAAAGCATGATTATCAACAAGATATATATATTGACTGGCAAGTAAACCCTGCATGGCAATTGAATGTGGGTGCCCAGGATGTGGCGAAAAGCGCTCAGGAAGGCGGGCGCGAGGCACTCCTGAAAACCGGCGTTACTTACACCTTCTAACTCACCAGCGGGTGTTCGCACCCGCTTTGAACAGGAAATAGAGTATGAAAGCGCGTCAATTTTTACTCTGTGCCGGGCTATGCGGGCCGGCATTATCAGCCACCGCAGCACCGGTACTGGAAGGGATGGTGATAGCTGAACAGCCTTTTCGCGCGGTCACCGTCACTGTCACTGACAGCTACGGGCTGCAACGTACTGCTGTCACGGATAATGAAGGCCGCTATCAACTGGATGCTCAGGGGTTAAGCGCCCCTTTACGTCTTTCCGCTATTAACACTCATCCCTGGGAAGGGGTCACCAGCCAGGATTGCCTGCATAATGACCAGCCACGGGCGCGCTGCATGGCGTCATTGCTCCCTGTGCTGGATGCCAGCCGAACCAATATCGCCAATATCACACCGTTTACTGACCGCATGGTGTCGGAAATTGCCACGGCTACCGGGTATATCGGGCCGCAACAATGGATCATGGCTAAAGGTATTGCCCTCGACACAGCACAACTGGCAGCCCCTTTAGCGCGTTTTCAGGCCGGAATGCATGATGCCCTGGTGCAGGTGGGGTTGGTACCGCAGCATATAAATCCCGTCACTTTGCCAATGCAACCGGGCGATGGGATGAGCCAGATTCTGGCCGTTATCAACCATAACCGCGGTTATGACAATAACAGTGGTGAAGCCGCAGGCACTATCCTCACAGATATCAGTTTCCGCCCGCTGGTGGGCCTGCAAAATGCCGGGCCATATGAACCCTTTGATTATGCGCGTGCTGTAAAAGAGAGAGTGGCCATTCTGGCGGCGAAAACCCGGGTAATGATTGTCAGTGATTCAACGGCCGCAACCTATGAAGTCAGCCGCCTGCCGCGCATGGGCTGGGGCCAGGTTTTTGAGCAACAATTTGCGCCAGATAGCGGCGTGGTAGTGCTCAATGGCGCCCGTGCCGGGCGTTCCAGCCGGGATTTTTATAATGAAGGTTGGTACCAACAAATGGCGCGTTTTATGCGCGCTGGCGACTATGTGCTGATTGCTCACGGGCATAACGACCAGAACTGTAACAGCGGCAAACCACTGCGTGGCGCAGCCGATGTCAAAAACCTGTGTACCTACCCCAATAACAACAAAGGGGAACGCCAGTTCCCGGAAGGGCATCCGGAGATGTCCTACCAAACCTCTCTTGAGCGTTATATCACACTGGCGCGGGCTCAGGGCGCACACCCTGTACTGCTTACCCCAACCGCCAGAGTCAAAAACGCCCGGGGGAAAACGGCTTTTGTAAACGGCGATGCCCAACCAGTAGTCAGCAGCCATCACACCCCGGCAAAACCGGGCTACCTGTTCAGTGGCGACTATATTGCCAGTGTGCGTAAAACCGCGGCAGATAACGCAGTGCCTTTGCTTGATCTGGAAGCGGCGACACTCGCCCTGGCTAACCAGCACCCACAGGACTGGCAGACTTACTGGCTGGCGGTTGATCCTGCCCGTTACCCCTGGTACCAGACACAAACCAGCGGCACGCTGGCAAACCCTGACACGACCCACTTTCAGCAAAAAGGCGCAGAAACCATTGCTGCCCTGGTCGCCGGGTTGATTCGGGAAAACCCGCAATTGAAATCTCTCGCTACGCAATTACAACCCTGAGAATGGAGGAACTGAGCTTATGACACGTTCATTTTTGCCTGCCACCTGCTTCGCGATGGCAATGATGGCGAGTGGGATGGTTCATGCCAGCCCCTGGGACGCCATTGTGTCTTCCACACCAGGTAGCAACCATTACCATTCTCTCCAGGCGGCGCTTCAGGCTGCGCCAGAGCAGGGTAAACCCTGGCGTATTTTAATTCAGAATGGTGTCTGGCATGAGCGTCTGGTGATCACTAAACCCGTCACGTTAGTGGGCGAATCCCGGGAGAACACGATTATTGAAGCCAACACGCCAGCAGGTGCTCTGGATGCCGCGGGTAAAAAACTGGGAACGTTCCGCACCAGTACTGTTGAGGTGGCGGCTTCGGGTGTAACACTGGAAAACCTGACAGTGCGCAACAGCTTTGATTTCCCGGCAAACAGTGCGTTACCGGCAGACGATCCCAACAAGCTGAAAGACACCCAGGCTGTAGCATTAATGGTTGGCAAGAATATTGACAAGGCGCGGTTTCGCAAAGTGCGCCTGGAAGGTTACCAGGACACGTTCTACAGCAAGAATGGCAGCCGCAGCTATTTTACTGACTGCGAAATTAGCGGCCATGTGGACTTTATTTTTGGCGGCGGTATTGCGGTGTTTGACCGCTGTACCATTATTGCCCGCAATCGTAGTGATATCGCCCCGCCGCTGGGGTATATCACGGCACCCAGCACCCCGGATGACAAACCTTACGGGCTTATTTTCATGCACAGCCATCTGACGAAAGAGCCAGGAGTACCCGCCGGAAGCTTTGCTCTTGGTCGCCCGTGGCACCCCACAACGACTTTTGCAGATGGCCGCTACGCAGATCCCCATGCCATTGGCACAGCCGTCTTTATACAGTGCCAAATAGATGACCATATCTATGGCTGGGACAAAATGTCCGGCAAAGATAAACAGGGTGAACAGGTCTGGTTTTATCCTGAGGACAGCCGTTTTTACGAAATGAACAATACAGGCCCCGGAGCCGGGCGTGGGGGCGAACATTATCAATTAGCGCCGGAGCTGGCCTCACATTATCAACTACACGCTATTTTCTCTGGCTGGGATGCAGCCCTTTTTGACTAAGGATATCGCAATGAAAAAACAGTCTTTGGCTGCATTATGTTGTGCCAGCCTGGTCGCGGTTCAGGTACAGGCTGCTTCGCGCATTGATGTGGTAAAACAGTATGCCGATACGGTGCTGGATAAAGCGGCCGATCACTACCATGGTGATACGCCTTCTCCTCTGCTGGCGGATGGTGTAGCCCCGCGAACCGGCCAGCAGCTGGAATGGGTTTTCCCTGATGGCCGCCATGCTGTGCTATCCAATTTTTCAGCCCAGCAAAACTTTATGCGGGTACTGGTGGGGTTAACGCAGCTCACCGGCGACCCACGCTATGCTGAGCGGGCGCAAACCCTGGTGCGTTACTATTTTGATCATTACCAGGATAAAAGTGGTTTGCTTTTCTGGGGCGGGCACCGTTTTGTAGACTTAAAAACCTTGCAACCCGAAGGGCCGAGCGAGAAAGAGTTGGTGCATGAACTCAAGAATGCCTATCCCTTTTATTCGTTGATGTTTCAGGTAGATAAACCCGCAACAGTTCGGTTTATTCATGCTTTCTGGAATGCCCATGTATACGACTGGAAAGCCCTGGAGACCAGCCGTCACGGTGAATACGGTAAACCAATGGGAAAATTATGGCGCAATGATTTCACCCAGCAACCGCCATTTTTCGCCACTAAAGGGCTCAGTTTTTTAAATGCGGGCAATGACCTTATCTATTCTGCTTCATTGCTTGCCAAATATAACCACGAGCCCGAAGCGCTGACCTGGGCGCTGCGCCTGGCACAGCAATATGTACTACCGCGCGATAAGCAAACCGGCCTTGGGGTTTACCAGTTTACCCAGGCGTTAAAGCGGGCGGAAACCACCGATGACAGTGACACTCATTCCAAATATGGCGACCGCGCTCAGCGCCAGTTTGGCCCGGAGTTTGGGCCGGATGCCCTGGAAGGCAATATGCTGCTTAAAGGGCGAACCAGTACCCTTTATTCTGAAAATGCCCTGATGCAACTGCAACTGGCAGCGGACCTGGGGGCGGAAGGCGATACACTAAAAACATGGACAGTGGACGGGCTGAAAGCCTTTGCCAAATACGCGTATGACGCCCGCGACAATACATTCCGGCCGATGCTGGCTAATGGCACAGATTTGTCGGGTTATACACTCCCGCGGGATGGCTATTATGGCAAAAAAGGCACAGTACTGACGCCCTACCCGGCAGGCAGTGAGTTTCTCCTTTCTTACGCACGCGCTTATGCCATTGCGCCAGACCCGGAATTGTGGGCTGTCGCACGGGGCATTGCCCTGGCAAGAGGCCTGGGCGATATTGGCGTGGTGTCGGGGAAAGCGAAATTAGACCTGAATACCCGTAATCGTGAACCATACGCAATTTTTGCTCTGATTGATTTGTGGCGTGCCACCCAGGATAAACAATACCTGGCAGTGGCTGAAAAGGTCGCAGACAACATTATTGCCCATAACCTGCATCATGGCTTCTTTATGAATAGCCCGGATATGCAGTATGCCAGCATCGACAGTATCGACCCTTACGCCATTCTGGCGCTGGAAGCCGCGCGGCAGAATAAACCCGACGCTGTTGCGCCATTTATTAACGGTGCCGGGTTTACTGAAGGTGCTTACCGGATGCCTGATGGCAGTGCCCGTGTTTCAACCCGGGATGATGAGTTGTTACGGCTGAAAGTCGGTGAGCAATTGCAACCGAACGGGAAAAAGTAACCGTAACAACGGTGATGATATCCCCGGGTAACGTCAGGCTGGTGATTCCTGGCGTTACTCTTTATCACACGGAATGTGGTGATGGGCGTGAGCGGGTTGCTCACGCTTTTTTTCTGTTTATAACAGGACTGATTCTTTGATAACCCGGCGCGCTCCCAGGTATTTTACTTTCCAGAAGTATTATTTAATTCGCTGATACAAGGCGTTTGCGATGCGGGGTAATTTACGGCTCAGGAGCGGATTAAAGGCAGATATCCAGATAGACGGAAGGTTAACCAGGATGCCAGCATGGCCGTTGGCAGGCTGATAAGAAAAGCGATTAACTCCCATGCATCGTAATAACCTTCAATGCTTTGCCTAAAATTAAGCGAGCCTTGCACCCAATCGATCCACGTTTCTGGAATCATCGCTTCTACTACGCCTGAAAAAATGAAGCTGGCGAAGAAGAAAGCAATCAGCACAAGAATGGCGCGACAGATATACCTGATTACAGCCAATAACTTCGAGGTGGAATTCATCTTACGCAGTCGGACGCTCATTCCATGCATCGGTGTACATGATATTGCCGTCAACAATCCGCATGGATGAGTGCTGGCGGGTACCGGTTATTTTGCCGTTAGCATTGTCTGCCGGGAGGTTTATGCCGTGGCTCAGGCCGATGATCTCAATACTGCCTTCACGGTCTTGCACGCCCACGGAGCCTTTAATATCTGCGCCGCCGTCGTCTTTAAGCCACATATATGGAGGGATTGGCATTTCACTTTTTCCTTATTTTGGTTATTAACTTCATTGTTACGATGTAGATGACAGTCGTAATTGAAATGACAGTGAGAAAATCAATGTAAAACATGAGATCCCAGAAATTATCTGCTCCGATATCTCCAGGGCCATAAATGGCCCTCCCAAGCTGATGAACAAAATTGATGCTAACCCAATTTTCGGGAGGGCCTAAAGTTCGCCCTACAGCGATTGATGACGCTATGAAAAAGACTGTTTTTGCCGCTCTACGGGCAAGTGTTTGTAAAACCGCCATCAACAACCTCTATCCATCCGCGAGCCATTAGGAACCGCATACATGGCACCTGTATGAGAGGGGTATTCATAAGGGCGTTGTGTATCATGGCAAAATCAGACTCATGAACGATTGTTATACACCCTTCAAAAACTCGGCCGGGGTGCAACCAGCTCCTTCGTGCCAGCCTGTCTGCTCGTAATGCAGCCTGAAATTGATGAGTAAAGAGCTATATTAGTAGCGAAATTTAGCTTAAGAACTGTGCGCTTAATCAATGCAATTAGCAGGTTAGGATTTTTCACGGTGATTTATTTATCAATTGTTGAGGATGGCGCTGTGTACGGGATGATTGAAATCATTAATCTAATGCTTGTCTAACATATTTCCTTATTGTTGTTTTTAAGGGTTGTTAGCCTTTCAGGAAAGGAAACCATCAGTACGGATAACTCATGGGCGTGAGCGGGTTGCTCACGCTTCAGATTGATGAAAAAGAAGGAAAAAACGTGGTTTTTCCTTCTTTTTAGTTAGCAGCCGAAAATCAATAAATTGATTTTCCTTGTTTTTTTATTGGGTGACATCCTCTCGTTCTGTGCGGACATAAGGTTTGTCATCAGACTCGGGCGTGAGCAGGTTGCTCACGCTTTTTTTCTGTTTATAACAGGACTGATTCTTTGATAACCCGGCGCGCTCCCAGGTATTTTGCTTTCCAGAAGTCATTATTTAATTCGCTGATACGAATATTCTTCCCGGTGCGGGGCGCTTCAATAAACTGCCCGTCCCCCAGGTAAACCCCCACATGGTCTGCCGCATTGGGCGTTTTGATACTAAAAAATACCAAATCGCCTTTACGCAGTTGCTGGCGGTGAACCGGGTTGAGCTGCCGGTCCTGATACATGGCGTTTGCAGTGCGGGGTAATTTACGGTTCAGGAGCGGATTAAAGGCGTACCATACCAGGCCACTGCAATCAAAACCACTTTCTGGTGAGTGGCCGCCCCAGACATAAGGCTTTCCCAGTTGTGCTTTCAGGCGGTTCACAACATGGTGAATGGTGTGCTGCTCGCGCAATGTGTGTGTCTGCCCCCCGGTGGACCAGCGTGAGTCTTCGGGGGATTGGGCCGCACTATGTTGTCCGGGCAACCAGTTGGCATACATCGCCAGTAATTCCCGGTTTTTCGCCCGCTCAACGGGTTGATTCGCGGCATGTTGCTGCCGCTGGCCGGGTGTTGGTGGTACTGCACTGGGCCGGGACTGGCGCTTTGCCAGTAATTTGTCCCGGTTACGCATGCGCGCCCGCACGGCGTCACCGGCCTGGCCCACGCTGTTCGTCGCAGTGCTACGAGTATTGTGCAGTTTACGCCGCTCTTCATTACCTGTCGCCATTGCATCCAGTGGCAGGAACAGCAGGCAGGTCAGTAATAATGATGCCGGTACGGGCAGGTGTTTTGTGACGCTCCTTGTCATAAACAGCATTCTCTCCTTTCTACTGAAAGCCGGGTTATTCAGAGACCTGGCTGATTTTATCAATAATGGGGCGCACAACGTTTTTCCCGTGGTGGCCGAAAAACTGGTACAGCGCTTCGCTCGCTGAATGTGTCAGTACCATAATTTCAATGCGCCGGTTCGCGGCATGGTGCGGGTCTTCGGGGTGAAACAACATTTGGTCGGCCATGCCACTGACCTGCACAATGCGCTGTTCGTCCAGCCCGGCATCGGTCAGTACCCGTCGCGCCTGTAACGCCCGGTCACCAGAGAGGTTCCAGTTGTTATAGCGCTGCTGGTCACGATACCGGGTGGCATCGGTATGGCCGGTTATCATGATTTTGTGCTCAATGGTGTTCAGTGCAGGGGCAAATTCGCTTAACAACCGCTGGAAGAAGGGTGCCAGAATTGCGCTGCTGCGCTGGAACATTTCCCGCTGCTGGTCATCGGTTATCAGAATACGTAACCCCTGGGGTACGATTTCAATATGCAGGTTAGACTGGGCATTATACGCCGAGGTGATTTGCGCAATTAAACGCGCCAGCTCCTCAATTTCCCGCTGTGAACGTGCTTCCCGCGCCTGAGGCGTTTCTGGCTCCAGAGCAGGTGCTGTAGTAGCCTGCGCCACTGGCAACGGGTTTCCGCCAGGGTCGAACAGCGGCAGTGTATCGCTGCCTGCCGGTGTTTCACGGGAAGAAAAAATATCGAACAGCGTATCGGTATAAAACATAGCAACTATCTCATGACGCTCTTCTTCGGTAGATGCCCCCATAATCCACAACACCATAAAAAGTGCCATCATGGCCAGGGTAAAATCGGCAAAGGCAACTTTCCACGCACCACCATGGTGACTCGCATGGCTGCGTCGGGCGCTACGCTTTATGATTGTGGTACTGTGGCCATTGTGCTTTTTCATCCGGCGTCATCCTGCATTGCATTAACCCAGCCATCCAGCGTTGCGAAGGTGGGTTTGGCGTCCATGGGCAACATTTTTCGCCCGGCATCCACCGCCAGTAAGGTGGGTTTCCCGGCCACATGGTTGACCAGCACGGTACGGACGCACTCTAAAATAGACAGCTGTTTTTTCGTGCGTTGCTCCATCGCATTCGCCAGTGGATCCATCAGGCAGTAACAGAAGAACACGCCAAGAAAAGTCCCCACCAGAGCGGCGGCCACTTTCACGCCAATTATCGCAATGGAACCGTCAATGGACTGCATGGTGATAATAATCCCCAGAACAGCGGCACAAATACCAAAACCCGGCATAGCTTCAGCAGTGCGGTGCAACGACCGTGATGGCAACAGCAGGTTTTCTTCCATTGCGCCCAGCTCCTGTTCGAGCAGGCCCTCCAGTTCATGTTCGTTGATTTTTCCCATTGCCATCAGGCGAAAGTTGTCGGAAATAAATGTGACCAGCGCTTTGTCACGCATAATGCGTGGGTATTTCTGAAATAACGCGCTATTTTCTGGCACTTCAATATGTTCATCCAGCGTCTTCAGGCCACCTTCCTGTACCAGTTCCAGCAGCTCGAAGAGCAGCATGAGTAACTGGCGCTGGTATTCATCTGTGTATTCATTTTTACGCAGTACACCACGAAACTGGCGGTACATTTCCTGCAGAACTGAGCGCGGGTTGGCAAGCATTGTCGCGCCAAAACCAGCCCCTAAAATAATAATGATTTCACCGGGTTGCCAGAACGCGGCCATCCTGCCGCCAGACATCAGGAATCCCCCGACAACACAAACCATAATGACGATTAAGCCGATAAATTTTTGCATGTCTGTTTCTCAAAAAAATGTTGGATCTTCCAGGCAAGTTTTTTGTTTATCTGACAAACCCGTGCTTCTGTCAGGTTGAGCGTCAGCGCGATTTCTTTCAGGCTCATCTCTTGCTGGTAATAGAGGGTGAGAATAAGTTGTTCGCGTGGTTCCAGGCTGCTCAGTGCATGGCGCAGCAGGTCGGCAATCTCGATTTCATCGTCCAGTTTCCGTGAGGAAAAGGTATTTCCCAGCACTGCGTGATGGGTTGATGAAGACAACAGTTCATCCAGGCTTTGCAGCGTTTTAGCGCATTCCAGTTGCTGGTATTCCATGTAGTCATCAGCAGAAATATTGAGGCGTTCACAAATTTCCTCTGCCCGCGGTTCATAACCCAGTTTGCTGACTAAACGGCTGATAGCATCACTGAGCTGGTGGTTTTTTTGGCGTAGCCGCCGGGAGCGCCAGTCCTGTTGGCGCAATTCATCCAGAATCGCGCCACGAATGCGCTGGGAGGCATAACCGGGAAATTGCTCATCGGGTACGCCATAACGACGCAGTGAAGCGAGCAGCCCCATCAACGCAATTTGTTCCATATCGTCTTTATCGATAATCCCACTGGCCTGCCAGCTGATCTGTTTCACAATTTTATGCACCAGGGGTAGCCAGTCATTGAGGTATTGCGCTTCCTGAGCGGGGGTGAGAGCCGCTTCAGTAAATCCATTTGTTGTGTTCATGCGGTAGTCCTTATTCACTGGAACACCATTTTGCTGATGATGACATCCTCAAAAGGCTTGCTGGTGTTGAGTTGCTGAAGTTGCTCGTCGTAACGCGCGGTGAGTTGCTGCGTGAGCGTTTCTACTGGCATGGCCCGTACATCCAGATAAGGCAGACCATTAAGCAGGCCAACAGCCGCGCCACGTAGCGCGGGCAGTAACGCCTGGGTACGCCGGGCATCCTCCGGGTTCGAGGTGACCAGTGCCTGTTCCAGTAACAAATAACGCGGTTCACCATGAATCCCTTTCAGGGTGATAATCAGGTTGGTTATCTCAATAAATTCAACGGTATCAGCTGTACGGGCGCGGCGGGCATCGCCAGTAGTCTGTTCGTTCCTGTCAGGCCGGTTTTCCATATGCTGTAACCCGAACAGAGTGAGTGCGGCGCTGCCCACGGCAACACACAGGGCTAATATCACCGCACCTAAAATGACTTTGAGTTTCATAACGCTCCTTGTTATTGCGCTGAGTTATATCGTCAGGAGGATGGTTGAATCCTGCTGTGTTTCTGAGGCCTGCCGGGTAAGTACACCTGCACCCGGAGTGCTCTCATCGGAGTGATGATGGGTTCTCTCATCCTGTGGCTGGCGTGGCGAGTGACCATGGCCTGTCGATATCTGAACACTGACGCGTTGCGTGGTGTCAGCCGCCAGTTGCTCCTGTAAACCGTGGCTGACCAGCCTGAGCGCCCGTGCAACGTCTTCGTGTTGCGCGTGCAGTGCAACCTGAAGCTGGCCCTGCTCCAGGTGCAGGTGAATGTCGATTTTGCCAAGTGCTGGCGGGTCCAGCCGGATATGCGCGGTTTGGGTGCGGTTAGCAATATGCATCTGTAACCTGGCACCCAGTGCGGCCTGTAGCCGTTCTGTTTGCGGCTGGTACGCTGAACTTACCTGGTGGGTGGGCGTAGTCGCAGCAGGCCGCTGGCTGGCATCGGTTGCAACTGGCTCCGGCTGACTGGCTACGGCAATGGGCGGTTGTGCCGGCGCGACAGACGCCTGGTGTTGACCGGCCACACTGGCGTTGTCACGCCCGGTGCCCGGCATTGATGTTGCCTGGGTTGTCGGTGTTGCCATGCTGGCTATGGTCGTCATCGTTTCCATCGCCTGGGGCTGGTGAGGAGCCTGCCGGGTATCACCGGGGGTAACAGGTTGTTGTCCTGCTGCTTCCCACGCAACCTCTTGTCGTGTGGCTGGCAGCGTTGCGGTAACAGCCAGTGATGCAAAGCGTTCTGGCTCACCGGCAGGAATATGGGCTGCATCCACAGAAAATACGCCTGATATGGGTGGCACGAATGAGGCCTGTGGCGCTGAGAGCACTGTAGTACTGGCAGGCAGCAAAGTGCCCGGAAGCCGGTCTACTTCACGGGGCGCAGTTAGCTCATCACTCAGGCTAACGCCCATGAGCGGTTCCTGTGGGCATACAGGAGCATTCAGCACAGACTCCGCTGCTACCGGGAAAATACCCTGTTCCATACTGAACAGCAGATGGGAGAATGTTTCCGGTACCTGCTCAGTGCCGGAAGCGATTGTGCCGGAGTATGCCGGCAGGCTGTTTTCTGGCAGTGAAGGGGAATCCTGCCAGTGCTGCCCTTGTTCCGGTGCCGATATCCACGCCATTAACCTAAGTCCTTTTCATCCATAAATGTGGCATACGCTGCCGCTCTTTCTCGGTTGTTGCGGGTTTGCTCCATTTTTCCGCGCAGCACTTCGCTTTGCTGATGGCACCAGGTATTCACCCGACGATGCGTGGTTTGCAGTACATCAATCGCCTTACTTTGCGCGGGGGATAGTGTCGCCCCCTGAAGGTCACTCAGTAATGTGGCAATCTGCTGGTCAACCTGGATCACCTGCGCCCAGTTGTGGGCGCTGGCGGCCTGGCGCAATGCAGTCGCCAGGTGGTAAATAGCCTGTGGATTAGTCATGCGGCAGGCCCATTTGTTGCCACCCCTGCTGGAGCTGGCGGAGAATCAGGGTGACTTCATCAACCTGCTCAACCGATAACGCGTGGCTGCTGTGGTAGAGGCGATAAACGCAGTAGTCATACAGCCGGGATAAGTTGGCCGCTACATCGCCACCTTTGTCGAAATCCAGTGCGCTGGTCAGGGCGTTCAGGATATCGATACACTTGTTCACACTGGCCGCTTTGTGTTCAAAACGGCGCGCCACAATGTGGCTTTTAGTACGTTCAAGTTCATCCAGCAGGCCGTCAAACAGCATTAATACCAGTTGATGCGGGTTGGCAGAGGCAACCTGAACCGCGAGGTCAGATGCCTGATAGTGGTCTGAATAGTCTTTTGTGTTGTGGTACATCGGGTGTTCCTCCTTAAACTAAGCCGAACATGCTCATGGTACTGTTCATTTGCAGCGTGACTTGCTGCAACTGAGTGAACTGGCGCAGATAGCGGTTGTAAGCGCTGTCATAACGGGTATTCATTTTTTCGCTTTTGCGATCAATTTCTTCCTGGCGGCGATCCAGCGTTTCCTGGCGGCTTTTCAGCAGGCCGTCTGTGCTGTTGAGGTAGCGGTCGAGGGATTTATCCATCTTGCTGAGCATGCCGTCCGGGCCATTGAAAAATGTGGTGACTGATTGCGGGTTGGACTGCAGTTGTTTGGTCAGGGTGTCATTGTCGATTTTGAGTTTGCCATTGCGGTCAGCGCTGATACCGAAATCCGCAATGGTGAAACCATCAATATCGCTGCGCAGCAATGTATTCAGGTCGCGTTGCAGGGCACTGATTGTCGGGTCGCCCGCCAGGGCGCCACGCTCACCGTCTGCGCCGTTTGAGGTCAGTGTATTGAGCGAGGTCATCAGTGTGTTCCAGGAATCAACGAAGGTATTTACCTGGTCTTTAGTGGCATCGATATCGGTATCCACATGAATGGTGAGTGGCTTCCCATCAGTAACACCAATTAATTCAACAGTGACTCCGTCAATCAGGTTGTCGATGGTGTTGCTGCTGTGAGTGAATGACACCTCGCCCATGCGAAACTGAGCATCCTGAGCCGGGGAAATTTCAGCCGGGTTGGCAAACAAAGCCTGAGTGGCGTCATCACCACTGATTTGTACATCGAGCGTATTGGTTGCCCCGGTTTCGTCGCTGCTGAGCATCAGCATGACCTTGCCATCTGTGCGCACCAGCGAAGCCGTCACTCCCGGGTTATCTTCTGCGTTGTTGATAGCGGCGGCGAGGTCGGCCAGGGAATCGATTTCAGACAGGTCGATATCCAGCTCTTCACCTGCCAGCGCAATAGTCATGGTGCCGCTGGCATTGCGGATATCTTCGTCCGTCAGCCCGGCATAACCGGTTTGATGGGCGCTGGCTAACTGGTCCACTTCAATGTTGTAGGTCCCTTTTTGTGCCGCATCGGTGGTGGTGACGTTGGCAATGCCTGCCATATTGGTGGTCGCCTGGGTTTGCAACATGCTCTGGCCCGCCTGGTTCATACCCTGAATGGCGGTGCGAAAATCTGTCAGCGCAGTACGCAAGGCCCGCAATGCGGTTTGCTGGGCATTCAGCGTGGCGGTTTGCGTTTTAATCGCATTCTGCATGGGCTGGATATCGTAAAACGCCAGTTGAGTTGCCAGCGTTTGTGGATCAAGGCTGAGTAAATCTGACATGGTTAATTTTTTCCCTTAAAACAATAAAAACAGGTGCGCGTCCTTTCCTTTCCACCGGGTGCTGGCATGTGCGACTACGGTGCTTTACCGCAATACCCTGCGCCTCATGGTTTTATAGATTGCAAAGCGCATGCCAACTTATTTTTTATTTAAAATCAAATAGTTGAATTTTTAGCGGGGAAGGTGAATTTCCCCCTGTTTTGTGAAAGCGGAAGTAACGCGGTAAAAAAAACACCGCCGAAGCGGTGTTTGGAAACGGTGTGTTACGCAAGGATTAGCCCAACAGAGACATCACCATGCCAGACATACTGTTGGACTGGCGCAGCATCGACATACTGGTTTGGGCCAGCATCTGGTTGCGGGTCATGTTGGTGGCTTCTGCCGCAAAGTCAGCATCGCGAATGTTGCCCAGGCCAAGCTCAGTGTTGTCTTTCATGTTCGCAAGGTTCGCTGCGGAGTGGCCCAGGCGGTTGATGTTGGCGCCAAAAGTCGAACGCATGGCGCTGACATCATCAATAGCGGATTCCAGAGTGTCCATCAGCGCCTGGGCGGAGGCGGCACTGCTGACATCCACGGCCGGGGTATCGGCATCTTCAGGGATCAGGTTTTCCAGCGCACCGCGCAACCCTTCGAGTTGGTCTGAGATATCCAGTTTCATCACTTCGCCAGAGCTGGCGCCAATCTGGAAATTCAGCTCGCTGTCGAACTTGCCTCCTTCAGCAAACAGTTTGTCCCCGGCATAAGACGTGTTGGACATAATATTGCCCATCTCCATGCCCAACTGGTTCAGTTCTGCCTGAATTGCTGTGCGGTCCGCTGAAGAGTTAGTATCGTTCGATGCCTGGGTTGCCAGGTCCTTCATGCGGTACATAATATTGGTCATTTCATCAAATGCGCCTTCACCTGTTTGCAGTAATGCGGTGGCGTCACTGATATTACGTTGTGCAACAGCCATACCACTGACCTGGCCCTGTAAACGGGTGGCAATCTGCAGCCCTGCCGCATCATCTGCCGCTGAGTTAATACGTTTCCCTGTACCCAAACGCTCCATGGCGGTAGAGAGCATGTTATTGGATTTGTTCATTGCGTTAACAGCAGCCATGGAAGAAGCGTTAGTAAAAATGGACATTGACATAAGTTTTATCTCCTTGTGACCTGGTTATCAGGTAAATTCCTGTCACTGGGATAAAACGGAATATTCTCGCCAGAAATTAAATTCTTTTTTTCCAAAAATGGAAATTTTTCCATTACTACATAACATCATGATTTTTATGTGTTATTTTTAAAACAAACAAAAGATAAAAAAATGTAAATTTTGCGCTATTTGTTTAATTCTTCTCGCGCCGTGCCGTTGGCCTGTCAAGAAAATTCTTATTACTACCTGCCAGGAATAAGAATAATACATCATGTAAAGGCCTGTTGTTGTGCCTGCCTGGCCTGGTGAGGTTTAATTTGGTTAAGCATAACGAGAACCCCGGAAGGCGGGGGTTATTAACGCAAAGTTGTGTATGAGTAACAGGTTGAATAAAAATGGCCCCCTCTTTGGTTATCTTATTCATCTATTCTGTTTTATGAATAGTTTATATTACTGTGTTATAATTTTGGCATATAGTTTAGTTAACAATATGTAGCTCATATTCAGCGATATTATTAACTTTTTCATGATTTTTGAGTATATTTTCCGCCACCCTTTTGCAACCCCAAATGGAGGCGGTAAATCGGTGGATACCCCACCTGCCATAGCAGGCCGTGTCTGGTGCCGTGAGTCGGTAATGTTTTATTCCTGGTTGCGCTCTGCGTTGTCTGGTGCGTTGCAATCGCATAAGAGCCATGCTTACCTGATAATAAATGCATTTAAGGGAATAGTCTGTGACCACTGGTTTTAAGATGGATAAACACGATTATTTTATCAATGACTGGTTAATCGATGAATCAGCGAACGCGCTTGTTAACGCCCACACAGGTGAATTACGCAAGCTTGGCGAGTACCAGTTTCGCCTGCTCACTGTGCTGGTTGAACATGCCGGCAAGGTACTGAGCCGCGAAGATATCACCAATATGGTCTGGGTGGACAGGGTGATAGGCAGTAACAGCCTGCCAAACGCGGTGCATGCCCTGCGAACCGCTCTGGAAGATGACGGCAAAACACAACGCATTATCCGCACTATACCTAAGCGTGGATATTTGCTGTCTGCAGAATATTGTCACGTACAGCCACGAAGTAACCCCGCTGAGGATAATCAGAGGTTGTCCTTCCAATCCGCAGACCTGGTTGGGTTACAGACTGACCTTATCAGGGCGGACGTTGCTACAAACGCCATGCAAACAGCCGATGACTCCGCTGAACCCCCGTCATCTGAAGTGCCTGAGCAAGAGGCGCCTGTGGCGACACCGGGTGAGTCTCATGCGGAAGACTCTGCTATGCCAGCGGTGCCACCAGCCGAAATAGCGGCCGCGTCAGTTGCGTTGGCTCCCCACCATTCCCGGCAAGTCCGGGTTAAAAAAAGCTGGCTGCGTAGCCCGCTTAACCTGTCAGTATTGTTTGCTGCCGTGGTGCTGGTGTTCCTTGCAGGGCAAACCTGGTGGCAAGAACGCCATGATATGCACTTACATGTTAATCGCAGTAATGAAAAAGCGTTCAGCAATATTCGCCTGTATGGCATTGAAGAGCCAAATATGAGTGGCAGCAGGCAGGACAACCTGTTCGCCCGGTTACAGAAAACGTTTTATACGCTGAATTCTGAACTGAGCGAGAAGTCCGCCAGCATGTCGGTGTATTACCAGACGCTGGGGCAATCCCTGAATTACAGTTTTATTGTTAAAGGCCCGTGTAGCCAGCAACAGTATGTAATGGTGATTCACCACTGGCGGGTGAATACAGAACGCCTTAATGATTTGATTTTGAAAGAAACCCGGAGAGAAATGCATGACCTGGCGACCTGCGCTAAAAATTAGTGTGCTTATCGGTCTGGTTTGCGCAATCGTGGCCTTGCTGTGGTATCAGAATCGTTGGGCCGTGTATACCTGGGTTGGGGTGCGCGGTAACGTGGAAGGTACTATCCCGTTTGGTTACTATGACCTCAGCTCGGGCAAAAGTGAACACTATGATTTCACAACAAAAGTTGTTAACAATGAATTGATTACCACCTTTGCCAGTACCGATGGCAACAACTTCCGTATGCAGGGTAAATTCATTATGCGGCGCAATGATGGCGAACGCAGGTTCTACGAATTTCACCCGGTGGCGTTCTCCACAGAGAAAAATGATCTGATGCTGGAGAACATGATGGATCTGTTTCTCAGCCGTGAAATTGAAACCTGGCGGCTGGTGATTGACGGGCAAAGTGTCTTTGTCTGGCAAAGCGGCGGTATTTACCTGCCACCGCGCTAAGCCGCACGACTTCGGGTAACCTGGCGTTACCCGAGTAAATGCCTGACAGTGGCCTGGGGAATATTGGCCTGCGCCGCCAGCGACCGGGCCAGTTGTTCAAAATGATTACGGCTGCTGGCAAGTTGCTGCCCGACACCCTGAGCTGTTTGCTGAACATGTTGCGTGGTCAGTGCCGGTGACATTTCGCGAATCCGCTCAGTGACGCTGGCTTTATGCTGGCGCAGAGTGGTTTGCTGATGGGTGATATGGTGCAACACCTGTTCAACCTCCCGGCGCGCATGTTTATCCCACTGGCCGGTTAACTGTTGCAGGCTGTCAACCGGGCTTGCCTGAGAAACTGGCGATAACAGCGTAAAGCTGTCTGCCGGAAAATGTATCCCTTCCCCCCGTACCCGCAATGACCCTTTCAGCGTGTCCCAACGCGACTCATCCGCCGTAAACAGGCACTCGCCGCGCGGGCTGAACTCGCCATGAATGCCAAACTTGCCCAGGCTGGCATTAAGGTGCGCCAAAATTTGCCGGGGCGACGCCGCTTCTGGCAACGTTACCGCCGCCAGCTGTTTGTACCCTTTTCCGGCGGCAAAGATCAGTGTTTCGCCTTGTGGCTGGCTGAACACTTCGCGTGGGAATCCCAGACTGAAGTGTACTTGTGAATCACGGGTCAGCGAGATGTTCAACTGCCGGTCGACTGTACCGGCGGATCGTTGCAGACGCTGTGCCAGTTGTTGTTGCAGTGCTGCGGTATCACGCGATGGACTACCGGGCTGGCCTTTAGTGTGGCGGTAATGCAGCAATACACCTTCCAGGCCCTGCAGGTAATCTTCGGCCTGCTGAATAGCCGTCAGTTGCGCATTGAGCTGAATGTTGTAGCGAGCAGGTTTGCGCGACAGTAGCGCCGGTTCAGGAAAGTCTGCCGCAGGTGTTACCTGAGCAGGCGAGCTGACACGGGCGGCTTGCTGCATTTTGTGGGTGTGCGCCGCCGCGGTTTGCGTCAACCGGGTTTTAGCTGGGGATAAACTGACCTGCATAGTGTGTTACCCCATCGTGTTAAATAAAGACAACTGGTTGACCATGTTCCAGGCCTTGAAGGTGATTTGGGTCGCGTTCACATAGAGCTGCAGCTCAATGGTCGATGTCGCCACATCCGCATCAGCCAGTTCGCTCAGCACCAGACCGTTCGCCATGCTGACATCAGTATGCGCATTTTGCAGCAGAGTCAGTTGGTTCTGGCGGCCACCCAGCTCGGTAAAAATCGCCCCAATTCCGTCCTGGGCATCACTGAGTGCATCAAGCAGGTTCTGAATATCCTGCTGGTAACTGGCGGGTGACACTGCCGGGTCTTGCATTTTTTCACTTAGCGTATACAACTCATTCAGTAATCCCAGGTCATCTCCCCCCAGGCTCAGGCATTGAGTCAGATGGACATTTTCCGTGACATTAACACCGTTGGCGACCGTGGTTTCCCGGGAATTATGGTTGCCCATAAATACCCAACGCTCTGTGGCATCATCCCACTGAATCGGGGCAGTCTGGTTTTTCGTGCCGCCAAACACATAACTGCCGGATGCGCTTTTGGTATTCACGGTATCAACCAGGGAATCAAGCAACATACTGATTTCCAGGCCAAGCCCCTGCATATTTTTATCTGCATTGGCGCCGTTAGCTGCCTGCAACAGTGTGTCGTTCAGCGCCCATAACAGATCGCTGGCACTTTGTACTTGTGCCTCCTGGGTCGACAATGAACCAGATAGCCGGGTGATATTGTCCTGGTACTGCGCAATGGTGGATTGTTCCCGCTGCAACTGGTTGATACGCGTTGCGGCGATAGGATCGTCGGAGGGAACATTGACCCGCTTTTGTGTCGACAACTGCTGCATAATCTGGCTCATTTTCATATTGTTACTGTGCATTTGCGACAACATCATCTGTTTGGTATTCAGGCTGCTTACCCGCATGAAACATTCCTTCCCTGGTTAAAAAAGGCCGAGAAGATCACTGAACAGTTGGTTCCCTGCCGAAATGACCTTCATATTGGACTGATAAGCCTGCATGTAAATTTGCAGGTTGATGGCTTCCTCATCCTGGTTGACGGCGCTGAGGTTATCGCGCTGTTGTAGTGCCTGTTCCAGAATGGTGAGAGAGGCGGTCAGTTCCGTCTGGTTGTTGCGGCTGGCGATGCCCAGCGTTGAAACCATCGCTGCGCTGCCTTCGGCCAGGCTCATATTGCCAAGCCCCGGGAGATCCATTTTTTTCTCCTGAATCGCCAGGAGGAACTGCAGATTATCACCGTTACCTGGCTCAGCAGGCGCGCCGGAAAGCGCCAGCTCGTCAGGGCTGAGGGTATTAACCTGTAACATGCCTGCCGGGTTGCCTGGGTCAAACGAAAACAACGGTTTGCCGGGGTTGCCATTCAGGTCGTAGCCCTGTGCCAGTTGCTCGTTCACCTGCTGCGCCAGCGCTTCCGCCATGCCCTGCTGTGCCGTTTCCATGGCATTCAGCGTTCCGGTTTCGTAATCGTACAACGCCCCCAGTTGCCCTCCTGGAGAAGGCGGCAAAGGAAAGTGGTGATCGGCAAATTGCAGGCTTAATACCGGCAGGCCGTTTTCGTCACGGCTACTGCTCATCTGCCCGGCAGTGGTGCCACTGACCAGTGGCTGCCCGCTTTTCATACTGACGTTGTAGTAGCCCTGGCTGTCTTCCACCACGTTCACTTCGGTTAACAGGCTTAATTCCCTGACCAGCTCGTCACGCTGGTCGCGCAGCACACTGCTGTTACCACCTGCGCTTTCCATGGCGGCGATTTTCTGGTTGTACTCGGCAATACCCGTTGTCAGAGTATTCACCTGAGAAACCGTAGCATCCCGCTGGCTGTTAATTGACGTACGCTGGGAATTAATCATGTCCTGGGTGTTGTTAAAACGGGTTGCCAGGGCACGGGACTGGTTAAGAAACTGCTGGCGTAACGCCGGGGATTCGGGCTGGGTGGTTAACTCGCTCAGGGCGCTAAAAAAATCATCCAGACCATTGCTAATGCTGGTGCTGTCATTGCCAATCACCTGCTCCAGCGCACTGAAATATTGTTGGTTGATTTGGTAATAGCTGGCCTGGCTGCTGGTGTGCCAGACCTGGCTTACCAGATACTGGCTCGATATGCGGCGAATGCTGTCTACCTGCACACCATTGCCAACCTGAGCTGTGCCATAAGGGCCGACAGCGCTTTGCACTATCCCTTGCCGGCTGTACCCCGGGGTCAGCATATTGGCAACATTCATCGCTGTCACGTTCATGCCCATCTGGGCGGTTTGTAACCCGCTGTATGCGGTATTGATCATGTTCATCCGTGGTTTTCCTGGGTGGAAAAATCGTCATATTCCCTTGCGGGGAAGCCCGCTGTTATCTGGTTAAAACGGCAAGCCAGGCCCGGTTCTTAAGTTGCTGGCGGATTCTGCCCGTCCAGTTGCGCAAGGATCAGGCGGCTGATACCCGCGCTACCTTGCGCCGCCAGGTGGTTTGCCAGTTGGTCATCATAAAGTTCGCGCAGCAGGGTTTGCTGTTTGCTGTTAAACAACGAATCCTGAGTCAGTGCGGTGCTGGCGCTGCGCATCTGGCTGAGTAACGTGCGCAGAAACATCGCTTCAAACTGGTTGGCGGCTTCCGCCAGATTTTGTGGGCGGGCTTCACCCGCAACAGGGCTGAATGGTGAACCGGCGGTCGTGGTTAATGGGGTTATCATGGCGCTTCTCCTTAAATCACAACCAGCTCAGCATCCAGCGCACCGGCTTCATGCAGTGCCTGTAAAATAGCCATGGTGTCGTCTGGGGCTGCGCCCAGGCTGTTAATCGTGTTCACAATACTGCGCAAGCTGGTGCCTGCCGGGATAGTGACCATCTGGCCGCGGTCACGGCGTACTCCAATCTCGCTTTGCGGTGCGGCTACAGTCGCGCCGTGACTCAGTGCGCCCGGCTGGCTGACCTGGGTGGATTCGTTAATGGTCACCGTGAGGTTGCCGTGAGAGACAGCCGCAGCCCGCACCACCACGCCGTCGCCAATTACCACGGTGCCGGTGCGGGAGTTAAAGACTACCCGTGGTACTACTTTCCCGGCATTCACCCGGACATCCTCCAGCACAGACATAAACGCCACCCGGCTGGCGCTGTCTGCCGGAGCATTCACGCTGATATTGGTCGCGCTCTGAGCGGTGGCCGTGCCCGCGCCAAACGCCGTGTTGAGCGCCATCGCCACATTATTGGCGGTACTGAAACTCGGGCGCTTCAGGCTGAGGGTAACCTGCCCACTGGTGTGGAAATCAGATTCAACCGGGCGCTCAACCGTTGCGCCATTGGGAATGCGCCCGGCGGTGGGGGTATTCATGGTGACACTGGACCCGCTGTTGCCTTCGGCTTTCATGCCACCCACCACCACATTGCCTTGTGCCAGCGCATACACCTCACCATCAGCCCCGCGCAATTGGGTTAACAGTAAGGTGCCGCCACGCAGGCTTTTGGCATCACCAATAGAAGACACCGTGACATCAATGGTCTGCCCGGGGGAATACCCAGGTGGCAACGTGGCGCTGAGCGCAACGGCCGCGACGTTTTTTACTTTTGGGGAAATATTAGCGGGCATTTGTACACCAAACTGGCGCAGCATATTGGTGACCGACTGGCTGGTGAACTTCACCTGGTTTTTATCGCCAGTGCCATCCAGGCCAACCACCAGGCTGTAGCCCACCAGTTGGTTGCCGCGCACTCCCTGGATATCGACCAGGTTGCCCAGCCGCTCGGCGCGGGCGCTTAGGGTAATCAACAGCAGGCATACCAATGACCTGAATCCTTTCATGATATTTTCCTTATAAAGGGAACAGTGGGTGATTAAAGAAACGGGTCAGCCACCCGGCGGAATTGGCGTCACTCAGTGCGCCTCTGCCCGCATAAGCAATGCGCGCGTTGGCGATACGCTGGGAAGAGATGGAGTTATCCGGCTCAATATCTTCCGCCCTGACAAGGCCCGTTACCCGCATATATTCATCGCCCTGGTTCAGGGTGAGCCATTTTTCGCCCCGAATGGCGAGTACCCCGTTGGGTTGCACACTGTAAACCGCCACCGTAATCGCCCCGCGCAGGCTGTTTTGCTGCTGGCTGGTTGCGTTGCCATTAAAATTACGGCTGCCATCCACCGAGCCCGCCAGTTTTTCGGCAGACTGGCCAAAAGCTTCCGGAATACCAATCGAAACGTCGTTCTTTTTGCCGAAATTGGTACGCGCCTGCTTGCTGGCCTGAGTGGATTCATCCAGCCGGATAGTCAGGATATCGCCCACCCGGTAAGCCCGGCGGTCCTGCACCAGTGACCAGTTGTATCCGGCACTGTATAACCCGCCATTGGCGGGTTTGGCGGGCGTTTCGACAGGCATAGCGGGGGGTGCGTACTGGGCATCGTCTTTATGGACCAGCAGGGTCTGGCTTTCGCACCCCGCCAGCAAGAACACCGCACCGGCTATCATCATGGTTGTTCTGTTCATCACGTTAAGCCTCTTGCTACAGCGCCTGGGTAACAAACTTCAGCATGTCATCAGCAGCAGAGACCATTTTGGCGTTCATTTCATAAGCCCGTTGCACCATTATCATGTCCACCATTTCTTCCACCACTTGCACGTTAGAGCCTTCCAGTGAACCTTGCTCCAGATGCCCAAATGCGTCTTCGCCAGGCACACCTTCTACCGCATCGCCACTGGCGGCGGTTTCCCGGTACAGGTTTCCGCCCAGCGCTTCGAGGCCCGCGGGATTCACGAAGTTGACCAGGGTGATTTGCCCTAACTCCACCGGGTCGGTTTCTCCGGCAACAATGGCGCTCACGGTGCCATCCCGCGCCACCTGAAGTGACTGCACGTTATCTGGCAGGTCGATTTGCGGAACCAGAGGCAGCCCCTGCGCGTTGGTTATCATGCCATCGGGGTTAATCTGCAGGTTTCCGGCCCGGGTGTAGGCAATATCGCCATCACTGGTTTCCACCTGGAAAAAGCCCTGGCCGGAGATAGCAATATCCAGATCCTTGCCCGTGTTCTGAATGCTGCCCACCGTAAATTCTTTCTGGGTGCCAGTGACTTTGACGCCGCTGCCGTACTGAATCCCGGTTGGAGCGGTATTGTTCTGGTCCAGTAGCGCACCTGGGGCGCGCTGGTTCTGGTAAAACAAATCAGAAAACATCACCCGGTCGCGTTTAAAGCCCGTGGTGTTGACGTTCGCCAGGTTGTTGGAGATGGCGGCCATGCGCGCATCCTGCGCGGCGAGGCCGGTTTTACTTATCCATAATGCGGGGTTCATTGTTTATCCTTTTCTGTTCTTGCCAGCGCATCATGCGCCGCGTAATAACCGGTTTCCGGCATTCGCCAGTTCTTCCGCTGCTTTCATCATCTTGATTTGCGCCTCGAACTGGCGGTTCAGCGCAATGCTGGACAGCATTTCATCCATCACAGAGACATTGGCGCTTTCCAGGTGGCGGCTGGCTATGACGATATCTTCATCGCGTGGGTTTTCCCGTGCGGCGGTCACCAGGAAGCCTGCGTCATTTTTGCTGAGCGCGGCACCGGGAACACTCACCAGTTTGATACGGTCCACATCCAGCGGCGTTGCCATATTGCCGTCTTCTGCCACCAGCGAAATTACGCCGTCATCGCTAATGTGCAGAGCAGAAAAAGGCGGCAGAATAATCGGGCCGTTATCGCCAATAACCGGGTAGCCATTAATACTCAGGTCGCCTTCCGGCCCCAGGGTAATTTGCCCGTTACGGGTATAGATTTCCCGGTCACCCGCAGCCAGCGCAATCAGCCCTTCGCCTTTAATGGCAATATCCAGCTCACGCCCGGTTTCACGTAACGCGCCTGGCGCCATTTCCACTGAACTGGCTGCGGTATTGACCAACTGGCGTGAAGCGTAACCTGCGCCGGTGAGCAACTGGCTGTTGGCCGTTTCCAGGTCGCGTCGAAACCCGGCGGTGTTGACGTTAGCCAGGTTATTGGCGTGGATCTGCTGGCGGGATAAATTGCGCGAAGCCCCGCTGACAGCGGTAAAAATCAGCTTATCCATTACACCGCCTGGAACAGGGAGCTCAGCATATTGTCATTGGTGCTGATAACTTTAGTGTTAGCCTGATAGTTGCGTTGTGCGGTCATCAGGCCGACCAGTTCATTGGTTAAATCCACATTGGAAGACTCCAGTGCGCCAGCAACAATACCGCCCAGTAACCCTGTTCCGGGCTGGCCGATAATGGGATCACCCGAGCTGGAGGTGTGTACCCAGGTGGTGCCATTCTGGCTGGATAAACCGTTCGGATTGGTGAAGGTTGCCAGTACCAGTTGCCCCTGAAGCATGCGCTCGCCATTGGAGTAAGTGGCGTACACGAAACCTTCGTCGTCAATCATTTGCCCGGTACACTGGCCAGAAGCGTAACCATTGCCCTGGTTTTTGCTGACCGAAAAATCAGAACCAAACTGTGTGGAACCGTTGTAGTTCACCGCCAGCGATAACGGCGCAGTTCCGGGGATATCCACCTGAATATCGACTGGAGAGGTAGGGGAAGCCAGCGTACCCTGCTCGGTAAATGACAGCGTTTGCGGGCCTGACGGGGAATCGACCGGTTCGCCATTCAGGGTGTACCACACTTCCCAGGTGTTATCGTCAGTTTTCACATAATACTGGTTCAGCGTATGTTCCCGGCCCAGGGAATCGTACACTTGCGTGGTATACACGTTATTCCAGCTTTCGCTGTTATCGGCGTCGAAAGGCGTCACTTCCGGTACTTCAGCGCGGGCATCCAGGTTAGCGGTAAAATCGAGGTTACTGGTGCTTTTGGCCGCAATGGCATTGTTATTAATTTGCAGCCCGGAAACTGTACCCGTTTGCAGATTACCGTTGGCATCCACCGGGTTACCCTGTAGCTGCATACCAAGGTTGTTCACCAAATTACCATTGGCATCAGTACCAAAATACCCCGCACGGGTAAACGCCGTGTTCCCGCTCGCATCACGCACCATAAAAAAGCCATTACCGGCAATCGCCAGGTCCAGGCTGTTGCCGGTGGAAGCAATGCTTCCGCCTTTGGTAATACTTTGCGTCATGCCGCTAATTCCCACGCCCAGTGGCTGGCTGGAAGCATACAGCGAGGCAAATTCCGCACGGCCGGATTTAAAACCCACTGTGCCGGAGTTGGCGATGTTATTGGAAATAGCGCCCAACTGGTCGTTGATGGCATTCAGGCCAGAAATTGCAACATTGAAACTCATAAAGAATACGTCCTGTATTAACGGGCGGCGTCATGCCGCGCGTGGTGGGGTGGATGCGCCAAACTGGGTAATATTGTGATAAGCCACTTCTCCCAGTCCGGCAATGTTCAGCAGCGTCGCGCTGCCATCGAGCGGTATTCGCACGTTAGTGACAACACCGCCTATTTCAATAGGGGCAGTGGTTTCTCCGGTGTCAGTGACCACACTCAGTGTGACATCACCGGCTTCAATGCCCAGTTCTTCCGGGTCGATAGTGAAATCCACCTGGCCTGCACCCTGGCTGCCGAGTTCAATCTTGTGCTCAGTGCCATTGCTCTCTTTGACGATGACTGTCACGACACTTGCCGGGTGTTCCAGTGTCAGGCGGCCATTTACGCTGGTTTCACCATCGCAGCTAAAGCGGTCGGTATTAACCATTACGGGTTGCCCTACCAGATTGCCGGTGCTCAGGGTCTGGAGGTTGTCCATTAGCACGGTGTTGTTCGCCATTAACTGCGACATCACTTCCATGGACTGCACCTGAGTGAGCTGTGCCAGTTGGCTGACATATTCGGTACCATCTGTGGGGTTGAGTGGGTCCTGGTTTTGTATTTGTGCCACCAGCAATTGCATAAACATGGTGTTCATGGATGACGCGGTGCTGTTGCTCACTACATTATTGCTGGTGGTGTGCGTAGTGGCGCTGGTCTGGTTGATATTCATCAGCTGGCCTCGCCCAGGCGCAACAGGCTTTGCTGCATACTTTTGACGTTGTTCAGCACTTCAACATGGGTTTCAAAGTTCCGCGAAGCGGACATCATGTCGGCCATTTCTTCCACCACATTAATTTCGGGGTACCAGACATAGCCGCCGTTATCTGCCAGTGGGTGCCCGGGCTGGTAACGCTGGAGCGCACCGCTGGTTTCTACAACATCCAGCACCTGTACACGGGCACTTTGCAGTGCGCTGTGGTGCGGGTTCTGCGCCGTATGGTAGACAGAGGCAAACACCGGACGTCGCGCCTTATAGGTGCTGTCTTCGGCTGCCGCCGGGGTTTCTGCATTGGCCAGGTTACTGGCAATCGTGTTCAGCCGTACGGTCTGGGCCGTCATAGCTGAACTGGATATTTGGTAAATTGCTTCAAATGCCATTTTCAGGGTTACCTTGCGGGTTAACGTTCTTCAATAGCCTTTTTCAGGCCAGCGAACTTCATGTTCAGGAAGGTCAGGCTCATATGAAACGCCTGGGCGTTTTTGGCAAATTCTGCCTGTTCGACATCCAGAGCCACGGTATTGCCATCTGCCGCAGGCTGGTAAGGCACGCGGTACAATGTTTCTGGCGTGGTGTGGCGTAATCCTGGTGAATTTGCGCGTTGCATCTGCGCGGCAAAATCAATATCTTTAGCCTGGTAACCCGGCGTATCGACATTCGCCAGGTTGGCAGAAAGCACTTCTGCCCGGGTTACTCGCAAAGCCAGGGCTTCGGGGTGAATGCCTAACGCTTTGTCAAAATGAATACTCACTGAGTATGTCCTTGTTTATTTCTGGTTGGTTGCTTCCTCACACTCTTAATAGCAATCATCGTGCCAGGAATTTAATATTATGTATTTCAGTAAGTTGCATTTAGCCTCTTCACTCAATGGGAAGTTTCTTTTCCCCGTAAGCGCCGCTGTTTTATGGCTTTTTTCCGCCTGCGCCACGGTTGCTGCAAATGGCCTGCCCTCCGCGCGCCTGCAGATTGAATCCGCCGCCCGCCAGGCGGTAAACCAGGCTGTAAACCAGCAAGCAAAACGCCAGCAATGGCAAGACTGGCAGTTACGCGTTGCGCTCTTTGCCCTGCAGGATGTAGCGAATTACCCACGCTGCGCCACCCCACCAGAAGCACAGTTAAGTGGTCTGTCTGCTCAGGATTTCAGCCGGATGAAAGTGAATGTGCGCTGCACTGGCGCGCTGAGCTGGCAAACCACTGTCACAGTCAAACCCGAGATCCTCCTGCCTGTTGTCACCGCCCGCCACGCCTTGCCCCGGGAACATCTGCTTACTGCGCAAGATCTGGTGATGAAAAAGCAAAATATTGTGGCTATTCGCGGGGGATATGAGACGAAAATCGAGAAACTTAGCGGATTTTCCGTAAAGCGCCGGTTGCGGGAAGGCCAGGTTATTTCGCTGCAACATGTCGATAAACCGCAGGTTATTTCTCGTGGTCAGCAGGTGACACTGGTTGCCAGCCAGCAGGGAATTGAAGCCCGTACCCAGGGGGAGGCACTCCAGAATGGGCGAGCCGGTGGCATGATTCGGGTCAAAAATCTTTCCAGCGAACGTATTGTGCTGGCGCAGGTGGTAAGTGCCGGTCTGGTAAAAGTGGTGGCAGAAACAGAAGAATAATCCGCAGTGAATATTTAAGTTTCTGAACGGACCGGCCGTTTTCCTCGTTTACCACAGTGGAAACTGTTTTTCCGCCCAGGCCAGATTTGTGATGGCTTTTTATGACAGGATAAAAATGATGAAAATTACCGGCTCACAACCGCTTGTCATCCGCCAGATGACAGAAAGCCTGCCTGCAAAAGCGGCAGGTAATGAAGAGAGTATTGCGGCAATCATGCCGTTATCTGCCGCAAATGAGCCGGTTCCTGAAGGGGCGCTGGCAGCGCTAAAAGCCATGCCCGAGGTAGATATGGCGCGAGTTGAAGAAATGAAGGCAGCGATTGCTAAGGGTGAGTTCAGTATCGACCCTGAAGCACTCAGCCAGGCAATGTGCCAGTTTCACCAGGGGGGCCAATGAACAACCAGGCCCGCCAGTATTTGCAGCAGTTCATGTACGACCTCAGCCAGGACTATAAAGCCTGGCGCGGCCTGAATGCTCTGTTACTCCGCCAGCGTCAGGCAATCCTGGCACGCAATAGTGAGGAACTGGAGACCATCAACCAGCAAATTTTTGGCCTGTACCATAAGTTGAGCAGCACCGGAAACACGCGGCAAAAGTTGTTAAGCGCTCTGGGGATAAGCACTAATCATCAGGGTGTGCAGCGCCTGATTCGCCATTTGCCCCCGGCCTGGCAGGAGAGGGGCAGAGCTTTATGGCAGCAGGTAGAAACACAGGCCAGAGAGGCACAGACAGCGAACCAGTATAATGGCACCTTGCTGAATATGCAGTACGACATCGTGCAAAGCATACTCAATGCCAGCGAGCCGGAGAACTGGCTCTACCAGCACCGCTGAAGCTGCCCGCCTGCATAAAAACGCAGACCGTCTAAACTTAAATGTTAAGTGAAGGAGGTTGCGTGTTTTTATACAGTCTGATGATTATTGCAAGTGTTTGCACCGCACTGGGGATTGCCTGGGATATTCGCCATCATCCTCAGCATATGAAAGTGATGTCTGTCACCTGGCCAGTAACAGGGCTTTATATGCCGGTTTTTGGTTGGTTTGTCTGGCAGGCGCTGGGAGCACATAAGCGCACTGACACTCATGACCACAGTGCGCACTCCGCACACCACCACACAATAAGCTGGCGGGATGCTTGTGTCTCGGCTACGCACTGTGGCGCAGGATGCGTGACTGGCGATATTATCGCTGCGCCTGTTGCGGCTTTCACCAAAGTGACCCTGGCCGGTTCAGCCTTCTTTGGGCATACTCTGGTGTCGTTTGTTGCGGCATTTTTACTGGGTATTTTGTTTCAGTATCTGCCTATGCGCGAAATGGGGGAAAAATCGCGTGTTGCAGCCTTAATCAAGGCGGTCAAAGCCGACACGATTTCCCTGGTGGTTTTCCAGGCCGGTATGTTTATTTGCCTGTGGTTTTTTCGCAGAGGCGATGTCAACAGCGCACCGGATACCGGCTCAGTCACATTCTGGGGCCAGATGATAGTGGCTATGTTCGTCGGTTATGTGATTTCCGTACCAGCGAATTATTTGCTGCTGAAACGCGGTATCAAACATGCCATGTAAATAACCGGGTTGCGCGGGCCATTCATGAAACAAACCTCGTCCGCGTATTACCCTCCCATCATTGGGTGTCTTACATGTTGTGCAGCAAGGGCATCCGTCACCTGTTGTTCTTTACGGCGCAGGGTTTCCTGTTGTTGTTCACGGTGTTGGCCCAGCAGGCTTTCCAGCCCCTGGAGCTTTTTACGCGCGAGTAATAATTTCCCCTGCAGGCGGCGGGTTTCTGACTGCGCCAGAGCATGGGCCTGAGTTTGCCCGTCTATAACCCGTTGCAATGTGCGCTGGTAATTGACCTGGTTGCACAACTGGCCTGGGCTGGGCGAAGTGGTGACGGGCAGTTCCGTTGCCAGGCGGGTTAGCGTATCCAGCGTGGTTTTGAGGCGTTGTTGCTGTTGCTGGTGGTGGGAAAAGTCGCGGCTCATTTCGTCTAACTGACGGCGGCGCAACTGGTGTAATTGTTCAAGGGTATGCAGTGTGTTGGTCATAGTATCAACCTCATAGTATCAGCCTGCCTGTACCAGGGTGCTGAGTTCATGAATAGCCTGAAGGGTAGCCACCGCGTCATTAACATCCTGTTGCAGAAAACGCCCGATAGCGGGAGCCAGACTCACGGCTTTGTCTGCCAGTGGGTCTGCTCCGGCAACATAGCCGCCCAGGGGAATCAGGGGTTTTACCTGTTGCCAGGCAGCCCAGGTCTGTTTAAATGCCCGGGCTGCTTCCTGATGGGCGCGCACGGTTATCTGGCTCATACAACGGCTAATGGATTGCCCGATATCAATGGCCGGGTAGTGGCCGCTTTCTGCAAGCTGGCGGGATAACACAATATGTCCGTCAAGCACCGCACGGGCGCAGTCAACAATCGGATCCTGCTGGTCATCGCCTTCGGCAAGTACGGTATAGATGGCGGTCATGGTGCCTGCACTGGTGCTGTTCCCCGCGCTTTCAACCAGGCGCGGGATCATGGCGAAAGCCGAAGGCGGGTAGCCTTTGGTTGCCGGTGGTTCGCCCAAAGACAGCGCGATTTCCCGCTGTGCCATGGCGTAGCGGGTCAGGGAATCGACAATCAGCAGCACATCTTTTCCCTGGTCACGAAACCAGGCGGCAATACGGTGGCATAATTCAGTGGCCTGAATGCGCATCAGTGGCGATTCACCCGCAGGGGCGGCCACCACCACGGATTTCGCCAGCCCTTCTTCCTGTAGTGCTTCATCAATAAACTCTCTGACTTCACGCCCCCGTTCGCCAATCAGCCCGACCACCACCACATCAGCCTGCGTAAAACGGGTTATCATGCCAATCAGCACACTTTTTCCCACTCCACTCCCGGCCATCAACCCAACGCGCTGACCTTTACCAATGGTCAACAGGCTGTTGATGGCGCGGACCCCGACATCCAGCACAGTATTTACCGCCCGGCGTTTCAGTGGGTGAACCTGGCTAATCTGTGCATCAAGTGGGGTTTCGCCGTGGAGCTTGCCTTTGTCATCCAGCGGTTCTCCCATGCCATTGATAACACGCCCAAGCCAGTGTTCACCAATCATCAGCCTGTCGTTCTTGTCGGTTGGGAAAACCCGGGCGCCAGAGCTCAGCCCTTCAGGTTGAGAAAGCGGCATTAACCAGGTGATGTCCTTGTCGAAGCCCACCACCTGGGCCGCAATATACCCACTGCGTGCGTCTTCCACCTGGCAGTGCTGGCCAATAGCCAGCTGGCAACCCGTGCAGGCCAGCAACGGACCATGCACCCGTACCAGCTTTCCGGCGACTTTGGCCAGCGGAGTGGTGTTGATAGCGCGCAGTGCCTGTTCAAAATCATTCGGTTTCATGGGGTTGCTCTGCTAACAATGTGGATTTCAGTGTGTCCATGCAGTGATCAAGACGGTGTGCGCAACCAATATCAATTTCTGCCTGCTCAGTGATAACCCGGCATTCGCCAGCCGCAAGTGTGGCTTCTGCACACAGCCCCCATTGCTGGACTTTCTCAGGCAGGGTGTCCTGTATGCGGGCGAACTCTTCCGGGTTCATTTGTACCCGAATTTGCCCCGGCGGCCCGGCCAGACTACTCAGGGCTTCTTCTATCAGTGCCAGCAATTGCGTAGGTTGCAGTGCCAGCTCGCAGCGAATGACCTGGCGGGTGACTTTCTCCACCAGTTGCAGCAGTTCAGTACGCCGTTGTTGCTCGTAGTCCGCTAAAAAGCGGTTCACAGCCAGGCTGGCGCTGTCCAGTGGCGAGACGGTATCGTCAAATTGTTGCCGGGCCTGGCGTTTTCCTTCAGCCAGCCCTTTGCGCATGCCTTCTTCAAAACCCAGGCGTACACCTTCCTGGTAACCTTCCTGCTTCCCCTCTTCCAGCCCGCGGGCAAAACCCTGGTTCATGCCATCGTTATAGCCACGGGAAAGCTGCTGCTGGGTTGTACCCTGCTGGCCGGCATCTGTTGGTGCGTGGTCTGGTTGCGCCGGACGCAATGGGGGAAACTGGTAACGGCGCGGCCTGATTACCGCCTGACGGGGTTGTTTTTCCATCTTTGTCTCCGGTTATTCCAGGGTGCGTTCAGCAAACAACTGGATGTCGATTTCACCCTGCTCTGCCAGTTCGCGAACCGTTGCCATAATGGCTTTGCGCTCCTGCTCAATACGGCTCACCGGTAGCGGGCCAAGGCGGGCAGTGCTGCTTTGCAACTGCGTGACCTGGCGTTTGGGCAGCACACTGTAAATGGCCTGGCGCAGTACCGGCTCAGTGCCTTTAAGGGCTATCGCCCAGGCATCGAGTGCCACCTCGTCCATAATGCGTTGCAGGGTTTGCGGGCTCTGTCGGCTGAGAATAAAGAACTCATACATTTCATCTTTTAATGCATCGACGATTTGCTCATCGCGTTCGCGCAACTGGGCCAGCAGTGTTTGCTGGTTGTCCGGAATGCGGTTCATGATATTGGCGGCATGGCGCACACCCGCAACCCGGGAGCCATGTTCAGAAATCACCGCCACGCCCCGGTCAATCAGCCGGTCAAGTTCATTGATAACGTCGCGGTTAACATCATCAAGACGGGCAATACGCCACAGAATTTCGTCCTGTCGGGATTTGGGGAGCGCGTCCAGCACATTGGCGGCGACATCGGGTGGCAAAAAGGCCAGAAATACCGCCTGTAATTGCAGGTGCTCATGTTCAATCAGCGCAACTAACTGCGGGACATCTACCCATTGCAGGCGCGTCATGCGGTAGCGAATCGCTTCGCCATAAATCCCGTTGATCACACTACTGGCTATTTCACTGCCCAGTGCTTTTTGCAAAATTCCCTGCAAATAGCTGCGTGATGCGCCGTTAATCCCGCTTTGTTCGCTGTAATCCTGGAAAAAACGGTTAATGGCATGGCGCACATGATTCACTTTTACACCGTGCAGGCGTGCCATGGTTTCACTCAGCACCAGGACTTCCTCCCGGGAGAATTTCTGCATTAGTTGCGCAGCGGCTTCTTCGCCAACACTCAGTAACAGAATCGCGGCCTGTTCCAGAGGTGTGCGGTTGCCTGGTTGCGGATTACTGCTCTTTTTCGCTGTTTCGTTCATGACTACTAATCCATTGTTTCATCACTTCCGCCATACGGTCCGTTTCATTGCTGGCGAGGGTTTGCAGAAACTCAACTTTGGTTTCCAACCCGGAACTCATCGGTGGCAGATTTTCTTCCTGTTGGAAAGGGCTGTTTGCCAGCGCTTTTGGTGGTGTATCTTCATTGCCTTCTGCCTGCGGTGACGGCGATTGCGCCTCCGTCAGGAGTTCAGCGGGAACGGGCTGCGCCGGAACGGTTTTCACCGTGGTAAAGCGCCGCACCAGGGGGCGCAGGCCGAACAGTAATACCAGCAGCGCCAGCAGGAGCAGCCCGGCGTTTTGGCCCCAGAACTGAATTGCTCTGTCCTGCCACCACTTTTCTGCAGGTAAATCTGGCAGAGAAGGTGCATCGCTGAAAGCCAGGACACTCAGGCTGAGCACATCTCCCCGGGTGGCATTGAGGCCAGCCGCCTGTTCAACCATCCTGGTGATATCTGCCAGTTGTTCAGGTGTCAGGGCCTGAGTTGCCACTGCCCCCTGGTTCAGGACAACAGCAACCTGCAGTTTCTCCAGCCGCCAGCCCGGGTGGCGGATATGGCGAATATCCCGGTCAAAAGCGTAACTGCGCTGGGCATTGCTGCGGCTGGCAACAGGGCCTGCCGGGTTAGTGGTATTTTGTGCAGCGCTTCCTTCGGCCGCAGGCGTAACCGGGCGGTTACTCAGTGAGCCAGGAATACCCAGAGCCAGTTCCCGGCTGGTATTTTCTTCGCTCAGGTTTTCTTCACGGATTTTGGGTTGTTCTCCCAGCCGTTCCTGTGTTTCTTCGATGTGGCTTAAGTCTACCTGCGGCGCGACACTGATACGGAAGTTGCCATTTCCCACCAATGGGGTCAGCAACACAGCGATATTGTGTGTGGTTTCATTGCGAATACGCTGTACGGCATCCAGGCTGGCACGGCTTTGCATCGCATTGCCCTGGCTGGCAGCAAAGGCTTCTGACAGCAGATTGCCGCTGCTGTCCACAACACTGACGCTCGCTGGCTTCATTCCCGGAACGCTACCAGTGACTAACTGAATAATGGCTGCGATTTGCGCGTCATCAAGTTGCCTGCCCGGTGCCAGTTGCACCAGCACAGAGGCACTGCTTTCAGGGCGATTATTCAGGACAAATGAGCTGGCATCGCTCAGGCCAAGGTGCACCCGCGCCCGCTCCACGGCGTTCAGCGCCATCACACTACGTGCCAGCTCTCCTTCCAGGCTGCGCTTGTAGCGCACATTCTGAATAAACTGGCTGGAGCCAAGCATCTCCTCTTTGTCCATCAGCTCGTAGCCATCGGGCAACGTGGCGGAAATCCCTTTGGCGGCCAGTGCCATTCTCGCCCGTGCCAGCGTTTTTTCCGTTACCAGAATATCACCCGAGACCGGGTTAACCCGGTAGGCAATGTTTTCTGCGCCCAGTACTTCCACAACTTGTGCGACAGGAATGTTTTCAGCCTGGCCATAGAGCGCCACATAGCCCTGGTCGTTACGCCAGAGGGATAACACAATCGCGCCGGTGAGCACCAGACCGCCAGCGCCCATCAGCCATTGTGTTTTGTTCATGTTGCCAGGTAGCGCAAATGTACGCAGGCGAGTGGTGAGTTTATTTAGCACGGTCGCCACCTTACAACGGTGTATTCATGATGTCGTCCAGCGCCCGGGTCAGCTTATTGCGAACCTGTGTCATCGCTGAAAAGGCAATACTGGCTTTCTGGCTTTCCACCATCGCCCCGGCCAGGTCATCACTCTGGCCCGTTGCCACGGCATGTTGTTGGGTTGCAGCACTGTGCTGGAGCTGATTAACGCTATTGACCGCGTTATTCATAAGTGCGGTAAAAGAGGGCTGGCCCGCCTGTGTTGCAGGTTGTGCTGCACGGGTAATACCGGCGCTTGCCGTGGCAGCGGTTTGTGCCAGAGCCTGAACCAGGGCGCGTTGCTCGTCAGCCAGGCTTACGCCTGAAATAGGTTGTGCCATTTCTGAGTCCTTTCATTGTGTGCAATTAATTCGCGCTGGCGGCAATATCCAGACCATCTTCCCGCATGGCGGCCAGACGGTAACGCAGAGCGCGTGGGGTAATGCCTAAAAACGCAGCAGTACGGGATTTATTCCCGTCGTGGCGGCGCAATAACTCCAGCAGATAGTGGTATTCCGCCAGGCGGCCTTGTTGTTTCATACGGTGTATTGGTGGTTGTGGTGAATCAGTTTCCCCGGCAGGTGTCAGGTGAGAACCGGCCGCCTCTTTGCTGGTGTGGCCCAGGCCAAAATCACGGGCATGAATTTCTTTACCATCGCAAAGGATAAGCCCGCGCTGGATAACATTTTCCAGTTCACGCACATTACCCGGCCAGCTGTGTTGCACCAGAGCCTGGCAGGCATCACCACTCAGGTGGATATCCGCACCGTGGAACTGGTGATATTTACGAATAAAATGGCGCGCCAGCGGTAAAATATCCTGAGGGCGTTCCCGTAAGGGGGCTACATGAATAGGCATAACAGCAATGCGGTAATACAAATCCTCACGAAAACGCCCACAGGCCATTTCTTCTGATAAATCTTTATTGGTTGAGGCAATAATACGAATGTCGAGCGGGATTTTCTGATTCCCACCCAGCCGTTCAACCATATTTTCCTGCAATACGCGCAATAACTTTACCTGCAGAGCCATTGGCATATCACCAATTTCATCCAGCAATAATGTGCCACCATTTGCCTGCTCAAATTTACCCGCAACACGGGTGATTGCTCCAGTAAATGCACCTTTTTCATAGCCAAACAGAATCGCTTCCAGCATATTTTCTGGAATAGCGGCACAGTTCACACCAACATAAGGCGCCTCCTCATCAAAAGCGTGCTCATGAATGTATTTGGCAATGCACTCCTTACCGGCACCGGTTTCACCGGTAATTAATACCGGAACCTGAAATTGCGCCACACGGTGTGCAAGAGAAAATGCATCCATACTATTTGGGTCGCTGGCAATAAAACGATTAGGATGCATATTTTCAGTGTTTAATAATGTACGCATAAGTGCTCTTCATTCATTTTCAGGTTAGCAGCCTTGCTGGCAAGCAATCAGTTATAACAACAAGAAAATCTTAATTAAAACTATATTTACTCTTATCTTTAAGCTATATCAGCCAATGAGTGAGTGTTTTTCTTAAGATTGTTTTTTTCATGCCCGCCTCTTATTAAGAATCTTCACTTTGAATTTTCTTAAGTATGAGCAGTGAGGGAGATAATGTCTCATTTTTAATGAGTATTAAAATATTAATCATTAAAAATCATACAGTTAACACATTAAATCCCTGTGTGATTAAAAAGGATTATTTATCAAATAATAATTTTCTTAGTATTGTTTTTTAGTTCTTATAAGGTTCTAATTAATGCATGCATTTTGTTTGCATGTATAACAAAGATATAAGCGGCACTTCACGGCAAGAAGTTAAACAAGCCAGGATATATTTCACATGGAATGCAAGGGTTACGGCCTGTAAGGACAGTATCAATGAACAAGGACATGTTTCGCAAAAGAATAAAGATTCATCAGGTGAGTGAGGTAGAACCTCTTGTTTACCTCGACGCCAGCAAATTGGGCAAGCCCTGGCATAAGTTACCTGCATTGTTAAATGACAATTTTGAGATTCTGGATGCAAAGCTCAGTATCTATTTTCTGAAAAAATTACGTGTAAATGTTTCATTGGCTGCGCTCAACTTCTTGCCAGGAAAAGACCATCGCCCTGCACAGGTTTATTCCACCGGTTATGGCCATGTGGGTTTCGATATTGAGCGCCCGTTATTGCTGAGAATTCTTAATGATTACTATGGGCTAAATGATGACACCCAACATCATTCATCAACTGATCATGAACAAACAGAAATTACGCTTCCGGTGACCAAAACAGAGGAGCGGCTGAAAAATAAAATCGCCCAGGACATTATTTCTCTGGTGCTGGATAACACGCTTATTGGGGTGGATATTCAGCCCGAACAAGATCATGGCGCCATTATTCATCAGTGGGCAGGGTGTATTCAACTGGAAATGGATGGTTACCAGCAAGGGTGTTTCAGGCTGTTGCTGGATAACGCACTGGTTGACCGTTTATTACAGCGCCTGCGTAGTGGTTCTGTTGCGCAATCCCCTGGCGCTGTTCTCCGGCCTCCTGCGGCGCTTGAACACCTGGTTTCACATATGCCAGTGCGGCTAAACGGCAAACTAACGGGCATGACTATTACCGTCGCCCAGATGGCTGAAATCCGCCCTGGAGACATTATTCCCATTGCGCTCAATGAACCCGTACCAGTGTTTGTGAATAAGGCGCAAATCCTGACTGCCAGCATTGCCCAGGAACGCGGGAAACTCTTTTTTTGCGATTTTAATGACAACCTGATTGAGAAACATCATGACTGATTTAGAAAACGGACTGGAGATGCCACTGGATTTTAGTGATATCGACCTGGGTGAGCTGCCAATGGAAGACCGGGTTGAAGGCAACCTGCGCCTTGATTTACAGGGGCAGGAGCCGGTGGCGGATAACGCGGCACAGCGGCGCAAGATGGCATTATTCAGCCGTATTCCGGTGACGCTGACTCTGGAAGTGGCGTCAGTGGATGTCACCCTGGCAGACCTGATGGAGGTGGATGGCAACAGTGTGATTGAGCTGGATAAACTGGCGGGCGACCCTCTGGATATCAAGGTAAATGGTATTCCTTTCGGGAAAGCCGAAGTGGTGGTGATTAATGACAAGTACGGTCTGCGTATTGTGGAATTTAACAGCCACGATTTAGGCGAGCTGGCATCATGAAGCGTTGGTATTTAGCGTTACCCGTGCTGGCCGCCACTTTGTTTGCCCTGCCCGCGCTGGCTGCGGGCGGCGATATAACTTTATTCAGCACCAGCGATAACGGTTCGGGCCAGGATTACCACGTTAATATCGAAATTCTGATAATGATGACCTTGCTGGGCCTGCTGCCCATCATGGTTTTGATGATGACCAGCTTCACCCGTTTCATTATTGTGCTGGCCATTCTGCGCCAGGCGCTGGGGCTACAGCAAAGCCCGCCGAATAAGATCCTGACCGGTATTGCGCTGGCGCTGACATTACTGGTTATGCGCCCGGTATGGACCACTGTACATCAGGAAGCAATTACGCCTTTCCAGAACGATGAAATCTCATTGCAACAGGCGTTAACCCGGGCAGCCACGCCGTTACGCCAGTTTATGCTGGCGCAAACCGACAAAAAAGCAATGGGGCAAATAATGACTATTGCACAGGCCCAGGGCGACGCCACAGAGCAGGATCTGACAGTGGTTACCCCGGCATTTTTGCTGAGCGAACTCAAAACCGCCTTCCAGATAGGCTTCATGATTTATATCCCCTTTTTGGTGATCGATCTGATTGTTGCCAGCATTTTGATGGCGATGGGGATGATGATGCTCTCGCCGCTGATTGTCTCACTGCCGTTCAAGCTGATGCTGTTTGTTTTGTGTGACGGCTGGACATTAATGGTGGGGACGCTTACCGCCAGCGTACAAGGATTGTAGCGCAATGAATATGGATCTCGCCGGGGATGTGATGGCCTCGGGTATTCAACTGGTATTACTGATTGCTGCCGTGGCGATTGTTCCAGGCCTGCTGGTCGGGTTGTGTGTGAGCATCTTTCAGGCCACGACACAGATTAACGAACAGACGCTGAGCTTTTTGCCGCGCCTGCTGGTTACGCTGACCATTCTGATTGTTGCCGGGAAATGGATGCTGACCCGGCTGGCCGATTTCACGGTGGAAATATTCCACCGGGCTGCTGCGCTGGTGGGCTGACGATGTCTGGTGCTGAGGTTCAACAGTTAATGAACAGCCTGTTGCTGCTGGTGCTGCCGTTTGTACGCATTCTGGCACTCCTGCAGTTCTGCCCGGTGCTGGATAACCAGGCGTTTTCCCGGCGCAGCAAAATTGCTCTGGCACTGGCGTTAACCGCAGTGATGGGGCCCATGCTGCCACCTTACCCACTACCGGGGATTTTTTTCAGCCTGCACACACTGCTACTGGTAGGGGAACAAATTCTGTGGGGTGTGTTATTTGGCATGGCGCTGCAACTGGTTTTTGTTGCACTGCAAACTGCCGGGCACATCCTTTCAATGAATATGGGGCTGGGGATGGCAATGATGAGCGACCCGGTGAATGGCAGCTCAACCACCGTTATCTCCCAGGTCATTTTCATCTTCTGTGCATTACTGTTTTTTTCCCTGGACGGGCACCTGCTGGTGGTCACCATTTTATTCAAAGGCTTTATTTACTGGCCTCCTGGACAGGCGATTAACACACCCACACTGATGATGCTGGTAGAGAGCCTGGGCTGGATCATGGCCTCTGCCACACTGATTGCCCTGCCCACCACGTTTGTGATGCTGATTGTGCAGGGGGGTTTTGGCCTGCTGAACCGTGTTTCACCCACACTGAACCTGTTTTCGCTGGGTTTTCCGGTGAGCATGCTTTTCGGGCTGCTGTGCGTTGCCATGATGATGAGCAATATCCCGGAACACTACCTCAACCTCACCAATGAAATTCTGGCAAAGCTGGAAGCGATAAGGACGTACTGATGAGCAGTTCCTCAGGCGATAAAAGCGAAAAACCCACCCCGGGCAAGCTGCGCAAGGCGCGTGAAAAAGGGGATCTTCCCCGCTCAAAAGATATGACTACGGCCGCCGGGCTGGTGGCGTCATTTGTTGTTATCAGTGCCTGCCTGCCCTGGTACCGGAGCCTGGTGGGGGAATCTTTCGCCGCTATTGAAAGCCTGGCCGGGCAAACCCACGACCCGGCAGCATTAAAACAGTTTGCTCAGGTCAATATCTGGGTATTGCTGCGGGTGATTTTTTCTCTGTTACCCATCCCGCTGGTGTGTATGGCGGCAAGCCTGGTACCAGGCGGGTGGAATGTGGCATTAAGCAAACTCAAGCCAGATTTTAAAAAGCTCAGCCCAATGAGTGGGATAAAACGTATTTTCGCCGCCAGCCATCTGTCTGACGTGGGCAAGATGATCCTGAAATGCGCCATTATTCTGGGCGTGATTTACGCCATGGTATTAAGCGAAATGGACAACCTGCTGCACCTGCAACGCCTCTATTTATTGCAGGGTATTCAGCGCGGGTTCGCCATTTTGTATAGCGTACTGGTGTGGTTTATCGCCGTGATGGTGGTGTTTGCCGTGCTGGATATTCCGCTGAGCAAATTCCTGTTTACCAAAAAGATGAAAATGACCAAACAGGAAGTAAAAGAAGAGCACAAAAACAATGATGGCAACCCGCAAATCAAAGGCCGTATCCGCCAGTTGCAACGGCAAATGGCAATGGGGCAAATGCGGCGCACTGTGCCCACCGCCGATGTGGTGATAACCAACCCGACACACTTTGCTGTTGCCCTGAAATATGACCCGGAAAAAGCGCAGGCACCGTGGATTGTCGCCAAAGGCGCAGATGACATCGCACGGGTGATTCGCGAGCTGGCGCAAGAAAACCAGGTGGAAATCGTTGAGTTTCCGCCTCTGGCGCGTGCGGTGTATTACACCACCAAAGTAAACCAACAAATACCGGCAACCTTATACCGGGCTATTGCTCATGTACTGACCTATGTCATGCAGATAAAAGCCTGGCGCGCCGGGCAGGCAACACAACCTTATCTCAACCGTCAAATTTCCCTTCCCAAAGAGGTATTACAATCTTATGGCGAGCAGTAAGTTAACACCTGCTGTGGCGGCGTTACGCCAGGCACAAATCGGGGTTCCCGTTCTCCTGCTCAGTATCCTGGCAATGGTCATTCTGCCCTTATCGCCCATGGTGCTGGATATCCTGTTTACCTTCAATATTGTGCTGGCGGTGATGGTGCTGCTGGTGTCGGTGAATATGCGGCGGCCGCTGGATTTCGCGATATTTCCGACACTGCTGCTGATTACCACTCTGATGCGTCTGACGCTGAACGTTGCTTCTACGCGCGTGGTTTTGCTGAAAGGCCATGAAGGTGAAGGGGCTGCCGGTAAAGTGATTGAAGCCTTTGGCCAGGTGGTGATCGGCGGTGATTTTGTTGTGGGTTTCGTCGTTTTTATGATCCTGATGATCATCAACTTTGTGGTGGTGACCAAAGGGGCTGAGCGTATATCTGAAGTTTCTGCACGCTTCACACTGGATGCTCTGCCCGGTAAACAGATGGCGATTGACGCCGACCTGAACGCCGGGCTGATTGACCAGCAACAGGCCCGTACCCGCCGCCAGGAAGTGGGCAAAGAAGCGGACTTCTACGGCGCAATGGACGGCGCGTCCAAATTCGTGCGCGGGGATGCCATCGCCGGGATCATGGTTCTGGTCATCAACGTGATTGGTGGGGTGAGCATCGGGATTTTTCAGCACGATCTCAGTGCTTCCATGGCGTTTCGCCAGTATGTACTGCTGACTATTGGTGACGGGCTGGTCGCACAAATCCCTTCGTTACTGCTGGCGACTTCTGCCGCCATTATTGTCACCCGGGTCAGTGAAGGGAATGATGTCAGCCACGAAGTGAAAAACCAGTTGCTGGCCAACCCGAAGGTGCTCTACACCGCGGCGTTTGTCATGTTTATCCTGGCAGTAGTGCCAGGTATGCCCCACATCGCGTTTCTGAGTTTTACCGCGTTGTTGTTGTTTGCTGCCTGGCGTCAGGGGCGGCGCATCACACCTGCTGACAGCGAAGCAGATATAGCAGAAGTGCAGTCAGCACTGGCACCCGACACCACGCCAGACGTGAGTTGGGAAACGATTCCGGTGGTTGAACCCATTGGCCTGAACCTGGGGTATAAGCTGGTTTCTTTGATTGATTCCAGTGGAACCAGCCCGCTGAGCCAGCGTATCCGTGGTGTGCGCCAGGTAGTTTCAGAACAGAGCGGGGTGTTGTTGCCAGAAATTCGGATTCGGGAAAACTTTCGCCTGAAACCAGCGCAATATGCGGTGTATATCAATGGGGTGCATGCCGGGACGGGTGAGGTACACGCAGATAAGCTGATGGCGATACCCGGCGCGGACCTGTATGGTGAGATTGATGGTGTGCTGGATACTGACCCGGCCTATGGCATGGCAGTAGTGTGGATTACCCAGGAGCAAAAAGCACAGGCGCTGCAGTTAGGCTACCAGGTGGTGGATTGCGCAAGTGTTGTAGCAACCCATGTTAACAAACTGGCGCGTGAGCATTTGCCTGCTCTGTTCAATTACGATGACATCACTCACCTTAATTCACGCCTTGCGAATCTCGCGCCTAAACTGGCCGAGGACCTGGCTCAGGCACTTAATTATTCGTTGCTGTTACGAGTGTACCGCCAGTTATTACTTGAGCAGGTTTCCCTGAAAGATATTGTCAGTATTGCCGCCACCTTGCTGGAAAGCACAGCCCTGACAAAAGACCCACTGTTGCTTACATCCGATGTGCGTTATGCGTTGCGCCGTGCGCTGATAAGCCAGATTAACGGTGAGCGCCCGGGGTTATCCGCCTGGACGCTGGATAATGCGCTGGAAACCATGTTGCTGAATGCCCTGAACCAGGCACAGCTTGGGGGTACAGTCGCACTGGATAGTTTCCCGGTCGACCCCAATATTTTGTCTCAGTTGCAGCAAACCCTGCCGATGGTGCAGGAGCAGATGAAAGCAAAACGCCTGCCGCCTGTTTTACTGGTGGCACCACAATTACGCCCGGTGATAGCACGCTACGCACGGTTATTTGCTTCTGGTTTACATGTACTTTCTTATAACGAAGTGCCCGATGAGTGTGAGCTGGTGATTGTGGGTAACCTGACCTGATGACAAAAGGGAATTGTGCGGGTAGTTGGTGGTATTACGGGCAAAAAAAAGAGCGACATCGTTGTCGCTCTGAAGGTACATCAGGGATAAAACGGACAGGAATGAGAGAGTAGTTCACTTCCTTACATTATCTGCTGCCGGTTCGCAGTGGGCAGCGGGTAATGGGTCAAACAATAAAGGCAATAATCTGGCAATACATGAGGTAGCGGATAACTCCGCTACTTCAATAGGTTACTTGTTCAGTTCAGCGGTCATGTGAACATGGTCGCCATTGAAGGCTTCGATGATTTTGTAAGAATCAGCGCCCTGCTGTTTAGCCTGAGCTGCAATTTTCGCTTCAGCGCCGTCAAGGGTGTTAGCTGTTACGCTAACTGTCTGCGCAAAGCTTGCGAAAGAAATCATAGAAAGAGCGGCAACAGCAGCAAGAGTTTTAATACTTTTCATGGTCATATTCCTTAAATTTGGTCTTTCAGGTGGAAGGCTGCATGCCTCCGATGGGGTTTATAATAAGCTTGCTAATTATTTTGTAAGTGACAAAAAGTGCGATCTAAATCACGTTTTTATTACTCATTGATTACAAAAAAGAAAAAATAACAAAAAAACAGGTGTTATCTGATAAATGGAATATGATCGAGCACAAATCGCTAAATAGCAGTGTATTATACTGCTTATGTGACGTTTTTTCGGTATAAACAACGAAACCGATTGCGCACCGCTTGTTGCGCCGGTGTTAACAAAAAGAATTCTCTTTGCCCGTTCACAGGCTGTGAAGCCGCATTGAGCGCATCACTTCAGGTGAGCGGAACAGTCACCGCAGTAACAGTCATCTGCCAGTACTGAGCAAATTGCGCGCCGTGTCAGCCACACAGCTTTCTCTCACCAACTGCGCCCGGCGCCCGCAGGGGGCACTGGCCCCCTGCACCCCCTCTTGTGGCCGGCAAAATCGCCGCTTCGCGGACATTCGGCTTACCCCGGCGGCCTGTTCGGGTACCGCTCCGAGTCGGCTTCCTGCCTCCCGTCGCTCTGCCTGCGTCCTGCAGGCAGCCCCGGCCCGCCAGGCACGCCTCAACGATTTAGAGGCCACCCAAACCTACCCGTTTGTAAGCCAGAAGCCGCAGCAAAAACACACAAAGACATATCAGACACAAATCCAACAGCCACACCAGACAACACAAAAATCCCCGCCACTTGCAGCGGGGACAGTTCGCGTAAGACCGGTGAACCGCAGAAAGGAAGACAAGGTTATTCCGCCCGGATGGCGGAATAAGGCGAAACGAGGCAGGACGCCGAGTCGAGCCGGCCGCAGGCTGACTGCCCGGAGGTGAACGCAGTGCGCAGCACCGGTCGCCCGCGAAAACGGGGATTGCAAAGGGGGCGAGCCCCCTTTAGCCCGTTCACTGGCTGTGAAGCCACATTGAGCGCATCACTTCAGGTGAACGGAACCCGCTACACTGACACACTGCAAGTGAACGGAAACAACCACACTGCAAGTGAACGGAACCTTCACATCAGTCCAGGTGAACAGAAACATCCCCACTAACACCATCCAAAATGCACAAAGCAATTCCATTTTGGCGCAGAACAAAAAATGCACATACAGCAAAGCTTCGCCGGAGGGAAAAAACTGCTAGTCTGTAAGCCACTTTTTCTGCGCTGATACCGGGCTTATGTACAATATCGACGACTTTGATGTGAAAATCCTCAACCTGCTGCAGTCCAACGGCCGCCTGACAAACCAGGAACTTAGCGAACTGATTGGCCTGTCGGCCTCCCAGTGTTCACGGCGGCGCATCGCACTGGAGCAGGCACAACTCATTCTTGGCTACCACGCCCGGCTGGCGCCAGATGCTGTGGGCCGCGAAGTGCTGGGGCTGATTGAAGTCCGCCTGCTGAACCACACCGCTGATTGCGTGGAAAGCTTCCACACCATGCTGCGTGATGTCGATGCCGTGATTGATGCCTTTAAAACCACCGGCGATGCCGATTACCTGCTGAAAGTCGCCGTTCAGGACCTGCAAGGCCTGAGCGATTTAATCAGTAAGATCCTCTCGCGTAACAAGAGCGTTGCCCACCTGAAAACGTCCGTGGTACTTAACCGCCTGAAGGAAAACGGCCTGATGATGCCCGGCAGTGACATGTTGCCCTGAATCGGGGCATAACGCTTTATTATGGTGCAACACGTAAGCCTGATTCGTGTACCAAAAAGCAATTAAATGCACATATCAACCAACAAAAAGTCTTTATATGCACAAAGTACGCAAAAACCATGCCTGATGTATCAGTATGTTAGCGAATATGTCGGTGAATAATTCACCATTCAGCCTGTTTGCATGGTGATTCTGGCGTGTTTTTTGCTGGTTATGCTTATCCTGCTCCACTGAAAAATCATGATTTCTTATGGATAACGTTATAACGCCCAATAAACTCGCCCACACCTGGCTGGAAGATGCACTGGCCTTGCTGTTTGGCACACTGATGATCTCATTTGGTGTGGTTTTGCTACGCCAGTCTGGCGCACTCACTGGTGGGACCGCAGGCCTGGCTTTCCTGATTCACTATGTCACCCATATCTCCTTTGGCGCGGCATTTTTCGTGATTAACCTGCCTTTCTACTGGCTGTCTGTCCGCCGTATGGGTATGCAATTCACCCTGAAGACGTTCTGTGCCGTCGCACTGGTTTCACTATTTTCTGACTTGCATGGCCGTTTTATTCACATCGACCAGCTCAACCCGTTTTATGCCACGCTGTTTGGCAACGTCATGATGGGGATTGGTTTTGTGGTGCTGTTCCGCCATAAAGCGAGCCTTGGCGGCGTAAATATCCTCGCACTTTACTTGCAGGACAAAAGCGGGATCCGCGCCGGAAAATTCCAGATGGCGGTAGATGCCTGCATAGTGACGGCTTCTCTGTTCGTTGTCAGCCTGCCGATGCTGGTTGCCTCAATTGTTGGCGCCACACTGCTGAATCTGATTATTGCCATGAATCACCGCCCGGGACGCTACGCGGTGTAACCTCTGACTAACCAGGAGTATTAAATGTTGTTCCAGCATGTTGACGCCTACGCAGGCGACCCGATTTTGTCGCTGATGGAAAAATTTCACCAGGACCCACGGCCAAACAAAGTCAACCTGAGCATTGGTCTTTATTACAACGAGAAAGCCATTATTCCTGAACTGGAAGCGGTAGCGCGCGCACGTCGCCTGTTAGAACAGTACCCTGCCGGGGCCAGTGTATATTTACCAATGGAAGGGCTGAACGCCTACCGCAGCGCGGTGCAACACCTGGTGTTTGGCGAACAACACGTCGCACTGAAAGCCGGGCGCATCGCCACAATTCAAACCCTGGGCGGTTCAGGCGCACTGAAAGTTGGGGCTGACTTCCTGAAATGCTACTTCCCGGATTCAGACGTGTGGGTGAGCGACCCCACCTGGGAAAACCATATCGCCATTTTCTCCGGTGCAGGTTTCAATGTGCATACTTACCCGTATTTCGATAAAGAAACCCGCGGAGTAAACTTCACGGCCATGCTGGATACACTGCGCCAGTTGCCGGCACACAGCATTGTGCTGCTGCACCCGTGCTGCCATAACCCAACCGGTGCTGATTTAACCCATTCACAGTGGGATGAAGTGATTGAAGTCCTGCAGGCAAGGGAGCTGATTCCGTTCCTGGATATTGCCTACCAGGGGTTTGGGGCTGGTATTGAAGAAGACGCTTACGCCATTCGCACTATTGCCAGCGCTGGCCTGCCTGCACTGGTCAGTAACTCATTTTCAAAAATCTTCTCACTGTATGGTGAACGTGTGGGCGGGTTATCTGTGGTGTGTGAAGATGCCGCTGCCGCCAGCCGCGTACTGGGCCAGTTAAAAGCAACCGTGCGCCGTAACTACTCCAGCCCGCCTAATTATGGCGCGAAACTGGTTTCCATGGTGCTGAACACCCCGGAACTGAACACACTGTGGCGTGCAGAAGTGGATGCCATGCGCACCCGTATCAGTGAAATGCGCCAGGTACTGGTTGATACACTGAAAACGGCATTGCCCGGGCATAGTTTTGATCACTTGCTGACACAGCGCGGTATGTTCAGTTATACCGGTTTCAGCCCGGAGCAAGTGGATAAGCTGCGCACCGATTTGGGTGTGTACTTGATTGCCAGTGGGCGTGTCTGTATGGCCGGGCTTAACCATAATAATGTAGTGCCGGTTGCCGCAGCATTTGCTGCAGTGCAGTAATAACAATTTCTTAAATGTAACTATTGGTCTGGCTTGTTTTTACCCGCTGGTTCCCGGCGGGTTTTTTGTTTGTCAGCAAACAATTTTAGCTATTGCGGCGAATGAATATGCACTAACCCCGGGTCACTCACTGACTAAAAAATGTTGTTATGTTTCATGCAAAGATAACAGACTCACTACACTATCTGACAGTATCCGGAATGAGCATAGTCTGCATACTTTTATCACCAGGAACGCATTATGAAAAAACTGACAGTCAATGTCCTATTACTGATGATGGTATCAACCAGCCAAATCCCTGTTGCCAGTGCCGCACAAGCCCCCCAGTACGTACTCGAAAAAGTGGTTACCCTTAGCCGCCACGGCGTGCGCCCACAAACCGACAGCGCCTCACTACAGAAAGCCACCGGCCAGGCGTGGCCTGAATGGACAGTGCCGGACGGTTTTTTAACCGGGCATGGCTATATGGGCGTGGCACAGCAAGGGGCTTACCAGCTCAAGCAATGGCTGGCACAAGGTTTACCCCTGAAAGAACAACAGCATTGCCCGACTCCAGGCAGCGTATGGGTATGGGCGGCACCAGACCAGCGCACCAAAGCGACAGGCATGGCACTGGTCGATGGCATGTTCCCAGGCTGTGGTATTGCCGTGCATTCCGCTTCCACCCCACATGACCCGCTGTTCGACACGCTGGAGATGGGGCTGGCACACCCGGATATGGCGGTGGTGAAACAAGAAGTTATGGCACGCATGGGTAGCCCGGAAGAAGCAGCAAAACGCTATCAGCCTGCCGTTGATTTATTGCGCCAGGCGGTGTGCACACCAGATAAAGACAGTTGCACGTTTCTGGATAAACCCTGGAAAATCAAAATCAGTGATAACGGGAAGGTAAAACTGGGCGGGCCGGTTTCTGCAGGGGCAACAATTGGGGAAACCATTCGCCTGCAATACAGTGAAAACCTGCCACTTGAACAGGTGGCGTTTGGCCACGCCGCCAGCGCAGAGCAAGTCAGCGCTTTGATGGCCTTGCATGCCGCGAAATATGACCTGGTGAGTGATACCCCAGAATATGCCCGCCACGGGGGTTCCATTCTGATGCGCCAGCTACTTAATGCGCTCACCGCCGGAACACAAAACCCAACCAGCCAAACCATTCACCCGGCACTGCAACGCCCACTGGTGATGCTGGTTGGCCATGACACCAATATTGCCCAAATTCAAACCATGCTCGGGTTTAACTGGCAGTTACCGGTTTACCCACGCAACGACATTCCCCCCGGCGGCAGCCTTAACCTGGCCCGCTACAAAAATACCCAGACCGGCGAGCAACTGGTGCGCATTACATTCAGTGCCCGTACTCTGGACCAGTGGCGCCAGCTTTCACCACTGAATGCACAACACCCTTTACCCGAAGCAGAATTCCAGGCCGCATGGTGCAAAAAAACGGATGTCGGCACCTTGTGCCCACTTGCTGAATTTGTCAGCCATGTGCGCCAGCAACTGGTCGACGATGGCAAAGATGTGGCAGTGTTTAAGTAATAACCGTTTGCTCTCCATGAACAGCCTGCCGGTGGGGCTGTTCATGGGCTGAGGCGGTTTACCAAAACGCAGGCGCTGAGGTGGGTAACATGCCGCGTCAACATCAACATCAGCAGGTTCACAGCTATGCATTTACTTGTGAATGCGCAGCACAACAGGCTTCAGGTTAATCACCAGTGCGGGCGATTTGCGCTAAATCATCTTGTGTCACACCCGTTACTTCGGTAATAAATTGATACTCAGCGCCACGCTGAAGCAGACCCCGGGCAATTTTTAGTGCAACTTGCCGCTCACCTTCCCGTACACCCTGCTTCCACCCATCCTCACGCCCGAGTTGTTCCAGTTGTTGTGCAATGGTTGCCATGTCTTGCTCCAGGGGTGAATAATCAGAAGTGAATTTGCGCCAGTTCCTCTTCCGAGAGGCCGGTTAGTTCCATAATAAAATCCCGGTCCGAGCCACGTTGCAGAAGAGTCCTGGCGAAATTGCGCACAGCCAGCTTCTGGCCCTTTCTTATCCCAATTTGCTCACCCTCACGTATACCCTGTTCACGCCCGAGTTGTTCCAGTTGTTGTGCAATGGTTGCCATCGTCTTGCTCCAGGGGTGAATAATCAGAAGTCAATTTGCGCCAGTTCCTCTTCCGAGAGGCCGGTTAGTTCCATAATAAAATTTCGGTCCGAGCCACGTTGCAAAAGAGTTTTGGCGAAAGTGTGCACAGCCAGCTTCTGGCCCTTTCTTATCCCGATTTGCTCGCCTTTCCTTATCCCAATTTGCTCCCCCTCACGTATACCCTGCTTCCACCCATCCTCACGCCCGAGTTGTTCCAGTTGTTGTGCAATGGTCATTAGTGCCTCTCCATGTTGTGGTACACGTTGTGCCAGTGTCTTAATAAACGCTCTGGCATCTGCTGCTTCACCCGCCCTTAAAATATAGTTTACCAGGGTAACTACCTGTGATGACGAAAGATAGCCAGTAAGTAAAATTGGTGCAAGTTTATCCACCAGTTTTGCCAGATCACGCTGGTGAATATGTTTCTGTAACAACGTTAGCCCGGCCATACTGCGGTGGTGCGCAATTTCATCATCAGGAATTACCGTAACATCCACCAAAGGGAAAGGCTGGCTGTACAACCTGCCCGCCTGCTCTGGGTCTGCAAATGCATCCAGCCAGCGGCTGGAGTAGGGGTAAGGGCTGCGTTTCCCGGCATAAAAGAGCACCGGGATCACCAGCGGCAATGTGGTATGCCCGGCATCCAGGTGGCGTTTCATGGCTGCTACGGAATAACGCAATAACCTGAACGCCATCTGTTTATCTGGTGTGGACTGGTGCTCAATCAACACATAGAGATAGCCTTCATCACCCGTCGTCGTCTTCAGGCTGTAAAGGATATCGCTGAAATACTGGCTCAGGTTATCTTCCACAAAAGAGCCAGATTCCAGTTTCAGCGTACTGAAATCACAAACATCCCGTAACGGTGGCGGGAGGTGAAGCGCCATAAAATCCCGTGCGATTTCTGGCTGGGTAAGAAACTGGCGAAATGCGGCATCATGCGGCATCGCCCCGGTGGTTTCCTTGTTCATTTGCTCCATCCCTGGTCTGTTTCCTGCGCAGGCTAGCACTGCCTGTTTGCCCGGTTCATGGTTTTTCGTTACACAACCCGTACTTTCGTGGATTTTTGCGAACCTGTACGCAGCCCTGGTGCATACCCTGTGAAATATGCACCAGCTTTGTTGATTGCCTGCACAGGCACGCAGGCAATATTTTTCCGGTGTTATTCACCCTGGCGGCGCATTAGCTGGCTTCTGTCGATTATCTTGCCATCTTTGTAATAACGCTCCGGCCAGATTTCAGAAGGATGCACACCAATTGCCTGAGCTATCAGGTATTCGCCTTTCGGCCAGGGGCGGGTTAGCGCATTCGACAACGTTGAGGATCTTAACCCTGCTCGGCGCGATACTGCCGCCATTGAGGTGTCTTTCTTGCGCAGTGCTGCAATGATATCTGCCGGGTGCCAGTTCTCTTTTTGCATGGTGATTTCCTTATTAACGTAAGCAATGAGAGGTACACGAAGATATTACGAAGGTTTTTTATGCAGGGATACTACGAGGAACGTAGTGGGGAGAAAGATCAAAAATTCACTTGCTGGTATTCACTGAGGCAGGCAACAACAGGAAGGGGAAAAGGATATAAGGAAAAAATACCAACAGAATAATCACAAACCGCGAATAACCGGCGTCATTTATTCTGCGAACCGCAGAGGCCAGTAACGGCAGGATAAAACACAGTAACAGAATAATGCTGGTATCCTCCGCAGAGGATAATCTCAGCCAGCCGAAGTACCACAGGCACTGAAAAATGAACACGACACCATATTCAAGCCGGGTATCCCTCCCTTCGTAACTGAACGTGGAGAAAATACCTTTTTTCAGGACTCTGAGTATACGCATTGCATGTCCGCAGTATTAAAAAGATGGTTGTATTATTGTGCAGGCCAGAAAGCAGGAAAGGGCGAGATAACCGTCACGCCTGGGTACGCAGGCAGCCATTATTACGCATCAGAATGAGATGACAGCTGAAACAACCTGTCAGCAAGCGACACAATATGCTCATGCTGTGCCAGCTTTGCTCTCCACTCTGCCGGAATGCCCTGCCAGCCATAAAGTGCACCAGCCAGTTGCCCGGCAGTGGCTGCCACACTGTCTGCGTCATCCGCCAGGTTGGCGGCGAGCAACACGGCATCACGGAAGTTATCGGTGTGCCAGACAGCCCAGAGCGCGGCTTCCAGGGTATCAATCACATAGCCACTGGAACGGATTTCATCACGGGTTTTATGCCGGTAAGTTCCGGCTGAAAGGGATCAAACTCATTGTGAAAAGAGGGGGTGATACCTCAGCTATTGCATTCAATATCAGGCGCGCCTATTTAATTCATTTAAAGAATCACTTATTCAAAACCAGATAAACAACACAGTAAAAATGGGCATCATTAATAATAACTAATATAAATTCCACAATTAAATGATTTCGTTTCGAAAGAGGCTGAGATACGCCCCAAGAAAACTCCCATCTATAACCATGACCTATTTTTACATAATCATCCGATAAGCGAAGCTCATTGAGAAGCCAGTTAAAAAGCTCACCAACCTCACATTCCAACATATTAATATCACTCCTTTTCTCCCAGTTAGATAGTGAACGATAATATCCCCCGCCCTTATTAACAAAATATAACATGAATGGAGTATTTTCAAAACATGCAGGCCTAATCGTCAATTCAAAAACTCTTCCCATCCATAAAACATTATTAACTAAATAATGATATGGAATTATTTGATCGGCTTCATTTACATTTTTAAATTTATCATAAATCGGCGAAGCGACCCACCCACTGTGGTCTTTAGCCTCCAAACGCTCACCATTAAAAAACAGCTCACCTGAAGAAATATCAATATTAAAATCAATCATATATCTACTACCCTGCCAGGAATCGATAAATACCTTAATTCTTCTGGAATAAAGAATTTCAACTCACATTCGGATCAGCTCGCCCATAAGCAACATTAATATATTCTGAGTCATAGCATGCTCTAGCTTGTGTTATAATAGAACACCCAGGACCTAACTTAGTTAAAAAGATGTCGGTATTATTGAGCTGGTCAGAAAGCAGGAAAGGGAGAGATAACAGTCACCTCTGGATACGCAGCCAGCCATTATTACGCATCAGAATGAGATGACAGCTGAAACAGCCTGTCAGCAAGCGACACAATATGCTCATGCTGCGCCAGTTTCGTTCTCCACTCTGCCGGAATGCCCTGCCAGCCATAAAGTGCACCAGCCAGTTGCCCGGCAGTGGCTGCCACACTGTCTGCGTCATCAGCCAGGTTGGCGGCGAGCAACACGGCATCCCGAAAATTATCGGTGTGCCAGACAGCCCAGAGCGCGGCTTCCAGGGTATCAATTACATAGCCACTGGAACGGATTTCATCACGGGTTTTATGCCGGTAACTTCCGGCATTAATCAGCGCACTTCTGGCGTTCAGTGGGCACACCTTCGTACTCAGTGCCTCTGCTTTACTTTTGCCATTCAGCAAATGGTGCAGTATCACACCAAACAGGCGGGAGCAGTCTACTGATTCCGTCGCACAGTGTGTTGCTTTACCCTGCAGTTCAGACCAGACAAGTGTGTTAAGCAGCGAGTGGCGATTCGCGACAGCAACGGGGGCCTGCCGGATAATGGCCGCATTGCCCGCTGTATTGGCATCTGTGTTACCAAACCATTCCGGGCCATGTTGCAGATAGCTGTCCAGTGCATAGCGGGTGGCATTACCAATATCAAAGCAAATGCCATTCACACTGTTCACACCATAGTGGTACCAGTTAACCATGCGATTGCGAAAATCGGTCAGATCCACTTTGCCATAGTGCAGGCAGGTTTCTGCCAGGCAAAGTGCCATCGACGTATCATCCGTCCATTCCCCGGGGTTTAACCCAAAGGGGCCACCGCCAACCATGTCACTGATATTTTTCTGATCCCGGGGTAAAAATTCCAGCGTGGTACCGACCGCATCTGCCACCGCCAGGCCAACCAGTGCGCCTCTGGCTTTATCCAGAAGCAGGGCACTGCTGCATTCCGGCGCAGCAGACGCAAGCCATTGTGGCAGGGGATTTTGACACTTCAGCCACGGGGAATAATCAACAGTTAATTCGCAACCGTTATTAAAATCATGCCACCATGCTTCTGGGATAGTATGAAGATACTTCTCTTTGACTATTTTATTAAGAACGGAAAGGTCATGGTGTAAATCAGTCATAATAGATACCGAATGTGAACCTAAGAAACCATCACTAAAATATTATCTTTATATTTAAAGAAGAAAAAACTTCTCAAAGCCCAGGGAGCAATCATTATTCAGCGATTGAGATAATTTATTTCTGATTTTCTCAACATACTCATCCTTAAGATTAAAATCATCATCTACTGTATCACAATTAAAATCTCTCTCTTCAATTTTTACCATATCACAATAGACATCAAAAAAACTTGCCAGAGAAGAAGATACAATGAAATTGTTTTTTTGGATACTGCCAAATACTGGACATCCTTCTATCGAAGTAACACAATACAAGACATCACTGTTTCGCTCAGCAAAAATGACATAATCCTCATTCCAGTCCCCCCCAGAGCGCCAATCATTATTAATAGACTCGATAAGTGAAAGATCAATTATCTGTAGATAAAAATCACCTCCAAAAATGGGAGTATCACTTAACTCAACATGTTCATAGAAATATAACAAATCTCCTGCCAAACTTAACTCTTCATAATTAATCACAATATTGTCTTTTGATAGACTAATACTCCCCATGCTTTGCGGGCTATTATTAAAAACTAAAACAACCTTTCACACACCATCTTTAATACATATCAAAAATTCCTCCAAGCATAACACACTCCCAGACTTCCACCTTAAAATTAACCTTATTATAAAACCTCAATCATTTACAAAATAATAAATAACATGTTGCGCAATCCCAAAAAGTCACCATCAACATGTTATTTATGCAACTGTAAATTAAATATCTTCTATCGCCTCTCTTATTTGATTGAAAATAAACTCACCATAACTTTGAGCTATGATAACTTTATCACCTGTTCTTTTAAAAGATAATTCAGTTTCTACAATCACTGGCTCCCCAGAATCACCTATTATCTCCGTATCAATTGAATATGATGGACCATAACCTGAGCTCTTAATCTTTATCATCTTATTACTAATATCACCGAGAGAACGGGCACTATTAGTTGCAAAAAGCACACAAGGAACTTGATTTTCATACAAGCCATTCTGAGTAATACCATAATAAGTATCACCACAAAAAGAGAGTGCACCATATTTATTTAAAAAACATTTATACGACGCTGGAAAAAAAACCCCAAGTTTTTTTTCAAATTCACTAATAATTGACTGGCTAACGGGACCAGTAGAAAGGATCTCTTCACCACTATCAACCATTTCTTTTTCAGCTTTTAGAATGTAATCCATATAACCTCCTAAAAATCCTCAGATCTTGATTTCCAGTAAATTTTCTTCCATTTATTAAATGGTCTTCTATCCATAGAAGAAGGTGCACTATTATATGGCCTTCTTATACCATCACTCCCAACCCAAGACTTATCCCACTGATTGGAGTACATATGAAGAACACGATCATTTTGGCTATGATAACTACTTAGAATTTCAGCCATAGAGCCCGGCTCATCTTGAGTTAAGTGATGTAGATTAACTTCCAGGTCATCATATCCAATCGGAGCATCTCCCTTCCTCATTCGCTCAACATTAGTTTTTCCAAATGAGTCTATGCGATGCGGGTCAAATAAATCATCTCTTTGATAAACTTTCCTACCCGCTACGTCCTTAGATTTCCAACAACTCAACCCCCACGGATCCACCCAGCCCTGCGCATTTGGCGCATACTGGTACAGGTTCAGCCCACCCGCCAGCCCTATCGGGTCCTGCTGCGTGAACCGCCCGCTGTCCGGGTCGTAATACCTGAACAGGTTATAATGCAAACCGGTCTCTCTGTCCAGGTACTGCCCCTGCATCCGCAGGTTCTGTGCAAAGCCTGCCGCATGCACCGGCGCTTCGCGTAACAGTTTGCCCCAGGCACCCGTCAGCCCTTCCCAGCGCACCCGCCCTTCGTTGTCCGTCAGCCGCTCCGGCGTGCCGTTGGGCTGGCAGTGGAACCAGTATATTTCCGGGTCGGTGATGCCGTCGATACGCGCCAGCGGTTCATAGCTCCCCTGGTCTGCATACACATAGGTCAGCGGAATGTCGCCGTGCACTTCCTGCAGCAGGCGCAGCCCTTCCCACACAAACCGTGTCGTCACCCGGGGGCTTTCGCTGCCGTCTTCCCGCACCTGCCAGCGCGTTTTGCTGATGCGCCTGCCCAGCGGGTCGTACTGGAAGCTCACATGCACCGCCGGGCGGTGCCGGGTTTCGCTCACCACGTCTGTCAGACGGTGTTCCGTGTCGTAACGGTAGCGCCAGCGCTGCTGGCCGCTGATTTTCTCCACCGTGCGCCCGTGAATGTCGTAACGCCAGCGAATGCCGTTCAGTTCCGTCACCCGGTTGTGCAGCACCTGACCGCCGCCGCTCTGTGCCAGCGGGTTGCCCGCGCCGTCCTGCGGCCAGTTCACTGTGCCACTGCGGCTGTCTTCCTGTTGCTGCAGTTTGCCCGTGCTGTCGTAGGACCAGCGGCTGGCATCGAACGGGTCGCGGTTGCGCTCTTCACGTACCAGGTTGTTGCGGAAATCGTATTCCCAGCGCTGCCGCCAGCGCATGTCCCCCGGGCGTTGCGGGTGACCGCTGAACACATCACGGGCCTGCAGGCGGCCCAGCGCATCGTAGCGGGTGTGGCTGCCCAGCACGCCCTGGGTACGGCTGATTTCACGGTGCAGTACATCACGGGTGAAGTCGGTCACCGGCAGGCTGTCCAGCGCAATGCTCAGCAGGTGCCCGCTGCCGTAATAGAGCTGTTTTAACTGCCGCCCGTCTGGCAGCGTGGTCTGCGTGCGGTTACCCAGTTCATCGTATTCCCAGGCGAGAGTGGCGTTGTCGCCGTCTTCACTCACCAGTTGCCCCAGCGCGTTATAGCCGAAGTGCAGCACCTGTTCGGCTGCATCGCTGTAAGCCCCGTCACCCAGTGCCGGGTGGCGGGAGACAGACACCATCTGGCCGCGTTTTGACCACCGGTAGCAGGTGCGCGCATCCGGGCTGGTGCGGGCCGTCAGCAGGCCCCGTTCATCATAACTAAAGCCGTGGACGATGGCGCCCGCATGGCCTGCAGCGAAGGTGCGCCGGAGTGTGCGCCCGCAGGCATCGTATTCATAGCGGGTGGCCACACCGTCCAGCCCGGTTTCTGCCAGCAGCAGGTTGTCATCGCCCCAGGTGAAGCGGTATGCCTCGCCGTTTTCATTGCGCAGAGCCACCAGGCGGCTGCGGGCATCGTATTCGCGCTGAACCGTGTTCCCTTCCGGGTCCTGTGTGGCTGTCAGCCGGCCGGCGTTATCGTAGCGGAAGCCATGACGGCGGCCGTCTGCCGTCTGGTGCCATTCCGGCAGGCCGCGCGCACTCCATTTCAGGCTCTCCTGCCAGCCTTCTGGCCGGGTCAGCCCGGTGGGGCGCCCTGCCGCATCGTACTGGTAGCCAGTCACCGTGCCGTCTGCCGCGGTTTCTTCCAGCAGCCAGCCCAGCGGGTGGTAACGGTAACGGGTGGTGCGCCCGGAGCAGTCCGTTGCCGCGCTCACCAACCCGGCACGGTTATAATCGGTATGGCGGCGGCCGCCTTTCGGGTCCGTCTCGCTAATAACCTGGCCGTATTCATCGCGCTGCACGGTGGTGGTGCCACCCTGTGCGTCGGTAATGCTTTTCAGGCCGTGGTGTGCATCATAGGTGTAGCGAGTGCTGTTGCCTTCCGGGTCCGTCACCTGAACCGGCAGGGCACGGTGCGCCAGCCATTCGGTGGACTGCACGTTGCCCTGCGGGTCAGTCACGCGCACCTGGTTGCCATTGATGTCGTACACATATTTCCAGGTGTTGCCCAGCGGGTCGGTTTCGCTGAGCAACTGGTCGTTCTCATCCCACTCAAACAGCCAGTTTTCACCGCGTTCATCTTCCAGGCGGGTGACCATTTGGTTAGCGTTCCAGTGGTGGCGGCGAACTGCGCCATTTTCCCGGGTGACGGTAGTGATGCGCGCCACCAGGTCGTATTCGATTTTGCTGTGTTCCCCGGTACTGGTGCGGTTTTCCACCACGCGCCAGTGGTCCTGTTTTTCCCAGCGGTATTCACTTTCCAGCCCGCCGGGCAGGCGGTGCCATACCATTAACCGGTCATCATTGTAACGGTATTCACGGCGGGTGACGCCACTGGCATCAGTGGCAGAAGCCAGCAGGCCGCGGCTGTCATAGCCCCACTGCATCAGGGGCCAGTGCTGGTTGCCGTCGAAATGGCTCAGGGCGGTGACACGCTGCGGGAAATCCGGGTGTGTATAGGCCAGCGTGACGTCCACCGCACCAGCGGCATCATGAATGCGCACCAGGCGGCCCTGCTCGTCGTAGCTCATTTCCAGGCTGTTGCCGTAGTCATCACACAGCATGGCCAGTTTCAGGCACGACGGGTTCTCACGGGTGGGTTTGAACAGCCGCCACTGGCTGCTGTCCTGGTCGCCTATCACCACATCGCCGTGTTCATTGCGGCGCACCAGAACGCCTTCGGCCGGGCTGAGCAGCATGCTGTCCGGTTTTGGCAGGGTAAACTGCACTTCGCGCCCGGTTTCTTCATACCAGGTGGCCTGGTCACCGTCGATGTGCAGGTAGCTGTCGAAGGCGGTGCTCCAGCCAGTGCCGAACAGGCCGTCGCGGGGGTTCAGGCTGTTGTAGGCGCGCTGCATGCGGAACGGGAAACGCCCCGGCAGCACCACATCCAGTTCGTTATCGTCATTCAGCACTTTCACGCCGCTGGCGGCATGGACCGGGTTAATTGCCGCCATGACCGCGCTGGTGAGCATACTGATACCCATACCTGACACACCAGACATCACAATACAGGGCAGGTTACGCAGGACTTTACTGGGGCGCCCCATCAGCAGCATTATGCCCATTACGGCCAGGTCAAAACCCGGTAATTTCCCGCTGTGGATTGGGCGCACCGTCAGTGTGCCGCCGCCGATGGTGACATCGGGCGACACACTGGTGGAAATGGTGGCGTCACAGGTTGTGCGGTCACTGGCCCGCACGGCTGGCTGCCCGTTGATAAACACATTGCTGGAGCCTTCCGCCAGGTACTCCTGCGGGGAGTGTTTTTCACAGTTAATGGTGTCCAGGGGTAAAGAGCTGGTGTTGGCATCTGCGCCTGCGACTGTGGGCTGCCACATATTCGCTGCCACTGAGCTGGCAAACCCCAGTACACCCGCCGCCATATCAAGGAAGTTGATACCCGAATCCGGCTCTTCCTGCTTCGCTGATTGTGTGGCTTTTCCCGCCGCACGGGCGGCTGGCTTGCCATTGATATTCACATTACCGGAGCCGGAGCTGATTTTCCCGGCCGGGGAGGGCGGTGAAATCAGGTTGCCCAGTGCAGTGGCGGATGAACTAATTTCATCGGCCAGACCGGTTACATTCGCCAGCACCCCACCCATTACGCCGGATAACACACAACCCAACGCGCCAGCACCTGCTGCTCCCGAAGCTGCCGCCCCCACGCTGGCCACTGCCGCACTCAACGCACCACCACCGAGCAGCGGTGCCGCTGCCGTAACAGCAACACCAACAACCGCGCCCATTAGCGCATAGGTGCCTACTTCAGCCACGGTACTGATGATATCTGCCAGCAGCGTGGTGTGAATAATGTCATCGCCCAGGCGGGCTGCGTGGTTGTCACTCATTTCAGGCGTCCTGCTCCGTTGGGGTAAACGTAATGCTGGCTTTTAACTGGCTCCAGTGTTGTTCATCCTGTTCGCTGAACGGCCGCAGGGCTGAAAAGGTAAACAGCAGCATTTGCGGCTTATCTGTCACCGGTACCGCCAGTTGTTTTTGCCACAAATCCACACCGTTGCGGGCAAAGTGGCTTTCCACTTCCACGCCCCGGGTCAGGTTGTCCGGGCCTACGCTCACCCGGGTGAACTCGCCCTGTTGCAGGGAAGTCATTTGCGGGCGCATGCCATCCCACTGGCGGTGAAATTCTTTTTCGAAGTCGCTGTCTTCCGGCACCGGCCCGCGGGTGATCACCACGGAAAGCCCGCTGTCGGCATCCCGCAGGATATGTGTTGAGGCATCCACCCACTGGCCGGGGAACAGGGCTATCTGCCCTTCGTTAAAGGTGTAATTCATAGGAGTCTCTGGAATGGCATTATCTGTTGCGCCGGGCGCGCAGTAACCAGCCCGGCGGCGGTGTTAATGTGAAGCGCGGTAAAGGGTTTTCAGTGCCTGGAGCGTTGCCGCGCCCTGCGAACCCAGTTTAGCTGTCAGGGCATTGTCTGGAGTGAAAGTGCCAGTTGCTGTGTCGACAGAGAAGATAACGGATTCAACCGCACTGGCGTTGGGCGATTGTGCATCATAAATAACGGCAAGCTTGATACTGTGTTTATCATCAGCCAGCACGCCCACAGCACGGGTTCCGGCACACACTTCAGCTTCCCAGTTATCGAAACCAATGGTTGGCACCAGATTCTGAATTTTTCCGTCAGGGGCTGCCCATGAAACAAAACAAACATTGTCGTCGTTAGCATTAAAGCCCTGGCCTGCAAGAATATTCCCCAGAACCTTATTATCGCTCTTTACGGAGAAGGCCTGTTTATCAACCGGCGCACCATTTTCAATTTGCTGTTTTGCTGCGGCCTCATAAAGGCTTTTTTCATAGCTGTGGGTATTTATTGCTTTGAGAGTAACGCCCGCCAAAGCAGAAACAGGGAAAAGTAGTGACAGCGCTAAGGCACATACACTTATGCGTGTTTGATTCATTCAGATAACGCCTTTTGGTAGTTATGAGCCAGTTTATTATCATAATTATTTTTACGATACGCTGGTCCATTATAATTATAAGCAAATGAAGCCCAGTTTTTATTAATCAGGGCGTTTTTACGATGCGCATTATTCGCGATAAATCTGACAAAGGCATCCAGTTGCCCCTGGAGTGTTCCCATCGCTTTCACAAAATCATCAACCGAAGAAAAACCGGCTTCCCTGAAGTTGTTACCCATAATTTGAAAAGCGCCCCAGGATGCCGACCGTAGTGCAGCATTTTTATCGAGTTTCATGGCTTCTTCAAGCTTGCCATACTGGGCACTGTATTTTCCATACCCGCCCGCATTAGGGTTAGACAGCACCGGATTGCTGTCATACTTTCCACCAGTTAACTTATGGAAGTAATGGCGTTCATATAAAATTGACGGGCGGCCTTTTTCATCAAATGCCCCACGGGGAGACTCGGTGTACACCACCGCTTTGATGGCAGCCACTTCACAGCCTAAAGTCGCTGCAGCCTGAACAAACTGTTCCTGAGTAATGCCAGGTACCCGCGTTGTGCGATTAACCGTAGTATGGAAATTGGCATGCAGAGTCAGGTTACGCATCGTGACGCCGTTCGGGTCAATCACGCCATCGGGGTTACGCATCCGCACCACTTTTTCCTGAAATAACCGAATTCTGGCGATGGTATTGGGGCCAATCTTCCCATCTTCTGCTAATAAATGCCCCGGGGTTGTAACAACACTATTTTTATTCAATAAAGTTTGAATTGTGCGAACATCACCATATAAATTACGCTGACCCTCGCCAACCGGAGAATTTATCCTTGCCATAAAGCCCTCAAAATATTTAATAAGTATTATTGTCTTAATGAATTAAATAAAAATAGTCACTTCCCATGCTGAAAACGAATTCCGCGGATCATTTTACGGTACTGTTCGATATCGCTTTCGCTGTAACCGCCCACGCAGGTGCCGATATAACAGACTTTCTTTTTGCCCATAACCGGGTCATCCAGCAATAAAACGGTTTGTTTTTGGTGAACGGGTGTGTTGTCGCTTTTAAATTCGTAGAACAGTTCGGCGGCAGGAAGGCCATCCACATCAATGATTTCAAAAGAATTCAGCCTGAAATCTGCCAGGCTTTCTTCCAGTTCGCGGATCATACTGGCCGCAACATCATGCAGTTTGTCGTCAATACTGGCGGCGCTGCGTGAGACGCTGAAGGTAAAGGCTTCGGTGGCTTGCTCACTACGCGTGGATTTCTTCATAGTACGGTCTTAACGGTTGCTGGCGACTAAAGTCGGGCCACAGGCAGCCGTATAACTGCTGCCCCCACCCCGTGTCGATGAATAAAATAAACGTGCTGCCCTGTCGTATCAGGCATCGCCCGTTTCCGGGCGATTCAGGCAAATTGTTGGCGCTGGTTATTCTTTGTTGGCATTAAAAACAAAGAAACTGTCCAGATCTTGCTGGATGGCGCTGGCATCACCCGTTCCCGGTGCCGACAACGTAGAGGCGTTACCAGAATTCAGATTCAATGGTTCAGCATTGATATCTCCCTGGCCAGAAATGGTGATATTCAATGTCTTACCAACAATGTCAATATTCCCGGCCTGGGTGAGTCGAATTGAACTGTCGCCACATTGCAGACAAATCTCCTGGCCTGCTCTCAGCGTATATGTGTTCACCACACTTTCCGTCATATTGCCGCCAGTCAGTGTTTTCGCTTCCCCCTTCACACCCACGGTCTGGTTTTTAACCACACGCTGTTCTTCATTTTCGCCTACAAAATGGGTGTGGTTTTTGTCGATATTATGGTTTTCATCGTTTTCCACATCCACATCCAGGTTGCGTTCGGCGTGGAGCCACACCTGTTCTGAACCGGCTTTATCTTCAAAACGCAGGGCGTTAGCGGTACTGGCTGTGCCGTCTTTGGAGCGGCTCAGGAACCCCATTTGGGTTGCGGCAGCAGGCAGTGCCCAGGGCGGCATGCTGGCATCGTTATATACGCGTCCGGTAATGATGGGGCGATCCGGATCGCCGTTGATAAAGTCCACCACCACTTCATCACCCACACGGGGAATTTGAACGCCACCGTAACCCTGGCCTGCCCAGGCGCTGGAAACTCGCACCCAACAGGAGCTGGTGTCATCGCCTTTTGCCAGGCGGTCCCAGTGGAATTTCACTTTTACCCGGCCGTATTTATCGGTCCAGATGGATTCACCTTGCGGCCCCACCACTTTTGCCGTCTGCGGCCCGCCAGTTCGTGGCCACTGGGCGCTGAATGCCGGGCGAAACGGAATGGAAGACGGGATAACGCTAAAATCAGTACGGTGAATAGTGTTGCTTTCACTGCCGCTGGCGTAGCGGTTTTCTTCGTACATGTAGTCTGCGCTGATGGTCAGGTATTCACCGTTATCGCTGAAAAACGGCGCATTAAGCAGCGTAAAGGTATAACCAGGCGCAATACCGATTGCCGTACCGGTGCCGTAAACCTGCTGGTGTTCTACCTGCCAGCGTTCCTGGCGAATACGGGCGTAAAATTCACCGTGCCCGTGTTCTACAAAACGCCCCGGCCAGTCGTAAACATCAATGCTGCCCGGTACAGGTGAAACCGGGTTCTGCCGTGCCTGGTAAAGCCAGGCGTTGGGTTTGCGGAAGTCGTAATCATCCAGGCTGTAAATCCCCGGTGTGACGCTGTCTTCCATCGCCCACTGGCTGATACCTTCTTCATCGGTACTGCCGCCAGAGCCGGTTACATGGTACGGAATGGTTTCATACCCGGTGAACGGTACATGCTGCTCTACTGCGTCGGTCAGCACCATTGTGTGTTTGTCTGCCTCGTGGCGGAAGTGATAGCTGATACCTTCCAGTTCCATCAGGCGGCTGATAAACGCGAAACTGCTTTCCTGGTACTGAACGCAGTATTCCCACACCCGGTAACTGCCGGTCAGTTTATCTTCGATGTTAACCTGATATTCGCCCAGCAGCGTTTTCACAATCTGCGGTACAGTCTGGTTCTGGAAAATACGCAGGTTGTGGTCGCGTTTCATGGGCCACAAATCGGGTTCCACTGTGAGCGCGTAAACCGCGTAGCGGGTGCCACTGATTTCCGTCGCACTGACACCTACCCGGGTGATTTTGCCGTTGATATAACGGGAAGTGAGCAGGTTTTCTGTTGGAATGGTGACGGTAATGGCTTTACCCAACAAGCTGCTACGGTCGATACGGGCATCTGTGCCCAGCACAGTCACCGTCAGCGCGAAGGATTCCGATAACGCTTCACGCCCGGAAAGTTTCCAGAATAACAGCCCTTCAACCGGGAGCTGGACGGTAATTCGGTTCAACATAAATTCATTCCCAGGATGTGTTGTTTGCAACAGAGAACACAGCAGCACACCTGTTGGCGATACCGCTGTCTACTGGCGAATCAGAGGACATACTCGTTATATTTCACATTGCAGGCAGGCCGCGCTTACGGAGCCTGTCACGCGAATTATTGGAGTAAAGATGAGTGAAACACAGCAAAACCGGGCAAGAAGCCCGGCAGAGTCTGATGACAAACCTCACGCCCGCACAGAACGAGAGGATGTCGCCCAATAACAAACCAGGAAAATCAATTTATTGATTTTCGGCTGCTAACTAAAAAGAAGGAAAAACCACGCGTTTTCCTTCTTTTTCATCAATCTGAACCGGGCATGAACCCGGTAAGTTTGCTGGTAAGAATCAGGCGGGCAGTTAACGGGCTGCCCGTTTCAGGTACTCAGGATTGCGGGTTAACAAACCAGGTGCCGGGGCGGTCAACGGTAATGTTTTCATTACGCGTGTCACCGTGCCCGGTTACTTTCAGTTCGTACTGCCCCGCAGGCAATTGCAGTGAAGCGAAACCATTGCTGGCAGGGACAACCGCCTGTTGCTTGCCATTCAGCGTCAGTTGGTCACCTTCGCGCATGCGCACATAAACCAGGGCAACAGGCTCTGCGTTGGTGGCAACCGGCGCTGTTGCTGTTGCCGGGGCTGAAGATGAGTTAGCCGCAACCGCCACTGTATTATCACTTGCGTTGCCTGCCGGGGTTACCGGTGTGGGAGCTTCGCTGGCGGTTGGCACTGATTCAGAACCGCCGCCATGGAATAACACGCCACCCAGCGCAACCCCAACCAGCACCCCGGCGGCAACCAGGCCCGGCACCATAAAGCGTTTCAGCCCGGCAGGTTTCGGGGTTTCTTCTTCGGGTTCCACCGGCACCAGCATAGTGCCGGGGCGGTTAGCTTGCGCGACATCATCAATACCAGCCACCGGGGTTTCCACCAGCGTAGCAAAGGCATCAATGGATTGCGGGCGGTCTTCCATTTTCAGTGCCAGCGCCTGGTCAATCGCGTTCAGTAACGCTGGTGAGTAACCCTGTGGACGGCGTTTCATTAATGGCTGGTAGTTATCTTCAATGCTGCGCACCACACTGACTGGCGGCGGCGACCCCACAACCAGGGTATGCAACACAGCACCCAGCGCGTAGATATCCGTCCACGGGCCTTGCTCGCTGTCGTTGTCGTCGGTGTATTGTTCGATGGGCGCAAACCCGGGGCGCAACATGGTTTCGGTTTCATCGGAAATATTGCCGATACTGCGCCGGGCAGAGCCGAAATCCAGCAATACCGGCAGGCCGTTGTCCTGAATCTGGATGTTATCCAGGGAAATATCCCGGTGCAGGTAACCTTCCTGATGAATGGTTTTCACCGCGCCCAGCAGCATGGGCAGCATGCGGCGGATCCAGGTTTCATCGATACGCTCCGGATGCTGTTCGCGCAGGCGGGACAAGGTGGTGCCGCTGTAAAATGCGGTGCCCATATACGCCGTGTCGTTATGCACCCAGAAACGCAGCACATGCAGCAGGTTCGGGTGGTTAAAGCGGGCAAGCAGGCGCGCTTCCTGAATAAAGCTGTTCAGCCCGGCAGTAAAAGCTTTGCCGAAGCGCTCGCTTCGCAGTACCAGGCGCATATCGTCGTTACGCACCGCCAGCGACGATGGCATGAACTCTTTAATGGCGATAGTGCGTTCCAGTTGATGATCCCAGGCGCGATAGACAATGCCAAACCCGCCACCACCAATGACTTCCTTAATTTCAAACTCATTGAAACGGTATCCAACGGGGAGTGCGTTAGATACGGTCCGATTGTTTTCGTATTCCGACATAATGGGAAAACTCGCTTCCTGTGGTAATGGCGTTACGCCTCAAACTGACACTGAAATTCGCCCTGTTCAACCGTGATACGCAACCGCCGGAATTGTTCATCCCGCGCACTGGCACTCAGTAAGAGGGTACTCATTTGTGGCAGCAGCGTGTTAGTGAGAATGGCATCGACCATGCGCCCGCCAGACTCCACCTCCGTACAGCGTTGAACAATTTGGGTGATAACGCTATCGTCCACGTCTGAAATAATGCCATGGTTTTCTTCCAGGCGGCGCTGAATACGGCGCAATTGCAGACGGACAATTTCCGCCAGCATAGTATCACTCAGCGGGTAATAAGGTACGACCAGTAAGCGCCCCAGTAAAGCAGGCGGGAAAACCTGCAGTAATGGCTGGCGCAACGCACCGCTCAGCGCTTCCGGGTCTGGCATTAAATCCGGGTCAGCACACATAGCGCTGATTAAATCCGTCCCCACGTTGGAGGTCAGAATAATAATGGTGTTACGGAAATCGATATGCCGCCCTTCGCCATCTTCCATCCACCCTTTATCAAATACCTGGAAGAAAATTTCGTGTACATCCGGGTGTGCTTTTTCAATTTCATCCAGTAATACCACACTGTATGGGCGGCGGCGTACAGCTTCTGTCAGCACACCACCTTCACCATAACCAACATACCCCGGAGGCGCACCTTTCAGGGTGGAAACAGTGTGGGCTTCCTGGAATTCACTCATATTGATGGTAATGATGTTCTGTTCACCGCCGTACAGGGATTCAGCCAGTGCCAGCGCGGTTTCGGTTTTCCCGACACCAGACGGGCCACACAGCATAAAGACGCCAACGGGTTTGTTCGGGTCGTCCAGCCTGGCCCGCGTGGTGCGTACCCGGCGGGCAATCATGTCCAGGCCATGACGCTGGCCAATCACACGCTGGTTGAGTGTATCGGCCAGTTGCAGCACTGCGTCGATTTCGTTTTTCACCATGCGTCCCAGCGGGATGCCAGTCCAGTCGGAAACGACAGCGGCCACCACATTGGCATCCACAGCGGCAAACAGTAATGGGGCATCACCCTGTAATTCACGCAGTTGTTGCTGGCGTTCGCTGAGTTGCTGATTAATGGTTGATGCCCGGTCATCATCGGCTTCCAGGTTTTCTGGCAACGCGTGGCGCTCGGCACGCAAGGCAATAATGTCGTCCACCAGTGTGCGTTCCTGCTCCCAACGCGCAGTCAGGCTTTCACGCAGGGCTTCTTCACGGGCTTTATCTGCTTCCAGGGTTGCCACCCGTGAACTGTCGCCCAGGCCAATGCGCCCTTCACGGTGGGCAATCTCCAGAGCCACTTCAATGGATTCCAGGCGATGCAGGCAGTCTTCCAGTTGCGGTGGTGGCGCACTCTGGCTTACCGCCACACGGGCACAGGCGGTATCCAGCAGGGCAACCGCTTTATCGGGCAACTGGCGTGCCGGGATGTACCGGTGAGAGAGTTTCACTGCGGCGGCTACCGCTTCATCCAGCAGTAATACGTGGTGGTGTTTTTCCAGTGGGGAAACCGTGCTGCGCAGCATTAACAGCGCTTTGTCTTCATCCGGTTCGTGCACCTGTACCGTCTGGAAACGGCGGGTAAGCGCCGGGTCTTTCTCAATGTATTTTTTGTATTCTGCCCAGGTGGTGGCGCCAATGGTGCGCAGTTGCCCGCGCGCCAGCGCTGGTTTCATCAGGTTGGCGGCATCGCCGGTGCCCTGCTGCCCGCCAGCGCCAATCAGAGTGTGGATTTCATCAATAAACAGGATGATGGGTTCCGGGCTGGACTGGACTTCGTTAATCAGGCTTTGCAGGCGGGCTTCAAATTCACCTTTCATACCCGCACCGGCCTGCAATAAACCAATATCCAGCAGCCAGAGCTGTACCGCCTGTAAAGGTACCGGGACATCACCTTGTGCAATACGGCAGGCCAGGCCTTCGACAACCGCGGTTTTGCCAACCCCGGCTTCACCGGTGAGCAGTGGGTTGTTCTGGCGGCGACGCATCAGGATATCCACCATCTGGCGAATTTCTTCATCGCGGCCCACCACCGGGTCGATTTTGCCGTCACGGGCTTTTTCCGTGAGGTTCTGGCCGTATTGCGCCAGGGCGCTTTGCTGGCTACCCGGGGCTGCCTGTTCGCTTTGTGGCGCGCTGGCAACCTGCTGGGCTTCTTTGCTGTTGGCAAAAATGGTATCGAACTGGTCAATAAGCTGGTCGGCGTTCAGGCGGGTAAACTGGCCGGAAATCCCTTTGAGTACATTGGCGAGGTTCCAGGTTTTCAACAGGCCAATCAGGAGATGCCCGCCGCGAATACGCCCGGCACCAAACGTCAGGGAAGCGTATACCCAGGCGCGCTCAACTGCCGTGTCCACATGTTCCGACAAATCAGAAATTGCGGTCGCGCCACGCGGCAGGCTGTCCAGTGCAGCCACAATGTCACGCGCCAGAACGGCTTCGTCGAGGTCGAAATGGCGAACCAACTGTTGTAAGTCGCCGTCCTGCTGCTGCATTAACTGATGCAGCCAGTGTGCAAGTTCAACGTAGGGGTTGCCGCGCAACTTACAAAAGGCGGTTGCGCTCTCCAGCGCAGTAAATAACAGCGTATCCAGTTTGCCGAACAAAACGGCACGGCTGATCTCTGACATGATTATTCCTGTTGACAGTTGGCACCTGGTGCCTGAAATACAGTGTTGTTATTGTTGTAAACCCAACGCATGTGTTAGCTGTGTTCTGGCTCAGGCATAAACACCAGATCATGGCGGTCGGGTTTTTCCGGGCGCTCGCCCAGCCAGGCGCTGTACCCCAGGCGGTTGTTGCCACCCAGTGTTGCGCCGGTTGCCTCGGCACCTTTAAGGATAAGGCGCACATCCCAGGCATAGTCCGTGCCCAGGTACTGGCGTACCCAGTCACGTAATTCGGTCACTTCGCGCTCGCCGGGCAGGAACCGCTGGTAGTCCTGCAAACTTAACGGGCCAATTTCGAGACGGAATTTATGCTGCACATCGCGTACTGCAATGCCCACAAACGTGGATTCACCCAGGCGCGGAGCGCGTCGCCCGTGGCCGCCCAGCCGGGTTTGGTCACGCTGGGCTATCGGCATCCAGTGCGGAATATTGCCCCGTACCCGCACCGGTACCTGGAAATAGTGGCGCAGCATTTTTTCCAGCCCTTCAGCATCGCGACCACTGCGTGTCAGGTGGCCGGCCAGCCCAAACCGGGCATGTTCACTCAGGCTTCCCCGGTGGCGCTGCCCGGGCAACCCCATACCTGTGAGGCAGGCCAGGTAATCTTCAAAACGGCGGTTATCCGGCCTGTCCAGCGAAACGGTGGGTTGCGCATCGGCCCAGGCGCGGTAAAACAACAAGCTCAGGCGGTGGTGAAACAAGTCGGCAAACGCGCTCAGTGAGTCGTCCTGGTGGTGATAGATACGTTCACGCACGTATTCTGTCATGTGCACCGGTAACGGGCCGTTGGGGCCAAATAACCCGAAGCTGAAAATCGAAACCTCGTGTAAATCGCGGCCGTCGAGTTCTTTTACCGTTGCCAGAGTGGAAGGCGCAAACGCCATCGAAGGCTGCTGGGCAACCCGTAAGGCATCAAAACGGGGTAACGGCGCACGCCCCAGGGGATAACGCCCACCGCCCTGGGCATCAACCCGGCGCAACAATTGAAACAGGTCATAACGCCAGGGCGCAGCCATGACAGCAGGCCAGAAGTTATCTGCCAGGCGGGTTACCCGCTTAACCGTGGGTAGCCGGGTTTCAGGTGTTGAGGTCTCACTCATATCAGTGCCCGTTTCCCCATGCGTGGCCCCCACCAGCCAATTTCACCGCGTTGCTGGCTGGTCAGTGTCACTTCCGTAAAGCTGTTGATTGCCACCAGGCGTGAGAACACGCGCTCGAGCACACTGCCGAGCAGCCAGGGGCTGAACCCGGAGAAATCCTGTTCGTCCACTTGCAGGTCAATGGCAATACCCCGGGCGAAGACAATTGGCCCTGGCTCGGGTACCCGGCGGTGTACCGGGCGCAACTGGCAACGGCGCAGGCCGTCTATCTGGCGGGCGACTGGCACTTCCGCCAGGTTGCCATACAGCCCGAGCAACTGGCGCAGGGCTTCAGCGCCCTCACCGTTTTCGCTGTCCATCAGGCTGAGGTAATTCATTTGCAGGTGGCTGATAAGCCGCCAGGTGGCAACCCCTTCGGCCAGCGCCGGGCGCGGCGGAGTGGGGCCTTTAAGCAAAGTGATACCGGCAACGGGCAACGAATCCGGCATCACAAACTCACCCAAATCTTGTTGCAGCATCAGCGGTAAATCCCGGCTGGTGCACAGCACTTCTGCTGTCAGGTGGCTCAGGCTGTCGGACCAGGGCGCATGGTTTTCATCTACCAGTGAAACAAACACTTCGGAACCGACATAGCCAGTGCGGGTGCCATAACGTAATGCATGCTCAGACAGGGCGCGTTGTTCACGGCGTAACGAAAAATAGGTGCCATAGTTGCCGTGGTCACTACTGAATGATTGCCAGAACGGGCGGAATACCTGCTCTTCACGGCGATCTGTACGCGAACCATAGATATTTTTCACCGCATAGATTTCGTAATCCAGCGGGCGGACATTATCGACAACCAGGTGGTATTCGCCCTGGCTGTCCTGAATTTTTTGCCGTTCGGCATATTTAGGGAACAGGTTGATAACCGGGGTGCAGTGTAGCGAGAAGTGCGCTTTATCAATTATGCGCTCCAGCGCACTGTCGGCTTTATCCAGCAAAATAACGATATCAAACGCACTGGCACCGGCGCTTTTCGCCAGCAAGTTGTGTAACTGGCTGACAGCAATAAACTGGCAACGCGCCGGGAATGCGAAATATTCCTGTAGCAGGCGGTAACCATCGAAGTTTCGCAGGTCATCGGGCAACATCGCCTGTTCCGGCGCGAACCCTTCCTGGGTCAGGGCGTCATCGCCCAGTACAATACGTTGCGGCGATGGCGCCACCGTCTGGCAAAACAGCCCCACGGAGTGCTGCATCACCAGTTCAAGTAATTTCTGTGCTTCAATGTCCGGGCCGCTGAGGAAAAAATCCAGCCGGTCGAAGTTGAGATTTTCCAGCGTATTCTTGCCATTACAGGCAATACGAATGCGCAGTGCGCTGGCTGCGCCTCGTTGGCTCAGCCCCATCGCCATCAGTGGTGCATCGGCCGGGACGCCCCCCAGTTCCACGTTGCTGATATGCAATGGCAACAACGTGACATCATGGGCGGTAGTCCAGGCACAGGTGACGCCATTTTTTTTCAGCGTCAGGCTGTCCATCATGGTGCCACGCGGCACGGTGAAGCCATCACTCAAGTCGCCTTTTTGCATATCTGGCTGGAGCTGGGCAATCGCCATAGAGGGCGTGGGGGCAAGGTAGTTTGGCGCGAACATTTCCAGCAAGCGCTGGGAGAAGCGCGGAAATTCCGCATCCATTTTTAGCTGGACACGCGAGGTCAGAAAGGCAAAGCCTTCCATCAGGCGTTCGACGTAAGGGTCTGCGACTTCGATACCCCGCATCCCGAGCCGACCGGCCACTTTGGGATAGCGACTGGCAAATTCTGCGCCCATTTCGCGCAGATACGCCAGCTCGCGGTTGTAATAGTCGAGAAGTTTACTGTCCATAATCAGCCTGCGTCTTTTAACTCAAAATGCCCGTTTTCCAGATCCACATCAGTGCGGAACAGAAATTCCAGCGGCCAGGGGACACACCACAACCGGCCTTTTATCTCAATGGACAAAACGTTGTGCGCATCCAGCGATTGCGGGTCAGACAAACAGCGCACTTGCAGCCCCTGCGGAATAATGCGGGGCTCAAAAGCCAGAATAGCTTCGGTGAGCTTGCGCTGAATATCCTGCCATTCAATTTCCGACATCCGTTTCCCGGCCAGTGGAGCGATACCGAAATTCACGACCGAACGGCGAATATGGGCAAAATCGCGCAGATCATTCTGCGCTTCATTGTTGATGGTGTTGAACAGCCACTGTAAGTCACGCAGCACGTTGCGCCGCAGTGTGCTGTGGGAAATCAGATTATGGCTGGCCGGTTCTTTTTGCTGGTCGGGCGCGTCATCTGTCAGCCGGTCCAGCAATGATGGCTGCATTTTGTCGCGCGCGCCCACCGTCTGCTTGCCGACCCTTTGGCGGTAGCCGGCTCGCAGCAGATCAGAAGGGTTAGCGTTCTGGTCGTGATTACTCATGGTCAGATTCGGAGCCAGCGAATGCCAGCGTGTCCAGTGTCAGCAAGGAATAAGCATCATCAGCATTGAGCAGCACTTTCTGCCCCTGTCCGAGACAAAACGCACCCTCTTCGTCCAGTGCTGCCCAGTGAGTTTCGCGCCCCAGTAGAAAACGGTCTTCCGTGCTGGCATCTACCGGGTAGCGCGCAGGAATTTGGCAAACTTGTTCACTGCCATCCACCAGCGTTATCCGGGCATGGCGCCACACCAGGTCGGTGACGCTCGCCGGTGCCTGAAAAATGATTTCCCGAATGGCGCAAAATGGCGCCCAGAAGTAATGCCCGTTGACGATAAATTCGCACACCGGCCCCAGGCGGGCATCGCCATCCATCAGCCAGCCAAACGCCACACTTTCCTCGTTAACCTGTAAAGAACCTGGATTGGGTTCAGCGGCTTCCAGCGCCTGTTCTCGCAGCGCCAGGGCTGCGGCGCTATCACCGGCATTTTCCCGTGCCAGTGCGTCAACCAGATGGTGAACCCAGGGCCAGGCCTGTTCAGGCATTCTGGGTGCCGTTTCACCGGCAAAAACCCGCGCGCGCGTTAACTCACCTTCAATAGCCTGTTCCAGCAAGGTCACTGTGGGTTGTGCCTGAGGTTTTAGCGCCGCCCAGCTTTTCAGTTGGGTGCGGGCTCGCTGCCAGTTGCCCGCCAGACAGAGCAACTGAACAAACGCTGCGCGCAGGTCCGCATCCGCAGGCCGGGATTTAATATTACTTTCCAGGCGCGTCAGGGTTTCTGCCAGCGAATCTCCGGCCATCTGTTGGTAGAGGGTGTGCATAATCATTCCTTGTGGTGGTTAGGTTACTTCAGCGTATGGTATGCGCCTGCTGCCGGGTCTTTAAGTTGCAGATGCACGGCATCCACCAGTTGGATAGTCAGCGCGGTATTCGGCTCCAGATAGGGTCCCCATACTTTGCGTACTTCATCCAGACGCGCTTTTAGTTTATCGCCGTCACTGGCCTGGTCGCGCGGCATTTCTACCGCAACGGTGCCATCCACCTGCCAGCCGTTAATGCGCGGGACATACTGCATAATCAGCCAGCTTTGCGGGGAACGTTCGTCACTCACCACCATGCGTTCGTTATTCACGGAGGCAATCAGCAACGTGTTGGTGTTAGCTGTTGGGTTAAACCCGGCCACCGGGAAGCCGTGAACAAAGGTCATAGTGATAGTCTGGCTACCATTCTGGCCCTGCTGGGTAACTTTACCCCGGCCATTCAGCCAGCCACCTTTTTCACATTTCCCGTCGTCTTTTGCCGGAATAAACAGGGCCTGAGAGGCACTGCCACCCTGCCAGAAAGTGCGCAGGCGGCAGCCATCTTTCAGGTTGAATTCAAACCAGGGCGTGCGATCTGCTGGCGGTGAGAGATCCTCTGCACGTTGGTTATTCGCAGGAGGAATGGCAGCGGTAATAACCTGAGCAGCGGGTGCGATATCAACACGCCAGTCATGCTTTTTCTCTGCGGTACCGGTAGCCAGTTTCTTGCCATCCGGTGCCGTCATTTCCCAGCGCAGGGTGTTCAGTGTGCCGCACTGGCTTTGTAGCAATTTGCCAACCTGCGGCAGGAAAGCCTGCAGGATTTCCGGTTTTTTCTCGCCGTTCGCGACAATTCGCAGCGGTAATTCACTGGTACACCAACTTTTTGCTGTGTTGTCCTGGATGTTGTCTATCCAGACATCCAGCTTCAGAGACGGTGACTGAACAATCCGGTAATTTTCTGCCCACGCGCTGGACGATGCCGCCAACAACGCCAGTAAACCCGAAAGCCAATATTTCATATAAATCCTTGTTCGTTTCAATCAATCACGAAGGGGAAAGAATTGTGCGGCCTCCGCCAGCGAGTGGATCAGCGTGGTTTCTTGTGGCTGACCAACCCATACGGCTATCGCACTGTAATTATCCTGTGTATCGTCACTGGTTTCGCCATGTTTACGCAGGCTCTGGTGCATCAGGGTCAGCCACTCTTGTGGCGTGTTTACCATCTGCAAGGACTGCTGCATCTGTTCTTGTGTTACCCCATGCCAAAAACCATCAGTACACAGCAAAAACGCATCGCCGTCTTCTACGGGAACCACATCGCTGTAGCTGGCTTCCCGGCGTTCATCACCCATGCCCAGAGCAAAATAGAGCAGGTTGCTGCTGACACCTTCGGTCTGGTGCCCGGCATCTTTTAACTGCTGGATCAGGCTGTGATCGGTGGTAACCTGGTATAAAAAACCGCGCCGGAATAAATACAGGCGGCTGTCGCCTGCATGGACCCAGTACGCCAGGTGGTAATCCCGGTCAATAAACAGGCTGACCAGCGTGGTACCCATTTTACTGTTGTCCTGGTCGTTTTTCTGTTCGCTGCGAATCGCCTGGTTGGCGTTATTCACATACTGGCGAATGAACTGTGGGTTGAGGTGTTGTTCGCCATCGAACTCGGTCAGGATGGCATTACGGGCGATACGCGCGGCAACCTCGCCGCCTGCGTTACCCGCAACACCATCACACACCAGAAAGCATGCCGCGCGCTCGCCAATCACCTCACCGGTTTGATCCTGGTTGCTTGTCCGCTCTCCTTGTTGGGAGAGCGATGCCATGGTGATATTCATTCTTCTTCTGATCCACTTTGTGAGTCTTTGTACTGGTTCACTTCCATGTCGTAAGCGTGCAGGAATGCTTCACCAAACAAGGTGTGGAAGTCATCTTCAATTTCTCCGGCGGTTTCGCCGTAGGTTTTCACAAAGTAATCCCACAAGGCGGCTTTACGGCTGCCGGGTAAACCAATGCGCGACACCACGCCATCTTCCCGGGCCTGCTCTTCGAGCTGTTCCGGGTTAAACGACTGCAGCATAGCGGCAATAATCGCCCGGATACCGGAAATCATACCCAACTGGTGAGCCTGCAAGTCTATCAGGGCATCACGCACTGACTTACGCGGTGGCATAAAGCCAGGCATACGTGTGCCAAACATTTGCATGAGCACCGTTTTCCCGGAAGGCAGCAGTTTGAACGGGTTGTTGGCGTCGTCCAGCACCATAGTCATATCGGCTTTGACACCGCGTTTGAGAATGGAGCGGGAAGAGAGCAGTGCTACTGTACCCTGCGAAAACATACTCAGCATTTGCCCAAACTGGCGCATGTTTTCTTTATCAAACTGAGGGACGGGCTGCATGTCGCCAAGGCCCATACCTTCCAGTAATGCAGCCAGTAACTCGCCCTGTAATACATCGCCTTCGCCTTGCTGGCTGGTGACCTGCGCAGATTTGTCGGCAGACGACGGCGAGGCGACCGGGTCAATTCGCAGGCGGCCTTTAGGTGTCTGCACATGGGCACGTTGCACAGCCTGCGGAGTGGGCAGGGTGATACCTTCGTAGCCGTTGGCGGCTTGTGTTGTGCTGGCAGGTATGGTTTCTTCTGCGTTTTCCTGCACTGGCGGCGGTGTTACCAGTATATCGGCTGGTGTGACAGTCGTGGCTGTCTCGTCATCATCAAACAACGGTGAAGAGGCCAGTGATGCCGTTTCAAACAGTGCAGAAACCGGGTTTTCGTGGTGTGTGGCCGCAGGCTCTGGTTCATGAGCAGGTTGTTCTGCCACAGAGGGTTTTGTGGCATGTGGCTGTTCTGCTGCATGATGCCGCTCTGTCGGTGTTACTGTTTCCTGCGGCTTAGTGGTGCTGCCTGGTACCGTTAATGGCACAGCATTACCCATCATCAGGCCCAGTGGGTCATCGTGATTACGTGCCGCGGGAGCGGCTTCGCTGGCACCGAATAAAGCCAGTGGATCCAGTTCACTGCTACCAACAGTTGGTTTATTTTCCGCGGTTTCCGGCTGAACCAGTGAAGACGGGGTATTGTCTTCAAAGATACTGTCACCGCTAAACAGTGAAGACTCGGCGAATAAGTTATCAGTCTGCGGTTTTTTCTCGTTAAACAGCGGCTCGCTGGTATTGAACTGGGCGAGTGGGTCTTCCGGGTTACGCTCAACACTTTCAGGCTCGGCAAAGGGGTTGTGGCCAGGTTCCACCGTGGTGTGCTCGCCTTTCCCACTCACCGGGCTACTGGAAATGTTGTCGGAAATAGAGAATTCCTGCATCAGGCTGTCCCAGATTTCACTGGGGATAGCCGCTGTACCATCGGCGTTTACAGCAGATGGTTGTGCTGGAGCAGCTGACACCGGGCGAACCGGCGCAGGTGCCGCTTTATGAGGAACGGCACTGGCGGCATGGTGTGCAGCAGGTTGTTGAGGCGCAGTCGGCTGCGCCCCCAGTGCCGTAACTTGCAGGCGGTATTCATCAATACCCAGAATATCGCCGTCTTCGAGCTCAACCTGGCGGCCACGATCCAGCGGAATATCATTCAGCAGCACGCGGGTGATGTTGCCACGGTTAGTGATGCGGCAGGTGCCTTCTGCTGTGATATGCACTATCGCCTGCAGGCGAGAAATGGTGCGCGTTTCATCTGGCAGCACCAGGTTGTTATCGGAACCGCGCCCAATGGTGCCGCCTGGCGGATAGAAATCGCAACTGGTTTGTGGCGGTTGTTGACCCGGTTTGTTGGTGATTATCGTGAATCGCATAACGTATTCCTGCCTGGGTATAATGAGCGCTCAAACGTTGCAGGTCTTTTGGTAAGGCCTGCAGCGTTTGGGGAGCAAAGGTAGAATATCAAAATGAAGTTGAGATTTGTCTCACTTTGTAAGATAAAACAGCAACCGGTGTGGCATACGATTAGTTGCTAACAAAGTACAAATGAAATGACACAAAAGTTCAGTATCTAAAGACAAATTTAATGCAGTGAAGGATATTATTTTAAAGTTTAACTATTAGTTAACGTCTTTTCCATCGCCTAAAATTAAATTAGCTTAACCATGATAAATTAATAAAACCACTTATTTAGAATAAGAAAAAAATCATGTAGCAAGTGCCGCGACAATTAACACAAAAAATCCAGAAATTAAAAGAAATACAAGGATCTTATAATAACCAATCCATTTAAAATTACTTTGGTTCAGAAACTCTCTCGCAGACCTTGAGTCAAAAACAATATTTTTATTAAGTGGAAAGTTTTTCCCATCCAGAATTTTTGAGAGAATAAAAACTCGTGATCCAAACCCTAGAAAACCAATATTCTCCTGCAATGAAAAAAAGTCATTCGGCAAAAAACCATGTTTTTTTAACTTATCATATGCTTCATTAACTTTTTCATTTTCTTTTTTATATAACACATATACCGCCAAAGAGATCAGCATCATAAAAATGAAAAAAACCACCACTGAAATTATATATAATAAGGAGTATTTCAATTTACTCTCCACCATATATCAAATAATTAGCACCATCAGCCGCATGCTCGCCTAGAGCACTTCCGGCCCAAGTCCCAATTGAAGTCATTACTAAACCAACCGCCACACCACACACCGCCGTTCCTATTCCCATAGTAGGAACACCCAGAGCAAGACATACTGGACCGGCTAATGCCGTTGCGGCCATACCGCCAACTGTTGCACCTGCCACGCCTCCACCAAAACTACTATACTTCCTAAGTGCTATCTTGGCGCAATCATTTTCTCTTCCAACACTACACGCATGATAGACATCGTTAGATGTTCCCAAAAAAGAAAAACCTAAAGCTATCCACCCACCTATTTTCATATACTGTGCAGCTCGGGCAGCACGATCAATATATGTAGAGTAACCAATAATACTACCTACTCCAACTGTACTCCATTCATGCACTATCGATTTTGATGAAAGACCAAGTGCCTTTTTAATATCCGAGTAATCTCTTAATCCAATAATTTTTCTGGTAAATTTATTCAACAATGGACTTAGTTGACCAAAAAGGACCCTTCTATCCTGAAAAAACTGCTCACTAATCAGAGAGCCTTGGGTTATATATTGATTTTGGTAAGTTAGTTCTATTTTTCTAAGAATGGACTCCACTTGTCTAAATAATTTTTCTCCCGCATCCCCAGTATTTCCTGCTATTGTATCCCCCCAAGACACTAATGACGCTATTGTTGAATAATTTCTATTCAAAAAATCAGCTGTTTCAAGACCAATTGTAGATAAAGCATTGTTAACTTTTCTTTTCGCCTCTCTAAGATAGAGAAGGGCTGGAGTTTCATATGGCAAATTAGTATTCTCTGCGATGATGAGAATCTGCCCAGGTTTCAACCATTTCGTATCTGAATTCAATCGCATAAAGTACTGTGCATCATCACTTCTTGGATCATTAAATAAAAGTGTTGTTTGATATTCTAATGTTCCAGGTTGTTGAACGACACAATAACCAGGTGATACAGGATTTCTTGATGACATCTTCCCCCCTAATCTCTTCGTCAACTTACTAAAAAGCGATCCCTTCCGGGATCGCCATCAACAACCCGCTTACGCTTCGCTGTTTTCTTTGATATTCCAGCCAACGGAGCTTTCAGCGCCTTTGCTACCGGAAGAAGTTTGTTCCCAGTACTGCTGTTTCACTTTAGCAGCCTGGAATGCATAGGTAACACCAACGGTGTCGCCGTTATCAGCGCCAGTGTACTGAACAGAAGTTACCAGAACTTCTTCCAGAGTGATGCGGGCGTATTCCACCTGCTGACCACCTGCTTTACATACTGACAGTTCAACTTTGGTCAGGTGTTTACCGTTCGCACAGTATTTCATGATAGCGGTTGCTGATTTGTCGATCAGGGCATTAACGTGCAGGTCGTTAAAGTTTACTTTACCGGCACCGCCGCCACCGCCAACACTCATGTTACCCGGCTGAGAAGCACCCCAGGAGAAAGAAGTGATATCAGTCCAGCCAGAGTGATTAGAGTCTTTGGACTCACCCGTCACACCGTCGACTTTCAAAAACATATCAATAGCCATAATAATCTCTACTCTTTGATTGGTTAGTTTTGCTTGTAAAAAGCGCTAATATGGCAAATGGAAATCAGAGGTGCGTCTACACAGTCCCTGTATCCTCTGCCTTAAGCCTGAACCCCCTGAATAAGGTTCAGACCTGGCGGCCGTGTATTTCGCCAAAAATACACGGCCGAATTTTTACCTGTGCATTACGCATCATTGGTTTTCAGTGATGGCAGTTTGGAAACCAGACGCAGTGAAACAGTCAGGCCTTCCAGTTGGTAATGCGGGCGCAGGAAGAATTTCGCGGCGTAGTAGCCCGGGTTATCTTCAATTTCTTCCACCTGCACTTCTGCCGCGGCCAGCGGTTTGCGGGATTTGGTTTCCTGCGAGGAGTTCGCCGGGTCACCATCCACATAGTTCATCACCCAGCTGTTCAGCCAGCGTTCCATATCGTCGCGTTCGCGGAATGAACCAATTTTGTCGCGCACAATACATTTCAGGTAATGCGCAAAACGGCAGCAGGCGAACAGATACGGCAGGCGGGCGGCCAGACGGGCGTTCGCAGTGGCATCGGCATCGTGGTATTCCGCTGGTTTTTGCAGTGACTGAGCACCAATAAAGGCAGCAAAGTCAGAGTTTTTGCGGTGAACCAGCGGCATAAAACCGTTTTTCGCCAGTTCTGCTTCGCGGCGGTCGCTGATGGCGATTTCAGTGGGGCATTTCATATCCACACCGCCATCATCACTTGGGAAGGTATGGCAAGGCAGGTTTTCTACTGCACCACCAGATTCCACGCCGCGAATAGAAGTACACCAGCCAAATTCTTTAAATGAACGGTTGATGTTGGCCGCCATTGCGTAAGCTGCGTTGCTCCAGGTGTAGCTGTCGTGGTTAGCGCCATCCACCTGTTCTTCGAAATCGAAGCTGTCTACCGGGTTAGTGCGCACACCGTAAGGCAGGCGGGACAGGAAGCGCGGCATTACCAGGCCCAGGTAGCGGGCATCTTCAGATTCACGCAGGCTGCGCCATGCCGCATATTCCGTGTTCTGGAAGATTTTGGTCAGGTCGCGCGGGTTAGCCAGTTCCTGCCAGGATTCCATTTGCATGACGCTCGGCGCAGAGCCGGTAATGAACGGGCAGTGTGCTGCGGCGCCAATGCGCGCCATTTCGCTCAGCAGTTCAACATCCTGCGGGCTGTGGTCGAAGTAGTAATCGCCCACCAGGCAACCAAAAGGTTCGCCACCGAACTGGCCATATTCTTCTTCGTAGATTTTTTTGAACACCGGGCTCTGGTCCCAACCCACGCCTTTGAAGCGTTTCAGGGTACGGCCCAGTTCCTGTTTGGAGACACTCATAAAGCGGATTTTCAGCATCTCGTCGGTTTCGGTGTTGTTCACCAGGTAGCTCAGGCCACGCCAGGCGCTTTCCAGTTTCTGGAATTCGTCGTGGTGAATAATCTGGTTAACCTGTTCGGAAAGTTTTTCATCAATTTCCGCGATCAGCGCCTGAATGGTGCGGTAGGTATCGCTGGAGATGGTGACGGTATTTTCCAGCGCCTGTTGTGCCAGGGTTTTTACCGCGCTTTCTACTGCTTCACGCGCCTGGTCTGTTTTCGGGCGGAATTCTTTGCTCAGCAGCGCGCTGAATTCATCCTGGGTAAACGTCTGAGCGCTGTTTTGCTGTTGTTCAGTTTGGTTACTCATCGATTACTCCTCGCCACCTTTGGCGGTGTCTGCCGCTTTGGGTGCCTGGCTCAGGGATTGCAGTAATGTCGGGTCCTGCAGCACTTTCGCTATCAGGGCTTCCGCGCCATTTTTGCCATCCATGTAGGTCAGCAGGTTGGACAGTTGGGTGCGGGCTTCCAGTAATTTGTTCAGCGGTTCCACTTTGCGGGCAACGGCGTCTGGCAGGAAGTCATCCATGCTGTCGAAGGTCAGTTCGACATTCAGTTTGCCGTCGCCGGTCAGCGTGTTGTCAACCTGGAACGCTACACGCGGTTTCAACGCCTTCATCCGTTCATCAAAATTATCAATATCAATTTCAAGGAACTTACGTTCATCTACCGGGGCTAAAGGCTCGACAGGTTTACCCACCAAATCCGCCATCACGCCCATAACGAAAGGAAGCTGAATTTTGCGCTCCGCACCGTAGATTTCTACGTCGTACTCAATCTGTACGCGGGGTGCGCGGTTACGGGCAATAAATTTCTGCCCACTGTTACTCATTGCCATGGTGTTCTCCATCGAATATGCGCGGTGAAGGTGAGGCGACGGCGCTGTGCCTTCGCCACAAGAGGGTGCGCCAGTTAATCACGGCGCCCGAAAATATTTTCCAGTTGGTGGACACCATCGGGCGCGAGGTCGCGAATGATGTCCATAAAGTTCATTTCAATCAGCCGCTGTACACGTTCAATCAGCAGCGGTGCCGGGTGGCTCGGTTCATACAGCAGGAAATACTGGCGCGCTTTTTCCAGCATCAGTTGTGCATCTTCACGCGTTGCCGGTTGAATGCTGCGCCAGTCCACATTCCGTGCTGCCGCAGCGGGTTGTTGTTCATCAGATTCAGCCACTGTGTTGCCCTCCGCCTGGCTTTCGCCTGTCAGGCCGGGGATCAGGGTGGATAAATCCGTTGCATCGCAGGCCTGAGCCACCGTATTGACTGTTTTCAGCAACACTTCCATTTCCGGCAGTGCGCTTTCGCCCAGTTGTTCGCTGAGCACTTCACGAATAGTGAGCAGGCGTTCACGAATATGCAGCAAGGCTTCAATGCCAGGCTGCCCACCGCGTGCCAGTTCATCTACCAGGCGGGGACGCCCGCCGGGGTAATCCGGGCACTCGGTTTTACTGCCATCCAGTAAACTACAGGCATCGCGTAGCGAAAGTGTGTCGGCTGCGCTGCGCAGTAATGCGGCCTGGCGTACAGCCGTGGTGAGTTCGGAACCATCACCCAGTGCGGCCAGCGCGTTTAAACGGTAAAACGGATCCCGCTCGCCATATTCTTCCAGCAGGGGATACAGTGGCTCCCAGTAGAGCACCAGCGCCTGTTGAATCAGCAGCAGGCCATCAGCATAACCTTGCAGACCCCGTCGCCGGGTCCATGCATGGATAAGCGCCATCATTACCCGCAGGTCTTTACTGCGTTCCAGCAGGCTGGTGGCCAGTTTCTCGACTTTGGTCCAGTCCGCCGGCTCTGCCGGGATAATGGTGTCGCCAAACTGTTGCTCTGCTTTCCCCTGGCTTGCCTGTTCCATTGCCTGGAAATCGGCATCGTACTCCAGGTTATCGCCACAAGGTTTGTCGGCGCTGACCGGGGCCAGAAACGCGTCTATGTTCATGAATTACCTGTCAGTCAAACATGGGAGGATACAACCCGTGGCGGCCAGGTTGAGCACCACCTGCGGGGTCAAACAGCATGGAGAATAACTGGCTGGTGAAGTTGCCACTGTGTACATGGGTGTATAGCGGGTAGCCATCACAGCGGTTTGTCCACCAAAAGCTGGTTTGCCGTTGTGGTTCAAAACATTCCGCCGCCTGGCGCCAGCTCAGTGCTGCGGGTGCATCGTCATAACCAATGACATCCAGAATGTCTGACTGGGCATCCCCTTCCGGCACCACTGGCGACGGAATGCTTAAGAGAGCCTGGTCAAGTTGCTCACCGGCGAAACCGTTTCTGACAGCGGTCATCAGGGTGCGGCCCAGCTGTTGGTACCAGGGTTCCGCCAGTGCCAGGCACTGGGGCGACCATTCAGCCGGGCTGAATGCGCTCAGGGCGCATACCGGATACTGCCGCCCGACACTGTCTCGCCCGGGAAGCAGGCAACCGAGCTGGATAACCTGGCTGCCCAGCATGGGCGGTACCGCAAAATTCCACACTGGCGCTTTATGGAATTCGCGTTTTGCGCCGTGGAGCGGATCATTCTGGTTTTGCTGGTTTTGCCAGTTATGCAGGCCGACCTGGAACCAGTGCGACCACTGGCGTTGCAGCGCATCGGGAAAGCGGCGCTGCAAAAAGTCACCGGTGCTGGGCAATTTCCCAAACCAGCACGGTACAGGGTAGTTGCTCATTCAACATTCCTTGCGGTTAAGGGCATGAAAAGCCAGAAAGCTGGAACGGGTTACGAATGCTGTTGGGGGTGAACTCAAGCGTCACGCTGTGCCCGTCAACAGTAAAGGTTGCCTGGCGGCTCAGGCTGTTGCTGCCAGGAGACTGTTTCGCCCGGTCAAAGAACCGGTTAAGCGCCCACGGGCCGCTGCTTACCAGCGTGGATGTCGTGCCATTGGCGAGCCCCAGTTGCATCCGCACCTGGTTGGTGCCGCCGGTACCTGGCCAGCTCACCAGTTTTACCGCCTGCGGCCCATGGCTGTAACGCAGCAGTTGCCCGTCTACATCCAGCGAAAGTGTCAAAATATCGTTATCCATACGAATGGTGCGTATCGTCACTTTGTAACCCGGTGTGGTTGCACCATTTGAGAAGAAGGCATCGCGAATGTATTGCGCCTGTTGGAAAGGCCGCAGAATAGCTTCACCGCCTGGCAGGGTTTTGCCATCAATGCCTGGGGTAAACCGCCAGCGCGCCTGAGTGGTATCGACCCGGTTTGTCAGGTTGTCACGGAAGAAGGCATCCATTAAGCCCGTTCCCGGCGCAAACATGCGCGCCAGATCATCCGGAGTGACATCTGCGTGAGCACTGCGCACTAATGGGTAACGCCCGGCAATAGCCTGGCGGCAGAAACTGCCAATTTCCACATTCAGGCGTTTGCGAATATTGTCCATATCGCGGCGCTGGGTATCTGAGCTTGCGCCCACCGCCATGCTGGTAAACATATTGTTGAGGCCACCAGGTAAGCGCCCTGCGCTGGCCTGCAGGCGGCTGATGGCATCGCCACCAGGTGCGGGCATGCCGCTATTTGCAGCGTCCTGCACTGCGGTCAGGTAACGGTACAGGTCATCAATTTGTTTGAGGAAATCATCAAACACGATGGCTTTGCCGCCTTTTTCCAGTGGCTGAGCCAGTTCGATGATTGGCGCGTAATGATCGGTAACTTGTTGTTCCGGTGTTTGTGCTGCGGCAATAGCACCATTGCTGGTTGCGCCAAATAAATTGGTCAATGCGCTGCTGTTGTCATCCGCGGCGGCTTTTTTATCTTCTGGCGCATTATTACTGGCCCGGGAAAGCGTGAGCACTTTACTCAGGTTCATGACTAACTGGCGTAACGGTGAATTGTTGCTGGATAACACGCGGGCCGTATTAATGCGGTGAGTCAGGTCTGCGCTGTTATTCAGCTGGATATCCGCCAGGTAGTTATCCCAGGCAGCCATAAAATCACGCGCATAAAGCTGGCGCACAGCTTCATTAATGGCTTTTGGGTCTTCTTTTTGTGGCGCACCAAGCACCCAGGCATCGTCTTCGTGTAACGAGGCAGTCACACTGGCGATTTGTTTCTCAAAGTGATTCCAGTAACCATCCGGCGTATACAGGCCTGGTACACCTTCGGTGATTGGCTTGCCTGTTTTGCGTGAGAACACCAGTTCACTTTGTGGCCCGCCCAGCGTTGCCAGCGAAACGGGCTGGAGAGAATCATCGTGCTCCAGCAAGCGTTTCAGGCGGCCATAAACCCTGACAGACAGCGGGTTTTGGTTAATCAATTGCTGTTCGCGCTGGATAAGTTCGTCATCTTTGGCGTAAGGCGAAGACTGAATCTGGTTTTCCAGCAGTTGGGTCAGGTGCCACTCCATTTGATGCAGTTCATTCTGCGTAACATTGCGCGGCAAATTACGTGACAGGTTGAACATCACCCAGGCATGGAGGAATTTGCCATCGTAATGCTTCGGTTGGTACAGCATCTGGTAGGCTTTCAGCGCTTCATAGCTGTATTCCACATCGCTGCCGTTGTCGTTACGTAGCCAGGTGGTAATCCGCTGTGCGACGGCTGGCAATACCATTTCCTGTAACGCTTTTTGGTATAACGACTGGGTGGCATCGCTGACTTCGTTACCGCGATACAAGCCCATTCGCCAGGTTATCCCCGGAGAGTTAATATCCACAGCATCGCTTTTGGGCAGATTTTGCAGGCTGTTAAGGAATGGCAGGAGATCGAACAAATCACTGTTGTCGTTAGTCTGTAATGCTTTACTCTGCGCCTGAACACCCGGCACTTTCGCCTGCACTTCAGCTAAATAGCCTTTGTTGTTGCCGTAGCTGGTAAGCCATAAACCTGCCAGCACCACCAACACCGCTGCCAGTGCAGCATAGCCCGACCAGATAACCGCCCGGTTACGAATAGCCCACCAGCGGTTTTGCCCGGCAATTCCGGCTTCCTGGAAAATCACCCGTTGCAGCAGGTTTTTAATAAAGTAACTCTGGCCTTTGTTGCCAGGTATTGGCGCTTCTTTGCTGACACTGTCCCAGGCATCATTGGTTTGTTTCTTGTTGTCGCCGCCGTTATCCTGCGGTAAGTTCAGGGCGCGCGCCAGGTCGCCCATTACGCGGTCGAAAGGCAGGCCTTCCTGGGTACCACTGGCAAAGTAGATGCCGCGTGGAGAGAATTCGGTTTCAAAGTTAGAGCGGGCAAAAACAGTGCTGAGGTAATCGGCCAGCAAGGGGCGCAGTGCGGCAAATTCCTGTGGGAACAGGTAGCTTTCCGCACGGGTTTGCGGGTCGCTTTCCTGTAACATGATATCGGGTAGCCCGGCATCCAGGCGTTGTTGCAATAACGCATATTCCTGAGTAAACGCGCCCATCAGGTCGAAACTGGCGAGGCTGGATTGCGACCAGGGGAAGGTAAAGCCCCAGATTTGTTCACGCTGGGCTTTATCCAGCCCGGCAAAATACGCGCTGAACCCTTTAAGCAAATCGGCTTTGGTGACCATCACATACACCGGGAAGCGAATACCCAGTTGCTCATGAAGCTCTGCCAGGCGCTGACGCAGATTGGTTGCCTGCTGTTGCATTGCTTCCGGCGACAGTGTCAGCAAGTCGGAAATGCTGATAGTCATGATGACGCCGTTGATGGGCTGGCGGCCACGGTATTTACGTAACAGCCCCATAAAACGCTGCCACTCGCTGGCATCCAGCGCTTGCTGGCTTTCATGGGTTGAATAGCGCCCGGCGGTATCCAGCAGGACGGCTTCGTTGGTAAACCACCAGTCACAGTTACGGGTGCCGCCTATGCCGCGCAGCGCCGTTTTCCCGAATTTGTCCGCCAGTGGAAATTGCAGACCGGAGTTAATCAGCGCTGTGGTTTTCCCGGCACCCGGTGCGCCAATCATGACATACCAGGGCAGTTGGTACAGGTACTGCTGGCTGAAACGCTGTAACCACGGGTGGCCGTGCTGGCTGCGGCTGAAATGCGCTTTTTTCAGGAACTGTGAAGCATCGTTAAAACGCTCTGCCAGAACCTGTTCTTCGTTGGTCAGGCGCTGGCGGTTTTCCGGTGCTGTTGTATCTTCACCTGCCGCATTCTTGTTGATGTTCTCCATCATCTTGCGGTTAAGCCAGGCATTATAAATCCGCGGAATGATATGGCTGTGGATCCACACAAGATAGATAAGACCAATGCTGATAACCCGGTTTTGTACCGATTCCAGCGGGCGGGTATCCACAATGGAGAACAGGGGACCAATCATCCAGATAACCGCTGCAAATGCAGTGACCCCAACAAACCCCCATAAAATGCGGTTTGTAAGTATGGAAAGGAGAACTCTCAACATCCTTTAGTTTCCTTGCGCAAGGCCGTTCAGCTCAGCCTGAGTATTTTCCGGCGAGACAAGTAAAGTGATTTCAACCCGGCGGTTACGGGCGCGGTTTTCTGCTGTGTTATTAGGCGCCACCGGGTTGGTGTCGCCACGCCCTTCCGCTTTCACCCGTTCCGGGCGGGAAAGCTGTTTTTCCAGCATGTCCGTGACTGACTGGGCACGGGCAAGAGACAGTTCGTAGTTCGAGGCAAAACGCGCACTGCGAATGGGTACGTTATCGGTGTAACCAACAACCAGGATTTTACCGCTGACGCTGTCCATCGCTTTTGCCACCCGGTCAATCACCGGTTTGTAGCGGTCGCGGACAACGGTTGAAGCGGAAGCAAACAAACCATCACCTTTGAGGATAACCACGCTACGGTCTGATTCATCGCGCACTGCAACCAGGCCAGCTTTGATTTCCGGGCTAAGGAATGCCCGCAGGTTAAGGACAGGCGGGTGGCGCGGTGCCGGATTTTTAATGGTGACATCGGGCAAGGTGGTTTGATACACCGCCGCAAGCACCGGGCTGGTGTAATCGCCGAGACGCCAGTTCAGGCCGATATAAAACAGGCAGGCAATAAACCCGGCAAGGGCGGTGCAGGCCCATAATGGCACAACCGGGCGCCACAATTTGCGCATCACCGGCTGGTCTTCCGGGTGGACAGAAAGCGCTGGTGCATACTGGCCACGCACACCGCGGATCATCTGCCATAAACGTTGTTTAATAGTTTCCAGTTGCGTGCGCCCGTTATCCAGTACGCGGTAGCGCCCTTCGAACCCAAGCAACAGGCAGGTGTTGATCATTTCCAGTAAGTTGATGTGCTCACGCGGGTTTTGTGAAAGCCGTGCCAGTAACTGGAAGAACTTCTCACCACCCCAGGTTTCATTATGGAAGGTGACCAGCAAACCGCTGCCCGCCCAGACACTGCGGCTACCCCAGGGCGTGAGCGAGGCGGCTTCATCCAGTGCGGTGCACAAGCAATAGCGCGCACCGACAATCACTTCATATGCCAGGCCTGATTGCTGGCAACGGACTTCGAAGCGGCGCATTTCGTCTATCAGACGTTGGCGTAATCCTGCCGGGTCGTTGTGTGAAACAGAGTGGCGAATTTGAACAATGGCATTCAGTAAAGGATTAGCTGCCGCCACCAGCGGATTAGCGCTGCTGGCGCCTGCAAACATGGCATCACCGCCTGTGGCTTGAGATTCCTGCATAATTAGCGCGTATCCTTGAATTATTCTGCGTGGCTACGAATAGCCCAAAATTCCATATCCAGCCCGGGGAATTCACCGGCCAGATGCAGCGCAAATGCGCCTGATTTTTCCATCTCTTTCCATAACTCCCCGCCTTTTTCCAGTTGGAAGTAGCTGTAACCAGCGTGCCAGGGGATTTGTGGTGGAGCAACGGGCATGGCACGCAACACCATGCCTGGTAACTGGAGCTGTACCAGATCGCGAATTTTGGTAACCGGCGCGATTTTCATTTGTGCGGGGAAATGGGTTTGCAAGGCATCGCCGGGAACATTGGCCCGCACTGCCAGCACAAAACCAAATTCTTTCACCATGCTGGTTTCCGGCACGGTGGCAACATTCAGGCCATGAGAGCGCTCATTAAGTGGCAACTGAATCGCGCTTTCTTCCATAACCTGCGACAGCCCCTGGCGTAACAGCAGAATCAGTTTGCTAAAGCACCATGCCAGGTCGTCATGGTCATAAACCGGCAGGCCGGCGGCAGGGGCACGTTGTGGCATCCAGGAGGCAAGTTCAGTCGCGAAACCAATCCACTCACGCCACAATTGCTCCGGGTGGAGTAATGGCAGGCTGCGCAGGTGTTCAGATAACCCAAGGTGGCGGTTCACTAACGCCAGCAGGCTGAACTCAATCATTTCTGAGGTATTAAACCGGCCAGGTTTACTCAGGCGCTGGCCGATTTGCTGGCTGCGTTGTGCCAGCAGGCCGTGCATATCTGTCAGGTAAGCAAACAAGTGCTCATTGTTAATGGCATTGAGCATTGGGGGAATGTAGCTGTTTTCCAGGCGGACCTGGTTGTCATTGCGCTTTTCGATAACCTGCGCCACACCAACCGCTGTCCATTCCGCTGTCAGGTCACTTTCCAGCATCAGGCGCAGGCGTAATTTGCCAAACTGGACTGTGGCGCTGCCCACAGCCATGTCATTGTCATCGTCAACATCGGCTTCCCAGGCAATGTAACGCGCCAGAGAGTCAGATGCTTCATTGAAAATCACCGCTTCCCGGCCTGAACGGCTCACAGGTAAAGCCAGAACGACACGGGCGTTATTCACGTTATCGCCAATAGCCAGCGGAGCCGGGCCATCTTCCGCCCGGGTAAAAGAAAAGGGCGTACCGTCGGGCAACAGGCCTGTTGCGCTGCTCAGCGCCACACAGCCCTGGCGCAGTAAAGCTTCGTCAAATTCAATGTGCTGAAAACCCCACATGTACGGACGGGTTTGCATACCCCAGTCGCGTAACTGACTTTTCAGGTAGCTTTCCGCACGTTGAAAATGATGGGGACGCAGGAACATACCTTCTGTCCACACGACCTTTTCTGCTTTGTTCATACTGCTTTCCTGTTGTAATACGGGTTATTCGTTAACAACGCGTATGCCATTGATATCCAGGAACAGGTGCGCCTCAAGGGTGTCTGACGACCATTTCCAGAACTTGTAGAAGCTGTCTTCGCTGGGCGCGGGTAACGGCAAGGAGACACGCCATTTTTTACCGTCAAGGGACTGGTATTCCGCCATGATGCCGATAAAACGGGCATCCGGAGTGCTCTGGCCTGTCAGCTGTTTATTCTGCTGGCCTGGCATCAGGAAGAACTGATCGCTGTTAAGCAGATTGGCCCCCAGAACGCCCTGAGGATTGTTTTGTAATGAATAAAAGTCAGCTGACATAAAGTCAGCATCTGATTTGAGCAAAAAAACCCGGATTTTAAGCGGTGCAGACTGGTTTATCTGCGGGTGCGCCATAAACACCAGGTTGTATTTGGCAGGCACAGTGCGCGATGAAGAAACACAACCTGATAACAGTGCCAGCGCCACCATGAAAAACGCCAGGAGTCCCTGGCGCATCAGACGAGTTTTCATCATAAGGATTCACACATGAAAGCGGGTTACTGAATAATCCAGGTTCCGCTGTTGGTGTTTTTGCATGCCTGGCTGTTGCTATCAACAGACACACAGTTGGCTTTCTTCGCTGCACGGCGTTTACGCGGGCGATCTTTACGCAAGGTAGATTCGTACAAATCGCTTTTCACGACGGCACGCAGAGGAACATAGCCAATCAGCTCATCTTTACCTTGTTCAGCAACAGCCATCCAGTAATCCTGAACACGCCCGAGGACCTGATAAGTGCCACCGTTATCCAGATAGCGCACGACGTTACCGCCAAAATCAGGGCGGCTCATTACAGAGGCTTTGTACAGCGCACGGTACTCTTCATTAATCGGGTGGAATTCTGTCGGTGGCGTAATCGCATGACGGTAAGTCAGTTTCACACCATCAACAGTGCTGCTGACGATAGTGTCATCATTCACAGCCGGTGGATGCTTCACACAACCAGACACACCGAACACAAATAACAGAGCAAGGACGATTCGTAATTTCATCGTATTCTTCCATTGAAAGAGGGAGTGACAAAAGTTTGATGCCGTACCCGGGGCGTTGTATGCACAGGCATGGACGATAGTGATTGCCTTCACCGTCGCGCATAACGGCAAACCAACCATAAAAAACTTCATACAGATTGCGGGACATCACCACGAGCAACCCTACTAAAGGTCTCTCTGCCAGTAAGCAATCTGAAGGTATAACGCGTATAAGATTAATCGACCAGCGTATCTGGCACTATACCTTTGCAACATTATTACACAGTGCTGTGATGCCCTGGGGTGAAATAATCAACTGACGAAATAATCTGCACTCACAAGCGTAAAGGCAAAGCTACCGCACGAACCTTACTCAATAAGGACCGGGCACAGCATTATTTTTTATTTTCACTGCCACAAAGGCAACACAACAACCAGATGGATATATTCATCCCACCGGTTTTAGCATGGATATATTTTACTTAAGGAGCCAAAATCCCTTGTATGTAATTACAAACTGAGGCGCTGTTTGCTGGAGGCACTGCTGTGTGCTCTACATATGTCCACAAGGGAATTTTGACACGCTTATGCATCAGAAAAGTTATGCAACATACTGATATTTAATATCTATAAGTATGAAGTACATTTACATGTACAAAAAACACACATAAAAGAGTGTATAATCTGGTATTAATTTTATAGGTCATACCATATTTTATCATGCCTACAAAAATAACCAGGAATAGTCCTAATAGTACGAAGGAATGAGGCCCCACAAGCCCATACCTACAATATTTGGTAGGCTTTTTTAGTAACTTTTCTACTATGATAGAAATATTGCGGATATATTTCGCATGCGTTTTATCCGAATATATCTTTCTTGTTGAAAGGTAAAATGAAATTAATAATGTTCGGATAACAGGGTTGACCTGCAGAACATCTCTTACGTGATACAAATCACGTTTACCTGTCAGACAGTCTTGCCTGGCTGGAATATGTACGCAATTCAGACAATCCGCATGCACGGTATTCCAGCCAATACCACCACATAAAGGCCTGAACGACAGTGATGCTAAAGATGATTTCCCCTGTTACCCTGCCGCTACGAGGTTTTGCCGAACTCTGTGCAACCAGTCAGGCAGAAGGCTTTGCCATGCTCACGCGTCTTGAACAACACTGGCAGGACGGGAGTAACCGTTTTAATAAAACAGGTGAAATTCTGCTGGCCGCCTGGTCAGGCGATGAGCTGGCAGGTATTGGCGGCCTCAACCAGTGCCCGTTCGACACGCACCCACAGGCTGCGCGATTACGCCATCTTTATATCAGCCCGGCGTTTCGCCGCCAGAAAATGGGCTTTGCTCTGGTCAATGCGCTGGAAGCCCACGCCAGGCTCGCCGGATTTCACCACCTCAATACCCACGCACCAGAAACGGCTTTTGCTTTTTACCAGCAGCTGGGGTTTATTCCCGTAGCCGGGCAGGAACGGCTGACGCACCAGAAATACCTCTATCCAGCCGCACACCGCAACTGGCAACAATAGTTGCCAGTATCTGTTTTCAGCCAAATACGCCGGAATGTTAAGAATTATCGGGGCCGGATAGAGGCATGAATATTTTCATGGTAGATTCCTCGGCAAATTAAGAATCACGCAGAATCATAACCTGCATTAACAGAATAATTATCTAATCAATCTCCATGAAAACGCTTACGCATAAACCGCAGTTAATACTGCTTATTTTGCTGACAGGTGTCGGCCAGATGGCGCAAACTATTTATATTCCGGCAATGAGTAGTATGGCGGCCAGTTTCCAGGTTCGGGAGGGCGCAATTCAAAGCGTCATGGCCGCATATCTGCTGACCTACGGCCTTTCTCAACTATTTTATGGCCCAATATCAGACCGGACAGGGCGCCGCCCGGTTATTCTGGTGGGAATGAGCGTGTTTATGCTGGCAACGCTCCTTGCGGCAACAACACCACACTTTTTTGTTCTGGTGCTGGCGAGCGGTTTACAGGGAATGGGTACCGGCGTGGCAGGTGTGATGGCCCGAACCATGCCGCGGGATTTATATGAGGGGTTGTCGTTACGTAAAGCCAACAGCCTGTTAAATATGGGTATTCTGGTTAGCCCGTTATTAGCACCTTTACTGGGTGGTGTGCTTAATACTTTTGCCGGGTGGCGAGCCTGTTTTCTTTTCCTGTTGCTATTGTGCCTGGCGGTAACGCTGTGTATTGCGCGTTTTATGCCAGAAACCCGCCCTCTGGCGGCTCACCCCACTTCACTGCTGCGTAATTATCGGACCTTATTCAGCCAGCGCGCATTTTGTTGTTATCTGCTGATGCTGGTCGGTGGCCTGGCCGGTATTGCTGTATTTGAAGCCTGTGCAGGCGTGTTGATGGGTGCCGTACTTGGGCTGAACAGTGTTACCGTGAGTATTCTGTTTATTCTGCCCATTCCCGCTGCCTTTTTTGGCGCCTGGTATGCAGGGCGGGCAGGAAAGCGGTTTGCCACGTTGATGTGGCAGGCTGTGCTCAGTTGCCTGGGAGCAGGCTTGCTGATGTGGATCCCCGGTTGGGCAGGCGTCATGAATATCTGGACACTGCTGGTGCCTGCCGCGCTGTTCTTCTTCGGCGCAGGAATGGTTTTCCCGTTAGCAACCAGTGGTGCCATGGAGCCTTTTCCGTTTTTAGCGGGTACTGCCGGTGCGCTGGTAGGCGGGTTACAAAATATGGGTGCGGGGTCGATGGCCTGGCTCTCTGCGCTGTTACCGCAAACCAGCCAGAGCAGTGCAGGCATGTTAATGACTGCGATGGGCCTGGTGATGCTGGGTTGCTGGTTACCCCTGGCGTTACGCCAGCAACATCACCACCAGCAACCAGTTTAAGTTCAGTGGTGGTGCGCTTTGGTTTTCCCGGGTGTTTTCGCTTCAGCGGGCGGGCAATCGGGTTTTATCATCGCCTGGAGTAATGCGGCAGTAGCTGGCCGCCATGCGCCTTCTTCCCCATCGTAAAACAGGTTATCAATATTGAGTGCATAGGGAATGTGTGCCTGCTGAAGCCCACATGCCATAAAGGTCGCGAAGGCAATTTGGGAAGGCTGAACCGGGTTTTTCAACGTTGCTCCTGCCGACCAGCCGCCAACCCAGGAGACATGCCCGGTTTTTTGCTGCCAGCGCAGCGCAACGTTAATACGATTACGAATTGCGTTTTTTTCCGCTACCGTTCCGGTCGTCCAGGGGTATTTATTACCTACTTTGACTGGCCCCCAGGGGAAAATATGCCATTCAGCCAGCACATGGCCGTTACTTTGGGATGGCCACTTGAGGTTAACCAGGTCTTCCGGCGTGGCGCGCTGGCGGGGCGCAATAAACACCATGCGCTGCGGGTCTGTATGGTGGATATCCCGCACCACTTTTTCATAAAGACGATTCAGCGCCTGCTGGTCATGATTCAGTTTTTCACCAGGCTCGTAGATGATATCGAACCCCAGTTCAGGGTGTGTACTGGCAAAATAACGGCTGACTGTATCCCACCAGGCAACCACTTTGGCTTCATTCGTTTTGGTGGGATCGCTTTTAAACTCATCGGCCTGGTAAGAAATAATGGGTATCACGCCATATTGTTCGCAGGCTTCAACAATTTTTCGCAGATGAAGCAGGTGTTGTTCGGTTGCGTCATCTGCCACCCGTATACGCACATGCCCCAACCCGCGCTGCTGGTAGTCGCGCACCACCAGTGGGTCAAACTCACGAATGCCTCGTTCAGTTCTCGCCCAGTCAACATCCATACCCGTACCCAATGCCGCCGCATATTGCCGGGCAGTAAACCCTTCAGGCAAGTGCGAAGGTGCCGGTGTTGCAGACTGTGCTGGCACAACAGAAGGCAATGCCTCCGTTGCTGGCGCGGCGGCGGGCAATGGTGTGGCACAAGCCATTGCGCTGACTGACACTGTTATAAACGCGATGAAAGTCTTCAAGGCACTGACCTTCCGGCAATTGATATCAGAAAATATGTATTTATTTAGCATGCTTTGGCGAAGTATGTGCATAAATAAAATCGTTACTCTGGTGACCAGAGATGTAACCAAATTTGGTGAATATGCACAGCGGCAAATAATAATGCCAGCCCAAGAACCCCCAGCGCAATCATACATTTGCCTCGAACAGTTTGTGCGCCAAGTAAATCCTGGCGGGCGATGTCCATAAGCTGGCGTTGCCGTGCCCAGGCATAAACCACTCCCACCAGGACAGCCAACACCAATAACGACAACCAAAATAACGGGCCAGCCCGGTGCCAGCTGTGGCGTAATGCCAGTGCCAGCAGAGCGCCGTATCCCAGTAATGTGCGGTACCAGGCAAGCGCGGTACGCTCCGGTTGCAGTCCGGGATCCTGTTCACGGCGCAGGCGGCGCGATGATTCAGGCATAAACCACCATCACCATCGCGATGACCACCACCGCGAGCATGACCAGGCTTATCAGCTTCAGGCTTCCGGTATAGGGCAAATCTTGCTTCAGGCGCATCGCTTTTTCATTGCGTAACCAACGTATATAGCTGTAGACCGCCAGTCCACCGGCAAACAGGCACAAAAACAGCGACAGTATTTCACGAACCAGTGGGGTAGCCAGGTCGGGTGCCAGTTGGTCCAGCCCCACACCAGCGGCCAGGAAACCTAAGGCGGTGCGGATCCAGGCAAGAAAGGTGCGCTCATTCGCCAGAGAGAAACGGTAGTCAGGCGCTTCGCCCAGTTGGGTGATTTTCATTGTGCTTCTCGTGCTCCTGCTGCATTTGCAAAGTGAGGCCCGGCCATCCTCTTATATCAACATGTTATGGACGGGAAATCACCAGGCAAATGCTACGGATGGCCGGGAATCATCAGGAAACGCCCCACAGGAGAATAGCCAGTAATTGTGGCGTAATAATACGCAAGAACATCACCAGTGGGTAAACCGTGGCATACGAGAGCGCGGCGGCCCCACTGGAAGTGTGAAGATTATTGGCAAATGCCAGAGCTGGCGGGTCTGTCATGGATCCGGCCAGCATCCCGCAAATTGTCAGGTAATTCATTTTTGCCAGCAAACGTGCAGTAAAACCCACAACCAGTAACGGAATAGCAGTGATTAAGATTCCGTATCCCATCCATAACACGCCATCTCCCTGAGTCAGGGTGGTGACAAAGCCACTACCGGATTTTAGCCCGACAACGGCCAGAAACAGTACGATACCCAGTTCCCGCAGCGCCTGGTTGGCACTGGGCGGCATAAACCAGTAGAGCGTGCCAATACTGCCTATTCGGCCAAGGATCAGCGCCATAATCAGCGGGCCACCAGCCAGCCCAAGGCGCAGGGCGACAGGGAAACCGGGAATGAACAGTGGGACAGACCCTAACAATACACCAAGGCCAATACCAATAAACACAGGCAGCATTTGTACCTGCTGGAGTTTTTGTTGCGCATTGCCCAGTAACGCAGCAGCAGCGTCAATATCCACCTGCCGCCCGACCAGGTTGAGAATATCGCCAAATTGCAGACTGGCATGACTACTGGCGACCAGCTCAACCCCGGCACGATTCAGGCGGGAAATCACTACGTCATACTTCGTTTTAATGCCCAGGTCGCGGATTTTTTTACCTAATACTTTTTCATTGGTCACTACAACCCGTTCAACCCGCAAGTCTGTACCTGTGGTGGAAAGCCCGGCATCAACTTGCTGGCCTATCACCAGTTGTGCGCTGTGCAGATCTTCCTGGTTGCCCACCAGATACAACAAGTCTCCCCGTTCAATTAATGTAGAAGAGGAGGGAACCATTAGCGTTTCGCCGCGCTTTAACCGGGAACACACTATGCTGTCACTATTAAGCAGTGGGATATCCTGAAGTGCCAGATTATGGAGGTTAGGGTTCTCCACCTGAACGTTAATGGCGCTCAACTGCTGAGCCTGGCCGTTAACTTTTTGAAAGCGTTCAGCTTCACGATTGACGTTAATGCGCAGTACTACCCGTAACAACCACATACTGAACAGAATGCCACAGATACCAAAAGGGTATGCCATGGCATAGCTCATCCCCATTTCGTTACGCAGTGCCGCCGGAACCCCCAGGTCTGTAAGAATTTGCTGCCCGGCACCCAGTGCCGGTGTGTTGGTCACCGCACCCGAGAAAATCCCCAGCACCACAGGCAGAGGAATATCAAACAGCCAGTACACTAATGCAGTCACCAGCCCACCAAGCACCACAATTAACATAGCAAACAGGTTCAGCCTTAAGCCGGAAACCCGCAGAGAAGAGAAGAAACCGGGGCCTACCTGAATACCGATGGTGTAGACAAACAGAATCAGGCCAAACTCCTGAACAAAGTGCAGGATATCGCTGTTGATATGTACACCGGCCATATCGAGAAAATGCCCGACAATAATCCCGCCGAACAGCACACCACCAATGCCAAAACCAATGCCACGGATGCGAATATTGCCAATCCACAGACCAACGATGGCAACCAGTGCCAGTATGCTGACCGTCAGCGCGATGTCACTCATCATTCAGCTCCTGTTTCTGCATTGGTTTGATTGTGGCAGAGCGTTGCAAAGATAACTGCCTGATAGCGCACAAAAGACCATGTATTAACCATGGTTAAACACATTACTTACTGGCAAAAAACAGGCAAAAAACAGGCAAAAAAAAGCCGCACCGGGTTACCGGTGCGGCAGGAGATGCAAGTGCCAAAATTAGCTGTTGAGTGCCGGACGTTCGCTAATGGCGATACGCTGCGGTGCCAGGGCTTCAGGTACTTCACGGGTTAAATCAATATGCAATAACCCGTTATTGAAGGTTGCGCCAGACACCTCCATGTGGTCAGCCAGGGTAAAACTTAGGCTGAACGGCTCGGTTGTCAGACCACGGTGTAACCAGGTGGTTTCCTGTTCAGGTTTTACCGGCGTACCTTTAATGGAAAGCCGTGGCCCTTCAAGCTGAATATCCAGATCTTCCTGGCGGAAACCGGCCAGTGCCAGTGTGATGCGGTAATGGTTATCGTCCGCTTTTTCAATGTTATAGGGAGGGAACGACTGCGCTTCGCTGCTGTTCAGCATGGCGTTAGCCAGTTTGTCAAAACCAATCCACTGACGGAATAAGGGGGAAAAATCATAATTACGCATAAATAGTCTCCTTCTTTGAAGCGAGTTAATACCGCCGGTATACGTAACCGGCCTGTGCTCCCTGACGGCAAGCACGTAACAGGCTGCACCACCCCACAGGCAGTGCAGCGCAAACAGAATTAGTTAATGGCGATGCGACGCGGTTTGTTGGCTTCGGGAATAACGCGTTCCAGTTCGATATACAGCAAGCCATTCACCAGGTTAGCACCTTTAACGTGAATGTTGTCAGCCAGTTGGAACTTGCGCTCGAAGTTACGTTCAGCAATGCCCTGATACAGATAGGTGCGTTCTTTTTCTTCCGTTGCGTGCGCACCTTTCACCACCAGCAGGTTGTCCTGTGCAGTGATCTCCAGTTCGCTCTCAGCAAAACCGGCAACGGCAATCGCGATGCGGTAGTGGTTTTCATCAACCAGTTCAACGTTGTACGGAGGGTAACCCCCGTTGCTTTGGGTCTGGCTATTTTCCAGGTGGTTAAACAGGCGGTCAAAACCAATGGCAGAACGGTAAAGCGGGGAGAAGTCAAAATTACGCATCGTTAATAGCTCCTGAAATCAGCGAGAATGTTTTTATGGCCTTCCTGTTGGACAGACCGCAGAACCCGGATAACCATCTGGCCTATCCGTTTTTGGCTCTGAAGATAAGATGGTGACAGACTCGTTGTTTTCAAGTGCAAAAATCGCACTTTTTTTGCACTTTATTACACATCGCGTAGACTAAACAAAAATCATGTAGCACCTGGCGCAAATGAATGTGTCTTTTGCATGGAAGCAGGTGCGTTAAGGACTAAGCGACCGCGGTTTGCTTCTGCCGTGACAGAAGCTTCAGCTACAATGACGATAACACAATGAAAATACGCCAACTACAGCACTTATTTTTAGGGAGCGGGCTGGTCGCTTTGTGCGGCTGTTCCAGCATAATGACGCACACTGGCGGCCAGGAGGGGTATTATCCGGGTACACGGGCAAGTTATGCATTACTGAAAGACGATGATACCAGTTGGGGCCTTAAGCCATTTGTGGCACTGGATATGCCATTAACGGCAGTAACAGATACGTTGTTGCTTCCCTGGGATGCGTTTCACACCAATAATTCTATCCGGGAGCGGGTAGAAAAAAGTGAGCAGAAAAACCTCGCAACCAATTCAGTTATTCCACCCGCTGCCCCCTGATATGATTGCCAGGTAGCGATACCCGGCAGAGGTTCAGCAACCCGTCTGGCAGATATATATTTGCCGGAAGCCTTGTTCATCGGGTTGCATCCAGGCAATAAACTGCCCGTCAGGCGAGAAGACAACCGCATCACCGGAAATTTCTTCTTGCGGTGCGGTAAGTTCCAGTATTTTCCCTTCCGGATAGCTGCACATCACGATTTTCTGTTCACTGATAAAACCGAGCCATTTGCCTGCCGGGTGCCAGTTAATCGCCGACTGTACATCATGCGCAAGCCGGGTTAACTGCCGGCATTCTCCCCCATTTGGTGAAACCAGCCAAACCTGAACCACGCCGTTATTATCTCGCATCAGAAAAGCGATATGTTCCCCATCCGGGCTGGCGCGCACCCAATGACGGGGCTGGTTCACAAGGCCTGGCCAGGCACAGTGATGAGTGTAAGTAAGGCGTTTTTGGTAAACGCCTGCTGGTGGTGCTGGCATAGTTTCGGGCGTACCGGCCAGGGGAGCATCGCCCTGGGTTTTCCAGGCAGCTTCGTTATCAGGTAAGTCGACAATAAATAGTTCAGGTATTGTTTCGCCCTGAACTGAACGTGTATCGCCGATAAAAGCCAGTGCATAACGCTGGCGCTCACCGTTGGGCTTCAGGTAGCCCTGATTGCCCACCCAGCCCTCTTCATAGGCCCGGTTAATCTCATCGCTTCCTGGTTGGGGCTCCGGTGTGGTGCGCGAAACCAGCGTACACCAGTGGCTACCGGCATATTCTCGCGAATGGCGCAGTGGTGGGTTTACCGGGCCGAAAGGCACCGCCACACCAACATTTCGCAAATCCAGCGCCGGATCCCGCTCATGGAGCACATGGTCGTTATAAGTAAAGCTCAGGTATTGCCCGTCCGGGCTCCAGACATGCACATGGCTGCCGCCACGCAGTGCACCGGGGAAGTAAGGTGCGGTAATGGAAAGGGCATCCAGGTTAGCAACCTGACCACCGCAGACAGTTACGCCACGACGATGATGGAAATCATACTGCCAATTTTCATCCGGGTTTTCCGGGCTATGAATAAACACATAACGCTCAGGTAATTGTGGGTTCACAGTAATAACCCCCACATGCGCACCCTGCTGCGCGCGCCAGATGACCTCGGTAGTACCGCTATGAATCTGGACGCGTTCTACGGTTTCACTGGTGAATGATGAGCCAGACGGGCGAACATCAAACACCAGCCACTGGCTGTCCGGCGTCCAGGTATTGATATTGGTCAGTTGATGGTGACGGGGTGAGAAAGTGACTTGTTTCACGGGATTACCCTTGCCTTAAGCGATAATGGCTCAGGGTAATCGATTCGGGCAGGTGTTGCCTGGTTTTCTCAGTTAACGCCGGGAACAAAGTGCTCAATTGCCCGGGCGACACCGTCTTCAGCATTGGTTTTACTGATAAAGTTTGCCATCGCTTTTACCGGCTCTATTGCATTTCCCATTGCCACGCCCACACCAGCGTATTCCAGCATAGCCATGTCGTTTTCCTGGTCACCAATTGCCATCACGTTTTCTGGTTGCAACTGCAAACGCTCTGCCAGTGCCTGTAAACCAGCGCCTTTGTTTACCCGTTTATCGAGTAATTCCAGGTAAAAGGGCGCGCTTTTCAGGATGGTATAGCGGGATTTTGCTTCCTGGGGGATCCGGGTAATTGCTTCATCCAGTAATGCTGGTTCATCAATCATCATCAGTTTTGGAAAGCGGATAGCCGGGTCCATACGGTCTGCTTCGCAGAACTGTAACGGCATCCCCGTCAGTGCGGCTTCATGCACGGTATAACGGCTGATATCCCGGTTGGCGGTATACAGAATGTGGTGATCGAGCGCATGAAAGTGGACACCCAACTCGCGGGAAAGCCCTTCCAGGTAGCGGTAATCATCATAACCCAGTGTCGTTTCCGCGACACATTCGCCACTGGCTGCTTTTTGCACCAGCGCGCCGTTGTAGGTGATGCAGTAGTCGTCTGCGGACTGCATATCCAGCTGTTCGAGGTAACGTTTTACACCAATGTAGGGACGGCCAGTTGCTAACACAACAACCACGCCTTTTTCCCGGGCTGCACTAATAGCCCGGCGGACGCCCGGGGTGATCACATTATCGGGGTTAAGCAGGGTACCATCCATATCGATAGCAATCAGTTTTATCGCCATGACAGAAATCCATATTGGGTCAGGAAGGGCATCGTAACGCGACTTTGGTCACAAAAACAACGCAGAATAAACTCACTTTCGTGAAGAACAAAAAAGCCAGTGGTATTTCACACTGGCTTGTTTCCGGCTAACCGGTCATCAGATATCGATATTCGCCGCTTTCAGGGCGTTTTCTTCGATAAAGGCGCGGCGTGGCTCTACCGCATCGCCCATCAGCGTAGTAAACAGCTGGTCGGCGGCAATGGCATCTTTCACTGTGACACGCAGCATGCGGCGGCTGTCCGGATCCATGGTGGTTTCCCACAACTGATCCGGGTTCATTTCGCCCAGGCCTTTGTAACGCTGTACAGAAAGACCACGGCGTGACTCCTTCACCAGCCAGTCCAGCGCCTGCTCAAAGCTGGAAACCGGCTGACGGCGCTCACCACGTTCGATGTATGCGCCTTCTTCAATCAGGCCGCGCAGTTTTTCGCCCAGCGTGAAGATACGCTTATATTCCCCGCCCTGGACGAAGTCCTGGTCCAGAACATAATCGGTATCGACACCGTGTGTACGCACCCGAACAACGGGCTCAAACCGGGAAAGTTCAGTGTTTTCGCGAATATCAAATTTCCAGATGCTGCCGTGCTGCTCTTTCTCAGTCAGTTCAGCTACCAGCGCCGAAACCCAACGGGTTACTTTTTGCTCGTCGGCCAGGTCATCAACCACCAGTGTTGGGTGGTAAATTAACTCGCCCAACAATGCACGGGGATAACGGCGCTCCATACGATGGATCATTTTCTGGGTACCGTTGAATTCGGCCACCAGTTTTTCCAGCGCTTCACCTGCCAGAGCCGGAGCACTGGCATTGGTGTGTAATGTGGCACCATCCAGTGCAATGGAAATCTGATACTGATCCATGGCTTCATCGTCTTTAATATACTGTTCTTGCTTGCCTTTTTTCACTTTATACAGTGGAGGCTGAGCAATAAAGACGTGCCCACGTTCAACGATTTCCGGCATCTGGCGATAGAAGAAAGTCAGCAGCAGTGTACGGATGTGCGAGCCATCGACGTCAGCATCGGTCATGATGATGATGTTGTGGTAACGCAGTTTATCCGGGTTGTATTCATCGCGGCCAATACCACAGCCGAGTGCGGTAATCAGTGTCGCCACTTCCTGAGAAGAGAGCATTTTGTCGAAACGCGCTTTTTCGACGTTCAGGATTTTACCTTTCAGCGGCAAAATAGCCTGGTTCTTGCGGTTACGCCCCTGTTTTGCAGAGCCGCCCGCTGAGTCCCCTTCCACCAGGTAGAGTTCAGACAGAGCCGGGTCACGCTCCTGGCAATCCGCCAGTTTGCCCGGCAAACCAGCCAGATCCAGCGCACCTTTGCGGCGGGTCATTTCACGGGCACGACGCGCGGCTTCGCGGGCACGGGCCGCATCAATAATCTTACTGACAACGGTTTTAGCATCGGCCGGGTTTTCCTGCAGATAATCAGCCAGACGCTCGTTCATCTGGGATTCCACTGCAGATTTCACTTCAGAAGAAACCAGTTTGTCTTTGGTCTGAGAAGAGAATTTCGGGTCCGGAACTTTTACTGAAACTACAGCAATCAGGCCTTCACGGGCATCATCACCCGTCGCGCTGATTTTCGCTTTTTTGCTGTAGCCTTCGTTATCCATATAAGTGTTCAGGGTACGCGTCATTGCCGCACGGAAACCGGCAAGGTGTGTACCGCCATCACGCTGAGGAATGTTGTTGGTAAAGCAGTAAATGTTTTCCTGGAAGCCATCGTTCCACTGCAGCGCGACTTCCACACCAATTCCGTCTTTTTCTGTTGAGAAATAGAACACATTCGGGTGAATTGGCGTTTTGTTCTTGTTGAGGTATTCAACAAAGGCTTTGATACCCCCTTCGTAATGGAAGTGGTCCTGCTTACCTTCAACACGCTTGTCAATCAGGCGAATGGAAACACCGGAGTTCAGGAAGGAGAGTTCACGCAGGCGTTTCGCCAGAATTTCGTATTCGAATTCAACGACATTGGTGAACGTTTCCAGGCTTGGCCAGAAACGCACCATGGTACCGGTTTTTTCTGTTTCGCCAGTCACTTCCAACGGTGAAACAGGGACACCATGCTGGTAGACCTGGTTGTGGACTTTACCATCGCGTCGAATAACCAGTTCTAGTTTCTGGGACAGGGCGTTAACCACCGACACACCCACGCCATGCAGACCACCGGAAACTTTATAGGAGTTATCGTCAAACTTACCACCGGCATGTAGCACGGTCATGATAACTTCAGCGGCAGACACGCCTTCTTCCGGGTGAATACCGGTAGGGATACCACGCCCGTCATCCTGTACAGAGACAGAGTTATCTTCGTGGATAGTGACAACGATATCTTTACAGTAGCCTGCGAGCGCTTCGTCGATAGCGTTATCCACGACCTCGAATACCATATGGTGCAGGCCGGTGCCGTCATCCGTGTCGCCGATATACATACCCGGGCGCTTACGCACCGCATCCAGCCCTTTCAGGACTTTGATACTGGAGGAGTCATAAGAATTCGACATCAACGTTTCTCGCTCATTTAAACTAAGTTAATCCGTTATTTTACCCTGATCCACAGCGAACATCCTGGAATTTTTATCCGCCATGTCCATCACATGTTCTGCGCTAATCGCACTCACAAAAACTTGTGACTGTGTAGCTTTCAGACGGCTGGCAAGTAAACCCCGTCGGCGGTCATCAAGCTCAGAAGCAAAATCATCTATTAAGTAGAGGCAGTGCCGCCCGCTACGCCGGGTGAGAAATTCACCTTGCGCCAGACGCAGGGCACACATCAATAACTTTAACTGCCCTCTCGACAGGGTATCTTCCACAGGCGCGCCATCGGCACGAATGCGGAAATCTGCCTTGTGGGGGCCATGAGAGGTGTAGGTCAGCGCGCGGTCGCGCTCAAAACTGCGGGCCAGCACCTCACTGTAAGGCGTTTCTTTTTCCCAGCCGCGCTGGAAAGAAAACGCCAGGTGAAACTCGGGTAAAAACTGGGCGCAGGTTTGTGCCATATCTTCGGCAATTGCTTCACTATACTGCGCCCGCCACAGGCTGATTTGTTCCGCCAGCGGTGCCAGTTCCTTATCCCAGGGGAGTAACTGGTTGTAGTGCGTAACCTGACGCAATGCGGCATTTCGTTGCCGGAGCAGGCGTTTAAGGTTGCTCCATGCGTTGAAAAACGCCGGTTCATCATGGAAACACCCCCAGTCGATAAACGCCCGGCGAAACTTCGGCCCACCATTAAGCAGGGTGAAGCCTTCCGGAGTAATCAACTGCATGGGCATTAAGTGCGCCAGTTCAGCAACTTTATGCCCGTCCGTGCCATCAATTCTGACTTTGCTGTCACCCAGGCGGTCTTTTGTCAGCCCGACGGCGATTTCCCGTGAATCCCCCTGTAACCGGCCATGCAGCACGAAATCTGGCTGGTCATGGCGAATCACTCTGCCCGTTTGCAGGCTACGAAACGCCCGCCCGTGCCCCAGGGTGTAAATCGCTTCCAGCACACTGGTTTTGCCGCTGCCATTGGCACCGACCAGGAAATTAAAGCCGGGAGATAACAGGAGATCCGCACTTTCTATGTTACGGAAATCTTTGATAAGTAAACGAGACAGCGACATGATTAACGCATCACCAGGACGTATTTGTTGCTGTTTCCCGGAAAATGGCTGGCTGCCCTCAACCAGCATAAACCGGGGGTGAATGAACAACTGGCCTGAAGCGCCACAAAAAGCCGGTGCTGAACGTGCCGGAATAACAAGTCAAATAACCCCAGGCTGATGACCCGCCTTACCCTGCCGCTGGTAAGGTTTCAGGTGATAAATAAAACACGCTAAAAATCAATTTATTGATTTCATCTGCTGGCTAAGAGAAGGTATTTGTACACTTAACCTTCTCTCTTTTACCGTTTACCCCGCGGCTTACAGGCGCATAGGCATCACAACATAGGCCGCGGTCTGGCTTGCTGCGTCTTCAATTTGCACACTGGAAACAGAATCAGTAAGCAGGATACGCACATTTTCGCACTTCAGCACGTTAAGTACATCCAGTACATAACTTACATTGAAGCCGATTTCCATTTCTGTACCTGCATAGGTCACATCCAGAATCTCTTCTGCTTCTTCCTGTTCCGGGTTATTGGCTGTAATTTTAAGCTGGTTCTCACTGACATACAGGCGAACACCACGGAATTTTTCATTGGAAAGAATGGCTGCGCGGGCAAAGGCCTGTTTTAACAAATCGCAACCCGCTTCCAGAGTTTTGTCCGGGTTCTTCGGCAATACGCGGCGATAATCCGGGAAACGGCCATCAACCAGTTTCGAAGTGAAAATAAAATCACCAACATGGGCACGAATATTATTGCTGCCAATTTGCACCTGTAACGGTGTATCGCCACCATCCAGCATACGCATCAACTCAATCACGCCTTTGCGCGGCACAATCACAGAGTGAGCGGGCAGTGTTTGCCCTACTGGCATGGCACAGACCGCCAGGCGGTGACCATCTGTTGCCACGGTACGCAACTCTTCACCTTCGGTTTCAAACAGCATACCGTTCAGGTAGTAGCGCACATCCTGGTGAGCCATGGAAAATTGTGTGGCTTCAATCAGGCGTTTCATTGTGGCCTGCGGCAGAGTGAATTCCACTTCACTTTGCCAGTCATCGAGGTTAGGAAAATCGGCGGCTGGCAATGTAGACAGCGAAAAACGACTGCGCCCGGAACGCACCAGCATACGGTCCCCTTCCAGCGTAACAGCGATTTCCGCACCTTCTGGCAGGCCCCGGCAAATATCAAAGAATTTACGGGCAGGCACCGTGGTTGCCCCTGGTTCATGAGGCTGAACCAGGCTGACTCGTGCCACCATTTCCATTTCAAGGTCAGTACCAGTCAGCGACAGCGCCCCTTCCGTAACCTGCAACAGCAAGTTACCCAGGATAGGTAACGTCGGGCGACCACCTAAAGGACCACTCACTTGTTGGAGCGGTTTTAATAAATGTTCACGTTCAACGGTAAATTTCATAGTGTCACGAAGATAGTGTTCTGATTAAATTGGAAAAGTCTTCTTTGATGTCATGACTCTCTTCACGCAACTGCTCGATTTTACGGCAGGCATGCAGCACAGTTGTATGGTCACGACCACCGAAGGCATCACCGATTTCCGGCAGGCTGTGGTTGGTTAATTCTTTTGCCAGGGCCATTGCCATTTGCCGGGGGCGCGCCACTGAGCGGGAACGCCGTTTGGACAGTAAATCGGCCACTTTGATCTTGTAGTACTCTGCCACTGTCTTTTGAATATTGTCGACAGTGACCAGTTTTTCCTGCAAGGCCAATAAATCACGTAGCGCTTCACGGACAAAATCGATAGTAATTGCCCGGCCAGTGAAATTGGCATTCGCAATCACACGGTTCAGTGCCCCTTCCAGCTCACGCACGTTTGAGCGCAGGCGCTTGGCAATAAAGAAAGCCACTTCGCCAGGCAGACGGATATCGTTTTCATCCGCCTTTTTCATCAGGATTGCCACGCGGGTTTCCAGTTCCGGCGGCTCAATGGCAACCGTTAAACCCCAACCGAAGCGGGATTTCAGACGATCTTCAACGCCATTGATCTCTTTCGGGTAACGATCTGATGTCAGGATTATTTGTTGGTTGCCTTCCAGCAGTGCGTTAAAAGTATGGAAGAACTCTTCCTGTGAGCGCTCTTTGTTGGCAAAGAACTGGATATCATCGATAAGCAGGGCATCAACCGAGCGGTAATAACGCTTGAACTCTTCAATTGCGTTATTTTGTAATGCCTTAACCATATCCTGAACAAAACGCTCTGAATGCATATACACCACTTTCGCATTGGGCTTACGCGCCACAATACCATTACCAACAGCATGTAACAGGTGGGTTTTCCCTAAACCTGTACCGCCATAAAGGAAGAGTGGGTTATATGCGCCGCCAGGATTATCCGCCACCTGGCGAGCCGCCGCACGAGCCAGTTGGTTTGACTTACCTTCAACAAAGTTATCAAACGTATGTTTCAGGTTAACGTTAGAACGGTAAGAAGGCTCTGCCGGTGCAGGGACGTTATCCCAACTGGGGCGCACAGGTGCCGCTGCCGGGCGCGGCGCAACAGCAGGCGCTGCTGCCGCGGAAGCGACAACAGGTTGAACAGCAGGACGGGCCCCTACTTCAAAGCGCAACTGAGGCGCATCCGCACCACAGAAATCGTTTAACAATCCGTTGATATTATTCAGGTACTTATCCCGCACCCAGTCGAGCACAAAACGGTTTGGCGCATAAAGGGCCAGCGTGTTATCGCTCAGTTCCGCCTGTAGTGGACGTATCCACATGCTGAATTCTGTGGCGGGTAACTCATCCTGCAATCGGGCAAGACACTGCTGCCAAAGCGAAAGTGACACGGCGGACTCCACTCGAACAAAGTCGATAAATGACAAAGACTGATACATTCATGATTGTTGACACACGCCGACAGCCCTGATTCTGGGTAGCGTGCGAACCGCTATTTGCGGTTTTCCCTTTTACAGGATCCCGATCCTGAGAAGGGACCGCGGATCATAGCGTAAAGTGGACCAGAGATCTTCTGTTTCTCACAGTTTCTTCGTGATTTATCCACAGGTCCTTATCTGACTGATCCAGTGTAATCGATCGCAGCCTGGTGACATCACTATTTCGTCCACAAATTGGAAAATTCAATGACCCGTAGCAAAATTTGCCTTTAGTGATCAGATTAAAGATCCCGGTGATCCTTGCGCTTTATACCGGACCCCGTATAATTTGCGACCCGACGCGTCATTGCTCCGGTTTTTGTTGCAAGTAATTCGTTTGTTTTTCAAGCGAAAAGCTTCTATTACTTGTGTGCAATAAGGAAAGTGAATTGACTCTGGAGTGTACAATTATTACAATCCTGCCTCTTTATTTAGCCGCACTGAGGCGTAAGTCGTTCGCAATTCGTCCGGGCATACGCAAAAGTAAGTGTTTTTTTTCCAAGCTTAGGTAGAAATCGCCATGAAACGCACTTTTCAACCGTCTGTACTGAAGCGCAACCGCTCTCACGGCTTCCGCGCTCGTATGGCAACTAAAAATGGTCGTCAGGTTCTGGCACGTCGTCGTGCTAAAGGCCGCGCTCGTCTGACCGTTTCTAAGTAATAGCTAACCCCTGAGTGGTTAAGCTCGCTTTTCCCAGGGAGTTACGTTTGTTAACTCCCAATCATTTCACTTTCGTCTTCCAGCAGCCACAACGGGCTGGCACGCCGCAAATCACCATCCTCGGCCGCCTGAATTCGCTGGGGCATCCCCGTATCGGTCTTACAGTCGCCAAAAAGAATGTTCGGCGCGCTCATGAGCGTAACCGTATCAAACGTTTGACGCGTGAAAGTTTCCGTTTACGTCAGCATGAACTGCCTTCCATGGATTTTGTGGTGGTAGCGAAACGCGGGATTGCCGACCTCGATAACCGTACGCTAATGGAAATACTGGAAAAGTTATGGCGCCGTCATTGTCGCCAGGCTCCCGGCTCCTGATAGGCCTGATAAAGGTCTATCAGCGCCTGATTAGTCCGCTTCTCGGGCCGCATTGTCGTTTCACGCCAACCTGTTCGCAATACGGAATTGAGGCATTGCGCAGGTTTGGTGTAGTAAAAGGCAGTTGGTTGACAATAAAACGCGTATTAAAATGCCACCCTTTACACCCGGGTGGTGACGACCCCGTCCCGCCAGGACCTTTTGATACCAGAGAACACTAACGATGGATTCGCAACGCAATCTTCTTATCATCGCTTTGTTGTTCGTGTCTTTCATGATCTGGCAGGCCTGGGAGCAAGATAACGCTCCGCAGACCCAACAGACCACGCAGACTACGACTACCGCAGCGGGCAGCGCCGCCGACCAGGGCGTACCGGCCAGTGGCCAGGGAAAACTCATTACAGTTAAAACGGATGTCCTCTCTCTGACCATCAACACGCGTGGTGGTGATGTTGAGCAGGCGCTGCTGTTAACTTATCCCAAAGAGCTGGGCTCTAACGAGCCGTTCCAGTTGCTGGAAACTACGCCTGATTTTATTTACCAGGCACAAAGTGGCTTAACCGGTCGCGATGGCCCGGACAACCCGGCTAATGGCGAACGCCCACTGTACAATGTCGATAAAGACAGCTTTGCACTGGCCGACGGCCAGAATGAATTGTCTATTCCGATGACCTGGACTGATGCCGCAGGTAACGTTTTCACCAAAACCTTTGTTCTGAAACGGGGTTCATTTGCGGTGAAAGTGGATTACAGCGTGAAAAACGCCTCAGATAAACCACTGGAACTCTCTGCGTTTGGTCAGTTGAAGCAATCTATCAACTTGCCAAAACACCGCGACACTGGCAGCAGCAACTTTGCTCTGCACACATTCCGCGGTGCGGCTTACTCCACGTCTGACGCGAAATACGAAAAATATAAATTCGATAAAATCGCCAGTAACGAGAACCTGAACACGACCTCTCAGGGTGGCTGGGTTGCTATGTTGCAGCAATATTTTGCAACTGCATGGGTTCCGGACACCAAAGGCGTGAATACCTTCTCTACAGCTGACCTCGGCAATGGCGTTGCGGCAATTAACTATAAATCCGCACCGGTTGTGGTTCAGCCTGGCCAGACCGGCACACTGGGTAGCACTCTGTGGGTTGGCCCGGAAATTCAGGATAAAATGGCTGCAGTTGCACCACATCTGGATTTAACCGTCGATTACGGCTGGTTGTGGTTTATCTCTCAGCCGTTGTTCAAGCTGTTGAAATTTATCCACAGCTTCCTGGGTAACTGGGGCTTCTCCATCATCGTTATTACCTTTATCGTTCGTGGCATCATGTACCCGCTGACCAAAGCGCAGTACACCTCCATGGCGAAAATGCGTATGCTGCAGCCGAAAATTCAGGCAATGCGTGAGCGCCTGGGTGACGACAAGCAGCGTATCAGCCAGGAAATGATGGCGATGTACAAGGCCGAGAAAGTTAACCCGCTTGGTGGTTGCTTCCCGCTTGTTATTCAGATGCCTATCTTCCTGGCGCTGTACTACATGTTGATGGGTTCCGTTGAGCTGCGCCATGCGCCATTTGCTCTGTGGATCCACGACTTGTCAGCGCAGGACCCGTACTACATTCTGCCTGTCCTGATGGGCGTGACAATGTTCTTCATTCAGAAGATGTCACCGACCACCGTGACCGACCCGATGCAGCAGAAGATAATGACCTTTATGCCAGTCATCTTCACTGTCTTCTTCCTGTGGTTCCCGTCTGGTCTGGTGCTGTACTATATCGTCAGCAACCTGGTTACCATCATCCAGCAGCAACTGATTTACCGCGGGCTGGAAAAACGTGGTTTGCATAGCCGCGAAAAGAAAAAATCCTGATAAAATTTAGCGCAGGATAACAGCACCACAGAAGGCGGTCAGATGACCGCCTTCTTTATTTTTATGCCGTGCCACCACTGTTAACCTAACCGGTTGGTGGGGAATAAACGAAACATCACAGAGAAAGACTTATGAGCCATAACGATACCATTGTTGCACAGGCAACGCCTCCAGGCCGGGGCGGTGTGGGTATTTTGCGGGTTTCCGGTAAACAAGCCCAGGACGTAGCCAAAATCGTGCTGGGTAAGCTGCCTAAGCCTCGTTATGCCGATTACCTGCCTTTTCGCGATGTGGATAATTCCCCACTTGATCAAGGTATTGCGCTGTGGTTCCCTGGCCCCAATTCGTTTACTGGCGAAGATGTTCTGGAACTGCAGGGCCACGGGGGCCCGGTTATTCTCGATTTACTGCTGAAACGCATTCTGACTATTCCCGGGGTGCGTATTGCCCGACCGGGTGAGTTTTCTGAACGGGCATTTTTGAACGACAAACTGGATCTTGCCCAGGCGGAAGCCATTGCAGATTTGATTGATGCCAGTTCCGAGCAGGCGGCCCGTTCTGCTGTCGGATCACTGCAAGGGGTGTTTTCCAGCCGGGTAAACCAACTGGTGGAAGCCCTGACCCATTTACGTATCTATGTGGAAGCCGCTATTGATTTTCCGGATGAAGAAATTGATTTTCTGTCTGACGGGAAAATTGAAGCGGAATTAGCGGGAGTAATGAGCGACCTGGAACAGGTACGCCGGGAAGCGCGCCAGGGCAGCCTGTTGCGTGAAGGCATGAAAGTAGTGATTGCCGGGCGGCCCAATGCCGGGAAATCAAGCCTGTTGAATGCACTGGCCGGGCGTGAAGCCGCTATTGTTACGGATATTGCCGGTACCACGCGCGACGTACTGCGTGAACATATCCATATCGATGGTATGCCGCTGCATATTATTGATACCGCCGGTCTGCGCGAAGCCAGCGATGAAGTAGAGCGTATTGGGATTGAGCGTGCATGGCAGGAAATCGAGCAGGCAGACCGTGTGCTGTTTATGGTCGACAGCACCACCACCGATGCCACAGACCCGGCACAAATCTGGCCCGATTTTATTGCCCGTTTGCCGGCACATTTACCCATTACCGTAGTGCGTAATAAAGCTGATATCACCGGTGAAACAGCGGGCCTCACAGAAGTGAATGGTCACTCACTTATCCGGCTTTCTGCCCGCAATGGCGAAGGTGTGGATGTACTGCGTGACCACCTGAAACTCACAATGGGTTTTGATACCAGCACAGAAAGCGGCGGCTTCCTGGCACGTCGCCGCCATTTGCAGGCTCTGGAAACCGCGGCTCGCCACCTGGAACAAGGGAAAGAACAGTTGCTCGGTGCCTGGGCGGGTGAGTTACTGGCAGAAGAGCTGCGCCTGGCCCAGCAGGCATTGAGCGAGATTACCGGGGAATTCACTTCTGATGACTTGCTGGGGCGGATTTTTTCGAGCTTTTGTATCGGCAAATAATTATCAGCCTGCGCAAATCAGTAAACGTTCACTAACCCGTATTAACTGTTTGTTAATACGGGTTTTTAGTATTTATAAGCACCCATTATCATGCGGTTACTCATCCACCAGCGGCCTGAGCAACATACCCAGTTTGGGGTGAACAACACGCCGTTGGGCGGAAACCGCATAGAAGTTTTCGTATACATTAGGCAGCAGCATATAGCTTTTCAGTTCTCCGGAATCCAGCTCATCCTTCACCACCACCGGCGGCATCACAGCCAGTGCACCGGTATCCCGGGTTAGCAAGCGCAGCATGGCCATATCGTCTGACTCAGCCACTATTTCCGGTAACAAGTGATATTGTGCAGCAAAGGCATCAAATGCCGCACGCAGCGGGTTTTCACCATAGGGTAATACCCAACGCTGGTGGCGATAACTTTCACCAAATTCTTCAGTTAACGCGAGCCCGGGCGGGCCAATAATCGCCACCGGCTGGCGTGCCAGAACCCGGCTTTGCCAGTTATTGGTGCTGGCACTTCTGACGGGAATATTGGTGAGCGCCAGGTCGAGTTGTAGCTCTGCCATGGCATTCAACAACCCTGTCTGACTCATGGATTGTAGTGAAAAGCGGCAGTCGTTCTGCTGAATCAATGGCTGGATAAACTGATCAATAAAGTTACGTGAAATCGTGGAAAGAATACCAATGCGCAATGGCGCGCTGGGTAGCGCGGTACCCGTTGTCAGCAGTTGTTCCAGCTCTTCACCATTTTTAAAGATCTCATCGGCATAGTTCATAGCGTGGTAGCCACTCTCCGTCAGAGTCAGTTTACGCCCTTCACGGGTAAACAACTCAACATTCAGGCTTTTTTCTAACTGTTTGATTTGCGAGGACAATGCAGATTGCGAAATGTGCAATTTCTGCGCAGCCTGAGTCAGATTCCCTTGCCGGGCAACCTGCCAGAAGTAATAGAGGTGGTGATAATTGAGTCGGCTCATTAGATTCCAACCATTCTATAAAACAGAACATTTTTTTATTTAATATATATTTTACTTAATTTAAACAACAATCCAGAATACAGCTACTGTCAATTATGTGAGATCTATCATGTTTTCTTTATTCCTGGTCACACCACTCAAACTGATGCTGCTGGGATTGATAGCCATTCTGGGTATCACTATTGTGCGTTACAGTTGGGTGGCGTTCAGTGGAGAAAGTGAACGGGGCCGCTTCTTGCGTGCGTTACTCATGACCATCACCGCAGTCGTACTGGTGATCATCAGTAACCACTTACTTCTTTTCTGGGCCGCGTGGGTGAGTGTCAGTCTGTGCCTGCACCGCCTGATTTTGTTCTACCCGGAGCGCCCCAGGGCACAACTGGCTGCCCATAAGAAATTTCTGCTCGCCCGCCTGAGTGAACTGTTGCTTGCTGCCGCTTTTATTGCCCTGTACAGCCAGTTCCACACTGCCACTATCAGTGAAATTGTACACCGTGCCAGCGAAAGCTCTGGCAGTGTTCAGCTCACCATTGCTGCACTGTTACTGACCATGGTGGCGCTGATTAAATGCGCACAACTACCGGTTCATGGCTGGCTGATTCAGGTGGTAGAAGCACCCACGCCAGTTTCCGCACTGTTGCACGCCGGTATCGTTAACCTTGGTGGTATCCTGCTACTGTTTTTTTCCCCCGTGCTGGCTGCAAGCCCGGTTGCATGCTGGTTTCTGGTGATTCTGGCCGGACTCAGCACCACTATTACTGGCCTGGTGAGCACTACACGCATCAGTATAAAAGTGAAGCTGGCCTGGTCTACCAGCTCGCAAATGGGGCTGATGCTGGTGGAGATTGGTCTCGGGTTATATGAAATGGCGCTGTTACACCTGTTTGCGCACTCGTTTTATAAATCATTTTCTTTTCTCAACAGCGGGAATACGGTTAACCACTACCTGGCGGCAAAACTGGCGGGTAGTGTTAAGCCCCGGGTGCGCCACTGGGTACTGGCGCTTGCTGCCGCGCTGGTAATGATTGGTATCGCACAGTGGCAGTTCGCTATGATGACCAGCCTGGCGGCAACAGTGCTGATTTGGTTTGCGCTTAGTGCGCTGATTCTGCCAAGCGTCTGCCGCTGGGACGCAGGTAGCCTGCCTCGTATCGCTATCACTCTGGCCTTCGCCGCAGGGTTGCTGACTCTCTACACCACAGCAAAACACCACTTGAGCACACTGGTAGGGATGGATGCGCCACTGAATCTTTACGCAGACAGTTTTGTTGCCCTGCTGTTCTTCAGCCTGTTTGCTCTCTCCATCGCCTTACAGTACTGGCCTCATATCAGTTGGGTTAAGCGCCTGTTTATCTGGCTCAATGCCGGAGCTTATCTTGATGAATGGGCAACCCGCCTGACACTGAAATTCTGGCCGAGCGAGTCGCTGATTAAACTTCAGAATGCGCAATGGCAGCAGGTAAAAACGGAGGCCAAATAATGACTGAACAATCAACAGTACTGGCCTGGTCAGATATCGCCCGGCAGGTTGCTTCATCCATTGCGCCCGCCTGGCCACTGGACCAGTCTGTCGCCGTCAACCCCTGGTGGCAGCAGCGCCACGAGGATATCGCTCAGACTTTTGCTAAGCAGGCGGTTATTTGTGGCATTACCGGGCTAATGAACAAAAGCTATTACCGCCAGTTATGGGGCAAGCAAATTACTCCGGCGCATTTATCTCAGGCGCTGGCAGAACTGCACAGCCCACTGACTCCGGCACAACTGGAAGAAGATCTGCAGCATAACGATACTGAGCTGACTTTCCGCTGGAAAACGCTGGCTATGTTGATGGATGAAGTTATCCCTTCACAGCAAGGCCATAGCTGGGCTCAGGAAATCGTTCAGCAGGTGAGCCAGTTTATTGCACTCTATCATCAGTACCCGGAGCGGTTTGATTCAACCGGAAAAAATGGCGAACATCTTTACCAAAGCTGGTTAGAAGTGGTGGCACGGGATAAGGGGATCAAAACCTTATTAGGGGTGGATTTGCTGGCCTGCTTCCGTGCACTGCCGAAGATGATTGATGGGTTATTTGAGGAAGTCGGTAGCCGCTGGCAAAACACCTGGGAAAACAGTGCAGGGGCTGAAGCATTTATGCGGGCATCGTTGCACCAGTTATCGGGTTGGGCCGGCTGGCAGTCCTGGCTCGACTGGCAGGCGGGCCTTGAAAACCAGCACATTGATGTGCCACATACTCTTGGGTTAAGCGCCATACTGCTGGCCTGGGACACTGTGTTGATGCAGTGGTTACGCCAGCACCATGAGAATACTGCCGCAACTATTCGCCAGGCGATTCACCACCAGGCCAGTCATATTGGTGCGTCTTATCACCTGGCTCAACAACAACTGGCGCCACTTTGGGTGTGGCAGCGTGCACTGGAGCTCAGTGTACAAAGCCCCTGGATTGCGCAAATTAAAGCGGCAAAACCAGCTCATGAACTGGACCGGCCAGAATTACAGGCAATTTTTTGTATTGATGTGCGTTCTGAACCCATGCGCCGGGCGCTGGAAAGCCAGAATGACGGGATTGAAACATTAGGCTTTGCTGGCTTCTTCGGGATCCCCATTCGTTACCAAACCTGGGATGGCAGCTTTTCCCGTCCGCAGTTACCTGGTTTACTGGCTCCCAATTTAGTCGCCAGGCAAACCCATAAGCAACCAGAGCGTATTTTGCGCCTGACCAAACTCGGCTGGCAAAACAGCCTGGAAAAACCATCCTCCAACCTGGGTATGGTTGAAGCGGGTGGTTTGCTGAAACTTATCAGTCTGTTTAAGCGCGTTGTACTTCAGCATGGTACAGAAAACCCTGTCAACCGTGATGTGCGCAATAATGAGGAATGGGAGCTGGAGCGCAATCAGCAACCATTAACCGCCAGCGAAAAAGCTGAGTTGGGTGCTGGTATTCTTAAAGCGATGGGGATAAGCAAGCGGCTGGCTAAAATCGTCCTGTTGAGCGGCCATGGCAGCCAAACCTGTAATAACCATACGTCATCCAGCCTTGATTGTGGTGCCTGTGGTGGTCAGACTGGTGAAGTAAATGTCAAAGTGCTGGCCTGGTTGCTAAATGATGCGGACGTCAGAGCCGAAATGCCTGCATTTGGTGTGACGGTACCTGCTGACACGCATTTTTACGCAGCTATGCACAACACCACTACCGATGACCTCAATGTATTTGATGCACCAGACGCTCTCTGGCGTACCTGGGTTAACGAAGCGGTGAACCAGGCCAGAATCGCCAGGTCAGCACAGTTCGCCATACCTGAAGCACCTGATGCCGCAGAAGCCAGCCGGTTCTTTAAGCAACGCGCAACCAACTGGGCACAAATGAGGCCGGAATGGGGATTATGCAATAACGCCGGGGTGTTTATTGCTCCCCGTAGCCTGACACGCAACCTGAACTTTGCCGGCCGGGCCTTTTTGCACGAATACCATGTTAGCGAGGATCCGGAATTTACCCAGTTGGAAAAGATAATGACCGCGCCACTGTTGGTGATGAATTGGATTAACCTGCAATATTACGCCTCGGTTACAGCCCCGGAAAAATATGGCAGTGGTAATAAGTTGCTGCACAATGTCGTTGGCGGACATATTGGTGTGTTTGAAGGAAACGGCGGGGATTTGCGTATTGGTTTGTCAAACCAGTCTGTTCATGATGGAAAGCAGTATCGCCACCAGCCTGTACGGTTAAGTGCTTTCATTCAGGCTCCGCAAGCGGCAATTGAAGCGATAATGTTGCGCCACCAGAATGTTGCAGACCTGGTGAATAATGGCTGGTTGTTTCTGTACCAGATAGATGAACAACAAAACATCTTCAAATACAGCAGCAACACATGGATACAGAAATAATAGCAATTAAATAAACCAGGTAACCTGATATAAATACATCAGGTTACCTGTCGAAATATTAAAACTTAACCATAGTCAGAATAAAGATATTCATTGTAATCCCGAAGATTAATGTTTCTGTATTGCTCTCCAAGCCTATTATACTCAATCAAATACTCATTATCAGATATATAATCTATTTTAATGGGATTATTGAGAGGCAAGCTTTTTTCCCGACATTCACTTTCGGTATAAAAATCATCATCATGCTTATATACAATTAACGACTCACCTCTATTAAGAATGCCATCGTTACTCTTTTCTTTACGTACTTCAAGAATAGCCATATCAAGAAAAACTCTGTCCTTAAGTGATGATTCAGCGTCAGTATCGGGTTGCGCAGGTGCAAGTGAAGATAAATTAAATACCGGCAAGGCCGGCAGGATTACGTGTGGGCGAGCAGTGCGAACCGGTGGCACTCGCATTACAGGAGGTGAAGGGGGAACCTCCACTTCACTCAACCGCCTTGTTGTATAAAGGCCGCGGTCTATCACCTCATGGTAGGATTCAAGGCGGCTGTTTTCTTCTATTTCTTCAGAGAATTGTCCTCTTCGTTGACGCGTCATACCATGAATAACGTATTCATAGTTTGCTTCATTAAAGAGATACTCATCGGTCATATAAGAAGGAATATTAACTAAATCTGCAGAACGTTGAATAGAAATAAACCGGTTACCAGGTTGCCGGAGGCCATTTCTGATTAGATTTGACAGAAAATCATCTAATATACTGATAGCAGTGCTTGTTGGCATCACCAGTTCAGGATAAACATACAGAACAGCAGCAGTAACAAAATTACTTAATACCCGCGTATATTTTTCTTTGGCTGAATCAAGAGTAATACTAAATATTCTAAAGCACGGAGAACGTGAACGAAGCGATATAGATAACATTTCACTCCGGACAGATTCCATTTGCTCAATAAAATATCTTACTGCCACCAAAGAATTCAAAAAAAGCTTATGAGTATGAGATCGTTGAAAATCATCAATATTTCTTTGATACTCCACTCTCTCTTCTATTTCATTTATATCTGAAATTCTTGAGAATAAAGAGTTCGTAATTATTTTATGTAACTCATCTCTGGTAGCCCCATTCACTTTAAAATTCATGTAGCGAAAATGTTCATGTAACAAAACCAGTAATTTCCGCACAGACATATCGGAAAAACCTTGCTGTCCGAACTTCAACAATACAGCTTCGCGAAATGAATGCTGTGATAATTCAATCCTTCTGCGCCTGAACATAATGACTCCATTCTATAATAGAAAACCATGCAGAGAATAATGATATAAAATTGCATAAACAATCAAAAGGCAAACAAAAATATTTTGCTGGATCTGAATTATTTGGAGAAAGGCAGGCGCTGTCAGTGGAATATCTGTATAGCCTGCCAGTAAAAGAAACGCCATCCGGTATACGGATGGCGAAGAGAATTGTTATTGCATGAAAATGAAAGAGAAATTATTCTTTCGTATCTTTACCCGCCAGCAGTTTATCCAGTTCGTCACCACCAACATGACGGAAATCCTGACCTTTAACGAAATAGAAGATAAACTCACAAATATTCTGACAACGGTCGCCAATACGCTCGATAGAACGTGCACAGAACAACGCAGTCAGAACACTGGGAATAGTGCGTGAATCTTCCATCATGTATGTCATTAGCTGGCGCACAATGCCTTCGTATTCCTGATCCACTTTTTTATCTTCACGATAAATACGCACCGCCTCATCAATGTCCATACGTGCAAACGCATCCAGTACATCGTGAAGCATTTGCACAGTGTGGCGCCCTAACGATTCCAGGCTGACCAACAAAGGCTGATGCTGCTGGGAAAACTTCTCCAGCGCTGTGCGGCAGATTTTATCTGCCACATCGCCAATACGTTCCAGTTCAGCAATGGTTTTAATGATGGCCATAACCAGACGTAAATCACTGGCGGCTGGCTGGCGTTTGGCGATGATGCGCACACAGGCTTCATCTATCTCCACTTCCATCATATTAACTTTTTTATCGCCTTCTACTACGTTTTTTGCCAGTTCGCTATCCTGGTTGTGCATTGCTGTAATGGCATCGGAAAGCTGCTGTTCAACCAGCCCACCCATCGCCATCACCTGGGTACGGATATGCTCCAGCTCGGCATTAAACTGACCAGAAATATGTTTGTTGAGATTGAGGTTATCCATTCAGAACTCCTTTATGCCCGACAGGCTTTGTCAGATTGCAACACACTTGCTTTACAGCAAAGCGGTGATAACACCGCCAAATGGGTTGCTTTTTCAGTTTCAACACTGCCAGACAAATCAACCATAACGGCCAGTGATGTAGTCTTCGGTTTGTTTCTTCTGCGGTGTGGTAAACAGGTTATCGGTATTACTGAACTCGATAAGCTCACCCAGATACATAAACGCAGTATAATCAGAACAACGCGCGGCCTGCTGCATATTGTGGGTAACAATAACCACGGTATAGTCCTGCTTGAGCTCCGTAATCAACTCTTCAATGCGCCCGGTGGAGATGGGATCCAGTGCAGAGCAGGGTTCGTCCAGCAGCAGTACTTCCGGGCGAATGGCAATACCACGCGCAATACACAGACGTTGCTGTTGACCACCAGATAAAGAGTAGCCGCTTTGGTGCAGTTTATCTTTGGTTTCCGTCCAAAGAGCCGCTTTGGTCAGTGCCCATTGCACACGCTCATCCATATCTGCGCGGGATAATTTTTCAAACAAACGTACACCAAACGCAATGTTATCGTAGATGGACATCGGGAAAGGTGTTGGTTTCTGGAACACCATACCGACTTTGGCACGCAACAACGCAATATCCTGCCTGTTGGTGAGAATATTGTCGCCATCTAACAAAATTTCCCCTTCAGCACGCTGTTCAGGGTAAAGCTCGAACATTTTGTTGAAGGTGCGCAGCAGCGTGGATTTACCGCAACCAGACGGGCCGATAAATGCCGTTACCTGGTTCTGAGCTATGTCCAGGTTGATGTTTTTCAGGGCATGGAATTTCCCGTAATAGAAGTCCAGATTACGCACCTGAATTTTGCCCGGGTTGTTGTCAGCCATACTCATGTATCTCTTTTCCTTATTCGCTGCCGCAAGATTGCAACTGCGACAACGCTCAAAATGAATTAACCGTGTTTACGCTTCGCAAACAGCACGCGAGCCAAAATATTCAGTAACAGGACGCACAGTGTGATAATCAAAACCCCGGCCCAGGCCAGTTGCTGCCATTCAGCAAAGGGGCTCATGGCGAACTTAAAGATAGTGACAGGTAAGTTCGCCAGCGGTTGCATCATATCGGTGCTCCAGAACTGGTTAGACAGCGCGGTAAACAGTAATGGCGCGGTTTCACCAGCAATACGGGCTACAGCCAACAACACCCCGGTAATAATCCCTGAGACAGACGCTTTCAGGGTGATAGCCCCAATCATTTTCCACTTGGGTGTACCCAGCGCATAAGCAGCTTCTCGCAGGCTGTCTGGCACCAGTTTCAGCATGTTTTCCGTAGTACGAATAACAATAGGTACCTGCAACAACGCGAGGGCAATCACACCCGCCCAACCGGAGAAGTGCTGCATTTGCGCCACCACAATAGTGTAAACAAACAGGCCAACCACAATAGAAGGCGCAGAGAGCAGGATATCGTTGATAAAACGAATAATCTCAGCCAGGACAGACTTGCGCCCATACTCCGCCAGGTAAACGCCCGCCAGAATACCTAATGGGGTACCTACAGCCGTTGCCCATAAAATAAGTAAGCCACTACCGGCAAGGGCATTAGCTAACCCACCACCAGGTGTGTTCGGTGGCGGTGTCATCTGGGTAAACAGTGCCAGCGACATGCCGTCTATCCCACGGGTAACGGTCGAGAACAGGATCCAGATCAGCCAGAACAAACCAAATGCCATGGTCGCCATGGACATGGTGAGAGCAATACGATTTTTAAAGCGGCGGCGAGCCTGCATTTTACGGCGAGTTTCCGCCAGCGCCTGGGCATTTTGCATCTCTAACGTTGCCATTAGCGTGCCCCCTCGTTCTTAGACAGACGCATTATCATGAGCTTAGATATCGCCAGTACAATAAAGGTGATAACAAACAGAATCAGGCCCAGTTCCATCAATGCCGCAACATGCAGGCCAGATTCCGCTTCAGCAAATTCGTTAGCCAGCGCGGAGGTGATACTGTTACCTGGCATATACAGAGAAGGGCTGTCCAGTTGGTAGGTATTCCCGATAATAAAGGTTACTGCCATGGTTTCACCCAGTGCGCGACCAAGCCCCAGCATCACCCCGCCGATCACCCCATTTTTGGTAAATGGCAGAACTATACGCCAGATAACCTCCCACGTTGTGCAGCCAATACCATAGGCAGACTCTTTCATTAGTGTGGGGGTTTGTTCGAACACATCGCGCATAACGGCAGCGATGTAAGGGATAATCATAATTGCCAGGATCACACCCGCAGCCAGGATCCCAATTCCGAAGGCCGGGCCTGAAAACAGTGCGCCAACAATAGGAACAGAAGAAAGGATGTCCCCCACGGGGGCCTGGAAATAGGTCGCAAACAGCGGTGCAAAGATAAACAACCCCCACATGCCATAAACAATACTGGGAATAGCCGCCAGCAATTCAATGGCAATACCCAGCGGGCGGCGCAACCAGCCCGGCGCGAGTTCAGTAAGAAATAACGCAATACCGAAACTCACTGGCACCGCAATCAGCAGAGCAATAAACGATGTAACCAGTGTGCCGTAAATGGGCACCAGCGCACCGTAAATATCATTCGGCGCATCCCAGTCTTTGGTCCACAGGAAGGAAAAGCCGAATTTCTGGATACTTGGCCATGAGGAAAAGATAAGGGAGACAATAATGCCACCCAGCAGAAATAACACAATCAGCGCAGCCAGTCTGACCAGTGCGCTGAAGATCATATCGCCCTTTTTGCCTGGGGGATTAAACGCAGGCTTTGTTGCAGCCATATATTACTCTTCTGATTGAGCCCGGAAAGCCAGCTATTATGCTGATTTTCCGGGAAAGGTAACATCCAAATTACTGATACAACGGCTTACCGTTGCTGTCTTTTACGCTGGTTTTCCATGCCGCGCGAACCTGCTCGACAACGCTGTCAGGTAAGGTTGCATAGTCCAGGTCTGTAGCCTCTTTACCACCTTTTTTATAAGCCCAGTCAAAGAACTTCAGCACTTCAATACCGCTTTCAGGTTTCTTCTGCTCTTTGTGAACCAAAATAAAAGTGGTAGAGGTGACAGGCCACGCATCAGCCCCTTTTTGATTAGTCAAATCCTGTGCAAAGGATTTGCTCCAGTCAGCCCCTTTAGCCGCATTGGAGAAGCTTTCTTCCGTTGGGCTAACAGGCTGACCATCTGCTGACACCAGTTTGGTGTAAGCCAGATTGTTTTGTTTGGCATAGGCGTATTCCACATAGCCAATTGCGCCAGGCAGGCGCTGTACAAATGCAGCAATACCATCGTTACCTTTACCGCCCAGACCAGTTGGCCACTTGACGGTTGTTCCGGTACCGACTTTCTCTTTCCACTCAGCATTGACTTTTGCAAGGTAGCTGGTGAAAACAAAAGAAGTGCCAGAACCATCCGCACGGCGAACCACTGCGATATTCTGAGCGGGCAGTTTCATGCCTGGATTGAGTTTGGCAATAGCTGGGTCATCCCACTTTTTAATATTGCCCAGATAGATATCGCCCAGTGTTTTACCATCCAGCACCAGTTCACCAGATTTAATACCCGGCAGGTTTACAGCCAAAACAACACCACCAATCACTGTCGGGAACTGGAACAAACCTTCTTTTTCCAGCCTTTCATCAGACAACGGGGCGTCAGATGCACCAAAGTCAACGGTATGAGCAGTAATTTGTTTTACACCACCAGATGAGCCAATTCCCTGGTAATTGACTTTGTTACCGGTTTCTTTTTGGTACGTGTCAGCCCATTTTGCGTAAACCGGTGCAGGAAACGTAGCTCCGGCTCCGGTCAGGCTGGCTGCTGCTAATGCAGAGAAAGCGCTCAGAGATAAGGTCGCGGCGACAACAGTTGCGACAGTGGTACGCATAATGTTCATAATGTCTCCAGCAGAGGTATTGAATCTGTTTTCTATTTAGAATGATTACGGTGTGCAAAATAGGACAAACAGATGACAGTAAAATGTATTAAATATTACAGTTTTATGACAACGAAAGATTTGGCTGTTTTTATCCTTATAGATCAAGGATAAACACTGTAATAAAAACATCATATTCTTGTCAGAGGAGTATAATTCATGCTCATCACCCCTGCTGATTATCCTCCTTATTTTTGATTTAAGGACAAAAACAGGGGCAAAAAAACAGGTTACAGGTCAGGCTTGTTTGATTTCTGGCTCACAGAAAACCGGGAAATTAAGCGAGTTAGCAATAAAGCAGTATTGATGCGCTTTATGATGCAGACTGCGGGCAAGTTCCACATCATCCTGAGCACGAATCGTCACGCAGGGTTTTAGCTGTATTTGAGTAAACCGCCCTTCCGGCTCCTCAACCATCGTACCTTCCGGGTTGTCGGTGTAGGACTGAACCACAATGCCGGCATCAGCACATAAATGCAGGTACCACAACTTGTGGCATGCAGATGTTGCCGCAACTAATAGTTCTTCCGGGTTCCAGCGGGCCGGGTCACCTAAAAAAGCAGGATCTGCTGACCCGGCAATGGCCGCTTTATCCCCATCTCCGGCACTAATGATATGGTCACGACTGTAGGTGCGGTAAGCAGATGTTCCTTCGCCTCTATTGCCCGTCCATTCGACATTAACAGTGTAATGATGCTGTACACGTTTCATCACGTTCTCCTTTTCAGACTCTTTTTGTGTGTTTAAAAGATAGTGTCTGAAAGGTAAAAAAGCCCATCCGAAGACAGGCTTTCTCTTTTTGGTAAGGCAGAATGAATAAAAAATTATTCGACGGTAACGGATTTTGCCAGATTACGCGGCTGATCCACATCGGTGCCTTTAATCAAGGCGACATGGTAAGCCAACAGCTGCAACGGAACAGTATAGAAGACAGGCGCAATCACTTCTTCAACATGTGGCAGAGAAATGATATGCATGTTGTCACTGCTGGCAAAACCAGCGTCCTGATCAGCAAACACATACAACTGGCCGCCACGGGCACGCACTTCTTCAATGTTGGATTTTAATTTTTCCAACAGATCGTTATTGGGCGCCACAACAATAACCGGCATATCTGCATCAATCAGCGCCAGCGGGCCATGTTTGAGTTCACCAGCCGCATAAGCTTCAGCGTGAATATAGGAGATCTCTTTCAGTTTAAGTGCGCCCTCGAGCGCAATTGGGTACTGATCGCCACGCCCAAGGAACAGCGCATGGTGCTTGTCTGAGAAATTCTCCGCCAGTGCTTCAATACGCTTGTCCTGGGAGAGCATTTGTTCAATGCGGTTTGGCAGTGCCTGCAAACCATGCACGATATTCTGCTCAACGGAAGCATCCAGGCCTTTCAGACGGGAGAGTTTACCCACCAGCATCAGTAATACTGTCAGTTGCGTGGTGAACGCTTTGGTGGATGCAACACCAATTTCAGTGCCAGCTTTGGTCATTAACGCCAGGTCAGATTCACGCACCAGAGAAGAGCCCGGTACGTTACAAATAGCCAGTGAACCCAGGTAACCCAGTTCTTTGGACAAACGCAATGCAGCCAGCGTATCAGCAGTTTCACCAGATTGTGAAAGTGTGATCATCAGGCTGTTATGCCGTACAGCAGATTTGCGGTAACGGAATTCAGATGCAATTTCGACATCACAAGGAATGCCCGCCAGCGACTCAAACCAGTAACGAGAAACCATTCCGGAGTTATAGGATGTGCCACAGGCGATAATTTGAATATGCTCAACCTGAGCAAGCAGCTCATCACCCTGTGGCCCCAGTTCGCTGAAATCAATGGCATTATGAGCAATACGACCAGTCAGCGTGCTTTTGATAGCATTGGGTTGTTCGTAGATCTCTTTTTGCATGTAATGGCGGTAAACGCCTTTATCACCGGCGTCATACTGCAGGCTGGATTCGATATCCGGACGGGTGACCTCTTTACCGGTGGTATCAAAAATCGTCACACTGCGGCGAGTCACTTCAGCGATATCGCCTTCTTCCAGAAAGATAAAACGGCGGGTCACTGGCAACAGCGCCAGTTGGTCAGAAGCAATAAAGTTTTCGCCCATACCCAGGCCAATCACCAGCGGGCTACCTGAGCGGGCTGCCAGCAGAGTGTCAGGATGGCGAATGTCCATAATGACCGTGCCATAAGCGCCACGTAGCTGCGGTATAGACCGCATTACCGCATCACGCAATGAACCACCCTGTTGCATTTCCCAGTGGACCAGGTGAGCGATAACTTCGGTGTCTGTTTCGGAAACAAAGACATAACCACGGGATACCAGTAATTCACGCAAAGGCTCGTGGTTTTCAATGATGCCGTTGTGAACCACAACAATGTAGTCAGAGACATGCGGGTGCGCATTGCTTTCTGAGGGTTCTCCATGAGTTGCCCAACGAGTGTGAGCAATACCGGTACCGCCATATAACGGGTGTTCTTCCGCTGCCTGTGCCAGCATTTGTACTTTTCCCAGGCGACGCAGACGCGTCATATGCCCTTCGTTATCCACGACAGCCAGACCGGCTGAGTCATACCCGCGGTATTCAAGACGACGTAATCCTTCGAGAAGGATTTCAGCAATATCACGTTGCGCGACCGCGCCAACAATTCCACACATAGTTTTTAGTCCTGATAATGGCATTACGCCATGCGTTGTCGCTGACCTGTATATCCGGTTTCCCGGTCCCCGAGCCTTGTAGAGAGTGGGGTTATATTTTTATTGCACGCATTTTGCGTGCGGGCGGGTTGTTTTTTTATCCTCGCCCTTCAACAGCGAACCGAAGCCCACTGCAGAGAATGCTGCTATTACTTCTTCTTAACCGGGCGAGACCAGCCAGCAATATGCCTTTGTGGTACCCGGGTTATCACCAGTTCATTTTCGCCTACATTACGCGTAACCGTTGTACCTGCGCCAATGGTTGCGCCTTTCGCGACACTGACAGGTGCCACCAATTGCGTATCTGAACCGACAAACACATCGTCACCAATGTGGGTCTGGTGCTTATTGGCACCATCGTAATTACAGGTGATAGTACCCGCGCCAATATTGACGTTGTTACCAATATCCGCATCGCCAAGGTAAGTCAGATGGCCTGCTTTTGAACCTTTACCCAGGCGTGCCTTTTTCATTTCAACAAAGTTACCGACATGGGCACCTTCACCCAGCTCAGCTCCCGGGCGCAAGCGGGCAAACGGGCCAACAGTACAGGCAGGCGCCAGTTGTGCGTCTTCTATTACCGTGTACGGGCTGAGTTCGCAATCATCACCAATTACGCTGTTTTTAATAATACAACCCGCGCCAATTTTTACCCGATTGCCCAGTTTTACCTGGCCTTCGATGATAACGCCCGGGTCAATTTCTACATCGCGCCCATGTTCCAGACTACCACGCAAATCAAAACGAGTCGGATCCCGCAGCATCACCCCAGCCAGCAGTAAGCGCTCTGCATTCTCAGTTTGGTATACCCGCTCAAGGCGAGCCAGTTGCAGGCGGTTATTCACCCCTTCAACTTCACTCAGGCGAGCCGGATGCACTGCCTTAATCATGCGCCCTTCAGACCACGCCATAGCGATAATATCGGTAATATAATATTCGCCCTGGGCATTGTTATTGCTGAGATTCGCCAGCCAGCGTTTGAGGTCGCGACCACTGGCAACCAGAATTCCGGTGTTTATTTCCTGGATTTTCAGTTGTTCTTCACTGGCATCTTTTTGCTCAACAATACCGGTCACGTTGCCATTTTCACGGGTGATTCGCCCATAACCTGCAGGATTATCCAGGCTCACCGTTAACAGGCCAATCCCACCTTCAGGCTTCGCTTCACACAGTTTTTGCAGTGTTTCCACACTAATCAGCGGAACATCTCCGTACAGCATCAGGATATCTTCATCGTCCGCAAAAGCGGGGGCAGCCTGCTGCATTGCATGGCCCGTACCCAATTGCTCCGCCTGTAATACCCAGTTCAACCGGGGTTCGGTAAGTGTTTTCCTGAGCAAATCACCGCCATGCCCATAAACCAAATGAATGTGATTTGCTCCAATTTGGGTCGCGGCGTCAATAACATGCTGCACCATTGGCTTTCCAGCCAGATGATGAAGAACTTTCGGAAGGTCGGAATACATGCGGGTGCCTTTACCAGCGGCAAGGATAACCACGCTCATCGAACGATTTAACATAGGCGTCCTGACTAATTACGATGAAAGAAGTAAAACTATTTAGCGTTATAAATGCTACATATTTTGCATCATAAAACACATTGTTGCTAAATCCGCCATGGTTTTCCTCTTATTGCACAATATTGACTTTATTACCCGGTTAATTGCGTTAAAACGCTGTAAAAATCAGTAGTAACATGATGGTTTAACACTTATTTTTAGTTTCAAAATAAACAACCATTCCTGGCCAATAAAACAGCATTTCAAAAATCAACCTTTGTGATAAACATAAAAGAAACAGTGTTTCATTTTAGTAATAATGCGGGCAAATCAATACGGAGAGACAACAGTGTCAAAACTTCCTTTTGCCCTAACACTTTGTGGTGTGGTGCTTTCTGCACCGGTTTATGCCCAACAACAACCGCATATCTGGCATGCTATTACTTTTGGGCAATCCACAGATGTGAATTTTTCCTCTAATGTTCTGCCCGAAAAAGTGGGTGTTAATGATGTCACTATTGCGGGTAACAAACTGGATACCACCAGCAAAGCGGATTTATCCCAGCCAGTAACCATTGAAAGCCGGGGTGGGAAAATTGCCAACTCCCACGATGGACTGACATTTTTCTATACCCAACTCCCGGCAGATCAAAACTTCTCTTTGCAGGCCACTGTCACTGTGAATCAGTTTGGCCCGGAAAATGGTGCCAAACCTGCGGCTCAGGAAGGAGCAGGGTTACTGGTACGCGATATTCTGGGTAAACCACGCCAGAACCCATTAAAACCCGGTTATGAAGAGTTTCCTGCGGCATCCAATATGGTTATGAATGCCATTATGACCCAGGACCGCAAAGATACTGACCATGTAAAAATACAGGCAATGTATCGCCAGGGTGTATCCCAGCCATGGGGTAATGCTGGTGCGGCTATCACGAAGAAAAGTTACAAAGAACAAATCAGCCTGGCGAAAACAGGGACTTTCCGCCTTAAATTACAGCGCACTAATGATGGCTATATTACCTCCTGGGCACCAGCAGGAAGTAATGACTGGGTAAGCCAGCAAGTAAAAGGCGCAGACAGTGTAACAGTGCAGGATAAGCAACATTATTACGTGGGGTTCTTTGCTTCGCGTAATGCCAAAATCACCATTTCAGATGCCACGCTGACTACCACCCCCGCAGAGACCAAAGCATCTCCGGCCTGGGTGGCAAAACCCTGGCCTGTCGTGGCGCAAATTGCATCTTCTGATAAATCTGCCGGTAATGACTATGTGGTACAGGCCCGGGCCAATTACGATGGCACCTGGTCAGTTACACAAAATGAAGTGGTGATCGGGGCTAATAAAACCGTAAAAGCCGGGGAGATGATGACTCAACCCACATCTCTTGCGAACGGCAACCAGTTTTCCCTGGCCTTCACACCTGCAAATGCACCAGACAAGTCTGTGGTCCAAAAGCTGGTGGTAGAAAAAATAGCACTCAGCTCCAGTGAACGTATTTATGCTGGCCCTCAGGGAAAAGCAGATAACGCCGGGACATCAGTTTCACCGCTCGATTTAGCCTCCGCGGTTAATATGCTTCCACCTGGTGGAACGCTCATGCTGTTGCCGGGTGATTACGCCGGTATCACTATTCCAATTTCAGCCAGTGGCCTGGCAGATAAGCCCAAAACACTGGAGGCCGAGGGTAAAGCGGTTATTCATGGTGTGTTACTGGAAGCCAGTTACTGGAACATTCAAGGCATTGATGTTACAGACAAGAGTCTGCGGATTACCGGTAGTCATAATCTGGTTGAGAATGTAATGGCTTACCATAATGATGACACGGGTATTCAAATCTCTTCACCAGATAAGATTGGTCGCCCACTATGGGCCAGTTATAACCGTATTGTTAACTCTGAATCATGGGGTAATGAAGACCCGGGCAAAATCAATGCCGATGGGTTTGCAGTGAAAATGCGCGTAGGGGAAGGGAACCGTCTGGAGGGTTGTTACGCCCACAATAACGTGGATGATGGTTTTGATTTGTTCAACAAAATTGAAGACGGTCCGAACGGGGTTGTGGTTATCGAAAATTCCATTGCCCGCAACAACACCAGTAACGGTTTCAAACTCGGTGGTGAAGGCCAACCAGTCGCTCACCAGATTCGTAACAGTATCGCTATAGGTAACCACCTGGACGGTTTCACCGATAACTTTAACCCCGGGCGCTTAATCGTTGAAAACAATACAGCAATGGATAACCAGCGCTTTAACTTTATCTTCCGCCCAAGCCCTTACGGTGGGCCTGAAACGCAGGGAGTATTCAAAGGCAACAAATCACTGCGCACCGCGCCAGCTAAGTATGACGACGCAGTTACTGGTGACGTGGATAAATCAAATTACTTTATCCATCAGGGGAAAAGTGTGAACAGTGCTGGTAAGGAGATTAAGGCAACAGATTTTTTATCACTAACGATGCCTGAACCACTGCTACGTAAGCCGGATGGTACGTTTGATTTGGGGTCATTCCTGCAGAAAAAATAAACCTGCTTAATACATGCAAAAGGTCGCCATCAGGGCGACCTTTTTTATATCCGGATATCTTCGCAAAGCTATGTTTTGGCAGTCTGGCGAAGAACAACTATCACAGATGGAAAGTACCAAATGAGAAACTCATGTTATTAAAAATAGCGATGATTTTGTTAATCAGTTTCATGGTGGCATCCTAATCGGTGAATTAAATTTTGTGACTCATCTCACAAAAAAAAGTGTACGCTTCTTGTTCATCACGATCAAGAATTTTGAGATACAGATCACATAAAAAAGAAAAAGTGTTTTATTTCCAATATTCACCTGACTTCCGCTCGCAATAAAAAAGCCAGCCGGGTTGCCCAGGCTGGCTTTTTACGTGCTTCAAGCCGGTGTTACATCGCTTTTTTAGTCAATTCAATAACACGCAGTTTCGCGATGGCTTTCGCCAGCTCAGCAGAAGCTTGTGCGTAATCCACGTCACCGTGAGAATTACGAATGTGATCTTCTGCTCTGCGTTTCGATTCCATGGCTCTGGCTTCATCCAGATCCTGGCCGCGAATTGCCGTATCAGCCAGCACGGTTACCGTGCCAGGCTGTACTTCCAGAATGCCGCCAGAAAGATAGATAAACTCTTCATGGCCATGCTGTTTAACGATGCGGATCATACCAGGCTTAATGGCAGTAAGCAGCGGAGCGTGCCCCGGGTAAATACCCAGTTCACCTTCACTACCTGTAACCTGGATTTTCTCAACCAGACCAGTAAACATCTGCTGTTCTGCGCTGACGACATCCAGGTGGTAAGTCATAGCCATATCACCCTCCGATTACGGCGTTAAAGTTTCTTGGCTTTTTCCACGGCTTCGTCGATGGAACCAACCATGTAGAACGCTTGTTCCGGCAGGTGATCGTATTCACCGTCCATAATGCCTTTAAAGCCACGGATGGTATCTTTCAGCGAAACGTATTTACCCGGAGAACCAGTAAAGACTTCTGCCACGAAGAACGGCTGAGACAGGAAGCGCTGAATTTTACGCGCGCGAGCTACCACCAGCTTATCTTCTTCTGACAGTTCATCCATCCCCAGAATGGCGATGATGTCTTTCAGTTCCTGGTAACGTTGCAGAATAGACTGCACGCCACGGGCAACATCATAGTGTTCCTGACCAACAACCAGTGGGTCCAGCTGACGGCTGGTTGAGTCCAGCGGGTCAACTGCCGGGTAGATACCCAGAGAAGCAATCTGACGGCTCAGTACCACGGTTGCGTCAAGGTGCGCAAAGGTGGTGGCTGGTGACGGGTCAGTCAAGTCATCCGCAGGTACGTATACCGCCTGTACGGAGGTAATAGAACCGGTTTTGGTTGAAGTGATACGTTCCTGAAGAACACCCATTTCTTCCGCCAGTGTTGGCTGATAACCTACCGCGGAAGGCATACGGCCCAGCAGAGCGGATACTTCTGTACCGGCCAGGGTATAACGATAGATGTTATCGACGAACAGCAGAACGTCACGGCCTTCGTCACGGAATTTCTCAGCCATGGTCAGGCCGGTCAGTGCAACGCGCAGACGGTTTCCCGGCGGCTCGTTCATCTGGCCGTAAACCAGGGATACTTTATCCAGAACGTTGGAATCGGTCATTTCGTGGTAGAAGTCGTTACCTTCACGGGTACGTTCACCAACGCCCGCAAACACTGAGTAACCGGAGTGTTCGATCGCGATGTTACGGATCAGCTCCATCATGTTTACGGTTTTACCTACACCAGCACCACCGAACAGACCAACTTTACCGCCTTTTGCAAACGGGCAAATCAGGTCGATAACTTTGATACCAGTTTCCAGCAGATCCTGGGAGTTAGCCAGGTCTTCGTAACTCGGTGCTTCACGGTGAATAGCCCAACGTTCTTCTTCGCCGATGTCGCCTTTCATGTCGACCGGCTCGCCCAGTACGTTCATGATACGGCCAAGTGTTGCTTTACCAACCGGGACTTCAATCGGGTGTTCAAGGTCTTTCGCTTCCAGGCCACGACGCAGACCGTCGGAAGAACCCATTGCGATAGTACGAACAACACCACCACCCAGCTGCTGCTGAACTTCCAGCACCAGGCGCTCTTTACCATTCATTACCTCAAGGGCATCGTACACTCTTGGTACGGCATCCTGAGGAAACTCGACGTCCACCACGGCGCCGATTACCTGGATAATCTTTCCAGTTGCCATCTTGAATCCTCTACGTAATTCGTAAACCTGGTTAAACCGCGGCGGCCCCCGAGACAATCTCGGTGAGTTCCTGAGTAATGCTGGCCTGACGAGCTTTGTTGTAAACCAACTGCAGCTCTTTGATCAGGTTGCCGCCATTATCGGTTGCAGCTTTCATCGCAACCATACGTGCGGCCTGTTCGCTGGCCAGGTTTTCTACCACGCCCTGATAAACTTGCGATTCGACATAACGGCGCAACAGGGTATCCAGCAGCGCTTTCGGATCAGGTTCGTACAGGTAATCCCAGGATTTACGTTTTAAATCACCATCTTCTGATGCCGGTAAAGGCAGCAGCTGAGTGATGGTCGGAACCTGAGACATGGTGTTAATAAATTTGTTGCTGACAACATAAAGCTTGTCCAGACGGCCTTCATCGTAGGCCTGCAACATCACCTTAACCGGACCGATCAGTTCTGACAGAGCAGGGTTATCCCCCATGCCTGTTACCTGTGCAACGACACTGCCGCCAACAGAATTAAAGAAAGAAACACCTTTAGAGCCAATCAGTGCTAAATCACTCTGAATGCCTTTCTCAGACAATTCTTTCATTTCGTTGAGCAACTTTTTGAACAAGTTAATGTTCAAGCCGCCACACAGACCACGGTCAGTCGACACTACCAGAAAACCCACGCGTTTTACGTCGCGCTCTTCCAGGTAAGGGTGCTTGTATTCCAGATTACCATTAGCAAGGTGACCAATCACTTTGCGCATGGTCTCTGCATAAGGACGGCTGGACGCCATGCGCTCCTGCGATTTACGCATTTTGGAAGCGGCGACCATCTCCATCGCTTTAGTGATCTTTTGCGTGTTCTGGACGCTTGCGATCTTACTACGTATCTCTTTTGCGCCGGCCATGAGCTTCTCCTCAATGCCTAACGGCTTGCCCCGAGAGACAAGCCGCAGACGTTACCAGGACTGGGTTGCTTTGAAGGAATCGAGGATGCCTTTCAGCTTTCCTTCGATTTCATCGTTGTAAGACCCAGTTTGGTCGATTTCTTGCATCAGCGGAGCGTGCTCACGGTCAACGTATGCCAGCAGTGCAGCTTCGAAGCTACCGACTTTCGCCAGCTCGACGTCACTGAGGTAACCACGTTCAGCCGCGAACAGAACCAGAGACTGCTGCGCAACGGACATCGGCGCATACTGTTTCTGTTTCAGCAACTCGGTTACTTTCTGGCCGTGATCCAACTGCTTACGCGTTGCATCATCAAGGTCAGAAGCAAACTGGGAGAACGCCGCCAGTTCACGATACTGTGCCAGTGCGGTACGAATACCACCGGACAGTTTTTTCATGATCTTGGTCTGCGCTGCACCACCCACACGGGATACAGAGATACCCGGGTTAACTGCCGGACGAATACCGGAGTTGAACAGGTTGGTTTCCAGGAAGATCTGACCATCTGTAATAGAAATTACGTTGGTCGGAACGAATGCGGAAACGTCACCCGCCTGGGTTTCGATAATCGGCAATGCGGTCAGTGAACCGGTTTTCCCTTTAACTTCACCTTTAGTGAAAGCTTCAACGTATTCAGCGTTTACACGCGCAGCACGTTCCAGCAAACGGGAGTGCAGGTAGAATACGTCGCCTGGGAATGCTTCACGTCCAGGCGGACGACGAAGCAGCAGAGAAATCTGACGGTAAGCGACAGCCTGTTTGGACAGGTCATCATAAACAATCAGGGAGTCTTCGCCGCGGTCACGGAAGTATTCACCCATTGCACAACCGGCATAAGGTGCCAGGTATTGCAGTGCAGCAGATTCAGACGCAGAAGCAACAACCACAACGGTGTTTTTCAGTGCGCCATGTTCTTCCAGTTTACGAACCACGTTAGCAATGGTGGACGCTTTCTGGCCGATAGCCACGTACACACATTTGATACCGGAATCACGCTGGTTGATGATGGCATCGACAGCCAGAGCAGTTTTACCCGTCTGACGGTCACCGATGATCAACTCACGCTGACCACGACCGATTGGAATCATGGCATCGACAGATTTATAACCGGTCTGTACAGGCTGGTCGACAGACTGACGTTCGATAACGCCAGGCGCGATAGCTTCAACAGGTGAGAAGCCATCGTGTTCAACCGGGCCTTTACCATCAATAGGTTCACCCAGGGTGTTAACAACACGACCCAGCAGGCCATTACCTACCGGTACTTCAAGAATACGGCCAGTACACTTAACTTTCATGCCTTCGGCAAGGTCAGCATACGGACCCATCACAACTGCACCTACGGAGTCGCGCTCCAGGTTCAGTGCGATAGCGTAACGGTTACCCGGCAGAGAGATCATTTCACCCTGCATTACCTCGGCCAGGCCGTGGATACGGATAACACCGTCACTTACAGAAACAATAGTACCTTCGTTGTGAGCTTCACTCACCACGTTGAACTGAGCAATGCGCTGCTTGATCAGTTCGCTGATTTCGGTGGAATTCAGTTGCATGCTCCAGTCCCCTTAAGACTGCAAGACGTCTGCCAGGCGTTCAAGACGACCACGGACGCTACCGTCAATGACCATATCACCCGCACGAATGACAATACCTGCCATTACAGACTTATCAATTTTGCAATTCAGCTTCACTTTGCGAGACAGACGTTTTTCCATCGCGGCGCTAATTTTCGAAAGCTGTTCTTCGCTTAACGCGCTGGCTGAAGTCACATCAACTTCAACTGTGGCCTCAAGGGCTGCGCGCAACAGAACAAACTGCTCAAGAACATCAGGAAGAACCGACAGACGCCCATTTTCAGCCATTACCTTAATCAGGTTTTGGGCATGGGTATCTACCTGGTCACCACAAATAGCGATAAACGATGCAGCCAGTGTTTCAGGTGCCAGTGCACCTGAAATCAGCCCAGCCACCTGTTCGTTCTTGGACACCTCTGCGGCAAACGCCAGCATTTCCTGCCAGCGATCCACATTCTGGTGTTCAACCGCAAAGTCAAAAGCTGCTTTGGCGTAGGGGCGAGCTACAGTAACAAATTCAGACATCAGCCCCTCCCTCCTTACAGTTCAGCGACCAGTTTATCAACGATGTCGCTGTTAGCAGCTTCATCCACGGAACGTTCAATAATCTTCTCGGCACCAACGATAGCCAGTTGAGCGACTTGCTTACGCAGTTCCTCGCGGGCACGTTTACGTTCAGCGTCGATTTCGGCCTGAGCCTGTGCCACGATTTTGTTACGTTCCTGTTCTGCTTCCGCTTTTGCTTCTTCCAGAATCTGAGAACGGCGCTTGTTCGCCTGCTCAACAATGACCTGAGCTTCAGCTTTCGCTTTTTTCAGCTGGTCGGTCGCGTTGGCCTGTGCAAGGTCAAGGTCCTTTTTAGCTCGTTCGGCTGAAGCAAGTCCGTCAGCAATTTCTTTTTGACGTTTTTCAATGGCAGCCATTAACGGCGGCCAGACATACTTCATGCAGAACAGAACAAACAGGACAAACGCGATGGCCTGGCCGAGGATTGTTGCGTTAAGATTCACAGCACAATGCCTCTTATCTAGTTAATGTTCTGATATTGCTTTAGTTTTAAAGCAATGCTCACTACGCGACGGCGAACATCACGTACAGACCCAGACCCACAGCGATCATCGGGATAGCATCCACAAGACCCATAACGATAAAGAACTGTGTACGCAGCAGAGGAATCAGATCAGGCTGGCGTGCAGCGCCTTCCAGAAATTTACCCCCGAGGATGCCGATACCGATCGCAGCACCGATTGCCGCCAGACCCATCATCACAGCGGCAGCCATGTACAGCAGATCCATATTCAGGTTTTCCATGACAGTCTCCAGTTTGTTTCAGTTAAAACGCAGTAGTAGTGTTAGTAAAATTAATGCTCTTCAGATGCCATCGACAGATAGACAATCGTCAGAACCATGAAAATGAAGGCTTGCAGCGTAATGATCAGGATGTGGAAGATAGCCCACGGAACGTTAAGCAACCACTGTGACCACCACGGCAACAGACCAGCAATCAGAATGAAAATCAGCTCACCCGCATACATGTTACCGAACAGTCGCAAACCAAGAGAAACAGGTTTGGACAATAAACTGACCCCTTCCAGAATCAGGTTCACGGGAATAAACACCGGATGATTGAACGGCTGGAGCGTCAACTCTTTCGCGAAGCCACCAACGCCTTTCATTTTGATGCTGTAGAAAAGAATAAGAACGAAGACACCCAATGCCATGGACAAAGTGACGTTCACATCAGCAGACGGAACAACACGCAACGCCGGCAGGCCAAGGACATGCTCGGCAATAAATGGCAGCAAGTCGATTGGCAGCAAGTCCATCAGGTTCATCAGGAAGACCCAGACAAAAATCGTCAGGGCCAACGGTGCAATAACCTTGCTTTTGCCATGGTACATGTCTTTGACACTGCCATGAACAAAACCAACGATTAATTCAACCGCTGTCTGGAATTTGCCTGGCACGCCCGTCGTTGCACGTTTCGCAACACGGTGGAAAATAACCAGGAACAACAAACCCAGAACCACTGAGAAAAACATGGAGTCAATATTCAGCGTCCAGAATGTGGCCGGGGGGTTTTGCGGATCCACCATTGAGAATGTACGCAGGTCTATCTGTAAGTTATGCAGATGGTGACCTATGTATTCCTGCGGTGTAGAGATTTCTCCTGCAGACATGATGCCTCTTACCCTTTGTTGTTAATTACAGCTGGTGCCAGTATCTGTACAACCAGCACCAATAACCATGTCACTATCAGCGGCAGCCAAACCGCCTTAAATACGCCCAACGCCACAACCAGAATAGCAAACGTTGCCACTACTTTTACGCCTTCGCCAATGGCGAACGACCAGGCCAGACGACCTTTAGTGAATGTTTGCGCCTGATGACGCCAGGCAAAAATCATAAAAACTACGTTAGGCAGCCAAACCGCCACACCTCCACCAAGAGCGGAAGCTCCCCATACGGGGTCTTTGAGGCAAAAAAGCAATCCACTTGCTATCAAAGCCAAAAATTGAACGAACAGAAGCTTAAGCGCTACGTTTCTACTCATGAGCGACACTGACATAACGTGAATAACTCCTGCTCCCTTTGAGGTATGTCGCGAGTCGTATAAAACTGTCTTTATGGCTCAGAGTCAAGTTCCAAAAAGCGAGCAAATTATACGGGGCGAACACGTGAATTCAAACAATAAGTAGCAAAAAGGTGAACAAATGTTTAAATAATTTTCTGTGCGCCTTTTTTCTAAAGTTTTGTTCAAACCGCAATCAGTTCACCAAAATTACCAATTAAGTGGTAACCATGTCGTTAAAAGCGTGCCACCGATCACAAATCCAACAATTTTCTGCTCATCAATTTAAGAATAAACTGGAAAACAAAAAACATATCCTTATGAAAAATAAGTGCATTATTTAAATATTTTTAGAAAAAAGCCTAAAACACAATAAAAACCTTTTATTGACATTTAACTAAAAAATTTAACTTTTACTCTCTTCTAACAGACTGTATCTTTTGCTCGCTCATATTTGCCATGTTTACTATTTATAAAGTTAACAAAAAGAGTGACGTTAATTATCGGGAAATAAGTAGTAAAAAAATTGTGACATGTAACCAACTATTACACTGATTTAGCACGGCTTTTTTAACGATTAAGAAACAACTGTATTTCCACTTTTTTTGATAAATATTAATTTTTTTTTGGTCGAATAATCACCAGATGACGCTCACCTTCCAGCTCAGGTACTGACAGAGGAATAACTTTTTCCACCGCCAGGCCCTGTGGCAGGCCGTCTATCTCATCCTGAGGTAACACGCCTTTCAGGGCATAGAAGAAACCGTTATCAGCAGGAAGATGATGGCACCACGTCACCATATCGGTCAGCGATGCAAATGCACGACTAAGGACACCGTCAAATGCCGGGTCTGCGGGAAAATCTTCTACCCGGCTTTGCACTGGTGTGATGTTTTCCAGTTTTAGCTCATGTTGCACCTGGCGCAGAAACCGAACACGCTTGCCTAAGCTATCGAGTAAAGTGAAGTGTGAATCCGGGCAGACAATAGCCAGAGGAACGCCAGGCAGTCCAGGGCCAGTTCCTACATCGATAAAACGCTGCCCTGACAGATACGGAGCAACCACAATACTGTCCATGATATGGCGCACCAGCATTTCCTGTGGGTCACGCACGGAAGTCAGGTTATATGCCTTATTCCATTTGTTGAGCAGTTCAACATAAGCCAGTAACTGGCTTTTCTGGTGAGAGGACAGCGTAATCCCCGCGTCATCCAACAGATGAGATAGTTTATTCAGCATATTGAGCACAACGTTACCTATAAAAAAATGGCCAGGTTAACCCTGGCCAGACAGTTACCTGTATCTTAGCAGTATCAGGCAGTGCGGCGAAGCAACCCTTGTTTTTTCAGCCACACCAGCAAAATGGAAATAGCAGCAGGCGTGACACCTGAAATGCGCGAAGCCTGCCCAATGGATGACGGTTTATGGTCATTCAGTTTCGCAGTAACTTCATTGGACAAACCAGAAACCTGACGGTAATCCAGCGTGGCAGGAAGTACCGTATTCTCGTTGCGCAGTTGTTTTTCAATTTCATCCTGCTGACGGGCAATATAGCCTTCGTACTTAACCTGAATCTCAACCTGCTCAGCAGCCTGTGCATCTGACAGTGCTGGTGCAAACTGGGAAAGCGAGGTTAACTGCTGGTACGTCATTTCCGGGCGGCGTAGTAAATCTTCACCACTGGCTTCACGGGTCAACGGCGATTTGAGCAGTGAATTCACCTCAGTTGCATGTTCAGATGCCGGATGAACCCAGGTTTCTTTCAGACGCTGGCGTTCACGCTCAATGTGTTCCAGTTTCTGGTTAAAGTGTGCCCAGCGCTCATCATCCACCAGCCCAAGCTCGCGCCCAGTCTCGGTTAAACGTAAGTCTGCGTTATCTTCCCTCAACATCAGGCGATATTCAGCCCGGGAAGTAAACATGCGGTAAGGCTCTTTGGTACCCAGTGTGCACAGGTCATCAACCAGCACGCCTAAATAGGCCTGATCACGGCGTGGTGACCACCCTTCCAGGTCTGCAGAATAACGCCCGGCATTAAGCCCGGCCAGCAACCCCTGAGCTGCAGCTTCTTCATAACCTGTTGTGCCATTGATTTGTCCGGCAAAGAACAGGCCATGGATATACTTGCTTTCCAGTGTAGGTTTGAGATCACGCGGATCGAAGAAATCATACTCAATGGCATACCCGGGGCGAACGATCTTTGCATTAGCCATCCCTTCCATAGAGCGAACAATTTGCATTTGGACATCAAACGGCAGGCTGGTGGATATCCCGTTGGGGTAAATTTCGTTGCTGGTCAGCCCTTCCGGCTCCAGGAAGATCTGGTGCGCATTGCGATCAGCAAAACGCATAACTTTGTCTTCAATCGACGGACAATAACGAGGGCCAATGCCTTCTATCACACCAGCATACATTGGGCTGCGGTCCAGATTATTACGAATCACGTCGTGAGTGCGTTCGTTAGTATGCGTGATATAGCAAGGGACCTGCTGGGGGTGTTGGCTTGCAGAACCCAGGAAAGAAAAGACCGGCATCGGGTTATCCCCATGCTGTTGAGCCAGCACTGAGAAATCGATAGTCCGGGCATCAATACGCGGCGGTGTTCCTGTCTTCAGCCGGCTGACACGCAAAGGCAATTCACGCAAGCGGCGAGAAAGTGGTATAGACGGCGGATCGCCAGCCCGGCCACCGCTGTAGTTATCCAGGCCAATATGAATTTTGCCGTCAAGGAATGTCCCGACAGTTAACACCACTGCTTTTGCACGAAATTTCAGGCCCATTTGGGTGACAGCACCAACGACCTGGTCGTTTTCGACAATCAGATCTTCAACTGCTTGTTGGAAGATCATCAGGTTTGGCTGGTTTTCCAAAGCAGTGCGAACTGCCTGTCGGTAAAGAACACGGTCTGCCTGAGCGCGGGTTGCTCTCACTGCGGGGCCTTTGCTGGCGTTTAGTATCCTAAACTGGATACCGGCCTGATCGATAGCTTTCGCCATCAGTCCACCAAGCGCATCCACTTCCTTAACCAAATGTCCTTTGCCAATACCGCCAATAGCCGGGTTACAGGACATCTGCCCCAGAGTGTCGATATTGTGTGTCAGTAAAAGGGTCTGTTGGCCCATTCGGGCTGCAGCCATTGCTGCTTCAGTCCCTGCGTGACCCCCGCCAATGATGATGACGTCAAAAGGATCTGGATAAAACATGGTTACTAAGCCTCGCTGTTGCGAATTTGCGAAAGAGGATTTATTGCCCCGGGCCGGGGATTCTACTCAACTTTAGTCGATTGAGAAAGCACCAGGATCGAAGGTATTAAAAAGAAGATCTTTATATAGAGATCTGTTTTATTATGATCTCTTATTATGATCGCATTATGTTGTGGATAAGTGATTATTCACCTTTTAATACAGGTGATTAGGGTGGATCATTAGCTGTGAATGATCGGTGATCCCATACCGTATAAGCTGGGATCAGTTTAGCGACTTACTCACACCCCAAAAAACATACGATCATTGTACATTGGATAACTACTGGTTGATCCAAGCTTTTACGCAGAGTTATCCACAACCAACTGCGCGATCTTTACACTCTTGGGAGTAAATTTTTCCAGGAAAGCAGCCATTCTTCTGCCGGATCTTCCGGAATTTCATGATCAAGAATGTTTATTTTTAGTGGTTCGCCAAGACGGCGTGCACCACAAGCCTGCAACAGGCTGCTCAGTTTGTCTATTGCTTCGCAGAATGTGTCATACTCACGGCTGCCAATACCAATCGCCCCGAACTGCACACCACTTAAATCAGGCTTACCTGCTTCAATGGCATCATATAAAGGCTGAAGGTTATCGGGCAGATCTCCCGCACCATGAGTTGATGTTACGACCAGCCAGTAACCAGATTGATTGAGTGCTTCCAGTTCCGGACCATGAAGTGTCCGGGTGGTAAACCCATCAGCATCCAGCAATGAAGCCAGATGTTCTGCGACATATTCAGCACTACCCAGCGTACTGCCAGTTATCAACGTTATTTCTGCCATGGTTCCTGCCTTCAACAAACCGTGGCGTATTGTACGCTGTGAATCGCATGGGATCTACCTGTGGATAATATGGGTATTTGTTTGTATGAATTAAGGCGTGATCGTCCGCATGATGGGATTCTGTAAGGAGATCAGCGTTTCCGTAGACTGTATCTCATCAATAGTCTGAATTTTGTTGATAAGTACTTGCTGCAGTGCATCAATAGATTTGCACATCACTTTAATGAAGATACTGTAATGCCCCGTGGTGTAATAAGCTTCTGTCACCTCTTCAAGACTTTCCAGCCGGGCCAGCGCGGAAGGGTAATCTTTGGCACTCTTTAAAATAATGCCAATAAAGCAGCACACGTCGTAACCCAACTGTTTTGGACTGATATCAACCCGGGTGCCGGTGATGATCCCTGCCTGCTTCATTTTTTCAACCCGCACATGAATGGTCCCTGCGCTGACGCCAAATTGTTTGGCCAGCTCAGCATAAGCCGTTCGGGCGTTAGCCATTAAGGCCTTGAGGATGTCGCGATCAAGATTATCGAGAGAGTAGTTTTCCATGAGCAATTCCAGGCAAGATAAACTTTGTTGGTGTTAGCTGCAGGCATAATAAAGAAAGTGAGGGCATTCGGGTATGCCTGCGCTATCAGAAATGGCGTTTGAACTGACGGGCCAGACGAGTGCCTGGGCCTGTATCAAACCGCCAGATATGGTCGAAAATACGCATGATGCCGGGCTTGCCATGAGGTGACATTGCAACAGCATGGAAACGGTGGTGGTGCTGGTTTTGCAACAGTCTGACTTTGTTTATTACTTCTTCGGGCAGGCGCTGAGCAATAAAATCCGAGATTATCACAGCATCGGCATCAGCCCAGTGTGCAGTTTGCATGTGTTTCACTACTTCTTCAAAACATCTGACGAGATCAGTGCCTCCCCGGAACCGCTGGCTGAGAAAACGTATCGCTTGCTGGAGTCCATCTTTTGCGGTGAGTTCATAACTGACTATTTCGCTGGAAAAGAGCATGACATAGCATCGACGGTCTTCTCTTAGCGCAATGCGCATTAACGCCAGGCAGAAGGCTTTTGCACACTGCTCATTAAACCCACCCATAGAGCCTGAGGTGTCGACACAGGCAATAAACGGCCCTTTGGGTTGCTCATCCATTTCTTGCTGGTGTGACGGACGCTGGACGATTTTTTCCCGCCATGCATCACCCTGCAGGCGGTAGGTCATCAATTGTTTATCAAGTAACCGGCGGTAAAACTCGTACTCCAGCTCTGAGATACCCAGTGCTGCCAGTTCTGGCGGCAGTAACCGCAGAATATCATCGCTCTGGTGTAGCCCTTCGATTTGTTCTGGTACGGTGGCGGGTTCGCGCACCATAACCCGGGTCATCTCTGGTGGTGCATTATTTTTAGGGACACTTTTTGCGGCGTTTGCCCGGCCAAGTTGTTCCGCCAGGCGCATTAACTCAGGTTGGGTATTTAAGAACTCGCTGTACTGAATTAACTGGCTGATATTCTCTGTGGCAAGATTACTGCTGCTCATATCCCATAAACGGCCTGATGTTCGGTCATTATCGCTGAGCAATGGGTCCAGTTGCCGGGTGAGTTGCAGGCGTTTAAGCAACTCAGCCATAAGTCGTTCCTGCTCTTCTGCCAATAATTGATTGTTAAGTGTCGTTGCGCGCATTATCAGGCTGACACGCCAGCGTTGTAAAAAGAGTGTATGCAATGCAGGGGTGACAGGGGGAGCTTCAGCTATAAGCTCCAGCCCCTGAGCAGCAAATGACGAATTCAGTTCTGTAAGTTGGCTGACGAGACCTGAACATTGCTGGCTGAATTGTGCTGTAGACTGTAACTGAACAGCCCGGAATAACATGACTTCTTGTTCGAGATGTTTTGGCAGCAATGTACTGTTTAATCGGGATTTAAGTTCATCCTGCCAGCGAGGAAGATCGTTGTTTACTGTTTTTTTTAATCGCGGGTATTTCTCAAAAAATGCAATTAACTGTGGTGCCGCCAGAAGCGTCACTATCAGTTCTTCCACCAGCCCGGTTTCACTAATGGCCAGCATGGTATCCAGTGCGGAAAGCGTTAGCATTGGCGAGCCTGTTTTATTTGCGCGCCTACATCCTGCAGGCTGGCCTCGATTTGCCCTAACCAGTCACTTTCAATGAACAGGCATTTTTGTTGCTCATTAAACAGCGCATGCTGTTTACGCCAACGGGTTTCGAGGTCATCCAGTTGTTGCCTGATATCATCGGGAAGTCCCTGTTGTGGTTTCCCGGGGAGTGCCAGTGTGGTGCCTTGCATGCTGACATCACGAATAACCAGGTGTTGTTTATTATCGACCTCAAGTTGTAAAGGTTGAGCAAAGCCTGTCCCATTCAGTTTGCCACGAATTTCGCCACCTTTCTGTAACCACTGATCCATCGCCATTCGGTCCAGCGTAATATGAATGACGTTCATATCATGCAGCCTGAGCGACTTTTGGAGCACCAGTGTCAGGGTTGTTGCTTCCAGCCCTTCGGGAAGTGAATAGCTTTGGCGCCGTCCAAAAAATGTATTTTGTTGTTTTATAAGGGTAAGGGCATTGTATTCGCTTTGTTTTTGCTGTTGTATCAGTCGCTGTTGCTGAATGGCACTGAGTTCACTCAGCAATGTGTTTTGTTGCCAGGCTGAACCGGTCATCAAAAGCGTAATTTGCTGCTGGACCATTTTGAGACTGTCCATATCGTGCCACAGGCAATCTTTAAGCAGAATAAGATCGATGGGGGATAACTGTTCCCGTCCGCTAAAGAAGGCGCAGGCTTGCAATAAACGTAAGGCTTTTTTCCAGCGACGGTCTGAAATATAAGGGGATTCCGGCTGTTGCCCCAGCTGTTGGCGGAGCTGGAACAGCAATTCGAACACATTATCCGGCAGGGTGATTTTAGTAATTGCCTTTTGCCAGTCGGCAAATTCTTCATCAGAGACTTGCAGGCCTTCTGCCACTGGGTTTTCATGCTCATCCTGATGGCTTATCAGCATGGCGCGGAAGTTATTTTTTTCCTGCACTTTATCCAGCCACAAGCGAATAAGCATACGGTCGTACAGTGCTTCCAGGCTGCTGTCTGCTTCAGGGAGTTCGTTAGAAGCGGTAACCAGAAGGCGCATAGGAATAGCTGCTTCATTTGCTCCATTACGAAACCGTCGCTCATTAATCGCTGTGAGTAATGTATTCAGTATCGCCGGCCCGGCTTTCCAAATTTCATCGAGAAAAACAATCTCAGCACTGGGCAAATACCCTTCAGTAAGGCGCTCATAACGCCCTTCATCTTTTAAGGCCTGGATGGATAGCGGGCCAAAAACTTCTTCCGGGGTAGAAAAACGGGTCATCAGGTATTCGAAAGCACGGGCATGGCGGAATGCGAATTTCAATCGACGTGCAATCAAACTCTTGGCAATACCTGGTGGGCCTAACAGAAAAACACTTTCACCACTAAGGGCTGCCAGCAGGCACAACCTGATGGCATGTTGACGTTCATATAAGCCTTTTTCCAGTGACTGGCTGAGGCGTGAAATTCTTTCCGCCAGTAAATGCGCTTGAACCATAATTTATCTGTTTCTCATCCGGTTAATGCGATGTATCGGAAGTATATACGCTTCATCCTGTATGCTGCAGTATCTCTGGTTTTTCGTTGTGTTATTCGTGATAAAGGCTGTCTTCATGGGGAAAGGTTGCGTATCTCGGGTAAACCATGCTGCTTTTCATCATGGTTGTTACGTCCTGTACCCTGGGATTCACTACATCGCTCAGTACTCACTGGAATGATGTGGTCTGTAGATGTTTGTTATAGATACTAAAATAAGCCAGTAATCAGTGTATAAGTAATTTGCGCTAAATTAACTGAATACGATTTAGGGGTACGATTTTTTTCACAATCGTGCATACTGAGCGCTTTTTGTGGGCCAAGGGACTAAGCACACGAGTTAAATCTAAACGAAAAGATTAGTCTATGAGCACTGAAAACAAGCAGGCTTTGCCAGCGGTTACACTGGCTGCTATCGGGGTGGTTTACGGCGATATAGGTACCAGTCCACTTTATACATTGCGTGAATGTCTCTCAGGTCAGTTCGGTTTTGGCGTTGAATATGGCGCTGTATTGGGGTTTCTATCTCTGATTTTTTGGTTACTGATTTTTGTCGTTTCCATCAAATATCTGACTTTTGTTATGCGGGCTGATAACGCTGGCGAAGGGGGGATACTGACATTAATGTCGCTTGCCGGGCGTAATACCACGGCTAAAATGACGTCAGTTCTGGTTATTATGGGGCTGATTGGCGGCAGTTTTTTCTATGGGGAAGTGGTTATCACCCCTGCAATTTCGGTTATGTCTGCCATTGAAGGTCTGGAAATTGCGGCTCCTTCACTGGATCCTTATATTGTTCCGCTTTCTATTATTGTTCTGACATTGCTCTTCATGATTCAAAAGCATGGTACAGGAATGGTCGGCAAACTTTTTGCGCCCATTATGCTAACCTGGTTTGCGGTGCTTGCTGTGTTAGGTGCCAGAAGTATTTTGGCTAATCCGGAAGTTCTCAATGCAATTAATCCCATCTGGGCAGTGCGTTTCTTTATTGAGCATAAAGAAGTGTCATTCCTGGCCTTAGGGGCAGTCGTTCTCTCTATTACTGGTGTTGAAGCTTTGTATGCTGATATGGGGCATTTTGGCAAATTACCCATTCGGATTGCCTGGTTTGCGGTGGTGTTACCGTCTTTAATCTTGAACTATTTTGGTCAGGGAGCCTTATTACTAAAAAACCCTGAGACTATCAAAAATCCCTTCTTCTTGTTAGCGCCTGACTGGGCCTTGATTCCCTTGTTGATTCTGGCAACACTGGCAACTGTTATCGCCTCTCAGGCTGTTATTTCCGGTGTATTCTCTTTAACCCGGCAAGCTGTGCGTTTGGGGTATCTGTCGCCCATGAAGATAATTCACACCTCAGAGCGGGAATCCGGGCAGATTTATATTCCGGTCATTAACTGGATGCTCTATTTCGCCGTGGTTCTGGTGATAATTGGGTTTGAACACTCCAGCAATCTGGCGGCCGCTTATGGTATAGCCGTAACCGGGACAATGGTGCTGACTTCTATGCTTGCCTGTACTGTGGCGCGTAAAAATTGGCACTGGAACAAGGTTGTGGTGGGAATCATTTTAGTAACATTACTGAGTGTTGATATTCCTTTGTTCTCAGCTAATTTGCAGAAGGTGTTGTCAGGTGGGTGGTTACCGCTGACCCTTGGCTTGCTGATGTTTATTGTCATGACTACCTGGAAAAGCGAGCGTTTTCGCCTGCTGCGCCGAATGCATGAACATGGCAATTCTCTGGAAGCCATGATTGCTTCCCTGGAAAAATCACCCCCGGTTCGTGTACCTGGTACTGCGGTATATATGTCGCGGGCACTTAATGTGATTCCATTTGCCCTGTTGCACAATCTTAAACACAACAAGGTACTGCATGAACGTGTGATTTTACTAACCCTGCGTACCGAAGATGCACCCTATGTTCACAATGTACGGCGTGTATCCATTGAGCAGCTATCACCTACGTTCTGGCGGGTTGTCGCCAGTTATGGGTGGCGTGAAACGCCAAATGTAGAAGAAGTATTCCATCGTTGCGGCCTGGAGGGATTAACCTGCCGGATGATGGAAACCTCCTTCTTTATGTCGCATGAGTCTTTGATTATTGGCGGAAAACGCCCATGGTATCTGCGGTTGCGTGGCAAACTGTTCATTTTGTTGCAGCGTAATGCCTTGCGGGCACCAGACCAATTTGAAATACCTCCTAACCGTGTTATCGAACTGGGTACTCAGGTCGAAATCTGACGCACGCACTCTGATGTTGGCAAGGAAGCCAGCACATATCACCATTTTCCCCCACAATGGTTCACTTCACTTTATTCTCTGGTTGTAAAAATCAGCGAAACGTTTCGATGGTGATCACATTTCTTTAACTCATCAGTTGTTGAACAGGCTTTTGAGCCGCTACACTTCTTTCAGCGAAACGTTTCGCTGATGGAGTGTAGAGATGAAAAAAGGCACTGTTCTGAACGCTGATATTTCTTCTGTTATTTCCCGTCTGGGGCATACAGATACTGTCGCCATTGGTGATGCAGGGCTTCCTGTTCCAGCATCAACCCAACGTATTGATCTGGCATTGACTCATGGTGTGCCTGGTTTTTTGCAAGTTTTTGGCGTGGTTATACAAGAAATGCAGGTTGAAGCAGTGACTCTGGCTGAAGAAATTAAGCAGCACAATCCCACTCTTCATGAAACGTTGCTTGAGCAAATCAGGCAGCTGCAGCAACACCAGGGGAATCAAATTGAAGTGACTTATGTCCTTCATGAAAAATTTAAAAAACAAACCGCAGATTGTAAGGCGGTCATTCGCAGCGGGGAGTGTTCCCCGTATGCGAATATTATTCTTCACGCAGGCGTGACCTTTTAGGGGTTTCTATGGACGCGTTACTGCAACTCAAAGGGATCGATAAAGCGTTCCCGGGCGTAAAAGCATTATCAGGTGCTTCATTAAATGTCTGGCCAGGCCGGGTTATGGCGCTGGTGGGCGAAAATGGTGCGGGTAAATCCACCATGATGAAAGTGCTTACCGGAATCTATTCCCGTGATGCCGGAGAACTTCTTTGGCTGGGAAAAGAGACAACATTCAGCGGGCCTAAAGCTTCCCAGGAAGCGGGTATTGGCATTATTCACCAGGAACTTAACCTTATCCCGCAACTGACTGTAGCTGAGAATATTTTTCTTGGCCGCGAGTTTGTTAACCGGGTTGGGCGTATTGACTGGAAACGTATGTATCGCGAAGCCGATGCACTCCTTAAGCACCTGAATTTACGTTTTACCAGTGACTATCTGGTGGGTGACTTATCTATCGGCGATCAGCAAATGGTTGAAATCGCTAAAGTGCTGAGTTTTGAATCCCGAGTCATCATTATGGATGAGCCAACGGATGCGCTGACTGATACCGAAACTGAGTCGTTGTTCCATGTCATTCGTGAGCTGAAAGCTCAAGGGCGTGGCATTGTGTATATCTCGCATCGTATGAAAGAGATCTTTGAAATCTGTGACGATGTGACCGTTTTTCGTGACGGGCAATTTATTGCCGAACGTGAAGTCAGCTCACTCACAGAAGACAGCCTGATAGAAATGATGGTTGGGCGCAAACTCGAAGAGCAATATCCGCATATTGATAATGAGCCTGGTGATGTTCGCCTGAAGGTGGATAACCTGTGCGGACCAGGTGTGCATGACATTAGTTTTACGTTACGTAAAGGCGAAATCCTGGGGGTTTCCGGGTTGATGGGCGCCGGACGTACAGAGCTCATGAAGGTGCTATATGGTGCACTGCAACGTACCAGTGGTTATGTCACGCTTGATGGGCATGAGGTTGTTACGCATTCTCCGCAAGATGGCCTGGCGAACGGCATCGTTTATATCTCGGAAGATCGGAAAAAAGACGGTCTGGTGCTGGGGATGTCCGTTAAAGAGAATATGTCTTTGACCGCCTTGCGTTACTTCAGCCATGGCGGCGGCAGCCTGAAACATAAAGATGAACAACAGGCTGTCAGTGATTTTATTCGCCTGTTTAATATCAAAACACCGTCAATGAACCAAATCATTGGTTTCTTATCTGGGGGGAATCAGCAAAAAGTGGCTATTGCCCGCGGCCTGATGACCCGTCCTAAAGTCCTTATCCTTGATGAACCGACTCGTGGTGTGGATGTCGGGGCAAAAAAAGAGATCTATCAGCTTATTAACCAGTTTAAGGCAGAAGGACTGAGCATCATTCTGGTCTCATCTGAAATGCCTGAAGTGCTTGGTATGAGTGATCGCATTATGGTGATGCATGAAGGGCATCACGGTGGTGAATTTACACGCGAGCAGGCCACTCAGGAAGTCCTGATGGCAGCCGCCGTTGGCAAGCTTACCCGTGTGTAACAGGAGCAAAAAATGAGTACCCAGTCTATTCCATCCCGTCGCTGGTTCAGTAAGGCCTGGCTGATGGAGCAAAAATCGTTGATTGCGCTCCTGGTGCTGATTGCCATTGTATCTACAATGAGCCCTAACTTTTTCACAGTAAACAACCTGTTTAATATTCTCCAGCAAACCTCCGTGAATGCCATTATGGCTGTGGGGATGACGCTGGTTATTCTCACCTCTGGTATTGATTTGTCCGTTGGTTCATTACTGGCACTTACGGGCGCTGTGGCCGCATCCATTGTGGGGATTGAAGTCAATTCACTGGTTGCCATAGCTGCTGCTCTGGCACTGGGTGCTGCTATTGGCGGCGTTACCGGGGTAATTGTTGCGAAAGGGCGGGTGCAGGCATTTATTGCTACGCTGGTAATGATGCTGTTACTGCGTGGGGTAACCATGGTGTACACCGATGGCAGCCCGGTTAACACAGGGTTCTCCGCTAACGCAGACTTGTTTGGCTGGTTTGGTATTGGCCGCCCACTGGGTATCCCAACTCCTGTATGGATTATGGCAATCGTGTTCGCCGGTGCATGGTATATGTTGCACCATACGCGACTGGGCCGTTACATCTATGCGCTGGGTGGTAATGAAGCCGCCACCCGTCTTTCCGGGATAAGTGTTGATAAAGTAAAGATTATTGTCTATTCCCTGTGTGGCCTGCTGGCTTCTCTGGCTGGCATTATTGAGGTCGCGCGTCTTTCTTCTGCGCAGCCTACTGCCGGTACGGGATATGAATTAGATGCGATTGCCGCTGTGGTTCTCGGCGGGACCAGCCTGGCTGGCGGGAAAGGGCGCATTATGGGAACGCTAATCGGCGCACTGATTCTTGGCTTCCTGAATAATGGTTTGAATTTATTAGGTGTTTCTTCCTATTACCAGATGATCGTCAAAGCGGTTGTAATTTTGTTGGCGGTGCTGGTGGACAACAAAAAGCAGTAATTCATTACTCTACAGGACATCTTGATATGAATATGAAAAAACTGGCAACCCTTGTTTCTGCTGTTGCTCTGAGTGCCACTGTCAGTGCAAATGCCATGGCAAAAGATACCATCGCACTGGTTATTTCTACACTGAATAACCCGTTCTTTGTTTCCCTGAAAGACGGTGCTCAAAAAGAGGCGAATAAACTGGGTTATAACCTGGTGGTTCTGGATTCTCAAAACAACCCAGCGAAAGAGTTAGCCAACGTACAGGATCTGACGGTACGCGGCACTAAACTGATGCTGATTAACCCAACAGATTCCGATGCTGTTGGTAATGCAGTGAAAATGGCTAACCAGGCCAAAATCCCGGTTATCACACTGGATCGCATGGCAAATCACGGCACTGTTGTCAGCCATATTGCTTCTGATAACGTTGCTGGTGGGAAAATGGCAGGTGACTTTATTGCAAAAAAACTTGGCAATAATGCAAAAGTTATTGAGTTACAAGGGATTGCCGGGACGTCAGCTGCACGTGAACGTGGAGAAGGTTTTGCCCAGGCGGTCGCAGCACATAAATTTGATATTCTTGCCAGCCAGCCTGCAGACTTCGACCGGACAAAAGGCCTGAACGTTATGCAGAACCTGCTGACTGCGCATCCTGATGTACAGGCGGTGTTTGCGCAGAATGATGAAATGGCGCTTGGCGCGTTGCGCGCTCTGCAGACAGCCGGGAAATCAAACGTGTTGGTTGTTGGCTTTGATGGTACAGATGATGGTATCAAAGCTGTTGAAAGTGGAAAAATGGGTGCCACAGTTGCCCAACAACCGGAGCAAATTGGTGTTATCGGCGTTGAAACGGCAGATAAAGTGCTTAAAGGCGAAAAAGTTGAAGCTAAAATTCCGGTGGCTCTGAAACTGGTTACTAAATAATTAGACATTAAGAAAAGCATGGCAGCGCCACCGGTAAGGTGGCGCACTAAAAAGGACATCCTGATAATGAAGACCACTGAGAAGCTTGTTGTTCTGGGGAGTATCAATGCGGACCATATTCTTAACCTTGCGCAATTTCCAACGCCGGGGGAAACGGTAACAGGTCAGCATTATCAGGTTGCCTTTGGTGGCAAAGGTGCCAACCAGGCCGTTGCTGCCGGCCGTAGTGGCGCGAATATTTCTTTTATCGCTTGTGTTGGAAGTGATGATATTGGTCAGCAAGTACGCCGGCAGTTAGCCAGCGACAACATTGATGTCTCGCCGGTTGATTCTGTTGATGAGGAATCAACCGGGGTAGCGCTTATCTTTGTTAACCAGGACGGTGAAAACGTTATCGGTATTCATGCAGGTGCCAATAGCGCACTGACGCCTGACCGGGTGGAAAAGCACAGTACACTAATTGCCAGTGCATCGGCATTATTGATGCAACTGGAGTCTCCGGTGGAAAGTGTACTTGCTGCGGCCCGTATTGCTCATCAGAACGATACCACCGTTATTCTCAACCCTGCGCCAGCTTGCCCACTTTCTGATGAATTACTGTCGCTGGTGGATATTATTACACCTAATGAAACAGAAGCAGAGAAATTAACCGGTATTTGTGTTGAGACAGAAGCTGATGCCTCCAAAGCGGCACAAAAATTACATGAAAAAGGTATTGGTATTGTCCTGATAACCATGGGTAGCCGTGGTGTGTGGGTAAGTGACGGAAGTATCAATGAGCGTATTGCCGGGTTCAAAGTTAAAGCAGTTGATACGATAGCAGCTGGTGATACGTTTAATGGTGCGCTGGTTACTGCACTGATTGAAGGGAAGCCATTGCGGGATGCCATTCGTTTTGGTCATGCCGCGGCCGCCATTGCGGTAACCCGCAAAGGTGCTCAGCCATCTGTGCCATGGCGTGAAGAGATTGACCGTTTTCTTTCTGAGCAAGGATAGTTTTTGTGGCGACAATGAAAGATGTGGCGCGGCTGGCCGGGGTTTCCACATCAACGGTTTCTCATGTCATCAATAATGACCGCTATGTCAGCGACCCAGTGCGTGAAAAAGTCGAGTCGGCTGTAAAACAGCTTAACTATGCGCCTTCAGCATTAGCCAGAAGCCTGAAGTTGAACCAGACCCGTACTATTGGGATGCTGATTACCGCCAGTACCAATCCGTTTTATTCGGAACTGGTTCGTGGCGTGGAACGGAGTTGTTTCGAGCGGGGTTACAGCCTGGTGCTGTGTAATACTGAAGGCGATGAACAGCGTATGAACCGCAACCTGGAAACATTGCTGCAAAAGCGTGTTGATGGGCTGCTGTTATTGTGTACGGAGACACACCAGCCTTCTCCCGCTATTATTGCGCGTTACCCGGCAATTCCTATTGTCATGATGGACTGGGAGCCATTCAGTGGTCCCAGTGATTTGATTCAGGATAACTCACTACTGGGAGGTGATATGGCCACTCAGTATCTTATTGACAAAGGTTACCAGCGTATCGCTTGTATTACTGGCCCATTGGATAAAACACCTTCCCGCCTGCGTCTTGAAGGTTACCGTGCTGCCATGTCTCGTGCAGGGTTAACGATTCCTGTAGGGTATGAAATTACCGGTGATTTTGAGTTTTCAGGTGGCTACCAGGCAATGCAGTCATTACTTGCGTTACCTGAGCGGCCTGACGCTGTTTTTGCCGGTAATGATGCGATGGCTGTTGGCGCATATCAGGCTCTGTATCAGGCAGGAGTGTCTGTGCCTCAGGATATGGCCGTTATTGGTTATGATGATATTGAACTGGCGCAATATATGACACCGCCACTTACTACTATTCATCAGCCAAAAGATGAACTGGGTGAGCTGGCAATTGATGTGCTCATTCATCGTATGGCTGAACCAGCACAGCAGCAGCAGCGTTTACAGCTTACGCCAGAACTTATCATCAGGGGTTCCGCTTAGTTAGTCATGCATTTTTCTGGCGATTAAATTTCTTCCGTCTTTCTTTTTCAGCATTAAAAAGACGGCTGCAGACAGCATTGTGATTAAGCCCATCGTCATGAACGTATGGTGGAATTGCGCAACAGTATCAAGATGCGGAAATCCGGCATAGAACCGCAAAATTACAGCGCTCACTGCCACGCCAAGGCTAATGGATAATTGCTGTGTAACGGCCAGAACACTGTTCCCGCTACTGGCATTTTCATCGGACAGATCGGCAAGTGTAATGGTATTCATGGATGTAAACTGTGTAGACATTGCCATGCCTAAAATGAATAGCGGTAAAATCAGTTCCCATAATGCCATGCCCGGGGATTGCAGGGAGAACTGAGCAATCATCAGGCCAATAAAAAGAGTAATACCCACCAGTGTGTTGCGGTAGCCGAATTTCCTCAGTACTTGTGTCACTGTCGATTTCGCCAGAATAGACCCCACCGCCGTTGGTGCCATCATACAACCAGCCAAAAACGCCGGGAAACCAAATCCTACCTGAAGCATTAATGGCATCAAGAAAGGGACACACCCGGTGCCAAGGCGGGAGGCTATATTGCCCAGAATACCTACCGAGAATGTGCGTGTTCTGAATAATGGCAAGGCAATCAGTGGTGCAGGGTGGTTACGAGCATGGGCCACATACCCCAGCAGCAAAACGACGCCTCCCAGCGTAATACTGCCAGCCAGCCATGGCTCAACAATCTTTTCACCAAATAACTCAACACCACTGGAGATAAGAACCAGACTCAGGCCAAATAATAAAAAGCCTGGTAGATCAAAATGCCTTGGGGGTGTCGTAAAATTCGGCATGTACTTTCTGGCATAAAGCAGCCCCATGATTCCTATCGGAATGTTAATGAGAAATATCCAGTGCCAGCTTGCCCATGTAACAAGAATCCCTCCCAGTAAAGGACCTAAGATCGGGCCAACCAACCCAGGCATAGTGACAAAGTTTAAAACCGGAAGCAGTTCACTGCGTGGGTAAGCGCGCAATAATGCAAGCCTGGCGACGGGCATCATCATTGCCCCACCAACCCCTTGAATGACACGGAAGATGACCAGTTGGCCCAGAGACACGGATAGCGCGCATGCCAGAGAGCCCAGTGTAAACAAGGTGACCGCAATCATAAAAACCCGGCGTGTACCGAATCTGTCTGCCAGCCATCCGCTAACAGGAATCAGCATCGCGACGGTCAGTGTGTAACTTATTATCGCTGATTGCATTGCTAAAGGAGAGCGATTCAGGCTGTGAGCAATAGCCGGAAGTGCTGTGTTTAAGATAGTTGCGTCCAGCGCCTGCATAAAGAAAGCCATCGCGGCTATCCATGGCAGGCCAGACATGCTTCGGGCTTTATGGAGCATACCAATCCTGTTTGTACGCCTGGTGCGTTGTTATTTATCGTCAACCAGTAATGCCTGACAGGCAACGAACGCCTGTTGACTGTCGCCTTTTATGATTGCATCGACAATAGCCTGATGGTTGTCGAGCTTGATAACTTCATTGTTAGCAATAGAAGAAAAATAGTTGTAATAAACAGACCTGAACAGGTTCGCAAAAGAAGAAAGAAATGGATTTCCGCTCATGATGTATATTTGTTCGTGATAAGTGGTATCTATATCTACCCATGTTTCGCGATCATATTTAGTTCGTAGTGCTTTCATCTCTTCCATTGTTGATGCCAGAAGGGCTTTTTGCTCACCGGTGCCATTACTTGCTGCCAGCGCACAGGCCTGGGGTTCAAGACTATTACGCATTATCAGGAAGTAATTAACTATTTCACTGAAATTATCCTGGGTCATCCACCAGGTGAGTAACTCTTTATCCAGGAAGTTCCAGTTGCTGCGGGGCATAACACGCGTACCAATACGTGGCCTGGGAAGTACCATCCCTTTTGCCGCCAGGGTTTTTACAGCTTCACGTACCGCCGTTCGGCTGACGCTGTAGAGTTCACCTAACTCCATTTCGCCAGGTAAAATGGAACCTGACTCATACTCACCAGTCAGTATTTTGCGGGCTAATTTCTCGGCCAGTACCCAGGAAAGGTTCTTTTGGGCCGCCAGTTGTTGTGCATTCAGTGACATGCGGGGTAATCCTCAGGCGTTTTGACTGCTTTAGTATGCCACTCGCTACTCTTTCATGGTGTTTAATTCAGCAAATAACAGCATATTTGCTGAATTTCCCATCGCTATGGTGAAAAAAAATGCGCTTAGTAAATTTTTTTAAATTTTCACTTGCCAGCGAGAGATTAGTCCCTATAATGCGCCACCACTGACACGGCACAACGGCAAACAAACCGGCCTGTCAGGCAAAGTTAAGTAAAAATAAATGCTTGACTCTGTAGCGGGAAAGCGTAATATACGCAGCCCGCGCCACCCGGAAATACGGTGGCACTGCTCTTTAACAATTTATCAGACAATCTGTGTGGGCACTCATAAGCACTGATATCTTAACGTCGCAAGACGCTAAAAATTATCAAGTCTTAAAGAGTGACTAACAGTTAATTCATTACGAATAAACAGTTTAATTC
>NZ_LYRP01000011.1 GCF_001655675.1 Mangrovibacter phragmitis | reverse complement strand
CTCAAAGAATTAAACTGTTTATTCGTAATGAATTAACTGTTAGTCACTCTTTAAGACTTGATAATTTTTAGCGTCTTGCGACGTTAAGATATCAGTGCTTATGAGTGCCCACACAGATTGTCTGATAAATTGTTAAAGAGCAGTGCGACCCGGCATTCTGCCTGCTGTCGCGAGGTGGCGTATATTACGCTTTCCTCTTTCAGAGTCAACCCAATTTTTCAGGATTTTTTCTCTTTATCTCCCCGGCTTACTGCACTCAGTGAAGCGTGCCGCCGTGTCGATGGAGGCGCATTATAGGGATCCCATTCAGATGCACAAGCCTTTTTTCGATCTTTTTTGCTAAGTGTGGTTTTTTCAACCTTTTTGCTGAATTCATGCACTTCAACGTTTGTTTTATGTACATTTCACCTTGAATTTCCCTGTCTGATAGTCAAAGTTAACCTTTCAGACTCTTAAATTGAGGTAGCTATGCCCCAGGTTTTCCGTCAATACCAGAATTTATATCCTTCAGCCGGACGCCAGGTCATGGTTGATCCCTCCAGTGTACTCATTGGTGATGTAAGACTGGGAGATGATGTCAGCATCTGGCCTCTTGTCGCTATTCGCGGCGATGTTAATTACGTTGCTATCGGTGACAGGACAAATGTCCAGGACGGAAGTGTCTTACATGTCACGCATAAATCACCTTCACACCCTGAAGGCTACCCGTTAATCATTGGGCAAGACGTAACTATTGGTCACAAGGCAATGCTTCACGGATGTAAAATAGGTGACAGAGTATTAGTCGGTATGGGTTCCATCCTGCTTGATGGTGCTGAAATTGGTAATGATGTCATGATTGGTGCTGGTAGCCTGGTGCCACCCGGGAAAAAACTGGCAAGCGGATTTTTATATATTGGAAGCCCTGTTAAACAAGTGCGCCCACTATCTGCAGACGAAATCCAAGGCCTGAAATACTCTGCAGATAACTATGTAAAATGGAAAGCAGAGTACCTGGCTCAGGATAACCAGTACCAACCTTGAGCATCTTCCTGTTGCGCATTGATCAATACTTCAGCCTCTTCCTCCAGATCCCAGCGATGGGATCTGAATAGATTCAGGTATTCTTCAGCAGTATGCTCACCAAACCGTTGTGCTAAAACCAGCTTGCTGATAGCGCAAAAGACCTGCATACCACCCACCAGCGCAGGAAAAACAACAGCCTGGTACTCAATATGCCATTCCTCTCTGTCCGGAAACTGAATCGACTGGTTCATGCACTCAATACTCGTTTTAGCTTTTCAATCACTGGGGTTGTTTCTGGCAAAACGCCATGCCAAAGCATAAATGAGTGAGCGGCCTGGCCAACCAGCATCCCCAACCCATCAGCAAATTTCTGAACATGGTGCTGCATTGCCCACATTAAAAAAGGCGTAGGCCCGGCCTGATAAAACATGTCATAACAACTGATATTATGATGCAGTAATGAAGCCGGGATCGGAGGGACGTCGCCGTTAATACCGCTGGACGTTGCATTGATAATAAGGTCAAAAACTTTTCCATCAAGCGCAGAATACTCACAGGCACTCACATTTCCGAAAGCAGAAAAATGTGCGGCCAGCGTCTGAGCTTTATCAAAAGTCCGGTTGGCAATTACAATATCGCAGGTTTGTGCTAACAAGGGCAGAATGACACCTCTGGATGCGCCGCCTGCCCCCAGCAACAGAATACGTGCCCCGTAAGGTAAAAACCCCAACCGCTGTAAGTCACTGACAAGCCCAACACCATCCGTGTTATCACCCAGCACCTGCCCATCGTCCAACAATTTTAACGTATTAACTGCCCCAGCCAATGTTGCTCTTTGCGTTAGCGTGTCAGCAAACTCAAACGCCTGTTCTTTAAACGGTACCGTAACATTCGCGCCCTTGCCCCCGTTCGAAAAAAAAGCCCCAATAGATTCTTTGAAACCATCAACGGGAGCCAGAACAGACCCATAATGGTGAAAAATCCCCGTTTCTTCTGAGAACCACGCATGTATTTGAGGGGATTTGCTATGCGCAATAGGGTTACCAAAGACAGCGAATGTTTCCATGATTATCCTTGCCGAAAGAGTTTGCCGGTTAAAGCGTCTCTGATCTCTGATGGATTTTTCCTTCCCCCTGTTAAGCCATCAACCACAGGAAAGGCATCACCAAATTGAGCGCGAACTTCTTCAGTGGTTCGGCACGGTGGTAAACCACTTAAATTAGCACTTGTCGAAACTAACGGTTTACCGAAAGCGAGACATAAATCAACTACCAGTGGATGATTAGTGACACGCACAGCTAATGAATCAAAACGCCCTGTTAACCATACTGGTGTATCTGGTTTCGCAGGAAAGACAAAAGTGACAGGGCCTGGCCAGCACGCAAATACACTTTGGAGCTGTTCAGGGCTCAGAGAAGATTCATCAATATAAGGGCGTAATTGTTCAAAATTTGCAGCGATAAGAATCAACCCCTTATCAATAGGACGTTGCTTCAACGCCAATAAGCGCATTACTGCAGTTTCACTATCAGGATCACACCCCACACCAAATACAGCTTCGGTGGGATAGGCGATGACATTTTCTTCTTCTAAAACGTGAACGATGTCGTTCAGCGCATGATTTTGCAGGTTGTTATTCACTTTCTTTATCTACCGTTACCGGCTTTCCACATTGTTTACTGGCACAGAAGCGTTTAACACCTTGCGCCGTTTTCTTCTCAATTAACAAGGGGTAATGGCATTCCTCACACTCCCCTGCAACAGGCGTACAATTTACAGCAAACTGGCACTCGGGGAAGCGGTTACAGGCATGAAATATTTTTCCATAACGAGAACGCCGCTGAACTAAGTGGCCTTGCTTACATTGGGGACAGGAAATAGCCGTATTATCAGGCTTATCGATAAGTTCAGTATGCCCACATTCTGGGTATTGGCTGCAACCAACAAACATACCAAAACGCCCCTGGCGTAACACCAGGACTGACTGGCATTCCGGGCACAATTGCCCTTCAAGCACCTTAACAATATGCCCATCTGATGAGGGCTTTAAAGGACGCAGATAGTCACAATCTGGGTACTGAGAACAACCGAGAAACGGTCCATGCTTCCCGGTACGAATTACTAACTGCGCCCCGCACTTTGGGCAGGGCGACTGTTCAGGCACTGAAAAGAGTGCGTCTTTTGCCATATCGCTCACACTTCACTGAATAATCAGTGAAGCATACCTTCATTTACCTCAAAAAGAAGTTCTTCCATCTGTTGATAAGCGTTCTCACAACCTGGCAGATTGAATAACACCATCAACACAACCCATTTCAGGTCTTCAAGATCAAACTCACTTGTATCCAACGCCATAACACGCTCAATTACCATTTCACGTGTTTCGAGGTTTAGCACCTGTATTTGTTCCAGGAATAGCAAGAACCCCCGGCAACTGGAATCCAGACGCTGGCTTTCTTCATCCGTGAAAATACGCATAGACAGAGGGTCGGACGCCAACTGCATTGGCTCAACTAATCCATCCTGGTAATCAGCCAGTTTTTCCAGCCAGGATAATGCATTGTAGATATCGTCGCGATCAAACCCTACATCAGCTAAATCACGGGTTAATTTATCCTGATCAACCTGAACTTCAGCCTGATTCTGGATATATGTTTCAAACAGATAAATTAGTACGTCGAACATGGCATGCCCTCCTCAATCGGACATAGCCGCCGGGTACAGCTGCGATCCACCCTGCTAACTCCAGCTCAAGTAATTGGACTACGGTCACTGGCACAGGTTGGCCGGCACGTTCAGCGACGACGTCAACAGGTGTTACCTCATCTCCTACGTTAGCCAACAGCTCAGGAAATGGCAATGGAGGGATGGCATGATCCACTGAATTATTTAACTTCAACGCCTGTTTTGCTAATACGCTGACAGTTTCACTGAGCGAATCAATAATATCGCCGGGTTGAGAAACCAGTTGAGCACCCTGCTGAATCAACCAGTGTGGACCCTCACTGCCTGGATTACTTAACGGGCCCGGTAACGCAAAAACATCTCGCCCATGTTCAAGCGCACAACGCGCTGTAATCAACGAACCACTTTTCAGCGTCGCTTCAATCACCAAAACCCCGTAACTTAACCCACTAATAATTCTATTGCGCCGCGGGAAATTAGCGGGCTTAGGCGTTGTCCATAAAGGAAACTCAGAGACAATAGCGCCGCCCATTACCTGAATGTCTCTTGCCAGTGACCGATGTCGAGGGGGGTAGACTGTATTTAAACCGTTTCCCAAAACAGCAACAGTTCTCCCGCCTGACTCAAGTGCTGCATTATGCGCCACGCCATCAATGCCAATCGCAAGCCCACTGGTAATTGTCAGCTGTTCGGCAAGAGATGCAGCAAATTGACGGCACCAATGCTCCCCATACCAGGAAAGGCTGCGGCTTCCGACTATAGCTAATTGTGGTGTATTCAGTACCGACAAATCGCCTTTAACAAATAGCGCAACCGGAAAATCATTAATGGCTTTTAATGGCGCAGGATACATTGCATCCGCGATGGTCAACAGATGATGATGCTCACTATCAAGCCAGTTCAGCGCCTGAGCGATTTGCTGCGAAGTGGGAGAGAAAAACTGTTTTATCTGGGTCTCACTACAACCGATAAAACGCAATGTTGCAGGAGTACAGGAAGGGCTTTCCTGTAACTGACGAAATAGCATATGCGCGATATCGCCATATATTGACGAAACATTCATTAATCGCAGCCAGATTTCCGTTTCCGACAAACTCATTCCTACAACCTCAGCAATTTCTGTGATTGGCGAGGGATACTGTCAATCGGGCGCGGAAATGTCTAGAATAGGAAGGAAGTATCCGTTTAACTTTTGAACTCAGCTCTGGATAAATATGTCAGTATTGCAGGTTTTACATTTCCCGGACGAGCGGCTTCGCACTATCGCTGAACCGGTCAAAGAGGTTAATGCAGAAATTCAGCGTATCGTCGATGATATGTTCGAGACCATGTACGCAGAAGAAGGCATTGGCCTTGCTGCAACACAAGTAGATATTCATCAGCGTATCATTGTCATTGATGTTTCGGAAAACCGCGATGAACAGTTAGTTCTGATTAACCCTGAACTACTGGAAAAAAGTGGTAATACTGGAATTGAAGAAGGTTGTCTTTCAATTCCTGAGCAGCGGGCTTTGGTTCCTCGTGCTGAAACAGTCAAAGTGCGCGCATTAAACCGTGACGGCCAGTCCTTTGAGCTGGAAACAGATGGTCTGCTTGCCATTTGTATTCAACATGAAATGGATCACCTGGTAGGCAAATTGTTTGTTGATTACCTGTCCCCATTGAAACGCCAACGTATTCGTCAGAAGCTTGAAAAAATGGCAAGACTGAGTGCGCGCGAAGCTTAACCGCACGGAGCTAAAAACCACGTGGCTAATTCTCTTCGTATTATTTTCGCCGGAACACCTGATTTCGCCGCTCGCCATCTGGATGCGCTGATAGCTTCAGAGCATGAAGTGGTTGCTGTTTTTACTCAACCCGATCGCCCTGCCGGGCGAGGGAAAAAACTAATGGCAGGCCCAGTGAAAACACTGGCTCAGGAGCATGAGATCCCTGTGTATCAACCAGCCAGCCTGCGACCGCAGGAAAACCAGGCGCTAATTGCTCAGTGTAATGCAGATGTGATGGTCGTGGTTGCTTATGGCCTGCTGCTGCCAGCAGCAGTATTAACCATGCCTCGTTTAGGCTGCATTAATGTACATGGTTCCCTGCTTCCTCGCTGGCGTGGTGCTGCGCCGATTCAGCGCGCATTGTGGGCCGGAGATGAACAAACTGGCGTAACCATCATGCAAATGGACAAAGGCCTTGATACCGGCGATATGCTGCATAAGATAGCCTGTCCCGTTACCCCCGAAGACACCAGCGCTACTCTGTATGACAAGTTGGCTGCCATTGGCCCTCATGGTCTGTTATATACGCTTACTCAGTTGGCTGAGTCGGGCATTACACCAGAAAAACAAGATGAGACCCTGGTGACCTATGCTGAAAAACTCAGTAAAGAAGAAGCCAGACTTGACTGGTCATTACCGGCAACCCAGCTTGAGCGCTGCATTCGTGCGTTTAATCCCTGGCCTGTAAGTTTTTTACTGGTTGATGAACAACCAGTAAAAGTCTGGAAGGCATCAGTTATTGACACTCAGGTTAATGAAAATCCCGGGACAGTTGTTGCAGCAAATAAACACGGTATTCAGGTTGCTACACAGCAAGGCATTCTGAACATAGAGATATTGCAGCCCGCCGGCAAAAAACCGATGTCGGCCCAGGATATTCTCAATTCCAGGAAAGAGTGGTTCACCCCAGGAGTTGCGCTTGCCTGATAAGCATCTTATTCACAGCCCGGACTTGTCCGGGCCTTTTTATTTCTGACGGCTGGAAAACCAGACTGTAGCAATGAAACGATCTCAAAACTTACGCAGCCTGGCAGCTCAGGCGATAGACCAGGTAATGGAGCAGAAATTGTCACTTAGTGATGTTCTGCCACCACTTCAGGAACGTGTTTCTGACAAAGACAAGTCACTCTTACAAGAACTGTGCTTTGGTACCCTGCGTACACTGCCAGAACTGGAATGGCTGATTAGTCAGTTGATGTCCCGCCCATTGCAAGGCAAGCATAAAGTCATCCATTATCTGATTGCCGTTGGTCTTTACCAATTAATTCACACCCGGATCCCCGCACATGCTGCACTCGCTGAAACTGTTGAAGGTGCAAGCGTGCTTAAGCGACAACAGTTTAAAGGGGTTATCAACGGTGTATTACGGCAATTCCAACGCCAGAGCGACAGCCTTATGGCGGAACTACAACAGCATGAATCCCGTTACTGGCATCCAGAATGGCTGCTTAATCGCCTGCGCCAGGCCTGGCCGCAGCATTGGGAAAGCATTGTTGAAGCAAATAACCACCGTCCACCGATGTGGTTACGTGTAAACCGTCGCTTTCATCAGCGTGATACGTGGCTTAAGCTACTCCAACAAGCAGGAATGAATGGGTTTACTCACCAAGACTACCCTGATGCCATCAGGCTGGAAACGCCAGTACCTGTTGCTATGCTGCCCGGCTTCTCTGAAGGTTGGGTTACCGTACAGGATGCATCAGCCCAGGGCTGTGTGGCGTTGCTGAATCCGCAGAATGGCGAGAATATTCTGGATTTATGCGCAGCTCCGGGAGGGAAAACAACTCATATTCTGGAAGCTGCACCTGAGGCTAACGTTCTGGCTGTTGATATTGACAAAAAGCGCCTTAGCCGGGTTTATGAAAACCTGAAACGTCTGGGTATGAAGGCTGAAATCAAATCAGGTGATGGTCGCTACCCCGAGCAGTGGTGTTCTGGCCAACAATTTGACCGCATCTTGCTGGATGCGCCCTGCTCAGCGACGGGAGTAATACGGCGCCACCCCGATATAAAATGGCTGCGACGCAATAATGATATAGAAGAGCTGGCAAAGTTACAGAGCGAAATTCTTAATGCTGTCTGGCCCCTTTTAAAACCCGGTGGCACTTTGTTATATGCAACATGCTCCATCATGCCAGAGGAAAATAGCCAGCAAATTAAACAATTTTTGCACAACTTTGCTGATGCAACAATTGTCGAAACAGGAACATCTGATGAGCCTGGGAAACAAAATTTCCCCGGGCCAGATGAAGGAGATGGATTCTTTTACGCTAAGCTAATCAAAGCGTCATGATGAATCAAGCCTTCCAGGCACAACTTAAGAAACAATACTGATGAAAATTATCATTTTGGGTGCCGGACAGGTTGGGGGCACCCTCGCAGAAAACTTAGTAGGTGAAAATAACGATATCACTGTCGTGGATACCAATGGTGACAGGTTACGTAGTCTGCAAGATAAATTTGACCTGCGCGTTGTGCAGGGGCCGGGTTCACATCCCAGAATTCTGCGCGAAGCAGGTGCTGATGATGCAGATATGCTGGTCGCAGTAACCAGTTCGGATGAAACGAATATGGTTGCCTGCCAGATTGCTTATTCGTTATTTAATACCCCAAACCGTATTGCGCGCATCCGGGCATCAGATTATGTACGCGATGCGCAAAAACTCTTCACGCCAGACGCCGTACCAATTGACCACTTAATCGCGCCAGAACAATTGGTGATTGATAGCATTTATCGTCTGATTGAGTATCCGGGGGCTCTTCAGGTCGTTAACTTTGCCGAGGGCAAGGTTAGCCTTGGGGTCGTCAAAGCCTATTACGGTGGCCCACTCGTAGGTAACGCGCTGTCTACAATGCGTGAACATATGCCGCATATCGACACCCGTGTAGCGGCTATATTCCGCCATGACAGGCCTATTCGCCCTCAGGGTTCCACCATTATCGAAGCCGGTGATGAAGTCTTTTTTATTGCGGCTTCGCAGCACATCCGTGCAGTGATGAGCGAATTACAGCGGCTGGAAAAACCCTATAAACGCATTATGTTGGTGGGTGGTGGTAATATTGGGGCCGGTTTAGCAAAACGTTTAGAGAAAGAATACAGCGTTAAATTGATCGAACGTGATCAGAAACGAGCCGCAGAGTTAGCCGAGAAATTACAAAATACTATTGTATTTTACGGCGATGCATCTGATCAGGAACTGCTGCAAGAAGAACATATTGATCAGGTTGATTTGTTTATTGCTGTCACCAATGATGATGAAGCAAACATCATGTCCGCAATGCTGGCAAAGCGCATGGGTGCCAAAAAAGTAATGGTACTGATCCAGCGCAAAGCCTATGTCGATCTGGTACAGGGGAGCGTGATTGATATTGCCATATCTCCACAGCAGGCAACAATTTCTGCACTACTCAGCCATGTACGCAAAGCTGATATTGTAGGGGTTTCGTCCCTCAGGCGAGGCGTTGCTGAAGCGATTGAGGCTGTCGCACATGGTGATGAAAGTACATCGCGAGTCGTTGGCCGGGTCATTGACGAGATAAAATTACCACCAGGTACCATTATTGGTGCTGTCGTACGCGGTAACGATGTAATGATAGCTAACAATGATCTGCGTATTGAACAAGGGGATCACGTTATTATGTTCCTGACAGATAAAAAGTATGTCAGCGATGTAGAACGTCTCTTCCAGCCCAGTCCATTTTTCCTCTGAATACAGGGCGGTTATCCGCCCCGTTAATTCTTTGTATATAATCTATTTACTTACTGTTATTTGGGTCAATGGGATCTAAAACGCTATTGCCCTATTGGGGTTGTGTTGTTCAAGGAGAATGTATGAGTATATTCAAAGAGTTTCGAGCTTTTGCAATGCGCGGAAATGTCATTGACCTTGCTGTCGGGGTAGTGATCGGCGCTGCTTTCGGGAAAATCGTTTCGTCGCTGGTTGCCGATATCATTATGCCACCACTGGGGCTGCTGATCGGGGGAATTGATTTTAAGCAGTTTGCAGTAACGTTGCGCCCTGCTGAAGGGGATATCCCGGCAGTGGTCATGCACTATGGTGTTTTTATTCAGAACATTTTTGACTTTATCATCGTAGCATTTGCCATCTTCATGGTAGTTAAGATGATGAACAAATTGTACCAGAAAAAAGAAGCACCAAAAGCACCTCCAGCTCCCTCTACCGAAGAGGTGTTACTGACTGAAATTCGTGACCTGCTCAAAGCCCAGAATAGTAAAGATGCATAACTGCCGCAGTTAGTACGAAGAAGGCCAGGAGTAAAAAAGCATCTACTTGTTTACTGCTGGCCTCCTGCCCACTGTTTTTCCCATATTTAGTTTTGCGAGAATAGCTACCTTTTCCTTTCTTGTTTCGCTCAACACGCTGGCGAAATAGCGGGTCATGAAGCAATGCCTCCAAAGCATTATCTCGGATGGTCCCTTTTTTATGTTGATAGTTACTCATATTTTCTCCGGTTGGATTTTGGTTGCACCCTGTTCCAGTGCCTCAAGAATTGAACAGTACACGCTACTGTGAGCGGTGCCACAGCAAATGTCATCCAGTCTTTTTAAAGACTGCCTCATCACCTCAAGCTCGGCGATTCTGGATTCTACTTCCGTGAGTCTGTCCTGGACAATCTGCTTTGATTCACGGCAAGTATGATGTTCCGGGTCAATCCGAATAGAGAGTAATTCACGGATTGAATCCAGAGTAAAACCAAGCTGCCTTGCGTAACGAATAAAACGCAGGCGCTGCAAATCATTTTCACTATATAACCGAAAGCCACCTTCTGTGCGCACTTCATGATCCATCATGTTCTGCTTTTCGTAATAGCGGATAGTATCGGGCGTAACATCAGCTAAACGAGCAATTTCACCTATACGATACATAGCTAGCTGTCCTCAGAAAAGCGCTCTCTGACTAACAGGCCGTAGGAACCATGAAGGAAATCAGTACTTAAACCAGCCTGGCGTAATTTAAGTTCCAGCAATGCAACACGCTGGCTTACTTCATGGAATGAAGGGTCAGTCTCTTTAACACCCTGGAGTAACTCATGGAGTTCAAGTGCTTCCCTACGCTGCTCAAGCTCAGGTGGAAGACATCCTGCATTTTTTAAAAGACGATAACCAGTTCGCAAGGATTCAGGTACAAAAGAATCATCATCCAGCACCAAAGGTTGTCCTTCACCAGGAAGGTTGTCCAAATCACCCTTTTGCTGTGCTTCAAGAATGTGCCGTTCAGCCCATTGGTCAATTAACCACATATCAATACCTCGGTGATTAAATGAACAAATAAAAGTTGAATTCTAGATCAAGGTCCGAATTTTAGATATAAAAAAACCGGGCAAGCCCGGCTTTTTTACGTTACTGCAAATTACTCTGCAGTAGCTTCTGCTTGAGACTCAGCGCGATCAACCAGCTCGATGTAAGCCATCGGAGCATTATCACCAGCACGGAAGCCACACTTAAGAATACGAGTGTAACCACCTGCACGGCTCGCGAAACGCGGACCAAGTTCATTAAACAGTTTTGCCACGATCTCGTTATCACGAGTACGGGCGAATGCCAGACGACGATTAGCTACGCTGTCGGTCTTGGCAAGAGTAATCAGCGGCTCAACTACGCGACGCAGCTCTTTCGCTTTTGGCAGGGTCGTCTTGATGATTTCATGACGAACCAGTGAACCAGCCATGTTACGGAACATTGCCTGGCGATGGCTGCTGTTGCGGTTCAGTTGACGACCACTCTTACGATGGCGCATGACCTTATCCTTCTCAGTAAAACCTTAACCTGTGATCCGGTTACTCATCAGCAATGCTTGCTGGTGGCCAGTTTTCCAGGCGCATGCCCAGAGACAGACCACGGGAAGCCAGCACGTCTTTAATCTCTGTAAGAGATTTTTTACCAAGGTTCGGCGTTTTCAGCAACTCAACCTCGGTACGTTGTACCAGATCACCGATGTAGTGGATAGCTTCTGCCTTGAGGCAGTTAGCAGAGCGGACAGTCAATTCCAGATCGTCAACAGGGCGCAGCAAGATCGGATCGAATTCTGGCTTCTCTTCTTTAACTTCCGGCTGACGTACGTCACGCAAGTCAACAAAGGCTTCAAGTTGTTCAGCCAGGATGGTAGCCGCACGACGAATCGCCTCTTCAGGATCGATTGTGCCGTTAGTTTCCATTTCGATAACCAGCTTATCCAGGTCGGTACGCTGCTCAACACGAGCTGCTTCAACATTGTAGGCAATACGCTCTACAGGGCTGTAGCAAGCATCGACCAGCAGACGGCCGATTGGGCGCTCATCTTCTTCCGAATGAATTCGGGCAGAGGCCGGCACATAACCACGACCACGTTGAACTTTAATACGCATATTAATAGATGCGTTATCATCGGTCAGGTGGCAAATCACATGCTGCGGCTTGACGATTTCAACATCACCGTCATGGGTGATGTCTGCTGCGATCACAGGGCCAATGCCAGATTTATTCAGGGTAAGAATAACTTCATCTTTGCCCTGAACTTTCACCGCCAGCCCTTTCAGGTTGAGCAGGATTTCCAGGATATCTTCCTGTACGCCTTCTTTGGTGCTGTACTCATGCAGTACACCATCAATCTCAACCTCGGTCACCGCGCAACCCGGCATCGATGAAAGCAGAATACGGCGCAGTGCGTTACCTAGAGTATGGCCAAAGCCACGCTCTAACGGCTCAAGGGTCACCTTGGCGTGCGTCGAACTCATTTGCTCGATATCGACCAGGCGCGGTTTAAGAAACTCTGTCACAGAACCCTGCATTGTGTCCTCTCTTTGGTACTAAGCTTTACTTGGAGTAAAGCTCGACGATCAGGTGTTCGTTAATGTCCGCAGACAGATCAGAACGCTCAGGCTTACGCTTGAACACACCTTCCATCTTGCCAGCATCAACTTCCAGCCAGGTTGGCTTTTCACGCTGCTCAGCCAGCTCCAGAGCGGCTTTCACGCGAGACTGCTTTTTCGCTTTCTCACGAACGCTAACAACATCGTTCGGACTCACCTGATAAGAAGCGATATTAACAACACGACCGTTAACCATGATAGCTTTATGGCTTACCAGCTGGCGTGCTTCCGCACGAGTTGCGCCAAAGCCCATACGGTAGACAACGTTGTCAAGACGACCTTCCAGCAGAGCCAACAGGTTTTCACCGGTGTTGCCTTTCAGACGTGCTGCTTCTTTGTAATAGTTACGGAATTGACGTTCCAGAACACCATAGATACGGCGAACTTTTTGTTTTTCACGCAACTGCACACCATAGTCAGACAGACGCGGTTTACGCGCACCATGCTGACCAGGAGCTTGTTCAATTTTACACTTGGTATCGATCGCGCGAACACCAGACTTAAGGAACAGGTCTGTGCCCTCACGACGGCTCAGCTTGAGCTTAGGACCCAAATATCTTGCCATTTTCTTTCTCCAACATTCCTAAAAACGGTGCGTTATACGCGACGTTTTTTCGGCGGACGACAACCGTTGTGAGGGATCGGAGTCACATCAGTAATATTAGTGATGCGGAAACCAGCGGCGTTCAGAGCACGAATAGTAGATTCGCGACCCGGACCCGGTCCCTTAACCATAACTTCCAGATTCTTAATTCCGTACTCTTTCACTGCATCAGCGCAACGTTCAGCTGCAACCTGAGCGGCGAAAGGAGTGGATTTACGAGAACCACGGAAACCGGAACCACCGGCAGTTGCCCAACCCAGCGCGTTACCCTGACGATCAGTGATAGTAACGATGGTGTTGTTGAAAGAAGCATGGATATGAGCCACGCCATCAGAGACTTGTTTTCTTACACGTTTACGTGCACGAATTGGTGCCTTTGCCATTATTCAATCACCCCGATTATTTCTTGATCGGTTTGCGCGGACCCTTACGGGTACGGGCGTTGGTCTTGGTACGCTGACCGCGAACCGGCAGACCACGACGATGACGCAGACCGCGATAGCAACCAAGGTCCATAAGACGCTTGATGCTCATGCTGATTTCGCGGCGCAGATCACCTTCAACGACAAATTTGGCAACTTCGTCACGCAACGTGTCGATTTGTTCTTCAGACAGCTCACTGATCTTAACATCTTCAGCGATACCCGCCGCAGCACAGATGGCTTTGGAACGAGTCTTGCCGACACCATAAATCGACGTTAATGCGATTACAGCGTGTTTTTGATCAGGAATGTTAATGCCTGCTATACGGGCCACTATGCACTCCTATAATTTCATGTGTACGTACCATACTGAAAAGCCCGTTTTCAGGATACTCAAATGAATACGCACAGACATACAAAAGATTGGCTGGCTAATCTAGCCAGCTCAACCCAACTTTGCAAGAAAAATATGCGAAAATAATCAGCCTTGACGCTGTTTATGTTTCGGCTCGGCACTGCAAATCACACGAATAACGCCTTCGCGCTTAACGATTTTGCAGTTACGGCATAATTTCTTGACGGAAGCACGAACTTTCATTTTTACTCTCCGTAACTTCTCAAGCGACCATTAACGGCCATAACCTTTCAGGTTCGCTTTTTTCAATGCAGACTCATACTGACTGGACATCATCAGAGTTTGCACTTGAGCCATAAAGTCCATGATGACAACAACGACAATTAACAGTGAAGTCCCACCAAAGTAGAACGGCACTTTCATCGCATCACGCATGAACTCCGGGATCAGGCAAATAAAAGTAATATACAACGCACCGACCAAAGTCAGGCGAGTCATTACTTTATCAATATACTTCGCCGTTTGTTCTCCCGGACGAATTCCTGGTACAAATGCACCGGACTTCTTCAGGTTATCTGCTGTTTCACGCGGGTTGAAAACCAACGCAGTATAAAAGAAACAGAAGAAGATGATTGCAGACGCATAGAGTAACACATAAAGCGGTTGCCCAGGCTGCAAGTACAGCGAAATTGTTGTCAGCCAGTTCCAACCAGTACCGCCCCCGAACCATGAAGTAATGGTTGCCGGGAACAGAATAATACTGGAAGCAAAGATAGCCGGGATTACACCAGCCATATTCACTTTCAGCGGTAAATGTGTGCTCTGTGCAGCATAGACACGTCGACCTTGTTGGCGTTTCGCGTAGTTTACCACAATTCTGCGTTGACCACGTTCAACAAACACAACAAAGAAGGTGACAGCAAATACTAATACTGCAACCAACAGCAACAGGAGGAAGTGCAGGTCGCCTTGCCGCGCTTGCTCGATGGTATGTGCAATAGCAGGCGGAAGGCCTGCAACAATACCAGCGAAGATTATGATTGAGATACCGTTACCAATACCTCGCTCAGTAATCTGTTCACCTAACCACATCAGGAACATTGTCCCGGTGACCAGGCTAACAACAGCAGTGAAATAGAATGCAATACCTGGATTAATAACCAGACCAGTCATTCCTGGCATATTCGGTAAACCGGTAGCAATACCGATTGACTGAAATATTGCCAACACCAAAGTACCGATACGGGTGTACTGGCTAATCTTACGACGTCCAGACTCCCCTTCCTTCTTCAATTCAGCCAACGCCGGATGAACGACTGTCAGCAACTGGATAATAATTGAAGCCGAAATATACGGCATAATACCCAGCGCGAAGATGGAAGCTCGGCTCAGAGCACCACCAGAGAACATGTTGAACATTTCAATGATGGTGCCCCGCTGTTGCTCGAGCAATTTGGCAAGAACAGTGGCATCAATACCAGGGATTGGAATAAAAGAGCCAATTCGGAAAACAATCAGCGCACCAATAACAAACAACAGTCTGCGTTTTAGCTCGCCAAGCCCACCTTTAGCACTTTGAAAATCTAATCCCGGTTGTTTTGCCATCTGCTACTTATTCCTCGATTTTACCGCCAGCAGCTTCGATAGCAGCTCGTGCGCCTTTAGTAACACGCAGACCGCGAACAGTTACCGGGCGAGTAACCTCACCAGACAGAATCACTTTCGCGAATTCAATCTGAATACCGATAATGTTTGCTGCTTTCAGCGTGTTCAGGTCAACTACGTCGCCTTCAACATTAGCCAGGTCAGACAGACGGATTTCCGCAGTGACCATTGCTTTGCGAGAGGTGAAACCGAATTTAGGCAGACGACGATACAACGGCATCTGACCACCTTCGAAACCACGACGTACACCACCACCAGAACGAGATTTCTGACCTTTGTGGCCGCGACCACCGGTTTTACCCAGACCAGAGCCGATACCACGACCCAGGCGTTTCGGCGCGTGCTTAGACCCTTCGGCTGGAGACAGAGTATTTAAACGCATCTCTTACTCCTCAACTTTAACCATGAAGGAAATCGCGTTGATCATACCACGGACCGCAGGCGTATCCTCACGCTCAACAGTGTGACCAATACGACGCAGACCCAGGCCAAGCAGCGTTGCCTTGTGTTTCGGCAGACGACCGATTGCACTGCGGGTTTGAGTGATTTTAATAGTCTTTGCCATGGTCAATTACCCCAGAATTTCTTCAACGGATTTACCACGCTTGGCAGCGACCATTTCTGGAGATTTCATATTTTCCAGGCCATCAATGGTAGCACGAACCACGTTAATCGGGTTGGTGGAACCATATGCTTTTGCCAGTACGTTATGAACCCCAGCGACTTCGAGAACAGCACGCATAGCACCACCTGCGATGATACCAGTACCTTCTGAAGCCGGCTGCATGAACACACGAGAACCTGTGTGCACACCTTTAACTGGGTGCTGCAGAGTACCGCTGTTCAGCGCGACGTTAATCATGTTGCGACGGGCTTTTTCCATCGCTTTCTGGATCGCTGCTGGAACTTCACGCGCTTTACCGTAACCAAAACCAACGCGACCATTGCCATCACCCACTACAGTCAGAGCGGTGAAGCTAAAAATACGGCCACCTTTTACAGTTTTAGATACGCGGTTTACCGCGATCAGCTTTTCCTGCAGTTCGCCAGCTTGTTTTTCGATGTGAGCCATCTTACACCTCTACCTTAGAACTGAAGGCCAGCTTCACGGGCAGCATCTGCCAGTGCCTGGACACGACCATGATATTGGAACCCGGAACGGTCAAAGGAAACATCTTTGATTCCTTTTTCCAGAGCGCGTTCTGCAACAGCTTTACCTACTGCAGCGGCGGCATCTTTGTTACCGGTGTACTTCAGTTGCTCAGCAATAGCTTTTTCTACAGTAGAAGCAGCTACCAGAACTTCAGAACCGTTCGGCGCGATTACCTGTGCGTAAATATGACGCGGGGTACGATGTACCACCAGGCGGGTCGCACCAAGCTCTTTGAGCTTGCGACGTGCGCGGGTCGCACGACGGATACGAGCAGATTTCTTATCCATAGTGTTACCTTACTTCTTCTTAGCCTCTTTGGTACGCACGACTTCGTCGGCGTAACGGACACCCTTGCCTTTATAAGGCTCAGGACGACGGTAGGCGCGCACATCAGCAGCGACCTGGCCAATCACTTGTTTATCAGCGCCTTTCAGCACGATTTCAGTTTGTGACGGACATTCTGCAATGACGCCAGCCGGCAGTTCATGGTCTACAGGGTGAGAAAAGCCTAAAGACAGGCTCAGAACATTCCCTTTAACCGCTGCACGGTAACCTACACCAACCAGCTGAAGCTTCTTAGTGAAGCCTTCGGTAACACCGATAACCATGGAGTTCAGCAGCGCACGAGCTGTACCCGACTGGGCCCAGCCATCTGCAAAACCTTCGCGAGGAGCGAAAGTCAGTGCATTGTCCGCATGTTTAACTTCAACAGCATCGTTGATAGAACGAGTCAGCTCGCCGTTTTTACCTTTGATCGTAATAACCTGACCGTTGATTTTTACATCAACGCCGGCAGGAATAACGACCGGTGCTTTAGCAACACGAGACATTTTTTCCTCCGATTAGGCTACGTAGCAGATAATTTCGCCACCAAGACCAGCCTGGCGCGCTGCACGATCAGTCATAACACCTTTAGAGGTAGAAACGACAGCAATACCCAGCCCAGCCATAACTTTCGGCAGCTCATCTTTTTTCTTATAGATGCGCAGACCTGGACGGCTGACTCGCTGAATGCTCTCTACCACAGCCTTGCCCTGGAAATATTTCAGAGAAACTTCCAGTTCAGGCTTGATGTCGCCTTCAATTTTATAATCTTCGATATAACCTTCTTCCTTAAGCACATGGGCAATTGCCACTTTCAGCTTGGAGGAAGGCATGGTGACCGCAACTTTGTTCGCGGCCTGACCGTTACGGATACGGGTCAGCATATCCGCGATCGGATCTTGCATGCTCATCTGTCTCTACTCCCGTGATTCAAATTGGTGACAATTACCAGCTAGCCTTTTTCAGACCCGGGATTTCACCGCGCATGGCGGCTTCACGGACCTTAATACGGCTCAACCCGAATTTCCGCAGGAAACCATGCGGACGACCAGTTTGACGGCAGCGGTTACGCTGACGAGACGGGCTGGAATCACGCGGCAGACTCTGCAGCTTGAGAACAGCATCCCAACGATCTTCGTCAGAAGCGTTCACATCAGAAATGATCGCTTTCAGTTCAGCGCGTTTAGCGAAGAATTTTTCAGCCAAAGCTACGCGTTTTACTTCGCGTGCTTTCATTGATTGCTTAGCCATGAAGTAACCCTACCTTACTTGCGGAACGGGAAGTCAAAGGCAGCCAGCAGAGCACGGCCTTCATCATCGGTTTTCGCAGTAGTGGTAATGGTAATATCCAAACCACGAACGCGATCGACTTTGTCATAGTCGATTTCCGGGAAGATGATCTGCTCACGGACACCCATGCTGTAGTTGCCACGACCATCGAAAGACTTAGCGGAAAGACCGCGGAAGTCACGAATACGTGGTACAGCAATAGTGATCAGGCGCTCAAAGAACTCCCACATGCGTTCGCCACGCAGAGTTACTTTACAGCCGATCGGATAGCCCTGACGGATTTTGAAGCCTGCAACTGATTTGCGTGCTTTGGTGATCAACGGTTTTTGACCGGAGATTGCTGCCAGGTCAGCTGCTGCATTATCCAGCAGTTTCTTGTCAGCGATTGCTTCACCAACACCCATGTTCAGGGTGATCTTCTCGACCCGAGGGACTTGCATGACAGAATTGTAGTTAAACTGAGTCATCAGTTTAGTAACTACTTCGTCTTTGTAGTAATCATGCAGTTTCGCCATCGTACTACTCCAAATTACTTGATAGTTTCGCCATTAGATTTAAAGAAACGGACTTTTTTGCCCTCTTCAAATCTAAAGCCTACACGGTCAGCCTTACCGGTTGCCGTATTGAAGATTGCAACGTTAGAAACCTGAATTGCAGCTTCTTTTTCAACGATGCCACCCGCCTGGTTCAGAGCCGGAACCGGCTTCTGATGTTTTTTCACCAGGTTGATACCTTCAACAATGACCTTACCAGAAGACAGGACACTCTTAACTTTACCACGCTTGCCTTTATCTTTGCCGGCCAGCACGATAACTTCGTCATCACGACGGATTTTCGCTGCCATGTTTGCTCCTTAGAGTACTTCTGGTGCCAGAGAGATGATTTTCATAAACTTCTCAGAACGAAGTTCACGAGTAACCGGCCCAAAAATACGCGTACCGATTGGCTGTTCGCTGTTGTTGTTCAGAAGAACACAAGCATTGCCATCGAAGCGAACGACAGAACCGTCAGGGCGACGAACACCCTTCCTGGTGCGCACCACTACCGCCTTCAGCACATCACCTTTTTTGACCTTACCACGCGGAATTGCTTCTTTGATGGTAATTTTGATGATGTCGCCTACGCCTGCGTAGCGACGGTGCGAGCCACCCAGAACCTTGATACACATTACGCGACGTGCGCCAGAGTTGTCGGCGACGTTCAGCATAGTCTGTTCTTGGATCATTTCAGTGCTCCGCTAATGTCAACTACTGAGACCTGATATCAGGTCGTTCATAAACGCCCCATAAACGAGGGCGCGGCATTATAACACCGCTTATCGGATATGGGTAGAAAAAATAAACGGCCCATTTCTGAGCCGTTTATCGATTTGAGAATGCGTACTCTATTACAGAACCGCTTTCTCTACAACGCGAACCAGAGTCCAGGATTTAGTCTTGGACAGCGGACGGCATTCGCGGATTTCAACCACGTCACCAATTCCACATTCGTTGTTCTCGTCATGTACGTGCAATTTAGTCGTACGCTTGATGAATTTACCGTAGATCGGGTGTTTCACAAAACGCTCGATAGCAACAACAATGGATTTTTCCATTTTATCGCTAACAACACGACCTTGCAGAGTACGGATTTTATCGGTCATTACGCACCCGCCTTCTCAGTCAGTAAAGTCTTAACGCGTGCGACATTTTGACGCACTTGCTTCAACAGGTGAGTCTGTTGCAGCTGGCCACTTGCAGCCTGCATACGCAGGTTAAACTGCTCACGCAGCAGGTTAAGCAGCTCGGTGTTCAGCTCTTCAACACTCTTTTCACGCAGCTCTTTTGCTTTCATTACATCACCGTCTTAGTTACAAAGGTGGTTTTGATCGGCAGTTTCGCTGCTGCCAGGCTGAATGCTTCACGGGCCAGCTCTTCCGGAACACCGTCCATTTCATACAGGACTTTACCCGGCTGGATCAAGGCAACCCAATACTCCACGTTACCTTTACCTTTACCCATACGAACTTCCAGCGGCTTCTCGGTGATCGGTTTGTCCGGGAATACACGGATCCAGATCTTACCCTGACGCTTAACTGCACGGGTCATTGCACGACGTGCTGCTTCTATCTGACGTGCAGTCAGACGACCACGGCCAACAGCTTTCAGACCGTAAGTGCCGAAGCTCACATCCGTACCTGCAGCCAGACCACGGTTACGGCCTTTATGCACTTTACGGAATTTTGTACGCTTTGGTTGTAACATCAGCGACGCTCCTTATTTACGGCCTTTACGCTGCTGCTTTTTAGGTTGAGCAGCCGGTTTTTCCGGTTGTTCAACAGCAGCCATACCACCCAGGATCTCACCTTTGAAGATCCACACTTTCACGCCAATAACACCATAAGTGGTGTGCGCTTCAGAGGTGTTGTAGTCAATGTCAGCACGCAGAGTGTGCAGCGGTACACGACCTTCACGATACCATTCGGTACGTGCGATCTCAGCGCCACCCAGACGGCCACTAACTTCAACTTTGATACCTTTAGCGCCCAGACGCATTGCGTTCTGTACAGCACGCTTCATAGCACGACGGAACATAACACGACGTTCCAGCTGAGAAGTGATGCTGTCAGCAACCAGTTTTGCGTCCAGTTCAGGCTTACGAACTTCTGCGATATTGATCTGAGCAGGAACGCCAGCAATGTCTGCTACGGCCTTGCGCAGTTTCTCAACGTCTTCACCTTTTTTACCGATAACGATACCCGGGCGAGCAGTGTGAATGGTTACACGAATGCTTTTAGCCGGACGTTCGATAACGATACGAGATACAGACGCCTTAGCCAGTTCTTTAGTCAGGAACTGACGTACTTTAAAGTCGCTGTCCAGGTTGTCAGCGAATTCTTTGGTGTTCGCGAACCAGGTAGAGTTCCATGGTTTGACAATACCCAGGCGAATACCATTAGGATGTACTTTCTGACCCATTGCTAGTCTCCAGAGTCTCAGCGATCGGACACAACCACAGTAATGTGGCTGGTGCGCTTCAGGATGCGATCTGCACGACCTTTTGCACGCGGCATAATGCGCTTCATGCTCGGGCCTTCATCTACGAAAATTTTCGTAACTTTCAGATCGTCAATATCAGCGCCATCGTTGTGTTCAGCGTTAGCAATGGCAGATTCCAGAACTTTCTTGACCAGTACAGCCGCTTTCTTATTGGTGTAGGTCAGAATATCCAGAGCCTGCGACACTTTCTTACCGCGAATCAGGTCAGCAACAAGGCGAACCTTCTGAGCAGAAGAACGAGCATGGCGATGTTTAGCGATAGTTTCCATCTCTTCCTCCTACCTTATTTCTTCTTCGCTTTTTTATCAGCAGCATGGCCGCGATAAGTACGAGTCGGTGCGAATTCACCCAGTTTGTGACCAACCATTTCGTCGGAAACAAAAACTGGAACGTGCTGACGACCATTATGGACAGCGATGGTCAAACCGATCATGTTTGGAAAGATCGTTGAACGACGGGACCAAGTGCGCAGGGGCTTCTTGTCACCGCTTTCCACCGCTTTCTCTACCTTCTTCAGCAAGTGCAGGTCAATAAAAGGACCTTTCTTGAGAGAACGTGGCATGGCTTATCCTCTAAAATTATTTGCTACGGCGACGTACGATGAATTTATCAGTACGCTTGTTGCTGCGGGTCTTTTTACCTTTGGTTTGAATGCCCCACGGGGAAACCGGGTGCTTACCAAAGTTACGACCTTCACCACCACCATGTGGGTGATCTACCGGGTTCATCGCGGTACCGCGAACGGTAGGACGAACACCACGCCAGCGAGCAGCACCAGCTTTACCCAGAACGCGCAGCATATGCTCAGCATTGCCAACTTCGCCCAGAGTAGCGCGGCACTCTGCTTCCACTTTACGCATTTCACCAGAACGCAGACGCAGGGTGACATAAGCACCATCACGAGCAACGATCTGAACGTAAGTACCAGCAGAACGAGCCAGCTGACCGCCTTTACCAGGTTTCATTTCTACGTTATGAACGGTAGAACCAACCGGGATATTGCGCATCGGCAGGGTGTTACCCGCTTTGATTGCAGCATCAACGCCAGATTGAATCTGGTCGCCAGCTTTCAGGCCTTTAGGGGCCAGGATGTAACGGCGTTCGCCATCTTTGTACAGAACCAGCGCGATATTCGCAGAACGGTTCGGATCGTACTCAAGACGTTCAACAACTGCCGGAATACCGTCTTTGTTGCGTTTGAAGTCAACAATACGATAAGCCTGCTTATGACCACCACCAATGTGACGCGTAGTGATGCGGCCATTGTTGTTACGGCCACCGGATTTGCTGTTTTTTTCCAGCAACGGAGCAAAAGGTTTGCCCTTGTGCAACTCTGGGTTAACCACTTTAACTACGTGGCGACGACCCGGAGATGTCGGTTTACACTTAACAATTGCCATTGTTCTTTACTCCTCCGACTTACTCAGCGCCGCCAATGAAGTCCAGATTCTGGCCTTCTTTCAGGGTGACGTAAGCTTTTTTCCAGTCGCTACGACGACCGATACGCTGTCCATGACGTTTTACTTTCCCTTTAACAACCAGGGTACGTACGTCATTGACTTCGACTTCAAACAGTTTCTGCACAGCAGCTTTGATTTCTGCTTTAGTCGCGTCTTTAGCAACTTTGAGAACGATGGTGTTGTTTTTTTCCATCGCAACAGACGCTTTTTCAGAAACGTGCGGTGCGTTCAGCACTTTCAGCAGACGTTCTTCACGAATCATGCCAGCATCTCCTCAACTTGCTTAACAGCATCAGCAGTCATTACGACTTTGTCGAAGGCGATCAGGCTAACCGGATCGATGCCATTAGCATCACGTACGTCAACCTTGTGCAGGTTACGTGCAGCCAGGAACAGATTTTCATCCAGTTCACCGGTGATGATCAGCACATCTTCCAGAGCCATATCTTTCAGTTTCTGAGCAAGCAGCTTAGTTTTCGGTGCTTCTACAGAGAACTTCTCGACAACGACCAGACGATCCTGACGTACCAGCTCGGACAGAATGCTTTTCAGCGCGCCGCGGTACATCTTTTTGTTAACTTTTTGACTGTGGTCCTGCGGACGAGCAGCAAAGGTCACACCACCGGAGCGCCAAATTGGGCTCTTGATGGAACCAGAACGTGCACGGCCAGTACCTTTCTGGCGCCACGGTTTTTTACCGGAGCCAGTTACTTCAGCACGAGTCTTCTGAGCACGAGTACCTTGACGGGCACCTGCTGCATAAGCAACAACAACCTGGTGTACCAGCGCTTCGTTAAAATCACGACCGAAGGTAGTTTCGGAAACAGTCAGCGCGCTCTGCGCGTCTTTCAGTACTAATTCCATTGCTATCCCCTTACGCCTTCACAGCTGGTTTAACGATCAGGTCGCTACCGGTTGCACCGGGAACCGCACCTTTAACCAGCAGCAGGTTGCGCTCAGCGTCAACACGTACTACGTCCAGGCTTTGAACAGTTACACGTTCATTACCCAGCTGACCTGCCATTTTCTTGCCTTTGAACACTTTGCCCGGAGTCTGGTTCTGACCAATAGAACCCGGAACACGGTGAGACAAGGAGTTACCGTGAGTAGCATCCTGAGTGCGGAAGTTCCAACGTTTAACAGTACCTGCGAAACCTTTACCTTTAGAGGTGCCAGTTACGTCTACTTTTTTAACGTCAGCGAAAACTTCAACACTGATGTTCTGACCGACAGCAAATTCTTCGCCTTCAGCCAGACGGAATTCCCACAGACCACGACCAGCTTCAACACCGGCTTTAGCAAAGTGACCCGCTTCAGGTTTGGTGACGCGGTTTGCTTTTTTAACACCAGTGGTAACCTGGATTGCGCGGTAACCATCGTTGTCCAGATCTTTAACCTGGGTAACGCGGTTAGCTTCAACTTCGATTACGGTTACTGGGATAGAAACGCCTTCTTCAGTGAAGATGCGAGTCATGCCCACTTTTTTACCGACTAAACCAATCATTGTTTCAACCTCTCAATCGTTCAATGACCTGATTAACCCAGGCTGATCTGCACGTCTACACCGGCAGCCAGATCCAGACGCATCAGAGCATCAACGGTTTTCTCGGTTGGCTCAACGATGTCAACCAGACGCTTGTGAGTGCGAATTTCGTACTGATCACGCGCGTCTTTGTTAACGTGCGGAGAGATCAGAACGGTAAAGCGCTCTTTGCGGGTCGGCAGCGGGATTGGACCACGAACTTGCGCACCAGTGCGCTTAGCAGTCTCAACGATTTCCGCGGTTGATTGATCGATCAGACGATGATCAAACGCTTTCAGGCGGATACGGATTCTTTGGTTCTGCATGAGACCAGAGCTCCAATTATTTATAGACGAAAATGACTACTACTCAGACCCATTACGATTGACGGGAGAGTGTAATCTTCTTTACATAGCTTCCCAATCGGAAGCATTGTTCAGGCAGCAAAGCTGCACAGGCTCTGTCGAGCCACTCGCTACTATTAGCGAGCCTGCGCATTATACGCAAATCTGCGCCTCAGGCAAGCTTTGTTTATAAATTAGTCATGGATATTGCACAAGTGGGGGTTTAATTGATAGTAAGCTGAAACAGGAAGATAGATAAAACGGAGACTCAGATATCGCCTCCGCTATAGTGGTGTCAGGCTTGTTCTTTAAGTTGGGACTGGAGATAATTTTGCAGGCCAATTTTACCGATCAAATCCAGCTCAGTTTCCAGCCAGTCAATATGGCTTTCCTCATCCGACAAAATTTCGATAAGCATATCCCTGCTGACATAGTCGTGAACCGAATCTGCATAAGCAATTGCTTCACGAAGATTCTTCGCCCCTTCCATTTCAAGATTGAGATCCGAACGAAGCATCTCTTCAACATCTTCCCCGATGTGAAGTTTGCCGAGGTCCTGCAGATTGGGGATTCCTTCAAGAAACAAAATACGCTCAATATACTTATCTGCATGCTTCATTTCATCAATAGACTCATGATACTCAATATCATTAAGCCTTGTCAGGCCCCAGTTTTTAAACATTCTGGCGTGTAAAAAGTACTGGTTTATTGCAACAAGCTCATTTCCCAATAGTTTATTGAGATGGGTTATTATCTTAGCATCACCTTTCATAGTCACTCTCTCCGCTTCCACTACTTAAAAGCGTAGATGGGTAGCAGAGTAAGTCAAAAAAAGCGCACTAATTATGCCGTTTCTTTAAACTCTGGTATCTGGATCAGTTCTTCCTGCATGATTTCCCTCGCGGCCCTGATGCACTTACCACACTGGTTACCGACAGGAACAAACTTGCGCAACTGCTGAAAAGATTGCGGATGAAACTGGCGTACCGCCTGGCGAATAGCTTTATCACTAACGCCGTTACACAGACAAATGTACATAACCACTCCAGTACAAATAACGATCAAATTCTAATTGAGAATGGTTATGATTACAATAGACGGTTCGTAAAAAGATCAGCACGATGCAGTTAAAGCATTCAAGCCCGGCTTTGAGAAATAACAGCGGAGTACAGATATCACAAGGCGAGGAGCAGACGTAAGAATTTGTGCAATAAAAAAGGGCGCCGAAGCGCCCTTTTTAGTTCGAAGACTAATTAGCCCAGAACTTTAGCAACAACGCCTGCACCAACGGTACGGCCGCCTTCACGGATTGCGAAGCGCAGACCTTCGTCCATTGCGATCGGGTGAATCAGGGTAACAACCATCTGAATGTTGTCGCCCGGCATTACCATTTCTACGCCTTCCGGCAGTTCGATGGAACCCGTTACGTCAGTAGTACGGAAGTAGAACTGAGGACGGTAGCCTTTGAAGAACGGAGTATGACGGCCGCCTTCATCTTTGCTCAGAACGTATACTTCAGATTCGAATTTGGTGTGCGGGTTGATTGAACCCGGTTTAGC
>NZ_LYRP01000010.1 GCF_001655675.1 Mangrovibacter phragmitis | reverse complement strand
GCTAAACCGGGTTCAATCAACCCGCACACCAAATTCGAATCTGAAGTATACGTTCTGAGCAAAGATGAAGGCGGCCGTCATACTCCGTTCTTCAAAGGCTACCGTCCTCAGTTCTACTTCCGTACTACTGACGTAACGGGTTCCATCGAACTGCCGGAAGGCGTAGAAATGGTAATGCCGGGCGACAACATTCAGATGGTTGTTACCCTGATTCACCCGATCGCAATGGACGAAGGTCTGCGCTTCGCAATCCGTGAAGGCGGCCGTACCGTTGGTGCAGGCGTTGTTGCTAAAGTTCTCGGCTAATTGCTGATAACATTTGACGTAATGCGCAATAAAAGGGCATCATTTGATGCCCTTTTTGTACGCTCTCGAACCAGAACCTGGCTCATCAGTGATTTCTTTTCCATAATCATTGCTGAGACAGGCTCTGAAGATGGCGTAAAGTACCGAAATGTTGCCTAAGCGAAATTCGGTTTGGTTGCCTCGCGTTTGCGGGGCAAAAATGTTTGTCTGATTCATTGTTACAGGTTGAACTATGAGTGCGAATACCGAAGCTCAGGGAAGCGGGCGCGGCCTGGAAGTATTAAAGTGGCTGGTTGTCATTGCTCTGCTCTGTGTGGCCATCATCGGCAACTACCTTTATCGTGATGTGAACCTGCTGGGTCGGGCTGTCGCGGTAGTCGTTTTGATTGCTGCAGCAGGTGGTGTCGCTCTGTTGACCACAAAAGGTAAAGCCACGGTTGCTTTTGCCCGTGAAGCGAGAACTGAAGTTCGTAAAGTGATTTGGCCGACTCGCCAGGAAACATTGCACACCACATTAATCGTTGCAGCAGTGACAGCAGTCATGTCACTGATCCTGTGGGGGCTGGATGGTATTCTGGTCCGTGTGGTCTCTTTTATCACTGGACTGAGGTTCTGAAATGTCTGAAGCTCCTAAAAAACGTTGGTACGTCGTTCAGGCGTTTTCCGGCTTTGAAGGTCGCGTAGCTACTTCTCTGCGTGAACATATTAAATTGCATAATATGGAAGAACTGTTTGGTGAAGTTATGGTGCCAACAGAAGAAGTGGTTGAAATTCGTGGCGGTCAACGCCGTAAAAGCGAGCGTAAATTTTTTCCGGGCTATGTTCTTGTCCAGATGGTGATGAATGACGCCAGTTGGCACCTGGTACGCAGTGTACCGCGTGTTATGGGCTTCATTGGCGGTACATCTGACCGTCCCGCTCCCATCAGCGACAAAGAAGTTGACGCTATCATGAACCGCCTGCAACAGGTGGGGGATAAACCGCGTCCGAAAACGCTGTTTGAACCGGGTGAAATGGTTCGTGTTAACGATGGTCCGTTTGCTGACTTTAACGGCGTTGTCGAAGAAGTTGATTACGAGAAAAGCCGCCTGAAAGTGTCTGTGTCTATCTTTGGCCGCGCGACACCTGTTGAGCTGGATTTCAGCCAGGTAGAAAAAGCCTGATTAGCCAGACAGTACAACTGATGTGGTGCTACTAACCCACAGGTTGTGCCGGTTATCAAATCGAATGTAAAAGCAACAATTACTGTTGCGTGAGGCGCGAAATTGACATACAATTTCGCGCCTTTTGTTTTTATGCGCTGTAAAGCGTGTAAACAGAATTTAACTACGGGGAGCCTCCAAAGAGGCGTTACAACCCATTAGAGGAAATATCAATGGCCAAGAAAGTCCAAGCCTATGTCAAGCTGCAGGTTGCAGCTGGTATGGCTAACCCGAGCCCGCCAGTTGGTCCGGCTCTGGGTCAGCAGGGTGTTAACATCATGGAATTCTGTAAAGCGTTCAACGCCAAAACTGAATCCATCGAGAAAGGTCTGCCAATTCCGGTTGTTATTACCGTTTACGCTGACCGTTCTTTCACCTTCGTTACCAAAACTCCGCCAGCAGCCGTTCTGCTGAAAAAAGCGGCTGGTATCAAGTCTGGTTCCGGTAAACCGAACAAAGACAAAGTGGGTAAAGTAACTCACGCTCAGGTTCTTGAGATTGCTCAGACCAAAGCAGCGGACATGACTGGTGCCGATGTTGAAGCGATGGCTCGTTCTATCGCTGGTACCGCTCGTTCCATGGGCCTGGTAGTGGAGGACTAAGAAATGGCTAAACTGACCAAGCGCATGCGCGTGATCCGTGACAAAGTTGATGCAACTAAACAGTATGACATCAGCGAAGCCATTGCTCTGCTGAAAGAGCTGGCCACTGCAAAATTCGTAGAAAGCGTAGACGTTGCCGTTAACCTCGGTATCGATGCACGTAAATCTGATCAGAACGTTCGTGGCGCAACTGTGCTGCCGAATGGTACTGGTCGTACTGTTCGTGTTGCTGTATTTACCCAGGGCCCTAACGCTGAAGCGGCTAAAGCTGCTGGCGCTGAGCTGGTAGGTATGGAAGATCTGGCTGACCAGATCAAGAAAGGCGAAATGAACTTCGACGTTGTTATTGCTTCTCCGGATGCAATGCGCGTTGTTGGTCAACTCGGCCAGATCCTGGGGCCGCGCGGCCTGATGCCAAACCCGAAAGTTGGTACCGTAACTCCTAACGTTGCTGAAGCAGTTAAAAATGCTAAAGCTGGTCAGGTTCGTTACCGTAACGACAAAAACGGCATCATCCACACCACTATTGGTAAAGTAGATTTTGACGCTGACAAACTGAAAGAAAACCTGGAAGCTCTGCTGGTTGCGCTGAAAAAAGCAAAACCTGCTACTGCTAAAGGTGTTTACATCAAGAAAGTTAGCCTGTCTACCACCATGGGTGCTGGCGTTGCTGTTGACCAGGCTGGTCTGGCAGCTTCTGCGAACTAATCATTCGCTTTACGTGGGCGGTGGATTTGTCTACAATCTTCCCCCCACGTTTCTGCTCAGGCAGACGTTCAGTGCAGAACGTGCAATACACAAGTTGTACTGAACAAGAATTTCGGTTGGAGCCTGGCCTTATCCAGGCCTCCGTCCAAGACCGCAGGTGTTTCTTCATTGAAGCTTAATTTCCTGCGTAGACGGTGACAGAACCTGAAGAATCTTTTTATTAAGTTCTCTTTGGCTTGTTTCTGCTCACCGTATTAAGACGTTCTTATCGTTGATAAGAGTGAAGTGAGTTCCGGGGCTTAGTGTCCCGGCAAACATCCAGGAGCAAAGCTAATGGCTTTAAATCTTCAAGACAAACAAGCGATTGTTGCTGAAGTCAGCGAAGTAGCCAAAGGCGCGCTGTCTGCGGTAGTTGCGGATTCCCGTGGCGTAACCGTAGACAAAATGACCGAACTGCGTAAAGCAGGTCGCGAAGCCGGCGTTTACATGCGTGTTGTTCGTAACACCCTGTTGCGTCGTGTTGTTGAAGGCACTCAGTTCGAATGCCTGAAAGACGCGTTTGTTGGTCCGACCCTGATTGCATACTCTATGGAACACCCGGGCGCAGCTGCTCGTCTGTTCAAAGATTTCGCTAAAGCGAATGCAAAATTTGAGGTCAAAGCGGCAGCCTTTGAAGGTGAGTTCATCCCGGCGGCTCAGATTGATCGCCTGGCAACTCTGCCAACCTACGAAGAAGCAATTGCACGCCTGATGGCAACCATGAAAGAAGCCTCTGCTGGCAAACTGGTTCGCACTCTGGCGGCTGTACGCGATGCGAAAGAAGCTGCTTAATTGCACTTTTTTTTGTCATTCGCTTGCTTACGTATAAACTTATTCTGATATTCAGGAACAATTTAAATGTCTATCACTAAAGATCAAATCATTGAAGCAGTATCCGCTATGTCCGTAATGGACGTTGTAGAACTGATTTCTGCAATGGAAGAAAAATTCGGTGTTTCTGCTGCTGCTGCTGTAGCTGTTGCTGCTGGCCCGGCTGCTGACGCTGCTGAAGAAAAAACTGAATTCGACGTAATTCTGAAAGCTGCTGGCGGTAACAAAGTTGCTGTTATCAAAGCAGTGCGTGGTGCTACCGGTCTGGGCCTGAAAGAAGCCAAAGACCTGGTTGAATCTGCTCCGGCTGCCCTGAAAGAAGGCGTGAGCAAAGACGACGCAGAAGCTCTGAAAAAAGCTCTGGAAGAAGCTGGCGCTGAAGTTGAAGTTAAATAAGCCACTTTTTCTGGTAACAGCCTGATAAATCAGGCTGCTGGCTGGTGATTTTATGGTCACCAGCCTTTTTGCGCTCAAGGGAGCCAGTAGCGTTTCACACTGTTTGACTACTGGTTTTCATGTCAATGCTTGTTTCTATCGACGACTTAATATACTGCGACAGCGCGGTGTTGCTGGGTAAATCGCAATGAAATGGTTTAAGAGTGATAGAAACAGGCATTGCGGATAGTGTTCCACTTTCCGGTCAAAAAATAGTGTTGCATAAAAAACTGTCCGTCCAGTGGGCAGAGTGGGTCGACTTGTCAGCGAGCTGAGGAACCCTATGGTTTACTCCTATACCGAGAAAAAACGTATTCGTAAGGATTTTGGTAAACGTCCACAAGTTCTGGATGTCCCATATCTCCTTTCTATCCAGCTTGACTCGTTCCAGAAGTTTATCGAGCAAGATCCTGAAGGGCAGTACGGTCTTGAAGCGGCTTTCCGCTCCGTATTCCCGATTCAGAGCTACAGCGGCAATTCGGAACTGCAATATGTCAGCTACCGTCTTGGCGAACCTGTTTTTGATGTTCAGGAATGCCAGATCCGTGGTGTGACGTATTCTGCACCGCTGCGTGTTAAACTGCGCCTGGTTATCTATGAGCGCGAAGCGCCAGAAGGCACTGTAAAAGACATCAAAGAACAAGAAGTTTATATGGGTGAAATCCCGCTCATGACCGATAACGGCACTTTCGTTATTAATGGTACTGAGCGTGTTATCGTTTCCCAGTTACACCGCAGCCCGGGTGTCTTCTTTGACAGTGACAAAGGGAAAACCCACTCTTCGGGTAAGGTTCTGTACAACGCGCGTATTATCCCTTACCGCGGTTCATGGCTGGACTTCGAATTCGATCCGAAAGACAACCTGTTCGTACGTATTGACCGCCGTCGTAAATTGCCGGCAACGATTATCCTGCGTGCGCTGAACTACACAACTGAACAGATCTTAGATTTGTTCTTCAAAAAAGTTGTGTTTGAAATCCGTGATAACAAACTGCAAATGCAGTTGGTGCCGGAACGTCTGCGTGGTGAAACCGCTTCTTTCGATATCGAATCAGACGGTAAAGTTTACGTTGAGAAAGGTCGTCGTATCACTGCTCGTCATATCCGTCAGTTGGAAAAAGACGAAGTTCAGCACATTGAAGTTCCTGTCGAATATATCGCCGGGAAAGTGGTTGCGAAAGATTATATCGACGAAGCAACTGGTGAGCTGATCTGCCCGGCGAACATGGAGTTGTCTCTGGACTTGCTGGCTAAACTGAGCCAGGCAGGCCATAAGAGCATCGAGACTCTGTTCACCAACGATCTGGACCATGGTCCGTACATGTCTGAGACCTTGCGTATTGACCCAACCAATGACCGCCTGAGCGCGCTGGTTGAAATCTATCGCATGATGCGTCCTGGTGAGCCGCCGACTCGTGAAGCTGCTGAAAGCCTGTTCGAGAACCTGTTCTTCTCTGAAGACCGCTATGACCTGTCTGCTGTAGGTCGTATGAAATTCAACCGCTCGCTGCTGCGTGGCGAGATTGAAGGTTCTGGCATCCTGAGTAAAGAAGACATTATCGATGTAATGAAAAAACTCATCGATATTCGTAACGGTAAAGGCGAAGTGGATGATATTGACCACCTCGGCAACCGTCGTATTCGCTCTGTGGGTGAAATGGCTGAGAACCAGTTCCGTGTTGGCCTGGTGCGTGTAGAGCGTGCGGTTAAAGAACGCCTGTCTTTGGGCGATCTCGACACTCTGATGCCGCAGGACATGATTAACGCGAAACCTATCTCTGCCGCAGTTAAAGAGTTCTTTGGTTCCAGCCAGCTGTCTCAGTTTATGGACCAGAACAACCCGCTGTCAGAGATTACTCATAAACGCCGTATTTCCGCGTTGGGCCCAGGTGGTCTGACTCGTGAGCGTGCGGGCTTTGAAGTTCGAGACGTTCACCCGACTCACTACGGTCGTGTGTGCCCAATCGAAACCCCTGAAGGTCCGAACATCGGTCTTATCAACTCCTTGTCTGTTTATGCACAGACTAACGAGTATGGTTTCCTTGAAACACCGTATCGTAAAGTGACTGACGGTGTGGTGACCGACGAAATTCATTACCTGTCTGCTATTGAAGAAGGCAACTTCGTTATCGCTCAGGCGAACTCCAACCTGGATGACGATGGCCACTTCGTAGAAGACCTGGTAACCTGTCGTAGCAAAGGCGAATCAAGTTTGTTCAGCCGTGATCAGGTTGACTATATGGACGTTTCCACACAACAGGTTGTTTCTGTTGGTGCGTCCCTGATTCCCTTCCTGGAACACGATGACGCCAACCGTGCATTGATGGGTGCGAACATGCAACGTCAGGCAGTGCCTACCCTGCGCTCTGATAAGCCGCTGGTTGGTACTGGTATGGAACGTGCTGTTGCCGTTGACTCCGGTGTTACTGCTGTTGCCAAACGTGGCGGGACAATCCAGTACGTTGATGCTTCCCGTATCGTTATCAAAGTTAACGAAGATGAGATGTATCCGGGCGAAGCAGGTATCGATATTTATAACCTGACCAAGTACACCCGTTCTAACCAGAACACCTGCATCAACCAGATGCCGTGTGTGTCTCTGGGTGAGCCGGTGGAACGTGGTGATGTTCTGGCTGATGGCCCGTCCACCGATTTGGGTGAACTGGCACTGGGTCAGAATATGCGCGTGGCGTTCATGCCATGGAACGGTTACAACTTCGAAGACTCCATCCTTGTATCTGAGCGTGTTGTCCAGGAAGACCGTTTCACCACTATCCATATCCAGGAACAAGCTTGTGTGTCTCGTGACACCAAACTGGGGCCTGAAGAAATTACAGCAGATATCCCGAACGTGGGTGAAGCTGCGCTCTCCAAACTGGATGAATCCGGTATTGTTTACATCGGTGCAGAAGTTACCGGTGGCGACATCCTGGTGGGCAAAGTAACGCCGAAAGGCGAAACTCAGCTGACTCCGGAAGAGAAACTGCTGCGTGCCATCTTTGGTGAAAAAGCCTCTGATGTTAAAGACTCTTCTCTGCGCGTACCGAACGGTGTATCTGGTACCGTTATTGACGTTCAGGTCTTTACTCGCGATGGCGTAGAAAAAGATAAACGTGCGCTGGAAATCGAAGAAATGCAGCTCAAACAGGCTAAGAAAGACCTGTCTGAAGAACTGCAAATCCTCGAAGCTGGCTTGTTCGGCCGTATCCGTGCCGTGCTGATCTCTGGTGGCATCGAAGCTGAGAAGCTCGACAAACTGCCACGCGATCGTTGGCTGGAACTGGGCCTTGCTGATGAAGAGAAACAGAATCAGCTGGAACAACTGGCAGAGCAGTACGATGAACTGAAGCACGAGTTCGAGAAAAAACTCGAAGCGAAACGCCGTAAAATCACTCAGGGCGATGACCTGGCACCTGGCGTGCTGAAAATCGTTAAAGTGTATCTGGCTGTTAAACGTCAGATTCAGCCTGGGGATAAAATGGCAGGCCGCCACGGTAACAAAGGGGTTATTTCTAAGATCAACCCGATCGAAGATATGCCATACGATGAAAACGGCACGCCGGTTGATATCGTACTGAACCCGCTGGGCGTACCGTCTCGTATGAACATTGGTCAGATCCTGGAAACCCACCTGGGTATGGCTGCTAAAGGTATTGGCGACAAGATTAACGCCATGCTGAAACAGCAGCAGGAAGTGGCCAAACTGCGTGAGTTCATCCAGCGTGCTTATGACCTGGGTGCAGACGTTCGCCAGAAAGTTGACCTGAACACCTTCAGCGATGAAGAAGTTCTGCGTCTGGCTGAAAACCTGCGCAAAGGTATGCCGATTGCCACCCCAGTGTTTGATGGTGCGAAAGAAGCTGAAATTAAAGAGCTGCTGAAACTGGGTGATCTGCCGACTTCTGGTCAGATTACGCTGTTTGACGGCCGTACGGGTGAGAAGTTCGAGCGCCAGGTAACTGTTGGTTATATGTACATGCTCAAACTGAACCACCTGGTCGACGACAAAATGCACGCTCGTTCCACCGGTTCTTACAGCCTGGTTACTCAGCAGCCGCTGGGTGGTAAGGCGCAGTTCGGTGGTCAGCGCTTCGGGGAGATGGAAGTGTGGGCACTGGAAGCATATGGTGCCGCTTATACCCTGCAGGAAATGCTCACCGTTAAGTCTGATGACGTGAATGGCCGTACCAAGATGTATAAAAACATCGTGGATGGCAGCCATCAGATGGAACCGGGCATGCCGGAATCCTTCAACGTACTGTTGAAAGAAATCCGTTCGCTGGGTATCAACATCGAACTGGAAGACGAGTAATTCTCGCGCAAACAGGTCCATGGTGCCCGGGTAATACCGGGCATCAGAGAGTGCTAACTCCGACGGGAGCCAATCCGTGAAAGACTTATTAAAGTTTCTGAAAGCGCAAACTAAAACCGAAGAGTTTGATGCGATCAAAATTGCTCTGGCATCGCCAGACATGATCCGTTCCTGGTCTTTTGGTGAAGTTAAAAAGCCGGAAACCATTAACTACCGTACCTTCAAACCGGAGCGTGACGGTCTGTTCTGTGCTCGCATTTTCGGGCCGGTAAAAGATTACGAGTGCCTGTGCGGTAAGTACAAGCGCTTGAAACACCGCGGTGTTATCTGTGAAAAATGTGGTGTTGAAGTTACTCAGACCAAAGTACGTCGTGAACGTATGGGTCACATTGAGCTGGCTTCTCCGACTGCCCACATTTGGTTCCTGAAATCACTGCCATCCCGTATCGGTTTGCTGCTCGATATGCCTTTGCGTGATATCGAACGTGTACTGTACTTCGAATCTTATGTCGTTATCGAAGGCGGTATGACCAACCTGGAACGCCGTCAGATCCTGACTGAAGAACAGTATCTGGACGCGTTGGAAGAGTTTGGTGATGAATTCGACGCGAAAATGGGCGCAGAAGCTATTCAGGCCCTGCTGAAAGGCATGGATCTGGAGCAGGAATGTGAACAACTGCGCGAAGAGTTGAATGAAACCAACTCTGAAACCAAACGTAAAAAGCTGACCAAGCGTATCAAGCTGCTGGAAGCATTCGTTCAGTCTGGTAACAAACCAGAATGGATGATCCTGACCGTTCTGCCGGTTCTGCCGCCAGATCTGCGCCCGCTGGTACCGCTGGATGGTGGTCGTTTCGCCACATCAGATCTGAACGATCTGTATCGTCGCGTTATCAACCGTAACAACCGTCTGAAACGTCTGCTGGATCTGGCTGCGCCAGATATCATCGTACGTAACGAAAAACGTATGCTGCAGGAAGCGGTTGATGCCCTGCTGGATAACGGTCGTCGCGGTCGTGCCATTACGGGTTCTAACAAACGTCCTCTGAAATCTTTGGCCGATATGATCAAAGGTAAACAGGGTCGTTTCCGTCAGAACCTGCTGGGTAAACGTGTTGACTACTCCGGCCGTTCGGTTATCACCGTAGGTCCTTACCTGCGTCTGCACCAGTGCGGTCTGCCGAAGAAAATGGCACTGGAGCTGTTCAAACCGTTCATCTACGGCAAGCTGGAACTGCGTGGTTTAGCGACCACCATCAAAGCAGCCAAGAAAATGGTTGAACGTGAAGAAGCCGTTGTTTGGGATATCCTGGACGAAGTCATTCGCGAACACCCGGTCATGCTGAACCGTGCACCAACGCTGCACCGTTTGGGTATTCAGGCATTTGAACCTGTGCTGATCGAAGGTAAAGCTATTCAGCTGCACCCGCTGGTGTGTGCGGCGTATAACGCCGACTTCGATGGTGACCAGATGGCTGTTCACGTACCGCTGACGCTGGAAGCCCAGTTGGAAGCTCGCGCGCTGATGATGTCCACCAACAACATTCTGTCTCCGGCAAACGGTGAACCAATCATCGTTCCGTCTCAGGACGTTGTACTGGGTCTCTACTACATGACCCGTGACAAAATCAACGCTATGGGCGAAGGCATGGTTCTTACCGGGCCGAAAGAAGCTGAACGCTTATACCGTTCAGGCCAGGCTGAGCTGCATGCGCGCGTAAAAGTACGTATCACAGAATATGAAAAAGACGAGCAGGGTGAATATGTGGCGAAAACCGCATTGAAAGATACCACTGTTGGTCGTGCAATTCTGTGGATGATCGTACCTCAGGGTCTTCCGTTCACTATCGTGAACCAACCGCTGGGTAAAAAAGCGATCTCCAAAATGCTGAACACCTGTTACCGCATTCTGGGCCTGAAACCGACGGTTATTTTTGCTGACCAGATCATGTATACCGGTTTTGCGTATGCAGCACGTTCTGGTGCATCTGTTGGTATCGACGATATGGTTATTCCGGCGAAAAAAGCCGAAATCATCACCGAAGCCGAAGCAGAAGTGGCAGAAATCCAGGAACAGTTCCAGTCTGGTCTGGTAACGGCGGGCGAACGTTACAACAAAGTCATCGATATTTGGGCTGCGGCGAATGACCGCGTTTCCAAAGCGATGATGGATAACCTGCAAACTGAAACCGTTATTAACCGTAAAGGTGAAGAAGAGCAGCAGGTTTCCTTTAACAGCATCTATATGATGGCCGACTCAGGGGCGCGTGGTTCTGCGGCTCAGATTCGTCAGCTGGCTGGTATGCGTGGTCTGATGGCGAAGCCAGATGGCTCCATCATCGAAACGCCAATTACCGCGAACTTCCGTGAAGGTCTGAACGTACTCCAGTACTTCATTTCAACCCACGGTGCTCGTAAAGGTCTGGCGGATACTGCACTGAAAACAGCAAACTCCGGTTACCTGACTCGTCGTCTGGTTGACGTCGCACAGGACCTGGTTGTGACTGAAGATGACTGTGGTACCTTAGACGGCATCATGATGACGCCGGTTATCGAAGGTGGTGATGTTAAAGAACCACTGCGTGACCGCGTACTGGGTCGTGTAACGGCTGAAGACGTTCTGAAACCGGGTACCGCAGATATTCTGGTTCCGCGTAACACGCTGCTCAATGAACAGTGGTGTGACCTGCTGGAAGTGAATTCGGTAGACAGCCTGAAAGTACGTTCTGTTGTAACCTGTGACACCGATTTTGGTGTGTGTGCTCACTGCTATGGTCGTGACCTGGCGCGTGGTCATATCATCAACAAAGGTGAAGCCATTGGGGTTATCGCAGCACAGTCTATCGGTGAACCTGGTACTCAGCTGACCATGCGTACCTTCCACATCGGTGGTGCTGCATCTCGTGCGGCTGCTGAATCCAGCATCCAGGTGAAAAACAAAGGTAGCATCAAGCTGAGCAACGCGAAGTCCGTTGTGAACTCCAGCGGTAAACTGGTTATTACTTCTCGTAATACCGAGCTGAAGTTGATCGACGAATTCGGTCGTACTAAAGAAAGCTATAAAGTGCCTTACGGTTCTGTGCTGACCAAAAATGATGGCGAACCGGTAGCAGCGGGCGAAACTGTTGCTAACTGGGATCCGCACACCATGCCGGTTATTACCGAAGTTCCGGGCTTTATTCGCTTTACCGACATGATCGATGGCCAAACCATTACTCGTCAAACTGATGAACTGACTGGGTTGTCCTCTATCGTGGTTCTGGACTCTGCTGAGCGTACTGCGGGTGGTAAAGATTTGCGTCCGGCGCTGAAGATCGTTGATGCCAACGGTGATGATGTCCTGATCCCTGGTACTGATATGCCTGCGCAGTACTTCCTGCCGGGTAAAGCTATCGTTCAGTTGGATGACGGCGTTCAGATTAGCTCTGGTGACACACTGGCGCGTCTGCCGCAGGAATCTGGCGGTACGAAAGATATTACCGGTGGTCTGCCGCGCGTTGCTGACTTGTTCGAAGCACGTCGTCCGAAAGAGCCTGCGATCCTTGCTGAAATCAGCGGTGTGGTTTCCTTCGGTAAAGAAACCAAAGGCAAACGTCGCCTGGTTATCACCCCACTGGATGGTGAAAACGCCTACGAAGAGATGATTCCTAAATGGCGTCAGCTCAACGTGTTTGAAGGTGAACGTGTTGAACGTGGTGACGTGATTTCCGATGGTCCGGAATCTGCACATGACATTCTGCGTCTGCGTGGTGTTCAGGCTGTAACGCGTTACATCGTTAACGAAGTGCAGGACGTATACCGTCTGCAAGGCGTTAAGATCAACGATAAACACATCGAAGTTATCGTTCGTCAGATGCTGCGTAAAGCAACCATCATGAATGCAGGCAGCTCTGACTTCCTGGAAGGCGAGCAGGTAGAGTACTCTCGCGTGAAAATCGCGAACCGCCAGTTGGAAGACGAAGGCAAAGTTAGCGCAACGTTCATGCGCGACCTGCTGGGTATTACCAAAGCGTCTCTGGCAACTGAGTCCTTCATCTCTGCTGCATCGTTCCAGGAAACGACGCGTGTTCTTACCGAAGCCGCTGTTGCGGGTAAACGTGATGAACTGCGTGGTCTGAAAGAGAACGTCATCGTAGGTCGTTTGATTCCGGCTGGTACTGGTTATGCTTACCACCAGGATCGTATCCGCCGCCGTGCTGCGGGCGAAACACCTGCTGCTGCGCCGCAGATCAGTGCTGAAGAAGCTTCTGCCAACCTGGCAGAGCTGCTGAATGCTGGCCTGGGCGGAAACAACGATAACGATTAATCGTTATCTCTCGCTGATAAAACCGCGTCTTCGGGCGCGGTTTTTTTTTGCTATTAGGGCATCCCACCAAAAGTGCTTTCCTCCCGATGCCCCTGGTAATTGCGGGTATTTGTGTATTTTTTGTGCCAGGCAACAAATTGATGGTAAAGCAGGAAGGCGGGGTGACCGATGGAGAGGGGAAGTGGCCACCCCGGGCAACGTATGTTCGCTGCCGGAGTGACCATATCGTCATTCCCTGAGTTTGCTCAATGCCCGTTTTTCAGGGCCGGAAGCAGGGTTCCAGTGATTTACTGATTTGTTGAAAATGCCGGGCTCGTTTGCGGCCCTCTTCCCAAAAAACTGTCCCAGTCTTTCCATACTGGCTGTAACCCTGCCTCAGTCAGTGCTTTGGCAACCATATCCGGTGTACGGTTGTCATGAGGCGAAAATTGCTCCAGCTCGGGCTGGTGGCCTGCATAGCCTCCCGGTTGTGTGCTGGAAAATGCGCTGACATGGGTAATTGCCAGTGGGACAACATGGTCACGAAACCACGGGGATTCCCGGGTTGACAGTGATAACTCCAGTTCAGGGGAGAATAAGCGGAAAGCACAAATAACCTGAAGTAGCTGCTTTTCATCCATGATTGATGCTGGAGCTATTCCTCCCGCACATGGGCGTAAGCGGGGAAAAGATACAGAAAACCGGCTCTGCCAGTAATGCTGTTGTAACCAGAGCAGGTGTTCTGCCACCATAAAGCAATCCACCCGCCAGTTATCCGACAACCCAATCAACGCTCCCAGGCCAATTCGGTCAATACCCGCTTTGCCAAGCCGGTCCGGGGTATCGAGCCGCCAGAAGAAATCCTGCTTTTTACCGCGCAAATGGTGCTGAGCATACATTGCTTCATGGTAGGTTTCCTGGTAAACCATAACACCATCCAGCCCCAACTGCTTAAGCTCCGCATACTCGTCTTCACTCATTGGCTGCACTTCCATTTGCACAGAACTAAAGTGGGCACGAATAGCAGGCAGGTATTGACGAAAGTAGTCCATACCCACTTTTCTCTGATGCTCGCCAGTCACCAGTAACAGATTTTCAAACCCAAGCTGGCGTATGGCTTCACATTCACGTTCAATTTCCTCGCCATCGAGCGTCTTACGCTTAATGTGATTACTCATTGAGAAACCACAATAAGTACAATCGTTTGCACATAAATTTGACAGGTATAACGGAACATAAAAGTTAACCGTATTACCAAAGCGCTGGCGGGTTAAACGTTGAGCCATTCCGGCCATTGGCTCCAGGTATTCTGCGGCGGCAGGAGACAGCAGTGCCATCATATCTTCCGGCCCGCGTTTTTCCCGGCATAATGCTCTCTGCACATCATCTTTGGTCTTACTGTTGATGCTAAGTGCAATGTCATCCCAGTCCAGAGTGCGCCAGTAATCACTAAAATGGCTCATCCGTTCACCTCCGCACTGGCATTCAGAAATGCCGTCAGTGGGCTGGAAGCGCTGGCGGTCATCCGTTGTTCCCCATACCCGGCACTGGCTGCCAGTACTCCGGCCTCGACGGCCAGCCGGAAAGCCTGTGCCATTCTGACCGGGTCGCCTGCTGTAGCGATAGCGGTGTTAACTAATACGCCATCGGCCCCCAACTCAAGCGCGGCAGTGGCATGCCCGGGCGTACCGATCCCGGCATCAACAATCACCGGAACGCCAGCCTGCTCAATAATGATTTCCAGCATCGCCTGGGTTTGTAACCCGCGATTAGAACCAATCGGCGCGCCCAAAGGCATAACGGCAGCACAACCAGCCTCTTCCAGATGGCGGCATAACACCGGGTCTGCGCCACAGTAAGGCAGCACGATAAAGCCATCTTTAACCAGTAAGCGGGCGGCCTGGAGTGTGGCGATGGGGTCTGGCATCAGGTAACGGCTGTCCGGGTGAATTTCCAGTTTCACCCAGTTGGTACCTAGTGCTTCACGCGCAAGCTGTGCGGCAAAGACCGCTTCATCTGCCGTTTTGGCACCCGATGTGTTGGGTAATAGTTGCACGCCAGCAGCCAGTAGCGGTTGCAGTAAATCGTCCCGGTGCTGGCGGAAATCAACCCGCTTTAGCGCCAGTGTGACGAGCTGGGTACCACTGGCGATAATGGCCTGTTGCATTAACATTGGTGAAGCAAATTTCCCGGTACCCGTAAGCAGGTGAGAATCAAACGTTTTATCAGCAATACGTAACATGTCAGCCTCCGGCAATGACTTCAAACAGCAACAGGTCATCGCCTGGCTGTAGAATGTGGGTATCCCAGTGTTCGCGTGGCAGGATTGTCTGGTTTAGCGCCAGTGCGGTGCCGGGCTTCAGTTGGTGGAAAGAAGACAATAACTGCACCACCGTGGTGTTTTCAGCACAACTTACCGGATGGTCATTAAACTGAATTTGCATGTTGCCCTCCACACACCGGGCAGTGAGGCGATGGCTGAAGTCGGATGGCACGCCACAGATTGGTTTTGGCATCAAACAGAGACAAAGTCCCGGCCTGGTTGGTGACTCCAGCCAGCCACTTCAGTGCTTCCAGCGCCTGGCTGACACCCAGTAACCCAACAACAGGTCCCAGTACACCAGCAGTACGGCAATTTCGCTCTGGCTCGTGCTCGTCAGGCCATAAACAACGGTAACAACCCTGTTGCCATGGTGGAGACAGCACCATCATTTGCCCGCCAAACCCAACGGCACTGGCGGTGATAAATGGCTTGTTCAGTGCCACACAGGCTGCATTGATTGCCTGGCGGGTTGGCATATTGTCACTGCAATCAAGCACCAGGTCGGCATCAGCCAGCACACTGGTTAGCATCTCCGGTGTAAGGTACTGGTCGATGGAGGTTAGCGTGACAGACGGGTTGACCTGAGCCAGTTTTTCAACGGCCACATGTGCCTTAATGCGGCCAAGATCCTGCTGTGTGTACAGTGTCTGGCGATGCAGGTTACTGATGTGAACGACATCGCCGTCAGCAAGAATTAACTGGCCTACCCCGGCTCCTGCCAGGTAATGAGCGGCTGGTGAGCCCAGTCCGCCTAATCCAACAATCGCGACACAAGACTTGCTCAGAGCCTGCTGACCGTCGAGGCCCACTTCATCCAGCAGTAAATGGCGGCTGTAACGCATGAAATCCTGATCATTCATCGCCATTCCCCGCTAAATTAAGTAATGCTCTGGTTGCAGCCTGCCAGTCTTGTGCCTGTGTAATGGCGCTTACCACGGCAATGCTACCCACCCCGGTAGCCAGTACCTCCGGTGCCCGCGCCAGGCTTATTCCACCTATTGCTACTGTTGGGTAACCTTGCAGTCGGTGAACGTGAGAAGCCAGTTGTTGCAGGCCTTGCGGCTCAGAAGGCATTTGCTTGGTTTGCGTGGGGAAAATATGCCCCAGTGCAATGTAAGAAGGGCGCACAGACAGTGCCCGGTCTATTTCAGCGTCATCATGAGTGGAAACGCCCAGGCGTATCCGGGCATCGCAAATTGCGCCCAGGTTCGCGGTATCCAGATCTTCCTGTCCCAGATGTACCCCCCACGCCCGGTGTTTAATCGCCAGCCGCCAGTAATCGTTGATAAACAGGCGGGCTTCATAGCGCCGACCAAGATTAATCGCCTGGATAATATCCTGCTCAACTTCATGCTCAGGCTTATCTTTAATACGAATCTGGAGCGTTTTCACACCCAGAGCCAGCAGGCGTTCCAGCCAGGTAATGCTGTCAACAACGGGGTATAACCCCAACCTGACCGGTACAGGTGGGAAATCAGGTTGGTAAATCATGCCTGCTCCTTGCGAAGATAAATCTCTCCGCCGCGTGCGCGGAAATCCTGCGCCATGTTTTCCATGCCTTCCGCGCGTTGTTTTGCCGCGTAATCACGCACATCCTGGGTGATTTTCATGGAACAAAATTTTGGCCCGCACATAGAACAGAAGTGCGCCACTTTGCCAGATTCCTGAGGCAGGGTTTCATCGTGGTAAGCTCGTGCGGTGAACGGGTCGAGGGCCAGGTTGAACTGGTCTTCCCAACGGAACTCAAAACGGGCTTTGGACATAGCGTTATCACGAATCTGCGCACCAGGATGACCTTTGGCAAGGTCGGCAGCATGAGCGGCAATTTTATAGGTAATAAGCCCTTGTTTTACGTCTTCTTTATTGGGAAGCCCAAGGTGCTCTTTTGGTGTGACATAACACAGCATGGCACAGCCGAACCAGCCAATCATGGCTGCGCCAATCCCTGATGTGAAGTGATCATAACCCGGTGCGATATCCGTGGTCAGTGGACCAAGGGTATAAAACGGTGCTTCATGGCAGTGCTCCAGCTCTTCTGTCATATTGCGCTGAATCATCTGCATCGGCACATGCCCGGGGCCTTCAATCATCACCTGCACGTCATATTCCCAGGCGATTTTGGTCAGTTCGCCAAGCGTATGTAATTCTGAGAATTGTGCCTCATCGTTCGCATCCTGAATGGAACCGGGACGCAGGCCATCACCCAAAGAAAGAGCAACATCATAGGCTGCGCAGATTTCACAAATCTCACGGAAATGCTGATACAGGAAGTTTTCCTGATGATGGGAGAGGCACCATTTAGCCATAATCGAACCACCACGAGAAACAATCCCGGTGAGGCGGTCTGCGGTCATTGGCACATAACGTAACAGTACTCCGGCATGGATAGTGAAGTAGTCCACGCCTTGCTCAGCCTGTTCAAGTAATGTGTCACGGAATAGCGGCCAGGTCAGGTCTTCCGCAATACCATTGACCTTTTCCAGCGCCTGATAAATTGGAACAGTACCAATGGGAACCGGGCTGTTGCGCAGGATCCACTCACGGGTTTCATGAATATAGCGGCCCGTTGATAAGTCCATTACTGTGTCGGCACCCCAGCGTGTTGACCACACCAGTTTTTCCACTTCTTCTTCAATGGAAGAACTGACCGCCGAGTTACCGATATTGGCATTTACTTTAACCAGAAAGTTACGACCAATAATCATCGGTTCAGATTCGGGGTGGTTAATGTTTGCCGGAATAATTGCACGCCCGGCAGCAACTTCATCACGAACAAACTCGGGGGTGATATTTTCAGGGAGATGGGCGCCAAAGCTGTGCCCCGGGTGCTGGTGGCGTAACACGCTATCGCGAATCCGTTCGCGGCCCATATTTTCCCGCAGTGCAATAAACTCCATCTCCGGGGTGATAATTCCTTTACGGGCGTAGTGTAACTGTGTAACGCAATGCCCTTTTATGGCCCTGCGTGGCGGCTGAACGCCCTTGAAACGTAATTCTTCCAGCCCTTCGTCTTCCTGGCGTGCCAGCGTCCAGGACGATGAACTGTTGCGCAGTTGCTGGGTATCTTCTCGGGCATCAATCCAGGGCTGGCGGCATTTGGGCAGTCCCTGAAGTACATCAATTGACTTGTCCGGGTCGCCATAAGGACCGGAAGTGTCATAAACCGGTATTGGGTCATTTGGCGTTAGTTCAGGGTTTTCCCGTGTACCGCCAGTCACGGTTGGGCTCATTTGTATTTCACGCATGGGCACCTGAATATCCGGGCGGCTGCCAGCCAGATATACCCGTTTTGATGCAGGGAAAGCAGAGCCTTCCAGAGTATTGATAAATTGCTGAGCAGCATCGCGTTGCTCACGGCGGGTTGGTGTTTTTTGTACGGACATAGCGCATTCCAGTTTGTTGGTCAGGAAGTGGCTTGTCAGAACGACGGACAGGAGTAGCAAAGACGCAATAACGCCAGAAAATAAGCGTAATGCAGGGAGAGTACTCTTGTTCCCTTCGCAGGTCTTAACCTGATCAGGTTCCGCGGATCCCGAATTAACGGTCTCAGCCCGTGTTTTCACACTGGGCACTCCGACAAGAAAAACATCGCTTTCGCGATAATGTATTAGGACTAACTTACTCGTTCACAGAATAAAACTCAAGCAGGGCGGGATGTGGCGTTGTCCGGTTCGGTATTCTGTAAATCGTTTTTACACAGCTGGATAAGCAGCTTGTCTTCAAGGGTAAAACGCGCTTCAAGTGCTTCACCTATCCCGGATAAAGCCTGCTGAAACTCCTGCCAGTTATCGTGATCAATGGCGGTTTCCAGACTGGTATCGTAAAAATGCATAATAGACTGCGTATTGGCTTCTAACCGGGGATAGAGCTGTGCGACAGATTTTGCGGTACTGGTCCCTTCCACCTCTCGAATGATGCGCTCATAAAGACTAAAGTGGCATGCTGAGAGGTAGTCCACCAGACCCTGGCAAAAATCGTCCAGCGCTTTTTCATCAATGGCGGAATGGGCGCTTTTTTTAGGCTTGAGCCCGACTAACCGGTAATAAGCAATCAGCAGTTGCCTGCGGGTATTCAGCCAACTGTCAACTAATGTATTACTACCACCAACACGGGCTGTCAGATCTTCCAGTTGGTTTAGCATGTTTGAGCATCTCCATGAGTTATATACTCGTCATGCTTCAATTTGCAGGTACCTAAGCAGTGCTTGCCTGCAACTCGAATTATTTTGAGTATCAGATAAAACTCTGAACCATCTGAATGTAGCTATTATGTAAACCAACATGCCAGTGACACAGAGGTTGTGCAAGAAAATATGAAATACATTGTAGAAAAAACCGATGAAGGCTGGTGGGTTGTCAGCCATGAGCAAAAATTATGGCTGCCGCAAGGGGAGTTACCCTGCGGGCGTGCGGAGCAGTACCAGTTGGATGGTTTACCTGCAATGCAAATTGGTTTATGGGATTCCCTTCCAGTCTGGCTGGTTCAACATAACTTCCCTACAGGAATGGCTTCTGTCAGGCAACTTCTCGACAAAGAAAGTGGGCTGTTTCAGTTAGCCGGCCGGGGTGTCCAACTGGCTGAGTTTTACCGTTCTCACAAGTATTGTGGCTATTGTGGCGCAGAAATGTACCCCAGCAAAACTGAATGGGCGATGTTGTGCAGCCACTGCCACGAGCGTTATTACCCGCAAATTGCGCCCTGCATTATCGTGGCGATTCGCCGCGATGACCATATTTTGCTGGCACGCCATAACCGGCACAAAAACGGAGTCTACACCGTACTGGCGGGTTTCGTGGAGGTAGGAGAAACGCTCGAGCAGGCTGTAGCCCGTGAAGTTATGGAAGAAAGCAGCATTCGCGTGAAAAATTTGCGTTATATCAGTTCTCAGCCCTGGCCTTTCCCACAATCGTTGATGATGGCATACATGGCGGATTACCACAGTGGTGATATCAAAATCGACCCGTCAGAGCTACTTGATGCTAACTGGTATCGCTATGACCAGCTTCCTCTGCTCCCACCTCCGGGGACTGTCGCACGGCGGTTAATAGAAGATACTGTTGCCTTATGTCGGGCTGAGTATGAATAACATGGTACACTCAGCACCCTATTTCTATTGTTTTCTCTACCCTGACTGCGGGTGAATCAGCGCACAGAAGGAACCCCATGACTGACCTGAAAAATGATCGTTATTTGCGAGCCCTGTTACGCCAGCCGGTTGATGTTACCCCTGTCTGGATGATGCGCCAGGCGGGCCGGTATTTACCGGAATATAAAGCGACTCGCGCACAAGCAGGGGATTTTATGGCGCTGTGCAAGAATGCTGAACTTGCCTGTGAGGTAACATTGCAACCCCTGCGCCGTTACGCTCTGGATGCCGCAATTCTGTTCTCCGATATTTTGACCATTCCGGATGCGATGGGGCTGGGGCTCTATTTTGAAGCAGGGGAAGGACCACGCTTCACGTTACCCGTGCGCAGCAAGGCCGACGTGGAAAAATTACCGGTTCCTGATCCGGAAATGGAACTGGGCTATGTCATGAATGCAGTGCGCACTATCCGCCGTGAACTGGCCGGGCAGGTACCGCTGATCGGGTTCTCTGGTAGCCCGTGGACGCTGGCGACTTACATGGTTGAAGGTGGCAGCAGCAAAGCTTTTACGGTTATCAAAAAAATGCTGTTTGCCGAGCCTCAGACCTTACATACGCTGCTGGGCAAACTGGCAGAAAGCGTGACGCTCTACCTCAATGCTCAAATTCGGGCCGGTGCGCAATCTGTGATGATTTTTGATACCTGGGGTGGTGTACTGAGTGGGCGAGATTATCAGGCGTTTTCCCTGAATTATATGCAGCAAATTGTTGCCGGACTGATTCGTGAACACGAAGGGCGCCGTGTGCCTGTGACATTGTTTACCAAAGGCGGTGGGCAGTGGCTGGAAGCGATGGCCGAAACTGGGTGCGATGCCCTGGGCATAGACTGGACAACGGATATTGCGGATGCCCGGCGCCGGGTGGGGCATAAAGTAGCATTACAAGGTAATATGGACCCATCGATGCTGTATGCGCCCCCGGCTCGTATCGAAGAGGAAGTAGCCTCTATCCTGGCCGGGTTTGGTCATGGAGAAGGCCATGTGTTCAATCTTGGGCACGGTATTCACCAGGATGTCCCGCCAGAGCATGCAGGCGCGTTTGTTGACGCTGTACACCGGCTTTCTGTTCAGTGGCATAAGTAATGGACCTGGCGGCGCTCAGGGCGCAACAACAGCAGCTGGCCTCTCAGGTGATAACCGAAGACTGCGGCGTGCCTGCTGAACCGCAGCTCATTGGTGGTGCTGATGTTGGGTTTGAACAACAGGGTACTGTGACCCGTGCCGCACTGGTTCTGCTCTCCTGGCCCGGTTTAACGCTGGTAGAATACCAGGTTGCCCGTATTCCAACGGAATTCCCGTATATCCCTGGTTACCTCTCTTTTCGCGAATGCCCGGCGCTAGTGGCTGCGTGGGAGAAGTTATCCCGGCAACCTGATTTACTTTTTGTCGATGGGCAGGGGATTGCTCATCCACGCCAGTTCGGTGTCGCCAGCCATTTTGGTTTACTGGTCGATACCCCAACAATTGGCGTGGCGAAAAAGCGCCTGTATGGCACATCAGACAGCGAGCGGCTGGCGCATGACGGAGTTGCACCGTTGCTGTCCTCAGAGCGCTCTTTGGGCTGGGTGTGGCGCAGTAAGCTGCGCTGCCTGCCTTTGTTTATTTCTCCTGGGCACAGGGTTCACCCGGACACCGCGCTTGCGTGGGTACAACGCTGTACACGAGGTTACCGCCTGCCTGAACCGACACGCTGGGCTGATGCTGTCGCATCCCGTCGCCCGGCATTTATACGCTGGCAAGAAAAAATGCGCCAGGTAGAGTAAACTGCGCCCAATATCGACTGTTGAGACTTCACTATGTTACAAAACCCAATTCACCTGCGTCTGGAAAAACTCCAGAGCTGGCAGCATGTTACTTTTATGGCCTGCCTGTGTGAGCGGATGTACCCCAATTATGCCATGTTTTGCCAGCAAACTGAGTTTGGTAACGGGCAACTGTATCGGCGGATTCTGGATTTGGTCTGGGAGACATTGACGGTAAAAGACGCGAAGGTTAACTTCGACTCTCAACTGGAGAAGTTTGAAGACGCGATTCCATCTGCGGATGATTTTGACATCTACGGCGTTTATCCGGCAATAGATGCCTGTGTGGCGTTAAGTGATTTGTTACATGCTCTGCTGGGAGGCGAAACCCTCGAGAAAGCTATCGAGGTAAGCAAAACCTCTATCACATCAGTGTGCATGTTAGAAATGACTCAGTCTGGTCGGGAAATGACCGATGAAGAGTTAAAAGATAACCCTGCAGTTGAACAAGAATGGGACATCCAATGGGAGATTTTTCGCCTGTTGGCAGATTGCGAAGAACGCGATGTTGATCTGATCAAAGGGTTGCGTACAGACCTCCGGGAAGCGGGTATTAGCAATATCGGTATAAATTTTCAGCAATAAGACAAGAAAACCCCTCCCGGTGTCTGATTTGTCGCACCTGGAGGCTTCCCATCAGCCCCTTGTCTGGTCTACATTTGTGGGGCGAAAAAAAGTGGCTATCGGTGCGTGTATGCAGGAGAGTGCTTAACAGGCATTTCCATCGCACTCGATGCTTAGCAAGCGATAAACACATTGTAAGGATAACTTATGAACAAGACTCAACTGATTGATGTAATTGCGGACAAGGCTGAACTGTCAAAAGTACAAGCGAAAGCTGCTCTGGAATCCACTCTGGCTGCGATTACTGAGTCTCTGAAAGAAGGCGATACTGTACAACTGGTTGGTTTCGGTACCTTCAAAGTGAACCACCGTGCTGAGCGCACTGGCCGCAACCCGCAAACGGGTAAAGAAATCAAAATCGCAGCTGCAAACGTTCCTGCGTTTGTATCCGGCAAAGCACTGAAAGACGCGGTTAAATAATCGTACTCCTCCAGTGAACAGTTTTATCAGAGGGGCGGTAACGCCCCTTTTGTCATTCTGGCGGCTGTCCTGCTTATTGTTAGCGGGAGGAGTGCTGGTGGGATGCAGTTCCCATAGACATGCTTTACCGCCGTTTACCGCCAGTGGTTATATTGATGAAGGCGGTGCCGTGCGTATCTGGCGTAAAGATAGTGAGAATGGCTCTGTTCATCTGTTGAGTGTTTTTAGTCCATGGCACAATGGCAATACAGCAGTAAATGACTATCGCTGGCAGGGAGATAAACTGGTCTCCATGGTACTGAAAACTGAAGGCGATGCACCACAAACGATCACCGTGCGCTTTGACGCCAATGGTGCGCTTAGTTTCATGCAACGTGAAGTAAATGGCATGAAGCAGCAGCTCTCTAACGAACAAATAGCGCTTGAGCAGTACAATGCTACCCGTATCCGCAAAACCAGTGATGCATTACGTACCGGTAAAGTCGTATTGCATCAGGGGCATTGGAACCAGAATGAAAGCATCACAACTTGTGAAGGCCACGTTTCACGTCCTGAGTTTGATTCTTTTTTCCTGTCCTATATTCAGGACCGTCAGCGGCGTTCTGCGAAGCCGGTGAGTGTTGCCTGGCTCTCTGCGCCAGAAGGCACCCAACTACTGCTTGTCGCCAATAGTGACTTCTGTAGCTGGCAACCCAAAGCCGATACATTCTAGCACTGGTTGTAGTGATTCAACCTTCCAGCCCGTCTGGCAAAAAAAAAGCCACCCGAAGGTGGCCTGTACGTTTTGCAGTGCTTAGTTTTGTTCACGCTCAATGGCGCGGTAACCTATGTCTGAGCGGCTAAAGCTGCCTTCCCAGTGAATGGGTTTCATCAACGCATAGGCATTTGCCTGCGCCTGAGCCACCGTGTCGCCCAGTGCAGTCGCGCATAATACACGCCCGCCGTTAGTAACGACGTTTTCCTGGGCATCCAGGCGAGTCCCGGCGTGGAACACTTTCGCATCTGTAGCAGATTCCAGTGGCAGGCCGTGGATAACATCTCCAGTGTTGTAGCTGCCCGGGTAACCGCCTGCAGCAATCACCACACCGAGAGCGGCTCGTTCATCCCACTCAGAAGTTTGCTTATCCAGCACGCCTTCGCAGGCAGCCTGGCACAATGCAACCAAATCGGATTTCATGCGTAACATAATCGGCTGTGTTTCCGGGTCGCCGAAACGACAGTTGAACTCGATAACTTTCGGGTTACCCTGCTTATCAATCATCAGCCCGGCATATAAAAAGCCTACATAGGTGTTGCCTTCTGCCGCCATACCTTTCACGGTTGGCCAAATGATGCGTTCCATGGTGCGGTTGAACACTTCATCTGTAACTACCGGAGCCGGGGAATAAGCACCCATACCACCGGTATTCGGGCCGGAATCACCATCACCAACACGTTTGTGATCCTGGCTGGTGGCCATCGGCAATACGTGCTCGCCATCCACCATCACAATAAAGCTGGCTTCTTCACCATCCAAAAACTCTTCAACCACCACCCGGTGGCCGGCATCACCAAAAGCATTGCCTGCCAGCATATCCTGAATGGCCGCTTCCGCTTCTTCCAGCGTCATCGCCACAATCACGCCTTTACCGGCAGCCAGACCATCGGCCTTGATAACAATAGGGGCGCCTTTTTCACGGACATAAGCCAGCGCAGGCTCCACCTCAGTGAAATTCTGGTATTCGGCGGTTGGGATATGGTGCCGTGCCAGAAAATCTTTAGTGAACGCTTTGGAGCCTTCCAGTTGCGCGGCACCTTTGGTGGGGCCAAAAATCGTCAGGCCAGCAGCCTGGAAGGCATCAACCACACCAATCACCAGCGGTGCTTCCGGGCCGACAATTGTCAGGTCAATTTTTTCGTTTTGCGCAAAGCTCAGCAGTGCCGGGATATCCGTTACATTGATATCCACATTCTGTAAAGCCGGTTCGAGTGCGGTTCCTGCATTACCCGGTGCGACAAATACGGTGTCTACCTGGGGGGACTGTGCTGCTTTCCATGCCAGCGCATGCTCGCGCCCACCATTACCAATAATTAATACTTTCATGCGGTGCTCCTGAATTAATGGCGGAAGTGACGCATACCAGTGAAGATCATAGCAATACCGTGTTCATCGGCGGCGGCAATAACTTCTTCGTCGCGAATGGAACCTCCTGGTTGGATAACACAGGTAACGCCTACTGCTGCCGCCGCATCAATGCCATCGCGGAACGGGAAAAACGCATCAGATGCCATGGCCGAACCTTTTACTTCCAGTCCTTCGTCTTCGGCTTTGATACCAGCAATTTTGGCAGAGTAAACACGGCTCATTTGCCCGGCGCCAATACCAATAGTCATATTTTCTTTGGCGTACACAATGGCGTTGGATTTCACAAATTTGGCTACTTTCCAGCAGAACAGGGCATCACGCAGCTCTTCGGCAGAAGGCTGGCGTTTCGTGACAACACGTAACTCGCTTTCACCTACCATACCCAGGTCGCGGTCCTGCACCAGTAAGCCACCGTTGACGCGTTTAAAATCAAGGCCTGGCACCCGAGCCTGCCACTGACCGCAGACCAGTACGCGCACGTTTTGTTTGGCAGCAGTGACTCTCAGTGCTTCAGCGGTTGCTGAAGGGGCAATAATGACCTCAACAAACTGGCGGGATATGATGGCCTGAGCTGTCTTCTCGTCCAGCTCGCGGTTGAACGCAATAATGCCGCCAAAAGCGGAGGTCGGGTCGGTTTTCCAGGCGCGCTCGTAAGCAGCAAGAATATCGTCACCGATTGCTACGCCACAGGGGTTGGCGTGTTTAACAATCACACATGCGGGCTCGTTGAACTCTTTCACACACTCAAGGGCAGCGTCAGTATCGGCAATGTTATTATAAGACAGAGCCTTGCCCTGAACCTGCTCAGCAGTTGCCACGGAAGCTTCTGTTACCTGGCTCTCTATATAGAAAGCAGCCTGCTGATGGCTGTTTTCCCCATAACGCATATCCTGTTTTTTCACAAAGTTCAGATTCAGAGTGCGGGGGAAGCGGCCAGAAGGTTTGTCTGTTTCACCGTGGTATGGCGCCACCATGGTGCCGAAGTAGTTGGCAATCATGCTGTCATAGGCAGCGGTATGCTCGAATGCTTTAATTGCCAGGTCGAAGCGGGTTTCAAAAGTCAGTGAACCGTTGTTGGCATCCATTTCAGTAACAATAGTGGTGTAGTCATTGCTGTTAACCACAATCGCGACATCTTTATGGTTCTTGGCGGCGGAGCGAACCATGGTAGGGCCACCAATATCGATATTTTCAACAGCGTCTTCCAGTGAGCAGCCTTCACGGGCAACGGTCTGGGCAAACGGGTAAAGGTTCACGACGACCATATCAATAGGAGAAATAGCATGCTCTGCCATAATAGCGTCATCCTGCCCACGACGGCCAAGAATGCCCCCATGCACTTTCGGGTGCAGCGTTTTCACTCGTCCATCCATCATTTCCGGGAAACCGGTGTAATCAGAAACTTCGGTTACCGGCAGGCCTGCATCAGCCAGCAAGCGGGCAGTGCCACCTGTGGAGAGCAGTTCAACGCCACGTTGAGAAAGGGCCTGGGCAAATTCGACGATCCCGGCTTTATCAGACACGCTGAGAAGAGCACGGCGTACAGGACGAGGTTGTTGCATGGTGATCAATCCCCTGGATTTCAGTTTATTGCAATTGCAGAAGAGTGTGAGTGCTGCTTTGTTCTATCTATATGTACTGCGATTAATACATCTAATAAAGAAAAGCAGGACTGACAGCCTTCATAAAGTGGGTCTGCGAAAACGCGGGTGCATTGTAGCGAAAACGTTTGCGTGACGCTCGCAAAATTTCCTCATCAACAATGATTGTGGATAACTCTGTTGATAAGCAGGTATAAATCCGGGTTTTGCTGGGGAATGCAGCACTCAGTCTTTTTTATGCAAATTTTCTATTGCAGCAAAATCTGAACTCCCTATAATGCGCCTCCATCGACACGGCGGCACGCTTCACTGAGTGCAGTAAGCCGGGAAGATAAAGAGAAAAAATCCTGAAAAATTGGGTTGACTCTGAAAGAGGAAAGCGTAATATACGCCACCTCGCGACAGCAGGCAGAATGCCGGGTCGCACTGCTCTTTAACAATTTATCAGACAATCTGTGTGGGCACTCATAAGCACTGATATCTTAACGTCGCAAGACGCTAAAAATTATCAAGTCTTAAAGAGTGACTAACAGTTAATTCATTACGAATAAACAGTTTAATTCTTTGAGCATCAAACTTTAAATTGAAGAGTTTGATCATGGCTCAGATTGAACGCTGGCGGCAGGCC
>NZ_LYRP01000009.1 GCF_001655675.1 Mangrovibacter phragmitis | reverse complement strand
GCCGGGGTGGTTACAGAGGATATCCTCCTCGGGCCTGGTGCGCTCTATGTCGCGCAAAGGCTGCTCTCCGGATAATGCGGCGTGTGAAGGGTTCTTCGGGCGGCTGAAAAATGAGATGTTTTATGGTCGCAACTGGTCAGGTGTAACGCTGGATGACTTTATGAAGCAGGTGGACGGCTACATCCGATGGTACAATGGTCATCGGATCAAGCTGTCGCTGGGCGCAGTGAGCCCTGAAACGTACCGGAAAAGACTGGGGTTAATCTAATCAATCAGTCCAGGAAATCGTCCGCACCCCCTTTCCGGTCTTATATCAGTGTTGCTGACAAGGTACGCAGACTGATGTTCACTTCACGGCAGGCGACGGCACGTCTTGCACCGGAGACCACGGCTTCATTAATCCACTGGATGAACCGCTTCCGCTCATCAGCAGGCGTCAGTCTTCCCCGTCCGTTTCCCCGTAATAGTCCGTGAGCTTTTTTCGCAGCACCAGTATGGCCGCCGCCTCCGCAAGGGCTTTATCCTTACGAACAAGCTCTTTTTTCAGTGCTTTATTCTCTTTCTGGCTTTGCTTCAGGGCCGCTTTATCGGCGGGAGCCTCAGTCTGTATAAAGCCCTGTTTCCACTGAATAAGCTGCTCAGGATAAAGCCCTTTTTTACGGCAGTATTCTGCGATCTCAGCCTCGCTGAGTGTGGCTGTTTCGACGATCGCGGCAAAACGCGCCTCTGTTGACCACTGTTCGCTGTTTTTACTGTTACCCGGCACCGGTTTCCCCTCTGCTTTAGCCTGATTACGCCAGTTATACAGGGTAGCTTCGGATATTCCTTCCATCTGTGCAACAGCAGTCACGGTCATGTTGTAAGGGGGAAGTAATTTCGCCAGTGTTGCAGCCTTACGCTCCGGTGAAATACGTTTCATTTGTCACTCCATCGCCCTCAGGTGTTTTTTCAGAGGGGGTGACAACTATCCTTGTATGTAATAACAATGTGGTGGTTAGCTACCAGCACATGAGGCGGAGTGAGTCAGTAACTATCCTTAAGGCTACGACCTTCGGTGTCAGCTAAAACCCTCCGCTTCACCTTTCACGCCAGCATTAACATTGAACGGTTGCCAAGAGCGATGACTCTGCATGTACAAGGGTAATAGGCGTGATGGTTCTGTGAAAGGAGAAACGGCTATGTTTCAGTTAGGTGTTGACGTCAGCAAGAAAACCCTGGATTTGTGTCTGCTGTGCGAAGGCATAAAAGGCAAGGTGAAAACGCGCAAGCTTAAAAACGATTTTAATGCGGCCACTGCTGTAATTAGTTGGCTCTGCAAACAGCATGTCGGGTTAAAAAATGTCCATATCATTATGGAAGCCACGGGCGTTTATCACGAATCATTAGCATATGGCCTTCACAAGGCTGGTGCGATTATATCGCTTGCCAATCCATACCGCAGTAGAGAATTTGCCCGTGGTATGGGGATCCTGACGAAAAATGACAGGGTTGATGCTTATATGCTTGCCTGTTACGGCGCGCTTAAAGCACCTGAAGCGTGGATCCCTCCACCGGATAATATCCTCCATCTCAGTGCACTTTTGCGTCGTCGTGACGCTCTTGTTGCAGACAGTATCCGCGAAAAAAACAGACTGGAAAAATGCAGGGCAACAGATACCCCTGCTGTTATTACTGAATCCATAGAAAACATGCTCCGAAGTTTAAATGCAGAACTGAAGCACCTGGATGCTCTCATACAAAGCCACCTCGATCAGCATCCTGAATTAAAAAGGAATTTTGATTTGCTGACATCAATAAAATCCGTAGGTTTTCTGTTGGGTCTGAATATGCTGGTCATCCTGCGTTGCCATCACTTCGAAACAGCGGAACAGGCCGCTGCCTTTCTCGGTGTAGTGCCTGTTGAAAAGAACTCAGGTACTTCAGTCCGAGGGTGGGGGCGGTTGTCAAAAATCGGGCCGCCGGAGCTCCGTGCAAAACTCTATCTGGCTTCGTTGTGCGGCATGAGATTTAACCCGGCGATGAAGGCAATGTATGAGCGATTATGCCAGCGTGGCAAGGCAAAAATGTGTGCCATTGGCGCACTTATGCGAAAACTTGTTCACTGGTGCTATGGCGTACTGAAAACACAAAAACCGTTCGATGCAGAATACCGATTTTCTGATGAGCACGGTGCATGCAAAGTGACATGATGCGGTGGTTCCATGTGGCACTGGATTCACTAACGTAAGTCTCTGGTGGCTGATTAGAAGGTGTCTACGATAAATCGAAAGCTAGCGCAGGCAGTTTGCTGATAGTCCCCCAGTACACAGGATGCTATTCACCAAAAGTTGAAGTTTATTTTTTCTTGACTTAACACGGTAGCTGACACTGAGGGGCCACCGTCGATCACCTTCCATTTAAATTTAACGTTTTCCCATATCAGGCGTTGTTCATCACCGCACTTAGGGCAAGGCACATGAAAGTAACGCTGATCGCTCATAGCAAATTCCTGGCATATGGGATCATCCGGTACTAACGGCGTAGAGCACATCATGATTAAGGAATCGCGGAACGATTCACAACGCTGTGATACAAGGGCTATGGGGTTCCCTTCATCACCGTCTGTCTCAACGCCTGAGATCTCGTCACAAAAGACACGTTTAGCAGTTAGGCCACGTAGCGTAGATGGTGAGTTAAGAGATACAAAGTAATTGAATGTACCAACTGTTGTTTCCTGGGTAGTGGCATCATTTGTTTTTGTTTTATCTGATTTACTCGTGATTAATTTAGCAAGTGATGGTGTTAGTTGAATTGTTGGATCGTACTTACCATTCTTGTACTTCTTAACTGTGTTTGCTGTTGTACCTGCAATAACCATATTTGATGGGTCGTGCTGTAGAAAGTACAATGAAGCACCAGTAACTATTGTTGTTTTCAAAAGCTGTGCTGAACTCATTAGCACAACCTTACGTACTCCAGGTTCAATAATTGCGTTAAGAGGTTCTTTCTGGAATTCGTATAAACGCATTGGTGAACCTTGTAATTCACCATCACAAAACTTTAAGTTCTTCTCTACCCAATCACTCGGCTTTATCTTCTGAGGCGGTAGTATGTTCTTCACTGCATGATTCATTATCTTCAATAATTTCTTCTGATTCTGAAATTCCATTTTCATATTCTTCTATTTCTTCCTCGTACTCGTAATTTCCAATATCACGTAGTACTTCATCTATTTTATCTTTGAGTGTTTCCCTCAATTGGTTAGCATCTTCACTACTGAATAGTTCTACGTATGTTGTGTTAGGAATACTACGCAACATATTCTTTAGTTGAAGTAAGTAGCTTGATAGTGATTCAGTTACATAATCGACTTCAATTAAATTACGTCTTAGTTGATCCGCATTCATTTCTTCAATGTCAGCTTTAGCTTTTGCTAAACGTAATTGTTCACGTTGGGTTTCTTCTTTTAGATCTGTTTGTCCTCTCAATGGTGTTAGTACGTTGTCCTGTACCCATTGATATATTTCCTCGTCTGTTTGGCTTATATCTAAGCCTCTGGCTTTCCAATCACGGCTAACAGTTGCCGGATCATAACCGTATATATGTGATAGTTGTAGGTATGTCATAAAACCTCATTGAATGAATTAGGTTCAAAACTTTATATATTTTTTAAAAAGGGTGCGGCGAAACTACGCGGTATTTAAAATGACCAGGGAGTACCTTATCTACTTGTTAAAATAAAACGATTTTTTCAGTCATCCCTGACAATCTATTTATGATTAACTTTTCATTCAGAATCTAAATCTCACACCTAACACTGAAAGTTAACGCATCACTCAATCTATTAACAGAAAGACTGAGGATATATCCTAAATACTTACCAAAATTAATTATTAGCCAAGTAATAATTGTACCTATCAACGCATATCACATTTTCAGTAAATTTTAGTGCATAACATTTTAAGTTATGTTAATTGTAAGAACCCTTTTCTTGATATGGTTATTCTATGAAACTCGTTCGGATAGATATAAAAAACTTCAGAGGCATTTCTTCTGCATCTATTAGTCTCGAGAACTTCACTACATTAATTGGTTCAAATAACATCGGGAAATCAACAATACTCAAAGCAATTAAAATCCTCGTTGATACAACAAATCCTACATCCGAAGATTGGCCATTTCGTATAGCCAGTAATGATGAAATGATCATAACTGGTACCTTTTCAGATATACAGGATGCAGAAAGATCTAAACCAGCCATATCTAACTTAATTCACAACGGTGAATTAAACATTAGAGTAAGAACCAAATGGGATCACGATAATGAATGTATGGGTACTCCGAGTTATGAAGCTTACTACAGCAAAGAGTCAATAGATGAGTTCACAACATCTATAACCGCCGCCAGAAACATCCCATGGCTATTCGATATAATCCGTGAACTAGATTGTAATAACAGCAAAGCATATAAAGAAATGCAAAATGATGTAGTTGGATTGATTAAACAACGACATCCAGAAAAAGTCACATCAGAACTATGCTGGACTTCAGAAGGAATCAATTTTAAAAATAGCCTACAGCAAGCCTTACCACATGTTTTATATATTCCAGCATGTTTCAAAATTGAAGATGATCTTAAATCTCAAAAAGGGACACCTTTTGGATTCCTATTTTCCAATAGGGTTTACCCTGTTCTTCAAGCCGATTCTTCTTTCACACAATACACCTCATCTCTCGAACAATTACATAAAAAAATGAAAGGTGAATTAGATGGTGAACTGATTGAAGGACTTCAAGAGTTAATGGAATCAATAACTGAATCACTTAATCAAGTCATGGATTTAAAATCTAAGGTTAAGTTGAGCTTAACAGAAATAGATATCAATGCTGCTTTGATGAAAGCCGCGACATTAGTTATAGAAGATAAATTAGAAACTCAACTTGAATATCAAGGAAGTGGTGTTCAAAGAGCGTTGGCTTATGCCTTGCTCGAGTCAAATGCTCTTTTCGAAGTAACAGAATCACAACGTTCAACACTAATTCTTTATGAAGAACCAGAACTATATATTCATCCTCATTTAATGAGATTACTTAGAGATAAACTTAGAGAGAAATCATCTGTCTCTGCTTGCCAAGTTATTGTTAGCACACATTCACCATTTTTAATCGACATCGCTGAAAACCCTTCTTCATTGAAGTTAATAAAAGACAACCATGAAGGGAAAAGAACTGTCCATGAAATTGATGATACAATATTTCACATTGATGCCGAATATAATGAAAGGGAAATGCTCAGAGCCGCATTAGATTTTCATCCAACTGTCTGTGAAGCATTTTTTGCAAAACGTGTTGTAGTTGTTGAAGGTGATACGGAAGTAGCAATACTTAGATTTGCCTCTGAACTATGTGACAAGCTAAATATAGATAAAAATCTTATAAGAGATACAACGATCGTTTCCGCAGGCGGTAAATGGACAATTCCAGCAATCGCAAGAATACTCTCAAAACTTAATATACCTTATAAGGTTGTTCATGATACTGATAGGAAAGGTATGACAGAAGAGGAAATTGAAAATTTATCAGCGATTAACGCTTTCCGTGCGAATATAAAAATAAGCGAAATCGTGGGTGATGCTAATGTATATCGGGTAGATGATACATTTGAACATCTTCTATGGGATCCAGTTATTGATGGAAACGCTCCATCAGAAGGAGGTAAGCCCTTCAATGCCTGGAAAAGGATTAAGGCTTATTTAGATGGAGACATTAATCTAAACCCAACATGCGAACATAAGTTAAAATCAGTATTACAATTCATCTACGAATGATATTACTCAATTCTGTACGCTTCATAAAAGGAATGAAGCGTACATGCTTATTCAGATTGCGGTTATCAACATTAAGAGAAGATATGGATGCGTAAAGTTTTTCACAATAGAATACTATATACTATTTTTAATGTCTGGTGATTTACAGGAAAATATAATGGAATTTGGTAGTATTTCAGATTGGTTTAGTGCGGCATGTAATGGCGTTATGGCTATTGTAGCTGTTTACGCGGCAAGGAATGCTAAGGACTGGCTTTCGCCGAAGCTTAATGAAAGAAAATTTAAGTTCGCAGATGAACTTATAGAGCAATTCTGTCGATTACAGCAGGAAGCATTTTACTTATTCAATGATACTAAGAATTTAATCAATACTGATCCAGATGAACAAGGTGACTCTGAAATTTTCAGAAACCGATGGAATACTATTTCAGAAAGAGAAATATGTTATAGAAAGAACACAATAAACTTACGTACAGTGTTGGAAAGAATGGAGCTATGGGGATTAAGAGCAATAAACAATGATGATTTCATAAAAATTATAGATTCTCATTTAGCTTTGTCATATAAAATTGGTGAGGCTTTAGCAATTGGTCCTGATGATACGCGTTTTAGATTACAAAACAGTTTCGAATACGATAAACAAATTGGTGAGAAATACAAAACTGTAAGATCATCGCATAATAATATTATGAAGCACTACAGTAAATTATTCATTGACTGAACTTAGCACTGTTTTTCTTTCATGAGTTGATTTCTCACTACCATAAAAGAAGGTAGAGATAACTTGAGGTTAGTTTCACGCCACACCCACACCTTTAACAAACCTACCCACCGTGGGGGGGCGTGAAAGTCTAGTTTACTCGATTGAGTTTATAGTGGTAAAGTAATTCTTATCATATATACGGAAATAAATCAAAATGAAAGTAAAAAATGCAATAGTTATACGTCCGCAAGATAGAGAGTTTTTTAGCCATTTCTTTGAAGAAGATGTGTCGAGTTTCGAAGAAGAATCACGACATCATAAGATGTTAGGACTTGCGTTAGAAAAAGCCCATGATATTAGAAAGTTTGAAATAGAGTTATACTGGAAACGTGCTACTTATTTCTTCGCTTTTTTCACTGTTGTTACTACTGCTTTTGGGCTAACTTTATCTAATTACCGTTATAGCCATCTTGCCCCAGCCATTGCCATAATTGGCGTTGTATTTTCTTGCTGTTTTTATTATGTAAATGTTGGCAGCAAGTATTGGCAAGAGAACTGGGAATTTATAATTGATAAAATTGAATACTACATAACAGGAAATCTTTACAAAGCATTTTTTTTCGAAAGTGAGCATACAAAGCGACCATCAGTATCAAAAATAAACATTTATCTGAGCAGGTTTATTATAGCTGTATGGCTCGCATGTTTTTGTTATTCTTTTTATAATATATTTAGCAGCCATCTATATTTATCTATCTTCTACTTCCTCGCCTTTATTTATTCTGTTGGAACAACATTATTTTTTTGTGATAAAAAAATAAAAGACACATCGAATAATGATGACAATCGTATTCGTCAATTCAGATTTAGAACTCCAAGATATAAAAATCATAGTTTGTAATCGGATATACTCCCCCTATACCTTTGAAGGGGGATTATGAAGACTCCAGTATAAATTGACATATAAAATATTCATCCCCTTAATTATTGTATCCAGTTCTGAGTTTACCAATGATTGCTGGAAGTAAGCAGCCTCATCATCTGGCAGGTTCAGATAATAGTTCATGTCTATTGGTTCTTGCCTAAATGAGCCAATATGTTCAAGTACCAAACCACTATCGCCATCAGTTTCTATTCTTATCTTGTCTGTAACATATAGAAAGTAAAATGAATCATCATCATAAGTTTGAAATTCTGTTCTAAGCATATTTAAATCCTGTTATTAGGTTAGTATAGCTAACCCTTCAATGTATTTACTGATAATGCTTAAATGAGGCTGTAAAAAATTAAATTAATACAATGAATTTTTTCAAGCATCCCTGCCAACTGGCTGGCCTCTCTACTACTCAGTACCATCCAGTAGGTATTACACTGTTTGGTAAGTACATATAATTGGGATTATTAGCATACAGGTTTTGCCCAGTAAAAAAGCCGCATATAATTTGCGGCTTTATCTTCTAATTCATATTTAGTAGTGAATTAGTTATCGAAAGTATCTGAATCACCTTTCCTATTATAGGCCTGTTCAAACATTTTCTGGATATCACTAACTGGTAAATTGATTTGTGCATCTGATGGTAATTGCTGGTTAGTAATTCCATCATACAATATAACCGTATCTACTTTATCAGCGTTAACGGCATATCTCCCATAAATCTTTGTGTATGTGGTCATTTCTATCATCCTCGTGTGTGTTTGATAAGTTTATTATTCCAGACTGAATTAAAAAGTGAACCCCTTTAGAGAAATATTTAATAAAGTCAATACTGGCCGTGTTTCCAGTTAGGTTTCATTAGGTATTCCTTCTTGTTAGTAATGCCCTCTGTGGGCGGCTGCGTGTGCGGGTGACTCGTTCAGGCGTAACTCCGTGGTGACTCACAAATACTTTGATTAATTACTTTGATAGTAGCTCTTGGGTTTTTGTTACTTTGACAGTACTGTTACTTGTCTGAGCGAAAGCGAGTAAAATCCCTCGCGTTCTTTTCGAGTACTAGCGAGAAAAAACGCAAGGATCGGTTTAATTTGTGTTTCAGTGACTATACGACCGCAGGGCGTGTAGGCACTCAAAGACCGATTTGGACGTAGTTCAAGAGGTCTTAATAATTTTTAATTATGGTGTCGAAATTCGGGAATCTCTATATATTGTGGTTTCATGCCATTCTCGCTACTAAATGTAGCACCTAAATCGCTAATTCCCCCTATAAAACGCCACTTTAACCCGAATTACGACATTTGACCCTGAATTAAAACACTACATAGAATGTTTTAATTCGGGATAAATTGAAGCTATAACCTTTAGTAAATCGGCTTTAGAGCACCCAGCATCAATAGCTTCGCGTAGTTGATACGCTTCCTCACCTGTTAAGTACTGTGCTCCCTCTGGCGTATCACTTCTGATAGGCTTACCACTGTTTAGAAGTTCATTTAAACCCTCACATATGGCTATCGTAACCATCTTGTAATCACGTACTGATGAATCGCCATACTCCTTTTGTGTAAAAGCATCGTAGAACTCTATATTGTGCTTTATAGATATATCAGTGATGTAGCGTGTAGAAGTTACTAATAGCAGCATGTTTTTGTTTGCAAAAGTCTTACGTTTCTTGTTCTTCTCAAAGTAACTTTTTACTGAATTGGATATTACTCTACGTGCTTCATCTGTAAGTTGATTGAGGTAGCGTACTCCCCTTAGATGATCTTGTAATTCTGCATTGTCGTGTTCTTTCGGTTTTCGTCCACGTTTTTGTAACTCGCTTGGATCTTTCTTTTTGGTCATAATAAATACCTTTATAAAATGATGTTGATTAATACTGGCCTGATGTGTTCCTAGCACTCAGGCCATTTTTATTAGATAATGTTTGATAGTGATGGATATTGTAATGATAGTTTTTTCAACCTCTCAGTACGGGCAACTTCATATGCTGCGTGTGCCTGTTCGATTGTTTGATATGTACCTAACTTCTCATTCTTTCTATCGATTGTAATTTGTGCCTGAAAACCTTCACCATTACGTACTACGCCTTTATCATATCTGGTATCTACATTACGAAAGAGTAAGTTAACTTCCTTCGGCACGAATAAACAATTTGATGGACTATATTCATTGCCGCCCTTTATATCTTTATCTATATCCCATCCAGCAACATAGTTGTTACTGAACCATTTATAGAAATTACTGTATGTATACCATTCTTCGCAGATTAATACATTAGTATAGGATGGACAATTGAGTACTCTATGATGTATGTTATGCCATGCTCTTAGAGCTTCTTTATGATATTTTCCTTTATTACCTTTTAGGTCATTGATTTTTTCCATTACTGTGTCTTCCATGATATTGCGTACATAGCATTCCTTGCTAGTACAATGAGATAATACTTTTTACGATAGTATCAAACGTTGTTTATTACTTACTGTTTAGTATTGAGTACTGATTAATTAGGTACTGTATCGCACTTGCTTTAGTTTTCGCTTTTCCTTCTTGTATTAGTTTTTCAAGTAGTTTTACTTGAGTATCATTTAGTTTTACGCTCACAGGATGAGATTTCAATTCCTTCATATTTTCTCCTTTTGAAATAAATTCTTTTTGTGCTTTTCCGAATCCAAAGAAAAACCCTATGATTGCCATAGGGCTAAAATATCATTGGAAATTATGGAAATATTTATCTTCGATAGCTATATTATATCATAATATTTTTGAGCATCCCAAATTTCGAAGATATTATTGTAATAATGTCACTTGCTACTATCTATTTAGTATTTTATTTTCGGAAACATAGCCAAATACGGGCTATAATCCATAATACCACTATAATTAGTAGGTAAATAATCCACCCAAGTAATACGTACTTGATAAACCCCGTTACTAAGATGATAAATCCGATAATCAGTATTAAAGAAGTGAACAACCAATCAAACATTTCGATACTCCTATTATTAATGTTATAGGAGTATTTAGTGGATTTACTTTAAAATGATCAGTTATGTAGTTATAACCAACAATTGGTAGCAATATCTGCACCTACGTTTTCAGAATAATCAATTACAGACGTGATATTACAATCATCATCAACTTCTAACGTTGCGATGAAACGTAAACCTTCTGGAGTTTCAAAACAATAATCACCTGAATCATCAATAAAATTACTTGGTTCTACATCGTATACTTCGCCAGTCTGTGGACATTCAATTTCATACATACTCATTGCTGTTAACCCTTATGTTATAAATTTGTTAAATTTACATACTACGGACGCAAGTAAGCTACCATCGATACTTAACATATCTTCACGGCTGCTTTAACTTGTGTCCATAATCATACATGATTACAAGAGGATGAAAAGCCACCAATTATAGTAGGCATTAAAACCCCCTTTTCGGGGGTTAGAGGTTGATTTACTTCCTAGGCCAAAATAACCGCCCGTCTAAGTTGGGATAGTGAGACAATTTTAGCATGACATAATAAACACCTAAAAATTTCAGATGTTCTTACAGATTATGTGAATCGTAGTAAAGTGCGGTTATGCTGTTAAGAAATTAAAATTGTTACGCATCCAAAGGCCTACGGCATCATTGCCATCTACAGCATCTACGTAGTTTAGCAATAGTGAGTAATCAATGATTGAAAGATCTTCGTTAGTCTGCTGAAAACGAATTTCGCCATCTTTAAGCCTGATCATGAATGAAGGAGTATAATAGAACTTAGCACCATCTACATCTTCAATGATTACCTCACTGATTAACGTTTGTTCTTTCTTCTTATTCTCAATAAAAAGTACATGTCTTTTTAGCTCATTCTGCTTATAGTTAATATCAATAGTGTAAGATGTACCATTACGCTTTAGACGAATATTAGAAACAATCTTGTTAAGTTCATTCTCATAACGTGTGCGTATATCTACGTTATTCACATTATACAATTCAGTAACGTTAACATCCTGTAGTACTGGTACATCTACTTGTACTGTAGCTAATGAAGCCTGTCGTGCTAACAATCTCTCTAACTCTAATTTAGCATCATCGAGATCTTCACGCATATCAAAAGTTATAATTTTACCAGCACTTTTACGACGTTCAATACCATTTACATAGTTAGTGATTTGTTCTTTTACTTGATCAATCTGGATACGTAATACTTCTATTTCAGGATTAAATTCCTGTTCTTTCATTACAGTACTAAGATCCATCCCTAACAAATGTTCTACTACAAATCGTTCTACCGTTTCATAGGTCATAGCTTTGTTTTCACAAAGTCCATCACGTTCATTGAGGCAACGGATGTATCTATATTCCTCAATTTTGGGTTCGCCTTTCTTTGGTGTACGTTTAGCACGAACCACATTATGATACATTGGACCGCCGCATTCAGTACAACGTGCGATACCACTAAACAAATTACTTTTAATCAATACCTCTTCCTGTCCATCTTTCTTTACGGTAACTCGTCCAGCATTTGGACGACGAGACTTAAGCAATCCTTGTACTAATTCAAATTCTTCTTCATTAATCACTACAGGGTACACGTCCATATCGTACTTTTTCTGAGTTACTGGATTTTCAATATCATCATGGTTACGGATGATTTCTGAAATGAATATCTTACCTGTTACACGGCGATTAGTAAGAATCTTATGGACAAGTTCACCAGTCCACGGACGATTAAATTTATATTGCTCACCTTCTTTCCTTTGAAGTTGCTTGGCAATAGTTGGACATCCCATGCCAGTTTGATAAAGAGCAAAAATCTCTTTAACTACTGCCGCTTTCTCATTAACTACATACTTATCGTTTTCTACTTCGATCCATTGAGGACGTTTATTAGTTACAATAGTACCTTTGTTAAATGCTTGTTCGCGTTTCTTCGCCCAGCCTTTACGAATACGATCACTTTTATACTTAGATTCATCATATGCCCGTTGAGCATTCATCATTACAAAAGGTAGATCTTTAGAATTACTACGGCTGATAACTATGTTAGCCATTACATCATGAATAGCTACGTTATGTGCCATCAGAGCATTGATGTAACCCATCACATCAAACGGGTTCTGACGGCTAAAGCGGTCTATAGATTCCACTACCAAAATAGAACTATCCCACATACCATTACGTACTTGTTCCATCCATGCCCCTAACTCACCCTCTGAGATGTTTAAACCCTTAAAGGCTGAGACACCTTGATCCGATAGTACTACTGGGGCTGGATCATCCATTTCCGCACAAATACCAGTACGCTCTAAGTAGCCTTCTAATAGTTCTGCTTGGCGTGCGATGCCTGACCCGTCGAGCTGCTGATCTGAGCTAACACGGTGATACACAAAGACTTTTTTCATGGACGACCTTCTAATTTTTGTTTGTATAAGCATAACACACTTGTATGATTATCACGCAAAAAAAGTACTTTCATCCGACCCGCTCTCACACCAGCAGGCTCATGCAGTGGTGAAGCTGCTGGCAAAACACCAGGTGCACGGGCTGATGTATGTCGACGACGCCATGCTGTATCAGCATGATGTTGGGCATGTGGAGCGTACCCGGAAATGGGCCAGTACATTACCGGAAGCGCAGCGCCCGGTATTTTTGCATGTTGCCTCTTTAGAGCAGGAAGTAGATCAGTGTGAGTCCATATGGAAGTTCGCTCTGACAGATGACAATATTCCACGCCTGCAACAATTTACCGCACTGGTTGAACAGGAACTGGGTCTGACCTGTGAGTGGTCCTGGCATGATCAGGTTGATGTTGCTCAGACGGGTAACAGTAAAGGAAAGCGCCTGGCGCAGTGGGTTGAGTCTCAGGGTTTAAGCATGGCAAACGTGGTGGCGTTCGGCGATAACTTTAACGATATCAGCATGCTGGAAAGTGCCGGTATGGGCGTAGCGATGGGGAATGCTGCCGATGAAGTTAAACAGCACGCAAGCCAGGTTATCACTGATAATACACAAACAGGTATTGCCGATTTTATTACCCGTAATTTGTTGTAAATAGCGTGTTGGTACACCTTTTTTTTGTTGATAAAACCACAGCCCGGTTTAAGAACCAGTTTATTCCGGGCTTCTGGCTACACCCGAAAAGCATGTGGAAATAAAGTAGTGGTATTTACAACAGCGGATTTTAAGCATGACTGTTGCCATAATCCGCAATAATTCCCTGCAACATACCGGAGACTATGAGCATTTAAGCTTAGTTGGTAATGCAAGGCCATATATAATGGCAAAAATATATGTACCATTGAATATTGACTCATATCCATATACATCTAAATCTATTCTTAGTATATCCTTTGCAAAATCCGCACCAAACCGCATCAAACAAAATTGTACTGTTGTAATGGTAATAACAAAGAATGCATAAAGTAGAAAGCCAGCTAAATTAGCACGGCGATGTACATAGTACTTACCAACAAATAACAGCACACCAACGACAATTGAAACAATGTAGTATATTACTGGAGGCCATATTGAATTTTTTATTGCAATATCACTCCAGGTCATTGTACTTCCCCTGCTCTCCAACATGTACAACTACTTGAACTTTGATGGAACTGCAAAAATATAGATAAGTGCAAATGCAATTGAGCCAAAGTGTATAGAATCATAAGCATACACATCTAAATGCACCCTGAGTACATCACTGGCAAACTCCGCACCAAATTTGAAAAGACAATAATGAATCGCTGCAATTAACAGCACAAAAAAACCGTAAACAAAAAAAACTGTAATATTGGCGTATTTTTCAATAAAGTGCCTGCCAATATATAACCCACAACCGACAATAATTGACACGAAATAATAAATAACAGGCGGCCACATACTTAGTGTCGACCCACCAGAAGAAATATCAATATCCTGCCAGTTCATTATTTTTTCCTTGTTCTGTAACTGGTTTTATAGTTGGTTTTGTTTCTATTTTATACATCTGATATAAATTAGCTATCGAACCTATCACATCCATCCCCATAGTTAATTTTCCTGCTTCCTGCCAACCTCGAATAAAATCCGATCGTATATGCCTGAATAATGACCAAGATTTTTCTCTCGATAACATAACAAGTTTTGTATAGTTACCAGTTGTAAGTCCAAGGTCTACAGCTCCATATACCAGGTCCGCCGTATCATTCGATACCCCTAGTTTATGTGCCACATAATGATATGCATCTCTTAATGTTCCTGTAGTATTTTTCATAAAAATAACATAATAGCCATTTTCATACACGTTATTAGCACCCTGTATAATATTTGGAATGCCATACTTAGCACATGCGGAGCCCCTGGTTCTAGCACAGACTAATCCACCACCAACCACCTGTGCCAACCCAGAAAGAAAGCCAACTTCAGCAAGGACCAAAGTATTTAATTTTTCTTCTTTTTTCTTCTCTATGATCGCATACATTTCTACTTCTTGGGAAATAAGTAAATTATTTTGCTTTTTTAGCTCTTCGATTCTACGGTTAATCTCGTCTATACCATACCGGTATGACATGCAGTTAGTGATAATATCCCGTTTCAGGCTATCGATAAACACTTGTTGCTCATGAACAAACTCATCGGTACCAGATATTCCCATGCTCCATCTCATTCCCATAAGACGTGCAATACCTTCTAATTCTCTAGCCTTGCTTTCAAAATCGCCCTGTTCCGGGTTATGTAGTGGCATGGTGTAACCTCCCTGCTTTCCTTTACTGTTATTAAACCACCAGTACTCAACCAGTCAATGAGTATTTTTTAGTTTTCTCTCAGTCAATAGGATTAGACTTAAATCACAATTTTAATAAAAATCATCCTGACACAAACTATTATCTTCTGGTTAACATTATTAATGTAGTACTTCAGCCCCAGTCAACAATACACCGCCAAGAATAGGTGTATTTATTTAAATCTTGTAGGTATAGCGATACCATACAGAAGGAAAAACACAAAAGCACCATTATATATAGATTTATACGCGAGTGTATCCAAATCAATGCCAAATATTGCATTAGTAAAATCACCTCCAAATCTGAATATACATACTTGAATACCAGAAAATAGAGTAACAAACAAAGCATAGCATACATATACAGTAAGGTTAGCATAGCGGTGTACAAAGAGCTTACCAATATATAGTAATATACCAACAATGATTGATACAGTATAGTATAGCACTGGAGGCCATATTGAATCTGTTATTATAATATCATTCCAGGTCATTGTACTTTCCTTGTGCTTGGGGGTGATTATTTAAATCTAATTGGAGTTGCAAGAGCATACACTAAAGCAAACAGATATGAACCATAGAAAATTGAATCATATGAATATACATCTAAGTTTACTCTTAGTATATCTCTGGCAAAATCACCACCAAACCTGAAAAGTGCCAGTTGGCCACCACCACAAAAGATCACAACAAGGCCATAAAGCATAAAGACAGTAAAATTAGCACGACGATGCACATAGTACTTACCAACGAATAGCAAAATGCCAACAATGATTGACACAATATAATAAATTATGGGGAGCCATATTGAATTTGTGATTACAATTTCATTCCAGGTCATAGTACTTTCCTTGTTCTTAGGTATGATTATTTAAATTTTGTTGGCATAGCAAAAATGTATATTAGAAAAAAAATAAATGCGCCATTATATATTGAATCGTATCCATACACATCTAAGTTCACCCTTAATATATCTTTTGCAAAGCCTTCACCAAACCTATATAAGCACATTTGCACCGAGGCGGCAGCACCCACAACTAACCCATAAAGAATGAATATAGTAAAATTAGCACGGCGATGTACATAGTACTTCCCTACGTATAACAATACACCTACAACGATTGACACAATATAAAAAATCACGGGAGGCCATATCGAAGCTGTAATTACAATGTCATTCCAGGTCATTGGACTTTCCTTGCTCTCCAACATCTACAATTACTTGAACTTTGATGGAACTGCAAAAATATAGACAAGTGCAAATGCAATTGAGCCAAAGTGTATAGAATCATAAGCATATACATCTAAATGCACCCTGAGTACACCACTGGCAAACTCCGCACCAAATTTGAAAAGACAATAATGAAGCGCTGCAATGAATAGCACACAAAAAACGTAAATCAAAAAAACTGTAATATTGGCGTATTTTTCAACAAAGTGCCTGCCAATATATACCCCCCCACCGACAATGATTGACACAAAATAATAAATAACAGGCGGCCATATACTTAATGCCGGGCCACCAGTAGTAATATCAACACCCTGCCAGGTCATTACCTCTCCTTGTGTTTGAACGGGTACGAGAGATTATGCTACCGATAAATAACCGATACAACCATTAACCAGTAGCATCAGCGCCGCAGTGTCGTTTCCATCAGGCAGCACGACTTTGAACATGCCCGAGTTTTCTCTGGCTGGTATTGTAGATGCTGCTGCATAACCGCCGAAAATTACGTGGTAATAGAAACGCTTTTTATCTGTGCGTACAACCACAGGCCAGGCTTAATCGCCAGTTCATCACGCGCCCACGGGCTGATACGTGACCAGAGTGTGCGGGAGCCCACTTCCAGGCGAACTTCAACCTGCCCTTTCTCGTTGTCATAGCACTCAACCACTTTGGCACGCAGAATGTTACGAATACTGCTACTTTGCGGCGGGATAAGCACCAGTGACACATCCGATGCCGCAATGCGAATCCTCACAGCGACCCCTTCAGGTAACTCCAGGCGGTGTACCCATAAATGCTGGTCGCCTACCGCAAGAGCTGTCATGGCGTAGTGCAGGTGGTGCTCGAGCACCGTCACTTTAAACACTGTGCTTTGCTGCTCTTCCGGCAGCCACGGGTGCATAACCTGGCTGGTCCACACGTCTTCCAGATTACCGTAGGCTTTAACCAGCCCCTGATCCAGCACCAGCACTTTTTCCGCCAGGTGCAGAATCTCTTCCAGCGAGTGCGTAACATACAGCATTGGGATGCTGATTTCTTGAGCCAGCCGCTGGAGGTATGGCAGCACTTCGCGTTTGCGGGGAATATCCAGTGAAGCAAGAGGCTCATCCAGCAGCAGAAGTTCCGGTGCTGTCAGCAAGGCGCGGCCAATCGCCACCCGCTGTTTTTCTCCACCGGAAAGACTGCCTGGCAGGCGCTCGAGTAGTGGTTCTATCCCCAGTAATTGCACCAGTTTATCAAACTGTGGTGCCATTTTTTTTGCCATACCATATTTCAAATTGCCACGCACACGGTAATGGGGAAACAGGCGTGCATCCTGAAAGACATAGCCTATACGCCGTTTTTCCGGGGCAAGGAAGACATCCTGTTCGGTGTCACTCAGCACCCGCTCATTGAGTACTATTTTCCCTTCCTGGGGGCGAGTCAGGCCGCTTATCGCATTAATTAACGACGTTTTCCCGGCGCCAGACACTCCAAAAATGGCGGTAATCCCTTTGCCAGGCAAGGTTTCATCAATATGCAGGCGGTGTGTGCCAAGTGTTTGGGTAAACTGCAGCTCCAGCATTACTCTCTCCCTATACGCCGACGGCTCAACCTGGCCAGCCATTCAGAAATCATCAGTGAACATAAAGCCAGGATAATGGCGATAACGCACAACCGGGCAGCAGCACCTTCACCACCAGGTGTCTGAATCAGGGTGTACATTGCAGAAGGAAGTGTGCGGGTTTCACCAGGAATATTGGAAACAAAAGTGATGGTAGCGCCAAATTCGCCCAGTGAACGGGCAAACGCCAGAACTGTACCGACAATAATACCCGGCAGTGTCAGTGGCAGTGTAATCGTCCAGAACACGCGCCAGCGGCTGGCACCAAGGGTTCTGGCTGCCTGCTCCAGGCGCTGATCCACCCCCTCCAGCCCGAGGCGGATGGCCCGCACCATTAAAGGAAACGACATCACCGCCGCAGCCATTACCGCACCTCGCCAGCTAAAGGCAAATGTCAGGCCAAACCATTCATAAAGAAAACGGCCAACCACGCCATTGCGCCCCATTACCACCAGCAACAGGTAACCGACAACAACAGGCGGCAGAACAAGAGGAAGGTGGACAATGCCATCCAGTAAAGATTTCCCGGGGAAAGAGCAACGAACCAGCACCCATGCTAACGCAATCCCAAATGGCAAACTCACACAAACAGCAAATGTTGAAACTTTCAGGCTGAGTAAGAGCGCCTGCCATTCGGGATCAGTCAATATCATTGTTTCGTCGTAAACCCATATTGTTTGAATACTGCTGCTGCCTCAGGGCCTTGCAGGTATTCATAGAATGCTTTCACCTGAGCATCAGTATGCCCTTTTACCATCGCAAGGGGGTATTCAACTTTCGGATGAGAATCCTCCGGGAAGGTTCCAATCACTTTTACCCCTTTGCTGGCTACTGCGTCAGAGCCATAGACTATCCCCAAAGGTGACTCATTGCGTTCAACCAGTGCTAACGCACCGCGCACATCCTGCGCGGGAGCCAGTTTTGCGGAAAGTGTATCCCAGGCACCCAATTTTTCCAGTGCCTGTTTTGCATAAATCCCTGCCGGAACATGAGCCGGGTCACCCACAGCCAGACGTCCACCTTTCAATAATGCCACCCAGTCAGTTTTATCGTTAATTGTTACCGCGCCCTGAGAAGCAGCGGCTGGCGCAACCAGCACCAGACTATTACCCAACAACGTTTTACGGCTGGCGGTATCAATAGTGTTTTTATCGACTGCGTAATTCATCCATTTTTGGTCTGCAGAGATAAATAAATCAGCCGGTGCACCAGCCTCAATCTGGCGGGCCAGTGTTGAGGATGAAGCAAAAGATGCGATCACATCAACCTGCTTCTCTTTTTTATATTGGGTTGCAATATCTTGCAGCGCATTGGTTAAAGAGGCAGCCGCAAAAACAGTGATTTTGGCATTATCTGCCACCGCCTGTGCCGCCATTCCCAATGATAAAGTGACACCCACTGCCAGTTTTACCCACTTCTTAGCCATGATTATCTCCAGGTTTTTCGTTGTATATTTCGCAATATAACGTAACACCTGTGATTCTCATAACATTTATCGGCAAAAAAACGGGTGGCTTTACAACGAAAAATCCCGGTTAAACCGGATGATAAACGCGGGACAGAAAAACCGTTATCAGTTACCTGCTATTGGGGACTGCTGAAATTTAGTGATTTGCTGTTTTCTACTACAAACAGGGAAAATAAGTTTTTCCCTGCCAGCCAGAAACAGCAACGCCCGGGCAAACCGGGCGTTATAAATGGCGTTATGCGTGGAGACTCAGGAGGTCTTTTTACGGCCAATACCTGAAAAGATGTTGAATAACTCACCAAACGCATAAATCAGCCCGAGAATAATCGCCATCATGACAGGCACCATGCAAACGGCGAAAACCAGACTTTTCAATAACTCTAACATGGTTGTCTCCCTTGTAAATTCTGGGTCATTGTACTGTTATCCACCAAAAACGCACACGCCTTTTGTGCGAATTTGCCCTGACGTTTACAATCACTGGATTCTCGTTTAACCAGGAGCCGCACATGCAGGCTGAAATCTTACTTACGCTTAAACTTCAGGGAAGCCTTTTTGCAGACCCAAGGCGTATTTCTCTTCTTAAACAGATAGAGCAAACAGGCTCAATTAGCCAGGGTGCTAAAATGGCGGGTATTAGCTACAAAAGTGCCTGGGATGCCATAAATGAAATGAACCAACTGACCGACCAGTTGCTGGTAGAAAGAGCGACCGGGGGCAAAGGCGGTGGCGGGGCAATATTAACTCCCTATGGGAAACGCTTAATCCAGCTGTATGATTTGCTGGCGCAAATTCAGCAAAAAGCATTTGATGTACTGCGTGATGATGCCCTGCCGCTGGACAGTTTATTAGCCGCCATTTCACGTTTTTCACTGCAAACCAGTGCCAGAAACCAACTTTTTGGCACTCTTCTTGAGCGGGATAACCAGCATGTTCAGCAGCATGTCAATATTCTGCTGGCCGACGGGAAAACACAGCTGAAAGTGGCACTGACTGAACAAAGCGCACAACGGCTTGGTCTGGAGCCAGGTAAAGAAGTACTGGTACTGGTAAAAGCACCCTGGGTAGGTATTACCCGAGACACACAGCGCGCAAGCCAGGCTGACAACATTTTGACTGGCACAATTAACACCATTGAACAGGGCCCTGAACAGAGTGAAGTGCTGGTTACGCTTGCCGACGGGCAGACACTGTGTGCAACACTTCCCAACCAGGTGGTTGCCCAGGAAGCGCTCGAAGTGGGTAACCAGGCCACGGCTTACTTCAATGCCGACCACGTAATCATCGCCACTCTCTGTTAACAACGTACAGGCGGACCGGGTTTAAACAGCATAGTGATTGACAAGCCCGGTCGGAACACGTATCCCTGTATTATTTACTGCAATAAACGGGATACATGATGTCATTATTGCAAATTTCGCAATGTACGTTTCACCTGAGCGATACCCGTTCACTGGTGATTGATGATTTAACCTTACGCACCGGGGAAAGCTGGGCCTTTGTTGGCGCGAATGGCAGTGGAAAATCCGCGCTCGCTCGCGTACTGAGTGGTCACCTGCCCGCCATGCGTGGCGCGCTGACCAGCTCATTTAAAAAACCTGTTTTGCTCTCGTTTGAATTACTCCACCAACTGGTACGTGAGGAGTGGCAACGCAATAATACGGACATGCTCAGTGCCGATGAAGACGACACAGGGCGCACCACTGCTGAAATTATTCAGGATACAGTAAAAGACCCGGCTCGCTGTCAGCAACTGGCGCAACGGTTCGGTATCAGCCATTTACTGGACAGGCGGTTTAAGTACCTGTCCACTGGTGAAACACGCAAAGCCTTGTTATGCCAGGCGCTGATGCCTACCCCGGATTTACTGGTGTTCGATGAACCCTTTGATGGTCTGGACAGTCAGTCACGGGTACAACTTGCCGGAGAGCTGGCCTCTCTCAATCAGCAAGGTTATACCCTGGTGCTGGTACTAAACCGGTTCGATGAGATTCCTGAGTTTATCCGTTATGCGGGTGTGCTGGCCGATTGTGCGTTGCAGGCCACAGGAGATAAAACTGAATTACTTTCCCAGGCACTTATCGCGCAACTGGCTCACAGTGAACAATTGGCGGGTATCAGTATTCCGCAAGCAGATGTACCTTCACCAGGCACCACGCTCGATCCCACTCAACCACTGATTACCCTGAATAAAGGGGTGGTGTCCTGGAATGACCGCCCCGTGTTGCATGAGCTTGACTGGCAGGTAAACCCCGGCGAGCACTGGCAGATTGTCGGCCCAAATGGTGCCGGCAAATCCACGTTACTGAGTCTGGTTACTGGCGATCATCCCCAGGGTTACAGTAATGACCTGACATTGTTTGGCCGTCGTCGTGGCAGTGGTGAAACCATATGGGATATTAAAAAACATATTGGCTATGTCAGCAGTAGCCTGCACCTTGACTACCGGGTCAGCACCACATTACGTAATGTCATCCTCTCTGGTTTCTTCGACACCATTGGTATTTACCAGGCCGTTTCTGAACGCCAGCAACGCCTGGTACGTGAGTGGCTGCAATTGCTGGGCATGGATAATGCCACGGCCGATGCCCCTTTCCACTCCCTTTCCTGGGGGCAGCAACGCATTGCATTGATTGCCCGGGCGCTGGTTAAACACCCTACATTATTGATTCTGGACGAGCCGCTGCAGGGCCTTGATCCATTAAACCGTTTACTGGTGCGTCGCTTTATTGATGTGCTGATTAGTGAAGGTGATACTCAGTTGTTATTCGTCTCTCATCATATGCAGGATGCACCAGACTGTATTACCCATCGTTTAACTTTTGTCCCGGACAACAACATTTATCGTTACCAGACCGATATTTTGTGAACTCAAGTGGGCCATCATCGGCCCGCTTTTTCAGAATCCCCGCAGCTATACAATCTATCCTGTTGATTTACAATGCGCCTGTTCATTTGTTATTTAGAGATAAAATCTTTGTGTAAACGATTCCACTAATTTATTCCATATCACACTTTTTACCACTCTGTTATGCTATGTTTATTACATACCATAAGCGTAATGGAGCGAAAAATGAGAGTTCTGGTAACAGGTGGTAGCGGTTACATTGGCAGTCATACCTGCGTTCAGTTACTGCAAAGCGGGCACGAGGTGTTTATTCTCGACAACCTGTGCAACAGTAAACGCAGCGTACTGCCTGTCATTGAACGCCTTGGTGGAAAACAGCCGTTATTTATTGATGGTGATGTTCGCAACGAAGCCTTACTCACCGAAATTCTTCATGACCATGCGATTGAAGCCGTTATTCATTTCGCCGGCCTGAAAGCCGTTGGTGAATCGGTCCAAAAACCACTTGAGTACTACGACAACAACGTCAATGGCACTTTACGCCTGATTGCCGCGATGCGGGCAGCGGGTGTCAAAAACTTTATCTTCAGCTCATCAGCCACAGTGTATGGTGACCAGCCGAAAATTCCTTATGTCGAAACCTTCCCCACCGGGATGCCGGCAAGCCCCTACGGGCGCAGCAAATTAATGGTGGAGCAAATATTAACGGACCTGCATACCGCAGACCCGAGCTGGAGCATTGCCCTGCTGCGCTATTTTAACCCAGTCGGTGCCCACCCATCGGGAGATATGGGCGAAGACCCACAAGGCATTCCAAACAACCTGATGCCTTATATTGCGCAGGTTGCTGTCGGGCGTCGAGAGTCACTGGCAGTGTTCGGTAATGACTACCCAACGGAAGACGGTACCGGAGTACGGGATTATATCCATGTAATGGACCTGGCTGATGGCCATGTGGTTGCCATGCAGCAACTGGCGAATAAACCGGGTGTGCATATTTACAACCTTGGCGCTGGCGTGGGTAGTAGCGTGCTGGATGTGATTAATGCGTTCAGTAAAGCCTGTGGTAAACCCGTCAATTACCACTTCGCACCTCGCCGTGCAGGTGATTTACCCGCTTACTGGGCAGATGCAACCAAAGCGGATAAAGAACTTGGCTGGCGTGTTTCGCGCACGCTTGAAGAAATGGCCGCCGATACCTGGCGGTGGCAATCCCGCCACCCGCAAGGTTATCCTGACTAAGGAAGTGCTATGGAACCCTTTAATCCTGTCGAACACCCACACCGCCGCTATAACCCGTTAACAGGGCAATGGGTTCTGGTTTCTCCGCACCGAGCAAAGCGCCCCTGGCAAGGGGCGCAGGAGACGCCAGCCAAACAATCATTACCCGAGCATGACCCTGAGTGTTATCTGTGCCCGGGTAATACCCGGGTAACAGGCGATACCAACCCGAACTACACCGGGACGCATGTTTTTACAAATGATTTTGCCGCGCTGATGCCCAATACACCCGATGCAGCGGAAAACCCAGGTTCTCTGTTTCGTTGCCAGAGTGCCCGAGGTACCAGCCGGGTTATCTGTTTTTCACCTGATCACAGCAAAACTCTGCCAGAGCTGACACTGGAAGCCCTGGAAGGGGTTATCCGCACCTGGCAGGAACAAACCGCAGACCTGGGCCGCACTTATCCGTGGGTTCAGGTTTTCGAAAACAAAGGGGCCGCCATGGGCTGCTCCAATCCGCATCCACATGGGCAGGTGTGGGCGAACAGTTTCCTGCCCAATGAAGCAGCGCGTGAAGATGAGCACCAATGGACCTGGCTTACCCAACATGGTTCCTCCATGCTTGTCGACTATGCCCGGCAGGAAATGAATGATGGCAGCCGTACCGTTGTGGAAACACAACACTGGCTGGCAGTTGTGCCGTACTGGGCGGCCTGGCCATTTGAAACCCTGTTACTGCCGAAAGCGCCGACACAGCGCCTGACAGATTTATCGCCTGAACAACACAAAGACCTGGCTGTTGCACTGAAAAAGCTGACCAGCCGCTATGACAACTTATTCCAGTGCTCTTTCCCGTATTCCATGGGCTGGCATGGCGCGCCATTTAATGGCGAAGACAACTCCCACTGGCAGTTGCATGCTCACTTTTACCCACCACTGTTACGCTCAGCAACAGTACGCAAATTTATGGTGGGTTACGAAATGCTGGCGGAAACTCAGCGCGATTTAACTGCCGAGCAGGCTGCCGAGCGCCTGCGGGCAGTCAGTGATATCCATTTTCGCGAATCAGGAGAATAACAATGAGTCTGAAAGAGAACACCCTGGCCCTTTTTACTGAATTTTTTGGCTACCCGGCAAAAGAAACTATCCAGGCTCCGGGTCGTGTGAACCTGATTGGTGAACACACTGACTACAACGATGGTTTTGTTTTGCCTTGTGCAATTGATTACCAGACTGTTATCAGTTGCGCTCCCCGCGATGACCGTATCGTGCGTGTTATTGCCGCAGATTACGATAATCAGCGTGATGAGTTTTCCCTTGATGAGCCTATTCTGAGCCACCCGGACCAGCAGTGGTCTAATTATGTTCGTGGGGTCGTTAAGCATTTGCAAAAACGTAATAACGGGTTCGGCGGCGCCGACCTTGTGATTAGCGGTAATGTCCCTCAGGGCGCTGGTTTGAGTTCATCAGCCTCTCTGGAGGTGGCTGTGGGCAAAGTCTTCCAGCAACTGTACCACCTGCCACTCGACGGCGCGCAACTGGCGCTGAATGGGCAGGAAGCTGAAAACCAGTTTGTGGGCTGTAACTGCGGCATTATGGACCAGTTGATTTCGGCGCTGGGCAAGCATGACCATGCATTGCTTATCGACTGCCGAAGCCTTGGCACTAAAGCAGTCCCAATGCCAAAAGGTGTGGCAGTTATCATTATCAACAGTAACTTTAAGCGCACACTGGTCGGCAGTGAATACAACACCCGGCGCGAGCAGTGTGAAACGGGTGCCCGCTTCTTCACACAGAAGGCATTACGGGATGTGAGCCTGGCAACGTTTAATGCCGTAGCCCATGAACTGGATCCGATCGTTGCAAAACGCGTACGCCATGTATTAACCGAGAATGAGCGTACCCTGGCAGCAGCCAATGCGCTGGCAGATGGCGATTTGCAGAAAATGGGTGAGCTGATGGCAGCTTCTCATGCGTCTATGCGTGACGATTTTGAGATAACCGTCCCACAAATTGATACGCTGGTTGATATTGTTAAGGCTGCTATTGGTGATAAAGGTGGCGTGCGTATGACGGGTGGTGGTTTTGGCGGTTGCGTTGTAGCACTGGTGCCTGAAACACTGGTCGATGATGTACGCCAGGCTGTCGCCAGCCAGTACGAAGCGAAAACCGGTATTAAAGAAACCTTTTATGTGTGCAAACCCTCCGAAGGAGCCGGATTATGTTAAGCCAGGATCACGGAATGGCACCGGATGGCCAACCGTTTAAGCTGATAACATTACACAACCAGACAGGCATGGAAGTGATGTTGATGGACTGGGGCGCAACACTCTTGTCGTGCCGCGTTCCGTTGAAAGACGGGCATACCCGAGAAGTGTTGTTGGGCTGCGAAACACCCGAACAGTATACCCATCAGGCAGCCTTTCTGGGTGCATCCATTGGCCGCTATGCGAACCGTATTGACAGCAGCCAGTACACCCATGACAGGCTGACTGTTCACCTGAAACCCAGCCAGGGAGAACACCAACTGCATGGTGGCCCTGAGGGCTTTGATAAGCGCCGCTGGAAAATCGTCAGCCATGACAGTCAGCAGGCGGTTTTACAACTGACCTCACCAGATGGCGATCAGGGCTTCCCTGGCAATCTGACGGCCAGCGTCATTTACCGGGTAACACCGGATAACCGCATTGCCATTATTTACCAGGCTCAGGTTGATAAACCCTGCCCGGTTAACCTGACCAACCATGCCTATTTCAATCTGGATGGTAAAAAAAGCGATATTCGCCAGCACCGCCTGCAACTGTTCGCTGAGCAGTGGTTACCGGTTAACAGCAACGGTATTCCATCTGGTGAACTGGCGGATGTTCAGCATACTGGTTTTGATTTCCGTGGACCGAAAACAATTGCGGAAGATTTTCTGCGCGATGAAAACCAGGCTGGCGTGAAAGGTTACGATCATGCTTTCCTGCTCACTGCCCGTGGGGACGCCACCCTGCCAGCAGCACATGTCTGGTCTTCAGATAACAAGCTTAAAATGAGTGTGTTTACCTCAGCACCGGCATTACAGTTCTATTCCGGGAACTATCTTGACGGCACACCGGCGCGGCAGTTTACCCACTATGCATCCTTTGAGGGTCTGGCTCTGGAAAGTGAGTTTCTGCCAGACAGCCCCAACCACCCGGAGTGGCCACAACCTGACTGTGTGCTCAAACCGGGTGAAACCTGGCAAAGTATTACAGAGTACCAGTTTACCGCACTGTGACAGGTTAACTACCAGCCTCAGGCCGCTATGCCGTGGTCTGAGGCTGCTATACACCCTACCCAGGTATAAGTCACTGGCATAGATAACCGGTGTAGTTAACGGATGTGGTTAACGATCGGAGTTAACAGATATAGTTAACGGGTATGGTTATCAGTGATGCCCCTCTGATTTTACTGGGGGTGTATCCTTTCAGCAACTCAAGCCGTTTCACCTGGCAACACAAGCAACAAGCTCAATTTTTAAACAAACCGCTGTTTTTAAAACCATTTAGCAGCAAAAGAGCAACCACAGATTCACATCAGCCTTACACTCTGCCAAGAATTTCGCTATGTTTAAGGTTTGGCGTTGCCGCTGGCGCCACCACGGCAATATAATGATAATTGTTATCATTCAATCCCCAGGATTACGAGGAGTAATATTATGGCTGTAACTAAGCTGGTTCTGGTTCGTCACGGTGAAAGTCAGTGGAACCAGGAAAACCGCTTTACTGGCTGGTACGATGTTGACCTGTCTGAAAAAGGTAAAAGCGAAGCCAAAGCGGCAGGTAAACTGCTTAAAGACGAAGGCTATAGTTTCGATTTTGCTTACACCTCTGTGCTGAAACGAGCCATCCACACGCTGTGGAATATCCTGGACGAAGTGGACCAGGCCTGGTTGCCGGTAGAAAAATCATGGAAACTGAATGAACGCCACTATGGTGCGCTGCAGGGGCTGAACAAAGCAGAAACCGCAGAAAAATATGGCGACGAGCAGGTTAAACAGTGGCGTCGTGGTTTTGCGGTTACCCCGCCAGAGCTGACAAAAGATGACGAACGTTTCCCAGGCCATGACCCACGTTATGCCAGCCTGTCGGAAAAAGAGCTGCCGGTAACGGAAAGCCTGGCGCTGACCATTGAACGTGTTATTCCTTTCTGGACCGAAAGCATCCTGCCACGGATGAAAAGCGGTGAGCGTGTGATTGTTGCTGCTCACGGTAACTCTCTGCGTGCGCTGGTTAAATACCTGGATAACATGAGCGAAGACGAAATCCTGGAGCTGAATATCCCGACAGGTGTTCCGCTGGTTTATGAGTTTGACGAAAACTTTAATCCGATTAAACACTACTACCTGGGCAACGCAGACGAAATCGCAGCGAAAGCAGCGGCTGTTGCCAATCAGGGTAAAGCCAGGTAATAAAAAAACGGTGCCAGTTTTACCCCGGCACCGTATGTTGAAGAAAGCCGCTCACATGAGCGGTTTCTTATTTTGTTCTGCGCGCTTTTACCGCGCCAGCAAGCTGAGTTAACAGGGCTGCAGTATCTTCCCAGCCAATGCAGGCATCAGTGATACTTTTGCCGTACTCCAGTGGTTTACCACTGCCCAGGCTCTGGTTACCTTCAACAAGGTGGCTCTCTACCATCACACCCATAATACCTTTTTCACCACCAGCAATTTGCCCGCAAACATCGGCACATACATCCATTTGCTTTTTAAATTGCTTGCTGGAATTTGCGTGGCTGAAATCAATCATTACTTGCGGTGCCAACCCGGCTTTTTCCAGGCCTTGTTTCACCTGAGCTACATGTTCTGCACTGTAATTTGGTGCTTTGCCGCCGCGTAAAATAATATGGCAGTCACCATTCCCGCTGGTGTTAACGATAGCAGAATGCCCCCATTTAGTGACCGACAAGAAGCAGTGGGGTGCACCGGCTGCATTGATGGCATCAATTGCGACTTTAATTGTACCATCGGTACCATTTTTAAACCCAACCGGGCATGAAAGGCCAGAAGCAAGCTCACGGTGAACCTGAGACTCCGTGGTACGGGCACCAATAGCGCCCCAACTCATCAAGTCTGCCATATATTGCGGTGTGATCATGTCAAGGAACTCACCCGCTGTTGGCAAACCAGTATCGTTAATTTCCAACAGGAGTTTACGGGCAATGCGTAACCCGTCGTTAATCTGATAACTACTGTCCATGTAAGGGTCGTTGATAAGCCCTTTCCAGCCAACAGTGGTGCGCGGTTTTTCAAAATACACCCGCATTACCACTTCCAGTTCCCCTTTCAGGGCTTCACGCATTTCCAACAAACGCGTGGCATAAGCTTGCGCTGCACTGGGATCATGAATTGAGCACGGGCCAATAATCACTAACAGGCGATCGTCCTGGCCGGTGAGAATATTATGGATGGCATTACGGGCACCAGAGACTGTCGCTGCAGCATTATCTGTCGCCGGGAATTTTTCCAGCAATGCTACCGGAGGTAAAAGCTCGTTAATTTCGTTGATACGTAAATCGTCATTCTGATAATTCATGATAATCCCAATAAAAACTGGCTATGCTAATTTTCCTGATTGCAACCCATCCAATCTATCTCTTCACCTGAGTTGTGTAAACGCAATTTTACACTACAGGAACAAAATACCAGCAACACAGCTGACCAGCAGAAAATAAAGTTAAAAAAACCAAATAACACAGCATCATAAGCCAATAAAATCACACCACCAGCATGAAAACATAATTTATCGCCGAATCTCACACAATACACTGAAAAATATAGATAAATTTTAAAATCATCTCAGACTGGAGCCTGGGTTTACAGTTTTATCTGCTGTACCCATTGCAGACCTGAAGCCATAATAGATATATGCAACAAAGACTTCACTGGCTTATCCCTTTACGCTCAGGAGACACATGGCTCATACGCACTCCCATCACCATTCGCACAACGGCAACCATGACAATGAAACTCGCCTGTTCTGTGCGTTTTTAATAACAGCGCTGTTTATGGTGGCTGAAGTTATTGGCGGTTTACTGTCTGGCTCTCTTGCTCTGCTGGCAGATGCCGGGCATATGCTGACCGATGCTGTAGCCCTGTTTATTGCGCTGATGGCTGTGCGAATTGCCCGTCGTTCACCAGCCCTGGGCCATACATTTGGCTGGCTCCGCTTGCCCACTCTTGCCGCGTTTGTTAATGCCATTGCGCTGGTCGTTATCACTGTACTGATTGTCTGGGAAGCGGTGGTACGTTTCTGGCATCCCAGACCCGTTGGCGGCACCATGATGCTCACCATCGCCATTTTGGGGTTACTGGCAAACCTCGCGGCCTTCTGGGTGCTTCATCGTGGTAACAGCGAAAGTAATCTGAACGTGCGTGCCGCTGCACTGCATGTTATGGGGGATTTGCTGGGTTCTGTGGGTGCCATTGTTGCCGCGATTGTGATCATGTGGACAGGATGGACACCGGTAGATCCTATTTTGTCTGTGCTGGTTTCCTGTCTGGTATTGCGCAGTGCCTGGCAGTTACTAAAAGAAAGTGTCAATGAATTAATGGAAGGCGCCCCACGCGATTTGGACATTGCGAAAATGCAAAAAGCCCTGACCCGGGCTTTGCCTGAAGTTCGCCAGGTACATCACGTTCATGTGTGGCTGGTTGGTGAACAGCCACTTCTGACGTTGCATGTACAGGTCATCCCTCCACGGGATCACGACGAACTGCTGGGGCGTATTCACACGTTCCTGCGTGAAAACTACCACATCGCCCATGCCACAGTACAAATGGAATACCAGCCGTGCAGTACAACGCAGTGTGACCTGAATCAGGCGCAGTCAGCCGGAGCGCACCACCACCATCACTAAAACATCACTAATACCAGATTACCTGTGCGCCCGTGTAACATCTCACGGGCGTTAATTCAGGCATTTCCTTTAACAACCTGGTTCAAAGACGCCGCAAATTGCAGCATTCTGTTCAGTGGCAAGAGAGCCTTTTCCCGTAACACAGAGTCAACATGAATTTCATGCTCTGCACCACCCTGCTCCAGCCCGCTGGCAATCGCCCGCAAACCATTCATTGCCATCCATGGGCAGTGAGCACAACTACGGCAGGTTGCACCTTCTCCGGCAGTCGGTGCTTCCAGTAATATTTTTTCCGGGCAGGCCTGCTGCATTTTATAAAAAATGCCGCGGTCAGTTGCTACAATCAGCCTTGGGTGAGGCAATTTACGTGCTGCAGCAATGAGCTGGCTGGTTGAGCCAACAGCGTCTGCCAGGTCAACGATGGCCTGAGGTGACTCAGGGTGAACCAGTACGGCGGCATCCGGGTAGAGTGCCTTCATTTGTAACAACGCCTGGGTTTTAAATTCGTCATGCACAATGCAGGCACCCTGCCAACAAAGAATATCTGCCCCAGTCTGTTTTTGGACATAACGCCCTAAATGACGATCCGGCGCCCAAATGATTTTTTCCCCCAGGCTGTCGAGGTGTTCGATAAGTTCCACCGCAATACTGGATGTTACAACCCAGTCAGCACGCGCTTTAACTGCCGCTGAGGTATTGGCATACACCACTACTGTCCTGTCCGGGTGAGCATCACAGAATGCACTGAATGCATCTTCCGGGCAGCCCAGATCCAGCGAGCACTCTGCGGCAAGCGTTGGCATCAGAACCGTTTTTTCCGGGCTGAGAATTTTTGCCGTCTCTCCCATAAAGCGAACACCTGCAACCAACAGAGTGGAAGCCGGGTGGTTTGCGCCAAAGCGAGCCATTTCCAGTGAGTCTGCAACACAGCCTCCTGTTTCTTCAGCCAGAGCCTGAATTTCCGGGTCGGTATAGTAATGCGCCACCATGACAGCGTTACGCGCTTTTAGTAACGCTTTGATCTTTTCCCGATACTGTGCTTTTTCCGCATCACTCAAACGCGGAGGTTTCGGAGGAAAGGGATAAATGGAATCGTGCAGTTCGGCCATCACACTCATGGGATACTCTCGTTTAACAGCTTAACCAAAAAATGCCTGCTACTGGTGTTTTTCCATTCCGGGCAGGTCATTTGTTTTATATGCTAAACAAGATAGCCGAATTATCGCTTTTTGTCGTGAGATTTTGTCTGCCAAATACGCAAAATTACCGTTTTGCGTATTGCCGCATTTTGTTCTCAGGGATTTACCCGGGAATGAAAAAATGATGGATGGGTTACTTTGATGTCGAGGTGGTTAAATCGCCGGGATACAGGCTTAACCAGGGCAGAATCGTTGCCGGTGCTCGCGTTGTGTTGCCAAGCCCGAACCTGCTGCAGGTTCTCATTCTGCACTTTTTTTCACATAGCAAAAAGGCGCCCTCAGGTCCCCTTTCTGCATTTCGGGTGGGTCGTGCAGGATGATTCGGCCATTGGCCTCACCCTTCGGGCTATTGCCAGAGGCAACGTTGTCTCGCTTCGCTCGGCTCGAACCTGCAGCAGGTTCTCATTCTGCACTTTTTTTCACATAGCAAAAAGGCGCCTTTAGGGCGCCTTTCTACACTGGTGGGTCGTGCAGGATTCGAACCTGCGACCAATTGATTAAAAGTCAACTGCTCTACCAACTGAGCTAACGACCCCTTATGGGTAATACTGGCTTAAATGATGGTGGGTCGTGCAGGATTCGAACCTGCGACCAATTGATTAAAAGTCAACTGCTCTACCAACTGAGCTAACGACCCATCAATTAAGCTACTGCTTTTATTACTATTACTTCCCCCTGCACAGCTGCAGGGCTGTTTTCACAAAGTGAGCAAGCCACGCAACAAGACACCTTGCTGCCTTAAACATATCCACCGGAGAAAACTGGTGGGTCGTGCAGGATTCGAACCTGCGACCAATTGATTAAAAGTCAACTGCTCTACCAACTGAGCTAACGACCCGAAGTGGTGGGTGATGACGGGATCGAACCGCCGACCCCCTCCTTGTAAGGGAGGTGCTCTCCCAGCTGAGCTAATCACCCACATGTAATGCTGGACAGGCAGTAAACTGCCTTAACGGTGGGCCATGGATAAGAACCACATGAAACACCTTGCTACCGCGACGATCACCTGAATTTTGGTGGGTCGTGCAGGATTCGAACCTGCGACCAATTGATTAAAAGTCAACTGCTCTACCAACTGAGCTAACGACCCGTCGTCTTGCTGGCTCACCACTCTTAAGTGATGTATCCCCCGGCAACGGCGGCATATATTACTGCTTTCTCATTTCAGCGCAACAAAAATTTCGACAAAGATAACTCAACTGCTTATGTTTCAGGCGGCAAGGCCAGAAAAACGGCATTATCGGGCCTTGCCCTGAGGATTACATGCCATTCAGGCGTTTTTGAGCCTGTTTTGCGCCATCCGTGCCTGGATATTTTGCGACCACTTGTTGGTAAACCGCTTTCGCTTTTGCTGTATCACCTTTTTCCTGCATGATCAAACCGACTTTATACATTGCATCCGGTGCTTTCGGTGATTGCGGGAAGTTTTTAACAACAGAAGCAAAATAGTAAGCTGCATCGTCTTTTTTGCCTTTGCTGTAATACAATTGCCCCAGCCAGAAATTCGCATTCGGAACATAAGTTGAATCCGGATACTTTTTCACAAAGTTCTGGAATGCGGTAATGGCATCATCCTGGCGCGACTTATCCTGTACCAGAGCAAACGCTGCATTGTAATCTGTATTAGCGTCACCGGTTTGAACCGGTGCTGATGAAGCAGGTGCAGATGGTGTGGCGGTATTCCCGGTATTACCACTCGCACTCCCATCAGCAGGCGTTGCGCCATTAGCTGCCGCCCCACCAGACATATTGCCTATCTGCAACAGTATCTGCTTCTGCCGTTCTTCAATTTGGCTAAGTTGATACTGGTTTTCCTGAATTTGGCCACGCAGAGAGTCAATGTCGGACTGATTATCTGAAAGTTGCTGCTGAAGTTGGGTTAAAAGCTGGCTGTGCGCATTAGAAATGCGCTCGAGTTGCGTTACACGGTCCTCCACGGACCCTGAGCCTACACTACTGATTGGCGCCTGAGCATTAGCGGCCCAGGGGGCCGCTACGCCAACCAGTAACGACAGACTCAGCAAATGATGTCTGAAGTTACTGATCATGCCATTCTCTTAGTAAACCAGTACGGCGCGACGGTTTTTCGCATAAGCAGCTTCGGTGTGACCCAGTACTGCTGGTTTTTCTTTACCGTAAGATACGATAGAGATCTGATCTGCAGCAACGCCTTTACCCTGCAGGTACATTTTCACAGCATTTGCACGGCGTTCGCCCAGTGCGATGTTGTATTCTGGCGTACCACGTTCATCCGCATAACCTTCAACAGTCACTTTGTAAGACGGGTTGTTGCGCAGGAAAGCGGCGTGAGCATCCAGCATCGCTGCGAATTCAGAACGGATATCGTATTTGTCCAGATCGAAGTAAACGATATTGTTCTGTTGCAGTTGTTGCATCTGCAGGCGAGCCTGTTCTTCAGAAGACATATTGCCATTGCCTTGCATACCTGTCCCGGCACCCAGCATGCCTTCGCTCTGACCATTATTTGCATTTTTGTGAGAGCTACAAGCAGCAACAGCCATAACAGGCAGAACCAGCATCAGCCCTTTCAGCACTTTGTTAAATTGCATTTTTTATAATCCTTAGTAAGAACTCTTTTATTTACAGATACGGCGACCAGGCTGGTGAATTCACCTGACCATCAGTAGCCGGTAGACGCGCTTTGAAACGCCCATCTGTAGAGACCAAATTCAGCACGGATCCCATCCCCTGAGAAGAGCTGTAGATTACCATAGTGCCGTTAGGTGCCAGACTTGGCGTTTCGTCCAGGAACGTAGAAGTTAAAGTTTGCACTCCTCCCGTTTCCAGATCCTGTTTGGCGATATGTTGGGCACCGCCATTGGAGCTCACCATCACCATGAATTTACCATCGGCGCTGACATCGGGATCCTGGTTTTGTGCACCTTCCCAGGTAAGACGTTGTGGAGCACCGCCATTAATGTTGATTTTATAAATCTGCGGACGACCTGCCTGGTCAGAAGTATAGGCCAGTGTCTGGCTGTCCGGGAACCAACTTGGCTCAGTGTTGTTGCTACGACTATTGGTAATCTGGCGAATCTGCCCGGATGCTAAATCCATCACATACAGATTCAGGCTACCTGTTTTAGACAAAGCGAAAGCCAGTTTGGTGCCATCTGGTGAAAATGCCGGTGCACCGTTGTGCCGTGGGAAAGAGGCTATCTGGCGAACTGTCGCATTAGCCAGATTCTGAACCACCAGGGCAGAGCGGCCACTTTCAAAGGTCACATAGGCCAGTTTATTGCCATCAGGAGACCATGCCGGAGACATCAAAGGCTCAGGGGATTTATGTACCAGGAACTGGTTGTAGCCATCGTAGTCTGCAACGCGCAGTTCATAAGGATACTGGCTGTTTGATGTCTGAACGATATACGCAATACGTGTACGAAATGCCCCTTTAATTCCCGTCAGTTTTTCAAATACTTCATCACTGGCGGTATGAGCGGCATAGCGCAACCACTGCTTATTCACTTTATAGGTGTTCTGGGCCAGAACGGAACCCGGTGCTCCACCGGTATCCACCAGTTGATATGACACAGAATAGCTGCCATCCGGATTCGGTGAGACCTGGCCCACAACAACTGCATCAATCCCCAATGCAGACCATGCAGCAGGCTGAACTTCCTGTGCTGTAGAAGGCTGTTGAGGTAAGCGAGATGTATCCAGCGGGTTAAATTTACCACTGTTACGTAAGTCAGCAGCAACAATGCCGCCAATGTCTTCTGGTGCAGTACCCGGACCTGCCCATTTAAACGGTACCACACCGATGGGGCGAGCCGAGTCCACCCCCTGAGTTATCTCGATGCGTACTTCGGCGTGCAGCACTGCTGCCCACAGCATCAGGAAACTTAATGCAACTCGTAATGCCTGCTTCATCATATCTCCCTTATCTGGACACAAGATCCACGATAATTAGCAGAAGGTTAACAAACCCAATAACACAAAACTACCGCCACCCGGCGACTTAACGTTCATGCTACTCCCTTATTACAGGGGAATAGAATTACGGTTTGAAATCCAGCGGCGCATTCTTAAAGACTTCATAAACAGCCTGACTTGGCGGTTTCGGCATATGTGCCTGGCGAGCAGCCGCAAGTGCCGCCTGGCATAATGCCGGGTCACCACCTTCTGACTGTACATCCAGCAACATGCCATCTGGTGCCAGCTTGATTCTGAGCGTACAGGTTTTACCTGCATAAGAGCCTGAATCATAAAACTTACTTTCAATAGCTGACTTAATTTGTGAAGCATAGCCATTAATTTCAGCACCTGATGCGCCATTGTTCCTGGTATTACCACTGCCCGCAGGTGAGGCGTTGCTGCCTTTTGCTCCACCGCCCGCTTTCGGCGCATTTTTATGTGAGCTGAGGTCACCCAGCAGGTCATCAACCCCAGCCGCTTGTTTCGCCTCAGCTTTGCGGGCTGCGGCTTTCTCTGCAGCCGCTTTTTCGGCGGCAGCTTTTTTAGCGGCCGCCTTCTCTGCCGCTGCTTTTTGTGCTGCCGCTTTTTCCGCTGCTGCCTTCTCTGCCGCTGCTTTTTGTGCCGCCGCTTTTTGTGCTGCCGCCTTCTCTGCCGCTGCTTTTTGTGCCGCCGCTTTTTCCGCTRCAGCCTTCTCTGCCGCTGCTTTTTGCGCCGCCGCTTTTTCCGCTGCTGCCTTCTCTGCCGCTGCTTTTTGTGCCGCCGCTTTTTCCGCTACAGCCTTCTCTGCCGCTGCTTTTTGCGCCGCCGCTTTTTCCGCTGCTGCCTTCTCAGCCGCTGCTTTTTGCGTAGCTGCTTTTTCTGCTGCAGCATCTGCTGCCGCTTTCTCAGCCGCCGCTTTCTCAGCCGCCGCTTTTTCAGCCGCAGCCTTTTCTGCTGCCGCCTGTTCAGCCTGTTTTTGCTGTTGTGCCTGCTCCTGAGCTAACCGTTCTTTTTCCAGGTCCTTCAGGCGCTGTTGTTCCGCCGCTTGTTTCTCGCGGAGTTCTTCAGCCTGCTGCTGAGCCTGTTTTTCACGCTGCTCCGCCGCTCTTTGCGCACTGGCCTGCTGTTGTGACTGACGGTTGTATTGATCGACTACAGCGCCAGGATCAACCATCACGGCATCAATAGACGAACCGCCACCACCGCCGGCGCTGGCATCAATATGCTCGTCAAACGAACTCCAAATCAGCACCGCAAACAGTATGACATGCAGTACCGCTGAGATGATGATGGCACGTTTAAGCTTTTTGTTCTCTTCGGTTGCCTTTGACACTCTTGGTTCCCAAAAACTCTGCCGTTATAGCGCTGATTAAATTGGTTGGGTCATCAGACCTACCGATTTCACACCAGCCTGATGCAACAAATTAAGCGCTTTAATAATTTCATCATAAGGGACTTCTTTCGCGCCCCCGATCAGAAATACCGTTTTCGGATTTGCTGCCAGGCGCCGTTGAGCCTCTGCAATAACTTGCTCTGGCGGAAGTTGATCCATACGATCTTTCGCAACCACGACGCTGTACTGCCCCACACCAGAGACTTCAATAATGACGGGTGGATCATCGTTAGTCGCCACGGACTGTGAATCCGTTGCATCGGGTAAATCCACCTCGACGCTCTGTGTGATGATAGGTGCCGTGGCCATAAAGATAAGCACCAGCACCAGCAGAACATCCAGCAACGGCACAATATTGATTTCGGACTTCAGCTCCCGGCTACCTCGTCCCCGCACTCTGGCCATGGTTTACCCCTTTTGGCTCTCACTAGTGGTAAACGCCTGACGGTGCAGAATCGCTGTAAACTCTTCCATAAAGTTGTCGTAATTCAATTCAAGCTTGTTAACACGCTGGTTCAAACGGTTGTATGCCATGACAGCAGGAATCGCAGCAAACAGACCAATCGCTGTTGCAATCAGCGCTTCAGCAATCCCTGGCGCGACCATTTGCAGTGTGGCCTGCTTCACCGCACCCAGTCCGATAAACGCATGCATAATCCCCCACACCGTACCAAACAAACCGATGTACGGGCTGATCGAACCGACTGTACCCAGAAAGGGAATATGCGTTTCCAGCGACTCCAGTTCTCGGTTCATGGAAATCCGCATTGCCCGGGATGCCCCTTCAACAATAGCTTCCGGTGCATGACTGTTTGCCCGATGCAGGCGGGCAAATTCTTTGAAACCCGAATAGAAAATTTGCTCGGAGCCGCTCAAATTTTCACGACGCCCCTGGCTTTCCTGATACAGGCGGGATAAATCAATGCCCGACCAGAACTTATCTTCGAAGGTTTCAGCCTCGCGTGTTGCCGCATTGAGAATGCGGGTACGCTGGATGATGATAGCCCAGGACGCAATAGAGAAACCTATTAAAATCAACATGATGAGTTTAACCAGAAGGCTTGCCTTCAGGAACAAATCAAGGATATTCATGTCAGTCACTGCTTGAACTCCGCGACAATAGAAAGTGGAAGCGCTTTTGGCTTCATGATGATTGGATCAACGCAAGCAATAAGCACTTCCGCTTCATTAAGGATCTTGTTGTCTGCATTGACTATACGCTGCGTAAAGACCATAGATGTCCGGCGTAGCGTGGTAATCTCTGTTTGGATTTCGAGTAAGTCATCAAGCCGGGCTGGCGCGTGGTACTCGATGGACATCCGGCGCACAACAAAGGCAACACGCTCTTCGAGTAATGCCTGCTGACTGAAGTTATGTTCACGCAGCATTTCAGTACGTGCTCTTTCATAAAAGGCAATGTAGCTGGCGTGGTAAACCACTCCCCCTGCATCGGTATCTTCATAGTAGACACGAACAGGCCATTGAAACTGCTTAGTGCTCACTTTACATCCCGGTAAGGCAAAATAAACGTTGCTACTATACGCAAGCTGAAGTGGGTTGGGAATGGGTTAAGGGGTGAGGAGTGTAAATATTTATGGGCTTTGTAAAGCCCATAAATTGTGACGGAGGTAGCTTATTCAAAAAAAGAAAAAAGCCAACCCTGCTGCCAGTACGATCATGGCGAGTAACGGGCAAAAAACAGCCTGCCACTGAATAGCTTTCAGTTTAAAACCGATACCGTGAATTACCCCTGCGCATACTGCCCACATCAGCAATAAACCATGCCACACAGATAACGCACTGGTGTGTGCAGCAAACCGTGACGGGTCCCAGAACATACAACCAGCCAGGAGCAAAGCCATCACCAGAGAAAGAGCCCTTAACGGGCTCTTATCTACCAGCTTATAGAGTGATGAAATCAGAGTTTTCATCCCTGCTTTTCTTCTCCGGACTGAGTCGCTTCAACGTGCTCCAGTGCCAGTGCTGTAATCACACCGAATGCACACGCAAGAAGGGTGCCCAGAATCCATGCGAAATACCACATAATCAGCTCCTTACTTAGTACAGAGAATGCGTGTTGCTTTCAATGTGTTCTTTCGTAATGCGACCAAACATTTTCCAGTAACACCAGGCGGTATACAGAAGAATGATTGGTACGAACACAATCGCCACGTAAGTCATCACAGACAAGGTCAACTGGCTGGATGTCGCATCCCACATTGTCAGGCTGGCATTCATCATAATGCTGGACGGCATAATGAATGGGAACATTGCCACACCAGCAGTCAGAATGACGCAGGCAACAGTCAGCGAGGAGAAGATAAATGCCCATGCTGCTTTATTTGCGCGAGTCATCAACACAGTCAGTAGTGGCAACACTACGCCAAGCGCAGGGATAACCCACAGAACAGGAGCTTTATGGAAGTTAACCAGCCATGCACCAGCCTGACGAGTCACTTCTTTCATCAGTGGATCAGATGCAGCATGATGATCAATGGCTGAGGTCACAACATAGCCATCAATACCATACATAACCCAAACACCCGCCAGGATAAAGCACACCATCATAACCAGCGTGGCTACCTGAGACACAACGCGGGCGCGCAGCAGAACTTCACCATTGGTACGCATCTGCAAGTAAGTCGCACCCTGAGTCAGGAACATCGTGACGCTTATCACTCCGGCAACAATACCGAATGGGTTGAGCAACTGGAAGAAATTACCGGTATAGGTAAGACGCAGATACTCATCCACGCTGAACGGTACCCCCTGCAGCAAGTTACCGAATGCCACTCCAATAACCAATGGCGGAACAAAACTGGCAATTGAAATACACCAGTCCCACAGGTTACGCCAGCGGGCATCTTCGATTTTTGAGCGGTAATCAAAGCCAACCGGGCGGAAGAACAATGATGACAGCACCAAAATCATGGCGACATAAAAGCCCGAAAAGGCGGCAGCATAGACCATCGGCCAGGCAGCAAATAATGCACCACCTGCGGTAATCAGCCATACCTGGTTGCCGTCCCAGTGCGGGGCAATACTGTTGATCATGATACGGCGCTCAACATCATTGCGTCCCATAAAACGGGTCAGCATACCTACGCCGAAGTCGAAACCATCAGCAACGGTAAAACCAATCAGCAGTACGCCAATCAGCAACCACCAGATAAAACGCAATACTTCATAATCTATCATGTTTCGACTCCTGTCTTAGCGTGCCGTTTGAGCTGTCGCACCGGATTGCTCAAAGTGATAGCGACCGGTTTTCAGACTGCTTGGCCCCAGACGTGCGAACTTGAACATCAGGAACAGTTCCGCCACCAGGAATAAGGTGTACAGACCGCAAATCAATACAATGGAGAAAATCAGGTCAGAAACGGACAACGTTGAGTTAGCCACTGCAGTTGGCAGTACTTCACCGATAGCCCATGGTTGGCGACCATATTCAGCAACAAACCACCCTGCTTCTACTGCAATCCAGGGTAATGGAAGCCCGTAAAATGCGGCACGCAGTAACCACTTTTTCTGACCAATACGGTTACGAATCACCGACCAGAACGACAGACCGATAATCAGCAGCAGTAAGATTCCACACGCCACCATGATACGGAAAGCAAAATAGAGTGGCGCCACTTCCGGGATAGAGTCTTTGGTCGCTTTCTGGATTTGAGCTTCAGTTGCATCCGTTACATTCGGTGTATAACGTTTTAACAACAGGCCATAGCCAAGGTCTTTCTTAACGTTGTTAAACTCGTTACGTACCGCCTGGTCGGTGGAACCCGCGCGCAATTCCTCCAGCAACTTATAGGCTTTCATCCCATTGCGGATACGCGCTTCATGCTGTGCCATCAGATCTTTAAGACCAAGAACTGGTGTATCGACAGAACGTGTGGCAATAAGCCCAAGCAGATACGGGATCTTAATCGAGTAATGGTTCTTCTGTTCAGCCTGGTCAGGAATACCAAACAAGGTGAATGCGGCAGGAGCGGGTTGTGTTTCCCACTCAGCTTCAATGGCTGCCAGTTTGGTTTTCTGTACGTCCCCCATTTCGTAACCGGATTCATCACCCAGCACAATAACTGAAAGCACAGCAGCCATACCGAAGCTGGCAGCAATCGCAAAGGAGCGCTTTGCAAATGCATGGTCACGGCCTTTGAGCATGTACCATGCGCTAATGCTGAGAATAAACATTGCGCCGGTTACATAGCCTGCGGCAACCGTGTGAACGAATTTAACCTGTGCGACCGGGTTCAGGACCAGCTCTGAGAAGCTGACCATTTCCATACGCATGGTTTCATAGTTGAACTCTGAAGCGATTGGGTTTTGCATCCAGCCGTTTGCGACCAGAATCCATAACGCAGAAAGGTTAGAGCCAAGTGCAACTAACCAGGTCACAGCCATATGCTGTACTTTGGTGAGTCGGTCCCAACCGAAAAAGAAGAGCCCAACGAATGTCGACTCAAGGAAGAAGGCCATTAACCCTTCAATAGCGAGCGGCGCACCAAAAATATCGCCCACATAATGCGAATAATATGACCAGTTAGTACCAAACTGGAATTCCATGGTTAACCCTGTGGCAACCCCAAGGGCAAAGTTGATACCAAACAACTTTCCCCAAAACTTGGTCATATCTTTATAGATTTGTTTACCAGACAACACATATATCGTATTCATGATGGCCAGCAAGAACGCCATACCAAGCGTCAGTGGCACAAACAGAAAGTGGTACAGTGCGGTCAAGGCAAACTGCAATCGTGACAGTTCGACTATATCAAACATCTTGACTCCTTGCTCCTCGCATGAAGACGCCGAATAGAAGGATGCCTGGCTACAGCATTCCCCTACACTTGCCCCAATACAAAAAACATTTGCGACCTCTTTCTTTTCCGGCACCACTGAATGTAAAACAAGAAAAGCAAAAAGGTTACAAATACGTTAATTAATACCAAATGAATCCCGCGAATATATTACGCTTCAATAGGCTTACAATAAATAGGTTTTTACTGAACGTTTTTTGCGTTTCTCGACGGTGATCAATTTATAGCGAAAAATATCCTTAAGCGCCAGTTTGATCTTCGACAAATTTGGCATTTTTCATTAGGTGGCAGGGGGTTATTTTATTGATTTAAATCAATATACGTATTTTATGTTAACGAGGTTATTCGTGTGTACGTTAAGTTAATTTAATGTTAACTAAATTAACTTTAATTGTATGTGTGCAATATTATAAATAATTAAAGCGCAACGTAATTGGCATTTTCAGGATGAAACAGTCACTCTGGGTCAATAGTATTAAGCGTAGTTCCTTCACAATATTAATCAAGTTTTTAACTTTTTATTTTCAATTTTCATTCTTTCACGAAACTGCCGTCACTGTTCGGAAAAAAAGGCCACCCTGTGGGTGGCCAACCATGTCGAAAAGGGGTTCACGCCTTACTGGCGATCACCATTTTTTATTGAGGAAGAATAGATTTAAGCGCTTCACCGATATCTGCCAGGCTACGCACAGTTTTCACACCGGCAGCTTCAAGTGCTGCGAATTTTTCGTCTGCAGTACCTTTACCTCCGGCAATAATGGCACCTGCATGGCCCATACGTTTGCCCTTCGGCGCGGTAACACCCGCAATGTAACCCACCATAGGCTTAGTGACATGTTCCTTAATATAGGCAGCAGCTTCTTCTTCCGCGCTACCACCGATTTCACCAATCATCACGATGGCTTCGGTTTGCGGGTCTTCCTGGAACATTTTCAGAATATCAATAAAGTTGGAACCCGGAATTGGGTCACCACCGATACCAACACACGTCGACTGACCAAAACCGTAATCAGTGGTTTGTTTCACTGCTTCATAGGTCAGCGTACCAGAGCGTGAAACAATACCGACTTTACCCGGTTGGTGAATGTGCCCAGGCATGATACCGATTTTGCATGCACCCGGAGTGATGACGCCCGGGCAGTTAGGCCCAATCATGCGCACACCAGCTTCGTCCAGTTTCACTTTCACTGTCAGCATATCCAGAGTCGGAATACCTTCAGTAATAGTGATAATTAATTTGATACCAGCATCGATTGCTTCAAGAATCGAGTCTTTACAGAACGGGGCCGGTACATAAATAACCGATGCAGTCGCCCCGGTGGCCTCTACCGCTTCACGAACGGTATTAAACACGGGTAAACCCAGGTGAGTCGTACCGCCTTTACCTGGCGTAACACCACCGACCATTTGGGTACCATAAGCAATGGCCTGCTCGGAATGGAATGTCCCCTGGCTACCAGTAAAACCCTGACAGATAACTTTGGTGTTTTTATCGATTAAAATGGACATTATTTCCCCTCCACTGCAGCAACAACCTGCTGCGCGGCATCGGTCAGACTGGTCGCCGCAATAATATTCAGGCCACTTTCTGCCAGCTTCTTCGCCCCCAGTTCTGCGTTATTACCTTCAAGGCGCACAACAACTGGCACATTTACACCAACTTCAGAAACGGCGCCAATGATGCCATCGGCAATCAAGTCGCAACGCACAATCCCACCGAAGATGTTAACCAGTACCGCTTTAACAGCATCATCTGACAGAATAATTTTAAACGCTTCAGTAACACGTTCTTTCGTTGCACCACCGCCCACATCAAGGAAGTTAGCCGGTGCGCCGCCATGCAGTTTCACAATATCCATGGTGCCCATAGCCAGACCTGCGCCATTTACCATGCAACCGATATTGCCTTCCAGCGCCACATAGTTCAGTTCCCATTGTGCAGCATGGGCTTCGCGCGGGTCTTCCTGGCTCTTGTCATGCATTTCACGCAGTTCTGGTTGGCGGAACAATGCATTACCATCAACACCCAGTTTGCCATCAAGGCAAATCAGGTCGTCCTGAGTCGTAATGACTAAGGGGTTGATTTCCACCAGCGCCAAATCGCGCTCCAGGAACATGGTAGCCAGCCCCATGAAAATCTTGCTGAACTGCTGAATCTGTTTGCCTTGCAGCCCCAGTTTAAATGCCAGTTCACGCCCCTGATACGGCATCGGACCCGTCAGCGGGTCAATGGCGGTTTTGTGGATCAGATGCGGCGTTTCCGCAGCAACTTTTTCAATTTCCACACCGCCTTCAGTAGAAGCCATAAACACTACGCGACGGCTGCTGCGGTCCACTACTGCGCCAAGATACAGTTCTTTTGCAATATCAGTCGCATTTTCAACCAGAATCTGGTTGACCGGCTGACCATTCGCGTCTGTTTGGTAGGTTACCAGGCGTTTGCCCAGCCACTGTTCAGCAAAAGCACGGATATCTTCTTTACTTTTGACTACTTTCACACCGCCAGCTTTACCACGGCCGCCTGCGTGTACCTGGCATTTTACTACCCAAGGACCAGCACCAATTTTAGACGCTGCTTCTTCCGCTTCACGCGGTGTGGTACAGGCATAACCCACCGGTGCCGGCAAGCCATACCGGGCAAACAATTGTTTCGCCTGATATTCGTGTAAGTTCATGAGTTCTATCCATTCAAATCAGATGAAGAGCATCTAGGCTCGGGGTACTCTGCGCCACAGCATGTGCTGTGGCCGGGTAATCGGTGTGTGGGGCAAGCCCCACACAACTACACATCCAGCAGCAGGCGAGTCGGGTCTTCCAGCATCTCTTTAATTGCCACCAGGAAACCAACGGACTCACGCCCGTCTATCAGACGGTGATCGTAAGAAAGTGCCAGATACATCATTGGCAGAATTTCTACTTTACCGCCTACCGCCATCGGGCGGTCCTTGATGGCATGCATACCCAGAATGGCGCTTTGCGGCGGATTGATAATCGGAGTGGACATCAAAGAACCAAACACACCACCGTTAGTAATAGTGAAATTACCACCGGTCAAATCTTCAACGGTGAGTTTACCGTCACGGCCTTTCACTGCCAGCTCTTTAATACGCTTTTCGATATCGGCCATACCCAGTGTATCCACGTCACGCAATACTGGCGTAACCAGACCACGAGGTGTTGACACAGCCATGCTGACATCGAAGTAGTTGTGGTAAACCACGTCATCACCATCGATTGAAGCATTCACTTCCGGGTAGCGTTTCAGTGCTTCAACCACAGCTTTAACATAGAAAGACATAAAGCCCAGACGGATACCATGACGTTTTTCAAACGCCTCACCGTACTGTTTACGCAAATCCATAATTGGCTTCATGTTAACTTCGTTAAACGTCGTCAACATTGCAGTTGAGTTTTTCGCTTCCAGCAGCCGTTCCGCTACACGTTTACGCAAACGCGTCATCGGGACACGTTTTTCACTGCGACTACCCACAACAGGCTCTACTGCCGGAGCTGCGGGTGCGGCAGGGGCTTTAGCCAGATGTTTTTCAACATCTTCACGAGTGATACGCCCACCAACACCAGTGCCTTTAATGGCACTGGCGTCAAGATCATGTTCACTCAACAGGCGGCGAATTGCCGGGCTTAACGCGTCATTAGTCTGTTCTTCAAGATCAGCCGTGTGACGCTGTGCTGGTGTGGATTCTTTCTCATCCGCTTTTGCAGAGGTTTCTTTACCAGAACTGTTACCTTCGCGCAGCCGCCCCAGAATCTGGCGAGAAGTTACCGTTGTGCCTTCAGCTTCAAGCACTGCATCCAGTACACCATCAGCGACAGCCGGTACTTCCAGTACCACTTTGTCAGTCTCGATTTCAACCAGAACTTCGTCGCGGGTTACCGCGTCACCCGGTTTTTTATGCCAGGTTGCCACGGTGGCGTCGGCAACGGATTCAGGCAGGTCGGGAACAAGAATATCTACGCTACTCATTATTTATCCTTTAACTATTCGACATTCAGCGCGTCATTAACCAGATCTTGCTGCTGTTTAAGGTGAACGGACATATACCCGACGGCAGGTGATGCCGACGCCGGACGCCCTGCGTAACGCAGTGCGGAGCCAAAAGGTACGACTTCGCGCAAATGGTGCTGGCTGCAATACCATGCGCCCTGGTTCAGTGGCTCTTCCTGACACCAGACAAAGTCATGAACATGGGAGAACCGTTTAAGCACTTCCTGCACGGTTTGTACCGGGAACGGATACAACTGCTCAATACGGATAATCGCCACATTATGTTGATCATTTTTACGGCGTTGCTCCAACAAATCGTAGTACACCTTGCCAGAACACATCACCACACGTTTCACAGCTTGCGGGTCGATGTCATCGATTTCACCAATTGCAGGCTGGAAAGTGCCGTTAGCCAGTTCATCCAGGCTGGAAATCGCCAGCGGATGGCGCAACAGTGATTTGGGTGACATCACCACCAGTGGGCGGCGCATACCACGCAATGCCTGGCGGCGCAGCATATGGTAAACCTGTGCCGGTGTTGACGGCACGCACACTTGCATGTTTTGCTCAGCACACAGTTGCAGGTAGCGTTCCAGGCGCGCGGAAGAGTGCTCTGGCCCCTGCCCTTCATAGCCATGAGGCAGTAACATGACCAGCCCGCACATCCGGCCCCATTTTTGCTCACCAGAACTGATGAACTGGTCGATTACCACCTGGGCACCGTTCGCGAAGTCACCAAATTGTGCTTCCCAAATAGTAAGGGTACGAGGTTCTGCCGTCGCATAACCATATTCGAAGGCCAGAACGGCTTCTTCAGACAGAACTGAATCCCATACGCGGAAAGTACCTTGCGCATTATGCACATGGCACAGTGGCGTGTAAGTCGAGCCATTGGTCTGGTTATGAATGACCGCATGGCGGTGGAAGAATGTTCCACGACCGGCATCTTCACCAGAGATACGTACCGGAATACCTTCGTCAACCATTGTGGCGTAAGCCAGGTTTTCTGCGGCTCCCCAGTCGAACGGTTTATTACCGGCTGCCATCTCCTGGCGATCGCCGTAAATTTTCGCGACACGGGACTGCATTTCTACCGCTTCCGGAACCGTGCTGATACGTTTTGCCAGCTCCTGCAGACGCTTCATATCAACTTTATTCGGGTAACTTTCATCCCAATCATGGTTCAGATAAGGCGACCAGGTGAATGAATGCATATTCATTGGACGCCACTCTTTCACCACGCAATCACCAGCATCCAGCGCATCGCGGTACAGATTCACCAGCTCAGTGGCATCTTCCAGCGTGGCAATCTGGTTCTGTTCCAGTTTGTCTGCATAGAGTTTGCGAGGCGTGGGGTGTTTTTTAATTTTCTGGTACATCAGTGGCTGAGTTGCACTGGGTTCATCGGCCTCGTTATGGCCATGACGTCGGTAACACACCAGGTCAACAAATACGTCACGTTGGAAGGTATTGCGGTAATCCAGTGCCAGGCGGGTAACAAATGCCACCGCTTCCGGATCATCCGCATTGACGTGGAAAATCGGCGCCTGCACCATTTTCCCAATATCCGTACAATAAGGTGTGGAACGGGCATCCAGTGGATTCGATGTAGTGAAACCAATCTGGTTATTAATAACGATACGAACCGTCCCCCCCACGTCGTAACCACGGGCTTTGGACATATTCAGGGTTTCCTGAACCACACCCTGCCCGGCAACAGCAGCATCGCCATGAATAGTGATAGGCAGAACTTTGTTGCTGCCCGGTTCATCCAGACGGTCAAGGCGCGCACGCACAGAGCCGATAACAACCGGGCTGACAATTTCCAGATGTGAAGGGTTGAACGCCAGCGCCAGGTGGACCAGACCACCTTCAGTTTCAATGTCTGACGAGAAGCCCATGTGATATTTCACATCACCTGTCCCCAGGTGTTCTTTATGCTTCCCGGAAAATTCATCAAACAAATCCTGCGGTTTTTTGCCCAGAACGTTAACTAGTACATTAAGACGGCCACGGTGCGCCATACCCAGTACCACTTCGCGGGTGCCGCTCTTACCCGCATGGCGGATCAGTTCTTTAAGCATGGGGATAAGCGCATCCCCACCTTCCAGTGAGAAGCGTTTTGCGCCAGGGAATTTGGCACCGAGGTAACGTTCCATGCCTTCAGCCGCAGTCAACTCACTGAGGAAGCGCATTTTCTCTTCTTTAGAGAAAGAAGGCTGACCAACCACAGATTCAATCCGATGCTGAATCCAGCGTTTTTCTTCTGTGTTGGTGATATGCATATATTCCGCACCGATAGAACCACAATAGGTTTGCTTCAGTGCAGTGATTAAGTCGCCCAGCTTCATGGTGTCTTTGCCAATTGCAAAAGACCCCACGTTAAAGCTCTCCTGGAAATCTGCTTCAGTCAGGTTATGAAATGCAGGGGAGAGATCAGGTACCGACTCTTGTTGCCACAGCCCGAGTGGGTCGAGGTTAGCCTGCTGGTGACCGCGGAAGCGATATGCGTTGATGAGCTGCAGAACTTTTACCTGCTTGGCATCGGTGTCAGGGTCGGTAATTGAGGAAGTGTAACGTGAGGCATCCTTCGCCAGACGACGAAAATAATCACGTGTTTTGGAATGGAATTGATCCGGTCTGGCCCCTGTTCCGGGCAACTGCTGGAACATGGAGCGCCAGTGTGCGTCCACTGAGTCAGGATCGGTTAAGAAGTCTTCATAGAGCTGTTCTATCCACGTCTGGTTAGAACCAGACAGGTAAGAAGAGTCCAGCCAGGCTTTCATTGCGCCGTTCTGCATCGTGATCCCTTAAGCCTTACAGGCTTACTTTCGCCGTAAAAACTACATCGTACACCCTTATGGGGCACGTACCAGGGTTCACTTTCAGCGAGCTTTTATAATGAAATCACTCGCGAAGGAACCTTTAAAAACTGTCTTCGCGCAATTGCACCTTTTGAGTATGACACCCGGTGCAAGGTGCTACCGGCAGTTTTTAAAGATTTCCTGAAAGGCCGGGAAACCACTTCCCGGCCTTTCATATTATGCACTACGTTTCAACAACATCGACTTAATATGACCAATTGCGCGAGTTGGGTTCAAACCTTTTGGGCAAACACTGACACAGTTCATAATACTGTGGCAGCGGAACACACTGAAAGCATCACTCAACCCGTCAAGGCGTTGGTCTGTTTCCGTATCACGGCTGTCTATCAGGAAGCGATAAGCCGCTAACAAACCTGCCGGCCCAATAAATTTATCCGGGTTCCACCAGAAAGACGGGCAGGACGTTGAACAGCAGGCACATAAAATACATTCGTACAGGCCATCAAGTTTTTCCCGCTGTTCCGGAGACTGCAAATGTTCTCTGGCTGGTGGATTTTTCCCATTATTCAACAAGTAAGGTTTAATCTTCTCATATTGAGTGTAGAACTGCCCCATGTCCACAACCAGATCACGCACCACTGGCAACCCGGGCAACGGGCGAATCACAATTTTTTGATTACCATTACGCAACGCCGAAATGGGAGTGATACAGGCGAGGCCATTTTTGCCATTCATGTTCATGCCGTCGGAGCCACACACCCCTTCACGGCAGGAACGACGGAAAGCCAGTGTCGGATCTTTTTCTTTCAACTGGATTAACGCATCCAGCAGCATCATATCTCGCCCTTCGTCAGCTTCCAGCGTGTAATCCTGCATACGCGGAGCATCGTCTACATCAGGGTTATAACGATAAACTGAAAATTCGAGTTTCATCACCTTGTCTCCGCAATCAGTAAGTACGTACCTTCGGCGGGAACGCCGGGCGCAATTTAGGTTCCATGTTCACCTTACGGCGTACCATGGATTCACTTTCTGGCAAGTACAAGGAGTGACACAACCAGTTCTCATCATCACGTTCCGGGAAATCGAAGCGGCTGTGTGCACCACGGCTTTCGGTCCGGAAGTTTGCTGACATCGCTGTGGCATACGCCGTTTCCATGAGGTTATCCAGTTCAAGACATTCCACTCGCTGGGTATTAAACTCACTTGACGTATCATCAAGACGCGCATTTTGCAGGCGCTCGCGAATACCTTTGAGCTCTTCCAGGCCTTTCGCCATTGCATCGCCTTCGCGGAATACGGAGAAATTGTGCTGCATGCATTCCTGCAATGCTTTGCGGATCACCACCGGGTCTTCACCTGTGCGGTTGTTGTTCCAGCGATTCATGCGCTCAAGGGAGGCTTCCACATCAGATTCACTTGCATCACGCAGTGCACCCTGCTCATTGATAGATTCCTGCAGATGCATACCTGCCGCACGCCCGAATACCACCAGGTCCAGCAGCGAGTTCCCGCCCAGACGGTTGGCACCGTGAACAGACACGCAGGCAATCTCACCAACGGCAAACAGGCCCGGAATCACAACATCTTCGCCTTTTTCGTTCACGGTCAATGCCTGGCCCGTTACTTTGGTGGGGATCCCACCCATCATGTAGTGGCAGGTAGGAATAACAGGAATAGGTTCTTTGACCGGGTCAACATGAGCAAATGTGCGCGATAATTCCAGAATACCCGGCAGACGGGATTCCAGAACGTCTTTACCCAGGTGATCAAGTTTCAGTTTGGCATGCGGGCCCCATGGGCCATCGCAACCGCGACCTTCACGGATTTCAATCATGATTGAACGGGCAACCACATCGCGGCCGGCAAGGTCTTTGGCATTTGGCGCATAACGTTCCATGAAGCGTTCGCCATGTTTATTCAGCAAATAACCGCCTTCACCACGGCAACCTTCCGTGACCAGAACCCCAGCCCCGGCGATCCCTGTTGGGTGGAACTGCCACATTTCCATATCCTGAACAGGCACACCCGCACGCATTGCCATACCAACGCCGTCGCCAGTATTAATGTGCGCATTGGTGGTTGACTGGTAAATGCGCCCTGCACCGCCGGTCGCCAGCACAGTAGCGCGGGCTTTAAAGTACACGACTTCACCGGTTTCGATGCACAGTGCAGTACAACCCACCACCGAGCCGTCCTGGTTTTTTACCAGATCCAGTGCATACCATTCAGAAAAAATGGTGGTGTGATTTTTCAAATTTTGTTGATACAGCGTATGTAATAATGCATGACCAGTACGGTCTGCAGCCGCCGCAGTACGCGCAGCCTGTTCACCGCCAAAATTCTTCGACTGACCACCGAACGGACGCTGATAAATACGCCCGTCATCCAGACGCGAGAATGGCAAACCCATATGTTCCAGTTCAAGAATCGCTTCCGGGCCGGTTTTACACATGTATTCAATCGCATCCTGATCACCAATGTAATCAGAACCTTTCACTGTATCGTACATATGCCATTCCCAGTTATCTTCATGGGAATTGCCTAATGCGACAGTAATGCCCCCTTGTGCGGATACCGTATGGGAGCGGGTAGGGAATACTTTGGACAGCAGAGCACAAGTTTGCCCTGACTGGGAAATTTGCAGTGCAGCACGCATGCCTGCGCCACCTGCACCGATAACCACTGCATCAAACTCTCTGACTGGCAATTTCATTACACACCCCACACCACAACAAACCCATAAATAACGTAAACCAGCAGCGTTGCAACAATGGCAAGTTGCAGGACAAGACGTATAGCCAGTGGTTTAACGTAGTCGGTTAACACCTGCCACATGCCAATCCAGGCATGAACCAGCACAGAAAACAGCGCCAGCAAGGTGAATACTTTTGTGAAAGCGGAGGCAAAGAAACCCGTCCAGATTTGCCAGGTTAGTTCACCGCTGGTTGCAAAGAAGCCAACCATATAGACGATATACAGCGCGATGATAATCGCAGTTGCACGCACCAGAATATAGTCGTGCACACCATTACGACCAAGCGCAGAGGCGTTGCTTACCATACGAGAACTCCTGCAAGAATAGAAAGCACGACAGTAATACCGAAACCGATGTTGGCAGTACGCTTACCTGCCTCTAAGGTTTCTTCCAGATAACCAAAGTCCATCAGCATATGACGAATTCCACCGACAACATGGTAAGCAAGTGCGGTAAGAATGCCCCAAAAGATGAATTTAACGATAAAGCTGTCCATAATTGATGAAGCAACCAGGAAGCCTTCGGGTGAGGAAAGGGACAGCCCCAGCAACCATAGCAGAATGCCGACCGCCACGAAGGTGATCACGCCGGAAACGCGGTGGAGGATGGAAGCAATTGCGGTGACGGGAAATCGGATCGTAGCAAGATCCAGATTAACAGGTCTTTGTTTTTTCACATTTTTCATTATGAATAGCGCCCACATGCTGTTTTTATTATTCCTTCCTCCGGTCTGCAGGCGGTCAGACAGCGTGGTTTTCTATAACTCTGCGTCATGCAAAACAACTGCTTCCAGGTGTTAAAATGACGAGTACTACGCTGGGTGGCTCGCGGGAGCAGTATGTTCCGGAGACCTGGCGGCAGTATAGGATGTTCACAATATCATTACAATTAACCTACAAATAGTTTGTGTGTTTTTGGCTGGAACAGTGAACACGATCACGATAACAACATTTTTTTAATTTTTAATTATCTGATTTGACAAAAATTAAACATTATTGTTACATCCATCACCGAAAACGCCGTATAATTCGCAAAAGTTATAGGGTCACTCTTTCACCTGAGAATAAGTTATGTAACAGTGTGTCAGTATTGACCACAGTAGTCAGGACAGTTATTAGTGATATAAAGATTTTATTATACTGGCTGCTAACACCCTGATTTGCTGTTGTTTCACCACGGTCTGAATGGTTACCTGCAAGCGCCCATCTCTCTGTACCCTGGTCATATCCTCTAAAACAGAGACGAGAGCTGATATAACAAACTGGTAAACTTCAACCTGGCCATGAAAGCAAACTGGTAAAGCCGCAGTCTTACGCAATAAGGCGCTAAGGAGACCGTAAATGGCTGATAAAAAAGCAAACCTAACCCTCGAAGGGGGCTCTGTCGCTGAGCTGGACGTGCTACAAGGCACCCTGGGCCAGGATGTAATCGATATCCGTAGCCTTGGTTCAAAAGGGGTTTTTACTTTTGACCCTGGATTCACCTCAACCGCATCCTGTGAATCTAAAATAACCTTTATTGATGGTGATGAAGGTATTTTACTCCACCGCGGTTTCCCCATCGATCAGTTGGCAACTCACTCCAACTATCTCGAAGTCTGTTATATCCTGCTGTATGGTGAAAAACCCACACAGGAACAATATGATGAGTTCAAAACGATTGTAACGCGTCATACCATGATCCATGAGCAGATTACTCGCCTGTTTCATGGCTTCCGCCGTGACTCCCACCCTATGGCCGTCATGTGCGGGGTAACCGGTGCGCTGGCTGCGTTTTACCATGACTCTCTGGATGTGAATATTCCTCGTCACCGTGAAATCGCGGCGTTTCGCCTGTTGTCGAAAATGCCAACAGTGGCGGCGATGTGTTACAAGTACTCCATTGGGCAGCCTTTCGTTTACCCACGAAATGACCTCTCCTATGCCGGTAACTTCCTGCATATGATGTTCGCCACACCGTGTGAAACTTATGAAGTTAATCCGGTGCTGGAACGTGCAATGGACCGCATTCTGATTCTGCATGCCGACCATGAGCAGAACGCGTCGACCTCAACCGTACGTACCGCAGGCTCTTCTGGTGCCAACCCCTTCGCTTGTATTGCTGCAGGCATTGCCTCTCTTTGGGGACCTGCTCACGGTGGCGCGAACGAAGCCTGTCTGAAGATGCTCGAAGAAATTAGCGCGAAAGAACACATTCCGGAATTTGTACGCCGTGCGAAAGATAAGAATGACTCTTTCCGTCTGATGGGTTTTGGGCATCGTGTTTATAAAAACTACGATCCTCGCGCCACTGTAATGCGTGAAACCTGCCATGAAGTGCTCAAAGAGCTGGGTATGAAAGATGACCTGCTGGAAGTGGCAATGGAGCTGGAACACATCGCGTTGAACGACCCGTACTTCATTGAACGTAAGCTGTACCCGAACGTTGACTTCTATTCGGGCATCATCCTCAAAGCAATGGGGATTCCGTCTTCAATGTTTACGGTAATTTTCGCAATGGCACGTACCGTTGGCTGGATTGCACACTGGAGTGAAATGCACGCCGAAGGGTTAAAAATCGCCCGTCCGCGCCAGTTGTATACCGGCTACACCAAGCGTGATTTTACGTCAGACTTGTCATCCCACTAAGGCAATCTTTTTGCCTGTTGTTGTGGTAGCAAAAACAAAGCCCCAGATGGGGCTTTGTTTTTTGTATATCCGGTTGTAAAAGTTACAGCCAGTCACTGTCACCTCACGCCGTTATTGTTTTCCACTTGTTCCGCTAACCCGGCTTTCCAGCTGCATGTTTATCAGGCTATAACGGTATAGAAGTTGCCTGATGTGCAGTTCGGTTTGTAACTGTAAAGCGCCAGGCTGGGTACTGGTGTTACCTGCCTGCGTCAACTGGCGCAACCGCTCTTCAGCAGGAATATGCAGGCGGAATGCCTCTGTGATGGCGAAAACCTGCGACTTCAGTTCACTGACCGTCATGTACTTGCCGCGCTTTTCATCCAGAGCATTGAGCTGGTCAGCCAGGCGTTGCAATTTTACCATTCCGTCCTGCCAGTTAGTTAACTGAGGCAATGGCATGGCACTTGCTTCCGCCTGTTGCTGCCAGTCACGTATCATTGGCTCTACCGCCGTATTGTAGGGCAACAATAATTCGGCCTGTGATAATAGCTGCCGGGCGTACTGATGTTGCCAGCCCTGTGGCAGTGTTGCCAGCCAGCCGAGTTGTTCACGAGTTTGTTTTACCAACTTTTCGCTGCCATGCGGTTTTGCTACCACATACTGGCTAAGTGCCACTCGTTGCTCTTCAGGCACGATACCGGGTAACGGGGCCAGTGAGGCGTTCAGTTGTGCCAGGCCTGCGGGTGGTGTATTCAGATAGCGCCACCCCCAGCTAACCACGCTACTCAGCAATAATGCAGTGCATGCGCCGCTCAAAAACAACCACAGGTTATGATGCTTTACTTTTCCTTGAGCGGGCAGTGAATCAACATCCACGACCGGCTCGTGGGGCACAATGTAGACCAGACGTTCTCTGGCCGGGCGCAAAGGTTCGGCAAACTGTGTCACCGCCTGGGCAGGCAACACGATATCTTGTGCAGATTGACAGCCACGCGGCATATTCTCCAGCCGGGTAATTGCCTGTTTTATCTGTTGCTGAAACGCTGCCAACTGACTGGTCTGCCTGAGTTCATGGCGGCCCAGTGTATCACTCAGCTCATCCAGCTCTTGTTGTGCCCGGTAGAGCTCAGAAAGATCATCGGGAGACCGGTAAACCTGAGTGCGAAAGACAGCCTGCAGGCGCTGATTAAGGCCAGTCACTATTTCCATACGGGCATGCACACTGGCGGGCCACATCACAGACCATTGATGTGCGGCCAGTGCATTAATCAAGGCAAGCCCTTCGTTCATGCCCACCAGGCCGGCAATGTGCATACGCGCAAGCGTATACCATGTCGCACTCTGTAATTCGACACCATTATGTTCAAATAACCGCAGGCAGAGCATTTCTGCCGTTTGCCAGTTCACATCAGGCCGGGCAGGATGGGTGAGTTTCATCATTTCATCACGCAAAGCTACATAATCAGGCAGTGAGCGTGGATCGCTGCCTGTACGAAGGTATTTTCGGGTGTTCACAGATACTGTTCCGTCAGTGGTGAGAAAAACTTATAGACCAGGTGAGTTGTTGATGAAGCGCCGTTGTTTAAGATGCCTGAGCAACACCTTGCCTTCTGGCATAAACTGGGTGCCATAGCGCACCAGACCAATATCTTTCAGTTCGGCATCAATGGCGTAGCACAGTTCCCCGGGTTGCGCCTGATCCAGCATAACAACGGTTATCTTTTTCAGGCGGGGTTCATATTTCAGCAAAACAGCAGAGAGGGTACTCATTAACTGGTGGGCGGTCCCTGGCATACCCTGCAGAATAGTTGCCATATCGGGTAATCCATAATCCGGTAAATGCGCCAGTGTGCCTGCCCGGCAATTCAGGATACGTTGCATGTTGTCCAGTACAGACAAAATAACCTGGTTTTCTTCACTCACCTGGTGCAGGTCAAACGCTCCCGTAAAATTACCGCAGAGTATTTCATAAAGTGATGGGGAATGATGTTGCTTTTTCATCACTCAGTCATCCTTAGCGGGCAACAACCGCAGGCTGTTCGCGCCCAGCTCAATGATGCGCGCACTATTTACTGACAGGGATTCACGCTGAATGATGAGTTTCCAGTGGTTATTTTTGTGATCAGGTTCGCGAAACAGACCTGCGACACCCACAAATTTTGCTCCGGCTTCCAGCGGCATATCCAGCATAGCATCACCGCCCGGCTTAACCACGACATCCCGGGTTGCCAGTAAATCCTCTTTAAGACTGTTTTCACCATCGCGCAGTAATTGTTCATAAACTATCTTTTCAAACGTCTGGCTGTCTTTGAGTTGATAAACCCGCACAACGACAGGCTCTGAAAGTGAATTGCTCTCTCGTGAATCCGTGTTCAGGACCTCACGGGCGGTAAAATCCAGATGCAGCACTTTGATTTGTTTGTAGAAAACTGCGTTAAATGCAGATTTACTTCCATCTGTAACGCTTTGCGTTAAACCACACCCGGTAAGGCCCAGTGCCACAACTGGCACAAGATAAAAAGTTTTATTAAGAAAATTGATACCTGACACGTCGACTTCCCTCTCGTTGTAGTGCGGGTTGCAGGCCGCTGTAATAGCCTAAAGTGGTGGTAAAAGTTTGTGGAATATCAGCAGGCAATACCTCACCTTCGGCTCCCAGAACACCATTGATACCTAACCATAATGGCGCTTCGCCCAACGGGCGCATACTCAATGCTTCTGTGCAAACTGTCAGGAGGATTTTGGCTTTAAAACGCCACCCAAGGTATACGCGCAACATAACCAGAAAATCCTGATACAGCCGCCCATCCGGCCTCCAGCCCTGCGCCTCCTGGTGATTTCCGGTGCACAGTGTTATCAACAACTGGCTGGAGGCGTCCATCACTTCATCACCCAATGGCATATTGCCATCCAGCAACATATCCTCTTCGCCATAAAAACCCGACGGATGGCTGATTGCCACCGGACGCAGGCAATAAGGGCTAACTTGCGCGACTGTTTCAGGTGCCAGCAACGTGACCAGTGCCTGTATTCCTTCCTGGGTTTTTCCCGGCTGGCGCAGGATGCCCAACAGCGCTAAAAAGCGCGACACAGGCGTACCAATATGCTTCGCCATACCGGGTATACCTAACCCCACCAGGCCCAGTAACGACTGTGAAATATTGTCAGTTCCGCCTGGCTCGAAAGTGGTCGGATACGAATATTTACGCCAGATACGGTAAAACTGAGTGAGAATCCGGTGGTTGAAGATATCCAGAAACCCTTGCAGTGCTTCATGCCCTTCACGTTGTTGCGTGATGTCGTCGAGGTACGCGGTTGGCAAGGGGGAATCAACGCCATACAGGCCCATAAATGTTGTACGAATAACCGGTGGGTTTTGGCTGCCCTCCTCATCATATTCAACACACTTTAGTTCACTTACCGGAAACCCCATACCAGGATGAGGGCAAAAACGCACCGGGTCATCGGCGGGATGGCTGGTTGTGCCTAATGGTGGGTTGCCCGGCTGGTTTTTCTCCAGTAACTGGCAGAAACGGTAAAAGTTTATCCGGTTCAGTTCTGCTTCCAGGCGAGGGCTCAACCTGGAATATGGCGGCTGTGTTTCTCTTCCCATTCCAGGCGTTCTCCGGTTGGTTGCAAAGTGATTACCAGGCGATTAAACAGATAGATGTCGGTATACAAGGCAAAGAAGCGGCTTAACATTTCGCCAAACAGGCAAATATCCCCTCTTCCGGCAAAACCATGACTGTCGAGTGTTACCTCAATTTGCACACCACGAACCAGGTACCCTTGCTCAAAGCGTTCGGTTTCTGAATGCGTAACATCAATGATGGCCTCCAGCCTGCGTCGGTTCATCTCGCTGTGAGTCCATTCATAAAGCGCCAGCGTGCCGCGTAATACTTCTGCGTCATCCATCATGGATAAGAAGCTGCTGCCAAGATGACTGAGAATTCGCCAGTGAAAGCGGTCCTGCTCGGGTGGGTAACAAGGGAGCGTGGGTGCGCACAGATTGGTTACCGTGATACTGACAGCGGTCGCTCTCATCACAGTATCCAATACCGTACTTTGCAACGCCCGGTGTGGCAGTTGGCCATTCGTTCCGGTTAACGTGAGGGACAGGCTTTCATCTGCGGGGACAGTATGGCTATCAAATGCCTCACCACCCAGAATCAGCCAGGTGTTATGCAAACCGGATGGGCCACGACGAACGCGGGTATGATAATAATACTCAGGTGCCTCATGGCACATCATGCCGCCTTTATGGCGGAAGCTTGAGAATGGCACATAGGTATGTGAGCTGGATGAGGTTACCTCATCGACAGCGTAAATTTCTGTATAACCGTCCTGAATCCGCATTGGCGTTAACAGGTATTCTGTTTGCAGAGAATTTATATTGAGCGGGTCTGACTCCAGCCGAAACAAATTAATAACGGGTACACAGTTCAGGCGTATGTGTTTTTCAGTAAAGCTGAAATCATGCTCCCACCGCCGGGCCAGGAGAACCTCAACCTCAAACCATTGCAAATTCGGCGGGAAGTTGACGGTTTCCAGGCCACGCAAGCTGGTGAACATGAACTTTTCACGGAAGGTAAAATATTCCAGTAATAACTGATAACCACTAAAGCTGCTATGGCTTTTTGGCCACAGGTTATCATCATCATCAAAACCGTAAGCAGTGAAATATCCCCTCAGTTCACGAGCTTCACTACCATCCGATAACTGTAACCATATTCGGTCCACATTCATGGTAAATGCCTCGTGCATTGCACAGGCCAGCGGGGCATCCGCATTAAAATAAAGCGGTAGTTCACTCAGGTTAATATGGCTCCAGTCTGCAAGGTTACTACAACTAAAACGGAAATTAATTACTGAGCATCCATTCTGATTGGTTTTCAAAGAGACCTTTTCCAGCGAGAGTGGGTACAGGCTCAGTTCGCGGGTAGTGGTGTAGCAGCACTGAGTTCCCTTTTCGCCTATTGGACGGGAAAGCACTTCAAAACCTTTACGGATCTGGTGCCTTTCCTTCATTTCGCGCCAGTCAGGGGAAAACTCGACGATAGATAGCGAAGGAATAGTGCGCAAATAGTGAGGCCACAACAGGCTGACCAGCCCTTCTGTCAGTTCAGGCAGGTCATCATCCAGTTTTTCCCGTAACCGTCCCATTAAAAATGCGAACCCTTCAAACAAGCGTTCAACATACGGATCACGGGCACCGGATTTATCAAGATTAAGCATGGCTGCCCGGTCCGGGTAAGCCCGGGCAAATTCTTCACCCGCTTCTTGCAGGTAACGCATTTCAGCGTCGTAATAACGCAGAGTTAAATCATCCATAATATTTTCTACTTGAGTAATAATTGTAAGTCTTCACTAACCATCTTTTGTTTGTGAAATATAAAAAAACCAACTTGCAACACTCTCAGGGATGGCAAAAAGATTCACCACATATAGTTTATAAAAATAAAAAATTGATTATTAATTTCAATTAAAAACAACAATCAGTTTCACAAAAAAATACATTTCATTTATTTTAGCTGTAAACATCACAGCAATTGAATACCATAAAATAACACTACAGCGCACAGCAATACTCTGATTCACTCATAAGTATCCAGCGGGAGTGAAGAAATGAACCGAGCTTTACACGGGCAGGTACTGAAACTTTCAAGGGTACCTGCCAGCTTTCGCCCATGCAGCGTGTCATTTAATATTCCTCCCTGAATCACATAAATAAAAGGAGTCAGACCACAAGAAACCTTATCGCCCTCACGCGCAACTGGCATACCAAGTAACTGGTGATCCTCTGCCCCTTCTATAATTCTTCCACCACAGGTTGTCCTGTCGCCCATTACCAGATAATGGCCTTTAGCCATAACTCATCCTTTTTTCAATTAATTGCCTGTGTATTCAATGGCACAATACCGCAGCCCTGGCAGGATCCAGCGCAATCAACCCGGACAACAGAGTGTCCATCTCTGCCTGAAGGCGCAACTTATCTGTTTCATTACGCCCGGCTTTTGCCCGGAGTAACCTGACCCAACGGGCTTTAACTTCAAACATAAGTTCAGGTATCCACTGGTCAAGGGTGAGCTCACTGGCTCGGTTATCCAGGTCACTTAACAAATGCAGTGCCAGTTCATTTTTATTGTACTGCTCGGCTACCCTTGCCATCAGCAGGCGGACCATCCAGCGGTCTTTGACCGAAGTAATGCCTGGCCGTAATTGCAGCCAGTTTAATGCTGCTTCAACGCCTTCGGTATCAGCGAGTTGTATCGCTTCAGCCTCAAGCTCCAGTACTGTATCACTGGCTAAGTCTGGCGCATTAACTGGCTCTTCTTTCCAGTTGTCAGGTTCCCCCAGCACAGTGGCGTTAATCCAGCTCAGTGTGACTTCATCCGCAAAAGGCGTGCCATCGTCAAAGGCCAGGGTTTCCAGCCCGGGAAGCCGGGTTAGCAAGCCCTGAAGATCACGGCAAATAATGTCGGCCCGAACAGTGTCGTTATCCATTTTGAGCAGGGCTTGCCAGATATACCACTGCACATCAAGCCACAGGTGGTTAACCCCCTGCGCCTGTAAGCTATCTGCCCGCTCAAGTAATTCGTTCCAGCTTTGCTGAAGATAAAGGCGCTTCAGATGTGCCCGGTTATCCGGCTTTGGCGGCACCAGGCGTGTGCGGCCTGCTGAATCCAGCGGCGGTAAGGTTGCCAGCGTGTCCCAACGGATACTCTTTATCAGGTGATGCCCTGCAAGCCAGCCCCCGGGCTGATCACGCAGGTATGCTGCCAGCACTTTGGCCTGATCAAGCAGATCGCGCCCCGAAGAGACCGAAGACATAACAGGTGCCGGAGATCTCGTGGCAGGGATGCTATTAGTCTCTTCACGGCTGTTCTGCGGCACAAGGCTACTGGCTCCACCGCTTTGTTCCAGGCGCTGGTTTAACCCCTGGTATAGCGGTGCCAGCACTGGCCGTGACGGCACATCTAACTGCACAATCGCCTGCTCCACCAACAATAAAGCGCCTGTAATACGTGGCATCACGGCCATATCAACTTCGGGGTACAGCAACAGGCTGTCCATAACCTTGCGGCTGGTTAACCATTCAAGTGCCGATTTCCGGGTGCGTTCGCGCAAAGGATGCAGACGGGTGCCATATCGCTCAAGCATGCCCGCCAGTAATTCAAGCCCTTCGGCAAAGCCAGTTTCTCCATCCTGATGTAAACGCGCCCAAACATAAAATGTGATTACACGCAGGTCTTTACTGGTAGCGGTAAGTAGCTTTTCGGCAAGCTGGCAAATCAGGGCGGTGTCTGTACCGGTGAGTTTATTAACTTCATCGCGCATCAACTGGAAATCATCGTCATAGCCCGAATCACCCCCAGTTGGATCGTTTTCATTGATTGGTTGTATCCAGCGTTCCCAGTCAACAATATGCGACTGTGTTTGTGCTCTTAATGTCTTTTCGTCTGTACCACAGGCGGAAATAAGATTCTGGAGGTTGCTCATTCTTCAGTTCCTTGCATCACTACGCTGTTGCTGGCGCCAGGGGCGTTTGGGCTGGGGGTATGCGGTTCCACAATAAATATTTTTTCTGGCAACCGGAAACCCCGCAGGGCTAACAAAGCCAGCGGTCCTTTCCCCAGTTGTGAACGTAATACCCACTCCAGCTCCCGGCCATCCGGTGCTGTGAAACTTATCATCCACTCGCTGCGGCTAAGCGGCCTGCTTTTTCCCTGTTCCAGCCAACGGACAAGCCCCCAGGTACCGGTATAATCACCAAACAAGCGAGTGCCAGCCCGGGTTGATGCCCATGTCAGCATCAGCCCGGGCTGGTATGTTTCTCCCGGCCACCGGAAAGTATGCCAGTCGGCCATTTGGTTAAAGTAGTGCAGTTGCTGGCCATCAATGGTCAGGCGAGTTTCCACTACATCCGGTGCCGGACGCGCCTGGAGTTCAAAGCGAATACCTTGCTGACCATTGGTAAACAGGATCTCTGCTAACTGGTTCAGTTGGTTTACTGCTTCCAGAAAAGCCGGGTCGAATGCCAGCCCCTGGCTGTTCGCGCTATCGGGAACCCACCGGCTGCCCTCCTTGTGCAAGACACCACCCAGTTGTGTGGACAAGAAACGGTCAATCCGCCCATTGTCAGCGCGAATAAATTCCGCCAGCATTGGCAGTGACACCTCACTCTTACTGTCTGCCAGTGGGTAACGCCCACCAAAAGCGGTCTGCCAGTCGGCCACCACAGAGCGTTTCCAGTGACCATTCAGGCTGATGGCTGACGGATGCAGAACCGCTTCCCATGCCCGTGTCAGAGGCTCCACAAAGACAGTTCTACCAAAACCGCTCCACTCTTCCCCCAGGCTCGCGGCCATCAGGCTGCCATACTGGCGCGTATCTGTCAGATCCACGCTTTTTCCCTGAAACACAGTTTGTGCCAGGGACTGCATCATTTCCTGTGGGTCTGGCGCTGCAGCCACTTGTTGCAGGCGCAGACGCACCCGCGTAATACGGGTCAGCCAGGTTTGCAGGCTTAAGCTGCTGTCTGCGCTCATCACGCCAGTGCCACCTGAAATGCCAGACAGCGCCAGTAAAGGACCAAAAGTATCATCCAGCGGCCCTTGTGGTTCGGCGGCAAGCTGGTCTATAACAGGTCCTGGCCCACTGGTCAGATTTTTAACCGGGCGCAACAGAATGCCTGATAACCCTTCTCCCTGCCGCCCTGTCTGGCCCTGCCAGGCAAGCGTGTTCATCAGGGCAATAACCGGAGACTGACGGACATCACTTATCAGGGTCAGTTGGTCGGTAACATCAGCAATTGTGTTTGCCGGTGTAAGTTGAAGGCTATTGAGAAAATTCAGCCAGGCCCCGGCAAAATCAGTAAAATACCGTTGTGTGAGCCGGGTTTTCAGGGCTTCCGGTGAGATATCTGCCAATACACTGTTCCGCCCGTCACTCAGAACCCAGTCAATTTCTTCTCGCCTGGCATTCGCCGCACTGTCAATGGCCTGTGCAACACTATTTTCCCAGGCCTGTCGGGTAAACATTCCCGGAACCACTTCCCGCGTTGAGAATAATCGCCCTACTTCTGTACCGTTTGTCATGTCTTCCAACGTGACATCTGCCACATTACGCCGCACAGCCAGCAGAATACCGTTATACAGATTGCTTTCCGCGCTACGCTGCCCCACCTGTTGTAACAGCACCTGACGGCTCCAGGTCACCAGGGCATTGTCGGGCGTAATTGCCCAGCCAGGCTGAGATGGCAGCAAATCCATCCAGAACGCCCATAAATCCGGCGCCAGTGCCTGCCACAACCCTTGAGACAAACCGGGCTGTGCTGGCTGTACGCTTGCCATGACTTCGGTAAAAAAGGCGGCATCCACTCGCTCAGGCCGGGACATCATCAGCCAGGCTTTTAGCTGGTCATAGCCGGATTTGGCCAGCTCCGCTCGTTGGTTACTGTCCGGAGGGGTATTCACCAGGGTACGTAATGCCTGTGCCAGCGCCTGGCTGGCTGAGTCACGTATCAGGTGGTTATTCGCCCCGCCGTAATAAGGTAGCAGCGCATCCAGCAAAGGCTGGCTATGATCCAGACCAAAACGCCAGTACAAAGGCGCGCGCTGCTGGATGTGGTATTGCAAGCGCCCGGCATCGTTACGCAGGGCGTGCAGAGCAGTGAGCTGAGCATCTGATACTGGCGGGTTGACATCCAGGGCGTGAGCACGAGCAGCAACAGTGGAAATATGGTGGTAATTGACCGTTGCTGAAATCAACAGGCCGGTAAACCAGGCAGCACATAAAGCCGCCAGGCTCCATGCAAGTACCGGCTCCCATGGGCGGCCCACCCGAAAACCACGTACCCGCGCACAGCCATTCAACACCCCTTGCCAGGTTGGTGGCAACACCAGCGCATGAGGATGCAATGGGACAGTCTCCTTACCACCATTTTTTCCCACAGGCTCAGGCTGGCTGAACATCACCCCTCTAAGTGAAATGCGCGATGACGCACCCTGCAGCCAGGGCATCAGTTGAGCCTTCCATTGTGCGCTGCCCCCTTGCCCCAGTTGCCATGCCAGGCGCAGCAAAAAATCATATGACCAGTTACTTCCCACCTGCGACAACCCTTGCTGGCGTAACTGCGGCAACAGTGTATTTAGCTGTGCTTCCACATCTTCCGACCTGGCATTGCGCGGCAGGGTTATTCCCACTGCCTGTGGTTCTCTGCCTTCCTGTGGCCATGCACTGGCACACAGTTGCCACAGCCAGACAGGGGGAGAATAACGCAGGATTTCACTGATCTTTTCCAGGCTACGCAGGTCGGTGTCACTACGCTGGGGGGTCAGAGACTGAGTGGTGTCCAGCACCCGGATAATGGCGTCCAGTGGGCGGAAGCGGCGCAGTTTACGCAAGGCATTAAGCTTTTCAGTATCAGGCAGGCTATCCAGATTACCGCCGTATATCAGCACGGTGCCGTTGCATTCCAACCACTGGTTTTCTTTAAGACCTGGGACCAGGCGACTGACAGCACCGTCATCACCGGTAATCAGGATCAGGCGGACTTTGCGGCGCCAAAAAAAATAATAACGATTATGCAAATATACCTTTAACTGTTGGTAGCAGAGCACTGATGATGATATTTTGACTTCCCGCCTTTTTAACTCAGTTTCATTTTTCTTACCGGCCTCTTCTTTAACATGCACATAAATAAACTTACCCAAGAAAATCAATACAATAAAAGTGATCGTAACGACTATAGTTAACCCGACAGTTATTGATAAACTTAACATAAAAAAAGATATTTTTTCACCTGAAATAAAACCCATTTGGACAGGGTAAATACTCAGCATCAAACTAACAATCACGCCAAGTAACAGAAAAAAGAATAAAATAAACCATAGCCTGTATATTGCAATTTTTGCTCCCTGCTTTTTCTGCTCCATTTTTTCTCCTGATATGAAACAACTCGCAATGAAAAATACAGAATCACCTAATAAGATAACACTGCATAAGTTATCATTTTAGCTAAGGGGATATATAAGGATGTACTACAAACCACCAAAGGGTTATATCCGGTTTTTCTATATTGATTACCAATTGAGGAAATGATACTGACTCGCTGTTCCCTGCAGCAAGGGCAAGTGCCAGCCAGGGGGATGACAAGCCTGTAGTGCCACTTTTTACATCAATATGTATCAACTGCTTATTTTCTTCAACCCGCGGAAATTTCAGGTTATGACCAGCCAGCATGGCTGGTAGATTATATTCACTATTTACCCCGGATAGCCATAAAGTTGCCACATCATCTGCACTAACTTTTCCCCATCGCATTGCCTGCAACGCAGCAGAGTGAACAGATAGAGGTTCTTTAGTACATTCAGGTCTGTGAACCCGGGCAATATAGGGTTCACCACAATTACTGTCTGTTGAACAAAATAAAAGCCCAACTGCAACCTCCCCCTCACCATCAGACATGCTATCAAGTAAATTTACGGAAAGAACCAATAACATGTGGAAAGTATCAGGTTCATCCAACCAGTTATCAATATCAGACAACCCATAGTCAGAGATGATTTCAATTATGGCTGATGAGGGAACTAATGGGATAACTATTTTTTTTATAGCAGAAATTTCCTGTTCATTAAGCTGAGACTCATTCGCTATTTGAATAACAACTTTCAACCGATACTCTGGATTACCTCTGTACAGGCCAGACTGAATGATTGGATCGGCAAGCAACAAACCAATCCATTTGTTAATGCGAACTGACAGCAATTCACCCGCATCATTAAATTCAGCATAGTGGCTCACAGAGAGCGTGTTTTCATCGACCACGGCGGGCAGAGAAACACCTTCTGGCAATAGGAATTGCTGGCTTATTGACTCCGAAGCAGCAACATGTGGTAAATGAACAGAAATTGCATTCAGTACAATAAAACGCTGAGCACGTTCAATTTCATTTTTTAAATCCAGTTCGCGCTCATTGTCCCAACCATCTGCAAACCATTCAAAACTCAGCCAGAGTAGCCAACGTATTGCTGCTGTTATTCCCCAAAGCACAAAGGGTATAATAATAAAGCAATGCCAAAACAATGCACTCTTAACAGGAATCGTTTCCGGCCATAGCCAAAGAGTTACAATACCACCACAAACAAGAGAACCTAATAAATACACCAACCATCTTTTTACTGATGGCGGTGGCTTACGCCTTGCAGGCTGCGGAATAGTAGAGAGGTCGACAGGCATTATGGGCTCATTTTCACATTAGTTAGCGATGAGATTAGCGAACACCCACAAGAGCATTTGCATCCATGAAAAGCGACAGGCAAACCATTATCTTTCATCGTTAGATGACCTTCAGATATAAACGAAGGTGTATGGCCAGGAATGGGGCAAATCACTGGGTCATTTAACCGGGCAACCCCTACCCCACCGAACTTCATTTTATTTGAACCAGACACCACAATACCTCCGCCTGTGGTTTTATCTCCAACCCGAATAATTCCTTTCATTTATTTCCCTCAAATAATTATAAATATGGATAATCAACATCAGAGTACAGACTGAACCAATCGATAAAAATCAGAGCATTTAAAAAAATAATTAACATGGCAATAAAACATCAAATAACTCACATACTATATTCATCTTATGATGAACACCCAGAGCAAAGAATATATATAAATAGTTACTCTTCTTTATTTTTACTATACCACCAAGTAAAACCCGCCTTGTAACAGGCGGATTGATGAATAAATCACAACCACAGGGTTCACCTGTACACACCAGACATTATGATGTTCACGCATCCCTGTTATGAGCCATTTTATTCCTTATTTTCTGGTTGGCATCTTTCAGATACTGGTTTTTGGCATCGTAAACAGCACGGGGTTCGTTGGCCAGTACCGTGCGCCAGCGGCCAGGCCCATTGTGCTCTGCTCCCACATTCACCGGGTCACCCGGCTCTGGCCGGCAGGCCATTTCCACCTCTGCTGACCACTGCGGGCGCCTGCTGGTCTGCGTGCCTATATACCTCGACACGCTTTCCACCAGTGACAACGGCAACAGCAGCAGGGTGGGCAGCCATTCCAGCCGGGATTCCACCTGCAGCAGCATCTGTAAACCTGTGATGTACCCTTCCCTGCCATGCTCCACCGG
>NZ_LYRP01000008.1:0-82500 GCF_001655675.1 Mangrovibacter phragmitis | reverse complement strand
ATGCATAAGCAGAGAAAAAGCCCCACACTGACTCCAGGATGCGCTCCGGCAATGCACGGTTCCCTAACTTAATGCTGTAAACCGCATTAGGGTGTACCAGGCGTTTAAGCTCACGATTTCCTTGTTTAAATAACAGCAGGATACGGATAACTTTCAGGCCACCACCGGTCGAACCGGCACAACCACCAATAAATGCCGAGCATAATAGTAATACCGGCAGGAAAAGGGGCCAGCGCGCAATACTGTCTGTAGTAAACCCTGCCGTTGTTGCCATGGAGACAACCTGGAAAAAAGATTGATTCAGAGTTTGCCAGAATGAGCCGTAGGTGTGATGCAGAATTAACACCAGCGTACAAATCAATACCAGCGAGAATTGCACCCCAATAAACATACGAAATTCGGGGTCACGCCAGTACACTTTCAAACTTCTCCCGCTCAGCAACGAAAAGTGCAGGCTGTAGTTACACCCTGAAATCAATAAAAACAGCGCGATGATTGAGTTAATTGCCGGGCTGTCAAAGTAACCAATGCTGGCATCATGAGTGGAGAAACCACCAATGGCGATAGTGGAGAAACTGTGGCTGATAGCATCAAACATGGGCATGCCGGCAAACCACAAAGCGGCAGCACAGGCAATGGTCAGTAATACATAAATAAGCCAGAGTGTTTTGGCTGTTTCAGCAATACGTGGGCGCATTTTGTTATCTTTTAGTGGCCCTGGCATTTCCGCGCGATAAAGCTGCAATCCCCCAACGCCCAAAATTGGCAAGATAGCCACAGCCAGCACAATGATTCCCATACCACCGAACCATTGCAGCATCTGGCGATAAAATAAAATGGCATGTGGCAGTGTATCCAGACCAACCAGTGTTGTTGCACCTGTGGTTGTTAACCCGGAGAAAGATTCAAAAAATGCATCGGTGATAGTGAGATTGGGGCGCTCAGCGAAAATAAAGGGCAGTGCCCCGACACTCCCCAGAACAGTCCAGAACAACACGACTATCAAAAAACCTTCCCGTGGTTTTAACTCGCGCTTTTGGTGGCGGTTGGGCCACCACAGCAACGCGCCGATAGCCAACGCAACGAAAAAGGTTTGTGTAAAGGCTCTCCCCGCGCCATCTCGATAGATCAGGGCCACCAGCCCGGGAATAAACATCGTTCCCGAAAATAAAATAACCAGTAAGCCAACAATTCTGACTATAGGGCGAAAATGCATCACGCGTGGATCCTTCGAAAATAAGAGAGACTATCCAAAAGGGAATAATTGTATCGAACCCCGGCTCATGTCTGCCAGGCGCGAACGAAACACGTCAATATGACTCGGGGGCAATGCGATAGTTAACAGCACCACATCCTGATAGTCACTGGAAACAATGAGCCCTTGTGTTTGAGCAACAAGTCCCTCAACAGAAGCCAGCAACCCATATTCACAACGCAAAGTATAGGACCTCAGTGCCATCTTCCGCTGCGTAGTTAACTGAGCTAACGCATCGCTAACACCACCACCATAGGCTTTGACTAACCCACCGGTACCCAGCAATACACCACCATAATAACGCACCACGACAGCGGTAATTTCACCCACTCCGCTTCCCTGTAACTGCGCAAGAATCGGTTTACCTGCGGTTCCGGCAGGTTCACCGTCATCGGAGAAACCGAGTTGCTGTGAGTCGTCAGGCGCACCGGCTACCCAGGCCCAGCAATGATGCCGTGCACTGGGGTGCGTAGAGCGTATTTGCTCAACAAATGCTTTTGCTGCAGCCACGCCATCGGTATGTGCCAGAAAAGTAATAAACCGACTTTTTTTAATCTCAGCACTCACTTCTACGGGCGCAACAGGAATGAGCCAACTCTCCATTAACTGAGTTTCAGATCCCGTGTCATGTTCTCAATGCTCTTCTCATGAATCACCACGTTATCTTCGATACGAATACCGCCATAGGGTTTCAGCGATTCAATTTTCTGCCAGTTGAAATGTTTGCTATACGCCCCTTCTCGCCAGGCTGACAGCAAAGACTCAATAAAATAGATGCCAGGCTCGATAGTCAGCACCATACCGGGTTCAAGCACCCGGGTACAACGCAGATACGGGTACTTCTCTGGTGCTGGTAAGTTTGTGCCGGAGTCATCCTGCATAAATCCGGCTACATCATGCACCTGCAGCCCCAGCGAATGTCCAATGCCATGAGGCATGAAAGGTCCGGTAATATCCGCATCTACCATTGCCTCTTCACTGATGCCAGTAATTATCTGGTGTTTACGCAGTATCTGCGCAATACGCTGATGGAACTGTAAATGATATTCGGTATAGCGTGTGCCTGCCTGCATAGTGGCAATCAGTGCCTGCTGATGTTCATTCACGTCTTTAATCAGTGCGGCAAAATCATTGTCATTTTGAGCCGACCATGTGCGCGTCAGATCTGCGGCATAACCGTTATATTCAGCCCCAGCGTCCAGCAAGAAACTGAGGTTTTTAGCCGGAACCTGGTGATCCAGTTTTGTGTAATGCAATACCGCAGCATGCTCATTCAACGCCACAATATTGCCGTAAGGAACATCAGTGTCCCGGTGACCCGTCGCGGTTAAATAGGCCTGGTTGATATCAAACTCACTCATCCCGGACAGAAAGGCATCATGAGCTGCATGATGACCCACCACCGCCATTTTTTGCGCCTCACGCATGCAAGCCAGTTCATACTCGGTTTTATAGGCCCGGTAGAAGTGCAGGTAATCAATCACTCCCTGAGGGTTAATATTGCTGGCTTCAATGTTGAGTTGCAGAGCGCGTTCCGGAACCGGGCCAATATAAGCAATATTTTTGCGTTGAGCGGGCAGCATACTGCCAATCTCTTTGGCATTAGCCAGAGCACTCAGTTCAATTTCATCAGTCCAAAAAGATTGCGGTAACGGTTCAACGTTGTGCCAGTAATCAACAGGCAACCAGAACCACAATTTTGGCTTACTGACGCCATCCACCAACAGCCAACAATTAGGTACCTGTGTAACAGGTACCCAGGCTTTAAACTGCGGGTTAACTTTAAATGGATAAGGGTGATCATCGAGAAAAACATTAAATAATTCACCGGAATGAATCAGTAGTGCATCCAGATTGAAACGTGCCAGCACATTGCGAGTACGTTCCTGCAATGCCTCAATATGTTCTTTATACAGTGCGACTAACGAGTCCATAACTTACCCTTTGTACGTTAACCCTGAAGTGGGCATTTTAACACACCCGCTTATTCAGAGCGTGTTTTCGCGTATCCGTGATCTTTCCAGCAAAAAATTAAAGATTAATTTGCAATTTTTTAACATAAATTCCACACTCCGCTCATCTGGTACGACCAGATCCCTTTGCTGGATTCAGGAGACTGACATGCTCTACCAAGGTGAAACCCTTTATCTCGACTGGCTGGAAAATGGCATTGCCGAACTGGTATTTAGCGCGCCCGGTTCAGTCAATAAGCTGGACACCGCGACGGTTGCCAGCCTCGGAAATGCACTGGATATACTTGAAAAACAAAAAGATCTAAAAGGTCTGTTACTGCGTTCTGATAAAAATGCTTTTATTGTCGGCGCAGATATCATGGAGTTTCTTTCTCTGTTTTTGGTCCCGGCCGAGCAGCTCAGCCAATGGTTGCACTTCGCCAATAGCGTATTTAACCGCCTTGAAGATCTGCCTGTACCAACAATATCCGCGGTTAATGGCTATGCGCTGGGTGGTGGTTGCGAATGTGTGCTGGCAACTGATTTCCGCCTTGCCACACCGGAAGCACGTATTGGTTTACCGGAAACAAAACTGGGGATTATGCCTGGGTTTGGCGGTTCTGTTCGCTTGCCTCGATTGCTCGGTACGGACAGCGCGCTGGAAATTATTGCCGCAGGCAAAGATGTGGATGCACAGCAGGCACTGAAAATAGGTCTGGTTGATGGTGTGGTAAGCCAGGAGAACCTGAAAACCGCAGCAGTGCAGGTCTTACAACAGGCCATAACCGGAAACCAGGACTGGCGCAGCAAACGTGCTGTAAAACTGGCGCCGTTGAAACTCAGTAAAATTGAAGCCACCATGAGTTTTACGATTGCCAAAGGCATGGTTGCTCAAACTGCCGGGAAACATTACCCGGCACCAATGACAGCAGTAAAAACAATAGAAGCTGCCGCCACATTAGGCAGAGATGATGCTCTGAAGCTGGAGAATCAAAGTTTTGTTCCCCTGGCTCATTCCCCTCAGGCCCGGGCTCTGGTTGGCATTTTCCTTAACGATCAGCACGTAAAAAGCCTGGCGAAAAAATACAGCCACGATGTTGCATTACCACAGCAGGCTGCTGTTCTGGGTGCGGGAATTATGGGTGGCGGTATCGCCTGGCAGTCCGCCTGGAAAGGCGTACCGGTACTCATGAAAGATATCAATGAGAAGGCGCTGGCGCTGGGCATCAGTGAAGCCAGTAAGTTACTGAACAAACAACTTGAGCGTGGGAAAATTGATGGTATCAGGCTCGCCAGTGTGATGGCGGCTATTCAGCCAACACTGCATTATGCAGGTTTTGAGAAAGCTGATGTGGTGGTTGAAGCAGTTGTTGAGAACCCGAAAGTTAAAAAAACCGTGCTGGCCGAAACCGAAAATCACATTCGCCCGGACTGCGTACTGGCTTCGAATACATCGACCATTCCGATCAGTGAACTGGCCAGCGTATTACAACGCCCGGAAAATTTCTGTGGTATGCACTTTTTTAACCCGGTGCACCGTATGCCGCTGGTCGAAGTGATCCGCGGTAAGCAAACCAGTGAAACCACACTTGCCAAAGTAGTTGCCTGGGCCAGCAAAATGGGGAAAACACCAATAGTGGTGAATGATTGTCCAGGGTTCTTCGTAAACCGGGTTCTGTTCCCGTATTTTGCTGGTTTCAGCCAACTACTCAAAGATGGTGCCGATTTCCGCCAGATTGACCGGGTGATGGAAAAACAGTTTGGCTGGCCGATGGGCCCGGCTTACCTGCTTGATGTAGTCGGAATCGATACCGCTCACCATGCCCAGGCGGTAATGGCCGCTGGCTACCCGCAGCGCATGCAGAAAGCCTATCGCGATGCCATTGATGTGCTGTTTGACGCCGGACGTTATGGGCAAAAAAGTGGCCAGGGTTTCTGGCGCTATGAAACCGACAGCAAAGGCAAGCCGCGTAAAATCGCTGATGAGAGTGTTGCTGGCCTGCTCTGTGAGGTTTGCCAGCCCGCGGCTGAGTTCAGTGATGAAGCCATTATTGCACGCATGATGATCCCCATGGTTAACGAAGTCATTCGCTGCCTGGAAGAAAACATTATCGCTTCGCCTGGAGAAGCTGATATTGCTTTGGTGTATGGCCTTGGCTTCCCTCCGTTTCATGGTGGAGCGCTGCGCTGGCTGGATTCTCTGGGAAGTGCCAAATATCTCGATATGGCAAATCACTACCAGGAACTTGGGCCACTGTATACCGTCACCGATGGCTTACGCGAAAAAGCCCGCACCAACGCAAGCTATTATCCATCTGTGGAGCCTGCCCGCCCATCCAGTAACCTGCAATGTGCCTGAGGAGTGAGTTATGGAAAAAGTTGTCATCGTTGATGCCATCAGAACCCCAATGGGCCGTTCAAAAGGCGGGGCATTTCGCTTTACCCGTGCAGAGGATTTATCCGCTCACTTGATGCGCAGCCTGCTGGCACGCAACCCGGCACTGGATGCCGCGGAAATTGACGATATTTATTGGGGCTGTGTTCAGCAAACACTGGAGCAGGGTTTCAACGTTGCCCGAAACGCTGCACTGCTTGCCGAGATCCCACACAGTGTGCCAGCTGTAACGGTTAACAGGCTATGTGGCTCATCTATGCAGGCACTGCATGATGCAGCCCGCATGATAATGACAGGTGACGCACATGTTTGTCTGGTCGGTGGCGTGGAACATATGGGTCATGTCCCCATGAGCCACGGGGTGGATTTTCACCCGGGCCTGAGCCGGAATGTTGCTAAAGCGGCCGGGATGATGGGTCTTACGGCTGAGATGCTGGCCCGAATGCACGGCATTTCCCGTGAAATGCAGGATGCGTTTGCAGAACGGTCACACAAGCGTGCTTTTGCCGCAACACAGTCTGGCGCGTTCAAAAGTGAAATTGTGCCAACAGGTGGCCATGATGCACAAGGCGTTCCGCTTATGCTGGGCACAGATGAAGTTATTCGTCCTGAGACTAACCGGGAAAGTCTCGCGGCACTGAAACCGGCCTTTGATCCCGTCACGGGTACCGTTACCGCAGGCAGTTCATCCGCACTGTCCGATGGGGCTGCAGCCCTGCTGGTCATGAGTGAGAGCCGGGCGAAGGCACTTGGGTTACCCATTCGGGCCCGCATTCGTTCTATGTCCGTAGTAGGTTGTGATCCTTCGATTATGGGGTATGGCCCGGTACCCGCATCAAAACTGGCGCTCAAAAAGGCCGGGCTTACCCCAGCAGACATAGATGTATTTGAAATGAATGAAGCATTCGCCGCTCAGGTATTGCCTTGTATTAAAGATCTGGGGCTTATGGATATGCTGGATGAGAAAATAAATCTTAACGGCGGTGCCATCGCGTTAGGCCACCCACTGGGGTGTTCCGGTGCGCGTATCAGCACAACCTTGTTGAATATTATGGCGGGGAAAGATGCGCAGTTTGGCCTGGCGACAATGTGTATTGGGCTGGGACAGGGTATTGCGACCGTTTTTGAACGAACTGAGTAACCGATTAGTTGCCGTTTTCCCGCCTGTCAGGGGCGGGTTTTTTCATGTTTTGGCGGAAAAACACCTTTAGTTACGTGGTGTTCTCCCGCTTCTAACGTTTCTGTCAGATGAAAGAAAAAGCGTCACCAAACATGCGGTCTTCACGCGCGCTGCGCTCATTACAGAACAGCTCGCGGGCAATTTTCGCCATTTCAAAACGGCCGGCGATGTAAATATCATGCCCGGCAAGCGTACCATAATCCTGCATAACAGCAGCCAGTACCGTCCCGGTGCGTCCCTGCCAACCTCCCTCAGGCTGCTCGACCACAGCTTCAACCCGCAAATTGGGGTGCTGAAGAGTCAGTGCTTCGAGTTCATTGAGATCGTACAAGTGTTTTTCTTCACGCCCGCCCCAGTAAATTGCGATATCCCGCAGTGGGTTACGTTCCAGCGCAGTAAGCAGAATTGAGCGAACATAAGAGAAACCCGTACCACCGGCAATCAGAACCAGTGGGCGATCATCCTCTTCACGCAACCAGGCTTCACCGTGGGGCAAATCGACGACAATTTCACGGTCTTTCAGGATCCTGTCCATCACAGCCATTGCGTACAGATTCAGTTCAGACGCACCAATATGCAATTCGATATAGTCATGTTCAGACGGCGTGGAAGCCAGAGAAAACGGGCGTTTATCCCGCTCATCCATTACTACCATCAAATACTGCCCGGCACGAAAAGAAAAATCAGCTTCCGGTAGTAAACGTACACGATACACCGTATCCGTAATGGCTTCTACCGAGGTCACTTTACAGCTTAAAATTGTCATGCGTTCCCTCTTCGGGTCATTAAAGCGATGTTGCAACGGCTGCGGCTCAGGCAGTTTTACCGTCATCCACTATACCAAGCTGCGACCAGATAGCATCAACACGAGCGACCACATCAGGATCTTTGGTTATGGGATGCCCCCACTCACGTTGTGTCTCACCTGGCCATTTATTTGTGGCATCCAGCCCCATTTTCGAACCCAGCCCGGAAACAGGCGAAGCGAAATCCAGATAATCAATCGGTGTGTTTTCAATCATCACAGTATCCCGGGCAGGATCCATACGCGTAGTAATCGCCCAGATAACATCGTTCCAGTCACGCGCGTTGATATCGTCATCACATACAATAACAAACTTTGTATACATAAACTGACGCAAGAATGACCATACGCCCATCATTACGCGTTTGGCATGCCCCGGATACTGTTTTTTCATCGTGACTACTGCCATACGGTAAGAACACCCCTCTGGCGGCAAATAAAAATCGACAATTTCCGGGAATTGTTTTTGCAAAATAGGCACAAAAACTTCGTTCAGCGCCACCCCCATCACCGCCGGTTCATCAGGCGGGCGGCCGGTATATGTTGAGTGGTAAATGGCATCTTCGCGGCGCGTAATATGTGTGACTGTCATCACCGGGAAGCTATCCACTTCATTGTAGTACCCAGTATGGTCACCATAAGGCCCTTCTACTGCCACTTCGCCTGGTTCAATGTAACCTTCCAGTACAATCTCTGCACTGGCAGGCACTTCGAGGTCGTTGGACAGGCACCTGACCACTTCCGTTTTATTGCCACGCAGCAACCCGGCGAAAGCATACTCTGACAGTGTGTCCGGCACAGGCGTTACTGCACCCAGTAAAGTGGCCGGGTCTGCCCCCAGCGCCACAGAAACGGGGAAGCGCTCGCCCGGATTGTTTTGACAAAATTCCTGAAAATCCAGTGCGCCGCCACGGTGAGATAGCCAACGCATAATAATTTTGTTTTTACCCAACACCTGTTGACGATAAATCCCGAGGTTTTGACGTTCCTTATGTGGGCCACGCGTCACAGTCAGCCCCCAGGTAATCAACGGTGCGGCATCTTCGGGCCAGCAATGCATGACTGGGATCTGCCCCAGGTCTACATCGTTACCCTGCTGGACAATTTCCTGGCAAGGTGCTGAGCGAACCCGCTTTGCGGGCATATTGAGAACTTGTTTAAAATGCGGAATTTTATCGAATAAATCACGAAAGCCTTTAGGAACCTCAGGCTCCTTGAGGAACGCCAGTAACGTCCCCACTTCACGTAACGCGGAAACATCGTCACGCCCCATGCCCATTGCCACCCGTTTTGCCGTACCGAATAAATTACATAGCACGGGCATCTTGTAACCTTTTGGATTTTCGAACAATAGTGCAGGGCCGCCTGCACGCAGAGTGCGGTCAGCTATTTCTGTTATTTCCAAATGGGGATCAACAGGGAGTGTAATACGTTTTAGTTCACCCTGCGCTTCGAGCAGGGTAAGAAATTCGCGTAGATCGTGATATTTCATGCTGTTCTTTTTCGCACCAAATTTAGCACATCATTATACGGACTTAAGCCCGTTGATGCTGTAATTTTGTTAAATTAGCGTGAATTCACCGCACAACCTGCGTACAACTTTACCTGTAATACCCCAGGCCGCTGGAGAAAATACACGGGTAAATAGCCACGTTACTTGAGCGGCTATCCCTCTTCTGCACTATTTGCTATGCTTGCCAGTCGGGCGACAATATTAGAGACATTATGGAATCCTGGTATCTGCTTTATTGTAAACGTGGGCAAGTACAACGGGCGCAAGAGCATCTGGAGCGCCAGTTGGTTAATTGTGTCACGCCAATGATCACCCTTGAAAAAATTGTGCGTGGTAAGCGGACTGCGGTACAGGAACCCTTATTTCCAAACTATTTATTTGTCGAATTCGACCCGGAAAGAATTCACACCACAACGGTTAATTCTACCCGGGGAGTCAGCCATTTTGTGCGTTTTGGTACGCAGCCTGCCATTGTACCCACCGATGTTATCAACCAGTTACTGAGTTATCAGCCAGGTTCCGATATTACCGACCCGGAGACACCATATCCTGGCGACCAGGTTGTAATTACGGATGGAACATTCGAAGGGCTGGATGCCATTTTTACCGAACCCGATGGCGAAACCCGCTCCATTCTTCTGCTTAACCTGCTAAACAAACAGGTGTTGAGAAGCGTTAAAAATACCGAGTTTCGCAAAATTTAACGCCCCGGGATCAGGGGATATCAGAAACTAAGGTTAAAAACCCGTCGTACATTATTGTCTGTAGTGGCCTCAAGTTCATTCAGGTCCTCATTACGCCACCGGGCAACCTGTTGAAGAATATGTGGTAACAAACAAGGCTCATTGCGGCGAGAACGCGGTTTGGGTAACAGATCTCTGGGCAACAAATAAGGCGCATCGGTTTCCAAAAATAGCTGGCTTGCCGGAATTACCGGTAATAACTCCCGCAGTGCTAACCCCCTGCGCTCATCACATACCCACCCGGTTATTCCCAGATACATACCGTGCTTCAGGCACACATCGGCCTCTTGTCGGGTTCCTGTGAAACAATGCAATACTACCGCAGGCAGCTTATTCAGCCAGGGTGTTAGCAACACCATAAAGCGGTCATGCGCTTCACGGCAGTGAAGGAAAACAGGCAACTCACATTCAGCCGCGATAGCCAGTTGCGCAGAAAAAGCCCGTTCCTGATCAGGGGGAGAAGAAAAATTACGGTTAAAATCCAGCCCACATTCGCCAACAGCCACCACTTTATCTTGCCCGGCAAGGCAATAAATGCTCTCAGCCACCGCCTCATTCCAGGTACTGGCATCATGGGGATGTACACCGGCTGTTGCCCAACAATTCTTAAACTCAGTAGCACAGGTCAGCGCCTGTTCACTTTCCCGCACACTGGTTCCGGTCACTAACAAACCATGGACACCCGCACTTTGCGCACGAGAAACAACGTCAGCACGGTCTTTATCAAACTGTGGACTGGTTAAATTAACACCGATATCGAACATAGGAGTAACCTGAAAAAACCGCCCGTTAAGGGCGGTGAGTCTGATGACAAACCTCATGTACGCACAGGCGAGAGGATGTCACCCAACAAAAAACCAGGAAAATCAATTCATTGGTTTTCGGCTGCTAACTAAAAAGAAGGAAAAACCACGCTTTTTCCTTCTTTTTCATCAATCTGACCGCCCGTTAAGGGCGGTGGCTTACATGAAATTAACTGGCGTTGTCCGCGTTGTCCGGGTCTTCGCCATCGGACATATCTTGTGGGCGTCGTTTCCCTACATAGAACCGGGAACAGAAAACGCCTATTTCAAACAACAAATACATAGGCACAGCCAGCAAGGTCTGTGAAAAGATATCAGGTGGCGTGAGCAGCATTCCCACCACAAACGCCCCAACCAGTATGTAAGGACGCTTTTTCTTCAAGTCCGCCGGGGTTGTCACACCCATCCAGCACAACAGGACAATCGCAACGGGGACTTCAAATGCCACACCAAACGCCATGAAGAGTGACATGACAAAATCAAGATAATTCGTGATATCCGTTGATATCACGACCCCTGCGGGTGCGGTTCGTGTCAGAAAGCCAAATGCGAGGGGAAAGACCACAAAATAGGCAAAGGCCATGCCAATATAGAACAAAAAAGTGCTGGAAATAAGCAATGGCACCACAAGACGACGCTCATGCCGGTACAGCGCTGGCGCAATAAATGCCCACACCTGGTAGAGGATAACGGGTGCTGACAAAATCACCGACACCATAATTGTCAGCTTGATGGGGGTGAAAAAAGGTGATGCGACATCTGTTGCAATCATGCTCGCACCATGCGGCATCTGCTTAATTAATGGCGCAGAAATCAGTTGATAGATGTCATTAGAAAAATAGACCAGCGCGAGAAAGATGACCAGCACAGCAATCATACAATTCAGCAGGCGCTTGCGAAGCTCTATCAGATGACTAATCAGCGGTTGGGTATCATCGACTGCCATAGTTACCCTTTCTTGTTCGATACGGAAGACACTGAAGCTTCATCGCTGGTTTTACCGGCCACCGCTTCAGCCTCACGCCCATCAGAAGAGTGTGCAGGCACTGCAGAAAGCTGCGATGTCGCCGTTTCCTGGAGCGAGCCTTGCTCAGTTGATGAAGATGCTGTTTCATCCTGCACTGCCTGTTGCTTCGCAGGGTTACCGATGGTGTTTTCTTCATCACTGCGTTTTTCAGGATCAGGATGGCTGTAGGAGCGTTTCATTGATTCAGCCGCTGCACGCAGCTCATCCATAGAAGATTTCAGTTCAGGCGTCAGGTTGTCCATGCTCGCCTTTTCAACTTTTTTCAGGCTGTCCTGAAACTCCTGAAGTTTTAACTCCTGCGCCAACTCGTTTTGCACAGTTGAGGCGAGCGAACGCAACGCCCGAACCCAACCCGCAACTGTTTTCACAGCAACAGGCAGGCGTTCAGGCCCAAGCACAACCAGACCAATTATAAAAATCAGTAATAACTCGCCAAAACCAATATCGAACACTGTTTACACCTGCTCTTTATCGCTCTTTTTCTGTTCGTCTTTCATTTTCTCGTCAGTTTTTTCTGACAAGTTCCTGGTGGTGAAATCGGCATCAGGTGCGGATTTCGTTTTGTCGCCTTTGTCATCATCGTCATCATTCATTGCTTTTTTAAAGCCTTTGATGGATGCGCCAAGATCAGAACCCAAAGAGCTGAGTTTCCTGGTGCCAAACAGCAACACAACAATGACAACGATTATCAATAATTGCCAGATACTAATACCACCCATAATGTTCCTCAGAGACGAAAAATGAAGTCCGGCCTCGCACACGCGGAGCCTACGCTTTCATAATGAAAAAATCAGGTAGTACGCCACCAGCCCACAAGCCATGTAGCGATGCCACCTACCATTAGCCATGCGGGCATCATACCCCAGTCAGGCCGATTAATTAGCAACAGCGTACCACTGATAATCAGTGTTGCACCAATGCCAAACAAATATCGCGACTGCCCCTGACGTACCCGATTATCGTGCAATTCACGGGAAATCTTATCCATGCTGTGCTGTAAATGCCGCCCCTGGCGCAAACTTTCATAAAAAAGCTCCGGGAGTTCAGGCATTTTTTCTACCCAAAACGGCGCTTTCTCTTTGAATGCCCTGACCAGTGCGGGAATACCCACCTGGTCTTTTATCCAGGATTCAAGGAACGGCTTTGCCGTTTTCCACAAGTCGAGTTGTGGGTATAGTTGCCGCCCGACACCTTCTACATATAACAGGGTTTTCTGTAACAGCACCAATTGCGGCTGTACTTCCATATTGAACCGCCGGGCTGTATTAAACAGATTGAGTAATACATGGCCGAAGGAAATTTCCGCCAGCGGCTTTTCAAAAATAGGCTCACAAACGGTACGGATGGCAAACTCAAACTCTTCCACGTTGGTATCTGGCGGAACCCATCCTGAATCCACATGCAATTCAGCTACCTTGCGGTAATCACGGTTAAAAAATGCGATAAAGTTTTCAGCCAGATAGCGTTTGTCATCTTTATTCAGCGACCCCACAATTCCACAATCAATACCTATGTACTGCGGGTTTTCCGGATGCTCGTAACTTACAAAAATATTGCCCGGATGCATATCTGCATGAAAGAAACTGTCGCGAAAAACCTGAGTAAAAAAGACCTGAACCCCACGTTCAGCCAGCAGCTTCATGTTGGTGCCATTTTTTTCCAGGGCCGCAACATCTGAGACCGGTATCCCATAAATACGTTCCATAACCAGCATATTCTCGCTGCAGTAGTCTGAATAAACCTCAGGAACGTACAGCATCGGGCTGTTTTCAAAATTACGTCGTAACTGAATACCATTGGCGGCTTCCCGCAATAAATTCAGCTCATCCATTAACGTTTTTTCGTATTCGCGTACGACTTCGGTGGGGCGCAACCTGCGCCCGTCCGGCATCAGGCGCGGTACCCAACGCGCCAGGCGGTAGATAAGCCGGATATCGGCTTTAATAACAGGCAGGATATCCGGACGGATAACCTTAATCACCACTTCTTTGCCGTTGTCTTTCAGGCGTGCGGTATGCACCTGCGCAATGGACGCAGACGCAAGAGGTTCAACAGCAAAATCATCAAACCAGGTTTCCACCGGAATATCGCCCATCGCCTTTTCGATTTGCTGCTGCGCAAGGTGACCATCAAAGGGAGCGACACGGTCTTGCAACAGGGCCAGTTGATCGGCAATCGCGGGGGGAAACAGATCCCTGCGAGTGGATAGCATCTGACCAAACTTTATCCAGACAGGGCCAAGCTCCTGTAACGCCAGGCGCAGGCGCTCACCAAGCGACAAATCTTTATGCCGGTTTGGCAACCAGAACAATAAACGCCGCCATAAACGCAGAGGCAACGTAATGCGCATTTTAGGGATAAGTTCATCAAGACCGTAAGTCAGAAAAGTACGAATGATGAAGTACAGGCGGCGAATCTCACCGGGCGTCATTTGGCCTCCAGTTTCTCAAGCCGCTGACTCAGGTTTTCAACAGCAGTATCCAGTGCTTGTGCTTCTTCAGTAAACCACGCAACTTCAAGAGAGCCAGGCGCCAGACGCCATTCCTCAGTGATAGCCTGAGATACATTCTGGTGCTGGCGAACCAGTTGTTGCTTCAAAAATTGACCGCCATTACGTACAACCCTGCTCAGGCCTTCTGCGACGACATCTCCCGTCCAGGGAGCCAGCATTTCTGCCGGGTCAATTTCAGCCAGGTCAAGTAACGCCACCATACTCTGTACCACCTGGATATCTCCCTGAACCTCAAGATCCCCCTGGCGAATCAGCCGGGTTAGTTGGCTACGATCTTGCAGTGAGGGTAAAACCGATAACCGTGTTACCACCGTGCAATCGACTTCACCATCCCACTGCGCCACAACATCCAGTTGTTGCTCACTGAAAACCATAACAAGAGGGGCATTCAGTTCCTGAAGGATAATACGCAATACTTTCCCGTATAAACGCTGGCGGGCCGCCCTGAGCGCTTTATCCTGCCAGAGCAGCTTATTCAGTGCAGTTTCAATCCCTGCTGTCATCAATGGCATAAATGGCATCCTGCGCCTCCTGTCAGGCCTTTCTTCAGAATTTATAGCCGCGATGCAGTGCGACAATTCCGCCAGTCATATTGAAATAAGTGACGTTTTCAAACCCTGCCTCTTCCATCATGCCCTTCAGTGTTTCCTGATCAGGATGCATGCGAATAGACTCAGCCAGATAGCGGTAACTTTCCGAATCATGAGCAACTAATTCTCCAATCCGCGGCAGGACGTGGAAAGAATACGCGTCATAAGCCTTACTGAGCGGTTTGAGAATGGGTTTAGAAAACTCCAGCACCAGCAACCGCCCACCGGGTTTCAGAACCCGAAACATCGAGCGTAACGCTTTGTCTTTATCTGTCACATTACGCAACCCAAAAGAGATGGTGATGCAGTCAAAGGTGTTGTCCGGGAATGGCAGCGCTTCAGCGTTGGCCTGAACATACTCAACATTACCGACAATGCCGAGGTTACGCAGCTTCTCACGCCCCATTTTCAACATGGAGTCATTAATATCTGCCAGCACTACTTTGCCGCTTTCGCCAACCAGTCGCGAGAATTTGGCAGCGAGGTCGCCGGTACCACCCGCTAAATCGAGCACACACTGCCCGCGCCTTACACCACTGCAATCAATCGTGAAGCGCTTCCATATGCGATGAATACCAAAGGACATCAGATCGTTCATCAGGTCATATTTTGACGCTACCGAATGAAAAACCTGCGCGACCATATCCGCCTTTTGTTCTGTCGCTACGGTACGATAACCGAAATGCGTAGTATCTTTTGAATCAGATTCATCAGCCATCTTAGTGCCTGCCCATCCTAAAAAAGAGTGTGAAGTGTAACAGATTGCGCAATATTGCTCTAAACCTCAAACCTGGTAGCGAAATGCCACCAGGCGATTGTTATTGCGCCTGTCAGGGCGGTAGTGGCGTATCCTGCCGTGATGCCACACTGGCATCAGTATCTTCCTGGCGTGCCTGTTCAGTTAGTTCAGGATTTATCTCACGCTTGATTTCTACCCCTAACTCACGGAATGAATCTGCCTGAACCAGCAAATTCCCGCGCCCATGAGCTAATTTTTTCATTGCCTGGTGATAATTGTCCTGGGCTTTGTTAAGGCTTTGCCCTATCGCCATCATATCATCAACAAAGAGGCGCATTTTGTCATACAACCGGCTTGCACGCTCAGCGATTTGTTGGGCATTGCGGCTTTGATGCTCATAGCGCCAAAGATTCGCTATCGTGCGCAATGCCACCAACAGCGTTGTCGGACTGACCAGCATAATATTATTGCGCAAAGCTTCACTAATCAGCTCTGGCTGACGGTCTATTGCCAACAAAAAAGCGGGCTCCACCGGAATAAACATCAGCACATAATCCAGCGAGCGTAAACCAGGAAGTTGTTGGTAATCTTTTCGGCCCAGCAGACGAATATGGTTACGTATTGCCGCAATATGTTCATTAAGCGCCGCTTCCCGGGCAACATCGTCATCGGCATTAAAATAGCGCTCATAGGCCACCAGCGTCATTTTGGCGTCTATCACCACATCTTTATTTTGCGGCAGGCGCACAATTACATCAGGCTGCATACGGCTGTGGTTATCTAATGTGACACTGACCTGGGTTTCATATTCAGCCCCTTCCCGCAAGCCGGATGCTTCCAGAACACGGGCCAGCACAACTTCGCCCCAGTTCCCCTGGGTTTTATTATCGCCTTTCAGTGCCCGGGTAAGGTTGACGGCTTCTTGCGTCATCTTCTCATTGAGTTGCTGTAGCTGCCGAATTTCATGGGTCAGAGTGTGCCGCTCGCGGGCTTCAGCGCCAAAATTTTCCTGGACCTGCCGGCGAAAGCCATCCAGTTGTTCCCGCAATGGTGCCAGCAGGCCCGATAAACTCTGGCGGTTCTGCTCATCCATACGTTGGTGGCTTTGAGAAAAAATACGGTTAGCCAGGTTTTCAAATTGTTCACTCAGGCGTTGTTCACTGTTGATCATCTGCCGGTGTTTATCTTCCGTATGTAAACGGTTTTCTTCCAGCCTGGTTGCCATTTCACGCAGGTCTGCCTCCTGAATACGGTTAATATCCAGTTGATTGCGTAACTCCTGATTCAGTTGTTCGTATTCTTCTTGCCAGTGCTGGCTTTGCACCAGTTGTTGGCGGGTTGCCATGAGTTCACCGTAAACATCACGATGCGCAGCCTGTTCTTCTGCCATATGCCGTGCTGCACGCAAACTGGCAAGCAACCACCCCGTTAAGCCACCAACAGCTAATCCGCCCGCAAGGAAAAACCAGGTAAATGCCACACTCCCTCCCACCTGAAAATCTGAGCCCACTAAAATTCTGCTGTATAAATGTCCAGATTAAAAGGTTTTATGGTGCCTGATAGCAATCCAGGGGTGATTTGGCTGTTTTTTGGCCGTTCAGGAGAGAGGATGACAATAAACAAGGGAGCATGAGATAAACCAGCGGAGGGTTCCCCGCTGGCGTATTGGCAATAATCAGAGCAGGCGACGCGCAGCCTCTACCACGATTTTCACCGCATGGCTTTCCGTTTGTTTCATGGTTTCCGCATTGGGGATTTCTTGCTGAGTGCGGTTAACAATGACACCAGCAACCATCCCGGCGCGTAAACCCTGGCTGGCACACATGGTCAGCAGCGTCGCGGATTCCATTTCGTAGTTCATGACACCCATTTGTTGCCACTCTTCCATAGAGCCTTTAAATCGGCTGACAACACGCCCGGAAAACGTGTCATAGCGTTCCTGGCCTGGGTAAAAAGTATCAGACGATGCAGTCACGCCGATATGCGTAGTCGCGCCAACAGCTTTGGCTGCTTCAACTAATGCAGTGGTGCAGGCAAAATCCGCCACTGCCGGATACTCCATCGGTGCAAAATGCAGGCTTGCACCATCAAGGCGAACAGATGCCGTTGTGACTAAAACATCGCCCACATTGATATGTGGCTGAATAGCACCTGTGGTCCCTACACGCAGGAAGGTGCGAATACCCAGTTGAGCCAGTTCTTCAACAGCAATAGAGGTAGACGGACCACCGATGCCAGTGGAGCAAACAATGACCGATTTCCCCGCTAACTCCGCTCGCCATGACGTAAATTCACGGTGTGCAGCCAGTTTTACCGGGTTATCCATTAATGCGGCTATTTTTTCCACCCGCTCAGGGTCGCCCGGAACAATCGCCAGTGTTGCGCCCTGTAAATCCGCTTTGGTAAGCCCAAGATGAAACACGTCAGACCTGGACATAAATCACTCCTCTTTGAGTCAATGTTCGGGTGAAGTAAAGCTGTACTCTACTGAAGTCTCTGGTTTTAAAAAGTGATAATAGTCACTATAAAAAGTGATTATTGCATCATGTTGCTTTTAACTTGAGACATTAATCACAAGTTAAAATTGAAGCAGTCAGAAAATTTGTTTTAATTACACTTTTTGCACACTGCCAGCACACCCTTGTACAGCTATAGTTAAGTTTATGCGCTATTCACACGGAGATTGCGATGACAGAAAAAAAGACAACCCCGCCGGCCAATAACCAATTCGCACCTGCGGTATCCCCGGTCACATCCACCGTTATTCATACCAGCGATGAAGGCCTGCATACGGGCGAAACGACTATAGCAACCCAGGGTGAAAACATGCCTGCCTGGTATGCGCGGCCACAGAACATTGCGGCACCTTTGCCTGTTGTCATTGTGGTACAAGAGATCTTCGGCGTGCATGAACATATTAAAGATGTCTGCAGACGTCTGGCGCACCTCGGGTATCTGGCTGTTGCCCCAGAACTCTATTTCCGCCAGGGCTGTCCGAATGAGTACACTGAGATCAGTGCATTGCTTCGCGATTTGGTGAGTAAAGTACCGGATGCGCAGGTGCTGGCAGATTTGGATCATGTAGCCAGTTGGGCAGGCAAGAATCATGGCGATCTGCACCGTTTGTTTATTACAGGATTTTGCTGGGGTGGCCGTATTTGCTGGCTGTACGCTGCACATAATCCCCAACTTAAAGCTGCTGTGGCCTGGTATGGTCGTCTGGTTGGCGCACACACACTGACATCACCTCAACACCCGGTTGATGTTACTGCAAACCTTAGCGCTCCTGTTTTGGGCTTGTATGGCGGCAAAGATGACGGCATCCCGCTCGACAGCGTAGAAACCATGCGCCAGGCATTGCGCGCGGCAAATGCGAAAGCAGAAATCGTGGTTTACCCGGAAGCGGGGCACGCATTTAACGCCGACTACCGTCCCAGCTACCACCAGGCGTCAGCACAGGATGGCTGGGAAAGAATGCTTGCCTGGTTCACGGCGTATGATAAAAGCAAAATAGGCGGCTAACGTGATAAAAAGACGAGGAAAGGCCAGAAGCCTTTCCTTTTTCATTGCTGGTCACTAATTGCAGGCCACACTTAAATGGATTGATTAACCGGACTGGCGCAGGTTACGGGCAGCCTCTACCATATTTGCCAGTGCTGCGCGGGTTTCTTGCCAGCCCCGCGTTTTCAGCCCGCAATCCGGGTTTACCCACAACCGTTCAGCCGGAATATAACGGGCGGCTTTCTTCAGCAAATTTTCTATCCAGGCAACATCAGGTACATTAGGTGAATGAATATCATACACACCAGGCCCAATTTCGTTCGGGTATTCAAACTCTTCAAAGGATTCAAGCAGTTCCATATCAGAACGTGATGTCTCGATAGTAATGACATCCGCATCCAGTGCCGCAATGGAATCCATGATGTCATTAAATTCGCAGTAACACATGTGGGTATGAATCTGTGTTTCGTCTTTAGCAACCGCGGCGTTCAGGCGAAATGCTTCCACGGCCCATGTCAAATAAGCCTGCCAGTCACTCTGGCGCAGCGGCAAACCTTCCCGCAATGCAGGCTCATCTATCTGAATAATGCCAATACCTGCCGCTTCCAGGTCTGCCACTTCATCACGCAGAGCCAGGGCAATTTGTTTAGCAATCGTTTCGCGGCTGACATCTTCGCGAGGGAATGACCAACATAAGATTGTGACCGGACCGGTCAGCATGCCTTTCATTGGTTTATCTGTTAATGACTGAGCATATTTGGCCCACTCAACCGTGATGGGGGACGGGCGGCTGACATCGCCAGTCACGACAGGCGGTTTTACACAGCGCGAACCATAACTTTGTACCCACCCGTTTTGGGTGAAGGCAAAGCCATCAAGATGCTCGCCAAAATACTCAACCATATCATTACGTTCTGCCTCACCGTGCACCAGCACGTCCAACCCCAAACGTTCCTGCTCCTGCACCGCCTGGCGGATATGCTCCGCAATACTGGTACGGTAGTTGCCCGCATCCAAACGTCCCTGTTTGAAATCCAGACGCAGACCACGAATCTCTTTTGTCTGCGGAAATGACCCAATTGTGGTGGTCGGCCAGGCAGGCAAATTGAAATGTGCACGCTGCAGCTGAGCACGTTTTGCGTACGCGCTGGCTCGCTGGCTATCCTGTTCACCAATAGTGGCAAGGCGTTCAGCAACAGCCTGGTTATGCACACGGCGAGAATCAGATCGGGCCTGAATCGGGGTACTCCATTCAACCAGATTACGGGTATCACCACTGTTTAGCGCATGGGCAAGTAACGCCAGCTCTTCACATTTTTGTACCGCGAAGGCAAACCAACTTTTCACTTCAGCGTCAAGACGGGTTTCAACACGCAGGTCAATGGGGCTGTGCAGTAAAGAACAAGAAGAGGCAACCCATAGAGGGCGCTGGCCAGCAATACCTTTAAGTTGCTGGTATTTTTGTGTTAAGTCAGCGCGCCAGACATTACGCCCGTTAATAACACCGGCAGACAATAACCAGTCTGATGGCAGTTTGCGGTGTAATTCTGTCACATCATCATGGCCGTGAACCAAATCGACATGCACCCCTTGTACAGGTAATGCCGTGATAGTATCGAGGTTAGGAGTGATACCTTCAAAATAGGTAGTCAGCAGTAATTTGACCCGGCCACTCAGCGCCTGATAAGCCGGTTTAAATGCCTCCAGCCATGCCTTTGGCAATTCCAGAACCAGAGCGGGCTCATCAATTTGTACCCACTCAATACCACGTTTCGCGAGTTCATCGAGTACTTGTTGATAGACAGGCAGGATATCCTTTAACAACGATAAACGATCGAAAGCTTCACCCTTCACTTTACCCAACCACAGATAAGTCACAGGCCCCAGCAATACGGGTTTTACCTTGTGGTTGAGTGCCAGCGCTTCATCAACCTCATCCAACAGTTGTGTCCAGCCCAGGTGAAATGACTGCCCCAGGGTAAATTCCGGCACCATATAGTGGTAGTTGGTATTAAACCACTTGGTCATTTCTGCGGCGGCGGCAGGTTCCCCCGTTGGCGCCCGTCCACGGCCAATACGGAATAAGGTGTCGATATCAATACTACCATCGGCGTTTTGGTGGCGTGCAGGGACATTACCCAGCAACAGGCTGGTACCCAGGACATGGTCGTACCAGGCGAAATCGCCAACAGGAAGTATGTTGATACCGGCATCACTTTGTTGTTGCCAGTGACGAGCACGTAATTCACGCCCGGCTTCGAACAATGCTTCACGGCTCAGGGCGCCAGCCCAATAACTTTCCTGTGCTTTTTTTAGTTCGCGTCGCAGGCCAATACGCGGAAAACCGAGGGTATGGTTGAGGACAGTCATTTTTTCTTTCTCCATTTAGCCATCCAGATGTTTACACATCTATATTCCGCAGGTACTGTATATTCCTCAAGCGCAAAATCCTCAAGGCGAAGTGAAGGACTTTCATGATCGAGATAAAACACCTGAGAACCCTGCAGGCACTCCGCAGTAGTGGGTCACTGGCCGCTGCTGCTGCCGTCCTGCACCAGACGCAATCGGCCCTTTCTCACCAGTTCAGCGATCTGGAGCAACGGCTCGGGTTTCGGCTGTTTATCCGTAAAAGCCAGCCTCTGCGTTTCACTCCCCAGGGTGAAATTCTGTTACAACTTGCCGCACAGGTGTTGCCACAAATTCAGCAGGCGCTGCAGGATTGCCATGAGCCGCAACAGAGCACATTGCGCATTGCGATTGAATGCCATAGCTGCATACAGTGGTTGACCCCCGCTCTGGAACATTTCCACAAACTGTGGCCACAGGTAGAGATGGATTTTAAATCCGGCGTGACTTTCGACCCGCAACCCGCCTTGCAGCAAAGTGAGCTGGATATCGTGCTGACCTCCGATATTCTGCCACGTAGCGATCTGCATTATTCGCCGATGTTTGATTATGAAGTGCGCCTGGTTCTGGCTGCAGATCACCCACTGGCGGGGAAAGCCCGAATCAGCCCGGAAGACCTGGCGCGTGAAACACTGTTAATTTACCCGGTACAGCGCCAGCGCCTTGATGTCTGGCGTCATTTTCTGCAGCCAGCAGGCATCAGCCCCTCTCTGAAGAGTGTGGATAATACTTTGCTGCTTATTCAGATGGTGGCAGCCCGCATGGGGATTGCAGCCTTGCCACACTGGGTAGTGGAAAGTTTTGAACGCCAGAACCTGGTCGTAACCCGAACTCTGGGCGAAGGTTTATGGAGCCGGTTGTACGCTGCCGTGCGGGACGGAGAACAGCGCCAACCGGTTATCGAAGCGTTTATTCGATCGGCGCGCCAGCACGCCTGCGACCACCTGCCGTTTGTGAGGAATGCGGAACGACCCAGCGCCGATGCACCCACAGGGAAGCCAGAATCACTGCTGCGCCAGTAAGAAAACTGCTCCAGCGGGGCTGCTGTTGCCAGATAGCCAGGTTAACCAGCAGCCCGGCCGGGATATGCACATTGTTCATAATGCCAAGCGTTCCCGCATCCACCTGCGTTGCGCCATAATTCCACATAAAATATCCCAGCCCGGATGCAGCCACACCCAGCCAGACCAGTATGCCCCACTGTAGAGAGGTCTCTGGTAATTTATTTGGGTTACCCAATGTAAACCAGGCGATAACCGCCACAATCAGTGCCCCCAAATAAAACCAGGAAATGGCACTGTGCTGCGGCATTGGGTGTACTTCCATCAGGCGTTTGTAACCCACCATGCCAATGGCAAAACTGATATTGGCAAGTTGCACCAGTAACAGGCCGAGCCAGAAGTGATCACTCAGTTTGCCGTAACGAATAATCGCAGCACCGGCCACTGCCAGCAACGCGCTCAGCGCATAGCCCCAGCGCAACTTGCGGTGGCTCAGCACATCGTATATCAGCGTGACATACAGTGGAGTGAAGATGGTAAATAGCAGGAATTCTGACACTGTAAGGTAGAGATAAGCCCGGAAGCTGAACAGATACATCACGCCCAGTTGCATGGCGCCAACCAGCATATAGGACAATAACGTGCGCCATTTTTGCCCGCAGGTTCGCAGAAAAGGCAAAAAAACCAGTGCAGCCAGGCCAATACGCATCAGAACAGAAAAATAGCTGTCAACATGACCGGCGAGGTACTCGCCTATCAGGCTGAAGGAAAAAGCCCACAAAATAGTGGTGATTATCAGTAAGATCACGGCATATTGGCTCATAATGAAACGAACCAATATTTTAGCGAGACAGGCAGTTGCGCGCCCAACTATTTAGTTTACGAGTGGTTAAAATAAAACCACTCGTTAGTTAACTGCCGTTCTCAGGAGAGAAATAATTTCCGCAGATAATGCGGTACAGCATCAGTTACGTTGGTTCCAATCACTTCCAGTTCGGGCAACAAGTCTTTCAGGCGCTGATGAGCATTTCCCATGATGCAGCCTTTCCCGGCCATAGAGAGCATCTCTTTGTCATTCATGCCGTCGCCAAACGCGATACAGTCTTTTAACTGGTAGCCCATCGCCTTCGCAACCGCTTCCAGCGCATGGCCTTTTGAGACACCACCTGCCATCACTTCAAGGCAAGTAACGGTTGAGAAACTGACATTTACCCGGTCGCCCCAGCGGGCATTAATGGCCTGCTCCAGTGGCAGTAACTTCTCGTGGGAATCACAAGTAAAGAACACTTTGCTGACGCCATCGGTTTCCAGCATTCCTGGCTGGAATAGCTGGTAGTTAAATACGGCCTCACGAAAATACACCATATCTTCTGGCCGTGGCTGGCTGATAAACCATTCATCACCACGATAAACATTGGTGGTAATGTCTTTATTCCCTGCAACTATTCCGTACAAATCGCCAGCAATGTCCCGGTCTAAATCATGGGCGAATACCTGATTACCCTGGCTATCGTGCACCCGGGCACCATTGGACGTAATCATATACGACTGAATACCCAGATTATCCCTAATCTGGCTGACATCAATATGGTGCCGCCCGGTAGCGAAAATAAAGTGGATATCCTGGTTTACCAGTAGCTTTAATGTCTCTTTGGCAAATGCCGTGAGCCTGTGCTCAGGCGATAACAATGTGCCGTCTAAATCCGACGCGACAACATGGTACATAGGCGATTCTACCTCTGGTGAAAATAACGTTAAGGCCTCATGCCTTTAATCTGCATACCGTGTAAAAAAATCCACAATGGCATGCAATGCAACAGCGCGCATATCGTCCTTTTCAAACAGGATCTCATGATACGCACCTTCTATGACGTAAGGTTTTCCCCCCTCACATGGGTGGCCCGCCGCGGCTCTAATTTCACAGAACTTATCGTGCATCCGGTTATCCACAACACGATCCTGTTCTGCCTGCAGGAGCAATACCGGCGTGGTCATAGCAGTGGCCTCTGCCAAAACCTGTTCACCTGCAAGGATACCTTCCCGCACCCAATGGTAAGTTGGGCCACCCACACGTAACCGCGGATCATCGGCATATAAACGCAGATTACGGCGGTAACGCTCAGGACTGTGGGTTAATGTATTCATTACAAAGGGCAGCGGTTGCCAGCGCCCGGTTCCCATCGCGTAACCTTCACTGATTTTTGGGTAACCTTCCGCCCAGTCAAGGATATGCCTCACCATCCAGTCTGGCAGGCGAATAACAATGCCAAACATTGGGGCGCATAACGCTACGGCATCACAAGCCTGTGGGTTTTGGCTTAAGAACAGCGCCGTAATCGCGCCTCCCATCGAGTGCGCCAGAATAAAACGTTTTTTCCACGGACCCGGAACGACTTCCTGCTGCCAGAATGACGTTAAATCATCGACATAATCACTAAAATTCACCACATGACCACGATGAGGATCGTCCAGCATCCGCCCGGATCTGCCCTGCCCACGATGATCAATGATTAATACGTCAAAGCCACAATGAAACAGATCCCAGGCAACTTCAGCGTATTTCACATAGCTTTCAATTCGCCCGGGGCAGATAACCACCACCTGATGATGTTTTTTACTGCGGAAGCGGACATAGCGAATGGGAACACCTTCAACCCCTGCGAGCTCGCATTCTTCACGCTGCTGCCAGAAATCATTTAGTGGACCCACAGCAAAAGCAGCAAAGGCTTTTTCCCTTTCGGTCCACTCATTTTTGTGCTTTTTCATAGCAAGCATCAGCACCTTTCAATAGTGGAATAGCACTTTTTTTGTGAGCCGTAGCGCAACACCTGACAATGGCGTATTGTGACATAAAAGTGTGCTGATCAGGAATGCAGGATGAATCTCGAGTGGTGGTTTACCTATTTTATTACAACGATAATTTTAAGTTTATCGCCAGGGTCTGGCGCAATTAATACCATGAGTACCGCCATGAGTCACGGTTACCGGGGGGCTGCCGCATCGATTGCCGGCCTGCAAACCGGGCTGGCGATTCATATTGTTCTGGTCGGCGTGGGTTTAGGGACGCTGTTCTCTCACTCTCTACTGGCGTTCGAAATTCTCAAATGGGCTGGTGCCGCTTACCTGGTGTGGCTGGGTATTCAGCAATGGCGCGCTGCAGGTGCGCTTGATCTGAAAGCCCTGGCGCAACAACAACCCCGGCGCAAATTGTTCCAGCGTGCGACGTTTGTCAATCTGACCAACCCCAAAAGCATTGTCTTCCTGGCTGCTCTGTTTCCACAATTTATTGTGCCGCACCAGCCGCAGGTCATGCAGTATGTGGTGTTGGGCGTAACTACCGTTGCAGTGGATATTGTGGTGATGATTGGTTATGCCACACTGGCACAACGTATTGCGGGCTGGATTAAAGGGCCACACCAGATGAAGGCGCTGAACAGAGTGTTTGGTTCACTCTTTATGCTGGTGGGCGCACTGCTTGCCAGTGCGCGCCAGGCATAATTGCATGTTAAAAAGCAGGTGCTGATTAACGGGAAATAATCAGATGGATACCGAACCCGGTAAACAAGGCACCTGCCATCCCGTCAATCCATTTAGCCAGCCGCTGGTAGCCTTGCCGCATTTTAGGTAACGCAAACAGGCTGGCGACCACAGCAAACCAGGCAAAGGTTTCTAACGCAATCAGGCAAAACAGCCCAACGCGTTCTGGTGCGCCAACACTGTCACCAAGAAACAGTGAGAAAACACTCCCGAAATAGATAATGGCTTTGGGGTTAGCCAGGTTGGTTAGCAGCCCTTTCAGGAAGCTACGACCCGCCTGAGCCAGCTCAACTTGCTGTGTTGGCTCATGCGCCACTGGTTTTTTAAGTACACCCCGCAGCATCTGGAAACCCATCCAGCATAAATACAAACCACCACCCACCATAATAATGGTGTGCAGCCAGGCCATTTTTTCCAGAATAAGATGCAGGCCAAGCAGCGCCACACCTGACCAGACCATTACGCCACAGGTGATGCCCAGTACGCCCATAATGGCTTCACGGCGAGAGCGGCTGATAGCCGTTTGAGATACAAAAAAGAAATCCGGGCCAGGGCTTATCAGCGCTAAGAAATGCACCAGTGCCACGGACAGAAAAAGCATTAACATAATTTGCTCGCAGGAGAATAATCGCAGGAGGTATTATCCTGGCACGTTTCTCTGCTGCCCGCTACCAGGTTTCCCGTTCGTCCAGATGTTCACGAATCAGGGTCATAAAGGGTTGCCCAAACCGCTCGAGTTTACGCATTCCCACGCCATTTACGCTCAACATTTCCCCTGGTGAAACGGGTAACTGCTCCGCCATTTCTATCAACGTTGCATCGTTAAAGACGACATACGGTGGAATGTTTTCTTCATCGGCAATGGCTTTACGCAGCTTGCGTAATTTGGCAAACAACTTGCGGTCATAATTACCGCCAAAGGTTTTTTGGTGAGCACGCGGTTTCAGAACAGTAATACGAGGCACAGCCAGCATTAATGGCACCTCACCACGCAATACAGGCCGGGCCGCTTCAGTCAGTTGCAGAGCAGAATGGTTGGCAATGTTTTGGGTAATAAACCCCATATGGATGAGCTGGCGAATTACGCTTACCCAGTGTTCGTGGCTATGCTCACGCCCAATGCCATACACAGGCAGTTTATCGTGTTGCATATCACGAATACGCTGATTGTTGGCGCCTCGCAATACCTCCACCACATAACCCATCCCAAAACGCTGATTAACACGATAAATACAGGATAACGCTTTTTGCGCATCCACCAGGCCATCATAACGGCGTGGAGGATCCAGGCAAATATCACAGTTGCCGCATGCTTCCTGGCGACCTTCACCAAAATAATTCAACAGAACCAGGCGGCGGCAGGTTTGTGCCTCGGCAAAGGCCCCCATAGCGTTCAGTTTATGGCGTTCAATATCCTGCAACTGCCCTGCTGGTTTCTCATCCAGACAACGGCGTAGCCAGGCCATATCTGCAGGGTCGTAAAACAGCATCGCTTCCGCAGGCAGCCCATCCCGCCCGGCGCGCCCGGTTTCCTGGTAATACGACTCGATATTGCGTGGAATGTCGAAATGGACAACAAAGCGCACATTGGGTTTATTAATCCCCATACCGAAGGCTACGGTAGCCACCACAATTTGCACATCATCGCGCTGGAACTTCTCCTGTACCTCTGCACGCACACTATTTTCCAGCCCGGCATGGTAGGCACGCGCGCTTATTCCACGGCTTTGCAGGCGGGCTGCTGTGTCTTCCACTTTTGCCCGGCTGTTGCAGTAAATAATGCCGGATTTTCCACGTTGCTCCTGAACATACCGCAGCAGTTGGTCAAGCGGCTTGAACTTCTCCATTAACATGTAGCGAATATTCGGCCGGTCAAAACTGCTCACCTGGATAAGCGGGTCATCCAGCCCCAATAAACGCGCAATATCAAGCCGGGTGGTATCGTCTGCCGTGGCCGTCAACGCCATAAACGGCACACCAGGAAGACGCTGGCGCAGTTGCCCAAGGGCTGCATATTCCGGGCGGAAATCGTGCCCCCATTGGGAAATACAGTGGGCTTCATCAACTGCCAGCATGACTGGGTTCCAGCGAGCCAGGTGGTCGAGGAAGTTATCCATCATCAGGCGTTCTGGGGCGATATACAGCAGGCGTATTTGCCCGTTTCTGCACCCATCGATAACCTGTTGTTGGTCTTCACGGCTTAATGAGGAATTCAGGCAGGCAGCGGCAACCCCGTTGGCGCACAGTTGATCCACCTGATCTTTCATCAAAGAGATAAGCGGAGAGACAACCAGCGTCAACCCGCCAAGCACCAGCGCAGGAATTTGGTAACAGAGGGATTTTCCCCCGCCGGTCGGCATAACGACCAGACAGTCACGGCCCTGAAGTGCCGTATTAATAATGGTTTGCTGGCCCGGACGAAACTGTTGGTAGCCAAAGGTCTCCTGTAACACTTGTTGTGCCAGTGACTCCCGATTCATCATTTCCGCCTGCGCCACACTCACTCCATCCGCTTAAAATAAAACAGGCGCTATTTTCAGCGCCTGAGTGAGAAACTGCAATGCTTTAAAACAGATCATTGAGCATAACGCCCAAACCAACGCGTGTCTGGTTGAAGTTGTAGTCTATCAGGGATTCACCGTAACCACTCCACACCTGAGCGTAAGCCCGGACATGGCGGGTAATTGGGTAACTCACGCCGAATTCAGCGCCGCCGTAACCGGTATTCCAGTTATATTGCCCTTTCACACTCAGGACGGCATCACCCCAGCTATACGCCACACGCGCCTGGTAGTAACCCATATATTTGGCAATATCCGGATTATCATCAAGATTCCCCACCACATACCAGGGTTTCACTTCAACCATCCAGTCACCATTCTGCGCCATCAGGCGAGAATAAACGCGGTTCCAACTACGGGATGTGGGGTCTGAGCGGCCGTTAGAGTCATGGTTAAAACCCATCTCAACATCACGCAATGTCCAGCCAGCAAATTGATAGTCCGTGGCAAAACCCAGGAACAGTTGCGGTTCATAATTCGTTTCACGGAACGGTGAAGATTGGGACTTATTGGAAAGCTGCCACCAGGATTTCTGCGTATACGATGCACCCAGCACAGAGTTATCACCCAAAATCCCACGCCACAAAGGGAACGCGAGGCTCAACTGAAATTTCACTTCATCTTTGCGGGCGTGGTCAGCCCAGTCGTAGCTTTTTATCGCTTCTTTATTAATATCGCTACTTTCTGTGTAGAGCACATAGTTGGTATCGTAAGGATACAGAGTAAATGGGTTATCATGTTCCTGCAGCAGATTAGCAATAATACTACCGCGAACAGCCGGTGCATCATGCACCTCTTTCACCGTTGCTTCCTGTGCCCAGGCCGTGACCGGGAGCACGCACATCATTATCAAAGCAGAAAAATTCTTGCGCATCAGCCTCATTCTCCTGAAGCAATTATTATTGGTGTGACCCATTCTACATATTTCATTGTCCGATACGCACTCTTCTGCTCTTAAACTGGTTTAAAACATAAACGATACATAAAATAAACACCTCATTAACTAATGGTGAGTATCACTATGTCTGGCGTTATTCTTACCGCTGAAGAAGCATTGAAGTTGGTGGGTGATATTTTTGTATACCATATGCCATTTAACCGGGCTCTGGGGCTGGAACTGGTCAAGTACGTTCCTGATTATGCTGAACTTAGTTTTCAACACCAGCCTATGATGGTGGGGAACTGGGCACAAAATATTTTACATGGTGGCGTGATTGCCTCTGCGCTGGACGTTGCCGCCGGGCTGGTGTGTGTCGGCAGCACGCTCACGCGCCATGAAACCATCAGCGAGGAAGAGCTACGCCAGCGACTGGGAAAAATGGGCACCATTGACTTACGTGTGGACTATCTGCGCCCGGGGCGTGGCACTCATTTTACCGCCAGCAGCTCACTACTGCGTGCAGGTAATAAAGTGGCTGTTGCCAGGGTTGAATTACATAACGAACAAAAAACCTATATTGCCAGTGCAACAGCGACTTACATGGTCGGGTAGCCGCTTTTTCTGGTAAACTGCCTGTACACTTTTCCAACGCACATACACACTCAAATGGACAGCAGGCAAGTACGCTTAGGGGTTATCCTCGCCCTGATCGCCTATTTTATTTGGGGGATAGCCCCCGCTTATTTCAAACTTATTCAGTTTGTCCCCGCCAATGAAATACTGACCCACCGTATCATCTGGTCTTTTTTCTTCATGGTAGCGTTGATTTCGCTGAGCCGTCAGTGGCGCCAGGTGCGAAAAATTATCGCCACGCCAAAGAAGATTTTTGGCCTTGCCGTCTCAGCTGTATTAGTGGGTGGCAACTGGCTGCTCTTTATTTGGGCGGTCAATAATAACCATATGCTGGAAGCCAGCCTGGGCTATTTTATTAATCCGCTGGTGAATATTTTGCTGGGAATGATCTTTCTCGGTGAACGTTTTCGTCTGATGCAGTGGGTGGCCGTGTTACTGGCAGCCTGCGGTGTACTGGTTCAACTCTGGACTTTCGGGTCGTTGCCCATCATTGCGCTGGCACTGGCGTTCAGTTTTGCGCTGTATGGCCTGGTGCGTAAGAAAATTGCCGTTGATGCACAGACTGGCATGCTGATAGAAACATTATGGCTGTTACCTGCTGCTGCTATCTGGTTGTTTGGCATTACAGACACACCCACCAGCCATCTTGCCAACAACCCCTGGTCACTGAATTTGTTGCTGATGGCCGCCGGTATTGTCACCACGGTGCCGTTATTATGCTTCACCGGTGCGGCCACCCGCCTGAGATTATCCACCCTCGGCTTTTTTCAATATATTGGCCCAACACTCATGTTTTTATTAGCCGTAACGTTCTATGGCGAAGTGCCCGGGAAAGATAAAATGGTCACTTTCGGATTTATCTGGATAGCCCTGTTTGTCTTTGTTCTGGATGCATTATACACCCAGAGAAAAGTCAGATAATCCTTATAAAACAGAATACTGGCGTAGTATTCTTATTTATGTATTACGCCAGCTATACACCAGCAATCCAATTCCCTCACCTACCTTTTTTAGTACAACCACCACCTTACTATCAGGCAATACTGTTTCTATAATCTCCATGAACTGAACTCACATGCGCTGTGCCGGGTTAGGGTTAGCTTTCCCGGTAAGAAAACAACTATGTCTTTCATTATTAATTTATTCAAACCGTCACATAGCGCAACTATTCGGCGCATACCCTTTTTAATCATCAGTGTTTTGTATTTCGTTCTTCAGGGCGCCCCGCTGATGTTTAATATGGGGAAATTCACCCTTATTTTTACGGTGATATTACTGCTATGGATTTATTGTAATGCGGGTGCTATGCGCTGCCGGGATATTGGTATAAAAGGCCGCTACTTCGTGATTCTCTGGATGAGCATAGTAGTGATCGGGCAAATTATGATTCGTATTTGGGGAGCAGATTGTGACTCTCCGGGTACCCGTTTTACTGCGACTATGAATATTTTGACTGCATTCTTTCTGGCTCTTACCCCAGGCAAGATAACGAAATAATTAACCAGACAATTAACCGCCATTTGGCAAGGGATAAAAGGTAACACGATGACTAACACAACATTGCCTGAAGAAAATTACGACTACCAGCAGGATCCTAAAGTAAAAGATAAATGGAAATTTCGCTTTGCTTTCATTGAAAAAATGGGCGGCTACAGCAACCCATTTTTTATACCAAAAGAAAATCGCGAAGCATTACGTAAGTTATCCTTTTGGGACCGCCAAAAAGTTCAGATAAGCTATCTGGCATTCTTTTTTGGCCCCCTTTACCTGCTGATTTTAGGACTGTGGAAAAAAGCCATAGTCTGCATTCTTGTGAGCCTGGTTGTTGCCATTATTGGTACTCTGATTCACTTCAGGTTTTTATCTTTCTGTTTCAATATTTATGTGGCATGCCAGACTATTGGTTGGTATTACGATTACAAAGTAAAAAACAAACAAACCTGGGGTATATAACCATAAAAAAAGCGCTGTTTTCACAGCGCTTTTTCTTGCCTCTGAGCATTAACCGCTACAACCAGTTTTTCCGCTTAAAGTACAGGTAAGGTGCCAGGCCCGCGAGCATCATAAAGACGATGGCACCTGGGTAACCAAAGCTCCAGTGTAATTCCGGCATGAACTCAAAGTTCATCCCATAACTGGAAGCAACCAGCGTGGGCGGCAGGAATACAACAGATACCACGGAGAAGATTTTAATTATCCGGTTCTGTTCGATATTGATAAACCCCATCGCCGCCTGCATCAGGAAGTTAACTTTCTGGAACAAGGATTCGTTGTGTGGCAGCAGGGATTCAATATCGCGTAATACTTCGCGCGCCTGTTCAAGCTGCTCACCCGGTAAGCGAGCTTTACGTACCAGGAAATTCAGTGCCCGCTGGGTATCCATCAAACACAGGCGAACTTTCCAGCCGGTATCTTCCAGCTCTGCCAGAGTGGAGAGCGCTTCGTCGTACTCATCACCCTGTTGCCCTTCCATAATCACCCGGCTGAGCTTTTCCAGGTCGCTGTAAATGTTTTCGATTTCATCAGCCAGCTGTTCAATTTTGGTTTCAAACAAATCGAGTAACAATTCAAACGCATTACCGTCAACCATCAACTGTGTACGGGCGCGCATGCGGTAGAGACGAAATGCCGGTAACTCACGTTCACGCAAGGTAAACAGGCGACCATTACGAATGGTAAAAGCCACGGTTGAGTTGCCCGCGTGATCGTCCGCATCTTCGTAGAAGAAAAATGAGTGGATATGTAAGCCATCTTCGTCTTCAAAAAAACGGGCAGATGCCTCAATGTCTTCAAGCTCTGGCCGGGTCGCCAGGCTCTGGTCAAGTTCCGTTTGTACGCGTTGTCGCTCGTCTTCGTCTGGCTCAACCAGGTCAACCCATATCGCGTTGCTCAGGTTTTCAGCCTCTTCCACTTCGAGACGGGACAACCGATTATTTTCCAGTTGAAATGCGCTCAACATGACCGGGACTCCCAATGCAAAAATATCGGACAGTTCAGTGGGCACACAGAAACGGGGGTTTCAAACCAAGAAATAGACTGGCTCAACGCGACGGGAAAAGATGTCGCTGACAACCGCTAAGGCTATCAGCAATGAGGATAGCCTTAGGAGTTGCACCCCGAAAACAGGTGAAAGAGCCAGTATCTACTGGGTGTGTCCAAGGCGAATGTCCTCTTAGCGTAATCGTGCGCGCATGTTACGCCAGCGAAAAAGCAGCGTCAACAAACAACAGAACACTCGCAATTAATTAATATCTGTTATTTGTTAAGGTTAGCAGACAGCGCAGAAAATTTATTTTCCCACACAGAGTTACACCGTTTCGAGCCTGGCGTAAGCGGCGACCAGCCACTTAATGCCCTGGCCCTGGAATGCCACCTGCAAGCGGCTGTGCTCACCACTACCTTCCAGGTTCACAATAGTTCCCTCACCAAATTTGGGATGGCGTACCCGCTGGCCCAGCTTATAGCCACTATCGTTTTGCTCAATGGGCGTACCCAGCCGTTGGTGATTAACCGGGCGGGAAACCGTCGCACGTAAACGCACTTCCTCCACACAGTTTTCCGGTAGTTCGCCAATGAACCGGGAAGGGCGGTGATACACCTCTTTCCCGTACAGTCGGCGCGATTCTGCATAAGTCAGCGTAAGCTTTTGCATGGCCCGCGTGACACCAACATAAGCCAGGCGGCGTTCTTCTTCCAGGCGACCGCCTTCATCCAGCGACATCTGGCTGGGGAACATCCCTTCTTCCATCCCGACAATAAACACTTGCGGGAACTCCAGACCTTTCGCTGAATGCAGTGTCATCAGTTGTACTGCGTCCTGCCAGGTATCTGCCTGCCCTTCTCCTGCCTCCAGTGCAGCATGAGACAAGAAGGCCTGTAACGGCATTAAATCTTCGTCTTCGTCCTGGTAGCTGAACTGGCGTGTGGCTGTCACCAGTTCCTCAAGGTTTTCAATACGCGTCTGCCCTTTTTCGCCTTTTTCCTGCTCATACATCATCCACAAACCAGAATCTTTAATCACCCGGTCAGTCTGGACATGCAGGGGCATTTCTGCGGTATCGTGAGCCAGTGCATCAATTAGTTCCATAAAACGCTGCAGGGCAGACGCAGCGCGCCCGGCCAGGGCTTTATCCTGTAAGAGCTGGCGTGAAGCCTGCCATAGCGTGAGCTGGTTTTCTCTGGATGTCTGGCGCACAACATCCAGAGTGCGGTCGCCTATTCCCCGGGTGGGGGTATTAACCACACGCTCAAATGCCGCGTCATCATTACGGTTACTCATCAGGCGCAAGTACGCCAGCGCATCTTTAATTTCCTGGCGTTCAAAGAAGCGCATACCGCCATAAATCCGGTACGGCATGCTGCCCTGCAATAAAGCCTCTTCGAGCACGCGCGACTGGGCGTTGCTGCGATATAAGATGGCACACTGTTCCAGTGCACCGCCATTGTCCTGCCAGGTTTTGATACGGTTGACAACAAACCGGGCTTCATCCAGTTCATTGAAGGCGCAGTACAGCGAAATGGGCTCACCTTCGCTGCCGTCAGTCCACAAGTTTTTCCCAAGGCGCCCTGTGTTGTTATCAATCAGGGCGTTAGCCGCGTTCAGAATATTGCTGGTTGAACGGTAGTTTTGCTCAAGGCGAATGGTTTGCGCCCCCGGGAAATCCCGCAGAAAGCGCTGAATATTTTCCACCTGAGCACCACGCCAGCCATAAATTGACTGGTCATCATCCCCAACGATCATTACATGGCTGGTATCACCCGCCAGCAGGCGAATCCAGGCATACTGAATGTTGTTGGTATCCTGAAATTCGTCCACCAAAATGTGTGTAAAGCGATCACGATAGTGTTGGAGAATATGGGGCTTATTAAGCCAAAGCTCATGGGCGCGCAGCAGTAATTCAGCAAAATCCACCAGCCCGGCTCTGTCGCAGGCTTCCTGATAAGCCTGGTAAACCTTCAACCAGGTTTGCTCAACCGGGTTGCCATAGCTTTCTACATGTTGTGGGCGCAGGCCTTCGTCTTTTTTGCCGTTGATGTACCACATGGCCTGGCGGGCAGGCCACTGCTTTTCATCAAGGTTCATGGCTTTGATCAGGCGTTTGAGCAGGCGTAGCTGGTCTTCGCTATCCAGAATTTGAAAATCCTGTGGCAAGCCAGCATCAAGGTGATGCGCGCGCAACAGGCGGTGTGCCAGGCCGTGGAAAGTGCCAACCCACATGCCATTTTGCACGCTTCCCATCAATTGACCAATACGCTGGCGCATTTCTGCGGCCGCTTTATTGGTAAAGGTGACAGCCATAATGGAGTAAGGCGAGCTATTCTCAACCGACATCAGCCAGGCGATACGATGCACCAGTACTCGTGTTTTCCCGCTTCCCGCACCTGCCAGAACCAGCAAATTACTGCGTGGTGCCGCAACGGCTTCACGCTGTTTATCATTAAGACTGTCGAGCAGGTAAGAAACGTCCATCAGCACCGCCAAATTGGGGAAAGGGGGGATCGTACCCCTGGAAATTTTTACAGCATTATATCAGCGCAGTGAGTGATGCCAACCGCGAAATTTCTACATGAGGTAGCAACCGGCTGTCTTTGGCCGTCATCAGGCTGGCCTGTTTCAGGTTAATCCAGCATGCCTGAACGCCACTTTGTACCGCGCCTGACACATCAGTGGTGAGGTCATCGCCTACATGGAGCAACTCACCGGGCTGAAGACCCAGTTTTCGTGCCGCGAGCCAGTACATATCGCCAAACGGTTTTGAGCGGCCATCCGGTCCGGCACGCAACACAAACTGAAAATACGACTCAAGCCCGAAACGAGAGGGATCCGCATTACCATTAGTAATAGCGGCTAATGGCCATTTTCCCGCCAGTTTTGCCAGTATGGCATGAGTTTCCTGTGGTACTTCTATACGGTTACGCCAGTGAGCAAACTCGGCCATCACCGCATCCGCGCCTTCACGCGCCTGGCTATCTGGTATCCCGGCGAGTTGCATCGTGCGTTCTATTGCCCGCCAGCGCCACTGGGACACATCATGGTAAATCTCCGGTTCTTCTGCCCTTAATGCGTCACGCACACCAATAAAATCACTGGCTGTCAGTTGAGCCAGTGACGGGTGGTATTGTTGAAGAAACTGAAGCGATGCCTGAGTAGTTTTTTGAATTACTGGATAGTTGTCATACAGCGTATCGTCCAGATCAAATGTCAGAGCGGCAATCCGGCTCAGTGGACGGTAAAAATGCATTACGATTTCCCCCGCCTGGCGCGAGGATGCGCTGCATCATACACCGAGGCTAAATGTTGAAAGTCGAGGTGGGTATAGATTTGGGTAGTCGATAAATTGGCGTGCCCCAGCAATTCCTGTACCGCTCGCAAATCACCACTGGATTCCAGCATATGTGTGGCAAATGAGTGGCGTAATTTATGAGGATGGACATGGCTGTTAAGCCCCTGGCGCACTCCCCATTCAGCAAAGCGTTTTTGCACGTTACGCGCTGAAATACGTTTACCCTGGCGGGATAAAAAAAGTGCGTCATCATCGGGTCCAAACAGCAAACGCAGTTCCAGCCAGTGCTCAACCCATTGCACCGCACTACGACCAACAGGCAACCTGCGCTCTTTACTCCCTTTCCCCATCACCCATACCTCACCACTGGCGAGGTCCAGATGGCGGCAATCAATATTAACCAGTTCCGATAAACGCAACCCGGCACCATACATGATTTCCAGCATCGCCCGGTCACGCACAGCGAGTGGGTCATTAATATCGATATCCAGTAACCGGTTGATGTCATCCACATCAATATTCTTGGGCAAATGGCGTGGCGCTTTGGGGCTGGCGACACCTTTTGCCGGGTTTGCATCCAACTCACCCTGAGCAACCAGCCAATCGAAAAAACTGCGCAGGGCAGAAAGGCGTAATGCCATGCTGGCAGGTTGCAGACCATGCTTGCGGCTTAATACTGCAAAGCGTTTCACTTTGTTGCTGTCGCACTGAGCCCAGTGTTGTATCCCAATATCCGCCGCCATACTGATAATAACCTGCAACTGGCGGCCATAGTTGAGCAAAGTCAGTGGGCTTAGCTGGCGCTCCACTTTCAGGTAACGCAAATATTGGTCAACACTCGCCTGCAAACCGCTCATAACCGCTCCACCCAACGTTCCAGTAACCCGGGTAATAATGTACTCAGTTCCTGCAAGAACTGAGTTCCCTGGCCTGCACAATAGTGCTGAGGGTCACGGCTGGAGAATACCAGTACACCTAAATCCCCTTGTTCCCCCAGTAATGACATTGCTACTGAGCCTACTGCTTTTTCCTGCGGCAACATCACCAGCAATTCATTACCATTGAGGCCGCCAAGATAATGCGACTGGTCGCCAAAACGTTGTACGCGCAATGGCTCAAACAGTTGCCGGCTCAACGCCAGGTGAGTAAAACAGGAAGGTGCGCCAATACGCCATTTATCCGGAAAGAGCCGTAACGTAGCACTGGATAGTTTCATCTCCTTTGCCCAACGAGCCAGGCGTTCAAGAAAAGACTGAAAATCCGGGGCTGACGCCAGCCGACTTTGTAGTTTCAGTAGTCGGTAAAACAGCCCTTCATTTGCCATTGCCTGTTCAACCAGCAAACCCATATTGGTTTCCAGGTTATCAATCCGGTTCCGCGACCTGGCCATATGCCATTCAACCAGTGACACCGCTCCCCGTACCGGGTGCGGTACACAGAGTTGCTCAACCAGTTGTGCGTTACGAATAAAAAAATCAGGGTGACGACGCAGATAGTCTCCGACCATCTCGTCTGTCAGCTCAGGCAAAATATCTTGCTGTTCTCCGACGTTCTTCATAGATGTATAAACCCATCATAGACATGAGTGGCAGGCCCGGTCATATACAAAGGATGCCCAGGACCTTTCCAGGCAATATCTAACCGGCCACCAGGCAGGTCAACCCGCACTTGTTCAGCCAGTAAACCTTGTTGTATACCGACAGCCACTGCACCACAGGCCCCACTTCCACAGGCCTGGGTTTCACCTGCGCCGCGTTCATAAACCCGCAGACGGATATGCTCAGGGTTAACCACTTCCATAAAACCAACATTCACCCGTTCAGGAAAGCGGTCATGGCTTTCTACCAACGGCCCCAGCAATGCCACTTCAGCTGTCGCAACACTTTCAACCTGAATCACACAATGGGGATTACCCATTGATACTGCGCCACAAAGAACCGTTTGTTCTGCGACGCGCATAATATAGGTTTTTTCCATTTTATTAGCGCGGAAAGGAATACGGCCAGGTTCGAAGTCCGGTTCGCCCATATTCACCCGTACTAAATCATCGTCCGTCACTGTCAGAACCATACGCCCATTGGCGGTACTGACAAAAATATCTTTCTTGTTGGTCAGGCCCTTCAGACGCACAAAGCGGGCAAAACAACGCGCGCCATTGCCACACTGTGCAACTTCACTACCATCCGCATTAAAAATACGGTAGTGAAAATCCAGCTCAGGATCATAAGGTGGTTCCACAATCAGTAACTGATCAAACCCCACTCCCAAATGCCTGTCAGCCAGGCGGCGGATCATATCCGGAGAGAAGAAGACGTTTTGTGTTACCGCGTCAACCACCATGAAATCATTGCCAAGCCCATGCATTTTGGAAAACTGCATTTAGAACTCCCTTCCCCAGGTCATGCACTGGGGTGCTACTGGGTGACAACCTGCGTCGGGTCGTCGCCATACCCGCGATCGTTTTGATCAGGTGCGGCTGATTGCGTCGACGATGCTGGTTTTTCAACATGTTCGGGTGTTTTGTTGTCTGCCGGAGGGAAATAGAGTGGGCCTTTTAAACCACATCCACTGAGGCTAAACATTGCCAGCGCCATGGCCAGCGGATAAACGAGTTTCTTCATTCTGCAGTGCCTGTATATCGTTATTGTTATCTATCATCGCAGGTGAACCCTGAAAAGCAATAGCCAGAGTCTGAGGAACAGATAATTCCCGCCAAAAACACTTGCTTACTCACGAGTCTGTGAGCGGTATTTTAATTTCCCGCGCTGTGCTTTTATACTGCCTGCACAGCCTTATAACGGGAAGCGAAACATGAACGATTCTGAATTCCACAGACTGGCCGACGAACTGTGGATGGCCATTGAAGAATATTTTGATAACTGGGATGGCGACAGCGATATCGACTGCGAGATCAATGGTGGTGTACTGACACTGAGTTTTGAAAATGGCAGCAAAATCATTATTAACCGCCAGGAGCCACTGCACCAGGTCTGGCTGGCAACCAAAAGTGGTGGCTACCACTTCAACCTGAAAGAAGATACCTGGGTGTGCGACCGTAGCGGAAAAACTTTCTGGGCCTTACTGGAAGAAGCCTGCTCTCAGCAAGCTGGTGAACCAGTCAGCTTCCAGTAATTACTGCTGATATTGTTGCAGTAGTGTCGCAGCGTTGCCATCTGATGCCAGCGCTGCGGCTGCGGTAACAGACTGAGCACGGTACGGAATGACCTGGGCGCGCCCTTCCCCAGTCACAATCTGGTAGAACTGTGGCAGGTTGAAGTTCACAAAGCTGGAACCATAAGTGAAGCGATCATGGGATGAGGAGTAGAACCGGCTGACATCCCGAACCAGCTCTTCAATACTCCCTTCACAGTGATGGTAAACTTCAGCGCGGTTACCTTCATCCAGAATATAGATGTTGAACCCTTTGTCACTGTTGGTTTCTTCAAAGAAAAACTGAATAATCCCTTCACTGGCAAACCCGTCAACAACCGAAGGGAGCTGGACATGGTTGGTTTCAACCTGAACCGACAACCCATGCAGTTTGTTATGAGAAATCGCCCCATAAAACTCAATGGCGTTTTCCAGTTTCTGCACAGACACATTCAACCGTTCAAAGAACAGTCCCCAGGTTTGCCCGGCAACACGCAACGCTTTAAAACGCCCGGGTTCAAGACGTGTGCTCGACAAGCGTAACTCAATACATTCAGAAACCAGTTGCAGAACACGGGTACGAATTAACCCACGCAAATGCTGGCTGTAGCAAAATACCTCAACGTTGTCTGGTGGCGCTGCATCCTGGTGCATTTTACCCAAAATCGTTTTTAACGCTTCAATCATGGCCTGCTCGCCATTGAAATGCAGAGTACGCACTTCATTCCATGAGTTGCGATACAGCAAATCAATACTGCCAATCAGGCATTTTTGTTCTTCACCGAAACTAAAGACATCCAGCTTACGGAAATCAAAATGCACCACCTGGTTACGAAACGCCGTCGTCGGGTCATATTCCAGGTTGACAATAATCGCGAGATGGCGAATTTCGCATGGGCTGTACAATGCCTTAGGTGTTGGCGCTGGCAGCCTGATAGGGAAATGATGGGATACATCCGACACCATTTCCTGCAATTTTGCCAGGTCACAGATACCATTGCCTTTAATGAACAGGCGGGTACGCGGTGTTAATAAACCATTGAAGTAGGCCCAGGCCACCAGTTTGTTCAGATAACGGTTATATTCCAGTGGCTGATGGCTGATAATCGTGTCCATATGCGGTGCACGGTTATACAGATACCACCCCGAACGATTTGCCCGGCCTGGCGGTACATGAATAAAGGTCAGATTCGGTTCAGACAGGTCTGGCGATATTTGTGGGTTAACCAGGGTGACTTTCCCCGGCAGAGCTTCAAAGGCGGCATAGAGCTTACGCGTCAGAACCCCGATATCTTGTGGGCTGGCACTGACACTCAGATTGTTGCGACGGGCAAAACGAATCAGGTTGCGATAGCTTTGCATCATCGCATCCAGCAATTCATTATGAGCATTGCGGACTTCGTCAATTTTCCAGTTAGCCCGGTTATCCAGCATAGCCAGGCGTTGTTCATCCCAGCCCCAGCTTTTCACTAACTGCCCGATAACCTCACGCCGCCAACCAACACAGGCACGCTCCCGACTGAGTTTTTCGCATACTTTCAGATAAAAACAGCGGCGAACCAGGTCAAGGCGAGTGGTATCTTCTATTGCAGTTAAATACTGGGTAACCCGTTCCAGCATCATGCAGTACGCATCGAGCCCGAACGAGACAATTTCACCGTTATGCAGGTGTTGTTTGATGTCTTTGGCTAACAGACTGGTATTGGGATATTCCCAGGAATACGCTTCCAGCAACAGCGTTTTCAGCACGGCTTTATACGGGGAATCAATACTTTTATACAACTGCCATAAACTGGCGCCGAAGTATTCTTCCGCAGACAATGAGCTCAGCCCACCCAGATCCAACCATTCGTTAGGGGTCAGCACGCCTTGCGCATAGAGTTTCATAACATAGTCGTCATAGCTCTCTTCCTGGTCACAGGGCACCATATTCCACAGAATACGTTTCCCGGCCAGGCGCACTGCGGTGCGGTAAAATTCGTCCAGCAGTAAAATATGCTGTGTAGAACCGCAATCTTCGCCACCCAGACTCCCGCTCTCGTTATGACGAAAACGGTTTTCATCGATCAGGAAGAAACTGACTTCCACGCCTAACGACGCAGCCCAGCCCTCCAGTAACGCACACTTGCGCTGGAGCAAACGGCGTTCTTCATTGTCCAGCCACGCCTGATGACACACCCAAATATCCAAATCAGACGAACAACTTTGCCCAACCGATGAAGTGCTCCCCATGGAGTACACACCAGTAATGGGTAATTCACTGGTGTTTTCTTCTTGCGGGAAAGCGCCATATTTCAGCTCAAGGCTGTCCAGATAATGGCGTTGTGTATCATCAGGCGTGTACAGACAAATTCCATGGGGAACGTTGCCATCAAGGTACCCCGGCATTTGCGGATGATGGCAATGCAATAATGTAGGCAGCAGACTGTAAACCTGCTGAAAAGCGGGTCCCATTGCAGCCAGGGCGCGATCCACGCGCAGTTGGTTTATGGCATCCAGTCTCTGTTTAAGAGTCTCAATATAGAGGTACAAGACGTATCGCCTGATTGGTTACAGTATTTCAAAAACGTAATCCGCATGCTGCCTTTAATGATTATAGAATGAACAGGCTGGCAATTGGTGAAAACGTGATCAATTTAACACCACGAGCATTGACCGTAAAGAAAGATGCGCTAAGTAAGTCTAGCATTCGGGCGCATCTTAATACACTTAAACTGACACTTTCAGGATAAACCCCGTTGAAACTGACACGCTTCCTCTAACAATGGTAGGATGATATTCAAGCGTTTTTTACGGTAACTAGCATGGTAGACAAAGTATTACGAATTGCCACCCGGCAAAGCCCGCTTGCGCTGTGGCAAGCACAATATGTCAAACAACGTTTGCAGGCATACCACCCGGGTTTGCAGGTTGAACTGGTTCCGATGGTCACTCGTGGTGATGTCTTGCTTGACACTCCCCTCGCAAAAGTGGGTGGTAAGGGCTTGTTTGTCAAAGAACTCGAACTGGCGATGCTGGAGAATCGGGCTGATATCGCCGTTCACTCAATGAAAGATGTACCAGTTGCCTTTCCCGAAGGCCTGGGGCTGGTCACCATTTGCCAGCGGGAAGATCCACGCGATGCGTTTGTATCCAACCACTACACCAGCCTTGACTCACTTCCACAAGGTGCAGTAGTAGGAACATCCAGCCTGCGTCGCCAGTGCCAAATTGCGGCACGCCGCCCTGACCTGCAAATTCGCTCATTACGCGGCAATGTCGGTACCCGGCTGGGTAAACTGGATAGCGGTGAATATGATGCCATTATTCTGGCTGTGGCTGGCTTAAAACGCCTTGGACTGGAAGAACGGGTTCGTGAAGCGCTGGCACCAGAGGTAAGCCTGCCAGCCGTTGGGCAAGGTGCGGTGGGTGTTGAATGCCGCCTCACTGATACATGGACTCGTGAATTACTCGCGCCACTGCATGATACCGATACGGCTATTCGGGTAATTGCCGAGCGGGCAATGAATACACGTCTGGAAGGTGGTTGCCAGGTACCAATTGGTAGTTTTGCAGTGTTGGAAAATGGCCAGTTATGGTTACGGGCACTGGTTGGCGCACCGGATGGTTCACAAATCATCGCAGGTGAGCGCCGTGGTGAACCGGACCAGGCTGAAACAATGGGTATTAGTCTCGCTGAAGAACTATTGGCACGCGGTGCGAGCCAAATTCTTCACGACGTTTATCAAGGTGAAAAACCGCAATGAGTATTTTGGTCACTCGCCCATCGCCTGATGGGGAAGCGCTGGTTAGCCGTCTCAGGGCTCTCGGGCGAGAGGCCTGGCACTTTCCTTTGATTGAATTCGCCCGGGGGAATGCATTAAGCCAACTCCCGGCGTTACTGGGCGAGCTTGTGCAGGGCGACTTACTGTTTGCTGTTTCCCGGAACGCGGTGCAATTTGCCCAGAGCGAGCTTACAGCAACCCGGTCAACCTGGCCAGGTCATATCCGGGCATTTGCCGTTGGGCGCACTACTGCTCTGGCACTGCATACCGTGAGCGGGCTGCCAATTAGCTACCCACGGGATCGGGAAACCAGCGAAACCTTGCTACAATTACCTGAATTACAGAATGTTGCCGGGAAACGTGCGCTTATTTTGCGTGGCAATGGTGGGCGGGAATTGCTCTCTGACACGCTGAGTGAACGAGGTGCGGCTGTGACAATCTGCGAATGTTACCAACGCCAACCCTGCCAGTATGATGGCCTTGAAGAGGCCTGGCGCTGGCAAAATCGTGGGATCCGCATACTGGTGGTGACAAGTGGCGAGATGCTCACGCAACTGACGAACACGATTCCCGAATTATATCGAACTAACTGGTTATTCCGCTGCCGGCTTGTAGTCGTCAGCGAACGGCTGGCACAGGTTGCCCGGGAATTGGGCTGGGAAGAAATCACTGTCGCCGAACATGCTGATAACGATGCGCTTTTGCGCACCCTGCAATCACTTTATTAATGGGATGCCATAATGACGGAACAACATAGCGACTCCGCCGCAACTGACGAAACTCGGGTGGAAGAAACTCCAGTATCACAAAACACCGGCACAATACGTCATGCGGAAGACAAGAAAAAGCATAGTGGAAAGGCAGGAATCGCGTTAGGCGTGGTTGCAATCGCCATTGCGCTGGCTTGTGGTGCCGGGATGTGGACCTGGACTAAACATCAACTGGCAACACAAACATCGACCAGCGATACCATAATTGATCAGTTAACCGCTTTGCAGCATCAGCAAACGCAGCAGAATGCCGCGTTGCAAAAAACCGTTGAAGCACAGGCCAGTGCGCTCGCGCAGGCACATAAACAGCAACTGGCCCAGGCAACGCAACTCTCTGAGCTGGAACAAAAAGTGGCGACCATTTCTGGTTCAGATGCAAAAACATGGATGCTGTCACAGGCGGACTTTCTGGTAAAACTGGCCGCCAGGAAGTTATGGAGCGACCAGGATGTCACTACGGCAGCGGCGTTACTGAAAAGTGCCGATGCCAGTCTGGCTGACATGAATGACCCCAGTTTGCTCCCTGCCCGCCGAGCAATCACGCAAGATTTATCCACATTGTCTTCCCTGACACAAGTTGATTATGACGGTATTATTCTGCAGCTTAATCAGCTTACCAACCAGATTGATAACCTTCGTCTTGCAGATAACACCACTGATGACACGCCAATGGATGATGACAGCAGTGAGCTGTCTGGTTCCTTTAGCCAGTGGCGTGAAAACCTGACGAAGAGCTGGCACAACTTTATGGACAGTTTTATCACCATACGCCGCAGGGATGAGACGGCAGTCCCGTTACTGGCACCAAACCAGGATGTTTACCTGCGCGAAAACCTGCGCTCACGCTTATTAGTGGCCGCCCAGGCGGTTCCGCGCCATCAAAACGAAGTATATAAACAGGCGCTGGAAAATGTCTCGACCTGGGTACGCGCTTATTACGATACCAACGACGCAGCGACTAAAGCCTTTCTGCAAAGCCTGGATTCGCTGAGTCAGCAAGATATCAGCATGGATGTCCCGGATTCACTGCAAAGCCAGCCAATTCTGGAAAAATTAATGCAAACACGCGTGCGCAACTTATTGTCCCAACCAGGCGTTAGCGCAGGCTCCGGCAACATAACTGCACAGCCGGCACAGGGAGAGTAATCATGCTGAAAGTCTTGTTGCTGTTTTTATTATTGATTGCAGGCATCGTGCTTGGCCCAATGCTGGCAGGGCATCAAGGGTACGTACTGATTCAGACAGATAATTACAACATTGAAACCAGTGTAACCGGGTTGGTTATCATGCTGGTCCTGCTGATGCTGGTGCTGTTCGCGGTTGAATTGCTGCTGCGTAAAGTATTCAGAACCGGTGCACGTACCCATGGCTGGTTTGTGGGCCGCAAACGCACACGCGCACGTAAGCAAACCCGGCAGGCCTTGCTAAAACTCGCCGAAGGGGATTACCAGCAAGTCGAGAAACTGATGGCTAAAAATGCCGATCATGCAGAGCAACCTCTGGTGAACTACTTACTGGCAGCTGAAGCGGCTCAGCAGCGAGGCGATGAAACGCGCGCTAATCAGCATCTGGAACGAGCCGCTGAGCTGGCCGACAACGACCAGATCCCGGTAGATATTACCCGGGTACGTTTGCAACTGGCCCGCAATGAAGATCACGCGGCCCGACATGGTGTGGACAAGCTTCTGGATATTGCGCCACGTCACCCGGAAGTATTGCGTCTTGCTGAACAGGCTTACATTCGTACGGGGGCATGGAATGCCTTGCTTGATATTCTCCCTTCTATGGCAAAAGCCGGAGTTGCAGATGATGCGCATCGCGAAGCGCTGCAAGAACAGGCATGGCTGGGATTGATTAACCAGGCTATGGCCGAGCAAGGTAGCGAAGGGTTGAATAACTGGTGGAAGAATCAGCCACGCAAAACCCGCCAGCAAACCATATTGCAAGTAGCGATGGCAAAACGTCTGATTGAGTGTAACGATCACACCAGTGCAGAGAAAATTATTCTGGCCGGTTTAAAACGCCAGTACGATGACCGGCTGGTGACACTGATGCCACAGCTCAAGTCAGGCGATCCGTCTGTGCTGGAAAAAGCATTGCGTCAGCAAATCAAACTACAGGGTGACCGTCCGTTATTATGGCGCACGTTAGGGCAGTTACTAATGCAACACGCAGAATGGCAGGAAGCCAGTCTGGCGTTTCGTGCCGCACTGAAACAGCGCCCGGACGCCGAAGATTATGCCTTACTGGCAGATACTCTCGACCGTCTGAAAGAGCCCGCTGAAGCAGCAACCATGCGCCGGGAAGGCCTGTTGTTGAGTGTTACCCCCAGTGATAAGCCAAAAAGCTAACAGCCCCTTCTTCCCATAAAAAAACACCTGCCCACTGGGCAGGTGTTAAATCAGGTCATATAACAACAAGCTTGGTGCTTCACTCAACGTTATGTCCATGGTGTTTGATGAGGGTGAAACCGACATCTGTCTTTGGACGATAAGCACCGCAAAGGGCTCTGCATCATTCCTGGCATTATGAGGCATAAAGCGAACATAACAGGTGGAATGAGCATCTACCCGTCTATTCTTGCACAAATGATGCCAAAGTTACAGTCAGATTATTCAGGCCTCAGGCCACGGATGGCGGGCTTTCTCACCACATCTGAACATGCCATATTCCTCTGGTAAACACTGAATGTCGGGCATTAACGACAGGCAAAAACCACTCGAACAACAAGCCTTTAAAATCATAATGTTAAATGTTACTGACTGGAGACAATTTCTGAGGAGCGAGTTGCTAAATCGCAACAAAGGGAGGTAAGTAACGATTTATGCTGAATAACCATTATTTCAGATACAAAAAAACCCCGCCGAAGCGGGGTTCTAAAATGGTCGGCGAGAGAGGATTCGAACCTCCGACCCACTGGTCCCAAACCAGTTGCGCTACCAGGCTGCGCTACTCGCCGAAATACTGCTATTTTACTTTTTTAAAACCTAAGTTGTGGTGCGAGGGGAGGGACTTGAACCCTCACGTCCGTAAGGACACTAACACCTGAAGCTAGCGCGTCTACCAATTCCGCCACCTTCGCATTCCACTAAATAATGGGGTGGCTAATGGGACTCGAACCCACGACAACTGGAATCACAATCCAGGGCTCTACCAACTGAGCTATAGCCACCACTGTAAATCTTTCGCGGTCATTCTACCACCGCAGCTCAAAGCGCCTCACTAAATGGCGCGCCCGACAGGATTCGAACCTGAGACCTCTGCCTCCGGAGGGCAGCGCTCTATCCAGCTGAGCTACGGGCGCGTAGCGCCGTTGCGGAGGCGGATATTACGGACTTAGTGCCCACCTGTCTAGTGCTTTTTTTAAATAAAAAGCGCGTTTGGTTATGTTCTGTGCAACCTGTCGCTTATTTAGCTGGTTCCTGCACATTTTTAACCCGCTTATTTCGTAATACACACCAAATCAGTGAAATCCCCCCGAGGAAAGCGACGCCCACAATCAGTGAGACACGCGTTTCTGGGTTTAACCCCATACCTACCAGTACACAAGCCAGGAAAGCCAGCGTCAGGTAGTTTGCCCACGGGAACAGCATTGACCGGAACGGATGCGATGCCATTGCGTGCTGGTGAACCGCCCTGAAACGCAACTGGCTCACCAGGATAACAAACCAGGGCAACATACCCGGTAACACACTGGCACTGTATACATAAACAAAGACACGCTGTGGCGATGGAATAACGTAATTCAAACCGGACCCAAGCAGCAGGATGACCACCGAAACTGCAACAGCGACAACAGGCACGCCATGGCGTGATACATGGGCCAGCTTAGCGGGTAGCTGGCCATTTTTAGCCAGGGCATACAACATGCGTCCGCAGCTATACATACCACTATTACAGCCTGAGAGCGCGGCCGTCAGCACCACGACATTAATAATCGCAGCGGCGGAAGTAATGCCAATACGCGCAAAGGTCAGCACAAAGGGGCTGCCACTACCACCTACATCCTGCCAGGAAAACAGCGAGACAATAATGAAAATAGCGCCAACATAAAAAATCAGGATACGCCAAAAGATTTTACTGATAGCCCGGCGCAAGGTCACCTGCGGGTTTTGTGCTTCTCCAGCTGTAATCCCCACCAGCTCCACACCCTGGTAAGACGCCACTACAATACACAGCGCGGTTAAAAAGCCTTTCCAGCCCCCGGCAAAGAACCCGCCATGAGCGGTGAGATTATGCAGCCCGACCGGTTGCCCATGGTGCCCAAAACCAAAGAAAATCACCGCCAGACCAACCACTATCATCACAATAATGGTGGTTACCTTAATCATCGCAAACCAGAATTCGATTTCGCCATACAAACGTACAGCAGCCAGATTAGCCACAGCCACCAGAGCAACGGCAGTCAGCGCCGGGATCCATTGTGGCAACTCAGGGAACCAGAACTGGGTATAAACCCCTACCGCAGTGACTTCCGATATACCTACAGCCATCCACATGAACCAGTATGACCAGGCAGTTAAATACCCCCAGTACGGGCCGAGATAACGGTGAGCATATACCGCAAATGAGCCTGCTACAGGTTCAAGGAAGAGCATCTCCCCCATTGAGCGCATAATGAGAAAGACAAATACCCCAGCCAGCAGGTATGCAAGCATAACAGAAGGCCCTGCCCATTTAAGGGTGCTGGATGCCCCCATAAACAGCCCAACCCCGATTGTGCCCCCTAATGCAATAAGTTCGATGTGCCGCGCCTGTAAGCCACGCTGCAGAGTGTTTGGTTGTGTTGCCATAGAAACGTTCCTGTACTTCGAAAGCTGCCCGGTTATGCCGGTTCTTGTGTTTCCCGCTACACTTGCGTGCCGGGAAGTTTAAAAGTGGGCAATACTTGATGAATTTTGCGGAAATAGCAAATTGAATAACGGGACAACCGTAGTGTCAGATAAAGCCACAGGAAGGAAAAAGCGACGGGATAAGTCATTGGCAGCAGACAGGCTGCCAGCGACACAGAACAAGAATTAAAGTTGCCCTGAATAATACCAGCGTAAAAAACGCACTAAACGCAACTGACGGCCAAGGCGGCTGGGCTGTGACAGCAAGCGATAGAGCCACTCAAGCCCCAGGTTCTGCCAAAATCGAGGTGCGCGCTTAACATGGCCGGTAAAAACATCATAGGTGCCACCGACCCCCATATATAACGCATCAGGGTGAACCCTTTGGCAGTCTCGCATGACCTTTTCCTGCCTGGGCGACCCCATAGCAACCGTAACAAATTCTGCACCACTGTGTTTGATTCGCTCAAACACTGCTTGTTGCATCTCTGGCTTAAAATAGCCATCCTGCATACCGACAATATTCACATTCCAGCAGGCCTTTAATTTATTAGCCGTTTCCTGCAATACCTCAGGCTTTCCTCCTAATAAGAACACCGCTGCTCCGGTACTTCCGGCCTTTTCCATCATGGCTTCCCACAGATCTGCGCCCGCGACACGAGATACCTGAGCCTGTGGGTATTTTTTACGAATAGCCCGTACAACACTGATGCCGTCAGCATATTTATATTCCGCCCGGTCAACCAGTTCACGAATCGCCGTATCATCTTCGGTGACCAACACTTTCTCTGCGTTGATAGCAATTAATGTGCCCTTACATAACACACCGTCAGGCCATAAAGCTTCCAAAGCGTGAGCCATATTACGCCAGCCGAGAATATTCAGATGCCGGATACGGTATTCAGGCACCATTAATGTTGTTTTCATGATGTATTTGTCAGGAGTTTGAAGTGGTGGAAACCTGAGCCTCAGGACGGAGTGGTGTTTTCACCAACCCACTCACGTCAAATAGCCAATAAAGCAGCTTAGCGGCTACCAGGCAGGCACCAAAGATAACCATAAAGAACACCACTCGTGAGCCAAAGGCATCCAGCCCTTCGCGCGCGAGCACAATCATGTTAAAAATAGCGCCAAAGCAAAAGCTGTGCAGTATCGCAGTAACATAGCGGTTTTCGCTGTTTTGCCCCAACGCGTACAGCCAGTCAAACCATTTAATTATCCCCCCTACAGCAACTGCCCCAAGGGGAATAAAACCCACGCCGCCCATCACCAATAACGAACCAATCAGGGTCGGTGATATTGCCAGCCCGGAATGGTTATTCAACACATCCCAGGTGAAATAATTTGCGGTATTCAGCACCAGATGTGGGCGCTCCGGCCACAACCATGAAGGGATAAAAACATAAAAATCACGCCATAACGGCGCCACTCCCTGGAAATGAATCTCACCATAGTGCTGTATCAACAACGCCAGATTCTCCCAGGGAGAGAAGGTATCTCGTGTTAAATACAGGAAGGTATAGAATGCCTCAGCGCCGCGGACATCCAGCCCATAACGCTTCAGAGCCAGCCAGAACATACCAACGATACCCAGAACCCCTGCGCATGCCAGCATCCACAGCGTTATCCAGCCACGAATCAGCCCAATAAACAGGAAAATAGCAAACGCGATAATAATATTTGCCCGGGTCCCACCTACAATCACATACGTCAGCAAGCCAAAACCAACCGTACTGACCAGAAAAAACAGCCAGGCACGTTTGGTTTGGTAAAGGGAATAAACTACAAGCATGGCCGGAATAAAGAAATAAAAGAAACGCTTAAGCGCCACACCCGACACTTCGCTTGAGAAGATTTGGCTGTATGAGTGCAAACGAAACAACAGGAATCCATTGTGGGCAAAGAAAATACCCAACGTCACCAGAGAAATCACCATCAGCAGCCCACAAGTAAGCTGGGTTTCTACGCGGTTCATGCGGAAAAAAAGCTGAACAGGAGCAGACGTTTTCCTCAGCCGGGTTTTATAAACCACATAATAAATGGCATAAAAACTGGTGGCGGACAGTAACGCCTGCAACAGAATACCCGGCGGCGCGACATCGGTATTAAAGCGAAAATAGAGCGTACAGGTAAGCGGGAAGCCGAAATAAAACGTCAGCAAAAACAACAACGAAAAAAAGACATTAAAACTGAAGCGCACCCGACGAAACTCCTGTAACGTCAGCGTGCCAATAAACAGGATGGATAGCAGCCAGACAATAAACAGGCCACCAAACTCAACCAGACTCATGCCAAATCTCCCGAGGCAAGGTGAATAACGTGTTTCCAGCCCGCAATATAGGCAGGATTAAAAAATGCGATAGTGTTCTTATCTACCAACGAGAGCTCGCGCTGCGCTTCATGAATCAGTGCCTCAGTCAGCGTATCATCACTGAACAAAACGGGCACATGTTGTTCTGCCATGTCCCGCCAGAAAGGATTCTTGCGGCTTAGCACGCAGGGTATGCCCGCCTGAATTAACAAGCATAGTGTACCAATCCCTTGCTGACGTTCAAAAATGAAATAACCGAGGTCGCACTGGCGTAACAGCGTGAGATAGTCATCAAACGCCAGCTTATCTCGCAAAATAGTAATATTTCCGGCAGAAAACATCGACTGCCCCACCTGAGTGACGGTATCAATATAAGCCTGATTATTGGGTGGATAACCCATCGGCACCACCACCTGAACAGTATCACCAAATTGCTTATGCACCGCCTTTAGCGCAGCAACGTGGGCATTGGTCGGGTCGCCAGAGTTACCCACCAGCACAGTCAGTGGCCCGGTTTTCTTCACTGCCTCAAGCGAATTCAAAGCCGGGTCCATACGCGTTGGGAAATAGAGCAACTCGCCAGGTACCCGTGGCGCACGAGTCCGGAAATAATCCAGATCACCTCGTGTTGCAAATACCCGACCTACCCGGCGTTGTGCCAGACGGCGTAACAGGTAAAACAGCCGGTAACGAAGGCTGTGTGATGTTTCATACAGGTCACCCCCCCAAATATGCCACCAGGCCTGATGTCGCTTAATAGCACCGGAAAGCAATGCCAGCCAGATTCCCGGATTAAATTGCCCGTGGAAAAAGAAACGCAGCTCACGCCGCTGCTTTGCCTGTTGTTTGACTGCTTCACACAAGGTTTTTTTTGAGGGAAAGCAGGTGATATCCAGCGCTGGGTACTGCGCTACAATGCCAGAATCAGATGAGACGACGAAAAAAGTGCGGCTCGCGGACGTTTCTGTAGCAAGGTGTTCGCTGAAAAAAGTGAGAACAGTTTGGTTATGGTGCGGGATATCCGAACCTAACACATGAATCAGAGTAGTCATTGTCTGCGCCAGATAAAAAATACGCTAAAACAAAGCGCAAAATAAACAAGATAAGTCGCCATATAGGCCTGCGCGGCACCCAGTGCACCATGTGCCGGAATAAGCCAGTGAGAAAAGCCTGTCAGTAAGACAAACTGGCTGACTTCTGTCAGCAAATAACAACGCAGTGAGGCTTTTGCAATCACCAGGTAACCAAAGACATAAGCACTGACTTTGAATACGTCCCCGGTCAGTTGCCAGGCAAACAAGTCACGCATTGCAGCAAACTGGTGGGAAAACAGTAACCAGATAGCAAAATCCCGCAGCAACCAGACCATAAAACTGGCGGCCATCACCGCCGGGATCACAAACCGGAAAGCTTTGCCTAATTCACGGGAAATATCTTTTTTTTCCGTCAGACGCGACAAGGTCGGAAGTAAATAGACACTAAATGACGCGGTAATAAACTGCAGGTAGGCGTCTGAAATACTGGTTACCCCTTGCCAGATACCCACGGCTTCCCAGGAGTAATGCGCTGCCAGCAAGTTACGCATCATTACCCAGGCGACAGGCAACGTGACAGTCGTCATCAGAGCCATGATGGTAAAACGTACATACAGGCGGCTCTGCGCATTATCCCAACGGGGGCGGAACCAGGTCAGCGGGATTCTCCCCCTGCGCCATAGCACCCAGGACGCAGGCAAAGCAATCAGCGCCGGCACTAAGGCAATCCCCAATAACGCACCATGGTAACCGCCCAGCCGGTAGCAAATATAGTAAGCTACAACACCAACAACACTCCCGGTCATCAATGCCAGTGCATTCCCGGCGGCATCCCGAAAACCTTTGAGTACAGCCAGGACCAGGTTTGCCCAGGCTATGCCCATTTGTACCAGAGCCACCAGGCAAATCAGCCCCTGATAATCACTGGAACCAAACAAAGCAATACTGACGGGCCGGGCTGCCAGCACAAAGAAAACCGCGAGCAAAGCCGAAAAACCCAGGACAATAGCCGATGCACTACCTACCACTCGTTGTAATGCCGAGTTGTCGTGATGATGCTGCGCAATACTTCGTGTCACGCCATTAAAAATCCCTGCCCCCGCCATGACACCTAATACAGTAACCAACTGGCGGAAGTTTCCAGCCAGACCAACACCGGAAGGACCGAATGAAACCGCCAGTAATTTAACGACTAATAAACCTGCAGCTATCTTGACCAGTGTGGACGCGGCGGTCCACACACTTGCTCTGGCTAATGACATCAGGAGAAGTAACTCAATAGCGTAGTGATAACCGTGCGCTGATTAACTGGTGCCAGATTATAGAATAAAGGCAACCGCAGCAGGCGTTCACTTTCTGCCGTAGTGAAGTGGTCTTCTCCATGAAATTCGCCAAAACTCAGACCTGCCGGGCTGGAATGCAACGGAATATAATGGAAAACAGCCAGGATCTCCGCTTCTTTCAAAAACGCAATCAGCGCATTGCGATCATCCATATCACGCAATTTGATATAGAACATATGCGCATTGTGGCGGCAGTTTGCCGGGATGGTGGGTAACTCAATGCGCCCTGCCCGCGCCAGAGGTTCCAGAGCACGGAAATAGTTGTTCCACAGAGCAACACGCTGCTCATTTACCCGATCAGCCACTTCCAGTTGTGCCCACAGGTAAGCCGCCTGTAAGTCTGCCATCAGGTAGCTTGAGCCAAGATCACGCCAGGTGTATTTATCCACTTGCCCACGAAAGAACTGGCTGCGGTTAGTGCCTTTTTCACGAATGATTTCAGCCCGTTCGATCAGCGATGCCTCGTTAATCAGCGTTGCACCACCTTCTCCACCGGCTGTGTAGTTTTTGGTTTCATGAAAACTAAAGCAGCCAATATGGCCAATAGTCCCCAGTGCCCGACCTTGCCAGGTCGACATCACCCCTTGAGCCGCATCTTCAATCACATAGAGATTATACTGTTCTGCAAGACGCATGATGGTACCCATCTCACAGGCAACACCGGCGTAATGAACCGGCACAATCGCACGGGTTTTTTCGGTAATGGCAGCTTCAATTTTCGTTTCATCAATGTTCATCGTATCCGGGCGAATATCAACAAACACGATTTTTGCCCCGCGCAGCACAAAGGCATTCGCTGTAGAGACGAAAGTAAATGAAGGCATTATCACTTCATCGCCCGGCTGAATATCAATCAGCATGGCGGCCATTTCCAGAGAAGCGGTGCAGGATGGCGTTAACAGGACTTTCTTACAGGAAAAGCGATGCTCCATCCATTGCTGGCAGCGGCGAGTAAACCCGCCATCACCACATAACTTCCCGCTTTCCATCGCAGATTGCATATATTCAAGTTCAGTTCCCACTATGGGTGGGGCATTAAAAGGAATCATCTTTTCTCACCTGTAGAGCCAGTACGCTGTGCCAACTGGCTGTGCACCACTTAAAACATAGCGGCGCAACGCTGGCAAATTGCCAAACTGCGTTGCGACATGTAAGCCCGCTATTTTTTGCTGCCGGCACCAGCCTTGTGCCAGTGCCATTAATACTGCCCCAGCACCCTTACCGCCCAACAGCCCGACTCTTGCCTGGTTGCCGGGTAACCGCCGTAGGGTAACAAACCCTGAGATCAGACCTGTGGCATCATAAGCCAGCAGGCAAACATCATCAAAAGTCCCCCGTACTGCATTTTCCACCCACTGACCATAAAAACGCCCGCTTTCGCCAGGCGCATACCATGGCGTACCAAAACGGCTGTGAGTGAACAATGTTTCAGCTAAGGTACGCAACGCAGGAATATCATGTTCCCTGGCAATGGGAAGTGGTTCAGACTGCCCGCCAGGAGGGAGATCTACACTCAACACAAAATCCATTTCTGCTTCCACCACCTGAAACCCCAGTGTCTGCAAAGCCGACAGCCGGGCGGTATCGGCGGCGTCAATTTTTGCCTGTACCCGTGACCAACAAGTCAATTGCGCCACAGTGAGTGGCGCAGCAGAATCGGAAAAATGGATAATTCCCGAATGAATGTTGAAAAAGGTGCTTTCCCATTCAAGGGGTTCAACGCTTGCGTGAATAACCACGTAACAACTCCTGCAGGTACTGGCCGTACCCAGTCTTCGCCAGAGCCTGTGCTGCACGGCGGACATCGTCGTCATCCAGCCAACCGTTACGCCAGGCTATCTCTTCAAGGCAGGCAATTTTGAAGCCCTGGCGCTTTTCTACTGTTTGCACAAAAGAGCTGGCTTCCAGCAGGCTATCGTGAGTACCAGTATCCAGCCAGGCAAAACCACGGCCCAGTTTTTCTACCGACAACTCACCTTGCTCCAGATATATTTGGTTAATTGAAGTGATTTCCAGTTCGCCGCGCGGTGACGGCTTCACCTGGCGAGCATAGTCCACTACCTTGTTGTCATAAAAATACAACCCGGTTACTGCCCAGTTGGATTTTGGTTTTTGCGGTTTTTCTTCAATAGACAGCGCCCGGAAATTATCATCAAAATCCACGACGCCAAAACGCTCAGGGTCCATCACCTGGTAGCCAAAGACTGTAGCGCCTTGCTTACGTGAGGCTGCATGATGCAGTTTAGGGCTGAACCCCTGACCAAAAAAGATATTGTCGCCAAGAACCAGGCAGGAGGCATCACCATCAAGAAAGGTTTCACCAATCAGAAAAGCCTGTGCCAGCCCATCGGGGCTTGGCTGTTCAGCGTAACTCAGGTGTACGCCAAACTCGTCACCGGAGCCAAGCAAACGTTGAAAATAAGGTTTATCTTCCGGCGTCGTAATGATGAGAATATCGCGAATTTTCGCCAACATCAGCACAGACAGCGGGTAGTAAATCATGGGTTTGTCGTACACAGGTAATAACTGCTTGGAGACACCACGCGTAATGGGGTGAAGACGTGTCCCCGTTCCCCCTGCAAGAATAATTCCCTTCATGCGTTACTCCTTCTCTTTACCTGGCAGCCCCAAACGTTGGCCCTGATAAGAACCATCCAGCACCTGCTGCCACCACGTTTTATGCGACAAATACCAGATAACCGTTTTGCGCATCCCACTTTCAAATGATTCCTGCGGAAGCCAACCCAGTTCCCGGGCAATTTTGGCTGCATCAATGGCATAACGCACATCGTGCCCTGGTCTGTCAGCAACAAATGTGATTAAGTCACGATAATGGCTGACACCAGTTGGTTTCTCTGGCACCAACTCTTCCAGAAGAGCACAAACCGTTTCGACCACTTCCAGATTCGTGCGCTCATTATGACCACCAATATTCCAGGTTTCACCGGTTTTACCCGTGGTTGCCACCAGGTAAAGTGCCCTGGCATGGTCATCAACATACAACCAGTCGCGAATCTGTTGCCCATCGCCATACACTGGCAGCGGTTTTCCAGCCAGGCCATTAAGAATGGTCAGCGGTATGAGTTTTTCCGGGAAATGATATGGGCCGTAGTTGTTAGAACAGTTAGTCACTATGACAGGCAGGCCATAAGTACGGGACCATGCACGCACCAGATGATCGCTGGCGGCTTTGGACGCACTGTAGGGGCTGCTGGGTGCATAAGGTGTTTGTTCGGTGAAGAAGCCGTTGCTGCCGTGCAGATCACCATAGACTTCATCGGTAGAAATATGGTGGAAACGGAATGCCTGCTTTTTAACCGGCTCCAGAGTTTGCCAGTAATGGCGTGCCGCTTCCAGCAAGGTATAAGTGCCAACAATATTGGTATCGATAAACGCAGCAGGACCATCAATAGAACGATCCACATGGCTTTCTGCAGCAAGGTGCATCACGACATCTGGCTGGTACGAATCCAGAATACGCGCCATCTCAGGTCCGTCGCCAATATCAGCCTGTTCAAATGCAAACCCCGGTAATGATGCAACCGGCGCCAGGGATGACAGGTTACCCGCATAAGTCAGTTTATCCACCACCACCACGGAATCACGGGTTTGTTCAAGAATATAACGCACCACGGCAGAGCCAATAAAACCTGCCCCTCCTGTCACCAACACTTTTTTCATCGCCAGACTCCTTTTGTATCCACCACCCAACGCTGTTTAATTGCCTCCGGAGCAATCGCGCAGAATGGGGCGTGATCCACTAACATAACCAGAATATCGGCATGTTTTAGTGCATCCTGAGTCTCTGTCAGTTGGCAATGAGCCAAACTGGCCGGTAACTGGTGAATGTTAGGCTCTACCACCAGGGTTGTTCCACTGTGCCACTCAGCAATTAACCGGGTGATTTCCATGGCCGGGCTTTCCCGCAAATCGTCGATATTAGGTTTAAATGCCAGGCCAAAACAGGCAATGGTGAGTTCACTGGCTTTGCGGCCACTCTCTACCAGGCAATCGGCCAGCGTCGCTTTCACCCGTTCAATGACCCAGTGTGGTTTGTAGTCGTTCACTTCGCGTGCTGTGCGAATCAGGCGTGCCTGCTGGGGATTTTGTGAAACAATAAACCAGGGATCCACCGCAATGCAGTGCCCACCGACACCAGGGCCGGGCTGCAAGATGTTCACGCGTGGGTGACGGTTAGCCAGGCGAATCAGTTCCCATACATTGATGTCCTGTTCGGCACAAATCAGTGACAGTTCGTTCGCAAACGCGATATTAACATCACGGAAACTGTTCTCAGTCAGTTTGCACATCTCGGCAGTGCGGGCATTCGTTACCACACACTCCCCTTCCAGGAAAATGTTATATAGTGCGCTGGCGCGGGTGGAGCATGTTGGTGTCATCCCACCAATTACGCGGTCATTTTTTATCAGTTCCACCATGACCTGGCCGGGTAACACGCGTTCCGGGCAATAGGCGATATTCACATCCGCCTTATCACCTGCCTGTTGTGGGAAAGTGAGATCAGGGCGCAGTGCTGCCAGCCATTGTGCCATTTGCTCGGTACTGCCTACCGGGGAGGTCGATTCCAGAATAACCAGCGCGCCTTTTTTCAATACCGGCGCAATGGATTCAGTTGCCGCTCTGACAAAGCGCATATCCGGTGCATGAGCATCCTGAAATGGTGTGGGAACCGCAATCAGGTAAGCATCCGCTTCAACCGGTACCTCTGATGCCCGTAAATAACCCTCCTGAACGGCCTGTTTTACTACGAGATCCAGTTCGGGTTCGACAATATGAATTTCCCCACGATTGATGGTGTCAACAGCATGCGCATTGATATCCACGCCAATAACCTGTTTCTGCCGTGAGGCAAATGCCGCCGCCGTGGGTAACCCAATATAGCCAAGACCAATCACGGATATGGTAGAAAAATTCATAATGTTACCTGGTTGTTTTTTAACGCGGTTAAAATACGCTGGCATGCCATGCCATCCCCATAAGGGTTATGCGCTTTGCTCATTTGCTGGTAAATAGCATCCTGTGTCAGCAACTGTGTAACAGCAGCAACGATATTGCTTTTATTCGTTCCCACTAACCTCACTGTTCCGGCATCAATCGCTTCAGGGCGCTCAGTGGTATCGCGCATCACTAAGACCGGTTTACCCAGTGAAGGTGCCTCCTCCTGAATCCCCCCTGAATCAGTCAGGATGAGCCAGGCGTGGTTCATCAGCCATACGAAAGGCAAATAATCCTGAGGTTCAATCAGCGCCACGTTTTCAACATGCCCCAGAATTCGGGTAACGGGTTCACTGACGTTAGGGTTCAAATGCACAGGATAGACAATTTGCACATCAGGCCAGTTGGCAGCAATTTCCGCCAGTGCATGGCAAATCTGCTCAAACCCACGGCCAAAGCTTTCCCGACGATGCCCGGTTACCAGGATGGTTTTCTTGTCGTTATTGAGGAAGGGGTAGTGCTTTTCCATTCGTTGGCGCAAAGCGCTGTCCTGCAAAGCGCGATCACTGACTGACAGCAACGCGTCTATCACGGTATTCCCCGTTACAAAGATATGCCTGTCTGCCACATTTTCATGCAGCAGGTTTTGGCGGGCGTTATCTGTGGGGGCAAAGTGATAATGTGCCAGCCGGCCAGTTAATGTCCGGTTTGCTTCTTCCGGCCAGGGTGAGTAGAGATCCCCGGTACGTAACCCGGCCTCAACATGCCCTACGGGGATTCGCTGGTAAAATGCCGCCAGGCTGGTAGCCATGGTAGTGGTGGTGTCACCATGAACCAGAACCACATCAGGCTGATACGATATCAGGATGGGCTTTAACCCTTCCAGGATTCGACAAGTGATTTCAGTTAACCCCTGACCCGGTTGCATGATATTTAAATCATAATCCGGAGTGATTGAGAAAAGATGCAGCACCTGATCCAGCATCTCCCGATGCTGGGCGGTGACACAAACTTTTGACTCAAAAAAAGGGTCATTTCCCAGAGCATGGACCAAAGGAGCCATTTTGATAGCTTCAGGTCTTGTGCCAAAAACGGTTAAAACTTTCACGTTTATTCTCTTTCTTTGGGAGACTTTATAATGGTAGTTCGCTATGCCTTGCGGCGTGCCAGAGCCACTCCGGCCCCAACCAACGCACCAATAAAGCCCCACATTACTAATAAGAAAACACGCCGCGGACTGTCCCGTTTAACCGGTTCTTCCGGTGTTCTCAGATAGCGGTATGTTTGAAAGTTATTATCAAGTACTGGCCCCACCGCCAGCGTAGCCAGCATGGCGCGATTTTGCTCGTAATCCATATTGTAATCAGGCCCGGTTGCTTCCAGGTTTTCCAGTTGCGCTTTCAACAGGGGGCGCCCCAACATAAACAATTCAGAAGGCGGCAGTTCCTCAGCCGGTGAGGTAAGCTGGTTATGAGTAATATTTTGCTGCTCCGCTATCGCCAGCGCAGCCTGAATGTTATGCAGCTTGCGCTGATACACCGCTTTCGCCACTGCATCCTGGCGTTTAATTTGTGCCTGCATCTGTACGGTACGCGCCGCCCATGCACCTCTCAGCTCACCATTAAGATGATGAGCAGCACGCTGGCTGGCGAAAGCGATGTACTGCCGTAACAGGTTATTCGCTGATGGCGCATTTTCTGCCTCGAGGCGGGTACTGTCGTTAGTGTTATGTGCCGGGTCTGCAGGGATAAACTGGATATTATTAATCAGCTCATCCAGCAATACCGCATTATTATGACTGTTACTGGTCTGGCGCTGTTTGTAATAATCTGTCTGCAACCAAAATGCCCGCCGGGTATCCCAGGAAGACAACTGCATCACGAATTCTTTATAGGCCTCAGCCATTGGCGAAGGCTGGTCGGGCGAAATCAGTGATGATTTGATATCCAGGTTTTGCAAAAACTGCTGCTGAGAGTAGAAGCTGTTCAGCATATTGACTGTTGGCTGGTCCGTAATTGCGGTAGCACTCCACTCTTGTTTGGCAAGAAAGCTATAGACAAGCGCCAGCAACCCAAACAGCACGGCAACACCGGCAATCCATGCTTTTCCTGCCCACAGTGTGCGAAACAGTTCACGGATATCCAGCTGGTTATCCACCCCATATTGCTCATCAGTTGACTCTTGTCTCATTGTTTTCCCGAAAATTATTTGGTTAACGTTGGATTACGGTGAGAGCTACGACGAATACGCCGTTTGACACGTTTGATGAAACGCACAACTTTCCATGCTCGTTTTATACAGTAGCCGTACAGCAGAAAGGCAGGCAAAAAGCACATCAACATGCCCCATTCTGGCATCAGTTGGAAATACTCGCACAGCACGCCAAAAGTGGCTAACAAGGCTGCCGCCAGGGTAATCAGGACAAATGCCTGACGGGATGAAAAACCGGCCCGCATTATCAGGTGATGAATATGCTGCCGATCAGGTGAAAAGGGGCTCATGCCTTTCCGGAGCCGACGGTACATAATGGCAACCATATCCATCAGCGGAATGGCAATTACCCACAACGCGGTGACCGGATTAATCGGTGGGTTCTCCCCCTGTGTGGTTTCCAGTAATATCCAGATAATGGTAAAACCAATCAGGGTACTGCCCGCATCGCCCATGAAAACTTTATAGCGACGCCCCAGTACACCCAGGTTGAGCAGAATGTAAGGCATAATGGCGGCAATCATGGCAAAGCACCACATTGCCAGGCTCACCTGGCCGTTAAACCACAGGATGATACCCAACGCGGCAAAAGAAACACTGGAAAGCCCGCCCAGCAGGCCATCAATACCATCAACCATGTTAAAGGCGTTGATAGCAGCCCACACTGCGAACAAAGTCAGAAAATAACCGAAGGGGCCAAGCTCCATTTCCCATGCGCCAAACACATGACCCAGGCTGCTCAGATACAAATTGCCCATAACCATTATGACAATGGCAATAGCGGCCTGAACAAAAGCGCGGAATTTCACGCTGATATCAAACCTGTCATCAAGTGCGCCGACCAGAACCAGAACACCCGAGCAGGTCAGATACAACTTTGCATGGGGGACGTAGTAAAGTGAATTAATGCTGGCGACAAGAAACGCCGCACAAATACCGACATAGACAGAGATACCACCGACTAAAGGGACGAGCCCCTGGTGCCGTTTTCGGTAGTTAGGACGGTCTACAAGACCAATCCGTTTTGCCATTTTTCTGGCAAAAAAGAGGAAAGCGAAAGTGAAGAAAAAGACACACAGGATGTCCGTACTCATACCGAGTAGATTCACGTTAAATAACTCTCTGCGCTACATGCACAAGCAAAGGGCACTATTGTAATACGCAAAAAATGTCGAAGGTATCCGAAATCCTCTTACTTCTTTTTGCTTCCACTGCCCGGATGTTACCAGCCTCAATGCTGGCGATGGAATTATAGCAGATAAAGAAAAACGCCACGTCAGTGCGTGGCGTTCCCCGAGTTAACCTGAAATTATGAGCGCTTCATCATGTCGAAGAACTCGTCATTGGTCTTCGTCATCGCCAGCTTGTTAATCAGGAACTCCATTGCGTCAATTTCCCCCATCGGGTGGATAATTTTACGCAGGATCCACATTTTCTGCAGTTCTTCAGAAGTGGTCAACAGCTCTTCTTTACGGGTACCGGAACGGTTGTAGTCGATTGCCGGGAAGACGCGTTTTTCCGCAATCTTACGGGACAAGTGCAGTTCCATGTTACCGGTGCCTTTAAATTCTTCGTAGATAACCTCGTCCATTTTGGACCCGGTATCAATCAGCGCAGTTGCGATAATTGTCAGGCTGCCGCCTTCTTCAACGTTACGCGCAGCACCGAAGAAACGTTTCGGGCGATGCAATGCATTCGCATCCACACCACCAGTCAGGACTTTACCTGAAGCCGGTACCACGGTGTTATAAGCACGCGCCAGACGGGTAATGGAATCGAGAAGAATGATAACGTCTTTTTTATGTTCAACCAGGCGTTTTGCTTTCTCAATCACCATTTCAGCAACCTGAACGTGGCGGGAGGCTGGTTCGTCAAACGTAGACGCGACCACTTCGCCTTTTACCAGACGCTGCATTTCGGTTACTTCTTCCGGACGTTCGTCAATCAGCAGAACCATCAGCACGCAATCAGGGTGGTTATAAGCAATGCTCTGAGCAATATTCTGCAGCAGCATTGTTTTCCCCGCTTTTGGCGGAGCCACAATCAAACCACGCTGGCCACGGCCAATCGGGGAAGCCAGATCCAGCACACGAGCGGTGAGGTCTTCTGTTGAACCGTTACCGCGCTCCATACGCAAACGTGAGTTGGCGTGCAGTGGAGTAAGGTTTTCAAACAGAATTTTGCTACGTGCGTTTTCTGGCTTGTCGTAGTTAACTTCGTTAACTTTCAGCAGCGCGAAATAGCGTTCACCTTCTTTCGGCGGACGAATCTTACCTGAGATAGTGTCCCCGGTACGGAGGTTGAAACGGCGGATTTGGCTGGGAGAAACGTAGATGTCATCAGGACCGGCGAGGTAGGAGCTGTCTGCAGAACGGAGGAAACCGAAACCATCCTGCAATATCTCCAGTACACCGTCACCAAAGATATCTTCCCCACTTTTCGCATGTTGCTTGAGAATAGCGAAGATGATGTCCTGTTTGCGCATACGGGCAAGGTTTTCCAGCCCCATATTTTCGCCGAGAGTAATCAGCTCAGAAACCGGCGTATTCTTTAATTCGGTAAGATTCATAGTGGTGGGTTCTTAAACTCGGGGTAAATCTCGAACTTAGTATCATGAAATGGTATGGAAGGGTTCATCCATGCCTGTTAACAGTTGCCGCTTATGTCTGACCGCTGCCTGGTTGAGGAAAAACACAGAACTGATTCGATAAGACGGAATAAGGGGACAACCCTGAATAAATTACTTAGCTTACAAAAAACGCTTAATACAGAATTTGCAAGGCTTTAGGGATAATACAAGATTCAAACGAAAGACATGTTCAAAAGAAGTTAGCCATAACTTAGCACGACAAATGCCGGGCGTCCAGCAGTCCACAACATTTATGGAAAACTGGATGCGCCGGCAAGGCAAAATTATGCCAGGTTTGCGTCCAGAAATTCTTTCAGCTGACCTTTAGACAATGCGCCAACTTTCGTCGCAGCGACTTCACCGTTTTTGAACAACAGCAGGGTCGGAATACCACGGATACCGTATTTCGGAGCCGTGCCTGGGTTCTGATCGATGTTCAGTTTGGCAACAGTCAGCTTGCCCTGATACTCATCTGCAACTTCATCCAGAATCGGGGCGATCATTTTACAAGGACCACACCATTCTGCCCAAAAGTCAACCAGAACTAACCCATCAGCTTTTAGCACATCCGTGTCGAAACTGTCGTCGGTCAGGTGAATAATTTTATCGCTCATGTTTTACTCCACAAGATTATGCCTGGGTGGTTGGTGTAGCATTAACCAACACAAAGGTTGACTTTATTTCACCGGATACGCTTTCGTAAAGCAATAGTTAGCTGATATTCTATCACCCTTATGAGCAAAACACATTTAACCGAACAGAAGTTTTCCGACTTCGCCCTGCACCCTCAGGTGGTAGAAGCCCTTGAAAAAAAAGGGTTCTATAACTGCACGCCTATTCAGGCACTGGCACTTCCGCTGACTTTAGCCGGGCGGGATGTTGCGGGGCAGGCGCAAACCGGTACAGGCAAAACGATGGCGTTTTTAACGTCAACGTTTCATTTTTTACTCTCTCATCCTGCACCAGAAGGTCGCCAGACTAACCAGCCGCGCGCATTAATTATGGCGCCAACGCGTGAACTGGCGGTGCAGATTCACTCTGATGCGGAACCACTCGCTGCGGCAACTGGCCTCAAAATGGGCCTGGCTTATGGTGGTGATGGTTATGATAAACAGCTCAAAGTGCTGGAACAGGGTGTTGATATTCTGATTGGCACAACCGGTCGTCTTATCGACTACGCCAAACAGAATCACATCAATCTGGGTGCGATTCAGGTGGTGGTGCTGGATGAAGCGGATCGTATGTACGATCTTGGCTTTATCAAAGATATACGCTGGTTGTTCCGCCGTATGCCGGCTGCCACGGAACGTCTCAATATGTTGTTCTCAGCAACCTTATCTTACCGGGTGCGTGAACTGGCATTTGAGCAAATGAACAATGCTGAATATGTCGAAGTGGAACCGGAACAGAAAACCGGTCACCGCATTAAAGAAGAACTGTTCTACCCGTCCAATGAAGAAAAAATGCGTCTGCTCCAGACACTGATTGAAGAAGAGTGGCCGGAACGCGCAATTATTTTCGCTAACACCAAACACCGTTGCGAAGAAATCTGGGGGCATCTTGCCGCCGATGGTCACCGTGTCGGTTTACTGACTGGCGACGTCGCACAGAAAAAACGCCTGCGCATTCTGGACGAGTTCACGCGTGGTGATCTGGACATCCTGGTTGCCACCGATGTCGCCGCTCGCGGTTTGCACATCCCGGCGGTTACTCATGTGTTCAATTATGACTTACCGGACGATTGCGAAGACTATGTGCATCGCATTGGCCGTACCGGGCGTGCTGGCGCCAGTGGGCACTCCATCAGTCTTGCCTGTGAAGAGTACGCGCTGAACCTGCCTGCAATTGAAACGTACATTGGTCACTCAATTCCGGTGAGCAAATACAACCCGGATGCACTGTTATCTGAATTGCCGCCACCAAAACGTTTAACCCGCCCGCGTCCAAACGGCCAACGCCGTGGTGGTGCGCCGCGTAACCGCCGTCGTCAGGGTTAAACTATGCGCAGCCCAACCTCACTCTATGCCGCTATTGATCTGGGTTCTAACAGTTTCCATATGCTGGTCATACGCGAGGTGGCTGGCAGCATTCAAACGCTATCCCGCATCAAACGTAAAGTCCGTCTTGCTGCTGGCCTGAACAGCAATAATGCGCTTTCTCAGGAAGCGATGGAACGGGGATGGCAGTGCCTGAAATTGTTCGCTGAACGTCTGCAGGATATTCCAGGTACGCAAATCAGGGCTGTAGCCACCGCAACCTTGCGGCTGGCAACCAATGCCGGTGAATTTATTCATCAGGCGGAACAGATCCTGGGTTGCCCGGTTCAGGTTATCAGTGGTGAAGAAGAAGCCCGGCTGATTTACCAGGGTGTGGCACATACTACAGGCGGCGCAGATCAACGCCTGGTTGTAGATATTGGTGGAGCCAGTACTGAACTGGTTACTGGCAGCGGTGCACAGGCCACATCATTATTCAGCTTGTCGATGGGCTGTGTCACCTGGCTGGAACGGTATTTCACCGACAGAGTTCTTGCCAGGGAAAACTTTGATGCTGCAGAGCAGGCAGCCAGCGAAGTCCTCCAGCCCGTTATTGGTGAATTGCGGCGTCATGGGTGGAAAGCCTGTGTCGGGGCTTCAGGCACGGTTCAGGCTCTTCAGGAAATCATGATGGCGCAGGGCATGGATGAGCGTATTACGCTAAACAAACTCCAGCAGCTAAAGCAACGCGCCATTTTGTGTGGCCGCCTTGAAGAACTGGAGATTGAAGGGCTGACGCTGGAACGCGCACTGGTTTTCCCCAGTGGCCTTGCCATCCTGATTGCCATATTTAAAGCCCTGGACGTAGACTGTATGACGCTTGCTGGCGGCGCACTACGTGAAGGCCTGGTATACGGTATGTTGCACCTTACCGTTGATCAGGATATCCGCCAGCGTACACTGCGCAACATTCAACGCCGCTTTATGATTGATTCAGAGCAGGCGGATCGTGTCGCGGCACTCTCTGGGCAGTTTTTCGACCAGGTCGCAGCGCACTGGGCATTAACCCCTTTAGATCGCGATTTATTGCACAGCGCCTGCCTGTTGCATGAAATTGGCTTAAGCGTGGATTTCAAACGTGCACCACAGCATGGCGCATATCTGGTTCGCAACCTTGATTTGCCTGGCTTTACGCCAGCACAGAAAACGTTGCTGGCAACACTACTGCTCAACCAGACAAACCCAGTTGACCTTTCAACACTGAGCCAACAAAACGCCATCGCCCCGCGTGATGCAGAACGGCTATGCCGCCTGCTACGTCTGGCCATTATTTTCGCCGGGCGGCGGCAGGATGGATCCCTTTCAGGCATTCAGCTTGCCGTAAACCAGGATGCGCTGGCAATCCACCTGCCAGACGGGTGGCTGGCAGCACACCCACTGTGCGCTGAATTACTCGAGCAAGAAGAACACTGGCAAAGCTATGTTCACTGGCAACTAACGCTTAATTAATTGCCTTTTTCGCGCGCTTTTGCCAGTTGTGCTTTCAGGTGGGCCAGGTGACCCTGGCCTTTTTGCATACGCTCCTGAGCACTGACAACCTTACGCTCCGTTTCCCATTGCAAATCATCCTGCGGCAGTTCGAGTAAAAAACGGCTCGGCTCAGGACGAATCAATTCCCCAAATTGCCTGCGCTCCCGGCACAACGTAAAAAACAGCTCTTTCTGTGCACGGGTAATCCCGACATAGGCCAGACGGCGTTCTTCATCGATATTATCTTCATCAATACTGCTCTGGTGAGGTAATAATCCTTCTTCCATGCCAACAAGAAAAACATAAGGAAATTCAAGACCTTTTGACGCATGTAGTGTCATAAGCTGAACCTGATCCTGCTCATCTTCACTTTCGCCACGCTCCATCATGTCACGCAGGGTGAAGCGTGTAACCACCTGGGTCAATGTCATTGGCTCTTCGATATCAGAGCCTTCGAGCATTTCCGTCATCCAGGTAAATAACTGGTTCACGTTTTTCATGCGCATTTCTGCAGCTTTTGGGCTGGGCGAGGTTTCATATAGCCAGCTTTCGTAATCCATACCATGGATCAGGTCACGTACCGCCACGACCGGTTCGCGCTCCACCTTACGCATCACATCATCCAGCCAGTGGGTAAAACGCCCCAGTGCTTCACGACCACGCCCTGACAGGGTTTGCTCCAGGCCGAGATCGAAACTGGCCGCAAAAAGACTCTTGTTACGAACTGTTGCCCACTCACCCAGCTTTTGTAATGTAGCCGGCCCAATTTCACGCCGTGGCGTATTCACAATGCGCAAAAAAGCGCTGTCATCATCCGGGTTGGTTAGTACGCGCAAGTATGCCAGCAAGTCTTTAATTTCCGGGCGTGAGAAAAACGATGTGCCACCGGAAATTTTGTAAGGAATACGGTTTTGCATCAGTAGCTTTTCAAATACCCGCGACTGATGGTTCCCACGGTATAAAATTGAGTAGTCTTTATACCCGGTCTTATTAATAAAATGGTGAGCGATAAGCTCGCCCACTACTCGTTCTGCCTCATGGTCTTCGTTATTAGCGGTAATAACCTTCAGCTCCGGGCCGTAACCCAGCTCTGAAAACAGACGTTTTTCAAAAACATGTGGATTATTGGCAATGAGAATATTCGCTGCCTTCAGAATTCGCCCGGAAGAGCGGTAATTTTGCTCCAGCTTAATAACCTGAAGTGCCGGAAAGTCTTTGCTGAGCAGAACCAGATTTTGTGGGCGGGCACCACGCCAGGAGTAAATCGACTGGTCATCATCGCCCACAACAGTAAAACGGGCACGGTTACCCACCAGTAATTTGACCAGTTCATACTGGCTGGTGTTGGTATCCTGATATTCATCCACCAGCAAATAACGAATACGGTTTTGCCAGCGTTCCCGCACTTGTTCATTGCGTTTAAGTAACAGTGTTGGCAGTAAAATCAGGTCATCAAAATCAAGTACATTACAGGCTTTCAAATGGGTATCGTACAGGCTGTAACAGTGCGCGAAAATGCGGTCACGCTCTCCCCGGGCCTGGGCCTGTGCATCTGCCGGGCTCATCAGGTCATTTTTCCAGTTGGAGATAGTGGCAATCAGTTGCTGCAGAACCGTTTTATCTTCTTCAATCAGGCCCTGGGTGAGCTCTTTTAACAGCCCGGTCTGGTCAGTATCGTCAAACAACGAAAAGTTCGCTTTCATGCCCAACGCAGCATACTCACGCTTAATAATTTCAAGGCCAAGCGTATGGAACGTTGAAATCATTAAACCCCGTGCTTCTTTACGCCCCAATGTTTGTGCCACACGTTCTTTCATTTCACGGGCAGCTTTATTAGTAAAGGTGACAGCCGCAATATGCCGGGCCTGGTAACCACAGCCACGGATCAGATGAGCAATTTTATTCGTGATAACACGAGTCTTACCAGAACCAGCACCGGCCAACACCAGGCAGGGGCCTGTAACAAATTCGACGGCTTGTTGTTGGCTGGAATTTAAACGCATGTCTGAAGCTCACCTGGCTAATGGGGAAAAGGATTGTAGCAGAAAGCAGCGGCAGGATTTACCGCGAACTGGAAGGATAATGGTAAAGTAGCCCTAAGTATCTTACTCACCGGGGAAATAAATATGGCCCGCACGGCGGCAGCACTACACATTCTGGTCAGGACTGAGGCAAAAGCCCGGGAGATCATGGAAAAACTGGAGAAAGGGGCAAAATTCGACCAACTGGCTAAACGTTTTTCAACCTGCCCTTCTGGCCGCAACGGCGGGAATCTGGGCGAATTTGCCAAAGGAGCCATGGTTGGGCCGTTTGATAAAGCAGTCTTCAGTTGCCCACTGCTCAAGCCTTATGGCCCGGTAAAAACCCGCTTTGGTTACCATATTATTAAGGTGTTATACCGCCGGTAATATAACAACGCCCCGGCGGGTGCCGGGGCGTGACAGGCTACTCAGGCGCAACTGAATTAGCCAGCAACAGCGATACGTTTCATATCCGTCATGTAGCTACGCAGTTTCTTACCAACCACTTCGATTGGGTGGTTGCGGACTGCTTCGTTAACATCACGCAGTTGCGCGTTGTCAACGCTACCAGCCGCAATCGCTTTACCCAGGTCACCCGGTTGCAGAGTCGTCATAAACTCTTTCAGCAACGGAACAGCAGCATTGGCAAACAGGTAGTTACCATACTCAGCAGTATCGGAAATTACCACGTTCATTTCATACAGGCGCTTACGTGCAATGGTGTTGGCAATCAGCGGCAGTTCATGCAGTGATTCATAGTAAGCAGACTCTTCGATAATGCCTGAAGACACCATGGTTTCAAATGCCAGTTCAACCCCGGCTTTCACCATGGCAATCATCAGCACGCCATTGTCGAAGTACTCTTGTTCAGCGATTTTGCCTTCAAACTGCGGTGCAGTTTCAAATGCAGTTTGGCCGGTTTCTTCACGCCAGGTCAGCAGATTTTTATCGTCGTTAGCCCAGTCAGCCATCATCACACGAGAGAACTCGCCAGAAATGATGTCATCCATGTGTTTCTGGAACAGCGGAGCCATGATGGTTTTCATTTGCTCAGACAGTGCGAACGCACGCAGTTTCGCAGGGTTAGACAAACGGTCCATCATCAGAGTGATGCCACCCTGCTTCAGCGCTTCTGTCACTGTTTCCCAACCGAACTGAATCAGTTTTTCTGCGTACGCCGGGTCGGTGCCTTCGGCAACCAGTTTGTCAAAGCACAGCAATGAACCCGCCTGCAGCATACCGCACAGAATAGTCTGCTCACCCATCAGGTCAGATTTCACTTCAGCCACAAAAGAAGACTCCAGAACACCAGCGCGATGGCCGCCAGTACCTGCAGCCCAGGCTTTCGCGATTGCCATACCTTCACCTTTCGGGTCGTTTTCCGGGTGAACGGCTATCAGGGTCGGAACACCAAAACCACGTTTGTATTCTTCACGCACTTCAGTACCCGGGCATTTCGGCGCAACCATCACTACGGTGATGTCCTGGCGAATTTTCTCACCCACTTCCACCACGTTGAAGCCATGAGAATAGCCGAGCGCAGCACCTTGTTTCATCAACGGCTGCACAGCCTGAACAACTGAAGAGTGCTGTTTGTCCGGAGTCAGGTTAATCACCAGATCAGCCTGCGGGATCAAATCTTCGTAGGTCCCAACTTTAAAACCGTTTTCAGTCGCTTTACGCCATGAAGCACGTTTTTCAGCAATGGCTGCTGCACGCAGTGCATAAGACACATCCAGACCGGAGTCACGCATGTTCAGGCCCTGGTTCAGACCCTGAGCGCCACAGCCGATGATCACAATTTTTTTGCCTTTCAGGAAGCTGGCTTCATCAGCAAATTCATCGCGGCCCATAAAGCGGCATTTACCCAGTTGTGCCAGTTGCTGGCGCAGGTTCAGTGTATTGAAATAATTAGCCATCGTGTTGCTCCATCGGTGTGGTGTTGTGCGTTTTATTCTGCTCGCGTGTGCTATAAGCATGGCGAATGATGCACTCACTATATGTCAGGAAATGCGTTGCTTAAATTGATATATTAACAACGTCACGTTGCATTATCTGCAATATCAACTTTCCGGGAGATAAGCGTATGGATTTACGCGATCTGAAAACGTTTTTACACCTGGCAGAAAGCCGCCATTTTGGCCGTAGCGCCCGGGCGATGCATGTCAGCCCCTCGACATTGTCACGCCAGATCCAACGCCTGGAAGAAGATTTAGGCCAGCCGCTGTTTATCCGTGACAATCGCACAGTACAATTAACCGAAGCGGGTGAAGAGCTGCGTCAGTTTGCTCAGCAAACATTGTTGCAATACCAGCAGTTGCGCCATGCCATTGACCAGAAAGGGCCATCGTTATCGGGTGAGTTGCATTTATTCTGCTCTGTCACTGCCGCATACAGCCATTTACCGCCCATACTTGACCGCTTTCGGGCTGAGCACCCTTCCGTTGAAATTAAACTCACGACCGGCGACGCCGCAGATGCAGTAGAAAAAGTGGTATCTGGCGAGGCAGACCTTGCTATTGCTGGCAAGCCGGAGCATCTCCCGGCGGCGGTAGCATTTTCGATTCTGGAACATCTTCCTGTCGCGCTGATAGCACCCGCTTTGCCTTGTCCGGTACGTAATCAGGTGAGTGCCGAAGAACCTGACTGGAGCACAATACCGTTCATTCTGCCCGACCAGGGACCGGTACGTCGCCGTATTGAATTATGGTTTCGCCGCCAGAAAGTGAGTAACCCGGCTATTTATGCCACGGTTGGCGGGCATGAAGCGATGGTCTCCATGGTTGCTCTGGGTTGTGGTGTTGCTCTTATCCCGGAAGTGGTACTGGATAACAGCCCGGAACCGGTTCGCAACCGGGTGATGATTCTGGACCGGAGTGATGAAAAAACCCCGTTTGAACTGGGTGTGTGCGTACAAAAAAAGCGGCTGCATGAGCCGCTTGTTGAAGCATTCTGGAAAATACTGCCGGGCAACTAACCTGCCAGGAAAAACCGAAAAGCCGGGTTATTGGTTTCGTTATGGCAATCATAGCCCAGTTCATGTAACCGGCTTTCAAAATCCGGTTCATGGCTGCCCAGTTCAAACGCCGCCAGCACACGCCCAAAATCCGTGCCGTGGCTGCGGTAGTGGAACAGGGAAATATTCCAGTGCGTGCCTAATGTATGCAGGAATTTCAGCAATGCACCAGGTGATTCCGGAAATTCAAAACTGTACAGGCGCTCCTGTAAAGGCTGAGATGGGCGGCCACCAACCATATAACGAACATGGAGTTTCGCCATTTCGTCATCTGACAAATCCACTACGCCATAACCGCCCTGTGTCAGAAGGTTAATTATCTCCTGGCGTTCTTCCAGCCCCCGGCTGAGCCTGACACCAACAAAAATACAGGCTTCTTTGGCATCCGCGTAACGGTAATTAAATTCAGTTACCGCACGCCCTCCCAGTAACTGGCAAAATTTAAGGAAACTGCCTTTCTCTTCCGGAATAGTGACAGCAAGCAATGCTTCACGCTGTTCACCCAGTTCACAACGTTCAGACACATAACGCAGCCCATGGAAGTTGACGTTAGCCCCCGAAAGGATATGTGCCAGGCGCTCCCCCCGGATACCATGCTGTTGCACGTACTTCTTCATCCCTGCCAGCGCCAGTGCACCAGAGGGTTCTGCCACAGCACGCACGTCTTCAAACAAATCTTTCATTGCGGCGCAAATGGCATCGCTGTCGACAGTGACAATATCGTCAAGATAAGTCTGGCACAGGCGGAAGGTTTCATCGCCAATGCGCTTAACTGCCACACCTTCAGCAAACAAGCCTACCCGGGGTAAATCCACCGGGTGCCCCGCATCCAGCGCCGCTTTCAGGCAGGCTGAATCTTCGGACTCAACGGCAATCACTTTAATTTGCGGCATCAGTTGTTTAATCAACACGGCAACACCAGCAGCCAGACCGCCCCCGCCAACCGGAACAAATATCCGGTCGATATGGGCATCCTGCTGCAGCAGTTCCATTGCCAGAGTACCTTGCCCGGCAATTACAGCCGGGTGATCAAACGGAGGCACATAGGTGAAGCCTTGCTGTTCAGAAAGCGCAATGGCCTTTGCTTTCGCTTCATCAAAGTTAGCACCAAACAACAGCACCTCGCCGCCAAAACTGCGCACTGCATCCACTTTGATGTCAGCCGTCGTCACTGGCATCACAATCAATGATTTGATCCCAAGACGCGTGGAGGACAACGCAACCCCTTGCGCATGATTACCCGCAGAGGCGGTAATCACACCATGGGACTTCTGCTCTTCCGTCAGGCTGGCGATCATGGTGTAAGCGCCACGCAGCTTAAAGCTGTGCACGGGTTGCCGGTCTTCACGCTTAACCAGAACCACGTTATCCAGCCGGGCGGAGATTTTATCCATTTTCTGTAATGGAGTGACCTGAGCCACTTCATACACAGGTGCTCGCAGTACTGCGCGCAGATATTCTGCTCCCCCAGGATTTGCTGACAGGGGCTGCGATTCAGACATGATCAGCCCCCCAGTTTGCTTTTATCACGAACAGCGCCTTTGTCGGCACTGGTGGCCAGGCTGGCATATGCTCGTAACGCGAAGGACACCTGGCGGTCACGGGATCGCGGTGTCCACGCCTGTGAGCCACGCGCTTCCTGTGCTTCACGGCGGGTAGCCAGCACCTGGTCAGTGACATCCAGTTGGATACTACGCTGGGGGATATCGATAGCAATCATATCGCCATCTTCAATCAACCCAATGTTCCCGCCATTCGCAGCTTCCGGAGAAACGTGCCCAATTGACAGACCAGAAGTGCCGCCAGAAAAACGCCCATCAGTGATCAGCGCACAGGCTTTACCCAGCCCCATCGATTTCAGGAAACTGGTGGGATACAACATTTCCTGCATCCCCGGGCCACCTTTAGGCCCTTCATAACGGATAACCACAACGTCACCCGCCACAACTTTACCGCCAAGAATCGCTTCTACGGCATCGTCCTGGCTTTCGTACACTTTAGCCGGGCCACGGAATACCAGACTTCCTTCATCCACACCCGCCGTTTTCACAATGCAGCCATTTTCAGCGAAATTGCCATACAGCACGGCTAACCCGCCATCCTGGCTATAGGCATGTTCGCGGGAGCGAATGCAGCCATTTTCACGGTCGGTATCCAGGCTGTCCCAGCGGCAGGACTGTGAAAATGCCTGCGTGGTACGAATACCTGCAGGGCCTGCGGTATACATTGATTTTACAGCATCATCTTGTGTCGCCATCACATCATAAGCAGCCAGCGCGTCGCTCAGTGTGCCACCAAGAATGTTATTCACACCAGTGTGCAGTAGGCCAGCTCTGTCCAGCTCACCCAAAATACCCATTACACCACCTGCGCGGTGTACATCTTCCATATGATATTTCTGCGTACTGGGTGCCACTTTGCACAGTTGAGGTACTTTGCGGGATAACCGGTCGATATCTTCCATGGTGAAATCAACTTCCGCTTCCTGCGCCGCCGCCAATAAGTGCAATACGGTGTTAGTAGAACCCCCCATCGCAATATCCAGCGTCATTGCGTTCTCAAAAGCCGCTTTGCTGGCAATGTTACGCGGCAGCGCGCTTTCGTCGTCCTGTTCGTAGTAACGCTTCGTCAGCGCAACAATACGTTTACCGGCATTAACAAACAGCTCTTTACGATCAGAGTGGGTAGCCAGCAATGAGCCATTACCTGGCTGAGATAACCCCAGCGCTTCGGTCAGGCAGTTCATTGAGTTGGCAGTAAACATGCCAGAACAGGAGCCACAGGTCGGGCAGGCAGAGCGTTCAACCTGCTCGCTTTGTTCATCGCTCACATTCGGGTTACCGCCCTGGATCATGGCATCAATCAAGTCCAGCTTGATGATTTGATCAGACAGTTTGGTTTTCCCGGCTTCCATGGGGCCACCAGAAACGAAAATAACAGGAATATTCAGGCGCAAGGATGCCATTAACATCCCCGGGGTGATTTTATCGCAGTTAGAGATACACACCATGGCATCGGCACAGTGTGCATTCACCATGTATTCGACAGAATCCGCGATAAGTTCGCGCGATGGCAGAGAATAAAGCATGCCCCCGTGCCCCATGGCGATACCGTCATCCACGGCAATGGTGTTGAATTCTTTTGCCACACCACCAGCCGCTTCGATTTGCTCAGCAACCAGTTTACCCAGGTCGCGCAAATGAACGTGGCCAGGCACAAATTGAGTAAAAGAGTTCACCACCGCAATAATCGGTTTGCCGAAATCTGAGTCGGTCATTCCGGTTGCGCGCCACAGTGCGCGGGCTCCAGCCATATTACGGCCATGAGTTGTGGTGGCAGAACGATACTTAGGCATGCTTTATTCACTCCAGTCTGTATATTTTCCCGGCCGGGGAACGGCTGGCCGGGACATCTTTTGTTGTGTTGTGCAATTACGGGTTAACGGGATCCAACCAGCCCCATTTATCTTCGGTTTCACCCGTAAACAGGCCAAAAAATGCCTGCTGAATACGTTTGGTGACCGGGCCGCAACGGCCTGCACCAACCTGGATACCATCAACACTACGCACAGGGGTAATTTCAGCAGCGGTACCCGACATAAAGACTTCGTCAGCAAGGTACAGGGATTCGCGGGAAAGTACCTGCTCACGGACTTCAATACCCAGCTCTTTCGCCAGTTTAATAATGGCATCACGCGTAATGCCTGGCAGTGCAGACGAAGTGAATGGCGGAGTGAACAGAATGCCCTCTTTGACTTCAAACAAGTTTTCACCCGCACCTTCTGACAGATAACCATTTACATCCAGTGCAATCCCTTCCTGGTAACCGTGACGGCGTGCTTCGCTGCCAACCAACAGAGAAGAAAGGTAGTTACCACCAGCTTTAGCCGCTGTAGGGATGGTATTTGCAGCAGCACGGTTCCATGAGGAAACCATCGCATCAATACCCTGATCAAGCGCTTCCGCACCCAGGTAAGCCCCCCATGGAAACGCTGCAATGATGACGTCGGTAGAATAGCCATCTGGCGGATTCACGCCCATACCAACATCACCGACAAAAATCAGCGGACGAATATAGGCGCTGGTCAGGTTGTTTTTACGCAGCACCTGGCGGCAGGCTTCCATCAGTTCATCAATACTCTGGGAAACCGGGAAACGATAGATTTTTGCTGAATCATGCAAACGTTGCATGTGTTCACGATGACGGAACACTACCGGCCCTTTGTGAGAATCGTAGCAACGGATACCTTCAAATACAGAAGTACCGTAGTGGAGTGCGTGAGACATCACATGCACTTTCGCTTCACCCCAGGGAACCATCTCGCCATTGAACCAAATGTAGTCAGCTTTTTTCGTCGTCATTGTTCTTCCTTTTACGCTCATGCGCGTATTTGTTGTGATGTTGGCTGCTGGTAAGCGACATAAGCGACATCAACCAGCTTGCTTAATTGACTAAACAGTAATTCGACTGGCCGTGGGCTGGCAACGGTCAATTCGATATTAATTTCATCCGGGTTGGCAGATGATGCCATATTCATCGCACACACCTGAAAACCACGGTGACGGACAACGCGTAAGACACGCTCCAGCGTTTCCGGACGAAAACGGGCCTGTACAGCTAACTGATGTTGCATCATGACAATTTCTCCAGCATTTGTGAGTTGCTGGCACCAGGTGGTACCAGAGGCCAGACGTTTTCGTATTCATCGATGGAAACGTGAAGCAGGTAAGGCCCGTCACTGTTCAGTAGCGCGTCTAAGGCTGCTTCGACCTGGTCTTTACGGGTAATTTTCTGGCCTGGAATGCCAAAGGCGCTGGCCAGCGTGAGGAAATCGGGGTTATCGGTGAGAGTGGTTTCGCTATAACGTTCAGAGAAGAATAATTGCTGCCATTGCCGAACCATACCTAATCGCTGGTTATCCAGCAAAACGATTTTCAAAGGTAACTGTTTTCGTTTTACTGTACCCAGTTCCTGAACATTCATCATGAAAGACCCATCACCTGAGATACAGATAACGGTATCATCGGGGCGGGCGACCTGCGCGCCCACCGCCGCCGGTAAACCAAACCCCATGGTACCCAGCCCACTTGATGTGATGAAGTTTTCAGGCCGGGTGAATCCCATGTGTTGCGCCGCCCACATCTGGTGCTGACCTACATCAGTTGTCACCACGCTGTTAGTCGGTTTGCGTTCAGATAATTGTTTGAGCAACAACGGGGCATAAATAGCCTCGCCTGGATGGTCATATCGCCATGGATGAGTATCACGCAATACACGCACCTGGTGCTGCCAGTCATGGATTTCGAGAGCTTGCTGTAAAGCAGGTAAAACCTGGTTCAGGTCGCCACACAAAGAAACATGCGCCTGGCGCAATTTGTTCATCTCTGCCGGATCGATATCTAAATGAATCACACTGGCATGGGGAGCAAAAGTGTTTAATTTCCCTGTGACACGATCATCAAAACGGGCGCCAACCGCAATCAACAAATCACACTCCTGCACAGCAAGATTTGCTGCTTTGGTTCCGTGCATGCCCAGCATACCGAGATAAAGTGGATCTGCCGGGTCCACTGCGCCCAAACCTTTTAACGTGACGACAGCAGGAATCCCGGTGCTTGCCATAAACTCCCGTAAAGTTGGCACTGCCTGCGCCATGCCAACGCCGCCACCGACATACAACATTGGTTTGTGAGAAGACAGCATCATATCACGCGCCTGGGCGATATCCGCCTCACTGTAGTCGGCCACAGGTTCTTCAACACTTGCCAGCCAGGGCTCTGGTTCCCCTACCGCTAACTGAATATCTTTGGGGATATCCACAAGCACAGGGCCCGGCCGGCCGCTATTGGCCACCTCAAATGCTTCAGCAATTACACGAGGTAACTCTTCCAGGGATTCAACAAGGAAGCTGTGTTTGGTGCAGGCCAGAGATAAACCCAGGACATCCACTTCCTGAAAGGCATCGGTACCAATTAACGGCGCTGCCACCTGGCCAGTGATTGCTACGACTGGAACGGAGTCCAGTAACGCATCAGCCAGGCCAGTTATCAGATTAGTGGCACCGGGCCCGGAAGTGGCAATACAGACTCCGGTTTTCCCCGTTGCACGGGCATATCCAATCGCAGCCATCGCAGCACCTTGCTCATGCCGGCACAAGAGGTGTTCCACGCCGCCGTCATACAATGCATCGTATACCGGCATGATTGCCCCGCCAGGGTAACCGAAAACGGTGTTAACCCCCTGTGTCCGCAAAGCATGTACTACCCAATGTGCGCCATTCATAGTTAGTTCCCCGTCTCACTATTACAGAAACAGGATTTTATGCTGCTACGCATTTTCTGTTCCTTTTTGTCATTGCATCAGTTAATAAAAAACCCCCGGACCTTTCGGTGCGGGGGTTTTCGAGATTCAGGCTTGATTTTTAAGCCATTCTTCGCCGATGTGCAGCCCCGCACGGTGGAATAATAATCACCACCACGCTAATCACGACAAGGCTAATCACTCGTAGAAGGGCTGTCATTTTATGTTCGATCTTGTATCTCGCTCGAAGTAATACCTAAAGAGTTACCATAGATAGCTTATCTGTGACAAGATTTTTTTATATTTAATTTTTGAAGCAGATGGCAAATTCTTAACAAACATCTTGTTTTCAATGAAAAAAATAATCACTGAAATTATTTCACTAAAAATGACTGAGACAGCACATGGTAATAAAAAATGATTCCTGCGTACCACGCTGAAAATTTTTGCAACGATAGCATCCTCCCCTGAATAGTTTTCAGAGTCTGTCGCAGTAATGGTTAATTGCTATCGTGTGCCCACCAGTAGGCAGGCACAATACCCGGCAAGGAGAAAATCATGTCACTATCCATTGTCTTCACTCGTGCAGCTCTGGGTATCACCGCGCCGTTGATAACAGTGGAAGTACATATCAGCGCCGGGTTACCAGGATTAACTATCGTCGGGCTACCAGAAACAACGGTTAAAGAAGCCCGCGACCGGGTTCGTTCAGCATTAATCAATAGCGGATATACGTTTCCTGCCCGCAAGGTGACAATTAATTTAGCTCCAGCGGATTTACCCAAAGAAGGTGGGCGATATGACCTGCCTATTGCTGTTGCTTTGCTGGCCGCATCAGGCCAACTTTCAGCCAGTCGTCTGCCAGAATTCGAATTTGTTGGTGAACTGGCTCTTACCGGGAACCTGAGAGGTGTACCTGGTGCAATTTCCTGCGCACGAGAAGCACAGCAGTGTGGCAGGCAACTCATTGTGGCCCGAGATAATGCAGAAGAAGTCGGATTGATTGATCCTGAAAGTAGCCTGATCGCCGATCATTTGCAGCAGGTTTGCGCATTTCTGGAAAAACAACAAACGCTGGACTCACCCCCCATTCTCACCGAAATCCCTCCTGAGATTACATGCGATTTGGCCGATATTATTGGTCAGCAGCAAGGCAAAAGAGCACTTGAGATAACGGCTGCTGGCGGACACAATTTATTATTACTTGGCCCTCCCGGCACCGGAAAAACTATGCTGGCATCACGGCTTAATGGCCTGTTACCGCCATTAAGCGATTCAGAGGCACTTGAAAGTGCTGCAATTACCAGCCTGGTTTCTCCTCTCATGCTACAAAGGAAATGGCGTCAAAGGCCATTCAGGGCGCCTCATCACAGCGCATCTCTCACATCAATGGTGGGAGGAGGCAGTATTCCCCTGCCCGGAGAGGTCTCCCTTGCGCACAATGGTGTCTTGTTTCTGGATGAATTGCCCGAGTTTGAAAGGCGGGTACTGGATGCGCTACGGGAACCTATTGAATCAGGGGAAATTCACATATCGCGCACACGAGCAAAATTAACCTACCCGGCACGTTTTCAACTTATTGCCGCTATGAACCCAAGCCCGACAGGCCACTATGAAGGCAGGCATAACCGCAGCACTCCGGATCAGGTACTTAAATATCTCAGCCGGTTATCTGGCCCATTTATCGACCGCTTTGATTTAACGCTGGAGATCCCGCTGCTTCCCCCCGGTTCATTGAGTAAACCAGAAAGAGGCACAGAAACAACAGACCAGGTGCGAGAAAGGGTCCTGCATGCCAGACAACGCCAGCATTCACGCCAGCAAAAAATTAATGCGCATTTATCTAATCAGGAGATCCGCCAATATTGTCCGTTACAACCTCAGGATGCTGTCTGGCTTGAGGAGACACTGCATAAACTGGGGTTATCCATTCGTGCATGGCAACGACTGATTAAAGTTGCGAGAACAATTGCTGATCTTGAGCAGGCTACGGATATTGGCCGCACGCATCTGTTGGAGGCATTGAGTTATCGGGCAATGGACAGACTGCTGTTACGTTTGCAAAGACAGGTAGGCTAAACAATACAAGCAGCGAAGTAGAACAACTGGGCCGGGCAAAGACACCGTCTTTACAATGGTGGCCAACCCACTACGGGTACAAACACTACGGGTACAAAAAAGGAGCCGAAGCTCCTTTTTATTAATCATCACTGTCTGAATAGTCTTCCACACTATCCATCTGCGGTTTGCCGCCGGACAAAGTGTGGAAGCGCTTTGGACGCTTAATCCGTGTGACATACTTAGCCCATACACGTTCAGCTTCAGTGGCTGGCGCACGTTCGCCACGGCACACAGCAACAAACTGTTTCTCTTCTTCCGTAACGGGCTCACGCTTGCCGATATCCAGCTCATTAAACGCATAACCAAAACGTTCCAGTATCTGCGCTTCCTTGATGGTGAAATCACCATGGCGTGAAAAACCACGTGGGTAGTATTTGTTGTCGAAAAACCGATTAGTCGTCGTAAAGCTTTCCGCCATCCTGCACGCTCCTAATTCTTTTGTCAGGCTATTTATGGCGCGGAGTATTAGTTACGCTTGACAGAGTGTAAAACAAAACATTTAAATCATAACGACAAAAATTTTTTTACGAGGTGAGTGTGGATACAGAATTGCTGAAAACATTTCTGGAAGTGAGCAAAACAAGACATTTTGGCAGAGCGGCTGAAGCACTCTATTTAACTCAATCAGCTGTGAGTTTTCGCATCAGGCAACTTGAAAATCAGTTAGGCGTAAACCTGTTTACCCGGCACCGCAATAATATTCGTCTGACCAGTGCAGGTGAGCGTTTATTACCCTATGCTGAGAATCTGATGAACACTTGGCTCGCGGCTAAAAAAGATGTTGCCCATACTTCTAATCATAATGAAATATCAATTGGCGCAAGCGCTGCACTCTGGGAATGTATGCTGGGCCCCTGGCTTGCCAGTATTTATGCTTTACACCCCGGAATACAACTGGAAGCAAGAATCGCTCAGCGTCAGTCACTGGTTAAGCAAGTACATGAGCGGCAGCTCGATCTGCTGGTAACGACAGAACCGCCTAAAATGGACGAGTTTGTCAGCCAGCAGTTGCTGACTTTTGATCTTAACCTGTTCTGCGCCACGCCGTCGAAACACCACAGTGAACTGAACTATTTACGGCTGGAGTGGGGGCCCGATTTCCAGCATCACAATGCAGAAAAAGCTTCTGTAGAAGGTACACCAGTGCTAACCACCACTTCGGCTAACATCACCCGCTCTTTGTTGAAAACACTGGATGGCTATACCTGGCTACCGGTCCGATGGGCTCAAACCATGCCAGATCTGAGTGTGGTTGCTCACAGTAAGCCCATCCAACGGCCTTTATATGCTATCTGGTTGCAAAATAGCGATAAACAGCAGCAAATACATGATCTGTTGAGAAATCCCTTTCCTGGCCATGAATGACCGGAGGGATGAGAGATGTGAGTCATTTGCTTACAGAAATTGCTCAGATGACGATTATCGTATGTCTGAGCAAAATGGGCGAGTAAACAGGACTGGGATGGCAAATTTTGGACAAAAAAAATCCTTAGCCTGAGCTAAGGATGTTTTCTGGCAGGGGCGGAGGGACTCGAACCCCCAACACCCGGTTTTGGAGACCGGTGCTCTACCAATTGAACTACGCCCCTAAATAGGGTGGCGGAACGGACGGGACTCGAACCCGCGACCCCCTGCGTGACAGGCAGGTATTCTAACCAACTGAACTACCGCTCCACCGAATTTTTCTGCAACAGCCATTACAATGGCTTATTACTTTTTCTTTCCACACCCGCATGATGCAGATGCTTAAATTGAAGCCTGGCAGTTCCCTACTCTCGCATGGGGAGACCCCACACTACCATCGGCGCTACGGCGTTTCACTTCTGAGTTCGGCATGGGGTCAGGTGGGACCACCGCGCTCTTGCCGCCAGGCAGATTCTGTTTCATTCACCGCCTCACGGCCATGAATCTTAATCCGTYAACAGGCTGAAAATTTCGTCTCTCTCACACCAAAACATCTTTGGCGTTGTAAGGTTAAGCCTCACGGTTCATTAGTACCGGTTAGCTCAACGCATCGCTGCGCTTACACACCCGGCCTATCAACGTCGTCGTCTTCAACGTTCCTTCAGGACCCTTAAAGAGTCAGGGAGAACTCATCTCGGGGCAAGTTTCGTGCTTAGATGCTTTCAGCACTTATCTCTTCCGCATGTAGCTACCGGGCAGTGCCATTGGCATGACAACCCGAACACCAGTGATGCGTCCACTCCGGTCCTCTCGTA
>NZ_LYRP01000007.1 GCF_001655675.1 Mangrovibacter phragmitis | reverse complement strand
GACGACGACGTTGATAGGCCGGGTGTGTAAGCGCAGCGATGCGTTGAGCTAACCGGTACTAATGAACCGTGAGGCTTAACCTTACAACGCCAAAGATGTTTTGGTGTGAGAGAGACGAAATTTTCAGCCTGTTGACGGATTAAGATTCATGGCCGTGAGGCGGTGAATGAAACAGAATCTGCCTGGCGGCAAGAGCGCGGTGGTCCCACCTGACCCCATGCCGAACTCAGAAGTGAAACGCCGTAGCGCCGATGGTAGTGTGGGGTCTCCCCATGCGAGAGTAGGGAACTGCCAGGCTTTAATTTAAAAACCTGCTAAAGCAGGTTTTGTTGTGCTGATATGGCTCAGTTGGTAGAGCGCACCCTTGGTAAGGGTGAGGTCCCCAGTTCGACTCTGGGTATCAGCACCAGTTATTCGGTAGAGTTCGGCAAAGAAAGAATTTGCCTGGCGGCAACAGCGCGGTGGTCCCACCTGACCCCATGCCGAACTCAGAAGTGAAACGCCGTAGCGCCGATGGTAGTGTGGGGTCTCCCCATGCGAGAGTAGGGAACTGCCAGGCTTCAATTAAGAAGAACCCTCAGCGAAAGCTGGGGGTTTTTTGCTTTATAAATCCTCATCCTGCCTGTTAATCTGCGGCTATATACCTTCCGGTCTGAAAATACAAACACGCTTCAGCCGCCATTCTGCTGTTACACGATATCCCTCACTATTTTCACCCAGCCCGTTATTTTCACCCAGCCCACTACACACCACATCCCTGGTTGGTATTTTACTTTTCTGATAAATGCATCAGTATATATTTTGAACACAGAAGACGTGCTCCCCGTGCACAGTCGTGAAACATTTTCACCTTCTGGATGCAGACTCGACATTTTCCTCAATCCTGGTTATTGTTGGCTGTCTGGATGTCTAAACGTTTAAACGTATGCAGTGAGGATATAAGGTTATGCCAATTCGGGTACCTGATGAGTTACCAGCAGTCAACTTCTTGCGGAATGAAAATGTATTTGTGATGACATCATCACGCGCACGAGTACAAGAAATCAGGCCACTTAAGGTGTTGATTCTCAACCTGATGCCGAAGAAGATCGAAACGGAAAACCAGTTTTTGCGTTTACTCTCCAACTCACCGCTGCAGCTGGATATCCAGTTATTACGTATTGACCACCGGGAATCCCGTAATACACCGGAAGAACACCTCAATAACTTCTATTGTGATTTTGAGGATATACGCCACGACAACTACGATGGTCTGATTGTCACCGGTGCACCTCTTGGCCTGGTAGAGTTCAATGATGTGGCATACTGGCCGCAAATCAAACAGGTTCTGGAATGGGCAAGAGAGCATGTTACGTCCACCCTGTTTGTCTGTTGGGCGGTACAGGCGGCGCTTAACATTCTCTACAATATCCCGAAGCAGACACGCGAGGAAAAGCTGTCAGGAGTGTATGAACACCATATTCTGCAACCCCACGCACTGCTGACGCGAGGGTTTGATGATTCATTTCTGGCACCGCACTCACGCTATGCCGACTTCCCGGCATCAATGATTCGTGACTATACCGACCTTGAAGTTTTTGCCGAATCTGAGGATGGTGATGCTTACCTGTTTGCCAGCCGTGACAAACGCCTGGCATTCGTCACCGGCCACCCTGAGTACGATGCAACAACGCTGGCCAACGAGTATTTTCGTGACATAGAGGCCGGGATCGCGCCGGTCATACCGCACAATTATTTTCCCAATAACGATCCACAAAATAAACCTCGTGCCACCTGGCGTAGCCACGGTAATCTGTTGATCACCAACTGGCTGAACTACTTCGTTTACCAGATCACACCATACGATCTGAGCCAGATGAATCCTACGCTCGATTAACTAAAGCGTTTCAGCAAGTTATCAGGCACCTTCGGGTGCCTTTTTTATTTGTGAAATTTACTTCCTTCAAAAAAATAAATTTAATTCATTATTAAACAATGAGTTAAAACAAAATAAATCAAAAAATGGAAATTGTTTTTGATTTTATATAAAACTGGATTAGGCTTATTCTTGCTGGGTGAAAAGTACACAACAGTGCTTCTCATCCTTCATGGGAGCGCGTTGGCAAGGCAAAATCCGGAGGACAGTGACATGACACAACCAACGATAACAGAAGAAATTATTTTTAATCAGCAACTTACTGAAAAGGAAAAACAGATATTAACGCCAGATGCCGTGGCATTTCTCAATGATCTGGTGAGCACATTCACGGATCAACGTAATGATTTACTGGCTGAGCGAGTGAAAGTTCAGCAGGATATTGACAACGGAAATTTGCCAGATTTCATTTCGGAAACTGCTTCCATAAGAAATAGTGACTGGAAAATTCGTGGTATTCCGGCGGATTTGCAGGATCGCCGTGTAGAAATTACTGGCCCCGTTGAGCGCAAAATGGTGATCAACGCACTCAATGCCAACGTCAAAGTCTTTATGGCAGACTTCGAAGACTCACTGGCACCCTCCTGGGATAAAGTTATCGAAGGCCAAATCAACCTGCGTGATGCTATCAATGGCACGATAACCTGGACCAATGAGAACGGCAAAATCTACCAACTTAAGCCCAACCCGGCGGTACTGATTTGCCGTGTAAGAGGCCTGCACTTGCCTGAAAAACATGCCACCTGGCGCGGTGAAGCAATTCCGGGGAGCCTGTTCGATTTTGCCCTCTATTTTTTCCACAACGCCCAAACACTGCTTGCGAAAGGTAGTGGGCCCTATTTCTACCTGCCAAAAACTCAAAGCTGGCAAGAGGCGGCCTGGTGGAGCGAAGTATTCAGTTATACGGAAGACCGCTTCTCACTGCCACGCGGCACCATTAAAGCCACATTGCTGATTGAAACGCTTCCGGCTGTTTTCCAGATGGATGAAATTATCCATGCGATGCGTGACCATATTGTTGGCCTGAACTGTGGCCGCTGGGACTACATTTTCAGCTATATCAAAACGCTGAAAAACCATCCGGACCGCGTGTTGCCAGACCGCCAGAGTGTCACGATGGATAAACCATTCCTGAGTGCCTATTCCCGCCTGCTCATTAAAACTTGTCATCGGCGTGGCGCTTTTGCGATGGGCGGCATGGCGGCATTTATTCCCAGCAAAGACAGCGAACGGAATGAATGGGTGCTGAACAAAGTCAAAGCGGACAAAGAGATGGAAGCCACCAACGGGCATGATGGCACCTGGATTGCTCACCCAGGTCTTGCAGACACCGTTATGGAGGTCTTTGACAAAGCGCTGGGTGGCAACCAGAACCAGCTCGCTATTACCAGGCAGCAGGATGCACCTGTCACTGCAGAACAACTACTTGAGCCCTGCCCGGGAGCACGTACTGAAGAAGGCATGCGTGCCAATATTCGTGTGGCGGTGCAGTACATCGAAGCCTGGATCTCCGGCAATGGCTGCGTTCCGATTTATGGCCTGATGGAAGATGCTGCAACCGCGGAAATTTCCCGTACTTCAATCTGGCAGTGGATTCATCATGAGAAAACCCTGAGCACTGGTCAGCCAGTCACTAAAGACCTGTTCCGCCAGATGCTCGCCGAAGAGATGTTAGTGATTCAGGAAGAACTGGGTGAACAGCGTTTCTCACAAGGGCGTTTCGATGAAGCCGCCCGGTTGATGGAACAAATCACCACATCGGATGAACTGATCGACTTCCTGACGCTGGCTGGCTACCGCTTACTGGCCTGACAGTCCCTGAATTGCTGGCGGCGAACAAACCTCACGAGGCGAAATCGCTGTAACAAATTGCACCTGGTCTGCCAGGTAAACAAAACACATGGAGCACTGCAAATGACCCTTACCCGTACCCAACAAATCAAACAATTAGAACAAGAATGGCAACAACCCCGCTGGGAAGGCATCCGCCGCCCTTATAGCGCTGAAGACGTAGTAAAACTGCGTGGCTCAGTGAATCCGGAATGCACGCTGGCACAGCTGGGGGCGGCGAAGCTGTGGCGTCTGCTTAATGGCGAATCCAAAAAAGGGTATGTAAACAGTCTTGGCGCACTGACGGGTGGACAGGCATTACAACAGGCCAAAGCTGGCATTGAAGCGATTTATCTTTCCGGCTGGCAGGTAGCCGCCGATGCCAACCTGGCTTCCAGCATGTATCCGGACCAGTCGCTCTACCCGGCGAACTCGGTACCATCGGTTGTTGAACGTATTAACAACACCTTTCGGCGTGCCGATCAAATTCAGTGGTCTGCGGGTATTGATCCGGAAGACTCGCGTTATATCGACTACTTCCTGCCGATCGTTGCGGATGCAGAAGCAGGATTTGGTGGCGTACTTAACGCCTTTGAACTGATGAAATCCATGATCACCGCAGGTGCAGGGGCCGTTCACTTTGAGGACCAACTGGCCTCAGTGAAAAAATGCGGCCACATGGGCGGAAAGGTACTGGTGCCAACTCAGGAAGCGGTTCAGAAACTGGTCGCCGCTCGCCTGGCAGCGGATGTAATGGGCGTTCCCACTTTGCTGGTTGCACGTACAGACGCCGATGCTGCCGATTTGCTCACCTCAGATTGTGACCCATACGACCAGGCGTTTATTACTGGTGAACGCACCAGCGAAGGGTTCTATCGCACCCAGGCCGGAGTGGAACAGGCTATCAGCCGTGGCCTGGCCTATGCGCCGTATGCCGACCTGGTGTGGTGCGAAACCTCTACGCCAGACCTGGAGCAGGCACGCCGTTTTGCCGATGCCATTCACGCGCAGTTCCCAGGCAAATTACTCGCTTACAACTGTTCGCCTTCCTTCAACTGGAAAAAGAATCTGGACGACAACACGATTGCCCGCTTCCAGGAAGAATTGAGCGCCATGGGTTACAAATTCCAGTTCATTACACTGGCGGGGATCCACAGCATGTGGTTCAACATGTTTGACCTTGCCCATGCCTATGCTCAGGGAGAAGGCATGAAGCATTATGTGGAAAAAGTACAACAGCCTGAGTTTGCTGCGGGTAAAGAGGGTTACACCTTTGTGTCTCACCAGCAGGAAGTGGGCACCGGCTATTTCGATAAAGTGACCAATATAATTCAGGGTGGAACATCGTCTGTAACCGCGCTGACTGGCTCAACGGAAGAAGCACAGTTCTGATTTCCCGTCACTTCCTCCGGGAATCTGTGCGGGTGGGCAGGATGCTCACCCGCATTTCTCTTTGTGTGCGCTTTTTATCAGGGGATACCTATGTCTCGTGGGCTGGAATTGTTGATTGCACAAACCATTTTGCAAGGTTTTGACGCTCAATATGGCCGTTTTCTTGAAGTGACCTCAGGGGCACAACAACGTTTCGAGCAGGCAGACTGGCATGCGGTTCAGCAGGCAATGAAACAGCGAATTAACTTATACGACCATCATGTCGGACTGGTGGTTGAGCAGTTACGCTGTATTACTGAAGGCAAAGCCACGGACAGCGCATTTCTGCTGCGGGTAAAAAAAGAGTACACCGCACTGTTGCCAGACTACCCACGGTTTGAAATAGCCGAAAGCTTCTTTAATTCCGTTTATTGCCGCCTGTTCGAACATCGCTCTCTCACGCCTGAGCGCCTGTTTATTTTCAGCTCCCAGCCGCCACAACGTTTCCGTCCAAATCCACGCCCACTGGCGAAACAGTGCATTCCCCATCATGGCTGGCAGGCACTGTTGACTACCTTGTTAACTGATTTACCTTTACGCCTGCCCTGGCAAAATTTGCCAAGGGATGTGAACTACATCCTGCGTCATTTGCGGGAAACATTAGGGGAAGAAGTACTGGCGGAGTGTTCGCTGGATGTCGCAACTGAATTATTTTACCGCAATAAAGCCGCGTGGCTGGTAGCAAAGCTGGTACAACCCGGTGGTGATATTTTGCCATTTTTGTTACCCATACACCGCACATCAGACGGACAACTGGTCATTGATACCTGCCTGACCAACCCCGGCGATGCCAGTATTGTCTTTGGTTTCGCACGCTCCTATTTCATGGTTTATGCCCCACTGCCTGCGGCATTAGTGGAGTGGCTGCGCGGCATCCTGCCGGGCAAAACCACCGCTGAGCTTTATATGGCGATAGGCTGCCAGAAGCACGGTAAAACAGAAAGCTACCGCGAATATCTGGAGTATGTGAACCACACCAGCGAGCAGTTTATTGAGGCACCTGGGGTGCGTGGCATGGTGATGCTGGTGTTCACCTTGCCGGGGTTTGACCGGGTGTTTAAAGTGATTAAAGACCAGTTTGCTCCTCAGAAAGAGGTGAATGAAGAACGAGTACGCGCCTGCTACCAACTGGTAAAAGAGCATGACAGAGTCGGGCGCATGGCCGACACCCAGGCTTTTGAAAATTTCGTTATCGATAAACGCCAGATAAGCCCTGCCTTACTGCAATTACTGCGTGAAGAAGCCCCCAAGAAAATCACCGAAGAGGGGAACAACATCATCCTTGAACATCTGTATATTGAACGCCGTATGGTGCCGCTGAATATCTGGCTGGAACAAGTGGAAGGCCAGGCCCTGCGGGATGCAATAGAAGAATACGGAAACGCGATTCGCCAACTGGCTGCCGCGAATATTTTCCCCGGCGATATGCTATTTAAAAACTTTGGCGTCACTCGCCACGGGCGCGTCGTCTTTTATGACTACGATGAAATTTGTTACATGACCGAAGTGAATTTTCGTGATATTCCCCCAGCCCGTTATCCGGAAGATGAACTGTCAGGTGAGCCATGGTATAGCGTCTCTCCGGGAGATGTTTTCCCCGAGGAATTCCGCCACTGGTTGTGTGTTGACCCGCGCATTGGACCATTGTTTGACGAAATGCACGGGGATTTATTCAGAGCCGAATACTGGCGTACTTTACAGGCCCGAATCCGCTCAGGCCATGTGGAGGATGTCTATGCTTACCGGCGTAAACAACGCTTTAATCAGCGCTATGAAATTCTGGATTGTGAATCAGCTACGGCTACAGCTGGTCACAACACGCCAGGGTCTTCAGATACCCGGTTCCTCAAAGCTGCTGAAACTACTGTAGCTACTGCCTCTGCTTTGCCAGGAGGACACCGAACTCAAGGCTCCGCCACTCGACAAAGAGCCCTGTGAAGAGAAGTCGATTCTGTTGTACAGATACTCGGGAAGCAAGAGCCGGATATGTGGCAACAGGTTGGTACGCAAGTGCGAGGGTGGGAGATAATGCCCACTGCGGTTCGACCACGAAGTCAGTGCTGCGTTAACAAAATGCATTTCTCCGGCAAACAGAACAGCCTGGTTGTTGCTCAGTGACGTATGTCCATCGATATAAAACGGCTCCATGTCCACAGTATGTGTGAGCATATCAAGGATCTTACCGCAATAGACTGTACCTGGCTCTGAAACCAGAACGACGAAAATGAAATTGCCCTGCAGCGCAGGCATTTCACTGCACCCCGGAGAAGGGCGCAAAAAGTAGTGTTCAGCATTATGGCGCATGAGCACAAATTTCTGCGCAGGTGTTGCCATTTGCTGGAATGCACTGTTCTTCCTCGGTATGGGCGTGAAACGTGCGCGTTGCTCATACAAGGCGGTGAGTTGTGTCGAAAATGTGGTGGTTAACATTGTTAACTTTCCTTCCATGGGTAAATGTATATTTACTTACTGGCGCTGCCCACCCCACGCCAGTGTCAGCTCACGCGTGGCTTTAATCACCATTGCGCCTAACTCAGTGACACGGTCGTCGGTAATCCGGGATATCGGGCCAGAAATCGAAATTGCGGCAAATGGCTCTTTGTGTTCATCATACAGGCAGGAGGCAATGCAACGCAGGCCCAGCGCATGCTCTTCGTCATCAAATGAATAGCCACGTTTGCGGATTTGCAGCAGGTCTTCTTTCAGCAATAACGGGGATGTCAGTGTCGCGGGGGTATAAGCATGCAGGCCCTGGCGGTGCAGTAACCCGGAAACCTGGTCTTCGTTTAAATTTGCCAGAAATGCCTTACCTGCACCGGAAGCATGCATAGGCAGTTTTCCACCAATGGGGGCTGACATCCGCATCAGTTGCGTGCATTGTACCTGGTCAATAATAATTGCCTGGTGGTCGCTCATATCCAGCACGGCCAGGTTAACGGTTTCTCCAGATGCTTCCATCAGCTTGCGCAGTTCCGGGTGAACGATGGCCAGCAAGTTACGGCTCTGTAAAAAACTGCTGCCAACAATAAACGCATGTGCGCCAATCGCCCAGTGTCCTAATTCACCAACCTGGCGCACAAAACCCTGTTGTTGTAATGTAGTTAGCAGGCGGTGTGTGGTGGAATTTGGCAAACCAGCCTGCTGAGCCAGCTCAGTCAGTGCTACATTGCTTCCTGATTCTGCTATCCACTCCAGCAGTTTTAACCCGCGCGTAAGGGATTGCACCTGGCCGGTTGCTGGAGCGGGCGCTGCCGCCGCAGAACGGGGTTTTTTCCCGCGTTTTGCCGGAATCGCTGTTGCCATGATGGGCTCCTCTTTCTGTATCGTGGAAATTGTTTTCGTTTTATCTAACGATAATGCAACTGAAAAAAAACTGCCAGATATTACCAACCTGAACATGTCTCATGTCTGGCTACTTTTCCCCTGACGTAACTTGTGCCAGTATGGTCTGCTGGTCTTTTCGCCAGCAGCACCGCGTTAATCAGAAGTTGGGAGTCAGAGTGAGCAAGCAGGTCGAAACACTTCATCAGGCGTTAGAAAAACGCATTCTTATCCTCGATGGTGGTATGGGTACCATGATCCAGAGCCACCGTCTGGGCGAACAGGATTACCGGGGTGAGCGCTTTGCCGACTGGCCTTGCGATGTCAAAGGTAACAACGACCTGCTGGTATTGAGCCGCCCGGCGCTGATTGCTGATATTCATAACGCGTATTTTGCTGCGGGCGCAGATATTGTTGAAACCAATACTTTCAACGCCACGACCATTGCGATGGCCGATTACCAGATGGAGTCCCTCTCGGCAGAAATCAACTATGAGGCAGCTCGCCTGGCTCGCCAGTGTGCCGATGAGTGGACTGCGCGCACACCAGAAAAACCACGCTATGTCGCCGGGGTACTTGGCCCGACAAACCGTACCGCGTCTATCTCGCCTGATGTTAACGACCCGGCTTTTCGTAATATCACCTTTAATCAACTGGTGGATGCTTACCGGGAATCTACCCGGGCGCTGGTTAACGGCGGTGCAGATCTGATTCTGGTTGAAACCATCTTTGATACGCTGAATGCGAAAGCGGCGATTTATGCCGTAGAAACCGAGTTTGAGGCACTGGGCGTTGAATTGCCCATCATGATTTCCGGAACTATTACCGATGCCTCAGGCCGCACCTTATCAGGCCAGACGACTGAAGCGTTTTACAATGCCTTACGCCATGCCTCACCGCTCTCTTTTGGCCTGAACTGTGCCCTGGGGCCGGATGAACTTCGCCAGTATGTTGCTGAGTTATCCCGTATTGCGGAATGTTATGTTACCGCACACCCCAATGCCGGGTTGCCCAATGCCTTTGGTGAATACGATTTAGGCGCCGCTGAAATGGCGCGCCAGATAAAAGAGTGGGCGCAGGCTGGTTTCCTGAATATCGTAGGGGGTTGTTGCGGCACCACACCTGAACATATTGCGGCCATACATGAGGCCGTTTCAGGTGTTGCACCGCGTAAACGCCCGTCACTGCCGGTGAACTGCCGGTTATCCGGCCTTGAGCCACTGAATATTGGCCCGGAAACCTTGTTTGTAAACGTGGGGGAGCGTACCAACGTCACCGGGTCAGCTAAGTTCAAACGGCTTATCAAAGAAGAGAAATACGGTGAAGCACTGGATGTCGCGCGCCAGCAAGTAGAAAACGGCGCGCAAATCATCGACATCAACATGGACGAAGGCATGCTGGATGCCGAAGCGGCTATGGTGCGCTTCCTGAATCTGATTGCCGGTGAGCCTGATATTGCCCGGGTACCTATCATGATTGACTCATCCAAATGGTCAGTCATTGAAAAAGGGCTGCAATGCATTCAGGGCAAAGGCATTGTCAACTCTATCTCCATGAAAGAAGGCGTGGACATCTTTATTGAACACGCCCGCCAGGTACGGCGTTATGGCGCGGCTGTGGTAGTGATGGCCTTTGATGAAACCGGCCAGGCTGATACCCGCGAACGGAAAATTGAAATTTGCCGCCGGGCTTACCAAATCCTCACTGAGCAAGTGGGGTTCCCGCCGGAAGATATTATTTTCGACCCGAATATTTTTGCCGTTGCCACCGGGATTGAAGAACACAACAATTATGCACTGGATTTTATTGGTGCCTGTGAAGACATTAAACGCGAATTGCCTCACGCCCTGATCTCGGGCGGTGTTTCTAACGTTTCGTTCTCTTTCCGTGGCAACGACCCGGTGCGTGAAGCCATTCACGCCGTGTTCCTCTATTACGCCATTCGTAACGGCATGGACATGGGGATTGTGAATGCCGGGCAACTGGCCATTTACGACGATCTCCCGGCTGAACTGCGTGACGCCGTGGAAGACGTGGTGCTGAACCGGCGTGACGACAGCACCGAGCGTTTACTGGAGTTAGCCGAAAAATACCGTGGCAGTAAAACCGATGACAGCGCCAATGCCCAACAAGCTGAGTGGCGCAGTTGGGAAGTGGTGAAACGCCTGGAATATGCCCTGGTCAAAGGTATCACCGAGTTTATTGAGCAGGATACCGAAGAAGCACGCCAGAACGCCGACCGGCCTATTGAAGTTATTGAAGGCCCGTTAATGTCTGGCATGAATGTGGTGGGTGATTTATTTGGTGAAGGCAAAATGTTCCTGCCGCAGGTGGTGAAATCTGCCCGGGTAATGAAACAGGCTGTTGCCTATCTTGAACCTTTCATTCAGGCCAGCAAACAGGCCGGTACCACTAACGGGAAAATCGTTCTCGCAACGGTTAAAGGTGATGTGCACGATATCGGTAAAAATATCGTTGGTGTGGTGTTGCAGTGTAATAACTACGAAATCATCGATTTAGGCGTAATGGTGCCGACAGAAAAAATTCTGAAAACAGCGCGCGAACAGAATGCCGATATTGTTGGTTTATCCGGGCTGATAACCCCGTCGCTGGATGAAATGGTGAATGTGGCGAAAGAGATGGAGCGCCAGGGGTTCACCATTCCGCTGCTCATTGGCGGCGCGACAACGTCCAAAGCGCACACGGCGGTTAAAATTGAGCAAAACTACAGTGGGCCAACGGTCTATGTACAGAACGCGTCCCGCACTGTTGGGGTGGTCTCATCGCTGCTCTCCGCGACTCAGTATGGCGATTTTGTGGCCCGGGTGCGTAAAGAGTACGAGACCGTGCGTATCCAGCATGGCCGTAAAAAGCCCCGCACACCGCCAGTTACCCTGGCTGCTGCCCGTGAAAACGACCTCGCTTTTGACTGGGAATTGTATACGCCGCCTGTTGCTCACCGTTTGGGGGTTCAGCCTGTCAGCGTAGGTATCGATACGCTGCGTAACTATATCGACTGGACGCCTTTCTTCATGACCTGGTCACTGGCTGGTAAATACCCCCGAATTCTGGAAGATGAAGTGGTGGGCGAGGAAGCGCAACGCCTGTTTAAAGATGCAAATGACATGCTGGACAAGCTGGTGGCAGATAAATCCCTGACACCGCGTGGTGTGGTGGGCCTGTTCCCGGCTAACCGGGTTGGTGACGACATCGAAATCTATACCGATGAAAGCCGTTCAGCCATAAAAGTAGTCAGCCACCATTTGCGCCAGCAAACAGAAAAAACCGGTTTTGCCAACTATTGTCTGGCAGACTTTGTTGCACCGAAATCCAGTGGTAAAGCGGATTACCTGGGCGCTTTTGCCGTAACCGGCGGGCTGGAAGAAGATGCACTGGCTGCAGCCTTTGACGCACAGCATGATGACTACAACAAAATCATGGTGAAAGCCGTATCTGACCGCCTGGCGGAAGCCTTTGCTGAATATCTCCATGAACGCGTGCGCAAAGTGTACTGGGGTTATGCGCCGGAAGAGAACCTGAGTAACGAAGAGTTAATTCGGGAAAACTACCGCGGTATTCGCCCGGCACCCGGTTACCCTGCCTGCCCGGAACATACTGAAAAAGCTGCCATCTGGGAATTGCTGGATGTCGAAACCCACACTGGCATGAAACTCACTGAGTCTTACGCTATGTGGCCGGGAGCCTCGGTCTCCGGCTGGTATTTCAGCCATCCGGACAGCAAGTATTTTGCAGTTGCCCAAATTCAGCGTGACCAGGTGGAAGATTATGCCCGGCGTAAAAAGATGTCTGTTGAAGACGTTGAGCGCTGGCTGGCTCCTAACTTAGGTTACGATGCAGATTAGTATTGCCAGGTAACCGGCTATTTCGAATTAAAGCGAGTGGTATGTAGCATACTGCCCGCTTTATTTTTTGCATCCTTCCCCGGTGCTCAATATTAATGAACCATTACACCAACGCTTCGGCAGTTTTTCAGATGCGGCCTCTGGCTCCCTCAATCTCTTCTGCTGCCTGTAACAACAAATCTTCACGCCCTTTTAGCGCCAGTAGCTCTACACCTATTGGGTAGCCATTCGCGCTCAGGCCAGCCGGAAGACTGATTGCTGGTGCACCAGTCACAGCAGAGATCAGCGCGTTGCTGCCTTCCTGGAGTTCACCCAGCCTGACAGGCGGGTGCCGCACTACAGGAAACGCCAGCAAGTTAATCTGTTGGTGGGTAAAAAACTGCTCCAGTTGTTGGTAAAGCGCTTCCTGGCGCTGTTGCACTTGCGGGTAAGAATCGCTGTCTGTGCCTGGGTGCTGTGCACGGGTTTTCAGTACCGTTTCCAGTTGTGGGTGATACAGGCCAGAGGCCGCTATTTCAGGGAGCGTGTGGTACTTCACCTGGGGTTTATCTGCCAGCCAGACTGCCAGTGCGTCGGCAAATTCCCAGGCAATAATATTTGCCTCTGCGGCCAGGTTTGCCAGCTGTGGCCAGCTCACATCCTGCGGCATAAACGGGGCCAGAGATTCACGCACACACTGGTTTATTTCTGTTTCCTGTGGCGCAAAACCTTCCTGCCAGAAGCCAATCCGCAACGATTCATGGGGTTGTGCAAACACCTTACCACTCAGGATCTCGGCGGCCAGGCGTAAATCATGCGCTGAACGGGCCAGCGGACCAGGGATATCCTGAGTCGGCGACAGGGGCACGATACCCTGTGTGTTCAGGGCACCGCGCGTCATACGCAGCCCCGGCAGGCCATTAAATGCCGCAGGGATACGCACCGAACCCGCAGTGTCCGTACCTATTGCCAGCGGGACATAACCTGCGGCAACGGCAACGGCAGAACCGCTACTGGAGCCACCAGGCGATAATTCCTCAACCCAGGCGTTATGGGTGAACCCACTCAGTGAAGAGGCACCCGTTATTCCGGCGGCCAATTCATGCATGGCGGTTTTACCTATTAAAATCGCGCCTTCATTACGCAATGTTTGTACCAGTGGCGCGTCCTGTGTAGCGATGACCTCACGCAGTACAACGGAGCCTGCGCTGGTGGGCCAGCCTTTTACTTCAATATTATCTTTAATGAGCACCGGAATACCGGCCAGTCGGCCTGTGTCGTCACCGTGCTGTCGTCGTATATCGCTTTCCTGCGCTGCTGCGAGGGCTTCATCAGCGAATAGCCAGGTGATAGCGTTATAACGTGATGCGTCCACTTCAGTGATACGTCTGAGAGCAAATTTTGCCAGCTCAACAGCCGTCACTGTTTTTTCTGCCAGAGCTTGTTGTAACTCGCTGAGTGAGGCAGCCAGGTAGTCAGTGTACTGCATGAATTACACCTCCAAAGGTAGCCATTGCCGGTCAGGTGTTACGCGCCCACACGAGCTGCCGGCAAAGTGTGAACTGAACCAGATTGCCTGATGTTTTGCACACCAGTCTATAACGCGCTGGCGTGAGGCAATGGCTTGCGGGAGATCTTCACAAAACCGGGAGTTCCAGTGGGGGTGCTGAAACTGAATGGGGTGGTGCATGACATCACCGGCAAATATCGCGTGTTCACCGGCACTTTCCAGCACAATGGATGCATGATCCACACTGTGGCCTGGTGTTGAGGTATAACGCAGCACCCCGGCAAACAGCGTATCTTCGCGTACATCCACGGCGTCCAGCAGGCCGTTCTTGAGCAGGGGCAGAATGCTGTCGTGGTACAACGCCTGAGTTGCCGGGTTGTTCTGCACATGTGCCAGTTCCGTGGCAGAGCAAACATAACGTGCATTGGGGAACCCAGGCTGCCATTTCCCGTCTTGCAGGCAGGTATTCCAGCCAACATGGTCGGTATGAATATGGGTCATCATTACCAGCGTTACTTCTTCCGGTTTTATGCCGGTTTGGGCCAGATTGTCCTGGTAAGGTGTTTGCAACTGGTGAAACAGTGGGTGGTTATTCCGGTCGCGCCCGTTCCCCGTGGCAGTATCAATAACCACGGTATGGCTACCGCTACGCACCAGCCAGCTGTGAATGGAAATATCCGCAGGCTGTTGTGCTAACTGGTTGCCCATCTCGCCACTGTGTGCCGCAAACAACGTAGCGAAAGGAAACGCTGCCGTTTGCTCTGTGACTTTTTGAATCAGACAGTTACCAATTTGGATAGTCATTACAGACTCCTTACTTTATGGTGAAAACCAGAGCAGCTGACTATACTTTTTTGAATGTAATTAATTAAATTGATTAAATTTATGGAAAGCATCAATGAGAGTGATTTTTCGCGTATTGATCTGAATTTATTGGTTGTTTTGTTAGTGATGTACCAGGTGCGTAGCGTTACTCAGGCCGCAAACCGGCTGTATTTAGGCCAGCCTGCGGTGAGTGCGGCACTAAAAAGGCTGCGAGAGATGTTTAATGACCCGCTATTTGTGCGCACCTCACAAGGAATGGCACCTACACCCAGAGCTGAAAAACTGGTACAACAATTTGCCCCGCTGATGCAGGGTTTGCACCGCGCTATTTTCACACCAGAACATTTTGACCCGGCGAGTGACTCGCGCAGCTTTACCATTGGCATGAGCGACTGGGTAGAACACTGGTTAATGCCAGAGCTTGTGGCGGAGTTATCGGCCTGCGCCCCCCACATTACTATTAAAGTAGTGGTAACTGATCCCTGGCAGGCGGTGCCATTAATGGAGCAGCAACAGGCAGATCTTGCGGTAACGGTGGGTAATGAGACCAGCAGGGATCTCACCCGTGAAAACATCGCCTGCGCTGGTTTTTCTTCCCTGTGGGATTACCGGCAAATTCCCTGCAATGGGCCGTTAACGCTGGATACCTTTTTGCGTTATGAACATGTGCTGGTGTCGTACCGTGGAGCCAGTGAAAGTGCGCTGGATAACGAGCTACAACAACGGGGCCGGGCGCGCCGTGTACGTTATGTCACGCCGAATTTTTCTGCACTACCGTTGTTGCTGCGCCGTTTGCCGCTGTTCGCCACAGTACCACAAGGGCTGGTTCATTCATGGTGTGAGTTATATGGCCTGCAGGCGGCTCCGGTACCAGTAAACATGCCGGATTATACGTTGTCGTTGCTGTGGCATAACGCCCGCCACGAAGACCCGGCCAGCCGCTGGCTGCGCGCTACGGTGCGCGAATGCATTACCAGTAAACTCGCGGCACAGAGCGCACGAGTCACCAGGCCTGGTTAGCAGGCCTGCGGGGGAGGGCAAAGCCAGGCACATCTGCCCATGCTTTTGCCCCTTGTCTTTTCTTTACAAGCCAGCACATATACTGATTAATCAGGTTGCTATGAAATGGTACAAGACCGGTGGGTATAAACCCCGGCTGACAATAAAAAAGGAGTGCCTTTGCTGACATTACTTCATTTGCTTTCGGCGATTGCCATGCTGGTATGGGGAACACATATTGTACGCACCGGCGTGATGCGCGTGTTTGGCGCGCGTTTACGCAGTGTGCTCAGTGGCAGTATTTCACGTAAACCCATGGCGTTTTGCGCGGGTATTGGTGTTACAGCCCTGGTGCAAAGTAGCAACGCGACTACGTTACTGGTGACATCGTTCGTTTCACAGAACCTGGTGGCTCTGGCACCTGCCCTGGTGATTGTGCTGGGAGCCGATGTCGGGACTGCGCTGATGGCGCGAATTCTGACATTTGACCTTTCCTGGCTGTCGCCGCTGCTGATATTTATTGGCGTAATCTTTTTCCTTGGTCGCAAACAAACACGGGCCGGGCAACTGGGGCGGGTAGGGATTGGCCTCGGGCTGATTCTGTTGGCACTGGAGTTGATTGTGCAGGCGGCCACACCCATCACTCAGGCTTATGGCGTTAAAGTGATTTTCGCTTCGCTGACCGGCGATATCTTGCTGGATGCGTTAATTGGCGCGGTGTTTGCGATTATCAGTTATTCCAGCCTGGCGGCAGTATTGCTGACTGCCACATTAACCGCAACCGGCGTTATCGCTTTCCCGGTTGGGCTGTGTCTGGTGATTGGTTCAAATCTGGGTTCCGGCATTCTGGCGGTGATTAACAACAGTGCCGCCACACCCGCTGCACGGCGGGTTGCGCTGGGGAGCCTGTTATTCAAACTGATTGGCAGCCTGCTGGTACTGCCCTTTGTGCATGTCCTTGCCCGGGGAATGCAGCACCTGCCAGTGTCTGACTCAGAACTTATCATTTATTTCCATGTGTTTTACAACCTGATTCGTTGCCTGGCCATGCTGCCTTTTGTGGACCGGATGGCGCGGTTGTGCAGCACGCTGGTTAAATCACCACCGGAGCTGGATAACAGTGTGCGGCCGAAGCACCTGGACAGCTCCGCCCTGAGCACCCCTGCGCTGGCGCTGGCGAATGCGTCGCGGGAGACCCTGCGCATGGGTGACCGTGTGGAGCAAATGCTCTCATTGTGGCAAAGAGAACTGAAAGGCGAGCCGCGGCTGGAAAAGATATTGCGTAATCTGGCGGAAGAAGTTGATGTACTGCATAACGCTATTAAGCTGTATCTGGCTCGTATTCCACGAGATGAACTGGCTGAGGAGGAATCCCGGCGTTGGGCGCATATCATTGAAACATCCATGAACCTGCAGCAGTCTGCTGAAATTATTGAACGGATGGGGATTGAGGTGGCGGATAAGTCGTTGTCTGCCCGGCGGGCGTTCTCACCACAAGGTATGGAAGAACTGGATAATTTGATAAACCAACTGGAAGAGAACCTCAAGCTTGGCGTGTCGGTGTTTTACTCAGGGGACGTATCCAGCGCCCGACGCTTGCGCAGGCACAAGCACCGCCTGCGGATCATGATTCGCCGTTATTCTCACGCCCATGTTAACCGCCTGCATGAGCAAAACGTGCAAAGCATTGAAACCAGTTCACTGCACCTTGGTTTGCTGGGGGATATGCGGCGTTTGAATTCCTTGTTCTGCGCAGTGGCTTACACTGTGCTGGAACAACCTGACGACGACGAACGCGAAGAGAGTTAATTGCCCGCCAGGCACATATTGTGCCTGGCGAGTAACCCAACAACAGCCCCGGAAATCGGGGTTATTTTTGGGCTTCTGTTTTCTGTTTTACCGGCTTCCCGGACCAGTAACCCGCCAGCAACGACCCGGACAGGTTATGCCACACGGAAAACAGAGCGCCAGGCAATGCGGCCAGCGGCGTAAAGTAAATTTTCCCCAGAGCCGCAGCCAGGCCAGAGTTCTGCATACCGACTTCCAGCGCCAGAGTACGGCAGGTGGATTCATCGAAACCAAACAGCCGCCCGCCCCAGTAACCACCCAGCAACCCAATCGCGTTATGCAGAATAACGGCCACAATCACCACCAGGCCAACCGAGGCAATGTTTGCCGCGCTACCTGCCACCACCGCAGTAATAATGGCGAGAATACACACCATCGAGAACGCGGGTAGCCAGGGCTCAATGGCTTTGACCAGCCGTGGCAGAGTATGGTGAATGACCAGTCCCAGCGCAATTGGGATGATGACGATTTTCAGGATACTCAGCAGCATGCCTGCGATATCCACCTGAATATCGGCAGCAACATACAGCCGGGTCAGCAGCGGTGTGGCAAATACGCCCACCAGAGTGGAAACAGACGAAATAGTGACAGACAACGCCACATCGCCTTTTGCCAGAAAGATCATCACATTCGAAGCCGTGCCACTGGCAACACTGCCAACCAGAATCATCCCGGCAGCCAGGTCGGGTGGCATCTGGAACAGTTTGGCCAGTGCCCAGGCGGCTAACGGCATAACCAGGTAATGCAGGAAAATCCCGGCAGCAACTGGTGCCGGGCGTGACAGCACACGCTTGAAATCATCCATCTTCAGGTGCACGCCCATGCCAAGCATAATCAGCATCAACAACGTGGTAATCCAGGGGCCAATGGGTGTGAACGTGGCAGGCGTGTAATACGCCATAACAGAAAGCAGTACGGCCCAAAGTGGGAACAGCCGCGTGAGAACAGTTAACATGGTTTTTCCTTGCAGGTTGTGGTGTTTATAGTGTTTTTATTGGGTGTTTCTTATATTTTTTGCCGCTATTCACTAACAAACAGGGCGCTGATGCGCCCTGGGAAAAATAGCGGGTTGAGCCTGATGTTTATTCGAAAAGATTACGGTGCAGCTTGCGCACCACATCTTCGGCTTCACCGCCAGGCACCAAAAAGCACAAGTTGTGGCTGGATGCACCATAGCAAATCATGCGAATGTTGAAAGGTTCCAGGACACCAAATACCTCTTTGCCAACACCGCAGGCTTTAGACAACTCATTGCCAATCAATGCCACCAATGCCAGGTTCTCTTCAACTTCGACCCGGCATAATGACGACAACTCGGTCAGCAGCCCGGTGGTTAACAGAGAATCCCCCGTTGAGGTTGAGCCGGTGGTATCCAGCGTGATAGCCACACTGACTTCAGAGGTAGTGATTAAATCAACTGAAATATTATGGCGCGCCAGAATGGTAAATACCTCAGCCAGAAAACCACGGGAATGCAACATGCTCAGGCTGTGTAAGGTGAGTAATGTCTGGCGGCGGCGCAGCGCCAGCGCCCGGAATAATGGCGGGTTTTCGGTGGTGCCGCAGACCATGGTTCCGCCAGCCGCCGGGTCTTTACTGCAACCAACAAACACCGGGATTTCGCTGCGTACCGCAGGCAGTAAGGTGGCCGGGTGCAGTACTTTGGCACCAAAAGTTGCCATTTCAGCGGCTTCTTCAAACGCAATTTTATCTATGCGTTTCGCCGCAGGTACGACACGCGGGTCGGTAGTATAAATACCGGGAACATCAGTCCAGATATCCACCTGGCTTAAATGCAGCGCTTCACCAAGCAGTGCGGCTGTGTAGTCACTGCCGCCACGGCCAAGCGTCGTAGTGCGGCCTTTTGGTTCGCTGCCAATAAACCCTTGAGTGATGACCAGTGATTCAACCAGACGAGGCTGCAAGTGGGTTTGCGCCAGTTCCGCCAGTACCGCAATATCGGGCTCGGCTTTACCAAACCGGTCACTGGTACGCATGACTTTACGCACATCAAACCATTGCACTTCTTCACCACGCTCACGCAATACTTCCACAAATAACAGCGTGGACATCAACTCACCATGGCTGACCAGTTCATCAGTGAGTGCGTTGGATGTCGCCAGTGAGGCGGCTTCGGCAAGCGTGGTAATATTTTCAAGCAGGCGATCTATCTCTTCGCGAATGACCAGCGGGTTGGCGAGGCGCTCAAGAATATCGTATTGAATCTTACGAATGGCATCCAGCTTAACAAAACGTTCTGTTGCTTCCAGTCCTTCAGACAGGGCAACCAGTAAGTTGGTGACGCCAGCAGATGCAGACAAAACAACCAGGCGTACCTGTTTGTTTGCCAGCACGACATCAGCGCTGTGATTCATGGCATCGAAATCAGCGACACTGGTACCACCGAATTTGGCAACCACTGTCTGGGAAAGTGCGTGAGTCATTATAACCTCGTGTCAGGGCCACTTGAGGTGGCAATATCTTTATACCCGGCATTCCATGTGGACTAAACAGGAAGCCGCGGGTATTTCATCAGCCTTGGCACAAGGGAAGAGCGATAAACGGGAGACGTAGACAGGTTAAAACAAGCACTACGATACACCCAGAAGCGCCCCACCTTGCGAAACGAACGACTGCCGGACGTTTCTGGTGACAACCCAGGGGATTCAGCCCCTGCAGCCGATAACACATACAACCAGATACGTGTTACCTCGGCGCCGCTCCCCCTCTTATGCCGTCTTCGTACTGGTTACTCAGACATAATACCTGGGCGGCGCGCCTCTTCTGGCTTACACGAATCACTTCGCATAAGTAGCGCTAATAGAAATAATTCGTTCAGCGAACATTGTCAACGCTCTTTGATTGTGGATTTTTCATTCCGCCGAGTAACCCGCCGTTCAGAAGTGCTCCCTCCGTATTTTTAACCGGGTTGTTTTCCTCTCCAGACCGGTCGTTATTCCTGTTTGTTTTATCAACAGCTCTGTGTGTTTTTTCTGGCTATTAAAAAGAGGGCCGGTATTCACAGGTTTGATTATTCATATATAAATCTTGTTGATCACCTATGAATAGTTTTTACACTGAAATCCAACCAAGGAGACCCCGATGAAAACAGCCTGGAATACCCATCCTGATGATGTCCGCACTTACGACAGCGAGCGGTTGCGTGACATGTTTCTTACTGAATCCCTGTTCACCCCCGGTGATATTAATGTGGTGTACAGCCATATAGACCGGGTGGTGGCACTTGGTGTCTGCCCACAAGCAACACCACTGGCACTGGATGAAGTGATTGATACCAAAGCGTTTGGTACGCCTTTTTTTCTTGCCCGCCGGGAAATGGGCCTGGTGAATCTGGGGGGGCCGGTTGAGGTAACATGTAACGAAGGTGACAGCTACCAACTGGATTACCTTGACGGGCTCTATCTGGGAATGGGCACACAGGCAGTGAGCTTTCGTTCACTCAGCGAAGACCCACCAACAGAAACCGCGGTTTACTGCCTGAGTGCCCCCGCTCACCACAGCTGGCCTTCCCGCATTATCAAACGTGAAGAGGCGCGCCAGGTGGAACTGGGCAGCCAGCAAAATGCTAACCTGCGCCTGCTGACCCAATACCTGCACCCGGACGTGCTCACCACCTGCCAGCTCTGCATGGGCATTACTCATCTGCGCCCGGGCAATGTGTGGAACACCATGCCCGCCCATACCCACGCCCGCCGTATGGAAGCTTACCTCTATTTCAACATGGCACCCGACCAGGTGGTGTTCCACTTTATGGGCGACCCCCGGGAAACCCGCCACCTGGTGGTGCGTAACAAACAACTGGTGCTGTCACCCAGTTGGTCGATTCATTCTGGTTGCGGCACTCGTCAGTACAGCTTTGTGTGGGGAATGGCGGGTGAAAACCAAACCTTCGATGACATGGATTTTGTTGCCATGACTGACCTGCGCTGAGAACGCAGATAACAAAATAACAGTGAATGACTGATTAAAACCTCTGATGGAGACCCGATTATGTTGACGAAAACGACCTTTAAACGCCTGGCGCTGTGTTCGGTATTAAGTGGCCTGTTAAGCGTCTCTTCTCTGGCGCATGCCGCGAAAGAGATTAAAGCCGCTTTTAACCAGTCGGATAAGCACCCTCAGTACCTGGCACTGAAAGAGCTGGGCGATAAGCTGGCGCAGCAAACCGGGGGGCGTTACCAGTTGAATATCTTCCCTAACGAATTACTGGGTGACCAGCGTGCCGCGCTGGAATTAGTGCAAAACGGTGCGGTGCAAATGGCGGTGGTCGCGAACCCGCTGGCGGAGAATTACGATAAAACCTTTACCGTGATTGGCCTGCCGTATATCTACAGCGGCCCGGCTCACCAGGAAAAAGTCTTTACCTCCGGTGTGCTGGACCCGTTATTTGCTTCCACCTCCCGTTTCGGTTTTACGGTGTTAACCGCTTATACCGCCGGGGCGCGCAGCATGTACACCAAAGCTGGTCCGGTGAATACCCCGGCCGATATGAAAGGGAAGAAAATTCGTGTCATGCAGTCTGACACCATGCTGAAAATGCTGACCTGCATGGGCGGCACTGGTGTGCCTATGAGCCAGAGCGAAGTCTACACCGCTATTCAACAGGGCGTACTGGATGGTGCAGAAAACAATGAAATCACCTATGCCGACCTTAAGCAGTATGAAGTTGCGCCTTATTTCTCTGCCACACGCCACCTGATGGTGCCGGACCTTGTTGTTGTCAGCACCGATTTCCTGGAAAGCATGTCAAAACAGGATCAGGAAACGTTACGCAAGCTGGCAAAAGAAAGCACGCTGACAGAATTCCGCCTGTGGGCTGAGCAGATTGAGCAGGCCAAAAAAGTAGCGGAAGAAAAAGGCGCGAAATTCAATGAAGTGAATATCCAGCCGTTCCAGGAAAATTGCAAAGGCCTGCAAACTGAACTGGTGAAAACACCGGAACAAAAAGCGCTCTACGAAAAAGTTGTCGCACTTCAGTAAACTCCCTCGCCCGGTAAGCCAGCGCTTGCCGGGTTGCCGTTATCGACAAAGGAACATAAGCCATGGCGGTGCTCGAGACGTTCAAAAAATACCTTGATACCTTCGTCGCCTGGGTTTGTATCGGCATTGTCGGCATGATGACAGTGCTGATCACCTGGCAGGTAATTACCCGCTATTTATTTAACAGCCCCAGCGCTGTCAGCGAAATATTATCGCGCTACCTGTTTATCTGGCTCATTTTGTTTGGCAGCGCTTATGTGTTTGGGCTGCGTGAACATATGGCTATCAGCTTTATTAAAGAAAAGTTTTCCCCACGGGTGAAAATTATTACTGACATGTTTACCGAACTGGCTATCGCTGTTTTTACTTTCACCGTCATGATAATTGGCGGCTGGTACACCGTGTTGCGGCAAATGTGGCAACTGGATTCCGCCCTGCAAATTCCCATGGGGTACATTTACAGCGCCATTCCATTGAGTGGCGGGCTGATTGTTTTCTATTTCCTGTACAACGAAATTCACCTGTTCCGGCGCCTGAACACGCTGAACAGCGTACCAGGCGGGGAGGAATAAACAATGGATATAGCCCTGATTGCAGCATTAATCATGTTTTGTGGCACGGTGTTTTTCCTGGTTATTGGCGCGCCCATCAGTATTAGTGTGGGGATCTCTTCGTTTGGGGCAATGCTGGTCATTTTGCCCATGAAAGGCGCGATGATTACCTCTGCCCAGCGTATTTTTGTTGGCCTTGATTCGTTTGCACTGCTGGCTATTCCCTTCTTTATTCTGGCAGGCAACATTATGAATAACGGCGGGATAGCTATTCGGCTGATTAATTTCTCCAAAATTTTCAGCGGCTTTTTGCCCGGTTCACTGGCGCAAACCAATATTGTCTCCAATATGTTGTTCGGCTCGATTAGCGGCTCAGGTGTGGCATCGGCCGCGGCGGTTGGTGGCATTATGTCGCCGATTCAGCGCAAAGAAGGCTATGACCCGGCGTTCAGTACCGCGGTGAATATTGCATCTGCACCAACGGGCATGTTGATCCCACCCAGTAACACGCTGATTGTCTACGCAACAGTGGCCGGGAGCGTGTCGATTTCCGCGCTGTTTATGGGAGGCTATGTTCCCGGTATTTTGTGGGGGCTTGGTGTGATGCTGGTGGCGGGCTTTATGGCAAAGCGCCGGGGTTACGTACTGCGCCACACCATGTCATTGCGGGAATGCCTGAAAGTGGCGGTGGACGCTATTCCCAGTTTATCCATGATTGTGGTCGTGATTGGCGGAATTCTGGGTGGCGTATTTACGGCAACAGAAGCCTCGGCAATTGCCGTTGTGTATTCACTGTTCTTGAGCCTGTGCTACCGCTCTCTGGATGTCAGAACCTTACCGGCTATTTTTCTGAGCACAGCAAAAATGTCGGCAATTGTTATCTTTATGCTGGCAACATCGTCGATTATGTCCTGGGTGATGGCATTTACCCAGATCCCCGGCATGATTGCTGACTCGCTCCTCTCACTGACCAGTAACCCTGTCATTATCTTGCTGATCATTAACGTCGTATTGTTGTTCGTGGGTACTTTTATGGATCCCACCCCAGCGGTACTGATCTTTACACCTATCTTTCTGCCCATCTGCACGAGCCTGGGGATGGATCCGGTACAATTTGGCATCCTGCTGGTGTTTAACCTGTCTCTCGGGACTATTACGCCACCTGTCGGGCCAATTCTGTTTACCGGGTGCAAAGTGAGTGGAATTTCCATTGATGCGGTGGTGAAAACCCTGCTGCCCTTCTTCGTGGTGATAGTCGGCGTCTTGATGCTGGTGACTTACATCCCGGCCATTTCCATGACAGTGCCCCAACTGATGGGGTTGATTAAATAAGCGCGCCTGGTGGCACTTTGTTCTTGTGTGCCACCAGGTTAAAGTCTGTTCCTGTTAACGATTTTTCGCCTGTGGCCCCACGATTATGACGACTGAGTACCGTGCTCCCGCCCTTGAAAAAGGGCTGGCTATCCTTGAGTTACTGGCTGCGCAAGATGAGCCATTAACCAAAAAGCAAATTGCAGAACGGCTGAACCGCAGCATCAATGAAATTTTCCGCATGCTCTCAGTGCTGCAGGAACAGCATTACATTGATTATAAAGAAGATGTGTCAGGTTACGTTCTGACACTCAAAATGTTTACCCTGTCTAACCAGCACCCACCGGTTGCCATACTGCTCAAACGGGCTGGCAGCCTGATGGAGCAACTGTGCCTGCAGGTAAACCAGTCTTGCCACCTTAGCCAGTACAGTAATGGTCAACTGGTGGTTATCGCGCGCCAGGAAAGCCCGTATAAAATGGGTTTCAGCCTGCGGACCGGTGCCCATCTGGATATCTGCGCTTCTGGTTCAGGGATTGTGCTGTTGAGTTACAGTGAAGAGAGGGAGCGCCAGCGTATGATTGCGCTGGACGACGCCACAGATGAACAGGTGGCCTATGCCCGCAGCCAGATAGCGACCACCCTTGAACAAGGCTATTACCAGGGGGAAAGCCCGCAAATTTCCGGGGTTACGAACATTAGTGCGCCGATATTTGGTGCCCGGGGGGATTTGCTGGCTGTGATAACCGTGCCCTATATGACACTGAATACCCGCACGGTGCACCACCCGGTAGAAGATATTGAACACACCCGGCAGGCATTGTTGGTGGTCGCCAGCCAGCTCAGTCAGCACATCATTTCACGTTGTGACAGAAGTGAAAGCAGCACCTGACAGTCAGATACAGGTAACATTTTTGAGCCAGCTTTTTGTTTTTTTCCTTGCAGGCTGGCGTTTCTCTGATTCTTTCTCCCCACTTTTTAGCTCCAGAATGTGCAATACGGGGCTAAAACGCTTGACTGAAACCGCCAGGAAACTGAAATACATCAAATGTTATGGGTAACATCGCGCCATGACACAGAAAATCATCACAAATGCGGCATACAAGCGCTACAATCGTGTTCAGTCACAATTCTCAAATCAAAAGAGTGTTGCTATGAAAAATATCAATCCAACGCAAACCGCAGCCTGGCAGGCGCTTGAGAAACACTTCGCCGACATGAAAGAAGTCACTATCAGTGAACTCTTTGCCAAAGAAAGCGACCGTTTTTCTCGTTTTTCCGCTACCTTTAACGATTTGATGCTGGTGGATTATTCCAAAAACCGCATCACGCAGGAAACGCTTGATAAACTATTGGATCTCGCAAAAGAAACCGACCTGGCTTCTGCTATTAAGTCTATGTTCTCCGGCGAGAAAATTAACCGTACTGAAGACCGTGCCGTTCTGCATGTTGCGTTGCGCAATCGTAGCAACACGCCAATCCTGGTGGATGGCAAAGATGTGATGCCGGAAGTGAATGCTGTGCTTGAGAAAATGAAACACTTCTCTGAAGCCATCATTAGCGGCGAATGGAAAGGTTACACCGGTAAACCGATTACTGATGTAGTTAACATTGGTATCGGCGGTTCTGACCTTGGCCCATTCATGGTGACAGAAGCTCTGCGCCCGTACAAAAACCACCTGAATATGCATTTTGTGTCTAACGTAGATGGCACCCATATTGCGGAAGTGCTGAAAAACGTTAGCCCGGAAACCACCCTGTTCCTGGTGGCGTCTAAAACCTTCACCACTCAGGAAACCATGACTAACGCGCACAGTGCCCGTGACTGGTTCCTGAAAACAGCTGGTGATGAAAAACACGTTGCCAAACACTTTGCTGCGCTGTCGACTAATGGCAAAGCGGTAAGCGAATTTGGTATTGATACTGCCAATATGTTCGAATTCTGGGACTGGGTCGGCGGCCGTTACTCTTTGTGGTCTGCGATTGGCCTGTCCATTATTCTGTCTGTGGGCTTCGATAACTTTATTCAGTTACAAAGTGGTGCACACGAAATGGACAAACATTTCGCCAGCACCCCGCTTGAGCAGAACCTGCCGGTTATCCTCGCACTGATTGGCATCTGGTATAACAATTTCTTCGGCGCTGAAACCGAAGCTATTCTGCCATATGACCAGTATATGCACCGTTTCGCGGCCTATTTCCAGCAAGGTAATATGGAATCCAACGGCAAATATGTTGACCGTAACGGCAACGCAGTGGATTACCAGACCGGGCCAATTATCTGGGGTGAGCCGGGCACCAACGGCCAGCATGCGTTCTACCAACTGATTCACCAGGGCACTAAACTGGTTCCGTGTGACTTTATTGCACCGGCAATCACTCACAACCCGCTGAGCGACCACCACCAGAAACTGTTGTCCAACTTCTTTGCCCAAACAGAAGCGCTGGCGTTCGGTAAATCTCGTGATGTAGTGGAACAAGAGTTCCGTGACCAGGGTAAAGACCCGGCCACACTGCAACATGTGGTACCGTTTAAAGTCTTCCAGGGCAACCGCCCAACCAACTCTATCCTGTTGCGTGAGATTACTCCGTTCAGCCTTGGCGCTTTGATTGCGCTGTATGAACACAAAATCTTCACTCAGGGCGCTATTCTCAACATCTTCACGTTTGACCAGTGGGGTGTTGAACTGGGTAAACAGTTGGCTAACCGCATTTTGCCGGAACTGGGTGACCAGAGTACGGTGGAAAGCCACGACAGTTCCACTAATGGCCTAATTAACCGTTATAAATCCTGGCGCGCTTAATTTATTAAGTTTCGCTATATATTTAAAAATGCCGGTTTTATACCGGCATTTTTTATAAGATAAATCTGTGAAAAAATACACTCAACCAATAACTGTGAGTAAGGTTATTCTGAAAATCGTTTGAGTTATTATTACCCTCAGCCTTTCTTTTCAGACAAAACGGATTATTTAATTTGATTATGTAAATGTAACTATTTGATTTTAAATCATCTAACAATTAATCCTTGCACTGGAATTCTTTATATCTTCATCTTTTCTGAAAACCCATTGGGATATTCGCTGTGAGCCAAATCACACCGGGTTGTTGTGTATACTCGATCGCGCCTGAAAAGTTTTCAGGTAAATCTCCATTCATTTAGTGAAGGGAAATTGTTATGAAGAAACTCGTCTATGGCGCATTTGCCATATTTGCCCTTGCTGCGGCTGGCTCTGCCAGTGCAGCACCTGGTTTTAGCCAGGGCGGTGCAGCAACCAGTGCGACTCCGGTTAGTTTTGGCCAGGCTTCTGGCCCGGCAGCCGGTTTGAGCCAGGTTGGTTTCGGTCATGCTGCTGGCGCTGCCGCCAGTTCAGTTTCTGTTGGTAGTTCAGCAGCAACCGGTGCCAGCACAATGGGTTCCGCAATGGGCATGGCATTAGCCGCAACCGGTGGTGGTAACGGTGCAAATACCGGGACCACTACAACAACGACGACCAGTACGGCCACTCGTTAATTAGCGAGTGTTTTAATCATAACCACACTCCGGTGTGGTTATTTTGACCCCGGGGATCTGTGGTGAAACGACTGCTAATAATTATGATTTGCCTGCTTCTTCAGGCGTGTTCAGCAACCACAAAAGGGCTTGGGGTATCGCTGTGGGACAGTCTGTGGGGCGATAACGGCGTCAAACTCACTGACGATGAAATTCAAAACATGCCTTATGCCAGCCAGTACGTTTCTTTAAATGGCGGGCCTCGTATCTTTGTCGTTCTGGCCTGGGATGAACAAGGCCAGCAAAAATGGGCGACTCAGGATGGCGCTGTGATGGTGGAACAACACGGGCGTCTGGTGAAAACACTGGGCCTGACGGATAACCTCCTCGAAGTGGATAACCTGAGCGTAGACCCACTGGCAAATGTGGCAACACTGCAGGATGGTGCACAGTGGACACGGCGCATGGGCTGGACTGAACACCAGCAGGTACGCTATGCCATCGCCCGTTCAACATTCCACTGGGATGGCACCGATACCCTGAAAATTGCCGGTCAAACTCTGACGTTACGCGTACTTGATGAAGATGTCACCACAGATGATACACATTGGCAGAACCGCTACTGGGTCTCTTCCTCAGGATTAATTATCCAGTCCCGTCAGTATTTAGGTGGCGATTATTACCCGGTCACCCAGATCTTGTTAAAGGCGGCACAATAATGAATTTGACAAAAACCGCACTGATTCTATGTTCCATCATGATGGGGTTTGCCGCTGGCCCGGCTTCCAGCTGGGCTGCAGGCACAGTCACTGTGAATATGCCCGGCAACAGCACACCAGTACAACTGAATAATGTCGCCCGTCTGGTCGATGCCGTCACGGCACCAGAAGTGCACAGTGACTGGTGGCGGGGAGCAGTGATCAGCTATCAGGGCGCCAGCATCAAAATGCAACAAGAACACCGGCAATTACTGGCAGACCTGGATGCACTTGCCCGGGATGAAGGTGGTGACAGTGGGGCGGCTATTCAGGCTTTGCGGGCACAGCTGGCTCTGGTGAAAGTAACAGGGCGCCAACTGGTACGTCTCGACCCGGACTGGTTACGGTTACACAGCCAGCAGAATGTACCACTCGAAGGGCAGTACCAGCTCTGGCTACCCGCACAACCCAATACCGTAACCATACTGGGCCTGGTCAGCAAACCCGAAACAGTAGCGTTTACATCAGGAAAATCTGTAGCGGATTACCTGGATGATCAAAGCCTGCTCAGTGGCGCAGAACGGAGCTATGCCTGGGTGATTTACCCGGATGGCAGCACTGAGAAAGTGCCGGTGGCGTACTGGAATAAGCGCCATATTGAACCCTCTCCGGGCAGCCTTATTTTTGTCGGCTTTGGTTCGCATTTGTTCTCATCGTCGTGGGACGAGTTGAATAAACGCATCCTGACCTCCCTGACCCATCGGATACCAGATTGATGAAAAAAAAATATTTATACAGTCTGATGGCGATGGCCGTAGCAGCGGCCTGTCATGCTGAAACTTATGTCCCACCAGACAACACAACACAATCAGACTTTGGTGGTGTGGGCTTACTGCAAACCCCCACTGCCCGGATGGCCCGCGAAGGCGCCTTCAGCTTTAATTACCATGATAACGACCAGTACCGCTTTTATTCTGGCTCCATACAGTTATTCCCCTGGCTGGAAACCACGCTACGTTATACCGACGTGCGTACCCGTAAATACAGTAACGTAGAGGCGTTTTCGGGCAACCAAACCTACAAAGATAAATCCTTCGATATGAAATTGCGTTTGTGGGAAGAAGGCTATTGGTTGCCGCAAGTAGCTATTGGCCTGCGAGATATTGGCGGTACCGGGTTGTTTGACAGTGAATATCTGGTTGCCAGTAAAGCCTGGGGGCCGTTCGATTTCTCGCTCGGCATTGGCTGGGGCTACCTGGGCACCAGCGGCAATATTAAAAATCCGTTCTGCAGTGTCAGTGGCAGTTATTGCTACCGTGACACCAGCTACCACTCAGCAGGCTCGCTCAGTGCGGGGAATATGTTCCATGGCCCAAGCGCGTTATTTGGTGGTGTAGAATACCAAACCCCGTGGCAGCCACTGCGCCTGAAACTGGAATATGAAGGCAACAACTACAGTGATGAATACGCCGGGGTAATCGAGCAAAAAAGTAAATTTAACGTCGGCGCTGTTTACCGTTTATCGAACTGGGCTGATGCCAGTCTGAGTTATGAGCGCGGCAACACGTTCATGTTCGGTTTTACACTGCATACCAACTTTAATGATTTGCGCCATTACTGGACAGACAGCCGTCGCCCGGCATATGAACCGCAACCGCAGGATGCCGTGCTGCAACATACCGTAGTGGCTAACCAGTTAACCCAACTGAAATACAATGCCGGGTATATCGACCCGAAAATCCAAATCAAAGGTGATACCCTGTATGTCTCGGGTGACCAGGAGAAATACCGCGACGGAGACGAAGGTGTGGTGCGTGCGAATCGCATCATCATGAATGATCTTCCGGCGGATATTCGTACTATTAAGGTTACGGAAAATAGCGTGAATTTACCGCAGGTCACCACCGAAACTGATGTCGCCAGCCTGAAGCGCCACCTGGAAGGCGAACCCCTGGGGCAGGAAACGCCGTTACTGCAAAAACGGGAAAATCCGGATATTCCAGAGAATACTGAGCAAGGCTGGTATATTGAGAAAAGCCGCTTTAATTACTCGCTCGACCCGGTGCTGAACCAGTCTGTCGGTGGCCCGGAAAACTTCTACATGTACCAGTTAGGGGTAATGGGAACAGCGGATTACTGGCTGACCGACCATTTATTAACCACTGGTAGCCTGTTTGTGAACCTGGCTAACAACTACAGCAAATTTAATTACACCAGTAGTGACTCTGTGTTGCCGCGTGTACGTACCCGTGTACGTGAATATGTGGAAAATAATTACTACATCAATAACCTGCAGGCCAACTATTTCCAGTATCTGGGTAATGGTTTTTATGGCCAGGTGTACGGTGGCTACCTGGAAACCATGTTTGGCGGTGTCGGGACAGAAGTACTGTGGCGCCCCCTGGACAGCGACTGGGCGATAGGGGTGAATGCTAACTATGTAAAACAGCGTGACTGGACCAGCCCGACAGACATGATGAAATTTACTAATTACAGCGTGAAAACCGGCCATCTGACTGCATACTGGAATCCATCATTTGCGCCGGATGTGTTGATGAAACTGAGTGTAGGGCAGTATCTGGCCGGTGACAAAGGGGCTACATTCGAAGTGGCAAAACACTTCGACAGCGGGATTGTGGTGGGAACTTACGCCACTATCACTAATGTGTCGCCACAAGAATACGGTGAAGGCGATTTCACCAAAGGGGTGTATATCTCAGTCCCGATGGATCTGTTCAGCGCCTATCCGACACGCAGCCGTGCACAAGTCAGTTGGTCGCCGCTCACGCGTGATGGCGGGCAGATGCTGGGCCGTAAATTTGACCTCTACAGTATGACCAGCGACCGCAACGTTAACTTCCGTTAACCTGAGGCTTCCCCGGTGTAGTGCCGGGCCGGGGAAGTGACATTGCCATCAGTAAAATATCACTGGTTTGCGTTGCACTTTGAAACACCAGCTTCTTCATAACATGCATCCCCTGGCGCATGTAAAAGCGCCGGGCTCCATGGTTTTCTGCCAGAACCTCCAGCCACAGTGACGTTTCACCATGCGCCATTGCCCGGGTGATTATCTCGTCAAAAAAAGCCTGCCCCAGTCCTTGCCCGGTAAGCCCCGGCAGCAAATAGATTTTGTTCAGAAATGCACCCTGAGGCGAAGGGTGCGCTAATTGTTCATGCCAGGTCAGTTCTGCAAAACCAACAGGTTTGCCTGCTTCGGCAACCAGCCACTGGTTACCGGGTGTGCTCATCCGCTCACGAATTGCGGCAGGATCAAACGATTTGCGCATGAAGTCCTGCATCTCATGTGGGTTATTCCACAAGTGAGCAAAGTGGTGCTGATAACTCTCGGTGCCAAGCTGATGAAGCAGGAAGACATCGTCTTCCTGCGCTATGCGAAATGTGAATGTTTTCATAGTTACCATAAGGTAATACAGACTGGCAAAGGGGCAAAGCTGTGCTACGCCAGGAGCAGTGTTTTTAACTGCTCCAACGCCAGGTGTGGGCTGGTCAGTACCGGGGAGCAGGCTGGCAAATATTTACTGACACTGCTCATGGAGGCCTGCGCCAGGGCAACACATTCAGCACCCTCTGTCAGTGCCCGTTGTACGGCTGCAATAATCCGCTCGTGGTACAGGATTTGGTCACCCTGCAAAAAAGCATCCCATGCCCCGGGAATCAGCCGGGTCTCCAGCTCCTGTTCAGGTTGCTGGCGTGACAGTTCAAATAGCACCCGGGTGGGTTCAACCGTTGTTTGAGTAGCACACAGGACCACTGTGCGTTTACCTTGTGCCATTGCCGCCTGTGCCAGTGCCCGGTCAACGCGCAGCACCGGAATGCTGACAGGTGAACGCTGGTTAAGTTTGTCCACCGCCGGGCCAAGCGTTGAGCAGGTCAGCAATACAGCATCGGCGTGATGGCTGAGCGCCAGAAGCACCCGTATTACATCATCTTCCAGCGCTGAGGTTAGCCCGCCACTGGCTTCCGCCGTGCGCAACAGTTGCGGCATCACAGTGTGTTTTAAACACCCAGCGGGCAGGCCTGTATCCTGAGCGGCCTGTTCAAATAACGTTTCATTACCGGGTGCCGTATGTAAACAGGCAATGCGAATCATAAGGACCTCCGCTTGTATCGGTATCACTCCGCATGAACAGATTCACGCATGGATAGCACACTATGCTAAAGAAAAAAATATGGATCTGGATCACATTTTTGCCGTATAACAGGCAAGAGACCGCAATAAAGTGGAGTCTGTTATGACGTCATTAGCGCGTGCCCGTGTCGAATTAATTTCGACAATTTTGCAAACCATTCTCAACCTGGGGCTGACCTGCCTTGGGTTAATACTGGTCATTTTTCTCGGTAAAGAAACTCTGCATCTTGCTGATGTGCTGTTCACCCCTAATGAGCAGGCCAGTAAGTATCTGCTGATTGAAGGCCTGGTGGTTTACTTTCTTTACTTCGAATTTATCGCTCTGATTGTTAAGTATTTTCAGTCTGGTTTTCACTTCCCGTTACGCTACTTTGTCTATATCGGTATTACGGCGATTGTGCGCCTGATAATCATCGACCATAAATCACCAATAGATGTCCTTATCTACTCTGCCGCTATCCTGCTGTTGGTTATCACGCTGTGGTTATGCAACAGTAGCAGGCTGCGCCGTGAATAAATGTGCGTGACGCACAAAAAAAGTGGCGGCTCTTCAGGCCGCCAAAGACAGAGACAAGTAGGCTTAATAATGAGGGTTTACAGTGGCATTACATCCCGCGCGTACAGGCAGGTTCGCGCGGGGGTGGAACAAGGTTAGCCTTTAACACCGCCAGCGGTGAGGCCATTAACCAGCCAGCGCTGAGCCAGCAGGAACACAACAGTAATCGGTATGGCGGACAACACTGCGGCCGCGGCAAAGTCGCCCCACAAGTAGTTCTGCGGGTTCAGGTATTGCTGCATACCGACGGCCAGGGTGTAGCTGTTCACATCGCGTAACAGCAGTGAAGCTACGGGCACTTCTGTAATTGCGGCAATGAACGACAGAATAAAGACCACTGCCAGAATGGGTACCGATAGCGGTAGCAACACCAGGCGGAATGCCTGCCACGGGCTGGCGCCATCCAGCGCTGCCGCTTCTTCCAGCGAGCTATCGATCGTTTCGAAATAGCCTTTAATCGTCCAGACGTGCAGTGCAATACCGCCGAGGTAGGCAAAAATCACCCCGCCATGGGTATTCAGGCCAATAAACGGAATGTACTGACCCAGACGGTCAAACAACGCATATAACGCGACCAGTGACAGTACCGCCGGGAACATCTGGAATATCAGCATCCCTTTCAGCAGTGTAGCTTTTCCTGGAAAACGCATCCGCGCAAAGGCGTAAGCGCAGGTGGTGGAGAGCGCCACAATACCCATCGCGGTAATACCCGCGATTTTGACTGAGTTCCACAGCCACAACAGCACCGGGAACGGGGGCGGGGTGACGCGCCCGTCGGCATGTTCCACACTAAATCCCAGCGCCAGTTTCCAGTGCTCCCATGAAATTTGGTCAGGAATCAGGCTGCCAGTTGCAAAGTTACCGGGGCGTAGTGATATCGCCACCACCATTAATAACGGGAACATAATGGCCGCAATAAACAGCAGCAACAGTAAGTGAGTGGTCAGCAAACGTAATTTTTGCGATTTGGGTTGCACCATAGCCATGATGATTCCTCCTTAATCAAATTTCATGCGGGTGGCTTTCAGATTCACCACAGCCAGTGCGCCAACCAGCAGGAATATAATCGTGGCGATAGCTGCCGCCAGGCCGAAGTCCTGTCCGCCGCCACCTTCAAAGGCGATACGGTAGGTGTAGCTCACCAGTAAGTCGGTATAACCTGCCGGTGTGGTCGTGCCGATCCGGTCCGGGCCGCCGTTGGTTAACAACTGAATCAGAACAAAGTTGTTAAAGTTAAATGCAAAACTGGCAATCATCAGTGGCGTCAGTGGCTTAATCAGCAAAGGCAGAGTTATGCGGAAGAAGTTCTGGAACGGACCCGCTCCATCCATGGCTGACGCTTCATATAAATCTTCCGGGATAGCTTTCAGCAGCCCCATGCACAGGATCATCATGTACGGGTAACCCAGCCAGGTGTTAACGATAATAATCATGCTGCGGGCGGTGGTCGGGTCGGTGAACCAGGCTGGCTTGATGCCAAACAGCGCGCTCAGCATTATGTTGATTTCACCGAAGCTTTGGTTGAACAACCCCTTGAAAATCAAAATTGAAATAAATGACGGGACCGCATAAGGCAAAATGAGCAGTACCCGGTAAATCGCCTTCCCTTTCAGGGATTCCCACTGCACCAGGCAGGCCAGCACCATACCAACTGCAACCGTCAGAAAAACGGTGAGGGCAGAGAAAACAATGGTCCAGATAAAAATGGCGAAGAAGGGTTTTTTAATGCCTTCATCGGTAAATACACGCGTGAAGTTATGCCAGCCAATGGTTACGGTATAGCCCGGGCTGAGTTGTTCACTGGCCCAGTTGCCTTTGGCGTCCACAGCCTGGTAAAAACCGCTTTTATCATTCGGACGATACATCACACCGGTTTGGTTGTTGGTCAGGCTGTTATCTTTGCCCAGTGTATATAACGGGCGCGTACCAGAAAATTCATGTAAGGAGCTCATCACCAGCCCCGGGTTGCCGGGAATATCGGCGGTGATTTCGCCAAGTGCCTGGCGGTTCTGGGTAATCACACGCAGGTTGGCGCGGTTTGTTGCCGGCAGGGCATCAACCGGGGACAGCGTTATATGTTGCTTACCGCTTAGCGTAATGGGTTCAGAGAGGTAGTTTTTCCCTTCCGCAGTATCGGTCAGGGCCAGCTGCCATTTGTTGCCTGCAGGGTAGAGCGCAAACCGGACACTCTTGCCCGCCTGGTACTGGCGGTCCATCAACACTTGTTGCGCCCGTTCAAAAGTTAACTGGTTGGTGCTGCTGTAGTTGGTGAACGCAATGGCAATGGTGCAAACCAGTGGGAAAAGTACAAATAACCCCATCCCGGCCAGCCCCGGATACACATAGCGCCAGGCATAGGTACGGCGGTTAGCGAAAATATATAAACCCAGGCTACTGATAATCAGGGTCATTATGGCAAACAGGTACTCCCCCTGGGCGTACATCACTACCACAAGATAACCGACCAGTAACCCAAGCAAGGCGATAACAGACCATTTCAGACTGTCGCTTTGCCACCAGTGGCTCTTTTTCATCACATCCATGGGGTCTTCCTCTACTACGGGAACTGCGGGGTATCAGGCACCTTCTCCCGTAGGGGAGAAGGTGGTGACTGATGGTTTATTTTGTAATACGTGTTTCTGCGTCTTTCAGCGCTGCATCAACAGACTGGCGGCCTGTAATAGCGTTAATTACAGCAGTTCGAACGGAATACCAGAATGCAGACATCTGGGGGATGTTCGGCATGATTTCGCCATTTTTGGCGTTAGCCATAGTGGCGGCAATGCGCGGGTCTTTTTCCAAAATTTCCTGGTAAGATTTCAGTGCAACAGCTCCCAATGGTTTATCTTTATTAACCATTGCCAGGCCCTGATCAGTTATCAGGTAGTTTTCCAGGAACTCTTTTGCCAGTTCTTTGTTCGGGCTGGCGGCGTTAATCCCGGCACTCAGTACTCCGACAAAGGGTTTGGACGCTTTACCTTTAAAGGTTGGCAGCAACGTTACACCGTAGTTGATTTTGCTCTTATCAATATTTGCCCAGGCCCACGGACCATTAATGGTCATGGCGGTTTCGCCTTTGTTGAATGCCGCCTCAGCAATAGAATAGTCGGTGTCACCGTTCATGTGTTTATTTTTAATTAAATCAACCAGGAAGCTCAGGCCAGCTTTCGCCCCTGCGTTATCCACACCAACATTTTTGACATCGTACTTGCCGTTTTCATATTTAAAGGCATAACCACCATCAGCGGCGATTAACGGCCAGGTGAAGTACGGTTCTTGCAGGTTAAACATCAGCGCGCTCTTACCTTTGGCACGCAGTTTTTTATCCAGTGCCGGAATTTCTTCCCAGGTTTTGGGCGGGTTTGGCAGCAAGTCTTTATTGTAAATCAGTGATAATGCTTCAACAGCTATTGGGTAGGCTATCAGTTTGCCGTTATAACGGACGGCGTCCCAGGTGAACGGATACAGTTTGTCCTGGAATGCTTTATCAGGGTGGATTTCTGCCAACAGGCCAGATTGTGCATAACCACCAAAACGGTCATGTGCCCAGAAGATAATATCCGGGCCATCACCTGTTGCAGCAACTTGCGGGAATTTCTCTTCCAGTTTGTCCGGATGTTCAACACTGACTTTAATCCCGGTGTCCTGTTCAAACTTTTTACCCACTTCGGCAAGACCGTTATAGCCTTTATCGCCATTAATCCAGATAACCAGTTTGCCTTCTTCGATTTTGGCCAGAGCAGAGGCAGAAAACATCATTGTCGTCAGCGCAGACAACGCGAGGATACGTGCGCCGGTTTTGATTTTCATATGTTCCTTCCTTTAGGTGATATGCACGTGGAGACACTGTGTGGCTTTACCTGCGCCAGTGTCGGATTAGAACAGAAAAATCTCATCCTCCCTGGCACTACGCCGTAAGGGAGGTTTATGTGATCTACTTCTCATAAATCCTGGTTATGTGGCCCACAGCACACAAAACAGTACTGGTTTTTGAAATCAGGATCACGAAAATCCCTGTCAGCCCATGATTTTCCCTGCCTGCACGCGTTTCTCATCCTCCCGTCTCCTCCCCCATAAAAAAGCCATGGGTGGAGGATTTTCCTGACGACAAACTCCCTCATAGTCGGACACATCTTGTATTACCTGCCTCTGGCGGGTTGAGTGATGGATGAAGGGAGAAGTTCGATGGCAAACGTGCAGTTACAGAACGTAACCAAAGCCTGGGGAGACGTGGTGGTGTCGAAAGACATCAACTTAACAGTCAACGACGGCGAATTTGTCGTATTTGTTGGCCCGTCTGGCTGTGGTAAGTCAACGTTATTACGCATGATTGCGGGTCTGGAAACCATCACCAGCGGTGATTTGTTCATTGGCGAAAAACGTATGAATGATGTCCCTCCCGCTGAACGTGGTGTGGGCATGGTATTTCAGTCTTATGCGCTTTATCCGCACTTGTCGGTGGCGGAAAACATGTCTTTCGGCCTGAAACTGGCTGGTGCCAAAAAAGATCTGATTAACCAGCGTGTTAACCAGGTTGCAGAAGTACTGCAACTGGCGCATTTACTGGACCGCCGCCCGAAAGCGCTCTCCGGTGGGCAGCGTCAGCGTGTGGCGATTGGCCGTACACTGGTTGCAGAGCCTCGTGTATTCCTGCTGGATGAACCCCTTTCTAACCTTGATGCGGCATTGCGTGTGCAAATGCGTATTGAGATCTCCCGCCTGCACAAGCGCCTGAAGCGCACCATGATTTACGTCACCCACGACCAGGTAGAGGCAATGACCCTCGCCGATAAAATCGTGGTGCTGGATGCTGGCCGTATCGCGCAGGTCGGTAAGCCTCTTGAACTGTATCACTACCCGGCAGACCGCTTTGTAGCCGGTTTTATTGGCTCCCCCAAAATGAACTTCCTGCCCGTTAAAGTCACCGCAACCGCACTGGAACAAGTGCAGGTTGAGCTGCCTAACCGCCAGCAAGTATGGCTGCCGGTGGAAAGCACGGGCGTTCAGGTGGGAGCCAACATGTCGTTGGGGATCCGGCCTGAACATTTACTGCCCAGTGAAATCGCCGATGTCACTCTCGAAGGGGAAGTGCAGGTGGTGGAACAACTGGGGCATGAAACACAAATCCATATTCAGATTCCGGCGCTGCGCCAAAACCTGGTTTACCGCCAGAACGACGTGGTGCTGGTGCAAGAGGGCGCGACATTCGCCATTGGCTTGCCGCCAGAGCGCTGCCACTTATTCAAGGAAGATGGCACAGCCTGCCGTCGGTTGCATCAGGAGCCAGGTGTTTAAGTGACCCTCACAATAAAAGCAATGACCTCAGGAGATAGAATGATGATTACTCTGCGCAAACTTCCCCTGGCTATCGCAGTGGCTGCGGGTGTTATGTCTGCTCAGGCGCTGGCCGTTGACTTCCACGGTTATGCCCGTTCCGGTATTGGCTGGACGGGGAGTGGCGGTGAACAGCAGTGCTTTAAAGCCACCGGCGCACAAAGCAAATACCGTCTGGGTAACGAATGTGAAACCTATGCGGAATTAAAACTGGGACAGGAAGTGTGGAAAGAAGGCGATAAAAGCTTCTATTTCGATACTAACGTCGCTTACTCGGTTTCTCAGATGGATGACTGGGAATCTACCAGTCCGGCATTTCGTGAAGCCAACGTTCAGGGTAAAAACCTGATTGATGCACTGCCAGGTTCCACTCTCTGGGCCGGTAAACGCTTCTACCAACGTCATGACGTTCACATGATCGACTTCTACTACTGGGATATTTCAGGTCCTGGTGCCGGTCTGGAAAACGTAGATCTTGGCTTTGGTAAGTTGTCTGTCGCTGCTACCCGTAACTCTGAAACAGGTGGTTCTTACACCTTCACCAGCGATCGTGAACGCGATTATGCATCCAAAACCGCCAATGATGTATTCGACGTGCGTTTAGCGGGCCTGGAAGTGAACCCAGGTGGTGTGCTGGAACTGGGTGTGGATTATGGCCGTGCCAACCCGCGTGACAACTACCGCCTCGAAGATGGCGCAACCAAAGACGGTTATATGTTCACCGCTGAACATACCCAGTCTATTAGCGGCGGCTACAACAAGTTTGTGGTTCAGTATGCTACCGATGCGATGACCACCTGGAACAGCGGCCATGCGCAGGGCACTCTGAACAACGACGGCCACATGATTCGTGTGCTGAACCATGGTGCCATCGATTTCAACGACAAATGGGCACTGATGTATGTCGGTATGTATCAGGATATCGACATGGACAGCAAGAACGGCAGCACCTGGTACACCGTGGGCGTGCGCCCAATGTACAAATGGACGCCAATCATGAGCACCTTGCTGGAAGTGGGCTACGACAATGTCAAATCACAGAGCGCTGGCAAGCACAACGACCAGTACAAAGTGACCCTGGCACAGCAATGGCAGGCTGGCGACAGCATCTGGTCTCGCCCGGCTCTGCGTCTGTTCGCCACCTACGCTAAGTGGAATGAAAAATGGGGCTATAACGACAACGGTTATGCAGTTGCCGATACCAGCACCACCACTTACAGCCGTGGTGACAGCAATGAATGGACCTTCGGTGCCCAGATGGAAATCTGGTGGTAAGCCTGAAGTCAGTAACGTGTTAAAGCAGAGGGGGGCAACCCCCTCTTTCACTAGTCCAAATATATTCTGAATACGGATACGCGCTATTGCCTGGCCACCGTATCCCGTTGCTACCGAGGTCATAACAATGAAAAAACGTCTCGTTGCTCTTTGCCTGAGTGCAGGGCTGCTCGCCGCTGTACCCGCAACCTCCTTCGCTGAAGTGGACCTGGTGCCGCAAAACCTCGCCGGGGCACCCACTTTCAGCGCTCAGTCTCTCCAACAGCTTACCTGGCAGCCGTTAAATGCCGGGCAAAATGTGCAGGCTAATCTGGCAACCCAGGGCCAGAGGCTTAGTAACCCAGGAATTACCGGGCCGGTAGCGGCTTACAGTGTTCCTGCTAATATTGGTGAACTCTCGATTACGCTCACCAGCGAAGTGGCACAGAACCGGGTCTATGCCCCGAATGTGCTGGTGCTGGACCAGAACATGAACCCTTCAGCCTGGTTCCCGGCGAATTTCTTCACTTACCAACAACCAGGGGTAATGGCCGCTGACCGGCTGGAAGGTACCCTGAAACTGACTCCCGCTCTGGGGCAGCAGAAGATTTACTTACTGATCTTCACCACTCCGCAGGATTTACAACGTACAACCACATTGATTGCTCCTGCCAAGGCCTATGCAAAAGGCACGGGTAACGCCGTTCCGGATATTCCAGACCCGGTAGCGCAGCACGCTGCAGAAGGTACGCTCAAACTGAAAGTGAAAACGACGTCTGGTGCCAGTATCCTGGTTGGGCCTATTTTTGGCTCTTCAGCCAGTACCCCAACGGTCACCGTCGGAAATACAGCCACAGCTGCTGCGCCTGTTGCTGCATCCGCACCGGCACCAAAAGCGGAACCTATGCTGAATGACACTGAGGCCTATTTTAACCATGCCATTAAGCAGGCAGTGGCCAAAGGTGATGTAGATAAGGCATTGAAATTACTTGATGAGGCTGAGCGTCTTGGATCTACCAGCGCACGTAAAACCTTTATCAGTAGTGTAAAAGGCAAGGGGTAATCACCCCACATTGCTGATCTTGTAAGCCTTGGTGCGCGTCTGCGCACCTTTTTTCCACCGGCAGACGTGCCTGCGGCCGTTGGCTTTTTGTTACATGGCTGTTGGTTTCTGCTATTTTCCTGCCACACCCTTTTCGTGTTCTGCGTTACAATGTCCACTGTTCTGTTCTGGAGACTGTTGGGCATGATGCACCCTGCGTTGGCGCAATTACGGGCGCTGTCTTTCTCCGACACCCTGCCGGATAACCTGTCAGCCTGGCTGCGTGACTGGCTATTGTTGGAAGACTCAATGACAAAGCGTTTTGAACGCTGTTGCAGCAAGGTTAGTGTGACGCTGCTATCCGAAGGCTTTGTGACGGCGGAACAGGTGGGCGAAGACGTCAACTGGTTACCCCGTGAATCACAATACTGGTTACGGGAAATTATTTTGCTGGGCGATGATACGCCCTGGCTGGTGGGGCGCACAGTGGTACCACTGTCCACCCTGAATGGCCCTGAACTGGCGCTACAGCGCCTGGGCACTACCCCGCTTGGCCGGTACTTGTTTACCGCATCGGCCCTGACACGCGATTTTATTCACACGGGGCGCAGTGAAACCTTATGGGGGCGCCGTTCCCGCCTCCGTTTGTCGGGCAAACCATTACTGCTTACCGAACTGTTTTTACCTGCATCACCGTTGTATCAAGAGGATGAAAAATGGAGTGGAGTCTGACGCAGAAGAATAAACTGCTGGCATTTCACCGGCTCATGCGTACTGACAAACCGATTGGCGCGTTACTGTTACTCTGGCCTACTTTATGGGCGCTGTGGCTCGCAACACCGGGCATTCCGCCGGTAACTATTCTTCTGGTGTTCATTGCCGGTGTCTGGTTAATGCGTGCCGCAGGTTGTGTGGTGAATGATTTTGCCGACCGCAAATTTGACGGCCATGTCAAGCGCACGGCACGCCGCCCATTACCCAGTGGCGATGTCACAGAGCGAGAAGCTATCACGCTGTTTGGTGTACTGGTATTGCTGTCTTTCTTGCTGGTTCTCACCCTGAATACCATGACGATTCTGCTGTCAGTCGCCGGGCTGGCGCTGGCCTGGATATACCCGTTTATGAAACGCTACACTCATTTACCCCAGGTGGTGTTAGGGGCCGCGTTTGGCTGGTCAATTCCCATGGCGTTCTCGGCTGTTAGTGAGCAGTTGCCGCTCAGTTGCTGGTTACTTTTTTTAGCCAATATCCTCTGGGCTGTCGCTTATGACACGCAATATGCCATGGTAGACCGGGATGACGACCTGAAGATAGGCGTGAAATCCACCGCGATTCTGTTTGGGCGCTACGACAAACTGATTATTGGCATCTTACAGGTGGCGGTTCTGGCGCTGTTGGTGCTGGTAGGTTGGCTTAATCACCTGAGCGGGGCGTTTTACTGGTCGCTGTTGCTTGCGGCGGGGCTGTTTTCATACCAGCAAAAACTCATTGCCGGGCGTGACCGGGATGCCTGTTTTAAAGCCTTTATGAATAATAACTATGTGGGGCTGGTGTTATTTTTAGGGCTGTTTGTCCATTATCTGCCGCCTTTATCCTGATCAGGCCCCTGAGCAACGGCCCTGAGTAATGGCACTGTTTACCGGGCATAAAATTATCGGGCATAAAAAATGGCGGGGATTTTTATTCCCGCCATTTTTTCACCTTGCTTCGCACTCATTCAACGGTTATTGAGCGGGTGCGTCTTCGCCTTGTGATGCAGCACTTTCAATCGTCAGGCGGATATCCGAGGTGATCAGCTCGGCCAGCAACTGGTAAACCTTCATGGTTTCTGTTGGCTCTGCATCACCGGTATCGCTGATATAGCCTTCATCGCGCAGTGTCAGCACCAGGGAAGAGAACACCGCTTTGTCGAAGAACTCAGGGGCGTTGATACCGTGCAGTACGGACAAACGCTGTGCAACAGTCCGGCTCTCTTTCTCCAGAGTCCCGCGGTTAATCGTTGGGTTGGCGCTCAGCAGCCAGAAGGTGATTGCATAACGTTGAATCGTTTCGCGCACCCCTGCTGCCAGCAGTTGCAGAGTCCGGGAGCGTGCCGGGTTCAGGCGGAAACGGCCGCTGTCTTCCAGAATCAGGTTCTGCTGCACCAGCTCATTGAGCAGCGCATCCACTACAGAACTTAACGCTTCTTTATCCCAGTGCAGGAACAACTCTGCTTTAAGCATCGGGAACAGGACTTCTACCCGGCTCAGCAGATCTTCGCGTGTGATATTACGGTGTTGCGTAATAATTGAGGCCAGTAAAGACGGCATCACCAGCATATGCACAATGTTATTGCGATAGTAGGTCATTAACACGGCCTGCTCACGGGGCAGAACGATAATATCGCCAATCGTGTCTTTTTCTACTTCGAACTTATTCATCTGCAAGGCGTGATCGATAAGCTCGCTGGCAGATGACGCAGGAACGGTAGCATCCGGTGAATAAGGCACATTGCGCAGCAGGCTCATGTAACATTCTAACTGCTCAGTCAGTTGCTCACGGGTAAGTGAACGCTGGCGAGAGGCCAGTAAAGCCGTGCAACACAGGTTCATGGCGTTAGCCGCACCAGCATTGTTAATGCGCACCATCAGTGTATGAGCAATTTCGTTCACGCTGGGGGTTAACCACGGCGGGCGTATCGCTTCGATAGGGTCTATCGCATCACGCCATTCCGGAACATGCTGGTTCAGCCAGTTGGTCAGTGGAATTGGCTCGCCAAAGTTGACATACCCCTGGCCCAGGTTACGCAGCTTGCTCAGGCCGCGCATCATCTGGATAAGGCTCTCTTTTTCTTTAGTGGCGCCACGCAACTCTTTCGCGTAGGTGCCCACTTCCATGACATGCTCATAACCAATGTAAATCGGCACCAGCGTAATCGGGCGGGTACCGCCACGCAGCATGGCCTGAATCGTCATAGACAGTGTGCCAGTTTTCGGATCAAGCAGGCGACCGGTGCGCGAACGCCCCCCTTCAACAAAATACTCCACCGAATACCCACGGCTGAACAATTCACCCAGGTATTCACGGAACACGGTTGAGTAGAGTTTATTGCCTTTAAACGTACGGCGAATAAAGAATGCACCCAGACGGCGGAAAATCGGCCCGGCAGGCCAGAAGTTCAGGTTAATACCTGCTGCAATGTGCGGTGGCACCAGCCCCTGGTGATAAAGCACGTAAGACAGCAACAGATAATCCATATGGCTGCGGTGGCAGGGAACATACACCAGTTCATGGCCTTCATGGGCTAACTGGCGTACTCGCTCAGCATTATGAACGTTAATACCCTGATATAAGCGGTTCCAGGTAAAGCCCAGCACACGGTCAGTCATGCGGATGGCTTCATAGGAGAAGTTAGCGGCAACTTCTTCCATCAGGGCAACAGCATTTTGCTGCGCTCTTTCGTGAGAGATTTTCTTGCTGCGCGCTTCATCTTCTACCGCTTTGGCAATGGCTTTTGAAGACAATAATTTATTGAACAGATCCTGGCGCGCGGGTAAGCGTGGGCCTACTGCGGCCAGGCGCAGGCGGGCAAAGTGCATACGTGCAACCCGCGCCAGCTTCTGAGCGATAGTTTTGTCTGTGCCATGCTCTGTCGCCATCCAGCGCAGAGAAACTGGCGGAGAAAAGCGTACGAAGCTGTCGCGGCCCAGCCATAATACGGCAAAGAACTTCTGGATGCCGTTAAGCAAGCGCAGTGGCGGGTTTTCTTCGCCTTTTTCACGGCCAGGTGAGCGGCCAAACATCACTGAAACCGGCACCATCTGGACATCCAGATTCGGATTGCTGCGGTGCAAGTCCAGGTAATCATGAAACAGCTTGATGGATTCTTCTTTCGGCGCGTAATAGGTAAATACACGCGGCCCGCCATGAATAAAGACATAGCGTGGCAAACAAGCTCCGTCTACTTCAAGGGGGGTCAGCGGGTCGGGCAAATCATGTGCCAGACATTGCGCCCGTAATGTCAACAGGTCTGCCTTTGAATTATAAGGCAGCACGTACATAATAGGGCGAGAGGTATCTAAACCCAATTCGGCGCAAGGATCCGCCGGAATAGATTTGCTTTTTACCAGCATACTTAGTGGTAAATTCAGCAATTTGTAGTAAATTCGTGGCCAACCGGACATAAACGTTGTAAAGCCTCTGGTTAAAAACGCAATGCGTCGCAAGAATAACAGAAACCCGCGTGGATTTCTGAGGAAGTTGCCTGCGCGACGCTACAGGCATTGACGCCACTAAGCTAAAAAGGTTCCTTCATGGCAAGTAACACCACTGGACTCACCCGAATCATTAAAGCAGCTGGCTATTCCTGGAAAGGTATTCGTGCTGCATGGAACAATGAAGCCGCTTTTCGCCAGGAAGGGGTCACTACTGTGCTGGCTATCTTTATTGCCTGTTGGCTTGATGTCGGTGCCATTGCCCGCGTGTTACTCATCGGTTCCGTCACTCTGGTTATGATAATCGAAATCCTCAACAGTGCTATTGAGGCAATAGTTGACCGGGTGGGAACAGATTTTCACGAACTCTCTGGCAGGGCTAAAGACATGGGGTCCGCTGCAGTGTTGTTCGCAATTATACTCGCCCTGTTTACCTGGGGAAGCGTGCTCTGGTCTCATTTTTTCTGAGTTTTTCCGGAAAAAATGCTCCAAAACGGGTATTTAAGGCTTCGTCTGGTTACCTCTGGCTATTTTGTGGGATAAGTCCCTGGTTTTTTGCTCAATTGTGGTTTCAAAATCACCATTAACTGTATATACTCACAGCATAACTGTATATACACCCAGGGGGCAGAAGGAATGAAAGCACTTACTACCAGACAGCAGGAGGTCTATGATCTCATCCGGGATCACATTAATCAGACGGGGATGCCTCCAACCCGTGCGGAAATTGCACAACGCCTTGGCTTTCGTTCACCCAATGCGGCAGAAGAACACCTGAAAGCGCTTGCCCGCAAAGGGGTTATCGAAATTGTTTCTGGCGCTTCCCGTGGTATTCGCCTGCTTCTGGAAGAAACTAATGACGACGGTCTGCCACTGGTTGGCCGGGTTGCCGCCGGTGAGCCTTTACTGGCTCAGCAGCACATTGAAGGTCACTATCAGGTCGATCCTTCCCTGTTTAAACCGCATGCGGATTTCTTACTGCGCGTTAGCGGTATGTCAATGAAAGACATCGGTATTATGGATGGCGATTTACTTGCGGTACATAAAACGCAGGATGTGCGCAACGGCCAGGTAGTGGTGGCCCGTATCGACGACGAAGTAACGGTTAAGAGGCTGAAACAGCAGGGCAATACTGTGCAGCTGCTCCCGGAAAACAACGAGTTCACCCCGATTGTTGTCGATTTACGTGAGCAAAACTTTACTATCGAGGGCCTGGCAGTGGGCGTTATTCGCAACGGCGAATGGCTCTGAGCGAATCCTTAATCTGCTATGCTTTTACAGCCGTGTCACAGCCAGCCTGTGCCACGGCTTTTTTGTGGGTTTCTTTCCCAAATGTTATCTGGGGTAAGTGATGCAATTCTTTTCCCGAACTGACCGGGCGTTGTGGCGCCTGGCAATCCCCATGATTGTGTCCAATATCACCGTACCGTTATTGGGCCTGGTTGATACAGCGGTGATTGGGCACCTGGACAGCCCGGATTACCTCGGTGGTGTGGCAATTGGTGCAACGGTAACCAGTTTCCTGTTTATGTTGCTGTTGTTTTTGCGGATGAGTACTACCGGGTTAACAGCTCAGGCTTATGGCGCAAGAGATGACCAGGGGTTGCTGCGGGCACTGATGCAGCCTTTGTTGCTGGCGCTGGTGGCCGGTGTTGCCATTGTGGTGTTTCGTGCGCCATTAATTCACCTTGCGCTTACCGTGACAGGCGGCAGTGAGGCTGTATTGTTCCAGGCACAGGTGTTTTTAGCGGTTCGCTTGCTTGGTGCTCCCGCTTCACTGGCTAACCTGGTTTTATTGGGCTGGTTACTGGGGGTGCAATATGCCCGAGCTCCGGTTATTTTGCTGGTGGTGGGCAATGTGCTGAACATCGCGCTGGATATCTGGCTGGTGATGGGGCTGGGTATGAATGTGCAAGGGGCCGCGCTGGCAACCACTGTATCTGAGTATGTCACGCTGTTGCTGGGGCTGGTGATGGTCTGGCGGGTTCTGGTGATGCGGGGTATTCCCCTGGTGGGCCTGAAAACGGCATGGTTCGGCAATATTCGGCGTTTAATGGCGTTAAACCGTGACATCATGTTGCGTTCTTTACTGGTTCAGGGCTGCTTTGCTTCCATCACTGTGCTGGGCGCCAGGCTGGGCGGTGACATTGTGGCTGTAAATGCATTGTTGATGACGTTGCTGGCTTTTACCGCTTATGCACTGGATGGTTTTGCTTATGCGGTAGAAGCGCATTCCGGCCAGGCTTTTGGTGCCCACAGCAAAGGGCAATTGTTGGCTGTATGGGGAGCAGCCTGCCGCCAGGCTGGTGTGGTAGCCCTGGGATTTTCTCTGGTTTATGCCCTTGCCGGGCCACAAATTATTGGTCTGCTCACTTCGTTGCCGGAATTACACCAGCTGGCAGATAAGTACTTGTTCTGGCAGGTACTGTTGCCGGTTGCAGGGGTGTGGTGCTATTTGCTGGACGGAATGTTTGTTGGCGCAACCCGGGGAGCTGAAATGCGTAACAGTATGGCGCTTTCAGCGGCCGGTTTTGGTGTGTGTCTGCTGACACTGCCTGGGTTTGGGAATCATGGGTTGTGGTTTTCTTTGGTGGTGTTTTTGGTGCTGCGCGGGGTGACCCTGGGGTGGTGCTGGCGGCGGCACTGGCGGGATGGAACGTGGTTTGAGGTGAAGTGAAGGGGGGGCGCTTTAAGTGTGGTTACTTCTGTTCACTTTGCATAGTGTCATGCGTTGTTGTTTCCGTTCACTTCCAGTGATGGGGCTAATGCGGCTCCACAGCCAGTGAACGGGCTAAAGGGGGCTCGCCCCCTTTGCAATCCCCTTTTTCGCGGGCGACCGGTGCTGCGCACTGCGTTCACCTCCGGGCAGTCAGCCTGCGGCCGGCTCGACTCGGCATCCATGCCTCGGTTCGCCTTATTCCGCCATCCGGGCGGAATAACCTTGTCTTCCTTTCTGCGGTTCACCGGTCTTACGCGAACCGGCCTCGCTGCAAGTGGCGGGGCTTTTTGTGTTGTCTGGTGTGGCTGGAGGATTTGTACCCGGTATGTCTTTATTTATTTTTTGCTGCTGGCTTACAAACGGGTGGGTTTGGGTGGCCTCTAAATCGTTGAGGCGTGCCTGGCGGGCCGGGGTAAGCCGAATGTCCGCGTAGCGGCGATTTTGCCGGCCACAAAAGGGGGTGGGGCCAGTGCCCCCTGCGGGCGCCGGGCGCAGCAGGTGAGAAAAAGCAGTGTGGCTGACACGGCGCGCAATTTGCTCTGTGCTGGCAGAGCATTTTACAGTGGCAGAATATGTAACCTACCAGGTATGGCTGGCTCTACTACAAAAGGTTACCTCGGGATGGTACATGTGCTGTTCCCTGAGCGGAACAACCTGCTAATCAAACCCCCTGAATCAATAACACCTGGTAGTCGGCACCCAAATTGCGGTGTTTTTTGGCTTCCTGGTATGCATCGCTGTAGTACCAGGCTTTTGCGGCTTCAATATCCGGGAATGACAGAATAACCGCACCTTCTGCATCATCGCCTTCCAGGGTGGTGATATCACCGTAAAAAGCCAGCGGAGTAATGGGATGATCGCCGCGTGCTTCACCGGCCAGTTTTGCGTAGGTTTGCATTTCTTGTTCATCATGTGTGGTTTTGCGCACGAAAATTACATAAGCACTCATCATTTTTCTCCGGAATTGAACAGGGTAACTAAAAGATAACCCTTATCATGGCAGAGCGCCGGGACATGTTTTTCGTGTTTCTTGCCTTTAACACCGTCAGGCGTTTTTGATCAACTGGTTGCGTAAGGTATCGAGCTGTTGTTTCAGCGTGATGAGTTCAGCCTGGTCGCAGGCCGAGGCGCACAGAATATGTTGGGGAATGGCTTCGGCCTGTTGCTGCAAGCCCCGGCCTTTATCTGACAGGCTGACAATCACCTGGCGTTCATCTTGTGTGGAGCGTTGGCGGGTAACCAGGCCTGCCGCTTCCATCCGTTTCAGTAACGGAGTAAGTGTTGCCGAATCCAGATAAAGACGCTCACCAATGGCAGAAACCGTTTGTTGGTCTGCTTCCCAGAGGATCAATAACACCAGATATTGTGGATAGGTTATCTCCAGAGGCTTAAGCACATTACGGTAAATTTTATTCAGTGCCAGGTTTGCCGAGTAGAGGGAAAAACACAGTTGGTTATCGAGGAGCAAATTTTCTGGTGGCATAAGCGGAGGCCTTTACGGAGGATAACGGCAATGTTACCGCAACTTATTTTAGGGGGAAAATCATTTTCCCTGGTGGGTTTTACACGTTATCAACAGTAGTGTGAAGGTGAGCGGAATTTGCAGGTGGCATTCTCGAGTTTGTTAGTTAAACATTCTTAAAAAAGAATGAAACTTAATTTGATGAACTACAATTTATCATGAAGTAAGCCAAACAAGCTGTCAGTAAACGGCACTGTTTCAATTAACCAACCGTGAGGACGCTGCGATGAATATGACGGAAATCAGTGGAGACTGGAAAATCATCAAAGGTAAGGTGAAAGAAGAGTGGGGCAAGCTGACCGATGACGATTTAGACGTTATTGAAGGAAAACGTGACCAACTGGTAGGCCGGATTCAGGAACGTTATGGTTACGCGAAAGAACGGGCCGAAGAAGAAGTGGCCGCCTGGGAAAAACGTGACGACTACCGGTGGTAATCCCTCTTTGATTCATAGTTACAGAGGGCTACCCGGCCCTCTGTAACCACACAGTAGTTAGCGTTTTTTCTTGCCAGTTTCAGAGTGATCATGACCACAACTTTCCGGATGGCGGCAACTTTCCACTTCTACACATTGTGAGCATAAGCCATGGGCTTCAATAACATTGTGGCGCAATGCAAACCCCATACTGGCCGCCAGACCGTGCATGATATCTTCCACCCCTTCTGCACACTCTTCTTTCACTGAACCGCAACGGTCACAAATAAACATGGCGGAAGTATGAGTAGGCTGGTCAAACAAGTGGCACAGCACATAGCTGTTGGTGGATTCAACTTTATGCACAAACCCCTGCTCCAGCAAAAAATCCAGAGCACGGTAAACTGTGGGAGGCTTGGCCTGAGGCTCTGCGATACGCAATAAGTCCAGCAAGTCATATGCGCTTATCGACCCGTCCTGCTCACTCATCAGGCGCAGCACTTCAAGGCGCTGTGGTGTCAGGCGTACATTGCGCTGCTGGCAAAGCTTTTCTGCCCGAGCTAACAGGTTTTGTGTCCCAGACTTATCCATCCCGGCCCTCAACATGGTCGTAAATAAGCTACTGTACCATGAACCGTTAAAAACGCCGATATCTGTGCCGCATGGCAACCATTACATCACTATTCAGGAGTAAAAAAATGGAGCGTCCAGCTATGATTTGCCACTGGGAGTCAGTTGAATCCTCTGATTCTCCGGGTTACCCGGACAGCCCGGAGCATTTTTCATTGGGAGTACCGTTAGGGAGAATGCTGGGGTTAACCCGTTTGGGGATCCACCATGAACGTTTACTGCCGGGAAGGCGAACCTCTTACCCCCACGCTGAAAGTGCGGAAGAGGAATTTATCTACGTGATTGAAGGTACACCAGATGCCTGGATTAATGGTCAGTTATACCGACTTCAACCAGGCGATGCGGTTGGCTTCCCTGCCGGAACGGGTATCTGCCACACCTTTATTAATAACACTCAGGCACTCGTGTGTTTACTGGTTGTGGGGGAAGCTAACAAAGCAGAAAACCGAATTTATTACCCTCTTAACCCCGATTACGCAGCGACCCGCACAGATCGCTGGCTCAATCCACCTGAGCAGGTGTTTGGTTCTCACGATGGAAAACCTTCACAGAAATCAAAACACTGAACTATACATATAGATGGGTCACAAAATAACAATTTATCCAGGATGGATACGTTTGTTTAAACACTGCAATAAACTGCTTTTTTCGTCGTTATTCACAGCAATAGCTTGCGGCTACCTGGGTGATAAAGGGGGTGGTCGAAAATTATTCACAATACCTGGACGGAATGCCTGTGAACAGAATAAGCAAAGTTTCAGTGGCGACCATGGCTGCCACATTTTTGATTGCTCACCCGGCGCTGGCGGCAAATACCTGGGCCGAATCGCGGAGTGATGGGATGGGGGGAACAGGGGTTGCCTCTGCCAGTTATGGTAGTGGCGTGCTGATTAACCCAGCGTTGCTGGCGAAAGCCCATGAGGATGACAATGTCTCGGTGGTGTTGCCATCAGTGGGAGTGGAAGTCTCTGATAAAGACAATTTGCGCAATGAAATTGATCATATCAGTGATACGGTGAATACCTGGAAAGATGAGTTGGGTAACATCAATTTTTCCAATTATCTTCAGCAGTTACCCCGCATCCAGGCTGCTGCAGGTGACCTCGCTGATGAACTGAATTATCTGGATGGTAAAACAGCCAGTGCCAAAGCAGCGGCAGGCCTGGCGGTCAGTATTCCTGGCAGCACTATCTCGATGGCGTTTGTGACGAAAGCCTGGGCGCGTGCGCGGGTGAGTTCCTATATTGACCCCAACGATGTCACTTTCTTACAAACAATTGAGAACAGTACTGCTGCCGCAGCCGCTGCTGCGCTGGATCCCAGTGCGGTTCAGGACAACCTGAAATCAACCGGATTTGGCCGGGCAGCGATTGTCTCTGATTACGGGATTGCGTTGGCAAAACAGTTTGATATTGGCGGTGTTCCGGTATCCGTTGGCGTGACACCAAAGCTGCAAAAAACCTGGCTATATAACTACTCCGTTTCTATCTACAACTATAAAAGTGACGACCTGCGTGACAGTAAATACCGCAATACCGACACCGGGTTTAACGTGGATGCGGGGGTCGCAGCAGATTTTGGTGAACACTGGACAGTTGGCCTGAGTGGGCAAAACCTGGTTCCACGCAATATCGATACCAAAGAAATCAACGGCTACAAAGATACCTTCCAAATTTCACCACTGGTAACTGCGGGGGTTGCGTGGAGCAACGAGTTACTGACACTGACTGCCGATGGTGACCTGACTGAAACCAAAGGTTTTAAAAGTGAAAAAAACTCGCAATACCTGAGGGCCGGGGCAGAAGTTCGCCCACTCAGCTGGCTGGCGGTGCGTGCCGGTTATCAGGCAGATATCAAAGGCAATGATAACAATGCGGTGACAGCAGGCCTGGGTTTTGCGCCCTTTAACCGGGTTCACCTGGATCTTAATGGCCTGGTGGGAGAAAAAGAAACCTGGGGCGCGGGTGCGCAACTGACTTTCACCTTCTGATAAACCCCCCGGCGGCAGTCGCTCGCCGGGGGGTACTTTGCCCGTTATTTCATGCTGGCGGCGATAGTTTCCACATTGTGTTTAAACGCCGCGACATAAGTCGGGGCAACACCGTCTTTGGTGGTTAACGCCTCCGGGTACAATTCACCGCCTGGTTTGGCCCCACTGGCTGCGGCAATTTGCTCGACCAGGCGCGGGTCTGTCTGGTTTTCGATAAAGTAGGTGTGGATATGCTCCTGCTTGATTTGGTTAATCAGCCCGGCAACATCGCTGGCGCTGGCTTCGGCTTCAGTGGAAAAGCCTACTGGTGCGAGAAACTTCACGCCATATTCTGCACCAAAATACCCAAAAGCATCATGGCTGGTGATGACATGGCGGCGACTTTGTGGAATAGCGGCAAAGGTTTTTTTCGCCCAGGCATCCAGTTTGTTCAGTTGCTCAATATAGGCAGTGCCGTGCTGGCGGAAATAATCGGCGTCTTGCGGGTCTGCTTTAATTAACGCATTCATTACGTTACGTGCGTAAATTGCGCCATTGGCCGCACTGTTCCAGGCATGAGGGTCTGTCACAGTTTTGCCATCTTCCTGCATCTGGCGTGAGTTCACACCTTGTGAAGCCGTGACCACTTCGCCTTTATAACCTGATGCGTCTATCAGGCGGTTCATCCAGCCCTCCATGCCCAGACCACTGACAAAAACGACATCAGCATTGTGCAGGGTCTGGCTGTCTGCCGGTTTTGGCTCAAAGGTGTGTGGGTCACCATTCGGGCCCACCAGTGAAGTGACATGCACATGTGCGCCACCGACTTCTTTCACAATATCACCCAGCACAGAGAAACTGGCGACAGTGTTCAGCGTGGCGGCAAAAACGGCGGCCGGGCTGCACAACAGCACAGCCAGAGATAAAGGCTTAATGTATTTCATGACGTTTCCTTCTGAGTGGTTCGCTTGCCAAAGACGGGAATTAGCCCGTTGTGAGCCCCAAAGAGAATTGAGACCATAAAGAAAAGTGCGGCAGTGAGCACAATAGCCGGGCCTGCGGGTATCCCTGCATTGAACGAGAGCACCAGCCCAGTGAAAGCAGACAGCGCGGTTAATATTGCCGAGACAGTGAGTAAAGCCGGAAGTCGGTTCACCCAACAGCGGGCTGAAATGGCAGGCAACATCATCAGGCCGACAGTCATCAGCGTACCGAGGATTTGAAACCCCGCGACCAGGTTCAGCACCACCAGTGTCATAAACAGCGCATTGATGATGCCCGGAGCCCGGCGGGCATTCACTGTCAGGAATGCTTTATCAAATGCTTCCATCACCAGTAAACGGTAGAGCAAGGCAATACACAGCAAGGTAAACGTCGCGATATAGCCCACGAAAAATAGCGCCTGTCTGTCTACCGCGAGAATGGAGCCAAACAGCATATGCAGCAAATCGACGCTGGAGCCATGTAATGACACCAGGGTTACACCAAGCGCCAGTGAACCCAGGTAAAACCCGGCAAAACTGGCATCTTCCCGTAATGGTGTCAGGTTGCTCACCCAGCCGGAAGCCAGTGCAACTAACAGCCCGGCGATAAACCCACCAAACCCCATGGCTACCAGTGACATGCCGTACATCAAATAACCAATTGAAACCCCAGGTAAAATGGCATGGGAAAGCGCATCTCCCGCGAGGCTCATACGGCGCAGCAGTAAAAATACGCCTGGTACAGTAATGCTCAGTGACAGCGCCAGGCAGGCGACCAGCGCCCGGCGCATAAAACCGAACTGAATAAAAGGATCGATAACGGTGTGATAAAACATATCAGTTAACCCCGGACAGCATTTACGCCATCACTTCCAGGGTGTTCCCCCATTGGTAATGCTGGTTTTCAAGGCGCAGTGTGTCCGGAAAACAGCGCCTTACCAGGCTGCTGTCATGGAGAACAACAATCAGTGTCTGCCCGTTGTGATGCATCTGTTGCATTACGCTGACCAGTAACTCCGCAGTTTTCTGGTCGATACCCGTAAATGGCTCATCCAGTAAAACCAGTGGTGCCTGTTGTAGCAGTAACCGGGCAAACAGCATGCGCTGGAACTGCCCGCCAGAAAGTGTGTTGATGGTGTTTTTCGCCATATCGACCAGGCCAACCTGCTCAATAGCCTGCCAGACCTGTGCCATATGCTGGCGAGAGAAACGTTGCCAGAAGCGCAATGCAGGCCAGCAGCCCATAGACACTACATCAAACACGGTCATTGGAAATTGATGGTCCAGTTCAGCTTGTTGAGGTAACCAGGCAATCCGTGGCCGGCCTTCCGGGAAGCTCACCTGGCCGGAAACCGGTGGCAAAATACCGGCCAGTGTCTTTAGTAAAGTGGATTTCCCGGTGCCGTTTGCGCCTACAATGGCGGTCAGGCTACCGGTATGGAAGGTGCCATTAAAAGGAGGGCTAATACGCTGGCGGCGGTAGCCTGTGGCTAAATTCTCAAGGTGTATCATGCTAGTGCGTTAGCCCAGTCAATGGCGCACCACAATCCGGCCAGCAGCACCAGTGCGCACACAATACGCAGTAGTGAGGACAGCGTTAACAAGGAGTGGTGGTTTGCAGAAGAGTACATCGTAAAAACGCCCGTAAATAATGTTATAACATAACATAAATGGCGAAATGAAAAATGTGAAGCGATTTCATTAGAAAAAAGTATCGGAATGTTTCGTATAGACCGATGTGCCTGCAGGCTGAGCTATAAGCAGTAGAAAAAATGAAGCATTACCGTGCCACATGCAGCCACGCAGGTTGTCTGCACCGTTCGGAACAGGGTCAGTCAAACGCATCATGAATAATTTCTGCAACAATGGCTGTGCTTATCACAACAGACACTAAATCATTTCCTACAATGCGCCATTCCCGGCCAGGGTAATAGGGCAACAAACGCTCTAAATTTCCGGGAACCGTTTTTTTGGCAATCCCCGGTGGTAATGGCTGCCCACGTACCAGTTTTTTGGCAATCCCCGGTGGCAGAGGTTTATACCCGGTGTATCCCATATGCTTTGCTTTCAGGCGGAAATCACTCCAGTCGATATCTTTATCCTGTTTATTGCTGCCGTGGTTATTTCCCTGGCTGTGTTTGGCTTGCCCGTTGCCATTATTGGCGAGAACTGCAGCAGGAAGTGACGCCAGGCTAATGGCGAGTAGTGCGTTTATCCAGAGTGTATGACGGTGACGCATAAAAATTCTCCTTGTTAGCGCATATCTGTGCACACAGCTGTGGTTGTGCATAGCCAAAGTATAAACCGGGTGGGTGAGTATCGCGGCAAAATGCGGCACCTGGCCGGGGTGCTACCGGCGGTGCCGGCATCGCCTGCTCCCTCCACGTTGCCCCGCTGTGGCCTGGACTGTATAATCCGTAGCCCATTTTTACGCCAGCCTGCTCCGGTGTGCAGGTTGGTGGGGTTACTGTTATTTACCGCTACTTTTCATAAAGGTTGTTTCTATGTGCTCAGCGTATTCAGCGTCGCGTTTCTCCATTGCCCCCATGCTGGACTGGACTGACCGCCATTGCCGCTATTTCTTGCGCCAGCTGTCACGCCATACGCTGCTGTACACCGAAATGGTGACAACCGGGGCGATTATTCACGGCAAAGGCGACTACCTGGCTTACAACGAAGAAGAGCACCCGGTTGCGTTACAACTCGGAGGGAGTGACCCGGCGGCCCTGGCACAGTGTGCGAAACTGGCTGAGCAACGTGGTTATGATGAAGTAAACCTTAATGTTGGCTGCCCGTCTGACCGGGTGCAAAACGGGCGCTTTGGTGCGTGCCTGATGGGGGAAGCGCAACTGGTGGCGGATTGCGTTAAAGCAATGCGCGATGTAGTGTCGATTCCGGTTACAGTGAAAACCCGTATTGGCATTGATGACCAGGACAGCTATGAATTCCTGTGTGACTTTGTGCAAACTGTTTCCCAACAGGGCGGGTGTGACATGTTTATTATCCATGCCCGTAAAGCCTGGTTGTCTGGTTTGAGCCCGAAAGAGAACCGCGAAATTCCGCCCCTTGATTACCCACGAGTATGGCAACTGAAGCGTGATTTCCCACACCTGACAATGTCGATTAATGGCGGCGTGAAAACGCTGGCAGAGGCGAAACAGCATCTGGAACATATGGATGGTGTTATGGTGGGGCGTGAAGCCTACCAAAATCCGGGTTTACTGGCGTCTGTTGACCGCGAAATTTTTGGCGACACCGCAGGCAGCCCGTCCCCGGCTGATGTTGTGCGAGCCATGTACCCGTATATTGAACGGGAACTGAGCCAGGGTGCTTACCTGGGCCATATTACCCGCCATATGCTGGGTTTATTCCAGAGCGTGCCCGGCGCCCGCCAGTGGCGGCGTTATCTAAGTGAAAATGCCCATAAACCTGGCGCAGATATTCAGGTTCTGGAAACCGCGCTGAGCAAAGTGGCTCGTGTTGATTAAATTGACGCAATAATCGTTAAATTCGCTATGCCCCGGCCTGTGTGCTGGGGTTTTTTGTTTCAAAATCATGTAATTATATTCTGGCATGGTTCTTGTAATACCTCTGATTATTACCTGGAGGTACTGACGATGCTGGAACTATTATTTGTGCTGGGATTTTTTATTATGCTGCTGGTGACTGGTGTGTCGCTGGTGGGGGTTTTTGTTGCGCTGCTGGTGGCTGTGGGCGTGATGTTTTTTGGCGGGCTGCTGGTGTTAATGCTCAAAATGTTGCCCTGGTTACTACTGGCTATTGTCGCTGTGTGGGTTATCCGGGCTATAAATAATGGCAACAATACCCAATCACGCTCACATTATCGCCGTGATATGCGTTGATATGACAGGTTGTTTGAGCGGCTGATCACAACCCTGGAACTTTTTTACAACTTTCCTGTTAACAACATATGATTTGCTTATTAAATCTGTCACTATGTTTTCGCTATCTACCAAATTCATCGCAGCTGTACCCTACAAATTCAGCGCGAACTATAAAAATGAAGGGCTTCCTGCGGGAAGCCCTAATCATTTGTATTATTCCATTTTCTCCGTCAGGGAATTAACAGGCTTGAGCCCTGAGTCTGGCGGCTTTCCAAAACCTTATGCGCATGGGCAGCATCTGCCAGAGCAAATTTCTGCGCTTCCTCCACCTGGACTTTAATCACACCGCTGGCAATCAGGGAAAACAGTTCACTGCTCGCTTCCTGCAATTCTGCGCGGTTCGTGATATAGCCGGTGAGTGATGGGCGGGTTACATACAGTGAGCCCTTCTGGTTGAGGATCCCAATGTTCACGCCCGTTACCGGGCCGGAAGCATTACCGAAACTGACCATCAACCCACGGCGTTGCAGGCAATCAAGCGAAGATTCCCAGGTGTCTTTGCCAACCGAGTCATACACAACCGGCAATTTTTTCCCGCCGGTGAGAGTCCGAACCCTCCCGGCAATATCCTCTTCACGGTAGTTGATGGTGGCCCAGGCTCCGGCCTGCATAGCCCGCTCAGCTTTCTGTGCTGAACCAACAGTACCAATCAGTTTTGCCCCCAGCGCCTTAGCCCACTGGCAGGCAATCAGCCCAACACCACCGGCTGCTGCGTGAAACAAGAACATTTCACCGGGTTTGATTTCATAGGTTTTACGCAACAGGTAGAACACTGTCAGCCCTTTGAGAAAAGAAGCGGCTGCCTGCTCAAAGGAAATCGCCGGGGGAAGCTGTGCCAGGTTATGTTCAGGTACATTGTGTACGCTGCTGTAAGCACCTAACGCACTTTGGGCGTAAACTACCCGGTCACCAGGGCGAAAATGGGTGACATTTTTACCCGTTTTGGTGACGATGCCTGCTGCTTCCGTTCCCAACCCACAGGGTAACGATGGCGGGGGATATAACCCACTACGAATATAAGTATCAATGTAATTGATACCTATGGCTTTATTTTCAACCTGAACTTCGTTGTCACCGGGTTCAGGGGGTGTCCAGTCCACGGCGTGTAACACGTCGGGGCCACCATGTTTGGTAAATTCAATACGCGTTGCCATAACTGTTTCGCTGCCTCCTGTGTGGGTATCAGTGGTTTACTGATACAGGTAAGTGCATTCCACTGCCTGCAAACTGACGGTTTTCAGGTATAATGCCACGTTTCCCCGTTCAATTTTTGGTAAACCCTTTCACTATGGCAGGAAATAAACCCTTCAACAAACCCGCTGAACCGCGTGAACAGCGCGATCCACAAGTAGCCGGGCTGAAAGTTCCTCCGCACTCTCTTGAAGCGGAGCAGTCAGTGTTGGGCGGGTTAATGCTGGATAATGAACGCTGGGACGATGTTGCCGAGCGCGTAGTCTCGGACGATTTTTATACCCGGCAGCACCGGCTTATTTTTACTGAAATGCACCGTCTGCAGGAAACTGGCAACCCCATTGACCTGATAACGCTGTCGGAATCGCTGGAGCGCCAGGGACAACTGGAAAGTGTTGGCGGTTTTGCATACCTGGCTGAGTTATCAAAAAATACACCAAGTGCAGCGAATATCAGCGCTTATGCAGATATCGTCCGTGAACGTGCTGTTGTGCGTGAAATGATAGCCGTTGCCAACGAAATAGCCGATGCCGGGTTTGACCCACAAGGGCGCACCAGTGAAGATTTGCTCGACCTGGCGGAGTCACGGGTTTTCCAGATAGCAGAAAACCGCGCCAACAAAGATGAAGGCCCCAAATCTGTTGACCAGATCCTGGAAGCGACAGTTGCGCGTATTGAAACGCTTTACCAGCAACCGCACGATGGTGTGACCGGGGTTGATACCGGTTACCAGGACCTCAACAAGAAAACCGCGGGCCTGCAACGGTCAGACTTGATTATTGTCGCGGCGCGTCCCTCCATGGGGAAAACCACATTCGCCATGAACCTGTGTGAAAACGCCGCCATGTTGCAGGATAAACCGGTGCTGATTTTCAGCCTGGAAATGCCCGCGGAACAGATAATGATGCGTATGCTGGCGTCTTTATCTCGCGTCGACCAGACACGTATCCGTACCGGCCAGTTGGATGATGAAGACTGGGCGCGTATCTCCGGTACCATGGGGATTTTGCTGGAGAAGCGCAATATGTACATTGATGACTCTTCCGGCCTGACACCGACAGAGGTTCGCTCTCGTGCCCGGCGAATTTTCCGTGAACACGATGGCTTAAGCCTGATTATGATCGACTACCTCCAGCTCATGCGCGTGCCGTCTTTGTCAGACAACCGTACTCTGGAAATCGCTGAAATCTCCCGTTCTTTGAAAGCGCTGGCAAAAGAGCTGCAGGTGCCAGTGGTGGCGCTGTCACAGCTTAACCGTTCACTGGAACAGCGTGCAGATAAACGCCCGGTAAACTCAGACTTGCGTGAATCCGGCTCCATTGAACAGGATGCCGACTTAATTATGTTTATCTACCGCGATGAGGTGTATCACGAAAACAGTGATCTAAAAGGCATCGCGGAAATTATTATCGGTAAGCAACGTAACGGCCCTATCGGGACTGTGCGTCTGACCTTTAACGGGCAATGGTCGCGCTTCGATAACTATGCAGGCCCGCAATACGACGAAGAATAATTGAAGGAATAAACATGCAAGCGGCAACTGTTGTGATTAACCGCCGCGCTCTGCGACATAACCTGCAACGCCTGCGTGAACTGGCTCCGTCCAGCCGCCTGGTGGCAGTTGTGAAAGCAAACGCTTATGGGCATGGTTTGTTAGAAACTGCCCGTACCCTGCCAGATGCCGATGCGTTCGGCGTTGCCCGCCTGGAAGAGGCCATCCGCCTGCGCGAAGGGGGCATCACTCAACCTGTTTTACTGCTGGAAGGTTTTTTTAACGCCAGTGACCTGCCGGTTATCGCCAGCCAGCAGTTTCATACTGCGGTGCACAGCGAAGAACAACTTGAAGCCCTCGAGCAGGCACAACTGAGCCAGCCAGTTACAGTGTGGATGAAGCTTGATACCGGCATGCACCGCCTGGGGGTTCGCCCGGAAAAAGCAGAAGCGTTTTATGCCCGCCTGAGCCAGTGCAAAAATGTGCGCCAGCCAGTGAACATTGTCAGCCATTTTGCCCGTGCCGATGAACCGGAAGTGGGGGCAACCGAACAGCAACTGGCCATTTTTAACCATTTTGTCGAAGGGAAAGCAGGCCTGAAATCAATTGCAGCTTCAGGTGGTATTTTGCTCTGGCCTCAGTCACATTTTGACTGGGTACGCCCGGGGATTATTCTCTATGGTGTTTCGCCGCTGGACCACAAACCCTGGGGGGCAGATTTTGGCTTCCAGCCAGCGATGAGCCTGACATCCAGCCTGATTGCGGTACGTGACCACAAAGCCGGTGAACCGGTTGGCTATGGCGGCACCTGGGTGAGCCAGCGCGATACGCGCCTGGGCGTGGTGGCGATGGGGTATGGAGACGGTTATCCACGCAGTGCGCCATCAGGCACACCTGTGCTGGTGAATGGCCGTGAAGTGCCACTGGTTGGCCGGGTCGCTATGGATATGATTTGTGTTGATCTGGGGCCAGATGCCCAGGAACACCCCGGCGACAGCGTGGTAATGTGGGGTGAAGGGTTGCCCGTCGAGCGCATCGCGGAAGTAACGAAAGTGAGTGCTTACGAACTTATTACCCGCCTGACATCTCGTGTCGCTATGCACTACCTTGACTGATCAATTGCCCGGGCGGTTACCGCCCGGTGTTATATAACCTGAAATTGTTACACCGCCTGAAATCGTTGTTCCACCGTTAATCCACGCCGCTTTACTCTCGCTTTCCCACTACTTCCGGTTTATTGTGTTATTTCCGTTAAACACTGTGTTGTTACCTGTAATAAGCCTGGGATAACACAGTTTTAGTTTGCGGCATCCCTACTTAATGGATATCAGGAGAACCCCCGCGTGTTTCAGAACGTTGACGCCTACGCAGGCGATCCAATTCTGTCGCTGATGGAACGTTTCAAAGACGATCCCCGCCAGGATAAAGTGAACCTGAGTATCGGTCTCTATTACGATGAAGACGGTACTATTCCGCAACTGCGCGCAGTGGCGCAAGCCGAAGCTCGTCTGAATGCCGCGCCTCATGGCGCATCTGTTTACCTGCCTATGGAAGGTTTGGGTGGCTATCGCAATGCCATTGCCCCTTTACTCTTTGGTGCAGACCACCCGGCGCTGCGCGACGGGCGAATTGCAACTATTCAGACATTAGGCGGCTCAGGGGCACTGAAAGTTGGGGCCGATTTCCTGAAACGCTATTTCCCTGAATCAGGCGTGTGGGTGAGCGACCCAACATGGGAAAACCACGTTGCCATTTTCGCGGGTGCAGGTTTCGAAGTGAGTACTTACCCCTGGTTTGATGACGAAACCAAAGGGGTTCGCACACAGGCTCTGCTGGACACCCTCGCCGGGTTGCCTGAAAAAAGCATCGTGTTGTTACACCCTTGCTGCCATAACCCGACTGGCTCTGATTTAGTGCCGGATGAATGGGATGCCGTGGTGAAAGTACTCAAAGCTCGCCAGCTCATTCCGTTCCTGGATATCGCCTATCAGGGGTTTGGTGCGGGTATGGATGACGACGCTTATGCTATCCGCGCCATTGCTAACGCAGGCATTCCGGCACTGGTCAGTAACTCGTTCTCCAAGATTTTCTCGCTGTATGGCGAGCGTGTTGGTGGTCTGTCAGTGGTATGCGAAGACGCCGATACCGCCAGCCGGGTGTTAGGGCAACTGAAAGCTACGGTGCGCCGTAACTACTCCAGTCCGCCGAATTTCGGCGCGCAAGTGGTATCGCTGGTACTGAATGATCCGGCGCTGAAAGCCGACTGGCTGGCCCAGGTGGAAGAAATGCGGGTTCGCATTCTGAGCATGCGTGAGGCACTGGTAGCAACACTGAAACAGGCGCTGCCAAACCACGATTTCAGCTACTTCCTGAAACAGCGGGGTATGTTTACATATACCGGGCTGAGTGCCGCTCAGGTTGACCGCCTGCGTGATGAATTTGGGGTTTACCTGATAGCCAGCGGGCGTATGTGTGTGGCCGGGCTTAACTCCCGTAACGTTAACCGCGTTGCCGAAGCCTTTGCTGCTGTAATGTGAGTGCTTACTTACCTGTCGGGGTGGCAATATTCCGGCAGGTATCACACTTTCTGCTTATTTCTGCCTAAAAAAACCTTCCCTCATGGCCGGCTTAACGTTAAGGTTTTCCTCGATTCACGCGATGAGCAAAACGAGATTAACTAACACCGTGATACACAGGGATAACATGCATAAACTGACCCGCGCATTAGGCGCACTCTTCCTGGGCCTGGCCCTGTCTCATACCGCAGTTGCCAAAGAATCCACACCACCCCTTTACAGTGGTATTAACGTTGCACAACTGGCCGCACAGGCACCGGTTCACTGGGTATCTGTGGCGCAAATTGAAAATAGCCTGCTTGGCCGCCCGCCAATAGCTGTCGGGTTTGACATTGATGACACTGTGCTGTTCTCAAGCCCGGGCTTTTACCGCGGCAAAAAAATGTTCTCCCCGGACAGCAATGCCTACCTGAAAAACCCGGCATTCTGGGAAAAAATGAATAATGGCTGGGATGAATTCAGTATCCCTAAAGAAGTGGCCCGCGCCTTGATTGATATGCACGTCCGGCGGGGTGACAGCATCTGGTTTATTACCGGGCGCAGCCAGACAAAAACAGAAACGGTCTCTAAAACCTTGCAGGACGATTTCCATATTCCCGCCAGTAACATGAACCCGGTGATTTTTGCAGGTGATAACCCAGGCCAGAACACGAAAACAAACTGGCTGGTGGATAAAAAGATCCGCATTTTCTACGGCGATTCTGATGGCGATATCACTGCGGCGCGAGATGCCGGTATCCGTGGTATTCGCGTGTTGCGTGCCTCCAACTCCACCTATCGCCCATTACCTTCTGCCGGAAAATTTGGCGAAGAAGTGATTGTTAATTCCGAATACTGAGAGCCAGAGCGGCGGCGCGACCCGGTTGTGCCGCTTGTGATGCCACAGGGTTTACCTTTTAGCAAAATGCTGCACACTTAAACACGCAGGCATAATTTCCTGCGTGTGCTTTTTGTTAACCAGGAACCAACACTATGTGGCATCAACAGATTCTGACACTCAGCGCTAAACCTCGTGGCTTTCACCTGGTCACGGAGGAAATTCTCGGCAATATTCCTGCCATCAGCCAGGTGAATACGGGTCTGTTGCACTTATTGCTGCAGCATACTTCTGCTTCACTTACGCTGAATGAAAATTGTGATCCCACGGTGCGGGGCGATATGGAACGGCATTTTTTACGTGCAGTTCCGGACCAGGGTGATTATGAGCACGACTACGAGGGGGCAGATGATATGCCCTCGCACATCAAATCTTCTTTGCTTGGCGTATCGTTAGCTTTGCCCGTACAGCGCGGGCGTGTGTTGCTGGGGACATGGCAAGGGATTTGGTTAGGGGAACACCGAATCCACGGTGGCGCGCGGCGAATTGTCGTGACGCTGCAAGGAGAGTAAAGACCATGAATCAGTCACAGTTATTGATGTTTTGCATGAATAAACCGGGTGTAACGCAGTCGGCACACCGTGAGTGGGCTGCCACACAAATTAAACTGGCGGATGTGATGTTCGCTATGTTGCACGACGTGGATGGCCGCCCGGCAATTTCGTTAAAAACCAGTCCGGCACTGGCCGAGCTGTTACGCCAGTCTCATGAAGATGTTTTCCCCAGCGAGCTGCTGAACAAAGCGCACTGGAGCACACTGTGGCTGGATGGCAGCCTGCCAGACTCACAAATTTATTACCTGGTAGATGATGCCTGGCAACAGGCGCTGGAATTGCTGCCAGCATCCCTGCGGCAGCAATATTCCCGTTAAACCCGGCTTATTTGAGCATGGGTTTCAGGAAGCGCGCAGTATGGGAAGCCTCACATTCGGCAACGGTTTCTGGTGTGCCGGAAATCAGGATTTCCCCGCCGCCACTGCCGCCTTCCGGCCCAAGGTCAACAATCCAGTCGGCTGTTTTAATCACGTCCAGATTATGCTCAATCACCACGATGGTGTTGCCCTGGTCACGTAACTGGTGCAACACCTCAAGCAACTGCTGAATATCGGCAAAATGCAGGCCGGTTGTGGGTTCATCAAGAATGTACAGTGTCTGGCCTGTGCCGCGTTTGGACAACTCCCGGGCCAGTTTCACACGTTGTGCTTCGCCACCAGAAAGCGTTGTTGCTGATTGACCAAGGCGAATATAGGACAACCCCACATCCATTAATGTCTGGAGTTTGCGGGCCAGCGCCGGAACGGCATCAAAAAATTCGCGGGCTTCTTCAATGGTCATATCCAGCACTTCGTGAATATTTTTACCCTTGTATTTAATTTCCAGAGTTTCGCGGTTATAGCGCTTCCCTTTGCATTGATCGCAGGGCACATAGATATCCGGCAAAAAGTGCATTTCCACTTTCAGCACGCCATCACCCTGGCAGGCTTCACAGCGGCCACCACGCACGTTGAAACTAAAACGGCCGGGGTTGTAACCACGGGAGCGGGATTCCGGCACACCGGCAAACAGCTCACGCACCGGGGTGAAAATGCCGGTATAGGTTGCCGGGTTAGAACGTGGGGTACGGCCAATGGGGCTCTGGTCAATATCAATGACTTTATCGAAATGCTCAATACCCTGAACCTCCCGATAAGGCGCAGGCTCTATGCTGGAGCCACCATTCAGTAACTTCTGGGCAATCGGGAACAGGGTGTCGTTAATCAGTGTCGATTTACCTGAACCTGATACGCCGGTAATGCAGGTAAATAACCCGACGGGCAGAGTCAGAGTGACATCTTTCAGGTTATTGCCCCGGGCGCCACTCAGTTTTAACACTTTATTCGGGTCTGCCGGGACGCGTTTTTTCGGCACGCTAATTTCGCGCACACCACTCAGGTACTGTCCGGTCAGTGATTCAGGCACCGCCAGGATATCTGCCAGCGGGCCTTCGGCAACCACATTCCCACCGTGAACTCCGGCTCCGGGTCCAATATCAATAATGTGGTCGGCCGCACGAATGGCGTCTTCATCGTGCTCCACCACAATCACTGTATTACCCAGGTCACGCAGGTGAATCAGGGTTTTCAGCAGGCGTTCGTTATCACGCTGGTGTAACCCAATAGAGGGTTCATCCAGCACGTACATCACCCCAACCAGACCAGCACCAATCTGGCTTGCCAGACGAATACGTTGTGCTTCCCCACCGGAAAGCGTCTCCGCAGAGCGGGACAGCGTTAAGTAATTCAGCCCGACATTCACCAAAAATTGCAGGCGGTCGCCAATTTCTTTCAATACTTTTTCAGCTATTTTGGCCCGTTGCCCGGACAATTTCAGGTTGCTGAAAAAATCCATAGCGTGGCCGATGCTCATATCAGAAATCGTCGGCAGTGGTGTGTTTTCCACAAATACATGGCGGGCTTCGCGGCGCAGCCGGGTGCCTCCACAACTGGTGCAGGGGCGGTTACTGATAAATTTCGCCAGTTCCTCACGCACCGCATTGGATTCCGTTTCTTTGTAGCGGCGTTCCATGTTGTGCAGCACCCCTTCAAACGGGTGCCGGCGTATTGAGGTATCGCCCCGATCGTTAATATATTTGAATTCAATGGTTTCTTTACCGGAACCATACAGCACCACTTTCTGAACATTGGCACCCAGACTGTCCCAGGGCGCTTCGATATCAAACTCGTAGTGGTCTGCTAACGAGCGCAGCATCTGGAAATAGTAAAAATTACGGCGATCCCAGCCACGGATCGCGCCGCCAGCCAGTGACAGCTCACCATTCTGGATAACCCGCTCGGGGTCGAAAAATTGTTGTACACCCAGCCCGTCGCAGGTGGGGCAGGCACCTGCCGGGTTGTTGAAGGAAAACAGGCGAGGTTCCAGTTCGCTCATGCTGTACCCGCAAATCGGGCAGGCGAAGTTCGCAGAAAACAGAAGCTCTTCTGCTTTGGTGTCGTCCATGTCGGCAACAACAGCCGTACCACCGGATAATTCCAGTGCGGTTTCAAATGATTCCGCAAGGCGTTGTGCCAGATCTTCGCGTACTTTAAACCGGTCCACGACCACTTCGATGGTGTGTTTTTTCTGCAATTCCAGTTTGGGCGGATCGGACAGATCGCAAACTTCGCCATCAATACGTGCACGGATATAGCCCTGGCTTGCCAGGTTTTCCAGCGTTTTGCTGTGCTCACCCTTACGTTCTTTAATGATGGGCGCCAGCAGCATCAGGCGTTTGCCTTCAGGTTGCGCCAGCACATTATCAACCATCTGGCTCACTGTTTGTGCCGCCAGCGGGACATCATGATCCGGGCAGCGTGGCTCACCTACACGGGCAAACAATAAACGCAGGTAATCGTGAATTTCAGTGATAGTACCAACGGTGGAACGTGGGTTATGCGATGTGGATTTCTGTTCAATAGAAATCGCCGGGGAGAGTCCTTCAATATGGTCAACATCCGGTTTTTCCATCAGTGAGAGAAACTGGCGCGCATAGGCTGAAAGCGACTCAACGTAGCGGCGCTGCCCTTCTGCATACAGTGTATCAAATGCCAGTGATGATTTACCCGACCCAGACAGCCCCGTCACAACAATCAGTTTGTCACGCGGAATAACCAGATTGATGTTTTTCAGATTGTGGGTGCGGGCGCCCCGAATTTCTATCTTGTCCATTCACCTTCCCCGGAGTAAATGCAGTCATCCCGGTTCTCGCCCTTGTTTTTACAACTAAAAACCAGCAAGACGAAAAGCCGGCGATCCGAAACGGCTAATTATGACACAATAAAACCTGAATGAATATCCAGTGTTTCTATGTAAAGCATGTAACGTACAACGATATCCTGGAAGCATTATCGCAACTATAATCTGCTTAACTGGCGTGTTAGAATGCCGCGTTTAAACTATCGCTAACCGTTTTTCAGGAGAGACTATCATGGCCAGCAGAGGCGTAAACAAGGTGATTCTCGTCGGTAACCTGGGCCAGGACCCGGAAGTACGCTATATGCCAAATGGTGGCGCAGTAGCCAACATTACGCTGGCTACTTCCGAATCCTGGCGTGACAAGCAGACCGGTGAAATGAAAGAGCAGACTGAATGGCACCGCGTTGTGTTGTTCGGCAAGCTGGCTGAGGTCGCAGGTGAATATCTGCGTAAAGGTTCACAGGTTTATATTGAAGGCCAGTTGCGTACCCGTAAATGGCAGGATCAGAGTGGCCAGGAACGTTACACTACTGAAATCGTGGTTAACGTTGGCGGCACCATGCAAATGCTGGGTGGTCGTCAGGGTGGCCAGGGTGGCGCGCCAATGGGTGGCAACCAGGGTAACCAGGGCGGGCAAAGTGGCTGGGGTCAGCCGCAGCAGCCGCAAGGCAATAACGCTGCATTCAGTGGTGGCGCGCAGTCTCGTCCACAACAGGCTCCGAGCGCGCCAGCACCATCTAACGAACCACCAATGGATTTCGACGACGATATTCCGTTCTGATTTCCCGGTATTGCGCAAAAGCCCCAAACTGGGGCTTTTGTTTTTCTTCTCGTGTGAAGGCCACAAAACGGTCATAGTTCCAGGCTTTTTCCCGGCAAAATACATGCTTACCGTTGCAGTTTAATCGCCTGGATTAATGCCGCCACACCTTGCTCTACTTTGGCGCGTGGGCACCCAAGGTTGAGCCGCAAGTAACCCCGGCCTGCTTCCCCGTACACCTCACCCGACATAATGGCTACGTGAAACTGTTCGATTAATGCCTGGTTAAGCTCTGCCATATTGAGCTTCAACGGCCTCAGGTTCAGCCACGCCAGATAAGTTGCATCGGGTAGCTGGTAGCTTATTTCAGGGAATGCCTTGTGCAGTGTTTCCTGTAAATACACATGATTCGCCCGAACATAGCTATTCAGTGCATCAAGCCATGCAGCGCCTTCGTGGTAAGCTGCCATGGTTGCCAGCACAGCTAAAATAGCGGGTGATGAAAGGCCATCCACGTCTTTGAGTTTATGCAGGTACTGCTCTCTGGCCTGTGGGCAGGGAATCAACGCCCAGGCACCGTTCAGTGCCGGGATATTGAACGACTTGGATGCGGAAGTTACCAGTGCCCAGTGGTTAGATGGCCCAAAACCGACATACGGCGTATGAGGTTTAAAACAGAGATCCATATGGATCTCATCAGAGATAACCCTGACATGGTGCCGTTCGCAAAGGTCTGCGAGTGTTTGTAGTTCGTCGCGGCTCCACACCCGCCCGGTTGGGTTGTGCGGGCTGCATAATAAAAATAGTGTGTTCCTGGCATCAGCCAGCTTGCGCTCTAAATCGCCCCAGTCGATTTCAAACCGGCCCTGCCTGTTAACCAGCGGGCTGTGAATACACGCTCTTCCCTGGCCGGTAATCATTTTGTCGAACGCATCGTAAGCGGGTGTATGAAAAATAACACCCTGCCCAGGCTCAGTCCACTGCTCAATCAGTTTAGAAACCATGTAGATAACGGATGGCCCGTAAACCACATGTTGCTTATCGATGGCACAGCCAAAACGGGACTGGCACCAGTGGCTGATGGCCGATTTAAAATCATCATGGTTCCAGCGGCTGTAGCCAAAAACTGGGTGTGCGAGCCGCTGCTTAAGCGCGGCCAGCACGGGCTCTGGTACGGCAAAGTCCATATCTGAAATGGTAAAGGGCAGCAGGCCGGGCAGGCCAAATCTGTCCTGGACATAATCCCACTGTGTGCAATAAGTGCCAGTGCGGTCAATCGGTGTATCAAAGTCAGTGTTCTGCGTCATGCGTTTCACCCCGGGTTACGTACCTTCGGCACAGGAAAGAAACGTGCCGAAGGTGGGCATTAATGCAAACCTTTCTTAGCTTGCGGAAATAATGGCCTGCATTTCGTTTTTCACCAGGTGAACTTGTGTGCCAATTACCACCTGTAAACTGTGTTTGTCTAATTTCACCACGCCCAATGCACCCAGCGCCTTCAGTTTGGCGTCGTCTACTAAGTTCATATCGTTAACGGACAGGCGCAGGCGCGTTATGCAGTTGTCCAGAGAAGTGATGTTTTCTTTCCCGCCCAGAGCGGCGAGGACTGCTGCCCCTTTACCTGATTCATTGACAAATACTGCCTGCAGCTCTTCATCAACCGCTGTGTTATCCACTTCCCGGCCAGGCGTTTTCAGGTTGAACCGGGTAATAGCGAACTTAAACACGCCGTAGTAAACCGCGAACCAAATACCTGCCACCAAAGGCACTAAATACCATTTGGTTGCCGTGCCCTGCAGCACGCCAAATACCAGGAAGTCGATCAGATTGCCATCGGTATTGCCGATAGTGACATTCAGCATCCCCATCAGCATAAAACCAATGCCCGTCAGGATGGCGTGAATCAAGTACAGAACCGGCGCAACAAACAGGAACAGGAATTCCAGTGGTTCGGTAATGCCACCAATAACACAGGCTACAACCCCAGAAATAAGCAGCGCTTTGATTTTTGACCGGTTTTCCGGGCGTGCGCAATGGTACATTGCCAGGGCTGTGCCAGGTAAGCCGCCCAGGAAAGCAGGCATTTTCCCTTGAGACAGAAACGCAGTAACTTCTGGCGTGAAAGCCGTGGTAGTGGGGCAGGAAAGTTCAGAATAGAAGATATTGAGCGCACCAGAGACGGTTTGCCCACAGACATCCATTGTGCCGCCCGCTTCAGTGAAACGAATAAGTGCCACCAAAATATGATGAAGCCCAACAGGAAGCAGCAAGCGCTCGCCAGTGCCAAACAGCATTGGGCCAAAGACCCCGGCCTTTTCAATGATATGTCCTATGCTGTTAATCCCCGCAGCGAAGTAAGGCCAGATATAGGGAATAAATACGCCCACCACACCCAGAACAATGGCTGAAATGATTGGCACAAAGCGCGCACCGCCGAAGAAAGCCAGCGCATCCGGCATTTTGAACGTGTAATAACGCTGGTGGAGCCTGGCAACAATGACACCCACAATAACTGCGCCAAGAATACCGGTATCAATAGACTCAATACCGATAATATTCTTTACGCTATAAGCTGCGCGCGCGGTTGGGTTATCCAGCACGCCCGCGACAGTTAAGAAAAAATTGATGGCGAGATTGAATGCTGCATAGCCAACAAACCCCGCAAACCCTGCGACGCCTTTCTCTTCGCGGGCTAAACCCAGTGGAATGGCAACGGCAAACATCACCGGCAAAAAGATAAAGGCGACCAGACCAATTTTGGTCATCCACATGAACAAGTATTGCAACCCGTTATTATCCAGCAAAGGAATTGCTGTCTTCACCGCCGAGCTTGAAAATGAACTACCGACCCCGAGTAAGATGCCGGAAAATGCCAGCAGTGCCACGGGTAACATGAAGGTTTTGCCCAGGCTTTGCAGGAACTCCCAAATGGTCGATTTATTAGCATTCGACATATCACGTCTCCAGAGTTTGAGAACTTTTAGCGCACAAGCCATCAACTGGTTATGTGCAGGGGGTTTTTGTCTTTATCCGCACAATATACAGAGGTAAAATTTTGATAAAACGTTTTATCAAAATATCTGTGATCGTGTTAAACAAGTTTGTTTTACTGAAAAGGTGAGCTTTTAAAATCTGGCTTCCAGGGTTAAAGTTTTCTGATAAAACGTTTTCTCATCCCGAAAGTGAATCTATGTCTGCAAAAAAGGTGACCATCACAGAAGTGGCTAAACATGCCGGTGTATCGGTTTCTACTGTGTCGATGGTGTTGGGCAACAAAGGGCGGATTTCTACTGACACGATAGAAAAAGTGAATGGTGCAGTTGAAGAGCTGGGTTACATACGTAACCGGGCTGCGGCTAACCTGCGTTCCGGGGTGGGCGAAATCATTGGATTAATACTGAAAGATATCAGTGATCCTTACTACGCAGAAGTGGCCTCTGGTATCAGTGAGGAGATAGAGCGGCAGGGTTTTATGCTGTTTCTGGCTCAGAGTGGTGACAGCCAGGAAAAATTCGAGAAGTGTCTGTTAACCATGGCGCGGCAAGGCGTTGGCGGTATTGCGTTTTGCCCTGTTGACGAAAGCCAGCCATTCAATCTTGAGAATCTGCAACAGTATGATTTACCTCTGGTCTGTATTGCCCGTGCGCCAGTGTATAAGCAGGTTGATTATGTCGGGCCGGATAATATGTCTGCGGCGAAACTCGCGACTGAACATCTTATCCGCCAGGGGCACCGCAGAATTGCTTACATTGGCGGGGCAAGCCACTCTTTGTGCCGGGCTGAACGTATTGGTGGGTACTGCTCAACACTCTTGCAGTTTGGTTTACCATTCAGGCCTGAGTGGGTGGTGGAATGCGGGAAAAGCCAGTCGTCTGCCGCTCAGGCGGTAGAGCAATTACTGTCAGCGCAGCCACAAGTGACCGCGATGCTGTGTCACCATTCTTCAACTGCGCTGGGTGCGGTTTATGGTGTACACCGGGCGGGGCGGTCAATTGGCAAAGATCAGTTTATTGGTCAGCAAGTTTCCGTGATTGGTTTTGACGATGTTGAAGAAGCGGAATTAACTGAACCTTCTCTTACTTTTGTCAATTTCAATGCGCGTGAAATGGGGCGACAGGCTGCCAGACGGTTAATCAGCCAGTTTGGGCGGCGTAACAGTGAAACATACAGCCTGATCCTGCCGCCAAAACTTATCATTCGCGAATCGGCGTAGGCTGTAAAACAATACAATAAGAGCATCTGGAAGAAATAGCTTCAGGCTGATTGACGCCTTCACCTGGAAAACACAAGATAGCGCCTTGGTTAATTATGCATCAGGGAGAGGGTATGACGTTGGTTGAACGCCACCTCGAAAAAGTCAGGTTACATCTGAGTGAGGAAAACCAGAAACAGTGGGCTGTGTTGTGTGGTGCAACAGAACAGGCACTTGCGCAACTGGTAAAGCTTTATCCACTGTGTCCGCCTGAATTACAGCAACTGTTAAGTAAGGTTGATGGTACATACTGGAAAAAGTATGACGGGAAGATGGTTAATTTGCTATTACTGGCATCCGATGCCGGTGAGGATTTTGGCTACTACCTGCTTTCCTGTGAGCAAATTCAGGAAGAGCAACATTTTGGGGATTCAATTAGCGACATTTATGGTGAGTGGCTTGGGCAAACGGATGCCATTTATGTAGACAACCGGATTGATACCTCTGTCGCGATGAGTGAACGGCTGTGCTTTGCTCATTGCCTGAATAATGGTGGTACTTCCCGCCTGTATATTGATTTCCACCCGGCCCCAGGTGGTACTTGTGGGCAGGTGGTGCGTTTTCTGCATGACCCTGACAGTTATATCGTGCTGGCAGAGAGCTTTGAAGCATATATAGCCGGGGTACTGGAAAGCAATTACGCGTTTGTCAGCGAGTATTAACTCACCAGAAAGTGAAATAAAAAGTATCATCCTGAGTATAAGAACAAGGATGTTCACTCTCTGGCAGTATTATTCTGCCAGATCGATAAAAATTATCACGTTTTTCGATAACGTTTTGTTTATTCGCTTTGATCCGCTATTGCAGAAGATGAGGGAAGATTACCGCTGAACCTAGCTAACCATGACCGGCCATTCCGGGGGAGTATGGCTCATAATATCAACCATCACATCTTTGAAATGCGCCCAGAAGATACTCAAATCAACCAATGACAGCCCCAGTAAGGTCGTTGCAAACCAGCAAGATGCTGCCAGGCCACAACTGGTGCTGACAAACGCCAGTGCGTAACGTTCATTACGGCGAAAACGAATATTAAGAGTACTGGCCATAAACATCAGTACCGCGCTGAACAGTGGCCAGCGCATCAGCATTACGCTCGTTGTTAGAGTAGCCATGAAAACAATCCTCAGTAATTCGGTGGCTTTCTGAGGCAGGTCTCTGACGTCAGCCTTGAGAAAGCACTGTAACATTGCAGGTGATGAAGCGTTGTTTAACTTATTTTTGTGAACTATATCACATTTGTTGTTTTATTCACCAGTTGACGGTGATAATTTTTTTATAAAACACACCGATGTTTTATGTGATTATTTTATAAAGGGAAAATACTGGCCCGATTTGTTGCGGATGGAAAAGCTGCTGGGAATAATCCTGGCTGTCGCTAATTATATAAGTAAAATCAGATAATTAAGAATAGCATTATATGGTCAGCTCTGTGCTGTGTTATTTACAGCAGTATCAGGCTGACTTATTATGACCGGAGTGATTATTAACTGCGCTTGTATGCCAGTATACTGATTACTAATACTTTTTTATGACCTATTACACTGTGTTATATCATGGTGGGTTTTTTCAGACCCTGCGGAACCTTTCTAAATATTGGTTAATATCGTTATATTTTTTGGGCGCATCACACTGTATCCAAAGCTGTTTTAAGTCTGTATTTATAGTGTAATGCGATAGCGTTGTTCAGTAAATTATATTCGAATTCATATGGTTATGTGAATAATTCTAAATGAAAAATGATAATACTGAGCACTATATACAGATGCCTGATGCAGTATTGAATGCTCTGGCCGGGGTGCTTCCGGCTATTTTTGAAAGTACATCTCTTGAACAAGTGATTGGGGCCTTTACCCGTGCACTTGATGCGCGCCTGGGTTGGGTGGCGCTTATTGAGCAGCCACAAACTCTTAGTGTCAGGGTGAGTGGTTACTGTCCTTGCCGGGAGCAGGATGTTTACCAAATGCTTGCGGACCGACGCCTGCAGGCATACAAGTGGAATACTGTGGTCTGGGAACATGGTGTGGGTAAGCATTTTTTTTCCCAGTCTGAGGGTAACTTGTGTGCCCTTGAGTCTGCTGTTTTAGGTAAGCTTCGTTATCAACAAGGTGATGTTGCTGGTTATTTTTTTCTCGCATTTTCCCATCGATTTTATTCACAAAAATTACTCCGAAATATTTCTGCGATTATCTCCAGTGCAATAAAGGAATACTTAATTAAGCATTCTGTGAACTCATTTTTTTCAAACGATAAACAAGAGATAGTTGCGCAATACACAACTCTTTTTTTTAATGCGCCAATATTAATAAATTCATTTAGTGCAGAAAATCGTTGTATATTATGGAACGGAGAATGCCAAAGATTGTTTGGCTGGAGCAAAGATGAATTAAATCATTTTCCGGACCCACTGGCTCTTTTTTATCCTGACCTGGCAGTTCGTGAGCGGGTACGGGCTTCGGTAACAACGGTGCCTGGGGAAAAAATGCAGGAATGGTACCCGATTGATAAAAATGGGCGCGTATTAACCACCTTATGGTCAAATATTTTATTGCCGGATCATTCTATTTTAAATATTGGTGTTGATATTACGGCTCGTAAACGTGAAGAGCAGCGACTGGCGCGTAAAGCTATTACCGATGACCTCACTCAGTGCCTCAACCGGGCTGGTATTCTTGCGCAACTTAATGAGATTCTGCTGCGTAACAGGCATCATGCGATTCAAAATGGTATGTCGGTTGTTATGTTTGATTTGGATTATTTTAAAAGCATTAATGACCGCTGGGGGCACTCGGTTGGTGATATTGCTTTATCTTGTTTTGGTCGGGAATTACAGGCACACCCTCTCCCTGGCATGGTTGCCGGTCGCCTTGGTGGAGAAGAATTTTTGGCTATTTTACCCGCTGCTGATAGCCAGTTAGCCTGGCGGTTTATTGAGCAGTTTCGCCAGCGTCTCACCAACAGCCAGGTAATGCCAGGCTACTATGATCTGCGTATTTCTTTCAGTGCTGGTATTATTTCTTTGCGTTCTGGAGAGGTCATGCCTGTCAGTGAAGTATTAAAGCAAGTGGATGAAGCGCTGTATGGTGCGAAACGCAATGGCCGCGGTATGTCTGTTATCGCCGGAGATACTCCCGCAATGGGTAGCTAAGGCATCATACAATTAAGAATTATCTTAATTGTATGATATGAAAATGCTGTTTTTATCTGTTTCTGGTGGTGTTCTGACTATTATTTCCCTTAGGGTTCGTTTTTATCATGTCTACCATTCCATTATCATGGTTTCCTCTTCATTAGCGTATTTCTCAGTCAATACCTGCAATTGATTATCAAAACGCCAGATCATTTTATTTATAACGTTAATTTATGACGAGTGACGGCTTTTTCTCTGAAATTTAAGAAAATTAAAGGTATTCCCTATTGCTAATTTTTAACGATTCATGCAACGTAAACGTCTATTTTTACTGATTCTCATTACCAGGTGCTATAACCGCGCTTATGAGGCATCTATGACTCTCCAGCCGTGGAAGAAAACGTTGCGAATAATCGGCGTTTTGCTGATAGTCATGCTACCAATTGTCTTTGCAATCTGGTTCGCGAGAATCCGTGCTGAAAATGATACGCAACAGCACTTGCAGGCATTTGCCTCGATGGTTCTCGAAAAAAGTGAAAGTGTGATTAGCCATGTGAACGATGTTCGTGAAGATGCCAGCCGTTTCCGTGGGATCCCTTGTTCTCCTGCTCATCAGGTAAGTATGCTGAGTAGTCTGCGGACCTCCATGGATGTGGAGGAGCTGATTTACGCGCACAACGATGATCTGCTGTGTTCTACTTTTTTACACCCGTCGCACCCTTATTACCTTGGCTCTCCGGACTATTCTCGTGAAGGAGATGTCGCTATTTATTATTTCCGCGATACGCCGTTTTTTTCCGGTCACAAAATGGTTTATATGCGGAAGGGGAATTATGTTGCGGTGGTGAACCCGCTGGCGTTTGGTAATGTCATGACCAACGACAAATCAATGCAGTGGGGGATTTTCGATACCCGAACGATGCGTTTTTTCTCTTTGAGCCCCGGTGTCGATGCACAGGCCTTGTCTGGTCTAATCCGGCATGACAGCAAGATGTTTCGTGCCAACCAGCGTTTTTACAGCATAAGTCATGCCAAACGGCCAGTTGCTGTCATTGTTTCCACCTCAAATGCCCTGTTTTACGGTTTCTGGTCCCATCAAATGACAGTGACTGTACCTCTGGGGGTTATTTTAAGTTTACTGATCTTTATGGGCTGGTCGTGGGCGCAGCGGGAACTGAATTCACCCCGTCGTCTGTTGATGAATGCCATGAAGAAAAAACAATTTCACCTGCATTATCAACCAATTGTCGATATAAAGCTTGGGCGTTGTGTTGGGGCGGAGGCGTTACTGCGTTGGCATGGTTATTCTGGTCCTCTGGTGAGCCCTGCGGTGTTTATTCCTGTCGCTGAGCGGGAAGGGTTGATGTCTCACCTGACTGAATATGTCATAGATTACGTTTTTGACGATTTGGGTGATTACCTGGCAAAAACGCCGGATATTTACATCTCCATCAACCTGTCTGCCACGGATTTTCACTCCCCGTATTTGATTGACTGGATTTCTGATAAAGCACATCAGTTTGGCGTGAAAACAGGTCAAATCAAGATTGAAGTGACTGAGCGCGGTTTTATTGATGTAGCGAAAACAACGCCGGTTATTCAGGCCTTTCGTGCTGCGGGATTTGAAGTGGCGATTGATGATTTTGGTACCGGGTACTCTAACCTGCAAAATCTCTATTCCCTGAACGTAGATATTCTTAAAATCGATAAATCCTTCATTGATACGTTGATTGGGCCGAATACCAGCCACCTGATTGCGGAACATATCATTGAAATGGCGCACAGCCTGCAACTCAAAACGATAGCGGAAGGTGTTGAGAATATGGAGCAGGTAGCCTGGTTGCTTAAGCGCGGGGTTCAGTATTGCCAGGGCTGGTATTTCGCCCGGGCAATGCCTTCTGATGAGTTTGAAGCCTGGCTTGCCCGAAAAGCTGTTTTTCCCGGCAAGCCACACTGGGTCTTTTAATTTTTCCAGTCAGGCCTGTAACCGGTAGTCGGTTGGTGTCCGGTCAAACTGGCGACGAAAAATGCGTGAGAAGGTTTGTTGCGACACATAGCCATAGTCCATGGCGATGTCGAAAATAGGGCGTTCGGTTGTTCGTAACGCCTCCGCTGCCATTGCCAGCCTGCGTTGGCGGATATAATCGCCCAGCGTTTGGTGCATTACTCCCCGAAACATCCGCTGTAAGTACCATTTCGAATAGCCTGATTTCTGCGCCACAACATCAATGTTTAAAGGCTGATCAATATGTTCATCAATCCACTCAACCAGCGTCTGGATAATATCCTGATGTGACATAAGACTCCCTCGCGTTGCTCTCAATTAGAAAGTTTCATCTGGGGCGAGTATAATTCCTCAAGTTAACTTGAGGTAAAGCGAATTATGCAAAATAAATCTCCCCGTATAAAAGCGCTCCTCACGCCTGGTGAGGTTGCCCGACGTAGTGGCGTGGCGGTTTCTGCGCTGCATTTTTATGAAACTAAAGGCCTAATCAAAAGTACGCGAAATAGTGGTAATCAGCGGCGTTATACGCGTGATGTGCTGCGTTATGTGGCAATTATCAAGATTGCGCAACGTATAGGTATTCCCCTGGCAACCATTGGTGATGCTTTTAGTGTCTTACCGGAAGGGCACCGCCTGACTCCCGCGGAGTGGAAACAGCTTTCCTCGGGCTGGCGGGAAGAACTGGATCATCGTATCAAAACGCTGGAAGCACTGAGGGATGAACTGGATGGTTGTATTGGCTGTGGCTGCTTGTCGCGCAGTGACTGTCCATTGCGCAACCCGGGCGATAAACTGGGCGAGCAAGGTAGCGGTGCTCGTCTGCTGGAAGATAAGTAAGCGGCAATAACGACGAAAGCGCCATTACTGGCGCTTTCGTTTTGCCGGTTGTCTTTCGCTCTATCCCGCATTGGGCAGGAGGGTTTCCCCCGACATCGGAGCCCCTTACAGCCTGTGCTTTCAGGTACCGGTATACCCCGACATCAGTAATTATAGTTCATTGTATGAAAAACACACAATTTTTTGTTGTGTATTTATTCTCTAAATATTTTCATAAGTTTGCCGACACTTCTTTATAGTTTTCAGTTTGATATTGTCAGTGTATGGTTTGTTTTGCGCATTGCCTCCCGGCAAATTTGCTTATTTTGAATATAGTTAAAGCAGTGTGTTCTTTTTAGGGGACAAGTATGAAACTGCATCATCTCACTAACTCACGTTCTCACCGGGTCCTCTGGATGCTGGAGGAGTTAGGCTTACCCTATGAGTTGGTGCGTTATAAACGGGAAAGTACATTGTTAGCGCCGGATGCACTGAAACGGGTCCATCCTCTGGGAAGCTCACCTGTCCTGGAAGATAATGGCCTTGTGCTCGCAGAGTCGGGGGCCATTCTGGAATATCTCCAGGAGACCTATGACATTGAAAGTCGATTTAAACCAGCCTCAACCCAGTCTCGTGCCGATTACCGATTTTGGTTGCATTATGCTGAAAGCTCGCTGATGCCACTGATGGTAATGAAAACGGTATTTGGTAACCTGGATAAGCCCCCGGTACCAGAAACCTTCCGCACGATTGGCGCGATGTTCGGTGAGGCAGTACAAAAAACCTGGCTTAATCGTCGAATTGATATTCATGTTAATTTCATTGAAAAACACCTGGGGCTTCATGAATGGTTTGCTGGCGACGCTATCAGTTGTGCGGACTTTCAAATGAGCTTCCCGGTGATTGCCATGCTTGCCCGGAGCCTTCCCGAAGAGTTGCCTCACACTCGCCGTTGGCTTACCGCGGTGGAATCACGCGTAGCCTGGCAGAAAGCTATCGAGGTTGGCGGGCCTCTGGCCCTAAGCACCTGATGACAAGTGTGGTGCCTTTTACCACTCTGGCAGGTTGAATGCTGCAATATTGTTGCAGCATTGCGCATATACGATAACGATTGCGCATGAGCTGGTTAATCTCTGGTCAACAGAACGTTTTTTTTCGCTAAAAGCTGCACAGTAAAGTTGAAAAGGGCTGTGAGAAGGCTTGATAATCGCAGGCCTTAAAAAACAGTCAGTGTTTTCGCTTGCGAAGTTAAACGTTTGCTTTTGTGGTGCCTCGCTTTACCTCACGTCAGTTGCGGGAAGTTTATGTTTACCGGGTTGCCTCTTCGCAGTAAAACCAGCCAAGAAATCTCAGAGGATTTTCAGTATGTCTACACCTTCTCCGCGTGCCGGGGGCTCTCTCGACGCCTGGTTCAAAATTTCAGCTCGTGGCAGCACCGTGCGCCAGGAGGTCATCGCTGGCCTGACAACCTTCCTCGCCATGGTTTACTCCGTTATTGTCGTACCAGGCATGCTCGGTAAAGCAGGTTTTCCACCCACAGCCGTATTTGTGGCAACATGCCTGGTCGCGGGTTTTGGTTCCCTGCTTATGGGGCTGTGGGCCAACCTGCCACTGGCTATTGGTTGCGCTATCTCATTAACTGCTTTTACGGCATTCAGTCTGGTGCTGGGTCAACACATCAGTATCCCGGTTGCATTGGGAGCGGTATTTCTGATGGGGGTTTTGTTCAGCGTTATTTCCGCTACGGGCATTCGTAGCTGGATCCTGCGTAACCTGCCAGCGGGCGTTGCGCAAGGCACCGGAATTGGGATTGGTCTGTTCCTGTTATTGATTGCCGCCAATGGGGTGGGGCTGGTGATTAAAAACCCACTGGATGGTCTGCCGGTTGCTCTGGGGGATTTTGCCAGTTTCCCTGTGATTATGTCACTGATTGGTCTGGCAGTGATAATTGGCCTGGAAAAACTGAAAGTGCCGGGCGGGATTCTGATAACTATCATTGGGGTTTCTGTTGTTGGGCTGATTTTCGACCCTTCAGTTCATTTTCACGGTTTCTTCCAAATGCCTTCTCTGAAGGATGAGCATGGGCATTCACTGATTGGCAGTCTGGATATCATGGGGGCGCTGAACCCGGTTGTCTTACCCAGTGTGCTGGCTTTGGTTATGACCGCTGTATTCGACGCCACCGGTACTATTCGCGCTGTGGCAGGGCAGGCAAATCTGCTGGACAAAGACGGGCAGATTATTGATGGCGGTAAAGCACTGACCAGTGATTCTGTGAGTAGTGTGTTCTCCGGGCTGGTGGGGGCCGCGCCTGCGGCTGTCTATATTGAGTCTGCTGCGGGTACAGCGGCTGGCGGGAAAACCGGCCTGACAGCTGTGGTGATTGGGTTGTTATTCCTGTTGATTATGTTCCTGTCTCCACTGTCTTACCTGGTGCCTGCTTATGCTACTGCACCGGCACTGATGTATGTGGGGCTGCTGATGCTGAGTAATGTGTCCCGCCTTGATTTTGATGATTTTGTAGATGCAATGGCAGGACTTATCACAGCGGTGTTTATTGTCCTGACTTGTAACATTGTGACCGGAATTATGCTGGGTTTTGCTGCGCTGGTCATTGGCCGTATTGTGTCTGGTGAGTGGCGTAAGCTGAATGTGGGTACGCTGGTGATTGCCGTTGCTTTGGTGGTGTTTTATGCCGGGGGATGGGCGATTTAAGGGGCTTGCCCCCTTTGCAATCCCCGTTTTCGCGGGCGACCGGTGCAGTGTAGTACGCTCACCGGGGGTGCTTATTTCCGTTCACTTGAAGTCGGGTGGCTAATGTGGCTGCACAGCCAGTGAACGGGCTAAAGGGGGCTCGCCCCCTTTGCAATCCTCGTTTTCGCGGGCAACCGGTGCAGTATAGTATGCTCACCGGGGGTGGTTATTTTCGTTCACTTGCAGTGTGGCTGTTTCCGTTCACCTGGACTGATGTGAAGGTTCCGTTCACCTGAAGTGATGCGCTCAATGTGGCTTCACAGCCAGTGAACGTGTTAAGGGCCCCGCCCCTTAACAATCCGGTTTTTCGCGGGCGACCGGTGCTGCGCACTGCGTTCACCTCCGGGCAGTCAGCCTGCGGCCGGCTCGACTCGGCGTCCTGCCTCGGTTCGCCTTATTCCGCCATCCGGGCGGAATAACCTTGTCTTCCTTTCTGCGGTTCACCGGTCTTACGCGAACTGTCCCCGCTGCAAGTAGCGGGGCTTTTTGTGTTGTCTGGTGTGGCTGGGGGATTTGTGCCTGGTATGTCTTTGTGTGTTTTTTGCTGTGAGCATGCAGGTGGGTGTGGGGTGTGGCCTCTAAATCGTTGAGGCGTGCCTGGCGGGCCGGAGCGGTACCTGAACAGGCCGCCGGGGTAAGCCGAATGTCCGCGAAGCGGCGATTTTGCCGGCCACAAAAGGGGGGGCAGGGGGCCAGTGCCCCCTGCGGGCGCCGGGCGCAGTTGGCGAGAGGAAGCAGTGTAATAGATTCGGCGCGCAATTTGCTCCGTGCTGGCAGAGCATTTTACTGTGGCGGAGTACTGATTACTGAACCTGTTACCAGTGTGGTGACTGTTTCGTTCACCACGACTGGTACTCCCGCAGCCAGTGAACTGCGGGAGACAGTGCAAAGCATCAGAACCAGGCTTCCCACATTGCGCCAACGTTGAAATCATCGAGAGTCTGGTCATCTGTACCGCTAACATGCGCAGTACGTTGGTTATCCACCTGGCCCCCTGTCACGTAGAAGCGCAACATCGGGCGGAACTCCGGCCCCATCGCGATCGAAATATTTTGTGAGAGTGTCAACTTCCAGCCTTTATTCTCTCCGCCCTGATCATACCTGACAAGCTGATAACCCGCTTCCAGCCAGGTAGAATGAACATCGTTCCACCAGTACATTGGACGAATAATTGCACCATAGTTCTTACGGTTGTCAGTATTGTCTGCTTTGTTATCGTAATCGTGGAACGCCAGCAGGTATTCAACTTGCGCACGTTGCGAGAATTTATGCAGACCCTCAAAGCTGGCATAGACAGTTGTGAGATCTTTGGTTTTGTTGAATACACTGTTATCTGAATGATCAGAGTAACGGGCGATAATTTTGTTCACTCCACTGTCATTGGTATGGCTCAACACCACACCTCCTTGCCAGGCTTTCATTCGCTCACTGCTATCAATTGCTTTGGAATCAAACCCATAGTTAGCATACAGTTCCAAATCAAGTGGGCCGACTTTCATACCGTGGATTTTGGATGTCAGGGCGTAGTTGCCTTTATCGCCAGTACCTGAGCCACCGGTGCAGGTGATACGAGACGGGTTAGTCTCATCCTGCATCACTTCCGGGCTACAGGATTCCACCGCCGCCACGGCCGCGACATCAAACTGAACACCACCAATATCAAAGTTTTTCACCCCGGCACCCTGGCCGTCGTGGTTCATCCAGAAATAGTCATTGATACCTTGTTGAGGGCGCTGGTGGAAATCCCGACCAGCCCAGAAGTAGGCGTTCGGGTTAGAGTCCAGCAGGTTTGTTACCCCAGCATAAGCCTTTTTCAGGTTAACTTCGTCACCCCAATGGTCAAACATGACGTTAACGTCCCAGATTGCGCCGTTATCGCCTTTAAACGCTTTAGAAAGCTGGAATTCACCGCCATTACCTTCGTTGCCAAGCCGCCCAATTGCCGACGCACCATTATAGGAGCCATCCACACCAACGTATTTCTGATCGCCAGACTGAAAATGCGCACCATAGCGGGCATAACCAGTAAATTTCACGCCAAACGGAATCGCCATATCCGGCGACTGGGCCGCACTTTGTGGCTCAGTGATGACATCGGCTTTTTTGTCGGTTGCTGCATCTATTTTTGCCTGCCGTTCTGCCAGTGCTTTATCAACGGCCTTTGCTACTATGGCGTCAATTTGCTCCTGAGTAAATTCTTGTGCGAGTACGGATATTGGGCAAAATGCAGCCATAACTGCCATTATTAATGGGAGTTTTTTCATTTTCATTTTGTCTATCTCATTATATTAAGTTATTTTTTTTGGCAATAATCATCCTGTACTGGTATGACAGAATTTTCATCTGTCATCAGTATTCAGGAATAGATCCAGAGGTACAGAGTATTAAAAAATTACCGGAATAATTTCTCCATGATAAATATTGTGGCTGTTAACGCTGGTAAAGGTGAATAATCTCTTCGCATAATTCACGGGCCAGTAGCGAATTCATTAAATGATCCTGTGCATGTACCATAATTAATGTCATCGGCTGGCGAGCTTCTCCTGCATCCTGTTCTATCAATTTAGTTTGCATATGATGCGCCCGGCGAGCATAACCATCGGCCTCATGTAACAGTTTTTTTGCCCCGTCAAAATCACCAGTACGCGCAGCATGCAGGGCTTCAAAACATAAGCTTCTGGACTGACCTGCGTTGGTGATTATTTCCATTACTGCATCTTCCAATTCAACCATTATTAGTTACTCCTCATTGAAACCATTATTAAAAGCGGTAATGGCAAACCACTCTCCACTTTTCTTGATAGTGCGTTTTTGTGTAGCTAAATCCAGTTGTACAAAACCGTAGCGGTTTTTATATGCATTACACCACGACCAGTTATCAATGAATGTCCACATATGGTAACCAAGACAATTACAACCTTCGCTAATTCCTTTGTGTAACCATTTAAGATGGCCGGAAATAAAGTCGATGCGGTATTGGTCGTTAATTTGCCCGTTTTCAATAAAACGCTGTTCGTTTTCAACACCCATTCCATTTTCTGAAATAAAACATCGCGGGTTACCATAATTATCGCGCAGATTAACTAAGATATCGTAAATGCCGGGTTCATAGATTTCCCATCCACGATACGGATTCATTTTCCTTCCCGGCATTTCGTAATTATCAAATAGCCATTCCGGCATAAATGGCATTAAGGGGTTCACGATGCTATCACGGTATTTCACACGGCGTGGCTGATAGTAGTTAATACCCAGCAGGTCGATTTTTCCTTCAGCAATAGTGCCGCTGTCTTCCTCCTGGCATTTTGGTAACTGGTCGTAGTCTTTGAGTAACTCCACCAGGTCAGCAGGGTATTTGCCTCGCAGTACCGGGTCGAGAAAACTGCGGTTAAACAGTAAATCCGCATGATGTGCTGCTTTTTGGTCCTCCGGATTTTGTGAGCGTGGATAAGATGGCGTGAGATTCAGAACGATACCGATTTCTCCCGCATAATGCCCTGCCCGGAATGCCTGAACAGCTTTAGCATGTGCCAGTACAGTGTGATATGCCACTGTTGCAGCACGGCGAAAATCAACGACATTTGGATAATGGAAATCATACAGATATCCCCCTTCCACTGGCACAATGGGCTCGTTGAAGGTAAACCAGTGCAGAACCCGGTCTCCGAACAGCTCAAAGCAGATTTTGGCGTAGCGGGCATAGGCATCGACAACTTCGCGGTTTTCCCATCCGCCTATTTCCTGCATTGCCATCGGCATATCGAAGTGGAACAGAGTAATAAAAGGTGTAATGCCCTGTTCAATTAACTCGTTAATAACCTGGTTATAGAAGGTAACTGCCTCAGGGTTAACCTCACCAATGCCGTCCGGGATAAGACGTGCCCAGCTTAAAGATGTACGAAAACTGTTGTGATTAAGCTGTTTCAGTAACTGAATATCCTCTTGCCAGTAACGGTAAAACTGGGATGTATCCTGAGGGCCAATTTCCTGATGGAACCGGTGGGGTTGGCGGGCAAACCAGTGATCCCATGTGGTCTCCCCTCTGCTGGTGTAATAACCTTCGCCTTCACTTTGTAGTGCGGAGCTGGCGCTGCCCCACCAGAAATTTTCGGGGAATACATATTTCATTATTCTTACCTCTGCGTCTCAGTTACTGATAGTTTCTGCAGCACCTACTCTCGCTTGCGTTTTCTGTTCTTCTGTTTTCATTAAAGAACGCTCATACGCGCGCAAAAATGGAAGGTAAATCAGAGCAGAAACCACCATACAGATAAGGCACATAATCACCGGGCTTAATGCCCAGTTAGCTGCCCACGACGCGCCGATTGGTGCGGGCGTGGTCCAGGGTGTGAGTGAAACTACCTGTTCCAGCCAGCCCAGTCGGGTTGCTGTATACGCCAGCACGGCGTTAACCAACGGCACGCAGACAAAAGGGATAAACAGCATCGGATTCATGATGATAGGGGCACCGAACAAGATAGGTTCGTTGATGTTAAAGAAACTGGGGACGATACCCATCTTGCCGATGGTACGCAGGTGTGTGGTACGGCTGCGCAGTAACAGGAAAGCCAGTGGTAAAGTGGAGCCCACGCCGCCAATTAACAGATAATGATCCCAGAAACCCTGCAGGTAGACGTGCGGTAGTGCCACGCCTGCGGCCAGTGCAGCCTGGTTTGCAGACAGGTTAGCCATCCAGAACGGGTTCATAATGCCTGTAACAATCAGTGAGCCGTGGATACCCGCGAACCAGAAGATTTGACAGAGTAAAACGGAAAGCAGGATTGCAGGCAAGGAGTCTGATGCGGAAACCAGTGGTTCCAGTAAGTGCATAATCGCCTGCGGAATGATCATTCCGGTTTGCGCTTCAATAAACAAGTTTAATGGGTGCAATGTGGCAATAACTACCAGTACCGGAATCAGTATTTCAAATGAGCGTGCCACGCCGGTTGGTACTTCTTTTGGCAGGCGAATAGTCACATTATTCTGTTTTAACCATGCATAGACTCGCGTTGAGTAGATGGAGGTGACCAGGGCGGTGAAAATGCCCTGGCCAGACAAGTACTGAGTGGAAATTTTACCATCTGCATACGGTGCAGCGACCAGCAAGAATGCCATGAATGCCAGCAGACCAGACATCACCGGGTCAAGGTTGAACTGACGTCCAAGGCTGGCACCAATGCCAACCGAAATAAAGAATGTCATCACGCCCATACTGAGGTTAAACGGTAACATCAGTTGTGCACGATATGTTTGGGAAAAATCCAACCAGCCACGGGCAAATGAATTAGTGGTATCAGCAGAAAAGGGTGGAAAGATAAATACCAGCATAAACGAGCCGATTATCATAAAGGGTAACGCGGCAGTAAAACCATCACGAATCGCGATAACGTATTTTTGCTGCCCGAGTTTCCCCGCCAGAGGAGTGAGGGATTGCTCAATAAAAGCAATCATAGACTGATATAACGAACTCATGAATTCACCTTACTTAGTGCGTCGCGTCGATGAGCGACAGAGCAAAATCGAGTACCTTATCGCCACGCTGCATGCCGTAATCCATCATATCGATGGCTTGTACAGGAATGCCTTGAGTGGCGGCCTTATCAGAGAGTGTTTTTAACATATATTTAACTTGTGGCCCGAGAAGCACTACCTGATATTGTGGAAACTGAGTGTCAAATTCGGAAACACCATATGCATCAATCTTGACTTGCAGATTTCTTTCTTCGGCTACTTCAACCATTTTCCGCACCAGAAGGCTGGTGGACATCCCGGCAGAGCAGCACAGCATAATCTTGAACATTGACGACCATCCTCGAAAGATAAAAAGTTGTTGCGCTCATGATTGGATATCATGTGGAAACCGGTTTCCATTTTTGAGATTAAGAAGTGTGATGCTTATCAATTTCTACTAATTAATAGGGTAAATAATCAGATTTACCTCACGGAATTGCTTATTTTTACAGCGCTTAGTACTGGTGTGGAAAATCGGTTTCCATGAAAAACGGAAACAGATATACTGGAAAAATCGGCACGATGAGCTATGCCGTATTCACAATTACAAGGATTATGTGAGACTTGTCAGGGGAGAACGATGTCTACAATCAACGATGTATCACGTCTGGCCGGGGTGTCCAAAGCCACTGTGTCACGGGTGTTGAGTGGTTCGCGCGGTGTAAAGGAAGAGAGTCGTCAGGCGGTACTAAAAGCGGTTGATGAACTGAACTACCGACCCAACGTGATTGCACAGTCGTTGCTCAGTCAGTCCACTGGCTGTATCGGTGTGATTTGTGCACAGGATAATATTCATCAGACAACCGATTATCTTTACGCACTGGAAAAGCAGCTTAGCGAACACCAAAAACATTTGCTGTTGCGATTTGCGAATACTAAAGCGGAAGTGTTACGTGCTCTACATGAGCTTTCTAGTGGTCTGTGTGATGACATACTCATCATCGGTGCGCGTTTTGTGCTCAATATTGAACAAGAAAACGTCATTCTGGTCGATTGTATAGAGCAAGAGAATTCCAATAATATTCAGTTTGATCATGCCTTTGCAGCGGAAACTGCCTGCAACTACCTGGCAAGTCAGGGGCGTCACCAGATAGCATTGATTCACCCGCTCAGTAGTGGGTTTGCCGATCAGGTGTTGTTCGGTTATAAACAGGCACTGGAGAAAAACTTCCTGCCGTTTAATCGCAACCTGGTGTTTATGGGCTCTTCCTCGTCTTCTGTGGCATTGCAGGAACTGCTTAACAATGCCAGTACGTTCAATTTCAATGCGTTGCTGGTTGCTAATGAGCTGGAAGCCCAGCGAGTGATTCCGCAATTACAGGCGTTTAATAAATCAGTACCTGAGGATGTCATGGTGTTTAGCCTGGCAGGTTCACTGCATTTACCGGGCATACCGACGATACCGGCAATTGAATATTCGTTGGATGCGATGGCAGCAAGAATTGTGGCCTGGCTGGATGAAAAAACGCAGATGCTTGGTGGGTGTGTACTCCGTGGCGATCTGATTATTCCGGATATGCGTAAGCGCTGAGAATAAGTGTGGTGGGGGGCGGTTCACTTTGCTTAGTGTAATGTGTCGCTGTTTCCATTCACTTCCAGTGTGGTGAAAGTTCCGTTCACCTGAAGTGATGGGGCTAATGTGGCTTCACAGCCAGTGAACGGGCTAAGGGGGCTCGCCCCCTTTGCAATCCCCGTTTTCGCTGGCGACCGGTGCTGCGCACTGCGTTCACCTCCGGGCAGTCAGCCTGCGGCCGGCTCGACTCGGCGTCCATGCCTCGGTTCGCCTTATTCCGCCATCCGGGCGGAATAACCTTGTCTTCCTTTCTGCGGTTCACCGGTCTTACGCGATACAGGCCTCGCTGCAAGTAGCGGGGTTTTTTGTGTTGTCAGGTGTGGCTGTTGGATTTATGCGTTGTCTGTTTTCTTTGATTTTTGCTGAGATATGACAGGCGGGTGTGGGGTGTGGCCTCTAAATCGTTGAGGCGTGCCTGGCGGGCCGGGGCTGCCTGCAGGACGCAGGCAGAGCGACGGGAGGCAGGAAGCCGACTCGGAGCGGTACCCGAACAGGCCGCCGGGGTAAGCCGAATGTCC
>NZ_LYRP01000006.1 GCF_001655675.1 Mangrovibacter phragmitis | reverse complement strand
ATATACGGCCGGTCCGGGTCGCCTTCGTGAAAGGCTATCGCCACTTCGGTGCCCTGAACCAGCGGGAAGTGGAAACCATATTTGTGCCCGCCATAAGGTTTCGCCAGACGCACCGGCATACTTTCCATACCTTTGCGTTTGTCGTCGCGGTCGGCATCAAACTTTACCCGGTACAGGCCCGAGGCATCCTGCCAGGCGTAGATGTCGTCGGGTTTGGCGCTGGTCACCCGCGCCATCAGGGTGCCACTGACCACCGGGCGAGGCCTCGCCGCCGGGCGCCAGCAGCGGTTCTCAAAGAAAGGCATGGCTGACCACGCCACCTGCAGGGCGTTCTGGCGGCTGGCGGTGTAAACCGTGCTGATAATCACCACGCCGTTTTCTGTTTCCCGGGGCAGTGTGGGTGGCATGGCCGCCTCAGTGATAACCAGAACCTGCGCCGGGCTGAGTGTATGGTCGGTACTGCGGCCCGTTACCCGGGTCTGGTCTGATAAAAAGCGTTCATGCTCCAGGCGCGCCCAGAAGTGGCCGGTTTCAGGCGCCGGGTTAATGTTATCTCCGCGCGCCTGGTGCCGTGGCCGGTGGTGGTAGACATCCCCCCAGGTGACACCCTCGCCGTCGCCCCGGGTCATGTCGGCGGGCTCCGAGAGCAACACCCGTTGTGCTTCACGGTGGTTGTAGTCACCGGCGGTAACCGAGCGCACCGCCACATTCTGCGTAACATGAACATCCCATACCGAGTCTGCGCCATTATCGTTAGCGCCGGACGGGCTGTTTAACGGCAGTTTTTTCCCGAAGAACCAGGCGCCCGGCCTGTCGGCAAAGTTCACCACTTCGGTTTGTGTTTCCGGGTGCAGGGTGAAGAAGTAAAAAATCCCCAGTTCAGCCAGCAGGCGCTCAATAAACGCCAGGTCGTTTTCCTGGTACTGGTTAATCTGTTCACGTTTCGGGTAGTCGTGGCTGAGGATAAACTCATATTCCCAGCCATTCAGGCGGTGCTCCCGCAGGACCTCTGCCACCACTTCCGGCACCGATTTGTTGACGAAAAAGCGGTGAGTACGGAACTGGTTAGCCAGCAGTGCAATAAAAGGTTCCAGTACAATGCTGTACTTCGCTTCATCTGCGGAGCCGCCGGTGCGGGTGAAATGCGTGATAACCCCGTGTACCACTTTGCGGTCTGCCAGGGAAAGCAGGTTGCCTGCGCCCATCGTCAGTGTTGCGGGTTTGGCCAGGAGCTGGCGGGCATCAATGTTTTTGTCGGTACTGGTAAACCTGATGGTGTAGCGGTAAAGCGCGCTCATCGCCTCTTCGCCACGGAAATCTTCCACATCGGTGTCAGCGCTGCAGGAAGGTATGGTGAGGCGGTAGCGGTTCAGGGTGTTGCGGGTGAGCGTGTTGCGCATCCCTGTCAGATTCATGGTGTTAACTCCCTTTATATCGGTAAGGCTGCTCTTGATACAGACCGCCCCACCACCGGGCATGCCTTGCTCCGGGCGTTTCGTTCTGGAAACTATCAGCCATCTCATCTCTCTGTCTGTCACTGTCTGCGTGTCGCACACTACAGTTCTTTACGGATGATAATGGCATAACGATCTATAAATGATGTATTTTACAGATCTTTAATCCATAACTAGAAAATTCTTAAGTTTATTTAACTGAAAAAGGAGGTAAGCAGATGATGCGCAGATATAGCAGAACAGCGAAAAACACCAGCCCCTTACTCTGAATACCCCTTGCCCCGTATTAAAAACCGCCCTGATGAACAGCCCGTTACTCAGTGGGTACCCAACTTTTGTGGTGCCGTTCACCGAAGGCGGTTTGTTGTTTTCGCTGTTACGGCAACACACAACCCTGCCAGGAAACAGCCGTTTCAATATTTACCACACCCTGTTCAGTACGCAGCCAGCGTGGCGCTTTCATTTCTGCGGCAAAGTAATTAATTAACTCCGACAGCAACCCCGTCAGTTGTTGCTCCGTTTCCGGGGGAAGCCCTTGCTGCATCAGAGTTTGTACCAGCGCCATGGCATAGCGGCAGAGCGCAGTACAGTCTGGTGCTAACTGTGGGGAAGTCACCGGGAGAGTGTCCACTGTCAGGCTTTCTACAAGATGTTCCGGCACCGGATCCAACAGCGTGGGCTGTAGCACCGTAAGGCAAGTATTAAGACGCCCAAACAGTGCCATTTTTAACGTGGTGTCGTGGGTTTCTGGCAGCGCGTCTGCAATATTTTCACAGTAGCTCGCCAGCCCGGTAAAATCTGTTATGGCACTCAGGGGAAAGGTAAATAACGGGTGAGTCTGGGTAGTGGTCGTAGCCATAAAGGCATCCTCGATGAGTTGTATTGATACCGCTGCCACTGGAAAGGTCAATTTCACTGGTGGCAGAACCGGGCGGAGTTGACCTTACCGGCCTCATCGACACCGGCGCATCTTACGATGCCCCCGCCCGGCCCGCCATTGAGGTGTAGCCGTGCGCACGACACACAAGAGACGCAACGCGCGCCGTGTGTCGCCGATGAGGAATATCAGGAGGTCAATCCCGGCACCTGATTTTGCAGGTGCCGGGCAAAGATACCGTTGGGCACATGGCATCGCAAGGGGTTTTACCAGATAAGTTAACACACTGGTTTTATTTGGAACCCAGTACGCAAAACTGTCACCAAACCGTCCAATGAACGAACAACCCTCTCATCAGCAATACAAACTACTCAGGCGTTTTCTCTTCATTTTATTGAGCCCGCTACATTATGATGGCAGCAACATTCATCGCACTCGTGGCTTGCCTGCAAGTTTCGGTACTGGTCACATTAACTTGCGATTACCTGGTTGTGCTTATCGCGATTTTCATGCTGATACGGCTCATCAAACCGGGCGGTAAAAGCCTGCACCGCAAGAACTCTTACGGCTGTTTCAGAAAACCGAATAAGCACACCAGTATAACTCGCGTTAATGTGAAGCCGGGCGCAGGACACCAACCAGCCACATCCCTGCCAGCATCGCCACGGCAAACAATACCCCTTTGATATAACCGGCTCCAACCAGAACCAGTGCCGGCCCCGGGCAAATCCCGGCAATCCCCCAGCCCAGGCCAAAAATGGCCGCACCCAGAAACAGGTCTTTATCCAGTGTGCGGCGGGTAGGTAACGAAATCGGCCCACCGCAAATCGCGGTTTTGCGCCGTTTTGCCAGGCTAAAGCCCACAACCCCAACCGCGATGGCGCCGGCCATTACCAGCGCCAGCGAAGGGTCCCATGGGTGAGCCAGGTCGAGAAACCCCTGCACTTTCGCCGGGTTTGCCATGCCACTAACCAGCAGCCCCAGGCCAAATACCAGGCCTGCAATAAACGAAACGATAATCCGCATCACCCTTTACCCCCGTAGCCAGCCCAGTAATGTTGCCGTTGCAAACCCTACCACCATAAATGTGAGCGTGGCGGCCAGCGAACGCGGCGAAAACCGTGATAACCCACAAACCCCATGGCCGCTGGTGCAACCAGAACCTAACCGTGTTCCCACGCCCACCAGTAACCCGGCGATGAGAATAAGCGGAGTGGAGGCTGACAGGCTGATATCCGGCCGGGGGAAAAAACTCAGGTACAGCACCGGTGCGCCAATCAACCCCAGCAGGAATGCAATTCGCCAACCTTCAGCACGCGTTTCTCGCTGCAACATGCCGCCGAGAATGCCACTGATGCCAGCAATACGCCCGCAAAACAGAATCAACACAATTGCCGCCAGGCCAATCAGCAACCCACCACTGAAACTGGCTAACGGCGTAAACTGCGCAAAATTAATCGTCATCTCATGCTCCTCATTCCCCATCCTGCTGGACGGGGCAGTACAGGTCATACAACGTAGTGAGTAGTAATAAAATACGTTTATCTTCAATACGATAAAAAATTTGTTTCCCTTCTCTGCGGGTTTCCACCAGCTTCAGGCGGCGCATAACCCCCAATTGCTGAGAGAGCGTAGGCTGGTGAATTCCCACGGCGGCTTCCAGTTGCGCCACACTGGCTTCCCCCTGGCTTAACTGGCACATCAACAACAGCCGGTCACTGTTTGATAAACCACGCAGCACATCTGCCGCGCCCTGAGCGGCAAGTTTCATTGCGTCATAAAAATCTTGCTGATCATGTTCTGGCATCATTGACATCCAACAATATATGATTTTATATAATATTATTAAGTATAGTGTAGCCTTTCAGGCGCTGTCACGCTTTTTTCTGGTTATACACACCAGACTTAACTTCACCGATGATTCAGATATCGACTGAAGGACAGGCGCACTGCCCACCCAGTAACGGGCAAAAATCAGCTTGCCAGGCAGGCTTAAAGAGAGGATGTGATGAAAATTGTAATCGTTGGTGGTGTTGCCGGTGGCGCTTCTGCTGCAGCCAGAGCAAGACGCCTGAATGAAGAAGCTGAAATTATTGTGCTGGAGCGCGGCGAGTATGTTTCGTTCGCTAACTGCGGCCTGCCTTACCATATTGGTGGGGTCATTCCTGAGCGCCAGTCGCTTATCCTGAAAACACCACAAGATTTCAAAACCAGGTTCAATATTGATGTTCGCGTACGTCATGAAGTGCTCGCCATTGATCCGGAACAGAAATCTGTCACCGTGAAAAACCTCACCACGGGTGAACATTACACCGAAACCTGGGATCGTTTATTGCTGAGTACGGGTGCCGCTCCTGTTGTGCCGCCACTACCAGGGCTGAACGAACCCGGTGTTTTTTCCTTGCGCAGTATCAATGATATGGACGCCATTATCGCCTGGATAAAACAACACGATGTTTCACATGCCACACTGGTGGGCGGTGGTTTTATTGGGCTCGAAGTGATGGAAGCACTGACAGAGCGTGGCATAAGCGTAACGCTACTGGAAATGGGCGACCAGGTAATGGCCCCGGTAGACCCGGAAATGGCCTCGGCCCTTCACCAGGAAATACGTCGCCACGGCGTTGACCTGCGCCTGAAAACCGCACTAAAGCAGGTTACGCGGGATATCGCCGGGTTAAGCGTTGAGCTTTCCTCCGGGGAAAAATTACGCACTGGTATGGTGTTACTGGCAATTGGTGTGAAGCCGGAAAGCCGCCTGGCGGCAGACGCGGGGATTGCCACAGGCGAGCGTGGTGGTATCCGGGTTAATGCGCAAATGCAAACCTCAGTGCCAGGTATCTATGCCGTGGGCGATGCCGTCGAAACCCAGGATCTGGTGTTCCAGTCTCCCACATTAATTCCGCTGGCAGGCCCGGCAAACCGCCAGGGGCGCATCGCTGCAGACAACATGCTGATGAACCGGGGAAGCACTTATCGCGGCAGCCAGGGAACTGCAATCTGCAAAGTCTTCTCGCTGAGTATTGGCAGTTGTGGCGCGAATGAGAAACAACTGGCAGCACGCGGCCGCCGTTATGAAAAGGTGTATGTCCACAGTGCAGATCACGCCAGTTACTACCCAGGAGCGGCAATGATCAGCCTTAAACTGCTGTTTGATCCGCAAGATGGAACGATCCTTGGCGCACAGGCCAGTGGGCAAAACGGCGTCGATAAACGTATTGATGTGCTGGCGGTCGCTCAGCGGGCTGGCATGAAAGTAGCCGACCTTGAGCACCTGGAACTGACCTATGCCCCACCCTTTAACAGTGCGCGCGACGTGGTAAACCAGGCCGGTATGGTGGCAACCAACGTGCTGTCTGGTGACACAGCGATTTGCCATGCCCGTGATATTCAACAGCTTGACCCGGCAACCCAGTGCCTGCTGGATATCCGTAACCCCGGCGAACTGACGCAGTTTGGTGAATACCCCAATGCACTATCAATTCCGCTGGATACATTGCGGGAAAATCTGGGCAGGCTGCCGAAAAACAAAGAGATCCTGATTGGCTGCCAAAGCGGGCTGCGCGGCCATGTTGCGTATCGTATTCTCACCGCACAGGGCTTTCGCGCCCGTAACCTGAGCGGTGGTTTTAAAACCTGGCAGGCCGCGATGCAGGCAACCCCTGTTAACCCTGCATAAATGGCGAAATGGGCAGCCTGTATCTTTCTGGCTGCCCATTTGATCAGTAACCGGCCAGAAAACACTGCCTGCCCGTTCGTTATTACGCCATACTCTCTGCACTAACCGGAGAACAGTTATGGTGACACATTCACTTTCCCGTACCACCCGCTATGCCGCACTGCCTTTACTGGTACTGGCAGTGCTCACTGTAGCGATATTCCTGCATGCTCACTGGGGCGCATTTTTGCAATGGTGCCTGGCTGTGCAAATCTCACTACACCGCTACCTGGTGATGTATTTGCTGCAACTGAATAACCACCAGTATTCAGGCGGGATGTGGCTCTTAGTGGGTTCATTTATGTACGGCGTGTTGCACGCTATTGGCCCGGGGCATGGCAAATTTATTGTCACCACCTGGATTACCACCCACCAGGAAAACACAGCAGTTACGCGCATCATCCCGTTTGTTGGCAGTCTGTTACAGGGTGTCAGCGCGATTCTGTTCGTGTTTATTCTGGCGGTAGGGTTTAACCTGGCCTCAGGTTCACTGAGCCAGAGTCGCTGGTATATTGAGAAAATCAGTGCGGTGTTCATTGGCCTGTTTGGCCTGTGGGTGATTTTCCAGGCACTGAAAAGCCTGCAACCCCGCAAACTAACCATCCGGCGAGTTCAGCCGGTTCCCGGTGAGCCATATAACCATGCGCACCATGAAAACTGTGGCTGCGCACATCACCATATTCCTGCCGTGCCACTGGCTCAGGCAAGCTGGAAAATCCGGCTGGGTGTGATGTTTACTGTCGGTGCCCGCCCTTGCAGTGGTGCCATTATGATCCTGATGTTCGCCAACGCACTGGGGATTGTGACCTGGGGGATTGCCGCAGTCATGACCATGGCGCTGGGGACCGGTTTATCCATTATGGGGCTCTCTCTGGCAGTGCGCTACGCACGGGAGAAAACACTGGCGATGTTTGGCGGCCATACCGCCAACTACCAGTGGCTGTTGCCCTGTATTCGGGTGCTGGGTGGGATCTTACTGGTGTTGTTCGCCACGGTACTGTTTTTAACGGTTATTCCCGTCAGTGCCAATGGCGATTATATTGCTGCCGGATGCTAATGTTGTGGCGGGCCTGAACTGCCCGCCGTATGTTACTTTTGCTTTTGTGACACATTCATCCCGGCATCTGGTGCCAGTCGGCTTCTTTTAACGCTGATTAGGCTCCGAGAACCCGACGCACGCAGGCTTTGAATACATCCACGCCAATATCCAGCGCACTGCGGTCAAAGTGCATATCCGGGTGATGCAAACCGGGCTTCAGGTTGGCACCCAGCCCCCAGAACCCGCCTTTAATGGCCGGGCGTTGTACCAGATAATGGAAGAAATCTTCACTGCCTGGAGTGGTTTTCGGCTCAGTCAGGCCTTCATCGCCCAGTACTTCACGGATGGCCTCACTCACCAGTGCTGTGGCGTCATCGTCGATAACCGCAGCAGGCATCTCTTTGAGGATAGTGGTTGCCACGGTTGCGCCAAAGGCCTGCGCACTGTGAGCAATAGCCCGCTCCACCTGTGCTTTCAGCTCGGCCATGCCTTCATTATCTGCCGAACGCAGATCCCAACAGACCCTGGCCTCAGCAGGAATCGAGTTGGTCACCCCCGCATCACTGAGAAAACGTGTGGCTTTCACGCTGAAAGTCAGTGAAGGTGATAAATGAATCCCATTCACTGCCTGCACGGCATGAGCAGCAGCATCCAGCGCGTTAACCCCTAAGTGTGGGCGCGCAGCATGGGCTGCCTTACCGGTAAATACGGCTTCGATAGTGGAAGACGCAGAGTAGTACATAGCCGGAACCGCCTTGCCCATCGGGCACTCTTCAACCGGCCGTAAATGGAAGCCCAGCAACATATCCACGTCATCCAGCACACCCGCATCAACCAGCGCCAGCGCCCCGGTACCCAGCTCTTCGGCTGGCTGAAACAAAAATTTTAACCGGCCTTTTTTTACCAGCCCTTGCTGAATCACTTCCTGTGCGGTAGTCAGTACCACAGATGAGTGACCATCATGCCCACAGGTGTGGCGCGCAACATGCTGGCCATCAATAATATGGCCCAGTGCGTCCATATCTGCGCGCAATGCCAGAACCGGGCCTGGCTCACCGCTGTCCAGTTCGGCGACAATCCCCGTGGTGCCATTCACATGGCGTGTAACCTGGTAGCCAGCAGCTTCCAGTTTTTCCGCAATGTATGCGGAAGTTTGGTGCTCTTCAAAACCCAGTTCAGGAATTTCATGCAATACCCTGAAGTGTTCAATTGTACGGGACACGTCTTACTCCTTTTCATTATTGCAGGTGCGGGCTGCGATTTTTCCTGGCAGCCCTGAACAACACAGACTCAGGAAAATACACGCATAAACAGCATGGCTATCAATGCATTGGCAATACTGACCACCATTAGCAACGGCCAGTATTTTTTTGGCACGTCAGCCACGCCCAGCAGGCGCCCCATATACTGAAGTTGCGAACCCATCAGGAAGATAGCCGGTGCCAGAATGGTGATTTGCCCGGCATCCAGCGTGCCTTTACTTAACAGGCTGACCGCTACACCTGTCCCTGCCGAAGATGACAACCAGGCCGTTAACAGGACAGTAATCGCCTCGCCTGGCAGCCCAAACAACCCCATCAGTGGCGCGCACACATGGCCTATCATCTGCATTACACCCAGTAAGTTGAGCATTTCGGCAATCACATAGGCCATCAGCACATTTGGCATCAGGTTATTAATAGCAATATTGAAACCTTTGCGCGCGCCAACAACGAAAATATCAAACGGGTTATTGGATACTTTTACTGAGTTACTCATTGGCGAAGTCCTTCTTATAAACGGTATTCAAAGCCAGACGCACTACCGCCGCGCCAACGAATTTCATCACAAACATTAATATCAGCGGAATAATAATGGGTGTGGTTAATGAGGCAAACATGGCTGAGCCAATAGAAAAGTAGTTATTAATCAAGCCAGCACCGGAATATTGCCATGCCCCCATAATCACCACATCTTTACGGGTAATTCTTTCGCTGTCATAAAGTTCTTTACTTAATGCCGCACCCGCATCGGTACTTTGTAAATCCGTGATTAATGCCAGCCCCGTATAACCGGGTAACCCCAACAAAGGTTTCAGTAAAGGGGTAAGTAGTTTATGTGCCGCGCGAATGGCGCCATAGTGAGTGAAAATCTCCAGCAAACCGAGCGCCAGCATAACTGTCGGCACCAGTGACAGCGCAAACAGGAAGCCTGCTTTGGCACTTATGCCACCACTACCAAGAAAGGTATTCGCTTCCGACTTCATGGTGCCGAACTTACCGCCCAGCGTGGTAAAATCAAATGCGCCCAACCAGTTCATCCCGTCCACTTTATAAAAAAAGCCGGAGAAAACCAGCAATACAATAATCAGCGACAGCCAGGCGCCAGGGCCAACTCTCCATTCGCTGTGTGTTTCTCCAGATGGATTTTCCAGGGTTTTATTTTCGCTCATATTAATTTCTCTTCTCAAAGCTCCGGAACGTATTGGATGTTGTGTAAGTTGTGTTTGCAGGCTTTTTATTTAACTCTACCCTGATATAAGCAGGATGTGTGCCTGTTTGGTGTTTTTTAACTATTATTTTTATTTTTTATACGGAAACCTCATGCCAAAGTGTTTATTTTGCATGCAAGATCTCCACTCTTTATTTTATAAAGAGTTCCCTGGTGTTGTAGCAGGTAAAACTTATTATTTTCCGGCAAGTGCCGCTGAACAGAATAACCGAATCCGGATAAACGCCCTGGTTTGGTGCAATTCTGTTTTACTGTTTCATGGCAGCCACCGTTGAACAAAAAAACATCACAAGACCATAAATTCGATTATTACGAAGCCAGACAGGAATATGAATGCCAGTTAATGGATGATATTGTTGCCCTGAAAGCAACAGTCAATCATGAAAGGCCGATATATGTTCCACGAAAAACAGGTGAGTTATCTGTATGAAGTTGGTATTCAGGGTGGAATCCGCCGCGCGGCGGATATTCTTGGCGTGAATCCTTCTGTTATCAGTCGGCAAATTAGTCAGCTCGAACGCCGCCTGCAACTCCCGCTTCTGGAACGTCGCGGCCGTACAGTTATTCTCACTGAAGCCGGGAAATTGCTTGCGGAAGATTATTTTGAAAGCCGCCAGCGCCGGGAAAAGCTGGAAAACCACTTGCGGGATTTGCGCCATATGCGCGGTGGCTCGGTTTCCGTGCGAATTGGTGGCGGGCTGATTAATGTGTTTATTCATGAGGTGATGACCCAGTTTGCCGAGTCCTGGCCGCAGGTGTTTGTTGAAATCAGTGTCGCCAGTATGCAGGAAATGCTGAACGATATTGTTCAGGGTGAAGCAGATATGGCGGTTGCCTTCGGGCCCATTGGCAGCCCGGAGCTGAAGCGCCACAGTTTTCGTTGGGGGCCAATCTGCGCAGTAATGGCACCAGACCATGAGCTGGCCTGCCTTGAGCGGGTTACCATTGAACAACTGGCAGAGCAGCGGTTAATTGCGCTGACTGAAAGCTTTGGCCTGCAGCGCCATATGAATGCCATGTTCCAGAGCAAAGGGCTGACCTTTTCCCCTGCATACCGGTGTAACCTGTTCTCTACCGCCAAAGGAATGAGCCAGGCGGGTTTGGGAATTTCCTTTATGAGCCGCTTTGCCGCCAGTTCACTGATTGAACAAGGCAAACTGGTTGCCATCCCGGTGGATCACCCCATCGCCAGTAGCGCTCAGTGCCATTTGCTGCGCAACTCAGACCGCCGCTTTACCCCGGCCGCCCACCATATGTGGCGTTTATTACTCAATGCTTTTAACGATGCGGAAAGTGCGCTTCCGGCCTGAGACATGGCAATTGTTATTTTTTTGCACCATAACAAAGCATAACGAGATATACCTGTCTTAACAAAAATCAATCCCAGGGGGAGAGTGCTGCTAACAAAAGAATAATAATCAACAAGATAACCACTATGGCACGGTTTGTGCGTAGTCACTTTCAGTTATTCCTGATTACGTAATAACTGGAGCGTGTAATGATAAAAATAACCGTACCGGATGGCGTGTATTACGATGAAATGTTGACGGCAGAGGGAAAGCAACGCCAACACTATGATGGCTGGTGGCAGTGGTTTCAGAATACGGACCAGAATGCCATACGGCAGAAAAAAGAGCAGGCAGAACTGCTGTTCCACCGCATAGGCATTACCTTTAATGTCTACGGTGAAGATGAAGGAACGGAACGGTTAATCCCTTTTGACAGTGTCCCACGCATTATTCCCGCCGATGAATGGAAAAAACTCGACCAGGGCATTCGCCAGCGCGTCAAAGCGCTCAATGCTTTTCTCCATGATATCTACCACGACCAAACCATTCTTAAAGCCGGGTTAATCCCCGCCGAACAAGTGCTGGCCAATGAACAGTTCCAGCCCTGCATGATGGGTATTGACCTGCATAACCATATTTACGCCCACATCACGGGCGTGGACATGGTACGCAACAGCGACGGTAATTATTACGTACTGGAAGACAACCTGCGCACGCCTTCTGGCGTGTCTTACATGCTGGAAAACCGCAAAATGATGATGCGGTTATACCCGGAAATGTTCGCCCGCCAGCATATTGCCCCGGTGGAGCGTTACCCCGGCTACCTGTTACAAACGCTGCGTGAAAGCTCCCCGGTGGATGACCCTTGTGTGGTGGTTATGACGCCCGGGCGGTTTAACAGCGCCTACTTTGAACACAGTTTTCTGGCTCAGCAAATGGGGGTGGAACTGGTTGAAAGCGCCGACCTGTTTATTAAAGCTGGCGCGGTGTATATGCGCACCACGGAAGGGCCGCGCCGGGTGGATGTAATTTACCGCCGTATTGACGATGCCTGGCTTGACCCACTCGCCTTCCGTACCGATTCCATGCTCGGTGTGCCTGGCCTGCTTTCTGTTTACCGGGCAGGCGGCGTGGTGCTGGCCAATGCCATTGGTACCGGTGTGGCAGATGATAAATCTATCTACCCTTATGTGCCGGAGATGATCCGCTTTTACCTCGGTGAACAACCGATTCTCAACAACATTCCCACCTGGCAATGCCGCAAACCCGAAGACCTGAAATTCGTGCTCAATAACCTCGACCAGATGGTGGTCAAAGAAGTCCACGGTGCTGGCGGCTACGGTATGTTAGTGGGCCCCAGGGCAACACGCAGTGAAGTGGAAGCTTTCCGCGAGCGCCTGCTGGCAAACCCGGCGAATTATATCGGCCAGGAAACTCTTGCGCTGTCCACCTGCCCTACCTTTGTGGACGATGGCCTGGCACCACGCCATATCGACTTACGCCCCTTTGTGCTGTCCGGGCAGGAAACCCGCCTGGTGCCTGGTGGATTAACCCGCGTAGCGCTAACGGAAGGATCACTGGTGGTGAACTCGTCTCAGGGCGGGGGAACCAAAGACACCTGGGTAATGGAGGACGATGAATCATGCTAAGCCGCACAGCCAGTGAACTGTTCTGGATGGCCCGTTACCTGGAGCGGGCAGAAAGTTTCGCCCGGGTACTGGACGTTACTTACAAACTCTCCATGATGCCGCGTCACAGCCAGCAACAGCGGGATTTGGCGTTACCCCTGAACCTGTCGTGGACCCACGACCTGTTTCAGGCACGTTACGCCCGTTTTTCTATGGATAACCTGTTGAATTTCTTTGCGATGGACAGCAACAACCCCAGCAGTATTTGCAGTTGTGTCGAACTGGCATGGAACAATGCGCACGCGGTAAGAGGCAGCCTGTCGGCAGAAGTGTGGGAATGTATTAACACCACTCGTATCCAGTTGAAAAAACTGCGTAAGCAGGGTGTGGAAAGCATTGGCGCCGATGCCTTTTTTGACTGGGTAAAAGACCGCGCTCACCTGTTTCGTGGCGCGATCTTTGGTACGTTGCTGCGTAACGATGCCTTGTGTTTTATTCGCATTGGCACCCTTATCGAACGCGCCCAGGCGACCACACAGTTACTGTTAGTGAAAGACCAGCAAATCAGTAACGACCCGGATTCCGTGCGCGAATATTACCGGCTCGATACCCTGTTACGCGCGGTCAGTGCCCGGGAAGCCTATAACAGTTTATATCGCCAGCCAGTCACTCGCGAAACCGTGGCGGAATTACTGATTTTGCGCAACGACGTGCCGCGTTCACTGCGGGCATGTATTGAAGATATTGTCGGCCAGCTTGAACTGGTGGCGAACCAGCATTCGCAACAACCCCTGCGCATAGCACACCAGTTAAATGTCGATTTGCGGTTCAGCACGCTGGAGGATTTAGTCAAAGCAGATATGCAAAGTTACCTGACAGGCCTGTTAACCCGGATCAACGCCCTTGCAGACAGTATTCACCACACTTATCTGGAGACGGTATGAAGCTCACCATTAATCACCTGACCCGCTATAGCTACGATGAAGAAGTGAAATTCAGTACCCAGTATTTGCGCCTGACACCGCAAGACTCCGGCCACCAGCATATTCGCGACTGGACGCTCACCTTTCCGGACTGTGCCAGTGTGACCACCACAGATACCTGGGGCAATGTGCTGCATGTCCTCACTTTGGATAATCCCCACAAAGAGATAGTGATTCATGCTCAGGGGATAGTCGATATTGCCGATAACGAAGAGAGCAATGAAACCGATGAAGAACCCACGCTGGTTTCTCCACTGGTATTCCTGCGCAGTACGCCACTGACTCAGGCGAATGATGCTATTCGCGCCTTTGCCAGCCACTATTTTCAGCCCGAAGCGCCAGTGGGGAGTTTGACTACACTAATGGCGGCACTACGGGAGAGAATGCCCTATTCACCGGGGGCAACCCAGGTGCAGGACAGTGCGGCAGAAGCCTTCGACAGAGGGATGGGCGTGTGCCAGGATCACAGCCATGTGTTTCTTGCCTGTTGCCGTAGCCTGCAAATCCCGGCACGCTATGTCAGCGGTTATGTGTACAGTAAAGACACCCACCATGTGGCGATGCATGCCTGGGCGGAAGTGTGGCTGGATAACCGATGGTTGGCCTTTGATATCACCAATAATACCCGCAGCCTGGCGCAACATCTGAAGCTGGCTGTCGGTCTGGACTACCTGGATGCCTGCCCGGTGCGCGGCAGCCGTCTGGGCGGTGGCGCAGAGGTTATGTTTTCTGAGGCTGAAGTACGCCAGTTTTCCCAGCAGGCGCAACAACAGCAATAAATAGTACGAGAGTATTCCATGACCTACTGTGTGGCCATGTGCCTGTCTGACGGGCTGGTATTCGCTTCTGACTCCCGCACCAATGCGGGAGTAGACCATATTGCAACGTTTAAAAAATTACATGTGTTCAGCCGGCATGCTGACCGGGTGCTGGTGTTGCAGTCTGCCGGTAATCTGGCAACCACACAGAGCGTTATCAGCCTGTTGTCTGCGCGGATTCAGGCAGAGCAGGAGCCCAACCTGATGCAGGCGCATTCCATGTATGATGCCGCCACATTGGTTGGGCAAACATTGCAGGAAGTGGTCCAGCGCGACAGCCGTGCACAGCAAAACGGCAGCACAGTTAATTTTGGCTGTAACTTGTTGTTAGGCGGGCAGATCCACGGCGAACCCCATCGCCTGTTTCATATCTACCCGGAAGGTAATTTTATTGAAGCGACCCAGGACACACCTTATTTCCAGATTGGCGAAAGCAAGTACGGCAAACCGATTATTGACCGGGTGCTGCGCCAGGATACACCGCTGGAACAGGCAATGTGCTGTGCGCTGGTGTCGATAGATTCTACGCTGCGCAGTAACCTTTCGGTGGGCATGCCGCTGGATGTCATGCTTTACCGTGCCAATAGTTTTGATGCCAGTGGGCAACGGCGTATCACCGAGGATGATCCCTGGTTTTCCACTATACGCAAAGCCTGGTCGGAAGGGTTGCAAAACACCTTCCGCCAGTTACCGCCATTTGCACTTTAAGTAAGCCGCGCCTTCAAAGGCGCGCGAGGCTGATGACAAACCTCATGCCAGCACAGTGCCAGCGGATGTGACCCAATAAAAAACCAGGAAAATCAATTCATTGATTTTCGCCCGCTAACTAAAAAGAAGGAAAAATCATGCTTTTCCTTCTTTTTCATCAATCTGCCGCGCCTTCCCTGGCGCGCTGAAACCTCAACCTTTACGGTGCGAGAGCAAATACACCGCCGGGATCACCAGCATCGACAATAACGGTGCGGTGATCATACCGCCAATCATAGGCGCGGCAATGCGCTGCATCACTTCAGAGCCCGTACCGCCACCCCACATGATGGGCAGCAAACCTGCCATTATCGTGGCGACGGTCATCACTTTGGGGCGGACACGTAATACCGCGCCTTCATGGATCCCCGCCAGTAACTGGTGGCGTGTCAGCGGCCCTGCTTTACGCTGGTGCTGTATGGCATGGTTCAGGTAGAGCACCATAATCACCCCGAACTCTGCCGCCACCCCGGCCAGCGCAATAAAGCCCACCGCCGTAGCCACCGACAGGTTGTATCCCAGTAAATACAGCAGCCATACCCCGCCAATCAGGGAAAATGGCAGTGTTCCCATAATTAACAGTGCATCTTTAACTTGCTGGAATGTCAGGTACAGCAGAACAAAAATAATCACCAGCGTCACCGGCAATACCACTTTCAGTTTCGCCGCCGCACGGGACATATACTCAAACTGCCCGGACCAGGTTAACGACACACCTTGCGGCAACTGAACTTGCTGGTTAACCGCCTGCTGCATCGCCAGTACAGCTGAGCGCAAATCCCGGCCGCGAATATCCACATACACCCAGTCAGATAAACGGGCATTTTCACTTTTCAGCATGGCCGGGCCTTCACTCACTGAAACTGAAGCCAGTTGCGACAGCGCAACCTGTGCGCCTGATGCGGTGACAACCGGCAACTCACGGATTTTCTGCACTGAATCACGCATCTCCCGCGGGTAGCGAATGCTGATGGGGTAACGTTCACGCCCTTCCAGGGTTTCACCAATATTTTCCCCACCCACCAGGCTCGATACCACCGACTGCAACTCCCGCACTGAAACACCATAGCGGGCAGCGGCGGCACGGTCGATATCAATATTGATATAACGCCCGCCATCCAGGCGTTCTGCCAGTGCCGATGTCACGCCGGGTACTGTTTTCACCACACGTTCAATCTGTTCAGCGACCTGCTCCAGTTGCGCCAGGTTATCGCCATTCACCTTGATGCCGACCGGGCTCTTGATCCCGGTAGAGAGCATATCCAGCCGGTTGCGAATCGGCGGAACCCAAACATTCGCGATACCCGGTACCTGCACCGTTTTATCCAGCTCATTAATCAGCTTTTTCATGGTCATGCCCGGCCGCCACTGATCTTTGGGCTTAAAGTGAATGGTGGTCTCCAGCATGGTTAACGGTGCCGGGTCAGTTGCGGTATCCGCCCGCCCCACTTTGCCGAACACCGTCTCCACTTCAGGTACGGTTTTAATCATCCGGTCCGTCAGTTGCAGCAGACGCCCGGCCTCCTGAGCCGAAATCCCCGGCAGTGTCGAAGGCATATACAGCAAGTCGCCTTCGTCCAGCGCGGGCATAAATTCACTGCCCAGGCGAGATAACGGCCACAGTGTCGCCACTAACAATACCCCCGCCAGTGCCAGTGTGGTTTTTGGCCGCGCCAGCACCCAGGCCAGCAGTGGCTCATAACCCCGAATCAGCATACGGTTAACCGGGTTGGCCTGCTCATCGGGAATTTTCCCGCGAATAAAATAGCCCATCAGCACCGGAACCAGGGTTATCCCCAACCCGGCGGCCACCGCCATAGACCAGGTTTTGGTGAAGGCCAGCGGGGAAAACATTTTCCCTTCCTGGGCTTCCAGCGTGAACACCGGAATAAAAGACAACGTAATAATCAGCAGGCTGCAAAACAGTGCCGGGCCCACTTCCGCCGCGCTCTGCCCGGCAACATGCCAGTAATCATTACCTTGTGGCGTTTGCCCCGGATGCTCATGGCGCCATCGTTCCAGCCCTTTGTGCATGTTTTCTATCATGACGATGGCCGCATCCACCATGGCACCAATGGCAATAGCTATCCCACCCAGCGACATAATATTGGCGCTGACGCCCTGGTAATGCATGACGATAAACGCCCCCAGGATACCCAGTGGCAAACTAATCATCGCCACCAGCGCCGAACGGAAGTGAAACAGGAACAGCGCGCAGACCAGCGCCACCACAATAAACTCTTCAATCAGTTTGTGAGTCAGGGTTTCAACGGAGTGCTTAATCAGTAACGAGCGGTCATAAACCGGGATGATTTCAACACCTGCTGGCAAACTGCGTTTGACTTCGGCAAGCCGGGTTTTCACGGCATCAATGGTGGCAAGGGCGTTTTTACCCGAGCGCATAATGATAATGCCGCCGGTTACCTCGCCTTCGCCATTAAGCTCTGCCACACTGCGCCGCAATTCCGGGCCGCGCCGAATTGTTGCCACATCAGACAGCATGACCGGCACGCCGTTACGGCTGGTAATCACCACATGCGCAAAGTCTTGCAGGTTTTTCAGGTAGCCGGAGGTGCGCACCATATATTCGGCCTCGCCCATTTCGACCACTGCGCCACTCCCTTCCTGGTTGGCACTTTTCACCGCGTCCGCTACTTGCTGATGGGTAACATTCAGTGCCCGCATGCGGTCCGGGTTCAGCACAATCTGGTACTGCTTGACCATCCCGCCCACGCTGGCAACTTCCGAAACATTGGGGACTGTTTTCAGTTCATATTTCAGGATCCAGTCCTGAATGGCGCGTAAATCCCCCAGGCTGTGTTTACCGGTTTTGTCGGCCAGTACATATTCATATACCCAACCCACACCAGTGGCATCCGGCCCAAGCGAGGCACGGGCTTCCGGCGGCAGGCTCGACTGCACCTGGCTTAAATACTCCAGCACACGGGAGCGCGCCCAGTATGGGTCTGTGCCGTCATCAAACAGGATATACACGTAGGCATCGCCAAACATGGAATACCCACGCACGGTTTTGGCCCCGGGCACCGATAGCATGGTGGTGGTCAGTGGGTAAGTCACCTGGTCTTCAACAATTTGTGGCGCTTTGCCAGGGTAACTGACCCGCACAATGACCTGGGTGTCTGACAAATCTGGCAGCGCATCGAGCGGCGCATTTTTTACCGCCCACACGCCCCACGCCGCCACCATTACCGCCGCCAGCAAAACCAACAGGCGGTTACGTAAAGACCAGCGAATTATTGCGGCAATCATCGTTGTGCCTTATGCCCGTCGGCGGGCATGTTCATGATAGATTCAAGGCGTGCGCCATCTTCGGTCATGGTGAATGAGAACATCACATGGTCGCCAATTTTCAGCCTTTGCTGTTGTTGGGGAGTTGCCGAAAAATCCATAGTCATGGGTGGCCATTTCAGGGCAGGAATCGCTGCGTGGGAAATCGTGACTGCGCCATCGGCCAGCGCCACCACCTCGCCATTCGCGGAAATCGCGGCTGGCGCACTGGCTTTATCCGTTGCTGCTGTTTGTGTGGCTGCATGGCCAGGTTTATTGTTGTCTGCCATTTCTGGTAACGCGCTACGCAGGCTGGCTTCTGAATCAATCAGGAATTGCCCGGAAACCACAATGCGCTGGCCCTCTTTAAGCCCCGATTTCACTTCGACAAAGCCCTGAGCATGCTCACCCAGCGTGACTGCCTGCGGTGAGAAATAGCCGTCTTTTTCAGCCAGCAAGACCCGGTTTTGGCTGCCGGTGGTGATCAACGCTTCTTCCGGGATCGCCAGTACAGGAGCCTGTTGAGTCGCCGGGGTTAACGCCATGTGCAGGTACATGCCGGGGCGCAGTTGCTGGTCGGGGTTATCAAGTGTGACGCGCGCTTTCAGGGTGCGGGTATCGGCATCCAGGTTGGGTAATACCTCGGTGACCTTGCCCTGGAATACTTTGCCCGGCCAGGCCTGAGTGGTGGCGGTTACTTCGCTACCGGTATGAACTTGTGCAGCCTGGTTTTGCGGGTAATCCAGCACAGCCCAGACGGTGTTCAGCGCCGCGACATCAAACAATGCCTGAGTGGCCGAGACTTGCGCGCCTTCACGCACTTCTAACTGGTTAATATAACCCGCCTGAGAAGCACGCACCGTTACCCGGGTTTGTGGCTTACCGGTACGTTCCACCTGGCGGATTATCTCTTCTGGCATAAATAGCAGAGCAAGGCGTTCACGCGCCGCATGGTTTAATGCTGCGTCGCCCAGCGCTCTGACAGCCAGGTACTCCTGCTGTGCCGCTGCCCATTGCGGGATCCACAACTGTGCCAGGGCTTCACCTTTACGCACAAATTGCTGCGGCGCATTCACATACAGTTTTTCCACCAGGCCGCTGGCGAGGGCGGGCACCGTTACCCGGGTGCGCTCGTTCACGGCCACAGTGCCATACCCGTCGAGGCGGGCTTCCATAACCCGTTTTGTGACGTCGGCAGTACGTACACCGAGGTTCTGTTGTTGCCGGGCACTGACCCGCACGCCGTCCGGTTGCCCTTCTTCATCGGCGTAGCGTGGTACCAGGTCCATATCCATAAACGGCGATTTACCGGGTTTATCAAACCGGGTGCCAGGCGTCATTGGGTCATACCAGTACAACACTTTGCGCTCAGCACTGGCGGTGGCGGGCTGGCGGGTTGTTTTAGTTGTTTCCCCGCTACTGTGTTTACCGGCAAACCAGCCGGCTGTGGCAAAAATAACGGCACAAAGCGCCATCAGGCTAATACGACGTAATTGCGGTTTCATTGTGGTGAGTCCTGCACGGTGAGGTAGCGGATGGCAGCCCAGGCTGTTGCCATGGCTTGCTGGTTATTACTGAGGGTGATGTTGCCGTTAAGTTGTGCGCGCCTTGCCGCTAACAATGCAGCCAGCGTGCTGTTTCCGGCACGATACTGCGCTTCTGTCAGCCGGTATTTGGCCTGCAATAATGGCAATACCGTGTCGCGCTGGCGCTGGTAAATTGCCTGTGCAGACTGGTACTGCGCAATCAACGCATTCAGTTGCGCCTTGTGTTCACGCACCAGTAACGTCAACTGGTCTTTTGCCTCCATGGCACGGGAGAGATCCGCTGAATAGTCTTTATCCTGCCGTTTGCCCTGAAACAGCGGCAAATCCACCGACAGTTGTATCCCCGCCAGGTCATCCATGCCGTCACCACGATGCCCGTAATAGACTTGCACACCGACATCCGGTTGCCCGGCGACTGCGGATTGCTGTGAACGCGCTTTTGCGACATCAGCAGCGCGTGCCGCCTGGATGATTTCCGGGTGCTGTTGCACACCTTCCAGCAATACTGCGGCTGTGGCAGGCAAACGCTCAATGCGCGGGAAAGGACCACTGGTTTGCGTTATCTCTTCACCAGTCAGTTGCATCAGGCGCGCCCGGGCAACCTCAACATCCCGGCGGGCATTGTCCTGCAAATTCAGCATCTCATTCACCGCCAGGCTGATATCCACGGTACTGTCTGGTTGTGCGCTGCCACTGGCAACGGAGGCTTTTTGTACGGCCACCTGGCGTTGGGTTTCCGCCAGTTGTTCATCAATGGCCGCCAGGGTTTTCCTGGCAATCGCCAGTGTGAGCCAGGCCTGGGCGGTATCGCGTTGTAACTGTGCGAGTATCACTCCTTTGCCTGCTTCAACTTCACGCGCCTGCGCCAGCAGGGTGTCCACTTTACGCTGGCGTTTAGTACCGCTTACCCAGGTCTGGCTGATGCCTATTTTCTCCATCGTCATGCCTTCGCGGGTAAGGCGGCGGCTGTTATTGCCCTGCACCGGCACGTTATCAATCCCTACCAGTAGTTTTGGATCTGGTAACTGGCCCGCTGAAACCGCCATATTTTCCAGCGCATTTACCTGATGAGCATTGGCCGACAGCCCTGCTGACCAGGATTGTGCCGCCTGCAGCGATGCTTCCAGAGTGGTTGCCTGCGCGGCAGACAGCCACAGCAGGGCAGGCAGCCCGCAGGCCGCCATTTTCCATGGTTTTTTCATTGTGACTCCGGTGTTAGTTCGTGCTGGCGGAAACCAGTTGATAACCCGTTGTCACCTGTTTAAACGCAAAGGTGATGCGCTGGCCGGGGGCAAAAGCCTGCCCCTGGTAACCCTGCAAGGAAAACTGCATGGTCATAGGAGGCCAGTTAAGTTGTGGAATAGCCTGGTGAGCAATCGAGACTTTTTCTGCTCCCCAGTTTTTCACGACACCGGTGGCGGTAATAACCTCTGCAGGTTGTGTAGCAGGCGTGTTCATACCTGGCATATCCTGCATGCCTTGCCTGTCGTGCGTGGATTCTGCCAAAGCGGCAGTGGGGGCGGTAAGCAACAGTGTTGCGGTGGATAAAGCGGTAACTAACAGGGTGCCGCGCAGCGCAGCAGAACGGACAGATAACAGTTTCATTAGAGAAATCTCCCAAATTTTCACAAACGGCCAAAAGGCCACCAGACTGGTGAAAAACGGGTAGATCTATTCTCTGAAACGGCAAAAACGGATTTCGGCGGGTGGGCCGGTGCTGGGCGGGACATGCCAGGCCATTGGTTGCACGCAGTCACGCTCCCAGCGTTCTACCAGCAACAGCCCGGATTCCATGGCAACAGGTTCAGGTTGCAGTTTGTGGTGCTGCAACTTGCCATAATCCGGGTGGCAATCTTTCTCACACAGAATATGGTCTACCGCAGTACGCATCGCCATAGTGTGCAGCATGACCATATTGTGGCTGTCATGGCTGTAATGCGTGGTAACGGGTGCAGAGAGAGGTGTGCCAGAGGTGGATTCGCTCGCCTGAGCTAACGTTGGGTTGCTCACCAGCCAGCAGGCAGCCAGAAACAGCACTGGGGTGATAAACCCGTGTTTCAGGTAACGCGCCAGAGAGAGGAACAAACGTTGGGGCATGAGCAATTCCTTTAGTGAGTGGGTTATTCTACACACACTTTTTTCATGGCTCAAAGCGCAATATGCACACAACCTGTTGATTTAACGTAAAGTAAACAAAAGTAACACAGTACCAACAACCGGGCGCCGTTCTGGTGCCTGCGCCGGAACAGCGGCACAGGCACTGAATAACGATGTTTAAAAAATTGCCGGGCTTTAAAAATTTGCTGGGATTTAAACTAATTAACGGGCTTCAAACAGGGGTACCGTTTTACCGGTGATATAACGCTGGCGTAACCAGGTTGATGCCACATCCATCGCCATGACCACCGCAACCAGAATCAGGGTGATAAACATCACCACATCCCAGTTCCACAGGCGCATGTTTTCGGCATACACCAGCCCCACCCCACCGGCACCCACAAAACCCAGAACCGCCGCTGAACGCGTATTGGACTCTATCTGGTACAGGCTCAGCGCCAGGAACGCAGGGAAAGACTGCGTGAAAATACCGAAGCGGTGCTTCTGCACACTCCCGGCACCGACGGCACTCAGCCCACGCCCTGGCGAACGCTCTACCGCCTCATGGCCTTCTGCGTATAAACGCCCTAACAGCCCCGTGTCCTGCATCACGATTGCCAGTACACCGGCCAGCGGCCCAAGCCCTACGGCACGCACGAAAATCAGCCCCCAAATCGCCATGTCCACACCACGCAGCACATCAAACAGGCGGCGCATCAACAGGGCAACTACGCCATTAACCCGGCCCTGCATCACGTTACGGGCAGCGAAGAAAGACAAAGGCAACGCAATGAATGTTGCCGTCAGAGTACCGGCAAACACAATCGCCAGCGTGATGCCAATTTGCCCCAGATAATACCCAAAAGGCCAGGAAGCAAAATCATGCCAGACAAACATGCGGGCAAAGTAACGCCCCAACTGACCAATACCCCGGGTGAACTGTTCGGCAGTAATGCCAAACTGCAGGAAAAACCAGACGTAATAGGCCACTACCGCCAGCACCAGAATAGCGACACCACGCAAATAGCGCCGTTGTGCCCGAAATAATTCAGGGTGAGAATCGCGGTACTGGGCGATATCCGGTTCCGTTTGCCACACACTCATACCTTCCCCTCCAGCACCCAGCGGCGCAACCTGCCCGAGCACAAATCCAGTAATGACACCACCAGGATAATCAGCAGCAACGTGATGCTCACCTGGTCATAACGGTCGAGTTTGATGTTAGTCATCAGCTCCTGACCGATACCGCCCGCGCCAACCAGCCCCAGAATAGTGGAAGATCGGAAGTTAATTTCCATGCGCATAAAGCTGTAAGATAAAAACAGCGGCTTCACCTGCGGCCACAGCGCGAAACGCATGCGTTGCAGGCGGCTGGCACCGCAGGCAGCCAGCCCGCGCACCGGGCGCGAAGAGCTGTTTTCAATGGCTTCATAGAACAGTTTGGTCAGACTGCCCACGGTATGCAGTGCCAGCGCCAGAAAGCCGGGTATCGCCCCAATACCGAATGCCATCACAAACATCACCGCCCAGGCCAGTTCTGGCATGGTGCGCAAAAATGCCACCAGCGAGCGCACGCCATAGCGTAATGCCGGGTGTGTCCAGGTATTGCCTGCCGCCATAAAGGCCAGCACCACCGCCAGCGCAACGGCCACCAGGGTAGACGCCAGTGCCAGTTGCAGGGTTTCCCAAATCAGCGGTAACTGAATATGCAAGCGGTAGCCCCAGTACAATAACGAGCCCTTGGTATGCCCGTCGGCAAACAACTGGTTCCAGTGCAGTATTGGCAGGGTTTCAAACAGGTAATCAAAGAAGTGTGGCAGTGCCTGCCAGAGCGTAGTGAGGCTGAATTCCGCTGCATTGCCCGCAGCCAGGTAAAGCCCCAATAAAACCAGCGACCAAAGCAAGGTATCGCGCTTTTGCTGGCGTTTAACTTGCTGGTAATACTGTTCAAACTCGGTGTTCGACGTCATGTGCGCTACCTGAGATAAAACAACGCCCGGTGATATTACCGGGCGCCAGTACCAAATAACTTAACGGGCTGTGACCAGCTCACGTTTCATATCAATGATTTGCTGGTAATCGGCAACAGTTGCCGGGCCAATATGCTGTTCACCACCCACGGCTTTAGCGAAGCAGGCATGGTCTTCTTTATCCAGTTTCTTAATAGTTGCAACCACTTTGGCTTTGAAATCGGCCGGCAGGCTGTTGCTCACCAGGATCGGGCCATTGGGGATCAACGGCGATTTCCAGATGATGCGGATCTGTTTCATCAGATCCGGGTGATCCATACGAATCAGGCGGCCAAAGGCGCCAGCGGTATAACCGGTGTTGTAGTCGCCCACCAGTGAAGTCCAGGTGACGGCACCGGCAAACTGGCCGTTCAGCACGCCCAGAATGTCCTGTTCATGGCCACCAGAGAAGGTCACACTGGAGAAGAAGTTGTTATATTTGTTGTCGGTGTTGCCACCGAACTCTTTTTTGAACGCATGGTTCGGGATCAGGTAGCCCGAGGTGGAATCCGGATCGGCAAAACCGAACGCCTGCCCTTTCAGATCTTCCAGTTTTTTATACGGGCTGTTGGCTTTGACGATGACCACGGAGTGGTAACCCCGGGATTGATCTTTGTCATCCACCAGAATACCCACAATATCCACCGCTTTCGGGTTGTTGATATAGACCGATGCGTAAGACGACGGTGACATACTCAGGACCATATCCACTTTGCCGCCCAGTAAGCCCTGAATAACACCAGAGTAGTCAGACGAATTACGCAGTTTGGTGTCTACATGCAGTTCTTTATCAAAGAACGTTTTTACGCACTGGTTATCGCCAATTTGTTGTGTGGCATTTTGCCCACCCAAAATTCCCAGATTCAATTCTTTTGGCGCATCCGACGCCATCGCGTTACCGGCCATGAATACGCCTGCCATCAGTGCCAGTGAACGAAAGGAGTGTTTCATAAGGTTTTTCTGCCTTTTCATTATCATTTGCCTGTGAGTCTTGTTGGTAAGGGTGCGTTAGTGAAGTTGGCTGATTTCATCGCCATAGAGTTGTTGCAGGGTGTCTTCTGTTAAACTTGCCGGGTGCCCGTCATACACCACGCGCCCACTGGCAATGCCAATCACGCGCGAGCAATAGCTTTGCACCAGTTCCACTGAGTGCAGGTTGACCATGACACTGATTCCACGCTGGCTGACCTGCTTCAGGGCATCCATAATGCGCTGGGTATTTTTCGGGTCGAGGGAGGCAACAGGTTCATCCGCCAGCAAAATACGCGGGTTCTGCATTAAGGCGCGGCAAATTGCCACGCGCTGCATCTGGCCGCCGGACAGGTTTTCCGCGCGCTGCAAAGCATGGGGCAGTAAGCCCATCCATTCCAGTAACTCAATGGCCCGAGCGCGGTCGCTGTCCGGGAAAATTTTAAACAGGGATTTCAGCGTGCTGGTCTGGCTGAGGCGCCCCAACAGCACGTTGGTTAATACATCCAGGCGCGGTACCAGGCAAAAGTCCTGGAAGATCATGCCGCATTCACTGCGCCACTGGCGTAACGCCCGGCCATGCAGTTCAGTGATATCCCGCTCATCATCGTCGTCTTCCAGACTCAGGATATGCCCGGATGTGGCGGTGTGAGTGCCATTGAGCACATGTAACAGTGTGGATTTCCCTGCCCCCGAGCGGCCAATCACGCCCACCAGCTCACCGGCATGGAGATCAAAACTGATACCATCCAGAACATTGTGCTGACCATTCCAGGATTTACACAGATCCTGCACACTCAGCACTGTCTGTTGTGCAACCGGCTGAAGTTGCGGTTCCGGGGCTGCTAAAGTGGATTTTAAAAGTGCCTGCGCCATGTTCATTGTCATTGCCATCTGTTGGTTAAGATGCCCCTATTAAGGCGAGCACAGATGAACGTTTAATGACAATAAAGTGATTAAACGGTGAACAACCCTGAGTGAGTGGTTATAAGGCCAGGGTTATGCCATCCCTGGCGGGGGAAACCGATTCTGGCAGGCGGTTTTCCTGCAACCAGTTATCCAGCGTGTGGCTGATATGAGTAAGCCAGGTGTGCCGCGGTTGCAGCACATGGTGGATAGCCAGTGCCTGATTGATGTCGTTATGGTTGCGCGGTGGTGTATCACCTGGTGGGTGGCTGCAATCCAGCACCAGGTGTTCCAGCGGTGTGTTTTGCAAAAATGCCAGGGTCTGGGGAGGTAGCCCACAAGTGTCGCACAGCCAGGCCAGCGTATTACCGGAGGCACCGTTTTTCCTGAAAACATAGCCAAAGGTGATTTTTGAATGCTGCAAAGGTACTGGCGTGACGGTCATACCCGACCACTGAACGGGTTCAAAAGGCGTGAAAGGGGCCTGAAAATCCAGGATTCCGGGGTGTTTGAATAAATCATCGCAACCTTGTGAATCCGGCGGGCCAAACACCGGGATCAGTTCCCCCATCCCCCAGCGCAGCGGGAATAACCCCTGGACATGGTCCATGTGATAATGGGTGAGCATAATCCGGCTCAGCTCCCCTGGCGCAAAGCGCTGTTCAAGGTGGCACTGCCCGGCATCAATCAGTATTGTTTCATCACCGGACTGGAGCAGCGCGCTGCAAGGGCCACGGGCATAGCGGTTATCCTGCCGGGCACGCTGGCATGCAAGGCAGCTACAACCAAAGACCGGCACTTGTTGCGCGCCACCGGTGCCTAAAAAGGTGAGTTGCATAATGCATGGTTCTCCAGCAACTGGTTAAACGCCGCCAGGGTGTCTGCCAGCGCGCCATCGTTTTTCAGGCAAACAGCATTGGGTTCAGGAGCGCTAACGCTGCGTTGCAGACGAAGGGCGATAGCCGCTTCGTCTTCACGCCCGCGCTGACGCAGGCGCTGTGCCAGCACATCGGAAGAGACCTGGAGCACGACAGGAAACAGCTGGTCGCCATAGCGCTCCCGGGCGGTAGCGCAATGCTGGCGGGAGCCGTTTACCAGCACATTAAGCCCCCGTTGCAACCACAAATCCATTTCTATGCCCAGCCCATACTCACAGCCATGGGCCTGCCAGTGCAGTGCAAACAACCCTGCCTGTAAGCGGCGACGGAATTCGGTGGTGGTCAGCGCCACATGGTTTTCCCCGCCTGCAGAAGCCGGGCGAGTAATGTAGCGGTGGGCAATCACCAGCCCGGCAGGCGGCTGTGCGCGCAAGGCATCCAGCAGGCTGTCTTTCCCTGAACCAGAAGGCCCTGTCAGCCAGATTAACCGTGCCATCAGTAAACCTGTCGCCCTTGCGACCAGACATGGCGCACCTGTGCATGCCCGTGGTGGGTATGCGCCAGCACCAGGTCTGCCCGCAGCCCTTCAGCAATACGCCCACGGTCAGCCAGGCCAATCGCCCGCGCCGGGTTTGCCGTCACCATTGCGATGGTTGCCGGGAGCTTCAGTGAATTACGCTCGTCTTTCGCCAGGCGAAACGCGGCATCCAGCAGGCTTGCCGGGTAGTAATCTGATGACAGAATATCCAGTAAACCACTGGTTGCCAGGCAGTGTGCCGCCACATTCCCTGAATGCGAACCACCGCGCACAATGTTCGGTGCGCCCATCAAGATACGCAGGCCTTTGTCCCGGGAATGCTGCGCGGCCTCATACGTGGTGGGAAACTCCGCTATTACGCTGCCCATCTCACAGGATTCATCCACATGCGCCGCCGTGGCGTCATCGTGGCTGGCCAGTGCCAGGCCGCGCTCACGGCATAATGCGGCAATCGCTTCACGGTTGGGGCGCGACCAGCGTGCCGCCAGAGCAACCTGTTCGCTTTCATACACTGCCATTTCGCTGTCTGTCAGTTGGTATTTGCCCTGGTAATATTCACGAAATTTCTCCAGCGAAGCATACTGGCGCTGACCGGGAGAATGGTCCATCAGTGACACCACACGCAGGATATCGGTGTTCATCAGTTGTTCAAACAACGGCAGCGTGGCGTGGTAAGGCAGCTCGCAGCGTAAATGCAGCAGGTGATCGGCCCGGTTGGCATTCTGTCTGCGGCTTTCCTGAATGGCGCCAATCATTTTTTCCAGGTTATCCAGGCGGTGGCCGCCATCGCGTACATCACCCACACCAATGGCATCCAGCACGGTGGTAATGCCGCTGGCAACCATCAACGCATCGTGGCTGCTCATGGCGGAATGGGCCGGCCAGTCCACACCCGGGCGCGGGGTGAAAAATTTATCCAGGTTGTCGGTATGCAGTTCAACCAGCCCCGGCAGTAACCAGTCCTGTTCACCATCCAGCGCCTGTGGCAACTGGCTGGGTGTTTCGCTGTAACTGCTAATCACCCCGTCACGCACTTCCAGTGAACCGGAAACCACTTCCTGCTCCAGTACCATACGCACATTGTTGATAATCATGCTTCTGTCTCCGCCACCAGGGGGTTCATAATATGCAGGCGGTTTGCCACCCGTTCTCTGACTTCGCGGTCATGGAAAATGCCGACAATCGCCGCACCACGGCTGCGGGCTTCTTCAATCAATGCCACAACCGCCGCACAGTTTTTGTTATCCAGCGATGCGGTGGGTTCATCCAGCAGTAATACTGGCGACCGGGCGATAAACCCGCGGGCGATATTCACACGTTGCTGCTCGCCGCCGGAAAACGTGGCAGGTGCCAGTGACCATAAACGTTGTGGTACGTTGAGGCGGGCGAGTAATTCGCGGGCTTTGTCTTCGCACACATCACGCGCTTCGCCCCGTTCCAGCAAAGGCTGCATCACCACTTCCAATGCACTGATGCGCGGGATCACACGCAGAAACTGGCTCACCCAGCCCAGCGTATCGCGCCGCAATGCCAAAATTTGCCGGGCGCTGGCAGTCACCAAATCAATCTGTTCACCATGGTGATTTACGTTGATACTGCCCGAATCGGGTAAATAGTTGCCATAAAGCGTGCGCAGTAGTGTGGATTTACCGCTGCCCGAGTGGCCGTGTAATACCACACACTCCCCGGCGTTCACCTGCAGTGAAACCTGGTTAAGAACTGGCAACCGTGCCCCTTGCTGGTTGTGCAGCACAAAAGTTTTGCACAGCCCTTCTACATTTAGCATTGTCATGTTGAGTTACCCGAGAATGGAGGAGACCAGCAGTTGGGTATACGGGTGATGGGGGTCGTCCAGTACCCGGTCAGTCAGGCCGCTTTCCACCACCTGGCCTTGTTTCATCACTAACAAGCGGTGGGCCAGCAAACGCGCCACGCCCAAATCATGGGTGACAATCACCACCGCCAGGTTGAGATCCCGCACGAGGTTACGTAACAAATCCAGCAACCGGGCCTGTACCGAAACATCCAGACCTCCCGTTGGCTCATCCATAAACACCAGGGCCGGGCGAGTGACCAGGTTGCAGGCAATTTGCAGGCGTTGTTGCATGCCACCGGAGAACGTTACGGGCAGGTCATCGAGCCGGGACGGGTCAATTTCCACATCCTGCAACCAGTGGCTGGCTTCTGCACGAATATCACCATAATGGCGTGCACCTGCGGCCATCAGGCGTTCGCCGATGTTGCCGCCTGCGGAAATGCGTGGGCGCAGCCCGTCGAGCGGGTGCTGGTGCACAACGCCCCACTCGGTGCGTAATAAGCGCCGGCGCGCGGCTTCGCTGAGTTGATACAGATTCTGCTCGCGGTAATGAATTGCGCCCTGTTGCGGCACCAGGCGGGCCGAGAGCGATTTCAGTAAGGTGGTTTTTCCGGAACCGGATTCCCCAACAATCCCCAGAACTTCCCCTGGGAAGAGATCAAACGAGACATTTTCAAACCCTTTTCCGGGGGCATACAGGTGGGTCAGATTGCTGACACTAAGCAGTGGCTGTTCTTCAGGCATCATGTTGTTTTTCCTGCTGCTGGCGGCAATAGTCGGTATCGGAGCAAACAAATAAACGGGTGCCGCTGTCGTCCATCACCACTTCATCAAGGTAACTGTCACGCGAACCACACAGTGCACAAGGCTGATCCCAGTGCTGGATATCAAAGGGGTGGTCGTCAAAATCGAGGCTTTCCACCTGGCAATAAGGCGGCAGCGCGTAAATACGCTTTTCCCGGCCTGCGCCAAACAGTTGCAATGCGGGCATCATGTGCATTTTGGGGTTATCGAATTTGGGAATGGGCGACGGGTCCATCAGGTAGCGCTGATTAACCTTTACCGGGTAGGCATAGGCGGTAGCGATATGGCCATAGCGGGCAATATCTTCGTACAGTTTTACCTGCATCACACCGTATTCTTCCAGCGCATGCATCTGCCGGGTTTCCGTTTCCCTGGGCTCAATAAAACGCAGCGGTTCCGGTACTGGCACCTGGTAGACCAGGATCTGGTCTTCGCGCAGTGGGGTTTCCGGAATGCGGTGGCGTGTCTGAATCAGGCTGGCGTCAGCAGTTCGTTCGGTAGTCGCCGCGCCACTTACCTTCTGGAAAAAGTGCCGGATGGACACCGCATTGGTGGTGTCATCGGCCCCCTGGTCAATCACCTTCAGGGTATCGTCATCACCAATAATACTGGCAGTTATCTGGATACCGCCGGTTCCCCAGCCATAGGGCATTGGCATTTCTCGCCCGGCAAAAGGCACCTGGTAGCCAGGGATAGCAACCGCTTTGAGGATGGCGCGGCGGATGGTGCGCTTGGTTTGTTCGTCCAGGTAGCCAGGGTTATAGCCGGTTAAATCATGCATTTTTCTTTGCCTCCCGGGTGGCGCGAACCTGGTGTAACAAGGCCAGTTCTGCCTGGAAATCAACGTAATGGGGTAATTTCAGGTGCGAGACAAAACCGGCGGCTTCCACATTATCTGCATGGGCCAGCACAAACTCTTCGTCCTGTGCCGGGCCATCAATGGTTTCCTGCCATTCGGGAGCCTGTAGCGCACGGTCCATCAGCGCCATCGCCATGGCTTTGCGTTCACCCCGGCCGAAAACCAGGCCAAATCCCCGGGTAAACGCAGGGGGATCCACCTGGTCGGTAAAGCCATTCACCATTTCGCAGGCTGTCAGCACCATTTCGCCGATACTGACAGCGAACCCCAGTTCTTCCGGCACAATTTCCACATCCACATAACCACTGCGGATCTCGCCAACAAACGGGTGGTTACGCCCGTAACCGCGCTGAGTGGAATAACCGAGCGCCAGTAAGAAACCTTCATCGCCACGCGCCAGCTGTTGTAACCGCGCACTGCGGGAGGCCGGGTATTCCGGTGGTTCACGGGTAATATCCTGCGCAGGTGTCTCGTTTTCCGGTTCTGGTACTGCGAGCTGCTCCTGCTCAAGCAGGCTGAACACCGTGGGGACAGCTTCCGGTAAGGGCTGGTCTCCGGGAGGCACATCTGGTACTTCCCCATCGGCCAGTAACATAAAATCAAGCAGACGGTGGGTGTAGTCATAGGTTGGCCCGAGCACCTGGCCCCCCGGAATGTCTTTATAAATAGCTGAAATACGCCGTTCACAGCGCATAGACTGCAAGCTGAGCGGCTGGCTGTCGGCAAGGCGAGGCAACGTGGTGCGGTAAGCTCGCAGCAGGAAAATGGCTTCGACCAGGTCGCCACTGGCCTGTTTGATTGCCAGTGCCGCCAGTTCCGGGTCATACAACCCGCCTTCCGTCATGACCCGGTCTACCGCCAGGCCAAGTTGTTGGTTGATTTGCTCACAGTGCAGTTCTGCCACTTCCTGCTTGCCACGCCGTAAAGCCGCCTGCAGGCGGTGTGCGTGCTCAATGGCCTTTTCGCCACCTTTCACGGCCACATACATCAGCACACCTCCACATGGGTGGTGCGCGGCAGAGCCAGTAGTTGGTTGCCGCAGGTGAGGATCAGGTCACAACCTTCCGGGAAGGTATCAGCATGGTGGCGCAGGAAATCTGTTGCCGCCTGGGGGAGTTGCGGTGCAATGGCGCGCATTTCGCTGATGCCCGGCCCCCACAGGCGCATATTCAGGCCGCCATTTAAGCCCGGTACTTCCAGAATCACCGTAGTGCTGGTTTCAGGGGCGTCTGCCTGGCCGGGTGAAAAGCGGTGCAGGGCCGGGTCCTGCCGGGCGTCAACCAGGGCAAATAAGGCACTGACAGGGTCTGCTGTTTGTGGTGCTCCGGTATGAAAGCGCAGGTTTTCTGCCACGGTGTCGTTGTGTAAGGCCGGGTCAATCCAGACCGGCGTATCACCATCAGCCAGTGTTAACAACACGGCTGTTGCAGCTGGGGAAAGACCACTCCAGCCCTGTTCCAGCGGCAGGGTGACAATCACACCCGGCTCACTCATTGCTTTCAGTAAACGGCGAAATGCATATTGCGCATCGGCCACAGGCCGGTTGAAACTTGCCAGTAATGTCATGGGTTCTCTCCGCGAACCAGGGTGAAAAAGTCAACTTTGCTGCCTGCGATTTCCCGGGCGCGCTGTTGCTGGCGCTCTGCCCGGTTCGCGGCCAGCGGGGTGATGACCTGTTCCAGAATCAGTTTGTAAAATGCCGGGTGCTGCAGTAAGGCATCCAGTACCGCACAGCGTTCCGCATGTGCTTTACGGCGGCCCATGACATAGCTGAACCCGCACAGGCCTTCGGCAAGGCGTATGGCGGCGCGAGTGATGGTGACATCGCCCACCACAAAACGCTGCCCGGTATCACCCGCACGAGCCTGGACACGAGCCATGCCACACTCAGGTTCCCGCAGCGCAGTCCATTCAGGGGATAAATTCAGGGGTTTCCAGTAGCGCGCCAGTTCATCGTCCTGGCTGTGCGCCAGCACCGACATCCAGTGCTGGCGTTCGGTTTGCTTCTCCATTCAGTGCTCCAGAGTCAGTTCAATCATGTCGCCACGGGTCAGGCTGATGGAGTACTCCACGTTGTCGCCCGCCGTGTTTTTGTTCAGGGTGCGTACATAAAGCAGCGGCGCCTGTAGCGGGAGTTGCAGGAGTTTGCACTCTTTGGCCTGAGCGCGACGGGTGCCGATACGGGTTTGGTGGCGCACCAGTGACTGCCCCAGGCGCTCATGCAAAAAGCGGTGTAAAGAGCCCTGAGTAAATTGCTGCAGTACCGGCCACCAGTTCAGGTCGCGCAGGTAATGGTTAATCACGCATAACGGGACATCGTTCACACGCCGCAAGGTGCGCAGGTGCACCACCTGAACGCCTTCTTCAATACCCAGTGCAGCCGCCACATCAAGGCTTGCCGGGCGCAACACAGCCAGTAAGCGCTCACTGGTGGGGTCACTCCCCTGTTCAAGTAAGTTCTGGGTAAAACGGGACTGTGCATGAAGGGGATAATCGTAGGGGCGTTTCAGTACCAGAATGCCCACGCCCTGGCGGCGCTGAACCAGCCCTTTATTGACCAGTTCATCCACAGCCCGTCGCAGGGTATGGCGGTGTACCGAAAAACGTGCCGCCAGTTGCTGCTCAGAAGGCAGGTAATCACCAGTACGGTACTGGTGGTTAAGTTCCTGTTCCAGTTGTGCCGCTATGGCCTGGTAGACCGTGGTCGGATGTCTGGATAACTCCAGCATAAGCAACACCTCATTAGGTATGAGTGATTCCACACAGGTGAAACATCTGCCCACCTGGTTCTGACGACAGGAATACCCTGAAGCCTGAAGATGACAGCGGTGTGAACAATTCATGGCGGGTGGGTGAATTTGGAACAGCCGGGGGATGGGTTACGCCAGGAGATGTAGCTTGTTACTGCGGTTCTGTACCGCAAATATATAGTTCATATTTTTTGAAAGAGATCCGCAAATTGTTTTGATTTTAATCACTAAATGGCAGGCCTATCATTGTTCACATCAGGGCAATACAGCCCATACGAACAAAACCATTTAAGGAAAACGACCATGAAATCTATCAAAACTTTCGTTGCAGTTGCCGCTCTTTCTGTTATGTCTTTCGGTGCTTTCGCTCAGAGCGTTACTGCTACAGCCTCTACTCTGGATGGCGCTGAAGCACAAATCGCGGCTCAGGCAAAACAGGCTGGCGCGTCTTACCACATCACAGAAGCCAATGTGCATAACGGCGTGCATATGACCGCTGAACTGACCAAATAAGTGGATTGCACGAGGTTGCTGCTTAAGCAGTCGCCCACAGATCGAACCACCCAATAAAAATTGGGTGGTTTTTTATTTTTAGCGAGCCCAAACAGTAAACGGGATACCCTCTGCACTATTTCCCAGGCACGAGAGCAACCCTATCTCATACTGACTTGATTGCCATGAACTCCCTACGTTCCCTCTTCTGCATGCGGCTATTTTCTCCGGCATTATCACATTTTTAATTTTTTCAGAATATTCAATAAATCAGTCAGTTATTCTGCATTCCTTGCGTTGAGCCGTCTGGCGCAGACACAGGGAAATAATACCAGGCTATGGCGATATAAATACCGGTTGCGCACAACATAGCCTTAATAGGTAGCAAGATACCCGTATCAGTCCTGTCACTACAGAAACGCATAAAAGCTGTTCGTTCACTCTTTAAAAATGGAATGATTAAAAATGAGCGTAAAACAAGGATGTCACTTTTGTATTCGCTACGGCCTGCCCATTTTGCCGGTACGTCCGGCACTGATGGAACAGAGCGATATATTGCCGCCGTTATCACCAGAGATAACAGTGTCTGTACCGGCAAAGGGGGAAACCACTTATACCGCACGGTTGCTGCGGGAAGGCTTTCTTAATATTTGGTCTGAACTCAGGTCTTGCTGGATAAATTACTATGTCACCAGCGATGGTTACTATTACCCATTACGAGACACCAACTTTCCCCCTCTGGATATTGTGGACGGGCGAAGAAAGCCCTGTATTACCGAACCTGGAGAGCTTGCCACGGCTTCACTGGTTACATTACCCGTTCGGCCTCTTGGTATGAAAAATGGGGTCTTCTGGTTTGGCTGGTCTGAAGTGGAGTGGACGGATACGATACGTAAGCAACATGAAGACCCTGAATACCGCAGCCGGTCTATGCAACGTTTTGATATGGATGCATGGATAAACAGCGGCACAGAAAAACAGGCGCTTCCCATCACTCAACTTACCTCAACTGTGGCGGAATACAGTGCGAGAGCGCGTGGGTGTACCCATAAGTCCTGGTCCCCGGCCCCTTTTGTAAAATTTCATGCCCTGCACGGCGAGCACCTGCTACAGGCCGCCAACAGGCTTTACGAAGGCAAAGGGGCGATAGTTGTCCTTTCAGACCCTATTGCAACAACCCGCGAACTCAGCCATCTACTGACCTGGCGCCTGAAGACACGCTTTGCCGAAGACCCACACTACGCTCGTGGAATTGCCCTCTCTTCAGCACTGGCTGGGCTGGAACAGTCCATGACAGCGCAGTTCCGGCGTGAACTGCTGTCTGAAGACCAAACTCAGGAACAAATGGCACAGGCTGTGGGTACCCGGGTTATTGCTGGTGTACCTTTACCACCTGATAACCCAGAACAGGCAGCAGAAGTAGCTAAGCGCAATAACGCAGCAACCTTCGAGCGCCGCTTAGACCAGCGGGTAAAGCTACGCTGGGCCGACTATGAAAAGTATATCGACCGGGATAAAGAAAAAGCCTTTTTAGATGAGCTTGGTATCGCCGTGGCCGCTTATAACGAAAATGTTGTCGCGCCGATGACAACCATGTATCTCGCCTTATTAAACAGTTCAGAACTTACCCACTACTTTTCACATAATTTTGATACGGCAAATGTGCAAAGTGGGCTTTGTTATGTGCAAAGCGTAACGGATTGTCTGGAAGGCATGCAGGATCAGGTTCCTGTTTCACAATGGTTGTACAGCAAACTGGTGGCCGAATCCTTTAGCGGTGAGAATTATATTCTGCAGGCACTGGTCTTTAATAATGACCAGGTTGCAGAGCTGATACAGGAAGCAACCCGTAAAACGTTAGATGTAAATGAATTACCCTGGGTCTCTTTAATCGACGGCATTAAGAATGCGACCGAAGAGCACAGCAAAGCTTTCTCGCTGAAAATGGAACACTACCTTAATACTATCAGTAGTGGTGTTATCCGCCTTATTGACAGAGTTGCCGGGAGTCAAACCGTACTGGCGGTGGTCGCCATGGTCGCAGGGAGTGGTCATGGGTTAAAAACCATGACCCTGAAGAGCACACGTAAACATTTTCTTGAAGCAACATTGCGGCAAATTGCTGAAATGACAGATATTAACTTCCGGGTGCCAACATCTAAATTACGCCCCTACCTCGACCAGGTATTACACAGTATGGAACAGAGCGGCATTCCCATGGATAAAGCTCAGGAACGCCGTTTTACCGTGCTGATTGGCCGGGAAGAAGCCAGGCAATTGGCGGCACTGCCAAAGAACGAGCGTATTCACCAGGCAAACCGGGTGCTTCACTCCTCCTATGATATTACCTCTGCGGCTTTCCCTCTGTCTTACCGCAACAAAATCGCACTCCTGAAAGGCTCAAATATTAACCGCATTGCCAGCCTCACAGCCGGTGCACTGCCCTTTTGGGGCTGTATGGTTTCCGTGATTTTCCAGGGTGCCGCACTGAAAAGCGCCGCAAGAGATAAAGAACTACTCAGTTGGGAAAAAGGCAGCCGTTTTGCTGCCAATGTGGTGGGTGCCACAGGCACTTTACTTGAACTGGTGGAGCGGGCACTGAACGACTTAAAAGCCCTGAGGCTGAAAGCTATCGTGCGCCGTAAGCTGGGTAAGGAATTTTTAAAAAAAACCATGTTTGCACTAAAACAAGGCGTGAAGTATTGCTCCAGGGCCGCACTAGTGGCTGTTGGCTGGGACTTTTTTAATGGAGTCGATTATATGAAGAAGGGAGAATATGGGTTAATGGCAGCCAGCTTTATTTCAGCGGTCGGTGGCGGAATAATGTTATCTGGTGCCCTGTTTGGGCTGGTTCTGGGGCCACTGGGTATTGCCTGGGCGGTACTGTTTATTTTTAGTTCAGCCATCTATATGGCATTAAAAGGTGATAATGCTATTCAAGACTGGCTGAAATCCTGCCTCTGGCGTAAAGCGGAGAAGGGGCTGTATCGCCTGCCAGAAATTTACCCTACTCACACTATGGAAGCCGAGGCCTTTACTGCCGCCATTACCCCAAAGGATGACTGAAGATGTCTGTATACGGATTGTACCAGCCTTATAAGGTTAACCGCCCGCTGAACCGTTCAGAAAAACGCCACCGGCTGCACCAGGGCAGGCCAGCCAAAGTCCGTTTTTTTAATAACGAGCAGTCGGTTATCCGCATTAATTCCACTTACCTGGAAACGGTGGATAAATTTCATAAAGGAGGGATCGACACTGGGTTTTTCGCCCTGTTATTTTTTATGTTGGTCTCTATCTATATTTATTTTTTATACCATTCCTTTTTCCTGCCTACCAAGGGAATAAAGGGTACCATTATTGATATTGTTATCCTCTCTGTGGTCACATCCCCATTTTATTTTTTCAGCGGTTATTTTTTACTGAAGCAGTGGTTTAAATGGACACACTACCCCATCCGCTTTAACCGAAAAAATAAGATGGTGTATGTTTTCCGGACCAATGGCAGCATATTAACCGTTCCCTGGCAGGATATCTATTTCACCCAGGATAAAGAACCCGGGATACTCAATGACTGGTCCATTCGCGGCCATATTCTGGATAGCGATGGCGAAACAGTCCTGGAAACCTTCAGCCTGGGCGTCTGTACCGATAAATCCACCACGCTGGAATACTGGGAGTTTATCCGCTGTTATATGGAAGAGGATGTGGTACCGGAGCTGGCCGAGCTGATTATGTTTTGCCCGCCAGCAGAGGACCGCAAAGAAGGATTTATCTTCTGCTTACAGAATTTACTGTATATGGGATCCCGGCTGGAGTGGCTGCTTCTCCCGCTGACACTACCATTAAGTCTGGAAGCATCAGTCTGGCGTTATATCACCTGCGTAACCGGTAAAATCCCCCGCTGGCCCCGGGAGGTACTGGACGCCTGCCGGCCAGACCCCGCAGACCCGGTCAGTATCAGTGCCGCCAATAACCCGGAAAAAATGTGGCGGCTGGTGTTTGCCAATGAGTCCCATGATGCCTGGCAGGAAAAATATGACCGCATGGATGCCGCCACGAATAAAATTCATGCCGTGCTGGCAAAGCGTTACGGGCACCACATATAACAATGCAGCACAACCTGCCCACCATTACCCCAAAGGATGACTGAAGATGTCTGTATACGGATTGTACCAGCCTTACAAGGTTAACCGCCCGCTGAACCGTTCAGAAAAACACCACCGGCTGCACCAGGGCAGGCCAGCCAAAGTCCGTTTTTTTAATAACGAGCAGTCGGTTATTCGTATTAATTCCACTTACCTGGAAACGGTGGATAAATTTCATAAAGGAGGGGGCGACACAGGGCTTTTCGCCCTGTTATTTTTTATGTTGGTTTCCATACATCTTTATGTTTTATACCATTGTTTTTTTGTGTCCGAAAAAGAAACAAAAGATAAGATTATCGACATTGTTATTAGTTCATTGGTCATGTCTTTTTTTTATTTTCTCAGCGGTTATTTTTTACTGAAGCAGTGGTTTAAATGGACACACTACCCCATCCGTTTTAACCGTAAAAGTAAGATGGTGTATGTTTTCCGGACCAATGGCAGCGTATTAACCGTTCCCTGGCAGGATATCTATTTCACTCAGGATAAAGAACCCGGGATACTCAATGACTGGTCCATTCGCGGCCATATTCTGGATAGCGATGGCGAAACGGTACTGGAAACCTTCAGCCTGGGCGTCTGTACCGATAAATCCACCACGCTGGAATACTGGGAGTTTATCCGCTGTTATATGGAAGAGGATGTGGTGCCGGAACTGGCCGAGCTGATTATGTTTTGCCCGCCAGCAGAAGACCGCAAAGAAGGATTTATCTTCTGCTGGCAGAATTTACTGTATATGGGATCCCGGCTGGAGTGGCTGCTTCTCCCGCTGACACTACCATTAAGTCTGGAAGCATCAGTCTGGCGTTATATCACCTGCGTAACCGGTAAAATCCCCCGCTGGCCCCGGGAGGTACTGGACGCCTGCCGGCCAGACCCCGCAGACCCGGTCAGTATCAGTGCCGCCAATAACCCGGAAAAAATGTGGCGGCTGGTGTTTGCCAATGAACCCCGTGATGTCTGGCAGGAAAGATATGACCGCATGGATGCCGCCACGAATAAAATTCATGCCGTGCTGGCAAAGCGTTACGGGCACCACATATAACAATGCAGCGCAACCTGCCCGCCATTACCCCAAAGGATGACTGAAGATGTCTGTATACGGATTGTACCAGCCTTACAAGGTTAACCGCCCGCTGAACCGTTCAGAAAAACACCACCGGCTGCACCAGGGCAGGCCAGCCAAAGTCCGTTATTTTAATAACGAGCAGTCGGTTATCCGCATTAATTCCACTTACCTGGAAACGGTGGATAAATTTCATAAGGAAGGAGGAACAGATACTCAATTCTTCGCCCTGTTATTTTTTATGTTGGTTTCTATCTATATTTATTTTTTATACCATTCCTTTTTCCTGCCCACCAAGGGAATAAAGGGTACCATTATTGATATTGTTATCCTCTCTGTGGTCACATCCCCATTTTATTTTTTCAGCGGCTATTTTTTACTGAAGCAGTGGTTCAAATGGACACACTACCCCATCCGCTTTAACCGAAAAAATAAGATGGTGTATGTTTTCCGGACCAATGGCAGCGTATTAACCGTTCCCTGGCAGGATATCTACTTCACTCAGGATAAAGAGCCCGTGATACTCAATGACTGGTCCATTCGCGGCCATATTCTGGATAGCGATGGCGAAACAGTCCTGGAAACCTTCAGCCTGGGCGTCTGTACCGATAAATCCACCACGCTGGAATACTGGGAGTTTATCCGCTGTTATATGGAAGAGGATGTGGTGCCGGAACTGGCCGAGCTGATTATGTTTTGCCCGCCAGCAGAAGACCGCAAAGAAGGATTTATCTTCTGCTTACAGAATTTACTGTATATGGGATCCCGGCTGGAGTGGATATTTTTACCGGTGATGCTGCCTTTCTACTTAGTATCAGCATTCAGCCGTTATATCACCAGCGTGACCGGTAAAATCCCCCGCTGGCCCCGGGAGGTACTGGACGCCTGCCGGCCAGACCCCGCAGACCCGGTCAGTATCAGTGCCGCCAATAACCCGGAAAAAATGTGGCGGCTGGTGTTTGCCAATGAGTCCCATGATGCCTGGCAGGAAAAATATGACCGCATGGATGCCGCCACGAATAAAATTCATGCCGTGCTGGCAAAGCGTTACGGGCACCACATATGAAAGTGCGTGCCACCTCACATCTTACCCGCAATAGCCTGCAGTTGTTGTTTGAGCCAGTGCGTTACACCGCGGTGACCACTGCGCTTATGCGAGTAAATCTTCACGTCAAAGGGTGGGGCATCAAAAGGTAGGGGGAAAATTTTCAGGTGGGCAGAGCGGGCCAGGCGTTCTGCAGCACTGCGGGGAATGGCCATCAGCATATCAGAGTGTTCAATAATAAAAGGGGCACTTAGCATAGACGGTGTTTTAATCGCCACCTGCCGTGTGTGGCCCATTCGTTCCAGCTCAATATCCAGCACGCCTTGTGTTTCATTCCAGGGCGTTACCACGACATGGCTGGCAGCCAGGTAATCTTCCAGAGTTAAACGCGCCCTGTTTACATTGCTGATAACTACATACTCGTCTCTTTGCCAGGTTATTTCGTCCAGGTCCGGGTGTTCAGTTTCATTCAGCACATTAAACCCCAGGGCCAAATCCACCTCGCCTGCCAGCAGTTCCGTTAATGCCGGGCTGTGGGGCAAATAGCGCAGTTCGAAACGGATCCCTGGCGCAAGGGGCTGCACTTTATGCATCAGCGCAGGAAAAACACAAAAGGCCGTGAAGTCTGTAATGGCAATTTGCAGGCAGTCTGTTGCCACTGCCGGGGAAAAATCAGGTTGTGGGATGAGTTGCTGGTTTAAAAAGGTTAAGGCAGAGGCAATTGCCGGAGCGAGCTGGGTGGCGTACACACTCGGGCACATGCGGTGGCCCTCGCGGAAAAAGAGCGGGTCATTTAACGCAGTACGCAAACGCGATAACGCATGGCTCAGAGCAGAAGTGCTCATAATCAACTCTTCTGCAGCTATACGCACAGAGCGATGGCGGTAAACAGCATCGAATACAGGTAACAGGTTCAGGTCAATACGTCGTAAGGCCGGATGCATAATATTCAACAACAGGTGATTTCATTGCACTTAATTCTTCCAACAATACTGATTATGCTTGCAGCCAGCAATCTCAACGACGACATGATGTCAACAAAACAGGAAAACTAATGAGCATAACGATTCGCCAGGCAACCCCGGAAGACGCAAACGCAATCTACGACATGATTTATGAACTGGCGGTATACGAAAAAGCCCCTGAGGAAGTGGTGACGACCCCCGAAGAAATCAGAGCATCACTGTTTGGCACGGGTAGCAAAATCGAAGCGTTAATCTGCGAAGTCGCCGGGAAAATAGCGGGTTACGCAGTGTTTTTTACCAGTTATTCCACCTGGCTTGGCCGTAATGGTATCTATATGGAAGACCTGTATGTCTCACCTGATTTTCGTGGTCTGGGTGCCGGAAAAGCGCTGCTGAAAACCATCGCGCAATATGCGGTTACCCGGCAATGCGGGCGTCTTGAGTGGAGTGTACTGGACTGGAACCAGCCTGCTATCGATTTCTACCTGAGTATTGGCGCACAGCCACAAGATGAGTGGGTTCGCTACCGCCTGTCAGGTGACGCGCTCACCAGGTTTGCCGAATAACTCTCATTAAGCCCCCTTTAACAGTGCCTGAACAGGTTAACGCCAGTGCCTGTTAAAGGGTTACCACCCCGGCAGTTAAGTTCACCGCTTCTTAGCCAGCCACACGGTGGTTACCCGGAAGCCGTTTCCGCACTCACCAGCGTATTACGCCCGGCGCGTTTTGCCTGGTAGAGTGCATCGTCTGCGCATTTTAATGCCTGTGAAACCGGGGTTCCTGGTAACACCTGGCACAGGCCGATACTGGTTGTGACTGCCACACTGCCGCGCGGTGTTTCAACGGCCAGGTCGCTCACTTTTTGGCGAATGTGCTCAAGAAAATGGCGCGCCAGAGGTTCATCGCTTTCAGGCAGGAAGCAGACAAACTCTTCCCCGCCATAACGAGCCACCAGAGCACCTGGCGGCAGAGATTCCTGAATTTCCCGGGCCACACGTTGCACAGCCAAATCTCCGGCATCATGCCCGAATGTATCATTCACTTTTTTGAAGTGGTCAATATCAAACAGTGCCAGACAACCTTTGCCGCTTCCCCGCACCAGCAGTCTGTCCAGTTGCTCATTGAAATAACGGCGGTTGTATAATCCGGTTAACTCATCACGGACAGAACGCCGGTAGTGCCAGTCAATCTGGTCAAATAAAAACAGTGACAACAACGCGCCCAGCACAAAATAGCAGCCCAAATTTTGAGTGATAGTCATGGATACCTGAAATAAGGCAGGCTCAGGACGTACAGACATCAGCAAGGATGGAATTAAGGATGCCAGCACGCAAACCAGCGCCCCAGCGCCAGCCAGCTTCTCCCCTTTGCCACATTGTGCCCGATGGTGCCAGCACACCACAAAGCACAGGAAAAACAAGGTGGCATTGTTTATTCCACCTATATAAACACGCGTAATGAAAGAGCGATAATGCAGATAGAAAAACAACATTGCAGTGATTATGACGGTTATATTAATCACCATAATCAGAATATGTATTCCCCTTACAGGAATACGAAACCAACTTAAAAAACCGAACAACATCATATAGGCAGTAGTAACATAGAGCCCATTGGCGGTGAAAATAGAAAAACTCACTGGTAGCCATACACGAATCATCATCAGGGTAAATGCGACCCCAAGAAAAAAGAAGCACAGGAAAAAGTACGTTGCGGCCTTTCTTTTATGGCCAGCCTGGTTTCGGCTTACCTGGAAAAGAAAGAAACAGCCAATCAGGCTGCAAATAATATTGTTAAAAATACTGGCTAAAGTTACCGCATCAAAAGCAGTCACATGAAGATCCTGGTGTTAAACATTCAGATTCAGGGGCCGGCCTGGCAGGCATAAAGGTTAAGTCTGTTTCAAACATGTAATCTGCAAAACAGGTATATATCTGGAAATACGTGACAAACTTTACCCTGAGCCAGAAAACAATTTAAAGAACGCAGTGAAGCGGTTTGTATGCTGCTTGTTTGGCATAAGATTAGCACTGCCGTTCAAGAGACGCTACCGCTGAACAGCGTTAAAGACTGGCCTCGACTTTTATTGATTATTGGGCGAATTCACTTCTCTGTGTAACATCCTTCAGTCTCTCTCAACCTTTTGTGTGATCATACTAATTATAGTGGTTGACAAGTGATGCTTTTTACGACTCATGAGAATTCTCTTAAAAAAACCTTAACCATATGAAAAACTTTAATTTATTTTCAATGAGATAAAGCTCTTTTACCCGTAACAAAAAGTGTTTTCCGTAAGAAGACAAGCTTCAGAACTAACTAATTTATATACATTTTTTCATATGGTTACCTTGATGAGCAATTGATTTTAGCGATCGTTACAAAAACTACAATAGTTGTTATCTATCAAATAATAATGAATGATCGGTTTAAACGATTTTAAAATAAGATTATGACATTTATAATCCCTTAACAATCCGTTAAGTCTTACTAATGGAAAATAGAGACATAAACAGGTGACTATTCTGTCCTGAATGGTATCTGTACGTTGGCGTTATGACATGAGATTTTTTGCATTTCAATGTCTGTGGTTACCCAGCCAGCTCCGCTATAAAGTGTCAGCAATATCATACTTTCCCGACCTACGGGATAGCCCTGGCAGAGGGCTGAAGACAAAATGTGCAGGTGTATGTTCAACCGGAAACCAAAGCTCGTGCATTTGGATGGCTTGCATTTGCTTTTTTTTGCCAGGTTCACGGGCATACATTCTGCGAATCATGGGGCACTGAATGCTGCACTGATAACAATGGGAAGGTATGGACATATCGAACGAGTTAACAATTGCGTTGGCAAAACCGGAGCATTTATCCGTACATTACCAACCGATTTACTGTGTGAAAAACAGTGAGATTCATTCGTTTGAATCACTGGTACGCTGGAATCACCAGACACATGGTTATATCTCGCCAGATTTGTTTATTCCTCAGTCAGAAAAGGATGGTTCTATTTATGCGCTTTCGCTTTTCGTGCTGCACGAAACCTGTGAGATGCTTAAACACCACTCCGATATAAAAGCATCTATCAATATTTCGCCATCATTATTCAAGACCGATGGTTTTTTTAGTGACTTTATTAATACGTTAAAATCTTATGCTATTCCAACGTCCAGAATTGAAGTAGAAATCACCGAAAACCTGACCATTGAGCATTTAAAATATGGTAAGCATCATCTCGACCATTTTAAAAATATCGGTATCACAGTCAGTATGGACGATTTTGGTGATGGACTTGCCAACTTCGTACAGTTGCTAAACTACCCCTTCGATAAAATCAAAGTGGACAAACAGTTAGTACAGGATGTTTCCCGTAATAGTTGCAAATACAGCATTTTGAAACACCTGATAAAATTAAGCCACGATATGGGCATGCAGGTTACTGCAGAAGGTGTTGAAACTATTGAAGATTTTAAAACATTAGTCGGTTTTAAGTGCGATTATATTCAGGGTTTTCTTATTTCAAAGGCTTTGCCAAAAAAACAGTTTTTTGATTTTTTGACTCACTTCAGCACCAGGGAAAATTTTTTTTATAATTAGTTAATTATGTTATTCAGCTTGTTTTACCTGAAACAGGAACGCAGGCATCGTTAGTATGTAATTTTCACGGATTACGTGGGCAACGGCCAGCCAGGTCCGCCAGCCACAACAACGAAGTGGAGACGACATTCACCCCAGGATAATCCTTGTTATCCTTCTGTTTTATCCCGTTACCTGTTGATCAGGTAACGGGATTTCTTTTCTCTGACTCACTTCGCAAAGTAAATGCTTTCACGCCTGATAGTGTTAAACCGAAAAAAACAGACCTGCTACACTCCCTGTAGATTTTCATTCAACAATGGGATATCACCTTATGACAGCGAATACATGGCAACCGCCAAAAGTCTGGACCCCACCGGCTAAAGACAGCAGCACATGGTCAGCCATTAACCGGCCGGTATCTGGTGCCACCCACGAAGCAACGCTACCTTGTGGGAAGCACCCCATTCAGCTTTATTCTCTGGGTACGCCGAATGGGCAGAAAGTGACCATCATGCTGGAAGAGTTGTTGGCTGCTGGTGTAACTGATGCAGAATATGATGCCCATTTAATTCGCATTGGCGAAGGAGACCAGTTTTCCAGTGGTTTTGTCGATCTGAACCCCAATTCTAAAATTCCGGCGTTGCTGGATCGCAGCGAAGACCCTTCGGTGCGCGTGTTCGAATCCGGCGCAATTTTGCTCTACCTTGCGGAGAAATTTGGCCACTTCCTGGCAAAAGACCTGGCAACCCGCACGGAAACATTGAACTGGTTATTCTGGCTACAAGGATCTGCGCCCTTTGCCGGAGGCGGGTTTGGCCATTTCTACGCGTATGCACCTGTCAAACTCGAGTATGCGGTGAACCGCTATGCCATGGAAACCAAGCGGCAACTGGATGTGTTGGATAAATTGCTGGCGACACGCGAATTTATTGCGGGAGCGGACTACTCTATTGCCGATATGGCTATTTGGCCCTGGTACGGTGGTCTGGTATTAGGGCGCCTGTATGACGCAGCGACATTCCTGGATGTAACCAGTTATACGCATGTGGTGCGCTGGGCAAAAGCCATTGATGCCCGTCCTGCGGTAAAACGCGGCCGTATTGTGAATAAACCCAATGGCGAGCCGGGCACGTTTCTGCCTGAACGCCATAGCGCAGCCGATTTTGATGGGCTGACGTTGTAATTAAAATAATATCAGGCGCAACATTGAAAAATATTGCGCCTGAATTTTTGAATTATTTTAGATAACAGCCACATTTACTATTCCACCCAGCTACACGGCACTTTCTAAATCAGCTTTATGCCCAATTATTAACAACTAATACAACCCAGCGACATAAGAATTAACAGGCTCAGCAAGTAAATCCTGAGGATGATCACCACCAAATGTAGCCCATTTGCTTTTACCACTAATCATTGTTGCGGCAACACGTCTATTTGACTCCGCGGAATAAATTACTATTTTTATTGTTATCCGGTCAGGTAAACCAGACCATTCTGTAGCCCTGTCTTCCCAATGCAATATTTGCGGAACAACATAATAACCATGATCAATCTTATGATTTGCATTCAGGCAAGACAAATCACCACAGTCATAAAAAATATTAACATTATCAGTGTAGTGTGAGAAAGCTTCTCGGATCGCCATTGCAGTAGCTTTACCTGAACCGGTGTATGTTTGATTACCATACATCCCGTTCGCAGGAACAGAAATACTAACTGGCGTATCTTTCATCAAAAGCTCAGTCTTCTCCTCAATATTGTTCACATTATATTTTGCAGAGCATCCCACAACAGACAGAGCCACAATGGCCAAAATAGAATTTTTCACTTTTATCACCCCTTATAATGATATTTTATTTATGTAGTCATATATTATTAATATTATGTTATCAACATCACATCATCAACTTTACATTGAATGATTCTCACCCGCACACACCATCATGACAGCATATTTTTGTACGAAGGGAATAGTGAATAATCACTTATTTTTCCATAGGGCACAAGGAATGTTTTGGTAATCCCAGCAATTACCATTGTCTGATTGAGTTAGCATGAATAAGACGCGAATAATTGCAGCTTCTCGCTATAAAATATATCTCCAACGTTAAATGAATACTTATACCTCCGGTAAATCTGCCAGTACCATTGCCACAGAAAGCAAATCGGCGCTGCCTCCCGGGCTCAAGTGGCGGGCAATTAACGCCTGATCCATTTGATGTAACTGCTCGTGGGTCCACTGTGTGCTCAGAACCTGCCGGGCAGAACGTTGAACATAACGTAGCCCTGAAAGCCCTCCACGGGAGACTAAATTGGTATCCGGGTTGACCGCCATCAGGCGTAACAGCGCCAGGTGAAGACGGCGTTCTTCACAGGCTTCGTCCTGCCAGCCCGGCAAAATATAGCGAGTGACAGTTTGAAAACCTGACTCTGCTTCTCCCCGCGCCCCCGCCAGACCAAACTGTTGAAACAACCGCTCACCCGTGGATGCCTGGCGATTGCGTTGAACCAGCTCACGCGCCACCAGACCGTGGCAAAACTGGCTGACTTGTTGGCACACCGCCTGGCGCGAAAGCCTGCAGCCCTGTGCTTCCAGTCGCCCGGCGGCACTGCACAATAACCCCAGCGAAAAAATACCGCCTTTATGGGTATTCACCCCACCTGTTGCCTGAAACATGGCCTGTTCACAGGCAATACCTGCCGGGCGCAATAAGCGCAGTTGCATCATTTCCGGCTGGTCTGCATGTGCTTTTCCCAGTTCATGGAAGACCACAAACCAGGGGGCAATCGCTTCAATACTGCAGATAAACAGTTCATGGTCCATGTCGTGATGAGCGCCACTGTTTGCCCGGTCAACCAGGCCAGGCTTCGGTGTCAGATGAATTTCATCGTACAGCGCGCGAACCACACGTTGCGGCATAGTGGTTGATGAAACGCGTATGGGTGCAGCATTAATCACGGGTAAACCAGCCATCGATGCGTTTCTCCACTTCAGCAACCACTAACTCAACCGGGTGGCGACGTGAGCGCGCACAGGCATGAGCCGGTTCGCCGCATATCAGGCAACGCCGGCCTGCACGGTCCAGGGAATGGCGGCCAATTTGCCCGGCTTCCGGGTCGAACACATCAAAATCCCACAGCCTGCCTAATGGGTGCTCCTGTTCCAGCGCCACACAACTGGCTTTCAATTCTGCTGCATTGTGGTCCACACTCCACAAGGCTTCTGCACCAGTATCCAGCCAGTTAACTTCCCGCGCTAATACCGGCCAACGGTGTTGCCAGAGCAACTGGTCGCACGCAACCAGCGCAACCCCCATCAGGTTACGGTACTGAATACTGTCTTTAACACTGCCCGGGGTGACCAGTGTCAGTGAAATCAGAGGAGTATGATAACGAGCCAGCCATGACTGCTGGCGGTGAGCACGTTGCTCTTTTGCCGCCAGCAGTGCTGAAAGACTGACCCCTGGTTGTTGAGGGGCCAGCATTCTCATTCCTGTTCCTCCTGCACCTGGCGTACGACATCAATGACGGAGCCATCGCGGTAACGAATAATACCCACAATGCGGTCAGTAAACGCAACCGGCCTGGGTTCACCGGTTAATGCCACCGCACGCTGGTAGAGCGTTTCTATATCAACAACTTTCAACCCGGCAGCCAGCAGGCGTTCACGTACTTCCGGGCGAGCCGGATTTACCGCAATGCCATGATCGGTAACCAGGACGTCAATGCTTTCACCAGGAGTGACACAGGTGGTGACACGCTTAACCACTGTAGGAATACGGGTACGTAACAGCGGAGCGACAACAATCGTCAGGTTGGCAGCGCTCGCCACATCACAGTGTCCACCTGACGCTCCGCGCATAACGCCGTCAGAACCCGTTATCACATTAACGTTAAAATCGAGATCTATCTCCAGTGCGCTGAGGATAACCACATCCAGTTGATCACAACTGGCGGCCCGGCTGTCCGGGCTGGCATACACTTCGGTAGAGATTTCAATATGACCAGGATTACGGGCCAGAGATGCCGCGGCCTGACTGTCAAAGCATTGCGTATCCAGCAGCTTTTCGATTAAGCCTTTTTCATGCAAATCCACCAGGCTACCGGTTATTCCTCCTAAAGCAAAGCGTGCCACCACACCATGGCGCGTCATTTTTTCTTCCATAAAGCGGGTACAGGCGGTTGCTGCAGCACCGGAGCCGGTTTGCATGGAGAAACCATTCTTGAAATAACCCGAGTGCTCAATAACCTGCGCGGCACTGCGGGCAATCATTAATTCACGCGGGTTACTGGTTACGCGTGCGGCCCCAACGCTTATCTTGCCAGGATCGCCCACTCGCTCTACCGGCACAACAAGATCAACCTGATCCTGGCGCAGACTGGCTGGCATATTCGGAAATGGCACCAGCTTTTCAGCCAGCAAGACCACTTTATCGGCGTAATGCGCATCCACCATGGCATAGCCCAGTGAACCACATGCTGACTGCCCTTGTGTGCCATTGGCATTCCCAAACGTATCGCTGCAGGGAACCCCCAGAAAAGCCACATCAATATGCAGCTCACCCGTTTCGAGCAAATGCACCCGCCCACCGTGGGAGTGAATCTGTACTGGCTCTGCCATCAATCCATGTGATATCGCGTCTGCCAGTTTGCCGCGCATCCCCGAGGTGTAAATGCGGGTAATCACCCCCTGGCGAATAAAGTCCACCAGCACGTCATTACAGGTCATCAGGGAACTGGATGCCAGCGTCAGGTTTTTAAACCCCATGCCCGCCAGTGTGGCTACCACGGTGTTAATCACCCGGTCGCCTTCGCGAAAAGCGTGGTGGAAAGAAATTGTCATGCCATCCTGCAGGCCCGCGCGCTTAACGGCTTCTTCCAGTGTCTGGCACAGCTTGCGGTTTAATTTTGCTTCGGCATCGTCAAGCCACGGTGTGGCAGCATGTTCCCCATCAAAACTGGTCAGGTGGCGCAGGTGAGGAAACGCGCCGTGTAGTGCTTCTGTCTGGTTATTCATTTTGTTGTCCTGATTGGGGAAATTTACTGGCGCACACCGGAAGCGGCAGCACGTTCCAGTACACGTTGCGCATGGTCGATAATCGGGGCATCCACCATCTTGCCATTAAGGGAAACCACCCCCAGGCCGTTGCGTTCACCTTCTTCGGCGGCTTCAATCACCCGTTTAGCATGGTCAACTTCCTGCTGAGTAGGTGCATAAGCGTTATGTAACAGGTCTATCTGGCGTGGGTTGACCAACGATTTGCCGTTAAAGCCCATTTTGCGAATCAGCTCGACCTCGCGCAGGAAACCGGCTTCGTCGTTTACGTCTGACCATACCACATCGAATGCGTCTATCCCTGCAGCACGGGCAGCATGAAGTACGGCGCAGCGGGCATAGAACAGTTCAGTACCATCGCCACGCTCAGTTTGCATGTCCATCACATAATCGAATGCCGCCAAAGCAATACCAATCAGCCGTGGGGAGCTGCGGGCAATGGCCACCGCATTGATGACGCCAATGGCAGATTCAATCGCCGCCATAATGCGGGTTGACCCGGGCTCGCGGCCACAGGCTTTTTCAATGCGCTCCAGGTGAGTTTCCAGCTCGGCTATATCTTCCGGCGAGTCTGTTTTTGGCAGGCGGATAACATCCACTCCCGCACGGACAACCGCTTCCAGGTCTGGCAGGCCAAACGGCGTGTTCAGTGGGTTGATGCGTACCACTTTTTCAATTTCCCGGTACATCGGGTGCTGCAAGGCATGAAAAACCAGCAGGCGGGCGCTGTCTTTTTCGCGCAGAGATACTGCGTCTTCAAGGTCGAACATAATGGAGTCAGGTTTATAGATAAACGCAGTGGACAACATGGCCGCACTGGCTCCCGGGAGGAACAACATGCTCCGGCGAAGTGTTTTCATACCAGCGCCTCCCAGTTAATATGCTGCGCATCGGCCGCACGTAACAACGCACTCTGTACCCGGGCGCGAATCACGCAGTCCAGCGCGCCTTTATCTTCAATAATGACAATGCCTTCATGAACAGCCATCTGTTCGAGGGTTTGCGCCACAACAGAACGGATTTGTTCGCCAAATTGTTTGTACACTTCACTATGAATCACGATTTCCAGTTCGCCGCTTGCGGGCGCGATTTTCACCATCAGGTCGCTGGATTCGACCGTACCGGCGATGGCTTCTTTGATTATCTGCATGACAGTTTTCCTGGTCAGTCCTGAATTAAGCTACTGCTGCACGGTATTGCTGCAACAGCAGTGAATAAGTGGTATGCGGCACGATGTCGCGAATACGGGCAAAGTGTTGGGTTTTCAGTAAGCGCCGCACTTCGGAAGCAGAAATAGCTTCCCCGCTTGCTTTGCGGCACATGCGCGGGATCTCCACCACAGTGATATTGGGTGTCTGGTCGGTATCAGTGGCTTCCAGCCAGCTGTGCATCGACTGGTTGTATTGCCTGGTGACCGGGCAGAAAGGTTCTGATCCCACAAAGCGGTGGGTGATCCCCAGTGCCGGGGCGATATAGTGGCGAAAAATAAGCAGATCCATGCCCCCCCAGGCTTGCTCAATTGCGCCTTTGTCTTTCAGAAAGTAGCCGGGAAAGGTCGCACGGGAGATAAGGTAGTGAGAGCCTTCGTGTACCGTCAGGTTGGGGATATCGGCCACACCAGAACGCACCATGGCTAAGCGTTCGTTGAACGGGAAAAACGAAGCGTCTTCACGTACTACAAACAGATGCAGCCAGTCACATGCCCGGGCGGCCTGCTCTGCCAAATAACGGTGCCCCAGGGTGAATGGGTTGGCATTCATCACAATGGAACCAATGCGTGCGCCGCTTTTCCGTAAGGTGCGTAATTGTTTGCAATAACGCTGAATGCCGATGGGGGTATTTTCCATCAATACCGCGCTGTCATCGCACTGAACAATGGGCCAAAAACCGCTTTGTGCGAATTTGTCGATGTTATACGGGCGTGTATAGAGAAACAGGTGGAAATACCCCTGAGCCAGGGCGTAACGCTCTACTTCCTGTAATAATCTGGCGCTGAGGTTTTGGCCGCGCCACTCTGGCGCGACCGCAACACATTTGATGATATTTTTCGCAAGGCCGGCGCACCCCACCAGCCGCTGGTTATCCAAAGCCAGCATGAAATAGCGTACATCGCTATCCATCCCGAGGCGGTTGGCCGCTAACAGCGTGCGAACGGCTTCGGCGCGCTGAGCATTGCGGCTGATATTGATAACATGAAAATCGACAGGGGCGTCGTCCATTTTTATCACCGGCCAGTTCAGTGAGACACTGCGGCCAGAGGCCGCTCCGAAAGCACTGCGGGAGCAGGGGCTTCAACAATGACATTGCTCAGATGACCGATGCCTTCGATTTCCACTTCAATGTGATCGCCTTCATGCATAAACAGTGGCGGATTACGTTTTTTGCCAACCCCCCCAGGTGACCCGGTAATAATGACATCTCCCGGATTCAGGCGGGTGAATGTACTGATGTATTCAATCAATTCCGCCACGCTGTGGATCATGCTGGCTGTATTGTCTTCCTGCACCATACGACCATTCAGCCAGGTGCGAATAGCCAGTTGGTGGGGGTCGGGAATCGCATCTGCCGTGGTCATCCAGGGGCCAAATGCACCGGTCTGCGGCCAGTTTTTACCCGCAGTAAACCAGGTGTGCTGCCAGTCCCTGGCGGAACCATCCATATAACAGCTATACCCGGCGACATGTTTCAGCGCCTGGTCACGCGTGATTTGCTCACCGCCCTGACCAATGATCACCGCCAGTTCCCCTTCGTAATCAAACTCGCTGGAGTAGTGCGGTTTCATCACCGGCTGGTTATGCCCGGTTTGTGAATCCGGGAAGCGGACAAACAAGGTTGGCGCAGGATCATGTTGATCAAATTCCCGGCGTTTTTCGGCATAATTCATGCCGACGCACAGGATCTTTTCCGGCTGGCTGATTACGGGCAGAAACACGACATCATCAAAACTCACGTCGGCGCTTAGCTGCGCCAGTGCCTGAGCATGAGGCAGAGCATTCCCTGCCAACAGTGCTTTGAGGCTCGGCCAACGGTCACCAAGGCGCATGCCCAGGTCAATAAAACCATCTGGTGTGACAATGCCATAACTATGGCGCCCAAGATGTTGGTAACTTGCAATTTTCATAGCGGTAAAACCTGTCAGTCAGACTAAAAAGTTGCCGAGGAACAGCAGAGCCAGGGAGACATTTATTGCTCCACCAATACGTGTGGCTATCTGTGCAAAAGGCATTAAGGACATCCGGTTACCCGCAGTAAGAATCGCGACATCGCCGGTACCACCCTGGCCACTCTGGCAACAGGAAACAATAGCCACATCAATGGGATGCATACCTATCTTTTTGCCAACAAAGAACCCGGTGGTAACCAGTGCGCTGACTGTGCTGACAATCACTAACAGGTTGGTGAACGTGAAAGCGTGAACCAGTTCTTCCCAGGGAGTAATGGCAACACCGACAGCAAAAAGAATTGGGTAAGTCACGGAAGTCTGGAAGAATTTATAAACCACCTGCGAGCCTTCCAGCAGGCGTGGGGAAACACCATGAACCAGTTTGATAAATACGGCGATAAACAACATACCGACGGGAGCTGGCAGGCCAATCAATTTATGACCAAGCATGCCCAGCATGTATAACAATACCGCCAGCAACGCACCGGAAGCGATAGTGGTGACATCGGTTTTACCACTAAACGCTGCGGTCAGAGGGCCTGCTGCCTGAGTATTTTTCCCCGGCATCAGTTCACCTTCCCCGGTTAAATGCGGGTAACGTTTACCCAACTGGTTCAGGCTGCCGGCAATAATAATGGCGGTCAGGCTGCCGAGCATCACAATCGGCAAAATACGCCCCAGCGCCACACCCTGGTCCATATGCAACAATGTGGCGTAGCCAATGGAAAGCGGTATCGCCCCTTCCCCCACACCACCCGCCATAATGGGCAGAATAAGAAAGAAGAAGATCTGGAACGGTTCCATGCCCAGCGCCAGGCCAACGCCCATCCCCACCACCATTCCCACCACTTCACCACACAGCATCGGGAAGAAAATACGCAGGAATCCCTGAATCAGCGTGGTACGGTTCATGCTCATAATGCTGCCCACGATAATGCAGCAAATATAGAGATAGAGGATGTTGGTGGATTTGTAGAATTTGGTGGTGGATTCCACAACGACATCCGGCAACAATCCGTAGTGCACCAGTGCAGAAGGAATGAATGTGGCACAAATCGCCGCAGCACCCATTTTGCCAATGACAGGCAGGCGTTTACCAAATTCGCCACACGCGAAGCCAAAAAAGGCCAGTGTCGCCACCATAACGACGATATCACTGGGTAATTTTCCCCCCAGGCAATCCACTGCAATCAGCAATCCGGCCAGCACAAACAGCGGCAGCGGGATAATGCCGATTTTCCAGGTATCGAGGATATGCCACCATTTTTCTTTCAACGAGACCTGGGTCAGATTATCCGGGTTCTGGGGTACAGAGTAAGAATCATCAGTCGTGCTCATTATTAAGCCCCTTAGTTATTGTTCCAGATCAGATTAAAAGAGCAAGAACCTATATAATGTGAGGGAATACATATTAAGCAGGAAGTTTTAATGGATTGTATGGTGTTAATGGTGTTTATTATAATATGTGACGTACTGCATATTTAATTGCGTGGTGTTTATGGAGTTTATTATTTTCAGTAACAAAATATCAAATTTCATTTATTAAATTAATTTTCTGTCAATTCAGGCTGTGTAGAGGATCACAAGTTTTTTATAGCAACAACGACGGGCACATAAAAAATGGTAAAATTATTCTTTTAATAAGCGCGTTATAGCAAATAATGAAACTCTCGTTCCAGGTAAAACTGTTCGTCTCCCTTGTGGTGTTTTTCATGGGGTTATTTGTGCTGCTTGGCGTCTATTACTATGTTGATATGAGCCGCCAGTTGTACCAGGAAATGAGTGTACGCGCCCGCATTCAGGCTCAGGAGATAGCGCTTATCCCTTCACTGAAAACGGCTGTCGCACACCATGATATAGCGCAAATTCACCAGTTCATGACGCTGGTAGCTAAACGCAGTGATGCCAGTTTTATTGTTATTGGTGATGAACATGCCAGGCATCTTTTTCACTCAGTATTTAACGACCGGGTTGGCACAAAACTAGTGGGTGGTGACAATCAGTCTGTTCTGAAAGGAAAAACAATTACTACTATTCGCAAAGGTGGTTTGGGTATTTCATTGCGCAGTAAATCGCCTATTTTTGATAATCAGGGTAAGGTTATTGGTATTGTTTCTGTTGGTTATTTAAAAAGTTACCTCGACAACATTACTGCACGAAAAGTGGTTAATATCGCGTTATCTGCTGCCTTTATCCTGATGTCGTTATTTGTTTTTTCGTGGTTTTTTACTCGTAGTATCAAAAAACAAATTTTCTCTCTGGAACCACGGGAGATCGGTTTATTAGTTCGCCAACAAAAAGCGCTGATGGAATCTATCTATGAAGGGGTGATTGCCATTGATGCTCAATCCCGTATTGCGGTGATCAACCAGGCCGCCAAACATTTACTCGGACTGACTCAATCCTCGCGCGAAGTTCGCGGCAAACCTTTATCAGAATTGATTGACCCGGTGCACTTTTTTCACCCTGACACCATGTTGCAGCAGGATACCCATGATGAGATTTGCTGTTTTAACCACCTGACGGTTATCGCCAGCCGGGTACGGATTATGCTGGAAGGAAAGTTACAGGGTTGGGTAATTACTTTCCGGGATCGTAACGATATTGATGCCATGGCAGCACAACTCAGCCAGGTTAAGCGGTATCTGGATAACCTGCGTATCATGCGGCACGAACAGCTAAACCATATGGCGACACTGGCGGGTTTACTGCATATGGGGCGCTATCAGGAAGCAACTGCGTATATTCAAAGCCAGTCAGAACATGACCAGGAGTGCCTGGACTTTATTTCTGACCGCTTTCAGTCGCCCACGCTGTGCGGGTTGCTATTAGGCAAAACAGCGCGAGCACGCGAGAAAGGTGTCACATTACGTTTTGATCCGGCGTGTGAAATGCGTGAACCTTTCCACGGGCTTACTGAATCCGGGCTTTTGTCCGTGATTGGCAACCTGCTGGATAACGCTATTGAGGCCACCCAACGTGCCAGCGGTGCACATCTTCCTGTTGAAGTGCTGATTCGCTTATCCAGCCGGGAGCTGATTATTGAAGTCGCAGACCACGGTGTTGGTTTGGATCCGGCAATCCGTGAGCATATTTTTGAACGCGGTGTCACCACCAAACAACATGGCGACCACGGTCTGGGGCTTTATCTTATCGCCAGCTATGTCAACCAGGCTGGCGGCAGCATTGAAGTGGCTGATAATATTCCTTCTGGCACGGTTTTTTCACTGTTTATACCCTGTGTGCCAGCCCTTGCTCCATCAGAAGAGGAAACTGTGTATGCAACTGGAACCCATTGATGTGTTGATTGTGGAAGATGAAGCACCACTGGCGGAGCTTCATGCTGAATTACTCCGTAACCACCCACAACTACGCTATGCAGGTACAGCCACCTCTCTTGCTGATGCCCGTCAGTTGCTACAGCATCTGCGTCCTGGTCTGGTCTTGCTGGACAATTACCTGCCAGATGGTAAAGGGATAAGTTTGATGAACAGCCCGTGGATTGCGGAACACAAATGCTCAGTGATTTTTATTACTGCCGCCAGTGATATGGACACCTGTAGCCAGGCGATTCGCAATGGAGCCTTCGACTACATTCTTAAACCTGTATCATGGAAAAGGCTGGATCAGTCTCTGGCGCGCTTTGTGCAATTTAATGAGCAGCAACGCACCTGGAAAATTGTCGATCAGCGTAATGTGGATTCGCTCTACCAGTTACAAGGCAAAAATTACCGCACAGAAAACGGTAATAAAGGGATTGAGGAACAAACCTTAAGCCGGGTGCAAAGCTTATTTGCCAGCCCTCATGACACGGTGTTATCCGTTGATGATGTGGTAAATCAGACCGGGCTCAGTAAAACGACCACCCGGCGTTACCTGGAGCACTGTGTGGACAACGGCTTTCTGGATGTTGAAATGCGTTATGGCAAACCAGGCCATCCACGGCGCATGTATCACCGCAAACAAGAGTTGGGTAACTAATCACCGCGCCATCCCTGGTGCGGTGGTGACGACACTGGCGTGTCACGCCCTGTGTTTTTCTGTATTAGTTCAGTTTCGCTTTCGAGAAATCACTTCCCATCAGGCTGACACTGTACCCGGTCACATTGCTGCGGGTAGCATAGAAAGTTTTCCCATTGGCTAACGTCAGCCAGGGCGCCTGCTGGTAAAAAATGGTTTGTGCCTGCTGGTATAGTTTTGCTCGTGCTGCCGGGTCACTGGTTTCTTTCGCTTTGGTGACCAGAGCATCGTAGTCTTTATTACACCAGTGGGCCGCGTTGGAACCACTTTTAATGCTGTCGCAACTGAGCAGTGTGTCGGCAAAATTATCCGAATCCCCGTTATCTGACATCCACCCGTACAGCGCGGTTGCATGCTCCCCCTTACGCAGGCCTGACAGATATTCGCCCCACTCCCAGGTAACGATTTTGGCCTTCACGCCCACTTTCGCCCAGTCGCTCTGGATCATTTCCGCAATACGCCGCGAGTTAGGGTTATACGGGCGCTGAACCGGCATAGACCATAAATTGGTTTCAAAGCCATTCGCATATCCCGCCTGTTTCAACAGAGCTTTGGCTTTTTCCGGGTTGTAATCGTAATCCGGCAAATCTTTTTTGTAGCCCATCATCGTTGGGGGAATGGGTGATTTCGCCACCGTTCCTGACCCCATAAATACGGCGTCCACAATCGCTTTTTTATCCACGGCATAATTCAGCGCCTGGCGCACCAGCACATTGTCGAAAGGCTTTTTCTCGGTATTAAATGCCAGGTAGCCAACGCTCAGCCCGTCAATCGAATGCAAGGTAAGATCCTTGTCTTTTTTGATAGCGCCAAACTGTACCGGGCTGGGTGCAGGAATAATCTGGCACTCGTTTTTCTCCAGTTTTGCCAGGCGGGTTTGTACGTCAGGGGTAATGGAGAAAATCAGGTGTTTGGTCGGCACTTCGCCATCCCAGTAATTCGGATTCGCAATGTAACGAATCAGGGAATCCACTTTATATTGCTGCAACGCATAAGGCCCGGTACCAATTGGCCAGGTATCCACATACTCTGGTGTGCCTTTTTTCAGCATAGCATTAGCGTATTCCGCAGATAAAATCGACGCGAAATCCATGCCCCAGTCAGCCAGAAATGCGGCGTCAGGCTTCGTCAGCACAAACTGAACATGGTAGTCATCCAGCTTTTTGACGTCTTTAATAAGGGATGACAGCCCCAGGTCATTAAAGTACTCATAGCTACCGTGTGACACATTATGGTAAGGGTTATTTGGGTCTTTCTGACGCATTACCGAGAAAATGACATCATCGGCGTTAAAATCCCGCGTGGGAGTAAAATATTTATTGCTGTTGAATTTAACGCCTTTGCGCAGAGTGAAGGTATAGGTTTTGCCATCGGGGCTGATGGTCCAGGAGGTTGCCAGAGAAGGAACTGGCGAGTTGTCTTTCGGGTCGAATGTCACCAGGCGGTTATACAGTGTTTGTGAACTGGCAACAAAAGTTGGGCCTGAGCTGGCTAATTGCGGGTTAAAAGACTCAGGGGATGCCACAGAACAATAAACCAGCGTACTTTCCGCTGCCAGTGCCGCACTGGCGGGAAAAAGAGCGGTAAGTAACAACCCGGTGAGAAATTTCCTTGTCAACATATCGTATAACCTGCCATTTTTTTAAAACATAATGACAGCACAGACCAACTGATTTCGCAAATAACGAAAAGTACTCAGGTTATGACTTTTTCAGATTTTATGCGTAAATTATCTCCATTTTCCCGCTACCGGCATGCGAAAATTCACACTTATTTTATTTCAGGAAACAAATTCAATTTGATTACGCCCCTGTAACCCAAGGAATACGGACTCAGCCAGAAAGACATTTCCTGGGTTTACTTTATCTATACCCAACTGTTTCAGTATGGTTTTTTTCATATAAAAAATATGCTTATAGGTGATTTCATTTTTTTCCGCCAAATAATTATAGTTATCCCCCTCCATAATAGACTGATAAATATCAAAATAAGACGCCTTAAGTGCCACCTTTCCCGCACCCTGCCTGCATAAGGGTTCACACATCAATAACCCACGCAATTCAGCTGGTGTTATCTTTAATGGTGTAAATAACCGGCGAAAATTACGAGCAAGGCGATGCCAGTGAGGTAACAATATTACCTTCTCTGTTCTGCAACGCATTAATCTTAAGCTCACTTTCCTGTATAGCATACGATTGTGAATATTCAGAACAATATAAAAGTATTGCTCAAGCTCACTGACTGGCAGTGTTAATGCTTTTTCAGGGCAATAATGCTGTACCATGCAAAATTTATCCATAGTTGCAGCAACACCTACAGAAAAATAACTGTCATCGGAAATAACGCAAATTTTCATACTGGTGAAATCCTTTAGGTCACCGGCAGGCTGGGAACTGCGGGTACTACTGTTATAATGCCTGTAAGAGTATTAATGGCTGGTGACTGATGCGTTTTATTCTTCTGATTTAATAGCCACTTCTGCACTCTGTTTCAGGTGTTCATTTACCAGACGCAAATGTGCAGATTCCTGTTCCGCCAGCCCCGAATCCACTAACAACTTTTCCATATTGACAAATTTCACGGGTTCAACTCCTGTTGTTTTCTCGTTACAGCCTGCGACAACCCCCACCAGCACTACAGAGGTAATCGTTTTATTCACCTGAAAAAGCGCACTTTATTCATTACATGCCTCTTTATGTTGAATTTATCAGGTAAGCGACACAACTCAGCCGCTGACATGAACCATAAGAGCCAGGCAGTTCACTACGCGTACCCGGATACTGAGTAAAACGACCGGCCCCGCCGGATTCTGAAACGAATGAGTGAAATTTTTCGTAGCGGCATGCTACATGAGCACAACGAAGGCAGGAATTTTATATCAGTAAAAAATGCATTTATAAGAAATAAAGGCGGTAATTAATAATTATAAGGAATATTATTCTGATTAATATTAAATTTCATTCGATAAATGAAGATAAAGGCAGTCATGCCTGCAGTTTTGACGACCGTACAGACAGCGCATGGCATAACACTGGCTGCACGAAGACAAGGACCGGGGGGGTGTTATTCCGTCACATCCCAGCCCCGGGCCTGCCACAATGCGGGCAATTGCGCTAAATCATAAAAAACAGTGACGCGTGGATGGTGTATCGGTTGGTTATGTTTGTCAGCGCAAAGATAAAATACATGCATTCCCGCAGCCACTCCCGCCTGAGCACCGGCCATCGAGTCATCAACTAAAATGCAATGTTCCGGGTTCACTTGCATGGCTGTTGCAGCGTGAAACATCAATGCCGGGTCTGGTTTCCAACAGTGAATATCGTAGCCACTGAACAGGCGCCCGGGGAAAAAGTGCAACATCCCCGTTTTACCCAGTGACTGTTGCATTTTAGACACGGGACCATTGGAGACAATGCATACAGGAACCGTCACAGATTCAACCAGCGCACGCGCCCCCGGGATCTCTACCAGTTCGCTCTCAAACAAACGTGCCACTTCAGCACGATATACAGGTTCCAGTTCAGCTTTGTCCAGTTGAACACCGTGCTCATCATTGATTGTATCGATGATTTCGTAAAGCTTGATGCCTTTAAAGCGCTGATACATGGTTTCCAGGCTCAGGGTAATACCAAACTCATGGAACATATGCACATACGCTTTGGAACAAATCACCTCGCTATCGACCAGCGTCCCGTCGCAGTCGAAAAAGATAGCTTCAATGGCTGACATGGGTTTTCCTGAATGTATAAGTTGAGCAGTTACTTTACGTGGTTTGTGCAATGCAATCGATCCCGTATGCGCTAATCAGTGAAAAAAATCCGGCGATTGCCACTCCCTTTATGCATTTTGGTATAGGATAGCGACGTTTTTTTCTTCCTTTACCGGAAATTGATAATGAATCAACTACACACCTCCCCGGCAGAGCGCCAGGGATTGCTGGAGCGCATCTTCAAATTACGCGCTCACGGGACAAGCGTACGCACGGAAGTAATTGCCGGTTTCACCACCTTCCTGACCATGGTGTATATCGTTTTTGTTAACCCACAAATTCTCGGCGTTGCGGGAATGGATACCAGTGCGGTATTTGTCACTACCTGCCTGATTGCAGCATTTGGCAGCATCCTGATGGGGATTTTTGCTAATTTGCCCGTTGCGCTGGCTCCGGCGATGGGGCTGAACGCCTTTTTTGCCTTTGTGGTGGTGGGCGCAATGGGCCTGCCGTGGCAGGTTGGGATGGGAGCCATTTTCTGGGGCGCCATTGGCCTGTTATTACTGACTATTTTCCAAATTCGCTACTGGATGATATCCAATATTCCCGTGAGTCTGCGCGTCGGGATCACCAGTGGTATTGGCCTGTTCATTGCGATGATGGGGCTGAAAAACGCAGGTGTCATCGTCGCAAATAAAGATACGCTGGTTTCTATTGGTAACCTGACCTCGCACTCGGTGTTGTTTGGTATTATTGGGTTCTTTATTATCGCCATTCTCGCGTCGCGTAATATTCACGCCGCAGTACTGATTTCCATTGTTATCACATCTCTGTTGGGCTGGATGATGGGTGATGTCCACTACACCGGTATCGTCTCTGCTCCACCAGATGTGCATACTGTTTTCGGCCATGTTGACCTGGCGGGTTCATTCAATATTGGTCTGGCCGGGGTTATTTTTTCTTTCATGTTGGTGAACCTGTTTGACTCCTCCGGCACGCTGATTGGTGTTACCGATAAAGCAGGCCTGGCCGACAAGAAAGGCAAGTTTCCGCGTATGAAACAGGCACTGTTTGTTGACAGTATTTCCTCTGTAACAGGCGCATTTATTGGCACCTCTTCAGTGACTGCTTATATTGAGTCTTCTTCCGGGGTATCTGTCGGTGGGCGTACCGGGTTAACAGCGGTAGTGGTAGGCTTGCTGTTCCTGCTGGTTATTTTTCTGTCACCACTGGCCGGAATGGTACCTGACTATGCCGCCGCAGGTGCGCTGATTTATGTGGGCGTGCTGATGACAGCCAGCCTGACTCGTGTTGACTGGAAAGACCTGACGGAAGCCGTCCCCGCGTTTATTACTGCAGTCATGATGCCGTTCAGCTTCTCAATTACAGAAGGTATCGCACTGGGCTTTATTTCATATTGTGTGATGAAAATCGGCACTGGCCGCCTGCGTGACCTGAGCCCATGTGTGGTGGTTGTCGCACTGTTGTTTGTGCTGAAAATTGTGTTTATTGACGCACACTGATACCCGCTTTTCATGTTAAAAAAATGGCTGCCAGAGGGAGTTAATCCAGGCAGCCATTTATTATTTATGCCGGGTATGCTTGATCTACCCGTCAGTTAACCCGTTGATGCACACCAGCATACTTGCAACTGATATATTACTTAATAATTAATGCCTTATCTGCCGGCATACTGGTAAAGCGCATTAACCGGGTATCCGGGTCATGTGCCCTTTCCTGCAAATCTCTTAACACTCGCCAGCCAGAAGCTGTATTAAACTCCCACAACTTCAGGCGTTCTGCTGCCGGAGCACCTGCCACAGACCACACCAGCAGATCTTCTGCATCACAAATCGTTTCAACCAGTGCCATAGGCGCAAAACGCAACCGTCCAACCCCCGGCAATAATTGCAGTTCATGGGTAATATTATTGGGTTGACCAATCAGTTTTCCCAGACTTTGCCGCACCGCCAGAATCTGGACCCAGGCTTCTTTCGGATCGGTTTGGTTATTAATCCAGATGACTTCATTACTGCTCAGGCCCTCACGCTCCGCAGGCGCGTTAATAATGGTGCGCTGAAGCTCCATATCCAGACCACATTTACCTTCAGTTGCCACCACCACACCAGCCCAGTTTCCCGCATAAGCCACCGAGAAATCGGGTAATTCCTCACTAATAAAACGTGGGCGCCCCTGCTCAAAAGTAATTTCTGGCAACACAGCAATGCCATACAACATAAACATCAGTTCAGCCAGCAAACTACGTGAAGCAAGAAAGCGGTTACGTTTATGGGGAGGAAGTTGCTGCGAATATTTCAGCGCCTGGGCTGAAAGGCGTGGCGACAAATTATGTGGGTAAGAGAGTATCCCCCGTGCAAAGTGCGTAGCCATCGTTCACTCCTTGATTAATGGGCAATTAACGGGCGTATACACGACCAGCCACCAAAATAAGAAACAGGTGTTGCCATGCAATACATTGAAAATCGAATTTTACGCATTTAAGAAGAAAAAAGCTCAATACAACACAACAATCACTGAACTTTACAATGTACAGATAAATCCGCCAGAAAACGCTTAAACACCGCCAGATTAAGAAAGCGGTGTGCAAGGCAAATCACCATGACCTGGGCTGCGTCCCGGCAAGCAAAGAACCCTGACCCGCTGCTTGATAATAGGTGCATCCGGAAATCCACCGTCACGCTTTCGTTCATAAATAACACGCTCATTCACCTGAATAATCAACTTTCCACCCGTTGCTGGCTTACGAGCCACACTCGCCAAATCATCTCTATGCGCTGAACGAACACGCCAAACATAGAACAATTCTCATTATCAGAGAATGCATTGCTTACACTGCGTGTTTATATTAGCTTTATTCCATATTGCTAACACTATTGTAACCTTAACACAGTGTCTGGCCTCCTGTGCTGTCCCCCTGCCCGTTGTCTTCTCTGGTTCTGCTTCGGGGTTATTTAGGAGAATGGATTTATGAATGGTCGTTATCAACATTACCTGTCACTCAAAACCACACACCCACAAAAACATACCAGTGAACTCGCAGCGCAAATGGCTATTAGTGAAGCAGAGTTGTTCTTTTGCCGACTGGGACAGGATGTAGTCCAGCTACGCCCTGATTTCACAGCCTTGCTGCACGGGCTTTCCCTGGTGGGTGAGATAAAAAATATTACCCGAAATCCTTACGCTATTCATAAGCTAGTTGGCCGTTATGACAACCTGCGGCTGGGGCAACATGGTATTGTCCTGAACCCACGCGCTCTGGATCTCCGCCTGTTTCCTGCTCAGTGGCATTGTGCCTTTGCCGTAGATGAACAAACCACACAGGGTCTACGCAGAAGTATTCAGATTTTTGATAACCAGGGCAGCGCCGTACTCAGCGTCTTCACAACTGAGCACACAGACCTTAACGCCTGGAGTGAACTGATTAGCGAATGCAGTTTACGCAAACACCGGGAACTGGATTTGCGCCCTTACCCGGTGCCATTACACTCTGGCGCTGTTAATGCACAGGCGCTTGAGCATGAATGGCGCGCAATGACCGATGTTCATCAATTCTTTAGTCTGCTGAAAAATCATGAAGTTTCACGCCAACAGGCATTCCGTGCGGTAGGAGCTGACCTTGCCTGCCTGGTTGATAATGATGCCGTACAACAAATCCTGGTCCAGGCTGAAAAAGCGCAAAATGAGATAATGATTTTTGTCGCCAGCCGGGGTTGCGTGCAAATTTTCACAGGGCCAGTTGACAAGGTGACAGCAGCAAACAAACAACTGCATGTGGCAAATCCGGCATTTTCGTTGCAATTAAATATGCATAACATTGCCGAAACCTGGGTCACACGTAAACCCACCCGGGAAGGATTTGTTACCAGCCTGGAACTGTTTGCTGCTGATGGTACTCAGATAGCACAGCTCTATGGTCAGCGTAGTGAAGGTATGCCAGAACAACTTATCTGGCGGGAACAAATCGATGCTGTGATGAACACGGGCGTTGCAGCGTAAGCAGGAAGAGGCCTGGCCGGATGGTATCCGGCACTCAGGGAAGCAGTGCAGTGCACCTCACCCGTCAGGCATAAAACAATACACTACGTAGCTCAACCAACACTGCCAGCATCGATTGTCAGTGATAATAAACTGAGCGACGAGTACAGTATGGCTGTAGCTATAATGCCTGCCATTGCTTGCTCAATGCCTGGACATGCATTTGCTCTTCATATTCCAGAGCACCTTTGCCATGTATAGCCGCAGAGAAAGTGCTAAACCAGTCGTCACTGTTCGTTGTATCACGAGTCAGTTCAAGAAATGCAGTGCGTAACTGCTGATGATGGCTGTTACCTGCCTGTAATACCGCCAGGTCTGATTCTGCCTGGGCCTGGCTGGCATCATCCCCGCGGGAAGCGGCCAGAGCAATGTCTTGTTTAGCCAGAGACTGCCACTCATTGTCCTGCATTGTTACCTTTGCCTGGATAAACTGCTGTACAGTCTGCCGTGCAAGCGGTTGCCAGTCTGCGGCAATATTCTCATCCACCAGCTTATTCAGTTTGGCCTGCGTCATCGCAAGATCCATTGAATCGGTTAACTGGGTCCCGCTACCCGGTACGCTACTCAGTGCAGTGTGCAGTTTTTCAGCCAGTTGATCCGCTGTTATGCCGTCTGCCGCTGCGTAATAAAACCCGGTGAAGCTCACCGCATCAGTTGCCGTAGCCTTATCGGTAAAGAGTGGGTTAGACGAGCTGGGGCTTTTTGCCAGGCGTTGAGATAAAGAAGCCAGGCCATCCAGTTGTTCTGGCGCAATGGCTTCCGCCGATTCAACAGAATAATTCAGCGAAACAGTCACGCCGCTATCCTGCTGCAGAGCTATATCAGCACTGCTACTTACATCTTGTGCACGTTCAGCATCTTTTGTTTTTGTTGAATATCCGGAAGTGGCGCGGCTGGAATTGTCAGACAACGACGACGTCACCGTTATTACGCTCCCGGCGAGTGACTTTGTGAAAAGAGTATTCATCCTTTTTCCCTGAGAATAGACATATACTCGTCTGTTATCGGCACAAAAGCGCAGATGTTTACACGATATTCAAGTAATACTAAAAAAACTGTTTAGCTGGGCATGAGATTTATTCGATTCAGCACGGTACTGAAGAAAAAAATGGTTTACCCTGGAAAACACTTTAGTATCAGAATGATGAATATAGAAACACATATTCCCCAGCCAGTTTTATTTATATTCAAGACCAGGGAAAACATAACAGCCGGGGATCGTGGTAAAAATACTCTGGCTGAAACTACCAAATATAGTAGGCATGAATGGCTGATGTGGAAGCAATAGCAGAAAATCAGGATTAATAATAATAGTTATTATTTACAATGAATGTCAATTTTACAGCACCTGAGATAGCCAGAGTCATATACATGATTTATGTTTCTCTTTAATAAAAACACTGCAGGTACTCTTATTAAAATAACATTATCTATACAGACCCCAAATGCAGATTTATTACCTGTTTTTTTAACAGAGGATAAATAAACCGGCTACATATTTAGGTAGCCGGAGGGATTAAATAAGGCACAGTTAACGTTAGAAATCGTAGGTCATCGATACTTTCAGGGTTCGAGGGTCGCCCTGGAAGATGTAATAACCATAGCTTTCTACAGAAGACCAGTATTTCTCATTGGTGACGTTTTCAACACCAACACGCCATACCATTTCATTTTTGTCTTCGTTAATACGCATCCGGTAGCGCACACCTAAATCCAGTGTGGTGTAGCTGTCCAGTTTTTTGGTGTTCGCGGCATCGGCATACTGTGAGCCAGTATGGTTGACACGCGCGGTTGCTGTCAGCCCTTCCACATGGGGGATGTCATATTCTGCGCCCAGCACCCCCACAAAACGCGGCACACCAATGGCATCGTTTCCATCGTTGGTGCCACTTTCTGTCTTAGACAGTTCCGGGTCTATCCAGGTGGTGCTGGCATTCAAACGCAGGCCAAGTACTGGCTCGCCAAACACATTCAGTTCAATACCACGGTTACGCTGCTCACCATCCAGGCGGGTGTAGTAACCTGAGCCGACATAGTCGTTAATCGCTGAAGGTTTTTTGATTTCAAATAATGCGAGGGAACCTCCCACGCGGCCAAAATCCATTTTTACACCCACTTCGTTTTGTTTGGAGTGAATGATGCCCAGGCTTTGGCCGTAATTCAGTGCGCCCACACCAATGGAATCACCTGGTTGTAAAGCTTCGGTATGGTTGGCATACAAAGAAACCGGCTTCCATGGCTTATAAACAACACCATAAGTCGGCATCCAGCGGTTGTCTTCGAAATGCGAGGTTTCCGCTCCGGAGTTATAGTCATAGTTGACCAGAACCACTTTTTGATAGCGAGCACCCAGGGTAAACAGTAATTTATCGTCCAGCACACCCAGCGTATCGCTTAACAGCCAGCCCTGAGTACGGCTACGAATGGTTGGAGCCGGGTCGGAATATTTGCCACCAGAATAGTCTGTGCCTGGCATAGAGACAGACTGCGGGTCGTAGATATTCGTTGTGGCGGTGGGTGACAGCGCCATTTTGTAAGCGGCACGCGTCTGGCTGGTAGATGCCGCATAACCCACGTTAACATTGTGTGACACAAAGCCAGTATCGAACTTACTTCGCAGACCTGCCATACCACTGAAAGTATTGATAATGGTATTGGTGTCCATGCGTGAAACTGTGGCATCACCCAGGGTATCCGTCAACGCTGGTGTGGTATATGTCCCGGTTTCATGAGCATGTTGCCCCCCCAATGCTGCATACGCTGTCAGGTGGCCTTCATCGAGCAAATCATACTCTGATTTCACCATACCGAATTCGTTTTCGATATCGCTGTAGCCCCATTTTTGACTGTAATTCGTGGTATGCCCGGGTACTGCCGGAATAAAATCGACACCACTGATATTCACACCATTACGGCTGCCATGGAAGGTTTTCTTCTGGTAACCAAAATCCAGCGAAGAACGCAGGCGGTCACCTTTATAATCCAGCCCAAGCGAAGCCAGAGTGGTACGGCGTTTATCGTTATCTACCGCACCTTCACCTTCACGGTGAACCAGGTTCACACGCGCACCGAACTGGTTGTTATCACCAAACCGGCGGCCCACATCCAGTGTTCCCCCTAATTGGGAATCCGAGGTGTAATCCACGCCAACGCGGGTAACTGGCGTATCTTCTGCACGTTTAGGTTCCAGGTTGATCATGCCGCCGACACCAGAACCGGCCGCACCATTTAATAGTGCGTTCGCGCCTTTGAAAATTTCAACGCGCTCCAGCATTTGGGTATCAACTACCTGGCGAGGAACCACACCAGGCAGGCCTCCCATTGTCATGTCATCGCCATCGAGCGTAAAACCACGAATACGATATGTTTCAGCGAAGTTGCCGTAACCCTGGCTGGACTGCACGCCAGCGTCATTTGCCACGACATCGGCAATGGTATGTGCCTGCTGGTCCTGGACTAACTTAGAGGTATATCCCACCACATTAAAAGGGACATCCATGGCACTTTGCTCACCTAACATTCCCAGACGGCCGCCATTTGCGACTTGCCCGTCCAGATAAGCGGGAACCAGTTCATCGCCACCTGGCTGGAAGGAAGTGTCGGGTGAAGCGGTCACCGTAATGGTGTCTACTTTCTGGGAGTGAGTAGCCCTGGGCTTTGAGGTATTTGTTGACTGGCTGTCCGTTGCTGTGCCCGCAGCAAGTGACGGGAAAATAGCGCTACTGATGAGCAACGCCAATATACAAGGCCCTTTGCCCACACAAGTTGACTGGCGGTTTGACACGGCTTTTCTCTCTTTTTATAAATGATAAGATTTATAATTTTGAGACCGATTATCATTTTTAGTTTGCTAAAATCAAGTCATTCTTTCCTTGCTAAGGATTGAGTATTTTACATAAATGAGAAGAATCAGTGTGTTAGCGGCGGCAAAAAAAGAAATCTGTTTTCCCGAAAAAAACACCCGGACAGATATTACATATCCGTAGCTTTAGATTGCTGTTGTCGGTTGGTCGTAATGAAAAACGTGAAGAGCCACAATCTAGTGTTCAAAACCGGGCAACACCTTAATGCCACCAGATACCATGGGTTGGGGAAATAAAAACCGGGGTTGTATTTGCCCATACAACAAGGGGCAAACCTGTTTTCCCCTTGTTGCCCACCAAAACTGTTAGTCGACATCTGCCAGGTCAAAGATTTCATCTACCATGCTACCTGCCAGACGGGAAGCAGAGCAAATACGTGGCATACCCAGCGCAATGTTTTGCCAACTTTGCGTCACTGACCATGTAACAGGTTGATACTCTCCATGGCTCCAGTCTCCCAACCAGCTCAGTAGTGCTTTCAGGTCCATCATGCCAGTGGCGGGAGGAAATGTAAGCCACTGATGATAGAAGTGCCGGGTTCGTGCTGATGCACCAATATCATAAGCCAGCTGCGCAACAGCCTGCTCCCGAACCGATTCCAACAGGGAGCGAGAATCTATGGCCTCATGCGCACGGCACACATCGCCAAACAATCCCCAACGCAATTCCTCCAGCGCAATATAACAGCGCGAAGCCGGAGAAAAGCGCTGATAATGCCCGGTACGCCAACGGGCAAACACTTGCTCACAATGAACCTGGGCCTGGTTAAGGCTGTCTGGCTTTTTCAGTTGAGCGTCCAGCCGCTGCTGACGCTGGCTTATCAGAGATTGCAGTTGCAGCAGATGATTTTCTCGCTCATGACCGGGAGGGCAACTGGCACGCAACACCTGGACCCGTGCAGCCAGCGAAGTCAGAGCAAACTGACTCAGTGCCATTTGACTGATAAACCACTGAAGCCAGGCCAGGTTAACATCGCCATGATCCATCGCCATTTCACTGGCATGCAAAACTTGACCGGCAGGGAGTTTCTGGCGAAATACCGCCTGCAGATGCATCCAAAACTGGTTGCTCTGTGGGTGGCGGTAGCGCTCCCGTCGCAGGTCAATATCGCTGGCAAGGTCGACAACAAACTTACCATTAATACACTCCAGCGTTTCTTCTGGTATTTCAATTAATGATGAATACGTCATTATTATTGTTCCGCTTTAAGCAGCGTCTGAATATCTTCCTGCAATAAACGTGTATCTTCCCGAATAAATGTGACTGTTGTGAGGCAGTGCTGTACGCGTTTACGTAACCCTTGTTGTTGTTCATGGCTTTGTTGGCGGGCCAGCATGCAGTGATTCAGGTTGCGCTGAATGGCCTCCAGCGCACCAGTCACCTCGGCAAAAAATGTTGCAAGACACTGGGTAACAGATACATCCAGTTGAGCGTATACCGCCCCCCGCATTTGTTCACAGGCCTGAGTAATATGCTGGATAAGTTTTGTCTGTAGTTCATTAAGGTTAATCACAAACTGGCGAGAATAATCCGTATTCCCCTCCAGTTGATCCGTTGCACCATTAAACCAACGTTGCATTGCGGAACGAATCCCGGTTTGCATTTGTGTATTGACGGTACGCTGTTCTGTCAACGCATCGGCAAAACAGGAAGCGACACTGGCATCCAGCAACATATTTTGAATGTCCGGCAAAGAGAGAGGCTCCTTGACACAAGTGTCAAGCCCGGCACTCAGGCGTTGTTCAATAGGCTCAAGTGTTTGCCGAAAAATCACTGTTAACGTTTGTTTCAGTGTTTCTGCTATTGCAGACAGCGTCGATGCCATATGGCCCTGAGCCCATGTCATGATCGCTTCACAGGAATGGCTTATCTTAAACAGACTGAGTCTTGCCAGATTTTCGGTACCAGAAACCAGCAGCCTTTCTCCCGGGGTAAAATCCGGTTCATGATACAGCAATGAGGGCACTTTTTTCGTTATCATTGCTGGCACAACACCGCGTTCAAAGTAGCTTTTCAGGGCTTCATGAACCCGCTGCTTGCACAGGTCAAGATGATTGCTTATCTGCCCAATCGCCTCTTCCATTTCCATTTGAATGCGTTGGGCAACCTGAGCCTGACACGAATATAAGGTGGAAATATCCAGCTCAAGGCTCTGAATATGCGCCTGCAGGCTGTCATTATCCATATTTAACCCTTGTGCACGCAGAAACAGAAACTCACTGGCAAGACGGGAATAACTATTTAATTTTTGTACTGCCGAGTGCAAGGCAAAAAGTGAGGCCTTCCCATGCGCCGCATCCAGGATGGTGCTAATGGGGCGTTCCAGTAAAGAATCCTCCCAGAGTAGCTGCGCCGCCTGCTCTACATGGGGAATGTTTGCGAGATCAGCCAGTTGCCAGCGACGCCCTAATGCCGCATCGGCAAAATCCTGCACCCAACGATGTTGGTCTGGATTAGGCAGGCAACCATGCTGTTCAATTTCATGTTTTGCCCGGTAAGCGAGGTAACCCCACATTGAAGACACCGGGAAAATATGTTCGGGCGAGATAACCCCACGCATCAAAGAACCCGCTATCAGAGCGCGAATTTGCTTTTCGTCATCGCTATTACGATCTTTTTGATCAAATTTGTTGACCAGCGCATATACAGGCACTTTATCCCCAACCTGTGCCACCACCCGACGCATTTCATCATCGGATATGGACTTAAGTTGAGTGTAATCCAGTACCACCATAACCGCCGAGGCGCGGCTTAATTGTTCTTTTAACATTTGCTGCAAATAAGGCTGGCCAGCTTCGTTAGGCCCCGGTGTATCCAGCAATGTCAACTGACCATAGGGCGTTTCCTGCTCAGACAGGTGAACAAACTCCACCTCAATCACAGGAATATGTTCAATCGCAGTATACGCAGCAAAAGGAAAATCAATATTGAGTACCTGAGACAACCGTACCAGGTCATTCAGGCTTTTCAGGCAGTAAAAGATAGGCTGGGCACCCAGATAGTGCCGTTCAAATCCCTGCTTATCAATAATGCGCTGAATCAGGGTTTCCATATCGTGGTCTATTTCCAGACGCTCTTCCAGCGCTTGCCGGTCTGAGTGTACCAGGCAGGTGTGCAAGTTCTCCATCAATGCTTCAATGGGCAAAACATGCGGGAAATAGAGACGGGGTTCCCGTTGGCCCGGAGTGTGGCGAATCAGTGTTGGCAATGCCGTCATAGGCCGGTTACGGTTGGGCAGTACTTCTGTACCAATAATGGCGTTAATCGTCGTAGACTTGCCTGCTTTCATGGTGCCGACAATTGCCAGTACCATTTCTTGATGTGTGAGCTTACGCAACTCACTTTGCAAGATTTCATGCTGCCTTTGTATGCCATTAAGACTGAAATGGTTTGCGTTTGCAGCAACAGTGCTGTCTGTCGCTGCAACAGGTGGACTTGAAGCAGGGAACTGTTGAATCGAGTCAAGCTGCGAAATAGCCAGTTGCAATAGCCGCTCCGCCTCCTGGCTTAATTCAAATACTGTCTGTGTGTGCATAGAACCTTTCCTTAATGCAAATCATCAGGCGTGATAATCACGTCCCTTATTTTTTAGTTATGAAATAGCCTGGAACTATTTATTTTTAATATAAAGAAAAACCATTACCCGCAGGTAAGGAAGCAAAAAGATTTCTTTTCTATTCAATCAGTCAGCATGACACAACACTGGCAACAACCCTCCCCAGGTAAATAAACCCAGGGTATCAATCAGCAAAAAGAGTGTTCCCACACCAGTGAGTGTTGCATTGCGGTGGCAGCCAATAAGAGAGTGAGCTACCTAAAACCGACAATGAAGAATAACACTATCTTATTAGCTTTCACGATATGTTGTTCGCATATTTAAAGCAACTTATTGATTGTGACAATGAAAAATCAGGCTTTCTCCCTCCCTGTTCACAGCATTAATTTGTGTTAAGTTAAGTTAATATTGAGAATCACTCTCATTAAAATAAGCACCAGGTGTCACGGGGATTCCGCTGTACCAGCAGAATTACGTCATCAAAAGCAACTGATACTTCTCAAGTATAAAAATGGCAAATTACTTACTCATCTTGTTGTTAATTAACATTTTTATAATTAACTAATTCATATCAATCTCAAAAAAACCACACAATAACCATAAGAAATAAGTTATAATCTCCCTGTTTTTACCATTTAATGATACTTATCTGCGGATTACCGGCTTTATCTCTGAAGAATTCGTCCGAAATGGCTCGCCACTACCATAGTTGGCTGATTTTTCGTTCCATATCTGGCAGAGAGTGCCTGTACCAGTAACACAAAAAAGGATACGCCATGCAATTGCCTCAATGCCCCAAATGCCAGTCTGAATATACATACCAGGATAATCTGATGTATGTCTGCCCGGAGTGTGCTCACGAATGGCGTGACGATGAACCCGCACACCAGGATGATACTCTGGTGGTGAGGGATGCCAACGGGAATACCCTCATTGATGGCGACACTGTCACCGTGATTAAGGATCTGAAAGTAAAAGGAAGCTCTTCCACGCTGAAAATTGGCACTCGGGTGAAGAATATTCGTCTGGTTGAAGGTGACCATAATATCGATTGCAAAATCGATGGTTTCGGGCCGATGAAACTTAAATCTGAGTTTGTTAAGAAGAACTGATTCGTTTCACCTCCCGCTAGTGGGAGGTTTTTATTATTACTTTCAAAAATAAATAATAGTTTTTCAGTACCCTTTATCATCTACGACACATTAGACAAAAGTCACGTTCTTTTTTACATCGGGTAATATCCTGGTAAAACACTAAACTATTAGTTTAGTAGTACAATTCACACATAAAGCAAATATTTAAAATCATATAGAATCAACACATTAAGTAAATAAAAAATAAATTTAATTGTTAGCCATAATTAAATCATTCCCGCTGATTATCTGGTGAAAATTTTTTAGATGCCCATCACTTTTTAATACTAAAGATATATTAAGAAATGCCGAAATCATCTGTTAATCCCACAATGACACCAGGTATAAACAAATGCGCCAACAGCCTTTTGTGACAGACACTGAATATGAGTTGACGGACAACACGACACTGATGTCTACCACTGATCTTCAGAGTTATATCACTTATGCGAATGACAGCTTTATTGAAGTCAGTGGCTTCTCAAGTGATGAGCTTATTGGTCAGCCACATAATCTGGTACGTCATCCGGATATGCCCCGCCAGGCATTTGCCGATATGTGGGCAACATTAAAACGCGGGGAACCCTGGACCGGGCTGGTAAAAAACCGCCGAAAGAATGGAGATTATTATTGGGTACGGGCGAATGCCGTACCTATTGTGCGTAATGGGCAACCAACAGGATATATGTCTATTCGCACCAAACCCTCACGCGAGGAAATTCGCGAAGCCGAAATACTCTACCGGGCCATGAATGAAGGGCGCGCAACCAGGCTGACATTACGTAATGGTCTGGTCGTCAAAAAAGGGTTCTCTTCACTATTCTCATTAACCAAAACACTCTCGCTGCGCTGGCGTATTCGCCTGCCATTACTGGTGGCACTGCTATTATCCTCAGCAGTAATGCATTTTGTAAGTATCTCACTGCATGAGTACCTGATTATGTTGGGGCTGAATACGGTTTTGTTTGTTTTGACAGGCCTGTTTCAGGAGCGCCAGATAGCTACGCCTGCAGAAAAATTGCATAAACAGGCGCTGATGGTAGCAACAGGTAATAACCATAATGTCGACCATATGCAACGCTCGGATGAAGTTGGTATTACTTTGCGCTCAATCAGCCAGTTGGGCCTGATGTTTCGCTGGTTAATTAATGATGTCAGTGGCCAGGTATGTAGTGTGCGCACAGGCAGTGATGCTCTGGCACAGGGAAATGAAGACCTTAATGAGCGCACCCGGCAAACAGCAGTGAACGTGCAGCAAACCCTGGCAACCATGACACAGTTATCCGATACCGTACGTGAAAATACCAATACCGCCGCCCAGGCGAATAAACTTTCCGGGCAGGCAAGCAATGCAGCCACCCATGGCGGGCAAGTGATGGAAACAGTCATTGCCACGATGAACCAAATAGCTGAAAGTACTAAACAAATTGACAGTATTACGTCTCTGATTGACAGCATTGCGTTTCAAACCAATATCCTGGCCCTGAACGCTGCAGTTGAAGCAGCCCGGGCCGGTGAGCAGGGTAAAGGCTTTGCTGTCGTGGCCGGTGAAGTTCGCAGCCTGGCTCAACGCAGTGCCAAAGCGGCCAGTGATATTCGTCACTTAATTGAGTCCAGCTCTTCGCGGGTAGAATCCGGAGCAGAAGAAGTGCAGAAAGCCGGAGAAACAATGCACGATATTGTTGAGCAGGTGAAAAATGTGACTCAGCTTATCGCTCAAATCAGCGATGCGACGGCAGACCAGGCGCACAGTCTTTCTGAGATAACCAAAGCCGTTGATCAACTTGATCATATTACTCACCAGAATGCCACGCTGGTTGACCAGGGTGCCCAGGCCTCAGCGTCTGTGCGACACCAGGCTTCCCGCCTGGAAGATGCCGTCAATGTGTTTCGTTAACAGATTGCCAGCAAACACTGGCAAATCTGCTGATTCAGCATTTCGGTGTACTTGAGGGATAGTAAAAATCACACTATGTTGATTAGCATATCCCTTACTCAACAGCTGTTCCAGGAGACGTCATGCCGATCGAACTCCGCCCTGCCCGGCTTAACGATGCCGACACGTTATACCAGCTCATTTGCGAACTGAAACAAACCACATTTGACCGGGACGCCTTTCTCAGTGGGCTGGCTCGTAACCTGGATGATCCGCAGCGTTTTTACCAGCTTGCACTCCAGGATAACCACCCGGTGGGTATGATTAGCCTGCAAATGCAATTTCACCTGCACCATGTACGTTGGATTGGTGAAGTCCAGGAACTGGTTGTAATGCCTGAATCGCGCGGGTACAACACAGGCCAACGCCTGCTGGCCTGGGCCGAAAGTAAAGCCCGTGAGTGGGATGCTGAGCTGCTTGAGTTATCCTGTGGTGCTCTGCGCAAAGACGCACACCGTTTTTATTTACGCGAAGGCTACGAACCTACACATATGCGCTTCACCAAACGCCTGTAACTTCCGCCATTCATCTCTACTTTCGACACGTCATATCTGACGAAGGCCTGTCTTTCGTCAGAGCTTTGTCAAAAAAAACACCGTAATATCCTGATTAGTTCCGGGCTTATTTAGCTGGCACAGAAAATGCATTGATGGGCGCGCGTGATGGCATGCCACACGCTTACTCTTATCACTGGAGCCAATCGGATGAAAAAAGTTGTCACGGTTTGCCCTTATTGCGCATCAGGTTGCAAAATCAACCTGGTGGTTAATAACGGCAAAATCGTCAAGGCCGAAGGCGCAAACGGGAAAACCAATGAAGGCGATTTGTGCCTGAAAGGGTATTACGGCTGGGATTTTATCAATGATACCCAGATCCTCACTCCCCGCCTGAAGTCCCCCATGATTCGTCGCCAACGCGGCGGCAAACTGGAAGCCGTTTCCTGGGATGTTGCGCTGGATTATGTCAGCGAACGCCTGAGTGCGATTAAACAGAAATATGGCCCGAATGCCATTATGACCACCGGGTCTTCCCGTGGTACGGGCAACGAAACCAATTATGTGATGCAAAAATTTGCGCGCGCCGTTATTGGCACCAATAACGTCGATTGCTGCGCACGCGTCTGACACGGCCCTTCGGTTGCAGGTCTGCACCAGTCGGTCGGTAATGGCGCAATGAGTAATGCCATCAACGAAATTGACGACACAGATTTACTGTTTATTTTCGGCTATAACCCTGCGGATTCGCATCCTATTGTTGCGAAGCATGTTCTGCGCGCAAAACAAAATGGCGCAAAAATCATTGTGTGTGACCCGCGCAAAATTGAAACCGCACGTATTGCCGACCAACACCTTGCTTTGCGTAATGGTTCTAATATTGCCCTGCTCAATGCTCTGGGCCATGTGATCATCGAAGAAAACCTGTACGACAAAGACTTCGTTGCCACACGCACAGAAGAATTCGGGGAATACCAGAAAATTGTTGCGGGCTATACCCCGGAATCCGTCGAAGACATTACAGGGCTGAGTGCACAACAAATCCGCCTCGCGGCCCGGACCTATGCTGGCGCTAAAACTGCGATGATCTTGTGGGGCATGGGCGTCACGCAATTCTACCAGGGCGTGGAAACTGTTCGTTCCCTGACAAGCCTTGCATTGCTGACCGGGAACCTGGGCAAACCCCATACTGGCGTTAACCCGGTACGTGGCCAGAACAATGTTCAGGGTGCCTGCGATATGGGCGCACTGCCGGATACTTTCCCAGGCTACCAGTACGTGAACAACCCTGAGCACCGCGCAAAATTTGCCAGTGCATGGGGCGTGGATTCACTGCCAGCAGAAACGGGATACCGCATCAGCGAGCTACCGCACCGCGTTGCCCACGGGGAAGTAAGAGCCGCTTACATTATGGGTGAAGACCCGTTGCAAACAGATGCTGAACTCTCTGCGGTACGCCAGGCGTTTAATGACCTGGAACTGGTTATTGTTCAGGACATCTTCATGACCAAAACCGCATCTGCAGCGGATGTCATCCTGCCATCCACTTCGTGGGGTGAGCATGAAGGGGTATACACAGCGGCAGATCGTGGCTTCCAGCGCTTCTTTAAAGCGGTGGAACCCCAGTGGGACCTGAAGACAGACTGGCAAATTATCAGTGAAATCGCCACGCGCATGGGTTACCCGATGCATTACAACAACACCCAGGAGATTTGGGATGAGTTGCGGCATCTGTGCCCGGATTTTTATGGGGCAACCTATGAAAAAATGGGCGAGCTGGGTTTTATTCAGTGGCCGTGCCGCGATACCGGGCCAGAAGACCAGGGCACTTCTTACCTGTATGCGAAACAGTTCGACCGCGCTAATGGTCTGGGGCAGTTCTACACCTGTGACTGGGTGGCTCCGCAGGACAGGCTTACAGAGGAATACCCCATGGTGTTGTCTACCGTGCGTGAAGTGGGCCACTACTCTTGTCGTTCCATGACCGGCAACTGTGCGGCACTGGCAGCACTGGCAGATGAACCCGGCTATGCGCAAATCAATACTCAGGATGCGATACAACTGGGTATTGAAGATGAAACGCTGGTATGGGTGCATTCCCGTAAAGGTAAAATTATCACCCGAGCCCAGGTCAGTGACCGGCCCAACAAAGGCGCTATCTACATGACATATCAATGGTGGATAGGTGCCTGTAATGAGCTGGTAACTGAAAACCTGAGCCCGATAACCAAAACGCCGGAGTATAAATACTGTGCTGTCCGGGTTGAGCCCATTGCGGACCAGAGTGCAGCGGAACAGTACGTTATAGAGAGTTATAACGCACTGAAAAACCGCCTGCGGGAAAGTGCGCAAGGGTAACAACATCAGTGTGCTATCTCACCAGCCGTACACCAACAGGTGTGCGGCTTTTTTATTCCTGACTTACTCCCACTCTTTGTTTTGATAGTTTTCTGGTAAACCTTACCCCTGGAGGTCTCAAAGGGTTTTCATGTTTGCCTAATTCATTAGCATAATTTGGGAATTTTGAACGCATTTTAAAAAACTTTTCCAGAAAAGTATTGTGACAACATTGTCTGACTGAAGGCTAAATTGATAAAAAAAGAGCCCGGATACTGATGATTTGGGCTCGATATTTCACCTAAAAGTTATATCACTACAGATTAATCTTTTTCGGCTAAAGGAAGTGGTGGTAGTCCTAGTTCTTTGAGGAACGTGTTATGAGTGAGCGTTGCTCTCTTAATACTTTCTTCCAATGAAATCAACTCACTGTGGACATCTTTTAGATCTATTCTTTTTTCAGCCTGTGCTGTACTGACATAACGAGAGATATTCAGGTTGAAGCCGTTTTTCTCAATCTCTTCCATAGAAACGCGACGGGAATATCGCTCTTCTTCTTTCCTGAATTGATAGCTCTCGACAATTTTGTTGATGTGTTCTGGCAGCAGATAATTCTGGCGTTTACCTTTCTCGGCTTGTTCTGCGGCGTTAATAAACAATACATCATCTGACTTCTTACAGCGTTTGAGGACGAGAATGCAAACAGGTATGCCCGTAGAGAAGAACAGATTGGCTGGAAGGCCAATGACGGTATCGATATGCCCATCTTTTAACAACTTGGTACGAATACGCTCTTCTGCACCACCACGGAATAAAACACCGTGCGGCAGAATAATCGCCATAACCCCGTCATCACTGAGAAAGTGGAAACCATGCAGCAGGAAGGCAAAGTCAGCGGCAGATTTGGGGGCAAGACCATAGTTTTTGAAGCGGAAATCTTCACCCAGTGCCTCAGTAGGCTCCCAGCGCAAGCTGAAAGGTGGGTTAGCGACGATAGCGTCGAATTGCATTTTCTTCGCAGGATTCATCTCATTGAGAATATCCCAGTCATTCTCTAACGTATCACCGTGATGAATTTCAAACTCGGTATCTTTTACCCCATGCAACAGCATGTTCATGCGTGCAAGGTTATAGGTAGTGATATTTTTCTCTTGGCCAAATATTTTACCTACAGAGCCTCCTTCAGCGCTTAACCTGTTTCGTACATTCAATAGTAACGAGCCTGAGCCACAAGCGAAGTCCATCACTTGTTTAATTTTTTTCTTTGAACCAGTCGTCGGGTCCTGGCTGTCTAATGTGACGATTGCTGACAAGATGGTAGAAACTTGTTGAGGTGTATAAAACTCACCCGCTTTTTTTCCTGAACCTGCTGCAAACTGGCCAATCAAGTATTCATAGGCATCGCCCAGATCGTCTCTGGCATTGCTAAAACCAGAAATACCTTCGGCAATTTTTTGAATAATGGCACAAAGCTTGGCATTACGATCGGCAGGCTTTTTGCCTAGCTTTTCAGAGTGCAGGTTGATTTCCGAGAACAAGCCCTGAAACGCGCTGTTGAAAGACTTATTTTCAATATACTTAAAGCCCTTCCATAAGGTATCCAGCAAATCGGCATGTTGAGTACGTGCCATTTCGGCCACACTACTCCACAGAAAAGCAGGCTCAATAACATAATGTGTTTTAAGCCGCATCTGCTTTTCAAAATCGGCAATATCAGCCTGGTTGTTCTGATACCAGATTGCTAACGGTGCGCGACGATCGTCATTGCCCGGTTCGGGGTAATCCCCGCCCAATTCCTTCTTAGCGGCCTGTTCGTAGTTATCGGACAGATAACGCAAGAATAGAAATGACAGCATGTAATCACGAAAGTCATCGGCATTCATCGCGCCGCGTAATTGATTAGCGATATCCCATAGGGTTTTACCAAGCTGATTAAGTTGTTCTTTGGTCATCGTTTATTCTTCACTTTAAAGAGATCAGGAAAAAATTCCCTGATTAAAACTATATGTTTTCAGAAAGTCATTCAGGATTTTTCGGAAATGTGACTTGTTTTCGGGAATCATTTCAATGGGTTCAAGTAACGAATAACCACCATGATTCAACACCTGAACCAACCTCGTTAATAATGTTTTCTCGTCATCATCATTTTCCACGCTTATAAAATGACTAAAGTCAGTATAGCCATGAAAAGTAGCAGTTTTTTCCATAAGATTACGTAGAATATTGAAGTGGTAAGTATATAGCTCTCCTGAGTCAGCAGCTTTTTTTAGATCCCTCAACATTGCCACATGATAGAACCTAGCCGTATCTCCATACATCGGTTTCAAGGTGTATCCATTGCCACCTTCGTTTTTACCCAGAAAATACTTAACTGCATTTCCCCATTCATTACACATTACATTAAAAAATAACGTGTGATGCGAAGATAAAGTCACTTTTATGTCTTTTCTCGATGTTTTAAATAATTGAGCCAAGTGATGAGCAACAGCCACAGCGTTGTTATCATCTAACGAGGATATAGGATCATCTATGTATATAAATTTAACCCACGAATAGACAGAGCCTTCCTCGCTATCTAATGCTAACCGCGCAACCACAAGGAAAAAACACCAGATAAATATATTTTCTTCACCTCGAGATACCTTGATATGGATAGGATCACCCTCACTATCTATATCACGATAAAATATCACTTCCCATTTAGCATAATCAATAAAAAACTTAAAGTCGGCATAACGGGATAGGATTGGGGATATTCTATTTTCCATTTCCAATTCCTGCAAACCTTCAAAAAAACGAGAGTCACGATTTAATCGTAACACTCGTTTAGAATCGCTTTCCAAGTCGTTATCCCAATAAAAAAGGTCCTCAGTAAAAGCATTAAAGTAAAGGGTATCCCGTTCATCGCCGATTTTTCCTTTCTCTTTGAACTCCATTGATAATCGGGTTTTTCCAGTGCCATTATAAGCAAATAGTAAGACATACTTTTTATCTTCAAGTTTTTCACGCAGATGATCTGCAACCTCACTTAGATCCTGAAAAATTACTAATTTATTTTCCATTACATCACCTCATCCACGACTGGAAAAAGCTTTTGAATGAGACCTTTTTTGTGCTGCTTTAAAGAGTCAACTTCTCTTTCTTGAAACGCAATCATCTCGTCAATTGACGAAAGACTGTTTGAAACCATTTGTTGTTCTCTGTAAGATTCTGGAACTAATATTCCTAGGCTCAGAATATCCCCCCGCGAAAGCCCTGGTATAAGATTTCCAGAAGCGAGAGCAATTAAAAGCTGTCGTTTCGTTGCAAGGAAATGAAATACAAATCCTTCATGTGTAGATGTTGATCTGATAGCCATGAGCTGACGGCCTAAAGCAACTTCATTTAACTCCAAACGTAGCAGCTCTCCAACTCCGCTTCCCTTAACGGTAATAACAGTGTCTCCACGCCGCCCAATATTTGCACTTCGCGTGGTCCATTTACTGACAGAATCTATATTATTTGTATAGTCTGATGGTCCCGTAAAATACGGAACTTCGCCCACTTCTGCGTACCCATCAGGTGGTAGATGAAGTCCTGATATGAGTTCCACTTTCGACGAAAGGGGGGTTTCTCTCCACTTATCTTGTCCCCGAAACTCTGGAAAACGCAGCTTAGGTGAGACTTCACCTTCTGCAGGAAAAAGTTGTTGCATCAACCCTTTCTTATGATCTTTGAGCGCTTCGAGCTTTTGAGTATGCAGCGTGATCAGCTTGTCGATGGAGGCAAGGCAATCGGCGATTTTTTGTTGTTCCAACTCACAAGGATTTGGAACAGGCATGGCCATAAAATCACTGCCAGTAATACTCATACGGTCATGACGAGCGCCACTATTCGATACAGTTTGCAAATAGGCATACCATTTAGACGACTTGAAAAACTGCTCGAAGAAATCATTGTTCTTGCTATTAAACCTAAAGACAGTGTAAAGCGGAGACATCACCCCTTTGCCAACTTTATTCTTCGAGATTGGCCCTACTGGTGCGGTGGATGATATCCTCGGGTTATAGACGTAATCGCCTTTATCAACAATGTAGTAGCTTTCAAGATTTCCTTTAACAGCAATATCCTTGTCGAAATAATCTCGCTGGTCTACGACTCCATCAACCGCAGAATTAGTCAGTACACGGGTGATTTTTTCTCCCTTGTTCTTACTTGTTGACCTTTTTGCTACGGCATTCAACCGCACACAAGGCCAGTTAGGCTCCTTCTCAAACTCAGGAAACCGTAGTTCAGGAACCAATCCTTTCTTTTGCTTATTCATATGCATCTAATCCTGAAATCTCACGCCCCTCGGCCTGTTTTTGCAGGTAAGGCACTAAATCTTCCATCAAGGCCAGTTCTGCCACGCGACGCGCTTTCCAACCGAGCTCCAAGGGAGCAAGTAAGTCTGTTAATTGTTCACCATCAAAAATCATGCGATCCAGAATCCCATCCACGAAAGCTTGCAGCGATTGGGTTTGCAGCCCATGTTTCTCAGCAACTTGCGCTAATACCTGCGCGGCTTTCTGCGCTTTAAAAGCTTGATAGCCTTCGCGGATTTGCTTTTCACTTAGCGCTTCGCCAGCCTTGAGGCTATTGATGTAGGCAATAATATCTTCACGTTCTTCCATCAAGTTAGCATTAGCGCTGATGAGCTCGATCAGCTCCTGGCGCGTCATCTTCTGCTTGCCAGTTTTTTGAGTGGATTTGGCAATCAGCCCCATGATGTAGTCATAGTCGATAATACTGGAGGCAAAAAGCACCAGATCAAATTCAAGTTGCTCCACCGATTCTTCGTTGTCATCATTTTTACCTTGCTTACGCTTTAGCTCCATAGCCATGTCGAGGTAAATGGCTTTAAAGCCCCGCAGAGTATCTGTTGGCAGTTTTTGTTCGATGGAGGCTTTGCTTTCTTCGTCCAGATCCGTGTATTGATCTAGCTGGGTTTTCAGCTTCTGCACTTCTTTAAAGTGGTTGATAAACTCGGCCTTGGTCGTATCGCCTTTCAGGTTGTACACCTCAGATGGCTCGCAGCTTAAGCCTTTGGACTCCATAAAGGTTTGCAATTCGTCCACCTTTTTCTGGAATGCCTCAACCACTTTGGGTGCCGGATCGACCAGCCAAATTTCTCTGGCTTTATCTTTAGCCCCGCCAGAAAACAACTCAATTGCTGCGTTTACCTCACTTTCCTGATAACGGAAGTCCAGAACGTTACCCCAAGGTTTGGTGTCATTCAGAACACGGTTGGTGCGCGAGAATGCCTGGATAAGGCCGTGATGTTTCAGGTTTTTATCTACATACAGAGTATTGAGATATTTTGAGTCAAAACCGGTTAACAGCATGTCCACCACAATGGTGATGTCGATTTTGTTTTTACGAGGGTAATCAACATTGCTGTACTTTTGGTCTTTAATGCGCTGCTGCACATCCTGATAGTAAAGGTCGAATTCGTTAATAGTGTGATTGGTGCCGTATTGTTCGTTGTAGTTAGCAATAATTGCCATCAGTGCAGCCTTTTTCTTTTCGGGCTCTACCTGGTTATCGGCACTTTCTTGGGGCAGGTCTTCTTGAAGCTGCTTGATATCTGCCGCATTCTTATTGCCGTTTACACTGCCAGCGCTGTTACCATCGTTCTCTTTAGCGGTCTGGGCCGGGGGTGAGAATACACAGGCGATATTCAATGGCTCGAAATTTTCGTCTTCAGACTGCTTTTGTGCCTGAAGCGTTTTAAATAGCTCAAAATACTCGATGGCATGATTGATCGATGCTGTTGCTAACACGGCATTAAAGCGGCGCTGATTAGTGGCGCTATCGTGTTTGTCGAGAATGGCTTTTATTACCGCTTCAGGTGGTGGCAGTTCTTTTTTCTTAGGCTTGGTTTGACCACCTTTACCATCGTCTTTCCCATAATAGTCAATGTGGAAACTCAGTACGTTTTTGTCTTCAATGGCGTGAGTGATGGTATAGGCGTGTAACTCTTTTTCGAAAATATCTTCCGTGGTTTTGAAAGAAGCCAGGTTGCCATCGACTTGCTGATAACTGGAATTTTCGTCAAAAATAGGTGTGCCGGTAAAACCAAACAACTGAGCTTTGGGGAAAAATTCTTTAATGGCTTTATGGTTCTCACCAAATTGAGAGCGGTGACATTCGTCGAAAATAAATACCACGCGCTTATCACGCAGCGGCTCCAAACGCTCTTTATAGGTCTGTTTGCCATTTTTCTGCTGAGCCTTGTTGCGTTTGCTATTTTCATCCAAGGCCAGACCAAGCTTTTGAATGGTAGTAACAATTACTTTATCGGCATAGTCTTCCGATAACATGCGGCGTACAAGCGTTTCGGTGTTGGTGTTTTGCTCTACACATCCTTCCTGGAATTTGTTGAATTCCTCCCGCGTTTGGCGATCGAGATCTTTGCGATCGACAACAAATAAACATTTTTCAATATCGGGATTATCTTTCAATAGCGTAGAGGCTTTGAATGACGTGAGTGTTTTACCAGAGCCTGTGGTATGCCAGATATAGCCATTACCACGGTTCTGGTGAATCGCATCCACAATAGCTTTAACGGCATAGATTTGATACGGACGCATGATGAGCATTTTTTGCTCGCTCTTCTTGTTGTTCTTATCTGCGTGCTGATAAATGGGCAGAAAACGCTCATCGGCATTAAAGCTGAAGTGCTCTTTGCGATTATTGGCGAAATAGCGCGTATCGTTACCATTGCTGACGATAAATAACTGCATAAAGCAGAGTAGAGTATTGGTATACCCGTTGCCAGTGTCGTTTTTATACTCAACAATTTGCTCCATCGCTCTGCGAGGACTGATCTGTAGCGACTTCAGCTCAATCTGTACCAGTGGTAAGCCATTGAGCAATAGAATCACGTCATAGCGATGATGACTGTTATCTGTGTTGATACGAAGCTGGCTAATTACTTCAAAGTCGTTTTTACACCAGTCTTTAAGATTAACCAGCATGTATTCCAACGGAGTGCCATCTTCACGGGTAAATTTCCCCTTTTCACGCAGCGCTTGAGCGGCCAAAAAGACATCCGCTGTAATGATCTCTTCACGGAAGCGGTTGAATTCTGCATCGGACAGGTTGACTCGGTTCAAAGCTTCGAACTTCTTACGGAAGTTCTGCTCCAGGCTAGACTTGTCGCGAATGTCGCTACGGTAGGTGTATTTGAGGTCTTGTAGCCTGGTGATTAAACCTTGCTCAATTTGTTGTTCTTTAGTCATGGGTTACGCCTAATGATTTTGACACGTCGTGGGCAGAGGTTGTCTTCACAGGTATCACACTATTCATCCGTGAATTCCAGTATATCCGCCACATCGCAAGCAAAGAGCTGGCAGAGCTTATCCAATGCCTCGATGTCTATCTTTTGAGCTGTTTCCTTGTACATCAGGGTCACTGTATTGCGTCTAAGCCCTGTCTCTCGTAAAACGTCGGAAATCTTCATTTTCCGCTCCCCCATCAGGCGGGCGAGATGGCAACGTATCATATCTATGCTCGGAGTTGGCCCTGTTTAAACTGATTTAAGCATTTTAAACTGTAAAAATTCAATTTAATATTAAATTTTTATTGTTCAGAATGATTTTTGGACAGAAACTTGCAGAGGGCAAACTTTTCATATGTGCAAGTACTATACGTAGCTGGCCTCTCAGTTTTTCTACAGCAGGAACGTGTGTAAGTGGGTTTTCTATGCTGCCCCCTCATAGTAAAACCGGTATTGTCCTGCTATTGTACAACCAGGATGAAACTCATATGACATCCTTCCGGTAGCAGACAAAATACTCAGTCAGAAACGCTATTCACCTGTTCTCTCTTCATTTTTCGGTAATGTTCGTTAATACATTTCGCACTATTTTCCGCTCTGCTTCAAAGAATGTTTGGTGTTTTATTAAACCACTTTAAACAATGCGTGATCTCTCGCCCAAAAAGTAAACAAAGCCATAAGGCCCACTTCAATTAACCTTTTCGCGACATATTATTAACATCAGGAAAGGAGAAAAAACTATGAGCCAAATTCACAAGCACCCAATTCCCGCAACTATTGCGGAACGCTGCCTGATAAATCCGGAACAATATGCGTCAATGTACCAACAATCATGCCAGGATCCTGACACATTCTGGGGTGAACAGGGCAAGATCCTTGACTGGATCAAGCCATATACCAAAGTAAAGAACACCTCGTTTGCACCGGGAAATGTGTCGATTAAGTGGTATGAGGATGGCACCCTTAACCTGGCGGCTAACTGTCTGGACCGCCATCTCGCGACCCGCGGCGACCAGGTGGCTATCATCTGGGAAGGCGATGATGCCAGCCAAAGTAGTACACTGACTTATCGTGAACTGCACCGTGACGTCTGCCGCTTTGCCAATGTGTTAACTCAGCAAGGTATTCGTAAAGGCGATGTGGTGGCGATTTATATGCCAATGGTACCGGAAGCCGCCGTTGCCATGCTGGCCTGCGCCCGTGTGGGTGCCGTTCACTCCGTTATTTTTGGTGGATTTTCCCCGGAGGCTGTTGCCGGGCGTATTGTGGATTCCAGCGCAAAAATGGTGATTACCGCCGATGAAGGCGTTCGCGCCGGGCGGGGAATTCCACTGAAAAAGAACGTCGATGAAGCCCTTGAGCATCCGGAAGTCACCACAATTGAGCATGTGATAACGCTAAAACGTACCGGCGGCGCTGTTCAATGGCATGAAGGCCGCGACCTGTGGTGGCACGATTGTATGGCTGGTGCCAGCGATGAACACCAGGCCGTTGAAATGAGTGCGGAAGACCCACTGTTCATCCTCTATACCTCCGGTTCAACCGGCAAGCCAAAAGGTGTGTTGCATACTACAGGTGGCTACCTGGTTTATGCCGCTACCACATTTAAATATGTTTTTGACTACCACGATGGTGACATTTACTGGTGCACTGCCGATGTGGGCTGGGTGACCGGGCACAGCTACCTGCTTTATGGGCCACTGGCCTGCGGCGCCACCACGCTGGTATTTGAAGGCGTGCCTAACTGGCCGAAGCCGAACCGTATGGCACAAGTGGTCGATAAGCATAAAGTTAATATTCTGTACACCGCACCGACCGCAATCCGGGCGCTTATGGCAGAAGGTGACAGTGCTATAGAGGGCACAGACCGCTCGTCATTACGTATTCTGGGCTCAGTGGGCGAACCGATTAATCCGGAAGCCTGGGAGTGGTACTGGAAAAAAATCGGCAACGAGAAATGCCCGGTTATGGATACCTGGTGGCAAACCGAAACCGGTGGTTTCATGATAACCCCGTTACCCGGCGCAACTGAACTGAAAGCAGGTTCGGCCACCAGGCCTTTCTTCGGTGTACAACCGGCACTGGTTGATAACGAAGGTAATCTGCTGGAAGGCGCGACAGAAGGTAACCTGGTTATCACTGATTCCTGGCCCGGGCAGGCCCGCACCCTGTTTGGCGATCATGCTCGTTTTGAACAGACCTACTTTTCGACCTTTAAAAACCGCTATTTCAGTGGAGATGGTGCGCGCCGCGATGAAGATGGTTATTACTGGATAACCGGGCGCGTAGACGATGTGCTGAATGTATCCGGCCACCGCCTGGGCACTGCCGAAATTGAATCAGCACTGGTCTCCCACCCACTGATTGCTGAAGCTGCCGTGGTCGGGATCCCCCATAACATTAAAGGCCAGGCTATTTATGCTTACGTCACCCTGATTCATGGCGAAGAACCCACACCGGCACTGTATACCGAAGTACGTAACTGGGTACGCAAAGAGATTGGGCCACTGGCAACACCTGATGTGTTGCACTGGACTGATGCCTTGCCGAAGACCCGTTCAGGGAAAATCATGCGCCGTATTCTGCGCAAAATCGCCGCCGGTGATACCAGCAACTTTGGCGATACTTCGACCCTGGCAGATCCCGGTGTTGTAGAAAAATTACTGGAGGAAAAACAGTCAATTAAAATGCCATCGTAATTCGGCACGATACACCGCCCTGCATACTGCGTGCAGGGCGCAATCTGTGATGAATACAGCTCGATACGCTAAATATTCTAACTATAACCCCCAACAACAACAAAACTGACCTTACCTCTGGAGATGCTGCGATGAATGATACCGTTTATCAGCAGGTACAAAACACCCCATATTTCAAGGAACTGGTACATAAAAGGCAACGGTTTGCCGCCTTCCTGACCACTATTATGTTGGTGGTTTATTTTGGTTTTATCATGCTTATCGCTTTTGCCCCCGAATGGTTGGGGACCCCGCTGGGGCCAGACACTAATGTCACCCGCGGCATACCCGTAGGTATTGGCATTATCGTACTGTCGTTTGTGCTGACAGGCGTGTATGTCTGGCGAGCAAATGGCGAATTTGACCGACTCACGAAGGCCATTATCAGCGAGGTAAAACCATCATGATGCGTTTGTTGACCACATTACTTATGATGGGATTGCCACTGGCCGGACAGTGTGCGGATGCCATCACCGGGGAAGTTAAACGCCAGCCAACTAACTGGCAGGCAATTATTATGTTTGTCATTTTTGTCGTGCTGACACTCGGGATAACCTGGTGGGCTTCCCGCCGGACCCGCTCCAGAAGCGACTACTACACCGCTGGCGGGAATATCACCGGCTTCCAGAACGGCCTGGCGATTGCCGGTGACTTTATGTCTGCGGCATCCTTTCTGGGGATTTCCGCGCTGGTATATACCTCTGGCTACGATGGCCTTATCTATTCCTTAGGCTTCCTGGTCGGCTGGCCGATTATTCTGTTTCTGATAGCCGAACGCCTGCGTAATCTCGGCCGCTATACCTTTGCAGACGTGGCATCTTATCGCCTGCAACAACGCCCGATTCGTACCTTGTCTGCCTGCGGTTCACTGGTGGTGGTAGCGTTGTACCTGATTGCACAGATGGTCGGCGCAGGTAAACTTATCCAGTTGTTATTTGGCCTGAACTACCATGTTGCGGTGGTGATGGTGGGTGTGTTGATGGTGATGTATGTGCTGTTTGGCGGCATGCTGGCCACCACCTGGGTGCAAATCATCAAGGCTGTACTGCTATTGTTTGGTGCCAGTTTTATGGCGATTATGGTCATGAAACATGCCGGATTCAGTTTTAATAACCTGTTTACCGAAGCGATGTCGGTGCACCCTAAAGGTGGCGCGATTATGCGGCCTGGCGGGTTAGTGAGTGACCCGATATCCGCCCTGTCTCTGGGGCTTGGGCTGATGTTTGGTACTGCCGGGTTACCACATATTCTGATGCGTTTCTTCACCGTCAACGACGCCCGTGAAGCACGCAAAAGTGTGTTCTATGCTACTGGGTTTATGGGGTATTTCTACTTCCTGACCTTCATTATCGGCTTTGGTGCCATTATGTTAGTGGGTGCAAACCCGACGTTTAAAGACGCTGCTGGAGCACTGATTGGCGGCAACAATATGGCGGCGGTTCACCTGGCGGATGCTGTAGGTGGCAATCTGTTCCTGGGCTTTATCTCTGCCGTGGCGTTCGCCACTATTCTGGCCGTTGTCGCCGGTCTGACGCTGGCCGGTGCGTCTGCGGTGTCCCACGATTTGTATGCCAACGTTATTCGCAAAGGTGCAACGGAACGCCAGGAGTTAAAAGTTTCCAAAATTACTGTTCTGGTGCTGGGTGTGGTGGCAATTCTGCTGGGGATTTTGTTCGAGAAACAGAATATTGCGTTTATGGTGGGCCTGGCCTTCTCCATTGCCGCCAGTTGTAACTTCCCGATTATTCTGCTGTCGATGTACTGGTCCAAACTGACCACACGCGGCGCAATGACTGGCGGCTGGTTAGGTTTGCTCACCGCAGTCGTGCTGATGGTGCTTGGCCCAACCATTTGGGTGAAAATCCTTGGACACGCCACTGCAATATTCCCTTACGAATACCCGGCGCTGTTCTCCATGCTTGCGGCCTTTATTGGTGTCTGGTTCTTCTCCGCTACCGATACCAGCGAAGCGGGTAAACATGAACGTTCGCTGTTCCAGGCGCAGTTTATTCGTTCGCAAACCGGCATCGGTATTGAGCAGGGGAAATCGCACTAACATCGTTTTCTCCCCCGGTTCGCCGGGGGATTATCAAAACATTTCCCAGTCCCCTGAGGCGGCCAGTACCATAATTATCCCCGACAACATCATCGCCAGGCGCAAAAACACAACAACATCCCCACCAGATTGGCAGGCAGCGGCGAACGCCACCACTGCACCAGGTATTCCGGTAGTACAAATAAATCCGCATACAGCACAACCTGAACCGGAGCCTGCAGGCGTTATAGCATGCCCTGTACCAGTATTCGTAATGCAATGGTCATAGCCAGGATATCCTGAAATTATCGGCAAAGAAGGCGCAGTATAAGAAAGCGATAAAATTCCAGAAATGAATTAACATTATCGAAATCATAGTTAAATGGCATAGTTTGGGAGGACAGGTATGGATATACGCATGTTGCGTTATTTTGTTGAGGTGGTGCGCCAGCAAAGCTTTACCCGTGCTGCCGAAAACTTATTTGTTACTCAGCCCACTATCAGTAAGATGCTGCGCAATCTCGAAGATGAATTAGGCACCACGCTGCTGATTCGCCAGGGGCGTAAATTGTCGCTCACTGATACCGGGCAAGCCGTGTATGACAAAGGCCGGGTGATTCTGGATAACGTTCAGCAACTCCAGTCAGAACTGAGCGATATTCGCCAGTTGAACCACGGTACTTTGCGCCTTGGGATCCCGCCAATGGTAGGGATGATTATGGCCTCCCCGATTGCCCACTTTCGCCAAAAATACCCGGGAATAGAGTTAAAAATTTCCGAATTTGGTGGGCTGAAAGTGCAACAGGCAGTACAAAATGGCGAACTGGATGTCGCTGTAACGGCACTACCTGTTGAAGACGAACAACATTTCACTACGCTGCATGTGGCACAACACCCTTTGTGCGTAGTGGTTCCCAAAGGTTCTAAATGGGCGGCTATGGTCACCATTTCCCCCACACAACTGGCCGATGTACCGTTACTGATTTATAACGAGGATTTTTCCCTCAGCCACCAGTTGATGCAGATGTTCACCGGGTCAGGGATTACCCCAAGAATTGCGGTGCGTAGTGGGCAGTGGGATTTTCTGGCTGCCATGGTGCAGGCCCAGGTAGGTCTGGCTATTTTGCCCGAACCCATTTGCAAAAAACTGGATTCAGGCTTGTTAAGCTGGCGGCCTCTGGACAGCGAACTGCACTGGGCTCTGGCGATGATTTGGCGTAACGAGGGCTATCTTTCCCACAGTGCCCAAGCCTGGATAACGTGTTGCAAGAACCACTGGCCGCCATCAGGCAGCCTGTAACATTAACTACGTTCAATAAGCAATGTTTCCAGCAGGTCCAGATCATGGACCATTTTTAGCAGGGTTTCATTACTGATCTGTTTAGTCGCCCGCAGGTGGTAAAGTTCCGCCCGCTCAGAACGCAATGCTGTCAGTCGCAAGCGCCGCTCAAGGTTTTCTTCTTGCGCTGTGCTTGTGTCATCACTGCGTCCCCCTGCTCTGCGCCGCAGGTTGCCGATAATCCTGGAGCTCACTTCCCGGATAACTTCGTCATCAATATTCTCTTTACTGTCTGCCGCCAACCTTTCCGCCATTTTCTGCACAGTCACAATAGCCACTTCAGCCGTTGCCGACCGGGCAACACGCTCTTCCCGGGAAATCAGCGTGTGGTCAGTCACCGTGATATGGCGCAGTAATAATGGCAGCATCACCACGCCAACAACCAGTGAGAAAAGAATCACACCCGCGGAAATAAACACCATTTCATAACGGGCAGGGAACAGTGAACCGTCTTTCAGAAACAAGGGGATAGCGAGCACACCAGCCAGTGTCAGCGCCCCACGAACTCCCGCAAAAGCAGCGATAGATAACTCACGAGTGCTCCAGTCAGAAAAAGACATAGGGTTGTTTTGCAAAAAACGCAAACTGAACCGTTTCATCACCCATAGCCAGGTAAAACGCACAGCTATCAGGGCGATATAAATCACCACAATATCAGCAAACAGCATCCACACTTCAACGTTCGGATCGGCACTGGCGGTTGCCAGTGAAGTTTCCATAATGCCCGGTAGCTGTAGCCCCAACAGCAAAAAAACCATGCCGTTAAACACAAACTCCAGCATAGCCCAGACACTGTTCGCCCGTAATCGCATAGCCAGTGGCGCAGTACGCATTACCCCTGAACGGGTTATTGTCATCCCGGCAGCTACCGCAGCGAGAATGCCAGAAACACCAAAATGCTCGGCAATGAGATACGAAGCAAACGGTAGCAGGAACAGCAGTAAGATTTGCGTGGCAGGTTCATCGCCACTCCAGCGGCTCATCAGGCGCAATGAACGGCCATACACCAGGCTGACAATAATACCGGCAACCAGCCCGCCAATAGCCACTTTGAGGAATTCAACAGTCGCACCGCCCACGGTGAATACCATGGTGCCCATGACAACCGCGACCGCGAATTTCAGTGAGACCAGGCCGGACGCGTCGTTCATCAGCGCTTCACCCTGCAGGATCCCCATAATTTTTTTCGGTATGCGCCCTTCACCAACAATTCCGGACAGCGCCACAGCGTCGGTAGGCGAAAGCACGGCAGCCAGCGCAAAAGCGGGCACTAATGGAATACCGGGCACCAGCCAGTAAATCAGGAAACCGATTCCCGCCACGGTGATGAGTACCAGCACCAGCGCAAGGCCAATAATCTCGCGACCATGTTGTAAGAACTCCGAGGTTGGCGTTTTCCAGCCATCGGCAAACAGCAATGGCGGGATAAACAGCACCAGGAACAGCTCCGGGTTGAAGTCCACATGCAGGCCAAACTGCGGCCAGGCGAACAATGCACCCAGCGCGATTTGCATTAAAGGTAATGGAACCCGAAATGGCAACATGCGTGTCACCATCCCGGAAAGGGAGACCAGTAAGGTCATAATCAGAATCGTGAAGAAAATTTCCATGTTTTCCTGCGATGTATAATTGCGGGTGATTGTTATGTCTGAAGAGTGGTACAACCTGATAGTAAAGTAATTTTTACCGAGTTGAAAATCAAAGCGCAGTCTTGCTTCTGCACAGAACGCAAAACTGCAGGCACAGTAAAATGCTCTGCCAGCACAGAGTCAGTTGCGCGTCGTGTCCATCACACTGCCTTTTCTCACTACCAGAGCCCGGCGCCCGCCTGTAATATCTCAGCAAAAATCAAAGAAAACAGACAACGCACAAATCCCACAGCCACACCAGACAACACAAAAAGCCCCGCCACTTGCAGCGAGGCCGGTTCGCGTAAGACCGGTGAACCGGAGAAAGGAAGACAAGGTTATTCCGCCCGGATGGCGGAATAAGGCGAACCGAGGCATGGATGCCGAGTCGAGCCGGCCGCAGGCTGACTGCCCGGAGGTGAACGCAGTGCGCAGCACCGGTCGCCCGCGAAAAACCGGATTGTTAAGGGGCGGGCCCCTTAACACGTTCACTGGCTGTGAAGCCACATTGAGCGCATCACTTCAGGTGAACGGAACTTCCACCACACTGGTAACAGGTTCAGTAAACAGTACTCAACCACAGTAAAATGATCTGCCAGCACAGAGCCAGTTGCGCGCCGTGGTAACCACACTGCTTTCTCTCACCTACTGCGCCCGGCGCCCGCAGGGGGCACTAGCCCCCTGCCCCCCCTTTTGTGGCCGGCAAAATCGCCGCTTCGCGGACATTCGGCTTACCCCGGCGGCCTGTTCGGGTACCGCTCCGGGTCGGCTTCCTGCCTCCCATCGCTCTGCCTGCGTCCTGCAGGCAGCCCCGGCCCGCCAGGCCCGCCTCAACGATTTAGAGGCCACCCAAACCCACCCGTTTGTAAGCCAGCAGCAAAAAATAAATAAAGACATACCGGGTACAAATCCTCCAGCCACACCAGACAACACAAAAAGCCCCGCCACTTGCAGCGAGGCCGGTTCGCGTAAGACCGGTGAACCGCAGAAAGGAAGACAAGGTTATTCCGCCCGGACGGCGGAATAAGGCGAAACGAGGCATGGATGCCGAGTCGAGCCGGCCGCAGGCTGACTGCCCGGAGGTGAACGCAGTGCGCAGCACCGGTCGCCCGCGAAAACGGGGATTGCAAAGGGGGCGAGCCCCCTTAGCCCGTTCACAGGCTGTGAAGTCACATTAACCACCCGACTTCAAGTGAACGGAACTTTCACATCAGTCCAGGTGAACGGAAACAGCCACACTGACACAGTGAACACAACAGTCACCACTGTAACAATAATCTGCCAGCACAGAGCCAGTTGCGCGCCGTGTCAGCCATACTGCTTCCTCTCCCCCCCTGCGCCCGGCGCCCGCAGGGGGCACTGGCCCCCTGCCCCCCCTTTTGTGGCCGGCAAAATCGCCGCTTCGCGGACATTCGGCTTACCCCGGCGGCCTGTTCGGGTACCGCTCCGAGTCGGCTTCCTGCCTCCCGTCGCTCTGCCTGCGTCCTGCAGGCAGCCCCGGCCCGCCAGGCACGCCTCAACGATTTAGAGGCCACACCCCACACCCGCCTGTCATATCTCAGCAAAAATCAAAGAAAACAGACAACGCATAAATCCAACAGCCACACCTGACAACACAAAAAACCCCGCTACTTGCAGCGAGGCCTGTATCGCGTAAGACCGGTGAACCGCAGAAAGGAAGACAAGGTTATTCCGCCCGGATGGC
>NZ_LYRP01000005.1 GCF_001655675.1 Mangrovibacter phragmitis | reverse complement strand
TACGAGAGGACCGGAGTGGACGCATCACTGGTGTTCGGGTTGTCATGCCAATGGCACTGCCCGGTAGCTACATGCGGAAGAGATAAGTGCTGAAAGCATCTAAGCACGAAACTTGCCCCGAGATGAGTTCTCCCTGACTCTTTAAGGGTCCTGAAGGAACGTTGAAGACGACGACGTTGATAGGCCGGGTGTGTAAGCGCAGCGATGCGTTGAGCTAACCGGTACTAATGAACCGTGAGGCTTAACCTTACAACGCCAAAGATGTTTTGGTGTGAGAGAGACGAAATTTTCAGCCTGTTGACGGATAAGTAAAGTCGTGATGGATTTTACGTTATGGCAGGGCGCAGAGCCGCACCGCGTAAGGAGCATACTGAAGTATGTGACTGAGCGGGCAGGCGAGAGCAACGCAGCAAGAACGTAAAAGAGACACGACCGAGCACAAAGAATCTGCCTGGCGGCAAGAGCGCGGTGGTCCCACCTGACCCCATGCCGAACTCAGAAGTGAAACGCCGTAGCGCCGATGGTAGTGTGGGGTCTCCCCATGCGAGAGTAGGGAACTGCCAGGCTTTAATTTAAGCATCTGCATCATGCGGGTGTGGAAAGAAAAAGTAATAAGCCATTGTAATGGCTGTTGCAGAAAAATTCGGTGGAGCGGTAGTTCAGTTGGTTAGAATACCTGCCTGTCACGCAGGGGGTCGCGGGTTCGAGTCCCGTCCGTTCCGCCAATTATTATTAACCCCTGAGGATACTCAGGGGTTTTTTGTATTTATCACTTATATCCCTTCAAGAAAATTGTTTTTAGTTACTATTCAATGAATGAGAGTGGTGATCAGCAGACGATCACCACTCTCTATTTCGCGGCACTTTAGCGCTTCTGCTTCACTTGTAATAATTGTGCATTCAGAATAGCTTTATCAGTAAAGTGCTCAGTAAGAAAATCAATAAATGCACGGATACGGGTACTAATAGCCCGGTCACTGTAGTAAACGGCGCTGAATGGTGTAGGTACGGCTAACTTGTGTGCCTGTAAAACCTCAACTAACCGGCCCTGCATTATTTCCTCATCAACCATAAAGTCCGACAAGCTGGCAATACCATTCCCTCCCAGGCATAACTGCTTAATAGTTTCACCATTGTTAGCGGTTAATGTCGGGTTAATTTGCTTTAACTGGCCATTTTCATCCGGCACCGGCCATGAGTTCAGGGATATCGGCTCGGAAAATCCAATGCAGCAATGTGTGTCCAGATCTTCCGGTGTTTGAGGCGTACCATTTAATGCCAAATATTCTGGTGTGGCAACTATACGGCGATAGCTGTTAAACAACTGCCGGGCGCGTAAACTCGAATCCGATAAGTTACCTACACGGATGGCAACATCTACTTTGCGTTCAATCAGGTTGATAAAGGTTTCAGAAGAAACCAGCGATAATGTTACTTGTGGATAGCGCTCGCGAAAAGCTTTAATCAGAGGAACGAGCAAATGCAATATTACGGGCGTAGCTGCATCAATAATCAATGTTCCGGAAGGTGTCTCTTTCGTCTCCTGCACTTCGTTTTCGGCGTCAGCCATCTCCTGAAGAATATGCTGAGCCCGGCGGAAGTAACGTTTACCTTCCTCTGTCAGGCTTAACTGACGCGTCGTTCTGTTGAGCAGGTTAACCCCCAACTTCATCTCAAGGCGTTTAACTGCTCTGCTGACTGCTGAATTTGCCAGGTTAAGCTGCACTGCAGCACGGCTGAAGCTGCCGCTTTCCACAACTGCGACAAAAACGCCGAGTTCCTCAGAATTTGTTTTCATTATTGCCTCCATGGCAATAGTTAAATCAGTTTATGGGTGATTTGGTGATAAAAGTACCCCGCGGTAGCACCGGCTGGCAATGAAAATACTGAAATAGCGCATCTTGCCGCATCAACGTCAGTAGATGATTGAAACTGGCTGCTAAAACTTCTATAACTGAAAAGACTGCTAACATGTTGTGTGCGGTTAAACGAAAAAAAGGTGTTTTGTAACGTGCGTAAACCGACCTATGCCATGCGCTATGTCGCAGGCCAGCCTGCGGAGAGGATTTTGCCGCCAGGGGTGTTTTCGAGCATTGGTCAGGCTCTTCCTTCCGGAGTACCGCTTACCAGTGAGGAGCGGATACGTATTCTGGTATGGAACATTTTTAAACAGCAACGGAATGAGTGGCTGTCGGTACTGAAGAATTTTGGTAAGGATGCGCATCTGGTGTTATTGCAGGAAGCCCAGACAACGCCGGAGTTGGTTGATTTCGCAACTTCGAATTACCTTGCGGCTGACCAGGTACCCGCTTTGATCCTGCCTCAACACCCTTCAGGCGTGATGACTCTTTCTTCAGCTCACCCTATCTATTGTTGTCCATTACGCGAGCGGGAGCCTATTCTGCGGCTTGCCAAGTCTGCTCTGGTCACTGTTTACCCGCTACCCGATACCCGGATGCTGATGGTCGTTAATATTCATGCCATCAACTTTACTTTAGGCGTGGATGTGTACAGCAAACAATTAGCTCCCATTCGGGAGCAAATGGCGCATCATAGTGGGCCAGTTATTATGGCGGGGGACTTCAATGCATGGAGCCGTCCCAGGATCAGTGCGCTATATGGGTTTGCCCGTGAAATGTCACTACGTGAAGTGCGTTTTAAAGATGACCAGCGTCGGCGTGCATTCGGACGCCCGCTGGATTTTGTCTTTTACCGTGGCCTGAATGTGGCGAATGCATCCGTTCTGGTTACTCAGGCATCTGACCATAACCCATTGTTAGTGGAATTTAACCCATGCAAGACAAAATAAAAAAACCACCTGTGTTGATACACTGCATGGCAGCAATATCACGACAGGTGGTTTGACGGGCATGATGCTCATGCCATAATTCCGGCTCCTCAGGAGTCGGGGCTGGTTCCGTCGTTAACAAACAAGGTTAACTGGTCACCAGGCTTAATAGCATCAACATCCTTATTCCAGCGCATGACATCATTAATGTTGAGACCATGCCGCCTGGCTATGCTATACAGCGAGTCACCTTTTTTAACGCGATAGGTGATGCTGTCATTTTTTACCAGCCGTGAATCACTGTTCAGCGTACCTGTTTGCAGGGTCTGACCAATGTTTATCTTGCTGGATGTCAGGTTATTCCACGCCCGCAAATCACGCTCTGAGACATTCAAGCGAGCAGCAATACCAGAAAGCGTGTCACCACGCCGTACTGTATACGCGGCGCTGCTATTGCTTGCGACCAGAGACGATTGCATTGCATCGAATGTATTTGCAGCGAGAGAGCTACGAAGTTCATCCGCATGCTTTTGTGGCACCATGACATACTTCGGGCCGCTCTTGCCTAATACTTCCCCTTTGTAACCCGCATTGAATGCTTTCAGTTTTTTAAGCGACATACCTGCCATTTCGGCAAGTTGGTCCATCTGAACTGGGCTGGATACTTTCACTTTTGCCAGCGCACGGCTTTCATCCGGCGTTGGTAAGCGAACACCATAACGCTGACTGTTTTTGAAAATCTCACTCAGCGCTAACATTTTGGGAACATAGACACGCGTTTCATGTGGCAAAGAAAGTGACCAAAAGTCTGTTGGTTTCCCACGGGCTTTGTTCGCTTTTATTGCACGCATTACCCTGCCTTCGCCGCTGTTATATGCAGCAACAGTCAATAGCCAGTCGCCGCCAAACATAGTGTTAAGGCGTTGCATCATGTCCAACGCGGCAGTTGTGGAAGCTACCACATCACGCCGCGCATCATACTCACGAGTTTGCTTTAAACCATAGTTCCTTCCCGTGCTCGGAATGATTTGCCAAATGCCTGCGGCATTAGCACCAGACGTTGCATGGGGGTTAAAAGCGCTCTCCACTATGGGTAGTAGTACCAGTTCCATCGGCATGTTACGTTTCTTAACTTGCCCGGCTATCCAGTACATATACGGCTCTGCCCGTAAAGTTACATCGTGGAGATAGCTCTTATTACTCAAATACTTCTGTTTTTGTTCGCGAATCCGGGCGTTTTCCGGAATCCCCATCTTTAGCTCGTTGCCAATGAAGGTCCACAGGTCCTGATCATGCGCGAAGGAAGTACCATCGTTCAACCATTGCGCGCTGTCCGCCTGACCTGCGAACTTTCCTGCTTCTCCTTGACCAGCCGCAGAAAGGCTCTGTGCGTGCTGTTGTATATGCCCGTCATGCTTCGACGCCTGGCACCCAACCAGCAGGACAGAGGCGATTAGAATCGCTTTTGCCTTCATGTGTGTGTCAATAGTTGCTTAAAAGACGAGCGATGATACCTGCGACTGCAAAATAACTCAACCCTGGATTTAGAAGTTATCTTTCTTTGCGCGTAACCAGGCAAAATATTGTTCAGGTTGTTGCAAAGTTGTTTCATCTTTAATTTTTTCAATTAAAACAGCATCATCTGTTCGTAGAAAAAGATTAATTTGCCGCTCCTTTTCTAGTGTGGAGGGGAGGGAAGAGTGATTTTTTTTACGTAACTTATTAACTTCATTACTGTATTTAAGTATTGCTTCATCTTCCGGAAGAATACTTAAAGAAAAGTTAATATTTGATTGCGTGTACTCATGGGCACAACAGATTAATGTTTGAGCAGGCAGTTTGTTCAATGTTCCAAGTGACTGGTACATCTGGGTTGGAGTGCCTTCGAATAGTCTTCCACACCCACCAGAAAAAAGTGTATCACCGCAAAATAGATAAGGAGAACTGTAATAACAGATATGTCCTAAAGTGTGACCGGGTGTAAATATTACCTCAAACTCAAGTCCCAATAATGGGAATTTATCGCCACCGGTCAGTATGTGCGTGGCACCTTTACTTCTGGTTTCCTCTGGCCCATAAACAACCAACTCCGGCCATGTTGCACATAATTCTGCCACACCACCGGTGTGGTCGGCATGGTGGTGGGTAAGCAAAATCGCCACAGGTTTCCAGCCAAATTTCGCCACTGTGTCAAGCACAGGCCCTGCGTCTCCCGGGTCGACAACCAGGCATTCACCCATGTCGTTATAGAGTACCCAGATATAGTTGTCCTGAAATGCAGGAATACTGGTAAGATTCATAAATGACCTCGGTAATGCTCTCAAATGGAAGGTTTTAATGAAACCGGCAAGGACACCTTTGCCACTCCAGGCGCCTGGACAATGGGCTGAATTGCCCTGGGGTGAATACTATCGTGAAGCGCTTGAACGGCAGGTGCAACCCTGGCTTGGAAAAATGTTTGGATTCCATTTAATTAAACTGGGGAATTTGAGCGCAGAAATCAATACCAGTGAATGCGCTATATCACACCAGGTGAACGTGGCAATGCAAGGGCATGCACTTCATGTGATAGCAGATCCACTGGCGCTGCCTTTTGCCGCAAAATCTGTTGACGCCTGCTTGTTAGCCCATAGCCTCTCCTGGTGTCAGGATCCACACCGATTGCTCAGGGAAGTTGATCGTATATTGATTGACGATGGTTGGTTGATCCTGAGCGGTTTTAATCCAGTCAGCCTGTTAGGTATTGGTAAAGTAATGCCGTTTCGTAGCAAAAAGGGGGCAACTCAAAGCCGGATGTTTACTCTGGTTCGCCAGTTGGACTGGCTTTCATTGCTTAACTTTGAAGTGCTGCATTACAAGCGTTTCCATGTTCTCCCCTGGCACCGGTCAGGAGGGCGCTTGCTCTCCACTCACCTCCCGGCACTGGGTTGCATGCAGTTGATAGTGGCACGGAAAAGAACGATTCCATTAACGATGACCCCAATGTCTGCCAGAAAATCACGGGCGTCGTTGCGACCGGCGGTAACTGCATCCCGCCAGTACCGAAACAGGACTGATCACCCGTTTTCAGATAAATAGCCCGTATCTTCCTGTGATGGCGAACCTGCGGCTGTGCGTGCCAGTTCGTCACATCGTTCATTTTCCGGATGGCCGGCATGGCCCTTTACCCATTCCCATTTAATATTGTGCTGGCTGAGAGCGCTGTCCAGCCGTTTCCACAGATCAACATTTTTGACTGGCTTCTTATCTGCGGTTTTCCAGCCACGCTTTTTCCAGTTATGGATCCAGGAGGTAATTCCCTGACGAACATACTGACTGTCCGTGCTCAGTGTGATATCACAGTGTTCCTTAATGGCTTCGAGTGCGACGATCGCCGCCATTAACTCCATTCTATTATTCGTTGTGAGATAGTACCCTTCACTGAAGGTTTTTTCGTGTTGTTTATAACGTAAAATCGCACCGTAGCCACCAGGGCCTGGGTTCCCTAAGCAGGAGCCGTCGGTGAAAATTTCTACCTGTTTACGCATTCTGGTAAACTTCCCGGGTCTGAAGAAAAAACTAAGTCTGACACAAATGAGCGCTATGAGCACAGAAATCACAAGACAGATCGTTCTCGATACTGAAACCACAGGTATGAACCAGGTAGGGGCGCACTACGAAGGGCATCGTATTATCGAAATTGGTGCTGTTGAAGTGATTAACCGCCGCCTGACAGGCAACAACTTTCATATTTATCTTAAGCCTGACCGTTTGGTGGATCCGGAAGCCTTTATGGTTCACGGTATTTCAGATGAGTTCCTCGCATATCAGCCTGTATTTGCCGATGTTGTTGATGATTTTCTTGATTACATCCGCGGGGCTGAACTGGTTATCCATAATGCATCGTTTGATATCGGCTTTATGGATTATGAGTTTGGCATGCTCAATAAGGGCATTGGCAAAACAGAGACATTCTGTAAAGTCACAGACAGCCTGGCTCTGGCGCGGCGTATGTTCCCCGGCAAACGTAACAGCCTGGATGCTTTGTGCTCGCGCTACGAAATAGATAACAGTAAACGAACGTTGCACGGGGCATTACTCGATGCCCAGATTCTGGCTGATGTCTATCTGACCATGACCGGTGGGCAAACCAGCATCAAATTTGCGATGGAAGGCGATGCACAGCAGGCCGTGGACTCAACAGGTATACAACGTGTGGTTCGCGCTGGCGGGTTGAAAATTATCAGAGCAACAGATGAAGAATGCGTGGCGCATGAATCTCGTCTGGACCTGGTGCAGAAAAAAGGTGGCAGCTGTATGTGGCGCGCATGATGGTGTGCAAAATCCGGCCGTTCAGGTGAATTTTGCGCCAAACAGTCAAAATAGAAAGAAAAAGCGTTGACGCTTCTGTAAGGTATCCGTAATATCCGCATCGTTCCCGACGGGGAACAATCGCGGAGCGGTAGTTCAGTTGGTTAGAATACCTGCCTGTCACGCAGGGGGTCGCGGGTTCGAGTCCCGTCCGTTCCGCCACTATTCCAGCGCCATGTTAATTTCTAACATGGCGCTTTTTCGTTTACGACCCCTTATCATGTTTGTTCTGCTACTGTTGCAGTAGTCTGCCTGCATGGCAAAAGTGATTTTCCCATTGTGTGGCAATACCCGGTGAAGCAAAAATCTGTATTTGCCTGAAGAGGCGTTGATTGCGCCAGGCATAAGGTGATGAGAGGCTATTCTGGGTAGCGAGTTGGCGTGAAGATAGCAAGAAGCCTGCTATGGTTATAGGAACAATAATTTAGCTGAATAGAGAATTATTGCGAGAATAAGAAAGTCACCAACAACAGTGGTGACTTTTCAGTTTTGGCGCTTTATTAAGAAATAATTTGTGACGTCGGGGTATTCTGCGTGAAGGTTTTGCAGTTGTCCGGGTTCAGCGTCAGCCCCAGTTTACTTGAAGCCAGTTCGTTTTCAGTATGTGTCCCGGCAAACTGGAAACCACGTTTAATCAGATTTGTTGTGTAGTACTTATTATACATAAATGCCCAGACAATCATGGCAACCGTAGAACCGATACCCATCGTGACTAATGCCAGAATGAGTAAAATAATAAATACCCCTATAAACGTTTTAAAATCTTTTCTGAAAAGCGCCGGAATACAACCGAAGAAAAACGTTGTCCATGAAAAACCATAGAAGCCATGTAAGTGCTCACCCGTTTTCGGGTTTTCCATATTGATTTTAACAGCCATTAATTATTTCCTGAAAGTGAAGAAGAGTGCGGCATGCATGTGTGCTTGTCGGGTAGGGTTTATAACATAGCTATGTTTAATTGTTATTTGATAAATATCAAAAATATTCTTTTAAGGTGGTGGTGTTAACTTTTTTGAGTGGAGGATATTTCGAATAGGGAAATTTATTCTGCCAGGTAATCAGCTAAACAGAGTGTTGATGGTGCCAGAGCGGCTATTCTGGCACCATTAGCGAGATGTTATTCCTGATGTACAGTAATTACCTGGGTCAGTGTGTCGGAATTTTCAACACGATCATTACGTGCAATCCAGCGGTAGCTCCCGGCCGCCAAAAACGCACCGATAAACCAACTGAAATTTGCCACGGCATGTAATGACGGGATAAAGCTGATAATCAGGCAAACTACGACGGAAGGAATCAATGCAGCAATCGCTTTCGGGTTGAACCCATTGTTGTACCAGTAAGGGCCTTCCTGAGATACGCTAAATAAAGCATCTACGTTAATTGTGCCACGTTTAATCAAATAAAAGTCAGCAAGCAAAATCCCAAACAATGGGCCAATGAAAGAGCCCAGAACATCCAGTGTGTAATGGATTAACTCTGGTGACTGGAACAGATTCCACGGTGTCAATAGCACGGAGCCCACTGCAGCAATCATGCCCCCGGTACGAAAACTGATTTTTTGGGGAGAGCAGTTTGAGAAGTCAAAAGCAGGTGAAACAAAGTTAGCGACAATATTAATCCCAATAGTGGCAGTTATCATTGTCAACAAACCAATCGCCATTGCCAGACTATTTCCCACATGGCTGACTGTCTCGATAGGGTCGGTAATCATTTTGCCAAATAACGATTGTGTACCAGAAACAATAATGACAGTAACAATGGAAAAGAGCAGGAAATTAAATGGCAGCCCCCAACGGTTACCACGGCGAATCTCATTCATGTTTTTCGCATAACGGGAGAAGTCACCAAAATTGAGTAGTGGTCCGGAAAAATAGGAGACAACCAGCGCAGTTGCGGTAATCATTTCCCACACTTGAGCTGAAGGGCTGAGTGTTTTACTGGACAGCGTAAAAGAAATACCATCCAGCCCGGTCTGGTAAAGGATCCAACCAGCAAGACACATCATCACAACATAGACGGCCGGGCCTGCCACATCAATAAACCGCTTGATGGCATCCATGCCGTGCCAGAACACCATCGCCTGCAGTACCCACATAATGCCAAAGCAAATCCAGCCCAGATGCGAAAGGCCCAGAAAGTGATTCTGTGTCATTGGGGCGAGGGAAGGCCAAAATTTCAGGATAACCAACATCAGTGCATTTGCCGCAAGGTATGTCTGAATGCCGTACCAGGCAAACGCAATCAAACCACGGATTACTGCTGGAATATTGGCACCAAATACCCCGAAAGCCTGGCGGCTGATAACAGCATAAGGCACGCCGGCCATCTGGCTGGGTTTGGCAACCAGGTTAGCGCATACCTGAACAATACAAATACCGACCAACAGGCATAACAGCACTTGCCAGCTTGATAAACCTAATGCAAAGAAACTGGCGGCAACAACATAACCTCCCATGCTGTGAACATCGGACATCCAGAATGAAAAGATGTTGTACCAGGTCCAGCTTTGTTGGCGAGTGGGCGCCAGATCTTCATTACACAATTTGGGGCTGTAGCCTGCATTGGGGTTATCAGCAGTTGTATGGTGTACGTTTGGCATGGATTCTGCTCCTTTACTTGATAGCAGGTGATGATGGTGTATGCGATAACCATTGCAGGAACCAGGCCAGGTTCATATTTTTTGTGTACTTATTTTATATATATTGTATACAAGATAGGAAATGCATTGTGTACGGGAGTAATGAATGAGGCAGCAGGATGTGGGGCAACCCCAGCAAGAGCAACAAGATAAAGAAGCAGAAATATGGCAATCATTAATGCAGGCAATCGTTGAACATCAACTTCCCCCTGGATGTAAGCTTCCTGAGGAAGCGCTGGCTGAAGCCTTTGGTGTGAGCCGAACAGGGATCAGAAAGGTGCTGACTCGCCTTGCAACAGTGCAAATGGTGACGATGACGCCCCGGCGTGGTGCGTTTGTGGCAAGCCCGGGCGTAGAAGAATCAAAACAAATTTTTCGCACCCGCGCGTTACTCGAATGTGCCAATTTACCCGATGTCGTGTCACATATTCAGCCTCCCCATATTGCTGCGTTGGAAAACATTACTCAGCGTGAAGAACTGGCTCATCGCGAACATGATGGCGCGGCAGCAATTCGTTACTCTGCGGATTTCCATATTCAACTCCATGCTATTTCTGGCAATGCCGTGATGGTTGAGACGCTGACGCGCCTGACCCGGCGTTCCTCATTAGTGATTGCCGCCTGGGGCGCACCATGGCAGCAGGGGTGCCGGTGCGATGACCATGGTGTGTTGATTAACGCGTTACGCCAAAAGGACACAGACAGGCTGGTATTGTGTATGCAACAGCACTTTGAAGACATCCTCCAGAGCCTGCATTTTGAACGAAGTGGTGAAACGGTGCCTGATTTCACGCGGTTATTCGGTATACAAGGGGCAAACAGATGACCACATTTCGTATTCAGGTTATCAACCCTAATACCAGCCTGGCTATGACACAGACTATTGGCGAGGCAGCCCGTATGGTTGCCAGTACGGGGACTGAAATTTTGTCCGTTTGCCCTTCTCATGGTGTGCCGTCTATTGAAGGCCACTTTGATGAAGCTATTGGGGCGATGGGAGTACTGGAGCAGGTTACTCTGGGAGAGCGCGCAGGGGTTGACGGGCATATTATTGCCTGTTTTGGTGACCCGGGGTTACTGGCTGCACGTGAACTGGCAACCGGCCCGGTGGTCGGCATAGCGGAAGCGGCTATGCATATGGCAACACTGGTTGCGACACGTTTTTCCATTGTCACTACACTGCCTCGTACTGTGATTATCGCCCGTCATTTATTACGCCAGTATGGTTTCGAACACCACTGTCAGGCGGTTCATGCTATTGATTTACCTGTGTTGTCTTTAGAGGATGGCACGGGTTTTGCTCAACAAAAGGTTCGGGAGCGTTGTATACAGGCCAAAGCGCAGGATAATTGTGGCGCGATTGTGCTGGGTTGTGGCGGAATGGCAAACCTGGCGCGAGAGCTGAGCCATGAACTGAGTATTCCGGTCATTGATGGCGTGAGTGCTGCGGTCAAAATGGTGGAAGCCCTGCTTGGCCTGGGGCTGGGCACCAGCAAGCATGGGGATTTGGCAAAACCCAATCCCAAACCACTAACTGGCCCGTATGCAATCTTCAATGATCCATCTGTGATGTAAAAAGAGGAAAGTAAGGCATGCAATCAGAACAAGAAAATAACCCCTGGCCTTTTACACAAAACTACCCGCGCGACATGCTCGGTTATGCAGGGAAACCGCCTCATCCGCACTGGCCTGGTGGTGCCCGCCTGGCGATTCAGTTTGTCCTGAATTATGAAGAGGGTAGTGAAAACAACGTATTACATGGTGACTCTGGTTCAGAGCAGTTTCTGTCAGATATCATTGGTGCGGCCAGCTATCCGGACCGGCATATGTCGATGGATTCGCTCTATGAGTATGGTTCGCGAGCTGGTTTCTGGCGTATCCACAACGAATTTCAACGTCGCGGGCTGACCATGACTATTTTTGGTGTGGCGATGGCGCTGGCGCGTAATCCGGAAGTCGTCCAGGCAATCAAAAACGCAGACTATGATGTGGTCAGCCATGGCTGGCGCTGGCTTCATTATCAAAATATTGATGAACAAACAGAACGCCAGCATATGCTGCAGGCAATTGAAACCCTGGAAAACTTGTTTGGTAAGAAACCATCGGGTTGGTATACCGGGCGCGACAGCCCAAACACACGACGGCTGGTGGTTGAACAAGGGTGTTTTCAGTATGACAGTGATTATTATGGCGACGATTTACCTTTCTGGAGTGAAGTAACTTGCCAGGATGGCACGGTAAAACCTCATCTGATAGTGCCTTATACGCTGGATGCGAACGACATGCGCTTCGCCACCGCACAAGGGTTTAATACAGCGGAGCAGTTCTATACTTACCTTAAAGACAGCTTCGACGTGTTATATGAAGAAGGCGCACAGGCGCCGAAGATGATGTCAGTGGGTATGCATTGCCGGTTATTAGGCCGCCCTGGCCGCTTCCGGGCACTGCAACGTTTCCTGGATTATATCCAGGGCTTCGACGACGTCTGGGTATGCCGCAGGCAGGATATTGCTGACCACTGGATAAAAACGCATCCGTGGCAAAAGTAAATGCAACGGGATGGCTCCACCGGCCATCCCGCAATAAACACCTCAGCCCATTTTACTGACATGGGCGGCAACAATCCGCCAGCCAAACGCGAACTTCACCCAGGTTTGCATCTGGCGGCCAATACTCTCACTACCTTCACGGGTGAACTCGGTGCAGGTCACTGCCATATCTTCACCAAACGTAGTGATAGTGGTATTACGCAGTGTGCGATCCAGCCCTTTGGGGGAACGGGCCTGGCGAAAGGCCCGGATCTCTGCGATACCATAGAGATTTTCTGTTGCGCCATAACGCACAGTGCGCGCATCCTCCCAAAAGAGCTCATCCAGCACGTCGACATCATTACTGATCAACGCTTGCTCATAACGATAAAACGCGGCGGTGACTTCGTTTAAAATAGCCTGTCTGTCGATATTATCTCTGTTCATGGAACACAATCCTGTACCGGCGCTGCCTGGCAAATATTCTGTAAAACAAGTGACTGAGCAGCCTGCAGGCAGCGTTTCTCCTGCCACGGGGCACCAATCAGTTGTACACCAATGGGCAAACCTCCTGTTGTGATGAGAGGAACGGTGACAACAGGCAGGCCCAAAAATGAAATCGGTTGGGTCAACATACCCATACTGGCTTTGACTGGCAAATCACACTGGTTGATGCGCATGGTCTGCTGGCCAATCTCCGTAGCGCAGCAAGGGGTCGCCGGGGCGATCAGAATATCAAAGTTATTAAACAACGGGAGTGTTATATCGCGGAACCAGGCCCGGAAGCGTTGTGCCTGGGTATACCAGGCTGAAGGCGTCATCGCACCCGCAAGCAGACGATCTCTGGAATTTGGTTCAAATTCTTCCGGCTTTGTGCGCAGCAAAGGTAAATAGTGGTTGCCACCTTCTGCAGCAGAGAGCAGGAAAGCGGCTGAACGTGCCATTTCGGCCTGCGGCAGTGTAATGCTCTCTGCTGCCTGTAATCCTCTGGCAACCCGGTTGACGGCATCTCTGGCATCGTTATCGCACCAGGTGTCAAAATAATCGCCCAGAACAACGCAACGTAAAGGCCGTTCCGGCGTCAAATCTTGCCCGATTAATGCCGGGGCGCGGCGCGCCTGAAAGTGATCATGAGGATCATCACCCTGAAGCACATCATAAACCAGGGCCAGATCTTCCACATGGCGCGCCATAGGGCCAATATGATCAAGGCTCGCGACAAAAGGCTGGCTACCACTGCGGGAAAGACGGCCGAAGGTCGGTTTCAGGCCAAAAATGCCACACAACGAGGAAGGCACACGAATTGACCCGTTGGTGTCAGTGCCCAACGAGAAATTCACCAGCCCGGCGGCAACTGCAGCGGCAGAACCACCAGAAGACCCTCCGGCGACCCGGCTAAGATCATGGGGATTATGGGTTGCCCCATAGTGTGTGTTCTCGGTAGTAAAGCCGTAGGCATAAGCATCCATATTGAGTGCCCCTGCCAGGGACGCCCCTGCGTGCTGTAATTGCCTGATGGCGAAAGCATCATGGCTGGCTGGTGGGTTATCGCGAAATAATCGGGCACCGGCCAGAGTGGTTATCCCGCTAATATCAAATAAATTTTTAACAGCATAGGGAACACCCGCAAGTGGGGGGAGTTCCTCATTACGGGCAATGCACTGGTCTGTATGTGCGGCTTCATCCAGCATGCGCTGCTGGGTAACATGGGTAAACGCGTTGATAGCCGGATTCATGCGTTCAATGTCTGCAAGTGCCTGTGTTGCCAGCTCAGTGGCAGAAAATGATTTCTCGCGCAGGCCTTGTTGAATATCACTTATCCGCAAACTCATAACTGATATACCCCTGCGACTTCCTGGCGCTGGTCCAGCTTAAAGTCCATTAATGGTTGTGCCATCTCATTAATACGGCGCAACTGTACTTCCAGCTCTGCCCGGCGTGCATCATCCAGCGGCATATCCAGTATTTGGGCCATTAACGTAATATAGCCAGGCCAGTCAAAATCGGTTGTTTGCATGTTCTCTCCTTAAAATCCGGCGGCACTGCCATTGCTGCGTGGGTCGTAAGCACCTTCCAGCATACCGTTGGTATGGCGCACAATTGCTCCGGCATGGCCAACGGCCTCGCTGAAGTCATCCAGCGCTTCCACTTCGTGGCCCATGGCGCGTAAGGCTTCAAATGTTCGTGGGCTGAAGCGGTTCTCCAGTTTCAGGCTGTCGGAAGATTGCCCCCAGGTGCGGCCCAGCAGCCAGCGGGGAGCGGAAACGGCTTGTTGAAGTGGTACACCTTGCAGTACATAGCGCGTAAACAGTGCGGCCTGGGTTTGTGGTTGCCCGTCACCTCCCATTGAGCCGTAAACCATTACTCTGCCATCGGCCAGGCGCACAGCCGCCGGGTTGAGCGTGTGAAAAGGTTGCTTGCCAGGCGATAAGGCCAGAATATGTTGGGGATCCAGGCTGAATGCTGCCCCGCGGTTTTGCCACAGCACACCGCTTTGAGGCAGCACCACTCCGCTGCCAAATTCATGGTAAATGCTCTGAATAAAAGAAACCGCTAATCCGTTATTATCAATAACGCCCATCCATACGGTATCTCCCGGGCCTTTACCGGTTCCCCAGGGAGCCGCCTGGTTATCATCAATTTCAGCTGCCATATTTTCTAAATTTTCCGGATCAAGCAGACTTTGTACCGGGCGGGTAACATGGCGAGGATCCGTAATATACTGATCCCGAAGAGCAAATGCTTTTTTCGTGGCTTCAACAATCCGATGAATCGTTTGTACTTCGCTCGCCTGTGTCATTTCCATCCCGGCTGTAATACCCAGAATGGCCAGCGAAACCAGCCCCTGAGTCGGAGGCGCAAGGTTATAGACATCACCTTGTGGGTGAGACAGGTGTAATGGTAACCGGCGGTGGGCACGGTGTGCGGCCAGGTCCTGCAATGTAACCGGGATGCCCAATTCTTCCAGTTCCTGGGCCATCTGGCTGGCGAGGGGGCCGCGGTAAAAACTCTCCAGGCCTTCTGTTGTTAAACGCGTGAGTGTTTGCGCCAGGCGTGGCTGACAAAAACGGCTACCGGCAATTGGCACTTCACCGCGGGAAAGAAATGTCTGCGCGAATCCCGGCACGTTTACCAGCTCATGGTATTTCCCCTGAGTGGCAATCGCCTGTGATTGCGTGACGGGTATCCCGTCTGACGCATAGCGAATGGCATCGGCCAGTAAACGGGAAAGAGGAAGTTGCCCGCCACCTAATTCCTGTGAAATCTGCAGCGCTTCCTGCCAGCCACTGACAGTACCTGGCACGGTTAGTGCAGCACGAGGGCCACGGTGAGGAATATGTGTTTCATTGGCGTAGAATTCCATTGAAGCCAGGGAGCCTGCCGCACCACTCGCGTCGATGGCGACTGGTTCGCCTTCAGGTGGAACAATTAACCAGAAACCATCGCCACCAATACCATTCATATGCGGGTAGGTGACGGCAATGGTGGCAGCCGCAGCCACCATGGCTTCAATTGCATCACCACCGTGACGTAATACGGACAGGGCGGTTTCACTCGCCAGGTGGTGTGGCGTAACTGCCATACCTGAAGGGGCCATGTTGCTTTGTATCATCGTTTATGTCTCTTGCTCAGGGGTACATTAATAATAAGCAAGAGGCGTTCCAGAATGACGCGAAATGTTTCATTATACTCAAGTCCGTTGCAACAAAAGTTACAGGAGAATCCATGAAACAACTGGATGAGCGTCTTAGGGCCAGCTATGCCCAGCTTTCCCCACAAGAACAGCGAGTGGCCGGGTTTATCATGGATCACTTCGATGACTTGATAAGCTATAACAGTGCTGAACTGGCAAGGCTGAGTGGGGTTTCGAAAGCGACAGTCAGCAGGCTGTTTAAACGCCTGGGGTATGACCGCTATAAAGTCATGCGTGATGAATTACGTACATTGCGCCAAAGCGGTATGCCCCTGACAGAAAACCGTGATGCGGTGCAGGGCAACACACTGCTGGCACGTCACTATAAACAAGAAATGGCGAACCTGACGCACTGGGTCAACACCCTTGATGCTACACAATTCAGCAGTATTATTTCTGCTTTGGCGGCCGCAAAACGTATTCTGATTGTTGGCTTACGTAACAGTTGGCCTGTCGCTCTGCACCTGCGCCAGCAATTGCTGCAAAGCCGTGGCAATGTCTATGTACTTCCTCAGCCCGGGCAAACTTTGTCTGAAGAGTTGGTAGACATCAGCCCCAGTGATTGTGTTGTTATGGTGGCCTTTCGCCGCCGCCCGCGCATTATCCGCCCAATACTCAATGACCTGGCGCAGCGTGGTATTCCGCTGCTGGTCATCAGTGAGCCGCAGGCCAGTACTCTGAAAGGCATTGGTGGCTGGCATCTTGAAGCTCCACTCGACAGCGTGTCGGCATTTGATTGCTACAGCAGTGCAATGAGCCTGGTAAATTTATTGGCAAATGCACTGTTACACCACAGCCTGGCAGATGGCAGGCAACGTATCCATCAGATAGCGGAACTGTATGGTTCTCTTGATGAACTGGAACAACGTTGAATTGCACTACCGTGGTGCCATTGCACCACGGTAGTGCTCGTTTTTGGGTCGTTCTTTCTCATTGTTCCTGCTGTAACTTTTCTAAAAAATAAATATTTTACCTGTAGTTATGGCGCTGGTTGTTTTTGTTTTGCTATGGCACATTAGTTGCAGAAGTTTTTATTAAGAATCTTTTGTTTCACTGAGAATTGTCCATATCAAAGGAATCATCATGTCCGACACCCAGCTATATCCACAAATCAATCCTCCTCACCGGTTATTGATGGGACCGGGTCCAATTAATGCTGACCCTCGCGTTTTACGTGCTATGTCCAGCCAACTGATCGGCCAGTATGATCCGGTGATGACGGGATACATGAATGAAGTGATGGCTTTATACCGAGGTGTCTTTCGCACTCAAAACCAGTGGACGATGCTGGTGGACGGCACATCTCGTGCCGGTATTGAAGCCGTGCTGGTGTCAGCAATTCGTCCTGGCGATAAAGTTCTGGTGCCCGTTTTTGGCCGTTTTGGCCATTTGTTGTGTGAAATTGCCCGGCGATGCCATGCAGAAGTGCATACCATTGAAGTTCCCTGGGGAGAGGTATTTACCCCGGATCAAATCGAAGATGCTATCCGGCAGGTGAAACCCCGTCTGCTGCTGACGGTTCAGGGCGATACCTCAACCACAATGTTACAGCCGTTGGAAGAATTAGGTGCGATTTGCCGTCGCCATGGCGTGTTGTTTTACACCGATGCCACAGCTTCGCTGGGGGGGAACCCATTGCAGGCAGATGAGTGGGGCCTGGATGCCGTTTCCGCGGGGTTACAAAAATGCCTGGGCGGGCCTTCCGGGAGTTCTCCGGTAACGCTCAGCCCTGAAATGGCCAGTGTCATCAGCAAGCGGCGTTGCATCGAGCAAGGGATACGCAGTGCATCTCATGAAGATGGCGACGATGAAATGATCTGGTCCAACTATTTTGATCTGGGCATGATCATGGATTACTGGGGACCAGAGCGCCTCAACCACCACACTGAAGCAACCAGCATGTTATTTGCCGCGCGCGAGTGCGCACGCATCATGCTGGAAGAAGGCATGGACAATATTATTGCCCGCCACGCGTTACACGGCCGGGCCATGGTGGCTGGCATTCAGGGCATGGGCTTGTCAGTATTTGGTGATATTGCCAATAAAATGAACAATGTAATGGGCGTGGTTATTCCGGAAAATGTTCATGGCGAAGCGGTGCGCAAAACACTACTGGAAGACTTCCATATTGAAATTGGCACGTCATTTGGCCCATTGCAGGGCAAAATCTGGCGTATTGGCACCATGGGCTATAACGCCCGTAAAGATTGTGTTCTGCAAACGCTGGCGGCGCTGGAAGCCGTGCTTAACCGCCAGGGCTTTCGCACCACGCAAGGTGCGGCGATGCAGGCTGCATGGGATATCTATGATGCGGAGGCGCGCCCATGACAGTAATGGCAATGCCCGACGAACAATCCCGCCAGGCGGCCAGCCGCATTATGGCGCGCAGCGATACGCTGGCGTTAATTTCTCAAACCCCGGGGCAACTTACCCGGGTTTTCCTGTCGCCTGAACATCTGCGCGCAAATCAGCAAGTTGCCCGCTGGATGGAAGAGGCGGGTATGACCACCTGGCAGGACGCCACTGGAAATATCTGTGGCCGCTATGAAGGCGCAACGGAAGGCGCGAGTGCTGTATTACTGGGCTCACACCTGGATACTGTCAGAAATGCCGGGCGTTATGATGGCATGCTGGGAGTACTGACAGCCATTGAAGTGGTTGACTGGCTTAACCGGCAAGGAAAACGCCTGAACCAGGCAATTGAAGTCATTGGCTTCTCTGACGAAGAAGGTACGCGCTTTGGCATTACCTTGCTGGGTAGCCGGGGAATAACCGGAACCTGGCCGGAAAACTGGCTGGAATGCCAGGACAATGAAGGTATTACTGTTGCTCAGGCGATGGTACAGGCAGGGCTTGATCCCGCAAGAATTGGTATGGCGGCTCGTAACCAGGAGGATTTTACCGCCTATCTTGAACTGCATATCGAGCAGGGACCGGTGCTGGAGCAGGCTGATTTCCCGCTGGGTGTAGTGACAGCAATCAATGGTGCTCACCGTTTGCGTTGTTGTTTTACCGGCCAGGCCGGGCATGCCGGTACAGTACCGATGGCGCATCGCCATGACGCACTTGCCGCCGCTGCCGCCTGGATTCACCGGGTGGAACAGATAACCCTGGCAAGCGGTGGCGACAATGTAGCAACGGTTGGTACGGTTAACTGTTTGCCAGGCGCCGTCAATGTTATTCCTGGCTCAGTGGAACTGACCCTGGATATTCGCAGCCCATCGGATGACAGCCGGGATGCACTGTTGTCGCAATTGCTGGCACAGGCAGAAAACATCGCCAGTCAGCGAGGGTTGTCCTTCACTCACGACACTTTCTATTCTATTCCGGCAACGCCATGCTCCCCGATATTACAGGCAGCATTGAGTGAAGCGGTTGCTTCTGCTCAGGGCAAAGCGCTTTCTCTGCCAAGCGGGGCAGGGCATGATGCTATTGCTGTTGCAGAGCGCTGGCCTGTCGGTATGTTGTTTGTTCGCTGCGAGAAAGGCATCAGCCATCATCCGGCAGAATCGATAACTGAAGCTGATGTTGCTGTCGCGATGAAAGCATGGAGCCAGGCGGTGTGCGCGGTTGCAGAAGCCCCAACGCCACTGGTGCGGTTTAACCAGGCGGATAGCCAGGCTGCAACGGCTATGATTCAGGCTTGCGTTGCAATTCCTGCCTGGCAGGATGCGCTGGTTGCCGGCCGGCCTTATTCGTCGTTTACTGCATTGAAAAAGCACGCTGTTGCGTTAGCTGCAACCTGGCAAACAGCAGAGCTTAATCAGGCGCTCAGTGCTCACCCCCGCATTGGCGAGCGGCCAACAGGTAAGAGTGAGGAAGCGCAGTTATCGCGCGGCGAACAGGCTGCGGTGAATACTGCAGACCAGGAGCTTGCACAGGCGCTGGCAAAAGGGAATGCCGATTACGAAGCGCGCTTTGGGCGAGTTTTCCTTATTCGTGCAAAAGGGTTATCCGGGCACGATATTTTGCAGGCGTTACAGCGCCGGATGAAGTCGAACCCGGAACAAGAAACTCAGGAAGCGCTTGAGCAGTTACGTCAGATTACGTTATTACGCCTTGAAGGAGTTTTCTTACCATGAGTACGCTCAGCACACATATTCTGGATACGGCTATCGGGAAACCGGCTGTGGGTGTATTGATTAGCCTGGAACAGCTTCAGGCGGGTGAGTGGGTAACGTTAACACAGGGTGAAACAGATACCGATGGCCGCCTGAAAAACCTCGGCGGTGGGGAATTAGGGCCTGGGCAGTACCGGCTGGTCGCGCAAACCGGTGAATATTTTGCGGTTACACAACGTGAAACGCTCTACCCGGTAGCGCAAATTGACCTGATTTTGCCTGCAGATAATCTGCACTACCACTTACCCTTTTTGATTTCCCCCTGGTCATGGTCAACCTACCGGGGAAGTTGAATGCAGGCTAAAACCCCCTCATGCCAGTGCATGAGAGGGCGTGCATCACGGGTTAAGCGTGAAGTTATCCGCATCACGCCAGGCCGGGAATTTTTCCCGGTACTCCTGCAACGCAGTGAGTGAGAGCTCGGCATCAATACGGGCAGCATGGTGAGGATCACAGGAGGCAATGATTTCCCCTTGTGGTGAGATAACCCGGCTGTCGCCCCGGTAATGGTGGCCATTGCCATCGGTTCCCACCCGGTTACAACCTGCAACCCAGGCCTGGTTTTCAATGGCCCGGGCAGCCAGTAACGTTTGCCAGTGCTGTGAGCGGGGCGCTGGCCAGTTGGCAACATACAAAGCCAAATCGTAATCACCGTGGTTGCGAGACCACACCGGGAAACGCAGGTCATAGCATACTAACGGTAAAATCCGCCAACCACGCCATTCAACAATTACTCTGGTATTGCCAGCCTGATAATACTGGTGTTCATCTGCCATACGGAACAGGTGCCGTTTATCATAATGGCTGACTCCACCTTGCGGAGTAACCAATAAAAAGCGGTTCACCGCCCCTGATTCGGTTTGCAATGCGGCACTGCCTGCAATCATTGCGTCACACTGGCTGGCCTTTTCTTTCATCCACTCAATAACCTGGGCTTCAGGCATGGACTGCTGTGCGGCTTCCATCGCAAATCCGGTCGTAAACATTTCAGGCAGGACAATCAAATCTCGCCCTGACAGCTTATCCATCACCACATCAAAATGGCGCAAATTGGCGGAACCATCCATCCAGACCAGCGGTTGTTGCAACAGGGTAATTTTCAAACCAGACACCGTCAGCGCTCCACATTTATTCAGCGATTATCACACTGTATCAGACAATAACGCGTTTGACCGCGAATAAAAACCGCACCTGTAGCCAGGTGCGGTTTGCGATATGTGTAACTGTGGTAACGGATTTAATGCAAATCAGGCAGCCTGGTCTTTATGGCTGGGCTCGTGAAACTTTACCGGCTGAGTCGCCAGCGCGTCTGGCTCAAACTCATCGACGTTAATACTGCGTAACCGGCTGGCTTCCGCCTGTTGCAATATTTGTGCTTCTTCTTCCGTTATTTCCCCGGCAGCCAGCGCTGATTTCGCCAGTGCGTCAAGGCGGGTAAATGACAGGTTTTTACCCCGGCTTTCGCAGATCCGTTTATGAACGGGCTCAGCGGCAATAACATCCTGCAGCGCGGCCTCCATCAGGCCTGCCGGGTTATGCTCGCATGGCTCCAGAAACTGACCGCGTCCGAGACGGTCACGGGTCGCGCTGGGTTGTTGCAGAATTTGCGCAACCTTGCTGTCCAGTTTATCAGAGGGTGCCTGATGGCGGCGGCCAAGCGGGAACACCACCACACGCAACAAACGGGCAACGGCTTTATTCGGGAAATTACGTAACAGGTCGTCAATGGCCTGTTCGGCCTGATACAGTGCATCCTGAACTCCCCAGTGCACCAGTGGTAAATCTTCCTGGTGGCGGCCTTCATCTTCATAGCGTTTCAACGCCGCAGAGGCCAAATACAACTGGCTGAGAATATCGCCAAGCCGCGCCGAAATACGCTCACGGCGTTTCAGGCTCCCACCCAGAACGGCCATAGATACATCTGACAGTAATGCCAGGTTGGCACACAGCTTATTCATTTGTTGGTAATAACGGCGGGTAGCATCGCGTGTTGGTGCAGCACTGGTACGGCCATTCGTCAGGCCCAGCCAGAAGCTGCGTACTTTATTGCTGCCCACATGGCCAATGTGGCGGAAAAGCAGTTTATCAAACGCGTTCACATCATTATTTTGGGCTGCGGCCATTTCATCCAGAACATACGGATGGCAACGAATCGCGCCCTGGCCGAAAATCATCATGCTGCGGGTCAGAATATTGGCACCCTCAACGGTAATGGCAATAGGCGCGCCCTGGTAAGCCCGGGCAAGGAAGTTGGATTCACCCAGCATGATACCTTTACCGCCTGCCACATCCATGGCATCAATAATGGAACGCTGGCCACGGTGTGTGCAGTGGTATTTCACAATTGCCGACAGCACTGCCGGTTTTTCACCCATAACAATCGCGTAGGTAATTAATGAGGCAGCGGCATCCATCACCCAGGCATTACCGGCAATGCGCGCCAGTGCTTCTTCAATCCCTTCCATTTTACCAATGGAAACTTTGAACTGGCGGCGAATATGCGCATAAGCCCCGGTTGCCATTGCAACAGATTTCAGGCCACCAGTTGAGTTGGATGGCAGAGTAATCCCGCGTCCGACAGACAGGCATTCAACCAGCATACGCCAGCCCTGGCCCGCCATTTTCGGGCCACCAATAATATAATCGATAGGGACAAACACATCGTTACCACGCGTAGGGCCATTCTGGAAAGGCACATTCAGCGGGAAGTGGCGGTGACCAATTTCAACGCCTGGCGTAGAAGTTGGAATTAACGCACAAGTAATGCCCAGCTCCGTTTCTTTGCCTAATAAGTTATCCGGGTCAGAAAGTTTAAACGCCAGTCCCAGAACCGTAGCAATGGGCGCCAGGGTGATATAGCGCTTATTCCAGGTCAGGCGCATGCCCAACACTTGCTCACCTTGCCATTCACCCATGCAGACAACGCCCGTATCCGGAATTGCTCCTGCATCAGACCCGGCTTCCGGGCTGGTAAGCGCAAAACAGGGAATTTCCTGGCCACGAGCCAGGCGTGGTAAGTAATGGTTTTTTTGCTCTTCAGTACCGTAGTGTTGCAGTAATTCACCCGGCCCAAGAGAGTTGGGAACGCCAACTGTAATAGCCAGAATGCCAGAAACGCCTGAGAGCTTTTGCAATACTTTAGCCTGTGCGTAAGCCGAGAATGCCAGACCGCCATACTCTTTCTTGATAATCATCGCGAAGAAACGATGTTCTTTCAGGTAAGCCCATAATTCTGGAGGGAGGTCTGCCATTTCATGGGTTATCTGAAAATCATTCGCCATGCGGCAGGCTTCTTCTACCGGGCCATCCAGGAAAGCCTGTTCTTCGGGGGTTAATACGGGCTGTGGGTAGTTATGTAATTTTTTCCAGTCAGGTTTCCCCTGAAACAGGTCACCTTCCCACCAGGTGGTACCGGCATCAATAGCCTCTTTTTCGGTACGCGACATAGGGGGCATCACTTTGCGGAAAGTGCGAAATACTGGCGCTGAAATCAACGATTTGCGCATGGGGGCGAAATTAAAAGGCACCAGCATAATCAATAGCGGTAATAGCACCCAGGCAGACCAAAGCCCGGCAGCAGCAAGACCTGCGGTCCATAGCAACAGAATCAGGCTGCTCAGCGGCAGCGACAGACGGTGATAAAACACCGCACCGAGCAAAACAAACGTTGCAACAATACTCAATATCAACATAAGAAAAGCTCCCTTCTTGTAGGAGGTCTGACCACTTGATGTAATTATGGTTGTAGTGGATGTGCATTTCTTTATCAATCTCTTTACAAAATAATTACAACCTGGTTCACAATGTTCACTACCGGAGTCTGAAAAAAAACGTTTCATCCGGGCAGCAGCGCTTCTCGCTGTTCACGCTATCCGGTAAACTTCGGATTGATATTTTTAATACTGAAGGATATTCCATATGTACCAGGATTTGATTCGTGGTGAGCTGAATGAAGCAGCCGAAACTCTGGCTAACTTTTTGAAAGATGATGGAAATATTCATTCCATTCAGCGTGCGGCAGTGATGCTGGCAGACAGCTTCAAAGCCGGGGGCAAAGTGCTCTCTTGCGGTAATGGCGGTTCTCATTGTGACGCAATGCATTTTGCTGAGGAGCTTACCGGGCGCTATCGTGAAAACCGTCCTGGCTATCCGGCAATCGCTATTTCTGATGTCAGCCACCTTTCCTGCGTCAGCAATGACTTCGGCTATGACTATGTCTTTTCCCGTTACGTAGAAGCTGTTGGCCGTGAAGGGGATGTACTGTTGGGTATTTCTACTTCCGGTAACTCAGGCAACGTGATTAAGGCTATTGAAGCGGCAAAAGCGAAAGGCATGAAAGTCATTACGCTGACGGGTAAAGATGGCGGCAAAATGGCGGGCAGTGCTGATGTGGAAATCCGTGTGCCGCATTTTGGCTATGCAGATCGTATTCAGGAAATCCATATTAAAGTTATCCATATTCTGATTCAGCTAATTGAAAAAGAGATGGTAAAAGCCTGAGCCAGCTAAGGGCAATGGCGCAGTAGCTCTTGGCGGCACAGGTTTTGCGTATTGTGCCGCTGGCAGGTGTGAGGTGTTTTATGTGTGAATTGCTCGGGATGAGCGCGAATGTGCCCACCGATATTTGCTTTAGTTTTACCGGGCTGGTTCAGCGTGGCGGCGGAACCGGTCCTCATAAAGATGGTTGGGGAATTACGTTCTACGAAGGGAAAGGGTGCCGGACCTTCAAAGATCCACAACCCAGTTTTCGTTCGCCCATTGCCCGCCTGGTGCAGGAATATCCCATCAAATCATGCTCGGTAATTGCGCATATCCGTCAGGCCAATCGTGGCAAAGTTGCGTTGGAAAATACCCATCCTTTTACCCGTGAGTTGTGGGGGCGTAACTGGACATACGCACACAATGGGCAACTGAAAGGCTACCATTCTCTGGATACGGGGCATTTTCGCCCGGTAGGGGAAACGGATAGCGAATATGCTTTTTGCTGGTTACTGCACAAGCTTAACGAGCGCTACCCGCGCACGCCTGGTAACATGCCTGCGGTGTTTCGCTACATTGCACAACTTGCGGGGGAACTGCGGGAAAAAGGCGTATTCAATATGCTGTTATCCGACGGGCGTTATGTCATGGCCTATTGTTCCACCCGGTTACACTGGATAACCCGTAGAGCACCATTTGGCGTAGCGACCTTACTGGATCAGGATGTCGAAATCGACTTCCAGAAAGAGACCACACCAAATGATGTGGTCACTGTTATTGCGACACAGCCTTTAACCGGCAATGAAACCTGGACTCAAATTGAGCCCGGTTCATGGGCACTATTTTGCCTGGGGGACCGTATAGTTTGAGGCCAGTTGCGGTTGGGTGGCGTTCATATTGGGCGCGCCCACAACATAATGGCCATTGACCACGGAAACCACTGGCGGCTGGTGGTATTTGGCAAAATAGTCGTAACCAGGTTTCAGTTCTTCCCAAAACTTAATGTAGTAAGAGTATTTATGACGCGCCATATTGGCGTCTGTCATGCGGAAAGGGAAGATATTCACTTCAACCCGCTGTTGCCCAAAAATAATAGCACCGGTAACAAACTGGAATATTTCATCAATATTCGAGTTAGTCATTGCATAGCAACCAATGGATACACAGGCACCATGGATCATCAGGTACTTGCCGTCATACCCGTGTTCCCGGTCATAGGTGTTAGGGAAGCCAATGTTAATCGCTTTATAAAAGCGGCTGTCAGGCTTTAGTTGGCTGCGCCCAACAGAATAGAAGCCTTCAGGGCTTTTAAAATCGCCCATACGCCGTTTTGGCCCCAGGCCACCAGAATAGTCGCAGATGTGATAGCTGTTCATCAACTGATAGCGTTCACCCATCTTGACGTACAGTTCAAGAATGCGTTCTTCCTTGAAGATCTGGATATAAACCGGAGAGCCCATTAATTGCTTTTTCATTTCTGCGCTAACGGGTTTTGCCATTGAGCCACCGGAAATGTCACTGGCAAACGACAAGAGGGGCATCAGAAGCATCGCAAATACAAGTGCGATTTTACGCATACTGCTATATTCCTTGATAAACCTGAAAATCATCGCCAGATTGGCTAAGAGGACCCAAAATCAGATTATTCTGCCTGATCGGGCTCACATTAACACCACTGTTAATTTTCGCAAGCCCTTGAATGGGCTGTTTGGCAGATAATTGTGTAATGGTTGTTATGACAAGCATATTTTTATTCTGCACTTTGCGAGTTTGTTCTCACTCCCTGATTTTGGATTGGGTTTTTGGCATGCAAGACTGACGATTAATGGTACTATCTTGCGGGCTAAAAGTAGCTTCATAGTTAAACCCGGTGAGTTGATTGATGGCCGGCGGATAAGATAAGAAAGGACGCTTTCCTGGGATTCACAAACGGCACACACCTTTTGGTACAAGGCGTGCCGTGCGTATTTTACTGCATTGTTACTCCTCCTTCTCTTAACCCTCAGGCTGTACACCTTTCATCACTACTCTGGCGTCAGTGGCTTTATGCTGGCGGAATTACGTTAAAAACTGCGTGATAACCATATGATTAAAATTAAAAAAGGTCTCGACCTGCCCATCGCAGGCCGGCCCATCCAGAAAATTTATGATGGTCCCACCATCAGTCATGTGGCTGTGCTCGGCGAAGAATATGTCGGCATGCGCCCTTCTATGCGAGTCAAAGAAGGCGAACAGGTCCGTAAAGGGCAGCCACTCTTTGAAGATAAAAAAAATCCCGGGGTTATTTTTACTGCGCCTGCCAGTGGCACTGTGGTTGCCATTAACCGTGGTGAACAGCGCGTGTTGCAGTCAGTCGTCATTAAAGTTGAAGGCGCGGAGCAGGTGACTTTTAACCGCTATGAGCCAAATGACCTCGCTGAACTCTCCCGGGAAACGGTAGAGCAACAGCTACTGGTTTCTGGGTTATGGGTAGCATTACGCACGCGTCCATTCAGTAAAGCCCCCACTCCGGGTTCAGAACCCCTGGCCATTTTTGTTACGGCAATAGATACCAACCCGCTTGCCGCAGACCCACAACTGATTATTCACAGTGAACGGGAAATGTTTAATGCCGGGTTGTCGGTACTTGCCCGCCTGACCAAAGGCAAAGTGCATGTTTGCCAGGCAAGTGGTGGCAAACTTGGTGGGCATTCATCTGGTCAGGTTACATTTAATGAGTTCGCCGGGCCTCATCCCGCTGGTCTGCCGGGTACTCATATTCATTTCCTTGAACCGGTAAGCCTTCAAAAGCAGGTCTGGCACCTGAATTACCAGGATGTTATCGCCATCGGTAAGCTGTTTATCAATGGGGAATTATCTTGTGAACGCGTTGTGGCGCTGGGAGGCCCGCAAGTACAAAATCCGCGCCTGGTGCGTACCTGCCTTGGTGCATCACTGGAAGAACTGGTAAAAGGCGAACTGGCCGAAGGTGAAAACCGTGTTCTGTCAGGCTCTGTCCTTAACGGGCACATTGCACAAGGCCCGCATGCCTGGTTAGGCCGTTTTCATTTGCAGGTCTCGGTATTACTTGAAGGGCGCGAGAAAGAGTTGTTCGGCTGGGTCATGCCGGGTAAAGACAAATTCTCGATTACCCGTACCACCCTGGGTCACTTCCTGAAACATAAACTGTTTAACTTCTCGACAGATACCAACGGTGGTGAGCGCGCAATGGTACCTATTGGTAACTATGAGCGTGTGATGCCTCTCGACATTCTGCCCACCTTGCTGCTGCGCGACCTGCTTGCTGGCGATACAGACGGCGCTCAGGCGTTAGGGTGCCTTGAACTGGATGAAGAGGACCTCGCATTGTGCACCTATGTGTGCCCGGGGAAATATGAATATGGCCCGGTATTACGCCAGGTATTAACCCGTATCGAGCAGGAAGGATAACCATGGGCTTAAAACAGTTATTTGAAAAGATTGAGCCGCATTTTACTAAAGGCGGCAAGCTGGAGAAGTATTATCCCCTGTTTGAAGCGACGGCAACAGTGTTCTATACACCAGGGACAGTCACTAAAGGCGCATCGCATATTCGTGATGCCATTGACCTGAAGCGCATGATGATTCTGGTCTGGTTCTCTGTGTTTCCTGCCATGTTTTGGGGAATGTATAACGTTGGGCAGCAAACTATCCCGGCGCTTAATAAACTCTATTCTCCTGAACAACTGCAACAGGTTATCGCCAGTGACTGGCATTATACTGTTGCCCAGTGGCTGGGAGTGAGTTTCGCACCCGATGCTGGCTGGTTAAGCATGATGCTACTGGGAGCCGTTTTCTTTGTTCCCATCTACCTGACTGTTTTTATCGTCGGTGGTTTCTGGGAAGTGCTGTTTGCCATTATTCGCAAGCATGAGGTGAACGAAGGTTTCTTTGTTACCTCGATTCTGTTTGCGCTGATTGTTCCGCCCACATTGCCTTTGTGGCAGGCGGCACTGGGGATCTCGTTTGGTGTGGTTATTGCTAAAGAGATTTTTGGCGGCACCGGGCGTAATTTCCTCAACCCTGCACTGGCCGGTCGTGCCTTTCTGTTCTTTGCATACCCTGCGCAGATTTCAGGAGACCTGGTCTGGACGGCTGCCGATGGCTTCTCTGGCGCCACACCGCTTTCACAGTGGGCAAGCCACGGTGGGCAGGCGCTGGTAAATGTCACGACAGGTCAGCCGGTCACCTGGCTGGATGCTTTTCTCGGCAACATTCCCGGTTCCATTGGTGAAGTCTCTACACTGATGATAATCATTGGTGGGGCCATCATCATGTTTGGCCGCGTGGCTTCCTGGCGCATTGTGGCTGGTGTTCTTATCGGGATGATAGCGACCGCAACCTTATTCAACCTGATTGGCTCTGCCACGAACCCTATGTTCGCGATGCCGTGGTACTGGCATTTAGTCCTGGGTGGTTTCGCTTTTGGCATGATGTTCATGGCAACCGATCCCGTTTCCGCCTCTTTTACTGACAAAGCCAAATGGAGTTATGGCCTGCTGATTGGCGTCATGTGTGTCTTGATAAGGGTAGTAAACCCGGCTTACCCGGAAGGTATGATGCTGGCAATTTTGTTTGCTAACCTTTTCGCGCCGTTGTTCGACTACCTGGTAGTGCAGGCTAACATCAAACGGAGGAAATCTCGTGGCTGAGAAAAAAAGTAACGATAGCATCGGCAAGACATTGCTGGTTGTGCTGCTACTTTGTCTGGCCTGTTCCGTTGTGGTGGCAGGTTCTGCCGTAGGGTTAAAACCGCGCCAACAGGAACAGAAGTTGCTGGATAAGCAACGTAATATTCTGGATGTTGCAGGTCTGGTGAAACCGGGCATGAGCAGTGAAGCTGTGAAGAAAATTTACAGCTCGCGCATTGAACCGCGGTTGCTGGATTTGCAGAGTGGCCAGTTAACAGACAAAGATCCTGCGTCATTTGACCAGGCAGCAGCATTGCGCTCCGCCGACCAGAGTATTGCGTTGAGTGCTTCGCAAGATCCGGCAGGCATTAAACGGCGCAGTAATTTGGTTGAAATTTACCTGGTAAAAGGCGAAGACAACAAAATTCAGGAATTAGTGTTGCCAGTATATGGCAATGGTTTGTGGTCCATGATGTACGCCTTTGTAGCGCTGGATATCGACGGCCGTACTGTCAAGGGAATCACCTATTACGACCAGGGAGAAACTCCGGGGCTGGGTGGTGAAGTTGAAAACCCGAGCTGGCGGCAAAAGTGGGTGGGGAAAACACTGTTTGATGATAGTGGTAAACCTGCTATTCGCGTAGTGAAAGGTGGTGCGCCACAAGGCGATAAACACGGTGTGGATGCCTTATCAGGTGCAACGCTGACCTCAAACGGCGTGCAACACACCTTCGATTTTTGGCTGGGTAAATTAGGTTTTGGGCCATTCCTGAAACATGTCCAGGAAGGGGGGCTGAACAATGGCTGATGCTGCTGGTTTGAAAGAAATTAAACGGGTAGTTGTTTCTCCGTTAGTGGACAACAACCCGATTGCCTTGCAAATTCTTGGGGTTTGCTCCGCGCTTGCCGTTACGACCAAACTGGAAACGGCGTTTGTGATGACGCTGGCAGTAACGCTGGTTACGGCGTTTTCCAGTATGTTTATCTCCATGATTCGCCACCATATTCCTAACAGTGTGCGTATCATAGTGCAGATGGCAATTATTGCATCACTGGTGATTGTCGTGGACCAGTTGCTCAGGGCTTTCGCTTACGAAATTTCCAAGCAGTTATCAGTATTCGTCGGCCTGATTATCACGAACTGTATTGTGATGGGGCGTGCTGAAGCCTATGCAATGAAATCCCCGCCACTGGCAAGCTTTATGGACGGTATCGGTAATGGCCTGGGTTACGGTGTCATTCTGATTATCGTTGGTTTTTTACGTGAACTGATTGGCAGCGGGAAACTGTTTGGTGTCACTGTGCTGCAAACCGTACAAAACGGTGGCTGGTACCAACCAAATGGCATGTTTTTGCTCGCACCCAGTGCGTTTTTCATCATTGGCCTGCTGATTTGGGGAATTCGCACCCTCAAACCCGCTCAGCAGGAAAAGGAGTAACCGCCAATGGCTCACTATATTAGCTTGTTTGTCCGCGCTGTTTTTGTGGAGAACATGGCGTTAGCCTTCTTCCTTGGCATGTGCACCTTCCTGGCTGTATCCAAAAAAGTCTCCACGGCATTTGGCCTGGGCATTGCCGTTACGGTGGTGCTGGGCATTTCTGTACCCGTGAATAATCTGGTCTACAACCTGGTTCTGCGTGATGGTGCGCTGGTCAGTGGCGTGGATCTCAGCTTCCTGAACTTCATTACTTTTATTGGGGTGATCGCGGCACTGGTGCAGATTCTGGAGATGATCCTGGATCGCTTTTTCCCTGCGCTCTATAACGCGCTGGGGATCTTCCTGCCATTAATTACGGTGAACTGCGCTATTTTCGGTGGGGTTTCGTTCATGGTGCAGCGTGATTACAACTTTGGTGAATCGATTGTTTATGGCATTGGTTCAGGTGTGGGCTGGATGCTGGCGATTGTTGCTTTGGCAGGTATTCGTGAAAAAATGAAGTATGCCAATGTACCCGCAGGGTTGCGTGGTCTGGGCATTACCTTTATCACCACCGGGTTAATGGCACTGGGCTTTATGTCTTTCTCTGGTGTGCAGCTATAAGGGCGGAAATGTATGGAAATTATTCTTGGCGTAGTGATGTTTACGCTGATTGTCCTGGCGCTGGCGCTGTTGATTCTTTTTGCAAAATCAAAGTTGGTCAACTCTGGTGATGTTCTGATTGAAGTAAATGGCGATGCTGACAAACAGTTTCGCGCGTCAGCTGGCGACAAACTGCTGAATACGTTATCCGGGCAGGGCATTTTTGTTTCATCTGCCTGTGGTGGCGGTGGTTCCTGTGGCCAGTGCCGGGTGAAAATTAAGCAAGGTGGGGGCGATATTCTGCCTACTGAGCTTTCCCACATATCAAAACGTGAAGCCCGCGAAGGTTGCCGCCTGGCCTGCCAGGTTGCAGTAAAGCAGGATATGCAAATTGAGCTTCCGGAGGAAATTTTCGGGGTCAAAAAATGGGAATGCGAAGTTATCTCTAACGATAACAAAGCCACTTTCATTAAAGAGCTGAAGTTACGGATTCCGGACGGTGAAGATGTACCGTTTCGGGCTGGCGGTTATATTCAGATTGAGTGTGACCCGCATGAAGTGGCGTATAGCGATTTCGATGTACCAGAAAAATACCGTAGCGACTGGGATAAATTCAATTTATTCCGTTACCGCTCTGTAGTGAAAGAACCCTGTGTTCGTGCTTATTCCATGGCGAACTATCCGGATGAAAAAGGCATTATCATGCTGAATGTGCGTATTGCCACGCCGCCGCCAGCAAAACCTGATCTCCCACCGGGCATTATGTCTTCGTATATCTGGTCACTTAAGCCTGGCGATAAAGTGACGATTTCCGGGCCATTTGGGGAGTTTTTCGCCAAAGAAACCGATGCGGAAATGGTATTTGTGGGTGGTGGTGCGGGAATGGCGCCAATGCGTTCTCATATTTTCGACCAGTTAAAACGCCTCAGCAGCAAGCGTAAAATCAGCTTCTGGTACGGTGCGCGCTCCATGCGTGAGATGTTCTACCAGGACGAGTTTGAACAACTGGCACGGGATAACCCGAATTTCACTTTCCATGTTGCGTTGTCTGAACCGCTGCCAGAGGACAACTGGACAGGGTACACCGGGTTTATCCACAATGTTCTTTATGAAAACTACCTGCGGGATCACGAAGCGCCTGAAGACTGCGAGTTTTACATGTGTGGGCCACCAGTAATGAATGCTTCTGTCATTCGTATGCTGAAAGAACTGGGTGTGGAAGACGAAAACATCATGCTGGATGACTTCGGCGGCTGATAAGGGGAAGAAAAGTGCTCACTGTTTTTGTAGCCACATTTGCCATTTTTTTACTGGTTATTCTGGGTATGTCTCTTGGCTGGTTGTTTAAGCGCAAGGCAATCCAGGGGAGTTGCGGTGGCATAACAACGTTGGGGCTGGAAAAAGTGTGTAACTGCCCGGAACCTTGTGATGCGCGTAAAAAGCGTATGGCTGAAGAAGCCCGGGCAGCACAACGCGAGAAAGCACGTATTCTCTAAAAGTAAGCCTTTACTTACCTGCCCGCTCAGCCGGGCAGGTAAGTAGCATGTATCACTGCTGTTCTGAGCCCGGTTTTTCTGGCTGGTTTTATCCTGGCCTGAACCTGAATCCTTCACCTGATATCTTTGGTCTTAGTCCTTTTACTTGACTTCTCTTTGAAGCCTTCCTGGGCTTAACGGCTTTATTACTGAAGAGTAAGCACTGACTTACTCTTTCTCACCCCATCTGGTAAGAAAATCACTATTACACTTCTCACTGCCAATAAACATGCTGTATATTTACACAGTGATTGGAGGGGGAATGCGTAAAATAATACATGTCGATATGGACTGCTTTTTTGCAGCCGTCGAAATGCGCGATAACCCGGCACTGCGCGATATTCCCCTGGCAATAGGGGGCAGCCGGGAAAGACGTGGCGTTATCAGCACCGCGAATTACGTTGCGCGTAAATTCGGTGTGCGTAGTGCTATGCCAACGGCTACCGCACTGAAGCTGTGCCCCCAACTTACATTATTACCCGGGCGTTTTGAGGCGTATAAAGAAGCATCACGGCATATTCAGTCGATTTTCTCTCGTTATACCAGCCTCATAGAACCCCTTTCATTAGATGAAGCCTATCTGGATGTGACGGACAGCACCCTCTGCCAGGGGTCAGCAACCTTGATTGCTCAGGAAATCCGCCAGACGATTTTTAATGAGCTTCAGCTAACCGCTTCTGCTGGTGTGGCTCCGGTTAAATTTCTGGCAAAAATAGCCTCAGACCTCAATAAACCCAATGGGCAGTATGTGATAACTCCCCGGCAGGTACCTGAATTCCTCGCAACCCTTAAGCTGGGGAAAATCCCCGGCGTGGGTAAAGTTACTGCCGGGAAACTGGAAAGTATGGGCTTACTCACCTGTGCGGACGTTCAGCAGAGTGACCTTGCACTACTGTTACGCCGTTTTGGGAAGTTCGGCCGGGTTTTGTGGGAACGCAGCCACGGAATTGATGAGCGCGCCATCAGTAACGACAGGCAGCGTAAATCGGTAGGTGTGGAGCGCACGCTGGCAGAAGATATTCATGACTGGCAGGCCTGTGCTGACATTATTGAACAGCTCTATCCTGAACTGGAACGCCGTCTGGCAAAAGTAAAACCTGACCTGCGCATAGCCCGCCAGGGCATCAAACTGAAGTTTGATGATTTTCAGTTAACCACTCAGGAACATATCTGGCCGAGCCTGAATAAAACAGACTTACTGGATACCGCGCGCAAAACCTGGGAAAGCCGCCGTGGTGGGCGGGGAGTACGGCTGGTGGGGTTGCATGTAACATTACTGGACCCGCAACTGGAACGCCAGTTAGTACTGGGGCTGTAACTGCTTCAGCATCAGAACACCATGCCGGTAAAGTTGGTTGGCTATGGCACAAAAAACGCCCTGTGTTAGCAGGGCGTTGAGTCTGATAACTCACCTCATGTCCGCACAGAACGAGAGGATGTCACCCAATAAAAACCAGGAAAATCAATTCATTGATTTTCGGCTGCTAACCAAAAAGAAGGAAAAACCACGCTTTTTCCTTCTTTTTCATCAATCTGAACGCCCTGTGTTAGCAGGGCGTTGAGGGTTTATTTAGCCGGGATTGATTTCAGCAACTCGGTCAGCAGCACCCAGTACTGGCCTACACTTTCGATATGCACTTGCTCATCGGGTGAGTGTGGCCCGGTGATGGTTGGCCCAATAGAAACCATGTCCATGTCCGGGTAAGGTTTTTTGAACAACCCGCATTCCAGGCCTGCGTGAATCACCATGATATTTGGCGTTTTGTTGAACAGGCGCTGGTAAGTTTCCCGCACCAGATGCATCACCGGTGAATTGGCATCTGGCTGCCAGCCAGGGTAACTACCTTTGGCGACAACATCTGCGCCGGCTAATTCGCCCAGGGAAGTCAGCATGCTGACAACGTAATCTTTCCCGCTGTCGATCAGTGAGCGAATCAGGCAAATAATTTCTGCTTTATTCTGCTCCATCGTAACGACACCGACATTCAGGGAGGTTTCAACCACGCCTTTAACGGCATCTGAATTGCGGATAACACCATTCGGTGTGGCATTCAGCAGGCTGATGAACTTGTCCTGGCTTTCACGAGTGAGAGCGGCGTTAGTCGTGGTAACCGGCTCAAGCAGAATAGTGAGGTTTTTCTCAACAGCAGCCAGCTCATTTTTCAGTGTGGCAAGGTAAGACTCAACCTGTTGTTTGAATGCCGCCACCTGCTCCTCTGCAACCGCAACGACGGAGAAAGCTTCACGCGGGATAGCGTTGCGCAACGTGCCGCCGCTGAATTCCACCAGGCGAAGCCCCAGATTACGTGCGTTATCGCTCAGGAAGCGCGCCAGCAATTTGTTTGCGTTACCCAAACCCACATGGATCTCACCACCGGAGTGGCCGCCTTTCAGACCTTTAAGCACCAGATTAAACGCCTGATAGCCAGCAGGAATGGCTTCACGGCTTAATGGCAGCGTGGTGATAAAATCAATCCCACCGGCGCAACCCATATAAATCTCGCCTTCTTCTTCGGAATCGGTGTTGATCAGAATATCAGCCTGCAACCAGCCAGATTGCAGACCAAAGGCGCCATCCATACCGGCTTCTTCTGTCATGGTCAGCAGCACTTCCAACGGGCCGTGCTCAACGCTGTCGTCAGCCAGAACCGCCAGAGCTGAAGCCATACCGATACCGTTATCCGCGCCGAGCGTAGTGCCACGGGCTTTTACCCATTCGCCATCAATCCAGGGCTGAATCGGGTCTTTAGTGAAATCATGAACGGTGTCGTTGTTTTTCTGCGGCACCATATCCAGATGAGCCTGTAATGCAACAGGTTTGCGGTTTTCCATACCTTTGGTGGCAGGTTTACGCAACAAAATATTCCCAACCTGATCACGCTCTGCGTGCAGGCCTTTGTCTTTTGCCCAGGACAGGATGTGTTCAGCCAACTGTTCTTCATGATAAGAAGGGTGAGGGATAGAACAAATTTTCGCGAAAATATCCCACAAAGGTTGGGGAGATAACTGGGACAGTTCAGACACGACGAGTCTCCTTGACAGCGAGTTGCCAGTCAGTGCTGGCAGCCCGGGTTAAGCAAATAAAAAGAACCGGTAACTTGCGGGTAACCGATCCTTGCACGTTGGCGTGAGAATACCATTATATTATCCGGGTGGGGGTGTTTCCGGGCACAAAAAACTGCGCAGCTTTGCGCAACACTGGTTTTTAGTGCGCCAGATCTCTATAATCTCGCGCAACCCAATTTTCCCCTGAACACTTTTTAAGCCGTTTTTACTGGCCGGGACATTCACATGAGCGAAAAATACGTTGTCACCTGGGACATGCTGCAGATTCACGCACGGAAACTGGCAAGCCGCCTGCTGCCTGCTGAACAGTGGAAAGGCATTATTGCTGTGAGCCGTGGGGGCCTGGTGCCAGGTGCGCTGCTGGCCCGTGAACTGGGCATTCGCCATGTTGATACCGTGTGTATCTCCAGTTATGACCATGACAACCAGCGTGAAATGAAAGTACTGAAACGCGCAGAAGGCGATGGCGAAGGCTTCATCGTTATCGACGACCTGGTTGATACCGGTGGCACTGCGGTTGCGATTCGCGAAATGTACCCGAAAGCACATTTTGTTACTATTTTTGCCAAACCTGCGGGCAAACCGCTGGTTGATGATTATGAAATTGATATTCCACAAAATACCTGGATTGAACAGCCGTGGGATATGGGCGTTGTCTTCGTACCGCCGTTAGCTGGCCGTTAATTCAGCCTCATCAGTTTGGTAAAAACACGCGCCCGTTTGTCGGGCGTTTGTTTTTTTTAGCGCCTGACAAGATACAATAGGCAACATGACCTGTTCATGGAGGCCGTCATTATGTCAGAGGAAAACCTCAGCGTTTCGTTATTTAAGCCCCGTTTTAAGCACCCGGAAACTTCCACTCTGGTGCAACGTCCTCGTAATGATAAACCCCCCATGGTTGAGTCCACTCTGGATGGGTCGACGGTGCCTCACTGGTACCGCATGATAAACCGACTGATGTGGATTTGGCGTGGTGTGGACCCGCGAGAAATCATTGAAGTGCAGGCCCGTATCGCCGTCTGTGATGCTGAGCGCACCAGAGATGACTGGATAGACACCGTTATTGGTTACCGCAGTGGGAACTGGATTTACGAATGGTCCCGCCAGGCGATGTCCTGGCAACAACAGGCGACTCAGGAAGAGAATAACGCGCAGTCAGGCAAACTTTGGCTCAAAGCCGCAAATCTGTACAGCATTGCCGCTTATCCTCACCTCAAGGGAGACGAGCTGGCAGAACAGGCGCAAACCCTGGCTAACCGGGCTTACGAAGAAGCCACTCTGCGTCTGCACGGTGAATTACGCCAGCTTGAATTTCGGATCCCGGGCGGCAGCCCGATAACTGGCTTTTTGCATATGCCTGAAGGTGAAGGCCCCTGGCCGACAATTCTGATGTGCGGCGGGCTGGATTCACTGCAAAGTGATTACTATCAACTTTTCTCCCGTTACTTCGCTCCGCGCGGTATTGCGATGTTGACGATTGATATGCCCTCGATTGGTTTCTCATCTAAATGGAAACTGAACCAGGATTCCAGCCAGCTTCACCAGCATGTTTTGCAGCACCTCACCAATATTCCCTGGGTTGATCACACCCGGGTTGCCGCATTTGGTTTCCGTTTTGGTGCCAATGTGGCTGTGCGCCTGGCCTACCTGGAAAGCCCGCGTCTGAAAGCTGTGGCCTGCCTGGGGCCGGTGGTACACAGCCTGCTGAGCACTCCTCAGCGCCAGCGCAATATTCCGGATATGTATATTGACGTGTTAGCCAGCCGCCTGGGTATGATGAATGCCACCAATTCTATTTTAAGCACAGAGTTAAATCGCTACTCACTGAAAACGCAGGGTTTACTTGGGCGTCGCTGCCCCACGCCAATGCTTTCCGGCTACTGGGATAATGACCCGTTCAGCCCGGAGGAAGACTCGCGTTTAATCGCGTCGTCATCTTCAGATGGTAAGTTGCTCGCAATACCTTTTAACCCGGTTTATCGCAACTTTGATAAGGCACTGAATGATATTGTCGACTGGATCAGCAAACGTCTGGGTTAAAGGATTGATAAATTCTGTTTATTTGGTAAAACATTTAAACGACTAAAGGAGACCAAAATGACGTTACCAGGTGGACACCCACGGGGCCGGTTGCTAAAAAAATTTGCTGCCCTTGGCCCGTATTTGCGTGAAGAACAGTGTGACGAGAACCGTTTCTTTTTTGATTGCCTGGCGGTGTGCGTTAACGTGAAGCCCGCTCCCGAAAAACGTGAGTTCTGGGGCTGGTGGATGCAAGTAGAGGCGCTTGAGACACACTTTGCCTATTCCTATCAATTTGGCTTGTTTGATAAAGAAGGCGTTTGGAATCCGTCTCCTGTTAAAGATAAAAATACAAACGAGGAAATTGAGAAAACACTGCGCACTTTCCATGCCAACCTCACCAAACTGCTGGATTCCTTTAATATCAAACTGCTCCCCGCCGAAGACTTTGACGAAAAACCAGTGCAGCTTTCTGCCTGAATTCACTCCATAAAAAACCCCAGTAGCAAGCAGGGCGCTATTGGGGGGAAGCAGTGGTATTGCTGCCCGCCATATTTATGGCGGGCTGTTTTAATGCCATCAGAACTGGTAAGTCATCCCCACAGCCACGATGTCGTCGGTGCTGATTTTAAGGGCGGTTGTTTTCGCGTTTTTATCAATCTGGTTGATTTTGTAATCAACAAACGCGGACATGTTTTTATTGAAGTAGTACGTTGCGCCCACGTCTACATAGTTAACCAGGTCCTGGCTGCCAATCCCTTCGATATCTTTCCCTTTCTGGGAAACATAACCAATGGATGGACGCAGGCCGAAGTCAAACTGATACTGCGCAACAGCTTCAAAGTTCTGTGTTTTGTTCGCTGCACCCATAAACGCGGCTGACGTACCGCTGATTGGCGTCATGTTACGGGTTTCAGAATACATGACTGCCAGATAAATATTGTTGGCGTCATATTTCAGGCCAGTTGCCCAGGCTTCTGCTTTATCGCCAGTACCCAGTACCTGTTGTTTCTGCAACAGGGTACGGTTAGAAACGGTATACGCACCGCCAACACTCAGGCCAGTATCGCCGATGGCATAAGTCAGTGCAGAGCCGAAACCATCGCCATTATCTTTGCTGTAAGAGCTACGGTCATTTTTACCCTGGTACTGCAGGGTTAAATCCAGACCATCAACCATCCCGAAGAAATCGTTATTGCGATAAGTTGCCAGGCCGCTGGAGCGCTGGGTCATAAAGTTATCGCTTTTCGCGGAGGAATCACCGCCGAATTCCGGGAACATATCGGTCCAGGCTTCTACGTCGTACAGCGCACCCAGGTTACGGCCATAGTCCAGCGAGCCATACTGAGCGAATTTCAGGCCAGCAAACGCCAGACGTGTTTTCTGGCTGGAGGTGCTTTCTGGTTGGTTACCAGCAAACTGTTCTTCCCAACGGCCATAACCAGTCAGTTGATCGTTAATCTGAGTTTCACCTTTGAAGCCCAGACGCACGTAAGTTTGATCGCCGTCTTTACTGGAATCGTCGCTGAAGTAATGTTCAGCTTTCACTTTGCCGTACAAATCCAGTTTATTACCATCTTTGTTGAAAACCTCTGCTGCGTGAGAAGCGGAAGCAGTCATTACACCCATCATCATTAATGCCAAAGTGCTCTTTTTCATTGGTCTTTCCTGTTTTGTTTTTTAACGCGCGACAATCGCGGGCAAGAGGAGCCCGGAGAAAACAGGGAGTTTTTTAACGTTATGGGATGAAAGAATTATGACATTTGCAGAAAAATTCTAAAATTTTGTCATTTATTTTTACTGTCATTAACATGTAAACATTACCCGGTATTTTTCCTCATTTTGCTCTTTTTCCGTTGTTTTCCCTGCTGCCTGTTGGCAAGGCTCGCGAGTCCTGTTACAACGTCATCAGTTTTTCTTTTTATTTGTTGAAACGGCAGAACACCATGAGTAATAGCCAGACACTGGTGGTTAAACTGGGAACCAGTGTATTAACTGGCGGCTCCCGCCGCCTGAACCGGGCCCATATTGTTGAATTAGTGCGCCAGTGCGCGCAGTTACACAGTGCCGGGCACCGGATTGTGATTGTCACCTCTGGCGCTATTGCGGCAGGGCGTGAGCATCTCGGGTATCCGGAATTGCCTGCAACCATTGCGTCCAAACAATTGCTGGCGGCAGTGGGCCAGAGCAGGCTGATTCAGTTGTGGGAACAGTTGTTTTCCATTTACGGTATTCATGTAGGGCAGATGCTGTTGACCCGAGCTGACATGGAAGACCGCGAGCGTTTCCTGAATGCGCGTGACACACTGCGTGCGTTGCTGGATAACCGCATTGTGCCGGTTATCAACGAAAACGACGCTGTTGTCACATCGGAAATAAAAGTGGGCGATAACGACAATTTATCGGCACTGGCCGCGATTCTTGCAGGCGCAGATAAATTACTGCTCCTGACCGACCAGCAAGGTCTGTTTACCGCAGATCCACGCAATAACCCCACCGCCGAACTGATTAAAGAAGTGCATGGCATTGATGACACATTACGGGCTATTGCCGGAGACAGCGTGTCTGGCCTTGGCACCGGTGGCATGAGTACCAAACTGCAGGCGGCTGATGTCGCCGGGCGTGCAGGTGTTGAAGTGGTAATTGCCGCGGGCAGCAAACCTGGGGTTATCAGCGATGTGATGGAAGGTATCTCTGTTGGTACTCGTTTCCACCCTTTAGATACGCCGCTGGAAAACCGCAAACGCTGGATTTTTGGTGCGCCTCCGGCGGGTGAAGTGATCATTGATGATGGCGCGCTCAACGCGCTGGAAGCCCGTGGCAGCTCGCTTTTGCCTAAAGGTATCAAAGAGGTGACCGGCAATTTCTCCCGTGGCGAAGTTATTCGCATTCGCAGCCTGGACGGGCGCGATGTGGCCCACGGCGTCACCCGCTATAACAGTGATGCACTGCGCCGTATTGCTGGTCACCACTCACAACAAATCGACGCCATCCTTGGTTATGAGTATGGTCCTGTCGCCGTTCACCGCGACGATATGATAGTCAAATAAGGAACGCCGGATGCTGGAAGATATGGGTAAAGCGGCCAAAGCCGCGTCTTACCGCCTGGCGCAGTTATCTGCCCGGGAAAAAAATGCTGCGCTGGAAATGATTGCCGACAACCTGGAAGCCCAGGCCGCAACCATTCTTGCTGCCAATGAACAGGATCTTGCTGAAGCCCGTGAAAACGGCCTGAGCGAAGCCATGCTGGACCGCCTGCAACTCAACCCTGCGCGGTTAAGCGGTATTGCCAGTGATGTTCGCCAGGTGTGCCGCCTGGCAGACCCGGTGGGGCAGATGATTGATGGCGGAATGCTGGACAGCGGCCTGCGCATTGAGCGCCGCCGTGTTCCCCTGGGCGTAGTGGGCGTTATCTATGAAGCCCGCCCTAACGTGACTGTGGATGTGGCGTCCCTGTGCCTGAAAACCGGTAATGCCGTTATTCTGCGTGGCGGGAAAGAAACCTGGCGCACCAACGCCGCAACCGTGCGGGTTATTCAGTCTGCACTTGAAGCCTGTGGGTTGCCTGCCGGCGCAGTGCAGGCCATTGAGAGCCCGGATCGTGCCCTGGTCAATGAAATGCTGCGCATGGATCAGTATATTGACATGCTGATCCCACGCGGCGGCGCTGGCTTACATAAATTGTGCCGTGAGCAATCGACTATTCCGGTGATCACCGGCGGAATTGGTGTCTGCCATATTTTTGTCGATGAATCTGCTGATATCGCTCCCGCCCTGAACGTGATTGTCAACGCCAAGACACAACGCCCCAGCACCTGCAATACGGTTGAAACGCTGCTGGTGCACACGGCAATTGCAGACCGTTTCCTGCCAGAACTGAGTAACGTCATGGCACAGCGTGGCGTAACGCTGCATGCCGACGCGGCTGCGCTGGTGGCATTGTCGTCCGGCCCGGCAACTGTTGTACCTGTGAAAGCGGAAGAATACGACAACGAATTCCTGTCGCTGGATTTGAACGTGAAGCTGGTAAGCGGCCTGGACGATGCCATCGACCATATCCGTGCGCATGGCACACAGCATTCCGACGCGATTCTGACGCGCACATTGCGCAATGCCGACCGTTTCGTGAATGAAGTGGATTCCTCAGCCGTTTATGTGAATGCCTCCACACGCTTTACCGACGGCGGGCAGTTTGGCCTGGGAGCGGAAGTGGCTGTCAGCACACAGAAACTGCATGCCCGTGGCCCGATGGGCCTGGAAGCACTGACCACCTATAAGTGGATTGGTTACGGCGACGATACAATTCGTGCGTGATCTCACCGGGGTGATGCAAAAATAGCCGTTTGATTCACAGAGTTATTGACGCATCCCCCGGTTAGTTTTAACCTTGCAGCCCGTGAGTTACGCTCGTAACCACATCCAGCAGTGCCGATATAGCTCAGTTGGTAGAGCAGCGCATTCGTAATGCGAAGGTCGTAGGTTCGACTCCTATTATCGGCACCATTAAAATCAATTAGTTATTCATCATTAGTACCATCCTTATTTTCGATGTGGGACATATTTGGGACAGAAATCTCAAAAATCGAGTCAATTTGCCGCGCATGTTCAGTCAGATGATTAGGTGCCAGGTGAGCATACCGGCGAACCATTTCAATTGACTCCCATCCACCCATTTCCTGTAATACCGAAATAGGTACTCCGGCCTGAACCAGCCAGCTTGCCCAGATGTGCCGCAGGTCATGGTCTTGAATCCCTGTACGTTTTAATGCAACCCTTCATGCTGTATTCGTGTCAAAACGCATCTTCCTGACAGCAGATGATTTGGTTCCATTTGGCCTGGTGCTGCTTTCCCTGTAGTCGCTGTTCCCTCCGCTGAGTGAAGCGCGTGAGTGGGTGGATAAATTTACCCACTGGTACAACGAAGAGCACAGTCACAGCGGGATACGGTATGTGACGCCGGGACAGCGTCACCGTGGTGAAGATAATGCCCTGCTAAAACAGCGTGATGACCTGTACCGGATGGCACAGAAAGCCTATCCCGAACAATGATCAGGCAGAACGAGAAACAGGCAAACGGAAGGCCCGGTAACACTGAATCCGGCGCGGCAAAAACAGGCTACTTAAATTAACCCGGGGGCCAACTACCTTGACACTTACCGGTATCTCCAGGCCGGTTAACAGAAAGATCGACTTAACCTTTTTTTGAATTGAGCTGTCTGTGTATTTTGTTAACCGATTTAGCAACTGGCACTCCTTATGCTAAGCTAATTTATGGCTGGTTGTGGTCATTTTTAATAGTCTGGCTTTGTGCCTGGCCCGACCACAGGGTTGAAGCCAAAGATCAAGGGATATCTTGTTTGCCCGGACGACATTATATTGACAATGCTTTCACAGCGTTTGGTAGTGTGTGACAGGGAATACAGCTGTTTTATTCCGGCCATAAAAATACTTAACTTTCAGAAAAATATCAGTCAACTGCAAAGGTTATTTATTTTTCAAAGGCAGAACATTGAATAGAACCAACCTAAAAGGTTTGAGATATGTATGAACAAATCAAGATGCTGAAACAGAATAAATGCAGGGCGGTTATTCATTCTATCTCTCAGCGGAAAGGGGTAAACAGACAAGGTTTTTGCATTGCAGATAATCGCCTGGAAAGTGTTGCACAAAGAAAAACTCAGGAACCAGGTAACGATTTTTCTATCCAGAAACATAATGATAAAGAAAACGTTGCGAATAGCTCTAAGCCAACTTTTGAAAACAATTCGTATTATTCAATAGATGTTGAAAAATCATATGGTAATTCGGATAAATATACCCAGTTAAGAGCAATTAAAAATAACTCATTAGAACTAATTCCAGAGCAGGTTCGAAATGCTGTATCAAGATATAGTGTAGTGCAAAGGAAAGGCACAGTAGAAGGTTTTTTAAACAAAGTAGTATATTATGTACATCAACTTGAACGTTATAGCCATCAAGGATACCCTAATTATGGAAAGCGTACGCGAGGGGATGTAGAAAAAATCAGAACATCACTCATCAATGATTATTCATCATTAAGTGAAGAAGAACAAACGCGATTGAACAACGGTGACTTTAACTGGGATAATGTACCAAATTATTTTGAATATGGATTAGACAAAAAACTGATCTATTTCCATGCTACCAATCTAAACCTGGAACCAGTGAGCTCTGTAAGTTATCAACAAGGCATTTCTGGATACCATCAGTCACATCTCGTGCCAAAACTTGATGATTATGAAGATAGCAACCGTAATTATGCTACGCTTTACTACGATATTACTGTCAGATTTTCTATATCTGGAAGACCACTGACTTTGAATTACTCAGGCAGTTATGCAGGACGTAGTGGGAAATACGAAGTCGGTCACAAGTTAAGGGCTCCGGCGCAGCGAGGTTTTGGAACTCATCAGGTTGTCTCCACGGATTATGATGATCAGCACTTTCAAACATTCGTTGATCACCACGAAAGGGATTTTGATTCAGAAGTGGCTGTTTTTGAAGACCTTAGCCAAACGATTAGCAAAGATTTACAAAGGAGAGGTATTCCACATTATACAACCGAGGGGAATGTGAATCTATTTACAGATAGAGCAACATGTAATTCATGTACTGCTTTAGCTATGCAGTTTCAAAATGCCTGGAATGTTACTGTGAATGTCAAACATGGCGGTGTCGATGATTATAAGGGTTATGTATGAAGAAAATATTAGAGTGATAAAAAATATTCTGTCCACTCTTTGCTATCAGAGACACTCCTGATCCTCCCCACCATTAGTGGACACGCGACTAAGCGCAACAACCGTAAGATCCATGCCCGTAAATTTCTGGCAACTCCAGAGGGTAAATCCTGGTTAGCTCAAATGCGGGAAGAAGAAGCAGAAATCAAATTAGCCAGGGCTGCTAATACGATGTTCTGATCTGGTTTATCACCTTCATTTTGTTTCACAGAATCAGACTTTTCCCGGAAGAAATTTTTCCTCTATCCGGTTGCGTAGGTGTACGATAAGCGAGAAAATCATTAGGGATTATAGGGTTACTGATGGATACAGTAGAAGAGCTAAACGGAACGTACTTCTATGCGGGAAAATCAAATCTTACCGCCTCTGAATTGTTTTTCATGATTTTCTGCGAAACAACAGCGGATCATTTTGGGATTGATGATGTTGTGGCTGTTGTCGCCCTTTACAGTGGTGTCAATAACCAGAAAACCCGAACGAAACCTAAAGGCGCAAAAGGAGGTACTTCGCGAGTATCAAAAACAATGCGGAAGTTTTTCAAGACCGCAAAATTTCCTTATGGGATAAAGTTGCTAACGTGGGTTGGTGGTTATACGCCCTGGACGGCTGAGCGGCGAATGGTAGCGAAAGTGAGTACCTTTGTAGGGCGAACTATTCCCCTTGTCGGTGAAGTTATTTTATTGGCTGATGTGTCACAGATCACCTACTGCGCTATACGTGACTATAACCGCATAGCACGGGGCAACGATAAATTATGGTAGATGACATTGAGCAACGTATTTTTGAATTGGCAAGGCGCTATAATGGTGTTTATTTATTTAACAACGAGAAAAAGCAAAGGTTGTTAACGAGGGACACTGATTTTGATACTGACATGCTGTTAGATGTTGGTGAAGCTGAAGATTTGATGGACGAATTTTTTAAAGAGTTTCAGGTGGAAAGAGGCCAATTTAAGATTGAAACATACTACCCTGACGAGCCTTTTTCATGGAATCCGTTCAAGAAATTTCCCCCGATCCCCGTTCCAGATTTCACTATCGGTATGCTGATCGAGTCAGCTAAAGCCGGGAAATGGTTATACGACTAATTGCAAGGAGCTTAATAAATGGCTGTACCTGTTCACCTAATTTTAAAAGATGATGGCGGTTCCCAGATTATGGGATCTTGTGATGTTCACGGGCGTGATGGAAGCATAGAGCTACTCAGTTTGCAGCACGGCATAGTTATTCCCACAGACTCACTCACTGGTAAAGTTACTGGTTCCCGTCAACACTGCTCATTCAATTTCACCAAAGAAATTGACAGTTCATCGCCGTACCTGTTTAAAGCAGTTGCCACAGGGCAGACACTTAAAACCGCTGAATTTAATTTCTACCGGATTAATTACAGTAGACAGGAGGAAATTTATTACACGATCACATTTAGAAAATGTGAAAGTGGTTAGCCATAGCCCTGTTATGCATGATACCCGCAATGTAACAGGTACAGGGCACATGGAAGATGTTTCCTTGAGCTATGAAAAAATTACCCATCTTTATAAAGAGGGTAACATTCTTCACTCTGATGCGTGGAACGAGAAGAAACAAGCCTAACAGAATAGAAAGGAGCATTAGCCCCCCTTTTTTCATTTTAGCTCAACATAGCTCTGCAACTCTTTCACAATACGCTCAGGCGCTGATTTAGAATACATGGTGAAACTTTTCGTAGTTCCAGAAGAGTGACCAACCAGCAACGCCAGGCGCACTTCGCCAATTCCGGCTGCGTTTAGTTTACTGAACACGGCAGGGCGGTATGAGTGAAACACTTTGTTTTCACTATCTGCCAGAATGCCACGTTTGAGCCGTCCAAAGTGGTTTACATGCCAACTTGATCACGTTTGGTGATTAGCACGATAGACCAATAATAGTTCTACAGCTTTCTTCGTTTCTGACAGCGTTTCGCGTTTCAAAACGTCGCAGTTTATCTTCTGTTCTTTAGTAGACTTTAATCGCCTCCGCACATTTAATAAACACAAAACTAGATGTACGCTTTCATGTGCATTATAATGTATATAATAAAACATGCTTTCAGGTGAGCTATGGAACGCATCCTCGCAGAAAAATCTATCAACATCACCGAGTTAAGAAAAAACCCGGCTAAATATTTCATTGATGAACCGGTTGCCGTTCTCTCCAACAACCGTCCCGCTGGCTACATGGTCAGTGCCAGGGTGTTTGAAGAACTGATCGATCTGTTGGAAGAGAAGCAGGGCAGGGTTCATACCGCTGCGCGGTTCAGGCCAACGGCTGAGCGTTTAAGTGATATTGCGGATAGTGGGCAGAGACTGTTGCAAAACGCCTCAGATAAGGATCTGACCGAGTTCACGGAATGAGTATCAGGATTTTCAAGTCAGCACTGATCCGTCAACAATTAAGCCAACAAGAGCTTGATGATTTGGCGGCGGATTTTCTGTCCTATAAAAAGGATGGCGTGTTGCCAGATACCTTTGGGCGTGATGCGCCTTACGATGATGATCGCACCTATCCTTTGGTAAAAGAAGAGCAGGTGGCCCACATTCATCTTGCCGATGCAGATGCCCCTTTTCCGAAGTTTTTACGTCAGTTCAAACGAACCAGCGATCAGGCCCATTTGGTATACTGCCAAGGTGCGATGGATCCCGATGCCTATCTGCTGATTATCATCCTTAAACCCGAAGCGCATAAAATGGCATGCAACAATAACCATATGCATAAGATCGGGATGATGGCTGAAGCATTCAGGATGAAACATTAGGTTATTCAAAAAATACCCAGCCATTCAGGGCAGAAAAACATATGGGGGCATCATTGGGGGCATGTAGGTAGTTGAAACATAACATTAGTTAATAATATCAATGTTATATGAGTCAGGTTTAGTTCCTATTATCACCATTTCAACTTCCCAAAACGACCGTATTTACCCATAACCACCCTGATTTTATAAATATTTTCCCGTTTTTTAGTCCCTCGCCGTTCGTAACCACCCAGTAGAATTCGACACAGAGTGCGTACAGGATTGTGTATATGTCCCTGTTCAGTCCTGGATTCCTATACACACGCCATTAAACGATATGCAGATTCCCCGCCACGTCTGCCTGTTTTCCGGGGCGTTGTTAATGCACCTGCATTAACAGCCCCTGCCAGCATAAAAACTGGAGGGACTACAGGAAGAGTATCGGCTGATGGCTGAAACACCGGAAGTCTCAAAAATTGCATGGAACTAAAATAAGTATGCTTACACTCACCGCTGGCTTGAATTCATGCTGGAAATATAAAATTTCGTTGAACCGAAACAAAAAGTTCAGGCGACAGACCAGAAGCGGTTAGCCGGGTAAGGCATGTGGGGCAACGGGTCTGTCTCACAGCATCATTTTGCTAACAGGCGTGGTAGCTGGCTTTCCAGTTCAAGCAGGCAGAAATCCATCATTTTCTCTGTTTCCTGGGTAACTTTGGCGTAATTGTTTGCCTGCCAGTCGTTCAAAGGCGCAGTGACATGTGTTGGCTCACATTCGGATATCACGTAATTGCTGAACATATTGCCACCTTCCGGGCGTTTATAGAACTTAACCCGGTAGGTTAAATCGTAGTTACTGTCATTGGCAGATAAATTGGTGTATACCAGCGACCACTCAGATGCGGCAATAAACAGTGGCTGGGTCCAGGTATAACCGTTGCCATTTTTTGCCAGCCAGTCCCGAATTTTGTTTTCGGCTTTCGGGCCAAAGTAATGGGATGTGGGCTCCGGGAGCGAATCGATGGTAGTGCCTTTGTAGTTGTGTTTATCGAAAGAGTTGGTGCTGATTCCGCCACCCAATATGGCGCTTGCTATTGCTATTCCCATTCCGGTGCCCGCGTGTGCCGGGGTTACTTCACGCAATGCGGTATCTGCGTAGCGGTTATTGTTCAATTCCGTTGGCGCAAAAATAGTCGCTACTTGCACTGAACTACCGTTAGCCGCTTGTACTGCATGTGGATGAAGATTCCCTGCGCAACCAGTCAGAAAAGCTAAAGACAATACGCCAGTTATTAACAGATTGTTTTTCACTTGTTACTTTCCCTATATAAATGACAGAATGATTTTTATTATCAACCTTGCCAGTAAAGTTATTCCCTGAATCCAGGAGTACCCTATGTATAACGGTTGGAATGGCGATATCTTTAATCTGTTTTTTGCGATATGAGAAATTTTTCTGAGCGACAGGTTATTTTATTTTGTTATTCTTTTTCGAGTGGCTAATTGGTTTTTTAAATTATCCAAAGCTAAATTTTTATTGTTAATCGCGGTTAGTTAATGATTTTTATCTTAGGGGTGTTAGTGTGCTTATATTGGCTGTTAAGTCACCATATGACTGGTTAAATGAAGTTTAGCTATTAATATGACCGCCTGGCTTTCCTGAGCGTTATTCGCTATTGAAGTTCAAGGTGGACAGAAAGTTTCACTTTGCAACTACTGCTGGTTTTGGACATCATAATCGTATATTTCATGTTGCTTTAATAACGGTATATAGCATGGTCACTGAAGTCGTCAGCCCCAGCCTTAACCTCCCCGGTAGAGAGTACAACGGATAAAACTTCAGACGCGGAACACATTCTCCGAAAATACTGAAAAAAGAATAAGATAATAGTGATACAGAAAAAACAATTATCTCATTGTATACCTATCCATTTGTATAACTATCTTTTGGCATATGCATCATTGATAGTGATCCTGAACAAATAAAACAGTCAGCTGGCTCTGGCTAAGTCTTGCTGTCACGGCAATGGGAACGCTCTTTTCTCCCGGAGAAAATGGAAGGGTTCCGGCATCTGAATATTCATCTTAGTCCAGCACCCAGGCTGATATTTTTCATTAGACCAGTAAGGGATGACTGGCAGTGAAGATATGGATGCTATCTCTCTGTCTGTCGCTAATACCTGCTTACTTTTACCTGGAGTTTCTGTCATGAAAAAAATTGGTATCAATGGTTTTGGGCGTATTGGCCGGTTAGTTCTGCGCCGCCTCATTGAACAAAATGAAGATGTCACTGTTGTTGCGATTAATGACCTGACTTCACCGGATATGCTGGCTTATTTACTGAAGTATGACTCTAACTACGGTGCTTTTCCTGTACCGGTGAGTGCTGATGGTGAAAGCCTGGTGGTTGGCAACCACCATATAAAGGTTTTTGCCGAGAAAGAGGCGAAAAATATTCCCTGGGGAGATTTAGGTGTTGATGTAGTGATTGAGTGTACAGGGTTTTATACTTCTGAGCAGAAAGCTCAGTCTCACCTTGATGCGGGCGCTAAAAAAGTGCTTATCTCTGCACCCGCAGGTGAGATGAAAACGATAGTGTTTAACGTTAACGATGACACGCTTACCGCTCAGGACCGCATTATTTCTGTTGCATCCTGCACTACCAATTGTTTGGCACCTATGGCTAAAGTTATCAATGATAACTTTGGCATTAAAGTTGGCACCATGACCACTGTGCATGCCTATACCGGAACCCAGGCACTGGTTGATGGCCCACGTAGTAAAGATTATCGGGCATCCCGGGCTGCTGCTGAAAATATCATTCCTCACACCACTGGGGCTGCCAAAGCGATTGGGCTGGTTATCCCGTCGCTGTCTGGCAAGCTCAAGGGGCACGCGCAACGTGTACCAGTAAAAACAGGTTCGGTAACAGAGCTGGTATCTGTTCTGGAAAAGCAAGTTACTGTAGACGAGATAAACGCCGCTGTAAAAAGCGCTTGTGAAAATAACGAGTCGTTTAAGTATACCGACGATCCTATCGTTTCTTCCGATGTGGTCGGTTTACCTTTTGGATCTGTTTTTGATTCTACGCAAACGGAAATAAGTGAAGCCGGGGGGATCCAGTTAGTGAAAACGGTCTCATGGTATGACAATGAATACGGCTTTGTGACTCAGTTAGTGCGTGTTTTGCATAAATTCGTCAATCTGTAATTAATTACTTTTATTTATACCCCAGAAGCAAAAGCAGCTTTTGCTTCTGGGGTATTTAGTTCAGTGGAATTAACGCTGCAAAAATGCCAGCAAATCCTGATTCAGTTGTTCCTGGTGGGTAACGGCAAAGCCATGTGGGGCATTGTCATATACTTTGAGCTCTGAACCCCGGATCATTTCTGCAGATAACCTGCCCGTCGTCTCGAAAGGAACCACCTGGTCATTGCTGCCATGAATAACTAATGTTGGAACATCCACTTTAGCTATATCAGCACGGAAATCTGTTTCTGCAAATGCCGTAACACAATCAAGCGTGCCCTTAAGCGATGCCAGCAGGGCAATATTGAGCGTCTGGTGCATGACACCTTCAGACACCTGCTGCCCAGCATTAGTGCCATAAAAAGGTGAAGCAAAATCACGAATAAATTGAGCCCTGTCTTTGCGTAGCCCATCACGAATACCAGCAAAAACAGATAAATCCACACCTTGCGGGTAGTCTTCAGCTTTACCAAATATTGGGGTGACGGCTCCCAGTAGCACCAGTGCTGCAACACGGGATGTCCCATAATTGCCGATATAACGCGTTACATCGCCACCACCCATTGAAAACCCGACTAATGTAATCTCGTTGAGATCAAGATGATTAATCAGATCATTAATGTCAGAGGCAAATGTGTCATAGTCATACCCATTCCAGGGCTGGTCCGAGCGGCCAAATCCCCGGCGATCAAAAGCAATAACGCGGTAGCCCTGTTCTGCCAGAAAGTTCATTTGGCTGTCCCACATATCCGCATCAAGAGGCCACCCGTGGCTGAAGAGCACTGGCTTGCCGGTGCCCCAATCTTTGAAGTAAATCTGAGTACCATCTTTAGTTGTAAATGTGCTCATTACATAAACCTCTTATTTATTGAGTGGTTGATATTTGGCATTGCATCGTCAGAACGGAGCAACCAAATAACGGACTTCAGGTACCTGTTCTCCCTGATGGAAGGTATTCACCCGGGTCTGAATTTTTTTATCATCCATGGTGTAACGCTCCTGTTCTCGTAAGTGTTCCATCCAGGAATCAACAACGAATGTTTCAACAAAAATACCGGGTTGCAGTACATCTTCATAAATAGCCCAGTTAATCGCCCCACTTCGGCGCCTCATGCGCCGCATGTCCTGCATACATACTGTGAAATCATGTGCATCTTCGCGGCGAATACGGTATTCGTAGCTCACCATTACCGGGCCACGGCTGTGATGCACGTTCGGTTGTAATGTGCTGCTATTACGGTGGGTGGCGATATCAAGATCGAGGTCAGGGTCTTTATCAAGCCGCCAGCGCCAGACAACAGTGCAGGACAATATCAGCCCAATAGCGGCGGTACTGAGAGAGAAAGGGATTGAATAATGAGCGGCCAGTTGACCCCATACTGTGCTGCCGATGGTCATTGAGCCAAAGAATGCCGTGAGATAAACGGCGAGTGCCCGGGCCTTAACCCACCGGGCGGCACTACGTTGTGCACCCAGGTTGAGAGTCGAAAGAATGGTTATCCAGGCTAAACCAATAAAAAACTCACACAGGTTGAGCCACCAGAAATGGCGAATAAAAGCCATGCCCAGCATCATCAGGCCGAATAACACACTGGCCTGCATCATTAATGCATCGGCACTAAACCTTTTGCGTAACCTGGGCATCAACACTGCACCACTAATGGCCCCAACACCTATGCTTGCCAGCATCATGCCATAGCCGCCTGGCCCCTGGTGCATTTCCGTCCGTGCCACCAGGGGCAATAAGGCCCAACCTGCACTACCAAAAAGAAAGAAAGCACAGGTGCGTACCAGCACATTACGGAAAACGGGGGCAGCATAGATGTAACGCAGACCAACACGCACCGCCTGGAAAAAATGCTCAGGCGGCAGGCGCTGTATAGTTGGCTCGGATTTCCAGCGATACAGCACCAGGGCAACACCCGTTACGGATAATGCATTGAGTAAAAACACGAGCCAGGGGCTGGTAAAGGAGAGGATCAGGCCGCCAAGTGCAGGGCCAATCGCCCGGCTGATATTAATGCCTAGTGAGTTAAGCGCAATGGCGGGGCCCAGCTCATCTTTAGTCACCAGGTCGGGCACAATGGCCTGAAAAGGCGGGGAGCTCATTGCAGCTCCGGTACTCAACAAAAAGGCGGCTAACAATAACACCCAGGGGGTCACTAACCCGGCCGCTGAGAGCAACGTTAAACTGGCTGCCACAATAAATACCCATACCTGCGAAAAGAGTAAGTATTTACGCCTGTCAACGATATCGGCCATTACGCCTGAAGGCAGGGCAAATAAAAACATAGGCAGGCTACTACTGGCCTGAACTAAGGCGACGGCCAGGGGATCACTACTTAGCGTGAGCATGCTCCAGTTGACGCCAACATCGTTCATCCATGAACCAATATTAGAAACTACAGTTGCCAGCCAGAGCGTACGAAACACGGGTTGTCTGAGTGGTTGCCATGGTGACGAAGGCCGCACTGTAACGGTATCATCCTGCTCCGGGCTGGAACTTTGGATATCATTTACTTGTGCCATAGTGCAGCCCTTGTTTGGTGTTATTGCCTATGCGCCAGCGCCCCGGTCCTGTAATTGCCTGTGTAATGAAAATTATCAGCAATAGCCAGCCAAACTGCCCCTCAGCAACAGACCAGTCAGGGTGAACAAACAGCATGGCTACCAGCAGGACACCAATAACAGGCAAACAGGCAAGCCGGGCCCATACCCCAAGAATTATCAAAACCGGGCAAACCACCTCAGCAAGAATGGCAGGAAGTAAACTCATATAAGGCCCCATGCCAAAAGGATCTTCAATACGAGCCAGCTCAGCATGGAAGTGAAGTACTTTGGGTAAACCATGGACGTACAGCAGTAGCAAACTACTACTGAGTCGCAGGAAGAACAGCCCCAGATCAGTCTGGGGCGCAGATGAGATAAACGGTATTGTTTTCATGGTATTAAAATGCAAAGCAGCTGCAGCCGAGCGCACCCCAAAAGGCGTTCTCTTCTGACACAGGGATGTTGGCACCACGGGCGATATCATGCTGGTGGCTGTGAACACTGCAAGGGCCGTTACACTGGTGTTGCCGGGGCTTTAAGCCAGCGCGGGTCACAGCTCCTGGGGGGGCACTACGGTAGTGACCAGGTACATTAACAACAGGCGACCACTCCGGCAGGACAGGTATTGCTGGTGGTGCTTCAGAGCTAAATGAGCCTGCGGCATAAACAATGTTGCCATCCACCACAGTCAGTACTGATTCAATACCTTTTATTTCATCTTCCGGAACACTGAAAAAGTTCTTACTCAATACCGCTATGTCGGCCAGCTGCCCAACTTTTATCTGGCCTTTTTGCCCCTGCTCACTGGAGAACCAGGCACTACCCTGGGTCCAGAGCATTAAGGCTGTGTCTCGATCGAGCCGGGCGTTGACGTCATACATTTGCATTCCGCCAACAGTACGGCCAGATACCAACCAGTAGAGCGCAGTCCACGGGTTGTAACTGGCAACACGAGTGGCATCGGTTCCCAGTCCCACGGGCACACCGGTATTCAGCATTTTAGTGACTGGTGGAGTATGTGCTGCTGCTTCGAGCCCATAGCGTTCTGCAAAATACTCACCCTGGAATGCCATGCGGTGTTGAACGGCAATGCCGCCTCCCAGAGCTTTAATACGGTCAATATTTTGCTGGGTTACCGTTTCTGCATGGTCGAAAAACCAGTGAAGGCCATCAAAAGGAATATCGCGGTTCACTTTTTCAAACACATCCAGCATTCGGCTAATTGATTCGTTGTAGGTTGCATGCAGCCGAAATGGCCAGCGGTGCTCTACCAGATGGCGCACCACGCGTTCCAGTTCATCTTCCATACCGGGTGCTAAATCTGGGCGTGGTTCCAGGAAATCTTCGAAATCGGCCGCAGAAAATACCAGCATTTCACCGGCACCGTTATGGCGGAAATAATCACTTCCCTGGCCCGGAGTGAGCATATCAGTCCATTTTTCAAAATCTTCCAACTCATGGCCGGGGCGCTGAGTGAACAAGTTATAAGCAATACGCACCGTCATCTGCTGTTCACTGTGTAGTTTCGCAATGACTTCATAATCTTCTGGGTAGTTTTGGAAACCGCCGCCAGCGTCAATTGCGCTGGTGATACCCAGCCGGTTTAATTCACGCATAAACTGGCGGGTCGAATTAATCTGGTGATCCAGCGGAAGTGTTGGGCCTTTTGCCAGGGTTGCGTAGAGGATCATGGCGTTAGGGCGGGCGATCAGCATGCCAGTCGGGTTGCCATTACTGTCGCGCTGAATTTCGCCTCCTGGAGGATTGGGCGTGTCTTTGGTATATCCCACAACATTGAGTGCGGCGCGGTTCAGTAAAGCCCGGTCATAGAGGTGAAGAATAAATACTGGGGTGTCGGGAGCCGCTTCGTTAATTTCCTCAAGTGTTGGCATCCGGCGCTCGGCAAACTGAAACTCTGTCCAGCCACCTACTACTCTTACCCATTGAGGTGATGGAGTGCGCTGTGCCTGTTCTTTCAACATACGTAATGCATCAGAAAGCGAGGGAACACCCTCCCAACGTAATTCCAGATTGTAGTTCAGCCCGCCACGAATCAGGTGCAGGTGGGAGTCATTTAACCCCGGGATAACTGTGTGATCCTTCAGGTCGATGACTTTCGTTCCTTCATCATGATGTTCCATGATTTCAGCCAGGCTACCTACAGCCAGGAATTTCCCGTCACGGATCGCTACCGCTTGTGCTTCGGGGTTACTGCGATCAACCGTGTGAAATTTCCCGTTGATTAAAATCAGCTCTGCTTTACCAAGTGCCACCATAGCGCCTCCTGAACTGTGATGTCCGAATATTCGAACAGGAAAGATGCTGTCGCCTGTCGCCAGCATGAATGAGTTCAGGATTATGGGAATGAGAGATTAACACCGTCTAGTTATACAGAAGGATACTTATACGTCTGTATACCTATACGCAGAGATAATAGTGCGGAATTTTATTGCCCCCTAACATTGGCCCTGAGGTGACCAGTGCCAGGTCACATTTGCTCCGTAGCATGTTTTGCGGAAATCCGTTAATAACCTCAATGGGTAAACTCATGTCCAACTCTAAGCTTGAAGTCCTCACTCCCAATAACAGCCAGATTATTTTTATTGATCAGCAACCACAGATGGCATTCGGTGTGCAGTCAATCGACCGGCAAGTGCTGAAAAACAATACTGTTGCGCTGGCTAAAGCAGCAAAGGTTTTTAACATCCCGACAACTATCACTACTGTCGAAACAGAGAGCTTCTCTGGCTATACCTATCCTGAACTGCTGGATGTTTTTCCCGGGCTGGACATACTTGAGCGTACTTCCATGAACTCATGGGATGACCAAAAAGTGCGTGATGCACTGGCGGCAAATGGCAAGAAAAAGGTGATTGTTTCAGGTTTATGGACAGAGGTCTGTAATAACACTTTTGCATTGTGCGCAATGCTTGAAGGCGGCTATGAAATCTACATGGTGGCTGATGCTTCTGGTGGTACATCAAAAGAAGCTCACGATTATGCCATGCAGCGCATGATTCAGGCTGGCGTTGTGCCAGTGACCTGGCAGCAGGTTATGCTCGAATGGCAGCGTGACTGGGCTAACCGCGATACCTATGACGCCGTAATGAAAATTGCTAAAGAACATTCTGGCGCTTACGGCATTGGTGTTGACTATGCCTACACCATGGTGCATAAAGCGCCTTCTCGCCAGGTGAGTGAACACCGCACTTTGGCACCTGTTTCAGCACGTTAATTGCCATCTACACATTGCCAGTATTGACCAGCACCCGGTGTGCTGGTCAAGGGAGCATTCCAATGAATCCAATGATGATTTCTCTGGGGGCAGGGGTGGTAGTTGGCCTCTTTTACGCACTACTGCGTGTACGCTCTCCGGCTCCACCTGCTGTTGCGCTGGTGGGGTTATTGGGCATGATTATCGGTAGCCAACTGATTGCCCAGTTACAACCTCATGGTCAGGCAAGCTCACTCTTTTCACATAGCAAGCCGTACACGGTTGCTTATGCACCTGTGTCGGAACATGTTGGTAAGGAGAACTGATGATGCTGAAATCCTATGTTATCTCGCTGATTACAGGAATTCTGGCGGGTCTGTTATACGGTCTTATGCATGTTTCATCACCTGCGCCGCCGATTATTGCGTTATTGGGGTTATTTGGCATGTTAGTAGGGGAACAATTGGTGCCACTGGCGAAACGGCTTATTAACCGCCAGCCCATAACTCTTGCCTGGTTTCGCCACGAATGTGTGGCAAAAATTAGTGGTACGCCACTGCCGGACGAAGAAAAAACGCCCTGAGGAAAATCCTCATTTGTTAGGAACTGCGAGGATTCAGCATGGTGCTGCCACAGCAAATTGTCATCGTTGATGATGAACGCTCAGTCCGTAATGGCCTGAGCAATTTACTGCATTCTGAAGGATATACCACCAACCAGTTCGAGTCGGGCGAAGAATTAATGCGCGATATTATGGCTTTGACTGGCACCGCTCTGTTAATTGTTGATGTCAGGCTGAAAGGCATGAGTGGTTTTGAGCTCTACGCGATACTGAAAAAACATTCTATTCTACTACCAGTGATATTTATTTCTGCGGAACAAGATGACTCAGTACAAAACTATGCTCATTCACTGGGGGCGGTGACCTTTTTGCGTAAGCCGATAGATGTTGACATATTACTGGACATTATCCGCGATGAGCTGTCTCAGGGGAAAGCATATTGATGGGCATTATCTCTATTGAGCAGGATGATAATAAGGAACAGTACATATCATTGCCGGGTGATATCAACCTGATACAACTGGTACAGGAAGGCTGTATTGTGTGGCTGGCGGGGCAAAATGCCACCGGTGAAGCGGTGATTATTGCCATGGGGGCCACTGAAGAGGTAGCGTTTAAGGCAGCTCAATTATTAAAAAATGAACTAACGTTGTCTTCTCACCTTTTGCCTGGCTGGGCAGTGAAACCATCTGGCTATACCCGCCATCTTGGGCGTTATGCCCTGGTCTACCCATACTTTGATTACCACACGCTGGCTGAAGTTATTGGCACACCACCTGCGACAATAACTGAATTTCTGCACCGGGCCATTCAGTTATGTTTACCACTAAGACAACTTCACCATCAGGGGATTGTGCATGGTGATATTAAACCTGCTCACCTGTTCCTGAACCATGATGGTACCTACCGGCTTGGTGGTTTCGGCATGGCAACCGTAACCAATAACACACAACTAAAAAATGATGTGCGGGCTTCAGGAGGCACCCTGGCGTATATGTCGCCAGAGCATACAGGCCGAACATCTTACCCTGTCAGTGATCTGAGTGATCTTTATAGTTTGGGGATTGTTCTCTATGAAATGCTGACGGGTAAATTACCCTTTGGTTCTTTACAGGCCGGGCCGTCTGAGTGGATTCACTACCATCTTGCCACCCCTCCACGGCCCCCGGAATTTGTTCGCCATGATACACCCCCTGTATTGTCAGTGATTATTTTGCGCCTGTTGGCTAAATCACCCACAGATGGATACCAAAGCATTGATGGCTTGCTGGCTGATTTGCGCCGCTGTAAAGCAACGATAACCTCTCAAGGAACGATAGAGTCTTTCACTCCCGGGCTTCAGGAACGTTTTACTGCCAACTATCGCGTCGAAAGTTTATTTACGGAACATGCTCAGGGTAAGTTGTTGATCAAAGCCTTGGATGAGGTTCAGCGTAGCGGATCTCATCAATTGGTCATGATCCGTGGAGCCCCTGGTTCAGGAAAGTCCGCCATTATCGCTTCTGCACTGAAAAAACTGCAGCATAAGTCGATTTTGTTAACTGTCGGCAAAGCAGATCCGCATTCTCCACAGGCTCCCTATGCTGTACTGGCTAATCTGATTCGTTCCTTGGTGATGTATCTGCTTGGTTTATCGGCTACCGATGTCTCGGTGTGGCGGGCTCGTTTATTACTGGCTTTGGGTAAAGATGCGGATTTAGCTATCGAGTTGGTTGCGGAATTTCGGCAGATATTAAACATTTCCCCAACGAAGCCGTTATCTGATTCCTTGCCGGATGAACGTGAGCGTTTTATCCATGTAGCATGCTCAATCGTAAAAGTTTTTGCGTCGTCAGGAAAACCGCTGGTAATGTTGATTGACGATGTGCATTGTGCCGACCACGCCAGCTTGCAACTGTTGGAAAACATTGTGCAGCGTTATTCACATTTACCGCTGCTGTTGGTCATTGCGTACCGTGATGCCGACCCTGCGCCTTGCTCTCTTATATCAGAGATGCTGACCAAAATTCGCAGTTCAGCTGCGCGAGTAACCGAAATTACACCAATGCCGCTGAATACCAAAATGGTTGCACGCTGGCTGGCTGCAAGATTACATATTCGCCCTTGCAGTATTAATGAACTGGCTCAGTTGGTTTATGAAAAAACAGCGGGTAACCCACTTTTTGTACAAGTATTTTTTAAGCAGGCCGTCGATGATGGACTTATTTTTTGCACTTATAAGCCACTGAAATGGCATTATGACCGGGCCGCATTATTTGCTTGTGCTTCAACCGATAATGTTGCCAGCATTATTGTGCGCCAATTGGAGCGAATGCCCGAGTCTACTCGCCAGTTGTTAGGACACCTGGCTTGTTTGGGTGGCAAAGGTGAGTTGGGCTTATTAAGCCGGGTGTTAGAAATAAATCAGGATGATATTCAGCAAGGGCTCAGGCCTGCTATTAGTGAGAAATTCATCGCTATTATTGGTGATGAATATACATTTACCCATGCACGGGTGCATAACGCTGCTTTTTTATTGATAAGTGATGAGCTAAAACGACACATTCATCTTAAGTCCGCAAGTGTGTTGTCTGAAGATGCTTTAGAGACAAACAGTAATGAAACCCTGATTAAAGCTGTACATCATATTTCAATGGTGACAGAAGCCAGGTTCAGTACAGAGCAACGGCAAATTTATTTTCATCTAAGCTTCAATGCAGTACAACTTGCCCGCAGAGCGGGCGATTATATTTCAGCTATGCGTTATATCAAAACAGCACGCGCACTGGATACCAGTCGCCTGGCCCCGGCTTTTTTTGCGCTTGGCGTTGAGGAGGCAGAATGCCAGTTTCGGCTGGGAAACCTGGATGCTGCACAATCACTGTGTACGTCACTTCTCAAAGAACCGGGTAGCCTTACTCAAAAATCAGTAGCAGCTTGTCTTTCAGCTGAAATCCATATGCGGCAGTCTGATAATTTCCTTGCACTGGAAACCGCACTGGCCTGGCTAACCGTATTTGGTATTCAGTTTAATCGTCACCCTGATGTAACTGAATGCCATACGGCATGGCTGAACTTACGTTCTCGCCTGGGCGATGTGCCGGAAATGAGCATTGGGGCATTGCCAGTAATGGTTGATCAAGAGCAAGAAGCCATTCTGAACTTGTTGGCCAGCACTATTTATGCGTCTTCTTATGATTGCCCCGAATTACATTTATTGCTGGTGTGTAAAATTCTTGAAATCACACTCGAACACGGTATTACGGGTGCATCGGTATTTGGTTTGTCGTGGTTTAGTGTACTGATTATCGATCGTTACCAGGAATACCATTACGGCTTTAAATGTGGATCGTTAGCTGCCAGGTTGGCAGAACAACATGATTTTTTGCGTTTCAAAGCACGGACACTTTTGCCACTTGATCAGATTGGTATCTGGACACAAAAGCTGGAGTTTTCAATTGATTGTGCGAAAAAAAGCTTTGATGTCTCTGTTGCTCATGGCGACAAGTCCTTTGCCTGTCTTTCATTACGCCACCAGGTGATGAATTATTTGACTCGTGGTGATTATCTTGAATCAATCCAAACAACTATCGAACGTGGTCTGGCTTTCACGCAAAAGTCTTTCTACCCCGATGTTGAAAATGTTTTATTGATGCAAAAGCAACTGGTTGTTTATTTACGAGGGAATCATGAGGGTAACAACTCTAATGGCGAGTGTATTTTCTCTGAATATTTAATCGGGAGTGAACCTGGTCCTGTTTCAGGCCCAAAAGCAATGGTTCTGTTCTGGTCATGGCTTTACCGGGGAATGGCGTATTTTTTTGCCACAGAATACTCTCTTGCATTGTCTTCTTTTTCCAAAGCACACCAACTGGTCAATTCAGTACCCGGATATATCTATCTGCTCGACCTTTATTTTTACAGTGCACTGAGTTTGACTATTCCTCTGCCCTCAGGGGCTGAGTCTTCTGCCATTGTTACTGCGCGGAAATATGCCGTAAAAATAACACAATGGGCACAACTCAACCCGGATTTATTCGCCGATAAAGCGGCTTTACTGGCTGCTGAGTTAGCGCGTATTGAGGGGCGTGAAGGCACTGCGCTCAGGCATTATGACGAGGCGATTAATCTCTCTTCCCGAAACGGTTACGTTCACATCACTGCACTGGCATACGAGTTAGCTGGGTATTGTGCCAAAAGCTGGCAGTTAGATGTTGCTGGTGACGCATATATAAAAGGTGCAGTCAGTAACTGGCGAAATTGGGGAGCACTGAGCAAGGTCTGCCAACTTGAACAGCGCTATTTACATTTGGCTGTGCAAAACCGCAGTAATGCAGGTACAACCATGCAATTCGAGGATGAAGCGATTCGTGATTTAGAAAGTGTCGTCGCTGCTGTGCGTGCGTTAACAGAAGAGATAAACCTTGACCGCCTGATTCAGACTCTTATGCGCATACTGCTGGAAAGGTCGGGGGCACAGCGATGCATGTTAATACGTATCACAGATGGGAATCTTCCCGAGATTGAAGCGCGGGCAGAAGCAAATGTTGATGGTGTAAAAGTGGTAATGGTGAAAGAGCAACCAGAACAAAGCGATTTACCGCTCTCTGTGTTATCTGCCGTGATTCGTACCGGACAGGAAATTCGCACGGGTAAGCCGGAGGAATTTAGCCCGTTCAGCCATGATCCTTACCTGGTTTCTTCTGGCGCGGCAGTTATGTGTGTACCGATGTTCAAACAGGCAAAAATGGTGGGCGTTCTCTACCTGGAAAACCGGCTGATGCCCGATGTATTCACTGCTGAACAGTCACATATTGTAAAAACCCTTAGTGCCCAGGCTGCCGTATCAATCGAAACAGCCCGGTTATATGCAGAGTTGCTGGAAGAGAATATTCACAGGCGGCGAGTAGAGAAACAACTGCGAGACAGCCAGACGTCGCTCATGCTTGGGGAAAAAATAAGCCATACAGGTACCTGGAGCTGGGAAGTCGAACAGGATCAGATGCATGTCTCTGATGAATATGTCCGCATACTTGGCTTGTCTCAGCAAGTAAGCATGTTCTCCATGGCTGATTTTATGACATTTGTTCATCCTGACGATCATAAAGTAATTAATGAGCTGGTTCAGGAAAGTGTTCGTAATGGTGTAAACATGCAGGCTGAGTTTCGTATATTTCGGCTTGACGGAGAATGCCGTTTTATTAAAGGTATTGGTGAACCGGTTGCTAACTGGCCGGAAACCAAAGAGTATTTTGGAACGATTTCCGACATCACGGTTCAACGGAGGGCTGAAGATGCTGCGCGCTTAGCTCATGCTGAACTGGCCAGAGTGTCACGGGCTACAACGGTTGGGCAACTTACGGCTTCAATTGCCCATGAGATCAATCAACCTCTGATGTCTATTGTCTCTCATGCGGGGGCAAGTTTACGCTGGCTGAAAAGAGAGCAAAGCCATATAAACAATGCCTGCTTTAGCCTTGAGGAAATTCTCAATGAAGGGAAACGGGCTGGCGATATTATCCGTGGCCTGCAGTCTTTAACGCGTAAACAGGAGTCGGTCTTCTCCAGAGCCAATTTGCATTCTATTGCCCGTGATATTCTTGCTCTGTCACGCGCCGAAATTGAAAGAAAGTGGATTGCTTTGCAGATAAAGCTGGAGGCCAGTTGTGCTGATATATGGTGCGACTGTATTCAAATTCAGCAAGTACTGCTCAATCTGGTGGTTAATGCTATTGATGCTATGGGTAGCATCACGAACCGGCCGCTGGTACTGACACTTGTAACATCCAATCCTGAACCAGGTATCATTTGCGTCGAAGTGCTGGATACAGGTGAAGGCATGGCAGATGAAGTAAAAGGCCGTATCTTTGAATCATTTTACACTACAAAACAAGAAGGTATGGGAATGGGGTTGGCTATTAGCAGCAGCATCATCAAAAAACACGGTGGTGAATTACACGGGGAAAATCGTTCAGGGGAAGGCAGTATTTTCTGGTTCACTCTGCCTGTATTACCTCCTGACGCTCCGGGTTAACTTCGGCGGGTATTGCGAATATTCAGTCGTTCAGCTGCACGAACCAGGTCAGAAAGGGAGCGAACGTTCATTTTTTCCATTACCCGGCGTTTATGCACTTTTGCAGTGATTTCACTGATCCCCATTTCCGCAGCGATTTGTTTATTCAGCAGACCACTTATTGCCAGAATCATAGCCTCACTTTCTCGCGGTGTTAAAGACTGGTAACGGGTGGTCATTTCATAGTGTTCCTGTGACACCGTAAAGTTACTCACCGCCTGCTGTAACGCTTCGGAAACGACCTCAATCAGTTGGTCAGGGATGACGGGTTTGGTAAGAAACTCGCAAGCGCCGGTTTTCATTGCGCGTACCGTAACTGGAATGGTTCCAAAACCGGTCAGAAAAATTGTTGGGATCGTAACCCCTCTCTCATTGAGTGTCTGAACCACGGTAAAACCATCTGCATCTGGCATATTAATATCCAAAATCAGGCAGCAAGGATCAGAACCTAACGAATGACTAAGAAATTCTTTGGCAGAGGGAAAAGCGATAACCTCATAATCTTCTGCCGTCAGTAGATTGCTGAGAGCAGCTCTTACTGACTTATCATCATCAACGATATAAACCATTTGATTCATACGGATTTCTTCTCAATCTGAATTTCGAGGAACGGCATGATAATGCTCAACATTCAATGTACTACGAGAAGGTAAAGCCCGGCATCGTGTGCAAAAGGGAATTAATTGTGAATATTGTAACAAAAAATACCACAATGATAATCATTATTATTGGTTAATGTTGCAATATGGTGAATGTTTTTCAGACTATTCACAGGTATTTTTATACTTATGACCGTTTTTTTGCGTTAAACACCACCTTGCCAGGCAAAGCCAGCGGAATGGCACATTCCTGCAGGGTATCTGCCAGATGTCCACAGTGGCGTGCCAGTACGGTGAACTCTGTCTGTATCTTCAAATGGTAATGGGGCTACTGGTGGCAATGTTTTTCTATGTATTAACAATAAAGCTAATCATGAAAACCGAGGTGTGTTAAATCCCCGCGCCAGCATATATGTAGCATCCGGATGAAGGTGGTATATATATCAAGAGTTCTGTTGATATTGCGAATACATAAAGCTGCCAGGTAATGAACAGGGCCACTATTACGCAGCCCTGTTTTATCTATTATTTTACCCGTATGAGCAACCGGTGTTATACGCTGCCAGGGGTGTCAATCCACGCTCTGCCTTGCGGCGTGTTGCGCCAGCGCGGGGCGCATAACAGGCTGGCGAACTGGCTGACCACATCGTTTAGTAACCCGCGCAGTGGCTGTGTACAACCTGGCGGCAGTGTATGGCATGCCAGCAGTTGCGATAACGCCAGTGCGTAATCACACAGTTGTTCGCTGTCTGGCGCGAAACCGATGGTGGCTGGCTCCGGGTTTTCTGGTGCCATACTGTCTGTTGTCAGGCTTTCAGCCAAATGTGCGGGAACAGGTTCCAGCAATGTGGGGCGTAACAGGCTGAGGCTGGTATTCAGCCTTTCACACAGTGCAAGGCGTAACAGTGGATCAGTACATTCCAGCAGGGCATCTGCCAGGTGTTCACAGTGGCGTGCCAGCACGGTGAAATCTGTCTGGTCACAAACGGGCAGGGTAAGTAAAGAGTGGATGAAACAAGAGGTTGTAGCCATTAGATAACGCTCTCCGATAGACTGATAATCCACCACAGAAAGGTCTCAATCTTTACTGGTGGTGGGCTGAACAGAGTTGAGACTACCGGCTATCAGAGAACCCGGCGAACCTTTCGGTTCCCCTGCGCAGCCCACCATAATTTGGGTGAGCGAGGTCGCAACACATAGTACACGCAGCAGCATGTAGTGTCTTCTGATAGATCGGGGTCTCAATCCCGGCACCTGATTATGCAGGTGCCGGAAAACAATACCGTTTTTGCTGCTTTCGGGCAAGCAAACGCCTGCGGCCATGCTCGCAAAAACCTCTGAAATTACATGTAATTCAGGCCAGAAGGCCTGACGGTGTTACGGAGATACTGGCAGGCAATAGGTTTTGGCCTCAGGCTCCAGTGGGTTGTCGATGGGTTTTGCAGTGTCGCAGGCGGTTATATGCTGGTCAGCATGGCGGGCCGGTAAAAAATAAAACAATAATAAACAGGATCAATACAACGCATGTTAGCGCGGCCCATACCAGAAAGGCGTAAAACACCAGCGTACTGCTGCCAAAAAACAGTGCACCGTTCACGCACCAGGAACTCTCGTTGCACAGCCCGCCAATAAAGGCACTCAGCAGTGCAACAGCGGCCAGGCCAATGCCTGTGGTAGTCAGCACCGTATCAATATTGGGCCAGTGTTTTTTGGCGGGGGCGGGTGGCTCTTGCCCTTTCAGGCCAGCAATTAACCCACTTTTAACGGCAGAGACTTTCTCCGCAACCACGCGTTCCAGTGAATGCGCGGGGGAAGTAAATGGCCCTGCGGTGAAATGAAAAATACTGAGTATCAGCGCACAGGCACCCAATAACATACCTGCATAACTCCATTTATTTTCTAAGAATCTATTCATCACATCCCTGTATGGCTGGAAAAAGAGTGGCTCTATCAGCATAGTGCATTCAGGTAATACTCAGGAAAATATACTGTTTTCAGTACCACTGAACAAATGTTCCTGGCAACCGGGCAACACCTTGTGCTGACAGCAAATGAAAAAAGCCTGAGCCGCACAACCGGCATTCAGGCTCCTGGTACTGCCTGACTTTACCCGTCCGTAGAACGGCTTAATGTTTCCCAGTGGTCAATATCGTGCTGCATTTGTTGGAGCTTCTCCCGCACCAGTTGTACGGCATCACTCCCCAATAGCAGTGAAACCGGCGGCTCAGGGCTGTTAATTAACTGTAACATGGCACTGGCGGCTTTTGCCGGGTCTCCTGGCTGGTGCCCGCTGCGTTTTTCACGCGTTTCCCGTATTGGGTTAAAGCTTGCGTCGTAATCACGGATGGTGCGCGCAGAACGCACCATCGAACGCCCCGCCCAGTCAGTACGAAATGAACCGGGTTGAACCGCAGTCACGAAAATATTAAACGGTTTGAGCTCTTTACTCAGAGTTTCAGAAATACCCTGCAGGGCAAATTTACTGCCACAGTAATAGCTGATGCCCGGCATGGTAATAAAACCGCCCATCGAGGTAATGTTCAGAATACGCCCGGCCCGGCGTGCCCGGAAATAAGGCAAAAATGCTTTAATCATTGCAATGGCGCCAAAGACATTAACGTCAAACTGGTGGCGGGCTTCACTCAACGGTGATTCTTCCATCACGCCTTCATGCCCGTAACCGGCATTATTCACCAGCACATCAACCGCACCGATTTCCTGTTCGATAGTGGCGACAAGTGTGTCAATGGCCGCTACATGGGTTACGTCCAGGATATGCCCAAAACTCTGGCCCGGGGCCAGGGCGTCAAATGCCTGTTTTGCCTGCTCAGTGCGTACTGTTCCCACCACACGGTGCCCGGCTTTGAGTGCTTCTTTGGCTAGTGCCTGCCCAAAGCCGCTACTCACACCGGTAATAAAAAGTAATTTTGCTGAGTTCATGGTTCGCTCCTGGTCAAAAGGGATACACAGGATAGAATTCAGCGCGTCGTAGCGGTATCCCGGTTCCTCTGTAATGTTTGCCTGTTCCTCTGACCTGGCTGGACACGGTCTGGTATTGAATGCGATGCTGAATGCCCGAATTCCACTTTGCCAGAGCTTTGCTATGACCCTGTCTTCTGCACAAGTAAACCGCCAGATGGTGGCGCTGTTAGACCAGTTAACACCGCAGGAAGGCTACAACATCACGCCGTTAGACGATGTGCGGTTTTTACGGTCCAACCGCCCGCTACTGCGTACACCCGTGTTATATGAACCAGGTATCGTGATTGTTGTCCAGGGCAGCAAGCGTGGTTTTCTGGGGCGGGATGTCTATTTATATGACGCCCGGCACTACCTGATGGTGTCCGTGCCGGTGCCTTTTACGATGGAAACCGATGCCAGTGCTGAAGAGCCGATGCTGGCGATTTATATGCGGCTGGACTTCCGCCTTGCGGCAGAGCTGATGCTGGCGCTTGATGGCAGGGGGAAAAGCCCTGCTGCTCCCCCGCGCAGTATGGTGTCCAGCCCGATGGACTCACAACTGAGCGCTTCGGTGCTACGTTTTCTGCAGGTGATGTCTTCCCCGCTGGATGCAGAAATTCTTGGCCCGGCGATGGTGAGAGAAATTTATTACCGCGTATTTACCGGCGCGCAGGGGGAAACGTTGCGTAGTGCGCTGGGCATGCAGGGGCAGTTTGGTAAAGTGGCGAAAGCGTTACGCAAACTCCATGCGGAATATGCGTCGCGTCTGGATGTGGCGGCACTGGCGAAAGAAGCGGGAATGAGCCAACCAACCTTTCACAGCCATTTTAAGACCGTAACAGATACCTCACCCATGCAGTACCTGAAATCAACCCGGTTGCACCAGGCCAGGCTGCTGATGCTAAGAAACAACCTGACAGCCTCTGCTGCCTGTGCTCAGGTTGGGTATGAAAGCCTGTCGCAATTCAGCCGTGAATTTAAACGCCTGTTCGGCCTGTCTCCCACTCACGAGATTGAGCGGATGAAGCATAATTTTGCACTGCCGGCACCGGCCACACCTTCTGCCTTTGTTTCTTCACATTAACCCGACAGGTTGCGTAAACTGAGTGCCCCCCGAATCGCTTACGCTGAGCGGTTTACCCGCGCGCCTTTTCTGAAAAGTGCTGAATGCGGGGTTTCGGGGCTGAACATAACGCTGGTGATTAAGGATATTGCTGTTATGAGAACCCGGCCTTCTGCCCGGTTGTTAATTATCAACCCGGCCCATCAGGTTTTACTGTTTCGTTTTGAGCATCACGATGATGCCCTTGCAGGGCAAGGCTATTGGGCCACACCTGGCGGCGGTGTTGAAGATGGGGAGTCTTTTGCCCAGGCCGCAGTCAGGGAGTTGCGCGAAGAAACTGGCATGATACGGGATACCGTTGGCGAGCCGGTTGCACAAAGCGCTTTCGAAATGCTGTTACCCAGTGGGGAACGTGTTCTGGCAAATGAACGTTTTTTTGTTATTCGGGCAGGTAACAGCGAAATCAGCCATGAAGGCTGGAGCCACCACGAACAGCAAGTCATGAAACAACACCGCTGGTGGAGTATGCAGGCGCTCGCTGGCAGCCAGGAAATAATCTACCCGGCAGATATTATCCAAATCCTGTCTGGTGCCGGTGTGTTCCCGGCGTTGGGTGCCCGGCAGGGGGAGTGAGTGTTTTTGTCATCGTCCCGTGGTATAGATGGTTTTATGTCACTCAGACCACCTGCGTGGTGGCAGATAAACAGGGGAGAAGAGGATGTCAGCTAAACCCAGTATTGCACTTATTGGCCCGGGCGCAATTGGCACCACTGTTGCGGCAGCACTCCATGAAGTGGGGCGCACACCGGTTATTTGTGGGCGTACTGCCCACGCACAACTTACTTTGCGTGCTGATGACGGGCAAATTGTCGTACCTGGCCCGGTGTTAACCAATCCTTCAGAAGTTGAACAGCCTTTCTCGCTGGTGTTTGTTGCGGTGAAAACCACGCAAATGGCTGCAACGGCGCCGTGGTTGTCAGCCCTGTGCGATGAAAACACAGTGGTTTGTGCGCTGCAAAACGGTGTGGAGCAACAAGCCCAGTTTGCGGAATATGTGCCCGGCGTGGCGGTGCTGCCATCGGTTGTGTGGTTTCCGGCTCAGCGTGAGCCTGATTACTCAGTCTGGTTGCGGGCAAAACCACGGCTGACACTGCCGGAAACACCGCATACTGCTGTGGTGTTGGCCGCACTGGAGGGGACGCGTTGCGAAGTGGATGTCGCCGCGGATTTCACCACTATTGCCTGGCGTAAATTGCTGCAAAATGCCGTTGCCGGGTTGATGGTGCTGTCTGGCCGGAGGGCGGGGATGTTCACCCGGCCAGACATCACTGCGCTTGCGCTGGACTATTTGCGAGAGTGTTTGCTGGTGGCGCGCGCCGAAGGCGCACAGCTTAGCGATGAGGTGCCAGCGGAAATCGTTGCGCGTTTCCACCAGGCCCCGGCTGATTTAGGCACCTCTATTCTGGCCGACCGGGTGGCCGGGCAAACCCTCGAATGGGATATCCGCAATGGCGTGATACAGCGTTACGGGCGGGTTCATGGTATCCCCACGCCGATAAGCGACGTGATTGTACCACTTCTGGCAGCTGGCAGCGACGGGCCTGGTTGATGGCTTATATGTAACAACAAGGTTTAATTTTCGCCTGCCTGTATGAATAACAGGCAGGGTTCAGCCGCCAGTTTATGGCAACACATTTACTGCATCGGGTTATTTTTTCAGGGAAAAAACGGCGGGCCTTGCGTGAGTTTCAGGCGGCTGGAAGAGGCCATTACAGAATGGGCAAATAAGCATTTTCTTTTTGTTTACCCGGGATGTACTGTGCTCTGATTTTTTGGCGCATTTGGGGCATTCGATGGCGGTGAGGAAGGATTTTTGAGAGTCTTTCTTAAAATTTTGCATAGAGTTTCTTCTGTGATTAACTGCCTACAGCTTAACGTGTTTGCCCTGTGAGATCCCAGAAGTTTATGCAGATATCTTTTTTGCCTGAGAAACTGTCAATAAAGTGTAAATAAAAAAATAAGCCTTGTTATCCTGGAAGATGTATGCGTTAATCAGCACCGATTTGATACACAGAATCATTATAAGTCGTTCGAAAAGTAGCCCTCATTTCTAAAGTGTATTCCTGCGAGTACCCCTTCTTCTTGAGTCTTCTCTGTAACACGCCGATTGATATCTGTAATTAAATCATTTAAGTAAATGTTTAATTAATAAGGTAAAAACATGTCTAACAAAATTATCGGCACCGTTAAATGGTTCAACGAAACTAAAGGTTTCGGTTTTATCTCTCCTGAAGATGGCAGCAAAGATGTATTCGTACACTTCTCCGCAATTCAGAGCAACAGCTTCCGTACTCTGGCTGAAGGCCAGAAAGTTGAGTTTTCAGTAGAAGATGGCCAGAAAGGCCCGTCTGCTGCAAACGTGGTAGCACTCTAAGGACATCATTCGTCCTGTATTGGGGCATCTCCGTTGCCCACGCTGCCAGGGTTCGCAGTATCGTGTGTCGTCTTTCGATGTTAAGCACTGCAACCCGTTTGGTGCGAAATGCATTTTTTGCAAAGCGGATATGGTGTCTGGCTCAACTGTTTGTTCACTGATCAATAAAGTGAACGTAGCACAGGTCAACATTCACCAATAGCAAAAGCCCGGTTCTGATACCGGGTTTTTTAATGCCTGTTATATTGCGATTTTGCGGCTTCCTGCGCCTTTTTTCTCTTCTGCTACAGCCAGGTTAATGAAGCTATCTCATTACTCTATTCGCGTATTGCGCCTTACTCTGCCTGCGCTCTCTACTCAACACTCCGCAGTAACAGGTTTAGCATCGCTGCATAAACCTGCGTTTAGCAACGCCATGCCAGCTTGTACGCCTGGCGGGAAATTTGAGAACCAGTCCACAAAATAACCCTTTCACCCGCGGTGAATTACGCTTTCAGGTAACGCTGAATATCTACGTCATCTAACTGGCCTGGCTCCAGGTATTGCTCGGCATAGCGCTGATAAATACCGCTGGAGAGTAACAATTCAAACAGGTCTTTATCCAGGTGCTCGTCTTGCACCATCATATGTAAAATATTAATGGCTTCACTCAGTGTTTTGGCTTTTTTGTAAGGCCTGTCTCCGGCAGTCAGTGCTTCAAAGACATCGGCAATAGCCAGGATGCGGGCTTCCAGTGACAGGTTTTCCGCCGTCAGTTTTTTCGGGTAGCCGGTGCCTTTTAATGTTTCATGGTGGCCGCCAGCAATTTCAGGTATCCGCGCCAGCTCTTTAGGAAAAGGTAGGGCTTCCAGCATACGTATTGTGGCGATGATATGTTCGTTAATCCGGTAACGGTCTGCTTCTGTCAGCGTACCTTTCTGAATCGACAAGTTATGGATCTCACCCAGGTTGGCCTGCAGCGCCGGAGGCGTCATCCTCATGTCGTTGCTCAGTAAAATGGCCGGGTCTTTTAGCCACGGGAAGAGATGCTCTGGCTTATCGTCCAGTAACTTCTCTTCTGCGGGGAGTGGTTTTTCAGCAATATTAGCCAGGTGTTTTACTTCTTCGGGTGACAGTCCTTCCCGGTCACTAAAGTGGCGTGTCCAGGTTTGCGCGCCAATTTCACGAATACGGGTAATTTTATCGTCACTCATAAATTCTGAACCGATATTACTTTGAGCGATAAACGTAAAGTCATCCGTTAACTGTTGGTGTCGTGCCTGGCGGGCAGCCTGTAATGCCTCTTCTGGTTCACCGGAAGCCTTGCCTTGCCAGTAGAGAATGTCAGCATCACGCCACAGCACCTCGAACCGGGTACGAATTTCATGAATACGGTTAAAGATAGTTTCCAGCTTACTGCCTTTATCAATAATGTACTCTGGCGATGTGACTTTCCCGCAATCATGTAACCAGGCGGCGATTCTGAATTCCCGCCACTGGTCTTCGTTAGCGAAATGAAATTGCCGGAACGCCGGGAGCTGGCTTTTATCGGCGGATTCAGCCAGCATCATTGCGATAACCGGTACCCGCGCACAGTGGCCCCCGGTGTAGGGGGATTTTTGGTCAATGGCTTTGGCAATCAACTGAATAAAGGCATCCATCAGCGCCTGCTGGTTGGCGTGATAGGCTTCCAGCGAGAGCGCCATACTGTAAATCGAGTCAGATAAATGGTGCAGTTCATTAATGCGGCTCGGCACCGGGAGCACATCGCGAAACCGCCGCTGGCGAATTTTTTTATTTTCCAGAGAAAGCAGGCGTACCGGAGTGACAATCATGCTTGCGAGGTACAGTATTGCAGGTGCTAACAAAGCAAGGCACAGCAAAGTGATAGCCAGGGACAGGTAGACTTTTTTCATGTAAGGGCCGAGCAGCACGTCTGTTGGCACCATAATACCGAGGTAGTGAGTCTGCCGGGCATTTGATACAACGGGCTGTACAAAAAGTGTATAGCGGCTGCTATCAATAACCACGTCTTGTGATACTGCCGTGTGGGTGTTGTTTGCTTGTGCGGCAAGGCTTACAAAAGCGGGCGAAGGCACAATACCGGCAACCAGAGTGCGCTGTATTGCAGAAGACGGGCTGTCTGTCAGCCAGCGGTTTGCCAGCGTGGTTTTTTCTTCCGGAGTAAGAGACTGAATAGCTTTATTCAGTACATCACGTAATAGCGGTTTATCGGCGCTTACCAACATAGCCAACGCGGAATTGCTGTTGTCGGAAAATAACGGCACCGGGTTATGAATTTTCAGCCCAGGAATACTGTACAGCCCGGCTAAATAACGGGCGACATCCCGGGTTTCCAGGGCGGCATCAGCTTGCCCGTCGGCGACAGCCTGTAAAGCGGCCAGTGAGTCTTCCACGCTCATCAGTTTGATTTGAGGAAAATGAGTGAGTACCTCTTCCGCCAGCGACCAGCCCGCAGGTATAGCCAGCGTCCGGCCCTGTAACCGCGGTAATGTATTGAGCTGGCGGGCATTGACCCGGGTAATTAATGCGGGGGGCGCGGTGTGCCAGGACTGGGTAAACAACCCCCATTTGGTTCGTTGAGGTGTCCGGAAAATAGCTGGCATCACATCCAGCTTGCCCTTTCGGAACATCATGGTGAGGGTGTTCCAGTCAAAACCATTTATATATTCAAGCCGTAACCCGGTTTTGGCCGCCAGCATATTCATCAGATCAATAGCATAGCCCTGTGGCATGCCGCTCCAGGAAAAGTCATAGGGTGCCCAGTCAAGCTCATTAGCAACGCGCACTGTGCCCATTTTTGCTACTGCCTGAGTCTCTTCGGATGTAAGGGATATGGGGCTGGCCTGTTCTGAGGTGTGTTTGGGTTGCAAACTGAGTGACTGAGCTGCGACATTGCCATCATTATCAAAAATAAAAGTCTCACTGTGTTTAAATAAGCGGTTTTTTTGCAAAAAGACCGACAATGTATCCAGTGAAATATCGACAGCCAGAACATTCTGGCTGGTGCCAATACGCCGGGCAAACGTCACCCCGGAAGATTGCGTGGTATGAAATACATAAGGCTCAGTTTTTATTGTGGCATTACTTGCCATGGCATTGAGATACCAGGGCCGGGTATTTGCGACATACTGGCTGGTGCTTTGTGTCTGGTGGGTGAGTGTGAAAGCATCGTTATAAAAACGGGATTGTTGCTGCCCGCCAGCAGGCGTATTGCGGATATTGACTATCAGCCAGCGATCCTCCGCCGTCGCCCCTAATACATTACGTAAGTTCTTATTGCTATTGAGATTAATTAATTCATACAAATCGCCATTACCATAGCCGATATAAATGGCATACACCTGCGGGTGCTGGCGTATTGCCTGAGCCATGGCAGGAGTGATGGGGAGCAGGGGCTGGGATGTGTCTTGTTTTTCCAGACCTGGAAATTGCGCAAACAGTGTGGTCAGGCCGCTGGTTTCGCTGTCCAGTGAATGTATTTTATCACTGACATTCAGTGCAGTATGGGTAAATAAAGTCCGGGCGGCATCCTTGGCAAAAGACTGTGCGAAATAAAACTGCATTGCCAGGGCAACAGCAATAATTAACAGCGATAACGCAACAAAAATAGTGACAACTGTTAGCTTCATGCTGAATTTGGCATGACGAAGTTTTTCAAGCATAGTCCGTAGCCTTCTTGCGCATTGTTTTTGTTTTATCCATTCTCATTTAGTGCACCCAGCCCTGCAGACAACATGGCTGATACACCAATGACATTGGCTAGTTAATTTTGCTGGGGGGAACGCACTACTATAACTGGCAGTTTATTACCAGTTCACTATTTAACTGTAGATGAGTTCGGCGTGGATACCATCACACATCTGGGTGATGTCGCAAAAAAAAAGCCTTGTGACTCAGCAGGTAGTCGTTGGCAACAGGGAAAAGCAGAAGGGGATAACCCTGCCTCGCTGAGCAGGGCTCTGGTGATCTGTTTATGAGGTGGCGTAACCGCTTGCCACAAACCAGGTAATAAAAATGACAGCGACGAAAAAAATAGCAATCGGGAAGAGTATCCCAATTTTCATACCGATATCTCCCGCAAATGAAGTCAGTGTGGTTACAGCCATTTATTGTTAAATGGTCATAACATTCTACCAGAATAAATTACGTTATACCGACCATGTTCTCATGGATTAACACAAAGAGATGCTGGTAATCTCAATTTCTTGATTAGAAAAGTGAAGTCACCTCTGGCCTTTATCGCTGCGAGCAAAAGCACAGCAACAGGCAATGCGGAATATGATTTTCAATGTAAGATAGCCCCAGAAGAGGCTATCTTATCAATCTGAGGCCGACGGTGCAGGGTCGGCGCTATTTTGTCTGTCAGAGCTTGAAGCTGCCAACGACATTCTCGAGTTGTAAGGTTTGTTGTTCCATGGACTGCGCGGCGGCCGCCACCTCTTCGACCAGCGCAGCGTTCTGCTGTGTTACGCTATCGAGCTGGTTGACGGCGATGTTGATCTGGGCAATTCCGCGACTTTGTTCATCGCTGGAAGAACTGATTTCTGAGATCAGCACACCGACGCTTTCAACTTTCTCCATCAGGCCGTCCATTGTTGTCCCTGCCTGACGAACCAGCCCGCTACCCTGCTCAATGCTGCTCACCGATTCTTCAATCAGTTTTTTGATCTCCTGAGCTGAGCGGGCACTGCGCTGCGCCAGTGAACGAACTTCACCAGCCACCACAGCGAACCCACGCCCGTGCTCACCCGCCCTGGCCGCTTCCACTGCTGCATTAAGCGCCAGGATGTTGGTTTGGAAGGCGATGCCGTCAATCACACTGATGATTTCCACCACTTTAGAGGAGGACTCATTAATGTTATTCATTGTAGAGACGACTTTGTTAACTACACTGGCCCCTTGTTTCGCGGTCGCTGAAGCCTCTTCCGCCAGCTTGTTCGCCTGCAATGCGTTCTCTGCGTTAAGGCGCACGGTGCTGGTCAGTTCTTCCATGGACGCTGCCGTTTCCACAATTGAGGCCGATTGATCTTCGGTGCGTGAGGAGAGGTTCAGGTTACCGCTGGCAATCTGGCGCGAAGCCGAAGATATCGCCATTGAGCTATTCCCTACCTGTTGCATCAGCTCATTCAGGAACGAAATAAACTTATTGAAATTGTTGATAATGGCGTTAAATTCCGGGCTCTTACTTTGTGCAAGACGTTGCGTTAAATCTGCCCCGCCGCTGGATAGCGTTTCAATATTACGATTGAGCAACGTCACATTATGGAAAATATTACGCACAATAAACATCATAATAAAGACAATAAGTATTCCGATAATCGCCTGTACAATGGTGAGTTTGGTCATAATAGCATTAGACATACTTACCAGGTGGCTGCTCGGAATATCAACCGCCATGAACCACGGGCTGCCGCTGATGGGCAGAACGAACAGTGAATGTGCGCCGTCTGTACCTTCATAGCTTCCGCGCATTTCTGTTGTTTTACCCTGGCTTAACAGGCTGGCTAACGGTGCCGCAGCCGGAATGCCGAGATCACGGACGTTTGAGAGTGCTGGTTTATCCTGTACGGAAGAGCCGTTACCAACGATTTTGCCGTCTGCTTCAACAATTAGTACGCTACCGTTTACCGCTTTGCCCATTTCGACAGCCAATTGGTTAAAGAAGCCCAGTGTTACGTCGATGGTCGCCACGCCCCAGACTTTACCGTCTTTCCAGATAGCCATGGCGCAGTTAGTTCGCGGCTGTGGGCTGGCCGCATCCTGATAGGCTTTCGCCCACGCACATTCGCCTTTTGGCGCATTCATGCCGTCTTTATACCAGGGTTGTTCCCAGTATTTTGCCGATTCCGGCTGGTTCCATACGGTGTTGACCTGCAGATTACCGCTTGCGTCACGGGCATAGAAGGTGCTGAATTTTTCCCGGGCCGGATCACGCTGACCAGGCAAAGGCCAAATCCCACCACCGAATACGTTTAAATCGCCATATTGGTTAACCAGAAGCGGTAAAAATTCGTCGATTTGCTGACTTTGCAGCCCGGCAACCAGCTCAGTGATTGAGCGTTGCTGAGCCTTAACGCGGTTCATCTGCTCTTTAATCGCGTTACTTTGTAATTTAACCGTCGCCTGAATATTTTCAGTCTCAGTTTCAATGATTTGTGGAGCAACAAATTGCTTGATAACAATATAGGTAACTATCAATAAAATAACGAAAAAGCTTATAAGTAATAGGCCTATTCGACCTTGGGTATTTTTCCATATCATTATTGCAGCACTCGGTTTGGTTGTCTTATGTGTAATAACGACATTTATTAGCAATTCTTTAATTTAAGTTGGCTGTGGCTTCATCTAGAGTGCATTCAATAATGGCAAAATAACGGTTTATAAAAAAACGCTCTGTTGTTCATATTTTTTAATTTGCTGTGCCTTATTTCTATAAAAGATAATATTGCCGCAATGCGTTATCTCCCATGGATGCAATTACTTTGCTGATATCACTATGATTTTCATCAATATGCATACATCCTGATGAAACCGCGCAGGACGGACAATGGCATACTCGTTCGTACCCTTATTAATTCGGCAAGGTGTGGACACTTTGGAACGGAAAACCATGTTGCAGTGAGGTGCTGTTAAGGAGAACTGTGCATGAATGCGTTCCTGACTGGTCATTGCCCAAAATTCTGGTTCGTCGCAGTTCTTTTTCCCTGAAAAATTCAAAAAAGCTCTGACTTTCTGCAGAGTAATATTAAAGTGTTCTTAACTAAACCAACATTCGGTACAGACTTGTGACAAAGACGCTTTATTACCTTTTTGACCCTTTATGTGGCTGGTGCTATGGTGCCACGCCCGCAGTCACTTACCTGCGCAATACGACAAATGTCGTGGTTCAACCCTTGCCTGCGGGGTTGTTCTCAGGTGACGGTGCCCGCACAATGGATGACGATTTTGCGGTATACGCCTGGAGTAATGACCAACGTATCCAGTCAATTACAGGCCAGCCTTTCACCGAAAAATATCAGGCAAAGGTTCTGGCCAACCGTCAGCAAAAGTTTGACAGTGGCAATGCCACTGCCGCACTTACCGCCGTGGCACTTACTGAACCGGAGCGTGAACTGGAAGCCCTTTCAGCAATTCAGAAAGCGCGTTATGTGGATGGTCTCGATGTAACCTCGCAAGGGACGCTGGTCGGTATACTGAATGGGTTGAAGCTTGAGGAGGCTGCCAGTCTCTTTATTTCGTCAAGTGAGATATTGCATGCTCATATCCAGGCCCGGGCAAGCCATGCTCAGAGGCTAATGCAGGCGTTCGGTGTTCGTGGCGTACCTGCCTTTTTTGCTGAAACTGGGGGTGAAATTCGGTTGATCCAGACCTCCGCAGTCTACCAGGATCACCAGGCCCTTGCCCGACAGTTAACCGACTGAGCGTGTATCGTTCCTGAGGGAACCGGAGTGTTATGGGTATCCGCATATGGACTGCGGATACCCAGCCATCACAAGGGCGTATGCGTGATTAAAAGACTTGATATGAAATGAAAACGCATCCTCCTGAGCACGTAATTCCTGGGCACAATCCGGTGCCGTTATCTGCTGAGGTGCCTTTCACAAACCCACTGTCAATATCATTTACTGGCGCATTATTTTTAGAACCGGAACTTTTCCCACAGAGACGCGATTTGTGGATCCATGCTGGTCGCCACGCTACTGGTTGTGTTGAACATCATCGTTTGTTTATCTTTATCTGAATATTGCGGCCACCCCGGATTGCCATATTTAGCAAACGAGACCCAGGCGTTATTGATACTTTCAGACAAGGACACCGGCGGATTTACCCCGACAAAGTTTTCTGCCTCTTTTGTATGAATCGTCCCGAACGTAAAGGGGACGTCTACAAAATGCGCAGCCCCCAGGCGGCCATGGTAAGCGGGTGACCGCCAGGAAAAGTTATAAAACCATGTGTTCTGGTTTTTGCTCATAATATTGGCTATTTTCAGTGCAGGCATTCTGAATGTGTAGTCCGACATTATCTGAGCGTAAATGTCACCCGGGCTCTGCGCATTAATACTGTTTTTTGCATAGGCCTGAAGAGTTCCTGAGGGGAGACCCATTTGATGTATGACAGTGCTCACATCCTTTTCCGTGAACTTTTGCAGACCGCCGCCGGGGACCAAATATAATCTGGACTCACTGTCGGTGCTGCCTACGATAACCGGAACGCGGTTACTGTCACTATTAGCCAGGTCTTCTATTGGGCTCCTGACGATGATTTTATTGTCGGCAACTGGCAAAAATGCAGTACCTCCCAGGGAAAGCTTTCCCCACCGGGCAGGATCTTTGATTTGATTTCCAACTTTTAACACATTCTGAACCAGCGCCTCAAAAGGCACCCTGGCTACAGCTTCGGGGTCGGCAGAAATCCCCAGATTCCGGGAAAATTGTTCGGTTATTCGTGTTGCATCGGCAGGGCTAATCCACTGCACTGGAGGGCTCTGCAAAATGGCCTGCTGATAAAGCCCTTTGGTCTCTGGGTTTCCTAAATGTATGGCAACACTACCCGCACCGGCGGATTGTCCGAAGAGTGTCACTCTGCCAGGATCCCCTCCGAAGTTCGCGATATTTCGCTGCACCCATTTAAGTGCAGCAATCTGGTCAGCTATACCACGGTTGTCAGGACGATGGGCGAAATGCATAAATCCATCTACACCCACTCTGTAGTTAACCGTGACTATCATCACGCCTTTTTTAGCAAACACGCTTCCGTCATACACAGGCTCAGTCGCATCTTCCCTGATCCAGGCCCCTCCAGGGATCCAGACCATAACCGGTATTTTCCCTTTGATATCATCAGGGCGCCATATATTGAGGGTTAAGTCGCCAGCCCGCCCAACTAATGGTTGCGCGGAGGTCCTTCCCGGTTGTGGCACTGGCGAGTCAGACACAGTTTTTTTTATACCTTGCCAGGGCTGCATGGGCTGGGGATTCTGAAACCGTCGTGCAGCGGTAAAAGGATTAGCCGCATATGGGATCCCTTTATAAACACTGATACCGTCATCAGTGCGATATCCCTGAACTTTGCCCGACTCAGTAGTGACAACAGGGGCCGGTTCCATGGCAAAAGAAAATGAACTAACAACAAGCAATGCACTTCCCAGTAAAGTTTTCATTCGTATTCCTGTAGAGTTTGTTGCGCTAATACTTTGATTATACCCAATGTTTGTAATGTTTTTCACATCGGGGTTGCATACAAAACGCACCTGCCACATATCTTCCTGGAGGCAGAACAGGCTAGCGCGGAATCCAGTTCAGAGGTACGGCCTGAGCGCGATAGGTGAGATTACTTTCTACCGGATGGCCTGTGGTGCCCCCCGGCCCGATGCCGGTGAATGGGACAATATATTCCCAGACTATCTTCCCTGTAGGAGTTACCTGGAAGAAGCGCCCATCGATCCCTTCGTCAATCAGAGTATTTCCATTAGGGAGGCGTTGTGCTCCACTGACGAATGGACTAAAGAATGTAGAATCGGGATTACCGCTCATACTGGCAGTGTACTGCCAGACAATTTCCCTGGTCGCAGGGTCTATCTCCAGAATACGTGATCCTCCCAGCAGGGCTCGTGGAGCAATAGGGTAACCGGCTTCACCCTGGTCGTCGAAAACAAGGATATTCCCCGCACCAGGCAATCCCTCAGGAATCATATGAGCGTTATGCTGACCACTCATCTGGTTGACGGGATGAGGAAGTTTACCCGTTTCGGCAGGCGTCAAATGAGGATAATTTGGTCCAATCCTCCAGACAATACGGCCAGTCTTGCGGTCTATAATGGCAATGAAATTGGCGTTACGTGAACTGAAAATGATGTTCTCAGCTGCAAAACGTTTGTCTCCTGCCATTTCCCAACGATTTGGACCAAGAGCAGCCATAGCATTCATATGCAGATAGTCAGGACCGTTAGTTGCTGTGACCAGCTTCATTTCCTCTGGAGTGAAGCCAAATTCGTCCAAATGGTCAGTTGCTGACCATTGCCATACGACCTTACCAGAAGGGGTTATCTCATAAATCACGTCATCAACAATTTTGCCGATTTTAAAACGCGGATCCTCTCGCATCCTGTCGGAAAGGATGAGCATGTTGCCGTTGGAGAGTAATTCCCAGTCGTGATGTTGTAGTGCTGCCCCGACAGAATCAATGCCACTCCACTGCCAGATAACGTTTCCATTCCAGTCAAGAAGGCCAAATGTCTTGTTGATCTTTGCAGTCTTGCGCCCGGGCACGAGTCCGATTCCTGCCAGATTTGGCATCCGGGACGCATCCACCATATCAAGAGTCATGCCAACGACGCCCTTACGCCCACCAACAAGAGAGGGATCGACTATTCGCGCAGGTTCACCTTTGTGCTCCCACTGTTTGACAACCAGGCCGTTGATATCAATCAAATAAGTTTTGCCGGATGTGCTGAACATGACATCACAGACATAGGTCGCTGACTTATCGTGGATAGTTACGCCTGTTGGAAAGACGGTTGGCATTGAGAAAGCACTACGGGAATGCACAAGTGCGGCAACAGTGACTGCAGCTCCAAGGCCAAGGAATCCCCGACGGCTAAGGCCGGCTTGATGATATGTCGATGTGGTTTTGCTCATATTTTTCCGTCACTTAGTTTGTAGTACAGAAAGCAATACTTACTCTAAATAGCTGTGCAGAATAGTCTGTTACGTAAAGGGAACTTGTTTACGCTGCCAGGTTAGTGTGTTTCAGGGCCGCACCCACATTGTGTATCGCGACTCGCTTAACATTCGGTTAAAAAGGAAAAAGGGGCGCTATAGATGATGTGCTTGAAAAAATATCACGGCGCAGCCGGTTTTTTATGAAGATTCTGTGGAAGTTCACCTTAATTCTGGTTGCGGAGCCATTCCTGTGCCTGACGAAATTTCGGGCCTGCCACAATGCCCTGTGCCGCAGTCAGCCGCCTGAGATCATGAGTGAAGGAGATCATGTGCCCCGAGAATTGACAGAAAAAGACCTGCTGGGTAATGGTTTCACCGTCAGGAACGTATCCCGGCTCAGGGAAGTGCTAAACAGGGATGAATCCGTGCACATCAAAGGTAAAATTCGGTCTCAGATATATTCCAGGAAACATCGTTCAGGGGGATGCATTTCTATAGTCCGGCCCGCCACCTCAAGATGTAAGTCCAGTGCGGAGCAGTATTTTGACTGCGCTGTCGAAGCGGAAGAACGCGTCTGTTGCGGCGGGGACTTGACCTCCGTTTCGTTAACTGGCTCGCTCAATGCGCGACAGGGCTGACAGCAGATTATTTTTATCCGCAGCGCTAAGTCCTGGTGCCGTCATCTGCGATATAAGCCACGCCATATCGGCTTCGGTAAAGGAGCCGGCCATCAGACGCTGGCTGATGGCCGTCATCAGCCGATTATCAGTCTGTTGTATCTTTTGTCTGGTATCCGCAAGTTCGGTAACGTGAACCCTGGCCTGCGGTGTGGCCAGCCAGTCGGCCAGGCAGCGGTACTGAATTGCCTTCCCGGCATTCATCAGAGCATGGACAAAAGGGACAACGGTGTCGGAAGCAAGCCCGGCGTCCTGAGCATTTTGTCTCATACCGTCTATGACAACTTTCTCCCGCGACAGGTCTTCAACGGGTAAGTGATGCTGCGCTTTATAGCCAGCCACCGCTGGCATTAACAGCATGCGTTCATTCAGTGCGGATGACAGTTCCTCGAGCGACACGGAGGTCACTGAACTGGCAAAAACTGTACTGCACATAAACAGTGAAGAGAGGAAAATGGCAAAAGAGTGCATAATGAATCTGCTCAGTTGGATGAAAGGCTGATATTAAACTACACGCTTAATAATAACATTGTGTGATTATTTTATTTCAATAATATAACAATAGGTGAAAGTACTGTTTCTGCCATAATTTTAACTCCACATAAAGCATTTATGTGCTTTGGCGAAGGTGAATCAGTTGTCGTTTGTCTAATTCACAAGCGCCACCACAGGCACTAATAGCGCCCGACCCGGTTCGGTGAATTCGCATTCAAAGCGTGGTGGAATTATCGGGGGGATTACCCTGCGCCCCTGACCCTGTATTTAATTCAGAAGGCTGGTTAATTTTTTGCAAAGATAAAATCATATTTTATCAATTGGTTATGGAAATTTATCACTAAAGGTGGCGATAAATTTTGCTATGAGACTTTTTAGTTTGGATATCCATACATATTTGGCCATATCAGCAGGTTGCAAACGGCGATCATGATTAGCCAGGTTTTTATCCATGTCCTCAAGCATATCAATACGTAGATCCAGCCCAGTACGGCGTTCCGTGCCATGTGACACTCGTTTTTTCTTGTCGCTACCGGCTGAAATGGTGTTGTCTACCGCTTCAATATTGAAGTACTCTTCAAAAGACATCAGCAGGTTATAAAGAATTTTGATTGCTTTTTCCAATTCACTGTCTTCCCGCACTTTCTGTGGAGAACGATAGAACTCACTCAACACCTGACCCCAGGCAAAGCGTAAATTGGTATTGAAGGTGCGATCATGTGTGGTACGTTTGTCAGGCTCAGCAGATTTATTAAGGGTACTAATGACCATTTTTACCGAGTTCCAGTTAGGTCCCAGTCCTGATTTAACATTTTGAATAGATTCTTCAGAAACGTTCAACGCCGTTTTGATATGCCCAAACTCATGGGAAAGTACCGCTACGGTGTCCAGAGTGGCATCGTTGCCCACAAACTCATCCCGAGTAACGATATTCAAGTTCAGCTGTTGTTTGATAGCGGCCATCACATTGGTGGAAAAGACAGCAGTTCCTGAGTTTAAGTAATCTAACGCATCAGGGGCTATATTGCCTTCGCGTTGGTTAACTTTCTGTTCCAGTAATTCAGTAAATGCCCTGGCAAGCCAGTCTGCGTCCTCATTGGCTTGTGCGTAGTCACTTATGGATTGGTTCTCCTCCATCAATAAATCCAGGTTATCTCTCCAATCCGTCGGAACTTTGCCCGCCCGTCCAGTGACATTGCCATAAATAGCGTTCTCAATGATACCCTGGATTGCATTTCTATGTTCTGCAAATACAGGCGGTGCGAGCATCACCATTTCTGTTTGTACAGGCTGTTTTTCATACCTTTTTATACGAGTCTCAGTCGAGCCTTCTGCTTTGACCAATCCAAATGCATCATCCTTTATATTCTTTTCGTATTTGGTTAGTGCCTCAGCGTCAAGCTCTTCTTCCCCAGGCGTGTACTCAGCTATGACACCTCCAGCTCGATCAATCGCATCGTCTTTAAAAATATTATCCCAGGCTGAGAGACTGCTATGGACAAACGCTCCAGTAGACTCATCAGAGCTATCAGGAACTTTTCCATTTACCGTTTTAAATCCACGAAGCTGCGTCACTCCACTCAATACTTGAGGGCTGGCGTGCACAATGTCTTGCCTCTTATTTTGGGCTATCGATTCATGTCGCTTGTCAACAAAATGAAGTCTTGATTCACCGCCACTTATCTTTTTAGAAAAATTACTGGCAACTGAACGAATTGTATTTTTTTTCGGCCTGTCTGTTTTCTCATACATATCCCAATCTCACTGTTTATATTAATATTTATATCTTATGTGAAATTTCATATAAAATAAGAATTACCGCAAGCCGACCTTCGAACAATAATTTACTCCTTAACACACTCGTACACTATTCTTGAGTCGACACCTTAAAGCGGTCATCCATTTTCATGTCTTACGCCAGTGATATAACGCCGGAATCATTCAAAAAATATTTTCTTTTCTGAACGGCTGGCAAATGCTGAAAATGAAGTCGTCCTTTTTTCATTCTGGTTTTTTACAAGATGCGTATGCAATAAACAAATAATAGTACTCTGTAACTGCAGGTCAATTTTTCAGCGGTTCTAAGCTAAAAAGTTGACCTGAATAGTAGGTCATTTTGAAGGAATTCAGTTTGAATTGTACGATCTGACCTGGCACAAAATATCCAACATCCTCGGTGAAGAGGCTCAGCCCAACCAGTGTGTTAGCACTTCTCATAAGGAACGATAAGATATGAAATAAATTTACTATTGTGAATTTATTTTTACGATAGTAAATTAAGGCGGACTCATTTTTATGTAAATACGCGAAGTGATAACCACTTTAAGGTAGGTAAAATGTTAAAAATCAGAATGTCACGACTCTCTGAAGTGTCAGAAATCATCCAAATTTGGAAAAATTCAGTAGATGCTACACACGACTTTCTGACAGCCCACGACCGACAAGAGATCGAAAAAGAAGTTGTCAGCTTTTTTTCAGAAACCCCTGTATGGGTAGCTACAAATCAGGAAGATCAACCGCTAGGGTTCATGTTTTTGCATGAAGGCCATCTGGAGGCGCTTTTTGTAAATGCTTCTGCTCGTGGGCTTGGCGTCGGAAAACTGTTGATCTCACATGCGCTGGCTGTTCATCCTGATTTAAGCGTCGATGTAAATGAACAAAATCAGCAAGCTGTAGGGTTTTATCAACATATGGGCTTTCTTGTTTCAGGGCGTTCCGAACGGGACAATCAGGGAAGGCCCTATCCTCTGTTACATCTAAGCAAGGCTAATGTGATACACCTCCTTTAGTAGAGGTAATATCATTGATTTTTTTGACTAAAAGCGACGATGTAAGAACAGCTCCGCTGACTATCAGGATTGTTCATTTGGTACCCGCTTGCAAAGGTAAGGGCAAGGCAGTCACCAGCTTGTAAATGGTGAGTCTGATGATTGACCCGAAAATCAAGGCTGCCACTCAACATCCAAAGTGTTTGCCCGGAAAGATGCTCATTCGCGGAGGCGGGTATCGTCAACTCCCCCTTAGCAGGAATCTCAACTCTTATAAGTTCCGGGCATGCCCCCGCTGGGGACAGAGACCAGCGAGTAATACCTGATTGTTCATCCGTCCAGTGCTGCTGCTCATGAGCAAAGAGAACAAGTGAGTTCTGATGTAGCTCAAGCTCTGCGAAAAGCTTTGATAGCGTAATATTCATCGCGTTAGCTAACCGACTCAGTATCGTTGCACTGGGGCTGGAGGTGCCTCGTTCAACTTTGCTAATCATGGCCTGACTGACGCCCGATCGTTGAGCAAGCTCGGTGACAGTCAGGTTGCGAGCTTTTCTATGTTTAAGCAATAAACGAGCAATGTCGCTATCTAGTATCTGATTTTTAGATGTTTTATCCATTCTCACTCCCACGTTCGCCAGCCTGATTATGCCATTACATAAATTGGGCCGAAATAAATGATTTTCCAGGTCTAAATATTCAGCTTTCTGAGAGTTGATTATCGCTTAAACGTACCTATGGTCTGAGAGTTAGACTTGGCAACTGTAATGTCCGTATTTGGCTGTGAATTCAACCGATGGATGCAACACACTTATTGAACCGCTCTGTGGGGGATCGCGTCATCTTCCGGGCAGGGCCATCCGCTTAAGTGACAAGATAATCGCCAAAATGGGCGAGCATAAAGTCAACGAAGACGCGCACTTTTGGCGTCATTTTTCGGTTGCTGGGCCACATTATATGGATAGTATCGGAGCCGGTTACGCAGGTATCCAGTATTGTTTTCAGATGCCCCTCAGCAACCGCGCTCCTGGCAGAGAAGTCGGTTACGCAGGCTATACCGCGCCCCGCAGTGGCCATATATAGCAGCGCGTCCAGGCTATTACATACCATCGTCAGGGGAAGTGAAAATCCTTCGGCTGCGAAATCTGAGTGTTCCAGCGGCCACGGGTACACCTTTCCGGTAGGCGTTGAGCGATAGTGCAGGCATTCATGATTCAAAAGATCGACCGGTTTCACGGGTACACCTTTTTCTTTCAGATAGGCCGGTGCAGCGACCAGGATAGCGCGATAGGGGCCCAGCGGGCGGGAAACCAGACGCGAATCCCGAAGCGAGTTCCCCCGTATAACCACATCAAATCCTTCATCAATCACATCGACAAGCCGATCGGTAAAATCTAGGTCGAGTTCAATCCCGGGGTGGTGTGCCATGAACGCCGACAGGACGGGCAGCGGCAGCCCTGCCGAAAGAGCCAGCCCCACCTTTAATCGTCCACGAGGGTGTTGAGTCAGGCTGTTGAGTTCATCTTCTGCCGCCTGAAGTTCCCCCAGAATGCGGCTGCACCTTTCGAGAAACATCTCACCTTCCGAGGTAAGATGGACGCTTCTTGTGCTGCGTTGAAAAAGACGCACTCCAACACGTTCCTCAAGTCGGGAAATACTTTTACTGACAGCGGAAGCAGAAATGCCGAGGTTTCTTCCCGTTTCGGCAAAATTCCGTGTCCGCGCAGTGTGGACAAAGACTTCCAGTCCCCCCAGCGCGCTGAAACTCTCCACAATTTACCCCCGGAATATTGATTACCGACATTTTTGTCATATCTGAAGTGAACGTTATCCCCGTTAATGCCACACGGTCAATAGCGTTAGGATGGGCCTGAAAGGTGGCTGGTCTTTTACCTGTTACCGGTTTAAATCCATCTGTGAGGAGAAGTATTTCATGGTCACTACTGAACATCTCGATGCGTATCTCAAAGCCATGGGCAGCCGTCATGTTGAAGGAACCCGGGGCCACATCGCGGATAACGTTACACTCCGCAGCCCAATCGTTCCTGCTCCCTTTGAAGGGAAAGAGCAGGTTGTCAGAGTCCTTACCCAGCTCCTTGACACCGTTGACGCCTTTGAGCCAGAACTTCTTTTGCGTGACGGATCAGACTTTGTCGCCGTTTTCACTATCAGGTTCGGCGACCACACTATTGATGGGATGGATCACATACATCTAAACGATGCCGGACTTATCGACAGCATGACTGTGGCTTGGCGGCCGCTGGCGTCAGTGGTCGCAGTGCAGCAAAAACTTGCTCCGAAACTGGGAGGCAAACCGATGAAGCTGGTTACCCTGGAATAACCCGGTTTAAACACAGGCCACGATGGCAGCAGAATCGTGGCCTCTGCTACAAATACGAGTGGCGTCGCTGGGGCCAGCACCTGTTTAGCCTTTGGTGTAAAATACGACATTCCGCTTTAGTGATTTTAACCCCCGGCGAACAATTCCCCGGGGGCGCCACACAGTCAGGCCCAGCGTTTAATAATGATGGATGTGTTGATACCGCCGAATGCAAAGTTATTGCTCTGCAGGTATTCACAATCAATGTGGCGGGCTTCGCCAATAATGTAATCAAGCTCACCGCACTGTTCATCTGGTTGGTGCAGGTTAATGGTTGGCGCAAACCATCCTTCCCGCATCATCTCAAGGCTCATCCAGGCCTCCAGTGCACCACATGCGCCAAGGGTGTGCCCAAAATAGCTTTTTAACGATGAAATCGGCGTTTTATTTCCAAAAATTGCTGCGGTGGCCTGGCTTTCTGCAATATCCCCACGGTCCGTGGCTGTGCCGTGTGCAGATATATAGCCAATATCGCTGGCAGATAATCCGGCAATATTTAATGCTTTTTCCATACACACTTGCATGGTGGCCTTCTGCGGTTGAGTAATATGTGCCGCATCACAGTTGGTGGCAAACCCAACAATTTCACCATAAATGGTGGCGCCACGGGCTTTGGCGTGTTCCAGTTCTTCAAGAATCAACGAGCCTGAACCTTCACCAATGACCAGCCCGTCGCGGTTTTGGTCAAATGGGGAAGGGGTGGTGTGTGGCGCGTCATTACGCTGGCTGGTGGCGAATAACGTATCAAATACTGCCGCTTCAGATGGGCACAACTCTTCAGCGCCACCGGCCACCATAACAGTCTGATACCCGTGGCGAATGGCTTCCCAGGCATATCCAATGGCCTGGCTACCCGATGTACAGGCGCTGGAAGTGGGAATGACTCGCCCGCGCAGGCCAAAAAACAACCCCGTATTTACGGCGGTGGTGTGTGGCATCATCTGCACATAGGTGGTACCGGTAATATTATTAGTGTGCTTTTCTGTGAGCATGGTGGCGAACTCACTCACCGGCCCGGTGCTCCCGGTAGAGGAGCCGTAAGCGATGCCGGTTTCTCCGCTGGTGAGTACCGGGTCGTCAATCAGCCCGGCCTCAGTCAGTGCCAGTTCAGTAGCGCGGGTGGAGAGCAGTGAAACCCGGCCCATAGCGCGAATGCGCTTACGTGTATAATGGTCTGGTAGTGTGAAATCATCGATTGGCGCACCCAGTAACGTATGCAGCCCGTCATAAACCTGCCATTCTGGCATTTTACGTACAGCATTTTTGCCGGCCAGTAAGCGGCTGGCAACGTTTGCCCAGTTTTCCCCAAACGCAGTTACCCCACCCATGCCAGTAATGACAACACGCCTTGTCATAACATACCTCCGTTTATAGAAATCACCTGGCGAGTGACATAACCGGCGATATCAGACATTAAATAACTGGCCAGCCCGGCAACCTCTTCGGCTTGCCCCATTCGTTTCATGGGGATCATGGACATAGCTTCTTTCATTGCAGTTTCTTCAAGTGCGACCATTCCCGTATCAATCAGACCGGGAGCAATGCAGTTGACAGTGATTTTGCGTTTTGCCAGCTCAATGGCGAGGGCTTTGGTCGCGCCAATAATGCCCGCTTTTGCAGCGCTGTAATTTACCTGCCCACGGTTGCCCATCACGCCAGAAACCGATGAAAGCGTGATGATCCTTCCGCCCTGACGGGCACTGATCATGGGCATTATGCAAGGGTGAATAACGTTGTAAAAACTATCCAGATTGGTATGGATAACACGGTCCCAGTCGTCATCGCTCAGGGCGGGAAACGCGCCATCCCGCGTGATCCCGGCATTACTCACAACCCCGTACCAGGCACCGTGAGACTCAATATCCTGTTCAATAACTTCCTGGCATTGCTGGCGGTTGGCAACATCGAAACATAAAAGCCGCCCCTGGCCGCCAGCCTGTTCAATGGCATCCAGTGTGGCACGCGCGCCAGAGGCATCGCTGTGATAATGCACTCCGACAATAAAACCATCTGCCGCCAGTTGCCGGGCAATGGCCTGGCCTATGCCTTTACTGGCACCAGTGACAAGCACGGAACGTTTCATGGCGTTTTTCCCTGTTGAAAAAGTGAAGCTAATTCCTCGCTATCGGGCTGGAAGGTATTAATGCGCCCGGTTGCCAGGGTTTGATTAAGGTGGCTGATTGTGCATTCAAAACTGCCGAAGCGGGCATCCTGCATCAGCAGGCTGACATGGATATCCAGTATTACATCAGCCGGGAATTCACCTGCAGGGCAGGTATATTCGCGGGCGCCCAGCACCATACCCAGTGCAATGCTTTGTTGACCACGTTGCTGGCGGTGCCAGCCGGACCAGACCCCAACGGTTTGTGCCATCAGTTCCAGGCCGTACCAACCGGGCAGGGTATGTTCCGCTGTCAGAAAAGGCGCTAACACCCCAGCAGAGTGAATAGCGACCCGGCAATCGGCACTGTTATCGGCCACGCTGACGACTTCATCCAGCAGTATCATGGGGGATTCATGCGGCAGATAGTTGCCGGGTGGCTGGTAGCGGCTCATGAGGTTCTCCCTAAAATAATACTGGCGTTGTTTCCCCCAAAGGCGAACGAGTTTGACATGATAATGGGGCGAACCAGGGGCTGTGATTGCTGGAGAATGCCACAGGGCGGTAATGCCGGGTCGAGTGGCGATAGCGTAAAGTCCTGGGCTGGTAAAGGCAGCCTCTGGCGCAAAATCAGGGCGCTCAGTGCTGCTTCAGTAATGCCTGCTGCGCCCAGTGTATGGCCGGTCAGGTGTTTGGTGGAGCTGCAAGGTATTTTGTCGCCAAATAAATCATGCACTACCCTGGATTCTATCTGGTCGTTAAGACGGGTGGCGGTACCGTGCAGATTGATATACCCAATCTCATTTGCAGACAGCCCGGCATTATCCAGCGCCTGCTGGATTGCCTGAATCGCACCTTTCCCTTCCGGATGCGGGGCAGAAATATGCCAGGCATCGCTGGATTCCCCAACCCCCAGTAATGCGAGATCCTGTGGTGTTTTGGTCAGCACCATCAGTGCCGCACCTTCGCCAATGGTGATGCCGCTTCGGTCACGGCTGAATGGCTGGCACAGACCAGGTGAGAGCGATTCAAGGCTATGGAACCCGTTAACCGGCATACGGCTCAGCGTGTCAGCGCCGCCAACAATAGCAATATCGGCAAGGCCCGCCGCAAGCAGGCGTTGCCCGCTGATAATAGCCCGGGCGCTGGATGAACATGCGGTGGACAGCGTAAATGCCGGGCCCGTGGTGCCAAGCCATTTACTGAGAAAACGCGAAGGGTCACCTAATTCTTGCTGTGGGTAGCGCCAGTGCTCGCTGGGCTGGCCTGTCAGGCTCAGGCGCACATGCTGGTCACCTTCATCCAGCCCGGACGTGCTGGTACCCATCACAATAGCGATTCGCGCCAGCCCGTATTGTGCAATGGCCTGGTCAACGGTGGGCTGGATTTGCGCCAGTGCCGCCAGCAGCAACTGGTTGTTGCGGGTGTGATGCGCATGGAATGTCTCGGGAATGACTGGCAGCTCGCCGTCCACTCCGCCCAACACCGCCTGCGGGTGGCCGGACAACCACCCAGCTCGTGGGCGCATGCCGGGGGATTTACCCTGCACCAGGTGTTGTGCCACCCCGGCTGCGGTATTCCCCAGTGCATTAATCACACCGATGGCAGAAATATAAATCATATCAGTCGCCCAGATATTGAATGGTGATGTGGTATTTAAACGCGTGTTGCTCAATGCTTATTGGTTCACGGCGACCTTTGCGTTGTATATAGGTAATATCGGTGATTAACGCCCCTTTAGCGTTACGCAGTTCGCGTTTATCGCCTTTGTCCTGCAGTGTCCAGCCGCGGGGTAATTGTGGTTGCCATGCACTGAGCGGCCAGTGGCTGAGCATAACATCTGCCAGCACCTGGCTTGCAGGGGGCAATTGTGGAACCACTATTGACTGTTCGGTATGCAACCCGGTTTTGTCATAGGTCACTAAAAATAACCGAATACCAATAGATGACAGCCCTGCCAGCGCGATTTTTTTATCGTCCGCATTCAGCATCACCAGCAGTGACTGAGTCTTGCCGTTAAAAGACCCGGTGAGCAATTGTTGGGAATTAACCGCCGGAGAAATGCCCGGCGCAGGTAGCGTGACGCGGGTACCCGGTTCCAGCCAGGCCTGAGGCCGCCCGGCATCACTTGCGTTTTTGTGGTAGCTGCACCCGCTGATTAACGTGGCGGCAAGGCACAAGAAGGTAGAGAACAACACACGTTTAATCATTTCACTTTTCTCTTTTTATGGGGCATGGCAAGTGGGGAGAGCAGCCATGCTGAGAAAATGCCACTGACCAGGACAATACCAAAGCTGCTGATTGCCTGCGTCGTGCTGAAGACCAGCATGCCGAGGGTTAATAATGTGGTCAGCATTGCCAGCGTGATTGCCAGCAATGAGGTTACCGGGGTGCCGCGCGGGTTACTGAAAAACAGGGTGTAGTTAATCCCAATCCCCAGAACCAGAACCAGGGCCAGTAATGAAAACAGGTTTACAGCATGCTGGCTGAACGCCAGTACGGCCAGGCCACAGCCTAACGACAGTACAGACGGAACCAGGGTGACCAGCCCCTGACGTAGCCCCTGGCGGAAGATGGCACTGGCTGCAATGACCGCCAGCGCTACCAGTAATAAGCGGGTAAGCACCGTGCGGTAATGGGAAAAGAGCGTGTCGAAAGCCGCTTTACGGTCCACCCAGCTCACGCCAGGTAATTGCTGCGCAATGCCTGCCATAATCTCACTCTTTTGAGCATCCACCCCGTCTACCGGTACCAGAACACCACTGGTTCCGTCAGGAAGCGTCATCCACATCAACCGCCAGCCTTCACTTGCCGGGCTTGCCAGCCATTGAGGTACGGTAACCGGCATGGGCGTCAGGTCTGGCGTGAACGACGTAATCCCCGCCTGGCTTAGCGCCTTTTCTACTGTGGGGGCCGCCTGATGCAGCAGCGCTAAATCCGCTGCCTGGCGTTTTAATGAATTCAGGCCAACAGTGCGGTACTGGTGAATAACCCCTTGTTGCCGGGCTTTATCCAGTTCAGGCTTCAGGGCTTCCAGGCGTTCCAGTGTTTGTTGGGCATTCTTGCCATACACCACAAACCACTTTTGTTCGAGACTTTGCCCGGTTAACCGGGTGATGGTTTTTTCCTGAGCGAGTAATGACTGTGGCAGCGCCTGGAGCTGCGTGATGTCATCATTGATGCGCACCTGGCTGAGGCCTGCCAGGCACAGGCAAAACAGCCCGCAAGGCAACCCAATACGCAGTATGTTGTTACGCCGCCATGCTGCCAGCCAGCGTAGTAACAATGCCATCGCGGGGACCGGGCGAACAGGCAGACGCTGGCTTAGCCACGGGTGCCAGAACAGAACTGTCAGACAGGATGCACTCAAACCGGCTGCTGCAAATACCGCCATCTGGCGTATTCCCGGGAAGGGCGTGAGCATCATCAGCAGGTATGCGGCAATAGTGGTCAATAATGCCAGCAGCAGGGCATTACGCACTTTGGCCAGGCTTTCCCACGGGGTTACGGCTTCGCCATGCACCATGCGCTCAGTTAAATAATAGAGTGAGTAATCAGCTGAAATCCCAATAATGCTCATGCTCATCACCAGCGTCATCAGGTGTAATTCACCAAAGATAAGCAGGGTCATCAGTGTACCGGCCAGTGCGCCTGTGGCAATGGAGAGCAGGCATAACAGCAACGGGCGGAGTGAGCGGAAAGTGGCAACAATCAGCAGTAGCACTCCAATAATCGTCACCGTGCCCAGAGAGGACATATCCCGTTTGGCTTGCTGGCTGGCATAATCACTGTAAAAAACGGTGCCCCGGGAAAGTAGCCGGGCGTCGGGGTAAGCTGCTTTCAATTGTTGCTCCAGTGCCGCCAGCGTGGTGACAAGCTGGTGGTTCTGGTGCATATCAAAAGCGTGGCCTGCCAGTTCGCCATGTATGAGATACCAGTAACGCCCCTGGTCATCCTGGGTGACCAGCCAGCCATCCATCAGGCGGAGTTTCTGGCCGCTTTGCGCCTGTGCCAACTGTGCGCCACGCATCAGCATCAGCGGGTCGTTGTGCAACTCTTTGGCACTGACTCCGGAAAATGCTGAGTAGAGTTGGCCCAGCACCCACTGCGCCTGCGCGCTTCCTCCATGTTCAAGGCGTTGCCTTGTCGCACTGTCAATCAGCCCATTGCGGTGTTGCCAGTAAAACGTGCCCCAGGCTTGCTGACTGGCCGCGTCCATTGGCCCTTTTACCTTGCTGAATAACGGGTTGTGTTGCAGGGCATTCAGCCAGAACCGGGCGGCCTGAGGCCGTGCTTCTTTGCCCGGGCTTACCAGCCACACCAGTTGTTTATCCAGGCGCGTTATAAATGCATCGTTCAGTGCCGGTGGCATATTGCCTGTGGCCTGCTCTGGCAACATCGCCAGTACGCTACTGTTTATTTTGGCTCCTGGCAGAATGCAGAACAATGCTGCCAGCATGGCGAGGCAAACCGCCGCCCACAGGTAAGCCGGAGTGCGGGAATTAGTGTTCGTCAAAGCGTTTACGCTCTTCATCGGTAAGTGTTGCGGGCGTTAAACGGTGGTCAGAAAGCACTATCCGGGTTTGGTCACCTTGCTTGTCGTAGAGTTGAATGCTGTCAAGCCAGGTCTGCCCGGCCAGGTCGATTGACGTGAAAATTTTATCCAGCGGTGTGGTGATGGGTTGTAAACGTAACGACCAGCGCCCTTGTCCTTTATCCTGAAAATCAAGACGGAAGTTTTGTTCCAGTACACTTCTGTCGGCCTGAAACAGCGCGCGCAATAAATGGTTAAACTGAAACATTTGCGGATTATTTTCAGCCGTAACCACTTGTGGTGGCTGCCCGTTAATGATTTGCACCATACGGGTATTATTCAGCATCAGTAGCATAGAAAAGGGCGATTTCTGGTCCCATAGCAACCCCTGGTCACGGGCAATCAGCATATCTCCCTGAGATAACAGCGGCTGAGGCATATCTTTGATAGTGCGGGTCTGCTCAAAATGCGCACGGATAACCGGCGTTTGCGTGAAACGCTGTTGCAGTTCATCCAGCGTAATGGCACAGGCAAAATGGCTGAACAGAGTGAAGACGAGTGCCCAGTATTTCATTGCGTAACTCCCATACGTTCAAACAGCACCGGCGGGCTGATAAAACACATTTCCCGGCTGGCTTCTTCTACGGCAACCTGAATGGTATAGCCCGTGGTGGTACGCTTCCCTGAAGCATCATCAAAAATTTGGTAGTCAATGCGCAGGCGGTTTTCATATTCGGTTACCTGGGCCCGCACGCGAATTTTTTGCTCAAAAGTCAGTACATCGCGATATTTCACCCGGGTATCGACTACGGGCCAGACATAACCGGATTCTTTCATTTGCCGGTAACCATAATTGAACTGGTTGAGCAATGCTTCGCGGGCAATTTCGAAATACCGAAAATAGTTGCCGTGCCACACCACACCCATCATATCGACATCATGAAAAGGAATGGTCAGCGTGACTTCCGTGGTGAAACGTGGGTTGTTTAACACCTGTTACTCCTTATCGTCGGCGTCGGGCAGGCGCCAGAAATCAAAAAAGTTGAACCAGTCCAGTGGTGACATGAGGGCGTAATGCTCCAGCCGCTCAGCATAACGGTCAATAGTCTGCTGTAATGCCTGTTGACGGTTGCCCCGGGGGAGCAATAGCGGGTTGGCGAATGGTTCACAGTGGATGCACAGTTGCCCGTGTTGCGAAAGGGCAAACAGCAGGAAGACCGGGCAACGCAGAATGGAAGCCAGAATAAATGGCCCTTGTGGAAACGGCGCCGGATGCCCCATGAACTGGCTCCAGGTGACCCGCCAGTCACCACGTTGCGGGTTAACGGCCAGACGGTCACCGACAATGGCAACCCACTCTCCCTGGTCGAGCTTTTCTTTGAGCAACATGGCGGTTTCTGGCCCGATATCATTGACCGGGATCAGGTTCAGCCCCGCTTGTGGCGCCATCTCTTCCATGATTTGTTTAAACCGTTGCGCATTTTCATGAAACACCAGGGCATTAATGGTTTTGTCGCCCTGCAACTGAGCGAGTGCCCGGCAGACTTCAACATCGCCCAAATGGGAAGCCAGTAATAACTGGCCCTGAGGTGAGGTTAAGTCCAGGTGTTCCTGCGCGCCGGGGGCGAACTGAATCTGCTTACCTGGCTGTAATTCACCCCGCCAGCTGGCAATTTTATCCAGCATAGACTGGCTGAAACGCAAAAAGTGAAAATAACTGTTGAGGTGCGGCGGGACCGGTCGGTGTTGTTCCGCCAGCCGGGTTTTTACCCGGTTCAGCCACTGTTGTGATGCAGCACGCGCCCGGCGCGCCAGTAGCCAGTAAACCGCGACCACCGGCCACAGTAAAACTGAGAATGCATTGCGCCCAAGATACTGCCAAACTTTCAGCATGATACGCATTCCCCACAGCCCACTGACTTCCTGCTGTTTTGCCCAGTGCTGAGTGTGGCGCTGGCGTAGCAGAAGGGCAGGAAGGCGGGGCAACATGCCAAAAAACAAACGCGTATGCATACACGAGATACGCACATTGTCTTTAAACGCGTCAAAATGCGATAACCCATCTTCCGGGTAAGTCACGCGGGTTGGGACAAAATGGCTGTTGTGCCCTTGCCAGTAGAGGCGAACCATGACTTCTGTATCAAAGTCCATCCGTTTGCCTAATGTGACCTGGTTTGCCAGGCGCAAAGTAGGGGCAATTGGGTAGACACGAAATCCACACATGCTGTCTTTCAGTTGCAGTGACAGGGTTTCTATCCACACCCATACGTGGGTTATCCAGCGGCCATACAGCCGTGAACGGGGAATGGAGTCGTCATAAATGGGCGCTCCGGAAATCAGGTCGTCCGGATATTGCTGAGCCAGCGCCAGCAGTGCAGGAATATCTTCAATGGCGTGCTGGCCATCGGCATCGACTTGTACCGCGTGGGTAAACCCGTGTTGTGCCGCCACAGTTAAACCGTGGACAACGGCCGCGCCTTTGCCCGCGTTTTGTGGCAGGTGGATCAGTTGCACATTCTGGTTGCCATTCGCCAGCGCTTCCAGTTGGCGCTGTGTGGCCGAATCACTTCCGTCGTCCACAATAAAACAAGGCAGAGCGAAAGGGGACAGCCGTGACAACACCCCGGCCATCATTGCGCCGTGGTTATAGCAAGGAATGACAACGCAGGGGGAGAAGTTTACCGACATAGTTTTATCTTCCCGCTACTGGCTGCATGGCGCTCATCACCCTCATGGCGGTGATAACTGAACGTAAGTATTTGCTTTTCAGGAAACCAGCGAATGACCAGGGTGACAATGTTGCCAGGCAGCAGTGGCGACTGAAACTTCACGTTCTGAATACTGAGAAAGCGAAAACCCGGAGCCAGTACGGTTATGGCGTAGTGCATCACCCAGTCAAGTTGGGCGACACCTGGCAATAAAGGTTGTATGGCAAAATGCCCGCGAAACCACAACAGTTCAGGGTCAAGGGCCAGCACAAGCTCTGTCTCATTGGGCTGCACTGTGGTGCGCGCAATTTCACGAGGTCTCATGGAATAGTTCCTGTAATTGCCCGTAGACACGTTTATTCATGCTGTTGACCGGGATTTCTTGAATAACTCGCCAGTAACGCGGTATGGCAACAGGCTCAAGCCAGGGCAATAAAGCCTGCCGCCAGGCGAATTCCAACGTTTTTTTGTTTGATGTACACCATAAAGCGTAATGTGCTTCATCCAGCACCAGCAAAGCGCCGATGCCCTGGCGGCCACCCCGGGATAAAGGGAGTGCGGCGGCGTCTTTCACGCCGTCCAGCTCCAGCAGGCGCTGCTCAACTTCCGTTAATGAAATCCGTTTCTCTTCGATTTTCACCACCCGGCCCCGCCGCCCGGATAACTGGAAACTGCCGTCATCATTGAGTTCCAGCATATCGTCCAGTATCAGTCCTGACGGGTTGTCAATCAGTGGGGAATGGGCAATGTATTTCTCGGCCTGATGCGCAAAATAAACACCCGGGAAGGGAACCCATGGTTGTAGGTCCTGCTCTCTGTGCCGCCACGCTAAAATCCCGGTTTCAGTACTACCATAGATTTCATCAACCGCGTGACCCAGCCAGTCGCGGGTATATTGTACATCATGCCAGGGCAGCATGCCGCCAGCGGAAAACGTCATGGCCACTTGTGGTGCGGGCAACTGGTTATCCAGGCGTTTAAGAAACGCCGGGCTACTGATAAATACATAACGATATTGCGGGGTGAGTGCCGCCAGTTGTTCGGCGTAATACAGCATGGCTGCATGCAGTGGCAGGCCTAACGCCATCGGCAGAACAATACGAAAGGTGAGGCCGTATAAATGCTGAGGAACCACCGATGCAACCACCCGGCAATCCTTCACCTGCGGGGCAAACCGGGCAGCCAGAATTTGGGCTTCCTGATCCAGTGTGGCAATACGCTTCACAACCCGCTTGGGTTGCCCGGTTGAGCCTGAGGTAAACAGCTCGATAAACTGGTTATCATCAATAACCGGAAGTGGTGGTTGCTCTGTAATCGTTGCTTCACCAGACGAGGAGACAACCAGCAAGTTTTCAGGCCATGACAGCGGTTTGTCGCTCAGTATCCCGTCAAAAAACACACACTGTTCTTTTAGCAGTGCGATACGGGAATGCCCGGGAATAACCGGAATTTTTCGCGCACAGAGCGTTGCCAGTAACGCAACAATAAACAGGTAACTGTTTTCAAAGCACAATGCCCAGCGTTCGCCCGGGTGGTTGTTGAGTTGGGCCAGCAGCTGTGCGACATCATAGCGCAGCCGGGCTTGTGTCCAGGTGTTATCGCCAAGCCAGGCAATGGGGGTGGCGTCAGCACGCGTATTACCCAGCCACTGAGACAAGGGAAGTGTGTGTGTCATGGTCTTTCTCGTTTCATTACCCTGCGGCGCACCAGCCACTCAGCAGCCATTAAACCACCCATGAGAAAATAAGCGATTAGCCCGTTCCAGGTGGTCCAGAGCGCCAGATCCCCTGACAGCGCTGTACCAAGCGCGATGCTGCCGTTAGCGACAAAAAATACGCACCAGACTTGTGTGACACGGCGGGTGTACCGCACCCCATCTGGCGGCAATTGTGGCTCTTTCAGGCGTGCAATACGCTCAACCAATGGCATGGATGTAAAAAGTGATCCACCAAACAGCGCCAGCATGACCAGGTTTACAACTACCGGGTAGAAAAGTAGTAACTGATGAGTGCGCAACACAAAACTGGCAACGCACAGTACTAACCCGGCGGCGGCTGCACTCAGTGCGACGAGGCGCAAAGGGCCTGTTCTTCGCCGGACTTGCCTGAGGCGCAAAACCAACAGCAATGCCATTACAGGGAGTAACCAGTGCAGGCCGTTATGTGCCAGGCCAAACCAGACGAAAAAAGGCCATGCCAGCAGCATTAATGCCGTTATCAGCACCAGCAACCGTTGATAAAAATGCCGCACGGCAAATCAATCTTCTTTCATTAATCGTTCGACGGCATCTACAACATCCTGCACCGTGCGAACAGCTTTAAATTCTTCCGGTTTGATTTTTTTGCCCGTTTTTTTCTGCACATGCACAATCATGTCGACGGCATCAATGCTGTCGAGTTCAAGGTCTTCATACAGGCGGGATTCAGGGGTGATACTGTCTGCATCTATCTCAAACAATTTGCACAGCAGTGCTGAAACTTCCTGATAGATTGCGTTCTGGTTAGTGTGTTCAGTCATAATGAATGCATTCTCAGGAGCGTTGGGAATTGATAAACGCGGCCAGGGTCGCGACGGAATAGAAGTGTTGGCGCATCTCTTCGCTTTCAGCAGACAACACGACACCGTACTGGTTTTTTACCGCCAGACCAAGCTCCAGTGCATCAATAGAATCCAGGCCCAGACCATCGCCAAACAAGGCGGCTTCTGTATCTATATCGTCGGCTGTGAGTTCATCTAAATTCAGTGTATTAATAATGAGATTTTTAATCTCAAGGTAAAGCGCTTGCATCATTCATCCCCAAAAATGGATCATTAACTATTTGTAATTGCTGTAAAAGGTGCTTATTAAGTTGCCTTACTGCTCGTGTTGGTACTTGAGAGCTGGCATGAGTAAAGGGTTTTACCGCAATGCGTTCTTTTACCAATACCGTAAATTCGGGCCTGGTGGGCGGAACGTTATACCAGTGGCTCTGCTTATCGAGCAGGTGTTCGCTACAATGGATTGTCACGACACGTAAATCACACTGGCAACGTACAGCTATATTTGCGGCACCCCGTTGTAACACCATGTCCTGCCCTTGCCGTGAGCGGGTTCCTTCAGGAAAAATCAACAACGTTTCTCCCCGGGCCAGCCGCTTCTGGCTTTCAGACAGCAGTGTGTCGGCTTCGCTATTAATCAGGTAATCGGCCGCCCGAATGACTCCACTGACAAAGGGATTTTTCAATAGCCTGCTTTTAACCAGGCAGTCTGTCTCCGGCATTACCGACGCCAGCAAAACATAATCTATCAGCGTTGGATGGTTTGCTACCACCAGACAACCGCGTTCCTGCTTTAATATATCGGCACCTTCAATGCGATAATTTAGCGTTCCTGTGTATCTTGCTATCCATAAAAAACAACGAAAACTGGCAGAAATACTGCGCCTTGCCAGGCAGCGTCGTTTATTTTTATTACGCACGACGACCAGTAACAAGTTGAACCAGACTAAAGACAATACCAGACCACCCAGGCCAAACAGCGCAAAACACAACCCGGTAGTCATCAGCCGCCAGGCCTGGTTAAGCCGTTTCATGAACGGCTCCAGTGCCAGGTTAAACGCTCACCGGGTATGCTGAATTCGGGTTCGCCACAGAGGTAATGTTGCAGAAATTGCAAACTTTGCGGTAACGCGGCTTCTGCGCCATCAGCATCGCTGGTTGTTTCGCAGGACAGTTCTTGCCCGGGGGCAATGACCAGTGCGGTAGCAAATGCCCAGCATGGCATCGCGGCAGGCATACCTGAATGGTAAAATTCTGGTAAAGCACCGTCAAAATCGACAATTAATACGCGTTGGTAACCGGCCTGCAGCAGGCAGATAACTTCGCATAAGCCTTGCTGGAAGGTATCCATACCGGCAGATAATGAAGATGTGACAGCAGGCTGCCGGGCGGCAATAGTCAGATTACCAACCGCAGAATTATGCACAGACATAGCAAAATCAGTTGGCGAGACCGGTTGGCCTTCTGCCAGCGCATTCAGAATACGGTAATTGCGCTCCAGTTCGCCGTGTCGGCTGGTGTAAAGCACTGCGTCAATGTTGTGCTTACGCAACATGTTAAGTCCACATTCAACCGCCAGTTTGCTGCCTGAATTCAGGCGCCTGGCAGTCATCATGGGTAATGCTGTGAGTTTTGCCTGGGGTGCGTTGGGGTCTATACCACAAGGATGCTGTGCCCAGTGCAACCACTCTGTTGCCTCGCTAAGTCCAGGAGCCCGTGCCTGCCAGTCAATAATATCAAGTGCAAATTTCATCAACGCGCTTCTGCGATAAAACTGTTATTTAGTAGGTCAGACCATTCTCAAAGCCTGCCGCGTATTAAAAAGGCTCGCATATCAACAAGGTATGCCCGATACCCAGATTGTCATGGCGTTGTTTTACCTGGAATCCAGCTAACTCAAGGTAGTGATTAAATTTTTCCAAACTGTAAAAGCGGCTGTTACCATTTGCCATACAGGTAAAGTATAACGAAGTGGCATTCAGGCTGAAGGCTGCTGCCTCAAACTTTTGTACGTCCCAAAACAGTTCCATTATATACAATTGCGCACCCGACTTCATTATTCGTGCTATTTTGCTTAAAATAGCGACAATTTGTTCAGGTGAAAAACAATCCAGAAATTGGCTCATCCACCATATATCTGCGCCATCAGGCAAGGGTTGATTGCTGAGCATATCAATTTCGTGGCAATGAATCCGATGGAAAAATCCCACTTTTTCGATGTTCTTGCGTGCCAGCGCAATTTGTTGTGGCAGATCCAAAATAGTGACGGCGATATTTTCATCGTATTCACAGCAACGTATCGCCAGTTTTCCGGTATTTCCGCCGATATCAAATAAGGTGCGTGGTTTTGCGGCAAAAATGAGCGGCAGAATGGTATTGAATGCGATATCTGAATAGTAATGGTCAAACGCAAACCAACTCTCCCGGGCGGGTGAGGGGAGTTGAGATAAGACAGGGTAAATAGTCGGTTCATCACTGAACACTTTCAGGCCTGCAGGTTGTGCTTCTTCCAGAGCCTGGGACAAATAGTACATGCCCTGGTAACAGACATCCTGAGTGAAATCCATGTTGACGCGGGTCATCGGGTCATGCAGCAGAAAATGCCCAACTTTAGATAAATAATAGCAGGATGTTTTGCGGGTGATGATCCGGCCACTCAAACCACAATCCAGCAAAACACTGGCCGCATATTCGCTGAGCGGGCTCTTTGCGACAATTTCTTCCAGTGTCGCCCCTGTTGACCCTTGTTTATCCAGAAAGGCAAGGATCCCCGAATTACGTAAGCATAATGCGGTTTGAAATAACATGGGGGCGAAAGCTATCCGTTGTGCTTCGGTAATGGCATCCAGCGCGCTGAGTGTATCCTGCTCGTACATCAAGAATAACCTTGTCCAGTATCAAAGTAGACAACCGGGCAGTGCGCCCGGTTAGCATCTGTTAGTGCTTACATCGTACCGCTGGCCAGGTTTAACTGTATCGCCCTGTCCAGGTTACTGATCCAGCGGTTATAGGTTTTATGAATTTTTCCGCCGGATGCGCGCAGGTTAATGCTGCTGACGTAGTTAATGGCATAACTGTTTGCAGAATAGGTGATGCGAACTTCAGCAACATGCCCATGAGATTGCTGGCGGGCAGAAATAACACCAGGTGAAGTCTCATTCATCGTCCACTTACGCTCAACGCCAGCTTTTAAGATAGCGCTTTTAACTTGCTCAGCCGAATGGCCAGCGCTGATTGTGGCATTGACATTGTCAATTGGCGCAGTACGTGCGCATCCTGCCAGCGCACCAATAACTGCAAAAGCAGTTAACCATTTAACGATTTTTTTCATGCGAACCCCATTGATAGAATCAAAAAATAATATGGTAATGATATATGGCCTGATTAGTGAAATAACCGGCACTAATAATCCTGGGCAATCATATCGGCAGGCAGGGTAATTTTGTGAGTACTATATTTAGTAGGTGACTGGCGCGAGTATCTGTGCTGAAAGGTAAAATGAAGTTTTTCCATTATACTATTAGTTCAAAAAGTGTATTGATATAAAATAACAAACTGAAAGAACGGATTATTTTTATTAAATATTTGCAGTTGTAATTATTGATTTTAGCGGCAAGACAGCCGGGGAAATAGCGTTATTAGCATGAGCGAAGATGCTTTCCCCCGACGGGTGAAAATAAATATCGCTTACTCCGGCATCAGCATGATCATTTTTACTGAGCGGTTGCTGGTTAATTGCCAGGATACCTGGCGGAACTGCTGCAATTTCCCTTGTGCATTACAGAATGTGCGCTCCCCACCTTCGCGAACCACAACCTGCTGGCGCGACCAGTATTCACGGAAGGTTTCGCTGTCATTATTCATCCGGGTAACAAAGGCATTCAGCCCCTGGTCATGCTGGTAATGCATGGTATCTGCTCTTAATTCAGCCACGATTCTGCTGGCCCGGTTTTCCCAGTCGCAAACCAGTGTTTGGGACAACGGGTGCTGAAACATAAACGTCATCATATTGGGCCGCTGCTCTGTATCCAGCCAGCCGGTAAACAGCGCCTGTGCCGCACTGTTCCATGCCAGCATGTTCCAGGTGATATCCAGTAAATAGCAAGGCGAGGCCACCTGACGTACGGATGCCAGCACTTCCTCTTCCACTACCTGAATCTGCTCCTCCTGTGGGTCGCTTTTCAGTGCCAGGTGAAATAAATACTGGCGCTGGGAAGGCTTCATTTTCAGCACCCCGGCAATATTAGCCAGAGTTTGCGCAGACACCACAATATCGCGTCCCTGTTCAATCCAGGTATACCAGGTGGTACTGATGCCACTTAATTGCGCCACTTCCTCCCGGCGCAACCCTTTGGTGCGCCGCCGTCCCATGGCTGGCAAGCCAATATCTGCCGGGGCGGTGTTTTCCCTTACTGAACGCAGAAATGCCCCCAGCGCTTTTGGCCCTGAAAATAACGTGTTTTGCATAAGGTAGTACCTGTTAATACCAGTATAAATGGCAATATTGTACCAATATAAACACTTCTCTATAGTGAGCTCAACCCCGGGGATAATGCGTTTTGCACGCGCGGTTTTCTGGGAAACTGGAGTAATGACCTGTACACATACAATCAAAAAGGCAATAGCGATGGCGATAAAACATCATGTATTAACCGGGCAACAATTTGGCTCCCAGGCTCAGGCATATTTAACCAGCCAGGTACATTCTGCCGGTGCGGATTTGGTGCGTCTGGGGGAGTGGCTGGCAGAAAAACCTCAGGCCAGTGTGCTGGATTTAGGTTGCGGCGCAGGCCACGCCAGTTTTGTTGCAGCAGAAAAGGTGGCGCAGGTTACCGCTTATGATTTATCAGAACAAATGTTGGCCGTGGTAAGCGCAGCAGCCTGTGACCGTGGTTTCAGTAATATTCAGGTAAGCCAGGGGATGGCGGAAGTGCTGCCGTTTAGTGACAGTTGTTTTGATGTGGTCATCAGCCGTTATTCCGCCCATCACTGGCACGATGTTGGCAAAGCAATGCGCGAAGTAAAACGGGTACTGAAGCCAGGTGGCACGTTCATTATGATGGATATCGTCTCACCGGGCTCACCGTTACTGGATACCTGGTTACAGACCATAGAAATTCTGCGCGACCCGTCTCATGTGCGCAATTACAGCCAGAGTGAATGGATGCAGTTTGCCAGTGAAAGCGGGCTGATGACCAGGCATTTGGTGTGTGACCGCCTGCCGCTGGAGTTTGCCACCTGGATTGCGCGCATGAAAACGCCACCCGTGTTATCTGACGCCATTCGGGCAATGCAGGGCACGGCTCCGGAAGAAGTCCGCCAGCATTTTGCATTTCAGGATGACGGTTCTTTTACCTCAGACACCATTATGTTCATGGCGCAGGCCAGTGCCTGACAGTTATCTCCGTGAGTTACTTTTTGTTGTTTTTAGAATTATTTTGAAATATCCAGGAGCTAATTAACTTCAAAGTTTCCTGTAACAGTAGCCCCCTGATTTACACTGGCTCACACCCGTTGCGGTCTGGCTTAAGTGGTGTGTAATTTAAGGGGGATATTGTTTTGTACCTGATGCTCTTCAGATTTTCCTTTGTGAAATTCCCACTTAAACCAGGACAAATCTGGTCAATATTAATTGTGCAGTGAATAAAGTTAGAGTGATAAAGTTTTTCGCTGTTTTTCCAACACATATTCCTTTTTCATTCACCTGAAGAGTCCAATGACAACGAATACTTCCCGGTCTGCGAGCGCGCGCTGGCTGAAATGGCTGATTATTTTGATTGTGGTGTTAATCGTTGCTGGCGTTGTCTGGCGGTTACTCCCTGGCGGCAAAGGTGTTGGGAGACCGGGTGGGGCAGGTCATCCTGGTGGGCCAGGCCGCCCGGGAATGAGGATGATGGGCGGTGGCACCACGCTGGTTCATGGTGGTGTGGCAACCAGCGCCACTGTACCGGTTTACCTGAATGCTCTGGGAACCGTGATTCCTAATGCTTCGGTTACTGTTACCAGCCGGGTAGACGGGCAACTGGAAAAAGTCTATTTCACTGAAGGCCAGAAAGTGGCTGCCGGCCAGTTGCTGGCGCAGATAGACCCGCGGCCATACCAGGCAACACTGAACCAGTACCAGGGGGAACTCAGCGAAAATAAAGCGTTATTAAACAGCGCAGAACTGACTCTGGCCCGCTACCGCAAACTCTATGCGCAGGATTCACTGGCTCGCCAGGACCTCGACAGCCAGATAGCCACAGTTGGGCAATACCGGGGGGCGGTTGCGTCTGATGAAGCCCAGATAGCGAGCGCCAAACTGGACCTGGAATATGCGCGCATTACTGCACCAGTCAGTGGCCGCGTGGGGTTGCGCCTGGTAGACCCGGGTAACATGGTGGAAAGCAGTAGTAGCACAGGCCTGGTCACCATTACTCAAATGCAGCCTGCCGCGGTGACATTCAGTGTGCCGCAAAGCAATATCCCGGTGCTGGTAAAAGCATTGCATAACGGCCAAAGTTTGCCGGCAACGGCCTTTGACCAGGACAACACCACGGCACTGGGAACCGGTGAGGTTAAATTTATCAGCAACCAGATTGATACCAGTACCGGAACCGTTGAACTGAAAGCGATTTTCCCTAATCAGGATGAAAGTTTATATGCCAATCAGTTTGTGAACCTGCGCCTGCAAACCAGCGTGCTTAAAGATGTCACGGTGATCCCACGCCAGGCGTTGCAGTTGAGTAATGAAGGCTATTTTGTCTTTGTTATCAACAAAGATAATACCGTTACACGTAAAGCGGTCACCGCCGGGCCACAAGTGAATGATGACCAGCAGGCAATACTGAAAGGTATCTCGCCTGGTGACCGGGTTGTTACCGAAGGGATTGACCGTCTGGCTAACGGCAGCAAAGTCTCCGTGGTGGGTGAAACACAAACTAAAACCGCGCCTGAGGCCAAATGAATCCGTCACGCCTGTTTATACTGCGGCCGGTCGCTACCGTGTTAATTATGGTAGGGGTGTTGATTGCCGGGATCTTTGCCTACCGCTTTTTATCCACCTCCGCGTTACCGCAGGTGGATTACCCCACGATTCAGGTCACCACACTTTATCCGGGCGCCAGCCCGGATGTGATGGCTTCATCGGTGACCTCCCCACTGGAGCGCCAGTTGGGCCAAATGTCGGGCCTGAGCCAAATGACGTCCACCAGTTCTGGTGGCTCGTCAATAATCACGCTCAAATTTGACCTGGAATTGTCGCTGGATGTTGCGGAGCAGGAAGTTCAGGCCGCCATCAACGCGGCGAATAACCTGTTACCGAGTGATTTACCTAACCCTCCAACCTATAAAAAAGTTAACCCGGCAGACAGTGCGGTAATCACCCTGGCCGCCAGCTCAGATTCATTGCCGCTGACCACCGTACAGGACCTGGTGAATACGCGTGTGGCACTCAAGTTGTCACAAATCTCCGGGGTAGGGATGGTGACACTGGCTGGCGGGCATCAGCCTGCCATTCGGGTACAGATGGACCCCAAAGCGCTTGCCGCCCACGGGCTGACTCTGGAAGATGTCAACACACTGATTAGCAACAGTAATGTAAATGGTTCTAAAGGTGGGTTTGACGGCAAATACCACTCAGTAACCATTGACGCCAACGACCAGCTGCGCACGGCGGCGGAATACGGCAACCTGATCCTCACATATCAAAACGGTGCGGCGTTGCGCCTGAAAGATATCGCGCATATTGAAGAAGGGCCGGAGAATACCTTTCAGTCCGCATGGGCAAACAACAACCCGGCGATTGTCATCAGTGTGCAACGCCAGCCGGGCGCCAACGTTATTCAGGTCGTGGATAGCATCAAGGCACAGTTACCCAAATTGCAGGCCGCGTTGCCCAATGGCGTGAAAATGACCGTGCTGTCTGACCGCACCCAAACAATCCGCGCATCTATTCACGATGTGCAGTTTGAACTGATGCTGTCGATAGCGCTGGTGGTCATGGTGACCTTCCTGTTTCTGCGCAATGTTGCTGCCACGCTTATCCCCAGCGTGGCGGTGCCGTTATCGCTGGTGGGCACCTTCGGGGTGATGTACCTCGCGGATTTCAGCCTGAACAACCTGTCGCTGATGGCGCTGACTATCGCCACCGGGTTTGTTATTGACGACGCCATTGTGGTGGTGGAAAACATTTCCCGGCGCCTTGAAGAGGGGGAAACCCCAATGCAGGCGGCACTGAAAGGTTCGCAGCAAATCGGCTTTACCATCATCTCACTGACTTTCTCCCTGATTGCCGTACTGATCCCACTGTTGTTTATGGGCGATGTGGTTGGCCGGTTATTCCGGGAGTTTGCCATTACGCTGGCGGTTTCTATTCTGGTTTCCATGCTGGTGTCACTGACGCTGACACCAATGTTATGCGCTTACTTACTGCGCCATATTCCCCCACAACAGCAGTCGCGCTTTTCCCGCAAAGGTGGTGAAGTTTTTGACAGCCTGATTCGGGGCTATGACCGGTTACTTACCCTGGTGCTCAACCACCAAAAACTGACTTTACTGGTTGCACTCGGAACCTTTGTACTGACGGCGGTGTTGTATATCGCCATTCCTAAAGGGTTCTTTCCCACCCAGGATACCGGCCTGATTCAGGGCGTGACAGTCGCCTCTCAGGATGTGTCATTCAATGAAATGGCAAAGCGCCAGCAGGCACTGGCGAAAATCATTTTGCAAAATCCTTCTGTGGAAAGTTTATCGTCCACTATTGGGATTGATGGCAGTAATACCAGCCTGAACAGCGGGCGTATTCAAATTAACCTGAAATCCTTTGATGAGCGGGATGACAAAGCAGATGTGGTGATTAGCCAGTTGCAACAGGCCGCGAAGCAAGTAGCCGGGATCCAGCTTTACCTGCAACCGGCTCAGGACTTGACAGTCAACGACCAGGTGACACCCAGCCAGTATCAGTTCACGCTGGATGATGCCAACAGTGAAGACCTGGCGGACTGGACACCCAAACTGGTGGCGGCATTACAAAAACGCCCGGAATTTAATGGTGTAGTCAGTAATTTGCAGGACCAGGGGCGTGTTGCCTGGGTTGAACTGAACCGCGACAAAGCAGCCCGTTACGGTATTACCGCCTCCGATGTGGATACCGCGCTCTACAATGCGTTCGGCCAGCGCCTGGTCTCTACCATTTTTACCCAGGCGAACCAGTATCGCGTGGTGCTGGAAGTGGCGCCGAAATACCAGCAATCGCCCGCATCCTTTGATGACATCTGGTTGCAGCCGTCCACAACGACCTCCACCTCCGACACCACTTCTGGCAGCAGTTCTAGTAGCGACAGCTCAACGAGCAGTTCGTCCTCCAGTAGTGATTCAGGCAGTGACAGCAGCACAATGGGCATGGTGAAACTGACATCCATTGCTACCATTCATGAACGCACTGGTTCACTGATGCACATGCGCCTCAACCAGTTCCCGGCGGTGATGGTTTCTTTTAACCTGAATAAAGGCTACTCGCTGGATGATGCGCAGCAGGCTATCAGTGATGTCAGCCAGCAACTCCGGATGCCAGGTGGAATCACATTACGTTACCAGGGAGAAACGGCGGCATTCCAGAGTGCCACCAGCAATACATTGTGGTTGATCCTCGCCGCGTTACTGACCATGTATGTGGTGCTGGGCATCCTGTATGAAAGCTTTATTCACCCGGTCACTATTCTTTCCACGCTGCCGTCTGCCGCCGTGGGTGCATTACTGACCCTGATCCTGGCAGGATCTGAGTTCAGCCTGATAGCGCTGATTGGGGTTATTCTGCTGATAGGCATTGTGAAAAAGAATGCGATCATGATGATCGACTTCGCGCTGGAAGCTGAACACCACCAGCACCTGAGCCCCCGGGATGCTATCCATCAGGCGTGCCTGCTACGTTTTCGCCCTATTATGATGACCACCATGGCAGCGTTACTGGGCGCACTGCCACTGATGCTGGCATCTGGCTCGGGGGCCGAACTGCGTCGGCCGCTGGGGCTGGTGATTGTTGGCGGCTTGATTGTCAGCCAGGTACTAACGCTGTTTTCCACGCCAGTGATATACCTGTGGTTTGATGGTCTTGCCCGGCGTGGCTCTGCCTGGGTTAAACGCCGCCAGCAACAGACCCGGGGCGAATAATGAACCTGACACGGCTCTTTATCTTCCGCCCGGTGGCAACGTTGTTGCTTACCCTGGCTATTCTCCTGCTGGGCGGGCTTGGCTACCGTTTGTTGCCAGTGGCTCCGTTGCCTCAGGTGGATTTCCCCACCATCATGGTTAGTGCCAGCCTGGCGGGCGCCAGCCCTGAAACCATGGCGGCAACGGTTGCCACACCACTGGAGCGTGCTCTGGGGCAAATTGCCGGTATCACAGAGATGACTTCCAGCAGTTCCCAGGGGTCAACCAATATTGTTTTGCAGTTCGAACTGAACCGCGATATCAATGGCGCGGCGCGTGATGTCCAGGCTGCAATTAACGCTTCGCGCAGTTTACTGCCCAGCAGCATGGAATCGTTGCCGACTTACCGCAAAGCCAACCCTTCTGATGCGCCTATTGTGATGTTGGCATTAACCTCCAGTAGCCGCAGCCCGGGTGAGCTCTACGACCTGGCCGAAAGTAAAATTGAGCAGGCGATGGGGCAGGTTCAGGGCGTGGGCCAGGTTTCCCTGATGGGCAGTGCGTTACCGGCTGTACGTATTGACCTGCAACCCCAGCAACTGACTCATTACGGCATTTCGCTTGATACCGTGCGCAAGGCTGTGGCAAACAGCACCACCAACCAGCCAAAAGGTATGTTAGAAGGCAAAACCCAGTCCTGGGTGGTGGACAGCAATGGTCAGTTAGATAAAGCCGCGCAGTACCGCAACCTGGTTATCTATTATCAGAATGGCAGGGCAATCCGGCTGAGCGATGTTGCCCGTGTTTATGACTCGGTGGAAGACAAATACCAGGCGGGCTTCCTGAATGCCACGCCATCGGTGATGGTAGGTATAACCCGCCAGGCCGGGGCTAATATGCTGGAAACGATTGATGCCATTAAAGCGAAGCTACCCGCCCTGCGTAAAGACCTGCCAGCAGATACCCAGTTAAAGTTGGTGGTGGACCGCTCCCCAACCGTGCGGGCATCGCTGTATGACACTGAAGAAACCCTGCTGATAGCTGTGTTGCTGGTGATTGCGGTGGTGTTTGTGTTCTTGCGTAATATTCAGGCAGTTATCATTCCCGCACTGGCTCTGCCGGTCTCCCTGATAGGCACCTGTGCTGTGATGTATATGCTGGGTTACAGCCTGGATAACCTCTCGCTGATGGCGTTAATTATTTCCACCGGGTTTGTTGTCGATGATGCCATTGTAGTTCTGGAGAACATTGCCCGGCATATTGAATCCGGCCTGAGCCCGGTGCGTGCGGCGTTACGTGGCGCAAAAGAAGTCAGCTTTACTGTGTTGTCTATGACGGTTTCCCTGGTGGCAGTATTTATCCCTATTTTGTTGATGGGCAGTATCGTGGGCCGCCTGTTCCGGGAATTCGCGGTTACTCTGACGGTATCATTGCTGATTTCGATGTTTGTTTCCCTTAGCCTGACGCCCATGCTGTGCTCACGCCTGCTGAAAGCCAAACCTGCTGTCACAAAGCGCCCGCACCCGGTTTACCAGTTTATTGAAAACCAGCTTAACAGTCTGCTTGCTGCCTATTCGCGCGGGCTGGGTTGGGTGATGAAACACCAGAAGTTCACCATGCTGAGTTTACTTCTGACGGTGCTTCTGAACCTGTTTCTCTATTCAGTAGTGCAAAAAGGGTTCTTCCCCAACCAGGATACTGGCCTGTTGATGGGCGCACTGCGGGCAGACCAGAACATCTCCTTCCAGGCAATGAAGCCGAAAATGCTGATGTTCACCAAAATCATTAAATCAGACCCGGCAGTAGAAAGTGTGATGTCATCTATGGGTGGCGGAAGGTTTGGTTCACGTAACTCGGCTAACTTCTTTGTGCGCCTGAAAGATTTTGATAAACGCTCTGCCACGGCAACAGAAGTGGCAAACCGGCTGAGTGCTAAAACTCGTCATATCCCCGGTGCACAGCTGTTTTTAATGGCCGCGCAGGATTTGCATATTGGCGGGCGGAGTGCCAATGCCACATACCAGTACAGCTTACAGGCCGATGACCTGGATCTGTTACGTACCTGGACGCCCAAAGTGCAGGCAGCACTGGCAGCGATTCCACAACTGAATAGTGTTGATTCAGACTCACAAACCGGTGGGCAGGAAGTGGTGATTCAGATAGACCGTGACCAGGCCACCCGGCTGGGTGTCAATGTCAGGATGCTGGATACCATGCTCAATAATGCCTTCAGCCAGCGCGAGATAGCCACGCTTTATCATACCCTGAATCAGTACCATGTCGTGATGACACTGGCAGATGACTACACCCGCGCCCCGGAGATCCTCAACGAACTGTACGTCGTGAATGACGATGGCGACCGCGTGCCGTTATCTGCTTTTGCAAAATTTGTCGGTGGAAATGCGCCGCTTTCTGTTGCTCACCAGGGCCAGTCTGCCACCAGTACTATCGCGTTTAACCTTAACGATGGTGTGTCGCTGGAGCAGGCACAGGTGCTGATTAAACAGGCACTGGCGAAAATTGGTTTACCGTCATCCATTCAGGCCGGGTTCCAGGGAACGGCAAAAGCCTTTGGTGAACTGACTGCCACCATGCCGTGGTTAATTGTTGCCGCTCTGGCGGCGGTCTACATTGTGCTGGGCGTATTGTATGAAAGCTATATTCATCCATTGACGATTCTGTCCACGCTGCCTTCCGCCGGGGTAGGGGCTTTGTTGCTGCTTCTGCTGACCAATACCCAGCTCACCGTGATTGCGCTGATTGGGATAATTTTGCTGATAGGCATTGTGAAGAAAAACGCCATTATGATGATTGATTTTGCGCTGGATGCTGAACGTCGCCAGGGCCTGACACCCCAGCAGGCGATAACCCAGGCGTGCCTGATGCGTTTTCGTCCCATTATGATGACCACGCTGGCTGCATTTTTTGGTGCGTTACCCCTGGCGCTGGGCAGTGGCGGTGACGCTGATTTACGCAGCCCTTTGGGGCTGGCAATTGCCGGTGGGCTTGCTCTGAGCCAGCTATTAACCCTGTTTACCACACCAGTGGTTTATCTTTGGCTGGACAGCCTCAGCCGTGGCACAAAACGCAGATGGCACCGTTTACGCCATGTGGAACCTTAATTGATGAAAAGAACGTTGCGAATCACTGCTCTGGCGCTATCGCTGGTATTGAGCGGTTGTACCGTGGGCCCGGATTATCACCGCCCGGCAATCAACATGCCGCTGCATTATAAAGAAGCGCAGGGGTGGCGACAGGCCGCGCCGCAGGATGATAAAAACAAAGGCGCCTGGTGGTTGGTATACCATGACCCGGTGCTGGACGGGTTGCTGACTCAGGTGGTTATCTCCAACCAGAATATTGCCAAATATGCAGCACAATACCGGGAAGCACTGGCGCTGGCGGCACAGTCGCGCGCCGGGCTATTGCCTTCGGTAAGCTATGATGCCAGCTCAACCCGTAGTGGTAGCCGTTCCAGTACCACCGGGCAACGCACCACCAGCAACAGTCATCAGGCGGAGCTGAGCGCCAGTTGGGAACTGGACATCTGGGGCAAACTGCGCCGCACGCTGGAAGAGAACAAAGCAAGTGCCCAGGCCAGCGCAGCCGAACTGGCGAATATGACGCTCAGTGCCCAGTCTGAACTGGCGCAGGATTATTTTCAGTTGCGGGTAATGGACGAAAAAATTGCCCTGTACCAGCAGAGTGTGGCCGCTTACCAGCGCTATCTTACTGTGATTGAAAACAAATATGGCGCCGGTACTGAATCACGCGCCACTCTGGCGCAGGCACAAATGCAATTAGAAAGTGCCCGGGCTTCCGCGCTGGATTACCAGTGGCAGCGTGCTCAGCTTGAGCACGCTATTGCATTATTAATGGGCAAAGCGCCAGCGGAGTTCAGCCTGCCGGTGGCAAAACTGGCTGCCACTTTGCCCGCTCTGCCTCAGGCTGTACCGGCTCAATTGCTGCAACGCCGCCCGGATATCGCTTATGCAGAGCGGGAAGTGGCAGCCGCCAATGCTGCAGTGGGCGTGGCGATTGCGGGCTATTTCCCGGACCTGACGCTGAGTGCCAGCGGCGGAACGTCGTCGTCGGTATTCCACAACCTGTTTGCTTTACCTTACCGGGTCTGGTCCCTTGGGCCAGAGTTAAGCGGCACGTTGCTGGATTTTGGCGCGACATCGGCACAAGTAGACCAGGCCAGAGCCGCGTATGACGCCAGCGTGGCAAACTACCGCCAGGCCGTGCTGGAAGGCATGCAGGAAGTTGAGGATGACCTGGTTGAACTGAATACATTGCAGCAGGAAGTGGTGGTGCAGCAGCGAGCCACCGCCGCCGCGAAAGAATCAGCCCGGGTGACACGCAACCAGTATGAAGCCGGCATGATTGACTACCTGGATGTCGCCACCACAGAGAACAGCAGCCTGTCAGAACAACAAAGCCTGCTGTCTTTGCAAAGCACCCAGTGGGTTGCCAGCGTGGCGCTGATAGCTGCTTTGGGTGGCGGCTGGCAGGCTACTCAATAAACCTTCACTTTTACCTGACGCAGTTATTTTCTCTTATGACTCGGGCATTTTCGCCCGGATCATATCCAGCACCTGCAGGTTACGGATACTCTCTTCCAGTGACAGGCAGTGCGCAGGTTGCTTCAGGACTGCGGCGGAAAACTGGCTGACTTCCGCCAGATAACGGTCCGACTCCTCAACGGGGATTGCGCGGCTGCCTTCATCAGTGTGCAGCCAAATATCCCCGGCATTGTCCTGGAAGGTGTCGTCAATGCGCAGTAAACCTTTAGTGCCAATAATTTCGGCAAAATTGCTGCCAAAACTGTTAAACCCGCAGTGAATATTGGCTATCAGCCCGTCGTCATACTGCAAAATCGCCGATAGCTGCGTGTCCACACCGTTATCCATCTCGCATAACACTTCACAACGAACCGGTACCCGTTGAGTGACCATGCCGACAAAATTCACCGGGTAACAACCCACATCGTACAGGGCTCCGCCACCTAAAGCAGGCTGCATTTTTATGGTACCTGGCCGGTTTAACAGGAAACGGAAAGTGGCATTGATATGGCGAATATCGCCGAGCACACCGCTTGCCAGCACGGATTTTACCGCCTGCATCCGGTGTGTGTAGCGGTACATAAAGGCTTCCATCAGGATGCGGCCATGTTGTTGCGCGGCCTTATGCATCGCGTTGCCTTCTTCGGCGGTCAGGCCTAACGGTTTTTCACATAAAACATGCTTCCCGGCTTCCAGTGCGCGTATCACCCAGGTTTTATGCAGTGAATTGGGCAGGGGAATGTAGACGGCATCAATCGCTTCATCTGCCAGCAGGCTGGCGTAATCCGGGTAGCTTTTATCCCATTCGCCAGTGGGGAGTTGCGCACTGTTACGCGAAGCTACGCCATATAAATGTGCATTAGTGGCCCGGCTGATAGCCGGGATAAGTGAATTTCTTGCAATACGGGCGTAACCCAGAATGCCCCAGTTAACCAGACCAGACATGCAAAGACTCCTGTGTCAGTAGAAGGTGACAAAATTTACTGCCAGTGTAGCGGCCAGAACAGGAAAGCTATGTGACAGCTTAAGCAAAATTAACAAAAGCTGTCATACAAGTTTGTGGCGCAGGTTAAGAAGAGGCGTCCGGGGTCTTCATCCAGGCGAACAGATTTTTCAGCATCAGCATGCAGTTATCGAGTTGTTCAATGGCAACAAACTCATCGGCTTTATGGCCCTGTGCCATACTGCCCGGGCCGCAAATCAGCGTGGCAATACCGGCATCATGAAATAAGCCAGCCTCTGTGCCGAAAGCGACAGTTGAGAAAGACTCACTGCCACACCAGCCCGACAACAGGCGGGCAAATTCAGACTGGGTCTCTGCCAGCAGGCCGGGGTAATGGCTCAGGGTGTGAAAGGTTATCTCACTTTCGCCGGCCACCTGCTTCATATCAGGAACCAGCGTGCGCCTGGTCCATGCCTGCAGTTTCTCCGCTACGGTTTGCACCTGAACACCAGGCAAATAGCGTACTTCAAAATCAAAAGAGCAGTTTGCCGGTACGATATTTAGCGCGCTGCCACCCTGAATAGTACCCACCTGCACGGTACTGAATGCCGGGGAAAAGCGTTTGTCCTGGTGTAATGCCAGTTGCTCACCCAGTTCTCCCAGATGGGCAATAACTTTTGCGGCATAACTAATGGCGTTTACCCCTTCGGGTGCCTGTGCAGAGTGGCAGGCATGACCATGAACCTGGCAACGCATTGCCAGTTTTCCCTTGTGCCCGTATACCGGCTGCATTTCTGTGGGCTCGCCAATAATACACATTGCGGGGCGGTCCTGTGCATTACGCAGCCAGTCCACCAGGCTGCGAACGCCCAGGCAGCCTACTTCCTCGTCGTAGGAAAAGGCCAGGTGTAAAGGCATGCGTAATGGCGCGGATAAAAAGGTATCAACAGAGGCCAGCATACAGGCGAGGAAACCTTTCATATCGGTACTGCCACGCCCATAGTAGCGGCCATTTTTTTCACTCAGCATAAATGGTGGAACCGACCAGTTTTGCCCGTCCACCGGCACGGTATCGGTATGGCCGGAAAGCATCACACCGCCAGGGCCGTCCGGGCCGATACGTGCATACAGGTTGGCTTTGCTCCCGCTTTCATTAGTGAACAGTTGAACCGCAACCCCGCGAGCCGCCAAAAACTCACGAATCATCCCAATCAGCGCGAGGTTGGATTCCCGACTGGTGGTATCGAAAGCCAGCAATTGGGCCAGAATATCCCGCACCGGGTTACTCATCGCCAGGCACACCGTAGCTGGGCGCTTCACGCGGGTCGAGCGCCCGGGTAATATAGGCATCCATTTGCGGCTCCCAGGCCTGCCACAACGCCAGCAATGCTTCCACCGGTGCCTGCTCAGCCCAGTCCACCCGTAAATCCACCACCGGCCAGGTGTAATCATCCATCACTTTAACGGCTGCTGAGTGCTCACTCCCTGCTTCGCCACCCATGTTTATACCTGCCTGAAGCGCGGTAATCAGTCGGGCAGCCAGTTCCCCGGTGGAGGATTCAAATGCTTCTACCATGGCATTGATAACCTGCGGGTTGGCCAGTAAGTTACCGGCAGCAACACAGTTGTTTCCCTGAGCCGTGTGGTGAATGCCTAAAGTCTGCTCGCCACTAAATACGCTTGTTGTGCCGCAGGCATCGATCACGGCGACCTGGCGATATTCGCGAAAGCGGTCTTCAGCCAGGGTTTGCCGCATGGCCTGCTCTGGTGCCAGGCCTTCTGCCATTTTTGCCAGGATCTGTTGCCCCAGCGAGGGCAGGGTAATGTTTTGGCTGGATACCGCTCCCACACCCGACAACAACCAGGGGCAACGAGAGCCGACGGCAATACTTGATGAGCTAATGGCAATGCCCAGTTGCCCGGTTTCCGGGCAACGCGCGCTAATTGAGAGTGTCATTTCACCTCCTGTGCCATTTCATCTTCAGGAATAACGGCAATGACATCTATTTCCATCAACCACTGTGGCTGGGCAAGCCCTGCAACTACTAAGCCGGTAGAAATAGGGAACACACCTTTCAGCCATTTGCCCACTTCCTGGTAGACGGCTTCACGATAACGCGGGTCAGTAATATAAGTAGTGGTTTTCACAATGTGTGATAAATCACTGCCAGCTTCTGCCAGCAATTGCTTCACATTTTTCATCGCCTGTTCAGCCTGGGCTCGTGGGTCTCCCAGCCCAACCAGGTTACCGGCAAAGTCTGTTCCGACCTGGCCGCGTACATAAATGGTGTTGCCCGCGCGCACAGCCTGACACAGGTCATTATCCAAAACCTGGTTTGGGTAGGTTTCTTTAGTGTTAAACATCCGGATGCGTGTATGTGTTGGCATGATGGTTTTCCTGTTCACAAAGGGTAAAGGGGCTCAGGCCTCGGTATCATCCGGGCGATAGTGCTGGTACTGGCGCTGAATGGCGATTTGGTCGGCAATATATTTCGCATCGTGCCACACTCCCCAAATAAAGGTGGAACCGCGACGGGACAACCAGGGTAGCCCCAGGAAATACACGCCTGGCTCGCTGGATACTCCCCGGTGGTGCTGAGGATGGTTTTGTTGGTTAAAGGCGTCCACTTTGAGCCAACTGAAGTCCGTAGCGTAGCCTGTTGCCCAGATAATGGTGCTGATACCGGCTTGTTGCAGGTTCAGGGTTCGTACCGGGTGGGTCATGCAATCCGGGTCGGGCATGAAATAGCGGGCCTCTGGCTCTGGTGGCAAGTCCAGCCCGTGGCGGGAAATATACAGGTCTGCGGCATCCAACAGGGCGAGGTAAGATTCGTCACCCGTGCGGATATGTGTTGCCAGGTTATCCTGGAAAGCCACTACACCCTGATGAAAGCCTTCAGTCTGGCCCGCCAGGGTAATGCCCTGGTGAGCAAGCTGGCGAAAATCGACGGTATGCCCGCCGCGGGCACCACTCACCGCAATGGTGACATGCTCTTTGCCGGGCTGGTTTGCCGCTGCATCCCACAGGCCCAGCACGCCCAGCCACCATACGAAATCCCGGCCACGGTAGGTGCGTGGTGGCCGGTCATGCGCGCCAACGGAGAGCCACACTTTTTTCCCGGCGCGGTTCAGTTCATCGGCAATTTGCACCCCTGAAGAACCGGCTCCCACAACCAACACACCGCCGTCTGGCAGTTGCTCCGGGTTACGGTACTGAGCTGAGTGGAGTTGCAGGAGTGCGCTGTCTTGTGGCGCGATAGCGGGGATAACCGGCCGCTGAAAAGGCCCGGTAGCCGAGACAATACGCTGTGCTTCAATAATGCCTTGCGATGTCTCAACCCTGAACCCCGGCCGCCCTTTAAGGCGTGTGGCACTGAACACTTCCACTCCAGTGCGAATGGGTGCTTTGAATTTGTCGGCATAAGCTACAAAGTAGTCAGCCACCTGTTCTTTGGCTACAAAGCTGTCCGGGTGGCTGCCGGGGAAGGTCATCCCCGGGAAGCGGTCATGCCAGGCGGGGCCATTGGCAACCAGAGAATCCCAGCGCCCACTGCGCCAGGCTTCGGCGATACGGTTTTTTTCCACAACCAGGTGCGGTATTGCCAGGCGGGTTAAATGTTCACTCATTGCCACGCCAGCCTGGCCTGCGCCTACAACCAGCGTATCTGTTGTTATTACGTTTTCTGTCATCTCTGGGTCCTTCAATTACCATGAATCGGCAACCAGGCCGATGTTGATAAAAACCAGAGTATGTAACTCAGCTGTTACGGTAAATTATTATAAAACGAGTGTCTGAATAGAAATTTATGAGGCAATCAGGTGTAAATAAATACGCCAGCATTGACGTATCTATTTAATAGACATTTATTTAGTGGCTTGTGAGTGCTGGTTGTAATTCAGCGTTACGGCAGTAATCCATAAATAACTGTGCCGGGCGCGTGGGTTCGTTATTTTGTAACCAGGCCATGATAAGCGTGGAGGCTGGCATTTCATCATCAATATCCATTTGTACCAGTCGTTCTCCGTCATAAGTGATATCTGAGCAAGGCCGGGTAACCAGCACGGAAAAACCCAACCCCTGGGCGACCATGCAACGAACCATCTCAATTGATGGAGAGCTGTAAGCGACTTCCGGGTTAAATCCTTTTTCTTTGAAGATGTTGATGAAATAATTTTTGCTGGGTACGGCATCCAATAAAATCATTGGTTCACGGCTTAATTCCTGCAAAGTAACACTTTTGCGGTTTGCCAGACGGTGGCGTTCAGGAAGCAGAGCGTAAGGTTTATGTGGCGCGTTAAGCGCTTCTTTGTGAATGGTATTGCCTAATTCAAGATCATATAAAAATGCCAGGTCAAAGCGCCCACGGTGCAGGCCGTGCATTAATTCATGTTGCTCACCGTCATACAACTGAATAGTAATTTCCGGGTAGATTTTGGTGAAGCCTGCCACCAGTTTGGGCATATACAAGGGGGCTGCAGATTCAAAACAACCGACTGAGATAGTACCGGAAACCATATCTTTATCTGCCCGGGAATTCTGCTCAAACTCGTAAGAAAGGCGGAGTAACTCTCTGGCTTTCTCATAAAAACGGCGACCGCCAGAAGTCAGGGATACCCCCTGTGCATGGTGGCGAATAAACAGTTGCTGGTCGAAAGTATCTTCCAGATTTTTAATCGCGATGGAAATGGAAGGTTGAGCGATATGTAGTTGTCGTGAAGCTTCAGCGATGCTCTCTGTCTCAACGACAGTGACGAAATACTTCAGTTGCTTAAGTGTAAATCGTGTCATAGCAGAGACCATTTAATAAATATTGTTACTGACTTAATCGGTATAGTTTCAGGCTAACCAGTCCTGCAAGCATCATGCCAGTGAACATACCACCACCATTATTCTCTGGTTTATGAATGCATTACTTTCTCTGGCCTTTTTACGTGATGAACGTAATTGAGGATGTGGTTTCTCAAGGTTATTTTTTATTTTGCACCAAAATAATACGCACGCCCTTATTTGATTCATTAATTGCACTCTGGTTGTGCGTTTTAACGTTTGATTAGGGTGTGCGTTTTTTTATGTGTGTAATTGTTTTTTTATTGTTGATTATATGTGGGTGTGAATATTCTGTGTGTTTTCTATGTGTTAACCAGTCTGCATAGTTTTTTTAAAGTTAAAGACAAAAAATTTACTAGTTGCCACCATCGCAGGAGTGCCGACATAGTGTAACTCAAAGATGATTACGGTAAACGCCCCATTATTGCCCATGGGGTATCGCGTAATTCCATTATTTTAAATGAGCGAAATAGCCCATGACTTTTGACTGGAACTACATGTTGAGTCTGTTCAGTGATGCAGACTTTTGGCGGGCCACCTGGACTGTTATTAAGCTCAGTCTTTTGACCTGGGGCGTCAGTATTGTATTTGGTTTTCTTCTTGCCCTGGCGAAGCAATCCTCCCATTTATTTTTACGCCTTCCTGCACGGTGCTATATCTGGTTATTTCGCAGTATGCCGTTGCTGGTATTGCTTATTTTTGTCTACAACCTGCCTCAGGCTTTTCCTGGGTCTTCCGTGGTTCTTGGTGACCCATTTTGGTCCGGTTTGATTGCCATGGTCCTGAGTGAGGCCGCCTATGTAGCTGAGATTCATCGTGGTGGGTTGTTGTCTATTCCGAAAGGGCAGGGTGAAGCGGCACGGGCTCTGGGGTTACGTTATGCCGGTATTCAATGGCGAGTGGTCATTCCCCAGGCTTTGCGCGTGGCATTACCTGCTCTGGCAAATGAATATATCGCGATTGTTAAGCTCAGTTCGTTAGTGTCGGTTATTTCCCTGACCGAAATTCTGATGGTAGGGCAGCGGCTTTATTCGCAGAACTTTCTTGTGATGGAGACCATGGCTGCGGTTGCATTTTATTACGTGCTGATTGTTACGGTATTTGATTTCCTGCTGAAACAACTGGAACGTTATCTGGATGTTACCCGGCGCAATACCAGCCGTGAAGTTGATGCCACCATGCTGGCATTGGCAACACAGCAACCGGAAAGCACAAAACGCCTGACCAGTGCAACAGACGGGCCCGCATTGCAGGCATTTAAACTGCAAAAAGCATACAACAATGTGGAAGTTCTGGGGGCGGTGAGCCTGAACATTCACCCGGGTGAAGTGGTGTCGGTAATCGGCCCGTCAGGTTCTGGGAAAACCACACTGATTCGTTTGCTGAACGGACTTGAGCAAATTGATAACGGGGAAATTAAAATCAATGGACAGCCCTTTATTCATCTTGACCGGAGTAACCGGCAGAAACCGCGCTTTACAGAGCATGCTGAACACCGTCTGAATATCGGTATGGTGTTCCAGAGCTTTAACTTGTTTCCGCATTTATCTGTGATGAACAACCTGTTGTTGGCACCACGTTACCACCGTCTGGCTCCTGAATCTGAATTAAAACAACGAGCCTGCGAACTGCTAAATAAAGTAGGCATGCTGGAACACGCCTGGAAATATCCTCACCAACTTTCTGGAGGGCAACAACAACGAGTGGCGATTGCCCGCGCGTTGATGATGCGCCCTCAAATCATGCTGTTTGATGAGCCTACATCGGCACTTGATCCCGAAAAGGTTAACGAGGTTTTGCAGGTTATCGAAGCTCTCGCCCATGAAGGGATAACGATGGTGATAGTGACTCACGAAATGAATTTTGCTTTTAAAGTTTCTGACCGAATTGTCTTTATGGAAAAAGGGCGTGTGGTATGTGATGACACACCTGCCGTATTGCGTGAGGGGCTGAACCCGCGTGTTGGCGCGTTCCTTAAAGATGTCTCCCTTGCTTAATGAACCCGTATTTTGAGAGGAACATGTTGTGATTGAACAGTGGCAAATTGAACAGTTTCATCAACAAGGTTTTCTGGTAGTCGAAAATGTATTAACTGTCAGTGAAATCAATGCATTGCAACAAGACTTTGATACCTGGGTTGAAGACAGCCGTCATCATGATAATGCCTGGGGCGAGACACTGGATGGTCGTGCACGCTTTGATCTGGAAAGTGACCATAGTCCGGAACATCCTTCTTTACGCCGGGTAACATCACCAACCGAGATATCTGCGTCTTACCTGCACACCGCGTTGAAGTCACGTATGGCAAAGATTGCGGCCCAGTTAATCGGCCATAACGGCACGCGGTTTCATCACAGCAAAATCAATTCCAAATTGCCACACACTGCGACACAGGTGAAATGGCATCAGGATTTTTTATTCACGCCTCATAGCAATGACAGCCTGATAACGGCGCTTTTGATGGTCAGCGATGTTACGCCAGAAAATGGCCCACTCAACGTCATTCCGGGCAGCCACCAGGGGCCGCTTTGGTCTCACTGGCAGAATGGAAAATTTACCGGGGCTGTGGAAGAGACGGTTGTCGCACAACATTGCCAGGAGCCTGTAGCCTGCTTTGGCCCCTCTGGCTCAGTGTGCTTTATGCACACCCGGTTGCTGCATGCATCAAGCCCGAATGAAACGGAACATCCGCGAACATTATTCATTACGGTATACGCCGCTGAAGATGCGTTGCCTTATGGAGAAAACCCGTTACCCAGTATTCATACCGGCACACTGGTTGCGGGTGAAGAGAGCGGTCTGATTCGCAGTACAGACAACCAGTTACGTTTGCCGCAAAAACCCCGTGGTGCATCCTTTTTTGTTCAACAGGCCGGAAACGATCTTGCCAGTGCCTGATATTTTATCTTTGGAGGTTTTATGAAACAGCTACGCACTTCGCTTCGCCCTGTTGTGTTATGCCTGGTTGGCGCGGCCACCGCTATGGCGTCATTCAGTTCACTGGCATTTATGCAGCCCGGAAAAATTATCGCGGGTTCCGATATGACGTTTTACCCCTATGAATACATGGAAAATAATCACCCGGCTGGGTTTGATATTGAATTTCTGAATGGCCTGGCGAAAGTGATGGGGCGCAAGGCTGAAAACCTGGATACCCGTTTCCCTAACCTGATCCCCGGTTTACAGGGAGGACGTTTTGATATCACCAACTCGTCAATGTATATCACCGCTGAACGCCTGAAAGTTATTGATATGGTGCCTTATCTTAAGAGTGGTGAGTCCATCCTTGCATTGAAAGGCAGCAGTTATCAGCCTAAAAAACCTGAAGATTTTTGTGGCCACAAAATTGGTTCAATGGGAGCCACTTCCTGGCTCCAACAGTTACATAAGCTTTCTGACGACTATTGCGTGAAAAAAGGGCTGAAACCTATTGCGCTGAGCGAATTCACCACCGATCCACAAACCACTCAGGCGTTATTATCTCATGCTGTTGAGGCGCAGATAACGGATGCGGCTGTGGCCCGTGGTGTCACGGCCAAACTGGGTAATCGTATTGTTATTTCCTCCGATACCCTGATTTATCCGGTGCTCAATGGTTTTGGGGTGAAGAAAGGCAACACAGAAGTTAAGCAGGCGCTGGAAAAGGCGCTGGCGGCATACCAAAAAACACCGGAGTACGCTGCATTGCTCAAAAAATATAATTTCCAGGCCCCCACGAAAGCAGACCTGAAAACCTTGATGCCACAGGCTCAATAACAGCTCCCGGTTTTCTTCGTTTCCTGTAAGGTGAGGTAATTTATGGCGCTTTCTCATGAAGAACAAACGCGTATCGACCTGGCTGCCACATTCCGCATCATTGCGCATGAAGGTATGCATGAAGCGGTTGCCAATCACTTCAGTGCGGCATTATCGCCAGATGGAAAACAGTTTTTACTGAACCCAAAGTGGATGCATTTTTCCCGCATTCGGGCCAGTGATTTGCTGTTATTACATGCTGATGACCCGCAAGCGGCACAGCGTGAGGATGTGGATGCAACGGCGTGGGCTATTCATGGGCAAATTCACCAGCGTTTGCCTGATGTCAAAGTGGTGTTGCATTTACACCCGGTCTACACCACCAGTGTAGCCTGCCTGGCGCACCCACATATTCCGCCAGTCGACCAGAATACGGCGCGTTACTTTAACCGTGTTTCTTTCGATTCACTGTATGGTGGCATGGCTGATACAGTACAGGAAGGCGCACGCCTGGCCGGGCTTTTGGCAGGTAACAAACGCCTGATGATGGGCAACCATGGCGTTCTGGTGACGGCGCCAGATATTGGCGAAGCATTTGATGATATCTGGACACTTGAGCGGGCCTGCCAGATTTTGGTTACCGCCTGGTCCACCGGGCAACCGTTGCGCATACTTGCTGATGAAGTTGCGGAAAAAACAGCTCAAGACTGGGAAAAAATTGCCGATTTTTCACGCCAGCATTTTGAAGAAATGAAACAACTGATGATTCGCCAGGATCCATCTTTGCTTGATTGATTATCGCGGCCCATGGAAGGGCGTGAGATTTTTTTGTATAAAAAGCTTGTCTGTACGGGGGGATTTATGTAATTTCCACTCTTTCGGAGCTCGAAAATGACGGTCACTGATTCCCTTCTTGCCTACTCCCTTGCAGCCTCACTTTTGACAATCACGCCTGGTCTTGATACCGCACTGATTTTACGCACGGCAACCGTTGAAGGTAGCCGGAAAGCGTTTATGGCTGCGCTGGGGATTAATACCGGGTGCTTTATTTGGGGCGCGATGGTCGCATTTGGCCTGGCGGCACTACTGGCTGTTTCTGAACTGGCTTACATGCTGTTGAAATGGGCTGGTGCGGTGTATTTGTGCTGGCTTGCTTTTCATATGTTACGTACCCCTGTAACGCCTCAATTAAACGAAGGCGAGGGAACTGCCCGGCACGGTAACTGGTTTATCCGTGGGGTGCTGGGCAACGTGTTGAATCCTAAAGTTGGTGTGTTTTATGTCTCTTTTTTGCCGCAATTTATCCCGATGGGGCACAATCCGGTAGAGTGGACTTTCTTGCTGGTATCCATTCATGTGGTGTTGGGGACACTCTGGTCACTCACGCTTATTAATGCATCACGCCGTGTGGCCCATATTCTGAAAAAGCCTGCTGTGGCTCGCTGGCTTAACCGTATTACCGGTGGTTTGTTTTTGCTGTTTGCTGCGCGTCTCGCTGCATCTTCCTGAAACTGTTTCATTCTTGCGTGATTTTTCTGCGATGAGAATTGCAGAGTTATTCGAAGCACTATTTTCCCTTGTCAAAAAACAGGGGATAATTCGTGTTAACAGGAAGAGTGTGTTCAGGTAAGGAAACATAACGTATGAGTAGTATGCCCAAAATCACCAGTGTGCGTGTTTGTCGCCTCAAAAATCGCTACCCACATCAGGGCTCACGGGATTATTTTTTGCAGAATCTCGGCCTGCGGGTGGGGAAGCTCGAAGTCGATGTCGCCGATATCCGGGTAAACCTTGCCGCATTAACCACACGCTCTGAACAGTTTGCTACTAAATCTGATATTACCGAGTTGCGTGGTGAGTTACGTGCTGAAATGGGTGAGTTGCGTGAGGAGTTGCGCGGTGAAATGAGTGAGCTGCGTGAGGAGTTGCGCGGTGAAATGAGTGAGTTGCGTGAGGAGTTGCGCGGTGATATGGGGGAATTACGTGGCGAAATGGCCGCCATGCGCGGTGAAATAAACGGTTTTCGTGGTGAGTTTTCGGGTATGTTACATAAGGCGATACACAAACAAACGGTGCTGGTCCTGACTATTGTTCCTGCTTCCCTGGCCGCTATCGCCGGGGTATCTGCATGGTTCACTTAACTGGTGTAGCACACCGTTCCTTTCTGTTGTGTTTCTTTCCTGTCTCCTGGGCCAGGGCGGGAACGCCTTCCCCCGCAAAAACACCTGTCGCCCTTATTGCCATTCTCGGTGCATTAATTGGCCGGGATTGCCAGTATTGTGATTACTGTTTTTTATCTTCTTTTCTATGAACGGGATAATCGCGGCAATATCCACATCGGCTGCGCTGGATGAAGTGCTACATATCGCTGGTGCTGACTCTGCTTTGACAGGGGCGTTGCAATATGGCAATGGTATTATTCCATCACTGTTACTGGCTTTCTTCCACGACGGTACACCTGGACAATGGCCTGGATTATTGCCTTGTTCACACTTGCCAGTTTTCTGGTGGTATTACCTGCAAAGGCAAAACGTACGGTTGCCTGAGTGGCAATTACGCACAGAGCATTGCTGGTCAGAAAGAAGGTGAGCAGGTTGCTCGCCGTTAATGCCAAAAGGCCACGTAGGTGTGGCCTTCATGAGTTACTGCGCTTGTTTTTCAACACAGTTACGGCCATTTTGTTTGGCCCGGTAAAGTAACTGGTCCACCTTGCGAATAAATTCGGTCGGTTTTAATGATTCATCTGGCATGGCAGTGAGGCAACCTATGCTGGTGGTGACAAGCCCCTGGTGTGGTGAACCTTTATGCTCAATGGCTTGTTTGGCGATAAGTCGTTGGCAACGCTCTGCAATATTGCCTGCCATAACAGCATCAGCATTGGGCAGGATAATGATAAACTCTTCGCCACCATAGCGGGCAACCAGGTCACGTGGGCCTTCAAGGGCCAGGCTCAGGGTTTGTGCGACACGGATCAAACACTGGTCTCCCTGAATGTGGCCGTACATGTCATTAAACTGTTTGAAGAAATCGATATCCAGCATCAACAGTGACAAAGGGGTTTTTCCCCGTCGGGCGCTTTCCAGCTCCACGGCGAGCGTGGCGTCAAAGCGGCGGCGGTTAGCAATACCTGTAAGCCCGTCTTTGTAAGATAAAGCTTCGAGCTCTTTTTGCAGCGCAATGAGTTTTTCCTCTGTTTTCTTCCGTTCACTGATATCAAACATGAAACCAATCAGGCTGTCTGGTTCTCCATTTTCCTTGCGCACCACATGCACGACATCGCGGATCCACACATATCCATTATCTTTTGTCAGTGCCCGGTAATCGGCTTCATGATCTACGCCAGCCTGAGACTGGGCAATGCAGAAGTTGACCACACGCTCCCGGTCTTCAGGATGAATACGCATTGCCCAGTCTTCAGCAGAAACCCAACTGGCCTGTTCCCAGCCTAAAAGTGGTTCGATTTGTGGGCCTATATAGGCGAATGACATGGTTGACCAGTCTATTTTCCACGGAATAGCCAGGGTCGATTCCAGTAACGTTTTATACACTGCGTTATCGCTGGTGAGTTCACTGATGTCTGCCATAAAACTCTCTCCAAAAAATAAATTAACCAGGCATGACCGGGCGACTGTGTACTGTTGCCAGAGCATTCCAGTACCAGTAGAAGTACCCGTTGTTTTGTTGTAATAGCGTGTGTGTTGTTATGCTGTTTTGGCGAATATTACCCCAGCATGCCAGTGCCGAATTACGGTTATTATGCAAATCAAGGCAAACCTGGTTGGGCAGTGCTGGCTTGGGCGGAATATACAATGCGTCGCCCTGTTTTACCCACAGGTCTGCGACACGAATAATAGCCTGTTCAGGCCAGTAACGGCCTACCGAAACCACCAGAGGTTGTAGCGGGTCTGTGGAAGCGAACACATGGGGAAAATCGTGGTGTTCAAGATCAGTGCAGGAAACAGTCAGTAGCGTATTGCCCGTGCCCTGGTAGGGAGACCAGTGGCCGGCAAATACACCATAATCATATTCTACATATTGTAGTGGGTTTACCGGGCTGGAAACCTGAATCGCCTGCCCGGGTTGAATCAGCGTCGCTCCAAATGCCGCCGCAATAGCCGGGGTGGCCCAGAAAGGCTCAAAAACCACTTCTGTCGCGCTGAATCCCAGCTGTGTTTCTGTACCCCAGGGTGGGTTCGGTATCACTTTCACAATATCCGCGACAACATAAGGTGTGCCCATGGCAATTGCCGGGTTGGTGGGTACAGCTTCCACACGCACTATTTCGGGTGCGGGTTCGGCAACCCAGACTGGCCCATTGGGCGTGTTACAAAACCAGGGTGTCAGAGCGAGATTGATGTCCTCTTCATTTTTTTCCTGAATAAATAAGGGTGCGGCGAAGTGTGCGTCAGACATGGTTTGCATTATCCATTATTGCTGATGTACCAGGTGAATTGATGGGCAGACAAATAGTGTTCCAGTTTATTGTTAGTTTTGTCGGGTGGAACAAGGAAAATTATGCCGTGGCGGAAATGGCTGAGCTATAAGCAAGATGGGTGAATAGTGTTAAATATTGATAACAATAAAGGTGACAATATGGCTGTTTATCTGGCTGATACCATGCGGTGAAAGAACTTTCTTGCAGGCCGGTTTTGCCGGGCTGTTTTTCCAAAAAATATGGCTCACTGTAGTGAGCCACGAGGCTGATGGTAAACCTCATGCCCGCACAGAACGAGAGGATGCCACCTAATAAAAAACAAGGAAAATCAAATCATTGATTTTCGTCTGCTAACTAAAAAGAAGGGAAAAACACATTTTTTCCTTCTTTTTCATCACGTTTATGGCTCACCGTAGCGAGCCATAAATGTGACGCAGTCTATGTGGCAGAGCTGTGAACGGCTTGCTCTGTTAGTTATTTCATTCCACAGTTATCGCATTTGTTGGTGATTTGCTGAAAGAAATCGTTACCTTTGTCGTCCACCAGGATAAACGCCGGGAAATCTTCCACCTCGATTTTCCAGATAGCTTCCATACCCAGTTCCGGGTAAGCCACACACTCCAGGCTCTTGATACTCTGTTGCGCCAGCACCGCCGCCGGGCCACCAATGCTGCCCAGGTAGAAGCCACCGTGTTTCTTACAGGCATCCGTCACCTGCTGGCTGCGGTTGCCTTTCGCCAGCATAATCATGCTGCCACCGTGGGACTGCAGTAAATCCACATAGGAGTCCATGCGCCCGGCTGTGGTTGGGCCCAG
>NZ_LYRP01000004.1 GCF_001655675.1 Mangrovibacter phragmitis | reverse complement strand
ACCGGAGTGGACGCATCACTGGTGTTCGGGTTGTCATGCCAATGGCACTGCCCGGTAGCTACATGCGGAAGAGATAAGTGCTGAAAGCATCTAAGCACGAAACTTGCCCCGAGATGAGTTCTCCCTGACTCTTTGAGAGTCCTGAAGGAACGTTGAAGACGACGACGTTGATAGGCCGGGTGTGTAAGCGCAGCGATGCGTTGAGCTAACCGGTACTAATGAACCGTGAGGCTTAACCTTACAACGCCAAAGATGTTTTGGTGTGAGAGAGACGAAATTTTCAGCCTGTTGACGGATAATATTCATGGCCGTGAGGCGGTGAATAAAACAGAATCTGCCTGGCGGCAAGAGCGCGGTGGTCCCACCTGACCCCATGCCGAACTCAGAAGTGAAACGCCGTAGCGCCGATGGTAGTGTGGGGTCTCCCCATGCGAGAGTAGGGAACTGCCAGGCTTCAATTAAGAAGAACCCTCAGCGAAAGCTGGGGGTTTTTTGCTTTTGTATCTCAGCCCATTCATCCACCCTCTCACCCCCGTGAACACCTTCCTTCACGTCAGGTTATTCCGCTGTGCCTGCACACCCCCGGGTCGCGCCGACAGAGGCGGCACATCCGCAGACCGTCGCTGTTTCCGCCAGAACCGCTGGTGCTTATTGCTGCATCCACCGAACAATAAACTGCACAACTGCCGCGGGATCATTGATATCTAACTGAGGAACGGTAACATCCAGCGGAGTATCAGTGGCAATGGCAACCACATATTCATCTATTTCCAGCTTGTGGCCTGTCATTGACCGGTATAAAAGGATTTTAGGTACAGACTCATGTTTGAAGCCTTCAGCCAGAATAAGATCAACCATTGCTGGATCCAGTTTTTTTGCCAGACTGAACAAGTCCACGTCAGTATTATCAGGCGTTTCGGTCATCAGCACCCAACGCCGGGCTGATACGACAAGCGTTTGTAGGGCTCCAGCTTTTCTTAGTTCATAGCTGTCTTTGCCTGGTGTATCCACATCCATATCATGGTGAGTGTGTTTAATTAACCCGGGGCGGATGCCTGCATCTCTCAATAACGGAATGACTTTTTTTAGCAGAGTTGTTTTTCCGGTACCGCTTTTAGCTGCAAAACACAGAAGAGGCGGTGTTTGCCAGCGGGCGAGGTCTTCCGGAGTATTCACATTCGCGAATGCGTTATGGCTGTTGGCAAATACAACGCAATGCCCACCGACCAGGCGGAAAAAAGCCAGTACGCGTCGCTCACCTTGTAACAGATATTGGCGCATTTTCCCGGCCAGGGAATGATGCACCAGTGCCACGCCTGGGTGATCTCGCTCTCCGTCATTAACCCAGACTACACTGGCATTTCCTCGCTTATCCAGAAGGCGGCTTACAAGATCGGTGGGAATATTGGGTGTGTCACAGGGACAAAATAAGAACCACTCTGCCCGGCATGTTTCCATGACTGCCAGCATTCCAGCCAGTGGACCCGGATAGTCAGCAATCGTATCCCGAACCACTGGCAGGTGGCTTGCCTGGTAAAGATCCAGATTACGGTTGGCATTGATAACTACAAGATCTACTTGTGACTGTAATTTTTCGGCAACATGCTGCCAGAGGGCACGACCTTTAAGGTGTAACAGACCTTTATCTTTTCCTCCCATACGTGTTGCTTTGCCACCTGCTAACACGGCACCTGTAATCCCGGTAATATGGCTCACTGAATATCGCCTCTTTAAATGTGGGTTTTAGCCTGCTACCGTATTCAGGTGAAGACAAAGGAGCACAATCATGAAATGTAAACGCCTTAATGAAGTGATCGAATTGCTTCAGCCAGCCTGGCAGAAAGACCCTGATCTTAATTTACTGCAATTTTTACAAAAACTGGCAGATGAGTCAGGTTTTAAAGGGGCGTTGGTTGATCTTACTGATGATATTCTTATCTACCATCTCAAAATGCGCGACAGCGCGAAAGACGCCACTATTCCTGGTTTACAGAAAGACTACGAAGAAGATTTTAAAACTGCGCTGTTGAAAGCTCGCGGGGTCATTAAAGAGTAAAAGGTTGTAAGTCGCATCGTTAGTACTGCTCTTTCAGTGTTATTCTGTAGACTTCATGTCCTGAACTCAAACCAGAATGACTGACAACGCTTTTAATTTTCAGACATTAAACCCGGATATCATCATGGATGCCTTGTTCGATTGTGGCATCCGGGTTGATTCCGGGTTAACGGCACTTAATAGTTATGAAAACCGTGTATATCAGTTTATGGATGAAGACCGTAAACGGTATGTCGTAAAATTCTATCGCCCTCACCGCTGGTCAGATGCGCAAATTGAAGAAGAACACCGGTTTACGCTCTCCCTTCAAGACGAAGGGATACCCGTTGTTGCGCCTCTACTCTTTTCCGGTCAAAGTCTTATACAGCATGAAGGTTTTCGTTATGCTGTTTTCCCAAGCGCCGGTGGGCGTCAGTATGAAAATGATAATCCAGACCAAATGGAAAGTGTCGGGTACGCTTTAGGTCGCATCCACCAGACTGGACGCAAAGCCCCTTTTATTCATCGTCCATCCTTTGATTTGCATACCTGGCTTGCTGAGCCTCTTGAACAATATCATCAGGCTACATTAATCCCCGCATCACTCAAAGAGGCATTTCTGGCTGCTGTGTGTGATTTATCTGAAGCAGTTACTGCACACTGGTTCACTGATTACACAGCGATTCGTTTACATGGTGATTGCCACCCTGGAAATATATTGTGGCGTGATGGGCCAGTCTTTGTTGATTTTGATGATGCCAGAAGTGGGCCTGCAATTCAGGATATCTGGATGTTGCTGAACGGGGATCGCACTGAACAACGTCTGCAATTAGAAATGATTGTTGAGGCATATGAAGCGTTTTGCTCATTTGATACTCGTGAATTCGCACTAATTGAGCCTTTGCGTGCTATGCGCATGATTTACTATCTGGCCTGGCAGCTTAAACGCTGGGAAGATCCTGCATTTCCCCGTAGTTTTCCCTGGCTCCAGGAAGAAGACTTCTGGCGGAGACAAACTGCTGTGTTTATCGAGCAGAAGAAGGTTCTTCAGGAACCACCCTTACAATTAACGCCAATGTATTGATGATTACGTTTTATTTGGGAGAACTTGTATGAAAAAGATTTGGCTGGCGCTGGCGGGTATGATCCTGGCGTTTAGTGCATCTGCTGCGCAATATACGGATGGCCAACAGTACATAACACTTAAAACACCGGTTCCGGGAGAACCCCAGGTTCTGGAGTTTTTCTCATTTTACTGCCCGCATTGCTATGAATTTGAGCATGTGCTGCATGTTTCTGATGCTGTGAAAAAGAAACTGCCAGAAGGCGTTAAAATGACCAAATACCACGTTGAGTTTCTTGGGCCATTGGGCAAGCAATTAACTCAGGCATGGGCTGTCGCAATGGCGTTGGGTGTGGAAGATAAAATCAGTGACCGCATGTTTGATGCCGTACAGAAAACACAGACCGTACAAACGGTAGCTGATATTCGCCAGGTCTTTATTGATGCTGGCGTGAAACCTGAAGAGTACGATGCTGCATGGAATAGTTTTGTGGTGAAATCACTGGTTGCACAACAGGAAAAAGCGGCCGCTGACTTGCAGTTGCAGGGTGTGCCAGCAATGTATGTTAATGGTCAGTACATGTTGAGGCCACAGGGTATGGATACCAGTAATATGGATGCCTTTGTTCAACAGTATGCTGATACCGTGAACTACTTGCTTAAACAGAAGTAAACTTGATACATATGCGTATGTAATTGAGTACAAAAAACGCCGACTTATGTTCGGCGTTTTTTATTACACTTTCAGGATTCGTTACTGATATTTATCTCTGGTGAATTATCTTTTGGGTACTGATTTTCTGGTCCTAATCCTTTTGGCCGATAGAGTGCGTCGAGCTGTTGGTCTTTTTCAAGCCATAACGTGTTTAACCAGCGCTGAAAATAACGCTTAAAACTTTTATCATTAACATAATCACCATGCAGTGACTCTGTTTCATTCACTGGCACTAAATTTATACGCACCACAATACGTGTCAGCTTGCCGCTCAACATATCACGGAATGGTTTATCCCTGTTCTCCGGGTAGCACAGTGTAACATTAAGTAATTTATCGAACTGTTCACCCAGTACATTTAACGCCATAGCAACGCCGGCTGCTTTTGGTGGTAGCAGATGCTGATAAGGAGAACGTAGTGCATGGCGTTTTTCTTCAGTAAAGCGTGAGCCTTCCACAAAATTAACAATTGTTGTGGGATGAGATCGAAATTTCTCACATGAGCGGCGTGTTGTTTCAACATCTTTACCCCGTTGTTCGGGGTGACGTAGTAAATAACTGCGTGAGTAACGGCGCATAAATGGCATATCCAGCGCCCAACAAGCCAACCCTAAAAAAGGTACCCAGGCCAGTTGTTGTTTAAGGAAATATTTTGTTACCGGAATATGACGCCGAAAAAGCACACATAACACAACAATATCTGCCCAGCTTTGATGGTTGCAAATTAACAGATACCAGTTTTGTTTACTCAACCCTTCCAGTCCTTCAGTTTCCCATTGCAGAAAAGGATTTAGCCGCAGTAAAACCGCCAGGCTGGTGCACCAGGCCTTCATACATGCGTCACAAAACAAAGAGATTGCTCGCCAGACACCAGGTACTGGCAATACCAGTTTTATCAGCCCGGCACAGATAATAGGAACAGAGAAAAATACTGTAACCAGTACAGTCAGCAAAATACTTAGTAATAATATGATTGTGGCGAACAATCTCGACATGATTTTTTTTCAATTAATGAATGGGCATAGCCTGAGGCATGTGCAACAGAGCGGTGATCTTAACAGAAATAGTGTAGAGGCGTTATCGATGACGGGGTGAACCGTTATTGATTACGTGAAAAATTATTAGCAGATTATTTTGACTGATGCTTTTTATATCCACATTACAGCTATATTAGCTGGGTGAAAAATAGACCAGTGTATGGCTTTTAGTTGTTTGATTTTAAATATTTTTTTGTTATTACTCACTATGGAGTATACCTTTTTTTTCAAAACCATACACAAAGTTATCCACAGGCAGATCCACAGATTTTGCCACATGATCTGAGTTAATTCGTGATAAAAATAGGGTGAAAAGTTCATGTTAACTGCGGTGTATGGCATCCTTGAGGCTTAAACTGCAACCAGGCAAAAAGACTATGGCTCAGATCGCTGACAATCCGCTTATCCTCGTCGATGGATCCTCTTACCTTTATCGCGCGTACCATGCTTTCCCACCCCTTACTAATAGTGCTGGAGAGCCGACAGGCGCGATGTATGGTGTACTCAATATGCTGCGTAGCTTGCTGATGCAGTTTAATCCTTCTCATGCGGCAGTTGTGTTTGATGCTAAAGGCAAAACCTTTCGCGATGAGCTTTTTGAAAATTATAAATCTCATCGCCCGCCAATGCCGGATGACCTGCGGGTGCAAATTGCGCCATTGCATGAAATGGTCCGGGCAATGGGCTTACCGCTGCTGGTAATTCCAGGGGTAGAAGCTGATGATGTTATCGGTACCCTGGCAAAGCAGGCTAATGATGCCGGTCAACCAGTACTGATTAGCACCGGTGATAAAGACATGGCGCAATTGGTAACGCCTGGGGTAACGCTGATTAATACCATGACCAACACGGTTCTTGGCCCGGAAGAGGTGCAACAAAAATATGGTGTACCGCCCGAGCTTATTATCGATTTCCTGGCATTAATGGGCGACTCCTCAGATAACATCCCCGGTGTTCCTGGTGTAGGCGAGAAAACAGCGCAGGCACTTATACAAGGGCTTGGCGGTCTTAGCACGCTATATGCCCACCCGGAAAAAATTGCTGGTTTGTCTTTTCGCGGTGCGAAAACCATGGCAGATAAACTGGAAAACAACAAAGAAATGGCCTGGCTTTCTTACAAGCTGGCAACCATCAAAACGGATGTTGAGCTGGAATTATCTTACAAAGAGCTGGATGTAAAACCCCCAGAAAACGATGCCTTACTGTCTTTGTTCAGTCAGTACGAATTTAAGCGTTGGATCAGTGATGTTGAAAATGGCAAATGGCTTAAAGCAAAAGGTGCGAAGCCTGTTCAGGCGGTAGGCAACACTCAGGTTGAAGCGGTTGAAGCGGAGGCTGCGCCTGCACTATCGCGAGATAACTACGTCACTGTATTGGACGAAGCAACCTTACTTACATGGATAAATAAAATCCAGGCGGCACCACTTGTGGCATTCGATACCGAAACAGACAGCCTGGATAACATCCTGGCAAATCTGGTGGGCTTATCTTTTGCAACAGAGCCGGGCCAGGCTATTTATATTCCGGTTGCACATGATTACCTGGATGCACCTGAACAGATTTCTCGGGAACGCGCTTTGGAATTACTGCGTCCAGTACTGGAAAGTGATGATGTCCGTAAAGTGGGGCAGAATCTCAAGTTCGACCGTGGGATTTTGCAAAACTATGGCATTGAACTGGCGGGTGTCGAGTTTGATACCATGCTGGAGTCTTATATTCTGGATAGTGTGGCCGGGCGTCACGATATGGACAGTCTCTCTGCTCGCTGGCTGAACCATAAAACGATTACCTTTGAAGAAATTGCAGGTAAGGGGAAAAAGCAGCTCACATTCAACCAGATTGATATTGAAACTGCGGGTCCGTATGCCGCTGAAGATGCCGATGTAACTTTACAACTGCATTTGAAAATGTGGCCGAAGCTTCAGCAACTTGAAGGTCCATTGAACGTATTCCGCGAGATAGAAATGCCACTGATGCCAGTTCTGTCACGGATTGAACGTAATGGCGTTAAAATCGACCCGGCGGTGTTGCATCAGCATTCAGGTGAGTTGACCACCCGGCTGGCAGAGCTTGAGCTAAAAGCGCATGAGCTGGCAGGTGAACCTTTTAATCTCTCTTCACCTAAACAACTGCAGACCATCCTGTTTGAAAAACAGGGTATTAAGCCTCTCAAGAAGACTCCGGGTGGTGCCCCCTCAACTTCAGAAGAAGTGTTGGAAGAATTAGCGCTGGATTACCCTTTACCAAAAGTGATTTTAGAATATCGTGGTCTGGCAAAACTGAAATCAACCTACACTGACAAACTTCCGTTGATGATTAACCCCAAAACCGGGCGAGTGCATACCTCATATCACCAGGCTGTGACAGCGACGGGGCGTTTATCTTCCACTGATCCGAACCTGCAAAATATCCCGGTACGTAACGATGAAGGCCGTCGTATCCGCCAGGCATTTATTGCACCGGATGATTATTTAATTGTTTCGGCAGACTATTCACAAATTGAGTTGCGTATTATGGCGCACCTTTCTCAGGACGCGGGGTTGCTGGCGGCATTTGCTGAAGGGAAAGATATTCACCGGGCAACGGCGGCAGAAGTGTTCGGCCTTACTTTGGATGAAGTGACGACTGAGCAACGGCGGAGTGCTAAGGCTATCAACTTCGGCCTGATTTACGGGATGAGTGCATTCGGTTTGTCACGCCAGCTGAACATCCCACGTAAAGAAGCGCAGCGTTATATGGACCTGTATTTTGAACGCTATCCGGGTGTGCTGCACTATATGGAACGCACCAGAGTGCAGGCGAAAGAGCAAGGGTATGTTGAAACGCTGGAGGGGCGTCGTCTCTATCTTCCGGATATTAAATCCAGCAATGCTGCCCGACGAGCTGGTGCCGAACGCGCTGCTATCAACGCACCAATGCAAGGTACGGCCGCAGATATCATTAAGAAAGCTATGATTGCTGTTGATTGCTGGTTACAGGCAGAGCAACCACCCGTGAAAATGATCATGCAAGTACACGATGAACTGGTGTTCGAAGTGCGCAAAGACAGCCTTGATCTGGTCGCGAAGAAAGTGCATGAATTGATGGAAAATTGTATGAAACTCGATGTGCCGTTACTGGTGGAAGTTGGTAGCGGTTCTGACTGGGATAAAGCACATTAAACGTTCATAAAATGTCCATCTTTTGTAAGTAAACAACATAAAACATAGCGTTTTGTGATGATCATTAGAAATCCCTATGTAAAGGGTGAAAAAAAACTACAAAAAATGCTTTTTTAACAGCCAGAAAAAGAGTAGAGTTAGAGACGTAGGGTACAGAGGTAAGATGTTCTATCTTTCAGACCTTTTACTTCACGTAATCGGATTTGGCTGAATATTTTAGCCGCCCCAGTCATTAGTGACTGGGGCGTTTTTTATTGGGCAAAAGAAAAAACCGATACAAGCTTGTTGTACCGGTTTGTGCTTACTCTCCGTCTTCAGGAGACGGTTCTGCTTGTTCTTCTACCGGTGCGAGTTCACTAAACCAGCTGTCCAGCTTCTGCCGTAATTTATCCACCCCCAGTTTTTTCAGGGATGAGAATGCTTCTACCTGCACATCACCATTAAAAGCAAGTGCTGCTTCACGCACCATATTCAACTGGCTCTTGCGTGCACCACTGGCCAGTTTATCGGCCTTGGTGAGCAGCACAAGTACTGGAATATTGCTGTCAACTGCCCACATGATCATTTGCTGGTCAAGGTCTTTTAATGGATGTCGAATGTCCATTAAAACGACCAGGCCCTGTAAGCACTGGCGTTTTTGTAAATACTCACCCAGTGCACGTTGCCACTTGCGTTTCATTTCTTCTGGCACTTCGGCATAACCATAACCAGGTAAGTCAACCAGGCGTTTACCCTCAACAACTTCAAACAGGTTAATAAGTTGAGTGCGCCCGGGTGTTTTACTGGTACGGGCAAGGTTTTTTTGATTGGTCAGGGTATTCAGTGCGCTGGATTTTCCTGCATTGGAGCGCCCCGCAAACGCGACTTCAATACCTGTATCTCCAGGCAGGTGCCGGATATCCGGTGCGCTGGTGACAAAGTGCGTTAATTGATAATTCCAGTTAGTCAAAACGGTTCTCTCCGCTGGATAAATTTGCCGTGATTATACCTGAACCCGTGCCAAAGGCGGATTTTCTATGATGCTTTCCGTTAGAGCGAATTTTACATATTGAAAATGTAAGACATTTGCCATCATTTCAGCACGACATTGGCACTTTGTTATTTGCGACTATTTAATAATTATTATTAAAAACAGTGTGTTGTGACTATGGATATATCTGAAATAGCCATAATCTGAAACCATGTTTATTGCACGTTTAATTGAACAGCGTAAAGTATATACAAAATACAGGGATGCATCAGGGAGCAAACTCAGGGAGAGTTATTCAGGAGCGCCGGGAAAGCGAAGATAAGGATCGGGCAATTCTTTAATTATCACGGAAAGTGTTAAAGAGCTATCAGGAAAGCAGCAAGGAATGTTGCATGCCGAGGGAGGACAGGGGGTGTCTCAGGCGAACAAGGAATGTTGAACCCATGACGGGTGTCAAAACGAAAATGGCGGCGGGTTAACCTGCCGCCTTTTTTATTTGCCTGGTTTCTGCTAGATTTCGCCGCAAATCTATACTGAATAAAAAGGCTCAGAGAAGAACTGTCATGAAGCAACACGCCACTGCACCTCGCGGCAAAAGTCCGTCGAAATCGCGCAATAAAAAATCGCGTGAAGAACTCAACCAGGAAGGGCGCGAACGTAAGCGCCAGAAAAAACACCGTGGGAACCCTTCCGGCAGCCGTTCTGGTAATGAACAGGGTCGGCAAAATCATAAAGGCTCTCGTCAGCAAACAGATTCTCGTATTGGCAGTAAGAAGCCAGTCCTGTTAACCTCAGAACAGAACGTAACCAATCGGCAGTATAAACCTAAGAGTGAGAAGCCTATGCTGACACCCGAGGCAGAACTGGAAATGCTGGAAACGGATGAGCGTCTGGATGCGCTACTTGAACGGCTCGAAGAAGGGCAGGTATTAAGTGATGACGAGCAATCCTGGATTAATGAGAAACTGGATCGCATCGACGCATTGATGCAGCAACTGGGTCTTTCTTATGACGATGACGAATCAGAAGAAGAACAGACTGAAGATATGATGCGCCTGCTCAAAGGAGGCCATCACTGAATCTTGCGGCGTTTTGGATTTTACTCGTCGTCCTGCCAGTAATATGTTATCTGGCGTGGTTATTCGCTAAACTACAGCGCTTATCGCAGCGCCAAAAGTGGTTGCGCGGAAGAATAATTACGCGCGAAGTGGGCCGGCAAGCAGTGCTTGCCGGCCAGCAAGTACGCAGGAAGGAGTGAGAATGTCTGAGCACGTTGTTGACTGGGACCTGGCCCTTATCCAGAAATATAACTATTCCGGGCCACGCTATACTTCTTACCCCACTGCTCTTGAGTTTTCACCAGACTATTCGCTGGCAGATTTTTCTGTGGCAGTTAGCCGCTACCCTGAACGGCCCTTATCGTTGTATGTCCATATCCCGTTTTGCCACAAACTCTGCTACTTCTGTGGCTGTAATAAACAGATAACCCGTCAACAGCATAAAGCAGATCAGTATCTCGATTTCCTTGAAAAAGAAATCCGGCACCAGTCACCACTTTTTGCTTCCCGCACTGTAACCCAATTGCACTGGGGTGGCGGTACACCGACCTTTTTGCTTAAAGACCAGATAACTCGCCTGATGTCGTTGTTGCGTGAGAATTTTCATTTTGCGCCACAGGCTGAAATTTCTATTGAAGTTGATCCCCGGGAAATAGAACTGGATATTCTCGATCATTTGCGTGCCGAAGGGTTTAACCGGCTAAGCATGGGAGTCCAGGATTTTAATAAAGAAGTTCAGCGCCTGGTTAACCGTGAGCAGGATGAAGACTTCATTTTTACTCTGGTGAAGCGGGCAAAATCCCTTGGGTTTACATCAACTAATATCGACTTAATCTATGGTCTGCCGAAGCAGACACCGGAAAGCTTTGCGTTTACTTTACAGCGTGTGGCGGAATTAAACCCGGACCGGTTGAGTGTGTTTAATTATGCACATCTGCCGTCATTATTTGCGGCACAGCGCAAAATCAAAGATGGCGATTTGCCATCAGCCAGCCAGAAACTGGATATCCTCCAGCAAACTATTCAATTTCTTACTGAATCCGGCTATCAGTTTATTGGTATGGACCATTTTGCCCGCCCCGATGATGAACTGGCTGTAGCCCAACGGGCTGGTATTCTGCACCGCAATTTTCAGGGGTACACCACTCAGGGGGATACCGATTTATTGGGTATGGGAGTGTCAGCGATTAGCATGATCGGGGATAGTTATAGCCAGAACCAGAAAGAACTAAAAAGCTATTACCAGCAAGTTGAAGAACGGGGAAATGCGCTCTGGCGTGGTATCTCGTTGACCCGTGATGACTGTATTCGCCGTGATGTGATTAAAAACCTGATATGTAATTTCCGGCTTAACAAAAATGATATTGCGCAGCTGTGGCAACTTCAGTTTGATGATTATTTTTCTGAAGACCTGGCATTGCTTGCTCCCCTTGAGAAAGATGGCCTGGTGGCGACAGATGACTGCTCGGTTCAGGTAACGGCAAAAGGGCGGTTGCTGATTCGTAATATATGTATGTGCTTTGACTCGTATTTACGGCAAAAGGCACGCCAGCAGCAATTTTCTCGGGTGATTTAACAATAAAAAAGCGGGAATATAAATATCCCGCTTTTTTATTTGTACAGCACAAACAGACTTCAATTAAAGAAGTTTATCAGTGCTGCACATAATAGTGCTGCCACCGCAGTTTGTGGGGTATGGCTTGCAGCAAGGCCTGCGTCTGCGCCTTGCGACACAACCTGAATTAAGGATTCCAGCATGATGTTTCTCCAGCGTGAACGCGATAGATCATACTGAACCTGACGAGACAGTAAAGTACAAAATAGCAGCAATTTGCTGATAGCTTTGCATCTTTACAATTCATACCATCACTCCATCCCTAACTCTTTCAACTTCCTGGTCAGCGTGTTTCTTCCCCAGCCTAATAAACGTGCAGCTTCCTGTTTATGGCCCTGGGTATGACGCAGTGCTGTCGTCAATAATGTCCGTTCCATTTCTGGTTGTGCTTCAGATAATAAGTTTTGATGACCGGAACGCAGTGCTCTGTCTGCCCATTGTGCCAGCAACGTAGCCCAACTGTCTGGTAGTGCCTGGGTCGGACTGTCCGGCACGACACTTTCAAACAACTCTGTGGGCAAGTCCTGAATCAACACTTCCTGACCAGCAGCCATAACGGTCAGCCAGCGACAGGTATTCTCTAATTGCCGCACGTTCCCGGGCCAGGCCAGCCTGGTTAATGCTGCTTCTGTTTCCGGGTGCAGTTGTTTGGTTTCCACACCTAACTCCCGGGCCGCAATTTGCAGGAAATGGCGAGCAAGGCGAGGAATATCTTCCCTGCGTTCACGCAACGGTGGGAGATGAACACGGATAACATTAAGCCGGTGGAAAAGGTCTTCACGAAATTTCCCTTCCAGGACTCGTTGCTCCAGGTTTTGGTGCGTTGCGGCAATAATACGTACATCGACTTTTACCGGTGCATAGCCACCCACCCGGTAAAATTGCCCATCGGCCAGCACACGCAACAGGCGTGTTTGAACATCAAGAGGCATATCACCAATTTCATCAAGAAACAGTGTGCCACCATCTGCCTGTTCAAAGCGCCCCTGGCGAATTTGGTTGGCTCCGGTAAATGCCCCTTTCTCATGACCAAACAGCTCTGATTCAATTAAGTCCTTGGGAATGGCAGCCATATTCAGTGCGATGAATGGCGCTTTCACTCGCGGGCTGTGGCGGTGGAGTGCATGGGCAACCAGCTCTTTACCAGTACCGGATTCACCGTTAATCAATACACTAATTGAAGAACGGGATAACCGGCCAATAATGCGAAATACATCCTGCATTGCCGGCGCCTCACCAATAATATCGGTTGTCGGGCCGTTTACAGGTGCATTACGTGGTTGCTGCTGCTCCTGATAATGGCTGATTGCACGTTCAACCAGAGCGACAGCTTCATCGATATCAAAAGGTTTCGGCAGGTAATCAAAAGCCCCTTGCTGGTAGGCGCTTACCGCAGCATCCAGATCGGAATGTGCCGTCATAATGATGACCGGTAACATTGGGTGGCGCTGCTTGATTTGTTTTAACAATGCCAGGCCATCCATGCCAGGCATCCTGATATCGGACAACAATACATCCGGGGTTTTTGTCGCGAGTGCATCCAGCACTTCATTCCCATTTTCAAAGGTGGTACAACTCAACCCGGCTCCAGTGAGCGCGCGTTCAAGCACCCAACGGATGGAGCTATCGTCATCAACGATCCAGACTATCCCTCGTTGCATAAAGACCTCACTGGCGAATGGGCAGGTATACCGAGAATTCGGTATGGCCTGGCCAACTGTTAAATTCGATTTTTCCCGAATGCTGATCAATTAAATTGCGCGCAATGGATAACCCTAAACCAGTACCTCCTTCGCGGCCACTGACCATGGGGTAGAACAGCGTATCCTGTAAATGTGCTGGTATACCGGGCCCGTTATCTTCTATATCAATGCGGGCCGCAAGGCGGTAACGAACACCATGCAGTGTTAACTGGAATGCCGTACGAGTACGCAGCGTAATTTCACCACCCTCTTCCCCCAGCGCCTGGAGGGCATTACGAACGATGTTGAGTAACACCTGCTCAATTTGATCCGGGTCATGCGCTAACTCAGGAAGACTCGGGTCATAATCTCTGACCAGGGTAACGTTATCGGGCAGTTCCATTGACACTAATTTAACGACCCGCTCGGCAACTTTATGAATGCTTTCTGTTACATGCATGCCTGGTTGTTGTGGGCCAAGCAATCTGTCCACCAGATTACGCAGGCGATCTGCCTGCTCAATAATCACCTTGGTGTATTCTGTGAGTGATGGGTCTGGCAACGCTTTATTGAGTAACTGCGCCGCACCACGTAGTCCACCTAACGGGTTTTTAATTTCATGAGCCAGCCCTCTGACTAAATCGCGGGCTGCGACCTGTTGCGCTTGTTGCAACTGTTCCTGGCTCAGGCGACGCTGGTTATCCATCGGAGCCATTTCCAGCAGAATATAGCCTTCTGGCAACCGTTGCGCTGTGAGCGACAAAATATGAGAGCGCCCATCAATCACCAACGTCACTTCGTTATCAGTAAAACCCTGGCCGGCATTCAGGCTTTCTTGCATCAGCCCGATATTGAGCGAAAAGTAGCTCAGCAATTCTGGTAATGGCGTTCCATAAAGTTTGCGGGAACTTTGCGCCAGAAGTTGCTGCGCTGCCGGGTTCGCATAGTGAACCGCCAGGTTGTCATCAACCAGCAGAATGCTGTTGATGAGAGAATTAAGGATCTGCCCAGCATCGGGCAGTGCGCCGCTTGCCATTCAGCAGTCTCCGAATGTTGTGCACTGTTTTGGTGCTTTGTAGATATTGGTACAAAAAAGAGGCAAAAAACTTTATTGTCGGAGAAAAAAGCCCATCCGAAGATGGGCTGAAAGTTTCCACGGCAACAAAAAATGACTCTTTAATAAATCAGACGCTGTAGTACAGCTCGAATTCAACCGGATGCGGAGTCATACGCACACGATCGTTTTCTGCACGACGCAGTTCCAGGTAAGCGTCGATGGCATCATCAGTGAATACACCACCAGCAGTCAGGAACTCACGGTCTGCATCAAGTGCGTTCAGTGCTTCTTCCAGAGAGCCTGCAACCTGTGGGATTTCTGCTGCTTCTTCTGCAGGCAGGTCATACAGGTTTTTGTCCATTGCTTCGCCAGGATGGATTTTGTTTTTGATACCGTCCAGGCCAGCCATCATCAGTGCAGCAAAGCACAGGTACGGGTTAGCAGCCGGGTCCGGGAAGCGAACTTCGATACGGCGAGCTTTCGGAGATGCAACCACCGGAATACGGATTGAGGCAGAACGGTTACGGGCAGAGTAAGCCAGCATAACCGGTGCTTCATAACCCGGAACCAGGCGTTTGTAAGAGTTGGTTGATGGGTTAGCCAGGGCGTTGATTGCTTTAGCGTGTTTGATAACACCACCAATGTAGAACAGCGCTTCTTCTGACAGGCCAGCATATTTGTCGCCAGAGAACAGGTTTACACCGTTTTTGGACAGAGACATGTGGCAGTGCATACCAGAACCGTTATCACCAAACATCGGTTTTGGCATAAAGGTCGCTGTTTTACCAAATGCGTGAGCAACGTTGTGCACCACATATTTGTAGATCTGGATTTCGTCAGCTTTTTTGGTCAGGGTATTGAAGCGGGTAGCCACTTCGTTCTGGCCAGCAGTCGCAACTTCGTGGTGGTGAGCTTCAACAACCAGGCCCATCTGTTCCATGGTCAGACACATTTGAGAACGGATGTCTTGTGATGAGTCTACTGGCGGAACCGGGAAGTAACCACCTTTCACAGCAGGACGGTGACCTTTGTTACCGCCTTCGTATTTGGTATCAGAGTTCCATGCTGCTTCAATATCATCGATAGCAACGTGGCAACCGGAGATGTCACTTTTGAAGCGAACATCATCGAACAGGAAGAATTCAGGCTCAGGCCCAAACAGAACGGTATCAGCAATACCGGTAGAACGCAGGTATTCTTCAGCACGTTTTGCGATAGAGCGCGGGTCGCGGTCATAGCCCTGCATGGTAGCAGGTTCCAGAATGTCGCAACGGATGATCAGAGTCGGCTCTTCATAGAAGGGATCCAGAACAGCGGTAGAGGCGTCTGGCATCAGTACCATGTCTGATTCGTTGATACCTTTCCAGCCACCGATGGAAGAACCATCGAACATTTTGCCTTCTTCGAAAAAGTCAGCGTTAACCTGGTGGGCTGGAATAGTGACGTGCTGTTCTTTGCCTTTAGTATCGGTGAAGCGCAAATCAACGAACTTCACATCATGTTCATTCAGCATCGTCAAAACGTGTTCTGCGGACATACTTAAATCTCCTGGAATTGTCATTGTCGTCGTGGTAACGAATACTTCAAACACTTCAAAAAATGCGTTTGCCGTAATTTTGATTAAGCGAAAACTGTGCCAACTTTCAAAAATAGCCCAAAAGGCGTTATGATGCGCACCACCGTGAAAACGCACTGCACCACAATGGAAAGTATGCACTATTATAGTGCATGCGTGCTAATGTGATGCGCTTTTGTGGTGCATAAATGCGCACTGGTGCAAATCTGTGCTTCGTGAAAATGATCACAAACCCTGAAATGTAAGCTTGTTAGCAATAGATGTTTGTGATCCTGTTCAGTCCTTCGATTAATACGTGTACAATAGCGCGCTATTCCTAATGCCTGAGGCAAAGTTGTGATCGAAAATCTGCGTAACATCGCCATTATTGCGCACGTTGACCATGGTAAAACCACCCTGGTCGACAAGCTGCTGCAACAATCTGGCACGTTTGGTGAGCGTAATGAGCTGACCGAGCGCGTCATGGACTCCAACGACCTGGAGAAAGAGCGTGGGATTACCATCCTCGCGAAAAATACCGCCATTAACTGGCGCGACTACCGCATCAATATCGTGGACACCCCAGGGCACGCCGACTTTGGTGGTGAAGTAGAACGCGTTATGTCCATGGTTGACTCAGTTCTGCTGCTGGTAGACGCAATGGATGGCCCGATGCCGCAGACTCGTTTCGTAACGCAAAAAGCGTTTGCCTACGGTCTGAAACCAATTGTGGTTATCAACAAAGTTGACCGTCCTGGCGCACGCCCTGACTGGGTTGTTGATCAGGTGTTCGACCTGTTCGTTAACCTGGGTGCAACTGACGAACAGCTGGACTTCCCTATTGTTTACGCTTCTGCGTTAAATGGTATCGCAGGTCTTGATCACGAAGACATGGCTGAAGACATGACTCCGCTGTTCGAAGCCATTGTCAAACATGTGGCACCGCCAAGTGTTGACCTGAATGGCCCGTTCCAGATGCAAATCTCCCAGCTGGATTACAACAACTATGTTGGTGTTATCGGCATTGGGCGTATCAAACGCGGCGTGGTTAAACCGAACCAGCAAGTCACCATTGTCGACAGCGAAGGCAAACGTCGTAATGGCAAAGTTGGCCAGGTTCTGGGCCACATGGGTCTGCAACGTATTGAGTCTGCTTCTGCTGAAGCCGGCGATATCATTGCAATCACGGGTCTGGGTGATCTGAATATTTCCGACACCATCTGTGATCCGAACAATGTAGAAGCTCTGCCTGCGTTGACAGTCGATGAACCGACTGTGACCATGTTCTTCTGCGTAAACACCTCTCCGTTCTGTGGTAAAGAAGGTAAGTTCGTTACTTCCCGTCAGATTCTTGACCGACTGAAAAAAGAACTGGTGCACAACGTAGCTCTGCGTGTTGAAGAAACCCCAGACCCGGATGCTTTCCGTGTTTCTGGTCGTGGTGAACTGCACCTGTCTGTCCTGATTGAAAACATGCGTCGTGAAGGTTTCGAACTGGCGGTGTCTCGTCCTAAAGTTATCTTCCGTGAAATTGATGGCCGTACTCAGGAACCGTTTGAGCAGGTAACGCTGGATATCGAAGAACAGCACCAGGGTTCTGTAATGGAAGCACTGGGCCTGCGTAAAGGTGAAATGCGTGACATGATGCCAGATGGCAAAGGCCGCGTTCGTCTTGATTACATCATTCCAAGCCGTGGTCTGATTGGCTTCCGTACTGAATTCATGACCATGACTTCTGGTACTGGTCTGCTTTACGCTTCATTCAGCCACTATGATGACCTGCGTCCGGGTGAAATCGGTCAGCGCCAGAACGGCGTACTGATTTCCAATGGTCAGGGTAAAGCAGTTGCTTATGCACTGTACAGCCTGCAGGATCGCGGTAAGTTGTTCCTCGGCCATGGTGCTGAAGTGTATGAAGGCCAGATCATCGGTATTCACAGCCGCTCTAACGACCTGACTGTGAACTGCCTGACGGGTAAAAAACTGACCAACATGCGTGCATCCGGTACTGACGAAGCGACTACTCTGTCTCCGCCGGTTAAAATGACCCTGGAGCAGGCGCTGGAGTTTATCGATGATGACGAACTGGTAGAAGTAACGCCAACTTCTGTTCGTCTGCGTAAACGTCATCTGACTGAAAACGATCGCCGTCGCGCCACTCGCGGTCCGAAAGAATAATCACGTTTTTCTTTCGCTGGTACAGAACCCCGTCTTTTTTGGCGGGGTTTTTTTATGCCTTCTTGTTACCTGCCGGATAGTCAAATCAAGCGATTACCGCTACAGTTAATTCTCCATGGCCTCACTGGAGAAGATGCAATGCTTTATATCTTTGACCTTGGGAATGTCATTATCGATATCGACTTTAACCGTGTGCTTGGCACCTGGAGCCACTATACCCATGTACCGCTGGCCAGAGTAAAGGAGCGTTTTCATATGGGGGAGAGTTTTCAGCGCCATGAGCGTGGGGAAATTAGTGATGATGTGTTTATTCAGAATATGTCACATGAACTGTGTTTACCCCTGAGCCCGGAGCAATTTACTGAAGGCTGGCAGGCTGTATTTGTGGGTTTGCGCCCTGAGGTTATCGATATCATGCGCTCATTGCGCTCGCAGCAACAGCGAGTGGTGGTGTTGTCTAATACCAACCTGTTGCATACGTTGTTCTGGCGTGAGCGCTGGCCTGAAGTGGATGATGCTGCTTCACATGTCTACCTTTCTCATGAAATCGGGATGCGTAAACCTGAACCTGAGATTTATCAATATGTTCTGAGCCAGGAAGGTGTGGCAGCCAGTGATGCCGTATTTTTTGATGACAACCATGAGAATATTAATGCGGCTCAGCAATTGGGTATAACCAGTGTATTAGTCGATGATCGTAAACGTATTCCTGCCTGGTTTGCTGAACACAACCCGGTTACCTGACTTGATTGTCTCCATTCATCCAATAAGAATTCATCATGATTGCTTTAATACAACGTGTGTCTGAAGCCTGCGTAAAGGTGGATGACATGATTACTGGTCAGATTGGTCCCGGACTTTTAGTGTTATTAGGTGTCGAAAAAGAAGATACCCACCAGAAAGCAGATCGTTTGTGTGAGCGTGTGCTTGGTTACCGCATTTTTCAGGACGAAAATGACAAAATGAACCTGAATGTTCAGCAGGCTGGTGGCAGCGTTCTGGTGGTTTCTCAGTTTACATTGCCGGCAGATACCAGCCGTGGCATGCGTCCGGGGTTTTCTCGTGGTGCACCACCAGACATGGCGAATGCATTTTACGAATATTTTGTTGAGCGTTGCCGTATGCAGGGAGTCGCAACGGAAACCGGGCGTTTTGCTGCGGATATGAAGGTGTCTTTGGTGAATGACGGCCCGGTAACGTTCTGGTTGCAAACATGAACCACCTGGCCCTGCAACGATATCGGGCGACAAGAGAGAATACGCATATGTATCACCTGCGCGTACCACAAACAGAAGAAGAACTTGAACGCTACTACCAATTTCGCTGGGAGATGCTGCGCAAACCTTTGCACCAGCCAAAAGGCTCTGAACGTGATGCCTGGGATGCAATGGCGCACCATCAAATGGTTGTGGATGAAGAAGGCAATCCTGTCGCAGTTGGCCGGCTGTATGTGAATGCTGATAATGAAGCAGCGATTCGCTTTATGGCTGTTGATCCCTCCGTTCAGGATAAAGGCCTGGGGACACTGGTGGCGATGACACTGGAATCTGTTGCCCGGCAGGAAGGTGTAAAACGTGTGGTTTGTAGTGCCCGTGAAGATGCCGTTGAGTTCTTTGCCAAACTGGGCTTCGTGAACCAGGGGGAAATAACCACGCCTCAGACTACACCGGTACGCCATTTTCTGATGATAAAACCCATCCAGACACTGGATGATATTTTGCACCGTGCCGACTGGTGTGGTCAGCTTCAGCAGGCCTGGTATCAGCACATTCCATTGAGTGAGAAAATGGGTGTGCGCATTTTGCAGTATACCGGGCAGAAGTTTATTACCACCATGCCGGAAACAGGTAACCAAAACCCGCATCATACCTTATTTGCCGGGAGCTTATTCTCGCTGGCAACACTGACTGGTTGGGGGCTTATCTGGCTGATGCTACGTGAGCGCCATTTAGGCGGAACCATTATTTTGGCTGATGCACACATTCGCTACAGCAAGCCGATCGCCGGTAAACCGGGGGCTGAGGCCAGCCTTGAAACACTCAGTGGTGATCTTGACCGCCTGGCCCGTGGGCGCAAATCACGCGTACAGTTGCAGGTTAAATTATTTGGCGATGACCATCTGGGAGCAGTATTCGAAGGGGTGTATATGGTGCTTCCGGCGCAACCGTTCGGTGCGCTGGAAGCGGGTGGGAATGAGGAGGAGTAAGGGTTAACTCCCCGTGACGGTTCCCTGATGCATGGTTTGCTGAGCCTGCTCGCCTTTGCTGTCTGTCAGGTGTAGTGTGCCATTCATGCCGGGCGCAAGGGGTAACCCGGCCTGTAAACGACCTTGCAGTGACAATTGCAGGTTACCATTGCCAGAAAGCGGAACGTCTGGCCAACCCCAGTTATGCAGAATATTCAGGGGAACCCCTTTCCCTGAAAGCTGTAACGAGATTGCCCGTTCTGCTGTCTGGCTTACCTGCGCTTTAGCATCAAGCAACCCTTTATCTGTAAACGCGCTGAGCTCTGTTACTGCAATATTATCAGGTGTGGCCGTCAAACTGACAGATGGTCGCCGGACATCTACTTTATTGAAGGTTGCCCCTGCGGCGGCAAAGTTCAGCTTACCCTGCCAGATTCCCCACTGATTATCTTTTACCAGTGTAAGGCCAGTGCCATCACCATCCAGTGAGGTAAACTGGAAGGGAAAATCGGGATTAATATCAATCAGTAAATTACGGCTGGCGGAAAAACGCCCAACAGTCAGCGTCCGAAGCCAGTCTGGCAAAGCGGTTTGCCACCAGGTTTTCCACTGTGCGGGTAGTGTGTATTCCAGCCCGGCAACGGCAACCTCATTCAGTGCCAGAGTATGAGATTGTCGCAACCACTGCCCGTCGGCACGAATCATCCCGCGCTCCCAGCGTGACGAAAACTGGCGGATTTTGATGCCATCTGCAGACAAATCTGCATTAAAAATTGGGTCTGTGAACTGGAACGGCCCATAAATAATATCGCTGGCATTCAGGGATATTTGCCCGTCACTGCTGCTCCACTCGCCTTTTGCCAGGGTCAGGTTGCGCAGACTGAAGTTCAAATCGGTAATTGCCCATTGTGGCCCTTCCATGCGAGCGCCGGTCACTTCCAGTCGGTCAATCATTAATGAAGGTGGGGTGGTTAACGGGGCCAGAAAATCCACCAGTGATTTAGCCGTTTGCAGGCGAATATCATTAAGCCGTAGCATCTCAATTTCCCAACTACCGTCAGAATTGCGCCGGGCACTGGCTGTTAATGCTCCGCGTGCGATATCAGCGCCCACGGTTTGCAGAATAACTTCCTGCTGAGCGATTTTGCCCTGTATCAGTACATTTGTAGCCGGGATACCATTCAGTGACAACGAACCGGCACTGAGCTGTATTTGGGTGTTTCGCCCCAGAATACTGCCGGGTTCAGGTTTCCAGGGCACCAGCCCACCACTTACCCGCTGTGCGGTGAGATCCCAGCCAGTCTCCGGGCTGTTAATAGCCATGTTGGTGAGTTGTAACCGCTCAGCCTGAAAAGGTAGTGGTGCGGCAGAAGGTAATAAGTTCAGGGTACCGCCCTCTAACAGGATGGTATCCACATGCAGAGGCTCTGAAAACTGCCGTGCACTCAGGCCAATATCCACCTGCTTTGCCACCAGGGTGGCTGAATGGCCCTTTCTGCCAAAAGTAACACCAGACAACATGACATGGTCCGGGGAACGCCAGGAGTGCGAAACAGACTGAATTTTTAAATCATAACCTGTGTTGTTATTCACCCAGCGGACAATTTTTCCGGTGCCCCACGGGGTTTGCACCACAAAATACCCTGCAACCAGCACCGCAAAGACGACGAGCAGCAGTGCGAAAATTAACTTTCCTGCGAATTTCATAGTCTTCCATCCTGCGCAGATATCATTCGGGTGTTATGCCTTAAAAATATACAGACCTCAAGGGTGGATATGTGAGGAGTTACATCCGTAAGCAAGGAATGGCGAGAAAACAGGCAGAATGCCGGGAAAACATGTTGGTATTAGCCCGGTTTTGCAACCGGGCTTACCGAATAACACAGCCGTTATTGTTTTTCTTTTTCTTGCGGGAAAATCAGGTTAAGCAGGATAGCGGTGATCCCACCTGCGGCAATCCCGGAAGAGAGCATATTTTTCAGCCAGTCAGGCGCAAACTGTAGAATCAACGGCTGCTGAGAAACGCCCAAACCCACCGCCAGCGACAATGCAATTATCAGAATGGCACGGCGGTTTAACGGTTCACGAGACACAATTCGGACACCTGAAGCGGCTATGGTGCCAAACATCACAATGGTGGCACCCCCCAGAACAGGTTCAGGAATATGTTGTACAAATCCACTCACAGCTGGAAACAGGCCCAAAATGATGAGCATCAGTGCAACCACAAAACCGACATAGCGGCTTGCTACACCGGTTAACTGAATCACTCCGTTGTTTTGCCCAAAGCAGGAGTTCGGGAAGGTATTGAAAATAGCGGAAACCATTGAGTTCAGGCCATTTGCCAGGACACCACCTTTCAGGCGCTTCATGTATAACGGCCCGGACACCGGTTGTTCTGAGACATCCGATGTGGCCGTAATATCACCAATTGTTTCCAGCGAGGTCACCATAAATACCAACATCAGCGGAACCAACAGATTCCAGTCAAAGCCGAGGCCGTAATAAAGCGGCGTTGGAACCATAATCAGCGACTGGTTAGCGGCTGTGGTGTTGTCGGGCAGCATGTCCATAAGCCCTGCAGCAAGGTAGCCGATTGCCATGGCAATCACCAGCGATGCAACCCGTAAATAAGGGTTACGCTGGCGGTTAAGCAGAATAATGACGGCCAGAACTATCCCAGCCAGTAACAGGTTTTTAGGGGAGCCAAAGCTGTGGTCGTTCATGGCAGCGTAACCACCACCAATAGACGTCAGGCCGACCTGAATCAGTGATAACCCGATAATCATGACCACTACGCCGGAAACCAGTGGTGTGATAATGCGCCGGGCAAGGTGCAGAACGCGCGACAGTACCATTTCGGTACAGCTTGCCAGCATCAATGTGCCAAACAGCGCCGCCATCATTGTAGGGATATCCGCACCGCCATTTTTCAGTGCCAGGCCTCCCATAATTAATGGAGATACGAAGTTAAAGCTGGTTCCCTGAATGGATAATAAACCTGAACCGACTGGTCCCCAGGCTTTAATTTGAATGATAGATGCCACACCGGAAGCAAATAGCGACATGCTAATGATGTGTTGAGTATCCGCAGCTGGTAACCCCAGCGCCTGGCAGATTAATAGTGCAGGAGTGATTACCGCGACAAACATGGCCAACAAGTGCTGGCAGGCAGCAAACAAGGTTTGCGGCAAAGGCGGCCTGTCTTCCAGGTGATAAATAAGTTCACTGTTACGCAATGGCTGGGCAACCGTTTGCGCACTTTCTGCTTCTGAATGGCTGGCGGACATTATTGGGATATCTCATGGTGGAAAAGCGGTGATTTTATCGGACTAAATGGTAAAAGCAAACGGTTGCTTTTTGTAACAACGATGTTAATAACGGCAAATCTGGTTTTTATGCTAATCTCTGGCTGTTTTTTAGTTAGAATGATGCGTCTATCCACTTTTTGGTGATATTTCTTATTACAGGACGATAGCGTGCAGCAACTGATGCGCACATGGAGTATTTCAATATGTTTCATCTCGATACCTTATCTACGCTGGTCGCGGCGACCCTTGTCCTATTGCTGGGGCGCAAACTGGTTCAAACCGTACCAATCCTGAAAAAATACACTATTCCTGAACCCGTCGCGGGTGGCTTACTGGTCGCTCTGGCATTGCTATTGCTCAAACTCACAACTGACTGGGAAGTTGAGTTTGATATGTCGTTGAAAGACCCGTTAATGCTGGCTTTTTTTGCCACTATTGGGTTGAATGCCAATATCGCCAGTCTGCGCTCGGGCGGCAAAGTCCTTGGTACATTTTTGATTGTTGTTGTCGGTCTGTTACTAATGCAGAACGCCATCGGTATTGGTATGGCAAAGGTGTTGGGGCTTGACCCGTTAATGGGATTGTTGGCCGGGTCGATTACGCTGTCTGGTGGGCATGGTACAGGTGCTGCGTGGAGTAAACTATTTACCGAGCGTTACGGGTTTGAAAATGCGACTGAAGTGGCAATGGCCTGCGCAACATTTGGTTTGGTGCTGGGTGGGCTGATTGGTGGCCCGGTCGCACGTTATCTGGTCAAACATTCATCCACACCGGACGGTACTCCGGATGATAACGCTGTACCCACTGCATTCGAAAAGCCAGATATTGGCCGCATGATCACTTCACTGGTACTGGTGGAAACCATTGCCATGATTGCCATTTGCTTGACACTGGGGCGCATTGTCGCTCAGCTGTTGCAAGGGACAGTACTTGAACTGCCTACATTTGTTTGCGTGTTGTTTGTCGGTGTCATCCTCAGTAATACTCTGTCTGCTATTGGTTTCTACCAGGTATTTGATCGAGCGGTATCAGTTCTCGGTAACGTCAGTCTTTCCTTGTTTCTTGCCATGGCATTAATGAGCCTGAAATTATGGGAACTGGCTTCTCTGGCATTGCCGATGCTGGCGATTCTGGCGGTGCAGGCACTGTCCATGGCGCTGTATGCTATCTTCGTGACATGGCGATTGATGGGCAAGAACTATGATGCGTCTGTACTGGCTGCCGGGCATTGTGGATTTGGCCTGGGGGCAACGCCAACGGCTATTGCGAATATGCAGGCAATTACTGACCGTTTCGGGCCATCACATATGGCGTTTCTGGTGGTTCCCATGGTGGGTGCATTCTTCATTGATATTGTGAATGCGCTGGTCATTAAGCTCTATTTATTACTGCCAATTTTTGGTGCATAACACATTGCATGTTAAACAATACCCTGCGGTTTTGATAACCGTGGGGTATCAGGCATTAGAATAACGCTCAGTTTCTGGCATCCAGCGCTCAATGAGAGCGAGTGCCTGTTGGGGGTATTTTTCATGAATGTGGCGCGCTACGCGTTGTACTTCCGGTATCATTCTCTGGTCGCGTAACAGGTCTGCGACTTTAAACTCGGCATTCCCGGTTTGCCTGGTGCCCAGTAATTCCCCCGGTCCTCGAATTTCCAGGTCTTTTTGAGCAATCACAAACCCATCGTTACTGTCGCGCAGCACCTGCAAACGCATTTGCGCCGTTTTGGATAACGGTGATTTGTAGAGCAGGACACAATGTGAGGCTACCGCACCACGGCCAACACGCCCTCGTAACTGGTGTAACTGGGCCAGCCCAAGGCGCTCCGGGTTTTCAATGATCATCAGACTGGCGTTGGGAACATCAACCCCAACTTCAATTACCGTGGTAGCAACTAGCAGATGCAGTTTCCCGGATTTAAAATCCTGCATGACCGCCTGCTTTTCTTGCGGTTTCATGCGGCCATGAACCAGACCAACAGATAAATCTGGCAACGTGTTTTTTAGCTCCTCCCATGTCGCTTCCGCTGCCTGGGCTTCCAGTAGCTCAGATTCTTCAATCAACGTACACACCCAGTAAGCCTGACGCCCTTCTTGTGCACAGGCATGGCGAACGCGCTCAATAATATCCGGGCGGCGAGAATCAGGAATGGCAACCGTTGTCACAGGTGTTCTGCCCGGTGGTAATTCATCAATTACCGAGGTATCCAGATCTGCATAGGCTGTCATCGCAAGTGTGCGGGGTATAGGGGTTGCGGTCATAATTAACTGGTGTGGGTGGAAGCCTTGTTTCTCACCTTTTTCCCACAAAGCCAGGCGCTGGTGGACCCCAAAGCGGTGCTGTTCATCAATAATTACCAGAGCCAGGTTATGAAACTCAACCTGTTCCTGGAAAATAGCATGGGTGCCAACAATCATTTGTACCTGGCCGCTGGCGATGGCTTCCTGTTGAGCCTGACGTGCTTTACCCTTCTGTTTTCCCGCCAGCCAGCCCACCTGAATCCCGAGTGGTTCAAACCAGGCTGCAAAGTTAGCTGCATGCTGTTCAGCCAGTAATTCAGTGGGTGCCATTAATGCCACCTGGCACCCATCGGCAATCGCACGTAACGCTGCAAGGGCGGAAACCAGCGTCTTCCCTGACCCGACATCGCCCTGAACCAGACGCATCATCGGTGTATCCTGTGCCATATCCTGCTCAATTTCCGCCACAACGCGTTGCTGCGCGCCTGTGGGAGCAAAAGGGAGCTGGGTGAGAAAGTTATGCTTGAGTGCATCATCTTCAGGCAAAGGGCGTGCGTGATAACGCCGTGCTCCTGCCCTTAACGCCAGCATACTCAGGTTATGCGCCAGTAACTCTTCCATAATCAGGCGGCGCTGAGCCGGATGTTGCCCGGCTTCCAGGTCAGCCAGTTGTAATGAAGGCGGGGGGCGGTGGAGTGTGTGCAATGCCTGCTGAAGGCTCAGCATTCCCTGTGCCAGCTCTTGTGGCAATAGCTCTGCAATGGCGCAGCTGTCCAGCAGTTCCAGCGCCTGGTCGGTGAGTTTACGTAGCGTAGCCTGGCGCACACCTTCTGTTGTGGGGTAAACCGGGGTCAGCGTTTCCTGTAATGCAGGCGCACTGGCATCATCCTGTAAACGATACTCCGGGTGAATCATCTCTGTCCCGTGGTTACCGCGCTTTGCTTCGCCATAAGCCAGTACTCGCCGCCCTGTTGCCAGGCTGTTTTTCATTGCTGCATTAAAATTGAAAAACCGCATGGTCAGAATACCGCTACCATCGCTTATCTGGCATACCATCATGCGACGCCTGCCAAATTGCACGGTGCAGTTCAGTACTTCCCCCTCAACGGTTGCGTAAACACCTGGCAGCAAATCCCCTATTGCATAGAGTTGCGTGCGGTCTTCGTAGCGTAACGGGAGATGTAGCAGGAGATCCTGGATGGTATGAAGGCCGATTTTTGCCAGTTTATTGCTCTGGCTGGCACCTACACCAGTCAGTGTACTGAGAGGGATGGCATCCAGCAGGCGGCCTTTCATGGCATTATTCCGCTGACTGCATTCTGGCCCACCAACTGGCCTCTGCCTCTATTTCCCCGGCATGGTTAATCAGCGGGTAGGGCAGGCCTTTGCGTTTGGCGACTTTAGCCAGCACCGGGTAACCACCTTCAAACAAAAGCCGTTGCTGAACGCTGTCTGGCAACATACTGTTTTCCCGTGCATACATACCTGCGTTTTGGCGCTGGCGTTGTGCTTCATACAGAATGAGTGCCGATGCAACAGAAACATTTAACGACTGCACCATGCCAGTCATCGGAATGATAATGTCCTGATCAGCCAGTGCCAGCGCTTCCTGAGTAATGCCTGTTTTTTCCTGGCCCATAAGAATGCAGGTAGGGCGAGTGTAGTCGATTTCCCGAAAATCAACGGCGCTATCTGAAAGATGAGTGGCGAGGATCTGCATGCCACGCGCTTTGAGCGTTGTGACAGCGTTTTGGATAGTGCGGTGCGTTTTAACATCTACCCAGCTATTACTTCCGGCTGCTGTAGACACCGTGGTACGCAACTTGTGCCCAGGCCATACGGCATGAACTTCCTGTACGCCCACGGCATCTGCAGTACGAATGATAGCCGATACGTTATGCGGTTTATGGACCTGCTCCATGCACACAGTCAGGTCTGGCTGGCGGCGGGCGAGCATTTCGCAGATACGCGCATAACGTTGTGGATTCATAAACGCTTAATTTCTGTTGCGGTTAACTTTAATGACGTCCGGCATGACGCGGATTTTGCGCATAATATTAGCCAGATGTACGCGATCCCGGGCTGTCAGGCGAATAAATGCACTGTACACCCGCCCATCTTTCTCTTCAGTATTCAGGCTTTGAATATTAGAACCAGAAGCATTAATCGCAGCGGTCAGGTTAGCCAGAGCGCCCTGGTGGTTGAACATATCCACCTTGATTTCGGTGATAAATTCTTGCTCGGTTTCCTTATCCCACTCAACAGCCATGAATTTTTCTGGCTCTTTCTGGTATCCCTTGATGTTACGGCAGGATTCATGGTGAATAACCAGCCCTTTCCCCGGACTGACATGTGCAATAATTGGGTCGCCAGGAATTGGACGGCAGCATTTTGCAAATGTCACCATCACACCATCAGCGCCTTTTATTGGCAGGTGAGCCCGGTTTTCAGCGGATGGCGCTTGATGCTGTACACTGTTTTCACCGTGAGTCAGATTTTTTGCCACCACAACACTCATGGCGTTACCGAGGCCAATCTCTGCCAACAGGTCATCCAGAGACCCGAGCTTCATGCGTTCCAGTTCCCGTTGCAGATTCTCTGCCGGGATCTCAGCAAGCTTACGGCTCCCACCTAATGCATGGCTTAACAGGCGGCGGCCCAGGCTTACAGAGTCATCACGCTTGAGGTTCTTGAGCGCCTGGCGGATTTTAGCCCGTGCCCGCGAACTGACCACAAAGTTCAGCCATGCGGCATTAGGACGAGCCCCCGGTGCTGTGATGATTTCCACAGTTTGCCCGCTGGAAAGCGGTTGGGAAAGTGGATAAGGCTGGCGGTCTACACGGGCACCGACACAGGCATGACCAATGTCTGTGTGTACCGCATAGGCAAAATCGACGGGGGTGGCACCGGCAGGGAGCTCAACAATACGCCCTTCCGGGGTGAAAACGTAAATCTCATCCGGGAACAGATCAGATTTCACACTTTCGATAAATTCAAACGAGTTACCGGCGCTTTGTTGTAATTCGAGCAGGCTTTGCATCCAGCGCTGAGCCCGAATTTGCGCGGTAGTACTGCTTTCACCATGGCCTTTATAGGCCCAGTGCGCAGCTACCCCCATCTCCGCCATTTGGTCCATATCTTCTGTACGGATCTGGACTTCAACGGGTACACCATGGGGGCCAATCATTGAGGTATGCAATGACTGGTATCCGTTGGCTTTTGGTATAGCTATGTAGTCTTTAACCCGGCCCGGACGGGGTTTATACAGGCTGTGCATCTGCCCCAAAACACGGTAACAGGTGTCCACATCTTTAACGATTACGCGAAAAGCATAGATATCCATGATGGAATGAAAGCGTTGCTCTTTCAGCACCATTTTGCAGTAAATCGAATAAAGGTGCTTTTCCCGGCCACTGACGCGACAGGCTATACCTGCCTCTTGCAACCGCCCTTCAATTTCAGAAAGGATTTTCTGGATCATCTCTTTGCGGTTACCGCGCGCCGCTTTTACCACTTCTTTGATGACCCGATAACGGTTAGGGTAGAGTGCTTCGAAACCTAACTCTTCCAGCTCAGTTTTCAGGTGATGAATACCTAAGCGGTGAGCCAGTGGGCTGTATATTTCCAGCGTTTCCCGTGCAATACGGCGGCGTTTATCCGGGCGTAAAGATCCCAGCGTGCGCATGTTGTGGGTACGATCTGCAAGCTTGATCAGAATGACGCGGATATCCTGCACCATCGCCATGATCATTTTGCGAAAGTTTTCAGCCTGCGCTTCTTTCTTATCGCGGAATTTCAGTTTATCGAGTTTTGATACCCCTTCGACCAGTTCGGCAACAGTTTTCCCAAACAACTGTTCCATATCCTGGTAGGTTGCCGGAGTATCTTCGATAACATCGTGCAGCAGTGCCGCCATGAGTGTTTCGTGGTCGAGTTTCATTTCGGCCAGAATACAAGCTACAGCGACAGGGTGCGTTATATAGGGTTCACCACTTGAACGAGTTTGCCCCTCGTGAGCATCACGCGCAACAAGATATGCCTGCCTGAGGCGCTTAATTTGGTCCTCAGGCAAGTAATGTCGAATCAGTTGATTAAGGCTTTCAAACAGGTACAAGGGGTGCCTACAGAGTTATTAACGACGACCTTCAGCAATCGCGGTAACAGCCTGCAATTCAGCGGCTTCCTGCTCTTGCTGTTCCTGGCGTTCACGCACATCGAGGATTTGGTTGTTAATCAAACCTTCTTCGATTTCACGCAGTGCGATAACGGTGGGTTTATCGTTTTCTTCCGGTACCAGCGGATCTTTGCCGCCTGCCTGCATTTGGCGGGCGCGACGCGCAGCGACCAGTACCAGGTCAAAACGGTTACCAATTTTCTCTACAGCGTCCTGAACAGTTACGCGTGCCATATTTAAAGTGCTCCACAGGTGAAGAAATGACTGGGCATGATACTGAATCCGGGTTCAGTCTGCCAATAGTTTGCTGATTAAAGCATCATGACGTTGCTTTTGTCGCCCCATACGCAGGCGTTCAGCCCGAATGATAGTCTTTAAATCGCCCAGGGCGGTATCAAAGTCATCATTCACAATAAGGTAATCATACTCGGCATAGTGGCTCATTTCCGCAACAGCCTGAGCCATCCGGCGGGTAATGACGTCTTCACTATCCTGACCACGGCCACGCAAGCGGCGGTCCAGTTCCACTTTTGATGGTGGAAGAATGAAAATACTGCGCGCTTGCGGCATTTTGTTGCGGATTTGCTGGGCACCTTGCCAGTCGATATCCAGAAAAACATCCACACCCGTCGACAGGACTTGTTCAATAGTGTGGCGAGACGTGCCGTAGTAATTCCCAAAGACTTCCGCATGTTCCAGAAAAGCGTCTTCTGCAATCATTTGTCGAAACTCGTCATGGTTAACAAAATAGTAGTGTTCACCATGAATTTCGCCCGGGCGCGCAGAACGGGTGGTATGAGAAACGGAAACCTGTGTGTCATACAGTGGCTGAGTTTTCAGTAACGCCTGAATGAGACTGGATTTCCCCGCACCACTTGGCGCGGAAACAATATAAAGCGTGCCTTGAGCCATGAGTATTCGATTCGAAATAAAGAAGTGAGTAATACGCGCTTATTATACACAACCTCCCGCCATTACGTAGCTTTTGTCTGTTTTCAGGCTGTAATTTCTTTATTTTTCGTTCGGGATTCCTGATTTTTGTTGTGCAGAATGCAACACACCAGTTTGTTTTCGGCATGTTTCGCAAACGTATCTTTTCAACATATTCGCACTCTTTTCTGTCGCGTACAGTGCACGGACTCAGGAGGTGAGTATGAAAATAGTTTTATTACTCATTCAGTTGCTGTGCATTTCTTTCGTGCAGGCCCAGTGCCCGAACTGGTCACCCCTGCGCGCAGGCCATGAAATATCCGCGTTGTCTGCTCAGGTATCCGCGTGGGATACCGCATACTGGCAAAACGGTGTGAGTGAAATTGACGATGAACTTTATGACCAGATTCGTAGCCGCCTGGCGTTTTGGCAGCGTTGCTTTCAGTATGCGGCAGCAGGAAATGATGCCATTCAGGCTAGGCCTGGGAAGCACTGGCATCCTGTTGCTCATACAGGGGTTAAAAAGTTATCAGACATGGCTGCTGTGGCGCGCTGGATGTCAGGAAAAACGGCGTTGTGGGTACAACCTAAAGTAGATGGTGTGGCCATTACACTGGTTTATCAGGATGGAAAACCCACCCGGCTGCTTAGCCGTGGGGATGGGTTGCAGGGAGAAGACTGGAGCGACCGGATCCCGTTTCTCACCGGTTTGCCCCAAAAAACGCAAGGTTTGCTGGCCAATGCTGTGCTGCAGGGTGAGCTTTTTTTGCAGGCTGGGGTGCCTGGGCATGTGCAACAACGTGATGGTAGTTTGAATGCCAGGGCTTATGTCGCGGGTGCGATGATGCGTAAGGCACCCGGGTTACACCTTAGCCGTATTGGTCTTTTTATCTGGGCCTGGCCGGATGGCCCGCAAGAGTTGTCCCGGCAATTTTCTGTGTTATCTGAGGCTGGGTTCACTTTGACATCTGGCTGGTCACAGCCGGTGGCGTCCGTAGCTGATGTTGCGCACTGGCGTGACACATGGTTCCGTTCTCCCTTACCTTTTGCTACCGATGGCATCATTATTAGAGCAGAACATGCCGCGCCGGCAGAATACTGGCGTCCCGGTGAGAATAGCTGGCTGGTTGCCTGGAAATACCCCCCTCAACAACAAATTGCTGAGGTGAAACGGATCCATTTTACTGTTGGGCGTACAGGCAAAGTGACCGTTGTGGCAACCCTTCATCCGGTGCAAATAGATGATAAGCAGGTGAAAAAGGTTAGCCTTGGGTCCGTCCAGCGCTGGCAGGAATGGGACATCGCGCCAGGGGATCAGGTTGTAATCAGCCTGGCTGGACAGGGAATCCCCCGTCTGGATGATGTGTTATGGCGTGTGGCTGAACGAATCAAACCAGACCCACCCGATTCAACACGTTTTCATACGTTAAGTTGTTTTTCTCCTCAGCCTGAGTATTGCAAGGAGCAATTCCTTGCCCGGCTGAACGGGTTAGCACAACCTCAGGCACTTGACCTGAAAGGTTTTGGGCCGGGGCGATGGCGTGCTCTTACTGAACATCACCAATTTGAGCATATTTTTTCCTGGCTACAATTAAATGAAGAAGCCCTGGCACGAACGCCGGGTATCTCAGCCGCCCATACCGTCAATCTGTGGCAACAGTTATTGCAGGCTCGCCAGCAACCTTTTGTCCGTTGGGTCAGAGCACTGGGTGTTCCACTCCCGGAACACTATTTTCGGTCTTTTGCTGATGAACACTGGGCTCAGGTTGCACTGCGTACCCAGGCCGACTGGCAGCGCCTTGCCGGGATTGGGCCAGGGCGAGCGAAAGAGATTCTGCGTGTCGTACATTCACCCGAGGTCAGCCACCTTGTGGGTTGGCTGGGTGAGGAAGGTATCGCTGGATTCACAGATGATATTTTTTAGATATATCTTTAAGGGCGATTAATTCATTCTTCTATTATTTGTGGAAAATACATCAAACCTAAACTTCTTAACCAACAGAATTAATTGCGTTTCATCGCATTCTGCCACCGCTACGGCTTGCGGTCGTGTTAAGCCGCTTATATAACTGCTACTTGTTATTGTACAGCCGGGTGGTTTGCCCGGCATTTTTACCGCTGAGAACTGATAATATTTTTCACAAAAGTGTTCAGGGCACTGAGGGCACTGGAATCGGAAACAAGTTGTACCATCCAGGGGGAAAATACCCATGGTGTATGACGCACGGATGCAATGACATCATCCAACTGGAACCAGTGGTAATCCATCACTTCTTCAGGATGAGGTTGAACTTTATTAACGGCCAGGGCTGCATATACCGGGCAAATCTCATTTTCCATAATCCCGCTGGCATCTGTTTCACAATAACGAAAGTGTGGGCTGACGGGCGTTATGTTTTCAACATTCACCCCTGTTTCGTACAGGCAACGGCGGTGAATCGCCTCTTCCTGCGTTTCTTCCCATTGAGGGTGACCGCAAACAGAATTAGTCCACACACCAGGCCAGGCCTTTTTGGCTAATGCTCTGCGGGTCAGTAAATATTGCCCTTGTGCATTAAATATCCAACAAGAAAAAGCCAGGTGAAGCGGGGTGTTCTCATTATGCGCGGCGTACTTCTCCATGACTCCTTTTGGTTTGCCTTGGGCATTGAGCAGCACCACATGTTCTTGTTGAATCATAAAAATCTCGTATCAGGCCAGGGATATCTGGAAATGTGAAGTATAACTGATGGGCAACAATCGGGTCGGTCTGCCACATTCTGACGGAAATAGCATGGCCCTGAAACCCTGAACCATGCTTAACGTTTTATGCGACTAAGGATGCCCAAAGGTAGGAGAACGGCATCACCAGTAAGAGGCCCGGTAGCATGTTTGCTACAGGAAACAGCTTGATATTGCAGATACGCAGACCTGTCGCAATCATGATAAGGCCGCCAGCACAGGAGAAGTCAGCCATCATCTCTGGTGTAGTTATTGGTAAAATAAAGACAGCCAGCATTGCCAGCAGAATCTGAGTAATGATCTGTGGAATCGCAATGGTCAATACGGCATAACCCAGCATGGCGGCGAAAATTGCAGAGGTGAACAGATCCAGTATCGTTTTGATATACAGGATTGATGGATCACCTGTCATCCCTTCGTGCATAGCACCAAATATACCCGTGCCACTGGCACAAAATAGCACCAGGATGGCAACAAATTTCTCAGTAAATTCTTCGTGGGTTAGTCCTGTAACCGGGGGTAAAAAGCGGTTGACAATACCGCGGGTCAGGCCAGCTACTTTACCAATCCCTTTTTCAACATAGAACAATTCGCCAAGTACAGCGCCGATGACCATAGCCAGAACAACAGCGGGCATATATTTCACTTCAATGACCAATTTTATGCCCAACCCAACGGAGCATAGCCCAAAGGTTAAAGGTAGTGCGGTTCGGACACGTTCCGGAAGAATTCGACCAGCTGAGGCTCCTGCCAGGCCGCCAATTATAATTGCAGCTCCATTAACAAAAGGACCGATTAGCATTGTTGTTTCTTATCCTGTAGTACATCCCTGAAGGGGGTTTACTGTGTTTTATTTATTATGATGAAGGTTACCTTCACCCCAGCGCGGAATATTTTTCACATCCAGATCAAATAAGTCCAGAACCCGGGCCACACTGTGCGTGATAATTTCATCGGTTGTTTGTGGGCGCTGGTAGAGTGCCGGGACAGGCGGGAAAATAACCCCGCCCATTTCCGTAACTGCCTGCATATTACGCAGGTGCCCAAGGTTGAGCGGGGTTTCCCTCGTGAGAAGAACAAGGCGACGACGCTCTTTTAACACCACATCTGCTGCCCGGGTCAGTAGATTATCAGTCAGGCAGTGGGCGATAGCTCCAAGGGAACGCATAGAACAGGGCGCAACCAGCATACCCAGGGTTTTGAATGAACCACTGGATATTGACGCCCCAAGATTGCCGATGGGATGCACAACATCCGCCAGCGCCATCACCTTGTCCAGTTCGTAATCCGTTTCCAGTTCGCAGGTCCTTTCTGCACCTTTGGAAACAACAAGGTGCACTTCAAGACCTTTCCCTTGCAGTAACTCAAGGGCTTTTACGCCATACTGGAAACCGGATGCGCCACTGATCCCGATGATGATACGTTGTGTGGTCATTCAATAACTCCTTATTCGAAATCTGACAGAAAGCATTTCATATCCACTTCTTTAAATTTCGAACGTTCAAAATGCGATTTCAAACGGAACTGTGCTGCCATAGATAGCCGTGCAGGACATACCCGTTTGCAGAATCCACGGTTGTATTCTGGTGTTTGTGACAGATCCAGAGGGTGGTAGCGTACACCAGGAATAAAGATGGTATCTACTTCACCTTGATAACGAATCTGCATAGTCTACAGCACGTCGTCGCTGTTAAAGATACCAACATTTTCATCTAACATGTTTCAGTTCCGGGGAATGCAGGCATTGCTTTGCCAGAGCCGGTTTTCTGGTCTTCACAAACACGTATATTTGGCAGCGGTTTGCCTTACATAACGATTTCTGCGTGGACGATTGCACGTTCATGGATGGTTTCACATTTCACCATGTTAACAGTATGGCTGTGCAATGTGCTGGCAACACTAAGTTAGAAGATTGCTTCGTACTGGATGTCTTCCCTTTACCGCAAGTTTTTGCTCTGCGATGGTGAAAACCATTGATATGTCCTGGTTGTAAGCGTTTTTTGGGTACTTGAGCAAGGGTATTTATTCAAATAGCTTTGTGAGCACCAGAGAATATTGTTGCTATTTTGCTGGCATCTTCATCTGTTGCAGGGCTGTATACCAGCAGGCTTAAATCTGGTCGCGCATGAATGCCAAAAGATGAGTAATTCAGCGCGAGAGTCCCACAGTCTGAGCGGTGCAGGTATTTAATCCCTTCACTTAAGTCCTGTACGTTGTGTGTTTCCCAAAGGGTTGCAAAAAATGCACTTTTAGCAGAAAGCTCCTGAACCAGATGTTGTATACGTTGGCTTTCGCCAACGCGGGCAATATCAGCCCGAAACGCACCAACCACCATACGGGCCACTGCTTCCCAGTCCGCCTGATGCTGGCGTACCGGTTCATGCGAGAAGATAAGCCGCAAAATATTCCGTTGCTCAGGCTCAAGGCGTGTGTAATCCGTCAATACCAGGCGGGCTGCGTCATTCCATGCCAGTACGTCCCAGGTAAGATTTTTTATCAGCGCGGGGCAAGGGTTAAGCGTATTCAGTACATGCTGAAGATGGGTGGGTATTACCTGATTTTCCTGGTGTTTTGTCTGAGGTGGGTGACCAACACCCAATAAAAACAGATGCTCACGTTCGGTGTCTGTCAGCAACAGTGCCTGACTCAGGCGTTCGAGCACGGGAACTGAAGGTGCGCCGCCCCGGCCCTGCTCAAGCCAGGTATACCAGGTTACGCTAATACTGGCACGCTGAGCGACTTCTTCCCGGCGCAGCCCCAGAGTCCGGCGGCGTTGAGAGAGATACCCCAGTGCACGGGCATCCAGGCTTTGGCGCCGTTCTTTTAAAAAAGCACCTAATTGTTGTGAAAGGGGAAACACCATCTTCATTCACGACTCTGAGTGATATATACCAGAATGGTTATACCATGATAAGTATGTGTGGCTAACAGGATAAAATGACTCGTCCTTCACTTTTGGCTGAAAGAACCCGGTTAACCCAGGTGCAGGGTTCTTAAAATAAACAAGCCCAGAGATGTTGTGACAATTGAACCAACCATGGTCAAACCAATAATATTGGCGGCAAGTACGGCATTCCCACCCATTGCCCGAGTCATTACGTAACTGGCGGCCGCGGCAGGCGTGGCGGAAAACAGGAAGATGACGCCGAGTGTTGTTCCCTCAAAGCCACAGAGCCACCCACCGAAGGTTAATCCTGTCGGAACCACCACGACACGCGCCAGACTGGCATATAACGCCGTATTGGATGATCTAAACATACTACGCAGGTCCAGTGACGCACCGGCACACATCATGGCCAGTGGCAGTGCTGTCGCGGAAATCAGTTCACCAGTCTGAAATACAGGATGTGGGATAGAAAGGCCAGTAGCATTCCAGGCCAGCCCAAGCACCAGACTGATAATCAGCGGGTTTTTTACAACACCGCTTAAAACTGAAGCCAGTGACGGCGCTTTTTTCCCGTTCCCCTGCAAAGTGCGGGTTAATGAAATGACGGATAAAAGGTTAAACAGAATAACTGTTGTCGCCATATAGAGTGAGCCTGTAGCTATACCAGCTTTGCCATAGGCCATTGACGCATAAGCCAGGCCGACAATCGCGGTATTGGCGCGAAACCCGCCCTGAACAAAGATACCCCGCTCCTTGCGCTCTTTTACCAATAAAGGTGCAATAAGCTCAAGGAACAACCAGGATAATGTCGTCCCCAGCAGCCCGTACAAAGCCAGAGGCATATTCTGTGCCAGAGAGATTTTTTGTGTGGCGATACTGAAAAACAGTAAGCAGGGCAGCGCAACAACAAAGACAATTTTTGAGGCACCATCAATGAATGTATCGTTCATCAGCCCTGCACGACGCAATATGATGCCAGCAAGGAGTAGCAGCAGGTTGGGCAGTGTGACCCCGATAACAAAGCGCCAGGTTTCCCAGTCCATATTTTTCCTCTTATATCAAAAGCTAATAAATTATTGTTGTCATTTCAGGCGACACGCATGACAGCTACGTTTCTTAAAACGGGCCGTCAGGATGGCAAGGGACAGGGTAGACAGTGCGCATTATTTAATTTTCACAGCCTGCAGAGGGTTAATGATAACAAAAGCACTGATAAAAAGGCGACGCGACTGTATAGGTTTGTGTGGCAACAATGTAACTATTATTATGCAGTGAGCCAGGGAATGTGGCCGGGGAAAAATCTGGTAAATAATTCAGAGTTAATTGATGTTCTGAGCCTGAATAAGTCAAACCGACCACAACACACCAATCATCCCGAACGACCAGTACCCTGGTATCGTTAAGTCAACTCAGTGAGCTTACAGGCAAATTGATAAATTAAGATTTTCTATATGCCAAAAGCTTGCCAGTAAATCCGCCCAGCCATAATGCGAAAAAGATTAAAAATAATTGAGAGTGATATTCGTTATCACCATTGCTAACTATTTTTAAAGCCTGATTTTTCTGCCCGGGATCTCAGAATTACACCTTATCTACGGGTTTCAACGGCAGGATTGATAATAAGCAAACTATTGATTCCCCGGGCAGCGTAATACTCACACTGAAAAAGAAATAAACTGATAATTCAAACCATTATATAAATTCTTATATAGCGCTTGAATTGCATCAATGACGAAAATAAGCAAGGTGAGTATTTATGAGCCATAAAACCCCTGATGCTTTGCTGGAAGCAGAAGTCAGCCGACGAGGCCTAATGAAAGGGACTGCAATTGGTGGCCTGGCACTGGCTGGTAGCGCATTTTCTTTGCCCTTTTCCCGTCTGGTTTGTGCCGCAGATGTAATTGCTCCGGCAGGCTCTCAGGAAAAGGTAATCTGGAGTGCCTGTACTGTTAACTGTGGTAGCCGTTGCCCGCTACGTATGCATGTTGTTAACGGTGAAATCCGTTATGTGGAAACCGACAACACTGGCAATGATGATTACGATGGTTTGCACCAGGTTCGGGCTTGCCTGCGTGGCCGATCTATGCGTCGCCGGGTTTATAACCCTGACCGTCTGAAGTACCCAATGAAACGAGTGGGCAAACGGGGGGAAGGGAAATTTAAGCGCATTAGCTGGGATGAAGCTTATGACATTATCGCCAGCAACACACAGCGCCTGATTAAAGACTACGGTAACGAATCTATCTACCTTAATTATGGTACCGGGACGTTGGGCGGCACGATGACCCGCTCCTGGCCACCAGGAAAAACACTGATTGCCCGCCTGATGAACTGCGTGGGTGGCTACCTGAACCATTACGGTGATTATTCAACAGCCCAAATTGCAGCCGGGCTGAACTACACCTACGGTGGTTGGGCAGATGGTAACAGCCCGTCTGACATCGAAAACAGCAAACTGGTCGTATTGTTTGGTAACAACCCGGGCGAAACGCGCATGAGTGGTGGCGGGGTGACCTACTATGTTGAACAGGCCCGCCAGAAATCTAATGCGCGAATGATTATTATCGACCCGCGCTATAATGATACAGGCGCCGGGCGTGAAGATGAGTGGATCCCTGTCCGGCCTGGGACTGACGGTGCGTTGGCTACGGCAATTGCCTGGGTTTTGATTACTGAGAACCTCGTCGACCAGGCATTCCTTGATAAATACTGTGTTGGTTATGACGAAAAAACATTGCCACCTGGTGCGCCCGCAAACAGCCATTACAAAGCCTATATACTTGGGCAAGGCAACGACGGCGTGGCGAAAACACCTGACTGGGCGGCACCCATCACCGGTATTCCGGCCTCGCGTATCATTCAACTGGCACGAGAGATCGGTTCAGTAAAACCGGCTTTTATTTCTCAAGGATGGGGGCCACAACGCCACTCCAATGGGGAACTGGTTTCCCGGGCTATCGCCATGCTGCCGATTTTGACCGGTAACGTGGGTATTTCCGGGGGCAACAGTGGTGCTCGCGAAGGGTCTTATGAAGTGCCATTCGAACGGATGCCAACGCTTGATAATCCGGTGCAAACCAGCATTTCAATGTTTATGTGGACCGATGCGATTGAGCGCGGACCTGAAATGACGGCCATTCGTGATGGTGTGCGCGGGAAAGACAAACTGGATGTTCCCATCAAGATGATTTGGAACTATGCCGGTAACTGCCTGGTGAACCAGCACTCGCAAATTAACCGCACTCACGAAATTCTTCAGGATGAGAAGAAGTGTGAAATGATTGTGGTGATTGATTGCCATATGACTGCCTCGGCAAAATATGCCGATATTTTATTGCCAGATTGTACCGCGTCTGAACAGATGGATTTCGCGCTGGATGCCTCTTGCGGAAATATGTCCTATGTGATTTTTAATGACCAGGTCATTAAGCCGCGTTTTGAATGCAAAACTATTTATGAGATGACCAGCGCCCTGGCAAAACGCCTGGGTGTGGAAGAGAAATTTACCGAAGGGCGTACTCAGGAAGAGTGGATGCGCCATCTCCATGAGCTGTCGCGCAAAGCGATTCCTGATTTGCCGTCTTTCGAAACTTTCCGTGAACAGGGGATTTTTAAACAGCGTGATCCTGAAGGGCATCACGTTGCGTACAAAGCTTTTCGTGAGAACCCTGTGGCCAATCCGCTCACCACACCTTCCGGGAAAATTGAAATTTACTCCGCACAACTGGCTGAGATCGCCGCGACCTGGCAACTGGATAAAGGCGATGTGGTCGACCCGCTGCCTGTTTACAGTGCCGGGTTTGAAAACTATGACGACCCATTAGCAAAACAGTGGCCGTTGCAATTAACCGGTTTTCATTACAAAGCCCGCACACACTCAACCTACGGCAATGTGGACGTTTTAAAAGCCGCCTGCCGCCAGGAGATGTGGATTAACCCCAGGGATGCTCAGGCTCGCGGCATCGCTAACGGTGATCGCGTGCGGATTTTTAATGGCCGGGGAGAGGTTCACATTGAGGCAAAAGTGACGCCACGTATTTTACCCGGTGTTGTCGCTCTGGGTGAGGGAGCCTGGTACTCCCCGGATAGCCAAAGGGTCGATCAGGCTGGCAGCATCAACGTACTGACAACCCAACGCCCGTCACCACTGGCAAAAGGCAACCCGTCACACACTAACCTCGTCCAGGTTGAAAAGTTGTAAGGAGTAACCGATGACAACCCAGTATGGATTTTTTATTGATTCCAGTCGGTGCACCGGTTGCAAAACCTGTGAGCTGGCCTGTAAAGATTACAAAGACTTAACGCCGGATGTGAGTTTTCGTCGCATTTATGAATATGCGGGAGGTGACTGGCAGGAAGATAACGGTGTCTGGCATCAAAATGTGTTTGCTTACTATTTATCTATTGCCTGTAACCATTGCGAGGATCCGGCCTGTACGAAAGTGTGCCCCAGTGGCGCGATGCACAAGCGGGAAGATGGCTTTGTCGTGGTCAATGAAGATGTATGTATTGGCTGCCGTTACTGCCATATGGCATGTCCTTATGGGGCACCGCAATACAATGCCGCCAAAGGGCATATGACCAAGTGTGATGGCTGTTATTCCCGTGTTGCACAAGGCAAAAAGCCGATTTGTGTCGAATCTTGCCCACTCAGGGCGCTGGATTTTGGGCCAATTGAGGAACTGCGTAAGAAATATGGTGAGCTGGCGGCAGTTGCACCATTGCCGTCTGCACACTTTACGAAACCGAGTATTGTCATAAAACCTAACGCCAACAGCCGCCCTACGGGGGATACCAGCGGTTATCTGGCAAACCCGAAGGAGGTGTAAAATGGGTAACGGATGGAGTGAATGGCCACTGATGCTGTTTACTGTGCTGGGGCAGTGTGTGGCAGGTGGTTTCATTGTTATGGCACTGGTGCTGCTGTGTACCAGTCCCGGCGCAGAACGGCAGAAGAGAGTCACTCTCGCAATGTTGGGCCTGTGGGTATTGATGGGAATCGGGTTTATTGCCTCCATGATGCACCTGGGCTCACCCATGCGGGCATTTAACTCGTTAAACCGGATAGGCGCTTCGGCTCTGAGTAATGAAATAGCCAGTGGCTCACTCTTTTTTGCTATTGGCGGTATTGGCTGGTTACTGGCGGTCGTTAATAAGCTTTCTCAGCCGCTGCGAACATTATGGCTGGTGGTAACCATGGTGCTGGGTGTGGTGTTTGTCTGGATGATGGTAAGGGTTTACAACACGATAGATACAGTGCCAACCTGGTATTCAATATGGACTGGGTTACGCTTTTTCCTGACTATGTTGATGGGTGGACCATTACTTGGCTATCTGCTGCTGCGCATAGTGGGGGTTGAAGGCTGGGGTATGCGCCTGTTGCCTGCGGTTTCCCTGGTTGCTTTGCTGGGGAGTGCGGTGGTGGCGGTAATGCAGGGGAGTGAACTGGCAACGATTCACAGTTCCGTGCAACAAGCTCAGGCGTTAGTTCCGCAATATGGTGCACTGATGGCATGGAGCCTGCTGTTGCTGGCCGCCGCGCTGGTGTGTTGGGTGGTACCACAGTTAAAAGGGTATTACCCTGCCGTGCCTGTCTTGTCACTGGCTTTTGTTCTGGTGCTGGTAGGTGAACTGATTAGCCGCGGCGTGTTCTATGGCCTGCATATGACAGTCGGTATGGCAATCGCCGGTTAACCCTGCATTTGCCATTAGCTTAAATAAGAAGCCCATAGTGATATGGGCTTCTTATTTTTAGCTGAGATATTATTCGATATTCTGGATCTGCTTGTAAACTTAAAAAATTTGTTAAATAAAAACAATTGTTTAAGTTTTAGTAAGGTGATTTTTCTATATTTATTACCCAATTTACTACCCATAAGAGAGTTGTTTAATTGGTTTGTGCAGAAAGAACATTGAGCTTTCCCTCCTCATACCTATTAAGGTGGGAAAGCTGGGAAAGTGGGAAACAAAATAACCCACCTTCATTGTAAAGTTAATTAGCCATGCAATGCTTCTGCTAAATTCGTGACCACATCGTAATTCACGCCGATTGCAGCAAAATGCTTCTCGCCGCAGGCAATTTTATCTTGCTCGGACTCGCGTAGTTCTTTGCGGTTACGTGTACTTTTGGTTTCTCGTACCAGATACAGTTTTTCTTCACCCTCTGTCACCAATGCCCAGTCAGGGTTATAGGGACCAACGGGGGTATCTATCTTAAAGCTGGCGGGTAGTTTGCAGTAAAACTTGATCCGCTCGTCATTATCACAAGCTTTAGCAAACTCACGTTCAACTTCTGAATCGTACTCAACGAAATCAAATAGTGTCTTATCTTGGTTTTGCACTTCGTACAGATTATTCAAGTAGCGGGTTATCCCGCGTTCGGCCTCTTGTTCGATGTTGTGCATTTCATAAACACTACCACCGACCTTTTCATACTCGATACCTTGCACTGTCACGTGATGCAAAACATCCTGAATACACTGGGTAACTTGGTTAATAAACACTTGCGGATTCTCAAGAAAGTCCTTTAACCTGCCACTGCTTTTGAGTATCTCTACTAAAGTGTGGCGAGTCAGCTCAGTACTGTTTTGCAGATAAGCCAATAGATCGGGCAAATCCGGTGACTGGCTTATTTCTCGCACGCCGCCAGAAATTTGCTCCCCTTCGATCCCGGCCTTGTTGGTATCTAATCGATAGACTTCAGTTGTTATCCGTGAGCGGTGAATTGGCGGCATTTCCGCAATGGCTTTAGCTGCCGCTTTAACCAGCTCATCGGTATCAAAGGTCACGCGGAATCGAGTTCGCTGGCTTATGCGCTCCCAAAGCTCTCTGAATGTCGGGTCTAGCGTAACGTTTTTACGAAGTGTTAGCGTGCGTTTGTCCCGCGCATTAACAATTCTATTCTTAAACACGTATTTATTTATTTCATCCGTGACCTGTGGTCGCATGTGTGCCCATTCTGGTGGGAGGTCGAGAATGAAGTGAGGATTCTTAGGATCGAATTTATCCGTCACCCTACCTTCTGCATCCAGATAGCCATTTTTTTGTAACGAGTTAAAAATCGCTTCTGAGGCTTCTTGTCCAATATTCACAAATTGACTAGCGTCAGGATTAGCCAACTTAGCAAATGCATTGATACCCAATTTACCAAAGCCTATGCCGTAGTCTTCCTCATACTCAGTCTGCAGTTGCTTAGCGAAATCATCGTATGATTCGTTAGCTATCACGGTTAGTCTGTTCACCGAAGCATCATGAACACGTTCGCCGTTTTGGTTTACAGGCAAACGTAAGCCTCGGCCAATTTCCTGACGTTTTCTATCAGTGCTTTTGGTTTCGTTTAACGTACAAATTTGGAACACATTGGGGTTATCCCAACCTTCGCGTAAAGCTGTGTGGGAGAAGATAAAACGCAGAGGCTCGTCAAGAGACAGCAAGCGTTCCTTATCGCGCATGATCAATGAATAGGTATCTTCATCGTCTTTAGTCTTGCCCGTGGTGTCCTTAGCTATGCCTTTTTTGTCTTGCGAAAAATAGCCGTTGTGAACCTCTGCTACAGGAAAATTTAACAGTCCACGATACAAGGGTTTCTGTGTTAGTTCGTTGTATGCTTCTTCAAACCAAAGCCCCAGCTTGCCTAAACTGGTTGTGCCGTCGTCATTGTATTCGCGGTAGTTGGATACTTTATCGATAAAAAACAGAGAAAGGACTTTGATGCCTTTACCTTTAACTGCAAGTTCTTTCTTTAGATGCTGCTCTACGGTTTCATAAATCTGCGCTCGCATCAGCTCACCGTCTAAGCCACCGAGTTGCTCACCCAATCGTAATACTTGACCATTTGCGAACTCAACATGTTCGATCCCCGGCTCACAACTAATGTTTCTAATGTGCCAACCAAACTGATATTCCTGTCTAAAGTTAGATTTAAGATGCAAATCATCATCTTGCTTAACGGTAACCAGCTTTTTCTTTGGTCCGGTTTTATCCTGCACATTAATTTGTAGCTTAGCTTTAATGCCGTTTTTGTTATCCACTTCTTTTAAAGCGACGAATGTATTGTTGAAGCTTTGCTCTTCAACCATGCTGGCGACTTCAATGCGTTTCACCAACTTAAGATCATAGGCTTCTATCGGCCCCAAGCTATACAGCAAGTTATAAGGGTTCTTGTGCGTTGCAGAATAACGCAAGGTACAAAGCGGATTCAGGTTGTGCAGGGCTTCAGAACGCTTGGTTTGGTCTTTTCTAGTATCGCCTTCAACCGACTGAGGTTCGTCGATAATGACTATCGGGTTAGCTGCACGAATAAAGTCGATGGGTTTGTTGCCACTCAGCTTGTCTTGCTCACGGTTGATAATATTTTGCTCTTTCTCAAAAGCCTGAATATTGATCACCATGATCTGGATTTTGTTACTCGAACCAAACTGGCGCACCTGTCCTAGTTTGGACGGGTCATAGACAAAATGGTCGAATGGAACATGGTCGTAAAGCTCTCGAAAGTGCTCTCGCATAATATGAATGCTTTTCAGCACCCCTTCGCGGATCGGCACACTCGGCACTACGATGATGAACTTGGTAAACCCATAGGTTTTATTGAGTTCAAATAAGGTACGCAGGTAAACGTAAGTTTTACCCGTGCCGGTTTCCATCTCGACCGAGAAATGCGGCACCTGCTTTTTAAGCTTATAAGTGCCTTTTTCATCTTCCAGCTCTAAGTCAAGCGAGGTACTGAGCAGTTCATCGGCGAGAACAACATTGTTGATTTCCTGTACTTTACGCAGGTTTCTGAGCAGAAGTTCCTGTGTGAGTACTAATTGGTTTGAAACGGCAACGATACCGCTAAATCCGTCACCGTCCAATGAAAGCTGACTGCCCCCGGTCTGTTGTCCAACTGAAACAGTAAACGCATCCTGCGCTAAAGGCTGCTCTTCAAAAAGATCAACAACTGCCTTAACAGCATGTTTTTGATAGTCGAGGGTGGCATTAAATTTAAGTTTTAATAAAGACATAATCCCCCCTTAAACAACTTTGAAGACCATTTCGGCTTCGCTATCTTGCGAGCGGGCTTTAAACGCCTGTGCAGTGTTGGCTTTTAGCTGATCATTACCTTGGAAACCTTTATCCAAGCAGATGAATTGCATTGGTTCTAATGAAATTACTGCGTCGATGAGTTCGGTAGTAAGCTGATCTTCAAGGCATATTAGTAGTGCATCGTGAGCAACTGAAAATACACATTTTCCACACAAAACTAACTTTTTAATTGATTCAGTCGGTTCAAATCCTGCTTTAAGTAAAATCTCGTACAAAATGTCTGTTTGGGAAGCATCAACAACAACATTATTCACTGCTAGTTCTAGTGCTATTTGAAGTTGCGAAACATTCTCCTCGCGTGTTGCTCTCCATCCCTTAAAGTTTGACTCACTAAGTTTGAAATACCGAAACCCCTTATCAAATTTTGACTGCGGAAAATCTTCACTAAGCCTTTTAGCCGCTTTCCGAATTCTATCGGCACTTATATCTGAAATTTTCTTATATCCGAGAGAGTAAGGAATAGATTTTTCGTCACATTTTTCAGGAAGTTGGACAAGTATAAATTTCCTTTTTTCACCATTTTGTGCATTGATTTTCATTGTAGCGTGAGCAGTTGTCGCACTACCTGCGAAAAAGTCCATGACTATATCTTCGTCCTCAGTTAAATATCTAACTAATTGAAATAAGTCACTAACAGGCTTTGGATTGTCAAATACTCTATTTCCATTAAATAACTCGACGAATTCGTTTGTTGCTGTTTGCGCATAACTGTAATGAACACTTGTCATCACTTGATCTTGGTTTTCAAATAAGTTGGTTCTTATCCTCGGAACTGTCGTTTCATCCGGTCCGAAGACAATTCGTCCTCTCTCAAACTCTTCCCAAAATCTTAAGGAATTTGGATATCTCCATCCGCTAGTTGGAAGTTTGCAAGGGCGTTTAGTCTTGGGATGTAAAATCTCATACTTTGGTCCATTTCCTCCCGGCCAATTTATATTTCCGTCATCCCGATATGGTCCATTTTCATCAACTTTTCTGAATCTTTTTATAGGCTTACGCGGGTCGTCATCGGAAATGGTAGAGTAATAGTTCAACAATTCCTCACGCACGGAGTCCCAATTTTCGTTGTTTTTTACTCTCCATTCTTCAAACAACTCTCTAAGCTCGTCAACGCCTTCTTTTGGTGCTCTAAATATTTTTCCTTGTTCTTGCAAGTAACCAGCATTTTTGAAGTACACCAGCATGTACTCATGACCAACAGAAAAATACTTTGCATCATTTTTTCTATTCCTGTCCCATACTAGTGTGGCCGCAAAATTTTCCTCACCAAATACATCGTTGCACAAGTTCCTTAGATTAGTAACTTCATTGTCATCAATGGAAATTACAATGATTCCGTCATCTCTGAGCAGATTTTTAGCCGTGAACAATCGTGGGAACATCATATTTAACCATTTAGTATGGTAACGTCCCTCTGATGCCGTATTGTTTGCAAACTTTCTACCCTTATCATCCAGCATTCCGGCATAATCTAAATAGGTATCTAAGGTTTCCTGATAATTATCTGGATAGATAAACTCGTTGCCAGTATTGTACGGCGGGTCGATATAGATCATTTTCACCTTGCCGTAATAGCTCTTTTGCAAAAGCTTTAGTACTTCAAGGTTGTCACCTTCAATAAATAGGTTTTTGGTGGTATCCCAGTCCACAGACTCGTCCGAACAGGGTTTTAAGGTTGCTCGGCTTGGCTCCTGGATCACTTTCATGCAGTCTCGCTTTCCCGGCCATTCCATACCATAACGCTCGCGTCTTCCCTCGTAGATATCAGAGAAGGTCCCTAATTCGGCCTTAAGGCGTTCAAAGTCAATGGATGACACAACGTTGCCGCCAGTATCTTTGGTTTCGGTAAACACACCGGGGAATAATTGTTTTAGTTGATCACGACGTTGAGCGGCAATATCTAGGCTTTCCCCACTCATCACTTCTGGCTTATGTGTCATCTTGTTTTCACTCTTTTAAATTCTAAAAATTAATCTATTAGGCTCACGTCAGATCCCATTTGGCGTTCGAATGCTTGAGTAACCAAAGCCATGACATGAGATAGATCGTCTAGATTATCGAGGCCTACCTCAACATCACCGTTACCCCAACGGCCTAGATTGGTTACATCTTTACAGAGACCACGGGGGTCATCTATCTCGGCAAACGGCATATTCAACGATAAACGTAGGCGTTTCGCCTGTGGCACTACATCGACAAAATTGGTCTCGGCTTTAAAGGCGACATAGAGTTTTTTCACTTCTTCTGTTACGCATGGGTCCAGATCCAGCACCGCCTTACGGAAAACCTGATAAATTTCAGCCATTTTACCCGTCATCAAATGTGGATGATCTGCCAAGCTGTATTCACTTGTTTGGTCATTTGTTGGTCTGTAGGCGTCGATAATATCATTGGGTAATGCGACATCTACCCATACCTCAGTTGCCTTGTGGGCCAGTCTGTTAGCGCGTTTTGTTATTGCATCTTCGTTCCATATAGGCTCGGCAGCAATCCCCTCGTTCATCTTGAGAGGGCTGAATTTGAAACCAAATTCATGCTCACACTTGGCGATAAACGCACTGTTGCTGTATTCCGAATTGTACCCAGTTAAGGTTAAGTTTCCGAGGGTATGACGGTAAGTCTCCCAAATACGTTGCCAGTCATCGCCTAGCTCAGCTCGCCACACCTGTGGCAATTTTTCTGGGTTATTGTCTGCCTGCGGCATGATGTGCTCAATGGTGTAATCATCGACCAAAACGCGTTCTTTACGGCCAAAGTTTTCCATCCGCCGTAACCAGTAGCTTTTGTTGCGGAAGTTGTAGATATCTTTGGTTTGAATTTTCCTATGGAACTCCTCATCGTTTGGAAAACGGCGGTAGGATGGTAATAACAGGAAGGAAGCTTGTATGCTTTCGAGGTAGCGATCCTTTTTAAGGCCCATCCCCATCCGAGCAAAGGTTTTGTTCATGGAGTTGGTTGGGATCTCGCAAATGGCGCGTCTGAAAACATAGCTTTCGATTATACGCACAGCAGACAAAAATTCGCTGCGGCTCAAGAGTTCAGACGAGTAGTCTGAATACAACTCAAGCAAAAGTGGATAAGCCACATCAACTTTCAGTTCTCGTAAGTCTTTAAATGCCAGCTTTAACTGTTCGTCCTTCTCTTTGCCTAAGGCGAAAGCGCAGAAATACACCGCATAGTTTCTGATTTCTTTAACTAGTTCATCTACACCTTTGCTTGCAACTACTGGTCGTCTTGAATATTCCTTAAACACGTCATACACATCGCCAATTTTGGGGATCTCACGTGTTTTAACGGTAAGGAAGTGACGCATAAAGCTGTCAAAGTAGTCACTATATGCCTGTTGTCCAAACGCTAACTCCATTGGCCGCCAGTATTGTTCATACAGGTGTGTCTGACGCTCTGGCTCTAGGCCCATCAGTATGTAGTTACGGATCAGATCTGCTTGGCTCAATTCTTTGCCCGTTGAGTTCATGCTCTCAAAAATGAGCTGAGGGTTATCTTGTTCGCGATTTAATGAAATATCGACCACCATCAATTTAGCTAAGCCGCTGCATACCGGTTTTAAATCGCCCATCTTTTGCAGTTTTGATTTAAAAAACTCAAAATTTTCAACTACTCGTATTGATCTCTCGTTCGGCTGCTCCAGCCCTTTGATGATGGCTTTTAACGACAGATCGTCGGTTTGTGACAATACCAGCTTGTAAAATTTCTCGCCGCTTTCAAGTGGGTTAGTTAAGTAATAGCCTTTTAATTTTGCTTGGCTGAAATCTTCCAATGGTTCTTGATCACCAATGACTTCGGTTAATGCAGCAATTAAAAGGGTTATTGTTGTTAAGCGTTGCTGACCGTCAATCACCAAAAGCGGTGTTTGTGATGAGACGGAATACAGACCTTTTTCAACATAGACAACAGATCCCATAAAATGGGCATTAATATCATCATTGTTGCCGCTGCGAATAATGTCATCCCACAATTGTTGGCACTCTTTTTCTTTCCAAGAGTAAGTGCGCTGATAAATTGGAATAACAAATTGAGGCGATTTTTTAAGAAATTCTAATAGTTTCGCTTCGGTGGCTTTCATATTAGATCAAGCTCCATCTTATACTGAACACATGTTGTTCAGTTGTGTTCATTTGCAGCTTCTGCTCGATAATGTCGAGCAGGCTATCTTTTTTCTGTTCAACCTCACGAGCTTGTTCATCGTACTCTCGCCACGCTTCGTCCCGCTGTTTTTCCAGCTTTTGCGCTTTGCGCTGAAACGCCAGCTTTTCTGGTAAATTTTTTGAGCCCCTGATCTGCCGCTTCAAATCTTTTATCTGTGTGTCCAAGTCTTTTAGGTTGAATTTCAAACCGTTGCGCTTATCGTCAGCCCAGTGGTCGAGTTTTTCCATCTCTTGTTCGAAATAAGCAGCATAACGACCTTCAACATCCCCTAGAATCTGTTGTTTTTGCGCTTCGTATTGTTCAGACGTATCGGCAATTTCTGCTGGCCCCAAATTAATTGCATTGAGACTAAACAACCTGCGCATTTGATCTGCATTCAGCATTTCACCTTCATCGGTGACGCCGACAAAGACCAAATGCTCTTCGGTATCTGCGCCAGTAATAGCCAGCTTGTGTAAAGACAGTATGCCAGTCTGTCCAACCATTGCTTGTAAGGCGTTTACTTGCTGTGGATGATTTGTTAGGTCGAATTGCAAAGACGCCGCTGGGGTATTTACTTCAGTGAGTTGTTGAACTACCTGCTTGGCAAGAGGGTGACCTAATCGATAGACGTGGGCCTCTTCAATATCTTTGCCAATCTCATAAATTCCAAGGGGAATCGCTGGATTCGCGCCATTTGGAAGTTGGGTTAATTCAAATCGATAATTTTTACTTTGCTCTGCCAGACTGAAATCTGCATGTTCGGCAAGTACAAAGCGAGTTATTTCCCATAGCCATTGGCTGTATTTATCGAGATAAGCCTTACTCTCCTGAAGGTTAACTTTGAGCTTGTCATGTACCTCAGCATCAAAGTTTTCCAGCAGTTTTTGTCTTGTATCGTCCATCGCTTGGTTGATTTGCTCGTCCAGCTCTTTACGTAGTTCTTCAAACTGGAAAGCGATTTGCCCTGGTTCTCGACAAGTTTGATAAATTTCAACAATGCGTTGCTCGAAATCTATCCCGGATTCAATAGCTCCCAGTACACCGTCGCTAGCGCCAAAGACACCGCTAAACAAATTAAATTTCTCATCGAGTAGTTCATAAACACGTTGATCGGCTGCATTGGCTTTGTTGAGGAAGTTAATCACCACCACATCATGTTTTTGTCCATACCGGTGACAACGGCCAATACGCTGTTCAATTCGCTGGGGATTCCACGGCATATCGTAGTTCACCAGCAATGAGCAGAACTGTAAGTTAATACCTTCTGCTGCGGCTTCAGTGGCAATCATGATTTGCGCGGTATTGCGAAAGTGCTCAACCAATGCGGCTCTCATATCGGCTGTTCGAGAACCTGTTATCTTGTCTGAACCTTGATTCCGTTCTATCCACGCCTTATAGATCGCCTTTGATTGCTCATCGGTATTAGAACCGTTAAACAACACCAGCTTATCGGCGTATCCGTTTTCGCTGAGCAATCGAACTAAGTAATCTTGTGTGCGGCGAGACTCTGTAAAAATAATGGCTTTTTGCTCGGCACCGAGGTCGGTTGCTTTATCAAACCCGGCCTTTAGGCCGTCAATTAATGCCATTCCTTTTGCGTTCTCGGATATAGAAACGGCTAGTTCACGAAATGCGGCCAGATCTGCGATTTCTTCTTCAATCGCAGCAATGTCGTCGGCAGACAGGGGCTGTTGTTCCTCTTCTATCTCTAGCTCATCTTCATATTCTTCTAGCGTTTCAAAGTCTGCTTCCAGCCCTTCGAGTCGATTGACCAATTGCTCATTGTCTTTCAATTGGCGTTGTAACTTATTCGCTAGCGAATCCAGTGCCCCTGCAATTGCAAAGGTCGAAGAGGCAAGCAGCTTGCGAAGCACTAGCGTCATCAGTTTTCGCTGAGCGTTTGGCAGTGCAAAAAGGGAAGGACGCTGTAAATAATCTGAGACCATATCATACAGGGCTTGCTCGTCGTCACTGGGCCTGAATTCTTGCGTGATGGGTTGCCGGTTTGTGTACTTGACGTATTCCATCACTTGGCGACGCAAAGTGCGGTGACAAAATGGCTGTAATCGACCTTTCAGCTCACCGAATTGTTCCGGAGACGTCATCCGAGAATATTGGCTGCGGAAGGATTTTTCATCACCAAAAGCATATTCATCTATGAAGCTAACAAGGCCATAAAGCTCCATCAGGCTGTTTTGTAACGGGGTGGCTGTCAATAATACTTTGGGCACATTGGTCAATGCCGTGCGCAAGGCCCGCGCAGTCTTATTCTGTGTCTTGTAGACATTGCGCAGGCGGTGGGCTTCATCGAGAACTACCAAGTCCCAGCGCACCAACATGAGCTTTTCTGCATGTCTGGCTGCAAAAGGGTAAGAACAAATTAGAATTTCGTTTGCTTCGAACGGGTTTAAGTTGCCAGCTTTGATGGCTGCATTGAATGATTTTGCTTCCAAAATTTGTGATGGAAGAAAGAACTTCTCTGCCAGTTCTTGGCTCCATTGCTTGCGCAAGCTAGCGGGTACGACTATTAACATGCGCTTCTTGCCTTCTGCCCACTTTTGCGACAGAACAAGACCGGCCTCAATGGTCTTCCCTAGACCTACCTCATCAGCCAAAATCGCACCATTGGACAACGGTGATTTGAAAGCAAATAGCGCTGCCTCTACTTGATGGGGGTTGAGATCGACCCTGGCATCCATCAACGTTCCCGCCAGTTTTTCTATAGAAGTGGGTGAACCTCGCTTACTCAGTTCGTGAGCAAAATATTTTGCATGGTACTCAGTTATCGGCATTCGGGAATTCCTTTCTTGGATTTTCATTCTATGCTGGTGAATTTGACGCTTGAAGTTTCAGTAGGTCACCAATGCCACAATCGAACAAAAGACAGAGTTTCTCTATCGTAACTAAATCCACCTTTTGAGCTGTTTCTCTGTAGAGGATAATAATTGTCGCGCGGCTAAGTCCTGTTTCTCTGGCAACGTCTACAATACGCTTCTTTTGTTCACCCATCATGCGGGCGAGATGGCAGCGACTCATGAGCGTACACTTGGACTAACTGTCTGGTTTTAAGAACTGGATTCGATAATACCACTGCTTGCATAGTGTTTTGCGAGTTGAAGTTGAATTTTGTCGCCGAAACAGCAAGTTGTGAAGCCTTAGAACTACATCTGCAGTAACAGGATATTGAGTTGGATTAGACCTAAACTGCTAGAGGTTAGTTGTCACGGTAATCCCCCTGCATTCAGATTAGGAGAAAATTCCACTTATGCATGCACTGGTTTTTCGGGGAGATTACCGTGTTTACAATAAAAAAGCCCATATAACATGGGCTTGTGTAATTCAGTGGGTTTTGAGAGAACTTACTCGATGTTTTGAATCTGCTCGCGCATCTGCTCGATTAACACTTTCAGCTCAATGGCCGAGTTGGTCACTTCGGCATTGATAGATTTTGATGCCAGCGTATTCGACTCACGGTTGAATTCCTGCATCATAAAGTCCAGCCGGCGGCCAACCGCTTCTTTCTTCTTCAGGATGTTGTAGGTTTCTTTAACGTGGGCATCCAGGCGATCCAGCTCTTCAGCCACATCAATCCGTTGTGCCATCAGAACCAGTTCCTGCTCAAGACGGTTGTTTTCTAACTGTACGGACGCTTCTTCCAGTTTGCTCACCAGGCGTTCACGCTGCCATTTCAGAATATCCGGCATTTGTGCTCGCACTTTGCTGACTTCCTTGCTGACACCTTCCAGGCGTTGCTCAATTAATACTTTAAGCGCCTGGCCTTCGGTTTCACGGGCAACGATAAAGTCATCCAGTGCGGATTCCAGCCCACCCATGATTTCACTGGTAATGGCATCAAGATCCTGCTCTTTGGCAGACATCACGCCCGGCCAGCGCAGAATATCCAGTGGGTTGATTTCACCTTCATCACTCTGCATTTTTACCCAGTTACCGGCCTGCACCAGTTGTTTTGCCAGTTCCTCATTGAGAATCAGCTCACTCTGAGCATGGCTGTCTGGCTCAAAACGCAGGGTGCATTCGATTTTGCCGCGGGTCAGGCGTGCACGAATACGCTCGCGCACCACGGGTTCAAGACTGCGAAATTGTTCCGGGAGGCGCAGGTAGGTTTCGAGGTAGCGCTGGTTGACTGAGCGCAGTTCCCAGGAGGCTGAGCCCCAATCGCCTTTAATTTCACGCCGGGCGTAGGCGGTCATGCTACGGATCATATCAGTAACCAATTTTATAAATGGATGAGGGGATTATAGCCAGCATGCTCCCATCAGGATAGGAATAAGGTCGCGAAGTCCGTATAATGCGCAGCCACATTCGTTTCTGACCGGAGAAGACTCATGCGTCCAGCAGGCCGTAGTAACACACAAGTACGCCCCGTCACTCTTACTCGCCATTACACCAAACACGCTGAAGGCTCTGTTCTGGTGGCTTTTGGCGATACCAAAGTACTGTGTACCGCCACGGTAGAAGAAGGCGTCCCCCGCTTTCTGAAAGGCCAGGGCCAGGGTTGGGTAACCGCAGAATACGGTATGTTGCCGCGTGCCACTCACACCCGTAACGCGCGTGAAGCAGCCAAGGGCAAGCAGGGTGGGCGCACTATGGAAATCCAGCGCCTTATCGCCCGTGCATTGCGTGCCGCAATAGACCTGAAAGCGCTGGGTGAATACACCATCACGCTGGACTGCGATGTCCTGCAGGCTGATGGTGGAACACGCACTGCCTCTATTTCTGGTGCCTGTGTGGCGCTGGCAGATGCCCTGAACGCTATGGTGGCAAACGGCAAACTGAAAGCTAACCCAATGAAAGGGATGGTTGCCGCAGTATCGGTAGGTATCGTGAATGGTGAAGCAGTTTGTGACCTGGAGTATGTGGAAGATTCAGTTGCCGAAACTGACATGAACGTGGTCATGATGGAAGACGGGCGCATGATTGAAGTGCAGGGCACAGCTGAAGGCGAGCCGTTCAGCCATGAAGAGCTTCTCACGTTGCTGGCTTTGGCTCGTGGGGGAATCGAATCTATCATCGCGTCGCAGAAGGCGGCGTTAGAAAATTAATTTTCAGGCGGCCTGTGAGTCGCCTTTTTTTTGCCCGCGGGTTGGCGCATTGTGGCAGAGATGTCCCACCTGCGTGCATGAACAGAATTGCTACAGTAAGGAGCGAATCCATGAAACCGTATCAGCGCCAGTTTATTGAATTTGCGCTTAACAAGCAGGTATTGAAGTTTGGTGAGTTTACCCTGAAATCCGGGCGTATCAGCCCTTATTTCTTCAATGCGGGGCTGTTTAATACCGGGCGTGATCTGGCACTTTTGGGGCGTTTCTATGCTGAGGCGCTGGTGGACTCCGGTATTGATTTTGACCTGCTGTTTGGCCCGGCTTATAAAGGGATCCCTATTGCGACAACCACTGCTGTCGCATTGGCGGAACACCATGAGCGGGATGTGCCTTACTGCTTTAACCGCAAAGAAGCAAAAGACCATGGTGAAGGGGGAAACCTGGTTGGCAGCGCTCTGCAAGGCCGGGTAATGCTGGTAGATGATGTGATAACTGCAGGTACAGCTATTCGTGAATCAATGGAGATTATTCAGGCGAATGGTGCGTCCCTTGCCGGGGTGCTGATATCGCTGGACCGCCAGGAACGTGGGCGTAGCGATATTTCGGCTATTCAGGAAGTGGAGCGCGATTACCACTGCAAAGTCATTTCCATTATTACCCTGAAAGACGTCATCAGTTGGCTGGAAGAAAAGCCAGAAATGGCTCAACACCTGGCGTCGGTTCGTGAATATCGCGAACAATATGGGGTGTAAACCTCACCAGTAAAAAGGGCCTTCAGGGCCCTTTTTTTAATTCAACTGAGCGGCCAGCAACGGCCAGCGCGCTTCGAAATCATCTGTTGGGTGGTAACGAAATTCGCTGCGTACAAAGCGTGACAGCATGCCTTCGCAAAAAGCCAGTAACTGGCTGGCTAACAGCGTTTCATCTACTGTGTAGCTTTCTCCTTCACGCATTTTCCGTTCCCGCATCACCTGGCGCAGTTGGGCTTCAATACGTTCAAACAATTGATTAATACGCCCCTGTAACCGGTCCTGTTCAAACATTAATGCATGGCCGGTAAGAATGCGGGTTAACCCTGGGTTGCGTTCGCCAAACCCCAAAATAAGCAGCACGATCAGCCTTAAACGCGCGGTGGTATCCTTTTCATCTTTCAATATCAGGTTGATACGAGTGATAAGGCTGTCTTCGATAAATTCGATAAGGCTATCGAACATGCGCGTTTTGCTGGGAAAATGGCGGTAAAGTGCGGCTTCAGAAACACCCACCGTGGCAGCCAGTTTTGCTGTGGTAATACGTTGGCTGCCATCACTTGATTCAAGCATTTGGGCCAGCGCCTGCAGTATTTCGTCGCGACGATTCCTTTTCGCCGTTTGTTTTTCTGCCATGTTCTAAAATACCCCTGAAATAAGCAATGACCAGGTAATGCCCACACATTAATCCTGACCCGCAGGCTGATTTTCCTGCGGGGCCATCATCGAATTACTGATGTCTGGCGGGGCTGTCCCTGGATTATTATTGGCGGCCAGAATGGCCGAAACCGCCTTCTCCACGATCCGTAGTGGCAAAATCTTCAACAATATTAAATTCAGCCTGTACGACCGGTACAAAAACCATTTGTGCCAGGCGCTCACCGGGCTCGACAGTAAAAGTGGTTTGCCCACGGTTCCATACCGATACCATTAACTGCCCCTGATAATCGGAATCAATCAGGCCAACCAGGTTACCCAGCACAACACCGTGTTTATGACCAAGCCCGGAGCGCGGTAAAATTACTGCCGCCAGCGAAGGGTCTGCAATATGGATAGCCAGCCCGGTCGGCACCAGTGTGGTTTGCCCGGGGGCGAGGTCGAAAGCCTCATCAAGACAGGCGCGCAGATCGAGCCCGGCGGAGCCAGAGGTGGCGTAAGTTGGCAAGGGAAATTGCTGGCCAACACGCGGGTCCAGAATCTTAACGTCGATTTTTTTCATCATAACGGGTAATGATCTCGTCCAGTAACAATTGACCAAGCTGGGTTTTGCTGGTTAACGCCAGCGCTTTATCCCCATCTTGCCAGAAGAGGTGCAACGCATTCATATCACTATTAAACCCCTGGCCTGCAACAGAAACGTCATTTGCGCAGATTAAATCCAGGTGTTTGCGGGTTTGTTTTTGCCGGGCATATTCTTCCACATTACTTGTTTCGGCAGCAAACCCGACAACATAAGGGCGGTTTTCCGTTAACCCGGCCACGCCAGCAATAATATCCGGGTTTTTTACCATTTTTATGATCAACCCGTCTTCATCACTTTGTTTTTTTATTTTCTCCGCAGCGATTTGTTCGGCGCGGAAATCGGCGACGGCGGCACAGCCAATGAAAATTGCCTGCTTTTGCACGGATTGCTGCACAATCGCATTCATTTCCTGCGCGGTTGTTACGTCAACACGCAGTACGCCTTGCGGAGTGGGGAGTGATACCGGCCCGCTGACCAGAGTGACATTGGCCCCTCTTTTTGCTGCGGCAGCAGCCAGAGCAAAACCCATTTTCCCGGAACTGTGATTGGTAATATACCTTACGGGATCCAGGGGTTCACGCGTTGGGCCTGCTGTTATCATGATATTCAGATCTTTCAGGTCCTGGCTGTGGCTGAAATGTTGCTCTGCCATTTCAACTATTACCAGTGGGTCAAGCATTCTGCCTGGCCCTACATCGCCACAGGCCTGGCTACCACTATCCGGGCCCCAAATAAGTAACCCACGTTCGGCCAGGCGTTCAATATTTTGTTGGGTAGCTGTGGCCCGGAACATCTGCTGGTTCATGGCCGGGACGACGGCAACAGGGGCGGGTGTCGCCAGGCACATTGTGCTGACCAGGTCATTTGCCATGCCGGCAGTCACCCGGGCAATTAAATCAGCTGTGGCCGGAGCCAGAATCACCAGGTCTGCCCACTTGCCCAGCTCAATATGCCCCATTGCTGCTTCTGCTGCAGTATCCAGCAAGCTTTCTGATACCGGGTGCCCGGATACGGCCTGCAGAGTGAGTGGGGTGATGAACGCTTTTGCCGCTTCGGTCATAACAACACGCACTTCTGCGCCATGGTCGCGCAACCTGCGTACCAGTTCAGGGGTTTTATAGGCAGCAATGCCGCCACTAATACCCAGGACAATTTTTTTACCGGACAAGCCCATGGTGATGTTCCCGTCTGTATGAAAATAAGATGCGGCATGTTACCACAAATCATGCAAACGAGGTTTTACTGCCCTTGATTCTCTGCGTACAGGCTCGCAGCCAGCGTATTGTCCATTCGCCAGGAAGAGATGCTGGTGGCATTGTGGCACCGGTTTGACGTGCAGGCGTGGCAACAGGAGGTGTGATGGAGAATGTGGCAGGGCTTCCCCCGCGAGAGAAACTCATGAAATATGGTGCGAAAGCGCTGACGGATGTAGAACTTCTGGCATTATTTTTACGTACTGGCAAGCGTGGTGTGCATGTGCTGACGTTGGCACACCAGTTACTGGTTCATTTTGGTTCTCTCAGGGCTTTATTAAGCGCTGATTTGGCTCAAATTCGCAAGGTGGGCGGAATTGGGGTGGCGAAATATGCCGAACTGAATGCGATTACTGAGTTGGCCTGCCGCTTTCACGCATCCGCTCTGGCGGAAATGGATACGCTGAATAATCCTCATGTTGTCCGGCAGTTTTTACAAAATGAGCTGGCATCAGAGGAGCGGGAAATTTTCATGGTGTTGTTTTTGGATAACCATAACAGAGTGATTGAACATCAGAGAATGTTTTCCGGAACACTCACCCATGTTGAGGTTTATCCGCGCGAAGTGGTGCGCCAGGCCATTAAACTTAATGCAGCGAGTGTTATTTTCGCTCATAATCACCCATCGGGCCGGGCCGAACCCAGCCGCGCTGACCAGTTAATCACCCAAAGGTTGGTAGAAAGCTGCCAATTTATGGATATTCGTGTGCTTGACCATCTGGTTATTGGGCGTGGAGAGACCGTTTCTTTCGCAGAAAGAGGGTGGATTTAGGGCAATTTACGCGATCCTCCGGGATCTTTATTTGTTCGGGACTTGAGCACATCCCTGAGTCAGCGTATACTACGCCACCTTTGAGAATCTCGGGTTTGGCAATTGGGCCTGGCATCACGAGTTCACATTGAACCGGAAGACCAGGCCAGCACAGGCCTGACGAGGCTGCCGATACCCTTTACGAAGCTCGAGCTAATTTGATTTTTGGAGAATAGACATGTCCCGAGTCTGCCAAGTTACTGGCAAGCGTCCGGTGACCGGTAACAACCGTTCACACGCACTGAACGCGACTAAACGCCGTTTTCTGCCGAACCTGCACTCTCACCGTTTTTGGGTAGAGAGCGAGAAGCGTTTTGTAACCCTGCGTGTATCTGCTAAAGGTATGCGTGTAATTGATAAAAAAGGCATCGAATCAGTTCTGTCTGATCTGCGTGCCCGTGGCGAGAAGTACTAAGAGGAATTAAATCATGGCTAAAGGTGTTCGCGAGAAGATCAAGCTGGTTTCTTCTGCTGGTACTGGTCATTTCTATACCACCACGAAGAACAAACGTACTAAACCCGAAAAACTGGAACTGAACAAATACGATCCGGTTGTTCGTAAGCACGTTGTATACAAAGAAGCTAAAATTAAATAATTTTAGTGGCTTTGTGAGAAACGGTCCTTCGGGGCCGTTTTTTTATGCCTGGAATTTCCCACCTTCAATCCCCATATCATCATGGTGCTGGCTTACATGTTGGTGTCTGTTTGCCAGATGCGTTTGTGAACAGGTTTTGCCGCCACAAGGTAAAACTGAAAGACCAAAGAGGATGCCATGCCCGAATTACCAGAAGTTGAAACCAGCCGACGTGGAATTGAACCCCATTTAGTGGGCGCGACGATTCAGTTTGTTGAAGTTCGCAATGGACGCCTGCGCTGGCCGGTTTCTGATGAAATTTATCGCCTGAGTGATGTGCCTGTACTGAGTGTGCAGCGCAGGGCGAAGTACCTGCTACTGGAGCTCCCTACGGGCTGGATAATCGTCCATCTTGGTATGTCTGGCAGCTTGCGTGTCTTGCCGCAGGATGCGCCACCAGAAAAACATGACCACGTTGATGTCATTTTATCTAACGGTAAGTGCCTGCGTTATACCGACCCCCGCCGGTTTGGCGCGTGGTTATGGGCTTCAGAGCTGGAAGGGCACCCTGTGTTGGCTCATTTAGGGCCTGAGCCGCTCACAGAGGTGTTTAATGCTGAATACCTGTATCAGAAAAGCCGAAGTAAAAAAATCGCGGTAAAGCCCTGGTTGATGGACAACAAGCTCGTAGTGGGAGTAGGGAATATTTATGCCAGTGAATCACTCTTTGCTGCGGGTATACACCCGGACAGGGTGGCACATTCGTTATCGCCAGAGGATGCGAAACGTCTGACTCAGGCAATTAAAGCGGTACTGGCCCACTCAATTGAGCAGGGCGGAACAACACTGCGCGATTTCCTGCAAACGGACGGTAAGCCCGGGTATTTTGCTCAGGAATTGCAGGTTTATGGCCGGGCAGGGGAATTATGCCGCCAGTGCGGGACAGCGATTAAAAGTGGTAAACACGGGCAACGTACAACTTTTTGGTGCCCGTGTTGCCAGCATTAAACCCTCAGGGAGCCGGGTTGTTAGTGTTTATCTTTGCTAACAATGCCTGATGCACATTGGGAGGCAGAAAAGCACTGACATCGCCATGATGCCTCGCCACTTCTTTGACCAGTGATGAAGAGATAAAAGACCAGTCACGCGATGGCATCAGGAAAATGCTTTCAAGCCCGGGCATCAGGTGGCTGTTCATATGAGCGAGTTGCATTTCATATTCGAAATCAGCCACAGCGCGAACGCCTCTCACCAGTACCTGAGCATTTTGCAGGCGGGCGAATTCTGCCATTAATTCACTGAACCCCATTACCTGGACATTGGACAGATGAGCAGTAGCGTCTTTTGCCAGTGCTTCACGTTCAGCCAGTGAAAACAACGGTTTTTTACCGGGGCTTGCGGCAATAGCCAGGATCAATGTGTCGAACATCCTGGATGCCCGGGTGATAATGTCGATATGACCATTGGTTATTGGGTCAAATGTGCCGGGGTATATCGCGCGTACACTCATGGCTGTTTTTCCGTGTAACCGTGGTTAATAGCCCATAATTCAGCATACTTGTTAAAGGTATACTGTGCGTTAACAACTGCAAGTATCCAGCCTTGTTTTCCATCCAGAACACCTCCCCGCAGCAGTAACGTCTTCACAAATGCCCCAATTGTATGGGTGAAAATACTGATGACAGAGGTTTGCTTACCTTGTTGATGCCGTTCATGGGCCCAGGTGGTGGCGTACTGCAGTTGTTTGGCCTGAAAGGCACCCAGGTCGCGGCAGGTGAGGTGGATAAAGTCACCCTGCAATCGGGTTTGCGGCGCACCGGGAGCATCCAGTGACTCATGTACCTGGTTGCCGTTGTACTGGTACTTCTCCCTGGCATACAGGCGGGTTACACGGTCTGGATACCATCCACTATGGCGCATAAAACGCCCCAAAAACAAGTTACGCCGGTTGATGACATACACTGTTTCATCGGGCGGGTTATTCAGCACCGACTGAATTGCTGATTTTAATTCAGGTGTAACGCGCTCATCGGTATCGATCATCAAAACGTAGTCGCCCGTAGCGTAACCCTGGGCGCGCTGGCGTTGAATGCCAAACCCTTGCCAGTCGGGTGATGAATGCACAACAGCACCGTGAGCGGCGGCAATCGCCATGGTGCTGTCGGTACTGCCTGAATCCAGCAGAATCACTTCATCAGCCCAGTCTACTGATTTCAGGCACTCTTCCAGCGTATCTGCCGCATTACGGGCAATCATAACAACGGATAACCGGTATGCCATTAGTGGCTCCGCTGAGGAAGATAAGGTTGAAGGAGTTGCAACAGGCGTTGTAATGCACCCTGGTTTTGATACAGCACTTCAACGGCATGTCGGCCGTACCACAGACGATAGTCTTCGTCGTTCAGCAAGCCGGAGACCGTTTTGACCAGTGATGCAGCATCGGTGACGGTTATCAGGCCATCTGCCTGCTGTAACCTGGCACAAATATCCTTGAAATTAAAGGTATGTGGACCCATCAGCACTGGAATTGCGTGTGCTGCAGGCTCCAGCGGGTTATGCCCACCACGTTCCACCAGGCTACCACCCACAAAAGCCAGGTCGGCAATACCATAGAGCAGCATCAGTTCGCCCATGGTGTCACCAATCACTACCTGAGTGCTGCCTGACGGGATCTCACCCGTGCTGCGTAGTGTGTAACTGAACCCGGCTTTTTGCGTCATTTCTTCGGCATCGCGGAAACGTTCCGGGTGGCGGGGCACCAGGATTAACAGTAGGCCTGGAAAACTTGCCAGTAATTGACGATGTGCTTCCAGAATAATTTGTTCTTCGCCATCGTGGGTGCTGGTTGCTATCCACACCCGGCGGCGTGGAGCCCACTGGCGGCGTAGTGTGACTGCCCTGGCAGCCAGTTCTGGTGTAACGGAAATATCGAATTTCAGGCTACCGGTAATGGCAAGATGGCTGCGTTTGAGGCCTAATTCCAAAAAACGGTTACCGTCTTCGTCGTTCTGTGCCGCTATCAGGGTAATTTTGCCAAGAACCCGCCGAATGAAGCCACTGAGCTTACCATAACCTTTTGCTGAGCGTTCCGACATACGGGCATTCGCCACCACAAGGGGAATTTTGCGTGCGTGCAGGGCAGAAATCATATTCGGCCACAACTCTGTTTCCATCACAATGACCAGCCTGGGACGAACTGTATCCAGAAAGCGGTTCATTGAACCGGGTAAATCATAAGGCAGGTACACATGGTGGACATCTTTGCCAAATGCAGACATAACCCGTTCAGACCCGGTTGGCGTCATGGTGGTAACGGTAATGGGTAAGGCTGGGTAACGGTGGCGCAGAGCACGCACCAGCGGGATGGCTGCCAGTGTCTCACCCACGGAAACTGAATGCAGCAGGATACCTTCTGGGGCGACTTTCCCACTGCAAAAACCATAGCGTTCGGCCCAGCGTTTCCGGTACGCCGGGGCTTTACGGCTGCGTAGCAGAAGCCTTAGCCAAACAAATGGCTGAATAAGGTAGAGTAGAAAGGTATATAGTAATTCCAAACTAATATCCGGTTTTTCATTTATTGCCGGGGCAAATTCTAAGCATTTACCCTGGTTAAAGCTATTTTTATTGACGCTATTACGAATAACGCCAGGGCTACGAGTGATGGGCTGATGCCCTGGCAATGCTCAGTAATTATGCGAATCAGGCCGGTGACTGTAAAATTTTACGTAACCGGAAATAGCGACGGCCTAAGCGCCAGCGTAGCCGTAGGCTGTGTGCGTTGCGCCACACCAGTTTCCACACACCCGTATCGAAAAATTCTTGCACTATCATTCGTTGTTTTTGTGGGTCCTTCATATTGAAGAAGGTATGCAGAATACCCAGCCCTTCTTTGGCAATTTGCCAGCGGCAAGCTGGAATATGTTGCACTTTTTCCGGGTAGCGCTGATTAATTTCATCCAGCATCTGCAAAATTTTCATGTAATGGCGGGCTGAGCGGATCAGTGTGTCATCGTTGTCCGGCATATGCGAAACCGACGCTGAGTGAATGTAATAATCATAAAATTGCTCGTCAGTATACTGCACACGATCCGCCGCCAGCAGTACCTCTGTTGTCCATGGAATATCCTGGTGGCGCAGGCCGGGCTCAAAAGAGAAATGATGCGCACGAATGAAATCATGGCGGTAGAGGTTAAGCCAGGTAACATGCAGGAACTTCCGGGAGTCGAGAGCTTGTTTTAGCCATTGGGCTCCGGTGAGCACGCCGGTTGACTGCAATTTGTCTTTTGGGAAAATTGGCCTGCTCGGTTTTTTATTATTTTCCCAGATATAGTTACCATTGCAGGTAACAACATCTAAATTTCCTGTCTGTGCCATATCCAGCATACGGCGGTACATACCCGGGCGAAAGTAATCGTCAATATCCGGGAATGACAAGTAAAGCCCTGTTGCCTCTGCCAGGCCAGTATTACGTGCTACAGATACGCCCTGGTTTGCCTGATCAATAATTTTCATGTTGGCAAACTGTGGCTGCCACTGGTGAATAATATCCACAGAGTTATCAGTTGAACCATCATTCACCATGATAACTTCCATATCATCAATAGATTGTGCCGAAAGACACTGGAAAAATTGTTCCAAAAAAGCGGCGCCATTGTAGACGGCGACCACAACACTGAGTTGTGGGCATGTAGCGTGGTGCATAAAATACCTGATTTAACGTTGTGCCAGTGTAAGGTAGTGCTGGCAAATGGTTCGGATACTATAATTCTCAATCGTATCTGTATTGATTCTGGGAGGTGTTTCCCAGATATCCCTCATTGCCCTGGCAAGATCGGCATCATTCATTTGTGCCAGCCCCCGGGATAATTCACCAGTTAATATCTCAGAAGGCCCACCAGGGCAGTCGGTACTGACCGGAGGTGTCTGGCAGATAATCGCTTCAACCAGTACATTGCCAAACCCTTCGCAATCTGAGCTTAACACGAGCTCTTTGGCATGTTTAATCCATGGATAGGGGTTAGTTTCAAACGATTTAAATAGCACCCTGTCTCCAACACCGGCATTGACCGCCAGTGATTTAAGATACTCGATTCTGTCTGGGGAGCCTTTCCCCATTAATACCAATGGAGCCTGAATACCACTTTTAGCATAGGCACGTATTAACCTGTCATGGCGTTTAAGCTCATGAAAACGCCCTACGTGAATCAAATATTCCTGGCCGGAAAACTCACAAGGTTGCAGGGCCAGCGCCTGAATATGCGCGATATCAAAAGGGTTATAAATGACGCACTTGCGGGATGGTTTAATCGCCAGATTTTCTGTCAAATCATCCAGTACGGCCTGCGAAACAGCCACAATTTGCGCCCCCCGATACACCCGGCAGATTTTTGTCATTTTCAGCCAGCGCGAGAAACCCCGCTTGTGCGCCAGATAAGAAAACGAAAACATGCCGTGGATGCAGAACCAAAGTTTATGGCGTGGAATCACTTTCGTATAGGAAACGATACGGTCTGTTTTGTGCAGATGAGAGCAGATAAGATCAAATTCCCCGCCTATTTGCTCTGCTGTCTGGTAAGCATCATCCAGTAGCTGAGCGCGCCGCTTTAGCTCAGTTAGTTTACGCCAGGGTGTGCGGCAGGTATCCTGGATAATGTGAAAATCAACGCCGTCAGGAATGGTGTAATCACAAACGTCGCGCAGTGAAAAAATGGAGACACGGTGCCCCATTTCCAGTAATCCTCGGGCCAGCGTCAGCACTGTTTTTTCGGCCCCACCACCGGGTAGCCCATCGATAATCATCAGGATACGCATCATCATTCCAGTAAATTTTTATACAGCGTAATTAATTGCTGCGAAAGCCTTGCCGGTGTCTCATTTTTAACCCGGACACGTGCAAGTTCCCCCATTTTGTTGTCGTTATTCAATGATGGTATCGCACTTACAGCTTGTGTTAGCTGGTTGATATCCAGTGCACCACAAATAAACCCACTTTCCTGATCTACGATAAATTCAGAACCACCACATGTTGGGGTGGTTATGACAGGTAAACCACACGCCATTGCTTCGAGAATGACATTTGGGAATGGGTCATATTTTGTTGGTAATAACAACCCATCAGCGGCCTGGTAAAACGGTAATGTTTGTTTTTGTACGCCCATAAACCGAATTCGCTCCAGGCATCCCAGAGACTGAGCAAGTTTCCGGTACTGTTGTTCATTTTTATCTTGCCCAACAATGAGCAAATAACGGTTAGTTGGGGCTATGGCCTTGATAGCACTGGCTAACCCTTTACGATCAAATCCGGACCCAACAAAAACCAGTACGACAGCCTGGTGAGGTATCGCTAAATTATCCCGCAATGCCTGGCGCTCGTCTGGTGTCGCAGGTAAAAACCGGGAGGAATCAATAGCATTATAGATGACGTGTATTTTTTCTTCCGGAAAACCAAAAGTTTCTATGATCTCCCGTTTCACCATTTCAGCATTACAAATAACGGCACGCAGTTGCGGTGACTGATACATCGCTCGCTCGGCAGCAACAACATAACGGTGATACCGATCGTTCATCAATAATGCGCGCCGCCAGGCTGGTAATGTTTGTGCGCGAAGGGTTAACCAGCGTTGATGTACGCCATCGCCAGCCCGGTAAATATCACAACCGGCAATTCGCTCATGGCTTTGTACCAGATCAAATTTTTCCTTCAGCCATAGTTCTCTGGCCGAACGGGCAAACCCTCGCTCACGGCTAATGCGTCCCAATTTGGCAGGGTTGCAAATGTGAATGTGCCAGTTTTCATTTCGTTCACCCTGCCATTCCCGGGTGATAACATTTAACTCCAGATTCTCGCCTTCCAACGCTTCCAGCGCTCTGGAAACGAAACGCTCAGCGCCACCATCCGGGCGATATTTTTGCCTGACTATGGCTAAACGGTATGGTTTCATCAGAGATATTTCCTTGCTGCATTAATAACGGCCTCTGCAGGAATGGCATCCAGATAGCGTTCGCTGGTGTGTGTATCTATGGCATCAGGGTCTGGCAATGGACCGTAGTCGCCAGCCCAAATGACCTCTCCTGTTGCTTGCCAGGGGCGCCAGAATTGCAGTTTGGAAGGGCCAAATAGCGCGATACATGGGGTATGTAAGGCAGCAGCCATATGCATGGGAACCGAATCGACCCCAATGAATAATTTTGCATGGTCAATCAATGCGGCTAATTGCTGCAAGGTTAATTCACCGGCAAGGGAGTAAACGCCTTCAACAGGGCAGTTTGCCTGGATTTCAGCGATCATTGCCCGTTCTTTTTCATCTGGCCCTGAAGTGAGAATAATAGGGAAACCTTGTTGTTGTAGTTCGCAAATGGTTTGCGCCATTTTTTCTTCACTCCAGCATTTGAAAAACCAACGAGAGGTCGGCTGGATAATGATATACGGCGCTGAAACATTCAGCGCTTTTAGTTTATTCTCGACGGCCTGCCAGGCGGTTGGGGGCCAGGCCATTTTGACATCACTGACTGTGGGAATAGCAAAAGGTGCAAAAATGGACAAATTCTGCTCTACAGTGTGCATTTTCTGGTGCCCGGAAACGGAGGCCAACTGGGTATGGCAACAGGACCAGATATGCCCTTTGCGCTTGTTGAAGCCGAAACCAATACGTACTGGCGCGCCGGTGAATCTTGTAACCAGAGCGCTACGCCACTGGTCTGCCAGGTTGAGTACCAGATCATAATGCTGCTTACGCAGTTGCTTTAGCAGTTGCCATTCTTTGGTAAGATGTTGGCGAGTCCCCAGCTTTTTCCACTTCCGGTCAATGCCATAGATGTGATTTATAGATGGCAGAGCGGAGAGCATCTCCCGGGTTTCTTCATACAGCAGAACATCAATAGTTGCTTGCGGCCATTGAGCCCGAAGGGTTTCCAGCACGGGTGACATCAGCAGCATATCGCCATGGTGGCGGAGTTTAATGACCAGAACGCGGATATCTGGCTTGCCCACAAATGAAGAAATCGATGTGCTCATAATATCTTTCTGTAGTTTACTTGTGCCAATTCTAATAGACGTGGCCTGGTGTGGCTATCATTCCCCTCTATCAATCGAGTATTGTTGGCGTTAACAACACTTGTGCGTAACATTAGCAACATACTTTCAATGGACTCCTGCACTGTTATGAAAAAACCGGCATTTATCATCACCATTGATACTGAAGGGGATAACCTTTGGCAAAATCATCATCAAATCACTACGGAGAATGCCAAATTTCTGCCGCGTTTTCAGTCTCTTTGCGAGAAATTTGGTTTTAAACCCGTCTGGCTGACTAACTATGAAATGGCGGTTGATCCTGTCTACATTGAATTCGCTTCCGATGTGATTGCTCGTGGGCAGGGGGAAGTGGGGATGCACCTGCATGCCTGGAACAGTCCACCGGATTATGATCTCACTGGAGATGACTGGCGTTATCAACCCTATCTTATTGAATTTCCCGATTCAGTTTTACGGGAAAAAGTCTTGTTTATGACCCGGTTGCTGGAAGACACCTTCCAGACCAAAATGCTCAGCCATCGTGCAGGGCGGTGGGCTTTTGATTCACGTTATGCTCAGCTTTTGATCGAGTCAGGATACCAGGTGGACTGTTCGGTTACTCCTCGGGTTGACTGGCGTTTTACTCCGGGTGCCCCAAATGGGCAGGGTGGGACTAATTACCGAAACTTCCCAACCAGCGCTTATTTTATTGATCCTCAACAGATACACCAGGCGGGCGAGTCTTCATTGCTGGAAGTGCCAATGAGTATTCAATATAAGCATTCTGCCTGGCTGAATATTTTGAAACAAGGGTATGATAACTTGCGTGGAAGGAGACGTAGTCCTTCGGTTTACTGGTTACGCCCTGATGGGAAAAATCTTGAAACGATGAAAATGGTAGCATGTGATACCCTTGCACAGGGAAATGATTATGTTGAATTCATGCTGCATTCATCTGAGTTTATGCCTGGAGGTAGCCCGACATTTAAGGATGAAGCTTCTATTAACAAATTGTATCACGACCTGGAAGAATTATTTGGCTGGCTCGCTGAACGCACACAAGGGATGACACTGGCTGAATTTTACGCCAACCGAAAACGTGCTACTGCATGCCCTGTATAGTGGAATATATACTTGCAGTATGACAATCCGCACTATCAGTATGCGGATTGTCTGTAGATCTGAGAGCTATTGTATATCGAGATGAGAATTTGCTACCGGTTGAACAGGATTAGGCGTTTCCCGGGGGAAAAGTAGCCCTAACGAAATAATAATAATGTAGAATTGAATAGCTTCTGAACTGATTAACAGCACATCAGTAATGCCATACAAAATCATAAAGCCAGCGCTGAATAATAAAACAGGCAACTGTCTCCTTATACCGGTGTAAATCAGCATTACGTAGAAAAAAAGTAATGATAACCCGCCCATTAATCCCTGTAATGACAGGCTGTCAATAAACTCATTGTGCAAGTGAATACTCAGGTAATGGAGTGAAGACTGGTAGTGTGGGTATTGTTTTACATACGCTATAGTGGTGTCTGCGCGCGTTCCCATGGACTGACCTGCAGGGTGCTCTACAAATGCATGTACACCAACTGCCCACATAGAGAATCGGGCACCCAGTGAGGTATTATCGTTGCCTTCCTGATAATCACTCACTTCGTTCAGCGTTTGGTCTATTTTGGGTTTAATATAAGGCTTGTACAATGCTGCAAAACAAACAGCAACAAGAACACTGACGATAAGCAGTGATTTAATATGAATTTTTCTAAAGTGGTATAATGTCAGGCATGCAACCATGAATAAATAGCAAATCATAGCCGCCCGGGTGCCAGTGAGGATTATGAGACAATAAGAAACTATAATAGTGGCGCCTGCAATTATATACCCAATTTTGCTACGTAGTGTATATAATGCAAAAATAATAAAAACTGAAAAAGTGGAATAGACATAAGCGGCAATTGTTGGGCGGTTAATCCCCATTTCTACCCGGTTAATATGGTTAAACGCCTGAAAGAAGCCATAAGCAGTTGCAGATACAAAACCACAGAAAAGAATGGCTAATCCTATGTTTTTATACTGTACAGTCCTTAATTCTTTTATAAACTGCTCAGCATAAAATACTAAAAAACCACCAAGAAGTAGTTTTTTGCCACCATCAAGGTAATCATTATAAAAATTTAAATCTCCATGTTTTTGTTGGAAGAGAAGATACCAACAAATTTTAACCAGACCCAGGATAATTATCGGGAAAGAGATGCTGGAAAAAGAAAATTTTACTTTTCGAAAGTTGAGTATCAATCCTAACAGGCTGCAATAAATAGCTATATAGAACAGATTACGCTGATACCCGGAGCTGATAAGTGCAACCGATACCGAGGCTACACTAAGAAAATAAATCATAAATAACAGAGATTTATTCAGTTTTTCCATAAATATTTTAGGGCCTTTTTCTTGTAGCTGAACCTGACATTGGGTGACAGAAAAAAACTGAAAGAAAAGAGAGATTGCACCTGACGTGAAACGGCTTCAGTTTGTGCTTCTGTTAGCCATTGCTTTTGTTTAACCAGGATATCCAGCCAGTGGCAAAGAACCAGACAATGAAATTTGCCAGGGAAGATGTTCTGCATCTTTTCTGTACAGATAATCAGATTTTGGATTTTAACATTATCGAGATCATTGGACAGACTATTTTCCCGCTTAATGTAGTAATAATGTCCTTGCTTTTGAAACCAGATGTTTTGAGAGCGCATGACTATAGCGGGGAACACAAAAAAATCCTCATAGCAAGTCATGGGGGCTATTGGTTCAGCCAGGTAATGGGAACGAAGAATAAACTGCCCAATAAGGTGTGCCTGGAAGTCTTTATGAATCAGAAAACGCCGTATTGTCTCATCCCGGGACAATGCAACAGGAGACAATCCAGGCCAGAAATGTGTTATTTTTGCCGGATCCCGAATTTCTTCCAGATGGGTTAAAAACATATCAGGAGAATGTTTTCTGAGAAAAGGAACAATATCATCAAGGCTATTTTTGATTAATAAATCATCACTGTCAAGCATCGTAATATACTTGCCTGAAGCCTTTTCAATAGCCGCCTGACGGGTTTTCCCGATATTGCAGAATTCTACATGAAGTGATAATACCGATATACCAGGAGGCGCGAAATTATCAATAATTTCCTGTGTTCCGTCAGATGAGCCATCATTTACAAGAATAATTTCCACTTCGTTTGCAACCGTACGGCTGGCATCCAGTAAACTTTGCAGTGTTTCTGATAATGTCTTTTCACCATTATGCGCGGCAATAATAATGCTCAGAAAGGGTGCCATATCTCTACTCATGAATGTGAATAGCGGGTGTGATGTTCATTAGAAGTACAACTTGCAACAAAATTCTCAATGGCGTCCAAATCATCTCTACTCAGTGCAAACAGCTCTTCACGAGGTTTATCAAAGTAGTAGCGTGTTTCAAACACAAAAGATTTTATATTGGAATCATCCCCAATAAGCAAAACGTTACCCAATGGACGTTGCTCGTGAGGGCAACAAGGACCATATAACAAAATAACTGGTGTGCCTACTGCATCCGCAATATAGACATTGCCGGAATCGGAGGCAATGTAGCAGTCCATTTGTGAAATAGCCCATGGAACATCTTCAAGGTCAATTTTACCAATCATGTTAACCAGATTGGGCTTACTTTCCGTATGACGCATCAGGTCGTCAAGCCAGGGTTGTTCATTGCTGGCACCAAAAATGTAATAAACGCATGGCATTCCTGCCAGTTTATCGAAAATGAGCGACCAGGTAGCGGGGGGAATAGTTTTTGCTTTGTTGCCTGCTGAAATACTCAGACCTATTTTTACTGCACCTGTTAAGTCAAATTCAGGCGCGTGATTTGCGGGATGGTAAAGTGGGCGTGTCGCGTGTTTGGGCGCATCTTGCCAGGTCAGGGATCTGTCTGCCAGTTTGAGGTAATTTGTCACTGTCAGCGACATTTTGGTGTGTTCAACCACACCTTTAGCTGTGGTATAGAAAATCCCGTGATACCAACGGCGCGTATAAATAGATAAAAACTGTTTATCAGGTGCGTTACAGACCGCTGCAAAGAATAAATTAACACTATTTGGGTGTAGTAAATACACATGTTCGTAGCGGTTCATAAGATAAACGGCAAAGCGTAATTTAGCGGCCAGTGACTGTTTTTTTTGCTCAATAAAATAGAGTGTATCTATAGTATTGTCGCGTTGTGCCAGTGGTGCTATCACAGAGCTAATCAGTACATCACTTTTCCCGCACCATGCCAGTAATGGCGTCATATTGACGAAATCACCAATTTTCGCGGTTTGGATGATGAGTGTTTTGCCTGTGGGTTTATAAAACAGCTTCTTAAACAGTTTTACAGGTATAAGCAGAATAAAAAGGAATACGTAGCTCATCTATTATGGTTTCACGAAAAAAGGTAGATGAAGTTCCCATAGGGTACGGAGTACCTGCGATGCAGAAATATCAGCCATCTCTCTGGTTTTGCTAATTATTTGATGCTGATTTTTTCCGTATCCCCCAATTAAAGCAGGGTCTGTTGGGCCAAAAAGTGTGATATTGGGGCGATCGAGAGCCGCAGTTAGATGGCTAAGCCCGGTATCGACAGACACAACGGCGCATGCTCCCGCCAGAACTTTAGCGACCTCCTCCAGTGATAATTTTGGGAGGACTTCAACATGTGGGTTTCCCTGGGCTAATTTTTCAGCTCTCAACCTTTCATGCTCTGCACCCCATGGTAGTTTAATTTTGCATCCAGTGCCGCGCATCAACTGGATAAACTCAAGCCAGCGTAACTCAGGCCAGTGCTTATCATCTCGCGTTGTGGCATGCAGACAAACAATATACTGCTCTGTATCCCTCACTGTCTGTGTCTGGAAGTGCTGTGCAATCGCGTAGTCACCCTGGTGATGCGGTTTCTCATAATTAAGGCTTTTGGCAAACAACTCACGCGTTCTTTCCACCGCATGCTGTTGGCGGGCAATGGTATGGCGGTGTTGGTAAAACAGGCAGGCCAGAGGTTCACGGGCGCTACGCCAGTCCATCCCATGTCTGGGACCACGGGCAAGACGGGTAACCAGTGCGGCGCTCTTTAGAAGCCCCTGGGCATCAATAACTGCATCATATTGAACAGACTGGATTTGTTTATGGAACGCATGACGTTCTTCAGTAACAGCAGATGAAAACCAGGCTTTACGCCAGCGGCGGATAGCCACAGGAATAACCCGATTCACACTGGTATGCCACCCTGGGATTTGGGCAAAACCTTCTTCCACCACCCAGTCGAAACGGATACCCGGTATTGCGTCGCAGGCATCTGTCAGTGCAGGTAATGTATGCAGCACATCGCCCATTGATGATGTCTTGACAATCAATACCTGCATTTAGTCTTCCTGTTCCTTGAGTAAATCGTTTAATTCAGCCAGCACGCGTTCGGGCGCAATATCTATCAGACTCTGGTGATAACCTTGTTCGCCTTCGCCTTTACGCACCTTGTGGTAACCGGAAATCAACCTTATAACCCGTGCTTTGTGAGACAATGGTGGTGTGAAGTCCGGGCTACTGGGGCCATACAATGCAACCAGCGGACGATTCAGGGCGGCGGCAACATGCATTAAGCCTGAATCGTTAGTGACAACGGACTCACAGCCTGCCAGTAACACAACAGCTTGTTCTAATGCTGTTTCACCCGCGAGGTTACGGCAATACTGGCGTTGTTCATCGTTCAGGGCTTCCCGTATTTGCTGCCCAGCTTCGTGGTCTTTTACCGAACCGAACAAAACAACCTGCTTGCCTTCGTCGATGAGTTTACCGGCCAGGGTTGCGTAGTGATAATGTGGCCAGCGTTTCGCCGGGCCAAATTCAGCTCCCGGACAAAAACCAACGACAGGGCGTTCATTTTCCAGATTAAATTGGGCCCTGACCTGTGCCTTTTCACCGTCATTGACCTGAAGTTGCGGCCATAACAAGGGCTGAGGCAAGTCTTGTGCTGAATGCATGGCACTTTTTTCATAAGCCAGAGCAACGTAGCGTTGCACCATTAACGGCCATGCTTGTTTATCCAGGGAGCGGATATCATTCAATACTCCGTAACGCATTTCTCCACGCCAACCAGTACGTTGAGGAATATTGGCAAAGAACGGCACTAACGCTGATTTAAACGAATTAGGTAGCACATAAGCGCGGTCATAGCCCTTGTTGCGCAGGCTTAAACCCAATTTACGCCGTTCGCCAATTTCCAGAGCACCATGACCAAGAGGCATGGGGATTGCCTCATTCACCTCAGGCATGCGTGATAAAAGTGGACGGCACCATGCTGGTGCCATCACATCGATCACGGCCTGTGGGTAGCGTGCCTTCAACGTGCGATAAAGGCTTTGCGACATCATCATATCGCCGACCCAGGATGGACCTGTTACCAAAATTTTCATGCCCTGATAACCATTATGCCTGACGGTTTAACCAGGCCATATATTCGGTTACCCCTTCCGCGACAGTCTTAAAGGGTTTGTCATAACCAGCAGCGCGCAGATTGGATAGATCGGCTTGCGTAAAAGCCTGGTAACGGCCTTTAAGTTTGTCCGGGAACGGAATGTATTCAATGCTGCCTTGTTTGTGCCATGCCAGAGTTGCATCGGCAACCGCCTGGAATGATTCTGCGCGGCCTGTGCCACAGTTGAAAATGCCAGAAACGCCATTTTCCCAGAACCACAAGTTAACAGCGGCAACATCGCCAACATAGATAAAGTCGCGACGGAAGTTATCGCTACCTTCAAACAGTTTCGGGTTTTCACCCTTATTCAGTTGCGTGTTCAGATGAAAGGCTACGCTTGCCATGCTGCCCTTGTGGCTTTCACGTGGACCGTAAACATTGAAATAACGGAATCCAACGATTTGAGAATCAGCCTCAGGCAAAATTTGGCGAACATACTCGTCAAACAGGAACTTAGAGTAGCCGTAAACATTTAGCGGCTGTTCATATTCACGCGACTCAATGAAATCAGATGTGCGGCCACCATAGGTCGCTGCGGATGAAGCGTAAAGGAAGGGAATTTCACGTTCCAGGCAGTAGTGCAGTAATTCTTTTGAATACTGATAGTTGTTATCCATCATGTACTTGCCATCCCACTCAGTGGTGGATGAGCAGGCACCTTCATGGAACACCGCTTCTACTTCGCCAAATTCTTCCCCAGCCATGATTTGGATAAGGAAGTCTTCTTTGTCCATATAATCGGCAATATCCAAATCCACCAGATTGGCGAATTTCGTACCATCTTTCAGGTTATCTACCACTAAGATGTCGCGATAGCCCTTATCGTTCAAAGCCTTAACAATATTGCTGCCGATAAAACCGGCGCCACCAGTGACAATAATCATATGCGTAACCTTTACCTGTTTTGAAGTGGAGCTGCGCTACGCGCCCACACAAATTGCACTAATCATATCATTACATCAGTCAGTGTCCTTCAATTATGCGCATATATTGCGTTTAGTTTGCTGTTTGCGCAGTGGTTTCCATTTTTTCAACTGGCAGTAATTCCGGATTTCATTAAGACGTGATTTATGCTGCAAAGTGCGTAAACACTGTTGTGTCATCTCGTTTAAAGTGCCAGGTTTCGGTAATATATGCCAAATTTTTTCATCTCTGGAGAATGGTGATGCGAGGGGATTTTTACCAACAGTTAGCAGCGAACCTGGAAACGGCACGTAAAGAAGGCTTATTTAAAGAAGAGCGTATTATCACTTCTGCGCAGCAGGCTGATATCACTCTGGCGGGTGGTAGCCAGGTCATTAACTTTTGTGCAAACAATTATCTTGGATTAGCGAATCACCCGGCATTGGTTGACGCTGCGAAAAGTGGGATGGATACCCATGGTTTTGGTATGGCGTCCGTGCGTTTCATTTGTGGTACGCAAGACAACCACAAGCAACTGGAGAAGAAACTGGCTGGATTCCTCGGAATGGAAGATGCCATTCTCTATTCTTCCTGTTTTGATGCGAATGGAGGGTTGTTCGAAACCTTGCTGGGGCAGGAAGATGCCATTATTTCTGATGCGCTGAATCATGCCTCTATCATTGATGGTGTGCGTTTGTGCAAAGCGCAGCGTTTCCGTTACGCCAATAATGATCTTTCCGAGCTGGAAAACTGCCTGAAACAGGCTCGTGATGGCGGTGCCCGTCATATACTGATTGCCACTGATGGCGTGTTCTCAATGGATGGGGTCATAGCTAATTTGAAAGGTATTTGTGACCTCGCCGATCAGTATGATGCATTGGTAATGGTTGACGACTCTCATGCTGTGGGTTTTGTCGGTGACAATGGGCGTGGCACCCACGAATATTGTGACGTCATGGGGCGTGTGGATATCATTACCGGTACGCTGGGTAAAGCGCTTGGTGGTGCTTCTGGCGGTTACACCGCAGCGCGTAAAGAAGTGGTTGAGTGGTTACGCCAGCGTTCCCGTCCTTACTTATTCTCTAACTCACTTGCTCCGTCTATTGTTGCAGCCTCCATTAAGGTGCTGGAAATGCTTGAAGACGGTGGTGATCTGCGTGCGCAACTGTGGGCCAATGCCCGTTTATTCCGGGAAAAAATGACTGCGGCTGGGTTTACCCTGGCTGGAGCCGACCATGCCATTATTCCAGTTATGCTGGGTGACGCAGTTATTGCTCAGAACTTTGCCCGTGAACTACAGAAAGAGGGCATTTATGTAACTGGCTTTTTCTATCCGGTAGTACCAAAAGGCCAGGCGCGTATTCGTACTCAAATGTCTGCGGCACATACAACAGCACAAATTGAGCGTGCGGTTGATGCCTTTATTCGGATTGGCAAACAACTGGGTGTTATAGCCTGAGGGTTGTGTGATGAAAGCATTATCAAAATTGAAGGCAGAAGAAGGGATCTGGATGACCGATGTGCCTGAACCTGAAATGGGGCACAACGATCTCCTGATTAAAATCCGGAAAACCGCGATTTGTGGTACCGATGTACACATTTATAACTGGGATGACTGGTCGCAAAAGACTATCCCGGTACCGATGGTGGTCGGGCACGAATATGTGGGTGAAGTTGTTAAAGTGGGGCAAGAAGTAAAGGGTTTTAAACCGGGTGACAGAGTTTCTGGTGAAGGGCACATTACTTGTGGTTATTGCCGTAACTGCCGTGCCGGGCGCACTCATTTATGCCGTAATACCATAGGGGTGGGTGTTAACCGCCCAGGGTGTTTTGCCGAGTATCTGGTTATTCCGGCATTCAATGCGTTTAAGATCCCGGACAATATTTCTGATGAACTCGCAGCAATTTTTGACCCTTTCGGTAATGCAGTGCACACAGCCTTATCTTTCGACCTGGTTGGTGAAGATGTGCTGGTTTCTGGTGCCGGCCCAATTGGCATTATGGCTGCAGCAGTTGCGAAGCATGTTGGCGCCCGTAATGTCGTTATCACTGATGTGAATGAATATCGCCTGGATTTAGCTCGTAAGATGGGCGTTACTCGGGCTGTTAATGTTGCTAATGAAAACCTCGCAAGTGTCATGGCTGAGTTAGGGATGACCGAAGGTTTTGATGTGGGCCTGGAGATGTCTGGCGCACCGCCAGCCTTTCGTTCAATGCTGGAGACCATGAACCATGGCGGGCGAGTAGCCATGTTAGGTATTCCGCCGGCAGAGATGGCGATAGACTGGAGTAAGGTAATTTTTAAGGGGCTGTTTATTAAGGGTATCTACGGACGCGAGATGTTTGAAACATGGTATAAAATGGCGGCGCTGATTCAGTCCGGGCTGGATTTGTCCCCCATTATTACCCACCAGTTTAGTATCGATGATTTCCAGAAAGGGTTTGACGCTATGCGCTCCGGTCAGTCTGGTAAAGTTGTGCTGAACTGGGATTGATGTCGTTTTAGCCATTACCCCTTTTGTTGTACTGGCAGGTATTCCCGAAAGCGAGAGTACCTGCTGCTTCTTTGTGAATCTGTGGATTATTTACTTCCCTGCATTGCTATCCCTCTCACCCTTTTCTTTGTTCGCCATTGGTTTACTCTGTAGTTTTGGTGCATAAACAAGCATTTTTGATGGATTAGAGATATTCGAAAATGATAAATTACCGCCCGGTAAATTTTTGTTTCTTCCTGGAGCAAACAGATTTTTTACAAAAGTGATGGCTGAAAATGCAGGTTATTGATTTGATGGCGAAGAGATATAGTATAGAGATATTTCATTGTTATCTATATAAGCTATCTTTTCAGCTTTTTGACGCTATACTAGCGTAAAAGCGATATAATTGAAATTTACTATGATGAAATTAATTGGTTTTTTAAAAAAGCTTAACAGGGAAAGGAATTATAAAACAAAAGAGTTTAAGCGAAAAGTTAAACTTTATACAATGGCTCGCTTAATAGACGATAAATACATGCAGAGTATAAATTTCCACTCTGTAAATCGTGTATTGTTTCCGTTTGTCGACCTGGGAATTGGAGATGCAGTCTGTCACACAGGGCTATGGCATCAGTTAAAATCTGCCGGGTATATTGTTCAAGTTATTGTGGAAGAAAGAAATCGCCCTCTTTTCGAAAGAATTGAATATATTGATGAGGTTTATGTAGTCGATTTAAATAAAATAAATGATATGGGCAGAATCGAAACCGACCTGATTGTGAGCCTGTATTCATGGATGAAGAGAAAAGAGGTTTTTAATGTTGCTATTTTAAAAAACATCAAATATAAATATGCAATTTCTGTTGGTGGGTGGATCCGCAAACCGTATAACCTCATAATTCCTGTCAGGCAAAAATTTCATATCACCAGTGCTCAGCGTGAAATCCTTGATTTTATGGGGGCTGGTGTAGAAGAATTGTCGTATCGTTTATCTGTGCCATTAGAAAATGAATTATTTTTATCCTCTTATCTTGATGATTTTAAAGATAAAAATTTAGTAGTGATAAACCCATTTGCGAGCGTTGATGAGCGTAGTTTTAACCTTGAAGAATTAAGTGTTCTGGTAGAGAAGGTAGCCAGCCAACGTGGAGTGCATGTTTTTATTATTGGTGAGGGGAGAAAAATTGAACCACTTAATAAACACATCAAGAAAGATAATGTATCAATATGCATATTTAATTCTTTATGGGATGCAATTGCACTCATTAAAAAAGCTGATCTAGTTGTTTCAGTTGATACTGCTATTGTACATATAGCCTGTGCTTTTGATAAGAAACTTATTGCTGTGTATTTTTCTATGCTGCTGGATCATAATAAGGAATATGAGGGGAATACAATATTCTCTCCCTTGAGCAGGAACGCAAAGCAACTTATTTTTGATAAGAAAGTTCATAAGCTTGATCTTGATTTGGTATGCAGTGAAACAATCAATGCATTAGCATGTGACGGTGATTGACCTCCAAATAATTGAGGGTTTATATCATTTATGAATTGTACAATAGGTGAATGTCGGCAATTAGGATAAATAATGGCCGACATTATCATTCTTATTTTTTCGCAATATTATTGTTCTTTTGAACAGGAATCCACCCCTGCCACTGGTGACGGAAATAATTAAACAAAGTACTTTGGCTGATGCTGTCTTGTAGTACTTCAAAAAACCGTACAGGGGTGACTGGTGCTAATGGTTTTTTCGCTTTACACAACTGGGATCCACGGAAAGGATTACGTGGTAGCTGTTTTTCCGGGCCTGGTGGTGTGGAATGGTCCACCTGCGGCTCATTAAGCAGGCTACTCGGCCTGACTAACGTAATATCCGGTGGCAAGTTATAGACCATTTGCTGCAGTACTTTGACGGTGGTTGGGTGTGGGTGACCAATCGCTATGGCATAGCCATTATGGCGTGCCAGCTTTATTGCGCGGTTAAACTGGTAACGAATATCTGCTTCATTCTGCGTATCATCAAGAAACACATTGCGCTTAATGACCCTGACATGTGTGCCGATCGCCGCGCGCATTGACTGGCTGTTGCCAATGGTCATGCTATCCAAAAAATAGAGATTATAGCTGTTCAGCGCCTGCATCACTTTTTGCATGCCAAACAGGCTTGAGGTCATTGCGCTGCCCATATGGTTATTAAGCCCAACGGCATAAGGCACCTTGTTGACGGCATCGCGTACAATACGGTCAATTTCTGCACTGCTCATTTCCGGTCGCAGCGTATCAACCTCTAAAGGCTGTTTGCTGATAGGCGCCATGGGCAAATGTATCAGCACTTCATGCCCGGCATCGTGAGCTTTAGTGGCCATTTCCCTGGCATGGGGTGCATTGGGTAATACCGCGACAGATATGGGGGCGGGTAATGCAATAACCTGGTTTTCTGTATGTGGGCGGTAGCCAAAGTCATCAATAACGATAGCGAGGCGACCAGCCATAACGGAGGTACTGCAAAGTAGCAGTGTAGATGCGGCAAGCGCGAGTTGACGAAACTGAAGCAAAACTTATCTTCCCAACCACGGTTGTGGATTGACCGCCTGACCCTGGCGGCGAATTTCGAAATAGAGAGAAGGGCGACCCTGGCCTCCACTGCTGCCCACCAGTGCGATTGGTTGCCCTGCCCGGACTTGTGCGCCAACACTGACCAGCGCACTTTGGTTGTATCCGTACAGGCTCATATCACCTTTCCCGTGGTCGACAACGACAACAAGGCCATAACCCTGAAGCCAGTCAGCAAGGATGACCCTTCCATCCGCGATAGCTTTGACCTCGGTACCTTCACTGGCACCAATGACAATGCCCTTCCACCGTAACTCACCTTGCAGTTGTTCGCCATACCGATGAAGTATTGGCCCACGCACCGGCCAGTATGCCTGGCCACGCGGAGTCCCTAAACCACCGGTTCTTGCCATTAATTCCCGTTCGCTGGGTGTCGGTTTGTATGTGGTACCTTTTTTGGCTGCACTTTGTTCACGATCGCGAATTTTCTGCGCTTCCCGGGCTTCTTTATCTGCCCGGGCTTTTGCGGCGGCTGCCGCCCGGGCGATGCTGTTACGCAGGCGAGCTTCGTTCTGGCGCATTTCGTTAAGTTGTTGCTGGCCTGCCTGGATAGATCCTTCCAGGCTCCGCAGGGTTTTTTGCCGTTCATCTCGTGCGGCTTCCAGCTTTTCTTGTTGTGCTTTCTGCTCATAGAGCAGAGTTTGTTGTTCAGTTTGCTTATCTTCTAATTGGCTACGTTGTACAGCGACTTCGGCGCGGGTTTGTTTTAATTGCTCAATAGTTTCCTGTCGTGCCTGATTCAGATAGCCAAAATAAGCTTGCAGGCGTTCATTCCGCTGACCCTGTTCTCCATCGAGTAACATTTCCAGACCTGAATGTTTCCCCTGGCGAAAAGCCGCATCCAGCTGTGCCGCCAGGTTACGTTCCTGCATTGCTTTTTGTTTTTCGAGACGGGCGATTGAGGCGCTCATTTCTGTGATTTGCTTATCCAGTGCGGCGAGTGTCGATTGCGTCTCATGCAGTTTTTTACTGGCAACCGCAATGGCCTGCTCTTGTTTTTTTAGTTGAGCCAGTAGCTCTGCACGCTGTTGCATTTGCTGGCGCACAGCACGCTCTTTCGCGGCAATATCTTGCTGGATAGACTGGAGCTGTTGCTTGTCATCTGCCAGTGCAGATAACGGACGCAACAATACGCCAGCGCTTATCACGCTGGCGTAAAAGATGTGTTTCAAAGCTGAGCGGTGAGGCTTCAATGAGACACAGGTTATTGAAAAAATCGCTTTTCCCCTCATGGGGAGCGATTATTCCACGATGAACAGCGGCTTGCCAGTCATCTCTTGTGGGATTTCCATACCCATCAGGCTTAGCATGGTGGGAGCGATATCAGACAATTTTCCGCCATTCACGGCTTTTGTAGCGTTATTGCCAACATAAATCAGTGGTACAGGCAGGTTGGTATGGGCAGTATGTGCCTGGCCTGTAGACGGGTCACGCATTTGTTCGGCATTACCATGGTCTGCGGTGATAAGTAATTGACCATCAACAGATTCTACGGCCTTAACTACTTGCTCAACACACTTGTCCAGCGTTTCGACTGCAGTCACAGCGGCTTCAAAGACGCCTGTGTGCCCTACCATATCGCCATTAGGGTAGTTACAGATTATGGTGTCGTATTTCCCGCTGGTAATTGCAGCGACCAGCTTGCTGGTAAGTTCTGCTGAACTCATTTCAGGTTGCAGGTCGTAAGTCGCAACTTTCGGAGAATTCACCAGTACGCGATCTTCCCCCGGGAACGGTTCTTCTACACCACCGTTAAAGAAGAAAGTGACATGAGCATATTTTTCGGTTTCAGAAATACGTAACTGAGTTTTATTGTTTTTCGCCATCCACTCGCCAAAGGTATTAGCCAGTGAGGCTGGTGGGTATGCACAGGCGGTTTTAATGTCCGCTGCATATTCTGTCAGCATGACGAATTCGCTGAAGTTCACCACTTTTTTACGGGAGAAACCATCAAAGTCAGAATTGACGAATGCGCGGGTAATTTGACGAGCACGATCTGCACGGAAATTCATGAAAACTAAGGTATCGCCATCCTGCATTGCTGCATCGGCTTCGCCTGCTGCACGAATAACTGTCGGTTTAACAAACTCATCATTTTCATCACGAGCATAAGCCGCCTGTAAGCCGGCAACTGCGCTGTCTGCCTGAAATTCGCCCTGAGCTTGTGTCATCAGGTCATAAGCCAGTTCAACGCGATCCCAGCGATTATCGCGGTCCATGGCGTAATAACGCCCAATCAGAGACGCAATGCGGCCTTTGCCCAAAGTCGCGAACTTATCTTCAAAACGTTTCAGTGTCGCTTCAGCACTACGTGGTGGGGTGTCGCGGCCATCAAGGAATGCATGCAGATAAATGGCTGTTGCACCACGTTCAGCTGCCAGTTCCACCATGGCCATGATGTGGTCTTCATGGCTGTGCACACCGCCAGGAGACATCAGGCCCATAATGTGGACGGCTTTATTTGCCGCAACAGCTTTATCAACAGCGGCAGTTAATACTGGATTTGCAAAGAAAGTACGTTCTTTGATTTCAACATCAAGACGCGTTAAATCCTGGTAAACGATACGACCAGCGCCCAGATTAACGTGACCGACTTCGGAGTTACCCATTTGGCGGTCAGGCAGGCCAACTTCAAGACCGGAGGCGTCAATCAAAGTGTGTGGACGTTGTGCCCACAAACTATCCATTACCGGGGTTTTAGCATTCAGAATGGCATTATCCTGTTTATCTTCGCGGTAGCCATAACCATCAAGAATAACCAGAACCATAGGTTTTTTAGAAACCGACATTGCAACAACCTCTTACGTAAAAGACACAATTCTTTTGCGTAATTTTACTACAGTTGGCCTCAGTAAATAGCCCCGGAAGATCAAAGAAAGCGTGGAGCCAGCTCACATATCTCCGGAGGGTTGATGTTTTTTTTCACCACTTGCAGCAGAAAATGCATAACCTGATGCTCTTTGGCTGTATTTAGAACAACGCGCAGGTATACTCCTTTCCTGGTTTTTTCACTGATTCGGGAGTTACAACCCCCCATGCAAGAGATTATGCAATTTGTTAGCCGTCATCCGGTGCTGAGTATCGCCTGGGTTGGCTTATTACTGGCTGTGCTGGTTACTACTTTCAAAGGCCTTGCCTCTAAAGTGAAAGTGATTTCACGTGGTGAAGCAACACGGTTGATTAACAAAGAAGATGCGGTGGTCGTGGACGTGCGCCAGCGTGATGATTTCCGTAAAGGGCATATTGCCAATGCAATCAATGTGCTGCCTAACGAAATCAAAGCTGGCAATGTGGGCGAGCTTGAAAAACATAAAAACAAACCCATCATTGTAGTTGATGCCAACGGTATGTCTTCGCAGGAACTGGCTGGCGCACTGAGTAAAGCGGGTTTCGAACAAGTGACCGTATTGAAAGAAGGTGTCGCGGGCTGGAGTGGTGAGAATTTGCCTCTGGTGCGCGGTAAATAACCGGTAAATGAGGAGTTGTGATGGCTAATATTGAGATCTATACCACAACAACCTGTCCTTACTGCTCACGTGCTAAAGCGCTGCTGAAAAGTAAAGGTGTCTCTTTCAACGAAATCATTATTGACAGAGATGATGGGTTACGTACCCAGATGATGGAGCGTAGTGGGCGCCGTACAGTTCCGCAGATTTTTATTGATGAACAGCACATTGGCGGCTGTGATGACTTGTATGCGCTGGACGCTCGTGGTGGACTTGATCCCCTGTTAAACTAATTTTTTAGCTGTCCATTAATGATATTAAGGACAAAACGTTAAGGGTTGACACATGTCAGAACAAAATAATACTGAAATGTCTTTTCAGATTCAGCGCGTTTACACCAAGGATATTTCTTTCGAAGCGCCTCATGCACCGCACATTTTCCAGAAAGACTGGCAACCAGAAGTAAAACTCGATCTGGATACTGCCTCCAGCCAGTTAGCTGATGATGTGTACGAAGTGGTTTTGCGTGTTACTGTGACGGCTACAGTAGAAGAAGAAACCGCTTTCCTGTGTGAAGTTCAGCAGGGCGGTATTTTTACTGTCGGTGGTATTGAAGGTACACAACTGGCGCATTGCCTGGGGGCTTATTGCCCTAACATTCTGTTCCCGTATGCTCGCGAATGCATTACCAGCCTGGTTTCTCGTGGTACATTCCCTCAGTTGAACCTGGCTCCGGTAAACTTTGACGCGCTGTTTATGAATTACCTGCAGCAGCAGTCAGGTGAAGGTACGGAAGAACATCAGGACGCCTGATGACAATGAATGCCTCCATGACCGTGATTGGTGCCGGCTCTTATGGCACAGCACTGGCCATTACCGTCGCACGTAATGGCCACCATGTGGTTTTATGGGGGCATGATCCCGCCCATATCGCCACACTTGCGGCAGAGCGATGCAATGCCGCATTCCTTCCTGACGTTGCATTCCCTGATACTCTCCATCCGGAAAGCTCTCTGGCAAAGGCACTGGCTGCCAGCCGTAATGTTCTGGTTGTAGTGCCAAGTCATGTTTTTGGTGATGTTCTGCGTCAGCTTAAGCCACTGCTGCGCCCCGATGCCCGGGTTGTTTGGGCCACAAAAGGTCTTGAAGCAGAGACCGGGCGTTTGCTGCAGGATGTTGCAAGAGATGAGCTGGGTGACACTATCCCTCTGGCGGTATTGTCAGGCCCAACATTTGCTAAAGAACTGGCGGCTGGCTTGCCAACGGCCATTGCGCTGGCGGCCACAGATGACAAGTTTGCGGCTGACCTGCAGCATCTGCTGCATTGCGGGAAAAGCTTCCGCGTGTATAGCAACCCGGATTTTATCGGCGTGCAGTTGGGTGGCGCGGTGAAGAACGTGATTGCTATTGGTGCCGGGATGTCTGATGGGATTGGTTTCGGCGCTAATGCCAGAACTGCGTTGATTACCCGTGGGCTGGCAGAGATGTCGCGTTTGGGGTCTGCTCTGGGTGCAGACCCAACAACTTTCATGGGAATGGCCGGGTTAGGTGATTTAGTCCTGACTTGTACCGACAACCAGTCTCGTAACCGGCGCTTCGGTATGATGCTGGGGCAGGGCGCGGATGTGCAGTCTGCTCAGGATCAAATTGGTCAGGTTGTCGAAGGGTATCGAAATACCAAAGAGGTGCGGGCTCTGGCGCAACGTTATGGTGTAGAAATGCCAATAACTGAGCAAATTTATCAGGTATTATACTGTAATAAAGATGCCCGGGACGCCGCGCTGACACTACTTGGTCGTGCGCGCAAGGATGAAAGCAGTCACTGACACGGAACGCGTGTTTATGATTAAAACCGGTGGCATATGCATATGTCGCCGGTTTCTTATTTCTGTCTGGAGAAAACAATGCCGTGTGAAGAACTTGACCTGGTTTGGAAGAACATTAAAGCCGAAGCCCGGGCATTGGCCGATTGTGAGCCGATGCTGGCGAGTTTCTATCATGCGACATTACTTAAACACGAAAATTTGGGTAGTGCGCTCAGTTATATGCTGGCGAATAAGCTTGCTTCAGCTATTATGCCAGCGATTGCCATCCGTGAAGTAGTGGAAGAAGCCTATTCTGCTGATCCTGAAATGATAGCTTCTGCGGCCTGCGATATTCAGGCTGTGCGCACGCGCGACCCGGCAGTAGATAAGTATTCAACGCCATTGTTATATCTGAAAGGGTTCCATGCGTTGCAGGCTTATCGTATTGGTCACTGGTTGTGGGGGCAGGGGCGGCAAGCTCTGGCGATTTTTCTGCAAAACCAGGTCTCAGTAACTTTTCAGGTTGATATCCATCCCGCTGCCCGCATAGGCCGAGGGATCATGCTGGATCACGCGACAGGTATCGTGATCGGTGAAACGGCTGTGGTGGAGGATGATGTGTCTATTCTCCAGTCGGTGACGTTGGGCGGGACAGGTAAAACCAGTGGTGATCGCCATCCGAAAATTCGCGAAGGTGTCATGATTGGTGCGGGAGCAAAAATTCTCGGCAACATTGAAGTGGGCCGGGGAGCCAAAATTGGAGCTGGTTCCGTTGTGTTACAGCCCGTGGCTGCACATACCACAGCAGCAGGAGTGCCGGCTCGTGTAGTCGGTAAACCCGACAGCGAGAAGCCATCAATGGATATGGACCAGCTCTTTAATGCCCTGAATCACGGCTTCGAAGATGGCGATGGTATTTAACTGCGTGGTGCTGCGCCATCGTAGCCCAGTTGGCGCCAGGCCTCATATACCACGACAGCAACAGAATTAGACAGGTTCATACTCCGGCTGTCAGCTACCATAGGGATACGAATTTTCTGTTCAGCAGGAAATGTATCGAGAATTGATGCTGGCAGGCCGCGTGTTTCCGGGCCAAACATCAAATAATCACCTTGCTGATATGCCACTGCGCTGTGCGCTGGGGTACCTTTTGTGGTGAGTGCGAATAGCCGGCCCGGTTGTTCTTTTTCAAGGAAAGCCGGGTAGTCGTGATGACGTATAACCGCCGTAAACTCATGGTAATCCAGCCCGGCTCTGCGCAGTCGCTTGTCATCCCATGTAAAACCCATGGGTTCAATGATATGCAGACGGAAACCTGTATTGGCACACAGGCGAATAATATTCCCGGTATTCGGTGGGATCTCGGGCTCAAACAAAACGATATTCAACATACAACAACCCCCTGGTCAGGGGCGCAAGAATAGCAAATTTAACCGTGCAGTAAAACGAGAGGCCGTGAAGGCCTCAGTTTGTACGATGATAAAGCGGTAACCACAATACTAAGCGTAATCCGCCTAATGGGCTGTCATCGGCTTTGACCCAGCCTCTGTGCTGCTGAATGGCGCTATCGACAATGGCCAGCCCCAACCCTGTACCACCAGATTCCCGGTCCCGGGCTTCATCTGTGCGATAAAATGGCCTGAAAATATGTTCCCGATCTTCCGGGCTGACGCCTGGGCCATCGTCATCCACCGTAACAGTAATCCCCTGGTTATCAACCGAGAAATTTACTGCAATATGGGTATGCGAATAACGCAGCGCATTGCGAACAATATTTTCCAGCGCACTTTCCAGCGCATTAGGGTTGCCATAAAGCAACCATGGGCCGGGTGGATAGGTGACTTCCAGTGATTTGCCCATCTGCTCCGCTTCAAATGCCGCATTGTCCAGCACTTCGCTCCAGATTTGGTTGGCCTTCATCGTTTCACTAACCAGCGCATTTTTTTGCTGATTACGCGACATGACCAGCAGGTCATTAATCATGCTGTCCAGGCGCTGTGCTTCCATTTCAATACGTTCCAGCTCTTTACTTTCGCCAGCACGTCGCCGCAACAACGCGGTACCCAGTTGAAGGCGGGTCAATGGTGTACGCAGTTCATGGGAAATATCAGACAGCAGCCTCTGCTGTGAGGTCATGACCCTTTCGAGAGCAGTGACCATTTTGTTGAAACTTGAACCGGCTGCCAGAAACTCCTGTGGGCCTGATTCGAGCTCAGGGTGTTGGCGAAGATCCCCATGAGCCACTTCATCTGCGGCCAGTTTAAGCCGGCGCGCCGGACGTGCCAGGCTCCATGCCAGCCATAGCAAAAGTGGAGAACTGACTAACATTGTGACAATGAGCAACAGCAATGGTCTGTCGAACAATAAATTAATAAAATCCGACTGAGAGCTGCTTGCCGGGCGAATTAAGTAAAGCTGATACATGTCTTCGCCATCACGAACAGCAAAGGGGCCGACCAGCTCAACCCGACCATATTTTTTCTTTTGTGGGTGTGCTGCGTTATCCGACTGACCGATAAAGTTACGGATAATTTGCATTTCATTGCGTTGGGCACCAATAACCCGCCCTTCACTGGTGACCAGCAATAAGCGTTGACCTGGTGGCGCCCATTTATCTATTGCCCGAAACAGACGCCGCCACCACATTAAATCGTTCGGTGGGTCATTAGCCAGTTCCGCTTCAACATGTTGTTCTATCATCATGCCCTGGCGTTGCTCACTTTGGAGCAGCTCGGTCATTTGCCGGGAGTCGAGTTTGGGTAACATCAACACCAGCATCAGCACCAAAGCGAGCGTAAGCCAGAAGATAGCAAATATACGGGCGGTAAGGCTGCCTATCATGAAGCGGACACCATCAGATACCCACGCCCACGTAATGTTTTGAACCACGGATGCCCATCTTTACGTTCGGGCAATTTACGGCGCAAGTTGGATATATGCATATCAATTGCCCGGTCAAAAGGCGTCAACCGCTTACCTAACACTTCCTGGCTTAAATGTTCGCGGGAGACAACCTGTCCAAGGTGTTGGGCCAACAAATACAGTAATGTAAATTCTGTACCGGTCAGTTCCAGTGTTTGCCCATCGAAGCTGGCTTCCTGGCGCCCTGGGTTCAGGCTCAGAGAATCAACTTCCAGTGTTGGTGTGCCGTTGTCGTTGCTTTGTTGCTGCTCACTCCAGTGCGAGCGGCGTAAAATTGCGCGAATACGGGCAACCAGTTCCCGGTCATTAAAGGGTTTAGGCAGGTAATCATCAGCTCCCAGTTCCAGCCCCAGAACACGATCCAGCTCGCTACCGCGCGCTGTCAGCATGATGACTGGAGTTTGGTATGTTTGCCGAAGTTCTTTCAGCGTATCAATGCCATTTTTCTTGGGCATCATGATATCAAGCAACAAAAGATCGATGCTGTCATCGAGGAGGCTGAGAGCCTGATCCCCATCATGAGCTACCAATACATTAAAACCTTCCATGTCGAGCAATTCCTTTAACAGGGATGTAAGCTCTCGGTCATCGTCAACTAACAGTATCTTATTCATTATTTAAATACCTCCGAGGCAGAAATTACGTCATCCAGCACGGCTAATCCATGACTTTACGTTGTTTTACACCCCCTGACGCATGTTTGCAGCGTTAATCGTAGACTGCATAACGTCGACTCACGGAGCATAAGGATTCAGGAGCATGTAATGTGCAAAGTTATCGCAGTTTCTTTGGCATCAGCGCTTGTTTTTATCAGCTGCAACAGCCACGCCGATGAAACATTTTTTGCAGATAACTGGCACCAGCAAACGAATAACGCATCACGTTTCAATATTGAAAGTCACATGTTCGATGGTATTAGTTTAACCGAACAACAGCGACAGCAGATGCGAGATTTAATGCAAAGGGCGAGATACAGTTTACCGCCTGTAAACCTGAATGAAATTGAGACCATGCATAAACTGGTCACAGAAAATCGGTTTGATGAAAGTGCTGTTCGTGCTCAGGCAGAAAAAATGGCACAAGAACAGGTGGATCGCCAGGTCGAAATGGCCAGAGTACAGCACCAAATGTACAACCTGTTAACGTCTGAACAGAAAGCGCTTTTGCAGAAGAAGCACAGCAAACGAATGAACGTTTTGCGAGAAATTGCAGAGTTACAGAATGTGTCTTCTGAAGAGTTTTATAGCAGTAATCGTAGTAACCAGTGATGAACCCTGTTTTCCTTGCCATAGACACCATCCCTGTCTTACCCCGCCAACCGGCGGGGCTTTTTTTTGCCTTTAAATATACTCAAATTGATTATACTGGCACCCAGGTTTTCTGGAGGTGTTATGAATCAAAATTATGGTCGTCTTGTCAGAGGTGCAGCTTTAGCTGCAACGACAACTGCTTGCATATTGTTATGCATTAAAATAGTTGCCTGGTGGTTAACAGGATCAATGAGTATTCTGGCATCTTTAGTCGATTCACTGGTCGATATTGCAGCATCTTTAACCAACTTGTTGGTCGTTCGCTATTCCCTTCAACCAGCGGATGATGAACATACTTTTGGCCATGGTAAAGCCGAGTCTCTGGCGGCACTCGCGCAGAGCATGTTTATTTCGGGTTCGGCATTATTTTTATTTCTCTCGGCAATTCAACATATTGCACAACCAGAACCGATGCGTGATGCTGGTGTAGGTGTGATTGTCACTGTTCTGGCATTAATCAGTACTATCATTTTGGTGACATTCCAGCGCTGGGTGGTTCGTAAAACGGGTAGCCAGGCTGTCAGGGCAGACATGCTTCATTATGAGTCTGATGTTATGATGAATGGAGCCATCCTGGTTGCGCTGGGTCTGTCATGGTATGGATGGCACCGCGCGGATTCACTCTTCGCTTTAGGTATTGGCATTTATATTTTATATAACGCTTTACGTATGGGGTACGAAGCAGTTCAGTCCTTGCTGGACCGGGCCCTACCGGAAAGTGACCATCAGGAAATTATTCGCATCGCTGGTCAATGGCCTGAAGTGAAAGGGACCCATGATCTGCGGACAAGGCAGTCAGGGCCGACTCGTTTTATTCAATTGCATCTGGAAATGGATGACGATTTACCATTGGTTGAATCGCACCGTATTGCTGAAGCGGTGGAGCAGGCAATTCGTGACCATTTTCATGGTGCAGATGTCATTATTCATCAGGATCCTTGTTCGGTAGTACCGCAGGAATTACAGGGACATTTCGAGCGTTAATGGAGAGGTGTAAAAAAGTGAGCCAGGTCGCCATTTTCAGTATAAATAACCATCATTTGGCCTGACCTGAATCAATTCAGCAAGAACCGGTTGATATACTATTGCGGTAAGTGTTGTAACCCCCAGTTTATCCGCAGGCGGTTCTGGCAACAGTATTCATTTTGCATTCAAAGTTCAGAGGTAGTCATGATTAAAAAAATCGGTGTTTTGACAAGCGGTGGTGACGCACCGGGCATGAACGCAGCGATTCGTGGAGTTGTGCGTGCCGCATTGACAGAAGGTCTGGAAGTTTGTGGGATTTATGATGGCTATCTGGGTTTGTATGAAGACCGTATGATTAACCTGGACCGTTATAGTGTGTCCGATATGATTAACCGTGGCGGGACATTCCTGGGGTCCGCTCGCTTCCCTGAGTTCCGTGAAGAGCATGTTCGCAGTGTCGCAATCGAAAACATGAAAAAACGTGGCATTGATGCACTGGTCGTGATCGGTGGGGATGGTTCCTATATGGGGGCAAAACGCCTGACTGAAATGGGCTTCCCATGCATTGGTCTGCCTGGAACTATTGATAACGATGTAGCTGGAACGGATTACACTATCGGTTACTTCACAGCTTTGAGTACCGTTGTTGAAGCGATTGACCGCCTGCGAGATACTTCATCATCTCACCAGCGTATCTCAATTGTTGAAGTAATGGGCCGTTATTGTGGTGATCTGACTTTGGCTGCAGCCATTGCTGGTGGGTGTGAGTTTATCGTACTGCCGGAAGTAGAATTTAACCGCGAAGATCTGGTTGCCGAAATTAAGGCTGGTATTGCCAAAGGCAAAAAACACGCAATTGTTGCAATTACTGAGCACATTTGCGATGTGAATGAATTATCCAAATACATTGAAACTGAAACTGGTCGTGAAACGCGTTCGACTGTGCTGGGGCATATTCAACGTGGTGGTTCTCCGGTTCCTTACGACCGTATTCTGGCTTCTCGTATGGGCGCTTATGCAATTGAACTACTGTTGCAGGGGTATGGTGGCCGTTGTGTGGGTACTCAGAATGAAAAACTGGTACACCACGATATTATCGATGCTATTGAGAACATGAAACGTCCATTCAAAGGCGACTGGCTGAACTGCGCGAAGAAATTGTACTGACAGCCTGCCTGCTACAAGCCGGAGATGTTTTCCGGCTTTTTTATCCCTTCAATTATTCCTTATAGTTATAGCCAATTTTTTTTAATTCTTTAATTAGCGAGAAATTTTCTGGCAGGCTGACACCATTCGACCTGATAAGAGAACCCGTGATGAAAAAATGGCTTCCTGGAGCGGTTTTGCTGCTGGCATCTGCCAGTGTTATGGCTAAAGACATCCAATTATTAAATGTGTCTTATGACCCCACGCGTGAGCTCTATGAGCAATATAACAAAGCGTTCAGTGCCTGGTGGAAAGCAAAAACGGGCGACAATGTGATTATTCGTCAGTCTCATGGCGGCTCAGGTAAACAGGCAACGTCAATTATTAATGGAATTGATGCTGATGTGGCGACGCTGGCTCTGGCAGGGGATATTGACGCGATTGCTGCGCGTGGGCGCATTGCTAAAGACTGGATCAAACGGTTACCAGATAATTCAGCACCTTATACTTCAACCATTGTTTTCCTGGTACGTAAAGGCAACCCGAAAAATATTCATGACTGGAATGATCTGGTTAAACCTGGCATCTCGGTGATTACCCCGAATCCGAAAAGCTCTGGTGGTGCACGCTGGAATTACCTGGCTGCCTGGGGCTATGCGCTGGATAACAACAATGGTTCTCAGGAGAAGGCTCAGGCTTTTGTTAAAGCGTTATATCATAATGTTGAAGTGCTTGATTCCGGAGCGCGTGGTGCAACGAACACCTTTGTTGAACGGGGAATTGGCGATGTGTTGATTGCCTGGGAGAACGAAGCACTGCTGGCGGAGAAGACTCTGGGACACGGGCAGTTTGAAATAGTGACGCCGAGTGAATCGATTCTGGCCGAACCAACTGTTTCAGTGGTCGATAAGGTAGTGGATAAAAAAGGCACACGAGATATCGCTCAGGCATATTTGCAGCATCTCTACTCTCATGAAGGGCAGGAGATTGTCGCTCGTAACTTTTATCGTCCGCGTGACCCGGAAGTTGCTAAACAGTTCAGGGCACAGTTTCCTGAGTTGAAGCTTTTCACTATTGATGAAAAATTTGGTGGCTGGGCACAGGCACAGAAAATACACTTTGCCAGCGGCGGTACATTTGACCAAATCAGTCAGCGGTGATTGTTAACAAAACTGTCATTGTGATTTGAGTTGAAAAACAGGACGATGGCTGTCAGGTCATCGTTTTTTTACGTTCAGGAGCACAATGATGGTCCGTCATCGCAAAAAGTATTTAGGGTTATTTTTCGCAGTGTTAGTTGTAGCTGGTGCGGCGGGAGGTTGGTACTGGCATGAACGAGAGTGGAAGGCCGGGGCCCTGTGGCGCATTGTCAGTGAAAAATGTGTACCGGGTGAGCAGAAGAATCATAATCCAGCACCTTGTAAAGAAGTAAACCTGCAACAAGGGTATGTGCTATTGAAGGATCTCAATGGTCCTCTGCAATTTTTGTTAATGCCGGTTGAGCGTATAACGGGCATTGAGAGCCCTGAACTGCTTTCCCCCACAACGCCGAATTTTTTCTGGGACGCCTGGCATGAACGCGGTGTAATGGCAGAAAAACGAGGGGCGCCTGTACCGGATACTGCGATTTCGTTGGCAATAAATTCACCAACTGGCAGAACACAGAACCAGCTACATATTCATATCTCCTGCCTGCGCAACGATATTCGCCAAACCATTGACAAGTTTCAGTATGCTGTTGGGGCTCAATGGCAGCCATTCCCGGATAATCTGGCTGGTGAAGAGTGGCTGGCACGAACATTAACCCCAGAGGAACTGAAAAACCAAAGTTTGTTTATTAACTTTGCACAGCAGGTTGGTGGGGCAGCAAAACAGATGGGGCATTTCAGCCTGGCGCTGGTGGCACTGAAAAGTGGGAAATTACTGGCGTTGGCAACGGAGCGTGACTTATTGCACGGCAACCCGGCATCGGCAGAAGTGTTACAGGATCATACCTGCGCAATTTTGACCACACCAGAAACACAAAAGCCCTGAGCAGGCACTACAACGTAAGTGCTCTCCTGCAGGGCCTTTTAACCGCAGGGCGATTAATGCTTATCAGGCATTTTTCGCTTCTGCTGCTGCTTTAACGATAGTAGCGAAGGCATCTGCTTTCAGTGAAGCACCACCAACCAACGCACCGTCGATATCCGGCTGGCCAAACAGTTCAGCTGCGTTGCCCGCATTAACGGAGCCGCCGTACTGGATGATAACTTGTTCAGCAATTGCTGCATCAGCTTTTGCAATGTGATCACGAATGAATTTGTGAACAGCCTGAGCCTGTGCCGGAGTGGCAGATTTACCAGTGCCAATTGCCCACACGGGTTCATAAGCGATAACTGCACCTTCAAAAGCCTGAGCACCAAGAGTATTCAGAACGGCATCAATCTGGCGGGCACAAACTTCTTCTGTTTTACCTGCTTCGTTTTCTGCTTCAGTCTCACCAATGCAAAGAACCGGGATCAGACCTTGTTCTTTCAGGACAGCAAATTTTTTCGCGATAAGTTCATCGGATTCAGCGTGGTAGGTGCGGCGTTCGGAGTGACCAATAATAATATATTTTGCACCCACATCTTTCAGCATTGCAGCGGACGTTTCGCCAGTGAATGCGCCAGACAGGTTCAGATCAACGTTTTGTGCGCCCAGGTGAATGTGGCTGCCAGCTGCAGTCTGTTTTGCCAGGTCGAGGTACATCATCGGAGGGGCAATCGCAACACCACAACCCACAACACCGGATAATTCCTTACGCAGGTTAGTCACCAGCTCGTGAACCATGTGTGTGCTGCCGTTGAGTTTCCAGTTACCCATCACTAAGGGATGTCGCATCTTATTCTCCAGGTGGTAAGAAATAAAAATAGTGCTGCCATGGCAGGCAGCGGGTCTGTAACATAGTATAGAGATTCACAGCTCTAAAGGCTTTGCTTTTTATCATTGATTGCTGTTTTCAAGCGCTTCAGATAGCACCAGCTTAACCGGTTCAACAGCAAAAGTTAGCCCTTTTTCACCGTCATCTGCCACAACATAGCGTAACGCCCCTTCCGTTTGAGCGTAATAACTTTTGTTTTTTCCGGCAGACAACAATTTGGTGAGCAGATTTGCACTTTGTTGTGCCGAATAATTAGGGTTGAAATGATTGATTAACGCTTTCATCCAGGCCAGAGCTTTTGCCCGCGCGTTTGCCTGTTCTGGCCCCTGAATCGGTAACCAGGTTATCTGGATGCTTTTGATTTTGAGTGTCGCCCTCTCAAGTGCTGCTGATGCATAGAGATTTTCATTAATTTTTGTTGCAGCTCGCAGTAATAAAACCTTGGGGTCGTTGACCTCAATGGCACGAAATTCATTGAGTTGTAATGTGGGATTATCGTGATTGAAACGTTCACGGAAATCGGAAATCGAGATATTGAATACCGGTGCACCGGGTAGCAGGTACGCAGCGACAGGCGCTTTGGGTTCTCCTTGCTCCGCTTTGCCATAGGCTGCACAAGTCAATAATGTGAGTGCTGCAAGCGCGGTTAACAAGTATTTCATTCATTCTCACTCCCCCTGAGATTGGTGAAACGATTAAAACGATATCCTGTGCGCTTGTCAAAAACAGCTCCAGCCAGGGTAAACTATCCGCATTATGATAAACAGGGTACGTTTATGACCATACAGCTTTGGTTGTTTTCTTTTCGGGGGCGTATTGGCCGCCGTGATTTCTGGGTCTGGATTGTTGCGTGGGCAGTAGCTATGTCGCTGTTGTTTACGCTTGCCGGTAATCAAATGCTCAGCACACAAACTGCTGCATTTATTCTGGTTTGCCTGCTGTGGCCGACTTCAGCCGTTGTAGTTAAACGGTTGCATGACCGTGGCAAATCGGGAGCCTGGGCATTTTTAATGATTCTTGCCTGGATGTTGCTGGCGGGGAACTGGAGTATGCTGGGAGGTATCTGGGTCTGGGCGGTAGGGCGCTTTATACCTACTCTGATTATGGTGATGATGCTCCTCGACCTGGGCGCGTTTTTAGGCACCCAGGGAGAAAATAAATACGGTCAGGCAACGCAGGAAGTTAAATACCGTTAATTACCAATAATGTTCCGCCGTCATGTGCCCCGGGCGGCGGCGTAAGTGTTTTGTCATACCGCGGGTTTCTTTAAGTAGTGTCTGCGTGTCTCTTACCATGTCTGGGTTGCCACACAACATCACATGGCTGGTGGTGGGATCCAGAGCCAGCCCGGTCGCCGCTTCTAATGCTCCACTTTCTATCAATGCAGGTATCCGCCCGGTGAGTGCTCCCGTGGTGGTCTCCCGGCTGACTACGGTTTGAATGCGCAGCTTGTCATTCAGTTGTTGCTGAAGCGAAAGCATTAATGGCAGGTAACTTAAGTCGGCAGCATGGCGTACGGCATGAACCAGGACGATATGTTCGAAGCGTTCGAGGTCATCACCTTGCTGAAGTATGGATAAATAAGGCCCGATAGCCGTACCTGTCGCCAGCATCCAGAGCGTTTGGCAATCCGGAACTTCATCCAGCACAAAAAAGCCCGCAGCCGATGCGGTAACTTGTATCGGGTCACCAGGTTTGAGGGCACTCAGGTGTGGGCTCAGTTTGCCGCCCGGAACTGTCACCAGATAAAACTCAAGATTTGGGTTAGCTGGTGCATTGACGTAAGAATACGCTCGCTGGACACGTTCACCGTCAATTTCCAGGCTTAGTTTGGCAAATTGCCCGGCGGTGAAAGGAGCGACAGGGGCGTTGAGTGTCAGACTGAACAGTGTCTCTGTCCAGTGATTGATATTGATAACGTTGCCGGTAACCCAGTCAGCCATAAAGCACTCCTGTGATGATGTTTAATTAATCTTCGCCAGGTCTGCACAACATTTCCAGCCCAAAAGGGCTGGAAAGCTCAAGAAGACAAACGGTTACACAATATACACCTGCACACCCGAATCCTTGCGATCGAGGTAGTGAATGGATTTGATACGGCGAATCGTACGTGATTTACCGCGAATTAGCAGGGTTTCTGTTGTGGCCATATTCCCTTTGCGGGAAATACCATCGAGTAAATCACCTTTGGTAATGCCGGTTGCCGAGAAAATCACATTATCGCTTTTGGCCATTTCACTGAGTACCAGCACTTTGCCGGCTTCAATACCCATTTCCTGGCAACGTTGTAATTCTTTTTCGCCGAGAGAGCGGTTTTCAGGGGTATCGCCTTTAACATGATGACGGGCAACTAACCGACCCTGCATATCACCATCCAGAGCCCGAATAACAGCCGCAGACACCACACCTTCTGGCGCACCGCCAATGCCATACAGGACATCCACTTCGCTATCAGGCATGCAAGTCAGAATTGAGGCTGCTACATCACCATCAGGAATGGCGAAAACGCGCACGCCCAGCTTTTGCATTTCCTCGATGGCTTTCTCATGGCGGGGTTTTGCCAGGATAGTGACGGTGAGTTCACTCAATGGTTTTGCCATAGCGTAAGCGATATTGCGCAAGTTTTCGCTGAGTGACAGGTTGAGGTCGATAGCACCTTTGGCATCCGGGCCCACTATCAGCTTTTCCATATACATATCGGGTGCATTCAGAAAACAGTCTTTATCGCCAACAGCCAGCACAGCCAGCGCATTAGCCTGGCCCATTGCAGTCATTCTGGTGCCTTCAATGGGGTCAACAGCAATATCAACTGCGTCGCCTTTGCCGGTCCCCACTTTTTCACCGATATACAGCATCGGGGCTTCATCAATTTCCCCTTCGCCAATAACAATTTGCCCGTCAATATCAACCTGATTGAGCATGATGCGCATGGCATTCACGGCCGCACCGTCTGCGGCATTTTTATCTCCCCGGCCAAGCCACTTATAGCCAGCAAGTGCAGCGGCTTCAGTTACACGGGAAAATTCGATAGCAAGTTCTCGTTTCATAGCAAATCCACAACGTAAGAATTGCGACGGAGTGTAGCACAGTGGGGAAAGCACAGGGTAAGTCCCCTATGCTGGCAGGGTGATGGTAAAAATGAAAAAGCCACATAGACTGTGGCTTTTAAGTAGTTTATCAGTCAGTTACATCTCTTCGTGTTCTTCCCAGGCAAGGGCGCGTTTAACCGCTTTTTTCCAGCCTGCATAGCGGTAATTCCGTTCGGTAGTTTCAATACCTGGGCGGAACTCTTTCTCAATAACCGCTTTTTCATTCAGCTCATCCAGATTTTGCCAGTAACCCACAGCCAGGCCCGCCAGGTATGCGGCACCCAGAGCAGTGACTTCCCGGACCTCAGGGCGCTCAACCGGGGTACCCAAAATATCTGACTGGAATTGCATCAGGAAGTTGTTAGCAACAGCGCCGCCATCAACTCGCAGAGCGTGGAGCCGTACACCGGCATCGGCCTGCATGGCTTCAAGTACGTCGCGCGTCTGGTAGGCGATAGACTCAAGGGTAGCCCGAATGATGTGGTTGGCGTTTACACCGCGAGTCAAACCGAAGATTGCACCGCGTGCATAAGGGTCCCAGTAAGGAGCTCCGAGCCCGGTAAATGCTGGCACGACATAGACGCCATTGGTGTCTTTGACTTTGGTGGCAAAGTATTCAGAGTCGGTGGCATCACTGATGAGTTTCATTTCATCCCGCAACCACTGAATAGATGCACCACCCATAAATACCGCCCCTTCCAGCGCGTAATTCACTTCGCCAGTGGGGCCACATGCGATGGTGGTGAGCAACCCATGGCTGGAGGTGACGGCCTGATTGCCTGTGTTCATCAGCATAAAACAGCCGGTGCCATAAGTGTTTTTCGCCATCCCCTCTTTTACGCATAACTGCCCAAACAGGGCTGCCTGCTGGTCACCTGCGATCCCGGCAATAGGAATACGTGTCCCGCCTTTCCCCCCAATGTTGGTTTGGCCATAGACTTCAGACGATTTACGTACTTGCGGCAGCATTTCCCGAGGTATATCCAGTGCTTCCAGCATGCGGTCATCCCACTCCAGAGTATGGATGTTGAACAGCATGGTACGGGAGGCGTTGGTATAATCGGTGACATGTACCCGACCCTGAGTCATTTTCCAGATAAGCCATGTATCAACGGTACCGAATAACAATTCCCCACGACGTGCGCGTTCCCGCGAACCTTCAACGTGGTCGAGAATCCATTTAACTTTGGTACCCGAAAAATAGGGGTCGATGACCAGTCCTGTTGTGTTACGCACGTATTCTTCCATGCCATCGCGCTTAAGTTGTTCGCAAATTTCAGCGGTACGACGGCACTGCCAGACAATGGCATTGTAAATAGGTTTACCGGTTTCGCGCTCCCAGACAATGGCCGTTTCGCGCTGGTTGGTAATTCCGATAGCTGCTACCTGGTCTGAACGAATGTCTGCTTTGGCAAGCACTTCCACAAGTGTGGAACTTTGTGATGCCCAGATCTCCATGGGATCGTGTTCCACCCAACCCGCTTTGGGGTAGATTTGCTGAAACTCGCGTTGGGAGACACTGACGATGTTAGCATCGTGATCCAGTACCACGGCCCGGGAACTGGTGGTGCCCTGGTCCAGTGCGACGATGTATTTTTTCTCTGTGGTCATAAATGTGTGTCCTTAAGTCGAATTACAGCGAGGCTTTTTGTTGTGCCACCGCAGGCGATGATGGATTTGATGTTTCTACAACAGGTTTATTGCCAGGTAAATGATGAGCGATTAACTTCTTGTAGCCAAATGCGCCCAGAATGGCGCCAGTTACGGGGCCAAAAGCCGGAACAAGGAAGTAAGGAATGTTACGTCCTCCAGTGAAGGCGATGTCTCCCCAACCTGCCAGCCAGGCGAATGTTTTCGGACCAAGGTCGCGTGCCGGGTTCATCGCAAAGCCGGTTAATGGCCCCATCGATGCACCAATAACAGCAATGAGCAGGCCAATTAACAGTGGTGCCAGCGGGCCACGAGGGATCCCATTACCATCATCAGTCAGGGCCATAATTACGCCCATGAGAATGGCGGTAATGACCATCTCAACAGCAAAAGCCTGGTAGAAGTTGATATGGGGATTCGGGTAAGTAGAGAAAATGCCTGCCAGTTTCAGGCTTTCTGGTGTCCCCCGGACAATATGGTGAGTGAGTTCGTAATCAATAAACAGGTTGTAATAAAGCCCGTAAACCAGAGCTGCGGCGCAGAAGGCGCCGAGAAACTGTGAGCAGATAAAGGGCACAACTTTTCGCCCTTCGAAGTTCGCAAACAGCCACAATGCAAGAGTGACTGCCGGGTTAAGGTGTGCGCCGGATACGCCTGCGGTCAGATAGATGGCCATAGCCACCCCCAAACCCCAGATGATACTGATTTCCCACTGGCCAAATGTTGCGCCTGCGACAACTAAAGCGGCAACACAGCCAACACCGAAGAAAATCAACAACCCGGTACCAAGAAATTCGGCGATGCACTGACCTTTTAAGGTTGAAGTTTGACTCATAATCGGGTCCTGAAGGTAAATTAATGATTATTGTTTGTACGGGTAAGCCAATAACCCGCCATGTCGTGTAGACATACTGTTAATTTATCGTTAACGAGCAAAAACGAGAAATATCGAAAGTGATTTTTGTGTGCGCCGTCAAGAAAATGAGCGTTTTCGCGCCATGCGGGCCGGATTGTTGGGCCGGATAATCATTGGGCGTGATAAGAAATATCTCAATCTTTTAACGGATGTATTAACAATTTGGCTGATGGGCTGCGTGGGAAGTTCAGCAAATGCTGAAAAGTGTTGCAATCCGCAAACAGCCGGGTATGTCGCTGGACAGGGGCTGTCAGGCTTCTTACAATCGAAGTCTTGCGTGATGTAACGTATATCATTAAGGCGTCGCCGAAGCGGGACAGGATAGTCATCCATCAGCGCCTTTGTAATTCAGGAGAGGTATGACAATGTCATTTGAAGTGTTTGAAAAACTGGAAGCCAAAGTACAACAGGCTATTGATACCATCACGCTGTTGCAGATGGAAATCGAAGAGCTGAAAGAAAAGAACAACAACCTGGCGCAGGAAGTACAGCTTGCACAGGAAAATCGCGGAGCGCTGGAACAGGAAAATAACCAACTGAAAGAGCAACTGGGTGTCTGGCAAGAGCGTTTACAGGCACTGTTGGGAAAAATGGAAGAAGTTTAATTTCTCCTGGCGAGGCCTTTTGGGCGCAGTAATGTCTGCTGCGCCCAATAGTACGTCTATTCAATATCCAGGGGTTCTTCAGAAAGAATAATGCCAGTGTTATCTGCGTAGAGGTGGTCGCCTGAAAAGAACGTCACACCACCAAAGTTGACCCGAATATCACTCTCGCCTGTACCTTCTCCCGCAGCACCCACAGGAATGGCGGCAATAGCCTGAATACCGATATCCATTTCTTCCAGATCATCTACCTGGCGTACGGCACCGTAAATAACAATGCCTTCCCATTCGTTTTGCATAGCAAGGCGAGCCAGGTCGGCGTCGAGAAGTGCACGACGAACTGAGCCACCGCCATCCACGACCAGGATTCTCCCACGGCCATTTTCTTCGAGAAGCTCATACAGCAACCCGTTGTCCTCGAAACATTTTACTGTGATGACCTGTCCACCAAAGGAGTGACGCCCACCGAAGTTAGAAAATAACGGTTCGACGACATTAACATCTTCGTGGTAGATATCGCACAACTCTGAAGTATCGTATTTCATAGGATTAACACTTAGTTGCCGCTGGTAGTTTTCAGTATATCGCTTAATGTCTGGCGATGTCCTGCTGTAATGAGTAATTTTCAGCCTGTTGCGTATTGTCATTAAAAAACTGCAGGATGCGTTGATGTGGGTCAGTTATCCGCCCCATTGGCTGATGATGATACCTGCAACAAACAAGATATTGGTCAGTAAGGCCGCTTTCACTGTTTTTTCAAGCATTGGGCGTATTGCTACCGGGTTGGTTTCGCGCAGAATATAACGGCACTGGCGCACCAGTAGTGGAACTGAGAGCACAAACAACCATCCCCACATTTGCTTCAGCCAAAGTAAATTAAACAGGGCAAAACATAACAGAGCACCCATAAGCAATATGACATGGTAGCGGCGGGCATTATACGGCCCAAGGCGTACCGCGAGTGTGTTTTTACCATTCTCTCTGTCGCTGTCTAAATCACGCAGGTTATTGATATTCAATACTGCTGTTGCTAACAGCCCAGTTGCAGTCGCAGGAATGAAGATAGAGAATGCCAGTTGATGGGTTTGTAAATACCATGCGCCAACAACACTTAGCCAGCCAAAGAAAATCAGTACTGATATGTCACCAAGACCCATATAACCATAAGGTTTGTTGCCAACGGTATAGGTAATCGCCGCAACAATAGCCAGGACGCCGAGCAAGAGAAAACCAAACAAATCAGACAAGGTATGGCAGGCGACCAGCACCAGCGCCAGGCCAGCCAGACAAGTTAGTGTAACGGTGATAATCAGGGCGACTTTCATTTGAGCCACACTGATCAGGCCTTTTTGCATACCACGCAATGGCCCTATACGGTCTGGTTTATCACTGCCTTTAAGTGCATCACCATAATCATTGGCTAAATTTGAAAGAATTTGTAATAGCCCGGCGGTTAACAAAGCCAGTGCGGCAACAAGCGGATTAAAGGTATGTTGCCACCAGGCCAGAACGCTCCCCACAACAATAGAAATAAACGCCAGGGGTAGTGTACGAGGGCGCAGGCTTTCAAACCACGCGCGGGCAACACTCACAGGTTGGGCATCAGTCATGTTTTATCGCCAGCAATAAAAATGGGGGCACGATGCCCCCATGGAAATGAACAGGATTAGGCTCGGAATCGAATTGTACACGGTACATGGCCTAACCTGAAAGCGTGTTACCCATTGGTGTCGTGATACCAGTGGGGTGGCAACTACAAAATAAACCGGCTCAGGTCTTCGTCTGCTACCAGTTCGTCAAGGTGCTTGCTGACATAGGCGGCATCAATAGTGATGGTTTCGCCACCGATCTCACTGGCATCAAACGAAATGTCTTCCATCAGACGTTCCAGCACCGTGTGCAAACGGCGGGCACCAATGTTTTCAGTTGTTTCATTGACCTGCCATGCAGCCTGAGCAATACGGCGAATGCCATCGTCTGTGAAGGCTATATTAACCCCTTCAGTTGCCATCAGTGCTTTGTACTGTACAGTGACGGACGCGTTCGGTTCTGTCAGGATCCGCTCAAAATCCTCAGTGGTTAGTGCCTGTAACTCTACGCGGATAGGCAAGCGGCCTTGCAGTTCAGGGATAAGGTCTGATGGGCTGGCAACCTGGAATGCACCAGAAGCAATAAACAGAATATGGTCTGTTTTCACCATCCCATGCTTCGTGGATACCGTACAGCCTTCAACCAGAGGCAACAAATCGCGTTGCACGCCTTCGCGGGAGACATCCGGGCCAGAAGTATTACCACGTTTACAAATTTTATCGATCTCATCGATAAACACGATGCCATGCTGTTCAACGGCATCAATCGCATCTTGTTTCAGTTCTTCCGGATTAACCAGTTTTGCAGCTTCTTCTTCCACCAGAAGCTTCATAGCATCTTTGATTTTCAGCTTACGCGGCTTCTGTTTCTGCCCACCCAGATTTTGGAACATAGACTGAAGCTGGCTGGTCATTTCTTCCATACCTGGCGGAGCCATGATTTCGACACCCATTGGTGCAGCCGCAAGGTTGATTTCTATTTCTTTATCATCCAGTTGGCCTTCACGCAGTTTTTTACGAAACGCCTGACGCGCAGCAGAAGGCTCCTGGGAGGCTTCTGCCTGGCCCCAGTTATTTTTTGCTGGTGGGATCAAAGCATCCAGAATCCGCTCTTCTGCCATTTCTTCTGCACGATAGCGGTTTTTTTCAATAGACTGCATGCGAACCATTTTCACGGCAGCATCGGTCAGATCGCGGATAATAGAATCCACTTCCTTACCAACATAGCCCACTTCGGTGAATTTGGTCGCTTCCACTTTGATGAACGGCGCATTAGCCAGTTTTGCCAGCCTACGGGCTATTTCTGTTTTACCGACACCAGTTGGCCCGATCATCAGGATATTTTTTGGTGTCACTTCATGGCGTAGCTCTTCATCAAGCTGCATACGGCGCCAGCGGTTACGCAGCGCAATAGCGACAGAACGCTTTGCTGCGTCCTGACCAATAATGTGTTTGTCGAGTTCGCTGACAATTTCGCGTGGGGTCATTTCAGACATGGGCAGTCCTTAAACTTTTGACGGTAATTCTTCGATGGTCTGGAAACTGTTGGTATAAATACAGATATCACCTGCAATACCCAACGCTTTTTCGACAATATCGCGTGCGCCTAACTCTGTGTTTTCCAGTAATGCACGAGCCGCAGCCTGAGCATAAGGGCCACCAGAGCCAATCGCAATCAGGTCATTTTCGGGCTGGATAACGTCGCCATTGCCACTAATGATGAGTGAGGCATTTTCATCGGCTACAGCCAGTAGTGCTTCCAGCCGACGCAGCATACGGTCGGTACGCCAGTCTTTCGCCAGTTCAACTGCGGCTTTAACCAGGTGCCCCTGGTGCATTTCCAGTTTTCGTTCGAACAGTTCAAACAAGGTAAAGGCATCTGCTGTTCCGCCAGCAAATCCCGCAATCACTTTGTCATTGTAGAGGCGACGTACTTTTTTGACATTACCTTTCATTACGGTATTGCCCAGCGTGGCCTGACCATCGCCACCGATTACTACATGGCCATTGCGGCGTACACTTACTATTGTTGTCACGAGCAGACCCCTTGTGGATAGCTGAATGAGGGTACTCCGGGCCCGGTTTGCCTGTACTATTCACGGCCTGTACTACAGCTCACCAAAACACGCCCGGAAGAGAATGAAATTATAGATGGGGGGAAAATTGGGGGTTTCAACCCCCGGATGCGATACGGATGCAGTTTGCGTGACCGGAAACCTTCAACCTGCTGATAGTAGAGTCTGCATTCTCTTTCCCTTTCAACGGGCCAATGACCACCCGGTTCCAGCCGTTATTCACGGTAATATGTGAAGAAAAACCTTCAAATGCTAACTGTGCGCGCACAGTTTCGGCCTGATCCGCTCCGCGGAATGAGCCACATTGTATCATCCAGCGCCGTTCATCTTTTTTCTCTGCAGTTTTGGCCGGTTCCTGTACCTGTGTGACAGGCGCAGGCTGTTCTGTTCGGGTTGCAGTGGTACTTCGCGTCTGTTCTCTTTGGGATGTATGCGCAGGCGTTTGCATCAGGTCTTCATAAGGTGAGGCTGATGTGGGGGCCCGCACAGGAGAAGAGCGCGAATAAGTTTGTGTATTACGCGTTGTTGAAGGCTGAGACTGAGTATTCGACGAGCGGGATGATGTACCCGAAGGCTGTGCCTGTTGTTGTACTGCGGCGGCCTGACGTTGACGTTGCAATGTTTGCTGGCGTTGTTCTGGGGTTTGTTCATTCCAGGGCACTTCACTCAGTTGTGTGGGTTGCTGGCGCATATCTGCCTGCATTTGTTCCAGTAACTGGCGTTGCTCGTTGGTTAGTTGATCAGCATTTTTGATTTCCCCTCCTGAAGAGGGTTCTGTAGGCGTACGTATGCCTGGCTGGCGATTTTCCAACTCTTTAATATAGCGCCACCGCTCTTCGGGCTTCGGCGGCAGACCATTGCCGGGAATGCTTTGCCCGCTTCGCGCCTCACTTTCTTCTTTTTTATGATGGGTAATAAAGTAAAGCCCGCCAACAAAAGCCACCAGAACAGCCGCCGCAACGGCAACCATCACTGGAGAGAGCGCAGACCCCTGAGTCTGCTTTTTGCGGGAATTTCCTTTTTTCCGCCGTGCTGGCGTCGATTGCCCACGACGTACGTAATCTCGTTGTGCCACTATCGTTTCGCTGTGAATATAGTATTTATCAGTCCGCCATGTTACTTAAGGGGCGGGAGTTTGACCAGATTAAGGATTCCGAAAGCGTTAAATCCCTGCTTTTGCCGGGCCAGTCGATTCCCTGATGATCAGGTCGCAGTCAAGCAAACGGGATCCCGGGCTGATGGTGTTCCCATTCAACTGTTCCAGAAGCAGCAACATCGCTTCCTCGCCAATTTTGAAGCGGGGCTGCGCCATGGTGGTGAGTGGCGGGTCGCAAAAGCGTGATAATGCAATATCGTCGAATCCCATAATAGACAGGTCTTGCGGTACGCGCAGGCCGTGGCGTTTTGCCCATGAAAGCGCACCCAGCGCCATGACATCACTGTGGCAAAATATGGCGGTGGGCGGAACAGGCAGGCGCTGCAATTGCTCAAGCGCACTTGCCCCGGCTTCATAGCTAAAATCGCCGCGTACAATATAGTTTGAGTCTACTGTAATGCCATTGCGCCTAAGAGCCTGAATATACCCTTGCAAACGATAGTGTGAGAGAGGCATTTCTTCGGGGCCGGCAATACAGGCAATATGGGTATGGCCTTGCTGCAGCAACCAGGCGACGGCATTAAAAGCCGCAGTCAGGTTGTCGATGTGAACTGTTGGTAGTTCCAGCTCAGGTGCGAATTCGTTCGCCATCACCATTGGCGGCAGGTTGCGCTGCTCTTCGCGGCTGGCATCGAAAGGTAGTTGGGAGCCAAGCAGTAACATGCCGTCGATTTGTTTACTGATGATGAGGTCAATAAAGTTCTTTTCTTGCTGGTTTTGGTGAGCACAGTCGCCAATTAACACCAGGTAGCCATGCTGTGCCGCAGTGGTTTCGATACCGCGCAGAATTTCACTGAAAAAGGGATCGCAAATATCCGGCACAATGACCAGAAGTGTGCGGGAGTCGTTGCGTTTGGCACTGCGGTTCAGAGCATGTGGCAGATAGCCCAGCTCAATAGCAGCCTGCTCAACCCGATTGCGTGTTGCCTGCGAAACTTTCTCGGGGTTCATTAATGCGCGAGAGACTGTTGCTGTAGACACTTCTGCTTTTTCTGCCACATCTTTCATCGTGGGTGCCACGACTTTTTTGTTTGCCTTCAACGTGCTCTCCTCGTCCGAAACCGCAAATGATGCATTTTATCTGATGCTGTTCACATTTTTATCAGATAATCGCAGCAAGTTGTTACAACTCTTTCATTTGAAGTGTGATCTGTATTGCTTTTCGGAGCTTCCTCGCATTCTTCTGGCGAATTAGCCTTCGATCGGATCGACGTCCAGCATCCATTTTACTTTTTTCGCCCCGGGCAGTGTGTTAACCAGAACCAGTGCAGTGGCCAACACTTGTTGAAGACGAGCGCGTGAAGGATGTTGCAGCAAGAGCTGCCAACGGAATCGGCCACCACGTTTGGGTTGCAGAGCCGGAACCGGGCCGAGTAACCACAGTTGTTGGTCTGCCGCCGGGCTTGCCTGAAGCAGGTTGCGCAATTGCTGCAAAAAGACTGGAGCAAGCTGGTTGTTGTGGTCTTCAGCGCGAATAAGCACATGGCTGCTCCAGGGGGGCAACATGACTTTTTGCCGCTCAGCCAGCGCCTGGCTGGCAAATGCGTCATAACCTTTTGCGAGCAAAATTTGTAGTAAAGGGTGTTCGGGATGGTGAGTTTGTAAAATAACTTCGCCTTGCTTGCCAGCCCGCCCGGCTCGCCCTGATACCTGAGTGTAGAGCTGAGCGAAGCGCTCTGCGGCACGGAAATCAGCTGAGAATAATGCACCATCGACATCCAGTAAGGCGACCAGGGTGACATCGGGAAAGTGGTGCCCTTTAGCCAGCATTTGGGTACCAATCAGGATCCTCTTACCTCCACGGTGAACCGCCTCAAGGTGTTTTTCCAGGGCGCCTTTACGGCTGGTTGTATCGCGGTCAATACGGGAAACAGGCACGGAAGGAAAAAACGGAGCAAGGCTTTCTTCCAGTTGTTCTGTGCCAGTGCCGACGGGTACCAGGTGGGTTGAACCACACCCCGGGCATTGGTGAGGAATAGGACGCTGGCTGTCACAATGGTGGCAGCGCAGGTGCCGCTGACGTTGATGAATGGTGTAATAGTGATCACACCGCTGGCATTCAGCAATCCAGCCACAATCATGGCACAGTAAAGCGGGGGCATATCCACGGCGGTTCAGAAATAAAATCACCTGATTATCCGCTTCAAGGTGTTGGCGCATGCGGTTAATCAGTGCCGGAGATAAACCAGCCTGAAGTGACTGCCCTTTCAGATCCAGAACGTGTTGCATTGCCGGGCGAGCATTTCCTGCCCTTCGGGTCAGTTTAAGTTGGCGATACTTGCGTTGCTGGACGTTATACAGCGTTTCCAGCGATGGAGTGGCAGATCCAAGCACAATGGGAATGTCTTCACTGTGAGCCCGCCACACGGCAAGATCACGGGCGTGGTAACGCCAACCTTCCTGCTGTTTATAGGAGCTGTCATGCTCTTCATCGATAACGATAACGCCCAGGTTACGAAATGGGGTAAACAACGCTGACCGCGTACCAATAACAATCGCGGTATCACCCCGGCTGGCTTTGATCCAGGTGGCTAAGCGCTCACTGTCATTCAGCCCTGAATGCAGCACATCGACCGGAGCCTTAAAGCGCTCGCGAAAACGGGCGATGGTTTGTGGTGTCAGCCCAATCTCTGGCACCAGTACCAGCGCCTGTTTACCTCGTGCCAGCACGTTTTCCAGCACGCTCAGGTAGACTTCTGTTTTCCCGGAGCCGGTAATACCCGCCAATAACCAGGCTGTAAAATGGTCATCGTCACCGTGAATTGCCCCAACCGCCATCGCCTGCTCGGTATTCAACCTCAGGCGGTCCTGAGCGAGCGTGAACATATTTTGCCACGGAGAACTTGCTTGCTCTTCCTGGCGAATGTCGCACAGCCCTTTACGGCGCAGTGACTGGAGAGCCGAGTCGTTCAGGTCAAGTTCAGTAGTCTGCTGGCGTAGCACCGGGCCCTGGTGAAGAGCCGCCAGCGCCTGCTGTTGCTTTGGTGCACGTTTTAACCCATTCAGGTCAGTTGCCATGCCTTGTTCGGTAGCAAACCAGTAACTTTGAGGTGACAACAGAGCTGGTTTACCCTGGCGTAATGGGATGGGCAGGGCATGAAACAGCACTTCGCCAATCGGGTGATGATAGTAGTTTGCAGCCCACAGGAGTAAACGCCATAAAGATGCTGAGTATAGCGGTGTGCTGTCCAGTGCTTCCTGCACAGTCTTCAGGTCTGCCAGAGGAAGCTCACTGGTATCATCAATACTGACCACAATACCGGTACGTTTTTGCGTTCCGAAAGGCACGGTGACACGACAGCCAGCTACCAGTACCATATTTTCAGGTATGGCATAGTCAAAAGTGCGGTTTAGTGGAACGGGCAAAGCAACGTGGGCAACGGGCATCAGCGCTTCCAAAGCAAAAAAAGGCAGTCTAGTGTACACTGTGACCGCGGTTGTGTGCGGATCAGTTTGCATACTCTGGTTAATTTCTGTATGATTCGCCGCCTTTGATGTGCAATTTCGCACTCAAAACCATTACTATCAACTTCGCGTGGTGTCTGGCGTTAGGGCTGGAAGAGCGACGCGGCCTTAGACCTGAGGTTTTCCATGAAAAAAGATATTCACCCGAATTATGTAGAAATTACTGCAACTTGTTCTTGCGGTAATGTCATCAAAACCCATTCTACCGTGGGTCACGACCTGAACCTGGACGTATGTGGTAAATGCCACCCGTTCTTCACTGGTAAACAACGTGTTGTTGATACCGGCGGTCGTGTTGAACGTTTCAACAAACGTTTCAGTATTCCGGGCAGCAAGTAATATTTTGCTTGTCACGAAAAAGGCGCCGAAAGGCGCCTTTTTTGCATCTGTTATCTGATGATAACGCTGCACCGGATTAATATTCCCATGTATCCGGGTCTATCCCCAGCTCACGCATAATTACTTTTGCATGTTCCGGAATTTCATCACTTCGCTCTTTACGCAGGTCGTTGTCGTCTGGTAACGGCTGCCCGGTAAATGCGTGGAGAAATGCTTCACACAGCAATTCACTGTTCGTTGCGTGGCGCAGGTTATTTACCTGGCGACGAGTACGTTCGTCAGTGAGGATCTTTAACACTTTCAGAGGAATGGAAACCGTAATTTTCTTTACTTGTTCACTCTTCTTACCGTGCTCAGCGTATGGGCTGATATATTCGCCGCTCCATTCAGCCATGAGATACCTTTAGTCCTCTCAGTCATTAAAAAAGGCCCAACCCCTTGCGGGAACTGACCATTAAAGTAAATTTTTACCGTACACAGATTCGCACGTTTTTAGACAGCGTTGCTGTGTGCCAGATCTTAAGCGTATAAGTTTAACGGTTATTGGCGCTCTGCTCAATCTATACGCAAAGAAGTTTAGATGTCCAGATGTATTGACGTCTATGTTAACTCTGTTTACTCTGTTGGCTGTCTTCTGATTACTGTATTACGCGCCTGCCGGTTCAGGTGTCAGCCAGGGATACTCACCATGACACGCAAACAAGCCACAATTGCTGTACGTAGCGGATTAAACAATGATGAACAGTACGGTTGTGTTGTGCCGCCGATTCATCTCTCCACGACTTATAACTTCACTGATTTCAATTTACCACGCGAGCATGACTATTCTCGCCGTGGTAACCCAACGCGCGATGTCGTCCAGCGTACGCTGGCTGAACTGGAAGGTGGTGCGGGTGCAGTAATGACAAATACTGGCATGTCGGCCATTCATTTGCTAACAGCTATTTTCCTGAACCCTGGTGATTTGTTAGTTGCGCCTCATGATTGTTATGGCGGCAGCTATCGGTTATTCGACAGCATGGCCAAACGTGGTTGCTACCGCGTACAGTTTGTTGACCAGAATGATGAAGCGGCGCTGGAATCGGCTCTGTCACAGAAGCCTAAACTGGTGCTGATAGAAAGCCCGAGCAACCCTTTATTGCGTGTTGTGGATATCGCAAAAATTTGCCAGGCGGCAAAAGCTGTCGGTGCAATCACTGTTGTTGATAACACTTTCCTGAGCCCGGCGTTGCAAAATCCACTGGCTTTGGGCGCGGACCTGGTGGTTCATTCCTGTACCAAATACCTTAACGGGCATTCTGATGTTGTGGCAGGAGCCGTGATTGCCAAAGATGCTGAGATGGCGACAGAGCTTGCCTGGTGGGCAAACAATATTGGGGTAACGGGAAGCGCTTTTGACAGCTACTTGCTATTACGTGGGATTCGTACTCTGGCTCCGCGTGTTGAACTTGCACAACGCAATGCACTTGCCATTGTGGACTATCTGAAAAAACAGCCCCTGGTTAAGCGCCTTTATCACCCATCACTTCCTGAAAATCCAGGGCATGATATTGCTGTACGCCAGCAAAAAGGATTTGGAGCGATGCTCAGTTTTGAACTGGATGGTGACGAACAAACATTACGCCGCTTCCTCAAAGGCCTCTCTCTCTTTACACTGGCGGAATCTTTGGGTGGGGTTGAAAGCTTAATTTCCCATGCCGCGACGATGACCCACGCCGGGATGTCAGCTGAAGCGCGTGCGGCGGCCGGTATTTCTGAGACGTTGCTACGTATCTCAACCGGAATAGAAGATGGTGACGATCTAATTGCTGACCTGGAAAATGGATTCCGGGCTGCATCTGAGGGGTAAGTATGAGTGTTACTGCACCAGCAGGGGGCGCAGGCCGCCAGTTACATAAGTTTGGCGGGAGCAGTCTTGCCGATGTGAAGTGCTACTTGCGGGTGGCCACAATTTTGGAAGAGTATTCCTGTCCTGGCGATTTAGTGGTGGTATCTGCCGCCGGCAGCACAACCAACCAGCTGATTAGTTGGCTGAAACTGAGTCAGACTGACCGGCTCTCTGCTCACCAGGTGCAGCAAGCACTACGTCGTTATCAGACCGAGCTGATTAGCGGGCTACTGCCCGCCGAAATTGCCGACGTACTGATTGCCGATTTTATTCATGATCTGGAGCGTCTTGCTGTATTGCTGGACAGCACAATCACCGATGCCATTTATGCCGAGGTTGTCGGTCATGGTGAAGTGTGGTCGGCCCGGTTGATGTCTGAGGTCCTCAGGTTGCAAGGGATGGAAGCCGCCTGGCTGGACGCCCGCGATTTTATGCGGGCAGAACGTGCGGCACAGCCTCAGGTAAATGAAGGCCTGTCTTATCCGTTGTTACAACAACTCCTGGTTCAGCATCCAGGCAAGCGTATTGTAGTAACCGGCTTTATTTGCCGTAACAACGCCGGAGAAACGGTATTGCTGGGCCGTAATGGCTCTGACTATTCTGCGACGCAAATTGGTGCGCTGGCAGGGGTTTCCCGTGTCACTATCTGGAGTGACGTGGCTGGCGTTTATAGCGCGGATCCACGTAAGGTGAGTGATGCCTGCCTGCTGCCGTTATTGCGCCTGGATGAAGCCAGTGAACTGGCTCGCCTTGCCGCGCCAGTGCTGCATACCCGTACACTCCAGCCTGTATCCGGCAGCGATATCGACCTGCAGTTGCGTTGTAGCTATAACCCGGAGCAAGGCTCAACGCGTATTGAACGAGTATTAGCCTCGGGGACTGGGGCACGTATTGTGACCAGTCACGACGATGTGTGTTTGATTGAACTCCAGTTGGCGCCGGAACAAGATTTCCGCCAGGCGCAAAAAGAGGTGGATACGGTGCTGAAACGCGCTCAACTTCGCCCTCTTGCTATTGGTGTGCATCCTGACCGCCATCTGTTGCAACTGTGCTATACCTCGGAAGTGGTGAACAGTGCCTGGCAGCAATTACAGGATATTGCGCCGCAAGGCGAGCTGGTACTGCGTGAAGGGCTGGCTTTGGTTGCGATGGTAGGGGCTGGGGTGTGCCGTAATCCTCTGCACAGCCACCGCTTCTGGCAGCAGTTAAAAGACCAGCCAGTCGAGTTTATCTGGCAATCGGATGAAGGCATCAGCCTGGTTGCTGTACTCCGCAGCGGGCCAACTGAACACCTGATTCAGGGGCTGCACCAGTCTTTGTTCCGCGCCGAGAAGCGCATTGGTCTGGTGCTGTTCGGAAAAGGCAACATTGGTTCTCGCTGGCTTGAGTTATTTGCCCGTGAGCAGGAATCATTATCTGCCCGGACAGGGTTTGAATTTATTCTGGCTGGCGTGGTGGACAGCCGCCGCAGCTTGTTAAGCTATGATGGGCTTGATGCCAGCCGGGCACTGGCTTTCTTCAATGATGAAGCTGTAGAGCTGGATGAAGAAGCGCTTTTCTTATGGATGCGGGCACACCCGTACGATGACCTGGTGGTGCTGGATGTAACAGCCAGTGAACAACTGGCTGATCAGTATCTGGATTTTGCCAGCCACGGTTTCCACGTCATTAGTGCGAATAAACTGGCAGGAGCCAGTTCCAGCGATAAATTTCGCCTGATTCGCGATGCGTTTGCGAAAACAGGGCGTCACTGGTTATACAACGCAACTGTGGGTGCGGGTTTACCCGTAAACCATACGGTTCGGGACTTGCGAGACAGTGGTGACTCGATCCTTGCGATCAGTGGAATTTTCTCCGGCACACTCTCCTGGTTGTTTTTGCAATTTGACGGCACAGTGCCTTTCACCGATCTGGTGGATCAGGCCTGGCAGCAGGGGCTGACTGAGCCTGATCCGCGGGTAGATCTGTCGGGGCAGGATGTCATGCGCAAATTGGTGATTTTGGCGCGTGAAGCCGGGTACGACATCGAACCTGAACAGGTGCGGGTCGAATCACTGGTTCCGGTTGGTTGTGAGTCTGGTTCTGTCGACTATTTCTTCGAAAATGGTGATGCACTGAATGAGCAAATGTTGCAACGCCTGGAAGCTGCGCAGGAGATGGGGCTGGTATTGCGTTATGTAGCCCGTTTTGATGCCAATGGTAAAGCCCGGGTTGGTGTGGAAGCGGTACGACAGGAACATCCGTTAGCTTCTCTGTTGCCCTGTGACAATGTATTTGCTATTGAAAGCCGCTGGTATCGGGATAATCCCCTGGTGATTCGCGGGCCCGGTGCCGGGAGGGATGTTACCGCTGGCGCCATTCAGTCGGATATCAATCGCCTGGCAAAATTGCTTTAAATCCTGCTATTCATACCGCTATTCGGGCCTGATGGCCTGAAGGCGGTATGCCATCACCTTCTGCGTATAAAAATCATCACTTATCCATGAAATTTTTTCACGTTGGCTGATAATTATTCCTGTTACTCAAGAATTTTTCAGTTGACGGGGCGAGGCTTTTCCTTCATTTTTACATCTGGACGTCTAAACGTATAGATGTAAAAAATAACAGAACAGCGATAAGAGTGATGAGGTAAGGTATGAGTTTCTTTCACGCCAACCAGCGAGATGCTTTGAATCAGAGCCTGGCTGAGGTTCAGGGGCATATTAATGTCTCGTTTGAGTTTTTCCCGCCGCGAACCAGTGAAATGGAGCAAACGCTCTGGAACTCTATCGATCGGCTGAGCAGCCTGCGCCCTAAATTTGTTTCTGTTACTTACGGTGCTAACTCTGGTGAGCGTGACCGTACTCACAGCATCATTAAAGATATTAAAGAACGTACCGGGCTGGTGGCTGCGCCGCATTTAACCTGTATTGATGCCACCCGCGACGAACTCAAATCCATTGCTCAGGATTACTGGGATAACGGGATTCGCCATATTGTCGCGCTGCGTGGTGATCTGCCGCCAGGTAGCGGGAAACCGGATATGTACGCAGCTGACCTGGTCGCGTTACTGAAAGATGTCGCGGATTTTGATATTTCTGTTGCCGCATATCCGGAAGTGCATCCGGAAGCAAAGAGTGCTCAGGCTGATTTAATTAACCTGAAACGGAAAATTGACGCGGGCGCTAATCGGGCAATTACCCAATTTTTCTTTGATGTGGAAAATTACCTGCGTTTTCGCGACCGCTGTGCCGCTGCTGGCATTGATGTTGAAATTGTGCCGGGCATTTTACCCGTCAGTAACTACAAGCAACTGCAGAAATTCGCCACAATGACTAATGTACGCGTACCTCAATGGATGGCGACGATGTTTGACGGGCTGGATGATGATCCAGAAACCCGTAAGCTGGTGGGTGCCAGCATTGCGATGGATATGGTGAAAATTTTAAGCCGGGAAGGGGTGAAAGATTTCCATTTCTACACCCTTAACCGGGCTGAAATGAGTTATGCCATTTGTCATACACTGGGTGTGCGCCCGGCGGGTTAATTTGCTCTTGTATCAGCCAGGTGGTGTGTAACTCCCTGGCTGGAGAAAACGCCGGGTTATGATGATGCCATGCGGCCAAGTTCATCTGCCAGCAAGATGGCGTCGAACACCTGTTGTGGTGTTATTTTGCCCGGCATGTTGTGCATTGGGCTTTCTGGCTGGCAACTGGCCTGTGCTACCTGGCGGACTTTTTCCTCAACCCCTTGTGTAATACCTAATTCACTCAGCGTGACGGGTAAACCTGATTTGTGACACAGATTCAGTACTGCTACCTGTTCTTCCTGTGGGGCATCTTCGAGTATTAACTGCACCCGTGTACCAAACGCGACTTTTTCGCCATGCAGTGTTTTTTGCGTATCCGGCAGGGTTGTTAGCCCGTTATGGACAGCATGTGCTGCTGCCAGACCGCCACTCTCAAACCCAATACCACTCAGGTAAATATTGGCTTCAATAACACGTTCCAGCGCTGCGGTGACGTTATGTTGTTGTGCGTCTGAGACAGCAGTGACACCTGATTCAAGGAGCGTGCGGTAGCAGAGTTCAGCCAGTGCCAGCGCAGCTCTGCCAGGTAAGCCTCCTGCACTGGTCACTGCGCCACTTTTTGCACAGGCACGGGCTTCAAACCAGGTGGATAAGGCATCACCAATACCTGCGGCCAGTAACCGTGGTGGCGCTCCGGCAATAATTGCACTATCTACCAATACCAGGTCCGGGTTATGAGGTAATGGCAGGTAACGGTCGAGAGAACCATCCTCACAGTAAATAACAGACAGCGCACTGCATGGGGCATCACTGGATGCTACTGTTGGCGCAATGACCATTGGGCTTTTCATCAGGCAAGCTACGGCTTTTGCTGTATCAAGCGTTTTCCCGCCACCAATCCCCAGTATTGCATCGCATTCCGCTCGTTGCGCCAGTATACAAAGTTGGTCAATTTCGGGTTGTGAACACTCGCCACCAAAGAGTGCGAACTCCACATCAATTTGATGCTCTTCACAGGTACGGCGCAGCATCTCTTCCACCAGATCGGCGACAAAGCTGTCTGCGAGCACTAAAAAGTGCTGCCCAAGTGGTTTCAGGTATTGCCCGGCACGGCTGAGAATATGCTGGCCCTGAATATATTTACCGGGTGATGCCGTAATACTGTCCATGATAATCCTCCAACGGTAAGTGCAATGGGAGTGCGCTAATGGGCAGTTTACTGCGGCAGAAACAGGAAAATATTGCGCTGAAGGCGGTAAATTGCGGAATAATAAACCCGGAAGCATGCTTCCGGGTTTCTGTGTTACCCGCCAGCGCGAGTCTGAACAGTTATGTATTAAACCGGTTAACCTGTATTACGCATCCCGGCCGCAACCCCGGCAATTGTCACCATCAGTGCCTGTTCGATTCGCGGGTCAGGTTCACTGCCCTCGGCCTCGGCCTGGCGTGAGCGGTGCAGCAACTCAGCCTGCAGAACATTCAGTGGGTCGGTGTAGATATTACGCAGAGTGATAGACTCCGCAATCCATGGCAAGTCGGCCATCAGATGGGAATCATTGGCAATAGCCAGCACCAGTTTGATGTCAGCTTCCAGTTGTTTGCGCAGTTCCTGGCCCAGAGGCCAGAGCTCTGGTTTCACCAGACGCTGGTCATAGTATTCGGCCAGCCATAAATCGGTTTTTGCAAAGACCATCTCCAGCATGCCAAGGCGTGTGGAGAAGAATGGCCAGTCGCGGCACATGCTTTCTAACTGGTCCTGTTTACCATCATCCACAATTTTCTGTAGTGCAGCACCTGCTCCTAACCATGCTGGTAGCATTAAACGGTTTTGTGTCCAGGCAAAAATCCACGGAATGGCGCGCAGGGATTCCACACCACCATTAGGGCGACGTTTTGCCGGGCGGGAACCCAGCGGCAATTTACCCAGTTCAAGCTCAGGTGTTGCGGAGCGGAAATACGGAACAAAGTCTTTGTTCTCGCGCACATAACCCCGGTACATATTGCAGGAAAGTACGGACAATTCGTCCATAATGTTGCGCCAGCTGGCTTTCGGTTCTGGCGGCGGCAACAGGTTGGCTTCCAGAATTGCCCCGGTATAGAGCGACAGGCTACTGATAGTGACTTCAGGCACACCATATTTGAAGCGAATCATTTCGCCCTGTTCGGTAACACGCAGACCACCTTTCAGGCTGCCTGGCGGTTGAGACAGCAAAGCCGCATGGGCTGGTGCGCCACCACGGCCAATGGAACCACCACGTCCATGGAACAGTGTCAATGCAATGCCTGCTTTTTCACAAGTTTTAATCAGGGCATCCTGTGCCTGATATTGTGCCCACGAAGCGGCCATTACACCGGCATCTTTGGCAGAATCGGAATAGCCGATCATTACCATTTGTTTGCCCTGAATAAACCCGCGATACCAGTCAATGTTCAGTAACTGAGTCATCACATCGTTGGCATTATTCAGGTCATCCAGTGTTTCAAACAGCGGTGCGACTGGCAGAGCAAATTCGATACCCGCTTCTTTCAACAGTAAGTGTACGGCCAGGACATCAGACGGCGTTTTCGCCATGGAAATAACATAAGCGGCGATAGAACCACGCGGCGCTTCGGCAATGACTTTGCAGGTTTCCAGCACTTCGCGCGTGTCGTCGCTTGGTTGCCACTGGCGAGGCAGTAACGGGCGTTTGGAATTCAGTTCGCGAATTAAGAATGCCTGTTTGTCGGCTTCAGACCAGCTTTCATAGTCGCCAAGACCCAGATAGCGAGTGATTTCACCCATGGCATCTGAATGGCGGGTACTTTCCTGGCGAATGTCGATACGAACCAGTGGAACACCGAAGCATTTGATGCGGCGCAGTGTATCCAGCAACTCACCATTAGCAATAATACCCATGCCACAAGCGTGCAGTGACTGGTAGCAGGCATATAATGGATCCCACAATTGTTCGTTTTGCGTGAGCAAACCTTGTGGGCGTGGCAATTTCTGCCCTTTCAGCCGGGCTTCCAGCCAGGTCTGGGTAGCCATTAACTGGCTGCGTAACCCTTTAAGGATATGGCGATAAGGTTCTTCACTATGTTCATCACCGGCCAGTTTAAGCAGTTCAGGTGTGGCATCTGCCATTGAAAGTTCAGAGATAAGCACCTGTATGTCTTTCAGAAACAGGTCAGTGGCTTTCCAGCGGCTGAGTAATAAAACATGGCGAGTAATATCGGCGGTAACGTTTGGGTTGCCATCGCGGTCGCCACCCATCCACGAAGTGAAGCGTACCGGAACGAAATCAACAGGTAACTTGTAGTTAAGATGCTCTTCCAACTGTTCATTCAGTTCACGCAAATAGCCAGGTACACCATCCCACAGGCTGTTTTCAACAACAGCAAAGCCCCATTTAGCTTCATCAACCGGGGACGGGCGGTGTTTACGAATTTCATCGGTATGCCATGACTGGGCAATCAGCTGGCGCAGACGGCGCATTATCTGATTACGTTCATATTCCGGAATATCACTGTGATCCAGTTGTTTAAGACAATTATTCACTTCCACCATTTTATGAATAAGTGTCCGGCGAGTAATTTCTGTCGGGTGCGCGGTTAACACTAATTCCAGTGACAGAGATTCTAATGATTCTTTTATCGCAGCTTCAGTTAAATTGGGTTGTGCTTTTAACTTTTTAATTGTTTTTGCAATAATTTCAGGGCTATTCGCTGATTCACCATTGGCTGAAATGCTGTGAAATTGCTCTGCTGTGTTGGCAAGATTCAGAAACTGACTAAAGGCGCGTGCTACAGGAAGTAGTTCATCTTTAGACAGGTTCTGTAAAGTATTCAGTAACTCCTGCCGATTTGCGTCGTTGCCAGCGCGGGAAGACTTCGACAATTTACGGATTGTTTCTACACGATCAAGAATGTGTTCTCCCAAAACATCCTTAATGGTATCCCCGAGCAATTTGCCGAGCATACTGACATTACTTCGCAAAGCGGAATATTGTTCGTTCATATGACCCCAGACACCCCATCTAAATGCAATTGATTTTCACCCTGGCGGGTTAAACACCGCCTTTTATAAAGCCACGTTAGTTTCCATTCGTCAATTGCTGCGAAATCGCTTCAGCAAACACGTAAATTTGGTGAATTTATGAAATTTAATATTGCTGGCCCCCGATAAGTAATTCTTATGGAATTACACTGATTTCCAGCACTTTCACGCGGAAATACCGATTATTTTCGCGCGAAAATGTTAAATATTACTAATTCACTCTTTTGCCTGATACAAAAGAGTGAATTGGTCTTACCACTGATTTAATGCCAACAAAAATGATGGATAACCTGGGTTATCAGTTCTTGTGTGGGTTTGATAAACCGGGTTTCCAGGTATTCGTCAGGTTGGTGCGCCTGGTTAATAGAGCCAGGGCCAAGTACCAGCGTTGGACACAAGGTTTGGATAAACGGTGCTTCTGTACAGTAGTTAACGACTTCTGTTGGTGTATTGAGCAGTTTTTCCACCACTGCGACAAGTTCATGGTTCACCGGGCATTCATAACCGGGAATTGGTGGATGTAACTCGGAAATATCCAGGCGGCCAGGCCACTGGTTGCTTACAGGCGATAAGGCCTCTTGCAGCAAGCCATTTAAATCATCCAGTGTCATGCCGGGTAATGGGCGAATATCCATATGTAATTCACAGCAGGCACAAATGCGGTTGGATGCATCACCGCCGTGAATATGGCCCAGGTTGAGTGTTGGATATGGAATGGTGAACGCACCATGGTGGAAACGGGATTTCAGGTCGTCGCGCAACGCCATGATATGACCAATTGCATCGTGCATCAGCTCGATGGCGTTAATGCCCCTGGCGGGATCGCTGGAATGCCCTGATTGCCCGGTGATCCGGATGGCGCTGGACATATGCCCTTTGTGCGCGCGCACCGGTTGCAATGAGGTAGGCTCGCCAATGATGGCGCAGTCCGGGCGGATTTGTGTATTTTCTGCAAAATAGCGAGCACCGGCCATGGAGGTCTCTTCATCGGCGGTTGCCAAAATGTAGAGCGGTTTGGTCAGGCGGGTGACGTCGATATCACGCAGTGCATCAAGAATGAAGGCAAAGAAACCTTTCATATCTGCCGTGCCCAGCCCGTAAAGTTTATTGTCGTGTTCAGTTAATGAAAACGGGTCGCGAGTCCAGCGGCCGTCGTCAAATGGCACGGTGTCGGTATGCCCGGCAAGCAACAACCCGCCAGCACCCTGGCCGATACGGGCAAGCATATTAAACTTATTACGTGTACCAGGGACTGGCTGGACTTCAACCTGAAACCCCAGGTCGCCAAACCAGCCTGCAAGCAAATTGATTAAAGAAGCATTACTTTGATCCAGTGAACTTTCGGTTGCACTGATAGATGGCGTTGCTATCAACGCTCGATATATCTCGATAAAAGGCGGTAATTTCATCTTCACTGTTGACATGTCCTGGGTCACAATAGTATAGATAATCATGCAAAATTAATGAATAAAAATACATTAACATTGCTCAGAAATGAATCTTTTCTTGCTCTGCTGTTACAGGGCAAAGAGTAAACCAGTAATACGCGGTTCCGGCAGAGGCCGAAGCCAGGTTAAAAATGACGGAAAGAAGGTATACAACCCCAATGTTGAATACGCTGATTGTAGGTGCCAGCGGTTATACCGGCGCAGAGCTTGCTTCCTATGTGAATCGCCATCCTCATATGAACATAACCGCATTGACAGTGTCTGCGCAAAGTTCAGATGCAGGAAAGTTACTTTCAAGTCTTCACCCTCAACTGAAAGGGATTGTGGATTTGCCGCTTCAGCCTATGTCTGATATTAGCGAATTTACGCAAGGTGTTGATGTCGTTTTCCTCGCCACGGCCCATGAAGTCAGCCATGACCTGGCTCCGCAGTTTCTTGCTGCGGGTTGTGTGGTGTTTGATTTATCCGGGGCATACCGGGTTAATAATGCTGAGTTCTATACCCAGTATTACGGTTTTACTCACCAGCATCCAGATTTGCTCGACAGCGCTGTTTATGGCCTTGCTGAGTGGCAGGCAGACAAAATTAAGCAGGCTGATTTAATTGCTGTTCCGGGATGTTACCCAACAGCCGCACAACTGGCGCTGAAACCGTTGATTGATAATGGTCTGCTGGATCTCACTCAGTGGCCGGTTATCAATGCCACCAGTGGAGTGAGTGGTGCAGGGCGTAAAGCGTCACTGTCTAACAGTTTCTGCGAAGTCAGCCTGCAGCCGTACGGTGTGTTCACCCACCGGCACCAGCCTGAAATCGCATCGCATCTTGGCGCGGATATTATTTTCACCCCGCATCTGGGGAACTTCCCACGCGGTATCCTGGAAACCATCACCTGCCGTTTGCAGGATGGGGTTACTCAGCAGCAAATTGCGGCGGTGTACCAACAGGCTTATGGTGATAAGCCGTTGGTTCGGCTTTATGAGAAAGGTGTGCCTGCACTGAAAAATGTTGTTGGTTTACCATTCTGTGATATCGGTTTTGCCGTACAGGGGCAGCATCTGATTGTTGTCGCCACGGAAGATAACCTGCTCAAAGGCGCAGCTGCTCAGGCGATGCAGTGCGCAAATATTCGGTTTGGTTTTACAGAGACTCAGGCTCTTATTTAAAGCAATCAGGTGAGATGATGAATCCATTAATTATTAAGTTAGGCGGTGTTCTGCTGGATAGTGAAGAAGCACTGGAACGCCTGTTTGCTGCACTGGTTACGTACCGCGAGTCCCACCAGCGCCCTCTGGTTATCGTCCATGGTGGTGGCTGCCTGGTTGATGAATTAATGAAGAAACTGGCTCTGCCCGTGCAGAAAAAAAATGGCTTGCGGGTTACCCCGGCAGATCAGATAGACATTATCACTGGGGCACTGGCCGGTACGGCAAATAAAACATTGCTCGCCTGGGCTCAGAAACACCATATTGATGCTGTAGGGCTGTGCCTTGCGGATGGTGGTAGTGTGACCGTCACTCAGTTGGACGCATCCCTGGGCCATGTTGGCCTGGCAAAACCGGGCTCTGACCGTTTGCTGAACTCACTATTAGCCGGTGGGTTCCTCCCGGTGGTCAGTTCTATTGGCATAACAGAAGATGGCCTGCTGATGAATGTGAACGCAGACCAGGCTGCCACGGCTCTGGCTGCAACTCTGGGTGCTGATTTAATCCTGTTGTCAGATGTGAGTGGTATCCTGGATGGTAAAGGCCAGCGTATTGCTGAAATGACAGCTGAAAAAGCGGAGCAACTGATTGCTCAGGGCATCATTACCGATGGGATGATTGTGAAAGTTAATGCTGCACTGGATGCTGCGCGTACACTTGGACGCCCGGTAGATATCGCCTCATGGCGCCATGCGGAGCAATTGCCCTCGCTATTCAATGGTGTTGCGATTGGTACCCGTATCATTGCGTAACGCACTACACGTTTAACGACTCCATATGGTCTGCAGGGTCAGGCCTAATGCGCTCTTGAAGGAAAAGAAAATGCAAAATCACGGCATCAAAAAAGTTGTTCTCGCCTACTCCGGTGGTCTGGATACCTCCGCTATCATTCCCTGGCTGAAAGAAAACTATCAGGGCTGCGAAGTTGTCGCCTGCGTAGTGGATATTGGGCAGGATCGTGATGATCTGAAAGGGGTTGAACAAAAAGCGCTGCGTTCCGGAGCGATTGAATGCCACGTTGTGGATCTGCGTGAAGAATTTATTCGTGATTATGTTTATCCGGTACTGCAAACCGGTGCACTGTACGAAGGCAGCTACTTGCTGGGTACTTCCATGGCTCGTCCGCTGATCGCTAAGGCGCTGGTTGATGTGGCGAAAAAAGTGGGTGCGGATGCACTGGCTCACGGCGCAACTGGTAAAGGTAATGACCAGGTTCGTTTTGAGTCTGCATGGGCTGCCTTGGCTCCTGGTCTCAAGGTCATTGCTCCATGGCGTGAATGGGATCTGCGTTCCCGTGAAGCATTGCTGGCATACCTGAAAGAGCGCGACATCCCGACAACCGCTTCTCTGGAAAAAATTTACAGCCGTGATGAAAACGCCTGGCATATCTCTACTGAAGGCGGTGTGCTGGAAAGCCCGTGGAATGCACCGAATAAAGATTGCTGGGTATGGACTGTTGACCCGAAAGAAGCGCCGGATGCCGCTGAGCAAGTCACCATTACTGTTGAGCACGGTAAAGTGGTTGCTGTGAACGGTGAAGCAATGAGCCCGTTCAAATGCCTGGAAGCACTGAATGTTCTGGGTTCCAAACATGGCGTTGGCCGTGTTGATATCGTGGAAAACCGCCTGGTGGGTATTAAATCTCGTGGTTGCTACGAAACCCCAGGGGGCACCATTATGATGGCTGCATTGCGTGCTGTTGAGCAGCTGGTACTGGACCGTGACAGCTTCAAATGGCGTGAACAGGTTGGCCTGGAAATGTCCTACGTGGTTTATGACGGCCGTTGGTTTGCACCGCTGCGCCAGTCTTTGCAGGCAGCTGCAGAATCCCTGGCAGGTGAAGTGAATGGTGAAGTGGTACTGGAGCTGTATAAAGGCCGGGTCACTGCTATTCAGAAAAAATCACCTAACAGCCTGTACAGCGAAGAGTTCGCGACTTTCGGTGAAGATGAAGTTTACGACCACAGCCATGCTGGCGGCTTCATTCGGTTGTTCTCCCTGTCTTCACGTATTCGTGCGCTGAACGAACAGAAGAAATAAGTTTTTAGTTTTATCCCCCATGTTGCGTAGACACGGGCAATATGGGGGCCTTTTTTAAACAGGATTCATGTATTACGGAGCGGATTATGGCACTTTGGGGCGGGCGTTTTACTCAGGCAGCGGATCAACGGTTTAAGCAGTTTAACGACTCATTACGCTTTGATTATCGGCTGGCTGAGCAGGATATTGTGGGTTCTGTCGCCTGGTCTAAAGCGTTGGTCACTGTTGGTGTACTGACTGCAGATGAACAACTGCAACTGGAAGCCGCACTCAATGTTCTGCTGGAAGAAGTTCAGGCATCGCCGGAAGCCATTTTGACCAGTGACGCTGAAGATATTCACAGCTGGGTGGAAGGCAAACTTATCGAGAAAGTGGGCCAGCTGGGTAAAAAACTTCACACTGGGCGTAGCCGTAATGACCAGGTCGCAACTGATTTAAAACTCTGGTGTAAATCCCAGATTACTTATCTGCTCAGTGCCAGCCGTGAGCTGCAAAAAGCGCTGGTAGCAACAGCTGAAGCTAATCAGGATGCCGTTATGCCGGGCTATACCCATTTGCAACGTGCACAACCTGTTACGTTCGCTCACTGGTGCCTGGCTTATGTCGAAATGCTGGCGCGTGATGAAAGCCGCCTGCAGGATGCATTAAAGCGCCTTGACGTCAGCCCGCTGGGATGTGGTGCTCTGGCTGGTACTGCTTATGAGATTGACCGCGAACAACTGGCCGGGTGGCTCGGCTTTGCCAGTGCGACACGCAATAGTCTCGACAGTGTCTCCGACCGTGACCATGTGCTGGAGTTGCTGTCTGACGCATCTATTGGGATGGTGCATTTGTCGCGCTTCGCGGAAGACCTTATCTTCTTTAATACTGGCGAAGCCGGTTTTGTTGAACTGTCTGACCGTGTTACTTCCGGTTCTTCGTTGATGCCGCAAAAAAAGAACCCGGATGCACTGGAGCTGATTCGTGGCAAGTGTGGCCGTGTTCAGGGTGCATTGACCGGCATGATGATGACCCTGAAGGGGTTACCGCTGGCCTACAACAAAGACATGCAGGAAGATAAAGAAGGGCTGTTTGACGCACTGGATACCTGGCTGGATTGCCTGCATATGGCGGCGCTGGTACTGGACGGCATTCAGGTGAAACGCCCGCGTTGCCAGGAAGCAGCAGAGCAGGGTTATGCGAATGCGACTGAGTTGGCTGATTACCTGGTTGCGAAAGGTGTGCCATTCCGTGAAGCTCATCACATTGTAGGTGAAGCGGTGGTTGAAGCCATTCGTCAGGGCAAAGCGCTGGAAGCCTTACCTCTGGTGGAATTACAAAAATTCAGTACCAGTATTGGTGAGGATGTCTACCCCATTTTATCTTTGCAATCTTGCCTGGATAAACGTGCTGCTAAAGGCGGTGTTTCTCCCGCACAGGTCACGCAGGCAATAGCAGAAGCGAAGCAGCGTTTAGTTTAATCTTTGTTTGCTCCTTTAGCGCCCGGCTTTGGTCGGGCTTTTTTATACCTCAGCCCAGGGAAAGCTCTGGTGTGTTAAACAGGCAAAAAAAAGCGGACATTACTGTCCGCTAAACGTTCACGTTGGCTTTTTCATGTCAGAGAGAATCTCTGGTCGCAGCAATAAGTGAGGGTCATTTCACGAGCTTTGCTGCTGTGAGATGCATTATGTCAAAAGATGCTTGATAGGGATAATCGCTGATTGCTATTCTATCTATCGCCAAGGGCTATCGTGGCCCCGGAGGGAGATGAATGAATATTCGTGATCTTGAATATCTAGTCGCGTTAGCCGAACACCGCCATTTTCGTCGTGCTGCCGATGCCTGTCATGTCAGCCAGCCTACGTTAAGTGGACAAATCCGTAAGCTGGAAGATGAACTGGGTGTGATGTTGCTGGAGCGTACCAGTCGTAAAGTCTTATTCACTCAGGCAGGCTTATTGCTGGTGGACCAGGCACGTACGGTATTGCGTGAAGTGAAAGTACTCAAGGAAATGGCAAGTCAGCAAGGAGAGACAATGTCAGGGCCATTGCATATCGGCCTGATTCCTACAGTAGGGCCTTATCTCCTGCCCCACATTATTCCGGCGCTTCACCAGGCTTTTCCAAAGCTGGAAATGTACCTGCATGAAGCCCAAACCCATCAATTGCTTGCGCAGCTTGATAGTGGAAAACTGGATTGCGCTATCCTTGCTTTAGTAAAGGAAAGTGAAGCCTTTATTGAAGTTCCATTGTTTGATGAGCCGATGTTGCTGGCCATTTATGAAGGGCATTCATGGGCGGATCGTGACCGTGTGCCCATGTCCGATTTGTCTGGTGAGAAGTTACTGATGCTGGAGGACGGGCATTGCCTGCGTGACCAGGCAATGGGGTTCTGTTTTGAAGCTGGTGCCGATGAAGACACGCATTTCCGGGCTACCAGCCTTGAAACCCTGCGTAATATGGTTGCGGCTGGCAGCGGTATTACATTACTGCCAGCCCTCGCGGTACCTCACGAAAAACGCCGTGATGGTGTGGTTTATCTGCCGTGCTATAAACCTGAACCCCGCAGAACCATTGGCCTGGTATATCGTCCCGGGTCACCGCTTCGCAGCCGTTATGAGCAACTGGCAGAAGCCATCCGTAAACAGATGGCTGGTCACTTCGACAGTGCGCTAAAACAAGCGGTTTAGGCCGTTCAGCGCAGCTACCCGGTAGGCTTCTGCCATGGTCGGGTAGTTAAAGGTGGTGTTAACGAAATACTCAATCGTGTTACCACCACCTTTCTGTTCCATGATTGCCTGGCCGATATGAATAATCTCTGCAGCACGTTCTCCAAAACAGTGAATCCCCAGGATTTCTTTTGTTTCGCGGTGGAAGAGAATCTTCAGCGTACCAACATTCATACCGACAATTTGTGCCCGGGCCAGGTGTTTAAACTGTGCACGGCCCACTTCATAGGGCACTTTCATTGCAGTTAACTGTTGTTCTGTTTTACCCACCGAACTGATTTCCGGAATGGTATAAATGCCTGTTGGAATATCTTCAACCAGGTGCGCGGATGCTTCGCCTTTAATAATGGCCTGAGCCGCAATACGTCCTTGATCATAGGCCGCGGATGCAAGGCTTGGGTAGCCAATAACATCCCCTACTGCGTAAATATGGGGCTGTGCGGTTTGGTACATACTGTTTACCTTCAGCAATCCTCTGCTGTCCGCTTCTAACCCGACATTTTCAATCGCCAGTGAATCAGTGTTACCCGTGCGCCCGTTGGCATACAGCAGGCAATCGGCTTTGACTTTCTTACCGGATTTAAGGTGGACAATCACACCATCATCAACACCTTCAATTCGTTCGTACTCTTCGTTGTGGCGAATAACAACGCCGCTATTCCAGAAGTGATAAGAAAGCGAATCTGACATCTCTTGATCGAGAAACGCCAGCAACCTGTCACGGGTGTTGATCAGGTCAACTTTGACATTCATTCCCCGGAAAATTGAGGCATACTCGCAACCAATTACACCCGCACCATAAATAATGACATGCTTCGGTTCATGGTGAAGATTGAGGATGGAGTCGCTGTCGTAGATTCGTGGATGGGAAAAATCGACATCCTGAGGGCGATAAGGCCGCGAACCACAGGCAATAACAAATTTTTCTGCTGTTATCTGCTCGATGGTACCGTCATGATATTCGAGCTCAAGTGTATGCTCATCGACAAACGATGCATTGCCCTGGTGAATCTCGCAGTGGTTACGTTCATAGAAGCCCTGGCGCATGCTGGTTTGTTGGCTAATAACACTCTCGGTGTGGTTCAGAATATCGGCGAAGGAAGAGCGCAGAAGTCGGGAGTGGTCGCTATAAAGTGGGTTTTGGTTGAATTCGATAATACGGCTGACTGCGTGACGGAGCGCTTTCGACGGAATAGTTCCCCAGTGGGTACATCCACCGCCGACATTATGATATCGCTCAACGACGGCGACTCTGGCTCCTTGTTTCACCAGACCCATTGCAGCGCCTTCGCCGCCGGGGCCGGACCCAATTACTATTACGTCATAATCGTAGGAATGTGGCATGGTAAGGCTTACCTGTTTTTATACGTTAGAGCAACATGATAGTAACATTTGTGAGGAGATAACCCAATATAGATTGGGTGAATTTTATTCTGACGTAATATTGCCCAGATAAACAATCAGTCACAATCCTGGGCAAGTCAGCAGGTTCGATTCTCTGGTATAGTGCCAACAGGAGTGGAAGGATTCAGGCGACCATGATGGGTGTAAGAGCGCAACAAAAAGAACGTACTCGCCGTTCGTTAATCGAGGCTGCATTTAGCCAGTTGAGTGCTGAGCGTAGTTTTGCCAGCCTGAGTTTACGTGAAGTCGCGCGTGAAGCTGGTATTGCGCCTACGTCGTTTTATCGGCATTTTCGTGATGTTGATGAACTGGGCCTTACGATGGTTGACGAGAGTGGCCTTATGCTGCGTCAGTTGATGCGGCAGGCCAGGCAACGTATTGCACGTGGTGGGAGTGTTATTCGGACATCGGTATCCACCTTTATGGAGTTTATCGGCAACAACCCCAATGCATTCCGTCTTCTTCTCCGGGAACGTTCGGGAACTTCGGCTGCGTTCAGGGCAGCCGTTGCACGCGAGATCCAACATTTTATTGCGGAACTTGCGGATTATTTAGAACTCGAAAATCGTATGCCGCGGTCATTTACGGAGGCACAGGCAGAAGCAATGGTCACGATTGTGTTCAGTGCGGGTGCTGAAGCTCTGGATGTCGATATAGAACAACGGCGGCAACTTGAAGAGCGGCTGGTGTTACAGTTGCGTATGATTTCTAAAGGGGCCTACTACTGGTATCGCCGCGAACAAGAAAAGATGGCACAACATTCTGAAGAGTGAAGGACGAGCAATGAAACAATCTGGTCAAGAAAAAGCGACTCTGCTACTGGCGCTCATCGCCGGTTTGTCCATTAATGGCGCATGTTCAGCGCTGTTTAGTTCAATTGTACCATTTTCCCTGTTTCCCATAATATCTCTGGTACTGGCTGTGTATTGCCTGCATCAGCGTTACCAAAACCGAACAATGCCTGAAGGGTTGCCGGGGATTGCCGCTGCCTGTTTTATCCTGGGCGTGCTGGTATACAGTGCTGTGGTGCGTGCTGAATACCCATCAATTGGTTCCAATTTCCTGCCATCAGTGCTGTCTGTGGTGCTGCTGTTTTGGATTTTCTACAAACTCCGCGCTCGCCGCGAAGACAACTAATGTGTTGTTACAGATAATAAAAAAGGCGCAGATGCGCCTTTTTTATTGGTGTGCTGATAGCGTTTATTTTTTGCTAAGCAATACACCACATTCCATATGATGGGTATAAGGGAACTGATCAAACAGTGCCAGGCGTGAAAGGTGGTGTGTTCTGGAAAGAGTTTGCAGGTTATTACATAAGGTTTCCGGGTTGCAGGAAATATATAAAATCTGCGGGTAAGCCTGCACCATATTAAGTGTTTCATTATCTAATCCGCTACGCGGCGGATCGACAAAAATGGTATTACAGTGATAGCTTTGTAAATCAATGCCTTCCAGTCGGTTAAATTTCCGGATACCTTGCATTGCCTGGGTAAATTCTTCTGCAGACATCCGGATAATTTGTACATTATCGATATGGTTTGCCGCAATGTTGTATTGCGCCGCTGCTACGGACGGCTTAGCGATTTCGGTTGCGAGTACCTGGTCGAAGTTACGTGCCAGTGCCAGTGAAAAATTCCCGTTACCGCAATAAAGCTCCAGTAAATCCCCTGTAGCGCCTTTAGTCACGTTCAGTGCCCATTCCAGCATTTGAATGTTCATGGCGGCATTTGGCTGGGTGAAACTATTTTCCACCTGGCGGTAAACCATTGGTTGCCCGGCCACAGGCAGCGTTTCATCCACAAAGTCCTGGTCGAGCGTGATTTTTGTTTTTGTTGCGCGCCCAATCAGATGCACATTGAAACCTTGTGCTCGCAGGGTATCGCGCAGTTGCGCTGCTGCCGCGCGCCAGTCGTCATCCAGTGCACGGTGATACAGTAAAGAGACAACTGCCTGACCACTCAATGTGGATAAGTAGTCCAGTTGAAATAACTTTTTGCGCAGCACAGGTTGAGCGCGCACGGCATCCAGAACGGCAACCATCAGTGCATTAATCAGTTCGCTGGCTGCCGGAAAACTGTCTACCCGAATGCGCTGGCGGGTTTGTTGGTCGAAAATAATATGGTAAAGATCATCACCTTCATGCCAGACCCGGAATTCGGCCCGCATGCGGTAGTGGCTGGCCGGTGAACGAAACACCTCTACATCAGGCGCTGCAAAAGCGGCCATCATCGCTTTAAGGCGAGACACTTTTTCAGCCAGTTGAGCGTCATACTGTTCTGTCGGGAGATGTTCGGGGGTCATACCTGCTGTCCTGAATAAGAAATTACGCGGGGGATTGTAGGGAATGGTGGCGTATTGTCCAGCCTCGTTATTATCAAATTCAATTTTCGGAAGTCTGGACATCTATATAGGGCGAATGTAGCATGCATTTTCCGGCCTCCATGAGTTAAAAGGGAATCCAGTGTAAATCTGGAGCTGACGCGCAGCGGTAATAGTTGGTTGGATGATAGCGTTTATCGCAAACACTGCTTATTTTCTGCATTAAACAGAATTCAGGTGGGAAGTTTTCATCCTGGAAAAACCATTAAGCCCGAAGACCTGCCGGATACACGTCGCAATTGATCACTCATCGCGTGCTATAGAGTGAGCCTGCGGCATCCTTAAGAATCTCCGGATGCTTATTTTAATGATGATAAAAAAACTCTCGCTGCTGACAGCCGCTTCTGTCACGGCTTTTTCTGCCTGGTCGCAAGACAATCAATCAAATACTATGGTTGTAACGGCCAGCCGTTTTCAGCAACCTGTGAGTAGTGTGCTGGCACCGACTGAAGTCATTACAAGAGAAGAAATTAATAAATGGCAGGCGAAAACACTAAATGATGTGATGCGTCGCTTACCCGGTGTGGATATCGCTCAATACGGTGGTATGGGGCAAACTTCTTCTATGTTTATTCGGGGAACCAGTGCCAGCCATGTTCTGGTCTTGATTGATGGTGTTCCGGTAGTTCGCCCAGGAATTTCCAATACTGTTGATTTCAACCAAATTCCACTATCTCTGGTTCAACGTATTGAATATATACGTGGGCCACGGTCATCGGTTTATGGTTCTGGTGCAATTGGCGGGGTAATTAATATTATTACCCAGGATGACAATGCAAAATCTCAAATTAATGTAGGGACGGGGTCAAAAGGCTTTCAGCAGTATGATGGTGCCTGGCGCCAACGTTTTGATAATACAGTTGCTACACTTGCCGGCTCATATCAGAGTACTAAAGGCTTTAATGTGCAGCCTGGCTCAACCTGGTCTCATGATAATGACCGTGATGGTTGGCGTAGTAAGTCTTTCTGGGGCGGCTTACAGCACCAGTTCAACGAGAATCTTGATGGTTTTATTCGTGGTTATGGCTATAGCAATAACACAGATTACGATTTAGGTAGTGCGCCATATAGTGCGGCATACAGTGCGGATGAAGAACAGCTTTATAGCCGCTCTTTTGATGCAGGGATACACTTCAACTCAGGGATATACTCTTCGCAACTTATTGCCAGCTACCAGAAAGAAAAAGATTACAATTACAGCAGTATTTATGGGCGTTATAACGATGGCACCTCTTTGGACCAAATTGAGCAACGCAATATTCAATGGGGAAATAATATTGTCGTTGGGCACGGTTCAGTGAGTGCTGGTGTTGACTGGCAACAACAGCGCCTGCGTTCTTCAGATACCACAGTTTCTGACACTTATAAGCGAGATAACACCGGTATCTACCTGACCGGGCAGCAGCAAGTTGGAGATTTTACTCTTGAAGCATCCGGGCGTAGCGATCATGATGAGCAGCTTGGCTGGCATAGCACCTGGCAAAGTGCATTAGGGTGGGAATTCGTTGATGGGTATCGTGCATCTGTTTCTTATGGTACTGCGTTCCTGGCGCCTTCGCTTGGTCAAGAGTTTGGTTCCACTCGTTTTGGCATTGCTGCAAACCCTGACCTCAAGCCTGAAGAATCTCGCCAGTGGGAGTTTGGCCTGGAAGGGTTAAGCGGGCCTGTTGACTGGCGTTTGTCAGCATATCGCGAAGAAATTCGTAACCTCATTACCTATTACACTGACCCGGTAACCTATGACGGTGCCTATGCCAATATTGATTCGGCAACAATAAAAGGCATTGAATGGACTGGCAGTGTTGATACCGGCATTTTTACCCACCGTGTAACGCTACAGTATATGGACCCTCGTAATGACCAGAATGGTGAGGTTCTTGCTCGTCGTGCTAAACGGCAGGCTAAATACCAGTTGGACTGGACGATGTTTGATGTCGGTATGGATGTGTCCTGGCAGTACTATGGAAAACGTTATGACAATAATTCGTCCGACTACAATCCGTCACAACAAATTTTGCCGAGTTATAGCACGGTTGATATTGCTGCATCGTATCCAGTGACCTCTCATCTGACAGTTCGTGGTAAAATAGCAAACCTGTTCGATAAAAATTACGAGACAGCTTATGGCTACCAAACTGCAGGACGAGAGTACTACTTGTCTGGCAGCTACACCTTCTGATGCAAGACCCTCCGTTTTGGTTTTTGATTCCGGAGTCGGTGGGTTATCGGTTTATGATGAGATCCGGCATCTTCTTCCGGATCTCCATTACATCTACGCTTTCGATAACGTTGCTTTTCCTTATGGTGAAAAAAGTGAAGAGTTTGTCGTTGAGCGTGTCGTCAGCATTGTTACTGCCGTCCAGAAACGCACTCCGCTTGCCCTGACTGTTATTGCGTGCAATACCGCAAGTACTGTTTCTCTGCCCGCATTACGTGAAAAATTCGCTTTCCCTGTAGTGGGGGTGGTTCCTGCTATTAAGCCAGCCGCGCGCCTGACCGCAAACGGGGTTGTGGGGTTACTGGCAACTCGTGGCACAGTCCGCCGGGCGTATACGCGTGAACTGATTGACCGTTTCGCTCATGAATGCCGTATTGAAATGCTGGGGTCTGCCGAACTGGTTGAACTGGCTGAACATAAATTACATGGACAACCGGTATCCCTTGATGAACTGCGCCATATCTTGCGCCCGTGGTTAAAAATGGCTGAGCCGCCAGACACTGTTGTGCTCGGGTGTACACATTTCCCTTTATTACAAGAAGAACTGGCCCAGGTATTACCGGAAGGCACGCGTTTGATTGATTCTGGTGCGGCAATAGCAAGAAGAACCGCCTGGCTATTAGAGCATGAAGCGCCAGATGCAAAATCAACGGATGAGAATATTGCCTACTGTATGGCACTCACGCCTGAAACTGCCTGTTTAATGCCCGTTTTATCTCGTTATGGGTTCCAAAAGCTTGAGGTTTTGCCGCTTTTGCCTCCAATTGAGTAAAAAAACAACGGTTGATAAAGTTTTTGCAAAACAGAGCTTGCCAGCGAGAGATTAGTCCCTATAATGCGCCACCACTGACACGGCACAACGGCAAACAAACCGGCCTGTCAGGCAAAGTTAAGTAAAAATAAATGCTTGACTCTGTAGCGGGAAAGCGTAATATACGCAGCCCGCGCCACCCGGAAATACGGTGGCACTGCTCTTTAACAATTTATCAGACAATCTGTGTGGGCACTCATAAGCACTGATATCTTAACGTCGCAAGACGCTAAAAATTATCAAGTCTTAAAGAGTGACTAACAGTTAATTCATTACGAATAAACAGTTTAATTCTT
>NZ_LYRP01000003.1 GCF_001655675.1 Mangrovibacter phragmitis | reverse complement strand
ACCGGAGTGGACGCATCACTGGTGTTCGGGTTGTCATGCCAATGGCACTGCCCGGTAGCTACATGCGGAAGAGATAAGTGCTGAAAGCATCTAAGCACGAAACTTGCCCCGAGATGAGTTCTCCCTGACTCTTTGAGAGTCCTGAAGGAACGTTGAAGACGACGACGTTGATAGGCCGGGTGTGTAAGCGCAGCGATGCGTTGAGCTAACCGGTACTAATGAACCGTGAGGCTTAACCTTACAACGCCAAAGATGTTTTGGTGTGAGAGAGACGAAATTTTCAGCCTGTTGACGGATAAGTAAAGTCGTGATGGATTTTACGTTATGGCAAGGCGCAGAGCCGCACCGCGTAAGGAGCATACTGAAGTATGTGACTGAGCGAGCAGGCGAGAGCAACACAGCAAGAACGTAAAAGAGACACGACCGAGCACAAAGAATCTGCCTGGCGGCAAGAGCGCGGTGGTCCCACCTGACCCCATGCCGAACTCAGAAGTGAAACGCCGTAGCGCCGATGGTAGTGTGGGGTCTCCCCATGCGAGAGTAGGGAACTGCCAGGCTTTAATTAAGAAGAACCCTCAGCGAAAGCTGGGGGTTTTTTGCTTTTGTGTCTTCAGAAAATTAACGGCTAATCAGAAGACAACTGACGTGCGCAGAGCTAACTCAGATATCACCACAAATGTGTTATGCCGCAATAGATAACAAACATAAGCTGACATCAAATAAGAAAGTGAGATAACTGGCTTAATAAGGAAGAAATAACAGGAGAGAAGAAAACCTTGCCTGGCGAAACCAGACAAGGAAATAAAGGTAAGTTATAACATTCTACTAATCAACTTATCGATACGAATCCGGCGTAAACGGCGAATGAGTTTACGAACTTTAATCGGGTAGTCTGCAATACTTTGCAGGTCACGATAATGCTGAACGATGGTTGTGTGCTGGCGAATTAGCTGGAGTTCATGCTCTCGTGGAGCTTCCAGTTCATTAAGTGGATCATGTACCAGAATGGCATTTTCAAGATCAAGCCGCCATGCACGAGGATTCAGGTTGTTGCCCGTTAGCAGCATCCATTCAGTATCTACCCACATACCTTTCAGGTGGTAGCTATTGTCAGCATCTTTCCATAAACGAACAATTAACTGACCACTGTTGACATAATATTGCAACCGGCTAATAAACCTGCGCAAATTGATCTCATAAAGATATGGTAAGGCACCAATAATTTTAAACGGCTGATCTTCAGGAATATAGAAATCATTGGCGGTTTTATCACCCACAATAATTTCGACTTGTTTCCCGGCTCGTAGTAGCCCAATGATATTACGGACTAAAATAGCGGGTAAATTAAAATAGGGGGTGCAGATGGTCAACTTGTGTTCAGTGCATGGAATCAGGTGGCAAATGGTTCGGTTCAGTAAACTGGATTTACCAAGACCAACCAGTGGTGTCACCGATAGTGTTTCGTTATCTGACCGCCCGGTATAATGGTAGCTACTTTCCCGTAGTTTCTGCCGGTATAAGCGAATATCATTTTTGATATCCTGACTTTTTGGCCGCTCAGGGGCATCGAGCCGGTTTACAGCCATGCCAGCTACCAAATTTTGTTTTACCCAAACATACAGCGTATCTGCCAGAGCGCTGTTGCGGATTAAGTGGTAGCGATCGTAGCGGTATTTATCATGTTGATGAAGGTATACATCGTTCAAACTGGCACCGCTGTACAAAACAGCGTTATCAATAATGAAACCTTTAAAATGCAGTACACCCAATGCTTCACGCGTATTGACAGGAACGCCATAGACGGGAATAACCGTACCTGGATGTTCAGAAGCCATTCTGGCATACCAGTCTGCGTTTGTGTCCGATGCTGCCGCACCTATGCGCCCGCGTTGTGCACGGTGCCAGTCAACCAGTACAGTTACCTCTAATTCCGGGCGGAGCTTTTTAGCCTGATACAGGGCTGCAAGCACTGCCTGTCCGCCATCATCCTGCTCCAAATATAGCGCAACAATACAGATGCGCCTTGTCGCCGTCGCTATTTTTTCCAGCAGTGTTTCCCTGAAATCTGCAGGGGAAAAAAAGAACTCAACATCATCAACTGACTGAGGAAGCTTGGGTAACTGGGCAAGGTGTTGTTGATGTTTATTTCGCTTAAGTCTGGACAACATCACAGTGCTAATCTTCTCTCTATTTAAGGCTGCCAGACGCTTGAGCCTGGCGACAGAATCTGTCGATGATACCACTACAAGGCATGAATGTAGCTAACATATTCATAATTCAGACTCTGTTGATAGTGGCAGAGACAGGCTGACAATGCCATCTTCCAGCATCGTCTCAATATGAAACCCCAGTTTTTTGGCGAGCGTTATCATCCCCTGATTTCCAGGCATGGTGATGCCGTTTAAATTATTGAGCCCATGTTCACGGGTATAGTTGATAAGTTTTTCCATCAACTTTCTCCCTAATCCCAACCCTTTAAGATCAGAGCGAACCAATACGGCAAATTCGGCATCGACATTATCAGGATCTGATATTGCCCGTGATACACCGATAATTTCATCCCCTCCAGGTGTTGAACGAACGGCGACAAAAGCCATTTCTCGATCGTAGTCTATCTGCGTCATGTTAGCTAAATCGTCATGGGTAAATTCATTGATTTCGCTGAAATAACGGTAATAGAGATCTTCTTTAGTTACCTGGCTGATAAACAGTTGCAGCAAGGGTTCATCCTCAGGAAGAATAGGGCGAAATAAACAGCTGGCACCACTTTTCAGTACGACTTGCTCTTCGAATTCATGAGGATAAGGGCGAATAACAAGCTGGCGTTGTACTGTATTTTCTTGAGGAACCAGTTGCAGTGTCACATCCAGCAAACTGAAATCACTGCCAGAAACCAGCAGTGGATGAATATCCAGCTTACTGATTTCCGGGCAATCAATAATCAGGTTAGATACTTGCACCAGAATGTGGCTCAGCCCGGTAATATCAAGTGGTGATAACGCACTTTGCCCACGGATCTTCCCTAATTTAATTGCCTGAATGATCAAATAGCGCGCAAGGTTCATATTCAGGGGAGGTAAGGCAACAACAGCTTGTTTATCTGGTTGCCAGTCCCGGCCACCTTCACCCAACATGATCAGCGGACCAAAAAGAGGATCGTTATCCACCTGGATACGGAGTTCCTGAGCTCCAGCCCGGTTAGCCATGCTTTGGACCAACAAACCATGAATACTTGCCTGAGGCCAGGTCAGCCTGACACGGTCAATAATTGCTTCTGCTGCATGCTCAACTTCAGCAGGGGTTCTGAGGTACAACATCACCCCCTGAACTTCGGACTTATGAGGAATATCCGGGGAACGTAATTTCAGGGCAACCGGGTAGCCAATTTGCTCTGCAATATGCACAGCTTCAGCGCTGTCACCAGCAATCCATGTTGGTAGTGTTTTCAGGCCATAAGCTTCCAGAATTGGGCGAACCTCATGGGTATCCAGTGTGGTGACGCCTTGCTCTAATGCTTGCTGTAATCTCCGGTGGGCTTCTGTTGTATTTTGTTGCAGGTTGGCGGGTAGTGCAGGGGTTTCACGCAATTGCTTTTGGTTGCGCCGGTATTCAACCATATGCATAAACGCGGTGATAGCACCTTCTGGTGTCCGGTAAGTAGGGATAGCTGCGTCACTGAATAACCGCCGGGCCTCAATCGAAGAATGCTCACCACACCAGTTTGTCAGGATGGTCAGGCGTCTGCCGCGCGGGTGCTGTTTCAATTGCTGGATAATCGCCTGAGCGCATTCTGTTGCCGGGGCTGCTGCACTGGGGGCGTGAATAATCAGCAACGTATCGATGTTACTGTCATCAAGCATACAGCTTAATGCCTGGCAATAATGTTCAGGAGTGGCATCATCCCGTAAATCGAGCGGGTTGCTGGCCTCCACACTGGCAGGAAGCAACTTTGCCAGTTGCCTACAGGTTTCTTCTGTTAGTTCACTTAGTTTGCCGTTTCTTAACCACAAAGCATCAATTGCCAGTGCGGCAGGTGCTGCCCCGTTACTCATGATCATAATCTTCTCGCCCTTTAGCGGGCGCATGTGGCTGAGGGTTTCTACTGCGGAGAAGAGATCATGAGTATCCTGAACACGCAACATACCTGCGCGCTGAATAGCCGCATCCCATGCAATATCCAGCCCACCGTGGGTTTTGAGTAACTTCCAGGCTTGCTCACTACGCCCGCTTTTGATGACAACAACAGGTTTGTTACGGGAGGCACTTCTCCCGGCAGACACAAAACGGCGGGCATCGGAAAGGTGTTCAAGATACAGCAGAATAGCGCTGGTCTTGCTATCCCGGGCTAAAAAGTCGAGCAGTTCATCTACGCTGATATCCAGGCTGTCGCCAAGCGCGACAAAATAAGAAAAACCCATTTCACGCTGTTGAGCCCAGTCAAGGATAGTGTTGGATACAGCAGCTGATTGGGAAATAAATGCCAGTTTTCCTTTGCGTATAGGAACAGGAGAAAAACTGGCATTCAGCCCTTGCCAGGGAGCAAGTAACCCGAGGCTGTTAGGGCCAAGAATGCGCATTTGCCATTGTTGGGCACAGGAGAGCAGCTCAGCCTGTTGCTCTGGGGGAGAAGAAAGCACAATACATGTTTTGCAGCCTTTTTTACCCAGTGCTGTTAGTAACTCAATGTTGCGTTTGGCATGGGTACAAAGTACGGCGAGATCTGGCGAAAAAGGTAATGCACTTACTTCAGGCCATGCCAGAACACCACAAACTGCTTTCCATGCAGGTGTTACGGGCAATACAGGGCCTTTGAACCCACCGGCCAGTAAGTTTTGCATCATCAGAAAACCTGCACGCCCGGGTTTCATTGAGGCACCAATAACGGCAATCGATGCCGGGCGTAATAGTGCTTCCAGTCCTCTCTGGCTCATCTTCCTCTCCCTAAGAGATATGACTCGCTGAGTTTAAATGCTTTCTTCCAGTTTTGCTGTGACCTTGTGTGAATGATGAGCTTTTCCGGCAAGATAACGTTCGCGGAACAGCGTGAAATGCCGGGTTAATTGCCGGGATGCAAAAACATCACCAGACAGTTCCAGCAAGGCAATAGCCACTTCAGCTGTGCAATACTGCCCTTCACCGTGAGCTTCACGTAACTGGTAGGCGGAAGTGGCATTCAAATCGACAGAAATGACCGGTAGCGTGTCCAGCCAGGGGCTTTTACGAAACATTTTTCGGGCTTCGCTCCATGTCCCATCCAGCATAATAAACAGTAGCGGTTTCCCGGTAGTCGGGGGCCGATGATATACCTTGCGTGATTCACCCGTATCACTGGCCGGAAACACGACCATAGGTTGCCAGTCACCTGATGAAATTAATGATAATAGCGGTTCTGGTGGTTCGGTGCGTGACCACTGAAATGCGGTTGTTCCCGGCAGAATATCTGCAATCAGGCGGCCTGTATTACTCGGCTTCAATGGCTCAGTATCGTACATGAGTAAACTGAACTGGCTGCGTGAGGGTGCTGTAACCAGGGTGTCACATAAGCACTGCGTCAGTGCAAGCAGGCAGCGCTGGCAGCGACGAACCTTGTTGCCACGGGCAAGAAATGGGCGAGTGGACCGGGCGAGTCTTGCCTCGCGTAAGCGGAGAACGGCGTTATCGTGCATGGAAGTGGCTTACAAGAAAAACGCCATTCTCTCAGAGTGGAGATATTGGAACAAGTGATTCAGGATTGTGTTTCCAGGCTTTCATTCAACCATTCATCAAACGGAGCTTTTGGCATAGCACCATTGAGCATATCCACCAGTTCGCCTTGTTTAAACATCATGATGGTGGGAATACTGCGGATACGAAAACGCGCACTTAATTCTTGTTCGGCTTCGGTGTTGATTTTCACGAAACGTATATGTTCGCGGCGTTCCTCCGCGACTTCTTCAAAAACAGGCGCGAAGTTACGGCACGGGCCGCACCAGGGAGCCCAAAAATCAATAACAACAGGCAGGTCATCTTTGAGGATTGTGTCCAGTGTTTTACTGGTAGCATTGACGATACTGCCATCAAACAGTGCGTGACCGCACCGGCCACATTTTGCGCCATCCTGGAGGCGTTCTTCGGGAAGGCGATTGATGGACTGGCAGGCGGTACATACTGTTTTCATAGTTAACCTCAACGATAATTCGTCACTGTGAAGTTACGGATAAATGTTTAATATATGTTGCGTATTATTATTGTTAAGGTTGCTAACAGCAATGCGATTTATTCGATGGGTACAATAGTTGTTAGCTTTTGCGTAAAGGAAATAGATAACGCTTGCTACATCAGGTAATCTTCGCGCTTCGCGCAGCGCTGGTGGAGAAAGAGAATGAGCGACGAGATGAAAGGTAAGAGCGGTAAAGTGAAGGTGATGTATGTTCGTTCGGATGATGCCTCAAGTGAACGTGGGCGTAATCCCCGCACAGGCAAAGGCGGCGGACGTCCGGATAAACCATCCCGGGGACAAGGGAAAGGTCCACGTAAAGACACTGACGGCAAGGCGTCGCGCGAACGTTCTCCATGGCGTACTGTGTCCAGAGCGCCCGGTGAAACAGAACAGCCTGAAGTGGATCATGGTGGTATTAGTGGTAAAAGCTTTATCGACCCGGAAGTTTTACGTCGGCAACGGGCAGAAGAAACGCGCGTATATGGCGTCAATGCCTGCCTGGCATTATTCCAGAATCGTCCTGAAGCGATTGTCCGTGGTTGGTTTGTTCAGAGCGTAACCCCGCGCTTCAAAGAGGCCTTGCGCTGGATGGCCGCTAACCGCAAAGCATACCATGTGGTTGATGATGAAGAACTCACGAAAGCGTCAGGTACTGAACATCATGGTGGTGTGTGTTTCCTGATTAAAAAGCGCCGTGGTATTGAAGTAGATACCTGGGTAAGCCAGGCTGGCGAAACTGATTGTGTTCTCGCGCTTGAAGATGTCAGTAATCCTCATAACCTGGGGGGGATCGTTCGCTCCTGCGCACACTTTGGTGTGAACGGGGTTTTGGTGAATGATGCCGGGTTACTGGAATCTGGTGCTGCGGTGAGAACAGCAGAAGGCGGAGCCGAGCATGTTAGCGCGATTACCTCCAGTAGTGTTGAGGAAGCGCTGCGTCAGTTCAGGGCTGCAGGCTACACCATTGTTGGCACCTCTGGGAAAGGTGGTACACCTTTATTTTCAGCAGAGTTGCCGAAAAAGGTTGTTTTGCTGATTGGCCGTGAAGGCAGTGATGAGAAGCATGAAGCTCTGCTCAATTCCGATTTGCATGTCTCAATTGATGGAATCGGCAGTGCCAGTAGCCTGAACGTCTCCGTAGCCAGCGGGATTATTCTTGCTGAATGGTGGCGCCAGAATCACTAAGTATTTTCAGGCGTAATGAACAAGCCGGGGCATTGATTTTGCGCCGGCTTTTTTACAGGCGTTACGCTTGTGGTGCTTCAGGTAAATGAGGTACCCAATCAATGGGTGGCAGGCCACGTTCAGCTAAATACTCATTGGCCTTAATAAAATGCCCACATCCAAAGAAACCACGGTGAGCAGATAGCGGCGACGGGTGAGGAGCCTGTAAAACGACATGTCTTTGTCGGTCGATTATACTGCCTTTTTTCTGGGCATGGGCGCCCCATAACAGAAAAACGACACCTTCACAGTGCGCATTAATCAATGAAATCACTTTATCTGTGAATGTTTCCCAGCCAAAACTGGCGTGAGAATGCGCTTTCCCTGCCTCAACGGTTAGCACTGTGTTGAGCAGCAATACTCCCTGCCGTGCCCAGCTTTCAAGATAGCCATGGTTCGGGCGTTGAAAACCGGGTAACGAACCTTCCAGCTCTTTATACATATTCACTAGTGATGGCGGTGGTGCAATGCCTGGCAGCACAGAGAAAGCCAGACCATGGGCTTGCCCCGGGCCGTGATAAGGGTCCTGACCCAGAATCACGACTTTGATATCACCTAATTCTGTATAACGAAATGCATTAAACACATCTTTTGCTGGTGGGTAGACGGTAATACCAGACCGGCGAACATCAGCCACTCTTTGCAGTGTTTCGATGAAATAAGGTTGCTGTTTTTCCTCAGCCAGCACATCGTGCCAGGTTAGTTTTCCTGCCATGCCTCTCTCCCACAATTTTTCTGGAGCTAGCTTACCCTGTTCCCCCTACGAAGCAAAATAGCACCTTCATTTTTGTTTATTTCATTCAATTTTTTTTGAAAATTTACAAAACTTTTATCCATCAATGAAACGCATAAGTTGATGTAAAACAAATAGAACTATTAATGACCTTTTTAGTCGCATGGTTTTCTTTGATTAAAATCAAAGAATGCAGGCCTGGTGACTGGTATACAAACAATATCGCAACAATGGTTTTACCAATTGGCCAGGCACTGGCCATTAAAATCACGAAGAACTGCTCTTAGGGAGACATAGCATGATTACTGGTATTCAGATTACAAAAGCTGCAAATGACGATTTGATGAACTCTTTCTGGCTGCTGGACAGCGAAAAAGGTGAAGCACGTTGTGTTTGTGCTAAAGCAGGCTTTGCCGAAGATGAAGTGGTTTCAGTTAGCAAACTGGGTGAAATCGAATATCGTGAAATCCCAATGGAAGTTAAACCAGAAGTTCGTGTTGAAGGTGGTCAGCACCTGAACGTGAATGTGCTGCGTCGTGAAACACTGGAAGACGCAGTAAAACACCCGGAAAAATACCCGCAACTGACTATTCGTGTTTCTGGTTATGCAGTGCGTTTTAACTCACTAACGCCAGAACAGCAGCGTGATGTTATTGCCCGTACTTTCACTGAAAGTCTGTAATAGCACGCCAACCGTTTTTTCAGCGCCATACCTGCGGGTGTGGCGTTTTTTTTGTATTCATGGCTGGTCAAAACAAATAATAAGGCCCGTACATGAGCACAGGCCTGTCGTGTGGAATAACGTGTCCAGGATTAATTATGACTGTTTGTCAGTGCCTTCTGCTTCCGGTGAAGCCTGTTTAGCAGCAGCGGCTGGCTTGCGCCTTTTACCCACATTTTTGGTGTCACGGTGGCGCTGCTTCACTCGCCCTTTTGTTTTATTCTGCTCTTTTTTCTTCTCTTCACGGCGAGCTTTAACCTTTTTGGACGGTTTCCCTTTCAGTTTGTCACTCGGGGTTCGCGTGGTCGGCCTGAGCTCCTCAATAATGCGCGATTTGAGTGGCTCCTGAATATAACGCTCAATTTTGCCCAGCAATAAATGGTCGTGCGCTTCAACTAACGAAATAGCTGTCCCTTTGCGCCCGGCGCGGCCGGTTCTGCCAATGCGGTGAAGATAAGTGTCGCTCCCTCGCGGTAAGTCGAAGTTAAATACATGGCTGACATCAGGAATATCAATACCGCGAGCGGCAACATCCGTAGCAATAAGCACATTAACCCGGCCATCGGTCAGGCGTTTGATTGCTTCATTACGTTTAGCCTGAACCATTTCTCCCTCGAGATAACAGGTTTGAATTCCGGCATCACGCAGCCACCCGGCTAACTCATGCACACGCTCACGCTTACGCACAAAAACAATAGAACGTGTAACATCAGGCTGACCCAGCAGGTTTACCAGCAACGCAGTTTTATGCTCAACGTTGTCAGCGCGGTAATACCACTGGTGTATTTTTTTACGCTCACGAACGGATGGGGTGGCAGACACTTCGGCCGGGTCTTCAAGTAAACGTTCAGCAAAATCTTTTATCGCCTGCCCTTCAAGGGTGGCGGAAAACAACATGGTTTGTTTACGCCAGCGAGTTTCACCTGATATATGCTCAATATCCTGGGCAAACCCCATATCCAGCATCCGGTCTGCTTCATCGAGAATCAGCATTTCAACGGCGCGACAGTCGAAATTCTCTTCTTTAATGTATTGCAGCAGGCGGCCAGTCGTTGCGACAACAATGTCCTGGTTTTCACTGAATACTTCTGCGTGGTTCATGTAAGCGACGCCGCCAGTAATGGTGGCAATATCCAGCTTTGTATGGGCAGCCAGCTCTTTGGCATGCTCTGCAACCTGCATAGCCAGCTCGCGAGTCGGAGTGAGGATCAACACCCGAGGAGGCCCGGACTTTTTACGCGGAAAATCGAGCAGATGTTGCATCACCGGCAGTAAGTAAGCCGCAGTCTTCCCGGTTCCAGTTGGTGCAGAGCCCAGGATATCGCGCCCCTCCAGTGCAGGAGGAATTGCCTCAGCCTGAATAGCTGTCGGGCGAGTAAAGCCTTTATCCTGGAGTGCATCCAGCAGGCTTTCATCAAGTTCGAGTTCGGAAAAAGTGGTTACAGTCATCATCTACCTCTGAGTGGGGGGGCGATTATAGACGTTTAGGCTAATATGTTCATCTCTAATATCATGAACCCCTTTCCCCGTAACGCCCTTTCTCCTATGCTACAACGGATTCAGGTAAAGGTAGCAAGTATGACCGGGCATAAAGCAGTACTTCGTCGGGGTGGGTTCACCTTCAAACAATTTTTTGTGGCTCACGACCGTTGTGCGATGAAAGTCGGAACTGATGGTGTACTCCTGGGGGCCTGGGCACCTGTAGCCGGCGTGAAGCGCATTCTGGATATTGGCACGGGAAGTGGCTTACTGGCATTGATGCTGGCTCAGCGCACCCATGGGCATGCGTTCATTGATGCTGTTGAGATTGATAATGCAGCCGCTATTCAGGCACGGGAAAATGTCGCAGCTTCGCCATGGGCAGATAAAATTACGGTTTACCAGTCTGATATTAAACAGTGGCATTTGCAGCATACTGAACGTTATGAACTTATTGTCAGTAACCCGCCGTACTTCGACAAAGGTGTATCCTGCGCAACACCTGAGCGTGAACATGCTCGTTACACTACGCAACTCGATCATAGCTCTCTGTTGCAATGCGCGGCAGACCGCATTACTGAACAGGGTTTTTTTTGTGTCGTTTTGCCAGAATCAATAGGGCAGGCTTTTGTGTTGCAGGCAGAACAACAAGGCTGGCATTGCCGTTTTCGTGCGAATATCACTGAGCATGAAGGTAAACCGCCACACCGCGTGTTGCTCGGTTTGTCGCCCAGCGCCGGGGAATTCTTTGCAGAGCAAATTGTTATCCGTGGGTCAGACCAGCGTTACTCAGAGGCTTACACTGGCCTGACCCAGGACTTCTATTTATTTATGTAGCTGGTGGGTGAAAGAATCGTTGGCCCGGATTCAGGCAACATATCCGGGTAATCCAGTGTGTAATGCAGCCCACGGCTCTCTTTACGCATCAGGGCGCAACGGACAATTAATTCAGCAACCTGAACCAGGTTACGCAGTTCCAGTAGATTATTAGAAACGCGGAAATTGGCATAATATTCATGAATTTCTTGCTGAAGCATCATGATACGCCGTAACGCCCGCTCAAGACGTTTATTGGTTCGTACAATCCCCACGTAATCCCACATCAACAGGCGAAGCTCATGCCAGTTATGCTGAATGACCACTCGTTCATCGGCATCATCAACCCGGCTTTCATCCCATACTGGCAGGTATTGGGCATGTTTGGTTGCCGGCAGTCGCTTGTTGATATCTTCTGCCGCTGACCAGCCATACACCAGGCATTCCAACAGTGAATTCGATGCCATGCGGTTGGCGCCATGCAGACCGGTATAGCTTACTTCACCAATGGCATATAACCCGTCAATATCGGTTCTTCCGTGTTCATCAATCATCACACCGCCGCAAGTGTAATGCGCTGCGGGAACTACAGGAACAGGGTCGGTCGTTAAATCAATACCCAGCGTTAACAGCTTCTCGTAAATCATGGGGAAGTGCTGGCGAATGAAAGGTGCGGGTTTGTGGCTAATATTGAGGTACATGCAATCTGCGCCAAGGCGTTTCATTTCATGGTCAATTGCCCTGGCAACCACATCCCGGGGAGCCAGTTCTGCACGCGCATCAATCTCTGGCATAAAACGGGAACCATCTGCGCGAGTAAGATAGGCGCCTTCGCCCCGGAGTGCTTCCGTTAATAAGAAATTGCGTGCCTGTGGGTGAAATAACGCAGTGGGATGGAACTGGTTAAATTCAAGGTTTGCCACCCGGCAACCTGCGCGCCAGGCCATAGCTACACCATCACCAGAAGCAATATCCGGGTTTGTCGTATACTGGTAGACCTTTGATGCCCCTCCGGTTGCCAGTACCACAGAACGTGCCTTGCAGGTTTCTACTTTTTCTTTTTCACGGTTCCAAATCCATGCGCCGACAACTCGCCGGGTGCCGGATAAGCCAATCTTGTCTGAAATGATCAGGTCGACGGCATTAAACCGTTCGAGAACGCGAATATTAGGGTGGCTTAACGCCTGGCTGACAAGGGTGGTTTCGACTGCTTTACCTGTGGCATCGGCTGAGTGAAGAATTCGGCGATGGCTGTGCCCACCTTCACGAGTCAGGTGATAACCAGCTTCACCATTGGGCTGAGTTTCCGTATCGAACATCACGCCCTGGTCTATCAACCATTGCACACAATGTCGGGCATTGCTGGCAACAAACTCCACAGCACTCTGTTCGCAAATACCCGCTCCGGCTATCAGCGTATCTTCCACATGCGCTGTAACACTGTCTGTTTCATCAAAAACAGCAGCAATTCCGCCTTGTGCATAAAAAGTGGAGCCTTCGCTGATGGGGCCTTTGCTCAGTACAATCACCTTATGGTTGCTGGCAAGGCGTAACGCCAAAGACAAGCCCGCAGCACCACTCCCTATAATCAGCACGTCACTAATATAATCAGATGAAGTTGTCATGATATTGTGTTTAATTTACTAAACAAGATTTGCTGAGCATAGCACCTGGTTGTGAAAAAATGCATATTTTTTTTATTTTAGTAGCAAAGACTAAACAAGCGGGGTGGCGTCAGCCAGAGGAAAAGCAAATTTAAGTAAATATTTGCGAGGCTTACTCTTAGTCAGTGATTTTAAGGTGAAAAAACATGATGCATGAGATACCCTGCACAAGCCTGAATGCAACTATCTGTTTCCAGAATTTGCGTTTAGCTGCGGCAAAAAAGAATGAAAATGATATTTGTCCGTAATCGATGAACAAAAACAATAGCGTAATGGAACTCTGGTTGTTTCTGCGTGTCTTAGCTGGTGCTTGCTCATTGTGCGAAGACAGAGTGGCAGTTTGGTTACGCGTAGGAATTTGGGTTTGGGGAGAAATTACCTCGGATGAGCGAGCAGTTAGCGGATCAGGTTCTTGTCGAACGGGTCCAGAAGGGAGATCAAAAATCATTCAACTTACTGGTTGTTCGCTACCAGCATAAGGTTGCGAGTTTGGTTTCCCGTTATGTTCCTTCAGGTGATGTACCTGATGTGGTTCAGGAATCTTTCATTAAGGCATATCGCGCGCTGGATTCTTTCCGGGGTGAAAGTGCTTTTTATACCTGGCTGTATCGTATTGCGGTGAATACCGCGAAAAATTACCTGGTTGCTCAGGGGCGTCGCCCACCATCCAGCGATGTTGATGCAAATGATGCTGAAAATTTCGAAACGGGTGGGGCATTAAAAGAAATTTCGAACCCTGAGAACTTAATGTTGTCTGAGGAACTGAGACAGATTGTTTTCCGGACAATTGAGTCCCTCCCGGAAGATTTGCGTATGGCTATTACATTGCGGGAGATTGAAGGGCTGAGTTATGAAGAGATCTCAGCCATCATGGACTGCCCTGTGGGTACTGTTCGTTCACGTATCTTCCGGGCCAGGGAAGCAATTGATAATAAAGTTCAACCGCTTATCCGGCGTTGACGATAGCGGCATACTGGAAAAAGGTATCTAGGCATGCAGAAAGAAAAACTTTCCGCTCTTATGGATGGTGAAACTCTGGACAGTGAAACTATCAGCGAGTTATCGCGCGATAAATCACTATTACAGACGTGGGAAAGCTATCACCTTATCCGTGACACTCTCCGTGGCGATACAGGAACAGTCCTGGATTTGGATATTTCCGCCCGTGTTATGGAAGCCATAGAAAAAGAGCCCGCACGTAACCCGTCGCCTCTTATTACAGAATCTCAGCCAACGCCTCACCAATGGCAAAAAATGCCGTTTTGGAAAAAGCTTCGCCCCTGGGCGAGTCAGCTCACCCAAATTGGTGTGGCCGCGTGCGTATCGCTTGCCGTGATAGTTGGCGTGCAGCAATATAATACCGGTGGCAGGGCAACTGATTCTGTTGCTCAGCCTGAAACTCCGGTGTTCAATACTTTACCCATGATGGGTAAAGCCAGCCCGGTTAGCCTTGGTGTGCCGTCTGACAGCATGAGTGTGGATGGCGGCCAGCAACAAATGCAGGAACAACGTCGTCGCATTAATGCCATGCTACAGGACTACGAACTGCAGCGCCGGTTGCACGCAGAAAAACTGCAATTTGAACAGGCGCAAACCAGGCAGGCGGGTATTGAAGTTCCCGGCAATCAAACTTTAGGAACGCAATCGCAGTAATGAAGCAGCTTTTGTGCATTGTCTCTTTACTGGCTGGTAGTGTTTTTTTTACGCAGAACGCCTCGGCAGATACTACATCGCCCGGGGCGTTGTTGCAGGAAATGAACCATGCCAGCCAGTCCCTGAACTATGAGCTTTCTTTTATCAGCATCAATAAACAGGGTGTGGAATCGCTACGTTATTCTCATGCCCGGCTGAACAATGAAACTCTGGCTCAACTCCTTCAGATGGATGGCCCTCGCCGTGAAGTCGTTCAGCGCGGCAATGAAATCAGCTATTTTGAGCCAGGTCTGGATCCTTTCACGCTTAACGGCGATTATATTGTCGATTCGTTACCTTCCCTGGTCTACAGCGATTTCAAGCGCCTCGCGCCTTATTATGATTTTATTCCGGTTGGCCGAACCCGGGTTGCTGACAGGTTGTGCGAGGTTGTGCGTATTGTTGCCCGAGATGGCACGCGCTACAGCTATATTGTCTGGCTGGATAGCGAAACACATCTTCCGCTGCGGGTTGACTTACTTGACCGTGATGGAGAAACACTGGAGCAGTTCCGGGTTATATCCTTTACAGTTGAAGCGCAAGTCCCGGATAAAATAAAGAAACTTGAAAAGGCCAGTTTACCGCCCTTGCTTTCAATGCCTGACACGGAAAAAAACAACTTTACCTGGGCACCGACCTGGCTACCACAAGGTTTTACTGAAGTATCCAGCAGCCGTCGTCCTATACCGACTCTTGATGTTCCTGTTGAGTCTCGCCTCTATTCTGATGGTCTGTTCAGTTTTTCGATAAATATTAACCGTGCTGAAGGTGTTACCGGTGATCAGTTATTACGGACTGGCCGGCGAACAGTCAGCAGTGAAGTGCGTAACAGCATGGAAATTACTGTTGTGGGTGAGTTGCCACCACAAACAGCAAAACGTATTGCAGACAGCGTGAAATTCAGGGCTACACAATGATTAAAGAGTGGGCAACCGTAATTTCCTGGCAAAATGGTACAGCGACAGTTCAGTGTGATGTGCAGAGTGGTTGTAGCCAGTGTTCATCACGCAAAGGTTGTGGTAGCCGGGTATTAAACAAACTTGGGCCAGAAACGGTACACCAAATTTCAGTTCACTCGAAAGAGCCGCTCCGTGCCGGGCAGAAAGTTGAACTGGGTATTGCTGAAAGCAGTTTGCTGGGTTCTGCTTTACTGGTTTATATGGTGCCACTCATTGGCTTGTTTATGGTGGCCGGTATTTGCCAGGGTGCATTTGCCAGCAACCTGTGGACTGGCATTGGCGCGCTGGCGGGTGGACTGCTGGGCTTTTGTGTTGCGCGCTGGGGAGCCTCCCGGCTGAGTGCACGCGCTTCAATGCACCCGGTGATTTTGAGCATTGGGTTGCCGCCTGACGCCTGGCGTACTGTTGATTCCTCTTCTGCCACTTCCAGGTAATCCCTCCCAAAAACAACAGGTGCCTGCTGCCGCCTCTCAATAAATGAAGTAACCGCGGCACAGGAGTGCATGAGCATTTCCTCGCTTTCTGGTTGTAGTGTAGAATGCAGCGTTTCAGGCACCAGTCGGCCATAAAGATAGCAGGCTTATACAGCGCATAACGCGTAGCCCCCCAGGATTTGAAAGGCATAAATCTCCACATATGAAGAACATACGCAACTTTTCTATCATCGCCCATATCGACCACGGTAAGTCGACGCTGTCGGACCGAATTATCCAGATTTGTGGCGGTTTGAGTGACCGGGAAATGGCCGCGCAGGTGCTGGATTCCATGGATCTTGAACGTGAGCGCGGTATTACCATTAAAGCGCAAAGCGTGACACTCGACTACAAAGCAACCGACGGCCAGGTTTACCAGTTAAATTTTATCGATACTCCAGGCCATGTTGACTTCTCCTATGAGGTGTCACGCTCTTTGGCCGCTTGTGAAGGAGCCCTGCTGGTGGTTGACGCCGGGCAGGGAGTTGAAGCGCAGACTCTGGCAAACTGCTACACCGCTATCGAGATGAATCTTGAAGTGGTGCCCGTACTGAACAAAATTGACTTACCGGCTGCAGACCCTGAGCGTGTCGCAGAAGAAATTGAAGACATTGTCGGTATTGATGCCGCTGATGCTGTTCGCTGCTCGGCTAAAACCGGTGTGGGTGTGCCCGAAGTGCTGGAGCGCCTGGTTCGGGATATTCCGGCTCCGGAAGGCAGCCCGGAAGCACCACTGCAGGCTTTGATTATCGACTCATGGTTCGATAACTACCTGGGTGTTGTCTCTTTGATTCGTATTAAAAACGGTAGCCTGCGCAAAGGCGATAAAATCAAGGTGATGAGCACCGGGCAGACCTACAATGCAGACCGTTTGGGTATCTTTACGCCAAAACAGGTTGATCGCGATGTCCTTAATTGCGGCGAAGTAGGTTGGTTAGTTTGCGCGATTAAAGATATCCATGGTGCGCCAGTGGGCGATACGCTTACTTTGGCCCGGGCACCAGCGGACAAAGCTTTGCCTGGTTTCAAAAAAGTGAAGCCACAGGTATACGCAGGGCTATTCCCGGTCAGTTCCGATGACTATGAAGCGTTTCGTGATGCGCTGGGTAAACTCAGCCTGAACGATGCATCTTTGTTCTATGAACCAGAGACGTCCAGTGCACTGGGCTTCGGTTTCCGCTGTGGGTTCCTTGGCCTGCTCCACATGGAGATTATCCAGGAGCGTCTGGAGCGTGAGTATGATCTGGATCTGATAACAACAGCGCCAACTGTGGTGTATCAAATTGAAACCACGGCAGGTGAAGAGCTGTATGTTGACAGCCCCTCCAAGTTACCTGCTATCAATAATATTGCAGAATTACGCGAACCTATTGCTGAATGTAACATGCTGCTGCCGCAGGAATATCTGGGTAACGTGATCACGCTGTGCATTGAGAAGCGTGGTGTGCAGACGAACATGGTCTACCACGGCAACCAGGTCGCGCTGACTTACGAAATTCCAATGGCCGAAGTGGTTCTGGATTTCTTCGACCGCCTGAAATCAACCTCGCGTGGTTATGCTTCGCTTGATTACAACTTCAAACGTTTCCAGACTTCCGACATGGTGCGTGTGGATGTATTAATCAATGGTGAGCGCGTGGATGCTCTGGCAATCATTACTCACCGGGATAACGCCCCTTATCGTGGCCGCGACCTGGTTGAGAAAATGAAAGAGTTGATTCCGCGTCAGCAATTTGACATTGCAATTCAGGCCGCGATTGGTAACCACATTATTGCCCGTTCGACGGTGAAACAGTTACGTAAAAACGTACTGGCAAAATGTTATGGTGGTGACGTCAGCCGTAAGAAGAAACTGCTACAGAAACAGAAAGAAGGTAAAAAACGCATGAAGCAGATCGGTAACGTAGAACTGCCTCAGGAAGCCTTCCTTGCAATTCTGCATGTGGGTAAAGATAGCAAATAATAAGGAGTTGGCATGGCAAATATGTTTGCCCTGGTCCTTGTCATTGCAACACTGGTGACGGGCGTATTATGGTGCATTGACAAGTTTATCTTTGCACCAAAGCGACGTGAGAAGCAGGCCGCCGCACAGGCGGCCACAGATGGTGCGCTGGATACGAAAACATTGAAGAAAGTTGGGCCTAAGCCCGGCTGGTTGGAAACTGGCGCATCAATTTTTCCGGTTCTTGCTATTGTTTTGATTGTGCGTTCATTTATCTTCGAACCCTTCCAAATTCCATCGGGTTCTATGATGCCGACGTTACTGATAGGCGATTTTATTCTGGTAGAAAAATTCGCCTATGGTATTAAAGATCCTATTTTCCAAAAAACACTGATTGAAACCGGGCACCCTAAACGTGGCGATATTGCAGTATTCAAATATCCCAAAGACCCGAGTCTTGATTACATTAAACGTGTTATTGGCCTGCCTGGTGATCGCATTACTTATGATCCATCAACCAAAGAACTGACTATTCAGCCGAATTGCAGTTCAGGCCAGGCATGTGGCAGTGCGTTGCCGATTACTTATTCGAACGTTGAAGCCAGTGATTTCGTTCAGACATTTGAACGGACCAGCGGTGGTGAGGCATCAAGTGGTTTCTGGCAATTGCCGCAAAACCAGACAAAAGATGGCGGTATCCGTCTTGCTGAGCGTAAAGAGAGCCTGGGTAACGTAACACACCGTATTCTTACGGTGCCTATTGCTCAGGATCAACTGGGTATGTATTACCAGCAACCGGGCCAACCACTGGCTACCTGGGTTGTGCCGCCGGGTGAATATTTCATGATGGGTGATAACCGTGATAACAGCGCAGACAGCCGTTATTGGGGGTTTGTACCTGAGGCTAATTTGGTTGGTAAAGCGACTGCAATCTGGATGAGCTTCGAAAAACAGGAAGGTCAGTGGCCGACTGGCATTAGATTTAGTCGAATAGGTGGTATTCATTAATTAAAAGATTAATCAGATAACGACATCCCTTGTTGTTGTGTATAGAATATCCCCCCGAGTTTTTAGGTTGGCTCCCTTAAATGGGAGCCACAGCACACGAAACAGGTTTGGAAATCAGCTCTGTTCCGTGTGCTGAATTGTTGACGCATTCATTAATTGGTATCACATGAACCCCATCTTAATTAATCGGCTTCAGCGGAAGCTGGGCTACACTTTTCATCATCAGGATCTTTTGCAGCAGGCATTAACCCACCGTAGTGCCAGTAGCAAGCATAATGAACGTCTGGAATTCCTTGGTGATTCTATTCTTAGTTATGTTATTGCTAATGCGCTCTATCACCGCTTTCCTCGGGTGGACGAAGGCGATATGAGCCGTATGCGAGCCACATTGGTACGGGGTAATACTCTGGCGGAAATTGCCCGTGAATTTGAGTTGGGCGAATGCCTGCGTTTAGGGCCGGGCGAATTGAAAAGTGGGGGGTTCCGTCGGGAGTCTATTCTGGCGGACACAGTAGAAGCACTGATTGGCGGTGTTTTTCTCGACAGTGATATTCAGACGGTGGAACGTTTGATCCTCAGTTGGTATCAAACACGCCTTGATGAAATCAGCCCGGGCGATAAACAAAAAGATCCGAAAACACGTTTACAAGAATTTCTGCAAGGGCGCCATTTACCATTGCCTGGTTATCTGGTTGTTCAGGTACGGGGCGAAGCCCATGACCAGGAATTTACGATTCACTGCCAGGTTAGTGGCCTGAGCGAGCCCGTGGTTGGCACTGGTTCCAGCCGCCGCAAAGCGGAGCAGGCAGCCGCTGAACAGGCGCTAAAACAGCTGGAGCTGGAATGAGCGAAGAAAATACTTACTGCGGGTTTATTGCAATAGTAGGGCGTCCGAACGTGGGTAAATCCACGTTGTTGAACAAACTGCTGGGGCAAAAGATTTCCATCACCTCGCGCAAAGCGCAGACGACACGTCACCGTATCGTCGGCATCCATACCGAAGGCCTGTATCAGGCAATTTATGTTGATACCCCAGGCTTACATATGGAAGAAAAACGGGCGATTAACCGCCTGATGAACCGTGCTGCAAGCAGCTCGATTGGCGATGTTGAACTGGTTATTTTCGTTGTTGAAGGTACCCGCTGGACGCCAGATGACGAAATGGTGCTCAACAAGCTAAAAGATGGCAAAGCGCCGGTAATTCTGGCTGTTAATAAAGTGGATAACGTGGCAGACAAAGCTGACCTGTTACCTCATTTACAGTTCCTGGGCCAGCAGATGAACTTCCTCGATATTGTGCCGATTTCCGCAGAAGACGGGACCAATGTTGACACCATCGCGAGCATTGTTCGTAAACATCTGCCGGAGGCTATTCACCATTTCCCGGAAGACTATATTACAGATCGCTCCCAGCGCTTTATGGCCTCAGAAATCATTCGTGAAAAACTGATGCGTTTCCTGGGGGCTGAATTACCGTATTCCGTTACCGTTGAAATTGAGCGTTTTGTTACTAACGAACGGGGTGGATACGATATCAATGGCCTGATTCTGGTGGAGAGAGAAGGTCAGAAAAAAATGGTTATTGGTAACAAAGGTGCCAAAATAAAAACCATTGGTATTGAAGCCCGCAAAGACATGGAAGACATGTTCGAAGCCAAAGTGCATCTTGAACTGTGGGTGAAAGTGAAATCAGGCTGGGCTGATGACGAGCGGGCGCTGCGTAGCCTGGGTTATGTCGATGATCTTTAAGGTCTGATACAGTGGAAGGCTGGCAGCGGGCTTTTGTTTTGCATGGTCGCCCCTGGAGCGAAACCAGCCTTCTTCTTGATTTGTTCACTGAAGAACAAGGGCGCATACGTGTCATTGCCAAAGGTGCCCGTTCCCGCCGTTCCCACCTTAAAGGCACTCTCCAGCCCTTCACGCCGCTTCTGGTTCGCTGGGGAGGGCGGGGTGAGGTGAAAACCCTGCGCAGTGCTGAAGCCGTCTCACTGGCATTACCTCTTACCGGCATCGCGCTGTACAGCGGTTTATATATCAATGAACTGCTTTCACGGGTACTTGAGCAAGAGACCCGTTATTCCGCACTATTTTTCGACTATTTGCACTGTATTCAGAATCTGGCCGGTGCAACCGGTTCCCCGGAGCCTGCATTACGCCAGTTTGAACTGGCGCTGTTGTCTTGCCTGGGTTATGGCGTCGATTTTCTGCACTGTGCCGGTTCAGGAGCACAGGTGGATGACACCATGACTTACCGTTACCGCGAAGAAAAAGGCTTTATTGCCAGCCTGGTCATTGATAACACCAGTTTTACAGGCCGGCAACTCAAGGCGCTCGCCAGCCGTGAGTTTCCTGATGCTGATACCCTTCGTGCCGCCAAACGGTTTACCCGTATTGCTCTCAAACCTTATTTGGGTGGAAAGCCGCTGAAAAGCCGGGAACTTTTCCGCCAGTTCCTGCCGAAAAAATCGCCGCTTACTCCCGATGGCAGTGGTGAAGATTAAGCGAACGTAGCCAGGCTTTCGTTGCGCGGTGTACACTCCGCTAATATCGTATTCATAACGGAGAGCTGTCATGGCTGATTTGTTGTTAGGCGTTAACATTGATCACATTGCAACGTTGCGTAATGCACGCGGAACCGCATACCCGGATCCAGTTCAGGCCGCATTTATTGCTGAGCAGGCAGGAGCCGATGGTATCACGGTGCATTTGCGTGAGGATCGCCGCCATATTACCGATCGCGATGTGCGTATTTTACGCCAGACACTGCATACCCGAATGAATCTTGAAATGGCGGTAACAGAAGAGATGGTTGGCATTGCCTGTGAAACCCGCCCACATTTTTGCTGCCTGGTGCCAGAGAAACGCCAGGAAGTAACAACGGAAGGGGGGCTGGATGTCGCCGGGCAACCTGAGAAACTGGCAGATGCCTGCAAACGTCTGGCTGCTGCAGGCATTCAGGTTTCTTTGTTTATCGACCCTGAGCATGCCCAAATTGATGCCGCAGTGGCGGCAGGTGCCCCTTATATTGAACTGCATACGGGTTGCTATGCTGATGCAGAAGATGAAGTCACGCAGGCGAAAGAGCTGGCCCGTATTAAAGAGGCTGCTCAGTACGCAGCAAGCAAAGGCCTGAAAGTGAATGCCGGGCACGGGCTGACTTACCACAATGTCCAGGCGATAGCGGCCATTCCTGAAATGCATGAACTGAACATTGGCCATGCGATTATTGGCCGTGCGGTGATGTCCGGTCTGAAAGACGCTGTCAGCGAAATGAAACGCCTGATGCTGGAAGCCCGTGGCTGATGGCTATTGTTGGTATTGGTACGGATATCGTTGAAATCGCGCGTATCGAAGCTGTGATGGCGCGCACTGGTGAACGTTTTGCAAAGCGAATTCTTCATGCAAATGAATGGCAACAGTTTGCTGCTCACCAGCAGCCAGCACGCTTTCTGGCAAAGCGCTTTGCAGTGAAAGAAGCCGCATCGAAAGCCATGGGGACAGGTATTCGCAATGGCCTGGCGTTTGAGCAGTTTGAGGTGGTTAACGATGCGCTTGGCAAACCACAACTTTGCTTACATGGTGAAGCAGCAGCACTGGCTGAAAGGTTGGGGGTGAGTTCCATCCATGTCACTATTGCCGACGAACGGCATTACGCCTGTGCTTCAGTGATATTTGAGCGTTAGATTTTATCCGCATGATGGAGCAGGACGAATTTATCCCATAACTGCTCCTCACTTTCCTGGTGTGCCGGGTTAATAATAATTGTATTGGGGATGGGGCACACTTTCTGGCAGGTTGGTGTTTCGTAGTGGCCGATACACTCTGTGCATCGGTCTGCGTCAATCTGGTAGATATCCGCGCCCATGGAGATAGCCTGATTCGGGCACTCTGGCTCACACATATCGCAGTTAATACATTTTTTAGTGATCAGTAGTGCCATAATGCAGTCTCGGTAACGCAGAAAAAAAGGGCTGGTATTATACGCTTTAACTGAGTTTTTTTACCAGTTCCTCACTGTGGCGGATGCGATTTGGGGCATTATCGATGTCCTGCTGCACTAACCCCATGAATAAGAGATCGGCCAGCATCATTTGAGCGGAATTTGCGGATATCGACGCACTGCGTGTCGCCTGTTCTTCGGCAATGGTATACAGGCAGTGTGTTGCCCGTTGTTGCAGGCTATTCGGTGTAAAACCGGTAATCGCCAGCACTTTCGCACCCACCCGTAATGCTTCATCTGCGGCAAGATTAATCTCACGCCGCTCTCCCGTATAGGAAATAGCCAGAAACACATCTTCCTGGTTCATTGCCTGCACGCTGGATAATAATGCGTGGGTATCTAATACGGGAGCCGCCCGTAAACCGATTTTCATCATCTTCCAGGCCATATTCTGTGCCACTAACCCTGATGCGCCAATCCCGGTAAGAATGATTTGCCGGGCATGACGCAATAAAGTCACACTGCTGGTCAGTTTTTCTTCGGTGTTGACATCCAGCGAGGCATGCATCGCCGCAACGTTATCTTTTATGAGTTTTTCACCCACCAGGCGTAAAGGGTCATCGCCCAGAATTTGGTTATGAACTGGCACAGAATGTGGGTTAGGCGAATTGGCAAGCGCATCACTGATTGCCAGTTTCAGGGCGGGAAAACCTTTATATCCGAGCTTCTGCGCAAACTTTACCACACTGGACTGGCTGACACCGGATTCTTGCGCCAGTTGCTGTGAGCTTAAATGGCGGGCATGATCAGGATTAGCCAGGATGAAATCAGCAAGTTTACGGTCACTCTGAGCCAGTACTGGGTAACGCTGGCGAATGCGAATCAGGCAATTCATGGTCATTCCATTTGTCAGTATGCGGGCCGGTTGTTTAGCATGCGGCCAGTAATCTCGCAGAAAAGAATTTAATATTCCATTATAACGCGATTGTTGTGAATTAAATATTCTGAGGAAAAGAAATGAATCTTGGTGCTCTGGTATCAGAAAGTCGCAATCCCGAAACCATGGATTTAGACGCACTCACTACGCTGGAGATGGTGACACGCTTTAATCAACAGGATGAGCGTGTTGCGGCAGCAGTCCGGCTTACATTGCCAGAAGTGGCGAAGGCGGTTGATGCTGCGGCGGCAGCATTAAAGTCCGGTGGGCGAATCATCTACATGGGGGCGGGAACAAGTGGCCGCCTGGGCGTGCTGGATGCATCTGAATGCCCGCCAACTTTTGGGGTACCTCACGGTTTGGTTATTGGCCTGATTGCGGGTGGCCCCTCTGCGTTACTGAAAGCGGTAGAAGGTGCAGAAGACTCTCCGGAGCTGGGCGAAACTGACCTGAAAAACCTTAATTTGACTGAAAACGACATTGTTATCGGGCTGGCGGCTTCCGGCCGCACACCTTACGTGATTGGCGGCCTGAAGTATGCCCGTCTCCTGGGGTGTTGCACGGTGGCCATTTCATGCAACCCGGACTCCCCTATTGCGCAGGTGGCGGACATCGCTATTTCACCTGTCGTTGGTCCAGAAGCACTTACCGGGTCGACTCGCCTGAAATCCGGCACCGCGCAGAAACTGGTACTGAACATGATCTCTACCGGTGCGATGGTGCGGTTTGGCAAGGTCTGGCAAAACTTAATGGTGGATGTGAAAGCCACTAACGTGAAACTGGTTGACCGTACCTGCCGCATTGTTACCGAGGCGACAGGCCTGAGTTATGAGGCGGCAAAAGCCTTACTGGAACAAACAGGGTATGAAGCAAAGCCCGCTATTCTGATGGCGCTCTCCGGGCTCAATGCTCCAGCGGCAAAAGACAGGCTGGCTCTCCATAACGGTTTTCTGCGTGAGGCGCTGAATGATAAAACCTGAGGAAAATCAGCCAGTGGTAACACCACAATCTGCAGCGCGGCGTATTGTCTTTTTTGACCTGGACGGTACATTGCACCGGGAAGATCTATTCGGTGAATTTATGTTTTTTTTACTCCGCCGCCAGCCATTGAATGCCCTTTTATTACTCGTGGTGTTGCCGCTGGCGGCGGCTGGTTTTTTGTTGCAGGGCCGGGCTGTGCGCTGGCCAGTGAGCCTGCTGCTATGGAGTTTAACTTTTGGTCGCAGGCAGTCGCGGTTGTTAGCACTGGAACAACAGTTCACGCTGGCGTTTCGCGAACGGGCGACAATATTTGAGCAAGTTCAGGCAAGGCTCGAAGATTACGCCCGTCAGGAAGATGTCGACATCTGGTTAATTACTGGTTCACCGGAAAGCCTGGTACGCAAAGTGTATGGGCAGGCACCCTGGTTTGCATCCGTTAACCTGATAGGCAGCAAAATAACCCGGGAGTGTGGTGCCTGGTGCTTGTCCCGGCGCTGTTTTGGTAAAGAAAAAGTGACCCAGCTCAGGTTGCGTATTGGCGAACCTCTGGCGCTATACAGTGGTTACAGTGACAGTGTCCAGGATAACCCTTTGTTGGCTTTTTGCCAGCATCGCTGGCGTGTTACACCTGGTGGTGAACTGGAGCAATGGCGTTGAGCTTGCCTGCTTCATCTTATGCGCTGCCTGTGTATAATGCGCGGCGCCTGGTAAATTTAGCCTTGATTCTTGCATCGCGGGAGTAACCGCGTTGTTGTCCATGTACCAGGCTGGTGTCCCGAAGCCGGGTATCAGGCTGCTTGTTTAGTTCTGCCCGCCAGAACCATCATGTGGAGGCACCTGCCATGCCAATCTTTTTGCTACTCACTGGAGAGAACTGTGACCGAAAGTGAAACCGACCATATTCGCTGGATGCGCCATGCGCTTAGCCTTGCTCAGCGCGCCTGGGATGAAGGTGAGGTTCCGGTTGGGGCAGTGCTGGTTTACCAGGGACAGGTGATTGGCGAGGGCTGGAACCGGCCGATTGGTCACCATGACCCAACAGCCCATGCTGAAATGATGGCCCTGCGCCAGGGCGGAATTGTGCTGCAAAACTACCGTCTGCTTGATACCACGCTATATGTTACGCTCGAACCTTGTGTGATGTGTGCAGGGGCTATGGTACACAGCAGAATAGGGCAATTAATATATGGCGCCAGTGATGTCAAAACGGGGGCTGCGGGCTCGCTGATGGATGTACTCGGGCATCCGGGCATGAATCATAAAGTATCAGTGGCTGGCGGGGTGCTGGCGCAAGAGTGTGCTGGTTTACTGAGTGATTTCTTTCGTATGCGCCGCCAGGTGCACAAGGCTAATAAACAGGCAGCCCGGCAACCATCCGAAGACCAGTGATTATCAACGCAACCTTATCTCAGGCATCAATTCTGCCAGTTGCGTTTTGTCCTGGTTGCTCTGTGCCACTTTCTCTTTTTCACGCAGATATCCGGCAAGGCTCAACTGATAACGCCGGATATTTTCAACATACTTATAAGCTTCATCACCACGCGCATAGCCGTATGTCGTTTTACTGTAATAACGCTTCTGGCTAAGTAGTGGCAAACGCTGCTTAACATCAGACCAACTGTCAGGGTCTCCTTTCTGGCGGGCTGTAAGGGCTCTGGCATCCATCATATGCGCATACCCCATATTGTATGCGGCCAGCGCAAACCAAATCCGCTCATCTTCCGGAATAGTTTGCGGAATTTTGTCCATCAGTTTGGTCAGATAACGTGCGCCACCACTGATACTCTGCTCCGGGTCTAGCCGGTCTGACAGCCCCATGCTTTGTGCTGTGTTGCGGGTTAACATCATCAACCCACGCACACCGGTTGGCGACGTCGCCAGTGGATCCCAGTGGGATTCCTGGTAGGAAATCGCTGCCAGTAATTCCCAGTTCATACCTGTGGCATATTTCTCAAACAGGGGGCGTAAATCGGGTAATACATTGTCAATCGCGCGCAAAAAAGTTCGCGTATCAACATAATCAAAATCACCTACGTGGCCCAGGTATTTTTCTTCCAGGCGCGCAAGGGTACCGTCTTCGCCAATTTGGTTAAAGAAATCCAGCATAGCGGCAGGAAGGCTGCCATCATTTTCTTTGCGGCTGAACCAGGTGACAGGTTGTTCATCGGTGACATCCTGCACAATCGCCAGTTGTGGATGCACCCGCTGAAATACACTGATTGCGACGGAATCGGCAATAGTAAAGTTAATTTTCCCCTCAACCACTTGTTCCATCAACGTTGTCATGTTGTGCCGGGCATCGGTTTGCCAGGTCAGATCCGGGTAGTGGGTTTCCTTCAGCGCCTTCAAGTCATCAATTACTGCCTGGCCTGGGGAGAGCACCAGTTCACCGGGTTTGACACCACCCAGAGAACGTGGGTGTGGGCTACCCATGCGATACACCATTTGCTGTGAAACTGAATAGTAGGTTGGCCCTGCCTGGTAATTTTTAGTGCGCTGTGGGCTGTAGATAAGCCCGGCAGCAAGAATGTCTGCTTTACCACTGTCCAGGTCATCGAACAGTTGATTCACATTCTGGCGAACGGTTACTTCAAGTTTAACGCCCAGGTAATCGGCAAACGCGCTGGCAAGCTGGTAATCCAGTCCATCGGGTTTGCCATTGACGGAGTTCCAGGTAAGTGGTGAGCTAATTGTGCTGACGCGTAAAACTCCCCGGGACTGAATTCCGGCGATTTCATTTTCGGCTTTGCCTAACCAGGAAATTGAGGGCCACAATGCCACTGCAAGCAACAAGGTTACGACACCGATGAGAAGATAATTAATCTTTAACTTTTTCAATTAGTTAAATCTTTACGGTGTAAAACAGTCAGCTAACAATAGTCATTCAGTAGTGGTATCCAGTGAGGAACTGAGCGGCATTTTGCTTAACAAAACGCCAGTTGGCAACCCGTCCGCACAAATTGCCACAATAACAGACACCACTGCTGCGGGATTTTATTTCTGCGCAAACGGTTTCGTCAGCGGCTGGTATTCTCTATAATGACGCCCGTTTTCCCCCGAAATACCTGGCTAAGCGTCTATTGGCCCTTCGAAGACGAGAGATTTAATGATGGAAATTCTGCGTGGTTCGCCTGCATTGTCGGCATTTCGTATTAACAAACTGCTGTCCCGCTTTAAGGATGCTCATCTGCCAGTGAGCAATATTTACGCCGAGTATGTTCACTTTGCTGACCTCAAAGCACCACTCAGTGCCGATGAACTCGCCCGCCTGCAACGCTTGCTGAAATATGGCCCGACCCTGACAGAAAACGCACCGGTTGGGCAGTTAATCCTTGTCACTCCACGTCCTGGCACTATTTCTCCGTGGTCTTCTAAAGCGACCGATATCGCGCATAACTGCGCTCTGGTTCAGGTCAGTCGTCTGGAACGTGGTGTTGCTTACTATGTTCAGGGTTCACTGACAGAGCAACAGTGGCAGCAAGTGTCTGAGTTGCTGCATGACCGAATGATGGAAACCGTATTCAGCAATATGAACGATGCTGAGCGGCTGTTTGCTCACCACGAACCCGCACCCGTTCAGTCGGTCGATATCCTTAGTCAGGGGCGTCAGGCGTTGGTTGATGCCAATATCCGTCTTGGCCTTGCTTTAGCTGAAGATGAAATTGATTATCTGCAGGATGCGTTTACTCAGCTAGGCCGCAACCCGAACGACATCGAACTGTATATGTTCGCGCAGGCGAACTCAGAACACTGCCGCCATAAAATCTTTAACGCTGACTGGGTTATTGATGGTGAAAAGCAGCCTAAATCGCTGTTTAAAATGATCAAGAATACATTCGAAACCACGCCAGACCATGTGTTGTCAGCTTACAAAGACAACGCAGCGGTTATGGAAGGTTCAACGGTTGGGCGTTTCTTCGCTGAGCGCGGTTCTGACCATTATGATTTTCACCAGGAAGAAGCGCATATCCTGATGAAAGTTGAGACTCATAACCACCCAACTGCAATTTCGCCATGGCCGGGTGCTGCAACGGGTTCCGGTGGGGAAATTCGTGATGAAGGTGCCACAGGCCGTGGTGCAAAACCTAAAGCTGGGCTGGTCGGATTCTCAGTATCCAATTTGCGTATTCCCGGTTTTGAACAGCCGTGGGAAGAAGACTTCGGTAAACCTGATCGCATTGTTTCCGCTCTGGATATCATGCTGGAAGGCCCACTCGGTGGCGCTGCGTTTAACAATGAATTTGGTCGCCCGGCATTAAATGGTTATTTCCGTACTTATGAAGAGCGGGTAACCAGCCACAACGGTGAAGAACTGCGTGGTTACCACAAGCCAATTATGCTGGCAGGTGGTATTGGTAATATTCGTGCCGATCATGTTCAGAAAGGGGAAATTCCACCGGGGGCCAAACTGATTGTATTGGGTGGCCCGGCGATGAACATTGGTCTGGGTGGTGGCGCTGCATCTTCCATGACTTCCGGCCAGTCTGATGCGGACCTGGATTTTGCCTCTGTTCAGCGTGATAACCCGGAAATGGAACGCCGTTGCCAGGAGGTTATTGACCGCTGCTGGCAACTGGGTTCTGACAACCCGATTCTGTTTATTCACGATGTTGGCGCGGGTGGTCTGTCAAATGCGATGCCTGAGCTGGTCAGTGACGGCGGGCGTGGCGGGCGCTTTGAATTGCGCGATATTCTGAATGATGAACCCGGTATGAGCCCGCTGGAAGTATGGTGTAACGAGTCCCAGGAGCGTTATGTCCTGGCCGTGGCTCCAGAACAACTGGCCTTGTTTGATGAATTATGCCGCCGTGAGCGTGCGCCTTATGCAGTCATTGGCGAAGCCACTCAGGAACAACATCTGACCCTGAATGACCGGCACTTTGATAACCAGCCAATTGATATGCCGCTGGATGTGTTGTTGGGCAAAACACCGAAGATGACCCGCAATGTAACCCGTCTTAAAGCCGAAGGTAAGGCACTGGCATGTTCAGCGATTAATCTTGCCGATGCAGTAAAACGCGTAATGCATTTGCCGGTGGTTGCGGAGAAAACCTTCCTGGTCACGATTGGTGACCGTACTGTAACCGGAATGGTTGCGCGGGATCAGATGGTGGGTCCGTGGCAGGTTCCGGTGGCAAACTGTGCTGTTACCACCGCCAGTCTGGACAGCTACTATGGTGAAGCAATGTCCATGGGCGAGCGTGCTCCGGTAGCACTGCTGGACTTCGGCGCATCTGCTCGTCTGGCTGTTGGCGAAGCGCTGACTAATATCGCCGCTACGCACATTGGTGATATCAAGCGTATTAAATTGTCAGCAAACTGGATGGCCGCAGCCGGGCACCCGGGCGAAGACGCCGGGTTATACGAAGCAGTGAAAGCCGTTGGCGAAACGCTGTGCCCGCAATTAGGGCTGACCATTCCGGTGGGTAAAGACTCCATGTCAATGAAGACCCGCTGGCAGGAGGGCAACGAACAGCGCGAAATGACTTCTCCGCTGTCGCTGGTTATTTCCGCTTTTGCGCGTGTGGAAGACGTGCGCAGTACCGTAACGCCACAATTGCGCACTGGTGCCAACGCACTGTATCTGGTTGACCTGGGTGAAGGGGCAAACACCCTGGGCGCAACGGCACTGGCGCAGGTTTACCGCGGCCTGGGAGATAAACCGGCTGATGTCCGCGATGCCGCTAAGCTGAAAGGCTTTTACGATGCCATGCAGGCTCTGGTGGCTGAGGGTAAATTACTGGCCTACCACGACCGTTCAGATGGTGGCCTGCTGGTAACGCTGGCGGAGATGGCCTTTACAGGGCACTGCGGTGTTCAGGCGGATATTTCTGGGCTGGGTGACACATTGCCAGCCCTGTTCACTGAAGAGCTGGGTGCGGTTATTCAGGTTGCCGAAGCCGACCGTGCTGTTGTTGAGCAATGTTTGCAAAGCCATGGCCTTGGAACCTGCGTTCACTACCTCGGCCAGGCTGTGGAAGGGGACAACTTTACCCTGACCGCCAACGGTGACACTGTCTATAGCGAAAAACGCTCTCAACTGCGCATGTGGTGGGCGGAAACAACCTGGCAGATGCAGCGCCTGCGTGATAACCCGGATTGCGCTGACCAGGAACATAACGCGAAAGCCAACGAGCAGGACCCTGGCCTGAATGTAGCGTTGACCTTCGATATTAATGAAGATATCGCCGCCCCATATATTGCTACTGGCGCTCGTCCAAAAGTGGCAGTACTGCGTGAGCAGGGGGTCAACTCACATGTGGAAATGGCCGCAGCATTCCATCGTGCAGGTTTTGACGCTATCGATGTCCATATGAGCGACTTACTGTCTGGCAAGCGAGACCTGGAAGCTTTCCAGGCGCTGGTTGCCTGTGGCGGTTTCTCTTATGGTGATGTGTTAGGCGCCGGGGAAGGCTGGGCAAAATCCATTCTGTTTAACGAACGCGTTCGTGACACTTTTCAGGCTTTCTTCCACCGTCCACAAACCCTGGCTTTGGGGGTGTGTAACGGTTGCCAGATGATGTCCAACCTGCGGGAATTAATTCCTGGCAGTGAATTGTGGCCGCGCTTTGTTCGTAACCACTCAGATCGTTTTGAAGCACGTTTCAGCCTGGTTGAAGTGGCGCAGAGCCCATCATTGTTGCTTGAAGGTATGGTGGGTTCGCATATGCCAGTTGCCGTTTCCCATGGTGAAGGCCGTGTGGAAGTGCGTGATGCCGCACACCTGGCCGCGCTGGAAAGTAAAGGGCTGGTGGCGTTGCGCTTTATTGATAACGCAGGCAGCGTAACTGAAAACTACCCGGCTAACCCGAATGGTTCTCCTAATGGTATTACAGCCGTTACCAGTGAAAGTGGCCGTGCGACTATCATGATGCCACACCCGGAGCGCGTATTCCGTACTGTCAGTAACTCATGGCATCCGGATAACTGGGGAGAAGACAGCCCCTGGATGAGGATTTTCCGTAATGCCCGTAAGCAGTTAGGGTAATATCGTTTCAGGTAGCCAAATGGTATTCCGGTGATGTCAGCCGGTTTGTTATTTGTCTGAAGCCTTCCGCAGGGAAGGCTTCTTTTTGTTTTGCTGGTACAGTCTGGTTTGCTGTGTCGCTGGTGTGTCTCTTTTTGCCAACAGAATGAATATTGTAGTGTCTCCATTTGGAGACATTTAACTTATTGATTATAATAATTTTTATGGTTTTTATTATAAGCCGTCTCTTTTTGGCGACACCTCGTCCCGTCGGCTATGATGTTTCTTATCGCTTTTCTGACATTAATCTGATAACAATCAGTATATTAGGCTGTTTTTTTGAACATGGCATGGTATATGCATAAATAAAGCCAGTGGCTCATTCACCTGTTTATGTCAGCCCCATTTAGTTGGCCGCGCTACATAAAACTCGAATGACGCACAAAAAGGTGCCTGCCGTCCAACTACTGATTATTGCATTGCTTTATCAGGCTCAGGGCGAAACGTTGAGTTAGGCACCGCCTGAATTCTGAACAAAGGCAGGGGTTTTATTCCCTGCCTTTGCTGTTTCTCCGCCTGGCGCTTTTCACTGGCTTACTGGTCAGTTAGCATCGAATGATTCAGGATGATGTGAGACAACCATGTTACTACCCCGCCAGCTTACTCCCCGCTCACTACGCCAACTGGTTATTATGGCGTTCTTGTTAGTATTGGTCCCCTTGTTGGTTCTGGCCTGGCAAGCCTGGCAGAGTCTGAATGCTTTGAGCGACCAGGCCGCACAAACCAACCGCAATACTCTGGTGGATGCCCGCCGAAGTGAAGCGATGACCAGCCTGGCACTGGAAATGGAACGCAGTTACCGCCAGTTTTGCGTACTGGACGATGAGACATTGCGCAATGTTTACCAGACACAGCACAACCGATATCTGGCGTTGCTGGATGCGTGGAACAGTGGGTTGCCAGATAGCACAATTTTGCAGCAACTGCGGGGGAATCTGGATGCTCTTTCACACCTGCAGTGTACCAACAGTGTGCCGGAGAAGCGGTCAGCCCGGAATCTGGAGACCTTTGCCGATAACAATGCCTTACTGGTTCAGGCGACAAGGGCAATGGTTTATTCCCGCGGTCAGCAACTCCAGCAAGAAATTGCTGAGCGGGGTCAATTCTTTGGCTGGCAAGCCTTAATTTTATTTATTGTCACTCTGGTGCTGGTGATGCTGTTTACCCGCACTATCATCGGGCCGGTAAAAGCGATAGAAGCAATGATCAACCGGCTGGGTGAAGGGCAATTTCTTTCCAGTGAAGAAAGTGTCAAAGGGCCGAAAGAACTCCAGGTTATAAGCCAGCGTATAGTCTGGTTAAGTGAGCGCCTGGCCTGGCTGGAATCTCAGCGCCATGAGTTTTTGCGGCATATTTCTCATGAGTTAAAAACGCCTCTTGCCAGCCTGCGTGAAGGGACTGAATTACTTGCCGATGAAATTGCCGGGCCGCTCAACGCAGACCAGCAGGATATCGTACAAATACTGGATTCAAGTAGTATCCAGTTACAAAAGTTGATTGAGCAATTACTGGATTACAACCGAAAAATAGCAGAAAGCACGGTCGAACTTATGCCTGTCGATTTGGGGGTATTAATCAACCAGGTTGTCAGTGCTAATGCATTGCCTGCAAGAGCGAAAATGATGCATACCACAATTGAACTTGATGCGCCTTACTGCCTGGCTGATCCTGTTCAGCTCACCACTGCGCTGGACAATCTCTACTCCAACGCCGTGCACTATGGTAATGAATCCGGTAGTATTTACCTGCATTCAGCCCGCTCTGGTCAGTACATCAGTATTGATATAGTGAATACCGGTACGCCCATTCCTGATTCTGAAAAGAATATGATTTTCGAGCCCTTTTTTCAGGGCCGTCAGCAACGCAAAGGTGCCGTGAAAGGCAGTGGGCTTGGCCTCAGTATTGCTCGCGACTGTGTACATCGTATGCAGGGAGAACTGACCATAGTGGAACACGAAAAAGGTGATGTCTGTTTTCGCATTACGTTGCCTGTAGTTAAAACGGAAGTTGAGACGGAACACTTAAAAAATGCCTAATTCTTTTAGTACCTGTCGTTCACCTGTATGCAGGTTCCCTTTGCGGGCTATGTTATACCGGGTTTTATCGGGAGGTATCTTGCTGGTGCTGGCCGGTTGCCAGTCTGGTGGAGAAAATACTTCATCATCCGGCATATTCAAAGCGCCACCAGTACCGCGAACCGAACTGACAGATTACCTGGCCATGCGTTGCTCTGATTTGCTGCAAATGCGTAACCAGGATACAAATGTCATTGAGAACCCACTCTATTGGATGGCTTTTATTTCCTGTGCTCGCCAGACAGAGCCTGATACAGCCCGTGTTATTGCAAACCGCTGGGCTGAGTCTGGGTGGTATAACACTTTGCGTACCGCTATTGTGTTGTCCCGCTCTTTGCCGGAAAACACAGTACGCCAGAATTACCTTAACCAGGTATCGCTGGTACATGAACAGATTCCTGCCAGTGTCACTCCTTTATTCAACATGTGGTGGGACAATGAGCAACTGGCTTTTAAACTGGCAGAACAACAAAGCCAGTATGCTCTGTTGAAAAGCAACACCGACCAGGAGCTTGAAACGTTGCGCCAGCAGCAGCAACTCCTGCACCAGCAACTGGAAACTACAACACGCAAGCTGGAAAATTTAACGGATATTGAGCGCCAGCTTTCAACACGTAAAGCGGGAGGTGCCTATACCCCTGATACAGGCTCAGGCCATTCAGGTACTACGCACTCATCAGGCAGTACATCAGGGCCGGCAGGTTCTGATGGAGAGGAAACACCATGACATTAGTGGTCAACGCACATTTATTATTAGTGGATGATGATCCGGGATTATTGAAACTCCTGGGAATGCGGCTTGCCAGCGAAGGTTACCAGGTTTCGACAGCAGAAAGCGGTCAGGAAGGGTTACGGGTTCTGTCTCGCGAGAAGATTGATCTGGTAATTAGCGACTTGCGCATGGATGAAATGGATGGCCTGCAATTATTCAGCGAGATCCAGAAACGCAGCCCGGGTATGCCCGTGATCATTCTGACCGCTCACGGATCGATACCCGATGCCGTTTCCGCTACCCGCCAGGGCGTCTTCAGTTTTCTGACCAAACCGGTTGACAGAGAAGCACTGTATAAAGCAATTGACGAAGCGTTATCCCAGAGTGGAAGTGCGGTTGATGAAGCGTGGCGGGAAAACATTGTTACCCGCAGCCCACTAATGCAACGTCTGCTGGAACAAGCCCGAATGGTTGCGCAGTCTGACGTTAGTATTTTGATTCAGGGGCAAAGTGGTACTGGTAAAGAAGTGCTTGCCCGGGCCATTCATGCGGCCAGTCCACGGGCAGGCAAGCCCTTTGTCGCTATCAACTGTGGTGCGTTACCTGAACAACTCCTTGAGTCGGAACTGTTTGGTCATGCCAGAGGTGCTTTCACAGGGGCTGTCAGTTCTCGTGAAGGGTTATTCCAGGCGGCTCAGGGTGGTTCACTGTTTCTCGATGAAATAGGCGATATGCCACTGGCATTGCAGGTTAAGTTACTGCGAGTGCTCCAGGAACGTCAGGTGCGTCCGTTAGGGAGTAACAGCGATATTGCTGTAGATGTGCGTATTATTTCTGCCACGCACCGTGACCTGCCCAAAGCGATGGAACTGGGTGAATTCCGGGAAGATTTATTCTATCGGCTGAATGTTGTCAGCCTGAAAATACCGCCCTTACAGGCCCGCCCTGAAGATATTCCTTTGTTGGCAAACCACCTGTTGCGTCAGGCTGCTGGCCGCAATAAACCTTTTGTTCGCCGTTTCTCAACTGAGGCCATGAAATTGCTCGTCGCGGCTGCCTGGCCGGGGAATGTGCGTCAGTTGGTGAATGTGATTGAGCAGTGTGTGGCGCTGACTGCCGCACCGGTTATTAACGAGGCACTTGTCGCTCAGGCGCTGGAAGGGGAAAACACGGCATTACCAACGTTTGCAGATGCCCGCAGCCAGTTTGAACTCAATTACCTGCGCAAGTTACTACAAATAACTAAAGGGAATGTTACTCAGGCCGCGCGAATGGCCGGGCGTAACCGTACTGAGTTTTATAAATTACTGGCCCGCCATGAACTGGACGCCAGCGATTTTAAAGGTACATGATTTTTTTTGGCGCATTTACGTACCGCTGCCCACCCGGTATGTGGTACCGTTAGCGCCCGCTTATGCTGTTCGTTGTTGCCTCCCTGCGTGGCGTTTTAAGGAACCACCATGAAAAAGATTGATGCGATTATTAAACCGTTCAAACTGGATGATGTGCGTGAAGCTCTGGCTGAAGTGGGCATCACAGGGATGACGGTCACCGAAGTGAAAGGTTTTGGCCGCCAAAAAGGCCACACAGAACTCTACCGTGGCGCTGAATACATGGTGGATTTCCTGCCGAAAGTTAAAATTGAAATTGTCGTGACTGACGACCTGGTTGATATGTGTGTTGATACCATTACACGCACAGCTCAGACCGGTAAAATTGGTGATGGCAAGATTTTTGTCTTTGACGTGGCTCGCGTGGTGCGTATTCGTACCGGTGAAGAAGACGACGCTGCAATCTGATAATCAACGCTGGCGTTTACTGAATCATCATTTTTCCAGCCCTCGCAATATGCGAGGGCTTTTTGTATTTACAGCACCTTATGCGGGCCAAAGCATTCGTAGCGAATGCGTTCGGCATTCACACCGTTATCCATTAACTGCCGGGCAATAAACTGCATAAATCCAACCGGGCCGCACAACCACCAGGTCATTTGCGAGTCATTCAGGCTGGAAATGTAAGGGGTTAGGTCCATATGGCCTGCTTTAATGCTGCCCGTCCCGGTAATATCTGCCGGACCTGGCTTGCTGTACCATACTTGCTGTGTAAAGTGGCGCAGTTGTCCCCCTGTATTGTTTACATGGTCAGCAAATGCATGCCGGAGCCCATTTTCCGCAGCATGGAACCAGTTAACCTGGGCCTGGTGTTCGTGTCGTGCCAGTGAGCCCAGCATCGCGAGTAATGGCGTTTGCCCGGTACCTGCTGAAATTAAGCTCACCGGTGTCTTTGGTGTAACATCCAGGTAAAAATCGCCAGCCGGAGGAGCCAGATGGATAATATCACCGGGTTCAGCGCAATCATGTAGCCAGCGAGAAACCAGCCCTTTATTGTCACGTTTAACAGCAATGCTGTAGTGTTGCCCGTCAGGTTGGTGGGTGAGGGAATACTGGCGAATTTCCTGGTTCTCAAAACCAACAGGTTTGATCCATACAGCAGTATACTGGCCTGGCTGGTAAGGCATTACAGGGCCACCGTCTGCTGCGGCAAATCTAAAACCGGTAATGGTTTCACTTTCGCGTGTTTTGGCGACAAGGCGAAAAGGGCGTGTACCTTGCCACCCGCCATCCTGATTCTGGTTACTTTGGTAGATTTCAGCTTCCCGGCGAATAAATATCCCGGCCAGCGCCTGGTAAGCCTTTCCCCATGCATCCAGCACATCCTGCCCCGGGTTGAGCATCTCCTTGAGTGTTGCCAGTAAGTGATAACCAACAATGTCATATTGCGCTGGCTGGATACTGAAGCTGGTGTGTTTTTGGGCGATTTTCTCAACGGCGTTGGTTAGAACCTCCGGTGTTTCCAGGTGGCTTGCCCAGGCACAAATCGCATTGAACAGCGCTTCACGCTGGTCTCCATTACGCTGATTGCTCATATTGAATATTTCCTTGAGCTCAGGGTTATGGTTGAACATGCGCTGGTAAAAGTGTGCAGTCAGTGCCGGTCCGGTTTCAACAACGGCGGGAATGGTGGATTTCACAATGGCGATGGTTTTTGCGTCGATCATCAGATTGTCTCTATTCTATAACATGTATTTTATATGCATCTTATAGAATAAGCCGCAATGTTGTAAATGACTATTTTTTTGCTGGACATAGAGAGGGTGAAGATGAAATAACATGCATGGCATGTTGAGAAAATATCCTGTTCTTTATGCCTGTGATTGTTTTGTTGAAAGCCTTGTGTGGCGTGATGCCAAACGTTTGCGTAAAAACCTCCGTCAACCTCTATCTTCCCTTTGTGAATCGGTTTAAACTGTTGCCCGTTGCCCACAAGGGTCCCCTAAAGCAGTATATTTTTTACCGTTAGCTGAGTCAGGAGATGCGGATGTTAAAGCGAGAAATGAACATTGCCGATTATGATGCCGAACTTTGGCAGGCCATGGAGCAAGAGAAAGTACGTCAGGAAGAACACATTGAGCTGATCGCCTCCGAAAACTACACCAGCCCGCGCGTTATGCAGGCACAAGGTTCCCAGTTAACCAACAAATATGCAGAAGGCTACCCTGGCAAACGTTATTACGGTGGCTGTGAATACGTAGATATCGTAGAACAACTGGCTATTGACCGTGCTAAAGAATTGTTCGGCGCAGACTACGCTAACGTTCAGCCTCATTCAGGTTCTCAGGCAAACTTTGCCGTTTACACCGCATTGCTGCAACCGGGCGACACTGTGCTGGGTATGAACCTGGCTCATGGTGGTCACCTGACTCATGGTTCACCGGTTAACTTCTCCGGCAAACTGTACAACATCGTGCCTTATGGTATCGATGAAACCGGTCATATTGACTACGCTGATTTAGCCAAACAGGCAGAAACCCATAAACCCAAAATGATCATCGGTGGCTTCTCCGCATACTCCGGTGTGGTTGACTGGGCGAAAATGCGTGAAATCGCTGACAGCATTGGTGCTTATCTGTTTGTTGATATGGCGCACGTAGCCGGCCTGGTTGCTGCAGGTGTTTACCCGAACCCGGTTCCTCACGCTCACGTTGTAACAACCACTACCCACAAAACGCTGGCTGGGCCGCGTGGTGGTTTGATTCTGGCGAAAGGCGGCAGCGAAGAGCTGTATAAAAAACTCAACTCTGCTGTGTTCCCGGGTGGGCAGGGCGGTCCGTTGATGCATGTGATTGCCGGTAAAGCGGTGGCACTGAAAGAAGCCATGGAACCTGCGTTCAAAACTTACCAGCAACAGGTTGCTAAAAACGCGAAAGAGATGGTGTCTGTATTCCTGTCTCGTGGCTATAAAGTGGTTTCTGGCGGCACAGATAACCATTTGTTCCTGCTGGATCTGGTTGATAAAGAGATCACTGGTAAAGATGCCGATGCCGCTCTGGGGCGTGCCAACATCACTGTAAACAAAAACAGCGTGCCTAACGATCCGAAGAGCCCATTTGTGACTTCCGGTATCCGTGTTGGTACACCTGCGGTGACTCGTCGTGGCTTTAAAGAAGCTGAAGTGCGTGAACTGGCTGGCTGGATGTGTGATGTGCTGGATAACCTCAATGATGAAGCTACCATTGAGCGTATCAAACAAAACGTACTGGCAATCTGCGCTCGTTTCCCGGTTTACGCATAATTCCGTTTTCGCTTGTTAAAACGCATACAACAGGTCGCACAGTCGGCCTGTTTTTTTATGTATTATCACGCTGTTAATTACTACTTGCATGCCCGTTGCCCCTCAGCGAAACTATCGCCCTTGCACAGGGAGGCAAAATGGTTATGCAGTCTACGCGCTGGCTGGCGCTCAGTTATTTCACCTATTTTTTCAGTTACGGTATTTTCCTGCCTTTCTGGAGTGTCTGGCTTGAAGGCCGTGGGCTTAAGCCCGATACCATAGGTTTATTATTGGGCTGTGGGCTGGTTGCCCGCTTTCTGGGAAGCCTGTTGCTGGCTCCGCGTGTTAACGATCCTTCCCGTCTGGTTTTTGCTCTGCGCCTGCTGGCCTCACTGACCTTCTTCTGTGCACTTGGTTTTTGGGCCGGGAATCAGGTGGTTTGGTTGTTGCTGGTCATGCTGGGATTTAACGTTTTCTTCTCGCCACTGGTTCCCCTGACTGACTCTCTCGCCGGAACATGGCAACGGCAGTTCCCTCTGGATTATGGCCGGGTACGCCTTTGGGGATCGCTGGCATTTGTTATTGGCTCCGCACTGACGGGGAAACTGGTTAGCCTGTATCAGTCCGATGTGATTCTTATTATGCTGATGCTGGGGACGGGAGCAATGGTAGCAGGGATGATGCTCCGCCCGTCTGTCATGCCTCAAGGGGCGTTACGTCAGCAGGATCATACTGGCTTTGCCGGGTGGTGGGCGCTGGTTGTACGCTCATGGCGTTTTATTGCCTGTGTGTCACTGTTGCAGGGCGCGCATGCCGCATATTACGGTTTCAGCGCTATTTACTGGAAAGATGCCGGTTATTCTGCCGCGACTGTCGGGTATTTGTGGTCGCTGGGTGTGGTGGCGGAAATTGTCATATTTGCACTCAGTAACCGCCTGTTTCGCCGCTGGAGTGCCAGCCAGCTGTTATTACTTTCGGCATTCAGTGGTGTCATTCGCTGGTCAATTATTGCTGAAACTACCGCTTTGCCTTTTTTACTGGTGGCGCAGGTGCTGCATTGCGGCAGCTTTACAGTCTGTCATCTGGCAGCGATGCGGTATATTTCTGCCCGCCAGGGTGCTGAGGTCATTCGCCTGCAGGCTGTTTACTCGGCTGTTGCGATGGGAGGAAGTATCGCGCTAATGACGTTGTTTGCCGGTTTCCTGTACCAGCATCTGGGCGCGGGGATGTTCTGGGTGATGGCGGCCGTCGCCTTTCCGGCAATATTCATTCGTCCGGCGCGCCCGGTAGCTAACCAGTCTTAACCTTCGAGAATAGCGCGGATACGTTGTTGCTGGTGGAGTGTTAAAGGCTCCACCGCGTGAATCAGCGGGGGTGATACCAGTGGGAAATGTGTTTCATAGGGGCTAATCACCAGGTCAATTTCCCCTGATGTGCCCTCGTGGTGAAAGGCCTGAACGGTCTGGTACTGGATATTTAATGGTAATAGCGTTAATTCCCGCACCTGTTTTTCCAGTTCTTTTTCTCGTGGTGGATTATCACCCGTCAGTAACAGTACTTGTTTCTCATGTAATGCATCAGCCTGCATGAGCCATGCTCCAAAAATCACGGCAATCAGCCCTGTTTCCTGAGCGGAGAAATGCAACTGGTACTGCCCGGATAAAGGTTGCAGCACTTGTTGTGTTGTACCAATTAACCGCGGGTACAGGCGTACAATCTCATCAGGCAGGTTGGTTTCAATACCAATTCCCAGTATCACCCGTTCCAGCGCCTGAAACAGGTGAATATACAACTGCCGGTGCAGGCCTTCTTCATCACTAAAGTGCAGCCCCGTTTGTGTGCGAAAATCATGGATCATCCGCCGAATTGCGAAATGTAATTGCTCTTCATGCCGGCCTGATGTGCTGACTGGATCGGGGATTTTCAGTAATGAAAAGATAAAACCCAGCAGGTGAGAATGTCCGCTGTGCATCGGCACCGATAATTGCCGACTGATATGTTCGAAAACTTCACTGGCTGCTGAAAACTCGCAACGGCATTCAATCCATTCTCGCTGGAGGCGATTAAATTCAGGTAAACAGGCTGCCAACTGGTGATGCAGGCTGTAGAGTAGCCAGAATCGCAAAAAACGCGCATCACGCTCGCTAAACTGCCGGTTCAGGCGGCGGGCACTTAAAGAGACTAATGCATGCAGATTCATTTCATCATATAAAGCGCGAGCGATGCCTCGCTGTTTGAGGCCTGCTTTAACGCGGGGAATAATCTGGTTTTCGACGAAGTCTGGTGAGATACGCAATGCACGCCTTAACCAGTGAAACAGGCACAATTGTTTGTCGAGACTGGTTCCTTCAATAATGTAGCCGCCAGTGGCTTGTGGGCGGATAGCCAGCCGGTGGCAGGCATGAATTTCTTCATGTGTATCAGCAATATCGCTATGCAGTGTTTCTAAATCAGTATCATTAATGGTGCTAAGTAATTCTGCGGTGAAATGTTGTTCTGAGAGCAGTAGCAATAACAACAAGTGGCACTGGCGTTGCTGACGCGTAAGCACTGTTTTTGCTGGCGCTGGCGTCGTCGTTGTCATGCTGCCTCTCCTGAAGATACATTAAGTAAACTTAAGCATATACGCTGTCAGGCAGCCAGATACGTTTTTATCCGCGGAATTTTGACTGGCTCACAAAATTTTATGTTGAGGAAAGCTGCTTTGAGAAACGTCATGAAATATAAATGGATTTTGCTTGTGACGTTGGCCTGTACAGGCCTGCTTCTGGCGCATCCCCACAGTTTTACTGATATTTAAACTCATGTGGTGGGCAACACACAGCTATCCAGTCTGCAAATGCGCAGGGAGATGGAGATAAATGAAGTAATAGCGGCCGACTTGCCAGACGAGGCCGTCCAGGCGACAGAAGGTGGAGCTGTATGGCAGAAATTGGCGCAGGAAGTCATGGATACTATTCGTCAGCAACATGAGTTAACCTGGTCTGCACCAGATGAAGACCTGGCTTCAGGTGAGCATTTTGCCAAAAAAGTGGAGGTGACATGCCCTTGATCTTCACTCCACGCAGCCAAAGGAGCGGGGCTGGGGGAAAATCCACGGTCCCTTCTCTGCATGGCAGGGAAGGGACCGGCGTAACTTAGCGTTTCAGCGCTTCGCTCAGCTCATCGCGCATGGTAGACAGCATGTTTTTCACTACACGCGGGTTACCAGCAACGATGTTACCGGTGGTCAGGTAGTTGTGACCTCCAACAAAGTCGCAAACCAGGCCACCAGCTTCACGCACCAGCAATTCACCAGCCGCGAAATCCCACGGGCGCAGGCCAATTTCAAAGTAGCCATCTACGCGGCCAGCGGCAACGTATGCGAGATCCAGTGCAGCAGAACCGGTACGACGGAAATCAGCACATTCAATGAACAGTTTACCCATAATATTCATATAGGTGGTGGCATACTGTTTGGCCTTGAACGGGAAGCCGGTTGCCAGAATGGTTCCGTCCAGATCACGGGCAGTGCTGCCACGCAGACGGTAACCATTGAGCTGTGCGCCCTGGCCACGAACGGCAGTGAAAAGTTCATTGCGCATTGGGTCGTAAACAACAGCCACTTCAGTGCGGCCTTTGATACGAACAGCAATAGAAACGGAGAAGTGCGGTAAACGCTTAACGAAGTTGGTTGTACCATCCAGCGGATCGATAACCCATTGTACATCCTCGTCAGTACCGGCAAGTTCACCACTTTCTTCAGTAATAATGGTGTGCTGAGGGTAAGACTTTTGAATAACCTCAATAATCAGACTTTCGGCGGCTTTGTCCACGTTAGTCACGAAGTCGTTGGTGCCTTTCTGGCTGGTTTCAACGCTATCAGGGGTTTCGTAATTTTTGGCAATTAGGTTACCCGCCTTGCGTGCAGCGCGCACGGCGATATTGAGCATTGGATGCATCAGGTTTCTCTCGCTGGATGTTAAAGAACAGGAAAACGGGCGGAGTATAGCAGAGGGTTCGGAATATGTCTCAGGTTTATGCTAATATGGCCTGATATTCTTAATCTGCTGTGAACATTATGCTGCAAAACATACGCGTAGTACTGGTTGAAACGTCTCACACCGGCAACATGGGTTCAGTTGCCCGTGCCATGAAAACCATGGGGTTAACCAATCTTTGGCTGGTGAATCCATTGGTAAAACCTGACTCTCAGGCCATTGCACTTGCTGCGGGTGCCAGTGATGTCATCGGTGATGCACAGATTGTGGATACTCTGGATGAAGCCCTGGCAGGATGCAGCCTGGTGGTAGGCACCAGCGCCCGCTCAAGAACCCTTCCCTGGCCAATGCTGGACCCACGCGAATGTGGTCTGAAGGCTACAGAGGAAGCGCAACATGCGCCTGTTGCTATCGTGTTTGGCCGTGAGCGCGTTGGTCTCACTAACGATGAACTGCAAAAATGCCACTACCATGTTGCTATCGCGGCAAATCCGGATTACAGCTCCCTTAACCTGGCTATGGCGGTGCAGGTTATTGCTTATGAAGTGCGTATGGCATTTTTGGGGCAGAATGATGCCCATAAAAGTGAATCCGAACCCACTCCTTACCCTCTCGTGGATGACCTGGAACGTTTTTATACGCACCTGGAACAGGTGTTGCTCAATACTGGGTTTATTCGCGCTAACCACCCCGGCCAGGTAATGAACAAGCTGCGCCGTTTGTTTACCCGGGCGCGCCCGGAAAGCCAGGAATTGAACATTCTGCGTGGTATTCTGGCGTCGATTGAACAGGGTGAACATCCGCACGAAAAATAGTTGACTAAAATACTCAGGTAAATAGTTGACCAATTTACTCAGGAATGTCAGACTTGTCTCCGCTGTGCAAAACTATTCTAGGATAAACCCCCGGTTCGAGGGGCATTTTTGAGGTTAAGTAAGACATGAGACTGACATCAAAAGGGCGCTATGCCGTCACCGCAATGCTGGACGTTGCACTTAACTCCGAAGCGGGCCCCGTTCCGTTGGCTGATATCTCTGAACGCCAGGGAATTTCGCTCTCTTATCTGGAGCAGTTATTCTCCCGCCTGCGTAAAAATGGCCTGGTCTCCAGTGTACGTGGCCCGGGCGGTGGGTATCTGCTGGGTAAAGATGCCACATCCATCGCTGTGGGTGAAGTGATTAGTGCAGTAGACGAATCGGTAGATGCCACCCGTTGTCAGGGTAAAGGCGGCTGCCAGGGCGGAGATAAATGCCTCACTCATGCTTTATGGCGTGATCTGAGTGACCGCCTGAGTGAATTCCTCAACGGTATTACGCTGGGTGAACTGGTAAATAACCAGGAAGTGCTGGATGTTGCTGACCGCCAGCATGGCGATAACACCCTTCGCAGTTCGCGTCCGCAAGACGCCATCAATGTTAAATTACGCGCATAAAAACGTAATAATATAGTTATTTCGAATCAGGCCAGGGTTACCTGGCCGCTGATATTACGCCGATATTGGCCTGATTCGCCGCATTGAAGTGATGTACGGAGCTTAAGAGCGATGAAATTACCGATTTATCTTGATTACTCAGCCACAACGCCGGTTGACCCGCGTGTTGCTGAGAAGATGATGCAGTTTATGACAATGGATGGGACTTTCGGCAACCCGGCTTCCCGTTCTCACCGTTTTGGCTGGCAGGCAGAAGAAGCTGTGGATGTGGCGCGTAACCAGATTGCTGAACTGGTTGGTGCAGACCCACGCGAAATCGTCTTTACCTCTGGTGCAACAGAATCTGACAACCTGGCAATTAAAGGTGCTGCAAACTTCTATCAGAAAAAAGGCAAGCACATTATTACCAGTAAAACAGAACACAAAGCCGTTCTGGATACCTGCCGCCAGTTAGAGCGTGAAGGTTTTGAAGTAACTTACCTGGCACCGCAAAGCAACGGTATTATTGACTTAAAAGCACTTGAAGCAGCAATGCGCGATGACACCATTCTGGTTTCTATTATGCATGTGAATAATGAAATCGGCGTAGTTCAGGATATTGAAGCTATTGGCGAATTGTGCCGTGCGCGTGGCATTATCTACCATGTGGATGCGACCCAAAGTGTAGGTAAATTACCTATTGATCTGAGCAACCTGAAAGTTGACCTGATGTCTTTCTCTGGCCACAAAATCTATGGCCCGAAAGGTATTGGCGCACTGTATGTTCGCCGTAAACCCCGTGTGCGTATTGAAGCACAAATGCATGGTGGTGGTCACGAGCGTGGTATGCGTTCTGGTACTTTGCCGGTTCACCAGATTGTTGGTATGGGTGAAGCGTATCACATTGCTAAACAAGAAATGGCAAGTGAATCTGCGCGCCTTAGCGCACTGCGTGAACGTCTGTGGAATGGCATTAAAGACATTGAAGAAGTCTATCTCAATGGCAGTCCGGAACACACCGCACCAAACATCCTGAACGTCAGCTTTAACTATGTTGAAGGTGAGTCACTGATTATGGCACTGAAAGATCTTGCGGTTTCTTCCGGTTCCGCCTGTACGTCAGCAAGCCTTGAACCTTCTTATGTGCTGCGTGCTCTTGGTATGAGCGATGAGCTGGCTCACAGCTCGATTCGTTTCTCATTAGGGCGTTTTACGACAGAAGAAGAAATTGATTACACCATCGAACTGGTTCGTAAGTCTATCGGTCGCCTGCGTGAACTTTCTCCGCTGTGGGAAATGTTTAAACAAGGTATCGATCTGACCACCATCGAATGGGCTGAACATTAATCAATAAGCAGGACATAAGGAGAATTCACCATGGCATATAGCGAAAAAGTGATTGATCACTACGAGAATCCCCGTAACGTGGGTTCCTTTGATAACAACGACGAAAACGTTGGTAGTGGTATGGTTGGCGCCCCGGCATGTGGCGACGTCATGAAGCTGCAAATCAAAGTAAATGATAACGGCGTGATTGAAGACGCACGTTTTAAAACCTATGGCTGCGGCTCCGCAATTGCATCCAGCTCACTGGTTACTGAGTGGGTAAAAGGGAAATCCCTGGATGAAGCACAGGCGATTAAAAATACTGACATCGCTGAAGAGCTTGAGTTGCCACCAGTGAAAATTCACTGCTCAATTCTGGCTGAAGATGCCATTAAAGCCGCAATTGCTGATTATAAAAGTAAACGCGAATCAAAATAATGTCTTCCGGGCTTACCCGGAAATTTGAAAGCTTATTGAGGTTGTTGTATGTCGATTACCCTTAGCGACAGTGCTGCTGCTCGAGTTAACACTTTTTTAGCTAACCGCGGAAAAGGGTTTGGCTTGCGCCTTGGGGTGCGTACCTCGGGTTGCTCCGGCATGGCTTATGTACTGGAGTTTGTTGACGAGGCGGCCGCAGAAGATGTGGTATTCGAAGACAAAGGCGTCAAAGTGGTTGTCGACGAGAAAAGCCTGCGTTTTCTTGATGGCACTCAGTTGGACTTCGTAAAAGAAGGCCTGAACGAAGGGTTTAAATTCACTAACCCTAACGTGAAAAATGAGTGTGGCTGCGGCGAAAGTTTTAACGTCTGACAGCGCACCTTCCACCGACCCCATAGCGACATGTTTGCTGTGGGGTATTGCTTTTAGTCTGCAAACTCCGGAACGTTTATGGATTACTTTACCCTGTTTGGGGTGCCGGTAAGTTATTCGCTCGACAGCAGTCAACTGGCGGACCGGTACCAGGAACTGCAGCGTCAGTTTCATCCCGATAAATTCGCCAGCCGCCCACAAGCGGAACAATTACTGGCTGTTCAGCAGTCCGCCAACATCAATCAGGCGTGGCAGACCCTGCGTCATCCTCTTTCCCGGGCAGAATATATTTTGTCCTTGCATGGCTTTGACCTGGCAAGTGAACAACATACGGTGCGTGATACCGCGTTTCTGATGGAGCAACTGGAATTACGTGAAGAACTGGATGACATTGAGCAAAAACGTGATGAGGTTCGTCTGGAAGCGTTTTTAGCACGCGCTACGCAAATGTATAATTTGCGCCATAAAGAGATGGTGGCGTTACTGGATGCCGGGCAGTGGGATAACGCTGCAGACAGTGTGCGTAAGTTGCGTTTTCTCGATAAACTGCGCTCGCAGGCCGAACAACTCGAAGAAAAATTGCTCGATATTTGATGCTGGTGTTTTCCGGCAACCATCAACCACCTGGTAACCCTGGTGATGAATTTGGAAGCTTAACATGGCCTTATTACAAATCAGTGAGCCCGGCATGAGTGCTGCGCCGCATCAGCGTAAGCTGGCTGCGGGGATTGACCTGGGGACCACAAACTCGCTGGTGGCGACGGTCCGTAGTGGGCAAACCGAAACCCTGGCTGACCATGAAGGGCGTCATTTGCTGCCATCAGTGGTGCACTATAGCGCCACACAACATTTGGTTGGCTGGGAAGCGCGTGCAAATGCCGCACAAGACCCTGCCAATACCATCAGCTCAGTAAAACGCCTTATGGGCCGTTCATTGAGTGATATTCAGACTCGCTACCCGCATTTACCTTATCAATTCCAGTCCAGTGAAAATAGCCTGCCGCTAATCGTTACTCCGGCAGGCGCACTGAACCCGGTACGGGTTTCTGCTGATATTCTCAAAGCACTGGCGGCACGGGCGGTTGAAACGCTTAATGGCGAGCTGGATGGTGTGGTTATTACTGTACCGGCTTATTTTGATGACGCTCAGCGTCAGGCAACCAAAGACGCAGCCCGCCTTGCGGGTTTGCATGTACTGCGTCTGCTGAATGAACCTACAGCTGCGGCGATTGCGTATGGTCTGGATTCCGGCCAGGAAGGTGTAATTGCCGTATATGACCTGGGCGGTGGTACTTTTGATATTTCTGTTCTGCGCCTGAATCGCGGCGTGTTTGAGGTGCTGGCAACCGGTGGGGATTCCGCGCTGGGTGGTGATGACTTCGACCATTTGCTGGCAGACTGGCTCTGTGAGCAGGCTGGTCTGAATACTCCGCTGGATAGCCGCCTGCAACGCCAGGTGCTGGATACGGCGATTGCCACTAAAATAGCCCTGAGCGACGCGCAACAAACTGATGTGCGTATTGGCGACTGGCAGGGCACAGTTACGCGTTCACAATTTAACGAACTGATTAGCGCACTGGTTAAACGGACTTTACTCTCATGCCGCCGCACGTTGAAAGATGCCGGTATCGATGCCAGTGAAGTGCTGGAAGTCGTGATGGTGGGGGGCTCCACTCGTGTACCACTGGTGCGTGAACGGGTAGGTGAGTTTTTTGGCCGAACCCCGCTGACTTCAATCGACCCGGATAAAGTTGTGGCAGTTGGCGCAGCGATTCAGGCAGATATTCTGGTGGGTAACAAACCTGACAGCGAAATGCTGTTGCTGGATGTCATCCCCTTGTCGCTGGGTCTGGAAACGATGGGCGGCCTGGTGGAAAAAGTCATTCCGCGTAACACCACAATCCCTGTGGCCCGCGCCCAGGAGTTCACCACCTTTAAAGACGGCCAGACAGCAATGGCGATTCATGTCTTGCAGGGGGAACGTGAGCTGGTAAGTGATTGCCGTTCACTGGCTCGTTTCACCTTGCGGGGTATCCCGGCAATGCCGGCTGGTGGTGCGCATATTCGCGTCACTTTCCAGGTAGACGCTGACGGCCTGCTGAGTGTAACCGCAATGGAAAAATCGACCGGAGTAGAAGCGTCGATTCAGGTCAAGCCTTCTTACGGCCTGTCTGATGGTGAAATTGCGTCCATGATCCAGGATTCCATCAGCTTTGCTGAGCAGGATGTCAGCGCCCGCATGCTGGCAGAACAAAAGGTTGAAGCTGCCCGTGTTCTGGAAAGCCTGGCCGGAGCTCTTGATGCAGATGGTGCCTTGCTGGATGAAGAAGAGCGCCAGGCGATAGATGCTGCAGCAGCACAACTGCAGGATGCCGCTCAGGGAAATTCCCCTGACGCCATTGAAAATGCGATAAAAAATGTTGATAAGCAAACCCAGGAATTCGCTGCGCGCCGGATGGATGCCTCCATTCGTCGGGCGTTGAAAGGCCATTCCGTCGACGAGGTTTAATATGCCTAAGATTGTTTTTCTGCCTCATCAGGATCTTTGCCCGGATGGTGCAGTTCTGGAAGCACAGACGGGTGAGACGATTCTTGACGTTGCCTTGCGCAACGGCATCGAAATCGAACATGCCTGTGAGAAATCCTGCGCCTGCACTACATGCCACTGCATTGTGCGCGAAGGTTTTGATTCCCTGCAAGAAAGCAGTGAAGATGAAGACGATATGCTGGATAAGGCCTGGGGTCTGGAACCAGAAAGCCGCCTGGGTTGCCAGGCGAAAGTAACGGATGAAGACCTGGTGGTTGAGATCCCGCGCTATACCATTAACCATGCTCGTGAACACTAACAGGAGAACGACATGGGGTTAAAATGGACCGATAGCCGTGAAATTGGTGAAGCACTGTACGACAGCCGCCCGGATGTTGACCCGAAGACGGTACGCTTTACCGATATGCATCAGTGGATTTGCGAACTGGATGAATTCGACGATGATCCCAGTGCATCCAATGAAAAAATTCTTGAAGCCATTCTGCTGGTTTGGCTGGATGAAGCGGATTGATACCAGGTACGGGCTGCAGCTAGCGGCCCGTTTTTGCGTCTGTTTGCGGCCAATTTTTTGTGTGAATCGTTACACAAAGTGTTAAGGATACCAACAATGACAACTGAAGTGATGAACATCACGCTGTCCGGCACACCCGCCGATGCGCGCTGGGGCGAAAAAGCACTGTACAGCATCAATAATGAAGGAATCACCCTGCATTTAACCGGCAACAATGATAATGCGTTGATCCAACGCGCTGGTCGCAAAATTGATGGCCTTGGATTTAAACAGGTCGCTCTGGCTGGCGAAGGTTGGGATGTTGAAAAAAGCTGGGCGTTCTGGATGGGCTACCGTGCGCCAAAAGGTGTGCACAATGTTGCATGGCCGGTGCTTCCTGAAGCAGAGCAGCAGGAGCTTAATAATCGCCTCAAGATTATTGACTGGGTGCGTGACACCATTAACCTGCCGGCAGAAGACCTGAGCCCGGAACAACTGGCAACCCGTGCTATTGATTTATTAGTGGATGTGGCGGGTGACCAGGTGAGCTACCGTATTACTAAAGGTGAAGATTTACGTGAACAGAACTATGCCGGTATCCACACAGTTGGCCGTGGTTCTTCGCGTTCACCTGTGTTACTGACTCTTGATTTTAACCCGACAGGAAATGCAGACGCTCCGGTATATGCCTGCCTGGTGGGTAAAGGCATCACCTTTGATTCTGGTGGCTACAGCCTGAAACAAAGCAGCTTTATGGATTCCATGAAGTCTGACATGGGTGGTGCCGCGCTGGTGGCGGGCTCACTCGCTTTCGCAATTACTCGTGGCCTGCAAAAACGCGTCAAACTGCTGTTATGTTGCGCAGACAATATGGTGAGTGGTAACGCGTTTAAACTGGGTGACATCATTCGCTACCGCAACGGTAAAACGGTTGAAGTGATGAATACTGACGCCGAAGGCCGTCTGGTGCTGGCCGATGGCCTGATTGATGCCAGCGCATTAAAGCCAGAGCTGATTATTGATTGCGCGACATTAACCGGTGCGGCGAAAACTGCGTTGGGTAACGACTACCATGCACTGCTGAGCTTTGACGATGCACTGGTCAGTAAACTGATGACCAGTGCAACTGCGGAAAATGAAGCTTTCTGGCGTTTGCCGCTTGCGGAGATCCACCGCCATCAGTTGCCATCCAACTTTGCCGAGCTGAATAACACTGCCGGAGCCGTTTCCCCAGCGGGTGCCAGCACGGCTGCGGGCTTCCTGTCGCATTTTGTCGAAAACTACCAACAGGGGTGGTTGCATATCGACTGCTCGGCGACATACCGTAAGTCTGCCGTTGATCTGTGGTCTGCTGGTGCGACCGGGATTGGTGTGCGCACACTGGCTAATCTGCTGACCAACGACTGAGCTGCCTGTGTAATCCGGAGCCTGAGGGTATTATCCCTGGCTCCTTTCTTCCCTGTACTTGATGAAAAGCACGATGGCCGATAACCAATCTCAACCTACTTCTCAAAATCAACTGGAAACATTGCTGGAACAGGCTGCGACCGAACCAGCATGGCGTCCGGCATTTTTCCGTGAATTACTTGATGCCAGCGTTTGGGTGCCGGGCTCTTCGCCTGATGAAGCCGTGATTACGGCAGATTCTGTAGTCGATCTGCAGCACTGGGAAAAAGAAGACGGCACATCCGTGATTCCGTTTTTTACTTCTGTACAGGCGCTCGAACAGGTAGTGGCTCACGAGCAGGCTTTCATTGTTATGCCTGCCAGAGTGCTGTTTGAGATGACCCTGGGAGAAACCCTGTTTTTGAATGCTCGTTTACCAACCGGGAAAGAGTTCCTGCCCGGCGAAATCCGCCACTTGTTAAGTGAGCAAGGCTCACCACTGGCAGAGCACACGGTGCTGGAAGGTGGCAGCCAGTTGCAACTTTCTGCTGTGGAAAACCCACCGGCACAGTTAGTTGAATCGCTGACTACGTTATTTAAAAACCATAACCAGGTTAAACGCGCGTTTCTGTGCACGCTGAAAGAGTCACCTGAAGAGGCGGGTAATTACCTGATTGGTATTGAAGCAGAAGGGGATATTGAACCTATCATCTATGAAGCCGGGGATGTGGCTGCCGATACGCTTACGGGCGATGAGCCGGTAGACATTTGCCTGGTCGCTGAAGGCGAAGCGGGAATCAGCCACTTTATGCTGGCCCACCTGACGCCTTTTTATGAGCGGCGTTGGGGCAGTTTCCTGCGTGATTTGAAGACACAGCGTATTCTGTAAATCACTGCGCAAAATCACCCCGGCAGGGTTTCCGGTACAAACCGCCGGGGGAATCTGTTAACTCAGGGTTCAACCGGTAAATCTGTTCGGCTGCCCCATTCACTCCATGAACCGTCATACAGTGATACACCATTCACATCCAGTGAAGTCAGTGCCAGCACAATCACCGCGGCAGTGACGCCAGAGCCACAACTGGCAATAATCGGCTTGCCAAAATCCACACCTGCGCGAGTGAATATTGCGGCTAACTCTTCCGGCGCTTTTAATTTGCCATCCTCAACCAGAGTCCCCCAGGGCACATTTAACGAGCCCGGTATATGCCCGCGGCGTAAACCTGCACGGGGTTCATCAACTTCTGCGTTGAAACGCGCAGCTGCCCGGGCATCAACAATTTGGGCGGTGCCTTCGTGGCTTGCCAGCAACACATCCGTGACGTTTTTCATGACCTCCGGGTCGAAATGGACATCAAAATCGCTTTCTGGAAGAGACGCTACGCCCGTTTCCAGTGGCAAATTTTGTTTGCGCCATGCGGCCAGACCACCGGACAGAATCGAAACAGTTTCCACGCCAAATGCCCGCAACATCCACCAGGCCCGCGGTGCAGAGAACAGGCTGCCATCATCATAAATGACCAGGTGTTTATCCTGATGAATACCCAGTTCACGCATCGCAACCGCAAAGGTTTCCGGGCGTGGCATAGTGTGAGGCAACGGGCTGTTGTGGTCAGATAATGCCTCAATATCAAAAAAAGGCGCGTTGGGGAGATGGCCTGCCAGATACTCTTGCTGTATATCGCACTTTTCATTGCCCACGGCTGCCATGCGGGCATCAATGACCTGGACTTCCGGGTCGTCCAGGTGCTCAAGAAGCCACTCAGGGGTGACAAAAAAAACAGTACTCATGTTGGCCTCCTTTAATCATTTATCGGTTAATTCTCGGCGTTTACGTGCGTAATTACAACCAACATGCGCATGACATTGACCGGGCTAACATACCGAATCCAGGGATATGGCAAAAAGCGAATCTTTAGCATAATACTGGTTTATCTTTTTTACCGGCCTTTTTCGGCCAGGGATATCCTCATGAAATATGTCCGCTATGCTTGTGTGGCCGCCTTATTCTGTGCCCTCAGCGCACTAAGTGGTTGCGATGATAATACAACGCCTGCGTCAGGTTCAGTGCCGCAGTCACACGTTTCTGCCCCTCAGGAACAAAAAGCGGATGCTGCGCAACGGGAAAAATTGGCGAAAGCGAGTGCCGGAAAGCCGTTTACACTCCAGGATTCCTCTGAAATTCAGCTCGACGGAGCCAGCACTCTGGCTCTGACATTTTCCGTTCCCCTCGACCCTGACCAGGATTTTTCCCGGTTTGCACATGTAGTGGATAAAGAAAAAGGGAAAGTGGACGGTGCCTGGGAGTTATCAGATAACTTAACTGAACTACGCCTGCGTCACCTTGAGCCACGCCGTGAATTAACCATTACTCTCGACCCTGGTCTGAAAGATATTAATGGACAGGCTTTTGGGAAACGCTGGCAATCTTCACTAACCACGCGTGATATTGAACCGGTTGTGGGTTTTGCCAGCCGTGGCTCACTGCTCCCGACAAAAGTGGTAAAAGGCCTGCCAGTAATGGCGTTAAATATCAGTCAGGTTGACGTTAATTTCTACCGAGTAAAACCGGAGTCTCTGGCGGCATTTATCAGCCAGTGGGAATACCGTAACAGCCTGAGTAACTGGGAATCAGACACGCTGCTGAAAATGGCAGACCTGGTGTATACCGGGCGGTTTGAACTCAACCCGGCAGCCAATACCCGGGAAAAACTGTTGCTGCCGCTTGGGGATATCACTCCGTTACAGCAGCCCGGTGTTTATCTTGCAGTTATGAACCCGGCGGGGCATTACAACTATAGTAATCCGGCAACATTATTTACCCTGAGTGATATCGGGCTGTCACTGCACCATTATCACCAGCAAATGGACATTTTCACGCAAAGCCTGGAAAACGGCAGCGGGCAACAGTCCGTTGATATTCAGTTGCTCAATGAAAAAGGCCAGGTACTGGCGAATGCCACTACGGACAGTCAGGGCCACGCCAGCCTGAAAACCCCGGACGGTGCTGCACTGTTACTGGCAAAACATGACGGGCAAACCACAATGCTCGATTTGAGCCAGCCAGCGCTGGATCTTGCCGAGTTCAATATTGGTGGCAAACCGGGTTACAGCAAACAGTTTTTCATGTTTGGCCCGCGGGACCTTTACCGCCCAGGAGAGACCGTTGTCATCAATGGATTACTGCGTGACAGTGATGGTAAACCTGTGGCAGACCAGCCCATAAAACTGGACATCGTGCGTCCTGACGGGCAGGTAGCGCGCACCACTGTTTTGCAGCCGCAAAACGGCCTGTACCAGTACCGTGTCACTCTGGATAAAAATGCATTAACCGGCCAGTGGCATCTGCGCGCCAATGTGGGCGATAACCAGGCACGAAGCTGGGATTTTCAGGTTGAAGATTTTATGCCTGAACGCATGGCGTTGCGTGTGGATGTCCAGCCACAGCCTCTGGCTCCGGGAGCTGATGCGGTATTCCGTGTTCAGGGGCGCTATTTGTATGGTGCTCCGGCTTCGGGTAACACCCTGCAAGGGAAACTCTTCTTGCGCCCATTACGGGATGCCGTTCCTGCGTTGCCCGGTTTTGAATTTGGCAACATTAGTGAAGCAAACCTCAGCCGCAGCCTTGATGAAGTCCAGACCACACTGGATAACACTGGCCGGGTAGATATTTCTGAAACCAGCCAGTGGAGTGATACCACTTCGCCAGTAAAAGTGATTTTCCAGGCAAGCCTGCTGGAATCAGGTGGCCGCCCGGTTACGCGCCAGCGTGAACAGGCTGTCTGGCCGGCAGATGTGTTACCGGGTATTCGCCCGCAGTTCGCTAAAAAAAGCACTTACGATTACCGCACTGGCACTGAATCCAGCCAGGCGGTAGTTGATGAGAACAGTCAGGCCGGGTTCGATATTGTTTATGCCCGCCCTGATGGCACGCGTGTGGCAGTGAATGGGCTGGCAGTGCGCCTTATTCGCGAGCGCCGGGATTATTACTGGAACTGGTCCGAAGACGATGGCTGGACATCGCGCTACGATCAGAAAGACCTGGTGGAAGGGGAGCAAACCCTGAACCTTGCTGCTGGTGAAACCGGCAAAGTGAGCTTCCCGGTAAGCTGGGGATCTTACCGTCTTGAAGTGAAAGACCCGGAGGGGAACCTCAGTAGTGTTCGTTTCTGGGCCGGTTACAGTTGGCAGGATAACAGTGACGGCACCGGTGCCCAGCGCCCGGACCGCGTGACGATGAAAATCGATAAACCCTCTTATCAACCTGGCGACACTATTCAGTTGCATCTGGCAGCGCCACAAGCCGGGAAGGGATATATTATGGTGGAGTCCAGTGATGGCCCACTATGGTGGCAGGCCATTGATGTTCCCGCCGATGGCATGGATCTGAGTATTCCGGTAGACAAAACCTGGCATCGCCACGACCTCTATCTCAGTGCTCTGGTCGTCCGTCCTGGCGACAAAACACAGGCACTTACCCCAAAACGTGCAGTTGGCCTGCTTCATTTGCCACTGGGTGACCAAAGCCGTCGCCTGGATGTGGCGTTGCAGGCACCGGTTAAAATGCGCCCCAACCAGCCGCTTACTGTGAAGGTACAGGCCAAATCTGCCAACGGTGCTTTGCCGGATAAAATCTACGTTTTGCTCTCCGCTGTAGACAGTGGTGTGCTGAATATCACTGACTATGTTACGCCAGACCCGTGGCAGGCCTTCCTGGGCCGTAAACGGTATGGCGCCGATATTTATGATATCTACGGCAATGTGATTGAAGGCCAGGGCCGCATGGCGGCACTGAAGTTCGGTGGTGACGGTGACGACCTGAAACGTGGTGGTAAGCCGCCAGTGAATCACGTCAACATTATTGCCATGCAGGCCCAACCGGTGGCGCTGAATGCACAAGGGGAAGGTACGGTCACTTTACCCATCGGAGATTTTAATGGTGAACTGCGTCTGATGGCGCAGGTGTGGTCCGCTGACCGCTTTGGCAGTAGCGAAAGTAAAGTCGTTGTTGCCGCACCGCTGGTGGCTGAGCTCAGTACTCCGCGCTTTCTGGCCGGAGGCGATCACTCCCGCCTGATGCTGGATCTCACCAACCTGACCGACAAGCCCCAGCATTTAAATATCAATTTTGCAGCCAGTGGGTTGCTCAGCCTGGATGCCGGGAACACACAAAGTGTGGCGCTGGCACCACAGCAACGTACCGCGTTGTCTGTTCCGGTTCAGGCCGGACAGGGCTATGGCGATGGTGTGCTGGATGTGACGATTAGCGGTATTTCTCTGCCCGGCGAAACGTTCAATCCGCTGAGCAAACAGTGGAAAATTGGTGTGCGTCCTGCTTTTCCTGCACAAACTATCAGTGCCGGAACCCAGTTGATGCCGGGTGAACAGTGGCGCTTGCCTGCAGGCTGGCTGGACGGATTATCGGCATCAACACTGGAAGGTAAATTATTGATAAGTGGAAAGCCGCCGCTGAATCTGGCCCGTTATATCAGCGAACTGTATGCCTGGCCTTATGGCTGCCTTGAACAAACCACCAGTGGATTGTTCCCGTCGCTGTATACCAACCGGGCGCAGTTACAGTCACTGGGCATCAAAACGTCAAGTGATGAAAAACGTCGGGAGGCAGTAGAAAGCGGTATCGCTCATCTGATTGAAATGCAACTAGAAAATGGCGGCTTTGGTCTGTGGAGCAAAGACAGTGCGGAAGAATACTGGCTTACCGCTTACGCCACTGATTTCCTGATTCGCGCCAGTGAGCAAGGTTACAGTGTGCCAGTTGCCGCTCTGGAGAAAGCCAATAACCGGTTATTACGTTACCTGCAAGACCCTGGCATGATTAGTGTGCGCTACAGTGATAACCTGGCAGCCAGCCGTTTCGTGGTACAAAGCTATGCGGCTCTGGTGTTGTCCCGCCAGCAGAAAGCACCGTTGGGTGCTCTGCGGACTCTGTGGGATAAACGTGCTGCAGCGCCATCTGGTTTGTCACTGGTGCAGTTGGGCATTGCGCTCAAACGCATGGGGGATACAGAGCGTGGTGAGCAGGCACTGTTAAGTGGTATAGCTATGCCCCGTAAGACGCATGCCTGGTTAGGTGATTACGGTAGCCCGGTGCGTGATGAAGCACTGGTATTAAGCCTGCTGGAAGAAAATAACCTGATGCAAAACCAGCAGCCTGCCTTACTGTCAGCTCTTTCTCAGGCGGCATGGAGCGAATCCTGGTTGTCAACTCAGGAAAATAATGCGCTGTTCCTGGCAGCCCATAATACCGCACAGCAAGGAGCAGGCTGGAAGGTACAAAACCAGAACGGTGATACCCTGTCAGGCAAAACTGACCAGGTTTCTGTGCTGTCGGCGGCCCAGCAATCTGCTCTGAATCTTACTAACACGGGAACCGCGCCACTGTGGGTGCGTATGGACAGCACTGGTTACCCTGAACAATCACCTGCACCTTACAGTAATGTGGTACACATTGAGCGCCATTACCTGGATACGCAGGGCAACACCCGCTCACTCAGTAATTTGCACAGTGGTGAATTAGTGCTGGTATGGCTTGATGTCTGGGCGGATAAACGTGTTCCTGATGCACTGGTGGTTGATTTACTCCCCGCCGGGCTGGAGCTGGAAAACCAAAACCTGGCAAGCAGTTCGGCCTCGCTCAGTGAGAATGGTTCACAGGTGCAAAACCTGATTAACCAGATGCAACAGGAAGATATTCAGCATATTGAGTTCCGTGATGACCGTTTTGTTGCGGCAATGGCCCTTAGTGAAGGGCAACATTCAACACTGGTCTACCTTGCCCGTGCGGTGACACCAGGTGTTTACCAGGTACCAGTGCCTCAGGTTGAATCTATGTATGTGCCGCAGTGGCGCAGTACAGGAAATACGATGGGCCTGTTGCATGTGGTGCCCTGATTGATGCCACCAGGAAAATATAAAACTTGCTGGAAACTGTGGGGCGGCTGCCTGGCCGCCTTTTTCTTGCTAATTGCTGGTTTGTTGCTTGCGGACAGGCTTTGTCCTTTGCCATTACACAATGTTCGCCCTGCCCGTATTGTGGTGACAGAAGACGGCACCCCGCTGTGGCGTTTTGCGGATGAAAACGGAGTCTGGCGTTATCCGGTAGAGCCCGATGAAGTTTCCCCCCGTTACCTGGAAGCGTTAATCAATTATGAAGACCGCTGGTTCTGGCATCATCCTGGCGTGAATCCGCTCAGCCTGGTTCGCGCAGCCTGGCAATGGGTTCGCAATGGTGAAGTGGTGTCAGGGGGAAGTACGCTGACCATGCAGGTGGCACGCCTCATAGACCCGCAACCCCGTACAATCACTGGTAAACTGATTCAAACTGCCCGTGCGTTGCAACTGGAATGGCATCTTTCCAAAAAGCAGATACTGACACTTTACCTCAACCGTGCACCTTTTGGTGGCACGCTGGAAGGGGTGGGCGCAGCCAGTTGGGCATACCTTGGCAAATCGCCAGCACATCTGACAGATGCAGAGGCCGCATTACTGGCTGTGTTGCCACAGGCTCCCAGCCGGTTACGCCCGGACCGTTGGTCTGAACGCGCACAAAAAGCGCGCGATAAAGTGTTGGCGCGAATGCAGTCAGAGCATATCTGGTCTGCCAAACGGGTGCGTGAAGCTATGCAGGAACCTGTATGGCTTGCGCCCCGGCAAAGCCCGCAACTTGCACCATTATTGGCGCGTTACTTGCTGACCCAGGACAATCACCAGCGGATTGTCACCACGATTGATGCCACATTGCAGAGCCAACTGGAAACCCTGGCTCTCAACTGGAAACACCGCCTGCCACCGAAAACATCGTTGGCGATTCTGGTGGTTGACCACCAGACCATGAAAGTGCGCGGTTGGGTGGGCTCGGTCGATTTAAACGATGACAGTCGGTTTGGCCATGTTGATATGGTACGGGCAGTCAGGTCTCCGGGGTCATTACTGAAACCTTTTTTGTATGGCCTGGCGTTGGATGAAGGGTTAATACACCCCGGTTCATTACTTCAGGATGTACCCCGGCGCTTTGGCGATTATCGCCCGGGAAATTTTGACAGCGACTTTAATGGGCCGGTAAGCATGAGTGAAGCGTTGGTTCGCTCGCTTAACCTGCCCGCAGTGCAGGTTCTGGATGCTCTGGGGCCGAAAAACTTTGCTGGTCATTTGCGTAACATAGGGTTAAATCTGCGCCTTCCCGCCGCTGCGGAACCGAATTTGTCATTAATTTTAGGTGGGGCAGGAACCCGGCTGGATGAACTGGTCTCTGCTTACAGCGCGTTCGCCCGTGAAGGGAAGGTTGCCAGGTTGCGCCTGCAGCCACAGCAGCCGTTGGTTGAACGGAGGTTATTGTCACCCGGTTCAGCCTGGATAATTCGCCGCATCCTGGGCGGAGAAGAACAACCCTTGCCAGATGCCGCACTTCCTGCCGTTGCGCCTTTTGCCTGGAAAACGGGCACCAGTTATGGCTACCGCGATGCCTGGGCAATTGGTATTTCGCCCCGTTACCTGATTGGTGTCTGGACCGGGCGTCCGGATGCGACGCCGGTTGCCGGGCAGTATGGCTTTGCCAGTGCCGTACCCGTGATGAACCAGGTTAACACTCTGCTCAGGGCAAACACAGGCCTGGCACAAAACCGTGAGCCTGCAGACCCAAGACCAGGTAGTGTGACATCCGGTACTATTTGTTGGCCTGGCGGCCAGAGCCTGCCTGAAGGTGACAGTAATTGCCGTCGGCGGGTGTTCACCTGGTTACTGAATGACAGCCAACCACCAACCTTACTGGCTCCCGGCCAGGAAGGGCCTTCAGGTATAGTGCAGCGCCTTTGGCTGAACTCAAAAGGGTTACGTGTTGGGGCAGATTGCAAAGATGCACACTCGGCAACATTGCTGTTGTGGCCGTTGCCACTGGAGCCCTGGTTACCGGCAAGGGAGCGGCGTGACATGCGTTTGCCAGCAGTATCCACCCAGTGCCCGCCAGTAATGCAGACAAACCTCAGCCCACTGTTATTGCTCGGTGTCCGTGATGGCGCTATGGTGAAACCACCTGCAGGGCAGACGATGCTGAGTATGCCACTCTCCACGCAGGGCGGCGGGCATGAACAGTGGTGGTTTTTGAATGGTGATGCCCTGCCACAACAGGGTAATCATGTGACTTTGTCCTTGAAGCATTCAGGGGAATACCAGGTGCTGGTAATGGATGACAGCGGGCAAATTGCGGCAGCGCACTTTACTTTGCTGCCCAAATGAATGGCAAGGTCATCAGGTTGTGTGGGTTTGTTGCTAAAACGCAGCTTATTTTAAAAAAATGTTACCTTTATCCATAGGCAAGGCGGTAACAGGTCATTATAATCTGCGCCACTTTGTTGCCGGGTTTCCCTGGCATTTTTAGAGAACAAACAGAGGTAATCATGGCAATTGAACGTACTTTTTCTATCATCAAACCAAACGCTGTTGCAAAGAATGTGATTGGCAGTATTTTTGCGCGTTTTGAAACCGCCGGGCTGAAAATTGTTGCCACTAAAATGGTGCACCTGACTCAAGAGCAGGCGCGCGGTTTCTATGCTGAGCATGATGGTAAGCCGTTCTTTGATGGCCTGGTTGAGTTTATGACTTCTGGCCCTATCGTTGTTTCTGCACTGGAAGGTGAAGACGCAGTACGCCGTCACCGTGAAATTCTGGGTGCCACTAACCCGGCAAACGCACTGGCAGGTACACTGCGTGCTGATTACGCGGACAGCCTGACTGAAAACGGTACTCACGGTTCAGATTCTGTTGAGTCTGCTGCCCGCGAAATTGCATTTTTCTTTGCCGAAGGCGAAGTGTGCCCGCGCACTCGTTAATTACTGCCTTTATTTGTGCTGTGATGCGTTAAGGCGTAGCATCACTGGCAGAGAATTTGTACAATGCTGCGCCCCGGATGAGCGAGCCTGCTCACCCGGGGCGTATCTATTTACTCATTTACCTGGGGCCATAACGTGTAACAACGAGGCCGGAAAACTTTATGTCACAACAGATTACCGTACCTGAAACCGTCACCGTTTCTGACTTGTCAAATTCAAATACCGGCAAAATCAATCTGCTGGATCTCAACCGCCAACAAATGCGTGCTTTCTTCACTGAAATGGGTGAAAAACCGTTTCGCGCGGATCAAGTCATGAAGTGGATCTATCACTATTGCTGTGATGATTTTGACGAAATGACCGACATCAACAAAGTGTTACGTGGCCGGCTTAAAGCTGTCGCTGAAATTCGCGCACCAGAAGTTGCTGAAGAACAACGCTCTTCTGATGGCACAATTAAATGGGCAATTCAGGTTGGCAGCCAGCGTGTTGAGACCGTGTATATCCCTGAAGATGACCGGGCTACACTGTGTGTTTCCTCACAGGTTGGGTGCGCGCTGGAATGTAAATTCTGTTCCACCGCTCAGCAAGGCTTTAACCGTAATTTACGGGTATCTGAAATTATCGGACAGGTGTGGCGTGCCGCTAAAATTATTGGTGCGGCGAAAGTCACGGGCCAGCGCCCAATTACTAACGTGGTAATGATGGGAATGGGCGAGCCACTGCTCAACCTGACCAATGTGGTTCCTGCCATGGAAATCATGCTGGATGATTTTGGCTTTGGCTTATCCAAGCGCCGGGTAACGTTATCCACATCAGGTGTGGTGCCTGCACTGGATAAACTGGGCGATATGATTGATGTAGCGCTGGCAATATCGCTGCATGCGCCAACAGATGAAATCCGTGATGAAATTGTCCCGATTAATAAAAAGTACAATATTGAGACATTTCTGGCAGGTGTGCGCCGTTACCTGGAAAAATCAAATGCCAACCAGGGGCGTGTCACAGTTGAATATGTCATGCTCGATCATGTGAATGACGGTACTGAACATGCACATCAATTGGCGGAATGTTTGAAAGATACGCCATGTAAAATTAACCTTATTCCCTGGAACCCGTTCCCTGGGGCACCTTATGGCCGTAGCTCCAACAGCCGCATTGACCGTTTTTCCAAGGTGCTAATGGAGTATGGTTTTACCACCATCGTGCGTAAAACGCGTGGCGATGATATTGATGCTGCCTGTGGTCAGTTAGCCGGTGATGTTATTGACCGGACCAAGCGTACAATGCGGAAACGCATGCAGGGTGAACCGATTGCAGTGAAAAGTGTCTGACAGGCAGACCTGTGGGCGAAGGCCTGAATATTCAGGTTTTCGTTCACCGCTTGTGGGGTGTCATCAATTGTGACAACGAAAGTCTCTGTTGGCGCAATAATTACGGTGCGTTTTTTTGCACTTTGAGGCAGTATGTAGCGGCACAACAACAGTTTAGCCTCGTAGCTCACCAGGCAGGCGTTATTTGGTGAGAAAGTATCCAGATAAGGTGCGGGCATATGCCCGGAACCGTTGTAATGAGCCAGAGAGTTATCTGGCGCTGGGTATGCTGGGTGTTTCGGGCGAGCGGGGTGTAACACTTCGCAACAGGTAATTTCGCGGCGCGGGTCAGTGAGGTCGCTATTGGTGACAGTGCTGGCCGGAGCCAATTTTTTCATTCAAACAGTACCAGCAGTTGTAGCTAATGAATACTGAAGCCACTCACGAACAAAATATCGCACAAACCACGGGCGAACGCCTCCGGGCCGCACGTGAGCAACTTGGACTCAGCCAGCAAATTGTGGCTGAACGCCTGTGTTTGAAAGTTTCTACAGTTCGGGATATCGAGGACGATAAAGCGCCTTCGGATCTGGCTGCGACCTTTCTCCGTGGCTATATCCGCTCCTATGCCCGCCTCGTCCACGTTCCGGAAGAAGAACTCTTGCCTGCGCTGGCAAAACAAGCCCCCATCAGAACCGCTAAAGTTCAGCCAATGAAAGGTTATGCCATCGGGAAGAGCCGTAAAAAGCGCGATGGCTGGCTGATGGGCTTTACCTGGCTGGTATTACTGGTTGTTATTGGCCTGACTGGCGCCTGGTGGTGGCAAAACCATAAAGCACAGCAGGCAGAAATTAATTCAATGGCAGATCAGTCAGCCGCGCCGGGTGATACGCCTGCTGATAATGGGCAGTTTGTGCCTTTGCATAATGCAGGGAGCGATGGAAGCTCTGCTGCCGCGCAGGGTAATCCGGCGCCATCTTCTGATAACACCAGCACAGACCCGGCACAGGCGAATACGCCTGCTTCTGTGCCAGATAACAGTGCCGCGCCAGCCGATAATACGGCGGCGGTGGTTTCTCCTGGGCAGGCGAACACCGATTCTTTAACCAATACCGCACCTGCTACAACCAGTCAGGATTCCGGCTCATTACCTGCAGCTCAGGCAACCACGTCTCCTGCGGCCAGTGGTGATTTGGTAATGAATTTCACTGCTGACTGCTGGCTGGAAGTGTCCGATGCAACGGGCAAAAAATTGTTCAGTGGTCTGCAACACAAAGACAGCACCTTAAACCTGGCAGGTAAGGCACCCTATAAACTGAAAATTGGCGCACCCCGTGCGGTCACTATTCAGTTCCAGGGTAAACCCGTTGATATGAGCCGCTATATCCGGTCCAACCAGGTTGCCCGCCTGACGCTTAATGCAGAACCTTCTGCAACTCAGGTGCAGTAACGTCGCGTTTTCGGAGATTTTTATGCATAACGAAGCGCCCATTCAGCGCCGTAAATCAAAACGGATTTACGTAGGGAATGTGCCAGTCGGCGATGGTGCGCCCATCGCCGTTCAGTCTATGACAAATACCCGCACCACAGATGTTGACGCCACAGTACAGCAAATTAAGGCGCTGGAGCGTGTTGGTGCGGATATCGTCCGCGTATCTGTTCCCACGATGGATGCCGCAGAAGCCTTCCGGCTCATCAAGCAACAGGTTGCCGTTCCTCTGGTTGCTGATATTCATTTTGATTACCGCATTGCGCTGAAAGTTGCCGAGTATGGTGTGGATTGTCTGCGCATTAACCCCGGCAATATTGGCAATGAAGAGCGTATTCGCCAGGTGGTGGATTGCGCTAAAGACAAAAACATTCCTATTCGCATTGGTGTGAATGCCGGATCCCTTGAAAAAGATCTGCAGGAAAAATACGGTGAGCCAACACCACAAGCGTTGCTTGAATCTGCTATGCGTCATGTTGATTACCTGGACAGGCTCAATTTTGATCAGTTCAAAGTCAGTGTTAAAGCCTCAGATGTTTTTCTGGCTGTAGAAGCTTATCGTTTGCTGGCAAAGGCCATTGATCAACCTCTGCACCTTGGGATAACCGAAGCAGGCGGAGCAAGAAGCGGCGCAGTTAAATCAGCAATCGGGCTTGGCCTGCTGTTGTCTGAAGGGATTGGCGACACACTGCGTGTTTCGCTGGCAGCAGATCCGGTCGAAGAGATCAAAGTTGGCTTCGATATACTGAAATCCCTGCGTATTCGCTCGCGTGGGATCAACTTTATTGCCTGTCCAACCTGTTCACGCCAGGAGTTTGATGTTATTGGCACTGTGAATGCGCTGGAACAACGCCTGGAAGATATCATCACGCCAATGGATGTTTCTATTATTGGCTGTGTGGTGAACGGGCCCGGTGAAGCGCTGGCTTCAACACTGGGTGTCGCAGGTGGTAACCGCAAAAGTGGTTTCTACGAAGATGGTGTCCGAAAAGACCGTCTGGATAACGACAATATGATAGACCAGCTCGAAGCGAAAATTCGCGCCAGAGCATCGGTACTGGACGAAAGCCGTCGTATTGACGTGCAGCAAGTTGAGAAATAACAAAACATGGGAAGCCTGATGCTTCCCGTGTATGATTGAACCCACAAAGCAGCCTGGCAACGTATAACCGGGTTGATTCGGGTTCATTTTTTTGTATTCAGGAACTGAGATAACGTGGCAAAGAATATTCAAGCCATTCGCGGCATGAACGATTATCTGCCTGGCGAAACGGCCATCTGGCAGCGTATTGAACGCACATTAAAGCAGGTGCTCGGCAGCTACGGTTATAGTGAAATCCGTTTGCCGATTGTAGAGCAGACACCGCTATTCAAACGCGCGATTGGCGAAGTGACCGACGTGGTTGAAAAAGAGATGTATACCTTCGAGGATCGTAATGGCGACAGCCTGACACTGCGTCCGGAAGGTACGGCGGGCTGTGTGCGTGCCGGTATCGAGCATGGTCTGCTGTACAATCAGGAACAGCGCTTGTGGTACATCGGGCCGATGTTCCGCCATGAGCGTCCACAAAAAGGGCGTTATCGCCAGTTTCATCAGTTAGGTGCCGAGGTGTTTGGTCTTCAGGGGCCAGATATTGACGCTGAGCTGATTATGCTGACGGCGCGCTGGTGGCGTGCACTGGGTATCGACCAGCATGTCAGCCTTGAGCTGAACTCCATTGGTTCGCTGGAAGCCCGGGCAAATTACCGTGATGCACTGATTGCTTATCTGGAACAGTATAAAGATAAGCTGGATGAAGACTGCAAGCGCCGTATGTATACCAACCCGTTGCGCGTTCTTGATTCAAAAAACCCGGAAGTTCAGGCTCTGTTAAACGATGCGCCTGCGCTGGGCGACTATCTGGATGAAGAATCTCGTGAACATTTCGCCGGTTTGTGTGCTTTCCTGGACGACGCCGGTATCGGCTATACCGTCAATCAGCGCCTGGTGCGCGGCCTTGATTACTACAACCGCACTGTCTTTGAATGGGTAACCAACAGTCTTGGAGCCCAGGGGACTGTCTGTGCCGGTGGGCGTTACGATGGCCTGGTTGAACAACTGGGTGGGCGTGCGACGCCTGCTGTTGGCTTCGCTATGGGGCTGGAACGTCTTGTTTTGCTGGTTCAGGCAGTTAACCCGGAATTTACTGCAGATTCTGTTGTCGATATTTACCTGGTGGCATCTGGCAATGGTACCCAGTCTCCTGCAATGCAACTGGCGGAGCAGGTACGTGACAGCTTGCCTGGCTGTAAACTGATGACCAACTACGGTGGCGGGAACTTCAAAAAGCAATTTGCCCGGGCAGATAAATGGGGCGCTCAGGTTGCTCTGGTTCTGGGTGAAAATGAAGTCGCAAACCAGAAAGTCGTGGTGAAAGATTTGCGTTCAGGCGAGCAGGAAACCGTTTCTCAACGTGACGTGGCTGGCCATTTGAAAACGCTGCTGGGCTAATCCCGGTAACTTATCGTTAAGGAGAAGGATTGCGTGGAGATTTACGACAACGAGAACGAACAAGTTGAAGCAGTCAAACGCTTCTTCATCGAGAACGGCAAAGCGCTGGCTGTCGGCGTTGTGTTAGGTATTGGTGCACTGGTAGGCTGGCGTTACTGGGCAAGCCACCAGGTGGACTCCGCCCGTGAGTCATCTATGGTGTATCAGAACACGGTTCAGGCATTGAAAGCGGATAAACCTGGCAGCCTTGCTGCTGCGGAAAAATTTGTCGCTGATAATAAAGGCACTTATGGTGCTCTGGCATCACTGGATGTAGCAGAACAACTCGTCAACAAAAAGGATTTTGCCAATGCTGCCGCACAACTGAAGGCAGGGCTGGCTGATACCTCTGATGAAAACCTTAAGGCACTGATTGGCTTGCGTCTGGCGCGTATTCAGGTGGAGTTAAAACAGGCTGATGATGCGCTGGCAACACTTGGCAGCATTAAAGGTGCTGGCTGGAGTGCCATGGTTGCTGACATCAAAGGCGATGCACTGTTAAGTAAAGGCGATACCAAATCTGCCCGCGAAGCGTGGAGCAAAGGTGTGGGCATTGCAGATGCTTCGCCAGCACTGCGTAATATAATGCAAATGAAAATGAATAATTTGTCCAGCTGAGAGGGCACCGATGCAATTGCGTAAATTAGTTTTGCCAGGGCTGCTGTCTGTTACTTTGCTGAGTGGGTGCTCACTGTTTAACGGTGAGGAAGACGTAGTGAAAATGTCCCCACTGCCCACCGTTGAAAATCAGTTCACACCCTCTACTGCGTGGGATGTTTCTGTTGGAAGCGGTATTGGCAAGTATTATTCAAACCTTCACCCGACAGCAGATGCGGGCGTGGTTTATGCCGCAGACCGTCATGGTCGTGTAAAAGCGCTCAGTGAATCTGACGGCAAAGAAGTCTGGTCGGTTGACTTGTCAGAAAAAACAGGCTTTTTCTCCAGTAACCTGCCCGCTCTGCTTTCTGGTGGCCTGACTGTGGCAGGTGGTCATGTTTATGTGGGGAGTGAAAAAGCGAAAGTTTATGCGCTGAATACTTCCGACGGCAGCGTTGCCTGGCAGACGACAGTGGCTGGTGAAGCACTATCCAGTCCGGTTGTGAGTGATGGCGTAGTACTGATTCACACAGGTAACGGTATGTTGCAGGCACTGGATGAAAACAGTGGTGCCATCAAATGGACTGTAAACCTGGATATGCCTTCGCTGACACTGCGTGGCGAGTCTGCACCTGCTACAGCTTACGGTGCTGCGATTGTTGGTGGCGATAATGGCCGTGTTACCGCGGTATTACTGCAACCAGGTCAGATGATTTGGCAACAACGCATTTCGCAGGCTACCGGGCCGACTGAGATCGATCGCCTGAGTGACGTCGATACCACGCCAGTTATCGTTAACGGAGTTATCTATGCGCTGGCATACAACGGTAACCTGACAGCACTTGACCTGCGTTCCGGCCAGATAATCTGGAAACGCGACCTGGGTTCAGTGAATAACATAGTGGTTGACGCTGGTCGTATCTACATGGTTGACCAGAATGACCGTGTACTGGCTTTGAGCACTGATGGTGGCGTTACCCAGTGGACACAGAGTGATTTACTGCATCGCCTGTTGACTGCGCCAGTGTTGTATAATGGCTACCTGGTTGTGGGCGATAGCGAAGGGTATATGCACTGGATAGACCCTGACAATGGCCACTTCGTCGCACAACAGAAAGTGGACAGCTCAGGATTCCTGACCAATCCGATTGTCGCGGATGGTAAATTGCTGATTCAGGCTAAAGATGGCACGTTATATGCCATAACCCGCTAAACTATCCGGGTGTGATATCAGCTAAACGGCTCCTGATTTCGCCAGGGGCCGTTTCCTGTTTATAGTCAGGCGCACTTTTTGGGTGGTGCCTGGCTGGTTTTTTTTAAGTTATGAGGCTTTGAAAATGATACCTGTGGTCGCGCTGGTCGGGCGCCCGAATGTGGGTAAATCCACATTATTTAACCGTTTAACGCGCACCCGCGATGCACTGGTGGCGGATTTCCCTGGATTAACCCGGGACCGTAAATATGGTCGCGCTGAAATTGAAGGCCGCGAGTACATTGTAATTGATACTGGCGGCATCGACGGCACTGAAGACGGCGTAGAAACGCTGATGGCAGAACAATCACTTCTGGCAATTGAAGAAGCGGATGTGGTGTTATTTATGGTGGATGCTCGCGCGGGGTTGATGCCTGCCGATAAAGCCATCGCCAAACACCTGCGTAGCCGTGAGAAGCCTACTTTTGTCGTCGCAAACAAAACTGACGGTATTGATCCGGACCAGGCTGTTACGGATTTCTATGCTTTGGGCATGGGGGAAATTGTCCCTATTGCTGCAGCCCATGGACGTGGTGTTACCAGCCTGCTCGAACAGGTTCTCCTGCCCTGGATGGAAGATGTCAGCCCATCTGAACCTGTTGATGAAGATGCGGAGTATTGGGCTGCTCTGGCGGCAAAAGAAGCCGGTGAACCGGAAGAAGAGCCAGAGGATGATTTTGACCCGCAGTCTTTACCTATCAAACTGGCCATTGTGGGCCGCCCTAATGTGGGTAAGTCAACACTAACTAACCGTATTCTCGGTGAAGACCGGGTTGTGGTTTACGACATGCCTGGCACCACGCGTGACAGTATTTATATCCCGATGCAACGTGACGAGCGTGAATACGTGTTGATAGATACCGCGGGTGTGCGTAAACGCGGCAAAATCACCGACACCGTTGAGAAATTCTCGGTGATTAAAACTCTGCAGGCGATTGAAGACGCGAACGTAGTGCTGCTGGTTATTGATGCCCGCGAAGGGATTTCAGACCAGGATCTTTCCCTGCTGGGCTTTATCCTCAATAGTGGGCGTTCACTGGTTATTGTCGTGAACAAGTGGGATGGTCTGAGTCAGGAAGTACGTGAGCAGGTAAAAGAAACTCTGGATTACCGCCTGGGCTTTATTGACTTCGCCCGGGTTCACTTTATTTCCGCCCTGCATGGTAGTGGTGTGGGTAACTTGTTTGAATCAGTACGCGAAGCCTATGACAGCGCCACAAAACGTGTGAGCACCGCCATGCTGACCCGTATTATGACGATGGCAGTAGACGATCATCAGCCACCTCTGGTGCGTGGTCGCCGTGTGAAACTGAAATATGCCCACGCAGGTGGTTACAACCCACCTATTGTGGTAATTCACGGCAACCAGGTGAAAGACCTGCCGGATTCCTACAAACGCTACCTGATGAACTACTTCCGCAAGTCACTGGAAGTCATGGGCACGCCGATTCGTATTCAGTTTAAAGAAGGCGATAACCCGTATGCGAATAAGCGCAATACGCTGACCCCAACACAAATGCGTAAGCGTAAGCGTCTGATTCAGCACATTAAGAAAAGCAAATAAGCAGTCGAATATTGTTTATTGAACCAGAAAATACAGTGCCTGTGGGTGCTGTATTTTTTTAAGCTTTTGCAGCGCAAAATGTTACTGAACAGGCAGGCCAGGGCGCGTAAACTACCACCAGAAATACAGAATAACCAGGGAGTATAAATGGAGTATCGTTGCCCCGAATGCCAGGGTGAATGCACCCAACAGGGTGAACACTGGGTGTGTGAGAAATGCCATAAAACTATGGTGTTACAGCCGTTGTGCCCTGAATGCCATAAACCGCTTGAAGTCCTGAAAGCCTGCGGTGCAATAGATTATTTCTGCCAGAACGGCCACGGGCTGATTTCCAAAAAGCGCGTGGAGTGGCAACCTGCAGCCGGTTAATCCTGCGGTGTTTTACGTGCCCGCTGGCGGCCTTTCTTGACCGGGGAAATCGCAGTAACCTGGCTTTGTACCACGCCATCTTTGAGCCGGGTCGTTAAGGTCTCGCCAGCCTGAATTTGGGTAACAGCTTTAACCACTTCACCTTTCCCGGTGACAGTCACGCTGTAACCACGGGAGAGTGTTGCTAACGGGCTGACTGCTTCCAAATGAGTAACCGCCAGACCAAAGCGCTCACGGGTTTGCCCTAACTGGCTGCGAATTGCCTGGGTCATACGGAAGTTTGCCTGCTGCAGTGTAGCGCTGGCGCGCTGGATCCGCATGCCGGGGTGCTGCTGCTGTAAACGCTGGTTAAGGCGTTGTTGTTGCAACTGGCCGCGTTTCAGGCGAGTTTCCAGCGCGGAAGACAGGCGCTGGCGCAGAGCCAGCAACCGTGTTTGCTGGCGAGCCAGGCGCAACTGTGGGTGCTGTTGCTCCAGGCGGTGACGCAACTGGCTGAAATGCTGCTGGCGCTGCGCAATATAATAATCCATTGCCATTTCCAGCCGCTGTTGCTGGCTGGTGAGCTGGCGCACCAGTTCTTGTTGGTTACGGCTGACAACTTCGGCGGCTGCGGAAGGGGTAGGGGCGCGTAAATCGGCAACGAAATCGGCAATGGTGATGTCGGTTTCATGGCCGACTGCACTAACGACCGGGATGCTGCTTGCCACAATAGCCCGCGCCACCGCTTCTTCGTTAAAACACCATAAATCTTCCAGTGAACCACCGCCACGGCCAACAATCAGAACATCACATTCGGCCCGTTTATTGGCCAGTTCTATCATCCGCACTATTTGCCCGGTGGCATCTGCCCCCTGAACGGCTGTGGGGTAAATAACCACCGGCAATGCCGGGTCCCGCCGTTTGAGAATGTGCAGAATATCCTGCAAGGCCGCCCCGGTGGCTGAGGTCACGATACCAACACAGGTTGCCGGCGCAGGAAGCGGTTTCTTGAGAGCCGGGTCAAACAAGCCTTCATCAGCCAGACGTTGCTTGAGCTGAGCAAATTTTTGCTGCAGCAAACCTTCACCAGCAGGTTGCATGCTTTCTGCAATAAGCTGGTAGTCCCCACGGGGTTCATAGAGAGTGACACTGGCTCGCACTAATACTTGTTGCCCGTGTTGTGGGCGGAAAGTGACACGACGGTTGCTGTTGCGAAACATAGCGCAACGCACCTGGGCATTGTCATCTTTGAGAGTGAAGTACCAGTGCCCGGAAGAGGGCTGCGAAAGGTTGGATATTTCACCGCTGACCCAAATTTGCCCAAGGTCTTGCTCCAGCAACGTGCGCACTGCCTGATTCAGCCGGCTAACAGAAAAAATTGATGGAGAATTAAACTGTGACATGTGACCTGGATCAAATTCTAAATCAGCAAGTTATTCAGTCGATAGTAACCCGCCTGTCGGTGAAGGCAAGACTTTTTAGTAAAAAAATGTAGCCGCCACCCTTTATGCTCTGTATAATGCCGCGGCAATATTTTATCTGTTCTCATTCATCCCAGGTTGAGATATTGCCATGCTACGTATCGCTAAAGAAGCACTGACGTTTGACGACGTTCTCCTTGTTCCCGCTCATTCTACTGTCCTGCCGAATACTGCAGATCTCAGTACTCAATTGACGAAAACCATTCGCCTGAATATTCCTATGCTGTCTGCTGCCATGGACACCGTGACAGAAGCGCGCCTTGCTATTGCACTGGCTCAGGAAGGTGGGATTGGCTTTATCCACAAGAACATGTCCATTGAACGCCAGGCAGAAGAAGTTCGCCGGGTGAAAAAACACGAAAGCGGCATTGTTACTGACCCACAAACCGTTCTGCCAACCACCACCTTGCGTGAAGTAAAAGAACTGACCGAACGCAATGGTTTCGCGGGCTACCCGGTTGTGGCGGCCGATAATGAACTGGTCGGGATCATCACCGGGCGTGATGTCCGCTTTGTGACTGACCTGAACCAGGCTGTCAGCGTTTATATGACGCCGAAAGAACGACTGGTTACGGTTCGTGAAGGCGAGTCACGCGATGTTGTGTTGTCTAAAATGCATGAAAAACGTGTTGAGAAAGCGCTGGTGGTGGACGAAAGCTTCCATTTGCGCGGCATGATAACCGTTAAAGATTTCCAGAAAGCTGAACGTAAACCGAACGCCTGTAAAGACGAACATGGCCGTCTGCGTGTCGGTGCGGCGGTAGGTGCTGGTGCCGGCAACGAAGAGCGTGTAGATGCACTGGTTGCAGCTGGCGTTGATATTCTGCTGATTGACTCTTCTCATGGTCATTCTGAAGGTGTGCTGCAGCGTATTCGTGAAACTCGCGCTAAATATCCTAACCTGCAAATCATTGGTGGTAACGTGGCAACGGCTGCGGGTGCTCGTGCACTGGCAGATGCCGGTTGCAGCGCAGTGAAAGTAGGGATTGGCCCAGGTTCCATCTGTACTACCCGTATCGTAACCGGTGTGGGTGTACCGCAAATTACGGCTGTTTCCGACGCAGTAGAAGCGCTGGAAGGCACTGGTATTCCGGTTATCGCTGATGGCGGTATTCGCTTCTCTGGCGACATAGCGAAAGCGCTGGCTGCTGGTGCAAGTGCGGTTATGGTTGGTTCCATGCTGGCAGGTACTGAAGAATCTCCGGGTGAAATTGAACTCTATCAGGGCCGTTCTTTTAAATCCTACCGTGGGATGGGTTCTCTGGGCGCTATGTCCAAAGGTTCTTCAGACCGCTATTTCCAGAGTGATAACGCAGCGGACAAACTGGTACCAGAAGGAATTGAAGGCCGTGTTGCCTATAAAGGTCGGCTGAAAGAAATCGTTCATCAGCAAATGGGTGGCCTGCGTTCATGTATGGGCCTGACCGGCTGTGGTACTATTGATGAATTACGCACTAAAGCGGAATTTGTACGTATCAGCGGTGCCGGGATTCAGGAAAGTCACGTTCATGATGTGACCATCACCAAAGAGTCTCCGAACTACCGTCTGGGCTCATGATTATTCACGCCCGGCAATTGTGCCGGGCGATTCTTTATTCTCTGCCTCGGAATTAGCGTCAATGACGGAAAATATCCATAACCATCGCATCCTCATTCTTGATTTCGGTTCTCAGTACACTCAGTTGGTTGCGCGCCGCGTGCGTGAACTGGGCGTTTATTGTGAACTGTGGGCCTGGGATGTAACAGAAGAACAAATCCGCGCCTTTAATCCGAACGGGATAATCCTGTCTGGCGGCCCGGAGAGCACCACAGAAGAAAACAGCCCTCGTGCGCCGGAATATGTCTTCACGGCAGGCGTACCGGTACTGGGTGTATGCTACGGCATGCAAACCATGGCAATGCAGTTAGGCGGCCATGTAGAAGGTTCTAATCAGCGTGAGTTTGGTTATGCTCAGGTTGAAGTGATGACGGATTCTGCCCTGATTCACGGCATCGAAGACAGCCTGAGCGGCGAAAACCGCCCGTTGCTTGATGTCTGGATGAGCCATGGCGATAAAGTCACTGCAATTCCGTCTGACTTTGTGACTGTCGCCAGCACAGAGAGTTGCCCGTTTGCCATTATGGCTAACGAAGAAAAACGTTTTTATGGTGTACAGTTCCATCCGGAAGTAACGCACACCCGCCAGGGGCAGCGTATTCTGGACCGTTTTGTACGCGATATTTGCCAATGTGAAGCTCTGTGGACGCCTGCGCGAATTATTGATGACGCGGTATCCCGCATTCGCGAGCAGGTAGGTTCAGATAAAGTGATCCTTGGCCTGTCTGGCGGGGTGGATTCATCTGTAACGGCTATGCTGCTGCATCGCGCTATTGGTGAGAACCTGACTTGCGTGTTTGTAGATAATGGCCTGCTGCGACTTAACGAAGCCAGCCAGGTGATGGAAATGTTCGGTGACCGTTTTGGTCTCAACATTGTTCATGTGAATGCAGAAGAGCGCTTCCTGACTGCTCTGGCTGGGATTGATGACCCTGAAGCCAAACGTAAAACCATTGGTCGCGTGTTTGTTGAAGTTTTTGACGAAGAAGCACTGCGCCTGGAAGACGTGAAGTGGCTGGCCCAGGGCACTATCTACCCTGATGTTATCGAGTCGGCTGCTTCTGCAACCGGTAAAGCACATGTGATTAAATCACACCACAATGTGGGCGGCTTGCCGAAAGAGATGAAAATGGGCCTGGTTGAACCGCTCAAAGAACTCTTTAAAGATGAAGTCCGCAAAATTGGTCTGGAGCTTGGTCTGCCATACGATATGCTCTATCGCCACCCGTTCCCGGGGCCGGGCCTTGGTGTTCGCGTGCTGGGGGAAGTGAAGAAAGAATACTGCGATCTGCTGCGTAGTGCCGATGCCATCTTTATTGAAGAACTGCGTAAAGCCGATCTCTACGATAAAGTTAGCCAGGCGTTCACTGTATTCCTGCCGGTACGTTCTGTTGGTGTGATGGGCGATGGCCGTAAGTACGACTGGGTGGTTTCTCTGCGCGCTGTTGAAACTATCGATTTCATGACAGCACACTGGGCGCACCTGCCGTATGACTTCCTTGGCCGCGTTTCCAACCGGATTATTAACGAAGTGAACGGTATTTCCCGCGTGGTTTATGATATTTCCGGTAAACCGCCAGCTACGATTGAGTGGGAATGAGTTTCCAACCAGAAACGTCTGGCGCTCACAGGCACTAAATCAAGCTTAAGCCCGCGTAACTGCGGGCTTTTTTTGTTGTGCACAGAAAACCCCCAGCTAGGCTGGGGGTTCAGTAAAGCTTTCAGCTTTGGGCCAGTTATAAAAACCCCTTTTGATTTGTTAAAACAGGTTGCGGTCTGGCAACTGCAAACGTTCAACAAGAAATCAAAAGGGGGTCCCAATGAGGGACGAAAAGAGCTTAGCGCACACGCGATGGAACTGTAAATATCATATGGTTTTTGCGCCGAAGTACCGAAGACAGGTGTTCTACGGGGAAAAACGGCGAGTAATTGGCAGTATTTTAAGAAAGCTGTGTGAATGGAAAAACGTGAATATTCTGGAAGCGGAATGCTGTGTGGATCATATCCATATGCTTCTGGAAATCCCACCCAAGATGAGTGTCTCGGGATTTATGGGATACCTGAAAGGAAAAAGCAGCCTGATGCTTTATGAGCAGTTTGGGGATTTGAAGTTCAAATACCGAAACAGGGAGTTTTGGTGCCGAGGATATTACGTTGATATGGTAGGGAAAAATACGGCCAGGATACAAGAATACATAAAGCACCAGCTTGCAGAGGATAAAATGGGGGAACAGCTGTCAATCCCTTATCCGGGCAGCCCGTTCACGGGCAGTAAGTAATCGTTAGATGCAAATGTCAGATCGCGGTGCGCCTGTTAGGGCGCGGCTGGTAACAGAGCCTTACAGGCGCATATGAAAAACCTCCGGCTATGCCGGAGGATATTTATTGTTTTTGGCTTAGTCATTTTTAGCAATGTCTGGCAACGCCAGGTACGGTTTGACCGTGGTATTTTGATGGGGATGATTCATCGGTAATGCCATGGATTACGTCCGCTATCATGTTGAGTGTTTTTGATGGTGTATGGTAATAATCGGTCGAAAAATGCTGACTGATACCAGACTACGCAATCTTATACCCAAAGATAAACTGGCACATTCAGGTACATAGCCAAATCTAATTAGGCCGACTACTCTGTGTCAGAAGTGGACCTGAGTGGTACGTAAGCGTAGTAATTATTAAACACATATAAATTGCGAATCTTAAAGAGAATTAGGAAACATCATTCTACGCTTATCTTTTAAACTTGCTCTGGGGGATATTATCATTTTAAAAAAATGAATATCATTAGAACAGTTTGCTAGTTTTTATTTTTATATACATCTATTAATTCCTCTATTAACTCACGAGCCAGAATGGATGTCATAATATGGTCTTGTGCATGAACCATAATAAGAGTTATAGGTAATTTTCCACAGCCTTCATCCAGACCTATAAATTCAGTTTGGACCACATGCGCTTTATTAGCAGCTTGCTTTGATTTTTCTATTAACTCTTTTGCTTTCTCAAACTCTCCTCTCTTTGCATATGATAAGGCCTCAAAAGCATAGGACTTCGATTGCCCCGCATTTATAATGAGTTCCATGATCGCAGACTCTAAATTCATATGATTATACAAAATACCCCCTCAAACTAATTGAAAGTTATTAACTTATCTTTATACTGTTGCATTTATTAATGATTAATTCCGGAATGTTTTGGCCGATGCCTGGTCTGTCTGGAATAGTGATATAGCCATCAATCGGTTGGATATCATATTCCCCCAGGTTTCTACTGAAGTTACTTAAATTTCCTATATGGTGTTCATGAATGCAGAAATTAGGAATTGTTGCTTCTATCTGTAAAGCTGCCGCAACTGAAATTGGGCCACCACAAATATGTGGCTGAACTAACACATCATATATTCTCGCCATGTCACAGATTTTTTTGGCTTCCGAAATACCACCACAAGTAGCAATATCTGGTTGAATGACATCAAGAGAACGATTCTCTAAAAATGGCCGAAAACCATATCGAGAGAATATTCTTTCACCAGCTGCAAGTGGAACATCAACGTTATTACGTAGCTCTTTAAATAGTGCTGCATTTAGCGATACGCATGGTTCTTCCATATAAAGGATATTAAGATCCTTAATAAGTTTATTAATTTGCAAAGCCGAGTTGAAATCTGTCTTGGCATGTAACTCCAGTATAATATCTACATCGTCGCCAATCGCTTCGCGAATAGCAACTAGTCTATCCCTGCAAAGTTTCAACTTTTCATGAATTAAAAAACCATCATTTCTCTTATTTTTATTTCCATGAATATCTCTTTGTAAAGGATCGACTTTAATAGCTGTATAACCTTCACTTACTGCCTTCTTTGCAGCATCTGATAATTGTGTAATTCCTGGTAACGGTACTTCTTTATTATCCCAACCAAATTGAATTTGGCTGGCGTAGGCTCTAACTTTGTCTTGACTTTTCCCTCCTAATAATTCATATACGGGCACATTTAATGCCTTACCTTTGATATCCCAAAGGGCAATATCAATAGCACTAATGGCTGAAAAAATTATTGTACCTCCACCTTGTCCCCAGAAAGTATCTCTGTAAAGTTGATCCCAAATTTTTTCTATTGCAAAAGGATCTTGTCCGATGATCAACTTGCCAAAGTCCTGCAGTTGCCCAATGGCACCGAGTTTTGCATTACCATAGGCAACGCCTGCTTCACCAAAACCGCTAATTCCTTCGTCCGTATTAATTCTAATAAAAACAGGTTCGTTTGGTGAGGACGGTTCAAAATCCGCGCAAAAAATTTCTATATCTTTAATTTTCATCTTTCACCTTCTTATATTTTATATAATCGGAATTAAAAATTAGAATAGCAATTAATAAAAATTAATCAGCAGGCTCAAGAAACATTTTCATGGCAAAATTTAAAACCCTGGCACCATTCATTGAACCATAATCCAGCATATTTATGACATCACATGGTACATTAACTTTATTACATAATTGTTTTATCTCAGGTAATTTATAGCTAATCTGTGGTCCTAACAAAACAGCGTTTGCACCATCTAGATTTGATTTTAGTTGGTCAGCAGCTACTGCATATATTTCACATTCTATGTTTGCTTCATTAGCTGCACGCTGCATTTTAGCAACCAACATACTCGTGGACATACCTGCCATACAGCATAAAATTATCTTTTTCATCGTATAACCTCATCGGTGATTAAGTTCACATAAATTTTCTATTGTTAAACTGCAATATCTTGTTCTTTTTTGAGTTCTTCTTGACATTTTTGTCTGTCGAAGACTTTGAAAAAAGGATAATAAATAACACCAACAATCAGTAAGTTAACAGCGGTCAATATAACAGCAGCAACACTACCATTAGTAGCTAAAAAACCATACACTCCTATTGGAGTCGTCCAGGGGAGGGTGACCCCGGTCAATCTAGGGACAATATCTGTTGCCATAGCAAAATAGGTAGTCGTTGTAGCAATAAGCGGTGCAATAATAAAAGGGATAAGTAGTAATGGATTAAGTACAATTGGAACACCAAAAATAACAGGTTCGTTAATATTGAATATTCCTGGTACTATCGATAATTTACCAATTTCTTTCAAGTGTTGAGATTTCGCCAGAAATGCCATAAATAACACCAGTACTAATGTCGAACCAGCTCCTCCCATTTTTGTTGAGAAGTAAAAGAAATCAAAGGTAACTATATTGGGTATTTCTTTACCTGATTCGAAAGCAATCCTGTTTTGATCCATCAGGGTTAACCAAATCGGCATCATTACCGCCTGAACGATAGTTGAGCCATGAAGACCTACCGCCCATAGTATACTAATAAAAAAAGTAGTGAGCATTGCACCCCAATAGGAACCACCAGCATGTAAAAGTGGTTGTGATACGAATGTTTGAATGAGTATATGTATATTTTTCCAGCTGGTATTTTGGATTCCAATACGTAAAGCAAGAGCGAATAGAACTATAAAGAATATGGGTACTAATGCTGTGAATGATTTAGAGACAGCAGAGGGAACACTATCTGGCATTTTGATTACCAGATTTTTTCTAACAAAGAATCGCATTATTTCAACGGAAAATATAGCCATCAGAATAGATACAAACATTCCTTTGGCACCCATGTAATTTAGATTAATTCCAGATACATCTATGTTTTTACCTAACTCCTTAATAAAAACAGAAATTTCGTATGGTGAAACAATCATGAAGGCAGTTACCGAAGCAAGAGCAGAGGTAACGGCATCCAAAGAATATTTCTCAGCCAATCTGTAAGCAACCCCAAAACTAACAAATAAACCGAGCAGGCCAAAGGTAGCACCTACAGGTATAGATAGCGCCTCTTTCCAGCCATTGCCGAAGATAGATGCCATTAGGTTGGCATATCCAGGAATCGGTATATTACCGATAATTAAAAAAATTGAACCAACGATAACTAACGACATAGACATAACTAAGCCATCTCTGATAGCTTGTAGATGTCTTTGATTAGCAATTTTTGCCGCATATGGGACAAAATGCCGATCCAGAAATGATGTTAATTTATCCATAACTCTTGTCATGTTTGAACCTTTAGATTTAAAAGCAAGCTATCATTCAATTCTTAACAACACTGAAATATTTATATGTAAATTAAATAAAGTGTTATTGGTTCCTAATTAATTAAAATTTAACTTTTGTCAAACATCCAGAGAAATTGAGGCATGTATTCTTGGTTTTCAAATACCGTTTCTTTGAGAGCCTCATCCAATATCGTACCAGTATTTACGATTGGATTTAGAATTAGACCTCGTTTTGCTGCAACAAGATCGCCCTTTACTGCGGCTTCAACTGTCAGCGTTTCGAATTCTTTCATAAGCTGGATAAGCCGTAGTGTATCATCAGGAAATGGCTCGACATTAAGAGGCAATGGACCATTTTTAGTGATGATTGAGCTGACTTCAACGACACAGTCGTTGGGCAATCCGCTGATTGCGCCATTGTTTCGAGTATTAACATGCATGATTTTTCGTTTATCATTATATATGGAGGCCATTAGCTCACATGCGGCCTCGGAATAATACTGTCCACCTCTTTTCTCGAGTTCCTTAGGTTTTTCTTCAAGTGCTGGGTTCTTATAAATATCAAAAAGTTTTTTCTCTATTTCTTTAACTACTTCACCACGAGTTCCTTCACCATTTGCCTCAATTTGCTCCTGCTTCATAATGTCATCACTCATGTAATAATATCGTAGATATGCACATGGGATCATTCCCATTTTCCTCAGGAGATCGTCAGGCCATTCAAACGGAGGAATATTGGAAGGAACCAGAGGATCATTACCTTTAAGTATTTCATCCATGACAAAATCTAACTTATCATCGCCTTGGTATAGTACTTTACGCGCCCATATCAAATGATTAAGGCCAGCCACTTGCATAATAAACTCACCTTCTCGGGCATTAATTAGTTGAGAAATTCCTTTCTCCATAATTACTGGTACATTACATAATCCAATGGCTTTTATTTTTGTGTACTTCAGAATTGCCTCGGTGACCATTCCTGAAGGGTTCGTGAAGTTAAGAAACCAGGCATCTGGACAAAGTTCTTCCATTTCTCGACAGATTTCAAGTGTTACAGGAATAGTACGACATGCATTGGCAAAACCACCCAAACCATTAGTTTCCTGGCCAATCATTCCGTACTTAAGAGAGATGCGTTCATCTCGAATACGGCCATCCAGACAACCTGCTCTAAATTGAGAACAAACAAAGTCGGCATCTTTGAGAGCAAGGCGGCGATCAAGGGTAACTTTAATATCGATATGTAACCCTTTATGTTTTATCATTCGCTTTGCAAGTTCAGAAATGATATTAACTTTTTCTCTTCCTTCTTCTATATCTACTAGCCATAATTCACTGACTGGAAACTCAGTATGACGACTTATTAGGCCATCAATCAGTTCTGGTGTATAGCTGGAGCCTCCTCCAATAACGACAACTTTTAAGTTATTACTCATTATGGTTATTCCTTAGATAGATTGTTATGTTAATCTTTCATAAAACAACCAATATCGACAAACAACATCGCGTAGCTTATGCATTAAAATAGCTTATACATGGAAGCGAATACCTATGGCCAACAAAGAGAATGTTTTAGCAAATCTGTATACTTTCAGTGTGGTAGCTAAATTTCTTAGTTTTACCCTTGCTGCAGAAGAATTGTGTTTAACGCAGAGTGCTGTAAGTCAAAGAGTGAAAAAACTTGAAGTAGATCTCGGTTTTGCACTTTTTATACGTTTGACAAGGAAACTTGAATTGACAGCAGAAGGTGAACGGATGTTGAGAATCTTAACAAAATCTGTTTCAGCTATTTTTTCTGAAATAGATGATATTAGATTTAACGAATTAAGAGGTGAGTTATATATTGGAGTGGCTCCAACATTTGCACATTTGTGGCTGGTTCCCAGATTATCCACCTTTCAATGCTTATATCCACACCTTGATGTTAAAATTAGAGTTAAGGCCAGTAAACTGGATTTTCAAAATCAACCTGTAGATATTGCTATTTATTATGGAAATGAAAAACATCCTGATTTCTATCATGTGCGTTTATTTGATGAGTTTCTAACTCCTGTTTGTACACCTGAATATGCTAAACGTTTTCACTTACTTGAAAACGATAATCACCTCAAAGATGTAACTTTTCTTCACTGCACTGAATCGTTGGAGTTTTTGTCACCCCTTAACGAGTGGCAACATTGGTTGATATCGACAAATAGAAACCCAAATATATTAAAACACAAATACGTTTTCAATCATGAGGAGCTTACAATGGTTGCAGCCAGAAACTCCATGGGGGTGGCATTAGGTAGATATCATATTATCAAACCATATGTAGAATCGGGTGAACTTGTTGCACCTTTTGAGCATGTGTCTTCTGGTTTTGGATATGATCTTATCTGCCGTAAAAGTGATGAAACCAGACCAAAGATTCACGCATTTTTAAAATGGATTAAAGAGATGGTTTAATGTGTTTTTCCGAGAAAAGATATCAGACGTAAAATGATATTATCCCATTTTTACAATCTTGATATCTTTACTTATATTGTATGAGCCTTTGGGTTGTTTTTCACTCGTGAGGAACCACCATAACCAATTCTCCCATACTGCGGCAGGAACGCGAAAATACATCGCTTTGTTAAGCTACTCACCCTCTCTGAGAAAGATAAATCAGAATTGACACTATCGCGGGCTATCTGCGGTGTGCTGTTGTAGGGGCACACCCGGTTATCGCATATATTCTCACTCAGTTTGCGAGTACCCCCTGGTCAGTTTCCGTTGGAGTGCCAGATTTGTCCTGAACTGCTGAAAATAGGCTGTACGAAGTACCTGGGGTTTAACCATGCGCAAGGCTGCCGGGGGTTGTCTGCGGTGAAAGTGTTGCCCCCCGTGCATAGCGTGCGGGAGGCAGGCCAACATACCTGGCAAAGGCAACACTAAAGCTGCTTGCCGAGCGGTAACCCACCTGTATGGCAACTTGTTCAACGTTCAGTTGCTGCTCCCGCAAATACTGCTTAGCGAGTGTCATACGCCAGGCCAGTAAATATTCCATTGGCGGCAAGCCGACGATACGGTTAAACCTCGCGAAGAAGGCTGAACGGGATAAAGCGGCCTCGGTAGCAAGTTCTGCAATAGTCCAGGTCCGTTGCGGGTGGGAATGCATTGAACGCAGCGCGGCAGCAAGCCGTTCGTCCCCCAGTCCACGAATCAGCCCGGGTGCAGATGTGGTTTCCGTTCTGGATCGTAACGCCTCAATCAACAGCACCTCCAGCAACCGTTCCAGGACGGGTTCTTTTGCTGCCCATTGTGCACGCATTTCCTCGTTGATGAGCTGCATGAGTGTGGTGAGCCGGGGCTGATTGTGTACCACAACGACCTCAGGTAATAACGAAACAAGCAGTGCAGCATCCAGCGCGCCGAAACTACAATGCCCAACCAGCATGCGTAGATCAGCCGGGCCATCCTGGCTTCCCACGCGGAAATACCCTTCGCTTATTTGTATTGGGTGGGTAAAAGGCATGCTTTCAGGGGCGTCAAGGCTGGCACTGACCATATCCTTCATTGCCGGCGCGAGTATAAAGTCTCCGGCATGCAGGGTGAATTGTTGATCCCCACCGAAGGTCATACGGCAACTACCCTCAAGAATTGCGCAATATAAAGGCTCACCGGTTTCCTCACGGTGAATTCGCCACAGGCTGCTACATTCCACCAGTTTTGTAAAACGTGCAGCAGGCTGTAGCAAAGTGACAATTTGAGCAAGAGGATCTGTAGTCATTATCGAGACTATTTCTAAAGTAATGGCGATTCTTGATTATATAACGTCCAATCATTAAGTACTACTCTGTCAGTGTTAACTTCTAGTGGAGACGATTATGCCTAAGGTATTGATTACAGGTTGCTCATCAGGTTTTGGCCTGGAAACAGCGAAGTTGTTTATTGAAAAAGGCTGGGATGTTATTGCAACGATGCGAACGCCGCGTGAAGGTTTATTACCCTTATCTGACAGGCTTCGCTTGATAAAACTCGACATAACTGACCCGGCAAGTATTGCACAGGCAGCGGAGGCCGCAGGGGCTGTCGATGTGCTGGTAAATAACGCGGGGTTCGGGGCCCCAGCTCCGGTTGAATTGACTGACCCTGAAACAATTTATGCTTTGTTTCAGACTAACGCGGTTGGAACACTGGCTATGATACAGGCTTTTGTTCCACAAATGCGCCATCGTCGCTCTGGGGTTGTTATTAACGTGACATCTACGGTAACCCTGAAAACATTGCCGATTGTTGGTGTTTACCGGGCAAGTAAAGCAGCGGTAAATGCGTTTACTGAATCTCTGGCAATGGAAGTGAAACCTTTCGGTGTCCGGGTGCATATTGTTTTGCCTGGTCGTTCTCCCGAAACCCGTTTCGGTGACAATGCCCGTCCACATATACGTGGTATAGATGACCCTGATTATGCTCCGGTGTTTGAGCAATTCGTAAAGAATGTACAGCAAGATAACGGTCCGGTGACTCATGCATCTGATGTGGCTGAAGCTGTTTGGCAGGCTGCAACAGATAGCACCGCTTCACTGTATATCCCTGCTGGCGAAGATGCTGAACAGTGGATGGCCGAATCCAGTATCCATCGGGAATAGAACGCTGAAATAGCTAATTGCAGAAGAGGAGATAATAGCTGGCGTTTTACAATATGATAATCCGGGGCCTGTTATCCGTTATTCCGCAAGTGTGCACAGATAACGGATAACTGCTCCATTACCGGGCCACCACATTATTGGTATCAACCAGGTAACACATATCGCCAGAATGCGAAAAGCCACTGTATTTGTATTAATCTACTGGCCAGGAGAATGCAAAGCCCGTTGTTATCAGTGTATCTTCGTCCTGATTGCTACAAGTATGATATGGTTTTGTATCGCAGCCATTGTTTGGGTTGCCCTTTCAGTTATGGCGAAAATGTATAGGGAGTGTCGGGTGGATTATAAAGATAAAACACTATGTAACATACGGACGATAACGGCATTTTTATCTTTAAATAAGGATAAAGAAAGCTGGAAAAATGAAATTAGCAAAGCATCGAGGTTTTTATCAGAGTTAACTGCTGAGTTTCAAAGTCATCACTATACAGTACAATCTGTTCGTATTGTGACAAATCCATTTGGGGAGTATCTCAATTTAAGCAGTTTAGAGAGCGCCCGGACTGATTTACGTTATATTAGTGAGTTACTGGCTGAGCATAGCCAGTCAGGAATACGGGTCAGATTTGCTGTTGGTGAAGCTAAGACAGCAAGAGAAATTGAGTTGCTTCCGGCGCTTATTAATGAATTTGGTGATTTATGCAATGCGTGCGTGAATGTTCCTCTTGATGAGTCTGGCATTCTCGATAATGAGCTCATAAGCGCGGCTGCTCTGTGCGTGAAAGAAATCAGTGCGATAACGCCCCGTGGGGAAGGTAATTTTAATTTCACCGTTAACTTCAACTGTAAACCGCTCATTCCTTATTTCCCGGCAGGGTATCATCAGAGTGAGTCAGGCGATTGTTTTGTCATTGGCCTTGAAACACCAGACTTGCTGGTCAGCACACTGAAAGCTTTTAATGCAGAAACAAAAGCCACCAGCCATAACGAAAGGTTCAGTAGTTATTATAAAATACTGCATACCGCTCTTCAGTATCATATCTCTGCAATTCAACAAATTATTACTGATGCCGAAATAGAGTTACCTTTCAAATTTTCAGGTTTTGATAGCTCAGCTGCGCCATCAAAAAATTGCGCCAGTATGGCTGAAGTCTATGAACAAATGGGCGTGGAATACTTTGGTGCAGCAGGTACCGTTGAAGTTTCTGGCTTATTAACAAAGGTATTTAAATCAATCAAGGAAACCGATTTAGTGGGTTTTTCCGGGTTAATGCTTGCGTTAACTGAAGATAAGGGATTAGCGGATGGCTCTGTAAAATCAAACTTTGATATTCGTGCTTTGCTGACATACAGCGCTGTTTGTGGAATTGGTCTGGATACTGTTCCCGTCCCTGGTGATGTCTCTGTTGAAAAACTCGCTGCTTTAATGAGAGATACCGGGACGATGGCTTTTCGTTTAAACAAGCCACTTACTGTGCGCGTATTTCCGGTTCCCGGGTTACAGGCCGGTAATATTACTCAGTTTGAAAGCGATGACCTGTGTAATTGCGCGGTGCTTGCTGTTCCCTGATTATTGCACAGATATATATTTGGCGGTGTATTACGCCGCCATTGAAATCACACGGAAGATAACTCACCTCGCTTTATCTCGCCTCATAACGGACTTTCCTGCTATGGGCGTCTTATTATAAGACCTGATTCTCAACTAAACCACGTACCCGAACGGGTTCCTGAACAGCACCAAGGTCCAGTAGCCTTTTCAGCGCTGATATTGCTGTGTCTGTCAGCTCATGGCCTTTAGTCAGTACCATCAAACCATTTGTTGTTCGGATGTCTTCATCCACTACCCAGCCTGGCATTAATTCATGGATGTTCGCACTGCGCGTAACAACAGCATTAATACGAAAATCACCCAGCACTTTAATGATATATTCAGGCAGAGCAGGGCGCACTGCACGTAAGATATTCCATTGGTTATCCTTGGTATGACCTCTGGAAACATGGCGTTCCAGTTCCAGTGCGGCACGCAATAAATGTGCTCCCCGGCTAACTTCAATGGCACTATCCGGCGGAGCACATTTATTCTGATAGCGTATAATTTCCGCAACCTGCTCCAGGCGAGGGATTTGCTCAGTCAACCGGGCGGCAATTTCAGGGTGATCATGAAGAAGTCGCTGTTCATCTTCACTAAGTTTACGCTGCGCCGCGTCAGCCTGGACAATATCTGCGGGAATACCAACACAACCAATTTGGCTTAATGATGCAGCAATGGTGTAAATCCATTCATCTGGCCAACCCAGTTTTGGTAACGCGAACTGAACACAAGCCTGTGCATAGGCTGCCCGCTGAAAGGCCCAGGGCGCAACCATGGCAAGGACTTCAGTGAGCGTCTTCACGGAGGCTGTGAGCGTGGTCGCCAGCAATGTTTTTTCCGCACAAATGAGCCGGTATTGATTGACAGCTTCACTTAATACAGAAACCAGTTCATCTTTGGGGCAGGGTTTACAGAGGTAGCGGAAAATAGCCCCTTTATTGATTGCGGCAATTGATGAAGCAAGATCTGCCTGCCCGGTCAAAAGTAGCCGAACGCTGTCAGGGCAAATGGCTTTCGCTCGTGAAAGAAAAGTGGCGCCATCCATACCAGGCATGCGCATGTCAGACATTATTACTGAGAAAACCTCTCCACGGCCGAGCAGGGCCAAACCCTCTTCACCACTGTTGGCTGTCACCACATCAAACTCACCAAAAAGATTGCGTTCCATTGCTGCCAGTACATTAGGTTCATCATCCACGCAGAGTACTCTGGGCAAAGTGGTTTCAGTCATTAGTCGTTTCCTGTAATTCAGTTAGCATTGCCTGCCACTGTGGCAGTTTATTCAGCATGCCTGTTTGTTCCAGATAACTCAGGTCTGGGGAGCAATCATTTGCGAGCATAACGGCGACATGAACCACGCCAGTGATACCAAATGTTTCATTTTCCAGGCGGGCAGGGTGCTGGTGATGAGCAACGGCATCAGTAATTTCTGCGGGCAACCCCCACAGGGTTAAAAGATATGCACTGATCGCAGCACTTAATGGGGTATTGCACGCGGTCGTTTCTTTCACATACTCAGGTGTGCGTAATTCAGGGATAAGCAACCCTGTATTAGCAAGCAAGGATGCGGTTTGTTCTGGCCCTTGTTTGCCAGCAATGCGAGTGGCAAGCCCTGAAGCAAGCATTGCCTTTTGCTGAAGTTGTTCAACATAAGGATCAGTTTTTGCCTCAGTAAAAACATGCGAGGCGAGCACAAGTAGCTTTACTTGTTCCAGACCAAGGTTCGTTATCGCTTTTCCAATGTCACTAACCTGGTTTCCACGGGAAAACCAGGCTGAATTTGCCAGTTGCATGATTCTGGCAGTCAGGGCCGGGTCGCTACTCAGTAAGTCAATAATCTTCCGGGTATCTGCCCCAGGGTTGTTGATGTGCCGAGATATTTCAAGAAACAGTTTTGGTGCCGGGGGAAGATAGTTGATGCGGCCTACGATTTCAGCGACCTTCGGATCCAGAAACATATTGCGTAGCGCGAGCGCATTCTCAACTGTTGCCAGGAGCGTTTTACTATCGCAGGGCTTCGCCACAAAACGGTGAGCAACATCCAGCATTCTCAATGTCGCTTCGGCATCCGAATAGCCGGAAAGTATGATTCGAATAGCTCTGGGCCAGCGTTCCCGCACTTGTGCCAGCAATTCTGCTCCATCCATAAATGGCATGCGCATATCAGATACCACTACATCTGCAGGGTGTTCTTCTAGCATGGCAAGCGCATCCTGACCACTGGTGGCAAAACGGTAAAACCACCCCGTATCCTGCATCATGAGTGCTCGTTCAATTCCTGAAAGCACACGGCTTTCATCATCGACAAACATTACTTGCATGCCTCATTACCCTCCGCAATGTAGTGCAAGGGAAGCTCAATTATGAAGGTAGTACCAATACCAGGTTCAGATTCACAACGGATTTGCCCGTGATGTTTATCAACAATGGTTGAATACACAATAGCCAACCCCTGGCCTGTGCCTTTTCCGACTGCTTTGGTAGTAAAGAAAGGTTCGAAAATACGGTTACGAATATTTTCAGGAATACCAGTGCCATCATCCTTAACTTTTACTTCAAGATAATCATTTTTCGGTATAACTGAAATCTCAATGTTTCCTTTTTCTTTGACTCCTGCTTGTACTTTATCTGCGATGGCATGAGCAGCGTTGATAACCAGATTAAGAATGACCTGGCCAATCATATCTCGCAGGCAAGGGACTTGTGGTAGATTATCTGCGAAATAAGTATTGAGAGTGGCAACATATTTCCACTCATTACGTGCTACCGTTATTGTAGTATTAATAATTTCACGGATGTCTGCATATTCTTTTTCATTTTGTGATGGATGGGAAAACTCTTTCATCGCAGAAACAATTTTAGTAATACGCCCCAGTCCTTCGAGTGATTCATCCAGTGCATTTGGAACTTGTTGGCGAAAAAAATCAACTTTAGTTTTTTTTAACGCAGTATCAAATGCCTGTAATGCAGGCATTTCTGTCATTTGCTCACGAACTGAATCTGCCAGTATTAACGCAGCATCGAGTAGGTGTAACAGAGAATCTGAGGCTGATTTTACGAAACCAACATTGTCTGAGACATATTGAGCAGGTGTATTAATTTCATGGGCAATCCCTGCGGCAAGTTGGCCAATAGATTCCATTTTTTGTGCCTGGAGTAGCTGAGACTGAGTAATACGTAATTCATCCAGCGCTGTTTCCAGTTCTCGACGTTTCTTTTCAAGCTCCTGCGTCTTGAGGGCCACAACTTTTTCCAAACCTACATTTTGCTCAAGGATAGCAAAAGGCGTGGTATTGCTTAGATGGGATTCCCGTGCTATTCGCCGTTTAAGCACTTCAATCGTTTTGTCGCGGGCAGCGAGTTTTCTGGCGAATTCACCGGATAGAATCGCGCTTACTGGTTCTGCATCAACTCTGTTTTCAGACATATTACTCCCCAATCGCGATTCCCGTGAAGGTCTGATTCACATGTAACCCGTTGAACTGCTCCCCATAGGTAGAAAACCCAATAACGCGGTTTTGAACCATTACCTTGCCAATCTCCTGGTCAATCCCTTCCTGTTCAAACTGCAGTCTTCGCAGAATACAGTCACAACCAATAATTACGCATGGGTTGTCTATTGTTTCTTTAACGTGTTCAAACGCCTGATGTAATGTATCGACTGGGTCTTCGGCCACACCAATGGCGACGATTAATCCTTCTTCAATTGCGCAATAGCAGGTCAGTGAGAAATCATCGTTTACTTTTTGAATTGAACGGACATAAGGCTCATCTCCAAATGTCAGTACTAATGGATTACGCGAAAAAACAACAGGTGTCAGATCCTGTACGGTGAGCCCAAGCGCTTCTGCATAAGCTTGTGCCGCCGGTTCGCCATTAATCTCTATAATAAGCCGTTTTTCCGGGTCAGCTTCAGTAATAACCAGCTCTGTCTCACCAGGAATAAAGTGTTGAACTTTGAATGTCGTAATCTGTGACTTAGTTGAAATAACAGAAAATATGGCTGCATTGGGAATAAACCGACCATTTCCGTCATAAATCATGGTTTGTTCAAAGCGCAGGTCATCACCTGCAGAACCACCAATAATGGGTACATCGCCAATTTGCTGGTACAGGTTAGCGACCAACCGCTCCTCGGCCATAGAAAGCCCATCTATGAGTAAAAGTCCAAAACGATGCAAATCAGGGTGGACCTCACTGTCAACTCTCAGTGCCTCAGCAATGTGAGCAATAGCTTCGCTATAGTCAGTCAGTGGTTGAATGAGGAATGAATGTGTCTGAAAACCGCCTGTGAGTCCAAGCCCCACAATACCTGAGTGCTGAAAACCATTGGTACCTATCTGCCCTGATGCGGTACAACCAATACATGGGCAGTCAAATGTGTTTTTTAATGCTTTCCCTAATATATCAAGGTCATAATCTGGCGAGCAGAAAAAGATAACCAGATCAATATCTTTACTGCCAATTTTATTAGCAAACTCGCTAACCGCCAGTGTAGGGTCCATCAATTCGCTACAGGCATATTCAGGCTGTATCTTCACTCTCATCTCCCCGGGTAACAGAATGTTGGGTAGATAATAAACGGGCATACACCTTACTGAGTGACTGCCTGATTATTGTTTTCTAAAAGATTAGGAGTGGATGGCACAATAATCAAATGAACGGTGTGTCTTAATCTGCTCATGAAGAACCTTTAATGTTCACTTCATCATGATTTTAGTCATAAAGAATGATACTCAGTTTTCGTTTTCTTCTTTAATTTGACTTTAAGTTAACTATATTTAGCGGGTTATTTTTACTGTACCTTTCTGCCAGTGGTTACTTACCCTTCTGCCTGACCAGACAATGCCAGGCTATTGTATTACCTGGTTTATTAGCATGCTGTGTTATTTTTAAATTAAGTTTCTTCAGCAATTCAATATATTAACGCTGAATAACAATATTATCTCTACGATGGTTTTTTCTGCGCTACAACACAGTTTGTTGCCATGTTCTGGATAAGCGTATTCAGAAAACAGAATTTTCTACTGGCGCTGTACTGCGTACCAGGATTCAGCAAACGTCACCTGAAACGCCTGAAGTACATCTGGAACCATTGCTAACTGTGGAATGAAGCCCGGACAACACTAAAACCAGAGCTATACTGGCTGGTGTAGTTTACCGGGCGGTATGACTCAGCAGGCTTCATTCCACTGACTGAGTGTCATGGCACTCTTGCTTGATTAGGCAGCCAGCCAATATCTGTGAACCGGGTCTTTACCCTGAAGCATTTTCAAATCATTGCGTGCTACTGCTGTGATTGTTGCTGGGAAGTGGCATCAATACTCAGGCTTGATTGCTGAGACTGAATTTTGTTTTGGTGGTGATACCATGCGCCAATAGCTGAATAAACAAAACGACCAAAGAAGAATAAAAAGCTGATTAACAACACAGTTCGTGCTATTCGGCTGTTAAATCGGTGTCGTCTGCGCATAGTGGTGGCGTTTGTCACGAAATGGAACCTGTAGTAAACCCAAACGGGCGATATGCTTATTTAGGCACAGCTCTGTTATAAGGTCAATTCTTAATCACTAAAAAGACATCTCACGCGCCAGATATGTGGTGTGCAGTTCAGATAATTCGAAAGGGAAATATCTGTATTTTCGCCAAAACCGTGCATTCAGCGCCTGCGCTGGTTAACAATCCAGCATGAATTGATCTGCATCAAATTAAATGGGGGAGAGGGCACTAGAATTGCACGCCATTTCAGTCAGGCTCCTGGCGCAACAAAGGAAGCCCTGGCCATCACAGATTTTTGGGTAAGATTAAGCGGGTAATATGAAGAGTTGGTATCAACGTAATAAAAACCAGTGGTGGGCGCTACCGGGTTTTCTGCCATTGTTTTTTTTACCACTCGCAGCATGGTGCAATACTTTCACCATTCTTGATGATGGGCGCACTGTGCTCTATTACCTGCCACATGCATTGTTCATGGCACTGATGCTGATTTTTGACTGGGCTGCGCTGCCGGGTATAGCGCTGGCTATCTTTGTGCGTTATTTCCCCGGCTATGGTCTTACCTATACTCTGAACGCCATTATGTTAATGGTGGTTCCTCTGGCGTTGTGCTGGTTCGGTTACCGGGTGTTTGTCTGGCGGCGCTACCGGGTCATATTTGGCTCGCTGAGCCTTACTTTTTCGCGTTGCATGTGGCTGGTGTTAATTTATTCCTCCACCTTTCTGGTCTGGTATCAGCTGGCTGTTTTCCTTGGTTTTCTGGATGGTTATTACAGCCTTAACGGTGCGGAGCCGCTGAACATTCGCACGCTGATTAATTTCCAGTCATTAATGGTGGGCACACTCTCCGGGATGCCCTTATGCTATTTCATTATTCGTGCCATTCGTAACCCGTCCTTTTGCCGAATTTTTTGGTGGCGGCTAAAAAAACAGTTTCATCCACATGTGCATCTGCCTGAAATACTGACCTGGTTTTTTCTCACCGGCGTGCTGATGGCATTGATGATTTCCAAACCGGGGCCTTCCAGCACGATTTTTAATACCAGCTATACCTTTACGTTGTTATTACCACTGATGCTGTGGGCGGCTATGCGTTTTGGTTATTTGTTTATCACTACTGTATGGGGTATTTCCCTGATAGTGTTGTGCCGCTATTTTGGCAACTATGTACCTGCTGGCGAAGATTTTGCTCTGCAACTGGCGATTACCTCTTCCTGCTGGATGGTCTTTTCTTTCACTATTGCGCTAATGGCGGCGATGACCACTCGCCAGCGTACGGTATTTTTTCATGTGCGCCAGTTAGCATTAATTGACCCCGTTTTTCAGCTCCATAATTTACGGGCTCTGACACGCGATACCAGTAAATATGCCAGCTCTCTGTTGTGCTTTATCCGCATACCGGAACTGGAAATTCTGGGGCGCAACTATGGTCTGCTGTTTCGCATCCACTATAAACAGCATTTGGGAATGTATTTACGCCAAAGCCTGAGGGAAAACGAAAACCTGTATAACCTCTCCGGGCATGACCTGGTATTGCGTTTGAATAACAGTGATGGTGATGAGCAGCGCCTTAATCACCTGAGTGAAGCAATTCAACAATTTCGCTTCTTATGGGATGGCATGGTTTTTCAACCGCAAACCGGTATTAGTTATTGTGTTGCTTTACCGCCAGTAAATCATCTGCCTTTGTTACTGGGGGAGTTGAGCACCATGGCCGAATTTTCGCTCACCACGCACCGTGTGGAAGGTTTACTGGACAGCCAACTGCACCCATTGCAGGAAGATATGCGAAAAAAAGTGGCCATGATGAATATGCTACAGGAAGCGCTGGAACATGATCATTTCCGTTTACTGGTGCAGCCCATTCAGGGGGTACGCGGGGATACCTGGTATGAAGTGCTTCTGCGTATGTCGGGGCCAGGTGGCAAAGTGATATCTCCGGAGGTATTTTTCCCGGTAGCCTGCGAATTTGGCCTGTCTTCTCGCCTGGACTTCTGGGTACTGGAACATAGCCTGGCATTTATACAGTGCCATAAAGACCGCCAGCGCGGCATACGGTTATCTGTCAATTTATCACCTGCATCAGTTTGCCATAATGGTTTGGTGCGAGAAGTTTCCCGTCAACTGACTCGTTTTGATGTGGAGCCGTGGCAACTGGTGCTTGAAGTGACGGAGACAGATGAATTAACCAATGTGGAACAGGCAAGGCATAATCTTTCCGGGTTACAGGCCCTGGGGTGCAGTGTCGCGATTGATGATTTCGGTTCAGGGTATGCAAGCTATGCGCGTCTGAAAAAAATGAACGCCGATATTCTTAAAATTGACGGCAGCTTTGTGCGTAACATACTAACCAGTAGCCTGGACTACCAAATCGTTGAGTCTATTTGCCAGTTAGCACGGGTAAAGCGAATGAAAGTCGTTGCGGAATATATTGAAAACGAAGCAATTTGCGAGGCGGTCAAACAGATGGGGGTCGATTACCTGCAAGGGTATTATATTGGCCACCCGGAGCCTATTGAAAAATTATTTGGCCATGATAAACGGGCTCACTGCGGTGTAGCGGAGCCTGTGTAATACATAATACACTGGGCAAAAATAATGGCGGGCAAAGAACATATTGCCCACCATTAAGTAACAACTGTAACCAGTGCGGGTCAGGCCGCGGAAGCTTCTTCTGGTTGTGCTTCTTCAATGGTCAGTTTCCAGCCCGTCACGGCTTCCCAATATTGCTGTTCTTTTTCCAGATCCAGTAATACCAGCGCATTCTGGCTGAACCAGTCATGCGGGAAGCACAGTGTCCAGTGGTTCTCGTCTGTTGTCAGCACCAGCGACGGAGGCGTGGTGGTTGCCTGGCGCTGGTTATTCAGTAATACGCCCAGGCGCAGTAACTGAATCAATGGCAGGTACTGTTTCTTTTTAAACAGCGTAAATCGTGGTAGCTCATCCAGTTTGATGGCTTTACGATGAAAACGCACCAACAGCGCCATCAGCGTTTGTTGCTCCTGGTTAAAACCAGGCAGGTTGCTGTTTTGCAGGATATAGGCAGAATGGCGGTGCATACCACTATGGTTAATATTGAGCCCTATCTCATGTAACATGGCGGCCCATTTCAAGAGTGCTGCCAGTTGAGGGTTGGAGAGTTTCGGGTTAGCAGCCTGCCATTGATCAAACAAATATGTGGTTGTTTCCAGTACTCGCCGGGCCTGATCATCGTCAATATTGTACTGATTCGCCAGGCTCTGGGCCGTGCGAATACGAATATCCTGGTGGCGGAAACGGCCTTCCATTTCATACAGAACACCTTCGCGCAGCGCCCCATCAGATAAACGTAGTTCTTTAATTTTCAGTGCATCAAACACCCCGCACAGAATGGCGAGGCCTGGCAGGAAGACTTCCCGACGTTCATCAGAAAGACCTGGCAATGAAAGGCTGAGTACATGGTTATACTTCAGCACTTCAGTGGTCAGTCGGTCCAGGCGCTCCGGGGTTATCATGCCGTCTTTTTCCCCCATGGCGAGTAAGACTTCGCAGGCCGCTTTAATTGTGCCTGATGCTCCCATCGCCACATCCCAACCTTTCAGGCGGTACTGCCACGCCAGCGTTTCCAGTTTCTGCACTGCGGCGAGCCTTGCCCGGTTAAATGCTGCCGGGCTGATAACTCCGTTAGGAAAGAAGGTTTGACCAAAGCTCACACATCCCATCCGTCGGCTTTCCACCAGAACCGGGTCGAAGTTTTCACCAATAACCAGTTCAGTTGACCCACCACCGATATCCACAACCAGCTTGCGGCCTTTTTCCGGTTGCGTATGTTCCACACCCATAAATATTAAACGGGCTTCTTCATTACCTGGAATAATTTCAATCGGGAAGGGAATCACTTTTTCCGCACGTTTGAGAAATTCCGTGGCATTGCGTGCCTGACGCAAGGTATGCGTGCCGACAATACAAACATTATCAGGGCTGAACCCTTGCAGGCGCTCGGCGAACAGCGCCAGGCAGGATAAACCACGCTCCATCGCTTCTTCGTTCAGCATGCTGTTATCATCCAGGCCATCTGCCAGATGTACACGTTGTTTTAACCGGCCGATGATTTGCATCGCACCATCGACCACACGCGCGATAACCATATGGAAGCTGTTGGAGCCAAGGTCGACCGCCGCAAATTCTTCAGGGCGGGGAGTATGTTTGGTTATTGGCATAGATTAATCAGGTTGTTCCAGGGATTTGAGATAATCGTAAATCGCCAGTTGCGCCTGCACCTTGCGGCGGTTACCGCGGGGCACATAGCGATTGCTCAGTTCTTTATCAATAAAACGCGCTTTCACTGTATCACTAAATAGTATCTCAATAATATCCAGAACGCGCTGTTTCAACACCGGGTCCAGTAACGCGACAGCCACTTCGATACGGTAGTCAATATTGCGCGTCATCCAGTCGGCAGAAGACAAATAGACTTTTTTGTCACCACCATTCTCAAAAATATAGACCCTGTCGTGCTCAAGGTAGCGGTCAACAATACTGATAACGCGAATATTTTCGCTAATCCCTTCCAGGTCAGGGATTAATGAACACATGCCGCGAATAAGCAGGTTGACTTTCACCCCGGCAGAGGACGCTGCATACAGCCGGTCCACCAGACCTTTATCAACCAGGTTGTTGATTTTCAGAGTAATGGCTGCAGGTATACCTTGCTGTGCGTTAGCAATTTCCTGGTCAACCAGTTTGTAGAGCATGTTCCTGGAGTTTTGCGGTGACACAATCAGGTAGTCGAAATTTACCGGTCGGTAGGGGTTTTCAATGAAATTAAATACGCGCCGTACTTCATTGGTTATCCGCTGGTCAGCGGTAAGCAAAGCATAATCGGTATACAATCGGGCAGTTTTTTCGTTGAAGTTACCTGTACCGATATGGGCATAGCGCACCACTTCATCACCTTCACGGCGAGAAATCAGGAACAGTTTGGAGTGAATTTTTAACCCTGGCGCCGAGAAAATAACATGCACACCGGCTTCAGTAAGCCTTTTTGCCCAGTGAATATTCGCAGCTTCGTCAAACCGCGCCTGCAATTCCACTACCACTGTGACTTTTTTGCCGTTGTGCGCCGCGTGAATCATGGAGTCAATCAGGCGCGAATCTTTGGCAACCCGGTAAATGTTTATCTTGATAGCCAGTACATTGGGGTCAAACGAGGCCTGGCGGAACAGTTCAAGCACATGTTCAAAAGTGTGGTAAGGGTAGTACAGCAATACATCCCGCTCACGGATGGCATCAAACCCATTGCGGAATTTATCGAACCACAAATGGCGCAGGCGAGGTAAAGGTTTATTGAGCAGGTTGGGTTTGCCAATATTCGGGAAACCAATAAAGTCTTTAAAGTTGTGGTAGCGCCCACCAGGAATAATGGAGTCGTAACGCGAGATAGAGAGTTTTTCGCGCAATAACTCCACCATTTCTGCTGGCATATCGCGCTGGTAAACAAAACGCACAGGTTCTGCGGTTAAGCGTTGCTTCAGGCTGGAGGACATCAGTTCCAGCAAGCTGGATTCCATTTCTGTGACCAGGTCATATTCTGCATCACGGGTCATCTTCATGGAGTAAGCATTCAGTTCGTCATAATCAAAAAAGCCTTTAAAAATATCATCCAGACAATAACGAAGAATGTTATCAAGTAAGATCATTGGCTTGCGCCGACGAGGTGTTTCTGGTGGCAGGTTGACGAACCGTGGCGCTTTATCTGAAGGGATCTCCAGCAGCGCATAGTTCACCACATCGCCATTAATTATTTCGATTGCAAGATAGGTGAAGTCATCTTTAAGAAATTGCACCAGGTCGGTTTCGCGGGTGATAAGAATAGGCGCGATATAGGGGCGCAAATGTTGCCTGAAGTATTCTCTTAACCAGACTTGCTGGTTATCTGACAACTGACGTTCGTTAATGAGAAATATTTGGTTGCGCGCCAGCTCCAGCAGCAGTTCATTGTACAACCCATCAAACTCCTGATCGGTCTTTAATACCCTGGACTGAATCTTGCCCATCAGGTGGCGATAGTGAGCATTGCTGCCTTGCTCTTCACTGATAAGAATGCGCCGTTTTAACTCCGCGAAACGTACTTTGTAAAATTCGTCGAGGTTGTTGGAGTAGATGCCTAAAAAGCGCATACGCTCAATGAGTGGGTTGTTTTTGTCTGCGGCTTCCTGGAGTACGCGTTCATTGAAAGCCAGCCAGCTCAGTTCTTTATCAATATATAACTTATCCAGACCCATGAATCCTTCAACTCCGGTAAATAAAACAGAGGACACGCCAGACCATCCTGCAATAACTATTATGGCGAGCTTTGTCCGGGAATGTCCAATAATGTCATAACAGTATGACAAGAAAGCGAGCGATTTGATTGACTAATAAAAGCGCAAAAAAGAACCGGCAGAGTGGGTGACGATAAGAAGAAAGAGAGTAACTGGCGTGCTTTCGCAAATTAAGCAGAGGGCAAAAGCTGCACCTCTGCCAGTAATTTAATTATTCGTCACCTGCGTAGCCATGAGCAGGCAGGCGCTGACCGTCGAGCCAGGCATGGTTACTGTGCATCACCAGACGTTCTGAAAGAAACCAGTTAATGACCAGTGGGTAAATGGCATGTTCCTGAACCTGAACCCGTGCGGTGATAATCTCCTCATCATCACCATCGAAAACAGGTACTTTCGCCTGCAAAATGACCGGCCCACCATCAAGCTGCTCAGTGACAAAATGCACGGAAGTTCCGTGTTCTTTATCTCCATTCTCCAGTACCTGGCGGTGCGTGTGCAGCCCCGGGTACTTAGGCAGTAATGACGGATGGATGTTGATCATTTTGCCCAGGTAGTGGCTGACAAAGGCCGGGCTTAAAATACGCATGTACCCGGCCAGCACAACGACATCAGGCTGGTAAGCATCAATCTGCTCCATCAACGCGTTATCAAAAGCTTCCCTGCTTTCAAACGACTTTGGGTCGAGAGAAAAGGCCGGAATACCTGCCTCGCTGGCACGGGTTAGCCCATACGCACTGGCTTTATTACTGAAAACAGCAGAAAGGGTGCCATTGATTTTTTTCTGGTCACAGGCATCAATAATGGCCTGCAAGTTGCTGCCATTACCTGAAATCAGCACCACAATCTTTTTCATTATGCAATAACCACACGCTGTTCATCACTGGATGCTTTAATCGTGCCAATCTCCCAGGCATTTTCGCCAAGGTTGCGTAGCAGCTCCAGGGATTTTGCGGCATCTGAGGCAGCAACGGCAATCACCATTCCCACACCACAGTTAAAGGTGCGATACATTTCATGACGGCTGACATTGCCTGCCTGTTGTAGCCAGCCGAAAACAGCAGGCCACTGCCAGGAGGCTTCATTGATAACCGCCTGAGTGTTGTCCGGTAGCACGCGTGGGATATTTTCCCAGAACCCGCCACCCGTTAAGTGGGCAATCGCATGCACATCAACTTTGCTGATTAATTCCAGTACCTGTTTAACGTAGATGCGCGTAGGTTCCAGTAAATGGTCGGCCAGAGGTTTGCCTTCCAGTTGAGTGGTTAACGGGTCGCAACCACTCACTTCAACAATTTTGCGTACCAGTGAGTAGCCATTGGAGTGCGGGCCGCTTGAACCCAACGCTATCAGTACATCACCGTCAGCCACTTTACTGCCATCAATGATTTCTGATTTTTCTACCACACCAACACAGAAACCAGCGACATCATAATCTTCACCGTGGTACATACCTGGCATTTCTGCCGTTTCGCCACCAACCAGTGCACAACCCGATTGCAGACAACCTTCAGCGATACCTGTGATAACAGAAGAGGCTGTATCCACATCCAGCTTACCTGTAGCGTAGTAATCAAGGAAAAATAGCGGTTCAGCACCTTGCACCACCAGGTCATTCACACACATAGCAACCAAATCGATACCAATGGCATCGTGGCGTTTAAGATCCATCGCCAGACGCAGTTTGGTGCCAACACCATCAGTCCCGGAAACCAGTACAGGCTCACGATATTTCTGTGGCAAAGCGCACAGTGCGCCGAATCCGCCCAAACCACCCATAACTTCAGGACGGCGGGTTTTTTTTACGACACCTTTGATTCGGTCGACCAGAGCGTTACCTGCGTCAATATCAACACCGGCATCTTTATAGCTGAGAGAGGTTTTGTCGGTCACTGCTAAGTCCCCACGCGGTTGCGGTTGGTGCGCTACCCAGGCCAGCATTCAGGCAAGCTTGCGCGTACAAATGTGGCGTGTTCCGGGTAGTGCGCTAAAAATCGCGGCAATTCTAACAGTGCAGGCAAACGTTTGCGAGCCTATTCTGAAACCTGAACGCAGAAATCTTTGCTACTGACCAATTCCACCGCAGTTGATCCCGATCAAGCCTTAACCGGGAGTGAAAGGTGGAACCGTTCACAAAAAGCGGTATAATCCGGCGATTTTTTTTGTGGCTGCTACCTGTCTGGGGGAGAAAGAGTATGAAGATTGTGGAAGTGAAACACCCACTCGTCAAACATAAGCTGGGTCTGATGCGTGAGCATGATATTAGCACCAAGCGCTTTCGGGAGTTGGCCTCTGAGGTGGGTAGTTTGCTGACTTACGAAGCAACAGCCGATTTAGAGACAGAGAAAGTTACCATTGAAGGCTGGAATGGCCCGGTGGCTGTTGAGCAAATCAAAGGAAAGAAAATCACCGTTGTACCCATTTTGCGTGCAGGCCTTGGCATGATGGAAGGCGTGCTTGAGCATGTGCCCAGTGCCCGAATCAGTGTTGTCGGTATCTACCGTAATGAAGAAACACTGGAGCCGGTTCCTTATTTCCAGAAGCTGGTGTCTAACATTGACGAACGTATGGCGCTGGTGGTTGACCCGATGCTTGCAACGGGTGGTTCGATGATTGCCACTATAGACCTGTTGAAGAAAGCAGGCTGCCACAGTATTAAAGTGCTGGTGCTGGTTGCTGCGCCAGAAGGCCTTGCGGCACTGGAGAAAGCCCATCCGGATGTTGAGCTTTACACCGCATCTATTGACCAGGGGCTCAACGAGCACGGTTACATTATTCCCGGTCTTGGCGACGCGGGCGATAAGATTTTTGGAACGAAATAATTATTCAATAAGCCGACTAATGAGTCGGCTTTTTTTTGGTGAAATCACCACGCTATTACACAACATAACTTCACTGAGGAACACACTATGACGCGCCGTGCTATCGGGGTGAGCGAAAGACCACCGTTGTTGCAGACCATCCCCCTTAGTTTACAGCACTTGTTTGCCATGTTTGGCGCAACCGTGCTGGTGCCTATTCTGTTTCATATTAATCCGGCAACCGTTTTGCTGTTCAATGGCGTGGGGACATTGCTCTATTTATTTATCTGTAAGGGCAAAATTCCGGCATACCTTGGGTCAAGCTTTGCGTTTATTTCACCGGTGCTGTTGCTGTTGCCTTTAGGTTATGAAGTGGCTCTGGGTGGTTTCATTATGTGCGGCGTGTTGTTTTGTATTGTCGCGCTGATTGTGAAACAAGCCGGAACAGGGTGGCTGGATGTGATGTTCCCACCCGCGGCGATGGGGGCAATTGTTGCCGTTATCGGGCTGGAGCTTGCCGGTGTGGCGGCAAATATGGCCGGGTTATTACCGGCAGATGGTAAGCCTGCAGACAGCACCACCGTGATTATTTCTGTCTCGACTTTAGCTATAACTATCCTCGGGTCAGTGCTGTTTCGGGGTTTTCTTGCCATTATCCCCATTCTGATTGGGGTTCTGGCCGGGTACGCACTTTCATTTGCCATGGGCGTGGTGGATACCACAGCCATTCGTGAGGCTCACTGGTTTGCCTTACCAACTTTTTATACTCCGCGTTTTGAATGGTTTGCGATTTTCACTATTTTACCTGCGGCGCTGGTGGTTATTGCGGAGCATGTCGGGCACCTGGTCGTGACTGCGAATATCGTTAAAAAAGATTTGATTCGTGATCCGGGCCTGCACCGTTCTATGCTGGCGAATGGGCTATCCACAATACTTTCCGGGTTCTTTGGCTCCACGCCTAACACCACTTATGGGGAAAACATTGGTGTGATGGCTATTACCCGTGTTTACAGCACCTGGGTTATTGGCGGTGCAGCAGTGTTTGCGATTCTGCTGTCCTGCGTGGGTAAACTGGCCGCAGCGATTCAAATTATACCTGTTCCTGTAATGGGGGGCGTTTCACTGCTGTTGTACGGCGTAATCGGTGCATCCGGTATCCGGGTGCTGATTGAATCTAAAGTGGATTACAGTAAAGCGCAAAACCTTATCCTGACAGCGGTAATTTTGATTATCGGGGTGAGTGGCGCGAAAGTGCATATCGGTGCGGCAGAGTTAAAAGGGATGGCGCTGGCAACGATTGTTGGTGTCTGCCTGAGTCTGATTTTCAAAGTAATTTCTGTATTCCGCCCGGAAGACGTTATCGAAGACGAAAGTGGTGATGATAACGCCCCGGCGAAGTCCTGATAAGATAACGGGCAGCCCTGTGCTGCCCGGTTCATTCGCCATGTGATTCTGTGTTACACTGCGTCTGTTTTTTGGTAAGCCCAAACTGAGGTCCTTCTGAACACGCCGGCACAGCTCTCTTTGCCTCTTTATCTGCCTGACGATGAAACTTTCGCGAGTTTCTGGCCGGGCGATAACCCTTCTTTGTTAGCAGCAGTACAAAATGTTCTGCGGCAGGAACATAGCGGGTATATCTATTTTTGGTCACGAGAAGGTGGTGGGCGCAGCCACTTGCTGCACGCTGCATGTGCGGAGCTTTCTCAGCGAGGTGAAGCGGTTGGGTATGTCCCGCTGGATAAACGCACCTGGTTTGTACCGGAAGTACTGGATGGCATGGAGCAACTATCGCTGGTCTGCATTGATAATATTGAGTGTATAGCTGGTGATGCATTGTGGGAAATGGCGATTTTTAACCTGTATAACCGCATTCTGGAATCAGGTAAAACGCGCTTATTTATTACGGGCGACCGCCCTCCACGCCAGCTTAACCTGCAACTGGCTGACCTTGCCTCGCGCCTGGACTGGGGGCAAATCTACAAGCTTCAGCCACTTTCTGATGAAGATAAACTGCAGGCTTTGCAATTGCGGGCCCGGTTGCGTGGTTTTGAATTACCCGAAGACGTAGGCCGTTTTCTGCTTAAACGCCTTGACCGGGAAATGCGAACCCTGTTCCAGACGCTGGATCATTTGGATAAAGCCTCGATTACTGCACAGCGAAAACTGACAATCCCTTTCGTTAAAGAAATTCTCAATCTGTAGTACGCTGAACAGCTATGCCTGTATGAAAACGCAGCGCCAGGCGCTGCGTTAATCTCTGTTAAATAATATCCAGTACTTGTTCAGGCGGCCTGCCCAGCCGGGCTTTCCCGTTGCTGATTACAATTGGACGCTCAATTAACTTCGGGTGTTTGGTCATTGCGTCAATCAGCGCATCTTCACTGGTTTCATCTGCAAGACTCAGTTCTTTATACAGCGTTTCTTTCGTGCGCATTAACTGACGGGCACTGCTCATACCTAACTGGCTTAGCAGCTCTTTTATTGTGCTGGCAGAAGGTGGCGTATCCAGATAAAGCACCACTTCTGGTTCAACCTGTTTTTCTTTCAGCAATGCCAGAGTTTCACGGCTTTTGGAGCAACGCGGGTTGTGATAAATAGTGACTGCCGGTTTCATTGTGCTGTGTTACCTCTTTTCATATGTCCGAAAACGCTGCTGTAACTGGCGCAACTGGTCAATGCGTGCGTCATAGCGTTGTTGTTGCAGGCTACCCAGTTTTACTTGTGAACTTGCTGAACTGAGCGTTGTGATGGCCTGGTCTATTTTACCGGTGAGCGCCAGGTTTTCCGCCCGTGCAGCCAGTTCCTGGTCACGATGCCCAAGGGCTGCTTCTGCCTGGGCCAGCAAATCCCAGCCATTGGTGTCGTTGGGGTTGCTGAAGGTGTAGCGGTTTAACATTTGTGCTGCCTGCTCATTCTGGCCGGACTGAATCAGCGCGTTAGCCAGGTTGAGCTGAAGTACCGGGTCGTTACGTAAATCGGGTGCTTTTTGTAACCTGGCTATGGCTTCGGCGTTTTTTTTCAGTCCAAGATCTATATCGGTCGCGAGATCGAGATACCAGGGATCGTTTGGTTGAGCAGACAGTAGTGGTTGCAGAAGTTTATTGGCATCAGCATATTTGTTAGCTTCCAGTGCCAGAATTGCCCGGCCATACTGAGCAGCATGTTGCTGGCGAATATTCCCTTTTGACCAGCTATCCAACAGGTCACTGGTCAGTTGGTTTTGCCCCGAATTATACATGCCCAGCACGCGGGCTTTCGCCATGTAGAAATCTTCAGACGAGTGCACCACGACATGGGGCATTTGGTTAGCCCGGTTACGCGCATCAGCCAGGCGGCTTTCGGGCAATGGGTGAGTCAGTAAAATTTCTGGTGGGCGCGATGCATAACGCGACTGGTCGAGCAATTTTTCCATAAAAGCGGGCATTGCCTGAGGATCAAAGCCTGCGCGTTGCAGCACCTGAATACCGATACGGTCAGCTTCCTGTTCATTTTGTTGTGTGAAGCTGATAATACCTTGTTGCGCGCCCGCCAGGGTTCCGGTCAGTGCTGCCATCCCGGCCTGAGGGTTCGCCATTGCCAGCAGAATAGAACCCAACGCACCCACCCAGGTGAGAGGAGCATTGCGTTTCTGGTCTTCCATGGCACGGGCCAGGTGGCGCTGTGTGACGTGAGAAATTTCATGCGCCATAACTGAGGCTAACTGGCTTTCGTTATCTGTAAAACGAAATAAGGCAGAATGCAGAACAACGTTGCCGCCGAAAAATGCGAAAGCGTTGAGTTCATCGCTGTTAATTAAGTAGAAGTGGAACGGTGTTCTTACTGAGTTGGCATGTGAAACCAGGCGCATACCCAACTTGTTAATGTACTGGCTTAATAGTGGATCATTGATAAGCGGCGCACTGCCTCGCAACTGGCGGACATAGTAATCCCCCATCTCCATTTCCTGGCCGATTGATAATGTGCTGCCCGCTGAGGTGCCCATATCTGGTAAATCATCGGTACCACTGGCAAATGCCGGAGCGACCTGCCCGGCAAGCGTGCTCAGCATCAGCGATGCAACCAATGATTTTTTTAACACACTGAACATAACTTTCTTCCTGTTGTTATGGTGTAATCAGGTCTTCTACTCTGGCTATGCCACTTTACAGATAGCGCCAGCAGTATGGCACAGTCGTCCAGGGTAACAAGAGCAATTACATAACACTACTGTATCGATATATAAAGAATATCGCGTGGCGCAAAGAAACAAAAAACGAAGTCTTTTTTGAGACATTTAGATACAATTCGTCAGATGCCTTGCTAATGAGAACAGGGAAGAAAGCTATGCTCGAAATGTTAATGCAGTGGTATCGTCGCCGGTTCAGTGACCCGGAAGCGATTGCATTGTTGGTAATTCTGGTTTGTGGTTTTGGGATCTTATTCTTTTTCCATAGTTTGCTGGCACCGCTACTGGTTGCCATTGTGCTCGCCTACTTACTGGAATGGCCCACAACACGCCTTGAACGCATGGGGTGTTCACGCCGTTTGGCAACCTCGGTGGTGCTGATTCTCTTTGCCGGTATTCTGCTGTTGATGGTCTTTTTTGTCGGCCCGGTGGCGTGGCAGCAAGGTATAAACCTGATTCGCGACATGCCAGGTATGCTCAATAAGTTGTCGGACTATGCGGCGACACTGCCCAAGCGTTATCCGGCATTAATGGATGCCGGTATTATTGATGCGATGGCGGAAAACTTACGTGCCCGGATGATAACGGTGGGCGATTCTGTCGTGAAATTTTCGCTGGCTTCATTAGTGGGGTTACTCACATTATCCATTTATCTGGTGTTGGTGCCGTTGATGGTCTTTTTCCTGTTGAAAGATAAAGACCAGATGATTAACGCGGTACGCCGTGTGCTACCCAAAAATCGTGGTCTGGCAGGCCAGGTGTGGATAGAAATGAACCAACAAATCACCAATTATATTCGCGGTAAAGTGGTAGAAATGGTGATAGTAGGGGTCGTGTCGTATATCTGCTTCCTGCTATTTGGCCTGAATTATTCGTTGCTCCTCGCTGTGCTGGTTGGGGTGTCAGTACTGATCCCTTATATTGGCGCTTTTGTGGTAACTGTGCCTGTGGTTGGGGTGGCAATGTTCCAGTTTGGCCTCGGTACCGAGTTCTGGACCTGTTTTGTTGCCTATCTGATTATTCAGGCTCTCGATGGTAACTTGCTGGTGCCGGTATTATTCTCTGAAGCGGTAAACTTACATCCACTGGTGATTATTCTTTCGGTGGTCATTTTTGGTGGGCTGTGGGGCTTCTGGGGCGTTTTTTTCGCGATTCCTCTGGCAACATTAATAAAAGCCGTTGTCCACGCATGGCCGGAGAGTGTAAGCCGTGAAGAACACTTGTCCTGAAAAGGCGTGAATGCGTAAGACAAAAGCCGGCATACAGCCGGCTTTATATTTATTCAGTGCCCAGTGCCAGAAGGCAGGAATCAGCTATTTGCTTTCAGCCATCCCAGCACGATGTCGTGGTGATTGCTGGTTTTAAAATCATCAAAGACATGCTCAATAATACCGTCGGCATTAACCAGAAAACTAATGCGGTGTATACCGTCATAGGTTTTCCCCATGAAACTCTTTTCCCCCCAGATGCCAAATTGTTCACAAACCTGGTGGTCTTCATCAGAGAGCAGCGTAAAGTTCAGAAGTTCTTTCTCTGCGAAGCGTGAAAGCTTCTCTGGCTTATCTGTACTGATGCCCAAAATTTCAACATTGAATTGTTTTAATTCATCCATGTTATCGCGCAAGCCACAGGCCTGTACGGTGCATCCTGGCGTCATTGCTTTGGGGTAGAAGTAGACCAGAACACGCTGTCCCTGGAAGTCGGTCAAATTTACTTGTTCACCATCCTGATCAGGCAAACTAAATTTCGGTGCGGTATCACCGGCTTTCAGTGGGTTCATTACGACTCTCCGTCTTTATTCATCTTGCTGTTGGTAATTCACCACGTTAATAGTGCCTTGTGCATCGAGTTCTGTACACAGGTCTTTGAATGCCTGCTCGATTTCTGATGCATTTTGCGACGCCGGACTGTGCGCCGTAATTTGAATATATAACTGTGGCGGCAAATTATCCTGTGCAGGTTGGGTGCGGGAGACCAGTTCAGCAATATTCATGTGCCACTCATCAAATAAAGCGGTGAAGCGCTCAATGATATGCGGTGAGTCTTCAACTTCCACCTGAACCCACACGGTTGATGGCATCGCTTCGCGGTCGTGAGCAACCGTGCGCTTCATTACAATCAGTAAATCCAGTTCGGCCCCTTTCAGCGGCAGAGTTGACTCAATCAGCGTAATGGCATTCCAGGAGCCAGAAAGCAGCATGATGAAAGTGAACTCTTCTCCCAGCATTGCCAGCCGGCTGTCTTCAATATTACAGCCGCAACTACTGACATGGCGGGTAATTGTGTTCACGATCCCTGGGCGGTCTGTGCCCAAAGCTGTGATGACCAGATAGTGTTGTGATGAAGGCGTCAAACGAAATCTTCCTGCGAAACGATGGAGTTACATAAGGAAAGCACAAAAAAAACCTGTGTACAACCGCGCATAAGCCTTTGTGCGCTTGCTTTTCTGACATTACAAAACGTACCATTGACGCACTTGTTTGCGGAGAGGATGGGCAATGTTCACGGGAAGTCTTGTTGCGCTTATTACACCGATGGATGCTAAAGGTAATGTCTGTCGGTCAAGCCTGAAAAAACTGGTTGATTATCATGTCGATAACGGAACGTCGGCGATTGTTTCAGTAGGGACAACTGGCGAATCTGCCACACTGAGTCATGATGAGCATGGTGATGTCGTCATGTTGACACTGGAACTGGCTGATGGCCGTATACCGGTTATTGCAGGTACGGGTGCCAATGCCACTTCTGAGGCCATCTCTTTAACGCAACGCTTTAACGATTCTGGCGTTGTTGGCTGCCTGACAGTCACGCCTTATTACAACCGTCCTACCCAGGAAGGTGTATACCAGCATTTTAAAGCTATCGCAGAAAATACGAGTTTGCCGCAAATTCTGTATAATGTGCCGTCCCGAACCGGGTGCGATATGTTGCCAGAGACAGTAGCGCGTTTGTCTGAAATAAAAAATATAATCGGGATTAAAGAAGCAACCGGGAACTTAAGTCGCGTTAACCAGATCAAAGAGCTGGTTCAGGATGATTTCATCCTGTTAAGTGGTGATGACGCCAGCGCACTGGATTTTATGCAACTTGGTGGTGATGGTGTGATTTCCGTAACAGCTAACGTTGCGGCGCGTGAGATGGCTGAAGTTTGCCGTCTGGCTGCCGAAGGTCATTTTGCGCAGGCGCGCGAAATCAATAAACGTTTAATGCCGTTGCACCATAAATTATTTGTAGAACCCAATCCAATCCCGGTGAAATGGGCCTGTAAGGCGTTGGGTCTTGTAGCAACCGACACGATGCGTTTGCCAATGACACCACTGACAGATGCCAGTGTACCGGTCATTACCAACGCACTCAAACATGCCGGTTTGCTGTAACGTTAGGGAGATTTGATGGCTTATTCAGTACAGAAATCGCAGGTCGCCAAAGTTGTCAGCCTTTCGCTGGTTATGCTGTTGGCAGCCTGTAGTTCCGATTCCCGTTATAAACGCCAGGTAAATGGCAATGAGGCTTACCTCTCTGCCACACCGCTTGCTGAATTGCACGCGCCATCGGGCATGATTTTACCGATTGAAAGCGGTGATTACACCATTCCGCCAGCTGCCAGCAAAGGCACTGTTGGTCTGGCTCTGGATATCCGCCCGCCTGCACAGCCTCTGGCGCTGGTCAATGGTGCGCGTACTCAGTTTACGGGCGATACAGCCACATTATTAGTGGAACGTGGTAGCGATAACGCACTGTGGGCGCAGGTTGTCAGTGCGGTTCAGGCACAAAATTACCCGATAATGAAGCGTGATGATGCAGGTAAAACCCTGACGACTGACTGGGTTCAGTGGCATCGTGCCGATGAAGACGAACAATATCGTGGTCGCTATCAAATCAGTGTGAAACCTCAAGGTTACCAACAAGCTGTTGTTGTCCGCCTGCTTAACCTTGAGCAAAATGAAAAGCCGGTGGCAGATGCCGCATCTATGCAGCGTTACAGCACTGAAATGCTGAACAACATTGCTGCGGGTATTGATAAATCTCAGAATGCGCAATTGAATGCCAATAACCATGGGATTCGGGAAATCGATGTCCAGAGTGGCGCGGATGATACCGGGTTACCGATGTTGGTGGTGCGTGCGCCATTCAATATGGTCTGGGATAAACTGCCAGCCGCACTGGAAAAAATGGGCATGAAAGTAACAGACAGAACACGTTCCCAGGGGAGCCTGTCTGTGACGTATAAACCTGTTTCTGATAGCGCATGGCGTGAACTGGGTGCCCGGGATCCAAACTTGCCTTCCGGGGATTACAAACTCCAGGTGGGTGATTTAGATAACCGCAGCAGCCTGCAGTTTACTGACCCGAAAGGGCACATACTTACGCAGTCGCAAAACGATGCGTTGGTGGCGGTTTTCCAGGCCGCATTTAATAAGTAATTCACAGGGCCGGTTTATCCGGCCCTTTGTATCTTGATTTCGCGTTAAGAGTCTGGCTACCTGGCTCAACATCATCAGGCCACTCAGTGGTCGTTAAACCTGGAGTAATTAAAGATGCAAAAGCAAGCTGAGTTGTATCGTGGCAAAGCGAAGACCGTATACAGCACCGAGAATCCGGATCTGTTGGTACTCGAGTTCCGCAATGATACGTCAGCAGGGGATGGCGCGCGTATTGAACAGTTTGATCGTAAAGGTATGGTGAATAATAAATTCAACCATTTCATTATGACCAAACTGGCAGAAGCGGGCATTCCAACCCAGATGGAAGCGCTGTTGTCCGACACTGAGTGTTTAGTGAAAAAACTGGATATGGTTCCTGTTGAATGCGTTGTGCGTAACCGTGCCGCTGGCTCTCTGGTAAAACGCCTTGGTATTGAAGAAGGCATTGAACTGAACCCGCCGCTGTTTGACATGTTTCTTAAGAATGACGCCATGCATGACCCGATGGTGAACGAATCTTACTGTGAAACCTTCGGTTGGGTGAGCAAAGAACATCTGGCTCAGATGAAGGCACTGACCTACAAAGCCAATGACGTACTGAAAAAGCTGTTTGATGACGCCGGGCTGATTCTGGTGGATTTCAAACTGGAATTTGGGTTGTTCAAAGGCCAGGTTGTACTGGGTGATGAGTTTTCACCGGATGGTAGCCGTCTGTGGGATAAAAACACTCTCGACAAAATGGATAAAGACCGTTTCCGCCAAAGCCTTGGTGGTTTGATTGAAGCGTATGAAGAAGTCGCACACCGTCTGGGTGTTAATTTAGACTAACAACGCAATCGTTTTCGTTGCAGGCCGGCACACTGTTTTGTGCTGGCCTGGCTTGCCGCCTTCGCTTTCTCCTAAGTTCATTTCCTTTTCCTGGTCTATTTTCAGTGGTAATCACCGGCCAAATAATCCAGGATCTTGTTATCTCATACGCACCAAAAGGGGATGTTATGCGTTGGCAAGGGCGTCGCGAGAGCGATAACGTAGAAGACAGGCGCAATCAACAACGCAGCTCGCCGTATCAGGGAAGGGGCCGTGGCCTGCCTTTACCTCGGGGGAAAAGCGGCCTGGTTATTTTGGCTCTGGTTGCGGTGGCGGGGTACTACGGTGTCGATCTTACGGCATTGATAACCGGTGAACCGGTGTATTCACCGGCTCATCAGCAAACAACACGACCCAGCGCCAAACAGGATGAAGCTGCGAAATTCACTTCGGTTATTCTGGCTACCACGGAAGATACATGGCAAGGCCTGTTCAAAAAAATGGGCAAAAACTGGCAACCACCACGCCTGGTAATGTACCGGGGATCCACACATACCGGTTGTGGTACCGGGCAGTCTGTGATGGGGCCGTTTTATTGCCCGGCAGATGCCACGGTTTATATTGACCTCTCATTTTATGACGATATGAAACATAAACTGGGTGCCGCAGGGGATTTTGCTCAGGGGTATGTTATCGCTCATGAAGTAGGGCACCATGTGCAGAAACTGCTGGGTGTGGAAGCGAAAGTGCGCCAGTTGCAGCAGCACGCTACAAAAGTTGAGGCAAACCGGCTGTCAGTGAAAATGGAATTGCAGGCAGACTGCTTTGCAGGCGTTTGGGGCCATGCGATGCAAAAAGAAGGTGTACTGGAAGCTGGTGACCTTCAGGAAGCGCTGAACGCTGCCGAAGCTATTGGCGATGATCGCCTGCAGCAGCAAAGCCAGGGAAGGGTGATCCCTGACAGTTTCACTCATGGTACTTCTGAGCAGCGTTATACCTGGTTCAGCCGTGGTTTCCAAAGCGGTGATCCGGCTGTATGTAATACATTCGGCAACACCCGGATATAATTTTTCGTGGCACATCTTTTCCCCACCGGCAACTGGCTCGCTTTGACACAACAAATGGCACTGGCTGGTCAGCGCCGCTTACTGGTGCTGGCCGGGGATGACGCCTGGAGTGAAAAACAGGCCGCGCACCTGCAACATCACCTGCCGGGTGACTGGCTATGGGTGAGTGATAAAGTTAATCAGGCACGGGCCTGTTCCCCACGCAATGCCCGGACGTTATTAGGGCGGGAATTTCACCACGCGGTTTTTGACGCCCGTTTAGGGTTTGATGCTGAAGCATTCGCCATTCTTGCCGGTACCTTGCGTGCAGGCAGTTGGCTGGTGATGCTGACTCCACCGTTTGCGGGTTGGCCAAACCAGCCTGACTGTGACAGCCTGCGCTGGAACGATCAACAACAACCCACCACTTCACCACAGTTTGTTGCCCGCTTTCTTGCTGTGCTGAAAAAACAGTCGGCTGTGATGCTGGTGTGGCAGCAGGGGCAGGCACCCGAATTCCCGGCGCAGCACCCGCTGGCTTGCTGGCACCCCGTGCAAGGAGAGCCTCTACAGGAGCAGGCAGCTGTTCGCGATGAGTTACTGGCGATGGCATCCGGTATTGCTGTGGTAACTGCCGGGCGAGGGCGGGGAAAATCAGCACTTGCCGGTATGTTGATTCGTGCCTGGCCGGGGACGGTTTTAGTGACTGCCCCTGCACGAGTTGCAACAGATGTCATGGCTGAACACGCTCATAAACCACTGGCGTTTATTGCTCCGGATGCTTTGCTGGAACAAATACATTCCGGTAAAACTCCGCATGCCGACTGGCTGGTGGTGGATGAAGCCGCCGCCATTCCCTTGCCACAACTGGCCGCCATGATTGGCGGTTTTTCACGGGTATTACTAATCAGTACGGTTCAGGGATACGAAGGAACCGGGCAGGGGTTTATTCTCAAACTTTGTAGCCAGTTGCCGGTATCTCGCCGCTATGTGCTAAATACGCCAGTACGCTGGGCTCCTGATTGCCCCCTTGAAACGTTTGTCTCCAGTCTGTTGTTGTTTGATGAATCAGGCGCGGATACAACGCCAGTTTATGGTGGTGCGCTTCCTGCGCCCGATTTTTGCACTGTTTCACCCGGCGAACTGACAGACGTATACCGGTTATTGTCCAGTGCGCATTACCGCACGTCTCCTCTGGATTTACGCCGGTTACTGGATGCGCCGGGCCAGCATGTAATTGCCGCGAAAGTTGGCGGTAAGCCCGTTGGGGCAGCCTGGCTGGTTAAAGAAGGCGGGTTATCTCAACAGCTAAGTGAAGCTGTATGGGCCGGATTTCGCCGCCCGCGAGGAAACCTGGTCGCTCAGTCTCTGGCTGCCCATGGTGGCTCTCCCCAGGCGGCAATGTTAACGGGCTGGCGGGTATCTCGTATTGCCGTTTATCCCGGAGTTCAGCGTAAAGGTGTGGGCCAGGCATTGATTGCTGAAGTAAAACGCCGGGCACCAACCGGTTGTGATTATCTCTCTGTCAGCTTTGGGTATACCCAGGCGTTGTGGCGCTTTTGGGAACGCTGTGGTTTCCGGCTGGTGCGGATGGGAACCAGTCTTGAAGCCAGTAGTGGGTGTTATACGGCAATGGCGCTTTTGCCGCTCACACCGGAAGGAGAAGCACTGGCCACAAGTGAAGCCCGGCACTTGTCGCGCAATTTGGCCTGTTTGCAGCCCTGGCTGCCATTTCCACTACCCGGTGAGCCGGATACCGGTCGCAACCTGTTACCCGGTGACTGGCGGGAGCTTGCCGGTTTTGCCTGGGGATACCGGCCGTTAATGTCCTGCCTTGCGAGCCTGGTGCGGGTGCTTGCTATCTGCCCGTTAGCATTGCCTGCTTTGCGTGGTGAATTGCGGTCACGTCAGCCAGTTGCCGTTCTTTGTCGTAATTTGGGGTTGTCCGGTCGTAAAGCTTTGCTATTACAACAACGGCAGGAAGCCGCGCAAATACTATTCTGGCATGACGAAAACCAGGCCCACACCCTGAAAACCTGGCTGGCGCAATTGCAATTTTTCGATTAACTCCTTCAAGAGAGAGCCATGGTTATCGCCGGAAGGTGGCGTAAACTTAGCATATTGATGAAGGAGAACCCGATGAAACACCAACATGTCGTTGTACAAAGTCCTGTGTTCCCGGCAAAACAACTGTTGCTGTTGTTTCACACGGCGGGTGATAACCCGGTTTCCATGGCAGAAATAGGCCGCTGGTTTGCGCCGGTCTTTCCTGACGCCATGGTTGTCTGCCTCGCCGGGCCATTAGCCAGTGGCCCTGCGCCTGGCAGGGCATGGTTTGCGCCAACGGGTGAGCTAAATGAACCTGATGAACAGGCATTACAGGAAAAAATTGATGCAGTGATGCCTGGTGTGGTTAACGAGGTGAAGTACTGGCAACGTGAAAGTGGTGTGGATGCGGGGGCAACGGCCCTGATTGGTTTTTCCCAGGGCGCGACAATAGCACTGGAAGCTATCAAGGCGAGCCCGGGGCTTGCCAGTCGGGTTATCAGCTTCAGTGGCCGTTTCGCTTTACTTCCTGAGCATGCCTCGACGCAGACCACCATCCACCTTATTCATGGGGAATATGATGATGTGGTTGAAGTTCGCACGGCGCAGCAAGGCTATGTCGCATTGCTGCATGCCGGTGGCGATGTGACGCTGGATATTGTTGATGATCTTGGCCACGCTATTGACGAACGAGGGATGAAGTTTGCGCTGGATCATCTGCGTTATACCATCCCCCGCCGTTACTTTGACGACGCGTTAAGCGTTTCGCCCGGTAAAGATGATGTGATTGGTTTGCGTTAACGAGATGTTTTGTTGCCTGCCATAGCTGTAGCCCCTGTCTGAACAGGGGCTACAAACCTTATTTGCTCTATTTGCTTTTTTTATCCGGCCAGTTATCGTCATCGTCCCACTTATCATTACAATCACGATGTGGTGGCAAATCAGGTTTATTGGCGAGGAATTTTTTGTGATCAACGCGCATCAAATCTTTGATAACGTTGATGAACACTCCAAGTAAAAACACCAGTACAATAATCCACCAGTATTTTGATAACCATTCCATTGTTTGTTCCTCTTTCAGTGGAAGCTGTTACGCAACCAGGTGTTCCATAATACGCTGATACATGCGGGCAAGGAGCTGCAGGTCAGAAGCTTTTACGCATTCATTAATTTTATGAATGGTCGCGTTAACCGGCCCCAGTTCAACTACCTGGGCACCCATACGCGCAATAAAACGCCCGTCAGATGTACCGCCATTAGTCAGCAACTGCGGTTTAATTTCATTATAATGTTCGACAGCATTAACTACCGCATCCACCAGTTTACCGCGTGAAGTAAGAAAAGGCTGCCCGGATAACCACCATTCCATGGTGTAGCGCAACTGGTGTTTATCCAGCAGTGCTGTTACCTGGTTTTTGATGTCTTCATCTGTCAGTTCAGTACTAAAACGAAAGTTAAACTGCACGAACAAATCACCGGGAATAACATTGTTGCTGCCTGTGCCAGCCTGAATATTGGCAATCTGCATACTGGTGGGCGGGAAGAACGCATTGCCATCATCCCAGTTGATGTTCACCAGCTCATTGAGCATGGGCGCTGCGCGGTGCACCGGGTTGTCCGCCAGATGCGGATAGGCAACATGGCCCTGGACACCATGGATTGTCAGGTTACAGGTCAGAGAACCCCGACGGCCATTTTTGACTACATCGCCGACCACTTCGCTACTTGAGGGTTCACCAACCAGGCAGTAATCCAGACGCTCATTGCGCGCCATCAATGCCTCAACAACTTTTACTGTGCCATTTGTGGCACTGGCTTCTTCATCGGACGTAATCATAAATGCCAGACGGCCTTTATGATTGGGGTGGTGGGCGACAAAACGTTCAGCTGCAACAACCATTGCCGCCAGTGAGCCTTTCATATCAGCCGCACCACGGCCAAATAGCATGCCATCACGAATGGTTGGTTCGAAAGGCGGGTTAATCCAGCGGTCATAATCGCCAGCCGGTACTACATCAGTGTGCCCTGCAAAAGCCAGTGTTTCACCTTTGCCACGCCAGGCCCAAAAATTCTCGGTATCGCCAAAATTCATCGGCTCAACTGTAAAACCAATTGCCCGCAACCTTTCTGCCAGTAGTGCCTGGCAACCGGCATCATCCGGGCTCAGGGAAGGGCGACGAATAAGTTGCTGAGTCAGTTCAATAACCGGGCAGGACATACACTACACCTCACTCACAAACTGCTGATATTTTTCTTCACTAAAGCCCAGCAGCATAGGCTTACCGGGGGCACAGAGCAATGGGCGTTTAATGATGGCTGGCATTTCTTTCATCAATTGTTTCGCAGGTTCAGCGGATGTGATTGACGCCCGATGCGTTTCATCCAGCTTGCGCCAGGTTGTGCCACGGGTATTGAGCAGCGCTTCCCATCCCAATTCTGCTATAAAGCTATCCAACAGCACATCGTCCAGACCATCAGCACGGTAATCATGAAACTGATAAGTCACCTGATGTGCGTCCAGCCAGCGGCGGGCTTTTTTAATCGTGTCGCAATTTTTAATGCCGTAAAGTATTAATGTTGTCGAGTTTGCCGGGGTTACCATGAATCTGTGTCACCTGTTATATAGGATGTTTGTGCTTTGTCTTTATCTCATAGGTAAAAACCTGACCGTTGATAATGCCGTACACACCGCGGCAGATCCATAACTGAACGATAGATTGATTAAATAATCCCTGGCTGTTTGCCGCCACAGCAGGGTATTCACAGGGTCAGTTGCCTGTGAAAGCAGCCAGTTAGCACTTACCATGTGAGGAAGAACCTGGTGCGAGCGCAAACTAATAACCACTTTATATATATTGTTATTACATGTTTTCTCATATTATTGGCTGAGAATGACAACGATAAATCAGGCGGAAATACTTGCACCTGAAATCATCATCAAAATAATTAACCATGCCGTTCAAATAACATGACAAACTTTTCATCGAATATATCCGTTTTTCCGTAGAGTGAATAAGTTTTCACTCTTATCGCATACCATTCCAGTTAACAATACACAAAAGCCGTGCTTTTCATAAAAGGGTATTTTATCTGGTACTGCATAAATGAAAGTTTTGCCGTAAGGTGACAAGGTTTCTTTAATCATAAGCATCAGTTGCTTTCCCAGTCCGGTACCCTGAAAGGCGGGGGAAACAACGACATCAGCCAAATAACTCGCCCAGGTTAAGTCACTGATTGCACGGGCAGTAGCGACCAGTTCCCCTGCTTCAAAGCCAAACCAGGTAAAGGTGCTGTGCATAAATGCGTGCTCTACCTCACAAGGGTTACGTTTATTTAACCCTCCTGACTCAATAAGGTTTGCCACTTCTTGCCAATTAATTTTGGCATCATTTTTATCGGTTAAAATAATCATATCTGGATCACCTTTTTTTTCATTTCATAGCGTAATTATTGCGTTGCGTCACATAATGTTTTCCATCATAAGCCGATATTATTAGCAAGACGCAAAGGTAATCACCAGCGAACACTGAAAAAACTTATCACAACCATTGGATAAATTTTCTTCACATCATTGATAATTTTTTGTATTATTAAGTCAATTATAAGAGAGGTTGTTATGATTGAACGCGAACTGGGGAACTGGAAAGATTTTATCGCAGGCATGTTGCGTAAATAATCTTTCTGTTTTTAAAGAAGAAGCAGTGTGGTGATCGTCCATCGCTGCTATAGCGAACAAACGGTCAAACAATGAAATGAAAAAGGCGACGTGAATGTCGCCTTTTTGTTTTCTGCCCGAACTGCGCCAGTTATCTGTCAGTCGTCATAAGACGGTGGCAGCGGGAAGCGGCGCCGAATAAGCGTAAAGAACAGCGGGACAAAGAAAATAGCCAGAATAGTGGCGGAAATCATCCCTCCCATCACCCCGGTGCCAACTGCATGCTGGCTGGCAGAGCCTGCGCCAGAACTCATTGCCATGGGTAATACCCCAAATACAAAGGCCAGTGAGGTCATTAGAATAGGGCGCAGGCGCTGGCGACAGGCTTCCAGAGTGGCGTCCAGCAATGTTGCCCCACTGGCGTTGCGCTCATTGGCAAACTCCACAATCAGGATGGCATTCTTCGCGGATATCCCAATCACAGTCAACAGCCCGACCTGGAAGTAAACATCGTTCTCCAGCCCGCGTAACCAGGTGGCAACCAGTGCGCCAATTACCCCCAGGGGAACCACCAGCATGACTGAGAAGGGCACTGACCAACTTTCGTAGAGTGCTGCGAGGCACAGGAAGATAACCAGTAAGGATAAACCATATAATGCTGGTGCCTGCGCACCAGACAGGCGCTCCTGATACGACAAGGCTGTCCATTCAAAACCAAAATTACCCGGTAGTTTTCTCACCAGGTCTTCCATGATATTCATGGCCGTCCCGCTACTGACGCCCGGTGCCGCTTCGCCGAGGATCTCCACCGCAGAATAACCATTGTAACGTTCAAGCCTTGGTGAGCCGGTTTCCCAGTGAGAAGAGGCAAAAGCAGAAAACGGCACCATACCGCCACTACTGTTACGAACATACCACTGGTTGATGTCATCAGGCAGCATGCGATACCGGGCTTCGCCCTGCACATAAACTTTTTTCACGCGCCCACGATCCATAAAGTCATTCACATAGCTGGAACCCCAGGCAGTTTGCAAAATACTGTTGATGTCATTGACTGAAACACCTAAAGCCTGAGCTTTACGCTGGTCAACATCAATACGTAGTTGCGGGCTGTCGTCCAGCCCATTGTGGCGCACTCGCACCAAATCGGGATTGTTGGCAGCCATGGCAAGAAGCTGGTCTCTGGCCTGCATCAGTGCATCGTGCCCGGTGCCAGCGTGATCCTGTAGCTCCATATCGAACCCGGCAGCGCTCCCCAGCCCACTGATAGGGGCGGGGTTATTCACAAAAATACGCGCTTCACGAATATGTGACAGCGCTTTTGTCGCGCGTTGAATGATGGCAGATGCGGTGTCCGTTTTAGATTCCCGCTCACTCCAGTCTTTCAGGCGAATAAACAACCGTGCGACATTTTGCCCGTTCCCCCCCGGCCCTGCGCCAACTGTGGCAAAAACAGAAACGACATTCTTCTTCTCGTCTTGCAGGAAGTAGTGCTCTATTTTTTCAACCACCTTCAGGGTCTGGTGTTGCGTGGAGCCACTGGGGAGCTGTACTGAAGCCAGGAACATCCCCCGGTCTTCTGTGGGTAAAAACGAAGTGGGTAAGCGTAAAAACAGGACAGCCATTGCGCCAATCAGTAGCACATAAAGCAGCATCCAGCGCAGGCTGCGTTGCAGAATGCGACCAACGGCGCGCTCATAGCGTAACGTGCTTTTGGTAAATGTGCGGTTGAACCAGCCAAAGAAACCTTTCTTCCCTTGGGAATGCCCTTGAGAATGTGGCTTAAGCAGCGTTGCACACAGTGCGGGCGTAAGAATCATCGCAACCAGAACCGACAGCACCATGGCGGTAACGATAGTAACGGAAAACTGCCGGTAAATAGCACCAGTGGTACCACCAAAAAACGCCATGGGAATAAACACCGCGCTAAGCACCATGGTTATCCCGACCAGCGCACTTTGGATTTGTTTCATCGATTTACGGGTGGCGGCTCTGGGAGAGAGCCCTTCTTCCGCCATAATACGTTCGACGTTTTCCACCACCACAATGGCATCATCAACCAATAGTCCAATTGCCAGCACCATCGCAAACATAGTGAGTGTGTTGATGCTGTAACCAAAGGTGTACAACACCGCAAACGTACCGGACAACACAACAGGAACAGCAATGGTGGGGATTAACGTTGCCCTGAAGTTTTGCAAAAACAGGTACATGACTAAAAATACCAGGAAAACCGCTTCGACCAGGGTTTTCACAACATCGGTAATCGATGCTTTAACGAATGATGACGTTTCGTAGGCAACCCGATATTCCAGACCGTGCGGGAAATAAGGAGAGAGTTCATCAAGTTTAGCCAGCACGCGTTTCGCCGTTTCCATTTCATTGGCACCGGATGCCAGTTTAATTCCCAGACCAGATGCCGGCTGCCCATTGTAACGGCTTAAGTAGTCATAACTTTCCGCTCCCAGCTCCACTTTGGCGACATCACCGAGCGTGACCATCGAACCATCCTGGTTAACTTTCAGCGTGATGGCTCTGAACTGTGCCGGAGTTTGTAACAACGACTGTGCATTAATTGTGGCGTTCAGCGCCTGTGTGTCGAGGGAAGGTAACCCCCCCAATTGCCCGACTGCAATCTGGCTGTTCTGGGAAGTAATTGCACTGACCACATCAGCGGTAGTGAGCTGGTAACTGTTGAGTTTTACCGGGTTGAGCCAGATGCGCATGGAGTATTGGGAACCATAGGCATCAATATCACCCACGCCATCAATACGGCTGATCGGGTCCTGAATATTACTGGCGACGTAATCGGCAATATCCTGTTTACCCATACTGCCATCGGTTGAAACAAATGCGATAGTCAGAATATTGGTATCACCTGTTTTACGTACGGTTACTCCCTGGTTCTGGACGGCCTGAGGTAATTTACGCATTGCAGTTTGCAACTGGTTCTGGACCTGTTGCACGGCTTCATCCGGATTGGTTCCGGCCTCAAAACTGAGGGTAATAATCGCCTGACCAGAACTGGTACTCTGCGAAGACATATACATCAGGTTATCGATACCCGTTAAGTTCTGCTCAATAATCTGCGTGACGGTGTTTTCCATGGTTTGCGCAGAAGCGCCGGGGTAATTCGCAGTGATACGAACATTTGGCGGGGCTAAACTGGGATATTGTTCAACAGGAAGGGAAATGATGGCCATTAACCCTGTCAGGCACAACAGAATGGCGATAACCCAGGCAAAAATTGGGCGATTAATAAAAAAGTTCGCCATGTTGGCGGAATCCTCAAAGAAGATAATTCATTATTATCAGTTACCTGTGCATGCCAACTTCATACTGGAGTCACAGCATGCAGAAAACAGGGAATCAGTGTATGTGTTTTTTAGAAATAACGTTTTATTTTTACAATTATTTTCCTGGAGCAATTAAATAACATATTTGCAAAAAAGCAAAAAGTGATAAAAGTGCGATTTTTCACAAAGTGGTGTTTGTTATTTTTGCTGGTGATGGCGGCGCTCCCGCCCTCTTTCTGCGCCTGTTTTAATTGCGGAAAGCAATAGTTCCGGGTCGTTATCTTTAACCAGGTAATCATCAGCACCTGCAGCCAGCGCTGCCTGCATATCTTCCGGAGCATCTGAGATAGTAAGAATCAATACATGGGCAATAGTTTGCTGAGCGCGCAAAATGCGTAAAGCTTCCAGCCCACTCATACCACTCATATTCAAATCAAGAATGATTAAATCCGGCATTAGTGCAGCAACCTGATCAAGTGTCTGTTGCCCGTCTTCTGCTTCACCAATGATAACCAGATCGTCTTCCAGTTCGATAAGCTGGCGAACCCCTTTGCGAATTAATGGGTGATCATCAACAACTAAAATACGGCATGGATCTGTGTGTGGCATAATTCCCCCTGCGATAATCACGATGTTGTAGCACCGGTTGTGTTGCCGGCATCGGTTGAAAAACTCAGGCTTACCAGCGTCCCACCCGTTACCGGGCATGAGATAGCCAGTTTGCCACCAAGACGTTGTGCCCGTTCATGCATAATATTTAAGCCGTAATGCCCGGCAGGTTCTTCAAGGCTTTGAATCCCCCGGCCATTATCACGAACATAAACAGCGTGGCCGCCGTCGGGAGAAGAAATACAACTTACCGATATTTCACTGGCATTGGCGTGTTTAATGGCATTGAGTACCGCCTCCCGTATCAGTTGCAGTAAGTGTACTTGTTGCTGTGCGTCCAGGGCCTGGGTGGGCATCCGGCAGTCCAGGTGGATTTGTGCCGTAGTTTGTGCTCGTAAAGGTTCAATCATTTCATGCAGGGCAGCAGACAGATCGGCCTGTTGCAGTGTCAGGCGGAATGTTGACAACAGTTCGCGCAATTGCCGGTAGGCATCATTCAGCGCTTTAGAAAAATCCTCAATGATTTGTCGCGCCATCGGGTTTTCCTGAGGAACACTCCGGTTGAGCAGCGCCATCTGAATGCGCAGGTAAGAAAGCACCTGAGCCAGGGAATCATGCAATTCGCGGGCAATAGTAGCTCGTTCCTCCATTAACAACAGTTGCTGATAGTGTTTTTGCGCCTGGTTGAAAAACAGCCCCCGGCCTAACATATTAGCGATACTTTCCATCATCTGTGCAGGTGGGGTTTTGGGCTCAGCCTGCCAGCGTAACTGGCCAAACACTGTATCCTGCATGGTGACCGGAATGGTCTGCCAGTCGCAATCTGGTACTTCGCTACCTTCACGTATGGACCAGTTTTCCCCTACCAGCATTTCAATACACTCAACATGTTCATGCTGGCGGATTATTTGCAAAATGTGGCGAAAGCTCAGCGGGTCCATCGAGCTGGTGTTCATTGCCTGGGAGCAGTTGTACAACACTTCCAGCATACGGTTGGCTTGCTGTAAATCCAGTGTCTTCTCCGTGACCTTTTCTTCCAGCGAACGGTAAAACTTATTTAACTCATCTGTCATGGCAGTAAAACTGCGCGACAGCATACCCAGTTCATTCGGTAAGTCGGTACGCAGTGGAGGAATGTGGAACACGCCACTCTGAATTTTTTTACTGGCAGTAACCAGTGACTCAAGCGGAGACACGACATGCAGGCGGATGCGTTCCAGCGTAAAAAAGATAACCAGTAAGATGGTCATAAAACCGAGTGCGGCAAAGATTGCCACCAGCATCACTTTCTTTTCCGCATACAGTTGCAGAGCAAAAACGAATTCGTTGATGTTGCTAACATAGTTGGCAATATTTTGGTGATACCAGTCGTGGTTTCCCGCCTGAAGCTGGCGTTGCATTTCCTTCCACGCAGCCTGAATTTGAGCATACTGTTTGCGTACATTGGTGGGAACATACCAATGGTCCAGCGCGTGAAAAACAGGGGAGTTAAGAGAAGCAGTATATTTCTTCTGGTGCTCAGGCAGCATGTCGGGCGCAGCCTGCAAATCATAGCCCATCCGGTAACTTTGCATGCGTAATGAACCGGCAATATTCACAGCTTGCGCATCTCGCAGACTACTGGAAAGCGTTACCAGTGCCAGACCAGTGGACAGCAGTGAAACCAGAACAATATACAGGAATGCACGGGCAAGGGTTGAAGATACTGATTGCTTAACGATCACATGCCGTCCTTTTAACAAACGTATCAGTAAAGCGTTACCTGAAAGTAATTATGTCGGAAGAATCGCCACTTTTGCAGGATCTTTTTTGATATCGCTGCATCCAGTGATACAGAGGTACCCTCATAAAATTCCATATTAAATAAAACTATGTTTTATAAAAAATGACAATTATTTGATCCAACACAGTATAACTGCATTTTCCAGATAAACCTGGACAACTGAACATTGCCTTACCACAAACAGGTCGAGTAATTAAATGAGTTTATACCCTTATGGCTTTTCGTGAAGGGTACCGTGACCTGCAAGGGGAAGGTGGCAGTCTGGTCTGCTGGTGGTTCTTCTGCTGAAGTGCGGGCGCTTATAAAAACTGTACCTGTTAATAATGGCCAGAATAAATGATGAATCGTTTTGTTATTGCCAACACCCAGGATTGCCTGGGATGCCATGCCTGTGAAGTCGCCTGCGTGATGTCCCATAATAATGAACGCCATGTTGCCGCGCCGGAACAGTTTTTGCCGCGAATTCATGTAATTGCGCAAGGTGAGCAGCGCAGTGCAGTAACCTGCCGCCACTGCGAAGATGCCCCCTGCCTGCAAAGCTGCCCAAACGACGCAATTTATCGTGAAGCTGGCACTATCCAGTTGCGTAACCAGAGATGTATTGGTTGCAAGTCTTGTGTTGTCGCCTGTCCGTTCGGGGCGATGGACATTGTGGTTGATGCACCGGAAGCCGCAGGCCGGGGTATTGCTCAGAAATGTGATTTATGTGCGGGGCGGGAGTCTGGCCCCGCCTGTGTGGAAAATTGCCCAAGCGGGGCATTAAAGCTGATTACTCCACAAACGCTTACATCCCTTACCAGACAACGCCGCCAGCAAGCTGCCGGGCGTGAAGCCGGTGGCGGTGTTCCGATGAAAGCGGGTGTGAATACCAAAGTTCAGCAAATGCGCACTACTGCCCACCGTGAAGAAGCTGCCAAACTTGATGCAGAGCGGCGTAAACGCTGCTTTGATGAAATTTACCTGACTTATGACCGCAACCAGGCCAGCAATGCGGCTCGTCGTTGCCTGACTTGTGGCGAACATAGCATCTGTGAGTGGACCTGCCCGTTACATAACTCTATTCCACAGTGGATAGAGTTGGTCAGAGAAGGCAGGGTGATGGAAGCCGTTGAACTCTCACACCAGACCAACAGCCTGCCTGAAATTACCGGGCGTGTATGCCCGCAAGACCGCCTGTGCGAAAGCCAGTGCACACTGCGTGACAAATCCGGAGCCGTCACCATTGGTAACATCGAGCGTTATATTACCGATCAGGCCTTCTCCGCGGGCTGGAAACCTCAGCTGGGTAATATTTCACCCGCTAATAAATCTGTCGCTGTGATTGGCGCAGGCCCGGCAGGGCTTGCCTGCGCGGATGTTCTGACTCGCAACGGTGTCTCGGTAACTGTGTTTGATCGCCATCCTGAAATTGGTGGGTTGCTCACATTTGGTATTCCGGCGTTTAAACTGGATAAAGCGTTGTTACAACGCCGCCGGGAGATCTTCACTGAAATGGGGGTGACATTTCATCTGAATTGCGAGGTGGGGGCGGATATTACGCTACAACATATTCTCGATGAGTACGATGCGGTTTTTGTTGGTGTAGGAACCTATCGCTCAATGAAGGCTGGGTTGGCAAATGAAGATGCGCCAGGCGTCCATGATGCACTGCCGTACTTAATTGCCAGCACGCGTAATGTTATGGGGCTGCCCGAATCACCTAATGCGCCATATGCGAATCTGGCCGGGAAAGATGTCGTGGTACTGGGGGGCGGGGATACCGCAATGGATTGTGTGCGCACTGCTTTGCGGCAGAATGCGGCCAGTGTCACCTGTGCCTACCGGCGTGATGAAGCCAATATGCCTGGTTCGAAAAAAGAGGTGAAAAATGCACGGGAAGAAGGCGCGGCTTTTGAGTTTAATGTTCAGCCACTGGAAATTGTGCTTAATGAGCAAGGTGGTGTTGCAGGCATTCGCATGCAGCGTACCTGCATGGGCGAGCCAGACAGTGCCGGGCGGCGGCGTCCCGTACCCATTGAAGATAGTGAGTTCGTGTTGCCAGCTGACGCCGTGTTAATGGCATTTGGGTTTCATCCACACAGTTTACCGTGGCTGGAAGAACAAGGTGTTTCTCTGGATAACCGGGGGCGTATTCTGGCACATGTCACCAGCACTTACCGTTACCAGACCAGCCATCCGAAAATCTTTGCCGGTGGTGATGCAGTACGCGGAGCCGATCTGGTAGTAACAGCAATGGCGGAAGGGCGTCATGCGGCGCAGGGGATTATGAATTACCTCAGTATTGTACCCCAGCAGTCATGGCTGTAATCGCGCTTTAACGGTAATAAAACGGCAACGACAAATTGCCTCTGGCGGCGTAGTATGGTGACTCTTGTCTGATTTCGGGAGCTGCTATGCCGCCAAAAATTACTATCATCAAAGACAAAGTCCTCTCTGATAATTATTTTATTCTGCGCAATATCACCTACGAACTGACCCGTAATAATGGTGAAGTTATTCGCCAAAAACGCGAAGTCTATGACCGGGGAAACGGTGCAACAATCTTGCTGTATAACCGCGACCAGCGCAGTGTGGTGTTGACCCGCCAGTTTCGTGTGGCAACCTGGGTGAATGGCAACGAGGATGGACGGCTGATTGAAGCCTGTGCCGGGTTACTGGACAACGATGCACCTGAAGCCTGCGCCCGTAAAGAAGCGATGGAAGAAACCGGTTACCAGGTAGGCGAGGTCGAAAAAGTCTTTGAACTGTATATGTCTCCTGGTGGGGTAACGGAAGTGGTTTATTTCTTCATTGCACCCTATAACGCGCAACTGAAGAAAAGTGCCGGGGGCGGCGTTGATGATGAAGCTATTGATGTTATTGAAATGGCTTTTGATGATGCGATGGAAAAAGTACGTAACGGCGAGATTCGCGATGGCAAGACAGTGATTTTACTGCAACATCTTAAATTAAGCGGCTATATGGATTAACGGTCACCTTCATTTTGAGATTCGTTTTTTTTCAATCCGACAAATCTTATTGAGCCAGCCCACAAGGGGAACGAAGATACGGCGACATTATTTTGCTTTTCTGGTTTACAGGATTGTCTGTGCGCTTATCATCCGGTCATCTCTTTTTTCTGGGTATTTTATTATCCGGCATGTTGCCGGGGCTCGCTTTGGCTGGCCCCGTGCAGCAGCAATTTGCTGACTGGCTGGTCACCTGTAATAACCAAAATTTTTGCCAGGCGCGTAATGTCAGCCACCATCACGGGTTGATAATGGCGCTATCGCGCAGTGCTGGTGCCAAAGACGATATGTCTTTACGTATCGAGCTGGGTTCGCTTTATGCGCCACCAACAAAGCTCCCGGCGATTAATGGCCGCCTGTTATGGCGAGGAAAGCCCTTACAACTGGATAAAAAATCCTGGCAAATTACCCCTCATCGGTTAAAAACCACCAATCCGGGGGTAATAACGGCTCTGCTACGCAAACTGGCGGCAGACACGGATAATTCCCCCATCACGCTTGCTCATGCTCAGGGTTCGGTTTCCCTTGATGGCCTGAAACGTGCTCTGGAATTTATCGATACCACGCAGAAACGCCAGGGTAACCAAAGCGCCTGGATTGATCCCGGTGACTTACCGCCACAGAAAACTCCCCCTGCACCAGGGTTAGTGACTATCGATAAACCTGAACTTCCCGTAGCCCCACTCAGCGCGACTGAGCTCAACGGCCTGCTTGATTATGGATCCTGGCGCATGGCAAACAGCCATTGTTCAATGGATCCTTCACAACGTGAAGTTCGTGTTGCTCCGCTGTCCGGTAATAAAGCCATTCTGATGGTGAGTTGTGAATCCGGCGCCTATAACGTGGTTGATCTGGTCTGGATACTCAACCGTGAAAAACCGTTCCATGCACGGCGTATCCGTCTGCGCCTGCCTTTTAACTGGGAAGGCCACGACAGGGATGTGGAACTGATGAACACCCGTTTTGATGATCATGACCAGGTGTTTGTTACCCTGAATAAAGGGCGCGGGTTTGCTGATTGCGGGGTGACAACTCGTTGGCGCTATACTGATGAGCAGTTCAGGCTGGTGCGCCTGGCTTCCCAGCCGGTGTGTGACGGGCAGGAAACCGCAGATGCCTGGCCGACGCTGTGGGTGGCAAACTAAAACCTGAGCTGGCAAGGTGGCTGAGGCCGGACAGAATAACGGCCCCGCCACCTGTTGAACCTGTTACTGCTGGTTTTTGGCTGCCAGTAAATCTTCCAGTTTGCGCTGGTCAGCGGCGAATAATCTTATTCCCTCCGCCAGTTTATCCGTTGCCATTTCATCCTGGTTTTGTTCCCAGCGGAATGCAGCTTCACTCAACGGTTGTGATGTTGAGAAAGTTTCAGAAGACGGGATCAATTTACGGATAACCGGTTCATCACTATTCTGCAATTCTTCCAGCAATGCCGGTGAAATGGTTAACCGGTCGCAACCGGCCAGGGCCAGAATTTGTTCAACACGACGGAAGCTGGCACCCATGATAATGGTCGGGTAACGGTGGCGTTTCATGTAATCATAAATATTACGCACCGATTTCACACCCGGGTCTTCTTCCACGATGTAAGGCGATAACGGTGTACGGGCCTGGAACCAGTCATAAATACGCCCGACAAAAGGCGAGATAAGAAAAACCCCTGCCTCAGCGCAGGCCCTGGCCTGAGCCAGTGAAAACAACAAAGTGAGATTACAGTGAATACCATCTCGCTCCAGGTGTTCTGCCGCGAGAATGCCTTCCCAGGTTGCCGCCAGCTTGATAAGAATACGCGACGTATCGAATCCCTGAGCGGCATACATTTCCACTAACTCATGTGCCTTACGAATGCTTTTTTGTGTATCGAAAGAGAGGTGCGCGTCCACTTCGGTAGAAACCCGGCCCGGGATATTTTTCAGAATTTCCGCACCAACATTAACTGCCAGTTTGTCGCAGGCGGCCTTAATTTGAACTTCCTGGGTTGTACCTTGCTGATTGCCCCAGGCCAGCGCATCTTCAATCAAATGTTGATATTGCGGCAAGCTGGCAGCCTTGAGCAACAAAGAAGGGTTGGTGGTTGCATCCTGCGGCTGGTAGTGCAGGATAGATGAGATGTCGCCACTGTCGGCGACGACGGTCGTAAACTGTTTAATTGCATCAAGTTGGTTCATGTTGACTTCTCCTGTATTCAGAACCGACGCTTTCTCCACACGCCAGGTAAAAAAGCGAGACCTGGTTTACAAAAAGAGTAGCAAACAACCCATGCAGTGGCTCTGCAGCCGGGTAACATACGATTTATAATTAGCTAACAAATCTTTGACTATTTTCAGGAATCTAACTGCCTTCAAAGTTTAGGTTGCACCGCCAGGTAATACTTGTCGGGCCTGGCGGGTTATATCGTACCGCTTCTTTTCATCGCCTGCTTGAAACTAACAGGATTACAAAATGGACGAACAACTAAAGCAAAGTGCTCTCGATTTTCATGAATTCCCTGTTCCGGGGAAAATTCAGGTTTCGCCAACCAAACCACTGGCAACCCAACGAGACCTCGCGCTGGCTTATTCACCTGGAGTGGCAGCACCCTGTCTGGAAATTGCCGAAAATCCACTTGCTGCGCATAAATATACTGCGCGTGGCAACCTGGTGGCAGTAGTTTCTAACGGTACAGCCGTTCTGGGGTTGGGGAATATCGGTGCACTGGCCGGAAAACCCGTAATGGAAGGTAAAGGCGTTCTGTTTAAAAAATTTGCCGGTATTGATGTGTTCGATATTGAAGTGGACGAACACGACCCGGATAAATTGATCGACGTGGTAGCGGCCCTGGAGCCAACGTTTGGCGGGATCAACCTGGAAGATATTAAAGCGCCTGAGTGTTTCTACATTGAGAAGAAACTTCGCGAACGCATGAAGATCCCTGTCTTTCATGATGATCAGCACGGTACGGCTATCATCTGCACCGCGGCGGTATTAAATGGTTTGCGGGTAGTGAAAAAGAATATTGGCGATGTTCGTCTGGTGGTTTCCGGGGCTGGAGCCTCCGCGATTGCCTGTATGAACCTGCTGGTGGCGCTGGGCATGCAGAAACACAATATTGTGGTGTGTGATTCCAAAGGCGTTATCTACCAGGGGCGTGATGCGAATATGGTGGAAACTAAAGCAGCCTACGCTGTGGTGGATGATGGCCGTCGTACACTGGATGATGTCATTGCCGGTGCTGATATTTTCTTGGGATGTTCTGGCCCGAAAGTTCTGACACAGGACATGGTGAAAAAAATGGCTGAAGCGCCATTGATTCTTGCCCTGGCGAACCCGGAGCCAGAAATTCTCCCACCACTGGCTAAAGAAGTTCGCGCCGATGCCATTATTTGTACAGGCCGCTCCGATTACCCCAACCAGGTGAACAATGTTTTGTGTTTCCCGTTTATTTTCCGCGGTGCGCTGGATGTGGGGGCCACGGCCATTAACGAAGAGATGAAACTGGCTGCGGTGCGTGCTATTGCTGAACTTGCTCATGCAGAGCAAAGCGAAGTTGTGGCATCGGCTTATGGCGACCAGGAGCTGAGTTTTGGCCCGGATTACCTGATCCCGAAACCTTTTGATCCCCGCCTGATTGTTAAGATTGCCCCAGCGGTGGCGAAAGCCGCGATGGATTCTGGTGTGGCTACACGCCCTATTGAAGACATGGACGCTTACCGGGAAAAACTGACTGAGTTTGTCTATAAAACAAACTTGTTCATGAAGCCTATTTTCTCTCAGGCGCGTAAAGACCCAAAACGTATTGTGCTGGCTGAAGGGGAAGAACCACGCGTTCTGCATGCTACACAGGAGCTGGTCACCCTTGGTCTGGCCCGCCCGATTCTGATTGGTCGCCCGGGCGTTATCGACATGCGTATCAAAAAACTGGGCCTGCAAATTGAACTGGGTAAGGATTTCGATATTGTTAACAATGAATCCGACCCGCGGTTTAAAGCCTACTGGACAGAATACTACAACCTGATGAAACGCCGTGGCGTGACTCAGGAACAGGCTCAGCGTACCGTTATCAGCAACACCACTGTGATTGGTGCGATTATGGTACATCGTGGTGAAGCAGATGGACTGATTTGTGGCACAGTAGGGGAATACCACGAACATTTCACCATTCTGGAAAAATTGTTTGGCTACCGTGATGAAGTGAAAGCAGCTGGGGCGATGAATGCGTTGTTGCTGCCCAGCGGTAACACCTTTATTGCTGACACTTACGTCAATGATGATCCCAACCCGGAACAACTAACAGAAATCACTTTGCTGGCGGCTGAAACAGTACGCCGGTTTGGGATTGAACCACGCGTGGCGCTGCTGTCGCACTCAAATTACGGATCTTCTGATGCGCCTGCCGCGATGAAAATGCGTGAGACCCTGAAACGAGTACGCGAGCGAGCACCTGACCTGATGATTGATGGTGAGATGCATGGCGATGCGGCGTTGACGGAAAGTATCCGCCATGAGCGGATGCCAGACAGCCCACTGAAAGGTGCGGCCAATATTCTCATCATGCCGAACATGGAGGCTGCACGTATCAGCTACAACCTGTTGCGGGTATCCAGCTCAGAAGGCGTCACCGTTGGGCCGGTACTGATGGGCATAGCCAAACCGGTGCATGTGCTGACACCTATTGCCTCTGTACGGCGTATTGTGAATATGGTGGCACTGGCTGTGGTGGAGGCGCAAACGTCACCTATTTAACCAACCCGGGGATACTTTGCTGTGGTTGCCTGTAACTCGGTAATCCGTAGCGTATCCCTGTTACTGAACTGGCACAGCCAGGTTTTATAACGCGCTTTACGTTTTACAACGTTGATGTCTGTTTGCCCCACTTTGTAGTGGGGCTTTTTTGGTGTTATTACAGCCACTCCCTGACGGGCAGAAAATCCGTATACAGCGCGGCTTCCGGGCTACCTTCTTCTGGTGACCAGTCATATTCCCAGCGCACTAATGGTGGCATGGACATTAAAATTGACTCCGTGCGCCCGCCACTTTGCAAACCAAATAACGTGCCACGGTCCCAGACCAGGTTAAATTCAACATAACGCCCGCGGCGGTACAACTGGAACTGGCGTTCACGTTCGCCAAAGGGAATACCTTTACGCCGTTCAACAATGGGCAGGTAAGCCTGAGAGAAGCCTTCACCTACCGCCTGAGTAAAGCGAAAACACTGCCCGAAGTTGGGGGTGTTCAGGTCATCAAAAAATAAGCCGCCAATTCCCCGGGCTTCGTTACGGTGGCGCAGCCAGAAGTACTCATCGCACCATTTTTTATAACGTGGATACACCTCACTGCCAAATGGCGTACATAAGTCGTATGCAGTGCGATGCCAGTGCACGGCGTCTTCTTTAAAACCATAGAACGGCGTGAGGTCAAACCCGCCACCAAACCACCATACCGGGTCTGCTCCCGGTTTTTCTGCCATAAAAAAGCGCACATTGGCATGGCTGGTGGGCACGTAAGGGTTGTGAGGATGAATAACCAGCGAAACCCCCATAGCTTCAAAGCTCCGCCCGGCCAGTTCTGGCCGGTGCGCTGTAGCTGAGCCAGGCATTGTGTCGCCATGAACATGAGAGAAATTCACACCAGCCTGTTCAAACACAGTGCCGCGCAGCACACGGCTCCGCCCACCGCCGCCGCCCTCACGAACCCAGTTATCTTCACTAAACTCTGCTGTGTCCTGGGCGCTTAATTGCTGGCACAGGTGGTCCTGTAACCCCAGCAGCCAGTTTTTAACGGCATTGAAATCAGGCTGTTCCATAAGTTATCCGTGCCGCGTATGGGCTTTGTGGTTATCAAACCAGTTAAAGTAGCTGTCAACACCATCGGAAATGGCGGTGGCTATCTTTTTGCGAAACGCTGTGGTACCAAGCTGGCGCTCTTCAGCCGGGTTGGTGATAAACGACGTTTCAACCAGAACTGAAGGAATAGATGGTGATTTTAACACGACAAACGCGGCCTGCTCAGTATGGTTACTGTGCAGGTGGTGGATTGGTTTTATCTGGCGAATGATATGTGAGCCGAGCGTCAGACTGTTTTTAATCGTATCTGTCTGCACCAGGTCAAACAGCACCTGCTGTAAATAGTGGTCGCGGTCTTTTACTTGCTTACCGGCGACATCATCTGCAGCGTTTTCACGGTCGGAAAGATATTTCGCCATGGCACTACTGGCACCACGGTTGGAAAGTGCAAACACCGAAGCACCGGAAGCCTGTGGGCTGGTAAACCCATCGGCGTGAATGGATAAAAACAGGTCAGCGCCATGTTTGTGCGCTATCTCAACCCGGTCATACAGCGGAATAAACGTATCGGTAGTCCGGGTCAGACGGGCATCGAAACCTTTCTGGCGCAACATACCCCGCACATATTTGGCGATAGCCAGCACGACATGTTTTTCTTCCGAACCATGATGGCCAATGGCTCCTGAATCAATACCACCGTGCCCCGGGTCAATCATAACAATGCGCCGGGCGCGTATATGGCTGGTTTTTGCCTTGCTGTGGGCATTGTGTGTTTTCAGTGGCTGAGCCGTTTCTTTTGCAAGTGCTTTTGTAGTGCTTGCTACGGTCAGCGCCGCCAGGCCCGTCAGAAGTAACTGGCGGCGGGAAGTAAGTTGTTTAAGCAGTTTTAATTTACTCATGCGGCCTGAAATATATGCTAAGTGGATTCCTGAATTATTGTTATATCGTATCGTCAACACATGAACGACAATCGCCGCATTAAAAAAGTTTTACTTTTCATTTCAATGGATGACGGCCGGGCATTATGCCATTTTTACAACATAGATGTGTCTGATATTGGCTATTGCTGCGCTAACGTTCATAATCATCTCTTTGGGTTAACTTAGTGAGGATAACCATGGAGATACGCGTTTTTCGCCAGGACGACTTCGAAGAGGTGATCACCCTGTGGGAACGTTGTGATCTTTTGCGCCCATGGAATGATCCGGAAATGGATATTGAACGCAAGATGAATCACGACCCGGAGCTTTTTTTGGTAGCCGAAGTGGGTGGTGAAATCGTCGGTTCTGTCATGGGGGGTTATGACGGCCATCGCGGCGCAGCCTATTATCTGGGGGTTCACCCTGAATTCCGTGGGCGCGGTATTGCCAATGCATTATTGAATCGCCTGGAGAAAAAGTTAATTGCCCGAGGCTGCCCAAAAATTAATCTGATGGTGCGTGAAGAAAATGACAGTGTGCTGGCAATGTATGAACATTTAGGTTACGAAGTGCAGGATTCTATTAGCATGGGGAAACGTCTGATTGAAGACCAGGAATATTAAGCCTGTTCGTGCTGAATATTGTTATATTTCGTGGCGTTTTCTTACATCTGTTAGCAGGTGAATTACTCTTTTATCCTTTGTTTTAATAAGGGTAAAGCCCGTTGGTCACGGTGCTTATTTATCCCTTCGGCCCCAAGTTGAGTACCATGAAAAGTAAATATACTCAGGTTACGCCCGATGATTACGATGCTGCAGGGCGTTTGCGCTTACCTGTATTATTTTGGGGCGTGTTACTGCTACAGGCCCGAACCTGGGTATTGTTTATTATGGCTGGCGCCTCCCGCCAGCAAGGTGATACCTTACTTACGCTTTTTTACCCCGATCATCAGGCATTCTGGGGCGGCTTATTAATGGGGCTGCCTGCGCTCGCGGGTTTTTTCTTATGTTCATGGCGCCAGCATTTTCTGAGGCTTTGGCACCATGCATACTGGGTTTTGCTGGTGGCTCAGGTGGTTATCATGTGCCAGACGGCGCGCCATTTTTTTCAGGACGATGCCAGTTCACTGGTATCGTTGCTGTTTTGTGTTGCTGACTCGGTTGCGCTTTTCTGGTGGGTGACAAACCCCCGCTTACGGCGGTGCTTTTTTGCACCCATGGAGTAAAGCCTGAAGTACAGCAATACAAGCAGGATAAGGAACCTTGTAAATGAATAAACAACGCATTCTGATTTGTGCAATACCGCTGTTGTTGAGTGGTTGTGCCTCTTTCTCCTCCTTTCAGTGGTCTTCTCTTGCCCCATGGAACTGGTTTGGCAGTGATTTATCTGTAACAGAGCAAGGGCTTGGCACACTGACCGCCAGTACGCCATTAACCAGTGAAAGGATCAGTGCTGCTATTGGTAGTGGCTACCACTTGCGTGAAGGAATGAAAATGCAAAGTGGCGAAGTGGTGCGCTACTTTGAAGCGCTCAAAGATAGCAAGGTGATGTTAGTCATTAGTGGCGACAAAGGTGCTCTGGCGCGTATTGTGGTTACCGACCCTTCAATCACCAGTGACACCGGGGTGGAGATAGGTTCTCCCTTTAGTAAAATTTTTGACAAAGCACAGGGGCACTGTCTGGCCGGAACCGGAGATGAACGGGGAAATGTAGATTGCCAGGCTCCCGGCAGCCAGCATATTCATTATATCTTCAGTGGTGAATGGCAGGGGCCGGAAGGGCTTATTCCACCGGATGAGACACTCAGGAACTGGACTGTTTCGCAAATTGTATGGGCGCGATGAAACCCTGATTTGCGCAGTCGCAAAAAGTGTTACTCAAAAAAGAATATAATCATGCCCAAAAGTGCCGCATCAGGCGGCGCAATTTTATTCAGGAGGCGTTATGTCTGAGGCACAAAGTGGTATTTTGCCTGAACATTGTCGGGCCGCAATCTGGCTGGAAGGCCGGGTTCAGGGAGAGGTTGGCGCATTACGTGAAGCGAGCAAACGCTTCAGCGAAAAATTGGGTGAACTGGAAGCACAGTTCCCGGATGCGCATTTGGGCGCGGTTGTGGCATTTGGGCATGACACCTGGCGTGAATTAAGTGGCGGCAAAGGCGCAGAAGAGCTGAAAAACTTTACCCCTTTAGGCAAAGGGCTGGCACCCGCAACTCAGCACGATGTAATGATTCATATTATGTCATTGCGCCATGACGTGAATTTTACTGTGGCGCAGGCTGTGGTGTCACTGTTCAGCCCTGTGGTGAATTTTGTCGAAGAAACTCATGGCTTTCGTTGGGTTGAAGACCGTGACCTGAGCGGCTTTGTCGATGGTACAGAAAACCCGGCAGGTGACGCGCTTCGCCGTGAAGTCGCTGTTATCAATAGCGGCATTGATGCGGGTGGCAGCTATGTTCTGGTGCAACGTTGGGAGCACAACCTGGAACAACTGAACCACATGGCGGTTTCTGAGCAGGAAATGGTGTTTGGGCGAACCAAAGTCGCTAATGAAGAAATTGACCCGGATGAGCGCCCGGTGACTTCGCACCTGACCCGTGTTGATTTGAAAGAAGACGGCAAAAGCATGAAAATTGTGCGCCAGAGCCTGCCTTATGGCACCGCCAGTGGTACTCATGGCCTCTATTTTTGTGCTTACTGCGCACGGCTACACAACATTGAAGCACAACTGTTGAGTATGTTTGGCGAGGCAGACGGAAAACGCGATGCGATGTTGCGTTTTACCCGGCCAGTTACCGGGGGCTACTATTTCGCGCCTTCGCGTGAGCGCCTGGCTAACCTGTAATTGACATTGCATAACACACCGGCGTGTGAAAGGCCGGTGTGGAATAAGCGAACGCTCAAATACACACACCAAAAAAAGATTTTTCTTTTCCGTGCTCTGGTAAAAATAAGCCTGAATCACTAACCTGGTGCTCAGGGTTGTGATCCGGTAAATCAGCCTGCTGAACCTGTGCTTACGGTTTTCACCCGGTAAAGTCCCTCCTCACCTGAAAATAGCCCTTCTCAAAGCTGACCACTTTTAGGTTCCACGTTCCTGTAATCCCCCGCTAAAACACTTGTGTGCATTTTCTAAGCCAGTGGTTATGGTTTTGCGTTACCCATTTTTCTTATCTCCGTTTTTTGCATGAGATTTTTTGGTGTTTAAGTCTAAGGAATTCCTTATTTACAATACAAAGATCTAAATATTTGATCAAAAATATAATGTTGCTCTATTATCACTGTCGCTGTGTGAAACCTATACACAGCTTCCTGTCGTGTCTGGTCAACAGAAATCAGGCGTGACAGTAAGGTGAAGGAGAACAGGGATGAAGATTTATCGCCCGCTTTGGGAAGACGGGGCCATACTGGCACCACAGCAGTTTCAGCAGCAGGCTAACTGGCAAGAGTATCTGGTTGATTCGCAGGCCCGTATGGGGGTTTCGCACCCGTGGGGCGTAGTGGCTGCTGAATTTGATGACTCTGCGCTGGAGGTGTCGCGCCTGAATATGACACGCCTGGTGGTGCGGTTTCAGGATGGTACTCTTGTGGATACAGGTCTTGCAGACAATCTGCCGCCAGTTTGCGAGATACCTTCTGTAACCGGAATCGAAGCCATTGAGGTAGTCGCAGCGTTACCGTTATTAAGTGCCAGTGGGGGTAATCTGGCTGCCGGGCAGGGCAGTGATCGTCCACAGCGCTGGAAGTCCGAGCGGGTTGTGGTACAGGACCTGGCAGGCCATGAGCGCACAGAACTGGCCGTATTGCGCCATGCCATCACGCTGCGGTTGTCTGGCCAGGAAAATACCGCATACCTGACCTGTCCGGTTGCCCGTCTGGTGCGCAACGCCCAGGGGCAGTGGTGCCGTGACAGCGCATTTATCCCACCATTACTCTCTGTTGCAGCAAGCCCCATCCTGGTTTCAGCCCTGAATGAACTGCTGGTACGTTTGCAGGCCCGCCGCCGTCGCCTGATGGCAATGCGCCGTGAGAGCAATGCACGTATGGCCGATTTTGCGGTGGCGGATGTGTCCCTGTTTTGGTTGCTTAATGCCCTGAACAGTGCTGAGCCTGTACTGGCTGCGTTGCTACAGGCGCCATCGCACCATCCGGAGTTGTTCTACCGTGAACTGGTGCGCCTCGCGGGCAGTCTGCTCACCTTCTCACTGGCGCATGAAGCCGCCGATATTCCCGCATACCAGCATAATGCGCCTGAACAGGTGTTTCCCCCGTTACTGGCACTGCTCGACAAACTGCTGGAAGCCAGCCTGCCATCGCGGGTTATCAGTATTCAACTTGAGCATGCCGACCAAATCTGGAAAGGCTCCCTGCATGATGCCCGCCTGCGAGAGGGGGCAGATTTTTACCTCTCTGTACGCGCGTCTGTGCCCAATCATGAGTTACAGGTGAAATTCCCACAACTGTGTAAGGCAGGCAGTTTTGGTGATGTGTCTGATGTAGTGAATGTGGCGCTGAGTGGCATCGTCATCATTCCGCTTTCCCATGTTCCCGCCGCTATTCCATTACGCCTGGAGAATCAGTATTTCGCGCTGGATCTGCACTCGGATGCCGCAAGAGAAATGCTGGTAACAGGCAACTGCTCTTTTTACACCCCGGCTTCACTGGGAGATGTGCAACTTGAACTTTACGCGGTACTGCGCACATGAATAAAACTGAACAACGCGAGCTCGAACGTATCTTCTACCCGGGGTGGCTGATGGCCAGCCAGCTACGTAGTGGTCAGGTGGTGCATGATGGCAAAGGTCTCTATCGCCGGGCATGCCAGGTGGTAGAAGAGGCGCGAACAGCGCTTACTGAAGCGGGTTACAGTGATACCCGACGTGACCATATGGTCTATGCCCTGTGCGCACTGCTTGATGAGAGTGTGATGAACAGGGGAACAACTGATGACGGCTACCAGGCCTGGTACCACGACCCGTTACAGGCACATTTCTTTGGCTCACTGAATGCGGGTGAGGCGGTGTGGGCGCTTATTCGTGAAAAGCGCAATGATCCCGAGCCAGATACCGCAGTCCTCACCTGTCTGTATCGCACATTACAACTTGGGTTTGTCGGGCACTATCGCTCGCAAGATGATGAACAGCGCGAGGACGTAGTCAAAGCACTTGGCGAGCGGGTTCCCGGGTTCACCCAGGCTCAGGATGCACCCATTGTGGTCATGCCTTCTCAACAGCACAGCAACAGGCATAGCTACTGGTTGTTCTGGGTAGCCGGGGCCGGGGTGCTGGCTGCATTGTGGTTTGTGCTTTCCTCCTCTCTCACTAAACTGGTTAACCAGATAATCCTGCCGGGGTAAACGATGCGTGATCTTTACCCGCGGCTGTTAACCGCACTCGGCGCAGTGCTTGCATTGTGGCTTATTCTGGGCTTTTGGCCGCTTTCCGAAGCCAGCAAGGCTGTGCTTAGTCTGTTGGTTGTGCTGGTGTGTGGTGTCATGCTCTGGCGCCAGCAGGGAACTAACCGGGCACTGGCAACCAGGGTTAAGGGCACCAGGCAGGAACACTTACCGCCGGAAGGCTACCAGGGCGCTGTCATTCTGGTTTGTGGCGATAATACGGCCTTGTTCGCCCCTGATTCCTGGCAGCGTGAAACCTGCCACGGCTGGTATTTGCGTGTGGAGGATGCGCCACAATTACCATTGTTGGTACAACTCTTCAATCAGTACCGCCCTGCACTGGTACCACAACTCTCTATTTTGCTGGCAACCTTTCCAGAGCACCATTGCTGCGAAGGCGATTTCATCCACCGCCTGCGCGGGTGGCAGCGCGCGGTGGGGCAGTGCCATTTACCCCTGGGCTGCGCACTTCCTTTATGGGGTGTCACCTGGGTGTCGCCGCCAGTGGCTGGTACGTGGGCAGAGCCAGTCTGGTTTTCAGCCCTCAACCACCATCCGGAAATGCAGGTGCACCAGCCCGGCCAGGTGAACCTGCCGTTATCTCAGTGGGTGAATGATGCACACGGCCGTTCACGCCAACCATGCGTGAGCATGGCGCTGTGGCTGGGCAGCCTGTTGGCCTGGCGCGAACGCACCATCCAGCCGGTATTGTCGGTGCCAGCAGGGGATTTACCCGCTCTGGAATTCTGCCAGCAGGGCGTTTGCGTGGCACCAGTGCAAGGTGAGCAGAGTAATCTGTGGCAGCAGCATATCGCTTCATACACCACACTGCCGCCAGGTGCTGCTGCCACTGAATCTTCATTACCTTTACCGGACTTGTTTTTGCCTGAGTTACCACACCGCCCGGGTATTACACCGCAATCGGTTTTCTGGCGTTATGCCGGGTTACTGGGCGGCGCTTTTCTTGCCCTGGCGATGCTGGCATCCTGGGTGAACAACCAGCAATTTATCCGTGATATTGGGGACCACCTCGCCCTGTACCAACGCACTTCTGGTGAATGGGCTGAGCCCGTGTTACGCGCACAGCAACGCCTGCAGGCTGATGCCGCTCAATTGGGCACCTGGCAGCGCCAGGGTGTGCCACAGCGTTATAGCCTGGGCCTTTATCAAGGCGAGCGCCTGTTACCGCTACTGGAAGCGGCGCTTACCGACAAAGCTCCACTGCCATTACCTCATCCTGTTGTCACAACCACTATTCCTGAGCCAGAGACTCTGAACCTGGACAGCCTGTCGCTGTTCGATTCCGGGAAATACAAACTCAAACCTGGCTCCACTTCTGTGCTGGTGAGTGCGCTGGTTGCTATTCGGGAAAGACCTGGCGGGTTGGTTGTTATTGCCGGGCACACGGATAACACCGGCAATCCAGCGCATAACCAGTTGCTCTCGCTGAAGCGTGCCGAAGCAGTGCGTGACTGGATGCGCGATACCGGTGGGGTGCCGGAAAGCTGCTTTGCAGTGCAGGGCTATGGTGAAAGCCGCCCTGTCGCACCGAACGGCACACCGGAAGGGCGGGCACGCAACCGCCGGGTTGAAATCACGCTGTTACCCGGGGCTAATGCCTGCCAGATACCGGGTTCAAACATAAATACAGCAGCATAACGCACTACCCAACATCCCCAACAGCTGCCATGTGGGGCTCACAACCCGGAAACCACGCCTGATGTGCTTTGGCTCCCAGTGAAGGGGAAAGCAACGGGCGGTAGCGTGCCTGCAGGGGCGCCGCACAAATGAAACGTTCAGATGCCCGCTCCTGCTACTTACCCGGCCCGGCGGCTGGGTAGCGGCCCGCATCAAGAGCAACCTTACTGATATAAAGGGAGTTAACACCATGAATCTGACAGGGATGCGCAACACGCTCACCCGCAACACCCTGAACCGCTACCGCCTCACCATACCTTCCTGCAGCGCTGACACCGATGTGGAAGATTTCCGTGGCGAAGAGGCGATGAGCGCGCTTTACCGCTACACCATCAGGTTTACCAGTACCGACAAAAACATTGATGCCCGCCAGCTCCTGGCCAAACCCGCAACACTGACGATGGGCGCAGGCAACCTGCTTTCCCTGGCAGACCGCAAAGTGGTGCACGGGGTTATCACGCATTTCACCCGCACCGGCGGCTCTGCAGATGAAGCGAAGTACAGCATTGTACTGGAACCCTTTATTGCACTGCTGGCTAACCAGTTTCGTACTCACCGCTTTTTCGTCAACAAATCGGTGCCGGAAGTGGTGGAAGAGGTCCTGCGGGAGCACCGCCTGAATGGCTGGGAATATGAGTTTATCCTCAGCCACGACTACCCGAAACGTGAACAGATTAACCAGTACCAGGAAAACGACCTGGCGTTTATTGAACGCCTGCTGGCTGAACTGGGGATTTTTTACTTCTTCACCCTGCACCCGGAAACACAGACTGAAGTGGTGAACTTTGCCGACAGGCCGGGCGCCTGGTTCTTCGGGAAAAAACTGCCGTTAAACAGCCCGTCCGGCGCTAACGATAATGGCGCAGACTCGGTATGGGATGTTCATGTTACGCAGAATGTGGCGGTGCGCTCGGTTACCGCCGGTGACTACAACCACCGTGAAGCACAACGGGTGTTGCTCTCGGAACCCGCCGACATGACCCGGGGCGACGGCGAGGGTGTCACCTGGGGAGATGTCTAC
>NZ_LYRP01000002.1 GCF_001655675.1 Mangrovibacter phragmitis | reverse complement strand
GGTGCACACCCCCGCCAGGGCGATATCTCCCAAACCAAGGTTTTAGAGAATGACCATTTCCCCATGTTTTGGCATGCTGCTGGCTTTTGCTAGGGGAAAAGATTGTGCTTATTGGCTATGTACGCGTGTCAACAAATGACCAGAACACAGCACTGCAGCGAAATGCGCTTGATTGCGCAGGATGTGAGCTAATTTTCGAGGATAAAATCAGCGGAAAGACATCCGAGAGACCAGGACTGAAAAAGCTGCTCCGGATGTTATCGGAGGGCGATACGCTCGTCGTATGGAAACTGGACCGGCTCGGTCGCAGTATGCGGCATCTCGTTGTGCTGATCGAAGACTTGCGCCAGCGCGGTGTTAATTTTCGTAGTTTGACCGACAGCATTGATACCAGTACCCCGATGGGGCGATTTTTCTTTCATGTCATGGGTGCCCTGGCGGAAATGGAGCGTGAGCTTATTGTAGAACGTACCCGGGCTGGTTTGGCTGCGGCGAGAGAAGAAGGCAGGATCGGGGGGCGCCGTCCAAAGTTGTCACCAGAGCAATGGGCGCAAGCCGGTAGATTGATTGCTGCTGGTGAATCCAGGAAGAGAGTAGCCATAATTTTTGATGTAGGGATCTCTACCCTGTATAAAAAATTTCCCGTTTCAAATTATAGTTGAACATTGTCATTCAGGAGGGGTAACCCCTTCAGAATGATATTGATATATTATTTGGTTATTCAAAAAAATCATTTTTTTGAGGTTGTGTTATTAATTTTCCTTTTAGGTCTTCAGTGGTGAAAACAAAAACACCCTTTGGCTTGATGTCTTTATTTATTTTTTGGGTTATAACATTATCCCCGTAGGTTTTTATTATTCTATACTCTTCATTGTTGTATTGAAATACATTAAAGCTATCAGTTGTTCTTGCGATAAAGTTTCCAGTGCTGCTGGTGATAATGAAAAATATTATAGCAAGCCAAAATATGGATGTAATGAAATTATCGATTTTTGAGAAGGCGGATTTGTCAGTCACGTCGGTGTTAACATTAATTTCGGTGCTTTTTTTTATGGTTAATGTAATACTCATAACCATAAGAATATATAGAATTGTGCTGGTTAAAAAAATAGTTAAACTTAATGCATTTATCAATGATAATACTATATAAACAAATAAAATTAATGGTGATAGTACTATCATTCCATATATATGAATATTGTTATTGCCAATTTTTTCTGATATTTTTATTAAAAATGATGATAGGATATAAAAGGACATGCAGAAAGTGATGAATAGAATAGCTGATGTAACTATACTGTTTGGGGTAACAGTGATAAATTCTGTTGGAATGCCAAAGTAAATCGAAAATCCCCGTTCATATGCATATGAACCTGCATAACATAGTGCTGTAATTGTTGCGACAGTGAATGTCTCATGTGTTTTGATATTCTCAATGATGGTTTTGTTCATGATGATTTTTTTGTCAGATTGTTAACATATATCGAAAGGTATTGCTTTTTTATATTGCTACTTTATCAATAAATGGAGTAATGTAAAGTCGTTTCAATAAAAATAATATTCTTTAAGTATAGAGCCAATGCGTTAAGCAGGGAAGCGTAAAAATGGGTGTGCAATGAACTAACTTTCAGCAATTGTGTAACAGCGTACTAATTGAAGTTCTATCAGATGCCTAGTATAAAGTGAAAATGATTCTGACCATGAACTTTAATAAATGAACCGTAATAAGTACTAATTCCATTTTATTCGCTTAATCTTATGCGCTTTTGGGAGTTTATGCAGTACTTGGTAATGCATAAATTTCAGAGCTAACATGGATTCATGAGTCCACGTTTGTGTTATTCTATATCCAATGTATTGTAGTTGATTTTATATTAAAACTTGTGGGTTAAGGATGCTGCCGATGGTAATTATCGACAGCACTAACAATAACCATATATTTATGAGAAAACTTTCAGTGAGTTTTTATGGGAGTTTTATTCCATTAGTTCACCTTCAAAGGCATCAGGATAGTCTGGTTCATATGTTTTAGCTGGTTTTACGGTTTCTTCTATGATTGAGGCACCATATAATTCAGCTAGAAAGCGCTCGCGGTATAAGTAATAAGCAGCTTCACAGACTTTTGATGTAAAGTATGCATTAAAACCGCCACCTACAATGGCTCCAGTCATCGGTATGGCTTGTGCCAATTTCGCTTTAGTTAGACGAATGCCAAGCGTGCTGGCTATCTGTCTAATAATTTGCACAAAAGTGTGCTGCTCAAGTTGCTTCCATGCTTGATTCTTGGCCACTTGTTGGGATATTTTTATAAGTTGTGCCATAGCTAAATTTTTGGACATATCAGTTGGGGATGAAGAGAAAGCCAGTATGTTATACGCAAAAAGTCTTTCTTCTTGCTTAGCTATATCAAATCCGTAGTAAGTTGCATATTCTCCAATTGCGCGCAGATTTAGCGTAATAAGTGTAGGGATATCAACAGCTAGACCGGCAATGCCCGCCACCCCAGCGCCAGCACCTTCCGCCAAAGCTATGCCTTTATATTTTGCTGCAAGCCATCCGACAGTCTTATCAATATCTTCTAGTCTTAGTGTTTTGATATCACTGTGCTGTTCAATGTGGTTATGCCCATCTGAGCGAAACTCTTCAAACACCGCTTCAGATCTAACTGACCATTGGGCTGCGTCATTACATACACTAATCAGCCCTTCAGCTGCTTTTTGTATTGCGTCACCTACTACCGGGGTGGAAAGAACAGCTTCTCCGGCAGCATTTAGTGGCTTGTTAACAACATCTATGGCTTTGTCTAACCATCCGCGTTGAGGGTTTTTCCATGCATGGATTTCGAGTAGTGTCTTTTTGTCATAATCAAGTAATTTCATATTTTTCCTTGCTAATTAGTCATTTGATCGGATTATCTTCGCTTGCAAGAGTTACTAACTAGTTAGTATCGGAAAAAAATGACATATGTTTATTACTAAATTCGTAGTGATGAACTTAACGTGAGAGTTTGCAATGCGTTTTCTAGTGGAAGATATGTGTTCTGATACATTAGCCAGCATATTTGGGAACGAAAGATGTGATCTACTCTGTGTATAAGCCTATTCTTTTGTCAGTCACTGCTTCCCCAAAATCAAAAATATAGTATCTGATATCAATAGGTTATGAAATGTCTGACGAGGTGATTTTTTGTAGCTTAATTACAGGATTAAGCTTATAAATCAGTATATTAGTACTTCATTACTTATGTACTGCTGCGCCACATGCAGTGGTTCGAAGCCGCTGACTTAATCGTTAAAGGTATGGAAGGCGCAATCGCTGCCAAAACCGTAACCTACGATTTTGAACGTCTGATGGATGGCGCTAAACTGCTGAAATGTAGCGAGTTTGGTGACGCGATTATCGCGAACATGTAATCTGCGTGGCTGGTTAGTGAAGAACGGGAGCCGGTGGGTTCCCGTTTTTTTGTGGCTTCGAAAATTCTTCTGCAAAACTCTTCTGCAAAACCGGTGAAAAATTACACTGCAACAACCAGCCAGTTCTTGCCTCTGTCATCGTGGTACTTGTCTGTTTGAGCCTGTTTTTTATGCCCTAACAGGTGCTGTGTATTAATCCCCTGTTCGCGATAAAGGCGTTCAGCCAGGGAGCGTTGTTCGTGGAATGTCGGCGGCGTTCCATTTTTCCATTGAAGACCGCTTTTATCCCGGGCATTACTGAAACCGGAGGTGATGGTTTTTTCGGATACGGCACCACCCCGTTTAGCCTGAGAGGTTGTGTGATGGCGGTGGATAATATGCGGACTCAATATTTTATCCCTGCACCGTACTATTACCTGCTCAAGGGTAGTATCTATTGCATCACATTTAAGACTCAGGGGAATAGCTAATTTAGTCCCAGTTTTACTTTGTTCAATGTGCAAATAACCATCCCATATATCACTGAATTTCATTCGGGCAATATCACCAGGCCGTTGGCCGGTAACGAGTGCAATAAGCATCGTATTTTGAATATAGCGGGGCATGCCATTCGCTGTTTCGAAAATAACTTTCCACTCTTCTATATTGAGCCGCTCTCGTTGAACTTTATTCCCTGGCTGTTTCGCTGCCTTAACCGGAAAGCAGCATCTGGCCACCTCGATGGGTAAATCCCTTGAAGCCCGGGGTAAAACGGAGCTATCGCTTACCGTTTTGGCGCTAACCCAACTTCTGCCAACCAGAACAACGGGGGAGTTGAACCTGCATTGTTGTCAACAATACCGCCTAATGACCGCTTTGGAAGTGTGGCGGTTTACTTGTTAAGGATGAAGTTAACTTCGGTGACCGGGTATACATACATTCTGTACTAAATGGCAAATGAAAAAAGCACTGTGTCTTTCGTATCCGACCACCCATCAAGAGTATAACGAGGTATTATCCGGTGTGTCGTCAATGTTTATTGAATAGAATATTACAATATATGGTTATAATTATATCATGGTCTGAGTTATTTAATGGGGTAAATATGCATTAATGAATGATTCGGTGAGAGGGTTATGAAAGAATAAACTTCTTATATATGAAAATATTTATTTTACTTGATTTAATTGATTGGTCGTCATGATTGGAGGTATTAAATGTTGTTGTTAATGTGTATGGGATGAATCCTATTTTTACAAAAAATTAATCGGTTGAATGTAATGCGAACAATTATTTTTGCAGACTGTGCTATGCTTATTTTTCCTTGTGAATGACCAGCGAATGAATGGAGAAAACTATGGGAATTATTTCATGGATTGTGTTCGGGCTCATAGCAGGTATCCTGGCGAAGTGGATTATGCCTGGTAAAGATGGTGGTGGCTTTATCATCACTGTTATTTTGGGGATTATTGGTGCCGTAGTCGGTGGCTGGATAAGCACATTCTTTGGCTATGGTAAGGTTGATGGCTTTAACGTCGGGAGTTTTGTAGTTGCAGTAATCGGTGCACTGGTAGTGCTTTTTATCTACCGAAAAATAAAAGCATGACAATCTCTTTGCATTCAGAATCTCTTGAGGCCGCATCTGCGGCCTCTGTCATATTTACCCATGCTCCTGGCAACAGCTGACAACATGTTGATTTCTGCTGCTGATTTTAGTGCTCTGAGAACCAATGGCATCGATATGTATCAGCGGTGACTTCCCTGACTTCATTATATAACGGGTATGTTGATAATGTTGTGCGCCAGTTGATTGAATCTCCGATTTCTTACTGACCAGGTAATAAAGCACATTATGTGCAAACGGGTGATTAATGAGCGATTTAGTTTATTTTGAGCATTAATTGAACATTTTTACATGGATTTGCTCATAAAATGGTCTTGCTTGATAAATGGTTTAACATTAACAGCGGGCATAAACATAAGTATATAATCCCATGCAATTAAAAAGGTTTTTTTATTACATATTGATGTTGCGACGTTGTCATCAGAAGAGTAAATTTTTGCCTCGAATTAGTTTCCCTTATGGGCTGTTAGCTCAGTTGGTAGAGCAGTGGACTCTTAATCCATCGGTCGCGGGTTCGAATCCCTCACAGCCCACCATTGATTTTCAATGGCTTACAAACATCCTCCTTTTGTCATTTTTCCCGAGTGGGACAAATTTGGGACATCCTCTCCCAGAATCGCATCAATTTTTTTGCGTGTTCAGATAAGTGGTTCTGGGCCCGGAGCGCATAACGGCGAACCATATCGATACTCTCCCATCCTCCCATTTACAGCAAAACGCCAGCCTGTTTTATTCAGCGCGTTTTAGTTAGCCTGAATTGAATTAACGTAGCACCTGGCTTGCAATATTGTTCACAAAATCCGCTGTCATTGCGCGGATGCTCATTCTCTATTGATTCACGGAGTGTTTAACTGTATTTGATATTTATTCTGGAAAGTTGTTGCCCAGGCATCACTGTGAGGACTGGCTATAGTTTTACTTATTGGCACTGTCTTCAGGCACACCAGAAGTGTACCTGGCTGAATGAATCATGATTATGCCCGTGTGAAGATGTGGCGAATGATTTCATCTCTGATGAAAATAACCAAACAAAGAGAGTGTTTATGCAAAATACGCCATCGCTTATTGAAAAGGTGTTCCGGGCTCCCAAGGCTGAGTTGCATGTACATATAGAAGGCACTCTGGAGCCAGAACTGATTTTTAAACTGGCGCAACGGAACCGTATTCCTCTTGCCTGGTCTACAGTGGATGAATTGCGCGAGGCGTATCAGTTCACATCTCTGCAGTCTTTCCTGGATATCTATTATGCTGGTACCAGTGTGCTGCAAACGGAAGACGACTTCTATGAAATGACGTCATCCTATCTCGACAATGCCTGTCAAAATGGTGTCATTCATGCTGAGATCTTTTTTGACCCACAGAGCCATACATCTCGCGGTATTGGTTTTGACGTGTTTATTCCTGGCATGGTCAGAGCCCTTGAAAGCGCCCGTGAAAAAGGGATTTCAACTCAACTGATAATGTGCTTTTTACGCCATTTACCGGAATCAGATGCACTGAAAACCTTTGCAGATTCGCGCGAATGGTTTATCCGCTATCCAGAATGGCTGACTGGTGTTGGCCTTGATTCTTCCGAGAACGGAAATCCACCAGAGAAATTTGCCCGTGTGTTTGCCAGAGCTAAAGCGGCAGGGCTCCGGCGGGTTGCTCATGCTGGTGAAGAAGGGCCTGTCGAGTATATCTGGCAGGCATTGCAACTCCTTGAGAGTGAACGGATTGATCATGGCGTCAGAAGCTTTGACGATCCTGATCTTGTCGCACACCTCAGTGATACCCAGATGCCGCTGACAGTATGCCCTTTGTCTAATGTCAAACTGCGGGTATTCGATAGCATGGGAGAACATAATTTGCGTGAACTTTTACAGGCGGGAGTCAATGTCACCATCAATTCAGACGACCCGGCCTATTTTGGCGGGCACGTTAACGAGAACTATCAATCTATTATCAGCGCACTGCAATTAACAGAAAACGAGTGCTACACGTTACTCCAAAATAGCCTGAAGTCTGCTTTCGTTAACGCGCAAACGCGTGACAAGATGCTGATGCAACTGAATGCGTACTGGCATGCAGATGCCTGAATGATGTAACACTCAGGTTGTGATACTCAGGTTGTCATGGCTGGCTCAATAAAAAAACCGGCAAAAATTGCCGGTTTTTTCAATACCATGTAAAGAAGTCAGTGCACTGATGCTGACGTGCTTACTGGTGACGTTACTGTTTACAGCAAGTCAAAACGATCCAGGTTCATTACTTTTGTCCAGGCAGAAACAAAGTCCTCGGCAAATTTTTGTTTAGCATCGTTGCTGGCATAAACTTCAGCAAGTGCACGCAGTACAGAGTTAGAGCCAAATACCAGGTCGGCACGCGTTGCTGTGAAACGCAGTTCTCCACTGTGGCGGTCAGTGCCTTCATACACTTCTTTGCTCTCATCTGCTGCTTTCCATGCTGTGCGCATATCCAGCAGGTTCACAAAGAAGTCATTACTCAGCACACCCGGGTTATCGGTAAAGACGCCATGCTTGCTACCGTCAAAGTTAGCACCCAGGACACGCAGGCCACCAACCAGCACAGTCATTTCTGGCGCCGTCAATGTCAGTTGCTGTGCTTTATCGATAAGCAATGATTCCGTGCTGGCTTTTCCGGCTACACGGCGGTAGTTACGAAAACCATCAGCAACAGGTTCCAGCACAGCAAAACCAGCGATGTCGGTTTGATCCTGACGGGCATCAACACGGCCCGGCGTAAAGGGAACGGGCACAGAAACCCCGGCAGCTGCCAGCGATTTCTCGATACCCACTACACCAGCAAGTACAATGACATCAGCCAGCGAGATTTTGCCGGATGCCTGTTGAATAGCTTCCAGTTTCGGCAAGACCTGCGCAGGAATAGTGTTAACTTCCCAGCCCTTTTGTGGAGCAAGTGCCAGGCGAGCTCCATTAGCTCCACCTCGTTTATCTCCGCCGCGGAAAGTGGATGCTGAAGCCCAGGCAACAGAAACCAGTTCGCTGACAGACAACTCTGACTCTGCTATGGCGTTTTTCACAGCCGTAATATCTGCCATGGTTGGCTTGTGAGTTGCTGCTGGCAGCGGGTCCTGCCAGATCAAATCTTCTGCCGGCACTTCCGGGCCAATATAGCGTGATTTCGGCCCCATATCGCGGTGAGTCAGTTTGAACCATGCACGCGCAAAAGCTTCATTGAATGCTTGTGGATCATTCAAAAAACGGCGGGAGATTTTTTCAAAATCCGGGTCGAAACGTAGGGTTAAATCGGTCACCAACATCGTGGGTTTACGCTTCTTACCTGGTTCAAATGGGTCTGGAATCAGGTCTGGCGCATCTTTTGCTTCAAACTGAATGGCACCTGCCGGGCTGCGCGTCTGTGTCCATTCAAACTTGAAGAGGTTCTCAAAAAAGTAGTTGCTCCACTGAGTTGGCGTTTGGGTCCAGGCGACTTCAAGACCCGAAGTGATGGCATCCGCGCCTGCACCACTGGCATAACTGCTTTGCCACCCAAGCCCCTGGGCTTCTATTGGCGCTGCTTCTGGTTCCGGGCCAACATGTGTTGCCGGGCCTGCGCCATGGGTTTTACCCAGAGTGTGACCGCCAGCAATCAGTGCCACAGTTTCTTCGTCATCCATGCCCATATTGCCAAAAGTCGCACGGATCGCAGGGGCTGCTGAACGTGGATCACCACTCGCATCCGGGCCTTCCGGGTTTACATAAATAAGCCCCATCTCAGTCGCTGCAAGCGGGTTTTTAGCCAGTGCTTCAGGGTGGCGGTGTGCCAGCCAGGTTTTCTCTTCACCCCAGTTGACGTCGAGATCCGGTTCCCATACATCTTCACGACCAGCACCAAAGCCAAATGTACGGAACCCGGCATTTTCGAGTGCGACGTTACCGGCAAGAATAATCAGGTCAGCCCAGGAGATTTTTTGCCCATACTTTTGCTTCACAGGCCACAACAGGCGGCGAGCTTTATCCAGGCTGACGTTATCTGGCCAGGAGTTAAGTGGTGCAAAGCGTTGCTGACCACGCCCCGAACCACCACGGCCATCTTCCATGCGGTAAGTACCGGCACTGTGCCAGGCCATACGAATAAACAGGCCAATATAGCTTCCCCAGTCGGCAGGCCACCAGGATTGAGAATCGGTCAGAACATTTTTGATATCCGCTTTCAGTGCGGAAAAATCCAGCTTTTTAAATTCAGTTCTGTAATTAAAAGCTTCGCCTAACGGATTGGAACGACTGGAATGTTGATTTAACAGGTCTACACGTAGCTGGTCAGGCCACCAGTCCGCATTATGCGTTCCATTACCTGCACTTTGTGTCGCTTCGTTAGAGTGGAAGGGACATTTTGAAACGTTATCGCTTGAATTGCTCATTTCTGGCTCCGTATGCTTCCTGAGGATTGTCTGGTGTTATTCATTCATTCCTGTAGAGGGTGTTCCTAAGCTATCTGTTCCTTTCAATAATAGATAATTGAATCAACCCACGGATTTGATAGTTTTTTCCTTTGTACACAATCTGGCGTTTACCGATAAAAACAACTGTAAGTATAAGGCCATTTTTGCCGCTAAAGCCCGAAACCCGAATTTTTCTGCTTAGCGGATTACTGGTCGCTGAATAGAAACAGACTCGCGCGCATGGTCTAAAAAAGAGGTGATAAAGGGAAACAGTACACAGGTAGAATTTGTTAATTGTGAAGCGTGAAGCTCTGAATGTTCAGGTGATGAGAAAGCTCACGTAATAGAGTGACATAGGCGATAAACCCGGGGTCGTCAGGAAACTCTCCCTGGCGTTTTGGGCGGCCCGCGATGATATCTACAATATCGTTAAAGAGGCACTCAATGTTATCCTGGGTAAGTTTTTGTTGGCAGCCAGTACTGAGCGCTACTGATTGAATCCAGCTATCATTGCACACCTGGTTCGAGTCCAGGTTACGCAGTAATTTTTCGGCATGGATGCAATTTTCCACAGCCATTATTGCGTTTTCTACATCCTGCTCACTGGGGTAGGGGGACTGGGTAAATTTTGCCGCCAGGGTGGCATAGCCAATGTTGAGTGTCACGGGTGGAGTACTGAATTCCACCTTGTCAGGGCCAATGGTAAGTGCGTGAGTAGCCATAGATAAACGAGCCTTGATGTCAGGATGTAATTATTATCATAGTCCTTTGACTGCAAAGAAAAAAGTGCGGCCTGTTATGCCGCACTTGTACCGAGATTAGTGCTTAATGATGTACATATCGCGGGTCAAATAGAATCCAAGCGGAGAAACGGTAAAGCCTCCTACGAAGGGTTTCACCAGTTGGTTTTGAACATAGTAGTAAACAGGGATGGCTGGAATATCATGGGACAGAATATCGCTGGCAGTCTGGTAATCCTGTTTTATTTTGGCGGGTGAGGTGTCTTCACTGGCCTGTTTCAGTGCTTTATCGAAGTCAGGGTTACTGTACCTGGTTGTGTTTTGTGTATCGTTAGTGCGGAAAGTATTAAAGAATGTTGATGGTTCATTGTAATCAGCAAGCCATGTATAACGGACCAGATCAAAATTACCCTGACGCATAGTTTCCAGCATAGTTTTCCATTCCTGGTTACTCATGCTGACATTCGCCCCCAGGTTTTTCTTCCACATTGATGTGGCGGCAATAGCTATGCGCTGGTGATCCTGGGAAGTATTGTAGAGTAAATTGAGTGATAAGGGGTGTTGGGCATTAAACCCGGCTTCAGCAAGTAATTTCTTTGCGGCTGCATTGCGTTTTTCTTGTGACCATGTTGAATAATCAGGTGGTGTAAATTTCATTCCACCAATATTTAACGGCATCAGAGTGTCTGCGGGTTTTTGACCCTGGCCAACAACTTTTTCAGCAATAATTTTTTTGTTCAGTGCCAGGTTAAGTGCTTCACGAACCCGAATATCATTAAACGGTGCTTTGGCAGTATTAAATTTGTAGTAATAAACCCCAAGCAGGTCAGTACTGTGAACCTGGTTGGTATATGTTTTTTTTAGTGACTGATACTGAATCGTGGGAATGGTATCAGTGATATCTATTTCGCCTGTTTTATAGCGATTGATCATTGCTGCCTGATCGGCTATTGGCAAATATGTAACCTGATTAATAACAGTTGCTTTATTATCCCAGTATTTATCATTACGCTCAGCAACCAGTTTTTCATTTACCACCCATTGTGTAGGTTTATAGGCACCACTGGTGACGATATTCTCTGGCTGTGTCCATTTATCCCCATATTTTTCAACATCTGCCTTACTTACTGGAAACAGTGATGGGTGGCCGACAAATTGTAAAAAATAGGAGACAGGTTGCGAAAGTGTTACCTGGACAGTAGTGGCATTAAGTGCTTTTACACCCAGAGCGGATGCTGGCATTTTACCAGCGGCGATAGCTTCGGCATTAAGTATATGCGCGTTAGCGGCGAATGATGCATAAGGTGATGCTGTTTTCGGATCAACCAGACGTTGCCAGCTAAATACAACATCATCGGCAGTGACTGGCTTCCCATTTGACCAAACAATTCCCGGGCGTAAGTGAAATGTCCAAATCGTATTATCTTTATTTTCCCATTTATCAGCCAGATCAGGTACAATTTTTCCCTGTGGGGTAATGTTCACCAACCCACTGAAGCAGTCCAGGATAATGTTAAATGCCTCATTGCTTTCAGCCAGTTGAGGATCTATTGTGGCAGGCTCTGAGCCGTTGTTTCTTACCAGCACTTGCTTACTGGCTAGCGTAACATTAGCAGGGACTGTGGCGGCAAAAGTCTGGCTGACGGGTAAAGCAGCAGCAATTATTGTGTAAAGAGCAAGTTGTTTCTTATTGGTTTGAAACATGACTATCCTCATTATAGTGAGAGCTAAACGCTCATGTTGTGGTTGTTGTTATGAAATCTAATGCAGTTAATTGAGTCAGTTTGTGTTGACCCAATAGCTGATGTTATCAGAGATGATAGTAGGCGTGTAATATGCAAAAAAATGCGACAAACAATAACAAAATATTTAATTCTTATATCTATAAGAAAAATGAATTGTGCAATGCGTGACGAAAGTCATAGCAGAAAAAAGAATACTTATATTATCTGTTTTTCATATCTTTCTGGTATATGAAATTATTGACAGTTTCAAAAGTCTCGATTGCTGAAAAAATAGTTAAATACCGGCCATTGCCAGGGAACCAGTTTTAGTTGCGGAAACTGCTCTGCGAGCATGAAACCAAACCCGGCACCTTCATGTAATTGAATATCTGCGGGGGTTATTTCAAGATTGAGATGGTAGACAAACATTAATTCACGCCCGGTTTCTGATGCCAGTGTAACGGTGAGAGGACGAAACATGTTTTGAGCAGGAACCAGGCCTGTTTCCTCTGCGAGCTCACGGCGGGCGGCATCAAGAGGCGTTTCACCAGTTTCAATCGCACCACCAAATAATGACCAGTGGCCGGGAAAACGAATCGGTTTATGTTCATCCCGAAGTTGCAACACGACGCGCCCTGTTGGATCGGTAAGCAGTAACATCGCTGCCTGTCTCTTCCCCGGGTTGCTAATATCCGTTAGTGCAAAAAATTCTTTAATCACAGGAAATCACCTTTGCAATTTATTTGCTTATGAGCTTACTGCGCCACTTAGTAGTGGCAATGCCTGAACACCATTTTTTTTACCCAACTTACGATTAACGTTGATTTGTAAAGCTGTGCCTTTCAGAGAATCAGACAATTGCCCAGAATATAAAACGTTACACTGTGGTTATATACAGTGCTATGGCGAATGACAAGGAGTGGATTATGAATGATTCTCCTGGGGTGAGTGTTATCCATGAAAAAATGGATCTTCTGGGGTTAGCCTCTTTGCGTGAATCACTGGTTGGGGAGGTTCTGAAGGCCGTGCATCCTTCTGCAAGAATTGCGTTATGTGGCAAATTATCACCGGGTTGCTTTTTGACCTGTTAATCACTTGAGGGGAGGTATCCATTCACACTGTTTCATTAAGACGCTGGAAGGGATCGCTAATAGATATGGCGACAGTGTTGAGACATTTACCTGCATAAAACCATCCCGGTGGAGTAAATACCACCGGGAAAATAACACATGGCGGTTATGAACTTAACGTACGACCAGTACCGGGCAAGTTGCGTGACGTACTACAACCGCCGCATTTGAGCCCAGTAAATATGTCGTCACACTGGGTTTATGGGAGGCAATAACTATCACACTGGCATCAATTTCTTTTGCAAGGTTTAATATTTGATCCTTAGGCGCGCCCCATGTGACATGTTTTTCAATCCGGTCTTCGGGTATTGAAAAACGGGCAATAACATCGTCGAGTTTCTTGCCGGATTCCCCAATGATGTCCTCTTTCTCTGGTAACTCAGCAGAATAAGCCAGACCCAGTGTTGTGTAGTAAGGAAGCGGTGGGATAACCGTCAGAAAATGCACCCGGGCATCTTCTAACTTTGCCAATGTTTCGACGTGAGGAACAACCATTTCAGTTAGTTCAGGCTCCGTAACATCAACGGGCACCAGTATCGTTCGATACATAGACAACCTCCTTTTTGTGTTAATGCATTATGATCCTAGTCTTTATCGCAACAGTCTGGCGAGACGCAGGTACCAAAATTGAGAGAAACAAGTACAAGGTGCATTGGATCAGTGAGCCCCGGAAGCCGGTAATTTGTTATAAATTCAGCAAGAATGGATCAATTTGTTAATGTTGAGGAGTATCAATTTCACTCACCGGATAAGATTCTGGTAGCTGTTGGCTGATGGTTGTTTTCTGTCAGAAGCATGTGTAGCAATATCTTGTTATGCCCGGATACGGGTAGCTTCACAGCCACAGGTATCTGAACTAATCTGTTTAGCATATTGGTTATGTTCTGGTACACCAGCCCTGGCTTACCTAGTTTGATATTCAAGCCAGGGGTCACTGTAATGCGTTATTAAACACAAGAAGAGTCTTGATGCTGAAGAAAATAATCTCCGTTGCCGTATCGGGTTGCTTACTGGCAACGTTTGCCGCAGGTGCAGAAGGTACCACCACTGGTTTTACTGCGGCACAACAAGCTGAAATTGGGAAAATCGCTGCAGATTATCTGGTTGCTCACCCTGAGGTTTTGGTGCAGGCAAGCCAGAAACTCCAGGAGCAGCAGCAAGCTGAACAACAGCAAACCATGCTGAAACAGGTATTAGATAACCAGAAATCACTTCTGGACGATAAAAACACGCCAACCATTGGCCCCGCTGATGCTAAAGTTGCGGTGATTGAGTTTTTTGATTACCAGTGTGTGTACTGTAGCCATCTGGCTCCAGAGCTGGAAGCCACGATGAAGAGTAACCCTGGGGTGCGTTATATCTTTAAGGACTGGCCTATTTTCGCCCAGCGCTGGACCAACTCATTAACTGCGGCTGAACGCGGTTTGGCTGTTTGGCAACAGAAGGGGCCTTCTGCGTATATCACTTACCATAATGCGGTGTACAATACCGGTCATTTCGAAGGTGCTCTTACACTCAAAGATATTGATTCTGCAACCCGTGCAGCAGGTGCTCAGGCTGGTATTAAAGCCAAAGATGCTGAAAAAATATTTACTTCTAACAGTGAGCTTGCGCAGGCGATTGGCCTTACCGGGACGCCAGGCCTTATCGTGATGCCAGTTTCAGGTGCTAACCCGCAAAATACCACTGTGCTGCCAGGTGCTGTGCCTGCTGAAGAGTTACAGTCTGCTATTACAAGAGCTATGCACCCTTAATACCGCGACCAGGTTCAGGGCTACCGTGGTCTGGCCTGAACCTGGTTATGTATTCTCACTGAGTCTCTTTCCGTTCAGAAAATTCACCTACACTTGATTAAAGAGTCTGCGTTAAGCAATTTAATTGATGGAATAGTGATTAACGTCTTGTGATGAACGGGGTGTCTGTCAGTGAATGATATAGAGTTATTGTTTTTCAGAACGACCAGTCAAACCGCATTATTTCCCCGTACAGATACCAATAGATTTTAAAATTATCCTTATAAATCAAAGTGGTTAATGATAAATCATACTTTCTCCTTAGAGACATTTATTAGGCCGAATGATATGCCATTAACCAGACTGCGGGGGATATTTTGTTTCCTGCTGGTGTGAAAGGTAAGGATGAAGTTGGGGTGCCCATGAAAGAAGAGCAAAAGTATGAAACTTTCCCGCTGGCTGGGTTAGATATACGCATCGCAAAAGATTACGATGCATTGATTGTTACCCCCCAATTTCTGGCTACACCAACGGACCCCACTATTCACAGCGACAAAAACTTTTTACTGAGCAAAGAAACTGCACTTGAGTTGATTGAGCTACTGCAAAATGCTGTGAGCATGCTGAATACACCTCCTGATATGAAGCATTGACAGGTGAGAGGCAGAAATCACATTGATGAACTGTGGCTACCAAAACCAGTTTGCTGCAATGGTGTGAATTATCTCGGTTATTCATTTTTCTGCGCAGGTTTTTCTGTTGCGGGCCGATAATGAAAGTATAGCCACGCTTTGTGGTGAGGTTGAGTTACCTCCTGCCCGGACAATTGCAGGAATGGTGCATTGTTTCAATGAATAACAAGAGGGCAAACCTGATGGATGCTGTTGTCGTATTGCATGAACACCGTATTGGTTTCATTGTGTTGCGTGATGAAGATGGGGGATTTATTGTCGCTGAGTTACAATCCAGTGATGATATTCAACGGGGTGACATCATCAGTGGTGTGTTTGACGTATCACAGACACAAACCTTCACAAATAAAGCGAATGAAGACGAGGTTGACCTGCGCGTACATGGTATGGGAATGACGGAAGAAGAAGCGATTAAATTCATTCAGGACAAAACCGCAAGCTGAGTATTAACCATTCCGGGAAGGCAACTCATGGCCTTCCTGCACTTCTTACCTGTCTGCTTGCTATTCCTTTGAATTTCGTATTCTATTCAGAAGTGTAATACAAAGCTGTATACCAATAACAATGATTCAGATGATAGTCAGGCAGGTGAATAAATGAAAAACGTATTAGTGGCGGGCATTTCTGCAGTGTTGCTGGCTTTCTCGCTGGCAGGCTGTACTGCGCCAACGACCAAAACAGCCGGAAAGGTGGATGCAACCTGTAAAGTGGGTGATCCTATGGTACAAACAACATTGTACTTTGGCCTGAGCCGCTCTGGAGGTCCTGATATCAGCAGCACTGAGTGGCAGCACTTTGTTGATCAGGATGTGACACCGCGCTTTCGTGATGGGTTGACTGTGTTTGATGCTCGCGGGCAGTGGTTGGGCAATGACGGTAAACTGGCAAAAGAAAATAGTAAGGCGTTAATGTTAATTCATGGCAACGACCCGGTTGAAAACCAAAAGATAGAAACCTTGCGTTCTGTATATAAAACCCGGTTTGCACAAGATTCAGTAATGCGTGTAGACGACACGGTATGTGTGGGTTTTTAACGCTAACATGTGGCGGTTTTACTCCGCCACATATCAACAGATTGTCAGGGGATTACAGCACCAGCCCGGCAAAAGCGGCTGACAGCAGGCTCACCAACGTAGCCCCATACACCAGACGTAATCCATAGCGAGAAACAGTATTCCCCTGGCGCTCATCCAGGCCTTTAATTGCACCAGCCACAATGCCAATAGACGCAAAATTGGCAAAAGAGACCAAAAATACCGACAGAATACCTAAGCCTCGCGGTGTCATTCCATGGGCGATTTTTTGTAAATCGATCATGGCGACAAATTCATTGGCCACTAATTTCGTTGCCATGATACTTCCAGCCTGCAGAGCATCCACCTGAGGGATCCCCACGAGCCAGGCTAACGGGTAAAATACAAACCCCAGAAGTTGTTGAAAACTGTAGCCGAAGAGCGTTGAGAACAGTGCGTTAATGGCACTGATAATTGCAATAAAACCAATCAACATAGCCAGGATTATCATTGCAACTTTAAAGCCCGCCAGAATGTATTCCCCAAGCATTTCAAAAAAACTTTGTGACTCATGAAGCTTCTCTAACTGAACTTCTGGATCTTTTCCTGGCTGTGTCGGGTTGATGACAGACAGGATAATAAAGGTACTGAACATATTCAGTATCAGGGCGGCAACAACATAACGTGGTTCAAGCATTGTCATGTACGCCCCTACAATGGATAGCGATACTGTTGACATCGCAGTGGCTGCCATAGTGAACATGCGCTGAGGTGATAATTGAGCCAGTACACCTTTGTAGGCAATAAAGTTTTCAGACTGACCGAGCGTCAGGGAACTGACTGCATTGAACGATTCCAGTTTCCCCATTCCATTAATTTTTGACAGAATTGTCCCGAAGATGCGAATCAGAACAGGAAGAATTCGCCAGTGTTGTAAAATGCCGATCAATGCTGAAATAAAAACAATTGGGCACAACACACCTAAGAAAACAAATGCCATGCCTTGTTTACTCATTCCGCCAAAGACAAAATCGGTTCCCTGGCTTGCGAAATGAAGTAGCGAGTCAAACAGACTGGCAACATGTTTAATAACAATTAGCCCTCCCTCAGCATGCAGGAAAAACCATGCCAGAACAGCTTCTATAACAACTAATTGAAGGATATAACGAATGCGAATTTTCTTGCGTTCGAAACTTGCCAGCCAGGCCAGTGCCAGGATAACAATCAGCGCAAAACAGAAATGAAGTATGGTTAGCATAAATATTTTCAGGCAGGTGAAAAAAAGCTATTAGGCCATAAATTATCACACGGGTAAATCACCGCATTTATGTGAAATCAGTATGGAAATTGTACTGCCTGAGTGCTGACTACTGAAGGGAGACCAACAATGGTTTTTGCTACCCATTAACCAGTGGTAGCGCATAATGCATTTACTTTGGCATTTCTGTTGCTGATATGGCAGACGTGGGCAGGCAGTTTACTGCATTGAAAAACGGTTATTGAGCGCGTAATGGCATTTTTTGATAAAAAAACCCCATCCAGAGTGGATGGGGAAAAATGATTTATCAATAGGGAATGATGCTCTCTGGTTTTCAATGAGAACACAGCAAATGTACTCGCTAATAGTGAACAGAACATGGAGAAATTATGGAATTTATATCCAGGCTTATGAATAAATGTCAAAACCGTATTTGCAGAAAATTCAGGCGGTATGAAAGAAGATAAAAAAAAAGGCCCCATTGCAAGGGGTGGGGCCAAAGTCAACTTATTGATTATGGAATGAGGTTCGGGGGTTATCCCTGAACAAATAAAATCTAGCAGTAAAAAAAGAATTAATAATGGAGGTAATGTGGAATTTGTGTTAAGCGGGGTTTCTGTGCTGTTTTTTGACTGTTAGATAAAATAGTTGTCTGGAAACTTGAAGGATAAGATTGGTTGTTCACCAAAACCATTTATTAAAGCGGTTAGATATTATTCGGGGCAGTCCGTTGCAAACTGTTAATGATGTTGAGACACATTATCAGTAACTGTGTTTTCATATGTATGTAATATAATCATTTTTTGTACAAAAAATATTTACTTTTTACACCAGGAATGCTCTGATCTACGCCGTCAAAAATCAGTGTAAGAGAAAAGGAAATGAGCGCGCTAAAACCTGGTAGTCTGGCCTTGATTATTGGTGCCAGAACTTTGTCTGGTCGAGTAAATATCGGTAAGTCTGTCTGCCTGTTTGAACGTTACTGCCCCGGTGAACGTTTCATTAATCCGGTCAACGGCGTAGATACAGTACTGCCAGCAGATTCAGGGTGCAGTCTGTGGTTGGTTACAGGAGATGTTATCGCGTTCGACAGGCAACCGGGTTTTGCATTTGTGCGTGATGATCACCTGATGCCGCTTGATAGTGACTTTTCATCCAGCGATGTGCTGGAAAGAATGATGGATTAATCGTGTGTCCGTATCTGGTTTCCCCTGCATGAAAGAAAACGGCAGGGCAAGCCAGGAGAGGTTAATCCCACCTGAATGGATCTTTTCAGAATGCTACAACGCTTTTTAAACGACTTTTCCCGCACACAAATTACCCGCTATCATGTATCAATCTTTTTTCTGGCAGACTTATCATAAATTTTTAATCCTGCTGTCAGCCAGTTAGCTTGTTTTCCCCAAAAAAACACCCGTTAATGTGATCGGCTCTGCAATACAGTTGCAGAGTAAATAAACAGGTCGTTTATTGGCTATTTGGGTTCCTGAGTGTCATGTAAAATTACTTAAGTAAGCCATTACTGTGTAATAAGGGTTACCCTATGACTACCTCACTGCCGAAGTCCACACTTCGTATCGCTCTGGTTGGTGATTACAACCATGAATCCGTAGTACATGATGCCATTCATTTAGCGTTAGATGACGCTGCTGCTGTGCTTGGTGTGACGGCAGATTATGACTGGATTGCAACAGAAGAAATAAATTCTGGTGAAGACCTGGTGGGCTATGATGCCATCTGGGTTGTTCCAGGAAGTCCTTATAAAAAGACTGAGGGTGTGTTATTGGCTATTCGCTATGCGCGTGAGCAAGGGATACCATTTCTTGGCACATGTGCAGGGTTCCAGTATGTTCTGATTGAATATGCCCGAAATGTTATGGGAATGTCTGATGCTGCGCATGCTGAGACAGGAACCGGTGGGAATATCATCATCACACCTTTATCCTGCCCCCTTGCAGGGAAATCCGAAGTTGTCTTACTTCACCCGGATACACAAATTGCAAAGGCGTATGGAAAGTCAGAAATTACTGAACACTACAATTGCCTCTATAGTGTCTCAGAAGATTTTATAGCCCGGCTGGCTGGGCAGGATTTGGTCGTCTCCGGAACTAACAAGGAAGGCGAAGCAAGGGTGGTTGAGTTGTCATCCCATCCTTATTTTGTTGCGACACTCTTTCAGCATGAACGCTCATCCCTTGATAAACGCCCATCTCCGTTGGTGCAGGGATTTTTAAAAGCAGTTCGTGTTATTTAGCTGCCATATCTTGTCGTCATGCCCCGAGACGAGTGAATCCGTTTCGGGGCATAATGCTTACTGGTGTGCTTTCCCTGCAACTGTTCCCAGAATGGCCATAACAACACCCAACATAGCGCAACCAAGAACAGGCCATGCCCATGAGTGTGTGAATGTATGGGCATTACCCGCTAAGGGGGGACCAAATGCAGCCAGTAAATAACCAACTGACTGGGCCATGCCAGACAACGAGGCTGCTTCATGAGCCGTTGAGGTTTTCAGGCCAATAAATGACAGCCCGAGGATCATTGTCGCGCCAGACCCAAAGCCAAACAGGCATACCCAAATGGAAGCGGCGGATGGGAAAAACCACAACCCTGCAAGGCTAAATGTGCAAAGTAAAGAAACTCCGGCAGCGATAGCGCGTTGGTCGCGCATCCGGCTTATCACCACGCCAATCAATAATCCAGGTACAGCGCAGGCGAGTTGCATTAACCCATGCAATGAGCCTGCCTGGATTTCGCTGTATCCGGCATCTGTCAGTATGATGGGCAACCAGCCAATCACCACATAGTAAATAAGCGAGTTGATACCTAAAAAGAGGGTAATGAACCAGGCGAGTGAACTGGACCAGATTCGTGGAGCAGAATTTGTGGTTTGCCGTACGTGGGTGGTCTGGGTACCTTTACCAACCTGATCCCACCACATCGCAAGTGCCAGTATCGGAAAAATCATCAGGCAGACTAATGCGCCCTGCCAGCCAAAACGGATAGCCAGTGGCACCATTGCTGCCGAGCCCAAACCGGCAGCAACGCCCATCGTCAGAGAATAAGCGCCGGTAAGGCGGGGAATACTCCCGGGAAAATCTCGTTTTATCAGCCCGGGTAGCAGTACATTTCCCACAGCAATACCGGCACCAATCAATACCGTTCCCACGTAGAGCCCCCAAAGGTTGCCACTGGAGCGCAGCAAAATGCCGGCGCAGATAATCAACAATGCGGTAACCAGACTTCGTTCCGGGCCAAAGTAGCGAGAAAAGCGGGCCACCAGTGGTGAGATGATGGCAAATGCGAACAGAGGCAAGGTGGTCAGTATCCCGGTTTGAGTGGCAGATAATGCAAACTGGTTGCTGACTTGATCCAGCAGTGGAGCAAGGCCGGTAAAAGAAGCACGAAGTGTGGCTGCAATCAGCAATATGCCGGCAATCATACGCCAGGGCGCGATTAAGCGAAGTGCGGTAGTCATTGTTTCTCCTCATTTACCGACATGATACGCCGTAAAGCGGTATGATGAATTAAGTTAAAATGACATTTTATCGCTGTAATCGGACAAAATAATGGCGCGAGACCTTGCACTCAGTGGCTTCATTCCGGATGAGAATCATGACCCGGCTGTCGCATTTTTTATTGAAACGGAAGATGACAAAGACCAGTTTTTTCCGTTACATAAACACCGTAAAGGGCAACTAATTCTGGTCCTGCATGGCGGCGTTTCATGCGAAGTTGAACAGGGGATGTGGATTGTTCCGCCAGGTTATGCGGTATGGATACCGGGTAATACGATGCACAGTAACCGGGCTATGGCGCGCGCAAGGCTGTGTTTTTTGTTTCTTGAAATGGGAGAAATTCCGATGCCAGAGCAATGTTGCACTCTTCAGGTTTCTCCTCTTGTAAGAGCATTAGTTTTGTCACTGGCTGAAAAAGGGCTGTCAAGATATGCGCGGGAACGCACGGCCCGCCTGGTGGCGGTTTTGCGTGATGAACTACCTGAATTGCCGGTTGCTCCTCTGCGGCTCCCTTCCTCCGGGCATCCTAAAATTTGTCAGATGGCAAGATTCATGGCCGATAACCCGGGAAGCCGCCGAACTTTGTCTGAATGGGCAAAACACCTGGCAATGAGTGAGCGAAACTTATCACGGTTCATTTTGCGCGAGACAGGAATGACGTGGCGCCACTGGCGACAGCAGTTGATAGTGATTATGGCAGTACGTTATTTAATTGCAGGGCAGAGTGTTCAGGTGGTGTCACGCACTCTTGGTTATGAATCAACCACGGCTTTTATTAATATATTTCGCCAGGTGTTGGGCACTACGCCAGGACGCTATCTTGATCAACAAATGGGTGACACAGATAAATCTGCCTGAACCTTGCGGCGACAAAAGAGTTCAACGGGTAAAGTTCACCAGTTGCGGGCGGGCAATGCGCAAGTAATCTTCGGTATTGAGAATAATAGATTTTTCCAGGCGACCCGCATTGAAGGCAATTTCTTGCTGCTGGAGAAATAACCCCGGGTCTGCAATCAGGGTAAGCTCCGGGTGAAAACTGAAAGGTGGAATGGCGCCAAAAACGCACTGAGTAAGTGTTGCTACTTCCAACGGGCTTGCCAGTGATGCTTTTAGCCCGCCAAAATGGTGCGCGATTTTACTCAGGTCGGCCTGTTGTGCTGCACTCAGGATAGCCAGCACATGGTGTTTAACACTGTTTCCCTTCACTTTACACACCAGCGCCTTGGCACCTTGTTCCAGCCGGGTTCCCCGAACCACAGAAACGGCTTCACACTTGCCAACGGGTTCATGCTCCATAATGCGAAAACGTGCCTCTTCATGAGTCAGTAAAGATACAAGCTGGTGGTAGATATCCTGATTAATTTCGTGCTCGGTCATACCGCTATCTCACAAGCTGCTGGATTATCCAGTGTATACCGCACACTGTTCTTTGCCACTGTTTTGCTGTTGTTTTGTTAAGGAATGGGAATATAACCAGATCTCGCTTTTCGCGGCATGTGCGCTTGTTGAGGCAACATACGTCATTGTCAGTGTGTTGCGAACAGTTTCAGGAGTCAGTATGAGTATTGAATTAAATTGGCAAAAAAATTGCCATCGCTTGTTGGATTATACTTTGTGGCAATAAAGTTGGGGCCAGTTGCTGGTGTTTATGATTTTGCACAATGGAATGGCACTGAATGGGAATTACAGACAGAGGGTGAGGTGATGGGTTATGTTGATATACAGGAATTTAAAAATTCACTTGATATTAAATGGCCTGGGGAGCTGGTCAGAGTTAATAGTGGACAGAAATCATCAGGAGATAATTCTGAACTGTGGTCCGAATATTAAATATTTGCCAGATTAAGCAGATCATGACCCCAGCAAGGAACGGTGACACCAATAGCAGAAAATCAGCCAGAAAAGAGTTCTTAACTGGCTGATTGTAAAAGACTAGCTGCTCATTTCAGCTGCTTGCTTATGGAACAGCTCTCTGAATACCGGGTAAATATCATCCTGGTCACGAATATGCTGCATGGAGAAATTTTCGAACATTGACTGCAAATGTTCATATTCCCGCCATAACGTTTGGTGCGCTCGCCGTGTTATTTCGATATAACAATAGTAACGCACCACAGGCAGTAAGCGTTTAGCCAGAATTTCGTGGCAAAGAGGCGAATCATCAGCCCAGTTATCGCCATCGGATGCCTGTGCGGCATAGATGTTCCATTGGGCCGGGTCATAACGTTCTTTGACCACTTCATCCATCAGCTTTAACGCACTGGAAACGATGGTTCCTCCGGTTTCCTGTGAGTAGAAAAACTCATGTTCATCCACTTCTTTGGCCTGGGTATGGTGGCGAATATACACCACCTCCACATTCTTGTATGTTCTGCTCAGGAACAGATAAAGCAGAATGTAGAAGCGCTTAGCCATATCCTTGGTTGCCTGATCCATTGAGCCAGACACATCCATTAAGCAAAACATGACCGCCTGGCTGGACGGTTCCGGGCGTTTCTCAAAGTTTTTGTAGCGTAAATCGAATGTGTCAATAAAAGGCACCCGGGCAATTTTTTCACGCAATTCTGCAATTTCTTTGCGCAGCCGTTCCTCTTCCAGCAGTTGTACCGGTTCGGTGTGCTCTACTGTATCCAGTGCGGCCTCCAGCTCCCGCAATTGCCTGCGTTTACCGGCACTCATTGCTGTGCGGCGGGCGAGTGAATTTTGTAGTGAACGAACCACACTAATGTTGGCTGGCACACCATTGGCCGTATACCCGGAGCGGTGTGTTTTGAACTCATTTAACTGCCGTTGCTGATTTTTCTTCAGGTTTGGCAGCGCCAAATCTTCAAAGAGCAGATCCAGATATTCATCTTTGGATATCTGAAACACAAACTCGTCCTGGCCTTCGCCATCATTGCTGGCCTGGCCTTCCCCACTCCCTGAACCGCCACCGCCCTGAGGGCGTTCTATACGGTCTTTCTCAACAAAATGGTCATTACCGGGATGGACACGCTGGCGCATCCCGCCACGCCCCTGATGGAACATTGGCTCATTAATGTCATCGACAGGTATGGAAACCGATTCGCCGCTCTCCACGTCGGTTACCGAACGCTTATTAATGGCCTCGGAAATCGACTGTTTGATTTGCGCTTTATAACGGCGCAAAAAGCGCTGGCGGTTAACCGTGCTTTTATTTTTACCGTTAAGACGCCGGTCAATAAAATAGGCCATATTTCCCCCAAACTTCATGCCAAAGCGCAGATTCACCACTGCATATTGTGCAGTGTACAGGCGCTGTGCCTTGCCAGCGCCTGTTATGGTTATGAGGACTTCCGTACACGCAGATACCATTCACATAACAAACGAACCTGTTTACGTGTGTAACCTTTTTCCATCATTCGATCGACAAAGTCATCGTGTTTTTTCTGCTCGTCGGTTGAGGTTTTGGCATTGAACGAAATAACAGGTAACAACTCCTCAGTGTTCGAGAACATTTTTTTCTCAATCACTGTGCGCAGTTTCTCGTAACTGGTCCAGTTCGGGTTACGTCCACTGTTATTCGCTCTGGCACGTAAGACGAAATTGACTATCTCGTTACGAAAATCTTTCGGGTTGCTGATACCAGCTGGTTTTTCAATTTTTTCCAGTTCAGCATTGAGTGCTTCACGGTCAAACAACTGGCCAGTATCCGGATCACGGTACTCCTGGTCCTGAATCCAAAAATCTGCGTATGTAACATAACGGTCAAAGATATTCTGCCCATATTCAGAATAGGATTCGAGGTAGGCTGTCTGAATCTCTTTGCCAATAAACTCTGCATATTTGGGGATCAGGTAGCCTTTCAGGAATTCAAGATACCGTTCAGCCTGCTCCTGTGGAAATTGCTCACGCTCAATTTGCTGTTCCAGTACATAGAACAAATGTACCGGGTTTGCGGCAACTTCTGCGTGGTCAAAGTTAAATACGCGGGATAAGATCTTGAAGGCGAAACGTGTCGAAAGCCCGTTCATCCCTTCATCCACACCCGCGTAGTCCCGGTATTCCTGATAGGACTTCGCTTTCGGGTCAGTATCTTTGAGGCTTTCACCATCATAAACCCGCATTTTCGAATACATACTGGAATTTTCCGGCTCTTTCAGGCGCGAAAGGATAGAGAAACGCGCCAGTGTTTCCAGGGTACCAGGAGCGCAAGGTGCGTGGGTCAGTTCACTGTGGTTGAGCAGTTTCTCATAGATCTTAATTTCTTCAGAAATCCGCAGGCAATAAGGCACTTTGACGATATAAACACGGTCAAGGAATGCTTCATTGTTTTTGTTATTACGGAACTGCACCCATTCAGATTCGTTCGAGTGGGCAAGGATAATGCCATTAAAGGGCAGAGCAGAAATCCCTTCAGTACCGTTGTAGTTGCCTTCCTGAGTTGCTGTCAACAATGGATGCAGCACCTTTATGGGTGCTTTGAACATTTCTACAAACTCCATGATTCCCTGGTTCGCACGGCACAGTGCACCAGAATAACCATAGGCGTCAGGATCATTTTGAGCATAATGTTCAAGTTTACGGATATCCACTTTACCGACCAGGGCGGAAATATCCTGGTTGTTTTCATCACCTGGCTCAGTCTTGGCAATCGCCAACTGTTCGAGGATGGATGGCCAGACTTTGACCACCTTAAATTTGGTGATATCACCACCAAATTCATGCAGGCGTTTAGCAGCCCAGGGTGACATAATTGTGCCCAGGTAGCGTTTAGGAATACCGTATTCTTTCTCGAGTATTTCACCATCTTCCTGCGGGTTGAATAAGCAGAAAGGATGGTCATTGACCGGACTGCGCTCACCATTGGCACTCAGGACATAGATGGGAACACGCTGCATCAATGACTTCAGGCGTTCAGCCAGTGAAGATTTGCCGCCACCTACTGGCCCCAACAGATAAAGAATCTGTTTCTTCTCTTCGAGCCCCTGAGCCGCGTGTTTCAAATAAGAAACAATCTGTTCAATAGCTTCTTCCATGCCATAAAATTCTTCAAAGGCAGGATAGCGCGCGATGACGCGATTCGAAAAGAGACGGGATAGCCGTGGTTCTTGTGCTGTGTCCACCATCACCGGCTCGCCTATGGCCATCAACAGCCGTTCTGCCGCGTTAGCATAGGCACTGCGATCTTGCCGGCAAGTGGCGAGAAACTCCTGCAGTGTGAATTCTTCGTCCTTGGCAGCTTCGTAACGCTGACGATAGTGATCGAATATATTCATGGCGTACCGTCCTGTTATAAATTCTGGGAACATGTTACAGCTATCAGTTTTTCCTACTTTTAGCGGTGGTATGCAACGGCATTCAAAAACACAACACCGTCCTATTTGTTATGAGCGTCTATTGTCGATTGATCAAGTTGTTAGCGTGGCGGGATATTGCCGTGATTGGTTAAAAATTGAGCTGAAATTGGTTTATTGGTCTGTTTTTATTTTAAATTAAGTGTAAATTTCTATTGTTTTGTTTTTTGTCGATATAATCAACCAACATTGAAGGGTGGCCAAATGTTGGTAAATTTTTAAATGATGTGCAGAAAAGCAAGATTGCAGCACAATTGGTGTGTTATCGCCTGAGAAAAGTATTCTGTTTTCTGTGCTGTAGAGAGTGGTTAACTCTCAATTGGTTGTTAATAAAGAAATAACTCAGGTGATTATAATTAGCAGATAATAATGAATAAAAAATGACAACCAGTAAAAATGGGATTATCTGATTAAGGGTAAACAAAGCATCTGCTACACTTTGTGCGTTTTTATCGCTAAGGAATGAGCTAAAAGTGAATATGCGTTCTGTAATATTGATGAGCACACTGGCGTTTGGGGTTTGCCAGAGTGCAGGCGCAGCAAGCTGGTCTTTGGGCGCTGGCGCACTGGTTTCTCCAGACCCTTACGTAGGCTATAAAAATAAAGTTTATCCCGTTCCTGTGATTGGCTATGAAGGGGAGAGCTTTTATTTTCGTGGGTTTAATGGCGGCTATTATTTGTGGAATGACGAGAGCGACAAAGTTGCGTTAACGGCGTTTTATTCCCCCATTCACTTCCGCGCAAAAGACAGTTCGAACCATCAAATGAAACGGCTGGACAACCGTTATGCCACGGTTATGGGGGGAATTACCTGGACCCATAATACTGCGCAATTCGGCTCTCTGCGTACAGTACTGGCCGGTGATATGCTGGACAACAGCAATGGTATCACCTGGGATAACACATGGCTTTACCATTATCAGTATGGCCGCTGGAACCTGAGCCCGGGCGTAGGGATACAATGGAACAGCGCCAACCATAATGATTATTACTATGGGGTGAGCCGGTCTGAATCCAGCCGTAGCGGTATCCATTCATGGGATGCCGGAAGTTCGTGGAACCCGTATGTTGAGCTTTCTGTGAATTACGCTGTAACACCTTCCTGGAGTATTTTTGGCATGGGTCGTTATGTTCGCCTTGGCAAGGCGATTAAAGACAGTCCTATGGTAAACAGCTCATGGACGGGTGTATTACTGACAGGTGTTAATTACAGATTTTAAACTGAAATTTCAGGCAGTTTTACGGGGCGCTTGCGCCCCGTTTGTTTTACAGTCAGTGTAACCATAAGCAGATGACTGATAACCGGGGGAGCAGACGTTCCACCGGTATGGGTTTTAAAACCAGAGGTATCAGACGATGGATAAACGCAAGGTTGTGCTTCCTGACAACACCGCATTGCCCGCAATTGGCCAGGGAACCTGGTATATGGGGGAGCGCTCCAGTGATATTACCCAGGAAGTGCGCGCGCTTCAGGCGGGAATTGATGCCGGATTGACGTTGATTGATACTGCTGAAATGTATGCTGACGGTGGTGCTGAACGCGTAGTTGGCAAAGCGATTTCCGGGTGTCGTGATCAGGTGTTTTTGGTATCCAAGGTGTATCCCTGGAACGCGGGTGGCCAAAAGGCGATTGAAGCCTGTGAGGGTAGCCTGAAGCGGCTGGGGACTGACTATCTGGATTTATGGTTGCTGCACTGGCGGGGGAATATCCCACTGGAAGAAACAGTACGCGTGATGGAGAGCCTGGTTAAGCAGGGGAAAATCAGGCGGTGGGGTGTGTCTAACCTTGATGCCAGCGATATGCAGGAGCTGTGGGATATTCAGGGTGGTCAGGCCTGTATGGTCAATCAGGTACTCTATCACTTAGCTTCACGCGGTATTGAATATGATTTATTACCCTGGTGTAGCACCCACCATATACCTGTAATGGCGTATTCCCCGCTCGCTCAGGCCGGGCGCTTGCGCAGGGGGTTGATGCAGCATAGTGGAATACTGTCCATGGCCGCTGAGTTGGGCGTTACTGTTGCGCAGTTGCTGCTAGCCTGGGTGATTCGCCACCCCGGTGTGATGGCTATTCCCAAGGCGTCTTCTGTTGAACATGTTCAACAGAATGCACAGGCAGCAAATATTGTGCTGACCCAGGCGCATTGTGAGTTACTTGATTCTTTTTTTGTGCCACCGGTACACAAGATGCCACTTGATATGGTGTGAGTGAACGAGGCGCAAACTTGCCAGTTGCGCCTCGTTTTACAGTTTTTCAGGCGTTATTTGCTGACAGAGAGCACGCAAGCCAGGCGGCCCGGCTGGCTGGCAGTGACTTTTTGCGGGATGGTCGCATTAACGGCTTCAACACAAACGAAGGTTTTATAACCATCATCCGGAACATCACTCATACTGACAGATAATGCCGGGCCCGGATTCCACGCAACAACGTTGCAGTTATGGTGATGAACCACATCAATACGGCGCGGCAGGCTCTTATCGTGGATGACGCTACAGGCTTCAGCCTCAAGATAAACACGGTCAACCCGGTCCGGGAAGGTCTGGATGCCATCGCTAAGCTGGTCTTCAACACCGCCTTTAACTTTATCAATGAACCGGTGGCCCAGGCCACTCACGCTCACCGCGCTAATATCACCAACGGTGAAGTAGGTATGCAGTGCAGATTGCGTTTCAAATTCGCCGTGAGATTCCAGTTCCATTTCACAAGTTGCCCCAAGTTTAAAACGGGCATAAAGCGTGAAATCATGAGGCCAGTACTTACGGGATGCATCGCTACTTTTTAGTTCGAATGTTAATACAACACCGTTATTGTCTTCGTTATGAGCGCTGAGTTGCCAGTCCAGGTTACGGGCGAAACCATGGGACGGCAATGATGAATCTTTTGCCGGACCAAACCAGGGCCAACAAATGGGAACGCCACCGCGGATAGCCTGACCATGTTCAAACAGAGATGCTTCACTCAGCCACAGCACTTCTTTTTCACCTGCGGGTTGCCATGACAGAAGATGTGCGCCCTGAAGCGCTACGGAAGCTTTCACGGCTGGGTGATTGACAACCAAAATATCCAGTTCACCCAGCTGCCGGCGAGATATTGTAGCTGTAACCTGTTCCAGTACCGGTAGTGCAAAGATTTTTTCAATCATTAATGCCTTCCTCTGTGATGAAATAAAAAAGGGCGACCGAAGTCGCCCTTAGGATCAGATGCTCATCTCTTATTTAGAGATGTGAGCGATCAGATCCAGTACTTTGTTAGAGTAACCAGTTTCGTTGTCGTACCAGGATACCAGTTTCACAAAGTTGTCGTTCAGTGCGATACCAGCTTTGGCATCAAACACAGAAGTGCACACTTCGCCGTTGAAATCGGTAGATACCACGTCGTCTTCAGTGTAACCCAGAACGCCTTTCATCGGGCCTTCGCTCGCTGCTTTGATAGCGGCTTTGATTTGTTCGTAGGTTGCAGCTTTTTCCAGACGTACAGTCAGGTCAACAACAGATACGTTCGGGGTAGGAACGCGGAACGCCATACCAGTCAGTTTGCCGTTCAGTTCTGGCAGTACTTTACCTACTGCTTTAGCTGCACCGGTAGAAGACGGGATGATGTTCTGAGCAGCGCCACGACCACCGCGCCAGTCTTTGTGAGACGGGCCATCAACAGTTTTCTGAGTAGCGGTAGTTGCGTGAACAGTAGTCATCAGACCTTCGATGATGCCGAAGTTGTCGTTGATAACTTTAGCCAGCGGTGCCAGGCAGTTGGTGGTGCAGGATGCGTTGGAAACGATATCCTGGCCAGCATATTTTTCGAAGTTAGCGCCGCGAACGAACATCGGAGTGCTGTCTTTGGACGGGCCAGTCATAACGACTTTTTTGGCGCCAGCCGTGATGTGTTTACGAGCGGTTTCGTCAGTCAGGAAGATACCAGTCGCTTCTGCAACGACATCAACACCAACTTCGTCCCATTTCAGATTAGCCGGGTCTCTTTCAGCGGTAACGCGGATTTTTTTACCGTCAACAACCAGGTGGCCGTCTTTCACTTCAACGGTACCGTCGAAACGGCCGTGAGTGGAGTCATATTTCAGCATGTAAGCCATGTACTCAGCGTCTAACAGATCGTTGATTGCAACAATCTCAATGTCAGAACGTTTCTGAGCAGCACGGAAAACAATGCGACCGATACGGCCAAAACCGTTGATACCTACTTTGATAGTCATATATTCCACCAGCTATTTGTTAGTGAATAAAAGGTTGGCTGTAAAATTACAAAAACCTTACGCAGCGTCAAGCGGAATCGTGTCAATCATTGCGACAAATCAATCCTCTGCGTAAGCTTTGTGCGACTGACTGCCTCTTCATCCATTTGGGCTACAAGTCTCTATGGGGACTGCGCCCAGAATTTTAAAGTCAGCTCTATAGAATAATGTGACTTAGATCACAAATGAAATTGCGTCGCTTTTACAGGCTACAGTTTAGAACAAAAGTCGCGCCTTGAGTGTTAATGTTTTGTTAGAATCCTTGAGAGAATTTGATAAACCCATTAATGCCGGAAGTACACCCATGAGCAATTCATCCCAAAATGACGATATAAAAAAGACGCTGACTGAAATGCAATTTTTTGTCACTCAGGAACGTGGCACGGAACCCCCTTTTACCGGGCAATTATTGCACAACAAGCGTGATGGCCTGTATCACTGCCTGGTGTGTAATGCGCCACTCTTCAGGTCTGAAACAAAATACGATTCTGGTTGTGGTTGGCCCAGCTTTTTTGAGCCAGTCGACAGTAGGGCTGTTCGTTATCTGAATGACTATTCACATGGAATGCAGCGCACTGAAATTCGATGCGCACATTGTGACGCACATTTAGGGCACGTATTCCCTGATGGTCCGCGACCTACTGGCGAACGCTATTGTGTGAATTCCGCTTCGCTAAGCTTTACTGACGGGCAGTCTGGTGAAGAGATTAAAGGCTAATTGAAACGTTTCAGCAAATTATTCCAGCAAGGAGAGAAATGATGATGGATTTTGAGGCTGTATTATCCACAATGACACCGGAAATTTATCAGCGTCTTGCAACGGCGGTGGAACTGGGAAAGTGGCCTGATGGTGTTCCTCTGACTCCGGAACAAAAAGAAAACTGCCTGCAACTGGTCATGCTCTGGCAACAGCGAACCAATGCTGACCCGGAACATATGACAATTGGTACCAATGGGCAGATTATGATGAAAAGCAAACAGCAACTAAAAGCGGAGTTCGGCATTGAAACGTCACCGATTGTGACCCTGAAACCACAAGACTAACAACGTTGTGACTCTGGCAGCAGGAATGTACTTATTTGGCTTTTGCTGATGCGGGATTTTGTGACGTTGTCACGTTTGTCGGCGCCAGGTGCCTGGTAATCAACACCCTGGGTACTCTGGGGATAGTTTGACCACTAACACAACGTTTGTGCTGCAATTAAAAACGCGAGCCCGTGTGCAGGCTCGCGCGAGTATCAAGGTACAAACATTGCCTGCCGAACATGGCGTGTCAGTGGCCTCAACTTTCTGATTCTAACCAGTCTTCCAGTGTGTATAGAGTTGCGCCGGCACAGGACATATCCTGAAACGCGCGGGTACTGTCGCCTGCCTGCATTTCAACACCCCGACACCCATCGACAATGACTGCAACCTGATAGCCCAGTTTGAGTGCGTCCAGCACTGTATACTTGACGCAGTAATCCGTAGCCAGGCCCATAATAATCAATTGGTCTGCCTGAACATGCTGGAGCCAGGCGTGGAGCTGCGTTTCTTGCCGGTGCCCGTTGTCAAAAAATGCGCTGTAACTGTCAATCAGCGCATTTTCACCTTTGTGAAAACAGGCGGAGATGGACCCTTGTTTCAGTAACGGATGTAACTCGGCACCCGTCGTGTTCTGAACACAATGATCCGGCCACCAGGTCTGCTCAAGCCCATCCAGCATCCCTGTTGTGAAGGGCTCTGCACCCTGCACCCGTGCAAAACTACCGTGATGTTGCGGGTGCCAGTCCTGAGACGCGATAACAATTTCTCCGCGAGCCTCGCACCATTCTATCAACTGATTGGCAACCTCAACAGTAGCGTCACCTTCGGCGACAGCCAGTGCGCCCCCGGCACAAAAATCATTCTGGATATCAACCAGCAATAAGGCTCTGCGTGCCATGCAAACCTCCATCAGTCAGGAGTCAGTTCACCGCGTAAATTGCTCATCATCTGCTGGCGTACTGTTTCACTGTCCAGGTTCTGGCTGAGCAGATAATGTAACTTAGTCAGTGTCGCTTCCACGGTCATATCGTAGCCACTAATCACGCCCGCCTGGGCCAGCGCATTTCCAGTAGCATAGCCTCCCATATTGACTTTACCAGACATACACTGCGTCAGGTTTACGACAACAATACCCCGGTCGCAGGCTTCCTGTAATGTTTCAGTAAATGAGCGATTTTGTGGGGCATTGCCTACTCCGTAGGAACGCAGAATGAGGGCTTTTACGGGCTGGCGTACAAAGTTACGCACCACGTCGGCCGCAATACCTGGGTAAATTGTTACCACCCCAATTGGTTGCGGAGTAATGGGGTGCACCTGTAATTCTCCCAGTCCAGAAGGCGCGGGAGTGGTATTAAGGCGGCGAATATGAATGCCTGCTTCCAGTAATGGCGGCAGGTTAGGTGAGGCAAAAGCATCAAAACCATCAGCATGGGCTTTAGTTGTCCGGTTACCACGATACAGACGGTTATTGAAGAACAATGTCACTTCGTTGATAGGATAATTTGCCGCAATGTATAACGCATTTAGCAAGTTTATCTGCCCATCGGAACGCAGTTCAGCAAGGGGGATCTGCGAGCCGGTGACAATCACGGGTTTGCCAAGGTTTTCCAGCATAAACGACAACGCGGAAGACGTGAATGCCATGGTGTCCGTTCCGTGCAGGATAACGAAACCGTCATATTGGTCATAGTGTGCGGCGATATCATCGGCAATATGCTGCCAGTCCTCAGGCGTCATATCGGATGAATCCATCAGCGGCTGGTATTCATGAATGGTAAACGCAGGCATCTCAGGCCGGTGGAACTCAGGCATCTGCGCGAGCTGGCGCTGTAAATGACCAGAAACAGGTATATAACCATTCTCAGAACGTTGCATACCGATGGTGCCGCCAGTGTAAGCGACATAAATAGATTTTTTTTGCATATCAGGGCCCTGGGGTACGTAAACAGGCGCAGTATAGTGAGGAATTACTAAAAAATCAGCCCGGATATACCGGGCTGATATCTGGTTAACGAATGTCTGAACAGTTCAGGCACCAGGCATAACGATGGCGCGGGTCATTAAACAGCGCCAGGCTGTTACTCTGCGCCATAATTTCCTTACTGGCACTTGCCAGTGGGGCAGGTAGCATGGCCTGCAATGCATCGGGTAGCATAGCTTTAACCGAACCGTCAAACATGCCAATCACTTTATCCAGCATACTGGGCTCAGACTGGTAATAAACCTGGTGCCACTGCTTGAGTTTTGCCAGCTCAGCCGCTTTTTTCAGTGCATCGTCAAAATCCCCCAGACTGTCCACCAGACCGTTATTTTTGGCATCCTGCCCGGTCCAGACATGCCCCTGGGCAATTTGATCTATCTCGTCCGGCGTTTTATGGCGTGACTGTGCAACCAGTGTAATAAAGCGCTTATAGCCATTTTCAATACTCAGTTGCATCATCTGCTGTACTTCTGGCGGTAAGGCCTGTGTCATGGAGACCTGCGCCAGCGGGGAAGTTGATACCCCATCTGAGTGAACACCAATCGCGCTCAGACTGTTCTCGACAGTGTTGATAACACCAAAGATGCCGATTGAGCCAGTAAGGGTATTGGGGTTGGCAATAATGTAGTTGGCGGGAGTGGAGATCCAGTAGCCTCCAGAAGCTGCCATGCCGCCCATGGACACGACCACCGGTTTTCCAGCCTGGCGTGCTGCAGCCAGCTCTTCACGGATCAATTCAGATGCGTTGACACTACCACCAGGACTGTTCACTCGCAGCACAATCGCTTTGACACTCGGGTCGAGACGGGCTTCACGAATCTGTTCTGCGGTGGTATCCCCCCCCACATTGCCCTGGGTTTCCGGGCCATCCATAATGGCGCCATTCGCGAAAATGACCGCAATAGCTCCACCAGCATCAGACGGTGTTCTTAAAGGATAGTTGTAGATGCTGACTGCCCGGATCTGGTGGTTTTTCTTGTTCCATCCAAACTGCTTAGTGAGTGCTTTTTCCACTTGAGCATGAGTAGCCAGTTCGTCGACCAGTTTGTTATCGAGCGCATATTTAGCGGTGTCGCCACCCGTTTGCTGTAACCCGGCCAGTAAAGCCTGTGCGCCAGGGAAGACCTGTTGCGGCGTGATATTTCGGTTAGCTGCAAGCGTATTCAGGTAATTTTGCCATAGCTCACCAATCCAGCGGCTGTCTGCATCGCGAGCCGCCGGTGACATATCGTCACGGATAAATGGCTCTACTGCTGATTTATAGGTGCCGACCCGGAACACATGAGTGGTGATTTTTAGCTTATCAAGCAGTGATTTATAGTAAAGCCCGCTGGTAGCAAAACCGTGCAGGTCAACTGCACCTTGTGGTGCAAGATAAATTTTATTTGCGAAGCTTGCCAGGTAATACTGGCCCTGACTGTAATTACTGCCATAAGCAATAATCGGTTTGCCACTGTCGCGGAATTCACGCAGCGCTTTGCCAATATACTGCATGGACGGTTGGTCGGCGCCGGCGAAATCTTTTAAGTCCAGTACGATACCGGTGATGTTGTGGTCATCTTTTGCCTGCCGGATTGCATCCACAATATCAAACAGTGAGTTTTCTTGCAGGCGGTCGGAGTTGGCGCCCAACAATTGCCGGCTGATGATACCCAGTTTATTGGTGACAGAAGGTTTATCGACAATCACTCCTGTTATATCCAGAAGCAGGGCACCACGCTGCGGCACCTCCGGAGGCGTGCGTAACTGGTACCACACTCCAACACCAACCAGTACCACCAGAATAAAGATCAGGTTGAGTACCAGATTGCGAAAAAAGCTTAGCAAACGCCATGTCCATGTAAAAAAACCACTAATAATTCGCCAAAGAGTGCGCATGTATTCTCCATATCAATTTCGGTGGGCTCGCCTGGTTCTGATTCAGTGCTGCACCGTACAGTGTCATTATCCTAAATAGCTCGCGCGCAGTTGTCAGCATGAATCGCGGTGGACGCTGTAACAAAACCTGTTGCTGTGTTAATTTTGTGAGTAAAAATTAACACAGGAGCTAACAGATGGACGCACTGGAATTACTGGTTAACCGCCGTAGCGCTTCACGGCTGGCTGAACCCGCACCACAAGGTGATGCGCTGACACAAATTTTACGAGCCGGGATGCGTGCTCCGGATCATGGCGCACTTCAACCGTGGCGTTTTGTGCTGATTGAAGGTGAAGGGCGAGACCGTTTCAGTTCTCTGCTGGAACAGGCGGCTCTGGCAGACAAAATGGATGAAAAAGCAGTAGACAAAGCAAAGAATGCGCCGTTCCGGGCTCCGCTGATTATCACTGTTATCGCACATTGCGAAGCACACCCCAAAGTACCTGTCTGGGAACAGGAAATGTCCGCTGGTTGTGCTGTTATGGCAATGCAGATGGCTGCAGTGGCACAAGGGTATAACGGTATCTGGCGAACAGGAGCATGGACCGGGCACCCACAAGTTCGTGAAGCAATGGCCTGCCGCGAGCAGGATAAAATTGTCGGCTTTTTGTATTTAGGAACACCACAGTTAAAAGCAGCGCCGACAGTTGCTACTCCTGATATGACAAATTTCGTCCGACATTTCTGAGTTATTGATATGACTGCCTGACAGATAAGCAAAACTGTAATTATTCAGACAGTCATACTTACCTCGCTGTCAGAGAATCGTTACCATAGTGGGCAAAAAGACTGACAGGAGATTGTCCATGAGTGAAGAGCCGATTCGTTTAACACAATACAGCCATGGAGCAGGCTGTGGGTGTAAAATCTCGCCAAAAGTTTTGGAAACAATCCTTCATTCGGAGCAGGAAAAATTTTGTGACCCACATTTGCTGGTAGGTAATGAAACCCGCGATGATGCCGCAGTTTATGACCTTGGTAATGGAACCTGCATTATCAGTACTACCGACTTTTTCATGCCTATTGTTGATAGCCCTTTTGATTTTGGCCGCATCGCGGCAACCAACGCTATCAGTGACATCTATGCTATGGGGGGCAAGCCCGTTATGGCGATTGCTATTCTGGGCTGGCCCATAAACAAACTGGCTCCGGAGATTGCTGCACAGGTGGTTGATGGTGGTCGGTTTGCCTGCCGGGAGGCTGGCATTGCGTTGGCGGGTGGGCATTCAATTGATGCGCCTGAACCTATCTTTGGGCTGGCTGTTACTGGCGTGGTGCCTACGGAACGAGTGAAACAAAACTCAACGGCCAGCGCTGGTTGCCAGTTATATCTGACCAAGCCACTGGGGATTGGTGTGCTGACAACGGCGGAGAAAAAAGGATTATTACAACCTGAGCATGTTGGCCTTGCGACTGAAGTCATGTGCCGGATGAACAAAGCTGGTGCAGATTTTGCCGCGTTGGATGGAGTAAAAGCCATGACTGACGTAACAGGTTTTGGCCTGCTGGGGCATTTAAGTGAAATGTGCCAGGGAGCAGGCGTTCAGGCTGAAGTTGTATACAGTAAAGTGCCAACCTTACCTGGCGTTGAAGACTATATTGCTCAGGGATGTGTGCCGGGTGGTACTGAACGTAACTTCGCCAGCTATGGGCATTTAATGGGGGAAATGCCAGCCGCATGGCGTAATTTGCTCTGTGATCCACAAACTTCTGGTGGTTTGTTGCTTGCTGTCAGCCCACAAGCAGAATCTGAGGTAAATGCTGTTGCTGAACAGTATGGCATTACATTGCAGGTGATTGGTGAACTGAAAACCGCACGAGCCGGGCGCCCAATGATAGAGATCCGTTAATCTATGCGGTTGTTTATTGCAGAAAAACCCAGTCTTGGGCGTGCTATTGCGGATGTTTTGCCAAAGCCGCACCGCAAAGGCGATGGCTTTATTGCTTGTGGTGATAACCAGACGGTGACCTGGTGTATTGGCCATCTGTTGGAACAGGCTGAACCTGATGGCTATGATGCACGGTTTTCCCGCTGGAATCTGAGCGATTTGCCTATTGTTCCGCAAAAGTGGCAATTGCGCCCACGGGCCGCTTCCGCCCGGCAACTCAAGGTTGTGGAACGCCTGCTGGGGGAAGCAAGTGAAGTGGTTCATGCGGGTGACCCGGATCGCGAAGGGCAATTACTGGTTGATGAAGTTCTGGATTACCTGCAGCTCGCGCCGCAAAAGCGTCGAGAGGTTAAGCGTTGTCTGATCAATGATCTGAATCCTCAGGCGGTTGAGCGGGCCATAGAGCGTTTGCGTGATAACAGTGAGTTTGTACCGCTATGTGTGTCCGCACTGGCACGGTCTCGTGCAGACTGGCTCTACGGTATTAACATGACGCGAGCCTGGACTCTTGTAGGGCAACGCGCCGGGTTTAAAGGTGTCCTGTCTGTTGGCCGGGTACAAACCCCGGTTTTGGGGCTGGTGGTGCGGCGCGATGAAGAGATAGCGAATTTTGTGCCACGGGATTTCTTTGAAGTCCGGGCGCACATTGTTACCCCACAGGATGAGCGTTTTGTCGCTATCTGGCAGCCCAGCGATTCATGTGAGCCCTGGCAGGACGAAGAAGGGCGGTTGTTACACCGCCCGCTGGCTGAGCATGTGGTCGCCCGCATAACCGGGAAACCAGCGCAGGTAACCAGCTACAGCGATAAACGAGAATCTGAAACCGCACCGCTTCCATTTTCGCTTTCCGCTTTGCAGATAGAAGCGGCAAAACGTTTTGGGCTAAGTGCCCAGAATGTGCTGGATATTTGCCAGAAGCTCTATGAAAGCCACAAACTGATTACCTACCCGCGTTCTGATTGCCGTTACTTGCCGGAGGAACATTTTGCGGGCCGCCATGCTGTGATGAATGCCATCGGTGTGCATGCCCCATCACTACTCCCGCAACCCGCAGTGGATCCCGAGCGGCATAACCGTTGCTGGGATGATAAAAAAGTGGATGCGCACCATGCCATTATCCCCACTGCCCGTACTGCTTCAGTGAAACTTTCTGAAAATGAAGCTAATGTTTATACACTGATAGCCCGACAATACCTTATGCAGTTCTGTGCTGATGCCTGGTACCGCAAATGTGTTATTGAACTGGATATTGCTGGAGGCAAGTTTATCGCCAAAGCCCGTTTTCTGGCTGATGCTGGTTGGCGTGTGCTACTCGGTGGCAAAGAACGTGATGAAGAAAACGATGGTATGCCATTACCGGTGGTCAGCGAAGGCGACACCTTGTTATGTGAGTCTGGCGAAGTGGTGGAGCGTCAAACCCAGCCTCCACGCCATTTCACCGATGCCACATTACTTTCAGCCATGACCGGTATTGCACGCTTTGTTCAGGACAAGGACCTGAAAAAAATCCTGCGTGCGACCGATGGCCTGGGTACTGAAGCCACCCGCGCTGGTATCATTGAATTGCTGTTTCGGCGTAATTTTCTGGAGAAAAAAGGGCGCTATATACACGCCACACCTGCCGGGTGTGCCTTGATTCATTCGCTTCCTGAAAGCGCCGGGCGGCCAGATATGACAGCACACTGGGAATCTGTGCTTACGCAAATCAGTGAAAAACAGTGCCGGTATCAGGATTTTATGCAACCGCTGGTTGCAACCTTACATCAACTTATTGAACAGGCGCGATCTGCACAGCCAGCACAGTTTCGCGGTATTCGGGCTACGCAGGGCGCCACAAGTACGAAAAAAGAGGGAAACCATGGTAAAGCATCTGTTCGCCGTAAGCCTCGTGTTGGGCGTAAGTCTGGGAGCGGCCGCCCAGAACCGGCAGCCTGACGTGCAAGTAAATGTCCCTTCTGAAGTCTTCACTACGCAAGGACAGCAGCAGATTCCGCCTTGTAACCAGTGCTGTATCTACCAGAACCAGAACTATTCGGAAGGTGCCGTCATTAAAATGGAAGGCGTTTTGCTGCAGTGCCAGCGTGATGACCAGGTTATGGGAACAAACCCGCTGATATGGCGGCGGGTGAAACCATGAACGCTTCAAGCAAAGGGATATCTGCCGGTGCCAGTGAATACTGGCGAGCTTCCTGAGGTGTAACCCAAACCAGCTCGCTATGGTGGTGGTTATTGGGGGTACCGGATATGATGGGCACAAACCAGCCATGCAGGTTAATCAGGCGCCCATTTACAGGGCGGCTGTGGCTGGCTATATAGCTTTCTGGTTGTGCGTCTATACCCAGTTCTTCATGCAGTTCCCGGCGTAGCGCCTGTTGTTGGGTTTCCCCCGGCTCAATTTTCCCACCAGGAAATTCCCACAGCCCCGCCTGGTCACCCTGGGGAGGGCGTTGAGCGAGCAACAGCTTGCCATTGTTCACTATGATGGCGGCAACAACCTCAATCACTCCCATAGGTTCTCCCCGGGGTATTTATGATACTGGGCTCAGAGTGAAAATTCAGCCCAAACAGGGGCATGATCGCTGGGTTTTTCCATTGCACGAATCTCGTAATCAATCCCGACACCTGTGCAACGGCTTGCCAGTGGCTCACTTGCCAGTAACAAGTCAATGCGCAGCCCGCGGTTTTCGTCGAAGCCACGGGAGCGGTAATCAAACCACGAAAACTTATCCTGAGTATCCGGGTGAGCGGCACGGAAGGTATCGACCAGGCCCCACTCCAGCAGACGAGCCATCCACTCACGCTCTTCCGGCAGGAAGGAGCATTTTCCTGTGCGCAGCCAGCGTTTACGGCTATCTTCGCCAATACCGATGTCGTTATCTGTTGGGCTGATGTTCATGTCACCCATAATCAGTACCGGATTGGTGCTGTTGAGGGACGTGGTCAGGTAATCCTGAAGGTCGGCGTAGAACCGTTGTTTAGCAGGGAATTTCACCGGATGTTCACGGCTTTCACCCTGCGGAAAATAGCCGTTAATCACTGTCAGTGTTCCCAATTCGGTTGGGATATCTGCCATGATTATGCGCCGCTGCGCGTCTTCGTCGTCGCCTGGAAAACCCCGCCTTACTGCCAGTGGCTCTGCTTTTGTTAACAGGGCAACCCCATAATGGCCTTTCTGCCCGTGGAAAAAAACGTGGTAACCCAGCTTCGCGACGTCTTCGAGCGGAAACATGTCGTCGTGTACTTTGGTTTCCTGCAGCCCAATAACATCTGGCTGGTGTTGTGCCACGATGGCTTCCAGTTGGTGTGGTCTTGCACGCAGTCCATTGATATTAAAAGAGATAAACTTCATCGTTCTGCTCCGCCCTGAAACAAATTTAAAACGGGATGTTAACAGAAAACCCAGGGTTGTGCTCTTCATTCCTGACAGTTTACTGCTCTTGTTGTGAAAGGTTCCTGCACTTGACAGGTGCATGAGGCACTAAAAAAGTGCGTTTCGAGTGAATATATTCCATGTCTGATCACAGAATCAGCATGATCTTTTATAGATGCATATATTTTCTTCTTTTTATCTTGCAAGTGGCGTCATGAAGTAAATTTATTCACTTTTTATGCAGAATAAGTGAATAGAGAGCTTTGTAACTTATTGATTTTTTGTTTTCAAAACAGTGTTATTCATTTTTATCTATTGGCTGGCACGTTCCCTGCAATCTACATTAGTTATCAGTAATTCTTTTTTTACATAAATAAAACATTTGATTAACTAAGGCAGGCGTAATTATGGTTCAGCAAGTCACCCGGGAACAATTCGATGAGTTTATGGTTCCTGTCTATGCCCCGGCACCTTTCATACCGGTGCGGGCGGAAGGATCACGTCTGTGGGACCAGCAGGGTAATGAGTACATTGATTTTGCCGGAGGGATTGCTGTTAATGCGCTTGGCCATGCACATCCGGCCCTGAGAGAAGCTCTGGCGGAGCAGGCTGCAAAACTGTGGCATACCGGGAATGGCTACACGAATGAACCTATTTTACAACTTGCGCGCCAGATAACGGAAGCCACCTTCGCGGACAAAGTCTTTTTCTGTAATTCAGGTGCTGAAGCCAATGAAGCTGCACTGAAACTGGCACGTAAATATGCCCATGACCAGTCAGATGGTGATAAAAGCCAGATTATTGCCTTCAATAATGCGTTCCATGGCCGCACGTTGTTTACTGTGAGCACGGGGGGGCAACCGGCTTATTCCCGGGATTTTGCGCCGCTCCCGCCGCAGATTGACCATGTTACATTTAACGATCTCGAGTCTGTCCGTGCGGTGATGAGTGAAAAAACCTGTGCGGTCATTGTTGAGCCGATTCAGGGAGAAGGCGGGGTAATCCCGGCATCTCCCGCTTTCCTGCAAGGTTTGCGTACATTGTGTGACCAGTTCAATGCCCTTCTGATATTTGATGAAGTTCAAACAGGTGTTGGCAGAACAGGAGATTTGTACGCATACCAGCATTACGGTGTGGTGCCTGATATTTTGACTACGGCCAAAGCACTTGGCGGTGGCTTTCCGATTGGCGCGATGTTAACTACCGCGCGAATTGCCACGCACTTCACACCAGGCACGCATGGCACAACTTATGGCGGGAACGCACTGGCTGGCGCCGTTGCCGGGTGTGCGTTCTCGCTTATCAATACACCTGAAATGCTTGCAGGTGTTAAGCATCGCCACGCCCTGTTTGTTGCGCAGCTTGATGAGCTGAATCACCACCTGGGATTGTTTCGTGATATCCGTGGCATGGGGCTGCTGATTGGCTGCGAACTGAATGAGGCGCATGCGGGGAAAGCCAAACTGATTTCGCAGCGAGCGGCACAGGAAGGGGTAATGATTCTGATTGCCGGAGCGGGTGTAGTGCGGTTTGCCCCGGCACTGAATATACCTGAAGAAGATATTCGCGAAGGGCTAAGCCGGCTGAAACGTGCCTGTGAAGCTTTGATTGCGGAGGGCGCGTTATGATGGTTATTCGCCCTGTCAGGCATGATGATTTGGCCGGGTTATTACACCTTGCCAGTAAGACAGGTGGCGGCCTGACTTCTCTGCCTGAAGATGCGGATACACTGCGCGCCCGTATTTCCCGTTCTGTTGATACCTGGGCTGGTGTTTTGCCTCGTGCTGAACAAGGCTATGTCTTTGTTCTCGAGGATACAGAGCGTGGGCAGGTGGCAGGCATTTGCGCTATTGAGGTTGCCGTGGGGCTGAAGGAACCCTGGTATAATTACCGGGTTGGTACTTTGGTTCATGCTTCAAAAGAGCTGGATATTTATAATGCATTACCCACGCTGTTTCTCAGTAATGATCATACTGGCAGTAGTGAATTGTGTACGCTCTTTTTAGATCCAGACTGGCGGCACTCCTCAAATGGCTACTTGCTCTCCAAGTCCCGATTCCTGTTTATGGCCGCGTTCAAAGAAGCGTTCAGTAATAAAGTGGTGGCAGAGATGCGCGGCGTCATTGATGAACAAGGCTTTTCACCGTTTTGGGAGAGTTTGGGGCAGCGTTTCTTCTCGATGCCTTTTTCTCGGGCAGATTATTTGTGCGGAACTGGCCAGAAAGCATTCATTGCAGAATTGATGCCCAAACATCCTATTTATACCGACTTTCTGTCTGAACAGGCGCGCGCTGTGATTGGTGAAGTTCACCCCCAGACGGCACCTGCCCGCCGTGTGCTGGAAAAAGAAGGTTTCCGTTACCAGAACTATATCGATATTTTTGATGGCGGCCCGACACTGGAGTGCGAGCTGAGCGCTATCAGGACGGTTGCCGGCAGCCGGCAGCTCACTGTGAAAATTTGTGAGGCTCAACAGAATACACTGCCACTGTGTCTGGTAGCGAATGACGATTACGAAAATTACCGCGCAACATTAGTTCATGCAGACCCACAGGGAACATACCTGGAGATGGATGCGACAACCGCAAATGTACTGAATTGCCGGGCGGGTAGCACTGTACGGTTGGTGCAGTTATGCCCGGAGGAGACAAAATAATGACACAGTGGATTAATGGTGAATGGCTACCCGGTACTGCTGGTGCCATGGAAAAGCGCGATCCAGTAAACCTGGATTTATTATGGCAGGGTCGCAGTGCTGACAGCCTCCAGGTAAACCAGGCATGCCAGGCTGCACGCGGTGCATTTCCTGGCTGGGCCCGTCGCACGAGGCCTGAACGCCAGACTATTATTGAAGCCTTTGTTGGGTTACTGGAACAACATAAAACCCGGCTCACGACAACCATCGCTCGTGAAACAGCTAAACCCCGCTGGGAAGCGGAGACTGAAGTGACAGCGATGATCAACAAGCTGGCTATCTCAGTCAAAGCGTATGAGCAGCGTACAGGTGAACAGGTGTCACCACTGGCAGATGGCGCTGCTTCATTACGCCATCGCCCGCATGGCGTACTGGCTGTCTTCGGGCCGTATAATTTCCCAGGCCACCTGCCTAACGGACATATTATTCCGGCACTACTGGCAGGAAATACGGTGGTGTTTAAGCCCAGCGAACTGACGCCAGGCACTGGCGAATGTGTTATGCGTTTATGGGAACTGGCCGGTATTCCTGCGGGGGTTATCAATCTGCTGCAGGGGGGGCGGGAAACCGGGCAGGCGCTGGCCGCTAACCCTGAGCTTGACGGTTTGCTGTTTACCGGAAGCTCCGGTACCGGTTTCCAGTTACACCAGCAATTCGCCGGGCAACCGGACAAAATTTTGGCACTGGAAATGGGCGGCAATAACCCTCTGATAGTTGACGACCCTGTTGATATTGACGCAGCTGTACATATCGCTATTCAGTCTGCTTTTATTACCGCGGGCCAGCGTTGTACCTGTGCTCGTCGCCTGCTCGTGAAAAATGGTCCGCAAGGAGATGCATTTTTAGCGCGTTTGCTGGAAGTCGCAGGCCGTATTAAGCCCGGTGCGTGGGACAATGATCCGCAACCCTTTATGGGAGGCCTGGTTTCAGCCAAGGCTGCTTTGCATGTATTAAAGGCCTGGCAAGGGCATCTGGACCGCGGTGGAAAGCCTTTACTCACGCCGCGCATCCTTGAGACGGGGACATCACTGATAACCCCTGGAATCGTCCTGGTCAACATGGCGCAAGAGGTGCCGGATGAAGAGGTGTTTGGCCCGTTGTTGACAGTATTGCGTTACGACACACTGGATGATGCTATTACTCTGGCAAACCAGACGCGCTTTGGCCTTTCATGCGGGTTGATTTCACCGGCCCGTGCGGCATTTGACCGGTTATTAATTGAGGCGCGAGCCGGGATTGTTAACTGGAACAAACCGTTAACCGGTGCGGCCAGTAGCGCGCCTTTTGGTGGCGTTGGAGCATCTGGCAATCATCGTCCGGGTGCCTGGTATGCCGCAGATTACTGCGCCTGGCCCATGGCTTCACTGGAAAGTGACAGCCTGATAATGCCGAAAACACTTAACCCAGGGCTGGATTTTAGCGCCGGAGAGCAGCAGGCATGAGAGTTCGTGAAGCAAATTTCGATGGTTTACCCGGGTTAACTCACCACTATGCAGGTCTGTCATTTGGTAATGAGGCATCTGCGCGCCATCAGTACCAGGTATCGAACCCAAAACTGGCAGCCAAACAAAGTCTGCTGAAAATGAAAACCCTGGCGGATGCCGGGTTTTGGCAGGGGGTGATTCCACCACAGGCCCGGCCTAATATTCCGGTTTTACGCCAGCTTGGTTTTACCGGGCGTGACAGCGAGGTGTTGGCAAAAGTCTGGAAGTATTCGCCAGACCTGTTGTCTGCAGCCAGTTCTGCGTCATCAATGTGGGTGGCTAATGCGGCAACAGTTTGTCCTTCAGCCGATGCGATGGACAAACGAGTGCATTTTACTGTTGCCAACCTGAATAATAAATTTCACCGGTCAAGTGAAGCGCAGCAAACAGAACGCACCCTGCGAGCGATATTTGCTTCCGGGAAACATTTTTCTGTCCATGAGGCACTACCGCAGGTGGACTTATTTGGCGATGAAGGGGCCGCTAACCATAATCGTTTTGGTGGCGCTTATGGTGAGCCGGGGCTTCAGCTCTTTATTTATGGGCGTCAGGGTAACACAAATGGGCTTGCACCTTCTCGTTATCCAGCTCGTCAGACCCGGGAAGCCAGTGAAGCCGTGGCCCGCCTGAATCGGGTGAGGCCTCAGTCATTACTCTTCGCACAGCAAAACCCCGCAGTGATTGATCAGGGGGTATTTCATAATGATGTTATTGCGGTCAGTAACCAGCAAGTATTGTTCTGCCATGAACAGGCGTTTGTCGACCAACAGGCCTTGTTAAGTACTCTTCATGAGCGCGTTCCGGGTTTTTGCCCGCTGGTTGTTCCTTCCCAGGCAGTATCTGTTGCAGATGCGGTAAATACCTATCTGTTTAACAGCCAGTTGCTGAGTCACGAATCGGGGGGAATGACTCTGGTTTTACCACAGGAAGCGCGTGAGCATGAAGGTGTCTGGCAGTACCTGAATTTTCTGTTGGCTGAAGATAACCCGATTGAGCGGTTGCACGTTTTCGACTTACGGGAAAGTATGGCTAACGGTGGAGGGCCTGCCTGCCTGCGCCTGCGAGTGGTTTTGACCGAAGACGAATACCAGGCGGCTAATCCGGCAGTAATAATGAATGATACTCTGTTCACTGTGCTGAATCAGTGGGTTGACCGTTGGTATCGTGACCGCCTGACTCAGGCCGACTTAGTGGACCCACAATTATTGCAAGAGGGGCAGGATGCGCTTGATGAACTGACCCGAATACTTAACCTCGGTGCTGTTTACCCATTTCAGCAATAGCTGCGCAGGGAGATGTAATAATGGATGAGTTTGTACAAAAGACACTGGCGGGGTTGGTTCCTGCACAAACAAAAGGAGAAGGCCCCGGGTTTCGCTGGCAATGGCTGGAGCAGGGGGTTATCCGGCTAACACCACACAGTAAGGTGACTCAGTCGTTAATATTGTCAGCCGGAATCCATGGCAATGAAACAGCGCCAGTGGAAATATTATCGCAAGTGCTTGATGCTCTGTGGCGGGGTGACATCAATTTATGCTGGGATGTCCTGGTTGTGTTAGGTAATCCACTGGCACTGCAAACCGGTAAGCGCTACCAGGCCTGCGACCTTAACCGCCTGTTTGGTGGGCGTTGGGCGAAACTCGAACCAGGCACTGAATGTGCGAGAGCTGAGTTGCTTGAACAGGTGGTGGGTGACTTTTTCGCAAACTGCGCTCCGGTTCGCTGGCATTTGGATATGCACACAGCCATTCGCGGCTCACTCCACCCGCGTTTTGGGGTGTTACCTGCCCGTAATACCGCCTGGCCTGCGGCTTTTTTGCACTGGCTGGAGCTGGCCGGTTTGGAAGCACTGGTCTTTCACCAGACACCGGGGGGAACCTTCACACATTTTACAGCGCAATATTATGATGCTCTCAGTTGCACAATGGAACTGGGTAAAGCAATGCCATTTGGGCAGAATAATTTGAGTGTGTTCTCTGTAACCCGCCATGCACTGGGAGAATTGTTAGGTCGTGGCCCGGAGACGTTGCTGGCTCAGCAGCAACCTGTTGCGCGTTGCTACAAGGTTAGCCAGCAGTTAACGCGCACCGGGGAGAAATTTATTCTGCACATTCCTGATGATACGGTAAATTTCACACCGTTCAGTAAGGGGGTGTTATTGGCAGAGGATGGTAAGAATAAACAGGTCGTTCAGCAAGAAACCGAGTATGTGTTGTTTCCCAACCCGCTGGTGGCACAAGGTCTCCGTGCCGGGTTGATGCTGACAGAAATACCACATCCGTATGGGTAAGGATCCTGCGCCAGACAGCGGTTATGTGCCATGGACGGTACAGCTATGCGGCTCAGGCAGTGCTGTGTCAGCATAGCCAGAATGCTGGAACACACAACCAGCACCATTCTGATATTGCACCCAGCCATGGAATAAATAAATCAGTGAATATGCCTTTTCTTTATGCTAAATTAACAATTAATAATGAACTCTTCGCCATTATTTAAATATATCCTCATTAATTCTCCTTATTTTAATCATAATTGGCTTATTTTTGCTTTTTATCCTTTCATGGCTTTACGCTCGTTTTGGTTTGTTGACGAATTAGCACGTAGAATTATTTTCGTCAACGCAACAGAATGTTGTTGCTTATTTAAATGAATCCGCAATTTCGGGTTTGTTCTATAAAGAAAGGATAATATATGCGTAAGTTAACTGCGATTTTAGTAGCATCTGGTCTGGCCCTTGGCGCAGCTAATCTGGCCCACGCGAATGATACCTCTGCACAGACTTCAGATAATGGCCGTCCAATGATGAAACACCACCGTGGTCATCCCGGTGGCCCTGAAGGGATGATGTTCCGTGGACTGAATCTGTCAGATGCCCAGAAACAGCAAATCCGCGATATCATGAAAGCGCAACGCGAAGAAATGAAACGCCCGTCAGTGGAAGAGCGTCAGGCAATGCACGATATTATTGCCAGTGATACATTTGACAGCGCAAAAGCGCAGGCTCAGGTGGATAAAATGTCACAGCAAAACAAACAGCGTATGCTGGCTCGCATGGAAGCGCAGAACAAGATGTACAACATCCTGACACCTGAGCAGAAAAAGCAATTTAATGCTAATTTTGAGAAGCATCTTAAAGATAATGGCCCTGCAGAAGGTAAAATGCCTCCTCCACCAGCCGCTGAGTAATCAGGCTAAACCAGATTGAATATGGTGCGGCACACTCATAATACGTAAGCTAAACTTATTCAGAACCGTCATTTTTGCCCATCAAATGTAGTACAGGTGGGCATGGGTGGCGGTTCTATTTTTTAACGGCAGACTAATCTTATTTTTTCTTTCACTTTATTTATTTGTTGTCATTAGCAAAACATGTCGGCATAACCAGATCAAAGAAACCCGGTAGGGGAATTGTGCGTAATCGCGGGTTATTATGATCCTGGTCAATCTACACAGAAAGGCATTGCGGTTTATACTATCACCATGTTTATATGCCGGTGGCTTTCAGGTTGGCGCCTTTTGTACCACCTGGCGTGTTGTATCAATCACTGTATCAACAATAACCATGGAATAGCAGATGAAAACAACCTGTGATAGCACGTCAACACGTGAAAAAGAGACCTGTGGCTGCATGGATGTCGGCACCATTCTCGACAATGCAGATTGCGTCGCAACTTACAGCAAACAGTTTGCGACTAAAGAGGACGCGCTGGCCGCTCAGGAATCACTGGTCGCCAAAGCCCGGAGTATTGAATCTGAACCTTGCCAGATTTCCGCAGATTTAACTCAGGTGGGCAATGCTTACCAACTTGATATGAGTTTTGTATTCAGCTGCCAGGCTGAAACACTGATTTTTCAGTTAGGTACTCGTTAATTTCCAGCCACAGGGATGAGGTTACCCTCATCCCTGTGGCTTGTGTACTGCTGCCTTTCCCTTCCCAGAGTTTGCCCAGGATCGTGTTTTTACGACACCGATGACCAAAAAAACATCACTGATTTATAGTGCCTATTGCCAGCAGATTTTTTATAGATATTCTCATATATCAGCGACACAGCATGCATGGTGGTTGGGTATAGCGAATGTGTACCTTCTCCAGCCATGTCAATAGCACAAATAAAGCATGCCCTGATTAATGCCGGTAGCATTTTGTACGCCAGGTAATATGGCGGTGGGGAATGCGATAAAAGTACGCTGCACTCGGTGCCAGGAATGGCAATACCTTGGCTTCAGGGGATTTCGCACGTTATACGTGTATTTTATGGTGGGTATGAGAGCCGGCTAAGAATGACGGCAGGCTCCAGGAGTCACAATGGAATTTTTCGAACTGAGCAAACTCCCGGTTAACTTGTGGCGTAATGGCGCGGGTGAATCCAGGGAGATTTGTTGCTTTCCTCCGGATACGGGTAATTTCAACTGGCGAGCGAGTATTGCTTCCCTCGCCAGTAGTGGTGAGTTTGCTTCCTTTGCCAATGTGGACAGGGCGATAACCTTACTGGAAGGGGGGGAAGTGTTGCTGGATGGTGTGGGCAATTCCGGGCATGTGCTAAAACGCCATCAGCCCTTTTTTTTCCCGGGCGATAAACGTGTTTATGCGGAATTGACCCAGGGGATGATGTCAATGAACTTTAACCTGATTACCCAACGGGCGCGTTGCAAGGCGCGAACACGCGTGGCGGACAGAACCTTTAGTACACTGGGTACCCGGGGAGGAATAGCTTACGTATTGAGTGGTGAGTGGCAGTTTGGTGACAAACTATTACGCCCGGACCAGGGCGCCTGGTGGGGTGATGGGTTGCACACTGTCAGGTTATTAAAAAATACCGGCACATTGCTCTATAGCGAAATCACCTATCTCTAGCCCGTGCTGACTCCGGCCTGAACGCCGGAGTTTGGTATTATTCTTTGGCTGAAGAGGTGGATACAAGGTCTGAATGTGCTGAGGCCCGGCGTGTTGCCAGCCAGCACAGCAGAGAACCCGCTACGACCAAAAACACACCCTGCCAGAACCCCCACCCTGGTGTCAGACCCAGCCATAATGAAGCAATGAAGGCCGAAAGCACTGGCGTGAAATAAGAGGCTGTTGCCAGTAGTGTCAGGTTGCCATGTTGCAAACCATGATTCCAGGCTGAGTAGGCAACAGCGGTTGAAATTCCCATAAACAGTAGCTCAGGCATTGTTCCGCTATTGATATGCATGGGAGGTTGTGGAAAAAGCAGGTATTTCACCCATAGCACCAGTGCCGTAGCACAGAAAAAAAGTGGCACAGGGTTTTGCCCGTCAGACCAGCGACGGGTAAGATTGCAATAGAGAGCCCAAATAATTGCTGCACCGAATGCCAGCCCGTATGCAACAGGGTTACCCGCCAGGTTATGTACAAGCATTGCCGGGCTCCAGTCACTATCGCCTCGCATCACCTGTATAACACCGCCAAGTGCCAGTAACAGGCCGGGCACAATAAACCATTGCGCCCGTTGCTGGTTAATATACAGTGCGAACAGTAGTGTAAGACCCGGCCATAAATAATTGATCATGCCCATTTCAAGTGCTTGTGTGCGAGAGCTGGCAAGACCAACCGCCAGTGCCAGGCTGATTTCATACACCACAAACAGTGTGCCTGCTGCCAACATGTGCCATGACAGTACCAGTTGAAGCAATGCCTGCCTGTTACTTATAACCAGGCACAGGGCACTCACGGTGTAGATAAGCGCGGCGCCGCCTGTTGGCCCAAGCGCTTCACTGATACTGCGCAGTAGCCCGACAGATGTGCTCCAGAGCACTATTGCCAGCAACCCGGCAATAGTGGCCCGGGGGCCAGTTAAACAGGGCATAATCGTTATCCTGAATGGAGAAGCGGCCTGTTGCCAGACCGCGATAAGAGAAGAAATAACCAGCCGGAAGAAAAACGATTATTTTTTCAGTGTCGCTGTGTTAGCCCTGAAAAATAATCGATGAAAATGACAGGCGGCTTATTTCCAAAAATCATCGAATACAGTAATTGGCGGGCGGCGCTTGTGCTCGGTTTTAATATACCAGCTCTCAATAATCTGGCTGACTGCGTTGTCGAGGGTTTTGCCTTCCAGATAGTCGTCAATTTGTGCGTAGGTTACCCCCAGAGCTGCTTCATCGGGCAGAGAAGGGCGGTCATCTTCCAGATCCGCAGTGGGGGCTTTGATATATAAATGTTCCGGGCAGCCAAGTGATTGCAGTAACTGTTTACCCTGGCGTTTATTCAGACGGAAAATAGGGTTGATATCGGTACCTCCATCACCGTATTTGGTGAAGAAACCAGTAACTGCTTCTGCTGCGTGGTCCGTTCCCACCACAACACCATGAGTCATGCCGGCAATGCTGTATTGTGCTTTCATTCTTTCGCGGGCCTTTTCATTGCCGCGCACAAAATCACTCAGTGTAATACCGGCATCTTTTAATGTTTGTTCGCTTGCCAGTACGGCTGCTTTAATATTTACCGTCAATACCCGGTCTGGCTGGATAAAGTTGATAGCATCCTGGCAATCCTGCTCATCGGCCTGGACACCATAAGGCAGGCGAACAGCAATAAACTGGTAGCTGTTATCACCTGTTTCCTCACGCAATTCGCGAATTGCCATCTGGCAGAGTGTACCTGTCAGTGTGGAGTCCTGCCCGCCACTCAGGCCCAGAACCAGGCTTTTTAAGAAGGGGTAGCGCGAAAGGTAAGCTTTGAGAAAGTCGACACTACGCCGAATTTCTTGCTGAGGGTCGATTTGTGGTTGTACACCTAACGCCTGAATAATTTCTTGTTGCAAAGTCATTTGGGCCTCTCCTGTCCGCGGGCCTGATAAGGCCTGGTGGCAAAAAACAGATATGCTAAAGCTACCGCTTTGCCATTAAAACAACAAGCTGTGTACAATAGTAAAAACCTCTGAGTGCTGGAAATTAAAGCAGTTTTACGCAAATTTTCCTGGAAAAGAATAGTCTTAAAGTGGTTCAATTTCTGCTATCAGGTTGAAAAAACGGGGGCAGTCAACCAGGCTTGACTGGAACCGCAACGAAAGGAGGATAAAATATGAACAAAAATGTAACAGGGTTAGTCATGGTGGCGGCGGCACTGGCAGTCCTTGCGGGCTGTACAACTTATGACAGAGCAAAAGATCAATTTACTGAACCTGTCGTGAAAGATGTTAAAAAAGGTATGACGCGTGAGCAGGTAAGCCAGATTGCCGGTAAGCCCGCGTCTGAAGTCACGATGATCCATGCCCGCGGCACATGCCAGACGTATATTCTCGGCAAACGGGACGGGCAAATGGAAACCTATTTTGTCGCGCTGGATGACACGGGGCATGTTATGAACTCCGGGTATCAAACCTGCGCAGAATATGACTCAGATCCGCAAACTCATAAATAATCTTTTGTGGCTTTTGTCAGCACTGTACCTAAAATGCCAAAAAACGATTTTCAGACCGTTTTTTGGCATTTCCCACCCAATCAGTGAGCTGGCGCACCAGAGAGTAATCATATTGCCATTTTCAGAGAAAGCACCGCGGGGAAAAATCCGTTATTATGGGTGCTACTGTTAACGTGTTTTATTGTATTTTCCCGTTATGAAAACATTTCGTCACCCAAATAAAGCGATTATTACGTATAAACCGCGAGTGGAGCCTGCTCCGCCTGAGCACGCATGGCGTGTGGAAGGTTTCAAAGATGTCTATTTATTGCGTGGCAACTATGTCGCTTTTGTGCTGGTTGGCAGCAGTTTCCAGCGCTCACCTGTTTTCACGTTACCTGAATCTGCCCAGCGCTGGGCAAACCAGGTGCGACAGGAAAATGATGTTTAAATAAGCGGACAGATATTATGAATCCCTAACCGCCCCATTTCAGGAGCGGTTTTTCTCGTGAGAGATGTTTTTTTAACTGTTCAGAAGCAGCGCTTAAAGTTGAGCCAGTTCAGTATCGTCATCACTGTGCAAACGGCTGGCGTCTGTTTGCTTCATTAGCTGGCTGGTCACTGTTCCCGCGGTCATGGCACCATTGACGTTCAGCGCTGTTCTGCCCATATCAATGAGTGGTTCAACCGAGATAAGCAACGCGACCAGTGTTACCGGTAGCCCCATCGCAGGCAGAACAATCAGCGCAGCAAATGTTGCACCACCCCCAACACCAGCCACACCTGCTGAACTCAGTGTGACAATGCCTGCCAGTGTGGCAATCCATACCGGATCCATTGGGTTGATGCCGACGGTTGGCGCGACCATCACTGCAAGCATTGCAGGATAAAGGCCCGCGCACCCGTTCTGACCAATCGTTGCCCCAAATGAGGCAGCAAATGTAGCAATAGATTCAGGGACACCCAGACGGCGTGTTTGCGCCTCCACATTCAGTGGGATGGATGCTGCGCTGGAACGGCTGGTGAATGCAAAAGTCAGTACCGGCCATACCTTACGGAAATACTTGACTGGGCTGACGCCGGCAATGCTCAAAACAATGCCATGCACCACAAACATAATGCCAAGCCCAAGGTAGGAGGCCACAACAAAGCTCCCCAGTTTGATAATGTCCTGCATGTTTGACCCGGCGACGACTTTTGTCATTAAGGCCAGTACACCATAAGGTGTGAGTTGCATCACCAGGCGTACCAGTTTCATGACCCAGCTTTGCATGACATCAATGCCAGCAATAACTCGCTCACCCTTTGGTTTATCATCAGCAAGAAGTTTGAGTGCCGCCATGCCCAGAAAGACAGCAAAAATGACAACGCTGATAATGGACGTGGGGTTGGCACCGGTCAGGTCAGCAAAGGGATTTTTGGGAATGAATGAGAGTAACAACTGTGGGACACTGAGATCGGCCACTTTGCCCATATACTGGGTTTCCAGAGTATTTAACCGGGTACTTTCAACTGCCCCCTGAACCAAACCTTCGGCAGTAAGACCAAACAGGTTGGTGACAAAAATCCCCACCAGTGCGGCAATCAGTGTAGTAAAAAGCAGTGTGCCGATAGTCAGAACGCTTATCTTCCCCAGAGAAGATGCGTTATGCAGGCGGGCAACAGCACTCAGAATCGACGCAAATACCAGCGGCATCACAATCATTTGCAGTAACTGCACATAGCCATTACCCACAATGTTGAACCACTGTACTGACTGCCTGAGGACAGCGCTGTTATCACCATAAATCAGTTGCAATCCCAGGCCAAAAAATACACCCAGTACCAGCCCCAGCAAAACTTTCTTCGCCAGGCTCCAGTTCGTTTTTCGAGTGGCGGCCAGCCCCATTAGTAAAATAACAAACACAACAAGGTTTGCTATAAGTGGAAGATTCATCTCCATTCTCCTGATTATATTTTTACCCTTACCGGGCTCGCACGAAGAATAGCAGATGACGTTTGGCGTTGATTATAACTAAACGTTATTTATTATGTTTTTTGCGGCCTTGTTGGCGAATTATTCTTCTTTTTGTGCGGTTACATAGCGGTAAAATGCATTTTGTAGTGCATTAATGGTTTGTGATGACCAGCGTATTGCGCTGTTTTCCGGTAATGACTGTGGCATCCATAAAGCAAAACTGAACAGGGCGATACAAAGTACTCGTTCAAGTTGGTTACCTTTTTGAGGACGGATAATCGGCAGGCAAAAGCGCCAGCGGCACGGCCACAATAATGGTACCCCTGCCGGGGTCAGCATATCAGCGAGAATATGACTGAGGTACCCGATTACCATGCCCTGCAATACATCCGCAGGGATAATCCAGCTTTGAGGCACTTTTAAATAAAACAACGCCAGGGTAACAAATACAGCCAACAAACTATGAGTAAACCCGCGGTGCCCAAAGGCTCGCGCGATGGGTTTAGATAACCAACTGAGTCGCTGGCCGAGAAATGACTTTGGGTGGTCAATATCGGGTAGCAGGCAGGTCAGTACTGCTGCGGGCACGACATGCCACCAGTCACCATTGGTGAGCACAGGTGTCAGTTGCGCGTTTTTGGCAAACACGGCGCAGGCAATAGAAAAGAGCAGGTGACCTTCGGCCGTCATGATAAAACCCGGTATAACTGTCAATTCATCCAGTATAGGGTTTTTATACAGTAGGAAAAAGAGGTGACGTTGTAACACTTTGTCAATATCACCTCAAGTGATTAATTATCGTGCAAGCCAGCCACCATCTACGGCCAGTGTGTAACCATTGATATAGTCTGAAGCACTTGAGGCAAGAAAAACAGCGGGACCTTTCAGGTCTTGAGGTATACCCCAACGACCAGCGGGAATACGTTCCAGTATCGCCTGATTGCGTGCTTCATCATCACGCAGTTGCCGGGTATTGTTGGTTGCCATATAACCCGGAGCTATCGCATTCACGTTTATCCCGTGAATGGCCCATTCGTTCGCCATTAACCGGGTTAGCCCCAGGACGCCACTTTTAGAAGCTGTATATGACGGAACGCGGATTCCACCCTGGAAAGAGAGCATGGAGGCAATATTGATTATCTTTCCTCCTGAACCCTGGGCAATAAATTGCCGGGCAACAGCCTGCGAAAGAAAGAAGACCGATTTCAGATTCAGGTTGATTACATCGTCCCAGTCTTTTTCGCTGAAATCGATGGCATCATTGCGGCGAATCATACCTGCGTTATTAACCAGAATATCCATACGGCCCATTTCACTGACAGCCTGTGTCACCAGGCCGGGAATAAGCTCCTGGCTGCTCAGATCTGCCTGTAAAGCCAGAAAACGCCTGCCCAGAGCGATGACCTGTTCAGCTGTTTCATGGGGGATTTTACGGTTGACACTGATAATATCGCATCCGGCTTCCGCCAGCGCCAGCGCCATTCCCTGACCCAGACCCGTGTCACAACCAGTGACCATAGCGACTTTCCCGGCCAGGTTAAACGCGTTCAATATCATAGTTACCTCGGATTATGCTGTGCAGGTGAGTATTCAGGCACAGCATAATCCGGCTGAACAGTTAATTCAAATAAAATGAAATATCGTTTTATTTTAGGTGCGCGGCGGTCAATTCTTCGAGGCTGCTCAGATGGGCATCGGCCAGAACCCAGCGCGGATTGCCTGCATTCTCTCTTGAGGGCACAACAATTGAGCGCATACGGGCTGCTTTGGTGGCAATCATCCCATTCACAGAGTCTTCCAGTGTGACGCAGTTCAGCGGATTTATACCCAGTTTTTCAGCCGCATTGAGGTAAACTTGTGGGTGTGGTTTGCTCCATGCAAGATGTTCGGCAGAAGCCAGAGCGGAGAAATAGGGGCGCAATGAAAACATTTCCAGTACTTGCTCAAGCATGTGTAAGGGGGATGCGGACGCCAGGCCGATTCTCAGACCAAGGTTTTGGCATAAACTCAGCGCCTCCCGTACTCCGGGCAACAGTGGGCGGGTTTCTTCAACCAGCTCGATAGCACGACGTATAATTTGTTGTGTTACTGTTGCGCGGGAGGCTCCTTTCCAGGGTTGTTGCGCATACCAAAGGTCTACAACCACGTCAATTCGCAAACCCAGCAGGTCGGGGAGTTCGTTGCGGCGCGTAATGTCTACACCCTGAGAGGCGATAACCTCCAGTTCAGCCTGGTCCCACAATGGCTCTGAATCTATCAGTAATCCGTCCATGTCAAATATTGCTGCGAGGGTTCCTGTTACACCTGGCATACGCTATTGCTCCTTTTTACGATACGATTTCCATGAAAAGTAACATATAATTCACGACCCTGGGTGAGAGCATTAAAAAACAGGCATAATTTGCCCGTCTGGGTAGACTTGAAGACGTAACGTGAATACTTCAGCTTTCAGTATGGGAGCTGGTGAGGGGAAAAAATGACTTACCAACAAGCTGGACGCCTGGCGATTGTAAAACGCATTGCAGGATGGGTGATTTTCATTCCTGCTGTAATCTCTACGTTGATTTCGCTGCTGAAGTTCATGGATCAACACAGTGAGAAAAAAGCGGGCATAAATGCTGTTATGTCAGATTTTGCTCATGTCATGATTGATATGATTCGGTTTAATACGCCATTTTTGAACATCTTTTGGTACAACTCGCCGTTGCCTGATTTTGCTCACCAACTCAATGTGTTGTTCTGGATTATTTTTGTGCTGGTTTTTGTCGGTATGGCATTGCAGTCTTCAGGCGCTCGTATGAGCCGGCAAGTGCGTTTTATTCGCGAAGGGCTTGAAGATCAACTGATTCTGGAAAAAGCAAAAGGGGACAGCGGGCTTACTAAAAGCGCACTGGAAGAAAAAATTGTTGTGCCGCACCATACCATCCTTTTGCAGTTTTTCCCGCTGTATATATTGCCCATCGTCATCATTGTGGTTGGTTATGTCTTTTTCTCTCTGCTTGGCTATATTTGACTACCTCTGTCAATTATCCAGTATCTGCTCAAGGACCTGTTGCGCGACTGGCAGATGCTGGCCACCAAACAACCTGGCCCGGTTGAGTAGTGTATACAACTGGTAAATGGGCTGGCGTTCAATAAAATCATTGGGAAGCGGGCAGACAGACTGGTAGCCATCGTAAATTTGTGCAGGCTGTTCTGGATGCAACGGGAGCATTGCCAGGTCACATTCCCTGTCGCCCCAGTAACATGCTGGATCGAATATATAAGGGCCATTTGGCCCTACCGCGCAATTTCCAGACCACAAATCGCCATGGAGCAATGACGGTGCAGGTTGGTGCGAGGAAAGACGTTCACGTACCTTTTCAACGATGATATCTATATTACCGAACGTTATCCCTTTTTCGGCTGACAACTCAAGTTGCCAGCCAATGCGCTGCTCGGCAAAAAACGTTGACCAGCGCCGTTGCCAGGTATTGGGTTGGGGAGTGGTGGCAAGATGGTTGTCGTAATCCAGCCCAAACTGCAGTTGTTCACTCCATTGGTGAAGCTTTGCCAGCTGCTGGCCTAATAAAAATGCATTGTGGGCATCAAATGGCCGGGGGGCAAGGTAGTCCAGAACTAAAAAGCTTTGTTCACGCTCACTGCCAACCGCCCACACGCGTGGAACATTTACTGTCTGGCTACGGGCCAGCAGTATCAATTGATCGGCTTCGGCAGTGAAAAGTGGCAATAATGCCCGGTCATCACATTTAATAAATAAATCATGGCCAGCATAGCGGGCACTCCATGCACTGTGCACCTCGCCACCGGGAAGGGGGCGTTGGTCTTCGAACGTAGATTCTCCCAGAGTGTCCTTAAGTAAACGACTGATAGCCTGCCACATAGCATCTCTCCCGTGTCGTCCGATAGAAAATAAAGTTAATGTATTTCTTGCTGATAAAAGGCGATACAGCGCACATCTGAGCGGCAAAGCCACGTAAAGCCTGGCTTTTACGTGGCCTGAAGATAATTAGAGTTACCCACATGGGCGTTGTACTACTTAACTTTGCAGGAAGTAACGGTAAATTTTCTCGGTATTCTCAAAGGAGCATAAGCGTGTGCCCTGGTTTAATGTAGCCGCGCTACCTGCTGCGACACCATAACGCACCATATCTTCCAGACCTGCCCCGTCTGCCAGTTTGAGTGTCATCGCACCTACCATACTGTCGCCAGCACCAACAGTACTCTGGCTACGAACAGGTGGTGGAACCACCTGAACGCAGGCATCACGGCTTACACCCATGGCACCTTGTGGGCCCAGAGAGACAACCACGTTTTGTGCTTTACCACTTTGAATGATTTCTTGCGCTGCAAGCCGAACATCATCAGGTTGGTTGAGAGGGTGTTTGACCAGAGCACTTAATTCTTTCTGGTTCGGCTTAACCAGTGCAATATTGCCCACTTCCAGCGCCGCACTCAGCGCATCGCCAGAACTGTCTATAATACAGCGAATACCTTGTTTTTGTGCCAGATGAATCAGGCCGCATAAATAGTCGGTATCTGTTCCCGGAGGCATACTTCCACTAATAACTAACAGTGAATCAGCCGGGATGGCTTTAATTTTGGCCGCCAGTTGCTGGCATTCAGCACTACTTAACATAGCACCCGGCATTACAAAACGGTACTGTTCACCACTGGAATCAATGTGAACATGCAGGTTCTGCCGGGTCCATTCTTGTGCGGGGACGGGAATAACTGCCACATCCTCTTCCTTTAAGAGGTGGCACAAGTGCTCGCCTGTCGCACCACCTGCGGGGAAAATAGCGGTTGCGTTCCCCCCCAGATGATTGATTGCGCGTGCCACATTAATACCTCCGCCTCCTGGCTCAAACACTGGTGCACTACAACGCAATTTCCCTTCAGGATAGATTTGACTGGTACGCGTTGCACTATCCAAAGAGGGCGCCAGCGTAAGTGTATATATGTTCACTTTTTTCCTCCGGTTGCAGTTTATCTTAAATGGTAGCACTACCTTAAAAGGTATGCTGAAAATAACTCAATGATTTATTGATGGAATTGTAGAGATCGCACAGGTTTATATATAAATATAATCTCTTTTTAAGACGCGCCTTATTCAAAAAATGAAATAAGAATTCATTGCTATGTTATTCGGAGATTTTTATAATTTGTAACCTTTCCTGGGCACATAATCCGTTGATCCTCGGAAAAGTTTCCGGGACCTTTGTGGTCTCTTTTTTTGTTGTGCGGACATTATAATGAAGCTTTTTAAGACAGTACCTGCGGCAATGTTGCTGGCAGGGGGAATGCTGGTAAGTCATATCGCCAGCGCAGATGATTCTGTTTTTACTGTCATGGATGACCCTTCGACGGCAAAACAGCCGTTTGAAGGATCGGTTAATGCGGGTTACCTGGCGCAGTCAGGTAACAGTCGCAACTCTTCGTTAACGGCGGACAGCACGTTAACCTGGTACCAAACGTCCACTGCATGGTCTTTGTGGGGCACAGCGAATAATACGTCTTCCAACGACGAACGTTCTTCTGAAAAGTACGCAGTCGGTGGGCGTAGCCGGTATAATATGAACGGTAGCAACTACCTGTTTGGTCAGGCCAGTTGGTTATCAGACCGTTATAACGGCTACCATCAACGTGACGTGCTGACGGCAGGTTATGGTCGCCAGATCCTCAATGGTCCTGTTCATAGCTTAAGGCTGGAATTCGGTCCTGGTGTTCGTTATGACGAGTATACCGATGGCACGGATAAAACGCAGGCATTAGGTTATGCTGCCGGTTCTTACACCTGGCAGTTCACTGACAATGCTAAGTTTATCCAGGGGGTTTCCGTTCTGGGCAGTGATGACACGACAGTCAACTCTGAAACAGGGCTGGAAGTTGCGATTAACGCCCATTTTTCTTTGAAAGTGGCTTATAACGTAACCTGGAATTCTAATCCACCTTCAACTGCACCTGATCACACTGACACCAAAACATCAGTTACATTGGGTTATAAAATGTAAATCACTGGGCCGAATATATCGGCCCATTTTTTTATTTCTCTCTTTTGTTGTTTTAATTGTTTTAAAAAACCATTCTGGATTACTTTCTTTAAATATCCTTACACTTCGTTCCATCCTTCCTTCATTTTTTATTGCTACTTTTTTGCATGTGTTATTTTTGGCACAAATAGTTAAATAATCGCACTGGAAAAAAGTGTGATCCAGATCTACCATAATGGTATGGCTTAATCAGGCCAGAATAAATGAGTTAACCGAGAAAAATATTATGAAAACTGTAAACATTACCGTCGCAGCCCTGGTGCTGTCAGCGATGTCTTTTAGTACATTTGCTGCGCAGAGTACACAAACTACCTCATCAAATACGACCATTACAGCAACAACCGCTAACCTACAGCATGCCAGTGATATTGAAGCTGGCTCTAATATTGCGCAGGGGTCACAAAGCACCGGGCAGTCCATGGATGATGCATTTAACGTATACACACTGGTTGCTGGTGGTTGGTCGTAATAACATTGCTTATTGATATTATATTATCTTATGAAGAATAAAGCCGGAGAACGTTGTACCGGTTTTTCTTATCCAAAACTCACTCCCTTTCATCAAAAAACTGGTGCTGAGAAATAATTTGCGATAACCAATACTTAGGAATTTTTTATATATTCGGTTATTTAGATTGTTTGTCCAATACCATTCGTTAATTATTGTTTTCTGGTGTTGAACCCCCCCTGTTGGTATGCTGCTGTCTTTATACCAGACGTTTGGTGGGTTAGATGGGGTTATTGTTTAAATCAGTGATTGGTGCTGCGGTTGTTGTCCTGATAGCTTTACTTTCTCGCACCCGCAATTACTACATCGCGGGGTTAGTCCCCTTGTTTCCAACCTTTGCATTGCTGGCTCATTACATTGTTGCCTCTGAACGAGGAACGGCTGCGTTGCGCACTACTGTTATTTTTGGTATGTGGGCTATCATTCCCTATTTTGTTTACCTGCTGGCGTTGTGGTACTTCAGTTCATTAATGAGAGTGCCTCTGGCATTAGTGAGTGCCGTATCATGCTGGGGTGTGGCAGCCTGGTTACTGATTGTTTGCTGGACCCGGTGGCATAGCTAACGCCGTGACAATAGACTATCTGTATATCATGTGTGTATGACATATGTCATATGACAAAGGGCAGGGGAAGCGACCTGAAAACGCTCCCCCTGCTGTTGATGTGCATAAACTTAATCCGCAGTGTCTGCCAGCATTAGTGCTTCCTGAGACGCCATTGCATGCGAACTAACGGTTAACTGGAAAAAGGCCATCGTTTCTTCCAGTACTTTTGCCTGCTCCTCCAGTGACATTGCTGCCGCTGAGATTTGCTGCACCAAAGAGGCATTTTGTTGTGTGGCTGTGTCCATTTCATTGACTGCGATAGTCACCTGGCTGATACCCTGAGTCTGTTCATCCAGAGCCTGAACGATGCCAGTTATGACGTGCTGAATATCTTCGACTGCCGTCATAATTTGCTTCATCATTTTGCCGGTATTATTAACCAGTTCCACACCGTGAGTGACGCGCTGCGCAGACTCATCAATTAACTCTGAAATTTCTTTTGCTGCATTAGCACTGCGTTGTGCAAGGTTTCTTACTTCCCCGGCAACAACTGCAAAGCCACGGCCTTGTTCACCAGCCCGGGCAGCTTCAACGGCAGCGTTAAGCGACAGAATATTAGTCTGGAAGGCAATACCATTGATGATGTTGGTAATATCATTGATTTTGCTGGAACTCTCATCAATTTGCGACATGATAGTGACAACCTCACTCATCAGGGTGCCGCCCTCGGCAGCGATGCGTGTTGCGTCATTTGCCAGAGAAGTTGCAGTATGAGCATTATCCGCATTGTTTTTTACCGTTGATGTGAGTTCTTCCATACTGGCCGCAGTTTGTTCGATTGCCGCAGCCTGTTGCTCCGTACGTGACGCAAGATCCAGGTTTCCGGCGGCAATTTCGGCACTGCCACTACGTACTGAGTTGCTGGCAACATGAATGTCACTGACCATATCATGCAGGCGTGTTTGCATGGTATTCAGTGCGTAGAAAATACTTTGCTTATCTGAAGGGGCGACAGGAATAGAATTACTCAGTATTCCCTGTGAAACTGACAATGCTATCATTGCAGCATCGCCGGGTTCACCACCAACCGGGCGGGCTACTTTGCGGGTAAATATTAAGCCAATCACTACACTGACTACGATAATGCTCACCAGCATCAGCAAAAGTGACTGGGTCAGATCGCGCCATGCCTTAGCCATTACCACGCTGACCGGCGTGACAATGGCCAGTTTCCATGGTGTATTACTGTTACCTACTATAATGGGTTCCCAGGCAATAAAAGCGGGCTCTTTCAGTACTGGATCATCAAACTGGGTAACTTTTTCGCTGAACGGTTGGCCTTGCCATTTTTTACCTGTCTGTGCAGGCACAGGGCTTGCCACAACCCGTTGCCCGGCCGACAACAGTACGGCATAACCTGCGCCATCCCAGGGTTTAATGGCGTGAATGGTTTTTTGCAGTGTTTCCAGTGAAAAATCGGAAGTAACTGACCCCATAAACTCACCATTGCGTACAATGGGAGCAGCAATTGATGTCAGCATGACATCCACCCCGTTGTAAGGGTAAACATAGGGTTCAATGATGACGTCGGTTTTACGTTGTTTCGGCAGTAAATAATAATCGCCTGCGCCAGGCGTTGTGTAATCTACCAGGTTGTGTAACGCAGGGTTTCCGTCGGGGCCACGATCGACATATTTGGCATAGGAGCCAAAACTATTTTGCCCCGGTTTATTGGCGAACTCAGCGTCTTTACCATCGAATGCGTTATGTTCAAAACCGAGAGACATTGATAAAAAACTGGGGTGGGTGTTCAGGTATGTTTTCATCAGTTGATCAAGCCCGGCGCGGTTTGTCATTCCTGCCTCTTTCAGTGCCCATGCACTGTCCCCAAGATCGCGGGCAGTAACCAGTGCATTATTGAGTTGCCTTTGCACCTTGAGTGATTCACTTTGGGCTATCTGTTGGATATAACGTTTAGCGACAATCTCTTTTTGTGACATTGATTGCCAGGTCAGGTAGCCAATCGTAAGAACAAACCCTAGAGTGATGGTGAGAAAACTGCTGACCAACATCAATGTGCGGGTTTTGATTTTCCGTGGTGGAGTTGTAAGAAGAGCCATAGAGCCCCCAAAATGTAAAAAGAAATGCTCCTGCAGCGGTATTCCTTACTTGTGTTATCGGTTTCGGTTCGGAGAACGTTACAAATAAATCTCTGAACGGATACAATTCAGCAACAAAATGTGAGCAAACTTAAGCATCAGAAACTATGACTGCGCAGGATACTGGAGAGAAAGGTGAGTACGGTGCGTGATTTACCCCGCGCTGGTTAACCCATCGGGGAGTGTGGAGAGTATTCTTCGTTGCTATTTTGGGAAAACATTTCCTGTATTTCAGGCAACTCACGCGCCTTTGAAAAAAACCACCCCTGGCCAAGGGCATTCGGAAAATGTGCCAACAGGTAATCAACTTGTGCTTGTTTTTCAATACCTTCAAATACTACCGTCGGGTGCATGTTTTTTAATAAACTAATCAGGTTGGGGAGCAACACTTTATTGAGTGAATCGGTTTCAATAGAATCTGTTATCGACTTATCAATCTTTATTTCATCAATAGACAGGTGAGAAAGCCAGTTCAGATTGGAATACCCGGTGCCAAAATCATCAATAGCGATATTGACACCACTGAGTTTGAAGCGTTCAACCATCTCTTTAAGCGAATTGGTATTTGCACCCTGACGCTCAGTGATCTCAAGGACCAGGTTGCTGGCCGGGAATTGTGCATCTGTGATGGCATGTTGTAGAAAAAGGAGATAGTCAGTCGAACACAAGTCATGTGAGCTAATATTGATACTGATATAGAGGTTATGTTTCCTGACCAGCTCACCTGTATCATGAATAGCTTTTCGGGTAACGAGTTGTGTTATTTGTGTCATCAACCCTTTTGCTTCCGCCAGAGGAATGAAAATATCAGGGGAAATAAAACCAATATCCGGGTCTTTCCAACGTAGCAAGGCTTCAATACCAATAATTTTATTTTTTTTAAGATGGTAAATAGGCTGGTAAACCAGATGCAGTCGGTCTTTGTTAATCGCATCAAGCAGTCGTTTCTCAAGAGAACGTTTTTTATCGATATAAAGGTTGATGCTTAATGAAATAAGCAGGCCGATAAAAATAGAAATAAAAATTAGCGATGAAAGAAGCACCGCGCTGGCATTCACTATACTGTCTGGCTTACCACCCGCGATAACACAGAAATCGTACTGCTGTGAACAGGTTTTCCATACAAGAAAACGCAGGTTACTGGTGTTTTGTTTATCTCCTTCCAGCTTGTTTACATCACGGCCGTAGGTGATGATATTGTGTTGCTGATTTTTATTACTGATAATAAAGCTTAATTGGTGGCGGTCGGTGTCATCTTTGAAAGATCTGAAGACATAAGGTGATAACACAATAGCATAATTACCAAACAGCACCAGATCACCATAAATATTCTCATCAATGCCAGCATTGATAACCCAGGTGCTGTCTTTCAGTTTTATTTTTTGGTTATATAAATTAATTGCCAGAGGTGGGGATAGTTCATCCCATAATGCAGTACATATCATAGTATTGTTCTGCATCCAGCCAATGTCTTTGATCAACGTGAACGACCACAAACTGAGGCGTAAACGGCGTAAAAAGGCGGCGCTGCACGGGGTATATAACTCGAATGACTGGCTTTTGTGTTTTACAGTACTAATTTCGTTAAACAGCGTATTACTTCTGTTCGTCAATGCTTCAGAGAAGGCCTGAACATGCTGTTTACTGGCGGAATAAAACCAAGCTTCAGCCAGAATCATAACAATAGCCAGGGTCACAGCAGTAGTGGCAAGTGTAATGGGAAGACGCCTGTAAATAACCCGAAGTAATGTCTGCACTACTCACCTGAAAATGTCACATTGCCAGTATGTAAGTTACAGATTGATAGGGAATTCAATAAAAATCAAGTGGAAAAAAAATGAAGATGTGAGATATACCATCGCCGTCGGATAATTTAATTTATGGTGAGGTAATTGTATGGTTGATAAAAATAAATTATCTCATGACAATGATGAGATGATTTTAATTAAGTTGTTTGCTTTTCAATGAGATGGCTATCTAATTTTTGATGGGCTTGTTTTAATATGACCGATTCAGCTGTAAAACGGGATGCTAATTTTTTGAGGTGCAACGCCTGGGTATATAAACGGGCAGGGCATAACGTATCAGATAAGGCCCCTCTATTGGGTAAAGGGGCCTGCCCATTAGCGCACTAAATGCAGGAAGTGGAGGTGTTTTTCATACTGATCAAGAATGTCGTGAATGATTTGCTCCTGGTTCCAGCCCATCAGGTCGTAATCCTGTCCACCTTCTTTCAGGTAAACTTCAGCACGATAATAACGGTGTTGCTCAGCATTTTGACTGTCATTATCGAGGCCCGACATGGCAAATGCTGGCTGGCTATAACCGCGTAACCGGACTTCATAGATGAAATTGAGTGCTTCGCCTAAATCAACTTCCAGATGCAGCCTGTCGTCAGAAGATGAATCAATAACACTCCGTGTGCCCTGTTTACCCAGTTCTTCTTCAACCAGTACCATGGCGGGCTGAATGACTTCATCCAGGAAACGTTTGACCTGAGAACGTTTAGGAAGATAAGAGATGTTTCGTAACCTGCGCTGCCACGGAATCGGGTTACGCGATGCAGTCGGTGCTATTGTTGCCAACGTCTGGCTGTCGCGTTTGGTGATATCCACTCTCAAGGCTTTAAGTAGCCCATAGATGGAAATCAGCAGGATAATTGAGAAGGGCAAGGCACTGGCTATTGTCACTGTTTGTAATGCACTTAACCCGCCAGCTAAAAGCAGTGCGATAGCGACAATCCCCATGGCGGCGGCCCAGAAAATACGTTGCCAGACAGGCGTTCGTTCTGCTCCGCCGGATGCCAGTGTATCAACGACCATTGCACCGGAGTCGGCTGATGTGACAAAGAAGACGACGACCATAGCCATAGCAATAAAGGACAGTACGGTCGAAAATGGGAAATGCTCAAGAAAATTAAACAGGGCGAGCGACACATCCTGTTGTACGGTATTGGCGAGGTCCAGGGCTCCTTTATCTTTTATCAGATAAATGGCGCTGTTCCCAAAAAATGTCATCCACATCAATGTAAAGCCAGCGGGCACAAACAGCACGCCAGTTACAAACTCACGAATGGTTCGCCCACGGGAAACACGGGCAATAAACATGCCTACAAACGGCGACCAGGAAAGCCACCATCCCCAGTAAAGTAAGGTCCAGCCACCCAACCAGTTGCTGGATTTTGGCTCGTAGGCATACAGATTAAATGTTTTACTGACTATTTCTGAAAGATAACCCCCGGTATTTTCAACAAAGGATTTCAGCAACAGAACCGTTGGGCCCAGAATAGCGACAAGCAACAGCAGTAACACGGCAAGGCCGAGGTTTAGCTCTGATAATATCCTGATGCCTTTATCCAGACCGGACACAACAGAGATTGTTGCCAGTGCGGTAATAACCACAATCAGAATGACCTGGGTTGTTTCATTTATAGGCACACCAAACAGGTGATGCATCCCGGCATTGACCTGCAGTACGCCATAGCCGAGCGAGGTGGAAACACCAAATACTGTACCGATGACGGCAAAAATATCAACGGCATGCCCCAATGGGCCGTAAATACGTTCGCCAATGATTGGGTAGAGTGCTGAGCGCAAGGTCAATGGCAACCCGTGACGATAACTGAAGAATGCCAGAATGAGTGCAACAATGGCGTAAATGGCCCAGGCATGCAGGCCCCAGTGGAAGAATGTAAGCCTCATTGCTTCTTTGGCGGCTTCCACTGTTTCAGGCGTACCTACTGGAGGTGAGAGGTAGTGCATTACCGGTTCGGCAACACCGAAAAACATCAAACCTATCCCCATACCCGCGGAGAACAACATCGCGAACCAGGAAACGTAGCTGAAATCAGGTAATGCGTGATCCGGCCCGAGCTTGATGCCGCCATAACGGGATAACCCAAGGAAGGTTACAGTCAGGAGGATGAGTGCGACGGTCAGAATATAAAACCAACTGGCATTGGTGAATATTTGTTGTTGTAGTGCTTTAAATTTTTGATCGGCTATTTCAGGAAATAGTGCTGCAAAAGCTACTACGATGACGATGAGTGCAGCAGAAATATAAAAAACGGGCGGATTAATTTGCTTGCGGGGAACACCCGTATTAAGTTCAGTCTGAGACATAGTGGTTATAGTCCGTTAAGTTAAAATTAGGTGATTTCTCCGTTTGACAAAAAGCCAGGATGCCCGTCTATATTAGTATAATTCACTGTTTGTTGCAATTTTTGTGATATTAGTGATTGAGCTGTCCTATTTTTTGGTGAGGAAAAATCGCTTTAATCTTCGTGCCAGCCCATAAGGCAGAGTCCCATCCTGGCATATTACAATGTTATTACCTCGATAATTACCCTAATGAACACCTGACAGAACATTACTACTTATATGGAGATTGGGGGGCCAGCGGGGCTTTATTCCATAACCGTTGTGTGCTGCCCGGCTGGCCCGGGCTCGACTGGTAAGTGAGTGTGCTACACACGCAGCCCGATAAAACGAGCTCGTAGTGTGTCATACCCCCAATTATAGAAAAGTGTATAGGGCAAAAAGAAAAGTAAAAAACCGACCTCAAGTAGAAACGCGTTCAGGAGTGTCGTACTGAGAAAAAAAGCAGCAAGTGAAACACCTATTATCAGAAAACCACCTTCAAATCCTGATGCATGAATAAGGCGTATTTTCAATGTCCTGGCTGTTTGATTATGGGGTACGAAAATATCAAATACTGCGTTATAAAGGATATTCCACAGCATGGCTGCAGTCGCCAGGAGCAGAGAAAGCATCCCCATTTCAAGCAGTTCACGTTGCATTATCCAGGCTGCCAGTGGTGCGAGTATTACCGTTGCTAACCCTTCGAAACAGATAGCGTGCAGTAATCGTTCAGGTAGAGTTCGGTGCACGGTATTGACTTTTTTCATATCTATTGTCCTTGTCATTACGGTAATCAACACAAATGTGTGATGTAATGACTGGCGATACTATCGATATTTAAGATAAAATAAAGATAGATACCATCTGGAAAATCGATACATTATGCGTTATTCCCCGGAAGCCCTGCTTGCCTTTGTCGAAACCGTCTCGGCAGGTTCATTTTCTGCCGCGGCACGGCGTCTGCGAAAGAGCCAGTCAACAATCAGCTCTGCCGTGGCAAATTTAGAAACAGACCTGGGTATCACGTTATTCGACCGTTCTGCCAGACAGCCAGTTTTGACACAACAGGGCGAGCAAGTGTTGAGCTATGTGCAGGCTATCCTTGCCGCCAGTAATAGACTGGATGATCTCGCTGTGTCATTGGTGGCAGAAACGGAAGCAAAATTGTCATTTGTGCTCTCCGACACACTGGATGCAGATGTCCTTGAAAATTTACTTGCCGGGTTCGCCAAACACTTTCCTCATACTGAATTTGAATGCCTGATTGGTGAGAACGAGGATGTTATTGATTTATTGCAAAAAGAGAGAGCACATATTGGTTTGATGGAAGCACGAGAGCATTATCCTAATTTTATTGGTGCCAGCCGTATGCCTTTACTCAGTTATATGGGGATTTATGCTGCTCCCGGACACCCACTGGCAATACGTGAGAGCCTGGTGTTTGATGAGTTACATGCCTGGCGAGAGTTACGGCTCACTACTTATATCGACAGAGGTGACAACGCGGGGCGTGGGCCTGTTTGGTCAGCACCAAACTATTTATTACTGTTGAGTATGGCTGTCCAGGGGTTTGGCTGGTGCGCGCTGCCCTGTGCACTGGTGGAGGAGTTCGCGGGTGAAGGAAAACTGGTGGCATTACCTGTCGCGGGCTGGCCCAGAGCACTGTCTGTTGATGTGGTCTGGAATAAAAATGCGCCACCTGGGGTGGCGGGGCGTTGGTTAAGAGAATATTTGCTGAATCGCAACCATGAGCACCATACACAGAAGTGAACAAGGCCTGGTTTACCTGGCCGGATTTTTCTGAAAATTCAGCTATTCGGCGCGGCCTTGAGCAGTTTTGACACTAAATTTGACTAATCATGTTGGTGTCCACATTTGCCTGAAGCGCATGAATTGCCTCCCAGTCTCGCCAAAGCTTGAGCATGGCGCAGCACCTCCCGAGCCGCCAAAGGCCCCCCGTGACCCATGTGAAAACGCAGTCCGCCATTTTCCACCATCCGAATCAGTTCGCGCGACACAGTGGCGGGGTCATCTTCGAACGGTGGCCGGATTGCGCGTCCCTTCATCATTAATCCACCGATAAGAATGCCTGAGGCGACCAGGTCTCCGACCATCATGTCTTGTGAGGATAGCTCTACCGCAATTGATCCCGGTGTATGGCCCCCCGTGTGCCGCACGACACCATCTACTCCAAAATCGAGTAGATTGAACGCATTACCGTGGTTCATCATGATGTCAGGGATAAAACCTTCATACACTTCATGCGGAACTGGGGTCTTGAGAAACAATTTTCCGACCCAACTCGTCGTGCAATACGTCATCGGTTCCTTGCGGCTATAAAAATCTGCGTCGTCCTGATGAGCAAGAATGGGCGCACCTGACAATTTGCGCAAGTGTACGGCGCTGCCGGCGTGGTCGGTATGGGCGTGCGTGACGACGATCAGATTAATGTCGCGGAACGTCAGGCCATGTTGTGCAAGAACCTTACCGATCTTGAACTCTGATCCGGGAATGCCCGTGTCGATGAGTATGCAGCCAGCATCGCTGCGGATAAGATGAGCATTGACCATACCGAAGGGTAAAATCGGAATGGTAATAATCTGGGGTTGATACATGGATTATCCTTAGATATGTAAACGCCGATGACATTCGGCATATCGTATGCTGAGGTACGCATGACATTACTCCTGAAACAACCTACCGTTATGCATGTTACCATCACCTTGACATCCGGCAGCAGCCAGAGCGATGAAGTCAGCCACGACAAGCGGATGTGACAACATCGGAACATGGCTGGAAGCGACTCGTTTGATCGTTGCATTCATACGCGTGGCCATGCGTTCCTGCTCAACGGGCAGGATTGCCAAATCATTCTCGCCAATCAGATAGAAACCAGGACGACTGCGCCATGCGGCCTGTGTCAAGGTGCCGCCGAGTGCGGCGCCATTGATCGGGCCCTGAGTTGCATGCAGAATCGTCTGCTCGGCGGGATCGAGATCTTGTGCAAACAGGGTGGCAATACCTTTGGGGGTTAGCGACAGGAAGCCTTCTGCGTCGGGCCTGATTTCGTTATTGAGAGGAGCGGCTTCAAACTTGGCGAAGAGTGATCCTGCCGATTCTCCTGCGTCCGGTGCAAATGCGTCGATATAGACAAGCCGTTTCACCTTTGGTGCGTTGCCTGCCTGCCCGATCACTGCACCGGCATAGCTGTGCCCAACCAGAACGACATCCCCCTGCGCGAGCGCAATTGCACGGCTAACCGTCGCGACATCGGCATCGAAACTGGTAAGCGGGAGTTGGACGGCTGCGACAGTCATACCTTTGTCTCTCAGCAGTGGAATGACTTTGGCCCAGCTGGAGCCATCAGCCCAGGCACCGTGAACAAGGATGATGTTAATAGAACTCATGATATTTCTCCTTTGGTAATAATGGATTTGACGGGAAAGACTATTAGCCGTGCCAATGTGAGCATCGGATGAGGGAGCAGAAATTACCGCGATGGGAATGCGGTTCTTTGTCGGCGATCACGTCTGCCTTGACGTTGCCAAAGGTGGTAGCGGGCTTATGCTTGATGCCGTCGTAAAAGGCCTGGATGATATCTTCTTTGAAATCTGGTGTGCGGGGATAGGCTGCGACCACGGCCTCTCGGATTTCAGCGGAAAAGCGGTCATAAGTAAGACCCAGTACATCCATTTCGACGCCAGCGGTCGTCAGGGCGATCACCGGGTCCATGAATTCCGGTATACCCGGTGTGGTGTGCAGCGCAATGCCAGTCCACACTTTTTCAATGTCGGCCGGATCAAGCCTGTAGCTTTGCAAGAAGTCACGGGCGGCATTCGCGCCATCGACTTCGAAGCGAAGTTCGGTGCTACTATAAGATGGCATCAGGCCAATATCGTGAAACATCGTAGCGGCATACAGCAGCTCTGGATTGGCGTTCAGGCCACGTAGCTGCCCGGCGATGGCCCCGAAAAAGTAGACCCGGCTCGAATGATTGAAAAGCAATTCTGTTTCAGTGTCGCGTACAAACTCAGTGATGGCGCGGGCCAGGGTACTGTCGGGAACGACGATACCGTGAATCGCCTGCGCTGCGTAGTGAAGGCTTGTCAAAATATGTTTCCTGTTGTGTAGGTTGGTTTTCGAAGAAGGCCTTATAGCCTACCTACTCATCATCACGGCAACTGAGCCTGGCAGCAATCGCATTGCTACGCTGAAAGCTGCCAAGTGTCTGTGATAAACTGCCAAAGGCAGTTTTAGCGGGTTAGTTACCAGAACCTCGGATCATTTTTGACAAAAGTAAAAGGGTCCTGATGGCAAAGAAAGAAGTTGCACTTGTCATTTTCGAAGGCGTTCAGGCGCTCGACGTTGCCGGTCCGCTCGATGTGTTCACAACGGCTAATGGCTTTTTGCCCGAAGAGGACCATTACCACTGTGTCCTGGTGGCGGCCAGCACACAGCGTCTGCGCAGCTCCAACGGAATGTGGATGGTTGCTGACTTCACGTTCGATCAGGCCGGGCAATCTTTTCACACAGTTCTGGTGGCAGGTGGCCCGCATCTTCCTACCACTCTTCCCGACGCCGCCATGTCAGAGTGGCTAAGGCAGTGGGGTGTTGCGGCGCAAAGATATGGCTCGATTTGCACTGGCGCTTTCGCTCTGGGTCATGCCGGCCTTCTCGATGGGCGAACTGTCACGACCCATTGGCTTTGTTCGGAGCAGCTTGCAAGTCAGTTCCCCTCAGCGCGGGTCGAGCATGATCGAATCCATGCGCGCGACGGTCGGCTGGTGACCTCCGCCGGTGTGACTGCAGGCATTGACCTTAGCCTCGCTTTGGTTGGAGAAGATTATGGGCAGGCCATATCGCTTGCATGTGCCAAGGCACTTGTCGTTGTGGCACAACGGCAGGGTGGCCAATCCCAGTTCAGCCCGCTGCTTGTCGCTGGACGCGCCTCTGAAACTCCGCTGGGAAAGGTACAAACCTATGTTATGGAGCACATGGGAGAATCCTTTCCGGTTGAGCGGTTGGCGGATATTGGTGGTGTCAGTCCGCGCAGCATTGCGCGTCTCTTCGTAACAGAATTGGGCGTCACACCGCATGAATATGTGGAAGGAATACGTCTGGATCAGGCCCGAAACCTGCTTGAATCTACTGAGTTACCCCTCAAAACAATCGCTTTCGACTGTGGTTTTTCCGGCCCCGATCAGATGCGTAGTGCTTTTCAGCGGCGAATCAGCGTCACGCCCCTGCAATATCGAGGAAGCTTCAGACGCGTGTAAACGACCATTGTTCCGTGGTCTTTCATACAACTTCTGCCAAAACCAGACTTTATAATTTTACTGTATTTTCATGCAGTAGTTTGTTGTGAGAGGGAATAATGAAAAATGAGTTACCTATTGATCTGATGAAGAAACTTCCAGAAAAAATCATAGCAAAACCTGGACCAGGGTTACTTCCGAGGCTTAACGGCCAGGTCGTTTTGACGGGGTAGAATATAAAGGATGAACATCTTTTGCAGGAAACCAGGAAAAGAGCCGACCAGAGATTTTATTAATCGAGTGAACTTCACTGGAGCAGTTACGAAGAGTATCGCTGTTTGCGTTCCCCTGGCTGTTCCCGCCAAATGTTAACTGCGTCAATATGTCGCTTCGGGGGAAATAGTGTGCGGTTCCTACGCCTTTAATGTAGATGATCAATGGTATGACGTGGTCAGAAGGGCCGGTACAGCAGTTATCTATAGCTTCCCGTTAAATGGAAGATATCTGTTTTATCGAGTAAATGGATTAGTTTCATTGCGTCCCTTGCTTGAGGATGAAGAAATATTCACTCAGAAGGGTGAAATGCGGTTGTCATGCAGTGATAACGTTGGACTGATTATCGAGAGCTGTCTTTGCCGGTTGAAAGAAAAACGGCCGGACGAACACACTTGGTAATAATGCACTATTTTTATGGTATCCCCAAAAGGCGGCTTGCCCGGATGAGGAAAAAGATGAAAAGCTGATCTGTGCCGAGTTACAGATGGCTGAAGGGTTTGTAGATGGTTGCCTGTCAATGCTGAATGTCAGGTTGGATATGGATATCGAGTTTTGAATATCTGACTCAGAAATTTATTTTTGCCAGCCTGTCTTCGGTGGGCAGGTTTATGTCGAAAGCGGACATAAAAAACAATATATGTCAGTAGTAAGTAATAAACAGGTCAATAGTCTGCATGCGAGTGTATTACGACAGGTAATCAGGCAATGGATGTGATACGGTTGATTTTTAATCGATGAAGTGGACTGTGTAATGAAAAAGGTGATGGTTTTCTTCAACCATGAGCCTGTGGTTGCTCTTTCAGTAATGAGTGGGGTTTCAACAATTCGACGTTCTTATCCCAATGGAGAAGGAGTATCTTTAAAAATTATGTCAGTAAGTGTGTCAGAACCGGGATTCGAACAAAAAATTGTACATGTCGCATCTGACCGGGAGTTGTCTTATGATGAAATAAAAAACGCTGTCAAAAAACACCTGTGAATTTGTGCCTTTTTCCCTAAGAACATTTATTACGACGATTTTTTACTATAACTATCAGTGCCATGAGTTTTCTTTTTATGCAGTTAAATTTTTGTTGACTTTTTTCTGATTTTACCATTTTAACTGCCATTAAATTAAGGTTTGCAATGAAGGATAGATTGTGTGTTAATGAATGTCTGGTTTGATTTGCAGATACTTTTTGCTGGTTTTTAAGTGAAATATTCTTATCTCTAAGTGTCCTCTCGATATCTCTTTTTTGAGCTTCACACGTTGATTTGCTTTCATCTGTAGTCAGACTGTCATGCCGCAAGGTAATCATATTGAAAAGGTAATTAATTATGTCTACTACAATGACTGGTAAAGTTAAATGGTTCAACCCGGAAAAAGGGTTTGGCTTCATTTCTCCAGCGGATGGAAGTAAGGATGTTTTTGTCCATTACTCAGCTATTCAGGGAAGTGATTATAAGACATTGTTTGAAAATCAGGATGTTAGATTCATTCTTGAGAATGGAGCCAGAGGCCTCGCCGCATCTAATGTGGAGGTGATTTAAGAATGTCTCAAAATTGATGCCAAAAATACACTTTCGTTGCCCAAAGTGTCATGGATCACAATACCGAGTGTCATTGCTGAATATAACAGAAAAAAATCCTTACGGTGCAACGTGTGTGTTTTGTAAATCTGTAATGATAAAAAATGCAGATTATTTTTTTAAGGCTGCAAGTCCTGTTCTTAGCTTAGTGAAAGACAGGTCATGAAGGCAAATTATGGGCCTGACATTGACGTCCGGTTTAAAACCCTTCGAGTGTGAGCATTTTTGTCTGTTCATTGATGGGGAAAATATATGAAAGATGTGTTGGTTTTTTTTGACAATCAACCAGTAAAAGTTGTTAATGTCACTGCTCCAGAAAAGACGATATTATGTGAGTGTGTATCTGGTGAGGCGGTTGAGCTTGACATCATGGTTGCAGGAATTCATTCAATCACTGGTGACCATAAAAAAATATGCATTGCTACAGATAGAGAGTTGAATCCGGACGAAATTGTCATTGCGGTCGATCTTCTGCTCTGATTTAGAATATATCATAAGAACTTGCTGGAAAATTTAAAGAGTTGGTTACGCAGGCCACTGATAAAATCAGTGGTTTTTTTTGGATGCTTCTATGACTTTTTGCGTGGCCACGATGAAATGCAATAATATTTTTAATATAATAAATTTTCCTTTCTGGACCTCATCAGAATTTATCCGGATTATTTGACACACCTATCCAGAGCTGAATAACACCAACTATAGTTAACAAAATAGCGGCTAAGGTGCCAGCAACAAGCATTAATGTCATAAGGAAAATTCCTGAAAGATTATGTATCTACTGGTTAGACAATGACTTTTATGGATGGTTTGCTTTTCTTTAAATATATTTATACAAGGTACTCCATTTTCAGTCTACGATAATGGGGAATGCTAATTTTTAATTTAAGAAAGGATGCTAACGTGTTCTGAAAATGATGGTGTACTGTTATAGGAGCGTCACAGAGACGCAACGCTTATTAGTTCAGAAACCTCGTTTGCGCGGTTTTTTTGCGTTTAGTGGCTTAATGCCTGGCTTCTGGCCCCACAACTACATTCTTAACTTTATGCATGCACTGGTTTTTCGGGGGGATTACCGAACCTCTAATGTGGTCGCGATAAACGCCAGATTCGAAAAAGAGCGGTGCAGCACAAAACTCAATGTCAACATCCGGGAGTCTGTGCTGCTATCTTATTGATGGATTGCGCGATGAAGATTGAAACCAAAGGAAAACATGGTTGATTGACCTCAAAGCGTGTACTATTCGGGGCGAGCTTATCAATTGCCCACAGGCTACATTTGGTAATTTGTTCACTGAAATGTACACATTCCGCAGAGTGAAGCGAGAATCCCTGTGTAATCTGTTGATAAATATGTTAAATATGATTTTGTATGTGATCTTTCGTGTGGGTCACCACTGCAAATTAAGGAATTAGAATGCCTGTAATTACGCTTCCTGATGGCAGTCAACGTAGTTTTGACCATGCTGTAAGTCCACTGGATGTTGCGCTGGATATCGGTCCAGGGCTGGCGAAAGCCTGTGTTGCCGGGCGGGTAAATGGTGAACTGGTTGATGCGTGTGATTTGATTGAAAGCGACGCAACCCTGGCTATCATTACCGCAAAAGATGCTGAAGGGTTGGAAATCATTCGCCACTCTTGTGCTCACTTATTGGGGCATGCCATCAAGCAATTATGGCCTAAAACAAAAATGGCTATTGGTCCGGTAATTGACAATGGTTTCTACTATGATGTTGACCTGGACCACACCCTGACTCAGGAAGATATTGACCAGCTGGAAAAGCGTATGCACGAGCTGGCAGAGAAGAATTACGACGTCATTAAGAAAAAAGTGTCATGGGCAGAAGCACGCCAGGCATTTGTTGAACGCGGCGAAAGCTACAAAGTCGCGATTCTTGATGAGAATATCAGTCATGATGACAGACCTGGGCTTTATCATCATGAAGAATATATTGACATGTGCCGTGGGCCACATGTGCCAAATATGCGTTTCTGTCACTATTTTAAATTGATGAAAACGGCAGGTGCATACTGGCGTGGCGACAGCAATAATAAAATGTTGCAACGTATTTACGGCACTGCCTGGCCAGATAAGAAACAATTAAATTCTTATCTGCAACGCCTGGAAGAAGCAGCAAAACGGGACCACCGTAAAATTGGTAAGCAACTGGACCTGTATCATATGCAGGAAGAAGCACCAGGTATGGTGTTCTGGCATAATGACGGCTGGACGGTCTTCCGTGAACTGGAAACTTTTGTTCGCTCCAAGTTGAAAGAGTACCAGTATCAGGAAGTGAAAGGGCCATTTATGATGGACCGTGTGCTGTGGGAAAAAACCGGGCACTGGGACAACTATAAAGATGCCATGTTCACCACTTCTTCAGAGAACCGTGAATATTGCATTAAGCCAATGAACTGCCCGGGTCATGTGCAAATTTTTAATCAGGGTTTAAAATCTTACCGTGATTTGCCGTTGCGTATGGCTGAGTTTGGTAGTTGCCACCGTAATGAGCCTTCCGGTGCGCTTCATGGACTGATGCGTGTGCGTGGCTTTACTCAGGATGATGCGCATATCTTCTGTACAGAAGAGCAGGTGCGTGATGAAGTAAACAGCTGTATTCGCATGGTCTACGATATGTACAGCACCTTCGGTTTTGAAAAAATCGTTGTTAAGCTGTCTACTCGCCCTGATAAACGCATTGGTACTGATGAAATGTGGGACCGTGCTGAAGCAGACCTTGCTGTGGCACTTGAAGAAAATAATATCCCGTTCGAGTATCAACCGGGTGAAGGCGCGTTTTACGGGCCGAAAATTGAATTTACTCTGTACGATTGTCTCGATCGTGCATGGCAATGTGGTACTGTCCAACTGGACTTCTCTTTGCCGTCTCGTTTGAGTGCATCTTACGTGGGTGAAAATAACGAACGCCAGGTGCCGGTTATGATTCACCGTGCAATTCTGGGTTCAATGGAACGCTTTATTGGTATTCTGACCGAAGAGTTCGCCGGTTTCTTCCCAACCTGGCTGGCTCCTGTTCAGGTTGTCGTTATGAATATTACTGACGGACAGGCAGAATATGTGAACGAATTGACCCGAAAATTGCAAAATGCGGGCATTCGTGTAAAAGCAGACTTGAGAAACGAGAAGATTGGCTTTAAAATCCGCGAGCACACTTTACGTCGGGTGCCCTATATGTTGGTCTGCGGTGATAAAGAGGTCGAAGCTGGCAAAGTGGCCGTTCGTACCCGCCGTGGTAAAGACCTTGGCAGTCTGGACGTAAATGAAGTGATCGAGAAGCTGCAACAAGAAATTCGCAGCCGCAGTCTTCATCAAATGGAGGAATAAGGTATTAAAGGCGGAAAACGAGTTCAAACGGCGCGTCCGAATCGTATTAATGGCGAGATTCGCGCTCAGGAAGTTCGCTTAACAGACATTGATGGCGAGCAGATTGGTGTAGTGAGTCTGAGAGAAGCTCTGGAAAAAGCTGAAGAAGCCGGAGCCGACTTAGTAGAGATCAGCCCTAACGCCGAGCCGCCAGTTTGCCGTATTATGGATTACGGTAAATTCCTCTATGAAAAGAGTAAGTCTTCTAAGGAACAGAAGAAAAAGCAGAAAGTTATCCAGGTTAAGGAAATTAAATTCCGTCCTGGTACTGATGAAGGTGACTATCAGGTAAAACTCCGCAGCCTGATTCGCTTTCTCGAAGATGGCGACAAAGCCAAAATCACCCTGCGTTTCCGTGGGCGTGAAATGGCACACCAACAGATCGGTATGGAAGTGCTTAATCGCGTGAAAGACGATCTGAATGAACTGGCAGTAGTCGAATCCTTCCCTACGAAGATCGAAGGCCGTCAGATGATTATGGTGCTTGCGCCGAAGAAGAAACAGTAGGCTACCAAGTAACCAGGCCGGTAGAGCTTGCTCCGCTGGCCCGGTTCGCCTTTGTTTCATTTATTAACAATGCGAAGTGGAAGTAAAAAAATGCCAAAAATTAAGACCGTACGCGGTGCTGCTAAGCGCTTCAAAAAAACCGGTAAAGGTGGCTTTAAGCATAAGCACGCTAACCTGCGTCATATTCTGACTAAAAAAGCGACCAAACGTAAACGTCACCTGCGTCCGAAAGCCATGGTTTCTAAAGGCGATCTGGGTCTGGTAATTGCGTGCCTGCCGTACGCATAAGTCGTTAACTTTAAACTTTTATCGCCCAACAGGTTGGTATTTTCCGGTAACAGTTACTGATTCCCGGTCTGTTCAGACAAGAGTCTGCAGGAAGAGAATTAGTCTGGCTGAGTAAATACGCCAACCGGGCTTACAGAATATAGATACAGGAGAGAGCCATGGCTCGCGTAAAACGTGGTGTGATTGCACGTGCACGTCATAAGAAAATTTTGAAACAAGCTAAAGGTTACTACGGTGCGCGTTCTCGCGTATACCGCGTTGCCTTCCAGGCTGTTATCAAAGCTGGTCAGTACGCTTATCGTGACCGTCGTCAGAAAAAGCGTCAGTTCCGTCAACTGTGGATTGCACGTATCAACGCAGCAGCACGTCAGAACGGTATTTCTTACAGCAAATTCATCAATGGCCTGAAAAAGGCTTCTGTTGAAATCGACCGTAAGATCCTGGCTGATATCGCTGTATTCGACAAAGTGGCATTCACTGCACTGGTTGAAAAAGCGAAAGCAGCTCTGGCGTAAGCCAGATGGAGAGGGAGCATATGCTCCCTCTTTTCATTTGTTGCAAACAGGATTGACATTTCGCAACAAAATCAGTTGAATAGAACCGTTACACCTGACTAAAAAGGTAACTGCAAGCATGAATGCTGCTATTTTCCGCTTCTTTTTTTACTTTAGCGCCTGATTCAGGGGGGCTTTGCGCGTAAGAAAAGAAACGGAAAATAAGCGCTAAAAGCCTCCAGATGGAGGCTTTTTTTTTACCTTTCCCGGCCCCTTTGCCAGACTTTTGAGCAGCATTATGATGGCCGGGTAAACAAAGGCTAAGGCTTGTCGTTTTCGAACCGAGACTAACTACTCCGGCAATTGTGCCGGCACAAGAGGAATACCATGCCACATCTCGCAGAGCTGGTTGCAAGTGCAAAGGCAGCCATAAACGATGCCCAGGATGTCGCCGCGTTAGATAATGTACGCGTTGAATATCTGGGCAAGAAAGGGCACCTGACCCTCCAAATGACAACCCTGCGTGAACTTCCCCCCGAAGAACGCCCTGCAGCTGGTGCGGTAATCAACGAAGCCAAAGAACAGGTTCAGCAGGCACTTAATGCACGCAAAGATTTTCTGGAAAGCGAAGCATTAAATGCCCGCCTGGCCGCAGAAACTATTGATGTGACCTTACCGGGGCGGCGTATTGAAAATGGTGGGCTGCATCCGGTAACGCGCACGATTGACCGCATTGAAAGTTTCTTCGGTGAGCTGGGCTTTACCGTGGCAACCGGCCCGGAAATTGAAGATGACTACCACAACTTCGATGCCCTGAACATTCCGGGCCACCACCCGGCACGTGCTGACCACGACACTTTCTGGTTTGATGCAAGACGTCTGTTGCGTACACAAACATCTGGTGTGCAGATCCGTACTATGGAAAACCAACAACCGCCGATTCGTATCATTGCGCCTGGCCGTGTATACCGTAATGATTACGATCAGACTCACACGCCGATGTTCCACCAAATGGAAGGGTTGATTGTCGATAAGAACATCAGCTTTACCAATCTGAAAGGTACGCTGCATGATTTCTTGCGTAACTTTTTTGAGGAAGACCTGCAAATCCGTTTCCGCCCGTCTTACTTCCCGTTCACTGAACCTTCTGCGGAAGTGGATGTAATGGGGAAAAATGGTAAATGGCTTGAAGTGCTGGGTTGCGGCATGGTGCACCCGAACGTTTTACGGAATGTGGGTATTGATCCAGAAGTCTATTCCGGCTTCGCGTTCGGCATGGGGATGGAACGTTTGACCATGTTGCGCTATGGCGTAACTGACTTGCGTTCATTCTTCGAAAACGATTTACGTTTCCTCAAACAGTTTAAATAAGGCGGGACTCTGCAATGAAATTCAGTGAACTTTGGTTACGCGAATGGGTTAACCCGGCACTAGACAGTGACGCACTTGCCGGCCAAATAACCATGGCAGGTCTCGAAGTGGATGGTGTTGAGGCTGTTGCGGGAGCATTTACTGGTGTCGTGGTTGGTGAAGTTGTGGAATGCGGCCAGCATCCCAATGCTGATAAGCTGCGGGTGACAAAAGTGAATGTTGGCGGCGAACGCCTGCTTGATATCGTTTGTGGCGCGCCGAACTGCCGTCAGGGCCTGCGCGTTGCGGTGGCAACCGTGGGTGCAGTATTGCCGGGCGACTTTAAAATCAAAGCTGCAAAATTACGCGGTGAACCTTCAGAAGGGATGCTGTGTTCTTATTCCGAACTGGGTATTTCAGAAGACCACAGCGGTATCATCGAATTGCCAGCGGATGCTCAGCCTGGTACACCTCTGCGTGACTACCTGAAACTTGACGATGTCGCCATTGAAATCAGCGTGACGCCGAACCGTGCCGATTGCCTGAGTATTGCGGGTGTGGCCCGGGATGTAGCGGTACTGAACCAATTGCCGGTTACTGAACCAGAAATTGCGCCTGTGGCCGCAACTATTACAGATTCTTTCCCGATTACGGTTGAAGCAACTGAAGCCTGCCCGCGCTATCTGGGACGCGTGATTAAAGGTATTAATGTCGCTGCGCCATCGCCGTTGTGGATGCGAGAAAAATTGCGTCGCTGCGGTATTCGCTCTATTGATGCTGTTGTTGATGTGACCAACTACGTGCTGCTTGAACTGGGCCAGCCAATGCATGCATTCGATCTTAACCGGATCGACGGTGGTATTGTGGTGCGTATGGCTAAGCAAGATGAAAGCCTGGTGCTGCTTGATGGTACTGAAGCCAAACTCAATAGCGATACTCTGGTTATTGCTGACCAGAGCAAAGCACTGGCAATGGGGGGGATCTTCGGTGGCGAGCATTCTGGCGTGAACAGTGAAACTCAGGATGTTTTGCTGGAGTGTGCCTGGTTTAACCCGCTGGCGATTACTGGCCGTGCCCGCCGCTATGGCTTGCATACAGATGCATCTCACCGCTATGAACGTGGTGTTGACCCGCAACTGCAATATAAAGCCATGGAACGTGCAACTGCGCTGTTACTGGCTGTGTGTGGTGGGCAGGCAGGCCCGGTTATTGATGTGACTGCACAGGACAAATTGCCGCAGCCTGCGACAATTACTTTACGCCGCAGCAAACTGGATCGCCTGATTGGCCACCATGTGCCGGATGCACAGGTCGGTGATATTTTACGCCGCCTGGGTTGCCAGGTAACTGAATCTGAAGGCCAGTGGTTGGCTGTCGCACCATCCTGGCGTTTTGATATGGAAATCGAAGAAGACCTGGTTGAAGAAGTTGCCCGTATTTATGGTTATAACAGTATTCCGGATGAGCCAGTCAATGCGTCACTGATTATGGGTGAGCATCGTGAAGCGAATCTGTCGATGAAACGTGTGAAAACACTGCTGGTAGATAAAGGTTACCAGGAAGTGATCACCTACAGTTTTGTTGACCCGAAAATTCAGCAAATGCTGCATCCGGGTGAAGACGCACTGATTCTGCCCAATCCGATTTCTGCCGATATGTCGGCAATGCGCCTTTCTTTATTAACAGGCCTGCTCAGCACACTGGTATATAACCAGAATCGTCAGCAAAACCGTGCGCGTATTTTTGAAACCGGTTTGCGATTTGTCCCTGATACACAGGCAGACCTTGGGATCCGTCAGGATGTTATGCTGGCTGGCGCAATCTGTGGCAACCGCAATGAAGAACACTGGGATCTGGTAAAAGGCAGTGTTGATTTTTACGATCTCAAAGGTGATTTAGAGTCACTGTTCGAACTTACCGGTAAATTGTCTGAAATTGAATTTCGGGCAGAACGTCATTCAGCCCTGCATCCGGGGCAGAGTGCTGCAATTTATTTACACGGTGATTATGTTGGATTTATTGGTGTTGTTCATCCTGAGCTGGAACGTAAACTGGATTTGAACGGCCGTACACTGGTGTTTGAATTGTTGTGGAACAAGCTTGCAGACCGCGCTGTGCCTCAATCTCAGGGGGTTTCACGCTTCCCGGCGAACCGTCGGGATATCGCTGTTGTGGTCGCTGAAAATGTGCCTGCAGCAGATATTCTGGCAGAGTGTAAGAAAGTTGGCGTAAATCAGGTAGTTGGCGTAAACTTATTTGACGTGTACCGCGGTAAGGGTGTGGCAGAGGGTTATAAGAGCCTTGCTATCAGCCTGACTCTTCAGGATACCAACCGTACACTGGAAGAAGAGGAGATTGCTGCTACCGTTGCAAAATGTGTGGCGGCATTAGAAGAGCGATTCCAGGCATCATTGAGGGATTGAACCTATGGCGCTTACAAAAGCTGAAATGTCAGAATATCTGTTTGATAAGCTTGGGCTTAGCAAGCGGGATGCCAAAGAGCTTGTTGAGCTGTTTTTCGAAGAGATCCGTCGTGCTCTGGAGAATGGCGAGCAGGTAAAACTCTCCGGCTTTGGTAACTTTGACCTGCGGGACAAAAACCAACGCCCGGGGCGTAACCCCAAAACGGGAGAAGATATTCCTATCACCGCCCGTCGTGTTGTTACGTTCCGACCCGGCCAGAAGTTAAAAAGCCGAGTGGAGAATGCAACCCCACAGAACGACTAATCTGACATGTTTTAAAAAGGCCGGTTTTTGCCGGCCTTTTTCTTGTCTGCAGAAAACCCTGGTCCGGGCAATGGCTTCGTTTGTCTGCTGTTCTGCCTTTTTAACTGTATAAATACGTGTTGCCCTCCGGCCATTCACAACATCCGCACTTGTCATACTTCTCCTGCATTCTGTGAACACGTAGAATTATGGCTGGTTATTCACTGGGAACGTTTTTTTGCACATGCACTTATTAGTTGAGCGGCAACAGCGGCAGGCACGTTATGTACTGGCTGGTTTGCTAAGTGTCCTGCTGGTCGTGGTTGTTATCAGTCTGTCCAGTGGTGAGCGTTGGATATCACCATGGCACTGGTTAGCTGCAGATAACACGCTGTTTGTCTGGCAAATTCGATTACCGCGCATGGTTGCTGTTGTGCTGACAGGCGCTGCACTGGCCGTTTCCGGCACAATGATGCAGGCATTATTTGATAACCCACTTGCCGAGCCGGGCTTACTGGGGGTTTCAAATGGAGCTGGTCTGGGGTTGGTGACTGCAATGCTGTTAGGGCAAGGGCATATACCTGACTGGGCTCTGGGAATGAGTTCCATGGTGGGCGCCCTGCTTATCACATTATTACTATTGCGGTTTGCCCGGCGTCGGCTCACTACCAGCCGTTTATTACTGGCGGGTGTTGCACTGAGTATCATTTGTAGTGCACTAATGACGTGGGCTGTTTATTTCACAACTAGTGCTGATCTGCGTCAGTTAATGTACTGGATGATGGGCGGATTTGGTGGTGTGGACTGGCGGGCAAAAGGCTTCATGCTGGCAATTGTACCGGTTCTCTGGTGGGTAATTCACCAGTGGCGGCCCTTGAATATGTTGGCACTGGGAGAAACTCCGGCAAGGCAACTGGGCCTGGCTTTGCATCGCTGGCGCTGGGTGTTAGTGATAGCGACAGGCTGGCTGGTAGGGGCCAGCGTTGCTTTGGCAGGGTCCATTGGATTTATTGGCCTGGTTATCCCTCACTTATTACGCCTTTGTGGCATCACTGACCATAAAACCTTACTTCCCGCCAGCGCACTTGCGGGAGCCGTGTTATTGTTAATTGCAGATATGGTGGCCCGCCTGGTTCTGGCTTCAGCCGAATTACCAGTTGGTGTTGTCACTGCGTCACTCGGCGCACCCCTGTTTATCTGGCTACTCTTAAAAGTCAGACATGAATAAAGGAGAAAATGATGCAGGCAGATGTTCTTACTACTGATGTCGTCACTATAGATGGTCGTCCCGGCACGTTAACGGCATGGCAAGGGAAAGTCTTGCTGATTGTGAATGTTGCATCAAAATGTGGTTTGACACCGCAATATGAACAACTGGAAGCCTTACAAAAACAGTACGAAGACCAGGGCTTTGCAGTACTTGGGTTCCCGTGTAACCAGTTTTTGGAACAGGAGCCCGGGAGTGAAGAGGAAATTCAGACCTTCTGCCGTACCACATATGGTGTCACCTTTCCCATGTTCAGCAAAATTGAAGTTAATGGTGAACAGCGCCACCCGTTGTATCAAAAGCTGGTTGCCCTGGCTCCTGTTGCAAAGGCACCTCAAAACAGCGGTTTTTATGAGCGAATGGCCAGTAAAGGGCGGGCGCCAAAACAACCTGGTGATATTTTGTGGAACTTTGAAAAGTTTCTGGTTGACCGGCAAGGCAAGGTTGTTGGGCGCTTCTCTCCTGACATGTTGCCCGATGCGCCAGAACTGGTGGCTGCAATTGAACGTGCTCTGGAACAATAGATGCCACTGCTGTCGTTAAACCATATAGCGGAAAAAGGTCGGTTGGCACCATTATCTGCCGGGGTTGCATCGGGCTGCTGGTTGCATCTGGTGGGGCCAAATGGAGCGGGAAAGAGTACACTCCTGACGCGTATTTCCGGTATGAGCGAAGGGCCAGGTGATGTATGCCTGGCCGGTAAGTCTGTGTCTGCCTGGTCCGGACCTGAACTTGGAATGCTGCGCTCCTGGTTGCCGCAACAGCAAGTCCCCCCGTTTGCAATGCCGGTATGGCACTATCTGTTACTACATGCTCATGGTGCCCCTTTGGAAAAACTGGCCCCGATAATTGATGCTTTGTGGCTGGCAGATAAATTGCCGCGACAAGTTGCTCATTTATCCGGCGGAGAATGGCAACGGGTGCGTCTGGCTGCTGTTATCGCTCAGATCCACCCGGATATTAATCCGGCTGGTCGGTTGTTATTACTTGATGAACCAGTGAACAGCCTTGATGTTACCCAGCAATCGGCGCTGACTCATCTGCTTAATGAACTCGCCCAAAAAGGGGTGGCGATTATTATGAGCAGCCATGATCTTAATTACTCACTGGGGCATGCTCACCAGGTTTGGTTAATGCTGAAAGGTAACGTCGTAGCCCAGGGAAGCGCCAGTGAAGTGTTAACGCCTGAGAATTTGCATTCTGTTTATGCTTTGCCATTTCGGCGTCTTGATGTGGATAACCATAAAGTTCTTATTTGTTCCTGATCGCGTTGAAATGCTTGCCAAATTAAATACTGAAGAGCTACATTACACTGGTAGAAAATAGCCTGGAGGCAACAGCCAGTCATGAAATTGTGGGGGCTTGTCCTGTTATCTTTATTATTAGTCGGATGCAGTCACCACCGGGCACCTGCACCAGATGGCCGGTTATCTGACTCTATTATGGTTATTGCCAGGCTGGATTCGCAATTAAGTGAATGGCGGGGAACCCCTTATCGTTATGGTGGAATGTCCAGGCAAGGTATTGATTGTTCAGCATTTGTTCAATTAACATTTCGTGACCAGTTTGCACTTCAACTTCCACGTAGTACCCGGGATCAGGCCAAAATTGGCACACGCATTGATAAAGACGAGCTATTGCCGGGGGATCTGATTTTCTTTAAAACAGGCTCTGGTGACGAAGGCTTGCATGTGGGGATTTATGATACTGACAATCAGTTCATTCACGCTTCCAGTAGTCATGGTGTGATGCGTTCATCACTGAATAATGTCTATTGGCGGGATAAATACTGGCAAGCCAGGCGCATTTGATTTTTTTACTTTAATATAAGTAGGCTTCGTTTACTTCGCTAATTCTGATGTGAGTATTATTTATTTCCTCTGGTTCTGGCTGATTGGTGATTTTTTTCAAAGACCGTTCTTTGCCATTTATTTTTCAGCTCATCATTAATTCAATTCCGTTCTTTTGTGTTAGCAAAGCGTGCTGGCGAAAATCCTGAATGTTTCTAATTGTGCAAAACAGTAGTGATATCACGGGTAACACGATTGAATTCCTTTTCTGTTTCAGTCAGGATGAAAAAAACCACCAGGTAGTGGGATTGTGACATGGTCGTGACTCTGGAGTGCGCATACTATTCCCAGTGCTTGTTCCAGCCATTCAGGCGGAGCGATGGGTCTCTGTATGGCGTTGAACTGGTCACCCGCTTTGTGACAGAAGATGGCGTTGTACAGATGCCTGAGTCTCTGGTCAGTACAAGGTTATCTCCTTTGCAGCATAGCCAGCTTCTGGAAGAAAAAGTAACGTTATTACGCAGTTTCCAGGCTGCGTTTCTAAAGCATAATCTGGTGATATGGCTGCCTGTTGAGCAAAACAGTGCTCGTTGTATTTTATCTGATGAAAGTCTTGTCAGGTATTTAACCAATATTCCAGGTTTGCATTTAGGAATAACAGAGCAATTTCTGGCATCTGGTGACCATTATTTAACGAATCTTTTCTCATCACTGGAGCGCCATTTTTTACTGGCATTGTTAAATTATGGCGCCGGACATATTTCTGGGCAGTTGATTTTTCAGCGGCAATTTAATGCCATAATGCTGGATAAACAGTTCGTTCAGTCTTGTCTGAAGAAGACCTCATTCCGTTCTGTAATGTATGCCATTCTTAACCAGGTGGGTGCTGTTTGCCATGCATTAGTCATCAATGGCATTGATGATGAAAAAAGTTTTACCCGTACTCGCCTTTTACCGTTTACGGCCATGCAGGGTGCGCTCTGGCCCCCAGAGATCCCAGAAAACCTGATGTTGTTACTGTATGGTAATCCCTTATACCCCTGATAACTGCCCGTGTTTAGCTGGCGCAACTGCCACTACACTACAGGCAGGAGGGCCTATGGCTGAACAACCTGTATTTACCCATGCCTGGCATGATTTATTGCCTGGCTTTTCGCAGCAAGTCACCCCACAACCTTTGTTGTCTGCTCGTTTGCTGTGGCATAACAGCGAACTGGCAGATCAACTGGGGCTGGCAGAAAATTTATTCAACTACAACGGGCCTGCCGGAGTGTGGGGCGGAGAAGCATTGTTGCCTGGCATGTTGCCGGTTGCTCAGGCATACAGTGGCCACCAGTTTGGCGTTTGGGCCGGGCAACTGGGCGACGGGCGTGGGCTGTTGTTGGGCGAACAGCAACTGGATGACGGACAGCAATTTGAGTGGCATCTCAAAGGTGCGGGATTGACCCCGTACTCGCGTATGGGTGATGGCCGTGCGGTGATTCGCTCCACTGTGCGTGAATGCCTGGCTTCAGAGGCGATGCATCATCTCGGGATCCCCACAACACGCGCACTGAGCATGGTTATCAGTGAAACACCGGTATACCGTGAACAGACCGAAAAAGGTGCCATGATGATGCGTCTGGCACAAAGCCATGTGCGCTTTGGTCACTTTGAACATTTTTATTACCGCCGTGAACCGGAGAATGTCCGACGGCTTGCTGAGTACGTGATGACACGGCACTGGCCCCATTTGCAGGATGAATCAGAGCAAGATAAATGGCGGTTATGGTTTGAGGATGTTGTTGCACGTACAGCCAGACTAATTGCGCAATGGCAATGTACCGGCTTTTCTCATGGCGTGATGAATACAGATAATATGTCGATTCTGGGGCTGACTATTGATTATGGTCCCTGGGGTTTTATGGATGATTACCAGCCGGGTTTTATTTGTAATCATTCTGATTATCAGGGCCGCTATTCATTTGAAAACCAACCTGGAGTTGGCCTGTGGAACCTGCAACGCCTGGCACAGGCTCTGTCGTCCTTTATTAGCGCAGAGACACTGAATACGGTACTGGACACATATGGGCAACACTTACAACAGGCCTGGGCGAGCCAGATGCGTGCCAAACTGGGGTTCACCCATGTCCGGCCCGAAGATAACGCTCTTCTGGCGGAGTTATTCAGCTTAATGACGCGGGAAGGGAGTGACTATACAAGAACATTTCGGTTACTCAGCCATACAGAAACAGGAACGGCTTTGTCGCCACTTCGCGATGAATTTATTGACCGTGCTGCTTTTGATTCGTGGTTTGCCCGTTACCGGCAGCGCTTACAGATGGAGCCACTGGATGATGCCGAACGCCAGAAAAGGATGCAGTCTGTCAATCCGGCTGTGGTGCTGCGTAACTGGCTGGCACAACGTGCTATTGAAACGGCAGAACAAGGTGATGCAGGCGAAATGCATCGCCTGCTTGCTGTGTTGCGCGACCCGTTCAGTGACCGGGCGGATGATTATGTAAAACGCCCGCCTGACTGGGGCCGACGGCTTGAAGTCAGCTGTTCGAGCTGACTGCATAGTTTCAGAGGTTGTTTAACCGGTGTTTCACCGCATCGGACAACATGGCCAGCAGTGTTTCAGTATCATCCCAGCCAAGGCACGGGTCAGTGATGGACTGGCCATAAACTAACGGTTTACCGGGCTCAATCGCCTGGTGACCGGGTTCAATAAAACTCTCAGCCATGACACCCGCTATTGCCGTTGAACCGTCGCGAATTTGTTGGCAAATATTCTGAGCAACATCCAACTGGCGGCGGTGTTGTTTCTGGCAATTTCCATGGCTGAAGTCAACCACCAGTCGCTGTGGCAACTCAAAGGTTCCAAGCGCTTTAGTGGTCGCCTCTATATCTTCAGGGTAAAAGTTGGGTTGCTTACCACCCCGCAAAATAATATGCCCGTAAGGATTGCCGCTGGTCTGGTAAACCACCATCTTTCCGTGTTTATCAGGGGACAGGAACATATGGCTGGCTCGAGCTGCACGAATGGCATCAATAGCAATACGTGTATTACCGTCAGTGCCATTTTTAAAACCAACCGGGCAGGACAGAGCGGAAGCCATTTCACGGTGTACCTGGCTTTCAGTTGTGCGGGCACCAATAGCTCCCCAACTGATCAAATCGGCAATATATTGCCCAACAACCATATCAAGGAATTCAGTTGCCGCTGGCAACCCAATAAGGTTGACCTCCCGCAAGAACTTGCGTGCCTGCTCCAGACCTTTATTTACACGGCAACTACCATTGAGGTCCGGGTCTGAAATCAACCCCTTCCAGCCAATGACGGTTCGTGGTTTCTCGAAGTAGGTGCGCATAACCACTTCCAGTGTATCCTGGTATTTATCATGCAATATTTTTAGTCTGCGGGCGTAGTCCAGTGCTGCTTCGGGGGAATGTACCGAGCAGGGGCCGACAATGACCAGTAACCTGGAATCCTTACCGGAGAGGATGCGCTCAATACGTTGACGGGAATGTGTAATATGGTGTGCGAGGGGCTCTGTTACCGGGTAACGCTGGCTAAGTTCATCCGGTGTGACCAGAAAGCCAATTTGCGCGATGCGCAATTCATCTGTTTTATTCATTTACAATCTCAATACCGGGTTGGTTGGCGATACCGCCTTAAGCAAAATCAATAAACTGGCTGTGCCGTTAAACACACAGTATGTCACAATAATTCGTACCATTGAACTAGTTTGTTAGTACATGCGTCTGTTCAGCCCCATTAAATCCAGGATTTTGGTTGCGATTTCTTCCACTGAATAGTTGGTACTGTTGATGTACCTGATTTGATGTTTGCGATAAAGCGCTTCAACCTCTGCAACTTCCATGCGGCACTGGCGCAATGATGCATAGCGACTGTTTTCCCGGCGTTCCTCCCTGATAGCGGCCAGTCGCTCGGGGTTGATGGTCAGGCCAAAAAGGCGTGAACGCAGGGGCTGTAATTCTGCTGGCAAACGCAGGTTATCCATATCATCAGCAATAAAGGGGTAGTTGGCGGCACGAATCCCAAATTGCATTGCCAGATAAAGGCTGGTTGGGGTTTTCCCGCAACGCGACACGCCAAGCAAAATAACTTGCGCCTGGTCGAGGTTGCGCATCGAAATACCATCATCATGGGCCAGCGTGTAATCAATCGCAGCAATACGGGCATCATATTTGCCAAGATTAGCCGGATTCAGCCCGTGTGTACGGTGAGCGATTGGCACCGGGTCAACTTCAAGTTCTTGCTGAAGTGGTGCGACGAGCGCCTGAACGATGTCCTGGCAGAAACCTGCACTCTGCAAAATAATGGTGCGTATCTCAGGCAACACAATTGAATAGAATACCAACGGCCTGCAGCCTGTCTGCTGGTAAATAGCATCAATTTGTTCCTTCACCGCGCGGGCCCGCAGTTCTGTTTCAACAAATGGCAGGGTCACACTGTGTACGTTTACCGGAAACTGCGACATTACCGCATGACCAAGCACTTCCGCTGTAATTGCAGTACCATCTGAAATATAAAAAACATGCCGGTTTGGTATATTCACTCTTTGCGTATCCTGGTAGTTTTTACAAGATAAAGCATAAAGTAAAACCTCTCAGGGTGTGAGTCCTTTCCGTGAAATTCATCGAGCGCCTCACCGGGTTGAGTGGTGAGCGCAATACCATAGCCCGGCAAGTGTTTTGATAGCAGTTACCCGTCATCAGAATGCCAGATATTGTCATGAACAGGTGAGAATTACCTCGTATCTTACGGTCAGTGTATATGAGTATTAATAAGCAGTTCATTGTTTATTCGGGGTTTTTATCAATTTAATCACGGGGCAATAAAATAGAAACAATGTTTTTAATAAAATTGAATAACACGTTTCATTTTTCATCTCATTGATTTGCAGTCAAATAATAACAGTAGATTATTTTCCTGTTGCGCTTCATTTCATCTATTTAAGGTTGTTCTGAAATGGCTGTTTTTTATTTGCTTGAACGATTCACTGTTTTTAACTCCTCAATAATTGTGCCAAACTTAACCCGTGGCCCATTCAAAATAAGCAGTGTCTCGCTGGTGGATTTCTGGAAAGATGTTTTTGTTTGTGTTGTCACTAACTCAATAGAAACATCTGATTGATTAGAGATCAGCGAATGGGCCTGAACACTCCCATTATTTCTGTACCTGTTCATAATCAAAAAAGGATTGTTTCGATGTCCAATCATGGTGTGTCACCGCTCGTTCTTTGGTATAACCAGCTTGGCATGAACGACGTAGAAAAGGTTGGGGGGAAAAACGCCTCCCTGGGTGAAATGATAACCAACCTTTCCGGTTCTGGGGTCTGTGTTCCCAACGGGTTCGCGACAACGGCCGATGCTTTTAACCAGTTTTTGGATCAAAGTGGTGTCAACCAGCGTATCTATGCTCTGCTGGATGAAACCGATATAGATGATGTGCAGGCACTTGCAAAAGCAGGCGCTGCAATTCGGCAGTGGATTGTCGAAACACCCTTCCCACCCGCGCTGGAAGAAGCGATTCGTGGTGCTTATACCCAGCTTGCGGCAGATAACGATAAAGCGTCTTTTGCTGTCCGTTCCTCAGCCACGGCAGAAGATATGCCTGATGCTTCGTTTGCCGGCCAACAAGAAACTTTCCTGAATGTGCAGGGCATTGATGCCGTAATGGTTGCGGTAAAACATGTGTTTGCGTCGTTGTTTAATGACCGGGCCATTTCTTACCGGGTACATCAGGGGTATGACCACCGTGGTGTTGCGCTTTCAGCCGGAGTGCAACGTATGGTGCGCTCAGACCTGGCGGCGTCCGGGGTTATGTTCTCCATAGATACGGAATCCGGTTTCGACCAGGTGGTATTTATTACCGCCGCCTGGGGGTTGGGGGAAATGGTGGTGCAGGGCGCGGTCAACCCTGATGAATTCTATGTGCATAAACCTACCCTGAATGCCGGTCGTCCGGCGATTGTGCGCCGCACCATGGGGTCGAAAAAAGTGCGCATGGTTTATGGCGAAACTCAGGAACATGGTAAACAGGTACGCATTGAAGATGTGGCACCAGAGCAACAATCGGTTTTCTGCCTGAGCAGTGAGGAAGTTGAAGCGTTGGCACACCAGGCGCTGTTGATTGAGCAGCACTATGGTCGCCCGATGGATATTGAGTGGGCGAAAGATGGCCACACCGGTGAACTGTTTATTGTCCAGGCCCGCCCGGAAACGGTGCGTTCTCGTAACAAGGTAACGGAGCGTTACACACTGCATTCCCAGGGCGATATTCTGGTTGAGGGGCGTGCGATTGGGCAGCGTATCGGTGCCGGAAGTGTCAAGGTTATTCACGATATCAGTGAAATGAACCGGATTGAAGCTGGTGATGTACTGGTAACGGATATGACCGACCCGGACTGGGAGCCTATTATGAAAAAGGCTGCCGCGATTGTGACAAACCGTGGTGGGCGGACATGCCACGCAGCAATTATAGCGCGTGAACTGGGGATTCCGGCGGTAGTGGGGTGTGGCGATGCAACTGAGCGACTGAAAAATGGTCAGCGGGTTACGGTATCCTGTGCCGAAGGTGACACCGGCTATGTATACGCGGATTTGCTGGACTTCTCCGTAAGTAGTTCCAGCATTGATACCATGCCTGACTTACCTTTGAAGATCATGATGAACGTTGGTAATCCGGACCGGGCGTTTGACTTTGCCTGTCTGCCCAATGAAGGTGTGGGCCTCGCTCGTCTGGAGTTTATCATCAACCGTATGATTGGTGTGCACCCACGCGCATTGCTTGAGTTTGAAAAGCAAGAACCGGCATTGCAGGCCGAAATTCGTGAGCTAATGAAAGGGTATGATTCCCCGGTTGAGTTTTACGTTGGCCGGCTAACGGAAGGTATTGCCACTCTTGCTGCGGCATTTTGGCCCAAACGCGTGATTGTGCGTTTGTCTGACTTCAAATCCAATGAGTATGCCAACCTGTTGGGGGGAGAACGTTATGAACCTCATGAAGAAAACCCGATGCTGGGTTTCCGTGGTGCTGGCCGCTATGTTTCGCCGGATTTCAGAGCGTGCTTTGCCCTTGAATGCGAAGCCGTAAAACGCGTCCGTAACACGATGGGGCTGACCAATGTTGAAGTGATGATCCCCTTTGTTCGTACTGTTAGCCAGGCGAAAGCTGTGGTTGATGAACTGGCAAGTCAGGGGCTCAAACGGGGTGATAATGGCCTGAAAGTGATAATGATGTGCGAAATTCCGTCAAATGCGCTGCTGGCTGAAGCGTTCCTTGAACACTTTGACGGTTTCTCCATCGGTTCAAATGACATGACTCAGTTGGCGCTGGGCCTGGACAGGGACTCTGGCGTGGTTTCTGAGTTGTTTGATGAACGTAATGATGCAGTGAAAGCGTTGCTCTCTATGGCAATCAAAGCGGCTAAAAAACAAGGTAAATATGTGGGTATCTGTGGGCAGGGGCCTTCTGACCATGAGGATTTTGCTGCCTGGCTGATGGAGCAGGGTATAGACAGCCTGTCACTTAACCCGGATACGGTGGTACAAACCTGGCTTGATCTGGCAGAACTTGCCAAATAATCACCTTACTGCTTTGTTATGTAAAACGCCATGCATCTGCATGGCGTTTTTCTTTTCCACACACCGCGTCACTTCACACTTACGCCTTTTAAGCAAAAAAACATAATAGCCGGATAAATTTCGGCAATTGTTGTTTCTTGCCCGCTGCGAAATAGTTACTGGGTACCTGAGTGTTACCCACAAACAACAAAAAACAACAAGCTCCCAGTTTTCAACCATGAAGGCTTAAGGAGCTCAGCTGATGAAAGGTGGAACATCATGAATACTGTGCCGGTTCTTACATTGAAAGATAAAATTGGCTATGGGTTAGGTGATATGGCCAGTGCGCTGGTCTGGCAAACAGCAACGCTGTTTCTGGCCTGGTTCTATACCGATGTGTTTGGGTTACCTGCAGCTATTATGGGCACGATGTTTTTGGTGGTGCGGGCCATCGATGCAATTACTGACCCTTGTATAGGCGCTATTGTTGACCGGACACGTACCCGGCATGGGCGTTTTCGCCCCTGGTTATTGTGGTTTGCCATTCCTTTTGGTGTGAGTTGCCTGATAACGTTTTATGTACCGGATGTGGGGCCGACAGGTAAAATTATCTATGCCTGTGTGACCTATACACTCCTTAGCCTTGTGTACTCCGCTATCAATGTGCCTTATTGCGCCATGCCTGGTGCCTTGACACTGCATCCTGGTGAACGGCATTCGTTACAGTCCTGGCGTTTTGGCCTGTCATTTACCGGTGGGTTAATCGTCACTGTGCTGGCTTTGCCCTTGATGGAGTGGCTGGGTCAGGGTAATCAACAGAAAGGTTTTTTTCTGGCAATGAGCCTGATGGGTTTACTGGGGATTGGTTTGTTTTTCTGCTGTTTTGCCATGACCCGCGAACGCTATATACCTGAAAGCAGCGCGCCAGGCAGTATGCTGGCGGACCTGAAATCGCTGGCGAAAAACAGCCAGTGGCGTTTGGTATTTGCGTTGAATATTCTGTTGTTGACGGCGGTAGTGGTGCGCGGGTCAACCACGATGTATTACGTCAAATATCTGTTGATGCGCCCGGACATGACTTTTGTCTTTATTGTCAGTGGGATGGTAGCTGCTTTGTCTGGCGCATTGTTGTCCGGTTGGGTTCTGGGCCGGGTGGACCGGGTAAGAGCCTATCAGTTCACTACCCTGATTTTTATGGTGCCGTGCATCGCTATCTTTTTTATCCCTGCAGCGTATATCGGCTGGATACTGGCCCTGAATATTGTGTTCAGCTTTATTCAGAACCTGACCACGCCTCTGCAGTGGTCCATGTTATCAGATGTCGTCGATTATGAAGAACACCGCACAGGCCGCAGGCTGGACGGTCTGGTCTTTTCTACGGCCCTGTTCGCCATCAAAATGGGGCTGGCATTGGGGGGCGCGGTCGTGGGCTGGATTTTGGGGCTGGTCAGTTACCAGGCCAATGTCACCGAACAGGCTCCGGCTGTTCTGCATACCATCAACGCATTATTTACCTTCATTCCCGCGGCGCTGTTTTTGTCCATCGTCGTACTGTTGTGCTTCTACAAACTGAATAACCGTAAAGTGGCTGCCATCGCTAATGAACTGGCGGCCAAACGCCAACATATTTCTAACCCGGAACCCGGTTTAAACCCGGCAATACAGGAGTAACCCATGACGATGTATACAGATCCCCGCCAGCCTGTTAAGGCTCGGGTGGCTGACTTACTGGCCCGGATGACACCCGAAGAAAAGTTCGCCCAAATGGGAGCAATGTGGCTGGTGCTATCGCCGGAAGGTTTCCATAAAGAACGTCTGGATATGAGCGATACGTTTTCAGGTGCGACACAGCAAATTGCTCTGGCTGAGCAGTTGAAAAAAGGAATTGGTCAAATAACTCGTCCACTTGGTACCCACAGTGTCTCACCGCGAGAAGGTGTGATGGCGGCGAATCGTCTGCAAAAAACGCTGGTGGAAGAGAGCCGGTTAGGGATACCGGCGTTGTTCCATGAAGAGTGCCTCGTGGGGGTATTGTGCAAAGATGCCACGTTATTTCCATCACCACTCAATTATGCATCAACCTGGGATCCGCAACTGATTAACGCGGTTGCCGGTGCAATTGGCCGCGAAGCCAGAGCGATTGGCTGCCATCAGGGACTTGCGCCAGTGCTGGATGTTTCCAGGGATGTGCGCTGGGGGAGAACAGAAGAAACCTTTGGTGAGGATCCTTACTTAGTTGGGGTTATGGCTACACAGTATGTAAAAGGGTTACAAGGGCCAAACCGTGATTTGCTGGCAACCCTCAAGCATTATGCCGGCCACTCGTTTAGCGAAGGAGCGCGGAACCATGCGCCTGTGCACCTCGGCTTTTGCGAGCTGAATGACACTTTTCTGTTGCCTTTCGAAATGGCGGTACGCCTTGCCAATGCCGGTTCAGTGATGCCCGCCTATCACGATATCGATAACCAGCCCACTCACAGTGATACTTTCCTGCTTACCCGGGTATTACGTGACCAATGGGGCTTTGACGGGCTGATTGTCGCTGACTACGGTGGTGTGAGCCTGCTGCATCAGCATCATGGTGTCAGCCATAGCCCCATGGAGTCTGCTGCGCAGGCATTTAATGCCGGGCTGGATATTGAACTCCCCAAAGCGGATTGTGCCAGCCATCTTGCCGAAGCGGTGGCTGAAGGTCTGATTACTATGGACAAGATTGATGAGATTGTCTCTCGTGTGTTGACCGAAAAATTCCGGCTTGGTCTGTTTGAACACCCCTATGCAGATCTGGATAAGCTTGCTTTACAGGAGCCAGAAACACGTTCCCTTGCCAGAGAGTGTGCGGCACGTTCTGTCACTATGCTTGAAAACAACGGCATTTTACCACTCACCGATACGCCTTCACTGGCGGTGATTGGTCCGGTAGCAGACGATCCTTTGGCTTTGCTGAGTGGCTACAGTTTCCCTGTTCATCTGATAATCAGTGATGCTCAGGAACAGGCAGATCAGGTTGTGACATTACTTGCCGGAATCCGGCAGCAGTTTGGTGAAAATCGGGTTCGTTACGCCAAAGGGTGCCACATTATTGAGCACCGCCAGGCGGGTGCTCCGGTCTTTCCTGGTGAAAGTGAAGGGAAACCCCGCCAGTCGTCTCCGGTTTCACAGGATACCAGCTTAATCCCTGAGGCCGTGTCGGCGGCTCAGCAAGCAGATGTGGTGATTGCCTGTGTGGGTGATCTGGCTGGTTTGTTTCAAAGTGGTACCTGTGGTGAGGGCTCTGATACCGATACACTGGCACTGCCGGGTGTACAACAGGCATTGCTTGAGGCGCTGGTCCACACCGGGAAACCCGTTATTGTGGTGATGACTGGCGGGCGCCCGTACCATCTGGGTGGGTTGGAACAACAGGTCGCGGCATTGTTAATGGCGTGGGCTCCGGGCCAGGAAGGTGGCCATGCTGTCGCAGACATTTTGGCGGGGAACCGGGAGCCTGAAGGGCGTCTGGTATTATCTGCGCCCAAAAGTGCCGGAGCGATGCCATATTACTATAACCACAAGCTGAAAAGTGGTGGCACACCTTATGCGTTTCATTTTGGTGCCCGCTATCCCTTCGGGTTTGGTCTGGGGTGGGGGGATTTTGTTCTGGACCAGGCTGAGTTACATGAGGCAACGCTACCCGCGCAAGGAGGAACCATTAATATCGCTTTATCAGTCACCAATCGCGGCGTGCGCTCTGGCAGTGAAGTTATCCAACTTTATGTGCATGATAAAGTCGCCTCGCTGGTGCGCCCGGTGAAGGAATTAAAAGCATTCCACCGCGTCAGGCTGGCCCCGGGGGCGACTACCCGGTTAACTATCTCGGTGCCGACCGATATGCTGAATTTCACCAATAAGATGGGCCAGCGAGTCGTTGAACCTGGTGAATTTGAGCTGATGTTAGGTACTAACAGTGACGCTATCCAGCAGTGTGTTACGGTCAATCTTACGGGAGATAAACCCGTTGTTCTGGCTCGTGACTGGCGCATGTTAAGTCATACAGAGGAAACCGCAGGGTAAAAACTAACGGTAACGCGCCTGTCAACGGTGGCGCGTTGCGTTTTCCAGTGTGTCGGATTACCGGAGCAAAAAAAAAGCCCATCGTGGGAGATGGGCAAAGACTACACACAGCAATTCGTTGTTTCACTCAGGGGATTCATGTTTATAAACCAGATGTGATTTATAAGACTGAGCTTATGATAGTCATCACGTCACTGAGTCGTCGATCGGATTCGTCTCAATAGTTAAATGTTTATAAATAGTAAAAAATGTTATTCAGTGTAATGAAAAAGAATGAGTGCGAAGAGTGGGCGAAAAATGAATAAATCAATAAGCTTTGCTGAACAATCGAGTACGAAAAACCCGATTGTTCAGGTGGCAATTACCCTTGTGAAGAAGGTGGGGTATCTGTGGGAATATTTTCAATAGAGGGGACTTTTTCGTTAACCCAGGCTGCAAATAACCGGTAAGACACGGCCAGTACTACCGGGCCAATGAATACACCAATCATGCCAAAAGCAATTAACCCACCAATAACACCGGACAGGACAACAATCATCGGCAGGTCTGCCCCCATGCGGATAAGTATGGGACGAATCACGTTATCCAGCGTACCAACCACTGCACTCCATACCAGCAGAACCGTTCCCCAGGTGTTATCCCCGCTCCAGTATAGCCAGATGATTGCTGGTATCAGCACCAGCAATGGGCCAATCTGCACCAGGCAGCAAAGCACCATCACTACACTCAGTAATGTTGCATAAGGGATACCACAGATAGCCAGGCCAATACCGCCCAAAATCCCCTGAACCAGGGCAGTGACGACAACGCCTAACGCGACCGCGCGGATTGCCTGAGCGGCCAGCACAACAGAGGCATCACCGCGCTCAGACGCGAGCCGTCGGGCGAAACGGCGCAGTCCATCAGCGACGTCTTCACCACGCCAGTAAAGTAAGGCGCTGAACAGCACCATCAGAGCGCAGTGCATCAGAAAACGCCCCAAATGCGCCGCCTGGCCAACAAACCAGCCAGTAGTTGTACCAATATACGGTTTCACTTTAGCAAGCAGTGTTGTGCCGCCGCCATCGAGCAGGGCATGCCATGAACTGTATAGTTTATCACCAAAGAACGGGATGCTTTGTAACCAGGCTAAATCGGGTGGAGCGAGTTGACCAGAACTGGCTGATTTAACCAGTGGAGCGCTGGTATCCACCAGGCTATTCACTAATAACGAAATGGGGATAACAAACAACAGTATCAGCAGCAGTGTCATGACCAGAACGGCCAGAATACGTTTTCCCCACAGCAGCTTTTGCAACCGAATTAATACCGGCCAGGTGGCAATAACCACAGTTCCGGCCCAGGCAAAGCCCAGAATGAACGGTTGAACTATCCAGATACACGCGATAATCATTAACGAAATAAACAGCACAGAGATAAGGACCCGTGCAATGTCCTGGTGAGGCTTTATCGTTTCCATAATTGTGTCATCAGCCAGTAATTACGCCATGATACCCGGTAAAAAGCATCATGGTTAGCATAAGTGTCCATAATATATTGCAGATCTAATGATGATGTATTCCGCTATCTTTTTACAACTTAAAAGCGAAATAAAATCCTCCAGGCGTGGTATGCAAAAATGTGATAAAACCATGAGTGTGCTACGCAAACAATAACTCATCTCTTTTTTTGTCAGACAGAGTCAAGTGCGAATGATCCCACAAATTTCTCAGGCACCAGGTTTAGTGCAGCTGGTTGTGAATTTTTTAGAAGCACTGGAGCAACAGGGTTTTACCGGCGATACCGCTACAAGTTATGCTGATCGCCTTACAATGGCGACCGATAACAGCATTTATCAGCTACTCCCGGATGCCATTCTTTTTCCTCGTTCCACCGCCGATGTGGCATTGGTTACCCGCATTGCCAGTGAAGAACGTTTTGCAAGCCTGGTTTTCACCCCGCGCGGTGGTGGCACGGGTACCAATGGACAGGCACTGAACCACGGCATAATTGTCGACATGTCGCGGTACATGAACCGTATTATTGAGATTAACCCGGAAGAAGGTTGGGTCAGAGTTGAGGCCGGGGTAATAAAAGATCAACTTAATCAGTTTCTGAAACCTTACGGCTATTTTTTTGCACCGGAACTGTCAACCAGTAACCGGGCAACACTCGGGGGCATGATTAATACCGACGCTTCCGGCCAGGGTTCACTGGTCTATGGCAAAACCTCTGATCATGTATTAGGTGTCAGAGCTGTTCTGTTAGGGGGGGATATTCTTGATACCCGTCCAATGCCCGTATCTTTGGCTGAATCACTGGCTGAGGAAACAACCGTAACGGGGCGCATCTACAATACTGTGCTGAATCAGTGCCGTAATCAGCGTGAATTGATCCTCGAAAAATTTCCTAAGCTCAACCGTTTCCTCACTGGGTATGACTTGCGTCATGTATTCAGCGATGATATGCAACAGTTCGACCTGACACGCATCCTGACCGGTTCAGAAGGTACGCTGGCATTTATCACTGAAGCCAAACTGGATATCACGCCCATTCCCAAAGTGCGCCGCCTGGTGAACGTGAAGTATGACAGTTTCGATTCAGCGCTGCGCAGTGCCCCTGTCATGGTCGAAGCCAGTGCTTTATCGGTTGAAACCGTTGATTCGCGGGTACTCAACCTCGCCCGTGAAGATATTATCTGGCATTCAGTGAGCGAGTTGATTACTGATGTACCGGATAAAACGTTGCTCGGCCTGAACATTGTGGAATTTGCCGGCGATGACGAAGCTCTGATAGAAAACCAGGTAAGTGAATTATGTGAACGGCTGGATGGCCTGATTGCCCGTGGGGAGTCAGGTGTTATTGGCTGGCAATTATGCAGTGAATTACCCGGTATTGAGCGTATTTACGCGATGCGGAAAAAAGCGGTTGGCTTGCTGGGCAATGCTAAAGGCGCTGCAAAACCTATTCCATTTGCAGAAGATACCTGCGTGCCACCAGAACACCTTGCCGACTATATTGTGGAGTTCCGCGCTTTGCTCGACAGCCATAATTTGAGTTATGGCATGTTTGGCCATGTGGATGCCGGGGTACTGCATGTCCGCCCTGCACTGGATATGTGCGACCCGCAACAGGAAGTGCTGATGAAGCAAATCTCTGATGACGTGGTGGCGCTTACCGCCAAATATGGCGGGTTGTTGTGGGGGGAGCATGGTAAAGGCTTCCGTGCGGAGTACAGCCCGGCGTTCTTTGGGGATGAACTCTACAATGAATTGCGGCGTATCAAAGCGGCGTTTGACCCAGGTAACCGCCTGAATCCGGGGAAGATTTGCCCACCGTTGGGTGTGGATGCGCCGATGATGAAAGTGGATGCGCCTAAGCGTGGCACTCTTGACCGCCAGATCCCTGTCGCAGTTCGTCAGTCATGGCGTGGGGCGATGGAGTGCAATGGTAATGGCCTGTGCTTCAACTTTGATGCGAAAAGCCCGATGTGCCCGTCAATGAAAGTCAGCCAGCACCGGATCCATTCACCAAAAGGGCGTGCAACCCTGGTACGTGAATGGTTGCGCTTACTGGCCGACAGAGGTGTAGACCCGAACAAACTGGAAAAAGCGTTGCCGGGTGGGCACAGTAGTTTACGTAATTTGGTGGAGCGTGTACGTCACACCTGGCATGCGCACAAGGGAGAGTACGATTTTTCACATGAAGTGAAAGAAGCCATGTCCGGGTGCCTGGCCTGTAAAGCCTGCTCCACCCAATGCCCGATTAAAATAGATGTTCCTGAATTTCGTTCACGCTTCCTGCAACTTTACCACACGCGCTATCTGCGCCCGGTTAGGGATCACCTGGTTGCCAGTGTGGAAAGCTATGCGCCGTTAATGGCTCGGGCACCCAAAACATTTAACTTCTTTTTACGTCAGAACTGGGTACGGGATCTGACGGCAAAACATATTGGCATGGTTGACCTGCCGTTATTATCGACCCCCACACTGCAGCAACAACTGGTGGGGCATCGTTCTGCCAATATGACACTGGAACAGCTTGAATGCTTGCCAGCAGAAGAGCGGGAAAAAACGGTGCTGATAGTCCAGGATCCATTCACCAGTTATTATGATGCGCGTGTCGTGGCGGATTTTGTCAGTCTGGTGGATAAACTGGGCTATAAACCGGTAGTGCTGCCTTTCTCCCCAAATGGTAAAGCGCAGCACATCAAAGGGTTCCTGGCGCGTTTTGCCCGGACTGCGCAGAAAACATCAGAGTTTCTCAACCGCATTGCAGAGCTCGGTATGCCAATGGTGGGTGTGGATCCGGCGCTTGTGTTGACGTATCGCGATGAATACCGCCAGACACTGGGCGATGCCCGTGGCGATTTTTCTGTGCTGTTGGTGCATGAATGGTTGTCTCAGTCACTGGAAAAACTCAGCACTCGTGAGCTCGCGGGAGAGGCATGGTACCTGTTTGGTCATTGCACTGAAGTGACGGCACTGCCTGCGTCGACCAGTCAATGGGCGGGGATTTTCAGGCACTTTGGTGCCCGTCTGGAAGGCGTCAGCGTCGGGTGCTGTGGCATGGCGGGCACTTATGGCCATGAACAGAAAAATCACCAAAAATCCCTCGATATCTATGCGCTTTCCTGGCAACAGGCAATTGAACGTCTGCCACGCCAGCGTTGCCTGGCCACAGGCTACTCATGCCGCAGCCAGGTAAAACGTATCGAAGGTAGCGGTATGCGCCATCCTGTGCAGGCTCTGTTGGAGATACTTTCATGATTTGGCTGCGAGCAACAACTTTACAAACGCTCAATACCATGGGCGAGGGTAATATGGTTGGGCACCTTGGGATTCGTTTTACCCAGTTGGGTGATGATCATCTCGAAGCTACCATGCCCGTTGATTCGCGTACCCAACAGCCTTTTGGGTTACTGCATGGTGGGGCATCCGTTGTGCTTGCTGAGACCCTCGGCTCGGTGGCCGGGTACTTGTGTACGGAAGGGGAGCATAAGGTGGTGGGGCTTGAAGTTAACGCCAACCATTTGCGTGCTGTCACTCATGGGGAAGTTACAGGGCACTGCAAGGCGGTGCATCTGGGTGGCCGGCACCAGGTCTGGCAGATTGATATCTATAACGATAAAAACCAGCACTGCTGTACTGCACGCCTGACAACCGCAGTCGTCTGATAATACCCGCTATTTATTTAACTGCACCTTGCGTGAAGACATTCACCAGGTGCAGTTTTTGTCTGTCAGTAAACCATGTCTGTTATGTATCAATGCCAGCTAAATCAGGGCCAGCAATAGCGGTTTGCGTGGCCTGTTTGATAAATAGGTATTGCCTATACATGTTTTATTCTCCCCCGGGAAGTACCTTTCTGGAAGCAATAAAAACTTGAGTATCAATTAATTAAAAAACGTAACCGACAACAGGTAGCACGTTTTTTGAGCGTCTATGCTTATTAACAGGTAGCAAAAAATCATAATCCGGCAATACCCTTGGTATCTCAGGGTTGAATCGATAATACGTATCATTAACATTAGCTTTACAAGCTAAACATAGGTTGAGGTGATACATGGCAACAGACTCCGGTTTATTTGACCCCGCCGAAATGAACTGGCAGGGCATAACACTGACAGATGCGGCTGCGCAACAGATAGTGCACTTAGTTGAAGTGACTCCCGGCCTTCAGGGAGTGCGGCTTGGTATCAAAGTGTCGGGCTGTGCGGGTTTTGCTTATGTACTGTCCGGGGTAACGGAGCCACCACCAGACTGTCTGTTGTGCGAGCACGGCCAGGCCAGGCTCTGGGTTGAACTGGCAGCGCTGCCTGTCATCGATGGTACTCATGTGGATTATGTGCGTGAAGGCCTGAATCAGGTGTTTAAATTTCACAACCCCAAAGCACAGCATGAATGTGGATGTGGTGAAAGCTTTGGGGTTGAAGCGGAGTAATTATGGCACGAGACACACAAGCAACAGGCTATTGGCAAGGAAAACTCAATTACAAGGAGGGATTTTTCACACAGTTGCCAACTGATGAACTGGGCAAAGGCCTGAGCGAAGAGGTGGTCAGGGCGATTTCAGCACGGCGTAATGAACCCGACTGGATGCTGGATTTTCGACTGAATGCCTTTCGTGCCTGGCAGAAAATGAAAGAGCCGCACTGGCTCAAAGCCCATTATGACAAACTGAATTACCAGGATTTCAGTTATTACTCAGCACCTTCTTGCGGGCACTGCGATGATAGCTGTGCCTCCGAACCTGGTGCTGTTCAGCAGGCCAGTGGGGAGAATTTCCTAACAGAGGAAGTTGAAGCTGCGTTTAACCAGTTGGGTGTTCCGGTACGGGAAGGCCAGTCAGTGGCGGTTGACGCCATCTTTGACTCGGTATCTGTCGCCACCACTTACCGTGAAACGCTGGCAGAGCAGGGTATTATCTTCTGCTCTTTTGGCGATGCCATCGCGCACCACCCGGAACTGGTGAAACAGTACCTGGGAACGGTGGTTCCGGCCAATGATAACTTCTTTGCGGCACTCAATGCGGCAGTCGCTTCCGATGGCACATTTATATACATACCCAAAGGTGTGCGTTGCCCAATGGAACTCTCCACCTATTTTCGCATTAATGCGGAAAAGACCGGGCAGTTTGAACGAACCATACTGGTTGCCGATGAAGGCAGTTATGTGAGTTACATCGAAGGTTGCTCAGCGCCGGTTCGCGAAAGTTACCAGCTGCATGCGGCTGTAGTGGAAGTCATTATTCTCAAAGACGCCGAAGTGAAGTACTCCACGGTACAAAACTGGTTCCCCGGGGGCAACAATACCGGTGGCATCCTGAATTTTGTTACCAAGCGTGCGCTGTGCGAAGGCCAAAACAGCAAAATGTCATGGACCCAGTCAGAAACGGGCTCAGCAATTACCTGGAAATATCCCAGTTGTATTCTTAAAGGCGACAATGCCATTGGTGAATTTTTCTCGGTGGCTCTGACCAGCGGCCACCAACAGGCGGATACTGGCACCAAAATGATCCATATCGGGAAAAATACCCGTTCGACCATTATTTCAAAAGGGATTTCCGCCGGGCGGAGCCAGAATAGCTACCGTGGTCTGGTGAAAATTATGCCAACAGCCACTAACGCCCGTAATTACACCCAATGCGACTCCATGCTAATTGGCCCTGATTGTGGCGCACATACCTTCCCTTATGTGGAGTGCCGCAATAACAGTGCGCAACTGGAGCATGAAGCCACTACGTCACGTATTGGTGAAGACCAGTTGTTTTATTGCCTGCAAAGAGGAATTAGCGAAGATGATGCTATCTCAATGATTGTGAATGGTTTTTGTAAGGATGTGTTCTCCGAGTTGCCTCTCGAGTTTGCCGTCGAAGCACAAAAATTACTGGCTATCAGCCTTGAACACAGCGTTGGCTAAAACTCAAAGGTAAGGAATAAAGTATGTTGCAAATTAAAGATCTCCATGTGAGCGCAGAAGGGAAAGCGATTCTGCAAGGGCTGAGTTTGTCCATCAGTCCAGGGGAAGTCCATGCCATTATGGGGCCGAATGGTTCAGGCAAGAGTACCTTGTCAGCCACTCTCGCCGGGCGTGAGGATTATGAAGTTACTGAGGGAAGTGTCCTGTTTAAAGGAAAAGACTTATTAGCTCTGTCACCGGAAGAGCGCGCTGGTGAAGGGGTCTTTATGGCTTTCCAGTACCCGGTTGAGATCCCGGGAGTGAGTAACCAGTTCTTCCTGCAAACTGCGCTGAACGCTGTCAGAGAATACCGGGGGCTGGAGAAGCTGGATCGTTTTGATTTCCAGGATTTACTGGAAGAAAAAATTCAGCAACTGGGCATGCCGGAAGATTTGCTCACTCGCCCGGTAAATGTCGGTTTTTCCGGGGGCGAGAAAAAACGTAACGATATTTTGCAAATGGCAGTTCTTTCACCCAGTTTATGCATCCTCGATGAGACTGACTCGGGGCTGGATATTGATGCACTGAAAATTGTCGCGGCAGGTGTTAACGCGCTGCGTGACGGGCAACGCGCCTTCATTATTGTTACCCATTACCAACGGATTCTGGATTACATCAAGCCGGATAAAGTGCATGTGCTCTACCAGGGACGCATCGTCAAATCGGGTGATTTCAGTCTGGTAAAACAACTGGAGGAGCAGGGTTATGGCTGGCTTAGCGAAGGGAAATAATCCACTGCAACAATGGCACCATTTATTCGCCGCCAGTGATAACAGTAAAAACGGTGAAGCACAGGCGCATATGCAGCAGTTATTGCGGGAAGGGTTACCAGACCGCAAACAGGAAAACTGGAAATACACCTCACTGGATGCGCTATCACGTTATGTGTTCGTGCCGCCACAAACAACTCTGCCTGGGCGTGATGTCCGTGACGGGCTGGCATTACCCATGGATGCCGTGTGTGTGGTGCTGGTGAATGGCCGCTATTCGCCGGAGTTAAGTGACGACCCAACAGCCTGTGGCTTCAGGGTACAGTGGCAAAACCATCCGGGTAGTGTACCGGACGCAATACAGCAAGAGATTTTCCTGCACCTGACAGAAAGCATGGCCCCGGGTGTTTTGCACATAGAAGTGCCGCCAGAACGGGTAACTGATAAACCACTGGTGCTGATGAATATCAGTATGAGTAGCGGCAATGACCATGACGCTCTGCCATTTAGCCATACGCGTTGTCACCTTACGCTGGGGAGCAACAGCAAGGCTACGGTAATTGAATACTATGCCAGTCAACATACCCAGGCGCATTTCACGGGGGCGCGTCTGAGCATCGTTGCCGGTGAAAACAGCGAATTGCACCACGTTAAACTGGGGTTTGAAAACCCACGGGCTTACCACTTCTCCCATAATGACCTCTGGGTGAACCAGGATTGTCGTGTGTTCAGCAATAGCTACTTGTTAGGCGGCCAGCTGGTACGCCATCACACCAGTGGGCGTATCGACGGTGAGAATGCCACAGTGCGGATAAACAGCCTGGCATTACCAGTGGGACGTGAAGTGTGTGACTCCCGGACCTGGCTTGCCCATAACAAGGGCTATGGCAACAGCCGGCAATTGCATAAAACAATTGTGCAGGATACTGCGCGTGCGGTGTTTAACGGGCAGATAACGGTAGCGCCACATGCCATCAAAACCGACGGGCAAATGACCAATAACAATTTGTTACTTGGCCGTCTGGCTGAGGTGGATACCAAACCACAATTAGAAATTTATGCCGATGATGTGAAATGCAGCCATGGAGCCACGGTCGGGCGCATAGATAACGAGCAATTGTTTTATCTGCAAACACGGGGAATAAGCCAGTCTGCAGCCCGGCGCATGATTATTTATGCGTTTGCTGCGGAACTGACCGATGCCATCGCTGATGAATCATTGCGTGGCGTTGTTCTTGAGCGCATTGGGTTGCGGCTGCCGGAAGAGAGGCAATGATGAATGAGAAAATAGCACAGGCGCGGTCTGATTTTCCTGTACTGGCACAGATGGTGAATGATAAACCGCTGGTGTATCTCGACAGTGCGGCAAGCGCACAGAAACCACTATTTGTTATCGAAACCCAGTCCGACTTTGAGCAGCACCACTATGCGGCAGTACATCGGGGCATACATACCCTTAGCGCAGAGGCCACGTCGCGCGTTGAGGCTGTACGCCAGCAGGTGGCCGATTTCATCCACGCTCAGAGCGCCAGTGAAATTGTATTCACCAGCGGAACAACAGAAGGGATTAACCTTGTGGCAAACAGCTGGGGCAACCAGCATGTCAGTACTGGCGACAATATCATTATTAGTGAGATGGAACATCACGCCAATATCGTGCCCTGGCAAATGCTGTGTGAGCGCACAGGCGCCTCTGTGCGCGTAATTCCTCTTAATAGTGATGGAACCCTCCAGATTGATGCGCTGGACACACTCATCGACAGCAGAACGCGCCTGCTGGCTGTTGCTCAGGTTTCAAATGTACTGGGCACCATTGCACCACTTGAAACACTGATAGCTAAAGCAAAGCAGGCGGGAGTGACGGTACTGGTTGATGGCGCACAGGGTGCAGTCCATGGCCCGGTAGATGTTCTGTCGATGGGGTGTGATTTTTATGTATTCTCCGGCCATAAGTTGTACGGGCCATCGGGCACCGGGGTGTTATATGGGCGGGCTGATATTCTGGAATCTATGCCGCCCTGGTCTGGTGGTGGGGCAATGATTGAATCGGTCAGCCTTACGGAGGGGACACGGTATGCCCGTTCGCCGTGGCGCTTTGAAGCTGGAACGCCCAATATTACCGGAATTATTGGCCTGGGTGCGGCAATAGAGTATGTCACCCACCTGGGTATGGACGCTATTCATGACTGGGAGACTGAGCTCATCCACTATGCCATGGAAATGCTGCGAACGGTGCCAGACCTGCGCATCTACGGGCCGGCTGAACGGGAAGGGGTCATTGCATTCAATTTGGGGCAGCACCATGCTTACGATGTTGGCAGTTTTCTGGATAGCTACGGTATTGCCGTGCGTACCGGGCACCACTGTGCCATGCCGCTGATGTCGCATTACCAGGTACCGGCAATGTGCCGGGCATCGTTTGCGCTGTATAACACATGTGAAGAAGTGGATGAGCTGGTTACATCCCTGCACCGTATTCAGCAATTGCTGGGCTGAGCAAGAAGTGCCAATGGAGGCGTTGAGTGGCTGTATTACCTGACAAAGACAAACTGGTTAAAAATTTTTCCCGTTGCGCCAACCGTGAAGAAAGGTACCTGTACATGATTGAACTGGGGCAAAGACTGGATACTTTGCCCGCAGATTTACACTGTAAAGATAACCTGGTTGAAGGCTGCCAGAGCCAGGTATGGCTTGTTCTGGGTGTTACCGAAGAGGGACTGGTCCGTTTTAGGGGCGACAGTGATGCCGCTTTAGTTAAGGGACTGCTGGCTATCGTTTTTTCCCTGTACCAGGGGTTGACGCCAGAAGCGGTGGTGGCATTGGATGTTCGTCCCTGGTTTGAGCGGCTGGATATGGCTCGCCAACTTACACCATCCCGAACCCAGGGGCTGGAAGCTATGATACGTACCATAAAAAGAAAAGCCGGGCAGTTAATGTAACTACCAACAACAGTGTTTAGTGTTTACTTGCCTTAATAAAAATTTAAATACAGAACAGTCTTAATTCTAAAAATTGTCATGGTTCTGATTTTTTATTACCAAAAATTAGGTAGCACGCCTGGCGCTAAAACTTTTTTAAATAACTCAGATAACCGGTAACAACAAAACCAACTCTATATTAATACAAAAGTTTTATGCAAAAATAACTGCTGTAAATATTGACAGTGAAAAATCGGTATTCCTGTCCGAAAAATGGGGCCGGAAAAGTTTGTCAGTCCCGGAGTAAGAGGAATCTTAGATTTCAAAGGCCGGGAGCAGTATCAGGAATCGTTGTGTTTACTGCCTGTGGTATGGAGCTGGTAAACGTAGTGGGGGACACTCAGGGGGACACAACGGGCAGAAGAAGAAAGACTGATTACAAATAAAAATGCCGCACAAAGTGCGGCATTTTCATCACACGGGCTCTTACTTACGGTAAGAGTGAGCCATGTTGTCCAGACGCTGGTTAGCGCGAGCTGCGTCATCTTTAGCAGCCTGAACGTCGGAACGCATTGCGTTCACGTCGTTGCTCAGCTGGTCAACTTTAGCGTTCAGAGTCTGAACGTCAGAAGACAGCTGATCGATTTTAGCATTGCTGGAGCAACCAGCCAGCAGAGTAGAACCCAGGATTACCGCGCCCAGTACCAGTTTAGTACGATTCATTATAAATACCCTCTAGATTGAGTTAATCTCCATGTAGCGCTACAAGTATTACACAAACTTTTTTAGTATGAGAATATTTTTTTGATGGGAATACACCTATTTTTGATCGTTCGCTCAAAGAAGCATCGAATGTACACTTCCAGTTAAAAATTCGCGATTAATTCTGTTCTTTTCATCGGATTAAACTTCCATTAACGGAATTTAAATAGTAAAGGCCTATCGGTATTTTTTTTAAAAGTGTACTGGAAAAATAAAAAAAGGCGCCAGAGGCGCCTTTAACAAAGCATAAACTGCGTAAAATAAATTTAAAGTACATGTACAGAAGCGGTGTTGGTAGTACCGCTTGGTACCAGAGCACCAGAAACCATAACCACAACATCGCCTTTACGTGCTAAGCCGCTGGCCAGTGCTGCTTCTTTACCCTGGCGGTAGAAATCGTCAGTAGAGGCAATTTCAGTGACCTGCTGAGCAATAACACCTTTGCTGAGTACCAACTGGCGAGCAGTCTGCGGGTTAGTTGTCAGCGCCAGAATGGTTGCATTCGGGAAGTATTTACGAACCGATTTAGCGGACTTGCCACCCTGCGTTGCGACAACAATCAGAGGGGCATCCAGTTTCTCAGCCGTTTCCACCGCACCACGGCAAACAGCTTCGGTGATACGCAGTTTACGGCTGTCGTGGTTATCATCAAGGCGGCTGCTCATCACACGGTCAGTGCGTTCGCAAATAGTTGCCATGATAGAAACGGCTTCCAGTGGGTATTTGCCTTTGGCGGATTCGCCAGACAGCATAACGGCATCAGTGCCATCAAGGATTGCGTTAGCCACGTCACCCGCTTCTGCGCGAGTAGGACGCGGGTTCTTGATCATAGAGTCCAGCATTTGCGTTGCAGTGATAACCACTTTGCGTGCGCGGATACATTTTTCGATCATCATTTTCTGAGCGAAAATAACTTCTTCTACCGGGATCTCTACACCCAGGTCGCCACGGGCAACCATAATGCCGTCAGATGCATCAAGGATATCGTCAAAATTGTTCAGGCCTTCCTGGTTTTCAATTTTGGAGATTATCTGAATGTTGTCACCACCATGAGCTTGCAGGTGGGCACGAATTTCTTCAACGTCGGAACGTTTACGAATAAAAGATGCTGCAACGAAGTCAACGCCTTGCTCGCAACCAAAGATCAGGTCCTGTTTATCTTTTTCAGCAAGTGCTGGCAGTGCGATGGAAACACCAGGCAGGTTAACCCCTTTGTTTTCACCCAGGTCACCGTTGTTCAGTACGTTACACACAACACGGTTGCCTTCGATGGCGGTTACTTCCATACCAATCAGGCCATCGTCAACCAGAACGGTATTACCCACAGACAGGTCAGTCGTAAGGCCTTCATAAGTCACAGCAACCATTTCGCTGTTACCAACCACAGTCTTGTCAGTAGTAAACGTGAAAGTCTGGCCCGCTTTCAGAGAAACATCATTGCCGCCTTCCAGTTTCATGGTGCGGATTTCAGGGCCTTTGGTATCCAGCAGGATTGCTGCGTGCTTACCGGTTTTTGCCACGACATTACGCAGGTTTTTGATGCGCTGACCGTGTTCTTCGTAATCTCCGTGAGAGAAGTTCAAACGCATCACATTCATGCCCGCTTCGAGCATTTTAGTCAGCATTTCTTCAGATTCGGTTTTTGGGCCGATAGTACAAACGATTTTGGTCTTTTTCATGACAATCTTATCTGTAAGTTGAGAAGGTTGAGGAATTGTTCTCCAGCCGCCGGTTGATAGCAGCCAGAGCGGAAATCAGAATTACAGTGTTGCGACACCACCCGAAAGTTAAGGATAGGTGACGAAAGAAAAGCGTGCAGAATTAAGTGTGCTTGAGTTTCAGGCTGTGGAGGCGAGTAAGGGCAATTTTGCAGAAAGAAACTGTCCAATTTGCTGAAACCATTCAAAACCAATGATAGCCGCTATTATAATCCTAAATCCCAGAAGAATGAAAATAAAAACGGTGTTTCATAGGGAATTCAGGCACAGTTACAATGATTTGTTATCATCAGGTTAGTTTTGTTTTATGCGCTATGAGAAGAAAGGGGGAAGCAGGCTGAAAGGTGCACAACAAGAGGGCTGAAGAACCATGATCTGTATCACTGACAGAAAAAGTATTCAAAATAGCTGTTTTATACATTTACTTGCCTGAAATGGGCATTTCTTACTTCTTTTAACAAAAAAGATGTCTTGTCACCAGCCAGAAAAAACACGGAGAGTACAAACAATATGTGCGACTGAAGAGGTGAATCAACTGGGAGAAAATACAGAACTGACGAAGAGTATTATTTAGAATGGTGCGTCCGAGTGGACTCGAACCACCGACCCCCACCATGTCAAGGTGGTGCTCTAACCAACTGAGCTACGGACGCACAAAAGTAAGAATGGTGCGTTCAATTGGACTCGAACCAACGACCCCCACCATGTCAAGGTGGTGCTCTAACCAACTGAGCTATGAACGCATCACAGTGCCTTACAGCGGGACGCATATTAACGGCAGTGCCGTTTGGTGACAAGAGAAAAATAACAATTTTCTTTTTCCATTCACGCAATTGCTGGACAAGTGTGCAGAACGATGCAAAAACAGCCACCAGCACAGGGTGGCTGTTTGATTAGTGAGCTGCCCGGTGCAGAATGCGCTCAGCGGGTTGTTTTTGCAGGAAGCGCATCCGTATCATCATTAATATGGCGGCGGACGTTAACCCCAGGATAAACCCGGTCCAGAAGCCTGCTGGCCCCATCGGTGCAACGATAATATCTGTGAGTGCCAGCAGGTAGCCCGACGGCAGGCCAATAACCCAGTAGGCAATAAAAGTAATGTAGAAGATGGAGCGGGTATCTTTGTAACCACGCAGTATCCCGCTGCCAATAACCTGTATTGAATCCGAAATCTGGTATATTGCAGCCAGCAACATAAGATGTGCCGCCAGTGCCACAACGGCAGGGTTTTCGTTATACAGCGTGGCAATGTGATACCGGAAACTGACGGTAAACACCGCGGTAACAGCTGCCATACAAACACCAAGCAGCAGCCCGGATAATGCGGAAATTTTAGCTGCGGGTGTGGAGCCTTCCCCAAGGCGAAAACCGACCCGAATCGTGACAGCTGCGCCAAGAGACATGGGTAATACAAACATCAGTGAGCTGAAATTCAGGGCAATCTGGTGGCCTGCCACATTAACAATACCCAGAGGCGCAACCAGCAAAGCCACTACGGCAAATAATGTCACTTCGAAGAACAAGGCCAGGGCAATAGGCAGGCCGAGTTGCACCAGGCGCCATATCAATTTCCAGTCCGGGCCGGGAGAAATCTCCACCGCATAAATATCGCGCAGGCTGCGTGCCCGATGCGACCACCATAACATACATCCGAACATCACCCAGAACACCATCGCGGTGGCGACGCCACAGCCCACACCGCCCAGTTCAGGGAAACCGAAATGCCCATAAATGAACAAATAGTTAACCGGAATGTTGACCAGTAGCCCAATAAACCCCATTACCATGCCAGGTTTAGTTTTTGCCAGCCCCTCACACTGGTTACGCACGACCTGGAAAAAGAGGTAGCCAGGAGCCCCCCAGAGTAAGGCGTGCAAATAACCAACTGATTTATCCGCCATCGCCGGATCAATATCTTTCATGGCATGGATGATATAGCCTGCGTTCCACAACACGGCCATTATCAACACGGAAACAATACCCGCCAGCCAGAACCCCTGGCGTACCTGGGTCGCTACCTTGTCACGGCGACCGGAACCATTTAGTTGCGCAACAACCGGCGTCAATGCCAGTAACAGCCCATGTCCAAACAGAATTGCGGGGAACCAGATTGAAGTCCCTATCGCAACGGCTGCCATATCCGTGGCACTGTAGCCCCCGGCCATTACGGTATCCACAAAGCCCATTGCAGTTTGGGCGATTTGCGCAAGAATAACCGGAATAGCCAGTGCTAATAACTGACGCGCTTCTGTTAGATACTTCTGCACGAATACACCTATATCTTTTTGTTTTAGGAAAGAATTACATGCCGCCTCACCTGGCAGCAGGGGGATGAAACTGAGGAAATTGCCAGACTATTGTAGCGGGAGTTTACTATTACGCCAGTGAAAAAAATAGTGCCATTAATGGTTAGCTGGCATGCACCAGGGGCACCTGTTATTGTGCTTCTTATTTTGTAAAATTCAGGCGGGGTGAAACCGCTGCAGGAGAGAATATGTTTACGGGTATTGTGCAGGGAATAGCCACCGTAGTGGCTATTGATGAAAAAGAAAACTTTCGTACACACGTTGTAGAGCTGCCGGACGCTATGCTGCCCGGTCTGGAAGAGGGAGCTTCAGTCGCACATAACGGTTGTTGCCTGACAGTAACGGGAATAGACGCCAATCGCGTCAGTTTTGATTTAATGAAAGAGACACTGCGTATCACCAATCTTGGTGACATTACGCCAGGCTCGCTGGTCAATGTCGAGCGTGCGGCAAAATTCAGTGATGAAATTGGTGGGCATTTAATGTCCGGCCATATTATGACTACCGCTGAAGTGGCGAAAATCATCACCTCTGAAAATAACCGCCAGATTTGGTTTAAAATCCAGGATGCTTCCCTGATGAAGTACATTCTGCATAAAGGCTACATCGGTATTGATGGTATCAGTCTGACAGTCGGCGAAGTGACTGCCACCCGCTTTTGCGTACATTTAATTCCGGAAACATTGCAACGCACTACGCTGGGTACGCGTAAACTGGGGCAACGCGTAAATATTGAAATCGACCCACAGACGCAGGCGATTGTAGATACTGTTGAGCGCGTACTGGCAACCCGGGACGCCACTGCCGCCAGCCTGAGCCAGGCACTGGCAGAAAAGCAGGGCTGAGTCGGGTATCCTTGCGCAGGTTTAGCGCGCCTGTTGAGCCTTGTACAGGCGAATAACGCCAGGTTCAAATAAAAAAACCACCTGCGGGTTGCGGGTGGTTTTTTTACATCAGGAACCTTTATTCAGCGCGGAACACGAAGGCCATTTTCAATGCCGCGGCTAAAGACAACCTGCCACAATTGAATGTCTCGTGCACGAAATGCACCTGCACAGGCGTTCAGATAATAAGTAAACATCCGCTTAAACCGTTCCGAATAATTATCTGCTATTTCTGGCCAGCACGCCAAAAACCGCTGGTACCATGCCATCAGCGTTTTGTCGTAATCTGAGCCGAAATTGTGCCAGTCTTCCATAACAAAATAAGGCTCGCTGGCCTGAGCGATATGTTTTACTGATGGCAGACAACCGTTGGGGAAAATGTATTTATTTATCCATGGGTCAACATTGTTGTCTGTTTTGTTTGAACCAATGGTATGCAGCAGGAAGATCCCTTCAGGCTTCAGACACCGATTGACAACAGCAAAGTAAGTCTCATAATTTTTGGGGCCGACATGCTCAAACATGCCTACAGAAACAATGCGATCAAACTGCATGGCCAGATCACGGTAGTCTTGCAGCAATATTGTGACATCCAGCCCTTCACAACGCGCCTGTGCAAGTTTTTGCTGTTCAGCTGAAATTGTTACACCGTATACCGACACACCGTAATTTTTTGCTGCAAATGCCGCAAGCCCACCCCAGCCGCAACCAATATCCAGCAAGGTCATTCCCGGCTTGAGCTGCAGTTTTTCGCAGATCATTCTCAGTTTATCCTGTTGTGCAGTTTCCAGGTCAGTGGCTTTTTTCCAGTAGCCACAGGAATATTGCATAAAAGGATCGAGCATTCTGGTGAAGAGGTCATTACCCAGGTCGTAATGCTCTTTACCAACAATCCAGGCTCGTTTACGGTTTTGCAGATTAAACAGGCGGGCGGACAGAATACGCAACGTATCTTTAAAATGATGGGGGAGTTGGTTTTCCAGACCATTTCTGAGCACTTTAGTGAAAAACAGGTCAAGACGGTCGCAATCCCACCAGCCGTCCATATAACTCTCACCTAATCCCAAAGAACCTTGCTGCAATATGCGTTTAAAAAAATCAGGATTTTTTACCTGGATGTCCGCAGGACTATTACCATTTATCGCGACACCCGCATGTGACAGCAATTCACTGACAATGCGGAACCATTCATTATCTTTTATCGCGGTTTCTTCTATACACGATGAACTCATAGTTTCTCCATCACCTGACTGTGAGCAGACACTAAAAAAGCGTAGTCGCTAATTTGACATTGTGAGTTGTCTCACAGCAAAAAAAACATAAGCCCGGAACCGGACGCGATATAAAAGCAGGTGGTCGCCTGATGACAGGCCATCTGAAAACGGGAGTCGGGGCCCCCGAAAGAAAGAATGCAGGCCCGGTATCCCGAGCCTCATATCAGTATATGCCGCGTAACAATGTGATTCAATAGAAAATTGTTAGCAAGCTAATTACAAAAAAATGACATTATCGCTAACGTGTGGAGCGGACGGGATGAGGGTTTTTGGCAACGGCTATTGCCTGTAACTGGTAGCCTACCCAGGCAGGAACCAGGGTGCTTAACATAATGCTGGTTGTGGCAATCAGCGGTGTGGATACCATCATGGAAACCAGCAGGCTTGCCAGAAAACAAAGCCCCAGTTGCAGCGTGTTTTGTAATGCGGCTGCCCGCCCGGCAGCCTGAGGAAACGGCTGCAGGGCCTGTGCCACGACAACAGGATAAATTGCACCGTTTGCCAGCGCCATCAGGCAGAAGGGTACCAACAGGCTGACCAAAGAAGGCGATGTGGTCAGTGACACACCAAAAACAGTGGCAACACTCACGGTAAATATCCCCAGCATCCAGGGTAACATTTGCCGCCCTTGCCACTTTTTCAGTGCACTACGGCAACCAAAACCGCCCAGCAAAAAAGCCAGTGTTTGTGGTACATAGCTCAGTCCTATTGCCTCAGGCCCGAACCCCATTTGGTGAAGAATAAAGGGGGAACCTGTGAGCCAGGCAAAAAAACTGGCTGAGCAGGCCGCATATATGATGACATTGCCGCAGTACCCTTGATGACGCAACAAAGAGGAGTAAAGGGTGGGTTGAGAATGCGCTGTACGTTGTGGGCGTTGTGCACTGGTGTAATGCCTGAGGGGTAAAATCAGCAGAAGTGTAATGAATAACAGACAGGCGAATATTGCCTGCCAGGTAAAATGGCGCAGTATCCAGCTACCGGCAAGAGGAGCCAGTGCCGGGGAAAGCGCAACCAAAGGCATAATGGTGGCAAAGACGCGATTAGCCTGTTGCCCGGAGAAACGGTCAGTAACCAGTGCCTGCCAACTTACTGTTGCGCAACATACCCCAACGGCCTGCATAAACCGCAAAACCAGAAATGCTGTTGGTGAAGTGACGAAAAAAATCCCGGCACAACTCAGTGCAAAAATCACCAGCCCGGTCAACAAAACAGGGCGGCGACCAAAATGGTCTGAGAGTGGGCCCCAAATTAACTGGGCCAGAGCGAAACCGGCGAGAAACACACTCAAACTGGCACTGATGGCAGACGGGGGAGCCCCCAGTGAGACCTGAATGGCACTAAACGCTGGCAGGTACATATCGGTTGCCAGAAAGCCCAGCATGCTTAGCCCTGCAAGCCAGGTAATAAAGAGACGGGAGGTACTCATGGTCAATCCTGATATAACAAAATTCGTGGCGTGAGTGTAAAAAGTGCATCCATCTTTGTGAAACGCTAAAATTTGCTTATTCCTTTCAAAATTTTTGCAGGCAGGTTATGTGGTCAGAATATGCACTTGAAGTGGTGGATGCCGTCGCTCGCAATGGCAGTTTTAGCGGCGCTGCCCAGGAGTTACACCGTGTACCTTCGGCAATCAGTTATACAGTGCGACAACTGGAATCCTGGCTGTCGGTCGAACTGTTTGAACGCCGCCATAAAGATGTAGAACTGACTGCCGCTGGCCGGTGTTTTTTACAGGAAGGTCGCAGTGTTATCAAAAAAATGCATGAAACACGCCTGCAGTGCCAGCAGATAGCGAATGGCTGGCGTGGTTCACTGGCTATTGCGGTCGACACCATTGTTCGTCCGGCAAGAACCCGTCAGTTGGTGCAGGATTTTTATCATCAATTCCAGGATGTGGAGTTGCATGTACGGCCGGAAGTGTTCAACGGTGTGTGGGATGCGCTGGCAGATGGGCGGGTCGAACTGGCGATTGGCGCGACACAGGCTGTGCCTGTCGGTGGGCGGTACGGCTTTCGTGATATGGGGAGCATGGCATGGCGTTGTGTGGTCGCTGCATCGCACCCGCTTGCGCAGATGACAGGTTTTATTGGCGATGACGTACTTCGCCAGTGGCCATCTCTGGTTCTGGAAGATACCTCGCGTGAACTGCCTAAAAGGATAACCTGGCAACTCAGTAATCAGCGTCGGATAGTGGTACCCGACTGGCAGTGTGGTTTTGCCTGCCTGAGTGAGGGCATCGGTATCGGCATGGTGCCGGCGCACATGGCACAGCCATTTATTGAACGCGGTGAATGGGTGAGTCTGCGGCTTGAAAATCCTTACCCCGATTCTGCCTGTTGCCTGACATGGCGGCAAAGTGATGCCTCGCCGGCTTTACAGTGGGTGCTGGATTATCTGGGAGATAGCGGCACTCTGAACAGTGAGTGGTTGCGGGAGCCGGGTCAACTCCCGCAGGATGATTAACGGCGATAATCCATGAACGGGCCATCAGCAACAGAACGACGTTCAATAAGGCGGGGATGAACCTCAATAGTCTGAGACTCTTCGCGCTTATTGATAATTCTGTCGAGCAGCATATTAAAAGCCGTCTCGCCGAGAGAATCTTTGGGCTGGTGAACCGTGGTCAGTGCCGGGGTAAAGTAACGCGCGTTGCGCACGTTATCGTAACCAATAATCGAGATATCCTGCGGCACACGCAGCCCCATTTCATCGGCAGCACAGATAGCCCCCATCGCCATTATATCTCCGCCACAAAACACAGCTGTTGGGCGTTGCGGACAGGTAAGGATTTGCTGCATAGCGTTGTAGCCAGACTCGGGTTCGAAATCGCCGTGGACAACCCATGACTCAGGGACATTGATACCGGCTTCGCTCATTGCTTTCATGAAGCCGGAAAGCCGTCCTGAGCCGGTGTTGCGTTCCAGTTGACCTGATATCACGCCAATTTCCCGGTGTCCACGCTCAATTAAATACCGGCCAGCCATGTAACCGCCTTCGAAGGCGTTATCAATGACAGAGTCGGTAAAATCTGCCCGTGCTTCACCCCAGTCCATAACCACCATCGGAATATGGCGGTACTCTTCCAGCATAGACAGCAGTTCCTGGGGATATTCTGAACACATAACCAGCAGGCCATCAACGCGCTTTTGCGCCATCATTGACAGGTAGGCTCGCTGCTTTTCAAAATTATTGTGCGCATTGCCGAGAATCAGTGTGTAGCCTTTGGCAAAACAGCTGTTCTCAACCGCTTCAATAATTTCAGCAAAATAGGGGGCCTCACTGCTCGTGGAAAGCAGACCAATAGATTTTGTGTGGTTCACTTTCAGGCTGCGTGCTACCGCGCTGGGTGAATAGTGCAGTTCTTTAATTGCTGCCCACACCGCATTACGGGTGTCTTCCGCAACAAAACGCGTTTTGTTAATAACGTGTGATACGGTTGTAGTGGAAACGTTTGCGCGTTTCGCGACGTCTTTTATAGTTGCCATTTGATGTCACTCCAGACCATACCCTAAACTCCTGAAATATAATTGGTTAAACGTTTGCCTGGGCTTATCCCTGTAAGCAACGAATTGGGTTGCCAGCATGCCGGGATTGCGACATAAAACGAAAAGGAGGGGATAGTGGCCGGTACGTAATAAGTCAGCGTGCGATTTTGTCTTATATTGAGTAAAAGTGGAAGTGCTAAAGCACATATCAAACTAAATCTTTAAGGATTTTACGGCCAAACTGTGTAAAAATGATCTACACCCACTTTTTACAGGGAATAAGGAATTAATCATGCCAACTGAATTGAGATATTCACTGACTACGACTGTTATTACCTTAGGTCTGATTGTTGCAACGGCGCTGATTGCCATCCTGCATTAAGGCCTGTACTGTTTTTACACAGTTATCGTTGCCCAGGCGGTGGCGTTGTTAGTTTTGTGCCTTACTGACAACTAATACACTATCGCCTGGTTGTTGCGTTTTTCTCCCTTCCTGCCCCACTGATTCTTTACCGTTTAGCAAAACTCTATTATCACTATTGCCACTTTTCAAAATGAAGTGTGACTGACATCATGTTTTCATCTTTTTTGTCTGTGCCTGCGTTGCTTTGCGCTGGCTAAAAATTGAGGTAGTGATGAAAGTCAATTTTCCATTACTCGCTCTCGCAGTAGGCGCTTTTGGGATTGGTACCACTGAGTTTTCACCTATGGGGCTGTTACCTGTTATTGCCGAAGGTGTGCATGTTTCGATTCCCGCAGCCGGGATGCTGATTAGCGCCTATGCTGTTGGGGTAATGATTGGCGCCCCTTTGATGACACTGTTGTTGTCGCGTTATTCACGGCGAAATGCCCTGGTTTTTCTGATGAGTATTTTTACTTTGGGTAATGTGCTCTCTGCTGTGGCTCCGGATTATGGCATGTTGATGTTTGCCCGTGTGATAACCAGCCTGAACCATGGGGCATTTTTTGGCCTGGGGGCTGTGGTGGCTGCCAGTGTTGTCCCCGCGAATAAACAGGCCAGTGCTGTCGCAACGATGTTTATGGGGCTGACGATTGCCAATATCGGTGGGGTGCCGGCGGCAACCTGGCTTGGACAGTATATTGGCTGGCGTATGGCTTTCCTGGGGATTGGTGCGCTGGGGCTGGTAGCCATGTTCAGTTTGTTTATGACAATTCCGGCTGGCATTCAGGGCCACAAGCCTGATGTGGCGAAGGAACTGAAGGTTCTTGTCCGACCTCAGGTACTGGCAGCACTGCTCACAACTGTCCTGGGTGCTGGCGCGATGTTCACGCTGTACACCTACATTGCTCCCGTACTTGAAACTATTACAGGCGCAACACCCGGGTTTGTCACGGCCATGCTGGTGCTTGTCGGTGTTGGCTTTTCTATTGGGAATTATTGGAGTGGGCGGTTAGCGGATAAATCAGTGACAGGCACGCTGATTGGTTTCCTGGTGCTACTGATTACCAGTATGGCACTGGTGCCCTGGGTGGGTAAAAGCTATGCCGGTGCCGCGTTGATGATGATTGTTTGGGGGGCTGCAACATTTGGTGTGGTTCCGCCTTTGCAGATGCGAGTTATGCGTGTTGCCAGTGAAGCTCCGGGCCTTGCTTCATCTGTTAATATCGGCGCTTTTAATCTGGGGAATGCGCTGGGAGCTGCAGCTGGTGGGGGGGTAATAACTGCAGGCCTGGGTTACAGTACGGTACCCGTTATGGGCGCAGTAGTTGCCGCGACAGGGTTGTTACTGGTATTAATTAACCGCCAGGTGGATAACCGTGTTTGTGACACAGTTGACTAATTTCACACTTTTTCGGTCAAAAAAAAAGCGAAGCACGAGCTTCGCTTTTTTATCGTTACCGCGATTATGCAGCGAGATTTTTCGCAACAAATTCCCAGTTTACCAGAGCCCAGAAGTGCTCCAGGTAGTTAGGGCGAGAATTACGGTAGTCAATGTAATAGGCGTGTTCCCACACATCAACAGTCAGTAACGGTGTCGCACCTGCAGTCAGCGGTGTACCGGCGTTAGAGGTGGAAACGATAGCCAGGCTACCATCTGCCTGTTTAACCAGCCAGGTCCAGCCAGAACCAAAGTTCTTAGCTGCGGCATCGTTAAATTTTGCTTTAAAATCAGCAAAGCTACCGAAAGCAGCATTGATGGCATCAGCAATTGCACCAGTCGGTTCGCCACCTGCGTTAGGTGCCAGACAGTTCCAGTAGAAAGTGTGGTTCCAGACCTGAGCTGCATTATTGAACACACCACCTTCAGAAGAGCAGATGATCTCTTCAAGGGACTTGCCTTCGAAAGGGGTACCTTTAACCAGGTTGTTCAGGTTGGTCACGTAAGTTTGATGATGTTTACCGTAGTGGTATTCCAGTGTTTCCACAGAAATGTGCGGTTCAAGCGCATCTTTTGCATACGGTAATGCAGGTAATTCAAATGACATTGCTTCACTCCTTGTTATTGTGTACTTAACAAAAATAACACACTTTATAAGGCTTTATGTTACCAATATAAAACTAGAATAAAAAGAATGCCTTGCCTGCTCCAAAAAAGCAGGCAAGATTTTATCGCAGGGTTTTTGGCGTCATTACCCGGCGCGCACCTACATAATGGCGCTGCCAGTAATCTTCACTCAGGGAGGTTATCTGGATGTCCTGCCCACTACGCGGAGACTGAATAAATTTTCCACCCCCAATGTACACGCCTACGTGGTCTGCACTACCCCGGCCTTCAGTACGAAAGAACACTAAATCGCCACTTTGTAGTTCCCCTCGCTCAACAGGGGCTGCGTCTCTCAGGTGATACATTTCATTGGCGGTACGCGGAATATGGAATTTAACTAAATCTTTGTAGGCATAGTAGACCAAACCGCTGCAGTCAAACCCAGTACGTGGGGAACTGCCTCCCCAATGATAGGGTTTGCCAATCTGATTCATTAGGGTAGATATAGCTGCAGTTTTGGCCCGTAACACTTTCTTATGTGCTGCGGTTGTTAACGGACGTGTTGTTTTTACCTTCACACAATGTTTTTTATGGCCTTTGCGTGCCCGTGAGCACTGCTCTGTCCACACCGTTTCCATTTGAACTTCATTGCGCACCAGGCGAGAAGACCTGCCCTGACGAACCGTGGCCCGGGTATGATTTTTAGCTGTATGTGTGGTGTGCCTGGTGGTTTTTATTACTGGCTTTTTGGCAGAAGCCGAAACACTGTGGGTTTTACGATTAGTGGATTTGGTGCTGTGGGTACTGGTTTTTTTGCTGCTGTGTTTGGGAATAACATTGCTGTGGTGCGCCTTCTGCAAAGCCGAATGGCGGGTATGTTCCGACGCCTGAGTTGAAGGCGTCCATGGCAAGGTTATTAGCAGTGCACAGAACGAAATAGAGAGTTTGCTTATCCGCGCCACTCGTCTGAGTCCCCTGAAAATGCAGGCTGCATGCCTGCCATAAAATGATTAAACCAAAGGATTCTAATATAGATAAGACGATAATGTTAATAATCTTTTTATATTGCCTTGCGCTTTTGTGTTCATGCGCGAAAAAAATAACCAAAATGACGTTTATCTGACCAGTGTTTGACCTGGCGCAGGGTATTCTCTGTTTGAGAAAACTGTTATCCTTAAAGCATGTTTAACGGTTTCGGTATTGTCGGCCAGGTAAGACAGCGCAGACCATGATTTTGTGGCCTGTTTACTGTGACCAGCAATGCCTTCCTGCCGCTTTGAGGAAGTAAGATAATGAGCTCTACAATTGAAAAAATTCAGCGCCAGATAGCTGAAAACCCAATCCTGCTTTATATGAAAGGCTCCCCTAAATTACCAAGTTGCGGCTTTTCCGCACAAGCGGTGCAGGCGTTATCCGCTTGTGGTGAGCGCTTCGCTTATGTTGATATTTTGCAAAACCCGGATATCCGCGCCGAGTTGCCGAAATACGCTAACTGGCCGACATTCCCTCAATTGTGGGTAGAAGGTGAACTGGTTGGCGGTTGCGATATCGTGATTGAAATGTACCAGCGTGGTGAGTTGCAGTCGCTGATTAAAGAAACGGCAGAGCGCCACCGCGAAGACAGCCAGAGCGAGTAATTAATTACCCGCAAATAAAAAGGCGACGCAATGTCGCCTTTTTAATGCCCGTAGTCTGAGAAATGTCGCCAGAGTCTGGAGAACGTTACACCTGCCCGCTCTCTGCTGTATCTTGTGGCAGTACCACAGGCCAGCCACCGAGGCGTTTCCAGCGATTCACGATTTCACAAAACAGTAGGGCTGTTTGTTCAGTATCATACAAGGCGGAGTGCGCCTGAGCGTTATCAAATGCGATGCCTGCAGTCTGACAGGCTTTAGCAAGCACAGTCTGGCCTAACGCCAGGCCGCTGAGTGCAGCGGTATCAAATGTACCAAATGGGTGAAACGGGTTGCGTTTAAGTGAGCTACGTTCTGCCGCCGCCATTAAAAAACTGTGATCAAAATTAGCATTGTGCGCCACGATGATAGCCCGCGAGCACCCCTGTTCCTTGATTCCCTTACGTACCATTTTAAAAATAGCGTGCAGCGCCTCATACTCTGTAACCGCACCGCGCAATGGGTTGTGAGGGTCGATACCTGTGAAAGCCAGTGCTTCCGGGTTAAGAATGGCACCCTCGAACGGCTCGACATGGAAATGCAGAGTCTGGTCAGTTGAAAGCCAGCCTTCTTCATCCATTTTTAACGTGACAGCGGCAATTTCCAGCAGTGCGTCCGTCTGGGCGTTAAAGCCAGCCGTTTCAACATCAATCACAACAGGATAAAAACCACGAAAGCGGTCATTCAGACCGTTTAGTTGAACATTTTCCGACATCAGCGTCTCATTATTGCGGTAAAAGCTGCGCGCATTATGGCAAATTTCAGGAGGGGATGCAGCAGGCGGGCATAAAAAGCCCGCCAGAGTCTGATGACAAACCTCATGTCCGCACAGAAAGAAAGGATGTCACCTAATAAAAAACCAGGAAAATCAATTCATTGATTTTCGGCTGCTAACTAAAAAGAAGGGAAAACCACGTTTTTCCCTTCTTTTTCATCAATCTAAGGCGGGCATAAAAGCCCGCCAGAGAGTGATTACGCGTTGCCCAGGCCTTTGCCTGCATCTTTGGCTTCAATCAGCTCGATTTTATAACCATCCGGATCTTCAACAAATGCGATAACAGTTGTACCGCCTTTTACCGGACCTGCTTCACGGGTGACTTTCCCGCCGTTCTGGCGAATACGCTCACATGCCTGCGCGGCATCATCTACGCTAATGGCGATATGACCAAAAGCGGTACCCATTTCATAACTGTCAACGCCCCAGTTCCAGGTCAGTTCAATAACCGCTTCATCGCTTTCCTGACCATAGCCAACAAATGCCAGGGAGTATTTATATTCCGGATTTTCACTGGTACGCAGGAGCTTCATACCCAGAACTTCAGTATAAAACGCAATAGAGCGCTGGAGATCCCCGACGCGGAGCATAGTGTGGAGTAAGCGCATAATTTTCCTCTTCCGTTAGTGTTACATCAGTTGGTACACAGGGGAATCAAGTATAGCGGCGAACCTGCGCCGCTATCAATGCAATGAGTCAGAGCGTGGGGTAATCGGTGTAACCCTGAGCATCGCCACCGTAAAAAGTTTCCGGGCGCGGGGGATTGAGCGGGGCGTTATGCTGGAGGCGAGCAACCAGATCAGGGTTGGAGATATAACTACGCCCAAAGGCGACGGCATCAATTAAACCGCGCTCGATAAGCGCCTGCGCTTTCTCAGGTGTGTAAGCACCGGCGCCAATGATAACCCCGCTAAAGCGGTCACGCACTGCCTGACGGAAGGCATCGCTATAGGGTTTGCCGCCTGCCCAGTCGGGTTCGGAAATATGCAGGTAAGCCAGCCCACGTTTATTCAACTCTTCAATAAAATAAAGTGCTGCTTCTTCCTGGTCTTCACCATTATCCAGACCATTAAAAGGCCCCAGAGGCGAGATGCGGATACCAATACGGTCGGCTGACCATGCTTCGCAGGCTGCATCAACCACTTCAAGGGCCAGCCGGGTGCGGTTTTCAATACTGCCTCCATACTGGTCAGTACGCTGGTTAGAAGCCGGAGACAGAAACTGGTGCAGCAAATAGCCATGGGCACTGTGCAATTCAATCAGGTCGAAACCGGCTGTTCTGGCATTAACGACCGCCTGGCGAAAGTCCGCCACTATTCCCGGAATTTCCTCTGTTGTTAGCGCCCGTGGTTCTGTGGTATCCACCCTTACTGCATGTCCGTTTTCATCTCTGAGTGTGGTGCGAGTTTCAGCACGAATAGCAGAAGGTGCAACCGGAGCTTTACCCTCTGGTTGCAGGGATGAATGGGAAATACGGCCTGTGTGCCACAATTGAACAGCAATATGGCCATTTTCCTGGTGGACGCTGTCAGTAATTTTATGCCATGCCGCAATCTGCGCTTCGCTGTGAATACCTGGCGCACCTTCATAACCCCGGGCTTGTGGGGAAATGTTAGTCGCTTCAGAAATAATCAAACCTGAAGATGCACGCTGGCGGTAATACTCAGCCATCAGTGCGGTAGGCACCTGCCCTGGTTCAATGCTACGCAGGCGAGTAAGTGGCGCCATCAGTACACGGTTAGATAAGGTAACTGCGCCCACTTTCAGTGGAGTGAATAATTTATCTGTAGACATAAAACCTCTTTAGTAGACCGGTCGTCTTGTTGAGAAGCAAAAATTAATCGGGTTTGTTTGCAAAGAGTTGCTTCACATGGGCCAGTGCATTTTCCAGTGGAGCGACAGACCGCCCGGTCTTCGCCTGCAGGTTGGCACCAAGCCAGAGTGAATAAAGAACCTGGGCCAGGGCATAACTCTCAGTGTGAAGCGAGACAGCACCAGACTGCTTTGCCTGTTCAATCGTCCTGGCCAGATGTTCCTGCACTTTACAGGAGCCAGCTTCCATACTGGCGCGCATTGCTTCTGATAAATCGCAGACTTCCGCCGAGAGCTTTACCGCAAGGCAGCCTGTAATATGGGTTTGCTGACGGAACTGTTCTACCGCGTTCTCGAACCAACGAATTACCCGTACCTCAGGCGCATCCCCGCAATCACAACCAAAGAGTGTGGCAAGGCGGTTATCATATTGTGCGTAATACCGCTCCAGCATTGACACACCAAAGGCTTCTTTAGACGGGAAATAGTGGTAGAAGGAGCCTTTGGGAACACCTGCGGTTTTCAGAAGCTCACTCAACCCCATCCCCGTAAAACCTTTCTTCAGGCACAACTGCTCGCCTGTATTCAGGATATGTTCACGGGTGTCACGTTCGGCATGTTTTATCATGAGTGCAATGTAATAGACCAACTGGTCGCACGCAAGAGACAGGCCTTATCCTTGCGTGCGGTTTCTTTATTACGGGCCTTACTGGCGGCAGGTGGCCAGCAAGTCCAGACCTTGCTGGTAGACGTGGGTGCGAATATCCATCATCCCAAGCAGCGTGGAGAAAAGGTTGTCCTGAGAAACCTCATCATTTTTGCCTTTTTGCTGCAGGCATTGGCGGTTGATATGAAAACCCTGAGAGTAGTTATCCGACAGCCAGAATAACAGTGGAATATGAGTTTGCTGGTCTGGCGCGATAAGCCAGGGCGTACCGTGCAAATAGATTCCATTCTCGCCCAGTGATTCGCCATGATCGGATAAATACACCAGGGCGGTATTCATATCCGTGTGCTGTTTCAACATATCTATTGTGCGGCTGACAATATCATCGGTATACAAAATCGAATTGTCATAAGTATTGATGAGCGCTTCACGGGTGCAGTCCTGGATCTGGTTGGTATCACAGGTTGGCGTGAAACGGCGCATTTTGGGTGGATAACGTTCATAATACGCCGGGCCGTGACTGCCCATTAAATGCAAAACAATAACTGTATCATGCTGAATACCATCCAGAATATTTGGCAGACGATACAGCTCGGCATCATCCAGGCAAATACCATCGTGGCAGACATCGTTCAGGTTCCATTTAGTCATGTCGGTATGGGGAATTCGGGTACAGGCACCTTTACAGCCACCGTCGTTTTCCCGCCACAGCACATTAATACCACCATGAGCAAGAACGTCCATCAAACCTTCTCTGTGGTGTGCCAGGTCAGCATCATACTGGCTGCGGGTCATTCCAGAGAACATGCAGGGCACCGATACGGCCGTTTCCGTGCCGCATGAAGTGGCGTGGTTGAACCAAATAACATCACGCTTGCTCAGTTCCGGGTTGGTTTCGCGCGTATACCCACCCAGCGAATAGTCTTGCGCCCTGGATGCTTCGCCCAGAACCAGAATTACGACTGTTTTTTTACTCTGGCTGCGAATCAATGCACCTTTGGTCGCATCTTCACCCTGCCTGATAAGTTGACTGGTATTGCCAGCTATCTGTTTATGCGCGAACTGAATAAAACCGGTGACATAATTAGGCGGGGTCACCATCTTCACAATTTCCTTGTTATTACGAAACAGTGACGCATAATCTTTGTACAGTGTGCTGGCAGATAACAGAATAACCATAATGGCACTGATAACCATTAATCCACGCAATAACAGCACACTCCACCAGCGCTCCTTGCGTATTTTAATGGCACACAATAAAGCCGCAGGAACAACCCCGGTAAGTCCCAGCCATACAAACAGTTGCGGTGTTAGCAGTGCCGTGACTTCTTGTGTATTGGTATCAAAAATGTTGAGCATCATGTTGCGGTCAATAACCGCACCATAGGTGAACATAAAATAGTTACTTGCGGCGCTGCCAACGAGCAGCAATACAAGCAGGGGCTTTCTCAGCCAGGGCAAAGCGAAGAGGCTGAAAATAATCGTCCAGGCGGAAAACAGCACCAGAGGAATACTCAGTGCAAACAGCATTGTATGCAGGCTGCCCGGATGAATTATTGCCCAACACCGTGCAATAAACAGGCTGTTAATCAAAGTAAAAATGAGCGCACTGAAAAGTGTAAACTGTGAATCGTTACACTGTAACTTATTAAACATTATTTTAATCGTAGTCAGGGAGTTGAACAGACTATCAATTTATTCCGTTAAGATTAGTAAAACCTTAATCCCTTGATTAATGAGTGGTCAGTACAAATAAGGCGTATCAATTTCCTGATATATGCTATGAGTATTGAGTGTTTTTTCACATGCTCCAGTCAGGCTTATGGCCTGTGAAACTTGCACCACTGGCAGATAACGTCTTCAATAACTAAATGGGGTTGATGAGGTTGAATTGTGGCTGAGCAGTTAGAGTTTTTTCCGGTACCGAGCCCGTGTCGGGGAATTTGCCAGAGCGACGATAAAGGTTATTGTCGTGGCTGCATGCGTAGCCGCGAGGAACGCTTTAACTGGCAAAAAATGTCGGATGCGCAAAAACAGGATGTTATCCGGCTTTGTCGCCAGCGTATGCTGCGCAAATTGCGCGCAGGTAAGCCTGTGTCTGATGAGACAGACCAACAACCGTCACTGTTTTAACTGGCGAGGCGGGCTATACTCGCCTGAATTTTTTGTTAAAACAGGAACAGACTATGCAGCGTTTAGCCATCGCGCCCCAGGGGCCAGAGTTCTCTCGTTTTGTGATGGGGTACTGGCGGTTAATGGACTGGGGAATGTCGCCTCAGTCGCTGGTTACATTTATTGAGCAACATCTTGAATTAGGTATAACCACGGTTGACCATGCCGATATCTATGGCGATTATCAGTGTGAATCTGCGTTTGGTTCGGCGTTGAAACTGGCACCTGCGCTACGCGAAAAACTGGAGATCGTCACTAAATGCGGTATTGCCACGCTGGCTCGCCCTGGCAATACGATTGGTCACTACATTACTGATAAAAAACATATTATTAGCAGCGCCGAAAACTCGCTACGCCACTTCTCCACAGACTACCTTGATTTACTCCTGATACACCGTCCGGACCCACTGATGGATGCAGACGAGGTGGCACAGGCTTTCCTTGAACTGCACCAGAGTGGCAAAGTGCGCCATTTTGGCGTGTCGAATTTTACACCGGCTCAGTATTCCCTGCTTCAGTCGAGGTTGCCTTTCTCCCTGGTCACGAACCAGGTGGAAATCTCCCCTGTGCACCAACCTCTGTTACTTGACGGCACACTGGATCAGATGCAGCAATTGCGTGTCCGCCCAATGGCATGGTCGTGTCTGGGTGGCGGGCGTCTGTTTTCTTCTCCTGAATTAGCTGCACTGCGGGATATGCTGGGGAAAGTTGCTGAGCAAACCGGCGCTCAGAGCCTTGAGCAGGTTGTATATGCCTGGATTCTTGCACTCCCGAGCATGCCACTGCCAATTATTGGCTCTGGTAAAATTAACCGGGTGCGTGATGCTGTGGGGGCGCAGGGCGTTAAATTAACCCGCACGCAGTGGTTCAGTATCCGCAAAGCCGCACTGGGTTACGATGTTCCCTGAATAAACCGTCTTCCCCACAAAAAAAAGCCCGTCCTGAGGACGGGCAAACAATACTGGAAGCAATGTGAGCAATGTCGTACGGTACGATTGAGGTCGTCACTCGCCGTACCGTGGAAAATAATCTAACAGTAATGATAATCATTATCAACCATGAGTTATGTAAGGTTGCGGTACAGAGTTATGTATTTTGCTCAATAGCGGGAAGAACGGGCGCCAGTTGTAACTGAGACAACGAGCAATATAACATCCAGATATGGGAAGCCAGATTACGGGCATCCTCCCGGTGATGGCGCTCAAGTGTTGTTGTCAGCGTTTTCAACGTTGCGAGTGCATTGTCGAGACTGTGGTGGTGAACTCCCCGCTCAGTCATCACGCCCTGTACCAGGTGAAGTGCAACATCACGTACCTGTGTCAGCGGGTCGCCAGGTGTGCCCCAGGAACGCAATTGCCATACAACATGAGAACAATTCAGTAGTACCACTCCCCAGCGCAGCAACCAGCGGCGGCTGGTTTCGTCTTTACTGCTATTCAACTGACTTACCAGGTGATACACCAAAGATTCGAACATTGACTGTGTACGTGCAGGGCGGCGACTTAACTGGTCAATAAAAGCCCGGCGTAATGCGCGAATATGGCGACGGCTTTTCAGGTTATCAGACCCTGGCCTCAATACAGAAAAGGCGACCCATGCCACACCGACACCCAAAATTTTAGCCAGATTCTGATTCAGAAAGTCTGCAAAGTTATAAACCGGCGGGTTAGTGACGGCAATAAATGATCCCATAAAAACAATGAGCTGCCCCCATAGCCCGGCAAACCTGGGCTGCTGCTGTTTTATCAATTGCATGGTCAGTAATAAAGGGAACAGAAACAGCAGAAATTGCCACAACTGCGTTATCTGCACCATCAGGCCGAATTTCACTGCAAAGCTGAACAAAGACAGCAGTAACAGAGTACGCAATAACAGGGTTAAGGAAAATAATGCTGTGGGTGTAGTGGCATAAAGAACACAACAAATGGCTGCCAGCGTCAGGGCCGCGCCTCCTTCATCCCACTGGCTGCCAATACTCCAGGCACTGGTGACGCTAATCACACAAAAAGTGCGCAGTGCGGCCCAAACGGATTCAAGCCAGTCGGTATGGCGGGCAAGCGCGGGTGTACGTGGCACAGTTTTAACCGGGTGGCCTGCCGGCAACGTGAGTTGCAGAAGCTCCCGGCGGCAGTTTTGCAATAACTGGCAATAATGCGACAGACGAAACCATAAGGCACGGTGGCGGTAATCTGCGTGTTCTGGCGGCTTCAGTCTGGCAAGGCTTCGGGCAATATGCAGTGCATCTGCTTGTGGGTTGCCTAACTGCGCCAGTAACTGTTCAATTGCCGGCCAGAGATATGCTGGCGCATTGGGCCAGTTAATCAGTAAACGGCGTATACCCGAAGTGACACTGATTGCCCGTAAATATTGGTGCAGCAGGTAGTTAATGCGGGGGTTTTGGTGGCGAAAACGATAATGGCTCCAGAATGCCTGAACCCGCAGCAGGTTCGTGGTCAGGATCTGGCTTATCATGCGCTCGTGAGCTGTACGGATCTCATCCGTTGTTTCCTGGCGCCAGAGCAATTTAGCATGCTCAAGTAACCGTTGGTGCAGGTTGGTAAGTGTACTGATAAGGGTTGCCCCATCAGCGGTGCCTGGCAACGCCATCATCATTAACCCACCGCATAAAATCCCGACAATCACTTCGCACACTCGCGATTGCGCGACATCCCAAAGCTCGGTGGTTGATACTGTGTTGAGTAATGGAAATGCAATAATAGCCGCGGTATAACCCGCCAGAGAAAAACTGTAGGCAACATTGTATTGAAACTGGCTGGCCATTAGCGTGCACACAGCCAGCCAACTGGCCATCGCCCAGGTAAACAACCAGGGATCATCAAGGGTGTGCCCGGCAATAAACAGCGCGGCAAATGCGCCCAGAACACTGCCTGCAATACGCCCGAGGCTTTTGCTGATAACGCCGCCCTGAGTGGGAAAACTGACAACGGCCGCCGATGTCATGGCCCAGTAGGGTTCGTCCAGTTGCAACGCATAAGCGATGGCAAGCGCAAGGCACATGGCAATGGCATTGCGTAAAGCATAGCGCCACTGTCCTGGCCGGGTATTAAACCAGGGCAGGGATGTGAGCCGAAAACTGTTCGGTGTCATCGTTTTTCTGGCTCAATGGCGACAGTACAGGTAGTCCCGGACACCAGCGTTACCCCCTGAGGAATGGTGTCCAGAGTAATTCTGACCGGGATACGTTGCGCCAGGCGCACCCATGGCACGTTGGGTTTGATATCGGCAATCAATCCGGAGTCAGCTTCCACGCTCTGGTCATAAATCGCCCTGCCAATGCTTGCGACCCTACCTTGTAATGGGGTGTCATCACTGTACAGCAGGATTTTCGCCAGGTCGCCGGGTTGTATGTGGCGGAGTTTGGTTTCTTCAAAATAACCGACAACATAGAAAGAGTGGCTTTCAACCAGAGCAAATACGGCTTTGCCCGCTGTGGCATAATCCCCCACGCGGGTGGATAAGTTAGTTACCCAGCCATCCTGAGGGGCACTGACAATAGCCTGGCTAATCTCCCAGTTGGCCTTATCCAGTGCCGCCTGTGCCGCATTAACCCCAGCCTGTGCTGTTTTCACATTGATGTTGGCGTTATCCATCTCTTCGCCTGCCAGCAGGTTTGCCGGCAGGTTATGGCGGCGTGCGGCTTCCCGTGTTGCTTTTGCCAGTGCAGTCTGAGCGCTGGCAAGTTTGGCTGTTGCATCAAGTTTTGCAATCTGCCAGGGGGTATCGTCGAGCCGGAACAGGACACTACCAGCACGGACAAACTGGTTATCCTTGACATTAAGGGCAACAATGCGCCCTGAAACCTGGGGAGTAATACCGATTTTTTCAGCCCTGACTTTGCCATCCCGGGTCCAGGGTGATTGCATATAGTAATTCCATACCATCCACCCGGCCACCAGAGCACAGGCAAGAATCAGCAGGCCAGAAAAATACTTAAGGGTCTTCAGGTTCATGCATGTTATCCCAGAGCAAGCATTAACATACCGCTGCTAACACACAGGGTAAAAAGTGAGAGGTCCATAAGCGTGGGGTGCCAGATGTCACCGGAATACATCCAGTCTCGCAATAATCTGTGCAGAATAAGCCAAATAAAGAAACCAATCAGAACCGCTTTAAATAGTGGTGGAAAATAGACCGAAGACCCGGTAACCAGGTCACGGGAGGCCAGTCCAGACGAGAAGACAAAAAAATTCACAGGAATATCCCTTTAAACCATGCAGATGCTGCCATTCACCCGACAACTATGTAGAATAAATTATCGATACTTGTTTAACTTCACTAAAACTAAGGGTTTGTATTGAAATCTGAGCGTCTGCAAACTAGTCTGTAACAAGTATAATAACTTAGCAAGCTAATTATAAGGAGATGAAATTGGAATCACCACTCGGATCTGACCTTGCTCGTTTAGTTCGTGTATGGCGCGCTCTGATTGATCTGCGGCTGAAGCCACTGGAGTTAACGCAAACCCATTGGGTTACTCTGCATAATATTCATCAGCTTCCGCCGGAGCAGTCACAAATACAGCTGGCTAAAGCTATCGGGATAGAACAGCCTTCTCTGGTTCGTACTCTCGACCAGCTTGAGCAAAAAGGTCTGATTTCACGCCATACCTGTGCAAATGACCGTCGTGCCAAGCGTATTAAGCTAACGGATAAAGCACAACCGATTATCGAACAAATGGAGCAGGTAATTAGCCGCACTCGCGGTGAAATTTTAGGTGGGGTAAGTCAGCAGGAAATAGACATACTGATTAGTCTTATTGGGCGGCTGGAACGGAATATTCTTGATCTACAAGCAAAAGAATAAATGATTCAAACGGGGTAATAGTCAGACGAACAAAGAAAAATCAAAAAAATAATAGAATAATGATGATACAGGCCATATACCGCAGTAGCGTACTTTGCTGCAATTTGCTGTGACCAGTTTGAATGCCGGCCTGTATGCTTTCCTGCTGAGGTAAGAGGCCGATACTGAGTAGGTATTCCCCTGCATTTTTGAGACGATCTGTATCATAGACAGCAATGAATGATACAGATCATCAGTCTGAGGTGGCCTGAACAGGCCACCAATTAGCATATTAGTTTGGTGAAACGGTGATTTGGCGGCCATCGGAGGCCATTTTCACACGCTGGCCCACAGAGAAACGGGTAGCTCCCTGTTTCTGTACAACCTGGATGGTATTCCCGTCATCTTTACGAATAACCAGTTCTACCCCCTGAGTTTTGTTCATGGCGCCCTGAACGTTCTGGCCCGCAACGCCACCTGCAATGGCGCCAGCGGCTGTAGCCAGAGAACGACCAGTACCGCCGCCAACTGTATTACCCAAAAATCCGCCTAACACAGCACCGCCAATTGCACCAATAACGTTACTGTCGTCACCGCCCTGAATCTGAACCGGACGAACGGACACCAGGGTACCATAGGTCACGCTTTGTACTTGCTTAGCTTCAGACGCGCTGTACACATCCCCTGACAAGGTATCATTGTTAACACAGCCCGCCAGCGTAAGCCCGACGAAAGAGATAACCAGTACACGTGAAATCATCTATGACTCTCCTTTTTCCTGGTAATGCCCGGACAGGGCATCATCCTGGATAAATTATACGGTAATAAAGGGACGAATTTAATGCTGTCGCCAGGAAACATGCTCAAAATAATAAAAGTCCATGTTTGAACCGGACGTCAACATACGTCAGACCAGGGGCGAACGGCTGTAGTGAGTTGTTAGAAAATATTACGCTTTCATGGCAATACCCAGGGATATGTGGTGCAATTGTTAATGTAAAATAATGACAAAGGACGGTATATGAGATCGGGGCGATACATCGGCGTAATGTCCGGGACCAGCCTGGATGGTGTGGATGTGGTGCTGGTGGCGATAGACAGCCATATGGTGGCACAACAAGCCAGTATCACCTGGCCCATTCCTCTGGGAATCAAACAGGCTGTACTGGATATTTGCCAGGGGCAGGTATTGACACTCTCGACACTGGGGCAACTTGATTCCCGTCTTGGGCAACTGTTTGCCGATGCCATTCTCGCGTTAATGCACAATGAAGGAATACAGGCAAAAGACGTAGTGGCGATAGGTTGCCATGGTCAAACAGTGTGGCATGAGCCGCTGGGCGAAACACCGCATACAATGCAGATTGGCGACAATAATATTATTGCGGCACGAACCGGCGTGACTGTTGTCGGCGATTTTCGCCGTCGTGATATTGCTGTTGGCGGTCAGGGTGCTCCCCTGGTGCCCGCTTTTCATGCGGCATTGCTATCCCACCCCGTTGAGCGCCGTGTCGTGTTGAATGTTGGCGGCATCGCCAATATGACTATCCTGACGCCAGGTTTACCCGTCCGCGGCTACGATACCGGTCCGGGAAACATGCTAATGGATGCATGGATTTGGCGTAATAAAGGCAAACCTTTCGATAAAGACGCCTTGTGGGCTCGTAAAGGCCAGGTTGTAGTGCCGTTGCTACAACAAATGCAAAGTGACCCGTACTTTGGGTTGCCGGCCCCTAAAAGCACGGGGCGCGAGTATTTTAACCTTGGCTGGCTGGAACGGCATCTCTCTGCCTTCCCGGTATTACCTGCCGAAGATATCCAGGCGACGCTACTGGAGCTTACGGCAGGGTCTGTTGCTGAACAAGTTCAGTTAAGTGGCGGTTGTGAGCGGTTGCTGGTGTGTGGTGGTGGTAGCCGAAATCCACTACTGATGGCACGGCTGGCGGCGTTGTTGCCAGGTACCGAAGTGGGAACAACAGATAGCGCCGGGATCAGTGGTGATGATATGGAAGCACTGGCATTTGCCTGGCTGGCCGCCCGTACCATTGCTGGGTTGCCCGGTAATATGCCTTCGGTGACTGGCGCACGCGAGGAAACTATCCTTGGAGCCGTTTATCCGGCTAATAACAGGATAAATCAGAGTTAACTGACAGGGATGGCTTGCTAAACAGGCTAGACTCAAACAAACGGAGTGATTGTGGCTCCGCTTGTTTGCGGATGGACTGCATTATGAAAAAAAGCCTGCTGCTTTTCCCGCTTATACTGAGCGGCTGCACTACTTACCAACATCTTATCGATGCGATTCACACCGATACATTTCACTACCAGTGTGATGAAAAACCCCTCACCGTTGAAATAAACCAACAAAAGCAGTCTGCCAGTTTTGTGCTGGACAATACGGTATTGCACCTGCAACAAGGCTTGTCGGCTTCAGGAGCCCGGTATACCGATGGCATATATGTCTTCTGGTCTAAAGGTGATAAAGCCACGGTATACCGGCGGGATACGGTGGTACTGCACAACTGTCAGTTAGTGGGTAACAAGGATTGAGATTTAGCGATGCGGGGCGCAGAATAGACCAACCTGTTGATTTCTGAATACCTGCTATGTCTGACAATGAATCCTTACAGCAGATTGCCAGTCTGCGCCGTGAATACACCCGAGGCGGGTTGCGTCGTAAAGACCTGACGGACGACCCGCTGACTTTATTTGAACGCTGGCTTGGGCAAGCGTGTGATGCCCGCCTTGCGGACCCGACAGCTATGGTTGTCGCCACTGTGGATGAGAACCAGCAACCCTGGCAGCGCATTGTACTGCTCAAACATTTCGATTCCCGGGGCATGGTGTTTTACACCAACTTAGGCAGCCGTAAAGCCGCTCATTTGGAGCATAACCCACGTATCAGCTTATTGTTCCCCTGGCATATGCTTGACCGCCAGGTCGCTGTGACGGGCAAAGCAGAACGCCTGTCCACTGTGGATGTAATGAAGTATTTTCACAGCCGCCCACGCGACAGCCAGATTGGCGCCTGGGTTTCCCGTCAGTCTTCGCGCATCAGTGCCCGCAATATTCTGGAAAGTAAATTCCTTGAGATAAAACAGAAGTTTCAGGCCGGAGAAATTCCGCTGCCCAGTTTCTGGGGGGGATTCCGGGTGAGTATTGATCAAATGGAATTCTGGCAGGGGGGAGAACACCGCCTGCATGACCGTTTTTTATACCAGCGTGATGCGGATACCTGGAAAATCGACCGCCTGGCACCTTAATCACCGGAAATAGTCTCGTTAGCGCTGGCGCAATGCAGGCCGGCGCTTTATTCTATTGCCTCCCTGACTTTTAATGTCTCAGCGCCAGTGCGCGACAGACTTGTGTACCGGTAAAGGTGCAATCGTATAAAACATGGAGAATTTGATGGCAAGCAGCAACTTGATTAAACAATTGCAAGAGCGTGGGCTTATTGCTCAGGTGACGGATGCAGACGCGCTGGTGGAACGACTGGCGCAGGGGCCAATCGCTCTCTATTGCGGCTTCGATCCGACTGCCGACAGCTTGCATTTGGGCCATCTGGTTCCATTGTTGTGCCTGAAGCGTTTTCAGGAAGCTGGCCACAAACCGGTTGCACTGGTTGGTGGCGCGACCGGGTTAATTGGTGATCCCAGTTTTAAAGCAACAGAACGTAAGCTCAATACCACCGAAACTGTTCAGGAGTGGGTCGATAAGATTCGCCGCCAGGTTGCGCCATTCCTTGATTTTGACTGTGGCGATAACGCCGCTATTGCTGCAAATAACTATGACTGGTTTGGCAGCATGAATGTGCTGACTTTCCTGCGCGACATTGGCAAGCACTTTTCTGTTAACCAGATGATTAACAAAGAAGCGGTAAAACAGCGCCTTAACCGCGACGATGTCGGTATTTCATTTACTGAATTCTCCTATAATCTGCTCCAGGGCTATGATTTCGCCTGCCTGAATGATTTACACGGCGTTGAATTGCAAATTGGCGGCTCAGATCAGTGGGGGAACATTACATCCGGTATCGATTTAACCCGCCGCCTTCACCAGAAACAGGTATTTGGCCTTACTGTACCGCTTATTACAAAAGCAGACGGCACCAAATTTGGTAAAACAGAAGGTGGTGCGGTGTGGTTGGATCCGAAGAAAACCAGCCCGTACAAATTCTACCAGTTCTGGATTAATACCGCCGATGCGGATGTTTACCGCTTCCTGAAGTTCTTTACTTTCATGAGCCTTGAAGAAATCAACGCACTGGAAGAAGAAGATAAAAACAGTGGCACTGCACCGCGTGCGCAGTATGTGCTGGCAGAGCAGGTTACTCGTCTGGTGCATGGTGAAGAAGGGCTGGCTGCGGCGAAACGTATTACTGAAAGCCTTTTCAACGGGCACCTGGAAGACCTTACCGAAAATGATTTTGCGCAACTGGCGCAAGATGGCGTGCCGATGGTTGAACTGGATAAAGGAGCAGACCTCCAGCAGGCTCTGGTGGACAGTGAACTACAACCCTCCCGTGGGCAGGCGCGTAAAACCATCGCGTCCAACGCGGTTTCTGTTAATGGGCAAAAACAGAGCGATGCTGAGTACAGCTTTACTGACGCAGACTACCTGTTTGGCCGCTACACTCTGTTACGCCGCGGTAAGAAAAACTACTGCCTCATTTGCTGGAAGTAACCAATAGTCATAAGGCGTGGGAAATCACGCCTTAATTTTTTGTCTCAATAACACTCACAACACTCATCACCGGGTTAGTCATGAAAAATATCCTCGCTATACAATCACACGTGGTTTTTGGCCACGCGGGGAACAGTGCGGCTGAATTTCCGATGCGCCGCCTTGGCGCTAACGTCTGGCCACTGAATACCGTTCAGTTTTCCAATCACACGCAATATGGCAAATGGACCGGCATCGTCATGACGCCATCGCATTTAACCGATATTGTCCAGGGCATTGCGGATATCGGCGAATTAGCACGTTGTGATGCTGTTCTTAGCGGATACCTTGGCTCAGCAGAGCAGGGGCAGCACATTTTACGTATCGTGGAACAGGTAAAGCAGGCTAATCCTTCAGCCCGTTATTTCTGTGACCCGGTTATGGGACACCCGGAAAAAGGCTGTATTGTGGCACCTGGTGTGGCGGAATTTCATGCCCGCAGTGCATTGCCGGCGGCAGATATTATTGCGCCGAATCTGTTGGAACTGGAAATGCTCAGTGGTCACTCTGTCAGTAACGTCGCCGAGGCTGTCAGCACTGCGCGTGAACTGATTGCCAAAGGGCCGGAAATCGTCCTGGTGAAACATCTGGCGCGAGCTGGTTATAACCAGGATTGTTTTGAAATGTTGCTGGTAACAGATGATGCCGCCTGGCATATCAGCCGTCCGTTGGTCGACTTTGGCACTCGCCAGCCCGTGGGCGTGGGTGATGTAACCAGTGGTTTGCTGTTAGTGAAATTGCTACAGGGTGCAACCGTTCAGGATGCGCTGGAGCACGTTACTTCTGCAGTGTATGCCATTATGCAAACCACAAAACAGATGGGCGAGTATGAGCTGCAAGTCGTTGCTGCACAGGACGAGATAGTCCGCCCTGAGCAGTGGTTTTACAGTAAACAGCTCTGACTGCACGCACAAGTGTTACTTATACGGTGCTGGCACAAGCATCGAGTGCTCCAGGGATGGAGCAATTATTTGAGCCCTTCAGCCTTCAGTGCCGCCATAACAGCCGGGCGAGCACGCATCCTTTCCATAAATGCATTGATATGTTCGAACTGGCTCATATCCAGTGACAGCGCGTATCCCCAGTTGAGCACAGTAAATAAATAAGCGTCAGCTACGCTAAAACGCTGCCCCATCAACCAGGGTTTATCACTTAGCGCGTTGTTGACCAGCCCCATTTTTTTCAACAATTTAGCTATACAGGCAGATTTATATGCTTCGGGTGTCTCGGACGAAAACAACGGAGTGAAACCTTTGTGTAATTCCGTCGCAATGAAGTTAAGCCAGGAAAGCGCCTGGTAGCGCGACAACGTTCCGACCGGTGGAAGAAGCTGGCGGTCCGGTACCTGGTCTGCGATATATTGCACAATAACTGCACCTTCAGTCAGCAAGGTATCATTATCTAACAGCAGCGCCGGAACCTGCCCGGCAGGGTTAATGGACCAGAAATCCTCACCACTTTCAGTGGACTTTTCCTGTAAATTAACCTGTGACAGGGTGAAATCAAGCCCGCTTTCACGCAGGACAATATGTGGCGACAGTGAGCACGCGCCTGATTTATAAAACAATTTCATCGTAAGACTCCTTGTATAAGCGCCAGGTAGTAAGATATCACTTATCAAGGATGGTAGTTGGCAAGGAAGAGAAAGAAAAGCAGAAAAAGTGCAGAACAAACGCGGTAGTTATACGAGCCGGGAAGAGTCAATCGCCACTGTACTCAGGTACAGTGGCGATAACGCTGTTTCCCCAGAAAAATCAGACAGTCACTGTTTGTGACGTGCTGGCTTTTTTATCGTCATCCTGCGTCATGCGGTGCAATTTTGGCGCAGTCAGCAGCATCAACAGTGCAATGATACCGGTGGTAATCCCAATTTGCAGGAAGACATGTCCGTATACCTGCAGAGATTCTACCGGGTTAGTGACATTCTCTGGTACAGCCATCAGGTTGGCGACTTTACCGGCAATAATGGCCGCGCCAGCCGTAGTCAGGAACCAACTGCCCATAATAAAGCCCATCAGGCGCTGTGGAACCAATTGTGCCACCATGGCCAGGCCCAGACCGGAGATCATCAGTTCACCAATACTTTGCAGTGCATAGCTGGCAATTAACCAGTTAACAGAGACAATCCCGGCATCTGTAGCAAAACGCGCACCTAATGGCAGAATAAGGAATGCGCCAGAGCACAGAACCATACCAATCGCAAATTTAACGGACATTGGCAGGCGGTCACCCATTTTGTTGTAAATCGCTGCAAGAATTGGGCTACCAATCATAATCCAGAACGGGTTCAGTGCCTGGTATTGTTCAGGTTCGAACGCAATACCAAAAATACTGTGCTCAACATTGCGGATAGCAAAAAAGTTCAGGGAGGTTGGCATCTGGCTGTAGAGCACAAAGAATACTACGGCTTCCAGCATCAGCAGAAACGCAACAATCATTTTACGGCGTGCCGCGCCTTGCAGGGCAGAGGCTTCTTTGGCAAAAATCGCGATAATCCCCAGAGCGATGACACCCAATGCAATACGGGCGACTTGCTGGTTATGCAACAACCAGGTGGCAAGGGCAATCAGGACCAGAACACCGACCAGGGTGGCAAACAGTTTACGCAGGTCAACCGGTGCAAAATCCGGTTTGGAACCGAAATCTTTTACCCATTTCTTACAGAATGCAAAGTTCACCACGGTAATCAGCATACCCACAACGCTCAGTGAAAATGCGATACTCCAGCCGAACTGTGCTGCCAGCCATGGCGTGGCGAGCATGGAAAAGAATGAGCCAATGTTGATGGACATATAGTACATCGTAAATGCGCCATCAAGACGTGGGTCATCTTTTGGATAACAGGTAGACAGTAAAGCAGACGGGTTAGCTTTGAACAAGCCATTACCGACAGCGATGGTTGCCATACCGGCGTAGACGATAGCGGCATTGTGCCCGGACCAGGCAACTAACGCATACCCAACAACCAGAACAAGCGCCCCCAGCATAATGACGCGTTTGGTACCCAGTACTTTATCGCCTAACCAGCCGCCAATAGCGACCAGACCATAGACAAGCGCACTGAAAGAAGAGAAAAGCGTAATTGAGTCCGCTTCAGACATACCCAGTTGTTTAACCAGGTAAACAGCCATGATTCCCTGCAGGCCGTAGTAACCAAAGCGTTCCCATAATTCAATGGAGAAAATGAGATAAAACGATTTCGGTTGTTTGAAAGCATTTAAACTAATGCTTTCTGCTGGTTTATTGTTTGCAGTCGACACATATACCTCTTATTTTACAGCCCGTACTAACAGGGCGTTTTTCAACCAGATGGCGCTAAGACGACTCTGATTTTGTTATGGGAGGGGAAAACGGCAGGTACTTTTCCCTAATATGAGGCATCTGGCAAGTTATTTGTCATATTCTTTTACATTTGTGTTTGGTAGGGTATTGCCTGGGTAGATGAATTGTTATGCAGATTTAAATTTTGATAGACTAAAAAATATAAGTTTTTTCTTTTGTGAAGCTGATTTTTTTCTGATACAAAGAGTTATATGTCGGTTTTTGCGGTTATAACCAGTTAATGAAACCACTATTATTTCATATTTCGGTTTAATTGTTTGTTTTGTGTAATTTTTCTTTATTAAACCATAGGTTGGGAAAACTTGTGGCGATAAATTTTAACATTTATCCCTGCCTGAAGCGGCCTGTGGAAAATCTATAGAAATTTTGGGTTTTAAAAAAACAATTAACCACATGTGGTGCTGTCTGGAATGTTTTATGTAGCTAAAATCTACAATGAAAAGTGTTTATGTTGTTGAATGAGGGTTTTTTAGTGAGGGAGGTAAACGTTTGCGTCAGCGCCTGACGCAAACAGCTATCAATGTCATCCGGTCAGATTTCGGTCTTCTCTTTGTACTCACAAAGATCTTCAATCAGGCAGGAGCCACAGCGGGGTTTACGTGCCACACAAGTGTAGCGCCCATGCAGAATTAACCAGTGGTGGCAGTCAACTTTAAATTCGGCAGGAACGACCTTCAGTAGTTTATCCTCTACCTGCTCAACATTCTTGCCCGGGGCAAAACCCGTTCTGTTACACACCCGAAAAATATGTGTATCCACGGCGATGGTAGGCCAGCCAAAAGCGGTGTTAAGCACGACATTCGCAGTTTTCCTGCCAACACCTGGTAATGCTTCCAGTGCAGCACGGTCTTCAGGTACTTCGCCACCATGTTTTTCGAGCAAAATGCGGCAGGTTTTAATCACATTCTCAGCTTTGCTGTTAAACAGGCCGATTGTCTTGATATATGACTTCACGCCTTCCACCCCCAGCGCGAGAATGGCCGCTGGCGTGTTGGCTACCGGGTACAGCTTCGCTGTAGCCTTATTGACGCTGACATCAGTTGCCTGAGCCGAAAGCAGCACAGAAATGAGTAATTCAAAAGGTGATGAGAAGTGCAACTCCGTTGTTGGATGCGGATTACTCTCTCTAAGGCGCGACAAAATAGCGATGCGTTTCTCTTTGTTCATCAGGCTTTTTCTGCTCCCTGAACGTTGCTTTCCCTGGCGTGAGTTGCAGCTCTGCGTTTACTGCGCTCGTCAATGACATATTTAGCGGCAAGCATTAAACCCAGGCCAAAAAAGGCACCTGGTGGCAACATGGCGAGTAAAAAAGGCGTGTCTGTATGGTAGATTTGGATACGCAGAATCTTAGCCCAGCTCCCCAGCAGCATATCGGCACCATCAAATAATGTTCCATTGCCTAAAATCTCACGCATTGCGCCCAAAACAAACATGGCACATGTTGCGCCCATCCCAATGGCAAGACCATCAATGGCTGCAAGGCCTGGTGGATTTCTGGAGGCAAAGGCCTCAGCGCGCCCAATAACAATACAGTTGGTGACAATCAGTGGAATAAAGATCCCCAAAGACTGATAAAGCCCGAAGGCAAAAGCATTGATTAACAGTTGAACCGAGGTTACCACGGAAGCAATGATCAGCACGTAAATCGGAATGCGAATTTCACTGGGTACAAAGCGACGCAGTAATGAAACCGCAGTGTTCGTCAGCACCAGTACCAGCGTCGTTGCCAGTCCAAGACCCAAAGCATTGGTTGCAGTGGACGTGACAGCAAGCAGAGGGCACAAGCCAAGTAGTTGCACCAGCGCCGAGTTATTTTTCCATAACCCCTGGATAAAAATTGTTTTTACATCACTCATGAAGATGCTCCACAAGAGGGGAGTGTTGCCAGTTCAGGCGGCAGCGTTTTGGCAAACAATGCGGCACGTTTAACGGCGTTAACCACGGCTCGTGGAGTAATGGTCGCACCGGTAAACTGGTCAAATTGTCCGCCGTCTTTTTTCACAGCCCATGCGGCATCGTCGGGGCCAGTTACCTGTTTACCGGCAAAACCCAGTATCCAGTTTGACACCCGCACATCAATTTTATCGCCAAGGCCCGGTGTCTCGTGCTGCTCAGTGACCCGTGTTCCTAACACAGTGCCGGAGAAATCGGAAGCAACCAGCAACTGAATCGCTCCACCATAACCATCAGGTGCTGTGGTTTGCATAACCACAGCAACCGGTTTGCCCTGGTTACGGGCAATATAGATATCGTGAGCACCAGAGCCCAGTGGCGTATTGTTCGCCACCACGCAATCTTGCTGGATAGCATTATCATAGCTGTCCGGGGCGATAACCTGGTCGAACAATTTCTTTTGTTGCAACATGGCCTGATGAGCAATCACCGGCTGTGTCAATGTGTTCACTACGGCAACCAGGCCGGTAAAACCTGCCGCGAACAGCGCCAGAGTGACACCGTGTTTACGCATTGTGTTCAGCATCACGAGTCTCCTTAGCGGTGTCCATAGGTTTGCGGGCGCGTAAAGTAATCAATCAGTGGTACGGTGATATTTGCCAGCAAAGTCGCAAAAGCTACGGCGTCGGGGTAGCCGCCGAATGAACGAATCAGCCAAACCAGTAACCCAGCCAGCGCACCGAAAATTAGCCTGCCTTTTGGTGTGGTGGATGCAGTAACCGGGTCTGTAAAGATAAAGAATGCACCCATCATCGTTGCCCCGGAAAACAGATGAATTGCTGGAGAAGCACAGCTATTGGGAAGTAGCCACCAGCCAAGCGTTGAGCAAACGAGCAAAGTCAGCAGGAAACTCACCGGAATATGCCAGCGTATTGTCCCTTTCATTAACAGGAAGAGGCCTCCCGCCAGCCATGCCACGTTAACCCATTGCCAGCCTATACCGGCAAGAATGCCGCCATAAATCGGTGCCTGTTTGAGTTCAGCAACGGTATGCCCGGCACGCAGACCGGTTTTAAACGTGTCGAGCGGAGTGGCCTGGCTGATGCCGTCAATGCCCATTTTTAACTGGGTAACGGTGTCGCCTGCCAGTGTATGACCGGTGAAAATGGTATGCAGAACGTCACTGACACCGGGCACGGTTGCTGCCAGTGTCTCGGGAGGTAACCAGGATGTCATGGATACCGGAAACGCAATAAGTAACACCACATAACCGGTCATCGCAGGGTTAAAAGGATTATGGCCCAGTCCACCATACAATTGCTTGGCAAAAATAATGGCAAATAAGGTACCAACAATCACCATCCACCAGGGGGCCAAAGGCGGGATACTGACGCCAAGCAGCAAACCTGTGAGGAGTGCTGAGTTATCGCCCAGTTCGGACATCGATTTATTGCGCAATTTGAGTATGGCGCTTTCCCCGGCAAGTGCCGCGAGGCAGCCAAGGATGACCTGAACCAGACTGCCAGGCCCAAACCACAGCGTCTGGACAATAATGGCGGGAACTGCTGCCAGCGTAACCAGCAGCATAATGCGGCTGGTTTGGCGTTGGTTATGGGTATAGGGTGAACTGGCAATACGAAAAACCATTTATTCCTCACTGACAGCAGACTGCGCTGCACGTTTTGCTTTGGCACGGGCAATCGCCGCTTCAACCGCGGCTTTGCGCGGGTCCACTGCCACTGGCTCACTGACTGGCTCAGGAGTGAGGGTTGCTTCCGGTGCCGAATTCTCCACTGCCTGCGCTTTGCGTGCTTTGGCGCGGGCAATCGCCGCCTCAACCGCAGCTTTGCGCGGGTCCACAGCCACTGGCTCACTGACTGGCTCACTGACTGGCTCAGGAGTGGCGGTTCCTTCCGGTGCCGAATTCTCCACTGCCTGCGCTTTGCGTGCTTTGGCGCGGGCAATCGCCGCCTCAACTGCAGCTTTGCGCGGGTCCACAGCCACTGGCTCACTGACTGGCTCAGGAGTGGGGGTTGCTTCCGGTGCCGAATTTTCCACTGCCTGCGCTTTGCGTGCTTTGGCGCGTGCCAGTGCTGCGGCAACCGCCGCTTTACGTGGGTCTTCTGAGCCAGTATGACTGTCGGTGACGGTTTGCTCAGCGGTTTGTAAGGCTGCTTTCTCTTGTTGTCGGGCGCGTGCTTCGGCTTTACGTGCAGCACGGGCTGCAATCGCAGCCTGGTTATCTGGCTGGGTACCAGCCTGAATCACAACGGTGTTTGTGGCGGCAGTATGTTTTTCTTTGACTCGCGCCAGTGCGGCCTCAATTGCCGATTTGTCTTGTGCTGATCCTGGTTGCACCGCTGCCTGTTGATGACGGGCCTGACGCGCCTGTTTTTCGCGCTCAAGGCGAGCCTGCCGGGCCTCAAAACGGGTTTTTGCTTCTGCTGCCCGGCGAGTTTCGTCGGCAATGGCCCGAATTTCTGCTTTTTCCTGACGGAAATATTGCACCAGCGGGATCTGGCTGGGGCACACCCAGGCACAGGCACCGCATTCAATGCAATCATTCAGATGGTGCGCCGTCGCTTTATCATGTTGCTGCCCTAAGCTGAACCAGTATAACTGTTGGGGTAACAGGTCTGCCGGGCACGCTTCGGCACAGGCGCTGCAGCGAATACAGTGCTGTTCTTCTTGTGCTGGCTCCATTTCTTGCACAGAAGGTGCCAGCAGGCAGTTAGTGATTTTAACTGCCGGGACATCAAGTGAGGGCAAAGTAAACCCCATTAATGGCCCACCCATAATTACCATGGGCTGGGCATTACTGCGGTAGTCTGCAAAATTAAGCAAGTGACGTACTGGTGTGCCTATTCGCGCCCAAACGTTTCCGGGTTTGCCAACGGCTTCCCCAGTCAGCGTCACGACACGTTCAGTGAGTGGTTCACCATCGATAATGGCTCGTTTAATGGCATAAGCAGTACCGACATTTTGCATTAATACACCGATATCAGAAGAGCGCCCACCATGGGGAACCTGCTTGCCTGTCAGGATCTGGGTTAGCTGTTTGGCGCCTCCGGAAGGGTATTTCGTGGGAATGACCCGCAACTGCGTCTTGTGTTCATTACACAAAACCGCTCTGAGCATGGAAATTGCCTGAGGTTTATTGTCTTCAATACCAATCAAAATCTGGCGCGGATTAAGTATATAGTCGAGGATTTTTATCCCCTCGAGTATTTGTGCAGCGCACTCCTGCATTAAGCGGTCATCAGCCGTGATGTAAGGTTCACACTCAGCGGCATTAATTATCAGCGTCTCGATTCGGCCAGCCCCACCACGCAATTTTACGCCAGTAGGAAAACCTGCGCCGCCAAGGCCGGCAACGCCAAACTGCTGAATTCGCTCGATCAGGCTCGCTTTTTCACGCTGCTGGTAATCACTCCAGCCCTCGCGTGGGAACCATTCGTCTTTACCGTCTGCTGCAAGAAAAACGCAAGGCTCCATCAAACCGGAAGGGTGAGCAGTGGTATGAGGCGCGATTGCGGTAATCGTCCCGGAAGTGGGCGCGTGTACCGGCAACATTTTCCCCCAGCCACGCGTCAGCGGTTGCCCACGCAACACAACGTCACCGGGTTTTACGCACAGTTCACCTTCATCGCCAATATGTTGCCTGACGGGGATAATATAATCTGTAGCCAGTGGAACCTGCCGCAAGGGGGTGCCACTGGACTGGTGCTTCATTTCTGGAGGGTGGATCCCCCCATGAAAGTCCCAGATTTTGTCTTTTTTAAACGCTGAAAAAAACTTAAGCATGGTTTTCCACAGGGATAATCTTCACGGGGATAGTTTGCAGATCCCATTTCCAGGTTGCCGGCGTCGGGTTTACGGGCACCAGAGTAATGCACTGTGTCGGGCAAGGGGCGACACATAAATTACAGCCAGTACACTGTTCACTGATTACGGTGTGCATTGCACGGGTGGCCCCCACTATTGCATCAACCGGGCAGGCCTGAATGCACTTGGTGCAACCAATACAGTTATCTTCATCGATAACGGCCAGCATCCGTTCAGGCTCTGCGGCGTCACCGCCTTCTGTTGGTTGCGGATCAACCCCCATTAAACCAGCAATTTTTACCATGACGGCTTCGCCGCCTGGTGCACAACGGTTTATGTGCTCACCATTTTTACCAACCGCTTCAGCATAAGGGCGGCAACCCGGGTAGCCACACTGGCCGCACTGGCTTTGTGGTAATATTTCATCGATTTTATCGACAATAGGATCATCTTCCACTTTAAAGCGGCGCGAGGCGTAACCAAGAATCAGCCCAAAGAACAAGCCGAGCAACGCAAGCGGGATGATGGCTATCCAAATCATACTCATCAAAACTTCACCAGTCCGCTAAAGCCCATAAAGGCAAGGGACATTAATCCGGCCGTAATCAAGGCAATGGCATTGCCACGAAAAGGCGCGGGAACATCAGCAACTGCCAGGCGCTCACGCACGGCAGCAAATAATACCAAAACCAGAGAGAAGCCTACTGCCGCAGAAAACCCATACAAAGCAGCCTGGAAAAAGTTTTGCTTCAGGTTAACGCTCAATAACGGCACAGCAAGCACCGCGCAGTTAGTGGTGATAAGTGGCAAAAAAATACCCAGCAACCTGTACAAAGCCGGGCTGGTTTTTCTTACCACCATTTCGGTGAACTGAACCACAACGGCAATCACCAGAATAAAACTCATGGTGCGCAGCCAGGTTAAATCCAGAGGGATGAGAATTAAATTGTCAATTAACCACGAACTGATTGACGCCAGTGTCATGACGAATGTTGTCGCCAGCCCCATGCCAATGGCGGACTCCAGTTTTTTGGACACCCCCATGAAAGGGCACAGGCCAAGAAATTTTACCAGCACATAGTTATTAACCAGTACCGTGCCAATAAAGAGCAACAAATAATCAGTCATAATCAGGTCTGAAACTAACGCCATTGGTCACCCGGCGCACCCGGGCGTGATAAATGTAAAGTACCGCTCTGCAATCAGGTATTAACAAATGTATGCTTAACCCGTTGCGATTTCCTGAAGTAAGGCGCAAATACGGCTGCAGCCAACAACGGGAATAATAACTGACGAACTGCAATTGCATCAGTTACCGGGGAAAACGCAAAGGCTTTTACCGCCAGCAGAACGCAAATCAGTAACCATAAAATATAATGCCGTGGTACTTTGCTCCGGCGTTTAAAAAACGCGATAACTAACCACAAACTGTAAAACCACATGGCTACGGTAAAGACCAGTGAGAGGTACCACATCACCACTGTTTGTGGGAGTTGTGCCGCCAAAGCCTGATGGGCCTCTGGTGTACTGAGCGCCATTATATACATCACAATACCCAGTGATGTGCTCAATAGTGTCATCAAAAGCCAGGCCAGTGGGATAAGTAACCACCCGCCAATTCGTAACGCCGTTGCGTTATTCATTAATTGCTCCGAGAATTGCTCCGAGTCAGGCCCGCCAGAGAAACGGCCTGTAAGAATACGAATTAGCGCGGAATTATAAGGATTTTACTCGGGAATACCAGATTCAACACGTTACAGAACGTACTTCCATGCAACTGTGAATGCCTGGCATGTTTTTATCGCCAGCAGACTGTTGCTGGTTAGTCTGGCATGTCCATATCAACTGTTACGAAGCATGCGCCTGGGTGTCCAGGGGAAATTCAGAACATTCTTTACCGGCTTAACACTGGAGTCAGAGAATGGGACCAGGCCAATCCAGTTGAGCAGCGTAGTAATGGTTTCAGTTTTTCCTCGGGTTAAAAAATGCGGGGAATCCGCGCAAATCAGCCCCAATGGTTTAATCTGATGGCAAGCTGTGTTAACTATGGCAACTGCCTGTGGGGGCGGCAGGATAGTTCACCTGCCGTTGTCATGGTTTCCGGCAGAGTCGTCAAACCAGATATGAAGAACAAAGGAACGAGTGTAATGAACGACATTATTCGGGTGGGCATTTTAGGCTATGGTTATGCGACAAAAACTTTCCACGCGCCATTAGTTGCGGGCACGCCGGGTATGGAACTGGCGGTTATTTCCAGCAGTGATGCCAGAAAAGTGCATGCTGACTGGCCTGGTGTAACTGTTGCTGATACCCCAGAGGCTGTTATCCATGCCACTGACATTGATCTGGTGATTATCCCCACGCCGAATGACACTCATTTCCCGCTGGCAAAAGCGGCACTTTTGGCAGGCAAGCATGTGGTGGTGGATAAACCGTTCACAGTGACATTATCGGAAGCCCGTGAACTGGATGAGCTGGCAAAGCATACCGGTTTGTTGCTTTCCATCTTTCACAACCGCCGCTGGGACAGCGATTTCCTGACACTTAAATCCATACTGGCAGAAGGCTCGCTGGGTGAAGTTGTGTATGTAGAATCCCACATGGACCGCTTTCGCCCGCAGGTGCGTAACCGCTGGCGCGAACAGGCCGGTGTTGGTACCGGCATTTGGTATGATCTGGGGCCACATTTGCTTGATCAGATGCTGGTACTGTTTGGCATGCCTGTCAGCATTCAGGTTGATCTTGCTCAACTGCGCCCGGGAGCACAAACCACTGACTATTTCCACGCCGTACTCACCTGGCCGCAGCATAAAGTCGTATTGCACAGCACCATGCTGGCCGTGGCAGAAACGGCTCGCTACATTGTGCATGGAACCCGTGGTAGTTATGTAAAATATGGTGTTGACCCGCAGGAAGACTGTTTAAAAGCCGGGCAAAGACCTCCTCAGGACGGCTGGGGGTACGACATGCGTGATGGTGTTCTGACGGTTGCCCATGGCGATACCATAGATGAAGCACCGGTTCTGACTGTGCCAGGGAACTACCCCGCCTATTATGCTGCCGTGCGTGATGCACTTAATGGCAAAGGTGAAAATCCGGTACCGGCAGGCCAGGCCATCAAAGTGATGGAACTGATTGAGATGGGCATTGAATCTGCTCGTCACCGCACGGCTCTTTGTCTTGTGTAGTGTGCTAACAGGGCTTCTGCTATTTTGCGCAGCTCAGCCCTTACTTTGAGTATAAGTAAAGCGGGCGAAAATCAATGAGTTGATTTTCCTGGTTTTTTATTGGGTGATATCCTCTCGTTCTGTGCAGACATGAGGTTTGTCATCAGATTCAGCCAGGTTGTATCTGGCTTATTTATCTGCAAGGAAAAAGAATGGATTGGTTCCAGCGCCTTAAAATTGACAAATTTTTGCTGGTGATGATTTGCGTGGTAGTTGTCGCATCGGTATTCCCTTGTGAAGGTTACGTAAAGACAGGTTTTGAATACCTGACAACAGCTGCCATTGCGTTACTGTTTTTTATGCACGGAGCCAAGTTATCCCGGAATGCGATTCTTGCCGGAGCAGGGCACTGGCGCTTACATTTGTTGGTCTTTCTCAGCACTTTTGTACTGTTTCCCATTCTCGGGTTGGGGATGTCGGTACTGGAGCCTGGCATTCTTAACCAACCGCTTTATATGGGGTTCCTGTACTTGTGTGCGTTGCCTGCGACAGTACAGTCTGCTATCGCTTTCACGTCAGTAGCCGGTGGAAATGTCGCCGCGGCGGTATGCAGTGCGTCGGCCTCCAGTATTCTGGGTATTTTCCTTTCGCCTGTCTTAGTTGGCATGCTGATGAATACTCAGGAAGGGGCGACAGATACCCTGCACGCGATTGGCAAAATTATCATGCAGTTGATGGTGCCATTTGTTGTGGGGCATTTATCACGCCCACTCATTGGGCGCTGGGTTGATAAGCATAAAAAGCTTATTAACATTACTGACCGGTCATCGATTCTGTTAGTTGTCTATGTGGCATTCAGTGAAGCGGTAGTGGGCGGCATTTGGCAGCAAATTGATGCAGAGGCGCTGTTGTGGGTAGTGGCGTGTTCGATTGTGTTGCTGACTATCGTTCTGGTTATTAATACCTGGGCGGCCCGGTTACTGGGTTTTAATACTGAAGATGAAATTACCATTGTCTTTTGTGGTTCGAAGAAAAGCCTGGCGAATGGCATCCCGATGGCAAATGTTCTGTTCCCAGTGAGCACTGTCGGGATTATGGTACTGCCGCTGATGATCTTCCACCAAATCCAGCTTATGGTGTGTGCTGTGCTGGCACAGCGTTATGCGAGAAGGCTGAAAACCCCGTCACCCAGGTAACGGGGAACAGGCGTTAACGGGCGCTGGCCTTCAGGCGCAGTGCCTGTTTTTCTGCCTGTGACAGGAACGCAATTTCCAGCCCATTTTCCTGAGCCTTGCGAATTTGTGCCGGAGACAGGCCAGCTGCAGGTGCCGCATGTTCATATTCATGGCGAATATCAACGCCCTGTACCGCAGGGTCATCTGAATTAATGGTTGCCAGCACACCATGGTTCAGGAATGTTTTTAGCGGATGAACGCCAATGGCGCTGACGGTGCTGGTCTGGATATTCGACGTAATGCAGGATTCAATACCAATACGGTGTTTTGCCAGGTAATCCATTAATGCCGGGTCCTCAACAGCCTTAACACCGTGGCCAATCCGCTCTGCACCCAGTTCCTGAATGGCCTGCCAAATACTTTCCGGCCCGGCGGCTTCCCCTGCATGGATAGTGATTCGCCAGCCCACATCCCGGGCTTTACGAAAATGTTCACGAAAACGGCTTCCAGGGAAACCCAGTTCATCGCCAGCTAAATCGAGCGCGGTAATGCCATCCCGATGAGCCAGCAATCCGTCCAGTTCTTTCTGGCAGGCCTCTTCACCGAATGTCCGGCTCAGAATACCGGTCAGCCTGGCAACAACCCCGAAGTCTTTGCTCCCCTGGCGTACACCATCGATAACGGCCTCAACAACACCCGCAATAGGGAGATTATGCGCCATTGCCATATAACCCGGCGAAAAGCGTAATTCTGCGTAATCCAGCCCCTGGAGGGCGGCATCTTCCATATTTTCCCAGGCGACGCGATGGCATGCTTCCAGTGACCCGAGGACTTTGACTCCCCAGTCCAGCTTTGCCAGAAAACTGACCAGGTCTGGTTCAGTTGATGTGACCTGCACATGAGGGATCAGCGCATCAAGTGTTTCAGCTGGCAGGGCAATATTGAATTCACGCCCAAGACTCAGGATAGTGTTCGCGCGGATATTGCCGTCAAGATGGCGGTGCAGATCAGTTAACGGAAGGGTGGTATCAATCATGGTCGCACTCATTTCAGGAAAAGTGCAGAACATTATAAAGCCACAACCGGCAGTATGCGCAAGTTACCTTGCGTATTGCGCATGCCGGGCGAGCAGGGAATAGCCAATTAAAGGAATTTTTCCATTAGCCAGATGGCGAACTGTTGGCCACGTAATTCGGCCTGAATGGGATGCACTACCTGGAACCCCTGCGCAAGAAAAAAAGGCCGGGCAGTTTCACTGGCTTCAACAAACACGCGTGATAATGATTGCTGTTGTGCCACTCGCAACAAATGGTCCAGCAATAAACGACCAATGCCCTGGCGCTGGTAACGGTAATCGCAAAAGAAGCAGTGAATTAGCCCCGAGGGTTGTACATCACCCCAGGCCAGCAGCATTTGCGTTTGTGTGTCCTCCACCACCCATGGGTTGTGGTCAAAAATAAGTTTCTCCCACCAGCGCTGATCCGGCTCAGTTGGTGCCCAGGCATCAAGTTGAGCGGGTGTGTAATCCCGGCAATTTACCCGGTGTACGGTATGCCAGGTGAGTGACCATAACCGGGGGATATCTTCACGCTGCCAGGGGCGAATAACCCGGTGTGTGGGTGTGCTGCAGTGAGGCATATCATTCCTTACTGATGGGGCGTATTGGTACAGAGTACGCTCCTGGAGAGCTGGGACAAACTCATGGCAAAGACAAAAAACAAGGCGCCCTATGGCGCCTTCCAATTCATTGATTTTCCCAGTCTTTATCAGGTGGCTTTTTCTCGTTCTGTGCAGGCATAAGTCTGACAGACAGAGAAAAGGCGCCTTACTGCACTGGGGGTGTCGCTGGCTGAGCAGGAACGGCAGGCACAGCAGGCACTGCGGGAGTACCGTTGCCTTCCGGCACTGGGGGCATAATGTCGCCACCAAGGCCAAACATACCGACAAAATCACTCAGTGGCATTTTTTGCCCGTTCAGCGTAACTTCACCATTTGCATAATCCAGGCTGGTGGTGATGTTGTTGTCTTTTACCGTGGTGATACGGAACATTTGCCCCATAGCCGCCAGGCCTTTCACCTGTTGCTCAGCAAGCTTCGCTGCTGCGTCATCCTGATACCCTTCAATACGTGCCACCTGAGTCATTAACTCAGTGGCCATATCCAGCGGGATAACCAGGTTGCTGTCCAGATGCTTAATGTAGCGGTCTGCTGCCTGGTCGAGTGTTTTGGGTTCGGCGCTTTTCGCCGGGTCATTGAAGTTCAGGTTCAGCGTAAAGCGGCTTTCACCTTTGGCATTTTTCCAGCTCAATGGTGAAATATGAATAGCCGGTTCCCCTTTAAGCAACTCAGGCAGGCCAGCCGCCAGAACTTCGACCAGTTTCTGCTGATACAGTTCTGGATTTTCAGCAACATCGGGTTGGGCCATTAATGCTTCCACTTGCTGGTTATACTGCTCGCGGAACTGATGCAGTGCAGCGCCATCCAGATTGCTGATAGCAACAGAGAGTTGCCCGCTACCCAGGTTCTGATTTTGTACTTTCAGGTCATTGAGTGCGTAATCAATCTGGCCACCCAGATGTTTGCCATCGGCAGCAGGTTCAGATTTGGCGGCAACATTCAGCCCACCGAGTTGCGCCATTTCTTTGCCTTCCACACTCAGGGTAAGACCTTTAGCCTGTAAGGATTGTGTGCCAACGCGCTCAGCAAACGAACTGATATGTGTCTCGCCACTGGCACTGATACTACTAATCGCCAGGCCCACTTTCTGGTCAAATTCATTGACACTGTCAATCGTCAGACTACCTAAATCACCACTGGTGGAGATTTTATCGCCCTTGTTATCAACGCTGACATCAAATTTCCCGCCAGCGAAAGCAACTTTGTACGGCGCTTTATCATAATTGAGTGATTCAAGTGTGATGTCTGAATTGGTATCACCGTTGTAACTGATTCGGGTATCCACCACCACAGGAGATTTACCCTGAGTCAGGGTAAACAACTGCTTGGTAGTGTCGTTATTGATCAGAGTGGTATTTACCGAAGCCATAGACGGCACAATGCTTCCCGGGAATGGCCCGTGGCGCACAGTTTCATCCAGCACAATTTCTTTGCCTTCAGGAAGAAGGGAAGATTTCGCACCTGCTTGTGGTTTAATGACGAGTTGAACATGGCTCGAAAAAATGCCACGTTGGTAATCACGCGGGCTGATAGTGAGCTCTGCAAGAGGCGCGACTTTTTTGAGTTGTGTATTCACCTGGGCGATGGCATCGTCCATATGGCTTTCAATCATTTTTCCTGTGTACCAGGATGCACCTGTCCACACCACACCCAGCGCGACGATAACACCCACTGCGACCATCGATTTTTTCATTAAACCATCCCTATTAGCAGTTAGCCGGGCAGAAAGCCCGGCCAGATAAGCAATCTACGAAGCTTATCAATCCTGAAGTAAAAAATCAGTACCTTAGTTAAGTTTGTTATATACGCGTGCCAGTCGCCCGCTGCCCGTTACCTCAACATTCGGCTCATTGGCAGGGATAAACGCGGATTCACCTGGTTTCAACACCAGAGATTCATCACCCAATTGCAGGCGGGCTTCACCTTCCACACAAAAGACAATTGCAGCGCTGTTTTGCGTTAAAACCTGGGGTTGCATAGCCAGGTTATGCAGTGAAAACGCAAAATCATCCACCGGGATAGGGAATACCAGTGTGTCTGCTTCCTGCACTGGCTGAGTCAGCAGTGAATCGGCAGCGCGAGGCGCGAATTTTACATTGGCCACCAGTTCAGGAATATCAATGTATTTTGGTGTCAGCCCGGCGCGCAGTACGTTGTCTGAGTTCGCCATCACTTCCAGTGCCACGCCATCGAGGTAGGCATGAGGGGTTTCGGCGAACAGGAACATTGCTTCACCCGGCGCCAGTTCCACCACGTTGAGCAGTAACGGCGAAAATAACCCGCTGTCATCCGGATAGATGGTGGCAATTTTGCGAATCGTATCCCAGGGTTGCCCTGTTTTCCCTTCAAGGACGGCATTCAGGCGGGCAAGGGCGTGCTGTTTTTCCTGTTGTGGCATACTTAACAGGGCGGCAAACAGCGTTTGCATATGGTGGGTATCAGGGCTTGACAAAAATGCCGCGATTGCCGGGTGTGCATCTGCCAAAGGTGTGAGCAGCGCTGCGCTGTCGCTGAATTCACGGAAGGCATTCATGGCAAGAAATGGCGTCAGTGCAAACACCAATTCCGGTTTGTGATTAGGATCTTTGTAGTTACGTTCCGGGGCACTCAGCGGTATACCCGCCGCGTTCTCACGGGCGAAACCGGCTTCAGAAGCCTGTTTATTCGGGTGCACCTGAATTGAAAGGGGCTGGGCGGCGCAGAGTACTTTGAACAAATATGGCAGTTCACCAAAACGTTGTGAGACAGCTTTGCCCAGGAGGGCATCTGGTTGTTGGGCAATAACGTCACGCAGTGCAATTTTTTCACCCTGACGCGTTTCGATAAATGAACTGCTTTTAGGGTGTGCCCCCATCCATAACTCCGCCATCGGCTGCTGCTCCGGGTTGGCGATACCATACAATTCGGTTAATGCTGTTTTACTTCCCCATGCATAGTTTTGCACTGAATTGATGAGTTTTTGCATAATCAGGCCCTGTAATAAAAATAGATTACCACAGCATCAGATAACCCGCCGACATGCAACTTGTGCCCTGTAAAGCCACGAGGTGACGGAAAACGAGTGTGCTAATCAATTGAGGTAGAATAACTTCCCGCTATTAAAGCAGTTTCTGCCGGGCAGGGTAACTGTGCAGACAAAAAGTCGTATTAATCTCAGTTTTTGTTAAAAAAATGTGTACACTTGAGCGGTGACTTTGTGGTTGCCGCGCAGAGATGGCGCGCTGTGCTGGAATGCAATACAACGGATTTAGCGAGTGAGATAACAATGTCAACCAAACCCTTCTACTACCAGAATCCTTTTCCTGTAGCAAAAGACGATACCGAATACTATCTGTTAACCAAAGACTATGTCTCTGTCAGTGAATTTGACGGCGAAAGCGTCCTGAAAGTGGACCCCAAAGCCCTGACTCTGCTGGCTCAGCATGCATTCCGCGATGCCGCGTTCCTGTTGCGCCCGTCGCACCAGAAACAGGTGGCGGCCATTCTCAGCGACCCACAGGCCAGTGAAAACGACAAATATGTGGCGCTGCAGTTCCTGCGTAACTCGGAAATTGCCGCCCGTGGCGTGCTGCCCACCTGCCAGGATACCGGTACCGCCATCATTATGGGGAAAAAAGGCCAGCGCGTCTGGACCGGCGGCGGCGATGAAGCGGCCCTGGCGCAGGGGGTGTACAACACCTATACCGAAGAGAACCTGCGTTATTCCCA
>NZ_LYRP01000001.1 GCF_001655675.1 Mangrovibacter phragmitis | reverse complement strand
ATGAACCAGATGCCGGTCTGGCAACGTTTCGCCTGGCCTGCGGATACAGAAGCCGCCGGTGCCCGTTTAAGCTGGATGAGCACCCCAGCCGGAACCCGGTTGTATGCGGATATACCGGGAGCCTGGGGCTGGATACGCCTGCTGGAGCAGGCAACGGTGAGTGCATATCCGGGTGTTGGCAGCAGCTACAGCCTGAGCTGGCAGGCTCAGGACGGGCGGGCGCTGAACTACACCCTGCGTACCGAAGCCGGAGAAGGCCCGCTGGCCCTGCTGAAACTGCGTGGTTTCCGGTTACCGGAGACAATTTTTATTACTGAGGGCGCGTCATCTGCACCGGGCATTCATGATAGTGGTAGCACCATGATTGTAGACTAAGACGCCAGACGGGTTGCCTTCACTGATGTGCTTAAGAAAACGAGTTTCGACCCGGAATATCACTCTGCGTATTTGCTCACAAAGTGGGGTTCTGTGTGGTTTTGTAAGGCAGCGCGTTAGCAATAAACGCATTGTCTCTCTTCTGGAGAAATTAAACGCTATCCCATGAGGCTATTTTATTTGCTATTTCAGCCCAGGACAGTGCTCAGCATCCTTACGTACTCCGTGTACGCTGCGACTTTTGCGCGCTGTCCGCAGCTAAAATCACTGTAACAATAACCTCTACCGGGATAGGTTCTAAGGCTGGCGGTGAGGAAATACCGCCAGCTGTATTGTGATGTTTTGTCATAACGTAAAAAGGAAGTAAGATGAAAAAAATTTTTGGCCTGATGTTTTCTGTAAGCCTGGTTCTGTTTTTCATTGCCGGTTACCTTGCTTATTCTAATCACCAGTTTCAGCGTGATGCCATTCACGCCAAAGGACAAATAACCCATCTACGCTACAGCTATAACGCTGACTCATCTTCTGAAGTCTGGTTTCCTGAAATTACCTTTACCGATAATACCGGAAAACGTATTGTTTTTGAGTCCTCTACCGGACGTTCCAGTTATCGTGACCGTATGGGAGATACCATTGATGTTATTTATAACCAGAATGATGTGACGAGTGCCAAAATTAATGACACTGTCGGGCTTTATTTAGGTGCTTTCATTTGCGGTGGTATTGCGCTGGTCTTCCTGCTGATTGGGGGGGCTGGTTTATGGTTGATGAACAGTGGAAAACGTCATCAGCGATTAATCCAAAATGGTAAACCATTGGCGGCCACTATTGTGAGTGTGGAATTAAATGAGGCTATCCAAATTAATGGTCGCTCGCCCTGGAGGATCGTGTGTCAGTGGCTGGACCCCCAATCCGGGAGAGTGTTTTTGTTTAACAGTGCTAACTTTTATTATGACCCTTCACCGTATATTAAAGAGGAAAATATTACGGTGTATGTGGCACATAATAACGTAAATAAATACTATGTGGATATTTCTGGTTTTCCTGAAAAGGCCTGATGCTCATCTTTTTTAATTAGTTCTTATTTTTGCCCCTGTGGCAGAGGATTGTTTATCCGTTTCAGGGGCAATCACTTAATTTTCAGGATTCAGTTTGTTATGGATGATTTAACCCTGCGCTACTATGAGGCGGAAATACGCTACCTGCGCGAAGCCGCAAAAGAATTTGCACAAGCGCATCCCGACAGAGCTGCCATGCTTGATTTGGATAAAGCAGGTACACCAGACCCTTATGTTGAACGCCTGTTCGAGGGTTTCGCTTTTTCAATGGGGCGTTTGCGCGAAAAGATTGATGATGACTTGCCAGAGCTGACCGAAGGGCTGGTCAGTATGCTCTGGCCCCATTATTTGCGTACCATTCCGTCTCTCGCCATTGTGGCATTCACTCCAGATGTGCATACCGTGAAAATGGCTGAGAATGTACCGGCGGGGCTGGCGATTTATTCCCGCCCGGTGGGGCCGAAGAACACAATTTGCCGCTATCGCACTATCCGTGATGTGATGCTCAATCCCCTCAGTATCTCTTCGGTCTCTATGGCAACTGAGCCTGACGGCCGTTCTGTATTGCGCATGCGCTTTACCTGTAGCCAGCAGGCCGACTGGTCAAATGCGGATCTCAGCCGGTTGAGCCTGTACCTTGGTGCGGATGCACCTGTTGGCAGTCAGTTGCACCTGATGCTCACAAAACGCCTGGCTGCTATGTATGTGCGTTTGTCTGGCGAGCATGAACGTAAAGAGCTGGATGGTTATTTCTCGCCTGGTGGTTTTCGCGCAGAAGACAGTCTGCTGCCAAAAACAGATAGCGCATTCAGTGGCTATCAGTTACTGCTGGAATATTTTGTCTTTCGCGACAAGTTTATGTTTGTCCATCTCCATGGGCTTGATTCTCTCCCACTACAGGAGGGAACTGAATATATTGATATCGACGTGGTATTCAGTAGCCTCTGGCCGGCAGACCTGCCTGTCACTCATGAGGCGGTCCGGCTGCATTGTGTACCGGTGATTAATCTGTTCACACTGGAAGCTGATCCGCTCACTGTCTCAGGGCTTGAACAAGAATACCTGTTGCGCCCTAAACGCCTGCAGGATGGGCATACTGAGATCTATTCTGTCGATAAGGTGACAGGTTCAAACCGAACCAACCAGACGGAGTATGTGCCATTTTCTGGTTTTCGCCATAAAGGCGGCATGATGAGGCGTCACGCTCCACCACGTTATTACCATACGCGTGTGAAACGCAGCGTGACAGGGCTGTATGACACCTGGCTGATTCTTGGCGGGCATCAGTGGGAGGAAGAACAGCGCATAGAGCATGAGACGATATCACTGCAAATTACGGGTACCAATGGTCAGTTACCGCGCCGGGCCTTGCAAAGTACGCTGCTTGAGCGTTGCGAGCAGGTGGTACAGACGCCATTACCAGTCACTAACCTGTGCAAACCAACGCTGCCAGTCTATCCCCCTGTAGAAGATCGGTTTCACTGGCGAGTAATGAGTCACCTGGGAACAAGTTTTCTCAACATGATGGAGAGCGCAGAAGTGCTGCGTGGGGCTCTGGCGCTCTATAACTGGCAGGAAGATGAATGCAATACCCGCCGTCTGGAAGCTATACAGCATGTGGCGTATCACCGCCTGCAGCGTTTTGAGCAGGGCTATCTGCTGCGTGGGGTGGATATTGAAGTGACTCTCGACAGTAACGGTTTTACCGGAGAAGGGGACATTCATTTGTTTGGGGAATTACTCAACCGTTTCTTCGCACTCTATGCCGATATGAATCAGTTTAACCAGCTTACCCTCATCGTTCAGCCAGAAGGAAAGTGCATCCGGTGGAAAGAGAATCACAATCCGCGTCTGCCAGGTTGATAAAAAGCCTCGGTGACAGGTTACCTTTAGTTAATTTTTACCGCCTTTGTCAGTTGCTGGAGCAAAGCCAGCCAGATAACCCGGTGATGGGCAGTACCTGGCAGGTTCGCCAGGAGCCGGTGCGTTTTCGCCCTCACCCGGGAATGGGGTTTCCTGCCTCAGAAATAAAAGCGTTTGAACCTGCGGAGCAGCCGCATTTACCCGCAACAGTTCGCATTACTTTTATGGGGCTGTACGGGGTAACGTCTCCGTTGCCAACACACTATGTCAATGACATCGCACAGCAGCGGGAAGGGCATGAAGTAACAGCTGATTTTCTTGATATCTTCAATCACCGGCTGATTACGCAGTACTACCGTATATGGCGTAAATACAGTTATCCGGCCACCTTTGAAGCGGGTGGGCGTGACAAAACATCACAGTACCTTTTGGGCCTTATCGGGCTGGGGGGGGATGGCTGTACTGCCAGTGTGGCTGCACCGTTATCGCGCTTTCTGGCGCTGTTACCGGTGATGTTGCTACCTGGCCGAACAGCAGAAGGAATGGTTTCTCTGGTGAGCTTGCTGGCACCAGGGACGCAGGCAAAAATTTGGCACCACGATAAAAAGCGCATGCAGCTCAGAGCGCCCCTTACTCTGAGTGCCAGCCAGCCAGTGACATTGGCAAATCGCCCTGTAATGGGGAATTACGCAACGGATGTGAACAGCCAGGTGCTGATGCAGCTTTCTACATCTGACCCGGAGGAAGTGCAGGGCTGGCTTCCTGGTGGGGAGCTTTATGCGGACTTAATGGCGTTGCTGCATGTTTATCTGGGCTCACGCCTTGATGTGCGGTTGCAGCTATGCGTGGACAGTAACCAGCTTCCACAAGCGATTATCAGCTGTAAACCCAATGTGGGGGCAGGGCAACTGGGCCGTACTGCCATTATGCGCTTTCATAAGCGGTCGGCAGGCCAACAGCCACAAATAATAACCATTAATCTGGGCCGTTATGCGCGGCTTCAGGAGAATATTCAGCGTAAGGAGAGCGACGAAAATGGCGATTATCGTGGATAACGTTTCCCGGTTTGTGCTGGTTGTAGGTATCACGGTATTACTGGCGGGATGTGGGCTGGCGCAGAACGTTTCGAATGGCTCAGCCGCAGTGACAAAATCTATTTTTTATAAGCAGGTTAAAACCCTGCGCCTTGATATTCGTGCCCGTGAGGCGGTCAACCCTAATGATAGCGGTGTGGCATTGCCCACGGTAGTGCGTATCTACCAGCTTAAAGACCGTACAGCATTTGACCGCACGGATTATTTGTCATTGTTCACCCATAGCGGTCAGGTACTTAAAACTGATTTGTTGGCAGAAAAAGAGGTGCGCCTGCAACCTGGCGGCACAGTGATGGTAAGTATGCCAATAAATGAAAGTACCCAATATGTGGCGGTGGCAGGAATGTTTCTCTCGCCCGATCAGGTGAATAATACCTGGCGAGTTGTGTTGAGCCGTAATGACCTTCACCCGGATAAATTCCGAATTATTGAAGCAGGTAATAATCAGTTGGTCCTGAGGGGCATAAAAGGTGACTGATACCCAGCCCAGTTCTGGTTGCTGTATGAAACACCCAGTGGCAGTTTTACTGCTTACAGTTACTCTCCTGAAAAACACCTTCAGTGTTGCCAGACCACTTGTGCATAGTGCTTCAGAACAGACTGAATCACTGTTGTGATACGTAACCGAATGGGCCTGGTCTGGCCCTCCATTCCCTTGAAGAAAACAGCGCATGCGCTGTTTTCTTCACCCTCTTCTTATTCCCTTTTGCGCTTGAAAATCACGAAACGGTATATAAAACCGTTATAACTTTTGACCCGCTTCTCAATACACTGAACCTCTATTCCATAAGGTCTGAGTGAAGGTGCAAAAATGGCGGGTAAGTCAGTAAAACGTGTCTTGAGTGCAATGGCGCTGTCTCTGGTCCTGGCGGGCAGTGCGCACGCGACGGAGCTGCTGAACAGTTCCTATGATGTCGCGCGCGAGTTATTCGCCTCATTGAACCCACCATTTGAGAAACAATGGGCTCAGGATAACAACGGCGACAAACTGACTATCAAACAATCCCATGCCGGTTCATCACGCCAGGCGCTGGCTATTTTGCAGGGCCTGAAAGCGGATGTTGTCACTTATAACCAGGTAACTGACGTTCAGATCCTGCATGACAAAGGCAATCTGATCCCCGCAGACTGGCAAAGCCGCCTGCCAAACCACAGCTCACCGTTTTACTCCACCATGGCCTTTCTGGTGCGCAAAGGTAACCCGAAAAACATTCACAACTGGAGCGACCTGGCCCGTAGTGATGTAAAACTGGTGTTCCCGAACCCGAAAACCTCAGGCAATGGCCGTTACACCTATCTTGCCGCCTGGGGCGCAGCCGACCAGGCTGACGGCGGCGATGAAGCCAAAACCAAAGCGTTCATGACCCAGTTTCTGAAAAATGTTCAGGTATTTGATACCGGAGGCCGTGGGGCAACGACTTCATTTGCTGAACGAGGCCTCGGCGATGTGCTGATTAGCTTTGAATCTGAAGTGAACAATATCCGTAAACAGTACCCGAACGAGCAGTTCGAAGTTGTGGTACCTAAAGTGGATATTCTTGCTGAATTCCCGGTGACCTGGGTTGACCGTAACGTGAAAGCCAATGGCACAGAAAAAGCCGCTAAAGCGTACCTGAATTATCTCTATAGCCCACAAGCGCAGGAAATTATCACCAGCTATTACTACCGGGTAAATAACCCTGAGCTGATGGGCAAAATGAAAGATAAATTTCCAGAAACCAAACTGTTTCGCGTAGAAGACAAATTTGGTTCGTGGAAAGAAGCCATGAGCAAGCATTTTGCCAGTGGCGGTGAACTGGATCAGTTGTTAGCAGCAGGGCGTAGCTAATGTTTGCCATCTCTTCCCGGCGTGTTTTGCCGGGTTTTACACTCAGTATGGGTACCAGCCTGCTTTTTATTTGCCTGGTGTTGTTATTACCGCTGAGTGCACTTGTGATGCAGTTAAGCCAGATGACACTGGCGCAGTACTGGCAGGTTATTTCAAACCCGCAGATGGTTGCCGCGTATAAAGTGACAGTGCTGTCTGCCGGTGTTGCAGCCCTGTTTAATGGTGTGTTTGGCTTGTTGATGGCCTGGGTGCTAACCCGCTACCAGTTTCCCGGGCGCAGCCTGCTGGATGCTTTAATGGATTTACCTTTTGCGTTACCCACCGCCGTTGCGGGGCTAACCCTGGCATCGCTGTTCTCAGTCAATGGTATCTATGGCGAATGGCTGGGGCATTTTGGCATCAAAGTTACTTATACCTGGCTGGGCATTGCTGTGGCTATGGCCTTTACCAGTATTCCTTTTGTGGTGCGTACAGTGCAGCCTGTGCTGGAAGAGTTGGGGCCAGAGTATGAAGAAGCGGCAGAAACCCTGGGCGCCACCCGCTGGCAGACTTTCCGTCGTGTAGTGATGCCGGAATTATCACCAGCATTAATTGCCGGGGTCGCATTATCGTTTACCCGTAGCCTGGGGGAATTTGGCGCAGTCATTTTTATTGCCGGGAACATTGCCTGGAAAACAGAAGTGACATCATTAATGATTTTTGTGCGCTTACAAGAGTTCGATTACCCGGCAGCCAGTGCAATTGCTTCCGTTATTCTGGCTGCATCACTGATTTTATTGTTTGGGATTAATACGTTACAGAGTCGCTTTGGTCGGCGTGTGGTAGGGCATTAATGGCAAATATTTCACAATTACGCCCCCGGCGTGAACCCGTTAACTGGGGCAAGTGGTCGTTGATTGGCCTGGGTGTGGTGATCTCAGCCTTTATTCTTGTTGTGCCTATGGCATCGATTTTCGCCATCGCCTTTTCTAAAGGCATTATGCCGGTGCTGCAAAATTTGGTTGATCCCGATATGCGTAATGCTATCTGGTTAACGCTGCTGATTGCCGTTATCACTGTTCCGGTCAACCTGGTGTTCGGTACGTTGCTTGCCTGGCTGGTAACGCGTTTTACTTTCCCTGGCCGCCAGTTGATGCTGACACTGCTGGATATACCCTTTGCGGTGTCGCCAGTGGTTGCGGGTCTGGTTTACTTGTTGTTCTACGGTGCGAACGGTATTGCCGGTAGCTGGCTTGAGGCACATAACCTGCAATTGATGTTTGCCTGGCCCGGCATGATTATGGTGACTGTGTTCGTTACCTGCCCATTTGTGGTGCGTGAGCTGGTACCTGTAATGATGAGCCAGGGCAGCCAGGAAGATGAAGCTGCGATTCTGTTAGGTGCATCTGGCTGGCAAATGTTCCGTCGGGTGACACTGCCAAACATTCGTTGGGCATTGCTGTACGGCGTGGTATTGACTAATGCGCGCGCAATTGGTGAATTCGGCGCGGTATCGGTGGTTTCCGGGTCTATTCGTGGCGAAACGCTGTCTTTGCCACTGCAAATAGAAATGCTGGAGCAGGATTACAATACGGTGGGGGCTTTTACCGCCGCCGCATTACTGACATTAATTGCAATTTTGACTCTGTTTTTGAAAAGTGCAGTGCAGTGGCGCCTGAACAGCCAGGAAAAGCACCAGCAACAGGAAGGTAATAGTGAGCATTGAGATAAACAACATCAAAAAATCTTTTGGCCGGACTCAGGTGCTGAATGATATCTCGCTGGATATTCCTGCGGGGCAAATGGTGGCACTGCTTGGTCCTTCCGGTTCTGGGAAAACCACACTGTTGCGGATAATCGCGGGCCTTGAACATCAGTCCAGTGGTCGCATCAGCTTTCATGGTAAAGATGTCAGTAAGCTGCATGCGCGCGACCGGCGGGTTGGTTTTGTGTTCCAGCACTATGCGCTGTTTCGCCATATGACCGTGTTCGACAACATCGCCTTCGGTTTATCGGTATTGCCACGTCGTGAGCGCCCGTCTGCGGCGGTTATCAAACAGAAAGTGACTAATTTACTGGAAATGGTCCAGCTTTCACATCTGGCCGACCGTTTCCCTGCTCAGCTTTCCGGCGGGCAAAAGCAACGTGTTGCTCTGGCTCGTGCGCTGGCGGTAGAGCCGCAAATTCTGCTGCTTGATGAACCTTTTGGCGCGCTGGATGCCCAGGTGCGTATGGAGTTGCGGCGTTGGTTGCGCCAGTTACATGAAGAACTGCAATTTACCAGCGTCTTTGTAACTCACGACCAGGAAGAAGCGATGGAAATTGCTGACCGGGTTGTCGTAATGAGCCAGGGCAATATTGAACAGGCTGACGCCCCACAACAAGTCTGGCACGAACCCGCTACCCGGTTTGTGCTTGAGTTCCTGGGTGAAGTGAATCGGTTAAAAGGATCTGTGCAGGGTAGCCAGTTTCACGTTGGCGCTCACCGCTGGCCACTTGGTTTTACCCCTGGTTATCAGGGGCCGGTAGACTTGTTCCTGCGCCCCTGGGAAGTGGACGTAAGCCGCACAACCAGCCTGGATTCTCCGTTACCCGTTCAGGTACTGGAAGTCAGCCCGAAAGGGCACTATATGCAATTGGTTGTGCAGCCGGTTGGTTGGTATACAGACCCTCTGACCGTTGTTATGCGTGATGACACCGTGCCGCAACGGGGTGAGCGTTTATTTGTGGGGCTCCAGCATGCGCGCATCTATCACGGTGATTTGCGCATTGAGAGTCTTGCTCTTGCGCAATCAGCCTGATAGTTTTATAAGCACCTGTAAGCGGCCGTAAGGCCGCTTTTTTGTTGGGAAAAGTCGCTTAATGATACTTGAACAGACTATTGGTCATACACCGTTGGTGCGTTTGCAGCACACCGGGCTGAATAATGGCAGTGAAATTTGGGTAAAACTGGAAGGCAATAATCCGGCAGGCTCCGTAAAAGATCGTGCTGCGTTGTTTATGGTTACTCAGGCTGAAAAGCGCGGTGATATCGCGCCTGGCGATACACTGATTGAGGCAACCAGCGGCAACACGGGGATTGCGCTGGCGATGATTGCTGCCATGAAGGGCTACAAAATGAAGCTACTGATGCCAGCCAATATGAGTCAGGAGCGTAAAGCCGCCATGCAGGCTTATGGGGCAGAGCTGATTCTGGTCAGCCGGGAACAGGGTATGGAAGGCGCGCGGGAACTGGCTCAGAGCATGGCAGACAATGGCGAGGGGAAAATTCTCGACCAGTTTAATAACCCGGATAACCCACTGGCGCATTTCACCACTACCGGGCCGGAAATTTGGCAGCAAACACAGGGCAGAATAACCCATTTTGTTTCCAGTATGGGAACCACTGGTACTATTACAGGCACGGCCCGTTATTTAAAAAGCCAGTCTGGTACTGTGCGTATTGTTGGCCTGCAACCGGAGGACGGGAGTAGTATTCCCGGTATTCGCCGCTGGCCTGCAGCCTGGATGCCTGGCATTTTTGATGCGTCTCTGGTTGACCAGGTGCTGGATATAAACCAGATTGACGCGGAAAACACCATGCGTAAACTGGCCGCAACAGAGGGCCTGTTTTGTGGTGTCAGCTCAGGTGGCGCGGTGGCCGGCGCATTGCGTGTGGCCAGAGAAAACCCCAATGCGCTGGTAGTGGCCATTATTTGTGACCGGGGAGACCGTTACTTGTCTACTGGCGTATTTGGTGAAGAGCACTATACACAAGGCGCAGGGATTTAAAGCTTCCCTTTTGGGCATAAAAAAACGGCACCCATGAAGCATGAGGTGCCGTTTTTACAGAACAGGCCTGGTTATTTTTTGATGCGGATAACCGGGGTTTCGCCCACAGTTACAGAACCAGTCAGTTTCACCAACTCTTTGATTTCATCCATATTGGAGATGACAACCGGCGTCAGAGTAGATTTTGCTTTTTCTTCCAGCAGCGGCAGATCGAATTCGATGACAACGTCACCGGCTTTCACGCGCTGACCTTCTTCAGCAATACGTTTGAAACCTTCACCTTTCAGTTCGACTGTGTCAATACCGAAGTGAACGAACAGTTCGATGCCAGAGTCAGATTCAATAGAGAAGGCATGGTTAGTTTCAAAAATTTTTCCGATAGTGCCGTCAACCGGAGCAACCATTTTGTTGCCATTCGGTTTGATAGCAATACCATCACCCACAATTTTTTCAGCAAATACCACATCCGGTACGTCTTCGATATTAACGATTTCACCAGACAGCGGAGCAACAATCTCAATAGTTCCGGTATCTTTTTTATCATCGGAAACCAGAGATTTCAGTTTATCAAACAAACCCATGATCTTCTCCTAAGCAGTAATTGGGCCGCATCTCGTGGATTAGCAGATAGTTTTTTCTTCAATGAACTTGTTAACCAGCTTCATTAACTCGTCCGTAGTCGGTTGAGCAAGAGCCTGCTCTGCTAAAACCTTGGCATCTTCGAAGTTCGTGTTACGAATAATCTTCTTAATGCGCGGGATAGAAATGGAACTCATACTGAATTCGTCGAGGCCCATCCCCAGCAACAGAAGTGTAGCACGTTCATCGCCAGCAAGCTCGCCACACATACCTGTCCACTTACCTTCTGCATGAGATGCATCAATAACTTGCTTGATCAGGTTCAGTACAGACGGTGACATCGGCTGGTAAAGATGTGAAATCATATCATTACCACGGTCAACCGCCAGCGTATACTGCGTTAAATCGTTGGTACCGATACTAAAGAAATCGACTTCTTTCGCCAGATGGCGGGCAATGGTTGCCGCAGCAGGTGTTTCCACCATTACGCCGATTTCAATATTTTCATTAAATGCTTTGTCTTCAGCACGCAGCTCGTCTTTGTAAGACTCCAGAGCGGCACGCAGTTCGCGCACTTCCTCAACGGAAATAATCATCGGGAACATGATGCGCAGTTTACCGAAAGCAGATGCACGCAGAATGGCACGCAACTGGTCACGCAGAATTTCGCGGCGATCCAGCGCGATACGTACCGCACGCCACCCAAGGAACGGGTTATCTTCTTTCGGGAAGTTCATGTAAGGCAGCTCTTTGTCGCCGCCAATGTCCATGGTACGGACAATTACAGCCTGATCACCGCATGCCTGGGCAACTGCTTTATAGGCTTCAAATTGTTCGTCTTCAGTGGGCAGTGCATCACGGTCCATGAACAAGAATTCAGTACGGTACAGACCAACCCCTTCCGCACCATTACGTTCAGCACCTGCGACATCACGCACAGTACCGATATTAGCGCAGACTTCTACCTGGTGCCCGTCAAGGGTAATCGCAGGCAGGTCTTTCAGTTTAGCCAGCTCAGCTTTTTCTTCTGCAACCTGAGCTTGCGCGGCGCGCAATGCTTCTATCTCGTCGTTGTCCGGGTTAACGTAAACTTTGTTGTTAACCGCATCCAGGACCAGATAATCGCCATTTTTAACCTGAGAGGTCACATCGCCAGTACCTACAATAGCAGGCAGTTCCAGAGAACGCGCCATGATGGAGGTATGGGAAGTACGGCCACCTAAATCGGTGATAAAACCGAGAACTTTTTTCAGGTTCAGCTGTGCGGTTTCTGAAGGAGTCAGATCAGCGGCAACCAGGATAACTTCGTCCTGAATTGCACTTAAATCGATGATAGCCAGGCCAAGAATGTTACGCAGCAAACGCTTACCGATATCACGAACGTCAGCGGCACGTTCTTTGAGGTATTCGTCGTCCAGCTCTTCCAGTGCGGTAGCCTGACCTTCGATAATTTCGTTAGCTGCTGCATCAGCAGTAACCAGCTTATCTTTAATCAGGGCTATGATTTCCTGCTCCAGCTCCTCATCTTCCAGCAACATAATGTGGCCTTCGAAGATGGCTTCTTTTTCTTCACCAAACGTTTCGCCAGCCTTGATTTTGATGGCTTCTAACTGTGCCGCAGCTTGCGCACGGCCATTCAGAAAGCGCTCAACCTCCTGGTCGACTTTGTCGGCAGAAATCTTTTTCCGGTCGATGACAATCTCATCTTCTTTCAGAAGCAGCGCTTTACCAAAAGCAATACCCGGGGATGCTAAAATGCCTGAAATCATAACCCTACCTTACTTGTGACTGATATAGAGAATTCGCTCGAATAACAAAAACTTATTCGAGTTCCGCCATCAGTTTAACCAGATGTTCAACTGCTTTTTGTTCGTCGTCGCCTTCAGCAGAGATGGTAACAACGGTGCCCTGAGTCAGACCCAGAGTCTGCAGTTTGAACAGGCTTTTGGCGCTGGCGCTTTTACCATTGGAAGTCACAGTGATTTCGGCGTTAAAGCTTTTTGCTTCTTTCACAAACTGGGCGGCAGGGCGGGTGTGAAGACCGTTCGGAGCGGTAATAGTAACTTCTTGCTGGAACATTGTTTTTCCCCAACTTATAGGTTTAGTGTCTGGATCTAGAGTAGAGCCGTGTGGCTTAACTTTAGCTTGTATCTGTCGCTTACGCGTAGACAAACCGTGTCAAAAGCAGAAAAGCGCTAAATAGCGCTGGCTGGCTGCCCTGCACATCGCTCGTCTGAAACATTATGTATTATGCCGCGAATGTGTAACCTGTAACAAATCAGTAAATCGATTCAGCAGGCGGGATCACGAATCAGCGATTAATTTCGAGCCTCGAAATAAAGTTGCAGGTTAAATACCAGACCCAGGCAAATGAAGCAATGGCGGGTAGCGTAAAAATTTGAACTACTCCACAAAAAAGCACCCATTCGGGTGCTTTTTTGCTCATTTTGCCAGGTCTGGCATCACTGTTGCAGTTCTTTCTCAGTGAACAAGTCTGCAAACAATGCTGTGCTGAGATAACGCTCGCCGGAAGAAGGAAGAATAACAACAATATTCTTGTTGATAAAGGCTTCATCTTCCTGGAGCTTCAATGCAGCTGCAACAGCCGCACCGGAAGAGATCCCGGCAAGGATACCTTCTTCTTCCATCAGACGACGTGCGGTGGAGATAGCCTCATCGTTAGTAATAGTTACCACTTTATCGACCAGTTTCAGGTCGAGGTTGCCTGGAATAAAGCCTGCGCCAATACCCTGGATTTTATGCGGACCCGGTTTGATTTCATCCCCAGCCAGCGCCTGAGTAATAACCGGGGAATCAGTTGGCTCTACCGCCACGCTGATAAGGTCTTTCTTGCCTTTGGTGTTTTTGATGTAACGTGTCACACCAGTTAGTGTACCGCCAGTGCCCACACCTGCGATGAACACATCCACCTGGCCATCGGTATCTTCCCAGATTTCCGGGCCTGTTGTTTTTTCATGGATTTCCGGGTTTGCCGGGTTACTGAACTGCTGTAAAAGCAGGTATTTTTCCGGGTTACTGGCAACAATTTCTTCTGCTTTCTGAATGGCACCTTTCATCCCTTTAGGGCCTTCGGTCAGCACCAGGTTTGCGCCAAGCGCTTTGAGCAGTTTACGTCGTTCAATACTCATGCTTTCAGGCATCGTCAGCGTTAACTTGTAACCACGGGCTGCAGCGACGTAAGCCAGAGCAATACCTGTGTTACCACTGGTAGGTTCAACCAGTTCAACGCCAGGCTTCAGTGCGCCACGTTTTTCGGCATCCCAAATCATGTTGGCACCGATACGGCATTTCACGCTAAAGCTCGGGTTACGGGATTCGACTTTAGCCAGAATCTTACCGTTACCGATGCGGTTGAGGCGAACTAACGGCGTATGACCAATCGTCAGTGAGTTGTCTTCATAAATCTTACTCATAGCCAGTCCTTAACTGTATGAAATTTGGGAACCGTTCCAGCATACCTGCTCAGCATCGCGGGTGAAGGACGGATTTCGCATATCTATATTCAGATGAGAAATAATAACAAGCAGAATGAAATAAATGATGGCATAAGTTGCCCTGAGTGCAAACGCGCCTCGAAGCGATTCAGGTTGCAGAGAAACTGGCCCACACCACAGTGGGCCATGAAAACCGGTTTATTGAGCTGAAGGCCAGCGGCCATGTTTAGTGCGATACTGATCCACCCACATAGCCGTTGCACCACATACTGCAACCGGCATGATGACCAGGTTAAGCACCGGAATCAGGGTACAAAGGCTGACCAGCGCACCAAATTGCATATTCATTACTTTTCGGGTGCGCAGAGCCACGCGCATATCTTTAAAAGGCACTTTGTGGTTATCAAATGGGTAGTCACAGTACTGAATTGAAAGCATCCAGGCACTGAACAAGAACCACAGCACCGGCGCAATGGTTTGCCCTATACCCGGGATCAGGTAAAGCAGAAGCAGCACTAATGCTCTTGGTAAATACCATGCCAGTTTTTGCCATTCACGTTTCATGATGCGCGGGATATCTTTTGCAATACCTATAAGGCCAGTATCAGGCGGGGTATTGCCCGTCAGGCGTGCTTCCAGTTGTTCAGCCAGCAATCCATTAAAAGGTGCGGCTATCCAGTTGGCTATAGTTGAAAAAAAGTAGCCAAAAATAAGTAAAATAGAGATGACTGCTAACGGCCAGAGTAAATAGCTCAGCCACTGTAACCAGTTGGGAACATGGCTCAGCAGGGCAGGTATCCACTGGTCAAGCCGGGTAAATAGCCAGCCAAATGCTGTGCCCATCAGCACAATATTTACCAGTAATGGTAGAAAAACAAACCGGCGAATGCCTGGTGCAGTGATGAGTTTCCATCCTTGAGAGAAGTAAAAAATGCCGCTACGTGAAGCCGCAGGGGATGATGAAACCATGTTGGTTGGTACTCCTTGAGTCATCCGGATTATATCGCCTGTGTATCATAACCCTGAAACCGGCTCAGACTTCAAGCCGTCTCATTCCTAAGGTGGTATGGATTACGCTGAAAAATTTGCGCACAGGGTAGCGAGATGAATCTGAAAACGGTCGAAAAAACAGCAAAAAACACGTTTTATTTCATCTTTCTGTCTGGAAAAACACGCCTGCACTTGCACTTGTTGTGATGGACAAATACTCTTAGTGAGTAAATGTTTGCCGCTGTGGCAAGGTGTTAGAACAACCGAGAATATAATGATGCAGGATTTGCGTCTGATATTAATCATTGTTGGTGCGATTGCGATTATTGCGTTACTGATCCATGGGTTATGGACCAGCCGTAAAGAGCGCTCTTCTGTGTTTCGCGATCGCCCTTTAAAACGGATGAAGTCGTTGCAGGACGACGATGACAGTGAAGATTACGACGACGACGAGGAAGAAGAAGGTGTCGGCGAGGTTCGCGTTCACCGGGTAACCCCTGAGCGCCATAATGAGCCTGTAGCTCCACCCACACCTCAGCATAATTATCAGCCGCCTTATGAGTCGGCACAACCGCGTCGCCAGCCGACAGCGCAGCAGCCACCTGCGCCTCAGGCAGAGAAGGAACCTGAAACCCGCGAGCCAGTTGTGCGCCATGCGCAACCAGCGCCGGAACCTGTTCGCCATCCGCAACCGCAGAAGCCGGTTGACGTGGAAGTGTCACATTACCGTGAACCTGCTCCTGCTCATCGTGAGCCGGAACCGGCGCCTCAGGCAGAACCAGCATCGCAACCGGTACCTCCGGCACACAGTGCGCCACAGCCTGAAACTAAATCGCAAACGAAAGAAGCTGTCATTATCATGAACGTCTCTTCCCATACCGGGGGGCAGTTCAATGGTGAAGCATTGCTCAACAGCATTCAGCAGGCAGGCTTCCAGTTTGGTGAAATGAATATTTTCCACCGGCATCTCAGCCCGGATGGTAGTGGCCCTGTTTTGTTTAGCCTTGCAAACATGGTAAAACCCGGCTCATTCAGCCTTGATGAAATGTCCACGTTCATGACTCCGGGTGTGACTATTTTTATGCAGATCCCTTCTTACGGGGATGCATCGCAAAACTTCAAACTGATGCTTCAGTCTGCGCAACACATTGCTGATGAAATGGGTGGTGTGGTAATGGATGACCAGCGCCGCATGATGACGCCACAGAAACTGCGCGAGTATCAGGACCTGATTCGCGAAGTGAAAGAGGCCAACGCGTAACTTTTTCGCTTTTCTTAACAAGGCCCCCGCTAGTCGGGGGTTTTTTATATTGATGGTGTGTTATGGAACCTATCGAACAAAAACTCAATCAACTGCGAACCACTCTTCGCCATCACGAATACCTTTATCACGTTATGGATGCACCGGAAATTCCGGATGCTGAATATGACAGGCTGATGCGTGAATTACGTGAACTGGAAAGCGCTCACCCTGAAAAAATAACACCTGATTCACCTACCCAGCGAGTCGGGGCTGCGCCGTTAACTGCTTTTACTCAGGTTACTCATGAAGTTCCCATGCTTTCACTGGATAACGTCTTCGATGAAGAGAGCTTTCTGGCTTTCAATAAACGTATCCGTGACCGCCTGAGTGATACCCAGGATGTGGTGTACTGCTGTGAACTCAAACTGGATGGTCTGGCTGTCAGTTTGCTGTACGAAAATGGTGTGCTGGTTCAGGCGGCGACCCGTGGTGATGGAACTACCGGGGAAAACATTACCGCGAATGTTAAAACTATCCGGGCCATTCCGTTGCGCTTACAGGGCGACAACATTCCTGCGCGCGTGGAAGTGCGCGGTGAAGTCTTCTTGCCACAGGCTGGTTTCGAGAAAATTAATGATGAAGCCCGCCGTACTGGCGGGAAAGTGTTTGCTAACCCGCGCAATGCAGCTGCAGGTTCATTGCGCCAGCTTGATTCCCGTATTACCGCGAAGCGGCCACTCACATTCTTCTGCTACGGTGTGGGTGTACTTGAAGGTGGTGAGCTTCCTGCGAGCCATATGGCGCGTTTGCAGCAATTCAAAGCCTGGGGGCTGCCAGTCAGTGATCGCATTCGTTTGTGTGACTCACCGGAAGCGGTGCTGGCGTTTTATCGTCACGTCGAAGATATTCGCCCTCGCCTCGGTTTTGATATCGATGGCGTGGTGATTAAAGTGGATTCTTTAGTGCAGCAAGAACAACTGGGGTTTGTGGCACGCGCTCCACGCTGGGCTGTGGCTTTTAAATTTCCGGCTCAGGAACAGATGACGACGGTGCGTGATGTCGAGTTTCAGGTAGGGCGTACAGGGGCTATCACACCGGTGGCTCGCCTTGAGCCGGTACAGGTTGCCGGGGTGTTGGTTAGCAATGCCACGCTGCATAATGCCGATGAAATCGAACGCCTTGGCCTGCGAATTGGCGATACAGTGGTGATTCGCCGTGCAGGCGATGTAATTCCACAGGTTGTGAACGTAGTGCTCTCTGAACGCCCGGAAGAAACCCGCGAAGTCCAGTTCCCGGCGCACTGCCCGGTATGTGGTTCCGATGTGGAGCGGGTTGAAGGTGAAGCCGTAGCTCGTTGCACTGGAGGCTTAATTTGCGCAGCACAGCGTAAAGAAGCGCTGAAACATTTCGTCTCACGTCGCGCACTGGATGTTGATGGCATGGGCGATAAAATTATCGACCAGTTGGTGGAAAAAGAGTACATCGATAATCCGGCTGACCTGTTCACGCTGACTGCCGGAAAACTTACCGGTCTTGACCGTATGGGGCCGAAATCGGCGCAAAATGTGATTAACGCACTGGAGAAGGCTAAGCAAACCACCTTTGCCCGCTTTCTGTATGCGTTGGGGATTCGCGAAGTTGGTGAAGCAACAGCGGCAGGTCTTGCGGCTCATTTCGGCACACTGGAGGCATTAATGGCGGCTTCGGTTGAGCAGTTACAGCAAGTCCCGGATGTCGGCATTGTGGTTGCCACTCATGTGCACAACTTTTTCCTGGAACAGCGCAACCGGGATGTCATTGAACAACTGGTTCATAAAGCGGGTATTAGCTGGCCTGACCCGGTGGTGGTTAAGCCTGAAGAGATAGACAGCCCCTTCGCCGGGAAAACCGTCGTGCTTACTGGCTCGTTAAGCCAGATGTCTCGTGATGATGCCAAAGCTCGCCTGGCGGCACTGGGGGCTAAAGTGAGTGGCAGTGTTTCGAAGAAAACTGACCTGGTGATTGCCGGTGAGGCGGCAGGTTCTAAGTTGCAGAAAGCGCAGGAGCTCGGTATTGAAGTCATTGATGAAGCCGAAATGCTCCGTTTATTGGGTGTATAACAATGGATAAGGCCCAACTGATTGAGGTTGCCAATACGGTGATGCCGTTTGGCAAATACAAAGGGCGGGTTCTGATTGACCTGCCCGAGGAGTATTTGTTGTGGTTTGCCCGCAAGGAAGCGTTTCCAGCCGGGCAACTGGGCGAACTGATGTCGCTGGCGCTGTTGATTAAAACCGAAGGGCTGACTTCTCTGGTGCAGCCCTTACGCCGCTCTCATTAACCTTCCATTACCGGGCGGGCTGCTTTGTGGCTTGCCTGACTGGCTTCCTGTTCTGCTTTGCGTTTATACCGGCGTGCCAGCATAGCGCATGTCATTAGCTGGATTTGGTGAAACAACATCAGTGGCAGCACCATGATCCCAACAGTTGCTGCCGGAAACAGAATATTCGCCATGGGAATACCATTGGCCAGGCTCTTTTTCGAACCACAGAACACAATGGTGATTTCATCTGCTTTATTAAACCCGGCACGGCGGGCAACCTGAATATTCACGCAGATAACAATAGCCAGTAATACCAGGCTGCTGCCGATAATAAACAGCAGGCTGCCCAGCCCAACCTGATGCCAGATCCCATGGGTCACGGCTTCGCTGAATGCGGTGTAAACCACCAGTAATATGGAAGTCTGGTCTGTTTTACCAATCCATTTTTTATGGCGGGTAACAAAGCCCGCTGTCAGTGGGCGTGACAAGTGCCCCAGAACAAAAGGCAGTAACAATTGCAGCATAATCATGCCCACCTGGTGCAGGGTGGAACCACTTGAGCCGTGTACGTTCATCACCAAACCGACCAGTAACGGCGACAGGAATATCCCCAGTAAACTGGATGCCGAAGCGGAACAGACTGCTGCAGCCACATTACCGCCAGCCAGCGAAGTAAACGCGATAGCGGATTGTACTGTGGCGGGAAGAATACACAGGTAGAGAAAACCGTTATACAACTCCGGGCTGACTGGAAAGGGAGCCCACCAGGCAAATAACACGCCCAGTATTGGGAATAAGACGAACGTGCTGCACATCACCCACAGGTGCAAACGCCAGTGGCTGCCACCGGCCATAATCGCTTCGCGGGAAAGCTTGGCACCATGCATAAAAAACAGCAGGGCAATTGCTGCATTAGTCAGCCCATCGAAAAAGCCCACATAGTGCCCTTGTGCAGGCAAAAAGGTGGCTAACAGCACTGTACATACCAGTGTCAGTGTAAAAGGGTCGAGTATGCGCAGTAATTTCATCAGGATAACCTTCTTAATATTTAATGCCTTGCACATAGTGGCAAAACAGTGAGAACGCAAAGCTAACAGTCAGGATTGTGCCGGGTTATCTTTAAGAAATAAAATTGATTGGTTTCATGAATTCATGAGGAGGTTAAATGAATTATACACTGCGCCAGTTACGTATCTTCGTGGCAGTTGCCCGTACCCAGAGTTTTAGCCGTGCCGGGGAAGACATTGGCCTGAGCCAGTCAGCTGTCAGCCATAGTGTTAAAGAACTCGAACTGGCTCTGGAAGTAAAATTGCTGGACCGAACCACCCGCGAAGTGGTCCTGACTGAGGCCGGGCAACAAATGGCGATGCGCCTGTCCCGCGTGCTGGATGAACTGCACAGCGTATTACTCGACAGCCGTGCTCACAGTTACACATTAAGCGGTATTGTCAGAGTGGCTGCCAGCCAGACCATTTCAGCACACCTTATGCCGCAGTCTATCGCACAAAGCCAGCGGCAATTTCCTGACATCACCTTCATGCTGCATGACCGCCCACAACAGTGGGTGCTGGAAAGTGTGCGCCAGGGCGAGGTCGATTTTGGTATTGTGATTGATCCCGGGCCAGTCACTGATTTGTTGTGTACCACAGTGTTATCTGAACCGTTTTTTTTATTGTGCCGTCGCGACAACGCGCTCAACCAGAAAGCCAATATTTCCTGGCAGGATCTGGCCGGACAGTCACTGGTTTTGCAAGACTATGCTTCCGGTAGCCGGCCGCTCATTGACGCGGCGTTTGCCGGGCAAAATATTGAACCACATATTGTTCAGCAAATAGGGCACCCGGCAACACTTTTCCCAATGGTTGAGGCGGGTATTGGTATCAGTATTTTGCCTGCGCTGGCCCTGCCACTTCCGGGTGGAGACTCACTGGTTGTCAGGCAACTCAGGCCAGTTGTTGAGCGCAAAATTATGCTGATTCGGCGTAAAAATCGCTCATTATCAGCTGCCGCTGAGGCAATTTGGTCGGTGATTGCAGAACAGGCCTGTCAGCTTGACCAGGCCCGGGAAAACGATCCCTTGTATCAGTCTGGAATGCGTTATACGTAAAGATCAATCTTGTTTGCTGAAGATGGATTATTAACGCCTTCAGGCTTTTTCTCCGATTCTGCCTGGGTTTGCTGCTGAGCCTGAGTTTGGCTGTCCTGGGCTTTTTGAGCCTGTTGTTGCTCAAGCTGTGCCAGTTGCGCCTGCAACATTTCAATTTCGGACTGAAGAATCTGCTGCTGCTTTTTATTGAGTTCAGCATCTGTATTAGAGTTCGGTAACTCCTTAAGTTGCTGGGTCAGTTGGATGATTTGCTGGCGAATCTGGTTTATCTGCCCGGATAAACTGCTTGCGGATGAACCCGATGAACTGTAGCTACTCTGCGCAGCTGATGTCACAGATGAGCTGATGGTTGACATTATTTCCTCCTTTTTTTCGCAATAAGCAGAATTAATATCGGCATTTTTTGCCTGATCTTGAACGGTATGTCTCAGAAACTGCGTGGCGAAGGAGGACAAACAGCCACCAATATGGCTGAGTCGCTTTTACAGCTGCTTATTCCGGGCTTTTTCCATCATGGCCGGGTAAAACTGCCAGAACAAGGTTTCCAGTTGCGGGTAACAGGTATCCAAATCCTGCCAGGAGTCACGCAAACTCGCCAGGCGCGGGCGGCGGTTAGCCATCCCATTCAGCACTGAAGCAATAAACCCCATATCACTGTAGCGTTCCAGCCAGCGCTCAGCCCAAAGATACTGGTTAAGGTTAACAAAACGCTCTGGTGAATCTGGCAATACAGGGGTAATGGTTTCCCGTGCGTGATCAATAAAATCACTCAGTGCAAATTGGGGCGATAGCTGAGCCCAGTGGCGGGAAAGGAAGTGATCCCACATGACATCCAGGCTGATGGGCGCAACCCGGCGGGTTTGTGGGCGAAACCAGGTACAGGCCAGCTTCACTTCAGGCAAGTTATCGGTAAACACATCAATACGCCGGTGCAGGTGAATACCGTCTGACAAAGCCTGTGGGTAGATACCTTCTGGCTTACCGCGAACAAAATCAGCCATTAAATTACCGGGCAGCGAACTCTCAGCGAGGTGCGCCAGGTGTAAATGTGCAAGAAAATTCATAACACCACTCTGTAACGGATTTGCGGCTGGTGGTTGCAGGGAAACGCCCCTGGCACTAGACTAAGCCGCCTGTTTTTAAGTCTAAGTGAAGAGCCATGCGTGTTGCCGATTTTTCTTTTGAATTACCCGAATCCTTAATTGCCCACTACCCACAAGCTCAGCGCAGTGCCTGCCGGTTACTGTCCCTGGACGGGCCGACGGGTGCTCTCACGCACGGTACTTTCACCGACTTGCTCGATAAACTCAACCCCGGTGATTTACTGGTGTTCAATAACACTCGTGTGATCCCGGCGCGTTTATTTGGCAAAAAAGCCAGTGGCGGCAAAATCGAACTGCTGGTTGAACGGATGCTGGATGAGCACCGTGTGCTGGCACACATTCGGGCATCTAAAGCCCCGAAACCTGGCGCAGAGCTGTTGCTGGGAGATGACGAGAGCATTAAAGCAACCATGGTGGCGCGCCATGACGCGTTATTCGAAGTGGTATTTGAAGAAAGCCGTCCGGTACTGGATATATTAAACCAGATTGGCCATATGCCGTTGCCGCCGTATATCGACCGGCCAGACGAAGAAGCAGATAAAGAGCTTTATCAGACGGTATACAGTGAGCGTCCTGGGGCTGTCGCGGCGCCTACCGCAGGCCTGCACTTTGATGAGCCTTTGCTGGCGGCGTTGCGTGAGAAAGGCGTGGAAATGGCCTTTGTCACGTTACATGTTGGCGCAGGGACTTTCCAGCCAGTGCGGGTGGACAGCATCGAAGACCACATTATGCATTCCGAATATGCCGAAGTGCCGCAAGAAGTCGTTGATGCCGTTATGGCCGCTAAAGCGCGTGGTAACCGGGTGATTGCCGTAGGAACCACCTCTGTGCGCTCACTGGAAAGTGCAGCCACGGCAGCAAAAGAGGCGCTGATAGCGCCTTTCTTCGGCGACACTCAAATCTTTATTTATCCGGGCTACCAGTATCAGGTGATTGATGCGCTGATTACCAACTTCCACTTGCCCGAATCCACGCTGATTATGCTGGTCTCTGCATTTGCCGGTTACCAACACACCATGCATGCCTACCATGAGGCTGTAAAATCTGAGTATCGCTTTTTTAGCTATGGGGATGCGATGTTTATCACGTACAATCCTCAGGCCATTAATGAGCGCCCGGGGGAATAACCTGTAGCAAGGTTCTCCTGGCGTTTTGCCAGCCAGACGCTTCGCGTAGTGCTATGCGGAGCGTTTTTGTCTCTGGCAGCCCTTTGCCTGTTGCCTGGCAAAAATGACAGCCCACAAGCAGCACTACTGCTTATGGTGGATTAACCATCAGACTGTGTCTCTGATGCGGAGGATATGTGAAATTTGAATTAAAAAATACCGATGGCCGTGCCCGCCGCGGTAAATTGGTGTTCGAACGTGGGGTAGTGGAAACCCCCGCATTTATGCCTGTTGGCACTTATGGCACCGTAAAAGGTATGACTCCGGAAGAAGTTGAGGCCACGGGTGCGCAAATTATTTTGGGCAATACCTTTCACCTGTGGCTGCGTCCAGGCCAGGAAATTATGAAACTGCATGGTGATTTGCACGATTTTATGCAGTGGAAAGGCCCGATCCTGACGGATTCCGGTGGTTTCCAGGTATTTAGCCTCGGCGACATTCGTAAGATAACTGAAGACGGTGTGCATTTCCGTAACCCGATCAACGGCGATCCTATTTTCCTCGATCCTGAAAAATCGATGGAAATTCAGTATGATCTCGGTTCTGATATTGTGATGATCTTTGATGAATGTACGCCTTACCCGGCCGACTGGGATTATGCGAAACGTTCCATGGAAATGTCACTGCGCTGGGCGAAGCGTAGCCGTGACCGTTTTGATTCCCTCGGGAATAAAAACGCGTTATTTGGCATCATTCAGGGCAGTGTTTACGAAGATTTACGAGATATCTCCGTTAAAGGACTGGTAGATATAGGTTTTGATGGCTACGCTGTCGGCGGTTTGGCTGTGGGTGAGCCAAAAGCAGATATGCACCGTATCCTGGAACATGTTTGCCCACAAATTCCTGCGGATAAACCTCGCTACCTGATGGGTGTCGGGAAACCGGAAGATTTGGTGGAAGGTGTTCGTCGCGGTATTGATATGTTCGACTGTGTCATGCCTACACGTAATGCACGTAACGGTCACCTGTTTGTGACTAATGGTGTGGTGAAAATCCGTAACGCGAAGTACAAGAGTGATACTGGCCCGTTAGATGAAGAGTGTGATTGCTACACCTGTCGCAATTATTCACGCGCGTACTTGCATCATCTTGACCGTTGCAACGAAATACTGGGTGCTCGTCTCAATACCATTCATAACCTGCGGTACTATCAGCGTTTAATGGCTGGTTTACGGCAGGCTATCGAAGAGGGTAAATTAGAGCACTTCGTTGTGGATTTTTACCAACGTCAGGGTAAGCCCGTTCCACCTTTGAATGTTGATTAATTAAATAAATGAGGGATTTTTAATGAGCTTTTTTATTTCTGATGCGGTAGCGGCAACTGGTGCGCCTGCTCAGGGCAGCCCGATGTCACTGATTCTGATGCTGGTGGTATTCGGCCTGATTTTCTATTTCATGATTCTGCGCCCACAGCAAAAACGTACTAAAGACCATAAAAAACTGATGGACTCTATCGCGAAAGGCGATGAAGTGCTGACTAATGGCGGGCTGGTAGGTCGTGTTAACAAAGTAGGCGAAAATGGCTATATTTCCATTGCGCTGAACGATACCACTGAAGTCGTTATCAAACGTGACTTTGTCGCAGCTGTCCTGCCGAAAGGCACTATGAAGGCGCTGTAATCTTCTGTTTTCCCAAAGGGAACTGCCGTGTTAAACCGTTATCCTTTGTGGAAGTATATTATGCTGGTCGTCGTACTTATCGTCGGCCTGCTGTATGCGCTTCCCAACCTTTATGGCGAGGATCCGGCTGTTCAGATCACTGGTGCGCGCGGTGCCGCCGCCAGTGAGAAAACGCTGGACCAGGTCCTGTCTGAATTTAAAAAAGATAATATCACCGCGAAATCTGTGGCGTTGGAAAAAGGCGCAATTCTTGCCCGCTTTGATTCAACAGATACTCAGTTACGCGCCAGGGAAGCACTGGTAAGTGCATTAGGCGATCAATATGTTGTTGCGCTGAACCTTGCGCCAGCCACACCGCGCTGGTTGTCTGCTATTTCTGCGGAGCCGATGAAACTCGGTCTTGATTTACGTGGTGGTGTGCACTTCCTGATGGAAGTGGATATGGATACTGCGTTGAGCAAACTGCAGGAACAGAATATTGATACACTGCGTAGTGATCTGCGTACCAAAAATATTCCTTACTCCAGTGTACGCAAAACTGATAACTACGGGCTCAGTATTACCTTCCCGAATTCATCTGCACGCGATGAAGCCATCTCTTATCTCTCTCCGCGCCACCGTGATCTGGTGATTTCCAGCCAGGGCGACAACGGGTTACGTGCAGTAATGAGCGATGACCGTCTGCGTGAAGCCCGGGAATATGCTGTGCAGCAGAACATTAATATTCTGCGTAACCGTGTAAACCAGCTGGGTGTTGCAGAGCCGTTGGTTCAACGCCAGGGTTCAGACCGCATTGTGGTTGAGTTACCCGGGATTCAGGATACCGCGCGTGCGAAAGAAATTCTCGGTGCGACAGCAACGCTGGAATTCCGTCTGGTGAATACCAGTGTGGATCCGGCAGCGGTGGCTGCCGGGCGTATACCGGGTGATTCTGAAGTGAAATACACCCGTGATGGTCAGCCAATTGTGCTGTACAAACGCGTCATTCTCACCGGTGACCATATCACTGATTCCACGTCGAGCATGGACGAATACAACCAACCGCAGGTGAATATTTCACTGGATAGCGCGGGTGGGAGCATTATGTCTAATTTCACAAAAGATAACATTGGCCGCCCTATGGCGACGCTGTTTGTGGAATATAAAGACAGTGGTAAGAAAGATGCACATGGTCGCGCCATTCTGGTGAAACAGGAAGAAGTTATCAACGTGGCGAACATTCAGTCACGCCTGGGCAACAGTTTCCGTATTACCGGGATTAGCAACCCGACCGAAGCCCGTCAGCTTTCACTGCTGTTGCGTGCAGGTGCGCTGATTGCGCCAATCCAGATTGTCGAAGAAAGAACCATTGGGCCAACCCTTGGGATGCAAAACATCCAACAGGGTCTGGAAGCATGCCTGGCAGGTTTGGCAATTTCCATCATCTTTATGATCTTCTTCTACAAGAAATTTGGCCTGATTGCGACGTCTGCACTGCTGGCTAACCTGGTGTTGGTTGTCGGGATTATGTCCTTGTTGCCTGGCGCAACACTGACAATGCCTGGTATTGCGGGGATAGTGTTAACCCTTGCGGTGGCCGTTGATGCGAACGTGCTGATTAACGAGCGTATCAAAGAAGAAATGAGTAACGGCCGTACAATACAACAGTCCATTGATGAAGGTTACAGAGGGGCGTTCAGCTCGATTTTCGATGCGAACATTACCACCCTTATCAAGGTCATTATCCTGTACGCTGTGGGCACCGGGGCAATCAAGGGCTTTGCAATTACCACCGGTATTGGTGTGGCAACGTCAATGTTTACCGCAATTGTCGGTACCCGCGCCATCGTGAACCTGCTGTATGGCGGCAAACGCGTCAAAAAGCTGTCTATCTGAGGAGTGCGTTGTGGCACAGGAATATACTGTTGAACAATTGAACCACGGCCGTAAAGTCTGGGACTTTATGCGCTGGGATTACCTGGCCTTCGGCATCTCTGGTTTGCTGCTGGTTATTTCCCTGGTTGTAATGGGGGTTCGTGGGTTTAACTGGGGGCTGGATTTCACCGGTGGTACGGTGATTGAAATTAACCTCGAAAAACCTGCCGATATGGATCTGATGCGCTCTGCATTGCAAAAAGCGGGGTTCGTTGACCCGCTATTGCAAAACTTTGGTAGCAGCCGAGACATCATGGTTCGTATGCCGCCAGTGCATAATGCTAATGGCAGCCAGGAACTGGGTAATAAAGTGGTTAGTGTAATTAATGAAACCACTCACCAACAGGCAACGGTAAAACGTATTGAGTTTGTTGGCCCAAGCGTAGGTGCTGATTTGGCGCAGAAAGGTGGTATGGCGTTGTTTGCTGCGCTTATCTGTATCCTTATCTACGTGGGTTTCCGTTTTGAATGGCGTCTGGCAGCTGGGGTTGTTCTGGCGCTGGCGCACGACGTGATTATCACCATGGGGGTTCTGTCTCTGTTTCATATTGAGATAGACCTGACTATTGTGGCCTCGTTGATGTCGGTTATCGGTTATTCACTGAACGATAGCATCGTGGTTTCTGACCGTATTCGTGAAAACTTCCGCAAGATCCGCCGCGGTACACCTTACGAAATTTTTAACGTGTCATTGACCCAGACGCTGCACCGTACTTTGATTACGTCCGGTACCACTTTGATGGTTATTTTGATGCTGTATCTCTTTGGCGGCCCGGTGCTGAAAGGCTTCTCGCTGACCATGTTGATTGGTGTCACCATCGGTACGGCATCATCAATCTATGTGGCTTCTGCGCTGGCCCTGAAACTGGGCATGCGTCGTGAGCATATGCTGCAACAGAAAGTTGAGAAAGAAGGGGCGGATCAACCGCGCATTCTGCCTTAATTCTGTTTTGTTGTTGGCTGATAAAAACCACGGTGGTTAAACACCGTGGTTTTTTTTGCCTGTTACACAGGGGGTTACAAGGGGAGTAAGCAACAACATATACCTGATGAGCACAGGCAATGTAGAAAACACTCTTCATCAGCAGGCTGTTGGTAAACAGCAGAACAGGTAAAGAAAATAAGGGGGGAGCGTGAATGGAAGTTAAAACGCCAGAGGAAAATCTCACCCCATACCAGCCAGGCTGGCATGGGGTGAGGGGAATCACATTCTGTTATCAGAAGTTATAACCCACTACCAGGTAATAACCCCAGCCAGTTGATTTCACATTGAAATCACCTTTACCGAAGTTCAAACCTGCACCATCTTCCCATTGACCGCCATTATGGAAATAACGGGCAACAACAGAGTAATGCCAGTGGTCATAGTTCAGCGCCAGAATGTGGCTGGAAGCAATTGAGTTGCTGGTGCGGTTCGGTTGATCGCCTAAATCGGAACCCCAGTCAAAGTTGGTGAAACCGATATAAGTCAACTTACCACCCCACAGGTCAGTAATCGGAACAAAGTATTTCACTTTGAAGCGATAACCATCCCATTCGTTCTCATTCGCTGCCAGATAGTTCTGCCATTGGTATTTGGCATAAATATTCAGAGACAGTCCCATTGGCAGGCCGGTATCGATATCGGTACCTAAACCCATATACCAGGTGCTCTGACGACCAGATTTATTCCGGCCCATATCGTAGATGTAGTTATTGGCAAAATACCACTCTTTGAACGGCCCAAAACTCAGGTCTGTTCCGGTCAGCTTATCAATGGAAAAGCGTGGTTCGATTTCCATAAACAGCGGGGAGCCGTGGTTCCAGATACCCGTAGAAGTAGAGTTGCCGCCAAAGAAGCGGGGTAAATCCACATAACCATAGAAATCAAAGAAGTCTTTTTTGGCAAAAGCTTCGTATTCCAGGTATGTGTCATTACGGAGTTGTGGTCCAAAGCGTGTGTGGTAACTGCCCACCACGTTAACACTCTGATGCCACCAGTCTGAGAGGTATTCACCACTGTTGTCTGCAGCCTGTGCAGATACAGTGTAAGAAAGTGCGACAGCTGCGCCTGCCGCTAAAAGTGTTTTTTTCATTTAGTAGTCACTGTTTTAGATGTCGCAAATGCATGAGAAGGCAGTTGCTATTGCCAGATATATTGGTTTTGAGCACGTCACAATTCTTATTTTGCCTCACAAATATATGTTCAGTTAATATAACTTGCATAAGCGAAATCGATTGCGTTCACGTTTGTGCCAATAAAACAGCGAAATTCTATCTGGTTTAATTTTACAGTCCAATACAAAATACTTTTTGCTGAAGCATTTTTGCAATCAGCTTAAATGTTTGCGTAAAAAATGTGATTTAAATCTCATTTTTAGTTCGAGGGAGAACTGACCCCAGGAGAAGTTGCAGCCAGCTGGATAACCGGCGTCGTGGCTGCAGATAAGTAACAGTGGTTTATTGTGCTGTGCCAGGTGTGACTTTACTGGCATCAGATGGCACCAGCCCATGAATACGGATAAAGCCTGCATCGCTGAGTTGGGTATCCGGCAGGTGAATGGCGAGATCAATGTCAACCGGTCCTGACGGTGCGGCAGGTGACTGAAATTGCAGTGAGTGGGTATTCACTTGCTGGTAATGTTCAAATGTGCCAGAGAGTTTTCCCCATACAAGGTTACCGTTAAATGCCGGTACACCTTTATCACCGTCCCGGTGGACATGAATATAAACAGTCACTCCATTTCCTGTTGGTTCAGTACGGGTAAGCGTGAAGGTTAATAACCCCAACTGGCTGGTAAGCCGTACCGGTGTGTTTGCTCCAGGAATTAACCAGGCGCCTTCAGTTGAACGGGCATTCAGTGCGTTCTGCCAGGCGACATCCCGGGTTTCTGTCTGTAGTGTGCGCATTTCGTGGCTCAGGGTTTGTACGTCCTGATGCACACTGGTTACTTCGGCCTGTGGTGTGCAACCACTTACCATCAATGTGGTGCACAACATAAATAGCCCTGACTGGTAACAGGTTTTCATAGAAAAATGATCCATAATTACGGGATTATGTTCAGAGTAGCGGGCGTGTAATGAAAGGCATAGCGCCTTTATCTCAAATCATCCGGGTTTGTCGTCTGAAAACTCCAGGGTAAACTATGCAACTATTGCAACAATCAATCAGGAAGCCTTATGCATTGCCCATTTTGTTCTGCAGTGGATACTAAAGTTATCGACTCACGCCTGGTGAGTGAAGGCTCATCTGTTCGGCGTCGGCGGCAGTGTCTGGTATGCAATGAACGCTTCACCACCTTTGAGGTGGCAGAGCTGGTTATGCCGCGCGTAGTGAAAAGTGACAATGTGCGTGAGCCCTTCAACGAAGATAAGTTGCGCAGCGGTATGCAAAAAGCGCTGGAAAAACGCCCGGTGAGCTCTGACGACATTGAAATGGCGCTGAATCATATTAAGTCACAACTCCGGGCTACAGGGGAGCGTGAAGTCCCAAGTAAAATGATTGGTAACCTGGTAATGGAGCAGTTACGTAAGCTTGATAAAGTCGCTTATATTCGTTTTGCTTCTGTCTACCGTAGCTTTGAAGATATTCGCGAATTTGGCGAAGAGATTGCCCGTTTACAGGATTAAATAATGCACGATGAAGGCTACATGGCCAGAGCGTTAGAGCTGGCGCGCCGTGGTCGTTTTACCACTCATCCTAACCCTAATGTTGGCTGTGTGCTTGTGCGTGATGGTGAAATCGTCGGTGAAGGTTTTCACTACCGTGCGGGTGAACCTCATGCCGAAGTGCATGCATTGCGTATGGCAGGCGATAAAGCTCGTGGTGCGACAGCCTATGTAACCCTTGAACCATGTAGCCATTACGGGCGAACTCCGCCTTGTTGTGAAGCCCTGGTTGCTGCCGGTGTCAGCCGGGTGGTGACGGCGATGCAGGATCCAAACCCGCAAGTTGCCGGGCGCGGGCTGTATCATTTGCAGCAGGCTGGTGTGGAGGTCAGCCATGGGCTAATGAATAGCGAAGCAGAAAGCCTTAACCGGGGTTTTTTAAAACGTATGCGTACCGGTTTTCCCTGGATACAAGTGAAACTGGGGGCTTCGCTGGACGGGCGCACAGCGATGTCCAGCGGCGAAAGCCAGTGGATTACTTCACCACAATCACGCCGTGATGTGCAGCGTTTGCGTGCGCAGAGTGCCGCAATTCTTTCCAGCAGTGCGACTGTTCTGGCCGATGATCCTGCGCTGACTGTTCGCTGGCAGGAGCTCGACGCTGATACACAACAATATTATCCCCAGTCAGCTTTACGCCAGCCCGTCCGGGTTATTATCGACAGCCATAACCGCGTGACGCCGGCTCACCGGCTTATCAGCCAGCCAGGGCAAACCTGGCTTGCCAGAACAATAGCAGATACACAGCTATGGCCGGAGGCTGTGGAACAGTTAGTGCTACCCGAACATAACGGGCATCTGGATTTAGTGGCGTTGATGATGCAACTGGGCCAGCGCCAGATTAATAGTGTATGGGTGGAAGCTGGCGCGCAACTGTCCGGCGCATTATTACAGGCAGGCCTGGTGGATGAACTGATTGTCTATATGGCGCCAAAATTGCTGGGTAATGATGCCCGTGGGCTGTGTGCTTTGCCGGGGCTGACCATGCTGGCTGATGCGCCACAACTGGTTTTCAGCCAGGTTCGCCAGGTTGGGCCAGATCTCTGCCTGCATTTGGTACCTGATACCAGCCACTGAGTCAGAACGGATGCACATAACCGGAATGCCGGAGGAGAGAAGGCATTCAGCGCGTAAGGTGTATAAAAGTAAGCAGTGCCTGAAAGATTATGATAAAATCCGCCCCCCTGCGGGGGCCACAACAAAACTCGTAAGGAAGAGTATGAACATTATTGAAGCTACCGTTGCTACCCCGGACGCTCGCGTCGCCATCACAATCGCGCGTTTTAATAACTTCATCAATGACAGCCTGCTGGACGGTGCGATTGACGCCCTGAAACGTATTGGTCAGGTAAAAGATGAAAATATCACCGTGGTTTGGGTTCCGGGTGCGTATGAGCTGCCACTGGCTGCTGGCGCACTGGCGAAAACTGGCCGTTATGACGCGGTGGTTGCGCTGGGTACTGTTATTCGTGGCGGTACTGCCCATTTTGAATATGTCGCAGGTGGTGCAAGCACTGGTTTGTCTCATGTCGCCCAGAGTAGCGAAATTCCGGTAGCCTTCGGTGTTCTGACAACCGAAAGTATTGAGCAGGCAATTGAGCGTGCTGGTACTAAAGCCGGTAATAAAGGTGCAGAAGCTGCCCTGACCGCGCTCGAAATGATTAATGTATTGAAAGCCATTAAGGCCTGATTTTTTAGTAAGGGGAATTCCGTGAAACCTGCTGCTCGTCACCGCGCCCGTGAGTGTGCCGTCCAGGCGCTTTACTCCTGGCAGTTGTCCCAGAACGACATCGCTGATGTTGAATACCAGTTCCTGGCGGAACAGGACGTGAAAGATGTCGACGTCATGTACTTCCGTGAACTGCTGGCCGGGGTGGCGAATAACAGCGCATATCTCGATGAGCTTATGAAGCCTGTATTATCTCGCCAGCTTGAAGAGTTAGGCCAGGTGGAAAAAGCGGTATTGCGTATTGCGTTGTTTGAACTGTCTAAACGTGATGATGTCCCATATAAAGTGGCCATCAATGAAGCGATTGAACTGGCTAAAACGTTTGGTGCAGAAGATAGCCATAAGTTTGTTAACGGTGTTCTCGACAAAGTCGCGCCTCAGGTGCGCCCACACCGGAAATAAGTTTGATACATGGCGTGTTGTCTTGTAAGGCAGCACCAGCATTGTTGTCATTGGCCGGGTTTCCCGGCCTTTGTTTTTTTATCTGTTGAGGCTTTTTGTATGGCTTGCGGTGAATTTTCGTTAATAGACCGCTATTTCAATCGTGTCAGCAGTTCGCGGCGGGATGTGGAAACAGGTATTGGCGATGACTGTGCCTTACTGGTTGTTCCTGAACGCCAGACCCTCGCGATCAGCACTGATACGCTGGTGAGTGGTATTCATTTTCTTCCTGATATGGCGCCTGCCGATATTGCCTGTAAGGCGCTGGCGGTAAATATTAGTGATCTTGCGGCGATGGGGGCAGACCCCGCCTGGCTTACACTGGCATTAACCTTGCCAAATGTGGATGAGAGCTGGCTTGCCGCCTTTAGTGACAGCCTGTTCGAGCAGCTCAGTTACTATGATATGCAGTTAATCGGCGGGGATACCACGAAAGGTCCACTGTCGATGACTCTGGGTATTCATGGTTTTGTTCCTCATGGCAGAGCGTTGAAGCGTAGTGGTGCACGTCCGGGAGACTGGATTTACGTGACCGGGACACCCGGTGACAGTGCAGCCGGGCTGGCGATTCTTCAGAAACGTTTGCTGGTGGAAGATAAAGTCCATGCTGACTGGCTGGTAAGCCGTCATTTACGCCCTAAACCACGGATTCTCCACGGCCAGGCGTTACGGGATCTGGCAAGCAGTGCTATTGATCTTTCCGACGGCCTGATCTCTGACCTGGGCCACATCCTGAAAGCCAGTGGTTGTGGTGCCCGCCTTGAGCTGGATAACCTGCCGCTTTCCGACGCGCTCAAGGCCAGTACATCAATGGAGCAGGCGCTGGAGTGGGCTCTGGCCGGAGGGGAAGATTACGAACTCTGCTTTACGGTGCCGGAAGTTAACCGTGGAGCGCTGGACGTAGCGATTGGCCATTTAGGTATTCCCTGGACTTGTGTGGGGCAAATGACCGTGGCCAATGACGGGCTGATACTGATGCAACAAGGAAAGCCGGTAAAACTGGAGTTACACGGATATGACCACTTTGCGACCGTCTGAAAAAGCCGCGGCCAAACGCCGGCTTAGGCTATCTAACCCATGGCATTTGTTGGCGACCGGGTTTGGCAGTGGTTTAAGCCCGATAGTCCCCGGCACGATGGGATCCCTGGCAGCTATTCCTTTCTGGTATTTACTGAGCTTCCTGCCCTGGCAACTGTATGTACTGGTGCTGATGTTGGGAATCTGCATTGGCGTCTATTTATGCCATATAACAGCCCGTGACATGGGAGTCCATGACCACGGAAGTATTGTGTGGGATGAATTCATCGGCATGTGGATAACCCTGATGGCACTCCCTACCAATGACTGGCGCTGGGTGGCTGTAGGGTTTGTGCTATTCCGTATTTTCGATATGTGGAAACCCTGGCCCATCCGCTGGTTTGACAAAAATGTGCATGGCGGCATGGGCATTATGGTGGATGACATTGTCGCCGGGGTTATCGCTGCAGCAGCCCTGTATTTATGTGGCCATTACTGGCCCATTGGTTTACTGAGCTGAGCCATGAAACAGCCCCTTACAGGGTTGCTTCATATTGGTGAAAAAGAAGGAAAAAGCGTGGTTTTTCCTTCTTTTTAGTTAGCAGCCGAAAATCAATGAATTGATTTTCCTGGTTTTTTATTGGGTGCCATCCTCTCGTTCTGTGCGGACATGAGGTTGTGCCGATAGTTAACGAAAGCCAACTACGTGATGCGGCTGGTAAGGCGTTTCCAGCTCGGCAATATCTTCATCACTGAGTTTCAAATCGACAGCATTCAGTAAGTCTTCAAGCTGCTCTTTGCGTGATGAGCCAATAATTGGTGCCGCAATACCTCGTTTACTTAACAACCATGCCAGAGCCACCTGGGCACGGCTGACTTCTTTATCGCGAGCGATTGCGGCCACTCTCTGCGCAATTTGTTCGTCATTCGCTTCACTGGACTGATACAGACTTTTACCGAACTCATCTGACACTGAACGGGCTGTGGTTTCCCCCCAGGGGCGGGTTAAACGCCCACGAGCCAGCGGGCTCCATGGAATAACGGCAATCCCCTGGTCGTAGCACAATGGCAGCATATCCCGTTCTTCTTCACGCTGAATAAGATTGTACTGGTCCTGCATAGTAACAAACTCATTCCAGCCATGCTGGCGTTGGGTGAACAGTGCTTTAGCAAATTGCCAGGCATGCATGGATGATGCGCCAATAAAGCGAGCTTTGCCGGACTGAACGACATCATGCAGCGCTTCAAGCGTTTCTTCCAGTGGTGTGTTGTAGTCCCAGCGGTGGATCTGCAGCAGGTCGACATACTCCATTCCAAGGCGTTTCAGGCTGTCATCAATGGACCGCATAATTTGCTTGCGTGACAGGCCTTCGGTTAAATCCCCCACAGGGAAGTAGACCTTGGTTGCCACCACCACATCTTCCCGGCGGGCAAAGTCACGCAATGCCCGGCCAACGATTTCTTCACTGCTGCCGTCGGAGTAACTGTTGGCAGTATCGAAAAAATTAATGCCCCTGCCGAGGGCATACTGAATCAGGTCGCGGCTGCTTTCTTCCGGTAAGGTCCAGGCGTGTCGCCCACGCTCTGGCTCACCAAATGTCATACAACCAAGACACAAACGGGAAATGCGAAGGTGGGTTTTACCCAGCGTGGTATATTCCATGACTCCTCTCCTGCAATGAGAAAAAAGTTTGCTTTAAGCATAGCAGGAGAGGAAAGAGGAGAAGTAAAAGATAGTTTTATCCGAGCCATTCACGGATGCGCTGCGTAATTCCCGGGCCATCAAGGCCAAGAGCACTACGGGCTTCATCCTGTGTCGCCTGGGGAATAAAAGTATCTGGCAGCCCAAGGTTCAGAACTGGAACTGGTTTGCGGTGTGCCATCAGAACGTCATTAACCCCACTCCCGGCACCACCCATCACCGCGTTTTCCTCCAGTGTGACCAGTGCGGAATGGCGGCTTACCATTTCCAGAATCAGGCTTTCGTCCAGGGGTTTCACAAAGCGCATATCCACCAGGGTGGCATTCAACGCCTGCGCAGCCTGTTCAGCCTCTGGCAACAGTGTGCCAAAGTTCAGAATCGCAATATCCTGGCCTTCCTGTAACAGGCGGCCTTTACCTAAAGGCAGCACTTCCAGCGGTGTAAGTGGGACACCCCGCGCATTACCACGCGGATAGCGCACCGCAGACGGCCCGTCTTTGTAGTGGTAGCCCGTGTGCAGCATCAGGCGGCATTCGTTTTCATCACTCGGCGCCATAATAACCATGCCCGGAATACAGCGCAGGAAACTGAGGTCAAATGCACCCTGATGCGTTGGGCCATCTGCCCCAACAATACCGGCCCGGTCTATAGCGAACAGTACCGGCAGTTTCTGAATGGCGACATCATGAATCAACTGGTCGTAAGCGCGCTGTAAAAATGTCGAGTAAATGGCGACGACCGGGTTATAACCACCAATTGCCAGGCCTGCCGCAAAAGTAACGGCGTGCTGTTCAGCAATGGCGACATCAAAATACTGGTCAGGATACTGGCGAGAGAATTCGACCATACCGGAACCCTCCCGCATAGCTGGCGTAATCGCCATCAGCTTGTCATCCTGTTTGGCTGTTTCGCACAACCAGTTACCAAAGATTTTCGAATAGCTGGGCTGCGCGGCTGTTGCTTTCGGCAGGGTGCCGCTTTGCGGATCGAATTTAGGTACCGCATGAAATGAAATGGGATCTTTTTCAGCCGGTGCGTAACCCCGACCTTTCTTGGTCATGATATGCAGAAATTGCGGCCCTTTCAGGCTGCGCATATTTTTCAGGGTACTCACCAACCCTGCCACATCATGGCCGTCAACCGGGCCAATATAGTTAAAGCCCAGTTCTTCAAACAACGTCCCGGGAACCACCATGCCTTTAATATGTTCTTCAGTGCGTTTCAGTAATTCTTTAATCGGTGGTACACCAGAGAACACTTTCTTACCGCCTTCTCGCAGGCTGGAGTAGAGCTTGCCAGACAGCAACTGTGCAAGGTGGTTATTCAGCGCGCCGACGTTTTCTGAAATCGACATTTCGTTATCATTGAGAATAACCAGCATGTCGGATTTGATGTCACCCGCGTGGTTCATCGCTTCAAACGCCATACCCGCGGTGATGGCGCCATCGCCAATAACACACACAGTACGGCGACCTTTGCCTTCTTTCTCTGCGGCGACAGCAACGCCCAGCCCGGCACTAATAGAAGTGGATGAATGCCCGACACTTAACACATCGTATTCACTCTCTTCGCGCCACGGGAAAGGGTGCAGCCCATCTTTCTGACGAATGGTGCCAATATTATCCCGGCGGCCAGTGATAATTTTATGTGGATATGCCTGGTGCCCGACATCCCAAATCAACTGATCAAACGGTGTGTTATAGACATAGTGCAGAGCCACTGTCAGCTCAATGGTACCCAGGCCCGAAGCAAAGTGCCCACTGGAGCGGCTGACACTATCCAACAGGTAACGGCGTAATTCATCGCACACTTTGGGCAGACTTTCGCGTGGTAACAGCCGTAACTCTTGCGGGGAGTCAACCAGCGCCAGGGTCGGGTATTTGGCAATATCAAAACTCATCAGAGACTCGTATGGTAATAATGGGAAACAGGATGCCGCCTGGCGGTATCCTCCCGGTAAGAGATATTATCCCGCATCCAGCATGTGTTTACATCATGCTAACCCGGTGTTTACTTATCCCTTTGAATGATAAAATGTGCAAGTGCTTCCAGCGGCTGTGTATCCAGGTGTTGTTCACGTAACCCGTCCAGGGCCTCAAGTGCCTGAGTACACAATTCATGTGCCCGGGCCTGTGCCTGCTCAAGCCCAAGTAAAGCCGGGTAGGTGCTTTTACCCAGGTGTATATCTGCACCCTGGCGTTTTCCAAGCGTTGCGGTATCACCTATGACATCCAGAATGTCATCCTGGACCTGGAAAGCAAGCCCGATATTGTCTGAAAACTGGCTCAGTAAAGGTAATGCCGCAACCCCTTTTTCACCGGCACTCAGCGCACCAAGGCGCACCGCCGCGCGAATCAGCGCCCCAGTTTTATGGCGATGAATGCACTCAAGTGCAGCCAAATCAACATGTTTACCTTCTGCTTCAAGATCCAGTGCCTGGCCTGCGCACATTCCTGCCGCGCCACTGGCTCCGGCCAGTTCACGGAGCATTGCCACCCGGGAAGCATCAGAAACACCGGGCATAGCGGTATCACTCAGGATAGCAAAAGCCAGGGTTTGCAGGGCATCACCCGCGAGAATGGCTGTTGCCTCACCAAAGCGGATATGGCAGGTTGGTTGCCCACGGCGCAGATCGTCATCATCCATGGCTGGCAGATCATCATGGATCAATGAGTAAGCGTGGATACATTCAATGGCTGCAGCAGGCGTATCCAGAACACTGAGTGGCATCCCCAGCATCTGCCCGGTGGCATAAACCAGGAAAGGGCGCAGGCGCTTACCCCCGAGCAGTGCGCCATATTCCATAGCGCCAACCAGCGCAGAGTCCTGAAAAGGCAGTGTGCTGATAAAACCGGCTATTGCCGTATTTGCCCGGGATGCATACACAGTTAACAGCTGATTAAAATCCATTGTTATTCGGCATCCGGCTTGAAAGGAGTTAACGGTGCGTTTTCACTTTCCGAGAGTAAAATTTGTACGCGCTGCTCAGCCTGCTGTAATTTTTGCTGGCCCTGGCGGGCAAGTTGTACACCACGCTCAAACTCGTTGAGCGCGTCTTCCAGTGGCAGTTCGCCATTTTCCAGGCGAGAAACAATGGTTTCCAGTTCTTGTAGCGCCGTTTCAAAACTGGCGGGTTGTTCATTTTTCTTCGGCATAGCGAATACAGCTTCCTGATTAAGTCATCTTTACTACGCCACATGGTAGCGGAGTAAAAATGATAAGCAAATAATGTATCCAGGCCAGGTTATGTGCGCAGTTTCACAATGATGGTGATATACTGTCGCGCTTTCGGATGCTGGCCTTTCGCCAGCAGTACTTCATTTTCCTGCCCGCGTATGCAGGCTGACCAACGAATCCTTGCCGCCATGAAGTTTATCATTAAATTGTTCCCGGAAATCACCATCAAAAGCCAATCTGTGCGGTTGCGCTTCATTAAGATTCTGACCGGAAACATCCGTAACGTTCTCAAGCATTATGATGAAGACCTTGCTGTTGTCCGCCACTGGGACCACATCATTGTTCGCGCGAAAGACGAAACACAACGCGAAACAATTCGTGATGCGCTGACCCGTATTCCTGGTATCCACCATATTCTTGAAGTGGAAGACCTGCCGTTCACCGACATGCACAATATTTTCGAGCAGACTCTCGAACGTTACCGCTCCCAACTGGAAAATAAAACATTTTGTGTTCGGGTTAAACGTCGTGGCAAACATTCGTTCAGCTCTATTGAGGTTGAGCGCTATGTTGGCGGTGGGCTGAATCAGCACATCGAATCAGCTAAAGTGAAGTTGACGAACCCCGATGTGACGGTCAACCTGGAAATTGAAGACGACAGGCTGTTGGTTGTTGAAGGGCGCTATGAAGGGATTGGCGGCTTCCCCATTGGTACCCAGGAAGATGTGTTGTCACTGATTTCAGGTGGTTTTGATTCAGGTGTATCCAGCTATATGCTGATGCGCCGTGGTTGCCGGGTGCATTACTGCTTCTTTAACCTTGGTGGCGCGGCCCATGAAATTGGGGTTCGCCAGGTAGCGCACTACTTGTGGAACCGCTTCGGCAGTTCGCACCGTGTACGTTTTGTCGCGATTAACTTTGAGCCGGTTGTGGGCGAAATCCTTGAAAAAGTGGATGACGGCCAGATGGGCGTGGTACTGAAACGTATGATGGTGCGCGCCGCATCCAAAGTCGCGGAGCGCTACGGTGTTCAGGCGATTGTAACAGGTGAAGCGCTGGGGCAGGTATCGAGCCAGACCCTGACTAACTTGCGGCTTATCGACAATGTAAGCGACACGCTGGTACTGCGCCCGCTTATCTCCTGGGATAAAGAACACATTATCGATTTGGCGCGTGAAATTGGTACTGAAGATTTTGCCCGTACCATGCCTGAATACTGCGGTGTTATCTCCAAAAGCCCCACAGTAAAAGCCGTGAAAGCGAAAATTGAGGCGGAAGAAGCTCATTTTGATTTCAGCATCCTCGACCAGGTGGTAGAGAATGCAGTGAATATGGATATTCGCGATATCGCCACGCAAACCGATGAAGTCGTGGTTGAAGTCGAGACCGTAAGTGGTTTTGGGCCAAACGATGTGTTACTGGATATTCGGTCAGTTGATGAGCAGGAGGATAAACCTTTCGCAGTGGATGGCGTACAGGTGGCTTCGCTGCCGTTTTATAAACTGAGCACCAAATTCGGTGACCTCGACCAGAGCAAAAACTATTTGTTGTGGTGCGAGCGCGGAGTGATGAGCCGGTTGCAGGCACTTTATCTGCGTGAACAAGGTTTTATGAACGTAAAAGTATACCGCCCGTAATCCCATATATAACCCCCTGAAGCTCTGCTCCAGGGGGCATATTTTACTTATAGTCCGGTACGTCATTCAGCAGCATGGCAATGCGCTTGCCCCCTTCAGACTGTTCGAGCGCAATTTTCACCACGATAGTCAGTGGCACGGAGAGCAGCATCCCCACAGCTCCCAGTAACCATCCCCAAAAGATCAACGACATAAATACTACCAAAGTGGATAAACCTAACCCTCGCCCCATCATGCGCGGCTCGAGAATATTGCCGATAACCAGGTTAATCACCATATAGCCTGCCAAAACCGTCAGTGCATCGTACACTCCCTGGAAGACCAGTACTTGCAAAATAGCCGGAATGGCTGCCAGCACAGAGCCAATATTGGGAATGAAATTCAGCGCCATCGCCAGCAAACCCCAAATAAAGGAGAACTGTACACCAAGCACCAGTAGCATAATCCAGACGATTAACCCGGTCAGCAGGCTGATGGCTGTTTTCAACACCAGATAATGAGACACGCTGTCGATAGCGCGTTGCATGGCAGCCATGCCAGCACTGGGGCGCGACAAGGTATATTGCAGTTTTGTTGGTAACTGAGGTGCTTCGAGCAGCATAAACACCACTGTCAGTAACAGTAGAAATATACTGGTCATGGCACTGGATAGCTGGGTTAACAACGTTGAAATAAATGTCATGGCGGAATTAGGGTCAATGTATTTGATAAGTTGCTCAACAGAGACTTTTATCCCGGCTCGCTGCAACCAGGGTTCAATGGTTTGCAGAGGTATCACTAATGAAGTGCGGTACCGGGGCAGGGTGCGCGCCAAATCATTAAGTGTGGTACCCAAATAAGCCAGAAGCACAACGACGAAAAAAATTATCAACGAAATCAGTGTGAAAATAGCCAGCGCTCTTGGAACCCGTAAGCGCACCATATACTGGATGACGGGGTTGAGAATAACGGCGATAAATATTGCCAGAACGAACGGTACAATTATTTCTGCGGCAATTCTCACGCCGGCGAGGATGATAACCATCATTCCCAGCATGATGACAATTTTTAGCCCGTTAAGCGTGATTATGGATTTACTCATGGTTTTTCCTGACAGACTGAATCCTTTTTATTGATGATAATACGGATTGTACTGACAGGATGATATGGGATGAGTCCGGGGAGTAATAAACCAGGAGCTGGCAGCGAACATTTCAGCGACTACGCTTCGCTCGGCTCGAACCTGCGGCAGGTTCTCATCCTGCACTTTTTTGTACATAGCAAAAAGGCGCCCTCAGGTCCCCTTTCTGCATTTCGGGTGGGTCGTGCAGGATAATTCGGCCGTTGGCCTCACCCTGCGGGCCGTTGCCGTTGGCAACGTTGTCTCGCTTCGCCCGGCTCGAACCTGCTGCAGGTTCTCATCCTGCACTTTTTGCGCATAGCAAAAAGGCGCCTTTAGGGCGCCTTTCTACATTGGTGGGTCGTGCAGGATTCGAACCTGCGACCAATTGATTAAAAGTCAACTGCTCTACCAACTGAGCTAACGACCCGAAGTGGTGGGTGATGACGGGATCGAACCGCCGACCCCCTCCTTGTAAGGGAGGTGCTCTCCCAGCTGAGCTAATCACCCACTTCGGTACTGCATACTTCATTGCAAGAAATTCAGCTGGTGAGATTGGTGGGTGATGACGGGATCGAACCGCCGACCCCCTCCTTGTAAGGGAGGTGCTCTCCCAGCTGAGCTAATCACCCAATCTCAATTTCTTGCTTTACACTGCGGGAACCACATCAAAAGTGGTGGGTGATGACGGGATCGAACCGCCGACCCCCTCCTTGTAAGGGAGGTGCTCTCCCAGCTGAGCTAATCACCCCCGCTGTGTGGAGTCGCATTATAGGGAGAGAACAAAATGAGTCAACGCCTTTTCTAAAGTTTTTATTTGTTCGTCGTAAATTTAGCCATCATGGTGACGAAATGCCCGTTTTTATAAGATTAACCAGCAAAAAGTCACCTTTCTGTTCACACAGACAGACTCTGGATTGAGGAATCAGCATACAGTGGTAGAATATTGCCCACTTTGTTTTCCCGGCATTTGCCGTGTTTCGGCATATTTACGTATTAAGGCCACTTAATGAAAATCAAAACCCGCTTTGCGCCAAGCCCAACTGGTTACCTGCATGTTGGTGGTGCCCGTACTGCCTTATATTCCTGGCTTTATGCCCGTAATCTGGGGGGCGAGTTCGTCCTGCGCATTGAAGATACCGACCTTGAACGCTCCACTCAGCCCGCTATCGATGCAATTATGGATGCAATGAACTGGCTGAGCCTGGACTGGGATGAAGGCCCGTACTACCAGACCAAACGTTTTGACCGTTACAACCAGGTCATTGATGAAATGCTGGAAGAAGGGACAGCATATAAATGCTATTGCTCTAAAGAGCGCCTGGAAAAACTGCGCGAAGAACAGATGGCAAATGGTGATAAACCACGTTATGACGGGCGCTGCCGCCATGATCACACCCACCATGATGCAAATGAACCCCATGTCGTGCGTTTTGCTAACCCGCAGGAAGGCTCCGTTATCTTTAATGATAAAATTCGTGGCCCTATCGAGTTCAGCAACCAGGAACTTGATGATCTGATAATCCGCCGCACCGATGGTTCTCCGACCTATAACTTCTGTGTTGTGGTGGATGACTGGGATATGGGGATTACACATGTTATTCGTGGTGAAGACCATATCAACAATACGCCACGTCAAATAAACATCCTGAAAGCGTTAAAAGCACCCGTGCCGGAGTACGCTCATGTTTCTATGATTCTGGGTGATGACGGTAAAAAATTATCTAAACGCCATGGCGCGGTCAGTGTTATGCAGTACCGCGATGAAGGTTACCTGCCAGAAGCGTTGTTGAACTACCTGGTTCGCCTGGGCTGGGCGCATGGTGATCAGGAGATTTTCACTATTGATGAAATGAAACAACTGTTCACGCTGGAAGCGGTAAGTAAATCTGCCAGTGCGTTCAACACTGACAAATTGTTGTGGCTGAACCACCACTATATTAATACGTTACCGGCTGAATATGTTGCCACACATTTGCAATGGCACATTGAACAGCAAAATATTAATACTCAGACTGGTCCTCAACTGGCTGACCTGGTGAAATTACTGGGCGAGCGTTGCAAAACGCTGAAAGAAATTGCTGAAAGCTGCCGTTACTTCTATGAAGATTTCAGTGAATTTGATGCTGATGCTGCGAAGAAACATCTGCGCCCGGTTGCCCGCCAGCCACTCGAAGTGGTTAGCAATAAACTGTCTGCAATTACTGACTGGACTGCGGAAAATATTCACCATGCTATTCAGTCAACGGCAGATGAACTGGAAGTGGGGATGGGGAAAGTGGGGATGCCTTTGCGTGTAGCAGTCACTGGTGCGGGGCAATCTCCGGCACTGGACGTGACTGTGCATGCTATTGGTAAAACCCGTAGTCTGGCGCGTATTCAGCAAGCGCTGGAATTTATTGCACAGCGTGAAGCGCAGCAGTAATTACTGGTACTCAGGTTAGTGAAAACCGGCTCACAGAGCCGGTTTTTTTGTTTTACATGTTTTACTGGGCTGCTTTAAGCGTAGTCCGGCCTTTCAACAAAAAGGTAAGCCAGAGAGTTAAACTGCCCCTCTGAACAAACCGGCCATTGGGGAATTACCGGATTGCCAGGCGTGACAGCATGCCAGAAATACCTTCTCGCGCCAGTAAGGACAGTAAACAACGCCTTTCTTCTTCACACATTTGAAGCAGTACTGACATCAGTTGTGAACTGAAAAAATCATCATCCATCAGTGGGGATTCTGCAGAAATAAGTGACAAAGGAATCGTTTCCGGTTGCTCTGCCGCCTGGCGCAAATTACGGGTGCTGAGCATAAAGCGACGTACCTCCTGAGTCATATGTATCGCATGTGCTTTCCCGCCTTTAACTCCTTTAATTTGTGACGTTTGCCAGCCATGCTTTTTGATCCATTTATTAATGGTCTGGGGCTGGTAACCTACAATTTGCGCTAATTCTGCCGGTGTCATTTTGCTTTTAAATATATTCATTATCGGCTCACCTGCTCACCTGTTGCGAAATGGCACCCAACATCATGAAGGACTTTGGATAACAATAATGTACGGCGAGGAAGTTGCTTTGGCGGAGAGAGATACCTGACAACACTATGGAGTAATACTGCACTGATGTTTTTAACCACTCGCGCGAGTGAAGAAAGTGAGAATTGATGAGAGGGTTTAAACAAAAAAATCCGTATCTGTTGCTGTGTGCAGCTTACACCCCCCTTGCTGCTTTGCGCAGCCCGGTAGGCAGTGGTTTGCCACGTACAGGAAGTTACCGATGTATTGATTATATGGCGGTTAAAGCTGGTCACAACAGCCAGCTTATCTGGCGTTATCTGTTCCTTGAGCATCTCAATGTCCTTGTTTTTTCTGTTAACCTGGCATTACATGAATATTTTATAGCATCCTTTAACGTGATTCTGTGATTCGAATTCCTGTAACAGGGGCGACCTCGAAAAAAAAGTCTGATTTGCTGGCTTTTTCAGCGGTTGATTCAGGATGCCCCTTTTCATCGTTGACACCAGACAAGGGGTTGCATATCATGCCGCCCGTCAACACGGAAACGTGTTCAGGATTGGGGCTATAGCTCAGCTGGGAGAGCGCTTGCATGGCATGCAAGAGGTCAGCGGTTCGATCCCGCTTAGCTCCACCAACTTATGTTGGTATTACGCTTAATTTGGCGGATATAACACTCGTTGTTTCCTGAAATCGTGGGGCTATAGCTCAGCTGGGAGAGCGCTTGCATGGCATGCAAGAGGTCAGCGGTTCGATCCCGCTTAGCTCCACCAAAATTCCTTGGCTCTGTATAACAGAGCACATAAAACACCTGTATCTCTTAGAGATACAGGTGTTTTTTTATTCACCAAATGGCAAGCCGTGGAAACTTTGTTGTTCCTTCACTTTGCCCGGTTCTGCGTAATGAGAAACCAGTGGCAGGCATAGTAACTATTGTAGCCAGTTTGTCATGACACTTTCCTTATGTGAATATTTATCGTTTTCATTCAAAATCTCTTTATTTGTATTCTTGTGTCTTTTTTTCTCTTTTTTTTATGGTGTTTTATTATTATTCAGCTAATTATGTATTGTGGCGAATGATTTATTGCCCGGAACTATAAATATAAATAATATATCACCAACACCTGATTTGTCAGGTCATGTTAAACCCGGTTTCGGTGTATTGACGGTTCACAGGGAGCGTAATTAAGCAACTAATTAGCGGTGTGCCGGTATAGGGTAATTAAAACGGCAAAGGGAGTTGTTAATGAATATGGATGTTTTTTTTAATAAAATACGGAAGCAATTGTTCATTTTTATAATAAGTACGGTTCTTATTGCTGTATCCCGCCATTTTTCTCCTTTGACCTGGATTGATGGTGAGCCTAACTACCTGAGCTGGCTTCCCCTGAGTGTTATTATTTCTGTTTTATTACTCTGGGGGCGCATGGCTGTCATTCCTCTTACTTTTGCTACGGTTACTGTCTATTTGTGGATTTTTTCCACTGAATCGCCCTGGCTAATTTTGCTGTTTATTGGCTGTGTGCTGGTGCCTGTCATCGCTGTTTGTGGTGCACTGAGAAGGTGGGGCGGGCGGCGCTGGCGGCACGATATGATGGGGCGTAATGGCGCAGTATTGATCTGTGCGCTTGGGTTTGTTGCTCCGTGCTTAATAAAAGCGCTGATGTATCTGACGGGAATGTTTGTGCCGTTCCCTGATGGGCTGTCACCTTACTTTGGTATGACATCTTATCTGTTTAATGTCATTGATGTACAAAGTCTTATTATTTCTGCTTTAATATTTTCACCTGCGGTTTATTATTCACTAAGAGTGTCGTTAAGTCCTGCATTTCGCCGGGCAATGTGGTTAGTGCGGGTTAAACCTTATTTTTCACCGGCAATCAGAACAAAAACAGTTATCTGGTTTACAGCCCTGGCTTCTCTCATGTGGGTGTTTTGCTCCCCGGTAAGCAGTGAGCTGTTTAGTGCTTATATGCTGCCGTTGTTATTTTTTATTTTTACCGTGGGGATTCGCAGCCCGGGAGCAATTTTTATTGCCATTCTTTGGGCGATCTCCGCTTTTTTCCTTATCCAGTTCAATAAGAATTTTGTTCACAACATCAATTATGGGCCGGTACTGGCATTTACATTATCTATTTTTATCGCATTTACTGTATGTCTGTATTACATGATACGCATCTATAACCGTGGTGCGAGGTTACAGCGAGTGTGGCACAACCATGCACTGACAGACCCAATGACCTGGTTACCCAACCTGCGTGCACTGGATGCCCATATGAAAACCCATCCGGGGGGCATACTTTGTTGTATTCGGCTCAATAATTTAGAGTTCCTCGGGCGCCACTATGGTTTTTTAATGCGGGCACATTGTAAATCGTTACTGGACCAGACATTGTCGGTTCACTTGCGGGCGAATGAACGGGTTTTCCAGTTCATCGGGTGTGAAGTGTTATTGTATTTACACGAAGGAAACCATGAGAAGCGTTTGCGTCAGATGGTAAGTATCCTGAATGCCCGTCGGGTTCCCTGGAAGGAACAGCAACTGACCATTGAATATATGGCAGCGTGGGGCAAGATAATGGCCGTACCCGGTGAACTGAACCGTTTGTTGGGGCAACTGAGTTATCTGGCGGAGCAGACGAATACTCTTGAACCAGTGATTGGGCTGGATACGCAACCCGAAAGTGTCATGTCAGCAACATCCGGGCAAGTTGAACTGTTTCAGAAGATAAAGCAGGCGCTGGATAACGGGCAACTGCTGCTGGTAGGGCAGCCTATTGTCGGGCGCTCAGGGGAACGGTACGACGAGATCCTCAGCCGCCTGATGGTGGATGGGCGCATCATGATGCCGGATACGTTTTTACCTATAATCACACAATGTGATTTAAGTGTGCATTTTGACATGCTGGTCATGGCTAAGTTACTGAGCTATTTATCATCCTCTGTGGCTCGTGGAGAAAATCGGCGCTTTTCGGTCAACCTGATGCCCGTAACACTCATGCAAAATGGCGTAGCTCAACGTATTGTGCGCCTGTTTACCGAAAGCGAGGTGGATGCCAGCCGCATTGTAATTGAGGTAACTGAAGAGCAGGCTTTTTCTACTGCAGAACATACCGCGCGTAATATTCAGTTACTCCGCCAGGCCGGGTTTATGATAGCGATTGATGACTTTGGTACGGGGTATTCTAACTATGAGCGCCTGAAACGTCTTGATGCCGATATTATCAAAATTGACGGTTGTTTTATTCGTAACATCACGCGCAGTACTGAGGATGTGATTATTGTTCAGTCTATCTGTGCACTGGCAAAATTCCGCGGGCTGGATGTTGTAGCCGAATTTGTTGAAACAGCGGCTCAGCGTGAATTGTTGTTCAACCTGGGGGTGGATTACCTGCAAGGGTATCTGGTGGGTAAGCCTGAGCTGCTGACATGATGGTGCGATGCAGCAAAGGTAGTTTCAGTACCGGGAAGTGGCACTTTGCCAAACAGGGAAAGCAGCAACTCTCCCTGTTTGGCGAGCAGGCATGAATAGTCAGGCCATGCTCAGGCGGGGTTACAGCACCAGTGCAGCAATAGAAGCAGACAACACACTTACCAGCGTTGAGCCGTACACCAGTTTCAGCCCGAAGCGGGAAACAACGTTTCCTTGCTCTTCATTCAGGCCTTTAATTGCCCCGGCAATAATCCCAATTGAAGAGAAGTTGGCGAAAGACACCAAAAAGACAGACAGAATGCCCTCTGCTCGTGGTGTCAGTGAACTGGCAATTTTTTGCAGATCCATCATGGCAACAAACTCATTAGAGACCAGTTTGGTCGCCATAATACTGCCAACCTGAAGCGCTTCGTTGGAAGGTACGCCCATTACCCAGGCCACAGGGTAGAAGATATAACCCAAAATGCCCTGGAAGGAGATACCCAGCAGCGTGGCAAACAATGCATTCAGTGCTGAAATCAGCGCGATAAAACCAATCAGCATGGCTGCAACAATAATGGCCACTTTAAAGCCAGCCAGAATGTACTCTCCTAACATCTCGAAGAAGCTTTGTCCTTCGTGCAAATTTGACATTTGCAAGTTTTCTTCGCTTTTATCAACGCGGTAAGGGTTAATCAACGAAAGTACAATAAAAGTGCTGAACATGTTGAGTACCAGTGCGGCAACAACATATTTGGGCTGGAGCATTGTCATATAAGCGCCAACAATTGACATAGACACCGTGGACATTGCAGTTGCTGCCATGGTGTACATGCGATTGCGTGACATTTTGCCGAGGATATCCTTATAAGCAATAAAGTTTTCTGATTGTCCCAGTATCAGTGAGCTTACAGCATTAAAAGATTCCAGTTTCCCCATTCCGTTAACTTTGGACAGCAAAGTACCTACCAGGCGAATAATCACCGGCAGTAGACGAATATGCTGCAAAATACCGATCAATGCGGAGATGAACACAATAGGGCACAGAACTTTCAGGAAGAAGAAAGCCAGTCCCTGATCATTCATTTTCCCAAAGACAAAGTCGGTGCCCTGGTTTGCAAAACTGAGCAATTTTTCGAACAGTTCAGAAAAGCCTTTAACGAAGCCCAGACCGGCTTCTGAATGCAGGAAAAACCAGGCCAGTAAAACTTCAATTACCAGTAACTGAACGATGTATCGAAGCCGAATGCTTTTACGGTCATGGCTGACCAGCAAAGCCAGTAGCGCGACAATGGCAAGCGCCAGAATAAAATGCAGAACACGGGACATGTTTGCTCCAAATTAGAGGCAGGTTAAATTTCCGTGCACATTCTATGCAACAGGAAAGAATAAAACGAGACATATAGCACATTATTAGGCGCTTGTTTGGTGGTAATGCCAAATCGTGAGCTGTGATACAGAAATGTTATGTTAGGTAAAGATGATAAAAGTTGCGTATATCAATCAAAAAATTTACATTGTGTTAACCTTCTCTCACGGTACTGTCAGGTAACAGTACGCGTATAACCTTCCTTTTTCCATTGTTCCCGGCTATCACAACAATCATGATTATCACTCCAAATGAACTTGATAATCATTATCGTTTTGTTAGCATGAAACATAGCAAAGGCTATATTTTGAGGCGGATTATGACCAACAGCAATGTACAAACAAAAGGACGGAGTGTGAGAAAACTCAGGCTCACCTTGCTGGGGCCTGCCTTTATAGCCGCAATTGGTTATATCGACCCGGGTAACTTTGCCACCAATATTCAGGCAGGGGCCAGTTTTGGCTACCAGTTGCTGTGGGTTGTTGTCTGGGCAAACCTGATGGCGATGCTGATTCAGATCCTTTCAGCCAAACTGGGTATCGCAACGGGTAAAAACCTGGCGGAGCATATTCGTGATCACTATCCACGCCCGCTGGTTTGGTTCTGGTGGATTCAGGCGGAAATCATTGCGATGGCGACCGACCTGGCTGAGTTTATCGGTGCCGCCATTGGCTTTAAATTGATTTTTGGTGTGTCTTTATTACAGGGGGCTGTGCTGACAGGCATTGCGACCTGGTTCATCCTGATGTTACAGCGACGTGGCCAGAAACCACTTGAGCGTGTCATTGGTGGGTTGCTGCTATTCGTAGCGGCTGCATATATTGTGGAACTCATCTTCTCTCAGCCACGAATTGCAGACCTCGCAAAAGGAATGATTATTCCTGCATTGCCAACCGGTGAAGCGGTATTCCTTGCCGCTGGTGTGTTAGGTGCGACGATTATGCCTCATGTTATCTACCTGCACTCGTCACTGACACAGTACTTGCATGATGGCAGTAAGCAAGAGCGTTATTGTGCTACCAAGTGGGATGTCGGGATAGCCATGGCGATTGCAGGTTTTGTTAACCTGGCAATGATGGCAACTGCGGCGGCGGCCTTCCATTTCAATGGGCATGCAGGCGTGGCGGACCTTGAGCAGGCATACCTCACTCTGCAACCCTTACTCAGCCACGGTGCCGCCACGGTGTTTGGTTTGAGCCTGATTGCCGCCGGTTTGTCTTCTACAGTTGTGGGCACACTGGCCGGGCAGGTGGTTATGCAAGGCTTTATCCGCTTCAGCATTCCCTTATGGGTCCGGCGCGCAGTGACTATGATCCCGTCATTTGTGGTTATCCTGCTGGGGCTGGAACCTACACGGATTTTGGTAATGAGCCAGGTGCTGTTGAGCTTTGGTATAGCCCTGGCATTGATTCCGTTGTTGGTATTCACCAGTGATTCACGATTGATGGGCGAACTGGTGAACAGCCGTAACACTAAACTGTTGGGATGGGGGATTGTGCTGGTGGTGGTAGCATTAAATATCTGGTTGTTGCTGGGGGCATTCCCGGGGATGTAAACCTGTTAAGTAAAAAAGCACCCGCCAACGTTTTTCCGGGTGCTTTGTATACAGGTGCTTTGTGTACAGGTTGAATAAAGATCAGTGGTGATGGTGTGGAGGACCACGTCGGTCGTCGCCGTCATGCCAGCCGTCCCGGTACCCTTCTTTATAGGCCCGCTCATTATCCCAACCACGGTGGCGACCATTATCATGATGGCGCCAGCGTCCATCACGCCATTCATAATTACGGCGCCAGTAATCGCGGTCGCGCCAGTGGCCGCCATCCCAGTAGTTGCCATAGCTATCGCGGTCGCCAATTTGTAATTTAATCGCCGGCAAAAGCGTAATTTCGGCGGCGCTTGCTGCCAGCGGCACTGCCGTGATAATCGCAGCAGCAAGTATCAGGGACCTTAACATGGTTTACTCCTTCACTATCGTGACCTTACGGTCTCATACCTGCATCATGACGGAGATGTCATGACAAGGGGATAAGAGAAAACCTAATTTTTTTTATTTCAGGCTGTTACCGCCAAGAATAGTCTCAATCTCAGCTTTTTCTTCCTCAGAAAAAATCAGGTTATTCATGATCCCCGCAGCATCATCAAGCTGACTGGTCTTACTGGCACCAATCAGAACCGAGGTCACATTTTCATTTCTGAGTACCCATGCCAGCGCCATTTGTGCCAGTTTTTGTCCCCGGCGCAGAGCCAGGTCATTCAACTGACCAATAATGGCGAGTTTTTCTGGGGTAAGGTTGTCCGGAGTCAGGAAACGGCTGGCACTGGCGATGCGTGAATCTGCAGGAATACCATTCAGGTAACGGTCTGTCAGTAACCCTCCAGCTAACGGCGAAAAAGCAATACAACCGACACCTTCTTCACCCAATACATCCAGCAGCCCCTGTTCTGGAGTGCGTTCAAACATAGAATAACGTGGCTGATGAATAAGGCACGGGGTGCCCATTTTCCGCAATATCTGGCTGGCATTACGCGCCAGCTCCGCCGGGTAATTAGAAATACCCACGTACAGCGCTTTACCCTGGCGGACAATACTGTCAAGTGCGCCCATTGTTTCTTCCAGTGGAGTATTTGGGTCCGGGCGATGATGATAAAAAATATCTACATAGTCCAGCCCCATGCGCTTCAGGCTCTGGTTCAGACTGGAGATAAGGTACTTGCGTGAACCCCAGTCACCATAGGGACCCGGCCACATGGTGTAGCCCGCCTTGGTTGAAATGACCAGTTCATCGCGTAATGCTGCAAAATCACTGCGCAACAGAGCACCAAACTGGGTTTCAGCTGAACCCGGCGGTGGCCCATAATTATTTGCTAAATCAAAATGAGTAATACCCAGATCAAAAGCCCGGCGCAATAAACGACGGCAATTCTCTGGCTGGCTGTTTTCTCCGAAGTTATGCCACAACCCCAGAGAAACCAGTGGTAATTGTAAGCCACTACGCCCACAGCGTCGCCAGCGCATTGTTTCATAGCGGCCAGGATTCGGGTGGTAAACCATATTGTTCCATCCTTCGTGTATACGTTTACATTCACAAGCCAGCATAACTGAAGTCATTGTAAAGCGCGCGTTCCATGACTTTTTCCAGTTTTATTCTGGACATCGATCACACATCCACAATACTTACTGGAGGTAAATGTTATAAGGATCATTACTATGCAGGGCTCTTACACTGTTGCGGATTACCTCGTTGACAGACTCAGCGAGTGTGGAATTGCGCATATTTTTGGGGTGCCGGGCGACTATAATTTGCAGTTTCTTGACCATATAGTTGCGCACCCCCATTTAAGCTGGGTGGGGTGTGCAAATGAATTAAACGCGGCTTATGCCGCAGATGGTTATGCCCGGGCGCGTGGTGCCGCCGCACTGGTTACCACCTTTGGTGTTGGTGAGTTGAGTGCGCTGAATGGGGTTGCCGGAAGCTGTGCAGAATACTTGCCAGTCATCCATATCGTGGGAGCGCCTTGTCTGAAAACACAACGGGCCGGAGATCTGGTGCATCACACTTTGGGAGATGGTGAGTTTCAGCGCTTTCAGCGTATGTCTGCGGAAATTACTTGTAGTCAGGCGTTACTGACACCCGAAAATGCCTGCCGCGAAATTGACCGGGTATTGCATGACATGCTCACACAACGTAAACCCGGTTACTTGCAGTTACCTGCCGATGTTGCAAAAATTTCTGTACAACCTCCTGTAAACGTTATCACTCCAACACTGCCCCCCGCACATCCCGAACAGCTTGATGCGTTGCGAAATGCATTACGCGATAAAATTCGTGGCAGCCACCGGGTTGCGTTGTTGGCGGACTTTTTGGCTCAGCGCTTTGGTGCTCAACCAGTTTTGCAGGCATGGATGGATGAAAACCCATTACCTCATGCCAGCCTGATAATGGGAAAAGGCCTGTTCGATGAAACCAACCCCGGCTTTGTTGGACTGTATTGCGGTAAATCGAGCACTTTACGGGTGTTACATGCCATCGAAGAAGCAGACCTGGTGTTTTGTGTAGGGGTGAAGTTTATTGACACAATTACTTGCGGATTCAGCCAGAAGCTCACACTGGAACAGACCGTGGATGTCCAGCCCGATGCTGTACGTATTGATGAGCAGTGGTTCCATGGTATTCCCATGAGCACCACGCTGACTATACTGCAACAACTTTGCCGCACAGACTTGCCCAGACAACCTGTTATTCCGGCACCTGAGCCTCGGGTACCGCGCCAGTTAGGATTGCTCGACCAGGACGCATTATGGCGGGTGGTGCAGGATGCACTGAAACCGGGTGATATTGTTATTGCCGATCAGGGTACGGCATCATTTGGGGTAGCTTCGTTAGTGTTGCCACATGGAGCCAAAATGGTAGTTCAGCCGTTATGGGGCTCAATTGGGTTTGCCTTGCCTGCGGCATATGGTGTTCAAACCGCGTTGCCAGGGCGAAGGGTGATAGTCATTATTGGTGATGGTGCGGCGCAACTCACCATTCAGGAACTGGGTTCCATGCTGCGTGATGGCCTGAAGCCCATCATCTTACTGCTCAATAACCGCGGCTATACGGTTGAACGGGCCATTCACGGTGCTGAGCAGCCTTATAATGATATTGCTCAATGGAACTGGACCCATCTGGCCCAGGCGATGAGCGAATCCTGCCAGGCGCAAAGTTGGCGGGTAAGTGAAGCTGTACAGTTACAAAGCGTACTGGAAACCGCATCCTGTGCTAACCGGTTATCCTTTATTGAAGTGATGTTGCCAGAAAATGATCTACCGGCATTACTCAGTGCTGTCACCACTTCTCTCGAACAACGTAATAACCCGTCTTAATTAGTTATTCGCGTTTGCGGCGGTCGGCAGTCATTAATGGCCTCCCGGTCAGTATCAGCCAGGCCGGGAGTATGACCACACACAATAGCGGTAACAGGCGCAAATCAGGCACGACTGAGGCAGCAATAAACAGGCTCAGCCAGCCATCCCGGGTAACAACCAGCATAATTCCCAGCACAGAGCAGGATAATGTCACAGCGAGAGGTACAGCTGTGACATGTTGGTGGAGCATAATTCCCAAAGCAATACCGACGAAAATGGCCGGGAATATACGCCCACCACGAAAACCACAGGCAGCGGCAACAACCAGTGCCAGAAGTTTTACAATAACAAAGAGCAGGTAGTCTGATACGGTAAACTTCCCGGTAAACAGTGTTGTCACTTCGCGCAGCCCACTGAATAACGTGACGCCACCACCGATTACACCCAGTAAACCGAGTACAAAACCCCCGGCGGTTAGCATCAGGATTGGGTTATTGACCTGACGCATCAGGTAGTGCAGTTTTGGAAACCCCCAAACCGCCATCATGCCTAAAGCAATAGCTATTATCGCCACCACACTGCCGCTTATCAGGTCAATAAAATGCAACCCAGGGTAGGGGGCCAGGGGAATAATAAACAGTGAGCCAGACATCAGTTGGGTACAGACCGCGCCGGTGGCTGCGGCTAACAACGGTGCAAACAGGCGGTCCCATAGCGGAGCATCATTGCCAGCATTGAGTGTCTGGGCAAAAATCAGTGCTGCGGCAACAGGCGCACCAAACAGTGCGCCAACGGTTCCGGCCGCTGCCAGAATAGTCCAGTCGAATGCACTGACTTTAGGCAGCACGCGCGCGCCAAGAGCAACCGTCAGTGCAATATTAACCGACATAATAGGGTGCTCAGGCCCAAGGCTGACACCACCAGCCAGACCCAGCAGCATTGCCAGCAGTAATCCTGGCAGGGCTGAGAGGGTGATTGGCGGGCTTATCAACGGCTCAAGTGCGGGGTCTGGCCCACCTTCACCGGGCATATAGCGAATGATGAGCCCTACAGCAAGGCCAGTAAGTGTTAATACACTCAATATCCAAAATGGCGCATCCCCGGAGGTACCCATGCTTTGCGGTAGCACAATCCACAGGAATTTTTCCATCACCCAGGAGACATTCAAAACCAGGTGCAGTACCAGACTGGTGGCAATGCCAATCAATATTGCGGGGCAGGAAAGAACCAGGAGCGTTCGGGCTCGCGGATGCAGCATAAGAAAATCCTTACGTAAAAGTCGGTCTGATTCTCCAGACTGATTGCTAAGCACACTGGGTCAATAAACTGAAACGGTAAACTGATTATCAGACACTGCAAAGAAAATTTCTTGAATTTTAATTAAATCAGGCTGGTGAATAACTGCGCTGATGACGGTCAAATAACGCGTATTGATGTATAACTGGCCGCAGAAGATGAAACCTCAGGTTGTGAATCCAGTGCCAGCGCCTGGTAACCCTGCGCTGGCTTCGCACTCCTGCCAGACGAAATACCGGCCCAGGGGGAAGAGCGAATGAGATTATGTGATATGGCTCAATAATCACACCCTGGGTATGCTATGTTGTTTGTTGATATCACTGACTTGATTTTACTCTGTTATCAGGAATTTTTCTGACTTAAGTGGAGCGAATGGCAAATGACAAAATATGCTTTGGTGGGAGATGTTGGGGGCACCAATGCGCGGTTAGCTCTGTGTGATGTCGCTACAGGTGAAATCTCGCAGGCGAAAACGTATTCAGGGCTGGATTACCCCGGTCTTGAATCGGTCATAAAAGTGTACCTGAAAGAACATAATGTCAGTGTCACGGATGGTTGTATCGCCATCGCCTGCCCGATTAATGGTGACTGGGTGGCTATGACCAACCATTCATGGGCTTTTTCTATTGAAGAAGTTAAAGCCAGTCTGGGCTTTGACCACCTTGAAATCATTAATGATTTCACTGCTGTGTCGATGGCGATTCCGGTGCTTAAACCTGAACATCTGATTCAGTTTGGCGGCGATAAGCCGGTGGAGAACAAACCTATAGCAGTTTACGGTGCCGGCACCGGGTTAGGCGTGGCGCACCTGGTCCATGTAGACAAACGCTGGGTGAGTTTGCCGGGTGAAGGCGGGCATGTAGATTACGCCCCCAATAGTGAAGAAGAAGGCATTATTCTTGAGCACCTGCGCGAAGAACTGGGGCATGTCTCCGCCGAGCGCGTGTTATCTGGCCCCGGGCTGGTTAACCTTTACCGGGCTATTGTGAAAGCAGATGGCCGGTTGCCAGAAAACTTACAACCCAAAGATGTCACGGAAAAAGCGCTGGATGACAGTTGTACTGATTGCCGCCGTGCATTGTCACTGTTTTGTGTGATTATGGGCCGTTTCGGTGGCAACCTGGCGCTTAACCTGGGGACCTTTGGCGGTGTGTACATCGCCGGAGGCATTGTGCCGCGTTTCCTCGATTTCTTTAAAGCCTCTGGTTTCCGTGGTGGTTTTGAAGACAAAGGGCGATTTAAATCTTACGTTGAAGATATTCCGGTCTATTTGATTGTTCATGACCAGCCTGGCTTATTAGGCGCAGGTGCCTATTTGCGCCAGACTCTGGGGCAAATCATCTGATAGTTATGTTGGCTGGCAGGCGTGGTGTCCGCGCCTGTTGGCCTGCACTGCCGCCGGGTGAATTACCTGGGTTTTACAGGCGCATTAACTGCCGAAACTCCTTAACTTTACTGCGGCTGACCGGGACTTCAAAGTCGAGGTCTCGCAGGCGTAAAATATAGGTATTGTTAAACCAGGGTTCTATCTCGCGGATTTTATTCAGGTTAACGCAGTAAGAACGGTGGCAGCGGAAAAAGTAGCTTTCTGGCAGGCGGCTGCAAAATTCTGTGATATTCATTGGCATCACGTAGGATTCACGCCGGGTGTAGACAAATGTCATTTTCTCGTGGGCTTCTGCATAATAAATATCGTTGATATCCGTAACGATAATGCGCTCGTCTTTAATCAAGTTAATGGTGATATTCTCACGCACGGCCGAACTTGCGGGAGTGGATGTATTGCGTTGCTGCCCGGCAGCTTCTAACTTTTGCAGCATCCCAATAATGCGTGACTCCTGGTAAGGCTTGAGAATATAGTCGAAGGCTTCCAGTTCAAAGGCTTCTACGGCATGCTCTTTCCATGCGGTGATGAAAATAATAAAAGGCCTGTTGGCAAACTTGCTGATGTTTTGTGCCAGTAACACACCATCCAGTGACGGAATATTGATATCCAAAAAAATAGCGTCAACATCATGGTGCTGCAGGTATTTTAATACATCGAGGCCATCTTCAAAGGTTGCGACAACCTCAACTTTACTGTGTTCCTTGATAAGCCAGCTCAGTTCCTGCTGTGCCAGTATTTCATCTTCAACAATAATAGCCTTCATTACGCCCTCTCCACCTGGCCAATACCCACAGATGCAGGCAACGAGGTGATACCGCTATTCACATAAAACGCAATCTCTGTACCAGGCTCCAGGCGGCGAATTTGCAACCCTTCGCCATAGAGCAATTTTACCCGATGGTGCACATTCAGTAAGCCAATTTTATTGCCAGGCATTTCATTTGCTTCTACCCGGTCAATAACGGCCTGATCAATACCATTGCCAGTATCACGCACAGCAATACGTACCTGGTTACCTTGCTCAACGATACTGATAGTAACCACACCTTTTCCCCGGCAGGGCTGGATACCATGCACAATGGCGTTTTCTACCAACGGCTGAATTAACAGACTGGGAATGCGGCATTCGACTTCTTCGTCAATATCATAGATAACCGTTAATTTGTCACCAAACCTGGCCTGTTCAATAGCAATATAGTCCTTGATTTGGTACAACTCTTTTTTAATATCAATCAATTCGTCATCCGTTAATTCAAGGTTATATCTCAGGTAACGGGATAAGTTAATGATTAACTGGCGGGCGGTATCCGGATTCAGGCGAATTGATGACGAAATAGCATTCAGTGCATTGAATAAGAAGTGTGGGTTAATTTTACTCTGCAGTGCACGCAGTTCCGCTTTATTTGCCATTTCACGTAATTGTTCAGCGCGAGAAACTTCCAGTTGTGTTGAGATAATTTGCGATAAACCTATCGCCATTTCCTGTAATGATGAGGTTATTTGGTGAGCATGGCAGTAATAGATTTTCAGCGTGCCAGTTACAATTCCTTTCTCCCATAAGGGGATAACCAGCATAGAGTGAATCTCTGGCGTGCGGTAAGCTTCATCATTGTTTTTTATTATTATTTTTCCATAGCGCATTGCCTGCCTTGTGGTCGGGCTGATCTGGTCATCATGCTCATGATAGTTATTTTCCCCCACGCCAACATAAGCCAGTACCTGTTCTTTATTAGTGATGGCGACTGCATCAGCATTAATATCTGCCCGGATTATTTCACACACTTTGCGCAATGAGGCCTCATTCACATGGCGGAACAATGGCAGTGTTTTGTTGGCAATTTCCAGTGCCAGTTTTGCCTGGCGTGCGGCAACAGCCTCTTTTTCTCCCTCAACGCTTTGTACCAGTAACACAATAAAGCCGATACAGACATTCCCCAAAATCATCGGGATGCCTATTTTGGAAACAATATCCAGCCCCAGAGATACAGATGGAGCCCATAAGACCACCAAAACCATGGTCAGTGTTTCGCACAACATTCCTCCCAGAATCCCGACGCGCCAGTGGCTTTTCTTGGGGAAACGCACATTAATCCAGCTGGATATCAACCCGGCAAGAATACTGGTTACCAGACAGGGAACAGAAGTAATACCACCAATATCAATCAGATAACGGTGAACGCCGGCAATAATACCGGTAATTATCCCCACCCAGGGGCCAAAGAGCAGCCCCCCGGACATAACCGCAATAATTCGCACATTCACCAGCGAGCCTTCAACAGGAACTCCGGACCAGGTACTGAACAATGCAAACATTGAAAACAGCGCTGTCAGTGCCAGGCGCTCTTTTGGTGTGTGGGCTGTTTTGTGCAATAACTCGCGGAATAAACGCAGGCGAATCAGAAAAAACAGGCAGATAAGCATCAGTGCTGCCCGGTCAAAGACAGCCAGCAACATAGTGAATATTTCGTGCACGTAAAAATCCGGAATCCAGCAGGGGAAGGCATCATGATAAAAAACCTGGCCGGGAATAACCAGTGCAGGAGGGCTGCGTTAAGTTTATGCCGCATAAATCCAGACTATTATTCTTGTTATCTGGTTTAATCATCTGAATATTGATTTACTTTGGCGTTATATATAGTGAGCAACCAATTATGAACAGACAAACAGTGTTTTTTTCTGTGATGTCTCGACATGCCTGTAAGAGAGATGCATTGTAAAAGGGTCGCATCAGCGGCAACGTCGCTCGGACGGTCCGGGCGCTGACGTCATTTCAGAGGACACTATGGCTGATTTCAGTCCAAAACGCCGTTTTGCGCGTATCGACAGGCTTCCCCCTTACGTTTTTAACATTACCGCTGAACTGAAAATGGCTGCGCGTCGGCGCGGTGAAGATATTATTGATTTCAGTATGGGCAACCCTGATGGCGCAACACCTGCGCATATCGTTGAAAAATTATGCACGGTAGCGCAGCGGCCGGATACACACGGCTATTCCACTTCAAAAGGAATACCACGTTTACGTCGTGCAATCTCGCGCTGGTACCAGGACAGGTACCAGGTGGACATCGACCCGGAAACAGAAGCGATTGTGACTATTGGGTCGAAAGAGGGCCTGGCGCACTTAATGATGGCAACACTGGATCTGGGTGATACGGTGCTGGTGCCAAACCCGAGCTATCCCATTCATATTTATGGTGCAGTGATAGCCGGGGCGCAGGTGCGTTCGGTACCGCTGGTGGAAGGTGTCGACTTCTTCAATGAACTGGAGCGAGCGATTCGGGAAAGTTACCCTAAACCGAAGATGATTATCCTCGGCTTTCCTTCCAACCCAACAGCACAATGCGTTGAGCTGGATTTCTTCGAGAAAGTGGTGGCGCTGGCACGCCGTTATGATGTTCTGGTTGTTCACGACCTGGCCTATGCCGATATTGTTTATGACGGCTGGAAAGCACCATCAATAATGCAGGTGCCTGGAGCCAGGGAAGTGGCTGTGGAATTTTTCACACTTTCCAAAAGCTACAATATGGCGGGCTGGCGGATTGGCTTTATGGTCGGCAACCCGGAACTGGTACATGCACTGGCAAGGATTAAAAGCTATCACGACTATGGCACCTTTACACCTCTTCAGGTGGCAGCCATTGCCGCCCTTGAGGGGGATCAGTCGTGTGTACATGAGATTGCCGAAGAATATAAGCGCCGCCGCGATGTGCTGGTGAAAGGCCTGCATGAAGCCGGATGGATGGTCGAGTGCCCGAAAGCGTCCATGTACGTTTGGGCAAAAATCCCTGAACCTTATGCCGGCATGGGGTCACTGGAGTTTGCTAAGAAATTACTGGCAGATGCCAAAGTGTGTGTGTCGCCTGGTATCGGGTTTGGTGACTATGGTGATACCCATGTGCGTTTTGCCTTGATTGAAAACAGCGACAGGATTCGCCAGGCGGTACGTGGCATTAAAGCGATGTTTCGTGCCGATGGGTTGCTGCCTTCTACCCGGAATCTGGCGGCTGAAGGTGAAAAGTAAAAGTTAATTTACCCTGACAACAAAAAAGGCGCATCAGCGCCTTTTTTGTTGTCAGTAACACACATAGAGAGTGTTATTCCACCATCAGGACAAAGGTTCCGGCCCACACCAGGATGATGACTGAAATTCCCATAAAAAAGTATTTCACAGTTGACACTCCGCGTAGTTGTAACGCTAAACAACGTTGTTAAAACGCTCTTAGTAAAAGTATAAAAGGCTCTCGTTGCCAGACTGAATAATGAGATTTTTCTTGTTGGTTCTGTTTGCTGTCTTTGGCGAAAAAATTTCAGTATGGCCTGCCATTCGCCAGTAATGTACTGCGTAAAATAATGGGGGGCAAGTGCGTTTTGGTTGTTTTTTGTACACTCAAAATAATTGCGGGTAATTATAAAAAAATTAATATTTATCATTAAGTTAAGTGTTACTTATTGGCGACACTTTTTAGTTCTTCCAGGTGACTAACTGTTTTTTGCGCGAGTTCCGCCACCCAGGTTCAGATATGACGTTACCAGGCATTTGTCTGGTATGTTTCGGGCATTTGCCTGGTTGAAATGGTTTCAGCACACAATCTATTAACTCTTTTTTAAGTATTGCTAAATAACTACTTTGTATTGACCGATAACCGGGCTATTAGTGCAAAAAAAACACACAGGGGTGAGTATGAGCTTGGTTAGCGGATTAAAAAATATAAAAATTTCAAGAAAATTATATGCCGGGTTTGGCCTGGTATTGCTGCTGGTGGCTATCGCTTCAGCCCTCAGCGCGATGCGCTTTCGGGATATCACCAATATTTATGATAAAACAAATCTTATCTACAACATCAATATTGAGGTTTTCCAGGCGAAGATTAACCGCCTGAAGTATTTCTATTCAGGCGATGATAAAACCCGGGATATTATGGCGAAGTTCATCACTCATGCCCAGGAACTGGTTCAGGAAGCCAAAGGCCGCCACTGGTCAGCAAAAGAAGCCGCAATGGTGGATGACCTGGGAACTCAGTTGCAGGGTTTTCAGGATAATATTACCCGGATGGGGCGGGCTACGCAGGCTTTGCGTTCAGTGAAGCAACAATTAGATAATTACAATGCAAAAGATATGATGGGGGAATTTACCCAATTGATTCGTACACCCGTCAGTAATATTCAGGATGCATACACCATTTATGATTTCTTGTTACTGGCAGGCAGTGTGAATGACCAGTCGCTGGCATTACGCCTGAGTGGCACTGAAAGCGCACAGGCTAAACTTGAGCAAACCTGGAAGCAGGCCGGTGAGAAATACCAGCAATTATCAGGAGTACTGACACCGGAACAACTCGCTCCCTTCACCCGTTTATGGAAAAGCACCAGCGATTATAAGGTGGTGAACGATAACTACGTAGCGGCATTTAATGGCCTGAAAACGGCCGAAGATAATGTTAAAACCTCCGGTGACAAAAGCAGTGCCATCATTAAACAGCTAATTGCATCGGTAAAAGTTCAGAATGATGAACTGGCATATGGCTCCGCCAGTATTACAGTGGTAATTGGCCTTATTGCTATTCTGATTGGTATTTTTGTGACCTGGTATATTACCCGGCAGATAACGCGCCCGGTGGTCCATAATCTGTCACTGGCTCAGCGTATTGCCAGCGGGGACCTCAGTGCCACCATTCAGTCTGGCAGTAATGACGAACTGGGTAAACTGACCAGTGCAATGGGGCAAATGAACACACGCTTGCGCACTATGATAAGTGAAGTGCGTAATAGTGTGTTGTCGGTGACACGTTCAGCAAGCGCCATTGCGGAAGGGAATACTGATTTGTCTGCCCGCACGGAACAGCAGTCTGCTGCGGTAGTAGAAACAGCAGCCAGTATGGAACAGTTGACCTCAACAGTACGTAATAACGCAGACAACGCTCGCCATGCCAGCCAGATTGCGGCTGAGGCAACTAATAATGCGGTACAGGGCGGGGAAGTGGTGCGTAATGTGGTCACTACGATGGCGGATATCTCCTCCAGCTCGAAGAAAATTTCTGACATCACCGCGGTGATTAACAGTATTGCATTCCAGACCAATATTCTGGCGCTGAACGCGGCAGTTGAGGCCGCACGGGCAGGTGAGCAGGGGCGTGGATTTGCGGTGGTCGCCAGTGAAGTGCGTAGCCTGTCTCAGCGCAGTTCTCAGGCGGCAAAAGATATCGCCACACTGATTGACGAATCGGTTAGTCGTATTAATACCGGTAGTTCGTTAGTGGCACAGGCTGGGGAAAACATGGAGCAGATTGTTACATCGGTACGCCGGGTGAATGACATCATTGGCGAGATTTCCTCTGCGTCTGAAGAGCAAAGTCGTGGAATTGCCCAGATTGCTCAGGCGATTTCTGAGTTGGATACCACTACGCAGCAAAATGCCTCTTTGGTGATGGAGTCATCCAGTGCAGCCAATGCGCTGGAAGAGCAGGCGGTTCTGCTGGAGCAACTGGTGGCAAGTTTCCGTCTTGGGGAAACAAATGATCCAGCCCATTCTCATGCATTGCCTGGCCGGAGCGCAAAACGTCTGCCATCGCCGGAAAATGCCCACCCCGAAACGGCTCTGACTAATGACGAGGGCTGGACAACGTTCTGATAAGCATTAAACCTGATTACGGCAGGGTAGTAAGGAACGTATTACTGCCTTGTCCGTTTCTCTTAAGAAAATTCTGTATCACTCCTCACATCCCGAGTGAGGCTGGCTTCTGGGCACCAGCATAATCTGCTATTGTCACTCCCTGATATTTATTTTTTGCTTTTCATCCAGCCACTGGCGACGTGGTAATTCTGTGAAAATTCCTATTAAACAGATGGAAAGCCCGGTATTCCCCAGAAGGCATCAATGAAATTTACAACCCTGTCAGACGATGAAGTGGTGGCGGAACTTTGCCGCCGTATCAAGGAAACCCGTATTTCTCAACGCTTGTCGCAAATTGAGCTTGCCAGTCGCGCGCAAGTAGGGATTGCGACAATTAAGCGTGTGGAACAGGGGGGAGCGGTCACTTTGACCACATTGATAGGAATTTTGCGGGCACTGGACCGGCTTCACCAACTGGAGTCCGTCCTGTTCGATTCAGAGGTACGCGGGTTTAATGCAGAACTGCATCCTGCCGAGGCTCGTCCGCCACAACGCATCCGCAAAAAAGCCGCAATTGCGGCTGAACCAGATATGTCCGGCAAAGAAAAAGATGGCGGGAAAAAAATGAATGAGTGGTATGCGACTGCCATGGAAAATAGTGTCGTCTGGCCGGTGCACTGGCCAGACGAAAAGAAATAACTTCGTGGTTTACGCCTCGCAAATTGCAACTTTTATTGCCAGCCCGCCGAGGGCTGTTTCCCGGTATTTGGCATTCATGTCTTTACCGGTTTCGTACATGGTTTCGATAACTTTATCCAGCGACACGCGGGGAACACTGGTGCGCAGCATTGCCATGCTGGCGGCATTAATCGCTTTTACCGCAGCAATGGCGTTACGCTCAATACAGGGAACCTGCACCTGACCCGCAACCGGGTCGCAGGTAAGCCCAAGGTTATGCTCCATACCTATTTCCGCGGCATTACAAACTTTTTCCGGGCTGCCACCCAGTAATTCGGCAAGACCGGCAGAGGCCATAGAGCAGGCAACACCGATTTCCCCCTGGCAACCTACTTCTGCACCAGAAATTGACGCATTCATTTTGTACAAGATCCCGACTGCGCCAGCGGCCAGAAAATAACGCAGCGTGAGTTCTGGGGTGAGTGGTTGAATAAAGTGATCGTAGTACGCCAGAACGGCCGGGATAATGCCACAGGCCCCATTGGTTGGTGCCGTAACAACACGTCCACCGGCGGCATTTTCCTCCCCCACCGCCATGGCGAACATATTCACCCAGTCCATTGCCCTGATAGCATCCGGGCGAGCACTCTCACCGGGCGACAATACACGATGTAAGGCCGACGCGCGGCGAGGTACGCGCAGAGGCCCAGGCAAAACGCCTTCGGTGCGTATTCCCCGTTCAATCGCCTGGCGCATGGTGTCCCATAACTGTGTCACCCGTTCTTCCACAGCAGTACGCCCGTATAAAGCGCTTTCGTTTTGCATCATAACGGCGGAAATAGACAGGCCATTGGTATGGCAGGTTTCCAGCAAATGGTTTGCTGAGTAAAACGGAAATGGCACCACCACTTCATCCCGTTGTTGCTGGCCAAATTCCGCTTCACTGACCACAAAACCGCCGCCCACCGAGTACCAGGTTTTGTAGTACAACTTGTGCGGGCCGTCCCATGCCGTGAAGGTCAGCCCGTTTTCGTGCAGTGGCAGGCGGCGGTCATGAAAATTGAGAACCAGTTCCGGGGTGAACTGCATGCCCGTTTTGTCTGTAACTGGCAATTTTCCGGTTTCATTCACTCCACGAATAAATACTGGAATGGCATCAATATCCACGGTTTCTGGTTTATTACCGGCAAGCCCCATAATGATGGCGATATCCGTATGGTGACCTTTCCCTGTCAGCGATAAAGACCCATAGATATCGACCTCTATCTTGCGTGTCAGCGGCATTAAATCTTGTTCGATTATTTCATCAATAAACAAATTGCCTGCCACCATTGGCCCAACGGTGTGGGAACTTGAAGGGCCAATACCCGGTTTGAATATACTGAAAATACTGATCATAAGGGGCCTCCAGCCAGTTATTTCACCAGGTCAAACAGAATAGCCGACATCGCAATCAGCCCAACCAGTACAACGAAAATATTCGACAGCTTCCCGCTGTATTTGCGCATTGCCGGTACTTTATGAATGGCATACATCGGCATCAGGAACAACAGCATGGCAATAACCGGCCCACCCAGTGTTTCTATCATGCCCAAAATACTCGGGTTCAGAGTGGCAACCGCCCAGGTGCTCAGCAACATAAACACGGCAGTAAAACGGGATAAGCGTGTTGGCTCAATAGTGCGGCCACGGCTGCGTAATTGCTTAATTACAAGGCCATTAAAGCCTTCACTGGCACCAATATAATGGCCTAAAAAAGATTTGGTGATGGCGACAAATGCAATAACCGGCGCAGACCAGGCAATAATCGGGTTATTAAAATGGTTCGCCAGATAAGAGAGGATAGAAATATTCTGTGCTTTGGCTTGTGCCAGGTTTTCCGGGCTCAGGCTAAGTACACAGCTGAACACAAAAAACATCACGGTGATGACCATCATAATATGTGCACAGCAGAGAATTTTGGCACATTTACTTTCAGCCTGATCACCGTATTCTTCACGTTTGGCGACCGCAAAAGCGGAAATAATCGGCGAATGGTTAAATGAGAACACCATAACGGGAATCGCCAGCCACATAGTCATCCATAAACCGTGCCCGGAAACACTGGATGTCATGCTATGGAAAATGGCTCCGTTCCAGCCTGGAACCAGATAAAGGGCCAGCACCATCAAGGTTGCCACAAACGGGAATACCAGAATACTCATGGCACGAACAATAAATTTTTCCCCCAGGCGCACTATCGTCATTAACCCTAAAATTAATATCAGCGCAAGCAGGGCACGCGGTGGCGAAGGTAAGTGAAGTTGGTGAACAATAAAGCTATCGACCGTATTTGTGATGGCAACACTGTAGACTAATAAAATAGGGTAAATCGCAAAGAAATACAGTAACGTGATGATTTTTCCGGCACCGTTACCAAAGTGTTCTTCAACGACCTCGGTGATATCTTCACCCGGGTTTTTACCGGATAAAACAAAACGACACAAACCCCGGTGAGCAAAAAATGTCATCGGGAAAGCAAGTAGTGCCATAAATATCAGTGGAAGAAGGCCGCCAATACCGGCATTAATCGGCAGGAAAAGTACACCTGCGCCAATTGCTGTACCGTATAAGCCGAGCATCCAGATTGTGTCGGTTTTTCGCCATGAGCGGTTTTTATCTGTATAAATTGTCGCCGTTTGAATTGTATCCATAATAATCCTCAGTGGATATTAATTATCCAATTTTTATAAGGTAAAGAAAAAAGATGTACTGCGTTTTTATGGCGGCAAATTTATAGCATTGAGATAAACCTGATGATGTAAATGATCACATTATCTACTTTACGCAAAATTTTTTAAAGTATTAAATATGATGCTTTACAGATATGGATATTTTATGGATGGTATTTAATACCTTAAGGTTCTTACATGAGTAGTGAATGGAAAAATTTAACGCATCATCAAGTGTAATAAAGCATAATGTATGTGCTGGATCAATATGTTATTCATCAGACCTTAATTGCCTGAGTATTGAGTAACACATGCTGCGGATAACAGCACAGTGCTTTGTCTGTGCACTGAAGGCTTACACCATATATGCTATGCTGGCGAGCCTGGCTCACAGGTCAGTTTCTCACATCGATGCCCTGTCCGTCAGAGTCGAAAAATGTGGCCAGTACTTTGGTCACTCCACTATGATTTATACATGCTCAATATCTTCTGCCAGACTCAATGCTCAGCTAAAGGATGGAATAAAGGCAGTCGTTATGTTTTCAGCGTGATGCCAGTGCGCCAGGCTCGTGTTTATGAACATCATGTTCATGTCAGACTTTCAGATCCCAACCCCAACCTGGCTAACTTGATCCTGTGTATCATGGAATGATAATTCGACGTATATACACGCCATGAATATATCCATTGCAGATCGGTTCCCTGGATAAAGTGACTTCGTCAGACCCGCCAGGTTCTATGTGAGTTACTCACTGGAATGGTCGCCGTAGTAGTAAAGGGACTGGCAGTATGCTGACTGGCAGTCCCGGTAACTCGCTGGAAAATATCCCCAGACATTTTTCTTTTATAAAAATATCAGCATACTGAAGTTCAATTTGCGCCAATACTGAACTGTATATGATATATCAATAGACAGTCCATTCCCCACGCTGAGGAATATTACCGCCCACAAGACAGTTACATTCTTCTGTGAAAAGCATGGAGGAATACCCACTTATATATAAGTATTCTTTATACTTATCATTGAATATTCTGTATTGACCATTAGCGGTTTTCGTAAACCGCCATACGCAACCTTCATGATACTTACCGGGCATGAATGTGAGTACATGCCTTCTATTTCCTCCTGATATTCTGGGAGAGGCGTAGAGAAACTCTTTATAATAAGTGTTGAATAAACGAAAGTTATTGCCACCGACATCTATTTTTAACCAATATTTTTGGTTGTCAGATTTATAGGTTTCAATGCAATAAACAGTACGTTGAGAACCATCATGGTAGCGAGAGGACGTTAAATGATGATCACTAAAACCTAAGTTACGCAAGCAAACAACCGGCATGTTGAGTAAATCAGCTACGACGTTTCGCTTTATAATTTCATCAACAACGTCACCCCGGTAATAGTCCATAGGAATAATTCCTATATGCGGTGATTCATTTTTAGAATTATCTACATCACGGGTTCCTAACCCGGCAACAAATTCGTCAAACAAAAACTCGTTCATTTTATTTGCATAAAAATGAACGTGATTTAACCCTTGTGCCTGTATGCTGCTGTGGTTAATAAATAGCGTGTTATATTGGCTTTTAACAGCAGCATCGATATGATCGAGGAAAAACCGTTTTTTCTGCTCAACAGAACATTTACTAACATCTTGATGATTAATGCTCCCCCATTGAATTCCTGTTAAGCCAGATACATTTGATATGATTACTATTTTCCCCCTGACGTCTCCCAGGTTTGGTATTGAGTTGGACTGGTGAATTTTATACTTGTATTGTGAAAGTGAACTATCGAATGTTTTTATAAATTCACGGTCGCTTACCAGACTATAACCCTCTTGTTTTATCCTCATCAGAATTGTTTCAGAGTCATTTTTTTCGAGAAAAGCAACACACTCTTTAACGACAGTTGTTAATGTGTTGCGATAATCGACGTCGCCATGCATTATTTCAAGGTATTCTCCATTTACCACCATGCAGCGTAAATCCAAATATCTTATACCGTCTTTTAACTGAGTTGGAATGGTTGCTGATTTTAACTGGCAGTTGGACCAACCCGTTGCTGTGGCCAAACCTTCAGTGCAACAACTTTGATGTGTTCCGGGAATTGATATGTGCGCCAGACTCATTGTGTCCGGAATACCTTTCATCCATTTGTTTTTATCTTCTAAAAGAGAAAGAATCATAATGCCTCTTATTGATTAATTTATGTGAAATGTATCACTTGTAAGTATAAAGGAAAGCCCAGGGGTATATACTTCTGTCACTAAAATACAGCATCTGTCAGTGTGTTTTTCGCATGTTATCATGAAATAATCAGGAGTTAAAAGATACGGTGTGAGATATTAACAGACCAGTGTGGAGTTATTGAAATGTAGTTTCTGCAAACTGACGAGGATATTTTTTCATCTGCATTATGTTACAAAAATGCAGGAATTACCACATGTAAAATCATGAGGTGAATGAATCTCCAATACAATAACTATAGCCTTTAACCTATTGATTATTATAATCATTTTTAATGAAGAAATAAAAGACTGTGAATCTGGTGTGATTATTCAAAAAATTCATCCTGATGACACGTTGTGTGCTTTTTGTATGATGCTTGTTTTCTTTTGGTTGCACAAAAGTGAGTGTGCTTTCTTATAAAAATAAGATGAATCCATTTTATTATTATTGTGGCGTTATCTTATTTTTTGTTCTCATGAATAAGATAATTCCATTCATTTATTTTAAATTTTATTGATATCGGTGATTATATTAAATATCCGGGGGTCCCCCCACAGTTAATGCATAATATTTGTATAAGGATGCCGTGATGTATAGTGTTGATGCGCTGCTGCGCAAAGCCTCAGGGAATAATGCCTCGCTATCACTTGCTCATATTCAGTCTTTTTCGTTTGCGGAAATTCGGCGAAGATTTGAACATGAATTGACATGGGGAGAGGCACACTACCTGTTCCGGGAAGCGCAGGCACAGCTAAAACAAAATAAATTGTTGCAAGCGAAAATCTTTACCCAGTCTAACCCTCAGTTGCCGCGTGCGATTCGTTCTGGTATTAAAGAGAATATTGCCTCACATGACTATAGCAGTATGTTTGGCTCCCGTTCTTCGTCTTTCGTTAAATCAGGCTCTGTGGCATCCATGTTTTCACCGGCAGGCTACCTGACCGAGTTGTACCGGGAGGCAAAAGACCTGCACCCGGAAGAGTCTGCTTATCATCTTGCCAAACGGCGGCCAGACTTAGCGCAACTGATGCTGAGCCAGGAAAATATGGATGAAGAAATTTCCACGCTTAGTCTGTCTAATGACATTCTGCTTGCACATGTCGAAAAAAATGCTGAAAAAAGTGATGATGAGTTGCTGGAATATTTTTCGACGGACCGTTTTTCCTCAGCAACACCTTATCATCAGCCTTATGAATCCTTGAGGCAGAGTGTTCTGTCACTTGACCCGGAACTGGACGCCCTTGCCTCTTCCCCGGACATACTCCGCCGTGCCGACCCGGCGTCTCTGCTTTCCATTCTCACCAATATTTCACCGACACTGCACGATATTCTGGTTGAAGATATTACGGATGAAAATGCTGAAGAGCTGTATGAAAGAAATTTTTCTCTGCCAATTACGCACTTTAGCTCAACCCAAAAAATTCAGGATTACTATAATTTAACCGCTGAAGAAAAAACGGCATTTTTGGGATATTTAGACAGGGTTGTATTTGCCAATGATACACCACAAAAAGAAGGACCAGTTTATACTGGCGGAATCCTGACCACTACTGTTTACGGTGAAAATGATTCAGTAACAAAATATCAACTCAGAATGGGTGAAACTAAAAACCCATACCAGTTCAATTATATTGAACTGGTGCCGCTTGGGGATTTGCGCTTTGATGTAAGATTCAACGTGACTGAAACTCGTGAAACGCAAACGGATTTTTCTATTCGGACAGAACCAGGTGGTGGCATTTTATGGAGTGAAAGTGAGTTTGTACCAGAGGCTAATATACACACTCATCGTCAAATCAAACTTACCCAAGACCAGGTTGATTCTGGCGTTACCATTGGCCTCTGGCGTAAAGAACCATCAACATCGACTTATTGGTGGTGTTCTCAAAGTTTTACTATCAAAAAATTGAGCCTGAGCGCTTATATGCTCAATCTTAACAAGGCTATTCGTCTCTGCCGGGCAACAGGGATTTCTGCGGAACAATTGGAAAATTTAGCTTATAGTGTGGGGCTCGATGGTAAAATTAACGATACCGTTATATCGCTGCTTTTCACTGCCATATACTTCCGGCAAAAATACAACACCACGCTTGACGATGCGCTTGTGCTGGCAGGGGCAGGAATATCTCAGTTTGCCGGAAGTGCAGACTTCAGCCATTTCGACCAGATCTTCAACAATCCTGTACTCTCCGGGGAGTGGTTTTCTGCGGATGGTAGTAACATTGATCTTTCCCCGGAAGCCTCTGATGATGTCGTTGCCCGGGACAGTTTATTGCGTGGCCTGTCGGTCACCCGTAGCGAGTTGCATCAGCTTGGCCTGATAGCCGGACTGATTTCAGTGGAGGAGACCCAATTGCCACTGTCCCTCGCCAATATTTCTGCGCTGTATCGCCTCTCCCTGGTGGCGCGTCTCAATAACCTTACCGTTAATGAACTCTATCTGCTCTTTACCGTCTCCCCCTCTTTGGACACAACCAGTGCCGATTTTGTGCACCATATACACCAGTTGTCGCACTGGATGGATGACGCGAATATTACTGCCGCACATGTCTGGATGCTGACCACCCGTGATGTTGGTGAGACCCTGACACCAGAAATGCAAACCTTGCGCAATACCCTCGCAGGTACAGTTTCTGAAGCGGATATCGCGGCCGCGCCAGATGAGGACGCTCAGCGCCGGTTGATTGCGCCTTACATTGCCAGCTCTCTGGGGTTGTCATCACCGGATATGGCCGCCTGCGTGGTGCGTTGGTGTGAACATGCGGGATACTTTACGCTGAGCAATCTGCTGGGTTTATTACTGCAGCAGACACTGGATAACGACGAAGAAAGCACACTGGCTGGCTATCTTCATTTGCTTGCGCAATACAGCCTGACTGTTCAGGCTCTGAGCCTGAGCTACGCTGAAGTGGAGGCTCTCTCTGGCATTCCCGGTGCCCGCCAGTTACTACCCAACACAACCCAGGGGAATACCCTGGCCTGGATAATATCTCTGCATTATTTCCATCAGTGGTTAAACACGCTGGGTCGGGAAAGTAGTGCGGTACTGGATGCACTGAATCAAAGCGAACTCACCACCACTCTGATGGCTTCCGCTATGGGCCAGGATGAAACGGTGCTGAATCAGGCGCTGCGTTGTGTGCGTGAAGGGGATGACGACAATACGTTACTCAGCGACTGGCAAACTATTTATCAAATTCTGCAGTGGGTGAACGTTGCCGCCGCGCTGAATACAATGCCACTTGTGGTTAAACAACTGGTGGATATCCGCCTGTCCGGTGAGGAAGCGGAGCGGCCTGCCTGGAATGAATGGAAAAACCTTTCCCGCAGCCTCGAAGCTGCTCTTTCTCCCCGGAAGGCTCTGGAACTCTCGGCATATACTGCGGGGCGCCTGAGTGATTTGCTGTGCCACTGGTTCCTTGCGAATGTTGACACCGAGTGGGGGTCAATGAGTTCACGCGATGACCTCTATAACTATTTTCTGATTGATAACCAGGTTTCCTCCTCAGTAACCACGACCCGGCTGGCAGAAGCTATTGCCAGTGTCCAGTTGTATATCAACCGGGCACTGAACCGGAGTGAGCCGGACGTCCAGGCAGATGTCGCCACCCGGCAGTTTTTTATCGACTGGGAACTGAACAGCCGTTACAGCACCTGGAGTGGTATTTCCCGCCTGGTTTATTACCCGGAAAACTATGTTGATCCGCTACAACGCATTGGCCAGACCAGCATGATGGATGACCTGTTGCAGAGCGTGAATCAAAACCAGCTAAACAGCGATACTGTCAATGATGCGTTCAATTCATATCTGGCAAGCTTTGAAACTGTGGCTGATTTGAAAACGGTGAGTGCCTATCATGACAATGTAAATAGCGATACGGGCAAAACCTATTTTGTGGGCCGTGGGCGCGAGGCTGTGCCTGAGTACTGGTGGCGCAATGTGGATATGTCACTGTTCCGCGACGGTAAAATGCCAGCCAGCGCATGGAGTGAGTGGGTCAAAATTACTACGCCAGTTAATGCCTGGAATGATATGGTGCGCCCGGTCATGTTCCGTGACCGCCTGAACCTGGTTTGGGTAGAGAAAGAAGAAATCACTGAAGGTACAGATAAACCCGTCACGACATACCGTTATAACCTGAAACTGTCATTTTTGCGCCATGATGGTAACTGGAGTGCACCATGGAGTTATAATATAACCGCACAAATTACCCAGTGCCTGAATAAAGGCAGTGGTATTAGTCTTGGTGCGTCACACTTTATTAAAGATAAACAGTTAATTGTCAGTGTTTATGTGCTGAAGAATGACTACAGCGAAATTACTGAGCAAACCGCTGATGTCGCTATGTTGACTATTGACTATGAAGGTAACTGCGAAGTTGTGCCTAAATCTCGTCAGGAAAATTATGATGCCATGAGATTTACCTTCGATTATCTGTCAGCGAATAAAATTATTAAACGTGCCTGCTACCGTTTTAGTATTGACTATGAATACCCCGCGTCATTATCACTGAGTAATAGTGCGGATAATGAACAAATTATTATCATGAGTACACCAGGTATCGGTTCAATAACCAATAACGATAACAGCATAAAAATTAATAATGCTGGTTTTACTCTGAAATATTCGGGTGGCAATCGTGACCGGCGCGGGCAGGTTGCTGCTATGAAGTATGCGGGGGAGTTTGGTGATGTATTCTTGATAGATAAACATCAGGAGTATGATTTAGCTAAAACGAAAGGGCCAGTCTATTCAGCCTACAACACCACGCAAAAAAAACTGGCCTGGTATCAACACCGCAGCAATGCATTAACTAAATTTATTGGATTTAGTTATTTTGATCTGCAAGGTGTTGATGATGAGAATCTTTGGTTTAGTTTCCCGTATCAAAGTCTGAATCATGGTGTGGCCGACTGGGAGGGTAATTTTAAAACTATTATTGGGGGGATATACGCCGGGGCAACAGACCCGCTTGAATTATTAACTGAAGGTATGACGGAAGATGAGATTATGCAAATTGTCTCACAGTGGATGGTGTACACACCGTATTATTCCCTTGCGAAACTGCAAATTGACACTTCCCTGAATCTGCCAGGTATCAGTATGGAGCTGTCTTATGATGGCGGTACGGACATCCTGACCGGAGATAAAAACCTCGATGGCAGCCCTGAAGGCCACCTGGACCATACAGAGTATGTCTTTACGTCACATGAGATTCCTTTTTCAAAACTGGCCTTTAAAAATAACCAGGCCAGTATTAGTGTCACCTTCAAGTCTGTGGCGAAAAACGGCTTACTTGAGACAGAGAGCCAGGGGGAACTCACTGTCCGGAAGGTGGATTACTCACCGGAAAAAATCCTGTGTATCTTTGAAACGGATACCGGGGTTCAGTATATGCAATCAGGTGTGTACCGTATTCGCTTAAATACTCAACTGGCGCCACAACTGATATCCCGCGCGCATGCCGGCAATGACAGCATTTTGTCTATGGAGACTCAGTTATTACATGAATCTCAGCCAGGTAATGGTTGCTACATCTCACTGACTCTGCCGCCTTACAGTACAGACGAACATGGTACATCTGCCTCTGTATCAATTTTGCTGACCAGCGTGGAGAACACCAGCACTGCAGCCGGGGCTCAGGTATTCTGGCGTGGTCAACTGTTGCCTTCCGCACAGACTGTCACCCTGTTTGTTCCGGTCTCACAGACTGCCGGGGGGGACCCGGTGCAGTTCCCGGAAAACCCGAAAACCGGGGTATTTGTGCAGATGGCCTGCCAGAAAGGAACTTTCACTGCCGGTGTTTTAAAAGCACTCAATGATGACAGCTCTGTTTTGAATGCGTTTATTAAAGACGCTCAGTTCAACCCACAACGCGATCCGAACGTGTTTCCTCTCAAAGACACCACTGCACCACTGGACTTCAATAGTGCGAGCGCCTTGTACTATTGGGAACTGTTCTATTATGTGCCAATGATGTGTTTCCGCCGCTTTCTGGATGAGAATAAATTCAGTGAGGCCCGCGCATGGCTGAATTATATCTGGGATCCTAATGGCTATATTGTGAATGGTGACCCTGCACTGTGGGAGTGGAACTGCCGTCCACTTGAAGAGGCCATCTCCAGGAATGAGAACCCATTGGATCTTACTGATCCGGACGCAGTGGCACAAAATGACCCGACACATTATAAAATTGCCACCTTTATGGCATTTATAGAAATGCTGGTTACCCGGGGTGATATGTGTTACCGCGAACTGACCAGAGACGCTCTCAGTGAAGCCCGGATGTGGTATGTCTATGCTCTGGAACTGATGGGAGATGAACCTCAGGACTACCGCTCCACCAGTTGGAACAGCCCGTCTCTACAGGATGCAGTCAGTGACACTTTAGCGTTATCTTTGCCTGAACGCACCGGCATGCACTCAGTTGATAATGAGGAAATTGATACCCGTACGGCTAATTCCCTGACGGCAATATTCCTGCCGGAATATAACCCGGCGCTTACAGAAATGTGGGCGACCCTGCGGCTGCGGCTTTATAACTTACGTAACAACCTGTCCATTGATGGTCAGCCTCTGTCACTGGCTATATATGCCGAGCAGGTGGATCCGAAAGCTCTGCAAACCAGCCTGGTTCAGGCATCGCAAGGGATGCCTGCATTACCTGCCAGTGCGTTACCTCTGTATCGTTTTCCTGTCATGCTTGAGCGTGCCCGCAACCTGGTAGGGCAACTTACCCAGTTTGGCAGTTCACTGCTTAACATGGTGGAACATCAGGACAGCGAGGAGCTTAACAGCCTGTTGTTACAACAGGGGCTGGAGCTTGCGGCACAGAGCCTGCGTCTTCAACAAAGCGCCATTGATGAAGTGGATGCTGATATAACGGCACTCCGTGAAAGCCGTAGCGGTGCTCAGGCCAGACTGGACAAATACACAGCGCTGTATAATGAGAATATCTCCCGGGGCGAATACCAGGCAATGGACCTGGCGGACAAAGCATCCTCAGCAAACCTGTCTTCCCAAATCGTTGCCATGGTGGGCGGGGCTGCAGATATGGTTCCGAATATTTTTGGCCTGGCTGCCGGTGGTGCCAAATGGGGTGCAGTGGCGCATGCCAGTTCACTGGTTGATTCTCTCAAATCGTCTGTTTATCAAATTAGCGCTGACAAAATCAGCCGTGCTGAAAACTACCGCCGCCGTCGTGAAGAGTGGGAAATTCAGCGTGATAATGCACAGCATGAAGTTGACCAGATTGATGCCCAACTGGTTGGTCTCGCTCTGCGCCGTGAAGCTGCATTAATGCAGTTGGAATACCAGAAAACCCAGCAGGGGCATACTCTGGCGCAACTGGAGTTTATGCAGCGCAAGTTCACTAACCAGGCGCTGTATAACTGGATGCGTGGCAAACTGAGTGCGATTTACTACCAGTTCTTTGACATTGTGCAGTCCTGCTGCCTGATGGCCCAGGAAACGCTTCGTCGTGATCTTAACGACAACGCTCTGACTTTTATCCGTGGCAGTGCATGGAATGGCGCAACCGCCGGATTTATGGCAGGTGAAACATTACTGCTGAATCTGGCCGAAATGGAAAAAGCCTGGACTGAACGTGATACGCGTGCACTGGAAGTCACCCGGACAGTATCGCTGGCAGAGGTGTATGCCACGCTGACAGAAAGTGAAGAAGGCCTGGCAGACGGTGCATTTGCCTTCACTGATGCGATAGCCGGAATTCTTCAGAACAGCACTGCCAGAAGGTACGGGAATGGTGGTAATGAAGTTAAGCAGGACGCAGATGGAGAACTGACAGCATCCGTGAAGTTATCAGATCTCAATATCTCTGCTGATTACAAAAATAGCCTCGGGAAAAATCGCCGTATCAAACAGATTAGCGTTACTTTGCCCGCACTGGTTGGCCCGTATGAAAATGTTCGCGCAGTGCTGAGCTACGGGGGAAGTGTGGTCATCCCGCGGGGTTGTAACGCTATCGCCATTTCCCACGGCATAAATGATAACGGTCAGTTCCAGCTTGACTTCAATGATACCCGTTACCTGCCATTTGAAGGTATTCCGGTGGATGACACAGGTATCCTGACAGTAAGTTTCCCTGATGCTAAAACGGGCCAAAAAGCGCTCCTGGAAAGCCTGAACGACATCATTCTGCATATTCGTTACACCATTCAGTCCTGATATTGTCCGTTATCTGATGCAGGCCCCGGAACGGGCCTGCAAGGAGTTTGTTATGCAAGAAGCAACATCAATACAGCTTCAGCCACCTGCTTTGCCCAAAGGCGGCGGTACGCTACGCGGAATGGGGGAATCCCTTTCTGCCACAGGTCCGGACGGTACGGTATCTTTTACCGTCCCATTGCCTGTTTCACCCGGGCGTGGATTTGCGCCCGAACAGGCACTGACATACAGCAGTAGTGCCGGTAACGGTCCTTTTGGCATGGGTTGGGACTGCCATATTCCTATGTTCAGCCTGCGTACAGCCAAAGGAGTACCGCAGTACAATGGCAAAGATGAGTTTATCGGCCCGGATGGCGAAGTCCTGGTCCCGGTGGTAGATGATGCAGGGAATCCCGTTCGCCGAATCGACTCTATGGGTGACCTGTCTTGTGTCGTCACACGTTGGCAACCGCGTGTAATCACTTCTCCTGACAGGCTGGAATACTGGCAACCTGGTGCCAGCAGTCACGAACAGCCCTTCTGGGTAATGATGTCACCGGATGGGCAACGCCACCTGTTTGGCCGCACATACCGGGGGCGCATATCTGACTCACAGGATGAAAGCCATATCGCCGCCTGGTTACTGGAGGAAAGTGTCAACCCGACTGGCGAACATATTTGTTATACCTGGCGTGAAGAAGATGATGCCGGGTGCGATAAGGACGAACTGGAACAACACCCGGATACCTGGTCCGGGCGTTATCTCGCCAGGGTTTGTTATGGCAATATTCAGGTGGAACCGTCATTTATGCTGGCTTTTGGTGAGATGCCAAAAGACAGTGAGTGGTTGTTTTATTTGGTTTTTGATTATGGGGAGCGCTCACATTCGCTCAATGATGTTCCGGCATTTACTCCTGGCGGAAGCTGGTCATGCCGCCCGGATTGCACCTCTCGCTATGGTTATGGTTTTGAAATCCGTACACGCCGCCTGTGCCATCAGATACTGATGTATCACCGTCTGGAAGCTTTGGCCGGGCAAATAAATGAACATGAAGAGCCCGCGCTGGTTTCCCGACTGATACTGGAATATGACCTGAATGCCAGTGCAGCGTTGTTGCTGAGTGTCCGCCAGGTTGCACACGAAGCAAATGGGTTGCCAGTCGCACTGGCACCGCTTGAGTTTGACTATCAGCGTTTTATTCCGGAAATGAGTACGGACTGGCAGGTAGCACCGCAACCTGGCAAGCTGAATGCTTACCAACCGTGGCAGATGGCTGATCTGTATGGCGAGGGGATCCCGGGGATTTTATATCAGGATGCGCCGGGAGCCTGGTGGTATCAGGAGCCAGTCAGAGACCCCTCAGACCCTGAGGGAGATAACGTTGCTTATGCTGAACCCGCTCCACTGCCAAAAATTCCGACCCAGCAAGAACAGGCTGTCCTGATGGACATTAATGGAGATGGCGCACTGGAGTGGATGGTGGCGATGTCTGGTGTACAGGGCTACCATGCCATGCAACCGGAACGGACATGGTCGGCATTTATACCGCTCAATGCCGTGCCGTTGGAATACTTTCACCCGCAGGCGCAATTTGCTGATATTACTGGCGCCGGTTTACCGGATTTAGCCCTGATAGGGCCCCGTAGTGTGCGTTTCTGGGCCAGTGAACGCGAATACTGGTCTTCAGGCATTAATGTTGAACAGCTCTCCCGGCTGCCTCTCCCGGTACCCGGGCGTGATGCCCGTCGCATGGTGGTTTTTAGCGACATGACAGGATCGGGCCAGTCCCATCTCACTGAAATCAGTGCAGATTCAATTCGCTATTGGCCAAACATGGGACATGGGGTATTTGGCGAGCCAGTGACGATGTCCGGTTTTCACATTGATGAAGATATCTTTAATCCGGAAAGGTTATATATGGCGGATCTGGATGGATCCGGGACCAGTGACCTGATTTATGTCAGCCATGACCATCTGTCGTTGTATCTTAATGAAAGTGGTAATCGGGTCGCTGAGCCAATACAAGTAGCACTGCCTGAGGGGCTCTTTTTTGATGATACTTGCCAGTTACAGGTTGCTGATATTCAGGGGCTGGGCGTCAGTAGTATTCTTCTGACACTCCCGTACATGCAGGTAAAACACTGGCGTCTTGACCTGGTTACGCGCAAGCCTCTGTTACTGAACGCGATTAACAATAATATGGGGGCGGATACAGCACTGAGCTATCGCAGCTCCGCCCAGTTCTGGCTTGATGAAAAGCACCAACGGAGCCAACAGGGGCGTTCAGCTGGCTGTTACCTGCCATTCCCCGTTCACTTACTGTGGCGCACGATGGCGTTGGATGAAATCAGTGGTAATCGCCTGACCAGCCAGTTCTCATACCGGCATGGAGTCTGGGATGCTCGTGAGCGGGAATACCGGGGATTTGGTTGTGTCGAGCAAATGGATACCACTGTACTGGCAACCTCTTCGCGGGGCACCGCAGTGGATAACCCTGCTCCCGCACGCACCATTAGCTGGTTTACTACTGGTCTTGACGCGGTGGACAGCCAACTGCAAGCGGAATTTTGGTCTGGTGACAAACAGGCCTTCCCGAAATTCAGCCACCGTTTTACGCTGTTTGATGTGGCGACAGCTCAGGATATTGCAATAATACCCGATGATGAACAGCGGTACTGGCTGGCCCGGGCTCTCAAGGGAACCGCTTTACGCAGTGAGCGCTACGCAGAAGATGGTACAGGCCAGGCAGGCATTCCCTATACGGTGAGTGAGTCCCGCTCTCAGGCCCGGTTGCTGAGTGGAGTCGCAGGTTGTGATCCAGCCATTATGGTGTCGGTTATTGAATCCCGCGACTGGAATTATGAAAGGGTGGCGACAGACCCTCAGTGCTCGCAGCACATCGTGATGAGGCAGGACGAAAATGGGTTGCCCTGTGATAGTCTGGATATCGCCTACCCCCGGCGTAACAAACCGGCAGTTTCACCTTATCCGGACAGATTACCGGAAACGTTGTTTGATTCCAGCTATGACGAGCAACAACGGCTGTTACGCATCACCCGCATCCGCAGTACCAGCCATACACTGTCGGGCGAAAATGTCTGGATGCCCGGACTTAATGACATCACCCGAAATGATGTTTGCGTGCTTGAGCCTGAGAATGTTCCAGCCTCTGGCATCACCCTGGAATGGTGTCTGGGAGAAGGCCGCCCCCTGCTGCCGGGGGGAACAGTACAAAACTATGCAGGCCATTCCCGCGTGGTATACACCGGCGATAAAGGCGAAGCGATGTTTCCACCGCTTGTCGCCTGGACTGAAGTCGCCTGTCTGGATGAAAAAGCGCTGGCCGCATTCGATGGTGTGTTCAGCGAGCAAGAACTTTCAGCGCTACTGGATGAAAGTGGTTACTATCCTGTAGCCATTCCGTTTGATGACAGTGATAGCTCCGTTTATGTCAGCCGCCAGGCCGTGGTGACATATGCCGATGAACGCGGGTTCTGTCGCCCACTGACGCAACGCCAGACTATGTTAACCGGCGCTATCTCACTGGGCTGGGATACGCATTTCTGTACTGTTACCAGTACCACTGATGCGGCCGGGTTGCGAGTTACTGCCGAATATGATTATCGATTCCTGGCACCTTCGAAAACAACTGATGTGAATGACAATGTCACTCTGGCCCGCTATGACGCCCTGGGGCGTATCGTATCAACGCGTTTCAGTGGTACAGAAAATGGGCAAAAAGCAGGCTATACATTACCGGAGAATGAGACTCGCCCCTTCACCGAACCGGTTACCATCGAAGGGGCTTTATCACTGACAACGGGTATTCCTGTCGCGGGCCTGCTGGTCTACTGTCCACTCAGTTGGATGCCCAGAGCCACAGAAGGCAGCATCAGGACAGAAGATGGCTACATCCCTCGTCTTACCTGGCGACGAGTGCATGGTCGTGGTGATGCTCCGCATGGACAGCCGCCGCATGTTATGTCGGTGGTGACTGACCGCTATGACACTGATCCTGAACAACAGTTAAGGCAGTCCATCAGTTTCAGTGACGGATTCGGGCGCCTGTTGCAGGCAGCGATGCGCCACGAAGCCGGTGAGGCGTGGCAGCGTACAAACAGTGGTGCGCTGGCCTCTGATGCCTCGGGACCACTCATTACAGAAACTGACTTTCGCTGGGCTGTCACCGGGCGTACGGAGTATGACAGCAAAGGGCAGCCTGTCAGGACATATCAGCCGTACTTTTTAAATACCTGGGAATATGTCAGTGATGACAGCGCCCGCCGGGATCTTTTTGCTGATACCCATTGTTATGATCCTCTGGGGCGCGAGGTTCAGGTTGTGACAGCGAAAGGCTGGGTTCGGCAGGTGCTTTTGACTCCCTGGTTTGTCGTCAGCGAGGACGAGAACGATACGCTGGCTGAAAGCCTCTAACAGAGCAGCCCCGGGCCCGGGGCTGCGTGACTCTCTCTTTCAGGAGAAATCCATGGAAACTTTACTGTTCAGTAACACTCCGTCGGTGGCAGTTCTGGATAACCGGGGACTTGGCGTGCGGGAGATAGCATACCATCGCCACCCTGATTCACCGGACATTACCGACGAACGCATCACCCGTCACACCTTTACCCCGGCGGGGCATCTGCTGATGTCCCGCTCACCGCGCCAGTATGACCTGATTCGGAACGACCCTTCTGTCTTGCCTGACCGGGAGGTAATTTCCTCTCTGACTGGTCAGCCACTGAAGGTCACCGGCTGTGACGATGGCACAACCCTGGCTTTTCATGATGCGGCTAACCGGCCTGTGCTGGCTGTCTCGGCCGGAGGGATTACCCGCCGCTGGGGTTATGAAGGGCCAGAACTTCCTGGCCGCCTGTTGTCTGTAACTGAATCGCGCCCCGGGCAAAATCCTCATCTGCATGAGACGCAAGGGTGGGGAAGTAATACACAATATGAAAAGGACAATAACCTTGCCGGACAGTGTACCGAGCGTCAGGATGAGACCGGGCTGTACTGGCTGACATCCGTCTCTCTCACCGGACAACCTCTGACCCGTATGCAGCAACTCCTGGCGGATGACGACGAAGAAGAGGATCGTGCCTCCCGCCTGCCTCAGGAATTGCTCTACATGTATTACACGTATGATGCGACCGGGGAATTACTCACACAAACCGATGCCCGGGGTAACCGCCAGCGCCAGGTTCTGGATGTCGCGGGTCTGCTGAAGCAAAGCTGGTTGACACCTGTGGGGGGAACTGAACGGGCGATTCTGCAGTCGGTCCGTTACTCTGCGGCCGGGCAAGTGCTGGAAGAAGTACATGGTAACGGCGTGGTCACCACATATACCTATGAAGCACAGACGCAGCGCCTCACCGGAATTAAAACAGCACGCCCGGCTGGTCATTCTTCAGGGGCTAAAGTGTTGCAGGACCTGCGCTATGAGTACGACCCGGTGGGGAACGTGGTGAGCGTGAGCAATGACGCAGAAGCGACCCGGTTCTGGCGTAACCAGAAAGTGGTGCCTGAAAGCCGGTATGTCTACGATAGCCTCTACCAGCTGGTGCGCGCCATTGGGCGTGAGATGGCCGGAGTCGGTCAGCAGAGCAGCTCGCTTCCCGATGTAACTCTCTTCGATAATGCCACATATACGAATTACACCCGCACCTGGACCTACGACAGCAACGGTAACCTGACGCAGATACGGCACAGTGCACCGGCAACAGGGAATAACCACACCACGAATATCACCGTCAGCAACCGGTCGAACCGTGGAGTTATCAGTGACCTGGCAGCGCATCCGGAAAATGTCGAGGCTCTGTTCAGCGCTGGTGGGCATCAGTTGCAACTGCTGGCAGGGCAGGTACTGCACTGGACACTGCGTGAGGAATTGCACCGGGTGACTCTGGTAAACAGGGAAGAAAGCAGTGACGAGGAAGTATACCGGTATAATGCTGATGCTAAGCGCGTGGTGAAGACCCGAACACAAGTAACGGGAAACAGCACACAGACAGAAGAAGTGGTGTATCTGGAGAGCCTGGAACTGCGCAACACATACCGTGGAGTGGTACAGACAGCGGAACTGACGGTGAGTCTGGCGGGAAAAGCCCGGTTACTCCACTGGGTAAGTGGTAAGCCAGAGAATATCAGCAATGATCAGATACGGTACAGCCATGGAAGCCTGAATGAGAACTGCAGCCTGGAAACGGACGAAAATGGTCTGCTTATCAGCCTGGAAGAATATTACCCGTTTGGCGGAACTGCGGTGTGGGCGGCACGCAGTGCAGTGGAAGCTGAATACAAAACCATCCGGTACTCAGGCAAGGAGCGCGATGTAACAGGGTTGTATTACTACGGCTACCGCTATTACCAGGCGTGGGCAGGCCGCTGGCTGAGTGCTGATCCGGCGGGGACTATTGACGGGCTTAATCTGTTCAGAATGTGCCGTAATAATCCGGTTACCTACCGGGATCCTTTTGGACTGGATCCGGATAGTGAAGAGGATACCGTTGCGACATTATTTACCCCTGAAAAATTAGAATTATCTCCTCATATAAAAAATATATTAGATGCGAAAGCACAACAAAAAGAAGGTAAAGAAAAAAAACAGTACAATATCTTATTTATTAGTGCCAAAAAGAATAAGAATTCGTTTGATCCCAGATCATCCGATATCGCGACGACTGAATTTTCAAGGGAAAGGATGAGTTACCTGATGCATAAAGGCCATAATGTTAAGGGAGCCTATGTTAATACTGCGGAGGAATTCAAAGAGACATGGAATGCTATTGGAAAAGGAAGTTTGAAAGATATTAACAAGGTCATTATTGATTATCATGGTGCTATAAGCCCCAAGCGTGGGCATGAAAGCGTCTTAGTTCTTTCAACAGACCCTCAGATACTATTATTTGACAGAAAAGATATTGAAAGCCTTGAAGAGAAATCTACGGTGGATGTTGTGTCGTTAGCAGCTTGTTACAGTGGTTTTGTTGAAAGGTTTAACCCAGCCGTTGGTTTTTTGGATAAATTGACTAAACCCGGTGCTCATACTGTTGGATTTGATGCACAAGGTGATAATAATAGAAGTAAGATGAAAACACTCAGGCATGCTGATCCTGGTGATCCATTTACTAACGCACTCTCCGCTTTAAAAGTTGAACGATTCCAGTACGGGCGTGTGAAGTATAAAAAAACCTCAGACAATGAGTTCCAAATTGATTATAAACCAGGATTTAAGGAGATGAGCAAGGTCTTACCTCGTTCCCAATATTTTAACTAATAAATTTACTATTAGGTGTTCATGGTCTGAAGTTTTCAGGGCATGGGCACCTGTAACCCCCCTAAAAACCAGCGCATACCTGCGCAATTGCCTTTACCTGAATACACTCTTCCAGCAGACAGCACGTTCAAACGTTATAACTCTACTGTGCAGTTTCTGTGCCTGGTTAGCGCTCTTTTTCAACAGCCCGGGAAACAGTGGATTACGGGCAAAGACGCCAGTTGACACTCAATATCACAATATGGCGGTTTATTACTGATTATAAGAGAACTATGGTTTTGACAGGATTCAGAAGAGGTACATATGGCGTCCCCAGCAGGAATCGAACCTGCAACTAGCCCTTAGGAGGGGCTCGTTATATCCATTTAACTATGGGGACGGGCGGCAGTAGTATACCCGTTTTCACCGCCACGTTAAGCGCTTAGCGGTTTGTTTGCTTAATAACTCGCCACTCAGCGGTTCAGCGTTGGGGTTTTTTAAACCGCCATGGCTCTTTGCCTTGTGGGTGTCTGGCTGGTATTGCCGCACGGTCGTTGCGAATTTGTACATGGCTTAACAAAGCAAAAATAAAAGTACCTCCCAGAATATTGCCAGCCAGTGTGGGCAGGGCAAATGGCCAGAAAAAGTCATGCCAGGGAATGACATCGCGCATGGCAAGGTAGAGAATTTCCACTGAACCCACCACTATATGCGCGGTATGGCTCAAGGCCATCAGCCATGTCATCAAAATAATCACCACAATTTTGGCTGAACCGGCGGCGGGTAACATCCATACCATGGTGGCGATAATCCAGCCTGCCAGCATGGCGCTCACCAGCATTTCACCGGGTGATTTTTGCATCACCTCCAGGCCAGAAGTGAGAAACGCTTCTTGTGTTGGGGCATCAAAACCGGGCATAACGGAAAAGGTAAAGGCGACCACCAGGGTACCAATTAAATTCCCGGCAAGGACAACCCCCCACAGGCGTAACAGCAGCAAAATATTACTGCGGGTGGGCAGTTGCATTACGGGTAAAACCGCGGTAACGGTATTTTCAGTAAATAATTGCTGGCGGGCTAAAATAACAATCATAAAGCCGAAGGAATAACCCAGATTTTCCAGTAAAAAATGCCCTGGTACGCCTTCCAGATACCGGGTGAATAACCCCCTTGCCAAAAAAGATGCGCCCATGGATAAGCCTGCTGCAACACCAGACCAGAACAAGGCCAGAGGCTCCCGTTCGAGCTCTTTTTCTCCTTCCTGGCGAATACTTTCATGCGTTGCCATCGCCCGTGAGGGCAGGTTTGCTTCATCCACCACAATATCTGAACCGCGCGCCCGTTCTTTACTGTCTACCTGCAAACGGTCGTCATCAGGTTGGGAAGACTTATCCTGCATCGTTGGTACTCCCTTCAAAACGTTCAGAATATAAGCGTAGTGGGTTCGCCTGAATGGCGCAAAAATGCAGATTAATCGGACTAAACGCAGCACCCGGTGCGTAGACTTAATGAGTAAGAGTGTTACAATCGCAGCGTATTTTCATTCTGGTAATAGTAAAAACATGCCCGGAGTGTGAATTACGGCTGTTACATCCGTAAAAAAAGTAATAGGTGTAGTTTTTGCTGTTTTACTTTTCCGTAATCCCGGTATGATTTTTCTTATACGGCTACTATTAATAATGCAACAACCAGAATCCTTGGCTCAACACTGCCACCTTATAAGTGGTTGCGCTATTTAACAGGGAGACACCTATGAATTTTCGCCTGACCAGCCTGGCGATGGCGGTTACGGTTCTGGCCGGGTGTGCCAGCCATCCTGATGAACAGGGGCGTTCAGACCCACTGGAAGGTTTCAACCGCACGATGTTTTCCTTCAACTACGATGTGCTGGATCCTTACGTTGTTCGTCCAGTCGCTGTGGCCTGGCGTGATTATGTTCCACAACCTGCCCGTAATGGGTTAAGCAACTTCACCAGCAACCTCGAAGAGCCGGCAACCATGGTGAACTACTTCCTGCAGGGCGACCCGTATAAAGGCTTCGTGCATTTTACGCGTTTCTTCCTGAACACCTTGCTGGGTATGGGCGGGTTTATGGATGTGGCGGGGATGGCTAACCCCAAACTTCAGCGTGAAGTGCCACACCGTTTCGGGAGCACCCTTGGGCACTATGGCGTGGGTTACGGGCCTTACGTAGAATTGCCGTTCTACGGGAGCTTTACCATACGTGAAGATGGCGGGCAGTTTGTTGATGACCTCTACCCGGTTCTGTCCTGGCTGACCTGGCCGATGTCTATTGGTAAATGGACTATTGAAGGTATTGAAACCCGTGCTCAGTTACTGGATTCCGATGGCCTGTTGCGCCAGTCCAGCGATCCTTACGTGATGGTGCGTGAAGCCTACTTCCAGCGTTATGACTTTATTGCCCGTGGCGGCAAACTGAAACCTGAAGTGAACCCAAATGCCGCAGCCATTCAGGGTGACCTGAAAGAGATTGATTCACCGTAATTGCCAGCATGATGGCGTGATTTAAGTGATATACATTAAAAGGGTGAGCCTGTGCTCACCCTTTTGCGGTTATGTCTGGCAAAACTATCAGAAGCGGTAGTTGAAGTTAGCGCCGTACAACCAGGCCTTACCATTGGATTCAAACTTGTAAGGGCCTTCCTGAATTGTAACGTGCTGACCATGCATGTAAGACATACCAACATCAACAGACGCATCCGGCGTGATGGCATAGGTTGCCCCAGCGCTCAGCCACAAACGGTCCTGGTCAGGAATTGAGATGGAACGCGTGGCTGCGGGAACCGGGCTGTCATCAAAGGCGATACCCGTACGCAGCGTCCAGGTATCATTCAGGTAGTAGGTTGTCCCCAGAGCAATACGCCACGCATCTTTGTATTTTTCGTCTTTCTGGAACAGGACACCGCCGTCGTTACCTGTGGCTTTCAGCTCCTGGAACTGGCTCCAACTGGTGTATGTCAGGCTGTAGTGGACTGCCCATTTCGGCGCAACGCGGTTATAACCTGAAAGCTCCCACATTTCCGGCAGGTTCAGTGTTAAAGAACCATCGACAGTTTGCCCGTTGGTTCCGGCAGGTAAGCCCATACCAGCGTAGATAGCCTGCAGGTTACTGGGCAGCGCACTGGAAGGCGGCAGAGAACTTTTATAATCACCGTCGAAGTCGACTTTCACTTCAGAGCGGTATGTAAAGCCGTAGCGGTTGTTTTTATCCAGCTCGTACAAAATACCGGCATTCCAGCCAAAGCCCCAGGCATCCCCTTTCAGGTGGGCAATTTGGGTATTTGCCGGAACATTCAAATACTGTGCGTAAGCCGGGTATTGCGCTGCAGCCATCAGGCCCGCATCCCCGGCATAACGTTCAATTTTTGCTTTGGCAAATACCGCGTCAAACCCTAAACCGAAACTCCAGTGCTGGTTCAGACGGTAGGCACCGCTCAAATTCAGGTTAAGGGTTTCCAGGTCTGTTTTACCGCCCAGGGTGCCAGCAGCGTAATTATTACTGTATTCGGTTGCGAGACCATAATTGGAGGTAATTGATGCCCCCCAACCGAACTGGTCATTAATAGGTGCGACGAAATGGAAATTGGGCACCCAGGCTGTTGGCGCGATATTTTTGGCATCAAGGCTCTGCCCGCTGGGGGACTTACCAGAAATATCAACGCCCGGGTCAACAAACACGGCACCCAAAGACATAGTCGGGCGGTCAAACAGCATGATAGTTGCCGGGTTACGGCTGGCAGAACCGGCATTATCACCAATGGCACCTTCGCCGGAATAAGCCCGGCCAAGGCCAGAAGAAGAAAACTCATTTAACTGGAAGCCAGCTGACCAGGCCTGAGTTGATACGACAGCCACTGCAATAGCAAGAGCACATTTGGTAAAACGGGGTTTCTGACTCATACCCAAAACCTCATTCTCATCGATTATTGTTATTAAAACAATGTTACATGTGGTAACAGGAGCGCGAAGTGTAGGGTCTGACGATGTACAGAGAAATCAGACCAGTGGCGTGAGTATAGGTCTGACCAGTCACTATGTTGCAAGTTTGTTTATAATATTTTTCAAATATGTTTAATAAAACGCGAACTCCATAGCAAAAAACAGGTCAGATTCGGTCAAGTGAATAACTCCGGGTTGTTTTGCATCGAAATGATGTGTGATTTTCATCACTATCAGTAACCGAAGCACACAAGAACTCATGGCTACATAAACGATTAAACAGTATTAAGTTACACCAGCCAGAGCGCAGGGAGGGGGTAATGAGCCAGAGTAAAGCGCAACAAATGCCAGTATGCAGTTGTGTTGATGTGGGTACGATTAAGGACAATGCAGATTATGTTGCCACCATGTGCCGGGTATTTGACTCCAACAAGAAGTGGAGCCGGAATCTTGCCAGATAACCTCACCCATGGGAGATGAAGCAAGTGATGTGCTCATCCTTCACTCCTTGCTCTCCGGCGCAATTTCGTGTTTTGCCTCGCACTTTTCCCTCATTACAGTTGGCGTAGTGTAAAAATTTGGTTAAAACTTTTATCAGGTCAGACCACTTTGCGCTAATTATTCGATTTGGGGAGCTTTATGAAACAGTCGCTGCCACTGGTTACTCGCCAGGGGGATCGTGTTGCATTTATTGCCGGGTTAAGAACACCGTTCGCACGCCAGGCTACTGCGTTTCATGGTATACCCGCTGTTGAACTGGGAAAAATGGTGGTGAGTGAACTACTCACTCGCAATGAAATAGACCCGCAACTGGTTCAACAGTTGGTATTCGGCCAGGTGGTACAAATGCCGGAAGCACCCAATATCGCCCGGGAAATTGTCCTGGGAACCGGGATGTCAGTGCATACTGATGCTTACAGCGTCAGCCGTGCTTGTGCAACCAGTTTCCAGGCTGTCGCTAATATTGCCGAAAGTATTATGGTTGGCACCATTCATACTGGAGTTGCGGGCGGGGCGGATTCATCTTCTGTTCTGCCGATAGGGGTGAGCCGTAAGCTGGCAAAAACGTTGGTTGATATCACAAAAACACGCTCAGTCGCGCAACGCCTGAAACTTTTCTCGCGCCTGCGCCTGCGCGACCTGATGCCAGTCCCTCCTGCTGTCGCGGAATACTCCACGGGTTTACGTATGGGTGACACCGCGGAACAAATGGCCAAAACACACAGTATTTCCCGTGAAGATCAGGATGCCCTCGCTTACCGTTCACACCAGCTTGCAGCACTTGCCTGGCAGGAAGGCAAATTGAATGATGAGGTCATGACCGCTTTTATTCCTCCTTATACAGCCGCTTTTCACCAGGATAATAATATTCGCCCGGAAACTTCGCTGGCAGATTATGCCCGCCTGCGCCCGGCCTTTGATCGCAAGCATGGCAGTGTGACTGCGGCAAATAGTACGCCGCTCACTGACGGAGCATCGGCTGTCATTATGATGGCGGAGTCACAGGCAAAATCACTGGGCTTGCAGCCATTAGGCTACCTGCGCAGCTATGCGTTTACCGCAATTGATGTTTGGCAGGACATGTTGTTGGGGCCAGCCTGGTCAACGCCGCTGGCACTCTCCAGGGCAGGAATAACTCTTGCCGACCTGACGCTGTTTGATATGCACGAAGCCTTCGCCGCACAAACGTTGACGAACCTGAAGTGCCTCGCCAGCGATAAATTTGGCCGGGATGTGCTGGGGCAGAGTGGCGCAACCGGCGAAGTCGATATGGACAAGTTTAATGTGCTGGGCGGTTCACTGGCCTACGGGCACCCCTTTGCAGCAACAGGCACACGAATGATTACGCAGACACTTAATGAATTACGCCGTCGTGGTGGTGGGCTTGGGCTGGTCACGGCTTGTGCCGCGGGTGGGCTTGGTGCGGCAATGGTACTGGAGAGCGAATAATGGAACAGATTTCCGCATTTAACCTGGCGGTGGGCCCGGACAATATTGCCATTGTGACTATTGATGTCCCGGGCGAAAAAATGAATACCCTGCGGGCGGAGTTTGTTAATGAAGTAAAAAATTTGCTGGGTGAACTGAACGCACTGAACGAACTGGAAGGTGTGGTTCTGATTTCCGGTAAGCCAGATAACTTTGTCGCCGGGGCAGATATTCGCATGATTGAAGCCTGCCAGACCGCCGGGGAGGCCAGCCAACTGGCTCGTGCCGGGCAGCAGGTTATGGCGGAATTAAGTAGCTTACGGGTTCCGGTGGTTGCGGCTATTCATGGGGCCTGCCTTGGCGGTGGACTGGAACTGGCGCTGGCCTGCCACAGCCGGGTATGTTCCGATTCCCCGCAAACCCAGTTAGGTTTGCCTGAAGTGCAACTAGGTTTATTGCCGGGGTCGGGCGGTACACAACGCCTGCCGCGTTTGATTGGGCTTCCTGGCGCACTGGACATGATCCTGACAGGGAAATCGTTACGCCCACGGCAGGCTAAAAAGTGTGGTCTGGTTGATGATGTCGTACCACAAAGTATTTTGTTGGCAACGGCGGTTTCCCTGGCCAAAAAAGGCTCACAACCTGCACAACCGCTACCGTTGAAAACCCGTTTCTTAGCGGGGAAGCTGGCACGAACGCTTATTTTTAATACCGCCCGTAAAAAGACCCTGGCAAAGACTCAGGGCAACTACCCGGCGGCAGAGCGCATTCTTGATGTGATGGAAACCGGGTTGTCATCTGGCATGACAAATGGCCTTGCTGCGGAAGCTCAGGCATTCGGTGAACTGGCAATGACGCCTGAATCGGCGGCACTACGCAGCCTGTTTTTTGCCAGCACTGACCTGAAAAAAGACCCGGGGAGCGCCACGCCACCCGTCAGCGTTAAGCGCGTGGGGGTGTTGGGTGGTGGGTTGATGGGCGGTGGCATTGCCACTGTTACCGCAACTAAAGCCGGGCTGCCGGTGCGCATTAAAGATATCAATGACAAAGGGATTAACCACGCATTGCAATATGCCTGGTCAATGCTGGATAAAAAAGTTCGCCGTCGCCACCTGACCGCTTCTGAGCGTAATCTGCAAATGGCGCGCATTTCCGGTGGTACTGATTACCGTGGATTTGGCCAGTGTCAGTTGGTTATAGAGGCGGTATTTGAAGATTTGGCGCTGAAGCAAAAAATGGTCAGTGAAATCCAGGAACACTGTGCGCCAGACACTATCTTTGCTTCAAATACATCGTCATTACCCATTGCAGAGATAGCCCGCGGGGCTGATGCACCGGGAAGGGTTATCGGTCTACACTACTTCAGCCCGGTAGATAAAATGCCGTTGGTGGAAGTGATTCCCCATGCTGGTACCGATGCGGAAGTGGTTTCCACAGTGGTGGCGCTGGCTAAAAAACAAGGGAAAACGCCGATTGTTGTGGGCGACTGCGCCGGGTTTTACGTGAACCGTATTCTCGCGCCCTATATTAACGAGGCGATTCGTTGCCTGGCTGAAGGTGAGCCCATCGAACATATTGATAATGCCCTGGTTAAAAAAGGATTTCCGGTTGGGCCACTACAGTTGCTGGATGAAGTGGGTATTGATATTGGCACGAAAATCATGCCAGTACTGGAAACTGCTTATGGTGAGCGTTTTGCTGCGCCGCAGTCGGCAGTCAGGGCAATTTTAGGTGATGACCGCAAAGGGCGTAAAAATGGACGGGGTTTCTACCTGTATCAGGCGAAAACCAAAAATCCATTTAAAGCGAATAAAAAACAACCAGATACATCGGTTTATTCTGTGCTGGGCGTAACGCCACGGGTGAGTAAACCTGGCGAAGAAATAGCGGAGCGCTGTCTGTTTTTGATGCTGAATGAAGCCGCCCGTTGTCTGGATGAAAACGTGCTGCGTTCTGTACGTGATGGCGATATTGGCGCGGTGTTTGGTATTGGTTTTCCGCCTTTTCTTGGTGGACCATTTCGCTATATGGACAGCCTTGGGGCAAGTGAAGTCGCTACTCGTCTGACCCAGCTTGCCGAACGTTATGGCGAAAGATTTACGCCGTGCGGGCTTTTGCAACAAATGGCAAAAGAAGGTGAGTTTTTTTGGCGAAAAAATGAACCTGTCCAGTGACAGAGAACTCTAAGTTTTTGTAAAAGTGACTGCAAATAACGACAGTGTGGTTATTTTATAAACGGATATTGACTATCCTTACAGCAATGCGGTAAAACACACCGTTCAATTTGATGTATGGATAAGGCACAATGCCCGACCCCCTGTTAGCGCGTACGGATTGCGGTTGGTTTCGTGCGGGGTGAGCAGGTGTTTCTGGTTAACAAAAGCGGTGCAATATGCAAGTTTTTATCATGCGTCATGGCGACGCGGCGCTCGATGCCGCCAGTGATGCGGTTCGTCCTCTCACTCAGGTGGGGATTGACGAATCGCAGATGATGGCGACCTGGTTAAAAGGTCAGCAGGTAGAAATTGGACGTGTTTTGGTGAGTCCATTTTTGCGTGCGGAGCAGACACTGGATGTTGTGAGTCAGCAACTTTCTCTGCCAGGCGAGAAAGAAACAATGCCTGAGTTGATGCCTTGCGGCGATGTGGGCCTGGTGGGGTGTTATCTCCAGGCACTGGCAGAGCAGGGTGAAAAGTCTGTGCTGGTTATCTCTCACTTGCCATTGGTGGGGTACCTTGTATCAGAACTGTGCCCGGAGGAAACGCCTCCGATGTTCTGTACATCGGCGATTGCCTCCGTCACTATTGCGCCGGAAACGGGCAAAGGGGCATTTGAATGGCAAATCAGCCCGTGTAATTTAAAAGTGGCAAAAGCAATTTAATGTCTGAACACTTAAGAGCCGCTTGCCGGCTCTGCGTGTTTCTGGGTTCAGGGAAGTTCAGGTGGCTGCCACTCATCCACTTCAATCAATACCAGTAATGCCGCATCGCCACCCCACTCTTTGGGGGCCTGGTGAAACGCCATAACGTGCGGGTGCTGGGCCAGCCATAATGGGGTCTGTTGCTTAAGGATATGTTTTCCGTGCCCATGCATTACGCAGGCGCAATACACATGTTCCCGGCGGCAGGCAGCAATTAGCGCTCCCAGCTCTTGTTTGGCCTGCAGTTGTGTTAACCCATGTAAATCCAGCATCAAATCTGGCGTGTAGTCGCCACGGCGCAGTTTTTTTAGCTCAAAATGGCTGATATCTTCACGGACATAACGCACCGGCCCTTCACTGGAAAGCAGAGGTTGAAATTCATCGGAAAAATAGTGGCTGGCGTCAACTTGCTCCTGGACCAGGCGTTTTACCGGCATTTCAGTGACTTTCTTGCGTACCGGTCTGTGAACAATCGTGTCCTGAGCCAGTTTCCGGGTGCCACGCATTAATTCACGAAACAGCGCCTGGTCTTCTGTACTCAACTGCGCTTTTTTCTTCATATCTTTTCATTCCTGTCATGCAATACTTGCCAGTTTACCTGCTTTAATGGTTGCAATTAAATAAAACCGCCAATTTCAGCTCTGTGGCGCGCCCTGATGCTGATTTATCGCCGGGTTCGTGGCAAACTAGCGGCCGAAATAACAGCGCTAACGGCCTGCGGAGGGCATGTGGATAAAATTTTTGTCGAAGAGGCAGTCAATGAACTGCACACTATTCAGGATATGCTGCGTTGGGCCGTCAGCCGTTTTAGCGCGGCAAATATTTGGTATGGGCACGGTACGGATAACCCGTGGGATGAAGCCGTACAACTGGTGCTACCCACTCTCTACCTGCCACTGGATATCCCTGAAGACATGCGTCAGTGCCGCCTGACATCCAGCGAACGTCACCGCATTGTTGAACGGGTGATTCGCCGTGTGAACGAGCGTATACCGGTCGCCTACCTGACCAACAAAGCCTGGTTTTGCGGCCATGAGTTTTATGTTGACGAACGGGTGCTGGTGCCGCGTTCCCCGATTGGTGAACTGATCAACACACATTTTGCCGGGCTGGCGGATGGCGAGCCGGCACATCTTCTGGATATGTGTACAGGTAGTGGGTGTATTGCTATTGCCTGTGCTTATGCATTCCCGGAAGCTGAAGTGGATGCAGTGGATATCTCCCCGGATGCCCTGGCTGTGGCGGAGCGCAATATTGCGGAACATGGGCTGGAGCATCAGGTCACCCCGATTCGTTCTGATCTTTTCCGTGATTTGCCCAAAGTACAGTACGACATTATTGTGACCAACCCGCCCTATGTTGACGCAGAAGATATGGCGGATTTGCCGGGTGAATACCGCTTTGAACCTGAACTGGGGCTGGCTGCGGGCACTGATGGCCTGAAACTTGCCCGCCGGATACTGGCCTGTTCCCCGGACTACCTGGCTGATGGCGGCATCCTGATTTGTGAAGTCGGCAACAGCATGGTACATCTGGCAGAACAATACCCCGATGTCCCTTTCACCTGGCTTGAATTTGATAACGGCGGTGATGGCGTCTTTATGCTGACCAAAGCGCAGCTTATTGCCGCGCATGAGTATTTCAGTATTTATAAAGATTAATCTGCTGTGGGCCGCCTGGCCCACAATTGCCCCTTTAAACGATAACAACGGTAAGGAGCCGTGATGGCAGGTAACACTATTGGACAGGTATTCCGTGTAACCACGTTTGGTGAGTCTCATGGGTTGGCGTTGGGCTGCATTGTTGATGGCGTCCCACCGGGTATTGCGCTGACTGAAGCGGACTTGCAACATGACCTGGACCGCCGTCGTCCGGGGACTTCACGTTACACCACTCAACGCCGCGAACCGGATCAGGTAAAAATTTTATCCGGGGTATTCGAAGGTGTCACCACCGGTACCAGCATTGGGTTGCTTATCGAAAATACCGATCAGCGCTCTCAGGATTACAGCGCCATTAAGGATGTATTCCGTCCGGGTCATGCAGATTACACCTACGAGCAAAAATATGGCCTGCGCGATTATCGTGGCGGAGGCCGTTCATCGGCTCGCGAAACGGCAATGCGAGTTGCCGCTGGTGCAATTGCCAAGAAATATCTGGCTGAAAAATTCGGTATTGTGGTGCGCGCATGCCTTTCGCAAATGGGCGATGTCCCACTGGATATCGTTGACTGGGAACAGGTTGAGCAAAATGCGTTCTTCTGCCCGGATCCGGATAAAGTGGCTGCACTTGATGAACTGATGCGTGCACTCAAGAAAGAAGGGGATTCAATCGGCGCGAAAGTGACGGTTGTTGCAGATAACGTCCCTCCTGGTTTTGGTGAGCCGGTTTTCGACCGACTGGATGCGGATATCGCCCATGCACTAATGAGCATTAATGCAGTGAAAGGTGTTGAAATTGGCGATGGTTTTGGTGTGGTGGGGCTGCGTGGCAGCGAAAACCGCGATGAAATTACCCAGTCCGGCTTCACCAGCAACCATGCTGGTGGCGTGTTGGGTGGTATCAGCAGTGGTCAGCAAATAGTGGCTAACATTGCACTGAAACCCACTTCCAGCATTATGGTGCCGGGAAAAACTATTAACCGTGCAGGCGAAGAAGTTGAGATGGTCACTCGCGGTCGTCATGACCCTTGTGTAGGTATTCGTGCAGTGCCGATCGCCGAAGCTATGCTGGCAATCGTGCTGATGGACCACGCGTTGCGCCAGCGTGCGCAGAATGCGGATGTCGCCAGCTCGCTTCCTCGCTGGTAATCTGAATGAACAGAACCATTTTTGCGTTAGCTGGTTTGTTAATGTGCGGCCTTGCTCAGGCCGCGACACCCTGGCAGAAAATCACGCATCCGGTTGCCGGTTCACCGCAATCAATCGGTGCGTATGCCAATGGTTGTATTATTGGTGCCGAGCCATTGCCGCTACAGTCCGATAATTACCAGGTGATGCGTACTGATCAGCACCGTTACTTTGGTCACCCCGATTTGCTGGCGTTTATTGGCCGTTTGTCTGCCAGTGTGCACCAACACGGCATGGGAACGCTGTTGATTGGCGATATGGGTATGGCAGCGGGTGGGCGTTTTAGTAGCGGTCACGCCAGCCACCAAAGTGGCCTGGATGTGGATATTTTCCTGCAACTGCCCAAAGTACGCTGGTCCAGCGCGCAATTGTTAAAACCTCAGGCTCTGGATTTGGTCGCACCGGGCGGAAAACATGTGGTTGAATCGCTCTGGCAGCCAGAAATCGGCCAGTTGATAAAACTGGCTGCTGAAGACAGCGATGTCGCAAGGATTTTTGTTAACCCGGCAATCAAAGAAAAACTGTGTGAAACCGCTGGCACTGACCGCACCTGGTTGCGCAAAGTGCGCCCCTGGTTTGCTCACCGGGCACATATGCATGTGCGTCTGAACTGCCCGGCAACCAGCCTTGAGTGCATTGACCAGGCGCCACCACCACCGGGTGATGGCTGTGGTGCGGAGCTGCAAAGTTGGTTCGAGCCGCCTAAACCTGGTGCTGTGAAACCCGGTAAAAAAACACCGCCACCGATACCGGCATCCTGCCAGGCATTACTGGATAAAAAATTGTTATAAGGGACAAGTGCATGGAGTGGTTCATGGTTTCACCACTGGTGCTGGTGGTGTTATTTTTTGTCGCAATGCTTGCTGGTTTTATTGATTCTCTGGCTGGTGGTGGCGGGTTGTTGACTGTTCCGGCTCTACTGGCAGCCGGCCTGCCTCCAGCTCAGGCACTGGCCACCAATAAACTACAGGCTTGCGGTGGCTCAGTTTCTTCATCGCTCTATTTCATTCGCCGCAAAGTGGTGAGCCTGGCAGACCAAAAACTGAATGTGCTGATGACGTTCATTGGCGCTACATCTGGTGCATTACTGGTGCAGCATATGCATGCCGACATTTTGCGCCAGATCCTGCCCATACTGGTCATCGCCATTGGCTTATATTTTTTGTTAATGCCACGCCTTGGCGAAGCCGACAGGCAACGCCGTTTACATGGGCTGCCATTTGCCCTGGTTGCAGGTGGGTGCGTGGGCTTTTATGATGGATTTTTTGGCCCGGGGGCTGGCTCATTTTATGCGTTGGCGTTTGTTGCACTGGCCGGGTTTAATCTTGCTAAAGCCACGGCTCATGCGAAATTGCTCAATGCCACTTCTAACCTTGGCGGGCTACTGTTGTTTATTATTGGCGGCAAAGTGGTATGGGGTACTGGCTTTGTCATGATGGCCGGGCAGTTTTGCGGTGCCCGCATAGGGTCCCGTCTGGTGCTGAGCAAAGGCCACAAACTGATTCGCCCTATGATAGTGGTGGTATCGGCGGTGATGAGCGCCAAATTACTGTTCGACAGCCACGGGCAAACTATTCTTCACTGGTTAGGTATGCAGTAATGGAAGTAATGGAAACACATCACTACGAACAACTGATTGAGATTTTTAATGGTTGTTTCGCCGAAGACTACAATACTCGCCTGGTCAAAGGCACGGACGAGCCAATTTATCTGCCTGCAGACAGCGAAGCCTCTTACCATCGTGTGGTGTTTGCTCATGGCTATTATGCCAGTGCTCTGCACGAAATCGCACACTGGTGTATTGCTGGTGAAGCGCGGCGCAAGCTGGTTGATTTCGGTTACTGGTATTGCCCGGACGGGCGCGATGAAGCAACACAGCATCAGTTCGAAGATGTGGAAGTGAAACCCCAGGCACTGGAATGGATGTTCTGTGTTGCTGCCGGGTTTGCCTTTAATGTCAGTTGCGACAACCTCAGTGGAGATTTTGAACCCGACCGTATTGTGTTTCAGCGGCGGGTTCACCAGCAGGTGATGCACTGGTTATCTGCAAGTGTTCCTGCCCGTCCGGCTCGTTTTATTGCCGCTTTACAACAGTATTATCATTCTGCGCCCTTCACGGCAGAATCTTTTCCATGGCCCGAAGATTTGTGCTGAGCGCCATACCAACCAGGAGAGAAAGATGATTGAAGCGTTTGAAGCACGCATTCTGGGTTTAATTGACGATATGGTCGAGCATGCCTCTGACGATGAATTGTTTGCCAGCGGGTATTTGCGTGGGCACCTGACTCTGGCTATTGCCGAGGTGGAGCAGGGCGATGACCACTCCTTCGAGCGGGTATACCAGCATGTTGGGCAAAGCCTTGAAACCGCCATCAACGCCGGGGAGTTGTCACCACCAGACCAGGTACTGGTTCTGGATATGTGGGACAAATTGTGGAACCAGGCCAAAGCATAATCCACTCAACCCGGCCTGAGGGCCGGGCATAACCCTTGCGTTTTCTTCTCTATTTTTCTGCCTTTCAGCCACTTGCGTACCCATAACCTGGACGGTGTCATGGCTGCCAGTGTTTTCTGGTCGGACGGTAATGGTTCCGCACTCATTTGTGCTGCCAGCATTTCAGCCACCAGAGGCGCGCTGCATAACCCACGTGAACCCAGTGCACCGAGCATAAATAAGTTCGGATGAACGGGGAGCTGGCGCTGAGTTGCGGCAATTTCTTCCGGGGTCTTCTGGGCATAATCATCCATAAACGCGGCGTAATCCGGGACATTCCCAACCATAGGCAGATGATCACGGGTGGCACAGCGCACACCACACCGGGCATCACCTGCGCGGGTGTCGACTTCCCTGGCCCATTGAGCCTGTGGCAGGCAATCAACCAGGCGTTGCCGGTTTTGAGCCTGGTCTTCTTCGCTGTAATTTGCCGCCGCCTGGCCCCGGTGGTAACTGGCACCAATACAGTGTTGCCCGCGGGCAGAGTCAACCGGTGTCAGGTAACCGTCATAACACAGAACTTGTTTCAGCGCGCCTAGCCCTGGTGTTGTGGGGATATGGCTCACCTGGCCTGCAACCGGGTAGGCAGGGAGATGAGCCGTTTGTTCAAATTGGGTAATGTTGTGTCCATTAGCCAGTACCAGACTGCTATGCTGCGTGGTCTGGCCCCCGGTAAAGTGAATTTCCCAGCCTGCGCCACTACGGTTCAGACTCAGAGCCTGCTGGTTATAATGCACTTTCAGGCCTTGCTGGCAAGCCAGCTCAATTACCTGATGAGTCAGGGTTTGTGGGCAAAGCCAGCCGCCCTGCGGGAAGCAAATACCAGAAACCCCTGTTTCCACACCGCAGGTTGCCTGCATCGCTTCTTTACTGACTGCATGAATCAGTGTTTCAGGCAGTGGCATATCCAGCATTTTTGCCAGTTTATCGGCGCTTTTATCATTCCACGCTAACTGAGTGACACCACACCAGTCGTGGTCGAATGCCACTGGCAGGCGGTCATATAACCGTCGCGCGAACCCAAAAGCGTGAGGGAAAAACGCGGCCAGTGCCGGATCATGTTGGTTGAGCAATGGGTAAAGCGCACCCTGGCGGTTTCCTGATGCGCCTTGTGCTGGCGCGCTATCGGCGCAATACAGGGTTACATCCCAGCCACGGCGCAATAACGCGAGGCTTAATAATGCACTGGCAATACCACCACCAATAATGGCCGTCTCGCGGCAGCTTGCCGCCTGGCGGGTATACCAGGGTGTGGAGAGTGGCGTGCTGATGGCTTCAGCCAGTACACCGGTCAGCATTTCCCGCTTGCGGCCAAACCCCTTACGTTTTTCAACCTGAAAGCCAGCCTGCTGTAACCCACGGCGAACAAAACCCGCGGAGGTGAATGTCGCCATGGTCCCTCCAGGTTTCGCCAGGCGAGCCATGCCGTCAAACAATGCCTGATTCCACATGTCTGGATTACGCGAAGGGGCGAAACCGTCCAGAAACCAGGCGTCAATTTGCTGATTCAGGGTGCAGTCAAGTTGGGTGAGGCTGGTATTAATATCGCCAAACCACAAATCTACAGTTACGCGCCCATTATCCAGCACCAGGCGGTGGCAGCCGGCAACCGCATCAGGCCACTGCGCCTGCAATTGGGTGGCGAATGTAGCCAGTTGTGGCCACTGCTGGTGGGCTTTCGTGAGGTCATCCAGGCGTAACGGAAATTTTTCAAAACTGATAAAGTGCAACCGCTGTAGCGCTGCCTGCGGGTTATCGGTATGGAAGGTGGTGAATTGTTCCCATAACGCCAGAAAATTCAGCCCGGTCCCAAAACCGCTTTCAGCCACCACAAACACGCTTTCCTGGTGGTTGAAAAACCGGTCTTTCAGCCTGTTTCCATCAAGGAAAACATAGCGGGTTTCTTCCAGCCCATTGTCATTTGAAAAGTAGACGTCATCAAATTGTCGGGAAACAGGTGTACCCTCAGCATTGAAGTCCAGTGTGGCAGTTTGTATGCAGTTTTGTTTCACGTAAGTTGCTCGTATAACACGGGGTGCCACGATCTTAAGGGTTAGTCTGAGCTGGCGCAAATTATCTGCACAAAATGGCTGATCGGACTTGTTCGGCGTACAACTGTACGCTATTGTGCGACACGAAATCTAAAATATGCAGTGAAAGAGGTATTGAATGAAACGTGCAGTGATTACTGGCCTGGGTATCGTTTCCAGCATCGGTAATAACCAGCAGGAAGTCCTGGCATCTCTGCGTGAAGGGCGCTCAGGGATCACTTTCTCTCAAGAACTGAAAGATTCCGGTATGCGTAGCCACGTATGGGGTAATGTCAAGCTGGATACCACAGGCTTAATCGATCGCAAAGTCGTTCGCTTTATGAGTGACGCCTCTGTTTATGCTTACTTGTCCATGGATGAGGCAATTAAAGATGCCAAACTGGCTGACGAAGTTTACCAGAACAACCCACGCGTTGGGCTGATTGCCGGTTCTGGTGGCGGTTCGCCAAAATTTCAGGTCTTTGGCGCAGATGCCATGCGCAGCCCTCGTGGTCTGAAAGCTGTTGGCCCCTACGTTGTTACCAAAGCTATGGCCTCAGGTGTTTCTGCCTGCCTGGCTACGCCATTTAAAATTCATGGCGTGAACTACTCTATCAGCTCCGCCTGTGCAACATCAGCACACTGTATTGGCAATGCGGTTGAGCAAATTCAGCTTGGTAAGCAAGATATCGTGTTCGCTGGTGGTGGTGAAGAGTTGTGCTGGGAACTGGCCTGTGAGTTTGATGCCATGGGCGCGCTGTCTACCAAATACAATGAAACCCCGGAAAAAGCTTCCCGTACTTATGACGCACATCGCGACGGCTTTGTTATCGCTGGCGGCGGCGGCATGGTCGTGGTTGAAGAACTGGAGCATGCTCTGGCTCGTGGCGCTCATATTTATGCAGAAATCGTTGGTTATGGCGCAACGTCTGATGGTGCAGATATGGTTGCGCCTTCTGGTGAAGGTGCCGCGCGTTGCATGAGAATGGCAATGGAAGGTCTGGATACACCTGTCGATTACCTGAATACTCATGGTACGTCTACACCAGTGGGTGATGTAAAAGAACTGGGTGCGATCCGTGAAGTGTTTGGCGAAAATACGCCAGCGCTATCTGCAACTAAGGCCATGACCGGCCACTCACTGGGTGCTGCCGGGGTTCAGGAAGCAATTTACAGCCTGCTGATGCTGGAACACGGTTTTATCGCGCCAAGCATTAACATTGACGAGCGTGATCCGCTGGCTGAAGGCATGAATATCGTTACTGAACCGACTGAACGTGACCTGACAACAGTGATGTCCAACAGCTTCGGGTTCGGCGGCACCAACGCCACACTGGTAATGCGTAAATACAGCAAATAAAGGCGTTTTAATGTCTTTTGCATAAGGGGCGGGTGACTGCCCCTTTATTTTTTTGCAGTCTTGCTATTTTTATACTCTGTATTGTTTTCTCTGCAACATACTCTCGCACAACCACCTGCCTTCCACTGAACAACCAGCTCCGCGCTAAAATATTTTCTCTCCTTTTATTCTGGCTGCGATAAATACCGCCTTTTGCTTTAACTATTATTAATAGCCAGTTAAACAGCGATAAGCATTTCTCATACATGTAAATAAGAGATTGCCTGCGGGCTTTCAAACTAAATAAACAGGTGTTGCACTCCATTTTTGCGTCACCTATTCTGATGACGAAGATATTACTAATAATTAATGAATGCCATCCGGGATGGCATGCAATTCAGATTGTGTGCCACGTTGGAGCTTTCAGGTAAAAGCCTGATCTGCTTGCAGACACAATCCAGCCACTGTGCCTTTTATGTCCGAGGAATATTTTGAGTAATAGCAACCCTCTTGATTCGCAGCAGTTGACGGTTCTTCAGGCTCTGGAACTGGCGAATGCTCACTGGAATGCCGGGCAGGCCGCACAGGCGGAGCAGCTTTGCCTGCGGGTGCTGGAAGTCGCACCATTACAACACGATGCCCTTAATCTGCTGGGGCTTATGATGCATGCCTACGGTATGCTGGATAAGGCTATTGATTATATACATAAGGCCTGCCATTCACCGGATGCTCCGGCAATAATATTTAGCAATCTGGCGGAGCTTTATCGCCAGAAAGGTTTGCTGGTAGAGGCCGAACATGCTGCTCGTATTGCAGTAGAGCAAGAGCCTGAACTGATTGTGGCATGGAGTAATCTTGGCATCATTTTGCAGGAGGCCGGGAAATTCACGGAAAGCCTGGAGTGCCTGGAATACGTTACATCTTTGCAACCGGATAATGCTCAAGCGCACAATAACCTGGCTAATACCTGCCAGCGGCTGGGCTATTTGCACCGTGCTCAGGAAAGTTACCAGCGAGCTTTATCACTGCGTCCCGAGTATGCGGAAGTGTACAGTAATCTCACTTTATTGTTGAGTGACCTTGGTTGTATTGATGAGGCTGTGGCTTCTGCGCGGCGGGCGATAGATATCAACCCGCAACTTGCGGATGCGTATTTAAACCTGGCGAATATTGAGTTATCGCGCATGCGTTACGCTGATGCCAGACACTGGGTGAATTCACTGCTGGAGTTTGCGCCACAACATGTGGGAGGGCTTACCGCACTTGCCCAAATTTTGATTGTTGATGAGCGTTATGAGGAAGCCGTTGCAGTTGCGCGCAAGTCCCTGGCTATTGCAGCGGGTAATGCGAATACGCATAAGGTTCTGGGGACAGCCTTGCAGGGCCTTGGGCGGTATGAAGAAGCTGAGCAGGCCTATAACCAGGCGGCGGAGTTACCGGGTACGGTTGCCGAAGAAGCGCTTGTTGCGCGGGCAGTTTTACTGATGGAGACTGGCGACATGGATGCCGCGTCTGCCGGGTTTCAACTGGCATTGAAGCGTTTTCCTGATTCACCGCGGGTTCTGGCAGCGTGTTGCGATAATAAATTCTACCAGGCAGGCGACCCTGATATTGAGGTTATGGAAAATGCGTTGGCGCGTGAGCCGGTACTGCCCATTCATGAACAAATATTGCTGCATTTTTCGCTTGGCAAAGCGTATCTGGATATCAAGGATTCCGATCGTGCATTTTTCCATCTTGACCAGGGTAATGCTTTTAAGCGTGCCACTTTTAATTATGATGCCAAACAGATTAGCGTATGGATGAAAAGTATTGCTGAGGTTTTTACCCCGGCATTAATGGCACGGTTCAGAGGCGCAGGCGTGGTTTCCGGGCGGCCTGTTTTTATTATCGGCATGCCCCGCTCCGGCACCACCCTGGTTGAACAGATTCTTGCGTCACACCCCGATGTCTACGGCGCAGGAGAGTCAGGCGTGTTGGGGCGGGTAGTGGCACAGGCAGGCCGTTTCCCTGAGGATGTGGGTAACTGGAGCCGTAATCATTTTCTTAATATTGGCACCGATTATCTTCAACAGATCAGCCATCTGGCACCAGATGCACTGCGAGTGGTAGACAAACTGCCGGGAAACTTCCTCTATGCCGGCCTGATTCCACTACTGATGCCTGGCGCACGTATCATTCACTGCCGTCGTGATCCTGTGGATACGTGCCTGTCCTGTTACAGCAAGCTTTTTTCCGGGGAACAGTTATTTACTTACCAACTGGATGAACTGGGGCAGTTTTATCTTGACTACCAGGCGCTGATGGCTCACTTCTGTCAGGTATTACCGCCTGAATGCTTTATCGAAGTTGATTATGAAGCGGTGGTCGATGATCTGGATGGCCAGGCGCGGCGTCTGATTGATTTCATCGATCTTCCCTGGAATGACGCTTGTCTGCACTTCCACAAAACCCGGCGTATTGTACGTACTGCAAGTATGGCTCAGGTGCGCCAGCCCATCTACACCTCTTCCATTGGGCGATGGCACAGGCATGCTGCCCACCTTGGTCCTTTGCTGGATGTGCTCGGTGTTGAAAAAAGATGAACCCGGAACAGAGAGATCTTAGCGCACTCTGGCAGCAGGTTGATGTACTCCTGAAAGCTGAATGCTGGGCCGAGGCAGAGAGGGTGTTGTGTCAGGCACTGTCTTCTGGCACCGCTCCTGTTGCCTTATGGCGTCAGTTGTACATGGCATTGCGCCAGCAGGGTAAATTTGTCGCAGCTACTCAAGTGATGGACATGATTGTACAGGTTGTGCCGGGCGATATGAGTGCACGGTTTGACCTGTCTGAGATGCTGTTACTACAGGGCGAGTTTACGCGTGGCTGGCGAGAATACCGCTTTCGCTACAAGCTTGACCATACCCGCATGTTCGAACGGCATATGCAAAAACCGCGCTGGGAAGGGCAGCCTGTCAAAGGAAAGACATTGTTGATCCACGATGAGCAAGGTTATGGCGATACCTTCCAGTTTTTGCGGCTGGTTGAGCAGGCTCAGGAACGCAGTGGTGCTCATATTGTACTGGAAGTGAACCCGGAAGCCTTTAACCTGGCGCGAAGTGTCCGTGGGTATGACCAGTTGATAGTCAGGGGAACGCTTCCTCCGCCTTTCGACTTGCACTGTGAGCTGATGAGTCTGCCTGCGGCGCTTGGTTTGCAACTGTCGCATCTGCCGGGAAGAGTACCTTATTTATTTGCTGATCCTGAGCGTGTGGAAAAATGGCGATTGCGGTTTGCAGGCCTGCCACGTCCGTTAGTGGGGTTGGTGTGGGCCGGGAGCCCCACGCATGCCAATGATAAGCGCCGCTCGATAGCACTGGCTGACCTGGCTCCATTAGCTCAGGAAGGGATTACCTTTCTGGCACTGCAGAAAGGGCCTGCGGCAGGGCAGGCCACCACACCACCACCTGGTATGTCGCTGTTGTCGTTGAGTAGCGAAATTGATGATTTTGATGATACAGCCGCCATCCTGAGCATCGTGGATACCCTGGTGTCTGTAGACTCATCGCCGGTTCATCTGGCTGGTGCGCTTGGGCGCCCGGCCTGGGTACTGCTACCTTTCCTGAATGACTGGCGCTGGCTAATACAACGTGACGATTCACCCTGGTATCCGGGAATGCGCTTGTTCCGCCAGCCTGTGCCCGGGCAATGGGAAACCGTTCTGCAAAATGTTGCCGCTGCTTTAAAAGAATTGAAGGGTAAGGCTGATATGGCAGCACCTTCCTCTATGAACATGAGCGAAAAGCACTAATCCCCTGAACTTGTAGTCTTGATTATTTTTACCTGGTTAATCCTTCTGCCACAGATTAATCAGGTAGATTGGCTATAGCAATAAACCCATAATTATAATGTGTCATTATTGTTTTTTGGCTAATTATGTTCAATGGTTGGAAAAATCTTATCGCAAATTTTAGTTAAGTGAGAGAAGTGAGAGAAGTGAGAAAAAACTTGTTCTGTGCTTTAAACTACGCATGCTGTCGTGAATATCAGCTATGATGAATTATGTAATAATAAGTGGTTATTAGTTTGCGTTAAATACAATACATCTAAACTAAGAAAGATAACATAATAATAAGGTATGGAATGGGACAATGTATTAATAAATCTGCCGATACACAGCTTGACAGGCGTAAGGTTTTGGGGGTGTCTCTTGGGTCAGCTATTGCGTTGATGTCCACCACCGAAGTCTATGCAGCTTGTATAAATGTTGGTAGTTCGGTAACTGTAGTCGGCTCCACCGGGTGCGTTAACTGGTCTGGTGGGAATATGACACTGACCAGTAATGGCACGCTCAGTTCATCAAGTGCTGCGGCCTTAACTGCATCCGCGTTAGCCGAAACATTAACTAACAGCGGACTACTTTACGGTACATCATTTGCCGCCCTGGAGAACACCAGCAATAGTCTCGCCGTGGTTAATAATACTGCGATGCTCAGTGACACTGTTGGGATTCTTAATAACGGTACTATTTTATCACTGACCAATAATGCCGGGGGTACGATATCCGGTAATACTGCGGGTATTCAAAACAATACTTACATCATGTCGCTCAGTAATGGTGGCATAATGACCGGCGGAGTTGGTGTCAGCAATACCGGCGATATTGGCACCTTGTCCAATACAGGAAGCATAACCGGAACGACAGTTGGTCTGCAAAATAATGGCACGATTACATCACTGAATAATACCACTGGAACAATTTCCGGGACCACGGCAGGGATTCAGAACAATACTGCTATTACATCGCTGATTAATAACAGTGTCATCACCGGGGGGGTTGGTATCGGCAATGCTGGCAATATTGGCACGTTGTCCAATACGGGAAGCATAACTGGTACGACGGCAGGTATTCAAAATAGTGGCACCACCAGTAGCCTGATAAACAACAGCGCCATCACAGCCGCGGATGCTATCAGTAATACCGGCACCCTGGGGACGTTGGTTAACAATGGAAGCATCTCAGGCAGTGGATATGCTATTTATAACACCTCAACTGGCATCATAGGGCCGGTCACTAACAATGGCCTTATTGCTGGCGACATTTCGAACCTGAGCAGCACCGGATTGACCATCAACGGCGCAAGTGGTGCGAACCAGGGTACCCTGACTGGTGCCAGTGGTAACATTGACAGTGCCAGTATGGGCACTATCGTAAACAGTGCCGCTGATCTCTATTTCAATTCTGGCAATTTACTGCTCAATGATAACGTCAATGTCGGTACCTTTACCCTGCAAAATACAGGGCAGACATTGCAGGTTAACAACCCTGTTAGTATCACCGGAAATTACGCGCAGAGTTCAGCTACAACATTATTGCTTGGCGTTGGCGATTCAGCGGTGAGTAACGGTGTCACGACCGATACAGGGTATGGGCGTTTGATTGTCAGCGGCACCGCTACTATTGGCAGTGGTTCGACGGTGTCACTCAAGTCGCTTAATGCCTGGCGCTTTGCCTCTGGCCAGCGGTACGTGGTGGTATCGGCAGCGAAAAGCGGCACTAATTTTAATGCCAGTTCACTAAATTATGTAATAACGGCTTATGATGGTGAAACGACTGGTTCGGTGGTTGATACCGGTAATACCAGTAACCTGGTGGTTTCTCTTGGTAACCAAACGCCCACGACACCGCAAACGCCAGGAGGAGGAGACAATCCTTCCACTCCGGGAAATACCAGTAATGGGTTTGCTACTACCGCCAATGCGTTATCCTCATTGCGGGGGCTGCAGAATTATACGGGGATTGCACCAGGTCTGCTGGATTTATATAACGCCTCACTGGCTATAGATTCAACCCAGGAAGCAAACAGAGTGGGTGAACAGCTCTCACCCGTACAGAACAGCGGGGCCAGTCATGCAGCGTCAATGGCTACTTTTGGCGCTGTCAACGTGGTTAGCCAGCGGGTTGATTCAATACGCCTGGCGCAATCACATGGAATGAGCGGTGTGGCAGCGGGTGATTCCCCTGACGACTGGTCTGCATGGGGGCAGGTATTTGGCGGCCATGTTAATCAGGGAATGGTGGATAATGTCAGCGGTTATAAAGCAAATTATGGCGGACTGGTACTGGGGGGCGACCGGCTTGTTGGCGAGGCCTGGCGAATGGGTGGTGCACTGACTTACAGCTACACCTCGGTACGTAACCAGGACAATCTCTACGGTAACAAGACAGGTGTCGATTCATGGGGAGTAATTGGTTATGCCAGTTACACAGGTGACCCGTGGTATGTGAACCTGTCTGCCAGTGTCACTCAACAACGTTACGACACAACGCGTAATGTGAGTATGACGGGTTACTCTGACAGGGCGTCGGGCAAGTTTAATGGTCAGCAATATGTTACTAATGCCGAGTTTGGTTACCCGCTGCTCGTGGCGGATAATACCACACTGACACCACTCGCCAGCCTGAATTACAGTTATCAAACCACCGGGAGTTATAAAGAAAGTAGCGATAACGGCTCAGCTCTGTCAGTAGGCGGCAGCCACAATAACGCGGTTCGAAGTGGTCTGGGGGCCCGCCTGGATAAATCATTCCAGACCGGTTTTGGGGATGTTGTACCCTTCATTCAGGCTGTCTGGACACATCAGTATAACCCGCAACGCAGTAGCACGACGGCAAGCTACATAGCGGCAACAGCGGGGGAAACCAACTTCACGACCTTTGGTGCTTCACCGGTTGAAGATACCGCGGATTTATCTGTTGGCGCCACTCTGGTTAAATCCGACACGCTAACGCTGAATGCCCGCTATAACGTGCAACTTGGCCAACAGTATCAGGGGCAGACCGTTATTTTGCAGGTACGCAAACAGTTCTGATAAGCCACTCAATACCGCTTCTGGACGTCCCGGCAGCGGTATTCCTTCCTCACATATGTGCCGGAGTCATTTTCACCCGCAGTAAAAGCGCTAAACGTGCAAAACATTACCTGCCGCGCAGGCGTTCTTCCCAGGAAAAATATCACAGCAACAGTAACACCAGACAGAAAACCAGTACCAGCGCGAACAATGTCAGCCCCGGGCGGGCTGACATCACTTTCAGCGGCTCGGATATGAAGGCAATAAACGGGTTATAAATTGGCTGAACACTACGGACATCCAGTTGCACAGCTCCACGCTCGGCACGCATAAAGAAAATTTGGCTAAGCACTTCCTGAACCTGTGCAGCGGTTAAAACTGTCTGCGGGGTGGCCTGCCACTGTTGTTGCAGTGTGTCACTTACCCGCTGTAATTCGTGGGGCTCCATCGGCTGCTTCAACGCCGCCTGAATAACCTGTAATGTGGGCGCCGGGTTATGAGCCAGTGTTTCTCTGGCCTGCAACCAGGTCACCATCAGCGGGAACTGGCGTGCCGGAATTTGCTCGCTGGATTTGGCGCCACTGAGTTCGACCAGATTCTGCCAAATGGTTTTCACAGATTCGCCCGAACTGGCGGCAAGCTTGCTGACCAGTTGATTGAGTGTGCTGTGTTCTGCGGGTAACAACGGCCGCTCTGTCGCCGGGCGCGTGGTTGGCTGCGGAACAACTATTTCGCCTTTTTGTAATACCGTTAACACCGTTTTTAACTGATCTGGCGTGAGCTGGCTGAGTGCCGTATGGCCGAACTCCTGGCGAATATAATTACTCACCGCCTGGCGGTTATTGCCTTGCGAAAGTAAATTATTCAGTTGTTGCAGAACCTGGCGTGTTTCATGGGTTTGTTGGGCACCTGACAGGCGTTGGTTCAGGTTTTGCTCTGCTGCCGGAAAGTGGCGCGACTGCATTGGCGTTGAATTGTTCAACCCAAGATCATGTTTCATTGCGGCCCACACTTCCGCCGGTTGCTGCTGAGTCAGCGCAATGATGCGGGTTATCAGGCGTTCCAGTACCGTACGCTGTATGGTGGACAGCGGTGCTTCACCTGCTGGTGGTGTGGTTTTGGGCGTGCCTGGCGGTTCGCCGGGAGGTTGCGGTGAATGGCCCACAATGGGTTGCATAATAACAAATCCTTAATCTTTCCGGGTCGGTTCAGCCAGACGGCATGTACAGCAATAGGCCTGAGGCCAGGATTATGGCACACTTACGGGTTAATTCCCGCACATAACAGGTATTGTAACGTGAAAATCCTCGTTGATGAAAATATGCCCTATGCTCAGGCGTTGTTCAGCCGGCTGGGGGAAGTTCAGTCTGTACCCGGTCGCCCAATTCCTCAGGGTGAATTGACGGGTGCCGATGCGTTAATGGTGCGTTCGGTCACCAAAGTCAACGCCGGGTTACTGGCTGGTACGCCAGTAAAATTTGTGGGTACTGCAACCGCAGGTACCGACCATGTTGATAGCGCATGGTTATCCAGCGCGGGTATCGGTTTCTCTGCCGCGCCGGGGTGTAATGCGATTGCGGTGGTTGAATATGTCTTTTCCGCATTACTGATGCTCGCTGAGCGTGAAGGTTTCGCTTTGCAGGACCGGACTGTCGGTATTGTTGGGGTAGGTAATGTCGGTGGGCGGTTACAAAAACGTTTAGAGGCGCTGGGTATTAAAACATTATTGTGTGACCCACCGCGTGCTGACCAGGGTGATGATGAGACCTTCCTTCCGCTGGAAACACTGGTGCAGGAAGCGGATATCCTGACGTTTCACACCCCACTGTTTAAAGACGGGCCTTACAAAACCCTGCACCTGGCAGATGAAGCATTATTGCGCCAGTTGAAGCCAGGAACCATTTTAATTAATGCCTGCCGGGGCCCGGTAGTGGACAATGCTGCATTACTGGCCTGCCTGAACGACGGCCAGGCGCTTTTTACTGTGCTGGATGTATGGGAAGGCGAACCGGAGCTGAACCTGGCACTGCTTGAGCGTGTGGATATTGGCACACCGCATATTGCGGGTTACACCCTGGAAGGGAAAGCCCGCGGTACTACACAGGTATTCGAAGCCTTCAGTGCGTTTATCGGGCAACCTGAAACGGTGTCGTTGAATACACTGCTTCCACCTCCGGAATTTAGTCGGGTTTCCCTGCATGGGAAACTCGATCAAACTGCGCTGAAAAGACTGGTGCATCTGGTGTATGATGTGCGCCGTGATGATGCCCCCTTGCGCAAAGTAGCAGGGCAGGCCGGGGAGTTTGATAAGCTGCGTAAGTTTTACAAAGAACGCAGAGAGTGGTCTTCCTTACTTGTTGAATGTGATGACCAGGCGTCAGCGGCCTTGCTGAATCAGTTAGGTTTTAACGCGCAATTTTCCCCTCACCAATAATCGTCATTACCGCTCCCTGCTGTGTACGGCGGGGAGTGCTTTTATTTTGTCTGGAGTAAACCACTATGTCAGAAGGTTGGAATATCGCCATCCTCGGGGCGACCGGCGCGGTCGGTGAAGCCCTGATTGAGTTACTTGGAGAGCGTCAGTTCCCTGTTGGTGAACTTCACTTGCTGGCGACAGCAGAAAGCGCGGGTACCACCGTGCGTTTCGCAGGCAAAACGCTGAAGGTACAGGATGCCGCTGAGTTTGACTGGGTGCAGGCTCAACTGGCATTTTTTGTCGCCGGTGCACAGGCAACGGCTGCATACGTTGAAGAAGCCACTAATGCGGGTTGCGTAGTGATTGATTCCAGCAGCCTGTTTGCACTGGAGCCAGATGTGCCTTTAGTGGTGCCAGATGTAAACCCGTTTGTTCTGGCGGATTACCGTAATCGTAACGTGGTTGCGGTGGCAGACAGCCTGACTTGCCAGTTACTCTCAGCAGTCAAACCCTTGATTGAAGAAGGTGGTCTGTCCCGCCTCCAGGTGACCAGTCTGTTACCGGCTTCTGCTCATGGCAAAGTTGCAGTGGATGCTCTGGCCGGACAGAGCGCCCGCCTGCTTAATGGCTTACCTTTGGAAGGCGATGACCATTTTGGGCGCCAACTGGCATTTAATATGTTGCCCCTGGTGCCTGATGCGCAGGGCAGTGTGCGGGAGGAGCGCCAGGTGGTCGATCAGGTGCGTAAAGTCTTGCAGGATGAAGGGCTGATGATTTCGGTCAGTTGTATCCAGAGCCCGGTATTTTATGGGCACGCGCAAATGGTAGGGATGGAGGCGTTACGCCCGCTCTCTGCAGAAGAAGCGCGTGATGCATTTACTCGCCAGGAAGATATTGCTTTGTCAGAAGAGCAGGACTTCCCAACTCAGGTGGCGGATGCCTCTGGCAGTGTGCACTTGTCGATTGGTTGTGTGCGCAATGATTACGGTTTGCCTGAACAGGTCCAGTTCTGGTCTGTTGCTGATAACGTTCGCTTTGGTGGTGCGTTAATGGCACTGAAAACAGCAGAAAAACTCCTGCAGGAGTACTTCTGGTAATGTCTGATGTGATGGCAGCAAGCCGCAGCAAAATAGCGCTGGGTATTGAGTATGATGGCAGCCAGTATTATGGCTGGCAACGTCAGCAGGAAGTACGTAGTGTTCAGGAAAATCTGGAAAATGCATTAAGCCAGGTTGCTAACGAACCTGTCCATGTATTCTGTGCAGGCAGAACGGATGCGGGGGTGCATGCCACCGGGCAGGTGGTGCATTTTGAAACGCAGGCACAACGCAAAGATGCTGCATGGACTTTGGGCGTCAATGCCAATTTACCTGGCGACATTGCAGTAAAATGGGTGAAACAGGTGCCTGAGGCTTTTCATGCACGTTTCAGTGCCACGGCACGCCGTTATCGCTATGTGATTTATAATAATCGCCTGCGTCCGGCAATTTTGCAGCGTGGCGTATCGCATTACTATCAACCGCTTGATGCAGAAAAAATGCAGCGTGCGGCCCAGAGTTTGTTGGGTGAAAATGACTTCACCTCGTTTCGTGCAGTACAGTGCCAGTCGCGCACCCCCTGGCGTAATGTGTCCCATATTCGGGTAAACCGGTATGGCGAGTATGTGGTGGTGGATATTAAAGCCAACGCTTTTGTGCACCATATGGTACGAAATATAGTGGGTAGTCTGCTGGAAGTCGGGTGTGGTAATCAGCCGGAAGAATGGATAGCCTGGTTGTTGGCGGCGAAAGACAGAACCCTGGCGGCGGCAACAGCCAAAGCGGAAGGGTTATATTTAGTCGCGGTAGATTATCCTGCTGAGTTTTCGTTACCAAAACCGGTGATGGGGCCCTTGTTCCTGCCATCTCTGAGCCTGGATTGTTAAGGATGTATTATGGAATTTGTCCACTTTATCATTGATTTTATTTTACATATTGATGTGCACCTGGCTGAACTGGTCGCTAACTATGGTGTCTGGGTTTATGGGATACTGTTTCTTATCCTGTTTTGTGAAACCGGGTTAGTTGTGACCCCATTCTTGCCTGGCGATTCGTTACTGTTTGTTGCCGGGGCGCTGTCTGCTTTACCGGGTAATGACCTGAATGTGCATATTATGGTGGTGCTGTTGGTCGCTGCTGCCATTATTGGCGATGCCGTCAACTATACTATTGGACGGGTGTTTGGTGAGCGGTTGTTCAGTAACCCGAATTCAAAGATTTTTCGGCGCAGCTATCTTGATAAAACCCATGCATTTTATGAACGTCACGGCGGTAAAACGATAATTCTGGCGCGCTTTGTGCCTATCGTACGGACATTTGCTCCCTTTGTTGCTGGCATGGGGCATATGTCATACCGGCATTTCGCATTGTTTAACGTCACTGGCGCAATCTTGTGGGTGTTGCTGTTCAGCTATGCCGGTTATTGGTTTGGAGACCTGCCGGTAGTACAGGACAACCTGAAATTGTTGATTGTGGCAATTATCGTGCTGTCGGTTTTACCGGGTGTTGTGGAAATTATTCGCCACAAACGCGCAGCAGCACGCCAGGCTCGCCAGATAAAAGAGTAAGCGAAGGGGTTCGACCACTTTTTTATCCAAAGTCGGGCCCGGTTATGGTTTAATGAGCAACATTTATGGTCTGTGGGCGGAGAAAATGGCATTATGCGCCCCCACAGAAAAACTGGCATCGACCAGGTTCAGGCAGAAAGGTCATCAATGAGCTGGATTGAACGAATTCTCAATAAGAGCAACATTACCCCAACCCGCCGCGCTAACATCCCGGAAGGGGTGTGGACGAAATGTGACAGTTGCGGCCAGGTTCTGTACCGCGCTGAGCTGGAGCGCAACCTTGAGGTGTGTCCGAAGTGTGATCATCATATGCGCATGTCTGCGCGTGCACGCCTGCATACCCTGTTAGATGAAGATTCGCTGGTAGAGTTGGGAAGTGAACTTGAGCCTAAAGATGTGCTGAAGTTCAAAGATTCCAAGAAATACAAAGATCGTCTGGCAACCGCCCAGAAAGAAACGGGTGAGAAAGATGCACTGGTAGTAATGAAAGGCACGCTGTTTGGCATGCCGGTTGTTGCGGTTGCATTTGAGTTTGCTTTTATGGGCGGCTCAATGGGCTCGGTCGTTGGCGCACGCTTTATTCGTGCTGTTGAACAGGCGCTGGAAGATAACTGTCCGCTGGTTTGTTTTTCTGCATCCGGGGGCGCACGTATGCAGGAAGCGCTGATGTCGCTGATGCAAATGGCGAAAACCAGTGCTGCGCTGGCTAAAATGCAGGAACGCGGCTTACCGTATATTTCTGTATTAACCGACCCAACGATGGGCGGAGTATCAGCCAGCTTCGCAATGCTTGGTGATTTGAACATTGCTGAACCAAAAGCACTGATTGGCTTTGCTGGTCCGCGTGTTATTGAGCAAACTGTGCGCGAGAAGCTGCCACCGGGCTTCCAGCGCAGTGAGTTCCTGATTGAAAAAGGGGCGATTGATATGATTATTCGCCGCCCGGAAATGCGCCTGAAACTGGCACAAATTCTGGCGAAACTGACTAATCAGCCAGCGCCAAACCCGGATGAAACTGCCGTAATTACGCCGGTTGTTCCCGAAGAAGGCGATGAAGCCTGATAAAACTTTACGGGCAGTACGTAATGCGCTGCCCGTACTACTCATGAATACAGTTATGCAGAACGGCGTTTATGAAACACGAATTGCATCTTGAAGCCACGTCGCCTTTGGCAACGTGGCTTTCTTATCTGGAAAATCTCCACACCAAAACCATTGATCTGGGGCTTGAGCGTGTTGCGAAAGTCGCGGATACGATGGGTGTTCGCAAACCAGCGCCTTTTGTTTTCACCGTTGCCGGAACGAATGGCAAAGGCACAACTTGCCGCATGCTGGAAACCACGCTGATTTCCGCCGGGTATCGGGTTGGCGTCTACAGTTCCCCACATTTGATTCGCTATACCGAACGGGTGCGTATTCAGGGGCAGGAACTGGATGCCGCGCAACATACTGCTTCATTTGCCGCGATAGACTCAGCGCGTGGGGAAACATCTCTCACTTATTTTGAATTTGGTACGCTATCGGCGTTGTACCTGTTTAAACAGGCTGCCGTCGATGTCGCTATTCTGGAAGTTGGTCTGGGTGGGCGCCTTGATGCGACCAATATTGTTGATTGCGATGTTGGCGTCATTACCAGTATTGCGCTGGATCATACCGACTGGCTTGGCCCTGATCGTGAGAGTATTGGCCGGGAAAAGGCCGGTATTTTGCGTAGCGGTAAACCCGCTATTGTCGGCGAGCCTGATATGCCGACGACCATCGCGCAAGTGGCGCAGGATAAAGGCGCGCTATTGAGCCGGGTAGGGCAGGAGTGGCGCTATTCTGTTAACGGGCAGCACTGGTGTTTCAGTGATAAGTTTGGTGAACTGGTTAACCTTCCGCTTCCCCAGGTACCGCAGCCTAATGCTGCCACTGCGTTGGCCGCACTGCGCGCCAGTGGGCTCAGTGTCACTGAACAGCATATTCGCGACGGGTTGTCTAATGCCACATTACCAGGACGTTTCCAGGTTGTGGCTCACTCGCCGCAGGTGATTCTGGATGTGGCACATAATCCACACGCGGCAGGGTATCTCGCCAGCCGGTTAGCGTCGCTGCCGAAAAGCGGGCGAGTTCTTGCTGTGGTGGGGATGTTGCACGATAAAGATATCGCGGGGACGCTGGCATGTTTGTCACCACAGGTTGATAGCTGGTATTGTGCTCCTCTGGAAGGCCCGCGTGGTGCTTCGGCAGAAACGCTGGTGGCGCATCTCCCCGGAGCCAGTACCTGGCCTGATGTCGCGCACGCCTGGCGGGCGGCAATGGCGGATGCGGCCCCAGAAGATACCGTGCTGGTATGTGGCTCATTCCATACTGTGGCACATGTAATGGAAGAAATGGACGCGGGGATGACGGGTGGCAAGTAAGTTTCAAAACCGGTTAGTGGGAACAGTTGTGCTGGTTGCGCTGGCAGTTATTGTCCTGCCAGGGTTACTCGACGGTCAAAAAAAACACTATCAGGATGAGTTTGCAGCAATTCCGCTGGTACCTAAAGCAGGCGACAAAGACGAAAACGACTTACTGCCGCCAGCCAGCCAGCCTATTCCGGCTCAACCACCTGAGGGTGCGGCTGAAGAGGTAAGAGCGAGCAATGCGTCTAACTCGTCAATAGATACAGCAAATTTACCAGCCAATACTGGTGCCGGGCTGGATGCCATTCCTGTTGAAAGGGATTCCTCTGCATCCGGGCGCAATACACGGGTGGTCACTCACCAACCCGGTGCGGATAAAACCTCGGCGCAGCAACCTGTTTCCCAACCGGCCACACAACCAAAAACACCGGTGAAAGAGAATTCGCCACCCCTACCTCAGGGTAAGGCGTATGTGGTGCAGTTAGGTGCGTTGAAAAATGCTGACAAAGTGAATGAAATAGTCAGTAAATTACGTGCTTCAGGTTACCGGGTGTATACCTCGCCAACCACCCCGGTTCAGGGGAAAATCACCCGGATTCTGGTCGGCCCGGAAGTTTCAAAAGACAAACTTAAAGCCTCACTGGGCGATTTGCACAGTTTATCCGGGCTTAACGGTGTGGTGATGAATTACAGCGTTCATTAACACGTTGACCGGTAAAGAATATCAGGGGCAAGCGTTATGCTTGCAGCCTGGATAAGTGCCCGTCACACGGGCTCAGGGTTGTGGCGTTGAGTGTTTTTTCAACGCCATTTTTATTTGTGCATGGGAAGGAAATCCCTACGCAAACGTTTTCTTTTTCTGTTAGAATGCGCCCCGAATTGGATGTCAGGGCGGTTAATCGTGGGACTTGAAATGGTCTGGATAGATTACGCCATTATTGCGGTGATAGGTTTTTCCTGTCTGGTCAGCCTGATCCGTGGCTTTGTACGTGAAGCGTTATCGTTGGTGACATGGGGCTGCGCTTTCTTTGTTGCCAGCCATTACTATACGTATCTGGCAGTCTGGTTCACTGGCTTTGAAGAAGAGCTGGTGCGAAATGGAATTGCGATTGGCATTTTGTTTGTCGCGACACTGATAGTCGGTGCTATTGTCAACTATGTCATTGCTACGCTGGTTCAGAAAACGGGCCTGTCCGGTACAGACCGGGTGTTGGGTATCTGTTTTGGTGCTTTGCGTGGTGTACTCATTGTTGCCGCTATCCTGTTTTTCCTCGATACCTTTACCGGTATGGCGAAAAGTGAAGACTGGCAAAAATCGCAATTGATTCCGCAGTTCAGTTTCATCATCAGGTGGTTTTTTGACTACCTGCAAAGCTCGTCGAGTTTCTTACCCCGGTAATTGTATCGGGGGGTGTGGCAAAGAACACACCCGGTGTCCTTGCCTGTCATGTTCAGGTGGGCTGGCGGCAGTGTGTTCATGATGAGGAAAAGACAACATGTGCGGTATTGTCGGTATCGCCGGTGTTATGCCGGTAAACCAGTCGATTTATGACGCGTTAACGGTGTTACAACACCGTGGGCAGGATGCCGCTGGCATCATCACCATTGATGAAAACAACTGTTTTCGCCTGCGTAAAGCAAATGGCCTGGTGAGTGATGTATTTGAGGCCCGGCATATGCAACGTTTGCAGGGCAATATGGGGCTCGGTCATGTTCGTTACCCGACTGCAGGCAGTTCAAGCGCATCTGAAGCACAGCCGTTCTATGTGAACTCTCCTTATGGTATTACCCTGGCGCATAACGGTAACCTCACGAATGCTCATGAGTTACGTAAAAAGCTGTTTGAAGAAAAACGTCGCCACATCAACACCACCTCAGATTCTGAAATTCTGCTGAACATTTTTGCCAGCGAACTGGATAACTACCGCCATTACCCTCTTGAAGCCGATAATATCTTCTCTGCGATTGCCGCGACTAACCGCCAGATCCGTGGTGCGTATGCTTGTGTGGCAATGATAATTGGGCATGGTATGGTGGCTTTCCGCGACCCCCACGGTATCCGTCCGTTGGTGCTGGGTAAGCGCGAAGTCAGTGACGGGCGTATCGAATACATGGTTGCTTCGGAAAGCGTCGCGCTGGATACACTGGGTTTTGATTTCATCCGTGACGTCGCGCCGGGTGAAGCGGTGTACATCACTGAGAAAGGCCAGCTATTTACCCGCCAGTGTGCTGATAACCCTACCAGCAACCCTTGCCTGTTTGAGTATGTTTATTTCGCCCGTCCGGACTCTTTCATCGATAAGATTTCCGTTTACAGCGCTCGCGTGGGTATGGGGACGAAATTGGGTGAGAAAATTGCCCGTGAATGGGAAGATCTGGATATCGATGTAGTGATTCCAATTCCGGAAACTTCCTGCGATATCGCACTGGAAATTGCCCGTATTCTGAATAAACCTTACCGTCAAGGGTTTGTGAAAAACCGCTATGTAGGTCGTACTTTTATCATGCCCGGGCAGCAGTTACGCCGTAAATCAGTACGCCGTAAGCTCAATGCCAACCGTGCTGAGTTCCGTGATAAAAATGTCCTGTTGGTGGATGACTCCATCGTGCGTGGAACCACTTCCGAACAAATTATCGAAATGGCGCGTGAAGCCGGGGCAAAAAAAGTATATCTGGCATCCGCAGCACCTGAGATTCGTTTTCCAAATGTGTACGGCATTGATATGCCGAGCGCAAACGAGCTGATTGCCCATGGGCGTGAAGTAGATGAGATCCGCGAGCTAATTGGTGCCGATGGGCTGATTTTCCAGGATCTCAATGATCTGATTGAGGCTGTACGCGCAGAGAACCCGGATATTCAGCAATTTGAATGTTCGGTGTTCAATGGGGTTTATGTCACTAAAGATGTTGACCACAACTACCTGGAATACCTGGAATCATTGCGTAACGACGACGCCAAAGCTGTGCAGCGCCAGAATGAAGTAGAAAGCCTGGAGATGCATAACGAAGGCTGATTATAACTCGCCCCTTGTTTCTGGGCCCCGGTGCAGCAATCTGCACTGGGGCCTTTTTTTATGGCAAAGAGAGAACGAATAAGTACGAAATGAGTGCAAGACGGTTTTCTGTACTTATCATAAAAGGCCTGCATGCCCTTATTGGGTGCAAAAGTTCAGTTCACGCACACTTATGGCGCGTTTTTGCAGGCGCGATCAAAACCTCGATATTTACTCTTTGATAACACGCAAAATTAGCTTTTCCTCACAAGCACAAGTGCTATCTTTCATTTGCAGGCTTTGATGCAACGTTTTTTTAACAAGCTGGCAAATCTGCCGGGAGTTAAAAAAGTGGCACGGTAAGTGCAAGCTTGAGTATGCAAAACACAACATTACAAAACACAACACATCACGTAAAACGTCTGAACTCTTGAGGGTAAAGTATGAAGAAGAAGGTTCTTGCACTGTCTTTGCTGTTAGGACTGACCGCAGCCAGCAGTGTTTTCGCAGCAATTCCTAAAGATATCCGCATTGGTACCGACCCAACTTATGCTCCTTTCTCTTCTAAGGATGCCAGCGGTAAACTTGTGGGCTTTGATATCGATCTTGGCGATGCAATGTGTGCCAAAATGCATGCTAAATGCACCTGGGTTAGCAGTGATTTCGATGCGCTTATTCCGTCTCTGAAAGCCAAAAAAATCGACGCTATTATTTCTTCTCTCTCCATCACTGAAAAACGCCAGCAGGAAATAGCTTTCTCTGAGAAGCTTTACGCTGCGGATTCCCGCCTGATTGCTGCCAAAGGCTCACCGATTAAACCAACACTCGCGTCACTGAAAGGCAAGCATGTGGGTGTGCTGCAAGGGTCCACTCAGGAAGCGTATGCCAACGAGAAATGGCGCCCGGAAGGGGTGGACGTTATCTCTTACCAGACCCAGGATCTTATCTATTCAGACCTGGTTGCCGGTCGTCTGGATGCCGCATTCCAGGATGAAGTGGCTGCCAGCGAAGGCTTCCTGAAACAACCCGCAGGTAAAGCCTTTGCCTTTGCCGGCCCGTCGGTAAAAGATAAGAAATACTTCGGTGATGGCACCGGTGTTGGTCTGCGTAAAGAAGATACTGACCTGAAAGCGGCTTTTGATAAAGCATTTGATGAAGTTCGTAAGGACGGTACTTACGACAAGCTGGCTAAGAAATATTTTGATTTCAATGTTTACGGCGAGTAAGCCAACCCTATAGTCTGTCGTCAGGCCAGTCACAACGGTGGCTGGCCGGGGATGTGGGTAAGGTGTGTGCCCTTTTGGTGCAGAAACAAACCCTGCTGTGTGGTTTTGGTGCACGGTCTGCACCATGCTGTGGCATGTGGATTACGGTGTCAGGTCACCATAATAATAACTTATTATGATATCTAAGATTATTCTTCACTGTTTTCTTCCATGCTGGCACAGAATCTGCTATTACCCCCTGACAAAAATTGTCATTCAGGACAAGTACAGTCTATTGAGGATGAGTATGAATAAGAAGGTTTTCGCCCTTTCACTGGCATTATTGTGCTCCAGTGTTTCCACAGCATTCGCGGCATATCCTGAGAGCATACGTATTGGGACCGACCCAACCTATGCTCCTTTTGAGTCGAAAAATGCCAGTGGAGAACTGGTCGGTTTTGATATCGACCTGGCGAAAGAGCTATGTAAGCGAATCCATACCAAGTGTACCTTTGTAGAAAGCCCGCTGGATGCACTGATTCCTTCCCTCAAGGCGAAGAAGATAGACGCCATAATGTCTTCACTCTCCATTACAGAAAAACGCCAACAGCAGATTGCCTTTACTGACAAGTTGTATGCGGCTGATTCTCGTTTGGTGGTGGCAAAAGGTTCCCCCATCCAGCCAACGGTTGAATCCCTTAAAGGGAAGCGTGTTGGTGTGTTGCAGGGTACTGTTCAGGAAACTTACGGAAATACTTACTGGGCGCCAAAAGGCATTGAGATTGTTTCGTATCAGGGGCAGGACTCCATTTACGCAGACCTGATGGCCGGGCGTATTGATGCGGCTTTCCAGGATGAAGTGGCTGCCAGTGAAGGTTTCCTGAAACAACCTGAAGGGAAAAACTACCAGTTCGGTGGCCCGTCCGTAAAAGATGACAAATTGTTTGGCGTCGGTACGGGCATGGGGATCCGCAAGGAGGATAACGAGTTGCGGGAAGCGCTCAATAAAGCCTTCGCCGACATGCGTAAAGATGGTACTTACGACAAGCTGGCGAAGAAATATTTTGATTTTGATGTCTACGGTGGTTAACGGTCACCAGTGATACAACCAGCTCCATTGGGGGCTGGTTGTATCGGAAAGACACTGACGGCAGGATACACACCATGTTGTATGGTTTTTCGCACGTTATTTTCCAGGGGGCGATTGTCACCCTTGAACTGGCAATCACTTCAGTACTCCTGTCAGTGATTATTGGGTTGGTTGGCGCTGGAGGAAAACTTTCAGGCAGCAAGCCTCTGGCATTTTTCTTTGAGTGCTATACCACATTGATTCGTGGTGTTCCTGATCTGGTCCTGATGTTGTTGATCTTCTATGGTCTGCAAATTGCGCTTAATGCTGTGACTGATGCTTTTGGTATGGCGCAGATAGATATCGATCCAATGGTCGCCGGGATTATCACATTGGGCTTCATTTATGGCGCGTATTTTACCGAAACTTTTCGTGGCGCTTTTTTGGCGGTTCCCAAAGGTCAGATTGAAGCGGCGACTGCATTCGGTTTTACCAGCTGGCAGGTATTCAACCGTATTCTGTTCCCCTCGATGATGCGCTTTGCACTGCCGGGCATTGGTAACAATTGGCAGGTTATTTTGAAGGCAACCGCGCTGGTATCACTGCTTGGCCTTGAAGACGTGGTTAAAGCCACGCAGCTTGCCGGTAAAAGCACCTGGCAACCGTTCTATTTTGCCATTGTTTGCGGGTTGATCTATTTAGTATTCACCACGGTATCAAATGGGGTCCTGCTTTTGCTGGAGCGCCGTTATTCAGTGGGCGTGAAGAGGGCAGACTTGTGATTGATATTATCCACGAATACTGGCAGCAACTGCTCTGGACTGACGGCTATCGTTTTACCGGGGTTGCCATTACCTTATGGCTGCTCATCGCTTCGGTAGTCATGGGGGGCATCATGGCGCTGTTTTTGTCGATAGCCCGTGTTTCCAGCAATAAATTTGTAGCGTTTCCGGTGTGGCTGTTTACCTATATTTTTCGTGGTACACCGCTGTATGTACAGTTACTGGTGTTCTATTCTGGCATGTATACGCTGGAAGTTGTGAAAGGCAATATGCTGCTCAATGAGTTTTTCCGCAGTGGCCTGAACTGTACGATCCTGGCGCTGACACTGAATACCTGTGCTTATACTACGGAAATATTCGCTGGTGCGATTCGCGCTGTGCCACACGGTGAAATCGAAGCCGCCCGGGCATATGGTTTTTCTTCTGTTAAGATGTATCGTTGCATTATTTTGCCTTCTGCGCTGCGCATTGCGCTTCCGGCATACAGCAATGAAGTCATTCTGATGCTGCACTCTACCGCACTGGCGTTTACTGCGACGGTGCCGGATCTACTCAAAGTAGCCCGTGATATTAACTCAGCAACCTACGAACCTTTTACTGCGTTTGGTATTGCCGCTGTGCTTTATCTGGCAATTTCGTTCTGCCTGATAAGCCTGTTCCGCAAAGCTGAAAAACGCTGGCTCCAGCATGTTAAACCCGCCTCAACGCACTAAGTGATAGCCATGGCCGAAAATAAATTAAACGTATCTGATCTGCATAAACATTACGGTGAGCATGAAGTGCTGAAAGGGGTCTCATTAAAGGCAAATGCCGGAGATGTCATCAGTATTATTGGCTCGTCAGGTTCAGGGAAAAGCACTTTCCTGCGCTGCATTAACTTCCTGGAAAAACCCAGTGAAGGCACGATTGTCGTTAATAATGAGAATATTACCTTAGTACGCGACAAAGACGGGCAACTGAAAGTTGCCGATAAAAATCAGTTGCGCCTGCTGCGCACCCGTTTGACCATGGTGTTTCAGCACTTCAACCTGTGGGGGCACATGACAGTGTTGGAAAACGTCATGGAAGCACCTGTACAGGTACTGGGCTTAAGTAAAGCAGAGGCAAAAGAGCGTGCTATCAAATACCTGGAAAAAGTGGGTATTGATGAGCGTGCGCAGGCGAAATATCCGGTTCATTTATCTGGTGGGCAGCAGCAACGTGTCTCTATTGCCCGCGCCCTGGCGATGGAGCCGGAAGTGTTGCTGTTTGATGAACCGACTTCTGCACTGGATCCGGAACTGGTGGGCGAGGTGCTGCGCATTATGCAGAAACTGGCTGAAGAGGGGAAAACCATGGTGGTTGTTACCCACGAAATGGAATTTGCCCGCCATGTTTCCAGCCATGTTATCTTCCTGCATAAAGGGAAAATTGAGGAAGAAGGGAAGCCTGAAGATGTGTTTACTAACCCGCAAAGCCCCCGTTTGCAGCAATTTCTTAGTGGTGCGCTGAAATAATCCCGAACTGGCGTGGCGCGCTTAGTGCTCTACAGCCTTAAGCGCGCCACTCAGGTCACATTATGTAAAGCATCTTCAAGTTGAAACCAGCGAAAGCCAAAACCTGACTGCTCAAGGCGACGGGGAAGCACATTCTGACCACCGAGTACCAGTGTGGCAGATTCCCCCATCATCAGGCTTATTACCCGGGCAGGTACGCGTAAAATTGCCGGGCGTTTTACCGCTTCTCCCAGTAATTGGGTAAACCGGGCATTTCTGACCGGATAGGGTGCCACCATGTTAAAAGGCCCCTGTAGTGGGTTATCCAGCAGCCAGAGGATAGCGTTGACCATATCTTCAATATGGATCCATGACAGATACTGGCGCCCATCACCCAACGGGCCCCCCAGCCCCAGGCGAAACAGGGGTAACAATTTACTTAGCATGCCGCCATCAGGGGCCAGAACCACACCGGTGCGCAGCAGGCAGACGCGGGTATGCGGGCTTTGTGCCTGTAGCGCAATGGCTTCCCATTTTGCACAAAGCTCATGAGTAAACTCGTTATGGGGAGTGTCTTCTTCTGTTATCACTTCATCGCCAGTATCGCCGTAGAAGCCCACTGCGGAACCGGAGAGAAAAATAGCCGGGGGCTGGTTGCTGCCATGAATCATTTCAACCAGTCGCTGGGTGATACGCCAGCGGCTTTGGCATAAACGCTGCTTTTGCGCCGCCGACCAGCGTTTATCGGCAATGGGCTCACCGGCAAGATTAATCACTGCGTCAAACCCATCCAGTGAATGGTGTTCATCCAGGCTCTGCCAGAGCGTAACCCTGGGGTCGAGCAACTGCCTGGCCCGCTCAGGGGAACGGGTAACCACGGTAATACTGTGTCCTGTCTCTATCAAAGGAGGAATGAGGTGACGCCCAATCAAACCTGTACCACCAGTCAGCAAAATTTGCATATTCCCTCCAGTGAGCATTAATCAGCCATCGCGCCGCCAGCTCATGCTCATGGAAACTGAGTCGGCGTAACGCAGAGCGTGCAGTTTATCTATCTCAACTTCAGCATAAGTGACCCAGTCATGCTGGCGTGCGATATCAAGCACATCCTGAGTTAATTTTTCTAATAATGAAAACCGATGGTTCTCAACGTGCTGGATAACCGCTTTGGTAATAGTCCGGTAATTCAGCGCATCTTTAATATCTTCGCTGTGCCGGGCATTATCGGCTGGATAATGCAGCGTAATATTAATCACGATATCCTGGCGGTTGGCGATTTCTTCCTCTTTGATGCCAATGAAAGTACGTAGTCTGAGATTTTTAATTCGAATAATAGCATCCTGGTACGACATGCAAGTGTGTCTCCTGATTATCTTTATTGCCCCATAATACACGAGCTTTTACGGTCATGGGAGGTCAAAATCTGAGATGTTGGCTGGCATAAACGCAGGAAATTTCTTTTCTTTGCAGTGGGTTATATTGCAAGTCTGAGCAGGAGTAGAAAATCTGGCTTTACATGCAGGCTGGCTGGCACGGTACTGAAATTCGTTGTATTTTTCCTCATGGGTCAATGCCAATGGAGAAACTTATGAGTCAGCCAACAATTTGTCTGTGGTCCGATGCTCGCTTTCACAGCCCTTATGTCATGTCCGTATTTGTTGCTTTAAAAGAAAAAGGGCTGTCATTTACCCTGAAAACCATCGACCTGGATTCCGGGCAGAATCATCAGAACGGTTGGGCTGGTTTTGATATTACGCGGCGTGTACCCGTGCTGGATGTAGACGGTTTTTTACTGGCGGAATCATCTGCCATTACGGAGTATCTGGAAGATGCATTTGCTCCGCCTGTCCGGCAACGAATTTACCCGGTTGATATACAGCTGCGAGCCAAAGCGCGTGAAATTCAGGCATGGTTGCGTTCCGATTTGGCTGCGTTACGTCAGGAACGCTCCACGGAGGTGATTTTTTCAGGGCAACACTTTGCTCCATTGACTCCCCGGGGGGAAGCGGATGCACAGCGCCTGATTCACCTCGCATCCTCTTTGCTCAAGCCGTCACAACATAATTTATTCGGTGAATGGTGTATTGCCGATACGGATTTGGCGTTGATGCTTAATCGCCTGATCATGCATGGTGACTCTGTACCAGAGAATCTGGTTGAATATGCCACATTCCAGTGGCAACGATCATCCGTTCAGCAATATGCCGCACTTTCCGCCAGGCAATCCACATGATGCGTTGGCACTATGGCGTGCCACTCAGCCTGTCTGAGCATGATAAGCACAGGAGTGTGTAATGAAATTGATGTTTGCCTCTGATATCCATGGTGCGTTGCCAGCCTGCCAGCAGGTGCTGGATATTTTTGCTGCCAGTGATGCGCAGTGGCTGATTATTCTTGGCGATGTGCTCAACCATGGGCCGCGTAACGCACTGCCTGAAGGCTATGCGCCTGCTCAGGTTGCGGAGCAACTGAATGCGGTGGCCTCGCGGGTGATTGCTGTGCGCGGTAACTGTGACAGTGAAGTCGACCAAATGTTGTTGTCATTCCCGATAACCGCGCCGTGGCAGCAAGTGCTGCTTCCTGAACAACGACTTTTTCTGACACACGGACACCTGTATCATCCAGAGAAGCTACCTCCGCTGGGTCATAGTGATGTGCTGGTATTTGGCCACACACATATTCCGGTCGCTGAGCAGCGTGGAGATATTTTTCTGTTCAACCCTGGCTCAGTGAGTATTCCTAAGGGGGGATATCCGGCCAGTTATGGCATGCTGGATGGGGAGCAGATGCGGGTTCATAATCTGGAAAATCACGATGTTATTGCACAGGTTTGCATAACACCGTAATTTACTTTGACAAAACAAATGCGCCAACAGAGCGCCTGAACAAAAAGGTTACCGATGGTGGAACAGGACTCAAATTCTGGGACGGAGTGGGTGGATATTGTCAATGAAGACAATGAAGTGATTGCTCAGGCCAGCCGCGCACAAATGCGCGCGCAGCGCTTACGGCATCGCGCCACTTATATCGTGGTACATGACGGCATGGGAAAAATTCTGGTGCAACGGCGTACAGAAATTAAAGATTTTATGCCGGGTATGCTGGATGCCACAGCAGGTGGAGTGGTGCAGTCTGGCGAAGTGCTGCTCGATTCCGCACGCCGCGAAGCAGAGGAAGAGCTGGGTATTGCAGGGGTACCTTTCGCTGAACATGGGCAGTTCTACTTTGAAGACGAGAATTGCCGGGTTTGGGGCGGGTTGTTCAGTTGTGTCTCTCACGGGCCATTTGCCCTTCAGGAAGAAGAAGTGAGTGAAGTGTGCTGGATGCTGCCAGAAGAAATCACCGCTCGTTGTGATGAATTCACGCCAGATTCACTCAAAGCGCTGGCATTGTGGATGAGCCGTAATGGCGGCGCAGAGAACAAGCCAGCCGCCGGAAAAACGGCGGAAATGGAACCTGCTGAGCCTTCACAGGCTGAAGCTTCTGGCGAAGAAGATTCACCTGCTGCACAGTGAACCTAAGGGCCTGTATCAGGCCCTTAGGCTGATGACAAACCTCATGTACGTACAAAACGAGAGGATGTCACCGAATAAAAAACCAGGAAAATCAATTCATTGATTTTCGGCTACTAACTAAAAAGAAGGAAAAACCACGTTTTTTCCTTCTTTTTCATCAATCTGTGGGCCTGTATCAGGCCCTGGTTAACAACTTTCGCGCATACACAGTGTTGATTTGATGGGCTTCTGGTTTGGCTGCTTTTCTCCGTTAAGCCTTGCCAGTAATGCCTTACCGGCCTCAATACCTATCTCCCGGTGCGGCACTGACAACGTAGTCAGTGGCGGCTGGCAAACTTTCGCAACATCGCTGTCACCAAACCCCACAATCGCCAGGTCATCAGGGACTTTAATTCTGCGGCGCTGGCATTCATATAATGCGCCGCAGGCCAGCTCATCTGACACACACACCAGCGCATCCAACTCAGGCCAGGCCAGAAGGAATTCAGGTAATTGCGCTGTACCAGTGGAAAACGTAGGCGGAGCGGCTGCATTAATGACTCTGTTGGGTGAGATATGGTGGCGTAACATGGCCTTATACCAGCCCTGCAAATGCTGCTGGAAGATCCATTGTTCCTGGTTTGCGCACAGCAGGCCAATATTCTGGTAGCCGCGCTCAATCAGCATACTGGTCAGTTCAAACATAGCGGCAACGTTATCAATACCGATATTCATATCTACCGGATCAACCCGCGTGGCACCTATCTCCATCACCGGGATCCCGGCATTACCCAGCCAGGTGCGGACATTGTCGCTGTGTTCAACACTCAGAAGAATGGCTGCGGCCAGATTGGAAGCGAGCAGGGTCTCCAGTAGTTTTTCTTCCTGTTCCAGGCGGTGGCGCGATTCCGCCAGCATGATTTGGTAGCCTGCCGGTTGTAACACCTGTTGTAACCCGGCGAACATTTCTGTACAGCCAGACTCAGCCAAATTTGGCACCACCATGGCGATGGTATAGGACGATGCAGATGCCAGTGCGCTGGCCGCCAGGTTGGGTAAATAGCCAAGTTCATTTACCGCAGCGTTGATTTTTTCCCGTAATTTGTCAGAAACCTGATCGGGGGTACGCAGTGCGCGTGAAACAGTCATGGTGCCGACACCGGCTAACTGCGCGACATCGGCCAGGGTAACTTTGCCGGTGCTGCGTCTTTTTCGGGTTAAAGACATGCGTATTCCTGTATCAAAGGTGTGGCACTTACCATCTTCTCGCATAAAAACCGTAGGTTATTACCCCGATATTATAGGGGGTAACCTTGCCCGGTTACTGTTTTTTTGTGCAACCTTTCATTTTTTGATAGCGCTATCACATATTGGCGATATTCACTCTGATAGCGCTATCTTTGAGATGTATGTCACGGTCAGAACCCGCGGGCTTGCCTAAAGTTTGCCCATAACTGAAGGGACAGGAGCACATTATGCTTTCACAGTGGTTACATGCCGGGACCATACAGTGTCGCGAGCATGCAGAAAACTGGCAACAGGCACTGGCTCTGAGTGCTGAACCTCTGCTTAAAGCAGGAGTAATTACCCCAGAATATGTTCAGGCGGTGATAACCCAGCACGAAAAACTGGGACCGTATTATGTACTGGCCCCAGGTCTGGCAATGCCGCACACACGGCCAGAGGATGGTGCACAGGGAATGGGGTTGTCATTACTGAAACTTGAACAGGGTGTGGCATTTGGTTCAGCTGATTTTGACCCGGTTACCACCATTATTATGCTGGCAGCACCAGACAGCCACAGCCATATCAATATGATATCTGCCCTGGCTGAATTGTTTTCCTGTGATGAAGATTTACAGAGACTACATCATGCTAATTCAGTGGAGGGTATTCAGGATATTATTTCTCATTATTAACGTAATAACTATAAGTTTATTCGGTTTAATTTTTATTGCGGGCGGAATATGACATAGTCACGAAAATATACCAGAGATACATAATTTGAATATTACTGGAAAAACTGTATGCATGTAATTTGAAGTAAAAGATTTATTACGTATTACTCTGCTGCTGTCTCATCAGGGCAGCTTTCCTGTACGCTACGAAAGGTAAATATAATGAAGATAATGGCAATATGTGGTTCAGGTCTCGGTAGTAGTTTTATGGTTGAGATGAATATTAAAAAAGTACTCAAGAAAATTAATGTTGAGGCAGAAGTTGAACATGCAGATTTATCCTCTGCTACTCCGGGTGCGGCAGACTTATTTGTCATGGCAAAAGATATTGCTGCCAGCGCCAGTGTGCCTGAACAACAACTGTTAGTCATCAACAATATTATTGACATTAACGAACTTGAAACAAAGCTCACGGCTTATTTTTCAGATCGCTAACTGACCAGTATAAGTGAGGCATATATGTTTCTTTCTGGAATACTCAGTTTTATTGTCGACATACTCAAGGTGCCTTCCATTCTGGTTGGTGTCGTGGCATTAATTGGTTTGCTGGCACAGAAAAAATCATTTTCAGATACAGTAAAAGGTACCATTAAAACTATTCTTGGTTTTATTGTTCTGGCTGGAGGTGCATCAGTATTATTAACCTCGTTAAATCCACTGGGCGGTATGTTTGAACATGCATTCAATATTCAGGGGATAATCCCAAACAATGAAGCGGTTGTCTCTATTGCTCTGGAAAAATATGGTGCCTCCACTGCACTTATTATGGCGTTTGGTATGGTGGCAAACATTATCATCGCCCGTTTTACCCGTCTGAAATACATCTTTCTGACTGGGCATCATACATTTTATATGGCGTGTATGATAAGCGTGATTCTCACCGTAGCCGGGTTTGAAGGTGTGGGGCTGGTATTTACTGGCGCATTGACACTGGGGTTGGTCATGGCCTTTTTCCCGGCGCTGGCTCAACGTTATATGCAAAAGATCACCGGAAACGATGAAATCGCTTTCGGTCATTTTGGCACATTGGGTTATGTGTTATCCGGGTGGATTGGCAGCAAATGTGGTAAAGGCTCTCGCTCGACGGAAGAGATGAATTTGCCGAAAAACCTCAGTTTCTTACGTGACAGCTCCATCTCTATTTCTCTGACCATGATTGTTATTTACATGATCCTCGCTATTTGTGCCGGGCAAGGGTATGTCGAAACGCAACTCAGTAGCGGTCAGAACTTCCTGGTGTACTCCATCATTCAGGCCATTACTTTCGCGGCAGGTGTTTTCATTATTTTGCAAGGGGTACGCCTGATTCTGGCGGAGATTGTGCCCGCATTTACCGGGTTTTCCGAAAAACTGGTCCCCAATGCTCGCCCGGCACTGGATTGCCCGGTGGTTTATCCCTATGCACCTAATGCGGTACTGATAGGGTTTCTGTTCAGCTTCCTGGGTGGCCTTGTTGGGTTATTTTTACTGGGGCAGTTCAAGTTAGTGTTGATTCTGCCCGGAGTCGTGCCGCATTTCTTTACCGGTGCTACAGCTGGTGTTTTTGGTAACGCTACCGGTGGGCGCCGTGGTGCCATGTTGGGCGCGTTTGCCAACGGCCTGTTGATTACTTTTCTTCCGGTTCTGCTGCTGCCAGTTCTGGGGGCGCTGGGGTTTGCCAACACCACATTCTCCGATGCGGACTTTGGCGTGATTGGTATTCTGCTGGGTAACCTGGCACGTTATTTTTCTCCGGGCATCATTATGGGCCTGGTTGTAGCGTTGTTTGCCCTGCTGGTGGTTTTCAATTACCTGGTGAAAAACAAACACAAGGAAAACAGCGCAGTAGATAACCGTGGAGGTTCGAATGGCTTCAGTAAATGAAATCACGACGTTTGCCCGGCGCATTCGCATTGAAACCTTACGGGCATTGAATCATTTAGGGTTTGGGCATTATGGCGGGAGCATGTCTGTGGTTGAGACGCTGGCAGTGTTGTACGGTGATGTTATGCGTACAGACCCACAGCACCCGGACTGGCCGGAACGGGATTACTTTGTGTTATCTAAAGGACATGCCGGGCCGGCACTTTACAGTACGCTGGCACTTAAAGGGTATTTCCCGGTTTCGCAGTTACTGACGCTCAATGAAAACGGCACCCATTTCCCCAGCCACCCGGACAGGTTAAAAACCCGTGGCGTTGATGCCACTACCGGTTCACTGGGGCAAGGCGTTTCCATTGCCGGAGGTATTGCACTGGCACATCAACTGGCCGGGAAAACTAACCGGGTGTTCTGCATTGTGGGCGATGGAGAACTGAATGAAGGACAGTGCTGGGAAGCATTTCAGTTTATTGCCCACCATAAGCTCAATAACTTGTTGCTGTTTGTTGACTGGAATAAGCAGCAACTGGACGGGCCGCTGAGTGAAATCATTAGTCCCGGAGATCTAAGCGCAAAATTTCGGGCATTTGGTTTCGTGGTGACTCAGGTTAAAGGGGACGACATTGCCGGATTACAGGCCGCCATTGCGCCGGTTTCTTCACCTGGCGATGCCCCGCGAGTGGTTATCCTGGACAGTAAAAAAGGCCAGGGGGTACCGTATCTGGAAGCATTGCCGAACTCACATCATTTGCGGTTAACCCCTGAGATGCGTGCAGCACTTGAGCGTGAGCTGGCGCAACTGGAGGTGATGCATGATTAAACTGGCACCTATGGGTGAGCAAGACAGTATCGAAATGCGCAAAGTCTATTCTGGTTTTGTCCGTGAGCAAATAAAGCAGAATAGTGGCATCATCGCGCTGGAAGCAGACCTGATGAGCTCTATGTCTATGGATACTGTGCAGGCTGAGTTTCCCCAGGATGTGATTAACTGTGGGATTATGGAAGCCAATGTGATTGGTACCGCTGCAGGGTTATCGCTGGCCGGGCGCAAGCCTTTTGTGCATACCTTTACCGCGTTCGCCAGCCGCCGCTGTTTTGACCAGTTGTTTATGGCTCTGGATTACCAGCGCAATAACGTGAAGGTGATAGCGTCGGATGCCGGTGTTACCGCCTGCCACAACGGGGGCACGCACATGTCATTCGAAGATATGGGGATTGTGCGTGGCCTGGCGCATGCTGTTGTGCTGGAAGTGACAGACAGCGTGATGTTCAATGACATACTGCACCAGCTTATCGGGCTCGATGGGTTTTACTGGGTGCGCACTATTCGCAAACAGGCCCGGCGCATTTACGAGCCCGGCACCACATTTACCATTGGCAAAGGAAATGTTTTACGGGAAGGGCGTGATATTACGCTGATAGCCAATGGGATTATGGTTGCAGAGGCGCTGGATGCGGCAACGATACTGGCACACCAGGGCGTGGACGCAGCGGTAATTGATATGTTCACCCTGAAGCCGATAGACCGCATGCTGGTAAAAAATTATGCGGAGAAAACCGGGCGGGTGGTGACTTGTGAAAACCATAATATTCACAATGGGCTGGGTTCGGCTGTGGCGGAAGTATTAAGCGAGACGTGTCCGGTATCTTTGCGGCGGGTCGGAGTAAAAGACCAGTATGGTCAGGTGGGTACTCAGGACTATCTGCAGCGTACCTACGGGCTGACTTGCGCAGATATTGTTGCTGCTGCGCGTGAATTATTGGAGTAACAGTAGGCGGTTATCAAATAAAAAAAGGCAGCCTTCAGGCTGCCTTTTCACACGGCTTTCAACAACTCATTAATTTTGTTGAGAAGACTGAATGGCGGTCAGTGCGATAGTGTAAACAATATCGTCTACCAGCGCGCCACGGGACAAGTCGTTAACCGGTTTGCGCATACCCTGCAGCATCGGCCCAATAGAAATCAGGTCGGCAGAACGCTGAACCGCTTTATAAGTGGTGTTACCCGTGTTCAGGTCTGGGAAGATAAACACGGTGGCACGGCCAGCAACCGGAGAGTTCGGTGCTTTGGACTTCGCCACATCAGCCATAACAGCTGCGTCGTATTGCAGCGGCCCATCGATAACCAGATCCGGGCGTTTTTCCTGAGCCAGGCGAGTTGCTTCACGAACTTTCTCAACATCGCTACCGGCACCAGAGTTACCCGTAGAGTAGGAAAGCATTGCAACGCGCGGTTCAATACCGAAAGCAATTGCAGAATCAGCAGACTGAATTGCGATTTCAGCCAGTTGTTCGGCAGTCGGATCCGGGTTGATTGCGCAGTCACCGTAAACATAAACCTGTTCCGGCAGCAACATGAAGAAAACAGAAGAAACCAGTGAGCTGCCTGGTGCTGTTTTAATCAACTGCAGCGGCGGGCGAATGGTGTTGGCAGTGGTGTGAACCGCACCAGATACCAGACCATCAACTTCATCCTGTTCCAGCATCAGAGTACCCAGAACAACGTTGTCTTCCAGTTGTTCACGGGCAACAGCTTCGGTCATACCTTTGTTTTTACGCAGTTCAACCAGGCGCGGTACATAGCTTTCACGTACTACATCCGGGTCAACGATTTCGATACCTGCGCCCAGTTCAACGCCCTGAGAGGCTGCAACACGGTTCACTTCTTCCGGGTTACCTAACAGGATACAGGTGGCGATACCACGATCAGCACAGATAGATGCCGCTTTAATGGTACGCGGTTCATCACCTTCCGGCAGCACGATACGTTTACCGGCTTTACGTGCCAGTTCAGTTAACTGGTAACGGAAGGCTGGCGGAGACAGGCGGCGGCTGCGTTCAGAAGTTGCAGTCAGGGACTCAATCCAGTCGCTGCTGATGTGGCTGGCAACGTATTCCTGAACTTTCTCAACACGCTCATGGTCGTCTGCCGGTACTTCGAGGTTGAAGCTCTGCAGGCTTAAAGAGGTCTGCCAGGTGTTGGTATTCACCATGAATACTGGCAGGCCAGTGGCGAAAGCACGTTCACACAATTTGCCAATGCGTTCGTCCATTTCGTAACCGCCAGTCAGCAGCAGTGCGCCAATTTCAACGCCATTCATGGCGGCCAGGCAGGCTGCAACCAAAACGTCAGGGCGATCAGCAGAAGTCACCAGCAGTGAACCCGGACGAAAATGTTCCAGCATATGAGGAATGCTGCGGGCACAGAAAGTCACGGATTTCACACGGCGGGTATTGATGTCACCTTCGTTGATAATGGTGGCATTCAGGTGTTTCGCCATGTCGATAGCGCGAGTCGCAATCAGATCAAAGCTCCACGGAATACCGCCGAGAACAGGCAGCGGGCTTTTCTCTGCCAGAACTTTGGCATCGATGCTGACCACTTTGGCTTTGCTGGAGTCATCGAAGATTTCAGACAGGTCAGGACGGGTACGACCTTGTTCATCAACCGGCGCATTCAGTTTGTTAACAATCACGCCAGTGATATTGGTATTTTTGCTGCCGCCAAAAGAGTTGCGGGTCAGTTCAATACGTTCCTGAATTTGCTCAACGGTATCGGTACCCTGAGACATAACAAACACTATCTCAGCGTTCAGGGTTTTGGCAATTTCATAGTTCAGTGACTGCGCAAACTGATGTTTACGTGTTGGCACCAAACCTTCAACCAGCACCACTTCCGCATCTTTGGTGTTTTCGTGGTAGCGGGCGATAATCTCTTCCATCAGCACATCTTTCTGGTTGCTGGACAGCAGAGATTCAACATGGTGCATAGTCAGCGGTTCAGCAGCAGTCACGTTGGAGTTGGCACGCACGATAGTGGTGGTCTGATCCGGCGTATTGCCGCCAGTACGAGGCTGAGCGATTGGTTTGAAGACGCTTAAACGAACGCCTTTACGTTCCATAGCACGGATAACACCGAGGCTGACGCTGGTCAGACCTACGCTGGTTCCGGTAGGAATAAGCATAATAGTACGGGACACGTTGAATCCTCTTTCACACTGGCACCTGCAGGCAGGCGCATTGGGAGTGTCGTTAAAACAGCACCGCCAGCGAGGCTGGCGGTGAAGGTATTAAGCAGTCAGGCGAAGCGCGTCTTGCGCGATAACCAGTTCTTCGTTGGTCGGAATGACCATGGCGAGAGTGGTGCCTTCTTTGTTGATGAAACCAGATTTGCCAAAACGGGCAGCCAGGTTACGCTCGTGGTCAACTTCAAAGCCCAGAACGCCCAGTTTAGCCAGAGACAGTTCACGAACCATCGCTGCGTTTTCACCAATACCACCAGTGAACACCACGCCATCCAGACGGCCTTCCATCATTGCGGTGTACGCGCCGATGTATTTCGCCAGACGGTGGCAGTAAACGTCCATGGCGCGTTTTGCGTCATCTTTGGTTTGGTAGTTATCTTCAACATAACGGCAGTCACTGGTGACTTCAGTCAGACCAAGCAGACCAGATTCTTTAGTCAGCAGTTTGTTGATCTGTTCAATGCTCATACCCAGTGTGTCATGCAGATGGAACACGATAGCCGGGTCGATATCACCAGAACGTGTGCCCATGACCAGGCCTTCCAGCGGGGTCAGACCCATGGAGGTATCAACGCATTTCCCGTTACGGATTGCAGAAACAGAACCACCATTGCCCAGATGGCAGGTGATAATGTTCAGTTCTTCAACCGGTTTGTTCAGCATTTTGGCCGCTTCCTGAGTAACATAGAAGTGGCTGGTACCGTGTGCGCCATAACGACGAATGCCGTGCTCTTTGTACAGGCTGTAAGGCAGCGCGTACAGGTAAGATTCCTGCGGCATGGTCTGATGGAACGCGGTGTCGAAAACAGCTACGTTTTTGTTTGCCAGACCAGGGAATGATTTCAGGGCTTCTGCGATACCAATCAGATGCGCCGGGTTATGCAAAGGTGCAAAAGAAGACGCATCTTTGATACCCTGAACAACAGTATCGTCAATGACAACTGATTTGGTGTATTTTTCACCACCGTGAACAATACGGTGACCAATTGCGACCAACTGGGCAGAAAGCTCTGGTTTTTGTGCCAGAATGGTATTAACGATGAAGTTCAACGCTTCGCTGTGCGCTGCGCCGGCACCCAGTGCTGCTTCTTCTTTATTACCGCTCATTTTCCATTTGATGCGCGCTTCTGGCAGGTGGAAACATTCCGCTAAACCAGAGAGGTACTCGTCACCATTAGTTGCATCGATGATTGCGAATTTCAGTGAGGAGCTACCGCAGTTCAGAACCAGTACTAACTTACTCGACATGGAAGTACCTATATTTGATACGTGGCTAAAAAAACGTCAGTGAGTCTCTCATCGTAGCGCAAGATGACGCTGACATTTATGATTAACGTCATGCCTGAAACGTTTTTTGGCACGACGAACAAATATTCATGAGTTTACGCCATTTTCACTTTTTTGCCGCCTGAGTTGGCGCTTATGAAAGTGTGGCAACCGGCAGTTTTCCACTACGGCCTCATGGCGCGGACAGGATAACTGATTGCACCCAAAAATGAAAAATATTTTGAACCTTGTCATTATAAGTTGGTATTTTGCACAAAAATTTGAATTTTTATATGTGAAGTTGAGGTGAAACCATGTCCACACCCGAAAAACGTTCCGTCAGTGGCCTCAGTTTATTTCGTAAGGGGCAGCATTATGCGAAAACGTGGCCCATGGAAAAGCGCCTCGCACCGGTGTTCGTAGAGAATCGCATTATTCGCGCCACCCGGTTTGCTATCCGCTTTATGCCACCGATTGCCGTGTTTACTCTGACCTGGCAAATCGCACTCGGCGGCCAGTTGGGGCCAGCTGTGGCGACAGCATTATTTGCCGTTAGCTTGCCGATGCAGGGCTTATGGTGGTTGGGGAAACGTTCAGTTACACCGTTACCACCCTCCATTCTTAACTGGTTTTATGAAGTGCGCAGCAAGCTTGAAGAAGCCGGCCAGGCACTGGCCCCGGTTGAAGGCAAACCCGATTACCAGGCACTGGCTGACACCCTGAAGCGTGCTTTCAGGCAACTGGATAAAACATTTCTTGATGATTTGTAATCCCGGTTAATTACGCATATAAAGAAGGCAGGTATTTTTTGTGGTTTAACAGAGTTATTTCAGTGCGTTAGCCTGATACAGGAGTTGTGAAATGGAAATGACCAATGCCCAACGGCTTATTCTCTCTAACCAATACAAAATGATGACCCTGCTGGACCCGGATAACGCAGAACGTTATCGCCGCCTGCAAACCATTGTTGAGCGTGGTTTTGGCCTGCAGATGCGTGAACTTGATCGGGAGTTTGGCCAGTTAACGGAAGAAACCTGCCGCACGATTATCGATATCATGGAAATGTACCATGCGTTGCAGGTTTCCTGGGGCAACCTGAAAGATGGCGAAAACATTGATGAACGCCGGGTAACTTTCCTCGGGTTTGATGCCGCTACTGAGGCCCGTTTTCTGAGTTATGTTCGCTTCATGGTGAACACTGAAGGGCGCTATACCCATTTTGATGCAGGTACACATGGGTTTAATGCCCAAACGCCAATGTGGGAAAAATACCTGCGTATGCTCAAAACCTGGCAAAGTTGCCCACGCCAGTACCACCTGAGCAGCAATGAAATCAACCAAATTATTAATGCCTGACAGGAGATACTGTAGTGCAGTGTAAAGGATTTTTGTTCGATTTGGATGGCACGCTGGTTGACTCGTTACCTGCGGTCGAAAGGGCCTGGTGTAGCTGGGGCGACAGGTTTGCCATACCGCATAAGGATATTCTTGATTTCATTCATGGAAAACAGGCAATTACTTCACTGCGGCATTTTATGGCTGGGGCCTCTGAAGAGGATATCCAGCGTGAATTTTACGCGCTGGAAGCGTTAGAAGCATCCGACACTACAGGGATTACAGCCCTGCCAGGGGCGATTGCATTGCTGAATTATTTAGATGCCAACCAAATTCCCTGGGCCATCGTCACATCAGGCTCAGTGCCCGTTGCCAGCGCTCGCCATAGCGCTACTGGTTTGCCCACACCAAAAGTGTTTGTTACTGCAGAGCAGGTCAGCAAAGGGAAGCCTGAGCCAGATCCTTACCTGCTTGGCGCAAAATTACTTGGTTTGCCTGCCTCAGAATGCCTCGTAGTAGAAGATGCTGCGGCTGGGGTGTTGTCTGGCCTGGCTGCGGGTTGCCATGTGGCAGCCGTCAACGTTCCAGGTGATGCTCCCGGGCTTGACCGCGTCGATTTCTGCCTGACCAGCCTTGAACAACTGGTTGTTGAGGTAGTGGCTCCAGGCAAAGTGGTGTTAAAACAGCGCGAATACTGATTTAGCCCGCTATTTATTACACTTTTCTTTTGTACACTAAAACGCCTGAAGCTCTTATTTCAGGCGTTTTTTTACACTGATGTGTTGTCAGCGGACTGGCAATATCCGCATCTCTTCAGCAAACAAGGATAAGTTGTGAACAGCGAACTGATTTGGGTAGTGTGCTTACTGGGCTTTGCTGTTTTTTTCTTTGCCACCGGGAAAATTCGTATGGATGCGGTGGCATTGTTGGTGATTGTCGCTTTTGTACTGAGTGGCACGTTGACGCTGAATGAAGCACTGTCCGGCTTCAGTGACCCGAATGTTGTCCTGATAGCGGCTTTGTTTATTATTGGCGATGGCCTGGTGCGCACCGGTGTGGCGACTGCACTGGGCGCATGGCTGGTAAAAATGGCGGGCAGTAGCGAAACCAAAATGCTGGTGTTACTGATGCTCACCGTGGCGGGCCTTGGGGCTTTTATGAGTTCAACCGGTGTAGTCGCGATTTTCATCCCCGTAGTGCTGAGTGTTTCTGGTCGCATGCAAATTCCTCCCGGCCGTTTGATGATGCCACTGGCATTTGCTGGCCTTATCAGCGGAATGATGACGCTGGTTGCCACACCGCCTAACTTGGTTATCAACAGTGAATTATTGCGCGAAGGCTTACAGGGCTTTCAATTTTTCAGTGTAACGCCCATTGGTCTGGCCGTACTGGTGCTGGGTATCTTCTATATGTTACTGGTGCGTTTTGCGTTTCGTGGCGAAAGTGATGACGGCACGAAAGAGCGCTGGAAACGCCGCACCTTTCGCGACCTGATTAAAGACTACCGGCTGAGTGGGCGCGCCCGTCGCCTGGCTATTCGCCCTGGGTCGCCGCTGATGGGGCGCCGCCTGGATGACCTGAAACTGCGTGAGCATTATGGAGCGAATATTATTGGTGTTGAACGCTGGCGTAAATTCCGCCGGGTTATTGTGAATGTGAATGGGGTTACAGAACTGCGCGACCGTGATGTACTCCTGATTGATATGTCTGCTTCAGATGTCGACTTGCGCCAGTTTTGTGCTGAACAAATGCTGGAGCCCATGATTCTGCGTGGTGAGTATTTTTCTGACCAGGCGCAGGATGTGGGCATGGCTGAAATATCGTTGTTACCGGAATCTGAACTGGCGGCGAAAAGCGTGCGTGAGATTGGCTTTCGTTCACGCTATGGCCTGAATGTTGTAGGTTTGCGACGCGGTGGTGAAGCGATGGATGGCAACATTCTCGATGAGCCCATTCAGTTGGGGGATATCCTGCTGGTGGTGGGAGACTGGAAGCTGATTCGCATTCTTGGCCAGAAAAAACGTGATTTCCTGGTACTGAATTTACCGGTTGAAGAGAGTGTCGCTTCACCTGCACATAGCCAGGCTCCCCATGCCATTTTCTGCCTGGCGCTTATGGTCGCCATGATGCTGACTGATGAAATTCCTAACACGATTGCGGCACTCATCGCCTGCCTGTTGATGGGGAAATTTCGTTGTATTGATGCGCAAAGTGCTTATAAAGCCATTCACTGGCCCAGTATTATTTTAATTGTCGGTATGATGCCATTCGCGCTTGCTTTACAGAAAACGGGCGGGGTGGATTTAATTGTGAAGGGCCTGATGGAAGTCGGTGGTGGATATGGGCCTTATATTATGCTGGTATGCCTGTTTGTCATGTGCGCAGCAATTGGGTTATTTATTTCCAATACGGCAACAGCAGTACTGATGGCGCCTATCGCGCTGGCTGCGGCCAAATCAATGGGGGTTTCGCCTTATCCGTTTGCCATGATTGTGGCAATGGCCGCGTCAGCTGCATTTATGACGCCAGTTTCATCCCCAGTAAATACGCTGGTGTTGGGGCCGGGTAATTACCAGTTCAGTGATTTTGTAAAAATTGGGGTTCCCTTTACGCTACTGGTCATGGTGGTGTGTGTGGTGCTGGTACCGGTGTTATTCCCATTCTGATGAGCAGGCAATTTTGCGCCCGGCAGCGATTAGCCGGGCGTAGCCACTCAATACTCAGAGTGGGGTGTCCTGGCTAATTTCATCAAGGGATAAATGAAAACTGGGTACAAACACCCGCATAAAGTATTCCATTTCTTCACTGTGGCGCTCACTGAGCGTCTTCTCAAGCCTGCCTTTCGCCAGTAAAAATTCATTGTTCCCGGCTGAAAGCTCTTCCAGACACTTCAGATAAGCACACAGCGCATCGGCCTGTTTGACAATGTATTTTTCATCATCGCTATAGTACTGCTCATCCAGCAAAGGAGTAAAAATATCCTGCAGCTCATCAGGGATCATCTGCAATAATTTTTGCTGGGCGATTTTTTCGATGGCTTTATATTCATGGGCAATTTGCGAATTGAAGTATTTGACGGGTGTTGGCAGGTCACCGGTCAGCACTTCGCTGGCATCGTGGTACATTGCCAGTAAAGCAACACGTTCCTGATTCAGCGTCCCGCCAAATTTACGGTTCTTGATAGCGGCCAGCGCATGGGCCACCATCGCCACCTGTAAACTGTGTTCTGACACATTTTCGGTGCGAACATTGCGCATCAGCGGCCAGCGGTTAATTAACTTAAGGCGGGAGAGGTGGGCAAAAAAATGGCTCTGGCTCATGATTCACAATGACCTTCTGTACAAAAGAAGGTCATTGTGTCGCCGCGCCCCCGAAGATGCAATGCTTTTGGCTTGTGGATACTACTGGTGATAATGCCCAAGGAAACGGCCAAATTTCTCGATAGCCTGTTCCAGTTCATCCACTCGTGGCAGTGTCACGATGCGCACATGGTCCGGCCAGGGCCAGTTAAAAGCCGTTCCCTGAACTAACAGCACTTTTTCCTGTAACAGAAAATCCAGCACCATTTTTTGGTCATCGTGGATATTAAAGCGTTTTGCGTCAATTTTCGGGAACATGTATAACGCCCCGTTGGGTTTAACACAACTCACGCCAGGAATGTCGTTAATTAATTCCCATGCCCGGTTACGCTGTTCATACAACCGCCCACCCGGCACGATAAATTCGCTGATACTCTGGTAGCCACCCAGTGCCGTTTGAATGGCGTGTTGAGCCGGCACATTGGCACACAGACGCATTGAAGCCAGCATTTCCAGACCTTCAATATAACCTTTGGCGTGCTTTTTCGGCCCATTCAGTACCATCCAGCCCTGGCGGAAACCAGCAACCCGGTAGGTTTTTGATAGCCCGTTAAAGGTGACCGTGAGCAAGTCAGGAGCCAGTGCGGCAATAGAGTGGTGTTGTGCATCGTCGTAGAGGATCTTGTCGTAAATCTCATCGGCGAAGATAACCAGATTATGCTGTCGGGCAATCTCAACTATCTCTTTGAGCACATCCAGTGAATACACAGCACCGGTTGGATTATTGGGGTTAATTATCACAATGCCGCGTGTACGCGGTGTGATTTTAGCGCGAATATCGTCCAGATCCGGGAACCAGTCGGCGGATTCGTCACACAGGTAATGCACCGCTTTACCGCTGGAGAGGGAAACAGCAGCAGTCCAGAGTGGGTAGTCAGGTGCGGGAACCAACATTTCGTCGCCGCTGTTCAGTAAGGCCTGCATAGACTGAACAATCAGCTCAGACACCCCATTACCAATATAGATATCTTCAACCGTAACATCCCGCATTCCACGCTGCTGATAGTGCTGCATAATCGCTTTGCGCGCAGAATAAAGCCCTTTGGAATCAGAGTAACCCTGAGATGTGGGAAGATTACGAATTACATCCACCAAAATTTCATCAGGTGCTTCAAAACCAAATGGTGCAGGGTTGCCGATGTTGAGCTTGAGAACTTTGTTGCCTTCTTCTTCGAGGCGTTTCGCTTCTTTCAGAACAGGACCACGGATGTCATAGCAGACGTTATCGAGTTTGCTGGATTTTTCAATAATCGGGGACATGGTACACCTTACTTTGTTTTCGGCGCTTCCTGCCGTGGAAGACCGCTGGCGACAATGTACTCTTCGGCGCTGTACTTTTGAAGGGCAGGAGGAGGCATCTGCATGGATTTTGTTATCTAACACGTTGATAAATAATAATCATGGTCGGTTTTTTATGGTGGATGCCAGAAGGGTTGTAGTCTAATCAATTGGATTATGGCTATTTTATTGGTATTTAATGTTGACTTTTTTAAAATAAAAAGAGTTATTGATTGTCGATAGAAAATTGGCGGGGATATGAATGTTGATTTTTCTTTGTCAATAAAGATAAATGGTAGAAAACAGATAAACAAAAGGTTAAAAAATTTTAATTAATTGCAGTGCCTTTACGGATAAATGGCGAGCCAGGCGCATCACAGTCTCCAAAAAAACATCTCATCAGCGTTGATTGACCTGCACATTATAATTAATTGATATCAATATGCGTTCAATCTTGTGTATCAAAAATGCCTGGGTATGGTACGGTTATTGAAGAAAAATCAGGTTAACGAGGTGGATCTGATTATTACTGATACTTATTATTATAAGCGCATTGATATCTAAATAGAATTGGGTGAGTTCCTTTTCTATTCTTTGATTAGTCACACTGGTATTATTGCTTTGTTTCGCCAGTACCGTTGTACTTTCACCAGAAATGTCGCGCAGCCTTTACAAACATTACCTTTATTTAATTATTTCCACTGGTACGATGACTGCACTCTCGGTATCTTGTACCAGGTACATTGCCCGGTGAACAGGCATTTTACCCGGAACATTTTGCAGCCAATGCGTAAAAGCCTAAAGGTAAGCAAAGCAAATAGCTCCTGTTGAAGGCAAAGCAAAGCTTTACTACCGCCCATAGAGTGTGAAAGCTTCATAAATTCGTAATACATAATTAACTACGAAATGAAAACTCGGTGGGTTTTTATCTGGCAGGAAGCCAAGTTCAAATGGAATTGCTTTGTTGTTTCACTCACATAGCAAAAGATAAGGGCACTCAGTTATGAGCCCCGGATAGTGAATCATTATGATAAATTCTACTCGCACGATACTAAACCTTGACCTCGATCTCCTCAGGACGTTTGTTGCCGTAGCGGATTTAAATACTTTTGCTGCGGCCGCTCTGGCTGTTTCGCGTACGCAATCTGCTGTCAGTCAACAGATGCAGCGCCTGGAACAATTGGTTGGCAAAGAATTATTTGTCCGCCACGGGCGTAATAAACTCCTGACCGAACATGGTATTCAACTGCTGGGGTACGCCCGTAAAATATTACGTTTTAATGATGAAGCCTGTATGTCACTGTTATTCAGTAATATTCAGGGAAAACTGTCTCTGGGGGCGTCAGACGAGTCTGCAGATACGTTGCTTGCATTTTTACTGGACAGAATAAGCCTTGTTTACCCAAAGCTTACTCTGGATATCTGTGTAAAACGCAATCCTTATATCGTTGAAATGCTCAATAGCCAGGAACTGGATCTTATTCTGACTACTTCTGCGCCAGAGTGGGCTGAATCTTTTGTTATACGGCGTTCCCCTACTTTGTGGTATTGCTCGGCTGATTTTATTTTCCCGGCTGGTGAGCCTGTGCCGCTGGTGGTTCTCGACGAGCCAGGTTCTTACAGGGATATGATTTTTAAACACCTGGAGCATGCACAAGTTGATTATCGTGTGGCTTATGTTGCTTCAACGCTGGCGGCAGTGCGGGCAGCGGTAAAAGCCGGGTTGGGAGTAACCGCCAGGCCTGCGGAAATGATGGGGCCAGAGCTGCGCGTGCTGGTTGATACTGACGGGTTGCCCACACTGCCAGATACCGAATACAGCGTTTGCCATAACGGCAAAAAAGAAAATGAATTAGTGCAAACACTGTTCCACACACTCAAAGATTATCGGAGCTCGTGGCACTACACGCAACCCCTTGATGGGGAAAAGCAGTTGCAGGATAACGCGCTTCCTGGCTAATTCTTACTTTGTAATAAAAAGCTTTTAAGGCAAATTCTGCTTTGAAAGCTTTTTTTTTACCCATCATTTTTGCCTGTCCAGGCAATCTCTGGAAAAAACCATTATAAAAACAGGGCTGTTGTTTATTTTTTTGCTCAATTAAGATAGTTTCGTGCAGGTAGCAAAATCTGTGGCTATGTTAAATATTGGCGGGGTATTGTTGCTGATTTATTGGCTGAATTAACAAAAGCGTGTCTCAGATCAAGAAAATTCCCGTTCCGGGGGGGAGGAATCCCGGTAATTTCCTGCCAGAATAAAGGGGCATCGCAGGCCATACCATGAACGGACTCGATTCAACAGTATGAATATTCATCAGTTGACAGGGAAAGACGACGACCTGAGCATTAAATGTTAAGGCTCGTAGTTAAATGTAAACTAATGTGATGATACTTTTGTTAAAGTTGACAAAAGGTTATGAAAAGGAGTAAAAAACCACAGCGTCAGGCTGGTCATAAGAAAATCATAGCAGCCTGTGTCAGGTTTTCTGTTCCTCCCCATGAATCGATGTGGTGAATCTCTGTGAACCTGTGCAGAGGCCGGTTTACCACTTTTGATGAGTAAGCAATGAGTATGTCGACATCCACTGAAATCATCGCTCATCACTGGGCATTTGCAATTTTCTTTATCGTAGCATTGGGCCTTTGCGCTTTTATGCTGGTTGGTGGCTGGTTACTGGGCGGCAGAGCCCGGGCCCGTTACAAAAACACACCGTTCGAATCGGGTATCGATTCCGTTGGGTCCGCCCGGTTGCGCCTCTCAGCGAAGTTCTATCTGGTCGCCATGTTCTTCGTCATCTTTGATGTTGAAGCACTCTATCTTTATGCCTGGTCAACCTCGATTCGCGAAAGCGGATGGGTAGGTTTTGTCGAGGCTGCCATTTTCATTTTAGTGCTGCTGGCAGGTCTGGTTTATCTGGTGCGTATTGGTGCACTGGACTGGACGCCTGCACGTTCCCGTCGCCAGATGATTAACCCGGAAACTGACAGCCACACTAGTCAACGCTAACTGCGAGGCAATAAGATGGATTATACGCTCACCCGCATAGATCCCAACGGTGAGAACGACCGTTACCCCCTTCAAAAACAGGAGATTGTTACTGATCCCCTGGAGCAGCATGTTCATCGCAGTGTTTATCTGGGCAAACTGGAAAATGCATTGCACGACATGGTCAACTGGGGGCGTAAAAACTCAATTTGGCCTTATAACTTTGGCCTTTCCTGCTGTTATGTAGAAATGGTGACCTCTTTCACTGCCGTGCATGATGTCGCGCGTTTCGGGGCGGAAGTATTACGTGCTTCTCCTCGTCAGGCGGATCTGATGGTTGTGGCTGGTACCTGCTTCACCAAAATGGCACCGGTTATCCAACGCCTGTATGACCAAATGCTCGAACCTAAATGGGTTATCTCCATGGGGGCTTGTGCCAACTCTGGTGGCATGTACGATATTTACTCAGTAGTGCAGGGCGTGGATAAATTTTTGCCCGTCGATGTGTACATTCCGGGTTGCCCGCCGCGTCCTGAAGCCTATATGCAGGCGCTGATGCTGTTGCAGGAGTCCATCGGAAAAGAACGTCGCCCATTGTCCTGGGTTGTTGGTGACCAGGGGGTTTATCGCGCCAATATGCAATCCGAGCGTGAACGCAAACGCGGTGAGCGTATTGCGGTGAAAAACCTGCGTACACCGGACGAAATTTAAAAGAACAGCGAAATGTGGCATTTTTTTGCATATCAATAATTAATAGCGCAACGCCACATTTCGGTCACCAAAAAACCATTTGCAATGGTGAACAATATGACCGATTTAACCACGCAAGAGGCGGTTTTACCCGTCTGGCAAACCAGGGATCACTTGGATGATCCGGTCATTGGCGAATTGCGTAACCGTTTTGGGCCAGATGCCTTTACTGTGCAGGCAACGCGTACCGGTGTACCGGTAGTTTGGGTGAAGCGTGAACAGTTACTCGAAGTTGGCGATTTCCTGAAAAAACTGCCTCAGCCTTATGTCATGCTGTTTGACTTGCATGGCATGGATGAGCGCCTCAGAACTCATCGTGAAGGTTTGCCTGCTGCGGACTTCTCCGTTTTCTATCACTTAATTTCCATTGACCGTAACCGCGACATTATGTTGAAGGTGGCGCTGGTGGAAAATGATATGACGGTACCCACATTCACCAGCCTGTTCCCGAATGCCAACTGGTATGAACGTGAAACCTGGGAAATGTTTGGCATAACGTTCAGTGGTCACCCAAACCTGCGCCGTATCCTGATGCCGCCTACCTGGTCTGGTCACCCGCTGCGTAAAGATTACCCGGCCCGTGCGACCGAGTTTGATCCGTTTGAACTGACCAAACAGAAAGAAGACCTGGAAATGGAAGCGCTGACTTTCAAACCCGAAGACTGGGGAATGAAGCGCGGCACGGAAAATGAAGATTTCATGTTTCTGAACCTCGGGCCAAACCATCCATCCGCGCATGGTGCGTTTCGCATTATTTTGCAACTCGATGGCGAAGAAATTGTTAACTGTGTTCCTGACATTGGTTACCACCACCGCGGTGCGGAAAAAATGGGTGAGCGCCAGTCATGGCACAGCTACATTCCCTACACCGACCGTATTGAATACCTGGGCGGTTGTGTTAACGAAATGCCTTATGTGCTGGCAGTGGAGAAACTTGCCGGTATAACAGTGCCTGATCGCGTTAACGTGATTCGCGTTATGCTGTCTGAGCTGTTCCGCATTAACAGCCACTTACTGTATATCTCCACGTTTATTCAGGACGTGGGCGCCATGACGCCGGTGTTCTTCGCCTTTACTGACCGCCAGAAAATCTACGATTTAGTTGAAGCCATCACCGGTTTCCGTATGCACCCGGCCTGGTTCCGTATTGGTGGTGTGGCGCATGACCTGCCTCGTGGCTGGGATCGTTTACTGCGTGAATTCCTTGACTGGATGCCAAAGCGCCTGCTCAGCTATGAAAAAGCCGCGCTGCGTAACACCATTCTTAAAGGACGTTCGCAGGGGGTTGCTGCCTACGGCGCGAAAGAAGCGCTGGCCTGGGGCACAACAGGTGCCGGGTTACGCGCCACCGGGATTGATTTCGACGTCCGTAAAGCCCGCCCTTACTCCGGATACGAAAATTTCGATTTTGAAGTTCCGGTTGGTGGTGGCGTGAGCGACTGCTACACCCGTGTCATGCTTAAGGTTGAAGAGTTGCGCCAGAGTCTGCGTATTCTGGAACAGTGCCTGAACAATATGCCGGAAGGGCCGTTTAAAGCGGATCACCCGCTGACAACGCCGCCGCCAAAAGAGCGCACGTTGCAACATATCGAAACCCTGATCACCCACTTCCTGCAGGTATCCTGGGGCCCGGTAATGCCGGCCAATGAATCCTTCCAGATGATCGAAGCAACGAAGGGGATAAACAGTTACTACCTGACCAGTGATGGCAGCACGATGAGCTACCGTACCCGTGTACGCACGCCAAGTTTTGCTCACCTGCAACAGATCCCGTCGGTTATCCGCGGCAGTCTGGTTTCCGACCTGATTGTGTATCTGGGGAGTATCGATTTTGTTATGTCAGATGTGGACCGCTAATTATGCACGATAATCAACAACCCCAAACGGGTGCCTTTGCACTGAGTGCCGCAGAGCGTGAGGCGATTGAGCACGAAAAGCATCACTATGAAGACCCGCGTGCGGCGTCCATTGAAGCGCTGAAAATCGTCCAGAAACAACGTGGCTGGGTGCCTGATGGTGCAATTGGTGAAATTGCAGACCTGCTGGGTATTCCCGCCAGTGATGTTGAAGGTGTGGCGACATTCTACAGCCAAATCTTCCGTCAGCCTGTTGGCCGCCATGTGATTCGCTATTGTGACAGTGTGGTGTGCCATATCACCGGTTACCAGGGTATTCAGTCAGCCATTGAAAAACACCTGGAAATCAAACCGGGTCAAACTACGTTTGATGGCCGTTTTACACTGCTGCCGACCTGCTGTCTGGGTAACTGTGACAAAGGGCCGACCATGATGATCGATGAGGATACCCACAGCCATCTCACGCCTGAGGCTATCCCGGAACTTCTGGAGCAGTATAAATGAAGACGATTATTCGTACTGCCGAAACCCATCCGCTGACCTGGCGGATGCGGGATGATAAACAACCCGTCTGGCTGGATGAATACCGCAGCAAGAATGGATACGAGGGTGCGCGGAAAGCTTTGTCTGGCATGGCACCTGATGAAATTGTCAGTCTGGTAAAAGACTCCGGGCTAAAAGGCCGTGGTGGCGCAGGCTTTCTTACCGGGCTCAAGTGGAGCCTGATGCCGAAAGACGAATCCATGAATATCCGTTACCTGCTGTGTAACGCCGATGAAATGGAACCTGGCACCTACAAAGACCGGTTGCTGATGGAGCAACAACCACATCTGCTGGTGGAAGGGATGCTTATTGCGGCATTTGCGCTGAAAGCTTACCGTGGCTACATCTTCCTGCGTGGCGAATATATTGAAGCCGCTCAGCATTTACGCCGTGCCATTGCGGAAGCTACCGAAGCCGGGTTACTGGGGAAAAACATTCTCGGTTCTGGCTTTGATTTTGAGCTGTTCGTGCATACTGGTGCCGGGCGCTATATCTGCGGCGAAGAAACGGCGTTGATAAACTCGCTGGAAGGCCGCAGGGCTAATCCACGTTCCAAGCCACCTTTCCCGGCCAGTGCTGGCGTCTGGGGTAAGCCGACTTGTGTTAACAATGTCGAAACCCTGTGTAATGTCCCGGCCATTCTGGCTAACGGTCTTGAATGGTATCAGGGCATATCGGCGGGCAAGAGCAAAGATAATGGCACCAAATTGATGGGCTTCTCCGGGCGTGTAAAAAACCCCGGCGTTTGGGAACTGCCGTTTGGCACCACTGCCCGTGAAATTCTTGAAGATTATGCCGGCGGCATGCGTGATGGCCTGAAGTTTAAAGCCTGGCAACCAGGTGGCGCAGGTACTGACTTCCTTACTGATGCTCATCTTGATTTACCAATGGAATTTGAAAGTATTGGTAAAGCGGGAAGTCGTTTGGGTACAGCGCTGGCAATGGCGGTTGACCACGAAATCAACATGGTTTCCCTGGTGCGCAACCTGGAAGAGTTTTTCGCGCGAGAATCCTGTGGCTGGTGTACGCCATGCCGGGATGGTTTGCCATGGAGCGTAAAAATTTTGCGTGCCATTGAAAAAGGTGAAGGGCAGCCTGGCGATATCGAAACGCTTGAGCAGTTGTGCCGTTCACTGGGCCCGGGCAAAACCTTCTGCGCTCATGCACCTGGGGCAGTGGAGCCTTTACAAAGCGCGATTAAATACTTCCGCGAAGAATTTGAAGCAGGTATTAAGCAGGATTTTAACAATACCCGACTGATAAACGGGATACAGCCAAACCTGTTGAAAGCGCGCTGGTAAGCCGCAACCCCTAAGCGGGTAAGCGCCGCGAACCGAATTTTGATTAACGCCTGACAGCGTCAGGCCTGATGGAAGCATGCTGACTATGGCAACGATTCATGTAGACGGCAAAGAGTATGAGGTAGATGGTGCAGACAACCTGTTGCAGGCGTGTCTCTCTCTCGGCCTTGATATTCCGTACTTTTGCTGGCACCCGGCACTGGGGAGTGTGGGTGCCTGCCGCCAGTGTGCGGTGAAGCAATACCAAAATGCCGAAGATACCCGTGGTCGCCTGGTGATGTCCTGTATGACACCAGCGTCAGACGGTACCTTTATTTCAATTGCAGATGAAGAAGCGAAGCAATTTCGTGAAAGCGTGGTGGAATGGTTAATGACCAACCATCCGCACGATTGTCCTGTTTGCGAAGAGGGTGGGAACTGCCATCTTCAGGATATGACAGTGATGACCGGCCACAGCTTCCGCCGTTATCGTTTTACCAAACGTACACATAGAAACCAGGATCTGGGGCCGTTTATTTCCCATGAAATGAACCGCTGTATTGCCTGCTATCGTTGTGTCCGTTACTACAAAGATTATGCCGATGGCACCGACCTTGGGGTTTATGGCGCGCACGACAACGTCTACTTTGGCCGCCCGGAAGACGGTACGCTGGAAAGTGAATTTTCCGGTAACCTGGTGGAAGTGTGCCCAACCGGTGTATTTACCGATAAAACCCACTCAGAGCGCTATAACCGTAAATGGGATATGCAGTTTGCGCCGAGTATTTGCCAGCAGTGCAGCCTGGGGTGCAACACCAGCCCGGGTGAACGTTATGGTGAGTTGCGCCGCATCGAAAACCGCTACAATGGCTCGGTGAACCATTACTTCCTGTGTGACCGTGGGCGCTTTGGCTACGGTTATGTGAACCGTGAAGACCGTCCACATCAACCACTGCAACGCCGTGGCGACGATATTATCGCGGTTAATGCAGAGCAGGCCTTGCAGGGCGCGGCAGATATTCTCCGCCAGTCTAAACGCGTGATTGGTATTGGCTCACCGCGCGCCAGTGTGGAAAGCAACTTCGCACTGCGTGAACTGGTGGGGGAAGGCAACTTCTATACTGGTATTGCCGCGGGTGAACAGTCCCGGCTGCAACGCATGTTGAGTATTCTGCGTGAAGGCGGTGTTCGCACTCCGTCACTGCGCGAAATTGAAAGCTATGACGCGGTGCTGATTTTGGGTGAAGACCTCACACAAACCGGAGCCCGTGCAGCACTGGCTGTGCGCCAGGCAGTAAAAGGCAAAGCGCGCGAAATGGCAGCGGCACAAAAAGTGGCTGACTGGCAAATTGCCGCCATCCTCAATATTGGGCAGCATGCCAAACACCCGCTGTTTGTAACCAATGTTGACAGTACCCGGCTGGATGATATTGCCGCATGGACTTACCGTGCGCCGGTTGAAGACCAGGCGCGACTCGGTTTTGCTATTGCCAGTGCGCTGGATAGCGCAGCGCCGGCGGTTGAACTCACCGACAATGACCTGAAAAATAAAGTGGATGTTATTGTTCAGGCACTGGCTGGTGCGAAAAAACCACTGATCATTTCCGGCACTAACGCCGGTAGTGAAGCATTGCTGGAAGCGGCAGGTAATGTGGCGACAGCGCTGAAAAATCGTGGTGCCGATGTTGGTATTACCCTGGTAGCACGCTCAGTGAACAGTGTTGGCCTTGGTTTGCTGGGTGGAGGTTCACTTGATACCGCACTCAGCGAGCTGGAAAGCGGCAACGCAGATGCCGTGATTGTGCTGGAAAATGACCTGCACCGCCACGCCAGTGCATCCCGGGTGGATGCCGCGCTCAGTAAAGCACCACTGGTGATGGTGATTGACCATCAGCGCACCCAAATCATGGATCACGCACATTTGGTCTTGTCTGCGGCAAGTTTTGCAGAAAGCGATGGCACAGTGGTGAATAACGAAGGTCGTGCACAGCGTTTCTTCCAGGTATTCGACCCGGCTTACTATCACAGTGACTGGGTTATGCTGGAAAGCTGGCGCTGGCTGCATTCGTTGCACAGCATGGTAGAAAACCGTGCGGTGGACTGGACTCAGCTTGATCACGTCATTGATGCCTGTATCGCGAAGTTCCCGCAACTGTCTGGTATGAAAGACGCCGCGCCGGAAGCCAGCTTCCGTATCCGTGGACAAAAACTGGCGCGTGAACCTCATCGTTACAGTGGCCGCACGGCGATGCGCGCCAATATCAGTGTGCATGAGCCTCGCCAGCCACAAGACCAGGACACCATGTTCGCTTTCTCAATGGAAGGGAACAACCAACCTGGTGCAGAGCGTCAGCAGGTACCTTTTGCCTGGGCTCCGGGATGGAACTCACCACAAGCCTGGAACAAATTCCAGGACGAAGTGGGCGGGCACTTACGCTTTGGCGACCCGGGTGTACGCCTGATTGAACCAGCAGACAAGCAGGCAGCCTGGTTCACCAGTGTGCCACAGCCGTTTGCTCCGGTTGCTGGTCAGTGGCGTGTTGCCCCTTATTACCACCTGTTTGGCAGCGATGAGTTATCGCAGCGTTCACCGGTTTTCCAGAAACGTATGCCGGTTGCTGTGTTGCGCCTGAACCCTGCGGATGCCGCAAGCCTTGGTATTAACGAAGGCGCGGTGGCGAGTTTCACTGTCGATGGGCAAACCCTGCGCTTGCCGGTTCAGTTGAGTGACGGTCTGGCTGCCGGGCAGGTTGGCCTGCCGATGGGGATGCCGGGCGTTGCACCGGTTCTGGCCGGGGCGCAACTGAGTAATCTGCAGGAGGCACAAGCATGAGCTGGCTGACACCTGAAGTTCTCTCCGTCATTTTCAGTGTGCTGAAAGCGGTGGTTATTATTTTGGTTGTAGTGGTGTGCGGTGCCTTCATGAGTTTTGGTGAACGCCGTTTGCTTGGCCTGTTCCAGAATCGTTACGGGCCAAACCGCGTGGGGTGGGGCGGGTCGCTGCAGTTAGCGGCCGATATGATCAAAATGTTCTTTAAAGAGGACTGGATCCCGCGCTTCTCCGACAGGGTTATTTTTACTCTGGCACCGATTATTGCGTTCACGTCATTGTTACTGGCGTTCGCGATTGTGCCGGTCAGCCCCACATGGGTGGTGGCTGATCTCAATATCGGGATTCTGTTTTTCCTGATGATGGCCGGGCTTGCGGTTTACGCTGTGTTATTTGCCGGTTGGTCCAGCAACAACAAATACTCGCTGCTGGGCGCAATGCGTGCTTCTGCACAAACGCTGAGTTATGAAGTGTTTCTCGGTTTGTCCCTGATGGGTGTGGTTGCACAGGCGGGGTCATTCAATATGACCGACATTGTGAACAGCCAGGCGCATTTGTGGAACATCGTGCCGCAGTTCTTCGGCTTTATCACCTTTGCGATTGCGGGGGTGGCGGTGTGTCACCGTCACCCGTTTGACCAACCGGAAGCTGAACAGGAACTGGCAGATGGTTACCATATTGAATATTCCGGGATGAAATTCGGTTTGTTCTTTGTGGGGGAATACATCGGCATCGTGACGGTCTCAGCGTTGATTGTCACTCTGTTCTTTGGCGGCTGGAATGGTCCCTGGTTACCGCCATTCATCTGGTTCGCACTGAAAACCGCGTTCTTCATGATGATGTTTATTCTGATTCGTGCCGCACTGCCGCGTCCACGTTATGACCAGGTGATGGCCTTTGGCTGGAAAGTGTGTCTGCCACTGACTTTGATTAACTTGTTGGTAACCGCTGCGGTTATTCTCTGGCAGGCATCTTAAGGGGTGAAAAAACCATGACATTGAAAGAATTAGTGGTTGGTTTCGGCACCCAACTGCGCAGTATCTGGATGATAGGGATGCATGCTTTTGCTAAGCGTGAAACCCGGATGTATCCAGAAGAGCCGGTTTATCTGCCACCCCGTTACCGTGGGCGCATTGTGCTTACCCGTGACCCGGATGGTGAAGAGCGGTGCGTTGCCTGTAACTTATGTGCGGTAGCCTGCCCGGTAGGTTGTATCTCCCTGCAAAAAGCAGAGATGAAAGATGGTCGCTGGTATCCGGAATTTTTCCGTATCAACTTTTCACGCTGCATCTTTTGCGGCCTGTGTGAAGAGGCCTGTCCTACAACCGCGATTCAGTTGACGCCGGATTTTGAGCTGGGTGAATTCAAGCGTCAGGACCTGGTGTACGAAAAAGAAGATTTGTTGATTTCCGGGCCGGGTAAATATCCGGAATATAACTTCTATCGTATGGCCGGTATGGCAATTGACGGAAAAGATAAAGGCCAGGCGGAAAACGAAGCCAAACCTATCGACGTCAAGAGCCTGTTACCTTAAGGAGTCGGGAATGGAATTTTCATTTTATGTTTGTGCCCTTGTGGCCATCCTGACCACCCTGAGGGTGATCACGCATACCAATCCGGTGCACGCATTGTTGTATCTGATTGTGTCGTTGTTATCTATTGCCGGTGTGTTTTTCTCCATGGGCGCTTATTTTGCCGGTGCACTGGAAATCATCGTTTACGCGGGCGCCATTATGGTGTTGTTCGTATTCGTGGTGATGATGCTTAATCTCGGCAACTCGGTTGTGGAACAAGAACGCGCCTGGCTCAAACCTCAATTGTGGATTGGCCCGGGCATTCTGAGCGCGGTGCTGTTGTTTGTCATCATAAAAGGCATTACAGGCCTGAATGATCAAGGCATTAATGGCGTGGCTATTAACGCCAAACAGGTCGGCATTGCTTTATTTGGCCCATACGTTCTGGCTGTTGAGTTGGCATCCATGTTGCTGCTGGCCGGACTGGTTGTTGCCTTCCATATTGGCCGGGAAGAGCGTCAGGGCGAAGTACTCAGTAACCGCTCTGGTGACATGGCAACAAGAAAATCGGAGGAACGCGCATGATACCGCTACAACATGGGCTCATTCTCGCGGCCATTCTCTTTGTCCTTGGCCTGACCGGGTTGATGATTCGTCGTAACCTGCTGTTCATGCTGATTAGTCTTGAAGTAATGATCAACGCTGCCGCCCTGGCATTTGTCGTGGCAGGCAGTTATTGGGGGCAGCCGGAAGGGCAGGTCATGTACATCCTGGCAATTACCCTTGCTGCGGCGGAAGCCAGTATCGGTCTGGCGCTGCTGTTGCAGCTCCATCGTCGTCGCCAGAATCTGAATATCGATTCAGTAAGTGAGATGCGCGGATGAATCTGCTTTGGTTAACTTTTTTCCTGCCACTGCTTGGCTATGTATTACTGGCCTTTTCTCGTGGGCGCTGGTCAGAAAACCTGTCGGCGACGGTAGGGGTTGGCTCTGTTGGTCTTGCCGCTTTAGTGACCGCCTGGGTGGGGATGGATTTCTTCAACCACGGTAAACAGGCATTTACTTTACCTTTGTGGACCTGGATGTCGGTCGGTAATTTTACTGTCGCTTTCAACCTGGTGCTGGATGGCCTGTCACTGACGATGCTGTCTGTCGTAACCGGGGTTGGCTTCCTTATCCATATGTTCGCTTCCTGGTATATGCGTGGTGAAGAAGGCTATTCACGCTTTTTTGCCTATACCAACCTGTTTATTGCCAGCATGGTGATTCTGGTTCTGGCCGATAACCTGATGCTGATGTATTTGGGTTGGGAAGGGGTGGGGCTGTGCTCTTACCTGCTGATTGGCTTCTACTATACCGACCCGAAAAATGGAGCGGCAGCCATGAAAGCCTTTATCGTTACCCGCGTGGGCGACGTGTTCCTGGCTTTCGCGCTGTTCATTCTCTATAACGAACTCGGTACGCTGAATTTCCGCGAAATGGTGGAACTGGCACCGCAACACTTTGCCGCGGGCAACACGATGTTGCAGTGGGCAACGTTGATGCTGCTGGGTGGTGCTGTGGGTAAATCAGCACAGTTGCCGTTGCAGACATGGCTGGCTGATGCCATGGCGGGCCCAACCCCAGTTTCCGCGCTGATCCACGCAGCAACCATGGTAACCGCCGGGGTTTATTTGATTGCCCGTACCCATGGGCTGTTCCTGATGACGCCAGAAGTACTTCACCTGGTGGGTATCGTTGGTGCAGTGACTCTGGTACTGGCGGGGTTTGCTGCCCTGGTGCAGACGGATATCAAACGTGTGCTGGCTTATTCAACCATGAGTCAGATTGGTTATATGTTCCTGGCTCTTGGGGTACAGGCATGGGATGCGGCGATTTTCCACCTGATGACCCACGCGTTCTTTAAAGCGTTACTGTTCCTGTCTTCAGGCTCTGTTATCCTGGCATGTCACCACGAACAGAACATCTTCAAAATGGGCGGCTTACGTAAGTCGATTCCACTGGTTTATGTCTGCTTCCTGGTTGGTGGCGCGGCGTTGTCTGCGTTGCCTGTGATTACCGCAGGTTTCTACAGTAAAGATGAGATTCTGTGGGGCGCTCTTGCCAGTGGTCACCAGAACCTGATGCTGGCCGGGCTGGTTGGGGCATTCCTCACCTCAATTTATACCTTCCGTATGATCTTCATCGTGTTCCATGGCGAAGAAAAAATTCATGCTCATGCCGGGAAAGGCATCACCCACCACTTGCCGTTGCTGGTGTTGCTGGTGCTGTCTACTTTCGTGGGAGCATTAATTACGCCACCGCTGGCTGGCGTGTTGCCGGAAAGCGATTTGGGGCATGCAGGAAAAACAACACTGGAAATGGCCTCCGGGGCCGTTGCGATTATCGGCATCCTGATTGCTGCCTGGCTGTGGTTGGGTAAACGTACGCTGGTCAGTGCGATTGCCAAAAGCGCACCGGGGCGTCTCTTCAGCACATGGTGGTTCCATGCGTGGGGCTTCGACTGGTTATATGACGCCATTTTCGTCAAGCCATTTAAAGCAATTGGCTGGTTGCTGCAACGAGACCCACTGAACGCATTGATGAACATCCCGGCAATATTGTCGCGTTTTGCAGGCAGAGGTTTGCTGTTAAGCGAAAGCGGTCATTTACGTTGGTATGTTGCATCGATGAGCATCGGTGCTGTTGTGGTACTGGCACTGCTGATGGTGTTGCATTAATGGATATCAGGGGAGCGGAGAAACCTGTTTCCCTGAAAATTATGTTGTGCTGTTTTTCCTGTTCTTATGGCGTGACTGCGTGCAATGCATGGTGTGTGGCAACACAGTCTCACCATCAGATAGATCAATAAGGAAATAAATTGCCATGTTATTACCCTGGCTAATACTCATTCCCTTTATCGGCGGCTTCCTGTGCTGGCAGACCGAGCGTTTTGGCGTTCGTACACCGCGCTGGATAGCGTTGATTACCATGGGGCTGACACTCGCGCTGTCGTTGCAACTCTGGCTGCAAGGCGGTTATTCACTCACTCAGGCAACAGGGTTGCCACAGTGGCAATCTGAATTTTCCATGCCGTGGATCCCACGCTTTGGCATTTCCATTCACCTTGCGCTGGATGGGCTGTCATTGCTGATGGTGGTGCTGACCTCGCTGCTGGGTGTTTTGGCGGTACTGTGTTCCTGGAATGAAATTGAAAAATATCAGGGCTTCTTCCACCTCAACCTGATGTGGATACTGGGCGGCGTGATCGGCGTCTTCCTGGCGATTGATATGTTCCTGTTCTTCTTCTTCTGGGAAATGATGCTGGTTCCCATGTACTTCCTGATAGCTCTGTGGGGCCATAAAGCCTCCGACGGGAAGACACGTATCAGCGCAGCCACCAAATTCTTCATCTATACCCAGGCAAGCGGCCTGGTGATGCTGATAGCTATTCTGGCGTTGGTGCTGGTGCACTACAATGCGACCGGTGTCTGGACGTTCAACTACACCGAACTGTTGCACACGCCGATGTCGCACACCGTGGAATGGCTGTTGATGCTCGGCTTCTTCATTGCCTTTGCGGTTAAAATGCCAGTGGTTCCACTGCATGGCTGGCTACCGGATGCCCACTCTCAGGCACCTACTGCGGGTTCTGTTGACCTCGCGGGGATCCTGCTGAAAACCGCAGCTTACGGTTTATTGCGTTTCTCTCTGCCATTGTTCCCTAACGCATCAGCTGAGTTTGCGCCTGTCGCCATGTGGCTTGGGGTGATTGGTATTTTCTACGGTGCGTGGATGGCATTCACCCAGACAGATATCAAACGCCTTATCGCTTACACCTCGGTGTCCCATATGGGCTTCGTGATGATTGCTATCTATTCCGGCAGTCAGTTGGCTTATCAGGGCGCTGTGGTGCAGATGATTGCCCATGGTTTGTCTGCTGCCGGGTTGTTCATCCTGTGTGGTCAGATTTACGAGAGAATGCACACTCGTGATATGCGTTTGATGGGCGGGCTGTGGAGTAACATTCGCTGGTTGCCGGCGTTGTCTATGTTCTTTGCTGTCGCCACTCTGGGATTACCGGGAACGGGTAACTTCGTTGGCGAATTTATGATCCTGTTCGGTAGCTACCATGTGGTGCCGGTTATTACGGTTATCTCCACCTTTGGCCTGGTGTTCGCATCAGTTTACTCGCTGGCGATGCTGCACCGTGCCTATTTTGGGCAGGCGAAAAGTGAAGCGGCACGTAAGCCGATGCCTGGCCTGTCGATGCGGGAATTATTTATTATTTTGTTGCTGGTCGCGCTCCTGCTGCTGCTTGGGTTCTTCCCGCAACCGGTTCTGGATACCTCACACGCTGCTGTGAGTAATATCCAGCAGTGGTTTACCAGTTCTATTTCAACTACAAGGCCGTAATTCGCCATGACAATAACTGCTCAACAACTGATCGCGCTGCTGCCGCTGTTGATCGTCGGATTGACAGTGGTGGTTGTGATGCTCTCCATTGCGTGGCGACGCGACCACTTTCTTAATGCCACGTTATCTGTAATCGGGCTGAATGCCGCACTGGTCTCATTGTGGTTTTCTACCCAGGTCGGCGCGATGGATATCACGCCACTGTTGCGTGTCGATGGTTACGCTGCGCTCTACACCGGGCTGGTGCTGGCGGCAAGTCTGGCGACTTGTACCTTTGCTTATCCCTGGTTGCAGGGTTATCCGGATAACCGTGAAGAGTTTTACTTACTGGTTTTGATTGCCGCGATGGGTGGGATTTTACTGTCCTGCGCTAATCATATGGCTTCACTGTTTATCGGTATCGAGCTGATTTCTCTGCCATTATTTGGCCTGATTGGCTATGCATACCGGCAAAAACGCTCACTTGAAGCCAGTATCAAATACACCATTATGTCTGCTGCGGCATCGTCTTTCCTGTTGTTTGGTATTGCGCTGTTGTATGCGGAGTCTGGCAGCCTGTCTTTTGTCAGTATTGGCAAGAGCCTCAATGACAGCATGCTTCATGAACCACTGTTGTTGGCCGGGCTTGGCCTGATGATTGTCGGGTTAGGTTTCAAATTGTCGCTGGTACCGTTCCACTTGTGGACGCCTGATGTTTATCAGGGTGCGCCTGCGCCGGTGTCTACCTTCCTGGCGACCGCCAGTAAAATTGCCATTTTTGGTGTGGTGATGCGCCTGTTCCTGTATGCACCAATGGGTAACAGCGAAGCGGTGCGTATTGTTCTGGGGATAATCGCATTTGCCTCTATCCTGTTCGGTAACCTGATGGCGCTTAGTCAGACCAATATTAAACGCCTGCTCGGTTATTCATCTATTTCCCACCTGGGGTACTTGCTGGTGGCATTGATTGCGCTGCACAGTGGCGAGGTCTCCATGGAGGCTGTAGGTGTCTACCTGACCGGTTACCTGTTCAGCAGCCTGGGCGCGTTTGGTATTGTCAGCCTGATGTCCAGCCCTTACCGTGGCCCGGATGCGGATACCCTGTATTCCTACCGTGGTCTGTTTTGGCACCGTCCTGTCCTGGCAGCAGTGATGACTGTCATGATGCTTTCCCTGGCCGGGATCCCAATGACTCTGGGCTTTATCGGTAAGTTCTATATCCTTGCTGTGGGTGTGCATGCGCACCTGTGGTGGCTGACAGGCGCTGTAGTGGTGGGGAGTGCGATAGGCCTGTACTACTACCTGCGCGTTACTGTCAGCCTCTACTTGTCCAAACCGCAGCAACCCGCTCGTGATACCCCATCTAACTGGGCGTTCACTGCCGGGGGGATTGTGGTACTGATCTCTGCTGTTCTGGTGTTGCTGTTAGGGATTTGGCCGCAACCGCTGATTAGTCTTGTGCAACTGGCCCAGCCTTTGATGTAATCATTGTATTACAACAGGTCTACCCGTATTAAACCGCCGGCAACGGCGGTTTTTGAGTCTGATAACAAACCTCATGTCCGCACAGAACGAGAGGATGTCATCCAATAAAAAACCAGGAAAATCAATTCATTGATTTTCGACTGCTAACTAAAAAGAAGGAAAAACCACGCTTTTTCCTTCTTTTTCATCAATATTAAACCGCCGGCAACGGCGGTTTTTTTATCGGAAATATTGTGGGAGAACAGCATGCTAACCTGGCAGGACTTACACCATTCAGAACTGACTGTACCGCAGTTATATGCACTGCTTCATCTGCGTTGCGCAGTATTTGTTGTCGAGCAAAACTGCCCGTACCTGGATGTCGACGGGGAAGATTTATCGGGTGAAAACCGCCATATTCTTGGCTGGCAGGGTGGCAAGCTGGTGGCTTACGCCCGAATTCTTACCAGCGACAGGCATCACCCGCTGGTGATTGGGCGCGTGATAGTTGACCCTGCCTGCCGGGGGCAAAAGTTGGGTAACCAGCTTTTGGAACACGTTATGGTTTCATGCCAGCAACACTGGCCGGATGTTGCCCCTTATCTCAGTGCGCAGGCACACTTGCAGCATTTTTACCAGCAATTTGGCTTTGAGCCGATCACCGATGTATACCTTGAAGATGATATCCCCCATCGCGGTATGGTATGGATAAAAAATATACAAAATGACCAGGGTTAACTATAGTAAACAGACTCTGGGAAAATAAATAAAGTGAGCGCGCCATATGAGCGACGATCTTCAACGGCGGGTTATCCGTGCCCGGCAAAATATTACAGGCCTGAGCCAGTGTATTACGACTTTGCTGAATTACCCTGATAGCTGGTCTGAAACCGGATATGCTTTGCTACTGGTGCGGGCCGATGCTCAGCTTGGCCGCCTGCAACGGCAACTGCATATTCGCAAAGCGATTCCCCTTCCTCCGGATGTACAGAGTCTGTCATTCAGCCATTATGTATAAAGCCTGCCAGGGCATTTACTCACATAGCGATAACCCCATTTCTGTAACCGCATTTTTTGGGTAGCCAAATTGCCTCACAGCATTCTCTTTCTGTTCCGACCACGTATAATTTGGGGTTTTTACGTGGCGGGACAGAAAATGGAACTGACACAGGCGGTAAAGGCGTTGCAGCGAGCGTTATGTGAAGAACTTCCCGACACACCCGGTGTAAGAATATTGTCGGTTCATCTGAGCCTTGCCGATAGCCAGGACCCGCTATGCTGGCTGAATAGCCAGACTTGCTGGCCACAGTTTTACTGGCAGCACCGTGATGGCCATGAAGAATACGCCGTATTGTATGCATTGCGCACCTTCACCTCTCTGGCTGAAGGGCAGAGTTTTCTTTCCCGCTTTCCTGAATACCCGGAACTACGCCTGTGGGGGCTCAATGCATTTAACCCGCAACAAGGGCAGTTGTTTCTCCCACGCCTGACCTGGCAACGTCAGGGCACACAGACCCGGTTAATCCTTAACTTATACAGTGAAAGCAGCCTGCGTGAAGCCGCACAAGAGGCTGAATCGTGGTTGTCCGGTTTATGCCCGGCAACCGCAATCCCTGCACTGGCGGCACGAGTCTGTGAGCAGGTGCATCTGCCTGAAAAAGATCAGTGGACTGGCCTTGTAACTGAGGCGACACAGGCGATTGGCCGAAAACGCTTCGACAAAGTGGTGCTGGCGCGGGCAACAGATATGCAACTCTCCCGGCCCATGTCTCCCGCGTGGCTAATGCATGCAAGCCGGCAGCATAATAGCCACTGTTATCACTTTTATATGGCTTTTGACTCCCACAAGGCTTTTTTGGGCTCTTCACCCGAACGCCTGTGGCACAGGGCGGGGCGGCAGTTATCAACCGAAGCCCTGGCCGGAACGGTTGGCCGTGATGCCGATGACAGTAAGGCAGATCAACAAAGCCAGTGGTTGCTGAAAGATAAAAAGAATCAGCATGAAAACTGGCTGGTTGTGGAAGATATTTGCCAGCGGTTGCAGGCCGTAGCCGGGCAGATTGATGTGGAGCCTGTGCAGGTGATCCGCCTGCGTAAAGTACAGCACTTACACCGGGCCATCACTGCCACCCTCAACCATGCAGATGACACTGCATGCCTGATGCAACTACAACCCACAGCGGCTGTCGCTGGGTTGCCACGCAAAGATGCGCTGGCCTTTATTCATGCACATGAACCTTTCAACCGGGGCTGGTATGCCGGGTCTGCTGGTTATCTCAGCCTGGCAAGCGCTGGGTTTTGTGTGGCACTTCGCTCTGCGCTGGTTCAGTACGATAAAGTCAGGCTTTATGCTGGTGCGGGTATTGTCGCGCAGTCAGACCCGGCTGAAGAATGGCAGGAAATTGAAAATAAAGTGGCGGCATTACGTTCATTGTTCAGCTGAAAGCGGATAAGCCGATGTATATCAATGTCTGCGGGTTTGCTGACGCTATACTTTTTTGCAAATGCTAATGTGGGTCAAGTTATGTCGTTAAGCACGTTCAACCGGCGCTGGGCTGCCGTCATTTTGCAGGCATTACACCATAATGGAGTCCGGCATGTGTGTATTGCTCCGGGTTCCCGTTCCACACCACTGACACTGGCTGCCACTCAAACATCGGGGTTTGTTTTTCATACCCATTTTGATGAACGTGGGTTGGGTCACCTTGCGCTTGGTCTTGCCAAAGCCAGTGGTACACCAGTCGCCGTTATTGTGACTTCAGGAACCGCGGTAGCAAATATTTATCCTGCGGTAATTGAAGCGGGCCTGACGGGGGAAAAACTGGTGGTACTGACCGCTGACAGACCGCCGGAATTAATTAATTGTGGCGCCAACCAGGCTATTGTTCAGCCAGGTATTTATGGCGCACACCCTGCCGCCACGCTGAATTTACCTCGTCCCACAGAATCCATTCCGGCACGCTGGTTAGCCAGTGCCATTGACAGCGAAATGGGCGTGTTGCGCCATGGTGCGCTGCATATCAACTGCCCATTTGCAGAGCCTTTATATGGCGAAATGGACGATACCGGCCTTACCTGGCAGCAGGCACTGGGAAACTGGTGGCAGGGTGAAAAACCCTGGCAAGTCTACACCGCATCAGGCGGTATCACACAACAGCCTGACTGGCATAGCTGGCGGCAGAAAAAAGGGGTGGTCATTGCGGGCAGGATGACTGCTCAGGAAGGGGAGCGAGTGGCTAACTGGGCCAGTACGCTCGGCTGGCCGTTGATTAGTGATGTCCAGTCCCACACCGGGCAACCGTTGCCTCATGCTGACCTCTGGCTTGCTAACCCGGGTGCGCTCCAGGTACTGGAACAGGCGCGTATCGTTGTGCAATTTGGTGCGAGCCTTACCAGTAAACGCCTGCTCCAGTGGCAGGCCAGCGGTCATCAGGATAACTGGTGGCTGGTGGACCCTTTACCCGGGCGGCTTGACCCGGGGCATCACCGTGGGCGGCGTATCCAGGCAACTGTTGAAGCCTGGCTTGATTTACACCCGGCACACAAGCAGGTTGGCTGGGCAGAAGCGCTCCGGGCTTATGTGCAGCAGGCGGCAGTGGCCGTGGAAAAAGAAATTCCGGCTTCGGGCGAAGCGGGGCTGGCGAAGAGTTTGCCCCGGCTATTACCGGAAAAAGGTCAGTTGTTTATTGGTAACAGTTTATCGGTGCGTCTGGTGGATGCATTGGCACAACTCCCTTGTGGTTACCCTGTCTACGGCAACCGGGGAGCCAGCGGTATTGACGGCCTGGTAGCAACCCTTGCGGGGGTTTCACGGGCAACCTGCAGGCCAACGCTTGCTGTGCTGGGGGATTTATCCGCACTGTATGACCTTAACTCACTGGCGTTGTTAAGAGCCAGCCCGGCTCCGGTTGCCCTGGTGGTGGTAAATAACAACGGTGGGCAAATTTTTTCTCTGCTTCCCACCCCGGCAGAAGTAAGAAGCGAATTCTATGCCATGCCGCAGAATGTAGATTTTCGCCATGCTGCTGCGTTATTTGGCCTGCCATATATTGCACCGCAGTCACTTGAGGAGTTAGCCGGGTGCCTGAAACAGTGCTGGTCCGGGCCAGCGGTAGCAACAGTGATTGAACTGAAGGTACCAGAAGCAGAAGGCGCCGCGATGTTACAAAAACTGGTTGCCCGGGCCAGCCAGCAATGAAGCTCGCCGGGCAGATTATACCGGGAGAACAGCCTCAGCGAACGTATCTGGTCTGGCTGCATGGTTTCCTTGGTTCAGCATATGACTGGCAGGCGACCCGTAATGCGTTTACTCGCTGGCCACAACTCTACCTTGATTTACCCGGTCATGGCGCATCTCAGGGAATTACCACACAAGGGTTCGCTGAGTTCTTCACGCAACTGACCCATACGCTGGCGGAGCGGAATATTACGCGGTACTGGCTTATAGGGTATTCACTGGGGGGCAGGCTGGCTATGTACACGGCCTGCCAGCGGCCCGCAGGCCTGGAAGGGATTATTGTTGAAGGCGGTAACCCCGGGCTTGCAGACCAGACGTCGCGGTTGCAACGTATTGAAGCAGACCAGCGCTGGGCTCTGCGGTTTATATCTGAGCCTCTGGATAAGGTACTGGATGCCTGGTATCGCCAGCCAGTATTTGCTTCACTTTCTGATACAGTTCGCGCGCAATTAATTCAGGAGCGTGCTGGCAATAAGCCTGATGCGCTTGCCAGCGTCCTTGACAACCTGTCGTTAGGGCGCCAGCCCTGGCTGGGCGACGCATTAGCAGCACTGCCCGTTCCGTTCCATTATCTGTGTGGCGCGAGAGACCAAAAATTTCAGGCTATCGCCCGGGCATTGGGCGCGCCTTCTCATCTCATTGAACATGCCGGGCACAATGCCCACCGGGAAAACCCGGCGGCATATTGCCAGTGTGTTATTGATATTTTGACTCACTATTCTGAGGAACAGCCATGATTTACCCCGATGAACAAGAACTGTATGCCCCCATATCCTGGCAGGACTGCTCTGAAGGTTACGACGATATCCGCTACCACAAATCGGCAGAGGGGATAGCGAAAATCACCATTAACCGCCCGCAAGTGCGTAACGCCTTTCGCCCGCAGACCGTTAAAGAGATGATTCAGGCCCTGGCTGATGCGCGTTATGACGATAATATTGGTGTTATTGTGCTGACCGGGGAAGGCGATAAAGCATTTTGTTCGGGTGGCGACCAAAAAGTGCGCGGCGATTACGGTGGTTATAAAGACGACTCTGGTGTGCACCACCTGAATGTGCTGGATTTTCAACGCCAAATCCGTACCTGCCCGAAACCTGTCGTGGCGATGGTTGCTGGTTACTCCATTGGTGGCGGGCATGTGTTACACCTGATGTGCGACCTCACCATTGCGGCTGAAAATGCTGTTTTTGGCCAGACCGGGCCAAAAGTTGGTTCGTTTGATGGCGGCTGGGGCGCATCTTATATGGCACGTATTGTCGGCCAGAAAAAAGCGCGCGAAATCTGGTTTTTGTGCCGTCAGTACGATGCACAGCAGGCGCTGGATATGGGGCTGGTCAATACAGTTGTTCCGCTGGAAAGTCTTGAAAAAGAGACAGTGCGCTGGTGCCGCGAAATGTTGAAAAACAGCCCGATGGCATTACGTTGTCTGAAAGCAGCGTTGAATGCTGACTGCGATGGTCAGGCCGGGTTACAGGAGCTGGCGGGTAATGCCACGATGCTGTTTTACATGACGGAAGAAGGCCAGGAAGGGCGCAATGCATTCAACCAGAAGCGCCAGCCTGATTTCACGAAATTTAAACGGAACCCGTAAATGCGACAGGCACAACTCTGGCGTTACACCATTCCCATGGACACTGGAGTGGTGATTCGTGACCGCAGGCTGAAAATGCGTGAAGGGTTTGTGGTTGAACTGTGTGAAGGCAATCAACGGGGATGGGGAGAAATTGCCCCATTGCCCGGCCTGAGTACAGAAAGCCTCGAAGAAGCGCAGGCTGCTGCGCTGCGCTGGTTATCTGGCTGGCAGGCAGGGCAGGCTTCTGAACTTCCGGCACAACCTTCGGTTGCTTTTGGGTTGAGTTGCGCACTGGCGGAGTTGTCTGGTGAACTGCCTGAGGAGGCAAATTACCACTCGGTGCCACTGTGTACCGGTGACCCGGATGCGTTATTTTCGCTGTTGCAGGGGTTACCTGGCCGTAAAGAAGCCAAAATAAAAGTGGGCCTCTATGAAGCGGTACGCGATGGTATGGTGGTCAGCTTATTGCTGGATGCTATTCCGGATCTCTGGTTGCGTCTGGATGCCAACCGGAGCTGGTCTGCGGAAAAAGCCGCACAGTTTGCCCGGTATGTGCCAGAAGCGTTACGCTCGCGAATTGCTTTTTTTGAAGAGCCTTGTAAAACCCCTGAGTTATCACTGGCCTTTGCCCGGGAAACCGGCATTAAGCTGGCGTGGGATGAAAGCCTGCGCGACGGACATGTGGCGATAAGCCCGTGTCCGGAAGTCAACACTGTGGTCATTAAACCGTCACTAACTGGCAGCCTGCAACAGGTACAGGCATGGGTTAATCAGGCTCATGCGTGTGGTATGAACGTGATAATCAGTTCGGCGATTGAATCAAGCCTTGGGCTAACACAACTGGCGCGCATCGCTGCATGGTTGACGCCCCAAATGACTCCGGGGCTGGACACGCTCTCTTTAATGCAGGCTCAGTTATTACGCCCCTGGCCGGGAAGCACATTGCCGCTAGTCAGCCCGTCTGAGCTGGAGTTGGTGCAATGACGCTGGCAAATTACCCCTGGCGGCACTGGGCGCGCTTTGTGCCGCAAAAAGTCGCGTTGCAAACTCAACATGGTGAAATAAGCTGGCAGCAACTGGCAAACCTTGTGGATAACCTGGCGACCAGCTTTCATCACCAGGGAGTGAATGCTGGAATGGGCGTTGCCCTGCGTGGTCGCAACAGTATGCCGTTATTATTAAGCTGGCTGGCGCTGTTGCAATGTGGCGCCCGGGTGTTGCCGCTCAACCCGCAACTGCCGGATACCTTGCTGGAAGCCCTTATCCCATCGTTATCCATTCATTTTGCTCTGAGTTTTGACTGTGATGCGGTGCCCGGTCCGGTTGTTTTACATTACCAGCCACTGACTGGGGAGTGGGCAGAACCGTGGCAACCAGAGCGCTTTGTCTCCATGACTCTGACATCTGGCTCTACCGGGCTACCAAAGGCCGCTGTACACACGGCAACCGCACAACTTGCCAGCGCCAGGGGCGTAACTGCACTGATGTCGTTTGAGCGTGATGACTGTTGGTTACTGTCACTGCCACTGTTTCATGTCTCCGGCCAGGGTATTTTATGGCGCTGGCTGGCAACCGGGGCTGCCATGGCCCTGCGCCCTGACCAGCCGTTGCCCCAGGCATTGCAGGGGTGTACGCATGCATCTCTGGTTCCTACTCAGTTGTGGCGCTTACTGGCCGATAATCCGGTTTCATTGGGTAATTTAAAAGCGGTACTACTGGGCGGGGCTGCAATTCCTGTCGCATTAACCGATGAAGCGCAACAGAGAGGTATTGCCTGCTGGTGCGGCTATGGCATGACTGAAATGGCTTCAACAGTGACAGCAAAACGTGCCAATGGCCGCGGGGATGTCGGGCAACCATTAGCAGGCCGCGAGGTATGCATTGTGGATAATGAAGTCTGGTTACGGGGTGACAGTCTGGCGGCCGGTTACTGGCATCAGGGCCATTTACTGCCACTGTTGAACTCAGCGGGGTGGTTTGCCACCCGTGACCGGGGAACTTACACCGGTAACACGCTCACCATACACGGGCGGCTCGATAATCTCTTTTTCAGTGGTGGAGAAAGCATTCAACCGGAAGAAGTTGAGCGGGTTATCATGGCGCATCCACAGGTTCAGCAGGTCATCGTTGTACCCCGTGCCGATGAAGAATTTGGGCATCGTCCGGTAGCTGTTGTGGAACTGGTTGATGCCAGCGCGCTGGTAACATTAAGTGACTGGGTTCGGGATAAACTGGCACGTTTCCAGCAACCCGTTCAGTGGTTACTGTTGCCAGATGTATTACGCCAGGGCGGCATTAAAATTGCCCGTAACGCCGTGATGCAGTGGGTTGCAGAACAACAATAAACACCCCAGGGCGTGCTTGTTACATTCTGTTGAGAAAGCACCAAATTTCCGTCTTGAATGTCGCCTTCCAGCGGGTAAAATCCGCTTTGTGCTTCAACAGGTTAATTTGCCAGGTATCTGAATTCAGGAAAACAAAATGAATAAGTATCTATTGTTGGCAGTCGGTGGGCTTTTTGCAGTATCTGGCTCAGCCAGTGCCATAGGGATTTACGGCCAGGCCGGGCATAAATACACCAGCATTGGTGTGGGTATGGGGACTTCCACCAGTGGCGTGGCGCTCAGTGGTGACTGGACCCGTCATAATGACAATGGTTATATCGCTGACCTGGGGCTGGGCTACAACCTGCCCGTTGGCCCGGCAATGGTAACTCTGGGTGGCAAGGGGCTGTATATCAAGCCTGACCACGGGAAAACAGGTTACGCGCTGGGAATTGGCGGAGGTCTTAGTGTACCGGTCATGAGCCACGTCTCTGTCTTCGGGCAGTATTATTACGCGCCAGATGCTTTTGCTTCACGTATTGATTCCTATCAGGAAGTGCAGGCAGGTGGCCGCTGGATGGTGTTCCGCCCGTTAACGGTTGAAGCAGGTTATCGCTATATGAGCCTGAAAGACCGGAACGACAACCGGAATACGATTATTGATGGCCCGTATCTGGGTGTCAGTGCGGCGTTTTAATCCCCCTTCAGTCACTTTCCCCACAAACCTTATGCCGCGTAACAACTTGTGCGCGGCGTAAGGTGAAACTGGTGTATCTGTGTATTTGCCAAACCACTGCGCTATAGTGGTGGCTTCCCTCCCACTGGAGTATATCGATGTTAAATGTGGAAATGCTCTCTACCGGCGATGAAGTGCTGTATGGGCAGATAGTCGATACCAATGCATCCTGGCTTGCTGATTTCTTATTTGAACAGGGGTTCCCTATGACACGTCGCCAGACTGTCGGGGATAAATTTGCCGACCTGGTGGCGATACTGCAGGCGCGCAGCCACGAGGCGGATATCCTGATAGTCAACGGTGGCCTGGGGCCAACCAGTGACGACCTGAGTGCGGAAGCTGCCGCGAAAGCTGCGGGTACAGAGTTGGTTATCCATGAAGAGTGGCTGGCGCATATGGCGCGTTTCTTTGCAGAGCGCGGCAGGCCAATGGCACCCAGTAACCGCAAGCAGGCGATGATCCCGGCGGGCAGCGAAATGATTGATAACCCGGTTGGGACTGCCTGCGGGTTTGCCATGCAGCTTAACCGTTGCCTGATTTTTTTCACGCCAGGGGTTCCTTCTGAATTTAAGCAGATGGTTGAACAGGAAATTTTACCGCGCCTGCGCAAGCGTTACCCCAGCATTGAAATGCCGTTGTGCCTGCGTATGACCACATTTGGCCGTTCTGAAAGCGATCTCGCCCAGCAACTGGACCCCCTGCCATTACCAGAAGGCGTGGTACTGGGTTACCGCTCTTCAATGCCGATTATCGAACTGAAGTTGACTGGCCCTTCTGCACAGCGTACAGGCATGCAGCAGGCCTGGCAGAAAATTCGTGATGTGGTGGGCGAAAGCCTGATTTTTGAAGGAACCGAAGGATTACCTGCACAGCTTGCCATGCGGTTACAGGAGCAACATCTGACCCTGGCACTGAGTGAACAGTTTACCGCCGGCATGCTGTGCTGGCAGTTGACCAATGCCGGGGTGGCGGTGGTTCAGGGGCAAGTTTTACCTTCTTCTGCACCAGAGAGCCTGGCAGGCTGCGTTCAGAGTGCCCGGCAACTGGCTGAACAGCAGGGCAGTTCTCTGGCGCTGGTGACTGGCGCAATTGATGCTGACAATATGCAAAATCTGGCATTGCATACACCTGATAAAACGGTTGGGTTGCGGGTTAACTGGTCCGGGCGCCGTCATAGTGTGGAAACCCGCCAGGCTGTCTGTGCGATGCTGGCAATGAATATGCTGCGCCGCTGGTTAAATGGCTGGGATGTGAGCGCAGAACATGGCTGGATCCATATTGAAGAGCAACTGACACATCCAGCCTGAGCATCATTGTGAGCAGTGTTTCTGGCAACTGAAAGTGGAAATAGAAAAGGGAAAACAATGTTTTCCCTTTCGTGTTATGCAGCCGCAGCCGCCGTTACGGCGGTGAGTCAGGTGAGATTCAGCAATCCACTTCCACATCCCCTTGTGCTTTGCAGCAACAAGGTAAAATTTCCCCAGGCTGTATAAACGCCAGCGGTTGAGTCAGCCATTTGACCTGTCCTGCCAGAAGGCGCATACGACACGAGCCGCAATACCCTTCCCGGCACTGATACTCTACAGCCACCTTATGCGATTCCAGTGCGGCCAGCAGTGAAGGGTGGTCGTCACGGCACTCTAACTGGCGGCCAGACTGATGCAAGGTAATACGGTTGCTCATAGTTATAACTGGAAGTTACTCAGGTCATCAGCATCGATTTGTGAATCTATCTGCCCAACCAGATAAGAGCTGACTTCAACTTCCTGAGGCGCAACCTGTACGTTGTCCGACACCAGCCATGTGTTGATCCACGGGATCGGGTTGGAGCGTGTCTGGAATGGCAAGTCCAGCCCAACAGCCTGCATACGGATATTGGTAATATACTCAACATACTGGCACAGAATGTCTTTGTTCAGGCCAATCATTGAGCCATCGCGGAACAGGTAGTTCGCCCAGTCTTTTTCCTGCTGCGCCGCCATAACAAACAGGTCATAGCTTTCCTGCTGGCACTCTTCGGCAATTTCAGCCATTTCCGGGTCGTCTTCGCCGCTACGCATCAGGTTCAGCATATGCTGAGTCCCGGTAAGGTGCAGTGCTTCGTCGCGGGCAATCAGGCGAATGATCTTCGCGTTGCCTTCCATCAGTTCGCGTTCAGCAAAGGCGAATGAGCAGGCAAAACTGACATAAAAGCGAATGGCTTCCAGTGCGTTCACACTCATCAGGCACATATAAAGCTTTTTCTTCAATTCGCGCAGGTTCACCGTAACGGTTTTACCATTCACAGTGTGAGTGCCTTCGCCCAGCAAGTGCCAGTAGCTGGTCAGCTCAATCAGCCCGTCGTAATAGGTGGAGATGTCTTTGGCGCGTTTGATTATCTCTTCGTTTTCTACGATGTCATCAAACACCACCGCCGGGTCATTGACGATATTACGAATGATGTGAGTGTATGAACGGGAATGGATCGTTTCAGAAAATGCCCAGGTTTCTACCCAGGTTTCCAGTTCAGGAATTGAGATAAGTGGCAGCAACGCAACGTTAGGGCTGCGACCCTGAATAGAATCCAGCAGTGTCTGGTATTTCAGATTGCTGATAAATATGTGTTTTTCGTGTTCCGGTAACGCCTGGAAATCGATGCGGTCGCGTGACACATCCACTTCTTCTGGCCGCCAGAAAAATGACAATTGCTTCTCAATCAGTTTTTCGAAAATGTCATATTTCTGCTGGTCATAGCGTGCAACGTTAACGGGCTGACCAAAAAACATGGGTTCGTTGAGCGGGTTATTTTTCTTCTGTGAAAATGTGGTGTATGCCATAAACATTGTCCTGTAAAACGCCACCATTGTCTGAGTGCCGTTTCGCTGTTCTAAACGGGCCCTTTACCGCGTGAAAAGGGAAACAGGCAGACCGGGGTGCCGGCCTGCCTCTGGGTTAAATCTTACACGCGCCGCTTTCGCAACCGTCGTCCTGAATGCTGGGTGCCAGGTCGTCCTGGGCATCTTCAGCACCGTCACGGGTGTTCTGATAGTAAAGGGTTTTGACACCAAATTTATAGGCGGTGAGCAAATCCTTCAGTAATTGCTGCATGGGCACTTTTCCTGACGGGAAACGTGATGGGTCATAGTTGGTATTGGCAGAAATAGACTGGTCGATAAATTTCTGCATTAGCCCAACCAGTTGCAGGTAGCCATCGTTACCTGCCATTTCCCACAGCAATTCGTATTTGTCTTTCAGTTGTTCATAATCTGGCACCACCTGGCGCAGAATACCGTCTTTCGACGCTTTAACACTGATATGCCCGCGTGGCGGTTCAATACCATTGGTGGCATTGGAAATCTGTGATGACGTTTCTGACGGCATCAGAGCAGACAACGTTGAGTTACGCAGACCATGGGTTTTAATCGATTCACGCAGGCTTTCCCAGTCATAATACAGTGGTTCGTTGCAAATCGCATCCAGGTCTTTTTTGTAGGTGTCAACCGGCAGAATACCTTTGGCGTAGGTGGTTTCGTTGAACCACGGGCATGCGCCTTGCTCTTTCGCCAGCTCATTTGATGCTTTCAGCAGGTAATACTGAATGGCTTCGAAGGTTTTGTGCGTCAGATTGTTGGCACTGCCATCGGAGTAGCGCACGCCATGTTTTGCCAGGTAATAAGCGAAGTTAATCACGCCAATACCCAGAGTGCGACGGCCCATGGCACCACGTTTGGCTGCCGGGATGGGGTAATCCTGGTAATCCAGCAGGGCATCCAGTGCACGAACTGCCAGAACCGCCAACTCTTCCAAATCATCCAGGCTGTTGATTGCACCCAGGTTAAACGCGGACAGTGTACACAGCGCAATTTCGCCGTTTTCGTCATTGACGTCATTCAGCGGTTTGGTTGGCAGCGCAATTTCCAGACACAGGTTAGACTGGCGCACTGGCGCAACTGTCGCATCAAACGGGCTGTGCGTGTTGCAGTGGTCGACGTTCTGGATGTAGATACGGCCAGTGGAAGCACGCTCCTGCATCATCAGAGAGAACAGTTCCGCCGCTTTAACGCGTTGTTTGCGAATGCTGTCGTCGTTCTCATACTGGGTGTACAGGCGTTCGAACTCATCCTGGTCTGCAAAGAAGGCGTCGTACAACCCGGGCACATCAGACGGGCTGAAAAGAGTGATATCGCCACCTTTCAGCAAACGGGTGTACATCAGTTTATTAATTTGAACACCATAGTCCATGTGGCGAACACGGTTACCTTCCACACCACGGTTGTTTTTCAACACCAGCAGGCTTTCAACTTCCAGGTGCCACATCGGGTAAAACAGTGTGGCTGCACCACCACGCACACCACCCTGAGAACAGGATTTCACGGCTGTCTGGAAGTGCTTATAGAACGGGATGCACCCGGTATGGAATGCTTCACCACCACGAATCGGGCTACCCAGTGCGCGAATGCGGCCCGCATTAATACCAATACCTGCACGCTGAGACACATACTTAACAATGGCGCTGGATGTTGCGTTGATAGAGTCGAGGCTGTCACCACACTCAATCAGCACACAGGAGCTGAACTGGCGTGTAGGGGTACGCACACCAGACATAATTGGTGTTGGCAGTGAAATCTTGAAAGTCGAGACTGCGTCATAGAAACGTTTTACGTAGTCCAGGCGAGTAGCGCGCGGATAACGTGAGAACAGGCAGGCCGCAACCAGAATGTACAAGAACTGGGCGCTTTCATAAATTTCACCGGTAACGCGGTTTTGCACCAGGTATTTCCCTTCCAGCTGTTTTACAGCCGCGTAAGAGAAGGTCATATCGCGCCAGTGGTCGATAAAACCGTCCATCTGCTGGAACTCTTCTTCCGTGTAGTCTTCCAGCAGATGAGTGTCGTATTTACCCATTTCAACCATTTTTACTACATGGTTGTAGAGTTTGGGCGGTTCGAACTGGCCAAACGCTTTTTTACGCAGGTGGAAAATAGCCAGACGGGCAGCGAGATACTGGTAGTCCGGGGCGTCGCGAGAAATCAGGTCCGCGGCTGCTTTGATAATCGTTTCATGGATATCTGAAGTGCGGATACCGTCATAAAACTGGATATGGGAACGCAGTTCAACTTGTGAAACTGAAACGTTGTGCAAGCCTTCTGCCGCCCAGTCGAGGACACGATGAATTTTGTCCAGATTGATGCGCTCTGTACGGCCATCACGTTTCGTTACCAGCAGACTCTGATTCATGTGGGGTTTACCTGTCCGTGAAATAAAAATATCCCCCGCTTATCCACAACGCAGCCTTGTGGCTAACTTTGTGGATAAATACTATATATTGGGGGTATGGGATAACTGAATCACTATATGGTGAGTATTCTAGTAAGGAATCTTTCAATCTCAAGAGTTGATTTTGCCGAAAAATTGAGGTTCATCTTCGCTGAACAGGTAAGAATGCCCGAATGGTAAGGGCTGAAGGGGATGTCAAGCTGGAGTAACTTTTTTTAAAAAAATGACTGAATGTTGGTTTCTTGCTCGTGAAGTAAATTGCGCAACTTGATGTTGCGCAATTTTTAATAGCAAAAACTTATCTCAGACTGCGCTGCTGGTGGTTGTATGCAACATATAGTTAACATCAACACCCGGTGCCAGGCGGAAATGATCCGTCAACGGGTTGTAATGCAAACCGGTCATATGGCGTTCACGCAAACCGGTGTTACTGAGCCAGTGGATCAGTTCTGCAGGTTTGATAAATTTCTTAATATCGTGGGTGCCTTTGGGCACCATGCGCAGCACGTATTCAGCACCTACCACTGCCATCAGCCAGGCTTTACCATTACGGTTAATAGTGGAAAAGAAAACATGGCCGCCCGGTTTGACGAGGCGCGCGCAGGCCTGCACCACAGATTGTGGGTCCGGCACATGTTCCAGCATCTCCATGCAGGTGACAACATCATAAGCACCAGGGTTCGCGGCAGCATGGTTTTCAACGGTTTCCTGGCGGTAATCAACCTGAATACCGCTTTCCAGCGCGTGCAGTCGGGCAACCTGTAGCGGTTCCCCCCCCATATCCAGCCCGGTTACTGTTGCGCCTTCCCGTGCCATGCTCTCTGCCAGAATGCCACCACCACACCCGACATCCAGCACTCTTTTACCGAACACACCGCCACTGCGTTCATTGATATAGCCCAGGCGTAAAGGGTTAATCCGGTGAAGGGGTTTGAACTCGCCTTCCAGATCCCACCAGCGTGAAGCGATGGCTTCAAATTTAGCTATTTCGTTGTGGTCAACATTGAGCGACACCGGGGTATTTTCGTCATTCATGGACGCCAGAACTCCTCATCAATAGGTGCTGCCGAGTATAACAGCCTGGCGAGATGAATAAAGCGCTACGCCCGTCAGACAAGTTTCCCTGAGACTGCGGGAGTGTGTTATAATTTGCGACCTTTGAATCCGGGATACAGTAGAGGGATAGCGGTCAGATGAGCGACCTTGCCAGAGAAATTACACCGGTCAATATTGAGGAAGAGCTGAAAAGCTCATATCTGGATTATGCCATGTCGGTTATTGTCGGCCGCGCATTGCCAGATGTCCGTGATGGCCTCAAGCCTGTACACCGTCGCGTATTGTTCGCGATGAACGTGTTGGGCAATGACTGGAATAAAGCCTATAAAAAATCCGCCCGTGTCGTCGGTGACGTTATCGGTAAATACCATCCCCATGGTGATTCTGCAGTGTATGACACCATTGTTCGTATGGCGCAGCCATTTTCGTTGCGTTATATGCTGGTCGATGGCCAGGGGAACTTTGGTTCTATCGATGGCGATTCCGCCGCGGCCATGCGTTATACAGAAATTCGTCTGGCGAAAATTGCCCATGAGTTAATGGCTGATCTTGATAAAGAAACAGTCGACTTCGTGGACAACTATGACGGAACAGAAAAAATTCCCGATGTTATGCCAACCAAAATCCCGAACCTGCTGGTTAACGGTTCTTCCGGGATTGCGGTGGGGATGGCAACTAACATACCTCCCCATAACCTGACAGAAGTGATTAACGGCTGTCTGGCGTATATTGAGGATGAAAACATCACCGTTGAAGGGTTGATGGAACACATCCCCGGTCCGGATTTCCCGACCGCAGCAATTATTAATGGCCGTCGCGGTATTGAAGAAGCGTATCGCACAGGGCGCGGGAAAATTTATATTCGCGCCAAAGCAGAGGTGGAAACCGATGCAAAATCTGGCCGCGAAACCATTATCGTGCATGAAATTCCTTATCAGGTGAACAAAGCGCGCCTGATTGAAAAAATTGCCGAGCTGGTGAAAGAGAAACGTGTTGAAGGCATCAGTGCACTGCGCGACGAGTCTGATAAAGACGGGATGCGTATTGTTATTGAAGTCAAACGCGATGCTGTGGGTGAAGTGGTGCTGAACAACCTTTACTCACAAACCCAGTTGCAGGTGTCTTTCGGGATCAACATGGTGGCATTGCACCATGGCCAGCCGAAGATAATGCCGCTGAAAGATATTCTTGAAGCCTTTGTGCGTCACCGCCGTGAAGTAGTGACTCGCCGTACCATCTATGAACTGCGTAAAGCGCGCGACCGTGCACATATCCTTGAAGCACTGGCTGTTGCGCTGGCGAATATCGACCCAGTTATCGAGTTGATTCGCCATGCTCCAACACCGGCTGAAGCGAAAGCGGCGTTAGTGGCGCATGCATGGGATCTGGGTAATGTGGCTGCGATGCTGGAACGTGCTGGTGATGACGCAGCCCGCCCGGAATGGCTGGAACCGCAGTTTGGGGTGCATGACGGGAAATACTACCTGACCGAGCAACAGGCTCAGGCAATTCTTGATTTGCGCCTGCAAAAACTGACTGGCCTTGAGCATGAAAAACTGCTCGATGAGTACAAAGAGCTGCTGGATCAAATTGCTGAGTTGCTCTATATCCTGTCCAGCGCAGAGCGCCTGATGGAAGTTATCCGTGAAGAGCTGGAAGCCGTTCGCGACCAGTTCGGTGACGAACGTCGCACAGAAATCACTGCCAACAGTGCCGACATCAACATTGAAGATCTTATTAATCAGGAAGATGTTGTCGTTACGCTGTCGCATCAGGGATATGTGAAATACCAGCCGCTGTCAGATTATGAAGCGCAGCGCCGTGGTGGTAAGGGTAAATCTGCTGCCCGAATTAAAGAAGAAGACTTTATTGACCGCCTGCTGGTCGCCAATACTCATGACACAATCCTGTGCTTCTCCAGCCGGGGCCGTCTGTACTGGATGAAAGTCTACCAATTGCCGGAAGCAAGCCGTGGCGCGCGTGGCAGGCCAATCGTCAACCTGTTGCCACTGGAGCAGGACGAACGTATTACCGCGATTTTGCCTGTGCGCGAATACGAAGAAGGCGTGAATGTCTTTATGGCGACTGCGAGTGGTACTGTGAAGAAAACCGCGCTGACTGAGTTCAGTCGCCCACGTAGTGCAGGTATTATCGCCGTGAACCTTAACGAAGGCGATGAACTGATTGGTGTGAACCTGACTCAGAAAGACGACGAAGTCATGTTGTTCTCTGCGTTTGGCAAGGTGGTGCGCTTTAAAGAGGACGCAGTACGTGCCATGGGCCGTACTGCCACCGGTGTGCGTGGTATCAAGCTGGCAGACAAAGACAGCGTGGTATCACTGATTGTGCCACACGGTGAAGGCGCCATTCTGACAGTTACCCAAAACGGTTACGGTAAACGTACCGGTGAGAAAGAGTACCCGACTAAGTCCCGTGCGACTCAGGGGGTTATCTCTATCAAAGTGACCGAACGTAATGGGGAAGTCGTTGGTGCTGTTCAGGTTGATGACGCTGACCAGATTATGATGATCACCGATGCCGGTACGCTGGTGCGTACACGCGTTTCTGAAATCAGCGTTGTGGGCCGTAATACTCAGGGCGTGATTCTGATTCGCACGGCGGAAGATGAGCATGTCGTGGGTCTGCAACGTGTTGCTGAACCAGTAGACGACGAAGAACTCGACAGCATTGATGGTTCTGTAGCAGAAGGCGATGATGACATTGCGCCGGAAGCGGAACAGGATGATGATGTTGCCGATGACAGTGAAGATTAATCTGAAATCATCACATTATGAAGGGCCGGGTAACCGGCCCTTTTTCTTTGCCATTGCGACCACTCACTTTTATCGCTAAGTTAACGTTTTATTATTGACTGACTGACTCTTACCGGGCTTACATTGAAATACGCCGTCTCTTTCCGCAGCACGCTTAAAGTCTCGCGCTATCTTTTTCGGGCGCTGGCACTGTTACTATGGCTTCTGATAGCCCTGTTTTCGGTGTTTTACATCGCAGGCGCGTTACATGATAAAGAAGCGGAAATACATCAGGAGCTCACTCTGAGCTTTGACCAGGCGCAGCGGTATATTCAGCGCACCACCGATGTGGTGAAAGAACTCAAGTACATAACAGAAAATCGCCCGACCGATAACGCAACGCCAGGTAGTAACCGGGGAGGTAGCGCACCCGCATTTTTGCCTCTGGGTAATAATGTGGATTGCAGTGCGCTTGACCAGTCATGGCAAGGCTCCATGCTGTCGCTATCAGGTTTTCTGCGTTACTGGCGCGATAATTTCTCGGCAAACTACGATTTGAACCGGGTATTTTTGGTGGCTGGAGATAACCAGTGCATTGCTGATTTTTCATTACGTAATACTTCGCCTGGCCAGGATAAAGCACTTTCAGTGCTTAATGAGCGGTTAAAACATTACCGTGATGCCCCTATGGATGAGCGTATTAATACCGTTTACTGGGTGGCACCTGGTAGCCGTCCGGGAACCGGGTATTTTTATACATTAACGCCAGTGTTTCTCGCTAACCGGGTTCAGGCGTTGCTCGGGGTTGAACAGAGTATTCGCCAGGAAAACTTTATGCTACCGGGTAACTTGCCAGTAGATATCACGCTGATGGATGAAAATGGCCATTCGCTGGTATCTCTGACCGGTGAAAGTGGGCATTTATCACTGCAGCCAGACTGGCTTCAGGCACGCACCTGGTTTGGTTACACCAGTGGGTTTAAAGAGCTGGCATTGAAAAAAAACCTGATGCCGTCATCGCTCAGTGTGGTGTACAGCGTGCCAGTTGATAAAGTGCTGGATGAAATCCGTATTCTTATTCTGAATGCCGTGTTGCTGAATATTTTGGTTGGCGTGGTGCTGTTTACCCTGGCAAGAATGTATGAGCGGCGTATTTTTATCCCGGCAGAGACGGATGCTCAGCGCCTGGAAGAGCACGAGCAGTTTAACCGTAAAATTGTGGCTTCAGCACCAGTAGGTATTTGTATTCTGCGCACGCTGGATGGCACCAATATTCTCAGTAATGAACTGGCGCACAATTACCTGAACATGCTGACCCATGAAGACCGTCAGCGCCTGACGCAAATCATTTGCGGCCAGCAGGTGAACTTTGTTGACGTGCTCACCAGCGACAACACGAACCTGCAGATAAGTTTTGTACACTCACGTTATCGTAACGAGAATGTGGCGATTTGTGTGCTGGTGGATGTCAGCGCTCGTGTGAAGATGGAAGAGTCATTACAGGACATGGCCCATGCTGCAGAGCAGGCCAGCCAGTCTAAATCGATGTTCCTCGCAACGGTAAGCCACGAATTACGTACTCCACTGTATGGCATCATCGGTAACCTGGATTTGTTGCAAACCCGTGAATTACCCGATGGTGTTGACCGGCTGGTCACAGCAATGAACAACTCATCCAGCCTGCTACTGAAGATAATCAGCGATATTCTCGATTTCTCGAAAATTGAATCAGAGCAGTTAAAAATTGAACCGCGTGAGTTTTCTCCCCGTGAAGTGATGACCCATGTTACTGCAAACTACCAACCTCTGGTGGTGCGTAAACAAATGGGGCTCTACTGTTTTATCGCGCCTTCCGTACCGTTAACCTTACGTGGCGATCCAATGCGTTTACAGCAGGTGATTTCAAACTTGCTGAGCAACGCGATTAAGTTCACCGATACCGGCTGCATTATTCTTGATGTGCGCTGTACAGATGATTATCTCTGCTTCCGGGTGCGTGATACCGGAGAAGGGATTGCTGCCAAAGAAGTTGTGCGCCTGTTTGATCCTTTTTTCCAGGTGGGAACAGGGGTCCAGCGCAACTTCCAGGGTACCGGGCTGGGGCTGGCAATATGCGAGAAGCTTATCACCATGATGGACGGCGATATTGCGGTAGATTCCGAACCCGGTATGGGGAGCCAGTTTACGGTCCGTATTCCGTTGTATGAAGCTAAACCGGTTCCGGTGATGGCGGCATCGGAACTGACCCATAAGCATTGCTGGCTGGCTGTCAGTAATGCTTTCCTGAGTGACTTTTTAGCGAAGTTGCTGGCAAGTAAAGGTATCAAAGCCAGTTTCTGGCAAGGAGAAACGCCAGACGCGGATGATGTGTTAATCACTGATGACGTGTTAAGTAACCCCTGGCCCGGGCGTGCTGTGGTTCAGTTCTGTCGCCGGCATATTGGTATTCCTCTGGAAAGCGAACCCGGTATTTGGCTACACAGCGTTGCTTCTCCCCATGATTTGGTGGCGTTGCTGGCGAAAATTTATCAGGTGGATGTCAAGGTTCCCGGCAATGAGGTGAACTTACCAGAGCCTTCGGAGATCAGTGAACAGAATGATGACATTATGGTTCTGATCGTGGACGATCACCCGATAAACCGCCGTTTGCTGGCGGACCAGCTTGCATCGCTTGGGTATAACCAGTGTAAGACTGCGGGTGATGGTGTGGAAGCGCTCGAGGTGCTCAGCAAGCATCATATCGATATTATTCTGAGCGATGTGAACATGCCAAATATGGATGGTTATCGCCTGACACAACGTATTCGCCAGTTAGGTTTGACATTACCTGTGATTGGTGTGACGGCGAATGCGCTGGCAGAAGAGAAGCAGCGTTGTTTTGAGTCGGGCATGGATAGTTGTTTGTCTAAGCCAGTGACGCTGGATGTGTTGAAGCAGACGCTGGCGGTGTTTGCTGAGCGGGTGAGGAATCATCGGGAGTAAAGGGGCTTGCCCCTTTGTTATTCCTGTTTTCGCGGGTGGCCGGTGCTCACCGGGTGTGGTTGTTTTCATTCACTTGCAGTGTGGTTGTTTCCGTTCACCTGGACTGATGTGAAGGTTCCGTTCACCTGAAGTGATGCGCTCAATGTGGCTTCACAGCCAGTGAACGTGTTAAGGGGCCCGCCCCTTAACAATCCGGTTTTTCGCGGGCGACCGGTGCTGCGCACTGCCGTTCACCTCCGGGCAGTCAGCCTGCGGCCGGCTCGACTCGGCATCCATGCCTCGTTTCGCCTTATTCCGCCGTCCGGGCGGAATAACCTTGTCTTCCTTTCTGCGGTTCACCGGTCTTACGCGAACTGTCCCCGCTGCAAGTGGCGGGGATTTTTGTGTTGTCTGGTGTGGCTGTTGGATTTGTGCGTTGTCTGTTTTCTTTGATTTTTGCTGAGATATTACAGACGGGTTTGGGGTGTGGCCTCTAAATCGTTGAGGCGTGCCTGGCGGGCCGGGGCTGCCTGCAGGACGCAGGCAGAGCGACGGGAGGCAGGATGCCGACTCGGAGCGGTACCCGAACAGGCCGCCGGGGTAAGCCGAATGTCCGCGAAGCGGCGATTTTGCCGGCCACAAAAGGGGGGGCAGGGGGCCAGTGCCCCCTGCGGGCGCCGGGCGCAGTGGGTGAGAGGAAGCAGTGTGGCTGACACGGCGCGCAATTTGCTCAGTACTGGCAGATGACTGTTACTGCGGTGACTGTTGTGTTTACTTTTCACTGTGTCAGTGTGGTGGAAGTTCCGTTCACCTGAAGTGATGCGCTCAATGCGGCTTCACAGCCTGTGAACGGGCTAAGGGGGCTCGCCCCCTTTGCAATCCCCGTTTTCGCGGGCGACCGGTGCTGCGCACTGCGTTCACCTCCGGGCAGTCAGCCTGCGGCCGGCTCGACTCGGCGTCCTGCCTCGTTTCGCCTTATTCCGCCGTCCGGGCGGAATAACCTTGTCTTCCTTTCTCCGGTTCACCGGTCTTACGCGAGCAGGCCCTCGCTGCAAGTGGCTATTTTTTTGTGTGGTTCGGTGTGGCTGTATGTTCTGTGTCTGGTATGTCTTTTTGATGTTTTTGCTGAGATATGACAGGCGGGTGTGTGGGTGTGGCCTCTAAATCGTTGAGGCGTGCCTGGCGGGCCGGGGCTGCCTGCAGGACGCAGGCAGAGCGACGGGAGGCAGGATGCCGACTCGGAGCGGTACCCGAACAGGCCGCCGGGGTAAGCCGAATGTCCGCGAAGCGGCGATTTTGCCGGCCACAAAAGGGGGTGCAGGGGGCCAGTGCCCCCTGTGGGCGCCGGGCGCTGGTGGTGAGAGAAAGCAGTGTGATGGACACGGCGCGCAACTGGCTCAGTACTGGCAGATGACTGTTACTGCGGTGACTGTTGTGTTTACTTTTCACTGTGTCAGTGTGGTGGAAGTTCCGTTCACCTGAAGTGATGCGCTCAATGCGGCTTCACAGCCTGTGAACGGGCTAAGGGGGCTCGCCCCCTTTGCAATCCCCGTTTTCGCGGGCGACCGGTGCTGCGCACTTCGTTCACCTCCGGGCAGTCAGCCTGCGGCCGGCTCGACTCGGCGTCCTGCCTCGTTTCGCCTTATTCCGCCGTCCGGGCGGAATAACCTTGTCTTCCTTTCTCCGGTTCACCGGTCTTACGCGAACTGTCCCCGCTGCAAGTGGCGGGGCTTTTGTGTTGTGCTGAGTGGCTGTGGGATTGGTGCCTGATAAGTCTTTGTGTGTTTTTGGCTGAGGTATTAAAGGCGTGAAAGGGGAAAGCCGTGCGGAATGCTGGCAAAGTACAACGAAAAACAGCAGGGGAAGCCCTGCTGTTTTAGTGAAGAGGAAAGTAAAAACTTACTCTTTATCGGCTGGTGTTAATGTCACCGACGACAAGTAATTCAACAGAGCAATATCGTTATCCACACCCAGTTTCATCATGGCTGATTTCTTCTGGCTACTGATAGTTTTAATACTGCGGTTAAGCTTTTTGGCAATTTCAGTCACCAGGAAGCCTTCAGCAAACAAGCGTAATACTTCGCTCTCTTTTGGTGACAGGCGTTTGTCGCCATAGCCACCGGCGCTGATTTTTTCCAGCAGACGGGAGACACTTTCCGGTGTGAATTTTTTGCCTTTCTGCAAAGCTGCCAGAGCTTTAGGCAGGTCTGTCGGTGCCCCTTGTTTCAGTACGATACCTTCAATATCCAGGTCCAGCACAGCACTCAGAATGGCCGGGTTATTGTTCATTGTCAGTACAATAATGGAAATCGATGGGAAATGGCGCTTAATGTATTTGATAAGCGTGATCCCGTCGCCGTATTTGTCCCCGGGCATGGAAAGGTCGGTAATCAGGACATTCGCGTCCAGTTTTGGAAGATTGTTAATAAGCGCTGTGGAATCTTCGAATTCACCAACAACATTAACCCACTCAATTTGCTCCAGAGATTTGCGAATCCCGAACAAAACGATCGGATGGTCATCGGCAATAATTACGTTCATATTGTTCATGTTTTAGGTTACCTTTTTACAGTAAGCTATTGACGTAAGTATCAATATCACTGATGTATTTTTCTATGGCAGGTGCATCTTTTTCACGAATGTGATGCTCCAGCGTTTCACACAACTGTTTCCCTGGTACCAGATTCAACATAGCAAAAACGCCTTTAAGTCTGTGTGCCGTTTGGGCCAGCGCTAAAAAGTCGTTTGCCTGTGACTCATTTTGCAGACGTTTTACATCGTCAGGCACGGTATCTACAAACAGCGCATAATAACCACTTGCATGAAGTTGGGCCGTTTCATCACTCACTCCTGAGCCACTTGCTTGCGTATCGTCATCAGCCATTTGCGCTTCAATAAGCTGAAGTATTGCGTCCTGCATTGCATTACTCATATTGAAGTTTACACGATAACGGGCATTTCCGATTTTCCGTAAACCGTTCTCATCATCGCTTAAAAGCAAGCCCGATGCAGTAAGATTAGACGGATTATCTGTTAAAAATATATCAAATGCTTGACTTGATGATTGCTCATCAGGCGCAACACAGCTGGCACCCCAGCTTTCTAACTGTCTGGTGACAATGTTACGGACATCACGTGAAGCAATATCCACCATGGCGACAACACCATCCAGCAGGCGTTCTTCCTGTTCCTGTACCGCTTGTTTGCCTTCCTGTGGCAGTTGCAAATGCAGGGTATAACGGGTACCCAGCTCATTTTTTGATTTAATGCTCAGAGTGCCGCCCATTTTGCGGGCCAACTGGTTGCACAAGAAAAATGTCAGGCCATTCGCCTGTGCATAACGGTCTTCGGTGGTGGCATTGAGGAACGGGAAGTGCAGATTATCCACTTCGTCATCACTTATTCCTTTCCCGGTATCGGTGATACGGAAAATCAGCCCGTCATCCATACCTTCATCCTGGGTAATATCCAGGGTTATTTTACCAATTTCGGTGGTCGTGGCAGCGTAGTGCAACAACATCAGTAGCATACGGTGCAACGTTTCCCGGTCACCATGGCGGTTTTCTGTGGCAGGGATTGGGTTATTCACCAGTAATTGCAAACCCTTACGCTTAATGACTGGCAAAATCGCTGGCACAACATCATCAAGCAAAGACTGCAACGAGAAACAGGAGGTACTGCTTTTCCAGCTGTCATCTTCCAGCATGTTCAGTAACTGCATTTCATCCACCAGGTGAGCCAGGCGGTCTGCGTCATCGGCCAGTGCGAGGTGCTCGGGTGTTTGCAGCCCTGACGCTTTTTCTGCCAGAGCATCAATGGGGCCTTTTAGAGCATGGCAAATATGCTGCATGAAGGCGCTGCGACCCTGTTGGTTTTTCTCATACAGGCGCTGTGCCTGGCGCAGTTTCTTCGTTACCAGAATCTCTTTGTCCTGATCGCGGATAATGAAAATTTGTACCCGTGAAACAATCTGGCTGCGGTACTGGCGAATTTCGTACAGCTCATTATTCACTGTTGCCTGAATAACGCCCTGGTGCTGGTCCGCCATAGATATAATATTTTTCAGGTTCAGGTGGGGGAGCAGGTTATCAGCCATTTTATTACTGATAACCGTGCGATTGTTCTCGATATCCTGAACCAGAATACCCAACGGCACGACAGACAGAATCTCTTCATTCAGCGCTCTGAGCGCTTGTAATTCCTTCCCGTTAGATGCTGGCGCATTATCCGATGCATGACGTGAAGGTTGCTGGCGGAAGGTAATCAGCCCAAAGATGGCCAGTGCAATCAGGCCAATAGTCAGCAATACCCCCAACAGGACATTTTGCAATGTCTCCATTATCATGGTGCCGGTGGGCACTTCCCATACCAGTTTCATACCTGTTGTGACAACAGGTACTGAGATTTCAATATGACCACCATTGAAGCCAATACTCACCAGGCTTTCTGACTGGTTCTTGGTGGTTTTTAAATGTGCCTGTTCATCGTTATCCAGGCGAAAGTTATCCACCGACATGTTGGCGGGAAGTAAATCGTTGACTGGCATATCAAAGGCAACCACAGTCGCCAGATGACCCGGTTGGTTAAACGTGGTGCGCACGGTGAAGTAATCGTAGTTTTGCCACTCCATTTGCCGCAGGCCTGAGAAACTTTCCCGTTCATCCAGTGCATTTGCCTGTTGCAGCATCTCAGCCCGGCGTTGATCAACCATATTGCTGATACTGGACTCTTTAAAGCCGGAGGTTAAATCCTTTAATGGCAAAGTGGACACCAGCACCATACTGTTATCCTGGCCGTTCAGATAATACATTGACCATGGCGCAGACTCGGCACCCCAGAGAATATCCAGATAATTGGAAATCCTTTGCGTCATGGCAAGCGTACTGCTGTCGTGGGAACCAAAAATCAACGCTTCGGTTTTGCGGCGTGGCTTTTCAAGGTAATACACATCCTGGCGCAGTCGCGTTTCCTGGATCTCATTACTGGCACTGGCAGGGGCTGCGGCAACATTGTCATAAATTTGCCAGGTCACATAACGCCAGGTCTCAATGCGTTTATGCATAGCCTGAGCCACATCCACAACCTGCAGGCTCTTGTCTTTCAGCCAGGTATTGACCGCACTCTGTAGCGTTACGCCAAGCGTAACCAGTAACACAACGATCAACAGGATGAAGTAGCGCGATATGCTGCCTGGTTTTAAGGAAAACTTATTGGGGTTCATAGCCTCTGAGTGTTTCTTTATTATCAGTTAGTGAAGACCAGCCACCGCAATTGCGTGAAACCAGGCTGAAAAGCGTATCATCACATATCCCGCCTTCCCATGGTACAAGGGATTTTGTCGTGGCAACTGTCACATATACCAGCATGGTGTATACCCGGACTGACTGGAGCTTGCAAAACTTTATCCGGCTTTTTCAGCCAGGTTGTCTGGCCTCGTGACGATGCAATTATCGGTTACCGCTACGGAATATCGCTTCTAATTGTATAGCGCAAAATACCGAGACGCACGGATGTGCGAGCAATCAGATATGCGCAATACCTTGCCTTGTATTGTGAAATTAACCATCAGATAAAGCTCATTTTTCGTGTTTTGTTTTTAAGGAATAATCTGAAAATTTGGAAGGTGGTTGCGAGGATATGTAACAAGAGGCATTTAACAGCACAAAAAGATAATAAATTATAGTTCACGAAATTCAATTTGTCTAAAAATCAAACCAAATAATTAATAGTCGTTACAATTTTATATGTTAATTATCATCTTATAGCATTACCCGCGTGAGGCAAAAAAAAAGCCGAATGTAAGACATTCGGCGAGAAATTGGGGTAAACAGACATTCAGAACTGAATGACGGTAATAAATAAAATTAATGATGATAGCGTCGGTAATTTTAGAATGAATTAAGAGGGTGTGTTTAACATTCAGTGCGGCAAACATTGTTTTTGTTTAAATATTTGATTTTATTTATTTTTTTATATTTTTTGATTTTTAATGCGAATATTTTTAGCTATTGGTGCTAAAAAAAGTTCCGTCATTTTTACATTTTGTTACATATGAAAAGTGTAATGAAACACCACAAAAGTTTTAGTATCAAAATCCCATTGGATTAATCTGTATTGGTTTAAGACAATGGTATCTGCCGACTGGTTCCGTAATCAGTATGCAGTGGCAATAATAAATAAAGGCAAATAACAGAGGGTAATAACATGAAAGCTAAAGTACTGGCTCTGCTGGTTCCGGCTCTGCTGGCAGCAGGCGCAGCTCACGCGGCTGAAATCTATAATAAAGATGGCAACAAATTGGATCTGTACGGTAAAGTTGACGGCCTGCATTATTTTTCCAGCAATCCAAGCCAGGATGGCGACCAGACCTATATCCGTCTGGGCTTCAAAGGTGAAACCCAAATTAATGACCAACTGGTCGGTTATGGTCAGTGGGAATATCAGGTACAGGGTAACACTACTGAGTCCGAGAATCAGTCATGGACTCGTGTAGCATTCGCTGGTTTGAAAGTGGGCGATGCGGGTTCTCTTGATTATGGTCGTAACTACGGCGCTATCTATGATGTCGCATCCTGGACCGACGTACTGCCAGAATTCGGTGGTGATACCTACGGTTCTGATAACTTCATGATGCAACGTGCTAACGGCCTGCTGACTTATCGTAACAATGACTTCTTTGGCCTGGTTGATGGCCTGAATTTCGCCCTGCAGTATCAGGGTAAAAACGGTAGTGTAAGTGGTGAAGACGCTGTATCCGGCGGGCGTTCTGTGCTGCAACAGAATGGTGACGGCTTTGCAATGTCTGCAACCTATGATATCGGCGGTGGTTTCAGCCTCGGTGGTGCAATGGCAAGCTCCAAACGTACCGCTGACCAGAACAACATGGCCGGTATCTACGGTAACGGTGACCATGCAGAGGCTTACACTGGTGGCCTGAAATATGATGCTAACAACATCTACCTGGCCGCGCAGTATACCCAAACTTACAACGCAACTCGTTTCGGTGCTAACTCAAGCTCGGCTGCTTACGGCTTTGCTGATAAAGCACAGAACTTCGAAGTGGTTGCTCAGTATCAGTTCGACTTCGGTCTGCGTCCGTCCATTGCTTACCTGCAGTCTCGCGGTAAAGACATCAGCAACGGTACGACCAACTACGGCGACCAGGATCTGCTGAAATACATTGATGTAGGCACTACCTACTACTTCAACAAAAACTTCTCTACCTATGTTGATTACAAAATCAACCTGCTCAATGAAAATGACTTCACCAGAGCATCTGGTACCAATACTGATAACGTTGTAGGTCTGGGCGCAGTTTACCAGTTCTAATAGCGTGTTATGCCTACGAAAGGAGCCTGATGGCTCCTTTTTTACGGAATAAGCTTTACGAAATAAGTAAAATTTGCGCCTTCTTCACTGCCTGCCCATTTGGTGCCCACTCCATTCATCTCATTACCTGTTTAATTTTACTGCTGATGCTTTTTGCACTGTATTGCCCTGATGTTTAACCCGCAGGTGTCTGTTTTGTTGTACTCTTGCGCGGGTTTAAATGGAGATAATCAAATGCGGATGATGTTAAGTTGCGGTTTGCTTGCTGCGGCACTGTTACTGAGCGGTTGCGATGAAAGCAGCCGGATTGATGCTTCACAAGCCCTGGTGCTGGAAGGCAAAACCATGGGTACTTACTGGCGGGTAAGCCTTGCGGGCGTAGACCCTGAACGGGGCGCTGAATTACGCACCCGTATTCAGGCGCAACTGGATGGTGATGACCAGATGCTTTCAACCTGGAAGCCAGATTCAGCGTTGTCGAAATTCAACCAGTCCACCAGTACTGCCCCCTGGCCGGTTAGTGAAGCGATGGCGGATATCATTACTGGTGCACTGCGTATTGGCGCGAAAACAGACGGGGCGATGGATATTACAGTTGGCCCATTGGTAAATTTGTGGGGATTTGGGCCGGATAAACAACCAGTAAAATGGCCAACGCAGGCAGAAATTGATGCCGCTAAAGCAAAAACAGGCCTGCAACACCTGACGGTGATTAATCGTGCGGATAAACAGTGGATCCAGAAAGATATCCCTGACTTGTATGTTGATCTTTCCACCGTGGGGGAAGGGTATGCTGCTGATCACCTTGCCCGGTTGATGGAGCAGGAAGGCATCGGGCGCTATCTGGTATCTGTCGGCGGAGCGGTGATGACGCGTGGGACAAATGCTGAAGGCAAGCCCTGGCGCGTTGCTATTCAAAAACCCACTGACCAGGAAAATGCTGTTCAGGCGGTGGTTGATTTGAATGGGCATGGTATCAGTACGTCTGGCAGTTACCGTAACTATTATGAGCTGGACGGCAAACGCATCTCCCATGTAATAGACCCGGCAACCGGGCGTCCTATTCAGCACAAGCTGGTTTCTGCGACTGTGATTTCCCCAACGGCACTGGAAGCAGATGGCTGGGATACTGGGCTGATGGTGCTCGGTACTGAAAAAGCGAAAGTGGTAGCAGAGAAAGAAGGGCTGGCAGTCTACCTTATCTATAAAGAGGGCTCGGGTTTTAAAACCTGGATGTCGCCACAGTTCAAAACGTTCTTGTTGAGTGAGAAAAATTAAACAGCAAGAAACAGCAGGTATCCTGTAGCCCATGCGGCAAACTGTACTGAATACAGGAGGCGTGATTATGCAACTGAATGATGAACAACGCTGGCAGGCAGTACAGGTCCGGGATACCCGGCAGGACGGGCAATTTGTTTTTGCAGTCATTACCACGGGCATTTTTTGTCGCCCGTCCTGCCCGGCAAGGCACCCGCTGCGGGAAAATGTGCGTTTCTTCCCGGATGCGGGTGCTGCGCAGGAACAAGGCTTTCGGCCATGCAAGCGCTGCCAGCCAGCGAAGCATGATGCAACACCGGTGGTTGAGCGTGTCACGCTGGCCTGCCGAATGATGTCTGAAAGTGACAAAACCCTCTCTTTGGCAGCTGTTGCCCAGGCTGTCTCACTCAGCCCATATCATTTTCACCGCCAGTTTAAATCGGTTACCGGGTTAACGCCTGCCGCATGGCAACGCGCGCTGCGTGCCCAACGTTTGCGGGAAGGGCTGGTATCAGGGAAAACGGTCACCCGGGCTGTGCTGGATGCCGGGTTTAATTCGTTCTCACCTTATTACCAGCAGGCGGCCACTGCATTGGGCATGACCGGGCGGCAGTTTCGCCAGCAAAGTGCTCGCCAGGCCTTGTACTGGGCTACCGGAGATTCACCATTGGGGCGTTGCCTGGTTGCCAGGAGTGAACGGGGGATATGTGCGGTATTGTTGGGTGACAGCGACAGCGCATTAGCGGAGCAACTGCAGGGAATGTTTCCGGCAATGCAGTGCCTGGCAGCAGACCTGTCTCAGGACTCACTACTTTGTCAGGCGCTGGCACTGGTTGCGCAATCACAATCTCATGGCGACGCGCTTTTGGCACAGTTGCCGCTGGATATTCGCGGCACGGTATTTCAACAACAAGTCTGGCAGCAGTTACAGCGTATTCCCTATGGTGAAACCCGTACTTACCAGCAAGTAGCAGCGGAAATTGGGCGTCCTGCCGCTTTCCGGGCGGTTGCCAGTGCCTGTGCGGCGAATAAACTGGCACTGATTATACCCTGCCATCGCGTAGTACGTCATGACGGGCTTCTGGCTGGTTACCGCTGGGGGGTTGCCCGCAAAGCGGCATTACTGGCTAAGGAACGTAACCAGAACCAGAAGGCATTACTGGAAGAGGACTCTGTTGATGAGCTTATTCGCCGATGAACTCCCCTGGCGTTTTGACCTGGTGCCGGGGGCAGTGGTGCTCCATCGCTTTGCCCTGCATGAGGCTTCAGGGTTGTTAGAAACGATTACGGCAGTGGCGTCGCAGGCAACTTTTCGCCACCTGGTTACTCCTGGTGGCCTGACGATGTCAGTTGCTATGACCAACTGTGGTCAAAAGGGTTGGCACAGTGATGCTCATGGCTATCGCTATACCACGCACGATCCATTATCTGGCAAACCCTGGCCGGATATGCCTGCTAATTTGCGTTTGCTGGCGCAGCGGGCCGCACAAGAAGCGGGTTACCCCGATTTTCACCCGGATGCCTGCCTGATTAACCGTTATGTGCCAGGGGCACGGCTTTCACTGCACCAGGACAAAGATGAGCAGGACAGAGCGGCGCCTATTGTGTCGGTATCATTGGGGTTACCTGCCGTATTCCAGTTTGGTGGGGCAACCCGGCAGTCTCCGGTTCAACGGGTGTTACTCGAACACGGGGATGTTGTGGTTTGGGGTGGGCCATCACGGCTGTTTTACCATGGTGTGCAGCCACTCAAAGAAGGCGCTCACCCGGATACTGGTGCTGTTCGCTACAATCTGACCTTCCGCAAAACCTGTTAAAGCGAATTAAAATAAGAATTATTCTTGCCCTGAGAGGTGATCCGTTTAAACTGCCCGCTGGTTAACAGATTGCGCTTGAGGCGTTATGGAATTACTACGTGTTGTCTGGCGGCAATATCGCTGGCCGTTTATTGGTGTCATGGCGCTCAGTTTTGCCAGTGCGGCGTTGGGGATTGGTTTAATCGCGTTTATTAACCAGCGGTTGATTGAAGTGGCAGATAACGCTTTGAGTGTGTTGCCAGAGTTCCTCGGGCTACTGGTGTTACTGATGGCGGTGACTTTAGGGTCGCAACTGGCGTTAACCACACTGGGCCACCATTTCGTTTTCCGCCTGCGCGGTGAATTTATTAAACGCTTGCTCGATACTCCAATAGCACGTATTGAAAGTATGGGGAGCGCCTCGTTACTTGCCGGTCTGACCAGTGATGTGCGCAATATCACCATTGCGTTTGTGCGCCTGCCTGAACTGGTTCAGGGTATTATTTTAACCCTGGGCTCTGCCGTATGGCTTGCCTGGTTGTCTGCGAAAATGTTGCTGATTACCGCTATATGGCTGGTGGTGACTATTCTGGGCGGTTTTGTTCTGGTTGCACGGGTTTACCGTCATATGGCTGTGTTGCGTGAAACCGAAGACCGGTTGTATCAGGATTACCAGACGGTTCTGGAAGGGCGTAAAGAACTGGCACTTAACCGCGAACGCGCTGAGTATATTTACCAACAAATTTATCTGCCGGACGCCGTTCATTACCGCAAAAATATTATCCGTGCAGACACCTTTCACCTCAGTGCTGTTAACTGGTCGAATATCATGATGCTGGGCGCCATCGGTCTGGTTTTCTGGATGGCGAACAGCCTGGGTTGGGCTAATACCAATGTGGCTGCCACCTACTCACTGACACTGCTCTTTTTACGCACACCATTGCTTTCTGCTGTAGGGGCATTACCCACGTTGCTGAGTGCTCAGGTTGCCTTCAATAAACTAAAACAGTTCTCCCTTGCTGATTACCAGCCAGGCTTCCCGCGACCAGGAGCCGCCAGCAAGCCCTGGCAAACGCTGGAATTGCGGGATGTGGTGTTCCACTATCCGGATAACCAGTTTCATGTCGGGCCGATAAATCTTACTCTGAAGCGTGGTGAGAAGGTTTTTTTGATTGGTGGCAATGGGAGCGGGAAGTCCACGCTGGCAATGTTGTTAACTGGGCTTTACCCGCCGGTTTCCGGTACAATTTTGCTGGACGGGCAACCGGTTAATGACAGCAATATGGATGCTTACCGGCAGCTGTTTTCAGCCGTGTTTACTGATGTGTGGCTGTTTGACACGCTGCTCGGGCCGGAGGGAACAACCGCCGACCCGGCATTAGTGGATGAGTGGTTACAACGCCTGAAGATGGCGGGGAAATTGCAAACAGACCAGGGCAAAATCAATAATCTGAACCTTTCAAAAGGGCAAAAAAAACGGGTGGCTTTATTGCTGGCACTGGCTGAGCAGCGCGATATTCTTTTACTGGATGAGTGGGCCGCAGACCAGGATCCGCACTTTCGCCGCGAGTTTTACCAGGTTTTGCTGCCCTTAATTCAGGAAAAAGGAAAGACCATTTTTGCCATCAGCCACGATGATCACTATTTTATCCATGCTGATCGCTTGCTTGAAATGCGCCAGGGGAGGCTCAGTGAACTAACCGGTACTGAGCGGGAACAGGCATCACGCGATGCCGTCGCCCGTACCGCAAATTAATTTTTTGCGAAAAACCAGTCTCAGGGCTGGTTTTTTTTACTGAAAAAGTTAAGGGTTTATAGGGGGAAGAGGGGCAGACTGTTACACTATAGCCTGTCGTTGCGGAATATAACGGGAAAACGTTAATCTGCAGCGATATGTCTTAGCCACTTGCCCGGAGAGCATTTGGTGATAACTGTCAGCAGGGAAAGTCTTATTCATGTCATTACTTATCAATCAAAGTGCCCGGCATCGCGCTGAAGACCGTGCGCGCATCTTATCTATCTTTTCCACTAATAAAATGGTGGTACCTGCCATTTTAGGCAAACTCCCTCAGGGTGAACCGCATACTCTGGGTCGGTTAAATGACGATATCAGTGAAATGAACCAGCTGGTGGCCCGCCTGCCTGCGCCTGATCTGGCGGATACCCTGGAAGGTTTACCGGCTGAAGAACGCCATGCTTTATGGCATCTGGTTGCAGTTCAAAAGCGCGGTAAAGTGCTGGTTGAAGCCTCAGCCAGTGTTTGGGACGATCTGATTGATGAAATGAGTGACCGGGCATTAATGACCGCACTCAGCACACTGGATATTGACGAACAGATCTATCTGGTGCAACACCTTCCCCGTGATCTTACCGGCCGTTTACTGGCGTCCTTACCTGCTCAGGAGCGGGATCGTGTTCGCCAGGTGATGGATTACGATAAACACAGCGTGGGGGCGATCATGGAGTTTGAAGTGATCACCATCCGTTCCGATACCACGCTGGAAGCCGTACAACGCTATTTACGCCGCCGGGGAAAAATGCCGGAAAACACCGATAAGCTGTTTGTGGTGGGGCGGGATCGTATTCTCATTGGTGAGCTGGGCGTTACCAGTATTTTATTGCATTCACCAAAAGCGTTGGTGTGTGATGTCATGGTGTCTGATCCAACCACCTTTTCTCCGCTGGACAACGACGAAGCAGCAGCCCGCACCTTCGAACGTGATAACCTCATCAGTGCCGCCGTTGTGGATGCCCAGGGAAAACTGATGGGGCGCCTGACCATTGATGAAATCGTTGATGTGGTTTACGAAGAAACAGATTCAGACCTGCGGCGTATGGGGGGCTTAAGTAGTGGCGAAGATGTTTTCGCCCCGGTAGGCAAAGCGGTAAAAAACCGTTGGGCCTGGCTTGCCATCAACCTGTGTACCGCGTTTATCGCTTCCCGGGTGATTGATGGCTTTGAGCACACGATTGCCCAGCTTGTTGCACTGGCCGCACTGATGCCAATTGTGGCGGGCATTGGCGGGAATACCGGCAACCAGACTATCACGATGATTGTCCGGGCGCTTGCTTTGCAGCAGGTTCAGCCAGCGAACTTTATGTTTTTGCTGTTTCGTGAAATGGGCGTTGCGCTGATTAATGGCCTGATTTGGGGTGGTCTGATGGGCGTGGTGACCTGGCTTTTGTATCAAGACCCGCAACTGGGTGGCGTGATGACGCTGGCTATGGTGCTTAACTTGTTAGTGGCGGCAATCATGGGCGTGTTGATCCCGTTGACGATGTACCGGTTGGGACGTGATCCGGCAGTCGGTTCCAGTGTGATGATCACTGCTATTACTGATACCGGCGGTTTTTTTATTTTCCTTGGCCTGGCAACCATTTTCCTGTTGTAACATCAGAGCCGGGCAGGGAACCCGCCCGGTGACTGAGTGCTTCCTTAAACCTTTCCGGACAGACGTGCGTGGAATTCGCTACTGCGCATATCCAGCCCTTCAAACGAAACCTGGCAACCGTGCTTCTGGTAACGGTGTTCGATGGCATCCAGTGCAGCCACTGTGGATGCATCCCAGATTTGTGCATGAGTTAAATCAATCACCACGTTCTGTGGATCATCCGCATAGTTGAAATGTTCAAACAAGTCGTTACTGCTCGCGAAAAACAGTGGGCCACGAACCTGGTAATACACCGTCTGGCCTGCTTCATCCAGTTGGCGTTCTGCATGAATCACATGGGCCACACGGCGGGCAAATAACAGGGTGGCGAAGATAACACCGCCAACCACGCCGATTGCCAGGTTACCGGTCCAGACAGTGGTAATCACGGTCACAAGCATTACCAGTGTTTCTGGTAGCGGCATACGGCGTAACGTTTTGGGTTGCAGGCTGTGCCAGTCAACGGTTTTGTACGCCACAATCATCATGATGCCTGCCAGCACCACCATGGGGATTTTCGCCATGATCTCACTGAGCCCGGTCACCATCAGGAGAAGAAACAACCCGGCAGCAATGGTGGAAACCCGGGTACGGGCTTTGCCCAGCTCAACATTAACAATTGTCTGGCCTATCATGGCGCAACCGGCTATTCCGCCATAAAACGCGGCAAAAATGTTGGCGACGCCCAGTCCCCAGCTTTCCCGGCGTTTACTGGACGGTGTATCAGTCAGGTCATCCACCAGGCGGGCAGTGAGAAGTGACTCCATCAGGCCAACAAATGCAACACTCAGCGCACAGGGCCAGATAATTTTCAGTGTTTCAAGGTTCAGGGGAACCATCAGACTGTTAATGGATGGCAGGCCAGCATGCATTGGGCCTTCATCACCTACAACGGGTAAAGCCAGGCCCATAGAAACCGATATCGTGGTAATCAGAACCACAGCTATCAGTGGTGCCGGAATCGCGCTAAAGATTCTGGGTAAAAAGATAACAATGGCAAGTGTGGCGGCAAACAGCGCCCAGACCAGCGTACTTTGCCCTAACACATGGGGAACCTGGGCGAAGAAAATCAGGATCCCTAACGCATTAACAAAACCGGTCATCACCGAGCGGGGAATGTAGCGCATCATGCGGGCCAGCCCCAGGGTACCAAACATTATCTGGATGATACCGGCAAGAATCACCGCTGGCATGATATAGCCCACACCGTGGTCGCGCACCATTGGTCCAATCACCAGCGCGACAGAACCCGCAGCCGCCGTAACCATTGCCGGGCGTCCCCCCAGTACAGACATGGACAGGCATAATACAATAGAGGCGACCAGACTGACTTTGGGGTCCACACCAGCAATCACCGAGAAAGAGATAACTTCGGGGATTAATGCCAGCGCAGTCAGTACACCGGCAAGGGATTCGCGAAACAGACGCCCTGGTGAGCGTAAGACATCGGCAACTGACACAGCCGTTGTCGGGTTATCAGATAATGTTTTCATTGTTGTGCAGGTTTCGTTGTTTTGACGGGGGGCCAGAAATGGCTGCGATGGCAGGCAAACACTGCCTGAGAAAGGTGGGCATACTACAGTGAATACCAGAAATTTACCAGTTTTTACGTTTTTTTAACGCGGATGGCAGCCTGTTGCTGCCATCCGTTACCGGGTCAATTCAGAGTAAAACGGTTAACCAGTGAAGTCATTGCTTCTGATTGTTGGTTCAGCGTCTGGCTGGCGGTGGCTGCCTCAGAAACCCGGGCAGCATTTTGCTGCGTCACCTGTTCAAGCTGATGTAAAGCCAAATCAATTTGCTGAATGCCCAGTGACTGCTCACTGGCGGCATGGGCAATATCGGTAACATATTGGCGCATCCTGCTGGTATTGGCGGCTGCAAGGTGCAGGGTTTCGCCCGAAGCATTAACCTTTTCAACGCCTTCGTTAATTTTCTCCATGGTCACCGTTACCAACTCTCTTATGGATGCCGCTTCCCGTGCGCAACGCTGGGACAGATTACGAACTTCGGTTGCAACAACCGCGAAACCTTTTCCCAATTCGCCTGCTCGCGCAGCCTCCACGGCAGCATTCAGTGCCAGCAAATTTGTCTGGAAGGAGATTTCATCAATAGAGCTGATGATGTGGGAAATTTGTTCGCTGGACTCACGCACGGCTTCAATACTGCGGCTGGCTTCAATCGCAATACTGTCTGCTTCCTGCACCTCATTTTCCATTTCCGTTGTCAGCAATTGTGCCTGACGGGCGCTTTCAGCGGTTTGGTTAACGGTGGTCGATATCTGCTCCATGCTGGCCGCTGTTTCTACCAGTGAAGCCGCCTGTTCATCAGTCCGCTGTGCCAAATCCTGGTTGCCCTGGGCGATATCATCGCTGGCACTTAACAGCACGTCAGCGCCTTGCTTTATTTCCATCACTGTAGACCTGAGGTTATCGGTCATCGCGTTCCAGGCTCCACTGATACGCGACAGTTCGTCAGTTCCCGGGACAGGTAACCGTTGGGTGAGGTCGTTGCCCATGGTGTGAATTTTGTGCAAAATTGTTTTGAGTTGCTGGTCAATACTGCGGGTAATCAGTAATGCGAACCCCAGCGAAACCAGCAGCGCGAGTACTGTGGCACCAAGGTAACTCATCCAGTCTGTACGGGCAGTGTCAGTAATTTTTTGTGCATCGCCAGATAACTGGCTGGAAAGGGTATTTTCCAGTTCTTTCAATAAATTAATTCGTTCTGTCTGGGCAGAGAACCAGTCTGGCCCCTGAATACCAAACTGATTATCTGTTGCGTGAATGAATGCCTGCTGGCGCATGGCAAGAGCTTTTTGTGTTGCGGGCAGGTTTTGGGTTTGCTGCCAGAGTTTAAGGTCATCAGCCGTGGCAAAGGTTTGGTAAGCTGTTATCCATGAGGTTTGTTTTCCGACAACCTCACTGAAACGCTGGAACATGCCCGGCATAAATTTACCGGCTGAGAAGGTATTGGCGAGCAGTGCGCGCTCAATGCCTGCCTGTTCTTTGATGTTTAATAGCGCGTAATAGGTCATCAGGTCGTTGAGAATTACCCCTGGCTGGGGCAGGTGGCTGATATTGCCGACAATATCCAGCAGGGTATTCACCATTCTGGTATAGCTGGCCAGCGCCTGCGGTGTTGCGATGGATAAGTCACTGACACCACTTCGCAATGTATTTATTGTCTGCTGTTGCTGTGAAAACTGGTCAACAAGTTCAGTCAATTTGCTTAAATGCTCAGTCTGAGCAAGTTGTGTCAGGCTATGTTCGGCTTTTTTTAACGCCTGGTCAGTGAGTTGCTGCTGCGCGGTTAACTCAGAACGAAATTGCTGGCCCTTGCTGCCGAGGTAGCCGGCACTGAGGCCGCGTTCTTTTTGAATTTCATGTATTGTGTCGCCGAGTGTTCCGGCAATTTGTGTAAGCCCGGAAACAGTTTTCATTTGCTGTTCAACAGCGTAGTGAGAAATAAACCCATTTCCGGCTACGCCTAATAATGCTAAAAGCAGTGGCGACAATACGAGTAACAGCTTATTTCTTATTGATATTCGGTAAATCCATGACATACGTGGCAACCTCTTTTTTACAGGCGTAAAGAGGTTATCGGTGTATGGTGAATGAACTTTACTAAAAGATTACCCAAAAAGAGGTAATTCTAAGGCTATGACTTTTAATGTATAAACTCTTAATTGGCGCTAAATTTATTATTTAGTTTTCTTAACGTATTAATAATGATTAATACAGTGCTATTTATTAAAAAAATAAAGGCGCCGCAGCGCCTTTGTGTACCAGAGTTATTTCTGCCCGAAATCAATTACCATACGGCCCTGAATTTTACCCTGTTCCATCTCTTCAAAAATGGTGTTGATATCTTCAATGGGGCGGCGGGTTACTTTAGGCACGACTTTACCTTCAGCGGCAAACTGGAACGCCTCAGTCAGGTCTTTACGTGTGCCAACCAGTGAACCCACAACCTGGATGCCATCCAGCACCAGTCGTGGAATGTCCAGGCTCATTGATTCTGGCGGTAAGCCTACTGCAACCACGCGGGCACCAGCGCGCACGGCATCGACAGCGGAGTTAAAAGCTGCTTTAGCCACCGCCGTAACAACAGCTGCATGTGCACCCCCCGTTTTTTCCTGAATGAATTTCGCCGCGTCTTCTGTGCGGGAGTTAATCACCAGGTCAGCGCCCATTTCTTTCGCGAAGGCCAGTTGTTTATCGTTGACATCCACCGCAATGACTTTGGCGTTGAAAACATTTTTTGCATACTGCAATGCGAGGTTGCCGAGGCCACCCAGACCATAAATGGCAATCCACTGGCCCGGTTTGATCTCTGACACTTTCACCGCTTTGTAAGTGGTCACACCCGCGCAGGTCACGCTGCTTGCTGCCGCTGAGTCCAGGCCATCGGGTACTTTCACCGCGTAGTCTGCCACCACAATGCACTCTTCTGCCATGCCGCCATCAACGGTGTAGCCCGCATTCTTCACGTTACGGCACAGTGTCTCGTTACCGCTGGTGCAATATTCACAGTGCCCACAGCCTTCAAAAAACCACGCAACACTTGCCCGGTCGCCCACTTTCAGTGAACTGACCCCCGGCCCAATCTCTTTGACTACTCCAATCCCTTCATGACCAAGAATAACCCCGGTTTTGTCTCCGAAATCGCCATTCTTTACATGCAAGTCGGTGTGGCAAACCCCACAACATTCCATCGACAGTAACGCTTCACCATGCTCCAGTGGGCGAAGTTTTTTATCGACGACATCAACATGGTGATGACTGTTCACAACGGCTGCTTTCATTTGCACTCCTTGACTATTGATGGCTTCTTGTTTGTAGCATCTGGATAACATTTATTCAGATGTATGAATTCGGAATAATTCCAAATCGATTATTAATTCTAAGGTATTATTTCGATAAAGTTTATTCGAAAAGAAAAAATTTATTAAATCATGCTGATATCATTAGCGTAGATGACTTCTGAAGATTTTATGCACCTGATTGCCATGAAGGTAAGTAATTTTCTTGTGCAACAAATTAGCAACATTGCCACATTAGCCTAGTGACTATTGTTTAGAAGTTCTTGAGTATATGTGCCATTGCATTGTGGGGTAAAACGGCAAGTCGTCAGAATTTACCGCGGGACAGATTGAGTCTGGGTGCCGGGATCCGTATAGTGTCTCACCCCTTGCAGCTGGTGCTGAAGGCCTGCTGGTTTGCGTTTAAAAGGCGCGCATAACCTCTGGTCACAATGGCAATATTTTCGGCCTGCCCGGGGAGTCTGCTACTATTGAACAGAATTTTTATCGCCTGGTGGGCAAATGCTGCACCGGGTGCAGGCTGTGGGACAAAAGCAGCCTGGTAAGCACTATTCTCTAACATCAGGAGATTTTTTAATGAGAAATGTAACTGTCGCTGCCACTCAAATGGCCTGTAGCTGGGAGCTGGACAACAACATTGCCAATGCTGAGCGACTGGTGCGTGAAGCCCATGCCCAGGGGGCGCAAATTATCCTGATTCAGGAACTCTTCGCGGCGCCTTACTTTTGCATTGATCAAAGCCCGGAACATTACGCGCTGGCGCAGGATGTTGCGAACAGCCCGCTAATCAGCCATTTTTCTGCACTGGCAAAAGAGCTGGAAGTGGTGCTGCCACTAAGCTTCTTTGAAAAAGCGAACAACGCCTATTACAACTCACTGGTCATGATTGATGCCGATGGCACGGTGATGGACATTTACCGTAAAACCCATATTCCTAATGGCCCGGCTTATCAGGAGAAACAATTTTTCATCCCAGGTGACACGGGTTTTAAAGTGTGGAATACGCGCTATGCCAAAGTGGGAGTGGGGATTTGTTGGGACCAGTGGTTCCCGGAAACGGCCCGTAGCCTTGCATTGCAGGGTGCTGAAGTTATCTTCTACCCAACTGCAATTGGTTCTGAACCCGCTTACCCGGAAATCGACAGCCAGCCGCACTGGACTCGCGTTCAGCAAGGCCATGCAGCAGCAAACCTGGTGCCGGTTATCGCTTCCAACCGTATTGGAACCGAAGCCAGTAAATATATAGAAGGCCTGGAAATGACATTCTATGGTTCTTCTTTTATTGCTGACCAGACCGGCGAACTGGTTAAACAGGCTAACAAAACGGATGAAACTGTTCTGGTGCATACCTTTGACCTGGACGCTATCGCTGCGCAACGTGCATCCTGGGGGTTGTTCCGCGACCGTCGCCCGGAAATGTACGGTGCGATTGCCACTTCTGATGGCACTACCCGGAGATAAGCCATGTCTGAGATGACAACCCCCCGCCGTGATGGGTTTATGATGCCTGCCGAGTGGGCACCACAACAGGCAGTGTGGATGATCTGGCCTTACCGCACAGACAACTGGCGTAATGAAGGTAAGCCAGCGCAGCAGGCTTTTGCCGCAGTCGCCGGCGCCATTGCGCAAACCACGCCTGTGTTTATGGCTGTGCCTGCGAGTGAGCTTGGCAAAGCTCAGGGCACTATGCCTGCCAGTGTCACGCTGGTGGAAATGGAAAGTGATGATGCCTGGATGCGTGATACCGGGCCAACCATTGTCGTCAACAGTGCAGGGGAACGGCGTGGCGTGGACTGGACTTTCAATGCCTGGGGCGGCGAGCAGGGCGGCCTGTATGCACCCTGGGATAAAGACCAGGCTGTTGCCAGCCAGGTGCTGCAATATCATGGTTTTGCCGGTTATCCGACTTCACTGGTACTGGAAGGGGGGTCTGTTCATGTCGATGGCGAAGGCACATTGCTGACCACCGCCGAGTGCCTGCTGAACCCGAATCGTAACCCGCATTTGTCACAAGCCGAAATTGAACAGCATTTACATGACTACCTGGGTGTTGAACGTTTCATTTGGCTGCCAGAGGGCGTGTTTAATGATGAGACCGACGGCCATATCGATAACATGTGCTGTTTTGTGCGTCCGGGCGAAGTGGCACTGCACTGGACTGACGATGAACAGGACCCACAGTATGCCCGCTCTCAGGCGGCACTGGCGGTGCTCGAACAGTCAACGGATGCTCGTGGCCGTAAATTGAAGGTCTGGAAACTACCAGCTCCAGGCCCGTTATTTGCCAGCGAAGAAGAAACAGCCAGTGTCCATGCAGGAAGCGCCATTGAACGCCAGCAGGGGAATCGCCTGGCTGGTTCCTATGTGAATTACCTGATAAGTAACCAACAAATTATTTTCCCGTTGCTGGATACCAAAACAGATCCCGTCGCACAGGCATTGTTCCATGAGATGTATCCGGGCTACCAGGTTACTGGTGTGCCTGCCCGGGAAATTTTACTGGGTGGCGGTAACATTCACTGCATCACTCAGCAAATTCCTGCCTGATTTGCCTTATTTCGGAAATAAAAAAACGCCGCCAGGTTCTGCCACTGGCGGCGTTATATTTAGATATCGCTCAGCAAATCAGGCCTTAAACCCACCGCCCAGTTGTTCAATCAACAAGACAGCCTGGTTCAGTTGTTGCGCTTTTAACTCAGCAACCTGCTGGTCTGATTCAATCAACTGACTTTGCAGTGATAACACATCAAGGAAAGGTCTCAGGCCTGCACTGTACTCTTTGGATACGTCATCCCACGCACTGTGAACCAGTTGGTTCGCCTGCTGTGCCTGATCAGTTTGCTCACCGAGGGATTTCATCGACACAATACTGTCGCTGATGTTACCCAGCGCACTGATAACAGTACTGTTATAGTGCGCTACGGCCAGATCCCAGTCCGCATTGCTGGTGGCGAGGTCAGCACGGCGTTTGCCTCCATCGAAGATAGGCAAAGACAATGTTGGCCCAATATTAAAGAACTGACTGGGTGCGCCAAAGAACGCATCGCCTAACAGATTACGGCTACCGGCTTCAGCCACCAGGTTAATGTTGGGATAAAACTCGGTTTTAACTGCGGCGATATTTTTTTCAGCGGATTCAACCCGCCAGCGTGCAGCCACAACGTCAGGCCTGCGGCCAACCAGTTCAGCCGGGATATCGGAAGGCAGCGTCATATTTTGCGGTACGCTTAACTGAACCTGCCTGAGGCTGCGCCATGCATCTGGCCCTTTCCCAAGCAAAATAGAGAGCTTGATACCTGCATCCACAGTGGCTTGTCTGGCGGCCGTTAATGCCTGCTCAGCACTTTTCGCTGTGGCGCGCGCCTGGTTGTACTGGTAACGGGTGGATAAACCGTTAGCAAAATATTTCTGCTGCAACTGGCTGATAGATTCAGTACGTTTAACGTTCTCTTCTGCCAGTTTCTCCAGCTCCTTATTCAGGTTCAGGTTGATATAGGCGCGAGTGACATTCGCGGCCAGAGTCAACCGGGCACCTTGTTTATCCACTTCGCTGGCACGGGCTGCGCCCAACGCAGATTCCCAGGCGGCTTTCTGCCCACCCCACAAATCCAGCGTATAGCTGGCGCTGAGGTAGGCGGAGCGCAGAGTTGAATAACGGTGGCCTTCCAGTAACGGATCATCCACTCTGGCAATGCGTGAACGGGTGACGCTACCATCAGCATCAAGGGTTGGCATCCGCGCGGCTTCTGCTGCAACGACCGCAGCATTGGCTTTTGCTGCCTGGGCATTGACAATTTGCAGGTCAGGGCTGCTGGCGAGAGCCTGGTCTATTAACTGGTTTAGCTGTGGATCATTAAAGTTTTTCCACCATGCTTGCTGGGGCCACGCAGCCGGGCTGAAATGAACACCAGCGAGGCTTTTTTGTGCCTGAAGTGAGTCAGGTGAAAGCACGCTGTTGTGTGTGGTAAGTCCTTCTGATGTTGCGCATCCGGTGAGTAAAAGGCTCAATAACAGTCCACATGAAGAAAGACGTGGGGCATTTTTAGCATTCATTATGTTGAGTTACCTGAAATAAGAAATAAGTGATGCGCCGTGTGGATCAACACGTCAGGTTCCATTTTCCACGAATTGAGAACAAGAGTTCACACTTTTCGTGCCAGAACAGCGGTTAATGACCATTTGTGCTAAAAAGCCAGCATAGCCAGAAGACTTTGTTCTGGTCAATATTTGCGGATACTTCAGCCAATAGTATGTAAAGGAAGATGATTTGTGGCAGCGACTGCTTCAGTGCGTTTGGTGAATGAAGCCGGGGGAGACCGGTGGTCAGGGAAATGGTCTGCATCATTAACAAACCGGGATAAGTCGCGTTGGATGACTGGCTGGAGATGTAACGCCAAAGGTTATTCTCCCATGATTCCCCACCCAAACCACAGGCATAAAAAAACCAGCCTTAACAGGCTGGTTTTCTTGGGGAATTTGGTCGGCACGAGAGGATTTGAACCTCCGACCCCCGACACCCCATGACGGTGCGCTACCAGGCTGCGCTACGTGCCGATGGGCGCTAATACTACCCGTTTTCCGCTGCATTGCAAGTGGGGAGCTAACTGAGTGGGGGTTAATTAATCAATCAGTTAGCAATGAAGCGTTTTTCGTCGGTCAGTGCACGTAACAGCAGACGTAATTGTGGTGCTTTATCGGTAATAATTTCACCAGAGCGGTCCCAGGCCCGGTAATTGCCGTTGTTATCCAGAACCAGTGTCATCTTCGGTGTTGTGATAGCCATCGTATTGTTATCTGCACTAATTACCCAGTCATTTCGGCGAGTGGCGGCAAACAGGTCCTCCCCCTGAGAGTACTCATTTACCGGAGTTTTCACGTCCAGTAACCGGGTCATCAGAGTGGCCATAATATCCTGGTGACTGGTCAGTTTTGATATTTGCTGGGCGGGTGTACCCGGCCAGTGAATGATAAGCGGAACCTGAATACGGTCGCGGTCCCAGGCAAAGGTATTTTGGTGTTGTTTATCCGGAATCCCCCGGTCTGCAGTAATAATAACTACGGTATTATCAAGGCTATTTTGTGCCCGTAAGGCATCAAGAATCCGGTTAATTTGTGTATCTACCTGGCCCTCAGCAGTGGGCAGGGTATTCTCGTTGGCACCATCTGTACCATTTAATGCCACCCATGAAAACCAGCGGTTATCTTCCGAAGCATATTGGTTAAGCCAGTTGATCCATTGGGTGGCAGTTTGTTTGTCGGTACGGGAACGTGCTTCCGGCAGTGAAAAATCAGACAACAGTGCCTGGCGGTATAACGGCCCTTTAAAGCCATCGGAGGCAAATAATCCCAACTGGTAACCTTGTTGGTTGAATGCTGTTATCAGTGCTGCAGGTATTCGGGCAGACAGCACGCTATCAAAATAGGTAGGTGAAATACCATAAAACAGCCCGAATACGCCATCATCAGCCTGGTTACCGGCACTCATGTGGTGAGTGAAACGAATATTCTGGTTCGCGAAAGCGGCCAGCGAAGGCATATTTTTCGCGTAGCTGTCATAGTTCAGACCACTGACTGTGATCAGCAGAACATTTTGCCCGGTTCCCATACCGCTATAACTCAGGTCGCCCAGCGGATATTGTACAGACAGTGCTTCAGGGCTTCCTTGTTCAATCAGGCGGCGTTGGTATTGCTGGGCATCCAGCAGGCCGTGTTTCTCAAGGAAGCGCCGGGCAGTCATTGGGTAAGAGAAGGGCAGATTGGCTCGCTGCATGGTGATTGGGCGGTAGAAATTAGCATCTGCCCAAATGTACATCAGGTGGCTACTGAAGAAAGCAACAAAGAACGTCACCACCAGGGGTTTGGCGAAGTGGCTGCGGCGGTTGAGGCTGCGTAGTTTTTGCCAACTCCAGGTGGCAAACAGCATTTCAATCAGCAGGATGACCGGTACGGCAATAAAAATCATCTGCCCTTCACGGCCCATGTCAGACTGTTGTGGGTTAACCACAATTTCCCAGACGATGGGGTTAAGGTGCAGATGGAAGCGGGTAAATACTTCGCTGTCTACCAGTAACAGTGTCATCCCCGCGGTCGCAAGGGTGACGGACAATACACGCATCAGGCGTTGCGACATGACTACAAAAGTGAGCGGGAACAGAATCAACAGGTAGCCAGCAAACACCAAAAAGCTGAAGTGCCCAACCAGACTGAACCATGAGTATAACCGGCCCGGGAGTGTTGCAGGCCAGTCGGCGACAAACAGGTAACGGCTACCCAGCACAATGGCGAGTAAAATATTAAACAGCGCAAACCAGTGCCCCCAGTTGATCATCTGGGAGACTTTTTCACGATAACGCTGATGCCTGTTCACCATAGTGATGCGTTCAGTCCTTGTTATCTTTTAATGTGCGCTCTCGTCCCGCACTGAAGATTGCAATGCTTCAGCAAACGAACGGGCAATGGTCCGGCGCTGGGCAGGCGCGACACTGGAGTTTATCAGGTTAGTCACCATGTTCCCCAGCACCATCAGTGAAAGGTCAGTCGGGGCTTTGTGTTGTTCAAGAACATTCGCCAGCTCAGTAAGCAGGCTTTCAACACGTTCGTCACTATAACGGGATGTTTGTGGCATAAATCAGTATCATTCAATTTTATTAAAGTGCGTCATATTACCGTAATGGCGTCAGGTTTTCCGCATTTTTATCTGAGGTTGCACCGGGGCGAGACTGGTGATTGAATACCGCCTTTAAAGGAGAGTGTACCATGAGTCTGGATATCGACCAGTTAGCTTTACATCAACTGATAAAGCGTGATGAACAAAATCTCGAGCTGGTGTTGCGCGACACACTGCTCGAACCGGCAGGCGTCGTGGTCGACATGATGGCGGAACTGCATCGGGTATATAGCGCGAAAAGCAAAGCCTATGGCCTGTTTTCGCCAGAAAGCGAGCTGGCTGTCGCTTTGCAAAATTGCCGTAAAGGCGAAGATGATTTTCTGGCCTTCAGCCGCGCCGCAACCGGTCGCCTGCGTGATGAGCTGGGCAAATACCCGTTTGCCGATGGCGGTATCGTTCTGTTTTGCCAGTATCGTTATCTGGCGGTGGAGTATTTGTTAGTCGCTGTGCTGAATAACCTCAGCAGTATGCGGGTAAATGAACAGTTAGATCTGAGCACCACGCATTATCTGGATATTAATCATGCCGATATCGTGGCGCGTATTGATCTCACCGAATGGGAAACCAACCCGGAATCCAAACGCTACCTGACTTTCCTGAAAGGGCGGGTAGGGCGTAAAGTTTCTGACTTCTTTATGGATTTCCTGGGTGCCAGTGAAGGCCTGGATACTAAAGCGCAAAACCGCGGCCTGCTTCAGGCAGTGGAAGATTACGCAGCGCAAGGAGAACTCGATAAAAGCGAGCGGCAGAATGTGCGCCAGCAGGTTTACACCTACTGTAACGAGCAACTGCAATCGGGTGAAGAAATTGCGCTTTCGGCGCTGGCAGGTGAAATCCCGGTGTTGGGCGAGCAAAACTTTCAGTCTTTTGCTGAAACACAAGGGTACGAACTGGAAGAAACTTTCCCGGCAGATCGCAGTACACTAAAACAACTGACCAAATTTGCGGGTAGTGGCGGCGGGTTGACGATTAACTTCGATGCTATGTTATTAGGGGAACGTGTATTCTGGGACCCGGCAACGGATACGTTGACAATTAAAGGCACTCCTCCAAATTTGCGCGACCAGTTACAGCGCCGGACATCTGGCGGTAACTAAGCATTGCGGCCTCAGGTGGGGCCGCACAAATGACAGACAATAAAAAACGCCGCTTAAGCGGCGTTTTTTATTTGAAGCGAACGATTAAGCGCGAACGAAATCGATGTGCATCAGTTTCGGCTTGAACGGGTGACGTTGCATAGCCTGAGCTTTTACGTTCACTTCTTTGCCTTCGATAACCAGAGTCAGTACTTCGTAGAACTCAGGTTTGGACTGCAGGTTCATAACCTGGTCGTGGTCCAGTTCGATAGCAACAGGCGCTTCAGTCCCGCCGTAAACGATGGCCGGGAACTTGTTCGCTGTGCGCAGGCGGCGGCTCGCACCCTTACCCTGCTCTTTACGTACTTCTGCATTGATAGTTAACATCACAATCTCTCTATAGTAGACCTGCAACAGGCGACCCAGTAGCAGGTAAATATTCAGCTTTTACGGATGCAAAAGCGGGCGGCATTATAGCGGGTAATCTGCCAACGGGCAATAAAGCGTTAGCGCCACTTTCTTTACTATTACCTGGTGGGCTGCTATCTCTGCTCTGTTGTATATGTAAATGCTTACCCTGCGGGTATCAGCCACGCAATTCATTAGCGCGGCGGAAACGGCCTTCATAATCAAAAATCTTTTCGCGTACTTGCCAGAATTGCCCCTGTTTGCGTGCGACGACAAAATCCGGATGGCGCAGCATGCCTTGCTGCGCAATGATTGACTCCGGCGTTGACCATGAAAATGCCACACCAGGTGCGCGCTGATGCGGACGCAGGAACAGGTGTTCGAAAGCGGTTCGCTGCGCGGAGGTATTCAGACGAAAGCGCTCACTCACATCTGCACCGTCCTCATCGTAGTAAGTGATTTTCAGCCATGGCCCTTTGGCGTCGGACCCACCTGCCAGAACCATGCCCGAACAGCGTAATACCAGTGCGTCTTTTAAACGCAATGCGGCTTTTAACATATCATCGGGGTCAACCAGTACTGTATCGCAGGCATGACAGCGCCGGGCCGCAATATCATTTTCAGCGTGGCAATTGGGGCAGTTTTTAAAGCGAAAACGGAAATCACACTGTTCTCTGTTGCCTTCGTCATCCTCCAGCCAGCCCTGGCAGCGCCTGCCAAAATGCTCAATCAGTGTGCCATCCTGGGTGGTTTTCCCCCAAAAGGTATTGGCAAAGCCGCAGGACGGGCAAAACACCTGAACGGGAACATTGTCACTGGCTTTTTTCACCTGGCCTACCTCGGGAGTATAGAGGTCGTGGGGATTACCGGCATAATCCAGAATCAGGCACGAAGTTTTGCCCGGAGAAAGGCGCAAACCCCGGCCAACGATTTGTTGGTAAAGACTCACTGATTCTGTCGGCCGCAAAATAGCGATGAGGTCAACATGCGGGGCATCGAACCCTGTGGTCAGCACTGAAACATTCACCAGAAAACGCAGCTTTTGTTGTTTGAAATCCTGAATTAACTGGTCGCGTTCACGAGCAGGCGTATCACCGGTGACCAGAGCGGCCTCACCTTCGGGCAACAGCGCAGTGATTTCTTTTGCATGTTCGACAGTGGCGGCAAAAATCATGGCCGCACAGCGCCTGGCGGCAAAATCGATAATCTGACGGATGATTTGCGGGGTAACACGTTTTTGTTTTTTCAGCTCAGCATTGATATCCGCTTCACTGAATAAACCATTACTCTGTGCCTGCAACTGACTAAAATCATAACTGACCACGGGCATGTCCATGCGCTCTGGCGGTGTCAGGTAGCCGTGTTTAATCATGTAGCGTAATGGCAGTTCATAAATACAGTCGCGGAAAAATGCCTGGTCGTCGCCGCGCACCATACCATGGTAATGGTACTGGTAAATCCAGCCCTTACCCAGGCGAAATGGCGTAGCTGTGAGCCCGAGCAGGCGCAGTGACGGGTTATGGCTGCGCAAATGCGCCAGCAGTTGTTGATACTGGCTACCCTGGGCGTCACTAATACGGTGGCACTCATCAATGATAACCAGTGAGAAGGCGTCATTGAAGGCCTCAGGATGGCGGGCAACCGACTGGATGCTGCCAAACACCACTTTGCCCTGGCTCTGTTTGCGCAACAACCCGGCAGAAAAAATATCTGCACTCAGGCCCAGCGCCTCGTATTTGGCGTGGTTTTGCTCCACCAGCTCTTTTACATGCGCTAACACCAAAACCCGGCCTTTCGCCAGGCGAGCTAATGCGGCAATCACCAGGCTTTTGCCTGCGCCTGTAGGTAACACAATAACCGCCGGGGATGTATGGTGGCGGAAATATTGCACAGTGGCATCGACGGCTTCTTGTTGATACGGACGCAGTATAAAAGACATAACGTTGTGAAGGTAATAACCTGCCTGTATGAGAAAACATGTAAATTATGCCATGATTTTCGCACAAACTTATTTTTGCCTTGTGACCAGACTGCGTGTCGTTATACTTGCGCACTGGTTCTCTTATCGACACCGGCATCCACTACAGTAAATACGATACTACTGTAATCAGGGCACGGTATGACAGGCAGTGAAATCCCATGAGACTTGATAAATTCCTTTCCCATCAGCTTGGCATCAGCCGGGCGATTGCATGCCGTGAAATTCGTGGTGGCAACGTTACGGTGGATGACGAGGTTGTGAAAGACAGCGCATTTAAACTGAAGCCAGAACATCAGGTGGCCTACGATGGCACCCCGCTGGCGCAACAACATGGCCCGCGTTACTTTATGCTGAATAAGCCCCAGGGCTACGTGTGTTCTACGGATGACCCGGATCACCCAACTATCCTGTATTTCATTGATGAACCTGCGGCTCATAAGCTGCATGCAGCTGGCCGGCTGGATATTGACACCACGGGTCTGGTGTTACTGACGGATGACGGGCAGTGGTCACACCGTATTACCTCGCCACGTCACCATTGTTCAAAAACCTACCGGGTTACCCTGGAGTCTCCGGTTGATGAATCGCTGGTTAGTGTGTTTGCTGATGGCATTCAGCTACATAACGAAAAAGACCTGACAAAACCGGCTATCCTGGAAATCCTGGGGCCGACAGATGTGCGCCTGACTATCAGTGAGGGCCGCTATCATCAGGTTAAACGCATGTTTGCTGCCATGGGAAACCATGTTGAAGCTCTGCACCGCGAACGGATTGGTGGCATTGAACTGGACTGCCAACTGGAAGAAGGTGAATATCGCCCATTAACGGCAGATGAAGTGGCCAGTATTGGCCTGCCAGTAACCTGATTAAGGAACGGATTACGCGTCGTCCCCCCAGCGCTCCTCAGTAAGTATTGTGTTTATTCTTGGTCTGCTGGCAATGTTAATGCCGCTTTCCATTGATATGTATCTGCCTGCATTACCCGTGATAACCAACCAGTTTGGTGTCTCTGCTGGCAGTACGCAAATGACACTCAGTACCTATATTTTTGGGTTTGCGGTGGGGCAGTTGCTGTATGGCCCGATGGCCGACAGTCTGGGGCGTAAGCCTGTTATTCTGGGGGGAACCCTGGTTTTCGCTTGTGCTGCTATTGCCTGTGCCTTGTCGCAGTCGGTTGAACAACTGATTTTTATGCGTTTTTTGCACGGCCTTTCAGCTGCTGCCGCCAGTGTTGTGATTAATGCGCTAATGCGCGATATCTACCCTCGGGAAGAGTTTTCCCGCATGATGTCGTTTGTCATGTTAGTTACCACTATTGCACCACTGGTTGCCCCTATCGCCGGGGGGCTGGTGCTGGTTTGGTTTGGCTGGCAGAGTATTTTCTGGATACTGGCGGGCCTCGCCTTGCTTGCCAGTGTCATGATCCTCTTGTTGATTTCCGAAACCTTGCCTCCCGAGCGCCGCCAGCGTTTTCGTCTGGCTACCACTCTGACTAACTTTGCAGCCTTGTTTCGTCACCGTCAGGTGCTTTGTTACATGCTTGCCAGTGGGTTCAGTTTTGCCGGGTTATTTGCCTTTTTGACCACCGGTCCGTTTGTTTACATTGAACTCAACCATGTGCGCCCGGAGCATTTTGGTTACTACTTTGCGCTGAATATAGTGTTCCTGTTTATGATGACGGCAATCAACAGTCGTTGCGTACGGCGCTTTGGTGTAACTGCACTGTTTCGTTTCGGGTTGTGTGTACAGTTTTTGATGGCAATTTGGCTGGTGGGAAGTAGTTTGTTTGGGCTTGGTTTCTGGGCTATGGTGCTTGGTGTGGCTGTATATATTGGGTGCGTTTCAATGGTATCCTCGAATGCCATGGCCGCTATTCTTGATGCTTTTCCTCATATGGCTGGAACGGCCTCTTCCCTTGCCGGAACGTTTCGTTTCGGAATTGGTGCATTGGTTGGAGCCCTGTTATCTCTCACGACGATGAACACGGCCTGGCCCATGGTGGCAGCAATCAGTTCTTGTGCCGCCGCATCGTTATTCTTCTACCTCATTGCCCGGCGCAAACATCGTCATTCTTCCTGAACACACCTTTTGTGCCCTTGCCGGTTTGGGCCGGCAAGTGGCGGTTTAGCACAAAACATCCATTTTATCGCTTTGTTTTTTAATCTATGTCAACCCCCCGGCTGGCAGAATTATGCATATTTGTTTAAATTATGTAAAAATTGATTGTGTAAAAAGTCAAAGATTTGTAGTAAAAATGGTTGTAATGACGGAAAGAAAAGGTTACATATAGCCCGAAAATGTGATCTGTCGCTAAAAATAACCACTGAATAATAAGGTGGTAACCTGGAAAGCGATTTTCAGGGGCCTTTTTCTATTCTGATAAGAAGCAATCTAGCAACAATGTATTAACCTTTAAGTAAAAATCATGCGGTTTTTATTGTGACTTCCGGGGACAAACAGTGAATACGTTACAACATTCTATCGTCAGCCGTTTACCACAGGGCTATCAATGGTCCGCAGGTTTCGCTGGCTCAAAAGTTGAACCGATTCCGCAAAATGGCCTGGCGGGAGAGGATAACCTTGTCGGCCTCAAACTGCTCAGCCATGATGGAGAGAAAGCCTGGCCTGTGATGTACAAATTAAGCCAGGCACTGAATGACATTGCACTGGAGTGCTGTGTTGTTGAGTGTGAAGGCGAGCCTTGTCTGTTTGTAAACCAACAGGATGAGTTCGCAGCAACCTGCCGCCTGAAAAATTTTGGTGTGGCGATTGCCGAACCCTTTTGTGAATTACCTCGCTGAAGAACCGGGGGTGCGCACCGCCATTAACTGGCGTGTGTAGTCCTGTTGTGGGTTGGTAAACACTTGCCGGCTCTCGCCTTGTTCAACCACTTCTCCCGCCCGTAACACCACCACCTGATGGCAGAGTGAACGGACTACCTGCAAATCATGACTGATAAAAATATACGCCAGCTTATGGCGTGCCTGCAGGTCTTTTAACAAGGCCAGAATTTGCGACTGCACAGAGCGGTCAAGGGATGAGGTGGGTTCATCCAGCACAATCAGCGAAGGCTGCAAAATAAGCGCCCGGGCAATGGCAATACGCTGGCGTTGCCCGCCGGAGAATTCAGCCGGGTAGCGATGCCGGGTTGCCGGATCCAGCCCGACTTCTTCCATAGCTGTAATAACCCGCTGTTCACGGGTTGACGCATCCAGGTGGGGATGGTGAACTTTTAACCCTTCAGCAATGATATCCTGCACATTCAGCCGCGGGTTGAGTGAAGAGTTAGGGTCCTGAAAAACAACCTGAATACGGCGGCGGACGGGTAACAGTTGTTTACGGCTGAGGCCGCTTAATGCCTGGCCGCCAAACACAATGTCTCCCTGGGAATGAATCAGGCGCAAAATAGCCAGCCCGGAAGTACTTTTCCCGGAGCCGGATTCCCCTACCAGGCCCAGGCTTTCCCCCGGGCGTAAAGCAAAAGAGAGCCCCGAGATACCACGATGGTAACCCACAGTGCGGCGCAGAATACCCTTACGGACTGGAAACGATACGTCGAGATTGTTGACCTGGAGCAGTGGTTCGGCAGATTCATCAAGCGGAACGGGCTCACCTTGTGGCCCGGCATTTAATAATTCCTGGGTATAAGGGTGTTGAGGTGAATGAAATAAAATCCGGGCCGCATTGTGTTCGACACAGCGACCGTGGCGCATCACCGCAACATCGTCAGCCAACTGGCGCACAATGCTTAGGTCATGGGTGATAAACAACATCCCCATATTAAGTTCCTGGCGCAGGGTATGCAGCAGTTGTAAAATTTGTGCCTGTACAGTGACATCCAGTGCCGTGGTGGGTTCATCAGCAATTAACAACGCCGGGCGTGTCAGTAACGCCATGGCAATCATTACGCGCTGGCGCTCACCACCGGAAAGCTGATGTGGGTAGTCATTTAACCGTTGCCTGCTGTGGCGAATGCCCACCCGATCCAGACAATCCAGTATTTCTCCCTGGGCAGCTTCTTTACGCATTCCACGGTGCAGTGATAACACTTCATATAATTGCTTTTCCACTGTGTGCAGTGGGTTGAGCGAAACCATCGGCTCCTGGAAGATCATGGCAATTTTATTGCCCCGAATCCCTCTCAGTGTGGATTCAGGTGCCCGTAGCAGAGACTGCCCGGCAAACTGAATATCGCCTTCAGGGTAACTGACCGGAGGGGATGGCAACAGGCGTAACACCGACAATGCTGTGACACTTTTCCCGGAACCTGATTCCCCCACCAGAGCAAGAGTCTGCCCGGCATCCAGTTGCAGAGACACCCCTTCAACCACGCGCTGTTCTGTATCGTCACGGCGAAAAGCAATGGAAAGGTTCTGTATATCTAGTAAAGGCGTGGACATATCAACCTGCCTTATTTGGGTCGAACGCGTCACGGACTGCTTCGCCTGTAAACACCAGAAGAGACAGCAGCGACGCCAGTACGATAAATGCGGTGATCCCAAGCCAGGGAGCCTGCAGGTTGTTTTTGCCCTGCAACAACAATTCGCCCAATGAAGGCGAGCCAACGGGCAAACCAAAACCCAGAAAATCCAGCGAGGTCAGTGTGGTGATAGAACCACACAGTATAAATGGCACGAAAGTGAGTGTGGCGACCATGGCATTCGGCAGCATATGGCGCCACATAATGGTGCCATCACTCACACCCAAAGCCTGAGCTGCGCGAATGTAATCAAAATTGCGGGTACGCAAAAACTCCGCGCGCACCACACCGACCAGCCCCATCCAGCCAAATAATACGGTAATGCCAAGCAACCACCAGAAATTTGGCTGTACCACACTGGAAAGCAGAATAATCAGAAACAGGGTTGGCATACCAGACCACACCTCAATCAGCCGCTGGCCCCATAAATCTATACGGCCACCGTAATAGCCCTGTACTGCACCAACCATCACGCCAATAACGCTGGAAAACAGTGTCAGCATAATGCCGAAAATGAGTGAAATACGTGTGCCGTAGATAACCCGCGCCAGCACATCACCGCCTGTTGCGTCAGTACCCAGCCAGTTTTGGGCTGAAGGTGGAGAAGGGAAGGGCTGAGTAGTAGCGAAATTAATCGACTGGTTGCCAAAACGAATCGGGGCCCACAAGACCCAACCTTTTTGCGCCAGGCGTGTTGCCAGCCAGGGATCCTGGTAATCTGCGGATGTGGGGAATACGCCACCAAAATCCTGCTCGCTGTAGTTTTTAACCACCGGGAAATACCAGTGATTATCGTAATGAACCACCAGGGGTTTATCGTTAGCGATAAGTTCTGCACACAGGCTGATGGCAAACAATACGATAAAAATCCAGAAAGACCAGTAGCCACGGCGGTTATGTTTAAAGCGGCGCCAGCGGGCCTGGTTTAAAGGGCTAAGTGCCATTATTTTCGCCCCTCAAAATCAATGCGTGGGTCGACCAGCGTGTAGGTAATGTCGCTGAGAATATTGAGCAGCAACCCAAGCAAAGTAAAAATATACAGTGTGCCAAACATCACCGGGTAATCCCGCGAAATGGTGGATTCGTAACCCAGCAAACCAAGGCCATTAAGTGAGAACATCACCTCTATCAGTAACGACCCCGTAAAGAACATGCTGATAAAGGTGGCCGGAAAGCCGGCAATAACCAGTAACATGGCATTACGAAACACATGGCGCGAAAGGATTTGCTTTTCACCCAGCCCTTTGGCGCGGGCTGTGACAACATATTGTTTACGGATCTCATCCAGAAAGGCGTTCTTGGTCAGCATAGTCAGCGCTGCAAACCCGCTAATCACGGTCGCCAGCACCGGCAAAGTGATATGCCACAGGTAATCGGCAATTTTTTTATACCAGGGGAGTGTATCGAAATGTGCGGAAACCAGTCCGCGCAACGGGAACCAGTCCAGGTAGCTCCCGCCAGCAAACACCACAATCAGCATAATGGCGAACAAAAATGCCGGAACCGCATACCCAATGATAATCAGCGCGCTGCTCCACACATCAAATGTACTGCCGTTATGCACAGCTTTGCGGATGCCCAACGGGATGGAAACCAGATAAATAATCAGCGTGCTCCACAACCCTAAAGAAACTGAAACCGGCAGACTGTCTTTAATCAGGCTGATAACTGAAGCACTACGGAACAGGCTGTTACCAAAATTGAAGCTCAGGTAGTCTTTGAGCATGTTGAAGTAACGCACATGCAAGGGTTTATCAAAACCATAACGGTGAGTGATTTCAGCAATAATCTCCGGGTCCAGACCGCGCGCCCCGCGGTACTGCCCTTCAGCGGCATTACTGACTCCGGTTGCCCGGTGGGTACTCTCCATCGAGTTATTACTCAGTCCTGGTATTGCACTGGTGTTGCCAAACTGAATGGCCGCGATGGCCTGGTCTACCGGCCCACCTGGCGCTATCTGCACAATGAAAAAATTCAGAGTGATGATGGCCCACAATGTTGGGATAACCAGTAGCAACCGGCGAATCAGGTATGAACCCACAGAGCCGTCTCCTTAGCGTCGTTGTGCCGGCAATGAAGCGGCCTTATTGACGTCATACCACCAGGAATCCAGCCCGACAGAGTAAACAGGCTGAATTTCCGGATGAGAAAATTTATCCCACCATGCTAACTGGCGTGTGGGCATGTACCACATGGGGATCATGTAATAATTCCATGTCAGCACCCGGTCCAGTGCTCGTCCAAGGGTTACCAGCGCGGTTTTATCCCCCTGGTGAGCCACAATATCTGCTGTCAGTTTATCCACCACCGGGTTTGCCACACCCGGGCGGTTCCAGGTTGAATCGATATATTGCGATGCCCACAAAATTTGTAGATCGGAAGAGGGCCAGGGCATGGCCTGGTAATGGGAAGGCAGCATATCAAAATCCCGCTTGCGCAGGCGGTTGGTGAGTTGAGAATTATCAACCTGGCGGATGCTCATCGCTATGCCAAGGCGTCTCAGGTTATGCTGGAATGGCAGTACCCACTGGTCATTACCGCCATTACCCAGCAGTAACTCAAACCGAAAGGGCTCGCCAGTTTTAGTATTCACAAGTTGTTGGTTGCGAATCTCCCAGCCTGCATCTTTCAGCAGTGCCATCGCTTTGAGCAAATTAGCGCGGTCGAAGCCATCACCTTGTGATTGTGCCGGGTGCCAAATATGGGTGAATAAATCTGGCGGTAGTTGTGCTTTCATTGGTGCCAGCAACGTTAACTCGCTGGCATCCGGGTAGTTGCGAGCTGCGTACTCGGTATTTTCGAAATAGCTGTCTGGCCGGCGGTAAGCGCCGTAAAACAATGCCTTGTTCAACCAGTTGAAATCAAAGGCGAGGCCAATGGCTTCGCGCACCCGGCGGTCACTAAATATTGGCCTTTGTATATTGAATGCCAGCCATTGTGTATCAACAGCGCCCTGGTTGGGCCAGGACTCTTTGCGGATGTAATGTTTGTCGAAGTTGGTGCCGGTGTAGCGCGTCGCCCAGTTTTTCGGGCTGCTTTCACTGCGAAAATCATAGGCACCGGCTTTGAAGGCTTCAAAGGCGACATTGTCGTCCAGATAATAATCATAACGTAATGTGTCAAAGTTAAACCGCCCGCGGTTAACGGGTAAATTTGCGGCCCAGTAGTTTTTTACCCGCGAATAAACAATGTACTGACCCATTTTCCACGCGGTGATTTTATAAGGCCCACCAGAGAGCGGAGGCGTTGATAAAGGGTCGCTCAGCTTGTGGTTTTTCCAGAATGACTCCGGCATAACAGGCAGTGTCAACAGCCCTAACAGCATGTCTTTGGAGGGGGAAGCCAGTTCAATACGCACAGTAAGTGGCGAGATGGCTTTAACTTTTACGCCTTTATAATAAAGGCGAAACTGAGGAACGCCTTCCGTCATAAACTTGTGGAAGGTGAAAGCGACATCGCTGGCGCGCACCGGGGAGCCATCCTGAAACCGGGCCTCCGGGTTTATGGCAATTTCTGCCCAGGCAAAGTTATCCGGGTAACGAGCCTTTTCAGCAATCAGCGGATAGTAACTTCCAGGTTCATCATCAGAGGTGGTAAACAGGCTGTCGTACAGTGAATCTGTACGGATGCCCGGATTGCCGCGCAAGGCAAAACGGTTAAAGTTATCAAATGTGCCAATGGTGGCGAGTGTCATGCTTCCCCCTTTGGGGGCCACAGGGTTTACGTAATCAAAATGCGTAAAATCCACTGCGTATTTGGGTTCACCCAATACAGCAAAAGAATAACTTTCTTCAATTTTGGGAGCGGCATAGCTCAGGTTGGCAATAACCAGTAAACAAGCAGCCAGACAACGCAGCAACATCGTCAGTGAGATCCTTATCAGGCAACCGTCACACAGTAACGGAGCAATATGACACGCAATAAAAACAGCAACCAGGCCTCTGCTTCGGCATTTGCGGGCAGAGAGTGTTGACTGTATCACCCGTCAGAGTTCGAGGGTAGTTTACAGTACCATTCATTCAACCGCTGTGCCGACACAGGTCGGCCTAAATAGTACCCCTGCATATAGGTTACACCGCGTTTGGCAAGCCATGCAGCCTGGTCTGCGGTTTCAACACCTTCGGCTACCGTTTCCATTTTCAGACGTTGGGCCAGATTGAGTACAGCATCCAGTACAGGTGATGTCACGGTTTCCTGCCCAATAGTGCTGATAAATCCTTTATCGATTTTCAGGTAGTCAAAGGGAAAACGTTGCAGATAGATAAGCGCGGAATGGCCAGTGCCAAAGTCATCGACCGCAATGTCAAAACCTTGTTCGTGTAGCCAGTTGAAACTCTCCAGTACCTCGTCGCCTTCCAGCATGGCGCGCTCTGTCATTTCTAACAATAATTTGAAATAGTTGCCGGGAAGCTGGCTAACAAATTGGGTGATATCACTTTGAAAAGATGCAGCTTTGAGATGTGATGGGGCAAGGTTTATCCCCAGCTTAGCGCCAGCAGGCAGGCATTGCTGTAATACCGGAAGATCTTTGACTATCAGGCTGAATAAATGGCGAGTCAGTGGAACAATGAGCCCCTGAGCTTCAGCATATTGGATGAAGACATCAGGAGGAATAGGGCCAACAGCCGGGTGATGCCAGCGCATCAGTGCTTCTACACCTTTAACATGTTGATGCTGTGTATCCAGAACTGGTTGGTAAACGACAGAAAACTGGTGGCGCTTAATACCCGCCAGGATCTCACGACCTGAACTCATCCGTATTGTTAAATAATAGAAGCACAATAACGTACTCAGAATTCCGGCGGCCAGCCCGGCCAGCAGGGAAAACTGAATTAACTGGGGTTGCCAGTGAGGAGCAAAAACCAGCAGTTTGACTGGAAAATCCTGCAGGGTGCGTTGCAAACGGGGATTACCCAATTGTGTTACCGGGGTGACCTGCCCGGTGTAAATACCAATGGCTACCTGACGTACGGCGAGAGCAATTCCGGTGACACCGTCTTCCTGCGCACTGAACAATAAATAAGGGGGAATATTCAGGTTGATGGTTGTAATAATGCCATTGCCCGGGTGGTGCGGGTCTGCCAGCCAAAATGCCAGAGCCGGCTTGCCGGGCATTAACGGGGTTTCCGGTAAAATCGCCAGATCCCGGCGTTTGCTGATATCAATTTCAGGCACCAGTTTCGCCAGTGGATAGGACATTTTCCCGGTCGCAGAGGAACATACTGCTGTGTAGTCTTTCACCAGCAACGCTGCACGCACATGGAGTTTAAAGGCTACAGAGCTGGTGAGTTCCGGAGTAACACGCTCGCATGGCTGTTGTGCCAGTGGGAATAATTTATATGATGAATCCTGTAAATCGGCTGTATAGCTGTAAATATAGTGGCTGAAATTATTAGCAAGTGTATCGAGCCGGCTCATGCGTTGAAAATGTGTTATCGCCAGCACCAGGGCGCTGATACAAATGGCTACCACGACTCCCAGGAGTGAACTTGTGGCAAGGTTTTTTCCTTGTTCAGGGAAAAAATGCAGTTTATTGGAGGGAGACACCACAGTCACAAAACCCCATTGCTACGGCTACCAGCCGGTGCAGTTATTTTTATTGTGTTAAGAATAAAACAGTCTGGGGAGAATGGGGAGTAACTAAATGAAAAAACGCCGCTTTGGGCGGCGTTTTTAACAATCTCAGCTTCGCATTATCAAGGGATTAAAAATGTTTAGCTGCGGGTCAGTACACGTCTCGCTTCGTTATACCGCCTTTTCCAGTAGGGGTCATCCAGGTTGGAAATCATCACACCACTGGAAGTGGAAGCGTGAACGAACTGATTATTACCAATATAAATACCGACATGACGGCCCGTAGAGCCTGCCCTGAACAGGACTAAATCACCGGTTCGCAGTGCGTTTTTCGCTACATGTTTGCCAGTGGTTTCTTGCTCATAAGTCGAACGAGGCAGTTCAAGACCAAATTGTTCCCGGAAAGTGCGCTGAACAAAAGCAGAGCAATCAATACCGCGTTTGGTGTCACCACCCAGACGGTAACGAACACCTTTCCAGTCTGCGTATTGATCCATCAGACGGGATTTGATGTCGAGGTTTTGCACCATCTGTTCAAATTCGTCCTGAGAAGCTTGCAGTAAATAACTGTCTTTTTCGCCAACTGCATGCGTCTCAGTACGCATATTTTTCGCGCTATTCGTTGCGCTACATGCTGAAAGCAAAATCGCCACAGCAACGGCGGGTAACACCCGCGAGATATATCTCAAGATCGGTTGAGACTTGACCATATTGTTTATTATCCCTTGATGTCCTTAGCGACAGAGCCGCTAGAAAAATGCCAAACGTGACGAGACTAATTAGCAATCTGTACAACAACAATACTTTCTGGATAAAAATGTGGCAAAACGCACAATTTTATTCGTGTGAAGCGTTTGCATAACACGTTGCACAGAATATTCCCGAGAGTACCCGATCAAAAAAGACATAGCGAGTCATTTTGCACAGAATTTTATAAGAAATTGTGATGTTTTGTCGTGTTGAATGGATGTGGTTAAATAATGACCATTCAGAAAAGAGGGATAGCAATACCATGAATCAAAAGAAAAAAAGCGAAAGGGAGAAAACAACTGAGTAACCAGTTTGAATTAAGTTGCGCCATCAGAAATAGCAATATAACTAATAGCGCAACTTATTGGGCGTTTTTCAATCAATTGTTAGCCGGATGTTTATTTTTACCCGGCAGGCGTAAATTAAACCAGTTAACCAGTTTGTCACTCAGCGGGGTTAATAAACACCAGGGTAAGCCAACAAGTACCACGGTTAATGAGCCCACAAAAACATCAGTGAACCAGTGTGCGCCAATCATCATCCGTGGCAGTGAGAACACGACGAAGATAACCAGAGAAATAGCGAACGCCCGTACGCTGAAATAACGCAACATAAAGCCACAGAAAATAAGTAGCATCATACCGTGGTCGCCAGGAAAGCTGTCCTTTGAGGCATCTTTGGTTGGAAAAGGCAACAACTCGCTGACGCGAACCGTATCGGTAAAGACCAGAGACGGGCTACGGCGTTGTAAATGGAGTAGATTTTGCCCTAACTGGTTGAGCACAACCGCAGTCAGCAGCATAACAAGTCCAATAATTACAATGCGGCGGCGCCCATAAGCGGATTCTGCCCGCCAGTAATGCAGCATTACCAGCCCCATACACAGTAGTGAGCAGGCATCAAACGCACGATTATTGGTAATGGCAACCAGCCACAAGAATGTGTGGTTTTCAACAATCAGCCGGTTGAAAAAGTGGTATAAACCACTATCGATGGGGAACCAGAACCCGTGAGAAGGAGGCAGATACCAGGAAAAAAACAGCGCGAAACCCAGCAGGTTCATCACCAGAATGGGTAATAAGTAAGTACGTTTCATAAATATTCAGGTAATAATTTCTTTTGACAATAACTTTCCAGGTTACACCTGTATGGTTAAACGTAACCTCAACAAGCTTGTTTGCAGGGCATTCCAGTCGGTTTCCTGTGCCGTAATCATTTCAACCCGGCTGTCCGGTGGGGCAACTGCCTGGGTTTCAATATGCAAATCCAGGCCCTGGCGGTTAATGCGCACCAGACCTTCCTGAATGCGGAAAATCCCTTTTACCCGCTCCACCGGTGCAAGGCGGGCCCACTCGAGAATTCCGGTGGTATCAAAGACTGTGTCGGCATCGAAAATCCACCCGCAGGCCGTATACCCCTGGCCCTGGTTAAGCAGACGGCGCCAGCGTTGATGGTCAGGCAGAGATAGTGCGGCCAGCCCAGCCGCAAGGGCGGCATGCTGGTGGCGGTGTGCTGCACTTTCCGGGGGCAGGGTATCGTGGGTCCGGGGGGTATCCACCAGGGTTGGTTCTATCTCGCCTTGTGAGCAATGCACCAGTAAACGGCCATTACTCTGTTCAGCCCACCATGCATCCAGAGCCGCTTGCGCCGTGGCATCTGACCGGTCCTGCTTATTGGCGACAATAATATCGGCGGCTGCCAGTTGGTCTCGAAAATTTTCGTTCCCGCGTACTTTTTCATCAGCCAGTTGGCGTGGGTCAAGCAGGCAAAAACTGGCCTGGAGAGTAATCCAGGGTTCATATACTGGTGCCGTCAGCATGGTCAGAATCTGCCGTGGGTGACCCAGTCCGGTTGGCTCAATCAGTAATCTGTCAGGTTTGTACTGGCGTAATAATGTGTTCAGCCCCACCTGCATGGGCAGGCCATTCACACAGCACATGCATCCGCCGGGGATCTCCTTTAAGAGCGCGCCACGGTCAGACAGCAACGCACCATCAATACCAATTTCACCAAATTCATTCACCAGCACCGCCCATTTTTCATTTTCTGGTTTGTTTGCCAGCAAATGAAGAATGGTGGTGGTTTTACCGCTGCCAAGAAAGCCGGTAATCAGATTGGTTTTTGTCACATCTTCTCCCTGTACGAACAAAAGCCATAACCAGAAGCAGGCTCTGGTGATGTCATTGACCGTCAAATAGGCTGTCTGTACCTGGGGGAAGGGGTGTTGCAGGCAACACGTTTTTCCTGTTTTCCCCCAGGAATAAAGAAAAACGTGTTGATCATGGCGAAAAAAACGAATGAAGTGAAGATCTATCTGTGCGGTTAATCACCCGCAAGAAGTGCGGCAACCGCGCCATGAGCCCCTTTACTTGCCAGTAACTGCCAGGCCTGTTCAATCCGGCGGGTAAATTCAGCGTTATTTGCTAAATCGTCGCCAAAGATAGCGGTCAGTGAAAGCAGTGCGGCTACCCGGTTTTCCATAGTACTTTGTTGGACTTTTTGCTGAATGATATCGGCCAGAGGATCTTTTACTTCAATGGACTTTCCTGCGTCATCGACACCACTGACAAAACGCATCCAGCCAGCCACACCCAAAGCAAGGCAAGGCCAGGGCGTGCCCTGGTTAAGATGCCAGCGAATACTGTCCAGCATACGTTGTGGCAACTTCTGGCTGCCATCCATTGCAATTTGCCATGTACGATGGTGCAGCGCCGGGTTGCTGAACCGCGTAATTAACTGGCTGGCATAGTCGGCTAAATCAACCCCGGTAATGCGCAGTGTGGGAGCCTGTTCTTCCAGCATCAACTTTAATGCAGCTGTGCGAAATGCCGCATCTTCCATACACTCATTCACATACGGGTATCCGGCGACATAGCCCAGCCAGGCCAGGAAAGAGTGGCTGCCATTGAGCATGCGCAGTTTCATTTCTTCCCAGGGCAGAACATCACTCACCATTTGCACACCGGCGCTTTCCCATTGCGGGCGACCAGCCACAAAATTATCTTCAACCACCCACTGGATAAAGGGTTCACAGCTTATCGCACAGGGGTCTGGCACACCCAGCAGGTCGGCAATTTCTTTAAGGCTTTCCTCAGTGGCTGCGGGAACAATACGGTCAACCATGGTTGAAGGGAAGGTAACATGCTGTTCAATCCAGTCTGCCAGCGCACTGTCCCGCTTCTTTGCCATACCCAGCACAGCATGCTTAACGATATGCCCATTTTCGGGAATGTTATCGCACGACAGTACAGTAAATGGCGGCAGACCACGCGCACGGCGGCGGTACAGTGCTTCAACCAATAAACCGGGAGCAGAGTGGGGTTCATGAGGGTTAGCTAAGTCGTGCACAATCCGGCTGTTCGCGATATCCAGTTTTCCTGTCGCCGGGTCGATACAGTAGCCTTTTTCGGTAATTGTCAGCGAGGCAATGGCAACCTGAGGTTCGCAAAATTTCTCAATAATGGCTTCGATACCATCAAGTTTTGCGTTCAGGCATTCATTCACGGCGCCGATAACAATAGGCTGATTCCCGTCCGGCCCTTTTTCCAGCACAGTGAACAGGTGATCCTGCTCGCGTAATGCCTGCATCATAATGTCGCCACTGAACAGGCTGATTTCCGCAATTCCCCAGTCTCCACCACTCTGGTTAAGCACCCGGTCGGTCAGCAATGCCTGGTGCGCACGGTGAAAGGCCCCAAAACCTAAATGCACAATGCGCGATGCCAGAGCTGTGCGGTCATACTGAGGAAGCTGAACAAAAGCGGGAAGGGAAACGGATGCGACAGTTGCCATAACAGAATCCTGTTTAACGATTAATTAACATCTCTAGTCTAAAGTTATATGACAACAAATGAAATTGGCATACCGCAAAATTCAGGTGGATTGTGAACTGGATCAATTCTTGACATGGCATGTCATTGACTCTGCCAGTCAGGCATGTATGGTAGTAGTCAAAATGAAATTGGTATAACAGCTTAAACTGAGGTATCTGTCATGGAACAAACCTGGCGTTGGTATGGACCGAATGATCCTGTATCGCTGGATGATGTGCGTCAGGCAGGCGCAACAGGCGTTGTCACAGCTCTGCACCACATTCCAAATGGCCAGGTCTGGCCGGTGGAAGAGATTAAGGCTCGCCAGGCATTACTGGCGGAAAAAGGGCTGACATGGTCTGTCGTGGAAAGTATTCCGGTGCACGAAGACATTAAAACCCACACGGGTCAGTATGATACCTGGATTGCAAATTATCAGCAGAGTATTCGCAACCTGGGGGAATGTGGGATAGATACGGTGTGCTATAACTTCATGCCGATACTGGACTGGACCCGTACCGACCTGGCTTACACGCTGCCAGATGGCTCGAAGGCACTGCGGTTTGACCAAATCGCTTTTGCGGCTTTTGAATTGTGTATCCTTAAACGCCCCGGAGCAGCAGCCGATTACACTGCAGAAGAACAAAACCAGGCTCAGGATTATTTCGCGGCGATGTCACAAGATGACATCGACCTGCTGACCCGCAATATCATTGCTGGTTTGCCTGGCGCAGAAGAAGGCTACACTCTGGACCAGTTCCGTGCCCGCCTGGCGGAATACGATGGCATTGATAAAGCGCGTTTGCGCGAACATATGGCGTATTTCCTGAAGGCGATTGTGCCGGTAGCAGAAGCCAGTGGTGTGCGCCTTGCTGTGCACCCGGATGATCCGCCGCGTCCCATTCTCGGCCTGCCGCGTATTGTGTCAACTATCGAAGATATGCAGTGGATGAAAGACACCGTAGACAGCATTAACAACGGTTTCACTATGTGCACTGGTTCTTATGGTGTCCGTGCGGATAACGATTTGGTGACTATGGTTGAAACCTTTGCTGACCGTATTCACTTTACTCACTTGCGCGCGACCTGTCGCGAGGACAACCCGAAAACCTTCCATGAAGGGGCGCACTTGCAGGGCGATGTCGATATGGTTGGCGTGGTGCACGCCATTCTGAAAGAAGAGCAACGCCGTGTGGCTGCGGGTGATAAACGGGCTATTCCAATGCGCCCTGATCACGGCCACCAGATGCTTGATGACCTGCGTAAAAAAACTAACCCAGGTTACTCGGCTATTGGCCGCTTAAAAGGCCTGGCTGAAGTGCGTGGTGTTGAGCTGGCACTGAAAAAAACCTTATTCCCTGACCTGCTCTGATAAAACGCAGGCGGGTTGTGTTCAAACTCGCCATGCTGTTTTCGGGTGAAGATGCGCGCCGTGCCTTTTTGGCCCGGCGCGTTTTTTGTGCTGCGCTGAACGAAAGTGTAGAAAAACACTGCCGCAGGGCAGTGCTTTTCTTTTTCTGTTCGGGAGCCAGAAGCTACCCGAAGAGGCAGAACCGGTAAATAACGCCTCGCGTTAGTCTGCCCGGCCCATATAGCGGCGTTCAGCAATATGAATACGGATTTTATCGCCGTTACCTAAATACTCAGGAACCTGAATGGTCAGGCCGGTAACCATCGTTGCGGGTTTAGTGCGGGCACTGGCAGAAGCCCCTTTGATCCCAGGCGTAGTTTCAACAATTTCCATATCGACAGTTTGCGGCAGTTCAAGCGCCAGTACCTGGCCATCCCAGGTCAGAACCTGAATTCCCGGGATCCCGCCTTCTGGAATAAACAGCAGTTCTTCTTCAATTTGTTCTTTATTGAAGATGTATGGCGTGTAGTCTTCGTCATCCATAAACACATATTCGTTGCCATCAATATAGGAAAAGTTAACGGCACGGCGGCTAAGTGTAATGGTGTCCAGCAGGTCATCGCCTTTGAAACGTTCTTCAACCTTCAGGCCAGTACGGACATCGGAGAAACGCATTTTATACAGTGTTGCAGCACCGCGCGCACTGGGTGCCTGAATATCAATATCTTTCACTAACAGCAGCTTGCCGTTGTAATTCACAGCCATACCGCGTTTGATTTCATTCGCTCTTGCCATGGGGCTATCCTGTCTGGTCGTCCTGGCGGGCCAGGGTTGATTAAAATATCGCGACACGTTACTCGCGCCCTGGGTTTCAGGCAAGTGGAATTCGCCATATATGTGCTGTAATGGCTGCTGGAGGGATTTCTCTTATTGCCACCGGCTGGTAGAGTAGCGGGCCAGTATAAAAAGAGAATGACTATGCATTGCCGCCCAGACTGTGGAGCCTGTTGTACCGCGCCCTCAATTAGCAGCCCCATTCCTGGCATGCCTGATGGCAAACCGGCGAACGTGAGGTGTATCCAGTTATCTGAGGATAACCGCTGTAACATCTTTGGTTCCGATTTGCGCCCGGCCGTTTGCGCGAGCCTGCAACCGTCCTTAGAGATGTGCTCCACCAACCGCGAAGCCGCAATGACCTGGCTGATAAACCTTGAGCAGGCAACCGCTCCCTGATAGCGGGAACGCCAGAAGCGCTGAAAATGTTAATGGCGTTTATCAAATCGCCAGACTAAGCCCAGAGCCACAAGCAGCAGTACCACAGGCAGAGAAAGGGTGGTGAACTGAACATTGAGTGACAGCAATAACCCTAAATTGACAGCAATCTGGTAGGCAATGTAGGTCAGCAGGCCAACAACCACACCCAAAGCCAGGCGGCTGCCTAACCCGGGTTCACGCGCATTACCAAAGGTGAAGGGTACGGCCAGCAGGATCATTGCCAGAATTAATATTGGGCGGCCCAGTTTTTGCCACAGCGCAATTCTGAACTCCATGCTCGGTTGCCCACTGCCCTGCAAATACTTAATGTACCGGTTTAGCTGAACAATAGAGAAACTGTCGCCGGGCATGGTTAGTTCAGCGAGGCTCATGCCGGTAAAGACAGAATGCCAATGCAGTGAGTCTGTAGTCTTCACACTCTCTTTATCACCACTCCAGGTTTTTTGGTAAACCTGGTGCAGTGTCCATGTGTGTTTGTCGTCAATCGTGGCTGTCCTGGCATAAATATAAGATTGCAAAGACAGGTCCGGCTGGTAATAGAAAATTTCGATGCCCTGCGGGTTATTGTGTTCATCCAGTGATTTTACTGTTACAAATTCATTGCCATTTCTGGCCCACAGTTCATTACCGGCATTGTCGGTTTTGCCCGAGTGCGCCAGCGCCGCATCTTTAAGACGCAATGCGTATTGCTGCAACGGGGATGCCACCCACTCATCAAGAGCGGCAAATGTGACCGTCAGCATCAGCCCTGCGCACAGAATAACACGGGCTATTTGCATAATTGACACGCCCGCCACGCGTATAGCGGTTAACTCCAGGCTTTTCGATAGCTGCCCAAGGCCGATTATCCCACCAAAAAGCGCGACAAAAGGCCCCAGGTCGATAAGCGTGCGTGGCAGCGTCATCAATGTAACCCACAGCGCCTGAGTCCAGAGGTAGCCACCAGGAGTAACATCTTCCAGCTCGTTAATCAGGTTGAATGTGGTAAACAACGGAATTAACAACCCGGCGGCGGCAGCGAATCCGATAAAGACATTGCGGATTAAAAAGCGGCTGAAAATGTTCATCGGGATTTTTTCTTCAGCAAAGAGAATTCAGAAGCAAGCAACGCCAGCAGCCCGAATAACATAATTAACGGCACCGACCACATACCGGGAACGCCAGGAATTGAACCATTCGCAATCAACGTACGGCAAATATTACTGCCGTAGAAAATCGCGGCAAATAAAATCGTCAGCGGTAACAGGGTGGCAAAACGCCCCTGGCGGGGCCGGGTTCTGCTTAATGGTATTGCCAGCAACACCATTAGTAGTGTGCTTAACCCACGGCTTTCGCGCCATTGCAGTTCGGCATAATCTGCGGAGTCAGATGAGCGTGCCAGTTGTGCCACAGAAGCGGCTTTTCGCCTTACATCCAGGCTCTGAACCACAGGCTTCAGAGTCACTCGCAGGTTGTGGTACACCATTTTCCTGTCATCCTGCCCGCTTCTGTCCAGAACATAGCCGGTACCATTGTGCAGCATTACAGCGGGGTGTTGTGGCGATGGGTCAATTACATCAACTGACCCGGCTTTATAGATACTGGTTTTGTTCGGTGAAGAGGTATAAATCAGTGCATCAGTAAGGTGGTTGTGCGTTGCGTCTATCTTCGTTGCCAGCACCATTCTGCCATCACTGTTGGTATTAAACTTATTGGCCTGTAAATGGCTGACATCCAGCTCTGACTGGGACTGCTGTTCTAACTGGTAAATTTGCCCATAGGCCCAGGGGCGACCGTATAACGAAATAAAGGTAACAAGGATACCCAGTGGGATAGCCAGGACCAGAATTGCCCGGTAGATTCGCATCGGGCTGGAGCCTGCGGCCAGGATAGCGGTGATTTCTGAATCGGTGTACATCTGTCCAAGCGCCACAGATACCGCAACATACAGCCCAACAGGTAGCAGCATTTCCAGGGCTATCAGCACCTTATAACAAACAACATTGAAAACAACTTCCAATGCCAGCGTGCCATTCGCCGCGTCCGTCAGGTAACGTTGTGCGGAAAAACAGGCAAACATGAAGACCAGAAAACACACAATGATAATGGTTAACCGACGAACCTCTGTCAGGATATAACGCTCAATTAAAAACATCGCTTCTGTACATCCTTTATTAACCAATGTGTTTACCGTTCATCAACAAGAGGGATGGCCTTGTTATGATTTTCGTCCGCTATAAGCTGGTGTACCAGAGTTATCACATGTGCTACTTCATCAGGCGTTAGCGCGCCATCTTTTGCCCATCGGACCCGGCCAAGGCTATCCAGCACAACGATGGTGGAACTTTCTTCTTTAAGTTGCCAGGCCTTACGGGCCAGGCCATCACTGTCTACAATGAACTGCGCCCAGGGGTAGTTTTTTTTATTTTTTTCTATTTTACCGCGAACAAAAAAACCGGAGCCCGGGATTGCGTCATCAGTGTTTACAATAGTGGTGGGCTGGAAACGGTCTTCAGGGAAGTGAGCATCTTTAACTGCGTTAATCAGTAGCGAATTCTTCTTTTTTGCGGATTTTCGGCCTGCAATATATTGCATTACCCGTACTTTTCCGGCGAGTTCCGCGCTATCCCAGCGCCTGTAGTTGAAGTCGCCATCTTTGAGGATTAATTCACCCTTTTCGCTAATCATCACCGGAGTAACGGGTTGACCAATAACAAAGTTGTGCGCACAGGCGATTACCGGAAGCAAAAGAAGGAATGGCACTGCCAAAAATTTACCTAAAATCATATCCGCCTCCTTATTACTGGTAAGTCGATAACCAACAACTTTTTGATAATAAATATTTTTCCGTTTTTTTTACCCAATGGCTGTAAACAACATTCTGAAGTTATTACATCCCTTTACCTGACCCGGATTGCGCTCTTGCTAAGGTGCATGGTCGTAAAAGGGCGCTTACGGCCAGTGGATCACAAGGGGTAGCGGGCCAGAAGCTGTTCCAGACGCAGGCGTAAATCCGGTTCCAGCGCAGTTGTTTCGTCATACATCGAACCCCCCGCGAGTTTATCTGCCACCATCACATCGTGCTGGTCGCCCATAATGCCGTTAATTGCCGCCAGGAATCTGGACATCTCATACGCCTGCTGATCGCCAGGATTAATTGAACGCAGGGTGTCATAAAAAGAGACCTGCTGGCTGACAATTTTGCGCACATCGTGGAATTCTTCCCCGGTAAGCTGCGGACGTTTGATAAGCCTACCCAGTGTCCGAATTTGTGACTGCCGGTAGGCAATAAACCCGCTCTCAGTTTCTAACTGAAAGTGGCTCATTGCATAGTTGACCAGTGACCAGACGGGTTTACTGAGCAGGATGCGTAAAATAGCACCGTAATATCTCAGGTTTTTTTGGTTACCATTGCGAAACGCATCCTGAAAATGGCCCAACACAACCGTGGTGGTATTAAATAGTCCAAATGACTGGTGTGTTTTACTGTACAAACGCTGGGCAAAACGCAAATGCTTATAGCGTGCACGTATATATTTGTAACGCATCCGTACGGCCTGAGGTAAATCTGGGTTCCTGGTGAATTTGTCTACCAAACCCAGCAGCTCTTCACGGGTAAAACCATCACGCCAAAACTGCAGGCACAGGGCGTAGTTTTGATAAATATTTTCGCGTGGGCATTGCAAATCAATCACACCGGGCAGGCTGGTGTGATCATCAACATTGTCGTCCTCTTCTACTGCTGTGAATAACAACGCCAGGGTGTCTTCGGGGAATTTTTCCCACATTTTTTTCGTCATTGATTACTCTCTCTGGGGACATTGAACCCCAGTAAATAACGATTACGGTAAGCACTTAATGTTGGAACAAGTGATAACAACACATCCAGACATTGCCCACCAAAATAAGCAAAGGCAGCGCCCTGTACGCCAAACAGGTGTGACATGGCAACCAGCAGAACAATATATGAACCCGAAGCAATAGTTTGTGCGACCAGAAACGCTCGTTGTTTCCCAGCCATAAATAACAAGGATTCCTGGGGGAAGCCGACCATAGAGACAATAATGGCACCCAACATTATTTGGATTAAATCATATGCTTCAAGGTATTTGTAACCGAAGATAAATGAAATTAATGGCTTACCAACCAGAATCACCAGTAGGGCTACAGCGATGCCAATACCACCGGCCAGTAATGCTGAACGCAGCCCCAGTAACCAGGGCTTGGTTGTTCTTGGGTCTAACCGCATGATTTCAGGGTAGAAGCTTTTCTCCATCAATTTGGCCGGCGTACCCGTGGCATCAAAGAATGTCATGGCGATTTTGAACAAGCCAGCAGGCGCCGGTCCTAGAACCAGACCAACCAGTACGGTGCTGCATGAATTACGTGCGGCCCAAATAGTGTGGGCAAAATTAGTTGTCCACACAAAATTCCAGGCTCCGTCTATATTGCGTGCAGCTTTGAAAAGTTGTGGTTTTAATGCGTTATGAATATTTTTGGCGCGTAACTCTCTTGCAGCAAACCACCAAAATAATGTCCCGCCAAATAAATTAGCAGCATACCAGGTAATAACAAAACCAGTGAAACCCAGATTGTAATAATAAGAAATCACACTACCAGCGGCTTGTAAAAATGGTTTTGTTGCCTGCTGAATGGCAATCAGGTCAAAGCGATCAAAAACACGTAAAATTCCCGTTGGCGTTGCCGCTGTCATTGAAGGTATTAAGGTACAGTATAAAAGTGCCAGCCAAAAATTTTTCCCTTCCAGCCCAAGAGCATGCGAAAGAAAAGGCAATAAGGCCATACCGCCGAGAACAGCAACAAGACCACTGGCAATATCGAGACCAAATGAAAAAGAAATAACGTTACGGAACCGTTTTGTGTCCTGCTTTTCCAGTGCTGGCGTACCAAACTGGACTACAAATTGCCAGGTTTGAAATTTAATAAAATCACTGACTGCTTTTGCATAAGCCTGAATAACGACCAGCGCACCAAATAACGCGGGTGTCATACCTTTACCCGCACAGGAGAGGGCGAGTAAACCGAGTAGTGCGCTGACTACACTTCCGGAGCCAAGATAAGCGGCGTTACGTAAAATGGCCCGAAACGCACCATCAGAAAACCAATGCTTCATAATAAAAACCAGCCATATCCGGTAATTCCGGTTGGTAATCACTAACAGGTTATAACCACGCCTTGCAAGGGGTTCCTCTGGCGTGGCAAACGTAATATGGTAAACAGATATCTGGTCACAGCCTGTAACAGATTTGGTTACATCGGGGGCTGGTAACAGTTTTGCCGGGTAAGATACAGGGCAAAGGAACTTTTCGATGATACTCCGTTATGCCCTGGGTAATTTTATTCATAGATGCTATTTACCGGCACTCTGTTCAGCACACTGTTAAATGGAAAAAGCGACCAGCCAATATAATGTCATTATCTGGTCCCCGCGCGGTTAAAGACGTCATGCATTAACTTTCCTGCGTTGCGAATTTTCTATAACGGGGTATATCGCATTGAGTGCATTTTCAAGCACTTCACAGTAAGGTGCGCGGGCATCCAACTCAATTATTCGGGAACCGTTGTAATTTAGTTTTACCATGTTGGCGATTTTATCTTTCAGTTCTTCGTAGCTGTGATCGGGCTTGCGTGAAAATGCGGTATCCGCATCAATATCAAGGCGGATAATTAACTCCGGGCGGAACAGGGCCATTTGTTGATACAGGCGGCGCTCGCGTTCTGCCAGGCGGGTTAATAACCAGCCTTTAGCTCGCTCCGGCCCAATGCCCGGTCCGTCATAATAGAAACCGGATATTTCAGCCTGAGGGTAGCGATCACTAATCACCAGCACCCCACTTTGTGCAAGCCGCTGTACTTTTCTGAGGTTAGCGGCGCGCCACAAAGAAAAACCATACATAATCAGTGCGGCCCACAGTGGCGGAGCTTTATTGCTCATGCGCTGTGTTTTGTCTGACTTTGCTGCCAGACGACGTTCAAGCCAGGTACCAATCAGCGGCAGGCGTTTTATTTTGTCGCCATCTTCTCCGGAAATAAGGCCCAAATAACGCCTTTCAGTAACAACCTGCTTGTTAAGGTTTTTTACTAAATCGTTAGTGAGTGTCGATTTGCCTGTGCCATCGCTACCGACTACGGCAACCAGCCCGGAGATACAGGTAATGGGTGAGGTATTTTTGCTGTTTTCGTTATCTTTTTTCATGGGTGTCAATACAACATATTGGCTAAGTGATTACCGCTTTGTCGATGCGAGCGAAATCTGAATGGCCTGTAAAGATTCACTCAGTATTTTATTTGCTGGTTCGCGACCATTGAGGTCCAGAATTTGGGCACCATTAAATGTCAGGTCCGGAATAACCGCGATTTTTTCGCGCAAAGCGGAAAGCTTATGGTCAGGCTTGCGTGAGAAGGCTGTCTGTTCATCAATATCCAGTCGAATCAGCAATAACGGTGGGTAAGATGCCATCCATTGGTACAATTTTTGTTCATTATTACGTAACCAGCGTACCCACTGATTTCCTCCAACGGTTTTGGCTAACTGAGGACCATCGAAACGAAAACCAGCCACTTCTGCCTGGGGGTAACGGTCGGTGACCAGCAGTGTCCCCTGGCGGCTTTTTTTCAGCATGCGGCGAAATTTATATGCCCGCCAGCAGGAAAGCAGAAAAATAACCAGTGAAGTGGCATTACCCGGTGGTGTGGAAGGTTTTTCGTGAACAGTATCCGATTTCTTAAGTAAGTAACGCCCAAAGGGAGCACCTATAATAGGTAAACTACTTATCCACTCACCTATTCGCCCGGAAGACTGCCCCAGATAAAGCAACTCTGTAGGTTCTTGTTGTGAAAGATGGTGGACCAGGCTGGTAGCCAAAGTCGACTTCCCTGACCCATCACAGCCAGTAATTGCTATTACACGAACTGTTGGGTGAGGAGCGGCAGGGATTATCTTGTGACTCACAATAATAGATCCAACAATAAAAGGAATATTATATTGGTTTATATGCAGAGTGAAAAGAGAGTTTTGGGATAACCGCAATTTATGGATAATCTCAGAAATCTGATTAACATTTTATGCTATTTTTCTTATTCATTCGTGCTAATTACCATTTTTTTGTTGTATGGCACACATTCTATTTATTAAATGTTAATGAAATAACAAGTCTCAGCGACTTTTTCACTGAAAAATGGTACATTTCTCTGGTAACTAAAAAGAGTGAATTATTATGAATCAACCAAATTCTCCGCTCATTGCGATTATTGGCAGTGACGGTTCTGGCAAGTCTACGGTTAGTGAGCACCTTATTGTCTATGTGAAAAAATATGGTCCGGCCGTGAAAGTTCACCTGGGAAAGCAGGCAGGTAATGTAGGGCGCGCTGTTTCACAACTGCCACTAATTGGTAAGGTGTTTGGCAAGTCGATTGCCAGTAACACGAAGAAGATCAAATCAGCAAAAGCTGAGGTTAATTTGCTGCCAGCACTGGTAATTTATTCCTTTGTTTTACGCAGATTATGGCGTTTTCGGCGTATGCTGGCATTTCGCCGCCAGGGGTTGATTATCCTTGCTGACCGCTATCCGCAGGACCAGATCCCAGGAGCCTATGATGGCACTTCATTTCCGGTGGAAACCAAAGGCAGTCGTTTTGTTCAATGGCTGGCGGGCAAAGAAAGTAACGCATTTCACTGGATGGCAAGTTATAAGCCCGATTTAGTGATAAAACTCAATGTGGATTTGGATGTTGCTTGTGCCCGTAAACCCGATCATCGCAGAGAATCACTGGCGAAAAAAATTGCGATTACACCACAACTCACTTTTTCCGGGGCTGACATCGTGAATATTGATGCTAATAAACCGGTTGATCAAGTGATTGCTGCAGCCGAGGCGGCAATTGCGCAATTTATGCAAAGTCGTGGTTATTCGTGTTCAAAAAATATTGAACCTGCAACAATCAGGTAATTCTTCATCATTTTTATATGAAAATCACTGTTTCAATACCGATATTTTTCGTTATGGGGAGCTGGTGCTATGTTCGGCATTTTGCTCAGCACAGGGTAGTGATAAAATTAAATAAATACGCAGATGGCGTCGAAGAACATCAACACCGCTAATGATACTTAGTTTTACTTTACGCAGATTCCCTCTTCGCGGGTATTTGACTGTAATAAATGCTGCCCGGTTTTGGTAATCCATGGCAGCATTTATCTGCGTGCAGAAAAAACTATTTTTTCAGCTCTGCAAAAGCCTGAATAATCATGTCGATTTCATCATCACTGTGCGCCGCATTAACACTACAACGCAGCAATGTAATACCGGCAGGTGCCGCTGGTGGCAGAACCAGGTTGACATAAACACCATGGGCAATCAGATCACGCCAGAGTTGAAGGCCTGTTTCTTTTGAGCCAATTATAATTGGTACTACCGGGCTGATACGGGGGCCCAGTTCATAGCCCAGTTTAGCCAGACCATGGTACAGGCGGTGCGCATTGCGCCACAATTTTTCACGTAGCTCTGGGTGTTGTGCAATGCGTTTTAAGGAAGCGCGAACAGAAGCGATACTGGATGGCGAAGGCGATGCGGTAAATATATACGGGCGGCTACTGTAGCGCAAAACGTCCATTTCTTTGTTGCCTACGGCAAAACCACCAATGGAGGCCAGGCTTTTGCTGAATGTCCCCATGATGATATCCACGTCTTTTTCAACACCCAAATCTTCAGCCAGACCACGGCCGGTTGGGCCCATTACACCGAAAGAGTGAGCTTCATCGACTAACAGATAGCCGCCATAACGGCGTTTGAGTTCCGCAATTTCAGCCAGTGGGGCAACATCGCCCAGCATGCTGTAAATGCCTTCGACAATAATCAATGCTTCTTTGGCTCTGTCACCCAGGCGAACCATGCGGCGTTCCAGGTCTTTGGCATCATTATGGCGAAAACGAATGATTTCGGCACCGCCCAGTGCACAGGCATCATAAATGCTGGCATGGCTGTCGGCGTCGATTAATACGACTGAACCAGGACCTGCAAGTGTACTGATAACGCCCAGGTTCGCGGTATAACCTGTTGAGAACACGATAGCGGTGGGGCGGTCAAAAAATTCTGCCAGTTCATGTTCCAGTGTGAGATGTGAACCATAGCTACCGTTTGCCATCCGGGAACCTGTAGTGCCGGTACCCAGAGCGGCTAATGCTGCCTGGCCTTCGGCAATGGCTTGCTGGTCAAATGTCAGCCCAAGGTAATTATTCGTCCCCGCCAGAACAATTTTTTGGTTGCCAATACGGCCCTGAGTTGCCGAGTACACTTCATCAATACAGGTCCCGAACGGGTTCAGCCCTGAAGTCTGGAATTGCTCGCGGTCGTTAGCAAGGCGTGCAAACTTATCATAAAGTCCCATGAGCTTTCTCCAGATGAGGGATCAACGCATTCAGTAACTGCTCTGGTGTTCTGACATCCAACAAGATGTTGATAGGAATGGAAATATCAAATTCATCTTCCAGTTTCATTAACAGATCCAGCACACGAATGGATTCCAGACCAAGATCATTGACCAGGTCGCTATCCGGTTTAACTTCAGGTCCGTTTTCCAGCGTTTCTCTTAAGCAGGAAAGGATGTACTCCATAACAGCATCGCGATTCACCATAGAAATCTTGGCATACCTCTACTCGATAAAATTAAAATAACCCTTCACGCAGTGCGTCTTCCAAACTGATCTCAGGAAACCAGTTAATATCGCCAGATAAGCGTTCATTGCTTGCCGACCAGTTGGGATGCGTGAGCTCGCGTAGTTTGCTGTGTGTCAGCATCGGCTCTTTCCGGGCAAGGCGGTTGGCGAAGATACTGATATCTGCCAGGCGTTTAAGCAGGGGAAAAGGGATGGCAACCAGGCGCACATGGCCATGGCGCACCCGTGCACCAATTTCTTGTAAGCTCCGCCAGGTATAGCCACCGGCAAAACCATCACACAGCTCATAACAATCAGACTGCGGTTTATCCGCCAGTAACCACTGGCTTACAGCCCGTGCTAAATCACTCACATGAAGAAAAGACAGCGTTGAGTCTTCGCCTCCTAAGCGGGGAAGTAACCCACGTAATAACCAACTAAACAGTGGATTCAGTTCTTTATCACCCGGCCCGTAGACAGCTGTTGGGCGAAAAATGCCCAGCGACATATGTGCGGCGGCCATTGCGATTAAACGTTGCTCGGCAACGTATTTTGAATTCGCATACCAGGACAACTCGGGGTGGCGTGCGGCAAGCGAGGATAAAAATAAAAAGCGTTTACATCTGCCGGTTTGCCGGGCCAGCTGCATCAGACGCAGGCTGCCCGTCACATTGCAATGTGTAAACATCTCTTCTGTATGCCCGCGAACCAGGCCCGCACAGTGAACAACGTAATCTGCACCATTCAGTAATTCCGCGAGGGAATCGCGGTTATCCAGGTCACCGTGCACCCAGCTTAAGTTGGCTGCTGGCGGTTTACCTGCGGTCCGGGTAAGGGCACGCACGGTAAACCCTTGCGCCAGCAAGTTTTGGGTGATGTGGCGACCAATAAAACCGGTCGCGCCCGTCACCGCAACGGTGTGGATCATTGAGCAAAACCTGCTAATTGCAGTGACGCCGGAATAGCTTCTGTGAGATAGCGTTTCCTGGCTTCCGCACGGGCAGGCTTCCCGGAAGATGTTCGGGGAATGCTGTGCGGTGGCAGCAACACGATATTAACCGCGACGCCGAATTCACTCTGGATACGTGCCGTTAAAGCATGCACTATCTGCTGGCGACGTTCTTCTGAAGTCACCCGGCATTGCACCTGAAGAATAATTTTCTCACCATCACCATGCTCTTCACTGACAAAAGCAATGGAATCACCCGAACGGATTTCTGGTTCAGATTCGGCGACATATTCGATATCCTGCGGCCAGATATTACGGCCACGAATAATAATCAGGTCTTTCTTGCGCCCGGTGACATACAGGTAGCCATTCAGCAGGTAGCCCAAATCGCCAGTGTCCATCCACCCGGTAGACTGAATCTCTTCTTGTGAAGCGGCATCACGGAAATAGCCGTTCATCAGGCTTGGGCCGGAGATATAGATTTGCCCAACCTGGCGTTCTGGCAGCACCGCGCCCAGTTCATTGCGAATCTCAATATGGTGGCCGGGAAGCGCCTTGCCGCAATTGACAAAAGTGGATACTGCCCGGGTGTTTTTCCCCGGCGCAACAGCCTTGCCTTCATATTCGAGAATGTCACGGTCAACTTCGTTCACCTGTGCACCGCTGTCAGCTTCGGAAAAGCTTACTGCAAGGGTGTTTTCAGCAAGGCCATAGCAAGGCATAAATGCATCTTTATTAAAGTTAACCTGTCTGAAGTGTTCCCCAAACTGGCTCAGCAGTTCGGCCGGGATGGGCTCAGCTCCCACACCGGCGACACGCCAGCTGGAGAGATCCAGTTCAGCCAGTTCTTTTTCACTGGCCCGGCGCAGTGATAAGTCATAACCAAAGGGCGGCGCAACAGAGACTGTTCCGTGGTTTTTACTGATGAGTTTTAACCACTGTAGCGGGCGCATGGCGAAATCCTGGGTGCGCAAATAATCCACTGACAACTGAGTGGCAACTGGCGTCAGCATAAACCCGACCAGTCCCATATCGTGGTAGAAAGGCAGCCATGAGACACAGCGGTCACCGGCGCGTAATTTGATGCCATCGTGGCTGATAGCGTGCAGGTTAGACATCGCTGCACGGTGAGTAATAATCACCCCGCGCGGGAAGCGCGTACTGCCTGAGGTATATTGCAGGTAGGCAATATCATCCGGAGCAGGAAGGTGCAGTTCCATATCTTGCGCAGGGAGCGTATGGAAATCGTTGTCACTGAGAATATGCGCTTGCTGCGCATTGGCAGTGACTGAGCTAATCAGTGGAATCCACTCTTCACTGCTGATGATGGCAGCAGGGTTGCAGCTATGAATCAAACCCTGCAGTTTGGCAACGTATGAATCGCGTTGCCCTACGCCCATTGGAATAGCCAGAGGCACGGCGATTAAACCAGCATACTGGCAAGCGAAAAACGCCTCAACAAAGCCTGTGCTGGTTTCAGCAATGAGTGCGACACGGTCCCCTTTTCTCAGGTTAAGTGACAGCAGTCGGCGGGCCCCCAGCATTGCACGCTCTTTCAGAGTACGGTACTCCAGCACTGCCACAAGTTGGTTCCTGCGGTCGTAGAAGTTCATTCCGGTTTCTCCCTGAGCCGCGTAATCGAGCGCCTCAACGAGAGATGGAAAGTCAGCATATCGCATTGGAAGAGAATGAATAGAGCTTGTTTCAGACATAGACAAATTGGCCATAGATTCAAAATCACCAATAACAGCAGCTGGTGAAGGAGTTGAAGTTATTACTATGAAAACTTTTTGAAAATTTATTATTCAACCATTTCCATTCCATAAGTCGCATCTGCAGCCGCAAAATATCGCCATACCAGAATTAACTGATGATGAAACTTACAACTGACTTAATTGAGCGCATTATGTGGCGTAAGTAAGTTATAATCCCCTGGTAATCAGGAGCCGGCGGCCCTGTAATCGGCAATAGCAGCGCACCAATGATGAAGCAGTATTTACCAGCCAGGAGAAAATGAAGGCTGATTCAGAAAGTCTGGCATATTGCCCTCTTACTTAACATACAGTAAACATTATGCATCAAGTTTCATAAAAGTGAATAATTCATCTTATACCTAAAGAACCTGAAAGCATTAACTGCTAAAAAAAGCAGCTTTTGGATAAAATTTTCAAAAATAAAAAAATATTTTTTTGCGAAAAGTGCCATTAATTGAAATAAGAGCATTATTTGTTTAGTGAGTTGGGTGGCTTTTATGAAATTATTAATCAGATTGTCTTATTGCAAATAATTTCTGTGCTAAATTAATCGCATTCAATAATGCCAGCGAGAATGGCAACAGATAAACCTGATGTAACAGTTTGATTTTTTTGCTTTTTATTACTCTTATGTGAAATGTTTTTTGATTAACGCGTTGATTTATGGCACAAATAAAATTACTGTCATCAGTAATCTTTTTCCCAGAGTATAGCCTTTCTCTTGCAGTGTAGCGCGTTCACGACCAAATTGCCGATTTATTATGGTTGCTGCTATTTGGTGATATCAAATACCGTGCCAGATTGTCGCTATTTATTGACTGTAATGACATCAGTTGGTTGCTGTAATTAGCCCCAATCAGGCATTTTGATAGTGATTTTTTGAGTAGATTCTGAAAGTTAAGGTTGTTTATGATTCAAGTTGAAAAGGTTCAGGACAAGCATGCCCTGAAAGCATTTATACAGTTTCCTTGCTCCCTCTTTAGTGATGATCCTCATTGGATTGACCCTTTATTTGTTGAGCGTGAAGAACATCTTTCAGAGAAAAATCCGGGTACAGACCATATAACGTGGCAGGCATGGATTGCAAAGAAAGGCGAAACTGTTGTTGGACGTATTACAGCGCAAACAGACTCCCTGCACCGCGAGTTATATGGGGCCGATACTGGTCACTTCGGGATGATTGATGCTATTGATGACCCAGAAGTTTTTGACACACTTTTTGCAGCAGCTGAAACATGGCTGAAGTCACAAGGTGCGCAGAATATCACTGGGCCATTCAGCCTGAATATTAATCAGGAAAGTGGTTTATTGATTGATGGATTTGAGACCCCGCCATCGGCATTAATGCCTCATGGTAAACCTTATTATGCCAGCCACCTGGAGCGTCTTGGTTATTCTCAAGGTATAGATTTGCTGGCATACTGGATGAAGCGTATTGACCTTTTCTTTTCACCTTCATTAACCCGGCTGATGGATCAGGTACGTAAAAAAGTCACTTTGCGTGCGCTCAATCGTAAAAAATTCGCGGAAGAAATGCAGGTATTGCGCGAAATATTTAACTCTGGCTGGCAGAATAATTGGGGTTTTGTTCCCTTCACTGAGCGTGAATTTGCCACTATGGGAGACCAGCTTAAATATCTGGTGCCAGATGACATGATTCATATTGCTGAAGTGGATTCCGTGCCTTGTGCTTTCATTGTGGGGTTACCCAATATCAATGAAGCGATTTCTGGTTTACACGGGCGCTTATTACCCTTTGGTTGGGCAAAACTGTTATGGCGCCTGAAAGTCAGTGGTGTGCGTACTGCCCGAGTTCCATTAATGGGTGTTCGCCAGGAATACCAGTTTAGCCGCATTGGGCCTATTATTGCCCTGTTGCTTATTGAAGCGCTGCGTGACCCTTTTGCTAAGCGAAATATCGATGCATTAGAAATGTCCTGGATACTGGAGTCCAATACAGGTATGCGCACGATTCTGGAGAGAATTGGCGCAGAACCATATAAACGTTACCGGTTATATGAGAAAAAACTCCAGGCAGAATAACCAAAACAGACCAGTCTGGCAGGCTAATATAGTGCTGAACAAGAATGTTCAGCTGGTATTTGTTGACCATCATGCCTTAGGTTGTTGTTATCCGCACCACACCAGCAAACAGGATAGGGGCCGTTAATAATCCCAAGAGGAAACTCTATTTATACCACCTCTGTTTGTAGTGTTAGCCGAGTAAACAGTGTTAGCTGAGTAAATACCCATGCCTATTCCTAAAAAAACCGGCCTCAGTCGCCTGACCAGCAGTATTAACCATTCGTGGGCTGGTATTGTTAATGCCATTTTTACCGAGGATGCGTTCCGGCAGCTTGTGGTTATTAATATTATGTTACTCATAATTACATTCTGTCTTGATATTACGAAAACAGAACGTGTGTTATTAATCATGTGCAGTTTCATGACGCTGGCTGTTGAATTAATTAACACTGCTATTGAAACGGTAGTGGACCGTATTTCGCTGGAAATACATCCACTATCGAAGCGAGCAAAAGATTTAGGCGGTTCTGCGCAATTGGTTACCATTGTGATGACGGTCATCATTTGGTTGGTGGTGTTGTTTTAGCCGGAAGGCGCTTGCACCTGCATCCACGGAGCACACCCTTTACAGGCCAGCTAAACATCTTTGATTCGTGCAAGGCAAATACAGGTGGTCACACACATCGCCAGTGCCAGCCAGAAACCCGCATGATAGCTCCAAATCTCAGCAATAATCCCCGCAAAAGAGCCTGAAATTATCCAGCCGACGCGTGTGGTATTGGTGTAGAGCGTAGTGGCGGCTCCTGCCTGGCCTGGCATCAGATCCTGGAAATAGATCATACCAATGCCTGCGAGGATCCCAATATAAATGGCATTGAGTAACTGAAGAGCCAGTAAAGCCCAGGGATGGGAGACTGCCAGCATACCTGTATAAAAGGCAAGCCCGGCGACAACAGCAATACGCATCAAAAAACGTTTACCCATGCGCCTGGCATAATAACCGGCAATCAACATCGTCGGGATTTCCAGCCCTGCCGCAGTGCCCATCATAAATCCGGCCAGTTTCTCCGACAGGTGTAATTCATCGACAATAAACAGCGGCATATTGATGATATACAGGCTGTTCGTGCCCCACATTAACGTGCAGGCAATAAACAACAGCAAGGTATCACGCCGGTTACATCGTGGTGCCTGCAGAGGTGCACTGGCGGCATGGCGTGGAGCCTGCTTTTGCATTGAAGGCAAAAAGCCCCATACCATTAAACCACACACGACAAAGGCAACGGCTGCACACAGGTACATGACATCAAACCCGAACCCAACAGATAACGCATAAGCAACAGGGGGGCCAATCACCCAGGCCAGCGAAACCTGAGCCCGCAGTACTGAACTGAACATCACGGCTTCCCGGCCCGTTTTATCGGCATGTTCGCGAGCGAGTGCGAACATTTGCGGGTTGGCAGTAGAACCGAAACTGCTCAGAAATACCCCTACAAACAGCAAAATAAAATAATTCCGGTTCCAGGCAAATAACAGGCACGCCAGTACCCCCAGCGCACAACAGAAAATAATCAAATTCTTCCGGTCGCCACGCCTGTCTGAACGGCCTGCCAGAAACTGGCTTACCAAAATACCAATTACGGCGCTGCCAGTGAAAAAGAACCCCACCATCACCGGGCGGGCATGCACTTCGTTGGTTAAAAACAGGCTCAGCGTAGGCGTTTGCAGCGCACCGGCAATGCCCGTCAGAAACGCGACAATCAAGAATGCGCTGTTAGTAAAATCGAACGTGCGACGTGGTGTCGTAGCGGGTTGGTTGTACATGGGTATCACAGGTATTGATGGAGAAGAAACCCGCGGAGTTTACGCGCCTTTTACCCAAATAGACAGCCATAGCGCTACCAATACCAAAAATAATGTAAAACCAGCATGTTACGTTGGAGAAACAACAGGATCCGGCGTTCCCGTGAGCCATTGCTGAAGTCAGAGCTGAACAATTGAGGAGGAATTGTGATGTGTTCAGCAACTTCCCGATGCTAATTGCTGAAATGTGCGGAACCTCTAATTTTAAACATCAGATTTTGCCGAAAACTTGCTTAAGGCGTTCAGTAGTATCAGACTCCTTGAAACGTTTCAGCGCTGACCTTTGGACTTAATCCAAATGTTGCAGCGCGATTCTTCAAGTAAGAGCTGAAACGATTCACTTTCAGCGGGAGAAATTATTCATGTTTCAACTATCTGTCCACGATATTCACCCCGGTGCGGCAGCCGCAAATAAAGAAGAGGCTATTCGCCTTGTTGCTGGTGCACTGGTTCAGGCTGGTAATGTTGCTGATGGCTACCTCAAAGGTATGCTGGCGCGTGAACAACAAACGTCCACGTTCTTAGGTAACGGTATCGCTATTCCTCACGGGACAACGGATACCCGTGATCAGGTACTGAAAACCGGTGTTCAGGTTTTTCAGTTTCCGGAAGGGATTCGTTGGGGAGACGACCAGGTTGCGTATGTGGCAATTGGTATTGCAGCCAGTTCAGATGAACATCTCGGTTTGCTACGCCAACTGACTCATGTGCTGAGCGACGACAGTGTTGCTGAACAACTCAAAAATGCCAAAACGGCCGAAGCGTTGCGGGCGATTTTGATGGGCGAAACCCAGGCCGCAGACTTGAAACTGGATAACGACACCCTGTCGTTGGATGTGAATGCAACAGATTTGGTGACTCTGCAGGCATTGAATGCTGGCCGCCTGAAAGCTGCTGGTGCCGCAGATGCCAGCTTTGTGGCCCAGGCTGTTGCCGGTAAACCCCTCTATTTAGGGCAAGGCATTTGGCTGAACGATAGCACAGATGGCAACCTTTCAAGCGCCGTTGCCATTGCTCGCCCGGCTCAGAGCGTTGAAGAAGATGGCCTGCCAGTGGGCTTATTGCTGACCGTAGCCGTTGCAGATGATCAGCCACTGCAGGTGCTGAACCGCCTGAGTGACTTGCTTATCAACCAGAAGGCTGAGAGCCTGGTAAAAGCAGATGCTGCGACATTGCTGGCCGTACTGACCAGTGATGCGGCATTACCGGAAGATGTACTCAGTGCTGAATTTGTGGTGCGAAATGAACATGGTCTGCATGCCCGCCCGGGTACAGTGCTGGTAAACACCATCAAACAGTTTACCAGTGACATTACAGTCACCAACCTTGATGGCTCAGGAAAGCCAGCCAATGGTCGCAGCCTGATGAAAGTGGTTGCCTTGGGTGTTAAACAAGGGCATCGCCTGCGTTTCACTGCTCAGGGTGATGACGCCGAACAGGCTCTGGCAGCGGTTGGTGAAGCTATTGCTGCAGGTCTTGGGGAGGGCGCAGCATGAGCAGACGTGTCGCCACTATTACTCTCAACCCGGCTTATGACCTGGTAGGTTACTGCGCAGATATCGAGCGCGGCGAAGTTAACCTCGTGCGTACGACTGGTTTGCACGCTGCGGGTAAAGGCATCAACGTCGCAAAAGTGCTCAAAGACCTCGGGATCGACGTGACTGTCGGGGGGTTTCTCGGCAAAGAAAACCAGGACGGATTTCAACAGTTATTCAGTGAGCTCGGTATTGCTAACCGTTTTCAGGTAGTGAATGGCCGTACACGCATTAACGTAAAACTGACAGAAAAAGACGGTGAAGTGACTGATTTAAACTTCTCCGGCTTTGAAGTGACACCAGCAGACTGGGAGCGTTTCGTGAGCGACTCCCTGAGCTGGCTTGGGCAGTTCGATATGGTGTGTGTCAGTGGCAGCCTGCCAGCAGGTGTCAGCCCGGAAGCCTTTACGGACTGGATGACCCGCCTGCGTAGTGAATGTCCGTGCATTATTTTCGACAGTAGTCGTGAAGCATTAAATGCCGGGCTGAAAGCAGCGCCATGGTTGGTTAAACCTAACCGCCGTGAGTTGGAGATTTGGGCGGGGCATTCGTTACCCACCCTTAAGGATGTGATTGAAGCTGCACATGCCTTGCGTGAACAGGGTATCGCTCATGTGGTGATTTCTCTGGGAGCAGAAGGCGCGTTGTGGGTTAACGCATCCGGCGAATGGATCGCCAAACCGCCTGCCTGTGAAGTTGTCAGCACAGTTGGCGCGGGGGATTCAATGGTCGGTGGGCTGATTTATGGCCTGCTGATGCGTGAGTCCAGTGAACACACATTACGCCTGGCGACAGCGGTGGCTGCACTGGCTGTGAGCCAGAGTAATGTGGGTATTACCGATCGTACCCAGTTGGCCGCGATGATGGCGCGAGTCGACCTTAAACCCGTAAATTAACAGCAGGAGAGGCACATAATGAAAACGCTGCTGATTATCGACCCAGGCTTAGGCCAGGCCCGTTGCTACCTCGCGAAGACCCTGGTGGCTGCCGCAGCAAAAAAAGCAAATTTGGAGATTATTGATAATCCCAATGAAGCGGAAATGGCTGTGGTAGTTGGTACTGAGATTAAGCCCGACACAGCGCTGAACGGAAAAAAAGTCTTTTTAGGCAATATTGACCGTGCAGTACAGCACCCCGAGTTGTTCCTGAACGAAGCAAAGGAAAAAGCAGTTGTTTACACTGCGCCTGCAGTGGCTGCAGCAACACCGGTAGCCGGTGGTGTTAAACGCGTGGTGGCGGTAACCGCCTGCCCGACGGGTGTGGCTCACACCTTTATGGCGGCTGAAGCCATTGAAACCGAAGCGAAAAAACGTGGCTGGTGGGTTAAAGTTGAAACCCGTGGTTCCGTTGGTGCCGGTAATGCTATTACACCAGAAGAAGTGGCTCAGGCTGACCTGGTGATAGTGGCTGCCGATATCGAAGTGGATCTGGCGAAGTTCGCTGGCAAACCGATGTACCGGACATCCACTGGTCTGGCACTCAAGAAAACGGCATCAGAGCTGGATAAAGCAGTAAACGAAGCCACACCTTACCAACCTTCAGGTTCCCTGGCAGCATCGGAAACCGGAGCGAAGAAAGAGTCTGGTGGGCCATATCGCCACCTGCTGACTGGCGTATCTTACATGCTGCCGATGGTAGTGGCCGGTGGGTTGCTTATCGCTCTGTCTTTTGTGTTTGGTATTCAGGCATTTAAAGAGGAAGGCACTCTGGCTGCGGCACTGATGAAAATTGGTGGTGGTTCAGCCTTCGCGTTGATGGTGCCTGTTCTGGCCGGGTACATCGCGTTCTCCATTGCTGATCGTCCTGGCCTGACGCCTGGCCTTATCGGCGGTATGCTGGCTGTCAGCGGGGGTTCTGGCTTTATTGGCGGGATCATTGCAGGCTTCCTGGCCGGTTATGTGGCAAAAGCAATCAGCACGAAAGTGAAATTGCCACCGAGCATGGAAGCCCTGAAGCCAATCCTGATCATTCCGTTGTTTTCCAGCCTGATTGTTGGTCTGGCGATGATTTATATCATCGGTACGCCGGTGGCACACCTGCTGGACGGGCTGACTCACTGGCTGAAAACTATGGGTACCGCTAATGCAATTCTGTTAGGGGCTATCCTGGGCGGCATGATGTGTACCGATATGGGTGGGCCGGTTAACAAAGCGGCTTATGCATTCGGCGTAGGCCTGCTCAGTACCCAAACCTATGGTCCGATGGCTGCAATTATGGCTGCGGGTATGGTTCCGCCGCTGGCAATGGGCCTGGCTACCCTGGTTGCGCGCAATAAATTCGATAAAGCGCAGCAGGAAGGTGGTAAAGCAGCATTGATACTTGGCCTGTGCTTTATCAGTGAAGGTGCTATCCCGTTCGCTGCCCGTGATCCTATCCGTGTCATCCCTTGCTGTATCGCTGGCGGTGCGCTGACGGGTGCTATCTCAATGGCGATTGGTGCACAGCTGATGGCTCCGCATGGTGGTTTGTTCGTACTGCTGATTCCAGGGGCGATTACACCGGTTCTGGGTTACCTGATGTCGATTATTGCCGGTACGTTGCTGACTGGTCTGGTTTACGCAGTTATTAAACGCCCTGAAAGTGAGCTGGTAAAAACAGCGGCCTGATGACAGTTAATGCAACATGACCGGCGCCACACCAGGATAATTCGGTCAGTTTGTATTGAGAATAACAGCCCCGACAACATCTGTTGCCGGGGCTTTTTGCCTTTACGGGCACACGTAAGGGCAGTTTATTTGAGAGGACTACCAGGTGTTTTACGCCTGGTCAGTATGTGAAATAGTATGATTTTTTGATTTTACATTATAAATTAGTGAGTTAATGGTTTTCTTTGATGGGCGTGGCAGTCTGTTTAATAAGGCAGGAAGTGCCTGGGAAAAGGCGTCGACCCTGCCGCCGGGGCCGGGCCGGAGAGTGGATCATTTATGCCGCATTAGCCGAATGCTGTTGTGCTTTTAACCAGGCTATCTCTTCCGCCCAAATATCCGGGTTCACCGTTTCAAGGATTAACGGGATATTATCGAAACGAGGGTCGCGCATGATCCAGCTAAAAGCCGTATGCCCGATGTTGCCTTCACCCAGACTGTGGTGGCGGTCCACCCGGCTGCCAAACTCACTTTTCGCATCATTCAGGTGCATACCGCGTAAATACTGGAAGCCAACAATGCGTTCAAAGTCTTCAAAGGTTTTCTGGCAGGCTTCTTCACTGCGCAGGTCATAGCCCGCAGCAAAAGCATGGCAGGTATCAATACAGACACCCACACGGGATTTGTCTTCAACGCCATCAATGATGGCAGCCAGGTGCTCGAAACGAAATCCGAGGTTACTGCCCTGGCCCGCTGTATTTTCGATAACCGCGGTAACGCCTGTGGTGACATCCAGCGCCCGATTGATTGATTCTGCAATACGCGCAAGACAGTCGTCTTCAGAAATTTGCAACAGGTGGCTGCCGGGGTGGAAGTTAAGTAATGTCAGCCCCAGTTGTTCACAGCGTTGCAGCTCATCAACAAAGGCATTACGGGATTTTTCCAGAGCTTCTTCAACCGGGTGCCCCAGGTTAATCAGGTAACTGTCGTGAGGCAGAATTTGCCCTGGGGTAAAGTGGTATTCTTCACAGGCAGTTTTGAAATTATCGATGGATTCCGTGCTTAATGGTGCGGCACGCCACTGGCGCTGGTTTTTGGTAAACAAGGCAAAAGCGGTGGCATCGAGTTCGCTGGCTCTGACAACCGCATTTTCCACACCACCTGACGCGCTGACATGCGCTCCCACATATTTCATCATGACTTTCCTGGTTAACCCACTATTAACAAGCGTTCTATCATAGCGGGTTAACCCAGAGATTGCAGGTCCTGTCTCAGAGCAGGTGGTGAACCGCTACGTTAATCAGTCCGCCGCCAACAATCAGCCAGCCAAACAATACCAGCGCCATTAACAGTGGGCGTACACCCGCTTTTTTCAGTGCGCTGACATGTGTTGTCAGCCCCAGAGCCGCCATTGCCATGGCTAACAGGACAGTATCAAGCGTTACCAGTGATTTAACCACTACAGCAGGCAGCAGGTGAAAGCTGTTAAAAATCGCCACCAGGATAAAAATAATCGCGAACCACGGAATGGTGATTTTGCCATGGGCTTCACCCGCCGGTGCCAGTTGCTTAACCCTGGAGGCCAGCAGTAACAGGAAAGGAGCCAGCAGCATTACGCGAATCATTTTGGTAATGACCGCCGCATTTTCAGTTACCGGGCTGACACCATGACCAGCGGCAACAACTTGTGCCACTTCATGTACCGTTGAGCCAATATAGATCCCAAAAGTACTTTCGTTGAACACATGCTGTAGTAGCGGATAAAGCATCGGGTAGATAAAAATTGCCAGGGTACCAAAGATAACCACCGTAGCGACTGCCACCGTGACTTTGCTGGCCTCGGCTTTGACTACCGGTTCCGTGGCTAATACTGCCGCCGCGCCACAAATGCTGCTTCCGGCACCGATTAACCAGGAGGTGTGCTTATCCAGACCAAAGACACGCTGACCAAGCCAACAGGCCATCAAGAAAGTACTGCTCAGTGTCAGAATATCAATAATGATCCCACTGGCACCGACATCGGCTATTTGGGTGAATGTCAGGCGGAAACCATACAAAATTATTCCCAGGCGTAACAGGTGTTGTTTGGCAAACAGTACGCCACCATCGCAGGGCCTGCTAAGAGAAGGGTAGAGTGTGTTGCCAATGACCATGCCCACCAGAATAGCCAGCGTGAGTGCGCTCAGGCCCGCACCAGCAACACGCGGAAAACTGCCTGCCCACAGAGCAAATCCTGTAATAACCCCGGTCAGTAACAGGCCGGGAATGAAGTGCGTTACGCCGTGCTTTTTACGCTGGCTGATAGTTAGTGTGCTCATGTCACCCCCTTAGTTTCGATGTAGCGATCCTACGGGTGGCTGGCTTAAAAATAAAATTGATTATATATTTATAAATAATCGAAATAACTGGTAGATTACGGTGGGTGAGACACAACATGCATATCACATTGCGGCAGCTGGAAGTGTTTGCGGAAGTATTGAAAAGTGGTTCCACAACACAGGCTTCACAAATGCTGGCGTTATCGCAATCGGCCGTAAGTGCCGCGTTGACTGACCTGGAAGGGCAACTGGGCGTAAAACTGTTTGACCGCGTGGGTAAACGGCTGGTGGTTAATGAACATGGGCGCCTGTTGTTCCCACGCGTGGTGTCACTGCTGGATCAGGCCCGCGATGTGGAACAATTGTTTCAGGAAGATAAAGGCGCCATCCGGGTTTATGCCAGTAGCACCATAGGTAATTATATTTTGCCGCAGGTGATTGCCCATTACCGCAAAGACCACCCAAACCTGCCATTGGAAATGAGTGTGGGTAATAGTCAGGACGTCATTAACGCTATTGCCGATTTTCGTGTCGATATCGGCCTGATTGAAGGGCCGTGCCATAGCCCGGACATTGTGGCGGAACCCTGGATTGAAGACGAACTGGTTGTCTTTGCTGCCCCACAATCTCCGTTGTGCCAGGGGCCGGTTACCCTGGAAATGCTGTCCGCTGCCCCGTGGATCCTGCGTGAAAAAGGGTCCGGCACCAGGGAGATTGTGGATTATTTGCTGCTGGCTCATTTACCGCAATTCAACCTTGAAATGGAGCTTGGCAATTCCGAAGCAATTAAACACGCGGTACGCCACGGTCTGGGGATTAGTTGTCTGTCCCGGCGGGTGATTGCTGAACAGCTGGAAAACCGCACTCTGGCGCGGGTTGCCGTCCCGTTACCTCCCCTTATCAGAACACTGTGGCGTATCCATCACCGGCAAAAGCACTTATCCAGTGCACTGAGCCGTTTTTTGGCCTATTGCGAAAAATAGTTGCGCCAAAATGGTGCAATGGCGCTGTTATGGTGAGTGATTGTGATGCAGTGCAACTTTGTTAACTTCCTAAATCCCCTGTTTACTGTAGTGCATGCCGCAAAAAAGCGGCTTTTTTTTATTTCTGCTGCGTTGGCACATTAGTTGCAAATCACAATCTCAAGAATCTTTTGTTTCATATCCTTTGAATGAGGTGAGTGATGTTGCGGAAAAAATGGCTGTTGTCCCTCGCTGGGGCGGTACTGTTAGTGGTGCAGGCAGGTCAGGCAATGGCTGACCAATTACAGGACATCGAAAAACGCGGCGTGTTACGTGTTGCAGTTCCCCAGGATTTTCCTCCTTTTGGCTCAGTCGGTACTGATCTGCAACCGGAAGGTTACGATATCGATATGGCGCAGTATCTGGCTACAGCGATGAAACTGAAACTGAAGCTGGTGCCGGTAACCAGTGCCAACCGTGTGCCTTATCTGCAAACCGATAAAGTGGATTTAGTGATTTCCAGCCTGGGGAAAAATGCAGAACGCGAAAAAGTGATCGACTTCAGCAAAGCTTATGCACCTTTCTTCCTTGGCGTATTTGGCCCGAAAGACACCACGCTGCCGGATGCTGCCGCACTGAGCGGTAAAAGTGTGGGCGTAACCCGTGGTGCTGTTGAAGATATGGTGCTCAGTGACGTTGCACCGAAAGACGCACAGGTGAAACGTTACGAAGACAACAACACGACTATTTCAGCATGGTTATCCGGCCAGGTGCAGTATCTGGCAACCGGCAATGTTGTGGTAGCAGCCATCGCCCGTAAGGATCCGGGACATGCGCCAGTGGCGAAGTTTATGCTGAAAGACTCACCGTGCTATATCGGCATGAAAAAAGAAGAACCGGCACTCAAAGACAAAGTTAACAGCCTGATTGACCAGGCCCGCAAAGACGGCACGCTGAACAAATTGTCAGAAAAATGGATGAAAGCGCCGTTACCGGCGAACCTGGGTGCCTGAGGAGTTAACGAATGACAACGCAGCTTGATTTTGCCGCCCTGTTGCCATTCTGGCCAGCCTTACTGGCTGGCCTGTGGACCACCATAGTACTGACGTTTTGGGCAACATTAGGCGGGATTGCGGTCGGGGTAACCGGCGCGGCGCTGCGCAGTGGGAAAGCCAGTGTTCTGAGCCACATCTGGGGCGGATATGTGGAATTGATCCGTAATACGCCCTTTGTAGTGCAACTGTTTTTCATTGTATTTGGTTTGCCGAGTTTGGGGTTACGTTTGAATGCCGGGCAGGCGGCGTTGATAGCCATGATAGTTAACCTTGGGGCCTACAGTACGGAAATTATCCGGGCAGGTATTCAGGTTACCCCGAAAGGGCAGTGGGAAGCCGCGCGTGTACTGGGGCTGAGCCGTGGGCAAACATTCTTACGCGTGATTTTACCGCCATCGCTCAAGCGGGTTTTTCCGGCTCTGGTCAGCCAGTGCGTTATTGTGATGCTCGGTTCCTCCGTGGTATCGCAAGTGTCTTATGAAGAACTGACTTTCCAGGCCAACCTGATTCAGTCACGTACATTTTTAAGTTTTGAAGTTTATGTAGTAACCACGATCCTTTACCTGTTGCTGTCACTGGCAATGCGCCAGGTATTGTTGGTTGCCGGGCGAAAATGGTTGGGGAGTGACGGCCTGTGACAAATTTCACTGACTGGGATATTGTCCGCAACCTGCTGCTGGCAGCGCGCTGGACCATCATGCTTTCACTGATAGCTTTTGTATGCGGCACACTGGTTACGCTGCCTTTGTTACTGGTACGTATGGGCCGCTGGGTGTGGCCGAAACGCCTGGTAACCGGCTATGTCGCGTTGTTTCAGGGCACTCCATTGTTGATGCAGTTGTTTCTGGCTTTCTTTGGGCTGGGGCTGTTCGGCATTGATGTCAGTGCCTGGACTGCGGCAACACTGGCGTTAACGCTGTTTACCAGCGCGTATTTGCTGGATATTTGGTACGGGAGTATTCGTTCTTTGCCCAAAGGGCAGTGGGAAGCAAGCCGTTGCCTGGGGCTCAGTTTTGGTCAAACATTGTGGCGAGTGGTAACCCCTCAGGCTGTACGTATCGCCATTGCGCCAACTGTGGGGTTCTCGGTACAGGTCATTAAAGGTACTGCACTGGCTTCAATTATTGGCTTCGTTGAACTGACGAAAGCCGGCACCATTCTTAATAATGCGACATTCGCCCCTTTTAAAGTGTTTGGGCTGGTGGCTCTGGGGTATTTCCTGCTGTGCTACCCGTTGTCGCGTTACAGTCGTTATCTGGAGAAAAAATTCCATGCCGCTCATCACCATTAATGATGTTCAGAAATACTATGGCGACAACCATGTGCTCAAAGGCGTTAGCCTGGACATTGAAATGGGCGAGGTTGTTTCCATCATTGGCCGCAGTGGCTCGGGGAAAAGCACGTTACTGCGTTGTATGAACGGGCTGGAAGGTTACCAGGATGGCAGCATTAAGCTGGGAGGAATGACCATCACTGACCGTGAATCTCAGGCGCGAGAAATCAGCCGCTCTGTAGGAATGGTGTTTCAGAGTTTTAATCTGTTTCCCCATATGACGGCGCTGGAGAACGTGATGCTGGCTCCGCGGCGGGTGCTGAAAAAATCTGCTGCAGAATGCCGTGAGCTGGGCATCGAAATGCTCAATAAAGTGGGGCTGGGTGAACGCATAGATTACCTGCCAGCGAATTTGTCTGGTGGGCAGCAACAGCGTGTGGCAATTGCCCGTGCACTGGCAATGAACCCGAAAGTATTACTGTGTGATGAAATTACCTCCGCACTTGACCCGGAACTGGTTGGTGAAGTGCTTAAAGTACTGGAACAACTGGCGGCCGAAGGTATGACGTTGATTCTGGTCACTCATGAAATGAATTTTGCGCGTGAAGTGGGGGATCGGGTGGTGTTTATGCACCAGGGTAAGGTGTGGGAACAAGGTGACAGTAAGACATTTTTCGCCCAGCCTGAAACACCAGAGTTACAGCAGTTTATCGCTTCGGTACGTGGATTGAACTAATTTTATACTGTTTGTTTACATATTAGTCACGCCAGAGACCTTTATATCTTCGCCTTTGCTAATAATCCGGCATGGATTATGAAGGTCTCTTATAACCGCTATTTTGTCCCGCTTCCTGGTCTGTTGGTCTGCTACAATCGCGCCTCATTTTTTAGACAGGCAACATTTTTTTATGGTTTCCGAAGTAAACACAACACAAGCGCCTGAACTACGACGCGAATTAAAGGCGCGCCACCTGACGATGATCGCGATTGGCGGTTCGATTGGTACCGGGTTATTTGTTGCTTCTGGTGCAACGATTTCCCAGGCCGGTCCGGGGGGAGCATTACTTTCCTACGCACTGATTGGCTTGATGGTCTACTTCCTGATGACCAGCCTTGGGGAACTGGCCGCCTTCATGCCAGTTTCCGGTTCGTTTGCAACCTACGGCCAAAACTATGTTGAAGAAGGCTTTGGTTTTGCCCTGGGGTGGAACTATTGGTACAACTGGGCGGTGACTATCGCTGTTGACTTGGTGGCTTCGCAGTTAGTCATGAGCTACTGGTTCCCGGGAACGCCTGGTTGGATCTGGAGTGCGCTGTTCCTGGGGATTATGTTCCTGCTCAACTTCATTTCGGTAAAAGGCTTTGGTGAAGCAGAATACTGGTTCTCGTTAATTAAGGTCGCAACGGTCATTGTGTTTATCGTTGTCGGTGTTTTGATGATTATTGGTATTTTCAAAGGCTCCACGCCTGTTGGTTGGGCTAACTGGTCTGTTGGCGATGCGCCTTTTGCGGGTGGTTTCTCGGCAATGATTGGTGTGGCTATGATTGTCGGGTTCTCTTTCCAGGGCACTGAGCTTATCGGTATCGCTGCCGGTGAATCTGAAGACCCGGCGAAAAATATCCCGCGTGCAGTGCGACAGGTGTTCTGGCGTATTCTGTTGTTCTATATTCTGGCTATTCTGATTATCAGCCTGATAATCCCTTATACCGACCCGAGCCTGCTGCGTAATGATGTCACGGATATCAGCGTGAGCCCGTTTACCCTGGTTTTCCAGCATGCCGGTTTGTTGTCCGCAGCGGCGGTAATGAACGCAGTGATTCTGACTGCGGTACTGTCGGCGGGGAATTCCGGTATGTACGCTTCCACACGTATGCTTTACACCCTGGCCTGTGACGGTAAAGCACCACGCATTTTTGCGCGCCTGTCTAAAGGTGGTGTACCTCGCTATGCGCTGGTGGCAACGACTGTGGTTGCCGGGTTGTGCTTCCTGACCTCTAAGTTCGGTAACCAGACTGTGTATCTCTGGTTGCTGAACACCTCCGGGATGACGGGGTTTATCGCCTGGCTGGGGATTGCCATCAGTCACTACCGTTTCCGCCGTGGTTATGTGCATCAGGGCCATAGCCTGAGTGACTTGCCATACCTCTCTGGTTTTTTCCCATTGGGGCCTATCTTTGCGTTTGTGCTGTGCCTGATTATTACACTTGGTCAGAATTACCAGGCATTTTTAGCTGACAAAATTGACTGGATGAGTGTTGCTGCCACCTATATTGGTATTCCGTTGTTCCTGGTGATTTGGTTGGGTTACAAGTTGGTGAAAGGGACGCGGTTTGTGAAGTATGGGGAGATGGTGTTTCCGGATACGGTTAAGAAGTGATGGTTTGTTTGTGGTTGTTCTGGTCACCTTAAGTGTAGTTGTTTCCGTTCACCTGGACTGGTGTGAAGGTTCCGTTCACCTGAAGTGATACGCTCAATGTGGCTGCGCAGCCAGTGAACGTGTTAAGGGGCTCGCCCCTTAACAATCCGGTTTTTCACGGGCAACCGGTGCTGCGCACTGCGTTCACCTCCGGGCAGTCAGCCTGCGGCCGGCTCGACTCGGCATCCATGCCTCGTTTCGCCTTATTCCGCCGTCCGGGCGGAATAACCTTGTCTTCCTTTCTCCGGTTCACCGGTCTTACGCGAGCAGGCCCTCGCTGCAAGTGGCTATTTTTTTGTGTGGTTCGGTGTGGCTGTATGTTCTGTGTCTGGTATGTCTTTTTGATGTTTTTGCTGAGATATGACAGGCGGGTGTGTGGGTGTGGCCTCTAAATCGTTGAGGCGTGCCTGGCGGGCCGGGGCTGCCTGCAGGACGCAGGCAGAGCGACGGGAGGCAGGAAGCCGACCCGGAGCGGTACCCGAACAGGCCGCCGGGGTAAGCCGAATGTCCGCGAAGCGGCGATTTTGCCGGCCACAAAAGGGGGTGCAGGGGGCCAGTGCCCCCTGCGGGCGCCGGGCGAAGTGGGTGAGAGAAAGCAGTGCATCTGACACGGCGCGCAATTTGCGCAGTACTGGCAGATTACTGTTACTGCGGTGACTGTTCCGTTCACTTGCAGTGTGGTTGTTTCCATTCACCTGGACTGATGTGAAAGTTCCGTTCACCTGAAGTGAGGTGACTAATGTGGCTACACAGCCAGTGAACGGGCTAAGGGGGCTCGCCCCCTTTGCAATCCCCGTTTTCGCTGGCGACCGGTGCTGCGCACTGCGTTCACCTCCGGGCAGTCAGCCTGCGGCCGGCTCGACTCGGCATCCATGCCTCGTTTCGCCTTATTCCGCCGTCCGGGCGGAATAACCTTGTCTTCCTTTCTGCGGTTCACCGGTCTTACGCGACACAACCCTCGCTGCAAGTAGCGGGGTTTTTTTGTGTTGTCTGGTGTGGTTGTGGGATTTGTGCCTGGTATGTCTTTGTGTGTTTTTGCTGCGGCTTCTGGCTTACAAACAGGTGGGTTTGGGTGGCCTCTAAATCGTTGAGGCGTGCCTGGCGGGCCGTGCCCCCTGCGGGCGCCGGGTGATGGTGGTGAGAGAAAACAGTGTGGCTGGCACGGTGCGCAATTTGCTCTGTGCTGGCAGAGGGGGCAGCGCAACTGCTGTAATTTTGTTCCCGGTCAGGGAAAACTTACACACTATGTGTTGTTTTTACATGTATACGTTGATTTATAACGGCTGCGCGTGTAAAAAATGAAGTTTTTCTAACTATAGAATTGATAAGAATTATCATTTGCCTTATCGTTGGCGCTCGATATATGCCCGTGGCCATATTTATTTTTGCCTGGTGGTCTCGCAGTGAACCTTTGTTTACAGCAAGACATCGTACAAACACCTACGGACGTACCCTGGACAGTGCCTGTCCTGGTTTCAACATTCTGTTTTGTTGTAGCTGGCGTGTGGCCAGCGTGAATAGTTGTTGCCTCTGCAGGCGTTTAACCTGAGAACCTGATGGCATGAGCCAGAGGGAAATTAATGATTAGCATGACGCCGTAAAGGTTTAGATGTAATGAGTGTAACCTCCGAATCAATGTCACAGTCAACGTCGCAATCATCATCTGCCAATAACGTGATGGGCCGTTACCAGAAGGTGTTGTACCACCGTTACTGGTTACTTGGCGTGATTGTTCTTGCCATTCTCGCGTCGCTGTTGCTGGATTTTACTCTTGGCCCTTCAGGTTTATCGCTGGGTACGTTGTGGCATACGCTGATTGACCCGTCCAGTGCTAACCCGGGAACCCGGGTGATAGTCTGGGATATCCGTCTGCCTTATGCACTTATGGCGGTAATGGTGGGTATGGCGCTGGGCCTCGCCGGGGCGGAGATGCAGACCATTCTCAATAACCCGCTTGCCAGCCCGTTTACTCTCGGTGTCTCTTCTGCTGCGGCATTTGGTGCCGCACTGGCTATTGTCCTGGGTATTGGTATACCCGGCGTGCCTGACCAGTGGTTTATCTCGGCTAATGCTTTTGTTTTCGCGTTAATCGCAGCCTTGCTGCTTGATGCCATCACCCGCTGGACACAAGTTGCGACATCAGGTGTGGTGCTGTTTGGGATTGCACTGGTGTTTACCTTTAATGCGCTGGTTTCTATGTTGCAGTTTGTTGCCAGCGAAGATACGTTGCAGGGACTGGTTTTCTGGACCATGGGCAGCCTGGCCAGAGCCTCCTGGGACAAACTGGGTGTGCTGGCGCTGGCATTTGCAGTTATTTTGCCACTTTCGATGATGAGCTCATGGAAACTCACCGCACTGCGCCTGGGAGAAGACCGTGCAGTCAGCTTCGGTATCGATGTACGCCGCCTGCGCCTGGCGACCTTACTGCGTATCAGTATCCTGTCTGCGCTATCTGTGGCGTTTGTGGGCCCGATTGGGTTTATCGGCCTTGTCGCGCCACATATTGCCCGCCTGACATTTGGTGAAGACCACCGTTTTTACTTGCCGGGTAGTGTGTTGATTGGCGCGCTGGTGTTGTCGATGGCATCTGTTGCTTCCAAGAATATCATTCCTGGCGTCATCATCCCGGTGGGGATCGTGACATCTCTGGTAGGGGTGCCTTTCTTCCTGAGTATTATTCTGCGCCACCGGGGGAGCGTATAATGAGTGGTTTAGTTATTCGCAATTTTCATGCCGGTTACCCGAAACGCCAGATTATCAGCGATCTGAATGTTGGGCCGTTACCCCGTGGGAAAATCACTGTGTTACTTGGCCCCAATGGCTGTGGTAAATCCACGCTGATGCGTTCGCTGGCCGGTCTGAATAAAGCGCAGGGCCAGTTAGAGCTGGACGGTGAAGACCTGATGGCGCTGCCTTTTGCGAAACGGGCAGAGAAAGTAGTTTATTTACCGCAAAGTTTACCTGCGGGCGTTCACCTGCACGTTCTGGAATCAATAATTGTTGCGCAGCGTGCGTCTGGCGGCCATGCCAATGCATCCCATGAGCAGGAAGTAATGAACCTGCTCGATCAACTGGGCATTTCACATCTGGCAATGAGCTACCTGGACCAACTTTCTGGTGGGCAAAAGCAACTGGTTGGTTTGGCACAGTCACTGATCCGCCGTCCGGAATTATTGTTGCTTGATGAACCGCTCAGTGCACTTGATCTTAATTACCAGTTCCACGTAATGGATTTGGTAGCCCGTGAAACCCGCAAGCGCAATATGATAACGGTAGTCGTGGTGCATGATATTAATATTGCCCTGCGCCATGGCGAACATGTGCTGATGCTGAAAAACGGCAACCTGGTTGCCAGCGGGGAACCGGCAACAGTGATTACGGCTGAGAGCCTGGCGGAAGTCTATGGAGTAAAAGGGCGTATTGAGCGCTGCTCGCGTGGCACACCTCAGGTGGTTATCGACGGCCTGACTACCTCACTGGAAGTGTAACCCTTTTGGTTATTGTGCAGATATGAGCCTGGTAATCAGCCTGAAGCCAGCGCTGGCTTTATTATTACGCGGGTTCTGACATTTGAATATGGATACAGGCAGTGCAATATCCATTTTTCTTTCATTCCGCCAGCCAATAACGGCATTGTTTTTTCTGGTGCATGGCTACACCTATTTCAACAATAATCCTTTATGGTACTGGATTAAACATGCGCAGTGCCGCAAAATGAGCACAAACTTTACCCCACGCAGGGTAAGGAATGAGACACCTGCAGGAGAAATTTGATGCCATCACTCAGTAAAGAAGCCGCCCAGGTCCACGATGCTCTGGTTGCCAGAGGGCTGGAAACACCGTTACGCCAACCTGCCGAGCAACTGGATAACGAAACTCGCAAAGCACGCATTGCCGAACATATGGCAGGCATCATGCAACTCATGAATCTGGATTTGAGTGATGACAGCCTGATGGAAACGCCACATCGCATTGCCAAAATGTATGTTGATGAGATCTTTTCTGGTCTGGATTACGCTAATTTCCCTAAAATCACTGTCATTGAAAATAAAATGAAAGTGGATGAAATGGTGACAGTACGTGATATTACGCTCACCAGTACCTGTGAACACCATTTCGTTACTATTGATGGCAAAGCTACCGTCGCTTATATTCCAAAAGATGCGGTGATTGGTTTGTCAAAAATTAACCGTATAGTGCAGTTCTTTGCTCAGCGGCCACAGGTTCAGGAACGTCTGACTCAGCAAATATTAGTAGCACTGCAAACTTTGTTGGGAACAAGTAATGTCGCTGTATCCATTGATGCTGTGCATTATTGTGTAAAAGCACGCGGTATTCGCGATGCAACCAGCGCGACCACCACCACATCGTTGGGCGGGTTATTCAAATCGAGCCAGAATACCCGGCAGGAGTTTTTACGCGCAGTGCGTCACCATAACTGAATTTAACTGCCAGGCAGGATGCAATGGAAAGAAACCTTACGCTCGATTTTATTCGCGGCGTTGCCATTCTGGGCATCCTGCTTCTCAATATAGTGGCTTTTGGTTTACCCAAGGCCGCTTATCTTAATCCCGCCTGGTCAGGCAGTGTTTCATTAAGTGATGCCTGGACATGGGCCATACTCGATCTTTTCGCCCAGGTTAAATTCCTTACGCTATTTGCCTTGTTGTTTGGCGCAGGGCTGCAAATGTTGTTGCCGCGTGGTAAACGCTGGATCCAGTCGCGGCTGACTTTGCTGGTCATGCTGGGGTTTTGCCATGCAGTATTTTTATGGGATGGCGATATTCTTCTGGCTTACGGGCTGGTTGGGCTGGTGTGCTGGAGAATGATTCGCGACGCCAGTGGTGTTAAGGCGCTGTTTAATACCGGCATTGTGCTCTATTTAATTGGTCTGGGTGTATTGCTGGTTCTTGGGTTGATTTCTGGTGATCACACCAGCCGTTCCTGGGTGCCAGAAGCCGCTCCCCTGCAATATGAGGCCTACTGGAAATTAAAAGGTGGGATGGAAGCTGTTGATAACCGCCTGAGTTTGTTGTCCTCAAATCTACTGGCCATTGGCGCACAATATGGCTGGCAACTGGCGGGCATGATGCTGCTGGGGGCTGCACTGATGCGCAGTGGCTGGTTACGTGGGCGCTTCAGCCAGTCTCATTACCGGCGTACCGGTGTCATTCTGGTGGGGCTGGGGTTGTTAATTAATGCGCCTGCTGTGTATGCACAATGGTATTTAGGCTGGCAGTACCGGTGGTGCGCATTTTTGTTACAGTCGCCGCGGGAATTAAGCGCCCCACTGCAGTCCATTGGTTATGCCGCACTTATCTTTGGCTACTGGCGCACAATGGCTTCCTGGCGTATCACAATAGCTATCGCCTGTGTTGGGCGAATGGCTCTGACGAATTACCTGCTGCAAACCGTTATTTGTACTACCCTGTTTGAACGGGCAGGGCTGTTTATGCATTTCAGCCGGTTACAACTGCTGGCCTTTGTGCCTGCGGTGTGGCTGGTTAACCTTGTGTTGTCAGTTTGCTGGTTACACTTTTTTCGTCAGGGGCCGCTGGAGTGGTTGTGGCGCAAATTGACCGCTCTGGCTACCGGTTCACCTGCTTCATCTACAACCAGATAACGATCCAGATCACAATCATTAACATATCTGCTGTAACCGCTTTCATCCCTGTGATTTTCCTCACGCTGCGTTAACCCGCTCGCTGACAAAATAATCGCCACGCTGCAGGTAACGCGGCGACAACAATTTAAAAACCTCTGCCTGGATGATTTGCATGGTCACGATTCGCGATGTAGCCCGTTACGCGGGTGTTTCCGTTGCCACAGTTTCACGCGTTCTCAATAACAGTGCGCTGGTGAGCCCTGATACCCGTGATGCAGTCATGAAAGCAGTGACGCAACTTGGCTACAGGCCAAATGCCAACGCACAGGCACTGGCAACTCAGGTCAGTGATACCATTGGTGTGGTGGTCATGGATGTTTCTGACCCGTTTTTTGGTGCACTGGTTAAAGCTGTGGATGGTGTTGCCCAGGCGCATAACAAATATGTGTTGGTGGGTAACAGTTACCATGAAGCAGAGAAAGAACGGCACGCAATTGAAGTATTAATCCGCCAGCGCTGCAATGCGCTGATCGTTCATGCTAAAGCGTTATCTGACCAGGAAATGGCATTGTTTATGGAACAAGTGCCGGGCATGGTGTTGATTAACCGAATTTTACCTGGTTATGAGCACCGTTGTGTCGGCCTGGATAACGTATCCGGTGCATTAATGGCGACCCGAATGCTGATAGCGCAGGGGCATGAGCGTATTGGTTATCTTAGTTCCAGCCACGGCATTGACGACGATACACAACGCCGCCAGGGCTGGGCTATGGCGCTGGAAGAACAAGGGATTTCCGCACGGGAAAATTGGGTTGCCCGTGGTACCCCCGATTTACAGGGAGGGGAAGCGGCCATGGTGGAACTCCTTGGCAGCAACCAACAATTGAGTGCGATTTTTGCTTATAACGACAGTATGGCCGCCGGGGCGATGACAGCCCTGAAAGATAATGGCTTTCATATTCCGCAACAGGTATCCGTGATTGGTTTTGATGACATTCCCGTCGCACGCTATACCGACCCTCAACTCACTACGGTTCGTTACCCTATTGCTTCTATGGCCCGTACAGCAACTGAACTGGCACTACGCGGCGCTGCGGGCACACTTGACCAGTCAGAAACCCACTGCTTTATGCCAACACTGGTTCGCCGTCATTCTGTTTCACCCAGCCAGTAAAGTGTGTGCCAGATCACTTCTTTTATAAAGAGTTTGATGTAACCGGTTTCAATCTGTGAGTAAATTCACAGTAACTTAACATTCCGGTTACTATTATGGCGGTGTTTTAGAGGGTGAAACATAATGTAACTGCGGATGGGTGGTTACGGTATAAAAGCCCTCTGAGCGCTCATAAAAATGCAGTAACGGAATGTTATATCACATGGATGCGTTAACTTTTTCCCGAAAAGTCGGCGTGATGTAACATTTTGATTACAAATATCCCGCCTGACTGATTTTTATCGTTACCCTGCAAAACCGGAGATACCATGAATAAGAAGGTGCTTACTCTGTCAGCTGTAATGGCAAGCATGTTGTTTGGCGCAGCTGCGCACGCAGCAACCCGTATTGGCGTCACCATCTACAAATATGATGATAACTTTATGTCAGAAGTTCGCAAAGCAATTGAAAAGGATGGCAAGGATGCGCCTGATGTTCAGTTGCTGATGAACGACTCGCAGAACGACCAGTCTAAACAGAATGACCAGATTGATGTCTTGCTGGCGAAAGGCGTAAAAGCGCTGGCAATTAACCTGGTTGACCCGGCAGCCGCAGGTACTGTGATCATGAAAGCCCGTTCGCAGAATGTGCCGATTGTTTTCTTTAACAAGGAACCTTCACGTAAGGCGCTGGACAGCTATGACAAAGCCTATTATGTAGGGACTGACTCAAAAGAAGCCGGCGTTATTCAGGGCGAACTGATCGCCAAGCACTGGGCGGCGAACCCATCCTGGGATCTGAACAAAGATGGCGTGATTCAGTATGTATTGCTTAAAGGTGAGCCAGGGCATCCGGATGCTGAAGCACGTACTACTTATGTGGTGAAAACCCTGCATGATAAAGGCCTGAAAACACAGCAGCTGGCACTGGATACTGCAATGTGGGATACCGCGCAGGCAAAAGACAAAATGGATGCCTGGTTATCTGGCCCAAATGCCAATAAGATTGAAGTGGTTATTGCGAACAACGATGCGATGGCCATGGGGGCTATCGAAGCGCTCAAAGCTCACAATAAGTCATCAATTCCGGTCTTTGGTGTGGATGCATTACCAGAAGCGATGGCGCTGATTAAATCCGGCGCGATGGCAGGTACCGTGCTGAACGATGCCAACAACCAGGCGAAAGCGACCTTTGATTTAGCCCGTAACCTGGCTGAAGGTAAAGCACCTGCCGCTGGCACCAGTTGGAAGATTGTCGATAAAATTGTTCGTGTTCCTTATGTTGGCGTAGATAAAGATAACTTATCGAAATTTGAAGGTAAGTAATTTTATTTCGATATTGTTTGCCCTGAATAGTCCGGCTACCGAAGTACGGCGTGACTTGTAAGGGGAATAACAGGTGCAGGTAAAATACTGCACCTGTTATTACAACATAATGAGCAACAAATACTTTACTCAAAATAATTACCAGTAAACCAGATTGAGCTAAATCTGATACTGTGATTATTCGTGGGATGTAGCCAGGTGATGACTATGGTCAGCAATAACATACAGCCGTCAGGTGAGTTTTTGTTAGAAATGTCTAACATTAATAAATCATTTCCTGGCGTTAAAGCGCTGGATAATGTGAACCTGAAAGTTCGCCCTCACTCTATTCATGCTCTGATGGGAGAGAATGGTGCAGGGAAATCAACATTATTAAAATGCCTGTTTGGTATTTACAAGAAGGACAGTGGAAGTATTCTTTTTCAAGGGAAAGAAATTGAATTTCATTCCGCAAAAGAAGCTCTGGAAAATGGGATTTCTATGGTTCACCAGGAGTTGAACCTGGTGTCACAACGCTCAGTCATGGACAATATGTGGCTGGGGCGTTATCCCACCAAAGGTATTTTTGTCGATCAGGATAAAATGTACCAGGATACCAAAGCGATTTTTGAAGAACTGGATATTGATATTGACCCCAAAGCACGGGTGGGTACGTTATCTGTTTCGCAAATGCAAATGATCGAAATCGCCAAGGCATTTTCCTATGATGCTAAAATTGTCATTATGGACGAGCCTACTTCGTCGCTGACAGAAAAAGAAGTTAACCACCTGTTTACCATTATTCGTAAGCTGAAAGAGCGCGGGTGCGGAATTGTTTATATCTCTCATAAGATGGAAGAAATTTTCCAGCTATGTGATGAGATAACCATCCTGCGTGATGGGCAGTGGATTGCCACTCAGTCCCTTGAAGGGCTGGATATGGATAAAATCATTGCCATGATGGTGGGGCGTTCTTTAAGCCAACGTTTCCCTGAACGTGAAAACTCACCGGGCGAAGTGATTTTGGAAGTTCGCAATTTGACCTCCTTGCGTCAGCCTTCAATTCGCGATATTTCTTTTGATCTACATCAGGGTGAAATTCTGGGTATTGCGGGGTTGGTAGGTGCAAAACGTACCGATATTGTCGAAACATTATTTGGTATTCGTGAGAAGTCATCCGGGACCATTAAGTTACATGGCAAGCCCATTAATAACCATACTGCGAATGAAGCTATTAATAATGGTTTTGCGCTGGTGACCGAAGAACGCCGCTCAACCGGTATTTATGCGTATCTGGATATTGGTTTTAACTCGCTTATTTCCAATATTAAACGCTACAAAAATAAAGTTGGTTTATTGGATAATTCACGCATGAAAAGTGATACCCAATGGGTAATCGATGCCATGCGGGTTAAAACTCCCGGCCATAAAACCCAAATTGGCTCGTTGTCTGGGGGTAACCAACAAAAAGTAATTATCGGCCGTTGGTTGTTGACTCAACCTGAAATATTGATGCTGGATGAACCGACGCGTGGAATTGATGTCGGGGCTAAGTTTGAAATCTACCAGCTAATAGCTGAACTGGCGAAAAAAGGAAAGGGAATAATTATTATTTCCTCCGAAATGCCGGAGTTACTGGGAATAACCGACAGAATTCTGGTTATGAGCAATGGGCTCGTTTCCGGCATTGTTGACACTAAAACCGCCACGCAGAACGAAATATTGCGTCTTGCGTCTTTGCATCTTTAATCTCAGGGGCTTCTCATGAGTGCGTTAAATAAGAAAAGCTTGTTTACTTACCTGAAAGACGGCGGTATTTACGTCGTACTGTTTGTCTTACTGGCTATCATTATTTTCCAGGATCCAACTTTTTTAAGCTTGCTCAACCTGAGTAATATTCTGACTCAGTCATCGGTGCGTATTATCATTGCACTGGGTGTGGCAGGGTTGATTGTCACCCAGGGAACTGACTTGTCAGCCGGGCGTCAGGTTGGTCTGGCGGCAGTGATTGCGGCCACATTGCTTCAGTCCATGGGGAACGTCAACAAGGTTTTCCCACACATGGAAACCATGTCTATTCCAATGGTTATCCTGATTGTGTGTGTCATAGGTGCGGTGATTGGCCTGGTGAACGGGATTATCATTGCTTACCTTAATGTGACCCCGTTTATCACCACTCTGGGTACGATGATTATCGTCTACGGGATCAACTCCCTGTATTACGATTTTGTCGGTGCATCGCCTATTTCTGGGTTTGCACAAAAATTCTCCACCTTCACGCAGGGGTTTGTACAAATGGGCTCGTTCCGGTTGTCGTACATTACCTTCTACGCGGTGATAGCCAGTATTTTTGTCTGGATCCTGTGGAACAAAACACGCTTTGGTAAAAACATTTTTGCCATCGGCGGCAACCCTGAAGCGGCGAAAGTATCCGGGGTGAATGTTGGCCTGAACCTGTTGATGATCTACGCCTTATCTGGTGTGTTTTACGCCTTTGGTGGGATGCTGGAAGCCGGGCGTATTGGTTCGGCAACCAACAACCTGGGCTTTATGTACGAACTGGACGCCATCGCGGCTTGTGTGGTGGGAGGGGTCTCGTTCAGTGGCGGTGTTGGAACCGTGATTGGTGTGGTAACCGGGGTAATCATCTTTACTGTGATTAACTACGGTCTGACCTATATCGGTATCAACCCATACTGGCAGTACATTATTAAAGGCAGCATCATTATCTTTGCTGTGGCGCTGGATTCACTGAAATACACCCGCAAAAAATAAGTTGTTTCTGCAGACTAAAACCGTGCCGGATACACCGGTGCGGTTTTTTTTGCCTGGTTGCTGGTGGACGGGTTAGGGGAGGAAAAACCTGAACAGGTCAGTGAAGCTGCCTTACTCTACGGTGTGTCAGCCGCTTTCTTTTCTGGCCCACTGGTTTTCTTTTGCAGTTCAAGCAATTGCTCGGGCGTCACCGCAGGGTAGCCCTGATTGTCATCGGAAACAACATGTGCCGCAGGAATGGGCACTAATGGCCCCAGGAAATGCGGTTCACGTTTAAAAATAAACAAATCGGCCAGTGCGCCCAGCCGGGCACCGAACTCCCTGAAGCGAACCGACCACATATTTTTCGGAGAAGGAACCGCATAGCACTGTGCCTGAATTCCCATATGCAGCGCAATAAACAATGCGCGCTCGCAGTGAAAACGCTGGGTGATAATAATAAAATCGTTGGTATCAAATACTTTGCGGGTACGCACTATGGAATCCAGTGTCCGAAACCCTGCGTAATCCAGCACGATATCCGCCGGATCCACCCCAGCGGCAATTAAGTCTTTGCGCATGGTCATCGGTTCGTTATAGCTGGTTAATGCGTTGTCGCCACTTAACAACAGGTAGTTTACTTTACCACTGTTGTAAGCATTGAGTGCACCCTGAATACGGTAGCGGTAATACTGGTTAATAACGCCGGTACGGTAATACTTGGCCGTACCCAGCACCACCCCCACCTGGCGGTAAGGCAGGTCCTGGATTTCATCATATACGTAGGGAGCTGTCTGCCAGCTTATCCAGCGATCGAGGGCAAGCGCCGTTATCAGCATTAACCCTGTCAGGACTAACAGACTGTATAACAGACGCTTAAACATAATTAGTAACGCTCGGCTTGCGATTAAAGTGCTTTCAAGGCTACTTGACCACCCCGTGAAGAGCAAGCTGTCGCCGCCTGATTGCAGTTATTTTAAGCACGGGTTGCTCGCATTATCAGGCTAATGTTACGCCGGTTATCTTCTGGCAGCCCAGAGTATTCAGCAGTGAGACAGTACTGTCATGGTGGCTTATCTGCCCATTGGTACGCTCCGCTATTGCTGCGCAAGCGATATCTTCAGCTCCGTAGCCACGCAAGCGTAACAGGTTCAGGGCGACCTGCAATGGAGGTAGAGAGGGGTTAAATGCTGCGTTCTCGGCATAGCTTCCGGCGAAGATATTGCCGTCATGGGTTTGCAATGCTACCCCGCCAGGAGATTGACTATAAGGGCAATGGCTGCGATTAGCCGCACAGATGGCAGCTTGTTCCAGTGCCGGTCCTTTAACCGGGAACCCATGGTTCTCGTTATCCAGCAGAAGCGTAGTGATAGCGAGATCTTTCGGCCCAAAGGCATCCGGCAAGTAATGACCCAGTTTTGCTGGTGCTCGTTCTGGTAAATGAATTTCCAGCGACAACCCACTATTGAGTTCATTCATAAACTGGCGGCAGTGCCCACAAGGTGTATAGTTGACGGTTATCCCGGTTAAGGTCTGCTCACCACCCATCCAGGCATGGCTTATGGCGCTTTGTTCAGCATGAATGGTTTGTTGCATGCAACTGCCAGGAAACTCCATATTTGCCCCAAACCACAGTGCTCCACTGGCACCCTGAACGATCGCACCTACATTGAAATGCGAAATACCTGTCCAGGCGCAGGCTGCTGCTAAAGGCAACAATGCAAAGGCCAGGGCGTTCTTATCCATACCGGTTTGTTGTTGCAGGTGCTGTGTTTGCTCCGGAGTCAACATGGCTGGAAAGGCGCTATCGTCCAAAATAGATTGCAGGGAAGCACGAAGAGTTACAGGCAGAGCTTCAAAGGCTGAAACAAAACGGGGATGCATAACATGATGCCTTGTATCAGGTTAATGGAACCGTAGTGTACGGTTCTCACTAATCTGAATATGTGATCTAACTCTAATTATCAATGCAACTTGCTAATGGTGTTGCGTATTTTCGAGATTGTGCGCAAATTTACCTTAAAACCGCCAGAATAACCGGAAAGAGAAACGGAGCAACCAACGAGGTGATAATCCCGCAGATAACCAGTGCCAGTGAGCTGAATGCGCCTTCCTGAAAATCCAGTTCGGCGCAGCGTGCTGTGCCTAACGCATGGGAAGCTGTTCCCATGGAGAGCCCACGGGAAGCTTTGGTGGTAATGTGCATGGCATTCAACAGGGTGTGACCAAAAACTGCACCTAAAATACCGACATAGATAACACACACCGCGCTGATTGCCGGCAGCCCGCCAATACTTCCGCCAACTGCCATCGCAATAGGGGTGGTGACAGATTTAGGTAATATAGAGGCTGCGATTTGCGGCGTGGCACCCATTAATAGTGCAATGCTGGTGCCGGTTATCATTGCCACCATGCTGCCAATAAAGCAGATAGAAATAATGGATTTCCAGCGGGCGCGAATTTGGTGAAGCTGCTCGTATAGTGGAAATGCCAGCGCTACGACAGCCGGTTGCAGCCAGTCGTTCAGCATTTTGCTGCCCTGAAAATAGTGCTGGTATTTGATTCCCGTGAGCAGAAGAAACGGAATAATTACCACCATGGAAACCAGCAGAGGGTTCAGCAGTGGCGTTTTAACCACAGTGCCAAGCTTGCGTGCTGCAAAGAAAACCACCATAGTTAGTGGCAATGACCACCAAATATCACTCATTTCTCTTTAACCTCTTTCTGGCCAACAACTTTACGTTCTCCGTGAACCAGGTGAGAGGTCCAACTGACAACGACCAGAACAACGATTGTGCTGATAGTACATGACACCACGATGGGGCCGAACTGGGTACGCAGCAAGTCGAAATACTGCATGACACCGACCCCAATGGGTACGAACAGCAATGCCATGTAACGAATGAATAAGTGGCAGCCAGGCTTTACCCACTGGGCAGGCAGGATTTGTAATGAGAGCAGCAGGAACAGCAACAGCATGCCAATAATCGAGCCTGGAATTGTAATAGGAAGCAGTGTGGCAATAAACTGCCCGGCATACAGGCAGGCATAAATAAAGAAGAAGGCCCGGCAATATTGCCAGATGATAAGCAATGTATGGCGCATTTAAGTAACCCCTGAATGAATGCATTCATCATACAATTAAAAAAGCTTTTGTGCTATGGATCACACCATGAATTCCCGTTATAGCAACAATGCCTTTTTAGTATGGCTGATACCGGTTGATACCATAGGCGATTAATGCAATCCAGTGTGGTAACGGGTTGTAAACCCGGTGCGCGTACTGCCTCTCGCAGTCAGGCGGATTAAGTAAAGTAGGGTGCCAGGATACTTTCAAGCCAGCGAATGAAAGTTCGCACGCGCGGAGAAAGGTTGCGCCTGTGCGCCACAACAACGAAAGCGGTGAGGGGTTCAGGAGGCTTGTCCGGAAGTATTTCCACTAATGCCCCACATTCAATATAAGGAGCCAATGCTGAATACCCTGCCTGAATCAGTCCAATCCCTGCCAGCCCTGCTTCATGATAAGTTTGTACACTATTGACTTGAACAGCTCCTGGTAGCGCAAGCAAGGCATAACCTTCACCATTCGGGTATTCCCAGCCAGTTGGTTTGGAGCCCAGTGAGCGTGTGTAGTGGACTATTTGATGACCTTGTTCAACCAGGTCCTTCAGTGTGTGCGGGGTACCAAAACGTTTCAGGTAGGATGGACTTGCAGCATTGATCATGCGTAGTTGTCCCAGTTTTCGGGCAACCAGCGTTTCATCCATTATGGGGCCAAGACGGATAACGCAATCAAAGCCTTCCTGAACAAGGTTGACACTGCGATCAGTGCTGGATAGCTCGAGTTCGACTGCCGGGTGCGCCGACAGAAATTCCGGTAAAGCCGGTATTACAATACTTTTCGCCAGTTCCGTTGGCATATCAATACGTAATTTACCGCGTACAGGTGCGCCGTTTGAGGCAAACATGTTCTGTAATTCTTCTGCCTCAGCCAATAAGTCCAGTGCACGGGAATAAAATAGCCGTCCATCTTCTGTCAACTGCACACTGCGGGTGGTCCGGTGCAACAGTGCAACACCCACGCTTTGTTCCAGTTCACGAATGACCGCAGAAACCCGCCCTTTCTGTGTTCCAGTGCTTTCAGCTGCGCGGGTGAAACTCGCCATTTCCACCACTTTAGTAAACAAAAGCAGCGCGTTCAGATTTTTCATTGTTCCCCTTTTTGGAAACAGTTAGTTTAAATTTCCATCGTTTATACATTTATTTTAACTCAATAGACTTGTGCTTCAAGTTCTCAGTACAGGTAACACCGTGGAGGCATGCCTGTCACTGGGATTATCGGGATGGTTAACCGGGAGGCACAATGAAATATAAGCAACTGGGGCGAACGGGGATATTTGTCTCTGAACTGTGTCTGGGCACCATGACATTGGGGGGAAATGCTGATGCTGGTATATGGGCGGGAATTGGAACTATTGGGCAAAAGGACGCAAGCAGACTGATTGAACAGGCGTTGGTTGCGGGTATCAATTTTATCGATACAGCTGATATTTACTCTTATGGTGAGTCAGAGCGGCTGATTGGCCAGTCATTGAACGATCTTGGGGTAAAACGCAGTGAGATTATCCTAGCGACAAAAACCGGGGGCTTGATGGGGAACCATCCGAATGATCAGGGAGCATCTCGTGGTCATATTATGGATTCTGTTCAAAGAAGCCTGGAGAGGCTTCAGACTGATTATATCGATCTCTATCAAATTCACGCCAGTGATCCGCTGACACCTGTTGAAGAGACACTGCGCGCACTGGACGATCTTACCCGCCAGGGACTGATTCGCTATGTCGGGGTTTCAAACTGGGCGTCAGGCAAAATCGGCAAAGCCCTGGGACTGAGTGAGGCACTTCACGCCACACGCTTTGAAACTTTGCAGGCTTATTACTCTATCGCAGGAAGGGATATTGAACGCGAGCTGATTCCGCTGGTGGCTGAAGAACGGTTGGGTCTGCTCGTCTGGTCGCCTCTTGCCGGAGGTTTATTATCTGGCAAGTATGCCCCGAATACTTCAGCCAGTGGAAAGGGCAGACGTAGCCATTTTGATTTTCCGCCGGTTGCGCAGGATAGCGTCTGGCGCTGCATTGACCAAATGCGGGCGATTGCTGAAACCCGCAACGCCACGGTGAGCCAGGTAGCACTGGCATGGGTACTGTCAAGACCACATGTTACCAGTGTCATCCTCGGGGTTAAACGAATTGAACAACTCCTGGATAACCTCGGGGCAACAAAAATTGAACTCACTGAGGACGAACTTCGCCAGCTTAATAATGTAAGCGCGTTACCGCCTTACTACCCGGGGTGGATGATTGAACACCAGGATGCCAGCCGGTTTCCTGAGCCTTTTCATTCCGTTACACCAACCTAATCTCATTTCACGTTACGATTTGTGGAATAAAAAACAACGAGTTAACAGGAAGCAGATATCATGCCAAAAGGTTATTTAATTGCTCATGTCACCATATCTGATCCGCAAGCATACGAAGAATATGCAAAAGCTGCGGGTCAGGCGATGAAAGATTTTAATCCGAAAATTATTGCGTGGTCCGGTCAGTATCAAAATCTTGAAGGTGAGGGCCACGAGAAGCATGTCATTTTTGAGTTTGACTCTTTTGTTGAAGCAAAACGCTTTTATTACAGCCCCGAATATCAGGCGGCGAAAGTACTTCGTACCCATGCGGCAACGGGTACGCTGGTACTGGTTGAAGGAAGTGAATAAATGCTGGCAGGATGTATGGCAAGCAGGAGCGCAGCATGCCCCTGGTGTTTGTGGGCGATGGCTTTGAGGCTGTACGTCTGGCTGTAATTGTAATCAAACGGTTGTGCATTACGAACCTGTGCTGTGTCAGGACGGCACAGGTTTTGTCATCATCTGCTATGTGTGATAATAGCCATACACTTGTATACTGGCGGCATTGGTTAACCGCGTTTTTTGGTGTAAGCCCATGTGCTTCAGGCCGGGGGCATCCCAGCGTGTGGGCTTAAATAACGCAAGAGGTATAAATGAGCAGTATTACTCACCAGTCTGGTGCTAATGATGTTAACCGGGTCACCCGTAAATTGAAGCTTTCCGGTGTGAGCGAAGATCAGGCCGACGCACTGGTTAGTGAAATCCGGCAATTAGCGGGTATGGAAACAGTGGAATACTCGTCAGCCTCTGCAAGCTTAACTTTTGTTTATGATGCCGCGCAATGCAGTGTGGATGCGGTAGAAAAGGTGCTTAACCGTCTTGGCGCTCAGTTTGCCACCAGTGCATGGAACCGGGTGAAAATGGGGTATTTTCGCTTTACCGATAAGAATATAAAAGACAACGCAGCACACCGGCCTCATTGCTGCAATAAAATCCCGCGCCGGTAATCTCCGGCCTTAAATAAAGCGCATTTCTTTATTTTGTCAACGAGGCGCAAGTGGCGCCATTAAAAGCGAATTGCACGAATGATGATACCAGTCCGCTTTGTGTCAGGTATTGTCATTCGAATCTAAAGCCGCCAGCGGGGCAGCTTAGAAACAGACAAGAAATTTATTTGTATTCAATAACATCAAATCCTTCGTCAGGTGCTGGCGCAGAGAAATAACTCGTTATGACCTCAAATTGTTGGTCTGTAGCTGCAAAATCGTGCGTACCTTCTTCGTTACGGGCGCGTAATCGGGCTTTACATACTTCATCAGACACTCTCAGAAAATGCAGGCGATGACTGGCACCTGATTCCTTAATGATACTCATCATCCATTCGCGGTTTGTTCGCGTGTTTGCCGGGAAATCCAGAACTACTGATAAACCCGCTTTGAGTAATGACACCAGGTGGGGTTTCATGGCGCCTTTTAACTTTAGCGAACACTGCACATAATCCGCCACTGAATACAACGCATCTGCATAGAGTGCAGCAAGCCATTGATCCTCAGATACAATTATGGTTCCCGGCGCGTTACCGAGTTTCGCTGATAATGTGGATTTACCTGATGCTATCTTCCCACATACAAGATGCAGAGTGGGTTTTCCTAATCTTGTTACTGTATCGGTGCCCATTGTGTACCTCACTGGATTATTGCCGGTAAGGTCCGCCTTACCGGCGGGAAAATGGCGAATGTTATCCCACCTGAATCAGACAGGTGATAATAATCATTGAATAGAATAATACAGAGTGTGTTTTCATCATGATTCAAGTTAACAGGTGCTATATGCAAAAACAGCACTTTTTTCAACGCTACAATGAATGTCCGCTTCACGCCCTGAGGTAATCCCCCCGAAAAACTGGTGTGTTTATAAGTAGAATTTTCTCGTAATCTGAACCGGGGAGATCTCTATGAAAAAGTCACGTTTTACCGACAGCCAGATCATGTCCATTCTGAAGCAAGCTGAGTCCGGAACTCCGGTGGCTGAACTATGTCGTGAACATGGCATGAGCAATGCCAGTTTCTATAAGTGGCGTTCGCGTTTTGGCGGGATGGATGCCTCCATGATGACCCGTCTGAAAGAACTGGAAGATGAAAACCGCCGCCTCAAAAAAATGTATGCGGAGGAGCGCCTCAAAGCCGAAATCATTCAGGAAGCCATGGCAAAAAAGTGGTGAAGCCATCGAGTCGAAAGCAGATGGCGCAGGATGCAGTCAGGAGCCGGAATATCAGCATAAGTTTTGCCTGCCAGTTGTTTGTTGTCAGCGAAAGTTGCTATCGCTATCAGCCTCAACTGAATGAGGAAAATGAGGTCATTGCCGACTGGCTGCTCCGCATCACTGGCAGTCAGCGCAACTGGGGGTTTGGTCTGTGCTTTTTGTACCTGCGCAACGTAAAAGGCTTCCGCTTCAACCACAAAAGGGTGTACCGAATTTACTGTGAACTGTCGCTGAACATGCGAATAAAGCCGAAAAAAAGACTGAAACGGGATAAACCTGAACCGCTGACGGTGCCAGAAAGTCGCAACGAATGCTGGTCGATGGACTTCATGCATGATCAGCTATCAGATGGTCGCTCCGTCCGTTTACTGAATGTCATTGATGACTTTAATCGTGAAGCACTGGCGATTGAAGTGGATTTTTCCCTGCCAGCAAATCGTGTAGTGAGGACTCTCGAACAACGCATTGAATGGAAAGGTAAACCGGCAGCAATACGATGCGATAACGGGCCAGAATATACCAGCAAGGTACTGATGTCATGGGCAGCTAAGCAGAATATAACGCTTCGTTTTATTCAGCCTGGCAAACCTCAACAGAATGCCTGGATTGAGCGATATAACCGGACGGTACGTTATGACTGGCTGGGCCAGCACCTGTTTAACTCACTGGACGAATTGCAGGGCTATGCCACGCAGTGGCAATGGTTTTATAATCATGAACGTCCGAATATGGCACTGAATGGCTTCACGCCGATGCAGCATATTCAACGCATGGCCTGATTCTACTTATCACCTCCGTTAAAAATGGGGGGATTACCATAAGAGCTACTTTTTAGTTAATTTGATTGCATTTTAAGGATGATCAATAAGCTAATAAAACTTATCAACCCTATAATCAAAGCTGTGTATTTTATATAGAACCAAGAGATCTCATTAGTCTTTAGATTTTTAAAGAATGAAATTTCTTCTTCTTTCAGTGTCCTTTTTGTTGCTGGGAACTTAGGGAAGATAAGAGCGCTCATAAGAAAAGATTCCTTATACCCCCAAAAGAAAAAACTACCACCTTTACCAACAGTCATAGAAAAAGGCGTATACCCAAACTGTTTTTTGAACTTATCAGCAATGAGATCGAATTTACGCTCTGTAAATTTACCATAGATAAGATAAAATGCTAGTGAAGCTACAAATGTTGCAGCTAAGCATAATATGATCATGTCTATCGATTTCATTTCGAACCTTCGATAACATTATAAAGAGTGCTTCCTACTTTTTCTCCACCCCAACCGCCAGCCTCACCCCCTACGTAACCTAATGTGCCACCTGCTATAACAGCACATGCTAAACCACCTACGCCAGCAGTTCCAACACCAATAGCTATACATAGTGGAACAGCTATACCACCTGCAAGGATACCTCCACCAGTACCACCAACAAAGCTACTTATTTCAGTATATTTTTTCTGCGTACATTCAGCTTCTCGACCAACAGAACAAGCCTCATTTATTTCATTCATTGAGTGAAGGGCACTAAAACCTATTCCCACATAACCAGTGTATCGCATTGCTTTAACATATTTAGCGGATCGTTCTAAGTGAGTTGCATAACCTTCAATATCCTTGATCCCTGTTTCATTCCATTTATGAGTAATAGAACTAGTAGACAGGCCAAGAGCATTTTTTATTTTAGTGTATTCACCAAATTTCATAGCTTTATTAAGGAAGCCTACTTTTAATTCTCGATCAAGTTCCTTAAACAGTTGAGCACGTTTTACATAGAACTGCTCACCAATCAAAGCACCTCTTGTCATATAGGTGTTTTTATATGTTTCTTGAATCTCTTTGAGAATCCTTTCTATGTTCTCGAAATACTTTCCTACTGGATCAGCAGCAAGGCCAATTCCTTTATCAGCGATGCTAGAGAAGTTAGCTATAGTTGCATAGTGGGTATGCAGAAAGTTAGCTTCTTTATGAGTAAGAGGCTCTAACGCTGTATCAATGCGTTGTTTGGCTGCTTGCATATGAGCGATCTGATCACTGTCTTGTTTCTCTGGATCAACAAGAAGCATGATAGAACCCGCTTTATATTCCTTACTATCTCCATTCAAAGAACGATAAAGTTCTTTTGTCCCTGCTGGTGAACTACCTTCAAATAAGAATCTTTCATAAGCTCCAGTTTCAGCACCATAAGGCAGGACACAAAAACCAGCATCTACTGGTTCACGTTTCTTTTGATGAGGCTTTTTAGCTGTCTGAGCATGTTGTATAGGTTCTTCTACTTTATCTGGTACGGGAGCTACCAAAGGAGCAGGGGCAGCGGCAACTACAGTAGTAGCCTTAGCTGCTTTCTTTTCCTCGACCCAATAGGAAGCATTTGGAAACGAAGAAATGAAATTTGCGTTACAGGGGCAGGTACTACGACTATGCAAAGTACCTGCTGCTGAAACTCCGTGAATTGTGTAAGTAGGAATGCCACCCGCTATATGATAAGTTTTCCCATCTTTGCCACATGATACAGAATCACCATTTCTCGCAGTCGCAATCCCTCCAAAGCTGTGATTTGGGGAGCCTGAAAGTATGGTTCCGCCACATGTTGTCTTGTCACCTATACGTAAAAAATGACCAGTTGCCATATATTATCCTTAATGAAGATTGTTAGCTGGTTTAGTTCCGTGAATAGCTGATGAAGACACGATCCACATCTGTTTTTCTATTGAGTATGTGCTAACACAGAATTGGGATTTGGAACCCGCAACAGGAGTTCTGGTTACTTGTGCAGATTCTACAGCGTGATGAGCATGTTCTTTGATGTAATCGAAAGGCTGCGCATTGACAACTTCGATATATTCACAATAGCTTGTAAATTCTTCGTGCCAATAGTCATTCATATACTCAAAATTAGATGTGCCAAAATTGAGAATTACTTTATTATTTACAGGGTCTAATCCTTCGCTGATAGGGAATGAATCAGGGAATTGCAGGCTATGATAAAGATCAGTATAGAATTCAAGATTTCTGAAATCGTCTATTGAGTATCCAAATACAATCATGACATTGTATTCTTCTTTCTGACGAGCTTTCATTGAAATCATCATTTCAGTGATGTTTAAATCAGAAAGTGGATAAACTTTCCATTCTGAATGTGTATCACTCTGATTTAGCACTTCTGCCGCTATTGCTGCATCCAGAACAGAGGTATAAAGGGCTACCCCCTGAAAGTCTCGATCACCAACCCACTGAGTTTCTAACCACTTAGCACCATCATGATTGATTGTCATACGGGCTACTGACCAAAGCAGCGTAGGGCTTATGTAGTCGTGTGATGCTGGTGCGTAGAAATGAATTTTTTCTGTCATAACTTCCCTTTACTTATGATGTTTATTTGAGCATACATTCTCACATAAATTTCAGGGGTTTGTATAGTCTATGAGCTATCCACATACCAGATCACTTCAACTTGTGCATACCCGACACTAACGATCTTAACAGTTGCTTCTGACTTGGACATACATTTAGTTTTGACTTCTCCACCACCTAAAAGAAGTGGATTCTTCTTTCAACATGCTTTCACTAATGAAGAAAAATTGGTAGTTTGTTATCCCACTACGGTCACTCCAGAACCTAACACTGCTTGCCCTGCGGCTATTTTTATTATCACTTTATTTTCGTGATAGTTAATATATGCAATTTTTATTTTAAGAAAATAAAATTTACCTCATCATTCAGTACGAATTTATTTTTTTTGCTTTCCATTCTTTTTGGAAAATATATTTACCTTATGAGCTAACGCTCATATACTGCCACACGGCTACGCCTTGAACCTGACATTAATATATTTTATCGTTATGGGTAATTTTTAATGTTTGATAACAAAAACCAAAGATCAGAGCAGGAACTCTTTACCATTAAATTAAATAACAACCCCATGTCAGAACATTGCACTCCATCTCCGACATATGCATTTACTCTTATTGAATATATAGAAAGACTATACTTTCAGTAGCAGCACGTCATGATTGTTTTGGACAATCATATTACTGGAATAGGGCTTCCCCCTGTTAATAGTGAGTTTTTTCAGTAATAATTTTTATATAAAATTACTGCCTACAATGAGTTATATGATCCTCCCCACCATTAGTGGACACGCAACTAAGTGAGTAAACTCTCAACCAGAGGTGATTACTCATGACAAAACCAGCATCAACCAGCAAAACGGCCCGTAAACAGTACACGCCCGAATTCCGCGATGAAGCCCTGAAACTCGCTGAACGCATCGGTGTTGCTGCCGCCGCCCGTGAACTCAGCCTGTATGAATCCTGGCTCTACAACTGGCGCAGTAAACAACAGCAACAGATGACCTCCTCAGTACGCGAGAATGAACTGGCGGCCGCAGTAATCGGTGTTTTGGTGACGTAAAGCTTACAGTGAGCCACTTTCGAGTACGTATCAACGAACGTCTGCTGATAAATACGCCCGACACCTTTCAGGTTGCCTACATAGAACGTGCCCTGCGAACCCAGATATCCCGGATGAGCAGTTTCGATTTCTCCGCAGGCTTCGTCATCACTGGCTTTACGCTCCAGTGCTGCGATCTGGCTGTCGGTCAGTTCAATGCCATCACGGGCCACTTTTTCTTCCAGTGCTTTCAGCCGTTTCTTGAAATTCTCAAGGTTATGGCGTAACCAGATAGAACGGACACCACTGCCGGAGATAAAAACGCCGTGTTTACGCAGCTCGTTGCTGGTCCTGTGCTGTCCGTGTGCCGGGAAAGCGACGGCGTAATCAACAACAGCCTGTTCAGTTGCCTCATCGGCACGGTTCTTGAGGCTAGGTGCGCGGCGACTACGATTAATCAGCGCATCCACACCGCCTTCATCGGCCAGTTCGCGGTAACGATAAAACGTATCACGCGAAACGTCCATGATTTTGCAGGCTTTCGATACGTTACTGGGTTCTTCAGCCAGATTGAGTAAACCGGCTTTGTGTTTGATGACGGGATTAGTAGTATGAAGCATGAGAGTTACCTCGTGTTTTGTATAAGGCTTTGACACCCATATCAAAACCGGTAACTCTCAACCTTTTAAGGCCGAACGCCAGATAAAGCTGCGCCTGATACAATTAACCTCATGTTAAAACACCCGTATTCATACTGTTAATCTACCGGAATTCAACAGAATGGGTTTACTTCCTGAAAGAATAGGGGAATATGTGCACCATATTCGAGGCCAGTGGATATACCCCCAAACCGCGGGTCGTGTTTTTTAGTTTATCTAAAGTTGCACCCTCCTCAGGCATTTTACCTCCCCACACTATCACACCTTCAGGTACATCGATGGGACGACTTTTGTTCTCATCGGTTATTTCAATTGTTTCACCATTGCTGAGCGTGATAATCAACGATGACACTTCCAGATGCTGTATTTCCCCATTTTCATTTTTAGCGCCTATTTTCATGAAACCTCTCAGGTATGTTGTCTGTTCTGGAGTCGCAAAAGGACAGTATTAATTACTCTTTCAAAGAAACAACTCAGCCAGGTGTTAACGAAGCGCATTTCCGGTTTGTCACCCACCAGGTGTCAGGCTAACATAGCGCCTCTTTGGCTGGGTGGATGATACTATGCGCGTTTTACTGGCACCAATGGAAGGGGTTCTTGATGCACTGGTGCGGGAACTGCTTACGGAGGTGAATGATTATGATCTATGCATCACGGAGTTTTTACGTGTGGTGGATAGTTGCCTGCCAGTAAAATCATTCCAGCGCATTTGCCCTGAACTGGCTAACCAGAGCCGTACACCTTCTGGCACCCGGGTGCGTATTCAGTTGCTCGGGCAGTACCCGCAATGGCTGGCTGAAAATGCGGCGCGCGCTGTTGAACTGGGCTCCTGGGGCGTTGACCTGAATTGCGGATGTCCGTCTAAAGTGGTGAATGGCAGTGGCGGTGGGGCAACGTTGCTAAAAGACCCGGAGCTGATTTACCTGGGGGCGAAAGCCATGCGGGAAGCGGTGCCAGCGCACCTGCCAGTCACAGTTAAAGTTCGCCTGGGGTGGGATTCATCGCAACACAGCATAGAAATTGCTGATGCCGTACAACAGGCTGGCGCAACGGAACTGGTGGTGCATGGGCGAACCAAAGAGGATGGCTACCGGGCAGAACGTATAGACTGGGCCGCCATTGGCAGGATTCGTGAACGGCTGCATATTCCGGTTATTGCTAATGGCGAAATACGTGACCAGACCAGTGCCCTTGCCTGTATGGCTCAAACCGGGTGTGACGCTATTATGGTGGGGCGCTGGGCACTGAATGTACCGAACATTAGCCGTGTGATTAAATACGGGGAGCCCGCCATGCCCTGGCCAGATGTTATCCAGTTACTGAAAAAATACTGCCGTCTGGAAAAGCAGGGCGATACCGGAATGTACCATGTCGCGCGAATCAAACAATGGCTGGGCTATTTGCGGAAAAATTACTCACAGGCCAGTGAATTATTCGCGACCGTGCGCACACTGAACACTTCCGCGGCTATTCGCCAGGCGATTGAACAGTTATAACTTCATCAGGCGCTCAGGCCGCCTGCTTTAATGAATACTTCGCCAAATGGTTACTCATCAGGTCCCGCAACCACATCAGTGCCGGGTCGCTATTATGGCGCTGGTGCCAGCTTAAGGCGAGTTGTGCCGGGGGAATGTCCACCGGAACCGGGCTGGCGCTTAGACCCCAGTGCGCCTGCCAGAGCGGAGCCAGCGCCGCAGGGACAGTCGCAATTCCTGGCTGGCTGCACAGCAGGCCGGGCAGTGCGGCAAAATGCGCTGTGGTATAGCTAATCTGGCGGGCCAGACCCTGTTTGGCTAGCCGGGTATCAACCTGGCTGCTGGCTGCTTCGCGGTTGCTCACGGCAAAATGCGGCCACGCCAGGTAATCGTCCTGGGTTAACGGGCCCTTCAACGGCACTTGCTGTGGGTGCCAGAGCGCGACAAAAGGTATTGCCAGTAAAGGTGTGCTTTCCAGCCAGCGTGGCCCGCCTTCAGCCATATTCACCACCATATCCATCTCTCCCCCTTCCAGGTTGCTCTGGTCGGTGAACGAGTCGCTGGCGATTACGTTTAACTGGAACCCTGGAGCCTGTTGGCGAACCAGGGGGAATAATACCGGCATCAGCCAGGTTTCAACCCAGTCTGCCATGCCAAGCGTAATGGTAGCCCTGGCCGTTGCCGGGTTAAAATCTGACGGGTGGAATAGCGTTGACTGCAACTGCTCCAGCAGGGGCATTAATTCGCAGTGGAGTGCGTCCGCCCGGGCAGTGGGTTGCATCCGGTGCCCACTACGAATAAACAGCGGGTCATCAAACATTTCCCGAAGCCTTGCCAGCGAACCACTTACTGCAGGCTGCCCCAGGTGCAGCTTATCTGCGGCCAGAGAAACACTTTGCTCACGGTAAAGCACAGCAAAAGCCACTAACAGGTTCAAATCAATTTTTCTGAAATCATTTTCTTTGATAGTCATATCGCCTCCCATTAGTGGTGGTGATGCTAGCGCGCACACCGCCAGGATGCAATGTTTTGCTGCTCTGCGGCAATCAATCCCTGGTGATTATTTTTTGGCATGCTTATGGCGTTTTTTTTGCCACCAGAACCGCCAGATAATCAGCGCGACAACCACCAGGAGCATCGCAGGCCAAATCAGGTGTTTTATCTGGCTATTAAATTGGTGTAACCACGGCATCACAACTTCCCCACCCAGATAACCCAACGTGGTGAACAGTGTTGCCCAAATAGCCGCACCAAGAATATTCAGTGGGAAAAAAATACGCGGTGGCAAACGGCTGATGCCAATCAGTATCGGGCCAATAACGCGAAACCCGTACATAAAGCGAGAGCCAATCACGAACAGGTACGGGTGGTTGATTATTATCTTGCGGGCGCGTGAGATATGCTTGCGGTGTTTTCGAAAACGATAGAGCACGCGTGTTCCGTAATGCCGGCCTACCAGGTAGAGTACCTGGTCACCCAGCATACCGCCAAGGGCAACACAGAGCACAACGAAAGGAAATTTTAACAACCCTTGATGCGCCGCCACGCCGCCTAACAGGGTTATGGTTTCTCCCTCTGCCAGGCTGCCAATCAAGAGTGCCGCATAACCGTACTGACTGATAAGACTATGTATATCCATCGTGTTAGGGGTTCTCGTTCTTCCATACCGGGCCCATCGTTTCTTACTATTAACCAGATATGTGCAAAAAATAAACAAAATTTCAACATGCATTATACTAATGATACATGCAGTCTATGGGGCAACGTTTGGCGTTATGCCCTGAAGCTGCTTACCTGATAAGGGTAGCGCGTTTATCGTTCCAGTACATCAGGGGGATTTATGAACCATGTCTGGGGGCTGATGTCCCATCCCGAACGCGAAATGCAGTCGATTAAACAGGAAAATGAAACTGTCTCCCACCATTATACACACCATGTCTTATTAATGGCCGCTGTACCCGTTTTGTGCACATTTATTGGTACCACTCAGTTTGGCTGGCGTTTCGGAAATGATATTGCCGTAAAACTAATGCCTTCAACCGCCCTGGTACTGGCGGTGGTATTCTATGCTCTTATCCTGGCGGGTGTGGCATTAATGGGGCGAGTTATTTGGTGGATGGCCCGTTATTATCCGGACAGGCCAGCATTTAAACGTTGTATGGTGTTTGCCGGTTATGTGGCGACACCCTTGATGTTAAGCGGCGTGGTTGGGTTGTGGCCGGTCGTCTGGTTATGTGCATTAATTGGCACGGTTGCGTTGTTTTACACAGGCTATCTGCTCTATGTGGGCATTCCTGCGTTCCTGAATATCAGTAAATCTGAAGGGATTAACTTCTCCAGTTCCACGCTGGCAATAGGGATACTGGTGCTCGAAGTGTTACTGGCTATTACCGTCCTGCTGTGGGGCTATGGTTACCGGTTATTCAGTTAGTGCCAGTCGTTGTTTATACCGGGGCTGTCTGGCCCCGGTTAACCTGTTTTCGCCTGTTGTGCTGCACAGCTTTTATCCCCGAATTCCGCTTTTATACTCCGCCAACCAGGGGCGCGCCAGGCGCTGACACTGACGCCCTGGCTCAAATTGTTTTTTAGAGAATAAATTGCAGTATTTAATAACGAATCTTCGCTGGCGGTTACCACAGACTGCGGAGTATTATTCTGGCGCCAGCGCCTTTCCAGAGCGCGGTGTGCGTAGTATCGCGCAGAGATAACCCTGTTGAATTTGTTGCCATGCATAAAAATATTCGCCTTACTTTGCTTAGTGTCGCTCTTTTTAGTGCGGTGCCTTATGTGTTTGCCGGGCAGGCAACAGGCACTGTTACCCATACAAAAACACATAAAACAGTTCATCACACAGCTCATACAAAGCACGCCACTGCCAGCAAAAAGGCGGAGGCAAAGAAAACGGTACACCACGCATCACATAAAGTGGCGCGTACCACTGCACATCATGCCACTGCGCGAGCCAAACCAGTCTCTCATGCCGTGGCAGCCAGCCAGCCACAAATTGCCTCAGGGAGCGCCATGGTGGTTGACCTTGCCGATGGCAAAGTGCTTTATGCCAGCCACCCGGACAAGGTAAGGCCTATTGCGTCGCTCACCAAACTGATGACGGCGATGGTGGTACTGGATGCCCACCAGCCCATGAATGATATGTTGTCTGTGGATATCAGCCATACACCGGAAATGCGTGGTGTTTTTTCACGGGTCAAGCTCAACAGTGAAATCAGCCGTCGCAATATGTTGCTACTGGCTTTGATGTCTTCAGAAAACCGTGCCGCAGCAAGTCTTGCCGCGCATTACCCGGGTGGATACGATGCTTTTATTCGCGCCATGAATGCCAAAGCGCGGGCATTGGGTATGACCCACACACATTATGTAGAGCCTACCGGGTTATCGCCGAGCAACGTGTCAACCGCACGGGATCTGTCCAGGCTGGTGATGGCAAGCCGCCAGTACCCACTGATTGGTGAACTCAGCACCACAAAGGAAGATGAAGCGCAGTTCAGTCACCCGAACTACAGCCTGCCATTTCGTAATACTAACCACCTTATCTTCCGGAATAACTGGGATATTCAGCTCACCAAAACCGGCTATACCGATAAAGCTGGCCACTGTCTGGTGATGCGTACTGTAATCAATAAGCGTCCGGTGGCGCTGGTGGTTTTGGATGCGTTCGGGAAATACACCCACTTTGCTGATGCCAGCCGGATTCGTACCTGGCTGGAGACCGGGAAGGCGATGCCAGTACCTGCGGCCGCACTGGCTTATAAGCAAGAGAAAGCTACCGATATGGCAAGTAACGAACTGACTCAGACAGAGGAATAAGCTGTTTGGCACCTGGCGGGTAACCGCCAGGTGTATCAACTTAACCTTGCTCGTTGGGTGTTTTCTGTGGAGCCTGCCAGTTTTTCAGTTTACTGGTTTTACCAATCCCCGGGTTCATACTGTTGGTAGGGTCGTTTTTCTTGTAGAAGGCTTGCAGGGCAGGTGGTGCTGCGTATAAATGCCCAACATTATGTTCTGCCGGGTATTGCGCGCCACGCTCACGTAACAGAACCAGCATCTGCTCTTTAAGTGCGTGGACATCCTCGCCTTTTTTCACAATATAGTCCTGATGGAACACATGGCACATAAAGTGCCCGTAGTAGAGCTTGTGCAGTATCTGGCTGTTCAGTTCTGCTGGCAGGTGTTCAAACCAGTCGGTGTCATTACGGCGCAGGGCAATATCCAGTGCCAGAATATCCTCAACTTCATCTGCATGAACCGCATGGTAACGTATCGCCGCCCCGGCAGCTGCAAACCGGTGTAAAAAGGCTTTCGCCCCTTCTTCCGGGGTACAGACAAAAAAGTCGCCTTCGGCATCGTGAAAATAACGTTCCAGGAAATTTTGCGCTTCGGCAATACCATCACCGGCCATTTTTAGTAACAAGTGGTGCTCATATTTCTGGCGCCACTCCTGCATTCTTGAAGGTAAATGGTTGGGAAAATAACCACTGATTTTTTGCATAAAACGGTCAGTGAAATGGGGTTTAAACAGGTGGTGTTTTTCCAGTATGGCATCGGTACGGCCCTTGAGGCTGAACAACGCTGGCATCTTATCGGTGCCCAGTTTGTCTATCATCAGGAAGGTATCTTTACCGTAGGTTTGGGCAATATCGTAGATATCCCGGTGCATATATTCTCCGGCTACCGGGAGGTGGGTAAATTCAGCCAGCATATGGCGACGTAACTCGGTCAGCACCTGTGTCTGATTGGTGCCGATATAAAACACCTGTTGTTGTTTTTCGGCGGCAAAGGTATCGAGGCGCACAGCAAAAACCGCCAGTTTCCCTGCACAACCGGAAGCTTCAAACAACCGGTCAGGGTCGGCGTTATAGCGTGAAGGCGTGTTGGCATCGACCTGGCGTACCCGGTGTTGGTAGTCGTTATCAGAAGCACGCCGCTCATCATGTTGTATTCGTTCGGGGGGGATTTTTTCATCATCCAGGCGCGACAGAATTTGTTCAGGTGTTTCACCCAGGTCAATACCCAGGTGGTTAACCAAATGCAACTGCCCCTGGCTGTCAATTTGCGCATACAAAGCCATTTCGGTGTAAGCCGGGCCGCGTTGCACTAAGGAACCACCAGAGTTGTTGCACACACCACCCATAACCGACGCACCAATACAGGAAGAGCCAATTACAGAATGGGGTTCGCGCCCCAGGGGTTTCAGTGCTTTTTCCAGTTGGTACAATGTGGTTCCCGGCCAGGCCACTACTTGCAGGCCGTTATCCAGTAAGTGAAGTTTGTTCAGACGCAAGGTACTGATAATGACAATATCACGGTCATAATCGTTACCATTTGGGGTGGAACCTTCCGTTAAACCGGTGTTGGCTGCCTGCATCAGAATGATTTTGTCAGTGGCGACACAAGCCTTGAGTACCTGCCATAAAGACAGGAGCGAGCCTGGAAACACCACGGCGAGAGCCTCTCCCTCACCAGAACGGAAGCCTTTACGGTAGCGCGCCGTGCGTGCCGGATCAGTAAGAACATGATGAGCGCCTACCAGATGTTTGAGTTCAGTTATAAAGGCCAGGTGTTTCGATTTTACAACGTAAGACATGTCCCACTCCTGTGATGAACAAATATCGGCATTAAGCATAGCGCCGAAAAAATCAATTTGTGGAGAGTCATTTTGCAAAACAGATGGATATATCTGGATTATCTTATTTCTTACTCATTCCAGCTTGTGGCAAACTGCGTTTTTTATTTTTCTGTGCGGCGTCAGCCAGGCTCCGCCTTAACCTGAGAGTCAACTTATGAAATGGCTTTGTTCTGTTGGGATTGCAGTAAGCCTTGCTCTGCAACCTGCACTGGCCGATGATTTGTTTGGTCCCCATCCCATGACCACCCAGGCGCGTGATGCTTTTGTCACCAGCCTGCTCAAGAAAATGACTGTCGATGAAAAAATCGGCCAGCTCAGGTTGATTAGCGTCGGGCCAGATAACCCAAAAGAAAAAATTCGTGAAATGATTAAAGAAGGGCATGTAGGAGCCATCTTTAATACAGTAACCCGCCCGGATATTCGTAAAATGCAGGATCAGGTGATGCAACTCAGCCGCCTGAAAATCCCTCTGTTTTTTGCCTATGATGTGGTGCATGGTCAGCGCACCGTCTTCCCAATAAGCCTGGGGCTGGCTTCCACCTTTGACCTTGACGCAGTGCGGACTGTGGGGCGTATTTCTGCCTGGGAAGCCGCCGATGACGGTCTGAATATGACCTGGGCGCCTATGGTGGATGTGAGCCGCGACCCTCGCTGGGGGCGGGTATCCGAAGGGTTCGGTGAAGATACTTATCTCACATCCATAATGGGCAGCACCATGGTTGAATCTATGCAGGGGAAAAGCCCGGCAGACCGTTACTCAGTCATGACCAGTGTGAAACACTTCGCCGCATACGGCGCGGTAGAGGGTGGTAAAGAGTACAACACAGTGGATATGAGCCCTCAGCGGTTATTCAACGACTATTTACCGCCTTATAAAGCCGGGCTGGATGCCGGCAGTGGCGGGGTGATGATTGCCCTGAATTCACTGAATGGCACCCCGGCGACTTCCGACTCCTGGTTACTTAAAGATGTGCTGCGCAAAGAGTGGGGCTTTAAGGGCATTACTATCTCCGATCATGGTGCAATCAAAGAGTTAATTAACCACGGCGTGGCCAGTGATCCGCAAGACGCCGTGCGCATCGCGCTCAAAGCCGGTATAGACATGAGCATGGGAGATGAATACTACAGTAAATACTTACCCGGTCTGATTAAAAGTGGCGCGGTCACTATGGCGGAGCTCGATGACGCTACACGCCATGTGCTGAACGTAAAATATGATATGGGGTTATTTAACGATCCCTATGTTCACCTTGGCCCGAAAGGTAGCGACCCGGTCGATACCAACGCAGAAAGCCGTCTGCATCGCAAAGAAGCCCGGGAAGTTGCTCGTGAAAGTCTGGTGCTCCTGAAAAACCGCCTGCACACACTGCCGCTGAAAAAACAGGGTACCATTGCGGTTATTGGACCACTGGCCGACAGCCAGCGAGACATGATGGGCAGTTGGTCGGCTGCAGGTGTCGCCAGCCAGTCAGTGAGTGTATTGCAGGGGATTAAAAATGCCGCAGGCAACAGTGCGCACATTGTTTACGCGCGTGGCGCCAATATTTCTAACCACCAGGGCATTATTGATTTCCTGAACTCTTATGAGAAAGCCGTGCAACAGGACCCGCGTTCACCACAGGCCATGATAGACGAAGCCGTGAACACAGCGAAAAGCGCCGATGTTGTCGTGGCGGTTGTGGGAGAATCGCAGGGAATGGCTCATGAAGCATCCAGCAGAACCAATATTACCATTCCACAAAGCCAGCGCGACCTGATTGCCGCGCTGAAAGCAACCGGTAAACCGCTGGTGCTGGTTCTGATGAATGGCCGCCCGCTGGCGCTGGTGAAAGAACAACAGCAGGCAGATGCGATGCTGGAAACCTGGTTCGCCGGAACAGAAGGGGGCAATGCCATCGCTGATGTGCTGTTTGGCGACTACAACCCTTCAGGCAAATTACCCATGTCTTTCCCGCGTTCAGTTGGGCAAATTCCAGTTTATTACAGCCACCTGAATACTGGCCGGCCTTATAACCCGGAAAAACCGGATAAATACACGTCACACTATTTCGATGAAGCAAACGGCCCGCTGTTCCCCTTCGGCTATGGCCTGAGTTACACCACGTTTCAGGTGTCCGACGTAAAAATGTCCTCACCGGTTATGAAACGGGATGGAACGGTTACGGCGAGTGTGACTGTCACCAACACCGGCGACCGGGAAGGGGCAACCGTAGTGCAGCTCTATTTGCAGGATGTTACCGCCAGTATGAGCCGCCCGGTAAAAATGTTACGCGGGTTTAAGAAAGTAACCCTCAAACCTCACGAAACCCAGACCGTCAGCTTCCCGGTCGATATCAATGCACTGAAATTCTGGAATGCCCGCATGCAATATGTCGCGGAGCCGGGCAAATTCAACGTCTTTATCGGCCTGGATTCTGAGCGGGTGAAACAAGGTTCATTTGACTTGCTGTAAACCATGGCGTTACCGTTAGTAACGGGCTGTCACCGTGCCAGGTGATGGCCCGTTTTGTTTTACGCACAGATTTTTCTGCCCGGCGTCCACTTACAGAGATATTCCGCTATCCTTATTTTTCATGCAGTTGACGAACAGAGAAACGGAGAGAAAATGAAAACAAGCACCCTGTGGTCATCATGTTTACTGGGCACTGTACTGGTTATGGCTTTACCCGCACAGGCAGCTGGCCCGGTGAAAGTCGGTTCGAAAATTGATACGGAAGGCGCATTACTGGGGAATATTATTCTGCAAGTACTGAATGCTCATGGTGTGAAAACAGAGAATAAAATCCAGTTGGGAACAACACCGGTAGTGCGCGGCGCAATTATCTCAGGTGCGCTGGATATTTACCCTGAATATACCGGGAACGGTGCCTTTTTCTTTAATGAGGCCAGTTCCCCTGCCTGGAAAAACCCGCAACAGGGTTATGAAAAAGTCAAACAACTGGATGCGGCGAAAAACCACCTGGTCTGGCTGACACCCGCTCCGGCGAACAATACCTGGACCATTGCGGTACGTGACGATGTAGCCGAGAAAAACCATCTCACCTCCCTTAATGACCTGAGTCGTTACCTGAAAGAGGGGGGCACATTCAAACTGGCGGCTTCTGCCGAATTTATTGAACGGCCTGATGCCCTGCCTGCTTTCGAAAAAGCCTATGGATTTACCCTGTCACAAGACCAGTTATTGTCTCTGGCAGGTGGTGATACAGCCGTGACTATTAAAGCGGCCGCCCAAAATACTTCAGGTGTGAACGCCGCGATGGCTTATGGCACCGATGGCCCGTTAGCTGCACTGGGGCTGCGCACCCTGAGCGACCCAAAAGGTACGCAGCCTGTCTATGCACCTGCTCCGGTTATTCGTGAAGCGGTACTTAAAGAACACCCCGGTATTGCCGCCTGGTTAAAACCGGTATTTGGCGCGCTGGATGAAAAAACTTTGCAGCAACTCAATGCCCGTATTGCAGTGGAAGGTGTGGATGCAGGTACAGTGGCGCAGACCTGGCTTAAGGCTCATCATTTTGTTGACTAGGTTGTGGCATAACGTTATTGGCCGTTTTCGTCAGAACCCGGTGCTCTGGGTTCTGGTGGCATTGTTAGTGATTACCGTGCTGTGTTTGCCTGTACTCACCATGGCACCCAACCGCCTGCTGAGCGGCCAGCCTGTAATGCTGGACGGGCTGGTGCCATATTCAACAGCCGCGCTGTTTCTGGTAGCGGTTGTGCTGCTGGTATTCAGCTTGCCGCACCATCGCCCGGTGGTGTTGCTGTTATTCGAAGTGTTATTTGTTGGCTGGCTGTTCGCTTGTGGTTTTTGGGCGAACCACCTGGCGGGCGAGGCTCATCCTTATGCCAGAGTATCACTGGCAAGCGGCTCCTGGCTGGTGCTGGCAATCAGCCTGATGGGGTATAGTGAATCAGCACGCACCCTTTCCATGAAACCCGCCCTGCGCGCCATACTCTACCTGCAATTGTGGCTGATTCCGCTGGCCTTGTTATATACCGGCCATTTTGATGGCCTGTCTTTGCTGAAAGAGTACGCCAACCGTAAATCTGTGTTTGATGATGCATTACTGCGCCATCTGGTACTGACATTCGGCACCTTACTGCCTGCGCTGGTTATTGGCATTCCACTGGGTTTATATCTGCACCGTACCCCGCAGGCGCAGTCTTCTGTGTTCGGCGTGCTGAATGTGATTCAAACCATACCTTCTGTCGCCATGTTTGGACTACTGATAGCGCCACTTTCGGCCCTGGGGAGTGCATTGCCGTGGTTAGGCTCTTTGGGGGTGAGTGGCATAGGCGTGGCGCCTGCGATCATCGCTCTGGTGTTATATGCGTTGTTGCCACTGGTGCGCGGTGTGGTTGCAGGGCTGGAGCAAGTGCCACAGGCGGTGAAAGAGAGTGCACAGGGAAATGGTATGACACCATGGCAATGTTTTGTACAGGTGGAAGTCCCGCTGGCATTACCCGTGTTGTTACGTAATTTACGCGTGGTCACAGTGCAGACTACAGGCATGGCAGTAGTGGCGGCACTGATTGGCGCTGGTGGGTTTGGCGCATTGATTTTTCAGGGGTTATCTGCCAGCGCTCAGTCACTGGTCCTGCTGGGCGTTATCCCTGTAGTGGCACTGGCAGTGCTGGCCGACCGCATTTTCAACCTGCTTATTCACCGGCTGGAGCATAATCACCATGATTGAATTTGAACATGTCACCAAAGCCTTTCATGGCAAAGCGGCTGTCAGTGATGTTTCGCTGAATTTTGCCGAGGGGGCATTCAGTGTGCTGGTGGGCACATCCGGTTCAGGTAAATCCACTACGCTGAAAATGATTAACCGTATGGTGGATTTTGACAGTGGCATGATTCGCTTTGCCGGTGAACCGGTAACCCGCCATCCGGTTACCACTTTACGTCGGCGTATGGGTTATGCCATTCAGTCTATTGGTTTGTTTCCTCACTGGACCGTGGCTGAAAATATTGCCACTGTGCCACGTTTGCTGAACTGGTCGGGTAAAAAAATACACAGCCGGGTTATAGAGTTACTGGAGTTACTTAATCTGGATCCGGCGGTGTTTTACCAGCGTTATCCCCATCAGCTTTCAGGCGGCCAGCAACAACGGGTTGGCGTGGCAAGGGCTCTGGCAGCCGACCCGGAAGTGTTATTAATGGATGAACCTTTTGGCGCGCTGGATCCTGTTACCCGTAGCAGCCTTCAACAGGAGATCCTGCGGGTGCAACGTGCCCAGGGGCGCACCATCATTCTGGTCACTCATGATATTGACGAAGCGCTGGCGCTTGCCGACCATCTCGTCTTGATGGACAACGGCAAAGTGGTGCAACAGGGTGCGCCGGATACCTTGTTGCGCCAGCCTGCCAGCGATTTTGTTCGTGGTTTTTTTGGTGACAGCGACCGGGGTATTCGCCTGTTAGGTTTGTACCGGGTGAAAAACCTGGTACGCCAGGGGGAAGCACCCAGTGACGGGCAGCCTGTTACTGTGGCGTTATCTTTGCGTGAAGCGTTGTCTGCATTCATTCAGCAGGCACGGTCCGTTCTGCCTGTGGTTAATGACGCAGGTGAAGTAGTAGGGAATCTGCATCTGCAGGATGTGATTCACCAGGGTGTGACACCATGAACACACTGCTGCGCTCACCTCTGTTCTGGCTGGTACTGCTGTTTCTCGGGCTGTTGTTTGGCATGCCATACAGTGGCCCGCTGTTTCATTACCTGTTCCCGGCGCTGGAACGCCCGGTATGGCAGCAATCCAGCTTTATCTCACTGGCATGGGCGCATTTGGTTCTGGTGGCAATTTCGAGTGCCTGCGCTGTTCTCGTGGCGGGAGGCGTGGGGATTCTGGTCTCCCGCCCGGCCGGTGAGCCTTTTCGTCATCTGGTTCAAACACTGGCGGCGGCAGGGCAAACATTTCCCCCGGTAGCAGTGCTGGCAGTAGCGGTGCCGGTAATGGGGTTTGGTAGCGAACCCGCGATGCTGGCTCTGTTTCTGTATGGTTTATTGCCGGTTTTGCAGGGCACACTGGCCGGGCTGAATGCAGTACCGGCAGAAGTCAAAGAGGTGGCTCAGGGGATGGGGATGCGCCCCAGTCAGGTGTTACTGAAAGTGGAGTTACCTCTGGCTGCACCCGTGATCATTGCAGGTATCCGCACATCGGTCATTATCAATATTGGTACCGCTGCTATTGCCTCAACAGTGGGGGCGAAAACCTTGGGCACCCCGGTTATTGTGGGGTTGAGCGGTTTTAATACCGCTTACGTTATTCAGGGGGCAGTGCTGGTAGCGCTGGCCGCAGTAATAGTGGACCAGGTGTTCGGGTGCCTGCAACGCAGGCTTACTGGCTATGTAAAATAAAGGTATAACCGGCGAGCATCACACCGCCAATACCACCAAGCGCCATCAAAACCATACCGGCAATCAGAAAAAATCGCGTTACTTTCATTATCGGGCTCCTTAATGTTAACAGGGCGATTATAAAGTGAAACAGGTGCGTTACATAAGGCTTTGTGTGCCAGAAGGGGCAAACAGGCGGTATGGTAATAAAAGCAGCCTGTGCGGTAGCGATGGTCAGGAGAAGTAAAAAATGCGCCGCAGTGCTTTTTCCCCCGCAGGCGTTATGGTCACTTCACGGTAACCTGGAGTACGCACCAGCCAGTTGTTTTGTTCAAAAGTACGCAATAATGCCGCGCCAGTTTCACCACCAGCATGAAACTGCCGCTCGCTCCAGTCCAGGCATGCCGCACAGGGTTTACGCCTGCTGGCGGTATTGAGCGTGATCCCTGCCTGCAAAAAGGCCTGGGTTCCCTTAGGGGTTAATGCACAGCCATCCGGGGTTATCCATTCTGCCTGGCGCATGAACTGGTAAATCTTTACCGCAACCTCCCCCGCCAGGTGATCATAGCAGGTACGGGCATGGCGCAACATCGCCGGCGCACGGCTTTCAGGTGCCTGCACCTGCTGTGTTGAAATGCACATCATGGATTCGAGCAGTGCCGCAATATCGTGCCCGGCCAGCCGGTAATACCGGTGGCGGCCCTGAGTGACGCACTGCACCAGCCCACTTTTTAACAGTTTTGCCAGGTGAGCGCTGGCGGTCGATGCCGCAATATGTGTGGTGGAGCTCAGTTCGGTTGCTGTCCATGCTCGTCCGTCCATCAGGGCACAGAGCATCGTGGCACGGGAAGCGTCAGAGATGGCGCTGGCCACCTCTGCAATACGTTGTTCGACAGAGAGAGTGTTGGGCTGTATTGCCTGTGCTTGTGTCATGGTGTGGGGGTATCCCATTGCGTTGTCACTTCCCGGGCCTGTGCATTGTTATCTGTCAGCAGAATTAAGCGATTATGGTGGTCACTGTACTGCACGAGAATATTAATGTCATGGTCTGACAATACTGTGGCGATGGCACCTAATTCGCCAGGTTTTTCCTGTTTTAATTTTCTAATCACTGGCCGGGTTACTGCCAGTACGGTAAAACCGGCCTGTTGCAGTACCTGTTGCGCCTGTTCACCATCTTCAACTAAAAAATGGGCGTGGCTGATGCGTTCAGCCGCAAACACCCCTCCGCCTTCCAGGCCAATTCCATTTTCACCCAGTATTTTGCCCATGGCTGCCAGTGTGCCGGGCGTATTATTCAGAACCAGATGGATATCAAACATTATGTTGTGCTCCTGCGTTTAACGAGTAATCACGTAATACCTCCGCCACCCGAATTCGGTAACTGGCAAAAATTGTCTGGCGTCCTTCCTCCTGTGCAGCCAGGTGTGACATATGGTTTTTCCATGTGATCACTGCTTCGGCATCGCGCCACCAGGAGAGTGACAAAATCTTGCCTGGTGTGCTAAGGCTGTGAAAACGTTCAATAGCAATGAAACCATCAATGTTTTTCAGTTCCGGTTTCAGGGCTTCAGCCAGTTCCAGGTAACGTGGTTGTGCATCAGGGTGCGTTTCGGCTTCAAAAAGTACGGCAATCATGAGGCTCTCCATTGGGGTATTATGGCGAGCAGTGTAAGAAACCGGAGCAGTGAATGCTTCGTAAGCCAGCGAAATGTGGATGAACGGAAAGGGCGCGGAGCAGGCAGCAAAAACAGGTGGCAATAAAAAAGGGAGAACGTATTCCCCCTTCAGCGTGATGAAAAAGAAGGAAAAAGCGTGGTTTTTCCTTCTTTTTAGTTAGCAGCCGAAAATCAATAAATTGATTTTCCTGGTTTTTTATTGGGTGGCATCTTCTCGTTTTGTGCGGGCATGAGGTTTGCCATCAGACTCAAGGGAGAACGCATTCTCCCTTTCCGGTTTGGTACTCAGTTTCAGTGTGCCGGATGCGGAATTATACCTGCCCGGCACTGATTAACTGGGTTGCTTATTTTACCTGTTGGCCTGGCTGGGCGCCGCTGTCCGGGCTTAACAGGAAAATATCTTTCCCACCAGGGCCTGCGGCCATCACCATGCCTTCAGATACGCCAAAGCGCATTTTGCGTGGTGCCAGGTTGGCAACCATAACGGTCAGGCGACCAGTCAGTACCTGCGGGTCCGGGTAAGCTGAACGGATACCAGAGAAGACATTGCGGGTTTCACCGCCGAGATCCAGTGTCAGGCGCAGCAGTTTATCGGAGCCATCAACAAACTCCGCGTTCTGGATAAGCGCAATACGCATATCGACTTTAGCAAAGTCATCAAACGTGATGGTGTCCTGAATCGGGTCATCTGCCAGCGGTCCGGTCACTACTTTAGCCGGTGCGGTTTCCTGTCTGGAGTCTTCCACCAGTGCTTCCACTTGTTTCATATCAATACGGTTATACAGCGCTTTGAAGTTGTTCACCTGGTGAGCCAGCAATGGTGTCGCCACTTCATCCCAATTCAGCGTAGTGTTCAGGAAGGCTTCTGCACGCTCTGCCAGTACCGGCAGCACCGGTTTCAGGTAGGTCATCAGCACCCGGAACAGGTTAATGCCCATGGAGCAAATTGCCTGTAAGTCTGCATCACGGCCTTCCTGTTTTGCCACCACCCAGGGCGCCTGCTCATCGACATAGCGGTTAGCCTGGTCGGCCAGCGCCATAATTTCGCGAATGGCCCGGCCATATTCACGGCTTTCCCATGCGTCGCCAATGGCTTGAGCCGCGTCCGTAAAGGTTTTGAACAGCACCGGGTCAGCAAGGTTTTCAGCCAGTTGTCCGCCGAAACGTTTAGCGATAAAACCAGCGTTACGCGACGCCAGGTTAACCACTTTGTTGACGATATCAGCGTTAACACGCTGCACGAAATCTTCCAGGTTCAGGTCGATGTCATCAATACGGGAAGAGAGTTTCGCTGCGTAGTAATAGCGCAGGCTGTCGGCATCGAAATGGTTAAGCCAGGTGCTCGCTTTAATAAATGTACCGCGTGACTTGGACATTTTCGCGCCATTTACCGTGACATAACCGTGCACAAACAAGTTGGTTGGTTTGCGGTAACCGCTACCTTCCAGCATGGCAGGCCAGAACAGGCTGTGGAAGTAGACAATATCTTTACCGATAAAGTGATACAGCTCGGAATCGGCGTCTTTATTCCACCAGTCGTCGAAGTTCAGGTCACCACGTTTGTCGCACAGGTTCTTGAATGAACCCATATAACCAATAGGCGCATCCAGCCACACGTAGAAATACTTGCCCGGAGCATCAGGAATTTCGAAGCCGAAGTAAGGCGCATCCCGTGAGATATCCCACTGCTGCAGCCCGGCATCGAACCACTCCTGCATTTTATTCGCCACTTGTTCCTGTAATGCGCCAGAGCGGGTCCAGGCACTCAGCATTTCGCTGAAAGCAGGCAGGTCAAAGAAGAAGTGTTCTGATTCGCGCATGACTGGCGTGGCGCCAGAAACTGCCGATTTCGGGTCGATAAGCTCCGTCGGGCTGTAAGTTGCGCCGCACACTTCGCAGTTATCGCCGTACTGATCCGGTGATTTACATTTCGGGCAGGTGCCTTTCACAAAACGGTCCGGCAGGAACATCCCTTTTTCCGGGTCATACAGTTGAGAAATGGTGCGGTTTTTAATAAAGCCGTTTTCTTTCAGACGGGTGTAAATCAACTGCGACAATTCACGGTTTTCATCACTGTGTGTGGAGTGGTAGTTGTCATAACTGATATTAAAACCGGCGAAATCGGTCTGATGTTCCTGACTCATTTCGGCAATCATCTGCTCCGGGCTGATACCCAGCTGTTGCGCTTTGAGCATGATGGGAGTGCCGTGCGCATCGTCCGCGCAGATGAAATTGACCTGGTGGCCGCGCATTCGCTGGTAACGAACCCAGATATCAGCCTGGATATGCTCCAGCATGTGACCCAGGTGAATGGAGCCGTTAGCGTACGGCAGCGCACACGTTACCAGAATTTTTTTAGCGACTTGAGCCATAGTGACAATTACATCTTTAGTTGTAAAAAGGGGCTTCGATGTTACCCGAAAGGGAGGCGTTTGGTAAGGGTGAAACGGCGACTTTCCGTAACCGCACGGGGATAAAAGCGCAACAGAACACAGATTGAACAGACAAATGCGCAGCTGCATGCAAATGTATGAGAAATTTTTACACCACTACCCGGAGCAGGCTGGAGTTCTGGTATGCTTAGGCCATTGTGCAGTGCTTTTGCGGCCTGCCGGTTCACATCACAAGAATAAAGCAAAGGAGTCGGGATGAACTCTCAATCCCAGGTTAAGTCCCCTGAAGCCATGCGAGCTATGGTGGCCGGGACGCTGGCTAATTTTCAGCACCCAACGCTTAAACATAATCTGACAGCGCTGAAAGCATTGCGCCATGTCACCTGGCTTGATGACACGCTGCATATTGAATTGCAGATGCCATTTGCCTGGGCCAGTGCATTTGAAGAACTGAAAGAGCAATGCAGCGCAGACCTGTTGCGTATTACCGGCGCGAAAGCGGTGGACTGGAAGCTGACGCACCATATTGCCACCATGAAGCGGGTGAAAAATCATCCCGGCATTAATGGTGTTAAGAACATTATTGCGGTCAGTTCGGGCAAAGGCGGGGTGGGTAAATCGTCTACTGCGGTGAACCTGGCGCTGGCGCTGGCGGCAGAAGGGGCAAAAGTAGGGATTCTGGATGCCGATATCTATGGGCCATCTGTTCCCACCATGTTGGGCGCAGAAGCCGAACGCCCCAGTTCCCCTGATGGCACCCATATGGCACCGGTTATGGCTCATGGCCTGGCGACCAATTCAATTGGCTACCTGGTTACTGATGACAACGCCATGGTGTGGCGTGGCCCAATGGCCAGTAAAGCCCTGATGCAACTACTGCAGGAAACTTTGTGGCCGGATCTCGACTATCTGGTGCTGGATATGCCGCCTGGTACGGGGGATATCCAGTTGACGCTGGCGCAAAATATCCCGGTTACCGGAGCAGTGGTGGTTACCACACCTCAGGATATCGCCCTGATTGATGCCCGCAAAGGCATTGTGATGTTTGAGAAAGTTGAAGTACCAGTGCTGGGTGTGGTTGAAAACATGAGCATGCATATTTGCAGCCAGTGTGGTCACCATGAGCCCATCTTCGGTACCGGTGGTGCTGAAAAACTTGCCCAGCAATACCACACCACATTATTGGGGCAATTGCCGTTGCATATTACTCTGCGTGAAGACCTGGACCGTGGCACACCAACTGTTATTAGTCGCCCGGAAAGTGAGTTCACCACTATCTACCGTCAACTGGCTGGCCGTGTTGCCGCCCAGATGTACTGGCAGGGTGAAGTTATTCCTGAGGATATCGCCTTCCGCGCGGTGTAATGCCGCACCGGTAGTTAGCTGTCCGTTGCATGCGGGCCCTTTTTTAGCGGCCTGCATGCAACTAAGTTATGGTTTACTGCATTTTATTCTGCCAAATCAAAAATAGTTGAAAGCCTTCAAAGAAAGCGAACCCGCTACGCGCTAAGGTAGCCGTCCTCATTCTGATGACTTCTGCGGGCGTATATGTACGAGTTCAATCTTGTTCTGCTGTTACTCCAGCAAATGTGTGTCTACCTGGTTATTGCCTGGTTAATGAGTAAAACCCGCCTGTTTATTCCGTTAACCCAGGTTACGGTCCGTTTACCGCACAAATTACTTTGCTACGTCACCTTTTCCTTTTTCTGCATTATGGGCACCTATTTTGGGCTGCATATTGAAGATTCTATTGCCAATACCCGGGCGATTGGTGCGGTGATGGGGGGCCTGTTGGGTGGGCCGCTGGTTGGCGGCCTGGTGGGGCTGACAGGCGGTTTACACCGTTATGCCATGGGCGGTATGACGGCATTCAGTTGCATGATATCCACCATTGTTGAAGGGCTGCTGGGTGGCCTGATGCACCGTATTCTGGTTAATCGTGGGCGTGCAGACCTGTTGTTTAACCCAATAACGGCGGGGGCAACCACCTTTGTTGCCGAAGTGCTCCAGATGGGGATTATTTTGCTGATTGCCCGCCCGTATAACGAAGCACTGCATCTGGTGGAGAGCATTGCCGCACCAATGGTGGTTACCAACACTGTGGGGTCCGCTATGTTCATGCGTATTCTGCTGGATAAACGCGCCATGCTGGAGAAATATACCTCTGCATTTTCCACTACCGCACTGAAAGTGGCTGCTCTGACTGAAGGTATACTGCGCAACGGTTTTAACCAGGAAAACAGCATGCGGGTGGCGCATGTGCTCTACCAGGAACTGGATATCAGTGCAGTTGCCATTACAGATTGCGAGAAACTGCTGGCGTTTACCGGCACGGGTGACGACCATCACCTGCCGGGCAGGCCTATTTCCTCAGAACTGACATTACGGGCGATTGAAACCGGTGAAGTAGTCTATGCCGATGGCAATGCAGTTCCTTACCGTTGTTCGCTGGACACACGCTGTAAACTGGGCTCCACCCTGGTGATTCCCCTCCATGGCGAAAATGGCAAAGTGGTGGGCACCATTAAGCTCTACGAAGTTAAAAACCGTTTATTCAGCTCCATTAACCGCACACTGGGTGAAGGCATTGCCCGCCTGTTCTCGGCGCAAATTCTTGCCGGGCAGTATGAGCGCCAAAAACAGCTGCTCACCCAGTCTGAAATCAAACTGCTGCATGCCCAGGTTAACCCCCATTTTTTATTTAATGCACTTAACACCCTGGTGGCGGTGATTCGCCGTGATAAAGACCAGGCCTGCGAACTGGTGCAGTACTTATCCACCTTTTTTCGTAAAAACCTCAAGCGCCCGGCGGAAGTTGTCACCCTGGCCGATGAAATGGACCATGTGAATGCTTACCTGCAAATAGAGCAGGCTCGTTTTCAGTCGCGGTTGCATGTACAGCTTAGCTTGCAGGAGAGCCTGAGCCTGCAACACCTGCCAGCATTTACGCTGCAACCTATTGTCGAAAACGCCATTAAACATGGTACCTCGCAGTTACTGGGCACTGGGGAGATAGTTATTAACGCCAGCAGCCAGGATAAATGGCTGGTGCTCACTATTGAAGATAACGCCGGGTTATATCAACCCCGGCAAGATGCTCAGGGGTTGGGAATGACGTTGGTTGATAAACGCCTGCGGGCGCGATACGGAGACGCCTGTGGCATTCAGGTGGAGTGCCAGCCAGAATGTTTTACCCGGGTAACACTGCGTCTGCCGCTGGAGGAAATGCCATGATTACTGTATTGATTGTGGATGATGAACCTTTGGCACGGGAAAACTTGCGCGCTATGCTGGAACAGGAAAGCGACATTCAGGTGATTGGTGAGTGCAGCAATGCAGTGGAAGGGATTGGCACCGTACACCGGGATCACCCGGATGTGGTATTTCTGGATATTCAAATGCCGCGCATCAGTGGCCTGGAAATGGTGGGCATGCTCGACCCGGTAAAACGCCCATGGATTGTGTTTCTTACCGCCTGGGACGAATATGCAGTACAGGCCTTTGAAGAACATGCTTTTGATTATTTGCTTAAACCAGTTGAGGCCCGCCGTCTGGCAAAAACCTTGCACCGTTTGCGCCACGAACGCACTGAGCAGGATACGGAATTACTCCCTCTGGTCAGTGAAAATCTGCGTTATATCCCCTGTACCGGACACAGCCGTATTTATCTGTTACCGGTTGAAGATGTCAGTTATGTCAACAGCCGCCTGAGCGGCGTATTTGTGACCAGTGCCCACGGTGAAGAAGGGTTTACTGAGCTGACGTTACGTACTCTGGAAACCCGCACACCGCTGTTGCGTTGCCACCGGCAATATCTGGTCAATATGGCGCACCTGAAAGAGATCCGTTTTGATGAAGGCGGACAGGCGGAGTTATTACTGCGTGACGGGCAAAGTGTGCCCGTCAGCCGTCGCTACCTGAAAAACCTGAAAGTGGCGCTTGGCCTGAAGGCCTGATGGCGTGAATCTGTAATGGATTTTCCCTGTGGCGGGTTCGCTCCTGGCGCTTTGTTACTCAACCGCGCTTCACCGCTCAGCACGCTATAGCGCCACTTAAATCCGGTTATAACCGCTCGCTGGTAAACCTCTCCGTTGCCAACTTTCCTTGTGAAAAGATAGCCATGAACTTCTTTACCTTTGGAGTTGGGCTATGTCACATGCATTGACTTTTGTTATTGCAACGCTGTGCGTCCTCGCTATCTGTTACCGGTTGTACGGCGTGTTTTTCGTCCGTAAAGTGCTGAATACAGATAACAGTGAGGTCACACCGTCGCATTTGCTGGAAGACGGAAAAGATTACGTACCTACAAAAAAATGGGTCAACTTTGGTAGCCATTTTGCGGCAATCGCTGCCGCTGGCCCCCTGGTTGGCCCGGTTTTAGCGGCACAATACGGGTATTTTCCGGGTTTTTTATGGCTACTGGTAGGCTGTGTTGTGGGCGGCGCGGTTCACGATACGGTTGTGTTATTCGCATCAATGAAACACCAGGGTAAATCTTTATCCGAGGTGGCGAAAGCCGAACTGGGGCCGGTTGCTGGCTGGTGTACCGGGCTGGCAATGTTATTTATCATCACCATTACGATGGCGGGTTTGTCAATGGTGGTGGTTCATGCGCTGGAGCGTAACCCCTGGGGCACCTTCGCCGTCTTTATGACAATTCCTGTGGCGATTGGTGTTGGCTTATGGGAACGCTATACCGGTAATATGCGGGCAGCAACCTGGGTAGGGATTGCGGTGATTTTTGCCTGTGTGGTGGCCGGGCCTTATATTCAGGAATCTGCATTTGGCGAGTGGCTGAGCCTGAAAACAACCACAGTGAGCCTGGTGTTGCCTTGCTACGCGTTTTTCGCCACAGCATTACCCGTATGGATGTTACTGACCCCGCGCGGCTATCTCTCCAGTTTCATGAAAATTGGGGTATTTGGCGCGCTGGTTATTGGTGTGGTGTTTATTAACCCGGAAATTCAGTTCCCGGCTGTGACTTCGTTTATCAGCGGTAATGGCCCGGTGCTGGCAGGCCCGGTATGGCCGTTTATCTCTATCACCATTGCTTGCGGGGCGATTTCAGGTTTCCATGCCTTTATTGGATCAGGCACCACACCAAAACAGATTGATAAATGGAATGATATTTTACCTGTTGCTTTTGGTGCCATGTGTGCGGAATGCGTTGTTGGCGTAATGGCGCTGATTGCCGCAACAGCGTTACATCCGGCCGATTATTTTGCAATTAACTCAGCTCCCGCCACATTTGCTGGCCTGGGAATGGATGTTGTTAATCTGCCGAAACTGAGCCAGGAAATTGGCCTGGATCTGTATGGCCGCACGGGTGGGGCGGTGACGCTGGCGGTTGGGATGGCCGATATCTTTACCCGGGTTCCCTGGTTCAGCCACCTTGCATCGTACTTCTTCCAGTTTGTGGTGATGTTTGAAGCGGTGTTTATTCTGACTGCCGTTGACTCCGGAACGCGCGTAGCCCGTTATTTGCTACAGGATTTTCTGGGAGATATCTGGCCACCGTTAAAACGCACCACCTGGGTACCTGGTGCTATTGGTTGTAGTGTTGTTGCCTGTGCGTTATGGGGGTATTTACTGAACTCCGGGGATATCAACTCTGTCTGGGCGCTGTTCGGGGTTTCTAACCAGTTAATGGCGTCAATTGGCCTGATTATTGGTGCGACGATTATTCTGCGCTTGTCTGAAAAACGTATTTACATCCTTACCTGCCTGGTTCCGCTGGCGTATCTGTATGTCACTGTAAACTATGCCGCGTACTGGATGGTGAAATATGTTTATTTCAACCCGGCAGCAAAAGGTTACAACCTGTTCAACGGGGTGATTTCTGTCATTATGGTGGTGCTGGGTGCGGTAATTCTGGTTTCGGCATTGCAACGTTGGGTGGTGTTGTGGCGTGTGCGTGGGGCGCAGCATACAGAGTCTGCTACAGCGTAGTAAGTGTTCTGTTCTTCACTCTTTAAATGACGGGTGTGTTGGTTGTTCTGTTTCAGCCTGCCCCTGTTGTATTTTGAGTATAAAAAAGGCACCTGCAAAAGCAGGTGCCTTTTTTGGTTACAGCGGGTACAACCCAATTTCACAGATAATACGACTTCAACGAAACGGCTTAACACGACAGCTTTAACGAAATGACATGACATAACTCAGAGACTACGGTTATTACTTTTTACCGCAACAGATTAACGAACAACGAACAACGACAGTAATCACAACATCTATATCAACAACACAGTAGTAACAGCGACGACCACTACAACCACTGAACGAAAGAATAAGTTGACAGACAGCTTGTAGAACTTATTAACCCCTTAAATCCCCTGATACGCAGGTAATAAAGTCATACCTGAATGGCACTATTTATAACGTACCAGAAAGAAAAGATTGTGATGCAGGTCTCACTGTAAAACAGCTTATACTTCAGTGGTATAGAGCCTACCTCTGATAGCTGAAACAAAGTCAGAACGTCACTATAAGAAGAAAAGAGAGGCTGCGCATGGTTTGCTTTCCTTGTGTCAAATTTTCTCCTGGCCGTTGCATGAAACTGCGATCCTTACCACAACTGACAATATTCATATAACATTTTGCTTAAAGACGGTTACATATTGGCGATAATAACAGTGACAGATTGCACTTCTCCTCCTGATAACGCGGGTTTCCTGGTTCAATAAAAAACGATGAGGCCGCTATGGGAATATTATCTTCTTTTGTATCCGCACCAGCCCGTGCATTAACGGGTGCTCACCCAGTCAGCGGGGTGTTTAATTGCCAAAAATTACCAGCGTCGTTGCGCCAGGCCGGTGTGCCTGATAAAGGCGGCATATTAATGGTGTTTGTTCCACCTCAGGCGAACTTCCGCCAGGTGAGTGAAGCCTGGCAACGTTTTGGTACCCCCGCACGCAGTGTGCTGGTGCTTTCTTCCACTGGAACATTGTGCCAGCAAAAACAGTGTTTATATGCCGACGAAGAAGGGCTGGAAGGCAGTTGGTTGTTTTTACCTCAAACGCTGGTTAAGGAACATGAAGTACACCATGTGAACCTGCATGCCAGTGATACCCATACCGTTGCCACCCGCGTTGATGCCATTTCGCGCGAACTGAGTGCGTTGCAGGTTAATATTCCGCTTTCTGCAGAGAATACTTTTGCTCTGGTTTATTGCGATGGTTTATCGGCATCTGAAGGTTTCCTGATGCAGGCCTGGTATAAAGCCGGGCGCTTTCCCTGCCTTGCCATCGGTGGTTCTGCTGGTGGTAAGCTGGATTTCAGTGGCACCTGGATTGGCAGTAAAGGCCAGGTTCTGCAAGGCCAGGCTGTGGTGGTGTTTTGCCGTATTGCAGAAGGGAAATCTTTCGCTCCCTTTAAAAGCCAGAATTTTGAGCCAACCCGCAGTAGTTGGCTGATTGCCCATGCCGACCCTGTTGCCCGTACTGTTTCTTCAGTGTTTGACGACACAGGGCATGAACACCCCGTTGTGCCTTATCTTGCCAGCCAACTTGGCTGTGCGCCGGATGCTCTCGCCAGCGGGTTGGAAGGTTACACCTTTGGTGTGAAAGTAGGTGATGACTTTTTTATTCGCTCGGTGGCGCAAATCACCCAGGACAGTATTCACTTTTTCTGTGACCTTGAGTTTGGTGACCGGCTCTATTTACTGAAAGCGACCGATTTTATCAGCCACACCCAAAGAGACTGGCAGGCGTTTGTTGCCGAATATGGTTCGCCTTCCGGCATGATCCTCAACGACTGCGTATTGCGCCGTGTAGGTAATAAGGCGCAACTCCCTGCCGCGCGTTTTTTTGGCAACCTGCCAGCAGCCGGGTTCTCAAGCTTTGGCGAAATACTCGGGGTACCCATTAACCAGACACTCTCAGCCCTGGTGTTTTTTGATAAAGACAACCATGCAATGCGCCATTTCCCTGTGGAGTATGCGGCTTATGCTGCGCATTACGCACAACGCACTTTACGGCGCTGGGAAGCTTTACACCGCTTACAGTCGCGGGTTATTGACCAGGTGATTAACTACCAGCAGGAACTCAGCCCGTTACTTTCGGCGTTACCTCTGCTGGAAGATGCCACACACCGGCAAAGTGATGCCCTGGAGGTTGCCCAGAATAGCATTCGGTCCATGAGTACCTCTGCCGGTGAAACCCAGCAGGCGCAAAAACGCCTGGAAGACGGGTTGCAGTCACTGGAATCGATATCAGAGGAGATAACCAAAATTACCGGGGGGATTCGCAGTATTGCAGACCAGACCAATCTGTTGGCGCTGAATGCAGCCGTTGAAGCCGCCCGGGCCGGTGAAGCGGGAAGAGGGTTTGCTGTGGTCGCAGAAGAGGTGCGCCGTCTTGCTCACAAAGCCAAAGAACAGGCAACGGCAACCGCACAAAGTATTGGCGAATCTGTTGAAACCATTGGTCGCATACGCCAGGTTACCCGGGAGACGGTATCAGCAACCCAACATATGGCAGACCAGAGCATTCACGCGGCAGACCAGATTGCCCATATGAGTGAGCAAAACAGCCATGAAAAAGATAATGTCGCCCAAAGCCTGGAGCGCCTGAAAGTGGTGGCAAAAGGAATGGATGCCATGCAGGAAGCCGTTGCTCAATTAACCACACTCCAGCAACTGACGCGTTAACCGTTATTTTTGCCAGTGTCAGGAGGGTGACCCGAAACGTTGCTTACAGGTGAACATACAGAACCTGTATGTTCACCTTTGGTGAGGAGCCGCTGGTGGTAAGTTACGCAGGCATTGAACTGTTGGCGAAGTCAGTCAACAATGAACAACTTTGCACCGGATACCGTGGACGAGCGGTGTGCCGGGGTATGTTTAATCACATGGAATGTGCGCTCACCGTTTTTAAACTGAACGCAGACATCGTGCTTTCTATCCGCCCAGTCCAGACCAACATGAGCAGCAAACTGATCTATAGCAGTCATCACCAACTCCTTTTAACCGGGGATTGGTATGCATTCCACGCTCTTCGAAAGAAATATAGCCAGCAGTTTATCTGCATGCCCTGAGTATTCGTTAGCGAACGTGGAGCACTTACTGGCTCGAAAGCAAAGCGGCAATCATCAAATCACATGATTCTGGCACAATATTCGTAACCAGTAAGCGCATACCCTGAATCACTTAAAAGTGTAACCCTCAGGGTTCGAATGATTATATCTGGCACGGAGCGAACCACCTGTAGGAACCAGGGGGCCGCTCTGAGCGATGAAGCGGAAGTTGGCGCTAAAAAGATGACTACCGATGCCGTGTCGATTCAACTTACCGGCGGGCATACAGTTACTGCTCTTGCACTGCTACCCGCATTAAACAGGTTAAGTACCATGTTATCCGCAGTCATTGCGGCACCCATTTGGTCCTTGTCGTTATCCTTTACAGATCACCAGTGCCTCTGCATTTTCGGCCACACAGTGGTGTTTTTTGAAAAAGTCATGTAAAAGCACTCCGTTCAAAGCAAAAATTACAGGGTAAAACCACCATCACCCACTTGCGCCAGTGCATACCATTTCATCAACTCAGCCGTTCCCGGCTCGTTTTCGGCGGGTGCCCATGGGGCCATATCTTGCTCAGATACTGACTGGTAACCCCCGTGTTTTACCTCAAAAATAACGCCTCCTTTATCCATCGACAACACTGCATGCCAGGTCCCTGCATCCATTTCCAGCACCTTGCAGTCTTCACCTAGCACAACGCGGTGGGTCACGTTGCCTTCGTCATCAAAATTCAATACCAAAAAGCGTCCGATGAGGGATGTCAGCAGCTCAAACGTGTGCGGGTGGCGGTGAGGGCGAACATAGGTACCCGGTTCCATAGCGATAGCCAGGCGCTGAACAGGATCGCTCAATTCAGGGTGGAGATTACGATGGGCACGTAAGCGAGGGGAATTTTCAGCCTGTTCGCTTTGTTCTTGTAGATCACTGAACGTAATTTGTTTCATATTAGCCTTTGTTAATGTAGGTCGCTCACAGGAACCCGGATGCCGTGAGGTTTTATGCAATCAATATCTTTTTAATCATTAGTGTTTCAACTTTCCAAAGCAGAAACAAGATTTGTTACTTTTACTGAAAATAGCTTATCAATTTTTCGCCTGTGTATCAGATCATTCATTGCATGGTGTCAACGGGGTATGTTCTGCTCTTCGGTGAAAATTACATATTATCGATAGTCATGTCCGCTCATGACCCAGAGCTGCCTTTCAGATTAGGTTTTGCTCTCAGCCATAGCTCTGTCAGGTCAAATCTGAACTAATACACATCAATGATATTTACTGTGCCGTCGTAAACCGAAATTTCTTTTGCATGGGGGTTGGGTAACGTGACTTCGCCAGCCGTGGAGATAACCCAAAAACGCCATATGATGGCGCAGTAAGCGCTGTGAATTTACAGCCCCGCCGCCTGATCTCAACCAATCACAAACCGGTTACGCCCCTGGGCTTTTGCGTTGTAAAGTGCCATATCAGCGCGCTGGAGTATACTCCGCTCATCATCGCCGGATTGCCAGTATGTGGCACCAAAACTACAGGTAATTGTCAGTTCAAAGGGCATGGTGGCATGAGCGATAGCCTGTTGCAGGCGTTTAAGTACTGCGGTGAGCTGGGTGTTATCGCTGTCAGTAATCAGTAACATAAACTCTTCTCCACCCCATCGACCGGCAATATCCTGCCAGCGTAACTGGTTGCATACCAGCTCACTGATTTGTCTGAGAATACTGTCCCCTGTCAGGTGGCCGTAAGCATCATTAACCTGTTTAAAGTGATCGATGTCCATCAGCACCAGCGAAAAATTTCGTGCAGGGCTGGCCTGGTTGATAAGTGACAATAATTCGCTGTCCAGCCGGTAGCGGTTATATAACCCGGTGAGTTTATCGGTCTGGGCCTGTGTACTCAGTTGCTGGTTATGTTCCCGGAGTTCTTCGCTGGCAACATACATAAAATTCACCAGGCGCGACATCAGGGAAGGGCGTGTTTGTGGTATGGGGACAGAGGCCGTTCTGGCCTGAACCGGTTGTGCATCGCCTTCACGCAGGGCTACCATCAACAGCGATGTGTTATTCAGTGTCACTTTACCTTTTACGGAACTGTACTCTCCCCAGGTGACAAAACCACTCAGCGGTGCAAGGCTACCTGGTAGCATGGTTTCTTGCCATGCATAATCAGCAAACAACATATTACGAATCATGCAGGAATAACCAAACAGCACTTGTGGGGAGAAGTCAGCCAGTGTTGCACACCAGTTATCCATTTGCGCCAGGCTGCGTTGTGCATCACCATAACCAAATGAGATACTTTCCCCTGGTAGCACATCGCCGGCAACGCGAATATGCCCAGCGTTATTCACTTCAACTGGAACCCTGGAAAGCAATAACGACGGGCGAGGGAGCAATACCGGGAATGCCAGTGCATCATGAGCAAACTGGTTGTCGTTCTCTATCGTGGTGTAATTGTGGTAAACCTCAAAGGCGGGCTGATTATCGATAGATTTGATCCACGACCCCTGAGCATCCGTAATGCGCCGGTTTTTGGTCATGGGCAACCAGCCTGTGTAACTGAATGTGTGGCAATGCAAATTTTGGCTCTGTATCAACACCAGCACAAACCCCTTTTGTAGCGGGTCGCGGCCACATAACAACCCGGCAGGATGTACTGGAGACGCAACCCCACCAAACAGTTGAGTTTGTTCCGGAAGTTGCAGGTTTAACACTACGTCGAGGAGCGAATCATCCACCAGGGTGCTTAGCAACATAACCAGGCTCAGATTAGGCGTGTGGTGCAGAATTTGATTAATGGTGAGTGTGCTCAGGGGGGATAACTGCATATTCACAGGTAAAACCTGAATATAGCTCTGTTCAAACAGCGTAATGCTGACCATGAGTTGCTGGCTGCCTGGGCTGCTATCCATAAAATGCCCACCCGTTATCACGCCAATAATTTCTACATTATCCAGTTTTTCTTCCAGCCAGCGTTGCACAAAAGCATACAAGTCGTCGAAGCCTGACCTTGTATAGATAAATACCAGTTTGGGGTGTTGGCTTGCCACCAGCGCCTGGAGGCCTTTTGCCTCCCATATCTGGGAAAGTGAGTGTTGTTGCGAAATAACAAAGGACCACTGCTTCATATGACCCCCGTGAGAAGCAAAAATGAGTATTCCCTCTAAGGTGCAAGGGAGCATGCCTGCTCTGGTCAGCCATTGATGCTGTTCTGTTTCTCTTGCCTGTATTTTATATCGGACTTTTCAGGGTGCGATTGTTATTTATTATCAACATATTTTCTGCTGGGGAAATACTTCTGTGGGGGTAGTTGGCGTTGTAATAATCAATGCAAGGCGCATTCTTTCTGGTTTTTCAGAGTATATTATTCAATTTTTTATTTAAATTTTAAATAAAACCATCAGGTTGCATGTGGGGGCGTTTTTTCTTGTGGGGAGGTTTCTGTTTTTGGTCTTTGTATTTTTTTGTTGTTAGCCAATAAATATTTTCTGATGTGCAGTTGGCAGTGAATTTTACGACGACTGCTGGTTATCAACCTTTGTGGTGTGCTGCTACGAATGCAGTAGTCAGTCGGTTTTTTTATACATTATTAATCAATGAATTGAAATGATCCCGTGTCATGGTGGGATTTTTTATCCATTATTTTATTGTGGTTTTAGTGTGACAAATGTCAAATAAATGACTGCAAGGAAATGAATTAAGAAAAAATAGCAGGTGTTTTTGTTTTTTTTAATACAAGGTTTTTGGTCATTTTTGTTTGCTTCTGTTTTGCTCTGCAAGGTTTGAAGAAAATCACTTTTTACGGTCAGGGTATTTCTTAGTCTCAATTGTGTACCGGAGAGGAAAATTATGTTTCGCGAAGAACGCCGTAACAAAATTCTTGAGCATTTGGATAAAAATGAACGTGTCACCGTGGACTGGCTGGCCGGGCACTTCGCTGTCACTAAAGAAACCATTCGTAGTGACCTGGCTGCTCTGGTGAAACAAGGATTGATTCGGCGTTGCCATGGCGGTGCCATGATTGTGCGGCGTAATTTGCAGTCCAGGTTAATCAGCGAAACTGGTGACAACTTCGAAGTGTTACTTAAACGCCTTTCTGAGCACGAGCCCGTTCGCAGCCCCGAGGTATCACCCCATGCACTAAGAGGGAAGGTGTGTATTTTGGGCGCGTTCAATGTGGACATTGTCGCGTGGGTGCATCGTTTCCCACGCGGTGGAGAATCCTTGCTGGCCCAACGCAGCTCACTGGGGCCGGGTGGTAAAGGTGCTAACCAGGCGATGGCGGCAAGCAAGGCGGGTGCCCAGGTGCACTTTGTTGCCAAAGTGGGCAAAGATCAGTTCAGCCAGTTTGCCTTTGATCACCTGGCGTCTTCCGGGATCCACTCTTTTCGGTTGTACCAGTCTGAGAGGGAGCCTACGGGTAATGCGCTGATCTATGTCTCGCAGGATGATGGTGAAAACATGATTGCCATTTATTCCGGTGCCAATAAAACCCTGAGCAGCGATGAAATAGCGAGCATGTCCCCTGAGCTTGCCAGCAGCAATGTGTTGCTGGTGCAACTGGAAAACAACTTTGATGCCACGCTAAACGCAATGAAGCTTGCCAGGGCGTTGGGTGTACAGGTGATTATGAACCCGGCGCCATTTTCGCCCGATATTCTGGGGTGTATCGATCTTATCGACATCATTACCCCGAACGAGACCGAAGCGTCGTTGTTATCGGGGGTGGAAATTACTGACCTGGAAAGTGCGCGAGCCGCTGCTCTGGCAATAGTGGCGCGTGGAGCCAGGCGGGTGATTATCACCATGGGCAGTCATGGGGCGCTGATTTATGACAACCAACAGTTTCAACATATTCCGGCTTTTCCGGCTCTGAGTGTGGATACCACCGGGGCTGGCGATGCTTTTAACGGCGCTCTTGCGGCTGCAATAGCCGACGGACAAACCCTTGCTCAGGCCGCAACCTTTGCTTCGGCGTTTGCTTCCCTGGCTGTTGAGCGTGAAGGCGCATCCAACATGCCAGCGTACCAACAGGTGATATCACGCCTGGCGTTACGCTGACATCACGCGTTGTTTTTTGAATGCAATTACCGCCTGGCTGGCGGATCAGGAGAACTTATGAAGTCCATTGAAGGTATTGTTCCGGTCATGCTGACCCCATTTACAGCAGAAAACCAGATTGACTGGACTGGGCTTGAACGGCTTGTTGACTGGTACATTGCAGCGGGAGTGGATGCATTATTCGCGGTATGCCAGTCCAGCGAAATGCAATATCTGTCGCTGGATGAGCGTACGGATCTTGCCCGTTTTGTGGTTGAGAAAGTAGACGGCAGGGTGCCGGTGATTGCTTCCGGGCATATCAGCGATGACCTGAATGCGCAAATTGAAGAATTACAGGCAATGGCGAAGACTGGCATTGATGCTCTGGTGCTGGTGACCAACCACCTGGATCCGCAAAACAAAGGTACGGAAACGTTCAAGGCCACGCTGGCAACTTTGTTCGAAGCTTTGCCACAAGACCTGCCATTAGGTTTGTATGAATGCCCGGCTCCCTGGCGCCGCCTGCTGAGCGATGAAGAGTTCAGTTTCTGTGCGCACAGCGGACGCTTTGTTGTACTCAAAGATGTCAGTTGCGATCTGCCCACAGTGATTCGCCGTGTCAAACTGGCGCAAGGCACTGCGCTTAATGTCATCAATGCTAACGCAGCGATTGCCTGGCCTGCTATTCAGGCGGGCTCCAAAGGGTTTAGCGGGGTATTTACCAATTTTCACCCGGAGCTGTACGCCTGGTTGTGGAAAAACGGTAAGCAACAACCTGCGCTGGCGCATGAACTCTCGTTATTCCTCTCCCTGTCCGCTGTCACGGAAACCCTGGGTTACCCGAAAAACGCCAAGATTTATCACCAGCAAATGGGCACATTTTCCAGCGAATTCTGCCGGGTGAACAAAGACGATGTGCTGGAAAAATATTGGGGGCTTGGCGTCATTCTCGACCAAATTCGCCAGGGTACTGCACTGTGGCAAACCAAAACCGCTTGCTAACCAGACGTTAGCGGCTTTTCCCTACAACCCTCCCTGTAACAGGGGATAACCAGGTGACATAACAATGAAAGAACTTACCTCAACCCTGCCTGAGGATAGCCGGCCTGGCGTGAAAGGTTTCCAGGGTACTGCCAGCCAGCCGGTGGTTGTAACCCGGCTGCGCTGGGGCATCATCCTGCTGCTATTACTGGCGGCGATAGTGAACTACCTCGACCGGGCAAACCTGAGTATTGCCAATACTACCATTGCGGCAGAATTCGGTTTCTCTCAAACCGAAATGGGCTTATTGCTCTCTGCATTTCTCTGGCCATATGCCCTTGCCAACCTTCCTGCTGGCTGGCTGGTTGACAAATTTGGTCCCAAACGGATGTTTTCCTGGGCGCTGTGCCTGTGGTCGGGTTGTACTGTGCTGGCGGCTTTTGTAAATAGTTACAGCTTCTTTTATGGCCTGCGCATGATGCTGGGTGTGGCTGAATCACCCTTCTTCACTTCCGGGATTAAAATTACCCATCGCTGGTTTGGTGAAACAGAACGTGGTTTGCCTACTGCAATCATCAATACCGGTTCGCAAATCGCCAACGCGGTGGCTCCGCCCATTCTGACTATTTTGTTACTCAGTTTTGGCTGGCGTGGCATGTTTATCGGGATTGGGTTGATGGGGCTGCCATTACTGCTCGCCTGGTGGAAATTTTACCGCGATCCGGTGGCGCGTGAAGATGCGTTGATTCATGCCGGGCTCACTACAGCCAGTAAAAATACCGGGAAAACCACCAGTTGGGGTAGCCTGTTCCGTCATCCCACCACCTGGTTTATGGTGATTGGTAACTTCTCAATCATGTTTACCATTTGGGTCTACCTTACCTGGTTGCCGGGTTACCTGGAAAAATCACTCGGGTTCAGCCTGAAAGCCACTGGGTGGATTGCTTCAATTCCTTTCCTGGCAGGTATTTTTGGTGTACTGGTTGGGGGCACATTGTCAGACTGGCTGGTACGCCGTGGGTTTAAACCTGTTACTTCTCGTAAGGTACCGATTGTACTGGGTGCAGCACTGGCTGCCTGCTTTGTCGGCCCCATTCCGTTTGTCAGCAGTACACCGCTGGCGATTGGCCTGTTATCGTTGGGGTATTTCTGTTCCCAGATGCCACAAGGGGCGCTCTGGACACTGGCAACCGATATCGCGCCAAAAGACCAGGTCGCTTCCCTTGGCGCTATTCAAAACTTTGGCGGTTTTCTGGGTGCCGCAATGGCACCGATTGTAACCGGGGTTATTCTGGATGCCACGGGCAAATTTACTGATGTCTTCTTGTTGGGCGCGGCTTTGTTGATGCTGGGCGCCATTAGTTTTGGGGTATTTGTTCGCAAACCACTCGGTCAGTAACGCCACATTTTTCCTCCTTGCCTGCCAGTATCTCCGTACTGGCGGGCTTTTTTATGCTTATTGTGGAGCATGCGGTTATAGCACTATTAATGTTATCAAACGGCAGGCTTTATTCAGAACGCGATAAAAATATATTCTTTATCCCGCATTACGCGATTTCTTCTTGTTATTCCAACCCGGTTTTTCGGGGGCACTCTCTGCCCGTTATTGAATGTTTGCCAGGTTGTAAAAGATAAAAATAACCTACTAATATTGATTGTTGTTGGTTGAAAGCTACAGGATTAATATCGGCGGGCAAGTGGCTTATTCGCACTAATTCTGAATGGTTATTGCTGGCGAAAAATAGTGCCAGCTATGAGTGTTCAGGGATAACAATAAATGGAATGAAAATGAAAAAACAAACAATAGTTGCATTAATGGCTGTGTCTTTCTCTGGTGTCGCTGTGGCTGATATGAACCCGGCAATGCCAAACTTCTCACCAGAAAGTGTCTCTGTGGCAGCATCTATGGGGTACCTGGGAGGGGAATCGCATGAACTGGTTTATGAGGGGGGCCGCAAAGTCAGTCAGTTAGACTGGAAGATAAAAAATGCGGCAATTATCAAAGGGGATATCTCCTGGGATGCTTATAGCTGGCTTACCCTGAACGCCCGTGGCTGGAGTACACTGGCCTCCGGCTCTGGTCATATGGACGATTATGACTGGCTCAATAATAACCAGTCTGGCTGGACTGACCATTCGAGCCATGAAAATACTAACCTGAATTATGCCAATGAATTTGACCTGAACCTTAAAGGCTGGATACTGCGTGGCGAAACCTACAAAGTAGGGGCGATAGCGGGTTACCAGCAAACCCGGTTTAGCTGGACGGCATTTGGCGGGGATTATAATTACGACAACGGTACCAATGTTGGGAGTTTCACACCTGGCGAAAGAGGGATTGGTTATCAGCAGCGTTTCTCCATGCCATATATTGGCCTTGTTGGACAATACCGCTACCAGAATTTTGAAGTCAATGGCGCGTTTAAATTCAGTGGCTGGGTTAAGTCAAAAGATAACGACGAACATTACATGCGTGACCTGACTTTCCGTGATAACGGCGGGCACAGCAATTATTACGGTGTGGCAATGGATGTCGGGTATTACGTAACACAGAATGCCAAAGTATTTGCTGAAGTAGCCTGGAACAAATATGAAGAAGGTAAAGGTGGTACAGAAATGATTGACCGGGATAACGGTACCCATGACTATTTTGGTGGTGATGCTGCCGGGTTGAAAAATAAGAACTACACGGCGACAGTGGGCCTGCAATACCGCTTCTGACACTGTGACACACCGGGTAACAACCGTACCCGGTGTGTTTCCTGTTCTTCGTTATTCCCGCCTTTATGGCTTTTCTTGCTGCTTCTGAATGAATCCCGCACAAAAAAACACCATTGCGCTGCTTTAATGAGCATTCGGTGCATGGCAACCATTAATTAATTGTCAGAGATTGTCACAAAGCGCTATCACTGCTTAACTTGCGGGCGCGCAGACGATAAAATTTGCGTTAAACCGATTGGCAGGATCTGCAACCAGGCCTGTGTCAGAGAAAAAGTATGTTTCGAAGAAAAGTAAAATATACGGCTGTTGATAAGATGCTGTCGAAGCTCCTGCAAAAGCAGGGGCTCAGTAAAAAAGAAGCGTTCAGGTTGATTGAAAAAAACGTGTACGCCAGTGGCGAGGAAGAAGCCGCATCCAGTAACCCCCAGGAAGAAGCCGATTATCCCCCGGTCAGCCTGGATGTCACTTTCGAATTGCGTGAATTGCAATTACGGCGTGTACTGCTGGCCCGGCGCATAAAAGAAGGGAAATTGTAGCGCTTTGTTGCTCTTCAGGCGTGTGAGTCATCAGGTCTCCCTGAGGACTGCACGCCTGACCCACACTTCAGTTCTGCAACTGTTAACCTTGTGTTGTGCGGGTATGAAAGGGTGGCCAGTTTGTATCGGAACCTGACCCAACCGCGACATCAATACACAAGGCATCATAGCGCCAGTATTCATGGTCGCAGTCAATAATACGCCCATACTGGTCGCGGTTAGTTCGGTCAATAAATAAGCCCGGGCTGCCGGGTGAAACATGCAGGCGCCCGGCCGCAAAGGCGGGGAGTGGTCCGGGGAACACGGTAAAACGCACACCACCGTAGTGCAGGCCGTAATCTCGCTGGTATAAATCAGTTAATGAGCCGGTCAAATCCTTCTCTAATAACCCTGGGAAATAACCCGGGTTAAGGGAGTTTTCGACATACAACACGGCACGCCCGTCAACATGGCGCAGGCGGCGGATACAAATTATCTCACTGCCGGGGGTAATGCCTAACTGGTGAGCGACATCACTGCTGGCTGGTTGCAGGCCCGCGCTAATCAGTTCGGTACTGGTGTGGCGCCCCTGAGCCTGAGCCATTTCACGAAAGTGGGAGTGGTGCAGTGGGTTGTAAACTAAGCGGGGCGGGGCAATAAACCAGCCACGACGCACTTCGCGGTAAATCACACCCTGTGCTTCTAACTGGCGCAGTGCCTCACGCAGCGTGATACGGGTAGTCATAAATTGTTGGCTTAACGTGCGCTCGGACGGTAAACGCCGGTCTTCGTCAAACTCACCATGCTGAATGCGTTCTGACAGTATTTCACAAATCACCTCGACGGTTTTCTTCGCCATTTTCCCAGCCTTAAAAATGTGCCAAATAGCCAAAATAGTGCATACCCTGATCCACGAGTTGACGCCAGCCTGGAAACAACTTGCTGCCAGAATGTCACGTTACTGTAATAAAAAGTTTATAAATCAGCGATAAGCTCCAGTCTCTTAATTCGTTGTTCTGTTTTGGCCTGTGTTTTGCAACAACGATTTTGCTGGACTAGTCCAATAACAACCACATCACTGGAGCATAGCATTTATGAAACGCATGTATGTATCTTTGTTAGCCAGTACATTGCTCGTGGCGTTGCAGGTCGCCAATGTCCATGCGGCAGATTTGACTGCGCTGGAAAAAGCCGCAAAGAGTGAAGGCGAAGTGAATAGCGTGGGTATGCCAGACAGTTGGGCAAACTGGAAAGAGACCTGGGCAGATATGCTGTCTAAATATGGCCTGAAACATATGGATACGGACATGTCTTCAGCCCAGGAATTAGCCAAGTTTGCAGCGGAAAAAGAAAATGCAACTGCCGATATCGGTGACGTGGGGATCTCTTTTGGCCCAATCGCGGTAAAACAGGGGCTGGCATTGCCGTATAAACCCAGCACCTGGGATCAGATACCCGCCTGGGCGAAAGATAAAGATGGTTACTGGGCAGTGGCATACACTGGCACCATTGCGTTTATTATTGATAAACAACAAGTAAAAGATGCGCCTCACAGCTGGGCAGACCTGAAAAAAGGTAAGTATGTTGTGGATATCGGTGATGTTGGGGTTGCTTCTCAGGCCGCGTCTGGCGTGCTGGCGGCTAACTACGCACTGGGTGGCGATGAAAAGAATCTCAAACCCGCTCTGGCATTTTTTGCTGAGCTGGCAAAACAAGGGCGCCTGGGCGTCACTGACCCGACCATTGCCAACATTGAAAAAGGTGAAGTTCAGGTTGGCGTAGTGTGGGACTTCAATGGCCTGAACTATCGCAAACAAATCGACCCGAAACGTTTTGAAGTGGTTATCCCTTCAGATGGCTCCATTACTTCCGGTTACACCACAATTATCAATAAATACGGCAAGCACCCGAATGCAGCCAAACTGACCCGCGAATATATCTTCTCTGATGCCGGGCAGATAAACCTTGCCCGCGGTTTTGCCCGTCCTATCCGTGCTGAGCATCTTACCTACCCGGCAGACGTGAAAGCACAAATGCTGCCAGACAGTGAATATAAAAATGCGCGCCCGATTGCCGACCAGCAGGCCTGGGAAAAGAGCGCCAAAATGCTGCCGCGTCTGTGGCAGGAAAATGTCATGATCAATATGCAGCAATAAGTTTGAGGGCGGTATGAAAACGATTCTGGTTATCCTCGATGGCCTGAGCAACCAGGTGGCATCACATGCAATGGGCTACCTGCAAGCAGAATGCGCCGAGGGAAAAGGGCAGATTTATTCGCTGACCTGTGAGTTGCCGTCGTTATCCCGCCCACTTTATGAGTGCATTCTCACCGGTATTCCGCCGGTGAGAAGCGGCATTATTCATAATGGGGTGAGCCGAATGAGCCGCGAACAGAGTATCTTTCACTATGCGCGTGCTGCGGGGTTAACTACAGCGGCTGCGGCTTATCATTGGGTCAGTGAGTTGTACAACCGTACACCTTTTAACCCCGCGCGTGACCGCCATGTTCAGGACCCAACACTTCCTGTGCAGTATGGTCATTTTTATTCTGATGACACTTACCCGGATTCACACCTGTTTGAAGATGCGGAAAGCCTGCGCTTGTGCCATGACCCGGATTTCCTGCTCATTCACCCTATGAACATTGACGATGCCGGGCACAAATTTGGCCTTTCATCGCCGCAATACCGTAACAAAGCTCGTTTCGCAGACGGTTATTTATCCCACTGGATGCCCGTCTGGCTTGCCGAAGGCTACCAGGTGCTGGTAACCGCCGACCACGGTATGAACGATGACCGCAGCCATGGCGGAGTTCTGGAAGAAGAAACCTGTGTGCCTTTGTTTGTATTTGGTGACGGTTTTTCGAAACTTCCTGATTTAACCATTCCCCAAACCACTTTGTGCGGCACTGTTTGTGAGCTATTAGGCGTGGCGCACGATAAACCAGTTTGCCGGGCGCTGTTGGCACCGAAGCAGGAGTGGCACTGATGATGAAAGGAAAATGGCTTGCGCTGCTATGTTTGTTACCTTTTACGCTGTTTTACCTCGCATTCCAGATTGCCCCCCTTATCTGGATTGTGGTGAACAGTTTCTGGAGTGACAGCATGGAGGCGTGGGGGCTGGGCAACTACCAGGACATTCTGACCTCGCCGTTTTACCAGCAGGCTATTACCAGCTCCCTGAAAATCTCCATTTTATCCAGTTTGTATGGTTTGATTATTGCGCTGATTGGTGGTTACTCCCTGCACCAAATCGGCAATGGCAAGTTGCAGCGCATTATTATGTCATTCACCAATATGACCAGTAATTTTGCCGGTGTGCCTCTGGCGTTCGCCTTCATTATTTTACTGGGCCTGAACGGTTGTATCACACTGCTGCTGCGTAAATATGGGCTGCTGGGCGATTTCCGGCTCTATTCCATTGACGGCATGATTCTGGTGTACACCTGGTTCCAAATTCCACTTGGGTTATTACTGCTGTTTCCGGCGTTCGACGGGCTGAAAAAAGACTGGGAAGAAGCCAGCGCCTTATTGGGGGCCAGCCGGATACGTTACTGGTTGCACATTGGGCTACCTGTATTGTCTCCCGCGCTGATTGGCACGTTTGTCATCCTGCTGGCAAATGCGCTGGGGGCTTATGCCACCATTTATGCACTGACTTCTGGCAACTTCAACGTAGTGCCGGTACGTATTGCCGCGCTGGTGTCCGGGGATATCTCTCTTGATCCTAATATGGGGAGTGCCCTCGCAATGTTACTGGTTGTGCTGATGTCGGCGATTACAGTTATCCAGCAGTGGATCCAGCGCCGCAGTTACCTTAATGCGCGCTGAATCAAGGAGCGGTACCCATGACGAAAAGTGAATATGTTTATCACCGTGTGGTGATTGGTTTGTTATTACTGATTCTTGTTGTTCCTTTACTGGCAACACTGCTGTACGCGCTGGCAACTGAATGGGGTGCCACTATTCTGCCCGATGGCCTGACGATTGAGTGGTTTTCACAGCTGTGGCATGACCCGCGTTTTTTGGCCGCGCTGGGGCGTTCACTGGTTATCTGTTTTGGTGCGCTGGCCTTTTCTTTTGTGCTGGTGCTGCCCGTGATGTTTGTGATTGTCTGGTACTTCCCGTTGCTGGGCAACATCATGAATGTACTGATTTTGCTGCCTTTTGCTATTCCACCGGTTGTCTCTTCCGTGGGGTTATTGCAGCTTTATGCATCCGGCCCGCTGGTGCTTACAGGCACACCCTGGATACTTATCGCCTGTTATTTCACGATAACCCTGCCGTTTATCTGGCGGGCAATCAGCAACAATATGCAGGCGGTGAATATTAAAGAACTGGTGAGCGCCGCAAACCTGCTGGGTGCCAGCACATTCCAGGCGGCGTTTCTGGTGGTATTGCCGAACCTGCGTAAAGGGGTCATGGTTGCCGTATTGCTCTCGTTTTCTTTCCTGATAGGTGAGTTTGTGTTTGCCAACATTCTGGTGGGCACACGCTACGAAACGCTGCAGGTCTATCTCTACAACATGCGTAACGGCAGCGGTCACTTTACCAGTGCGCTGGTGATTTCCTATTTCTGTGTCGTGCTGTTGATTACCTGGCTTGCCAGTGCGCTGAACCGTAAGTGAGGGTGTTATGTCTTATTTAAAAATTTCACAACTCAATAAACACTATGGCCCAACCCGGGTATTTGAAAATATAGATTTCAGTGCGGATGAAGGCGAGTTTGTTACCTTACTTGGCCCAAGTGGTTGCGGTAAATCTACGTTGTTGCGTTGTATTGCCGGGCTGACTGACCCGGACAGTGGTTCGGTGGAAATTGCCGGGCAAAATATTGTACCGCTTCCGCCACAAAAACGCGCCATTGGCATGGTGTTCCAGAGCTATGCGCTGTTCCCGAACATGACAGTGAAAAAGAATGTGGCGTTTGGCCTGAGAATGCAAAAAATCCCGGCCAGTGAAATTGAACAACGCACGAACGAAGTGCTGGAACTGGTGGAGTTGTCAGCTTACAGCCACCGTTTCCCTCACCAGTTGTCTGGTGGTCAGTGCCAGCGTGTTGCCCTGGCGCGTTCACTGGTTACCCGCCCACGTTTACTATTGCTGGATGAACCGCTTTCTGCGCTGGACGCGCGTATCCGCCGCCATTTACGTGAACAAATTCGCCGTATTCAGCAGGAGTTGCGCCTGACCACTCTGTTTGTCACCCACGACCAGGAAGAAGCGCTGACACTGTCTGACAGGATAATCCTGATGAACCAGGGCAATATCATTCAGAATGGCAGTGCCGAAACGCTGTACACCGAGCCTGCCGATTTATTCGCCGCGAATTTTATTGGTAACTACAACGTACTCAGTGCTCAGGATATGGCGCGTTTGAGCGGCATTGAACACCACGGGCAGTGTGCGTTACGCCCGGAATCCATCACTATTTGCGCTCCAGGCCAGGGCATTCCTGCCACTATTCTTGACCGCAGTTTACTGGGCAACGTGGTGCGCTACCGGGTAGTGGCGCAAGGGGTTGAATTACGCGTTGATGTACTGAACCGCAGTGTGGCGGACTTACTCTCTGACGGGCAGCAAGTTGCCATCACCCTGGATCTCAGCACATTACGGGATGTGGCGTGATTAAGGAGTCCATGCTTGTGCGCACTCATCTGCGCGCAGGCAAGCCCGCGTTGTAAGGTAAATTGAGCCCGTAGCCGGTTATTGCCATTCCTTTTTTGTGGGTTTATTCTTTGAGTGAAAAACAAGCAGAACAAACGGGTTGCTATTGCTTAGCCGTTCAATACCCCGGAGGTGTTCGCATATGTCATATACCCAGGGTCTGCGCCATTTTGGTGAACGACCAGTCCCCGTAAAGTGCCCAAAATGCGCCCATATTGCCAACCAGCGCGCAGCCAAACTTCGTAAGAATAATGTTTTAAAATGCCCGCATTGTGGCCTTGAGTTTCTGCCTTCTCAATGCCCACGTATTGGTGGGTAATAAAACCAGGGTGGCTGGTTGTTGCGCTCCGTCATAAAAAAATAATACAGGCGAAACTGAGTTGAAGCCGTAATGAGAAAGGGTTCACTCTTTTTCACTTAAACCGATTTAGTGGTGAAGAAATAAGCGGAAGAGACGATAACACAGGCAGGTATTGTCGTTAAGGAACACCGTTATGCTTTCTGCTCTGAGATTAAACCAGTTTCGTATTGGGCCACGTTTATGGCTGTTATCTGTTCTGCTATTGGCGCTGACACTGTGTGCTGGCGCTATTGGTGGCTATGTGAATTACCACTGGACCAAAAGCAGCCAACAATTTATTGCCCGTGAAATGCTGATTGAACAGTCAATTGACACAGCACGCAATGCACAGGTGCAATTCAAAATTCAGGTTCAGGAGTGGAAAGATACTTTACTGCGCGGTGTTCAGGGCGATGGTTTATTCGCCAAATATAAAGCAGCGTTTCTGGAGCAGAATGATAAAACCCAGGCGTTACTGAATACCCTCAGCCAGCAATTGCCTGAACTTGGTATGAGTAATCAGGATGTTTTAGCTGCACGGGAAGCGCACGCGCAATTACTCCGCCAGTACCTCAGCGCGCTGGAATCTTACAACATCGCTGATGTAAACAGCCCGGCCAGAGTCGATAAACAGGTGCGCGGTATTGACCGCGCACCGACCAAAATGATTGACGATGTGGTCGAGAAAACGCTGCAACATGCCCAAATTCTCCACCAGGAAATTAATGCGGAAAATGCCCACCATTACCAACAAATTCAGACTATTATTGCACTGGTGATTGTGCTGGCAGTGCTGACGGGCGGTGTGGTGACCTGGCTTATTATCCGCAGTATTACTCACCCTGTTGCTCAGGCGGTACAGATTGCCCGCCAGGTTGCTTCTGGTGACCTGAGAGCCACGATTGAAGTTTCCGGGAAGGATGAAATTGCCGGCCTGATGGCAGCACTGCAAACCATGAACAACAGCCTGGCGCGTATTGTGCGTGAGGTGATTGATGGTGCAGAGCATATTGCCGGCGCATCCGCCAGCATTGCTGATGGCAGCCAGGCGCTGTCTACCCGCAATGAAGCGCAGGCCAGTGCGTTAATTGAGACATCGGCTTCCATGGAAGAAGTGACTTCCGCTGTGAAACATACTGCTGACAACGCGGCTGAGGCCAATAAACTCAGCCAGAATACCGATGTCATGGCACAGGAAGGGAACCACTCTGTTGAACGCCTGGTGGAAGCGATGGGCGACATCAACCGGTTTTCCACTGAGATAAACAGCATTGTGACAGTGATTGAGAGTATTGCATTCCAGACCAACATTCTGGCGCTTAACGCCGCAGTTGAAGCGGCAAGGGCGGGTACTGAAGGGCGTGGATTTGCGGTTGTTGCCAGTGAAGTGCGGGCGCTGGCACAACGTTCGGCCAATGCTGCGAAAGAAATTAATACCCTGATAAGCCGCACTTCAAGCCGCATTGCGCAAGGGAACGACCTGGCCGGGGAAGCCGGTGTGGCAATGAAACAGATGCTGAATAATATTCGCCAGGTATCGCAACTGGTTGAAACTATCTCTGTTGCCTGTAACCAGCAAAGTGCGGGTATTGAGCAGGTAAGTCTTGCGGTGACACATATGGATTCAGCCACGCAACAGAACGCCACATTGTCTCAGCAGTCGAGCGAAGCGGCCAGCCAGTTGCATCACCATGCCGCTGCATTACTGGAAAGCGTTAACAGTTTTACCCTCAAATCCAGTGATACGCTCCGTGAGTACAGCGAAAATGCACTTCCTGCGCTGGAAGCCCGCCCGGCCTGATAAGCAGCTGGTGAGGTTAATCAGTCCCTCCATGCCCTGCCTTTGCGCAGGGCATGCACTCCATTAGGGCGTTTGCCCTGTTTTATGCACATTTCTTTCTTCTCTCCTGCCGGATATCCCGTCTGTAACGGGGTTGAAAAAGCTGGCACACGCATTGCAACTTTGTGACTGTAGCTTGTATAGACAAGACTATACGCGTTCGCCTTTATCGTATTTGCGGATTGTAATATCAGGCGTACAGCACAGCATTTGGGGTTATCACTTTCCAATAACAGGTTGTTTTCTCAGGAGTGGTCGATGAACAAAAAAAATGCAAAAAACAGATTGAAGCGCGTCTTGTCTGCATGTGGCGTAGCGCTGGCAATAAGTGCGGTAACGGGTGGTCTTGCACAGGCTGCCGATACACCCGTCGTCATTGGTATTTCTGGCTGGACAGGGTTTGCACCACTGACACTGGCACAGAAAACCGGCATTTTTAAAAAGCACGGCCTGGACGTGACATTGAAAATGGTGCCACAGCAATCCCGCCATCTTGCGATTGCTTCCGGTGCACTGCAATGTGCCGCCACTACCGTTGAAACCTACCTGACCTGGAATGCCAGCGGCGTACCGATTAAGCAAATTGTCCAGTTGGATAAATCCTATGGGGCGGATGGTATCGCTGTGCGTAACGGCATCAATAAAATCACTGACCTGAAAGGCAAAACCATTAGTGTGGATGCGCCCGGAACATCGTCTTACTTTCTGCTGGCATGGATCCTCGATAAAAACGGTATGAGCATGAAAGATGTCAAACTGGCAACACTGGGCCCGGATGCCGCAGCCCGCGCATTTATTGCCGGGCAGAACGATGCCGCAGTCAGTTATGAGCCTTATTTATCTTCTATTCGCCAGAACCCGGAAAAAGGAAAAATTCTTGCTACCACACTGGATTACCCGGTGGTGATGGATACGCTGGGTTGTACGCCAGACTGGCTGAAAAACAACCCGAAAGCGGCTCAGGGGCTGGTAGACAGCTATTTCGACGCACTGGATATGATCAAAAGCAATCCGGATAAAGCAAATGAAATTATGGGCGCTGCAGTGAAAGAAACCGGCAAACAGTTTGCTGAGGAAGCCAGTTACCTGCGCTGGCAGGATCGCGCCGCGAATAAAAAATTCTTCAGTGGTGAGATTACCACCTTCAGTAATGAAGCCGCTCACCTGCTGACTGAAATGAAAATTCTGCGTAAAACGCCGGATATCAGCACCCTGTACGATGCGCAGTATGTGAACAAGTAATGAAGGACCGTGATATGACAAGTCCTGCAAGCCAGGTCGCAGAAACTAACGTCAATAGCATATCCCATTTTGCTGAGCCGGCTCCGTTGCCGGCCAGTAAAAAGGTGTGGCATAACCCACTGATGGTGCCGTTGCGCCCGGTGAATGTGCGCCACCGTATTCTACTGGGTATTTGCTTTTTTATTCTCTTTTTCGCCGTGTGGGCGCTGGCGACTTTTACCGGTCTGATTTCACCCACATTCCTCGCCAACCCGGCCACCATGCTGGAAGAAGGGTTTTACCTGTTTCGGGATTATGGTTTTGCCGGTGATGTGGGCATGACTATTTTCCGGGTACTGGCAGGCTTTATCCTGGCAGCAGCACTGGGGGTTCCACTGGGCATCATGATGGGCTCCTGGAAGATGGTTGAAGCGTTCTTCGAACCCTTCATTTCATTTTGCCGTTATCTTCCCGCATCGGCCTTTGTTCCACTGCTGATTCTGTGGGCCGGGGTAGGGGAACTACAGAAAGTACTGGTTATTTTCATTGGGTCATTTTTCCAGATAACCCTGATGGTGGCGGTGACGGTAGGTGCTGCCCGCCGTGACCTGGTTGAAGCGGCGTATACCCTCGGTGCCACCAATAAAAGTGTGGTGCGCCGGGTGATTATTCCCGGAGCCGCGCCGGAAATTGCCGAGTTATTGCGCTTGGTACTTGGCTGGGCATGGACCTACGTTATTGTTGCTGAACTGATTGGTTCATCCAGCGGGATAGGCCATATGATTGTGGACAGCCAGGCATTGCTCAACACGGGGCAAATGATCTTCGGGATTATTGTTATCGGCGTTATTGGCTTGTTGTCTGACCTGGTGTTCAAAGCGGTTAACCGCCGCCTGTTTATGTGGAGCTCACTGTAATGCACTATCCCAAACTCAGCATTCGCCAGGTGGAACGGGTATTCCGGGGGCCAAACGGGGAGCAAACCCAGGCGCTGTTGCCGGTAGATTACCCGGTGAATGAAAACGATTTCATTACCATTCTTGGCCCGTCCGGCTGTGGCAAATCGACTTTACTGCGCATTGTTGCCGGGCTGGATACCCCAACAAATGGGGAAGTGTGGCTGGATGGCGAACGGGTGGAAGGCCCGGGGGCAGACCGCGGAATGGTCTTTCAAAGCTACACGCTGTTTCCCTGGCTGACAGTTGAGCAAAACATCCGTTTCGGTCTGCAGGAACGCGGCATCAGCAAGGCGGAACAGAAAGCCCGCAGTGATTATTTTATTCATAAAGTGGGGCTGCGTGGCTTTGAACAGCACTTCCCGCGCCAGTTATCTGGCGGTATGCAACAACGTACTGCGATTGCCCGCGCACTGGCGAACGACCCGAAAGTGCTACTGATGGATGAACCCTTCGGCGCGCTTGATAACCAAACCCGGGTCATGATGCAAGAGCTGTTGTTATCAATTTGGGAGGCGTCGCGCAAAACCGTACTCTTTGTCACGCACGATATTGACGAAGCCATCTTTATGGCAAATAAAGTAGCTATATTCAGCGCCCGTCCTGGCCGAATCAAGACGGAAGTGCCGGTTGATTTTCCACATCCACGGGATTACCGGCTGAAAACATCGCCAGAGTTTATGGCGCTCAAGGCGCGCGTAACTGAAGAAATTCGGGCAGAAACCATGCTGGCACACTAACTGAGTGGTACCGGCTCACCTGCATGCCAGGTGGCCGGTAGCACAGGTTGCCTGAGAGCGGGTGCTCGCAGGGCGTCTTAACTAAACGATTTTTTTTCGCCACACTTGTATATACAGGAATAGACTATGGCTGCAACTACCCCGCACTTAACCCGTTGTGAACTTCACCCAGGCCAGGCAGGGCTGGCAGAATTACGCCAGATTTACCAGGGTAATGTACAACTGGCACTGGCAGAAGACGCCCGGGCCAGTATTGAGGCTGCACAACAACGAGTGCTGGATATTGTTGATACCGGTGAGGTGGTTTACGGCATTAACACCGGGTTTGGCAAACTGGCGCAAACCCGTATTCCGGCAGACCGCCTGGCTGAATTGCAACGCAATCTGGTGTTGTCTCACAGTGTTGGCGTGGGCAGTGATTTACCGGATAACGTAGTCAGGCTGGTGATGGCAACCAAGGTGCTGAGCTTAGCGCGCGGCCATTCTGGTATTCGCCCGGAGATTGTCGATGCACTGGTTAGTTTGTTTAATACCGGCGTTATGCCCTGTATTCCGGAAAAAGGCTCGGTTGGCGCTTCTGGTGACCTGGCACCTCTGGCGCATTTATCTCTGATGCTGATTGGCGAAGGCCATGTGCGGGTTAATGGTGAAAAGCTCCCGGCCGTTGAAGGGCTGGCGCTGGCCGGGCTGGTGCCTTTCGAGTTGGGGCCGAAAGAAGGGCTGGCATTACTGAACGGTACTCAGGTTTCCACTTCACTGGCGTTGTCCGGGTTATTTGAAGCGGAACGTGTTTTTGCTGCCGGGTTGATGGCTGGCGCACTTTCGCTGGAGGCGATTAAAGGTTCCGTGAAACCGCTGGATGCGCGTATTCACGAAGCGCGTGGTCAGGCCGGGCAAATCGCTGTGGCGGCGGCATTGCGTGAAGTGCTGGCTGACAGCGAAATTGTGGCTTCTCATGTTCACTGTGGCCGGGTTCAGGACCCGTACTCTATTCGCTGTGTTCCACAGGTGATGGGCGCATGCCTGGACAACCTGACGCACGCTGCGCGTATTTTACGTATTGAAGCCAATGCCGCATCCGATAATCCGTTGGTATTTGCCGATAACGGTGATGTGATTTCGGGTGGTAACTTCCATGCGGAGCCAGTTGCCTTTGCTGCAGATATTATCGCGCTGGCGGTAGCAGAAATTGGCGCGATTTCTGAGCGCCGTATGGCATTGCTGCTCGACAGCGGTTTGTCTGGCCTGCCACCATTTCTGGTAAAAGATGGCGGGGTTAACTCCGGCTTTATGATTGCTCAGGTGACCGCGGCCGCACTGGCTTCAGAAAACAAATCACTGGCGCACCCGGGAAGTGTGGACAGCCTGCCTACTTCAGCAAACCAGGAAGACCACGTTTCAATGGCAACCGGTGCCGCCCGCCGCCTGCGAGATATGTGCTTTAACACCAGCGTGGTGGTGGGCATTGAAGCTATGGCTGCCGCACAAGGGATTGAGTTCCACCGCCCATTACAAAGCGCCAGCTACCTGGAAGCGGAACTGGCGGCGATTCGCGCTGTTGTGCCATTCCTGGAAAAAGACCGCCTGATGGCGCCAGATATCGAAAATATGCGCCTGTGGGCTTCCCGTGAACAGTGGCCGGAAGCCATTACTGCGTTGCTGCCAGGCTATAGTTCCTGATTGTCTGTAACCGCATTGTTTGTTTCCTGATGGGGTTGCGCCAGTTGTGGCACAACCCTTGCTTTTTTAGGTTATCGCCTGCTCAGTCACTGCTCTTGTGAGGTGATTCGCTGCCTGCTTACCCGCGCTTTATCTACGCAGGGTTGCCTGTTTGGGGCGCTGTTTGGTAGCAGTGCGTGGTGTGCATCAGCGGGGTGCGTTCAGGCCAGTATGCGATGACTTTTATTGTCATACACAAACATACAAATTAGGGAGAAATACTATGATCGCTCAAAACATCATTTTCCCGGCCCAGATACTGCGGGGGCCGGGAGTGATTGCTCAGCTTGGCGAAATATGTGCTAAGGCGGGGGAGCGGGCATTAGTGATTGGCGGGCATCAGGCCCTTTCGGCCACTGAGTCCACTATTCGTGAACAGCTTAGCTCAAGCGGTGTAACCCTGGTGGGTTGTGAGTGGTTTGGCGGGCAGTCCAGCGAAAGCAATATCACCCGCCTTGCGGGTTGTGTCGAAACACTGGGGGCTGATGTCATTATTGGCGTTGGTGGTGGAAAATCCCTCGATACCTGTAAAGCAACAGGCGTGGCGGCGCATGTGCCAGTGATTACCGTACCTACCATTGCAGCCACTTGTGCGGCGGTTACCCCACTCACCATTCGTTACCATGATGACGGGCATTTCCGCGATCTCTACCCACTGAGCCAGGCGCCTCATGCCGTAATTATCGACAGCGAATTACTGGCGCGGGCACCTCTGCGCTGGCTGGCTGCAGGACTGGGCGACACGCTGGCAAAATGGTACGAATTCCGCGCTATTGGCGAACAGCATACTCACCTGAGTGGGATTGCCAGCGCATCCAGCGCTAACAGCCGTATTTGTTATGACCTGATTGCCACATTTGGCGCCGAAGCCTGTAAAGCTGCCCGTGCCGGGCAATCGAACGCAGCGCTGGAACAAGTGCTGGATGCCATTTTTATGTTCGCCGGGCTGACATCGTTAATGAGCAGTGGCGCACACGCTGCTGCCGCACACGCAATTTATGAAGGCTTTACTGTTTGCGACAAAACCCGGGAATTCGGCCATGGTTTATTAGTGGGTTTTGGCAACCTGTGCCTGCTGGCGCTGGAAAACCGCAGTGACGAGGAGATGCTGGAGGCCATCGCCCTGGCCCATGCCTGCGCCGTACCGCTGCGCCTTGCTGAAATTGCCGACCTTAATCCGGAGGAACTGGACGCCATTGTTCAGGAATCGGTTATCGCGCCAGATATGCAAAATATGCCAGGAAAAGTCACACCGCAGGCGCTTTACCAGGCGATTGACCGGGTAACGCGGCTGGCCGGAGGCTACCTGGCGGGGCAACCCGCAGTTGTGTAATCATTTTGCGTCAGCCCCCTGGCTGGCGCGCCATTGCGCCTTTGTTAGCGTGAAGAACAGGCGCGCAGAAGGGTATTCCGGGTCTGCTACTTCTCGTTCAAAATGAAAGCCGGTTTTTTCCAGTACATGTTGTGAAGCACTGTGCCCCGGGCGTATTACTGCTGAAATTTCACTAAGCTTACCTTGCTCAAAACCCCATGCCACCACTGACCGGGCAAATTCCGTTGCCAGCCCTTTTCCCCACCACTGCGGGGCAAAGCGGTAGCCCAGATTATTGATGTGGTAACCGCAGACAACACGCGGTGTTAACCCACCAAAGCCAATAATTTCATGCGGGTTTTCCTGAAGAAGAATTGCCCAGTGCCCAAACCCGGGCTGGTTGCTGTGTTCCAGCCAGGAACGCAATATTCCCCGGGCATAATCCAGGGAAGGATAAGGCCCGGCAGGGTTGAATTGCTGGGTTTGCGGGTCGCCATAAATACGAAACAGACAATCGACATCACCGGGGATGACGGGGCGCAGCAGTAAGCGGGACGAAGTGAAATGCATACTTTACCTTTTTGCAGATAAACCAGGTGCAGCACGGGAAGTATCCGGGGCTCTTTTTTGTACAGAATAGTTGGTTTGCCAGGATGATATCTACCCTCATCAGCGTGGATTAAATCGTTTTCTGCACTCTCCGTGTTGAGTGTGTCAGGAACAAATTCTGCTAAATAATCTAAATCGTATGCTGTGGTATCAGCCCATGTCATTTGCCATTCATGTGTGTTTATTTGGTGCTTTTATATTAAATAAATAACAAATTTTTTTGTAATCACATAAAGATAAAGTGATTTTAAGTCAAATTACCAATCGGTTAGTATTGCATCAGTTTAACCACAAATATGACAAGGAAAAGGAATGCGTCGTCAATATACCAGTGAACTTCCCCCCGGTATTTGGTCAGGTCATGTTTTTAAGAACAGGAGAACGGACTAATGGGAGCGATGGGGTTTTACCTGCGGGTGGGCGATTCGACTACCTGCGGGGGAAAGATACTGACCGGGGATGAAACGCTGAGCTGGTATGGTGTGGCGGGGGCACGGGAAGGTGACCTTGTATCGTGCGGCCAGCATCCGGGAGTGTACAGAATTCTGGGTGGTACACCGGATTCATGGGACAACGGCAGAAGGCTGGCTGGAACACTGGACAGTGTAAGCTCCTGTCCGTGCGGTGCACGGTTTATACAGACAATCCCGGATTGTTATATCAGAGATGATACGCCCGAAGAGCAGGCAGAAAAGGCACCATTGCCTGCGCCTGTTACTCAGCTGGAACAGCAGGAGACCGGGGAAAAACGACTGGCAGAAGAACGTGATCGTAATCGTGTCTTTGCCAAATCCTGCCTGCGTGGTGAGGGCTGTAATGATGCCGGTGAAGCGCCAGAGCCCCATATCAACTTTGGCGAAATGGCATTTTATCAGTCCGTTCCTCCTGCCGAACCCGCATCAGATACGGATGTTCCTCAATATGCTCAGACTGCCAGGAAAAAGAAACCTGGTGAAGATATTCCAAAGCCGAAGCAGCGAAGCGCCCTGTATAAATGGCTGAACGGTAACCATGAGGAAATGGATTATCAGGCAGCGGTAGCTGCAGCAACAAGTGCGGCTAATGCTCAGGCGGCTGTTAAAGGTGCCAGCATTTTTGGGCTGGTAGGTGGAAGAGCCATTACGCCAGGAACATGGGCGGTAAAACTGGGTGAGATGGCAGGCGGGGCCGGGAGAATAGCCGCCAGCGGCCCCGGTGCGCCCGTCGCCGCAGTCGTGATGGGAATGATGCCCGGCAGGCTCAATGATGGTGAACAGGACTTCATTGACCGGATGCGTCTGGAACAGATGCGTGAAGCGCCAACACGGGTGCGTTATACATGGGAACAGGATGATAAAGGCAATCCGGTTCCTCATGGCTGGCATACACCACCCGGCAAAGACAGGGTGCGTGTGCGTAAAATGGAGTGGGACAGCAACCGAAAGGCGTATACGTTCACCACAGAGGAAGAGCCGCGTATTACGATTATCTGGACGCCAGACAGTTCAGGAGTCAATGTTCCGTCAAATACAGGCAACCAGAACCCGGTAAGGATACCAAACCCGGTTATTGTTGAACCGCTGCCGGAAAATACCGGTATAGAGGCGACAACCAGCCCGGCACCGGAAGAAAAGACATTTGCGGATTATATTCTTATCCTGCCAGTATTGGATATTCCGCCGATTTATATTTACCTTAGTGAAAATAAAACGTCGTTTGCTCATGGATATAAACATCATCCACCAAAGAATAAATCGTGGAAAGATGTGATTGATAGCACAAAAACAGGGCGAGCTAAATTTAAACAAGGTGCAGATATTGCAAGTATTGACCATGATGTATGGGAAACAGGAACACCGACTACAAATGGTCAAAATTGGAAGGTAAAAGAGTTTGATACTGTTCAAGGAGCTTATAAAGGTAAGGAAACCTCGTGGGTTGTGACAAAGGAGTCGCAAGACACAATACACTCTCACCCAATAGATGCTGACGTAGCAAGGAAACTTTTGAAATGATGAAAAAATACAGTATTCTAGGAACCGATTTTTATCTTGAACTTATAAATATATTTGATGAATTATCGGCTATTGATTTTTCGCAGGGTATAGAATCACAAGTAATGGTCTTAGATGAGGATTTGTTACAATTATCATTTAAGTCTGGGGTTATTGTTGATGTTGGTTGGTATCCCGCGTTTGAAACGAATGGCGAATTTATTATTAATCGAATAGCTAATAGTTGTTGGGATGCTCCCGAGGCTAAATATAGTGTGGGATGGGATAAAGATGAACTAATATCGAAAATTAAAATAGCAATTGGATGAAATAATGAATAGTCCAGTATATTTATGCCCTTGTTGCCATAAATATGAATTTTCGGATATTAGGAACTATGAAAATTGTCCGGTTTGCAATTGGGCAGATGATCCTGTTCAAGAAGAAAATCCAAGTTATGGTGGTGGGGCTAATGTCATGAGTTTGAATGACGCCCCTAAAGCCTATACTGAAGGACGTACAGTCAAATAACAATTGACGCTGATTTAATTAGGCAGCACAACATACCTTGCGTGCTGCTTCATTCCTTATCCCCCCGAACATCCAGCCAGGGGACACCAATTGTTGCTTATAAGCATCCCGGTAAAACGAATCGGAAAGCCGATGTGGGAAAAACGCTGAAGCCGTGGCCAGTTTTTGTTGACCACTTCAGAATCAGTTAAGCGCTGAATGTGCTGCCTGGGTATTCCGGTCCAATGTTGGAATGAGCGCCCAATGGCATATCGTGAATAAAAGTGTTTAAAAAGTAGCCTGAATGAGTTGCGTGCTATAATTGGTTCGTTGTGTACGCTGCTGGCAAACAGCAGAACTCAGCCTGATGCACCTCTTTGCAAGGATGTGCCATGCTCAAACCAGCAAATGCCGAAAACTATCTGCAAACAACCAATGTCATTGTGCTCTGGCGCGAAATGGCGTGGTTGTCGCAGGTTATTAATCAGGTTATATGCAGCTACCTTAAACAAGAAGGGCATGAACGCCACTGGCTGGATATTCCGCCTCCGGAATTAGTAAAAGGGGCACCCTATGCGGATCTGGTTACCGACTGGCAATTATCCATTTTTGAACGCCTGGGGCTGGCGCTTGCCATGGCACCCAGTGTAAAACCCGATACCCTTGATATTTTCTTTGGTCTTAACAGCCTGACAGACCGCCCTTTTACTGAATTTGGCGGTGTCAGTGACAAAGCCTTCAGTGGTTTTATTCCGACCGGGCAAACGCTCAATTTTCTGATCAGTGCCAATAACCCCGACTGGCGCATTTACACACAGGAAATCTTTTCAAATAAACACCGCCTGATGGCCGAACAGGTCACGCAACTGTTATCTGTTGATGACGGCGTACCTAAATGGGCGGGTGTTTATCGGCTAAACGAAGAGTGGCTGCACTATTTTATGACCGGGCAGCGGTTGCGCCCGGAATTAAGCGCCAGCTTCCCGGCGCATATACTGGAATCCCCACTTGAATGGCACGATTTAGTACTCGACCCGGAAGTTATGGCGCAGGTTGAAGAGATCCATGCGTGGCTCAACTATGGCCATAAGTTGATGGAAGAATGGCAACTGGCGAAAAAGGTAAAGCCGGGTTACCGCGCTGTATTTTTTGGCCCACCGGGGACGGGGAAAACGCTGACAGCGGCATTATTGGGTAAAGCCACCGGGCGGGAAGTCTACCGCGTAGATTTATCCATGGTGGTGTCGAAATACATTGGTGAAACCGAGAAAAACTTATCACGGGTGTTTGAAGCAGCCAGCTATAAAGAGTGGATCCTGTTTTTTGATGAAGGCGACGCCTTGTTTGGTAAACGTTCTGAAGTTAGTTCCTCCAATGACAGGCATGCCAACCAACTGACCGGTTATTTGCTGCAAAAAATAGAGGACTTCCCCGGTACGGTTATTATTGCCACCAACTTAAAAACCAATATGGATGAAGCCTTTACCCGGCGTTTTCAGAGTATGGTGCAATTTACCATTCCCGGCCCGCAGGAGCGTTTACAGCTATGGCAGAACGCTTTTAATGGCGTGTGTGAACTCGCCGGGGATGTCAATTTGCCCGCCATTGCAGACCGCTATGAAGTTTCCGGGGGGCAGATTATCAACGTACTGCGCCAGTGCGCATTAACCGCCATTCAGCGTGATGAGCGCACAGTGACCCAGGGCGACATTATTGCCAGCATTCGCCAGGAATTCAGAAAAGATAACAAAATGTTTTTTGAGTGAATAAGTTCAGCACTGTTGGTGCGAGAAAGCGGAACAGGGTGGTTTTCTGTTTGATACAACACGATTGAGAACGAGGGCGGCAGCTTATGTTTTCCAGCCAGACAGAACAACAGCAATCAACCCGGCAGGCAGTTTCCCAGACAGCAGTATCGCAGCGTAAAGAGAATCAGGCTGCGGCACTGGAAGATAACCGGGTGGAAACCGTGCAACGGCAGGCCAATCAAACCGGGCTACCCGATAATTTAAAAAGCGGCATGGAAAATCTCAGCGGTATGAGCCTGGACCACGTCAGAGTGCATTACAACTCGGCAAAACCCGCTGCCGTGCAGGCCCATGCTTATGCCCAGGGCAGTGATATCCACCTTGCTTCCGGCCAGGAAAAACACTTACCCCACGAACTGGGTCATGTAGTGCAGCAGGCCCAGGGGCGTGTTGCCCCAACCACCTCTGTTGCAGGCATGGCAGTGAATGATAACCCTGCGTTAGAGCATGAGGCGGATGTGATGGGGGCTAAGGCGCTGCGCGGTGGTTAGGGGCTGTGGAAAAAGTAAGTTTCAAGACCGGTGAAAAACAATGGGATCAGGTGTTTAAAAATGCCCACGGCGCCACGGTTGTTACAGCCACTGAATGAGTCATAACATAGAAAAATGCACAGGGGTGAGATATGTATGCACAAACAGAAGAGCGAAAAGACCAAAAAAGAGTGGCCGCTCATCCCATTGCTCTAAATAAAAATAATGAAAAATCAAAGAGTTGGCTTAGTGATAATCGGGATGCTTCTGTGTTTCAAAGAAAAATTAAAAAGCTTATTAACAATAATCCTCAAGCAGCTGATATTGTTCAGTTATATGCAAAAAGCACTTTTGCTCATAATACCTTATCATCCAGATTGATTATTCAGCGTGTAATAGATTATGAAGCAGTTAAAAGTGCGTGTGAAAAATTGAAGATTCCTTTTGAGGGAAATAAAATAATTGAAGTTCCCGATAAAGTTATGGCTAATACCAAGTTTAAGGACTATCCCGAAGGGTACGTTGTTGGTCTTTCCGAAGAAGAGAAAAAAGAATCTCTAACATCTATGCAGCAAGGGCCTGGCCAGGAGAAAGAATATACCGAAGCTACAGCTAAAGACTTGCTTAGTTTATTAGGTGGGGCCGCTTATAATCATAAAATTGGTGCCGTTGTTATAACTGAAAAAATGGCGAATTATCAACGAAATCTTCTGCATGAACTGGGGCATCATAAACAAAATATAGTCTCTGGATTTAATAGTGACAATACTACAGTACTGCTATTGGAATATCATAATGTATTATGCAATGAAAACCTGTTTGCTGGCCCTAAACGTGTATCCTATGGAGTTGATCAAACCTTTTCCTGGGTTACTCACTGGAATAAAATGAAAAATAATGAAGAAAAAAATGAATTTCTTAATGCCAAAGCTAAAGTTCTGATTCAAATGGAAGAGCAGTTTTATCAAAGCTTACTTTCCTCTAAAAACAAAAAAGAAAAAGATCTTGACGTTTATGGCCTTACAGCTAAAAAACTATCTAAGGCGCTGACTAATGTTCATGAAAATCCTGACAACGGTTTTTATGTGGTCAGAGCATTGTTTAATATGATAAAACAGCTTACAAGTGAATTTTCTTGAAAGGGTATTTATACTTAACAGTATTGCTAAATATAAGTTTATCTCTCATAACCAATATGATGTGTAATTAATGTTGCTTAAATCTGAAAGGTTTTCCTGTATGTTTACACATGTTGAGAAATCGAGAAAGCTTCAAACAAGGGCTGTTACTCAGAAGAAAAACACTGAGAATTATGGTCATGAGCTTGTGGATAATCGGGCTGAAACTATAAAACAACGGCAGTCACAAGAGGTTGCCAGTCAGGGTCAATCATCTTCAGTGAGAACCGCAGTGGTAGCGCGACTTTTTGATAATCAAGTTGTTCAACGTTTGAAGGGAGCGAAGGGCACTGCACAGGAAGACAAACCGGTACCTTATACTCTTAATCAAGAATTCATCACTAAACATGTCGCCAACAATATTGGAGAAGCGGTGTCTGTTACCGAAGCCAGAATTGATACAGGCGGGCCTCCCGGAATTGTGGCGGGTACTGCCCCAAACAATCTCGCAAAACGGGCCGACTGGGAAAGTGCAATTGATAACAGTGATGCGCTTGTTCCGCCAGCAGGAGAATGGTCGGGTGAGGATTATGGAGATACATCTGATAATTGGGAGGAACGGCTTGTCAAAGTTGAGGTAAATGGATGGGAAGCTATTGGAACGAAAGGGAATGTAACAGCAAAAGTTGCAAATAATAAGAAGTACCTGGGTGGCAAATGGTCAGTAACTAACTGTAAATTTGATGAAAAGAGTGATAGCTATATTGATGCAACTGGCAATGTCAGTGTGGATATTAGCCATTTAACATCCTGACAAGTGATTTATTTGCAATGTTTTTTTGGATTGCGTGGAATATTATGATTAATAACAGGGCTTCATGGTTATATTAATTAATATAACCATATGATAGCTTCATGAAAATGAAATTCTTATCTGCCTAATAGAGTCAGGAGATCGTTGAAGTGTTTTTGTCAGACCATTCTAATAAGAAAAATACGTTAACATCTTCAGGTAATAAGTTAAAAGGATTGATGTATGTATAAAAAGTCAGATAAACCAAAAGAAAACAGAAGTAGAGCTGTTTTTGACTCTATTCCTCCGGTAAAGAAAAGTAATAACTCTTCCTTCCATCTTGCAGACAATCGTCCTGAAGCTATTAAGCAAAGAAAAATACAGGAGCAAGTGGTCAATAAGCATACGGTATCGGATAGTACGGCTAATGTATCACCGGTTCAGCGGGTGCAAAAGGACGCAACAGTAACGTGGGGGGTTACACACATCGTCGCGTACACAGATAAATCATTATTTGGTGGTGAGAACGCGCTGGCTAATGAATTAAAATCCAACAATGGTGGTCAGTTGAAAAAAGGAGACAGGCTGATTATTGATACTGCACCAGTAGTTATTTCACGGCGTGGGTCCAACCAGGAAAATAAAGACAAAAGGCAGAGTGATGAAAAGGGTGATAAGGTGTATGAATGGGTTAGAGTGTTGAAGATAATTCCTCAGGCTGGCAAGGAAACAAGCCTGGAAGATAATGCAGAGAGATATTATGTACGTAAAGAAACAATTCAATTAGATAAAAATGAAGAACAACAAGACACTACAACAAATGATATTGAATTAAAAAATATCTCAGATTGGGATAAAGAAGAGATACCGAGAAAACTGGGAGAGATAGCTAAAAAATGGGGAGGAAAGGGGCTGCGTGAAAGAAGCCGAAGCATAGGGGTGATAAAGATTAATAAGGAAGACCGTGAAGGTGGCAGAAAAAAGGCTTCTGGGAGATATTGGGAACAAGAGGATGATGGTTGGGATGTGGCATTGGATATGGCATATGAAAACCACAAGCGTTTTGAACCCAGTATGCGGCAATGGCGAATTAAAGCGGTCATGAAGGGTACTGAAGATTTAGTAGGTGTATTAATTGTAGAGGAAAGAGAAAATGAGCCACTTTACCTTAGGTGGATGATAGGTAACCCAGAAATACGGGGAGGGGGAAGTGCACTTTTGGCAGCGGTTAAGAAATTATTACAACAGAAGGATACGCCGAATGAAATAGAAGTTACCTCAGCATTCTCAGCAAAGACCTCTTATACAAAATCGGGTTTCAAGGTTAAAGATGAGCAAGTTGAAGTAAAAGAAGGGGAGGAATTTGAATTGGTTTTAACCAAAGAAGATGCCGGAAAAAAACCAATACATGAATCCTATGACTCCTTTGAGCCAAAACCTTACACAGGTCCGGAACCTGAAAGTTATAGTGAAGAACGAGATCTTAAGAAAGAACTTGATGAAGAAGAGAATATATCAAAGACTGTAGACGACTTACTCAACCAGGAGTCGGACTGAGTTAATACAACTAAGATTATGGTAAGTGCACTCAGTAATTGTTTTTAACTGTTTTCATAAAAGCTGCAACGTGGGTGGCAGGCTGGAAAAAATACGAAGTTTCGGTTGATGTTCCTGCCAGCATACTCGCAATGGCTGAATCCGACAGCGCTGCTGTGGCTGGCGTTACACGGAACAATAACGTGAAACCATCATTACTGATACATATGACTGTTACTGTAACAGATAAACAGTCTGCTTAAATTAACCCAGGGTACCAACTACCTTGATGCTTATCGGGGGTGATGAAGCCACATATAAAACCGGATATATGGCTGCAGCTATTCGTTTTGAACATTACTATTAACCCCTTACACTCGCTTAACGTCCGAATACGGTGAGTCAGGTCAGATTAAGGATGGTGTATTTCATGGAAGGGCAAATCGCATCAGGATTTGTCAATCATGATGCGATGAAATATCACTGTTTAATATTCATTATCTCCGCCTGTAGCGGAGACAGCTTTCAATCCAGTCTTCTGAGTGGGTGAGTCATCCCAAACCCAGTTAGCCACTTCAGGAATATCTTCACCGTGAGTCCGGGCATACAGGCTGGCACGATTGCGGGCGTCCTGCATTTCCTGGAGAAGCCCTGCATGACGTATCGCCAGACCAGGAACATGTTGTAAAACGTCCATCACCAGGCGATAGCGATCCAGGTCATTAACCATGACCATGTCAAATGGTGTGGTCGTGCCCCCTTCTTCGTTAAAGCCCCGTACGTGAATATTGTCATGGACGTGACGTCGATAAGTCAGACGATGAATAAGGGATGGGTAGCCATGCCAGGCGAAGATTACCGGTTTATCAGTTGTAAAGATAGCGTCAAACTCCGCATCGCTGATGCCGTGCGGATGTTCGCGCTCATGCTGAAGTCGCATCAGGTCAATAACGTTGACGAAACGCACTTTCAGATCGACCAGCCTTTCTCGCAAAATACGGGCAGCGGCCAGCCCTTCAAGCGTAGGAACATCGCCAGCAGCAGCAATAACCACATCAGGAGCCTCACCAGCAATTTCATTGCTGGCCCATTCCCAGATCCCCAACCCGCGTTTGAAATGGTTGCGCGCCTCCTCCATATTGAGGAACTGCGGCGCAGGTTGCTTCCCGGCTACGACCACATTGATGTAATCCTGGGATTTCAGGCAATGGCGCCAGGTATACAGCAGGGTATTAGCGTCCGCTGGAAGATATACCCGGACCACCTCTGCTTTTTTATTTACCACATGATCGATAAATCCCGGATCCTGATGTGAGAAACCGTTGTGATCCTGGCGCCAGACATGGGAAGTCAGCAGATAGTTGAGTGAAGCTATCGGTTTACGCCACGGGATATGGCGTGAAACCTTTAACCACTTGGCATGTTGATTGACCATTGCGTCAACAATATGGATAAAGGCTTCATAAGAAGAAAACAGGCCGTGGCGACCAGTGAGCAGGTAGCCCTCTAGCCAACCCTGGCACTGATGTTCCGATAGCATTTCGATAACTCGTCCAGTAGTCGCAATGTTTTCATCAATTGGCCAGATTTCGCCGTTGAACTGTTTGTCGGTAGCGGAATAAACCGGTGGCGCAAGACGATTGGAGGCCGTTTCATCCGGTCCGAATATGCGGAAATTATCTGGGTTGAGCCGGATAACATCGGCAAGCCATTCCCCCAGCACGCGCGTGGATTCTACAAACCTGTTGCCGCGGGCGCTGAAGTGCACCTCATGGTTTTCAACAGGTGGTAAAATGAGATCGCGGCGCAACAGACCGCCATTAGCCTGTGGTACATCGCTCATTCGTTTATTGCCGCGTGGGGCCAGGCGACGGATCGCCTCCACAGGGGCACCTGTTTGATCAAACAGTTCTTGAGGTTTATAAGATTTAAGCCAGTTTTCCAGTACTTTGGTATGAGTGTCGCTGTCTCGTGCGTTGGCTAACGGTACCTGATGAGATCGCCAACTGGCCTCAACTTGCTTATCGTCTATCACGGGTGGGCAGGTCCAGCCCTTCGGGGTTTTAAAAATAATCATCGGCCAGCGGGGACGCTCGTTCAGTTTTCCGGCCTCTGCATCGGCTTTGATACGGGTAATGTGATTAAGCACTTCGTCCAACAGCGCCGCAAAACGTTTATGTACTTCAAGATGGTCCTCGCCATCAAAACCACCTTCAAACATATATGGTGTATGGCCATAACCCCTCATGAGTTGCTCCAGCTCTTCATCGCCGATGCGGGCCAGGATCGTCGGATTAGCAATTTTGTAGCCGTTAAGATGCAAGATCGGTAATACAACCCCATCCTTGAGTGGGTTAAGAAATTTGTTGCCGTGCCAGCTGGTTGCCAGTGGCCCCGTTTCAGCCTCACCATCGCCAACGATAGCTGCGATCAGCAAATCCGGATTGTCAAAAGCAGCGCCATAGGCGTGGGAAAGTGAATAACCCAGCTCACCGCCTTCATGAATGGACCCGGGTGTTTCCGGTGCAACATGGCTGGGAATACCACCAGGAAAGGAAAACTGCCGAAATAACTTGCGCATACCCTGTTCACTATAATCGATGTCGGGGTAAACTTCGGGATAAGTGCTATCCAGCCAGGCGTTGGCGACCATCCCGGGACCGCCATGGCCGGGACCTGTAATGTAAAGCATGCTCATGTCACGCTCTATAATAGTGCGGTTCAGATGAGCGTAAATGAAGTTCAGACCAGGGGTTGTCCCCCAGTGCCCTAGCAGGCGAGGTTTGATATGGTTGGCAGTCAGTGGCTCGTGTAGCAGGGGATTATCGAGTAAATAGATCTGCCCGACAGAAAGGTAGTTGGCTGCCCGCCACCAGCATTCAACGCTGTTAAGCATCTCATCACTGAGGGGCGTGGGCTCTTTTTGCCGCCATGTCGTTTTTGGGTGTTCATATGTTACATTCTTTGGATAGTTTACCATCATTGCCTCATTCTCAATGTATTCCTGAGTTACCTTGCTCTTTCAGGCAGTGTCAACTCGCTATGCTGCTCCAGGATTGGATTATGGCCTTCAAGTCAGAAGCCCGGTGCAACCATCCCCGGCGCCGAAAATGCCAAACTGAAAAGTTAAAGCTTGCTCTCGGTCTGCGAGTCGTGTTTTCGGCTGACAAAAGGCGAAGATGACTGTCAGCCGGGTTTTAGGTCATACGCTGTCAGTGTTCTCTATTCAGCCAACTCTTTATTAAGAAGAGGCTGCGGATTTTTATTCCAGAGAGACTCCAGTTCCTCCAGCGATTTTCCTTTGGTTTCCGGCACAAATTTCCACATAAATGCAGCAGCCAAAACGCCCATCACGCCGTAAAGCCAGTAAGCGAAGCCGTTGTTAAAGTGTGTCATTAAATAGTGGTTATTCGTCATCATTGGGAATGTCCAGGACACCAGATAGTTTGCTATCCACTGTGCAGCAACGGCGATGGCCAGCGCTTTACTGCGGATGGTATTAGGAAATATTTCCGCCAGAAGAACCCAGCATACCGGTCCCCAGGAAATGGCGAAGGCAGCGACATAGAAAAGCATAGCACCTAACGCGACTGTCCCGGATAGTTTGGCATAGAATGCTGTTCCGAGAACAAACATACCTATAGCCATTCCCAGCGCACCAATAATTTGTAATGGCTTCCGGCCAAATTTATCTACCGTTAAGATCGCCAGGGTCGTAAAGAGTAAATTAATCACGCCAACAATAATTGTTTGCAGCAGCGCTACGTCCGTACTGGAGCCAATGGATTTGAAAACTTCTGGTGCATAGTAGAGCACTACATTAATTCCGACGAACTGCTGGAATACGGAAAGTAATATACCGATAACGACGATACCTATGCCAAATGAGAATAGTGGGACACTTTTTTTATTGTTTCCAGTATTCACCGACTGGAGGATTTTTATCAGTTCTTTCTCCGCTTCTTCCTTACCAACCAGTTTATTCAGAACGTTAGCTGCAGCATCATGCAATCCCTTGACGGCCAGCCAGCGGGGGCTTTCAGGTACAGTGAATAACAGAATGAAAAAGATAAAGGAAGGTACCACGCCGGAGAGGAACATAAACCGCCAGCCCATAATATTGAGCCACTCCGGACTGCCAGACCGGGCAATAGTATAATTTACACAATAAACTAATAATTGCCCAAAAATTATCGCAAATTGATTAAAAGCAACTAAGCGTCCGCGAATATGTGCAGGGGTTATTTCTGCAATATACATTGGCGACACCATCGAGGCGATTCCCACTCCGATTCCGCCAATAATTCTGTAAATAACAAACTCAGGTATAAAAGAGGACAGATAGAATGGGATACCGTCAGCTCCACTGATGGTCCGGTGTCCTGCTTCCGGGAATGCCGACCCTAATGCTGACAGGAAAAAGAGCACCGCAGCAATCATTAACGATTTTTTCCTGCCAAAGTGACTGCTTAGCACCCCCGCTAATGCCCCACCGATAATGCACCCGATCAATGCACTTGCGACACAAAACCCGAGCAGAGAACTGGATGCAGATTCGCTCAGATTAAGTGGTGTAATAAAAACTTTATCAAGAGATGATACTGTGCCTGAAATAACTGCAGTATCATAACCAAATAATAACCCCCCAAGCGTTGCCACCAGCGTAGCCAGAATAACGTGGGTATTATTTGTTTTTATCGTTGTTGATGTCATCACGCTTACCTCTGCAACATAAATTATGACTCATGTTTTCCTCTCGCCGGGACCTTGTGCCATGGCGTACAGGTTATCCCTGAATACCATGTTTTTATAGTGAAGGTGCTGCTTGCGAGAAAATAATAATTGATGTTGAGGGGGTTCTTTAAAATTATCTTTTTTCATAATTGAGACTCTTAATTTTGTTTCTGTGATGCTGTTCTCATGTTGGTGAATTATTTTTGCTAAATATTTTTGCTATTTTTTGTTTTTACGTGCGTCAATTTGTAACAAAAAGAAATGGATGTAAAGCTGTGACAAGATTCACAGTTAATATTTAATTTGACGGGATTGTTAAAATTCATAATTGCTTCATTGTTGACGTTATAAAAATATTATTTAGTAAGCAAGTTTCAATAACAATATGATGGCGTGATAGCTACTACTCATTTCATTGCTATTGTGACATCCAATAAATCAAGGAAAATCTTATGTCATCCTATTTTGATAAAGTGAACAAAATTAATTACGAAGGCAGCAACAGTAACAATGATTTATCCTTTCACTATTATAATCCTGATGAAATTATTTTGGGAAAAAGGATGGAGGAACATCTTCGTTTTGCTGCTTGTTACTGGCACACCTTCTGTTGGTCGGGAGCGGATATGTTTGGCGCAAGCGCCTTTGATCGCCCCTGGCTACAGGCTGGTAATGAAATGGCATTGGCTAAACAAAAGGCTGATATCGCTTTTGAGTTTTTTACCAAACTGGGCATTCCTTATTATTGTTTCCATGATGCAGATGTCGCGCCGCAAGGTAAGTCAATACGAGAATATCTCAATAACTTTGCCGAGATAACCGATGTCCTGGCAGAAAAACAGCTTCAGTCGGGCGTGAAATTACTGTGGGGAACCGCTAATTGCTTTACTCATCCACGTTATGGCGCAGGTGCGGCGACAAACCCCAACCCGGAAATATTTGCCTGGGCTGTTACCCAGGTCAATGCAGCCATGCTGGCAACGCAAAAACTGGGGGGAGAAAACTACGTTTTATGGGGAGGACGTGAAGGGTATGAGACCTTGCTGAATACCGATCTCCGCAAAGAGCGTGAGCAAGCAGGCCGTTTTATGCAGATGGTAGTCGATAATAAATATCGCATTGGATTTGAGGGCACGTTATTAATTGAGCCGAAACCACAGGAACCTACCAAACATCAATATGATTATGATGTCGCTACTGTTTATGGCTTCCTCAAACAATTTGGTTTGGAAAACGAAATTAAAGTCAACATTGAAGCGAACCATGCAACGCTTGCGGGCCATTCATTTCACCATGAGATTGCTACCGCGATATCGCTTGGTATCTTTGGCTCAGTGGATGCTAATCGTGGCGACCTGCAGTCTGGCTGGGATACGGATCAGTTTCCGAATAGTGTTGAAGAAAATGCGTTGGTCATGTACGAAATTCTGCAGTCGGGCGGTTTTACTACTGGCGGCCTGAATTTTGATGCCAAAGTTCGTCGTCAGAGCACAGACCCTTACGATCTGTTTTATGGATATATCGGCGGCATGGATACGATGGCACAGGCACTGAGGGTGGCGGCTAATATGCTGCAGGATGGTCGCCTCGCGGCTGCGCGACAGGAGCGTTATGCCGGTTGGGGGCATAAGTTGGGCAAAGATATCCTCGGCGGCGAAATGACGCTTAACCAACTGGCAGAATACGCCAATGCGCACCAGCTTGACCCTGTCCATAAGAGTGGTCATCAGGAACGTCTGGAAAACATCGTTAATCAGCTTATATATCGTTAAGTGGCATAAGAGTACGGAATCAGAAGTCGCACTCTTAGTATTTCTATCTTCCGAAGAGACTTATACTTATGTATATCGGTACCTATCTGGTTACCTTCGGCGTAAAAGTGATATTGCTCAGCGAATATAATACAATACTGGTCAGTCATACAGAGAAGCTCGCTATTTAGTGGGATGACGGGCGTTGCTATGCAGAATGCCGGGAACTGGAGAAACAAACTCCGCGCTCACGTAATATTATACTGGTAATTTAATGATGCCGGGGTTTAACGCGCTGAGGTTGTATACCGTATTTGTGGTGATGTTGGACCAGCGTTGGGCGTAGCGAGCTCTTTTTAATCAGCTTTATGAGCAGATTTCCCCACTTGCCTGACAAGCAAGCCAGGACGACAGGGAAAGTCTGACCAATGATTTCCTGTATGGATTTGCCTGTTATGTCCCGGGGAGTGATAATGTCGCCGAAAAGTAGTGAGGAAAGTGTAGCAACGCGCGTAGTGTTATTATTTAACGCGAATAAGACATACGATCGCCAGATTATTCAGGGTATCGGCGAGTTTATAAAAGATGCTCAGTGCGACTGGGATATTTATATTGAGGAAGATTTTAGCACTCGCCAGTTTGAACGGGATATCGCGTTCGCTAATGCTATTATCGCTGATTTTGACGATGGGAACATCCGTGAATGTATAGCAGACTGCAACCTCCCGGTGGTAGGGGTCGGTAGTTCATATCATCATTCGTCCTGCTACCCAGGTACGCCTTATGTAGCCACGGATAATGAAGGGATTGTTGCCTGCGCTCTGGAGCATCTCAGAAGTAAAGGTATCAAAAATTTTGCGTTTTATGGCCTCCCTGAAGAAGCTGGAAAGCCGTGGGCGTATGAGAGAGCCTGGGCTTTTCATTCATTAATGGCACAGTCTGGCCAGCCTGTGCGTTATTACGCAGGCTTTCTTACACACTGTAGCCGTTGGCATGAGGCCCAGCAAGAACTGAAAGCGTGGTTGATGACCTTGCCGAAGGGAACTGGAGTCATCGCGGTCACCGATGCCCGTGCGCGTCATTTATTACAGGTTTGCGAGCATTGTAATATCTTTGTACCGGAAGTCTTATCAGTGATTGGCATTGATAATGAGGAACTAACTCGTTATTTATCAAAAATTTCATTGTCCTCCGTGGTTCAGGGAGCCCGAACAATGGGTTTCGAAGCAGCAAGATTACTTTCTTTGTTACTCAATGGACACAATATAAATTCAGTTCCGACAGTTGTTCCGCCATGTGGAGTGATTGAAAGGCAATCAACGAATTATCGAGTTGTGAATGACCCTGTGGTGATTAATGCTCTTCATTTTATTCATACTCACGCGTTAAAAGGAATTAATGTGGATAATGTACTGGATAACTTGGGTATATCCAGAACAAATCTTGAAAAAAGATTTCTAGCAGAAACATCTATGACAATACATAAAACCATTCAGGAGGAGAGGATGCGTAAAGCGCAAGAGATGTTGACTACAACATCACTAGCTATAAATAAAATTAGTGAGTTATGTTGTTACCGTACTAAAGAATACTTCGACGCTTTATTTACTAAGGAAACGGGTATGACGCCGGAAAATTACAGGCGGCAATATTATATGTATTAATTTCACCAGGCTGCGTCCCTTAATTAGCTGAGTTATAGTGGCTACTGATTCCTACAATATTTTTAGATATGGCCAGATACGTTATTCCCGATGAAGCATCGAGCACCATTCAGCATATAAAATATATTCCTTAACCAAATATCATATCAGGTGCTGTTCAGTCTTGATATACTGAACAGCACTTAATATCTTATGTCTAAAGCTCCTAAGGCTTATCCCCTTCCTTCCTTACCATTCGCACCGCAAATAATATCCAGCCAATCACCACAATAGAAACTAACATAATTGGACCCTGGTAATTTTGGAATGCCGGGTCGGCCACGAACACCAGCATTAACCCACTGATAGATATCGATGTCAGTGCAACAAAAGGCACCCGGCTCAGGTGTTTTCTCAGTGGGAAGCACCAAATACAGGCAACCAGGAATGCGATAATAAACACAAAGGATACAAATAAACCTGCCCGTAGTTCGAGGCGATAAATACAAAACCAGTTTAACAAGCTGTTAATGCTGTTGAGCAACTGGTTAATGGGTTTAGGGTATTGAGTGGCTGACGGGAAGAAGGTTTTTTCGATCAGTTTCTCATTAGTGCTGCTTAATGGCAATGGCCAGTATGCCGCCCCCAGGAAGCTCCAGCTTGAAAGATTAACCAGTTGAGTCAGCGCTTGTGTTTGGTTGCGGTTATCTTCAGTGATCAGCATCGGTACCAGTCGCTTATAGACCTGCTGCACTTCTGACTGGTCTGTCTGATTACTTAACCACTGTTGTAATTCTTTTATTTGAGTGAGTGCATCTTTTGCGTTATCTCTGGTTTCAGGCGAACCAGGCCTGACGACCAGGAGATTGGTCAGGTGTGTTAATGTATCGATATTTTTAAAGTTATAAAAATTATTACCCGGCGTCACCATATCTTTAATGGGAAGAATGATATTTAAATAATATTCATCGTTGCTTTGGGCCGGATAATCTAAGTCACTGGCGACAGATTTAGGCTGGTAGCTCTGGCGTAATGCAATCTTTAGCTTATCCAGAAACGAAAAGAAGGCCTGCTGGCTTTCCGGAGTATTTAAAACAGAAAGGTCGATATCCAAAGTAATACCATCAGCCATGGCTGGAACAGTTTCTATGCCAAAACTTATCCAGGGTTGCACATTGTTAATTAAGTATTTATCCATTGGGGTAGTGACGGATGCAACCAGGCGTTTCACCATGTCGTCTGTAAAAAGCGCAGTCAGTTGGGCTCGCGACAAATTTCGTGGTGTGGTGACTACCAAATCGAGTTTTGTGCGATAACGGTGGGAGGTTTGAATAAACTGGCTAAACCTTGGGTCGGCCAACCAGTTTTGTGGCAGCACTAACGTATTGCCATTCCCTTCAGGCTTCATTACCGCTCCAATATAACCAATACGATCCAGACGGCTAAAATCAAGAGTTTGCCCCTTACTAAGATGTTGCCAGTACGGGTAAAAGCCATAAAAGGTACCCACATTAAATACCGAGCGGACACTATCCTGGCAATTACAGTCCGGAGGGGCCACCCATTGCATAGGGATGGCATGAACAGGGCTGAGGCCTGTCTTCCGCGCTAAGGTAAATACGCCTTTGTCCTGCAGGCTGGCCGGTGAAATACCTGATGCTTTTACGGCTGTTTTTAATAAATAAAGGCTGGGGAAAACTTCATCCTGCAGTGGTGTCAGTGCTTTCAACTCTTCTTTAGATAATGCGGTAATACCTGATTGTTTGATGGTTTTACTGAGCTCTTCAGAATTCACCTGCCACACTAACTGTTGTGCGGTTGTTTCCGTGTTACTTTGCGTACTGGTTTCCACCACCTGATTGGATGTATTAGGCGTGGTGGTGTTTGAATTCTCCGTACCGGTCTGGTTGCTGTCAGCGTTTACCTTGTCGGTCGTGCCGGATGTGTTGTTTGCAGTGGTGTTCTTACTATCTGTATTGGCGGCTGAAGTCCCTGTACTGGTGTCATTATTACCGGTACTGGCATCATTATTAGCACTGCTCGTAATTTGGCTGGTGCTGGTACTGGTTGTCGAACTGGTGCTGGGTTGATGTACCTCTATGGTGTAAGAGTCAATTAAATTATCCAGATTGAGTTGTGGGGTGATGGGAATATTCAACTGAGTAAATAACCCACTAAGTTGATTATAAAGTTGGCTGCGTTGGTCAAATTGTTGCTTTTCTAATTTTGCAAATTCCTCCAGCACGGTCTGGCGTAACGCCAGGCTGGCGAAATCATTTTCTGTCAGTTGATAATAATAGGCTTCGGTATCACTGTCTGGCCTGTCCTCACCCGGTGAGGTTGCGGGTGTGGATGTCCCTCCACCGTTATCAGCATGTGGCGTGCTCTGGGTGAGCCTTTTCACTATTTCGGCAGACGTTAAATGGAGCAGTTCCGGCGGCTTTATTACCGTACGCCATGTCGGGAATAGTGTATTTAGCTGAGCTGCGCGGCTTAAGTCAATCAGTAAAGATTCAATAAAATACTGGTGCTGGTTGGTCGATGACGCGGGCGCGCTGAACGCAAATTCACCGCAGAAATAGTCCAGCCAGTAGCGGGTTGTTGGGCCAACGATGCCGTCGGTGAGCGGCCTGCTGTTTTTTTTCAGTTGCGCCTGAAAGTCTTCATTTTTCTGGTAAAGAGACGCGAGCTGGGTTTGAATGACTCTCCCCAGGTAACGGTCATCATTCGGTGTTAACTGCTGGCTGCATGTTTTATATGCCTTCAGCGGTTCGACCAGGTTGTTTTGGGCCGAATAACCGGGCATGGGGAAGCCGCCTGGCAGCCCGACATACAACCCACAGCACAATAACCAGAAAGGAATACGCCTGGAGAACTGTTGTACCGGTTTACGAATAAGTGATAACAGACTGAATTCAGGGTTTATCATTGATTTCGTCCTTAACGCCATGAAACAAACAGGGGTTTGTCCATCCAGGGGTATTTAATGGTCTGATAACGCCAGGGCAGGTGGTCGAGCAGCATGTCAAACGTGCCTGGGATGATATTCAGTTGCCAGTGTTTGGGGGTGAAAGTGAGCAGACCTTCACGTTGAATAAAGGTAGATTGCAACCCACTTATCGAGGTGTTTCCTAAGACCTTCCAGTGGGCGATGATGGCGGTGAGCAAACCGTCGATAACGGTTTCTGCCCCATCTGGTAAAGGGACTTGTTGCGGTACAGGCCAGGATGGCGCAATGCCGCACAAAACTTTATTCAGCAGTAACTGGTATTCAGGCGCGTTGTTGGTATGGTTTGTCATCCACTGCAGGCAGAACAGCCCCTGGTATTGGGCCTGAATATCAACAAATTTATTCCCGTCAGTAAGCGCTATCCGCTGGAATAAAACCGGGATCCAGGTAGATGCAATGACTAACCCCGCATTGTGTATGGTCACCGGTTCCTTGCATGCTTGTGCGTCGTCCCGGGGCTTTTCCCGGAGAAATGCCGGGCTTTTCTTCACCGTTTTGCCGGGTATTTCAAGAGCATCAACCAGCTGTTTAATTTCTGGTTGCTGGTGATTTAATTGCGCCACTGATAGCGGTATTTCTGGTGTGCGAGGCTCAGTCTGGCGCGCAATTTGGGTTAATGTATTTCGCAAAGAGGCAGACGATACTGATGGCAATAAACGTTCAATCAGCCCGGCCACTTTGGCGGAGGGTAATGCTTTTCCCTGCTCCGGGTGAGTGACCCATAGTTGGTTTAACTCAATCAGCAAGTGGTTGATTAATGCGCTGCCGGACAATGTGACGCCTTTAAACCACAACTGGCGATAAAGCGTTTGCCAGAACAGCCGTTCCCCCTGTTTTGGGGATTCAAAAAGTTGGCAAAACGCATGGCGTAACGCCAGTAATGAGAGGGTGGCGCTGGTGACAGTAGGTAACAACAGTGCCTGATGCGTTTCGGGTGACAACGCATCAAGCCAGCGTTGTAGAACGGGCGGGTTGGTCAGCATACGCTTTAACCAGTGTATCAAAGGCTGTTTGTATGCAGCCGAAGACGCTAAGCAGGCCCGTAAAGCCTGTTCAGGAACTGGCGCTTTACTATCGAGCCACTGTTGTAACTTATCCCGGATGTCTTCTTCGGGGGCAATGCTATATAACCACCGACGGCGCTCAGCCAGATCCTGATGAATGTCATTACTACTGAGAACGCATTGTACCAGTTGGTGATAATGCGCCAGGTCTTGCGATGCCGTGTACTTGTTTATCTGGTGCAATAAACGTTGCAACCATTGTTCGGGTGTTGTGGGGCAGTCGGCGCTTAACAACCGTTGATAAAACCAGTGAGGAGCCAGTTTAAATTCATGAACGATGGACAGCAGCAAAGGCAGCAGAACAATGACACGCTCACTTAGCTGCGGTTGCATGAGGTTTACCATGCGTGCCAGCTGCGCCGTATTCCAGGTTTGCAATTGTGTTGCCAGCCTGGTGGCGTTGATAGTGGCATAGTGTTGTAACAGGGTTCTCTGTTGCTCACTTAAGACCGTTTGCGTGGCGGATTGAATCTCCCCGAGCAGTTGAGGCGCTGCTACAGGTGGGTGTTTGTGATATGTGGCAAGCGCAGTCAACTGTTGGCGCCACAAGAAACCACGACCACTCAGCTTCAGCCATTCATTAATTAATACCTCAGCATTAATTTGGTAACGGGCGGAAAGCTGTTCGGTAATGCTGAGTAAAAATTGGTACTGATTAAATTCACTACCACGGCGGCTAATTAAATAATGTAGCGTCAACTCCCATAACGCGTTGCGGGCATGGGTTGAGCCAGCCTGGCCTGACGCATGCTGAATGGCTGTGTCTATTGTTTGGCGCTCATCAATAAGTCTGCGTACTGTCTCTGTGGCATGAGGGTTGAGGATGGCGGTAATGGTGAATAAGGCTGAATCAGCGAAATGGGTTACCCAGCGCTTCAACAATGAAGGGTTACACCCTTGTTGGCGAATAATTTGTAGCAGGTGCTGGCCATAATCATGTCGCCACGGGTTAATGTGACTGCCCAACAAGGGTTGCTCACCCCGTTGCAGCGTGGCGATGATGTCCTCAATATCAGCCAGTTGTGTAACTGTGAGAGAATCCGGCTGCGGTAATGAATACAGAAGAGAGGAGTGCTCACCACTGTTGTCTGTTGTAGTTTGCGGGTGAGTTGCCACAACAAGCGCTTCCAGAACATTGCGTATTGTCGTGCCCGGGAGAAAGAAATCACCGGCAGTGGCTATGTTTTCCAGCATCGCAGCTAACAGGCTGGTGTAAGAGACATTTAGCCGGGCTGCCATCCTCTGTATTACGTACTGGAGATAACTCTTTTGGTTAAACGCGCCACTTTTTTCCACAATAAGAAAAGCGAAGGTGTAGCGCCATAAACGAACATCTGCAGCACGCTCTGACGTGGTGGCAGGTTGACTCACTGCCAACAGGCGTTTTTCCACAACCAGAATACGTACAGCCAGAGTTGCAAGGGGCTCCAGTACGTCCACTAACGCCAGTAAGGTTTTATCCGGGTATGTTTCAGACCAGTGGCGGCGCACATTATCAAGTTGTCCGCACCAACGTAGTAAGGCCGCGAATGTTTGCGAGTTGCCGGGCCAAAACTGCAGAAGTTGGTTTTCAGTACCTGAACAGAGCGCAACCACCAGTTCATTGATATGGTGCAACTGGTCAGCGTTTATTGGCTGGTTTGTGTTATCACGGTCTGTCTCCTGAATTGCTGAAATGGGTAAAATTGTTTCGGCTGGTTCCGGCGGTTTTGACCCTGCATGAGAAGTCATTGTGGGCTGAATAGTCAGGAGTAAATCCAGTAATTGCCCTTGCAGTGTGCTGTCTGTGGTGGTGTTGCTTATTGCGGAAATCAACGATGCCAGCAGGGTATCCGCGCTTTGATTTTGTGCGTTTGCCATATGGATAATCAGGCCGGACATATAACTTTGGCGATTGAATGCACTGCCACGGTCAACCAGCAGGTAGTGGAGTGTAAAAAGCCACACCTGCTGGTGAACTTGTGATGGGGGTAATGCCGTGTTGGGCTCACCGGCGTTTGTGGCCTGTGCGAGCGGGTGTGCGGGCTGCCTGTTGCCAGGCTGGCTCGTTTTTTTCCACAAATCAGGTGATTGCAATATTGCGGCCAGAAAAGGATATTCTTGCGGCGTCAGTACGCTCAGCAGTAACAGGCGCTCAGTTTCATTCAAATCGCGCACCAGGTTGCCGGGCAGTTGGCTGTCTGTGTGACGTTGCCAGAGAGCGTTAATCAGTTGTGGAGCAAACTGGCGCATAATTTTTGCCCAATAAGGGCGAAGAGGCATTAAATTGTGCTGCGCTAACAACTGTATAAATTGAGAGTACCAGGCCTGTGCCAGGCGAGTGTGTAATTCACCTGTCAGGCTTTTGGGGTGCGTTAATAAAAACGTCATTATTTCCCACTGATACGCGGTTGTTAACGACGCAAATAAAGCCTCAATGCAGGAGGCGGGAAATTGCAGAACCACCCGGCGTAGTATCTGTTCAGGCTGGCGTGCATTATTGAGTGCATGAATGAATTGCGCGATATGGCCGGTCAATTCATTAACCAGGCCGAGTGACTCCAGTGACTGTTCACCCCTGGAAGTCCACGGCAGAATGCCCGTGTTGAGGAACTGCCAGAGTTCACTCCAGCGCAGTTGCTGCTGGCTTAACACCACCATTGTATTGGGTTCAGGGTGTGCCTGGTTATCCCCTGTTTTTGCGCTCGTGGTCCATAGACTGGAGGAATTCTGTGTAGCTGTTCTGAGTTGAGCGCGCAGTTTTTCTTGTAGCAGATATTTGAGTTTTTCAGGTGCCTGTGTGTAAAACGTTGTTGAGTTAAATTCACCGAGGTCGAGTGTCAGTGTGTCGATAACCAGGGTTTGATGCTCAGGACACACATCATCGAATATCGTTTCAATTACCGGAAGTAATTGTTGGGTGACCCACTGAGCGGCGCGCAACTCAAAAGTCTCCGCATCTGAAAATTCAGTGAAGTCGAATTCGATACTGGCCTGATTAATCTTGTGCAATTGGTTCATATCTTCAACGCCTCATTTGTTGCATCCTGAGGGGGTTGAATCAGCGGGTATAACTGTTTGGCAATGGCATCGCATTCCGGTTGGTTTTCTCTGCGTTGCAATGCTCTGGATTTGGCCTGCCGCCACCTGGTATACAGCGTTTCAAATTGGCTGAACGCAGAGAAATCAAGCCACTGACACTGAACCAGCAGGTGTGCCGGGCTGTTTTCAATGACTAATTGCTCAACCTGTTCACGAAACTTCAGGTTACTAAAGCGCGCGGTGTAGCCGGGAAATACCACCGTTACCCGGTTGGCGTAATCGCGCCATGACGCGTTATTTTCCTCGGTACGCAGTAAAATAGGTTCGACAATATACAGCCCTTCACTGTTTTGGTTTAACTGAATCAGCCAGCGTTGTAGTTGGTGGCAAAACTGAGTGAGCTGTTGTTTGTTATTGTGGCTGGCAATATATAACCACTGCTGTGGGTCTTCACCGCTGGCATTAAAAAACAGTTGGTAATCACTATGTTCCGCACGGTGAAGCAGGCGGTACCTGCGGTTGTCAATACCCAATTGCAGCAATACGTCGGGCAGTGTCTGCGCACTGAACAGGGGCATGGCTAACTTCATTTTCCGGGCCTGCTCCTCATCCACGCCTTCTTGCGTGTTGTTATCCGCCACAGGTTGCAGGCTTGCCAGTATTTCTGGGGGGAGCAATTGCACTATTTTCTTGCCAATATCACTCTGGCACCAGGGTTCATTGGGTACCAGGTCCAGTGCATGCTGAGTAATGGCATGGGTGTAGCCCAGAGGTGAAAGCGCATGAGGAAACAGCCCAATGAGTAACGAAAGGCGCTGGCTGTAACCGCCCTGGTGCTCTGGCTGGAGTAAATTATCACCAAGCCCCCGGCCGTTAGTCATCGTGGTTATATTCAGGATAAAAGCCTGTTTATATTTCAGTAGCTGTTTTTCCACCTCTTCGGCAGAAAAATAAGGGTTAAACTGGCGGTGTAGAAAATCCGGAAAACGCTCACTGTAAAGCGCAAGAAAATAATTAAAAATGCGGTTTTTTCTCTCCGGGTAATCATCAAATTTCTTGCGCAGGTGCTCCAGCCGGGCACGGGCATTTTGCGGATAATGCTGGTCAATATTATGAAACTCATCATCCTGTAACAGATGCGTGTGGTAGGTTGCTTCTGAGTCTAATGACAACGAAAACAGTGTGTTTAACCCTGCTATGTCATCACAGAAATTGGCCATGAGTTGGTCAAACAGTAGTAAAAAACCGCGTAGCTGATGGCGCTGAGCTTGTTGTTGCGCGTTGTAATGATTCGGTATTCCCGGTGCCAGATGGTAGTTTCTGGGGAAGAGGGTTTGAATAGATTCATAACGGCTGAAATCAAAATAGCGCCCCGCGGGCAGAATGGGCGCGTTGGTGGTGTTGAGCCGTTCTGCACGCCGCAAGTATTGGATCTGTTCAAGTTGAATAGCAAGATCTGCGTAGTCGATATTCACCGGGTGCTGAAACTGGATTATCTCAATACCGGAATCAGCCGCAGACTCCGGCAGTTTCAAATAAGAAAAGGGCGCAATATTTTCAACAGGAATGGGTGTGCTGTGGCCTGCATTATCGTTGTATTGGGTAAATTGCAGTTGCCCGATTTGTTGAATGCCATCTTCGGCGAGCAGCGCTTCTTTTACCACATAAACAGGTGTGTTCTGGACAGTCGATTCCAGCCACAGGCTGATCCGGTGGTAGAGGTTGGCAGTAAGCCAGGTGACATCAGTAACATCATCGCTAATATGAATGGTTGCAGTAAGTGTCAGGGGGCGCTGCCCGGTTAACGCAATATCTGCCAGGTCTTCACCTGGAGCACGAACACGATAGAACTCACGGCGAATATGGCTGAGGGCGGCATGTTGCTGGGTATAAAACGAATGGCTGCCGGCATCAGAACGGTACTGGCTTAATGCGTAAAAGTGGTTAAGTTGGGCGTTAATTGTGTAAATACCAAGCCCCGGAGCGTTTTCACTCCAGCGAAACCACACTTTGTCGAGCTCAGGAAGCCGGGTTAATAGCCATGCTTCGTATTCCTCAGGCTGCTGTGGGCAGGCCGGGATGATATCTTGTGCTAACGCTAACCCATGTGCCGGATAATCAATATTCCCGGAGGTGTCGCTCAGGTAGTCAGCGACATCAAACTCACACCGGTAAATCAAGTCCGTCAGGGTATAGCAAACCTGCTCCAGGATAGTCATACCTGGATCATGCGTATTGTAGTCAGTCCATATATGACCACTCAGCTGCTGGATATACGTCAGGCCAAGTTGATAAAGATGTTCAAAACTATTCGGGTTATCACCATGGCGTTTTTTCGAAATAGTCTTAGACATTCGTCAGATTAATCCTCCGCAGCCGTTTGTTGGCAGCGCTGCATAAATTGGTCATTCCATAAGTGCGTAATGTGGTACTGGATAATTTGATTTTCACCAAAAGATGTATTGGTGCGAATTTGTAAAAAATAGGGGCGTACTGTGCCTTTATGGTTTTTTTGCCGCCAGCGTAATTGAATCTTATCTGCAGAAGAGTGGAAGTAAGCCTGCGTCATATGAATGGGGTTTTTATCCTGCCATTGCCACCAGTGCTTGTTAGGGGCACAGGTATTAATGGCGACAGCATGAACCAGCGCATAACGTCCACTGTGTCGGATACCAATTCCCGCCACCACTTCTAACATATGGCACCCTTCCAGCTCAGGAGTAATGTCGTGCCATTCACCATCGGCTGGGACAGGAGTTTCAATGAGTGTGGTGCCCATTCTTCCTTGCGAAGCAACGGTGCCATTGACATCGAGAGTTTGTTTCGGGGTTGCTGTATTGATTCCCACATTACCTTGAGGGGTTAGTGCGAGATTGATAGCCTGTGTTGTCGCGGTATTGTCCGGGTTATCATCTGTTATATCGGCTTCTGGGTTTGCAAAAATGTGCAGATTAATATCCTGAGGGGCAAACCCAACATGCCATAGCGGGGTATTAGGGCTATTTTGTTGATAAAAGCTCAACAGATGCTTCTGGTCTAATGCTCTAAGCTGAAGCCCCGTTTCTGGGGGCTTGATAAACCCCTCGTCAATTTGGTTGACACAGGAATCAATCAAGTCAGAAAAATGCTCCGCTGACGGCATAGTTCCATGACGAAAATAGTTCTTAAGCGTACTTCGATTACGTTTTGACATTATTTTTTCGTCCCTTTTTGATTCGAAGTCGTTGATGTACTGACAATAAACTGTTCACCGATCACCAATTCACCAATACCAACGGCCACGGGGTCATGAATAAGGTTATCGGGGGAAATTTGAATGTAGTGATGCTCCACAGGAATCAATAAATACCATGGATAAGCCGCGCGGATGGGGTGGCTATTTACCGCACTATCGAGCAATGTATAGTCAGTATCGTCATCCACGCTGATTTTCAGGGCTGATAACGCACTGACCTCAACAACATCTTCTTGCCTGCGTATAAAAGCACTCAGCTTTTCGAGTGATAAGCAGAATCCTAAACCAGTATTAAGCGTATTCTGCTCCCAGGGGCACAATTGTGTTTTTATGGCATATTCGAGCCTGCGCAATACGGGGCCATGATTCACACCTTCTTTTAAGGTGACTTTGCATCTAATCTGGATTTTTTCGTATCCAGGATTCCGTACTTCTATTTGTACTTGCGGGCGTGAAATGGCGAGTAGAAAACGCCGAATATTGAGAAGATAAGATGAATCCAGTTGTTTTGGTATACAAGGCGAGTGGTCGCAAGTGGTATGTAACGGGGTGACGATAATGAGTACATGTCCGGGCACCGGGCACTGTGAAGAAAATGTTCGTGTGGGAAAACAGTGTACGGATCCTACTTCAGGGAAGTTTTCCAGAACCAGATGTTCATAATCCCAGGGAGTTAAGGCTTTACCTTTATGGCGTAAACTTTCGCTTACGCGTACCTGAAATGCGTGATCACTTTCTATTTCAGGTGTTTTCTTCATTGCATTTAATTGGGCAATGGTTGCCAAATTGGCCTTGCGTGGTGTGCTGCGCCATGCAGAAAAAGGCATTACAGTGACACCGTCCGCAGACAGGGGCGCACCTTTGCCAGCCACGGTCACCACATGCGTGGCAACATGCAGGCAGTCAGGGTAATGGTCAACCCCTTTATTTGTACTGACACGTAACCAGAACAAACCCGATGGCATTACGCTGTGCCCGGTATTAATTTCGCTCGGGATATCTAAGGTAACAATACCGGTAGTAAGAAAGTTGAGAGTGGTATCGTGAATGATTTGGTTAGGATTAAATGCATGCCATTCATTATCAACCAGATAATACCAGGTATAGGAAGTTGACGGATAAGGCATCAATAGTTTTGAGCTTCCATCAAATACAAAGAACAGGTTTAAATAGCCTGATAGTTCTGTGGCGGTGATGCCAATGAAGCAGTGACTGTCCTCCTTATAATTAGGAAAGAATCGTGGCCACATAAGCTGGCGAGTTTGCGCGCGCGGATAAATAACCCTTTCACCGAAAGGATGCAAATGAACGACTTTGCTTTGCATTGCGTTATCGTCACTGGCACTGATTAAGTCAATTGTTGACTCTGCCGAATAATCTATAGAAATATGGGTAACTAATGGTGTGTAAGGTGGGTTGGGGAGTGACTTCTTACGCTTCTTTGTGACGTTATGAGTCAGTATGTCACTCAATAAAGGGGCATAATCTTTATGGCCAAATGCGTATTCCGGGCCAGTCAGCCTTAATTTAAACAGCCCATTACGTAAGCCAGACTGATTACTGTAAGGTGTTTTTGGCCAGCTATGGGTAACGGGGGTATAACAGTTATTCATGTTAGTAAACCGAAAAACTCTACCATGGTGAAGCACACCACTCCCGGGCGTAAATAAGGGTAATTGAGATGGGCCGAATTCAGTCCATTGCCCATTTTTGAGCACTTCCGGAGTGACCTGGAAACTTGCATTAGTGTAATGGTAAGGGTACTGAGCGTAGTACTGTTGAAAACCATCTGAACCCCGCGGCAAGTCACCCCAATCAAGGTGCAGAGATAATTGGCTGACAGTTTTTCTGGCAATCTCTTCATTAGCAATTACCGCGTAAGCATCAATATAAGGGAGTGAACCAAACAAGAAGAAGGGTTGTGCGGAGTCCACTTGTCCTTCAGGGTTAAACAACTGCATCTGTGTAACCCCTGCCACTTGAGTTGTTATTGCGAGTTTTGCTAATTCAAAATCCCGGAATATTGCATAAGGGAAACAATTACTTTGCCGCTTCAGGGTGATTTTTAGTGAAGCGCTGTGTGGCAAACTGTCGTCCACAGGAATGACAGGCTTAAAGCCAGTATCAATATTGCATTTTACCTTTAATCCAATTTTGCATTCATGTGACTCGCAAGGATTAATCTCTACGTCAGTGAGTGTTTCCCAGCCATTTTCGGTTGAAACATCAATCTGAAATACCCCCTGAAAGAGTTGATAAAAAGCGGCAATGGGAGAGTAACTGAGTAACTCCTTTATGGTGGTGTAAGCGGTTGGTTCTTCGGTAAGAAGTGGCTCTATAGTAGTGAGGATTTCACTGATATCAGCTTCGGTTAACCAGGGAACATTGTAAAGACAGCGCCGGCTTGTTATCTGCCCAATAACACGAAACAGGAAATCAATTTTAGCTAAACCATATTGCTCGCCTTTATCTGTCGTTGAACAAATAAAATGTACAAGCTGTGAGTAAAATAATTTATAAGCTACCCAAACTCTCTGTGACTGCTTTAATTTTTGTAACTCGTTGAGTTGTTCTGCCGAAACTTGTTTTACCAGGCTACTGGCATTTATTCTGGTTACCCAATCTTCGAACAGATGTGCATGCACGTTGAGTAACAGACTGAAAACTCTTGTTAATACTTCTGTAGTATTTTCACTAACCGCCAGTAATTCTTGAGAAATAATGTTGGAGCGCACCTCTTTGAGGTGGAACACTATATTAATAACACGGTTCCCTTGCTGCATGGAAAATATTGGGTCAGTAATTATAAGCCCCATTGGTTGTGTGTTATTACCATGTTTGTGCTTATTGCTAAATATATTGAAGCGTTGTTCAAATGGGAAGTTATCACCCGTTGCGTTCGCTGTTACTTTTAGTTTTTGCCCACTAACTCCGCACACTAAACCAGTCTCTTTTTCGGGCGAAACTAATGGGTCACGCTGTAATGTGAGGTTGAAGACATGCGATACTTCGGCATTGGTAATCTCAATCGGGTAGCAACTGCGATAAATGATTGGACTAAAGTCAGGAGCATCACCAGGGCTGAATTCGGCTCCATGATCAAACTTAATCGTATTTTTAGTTTGGCTGTTTAATGACAGCTTAAGATATATGGAATTATCTTCCGCAGGTTTTTTTTCTTGTTGCAGAACTCGTTGGTAATAAAACTGCAAGTGTCTTTCAGTAAAAGTATTGAGTTTTTTTTGAGCCAGTTTAAATAATTTCAGAAAAGAAAAGTAGAGTGCCTGTTGTGGGGCATTATCCTGGTGCATTAATGCAGTTTGTAATACCTTCTGGCTGTGTTTTTTTATTTGTTTGATGACATAGACTATTTTTGCAAAGCAATGGCGCATGTGGTCAATAAAACTATCATGTTGCAACGCACGAGATGCAGTAGCTAATTTTTGTTGGTCAAGTTTCCATAACTCATCCAGCTCTTGCACATTGTGTCTGAATTGCTCTGGCAACCGGCTAACCATCAGGCTAAGTGGCAGTGAAAGGTGATATTGATATTCATGCAGTAAATAGTACCTAAACTGGTATGCTGTATCTGGGGTTGAAGGCAGGTGCTGATACCATGCCTGTAACCGTTTTAGCAGGACAAACAGAAATTCAGCAGTAACGACTTCACTCTGGCCCATGGCATGTTTAAACTGTGCCTGAATCTGCCGGATACTACTGGTTGATATTGCAGCACATACCACAATTTCGCTTTTTTGAAATAAACTTCCCCAGTCACCCTCAATCTGATCTCGCAGATTACGAAAGGGTAACTGCTGAGCAAATTGTTGCGCCCAGGAAATTAACTGTTCAAAACTCAGCTCGTGTGGTTTAACCATAGATGCATTAATTGCATCATCCAGCCGCTGCTGTCGGGATGTCATTATGCTTTATCCCATTTATCAGGTAGTGGCAGTAATTGAGAGGATATCAATGTGCCTTCGTTTAAATAGAATGGATAAACCATGTTGCTACGCGTATTGGTGGTGATAACACTAAAGTCTATTTGAATGAGTAATTTCCCCGAAATCTGCTCTGGTAAAATATAGATATCCTCCACATTGATACGTGATTCGAAAAATAAAATTGCCAGACGAATTTCGGACTCCAGTTGCGTCAGTACTGTCTGCGTGAGTTCTTCAAATACAAATTGATTAATTCGGCAGCCAAAATCAGGCACCATGGGGCGCTCTCCGGGGGTTGTGGAGAGTAAAATTGTTAAGCTCTGTTCAATATCCTCAATATCAGAGCTCATGACCACGTCATGATTTGGACCATCAAATCTGGGTGGAAATGCCCAGCCGGTCCCTAAAAACGCGTTGTCGTTTGCCATAAATTGCGTGCATCCTTTTGGGGTTTAACCGCCAATAATGACAGTGGGGCACCCTAAAGTGATGGTTCCCCCATGGTCTGTTGTGTCTCCCATTCGGGCAGCCGGTTTGCCGCCAATCATTACGGTAGCTGAACCTTTAATGATGGTAGAGGGTGGCCCCACGCAGGTGCAGTTATCACCAAGGACTGCAGCCGGAAGGTTGGCAATTAATACAGTTGGTACCCCAGGTCCTATGATGGGGCCACCAACATGAGGCACTGGGGGAAGCCCGGGGGTTGCCATTGGGCAGATTTGTAAGTCGGTAATTCTCGCTGCAAAAGGCATAAGTTAACTCCGCTGTGAAACAGTTAGTTAATTTTAACCAGCGCACCTTTAATGGTCGTTATCCCCGAACAGGATAGTTCAGCCGTTGCATTTCCTTTCAACGTTAACCCCGTATTGGCTTGTGCTGAAACATTAAGACCTGATATTTGTGCATCACCAGTAGCCTTGATGGTTGTATTACTGGTGGATTCAACGCTGACAGAGTTCTTCGCTGTGATAGTGATATCTTTACTACTGGTTATACTAATACCACTTTCCCCTAAGCTAATTGAGTTACTGTTTTGATCAGTCAGAGTGATTGATTTACCTTTATCGCTTAACACGATGGAATTGCCATTAGGTGTTTGTAACGTCATCACAATATTCTCATCATCAAATATAACTTTCAGCTTGCTTTTGGTTACGATGCTCTTGATGTAGTTTTCAGCCGTTAGATCCTCTGGCATCTTATTTTTACTACTGTACAGTGAGCCCAGAATAATTGGATTGCCAGGGTCCTGATTGATACAGCCCACAATAACTTCGTCTCCTACTTCTGGTATGAAAAAATTACCATAGCCAGAAGATGCATAGTAGGATGCTAAGCGTGCCCATATTAAATTAGCTTCACTATTTAATATGGGTATTTTAATTTGAACCCGGTAATTTGAATCCGGGTCTTCATCTAATTTAGTTACCACCCCGATTTGCAGGCCATCAACAGGAGGTAAATACCCCGAGGCAGGTGGTGCGCCAATGTCACGGTGCTCTGCCGACCACATTGGTGATATTCCCAGTTCCGCCGTGGTAATCCACTGGCCTTTTTCAATACGGTGGTGAATACCGCCAATATAGTGTGTTCCATTATAACGTTCTCCAACCCCAGCCAGTTCAATTAAACTGTCAATTTTGGCGTCTGCGTTTCCCTGAAAAGTGACATTTCCGCGTACTTTGCTCAGCATTGCTTTCACTTGCTGGCCATTAGCCCAGCTCGTGAGCGAGTCTGAACTGATGGTTGACGCAGTTTGCAACGTATAATCACTGATACCCAATACTTTAGCTAAATCCTGGCTGGTGAAATTACCCTGACCCGAAATAGATTGAACCGGGCCTGTGCCTGTAACCATATCTTGTTTGGTAGAATCCCATGCGGTTGCCGTTACACTACTCAATTGATTTCGTGCGTCCACTTTTGCTGAAAATGACATTAAATCAGTTCCATATGTGACAATGAGCGCAGCTGAACCACTTACCGAAGGCTTATTGACGGTCACTTTATTGGATTGATTGGTGACAACAAAACCGTTTGCTTCAGCACGAGTGAGAATAAAATCCCAGTCAGTGCTGTTGAACTGAACCAACTCAGCATGGGGATCAGTAATACTCCCTACGGAACTTGTCAGACTGGAGTAATTGGCAAGAAGGCTACTGATTATATTGCTGTCAGACTTTGCAAGAAAACACTGACTATGTTTGGCGATCGTCATCGCAATCGCCTGATCTTTACAAACAATATTAAGGCATGTGCTGTTATCAGATGCTATTTCTATACCATGACCAATAATAATTCCGTCGAAAATGTTCTTTTCATCACTTTCATACCCTGCAGAAATAGAAATGGTTGAACCTGGTTTAAAGGTTTCTGCATCGCTGACATCAAATTTCTGCGAGGCTATATCACCGTCGCTAATAGTTATCTCTGCAGATGCGATATGATTTATTTTGTAATGGATATGAATTGATATAATGCCAATAGAACTGTCAATTGCATTACCATTAACCTTAATGGTAAAGGTTGTTACGCCAGTGCTATTGGATGAAGGAGATATTGCCATAATAAGCCTGATAGCTACGCAAGTGGTGGAAAGTACAGTTTGGTGCCCGGCTCTATTTGCCTGCTACTGATTAGGTTATTAGCGCGTGCAACCTCAAGGTAATAACTACTGTCATTATAAATTTTATAACATAACATGGGGAGAGTATCCCCGGCTTTAAATTCAATAATATGAGTCAGGTCAGGTGAAGACTGTTTCTTTAATGCCTGTTTCTCTTTTTGGGTTAAAAATTTAGTAAAGCTAAGTGCTACTGTGGCACGTAACGGATTGCCAGAAGAATCAAAGAGTGAGTAATCTACATTTATAGATGTTAAGCGGCCTCTGAAGTTTACCGATGATCCCCATGTTATTACTACCGGGTAGGGTTCATGCTGTTCGCCATTGTATGCGTAAACCACTTTTTTCAGTGTTGCAAGTTGCTTCTGCACGGTTGCAGTGCTTGTTTTACCCGTAACTCCGGTTCCGTCCAGCAGCAACTGAAAGTCGAGTTTTTCGCTTTGATATCCTTTAAAAGCTGTCTTTGGCGAGATATCACCCTGTTGTTGTAATCCTGTATTTGTATAAGAAATACCATAAACATGTTTAACACTATTAGGATTCAGCGTGGCTGAGAATGTTTGTGCGACACTTCCTTTTGATGTAACTGATTTTATTATAATTCTTTCCATTCCCTATGTCCTCAACGTAATTCACTCACCTTTCTCTTAATTCGTCAGAAGCACCAATAAGCTGATAAACAATACTTTTCTCTACCGGGCTCTGGTCTGAAGCCTGGTCCGGATTATCAGTACCCGCATAGTCATCTTTACTATCGTCGCTTATTGTTTTTGATTTAATGACCAGTTGTCTTATCTCTAATGGCACAGTTATAAGTTCCTTTTCAGATGGTTAAAGCAAATTTCAATTTCTTCTATTGCGATGTCATTTTTTGTTGAATTAAAAGGTTCCATCTTCAATTTTACCGGGTATGCATTTGATGCTGTCCAGCTTTTACAGGTAACACCATTTTCATTTAGTAAATTAATCGACACGCTTTTCGTCGGGATCGGTTTGGAAAACTGATCATCTAAAATACCCAGACACCAGGTGAGTAACTTAGATGTCTTTTCAGTTACCGCTCTTTTTAATGTCAGGTTGCTATTTTTGATTGATTTCGGTAAGTGGTAAGCTAAGTTATTACCGCCTTCAAAATAGTCTTCAGTTTCTATACTGAATTCTAACCCGGAAACCTCCTGAAAAGCTGTATCACCGGCACACCCACTGATGGAAACACTAAAGTAGAAAGCAGGAAGAGGCCAGTCGCCATCACCTTGAGTTGCTCCCATGGTTTTTTCCATAATTTCACTATTCACTCGTTCGGGATAATAAGTCCTGCCTCTGGAGTACGGGTAAGCCCTTGCTTAGTGATAGAAATCACACGGAGATTTCTAATCCTTCATGGGCGAGCTCAATGGTTTCAACCGCAACTTCATTGCCATCTGATTTTAAGTCAGTACCCGTGACTTTAGTTGGCCAGGCATTTTTTAATTTCCAACTCATTACTGGCTTGCCGCCTTCATCTAACAAATTTATTGTGACGGCAGTTCGGGCGATGGTATTCATTTTGATCTTTGCATACCACTCGTAGAATTTATTATCACTTTTAAAAATACCTTTCTTAAGCGTGACGTTACCGCTTTTTATCAAACCGGGCATTTTTATAGTTGAGAATACCGGGCTATTACCTGCGCGATATTCAATGGGTTGTGCTTCCGAATCAAGCCCTGATACTTCCTGAAATGCGGAAACCATTCCTGCGCCTGCACCACCGTCCCATTTCACTTCAAAATGAAATTTGGGCATGGGCCATACAGTTTGGGATTGTGCTGAACCATCGTCTGCCATGGGGCTCTCCTAAATAACTAACCACGTTATATTCGCCGATATTAAATGCTAACCAAATACAGACATCAGGTACGCATCTACGATTCCTGCATCTTCTGCTGGAAGGTGATTTCGATAAATTCTGCAGGCCGGACAATCGCTACCAGCACGGTAATACGCAGAATACCTTCTAAGATATCGTTGGAAGTCATTGTCTTACCCAGACCCACACTAACATTATAGGCATCAGCCGGAATCGCCCCTGCCAGACCACCGCGTTTCCAGATACCATACAGAAAGTTACCCAGCATACTTTCCATAGACACCCAGGTGTTGGCGACATTGGGTTCAAAAACATAGGCTTTTGAAGCGAGTTTGATAGATTCTTCCAGCATAATCATCGTGCGCCGGACGTTGATATAACGCCAGTCCAGGCTATTGCCATCAAGCGTTCTTGCACCCCAGACTAATGTACCTTCGCCAATGAATGGCCTGATGGCATTAATCGATTTTCCCTGGGTTGTCACGTTTAAATCTTCTTGTTCATCGTCGCTGATATTTACGGTTGGTGAGACCACTGCATTAACACTGACATTCGCGGGTGCCTTCCATACTCCACGGGAGTTGTCCACCATGGTGTAAATACCCGCCATAGCAGCCGATGGTGGCAGGATATTTTGCTGGAATTTGATGTCCGCCATAATGGTTTGATATAACGGGCTCATGTTTGAAAGCGTTTTATGCAGCAGAACGGCATCCGAACTGGATATTGTGCCGCTTAACTTAGTAATTTCGTCCAGCATGCCTTGTTTGCGTGTCGCTCTTAACTTGTTACTTCCCGTACTGAGCTCTTCCGGGGAAAGACCATCTAAATCACTGAACATGGCGGCAACTTCGGCATTCAGGAGTTCGACCAGTTTATCTATATTGCTGACATTGCGAAAACTCACATCACTGTCTTGCACAATTGATGTATTGAGCCAGGGGTAGTAGGCAGAAGCATAATCGAGATAGTTAATACCAAGCTTAGACCGGAAATTTTCAACACAGTCACCATCGGGATGCTGGCGGTCTCTGTAACCGTTCCAAATATCTAAAATTGCGACACGGTTTTTCATTTTTCCGCCACAGTGCCCCAACATGGCTTGCTCAACGTTGATACAGTCATCTTCTTTCAATTGTATTGCTTCCGGTATGAGCAGCATGGTGGGCTCTGCCTCTTTAATGAGAGGCAAAATACCGTTTTTTAATACATCTGCATCGATATCATCGGCGTAGCTACCTACTGATACGATATAGCAAGGGCCGCCGCCATTTTGAAAAAAAAGTAACATACTGTAGTAAAGGTGATGGCGGGTATTCGACTGGGTTATTTGGTAAGCTTTTCCTGCCTGTTTAAATGCCTCTCTGATATTGGTATCGGGGTTTTCAGGTACCTCTGCTATTTCGAATGTATGTTGAGGCTCCCCGCCAAAATATTGCCGATACTCTGACATTGAAGTAATACGCCATCCTTGATTGCTTAGCGATTTGCCACCGTTATCCGCTTTTTCTGTATATCCAATAAATGCGGGTACTGCAGTAGCCACTTCCACAACAGAGTTTGGAAATGCATTCTTCTCAACAATATATACGCCAGGTGTTTTCATTACGCCCATAGTTTGGACCTTCATGTAATTGATTGGCAACCATGCCCATGATTAACACACAGGAAAACACACTGTGAAATACACTGTTAAGAAAGGCATTCAGGCAAGTTAAGAGTATTTTACTATTGACAATCATGGTATAGCGTCTGCTCAGTTTTCTGTCAACTCCGATTGACAATAAAATCTAATCAGGTTTTGGAATTTTTTAATAATACCCTGTGGTTCATTTTTTTGTTATCTGGCAGGCAATATTGACCGGGTTTTACTGGGGAATGTTGGCGGGCGGCGAGATTTACATGCTTCTGCCAGAACTTTAGCTGTGGGTTGGTCAATGATGATTATTCTGTTGCCAGAACACCAAATCAGTAATGAAATTATTAAATAAATACAGTGAGATATAATGATTTCCGCGTTAAATAGTGGTTTCCCCTGAGTTGAGCCATTCGGTTTCAATGGTGTGTGCCGACTCAATGCCTGCTTTCCCTGGTATCTATTCTATGATTTTTTGGTTATAAAAAATGTTAGTTACAGGCCACATAGATATGAGAAGTTAAACGCATGCTACCATCAATAAGTTGTATTGAGGTATTATTTGCATCAGGAAGTGGAAGTAACTTAACAATTGTTTTCTTGTCACTTAACAATGAAAAAGATTCTGCACATACTTTCATTAAGGGTATTCGGTGGTCTGAAATAAAAACCCGTGCAGTTTGATTTAAGATCTGTTCATTGGCCTGTTCAGTAAACGAACTGGCTATACCAGATGAGCCCGCTATGTTGATATTGGCTGTGGAATTTAATGAGCAAAGATAATATTTCCAGTAAGTTGATATGGTGTTGAATTGAAGAGTGATGGTTTTTTTATCTAAGTTAAATAACTTTTTTGGGATGTGAATGCTAAGTATCCCGATTAAATTTTTATTATAAATGGTTGTTCCTTGATGTTGTGTGAACTCATTGAGTTGGTCACAATTAATCCAGTTGTCAACACGGATCTGCATGGAGTTTCCCTGTGTAAACTCAGCATTTATACTAGCAATATCAAATGCATTCGGCATCCCGGTAATGCTTCTGACTACAGAGTCGGTACTTACGAGGTAAAACATCAGATTAAACTCTTGGGTTAAAGCAGCTAAATCGGTAAATGATTCTGCATCCACCACAAGTTGTATGGTTCCTGGTCTGGATTTCACCAGGATACTGTATTGCCTGAATAAAATTTCTGTATTTTCATCCGCAATGATATCAAAAGGTGCCAGTTCATCTTTAAATGAATTGTAATACTCATGCTGCACTTTAATGCTTAAGATGGATTGATAGTCTGCCATTTAGTTATTCCTTTTGGTGATGTCTGCATTGGAAATATGAATGTTGCCCACCTGGGACAGAATTGCTTCACTGTCTGGTACCAGTGCTCTCACCCGGTAAACGCATGATGGCAGGTAGTGTGAGCCGAATACACCCCACATATGGTTTAATTGCTCTCCCGGTATGGATTCCAGCTCCATGTTAATTTGTTCAATACTTTCAGGTAAATCAGGGGCGTTTTGGTGGGTGAAATTGCTGTTGCGGTTGAAGAATGCCAGTAAGTGCGACAGGACTTTTAACCCATCTGAATAATGGGCAGAGCTAAAATTAGCGGCGATGGTAACCGTCAGCGTGATAAAAAGTGGTTTCGAAGAGAGGGTTGTTCTGTTGCTATTGTTGTCCGGACGGTAACTTTTGGAAAACGTGTCTTTTTCGATATTGCTAATGAAAATGAGGACCTTGTTTTGTATTTCGTGTGATTTAGAACCATCCAGATCTACAGGCGGTGAGACAATTACTAAATCATTTGATAAATCAAAAACATTCTTTATTGACTGGTTCATCCTTTCTTTTAAGTACCCTAAGCAGAGGTCTAGCATGATATGTTCCTAATTAACAATAGAAAGTGACCATACAAATGGGAATAAGAGAGCCATAACTGATTTACAGATGATTTTACTACATCAAATGACTTTGTACCTGTTTCCATCATCCTTAGCTAGTATGCTGGTTTTTCGTTCAAGGGAAATTCGCTTCATTGTCACTCTATACCCCCCTGGTGTTTTCTCAGAGAGGGTGACAGCTATCCTGACACATACTTGGGGGATGACCTTGATCGCCAGTGGAAAGAGCCGATTTTCTCAGAAGAGGAAGGTACGAACATGGCTAAGATCGGCAAAGTGTTTGCTGCGTTTTGTGCTCAGCCTGGTATCCCTTATCGGGATGATTACGGACAACTGCAGTTACTGCATTCGACTCGTCATAGAGTCTGCTCTTCGGCAATAGTTGGGTGGGTGAGAAACATTCTGCATCTACAGCAAACTTTCTGACACGAGAAAATCGCAGGGATCACTAAACGCTATTTGCATACGTTTACTCTATCCTTATTTTATTATGTAAAAGATGGAATTGATTGGGAGTGAATAAATATCCAAATTTTACACTTTGATATTTTATTGCCGTCAAATGAATGATGGTAAATAGAAAACTGATAACATCATGAATAGTAAAGCAATACCGACAATGGAAAGTCGCACTTTTACACGTAACCAATCGGTGTACTGATTAGGAAGTTCTTTAATGAAACGTATTTGTTCATTATCCATTCCTCGCGTATGGAATGAGTTTTCTTTAAAGTATAATGCTTTAATAAAGAATGCATCGCGCATAAATGAGAAAAAGAATCCACAATCCTGATAAATTAAGACTTCAGCTGGCCTTGCTCCAAACTTTTCAACAAATAGCGAGCAGAGAGTCATGAATTTTCTCTTGGCTAATTTGTCATAAATCACGGAATAAACATAATTAATTATTCCGAGAATCAAAAAGATCCCAGCGATTTCAACTCGATGTATCATCAGAAAATTAATTGCCGAAAACGTCATACAACTGTTCTCCACCTAATTCCCCAACAGCACTCCCCACTGTGCTACCAGCGTACCCTAAACCAACACCTGCAATAACGGTACAAACAAGCCCGCCAACACCAGCAGTACCAACACCGATTGCGACGCATAATGGTATAGCCCCGCCACCAGCGAAAACACCGCCACCTGTACCCAAAGCAAAACTACCTATCTCAGTATACTTTTTCTTGGTACATTCAGCTTCGCGACCAACAGAACACGCCTCATGAATTTCGTTAAGAGAATGGAGTCCGCTAAAACCAATACCTAAATAACCAGTGTAACGCATTGCTTTTACGTATTTAGCTGCCCGTTCGATGTGGGTAGCATAGCCTTCAATGTCTCTGATCCCCGTTTCATTCCATTTGTGGGTAATAGAACTGCTGGACAGGCCGAGTGCATTTTTTATTTTGGTATACTCTCCGAATTTCATAGCCTTATTCAGGAAACCGACTTTGAGTATGGATTCAAGCTCTTTAAACAATTGGCTACGTCTGACATAAAACTGTTCGCCGATTAATGCACCTCGTGTCATGTACGTATTTTTATAAGTTTCCTGGATCTCTTTGAGAATTCTTTCAATATTCTCAAAGTATTTTCCAACAGGATCAGCCGCAAGACCAATTCCTGTATCAGCATAGCTGGTGAAATTAGCGATGGTTGCGTAATGCTTGTGCAGTAAGTTAGCCTCCTCATGTGTCAGCGGTTCCAGTGCCGTATCAATGCGCTGTTTTGCTGCTTTCATGTGGGCAATTTGTTCGTCATCCTGCTTATCAGGATCAACCAGAAGCAGAATAGAACCGGCTTTGTATTCCTTACCTGCACCGTTAAGCGAGCGGTAGAGTTCGCGTGTTCCTACTGGTGGTTCACTTTCGAATAGCCACGGTTCATAGGCACCAGTTTCAGCCCCGTATGGAAGTACGCAAAAACCAGCATCAACAGGTTCGCGCCTGGTTTCTACTTTCTTCTTCGCTACCTGTGCATGTTGTTCAGGCTCTTCAACCTTTGCAGGTTCAGGAGTAGGGGGAGCGGCAACCAGAGGAGCTACAACAGGGGCGGCTTTAACTACTTTTTCTTCCTCTACCCAGTATTCGGCCTCTGGTAGTGATGAAATGAACCTTGCATTGCAGGAACAGGTAGAGCGGCTATGTAACGTTCCAGCAGCAGGAACGCCTCTGATTCTGTAATCAGGTATGCCACCACCTATACTGTATGTTTTACCATCCTTGCCACATGACACCGAATCGCCATGTCTTGCTGTTGGCAGATCGCCAAAGCTATGATGCACAGAGCCTGAAAGGATGCCGCCGCCGCATGAGGTTTTATCGCCGATGCGAAGAAAATAGCCAGTTGCCATGAATCATCCTTAATGTAGTTTGTTGGCAGATGTAGCGCCTTCAACCGCCAGAGAAGTTACCACCCACATTTGCTCTTCTATGGAATAAGTGGTTACTCATAACGTCCTGTACTGGTGTTGTTTTTTAGTCTCCTATTGTCACATGATTATTGAGGTCTTGGATAGCGAATGAATCATCCCTAAGTCAAACTTGTGATCGGCTCATCCCTCAAATCTCATAGCGTAGTGGCATCGCGCCCTTTTTTATTGTCCGGGATGGGGCAAAAAGGGGTCGGCTGTATTTTTAAGGTGAATAAGCTATACCCGAGGAGGGCGGGCTTGCGTCAGCAAGCCTCTTCCTCTAATCTGGCACCAGCATAGATATTTACGCTAAATGACTCGGGGTGCCCCATCAATGATGGGCTGAGAAATACCCGTATTACCTGATCTGGATAATGCCAGCGTAGTCTGGCCGTTATCCATTGAAAATCAAAAGAAATTTCTAGATTTAACGTCCTGTTTTGATAGTTCATTACTCAATGAGGCTTTCAGAATGGGCCACAGAACCATACGCCACACCACCACACGCAACGGGATTTATTACGTTCGTTTCCGCCTGACCGGTAATAAATATTTCCGCAAATCACTGGAGACTGACAGCCACACCCAGGCGCAGTTGCTCATGTCTTTTGCTTCTCCTGTGATTCCTCTGGTTCAGCGTGGAGTCATCCACCCGAACCAGTTTGGGGATCGCCTGTCTGAATACGGCAACCACTTAAAGCAACAGAATGAAAATTGGTTAACCCAGCAATTTTTTAATGACGACTTCCGTAAACCCCAGCCGCTAGTTGTGCAGGAGTATCGGGAGGTGGTCACCTCTGCCATCGTTGCAGAGCAAGAAGAGCAAGGTGAACCAAAAGAAGTGCTAACGCTGGCTGGCGCTTGGAATATGTACAAAAAGGAGAAGGCCCGGAATTGGACGAAGGGAATCTCGCAGGCCAATGAACGCTTTATGGAAGTTCTGCTGATTGTCTTGGGCGCATCTACAAATGTAATGACGATCACCAAGCAGGACATTAAGCAGGTGATGGAAGTTGTTGAAAACTTGCCTAAGCGTGTAGTGCAGCCTTATCGGTCAATGACGGTTCAGCAATTGATCGAGTGTGATGATGTGCCACCTGAGGATTTGGTTGGCGGTGAGTCTATCCACAAGCATTTAAAGATTTACAAATCGCTCTTCAAAACCTTCCTGACTGATAATAAAGATATTCTGGAGAAGTCTCCGACAGATGGAGTAGTCGCCGCACCGTCGAAAGCGAGGTTTGGAGCTTACAGTGCAGCAGAAATGAGAAAGTTTGTAGGGTGGGCGCTCAAGCAGCCTGATGGCTGGCAGAAATGGATCACCTTGTTGTTGGCGTATACGGGAGCCAGAAGAGGGGAGATCGCCAGGCTGGAGAAATCACAGATCAAATTTGATGAAGATAGCCAGCGGCACTACTCCTGATCGCGGAAGGAGGGCAGGGTAAAACCGAGAACGCTACAAGGCAGGTGGCAATCCATCCCAAACTGATCGAGTGGGGTTTTCTTGATTTCGTTAATCGACAATGGAAAGAGAAAATCTTTTCCCCTGTCTCTGGCAAAACATGCCGAAGATCGGCAAGGTCTTAGCAGATGTTCGAGATCAGCTTGGCATTCCTTATCTTGATGATTATGGGCAGCGGCGATTGGTGCATAGCTTTCGGCATATGATGATTTCTGGCTATTTAGCTGGTTGGGTTGGCAACCTGGCACACCTGCAACAGGTAGTTGGTTATGAGAAGAGTGGCTCAGGTATTACTAGACGCTATTTGCACACCTTTCCGTTACGCTCAGTTTGTTATGTGATAGATGGGTTGGATTGGTTGTAACGTCTTGGTACTACCAGGACTAAGGAAAGGGAGGTAGAGTCTGCCGCAAAGTTTCGGCTGGATTGCTGTAAAGTTCATCAGTATGATTGTTTGCACAATCAGCGATTGAGAAAACGCTTCTGGGAGATAAGGGACGATATGAAAGTGACTGACGAGGCATTGTTACGTTCAGGGTTTACGCAGTCCGAATTGCAGAAGATAAAAAGCAATATTGAAAAATATGGAGGAACGCCTGGAGAGGCCATAAATGACCTCGCTAGACGATTTGTTACCTTGGCGGGAGTGGTGGTTGTGTGTACCTTTATCCTGCTGCTACTTATCGTCTTCAGCTCACCTGATAGAGCAGTAGCATGGGGGCTGGCGATGATCTTTGGGGTTGCCATTATGTCCTTCGCACAGCCGCCGGTAATTTCCTATAAATCATGGCGTTACCGAAAAACTATCAAGGATTAACGGGTTCCATTTTCTGTTGTCAATAGGTCGAAAATCACTTTTGCTTTAACGCCATAACCGACAATCTTCATTGTTAGCTTAGGAGTGCTCATTGTGCTGACTTTGCGATAGTAATCGTGTGGAAGCCAGCGGAATAATCTCCAGGCTCCAGTTTTTCGAGCTAGTCCAGCAATGCTGTATAGACTGGCGCCAAGAGTAACACCATTATAGAGAGCCAGGCCCGTGTTAGGATTAAATCCCATGAACTGGGCCGTATGCATCGCGGAGTCAGCAATGATACCTTGCGAGGGTTTATGTCCTGCTGGCTGATCAAAGTTGAGCACTTCTTTCGTTAATCCGTTCATTCCATCGGCAATCAGAACTGCCCCAGCCAGCATACCAATCGGCCCCATAGTGGATAACATCATAAAGCCGCCAAAGAGAACCACGCCTGATAGCACCACATTTACAGCGGATATAACATAACCGACGATTTTATTATTTTCCTTAACAAACTCGACCTTCGCGTAAAGCTGTGCGGCTCTGGTTCTTAACAGACGTTCTTGTTCGTGCAGATTATCCGTTTCGACACGCAGATTTTTGATGCATACGATGCATTCTTCATCTGTTTTAGCTCGCCGTGCTGCCTCGAACTCCTTTTCTACGACCTGTTTTATCTCTTCGATAAACTTGATACGTGTTAGGCCATCTTGCAAATAGAATGCTGACAGCCGGTTTGCTGTTTCGACGAGTTTCCGGGCTTCCAGATTCACCATTGTATCAGACCATGTTCTGTTCCAGCCCCTGTTGAGCAGCGCGATATCCATAAAGACGCCTTTCATAAATATGTCTGGTCATTTTACGTGCAATAAGGTCGAAGACAACAAAAAAAGATTTTATAAGAAACCACTTAAGTAAGACATGAACGAATAAAGTAGCTGCGGAGAGTGTACGGGTGGCACAGTAACTTTTGGTCTATTCTGCGTCTGTGTTCCTGAGATATGAGCGAGAAACGGACGGTTTGAAGGCGTTAGAAAAAAAACTCAGCCATAAACAGAGGGTCAGCGGATTAGATTAAGCTACATTTCAGACACAGCCCAACGCATTAAGGTTTTCTCAAAGCCAGTCAGTGGGAGCTGTTCTACTCTGTGAGATAGAGCCCGAAAGATGTTCTGATGGCAAAATAAGGTTCTTGAGCTGGGTCGAGATCTGAGTGGGTATTCCGTATTCGTCTAACGCAGTGAGTAGCGGGTCAAGGAACAGATTTTCAAGTTGCTCAAAAACCGTTATGCCGTAATAATGGATGGTTGCTTGTGCCATACAAACTGTCACACATCCTGTCACACATGGCCCAAAAGGGCCGCTTTTACCGTTTACAAGACTTCCCGCTGGCATTACTATCCTGATCAGGGATTAATGAGGAGCATTAATCGCAAGCTTTTGATTTTGTTTTATTTGACTCGGGGTGCCCCATCATAGATGGGCTGAGAAATACCCGTATTACCTGATCTGGATAATGCCAGCGTAGGGAAGTCAGATACCTGTCCGGTATCGCTTCTTCACGCCGGACAGGAGCCTGAAATGCAACCTGACCTGCTGTGCGGCAATCAAGCCGCCACCGTTTTACAACACTTCCGTACTCACCGCCCACTGGTCCATTGCCTGACCAATGACGTGGTACAAACCTTTACTGCCAATACCTTGCTTGCTTTGCGTGCGTCCCCCGCGATGGTGCCGGACGAGCAGGAAGCCGCACAATTCGCGGCCCTGGCAGATGCCTTACTGATTAATGTTGGCACACTCACCACACCGCGAGCTGCAGGCATGATGGCAGCGATTCATGCAGCCAATAACGCGGGTAAACCCTGGGCGCTGGATCCGGTTGCGGTGGGTGCGTTGCAGTTGCGTACCACATTTGCCCATCAGGCATGCGAATTACGCCCGGCAGCGATACGGGGCAATGCCTCCGAAATTATGGCGCTGGCAGGTAGCGGTACAGGCGGGCGCGGAGTGGATTCGTTGCAGCCAGCAGAGCAGGCAATAGATGCCGCCGTGCGTCTTGCCCGGAGTTCCGGGGCTGTTGTCGCGGTGACAGGTGAGGTGGATTATGTCACCGATGGTGAACGCACTCTGGCTGTCCCCGGAGGCGATGTGTTGATGACGTATGTTGTGGGCACCGGGTGTGCGCTTTCTGCTGTGGTTGCCGCCAGTTGCGCGTTACCGGGTGACAGGCTGGTGAATGTCGCTGGCGCGTGCCGGATTATGTCTTGTGCCGGGGAGCTCGCTGTTGCAGCAAGCCGGGGCCCGGGCAGTTTTGTTCCTGCCATGCTGGATGCCTTGTGGAACCTCAATGAAGGGGCTCTGGCATGAGAAGAGTTAATGCACTGACAATCGCCGGAACGGACCCCAGTGGTGGGGCAGGCATCCAGGCCGATTTAAAAACCTTTTCTGCGCTGGGAGCTTACGGGTGTTCGGTTATCACTGCGCTGGTGGCGCAAAATACACGCGGCGTGCAGTCGGTCTACCGCATTGAGCCGGATTTTGTCGCCGCACAACTGGATTCAGTGCTTAGCGATGTGCGTATCGACTCCACGAAAATTGGCATGCTGGCAGAGACTGACATTGTGGAGGCGGTTGCAGAGCAACTGCGGCGCTATCAGAACCACAACGTCGTTCTCGATACGGTGATGCTGGCCAAAAGTGGCGACCCGCTTCTTTCAGCCTCTGCCGTTGATACACTGCGTAAAAAATTGCTGCCGCAGGTGGCGCTTATCACCCCAAACCTGCCAGAAGCCGCAGCACTGTTAGATGCGCCATCTGCGCAAACTGAAGGTGAAATGAAAGCGCAGGGGCAGGCGCTACTGGCAATGGGGTGCGGCGCAGTGCTCATGAAAGGGGGGCATTTGAATGATGTTGAAAGCCCGGACTGGCTCTTTACCCGTGATGGTGAATGGCGTTTTACTGCACCGCGCGTGCAGACTAAAAACACCCATGGCACAGGCTGCACACTCTCTGCCGCCCTTGCAGCGTTACGCCCACGGCATAGTACCTGGGCAGATACGGTGCAGCAGGCTAAAAACTGGCTCTCCGCTGCGCTGGCGCAAGCGGATACTCTGGAAGTAGGGCACGGGATTGGGCCGGTTCACCATTTTCATGAGTGGTGGTAGCCGTATATATCTGTCATGTTGCAACTTGCAGGTGCGTTAGCTGCACCTCACCCCGGTAGATACTTAATATAAGCTGCCGGGGGTACTGCCTTGCAACCTTCCTGCAATTCGCATTATTTAGGGTATACTGGCAGGAAACCCCGGCCAGAGAAAAACAGAGATGGAACAAGCGCATACCCGGTTAATTGCCCACCTTAATGAACGGATTGCCGCGCCCGATAACACGCCGCTGTACCTTAAATTTGCCGAAACGGTCAAAAACGCGGTGCGCAGTGGCCTGCTGGAGCACGGAAATATCCTGCCGGGTGAGCGTGACCTGAGCCAGTTAACCGGGGTGTCGCGAATCACAGTACGCAAAGCGATGCAGGCGCTGGAAGAAGAGGGCGTGGTGACCCGTGCTCGTGGTTATGGTACGCAAATCAATAATATATTTGAATATTCCCTGAAAGAGGCGCGCGGTTTTTCTCAGCAGGTGGTGTTGCGTGGTAAGAAACCGAATACTCTGTGGGTCAATAAGCGGGTGGTGAAATGCCCGGAAGAGGTAGCCAGCCAGTTGTCGGTTGCGCCGCAAAGCGATGTTTTTTTGCTTAAGCGTATTCGCTATGTTGATGAAGATGCTGTCTCAATTGAGGAGTCCTGGGTGCCGGCGGGGTTAATCCATGACCCCGATGCGATTGGTATTTCGTTGTATGACTATTTTCGCAGCCAGAATATTTTCCCTCAGCGCACCCGCTCACGCGTCAGCGCCCGCATGCCGGACAGCGAATTTCAGGAACATATCAGTATGGATGACAAAATACCGGTGCTGGTGATTAAGCAAGTGGCGCTTGACCAGCAACACCGGCCGGTTGAGTACAGCATCAGCTACTGCCGCAGCGATCTATACGTTTTTGTGTGCGAGGAGTAACTCCTCACGCGTCGGAGCGCAGTCCCCGCCACGATGGCTGACAACCCAGGCGGCCACTGCGTTGCCAAGCCTGACTGAATCAGCCAGAGACCAACCCGCGGCAAGGCCCGCCAGCGTTCCTCCGGCATGGCTGTCGCCTGCGCCGATAGTATCCACAACAGTCGCCTGAAATGCCGGGACATAACCTGATTCAGTACCGTCATACCAGGTGGCTCCCTCTTTGTCATGGCGAACAATCAATGCACTGGCAAACCGTTGCTGCCATACCTCTCCCAATTGTTCCTCTGCCACGCCCAGTCGCCCGGCGGCAATCTGCGCCTCCTGGCGGTTCAGAGACACCACGGGGCGGCAGGCCATAATCCGTGCCATCAGCGCATCAGAGATATCAGCAAGACGCGGGCCGAAATCAATAAACGCGGTTACCTCCGGCAACCCTTCCAGCCAGTTCGTCAACAGTTCACCGCACGGCGATACCAACTGATAGCCGGAAAGATAGACGAGGCTGCCTGGGGGCACATCGAGTTTAGCCAGCCACGCTGGTTGCCACTGGTTTTCTACGCCACTGAAGGACATAAATGTACGTTCGCCGTCCGGCTCAACAAGTGCCAGGCACCAACCGTTATCACCCGTTTCAGCGTCTACCACGCTATGAAGACTCTGCTTTGCCATTGCGTTGCGAATGATATCGGCCCACACACCGTGCCCCACGGGCAGGGCGTTTTGCGCGGCAATACCCAGCCGTTTCAGGGCGATGGCGATATTCAGTGCACAGCCACCAATATTAACCCCTTGCTGTTTTAGCTCAATATCGCAACCGCTCCACGGCAAAGCCCAGGCGTCTGCAATCACGTCAATCACGGCCGCGCCCAGTACCGTGAGCGGTCGAATGGCGCGTAATGTTTCAATCTGGTGGGCAAAACCTGAATTCATACATCCTCCCTTTGCTCCCGATAGCGCAACAGTGCATCGCAGTACCTGGTGAAATTGGGCTGATTAACGGCGTCGAGTTCTGATTTGAAGGATGGGTTAATCGCCTGGACCCCGTGCAACGCGCCGCAAATGGCGGTTGCCATTGCGCCAATGGTGTCCGTATCGCCGCCCAGGTTGGCGCATAAAATTGCACAGCGGTTCGGGTCGGTACCGGCCAGCTCCACCATCGCAATGGCGGCCGGAACGGATTCGATGGTGCTGGTACCGGCACCAACTAACTGATAAACCTGCTCGCTGGCGGATTCTGTGCCGTCTGCTTCGCGGACGGTTTTGAGTGCCAGTTCCAGGCGGGCCGCCAGTGATGGGCTGAAAGTAGTTGGTTTGGCTTCCTGCGCATAACGGGCGATACCGGGCAGGGCATCAACAATGCTTTGCCAACGCTCGCCGTCAATCGCGCGGGAAATCGCCCAGGCAACTACCACTGCACCGGCAATCGCCAGGTCAGATTTATGCGTTGGGCTGGAGGCCAGCGCCACCTGGTCAACAAACTGTGCCAGATGGGTGGCCGGTAACAGGCAACCCAATGGTGAAGCGCGCATTGCTGCGCCGTTGGTCACACCGTTGTTCTCCAGTTCGCTCACCGGTTTTCCGTCACGAATGGCGTTAAGTGCAATTTTAGAGGTTGGGCCTAATACATTTTTGTTAAAGGCGTCGAAGGATTCTGCCCAGCGCAAAATATGCTTGCCGATGACATCGGCATTGATTTGCCCGTCACATTCGATAATGGCATCAGCCAGGCAAAGCGCCATAGAGGTGTCGTCAGTAAACTCCGCCCGGTTAAAATAGCAGGCGGCATTGTTCTCTGCGGGGCCCGGTAAAAAACGGTCTATCCAGCCAAAGTGCGCTTTAACGCGCTTTCTTGGCCACAGCTCAGACGGCATACCCATCGCATCCCCTAACGCCTGCCCATAAAGAGCACCGAGAACACGTTCATGTTTCATTTCACTTCCCCTTGTGTCAGCGCGTTATCGCCATCAACCACCTCAATTGCGGTGATCTCTTTATCCGATTCGCGGAAAAACAGCATAAATAGTAAGGCTATTATGGCAATCATGACGCCGCCAAATGTCCACATCCCGGCCCAGTTGAAGGTTTGCCCATTTACTGGCGGATTCAGGGCGAACATTTTCTCCATCATCACACCACCCAGGCGGTAACCCAGCAGGCTGCCAAAGCCCTGGCAACACAGCGTAATCAAACCCTGTGCGGCAGTGCGCATATGTACCGGCGATTTTTTGTCCACATAGATGTATGCCGTTACGTAGTAGAAGTCATAACTCACACCGTGTAACAAAATGCCAAGGAACAGCAGGGCGTAGGTAAAATAGTGTTCTGCACCACCGTAGACAAAGAAACCATAGCGAATAGCCGCAGTGATAAGGCCCAACAGTAAGACCTTCTTAATACCAAAGCGTTTGATGAAGAATGGCAGCGCCAGCATAAAGAAGATTTCTGAGAACTGGCCGAGCGTCATCCAGCCAGTGGCGTTTTTCATGCCTGCTTCTGTGAGATAACCGTTGGCGAAGATGTAGTAAAACGCCAGCGGCATTGCGAACAGGAATGAGCAGAAGAAGAACACCAGAAAGTTTTTGTCACGCAGAAGAATCAGTGCATCCAGCCCGAGCATGACTTTGAAATCCAGCTTGCCGGTACTCTTTGGCGGTGTATTCGGCAGGAATAAGGCAAAAACTCCGAGCAATGCGGAGCTTCCCGCTGTCATCAGTAGGGGAATATTGGTATCTGAAATGTCGCTATAGCCCAGCATCTGGGGCAGAAAACCGCACGCCAGTCCGGAGGCTATCCAACCAATGGTGCCCATCACCCGGATACGTGGAAAGTTGGCCTCAACGTCATCCACGTTGGCAAAAGCGATACTATTGGTCAGTGCGATGGTGGGCATATAAGTCAGGGAATAGGCCAGCAGCAACGGGAAGAAGTGACTGAACTGGGTTTGCTGTGCAGCGAAGTACATCAGTACAGCACCGGCAAACATCAATACTGCCAGCACTTTCTGTGCTGCGAAGAAGCGGTCGGTCAGTGAGCCAACCAGGATAGGCGAGAGGATTGCAGCAATAGCAGTACATGCATATGACCAGCCAATTTCACCAGCAGTAAAGCCGCTTTTACTGAGCCACAACCACAACGGCACAAACCACGCGCCCCAGATAAACCATTCAACAAACATCATGAATGACAGTTGGACTTTCGTTTTCATTGTTTAATCCTTCATGTCAGGTAAGGTACTCCTTTAAAATACCATTCAATAATACCTTTAAAATACCTTTGTGGTGATTACTTGATCAATGTAACAGTTTTGCTGTACACCAACCGGCCCTGACGGGGGGGTGTAAAGTGTGTTGCTACCGTGGAAACACAGTGCCAACGGGTATGACACCCGGCGGGTTTCGCGGAAGGGGATAACTGGTATTAATCGTAAATAATAGTGTTAATACCCCTGGTAAAAACGATTTTTCCCTGAAAGTCTGAACCCCGATACTGTCTTCCTTTTTCAGAGGAAGAAAATGAAAAATCTCGATTTATTAATGAATGGTATGTACACCTTCAATGATGAGTGGGAAGGGAAACAGCGGCTGAATGTGGTCGCCCACGGGTGTCTGGTGGGCAAAACAGGTAGCATGGTGGTGGCAGGTTTTCAGAATGGCAGATTTGGCGATGATGTACGCCATGTTTCCGCAGAGGAACTGAGCCTGCTGCTCAAAACACGCTATCCGCTGTACCAAAATGCCATCATTCGTACACTAACCTGCTATTCGGGTGATGGGGGAAATGATGCCTTTGGCGCACAATTGTGCCGTAAAACCGGGCTGCCAGTGCAGAGTTTCATCGGCCCGATGACCGGGAATTTTACGCCAGAAAAAATAACAGAACTCTGTTCGGAGGCCTTGCGTTTTGGCATTTATGACAAGCTCACCGCACTTTTTGCCGAGAAACGCGAGTTTCAGGTCAACAGCCGTAATCCCTATTCATTTTTCAGCCGTAACTACTTTTCTTTTCGCCATCAGCCAGTGACATTTTCTCCCTGAAACCAGGGCTAACAGCAAGTTACTGGATGTCATTTTTACACAAGGGGCTTCACCAAAAATCTGCTACGGTTATATTTCTCAGTGAATAATAGCCGGGCTCAGGCTGCTACCCGGAGTTTATGCGAACTCTGCGCGGTAAACTCCGGTGAGCCTGATAGCTTCAGGGCATTATTCGCTGGCAAACAGAGGCAAATAATGGAGTGTATGATGACCGATATTATTCAGTTTCTTGGAAAAGACGCCGATAGCCTGTTGCAACACCGTTGTATGACAATTTCCGCCGAACAGCTCTACCTGCCCGGGCCTGATTATGTGGACCGGGTTATGGTGGACAACAACCGCTCACCTGCTGTACTGCGTAACATGCAGACTCTCTATAACACAGGCCGCCTGGCTGGTACCGGGTACTTGTCGATACTGCCGGTTGACCAGGGGATTGAACATTCTGCTGGTGCATCATTTGCCGCCAATCCTCTCTATTTTGACCCGAAAAACATTGTTGAACTGGCGATTGAAGCGGGTTGTAACTGCGTAGCTTCGACTTATGGCGTGCTGGCTGCGGTTTCCCGCCGTTATGCCCACCGTATTCCGTTTCTGATGAAACTGAACCATAACGAAACCCTGAGCTACCCAACGACTTATGACCAGACTCTGTATGCCAGCGTAGAGCAGGCATTTAACCTGGGGGCTGTTGCGGTAGGCGCTACGATTTACTTTGGTTCAGAAGAGTCCCGCCGCCAGATAGAGGAGATCTCAGCGGCATTCGAACGGGCACATGAACTGGGGATGGTAACAGTGCTGTGGGCGTATTTGCGTAACCCTGCTTTCAAAAAAGATGGTGTGGATTACCATGCCAGCGCCGACCTTACCGGCCAGGCAAACCACATCGCAGCGACGATTGGCGCCGACATTGTTAAGCAGAAAATGGCAGAAAATAATGGCGGCTATAAAGCTGTTAACTTCGGTTACACCGACGAGCGTGTCTACAGCAAACTCACTACGGAAAACCCCATAGACCTGGTGCGTTACCAACTGGCAAATTGTTATATGGGCCGTGCCGGGTTAATTAACTCAGGGGGTGCAGCAGGTGGAGAAACAGACTTAGCTGATGCTGTGCGTACTGCCGTGATTAACAAACGCGCTGGTGGCATGGGGCTGATCCTTGGGCGCAAGGCGTTCAAAAAATCTATGGCAGACGGGGTAAAACTGATTAATGCCGTACAGGATGTTTACCTCAGTAAACAGGTCACTATCGCCTGAGTTGCTCACACGCAAAAACGGAACAGGTGATATTGTTGAAAGCGCCCCGGTAAGATACCGGGGCAGGTGGGTGTTATTTCAGTAACGGGCAGTCCGGAGGCAGGCGGCAGAAAACAGCGCCCGGCTTTACAACCAGTGAGAACTGGTTGCCACTAATGGGCTCACCATCCAGGTTGAATGTCATAGTGTGTTCAGCCCGAATCTCAAACCAACTGCCACTGGCCTCTATCATGTGTTCTTCATCTTCACTGCGCGCCAGGGTACTGAGTAGCGTGGGAACTAAAGACTCCCCGGTAAAAATACGCAGGTTAAGCATTCCATCGTTAATCAACGCACCGGGGCAAAGCAACTGCCCACCCCCGGCCTGGCGGCCATTGCCTATCCCCACAATCAGGGCGTCCCCTTCCCAGATAAAATCACCACTACGAATTTCACAATGGTCCGGAGACAGTTTATCCAGCCGCAGGATCCCATGGATCAGGTAGGACACGCCGCCAAACGTAGCTTTCATGGTTTCCGGAGTATCATTAGTCACTTTGGTACCAAACCCGCCAGATGCCATATTAATAAAGCAGCGACCACGGTTCACCTGGACAAGATCTATCTGGCGTGGACGACCATTGATTGCCAGCATCAGTGCATTATTCAGCGCATCGGGTATCCCGGCTGCTGTGGCAAAGTCATTGGCGGTTCCCAGCGGTAAAATCCCCAGAATTGGGCGTGATTTTTCTTCCAGCTTGAAAATACCATTGACCACTTCGTTCAGCGTACCGTCACCACCACCGGCAATGACGTTCTCGATTTTCAGGCTGTGAGCTTCATTAACAAACCGCTCTGCATCTCCAAACTCCCAGGTCACCCGGACGTGGAGATCAAACCCTCGTTCACGAAACTGATGAATGGTATCCCGCAAAATAGGATCATTAGCAAGTTTGCCATTAAGAATTAGCATGGAAGAGGCAAGTGTTTTCATGGCTTGTATTCCCTGTAAAGTGCTCCACACCCAAAGTGTAGTGCTATATAGAGATTGTTATCGTCAGAACAGCCTGAAAACTGGAGGGAAAAATAAGCTTGTGTCAGGGTTTAGTTATTCCTGACAGAAAATATACCTGAATGGTGGTCATTCCAGCCGTTGCCTGGTCTGCAACTAATGCTTTCATCACTCGAGACTGGCACAGGGGCACTGAACAACGGTTTACTCAGATATTCAACAGGCTACCTCTCTTAAGAGGCAGGTAGCCTGTTGCCGGGTAGCCAGGTACGGTTATTTAAAATCGCAGGCCATCATTTCCGTTACGCTTTGCCCACGAGTCGAATCCACACACTTATCTATGTAGGATGTAAACTTCCGGGGAGCGGAAACACCCAGGTGGAGCAGTTGAGTATTGTCAAAAGTGACATTCAGGCGGGAGAACTGGCCATAAAGATTAATTGCTCTGAGTATAATTCGCTCATTGCACTCGCCAAAAAGTGTTGGGAAGGATTTACGAATCCCCATAAAATACCCCATATCCACCATACTATAACTGTCTGCTACCGGTTTTGTTCCCCCAGCCTGGGCCATTGCCTCGTCTATTTCAGCAAAATTTACACTGTATTCTGGCCCTGCAGAAACATGGTATACACCGTTTTTTACATTTTCACTTTCTGTTAATGTCAGTAAGGCTTCGGCACAAAAATCAACGGGTACTACATCAATTTTATCCTGCAAATTACACATAAATTTACCCAGAGTCAGTGCCATTTTAAACACCCAAAAAATACTGCTCGAAGGCTTACAGCCTAACTCTGAATGACCAACAATAATTGACGGGCGGGCAATAACTAACGGGAGCCCTGGCAACTCTTCGTGCATTTTTCGCTCAATTGCTGCTTTGGCACGAGTATAATCAACAATATGCTCCGAATCATCGGTTGTGATGAGTGATTCTTTAATGTTGTGGCCCGGTTCTGGTAAGCAGGACATGGCGGTGCCAACATGCACAAAACGCTGCAACGAGGGTACTTCTGACATTCTTTTTGCAAAAGCAAATGTACCTTCTACATTTACTTTCCAAATCATTGGGTTCTTACCAAATGATGCAACTGCAGCACAGTTAATCACATGAGTGACTTCATTCAAACACGGGTTATTCAGAAACAGTTCGGGCTGTGCTAAATCGCCTTCAATAATATTGCTATCAGTGAGTTGGCCAGTTATTTCGGGAGAAAGCCCAAAACGAGCGAGGTTATCTTGTACTCGTGTTAATGCCTGGTAGTCTCCTGCTGTTCTGGATAATATTAAAATATCCTTAATATTATATTTTTTTAGTGCATAACTTAAAACACAACCACCAAGAAACCCGGTACAACCCGTTATCAATAATTTACTCATTTTTTGCTATCACTTTGATTAATAGATTAACACACCGCACATTACAAAATGTAAGTATCTGTAATATGGACTACCCTAACGGGGAGATACTTCCCAGACTGTTAAAAAATTTACTCTTCGGCCGTCTATGACTGAATACTGCGTTTGAAATACTCAGAAAGCTGTTCTACCTGATCACATTCAGAAAAATAGAAAACAATAAGATTATCAGTTAGAGGATGGAGAAGGTGTCTCCTGTTAAAAAGCACGAATTGTTCATGCCAGAATAAACTACTCGCCCATCAGATCATTCGCAACAAATAACAGGTGACAAAGTTAAACGATAGCTTAACAAACTGCTTTTTTTTAAAAAAATGCACTGTCTAAGAATGCAAGAAAAAAAGTATTTCAACTTAATATAACCAGGTGTAACCCGTTTGCTAAACAGCGGCATGAAGATGCCTGATGGTCGGTTTAAAAAGTTACCAATTACTCTCAGGGGACACTTTTATCCTCCTGTATGCTGCCTGCTCTGTTAAAAAATCCGCATTATTAATTCGTTTTCTATCAGACAATACGCATACCTCGAGGCATCTTCTGCAGATGAAACAATATCTAAGCCAGAACCTGCCCCGCGAGTGCCCCCGCTCCCATAGATAAAGCCATTGCCATTGCGCTCCAGAAGGTGATTCTGAGCATGGCTTTCAGTGGTGATGCCTTACCCACAACGGATGAAATATATCCAAGGAAAGTCAGTGAAACGAGAGTGGAAAGAATGACAAATGGAAAAACCAGTGCCGGGGGGGCTAACCATGCAACAATTAAAGGCAATACTGCGCCTGCGGAAAAACTTCCGGCTGAAAAAATTGCAGCCTGGAGTGGTTGTGCCGCATTGGTTTCTGTAATTCCCAATTCTTCACGGGAATGAGCGTCCAGCGCATCCTTTTCCATAAGTTGTAATGCAACCTTGTGAGCCAGGTCTGGCTCAACACCACGCTGTATATATAGAGAAGTGAGTTCATTAACCTCGCCTTCATAGTCAGCCATCAACTCCTTCTTTTCCTGCGCGAGAGCGGCGTTTTCCGTGTCTGTCTGAGATGAAACTGAGACATATTCTCCTGTCGCCATCGACATGGCACCGGCAACAAGCCCGGCAATCCCTGCCAGTAAAATACCGGATGATGAGCTGCCTGCCGAGGCAATACCAAGGACAAGACTCGCTGTCGAGACGATACCATCATTTGCACCTAATACGGCAGCTCTTAACCATCCCACTCTTTCGATACTGTGTAGTTCCAGATGCATATATCAGTTTTCCTTTTTACAATGATTAAACATCACACATTACTAATATATAAAAGCTGTTATGCAAAATAATTTATTCTTTCAGTATTAATCTCACATTAAGATTGAATAATTATGAATGCACTATCTTTTTTATTGCAATATCACATGTAATGATAATTAATATCATGATCATTCAACCAGAGTATGAGAGAGTATATTAAATAGAGAACTGGTTGATTTTATTTTAGTTGCGCATTTAACGATGTATCCCTGGTATGGTGTGAGATGTAGGGCATATTATCGATCGTTAAACACTATTCAGAATTGCCAGCTGATATTTAAAACAGACAGAAACATTACCTGGCTGGGCAGGGCAGGAAATGCAAAGAGACACCACGCTATACACAAAAAGCCTGGTACCAGCAATCTGGGCGTTAAGTGAAATACACAAAAAAATAAGCCTGCGTAAGGGAGATTACACAGGCTAAGGAGGTGGTTCCTGGTACAACTAGCATTTATGGGTTATGTTTTTCAGCGTGCTAATAATATCCATATTAAACCGTCACGTATGTGATCCAGTTCTAAGGTTAGCTCGCTGGTAACCATAAACAGCCGTTGGTTGTTACTTTGCGTGTGGATTACGGGTGGTTTGCCCCGCCAGGTTGCGCATCAACAGGCCATATTCCAGCGCCAGGTCCGCAGGAACGGGCAGCCAGACTGTGTAGCCATCACCCGGCGCCACGTCCATTGGCTGGCCTTTGCCGTTTTCCATATGTTCCAGCGTGAAGCTGATGTTGCCTTGCGGGGTCATTAACTCCAGGCTGTCGCCTTTACTGAATTTATTTTTTACCGCTACTGCAGCAAGCTCGCCGTTACGCTCGCCGGTGAATTCCCCGACAAACTGCTGGCGGTCGGAAACCGAATACCCGTATTCATAGTTCTGGTAGCTGTCATGGGTATGGCGGCGCAGAAAACCTTCGGTATAGCCACGGTGTGCCAGGCCTTCCAGTGTTTCCAGTAACGACGGGTCGAAAGGTTTCCCTGCTGCGGCATCATCAATGGCGCGGCGGTACACCTGAGCGGTACGGGCGCAGTAGTAAAACGATTTGGTGCGCCCTTCAATTTTCAGCGAATGCACACCTAACTGGGTTAAGCGCTCAACATGTTGAATGGCGCGCAAATCTTTGGAGTTCATAATATAGGTGCCGTGTTCGTCTTCGAACGCCGTCATATATTCACCCGGGCGCTGGCTCTCTTCAATCATGAATACTTTGTCGGTTGGCGCGCCAGCACCCAGAGTAGGTTCAACATTCTGTACCGGAATGGGTTCATGCACATGTACGATATTGCCGATATCGTCTTCTTTGCCTTCCTGAACTTTGTATTCCCAACGGCAGGCATTAGTGCAGGTGCCCTGATTCGGGTCGCGCTTGTTGATATAACCGGAAAGCAGGCAGCGGCCTGAATAAGCCATGCATAATGCACCGTGTACGAATACTTCCAGTTCCATTTCCGGAACCTGTTCACGAATTTCAGCAATCTCTTCTAAAGAAAGCTCGCGGGAAAGAATGGCCCGGGTCAGCCCCATCTGTTTCCAAAATTTTACCGTTGCCCAGTTCACCGCGTTCGCCTGTACGGAAAGGTGAATAGCCATTTCCGGGAAGGCTTCACGAACCATCATGATTAAACCAGGATCAGACATGATGAGCGCATCCGGGCCCATATCCACAACGGGTTTCAGGTCGCGAATAAAGGTTTTCAGTTTGGCGTTATGAGGGGCAATATTTACCACGACATAAAACTTTTTCCCCAGTGCGTGGGCTTCATTTATACCCAGGGCAAGGTTTTCGTGGTTGAATTCGTTGTTACGCACCCGCAGGCTGTAACGAGGCTGTCCCGCATAAACGGCATCTGCGCCATAAGCGAAGGCGTAACGCATATTTTTCAGCGTTCCCGCCGGAGAGAGTAATTCCGGTTTAAACATATTGGGCTCTTTCTGATGTCAGGTCAGAACCGTTTCACCAGGTGAAACGGCAGGTATGCGGCGTAATGCCACACTTTCAGGGCGGGCATTGTAGCGCTTGCGGCAGGGGAAATAAACCCGGGCGTCAGTACGCCCGGCGGGGTTACAGAAACTGGCAGGGGTAGGCTTCCCAGCGGTAGCCTACACCGTAAACAGCACGAATAAATGGCTGTTCTTCATCCAGTGCTTCCAGCTTGCGGCGCAGGTTTTTGATATGGCTGTCTATAGTACGGTCCGTGACCACCCGGTAATCATCATAAAGATGGTTCAGCAACTGTTCACGGGAAAAGACTTTGCCCGGTTCATGGGCAAGGGTTTTTAGCAGCCGAAACTCAGCCGGGGTGAGATCCAGCGCTTTGTTATTCCAGCTGGCCTGGAAACGGCTTTCATCGATTTTCAGTGATGGGCCGTTATCTGTGTCGCTGTGAAACGCTTTGGGCTGGCAACGGCGCAGAATAGTTTTTACCCGGGCGACAACCTCCCGTGGGCTGTAGGGCTTACAGATATAATCATCCGCGCCAATTTCCAGCCCCAACAGGCGGTCTATCTCTTCAATTTTCGCGGTAACCATAATAATGGGCACATCGGAAAACCGGCGGATCTCTTTGCAAATAGTCAGGCCATCAGTACCCGGTAACATCAGATCCAGCAGAATAAGGTCCGGTGGAGTCTGGCGCACATAAGACACAACCAGATCCCCATGGTTAACCAAAACTGGAGCATAACTGGCTGCCCGCAGATAATCGATAAGCAACTGACCCAGTTTCGGCTCATCTTCCACAATCAGGATCTGTGGTGCATTTTCATCAATCGGGAATTCGCTCATACGCTTCTCTGTGTTTCATTTTCTAAAGGTAAGGTGACATCAATACTGATGCCCCCGGCAGCGGCGTGCCCGGCGGAAATTTTACCACCATGGGCTTCCACAATATTCTGGCAAATAGACAAACCTAAACCCGAACCGCCACTGGCCCGGTTACGCGAACCTTCAGCACGGTAGAACCGCTCAAATAATTGTGCAAGCTGTTCATCGGTTACCCCCGGGCCACTGTCTGCGAATTGCAGGTGAAGTGCGCCATTCTGGATGCGGCCAGTAATGGTCAACCTGCCACCGCTGTCAGTATAGCGCAGGCTGTTTTCCAACAGGTTGTTGAATAATTGCATCAAACGATCCGGGTCGCCAAACAATGTGGCGCTGTCTGGTAAACTCAGGCTGATGCTCAACCCATGGCTGTTAAAGCGCTCGCGAAATGCAGCTGTGGCCGTCTCCACCAGAGAGATCACTTCTATATGACGGCGCTGGTAAGCAAGTGCCCCCTGATCCGACATGGATAGCTGGTGCAGGTCATTAACCAGTTTGGTCAGCGTAGCCACTTCGGCCTGCAGAGAAGCCACTGATTCCGGGGTAAATTTCCGCACACCATCCTGAATCGCTTCCAGTTCGCCACGTAATACCGCCAGTGGTGTGCGTAGTTCGTGGGAAATATCAGCCATAAAGGCCTGGCGCATTTGCTGGTTTTTCTCAAGGGTGCTGGCCAGTTGGTTAAAGTCACTGGCAAGCCTGCCCAGTTCATCGTTGCTGCTTCGTTCCACCCGGGTACTGAAATCACCTGCTGCTAACTTGTGTGTTCCTTCCACCAGGCGTTTGACCGGTGCCAGTAAACCACGGGCCAGCGGGAATGTCGCTCCGGCAGCCATTAATGTTGCCAGTGCGACTATCAACCAGCTGGTACGTCGTTGCTGGCGGTCAAAGCTGATATCTGTGGTTCGGGTCAGGCGTTCAATGGGGGACGCCACCACCCAGCCAACAGTGGTATCGTTGAATTTAATTGGCTCCCGGTTGCTATCGGGTGGAATAGGGAAGGGAGGGCCAACCAGCAGGCGGCTTTTTTGGTCCAGTACCCAAAATTGTGTATGCCAGCCATGGAGCGGATCCATTCCTGGCCCCGGTTCACGGTGAACGCCATCGTCCACCTGGGGTGGTTCGCTGTTGGGTGCGAAAGGATCCGGTTGCCCATGATCCATGTTCATGTTGCCAGGCCCGCCGCCATCGGGCATGGCATCCTCGTTGCCATTTCTGGCTTCCAAAGCAGGCGTATATTGCTCCATATTCCGTTCACCGGGGCGCGGAGGGGGCAGTGGCGCACCGCTCAGATCGCGGTCGAAGGAGCGCAAAAGCTGGAACATAAACCTGTCATTGTGGCGCAGGAAGCGCCAGTTTCCGTGAATGGCATACTGTTCCGCCAGGGTGTCTCTCAGCAGTACCAGCCGCTGTTGGTTACCGTGCTTAATATAATCAATAAAACCCCGTTCAAAGCTGACACGTACTGCCCAGTGCATTGTGATAAGCAACAGAATGCAGGTGGACAGAATCGCAATAAATAATTTGCCAGTAATACCCAGGCGCCAGAACTTCATACAGGGCTCCAGTTAAGTCTTAATCCGCTACGGCGTTACACGCCGTGCGGGTGAAAAGGCCAGAGTTACTCACCAGCCAGTTGTACATGTCGGTCTTCTCGTGCCCGGCTACCAGGCCGCAAACGGTCAAAAAACAAAAACACCACCGGGGTGGTATACAGTGTTAATAGCTGGCTGACTACCAGACCACCGACAATGGTCATCCCCAACGGCTGGCGTAATTCAGCACCATCACCGGTTGCCAGCACCAGAGGCAGTGCACCCAAAATAGATGCCAGTGTGGTCATCATAATCGGCCTGAAACGCAGCAGGCAGGCCTGGAAAATAGCCTCCTGCGCGGAAATATCGCTGTTACGCATGGCTTCAAGGGCAAAATCAACCAACATAATGGCGTTCTTCTTGACGATACCAATCAGTAACATAATGCCAATTAACGCAATCAGGCTGAAAGGCGTGCTGAACATCTCCAGAGCCAGCAATGCGCCGACTCCGGCGGAAGGTAGCGTAGAAAGAATCGTGAGTGGGTGGATATAACTTTCATACAACATACCCAGCACAATATAGACAGTGGCAATTGCGGCCAGAATCAAAATGAGCTGGGAGTTCATTGTTTGCTGGAATATTTGCGCCGTCCCTGCCCAGGTGCCGCGCACACTGGACGGTACACCCAGTGCTGTCATGGTACGTTCAATGGCATCGCTGGCTTGTGATAACGATACGCCATCGGGCAGGTTAAAGGCGATGGTTGAAGCAGCTGAAAGCCCCTGGTGATTTACCGACAACGGTGCATTGGCAGGCAACCATTTGGCGAACCAGGACAGTGGAATCGGCTTGCCTTCGCTGTTGATAATAAACATTTTATCCAGTGAACTTGCATCCTGGGTATAGCGAGGATCAACCTCCATCACCACTTTGTACTGGTTCATCGGCTGGTAGATGGTTGAAATCTGGCGTTGCCCGAAGGCATCGTTAAGCAGGTTATTGGCATCCGCCACGTCTATCCCCAGCCGCGATAACGTTGCCCGGTCATAGGTTAGCGCCAGCTCTGAACCTTTATCCTGTTGGTCTGAATTGACATCCGTGAGTTCTGGCAGGGCGGCCAGTGCCTGGCGAATCTTCGGCTCCCAGGTGCGCAGGGCGCTGAGGTCATCTGACAAAAGCGTATACTGGTAGCTGGCATTTGCCTGGCGCCCACCGACTCTTAAATCCTGCATTGCCATCAAAAACAGCGTGGCCCCTGGCTCTTTCGCCAGTTTTACCCGCAGGCGGTCAATCACCTGTTGCGCGGTTTCTTTGCGTTCACTGCGTGGCTTGAGCGAGATAAACATCATACCGCTGTTAACCCGGGAACCCCCGGTAAAACCGGTCACATTATCCACAGCCGGGTCTTCACGGATGATTTTCATAAAGTCCTGCAGTTTGCCGCGCATTGCCTGGAACGAAATGCTCTGGTCGGCGCGAATATTCCCCATTATTCTCCCGGTATCCTGTTCCGGCATCAGGGTTTTGGGCACGGCGATATACAGCCAGATATTGAGCCCAATAGTTGCCAGCAGCACAATACCCACCAGGCGTTTGTATTTCAGTGCCACCGCGAGCGAGCGGGCGTATCCACCCTGCACAGCCAGCATCAGGCGCCCGGCACCTTGCTGTTTGGCACCCGGTTTAGGGTTTTTAAGCAGCCACCCGCACATCATGGGGGTGAGTGTCAGGGAAACGACCATCGAAATCGCAATAGACACCGAAAGTGTGACGGCGAATTCACGGAATAACCGGCCGGGCAACCCGCCCATCAGTAATAATGGCAGGAACACAGCGACCAGCGAGACACTCATGGAAAGCACGGTGAAACCCACTTCACGAGCGCCCTGCAACGCAGCCTGTAACGGTTTAACCCCAGCCTCCAGGTGCCGGGAAATATTTTCCAGCACCACAATGGCATCATCCACCACAAACCCGGTCGCAATGGTAAGCGCCATCAGCGAGAGGTTGTTCAGGCTAAAACCGCACAAGTACATCGCCGCAAAGGTGCCTATCAGGGAGACAGGCACCGCCACAGCAGGAATTAATGTTGCCGGGCCGGAGCGCAGGAACAGGAATACCACCAGGATAACCAGCGCTACCGAGATACACAGCGCCTGCTCCACTTCGGCAAGTGAAGCACGAATCGTGGGAGAGGAATCCTGGGCTATATGAACCTTAATCGCCGCAGGAATGGTTTGCTCCAGTTCAGGCAGGCGGGCGCGAATTCGGTCAACCGTCTGAATAATATTGGCTTCAGGCAGTTTACGAATCATCAGCAATATAGCGGGCTGAGCGTTGGTCATCCCGGCATTGCGTACATCCTGCACGGAGTCAGTCACATTTGCCACATCACCTAACCGCACAGCTGCGCCATTGTTGTAATGAATAATCAGCGGGCGATATTCAGCGGCAGTTTTCAGTTCATCATTGGTTTGTAACTGCCAACGATGGGTGTTGTCTTCAATTGCGCCCTGAGGTTTGCGCACATTGGCGTTACTGATAGCTTTACGCACGGCATCCAGTGAAACCCCCTGGTTAAACAGTGCCTGCGGGTTTAAATCCACCCGCACCGCAGGCAGTGAGCTGCCGCCCACATCTACATCGCCAACGCCATCTGTCTGGGCAATATTTTGCGCCAGTTGTGTGGAAGCAAAATCATATAACTCCCCTTGCGACAACGTGTCGGACGTCAGCGTCAGAATCATAATGGGCATATCTGACGGGTTAGCTTTGCGGTAAGTTGGCCGTGAAGGCATGCCGGTTGGCAGCAGGCTTTGAGCGGCATTAATCGCTGCCTGTACATCCCGTGCCGCACCGTTAATATCCCGGTTGAGTTCAAATTGCAGGATGATTCGGGTGCTACCCAGAGAGCTGGTGGACGTCATTTCGTTGATGCCGGCTATCCGGCCTAATGAGCGTTCCAGTGGTGTGGCTACCGACGATGCCATGGTTTCTGGTGATGCGCCCGGCAGTGATGCACTCACCATAATGACCGGGAAATCCACCTGTGGCAGAGGGGCGACGGGCAACAACCGAAACCCGAGAACCCCACACAGCGTTATTGCCACCGAAATCAGAATGGTGGCAACAGGGCGGTAGATAAACAGAGCAAAAAAGCGCACTCAGGCCTCCTCGTGGCGCGGCAAACGGCTACGCAGCCAGTGAGAAAGGCGGTCGAACAGCAAATAGATAACCGGGGTGGTAAACAGGGTCAGCACCTGGCTGACCAGCAAACCACCCACCATACCTATTCCCAGCGGGCGGCGCAGTTCTGCACCTACGCCGGTACTGAGCATCAGCGGTAGCGCGCCAAGCAGTGCAGCGAGCGTGGTCATCAGAATAGGGCGAAAACGCAACAGGCAGGCCTGGTAAATAGCCTCGCGTGGAGCCATGCCTTGCTCACGCTCCGCCGCCAGGGCGAAGTCTATCATCATGATGGCGTTCTTCTTCACGATACCAATCAGCAAAATGATGCCGATTATCGCAATGACATCCAGTTCATAACCTGAAACCAGAAACGCCAGCAAAGCGCCCAACCCGGCGGTAGGCAGAGTGGACAGTATCGTTATTGGGTGAATAAAGCTTTCGTACAAAATACCCAGCACAATATACATTGCGGCAATGGCGGCAATAATCAGCCACACCGTGCTGCTCAGTGCCGCCTGGAACGCCAGTGTACTGCCCTGGAATGCAGTCATAATGTCCGCCGGGAAATCCATCCCTTTTTCCGCGGCCTGTATGGCATCCACGGCTTCACCTAATGAGGAGCCTTTTGCCACATTAAAAGAGATAGTGGTGGAAGGAAACTGATCCAGGTGGTTAATGGTCAGCGGCATATGACGTTGCTCAACCTGAGCAATGGCGCTCAGCGGCACCATTCCGCCATTACTGCTCTCCAGGCGGATACCGTTGAGCGCATCCAGGCCTGGTGTGTTGTGGGTATCATGTTCAAGCACAACACGATACTGGTTCGACTGGGTATAAATAGTGGATATCAGGCGCTGGCCGAAGGCGTTGTACAGTGCATTGTCTACATCTGCCATCGAGATACCCAGGCGGCTTGCGCTGTCGCGATCCACTTTCACCATGGCCTGTAAGCCCTGATCCTGCCAGTCACTGCTGACATCGGCCAGTTCAGGCAGTGTCTTGAGTTTAGCCATCAGCCTGGGCACCCAGGTGCTCAGCGCATCCAGCGTGTTGGCCTGCAGGGTAAACTGGTATTGCGTGCGGCTGACGGTGGTATCAATGGTCAGGTCTTGTACCGGTTGCAGGTACAGCGTGACACCAGGCAGTGTTGCTACTTTATTCTGCAGGCGCTGAATCACTTCTGAAACTCTGTCATCACGCTCACTGAGCGGCTTCAGGTTTATCTGAATGCGTGCGCTGTTCAGCGCCGGGTTGGTGCCATCCACCCCGATAAAACTGGTCATGCTCGCCACATCCGGGTCTTTCAACAACAGGTCTGCCACCTGTGCCTGGCGCTGCGACATACTGGCAAAAGAAGACGACTGTGGGGCCTGCAAGGTACCCTGGATAATACCGTTATCCTGCACCGGGAAGAATCCTTTAGGTATCAGGATCCACAGTAAAATGGTCAGCGCCAGGGTACCAAATGCCACACCCAATGTGAGCCAGGGGTGTTGTAACACCCGGTTAAGACCACGGCCATAACCGGCAATAACCCATTCAAAAAAACGCTCGCAGGCCAGCGAAAAACGGTTTTGTTTACGCAGGGATTCATGGCTGAGCATTCGGGCGCACATCATCGGCGTTAAGGTCAGTGAAACCACCGCCGAAATTAAAATTGCCACTGCGAGGGTGATGGCGAATTCCCGAAATAACCGCCCAACGATGTCGCCCATGAACAGTAATGGAATGAGTACCGCAATCAATGACACAGTGAGAGAGATAATGGTAAAGCCTATCTCCCCGGCGCCTTTCAGTGCCGCAGCCAGTGGCTTTTCGCCTTTCTCGATATACCGGGAAATGTTTTCAATCACCACGATTGCGTCATCCACCACAAACCCGGTAGCGATGGTCAGTGCCATCAGTGTCAGGTTGTTGATGGAGAAATCGAGAAACACCATGACCGCGAAAGTCCCCACGAGGGAAAGTGGTACGGCTACTGCAGGAATAATGGTGGCCGGAACATTGCGCAAAAACAGGTAGATAATCATGACAACCAGCGCAATTGCCAGCATCAGCTCCGACTGGGTATCCTCAACTGAAGCCCGAATATTATTGGTACGGTCGGCTATCAGCGCGAGGTGAACAGATTTAGGCAGGCTTTCTTTCAGGCCGGGCAGCAGTGCGCGAATACTGTCGGCGGTTTCAATAATATTGGCACCGGGCTGGCGCTGAACATTCATGACAATAGCCGGTTCATGGTTTGACCATGCGCCCAGCCAGGCATTCTCTGGCCCCTGTTCAACGGTGGCGACATCGCCAAGGCGCACGGCCGCCCCGTTAACCCAGGCAATAATCAGGTCGCGGTATTCCTGTACCGTTTTCATCTGGTCGTTGGCGGAAAGAGTAATTGCACGCTCCGGGCCATCCAGACTACCAGTGGCAGAATTCACGTTAGCATTGCTGATAGCGCTGCGCACGGTTTCTGTGCTGATACCCAGCCCGGCCAGCGCCTGGGCATTGAGTTTAACCCGCACCGCCGGGCGTTGCCCGCCAGACACCCCGACCATACCTACGCCATTTATCTGAGCAATTTTTTGGGCAATACGGGTTTCCACCAAATCCTGCACCTGAGTCAGGGGCAGGGCAGAAGAAGTTACCGCCAGTGTCATTATTGGTGGGTCTGCCGGGTTAACTTTATTGTAAACCGGTGGGTTGGGCAGGTCGCTGGGCAGCAGGCTGGTTGCGGCGTTAATTGCGGCCTGAACTTCCTGCTCCGCGACATCAAGCGGTAGCGTTAACTGGAACTGCAATGTCACTACTGAAGCGCCCCCGGCGCTTTGCGATGACATCTGTTTCAGGCCAGACATTTGCCCAAATTGCCGCTCCAGTGGCGCAGTAATCGCCGATGTCACAACATCCGGGCTGGCACCCGGGTAGAGTGTGACCACCTGAATAGTGGGGTAATCCACTTCTGGTAGCGCAGAAACCGGCAGAAAACGGTAACCAATTATCCCGGCCAGCAATATTGCTACCATAAACAGCGTGGTGGCGACCGGGCGCAGAATAAACTGCCGGGAAGGGCCTCCGGTAGTACTGGGTGGTAATACCTGCATCAGGAACGCGCTCCTTTATGCTGGCCTGAGTGCGCTTTTCTGGTTTCAGCCTGTGTGGCGTTTTCCTGTGTGGTGGTTTGCGGGGCGACCACTTCAACTGTGACACCCTCCGTCAACCGGTCAATGCCATCTGTTACCACCCGGTCTCCGGCAGAAAGCCCGGCAGTAATCACCACCTGCTGGTTATCCTGAATCCCTGGTGTGACCAGGTGTTTACTGACTTTATTCTCACTGTTCAGCACCCATACAAAATTGCCTTCATTGCCCATTTGCAGGGCGGCAACCGGAATAACAACCGCATTTTGCTGAGTAGCGACCAGCATGCGTGCGTTGACAAACTGGTTGGGAAACAAGGCGTCGTCACTGTTAGTAAAACGGGCTTTGAGTTTGATAGTGCCTGTCGTGGCATCAATCTGGTTATCAAGGCTCAGCAATTCGCCACTGGCAATCTTTCGGGTGTTCGTGCGATCCCACACATCCACTTCAAGGGTTTTACCTGCATGTTGTGCGGCGACAATTTGCGCAATATCGCTTTCCGGGAGCGTGAAAATAACATCAATGGGGTGGGTTTGGGTGATAACCACAATGCCGCTGGTATCGCTGGTGGAAATTTGGTTACCGATATCCACCTGTTTCAGGCCAACGCGCCCGGATATTGGGGCCGTTATCTTGCTCCAGCTCAGTTGTAACCGGGCGCTGTCAACCGCGGCCTGGTCTGCTTTTACCGTACCGGCGCTTTCTGCAACCAGTGCCTGTTGGGTATCCAGCTCCTGGCGGGAAACCAGGCTGGTTTTTGCCAGTTGCTGGTAACGGGCCAGGTCACGCCGGGCATTTGCCAGCGTTGCCTGGTCTTTTGCCAGTTGGCCTTCAGCCTGCTCCAGTGCAACGGTAAATTCACTCGGGTCAATTTCTGCCAGCAGGTCGCCCGCTTTCACTTGCTGGCCTTCTTTAAAATAAATGGCAATTAACTGCCCATTTACCCGGCTGCGCACTGTTGCGGTATTAGCGGCAGTTACGGTTCCAAGGCCGCTCAGGTAATGGGGAACTGCCTTGCTTTGCGCGGTTGCCGCCTGTACAGGGGCAAGAGGGCGCATGCCATGGCGCCCATTACTCCCCGGGCGTGACTGGCTGGTTTTAGCCCCGGTCTCTCCATGGGTATTTGTTTCATGCCGGTTGTACCAAACGGCTGCAATAATAATGGCAAAAATTAGTCCTGCACCAAAATACCAGCGTGTTTTTGTCGCGCTCTTCATGAAATCGTTGTCTCTTCCTTAAAACCAGTGGGCGTTAATCATACTAGTTTAAAGAGCCGGGAACCTATAAAAATGAAGGAAAAATGGAAGACTGTATGGAACAGTCTGGAACACAGTTTTATATCACAAAAATAGAGTCGGCCTGGCTCGCAAAACGCATTGCTGGCAGCCCAAAATGCATAACGGTGAGTGTATTTCAGGCCCGGAGAGCGGATTAGCTTTCTCCGGGCCGGGGGCAGGGCACTTAGCGGAAAATAACCCCTGCCCAACGGGCAAGGCCGGCTGTCACAGAGCCAAAGTCATCGCCACCCACAATGGCAATGCCCGGCAGTGCCTGTTGCAGCGCCTGGCGAATAATGGGCGAGCGTGCGCTGCCGCCAGTCAGGTATATCACATCCGGTTGCGTATCAGCCTGGCTAAGCGCCAGGTTGACTTGTTCAAGGATCCGTTGCAGCGGTTGTTCTATCGCATTTTCCAGTTCGGTTTTATGGGTGCCCACAGACAGCGAGTTGGCGATGAAGTCCAGTGTTGTACCGGTTTCATCAGTCTGGGAAAGGGCTATTTTTGCTTCTTCCGCGCTGCGCACCAGGCGGTAACTCAGGCGGTTGCGCCACACCTTCAACAGGCGAGTAACCTGTTCAGGTTCGCGGGCATCACGAATCAGGGTCTGCAACAGACGCCCGGTTTCTTTGCTGTAGAACTCTGTTTGTGCCGGAACATCGTTTATCGCAACGGCATTCCACCAGGGCAGAATGGGCAGCGCAATGCCTTTTTCGGTGAGCCCACCCATTCCCAAAGCGGGCATTAACTGGCGAAATGCCAGCATGATATCCAGATCATTGCCCCCAACGCGGCACCCACTGTGCCCAATCAGGCTGGATTCACGCGCAGACTGGTTGTGCCATTGCGGGCCCATTAACAGGAAAGAGCAGTCGGTGGTACCTCCACCAATATCCACGACCAGCACGCGCTGTTCATGGTTCAGTGAGGCTTCATAATCGAGCCCGGCGGCAACAGGCTCAAACTGAAATTCAACATCGCTGAAACCAGCACGCGCCGCTGCACGGGCCAAAATACCCTGAGCCTGTTGGTTGGCTTCTTCACCACCCAACCCCTGGAAGTTAATCGGGCGTCCAATCACGGCCTGGCTGACCGTTTCCTGTAGCTGGCTTTCGGCCTGCTGGCGTATATGGCACATCATGGCGCACACCAGATCTTCAAAAAACGCGACTTGTTGGGGTTTTAACCCATTTGCGCCAAGAAATGACTTGGGTGATTTGACAAACCAGACTTCTTCCGGGTCTTCTATATACTGGCGCAGTGATGTCAGCCCGAACTGAATACTCTGCGCAGTCACTTCGATATCTTCTAAGCGGTTGGCACTGATAGCCCGGCGTAACAAAGCCGCAGACTCTGCGTCTTCAAAGCTCACATTCTGGTGGCGATAGAGCCATTCACTGACGGCTTCTCGTGCTGGCGCACTCAACATAGAAGGCAATAAAGCGCTGTCGCCTTCCAGTTTTAACATTGTGGGTTTGCCATCACGCATCACCGCCACGGAGCAGTTCGCTGTACCGTAATCAAAACCAATAAACATATGTCTCATTATCCCCATGCCAGTGAAGAAGGGGCAGGACTTTAGCGGAATGTCAGCTTTGCGGCAAATGGATTATGGCGGCGTGGGGTAAAAAAGCGCGGGCGTAAAAAGTCCGATGTTTACCCCAGTGCGGTACCCTGCATCCGCAGTCAGGGGCTCACCCAGTGGAGCAGGCCAATCCCTGCCCACTGAGTATATTTAACGTTTTTGCATTGCGTGGTGAACGCTCGTGGTTTATGCACCAGCCAGTTGACGTAACCAGCCAAAGGATTCAGGTATCCGTTCCTCGCTGGCGACAAAAGCACACAGGGTTTCATCGTTATCGTAGCCTTGTGCAGCCATCCCGTTGGTTGTGACAGCAATTTTCCAGTGCAAATCTTCCCGTAATGGCTGCCCGGCTAACTGTAATGGTAACAACGGCGTTTTTACCTTCACCAGCGCTGGTGGCAGGGAAAGCGCCACATCCTGACCTGTCAGGTTTTGAGCCAGGGTTAGTGCGCTGAGTTGGCCTGGCTGGAGGTAGGGCAGGCACTGCCCATTGATTTCCGCGCAGTCGCCAAGAGCAAAAATAGCCGGGTCGCTGGTTTGCAATTTTTGATTGACCTGAATGCCCTGATTAACCGCTAAACCCGCTTGCCTGGCGAGTGTTGTTTCAGGCTGCAACCCGGTCGCGGAAATAACGTCGTCAACGCTAAACTGAATCCCCTTTTCCAGGCTTATTCGAAGCCCGTCGGCATGCGGCTCAATACAGTGTAATTGTTGCCCGGTGAGCACTGTGACTCCGGCTTTCGTCAGTGCACAGTGAAGCGGGGCGCTCAGGTGAACGGGCAGTAACGCAGGCAGTATCGACGGTGCTTTATCAACCAGGGTCACCTGCTTACCGGCGCGGCACAGATCCATTGCCAGCTCACAACCAATTAATCCTCCTCCGACTACCAATATGCGCCGGGCATCAAAGAGCCGTGTTGCGTAACGACGGAATTCAGCCTGGCTATTCAGCGTTATCATGTCCTCACCGCCAGGCACCGGGAGGATTCGCGCCCTGGCGCCTGTTGCCAGCACCAGCTTACTGTACGCCCAGGTTTGCCCGCCACCACTCACCGTTTTTCGTTGCGGATCGAGGCTTGTCACCTGGGTGTGGGCGTGCAGTGTAAGGTTAAAGGCCTGGGCAAATGCCGCACCTGTCTGGCGCGTCAAATCATCGGCGTGTTGCCCACGGCTAATAACATGACTTAACTCGGGTTTGTTGTATTCGTCAGCACTGTCGCCGGCAATCAGTGTTACCGGCAGATGAGCATCAAGCTTACGAATGTGTTTGACCAGTTGTCTGGCGGCAAAACCGGAGCCAATAATGACGACATTGTCACTCATAACGCCTCCACACAGAGCTCATCAAATACGGCTTTCCCCAGCCCACATTCCGGGCAGAGAAAGGTTTCGGGTACCTGGTCCCATGGTGTTCCTGGCGCAATGCCTTGCACGGGTTCACCCAGTCGGGGGTTGTAAATCCACTGGCAAACACTGCATTGCATACAGGTGCTATTTTCTTCTGTTTGCTGTGGAGTCAGCGCGCTGTCCAGGGGGGCGGATTCCCTGGACGGTAGGGGGGAAAGTGCCCATAAGTGAGCAAGTTTGCGCCCATGTTCACGGCAGGTTTCCAGCAGAGTGTCATCAGGGCGCCATTTGATTTTTAAGGATAATGCAGTTTCAAAACCGGCATCTGTCAACCGGGTCTGAATTCTATCCACTGCGCCACCGTTCCAGCCATAACTGCCAAAAGCGGAAGCTTTCTTGTTTCTGAATCGTAACCCGGTGATTTCTTCCAGCATTGCGGCGATTTTGGGCATCATGACGTTATTCATGGTGGAGGAGCCTACCAGGATGCCTTTGGAGCGAAATAAACTGGTCAGAATTTCATTCTTATCGTGGCGGGCAACATTATAAATTTTGACGGTTACACGCGGGTCAGCTTCGTGGATCCCCTGAGCAATGGCATCCGCCATCATGCGGGTATTGTTGGACATGGTGTCATAAAACAGCGTAATGCGGTCTTCCTGAAAATCGGCAGACCATTGCAGATACTGTTCGATAATTTGTGCCGGGTTATCGCGCCAAATCACGCCGTGTGAGGTTGCTATCATGTTGACGGGTAAGTTAAATCCCAACAACTCTGTTACCTTAGGCGCAACAAGGCGGCTGAACGGCGCCAGGATATTGGCAAAATAACGCAGGCATTGTTCAAACAGCTCAGTTTGATCCACCTCATCATTAAACAAATGTTCATCACAGTAGTGCTGGCCGAAAGCATCATTACTGAATAACACCCCATCGCCAGTCAGGTAAGTCATCATACTGTCAGGCCAGTGCAGCATCGGGGTTTCAACAAACACCAGTTGCTTACCATTGCCAATATCCAGCGTATCGCCTGTCTTGACGACGTTGAAATGCCATTCCGGGTGGTGATGGTGGCCATTAATAGAATCAATTGCATTAGCGGTACAGTAGACAGGTGTGTCAGGGATCAGAGCCATCAGCTCAGTGAGTGCGCCAGCATGATCCTCTTCAGCATGGTTAATAATGATGTAATCCAGAGAACGCAGGTCTGTCTCAGTCTGGAGGTTGCGTACAAACTCCCGGCTGAATTTATGATCAACCGTGTCAATCAGCACGGTTTTCTCTTCTTTAATCAGATAACTGTTATAACTACTGCCTTTGGTGGTGTTGTATTCCGTGCCGTGAAAATCACGGACTTCCCAGTCCCGTTGACCAACCCAAAAAATGTTATTTTTTACATGAACAGTCATAAAACCCTCAGTGAATATCATTGTGTGTCTGTTATGACCAGATAAATAGCAATACCTGTGCCAATTTTTAACTTATTGTTTTTATTTATTTTTGTGTTTGCAGTGTTCAATGGGGTAGTCTTTTTGACTATCATTTAAAAAGTCATTATGACAGTATGAGTTGTCATAATGACTACGCCAGGAGACTGTTATGCCGCTTCAGATTCGCCAGTTAGCGGATATTGCCGGGGAGTTAAACCAGGGGGGAACCTGTGAGGTACGCTTTCAGCGGCTGGTTAACCTGCTGCAGCGTGTTCTTGTCTGCGATGCCTGTGCGTTGCTGTTATATGAACATCGCCAGTTTCGTCCACTGGCGATTCATGGTCTTTCGCCCGATGTTCTGGGCAGGCGATTTGATCCTGCCAGCCACCCGCGCCTTGAGGCCATAGCTCGGGCCGGGAACGTGGTGCGTTTTCCGGCTGACAGCGGGTTACCCGACCCTTATGACGGACTGATTCCTGGGCAGGAACAATTAAAAGTCCACGCCTGTGTCGGGTTGCCTCTGTTTGATGATGAACGTCTGGTGGGCGCGCTGACGCTGGACAGTATGAATGCGGCGTGCTTTGACCACCTCAGCAACGATGAACTGTGGCTGATTGCGGTACTGGCGGCGAACACACTTAAGAATGCCTTGTTAATAAAGCAACTGGAAAGCCAGAGCCTGAGCAGTAACGAGGCAGCACTGCCTCCCTTGTCTTCCACAGAAGAGAGTACGGAGATAGTGGGGCTTTCAGTACCTGTTACTCAGTTACGTCACGAAATCAGTGTGGTGGCGGCATCTGATCTGACGGTGCTTATTAATGGCGAAACCGGTACCGGCAAAGAGTTGGTGGCGCGTGCTATCCATGAAGGGTCTGACCGGGCTCACCAGCCCATGGTGTATTTAAATTGTGCCGCTTTACCGGAAAGTGTGGCGGAAAGTGAACTCTTTGGGCATGTGAAAGGTGCGTTTACTGGCGCGATCAGTGACCGACAGGGGAAATTTGAGCGGGCCAATAACGGTACATTATTTCTTGATGAGATTGGTGAGCTGTCATTATCTTTGCAGGCTAAATTGCTGCGGGTATTGCAATATGGCGATATTCAGCGCGTCGGGGACGACAAAAACTCACGGGTGGATGTGAGAGTGCTCGCCGCTACAAACCGCGATTTAAAAGCGGAAGTGCTGGCCGGGCGTTTCAGGGCGGATTTATTTCATCGCCTTAGTGTGTTCCCGGTACGGGTACCGCCATTGCGGGAACGGGGTGAGGATATCGCTTTACTGGCGGGGTTTTTTTGTGAGCGGTGCCGTGGGCGATTTGGGTTGCAGTCTGTCGCATTAAGCCCTGATTCCCTGGCTGTACTGAGCGCTCATACCTGGCCTGGCAATGTGCGTGAACTGGAACATGCGATTTATCGGGCCGTGCTCATTGCACGGGCCACCCGAGGTGACGCGGAAGTGATGCTCACGCCGGCCCATTTCTCACTAACAAGTACCCAGCCCGCCAATGCGGTCGCATTCGGTGAGCCATCCGGGCCTGCATTGTTAGCATGCAGCCCGTTGCGCGCGGCTACTGATGACTTTCAGCGCAATATTATTCGCCAGGCGCTCAATAGTCACCAGCATAACTGGGCTGCAGCCGCCCGTGCACTTTCACTGGATGTGGCAAACTTGCACCGGCTGGCAAAACGGCTTGGGTTGAAATAACCGCTGCAGAGGGCGTTTTGCTGCCTGACGCAAATAGTGAGTATTTTGGTCGACTACTCCTAAATGAGTACTCCCAATAAGTCAGGGGGCATAATGGCTATCAGGTTGATAACTGCTGAAAAATTATAATCGTTTTAAATCATAACGTTACAAGATAAGTTGTGGTTAGCCATGGGGAGTAGAGCCAGGGCAGGCTCCCGGCAGGGCCTGGCATGATTTTGATACATATCAACATAAAGGCTACGGGATAAACGTAAAAGCGCTTAAGTGATGCGCTATTTATGAGGATGTCTTTATGCAAGCGAACCCCCCTAAGACTCAAAAGTCAGCTAATGGGGCTGTTTTAGCTAACTGGGCGCCAGAAAATGAAACATTCTGGCGAACTCAGGGAGAAAGAACAGCCCGCCGCAATTTGTGGATTTCTATTCCCTGCTTACTGTTATCATTTTGTGTCTGGATGATTTTTTCTTCAGTCGCCGTCAATCTTAACCGGGCCGGGTTTCACTTTACGACGGATCAGTTGTTTTTATTGACCGCACTACCTTCGGTTTCCGGTGCTCTGGCGAGAGTACCTTATTCCTTTGTTGTACCACTTATCGGCGGGCGCCGCTGGACGGCTATCAGTACCTTTATTCTTGCCATACCCTGCCTGTGGCTCGGCTATGCGGTTCAGCATCCTGAGACATCATTTCAAACCTTTATCATCATCGCGCTGTTGTGTGGTCTGGCAGGGGGGAATTTTGCATCCAGCATGGCAAATATCAGCTTTTTCTACCCGAAAGCCCAGCAAGGTAAGGCTCTGGGGTTAAATGGCGGGCTGGGTAACCTGGGTGTCAGCGTGATGCAACTGGTGGTGCCTTTGGTTATCTCCGTGGCGGTTTTTGGTTCCTTTACTCAAGCCACACCGCTGGCGGATGGGGGTAGCCTCTGGCTGGCAAACGCCGCCTGGATTTGGGTGCCCTTTATCCTGCTGGCGACAATTGCGGCCTGGATTGGCATGAATGACCTGCACAGTGCGAAAGCATCAATTGTGGAACAGTTGCCGGTACTCAGACAGCCCCACTTGTGGATCCTGAGTATTCTGTATTTGGCCACATTCGGTTCATTCATCGGTTTTTCTGCCGGATTTGCCATGCTGACGAAGACGCAGTTTCCGGATATTGCGGTGATGCATTATGCCTTTTTTGGCCCATTGATTGGCGCACTGGCCAGGCCGATAGGGGGAAGCTTATCGGATAAGCTGGGGGGCATTAAGGTGACGACTGTCAATTTCATTGCAATGGCATTATTTACCGGGCTGGTCTTCTTTGCTTTGCCTGGGGGAAATACACACGGAAGCTTTTGGTTATTTTTTGCGGTATTCATGTGTTTATTTATTACCGCCGGATTAGGCAGTGGTTCGACATTCCAGATGATTTCAGTCATTTTCCGCCGAGTTGTGATGCAACATGCACTGAATAAAGGGTTGCCCGAAGAAGATGCAACACGCCGGGCAGGAACCGATACTGCGGCGGCACTGGGCTTTATTTCTGCCATCGGCGCAGCCGGGGGCTTTTTTATTCCCCGGGCGTTTGGTTTGTCACTGAGCTGGACGGGGTCTCCCCTGGGCGCGTTGAAAGTATTTCTGGTGTTTTACGTGGTCTGTATTGTCATTACATGGTGCGTATATGGGCGGCGTATCAACCAGGGCATGGCGACCAGACAAAAAGCATAACGCACAACCCTGTGTTATTAATAAAGTGACAAAATATAGCGGGCTGAAAAGCCCGTTTTTTGTTTTTTAGTGTATTAATTATCCGTGTGAATAATAACTTGCTTTTACATCGGGATTAAAATGATTCTCTATTGCAGAATGATACGATTATTATTACCGGAAAGAATGAGTAATAAGATAAGAAGTCACAATAATCTCAGCTCTGCGAATGCACAGGGGCTAATCAGTGGTATTTTTAGACGTTCTACCACTCAATAGTTGTGGTGTGTTTTTATTGTGTAATAAATAATCTGTTTTATAAAAAAACCATTTAAATCAATATATTGAATATTAAAAATAACTACCCCTAAGGGAGTAGTCAACCTGAAGCGTTATTTCCCTGCCAGGTTCATTTTGATCCGTGTCAATTTTATAACCCTCACAGACGCTAATGTGGAAAATATCGACCATGCCACCGGCATCGTCATCAATAAACCCTATGTGCCTGGCACTGACAATACGGAGAAAGCCAGATGAGTAAGTTTCTGGACCGCTTTCGCTATTTTAAACAATTGGGTGACACTTTTTCTGGTGATCACGGGCAGACGTTGTCTGTCAACCGGGACTGGGAAGAGGGATACCGTAACCGCTGGCAGCATGACAAGATAGTACGTTCAACACACGGTGTTAACTGTACCGGGTCCTGTAGTTGGAAAATTTATGTCAAAAATGGCCTGGTGACCTGGGAAACCCAGCAGACCGACTACCCGCGAACCCGCCCGGACCTGCCCAACCATGAACCGCGAGGATGCCCTCGTGGCGCAAGTTATTCCTGGTATCTCTACAGCGCTAACCGATTAAAGTACCCAATGGTGCGCTCAAACCTGATTGAAATGTGGCGCGAAGCGAAACAACAGCATCCGGATCCTGTTGATGCCTGGGCCGCGATTGTCACACAGCCAGAAAAAGCGGCGCGTTACAAAAAAGCGCGTGGCCGTGGCGGTTTTGTGCGTAGCCACTGGCAGGAAGTGAATGAGCTCATTGCGGCGGCGAACGTGTACACGGCGAAAACCCATGGGCCCGATCGCGTGGCCGGTTTCTCGCCAATACCGGCGATGTCGATGGTCTCTTACGCATCCGGCGCACGCTACCTGTCATTAATTGGTGGAACCTGCCTGAGTTTTTATGACTGGTATTGCGACCTGCCGCCTTCCAGCCCGCAAACCTGGGGAGAACAGACCGATGTGCCTGAATCTGCCGACTGGTATAACGCTTCTTATATCATCGCCTGGGGTTCAAATGTGCCGCAAACCCGTACACCCGATGCACACTTCTTTACTGAAGTTCGCTACAAGGGCACAAAAACCGTTGCGGTAACGCCAGATTATGCCGAAATCGCCAAGCTGTGCGATCACTGGCTCCGTCCTCAACAGGGAACAGACAGCGCGCTGGCGCTGGCTATGGGGCATGTATTACTCAGTGAGTTTCACGTTAAACGCCAGAGTGAGTACTTCCAGAATTATCTGCGTCGTTATTCAGATATGCCAATGCTGGTTATGCTCGACCCTTCAGTTGAAGGTGTCTATCAGGCAGGGCGTTTTCTGCGCGCGGCAGACTTAGTGGATAACCTTGATGAGCCCAATAACCCTGAATGGAAAACAGTGGCTATTAACCAGGACAATGGTGAGCTGGTCGCGCCTCAGGGGTCAGTCGGTTACCGCTGGGGTGAACAAGGTAAATGGAACCTGGAAGCCACTGCCGGCCACCAGAAAAAACCGGTTACGTTGCAACTGGGTGTGGCGTCTGGGGAACAGGTTGCAGTCGCTTTCCCGTATTTTGGCGCGACTGAGCATGAACATTTTACCTCGGTTGCACTCAGCGATGTCATTGTTCATCAGGTGCCGGTAAAACGTATTGAACTGGCCAATGGCGAACAGGGCCTGGTTACCAGTGTTTATGATTTGATGCTGGCAAACTACGGGGTTGACCGTGGTTTTAATGATGCTAACTGCGCATCTGGCTACGATGACATGAAAGCCTATTCTCCTGCCTGGGCGGAAGCGGTTACCGGTGTTCCTCGTCAGGAGATCATTCGTATTGCCCGTGAATTTGGCGATAACGCAGAGAAAACCCACGGGCGTTCGATGATTATTGTTGGGGCCGGGCTTAACCACTGGTATCACATGGACATGGCCTACCGTGGTCTGATTAATATGCTGGTGTTCTGTGGTTGTGTCGGGCAGAGCGGTGGCGGCTGGGCGCACTATGTGGGGCAAGAGAAATTACGCCCACAAACCGGCTGGCAGCCGCTGGCTTTTGCCCTTGACTGGCAAAAGCCGCCCCGCCATATGAACAGCACCTCGTTTTTCTATAACCACAGCAGCCAGTGGCGCTATGAATCGCTCAATGCACATGAACTGTTATCTCCCCTGGCAGACGCTACGCGCTACAGTGCGCATTTGATTGACCTGAATATTAAAGCGGAACGGTTAGGCTGGTTGCCCTCCTCACCGCAATTAAATGTTAACCCTCTGCATATTGCCGGTGCGGCCAGTGCGGCCGGGTTATCCATTCAGGAATACACCGTGAAGGCGCTCAAAGAAGGCACAATTCGCTTTGCTGCCGAGCAGCCGGAACAGCACTACCCCCGGAACCTGTTTATCTGGCGATCCAACCTGCTTGGGTCATCGGGCAAAGGTCATGAATACTTCCTCAAGTATCTGCTGGGCACTGAACACGGTATTCAGGGGCGTGATTTAGGCGAGGAAGGCAAGTGCCATCCGCAGGAGGCGGAATGGCAGGATAACGCGACAGAAGGCAAACTGGATCTGGTTGTCACCCTGGATTTTCGTATGTCCAGTACCTGTCTGTACTCAGACATTGTGCTGCCAACGGCGACCTGGTATGAAAAAGACGACATGAATACTTCGGATATGCATCCATTTATTCATCCGCTCAGCGCGGCTGTTGATCCGGCCTGGGAAGCGCGTTCAGACTGGGAAATATATAAAGACATCGCTCAGGCTTTTTCAACACTTTGCCCGGGGCATTTGGGCGTTGAAACAGATTTGGTGACGTTGCCAATTCAGCATGATTCACCGGCTGAACTGGGCCAGCCATATAACGTCCAGGACTGGAAAAAAGGTGAGTGTGATCTCATTCCGGGTAAAACGGCCCCGCATCTGATTGCGGTCGAGCGCGATTACCCGGCTACCTATGCGCGTTTTACTTCACTTGGGCCATTACTGGATAAACAGGGTAACGGCGGTAAAGGCATTAACTGGAACACAGAGAGCGAAGTGGCGTTGCTGAAAAAGCTCAATTACGTCCAGCAAACAGGGGCAAGCCAGGGGCGGCCAAGAATTGATTCCGCTATTGATGCCGCAGAAGTGATCCTGACGCTTGCGCCGGAAACCAACGGCCAGGTTGCCGTAAAAGCCTGGCAGGCGTTGGGGCAGATAACCGGGCGTGATCACACGCATCTGGCACGTAACAAAGAAGAAGAGAAAATCCGCTTTCGCGATATTCAGGCACAACCACGCAAAATAATCTCCAGCCCTACCTGGTCAGGGCTGGAAGATGAGCATGTTTCCTACAATGCCGGTTATACCAATGTGCATGAGTTGATCCCCTGGCGCACACTGACAGGCCGCCAGCAGTTTTACCAGGATCACCCCTGGATGCGTGACTTCGGTGAAAGCCTGATAGCCTGGCGACCGCCCATCGATACCCGAAGTGTGGCCGGTATGATAGGGGCGAAGAGCAATGGTAACCCTGAGCTGGCACTGAATTTCATTACTCCGCACCAGAAATGGGGCATTCATTCAACCTACAGTGAAAACCTGTTAATGCTGACGTTGTCACGCGGCGGGCCAATTGTCTGGATAAGTGAAACCGATGCCAAAACGCTGGGTATCGCCGATAACGACTGGATAGAAGCGTTCAATAAAAATGGCGCGCTGACAGCGCGTGCGGTGGTCAGCCAGCGTATCCCACAAGGCATGGTGATGATGTACCACGCGCAGGAACGCCTGGTGAACCTGCCAGGTTCAGAAATTACCGGGCAGCGTGGTGGGATTCATAACTCGGTGACCCGTGTCTGCCCCAAACCTACCCATATGATTGGCGGGTATGCTCAACTGGCTTATGGCTTTAACTACTACGGCACTGTTGGATCAAACCGCGATGAATTCGTGGTGGTCAGACGTATGCATCAGGTTAACTGGCTTGATGACGAGAAAAACGATGTGGTTCAGCATCCTTCTTCAACAACACTGCAGGAGAAGCCAGAATGAAAATTCGTTCACAAGTCGGCATGGTACTTAACCTGGATAAATGTATCGGCTGTCATACCTGTTCGGTTACCTGCAAAAATGTCTGGACCAGCCGTGAAGGCATGGAATACGCCTGGTTCAATAATGTAGAGACCAAACCCGGAACAGGTTACCCCACGGACTGGGAAAACCAGGAACGCTGGAAAGGCGGCTGGATACGCAATATCAAAGGCAAACTGGAACCCAGAATGGGAAATCGTGTGGGTGTGCTCTCGCGCTTATTCAATAACCCGGATATGCCCACTATTGATGACTACTACGAGCCATTTACCTTTGACTACGAACACCTGCACAATGCCAAACGAGGACGGCACCAGCCTACAGCGCGGCCCCGTTCGCAGATAACAGGCCAGCGGATGGACAAAATTAATGGCGGCCCAAACTGGGAAGAAATTCTCGGTGGTGAATTTGCCAAACGTTCGGCTGACTACAACTTTGGCGAAATGCAAAAAGCGATGTATGGGCAGTTTGAAAATACATTCATGATGTATCTGCCTCGCCTGTGTGAACACTGCTTAAATCCGGCCTGCGTGGGCACCTGTCCGAGCGGCGCGATTTATAAACGTGAAGAAGACGGCATTGTACTGATTGACCAGGACAAATGCCGTGGCTGGCGGATGTGCCTGACAGGCTGCCCGTACAAAAAGATTTACTTCAACTGGAAAAGCGGCAAATCCGAAAAATGTATTTTCTGCTACCCGCGTATTGAATCGGGCATGCCAACGGTCTGCTCAGAAACCTGTGTCGGGCGCATTCGCTATCTGGGCGTATTGCTTTACGATGCCGACAGAATCGCCCAGGCGGCTTCAGTGGAAGACCCGGAGAAACTCTATGAAAGTCAACTGGATGTTTTTCTCGATCCTCACGACCCGGCGATTATTGAAGAGGCCCGTAAACAAGGGATTGCGCTCAGTGTGATAGAAGCAGCGCAACGTTCACCGGTATACAAAATGGCAATGGACTGGAAACTGGCTTTACCGCTGCATCCTGAATATCGCACGTTACCCATGGTGTGGTATGTCCCGCCTTTATCGCCGATTCAGTCTGCCGCAGATGCCGGTTATCTGGGCGATGACGGTATTTTACCGGATGTCGACAGCCTGCGTATTCCGGTTCAGTACCTGGCAAACTTGTTAACGGCGGGTGATACCGCTCCGGTGTTGCGTGCGTTGAAACGCTTACTGGCGATGCGCCATTACAAACGGGCAGAAACCGTTGATAAACGTACAGATACCCGTGCCCTTGATGCTGTAGGCCTGAGTGAGCAGCAGGCACAGGAAATGTACCGCTATCTGGCTATCGCGAACTACGAGGACCGTTTTGTGGTGCCCTCTTCACACCGTGAACTGGCGCGTGAGGCGTTCCCGGAAAGCAAAGGTTGCGGCTTCAGTTTTGGCGATGGCTGCCATGGCAGTGATACCCGCTTCAACTTGTTTAACAGCAAGCGCATTGACGCGATTGACATTACCGCAGACAAAAAGGATCGCTCATGACAACGCTGACAATTATTGCCCGGCTCATGGATTACCCGGACGAAGCGCTCTGGCAGCATCAGGAGGCACTGCGTTGTGCTGTAGAAGAATGCTCGTTGTCAGAACGACATAAACAGCTCCTCCATGCATTCATGGGCCAACTGTTCGCCGGTTCATTGCTGGCTGCTCAGGCGCAATATTGTGCACTGTTCGACCGTGGGTGCGCTTTGTCGCTCTTATTATTCGAGCATGTTCATGGTGACTCACGCGCACGCGGCCAGGCGATGGTGGACTTACTTAACCAGTATCAGCGCGCCGGCCTGACATTAGACAGCCGGGAGTTACCAGATTATTTACCCTTGTATCTTGAATACTTGGCGAGTCTTGATAGCCACGAAGCAAGACAAGGGCTGGTGGATATTGCGCCGATTCTGGCATTACTGGCAACACGCCTTGATGAGCGGGGGAGTGGCTATGCTGCCCTGTTCACGCTCCTTGGTGAGCTCGCCGGAGACACCGTTGATGTCGACTATGACGCCTTACGGCAAAAAGTACGCCAGGAATCGCGGGATGACACTCCGGAAGCGCTTGATAAAGTCTGGGAAGAAGAGCAGGTGAGTTTTATGAGTGAAGCGAATTGTGGCGGCAATGAATCCCACGGGCCCCGACACCAGCAAAATGAGCGCGTTCACCCTCAGTATGTGCATGTCGGTATGTTAACCGGAGAACAGAAATGAACTATATCAATGGATTCTTTTTTGATATTTATCCTTATCTGGCTGCGACTATCTTCCTGGTGGGGAGCTGGCTCAGATATGACTATGGGCAATATTCCTGGCGTGCCGGTTCCAGCCAGATGCTGGATAAGCGCGGTATGCGCCTGGCTTCTAACCTGTTCCATATTGGGATTATCGGTATCCTTGGCGGTCATTTCTTTGGTCTGCTCACTCCTCACTGGGTGTACGAATCGTTTCTGCCCATCGCTACCAAGCAAAAACTCGCCATGATTGCTGGCGGAATTTGCGGTGTGATGACAGTTGTGGGTGGTGGGTTGTTACTGAAACGCCGCCTGACCAACCCACGGATTCGGGCAACGTCTTCGTTTGCCGATATCCTTATTCTGACATTGCTGGTGGTTCAGGCGTGCCTGGGGCTATTAACGATTCCTTTTTCCGCCCAACATATGGATGGCCAGGAAATGATGAAATTAGTGCACTGGGCGCAGGCTGTGGTCACGTTTCAGTCCGGTGCCAGTGCCTGGCTCGATGGTGTGGCATGGATTTACCGGGTACACATCGTGCTGGGGATGACCCTGTTTGTTTTGTTCCCGTTTTGCCGGCTGGTGCATATCTGGAGTGTACCGGTTGAATACCTCACGCGCCGCTACCAGATAGTACGCTCACGTCGGTAACCGACAGCTCAGTAAAGCGGTTGGTTTGGTTAGCCCAGTCAACCGCTGTTAATACTTATAGTCCCCCTTCCTGATGTACCAGGACTGCCGCTTCAACCCGCGAACGCAGATTCAGTTTTTTGAGTAAGTGTTTAACATGAACTTTCACGGTACTTTCGGCAATTTTTAGCCGACGGGCGATCAGTTTATTGGCCAGCCCCTCGGCAATGAGCTTCAGGATCTCTTTTTCACGTACAGTCAGATCTTCAAGCGGGTGCGCGCTACTGGGTTTATGGCTGCGCAGACTGGTGGCGAGAATGGTTATCACCTCCGGGCTTACCACCACTTTTCCCAAACAAATTTGCTCAATGGCGTCCAGCATATCTTCCGGCTCCATATCTTTGAGCAGATAGCCGTCGGCGCCCAGTTTCATTGCTTTTATCACATCTTCTTCATAATTTGACACGGTGAAAATAACAATGCGGCTGGTAATACCTTGTGCGCGCAGTAACTTAAGTGTTTCCAGTCCATCAACCTGCGGCATGTTGATATCCAGCAAAATTAAATCGGGATCATGCTGCTGAGCCAGTGCCACACCTTCGTGACCATTATTAGTCTGTGCAATAACTTTAATCTCACTGTTCAGCTCCAGCAGCTCTTTGATGCCGTTACGTAATAGCGGATGATCGTCAATCAATAATACTGTGGCGGCTTTCGCGGTGGGCGTATTTTGCTGTGACATAATTACATCTCGTTAGTCGGTGTGAAACAAACATGAATTTGGGTACCCTGCTGTGCTTCAGACTGAATATCCAGTTTCCCGCCCAGAAGCGATGCAGTACGGTCGGCCATAATCGTCAGCCCGTAGTGATTGAGGTGTGACGCCTGCTTGTCCAGGCCAATACCATTGTCGGTAATATTCAGGTGCACCAGATTATTCGGGGTGTCCATGGTCAGTGACACGGTTACCTGGCTGGCATTCGCATGTTTATAAACATTATGAAGTGCTTCACGAATAATCTGGAACAGGTGAATAGCCTGTGGTGGACTCACTTTATTTGCCGGGATTTGATAATTGAATTCTATCGGAAAACCGAGTTTCTGGCTGTATTCAGCAATACAACCTTCAATAGCGGGTAATAATCCAACGCCGCTGAGTTGTAAACGAAAAGTGGTCAGTAATTCGCGGAGTTGTTTATAAGTGACGTCCAGCTCTCGCCGGATATCCGCAATCAGGGTTTGTTGCTTCCCGGTCAAATTATCCTGGTGACGTTGCAGGATACCCATCTTTATTTTCAAATACGAGAGCGACTGGGCAATAGAATCATGCAGTTCCCGGGCTATGGTGCTGCGCTCCTGAAGTAGCAGTAACTGGCGTTGGTGCTGCTCCTGGCGGGAAAGGGCAAGGTACTGCGTGAGCAGGTCACAAAAGGTTGCAATCAGTTTTTGTTCTTCATAGTGAAGAGAACAGTCTGCCGGAATATGTGCAGACAACGTGCCATAAATTTTGTTGCAGTCGGTCAGCAGCCACTCCTGGGCCTGCGTTGCCTCTGAACCATTATCTGGCGTGTGCAGGCAGCGCTGGCACGCACTGTCAACGCAAAACTCAGGCCGGGCACCGCCAAAAGTCAGGTTTTCAAACTGGCTGGATTGCTGAATATCGGTAAATGTCAGGTGAATTTGCCGCAGCGGCGTCAGCGACATCAATTCTTCAATCAAAGGGGCGAGTGTTTTACAGGTATGCGTTTGGCGATTAAATTCGCGGCCGCTCCGGTAGAGAAAATCAAGGTAACGGTTTTGCAATTGTAATTGCGCGGTTTTTTCCTCAACGCGTTGTTCCAGATTCTCATAGGTTGTTTTCAGTTCAGCGGCCATGGCGTTAAGCGCATTACCCAGTTCCCCCATTTCATCTTTATAGTTGCGGGTATCCAGCTTATGGGAAAACTCGCCAGCCTGAATTGCGCTGGCCATATTAAGCAGTTGACGCCAGGGTTGAAAAAGACGCTTACGTAAAGTCAGAATGGCAATAAACAAAAACAACAGCGTTAATACAGTAAAAATGCGCTGCGTTATTGTTATCTCGGTAATTTGCTGTTCCGTGTGGCGGTCGATTTGTGAAATAAGCACATTCAGATTTGCCACAAACTTCTCAACACTGGCGCGGCCCTGTTCCGGAGTGCGTGATTTCAGCAGTTGCGGCTTCACCTGTTGATACCAGCTGTCTGTGATAGTTTGATAAGCGCGATGAAAGCCTTCAGTACGTACAACATCGCGAAACAGCGGCGAATGCAGTTCATCTTCCAGATGGTTCACTTCATTCATATTGTCCGGTGTCAGCGGCAGCATCGACAATATCCGGTAGCTTTGCATGCGCACCGCGCCAATGCGGTTGATGGTGTGTGCGTTCCCCTGAATGCTTTCCGCACTGCGTTCGCTAATAAACATCCCGGTGAATGCGAGTGCGCTCAGGCAAAGCATCGCCAGAGTAATTGTGTTCATCACAGAGAAGTGATACCAGAATTTTAGCTTTCTCATGAATTATTCAACAGCACTGCGTTGTCGCTGACAGGGGGATTGGCGGCTATGAGTAAACCGTAGCAAGCGTAGTCCATAAATGACAATAAAAAACGAACTACCCTGGCTAACGGTTGATGCTTTTGGGTAGTTTATCACGGTGGAAAACGGAAAAGCTGGGGCAGTGTCAATGTAATGGGATTTATTGCCTCTGTGATTAACGCTTATTTATGCAATGTACAGGCACAACCCGCTACCCTGGTTGTGCCATGATGTGGTTTCACCACCTGCCTGCAATCCGGGGGATTTCGGGTATAGTAGTGCTGATTGTATTCCCCCTGTTTTTTCAACTGGCCCCAAGGAGCCTTCATGCCGCCATCGAGCTCTGCCGAACATGCTGCTAAAAATGACTCCCTGTTTTTCCTCCCATACAAGCCACCCTATGACTGGGTGTGGATGAGTCAGTTTCTTGCTGCTCGTGCAGTAAATGGTCTGGAAGACGTTACTCAGGAATCGTTTAGCCGCGTCATGGCCATTGGTGGTGTTACCGGGCTGGTGATTGCCCGGCCTGAACCACAACAGCATCGCGTACAGGTGGCTCTCAGCCCCAGCCTGGTACCGGTTGCTGAAACCGTACTGGCGCGTGTGTGCCACTGGCTGAACCTTGGCCTGAACCCGGAAGAAGTTAGTCAGGTACTGGGGCCTCTTGCCGCGGTAAACCCCGGTATTCGTATGCCTGGCTGCATTTGTCCTTTTGAGCAAATGGTACGCGCAATTCTCGGCCAGTTAGTGAGTGTGAAAATGGCAGCGCAGCTTGCCACCCGCCTGGCTCACACTTTCGGAACAGCCAGCCCTCACGGGCAATTGTTCCCTCAGGCAGAGGTTCTTGCAGATTGCGACCCACTGGCAGTGAAAAGTGTGGGGATGTCGTTACGCCGGGCGGAAACTATTATTACTCTGGCACAATCGGTTGTAGCGGGGAGTTTTCCGCTGACTCCACCGGAAGATACTACAGCAGGCCTGAAGCAACTGATGTCCTGGCCGGGAATTGGCCGCTGGACAGCCAGCTATTTCGCTTTACGCGGGTGGGGCGCACAGGATGTATTTCTGGAAGATGACTACCTGATTAAACAACGCTTTGCCGGTATGACACCCGGGCAAATCCGCCAGTATGCCCGGCGTTGGGCACCCTGGCGTTCACTGGCGCTACTGCATATCTGGAACAATGCTGGCTGGCAGCCAGAACTCAGTTAATCGCGAAATAACTGCCGTTAAGCAGCACTTCCAGTGGCTGCTGCGGGCCGATGCTGTCGCCAAAGATCAAATCCATGCCAATCCCCGAAAGGGTATCCATGGTTATCGCCTGGGCTACCGGGCCACCAATCGTCTGTAATTTCAGGCGTTGCGCATGGCCCTGAATGATGGTCACCATCATTTCATCCATCAGGTTTTCATGCACATGTTGCACCAGCGACGGTTCCAGTAATATCGCTTTAAATAAGTGACGAGGGAGATGGTTAAATATGTCGAGGTCGTCGCCCACCTGGCTAAGAACTAACCCACAACCTTCATCAACCAGTTGCTCAAGCCCTTTTTTAACAGAACCCTCTATCCGGCCAATTACCTGATTTTCGACAATAATCATCAGCCGTGCCGGTGGGAAGCGGGTGTCACGCAATAAGCGAACCAGAACCTCTACGACAGTTTCACTGTGCAACCCGGCAATGGAGAGCGGGAGCGCGACAGTAAAGCCTTTTACCATAACCCGGCGCGCATGTTCTTTAAAGAACAGTTCAATCATGCGCAGGTCCAGTGCCTTGTGCTGCTCCGCACTGCTCAGCCCGGCACGGAACTGGCTTTCTTCTATCATGTCGCCAGCGTTATTCCAGAGCTGTACGCCCAGTAAATAGAAACTGCAACTTTCCGGTATACGGGGAGAGGCCACTGGCCGCGCAGTAATCAGTACCGGGTTGTGCGCAATAATCGCCTGCTGTTCTTCAGCAGACAGCTGGTTTTTCTTACGCTGGTTGGTGTGTTTTTTCGCTTCAAAAACAGAAACGCGCCCACGACCACTATTTTTCGAAGCATAACAGGCAATATCGGCCTGAGACAGTACCTCGTTGGCGTCATAATTGTGTTCATCAATAATCGTGATACCCGCACTGGCGCCAATCCGGTAAGTCTGCTCTTCCCAGATAAAGTGGTAGTCATTAATCATGCTGGTAATATGTTCGGCAATATGACGGGCGCTTTCCACAGAACAGTTGGGTAATAACAGGGCGAATTCATCGCCGCCCAGACGGGACAGGAAGTCGTTATTACGCAATAAACTCAGCATCAGCGTGGAGAGTTCCCGTAACAGACTGTCGCCCGCCGCGTGTCCGGCTGTATCATTCACCGCTTTGAATCTGTCCAGGTCAATAAATACCAGTGCATGTTGCTGGCGATTTTCCACAGCGCTGGTTAACAGGCGTTTCAGATGGTTTTCAAAGCTGGCGCGGTTGGCAAGGTGTGTCAGGCCATCATGTGACGCACTGTAAGTCAACTGGCGCAGCATTTTGCGTGATTCAGTAACATCATGAATAACCAGCACACTGCCAATACTTTCGCCATCCAGTGTGCTGAGTGAGGTAATCGAGTAGTGAATATCGAAACTGTCGCCTGAGCGGGAGTGCAGAATCACGTCCTGCTCCATGGCCGAACGGGTGGCATCACCACTGTAGATATTCTCCATCAGTGGGCCGTTCTCACCAAAGGTGATGTGCAGCACAGAAAGAATATACTGACCAAACGCCTGCTCCTGCGGCCAGCCACTCATTTTTTCTGCCACCGGGTTCATAAAGGTGATACGCATATCAACATCGGTACAAATAACGGCTTCACCGATAGCATCCAGGGTGATATGCAGGCGCTCTTTCTCCTGGTAGAGCGCATCGTGAAGTTGTTTAACTTCAGTCATATCCATGCTGATACCCAGGTAGCGTTCAACATTACCTTGCTTATTCAGCACCCGGTTTGCCAGAGTACGAATATGGCGGATTTCTTCCTGAACCTGAATCCGGTACTCCACCTTGAATGGCTCTTTGCGCCGCAATGCATCTGTTACTTCTGTTTTGACCGCAGGCTGATCATCTTCAACCAGGCAATCCATCCATAACTGGAATGAAGGCTTCAGGTGGCCGGGCACGCCGTAGAGCTCAAACATGCGTTTATCCCAGCTAATCTGGTCGTTCAGCATATCCCACTCCCAGATACCAATGCCGCCCGCTTCATTTGCCAGAGTAATCCGCTCCATCAGGCGTTTGTTCATCCACTCTGAATGCTTGAGGTCGTTAATGTCTTCAACCTGAGCAATCACATACAGTGGCGTGTTATTGGCATCACGCACAACCGAAACTGCCAGTAAAGCCCAGACAATATTGCCCCTGCTGTTGTAATAACGCTTTTCCATGGAGTAGCTGTTAATTTCGCCACTGAGCAATTTGTCCATGTACTGCAAGTCAGTGTGCAAATCTTCCGGGAAGGTAATTTGCTGGAAGGTGAGATTGCGTAACTGGTCATGGGTATAACCCAGAAACTTGCACAATGCTTTGTTGACCTGCAACCAGCGGCCATCAACCCCCACCAGTGCCATGCCTATTGCTGAATGTTCCATGGCATTACGAAAACGGGTTTCGCTGGCGGTGATATTTTTACGTTCCTCGCGAAAAGAGTGCATCACCATAGTCATGATGTGTGCAGTTAATAACAGCAGCAAGAAAGGCAGCCAGGGAGCATGGGTATTAATTTCAGAGCCGGTAATCAGGGAAACCGGGCTTTGGCCGAAAGCAAACATCAGGGAGATACCCATAATGCTTACCAGTGCCACGGTAAATGCCGCAACCTGGGGCAGGCGAATGGCGCTCCACATCAGAAAAACAATCACAAAGGTGAACGGCCACGGCAGAAAATGCAACGCCAGGTAGCTCAGCAACAATGTTGCTGCTATGGTTGCCAGGGTTTCCCATAAACTGCGGGCTCGCAGGATACTGCTCAGGCTTTGGGGTGAAAACTGTAGCCCGATAGGAATAATTGCCAGGCAGCCGATGGCTTCTGCGACCACCCAGACAAAGAAAACATTCAGCGGGTTGTGAGGTGAGGTTGCCAGTAATACCAGCAAACCGCCAAATACTGGCGGAACCACTGCACTGGCAACCACCATTTTCAGCCAGTCCGGCAGTGACTCAAGGGGATGATCGTTGGGCAGTAAATATTTCAGTAACAGTGCACCTGTTACCGCTTCTGCCAGGTTGATTACCGGAAATATGAAGTTTAACTGAACCCTGGGCAGCAACAGCGTGGAGGCACATACAGTGCCAACAATACAGGCCACGGCAGGGAAAAACCACAGGCGCACAGGAAAGCGCCAGAAAGCGCACATCATAATGGCACTGGGAAACCACACCGGCGCAAGATTGGTCGTTGATAAGAGCAGTTCAACAGAAAAGGCGGTAAACAGAAAGCTGACAATCCCCAGTCCGAAAAACTGGTTTAACTGAGAAGCCAGGAACCCCCGGGGATGATTATTATTTTTCGTCATTACCACGCAATCCGCACCAACTGCTTCAGAAAGACCCGGCCAGAACACCGAAATAGTAAGAAATCATGCTAGTACAACCTGTTACTGATTCCTATGCAAGAAGTAAACATTAGAATGTTTCAAGCAAAAAATATACACGCTGACAGGCAAAATAGGCATCGCCCTATTAATTATTCTCGATAAGTCCCGTATTTTGCATACTTTTCGTTCACTGATAAAGCGGGTGACTGGCAACAGCCAGGGGAAATCCCTATAATTGGCGCGTTTGCGGCACAGTGCCGTGTTTCCCTTCCTTCATTTTTCTGTTATCAGGTCGTTAATTTTATGACTGACAAGTCTCATCAGTGCGTCATCATCGGGATTGCCGGTGCATCGGCTTCAGGTAAAAGCCTTATTGCCAGTACTCTCTATCGTGAGCTGCGCGATCAGGTAGGTGATGAACACATTGGTGTCATTCCGGAAGACTGTTACTACAAAGATCAAAGCCACCTCTCCATGGAAGAGCGGGTGAAAACAAATTATGACCACCCCAGTGCAATGGACCACAGCCTGCTGTTCCAGCACTTGCAAATGCTCAAACAAGGCAAACCCATTGAGCTTCCGGTATACAGCTATGTTGAGCATACCCGGATGGTGGAAACTGTGCATATTGAACCGAAGAAAGTCATCATTCTGGAAGGGATCCTGTTGTTGACAGATGCGCGGCTGCGTCAGGAAATGAATTTTTCTATTTTTGTTGATACGCCACTGGATATTTGCCTGATGCGCCGTATTAAGCGCGACGTCAATGAGCGCGGGCGCTCCATGGATTCCGTGATGGCCCAGTACCAGAAAACTGTGCGTCCCATGTTTTTGCAGTTTATTGACCCATCCAAGCAATATGCCGACATTATTGTGCCGCGTGGGGGGAAAAACCGCATCGCTATTGATATTCTTAAGGCAAAAATCAGCCAGTTCTTTGAATAAACCCCTTTTTTTGCGGGTTGCTCCGCGCCGGTGCCTGGCGAAGGCAGGGCTGAGTATCGCCTTTTAATGTGTTACTGCTAGTGGTCAGCGCGCCTTAGAGTAAAGGCAGGCGAACACGCATAATCAGGCACAGGGTATTTACTCTAAGTGATTCAGGTTACAGTAGGGCAACCAGTCTGCAGCCTGAATGACTGAGGAGTCAGCAAAAAAGCGCGAAAGGAGAATGACCATGCGTCTTTGCGATCGTGATATTGAAATGTGGCTTGATGAAGGTCGTCTGGCCATTACACCGCGTCCACCGGTTGAGCGTATTAATGGCGCGACAGTTGACGTGCGTCTGGGGAATAAATTCCGCACGTTCCGTGGGCATACCGCGGCATATATTGACCTGAGTGGCCCGAAACAGGAAGTCAGTGCCGCACTGGACCGGGTCATGAGCGATGAAATTGTGTTGGGCGAAGGGGAAGCCTTCTTCCTGCATCCCGGAGAACTGGCGCTGGCGGTAACCCTGGAATCTGTCACCTTACCAGCAGATTTAGTTGGCTGGCTTGATGGTCGTTCATCTTTGGCTCGCCTTGGGCTGATGGTGCACGTCACCGCACACCGTATTGATCCAGGCTGGCAAGGGTGTATTGTGCTGGAGTTCTATAATTCCGGTAAATTGCCCCTGGCGTTGCGCCCGGGAATGTTAATTGGCGCGTTAAGTTTTGAACCGCTTTCCGGCCCGGCATCCCGGCCTTATAACCGCCGCCAGGATGCCAAGTATCGCGACCAGCAAGGTGCGGTCGCCAGCCGAATCGATAAAGACTGAGACGCGCGTGCCCCCGGGGATAACGCCCGGGGGAACGAATGAGGGTAGCATGAGACGTTTTTTAACAACGTTGATGATTTTGCTGGTTGTGATTGTGGCTGGCCTGTCAGCTTTAGTGCTGCTGGTTAACCCTAATGACTTTCGTGCGTATATGGTTCACCAGGTTGAGGAACGCAGTGGCTACCAGCTCTCACTCAACGGGCCATTGCGCTGGCATGTCTGGCCGCAACTTAGCATCTTATCTGGCCGCATCTCGCTGAAAGCGCCAGGTGCCAGTGCACCCGTGGTGACAGCCGATAATATGCGGCTGGATGTCGGCCTGTTGCCGTTGTTGTCTCACCAGCTTGATGTCCGGCAAATTATGCTGAAAGGCGCAGTGATTCAGGTTACGCCTGATACCGCTGCCCGCGCGCCACAAGGTGCTCCGGTGGCGCCGCAAGGCCAGCCTGAATCCGCTGACTCCAGCCAGAACTGGGTGCTCAGCCTGGCAAAACTTAAACTGGCCGACAGCCTGCTGGTTTTCCAGCCTCAGGACAAAAACAGCAGCCCGGTAACCGTGCGTGACTTGCAACTGGATATGTCCGTTGACAAGGCATTGCGTACCGCCAGTGTATCGCTCTCCAGCCGGATTAACCGCGACCAGCGTGATCTGTCAGTTTCTCTGGAAAGCACAGTCGATGTGCAAAACCTGCCTCATAGCTTCAGCGCCAGTATCACTCAACTGAATTACCAACTCAGCGGCGCCGATTTGCCGGCAAAAGGGGTAAGCGGTGAGGGCAGCCTGCACCTCGGCTGGCAGCGTTTCCCGGAGCAGGTGGCGGTGTCGGCACTGAAACTGACGGCAAACAGCAGCCAGGTGGACGGCGGGCTGACACTGAAAATGGGCAAAAAACCGGATATCCGTACCCAATTGCATTTTGCCCGTCTGAACCTGGATGAACTGATTGGCGCACCAGATACCGGGGATGCGCCCGCCGCTCAGCAAAACAGTAATACTGCCGGGCAGGCGGTTCTGCCCCGGCCGGTTATCGCCGGAGATGTGGTTGACGGGCCCTTCACCAGCCTGTGGAGTTTTGATGCTAATTTCAGACTGTCCGCAGATTCAGTACTCTGGCGTGGGCTGGATTTCACCGATGTCGCGGCAGAGATGGAAAACCAGCATGGCGTTCTGGCGGTTAACCAGCTAACGGGCAAATTAGGCCAGGGGACGCTCTCCCTCCCGGGGACGGTGGATGTCAGGAAAAATGTCGCGAACCTGACTTTCAACCCGGTAATCAATAATGTAGAAATTGGTCCGATACTTTCCGCGTTTGACTACCCCATTGCCCTGGAAGGGGCGATTTCTCTGCACGGGCGTTTTTCCGGGCACCAACTGGATGCCGAAGCGTTTCGCCGCAACTGGCAGGGCGAGGGGTCGCTCTCTATGACTCACAGCCGCCTGTTGGGGATGAATTTCCAGCGCCTGGTAACCGAGGCTTTTGCCCGGTCTGACAGCCGAATTCAGAGCAGTGATAGCGTAAATAGCGATGACACAACCCTGGCTGATTTCCGTGCCGACCTGGTATTAGACAGTGGCACACTTGATTTGAGCAACATTCAGGGTTCTTCTGCCGTGATGAGCATTACCGGAGACAGCAGTATGGATCTGGTAAAAGAAGCGTCTGACGCTAACTTTATGATTCGTATTACCGGTGGCTGGAAAGGCGACAGTAAACTGACGCAAACCCTGAGCCAGACTGCTATTCCGCTGCGTATTTATGGCCCGTGGCAATCAATGAATTATTCGCTGGATGTTAACCAGGTGCTGCGTAACCAGTTGCAAAACGAAGCACGCGACCGGTTAAAAGCCTGGGCTGAGCGTAACAAAGAGAGCAGTAAAACCCAGGAATTGAAAAAGCTGCTCAATAAATAACCGCTACTCGCCCCGCAGGCCGATATTATGGCGGGGCGGTAACCTTGATGCCTCAGAGAAGCGTATTTCCGGCACTGGCAGTGCGCGGAGGCGTTGCCAGTGAATCACACTACACCTCATATTCCGGTGATTCGTCTGGTTGCACGGTAGCAACATGAACCCGCTCCACACGGTGGTGAGTAACCTGCAGCGTGGTGAACACCACATTCCCCAGGTGCACCACCTCCCCGGCAACAGGAATATGCTGGAGCACGTCCATCAGCAAACCAGAAACAGTCTGGTAATCACGTTTTTCCTCCAGTGGCAGGTCCGGCAGGTAGTGGACCAGGTCATCCAGTGGCATATGGCCGTTAACCGTCAGGCTGCCATCCTCGTGCCGTTCAATGTCATGGCGGGCATCAACATCCTCTGCTTCATTAGGCAGATCACCGGCAATGGTTTCCATCACATCGCTTAAGGTCACCACACCTTCCACGGAACCAAATTCATCCACCACAAACGCAAAATGGGTACGTGCTGAGCGGAACTGCTCCAGCGCGCTTAATAGCGCCAGGGTTTCCGGGAATACCAACGGCTGGCGTACCAGAGCCTGAATATCCAGTGGGTGCCCACTGAGGCTTTGGTTCAGTAAATCAATAATATGCACAACACCGATAATCTCGTCATTTCCTGCACTGACCACCAGGCGGGTATGCTGGTTCTTGTGTAACCTGTCGCGCACGGCCTGCTCCGCTTCATTGACATCCAGCAGGTCAATATCATGGCGGGACGTCATGATGCTCGATACACTGCGGTGGTTTAAGTTCAGCACCCGGGAAATCATCATTTGTTCCTGCGGGTTAAATACCGGGGCCGGAACGTCCTCGCTCAGTGCTGCCGCTTCTTCATCCAGCACGTCGTCGGGTTTGCGCCCACGCAGCAGGCGCATTACCGCTTCGGCAGTACGCTGGCGCAGTGATCGGTTTGCCTGCAAAAAGCGCCGCCGGTTAAACCACGCTATCTGGTTAAAAATCTCAATCAGCACAGAAAAACCAATCGCGGCATACAGGTAGCCTTTCGGGATCAGGAAGCCAAACCCTTCGGCCACCAGGCTAAAGCCAATCATCAGCAGAAAACTCAGACACAGAATAACAATAGTGGGGTGTTGGTTCACAAAGGCAGTGAGTGGCCGGCTTGCCAGCATCATCAGGGTAATGGCGATGACCACTGCGGCCATCATGACACCCAGCTCATTGACCATGCCCACTGCCGTAATGACCGAATCAAGAGAGAAAACCGCGTCCAGCACGACAATTTGAGCCACCACGGCCCAGAAAAATGCGCCACGACGGTGGGTATCTGAATTGTTCTCTTTTCCTTCAAGCCGGGTATTCAGTTCCGTGGTGGCTTTAAACAGCAGAAAAAGACCGCCTCCCAGCATAATCAGATCCCGTGCGCTGAAACTGAACGTGTGCCAGGTGAACAGTGGCCGGGTCAGTGTCACCAGCCAGGAGAGTGAGGCCAGTAACACCAGGCGCATTAGCATGGCGAAAAACAGGCCTGTGATACGTGCCCGGTTGCGCTGCCGTGGTGGCAGCCGTTCGGCCAGAATCGCGATAAACACCAGGTTATCAATACCCAGCACCAGTTCAAGCACTACCAGGGTTACCAGCCCGGCCCAGATTGAAGGGTCCGCCAACCATTCCATAATCAGTTAATTACCCCATTATGTCGTTTCTTTCGGAATCATGGAGAAAGCCTGTCAAAAAAGCAATCAATGTCTGAGATTTGTCTTAATAATAAAAATACAGGTTAATGAATTTATAGAAAATAGGTGTATCAGCTTTTAAAAATGATATTAACGTGGAATGAATATATTTTAGGAATAATACCATACAGGCATTGTCCTGATTGGTTTGATTTTGAGTGAAAATTAGTCTTATTGCCTTGTGTCAATATAAAGAAAATCCGAAAAATTAAAATATGAGTGCTTAATATTATTCTTAAAAACTATCGGTGCAGGGTATCGTGCCTTGCTTGCTATTTATTTAGCTGCAACAATCCATCTGGTGTTAAATGAGTTTTGCATTAAGAACACCCAGAGTTGATATTTTTAACAGATGTAAAGACGGATATTTCACTGCAGTATCTTTGTGCATCTCAGCACCGTTGCGTGCATTGCAAGGCAATGAATTTTCAGTAGATTGGTAACTGCAAGCCAAGGGCGGTAGCGTGCCTGAAGCCCCTAATGTCCAATAATTATTCTGTCAATGTTCTGAGGGTGAATAAGCGAATTTTAGGACTGATGCCAGTTATATTTTATGTATAAGCATCGCATTCTCTTTTTAAGTTAGCGGTAATGTTGCTATCAGCAGCGTTCAGGATAATTACTCTACCATAGTGATTAATATTCAATGATGATATCCAGACTAAAATTGATGCCCCTCCTGGTATCAGTGGGCCTGATGAGTGGCTGTACAGTATTTCCAGGTAGCAACATGTCTACAATGGGAAAAGATGTGATAAAACAACAGGACGCTGACTTTGATCTGGATAAGTTAGTAAACGTCTATCCATTGACGCCTCGTCTGGTTGAAGAATTACGCCCACGCCCGGAAGTGGCACAACCCAACGCGTCTCTTGACCAGGAAATGGCGAATTACCAGTACCGGGTTGGCCCGGGTGATGTACTCAACGTCACTGTTTGGGACCACCCCGAACTGACCACACCGGCAGGCCAGTACCGTAGCTCCAGCGACACCGGTAACTGGGTTGCACCCGATGGCACGGTCTTTTATCCCTATATCGGCAAAGTTCACGTAGCAGGGAAAACCCTGAGTGAAATACGTAGTGATATTACCGGCCGCCTTGCGAAATATATCACTGACCCGCAGGTGGACGTTAATGTCGCTGCGTTCCGCTCGCAGAAAGTTTATGTCTCCGGCCAGGTGCTGAAATCCGGGCAGCAGCCAATCACCAATGTGCCACTGACGATTCTGGATGCGGTGAATGCGGCAGGCGGCCTGACTGACATGGCCGACTGGCGCAATGTGGTACTCACCCATAACGGGCGCGAACAACGTATTTCACTGCAGGCGCTGATGCAAAACGGCGACCTGAGCCAGAACCATTTACTGTATCCTGGCGACATTCTGTTTGTGCCACGTAACGATGACCTGAAAGTCTTCGTTATGGGTGAAGTGAAAAAACAGACCACACTCAAAATGGACTTCAGCGGCATGACACTGACTGAAGCACTCGGCCAGGCGGAAGGTATCGACCTGACCAGCGCCAATGCCAGCGGTATTTTCGTGATTCGTCCGATTCGTAACAGCAAAGATGGAAAAATTGCCAATATCTATCAACTGGATATGTCTGATGCCACCTCGCTGGTGATGGCGACAGAATTCCGCCTGCAACCTTACGATGTGGTGTATGTCACGACAGCGCCAGTAGCGCGTTGGGGCCGACTGGTTAACCAACTGGTACCGACAATAACAGGCGTTCGCTACATGATTAATTCGGCGAGTGACATTCATAACTGGTAACCGCTTATGTTCAATAAAATTCTAGTGGTGTGTGTGGGGAACATCTGCCGTTCCCCAACTGCAGAACGTTTACTGAAAGCGTACCAACCAGAACTTAACGTGGATTCTGCCGGGTTAGGTGCCCTGGTTGGCAAACATGCCGATGCGACGGCGGCGAAAGTCGCCCGGATGCACAACCTCTCTCTGGACGGGCACCGCGCCCGCCAGGTATCAGGCAGAATGTGCCGTAACTACGACCTTATCCTCACTATGGAACGCCGCCATATCGCTGCACTGTGCGAAATGGCACCAGAAATGCGTGGCAAAGTGATGCTGTTTGGTCACTGGGATAGTGAACGTGAAATTCCGGACCCCTGGCGCAAAAGCCAGGAGGCATTTGAAGCGGTGTATGAGCTTCTTGACCTTTCTGCCCGCAAGTGGGCGGACGCACTGACAGTTCAGCAGGGATAACAATGACAGAACGCATTAAACACGCCTCCGCCTCGTCTGATGGCAGCGACGAGATTGATATCGGTCGTCTGATTGGTACCGTGATTGAAGCCCGTTGGTGGGTACTTGGCATCACTGCGTTGTTTGCCATGATTGCGGTGACATATGTCATGTTCGCGACGCCGATTTATAAAGCCGACGCACTGGTACAAATCGAACAGAACGGCAGCAGTTCGCTGGTGCAGGATATTAACTCTGCACTGCAAAACAAAGCGCCGCAATCCGATGCAGAAATGCAACTGATTACCTCACGTATGGTGCTGGGGAAAACTGTTGATGATCTGAATCTGGACATTGACGTTGAAAAGAAAACCTTCCCTGTTTTTGGGGCTGGCTGGGACCGGTTAATGGGGCGGCAGAACGAAAGCGTCACTGTCAGCACCTTTAACGTGCCGAAAGCCATGCATAAAGACGAGTTTACGCTGGAGGTACTGAACCCAACTCACTACCGCTTTACCAGCAACAACGGTTTCAGTGCAGAAGGGCAGGTGGGGCAGCCATTAACTAAAGACGGCCTGACCCTGATGGTTTCCGGTATTAATGCCCACCAGGGCAGCGAGTTTACGGTTACAAAATACTCCACGCTGGGCATGATTAACCAACTGACCAACAGCCTGACGGTGACTGAGAACGGCAAAGATACTGGCGTACTGAGCCTGACTTACACCGGGGCAGACCGCGACCAGATCCGCGAAATTCTCAACAGCATTACCCGTAACTACCTTGAGCAGAATGTTGAGCGTAAATCTGAAGAAGCGGCGAAAAGCCTCGACTTCCTGGCAAAACAACTGCCTGTGGTACGCCAGCACCTGGATGCCGCAGAAAGCAAGCTGAACACCTATCGCCAGCAGAAAGACTCCGTGGATCTCTCGCTGGAAGCGAAGTCCGTGCTGGATTCGATGGTGAACATCGATTCCCAGTTGAATGAACTGACATTCAAAGAAGCGGAAATCTCCAAGCTGTACACGAAAGCGCATCCGTCTTACCGAACCCTGCTTGAACAACGTAAGGTGCTGGAAAACGAAAAAGCGCAGTTGGCAAAACGCATTGCAGCCATGCCGAAAACCCAGCAGGAAGTGGTGCAGTTAACCCGGGATGTGGAGTCCGGCCAGCAAGTGTACATGCAGTTGCTGAACCGCCAGCAGGAACTGAAAATTCAGAAAGCCAGTACCGTTGGCGATGTGCGTATCGTGGACCCGGCAGTCACCGAACCGGGCATTGTTAAACCCCGTGGCGCGCTGGTTATCCTCGGCAGCATTATTCTGGGGCTGATGTTATCCATTGTTGGCGTTCTGCTGCGTTCACTGCTTAACCGCGGTATTGAAAGCCCGCAAGTGCTGGAAGAAGCCGGTATCAGTGTTTACGCCAGTATCCCGCTATCTGAATGGCAAAAAGCGCGAGATAACGCTGTAAAAAGTGGCAGTAAAGTTAAACACTTCAAAGGTAGCTCAACCAGCAAGCGCCATAAACAGAGTGAACTGCTGGCGGTGGGTAACCCAACAGATCTGGCCATTGAAGCAGTGCGCAGCCTACGCACCAGCCTGCACTTTGCCATGATGCAGGCACCCAACAATGTGCTGATGATGACCGGGGTCAGCCCGTCCATTGGTAAAACCTTTGTGTGTGCCAACCTGGCGGCGGTTATCAGCCAGACCAACAAGAAAGTGCTGCTTATCGACTGTGATATGCGTAAAGGCTACACCCATGAACTACTGGGGTGCAGTAACCAGCATGGCCTGTCGGACGTACTGGCGGATAACAGCCCGCTGGAAAAAGCCGCACGCCCAACCACCATTGCCAACTTTGACCTGATCCCGCGTGGGCAAATCCCACCGAACCCGTCAGAGTTGCTGATGAGTGAGCGTTTCGAAGCGCTTATCCATTGGGCCAGCAAGCACTACGAGCTGGTACTGATTGATACACCGCCAATCCTTGCCGTCACTGATGCCGCCGTTGTTGGCCGCCATGCCGGTACCACCCTGATGGTGGCGCGTTATGCGGTTAATACCCTGAAAGAAGTGGAAACCAGCCTTGGTCGCTTTGAACAGAACGGCGTTCAGGTGAAAGGGGTGATTCTGAACTCTATCTTCCGTCGTGCATCGGGCTACCAGGATTACGGTTACTACGAATACGAATATAAATCGGATGCCAAATAACCGGCTGTTGTGAACCGGTACCGCCGGCGGGCGGTGCCGTTGCCCGCAACCGGACACCAACCTGACACTCACTATCAGCTAATGGGGAATGGAAAGATGACCACACCATCGCGCCCTCTGGTATCTATCTATATGCCGACGTGGAACCGTCAGCAACTGGCAATTCGCGCTATTAACTCGGTGCTGCGCCAGGATTTTGACAACTGGGAAATGATCATCGTGGATGACTGTTCCGAATCCTGGGATCAGTTACAGGCGTTTATCGAATCGCTTAACGATCCGCGCCTGATTTATATTCACAACGACATCAACAGTGGTGCCTGTGCCGTGCGTAACCAGGCGATTCTGCGCGCTCAGGGCTCTTACATTACCGGCATTGACGACGACGATGAATGGATGCCAAACCGGCTTTCCTCATTTCTGGCGCAAAAACACCAACTGGTGAGCCACGCATTTTTATACGCGAACGATTACCTTTGCCAGGGCGAAGTGTACACCCAGCCCAACAGCCTGCCGCTGTACCCAAAATCGCCGTATTCCCGCAAGCTGTTTTTCAAGCGCAATATTATTGGCAACCAGGTCTTCACGCTGGCAAACCGCTTTAAAGAAAGCCTGTTTGATACCCAACTGCGTGCCGCACAGGATTACGACATCTTCCTGCGCATGGTGATGTCCTGGGGCGAACCCTGGAAAGTGGAAGAAGCCACACAAATTCTGCACGTCAACCACGGCGAAATGCAGATAACCAAATCGCCGAAACAGTTCTCCGGCTATTTCAATTTCTACCGCAAACACAAAAACAAATTCGACAAGGCCAGCAAGAAATACCAGCTGTTCACGCTGTATCAAATCCGCAACAAACGGATGTCACTGCGTACATTGCTGGCACTGTTCTCTGTGCGTAATTCACGCCGTCTGGCGTATGGGCTGCGAGGAAAATAAATGCTGCTGGAAGATTTACGCGCAAATAGCTGGAGCCTGCGCCCGTGCTGCATGGTGGTGGCGTACCGTTTCGCTCACTTTTGCTCCGTGTGGCGCAAAAAAAACGTGCTTAACAATATCTGGGCCGCACCGTTACTTCTGCTGTACCGCTTTATCACTGAGTGTCTGTTTGGTTATGAAATTCAGGCTGCCGCCACCATTGGCCGCCGTTTCACCATTCACCACGGTTACGCAGTGGTTATCAATAAATTTGTGGTTGCCGGAGATGACTTCACCATTCGCCACGGCGTCACTATTGGTAACCGTGGGCCAGACAGCCTGGCCTGCCCGGTGATTGGTAACGGTGTGGAACTGGGCGCAGGTGTCATCCTGATAGGCGATATCAGCATTGGCAACAACGTGACGATTGGCGCGGGAAGCGTCGTACTGGACAGCATTCCGGATAACGCGCTGGTAACGGGTGAAAAAGCGCGAGTGAAGGTTATTAAATGAATATTCTGCAATTTAATGTACGCCTGGCAGAAGGCGGTGCGGCCGGGGTCGCGCTTGACTTACACCAGCGTGCGCTGAAGCAGGGCTGGCAGTCTCGCTTTATTTATGGTTACGGCAAGGGCGGCAAAAAAAGTGTCAGCCACGACAGCATTCCCCATGCCGAAAAACACACACCGCAACTGGTATCCATGCTTAACCTGGCGCTGTTTCGGGTCCTGAACCGCGACCCGTTCGGCAACCTGAACAATTTGTATGACCGCCTGCTGGCGACCAGGGGCCCGGTGGTTTTGCATTTTCACGTATTGCACAGCTACTGGCTGAACTTTGCTTCTGTGGTGGATTTTTGCCGCCGCCTGAAAGCGGCCAAACCCGATGCCACGCTGGTCTGGACCTTGCACGACCACTGGAGTATTACCGGGCGTTGCGCTTTTCTGGATGGTTGCGACGGCTGGAAAACCGGCTGCCAGGCGTGCCCGGGGCTGAATAACTACCCGCCGGTAAAAATCGACCTGGCTGCGAAACGCATCGACAAGAAGCGCAGCCTGATCAATACCATGCTGGCGCTGGGTTGCCAGTTTATTTCCCCCAGCCAGCATGTGGCTCAGGCATTCAACAGCCTGTACGGGGCAGGGCGCTGCCAGGTTATCAATAACGGTATAGATCTGGCTACCGAAACCATTCTGGCGAACCTGCCGGATGCGCAGACAGAAAACAGTAAACCACGGCTGGCGGTGGTGGCTCATGATTTACGCTACGACGGCAAAACTGACCAGCAACTGGTGAGCGACATTATTGCCCGCGGCGACGTGGAGGTGCACACCTTTGGCAAATTCTCGCCTTTTGCAGGCGCGAATGTGGTGAACCACGGTTTTCTGACAGATAAAGCCGCGCTGATGCGTGAGCTCAACCAACTGGATGCGCTGCTGTTCAGCTCACGGGTAGATAACTACCCATTAATTCTGTGTGAGGCGCTGTCGATTGGCTTACCGGTGATTGCCACCCACAGTGAAGCCGCGCAGGAAGTGCTCAGCAAAGTGCAGGGCGTTACGGTGGATAAGGCACAGGCGAGTGGGCTGGCGGCACAGCGCCGGAGCGAACTGGCGCAAACCCTGTTTGGCGCATCCCTGAGTGATTTCAAACAACGCAGCCGTGCGGCGTTCAGTGGGCAACAGATGCTGGAGGAATATGTCTCGTTCTATCAGAGTCTGTAGCTATCTTATTCTGCCGTTCACCTACCTGGTGGTGAATGTGAAGCTGGCGCAAATTGGTGCCAGCTTCCCAATAACGGTAGTGACATTTATGCCTGCCATTTTGCTGTTGTTTTTAGAGCGCATCAGCCTGAAAAAGCTGTTTATCGCACTGGGTATTGGCACCGGGCTGACAATTTACAACTATATTTTCGGCAAATCACTGGATGCCAGTAAGTACATCACATCAACGCTGTTGTTTGTTTACATCGTGGTGATAATCGGTATGACATGGAGTTGCCGCTTTAAACCAATTTCGCTGCGTAACCACCGCAAACTGCTGCGGGCGTTTTACCTGGTGGTGGGCATTATTGTGATGATCGCGGCGGCAGAAATGGCGCAAATATTACTCACCGGTGGCAGTAGCCTGATTGAGAATATATCCAAATTTCTCATATACAGTAACAGCTATGTACTCAATTTTATTAGCTTTGGTGGGAAAAGAACCACAGCACTGTATTTTGAACCGGCTTTCTTCGCCCTGGCACTAATCTCAATTTGGCTCAGCATCAAGCAGTTTGGTATCAAAACGCCGAAAACTGATGTTATGATTCTTGCAGGGATTGTTCTCTCGGGGTCCTTTTCCGGTGTAATGACGTTTATCATGTTTTATTTACTGGAGTGGGCATTTAAGTACCTGAATAAAAGCGCAATCAGAAAGAAGCTGCCGTTGGCAATTATTTCTCTTGCGGTTTTCCTGGTTGGACTGGTACTGGGCTTCCCTTATATAGCAGAACGTATTGGTGATTTGGGAACAGCCGGGTCTTCTTCGTACTACCGTATTATTGGTCCACTGGTAATGGTGGGTTATTCATTAACCAATATTGACGGAATAGTCCGATTTGGCTCGCTTTACGAATATGTCGCATCATTCGGAATTTTTAACGGTGCGGATGTGGGTAAAACCATAGACAATGGGCTGTATCTGCTGATTATTTATTTTTCCTGGTTCGCAGTTGCGTTAACAGTCTGGTATATGACCAAAGTGGTAAAAATGATACCCGCGGCATTCGGTAATAACCGTAACTATCGCGTGCAGTTATATTTGTTTATGCCCTTGTCATTGTTCTTTACTGGTTCGATTTTTAGCCCGGAATATGCATTTTTAATTGTCTGCCCGTTTATTTTGCGCAAAGCGCTGGCACAGACAGTATCCTGAAGAGGTTCGCTATGGCGTTTTTAAGTGTGATTACTGTTGCTTTCAGAAATTACGCAGGTGTGGTAAAAACCTGGCAATCTCTGGCTCATCTGGAACAGGCGGGTATTCCGTTTGAGTGGATTGTGGTAGATGGCTTATCACAAGACGGCACGGAAGAGTTTCTCGAAAACTGTAATGGTCAGTACAACTTGCGCTATGTAAGCGAGAAAGATAAAGGCATTTATGATGCCATGAATAAAGGCATTGCTATGGCTCAGGGGCGCTATGCCATCTTCCTGAACTCCGGTGATGTGTTCCATGAAAATGTGGCGCAATTTGTTCGCCAAATGCAACAAGACAGTAATAAAGACAACGTAATGTATCTTGGCGATGCTCTGCTTGATTTTGGCGATGGCAATAAATTACGCCGCACTGCGAAACATGGCTGGTATATTTACCACAGTCTGCCAGCAAGCCATCAGGCAATATTTTTCCCGGTAAATGGGTTAAAACAATACCCGTATGACCTGAAATACCGCGTATCGTCAGATTATGCACTCACTGCGCGTATGTATAAATTAGGTTACCGGTTTAAACGTATTAAATGTTTGGTTTCTGAATTTTCAATGGGAGGTGTCTCAACCTCTAATAACATTGAATTATGTCAAGACGCAAAAAATGTACAACGCAAGATACTGCATGTTCCTGGTTTTTGGGCGGAATTATCCTATCAACTGCGCCTGAGAACCACAGGTAAAGCTAAGGCCTTATATAACAAAGCCTGATAATTAAATTGGCCTGATTAAAACGAAGTGCCTGGTTGCCACTGAAAATAATTCATATAACACAGGGTTTAGCAATAATCACCTGAGGATATGAAGGGTTTCCCATGCACTCTACCGCTGAGGATTAACTATGCAGGATTTAAAAAACTTCACCGTTCCGGCGGGGTTTCGTGGTGCTGGTGGCATTAAAGTTCAATTGTGGTGGGCTGTACAGGCCACCTTATTTGCCTGGTCACCACAAATCATGTACCGCTGGCGTGCTTTCTTGCTGCGTTTATTTGGCGCACGCATTGGCAAAGGGGTGGTAATTCGCCCTTCAGTCAAAATTACTTATCCGTGGAAATTAACCCTGGGTGATTACGCCTGGGTGGGTGACGACGCCGTGTTATATACCCTGGGTGATATCACCATTGGCGCTAACGCCGTGGTTTCCCAGAAGTGCTACCTGTGCACCGGCAGCCATGACTACATGAGTGACTACTTCGATATTTCCGCGCACCCCATCGTGATTGGCGAAAAATGCTGGCTGGCGACAGACGTATTTGTCGCGCCAGGCCTGACGATTGGCGATGGCACCGTAGTGGGTGCGCGCAGCAGTGTTTTTGCATCCTTGCCCGGCAACGCAATTTGCCGTGGCAACCCGGCAGTGGTGATACGCAAACGCGTGGATACCCAACCTGTGTCTTCAATGGAAGGCGCAGCCTGAGACTCCCAACGAAGTCCGATAATTATTCACAGAGGAAAATGAATATGAGTAAAGTGGCTCTTATTACCGGCGTAACCGGACAGGACGGCTCTTATCTGGCTGAATTCCTGTTGGACAAAGGGTATGAAGTACATGGTATCAAGCGCCGTGCTTCCTCGTTTAATACTGAGCGCGTGGATCACATCTACCAGGATCCGCACACCACCAACCCGAAATTCCACCTGCATTATGGTGATTTGACGGATACCTCCAACCTGACGCGCATCCTCTCTGAAGTTCGCCCGGACGAAGTGTACAACCTGGGGGCAATGAGCCACGTAGCTGTGTCTTTTGAATCTCCGGAATATACCGCGGATGTAGATGGCATGGGCACCCTGCGTCTGCTGGAAGCCATTCGCTTCCTCGGCCTGGAAAAGAAAACCCGTTTCTACCAGGCGTCCACCTCTGAACTGTATGGCCTGGTACAGGAAATCCCGCAGAAAGAAACTACACCGTTCTACCCACGTTCTCCGTATGCGGTGGCAAAACTGTACGCGTACTGGATAACCGTAAACTACCGTGAATCTTACGGCATGTACGCCTGTAACGGCATTCTGTTTAACCACGAATCCCCGCGCCGTGGCGAAACTTTCGTGACCCGTAAAATTACCCGCGGTATCGCCAACATTTCCCAGGGCCTGGAAAAATGCCTGTATCTGGGGAACATGGACTCCCTGCGTGACTGGGGCCATGCCCGCGACTACGTGAGAATGCAGTGGATGATGCTGCAACAGGACAAACCGGAAGACTTCGTTATTGCCACCGGTGTGCAGTATTCCGTGCGCCAGTTTGTGGAAATGGCGGCGGCACAACTGGGTATCAAACTGCGCTTTGAAGGCAAAGGCGTGGAAGAGAAGGGCATTGTCGAATCTGTGACTGGCCACGATGCACCGGCAGTGAAACCAGGCGATGTGATTGTGGCTGTTGACCCGCGTTACTTCCGCCCCGCTGAAGTGGAAACCCTGCTGGGTGACCCAACCAAAGCACACCAAGTTCTGGGCTGGAAACCAGAAACCACCCTGCAACAAATGGTTTCTGAAATGGTTGCCAAAGACCTGGAAGCGGCGAAGAAACACGCACTGCTTAAATCTCACGGTTATGAGGTGGCAATCGCCCTGGAGTCCTGAGCATGACAAAAAAACGTATCTTTATAGCTGGCCACCGCGGAATGGTGGGGTCGGCTATCGCCCGCCAGCTCGCGCCGCGTGAAGATGTGGAGCTGGTGCTGCGTGGCCGGGACGAGCTTAACCTGCTCGATTCCGCCGCAGTACATGCCTTCTTTGCCGAAGAAGGCATCGACCAGGTCTACCTGGCGGCGGCCAAAGTGGGGGGTATTGTGGCGAACAATACCTACCCGGCAGATTTCATCTACGAAAATATGATGATCGAAAGCAACATTATTCACGCGGCCCATGTGAACAACGTGAATAAATTACTGTTTCTTGGCTCGTCGTGCATTTACCCGAAACTGGCGCACCAGCCCATGAAAGAAAGTGAGCTGCTGCAGGGCCAACTGGAGCCAACTAACGAGCCCTACGCCATTGCCAAAATTGCCGGTATCAAACTGTGCGAATCTTATAACCGCCAGTACCAGCGCGACTACCGCTCTGTGATGCCAACCAATTTGTACGGGCCGTACGATAACTTCCACCCGAGCAATTCCCATGTGATCCCGGCTCTGCTGCGCCGTTTCCATGAAGCCCGTATTCAGGAAGCGCCGGAAGTGGCTGTGTGGGGCAGTGGCAACCCAATGCGTGAATTCCTGCATGTGGATGACATGGCAGCCGCCAGTATCCATGTAATGGAACTGGACGCGGAAGTGTGGCAGGAAAACACCGAACCGATGCTGTCGCACATTAACGTGGGCACGGGCGTGGACTGCACCATTCGTGAACTGGCAGAAACCCTGGCCCGGGTGGTGGGCTACAAAGGCCGTATTGTCTTTGATGCCAGCAAACCGGATGGCACCCCACGTAAATTACTGGATGTGAGCCGCCTGCACAGTCTGGGCTGGTACCACGAAATTGGCCTTGAAGCAGGCCTTGCCAGTACCTACGCGTGGTTCCTTGAACACCAGGATCGTTTCCGGGGGTAACCATGTTTTTAAGTCGTGAAGCGTTTGCCACAGTGGTGGAAAGCACTCCGCTTATCTCCATTGATTTGGTCGTGGAGAACGAGCGCGGCGAATACCTGTTAGGGCGGCGTAACAACCGCCCGGCACAGGGCTACTGGTTTGTGCCAGGCGGCCGGGTGCAAAAAGACGAGACGCTCGCCCATGCGTTTGAACGCCTGACCGAAGGCGAGCTGGGCTGCAAAATCCCAATGGACCAGGGGCAGTTTTATGGCGTCTGGCAACATTTTTACGACGACAACTTCGCCGGGGATGCGTTTACCACCCATTACATCGTGCTGGGTTTCCGCCTGAAAGTGAACACCAGTGACTTGCACCTGCCAGACGAACAGCATGCCGACTGGCGCTGGCAAAAACCTGAAGCCGTCCTCAACAGCGAAGACGTTCACAGCAACACACTGGCCTATTTCGACAAAGCACGCCATGCCGGAGTGCCCGGTCTATGAAAATTCTGGTCTATGGCATCAACTATGCACCGGAACTGACCGGCATTGGCAAATACACCGGTGAAATGGTGGACTGGATGGTAAGCCAGGGCCACGAAGTGCGGGTAATTACCGCACCTCCTTACTACCCGCAGTGGAAAGTACAGGGCGAGTATTCCGCCTGGTGCTGGCAAAAAGAACAGCGCAACGGCGCAACCGTATGGCGGTGCCCACTGTATGTTCCGGCAAAACCGTCAACGGTGAAACGCCTGCTGCATTTGGGGAGTTTTGCCGCGAGTTCGTTCTTCCCGCTGATGGCGCAACGCCGCTGGAAGCCGGACCGCATTATTGGTGTGGTTCCCACCTTGTTTTGTGTACCGGGCATGCGTCTGCTGGCAAAACTCAGCGGGGCACGCACAGTACTGCATATTCAGGATTACGAAGTGGATGCCATGCTGGGCCTTGGCATGGCAGGGAAGGGCAAAGGCGGCAAACTGGCAAAATTTGCCAGCCTGTTTGAACGCAGCGGCCTGCTCAATGTTGACCGGGTTTCCACCATTTCGCGCTCGATGATGAATAAAGCGCAGGAAAAAGGCGTGGATCCGGCGCGGATTATCTTCTTCCCCAACTGGTCTGAAGTGGCACGCTTTCGCCAGGTGGATGACCAGGCCGCACAGGCATTGCGTGAACAACTGGGCATACCAGACGGGCACAAAGTGGTGCTCTACTCCGGCAATATTGGCGAAAAACAGGGGCTGGAAAGCGTGATTGAGGTGGCTGCACGCTACACCGATAAACCCTGGATATTCGTTATTGTCGGCCAGGGTGGGGGAAAAGCACGCCTGGAGGCGCTGGCGCAAGAGCGCGGCCTGCACAATATGCGGTTTTTCCCGTTGCAACCCTATGAAGCGCTGCCTGCATTGCTGCGCATGGGGGATTGCCACCTGGTTATCCAGCGCCGTGGCGCGGCGGATGCGGTACTGCCTTCCAAACTCACCAATATTCTCGCCGTTGGCGGTAACGCGGTGATAACCGCCGAGCCGGAAACCGAACTGGGCCAGTTATGCTCCAGTGTGCCGGGTATTGCCGTGTGCGTGGAGCCAGAATCGCCGGACGCACTGGCAGCAGGGATTATTCATGCCCTGAACATGCCGCAGGACAACACGGTGGCACGTCAATATGCCGAACGCACGCTCGAAAAAGAGAACGTGTTAAGCCAATTTCTCGCTGATATTCGGGGTTAAATCATGAGTCAGTCATTACTTTATCCGGTCATTATGGCCGGGGGCTCCGGTAGCCGCCTGTGGCCACTGTCCCGGGTACTTTATCCTAAACAGTTCCTTTGCCTGAAAGGGGAACTGACAATGTTACAGTCCACACTGCACCGCCTGGACGGCATTCCCTGTGAAAGCCCGGTGGTTATCTGTAACGAGCAGCACCGTTTTATCGTTGCTGAGCAGTTGCGCCAGCTGCATATGCTGACAGAGAACATCATTCTGGAACCCGCCGGGCGCAACACCGCGCCTGCCATTGCGCTGGCCGCGCTGGCCGCCAAACGCCAGTGCCCGGACAACAACCCGCTAATGCTGGTGCTGGCCGCAGACCACGTTATTCAGAATGAAGACGCGTTCCGTGACGCTGTGCGTGCCGCGATGCCATTTGCCGAAGCAGGCAAGCTGGTGACTTTCGGCATTGTGCCGGACCAGCCAGAAACCGGTTACGGTTACATTCGCCGTGGCGAAGTGCATAACCTGACTAACGACGCAACCGATGCCGTGGCATTTAACGTGGCGCAGTTTGTTGAAAAACCGAATCTGGCAACCGCGCAAAATTACGTGAATACCGGGGAATATTACTGGAACAGCGGGATGTTCCTGTTCCGCGCCGACCGCTACCTGGAAGAGCTGGCAAAATTCCGCCCGGACATTCTCGATGCCTGCCAGCAGGCAATGAACGGCGTCGACCCGGACCTGGACTTTATCCGCGTTGCCGAAGAAGCCTTCCTGGCCTGCCCCGACGAATCCATTGACTACGCGGTAATGGAAAAAACCGCCGATGCAGTGGTGGTGCCAATGGACGCAGGCTGGAGCGATGTCGGCTCGTGGTCTTCGCTGTGGGAAATCAGCCCGAAAGGGGAAGATGGCAATGTGCGCCACGGCGATGTTATCTGCCATGAAACCCAGGACAGCTATGTGTATGCCGAATCCGGCCTGGTCACCACCGTGGGGGTGAAAGACCTGGTTGTGGTGCAAACCAAAGACGCCGTACTGATTGCCGACCGCGACCATGTGCAGAACGTGAAAAAAATCGTCGAGCAAATCAAGCAGACTGGCCGCCAGGAACACCGGGTTCACCGCGAGGTTTACCGCCCGTGGGGCAAATACGACTCAATCGATGCCGGTGACCGTTACCAGGTGAAACGCATTACAGTGAAACCCGGAGAAGGGCTCTCTTTGCAAATGCACCACCACCGCGCCGAACACTGGATTGTGGTGGCGGGCACCGCCAAAGTGACTCTGGGCGAAGACGTAAAACTGCTGGGTGAAAACGAATCCATTTACATTCCGCTGGGCGTGACACACTGCCTGGAAAATCCCGGCAAGATCCCACTGGATCTGATTGAAGTGCGCAGTGGGGCATACCTTGAAGAAGACGACGTAATCCGGTTAGCCGACCGTTACGGGCGAATTTAAATAAAAAGCGTTATTCAACTGCAGTGCGCACCGCGACTGCGGAAGGCCGACTGTTGCCTGAAGAAGGGAAAACGATGAGCAAATTAACCTGTTTTAAAGCCTATGATATTCGTGGCCGCCTGGGTGATGAACTGAATGAAGATATTGCCTGGCGTATTGGCAGGGCCTATGGCGAATACCTCAAACCGAAAAGTATTGTGGTGGGCGGCGATGTTCGCCTCACCAGTGAAAGCCTGAAACTGGCACTGGCGCGCGGCCTGCAAGACGCTGGCGTGGATGTGCTGGATATTGGGATGTCTGGTACCGAAGAAATCTATTTCGCCACCTGGCACCTTGGCGTGGATGGCGGCATTGAAGTGACGGCCAGCCACAACCCAATGGACTACAACGGTATGAAACTGGTGCGCGAAGGTGCCCGCCCAATCAGTGGCGACACAGGCCTGCGCGATGTTCAGCGCCTGGCACAAGCCAATGACTTCCCGCCGGTTGACCCCGCCAAACGCGGCAGCTACCAGCAGGTGTCAACCCGTGAGGCCTACCTCGACCACCTGTTCTCTTACATTGATGTGAAAAACATCAAACCGCTCAAACTGGTGGTGAACTCCGGTAACGGGGCCGCCGGGCCAGTGGTGGATGCCATTGAGGCACGCTGCAAGGCGCTGAATGTCCCCCTGACCTTTATCAAAGTGCACAACACGCCGGACGGCAACTTTCCTAACGGGATCCCCAACCCTTTGTTGCCGGAATGCCGTGACGACACCCGCAACGCGGTGATTGAGCACGGTGCTGACATGGGTATCGCTTTTGATGGCGATTTCGACCGCTGCTTCCTGTTCGATGAAACCGGCCAGTTCATTGAAGGCTATTACATTGTTGGCCTGCTGGCCGAAGCATTCCTGGAAAAACAGCCCGGGGCGAAAATCATCCACGACCCGCGCCTGAGCTGGAACACTGTTGACATTGTCACCCAGGCTGGCGGCACCCCGGTGATGTCTAAAACCGGCCATGCGTTTATTAAAGAGCGTATGCGCCAGGAAGACGCCATTTATGGCGGTGAAATGAGCGCCCACCACTATTTCCGTGATTTTGCCTATTGCGACAGCGGCATGATCCCGTGGCTGCTGGTGGCTGAACTGTTAAGCGTGAAAGGCAAATCACTGGGCGAAATGGTGCGTGACCGCATGGCTGCCTTCCCGGCATCCGGGGAAATCAACAGCAAACTGGCTGAGCCAGTGGTGGCGATTTCCCGTGTGGAGCAGCACTTTGCCCCCCATGCCGATGCCGTTGACCATACAGACGGTATCAGCATGGAAATGGAGGGCTGGCGCTTTAACCTGCGCAGCTCCAACACCGAACCAGTAGTCCGCCTGAATGTGGAATCCCGTGGGGATACCGCACTTATGGAAGCACGAACACAGGAAATTCTGGCGCTGCTGAATCAGTAACCCGCCAGGCAGAGTGGGTTGAGGCCCTCTCCCTCAACCTGCCGCAGCAGGGATGCTGCGTGGCTTGAGGGGAAACGGACGAATCAAACTGGAGATCGGTGATGGACAAAACAACTTACTCTGCCGCTATAACGCGCACTTCTGCGCAGACAGGTAAAACGATGACAAGTCTCACAAAACGCGACCGTATAAAAACGAACGCATCGTTGATCTCTATGGTGCAGCGTTTTTCAGATATCACCATCATGTTTGTTGGCTTATGGGCTGTCTGTAAACTTTTTGCGCTGCCTTTCTTTTATATGCATTTGCTGATGGCGCTGGTTACCCTGGTCGTTTTCCAGATGGTTGGGGGAATTACCGACTTTTACCGCTCCTGGCGCGGTGTGCGTTTTGGCACCGAAGTTGGGTTGTTATTACAGAACTGGACTCTCAGCATTATTTTCAGCGCCGGTTTACTGGCATTCAATAACGATTTTGGCGGCACTTTCTGGGTGTATTTAAGCTGGTATGTGCTGGGCGCAATGGGGCTGGTTTTTTGCCGTGCAGCCATTCGCTATGCTGCTGGTTTCCTGCGTAACCGTGGGTACAACACCCGGCGTGTGGCCGTAGCAGGCGCGATGCCTGCCGGGCTTGCGCTGGTGGAAACCTTCTGTAACGAACCCTGGATGGGGTTTGATGTGGTTGGCGTATACCACGACCCGGAGCCGGGAGGGGTACCCGACCGCTGGGCCGGAACCCTGGCACAACTGGTAGATGACGCAAAAGCCGGCAAAATTCACAACGTCTACATTGCCATGGCAATGAAAGATGAAGTGCAGCTTAAAGAGCTGGTTCACCAACTGGCGGACACCACCTGCTCCGTTATGGTTATCCCGGATGTGTTCACGTTTAACATCCTGCATTCACGCACCATTGACGTAAACGGCGTACCGGTCGTTTCGGTATTCGATACCCCGCTTAATGGGGTGAACAGCGTGATTAAGCGCATTGAAGATATCTGCCTGTCGGCCTTTATTTTGCTGCTGATTTCGCCGGTGCTGTGCTGCATTGCGGCGGCAGTGAAACTGAGCTCACCGGGGCCGGTTATCTTCCGCCAGACTCGTTACGGCATGGATGGCAAGCCCATCAAAGTGTGGAAATTCCGCTCAATGCGCGTCATGGAAAACGACAGTGTGGTTACCCAGGCCACCCGCAGTGACCCGCGCGTCACCCGCGTGGGCAGCTTCCTGCGCCGTACCTCGCTGGATGAACTGCCGCAGTTTATTAACGTGCTGACTGGCGGTATGTCGATTGTTGGTCCGCGCCCCCACGCGGTGGCGCACAACGAACAGTACCGCAGCCTGATTGAAGGCTACATGCTGCGCCATAAAGTGAAACCCGGCATTACCGGCTGGGCGCAAATTAATGGCTGGCGTGGGGAAACCGACACCCTGGAAAAAATGGAAAAACGTATTGAGTTCGACCTGGAGTATATCCGCGAGTGGAGCCTGTGGCTGGACATCAAAATCGTTTTTCTGACTGTGTTTAAGGGCTTTGTGAATAAGGCGGCCTACTAATGAGCCTGAGAGAGAGAACTATCAGCGGAGCCAAGTGGTCCGCTATCTCCACGCTGACTATTATCAGCCTGGGGCTGATTCAGATGACCGTGCTGGCGCGGATCATCGATAACCACCAGTTTGGTTTGCTGACCATTTCCCTGGTGATTATCGCCCTGGCGGATACCCTCTCTGATTTTGGTATTGCCAACTCGATTATTCAGCGCAAAGACATCAGCCAGTTAGAACTGACTACGCTCTACTGGCTGAATGTGAGCATAGGTATTGTGGTGTGCGTGACTGTGTTTTCACTGAGCCATGTGATTGCCGGTGTGCTGCATAACCCGGACCTGGCGCCGTTGATCCAGACGCTGTCCGTGGCCTTTGTGATAATCCCCCACGGCCAGCAGTTCCGCGCGCTGATGCAAAAAGAGCTGGAATTCAGCAAGATTGGCGCGGTGGAATCGTTCTCGGTACTTTCCGGGTTCACTTTCACTGTGGTGAGCGCCCATTACTGGCCGGTGGCGATGACCGCCATCTGGGGTTACCTGGTCAACACCACGGTGCGCACCACACTGTTTGGTATTCTTGGCCGCAAAATTTACCGCCCGGGGCTCATGTTCTCCCTGAAATCAGTTTCGGCGAATATTAAATTTGGCGCATGGCTGACAGCAGACAGCGTTATCAACTACCTGAACACCAACCTTTCCACTTTGGTGCTGGCGCGTATTTTGGGTGCCAGCGTAGCCGGGGGCTACAACCTGGCGTACAACGTGGCGGTGGTGCCGCCTATGAAACTGAACCCCATTATTACCCGCGTGCTGTTCCCGGCATTTGCCAAAATCCAGGACGACACGGAAAAATTGCGGGTTAATTTCTACAAGTTGCTCTCGGTGGTGGGGATTATTAACTTCCCGGCATTGTTGGGGCTGATGGTGGTTTCCGGCACCTTTGTACCGCTGGTGTTCGGTGAAAAATGGGTGTTCATAACCCCAATTTTGCAATTGCTGTGCATTGTGGGGTTGTTGCGGGCGATAGGTAACCCGATTGGCTCCTTGTTGATGGCAAAAGCCCGTGTGGATATCAGCTTTAAATTCAACGTATTCAAAACCTTTCTTTTTATTCCGGCCATTATCGCTGGCGGCATGTTGGGTGGCGCGCTGGGGGTAACGCTGGGCTTCTTACTGGTGCAAGTCATCAACACGGTGCTGAGCTACTTCGTGATGATCAAACCTGTACTGGGTTCCAGTTACAAAGAATATGCCCTGAGCATCTGGCTGCCGTTCTACCTGTCTCTGCCCACCATTGTGGTGAGCTACGCCCTTGGGCTGGCAATGCGCGGCCATGCCGCGCTGGGTGTGGTGTTTAGCGCGCAAGTTAGCGCGGGAGTGCTGGCGTTCATCGCCACACTGGTGATTTCGCGTAACCCCCTGGTGGTGGAACTGAAACGGCAGTTTTGCCGCACAGAGCGCCTGAAAACATTACTGCGGGCACAGTAACGCAGGTGGACTGCTCACCTGGCTGATTTCCCCTGATTTTTTACTTTAGGCATGTTCCCGGATTTCGGGCGGGGTGAGGACACCCCGATGCTGAACGGAAGAACCCCATTAAGAGGTCTGTATGAAATTACTGATTCTTGGCAATCACACCTGTGGTAACCGTGGCGACAGTGCCATTTTACGTGGACTGATTGATGCCATTGCCACCACTGCGCCCGAGGCCGATGTGGATGTCATGAGCCGTTACCCTGTCAGTTCCGCATGGTTGCTGGACAGGCCAGTAATGAGCGACCCACTATACAAACAAATGAAACAACACCTGAGCGCCAGCGGCCTGATGGGACGGGTGAAAAAAGTACTGCGCCGCCGCTACCAGCACCAGGTGTTACTGGCAAAAGTGACCAACACCGGGCGCATGCGCAACATCACACTGCCGCGCGGGTTTACTGACTTTGTTAGCGCTCTTAAAGAGTACGACGCCATTATTCAGGTGGGCGGCTCTTTCTTTGTCGACCTGTACGGTGTGCCTCAGTTTGAACATGCGCTGTGCAGCCTGATGGCGAAAAAGCCAGTATATATGATTGGCCACAGTGTGGGCCCATTCCAGGACCCGCAGTTTAATCAACTGGCAAACTATGTGTTCAGCCATTGTGATGCACTGATTTTGCGTGAATCCGTTAGTCTGGATTTGATGAAGCAAAGCAACATTGACATCCGCAAAGTAGAAGCCGGGGTAGACACCGCCTGGCTGGTAGACCACCAGGTTGACAGTTTTGCCCCCAGCTACGCTGTTCAGCACTGGCTGAGTACCATCGGGAAAAAACCAACGGTTGCCGTCACGTTGCGTGAACTGGCTCCGTTCGACAAGCGCCTTGGCACCACCCAGCAAGCCTATGAACAGGCGTTCGCCAACGTAGTGAACCGCATTATTGACCAGGGCTTCCAGGTGGTGGCGTTATCTACCTGTACCGGCATTGACAGTTACAACAAAGATGACCGCATGGTGGCGCTGAAACTGGCAGCTTATGTAAACCAGCCAGAAAACTACCATGTAGTTATGGATGAACTGAACGACCTGGAAATGGGCAAAATCCTTGGCGCCTGTTCGCTGACAGTGGGCACCCGCCTGCACTCCGCCATTATCTCCATGAACTTTGGCACCCCGGCGATTGCCATCAACTATGAACATAAATCCGCCGGCATTATGCAGCAACTGGGCTTGCCAGAAATGGCAGTTGATATTCGCCAGTTGCTGGATGGTTCGCTGGCCGGATTAGTGGCAGATACCCTGGGCCAGCTCGACCGCCTGAATAACCGGCTTAAACCGGCGGTGGATGCCGAGCGCGCCAGTGGCATGGCCATGGTGAAAAGCGTGATTGACCGGGTACGAGAGGCCAGATAAACCATGAAAGTTTGCTTCTTTTTGCTGAAGTTTCCCCTTGCTTCGGAAACTTTTGTACTCAACCAAATCGTCGCCTTTATAGAAATGGGCTACGAAGTGGAAATTGTCTCCCTGGCGAAGGGAGACACCAAAAACACCCATGCGGCTTACACCCAGTATAATCTGGCGGCGAAAACCCACTACCTGCTGGATGAACCCGAAGGGCGCGGTGCCAAAATGAAATACCGGCTGTCGCAAACCCTGAAAGGCCTGGGGCGAGCCAGCACCTGGCGGGCGCTCAACATGAAGCGCTATGGCAACGAAGCCCGCAACCTGATTTTGTCTGCAGTGTGCGGTGGCCTGCCTGAACCCATTACAGCCGACGTGTTCATTGCCCACTTTGGCCCGGCGGGTGTCAGTGCCGCGAAACTGCGTGAACTGGGGGTGCTGCACGGCAAAATCGCCACCGTTTTCCATGGTATTGATATCTCCCACCGTGAAGTGCTGCAACATTACACCCCGGAATACCAGCAACTGTTTAACCGTGGCGACATGATGCTGCCAATCAGCGAGCTGTGGGCCAGCCGCCTGAAAGACATGGGCTGCCCGCCAGGCAAAATCACAGTTTCCCGCATGGGCGTAGATATGGAGAAATTTTCCCGTCGCCCACTGAAAGTACCCGGCACACCATTGTCCATTATTTCTGTGGCCCGGCTTACCGAGAAAAAAGGGCTGCATGTCGCTATTGAAGCCTGCCGTATTCTGAAAGCGCGCGGTGTACCGTTCCGCTACCATATTTTGGGCATTGGCCCGTGGGAACGCCGCCTGAAAACCCTGATTGAACAATTCCAGCTTGACGACCAGGTCTTTATGCCAGGGTTTAAACCCAGCCACGAAGTGAAAGCCATGCTGGATGAAGCCGACTTGTTTTTATTGCCTTCGGTAACAGGCGCAGACGGCGACATGGAAGGGATACCGGTAGCATTAATGGAAGCAATGGCTGTGGGGATCCCGGTGGTTTCTACCCTGCACAGCGGTATTCCTGAACTGATTGAATCCGGTGAATCTGGCTGGCTGGTGCCGGAGCACGATGCCGAAGCTCTGGCCGACAGGCTGCAGGCTTTTGCCCATGTAGGTGAAGCGGAACTGGGGCCGGTACTGGCCCGCGCCCGCGCTAAAGTGGAAGGCGAGTTTAACCAGCAGCGTATTTATCGCCAGCTTGCCGACCTGTTGCAAACGCTGTAAACCGAAACTGAGGATTTATGCCTGTACTTAAATCAACGCTTTCCCGCCGCCGGTTAATCCAGACCGGCGCAGCACTGGCTTCCTTACCACTCCTTTCCCGTTATGCCCGCGCCACGGGCACATCTACAGTGAGTGTCAAAAACTTTTACCAGAGCAACTGGCCGGAAGCCTTTACGCAGGCATTTGCCGCAGCGGATGTAGTGGAGGTTCCCGCCGGACTCACCTGCGACGACTTCAACAGCGCGGTGTTTATCCCCACCAATAAAAAGTTGCTGGTGAGCGGTGAAATTAAAGGCAGTGGCAAAGGCCGGTTTGTGTTGCAGGATGGCTGCCATATAACAGGGCAAAACGGCGGCCATTTGCACAATGTTATTCTCGATGTGCGGGGTTCAGGGAACAAAATCAGCGGCCTGGAAATGACCGGTTTCGGCCCGATAATGCAGATTTATATTGGCGGGCGTAACCCCGGAAAAATGCGTGACCTCACCATAGATAACCTGCATGTTCACCACGCTAACTATGCCATTCTGCGCCAGGGGTTCCATAACCAGATGACAGGCGTGCGCATTACCAACTGCCGGTTTAATGACTTGCAGGGCGATGCCGTGGAATGGAATGTCGCCATTAACGACAGCGATATTGTCATTTCTGACCATGTTATCGACAACATTAACTGCACCAACGGTAAAATTAACTGGGGCATTGGTATTGGGCTTGCGGGCAGTACCTATGACAACAAGTACCCGGAAAGCCAGACGGTAAAACGTTTTGTGGTGGCGAATATTACCGGCAGTAACTGCCGCCAGTTAGTGCATGTGGAAAACGGCAAACACTTTGTGATTCGCAATGTGAAAGCACGCAATATCAGCCCACTGTTCAGCCGCACAGCGGGTATTGATAACGCCACCGTCGCTATTTATGGTTGTGATGATTTCGTGATAGATAACATAGATATGGTGAATAGCGCAGGTATGCTGATTGGTTACGGTACTGTGCGCGGCAAGTATTTATCTATTCCACAGAATTTCAAACTGAATGACGTGCGGCTGGATAACCGCCAGGCAAAACTTCCGCTGCGTGGCATTCAAATTTCTTCCGGTAACGAGACTTCGTTTGTGGCGATAACTAACCTGGATATTCAACAGGCCGGGGTAGAGTTGCATAACAAGCCGCAGCACCTGTTTTTGCGCGATATCAACGTGGTTCGCGACCGGGCAGACGGCCCGGCATTAAAATTGCATTTCGATTTGCGTAAAGATGTCCGTGGGCACTTTTCGGCGCGGGAAGACACGCTGTTATCCATGGCTAATGTGCATGCGGTTGACACCCATGGCGCCGCTTCGGTGGATATTGACCGTATTGACCAAATGCATGTGAACACTAATCAACTGAATTTTGCTCTGCCACACCATGATGGCGCTTAGTTACTGCCAATATTGGCACTGCTGGCATGACAACTGGTTATGCCCTGTACGGATAATGCTGAAAAGCAAATTTTTCAATTTATTTCGATTGTGCCGGGCGCTAAGATGGCGAGCCAGGCACTATTAACAAAACGTGCTGGCACGATAGTGCCAAAGGACTATAATTCCTCAACCAGATGAGGTGGGAGTGAACATGAGTAATTTGAAGGCCGTTATTCCGGTAGCCGGTTTAGGAATGGCAATGTTGCCAGCCACTAAGGCAATTCCTAAAGAAATGCTGCCTATCGTCGACAAACCCATGATTCAATATATTGTCGATGAGATTGTGGCCGCAGGGATCAAAGAGATTGTTCTGGTTACCCATTCCTCAAAGAATGCCGTAGAAAACCACTTCGATACTTCCTATGAGCTTGAAGCCCTGCTGGAACAGCGTGTAAAACGCCAGTTGCTTGCTGAAGTTCAGTCTATTTGCCCGCCAGGCGTAACCATTATGAACGTTCGCCAGGCACAACCCCTTGGCCTGGGGCACTCTATTATGTGCGCCCACCCAACCATTGGGGATAACCCGTTTGTTGTGGTTCTGCCAGACGTGGTGATTGACAACGCCAGTGCAGACCCGTTGCGTTACAACCTTGCTGCCATGATTGCCCGCTTCAATGAGCATGGCCGCAGCCAGGTGCTGGCAAAACGTATGGACGGCGATTTATCGCAATACTCCATTATCAAAACCGAAGAGCCGCTGGAAAACGAAGGTAAAGTCAGCCGTATTGTGGACTTTATCGAGAAGCCAGACGAGCCTCAGGCGCTGGAATCAGACCTGATGGCCGTTGGCCGCTATGTGCTCTCTGCCGATATCTGGCCAATTCTCGCCCGTACTCAGCCTGGTGCCTGGGGCCGTATTCAGCTTACCGACGCCATTGCCGAACTGAACCAGACCCAGCCAGTTGAAGCCACCCTGATGACAGGCGAAAGCTACGACTGCGGCAAGAAAATGGGCTATATGCAGGCATTTGTGAACTACGGGCTGCGCAACCTGAAAGAAGGGCAGAAGTTCCGTAAGAGCATTGAGAAGATGTTGGAAGCGAATGGCTGATTGCCAGCTTAACTGATGCAGTCACTTGAAGAGACTACCTTGATGCTTTCAGGGTGGTCTTTTTCTCTTATATAACACCAGAAAAATTTATCTTCAGATTCCAGGACGGACTCTGCTTTATGCCCTAATCTACATGGCGTGACCTTAACCTAAATGGAAGATGTGGTTACGCTGCCAATTTGCGCCTGTTGCTTCTGGTAGCGTAAGCCAGGGGCGGTAGCGTGCCTTTTTTACACACAAGCCAGTCTTGATTGAAGAAAGCAGGAGAAGAAGGATGTTACTTCCAGTTGTTATGGCAGGGGGAACAGGAAGTCGGTTATGGCCGATGTCCCGAGAATTGCAGCCCAAGCAATTTCTGTCATTTCACCAGGGGGGATCGATGTTACAAAACACGATTTCCCGCCTTGAGGGGTTAGCCGTTGAGGATCCTATTGTTATCTGTAATGAAGATCACCGGTTCCTGGTCGCTGAACAACTCAGGCAACTGAATAAGCTGGCTGGTAATATTATTCTTGAACCTGTTGGTCGTAACACGGCTCCCGCTATTACTCTTGCTGCATTGCATGCTATACGCATGGGTGAGGATCCAATTCTATTAGTACTCGCAGCCGACCATCTGATTGAGGATGAAGACACTTTTCATTCTGTAATCCGTAATTCCATTCCGTTTGCTGAGCAAGGGAAACTGGTTACGTTTGGTATTGTTCCAGGGCAGCCGGAAACTGGCTATGGCTATATCCAACGCGGAGATATGCAGCAAGTTGGGGAAGCAACTGCGTGGAAAATCAGACGTTTTGTTGAAAAGCCCGATTTATCTACAGCACAAGCGTATCTTGATAGTGGTGAATACTTGTGGAATAGCGGCATGTTCATGTTCCGGGCTTCGGTCTATCTACAGGAAGTGAGCGCATATTGCCCGGAAATCCTGGACGCCTGCCGTAGTGCAATGATGCAACCTGTCAGTGATTTAGATTTTATCAAACTCAACAAAGACATATTTTCAAAATGCCCTTCAAATTCCATTGATTATGCAGTTATGGAACATACGCAGGCAGGTATTGTTGCTGCTATGGATGCTGGCTGGAATGATGTAGGCTCCTGGTCAGCACTGTGGGAAACCTCTAATCATGATAGCAATGGGAATGCGCTTACCGGGGATGTATTTGCCCACAATACGCGTGACTGTTATATCCGCAGTGAGGATAAATTAACGGCCACGTTGGGTGTCAGCGATTTGGTTATTGTGAATACAAAAGACGCATTGCTTGTCTCTAACAAAGACAGTGTCCAGGATGTAAAAGTGGTTGTTGAATACCTGAAATCACAGTCACGCAGCGAATTCCGGGAACATCCAACACGTTATTTACCGTGGGGCCATGTTGAAACCCTGGTGATGAATACCCGCTATAAAGTCAATCGCATCACAATTATCCCTGGTGGAGAACTTTCCCTACAGTTACATCACCACCGGCTTGAGCATTGGGTGGTGCTGACAGGCACAGCTTCTATTCTGGTAGATAACAATGCATTTTTCCTTACAGAGAATGAATCAACGACTATTCCCGTAGGTAAGAAACATAAGCTCTCAAATCCCGGGAAAATTAACCTGGAAGTTTTGGAAATCCAGTTTGGTAGTTATTTAGGTGAAGATGATGTTCAAAGGATTCAGTAAATGGACAATAAACAACAACAAAAACTAACCTGTTTTAAAGCCTATGATATCCGTGGGAAATTAGGTACTGAGCTTAATGAAGATATAGCATGGCGCATTGGCCGTGCTTACGCACAATGCCTGAAACCGAAAAAGGTCGTGTTGGGGGGCGATGTGCGCGAAACCAGTGAGTCGCTCAAAATGGCGCTTGCCCGAGGCCTGATGGATGCAGGTTGTGATGTCTTCGATATTGGTTTATCGGGCACAGAAGAAATCTATTTTGCAACTTTTCACCTGGAAATGGACGGCGGTATTGAAGTAACGGCGAGTCATAATCCTATTAACTACAATGGGATGAAATTGGTTCGCCAGGGTGCCCAACCGATAAGTGGTGATACAGGTCTGCATGAAATTCAACGTATTGCCGAAGAGAATAACTTCACGTCTGATGCGAATATCAGGCCTGGGCAGTACATAAAAATTGATATACTGCGCGATTATGTGGATCACTTACTGGGGTATGTGAACTTTGATAATTTCAGACAGAGGCCACTAAAACTGGTTATCAACTCTGGTAATGGCGCTGCCGGACATGTAATTGATGAACTGGAAAAACGTTTCGCTGATGCAAAATTGCCAGTGCAACTGATCAAAGTTCACAATAATCCAGATGGTACTTTCCCACATGGCATTCCCAATCCATTGTTGCCAGAATCACGGCAAGATACTGCGAATGCGGTGTTAGCCAATAACGCAGATATGGGAATTGCGTTTGACGGCGACTTTGACCGCTGCTTTTTATTTGATGAAAACGCAAATTTTGTTGAAGGGTATTATATCGTTGGATTATTAGCCGAAGCTTTTTTACGTAAACAAAAAGGTGAGAAAGTCATTCATGATCCCCGTCTGGTATGGAACACTATTGATATAGTGACGGCAAATGGCGGTGTACCTGTAATGTCGAAAACTGGGCATGCGTTCATTAAAGAGAGAATGCGCAAAGAGAATGCAGTTTATGGCGGTGAAATGAGTGCCCATCACTATTTCCGCGATTTTGCATACTGCGATAGTGGGATGATCCCCTGGCTATTAGTTGCTGAATTACTCATGACAACCGGAAAAACGCTGGGAGAATTGGTAAAAGCACGCATTGCGCAATTCCCTGTTTCTGGTGAAATCAATCGCAAGGTATCCAATGCAGTACAGTTGATTGCCAAAATTGAACAGCAGTATTTACCCCATGCCATTTCAGTTGATTACACTGATGGGTTGAGCCTTACATTTGAACAATGGCGTTTTAACCTGCGTACATCCAATACTGAGCCTTTACTTCGTCTTAATATTGAGACAAAAGGTGATTATGCATTGATGGAGAACAAGCGGGATGAATTACTTCTGTTGATTAATAGTTAATGAATTTGACTAGTGAAACCCCACAGGTAAATATAAATGATTGAAGTTTTGTTAGGGATATTAGGCGCGATTATTTTCTTCTTGTGCCTTGCTCTACCTTTACAGCATCGGTTGCTTTTGGTACTGGTTTGCACAGTTCCCCAGTTGTATTTGGTACAACTGGGTGGGTCTGATGTCCCACTTGCATTTCTTCTTCCTGCACTCTTATTACCAGAGTTTTTTAAAAGCGCCAATGTTTTTCTTGCGAAACCAACAAGTATTTCACTGCTATTATTAATTGGTATTAGTACGGTGAGTTTGTATTGGTCAGTAGATAAATCAATGGGGATAAGGGATATTGCATATTATATTGAATTTATCATCATCAGTTGTTCTGTGTACTATCTCGCCAGTAATAATAGAGAAGTATTGTATAAAATTATCAATATAATGTTATTCGCTGTTTGTCTACAGGCAGTAACAATAATAATGTTCAGGCTTGATGAACAGTTGGAATTATCAATAGTTCTTTCACATGTCAGTAATTACCTAATGGGGCCTAATGTTCTTAGTGGCCTGTTAAATGGTGTCAGGAATAACTTCTACGATCCCGTGAAGGCGGGTGGGGTTCTATTTATCAATGCTAATGCAGCAGCCTGCTATGTCGGTGTATGTGCATTTATGGCATGGGGGATTTTTAAAGTCCATAAATCGAGAATTTCACTGTTAATGGCTCTCTTTTTGTGGATCTCAGTTTTCTTTACCGGCTCAAAAGCAGGTGTTTTATTTGCTGTATTAATCCCACTTTTTGTTTTCTACTTAAAATTAAATAAAAACAGTAGATTAGTTGTTACATTGGCTGGTGGGACGTTTGCTTTATTACTCATTATGGTTGCGGTTGTTAGTGGTATTGTGGAACAACATGGCTTTCTGCATCAATCAACGGAAACCGCTGAAACACGTTATCAGATATGGAGCTATGCCCTGGGGGAATTTATTAAAAACCCTATTATGGGCCAAGGGTTTGGTGGCTGGAAAGTGGATTACAGTAAGCACACGGACTATTTTCTCCCTCCTCATAACACACTGATTTACTTATGGTCAAAATCCGGTGTGTTGGCATCACTTATGGGAGTTGCATTTATGCTGGCTTGCGTAAAAGTCGCCTTGCGAGCTATCTCAAACATAACTAACGAAGAACAGAAAAATATAGGTTATACACTTCTTATGGTGCTGTTGTGGCAGTTTGCTCATGGTTTCGGTGAAAACTTTGGGTTGATTGGTGAACAACATCAAATGATAGCTTTAGCTGTCATGCTTGGTTTGGGGATAGCGGGTAATACGCCAATGCGGAAGTACAATAAGGAAATAAAATGAAAACAGTAGGTATATTCCGTAATCAGTTATTCAAGGGATCTGAAGTTTTTATACAGCAGCAGGCTGAGTCAATTCAGGCTTATAACAAGTGCTATATTGGTCGGAAGATTATCGGTACGCCGGTTAAAGACACACCGAATTATGTTCTTAATCGTAATGGCTCTGTGACTGAACGTTTTTCAGAAGCGTATAATGCGCTAACGACATCAGCTGCACCATATGATACTCCACTAAAAAATACTCCTGCGTTAGATCTGATCCATGCGCATTTCGCTATTGATGGTGTGTATGCACTTGCTTTAGCAAAACGTGTAAAAGTGCCATTGATTACAACGCTGCATGGTTTCGATGTCACTGTGACAGCAAAGGACCTTCTTGCTTCGCGCTCACCTGCCTGGATAAATTATCTATTTCGCCAGAACGCGCTTAAGCAGCAAGGCGACAAGTTTATTTGTGTATCAAATTTTATTGCTGAGCAGGCGCTAAGGAACGGTTTTCCTGAGAAAAAGCTGATTCAGCATTATATCGGTATTGATACTGATAAATACCAGCAGCGAGATGAATCTGAAGATACTGGTATCATATTGCATGTTGCTCGTCTGGTTGAAAAGAAAGGGACTTCTGTACTGTTGAACGCCCTTCACCAAATAAAAAAGAGTGAGAAAAATGTTCAACTGGTCATTATAGGAGATGGTCCTTTACTACCTCAGTTGAAAGCACAAGTGACCGCTTTAGATATTGAAACGAATGTTAGGTTTGTTGGTGCGATTCCACATGCAGAAGTAATGCAATGGATGCGTAAGGCAAGTATGCTGGTTTTACCCAGCTTGACGGCTAAAACGGGCGATGCAGAAGGGCTGGGAATGGTGTTATTGGAAGCTGCGGTAACAGGAGTTCCTGTTATTGGCACCAATCATGGTGGTATACCAGAAGTAGTACTTGATGCGAAGACAGGTTTCCTGGTTGAAGAAAATAACAGTAATGAACTGGCTGAGCGAATGTTAACTTTAGTACGTGATTCCGGACTGAAACGCGCATTTGGCAGCAATGGAAGGGAAAGAGTTCGTCAGGATTTTGATATTAATATTCAGACGAAAAAATTAGAGAAAATATATAAGGATATGATTAATGAGTAATGAAATAATCATATTCTCTCGCTCACTTCCCTTTCATCATTTAGGTGGCATGGAAGTCGTTGCCTGGGATCTGGCAGTTGAATTAGGTAAGAGTGGTTATAAAGTCACTGTTGTGACAACCGAAATGAAAGCTGAACCAGTAAAAGAAAATGCATCTTACCCTAATATAATTTCATTAAAAAATATACCAGTAGCTGAATATTCTACCGGGTGGTGGAAAGAAACAGAAAAACTTATCTCTGGCTGGCCAGAGAAAGAAAATGTTAGAGCCGTTATAAGTATTAGTGCAGGTGCATTTAGTTGTTTGAAGTACAAAAATGACTTTCCAAATGCCAGGTTTATAATGCAGGCGCATGGCACATCAGTTGGTGAAATTTTATCGAAAATAAAAACCGGAAAAATTAAAAAAATTCTTTCTTGTATTAAGAATATAAAAGGATTTTACGGGGACGCAAAACACTATAAGTATTTTGACTGGATTGTGGCTGTAGGTGATGCGGTATTTAATGATTTGACAAGCTTTCCAACAAATCAAATCTGTAACAGCAGTAATGTTATTAAAATTGAGAATGGTATTGATCAATCCCTTTTTAGTGATGACGTACTCCTAAAAGAACAACTGAGAGAGGAGTTGTGTATCCCTCAGGATGCTCTCGTATTCCTTTCGGCATCGCGATTACATGAGCAAAAAGGTGTAGATAATAATATTCAGCTATTCAAGAGAATAAAAGAAGTAAACAACAACGTTAAATATATTATTTGTGGTGATGGCCCATATGAAAATAATTTACGTAACGATGTTGAGCGTTTGGCTTTGAGTAATGATGTTATTTTTGCTGGTTCAAGAACAAGGCCTGAACTTGCAAAATTGATGCAATGTGCAGATGCATTTCTCTTTTTGACGAAGCGAGTAGAGGGGTTGCCATTAAATCTGCTAGAGGCAATGAGTGCGGGTTTGCCAATTATTATATCTGAACACTTATATTTTGATGCAAGCAGAAAAATTCTAAAATGTAATCCTTATAAAGCTGAAGCAGTGCCTGTTTTAAAATTTCTGAATGAGTCAGGGAAAAGAGAAAGTTATATACCACAGAGAAACACGCTTAAGTTTTCTGTCGAAAGTTACATTTCTCTCTTTAGATGATAATTAAATGAAAAAAGCAATTGGTCAGATACTTAGTGGTAACATGTTATCAAAAGCATTAGGGTTGCTCCGTGAGATTTTGATGGCAAAATTTTTTGGTACTGGAGATATTAATGGTGCCTACAGAATAGCGCAAACAGGTACGCTGGTTCCTATTAATTTTATGACCAGTGATAGTTTGAATTCTGCATTTATCCCCTTGTATAAAAAATATTTGGCGGAGGATGAACAACGTGCTGCTGTATTTAAATACTGCATGTTTTTATTTTTCTCTGTTGTATCAATACTAATATTTTCAATTTTATATTTTCAATCGGAATATTGGGTTAAACTCATGGCCCCTGGTATTAGCGAATCTGCCAGAGAAATGTCAGTGAGTTTATTAAAAGTAATGGCTGTGTGCTGTCCTTTTTATTTATGCTCTGGATTAGTTAATTATATATCAATGGCACATGGTGATTATAAGCCAATGTCAATGAGAGCATCAGCACAGAATGTAGGGATGGTGCTGGGTGTAGTAGCTGCATTCTACTCTGGGAATTATTTATATTTAGCCTGGGGGTTTACTGGGAGCTATGTTTTCTTTAGTTTTTGGGTAGTGTTCAGGGCCTTCAAAGGTGAGATTTTAAATTTCCCCATAAGGCTGGAAACTAAAGAAGTTAAACTTGTTATGAGTAATTTCTGGATTACTCTCAGGCCATTATTGATATTGCCTTTGATTTTGCAAGGTAACATTACTCTTGAACGTGCATTGGCATCACTAATTAGTATCGATGTTGTATCAGCATTAGATTATGCTCGGTTTATAACAGATACTGTTGTTTTTATTCTGTCTGTACCAATCGCTTTTGCTGGTTTATCTGAGTGGGCATCACAAACTCCAGAGCAAGTCAGAGAAAAAATCATAAAAATATATTACTGGTTGGCTTTGTTGGTTATTAATATGTCGTTTTTCATATTTTTGTCTGCCCGTGATATTGTTATATTTTTATTCATGCGTGGTGAGTTTAATGAGCAATCAGTCATGGCGACGACACATATAATTCAGGGGATGAGTATTGGTCTCTGGGCTCAAGTTGTTGGATATATATTTATAAAAGCGTTAAGTGCACATCTTAACAATAGAAAAGTGCTTGTTGTTATGGTGTTCTCATTGTTGAGCAATGCAATTGTTAATGTACTGACATATAAAATATGGGGTGCATTTGGCTTGGGGATTGGTAATGCAATATATGGCATAGTTATGTTCCTGGTTAGCGCCTGGTACTTGAAAATTGCACGATCATTATATCCGGTAATTATACAAATTAGTGCTGGTATTGTTATTTATTTTTGTGTCTATAGGTTCATTGGTGGTTACTTTAATGAATCTACTTCTGCAATGCTCCGGTTGCTTGTTAATGGCATGGTGTTTTTTTTATTCGCATTTTTGTGGGCTATGTTATTCCCATTTTACCGACAGGGAGTAATTAAAGTCATGACTCGAAAGAGACTAAGATAGATATATTAAATATGCATAGAAAAAAAGAAATTAAAGATATCGTTGTTTTATCTACAGCTGACTGGGATAATCCTTTCTGGACGAATAAACAACATGTTACTCTGGAACTGGCTAAGCGTGGGCACCGGGTACTTTATATTGAATCGCTGGGCCTGCGCAGACCTAGTGTAAATAAAAAAGATCTGTCGCGTATTTTTCGGCGTTTGATTAAAGCAGTCAAAGCTCCACGTAAGGTCAGAGATAATATCTGGGTATGGTCGCCTATTTCTATCCCATTTAATAATTACGCATTTGTGCGTAAACTGAATAAATTTATCTTAACTACGGCACTAAACTTTTGGTGTTGGCGGCTTGGGTTTAGTAACAAAACATTGTGGACATACAATCCACTTACAACCCGCTTTCTGAAATTGAAAGATTTTATTTATACGGTTTACCACTGTGTGGATGAAATTAAAGCACAGCCAGGAATGCCAGTGGATATTCTGCAAGAGGCGGAAGAAGATTTAGTGCGCAATGCGGATATTAATTTTGTTACGTCGTTAACATTACTTAAAACACGTAAGCAATGGAGTAATGAAGTCTATTATTTTTCCAACGTAGCAGATTACAACCACTTCTCTAAGGCACTTGAGGAAGATACTGCCATTCCTGCAGACCTTGCGGAAATAGCTGAGCCCCGAATTGGTTTTATTGGTGCCATTAGTGGTTATAAAGTAAATTTTTCGCTGGTCGAAGAGATTGCTATTGCACACCCGGAATGGTCAATTGTAATGATTGGTGATGTGGGGGAAGGCGACCCCAATACAGATGTATCTAAACTCACCCAGCACAACAATATCCACCTGATTGGGGCCAGACTCTACCAGGACTTGCCGGGTTACCTCAAAGGGTTCACCGCAACATTGCTGCCGAATAATTTGAACGAGTACACAGCATCAATGTTTCCTATGAAGTTTTTTGAGTATCTTGCCGCAGGTAAGCCCGTCGTCAGTGTAGACTTGCCATCTCTTTGTGATGTTAAAGACTATGTTCGGATAGGCCATACGCCAGAAGAATTTATAGCTGCCCTTGAAGATATTACTGCTGGCAAGCGTATCTCCGTTGAGCAGTGTCAGGAACTGGCACAACAATATACCTATCAGTCCCGCACAGAGAAAATGTTTAATTTGATTAATGAGAAACGTAATGAAAGTCGCGATCGTACATGAGTGGTTCAGTTCTTATGCAGGTTCCGAGAAGGTGGTCGAACAATTCTTGAACTGTTACCCGGATGCCGATCTCTTCGCGGTTTGTGATTTCTTAAAACCCGAAGAGCGTGGCTTTCTGAAAAACAAACCAGTAACCACAACATTTATTCAGCGCCTTCCTAAGGCTGCCAGGAAGTTCCAAAGCTATTTACCCTTGATGCCACTTGCCATTGAGCAACTGGATATGTCTGCTTATGATGTTGTTATCTCCAGCAGCCATGCAGTTTCTAAAGGGGTTATTACTGGCCCCGACCAGATTCATATAGCGTATGTTCACTCTCCAATTCGCTATGCCTGGGATTTTCAGCACCAATACTTGCGTGAAGCAGGTTTGAGCAAAGGGTTGAAAGGTTGGGTAGCAAAATATTTGCTGCATAAAATTCGCATTTGGGATTATCGTACAGCCGCTGGAGTTAACCACTTTATTGGTAACTCGCAGTTTATTGCCCGCCGAATCAACAAGGTGTATGGGCGCAAAGCAGATGTTATCTACCCGCCAGTGAATACAGATAAGTTTGAATATAATGACCAAAAAGAGGATTTCTATCTCGCAGCATGCCGCATGGTACCCTATAAACGAGTTGATCTTATTGTGAGCGCTTTTGCCAAAATGCCGGATAAAACACTGGTAGTGATTGGCGATGGTTCTGAAATGGAGAAGATCAAAAAACTCGCAACACCAAATATAACGCTTTTGGGGTATCAGGATGATGCGTCACTTGTCGATTACATGAAACGTGCTAAAGCCTATGTTTTTGCTGCTGAGGAAGACTTTGGCATTTCTCCTGTAGAAGCACAAGCCAGTGGAACCCCAGTGATTACTTATGGTAAAGGTGGATGCCTGGAAACTGTGAAACCGCTGGGTAGTGAAAAACCAACAGGTGTGTTTTTCTTTGAGCAAACGGCTGATGCAATATGCGAAGCTGTTAATATTTTTGAAACATACAGTAACGTGATAAACCCGGCAGATTGTCGGGAACATGCGCTAACATTTTCTGAACAACGGTTCCGTACTGAGATCCAGAATTTTGTGGAAACGGCCTGGAATGATTTCTCCAATGGACTAATTATTACCCAGGCTAAAAACACACAGAACATGTACGTTAATTCGGAAAAATAGACAGCATCAGGCACGAATCCCCTTGTTCGTGCCAGGGAACAATCAATGAAAAGTAGCCAATTTAACGACCATAAGAGAGAGTTTATTTGCCGCAGTGCACTAATGTTGTCAGATTTTATCTGGTTAAATATTGCACTGGGCCTCTCGTTTTTTACCGTGGTTCTGTTCCTCGGCGATCTCAATACCTTTATGCCGATGATTCAAATTGATGTGCGGATTCTCTCGCATGTTATTTTGACTACACTGTGTGTGCTTTGGTTTTCGGTTCGTCTTCGCCACTATGCACAGAAAAAGCCATTTTGGTCTGAGTTAAAAGAAACTCTCAGAACTATCATTATTTTTTCTATATTTGACCTTGCCCTGGTTGCATTCTCTAAATGGCATTTTTCCCGTTATGTATGGGCTTATTGTTGGGTGTATGCAATTATTTTAGTTCCTCTTTTCAGGGAGGTTACTAAACACGTTTTAGATAAAATGGGGTACTGGAAGAAGCGTACTGTTATACTGGGTGCGGGTAAAAACGCACATGATGCATATTATGCACTGCAAAGTGAAGAAGCTTCGGGGTTTAAAATTGATGCCTTCTGTGATGTGGATTCTGAATTGACAGAATTAGAGGGATGTCCTGTTCTTCGCGATCCCGAACAACTACTGACCCAGTTTAATTCGTATTCCACTCAATTTGTTATTGCCTGTGATTTTGATGAAAAAGAAAAGTTTGAAAACTGGTTGCGTTTTCTTGCAAAATACAAATGCAGAAATGTGACAATTATTCCTTCACTACGTGGCTTTCCGCTATATGGCACAAGTATGTCATTTATTTTCAGCCACGAAGTATTACTGCTTCAAGTCCATAATAACCTTGCAAAGCATTCCTCCAGGGTAATTAAGCGTACTTTTGATATTGTCTGTACTCTGGGAATTCTGGCTGTGGCATCGCCGCTTTTCTTATATTTGTGGTACAAGGTGTCGCGTGATGGTGGGCCTGCAATTTACGCACATAGTCGCATAGGCCGGCGTGGAAAGGCATTTAACTGCTATAAATTTCGTTCTATGGTCATGAATTCCCAAGAAGTTCTTGAAGAGCTTTTGGAGAATGACTCCGAGGCACGCGAAGAATGGGATAAAGATTTTAAGCTAAAAGATGACCCGCGTATCACCCCTATTGGGCGTTTTATCCGCAAGACTAGTTTGGATGAGCTACCTCAGTTATTTAATGTACTTAAAGGTGAAATGAGTTTGGTTGGCCCCCGGCCCGTAATCCAGGAAGAGCTGGAACGCTATTCTGACGATGTCGATTATTATTTGATGGTTAAACCAGGCATGACAGGACTTTGGCAGGTTAGCGGGCGTAATGATGTCGATTATACGACCAGAGTTTATTTTGACTCATGGTATGTAAAAAACTGGTCACTGTGGAATGATATTGTCATTTTGTTTAAGACTGTGAGTGTTGTCTTATTCAGAAAAGGTGCATATTGAGTTTTAAGAGATGGTTATGAAAATCACAATTGCTGGTACTGGTTACGTTGGTCTTTCAAACGGCATTTTAATTTCGCAGCACCATCAAGTTGTTGCGTTGGACATTGTTGAGCAAAAGGTAAATCTGCTTAATCAGAGGCAATCTCCTATTGCGGATAAAGAAATACAGGATTACCTGAGTAATAAAGCATTAAATTTTACTGCCACAACTGATAAAGAAATCGCTTATAAAGGTGCGAATTTTGTCATCATAGCTACACCAACAGATTACGACCCGGTAACCAACTACTTCAATACCAGCAGTGTTGAATCTGTTATCAAGGATGTGTTGGAGATCAATCCAGATGCGGTTATGGTGATTAAGTCCACAATTCCGGTTGGTTTTACTGAAGAAGCCAAACAACGTTTTGGCACCAATAACCTTATCTTCTCACCTGAATTCCTGCGCGAAGGTAAGGCGTTGTACGACAACCTTTATCCGTCGCGCATTGTCATTGGCGAACGCTCACAACGCGCAGAGATTTTCGCCGGGCTGTTGGTTGAAGGGGCAATTAAAAAAGATGCGCCTGTACTGTATACCGATGCCACAGAGGCTGAAGCCATTAAACTGTTTGCCAACACTTATCTTGCAATGAGGGTGGCATATTTTAATGAGCTGGATAGCTATGCAGAATCTATGGGGTTGAATTCTCGCCAAATCATAGAGGGAGTAGGGCTGGACCCGCGTATTGGCAACCACTACAACAACCCGTCATTCGGTTATGGTGGTTATTGCTTACCAAAAGATACCAAGCAGTTGCTGGCAAATTACGACTCTGTGCCGAACAACCTGATCAGTGCAATTGTAGATGCTAACCGTACCCGAAAAGACTTTATTGCTGATTCTATTATTGCCCGTAATCCTAAGGTAGTGGGTGTGTATCGCCTTATCATGAAAAGCGGTTCTGATAATTTCCGGGCATCGTCTATTCAGGGCATCATGAAGCGTATTAAGGCCAAAGGTATTCCTGTAATTGTTTACGAACCGGAGCTCAAAGAACCTGCGTTCTTTAACTCACAGGTTGTGAATGACCTTGCGGCTTTCAAGCAACAATCTGATGTTATTGTGAGCAATCGTATGTCGGCAGAACTCAGCGATGTTATGGATAAAGTTTATACAAGAGATTTATTTGGTAACGACTGAGCTACTACTGCCGTAAGGTAAGCGCACCAAAGGCTATCCACAAGCGGCAGGCTTGAGTTAACATCATAGATACATTTAGCTGCATTGCACCGCAGTGATTATCCCCAAGACAGGAGTTTGTAATGTCCAAACAACAAATCGGCGTGGTCGGTATGGCCGTTATGGGGCGCAACCTGGCGCTCAACATTGAAAGCCGTGGTTATACCGTCTCTGTTTTCAACCGCTCCCGTGAAAAAACCGAGGAAGTGATTGCCCAGAATCCGGGTAAAAAACTGGTGCCTTACTACACCGTGCAGGAGTTCGTTGAATCTCTTGAAACTCCTCGCCGTATCCTGTTAATGGTTAAAGCTGGCGCTGGCACAGACGCAGCCATTGAATCTTTGAAGCCGTTCCTGGATAAAGGCGACATCATTATTGATGGTGGTAACACATTCTTCCAGGACACCATTCGCCGTAACCGTGAACTGTCTGCTGAAGGCTTTAACTTCATTGGTACTGGTGTGTCTGGTGGTGAAGAAGGCGCACTGAAAGGCCCTTCCATTATGCCTGGCGGCCAGAAAGAAGCCTATGAGCTGGTTGCACCTATTCTGACCAAAATTGCTGCCGTAGCCGAAGATGGTGAACCTTGTGTTACCTATATTGGTGCAGATGGTGCCGGTCACTACGTGAAAATGGTGCACAATGGCATTGAATACGGCGACATGCAGCTTATTGCAGAGGCTTATTCACTGCTGAAACAGGGCCTGAACCTGTCTAACGAAGAACTGGCAGAGACGTTCACGGAGTGGAACAAAGGCGAACTGAGCAGCTACCTTATTGATATCACCAAAGATATCTTCACTAAGAAAGATGAAGATGGTAACTACCTGGTAGACGTCATTCTGGATGAAGCAGCGAATAAAGGCACCGGTAAATGGACCAGCCAGAGCTCTCTGGACCTGGGCGAACCGCTGTCCTTAATCACTGAGTCTGTATTTGCCCGTTATATCTCTTCCCTGAAAGAGCAGCGTGTTGCCGCTTCTAAAGTGTTGAGTGGTCCGCAGGCAAAAACCTTCAGTGGCGATAAAGCAGAATTCGCAGAAAAAGTTCGCCGTGCCCTGTACCTGGGTAAAATCGTTTCTTATGCACAGGGCTTCTCTCAGCTGCGTGCGGCTTCTGAAGAATACAACTGGGACCTGAACTACGGTGAAATTGCGAAAATTTTCCGCGCTGGTTGCATTATTCGTGCTCAGTTCCTGCAGAAAATTACTGATGCCTACGAACAGAACCCCTCTATCGCTAATCTGCTTTTGGCCCCGTACTTCAAAAAAGCGGCAGACGACTACCAGCAGGCACTGCGCGATGTAGTGGCTTACGCTGTGCAGAACGGTATTCCAACCCCAACTTTCTCTGCCGCAATTGCCTACTACGACAGCTACCGTGCAGAAGTGTTGCCCGCTAACCTGATTCAGGCCCAGCGCGATTACTTTGGTGCGCACACCTATAAACGTATTGATAAAGACGGAATTTTCCACACTGAATGGCTGGATTAATCCGTTTCAGGTAATACGTTATTACTGATAAGCCCGGTTCGCCGGGCTTTTTTGCAGGCAAAATCTATAAATCATCCCTACACTGTGTTATCTATTATTTGTTTTCAGTTTTTTCCTGGTGGATTCTTTAAATAAATCGGTGTTAACTGTGGAATTATGAAGGATCTAACCCCTAAGATTTAGTATTTTTTATAAGTGAGCTGAAAGGCAATGATGAGCAAAGATACAAATGCAGCACCTGGTAGCACTGAACGAACACAAACTGAACAGATCGATTTAATCGATATCATTCAGCAGTTATGGGCGGGGAAATTAATTATTTCCATCTTTGTTATAATCTGTGTAGTGTTGGGGGCTGCCTATGCCTTTACTGCACAGGAAAAATGGTCATCAGTTGCAATTGTTACTTTACCTGATTCAGGACAGGTATCCGCATATACCCAGGCTATGAGTGTTTTATATCCTGGAGCTAGTCCGGTAGTGCATGATATTCAACTCGGTTTTTTTAACCGCTTCCAGGTTGGGCTGGCTGCTTTATCCATGCAATTACAAAATCAGAAAGCTAAGAACGCATTGACCAGTAAAGCTTTAAGTAAGGATGACCCAGATCAATTATTGATTAGTTATGTAGGTGACAATGCAACCGAAGCTCAGGAACAGTTGAAGTCATACCTTAGTAAAGTCGATAGCTCGATAGCTAAAGATATTGATAGTGACTTAATAACTAACATTGATTCGCGCATAGAGGAATTAAATAGTGATATTAATTCTATGGAGCAAATGGCTCAGAAAAAGAAAGAACTGCGACTGAAAGTATTAAACCAGGCATTGGTCATTGCTGAACAATCTAATATAAAAACCAGTCAGCTACAGAACTTAACAGGGATTACAGATGATACGTTATTTATGTTGGGAAGTAACGCACTTAACGCTATGATTAAAAATTATAAAAATTCACCATTACCATTGAGTGAAGACTACTATAATGCAGTACAGAACTTGCTTGCAGCCGAGTCAATAAAGCAAGATAAGCGTATTTTATCTACATTTAGTTATATTATGAAGCCTGACCTTCCTGTCAGGAGAGATAGTCCAAAACGTTTAATAATTCTTATATTATCTGTGATTATTGGTGGCGCGCTTGGAGCAGGTTATGTACTGTTGAAAGATATGTTTCGGCGTAATCGTTAGCAATACGTCATTTCTCTAAAAAGTAATTGATAGAGTAAAGTCATTCACACACAGTGAGTGACTTTTTTAATCTGGGCAGTAATAATACGCTAAGTTGGTATAAGTTAGATATTTAACTTTTGGATATAAATTTCAGTGTAATATTATAAAGTGCTATTTTTCGCTCGCAAAAATAATTTTAATATGATATAAAAACCAATAAGCATTATAATTTTCTGGAGTATAAATGTTTAGGCGCGATATTAATGGATTGAGAGCTATTGCCGTTTTACTGGTAGTTCTTTTCCATTTTAAACTTCCTTACTTTGATGGCGGATATATTGGTGTAGATATCTTCTTTGTTATCTCTGGATATCTAATGAATGAAATATGTGCAAGGATGGTTGGTGGAGAAAGGTGGATTTTATCTTTTTATAAAAAAAGAATAAACAGGATTTATCCAGCATTGCTATCAACAACAATAATAGCAGCCTTTATAACAATAGCTATTTTCCCTCCATCGTTATTGTCTGATCTTTTTGGACAAGTATTTAGTGCACTTACTTTTACTTCTAATATCTTTTACTACAATGCAACAACTGGTTATTTTTCGCCTAATGCGGATAGCTTCCTGTTGTTACATACATGGTCACTCGGTGTTGAGTTTCAGTATTATTTAATTTTTCCTTTTGCCCTTTTGATCGCAAATACTAACCTCTTCAAAAAAAGACCATATTTTTTATATGGGGCATTTTTCTTAATATCCCTATTATTATGCATCTGGTATGAAAAAATCGACGCTTCAGCTACATTCTATTCCTTACCTACAAGAGCATGGGAGTTGTTTTTAGGCGCGTTTGCATCTTCTTTCATTTGTAAAAATCCTTTCCCTGCTATAACTCAATTTTTATCACTCTCTGTAATTTTATTATTTTGTGTTTGGTCAAATTACAATGATCAGTGGACTGGTTTGAGCATGCTTATTCCAACTCTTGCAACCGCAATGCTATTACATGCAAGAGTCGATAATGAAAAAACAATACTGCGTTTTAGTATTACACAGTATTTAGGTAGTGCATCATATTCAATTTACCTGGTTCACTGGCCCCTGGTTGCGCTGGTATACAACTTAGCATATGAACCAACACTCTTTTCAAAAATAGGGTTATCTTTATTATCAATATTTTTAGGTTTCGTATCATATTATTTGGTGGAGAGAAATTGTAAAAAATTCGATGTAAAAATATTCAGTGCGGCTACATTGGTAATTGTTCTATGTTTTATCTGTGTCGAATTTCAAATTTCAAAATTATGGATTTCACCAGCAAAGCTTGTAATGGACAGGTATGGTCGTGGTTATGAATATACTGAAGACGGGAGAAAACAATTCGGTAGTAAACCCTATTCATGTTTTTACACTGGAAGGCCCGGTCAGTCATATGATATGGAAAATTGTATGCGCCCTTCAATACAAAAGAAAAATATCCTGCTGCTGGGGGATAGCCATATGGCAGATATGTCCCTATCATTTAAAGAGCAATTCCCTGAATACAATATCATGCAGGCGACACTGAGTTCGTGCTTATTGATTCCTGGTGAAGCTAAAAGAGAAGAGTGTAAAAATTTGACAGATAGAGTGTATAAAAAACTCGATAGTATCAATAATATAGACATGATTTTTATATCTGCATATTGGTCAGCTTTAAAAGATGCCAGCACGCTTCCTGAAAATATTGGTAATGCGGTTAAGTATTTGAAGAAAAAGACAAATGCAGATGTTTATATTATTGGGCAAACCAAGGTGTTTGATAAAGGATTGCCTCTACTTATTCGCGTGAGAGGTGGTACAGGAATTAATCAATATAGAAACAAAAGCGCGGACTGGGTTAATGATATGCTAAAAGAATCGCTACCAAAATATAATGTTGATTATATCGATATTTATAATTTCGGCTGTGATGATAATAATGAATGCAATTTTGTGTCAGATAAAAATTATCCAATGTTATTTGATACTGACCATTTGACACTGGACTGGGCGACATCCATTGTGCGGATGATCAAGAAAAATATAGAAAATAATGATTAACAACGGCTAGTTAACCAGATTCTAACGTTATTGCATTGTTGATGTTTTTATTCGTGGTAACATATTGGTTCTTATGTATAAGATGAATCAATCTGGATAATACAATGGAATATCATTGTGTACAGGCCCATTTAGTGATTTATACAGTTCCTGTAATAGACTAATATTAACGTTATTGCATGCATTAGCTAAAATACTTGATATGCAACTGGGATTTTTCTACAGGTGAAATGGATATGTAAATTAATTTATTGATTTAAAAGATATTTTTCTTTCTCTATTCTAAGTATTGTGTGAAAAAGTGCACGACTCAGGTTGAGTTAAGCCGTTTTTCTATGTAATTGCTTGTTTTTCTTGCAATTTAGTGATTGGTGTCGATAATACCAGTTTATAGTGATAAACTATCGGGAATTTTTCAAACTGTTCAGAATATAAAATGATAAAGTTATTTGCTCGTTATTTTTCGGTGGGTTTATTGAACACTATGATCCACTGGGCGTTTTTTTCTACACTATTTTTTTTCTTTGATTTTAAACAGGCTTATGCTAATTTAATAGCATTTTGTGTTGCGGTTACCTTTAGTTTTTTTATGAACGCTCGCTGGACTTTTAAAAGTAGAACTTCATTAGCCAGATATGCTGCTTTTGTTGTTTTCATGGGGGGACTGGCTGCATTAACTGGGCATATCGCGGACAAGTTGCATCTTCCCGGCGTTATCACGTTGGTTGTTTTTTCAGCTATTAGTCTAATTACTGGGTTTGTCTACTCTAAATTCATTATCTTCAGGAATTGAACATGAAAATCTCACTGGTCGTGCCGGTTTTCAATGAAGAAGAAGCTTTACCTCTGTTTTATAAGCAAGTAAGAGAAAGTAAATCATTAAGCTTATATGATATTGAAATAGTCTTCATCAATGATGGCAGTAAGGATGCGACAGAATCGATAATTAATGCATTCGCTATCTCTGACCCTCTGGTTATCCCACTATCTTTTACACGTAATTTTGGTAAGGAACCTGCGTTATTTGCTGGCCTGGACCATGCAACAGGAGACGCTGTAATACCCATTGATGTCGACTTACAAGATCCTATAGAAGTCATTCCTCTGCTCATTGATAAATGGCAGAAGGGCGCTGAGATGGTTCTGGCTAAGCGTGCAGATAGATCTTCAGATGGAAGGATGAAGAGAAAAACTGCAGAGTGGTTCTATAAACTCCATAATAAAATTAGTACTCCGGAAATCGAAGAGAATGTGGGCGATTTTCGTTTAATGTCCCGCTCTGTAGTCGAGAACATAAAAAGAATGCCTGAGCGTAACCTTTTTATGAAAGGTGTCTTGAGTTGGGTGGGAGGAAGGACTGATGTAGTTGAATACACTCGTGCGGAACGTATTGCCGGAAACTCCAAGTTTAATGGATGGAAACTATGGAATTTAGCACTAGAAGGCATTACTAGTTTTTCAACATTTCCTCTTCGGATGTGGACATATATCGGTTTGTTTGTAGCTGGTGTATCTTTTTTTTATGGCACCTGGATGGTAATTGACACTTTGGCTTTCGGTAATCCTGTACGTGGTTACCCATCTATACTGGTATCAATACTCTTTTTGGGAGGTATTCAGTTGATTGGTATCGGTGTTTTAGGCGAGTATATTGGGCGAATTTATGTAGAGGTTAAACAAAGGCCTCGCTATCTTCTTAAAAGTATAAATTCGCTATTAGATAATAAAAAGGGCTGACATGAACCAATCTACATTTAGTAGGGATAAAGTGACTAAGGGTATCTTGTTTCTATTTGTTTTTTTAACTACTGCTGTTTTCTTTTTTATGATACACCCGGTTACGATTATATCTGGAGATGACTGGATTAATCTATCTACAGGGCGTCAGGCCTATCCACAATGGCACGGTTTTAATCCTATCAAAGTTGTTCCTGAACTTTCATTTCCTTTATTTGGGAATATGGCATCAGCTCTGTTAGTTCCATTGGGTTTTACCTTTCTACAGTCGGTGGCTTATATCACGGCTTTACTTGTTGCTGTGCTGGTCGTTGTTTTCCTTTATCAAGCTTATGAGCTTTTTAATCAGAAATTAAATTATAGCAGTTACATCTCTTCATTGTTGGTTTTGTTTTATTTTCTAGCTATGTTTGGTTTGTTTAGGACACTAAATAATAATCAAAGTCCATATATGCTATGGGAACAAAACATAACTTGTTATTATCACTATGTTGTTCCCGCACTTATTAATGGTGCAATATCTCTCTATTTTCTTCGCAAAGGTAGAGAACTGACGAGTTTAAATAAAAAGCCAGTTTTTGCTGGTTTCTTTGTTTTAGTAATATATTTTTGTATTTTTTCAAATATATTTTCCAATGTTTTTTTTGCGGTTTTATGTGGCGTTGTATTACTCCTTAATTTACTCGAAAATAAATTTAATATCATAGAAACATGCAGGCTATTTCCATATCATGTATTAACACTGGTGTTGTGGTTAATATCAGCTGTCTACGAGATGAATGGTGGCAGAGCAGATAGAATGGGTAAAACTCATCTGGATGTTATTGGTGCTTTTCACTCGCTTGGCTCACTTCTTAAGCTGACTGAATTGACATTTACTATTGTTCTGGGTGTCGGTGTTCTTTCTAGTTTTGTTATCTTTATGCATAAAGCCACTGACAAACAGCAAAGTAACATTAAATATATACTTGGTGTTTCTGTATTAAGTTGTGTTATCTCATTGGTCGCATTAATACTTATTTGTTCCAAGGCAAGTGCAGGATACGCTACAAGGCCTGCTGCAATGTGGGGATTTATAATGTATTTCATCATTGCAGCCAGTATTGGTTTGGGGTGGGTTACCTCACAATATAGAGCCTTGCTTTTTATAGCACCTGTTATCGTATTTTTCCTTGTCAACAAAACAACCGACCAGGGACCTTCATTGCGTGAATCTCATAATGGGAATGTACCATATGAAGTAGCTAATGCTGTTAGCCAATATATGATTGATCAGGTTGTTAGTGCAGTAAATGCAAACGAACGTAACATGGTGCTGCACGTACCTAAAGGAGATAACATTGATAATTGGCCTTTCCCTATTACAAGGGGAAAAGCAATCTCTCAGACATTGAAATCAAATGGTGTTATTCCAAGAAATATAGGTATAACGATTAAACCAGATATTGAACTTAATAAAAAGTTTGGAATGCCTGTAGACTAACTCAGTTTTTTGAACTACTGATGCAAGCCCTCGCTGGATAGTGAGGGCCTGTATATTTAATATGAGTTAGTCTGGCACTACATATTATCACTTTTTATATGCAGCCCCACAAACATTACTCTATTTGATACCAATCCCATTCAGTTTGTTATATACGATGGGTACGAATTTTTTGATTATTGACAGCGCTAATATTGATAGTATAAATGCAGTAAAGAGTTTCACTAATGAATTTGATTCGAACAAACCGCCGATATTATGTGTTACGTGATATAGAACAAATGGGTGTATTAGATATATGCCAAGTGAATAATCTCTTCCAAAGTTGGATATGATATTTTCTTTAAGATTGGTCTTTATACATAACAGCAAAATGGCAATGCATACGGGAATGCAAAATATTGGGAATTGTCGTTCCGACATATCAGTATTAAAAATTATATGTAGCATGTAAACTTCAGCTAACATCAATATGATACCGCCGACAATAGTTCCTATGATAACTTTATTGCTAATCGTTATGAATAAATTTTTCGATGCAATCATATATCCAATATACACAAGTGAGAATGATATTAGCGATCTGAAGGCATAGAAAATATAGAGCTTAACATCTAAGGATTTTATTATGTCGCCAATCCAGCATCCGAGTAATATTATAACTACAAATGTCATTGATAACTTATAATTAACATTCTTAATCATATAGTTTGTTAGTATAACACCCATGATCAATGCATTGATAAACCATAAATGGAAAAATGTACCACCATGAAGTGTGTCATTTGATATGACCTTACCAATGAGTCTTTGTAGATCACCCCCAACCATTCTATATACTATGGGTATGTAAAGAATGGATGAATAAAAAAGAATTGATACCAGTTTATTTAATCGCTTACTTACATCAATGGTTTTATGAATCCCCATCAAATAACCCGAGGAAAGGAAGAAAAACGGTAGAGCCCAACGGGAAGAAACTCTAAATAGATCTCCATATGGAGGGGCAAGTTCTGGATAATAACCAACATGAACAATCATAATTGAAAAACAAGCCAGTAGCTTTGTTGCATCCAAAGAGTTATTGCGCATCTGTTAATACCAACTTTTACAAGGTTAATGCAATATATTATAGATCCTATTCATTGAAATCAAATGGTTGCTATAGCAGATGACAACCAATTAGTATTGTACCATCGTATTCTAATTATAAGTAACGCTATCTTTGAAGATGAAATTTGCTAGTTTTACTTATTAAGTATTATTACATTTGAGTGCCCCCCAAAAAAGGGAACACTACTTTGACATTAGATCGGCCTGTATGATATAGACTGCAATGGTTAGTTTTTCATTTATACCTTGATGAAGGTGTTAATTCACTAATTTTAAAAAACTCATACCAATGTTTCTTGTATACATCCATCTGTGTACTAAACATAATAATGAGCATATTGACATTGTTAGAATTAAGATAATCCATTTTTCACTGATTATTGGAACAAAGATATATAAACGTATGTATTGGTGTATATACATTACCATCATGGAACATTCACCAAGCATAATGAAAAAATAATCTTTAGATGTTATTTTCTTTGAAATATTTATAATTATATTTGTTGCACAAACAGATGAAATAATCGAAAAAAATGGAATCCCGAAGTGAATATATTTCATATCCATTTGCAGGTTTTTTGGCATAAAATAATTTACTAGGATATAAGAGGTCAATATCAGCAAACACATATTAAAATTTAGAGATTTAATATTTTCTCTATATTTATCGCCTATATAGATTAATGGGATGGCAAATAGGCATGCATCAATATCAAAAGGAATTTTTGGATGAGGCAATAAACTATATATATATGCAGATATAATCATAAACAACATGAGGTTAAATATGGTGATGTTGCGAAGTTTGTTGCTTATGAAGTTATAAATGACCAGACTAAGATATAATACACTTATAAACCAGAATACACTTTGCCAACCACCAATGTATGGGCCGCCCAGTAGGTTTTTTATCAACAGTTCTTTTATCAAAAAATATGTATTTTTATCTGTAGTGAGGATATCTTGAATGCCTAATATGATAAATATTGCACTATAGAATAGGTATGGAAATAAAAGTCTCTTTGTTTTCTTTCTAATAAAAGATATATCCTCCTCAGGCTTATAAAGCATACCGGAAAGAATGAAGAAGAATGGCATATGAAATGTGAAAATTGCAGAACCAATATAGCCTTCCATTATATGAGCAATTACAACTAATGTTATTCCGATCCCTTTCGCTATAGTAATTGAGTTGTCTTTCATTTTCATTTCCTAATCATTCACAATTTACAATGTTATATAATATTCAATGCGCTAAGAATAAAGTACTTCAAATTATTATGAGTTATTTAGTTATTTTTTAATTTAAACTCTAGCATTTTCCCAATGCGAATACTGGGTTTTTCGATAAAATAATGGATTATACAGGCTACAGAGATACAGAATGTTACTATAAATATGATTTTTGACAACCCTGTTAAATTTATCCAAAAATCAGGATGATAGTGATTAAGAATGTTAATTATTAGATAATGTGATATATAAAGAGAATATGATATATCACCAAGGAAATTCAGTGATTCTAATCCGCTAAAATGCGTTGATTTTTCATACTGTAAAAATCCAATCATCAAAAATAGAGACCAAAAGCCATAACCATCCATTCCAAAATTTGCGATATCATAATCTCTTGGAGTGAAATAGAAAGTGAAAAAGATACCGATGCACAGGAATAATATAATTCCGGAGTAACTATTTCTCATATGCTCCACTTTGTGATATAAAGTGTACAAGAACATTCCTATTACAAATTCTATCAATATCGGTGAACTTATGAACCTGATGACTCCATAGAGTGTTGTTTCTGATGGGATTTGAATAGCACCTGTACCTGCTAAGGTAATACTCCCTGTTACATATAACTGAATAATTACCAACGGTAGTGTGATCAATATGCTCGAAATCAGTACTCGATTTTCTCTACTTACTATCAATGAAATTGAAAAGATAAAATAGAAATAAAGCTCATAAGTTAGCGTCCATGCTGGACCTAGTGTATTATAACCAAATCCGGGTGATGGTTTTGAGTAGTCCTTGTGTATTAGCAAAAGGCTGCGCAACAGTTTTTCTAATGGCTCAGAGTTATATGCCGATAATATTCCAATTATAAATACGAATATGAATGTTGGATATACTCTAAAAAAACGCCTGATAATAAACTGAGCAGCGGTGATCCTTTTCTCTGTTGATGCTACTATTATAAAACCACTTATCATGAAAAAAAGATCTACTCCGAAAGCTCCGGAACCGAACAAAATGTTTCCTAAATCCTTTTGTGTATAAACTTCATTTAAGTAGCTTCTAAAATGAAACAATATCACAAAAATAACAGCAAAGCCTCTAAGTTGATGTATTGAAATAATTTTATTATGCATACGTGACTCAATTTTCAAAACCACAGTTAAGATTAAAAAAAGATAGAAATATTCATCAGGTAAAAATAGAAACCGCACATAAAAATTCTAGTATTTATTCCTGAGTTTGCTAAAATCTATGCTTCCTTATACGGTTTTTTCATGTGATTCTATAATTAAATCAACATTTATATTAAATGTGAAGAAAAAAAGTATTTTATTTTTTTTGTCAATAAAATCAAACGGTTATATGTTATGTGCTTGTGTGTTTTTACCGGGTTGTTATGTTGGTAAACAAGGTTATTAATCGTTGCCTCAAAATGCGTACTGACCTTTTAAAACGGATAACGATGATTGTGAAGTTTGGATAAAACTTATTCTTCCACGTAATGTGTCTTGATAATAATGCTTTTGGGGTTTTCTAAGGATTTTATTCTGTAGGTGAAATATTTTTAAATGTTGTCTTTTTAGAATTTTAAATCTTAACACGTAACAATTCCACCCAGGGTAACGGTGGAGAACCTGAGTGGGTGTAAATTGCAAAATGTCCTCTCAGTAATATAAACCACAGACAACAAGATTGAGGTGAATTACTAAACAAGGATTAACCTCAAAATTGAGCATTGAAAGGCGGGAGTATATGAAGCTTTCAATCAATCTGTAGGCTGAAAATATCATCATGACCTATGCGAAAGGCCGACTCCGCATAAAAAATTGGCAATGATAATCAAGTTGCGCTGAATAAAATTTTTCTACAGTAGCCGTCGGTATTACGCTTCACTAAGGCATACCTTAATTCTTCATCCAAAAGAGACCGTTATACCCCGCTTTGATAATTTTTCACTGCTGTACGTGCATGGGATTTTACTGATTATTCTGTAAACAGCATTCATCAGCAGATTACAGTCAATGGTGCCAGGGCACAGATAGACATCATCATGGAAGAGTGTTAGCGGATACCTGAGGTCAAGCTGTAACCGAGGTTGAACATAACACCAACCCGCAGTTTCTTGTCCCTCAAACTCCTCTGCACCCTTCCACTTCCTTTAACAACACATTCTCACAGGCCATCCTTTCAATGATATTCAGCATGTGCAAACCATCATTTTGATGTGTGATTTTTATATTTTGGCATATGTTTATAACAGGCAGGTTGGCTATTTTTAATGCTGAATTCAGGATGGATTCAATGTTAATGATTCTGATGTTATGGTGTGTTAATATTTTCTCCATTAAATAACCGGGTGATTTTATATTTCTTTGATGTAGTGTTTCATTGCTATAGAAATCACAGGAAACACCTTTTTCTGCCAGTTTGTTGTAAATGTTCATCATTGATGAAATGGAGGACTGAGTAATCATTCTTAACGAATTTCCAGATTCGATTATATTGTTATTGAAACACCAGGAGCTCAGATCCATACAGAAGCCTGCGAATTCAAATTCATATTTAGCATGCTGTTTTAATTTTTTTGTTAGTATCATCATCTCACTCCACTATATGCACTGTGTAATGTATAAAAAAACATCAAAAAGGTATCCTCTATCAATAGATAGACTGTGTTTATTTAAGTGGCAATTTTTTTGGAAAAAAATAATTGCTTTAATTAGTTGAAATTATTCATTTTTAATATTGTGTTTATAATGAATTAAGGAGGGCTACATTTATTGAGTTACATTATGAAATACTCCATTTTAAAAAAATAAGCCATCTTTGATTTAAATCATTTTTTGCCATATTTTTGCTTTGGCTGCGTGCAATTAAGTCCATGCCATTCATTCCACTTCCGTTCTCCATTGATAACTGGTGGGTAATTCTATTAAGCGGGCCAGTGTAAACAAAATGAATAATAGAGAAGTAATTAATGGATAATGAAGTTCCCGATGCAAATAGGGAACTGCGTAACCTGTACTGCTGGGGCCAACTTAATGAAAACAATGAGGTAATTGTGCCACTACGCTAATCAGTCTGAAAATTTTTGCAATGTTAGATTTTTCTTTGCGTACTCTGCCGCATTTTCTGCTTTTGGTACTGTCAGGCTGTTTTTTTGTCCAGTATTATATCCGGGCAATGTAACGCATTGCCAGGATTGGCGTCCTGAAAATACAAGGTGTAAATCACGGGGTGTTGTCTGTTCGTGTATAAATTGCCCGAATACAGCGCCCAACTAACAGGCCTTGTATCGTCTGGTCAGCTTTAATGCAACAGGCCAACAGCAAGGAAGATATCACCGCCTCATCAGGGAATACGCAATGGACGAACTACAAACTCCGCTTTATGACCTTCCTCTTTATACCGAACTCAACCACGGCACACCAGGTTCTTTGGCGCTGGCTGAGCGCTGTGAACTGCTCAGTGAAATTCTGTTGGACAGCGAAAGCCTTTTGGCTGCTCACTCGGTTCTGCGTGGCTTGCTGGCTTACCTTGATACCCTGCATTATCAGCTACTGGTGAGTATGTCTGCATCATGCAATACCACTGAAGGTGAGTATGAAACGGATAAAACCCAACAAAACGCAGGCAGTGATCCGGCTATGGCATCAACCACTGCTATACCCATTGGTGACTCAGTACTTGTGTTGCCTGAACCTGGCTGGCAGCCAGAAACGGTGAGCTTGTGCCACTACTGCGCAACACTTGCCAGCCAGTTACTGTTACTACCGCGTGAGAGCACTGACGAGCATGTCTCCGGGCTGGTGGGGTTGCTTTATGAACTGGTGGCGCTGTTAGTGGAGGAATTACGCAGCACTGAACCGGCCCTGGCTTAATCAAACTGGCAGCGGGCATGTTTTTACGGCCCGCTGTTTTGTTATTCACTCAATTCTGTTTCACCGTGGCCCGGTGTAAAAATAGCCCGTAATAAAGGAAGTTAACAACATGCAAGGTTTCTATTCTCCTACAGCGCGCTGCTATGTACGCTTTCAGGATTTGCCAGGCAGCGGTGTGCCTGTGGTCTTTGTGCATGGCCTGGGCTGCGCATCATCTTATGAATACCCGCGTGTGGTGGCAGACCCAATGTTTACCGGCAAGCGCGCCATTCTGCTGGATTTACCCGGCTGCGGTTACAGCGAAAAACCACAGGGTTACAGTTACTCCATTAGTGACCAGGCAAAAGTAGTGGTGGAACTGGTTGTGCATTTGGGGTTAACCCGGTGCTATGTGTACGGGCACAGCATGGGGGGCAGTATCAGTATTGAAGCCGCAGAACAGCTGGGGGAATGCCTGCTCGGCCTGGTGGTGTCTGAACCCAATTTTCACCCCGGTGGTGGCTTCTCCAGCCAGCAAATTTGCCATTACAGCGAAAGCGAGTTTGTAAGTACTGCATGGCAGCAGATGGTGGAGCAGGAAAACAGCCCCTGGGCAGGCAGCCTTGCGGTAAATGCGCCATGGGCTGTCTGGCGTGGTGCGTCCAGCCTGGTCAGTGGCAGTAACTGGCTTACACGCTTTATGGCGTTACCTGTGGCGAAACAACTGGTTTTTGGCGAGCACTCTTTGCCAGATAATGATTTCACTACGCTCCAGGATGCCGGTATTCCAACCGTAGTGTTACCACAGTGCGGGCATTGTATGTCCTGGGAAAACCCGGGTGCACTGGCAGGGGCGTTAGCCATGTTCTGCCGTTAATATTCGCTAAAACCATTTTTGGCATGTGCCTGCATGCCCTACAAAACATTTGCATAGTGATTGTCTCTGGCGGAATAAAAATAATGACTGCCATGAGAACACCTGCAGCCACGCCACAGTTCCTCTGGTTTTATTTAAAGTCGGGAGAAAAAAGGACGATAAACATTACACCTGTCTGCGGGTATGTGTTTTCTCCATCAGTGACCAGGAGTACTGTGCAATGAAAAAAAATAAAATGAGTACGCGTGCGCTCATGATCCTGAGTGGGTCATTGGTTATCATACTTGGCTTTGCAGTGACTATTGGTGTGCTTAGCTGGCAATCAAGCCGTGAGCAAAAGAAGTTAGCGGTCAGTTATTTAACCGAGATTGCCAGTAACCAGGCGGGGAAAATACAGCAAAAACTCAGTTACGACCGGGATGTGGCACATAACCTGGGAGTATCTCTGGTTGGGTTGTCTGTCGCCGGTGTTAAAGACCGTGATACTGCAAGTAAAATAATGGAATATGCCCTTAGAGATAACCCGGACTATTTATCAATTTCAGTTATTTTTGAACGCAATGCATTTGATGGAAAAGATGCGGAATTTGCCGGAAAACCGGGGCAGCCGCCAGAAGGCCGGTTTGCCTGGTTTGTGGAACATGCGGGGCAGGGAAAATATCACATGAGTCCGCTACTCTCCTACCTTACACCGGGGCAAGGGGATTATTACCTGGTTCCTCAGGCGAGCCGCAAAGATACGTTGATTGAGCCTTATAACTATGCATATAACGGCGTACCAACAATGCTCACTTCTGTGGCGTCTCCCATACAATTAGATGGCAAACTGTGGGGCGTGGTCACCTCTGATATCTCACTGGCCTCGCTCCAGGCCGAAGTCAATAAAATCAAGCCCTGGCATGGTGTGGGTTATGCGGTGCTGGTTTCCAGCAAAAATAAGGTGGTAGCCAGCCCTGACAAGGCACTGGCAGGTAAAGACTGGCCTGAAAAGAGCGACACCTTTTCATCCGTACTGTCCGAGCGTTACGACAGCTTTTTGAAAGAGGATGCGTATGTTGTCTGGGCCCCCGTTAAAATAGGTAACAGCAACGAACACTGGTCGTTGGGCATTGTTGCTCCGGTCAGTAGTGTCATGGCCGCAGCGCACAGTCAACTGATCCAGGCGCTGATCTTAATGGTTATCAGTATTGTTGTGGTCAGTGCGGTGCTGGGGATGATTTTCAGCCGGAAAGTGCTCAAACCTTTGGGTGGGGAACCGGCAGAAGCAGCCGCTATTGCTTTGTCAGTCGCCGACGGAAATTTACGCAACCGCATTTCTGTGAACAGTAAGGACACAGGCAGCCTGTTCTTTGCACTTAATACCATGCAAGCCAGGCTGAAAGGCGTTGTCGCTAATATCAAAGAGGCCAGTAATGCCGTTCATGATGGTGCCCACGAGATTTCCAGTGGCAATATTAATCTGGCTTCACGTACCGAAGAACAGGCCTCGGCATTAGAACAAACAGCAGCCAGCATGGAGCAGATCACGGCTACAGTGAAACATAACGCGAATAATACTCATCAGGCGACATTGCTCACCAATAATGCCAACGATATCGCCTCTAAGGGTGAAGCGCTGGTTGGTGAAATTATTCACACTATGAACCAGATTGACGAAAGCTCCCGGAAAATTAGTGAAATTACTAATATCATTAACAGTATTGCATTCCAGACCAATATCCTTGCCCTGAATGCGGCTGTGGAAGCGGCCAGAGCCGGTGAACAAGGCCGGGGGTTTGCGGTTGTGGCTTCAGAGGTGCGCAGCCTTGCCCAGCGCAGCGCCAGTGCAGTAAAAGATATTGCTTCGCTGATTCAGGAATCCACTGAGCGCGTGGGAAATGGGGTAACGCTGGCAGGTAAGGCTGGTGAAACCATGCAGAGCATTACCTCTGCCGTGAAATCGGTGCAGAATATTATCGATGAAATTGCGAACGCATCTGATGAGCAGGCCAAAGGAATAAGTCAGGTCACTATCGCTGTTAATGAAATGGATGGCGTTACGCAGCAAAACTATCAACTGGTTCAGCAGATCTCAACGCTGGCTCAGTCGCTGGAAAACCAGGCTGCGGTCCTCAGAAACGCAGTAGACCATTTTGCTGAACAAGAGAGTGAACCTGGCTCACTGGCATCCTTGCCGGTTTCCGGTTTGCCGGGTAATTCGGTAGCCAGAATAACCTCAGCTAACAAACACTGATTCTTGTCTTACCCCAAAGGCCCGGCAAGCAACATGTCGGGCCTTTGAACAACCAGAGTGATGTGTATCTGGCACCGGTATGCACACAGAAAATATTTAGCCATCTTTCCGTATTAACCCGCTTTTCTCCCTCCGCTATTCAGCAGGTAAATAGCCAGTCTGTCTGTCTGTTTCTTTGCACAGCCCCCAGGCATGTTTTTATATATCAGCAAATATTGCTGTATTTTATTTTTTATTGAAATTCATGTTTTTGGCCTTTGCTTGCCCATTATTTCGTATGATACCGGGCAGTAGATAACCCAATCATTAATCTTCAGCTATCCCGGTTCTGGTACAGAGGCGGAGAGGAGGAATTATGGCGCAATTGCCAGTGGTAACTGTTATCGGCCTTGGGGCTATGGGGCATGCTTTTGCCGCAAATTTGTTAAAAAATGGCTTCACCGTGCGTGGCTGGAACCGTTCACCCAGCCGTGGCGAAGATTTGGTGAATACCGGGTTGGTGCTGTGCAACACGGCGCAGCAGGCGGCAGAAGGCGCAGATGTCGTGCTGAGTGTATTAACTGATGGCGACACAACGCACAATGTGCTGGAACCTGTATTTTCTGCCATGAAACCCGGCGCGGTATTGTGCCAGATGGGCACGATTGGTGTGGCGGCAACCGAAAAGCTGATTTACCAGTTAGCTCGGGTAAGGCCGGATGTGGTGTTTGTGGATGCGCCGGTGTCTGGCACTAAAGCCCCGGCGGAGAACGCCCAAATTTTGGTGATGGCAAGTGGTGATCGCAGTAAGGCACAGGCGGCAGAGCAGGTATTTGCTGCCATTGGTAAGCAGCAACAATGGCTGGGCGAAGCCGGAGCCAGTTCACGCATGAAGCTGGTGGTCAACAGTTGGCTGATAGGCATGATGCAAAGCCTGGCAGATACCATGAGCCTGGCAAAACAACTGGGGTTCTCCACAGACGATTTGTGGCAGGTGCTGGAAGGCGGTCCGCTGGCTGCACCTTATGCCAAAGGGAAGTTGAACATGATTGCCAGTGGTGATTACACACCGCAAATGCAGCTCAGCCTGGCGCTGAAAGATGCCCGGCTGGCGCTACAGGCCGCGCCCGGGGTGGCAATGCCGGGGCTGGAAAACATTGCGTCTTTGTGGCAACAGGCCGTTGATGCCGGGTATGGCGGGCAGGACCTGGCCGCAGTGTACGCGTTTCTGCAAAAAACACATGCCTGATACACAAGCCTGAACCCCTGCCAGCCGGGGCAGGGCATTTGCTGCTGTAAGGGTTGCCTGTGGGCGTTCGCCATGTTGGTTCAGGTGGGCAGATCTCGCCGGGCAACCTTACACAGCCAGCGGTTTACCCCAGCCGGGCAATGCGCTCCTTTGCTTCACCAATATGGTGGTGTAAGGCCGCAATGCAGGGGGCAAAGTTTGCGGAAAAGCCCGGGCAACAACGGGCTTCGGCCAGAAATTTTTCTGCCAGCGCCAGGGCTTCCCGCCAGGTATCGGCAGTAACCACATCTGAAAGTGCCACCGGCCTGAGTTCGTTTGCCAGCGCGCCTCCTGCTTTGGGGGCGAACCCCATGGGCAGAACGTCGTATGCCGGAGCCAGTTGATACGGGCGCCCATGGCTGCTGACAAACGACAGGTTGCCGTTATGCATATCTGTGTTGCCAGTCAGCTTGCCGAATGCCCACAACCGGGCGGTGGCAGGGAGCGCTTCCGGGTGTACATACCCCGCATTCACCAGGTTTTCGACCAGTACGGGCCAGGGGGAGCTGGCTTTACCAACAAACTCCGCATCCAGCGCCCGCAGTGAAATAACGCCAACCCGGCCCAGTTGCCCAACCCGGTCGAAACGGGGGATCTCCAGAAACCGCTGCCCGGCAAAATCAAATACCTCTGTTTGCACACCCAGCACGCCCAGCGCCAGGTGTTCAGCCAGTAGCAGGTCACGCCAGCGCTCGCTCACCGGGTTGTCGTCTGGTGCCGAGAACTTCACTAACACATGCCCCCGCTCTGTAAAGGTACAGAACTTCGGTTGCTCACCTCCGGCAGATGACCCAGGGGTTTCACCCGCACCAGCCGCTTTTGCCAGTACCGGGAACATTGTTGCGCGTTCAACCGGCGTGGGCGCGGGCATTTCCAGAAAATGGGTTCTGGCCCGTTCCCCAATAAGCAGGTTGCCTGTGGCATCGTGCCCGTACATCAGTAACGCCCGCACAACATCTGCATCGGCCCATTGTTCCGGGTTGGTGTCCAGACCGAGCCTGGGAGCCCATACCGTTGCCAGCGCCCGCCCGAGGTACCCCTGTGGGCGCATGTCGAACAACCACCAGGGTAAACCATCGCTATGAATGCTGGCGTTATTGGTTTGCACCATCACAAATCCGTCCGGGTAAACAGGGATAAGTTCACCCAGCTTTTTTACCTGGCCTTCTTCGGTAATGCGGTAAATAGGGGCGGCACTGAATCCCCGGTGGTTATCGCGCAGGGTATTTTGAATAGATGGCCCGGCACCTGTGCGCACGATTTCGTCACCCAGCTTTTTTAGCGCGCGGGACAAGGTTGGCTGGCTAACCCCCAATTTTTCAGTAAGTTGCCTTGTTGTTGCTGGCCCCTGGCTGAGCAACCGGCGTAATTCTTCGGAACTGACGGGCATCGTGTTAACCACTAAGTGAATAGATAAATGAATAGATATTTGAATAGATAAATATAGGGGTGGATAAGGCGTCTGGCAACCGAATTGTCAGCTGCTACTTTCCCAGCACTACTCCACGCCGCCTGCAATCAGGCGCAGCAAATAGTGCCGTGGCCAGTGGTAAGCCAGTGCCGCATGGTGGGCAATCTGCCAGGTGACTTTTTCTACATCATGGTGGTGGCTGTCCAGTAATAAACCCACGACCGAGCCGCTATGGGCCACGTTGATGCCGTAGAGATTATTGCTTTCCACAATGTTGCGCAGTGTGTCGAAGCCGGGCTTTGCCAGGAATTGCTGACTGGCAACTGCGCTCAGTGTAGTGGCCTCGCCCAGTAGCCAGGGGTTATTGGTTTTGCAGGCCTGCTGCAACAGGTGCCAGGCGCGGTTCAGTTGCGGGGCGCTTTCCTGCAAAATTGCGCGCAGGTCGCGCTGGTGGAAATCTGCCGTACGCAGCTGGTCAGGGCTTTCCAGCAGTAAGATCTCGCAGCCCGGTAAGCCGCCACAAGGCACAGTAGTTTTGCCGGTGAGGTGGTCAAACAGGGTCAGGCCGGGAAACAGGGTGCTGTCGGTGGGCTCCAGGCTCACACACAGAGCCGCCAGTGCTTCTACGGGCAGGGGGATTGCCAGGTGGCGGGCGGTGGCAACTGCTGTCGCGGCAATATCTGCCGTGCTGCTTGCCATGCCTTTTGCCAGCGGAATAGTGGAGTCGAATGTTATGCGCAGCGTGTTTGCCCGCTGTAGCGGGGCTCCGGCATAACGCAACACAGCACCCAGCGCGGCACGCATGAGTGGGCGTTCAGCAGGCAGGGGCTTACCGTCTGTCACACAGACAGTACTGAACCAGTCTACCGGGCAGGACACCAGTTTTTCACCTCCCAGGATCCAGCCCTGCAGGAGTTCCCCGCAAGAGGCAGGGCAGCGTGCTTCGGCCAGTTTCGTCTCCCTGGTGTGGTGCGGCCAGCCACTGTATGGAACATGCAAAAATGCAGCGCCATAGTGACGGGGGCATAGCCAGCATTGCGCTACGCGTTGGCTTTTCGCAAACTCAATTTTTTGCAAAGTATGCCGACAAACTTATCTGCTTACACCACAATGTTTCGCTCACTCACAATAAAAGATGCAGATTAACCGGTATTCAGTAAATATGCAGCGCTAATACCCGGCACAATAGTCGTTTTATGCGGGTGGCATGGCATTGTACTTTCCCTATTATTTCCCGGAAAATATCTGAGTGGACTACGCAGGGTTTAGTTTACCGGGCAGCAATATTTTGTTGCCTGCCTGGCAGAGTTTTTCTGGTTAAGTGCTTATTGTGATTGAGATATGTCTGACGGAACTGGCAATAATTTGTTATAGCTCAACAATTATTTGTTATTCCGGCCGTAAACTGCATCAGTAGTTATTTTTTCAGTGGCATATAGTCAGTGACAGTAAAAAAGCACATTCCCGGTAGATATTTACCAGAGTGAAGTGTGGTTGCATTATGGTGCTGAGCCTGCACACTGCACCCCAGTGCATAAAACGGGTGCAGTACACAGAAAAAGTGCGACACGAAAAAGTTTAACCGACATCATCAGGTTTTACCTGACAGGTAGGGAAGAGGGTGCAAACCCCTCGCAGCCCCCGCTGCTGTGATGCTGACGACCCCGCAATACCACTGATCAACTGATTGGGAAGGGCGGGCAAGAAAGACGCTAAGCCAGAAGACCGGCCTGATGATGCAAATGACACCTTCGGAGGGAAGGGCGTCTGCAGCCTCGTATTGCCCTGAAGGGAATGCGCCTGGCTTGTTGCGCCCATTTTCCGCCAAAAAGGAAGTAAAAATGGCCACAGGCGCAAAACAGGCATTCATTCTGGCAGGCACTTCAAGCGGTTGTGGTAAAACCACTCTAACCCTTGGCTTGCTGGCACTTTTGCGGCAACAAGGCTTTGCTCCCCAACCATTCAAAGTCGGCCCGGACTACCTCGATACCACCTGGCATAGCGCTATTGCTGGTCGCAAATCACGTAACCTGGATAACTGGATGCTGCCGGATAATACCGTTCGGGCATTGTTCAGCCGGGCTATGGAAACCACCTCACTGGGGGTGATTGAAGGGGTTATGGGCCTGTTCGATGGCCTGGGCCTTGACCCGTTTTGCGCCTCAACCGCCGGTATGGCGCGTTTGCTGGGTGTGCCTGTCATTCTGCTGATGGACGGCAAAGGCGTATCCACTTCCCTGGCGGCAACCCTCAATGGCTTTTGCGATTTTGCACCGGGTGTCAATATTGCCGGGGTCATTATCAACCGGGTCAATACTGATAATCACTTCCGCCAACTCTGTGCCGCGCTTGGCCGCTATTGCCGCGTTCCGGTGCTGGGTTATGTCCCTGAACTGCCTGAACTCCACCTGCCATCCCGCCATCTTGGATTAGTGGGCGCAACGGGCAAAGCAATTAACCAGGCACCCTGGCAGCAACTGGCTGCCGTGCTGGAAAAAACAGTTAATCTCCCGGCGCTGCTCAACTGTTGCCAGCCTCTGCGCAACCTGTCCGTAGCCACTCTACCACTCCCCAACCCGGCACTGGCTGGCGGGCTGAGCATGGCTATCGCGCAGGATGATGCCTTTCATTTTTACTACCAGGATAACCTCGACATGCTTGAACAGGCCGGTGTCCGGCTGGTGCCATTCAGCCCGCTGGCAGACACACAAGTGCCAGCCTGCGACATGCTGTGGCTGGGGGGCGGCTACCCGGAAATGTTTGCCAGCCAACTGGCGGCGAATGGCGCCATGCGGGCTTCCGTTAAACAATTCTCGGCACGCGGTGTGCCGGTGTATGCCGAGTGCGGTGGGTTAATGTACCTGGGGGATTCACTGGCAGATGCCGAAGGGCAAACGCACTCCATGTGCGGCGTGCTGGCAGGGCACAGTACCATGGGTAACCAGCTGAAAAGGTTTGGGTATTGCGAAGCAACTGCCAGCCACGACACTCTGCTCGCCGCGGCAGGTGAAACACTGCGCGGTCATGAATTCCACTATTCTGAGTTCACCACTTCACTGCCCGCCAGCCAACAGTGCCGCAAAGTGCGCGACGGCCAGGTGGTGCGCCAGTGGGAAGGCGGCTGGCAGCAGGGCAACACCTTTGCCAGTTACCTGCACCTCCATTTTGCCCAGAGCCCGGCCATGCTTAACCGCTGGTTCACTACCGCCAGGAGCCTGCAATGATGTCACTGTTTTCCTGGCTTTCCGCCTGGTGTGTTGCCGCTCTGCTGGATTACTGGCTGGGTGACCCGCAGCACTGGCCTCACCCGGTGCGCTGGATGGGCAACCTGATAAACCTGCTGCAGCGCGCTGTTCGCCGCGTTTGCCATTCACCCCGGGCATTGCGCTGGGGAGGCGGTGTGATGTGGCTGGTGGTGGTTGCGGTTACGGGTGGTGTGAGCTGGGGTGTTTTGGCTCTGGCAGAACGTGTTCATCCGCTGCTTGGCTGGGTGGTCAATACCTGGATGATCTTTACTCTGCTGGCCGGGCGCTGCCTTGCAGAAAGCGCCGGGGAAGTTGAGCAGGCGCTGCGCAAGGGGGATTTGCCGCTGAGCCGGGAAAAACTGAGCTGGATAGTCGGGCGTGATACCTCTCAACTCCAGCCACCTCAAATTACCCGGGCAGTGGTCGAAACGGTGGCGGAAAACAGTGTTGATGGGGTTATCGCACCGCTGTTTTTCCTGATGCTGGGCGGCGCGCCGCTGGCAATGGCGTACAAGGCCGTGAATACCCTGGATTCCATGGTGGGTTACAAAAACGCGCGTTACAAAGATATCGGCCTGGTGTCTGCACGTATGGATGACGTAGCCAATTACCTGCCCGCACGCATTGGCTGGCTGTTGCTCAGTGCGGCAGCCTGGCTCAGCCAGTTCAACGGCCTCAACGCGTTGCGTATTGGCTGGCGCGACAGAAAACAGCACAGCAGCCCCAATTGCGCCTGGTCTGAAGGGGCGGTGGCCGGGGCTTTGGGGGTGCGCCTTGGCGGGCCAAATAACTATTTTGGCGAGCGGGTAGAAAAACCCTGGATTGGCGATAACCTGCGCGAAATAAGCGCGGATGACATTCCGGCGTCCGTGCGCATGCTGATGGTCGCTTCCGGCCTGGCACTGGTGCTGTTTGCCCTTATCCGTATCGTCTTCACGCTCACGGTGTGATGGCAGGAGAACCCGATGGATTACATTCAACAGCCTTTGCTCATTGAACGCCGTAGCTTCGAGATAATTAGCGAGATAATTGCCGCTGAACACCCCGGCTGGCAGTGCAGTGACCCACGCCAGGAAGCGGTTATCAAACGGGTGATTCACACCACGGCAGATTTCGACTGGCTGGAAACCTTATGGTTTTCACCACACATTATTACGGTGCTGGATGCCGCGTTGCGCCGTGGTTGCACACTGTTTACCGACACCACCATGGCGCTCGCCGGTATCAACAAGGCCCGTCTTGCCCGGCACCATGTTGCCAGCCACTGTTTTATCAGCAACCCGCAAGTGGCGGCAGTGGCAAAACAAAAAGGTATTACCCGCTCAATGGCGGCGGTTGATGTCGCTCTGGCTATGCCGGGCGAGAAAATCTTTGTTTTTGGCAATGCGCCTACTGCGTTATTCCGCCTGCTGGAAAGTGGTGAACAACCTGCCGCCGTCATTGGCGTACCGGTGGGTTTTGTCGGCGCGGCTGAATCCAAACAGGCCCTGACAGACAGCGGCCTGCCAGGTATTGCTGCCTGTGGGCGCAAAGGCGGCAGCAATGTGGCTGCGGCTATTGTCAACGCCGTGCTTTACACCATGGAGGCAGGTGATGACTGATTTCAGCCTCGCCGGTACCGTCTGGCACAACGGCAAAGCCTTGCGTAAAGGCTATACCACCGGCTCCTGCGCAACCGCCGCCGCCCGGGTTGCTGCGTTAATGGTGTTGCGCCAGCAGGTAATTAACCAGGTTTCTATTACCACGCCGTCTGGCATCACCCTGCATTTGAACGTGGAATTACCGGTAATTGAAGGCCAGCAGGCCACCGCCGCCATTCGTAAAGACGGGGGCGATGATGTCGATGCCACCCACGGCATGCTGATTTTTGCCAGGGTTCGCCTGAATGACTCGGGGGCTATCACGCTGCAAGGCGGCGCAGGCATCGGCGTGGTCACCCGCCCGGGAACTGGCCTGGCGCCAGGGGAACCGGCCATTAACCGCACGCCCCGGCAAACCATAGAAGCCGCGGTGCGTGAAGTGATTGGGCCGCAACGTGGGGCAGAAGTCGAAATTTTCGCACCGGAAGGGGAAGACCGGGCAAAAAAAACCATGAATGCCCGGCTCGGCATTCTGGGGGGCATTTCCATTATCGGCACGACGGGTATTGTGACGCCAATGTCTGAAGAGAGCTGGAAACGGGCGCTGGTGATTGAGCTGGAGCAGAAACGCGCGGAAGGCCGGGAAAATGTCATTCTGGTGCCGGGTAACCACGGTGAGCGTTTTGTACGGGAAAGCCTGCACCTTGACCCGGCTATGGTGGTCACCATGAGCAACTTTGTGGGCTATATGGTCCAGGAAACCGTGCGGCTGGGGTTTAAACGCGTGTTGCTGGTCGGGCACCCGGGCAAGTTGATTAAAGTCGCCGCCGGTATTTTTCATACTCACAGCCATATTGCAGATGCCCGCATGGAAGTGCTGGTCGCCCACCTGGCGCTGATGGGTGCGCCCCTGGCGTTGTTGCGCGCAGTCAGTGAATGCGACACCACAGAAGCTGCACTGCCACTGATTGGCCGCGCGGGTTACGCACGGATTTACCCTGAGCTGGCACAACGGGTTTGTGCCCGTGTCCAGGAAATGTTGCGCTTCACACAATCTCCCCCACAGTGCGACGCCATTCTTTTCTCATTTGAACAACAACTGCTTGGCTGCAGCCGCCCGCTGGCGGTGATTCAGGAGGCATTCCAGTGATTACTGTCGTGGGCATTGGGCCTGGTAACCTTGCATTGCTGACACAACAGGCTCGCCAGGCCATCGCCTGCGCCGGTGTGCTGGTTGGCGGCAGGCGGCATCTCAAATTGTTTGAAGCATTTGAAGGCGAAACACACCTGCTCACGGCAGATATCGCCGCTTTGGTGGCGTGGCTGGAAGGCGTGCAGCAGCAGGATATCGTGCTGCTCGCGTCTGGAGACCCAATGCTGTTCGGGATTGGTAAACGCCTGTGCGACCATTTTGGGCGTGAAAATATTGATGTGATCCCCGGAGTAAGCGCCATGCAGTATCTGTGTGCCAAAGCTGGAGTGGACATGAACGATATCTGGCTGACCAGCAGCCACGGGCGGGAAGTGGATTACGAAAACCTGCTGCGCCACAACAAAGTGGCCCTGGTGACAGACCGCAACAATGGCCCGGCGCAAATCGCCCGGCACCTGGTGGCATGGGGCGCTGGGCAGCGCACCATGATCATTGGTGAAAACCTCTCGCTGGAGAATGAGCGTATCCGGCGGTTGCCCGCATCCGTGGTAACCGGAGACTTTGATATGAATGTTGTGGTGATCCTCAATGAATGATGCCCATTTTTTACGCGGTGAGCGCGTACCCATGACCAAAGAGCCGGTGCGGGCGCTGGTCCTCTCCCGCCTGCAACTGCACAGTGCTGAAACCTTTATGGACGTGGGCGCAGGCACCGGCAGTGTATCGCTGGAAGCCGCGGTAACCTGGCCTGGACTACAGGTGATTGCTATTGAACGGGATGCGGCGGCGCTGGCGTTGTTACACACCAACCGCAGCCATTTCGGTTGCGAAAATGTGCAGGTTATAGCAGCACAGGCCCCGGTTAATTGCGATTTACAGGTCGATGCCATTTTTATTGGCGGCAGTGGCGGGCAACTGTCGGCATTGCTGCACTGGTCGCTGGAGCATTTAGTTCCCGGTGGTCGCCTGGTCATGACTTTTATTCTGCATGAGAACCTGATGCAGGCGCTCACACTGCTTGGCAGCCTGCCCGTCTGTGCGCTGGAGTGTGTTCAGCTCCAGGCGTCATCCATGGTGGCGCTGGGAGAAGGGCACTATTTCAAACCGAACAACCCAACCTTTGTGATTTCCTGCCTGAAGGAGGGCAACCATGGCTGAACCGGTATTTCCGGGCGTCTGGTTTGTTGGCGCAGGCCCCGGCGACAAAGAGCTGATTACGCTGAAGGGCTACCGGCTGTTACAGCGGGCCGATATCGTCATTTATGCAGGTTCGTTAATTAATACGGAACTGCTTGAGTGGTGCCCTCAGGCGCAATGCCACGACAGCGCAAGCCTGGCGCTGGAAGCCATTATTGGCCTGATGGCAGACGGTGTGCGCAATGGCAAGTGTGTGGTGCGCCTGCAAACCGGGGATTTATCGCTCTATGGCTCGGTGCGTGAGCAGGGGGAAATGCTGTCTGCGCGGGGCATTAGCTGGCAAGTGGTGCCGGGAGTCAGTGCCTTTTTGGGGGCCGCCGCGGATCTCGGCGTGGAATACACCGTACCGGAAGTTTCCCAGAGCCTGATAATCACTCGCCTGGAAGGGCGCACACCCGTGCCGGAGAAAGAGCAACTGGAGAGTTTTGCCGCGCACCAGACATCCATGGCGATTTTTTTGTCCGTGCAGCGAATTAACCGGGTGGCAGAACGCCTGACAGCAGGCGGTTACCCACCACAAACCCCAGTGGCGGTGGTGTACAAAGCCACCTGGCCGGAGCGCCGGGTAGTGCGGGGGACGCTGGCGGATATCAGCGAAAAGGTGAGGGCCGCCGGAATACGCAAAACCGCACTGATACTGGTGGGGGCGTTTCTGGGCGAGGAATACCATTACTCCAAACTTTATGATGCCGGGTTTAGCCATGAATACCGTCAGGCCTGAATCCCTGGTGTTGTTCTGCCTGACGCCAGGTGGCGTGGCACTGGCAGAACGGCTGCGGGCTGTATTGCCAGTAACCTGCTTTACCAGTGAGCCGCTACTGAAAAAAGGGTTTCGCCCGTTTATGGGCAGTTTTGCTCAAACTGTAAAAGACGCGTTCCCGGTGCATTCCGCATTGATTTTTATTGGTGCGACAGGCATTGCGGTGCGCATGATAGCGCCACTGCTGCAAGACAAAATGTCTGACCCGGCGGTCGTGGTGATTGATGAGCGCGGCCAGCATGTGATTAGCCTGCTTTCCGGGCATATGGGCGGAGCGAATGCTCTGGCCTGCTACCTGGCTGGTGTACTGGGCGCAGACCCGGTCATTACCACGGCAACAGATGTGAATGGCCTGGCGGCTCTTGATACCCTGGCAAGCCAACTGGACGCCAGGATGGAAAACCTGCGTGATGGAGTAAAAACCATCAACCAAATGTTGGTCAGCGGGCAGCAGGTGGGGCTGTGGTGGGATGATGACTTTGCCAGCCAACAGCACCAGGTGACCACTGACGGGTTTATCAACGTGGCCGAGCTTAGCGCGTTACCCCGGCTCGATGCGCTGGTGTGTGTCACGCTGCGCGCCAGGCTGCCAGAAGTTAACTGCCCGGTCTTTAAACTGGTTCCCCGCCGCATTGTCGCGGGTATTGGTTGCCGCCGGAATACGCCTTTCACTGTGCTGCACAAGCTGTTGGCTGAACAGTTGCAGGCCCGCCGCCTGGATTCACTCGCATTACGGGCTATTGGCAGTATCGATTTGAAACAGGACGAACCCGGCCTGCAGGCACTTGCGCAATGTTACCAGGTGCCGTTTGAAATTTTTTCCGCAAGCGAACTACAACCTGGCGAAGCGCATTTCCCTGTTTCGGCGTTTGTGCGCGAAGTCGCGGGCGTTGGCAGTGTTTCCGGCCCGGTCGCCTGGCTGATGAGTGGTGGTCATTTACTGGGGGAAACCTTGCGTGAACAAGGCGTTACCCTGACTTTAGGGGTTGTACACTGATGTTAACCGTAATCGGAATAGGGCCGGGTTCCCAGGCCATGATGACCGTCGAAGCCACTGAAGCGCTGGCGGCGGCAGATATTATCGTTGGCTACAAAACCTACACCCACCTGGTGAAAGCGTTTACTGGCGATAAACAGGTAATTAAAACCGGTATGTGCAAAGAAATCGAGCGCTGCCAAACGGCAATTGACCTTGCCAAAGCAGGCCATAATGTGGCTCTGGTCAGTAGCGGTGATGCCGGTATTTACGGAATGGCTGGCCTGATTTTAGAGCTGGTGAGCCAGCAACAGGCCGGTATTGAAGTGCGGGTAGTGCCCGGAATGACTGCCAGCATTGCGGCGGCTGCGTTGCTCGGCGCGCCCCTGATGCACGACTTTTGCCATATCAGCCTGAGCGATTTACTCACGCCCTGGCCCGTGATTGAAAAACGCATTATTGCTGCCGGGGAAGCCGATTTTGTGATTTGCTTTTATAACCCGCGCAGCCGCGGGCGTGAGGGCCACCTGGCGCGCGCCTTTGATTTGCTGATGACGGTGAAAAACCCGGCCACACCGGTTGGGGTGGTGAAGGCCGCCGGGCGCAAGAAAGAAGAAAAATGGCTGACAACCCTTGCGGATATGGATTACGCCCCTGTCGATATGACCAGCCTGGTGGTGGTGGGGAATGCCACTACCTATGTCAAAGACGGGCTGATGATAACCCCGCGGGGTTACCGCCTGTGAACCATGTCCTGGTTCTGGGCGGCACCAGCGATGCCACGCCGATTTGCCAGCAACTGGAAATGGCGGCGGTGCCTTACACTCTGTCTGTCGCGACGGAGGCCGGAGCCCGGCTGGCTTCGGTGCGCGCAGGTTCCGTGTTGTGCGGGCGGCTGGATGCCGGGCAACTGGCTGAATTACTTGCAAGCCGCAGGGTTAACTGGCTGGTTGATGCCACCCATCCCTATGCCCAGGAAATCAGCCGTAATGCCTGGCTGGCCTGCCAGCAAACCGGTATCGCCTACAGCCGTTATCGCCGCCCCAGCCAGCTGGATTGCGTTTCTCACCCGTTATTACACAAGGTGGCAAATATTGAACAAGCCTGTGGTGTTGCCGGTGCGCTTGGCCCGCGCGTGTTGTTAACCACAGGCAGTAAAGACCTGGCCCGCTGGCAGGCAGGGTTGCCGGGCAAACACCTGCTGGTGCGTGTTCTTCCCGTGGCTTCTGTCATTGAACAGTGTGAGCAACTGGGGCTTGGCCCGGAGAATATTTTTGCCCTGAAAGGCCCGTTCGACGCAGCCTTTAACCAGGCGTTGTATCAGTTTTGCGCACCCGATGTGGTAATTACCAAAGAGTCTGGCATTCAGGGCGGCTACCTCGACAAAATTGTACCGGCTCTTCAGGCCGCCATTCCCTGCATTGTGGTGACGCGGCCACGGGAAATGGTGCCGGAAGCCCTGGTGCTGGACGGGCCGGAAGCATTTACCCGCAAGCTGCAGGGCTGGCTGGCATCACCCGTTAACCCGCAACCCAGTGCGCTCAGTAACAGGAGAACAACAGTATGAAAAAAGCATTACTGGTGGTGAGTTTTGGCACCAGCTACCCAGATACACTGGAAAAAAATATTGTTGCCTGTGAACAGGCGCTGGCGGCCTGTTGCCCGGACCGCACGCTGTTACGCGCTTTTACCTCCGGCATGATTATCCGCAAACTGGCGAGGCGCGACGGGCTGGTGATACCGTCACCCGCGCAGGCCTTGCAGCAACTGGCGGAACAAGGCTACCAGGATGTCGCCATTCAGTCGCTGCATATTATTAATGGCGACGAGTACGAAAAAGTGGTGCGGGATACCGCTCTGTGGCAGGGGCATTTCGCACGACTGGTGCTTGGCTCGCCACTGCTCAGCACCTTTGAAGATTACCAGCAACTGATGGCGGCACTGCGCAGCCAGATGCCGCCATTAGCGGACGACGAACAAGTGGTGTTTATGGGGCACGGTGCCAGCCACCATGCGTTTGCGGCTTATGCCTGCCTTGATCATATGATGCAGGCCTGCCATTTCCCTGCCCGGGTTGGCGCGGTGGAAAGTTACCCGGAAGTGGGGCAACTGGTTCACAGCATGCAACAGCAGGGGGTACGCAGGGTGGTTCTGATGCCGCTAATGCTGGTGGCCGGTGACCACGCCATTAACGATATGGCTTCCGATGCACCCGATTCATGGAAAAGTTGTTTTGCCGCGGCAGGCATTCCAGCACAAGTGTGCCTGCAAGGGCTGGGGGAAAACCCGGCGATCCGCAGCCAGTTTGTTACCCATTTGCAGCAGGCGCTGGCGGCGGGTACCCAGGAGGTGGCGGCATGAGTGGGCGGTTATATGCCATTAGCACCGGCCCTGGTGCCAGCGACCTGATGACGGTACGGGCAACGCGCATTCTTGGCAGGCTGGATTGCCTGTATGCTCCGGCCGGGCGTAAAGGCGCAGACAGCCTGGCGCTAAGTATTGTGCGCCCCTGGCTGAGTGAAACCACCGAAGTGCACACCTGCCATTTCCCGATGAGTGCAGATAACGATGCCAAAGCAGCGGTTTGGGATGAAGTGGCTGGCACGCTGGCTCGCGAAGCGCAGGCGGGCAAACAAGTAGGGTTTATTACCCTGGGCGACGCCATGTTGTTCAGCACCTGGGTGTGGTTACTGGCACGCCTTGGCCGCCCGGACTGGCTGGAAATTGTTCCGGGCGTGACCTCGTTTTCAGCCATTGCGTCTGCCGCCGCGCTGCCGCTGGCAATGGACCAGCAGTCACTGGCCGTTGTTGCCTGTTCCGACAGCGAACAACACCTGCGCACTACCCTGAATAACCACGATTGCGTGGTAATGATGAAGGTCTACGGGCGTTTTCCGGCAATGAAAGCGCTGTTGCAGTCCTGCGGTGTTATTGACCATGCAGTGATGATGGCCGAAGCCACCTTGCCAGGTGAGCGTAGCTGGCGTGATTTGTCTGCGGTGCCGGACGATGAACCGCTTCCCTACTTTTCGACCATTCTGGTCAATAAGCAATGGGATATCAGGAGTGAATCATGGAGCAACAGGTAAAACGGCGGCCTTTTAGTGGTCCGGCACTTGCCTGGCGCTGTATTTTTATTCTGCAGAACGAACCCGCGGCAATTTACCGTGCGCAGACATTACGGTTTGGGTATCGTAACGTCCCTTGTGTCTGCCGTTTTTTGGCAATCGGGGTTTCATTGTTATTCAACCTGGCGATGCGGTGTGACCAGCAAATGACAACCGCACTGGATATGACATTACGCCAGGGGGATTTTTACCCGGCACCCGTCTGTGGCGGTTAAGGAGATGGCATGAGTAAATCCATTATGTTGCAGGGCACGGCGTCAGATGTCGGGAAAAGTGTGCTGGTCGCCGGGCTGTGCCGTATCCTGGTGCAGGACGGGCTGGCGTGTGCGCCGTTTAAATCACAAAACATGGCGCTGAATTCAGGCGTTACGCCAGACGGCAAAGAGATGGGGCGCGCACAGATTTTTCAGGCGGAAGCCGCCGGTATTGCGCCAGATGTGCGCATGAACCCCATATTGCTCAAACCCACCAGTGACCGCAAAGCCCAGGTCGTGCTGATGGGCAAGGTGGCGCAGGATATGGACGCCGTAACTTACCACGAGTATAAACCGCGTCTGCGCCAGAAAATCAGCGATGTCTGGCACAGCCTGGCGGCAGAATACGACGCCATTGTGCTGGAAGGTGCGGGCAGCCCGGCTGAAATCAACCTGCGTGACCGGGATATTGTCAACATGGGCATGGCAGAAATTGCCCGCTGCCCGGTGGTGCTGGTGGCAGACATCGACCGGGGCGGCGTTTTCGCCGCGATTTATGGCACGCTCGCATTGTTGCAACCCGAAGAGCGCGCCCGGGTCAAAGGCGTCATCATTAATAAATTCCGTGGTGATGTTGCGCTGTTGCAACTTGGCCTTGAGCAAATAGAAGCCCTGACCGGTGTACCCGTCATTGGTGTGATGCCCTGGCTGGATATTGACCTGGAAGATGAAGATAGCGTGGTGCTGGAACGTGCCAGATACCAGGTCGGCCAGGATAAGGCACTGGATATTGTGGTAGTGCATTTGCCGCATATTTCCAACTTTACCGATTTTAACCCGCTGGCTTTCCAGCCCGATGTACAGGTGCGCTATGTGCGCGACCCGGAAGATTTTGGCGGGCCAGATTTAGTTATTCTGCCTGGGAGCAAAAATACCCTGGGGGATTTGGCATGGCTGCACCAGAGCAGTATGGCGAAACGCATTCTCGCCTGGTACCAGGCCGGAGGTGCGATTATCGGCGTGTGTGGTGGTTACCAGATGTTGGGCAACACGATTGTTGACCAGGTGGAATCCAGGCTGGGGAGCCAGCCGGGGTTAGGGCTGCTGGATATCACTACCCAGTTTGCCCATGACAAAGTGACCGTGCAGGCCAGCGGCCATTGCCTGGCGGCGCTGCCCGGTATTCTGGCGGGTTGCGGCGATTTACCCGTCAGTGGCTATGAAATCCATATGGGCACCAGCCAGCGCGGTAACCAGGCTCAGCCTGTCTTTCAACTGGGCGCAGAGCACGGGCTTGCTCTTGATGGCGCTGTCAGTGCTTGCGGGCGCGTGGCAGGGACTTACCTGCATGGTGTGTTTGATAACGCCGCCTTTACCCGCCGGTTGCTGGATAACCTGCGCCAGCGTAAGGGCCTGGCACCTTTACCAGGTGAAATACCGGACTACGCCCGCCACAAGCAGGCGCAGTTCGACCAACTGGCCGCCGCCATGCGCCAGCACATTGATATCGAAAAAATTTACCACATCATGAACCAACACCAGGAGCCAGTCGTATGATGCTGATAACCGGCGGTGCCCGTAGTGGCAAAAGCCGCCAGGCAGAAGAGCTGGCAGCCCAGGCCGCTTCACGGGTGCTGTACATTGCCACCTCGCAAATTTTTGATGGCGAGATGGCGCAACGAGTGGCACACCATAAGGCCTCGCGCCCGGCACACTGGCGCACGGTGGAAGCCTGGCGCGACCTGGGGCGCTTTATTACCCCGGCTAACCCACCAGGTGAAGCCATCTTGCTGGAGTGTGTGACAACGCTGGTCACCAATTTGATGTTTGATGAAGGAGGGGAGCAGGACCCGGAAACATGGAACTATGCCGCTATTGAAGCAGCAGTAAACCAACAAATCGACCAGCTTATCGCGGCCTGTGCAGCCTGCCCGGCACCGATATTTCTGGTGACGAATGAAGTAGGTATGGGCATTGTGCCGGAAAACCGCCTGGCCCGGCATTTTCGGGATATCGCAGGGCGGGTTAATCAACGGCTGGCTCAGGCGGCAGATGGCGTCTGGCTGGTGGTGTCAGGGATTGGAGTAAAAATTAAATGATTCAGTTGTATTTGGCGATGCTCGCATTTATGAGCCGCCTGCCAGTGCGTGCTCGCTGGTATCAGAGCCTGGACGTGAAGCAGTATGTGAACGGAATTGTAACTTTTCCTCTCGTGGGGTTGCTGCTGGGATCGCTGGCGGGAGTGGTGTTTCTGGTATTGCAGCCCGGTAGTGGCACTCCGCTGGCAGCATTTTTCGCCGTACTGGCGCTGGCGGTGCTTACCGGGGGCTTTCACCTCGACGGGCTGGCAGATACCTGTGACGCTGTTTTTTCTGCCCGTAGCCGTGAGCGCATGCTGGAGATCATGAAAGACAGCCGCCTGGGCACTCATGGCGCGCTGGGGCTGGTGTTTATTTTGCTGGCGAAAGTGCTGGTGATTAGCGAACTGGCTTTGCGTGGGCAGCCGGTACTGCCCGTGCTTGCCAGTGCCTGCCTGGCCGGGCGCAGCGCGGTTGTTTTGCTGATGTTCCGCCAGCGTTATGCCCGGGAAAATGGCCTGGGTAACTTATTCATTGGTAAGGTTAATGGGGTGCAAACTCTGGTCACATTAGGGGCCGGTCTGGTGTTAGCTTCTGTGCTGCTTTCCTGGCGCGGGCTGGTGGCCTTTTTTATCACGACCGTTGTGGTATATGTTCTGGGCCTGGCGCTGAAACGTACCCTCGGCGGGCAAACCGGCGATACCCTGGGGGCGGCAATTGAAGCCGGTGAAGTGATTTTCCTGCTGGCGTTGCTGTAAGTCAGTGTCTTTTGAGCAAATCGAGAACAAGAATATGCAAACACTCCCTGAAATACGTCTGGCCATTCCGGCGCTGGACAGTGCGCGTCAGCATGAAGTCCAGGCTTACATTGATGGCCTGCTCAAGCCGGTGGGCAGCCTGGGGCGCCTGGAAGCACTGGCCGTTCAACTGGCCGGTTGCCCGGGGTTAAAAGGTGAAATCAACACGCGCAGTAAAGCGATGGTGGTAATGTGTGCAGACCACGGTGTCTATGAAGAAGGCATTGCGGTATCACCCAAAGCGGTCACCTGGATTCAGGCTATCAACATGACCCGCCACAACACCGGCGTATGTGTGCTGGCGCGCCAGGCTGGCGCACAGGTGCATGTTGTGGATGCCGGTATTGATTACGAGCCGATTCCGGGGCTGGTGGATATGCGGGTAGCGCGGGGAAGCGGCAATATCGCCAAAGAGCCTGCGATGACCCGTGAGCAGGCGCAAACCCTGCTGGAGCAAAGTATCGCATTCACACGCCAACTGGCGGCCGATGGCGTGACGCTGTTTGGTGTTGGTGAGCTGGGTATTGCCAATACCACGCCTGCCGCTGCGGTGGTCAGCGTGTTGACCGGTGCAGACCCAATGGAAACCGTAGGCGTGGGCGCGAACTACCCGCTGGCGAAGTTACACCATAAAGTGGATGTGGTGCGTAAAGCGATTCACGTAAACCAACCCGATGTAACGGATGGCCTGGATGTGCTTGCCAAAGTGGGTGGGTTTGACTTGCTCGGCATGGCCGGGGTAATGCTTGGTGCGGCAAGTTGTGGGTTGCCAGTGGTACTGGATGGCTTTCTTTCTTATGCCTCCGCGTTAGCGGCCTGCCGTATTGCGCCGGAAGTAAAACCGTACCTGATCCCGTCGCATTTATCCGCTGAACGTGGCGCGCGTGTCGCACTCAGCCATTTGGGGCTGGACCCATACCTGGTGATGGATATGCGCCTCGGTGAAGGCAGTGGTGCGGCGCTGGCCATGCAACTGGTGGATGCCGCCTGTGCGATATACAACGAAATGGGCACGCTGGCAGGCAGCGATATCGTGTTGCCGGAAAGCCATTAACTGTGGGGGAAATTGCCCGCATATAGCGGGCAATTTAACGGGCGTGAATCACGCTTTTGGCAGAATACCCGGCAAGTCCAGCCCTTTTTCTTGTGCGCAGGCAATAGCTGTTTCATAACCGGCATCAGCATGGCGCATAACGCCAGTTGCCGGGTCGTTCCACAAGACGCGTGCCAGGCGCACATCAGCGGCTTCGCTACCATCGCACACAATCACCACCCCGGCATGTTGGGAGAAGCCCATACCCACACCACCACCATGATGCAGGCTGACCCAGGTCGCGCCACCGGCAGTATTGAGTAATGCATTGAGTAACGGCCAGTCAGAAACCGCGTCTGAACCATCTTTCATGGATTCTGTTTCACGGTTAGGAGAAGCAACCGAGCCGCAATCCAGGTGGTCACGGCCAATCACGACTGGCGCTTTCAGTTCACCGTTACGCACCATCTCGTTAAACGCCAGGCCAGCAATATGGCGTTCACCCAGCCCCAGCCAGCAAATACGCGAAGGCAGCCCCTGGAAAGCAATACGCTCACGAGCCATATCCAGCCAGTTGTGCAGTGCGTGGTTGTCCGGGAACAGTTCTTTCAGTTTGGCATCGGTTTTATAGATATCTTCCGGGTCGCCAGACAGTGCCACCCAGCGGAAAGGCCCCTTGCCTTCACAGAACAGCGGGCGAATATAGGCCGGTACAAACCCCGGGAAATCAAAGGCGTTTGCCACCCCTTCGTCTTTGGCAACCTGGCGAATGTTATTACCGTAATCCACCGTAGGCACGCCCATATGCCAGAAATCGAGCATCGCTTTAACATGTTCTGCCATGGAAGCACGCGCGGCCTGCATCACTTTTTTCGGGTCAGTTTTGCGTAATTCTTCCCACTCTTCAACGGACCAGCCAACCGGCAAATAGCCATTGAGCGGGTCGTGTGCTGACGTCTGGTCGGTAACAATGTGCGGTTTCGGGCCACCGGCTTTGGCGCGTTTTACCAGCTCCGGCACAATTTCGGCCGCATTACCCAGCAGCGCAACCGAGATGGCGTCCCCTTTGGCCGTGGCGTCTTCAATCAACTTCAGGGCTTCATCCAGCGTGTAGGCTTTATGGTCGACATAACGGGTGCGCAGGCGGAAGTCAATACGTGATTCCTGGCACTCGATAGCCAGTACACAGGCTCCAGCCATCACCCCTGCCAGCGGTTGCGCACCGCCCATGCCGCCAAGGCCCGCCGTCAGGATCCATTTACCGCGCAGGCTGCCGTTATAATGCTGGCGTGCGGCTTCGGCAAAGGTTTCATAGGTGCCCTGCACAATGCCCTGTGCGCCGATGTAAATCCACGAGCCAGCAGTCATTTGGCCGTACATCATCAGCCCGGCTTTATCCAGCTCCTGGAAGTGTTCCCAGTTTGCCCAGTGGGGAACCAGGTTACTGTTGGCAATCAGCACGCGGGGGGCATCGGTGTGAGTGCGAAAGATTCCCACCGGTTTGCCAGACTGCACCAGCAGCGTTTCGTCTGCTTTCAGGCGGCGCAGGCTGGCAAGAATTTCATCAAAACAATCCCAGTTACGGGCCGCTTTACCAATACCGCCATACACCACCAGGTCATCCGGGCGTTCAGCAACATCCGGGTCGAGGTTGTTCTGAATCATGCGATACGGTGCTTCAATCAGCCAGTTAGCGCAATGCAACTCAGTGCCCTTAGGGGCGTGGACCGGGCGGGCAACGGACTGACTGGTGGGTTTGCTCATATTCATTTCCTCTGTCTTGGTATCGCGTAATTGCCGCGGATAAATTTTGGTGTTAGCCATGTATAGTCTTGTATATACATCCTGGTAAAGTATTTAGCAAAAGCCACGCCAGCTTTTTTATTTCTCTGTGTTCAGCTTGTGACAAGGGCCGCAGCTTTCCCTCCTGTCTGGTGGCGAGTCAGGTTGCGCCACAATGATGCGCACTTGCACAGTAACGGGGCAGGAAGGGTATGTACCTACATTGTGTGGATGTATATACATCTTCAATAAAGGGGATTACACTCGTATCAACCGGACAATGCAGGGAACCGCTATGACAGAGCAAACCGCCGTATCACAACTGGTCAGTGCCATGGGTGACCAACCCGCGCCCATTTATCAGCGCGTGAAACAGGCGATTATCAGCCAGATTAACGAAGGGGCGTGGAAGCCGCGCCAGCGCGTGCCTTCTGAAAGTGAACTGGTCGCCCGGCTGGGAGTCAGCCGCATGACCATCAACCGTGCGCTGCGTGAACTGACCAGTGAAGGCTACCTGCTGCGTATGCAGGGCGTGGGGACATTTGTGGCCGAAATGAAAGGCTACACTGCCATGCTGGAAGTGCACAACATTGCCGAAGAAATTACTCAGCGCGGGCATCGCCACAGTTGCCGGGTGCTTGGCATGAGCGAAATTCAGGCAGACCCGGCTCAGGCGGCGGTCCTGGGCCTGGCAACCGGCCAGGCGATTTTCCATTCGGTAATTGTGCATTACGAAAACGATGTTCCGGTGCAAATGGAAGACCGCCTGGTCAACCCACTGGTGGCACCGGATTACCTGTCGCAAGATTTTATGGCGCTTACGCCCTACACTTATCTGATGCAGGTGGCCCCATTAACGGCAGGGGAACATATTGTTGAGGCGATAATGCCTGACACCGCACAGCGCGAGTTGCTGGAAATGAATGCGGCGGAACCCTGCCTGCTGATTCGCCGCCAGACCTGGAGTGATAACCGTGTGGTCACTTATGCCCGGTTATTGTACCCGGGTACACGCTACAAACTGCTGGGCCGGTTTAAAGGCCACGGTTAACCTTCCTCAATACGGCAAAACAGTAACTTTCCGCCCGCAGACACCGGGCGGATAGTGCTGTGCTCGTTGTGCCACCACGCACCCATTCCGGCAACCAGTTCGCTGCCATTTAACTGCCACTCGCCACTGAGCACCAGGCAAACACCGCTGTGGCTCTGTTGTGCGCTGTTTACCACTTCCACATGTGCGTTGCAGGCTCCACGCAGGGTCATAATATTAAAATCCTGGCTCTGCCCGGTGATGCGTGCCGTACAGGTGCTGTCGCCGGAAAAAGCCAGTGGAGTGTGTAACGCCAGGGGAATGTCTTTACCATCCACTGTCAGTGTCACACCCGTGCCCTCCAGCAGGGTAATTACCCGGTCAATACCGCTGAAGTGGGAAAATGGCCCGTCTTTATCCAGTGTGGCAATACTTGCCCGCCACAAAAAGTCGCTCCCTTCAGGACCTGGGGTGGCGATAATTTCTCGGGTTTCCCCGCCACCATTGCGCCAGCGCGTTACGGGTAAGTTTTCAACCGACCACACCTGAATCATTGCAGTGCCTCCAGTGCGTTGCGAAACCGGGCTGCATAAATGGCTTCCTGCGGGTGTTGCCCATTACGAATTACGGCCTGCCCGGCTACCCAGACATCACGAATCTCGCTACGTTGCCCGGCAAATAACCAGCGGTTTATCAGTTGGTCGTCCGGGCGGTTTTGCGGCCAGTAGTCGGCATTGAGGCACAGCCAGTCGGCGCGCATACCGGGTGCCAGTTGGCCCATTTGAACGCCACAGGCCTGTGCGCCACCCATAGCGGCCTGGGTGTAAAGCACGTCTCCCACGCTGGGCGCGCCAGGCTGAGCCAGCCGGTTACGATGCTGGTCACGCAGGCGCTGGCCGTATTCCAGCAGGCGTAATTCTTCCAGCACACTGCGTGAAACCTGGCTGTCGGAGCCAATACCCCAGCGGCCCTGTTCTGCCAGCCAGTCCGTCGCCGGGAAAATACCATCGCCCAGGTTGGCTTCGGTGGTGGGGCAAAGCCCGGCAACAGCACCTGTAGCGGCGAGCCGGGTAATTTCCTGTTGGTCCAGGTGTGTGGCATGAACCAGGCACCAGCGTTTATCTACCGGCATATTCTCCAGTAACCAGGCGACCGGGCGCGCACCATAGCTTGCCAGACAGTCATTGACTTCTTTTTGCTGCTCAGCAATATGAATATGCACGGGGGCATCAGCCGGAGTATTGGCCAGAACCTGCGCCATGTCCTGTTGGGTTACGGCGCGCAGCGAATGGAAACACACGCCCTGGTTAAGCAGCGGGTTGCCCGCAGTCAGAGATGACAGGCGCTGGTATTGTTCCAGCCAGCTTTCCGTGCTCTGAATAAACCGCCGTTGCCCTTCAACCGGCGGCTGTGCGCCAAAACCAGCATAGCGGTAAAGTACTGGCAGCATAGTCTGCCCGATACCTGCCGTGGTGGCTGCCTGAATCAGTGCCCGTAGCATGTCGTCCTGTGGGTAAGGCGTGCCGTCAGGCTGGTGGTGCAGGTAATGAAACTCCGCAACCTGGGTATAACCTCCTTTCAGCATGTCGATATACAACCAGGTGGCGACATCAGCCATCAGTTCCGGGGTCAGGCGGCCAACCAGGTGATACATGGCATCGCGCCAGGTCCAGAAACTGTCCTGCGGGTTACCCGCCACCTCAGCGTGCCCGGCCATGGCTGCCTGAAAAGCATGGGAGTGCAGGTTAGCCATACCCGGTACTACCAGCCCCTGTAACGGCGTGGCGCCATCACTGTGGCTGCCTGGTGTGACGGCGGTTATCCGCCCGGATTCTGTCTCAATGCGTACTGCTGTTCGCCAGCCCTCGGGCAACAATGCCCGTGCAGCATAAAAACTTGCCATGCTTGATCCCCTGTCTCTGTGGTTGTATATACATATACATACTTTAATTTGTGCTGTATACCCTTCATAGTTTAATTGCAGGCAGGTTGTTTGAGCCGGTTCAGTCTGTGCAGCGGTCGGGGAGCCCGTCCGGGCGCTGCCTTAATTCGTTATACATGGATTACGCACTGTTTTGCCGTTTGCCTGCACCCGAATTATGTTGAGCTACTATCATTCACACTCATCTGGAGGCGGCAAGACAATGTTGCAATGCGAAACGCTGTGGACCGGGGCGGACCTGGTCACGCTCAAAGACGGTAAGTACCACCTTATCAGGCAAGGGGCGATTGCGGTGGCAGGCGAGCGTATTGTCTGGGTGGGCGAAGAACGGGACGCAGGCCATTGCCAGCCACAGCACGTTAAACGGCTGAATGGCGGGATAATTACCCCCGGTCTGGTTGACTGCCATACTCACCTGGTATTTGGTGGTGACCGCAGTGGTGAGTTTGAAATGCGCCTTAATGGTGCCAGTTACGCTGAAATCGCCGCCAGCGGTGGGGGGATTATTTCCACGGTGAACGCCACGCGCCAGGCCAGTGAAGCAGAGTTACTTGCCACGGCTCGTGAGCGCCTGCGCTGCCTGCGCCAGGAAGGCGTTACCACACTGGAGATAAAATCTGGCTACGGGCTGGAAAGTGACAGTGAGTTGCGCATGTTGCGGGTAATTCGCCAACTGGCGCAACTGGAGCCTGTCGATATCCAGGCGACGTTTCTTGCTGCTCATGCCGTTCCGCCGGAATACCAGAACAATGCGGATGGCTGGATTGATTACATTTGCCAGACCTTATTGCCTGCCGCGCACCGGGAAGGGCTGGTGGATGCTGTGGATGGTTTTTGTGAACATCTGGCATTCTCGCCGCAACAAATCACCCGGGTATTTAATACTGCCCGTGAACTGAACCTGCCAGTTAAATTGCACGCTGAACAACTCTCCTCGCTGGGCGGAAGCAGCCTGGCGGCCCGTTACCAGGCTATTTCTGCCGATCACCTGGAATATGCTACCGAAGACGACGTCATTGCCATGGCGCAAAGTGGCACTGTGGCGGTATTGTTGCCTGGCGCTTATTACATGCTGCGTGAAACCCAAATGCCACCGGTTGAGTTATTTCGCAAGCATGGCGTACCAATGGCGCTGGCGAGTGATTTAAACCCTGGCACATCGCCAGTGCTGTCGTTGCGCCTGATACTGAATATGGCCTGCACATTATTCCGCATGACCCCGGAAGAGGCGCTGGCGGGGGTTACTCTTTGGGGGGCAAAAGCGCTGGGCAGGGAACATGAGTGTGGGTCTCTGGAAGCCGGGAAACTGGCGAGTTTTGTTCACTGGCCAGTTAAGCAACCCGCTGAACTGGCTTACTGGCTTGGCGGGCAGTTACCCTGCCAGGTGGTTTACCGTGGAGAAAGTGTATGACACCCTGGTTATTTCATGAAGGATCCACTCCGCTGCTGATTAGCATGCCTCATGCCGGTACGTCGCTGACGCCGGAAGTTGAAGCCGGGCTGACAGACCGTGCCCGGTTATTACCCGATACCGACTGGCATATTCCGGCGCTCTATGCTTTTGCCAGCGCAATGGGGGCCAGTATTCTTCAGGCTAATTATTCACGTTTTGTGGTGGATTTGAATCGCCCGGCTGATGACACGCCGTTGTACCAGAGTGCCACCACTGGCCTGTTCCCGGATACGTTGTTCGATGGCGAGCCGGTATTTCGCCCGGGGCAGGAGCCAGATAAAGCGCACCGCGCGTGGTGCCTGGAGCAGGTGTGGCAGAGTTACCACCAGCAACTGGCCGATACGCTGGCTGCTATCAAAGCCCGTTTTGGCTATGCGCTGTTGTTTGACGCGCATTCTATTGCCTCGGTTATTCCCCGCCTGTTCGACGGGCGGCTGCCGGATTTGAATATTGGCACCAACCATGGCGCGAGTTGCGCACCTGCTGTCAGTGAGGCGCTGCGTGCGTGTTGTGAAGCCCAGTCGGCTTACACCTGGGTAATCAATGGCCGCTTCAAAGGTGGGCATATCACCCGCGCTTATGGCGACCCGGCTAACCATATTCATGCCGTGCAACTTGAACTGGCACAATGTAATTATATGGATGAAACCCCGCCATTCGCCTGGCAGGAAGAGCGTGCGGCCGCACTTCAGCAAGTACTGAAATCCCTGCTTGAAACTCTGGTTACCAGTGCGCGCGCAGTGGAAGAATCTCACGCCAGATAACCCCGCCTGTTGTTTGTCGCCCCACCACCAGTCTGGATGGTGGGGGCACACTTTTTTGCCCTGTTGTGCGCCATTTTTACTGCTTTGTTATGGTGCGGATGCGTTTCTTTGGTGCGTTATTACCGGGTTGACTGGCAACCGGTGGTGCACCTTCACCTGGGAACCCGCGGTTTTTCAATGAAATAAGATGGTTTCTTCGAAGTGGCATATCAATTGCTAAGTTGTATGTACAAGTAAAGACACACTCAGGTGCGCATTAACCCAAGTGGTTATGAGTTAATGCCTTTTTTGTGTTTTTTCTTGTATATACATGTTTAGTCATTTGTGCCGGAAATTAAGGCACCAGCCCATTTCAGTTGTTACCGGCGTCAGCGACCCGGTTATTTCAGGAGCATCAGATGAACGTACTTTCTGTTTACCGTTTACTACTGAGTAGCGCGGCGCTTGCGGCACTACTTTCCGGCACGCCAGCAATGGCAAAAGAGTGGAAAACGATTACTGTCGCCACCGAAGGGAGTTATGAACCCTGGAATATGACGTTGCCGGGCGGGAAGCTCAGCGGTTTTGAGCCCGAACTGATGGCGGATTTATGCAAACGCATGGAAGTGACCTGCAAACTGAGCGTGCAGAACTGGGACGGGATGATTGCCGGGCTGCAGGCAGGGAAGTCCGATGTCATCATGGATTCCATTGTTATTACCCCGGAACGTAAAAAGATCATTGATTTTACGGTGCCTTACGCGCAGACACCGGCCAGCTTCATTACCCTGAAAGGGAATCTGTTGCCGGAAGCCACCGGGGCAGATGCACTGATTAAACTGCACGACAACCCGGCAGAAATTAACCCGGCCATAGCCAGGTTGCGTGCGGCCCTGAAAGGCAAAACCATCGGAATTGCCTCCGGTACGGTCTACACGCCATTTATCGACAAATACTTCAAAGATATTGCCACGGTACGTGAATACAACAGTTCAGCAGACGCCATTCTCGATTTGCAGGCGGAACGTATTGATGCCGTGTTTGATGATGTCACGTTCGCCAACTCGATTATGGGTAAACCGGAAAACAAAGATCTCACGTTCAGTGGCCCGAAACTGGGTGGGCCAATTTGGGGTGAAGGGGAAGCGATGGGCGTGCGTAAAAGCGATACTGACCTGAAGGCGAAACTGGATACCGCAATCAAAGCCGCGCTTGCTGATGGCACGGTGAAAAAACTCAGTGAGAAATGGTTTAAAACGGACGTGACGCCGTAAGAGGGGCACAAACATGATGGCCTTATTAGGTTTTGGCGAAAATGGTTGGGGGCCGCTGATTGTAAGCGCTGCCTGCACGACCTTGTTGTTGTCGCTGGCAGCGCTGGTGGTTGGTGCGGTGGTGGGCAGTGGTGTTGCCGCCGCCAAGCTTTCACCCGTTAAGCTAATGCGTGTCGCCGGAGAAGGGTACTCGGTGGTGTTTCGTGGTATCCCCGAACTACTGATTCTCTACCTGTTTTATTTCGGCGGCTCGGGCGTTGTGACCTGGGCGGGCCATCTGTTTGGTGCCAGCGGTTTTATTGAAGTTCCGCCTTTTTTGATTGGTGCACTGGCAATTGGCCTGATTTCTGGCTCGTATCAGGGGGAAGTGTTCCGTGCTGCGCGCCTCGCCGTGTCCCACGGTGATATTGAAGCCGCGCAGGCCATGGGCATGCTGCCCTGGTGTATTCGCCGCCGCATTGTTGCACCGCAAATTATCCGTTATGCCTTACCGGCTATGTCCAATATTTGGCAAATGACCCTGAAAGATTCCGCGCTGATTTCAGTGACCGGGGTGGTTGAGCTGATGCGGGCAAGCCAGGTGGCGGCAGGTTCCACACACCACTATTTCACTTTCTACCTGGTGGGTGGCGGCTGTTACCTGGTGTTGACGGTGTTATCCAACAGCGCGTTTAAACGGGCTGAACAGCGCATGGGGCGTGGCTGGCAAGGCCATGGCGCCGCACAGTATTAACGGGAGTGGCGATGATTGATTTTGCGTTTCTCAGCGAAACCTTTGTGAAACTGCTGGGGGCTTTACCGGTCACCCTGGGGTTGTTTTTCAGTTCACTGGCAGTAGGCGGCTGCCTGGCACTGGTAGTGCTTGCCATGCGGATGAGCCGCTTTTGGCTGTTTAGCGGGTTCGCCCGGCTGTACATTCTGGTGTTTCGTGGCTCCCCATTGCTCATCCAGTTGTTTCTTATTTATTACGGCCTGGGCCAGTTCAGCGCAGTACGCCACAGTTTTGTCTGGCCGGTTCTGCGTGAACCTTTTACCTGTGCCGTGCTGGCGCTGGCATTGTGTACCGCCTCTTATACAGCGGAAATTCTGCGTGGCGCATTGCTGGCAGTTCCCCCCGGGCAGGTTGAAGCGGGAAAAGCCTGTGGCATGTCGCGCTGGCTGTTATTTCGCCGGGTAATTGGGCCAGTGATGCTGCGTTATGCATTACCTGCCTGGTCTACAGAAGCGATTTTACTGGTGAAATCCACTGCGCTGGCAAGCCTTGTTACGGTGTGGGATGTCACTGGCGTGGCTCAGCAAATAATTCAGCGCACCTACCGAACCATGGAGGTGTTTGTTTGTGCTGCGTTGATTTACCTGATTCTGAATTTCCTGATAGTGCAAATTTGGCGTGCGCTGGAAAACGCCCTCACACCGAATTTTCGTCGGGCTCAGGCGCGGGCTGCGGCCAATGCACCTGCCGGGCTGAACAGCAGTAAGGGAGAAAAATCATGACCGCCATCCAGCAGCCGGTACTGGCTGTGCAGAATATCCGCAAGTCATTCGGCGACCATGCTGTTTTAAAAAGCATTTCACTGTCTGCCAACAAAGGCGATGTTATTTCCGTTCTGGGTGCCAGCGGGTCCGGTAAAAGTACTTTTTTGCGTTGCATTAATTTGCTGGAAGTACCTGATGCCGGTGAAATTCAGGTTGCCGGGGAAACCATTATTGTCGATGCCAAAGCACACCGGCACGGGCACTCTGCCAGCCGTCGCCAAATTGAGCAGTTACGTGCCCGGGTAGCCATGGTGTTTCAGAGCTTTAACTTGTGGTCGCACCGCACTGTGCTGGAAAACGTCATGGAAGGCCCGCGCTATGTGCTGAAACGCCCGCTGGCAGAGTGTAAAGCGCAGGCTGAACATTTGCTCAACCAGGTGGGTCTGTACGCCCGCAAAGATTACTACCCGGAACAACTCTCTGGTGGTCAGCAACAACGGGTGGCCATCGCCCGTGCGCTGGCAATGGATCCGGAAGTGATTTTGTTTGATGAACCTACCTCGGCACTGGATCCGGAACTGGTGGGCGAAGTGCTCAATGTCATGCGTGCTCTGGCCGATGAAGGGCGCACCATGCTGGTCGTAACCCACGAAATGGGCTTCGCGCGCAATGTGGCAAACCGGGTGGTGTTTATGCATGAAGGCAATATTGAGTGCGAAGGAGACCCGGATACGCTGTTTACCCGGCATGCCAGCCCGCGTTTTGACCAGTTTATTTCCCGAATGGGGTAAAGATTAATGAGTGAAATAAGAGAGTGGGGCGACACACCTGCCACCTGGCAGGACGTGGTTGCCGTAGCACAGCATGGTGCGCAACTGCAGTTAAGTGAAGCAGCATGGCAGCGCATGCAAAATGCCCGGCAAATCGTGGAAGAAATTGTCGCCAGCGGCCAGCCCGCTTACGGGATTAATACCGGGCTGGGAGCGTTATGCAATGTGATTTTACCGCCAGAGGCATTAAGCCAGTTGTCGCGTAACACGCTGATGAGCCACGCTTGTGGTGTCGGGCCGTTACTTAGTGTGGTGCAGACCCGGGCCATTATGTGTGCGGCAGTGGCCAACTACAGCCTGGGGTATTCCGGTATTTCTCCCCATGTTGTCCGGGCGTTGCTGGCATTTATCAATCAGGGCATTACCCCGGAAGTGCCTTCCCAGGGTTCTGTCGGGTATTTGACCCATATGGCGCATATTGGTCTGGCCCTGACGGGCATGGGCTTTGTGAACTGGCAAGGGAAACGCTGGCTGGCCTGCGATGCGCTGGCAGAGCAGGGTATTGATGCGGTGAACCCGGGGGCGAAAGATGGCCTGTGCCTGGTGAATGGCACACCCTGCATGACAGGGCTGAGTTGCCTGGCGTTGGGTGAAGCGAAACAGTTAATGGACTGGGCCGATGTCACCGGGGCCATGAGCATAGAAGCATTGAAGGGCCAACTGGCAGCGTTCGATGAACGTGTGCTGGCGCTGAAATCCAGCCCGGATGTCAGTGCCACCGGCCAGCGGTTACGTGCAATGCTTCATGGAAGTGCCTGGCTGGCTGAAAACCAGGGGGTACGTACCCAGGATGCACTCAGTTTGCGCTCTGTTCCGCAAATTCATGGTGCCTGCCGTGCGCAGTGGCGTCATGTGGAAACTCAGGTGAATCAGGAACTCAATGCCGCAACCGACAACCCGTTGGTGCTGGGCGAACCAGGTAACTGGCAGGTAGTTTCTCAGGCAAATCCACATGGTGAATCGGTGGCGATGGCTGCAGATTTGCTGGCAATTGCGCTGGCGGAGACCGGCAGTGTGGCAGAGCGCCGCCTTGACCGGCTGATTAATCCACTGGTTAGTGAACTACCTCCTTTTCTGGTGGCAAAACCCGGGGTTAACTCTGGCATGATGATAGCCCAGTATGTAGCGGCATCTCTGTGTGGCGAGAACCGGCGGCTGGCACAACCCGCAGTGCTGGATAATTACATTACCTCGGGTTTACAGGAAGACCACCTGAGTATGGGCACCAGTGCGGCACTTAAGCTCCTGCAGGTGTGCGATAACACCTGGCAGATTCTGGGCATTGAATATTTGCTGGCAGCGCAGGCGCTGGAGTTGATTGGTACCTCCCGCCTGGCTCCGGGTACGGTTCAGGCCGTTACACTGCTGCGCCGCGAAGTAGCCTTTTGGGTTGAGGACCGGTGGCTGGCGCCAGAAATGAAAAAGACCGTGCAAATAATGCGTAATACTCCCGCCGAAAATATTGCCTGTTAATATTAAAAAATTACCCAACCAACCTGGCTTATAACGGCCAGCACAACAGGCTGAACAATAAACAACATACTGCCGCAGACACCTGCGGCAGCCATGCGGACTCACATTGCTTATGCCTGCGCCTGAACATGTTGCGCGTAGGCCTGTAGCAGGCCTTTAAATGAGGTTGGTGGTGGAAACTCCGGGAAGCTGTGTACCGCCGGAGTCTTCGCCCAGGGGAGTTTTTCGCGGGTCCAGGTTTCAATGAAAGGTGTTGACCACGCAAGATTGGCAAACAGAGTGGGGTGGACATTCACAAAAGGCAAACTGTCGTTTAACCGGGTGAACAGCCATGTCATGCAGTACGGGCAGAAAAAGTGCCGCGCGTCTTCACCATGAAGCCCGCCAATAACAGGCTCCCCACGGGTCACAGAGAATGCATCTCGTGGAATAGCGGCCGTCAGAGAATAAGCGCTGGCGCTCATTTTCTGGCAGCCACTGCAATGACACGCCATAGTCAGTATCGGCGGAGCATCAATACGCATGGCGATTTTACCGCACCGGCATTCGCCCTCTGCAGGCAAAAGATCTTTATTCACCGCATATCCTCCCGGCTTTCTTAAAATGAAATCAACAGTGTGCGCTGTTGATGGTGGCGTGTGGGGCAGTGAAGCCCGCGACTCCACCATCGCGCGATAACTATAGCAAGGATTTCCCCTGCTTTTGTCATAAAACGGGTTCAATAACGCCAGAGATTTTGCTTCATACCACGGGTATACTGATGAAAAACATCAGTAAAAACAGGTGAAAAATGGCGTCTTCTCCTTTATTGGCGGTGCAGCATGTCAGTTATCAGTCCGGTAGTCAGTCTATTCTGGACGACGTTTCCCTTGCGGTGCAGGCGGGTGAATGCCGCCTGATTACCGGCCCTTCCGGGTGCGGCAAGAGCACTTTATTGAAAATCATTGGTGGCTTACTCATGCCCGATAGCGGCACGCTGGTACTGAACGGGCGCGCCAGTGACGCATTTACGCCGGAAGCCTGGCGCCAGGCGGTGGGGTATTGCACCCAAACCCCGGCTCTGTTTGGCGACACGGTGTATGACAACCTGGCGTTTCCCTGGGTTTTGCGCCAGAAAAAGCCGGATAAAGCCCGTTTACGCGCCGACCTGGCAACAGTAAACCTGGCGGAAGATACCCTGGAAAAATCAATACAGTCGTTATCTGGTGGGGAAAAGCAGCGTGTTTCTCTGATTCGTAACCTGCAATTTTTGCCACAGGTATTACTGCTGGACGAAATTACCAGCGCACTGGATGAAGAGAACAAACAAACAGTACATAAGCTGATTGCCGGGTTGGTAAAAGAACAACACCTGGGCGTGTTATGGGTGACGCACGACACCAGCGAACTGCGTGAACTGGGCGATGTAATTACGTTGCCGGCACGCCTTAAGGAACAGAGCGAACAGGAGGGATGCCATGAATCAGCATAACATCACCAATGAATCGCTGGCGCTGTCTTTGGTGCTGGTGGTGGTCGCAATAGTCATCAGTAACAGAGAAAAGCTGGGGCTGGAGCGGGATATTGTGTGGAGCATTGCCCGCGCCATTGTGCAACTGGTAGCCGTTGGCTATGTGCTGAAATACATATTTGATGTCAACCACGCACTGCTGACGGTACTGATGGTGTTATTTATCTGCCTGAATGCGGCGTGGAATGCCAAAAAGCGCAGTAAATATATTGATAAGGCCTTTGTCATTTCGTTCGTGGCCATTACCAGTGGGGCAGTGCTGACGCTCAGTGTGCTGGTGTTTACCGGGTCGATTGCCTTTGTGCCCATGCAGGTTATTCCGATTTCCGGGATGATTGCCGGTAACGCGATGGTGGCGGTGGGGTTATGCTACAACAACCTCGGCCAGCGGTTCTCTTCAGAACAACAGCGGATCCAGGAAATGCTCAGCCTGGGCGCGACCCCGAAACAGGCTTCGGCGCAATTAATTCGCGACAGTATTCGTGCCGCGCTGATTCCAACGGTGGATTCAGCAAAAACGGTGGGGCTGGTGAGCTTGCCTGGTATGATGTCCGGGCTGATTTTCGCCGGTATTGACCCGGTAAAAGCAATTAAATACCAGATAATGGTGACATTTATGCTGCTATCGACAGCGAGTCTCTCAACTATTCTTGCCGGGTACCTGGCATACCGCCGCTTCTACAATGAACGCCATCAGTTGCAGGTGCGGGTTCAGGGGGCAAAACCTGCAGTTAAATAATTTTCAGTAGTGTTTCCAGTAAGCCGGGAAACAGCGCATCCAGGTCTTCCCGGCGCAATGAAATCAAATTTTCCCGCCCTTGTGGGCGCTGCCAGATAATGCCGCTGTCGCGCAGTACGCGCCAGTGGTGAGTCATAGTGGATTTCGCCACATCACGCCGCAGTGTGCCGCAGGCTTGTTCACCCTGTTCAGCAAGGCTTTTCACGACATCAAGACGGATAGGGTTGCCCAGCGCCAGCAGGACATTTTCAAGGCGAATTTGTTCTCGTTCGGGATGGTGCTTCATAGGCTTCCTGTGGTCTGTTACCCGCCGCGAGCGGCGAGGGCGTAATATACCTGAACACCCTGTCTCTTGCTATGTATGCAGGGTGGTGAGTTTTGACAAATAACAACAATGATAATAATAGTTCGATTATACTCGTACAGTTGTACTATGATGTGTTTCATTGATGAAGCGCAGAAAATGGTTTCTGCGCGAAAAACTGGTCTTACAGACTAAGGACGCATTATGCCCCGACCCATCCCCCTCGAACGTTATCGCAATATTGGTATCTCGGCTCATATTGATGCCGGTAAAACCACTACCACGGAACGTATCCTGTTTTACACTGGCCTGAGCCATAAACTGGGCGAAGTTCATGATGGCGCGGCAACAACCGACTGGATGGCCCAGGAGCAGGAACGTGGAATCACCATTACATCGGCTGCTGTTACCTGCTTTTGGCCGGGTATGGACCACAATTTCGAGCCACACCATATTACGATTATCGACACCCCAGGCCATGTGGATTTCACCATAGAGGTGGAGCGTTCCATGCGCGTGCTGGATGGTGCCGTTATGGTGTATGACGCCGTGGGCGGGGTGCAGCCCCAGTCTGAAACTGTGTGGCGCCAGGCGAATAAATACCATGTGCCGCGCATTGCGTTTGTTAACAAAATGGACCGCCAGGGTGCTGATTTTCTGCGTGTAGTGCAAATGATGAAAGACCGCCTGCATGCTAACCCGGTGCCGGTTACGTTACCCATTGGCAGTGAAGAGCGCTTCACCGGCGTGGTGGACTTAATCAAGATGCACGCAGTGTACTGGGATGAAGAAAGCCAGGGGATGACGTTCCGTTATGAACCCATTCCAGAGGAGCTTAAGGCGTTAGCCGGTGAGTGGCGGGAAAACCTGTTGGCTGCGGCGGCTGAAGCCAGTGAAACCTTGATGGACAGTTACCTGGAAAGCGGTGAGTTACCTGAACAGGCTATTTTCGATGGCCTGCGTGCCCGCACTATTGCCGGTGAAATTCAGCCGGTATTGTGTGGTAGCGCGTTTAAAAATAAAGGTGTGCAACTGCTGCTTGATGCAGTGGTGACATTAATGCCGTCGCCGCTGGATATTCCGCCAGTGAGTGGGCTGGATGAGCAGGAAAAAACGGTAACCCGTGCCGCCGATGAAAATGCGCCATTCTCTGCACTGGCCTTTAAGCTGATGACCGACCCGTATGTGGGGCAGTTAACCTTTATCCGGGTGTATTCCGGTACGCTGCATAAAGGCGACCAGGTGTACATTCCGGGGACTGGCAAAAAAGAGCGTATTGGCCGTGTTGTGCAAATGCATGCCAATAACCGCCATGAGGTGGATGTGCTGTATGCCGGTGATATTGCTGCCTGTGTGGGCCTGAAAGATGTCACCACCGGGGAAACACTGTGTGACCCGGCCGCGGTACTTACTCTGGAGCGCATGGTGTTCCCGGAACCGGTTATTTCACTGGCAATTGAGCCGAAAACCCGTGACGACCAGGAAAAAATGAGCCTGGCGTTACAGCGGCTGGCGGCAGAAGATCCGTCATTCCGGTTACGGACAGATGAAGAATCTGGCCAGACGATTATCTCCGGCATGGGTGAGTTACACCTGGATATTATTGTCGACCGCATGAAACGAGAATTTGGCGTGGAAGCCAGAATTGGCCGCCCGCAGGTCACTTACCGTGAAACGCTGCGTAAAGCGGTAAGCGATGTGGAAGGTAAATTTATTCGCCAGTCTGGTGGTAAAGGGCAGTACGGCCATGTAGTTATCAGCGTTGAGCCTCAGGAGCCTGGCGCGGGTTTTGCCTTTGCCGATGCCACCAAAGGCGGCGTGGTGCCGAAAGAGTACATTCCTTCTGTGGAAAAAGGTATTCGTGATGCATTGGCAACCGGTGTGGTGGCAGGTTACCCGGTGGTGGATGTGAAAGCCACGCTGACCTTTGGTTCTTACCACGAGGTGGACTCCTCGGAAATGGCATTTCGCATGGCGGGTAGTATGGCGTTTCGCGAAGCCGCCCGCCGTGCATCGCCAGTGTTACTGGAGCCAGTGATGCATGTGGAAGTGGAAACACCGGAAGAGTATGCCGGTAATGTGATGGGGGATTTGTCATCACGTCGCGGCCTGGTTCAGGGGATGGAAGAGCTGGTTGGGAGCCGCATTGTCCGGGCGGATGTGCCGCTATCGGAGATGTTCGGTTATTCAACTATTCTGCGTTCCATGACTCAGGGGCGCGCCACGTTCAGTATGGAGTTTCACCATTATGCCGAGGCGCCGGATAATGTGGCGCAGGAGGTTGTGGCGGTGCGGGGTAAAAAGTAAGGGGTTGTTTAGGTTCACCTGAAGTGTGATTGTTTCCGTTCACTTCTAGTGTCGTGGTAAATGTGGCTGCACAGCCTGTGAACGGGCTAAAGGGGCTCGCCCCCTTTGCAATCCCCGTTTTCGCGGGCGACCGGTGCAGTGTAGTACGCTCACCGGGGGGATTTCCGTTCACTTGCAGTGCGGCTGTTTCCGTTCACCTGGACTGATGTGAAGGTTCCGTTCACTTCCAGTGATGTGGTTAATGTGGCTTCACAGCCTGTGAACGTGTTAAGGGGCCCGCCCCTTAACAATCCGGTTTTTCGCGGGCAACCGGTGCTGCGCACTGCGTTCACCTCCGGGCAGTCAGCCTGCGGCCGGCTCGACTCGGCGTCCTGCCTCGTTTCGCCTTATTCCGCCGTCCGGGCGGAATAACCTTGTCTTCCTTTCTCCGGTTCACCGGTCTTACGCGAACTGTCCCTCGCTGCAAGTAGCTGTTTTTTTGTGTGGTTCGGTGTGGCTGTATGTTCTGTGTCTGGTATGTCTTTTTGATGTTTTTGCTGAGATATGACAGGCGGGTGTGGGGTGTGGCCTCTAAATCGTTGAGGCGTGCCTGGCGGGCCGGGGCTGCCTGCAGGACGCAGGCAGAGCGACGGGAGGCAGGAAGCCGACTCGGAGCGGTACCCGAACAGGCCGCCGGGGTAAGCCGAATGTCCGCGAAGCGGCGATTTTGCCGGCCACAAAAGGGGGTGCAGGGGGCCAGTCCCCCCTGCGGGCGCCGGGCGCGGCGGGTGAGAGAAAGCAGTGTGGCTGACACGGCGCGCAATTTGCTCAGTGCTGGCAGATTACTGTTACTGCGGTGACTGTTCCGCTCACTTGCAGTGTGGTTGTTTCCATTCACCTGGACTGATGTGAAAGTTCCGTTCACCTGAAGTGAGGTGACTAATGTGGCTACACAGCCTGTGAACGGGCTAAAGGGGGCTCGCCCCCTTTGCAATCCCCGTTTTCGCGGGCGACCGGTGCTGCGCACTGCGTTCACCTCCGGGCAGTCAGCCTGCGGCCGGCTCGACTCGGCGTCCTGCCTCGTTTCGCCTTATTCCGCCGTCCGGGCGGAATAACCTTGTCTTCCTTTCTGCGGTTCACCGGTCTTACGCGACACAATACCCTCGCTGCGAGTGGCTGTCTTTTTGTGTGGTTCGGTGTGGCTGTATGTCCTGTGTCTGGTATGTCTTTACTTGTTTTTTGCTGCGGGTTTATTGGTAGGGGGCAGATTTGTGACGGCTGTTTTATTGAGATTATAGTGAATTCATTATAGTCTCAATTATAGCGAATTCACTATAGGTTCACTATGTGGGAAATCATAACAACGGAGTGTTTTGATAAGTGGTTTTTGGGGCAGGAAGATGCTCTCAGAGAGTCGGTTTATGCCGCTATGGGGGTGTTGGAGAAATTCGGTCCTAAATTGGGCAGGCCGTATGTTGATACATTAAAAGGTTCTTCTTTTGCAAACATGAAAGAACTGCGTATACAGCATGCTGGTAATCCTGTCAGAGCGTTTTTTGCTTTTGATCCCACCCGGCAGGCAATCGTCTTGTGTGCTGGTGATAAAACAGGGTTAAACGAGCAACGTTTCTATAAGGACATGATCAGGCTGGCTGACTCGGAATACCGCAAACATCTTATGAAACTGGAGAAATAGTTATGGCGACTTACAGAGAACTCCTGGCTAAAGAAAGCCCTGAAATGCAGGCGCGTGTAGCTGAGCGGGTTGAGACGGCCAGTATCCAGATTGCGCTTAGTATGTTGCGTGAAGAATTGAATATTTCACAGACAGAGCTGGCTGCGGCTATGGGGGTAAAACAACCTTCGGTTGCCCGAATAGAACAGGCTGGTAATGATCCGCGGCTTTCTACACTGAAGCGCTATGTGCAGGCGTTAGGGGGTGAGTTAAGTCTGGATGTGACGCTGCCGACAGGTAAACGGGTTGCTTTTCACCTGTGATTGGTTGCTGTGAACCTGATGCTGATGCGCTGACCTTGTGTGGTTTTTCCGTTCACTTTTCACTGTGTCAGTGTGGTGAAAGTTCCGTTCACTTGCAGTGGGGTCAGTGTAGCGTGTTCCGTTCACCTGAAGTGATGCGCTCAATGTGGCTTCACAGCCTGTGAACGTGTTAAGGGGCCCGCCCCTTAACAATCCGGTTTTTCGCGGGCAACCGGTGCTGCGCACTGCGTTCACCTCCGGGCAGTCAGCCTGCGGCCGGCTCGACTCGGCATCCATGCCTCGTTTCGCCTTATTCCGCCGTCCGGGCGGAATAACCTTGTCTTCCTTTCTGCGGTTCACCGGTCTTACGCGAGCAGGCCCTCGCTGCAAGTGGCTATTTTTTTGTGTGGCTCGGTGTGGCTGTATGTTCTGTGTCTGGTATGTCTTTTTGATGTTTTTGCTGAGATATGACAGGCGGGTGTGGGTGTGGCCTCTAAATCGTTGAGGCGTGCCTGGCGGGCCGGGGCTGCCTGCAGGACGCAGGCAGAGCGACGGGAGGCAGGAAGCCGACCCGGAGCGGTACCCGAACAGGCCGCCGGGGTAAGCCGAATGTCCGCGCAGCGGCGATTTTGCCGGCCACAAAAGGGGGTGCAGGGGGCCAGTGCCCCCTGCGGGCGCCGGGCGAAGTGGGTGAGAGAAAGCAGTGTTGCTGACACGGCGCGCAATTTGCGCAGTGCTGGCAGATTACTGTTACTGCGGTGACTGTTCCGTTCACTTGCAGTGTGGTTGTTTCCGTTCACCTGAAGTTAAGTGGCTAATGTGGCTGCACAGTCAGTGAACGGGCTAAAGGGGGCTCGCCCCCTTTGCAATCCCCGTTTTCGCGGGCGAGCGGTGCAGTGTAGTACGCTCACCGGGGGTGGTTATTTCCGTTCACCTGAAGTGATGCGCTCAATGTGGCTTCACAGCCTGTGAACGTGTTAAGGGGCCCGCCCCTTAACAATCCGGTTTTTCGCGGGCAACCGGTGCTGCGCACTGCGTTCACCTCCGGGCAGTCAGTCTGCGGCCGGCTCGACTCGGCATCCATGCCTCGGTTCGCCTTATTCCGCCGTCCGGGCGGAATAACCTTGTCTTCCTTTCTGCGGTTCACCGGTCTTACGCGAACTGTCCCCGCTGCAAGTAGCGGGTTTTTTTGTGTTGTGCTGAGTGGCTGTAAGTCCTGTGTCCGGTACATCTTTTTGATGTTTTTGCTGAGATATTACAGACGGGTGTGGAGTGTGGTCTCTAAATTATTGAGGCGTCCGTGGCGCTGCACTTTCATAACACCATCACGCACTACAGTGGTGCACCCCGGTAGTGTAGTGGCAATAAATGGAATATGTACGAAACTATGAAAAAGATTTTAGAAACATATCACTAAAGAAAAAACCTGTTAACTGGCATTACTTTTGCTTTAGTCGGGTTGCATGGCCTCGCCCCGTATTGGGCCTGGCAGGCAGCGTCGCCGTTCATGCCGTTGTACCTCCACGCTGGCGTCTTTGTAAGGCGCAGTGAAACTAACAGAATTCAGGCAAAGAAGCCCCGCAGCTCAATGAGCTGGCGGGGCTTTTTTATGCCTTTGGAGTGACAAATATGAGTAAACTTAAACAGTGGTTCCAGGGGCCACAAGATATTACTGAAGCCGAAGCGGTGGAAGATTACGCCGTTGGCCGGGTGCCAAAGCACTACCGCTGGCCAATACCTGCCATTATTTTGGTGTTGTTGGGTAACTCAACTGCTATGTTCTGGTTCAGCCTTGGGGCAGATATGGGCAACCTGGTGGGCTGGCCCACTATGTTACTGCCGATTGGTTATATGGTGGTGTTCGCAACCATTATTGGTTCCTGCATCATGAAACTGGCGAGCAAAGAAGGGTTATCGCTGAATCTTATGACCCGGGGCCTCGGTTTTGGGTATATGGGCTCCGCGTTTACCTCGGCCATTTATGCCATCAACTTCATTTTCTACTTCCTGTTTGAAGGCACCATTGTTTCCCATGCCATTGCTAATTACTCCGGGGTGGAAGTGAATTCACTGGCTGGTGTGATGATCTTTGCCTGCACAGGCCTGGTGGCAATTTGGTTTGTGTGGAAAGGCATGTCATCAATGCAGTTCTTGCAAACCTGGGGCGTGCCCATTTTTATTCTGCTGTTCGGGTTTTGTATCTACCAGTTGACTCATCATTACGATGCCGTCGGGCCATCAGGCTGGCATGCCAGTGGTGAAGTGAACAGCACATCGTTGTGGCTGGTTATGAATATGGCGAATGGGCAGATTGTTTTCCAGGGGTTGATGGCAACGGACTATGGACGCTTTGCAAAGCCTGGTGTGACTCATAAAGGCACCGCGGGCATTATGTTGGGGATGTTGCTGCCCATAGTGGTAGTGATGCTGTTTGGTGCGTTTCTGGCGTACACGCTGATGCCGCATATCGACAACCCCAACCCGTTCTCGCTCGCAATGGACCCGGGATTTGTGTTCCCGTTCATCCTGGCACTGGTTGGTGTGGTGTTTGCGGTGATTACGCAAATTCGTATTAACGTGCTGAACCTGTATTCCGGTTCAATAGCACTGTCCAATACCATGGATATGGCATTTAACTACCGCCCAGGACGCCAGTGGTGGATGCTGTTGGTCTGGTTGCTTGGTGTGGTGTTCTACATCTGCAATATTCTGCAGTATACCGGTACCTTCTTGTCTATTACCGGTATTTTAACGAATACCTGGGTGTTTATTATTCTGGCGGACTACCTGGTTTGCCGTAAATTACTGAACCTTGCTCCCTCTGATTTTGTGGAATACCGCAAAGAGTACCTGCACTCATGGAACCCGGCTGGAGTGTTCGCGTTGCTGATTGCCGTGGCAATTGGTGCCGCCGGTATTCTGGGCGCTTACCCAATGTATTACGCCTCGTTTATCTCCATGCTGGCTGGCCCGGTGCTGCATGTTGTTTTCAGCGTAGCAACCCGTGGCCGCTACTACTTCACACAATTCCCGCAGGATGTCGTAACCAACTGGTCACCTTCACAGTCCAGCCTGTGTCCGGCTCCCAATAAACAGTCTGCTACGGAGATGAACTAATGACAGTAAAGGTTGCAGCGATTCAGTTTGAACCGACGATGTTTCGCCAGGAAGAAAATATTCAGGCGTTGCTGGCTTTATGTGAACAGGCCGCAGAGCAGGGCGCGAAACTGCTGGTTATGCCAGAGATGGGGGTAAGTGGTTACTGCTGGCAAAACCGTGAAGAAATTGCGCCTTATGTGGACACTATCCCTGGCAAGACAACCCGGCGCTTTGCCGCGCTGGCAGCACGTTATGACTGTTACCTGGTGCTGGGTATGCCAGAAGTGGATGTCGAAACCGGGTTGTACTACAACTCGGCGGCGCTAATTGGTCCGTCCGGCGTAATTGGCACTCACCGTAAAACTCACCCGTATATTTCTGAGCCGAAGTGGGCGGCAAATGGCGACAAAGGGCATGCAGTATTTGAAACTCCCGTCGGGTGTATTGCCATGCTGATTTGCATGGATATCCATTTTATTGAAACAGCCCGCCTGGCCGGGGTGCAGAATGCCGATGTTATCTGCCATATCAGCAACTGGCTGGCGGAACGGACACCGGCACCGTATTGGATTAACCGGGCCTGGGAAAATGACTGCTACCTGATTGAAAGCAACCGCTGGGGGCTGGAGCGCGGTGTGCAGTTCAGCGGCGGCAGTTGCGTGATAAACCCGGATGGCAGTATTCAGGCCTGTACCGACAGTGGCGACGGTATTGTGCTGGGTGAGATAACGCCGGGGCGTGGCGAAAAAGCCCCTCGTGTCTGCCAGCGCCGCCCGGAAAAGTACCTGGAATTGATGAATGACAGTTACACCTGGAACCCACTGGATTTTTTCAACCTTTACCAGCGATCTTCACTGCCGGACGGGAAAGTCTCTGAAATTGCTGTCGGGCAGTTTACCCCACAACATGATGTGCAACATAACCTGGCGCATATCCGCCACCTGGCGACTGCGGCACAGGAAAAAGGGGCTGAAGTCATGGTGTTCCCTGAGTTTTCACTCTCGGGACCATACCAGGGGCCTGCGCAGGCATTACACCTGCACGGGGCTGAAGTGGCAGCACTGGTTCAACTGGCTGTCAGCCTGAAAATGACACTGGTTACCGGGTTGGTTGAAGCTGATGCCGGGCAATGCTTCAACACCGCGGTTGCGGTTGGCCCGGCGGGTATTCTGGGTGCTTACCGCAAAATCCACCTCAGCGAAGCAGATAAAACCTGGGCAATACCCGGTGATAAATGGGTGACGGTGGATATCCCCTGTGGAAGGATGGGGTTACTGATTGGTGAAGACATTACTTTCCCGGAAGCCGGGCGTATTCTGGCTCTGCGGGGGTGCGACCTGCTTGCCTGCCCGGCGGCAATGGGCGAGCCCGCGCCGGGCGCTCATGGTGGTTCAGAGATACCACACAATTACCCCATCCCGCGCGGTGCCGATAAATATCACTGGCTGGTTCCGCGCGTGCGTGCCGGGGAAAATAACTGTTACCTGGCCTGGGCGAACAGTTACCAGCCCGGTAAATCCCTGGGCCTGAGTGGTATTTTTGGCCCGGATACCTTTGCGTTCCCGCGCCATGAAAGCCTGTTGCTGGATGAGCAGGGGCTGGTAACCTTAACTATGGATACCAGCAACCTGGATACGCCTTACCCCACCAATGTGGTAAGGCGCAAGGACCTGGTTGCGATGCGCCAGACAAATGGCTACCTGCCACTGATTAAAGCCAGGCAGGAACCGCTGTAAGCGGGTGTTACCCTGGGCCGTTGGGCGCTATGCCCCGGCCTGTTTTTACCCGGAGGATTCGTGATTTCAACCCCCGATTCATTGAAGGCAGAAGAGAAAAAAACCGTTGTGCCGGTAGGGATCCTTTATTCCCTTTCCGGACATTACGGTGTTATCGGGCGTGAGATGCTTAATGGCATTCTGCTGGCAATAGAAGAGGCGAATGCGTCGCCTGACTACAATTTTACCCTGGCTCCGGTGGTGCTTAACCCGGCCGGTTCGCTGGAAAAATACGCGGAATACTGCCGTGAATTATTGCATCGCCATGGTGTGAAACACATTGTGGGCTGCTATACCTCGGCATCACGCAAGCAGATCCTGCCACTGATTGAAAGTGCCGATGCGTTGTTATGGCATTCAGCACGCTATGAAGGTTTCGAAAGCAGCAACAATGTGATGTACCTTGGTGCCGCACCTAACCAGCACGTTATCCCCATGATTAAATATGTGCTGGAGCAATATGAACCTCAAATTTACCACGTTGGTTCCAATTACGTCTGGTCATGGGAAATTGACCGTATCACCCGCGAGGCAATAGAGCCAGTGGGAGGGGAGCTGTTGGCAAGCCGCCTGCTGGCGCTGGGTGAAACCGATGTTCAGGCCGTGATTGATGACATCATTGAAAAACGCCCGCCTGTGGTACTGGTCACTCTGGTGGGTGTCACTGCATACCGTTTCTACCAGGCATGGCACGCAGCGGCAGCAGAGCATGCCTGGCTGCGTTCTCCGGAACGCGTGAAACTGAGCCTCACACTCTGTGAACCTGAAGTGGATATCGTGGGCAGCGCCGCACTGGAGGGCTACCTGGTATCTGCCGTTTATTTCCAGAGTATTGAGCGCGAAGAAAACCAGCGCTTTTTGCAACGTTATCGCGAGCGTTTTGGTGAGCACAGCTCGCCTTCCGTGGATTCCGAAGCGGCCTGGTTGAGCGGGCATTTTCTGGCGCGGGCCATTGCCCGGGCACATTCTGCCGATGTCGCTGATGTACGCCAGGCTGTGTATCAGGACGTAATTGAAGGGCCAGGAGGGTGTACACGAATTGACCCGGAAAATAACCATGCCTGGCTAACGCCCCGCCTTGCACGCTGCGGTGCCGATGGCCGTTTTCAGATCTTGTGGCAGTCACCTGAGCCCGTGAAACCCGACCCCTGGCTAACCTGGGTTGACCTGAATGAACTGGTGGAGAACCCGTCTCCGCTGGAGCAGGAGGGCGGATGAGAAAAGATACCTGGCGAGTGCGTGGGTTGTCTCTCGGGCTGGTGGGGTGTGATGAGCAAACAGCACAGAACCTTGAGCAACAGTGCCTGCGTTTGGGTATGAAAACCCGGCGGTTGGTGGCATCTTCCCTTGACAACGATAGCGCGCAAGTTGATGCGCTGATTTTTGACAGTGATAACCCGGATTTGAACGGTGGCGACGCTTTTCCCTGGCCTGTGTTGCCCCGAATCGCGCTGCTTGGCAACGAAACGCCATCCCGCCTGCAATGGGTGATTGCCCAGGGGATTGACGGGCATATGCGTAAACCCGTGCGTTACGATGGGCTACTGACTGCGGTTTCGCTGGCGTTGCATAACTGGCAACATCGCCAGTTGCTTGAAGCCAGTGTACAGAAAATGGAAGAGCGCCTTAAGGCCAGGCGCTTTGTCTTTTCTGCACAACTGTTACTTATGCGCCACTTTACGCTGGATGAAAACTCGGCTTACAGCAGGTTAAGAACCCTGGCAATGGAACAGCAAAAAACCGTTGAGCAATTCAGTATTGAGCTGGTTAGCCAGTCAGAAATACAGCTAGGCGCATTGAGTGGGAAATAGCTGAACGGGCACAGGTTTATCGAAAGAAAAACCTGTGCCATCAGACTAAAAATATCGCATTGTTACCAGGGCAATGAGCCTGACTGGGGCGGCATGTTACTCGTTATTGGTCGCCGGTGTTTTCATCAAAAACGCAACCACGGCAGACAACAGGCAACCGGCCATCAGGTAAATTGCCACACTGTGCCAGGCACCCTGTGAGAAGGTGACCAGGGCCGCAGCAATAAACGGCGTAAAGCCCCCGCCAATCACACTGGCAACCTGGTAGCCAACACCGGCACCACTGTAGCGGTAGCTGGCGCCAAACAGCTCAGTAAAAATGGGTTGCTGAACACACACCACCATATCATGCGCCAGGTTTGCCAGCAGCAGGGAGCAAATGATAATGCCAGCAACCGAATGAGCTTCCAGAGCCATAAAGAAAGGAAACGCACTGGCCGCGCCAATCAGTGCCCCGGTTATATAAATCCGTTTACGTCCATATTTATCGGCCAGCAGGGCGAACAGTGGAATGGTGAAACAACTGATCGCCCCCACACACAACCCAACATTCAGGAACAGCTCCCTGGGCATGCCGAGGTTAACTGTGGAGTAATTCAGCGCAAAGGTAGTAACGATATACATCGTCAGCAATTCACACAGCCGCAGGGCGATAATCAGTAAAAAACTCCCCGGGTGGCGGCGAATCGCTTCTATTACCGGCAACGTGCGGCGGGCAGAGGCCGGTTTTGTTACCGCCTGTTTTTCAAATTCGACAGATTCTTCCATGTCGTTACGAATACGCCACGCGGCCAGTACCAGAACCACACTGAACAGGAACGGAATACGCCATCCCCATTCAAGGAACTGACTGTCATTGGTGAAGTGGCTAATAAGAGAAACCAGGCCCGTAGAGAGCAATAACCCCACGCCATAACCTACCTGGACACCACTACTATAAAAGGCTTTTTTGCCAACAGGTGCGTTTTCAACAGACAGCAGCGCCGCGCCACCCCATTCGCCACCAACGGCAAAACCCTGAATAGCACGCAGCAATACCAGCAGGGCAGGAGCCCACCAACCGATAGAACCAAAAGACGGCAGCAAACCAATACAGGCGGTTGACAAGCCCATCAACCAGACGGTAAGCATGAGCATGCGTTTGCGGCCAAGTAAGTCGCCAAAATGCCCAAAAATAATACCGCCCAGCGGGCGAAACAGAAAGCCCACGCCGAAGGTGGCAAATGCTGCCAGAGTACCCATCGCCGGGCTTATTTGCGGGAAAAATTCATGGTTGAAAACCAGTGCCGCAGTAATGCCATAGAGTAAAAAGTCATACCAGTCTACCACTGCGCCTGCGAAACTCCCCCAGGCTGCCCGTTTTGCGCGTGACAATGCAACGGTATGCTCTTCATAAGCAGAAGAGGCAAGTGTTGTATCCATAGTTATCCTGTCTTGTTACATCATTTGTAGTTATAGGTTTTGATTGGTGTCGTAAATACTCACAAAGTTATTGCCAAAAAATAAGGCTTGCTTATGAGACTACCCTGACTGGACGTGAGAGAAAACAGTTTTAGCGAATAAATCCCGCCAGGTGCCGGATTTCCGTTAATGGTAAGAGTTAATGCATTTTTTAAAGACTGAAAATGGCAAAGGAAAATAACGTGTGAGCCGAAAAATGCAGCGTGTTTTAATGTAAACACTTCTGCATGCGGAGAAAATCGCCAAAATAGGCGTAGGTGGCCAACAAGCCAAAACCTTTCATTGATTATGGCTACTCAACTCAGCAACTGGCTTGTATGATGTCGCCCTTTACCGCGTAGTGGTAGCGTTTTACCAGCAGGCGTTTTACCTTGAGTGTGTCATGCCGGGTGGTGTTTGCCTGATTTGCGGAAAAATCTCGAAAAAGTTGCTGAGTGTGGTTAAATCACAACTTCGTGTTTTGACAACTCCTGGCTGGTTATTGGGTGTTAAAGCATCATTATTCAGATGCGCACTAATAAGTTCTCTGTTTAAAGGGGATACAGATATGTCCGAAGCGCGAAAATGGCGGGCAAAAAAACGGTTTCTGTTTTCAGTTTTCCCATTATGCGTGTTCGTTGTTTTTATGTGTGTTGTTTCCTGGGGATACCGGGTACTCCAACAAAGAGTCATTGATAACAGTGCGGTTATTATTCTTAACCGTGTTTCGGAAGTGGCGGAAGAATTTCGTAGTGCGTTAAATCATCTCAATAACAAATATAGCGATGTGAGTTGTACCCCGGATACAGTCAGACAGCTAAAAAATGATTTATGGAAGTATGAGTTTATTCGTGAAATTGGCATCTCGCACCATGGTTTGATGACCTGCACATCGTCTGGTGCGGTGCTTCCGCCTGTTCAGGTGCCCGTTCCCCAGGTGGTCACGCAAATTGGCACTGGGTTGATGTTCAATAACGCGTCTTTGCTGGGCAAGGGAATAGCTACTGATGTGATAACCCGTGGTGACATTGTGTTGTTTGTTTCCCCGATGATGATGGAAACGATGGACCGAAATGTGCGTGAGCATGGCCTGATGCTCTCACTGGTTCAGGAAGAAACCGGCAAAGTCATCCGTCAGTCTGGTACGCTGCCTGTCGGTCGCTTGTATGACAGGCTGGGTCTGAAGCGCCATGTCTATGGGATCGAACGCTGTGGGCCCAAAGGTAGTATGTGCGTGCGAATCAGTGCTGTCCTTAACGATGTGACAGATTTACCTGCATGGGGTCTGGTGGCACTGGTTAGTACCGGGCTGGGTGTGGGGCTGGCGGCCAGTTATCTGCTGTTCTTCTACCGTCGCCGCCGGGTGTCTATGGATGTCAGGCTGAAGAGAGCCATCCGGAATGAAAACTTTTCACTGGTCTACCAGCCGATTGTCCGCACGATAACCGGGGAAATAGTGGGGTTTGAGGCACTGATTCGCTGGCGTGATTCATTGCTGGGTGATGTTTCGCCGGATATCTTTATTCCCCTTGCAGAGCAGACCGGGCAGGCGCAGGCAATTACCCGTATAGTGACAAAGATGGCACTGCGTGAAATTAGCGAGACACTGAAAAAACATAACTTGTTTGTCAGCATTAATGTGATTCCGGATGATATTCGCGATGTCACATTTATTGATTATCTGAGCGAATTAGTGAATGTCGTTGGCTTGTCGCCACATCAGGTCGTGCTGGAAATCACAGAGCGTGCTAATGCATCCACAGAAGATGTGGATGTGGGCATGCGTGTATTACGTAACCGCGGCTTCAATATCGCTATCGATGATTTTGGCACCGGTTATTCCAATATCTCGTGGCTCACCAGCAACAATTACGACAAAATTAAAATTGATAAATTTATTACCGATGCCATCGGTACAGATTCAATCAATAACAAAACCCTGATGAACCTGATTGTGCTGTTACGGGAAATAGAAAAAGACATTGTTTTTGAAGGTGTGGAACATCTTTATCAGGTGCATTTTATCTCCCGTGAGATCCCAAAAGCCTTTTCTCAGGGCTGGTACTTTTATCGCCCTCTGGATAAAACAATGGCTGCGTCAGTCGTTGCCAGCCATTAATGTGGGTAACCGTTCGGGCTTCCCCGGTTAACCATTGCCGGGGAATAAACAAACCGGGTTAAATCTGGCGAATTATCTGCCTGGCGGCAGCCTGGTGTTTACTGATAAGTTCAGGAATATCCAGGCCGATAATTTCGCCATTGGTAACACGCCACTCCCCGGCAACCATCACGCGGTCTGCCTGTTGTGCTCCACACAATATCAGGGCGTCCAGGGGCGAGTGGCTGCCGCTGAATGCCAGCCCTTGTGGGCGGAAGAGTGCCAGGTCTGCCTGTTTTCCTGGCGCAATTTCGCCTATATCTGTGCGCCCCAGCAAGCGGGCTGAGCCGGTTGTTGCCCAGCCAATGACGCGCTCTGGGGTGATAACCCCGGCACCATAGCGCAGGCGCTGCAAATACAATGCCTGGCGTGCTTCGGACATCAGGTTGGACGCATCGTTAGAAGCCGAACCATCCACGCCCAGGCCTACCGGGCAGCCAGCCTGCTCCAGTTCCACGGTGGGGCATATCCCTGAGGCCAGGCGCATATTGGACACCGGGCAGTGGCAAATCCCCACCTGAGCAGCACCCAGCCGGGCAATTTCTTGCTGATTAAAATGAATGCCGTGCGCCAGCCAGACCCGGGAACTCAGCCAACCCACATCTTCAAGGTAATCCACACAGCGTTGCCCAAAATGGGCCAGACAATATTGTGTCTCATCGTTGGTTTCACCCAGATGGGTATGCAGGCGTACATCCAGCACTTCTGCCTGGCGGGCAATTTCCTGCATTAATTCACGGGTAACCGAAAACGGGGAGCAGGGAGCAAGACCAATCTGGATACGGGCACCTGGCCCACGCTGGTGGTAACGTTTTACTAAGCGCAGGCTATCTTCCAGAATGGTATCGCTGTCCTGAATGGTGTGGCGCGGTGGCAGGCCACCCTGATCTTCGCCCAGATTCATGGAGCCTCGCGTCAGTAAGGCGCGCATACCCAACTGGTTAACGGCTTCAATTTGAATATCAATGGCAGATTCCAGCCCACCGGGGAATAAATAGTGGTGGTCGCTCACTGTGGTACAACCGGAAAGTAATAACTCCGCCATTGCCACCTGGCTTGCCAGTGCGAGTGCTTCTGGTGTCAGCCGTGCCCAAACCGGGTACAGCGTTTTCAGCCAGGGAAACAGGGGTTGGTTAACCACGGGTGCCCAGGCGCGGGTCAGGGTTTGGTAAAAGTGGTGGTGGGCATTAATTAACCCAGGCAGAACCACATGCTCGCGGGCATCAAACACGACATCGCAAGGGCGTGCGGGTTGCCCACCCGCCGGGATGACTTCATCAACCAGGTTACCTTCCACCACGATACCTCCGCGGCCATCACAGTGAGTGGGAAGGGCGATTGCCAGCGGGTTTTTTAACCAGATACGTTGAGCGGCCATGAGTGGCTCCTGTCTGTATTCACGCGCAAAATACGCGTTGTTAAACAAAGGGTGAGCCAGCTCAGTTATGCCCTGTCTGCTGATCCAGGGGTTCAGGTGAACAGGGCGATATTAAAACGTTTGCCAGAAAAGGCAAGTGGGGAACCTGCCCGTTGCAATGGTACCTGGCTCACCTCCCACCCGGTTTCTTAGCTGATTACTGTTAACGGTGATTTTTGTGTTAACGGGTGGCATACCGTGCGGTTTATGTTTACTGTCACTGAATAAAAAGTGATTAAACAGGAGAGACAATGTCTGGAGAAACCAACCTGGAGCGCCTGCTGGCTTCTGCATCACCACGCCATAACCCTGGCCGTTATGTTTTTTGCACGACCAATACATTACCGGAACAGTTAGCGACTCACGCAGTGGTTGTGGTGCGTGAGCAGGAAGGCATTACGCTGGTTTTACCGGAAGATGTTGCCCGTGAATCCGGCTTCCCGTGCGACTACGTGGCAGCATGGATAACTCTTGAAGTGCACTCATCTTTGGAGGCCGTTGGGCTGACGGCTGCGTTTTCTCGCGCGTTAGCCGCTCAGCAAATAAGTTGTAATGTGGTGGCCGGGTTTTATCACGACCACCTGTTTGTTGCTGCTGAAGATGCGGAGCGTGCGTTAAGCGTTCTGCAAAACATGGGAAAATCATAAACTGCCACTGGTGTAAAAGGCACCGGGTAAAACCGGGCCTTCACCGGGAACATGCCTCATCAGAAGGCGGTTTCTATGGTATCGGTAACACAATAATTTTCATCCACCATCGGCAGATAACGCCATTTATCAAAGGCGGTGCAGGGATGCGAAATTCCACAACCCACCCAGTCGCCAGGTTGCAACACTTCACCTTCCGGCAGGATGAGGTAAGCGTGCTGGTCGTTGACTTCACTAATGCGCAGGTGTTCAGCCTTGCGCGGATTTGCGCCGTTACTGTCACGCAACCATAGTGGGTTGGGTAAATCCTGGTCGAAGGGGACATCCCGGCGGCCAAAATCAACAAATGCCAGACCAGGCTCCGGGCGTGACAATACCCGCCCCCAAATTTCCAGCGCGGGCATAAAGTGGTGGGTGGCGCCGGGTTGTGCGAAAGGTGCAATACGGGAATACAGCCCATTATCATGGGCCATGTAAGCGCCAGAACGAATTAATGGCACCACAGGCAGTGGCAGGCTGGCATTTTTAAAACAGTGGGTAACCACATCAAACCAGGCGCCGCCACCGGCACTCAGAATGATGGTATCACTACTGAATAACTGGGATTGCGCCAGTACGCGTGCTGTATCTACCAGCATTTCACAATACTGTTGTATTTGCGCAATACCTTCAGCGTTACGCCCGGCTCCCAGTGCGCCTTCATATCCCGCCACACCAACCAGGTTAAGTACCGGGCTGGACTGGATGGCCCGGGCAATTTCCAGCGCCGCCTGTTGAGAGCGGCAACCAGTTCGCCCCCCGGAGACAGACATTTCCAGTAGCACGGAAACTGGCGTCGTGCCCAGGTTTTGTTCCAGCAACTGCACTCCGCGCAATGAGTCAACATAGCAGAGAAAACTGTGATCAGGGTGTTGCTGCTGCCATTGCCCAATCCAGCGAATGCCTGCCGGGTCAACCAGTTCGTTTGCCAGAAAAACGTTACGGATACCAAACTGGCGTAATGCACGCACCTGAGCGGGGGTTGCTGCACTCAAACCCCAGGCACCACCTTCAGTAATTGCGCGCCGTAAAATTGCCGGAGCCATCGATGTTTTACCGTGAGCCGCCAGCAATACGCCATTTTCTTTACAGAAAGCGGCGAGTTGTTGCAGGTTGTTCTCCAGCGCGACTTGTTTCATCACCATCATGGGTGAAAAGGTGGCGCTGCCATCCAGAACCTGTGTGCCGGGAACCAGTGGGGTATTACCTGCGCCAGCAACAGATTTGAAGTGCGGCACTTCCTGAATTGGGTCCAGTTGCCCGTCAACCTGTAGTGGAAATGTAATCGACATAGTTTCTCCCGGAATCAATGTTCAAGTACGCGCGATAAAAATTGCTGAGTGCGAGGGTTCTGCGGATTAACAAACAGTTGCTCAGGTGAACCTTGCTCGGCAATGATGCCCTGATCCATAAATACCACCCGGTCTGCTGTTTTCCTTGCAAACCCCATCTCATGTGTGACGACAACCATGGTCATTCCATCGCGGGCAAGGCTGCGCATCACTTCCATCACTTCACCAACCAGTTCAGGGTCAAGTGCTGATGTTGCTTCGTCAAAAAACATGATTTTAGGTTCGACGGCCAGAGCCCGCGCAATGGCGACACGTTGCTGCTGCCCCCCCGACAACTGCGCCGGATAATGGTTAGCGCGTTCAGCAAGGCCAACACGCTCCAGTGCAGCCATACCACGCTTATTTGCTTCAGATTCAGGCATTTTTTGCGCTTTAATCAGAGCCAGTGTGACGTTGCCTAATGCGGTTTTGTGTGGAAACAGATTGAATTGTTGGAAAACCATACCAACATGTCCGCAAATCTCACGGCTACGTTTACTGTCATGAAGGGGAACATCGTTGACCCAGATCTCACCGCCGTCGGCATGTTCAAGGCCACTCATAATGCGCAATACCGTACTTTTCCCTGAGCCGGACGCACCAATCAGCACCAATACTTCACCGGGCATAACATCGAGGCTTATCTCTTTCAGTACCTGTGTCGAACCGAAAGATTTGGTGATGCGGCTCAGGCTGATAGCAGATTTATTCATGATAACTGGCTCCTGGTTTGGTGATGCTGAACCCAATAAGAAAACGGAAAACAAATAATGAAATAGAACAGGGCAACCAGACTGTAAATCACCACGGGCTGGCCGATGCGGTCGACAATGGCTTGCCCCTGGTGCATCAATTCAGACATACCTATCATGCTGATAATAGAAGTATCCTTAATCAACGACAGGTATTGGCCCACTAATGGTGGTAATACGATTCCCCGTGTTTGAGGCAGAATGACGCTGAAGAATGTCTGGCGTTTGGATAAGCCCAGAATCCATGAAACTTCCCACTGACCTTTTGGTACAGCTTCAATCCCTGCCCGGAATATCTCGGCAATATAGGCGCCGGTATAAATACTGAGCCCTAAAATACCGGCTGCGAGCAGGTTTATCTCATAGCCGAAATAAGCCACACCGAAGTAGATAAACATCAGCGTAATCAGCACAGGTGTACCACGGAAAAGCTCGGTGTAAAGCAAGGCAATCTGTTTCGCAACCGGCAACTGGCTGGTGCGTAAAATAGCGGCAAGCAGGCCTGTTAGCGTGCTACCAATTATTGCGGCAATAGAGAGCAGAAGTGTGGTACCTAACCCTTTCAGCAGCATGGGAAATGCACTGAGAATAATATCTGTCATAATGCTGCCCCCCGTTTAAATGGATTAATGCGCTTTAGTTTTAACAGATTGCCTGTGGGCTTTTTTACCGGAGACATCAGCGGGGGATTAAACATATGGCGCCCCACCTGGTTGCCAACCCATGAAAACAGGTTGCTCAGTAACAAATAAATTGCGGCAACAATGGTAAACGTCTGGACATAGAGCAGGGTGCGGGCATTTATTACAGTGGCTGTTCCGGTCAGTTCCGGCAAGGCAATAGCTGACAGGAGTGAAGTGCCTAACAACAACTGAATAAGGTTATTGATAATGGCGGGCCACACCGCCCTGAGTGCCTGGGGCAGCACTACGCTCAGGAAAATTTGCCGCCGGGGGATCCCCAGAACCCATGCGGCTTCCAGTTGCCCCCTGGGTACAGACTGGAACCCGGCGCGGAAGACTTCAGACAGATATGCCCCAATGTTAATACCCAGAGCCAGAACACCGGCGGTGAATGCACTCATGGTGATGCCCAGAGAGGGCAGCCCGAAGAACACAATAAATATTTGCAGCAGAACCGGGGTATTACGAATAAATTCTACATAACAGTGGCTCACCCAACGAACAGGTGCGAATGCTGATGATTTGGCCAGCGCCGCCACTATGCCAAGCAGTAGCGATAGCGCAAAAGCCAGCAGGGTGACTTGTAATGTCAGCCATGCTGCGGAAAGAAACGTACTCCCGTAATGCCACAACGTCAGCCATTGATAACTCATTCTTCACTCCTTACTGTGGCGCACTTGTTGTGCGCCGCATGAGGTCAATATTGTGGGTTCAGAGGGTAACGTGGTTTGCTGCCAAACCATTTTTGATAAAGTTTGCTGTTTTCGCCGGAGGCATTAATTTCAAACAGAAACTCATTTAAATAATTAACCCAAACCTGGTCGCCTTGTTTCACGCCAAACGCGTTGTATTCCAAAGGCACCAGGGCTTCGTTGGTTACCGTGAGCGTAGGATCGAGGCTCGCCTGATAAGCCAGAAAGTTGTTATCTTCAATCATGGCGTCGGCCTGGCCTTGTTTCACAGCCAGAATGGCTGCCTGTGATGAGTCGTACTCCTGAATTTTGACATTAATACCCAGGTTGCGGACTTCATCGCCATTTGTTGAGCCTTTAACGGTAGCAATCGTTTTTCCACCCATATCCTGAGCAGAATGAATACCGCTATTTTTCCGAACCAGCATGGCCTCGCTGGCAACAACATAAGGCTGTGTGAAACTGATTTCTTTCGCACGCTCAAGATTGCGGGTGAAATTGCAGAAAACGACATCGACCTTATTGGTTTGCAGATTAGGAATGCGGTTGGCGCTGGTGGTATTCACCACTTCCAGTTTTACCCCCATCTGTTTTGCCAGTGCTTTTGCCAGGTCAACATCGTAACCATCCGGGTTTCCTTGTTTGTCGTAGAACCCGAATGGTGCAAAACTCAGGCAATCGCCCACTCGCAAAGTGCCGCGTTGCAGAACTGTTTTTAACGCAGATTGCGGCTGGGCATTGTCGCCCGTTTTTTCTTCTGTGGGTGTGCAGCCTGCCAGTGTTACTAATATCAATGCGCTGGCAACCACAGTGGCACTGATTTTCAGGGATGGTATATTCATTTTTATGCTCTCTTATTGGATGGAGGTGATATAAAAAATTATTTCACAGCAAAATGAAAATCATCAAAACAACTGGTAAAGATAATTATAAAATCCAAAGGGTGCCCTGGTGTTGGCGTAATATATTAAAAGTATGCTGGTGTTAAATTTAATAAAAATAATTATTTACGGTCTGAGCGGAAGCACTTCATATCCACTTCTACTTTGCAGTCAACAACCAAATCCTGAACACTGCAGATGCGCGCAGGAGGTGTGCCACTGAATATTTCACTGAATACCTTGTTGAACGAACTGAAATAACGAGCGTCAGTAAGTACAGCCGTTACATGTACCACATCTTCTACCTGGAACCCGGCTTCACGCATAATGGTGAGGCAGTTCTCAAAGGCCAGCCTGCTTTGTTCAATGATACTGCCTTCAACCACTTCCCCATCGCGCATAGGGGTCTGACCGGAAATAAATAACCAACCATCGGCTTCAACAGCGCGGGCAAAAGGCAGTTTTTGCCCGCCAGTACCAGTGCCACCTTCAATGCCATAACGTTTTATTGTCATGCAAATTCGCTCCTTTCATGACAGGAAAAATATGCCCAGAATTAACTGTATATTTCATTGTCTGATATACCAGACTAATGTCTGCGATACCGGATAGAGCAAGGTTTGCACAGCTATTTTTCTTTTGCAATAGCTTCAGGTGAAATTAATTAATTTTTATCAGATGGAATAAAATAATAACCGGAGCAATCAGGCAGGTAATTTCATTTAAATAGATGGATTTTGAGGTTTAATTATAAAAGCACTAAAATGAGGCACCAATAAAGAGCATAAGGCAATTCTGTGACCTGTGCGACATAAATAAAATATGGCTCCAAGGTGTGTAATATGCCGATGGCAGTGTATGATGCTTCTCTTTTTTAGTGTATTACCCTGGTACCATTACAACAGGAGAGTTAGTTTATGCCGGATGAAAAATCGTCACGGGCGCGTGGTGTTGACCGGGTTATCGATATTTTTCGGCAGTTGCATATTGCCCGTCAACCTATGCCTGTTCGCTCCCTGATTCAGGCAACTGGCGCTCCACGCTCCAGTGTTTACGAGCTGGTCAGTTTGCTCAGTGAGGCCGGCCTGGTTGAACAGGACCAGGATGGCAATGTCTTTTTTGGCCGGGAAATGCACTATTATGGTGCGGATTACATGGCGCATAACGATCTGATCAGGCGAGCGCATCAACTGATGGTTGAACTTGTTGCACAGCATGGTGAAACAGTGCAGTTGTGCATGCTTGAGGGGAATAAGTACACCGTCGTGTTGTCGGAAAGCAGCAATGCCCATCCGTTTAAAATTACCTCGGATATTGGTGTCCGTGTACCCATTCCCTGGACAGCGACCGGGCGTTTGTTGCTCAGCCACTGGTCTGACAGCGCTATTCTTGATTTGATCCCAGAACAGGATTACCGGCTTGCCGGTGGGCAGGTGCTGGATAAACAGGCTTTTCTTGACGATGTACATCGTGCCGGCCACCAGGGGTATTGCCTTACCGAAGGGCTATCTGAGAGTTTTACTTGCTGTATGGCAGCGCCCGTCTGTTCGCGTCATGGCCAGGCCGTTGCCGCCGTCTGTTTTATGGTTAGCCGTGACACTTCGCCAGAACGTCGCAAAATGCTGCTGGACGAGCTGATACTTGCCGGGCAGAAACTGTCTAATTTTGCATAAATGCAGATGCAGCTCCGGGGCAGGAAGGTCTGTTACCTGCCCACTACCGGCACCTCCATTAACGCCTCACCATGTTAATTTGCTGGGTAATAAACGCACTGCGGAAATATTCGCGCAGCGCCAGCATGGCAGGCGTGAACTCGGTGTCATTTCGCCAGGCCAGTCCAACCCCCATCGGGTGCACGTTATTCACCAGCGAGCGTGTTTCAATTCGTCGGCCTTCTAAAGACCACGGGCGGTACACCAGGTCAGACAAAATTGCGATGCCAGAACCGTTTGCGACCATGCTGCGTACGGCTTCAACGGAGCTGGTGCGCAATATGATATCCGGGCGAAACCCGGCTTCCTCCCAGTAGCGCATGGCGCTGTCCGCGGCTTCGTCTACTGTCAGCATGATAAATGGCTCGCCAGCAACGTCTTCCAGCGTAACTTGTGATTTAGCACAGAGCGGGTGGTGCGAAGGCAACCATAAACGCCGGGTGGAGTTAAACAGCGTTTCTGCGTAGATATCCTGGTGGCGTAAGTTACCGGTCAGTACCAGCGCCATGTCCAGTGAGTGGCCCAGCAACCCCTGTTCAATATCCTGGCGCTCATACTCAAACAGTTGAATATCGATATGTGGATAGTCCTGCGCCAGGCGCTGCAAATGGAAAGGCAAAAAATAACCAATAACTGTGTAACTGGCTGCCAGGCGCAGGGTTCCCCGTACACCGTTATCGTTAACCGGCACGCTGCGCACCGCATTATCGACGGTTTGCAAAATGGTGTAGGCATGGTTGAGAAAGTGATTGCCGTGCCCGGTCAGCACCATGCCATGCACAGAGCGGGAAAACAGCTTTTTCCCCAACAACTGCTCCAGTTCCTTAATGGCTCCCGTTACTGCTGACTGCGAAATATTCAGGTGAACGGCGGCGAGTGAGATTTGCCCCATCTCTGCGGTGGCAACAAAATAACGAACCTGGCGCAAGGTTAGCATCAACATCTTCCTCTGTATTATGGGGCACATGGCTTAAAAGGCTGAGTATGTTAAGCCTTCTGATTTTCTGATATTACGCCATCTAAAAATACTACTTTCCGAATGAAAATAAATACTCATATATTAAATAAACAACTCCTGCGATAAATAAGAAATATATATGATGAAAAGAGTAGACATTAACTCAGATATAGGTGAAAGCTTTGGTTCATGGGTGATTGGCGATGGTGTCGATGACGCATTAATGTCAGTTATCAGCTCTGCTAATATTGCTACTGGTTTTCATGCTGGTGACCCAAATATTATGCGCAAAACAATTGAACAGGCGAAAATAAATAATGTGGCAATTGGCGCGCACCCTGGGTTTCGTGATTTACAGGGTTTTGGGCGGCGCCATTTATCTATCCCTGCAGGTGAGTTAATCAACGATATTATTTATCAGTTGGGTGCATTGCGGGAATTTGCCAGTTTGTCTGGTTTGCCATTGCAGCATATAAAACCCCACGGTGCATTGTATATGCACCTGGCGCGTGATGAAGTTGCGGCGCAACAGTTTGTGGAAACATTACACCAACTGGACAGCAAACTCTGTCTGTATTGCATGGAGAATACCGCTGTCTGGCGCTCGGCGCAGCAACTGGGGCAGCCTGTGGTTACCGAGTTCTATGCAGACAGGGCCTATGATGATCAAGGCGTTATCGTTTTCACCCGCAATACCGGGTACCTGAAGGTACAGGATATTGTCGATAAAGTTCTCCTGGCATGCCTTGAAGGGAAAGTGAAAACAGTAACCGGTAATATTATCTCAATTAATTTTGATTCTATTTGTATTCATAGCGACACCCCCGGTGCTCTGGAAATTATTAGTGCAGTAAAAACGGCACTCATTCACCACGGTGTGGAAATTACCTCCCCGAGTGCGGCGAAATAAATATCATCTGGAGAAAAATATGTCTGATTTTGAAGTTGTATCACCTCTGCCTGGTGTTTTTTATCGCCAGCCATCACCGGACGCCAAACCTTTTGTTGAGCCCGGTCAGGTAGTGTCTGCAGATACGGTTATTGGCTTAATTGAAGTGATGAAACAATTTAGTGAAGTGTTTGCTGAAGTGGAAGGCACGATAGCAGAAATAACTATACAAAATGGTGATGCCATCGAGCCCGGGCAAACGATAGCCATAATAAAAACCGATAATGCATAACCGCCCTGGAGGAAATATGGCAGGCAAAATAACAAAACTGCTGGTTGCTAACCGTGGGGAAATTGCTGTGCGCATTATTCGTGCAGCACAAGCATTGGGTATTCCTGTGGTTGCGGCCTGCAGTGAAGCAGATAAAGACAGCCTTGCAGCTCACCTGGCAGATGAAACAGTGATTATTGGCCCGGCGCAGGCCGCACAAAGCTATTTGAATATTAACGCGTTACTGAACGCTGCAGCCCAAAGTGGCGCTAACGCCATTCATCCCGGGTACGGTTTTTTGTCTGAGAATGCGCAGTTTGCAGAGCGCGTGGAGCAGGCCGGCTTGATTTTTGTGGGTCCGGATGCGCAAACGATTCGTGTGATGGGCGATAAAGCCGCGGCCCGCCGTACAGCCGCTGAAGCTGGTGTACCTGTGGTACCGGGTTCACGAGTGCTGGAAACGGTTCAGGCAGCCCAGGCCCATGCTGCACAGATTGGTTACCCCTGCATGATCAAAGCGGCGGCTGGTGGTGGTGGCAGAGGTATTCGCGTGGTAGACAACGATGAAGCTCTCGCCAGGGAATTCCCCGTTGCACAAAGTGAGTCCAAAGCTGCATTCGGTTCCAGCGCGGTGTACCTGGAGCGGTTTATTGCCCGGGCCCGCCATGTGGAAGTGCAGATCCTGGGGGATGGCAAGCATGTCGTTCACTTGTTTGACCGGGAATGTTCTCTGCAACGGCGGCGGCAAAAAATGTTCGAAGAAGCGCCTTCACCGGCACTCAATGACGAACAACGAAAAACCTTGTGTGACAGTGCGCTGCAGTTAGCCCGGCACTTGCGTTACCGGGGCGCAGGTACCCTGGAATACCTGTTTGATGAGGTGCGCGGCGAATTTTGTTTTATTGAAATGAACACCCGTATTCAGGTAGAGCACCCGGTAACGGAAATGGTTACTGGTGTGGATTTGGTGCAGTGGATGTTACGCATTGCCAATGGTGAACCTCTGACGCTGGCGCAGGCGGATATCACCCTGCATGGCAGCGCCTGTGAAATGCGTATCAACGCCGAAGACCCGGACAAAAACTTCTTTCCCTGCCCGGGGGTGATTGAAGGCGTAGTCTGGCCGGGCGGTGAAGGTGTACGCGTAGACAGCCATGTGTACAGCGGTTACCGCATTCCTCCCTGGTATGATTCGTTGCTGGCGAAAGTGATTACCTGGGGAGAGAGCCGCTCGCAGGCCCTGGAGCGAGCCCGGCAGGCACTGGGTTCTCTGGAACTGCGCGGTGTGAAAAACACGGCTTCGCTGCATAAATGGTTGCTGAGCCTTCCACAACTGGAGGCTGGCGAATTTACCACAACTACGCTCGAACAGTGGCTGGCTGAACGCAACCAGAGTACGTCCACGCCTGCCGGGGAGGTACGCCGTTATGGCCAGTAACCCAATTCGTTACTCATTTGGCGGTGATGAACACCTTTTCGCCGAAATTGACCGGGAAATGTCTTTGCAGGCTTTTTTCCGGGGGCTGAAACTGACGCGGGCGCTGGAAGCCCTTCAGTTACCCGGCATACTGGATATTTGCCTGGCGAATGCCTCTTTTCAGGTACGTTTTAACCCGGATGCCCTCGACCCTTATGTGCTGCTGGAACAACTCAAGGCACTGGAAGCAGGAAGTAGTGGGGAGGCCGACACCCTGGAAACCCGGATCATTGAGGTTCCGGTATTTTACAACGACCCCTGGACACACGAAACGCTGATGCGCTTTCGTGACCGCCACCAGGCACCGGAAGGCAGTGATCTGGATTACGCTGCAGAGATTAACGGGTTTGCAGACAGCGCAGAATTCATCGCCGCTCACAGCAACACGCCCTGGTTTGTTTCGATGGTGGGGTTTGTTTCTGGCCTGCCATTTATGTACCAAATGGTTGAACGGCAAAAGCAGTTACAGGTGCCGAAATACCTGCGCCCACGCACCGACACACCGGGGTTGTCTTTAGGCCATGGCGGGTGTTTCGGCTGCATTTACTCGGTGCGCGGCGCAGGTGGCTACCAGTTGTTTGGCATTACGCCAATGCCTATCTATGACCCGGCGCAACGGTTGGGGTATCTCAAACAGGACATGGTGTTTTTCAAAGCGGGGGACATTGTGCAATTTCGCCCGGTGGACCGTGCAGCCTATGACACACTGTGCGAAGAGGTTCAACGCGGCGAGTTCACGCCAGAAATCCGTGAAGTGACTTTTGCGCTGGCTGATTTTCTTGACGATCCGCAAGGGTATCCTCAGCAACTAAAAAGGGGGCTGTATGACCATTAATGTTATCAAGCCTGGCCTTGCCACCACAGTGCAGGATACCGGAAGAGAAGGGTTCTACCACCTGGGGATACCGCCTTCTGGCGCGCTGGACCCCTATTCCATGCAGATGGCGAATTTGCTGGTGGGCAACAACCCGGATGACGCCGTGCTGGAAATGACCCTGCTGGGCCCGGAATTGCAGTTTACTGAAAATACCCTGGTTGCTGTATGCGGTGCGGGCATGGTGCCCATGGTGGATAACCAGCCAGCCAACAACAATACGGCCTTACTTATCGCCGCCGGGCAGCGCCTGCGTTTTGCCCCGGCGCGCCAGGGTTGCCGGGCGTATCTGGCGGTAGCGGGCGGAATTGATGTTCCCCTGGTGTCAGGTAGCCGTTCAACCTATACGCTCGGTGCGCTGGGTGGTTACCAGGGTAGGCGCCTCGCCGCAGGGGATTCGTTGCCCGTGTTGCCAGTAACGGCGGAGCGCTTGCAGCTTGAAGGCAAAACAGTGCCGGAAGATTTACTTACGGCATTCCCGAAATCAGTCACATTGCGGATGCTGCCCGGGTTGTATATCCACCGCCTGACTGAAACCGCTGTTGATAACTTTTTTGCCGATACCTGGCATGTCAGCACCGAAGCCGACCGAACCGGCTACCGGCTGAAAGGTGGCACGCCGTTAACGTTTAAACCAGAAGAGCCGCCTTTTGGCGCAGGCTCAGACCCTTCTAACATTGTTGATGCCTGTTACCCTATTGGCTCTGTGCAGGTGCCTGGCGGGCTGGAACCCATTGTCCTGCTACGTGATGCCGTTTCTGGTGGCGGATATATGACACTGGGTACGGTGATTAGCTGTGACCTGCCCATCCTTGGGCAATTACAGCCTAATCAACAGGTGCAATTTATCCCTGTCACGCTGGAAGAGGCACTGGCTGCCCGTCGCGCATCACAACACCGGCTGGCTGAGCTTACTCAGGCGTTGCGTTAACCCTGCCCGGGGTGCAAGCCCCGCGGCATATATCACTGGTCTCTACTCGTTTCAGGAGGTTGCTATGGCTTCAGCTCCACAATCCCGTGCTGTGCAAAATTCGGCAGAACCGGCACAGATGGGCAAATTGTCACTCACCATGGCATGGTGGGCGGTGTGTAGTGCAGTGTTTTACATTGTGGTGGGTGCATCGCTGGCGATGGCCTATGGCGCGGTTAACGCCATTATTGGCATGGTGCTTTCGGTTATCACCTATGGCCTGATTAACGGTGTTATCAGCCGTTTTGCCATTCGTAGTGGGTTATCTGTTGCTCAGTTTTCGCGCCGCCTGTTTGGCCAGTTAGGTGCGTCGCTGGCCACGCTGATATTTTTCTCCACGGCCATTTACTATGCTGTGTTTGAAGGCTCGGTGATTGCGTTTGCACTGAACCACCTGTACCCGGGGCTGGTGTACTGGGCTGCCGCTGCGCTGGTGGTGGTTTACAGTGTGCCGCTGATTTTTGGCAGTGTGCAGCACTGGCTGGATAAATTTAATGGCGTGCTGCTGCCATTTTACTTGTTGGGTTTACTGGCAACTATTGTGATGTCGGTGGCGTTACACGGTTACCAGGCAAACTGGCTGCAGCTGGGGCCTGCCACGCCATCCCCCTGGGGCTGGTGGAACTGTTTTACCTCTTATATGGGTGTCTGGGTTTTGATGATGTACACCTTTGACTACGCGCGTTTTGGTAAACAGGAAGACAGCCAGTACCACGCCCGTTTCAATTTTGGGATGCCGTTTTACCTGGTGACTTTCTTGCTCAACGGCATGGCGGGGATCTACCTCACCAGCACGTTTGCTGCCGGTACGGCATTAAATGAAACGTCGGTTGTGGTGGCAATTCTCAACCTGCTGGGGCTGGCCGGGCTGGGGTTTGTCTGGGTAACCCAAACCCGGATTAATACCGCGAACTATTACCTGGCAACGGTGAATATGCAGGTGTTTTTCCACAGCCTGTTTAAGGTGAAGCTCCCTAAAGTGGTGTGGGCCTGTGTGGTGGGTGTGGTGGTCTATATTCTGATGCTGGCAGATGTGTTCGCCTGGTTGTTGCAGGCACTGGCGTACCAGGGAGTATTTGTGGTGGCCTGGGTGGGTGTTGCCCTTGCCGGCATTGCCCGCAATGTACAGGCAGAACGCGAAAATAGCGCCATCAACCTGACGGGGCTCGGTGCCTGGTTTATCAGCGTTGCAATTGGTATTGCATTAATGCACGCCACCCCATCTGTGGCGGCATTCTCAGCACCGGTCACTTTTGTCTGTGCCAGTGGTTTGTATGCGCTGTTCAGCCTGTGGGCAGGAGCCCGGTTACCGGCAACCAAAGTGATGAATGACTGATACGCAAGTCTGTATTGGTGAGTTGAAAAAGAGTGCCCACGACACTGTGGGCATTTTCTAACAGAACACATACTGACTGTCATAGGGCATGAGTACAGTGATACAGATAGTTTAATAAACTTCCTGCCGGATTACTGGCACATTAGGATTTAATACCTTGAGTTGCCCGATAAGCTTTTCATCATCTGGATCTGTCTTGTTTCCAAACGTAGTAAGGTGATAGATCCCACATACAGTGATATGGCCTGTAGGGGGGAAGCCTGCATGAATATTTACATTTGATTTGCCTACTACAAGAACCTCATTATATCTTTTATGCTTACTATTTATCATTAAATTTTCTGGTGTGGTGATGTGTGCATAACTTTTGTTGGGTAGAAGGTGTTCTCTTATATAGTTAAATCTTTCTTTCGCTTTCTTTCCTTCAAAAAGCTTAGGTGTTCCATTGAAATAGCTTTCAGCTAATGCAAATGAATTGTTTTCTTTTATTCCCGCATGGTTCTGAAAACTGACATCCTCAGAGAAAGTTCCGATAATATTCTGTGGCGGCACCGCTAACAATAAGCCTACATTCGCCCATTGCGATCTTATATATTTGCTTCGGTACTCGATTAAGGAAGTGCTGATTACATCCCAACTGTTAAAAGCACTTTCAGCATCCTGGTTAAGTAGTGGACTTCGGTTTGCCTGAGTATGCACATGACGCACTGTATGTATCAGCATAAGTGCTTGCGGGATGAGGCTTTTTGTACAGTTATATACATCACCCCATTTCATTAAGGTTTTTTTATTAGAACTATCAAAAATCTTTGAATCTATTTTTTTTCCCATTATTCGCATGGCGAAAAGTTCCCTCAGGATTAGACAGATGGACGGTTAACAGGAAGGCTGGCGCTATTACAATAAGCCATGTTCCTTACTGATACAGGTCAGTGAGTTGGTGCGGATACCAACTTAGTATGAATGAGTTTTTGTATGTTAATGGAAAACTGAACACTCTGTTTAGCTAATGAGAATAGAACCTCAGTACATTGGCTTTGGCTGATGTGTTACATATGATGCAGGATTATGCATATTACTATGTGGTTCAATTATAAATTTTCACCAGAACAGGATAGTGCCATTACTTTTCTCACACAATTTTTTTTGCGAAAGGTTAATGGAAAGGTAAGGGAAATGCAACTTGTTCACCTGAAGAATAAGTAAAGAAAAGTAATTAATTACCTGTGTGGCTGCGGTGACTTTATTATTCGACGTTTTTCATTTAATTATTAGAAATATCTTATAAATTATTCCTAAAAATAATTCGCTGGTTGAAGCTATGCGTGGTTTGCAAGTCATAAATATGGGTATATCTCGAAGACACCTGAATCAGCCACTTCCCGGTTGATGGGTAAGTACCTCTTCAAACCAGGAAGTGGCCGGTGACGTGCACAGCAAACCAGCTTTATGACTCTGTGCATCTGAATGACTTCAATACAGGCGTGAATCATTTACAACACAGTGATATTCAGCTTGTTAAACACTGTACGCATTTTTTCATCCAAAGTGCCATCAACCAGCAAGGTGCTGGCAATACTCAACTCGCCAATCGCAAAGGGGGAGGCCGAGTTAATTTTTTCCGCAGAGGCCATCACTACCGTTTCCGCAGCACGCTGCGAAAGTGCACGCTTCACATTGGCTTCTTCATAGTTACCTGTAGTAAAACCTGCTGTTTCATGCACGCCTGTAACACCCATAAAAAAGAGGTCCGCATGAATTCGGTTAATTGACTCAATCATTGATGCGCCAACGGTTACGGCTGAATGTTTGTATAACTGGCCGCCAATGACGATAACATCAACCAAAGGCAGGTTAAGTAACCCGACAGCAACGGTTGGGCTGTGGGTAACGGCAGTAAACGCGAGGTCACCTGGCAGCAGTTTGATAAGCTCCTGTGATGTCGTCCCGCCATCGATAATAACGATGTTTCCTGGCTGAATAAGCCCGACCGCTTTCTGGGCAACTCTCTTTTTCGACTCAATCTGCACGCTTTTGCGCATTTCCAGTGTGCCAGTGGCAGCCGATACCGCCAGTGCGCCGCCATGAACCCGCTGCAGCAGCCCCTCTGCGGCCATCTCCCGTAAATCACGGCGAATCGAATCTTCTGAAATGTTAAATCGCTGGCTTAACTCTTTTGACAGAACCTGCTTATCGCGCGCCAGGATGTCGAGAATAAGTTGTTTTCTTTGCCCTGAAAGCATTACTTCACCATTCACGTTTTATCTTGATCGTGCACGATTATGCATGTTATGTTTTTTTTGTCACCTAAAATCAGGAATAAACATGCAAAAAGAACCGCCCAAAATCCGTCTTATCCGGGAAAAACTGCTCTCTGATGACTGGTATATCCTCAAAAAATACACCTTTGCGCTACTGCGAAGGGATGGCAAATGGCAGGAAATGAGCCGCGAAGCTTATGACCGTGGTAACGGCGCAGTCATTCTGCTGTACAACAAAGCCCAAAAAACCGTCGTGCTTACCAGGCAATTTCGCCTGCCTGTTTATATCAATGGCCATTGCGGTCTGCTGATTGAAGCCGCCGCCGGACTACTGGATAACGAAACCCCCGAAAAGCGCATTGTTGAAGAAGCACAGGAAGAGACCGGGTTTACGGTTTCTGCGCCAGAGAAAATCTTTGAAGCCTGGATGAGCCCTGGCTCGGTGACTGAAAAACTTTTCTTCTTTATTGCTGAATATTCACATCAGGATCGCCTGAATGGCGGCGGAGGGCTTCATGAGGAAGGTGAAGATATCGAAGTGCTTGAATGGCCTTTTGCAAAAGCAATGGCGGCGATTAAAAGTGGGGAAATCCAGGATGCGAAGACCATTATGTTACTTCAACACCTGGCACTTAATTCAGTATTTACGGGCGGAGTATAAATCATGCTTATTTTAATTGCCGGGCCGGTAAGAAGTGGCACTAACGGTGACATAGAACGCATTAAACAGAACCTGTCTGTTATGGAACAGTATGCGCTAAAAGTGTATGAAAAAGGGCACACGCCAGTGATTGGTGAATGGCTGGCGGTACCCCTTGCCGAAGCAGCAGGTTCAAAAATGATGGGTGATGAAATCAGTGAATCCTTCCTGTACCCGGTCGCTCACCGCCTGATTTACCACTGCGATGCTATTTTACGGATACCCGGTGAGTCGAATGGGGCAGATAATGACGTCATTATTGGGCTGGAGCGGGGAATGCACATTTACCGGGAATTAACTGAAATCCCAGGGCTGTCGCAATAGTAAGACGGCCTGAACGGTTGTTGCATTAATGGTTGTACGGTAATTTTAGTGATTAATAAGTAATGCATTGTGGGGACAACGATTACCCTTTCTGGTTTTATCTGCAAGCTGGCATGGATTAACCTGTCCAGAATTAATCCCCCTTGTGTGCCGGTAAAGGGCAGGTGCACAAGGGGGAAGAGGACTACTTAAATAAACTGAATTTCCCGGTAAATTCTTTAAGTATATTGGTATCGCCAAACATGCAGATCCCGAAATACTCAAGGTCCTGCTCTGGTGTTTCAGATGTGGCGTTTAACTGCGCGGCTGAAGAGCCAACTATCATGGTGTCAGTAAAATCTGTAAACGGGATATCACGCTGAAGCAGTTCTTCGCGAACTTTCCTGATTTTATTAGAGTTATCTGCCTTAAGAACAATAAAAGGAAAGTGCGAAATTGCGGGATGAACACCGCCATCTTTGTCTGTATATTGCAGGAAACACAAGCTTTCCGGGTTATTGATATGCGCGACAAGCCCCGCCGTCATATGGCCGAGCGCGTTATATAAACGGCCCATTTCAACCTTTTTATTTAATACGGCAATAAATCGTTTTGTGTTTTCATCGGGCAGGGTGGATAACTCTGTCATAAATATCCTTTTCTTAATTACATCACGTCTTTTCCCGGTGGCTAAACCACAGCCTTGCGAGTTTACTGTTCAGGTATGTTCTGTTTATACCGGGTTGAAAGAAAATCATACTCTGCCGGGCATAATATTCAACCTGTGGTGCAAAGGCCTGGCCTGGAAAAACGGATTAATATCCCTGGTCTGCCCAGGTGATTTTTGCATGCAGTGCGCCTAATAAGGCCAGGTCAACCAACAGTGCAAAGGCATACGGAAACCCGGTTATTCCGCTAAATTGCCCCTGAATATGCAGGCAGACCACGATGGCCAGCAGTGGGCCTGCCACCCTTAATAAGATTCTGGATAGTGGCCGCATTGCTGCATGGTGATTGCGGTCTGTATCTGTAGCTGCCATAGCAACAATACCTTGTCCCAGCCCGGAAATAGCCACTCCGGTAACCAGCGAGAGCCAGTGGTATGCGCCCTGCAACGCCATTACCAAAAACAACATACCGGCTGCGCTCACCAGAAACCCATAGTACAGCCGGTTCAGCCAGTTTTTGCGCCGGAATACAGGCCAGCGCGACCCTAAATAACCACCAGTAAACGTAATCACAAGCAGTAATACCAGTGTGATGGCGTCCACCATACTTTCCTGAATGGAACGCTTCAGCAGAAGCACAATCTGGGCGGCCAGCCCGCTGTACAACAGTGCTGTGGCGGTGAACCGTGTTTTTTCGGCAAAGGATGGGGGAGCAGATAAAGCTGTCATGGTCGCAATACGCCTCGTAACATGTGTTCATAGAGAAGAAGAAAAACTCATCTTCATCAGGTTATGTATTAAGCGTATCGCTTATATAATGGTGTATTCAAAGTCATACTTTTCACCTGTGGATGAAAATAACTCATCATGAAAACATCGCGATTACCACCACTGGGTACCCTGCGTGCGTTTGATGCTGTGGCCGGATGCCTGAGTTTTAAGCGGGCAGCCGCAGAGCTTAGCGTGAGTGCCACGGCGGTAAGTCACCAAATTCGCCTGCTGGAATCTGTACTGGAGTGCCGGGTGTTTGAGCGCAGTGCGCAAGAAGTCAGGCTGACGGAAGCAGGGCAGTTACTCTATGCCGCAACGCAGAATGCTTTTTCCTCCCTTGGGGATGCTGTAAAAAAAATAGACCGGCTTACAGAGTCACCAGCTTTGACAGTGACAACGACTTCCAACTTCTTAACCAACTGGTTGCTTCCACGCCTGGCGGATTTTAAAGCGCAGTATCCACAAATTGATGTGCATTTACATACCAGTGTGGAAACTGTTGACCTTAAACAACGAACCGTAGATGTCGCCATCCGCTATCGGGAAAGCGCGGAACATGGTTTACACAACACACTGCTTTGTGAGGACCGTTTTATTGTCGTCGCCAGCCCGGCGCTGAATTTGCGAAGGCCTGCTGATTTAAATAAAACGACACTGTTACATGTAGATAACCGCCATATTCCTGCAGAGTCCCCGGACTGGCAACACTGGAAGCAGCGCTATGGGCCGGAAGGCCTGAATTTGTCCAGAGGCCTGCACTTCAGCGATGAAACCCATGCTTTACAGGCTGCGGTGGCCGGGCATGGTGCGGTGATTGCCAGTGAATTGCTGGTGGGGGATTTAATCACCAGGGGAATGTTGGTTGCGCCTTATGCCGGGTCTTTACCCGGGGCGAATTATTACCTGCTGGCTTTAGAAGAGGTGGCATACCGGGCGGAGATTGTTGCGCTACGCGACTGGTTACAGCACATGGTGCAGTGATAACCCAGCCTTGTGGGATGAGTATTGCTATTCATAACAGGGTAGTGCCGTAACTTAATGACTGCTTTGTAGAAAATATCTCACGCAAGGCTCCCTGTATTAACTCCGCTAACGGTATGGTTACCGGAGTTAATCATTACGCCAGTATGCGTAGGGTCTGCTATTTGTCGGTAGCATCAATGGTGAGATGGTGCTAATTTCTGACCTGCTTCATTTTTACCTCTTATTCTGAGGGAGTGCTGAGTTCTCTGTGCCTTACATCATCAACAATACTGAACATAGATGTAAACAAAGAGTCATCTTTTTTTGCCCAGAAAGTATCAAGATCATCACCGGCCCAAATAGCATGGGTATGGCAGACAAACTCGAGTAAACCTGTATTGTGAGGGATGAAGTCGATAAATTTCTCAGTATTGGTGTCAATTATTTTTTGATAGAACAGGATTACTTTACAGTGGCAGTTATTAATATTATATAACGACAAAAATTCATTGAGATGAGATCGCAGCAAGGAAATATTTGACAGGTCTGAAATGCGGTGGTGATACAGGAAAATGAAGTTTTTCACACCACGATATTTTAATTGGCGGTAAATGCGTCGTTTTAATGCACGCGCATCTTCTTTTACTCTGAGTGGGTCGTGGTGGGAGAACTCAAAACCCAGCATGTGACGAGGGTTGTATTGCCCGGTACAGTTTTTATAGTATGTTGAGCGCACCACGTAATGATCGCCATCCGGGAACGGTTGTAGCTGGTCTTTCTCCAGAAGATGACGGTAACTGTCCTTCTCCATCTGCAGGATATACTCTATATTGGAGCGGCCAGAGGAAAAAACGGAACTGAACGACTTTCTGTTATGCCTTCTCAGAATGTCATCAGCAAGGCAATTTTCACCAATGGAGATCCATAGTGTATCAGATTTAAAATTACTCCTGTTTTTCCACTTTTTATTGATATTATTAATGCTCCGCTTAATCGACCGGAGGTTATTTTTTATTTGTTGATTAATAATTATATTTTTCATTGATATTACCATCTCCCTTTCTCTATGAGATTACAATGATGGTTCTGTTTTGCCTCAAAATGGCGTGCATGTTTGCTGTGGGTATATATACTCCGGGGGAATATCATCCTTTGTTATGCGCAGAATAATTTACGGGTAGTAAATATAATGTTAAGCGCGCTGGCTGCGTTGTCAGTTATAGCTTCCTTTTAAAAGAATCTGTAACAGATGGCTGTTATAATTCAAAAATAAAGATTATGAATAAAATGTGCATTTTTTGTATCAAAATGATTCTAGTCCTCATATCTGTCGGGGTAAACATAAGGATTTTCTTAAAATATTGCTGGATGGATTCAGTTATCCATAATGGCGTGCAGTTCTTTTCATCTGCTAATTGCCACCTCAGGAATATCTGCAAGTAATCAGGTGCCGGGGTTAGCCTCTCCGGTGGCGGGGAAATATCTGTCTTGTTGGTGGTGCCCTGTGGCAACAATCCACACTTCTGGCAGCCAGTTTGCTTTCAGGTGGCCTGGCCGTACACCAGTTGCATGGCAATCCGGCGTTTGGGGTCGAGCCCGGCAAGGGTTTCTTCCAAAAGTAAGGTTTGCAGCCGGGGTGACAAGTCATCGCCTTCCACTGGTATAAAACCCAGCGCAGCATAAAAGACGGCGTTAAATGGCGCGAAGCGGTCTGTGGTTAAAGTCGCACCCTGTAAACCCCGCATCTTACCTTCCGACAATATTGCGTTGAGAAGCCTGCGGCCTGTACCTTGCTGTTGCCAGTCAGGGTGAACATCCATCTCGGCAATATGCAGCCAGTTTTCTGTGATAATTGCCCCGGCAAACCCCACAGGAATACCACCAGGCAAGAGTGCGACAAGCAGCACACCTTCAAGGCGTAACTGGTCGAATTGTTCCTCACTGGTGGCGACAGGGGAACCGTTTACGGCACCAGCGCGGCGTAGTGTTTCAAATGCAGCAAGTTCAATGGCTCTTAATGCAGCTATATGTTCAGGTTGTGCGGGTTTAATCGTAATTGCTGTCATGCTTTCCCTGGCGTTTTTTATCTGTAATATGGTGCTGACAATAAACCGGCTAAAGAGCAGGCTGCCTGTGTGATATGGGTTCTTCTGACAATGCATCCGGCGCTTTAATATCATTCATATCTATCAATTCTACAAAATTAATCAACCCTGTTGATAGCTTAGTACACGGGCTTGAAGTGACAGCGGACACACTAAAAAGACGCAGTTCTGTGCCGATAAAAAAGAAAATGTGAGCTGGATTCAAAAATATAGTTGATAGATTACGTTTATTAATTGTAATGGTATTCTGAGTTATCAATGTTATGTGCGTTTCTGTCGCGGTTCATTAAAGGCGCTGATTTAAAAATAAAAATAACGATTGCCCTGGAGTGAAAATGAACAATTTCACGCGTGGTGGTGTTACCTTACTTCATGCTGATAGCAGTTTTATCAAAGAACTGATGCAGTTTTGTAGCACAGCCTCAGGGTTGCATTGGCCCTGGGTGATGGTGCTGGACCGTGAAAGCGCACCTGTTACTGCACCTGGTTCAGCACCATTGTGCCATTACCATATTATTTCGGGCGATAAACACACGGCCTGGCAGCAAGTTTTGTCCGGACAAACGCTGAGAGAAGGTATTTACTGCCTGAAAGAGTTGTCCGGGTTTTACAGCCAGTTTCCTGAACTGGAAGTTGCAGGAATGTGCACGCACCTTAGTGTGCCTGTTATATTGCGTGATGGTACGCTCTATGGCTCAGTGAACTCAGTCAGTAAGCAGAACAAACAAGACAGCCAGGTAACTGTGGCGCGCCTGGTTTCACTGGCGAAAATCATCGCCCGTTATGCTGAAGAGCTGTTGGTTATTGAGCAACTCAAAGAAGATAATTACCAACTGGCATTACATTCTTATACCGATTCCCTGACTCAACTGCCGAACAGACGGGCGATATTCGACCGGTTGCCCGCACTATTTTCTCTGGCGAAACGAATCAACCGCACAGTATTAATCAGTTATATTGATCTTGATGAATTCAAAAAGATTAATGATGACCTTGGGCATGATACCGGGGATGCACTGTTGAAAGAGATTGGCCAGCGGTTGCATCATATTGTGCGCGAGGAAGATATTGTTGGCCGGATAGGCGGCGATGAGTTTCTGCTGGCCTGCCTTGGGCCTGAAAAAGAGACTGACCAGGAGTTTGTTATCCGAACTATCAAGGACAGAATTCATACCACATTGCGTGGGCAGTACACCTTTGGCAATTTGTGCTTATGGTATGAAGGCGCAAGTGCAGGGGTGGTTTGTGTTTCACCTGAAAATTGTTCTGTAGATGATGCTGTAAAACTGGCTGATACCGCGATGTATAAAGAGAAAAAGCCGGGCGGGCGAGCCGATGGCCCACCTCCTGGTTAAGTGAATATACATTGCTCATTGTCCCAGGTGCGTGAGAGAAGTACTCACCCACAACCGGATGCTGGTCATGGGTGGATAATTCATTGCAGCGTGAATTGGGGCCTTTCCAGCTATTACCGGAAGCTATTACCGGAAGAATAATGCCAGTGCTTCAGATAAGGCATATGGTTGTTCATCAGGGATAAAATGGCCGCTGTTGGCAATTGTCATTCCGGTCACGTCATCCGCGAATTCGCGTAGCGGTGCGGCCATATCGGGAATGGAACCCTGGTCTGCACTGATTGCCAGCAGTGGTACCTTGAGTTTCCCCTGTTCCCGTAGTGTTTGGTTCTGCCTGGCTGAAGCGGTGATTTCACGGTAAGGAGCAAGCCCGGCCCGCAGAGCGCCATTTTGCCGCAATAACCGGGCATATTCGGCAATATCGTTATCGCTGAATACCATCGGGCTGGCTGTTTTGCGCCGCAGAAACCATGTCAGGTAAATGTCTTCACGCCCGGTGATTAATGCCTCCGGCAGGTCGGGCAATAAATGAAAAGCAAAATGCCAGGTTTTCCAGGCTTTATCCGGTGTGGCAGGCAGGAAATCCGGTAACGTTATACCAGGAATACCTGCGTCCAGTAACGCCAGCCGGGTCACCTGCTGGCTGTAGCGCATGGCATAAGGCCAGGCTACCCATGCACCCACATCGTGAGCGGCCAGGTAATAGTGCTCCACGGCCAGTTGTTGCATCAGCCCGTGAACCTTTTCAGCCAGAGATTGTGTATCGTAGCCAGACTGAGGCTTGTCTGAATCGCCCTGGCCGGGAAGGTCGGGAGCGATAATTCGGTAGCGGTCACTTAATTGCGCCATCACCTTATGCCATGCATACCAGCTTTGTGGGAAGCCAGCTAACAGCAGCAGAGGTTCACCTTGTGGGTTGCCACCGCTCACATAGTGCAGGCGCACGCCGTCTACAGTAACGAAATGGTGGGAAAAGCCGGGCAGGCCGCTAACGGGCTGTGACCAGGTGCAGTTCATTATGTTATCAGTCATCGCATTCTCCTGTTATTTGGGAAATGATCATTTCCAATATGATGAAAAAATTTTAATCGAGCAGTGCCAGTGCCGTTGACACCACCTCTTCCCGGGCGGGAAGGTCATTCAGTTTCCCGGCGACACGCATACCCAGCACCAGACATAACAGCACGCTCGTTAGTGCTTCTGCATTGCATTTCGGATTTACAGAACCGTCCTGTTGGCCTTGTTGAATCAGTTGCAGAATACCTTGCTGATTTCGCTGTAGTGCGGTTGTCACCAGACCGGAAAGCTCCGGGTCGAACTGCTGCAATTCAATGGCACTACCTACGACCAGACACCCTCGGCGGCCTTCAACACTACTGGCTGATTCCAGGTAGAAGTGCAGCAGGGCTGCTATCTTTTCCCGGCCAGTTGGTAATACTGCTAACCGCTGGCTCAGCGCGGTGTTACGCAGCGAGGTATAACGTGCAAACACCTGTAAAAACAAATTGCGTTTATCATGGAAGGCCTTGTAAATACTGCCCGCAGTGAGTTGCATACCTTCGCTCAGGTCGCTGATTGACGCGCTGTGATAGCCTTTGGAGCGAAATACCTGCATTGCGAGATCAAGTGCGTTGTCCGTATCAAACTGGCGGGGGCGCCCGCGCACACCCCGTGATTGCTGTGGCATGATTTATACCATTTAGGAAATGATCGATTCCTAAATAATCTCACAGTTGCCAGGATGTTTAAAGTGAATTTGCAAACTGGTCGCGAGAAGAAGGGGGATGTGCGCCTGCTGCGTGATACTGGTAGTTTAATGCAGCAGGGGCAGGGTTATGCGGATATTCGGTTTCGTTCTCAGTAAAACTCGTCTTTATGCTGGTACCGGTATTCTTGTGTTATTCCGGTGTACCCGTAGGACGCTGCTTTGCAATCAATAACATGTACGTTGGATTGTGGATGTAAGTTACCTATTGCCTGTTCCATCGCGTTGTAGATAGCTTTTTGGTATGCGGCTTTCTGATCTTTGCTACAAGTTTCATCTACCACAGTCACTTCAAGTCTGAATGAGTTTTTCCCCCATTCAGCCAGACTTCTACCGTCAATAAACCAGTCGTCATCAGCAACATGCCTGACTATCACCATAGTTTCAAAGCTGTTTTTCTTTAATATGTCGCAGGTGATTTGCGTGGCTAAAGTAACACACGCTTTGGTTAACTGTGGGTTCTTGTCGCCAGACAATGTGAGGGTTATTCCAGGCATTACAGCTCCTTAATTTAATGATTACCAAAAGATATTGCCACAGTAGTTAGTCATTTAAGAACTGGATACAGGGCATAACCGAAAAATAACCACAATGTTAACTGTGATTGTGGGCAAGCGTATATGAAAGATCTTTTCACATCAGCAGCAGTGAGAGGCCAGGGAGTAGGTAAATCACTAATGCAATTTATAGCTGCTTTTGCCATAGAACATGGATGCACAAGATTCGACTGGACGGCTGAAACTACCAATCCCAAAGCAGCCGAATTTTACTTGTCACTCGGGGCGTCTCTGATAGAAGAGAAACAGTACTTCCGGTTGGATCATCAGCGCTTAGCGACATTTGCTATGCGGAATGAACAACCCTGAAGCCTGTTGTGGCTTCGGGGACCATCTATTGCTCAACCACAGCATACCAGTGGACTCCTGAGGTTGCCGGCTTCGAGCCAGGCGCGGAATTAACTAACGCGGAATTAACTAACGCGGAATTAACTAACGATGTAGTGGCACACTGAAATTGAATGCCAAAGCTGATATTGCTAATCCCTGTCATGCTATTAAATAGTTTACAGTGAAAATCATTCATACTCTTCATGTAAAAATGGCACTCACTGAAAGATGTCATTCCACCTCTTCATGTATATCTACATCCACACATAGTCATTAAGAAAAGGATGCATGAAGATGCTGAGAGGTAAAAGAGCCGTTATTACTGGTGGAGGAAGGGGATTTGGCCGGGCGCTGTGCGTGTGGCTGGCACGCGAGGGCGTCGAGGTGAATTTTTGTGCGCGGCGGGAAGATGATATTCAAAAAACCTGCAGTATTATCACTGCTGAAAGCGGCATGGCAAAAGGGTATATCTGTGATTTAACCCAGCCGGAATCCATTTCTCAGTTTTCTTCACAGTTGTTAAGTTCAGATAAGCCCATAGACATTTTAATCCTCAATGCTGCTCAGTGGTTGTCTGGGAGGTTAGACGATCAGCCTGACACAGAAATTATCAATACAGTCAGTTCTGGACTGACAGGTTCGATTCTGCTGACTCAGGCTTTGCTGCCTGGGTTAAGGCGTTCAGACAGTGCTGATATCGTCTCAATTATATCTTCATGCGGGGTTGCGAATTTTACGGATTCAATTGCGCACCCTGCTTTTTTCGCCAGCAAACATGGCCTTAGCGGGTTCACAACTAAACTGTCACAGCAGTTGTCCGAAGAAAATATACGTGTTACCAGTTTGTACCCACCGGATTTCGAACTTACCGGGTTAGAGACGTTTGTTGATAGCCAGGCCAAAATGGGGGAACGTCTACTGAATGGACGATCAATCTGGGAAACGATTTGTTTTGTACTGGCTCAACCGCGTAGTTGCCATATAAGTAATATCTACTTTCAAGGTCCAACTCGCGAAGACCTGAGTGCCAAAAGCAGAAATGACACCATTAGCCCGAAAAAATAATGAATACAGATTAACAAACTGATTCAGCGTCACAGCAAGAGACTCGCTGAGCCATGCCAACACATCTTCTGCTGTGGTTATTCCATGAAAAAATGCCTGCTACTGCCTGTGATATTTGACGTGCCATAACGTATCAATTCTGGCAAGAGAAGCACTCTGAACCTGAATGGCCCGAATAACCGGAATACTTAGATTTCAAGTGCAGCAAGGATAACGGCTTCCATTTTCTCTGGGGTGGTGAACGGTGCAAAACGCCTGACTGGCTGGCCGTCTCGCCCTACCAGGAACTTAGTGAAGTTCCATTTAATTCGCCCACCCAGCACACCGGGCAACTCTGCTTTCAGGTAACGAAACACCGGGTGCGTAGCAGCGCCGTTGACCTCAACTTTTGCGAACATCGGGAAGCTCACACCGTAGTTGACATGGCAGGTCTGAGCAATTTCGTCCGCACCGCCGGGTTCCTGCTTACCGAACTGGTTGCAGGGAAAACCAAGCACCACCAGCCCCAGCGCGGCATACTTTTTGTAAAGCGTTTCAAGGCCCGCGTATTGTGGTGTAAAACCGCAATGGCTCGCGGTATTTACCACCAGAACCAGTTTGCCTGCGTAGTCGGCCATAGAGATGGGCTGGCCACTCAGGCTGGTAGCAGTAAGTTGATAAAAGTTAGTCATGTCCGGTTCCTCAAAGCACAACCCGTTCGGCGGCAATATTGCCATACAGCGCGTTACCCAGGATATAAGAAGTTCTCTTCGCCGTAATCCGTAATACCCGCCAGAACAGCCGTTAGCTGGCAGGTGAATTAATCTTGTGCTTGTAATGTTGCTTTAATTGTATCGACAAACAGTCGCAGTGCGACGGGCATATGCCGGTTTTGTGGAAAGTAAAGCGCAATACCTTGAGACGAAATTGCCCAGTCGCCCAGCAATGTAATCAACTGCCCGTTAGCGACCCACGGCTGTGCGTAGCGCTCCGGCACATATGCCAGGCCCAGCCCACTTACGGCGGCTTCAACCATTAACGCACTGTTGTCCAGAGTCAGGCTGCCCGGTACATCCAGTGCAAACTGTTGCCCATTTTGCTGGTATTCCCAGTGATAACGCTTGCCACTGGGCAGGCGCTGGCGCAAACAGGTGTGCTGCATAATATCCTGAGGATGTTTGATTTTCGCCCGCGAAGCCAGGTAACCCGGCGATGCTACAGTAACAAAGCGCATGGGGCCGCTCAGGGGTATCGCCACCATATCTTTAGGGACATCTTCAATAAGCCGAATGCCCGCGTCAAATCCTTGTGCCACGATATCAACCAATTGGCCTTGCGCGGCGAGATCAACTTCAATCCCTGGTTTTTGCTGGATAAACGCCGGTAATACCTTTTCCAGTAGAAGGCTGATAGCAGCATCGCTGGCGCTGATACGCAGTGTACCGTAGGGTTGGTGGCCACTGGCAGTCACGTCATTGAGCAGTTCATCCATCTCTTCCAGCAGCGGCGACAGGCGTGACAGCAGCATTTCACCTGCATCGGTTAAGGCTACGCTGCGCGTAGTACGATGAAACAGCCGCACGCCAAGTGTTGCTTCCAGACCTTTGATGGTATGGCTGAGCGTTGAACGCTTAAGCCCCAGCACATCCGCAGCAAGCCGAAAACTGTGCTGTTCGGCAATGGTTTTCACCGCCTGTAATTCACTCCAGGAAGGTCGCTTCATTGTTGAATTTTCCCCACCATCTCATGCCATTTTGTGGAGATTATGCCACCAATTATTCCGTTTATGATGAAATCCTGTTCACTAAATGGAGATGACCATAATGAAAACCTGGCTAATTACCGGTGCATCCAGCGGGCTCGGCCGGCTGATGTGTGAAATGCTTCTGGCCCGTGGCGACCGGGTGTTTGCAAGTGTTCGGCGTGAAGCTGTACTGGACGACATGCGCGAACAATATGGCGAACGCTTACAGGTGCTGGTACTTGATCTCAGCCATACCGCAACAATCAGGCCTGCTGTTGAGGCTGCATTTGCGCAGGCCGGGCATATCGATATTGTGGTGAGTAACGCGGCTTACGGTTTATTTGGCGCGGCAGAAGAGTTGAGTGATACACAAATTGAACGGCAAATTGCCACCAACCTTACCGGCTCAATTCAACTGATTCGCTCGGTGATTCCATTTATGCGGCAGCAAGGTGGCGGGCGTATTGTGCAGGTTTCTTCCGAAGGCGGGCAAATAGCTTACCCTGACTTCAGCTTGTATCACGCCACAAAATGGGGAATAGAGGGGTTTGTCGAAGCTGTCCGCCAGGAAGTCTCGACATTTGGTATCGACTTTTTGCTGGTCGAGCCGGGGCCAACGGCAACCAAATTTGCTGCCGGGCTGGATATTGCCGAAGCCTTGCCCGTTTACCGTGATACGGCGTCCGGGAAGTTAAGGGCAGCGCTGTTATCAGGAGAATTTGCGATTACTGGCGATGCGGTAAAAACTGTGGCAGCGATGATTGCTGCGGCTGATGCTGCGAACCCTCCTCTGCGCCTTCCACTGGGGAGCACGGCATATAACAATATTAAGGCGGCACTGAAAATTCGCATGGATGCACTGCAGGCCATAAAAGCCGTGGCATATGGTGCAGACCGCGAGGAGTAGCAGGCAGAACTACCTCGCCAGCATGATGGTCAGCATGAAAATGTGTAATCAAGGCTTTATCGATCTGATTATTGATGCTGCTGTGCAGGGAGAGCAGGAATAGCTTGCCTCACAGAAGTCCAGGCCTATGAGTTAGTGAGAGCAGGTAAACTTGTTCGTATGTTAGATGACTGGCGCCAGAGCTTTCCGGGCTATCACATTTACTATCAGGAACGAAAAGACAATTCAGCAGCATTCAAACTATTTATAGATCGACTGAAAAGGTACAAATATTAAATATTCCTTATCGACAGCATTATTTACAAGTTGTCATCGAAACCTTAGCTACAGGCTTGGTACTTTTACTTATTTAATTTTAAATCTGATACCGTATTTAAACTGCTGCGCTCTTCAATCCATTTACGATATTGAGAAGGCGTCATTCCCATCACCTGCCCAAAAGCTTTACGGAAAGCGGTATCTTCGGTGTAGCCACACTCTGCGGCAACCTCACGAATGTTGGTGACAGGGTTTGCCAGCAACACGCAGGCAGACTCAATTCTGACCCGGGTAATGAACTCCTTGGGACTTTCCTGCGTCAGTTTTTTGATTTTCCGCTGTAGTGTTCTCTCTGTCATATTCAACGCCGTAGCCAGGCCCTCAGCGCTGATACCAGGGTTGCGATAGCGGATCACCTCTTCGGCGCACATCAGCAGAGGGTGTCGGGTATTAATGAATCCCGGAGGGGCATACACCTGCTGAGACAGTGGCTGGCTGTCAGCCACGGCCATGTCTGCCGTCAGCCTGGCAACATCCGCACCCGCTTCTCGCTTAATGATATGCAGAGCAAGCGCTACCCAGGAAAGAGGCCCACCGCTGGTCAGCACGCGTTCATCCTCTTCAAGCGCTTTTCCCCACACTGGCCTGGCATTGGGGTAACGTTGCTGAAGCGTATGATACAGCCACCATGTGGTGGTACACCTCCGGCCGTCAAGCAGCCCGGCTTCACCCAGGATAAAGCCGCCTGCACAGGCACCTGCGACCCTGGCTCCCTCCTCATAACGTCGCCTTATCCAGACCGCCGCTTTCCTGATGCTTTCGCTGTTGACTGGCATGCGACTTACATCCAGCGCCATACCGGTGGCGATGATAATGTCAGGCTGACCGGCTGAAAGAAATGAGCAGTCGACGGGAATTAATCTGCCCTGTGCATCCCATACTGGGCCTTCGTCTGCACTAACGATCACGGTTTCAAAGGGGGGCGTGCTGAAGCGACCAGCATGCTCCGGGCTCCCAAGAACGACCTGATTGGTTATCCAGAATATGTCGGAAAGCCCGGCAATTGCCGACAGAAGGCTGCCCTCAAGGGCCAGTAAGGCGATGCGCATCGAAGTATACTCCGGTCTTAATTTGTCGCTTTTAACATGGTTAAAGTCCCTTGCCACACCTTACTCCCGCGTCCTGCTCCTTTTAAACTTACCACCATAGAGAACCTGGTCGATGTTGATCGGGTTTAAACGACGGTGAAACTCGGATGTGAATAAGGGTCGTCAACTATATGTTTAAGAACAAAACGGTTGCCACATTAATGTTCACTGCACTCCTGGGTGCATCCAATTTATCAGGAGCTGAAATGGTAAAAAATATCGTGCTGGTTCATGGCGCATTCACCGATGGTTCAAGCTGGTCTGAAGTCACGGAAAGGCTGCAACAAAAAGGATTTCACGTCACTTCGGTGCAAAATCCCCTGACATCGCTCGCAGACGATGTAACAGCAACAGAAAGGGTGCTGGCACGTCAGCATGGCGATGTCCTGCTGGTTGGCCATTCCTGGGCAGGCGCTGTGGTGACACAGGCGGGCAATGCCTCACGGGTTCGGGGAATAGTGTACCTGTCGGCACTCGTTCCGGATAGTGGGGAGTCCGTATCAGGTTTATTAACACGGCTGGGTGCGCCCATGGGCGGGATGGAGGCCGATAAAAACGGGCTGATCTGGCTGGATAACCCGGCTGATTTTCGACGCGTGATGGCAGGTGATGTTCCCGAAGAGAAAGTTAAACTGCTGACAGCGTCACACCAGCCCATCTCTGCCAGCGCATTTGACGGACTTGTCAGCCATGCAGCCTGGAAAGAGAAACCCACATGGTATCTGATGACGAAAGACGATCGTGCGCTGCCCTATCCGGTGCAGCAAAAGATCGTAAAAATGACCGGGTCAGTGACCGAACAAATCTCCTCAAGTCATATGTCAATGATTTCTCATCCGGCAGAGGTTGCCACATTTATTGAACGTGCAGCACGTTCATTTAAATAACAGGAATATCACTTTTAAACATTGTTCATTGCATCAGGAGACGGTTATAGCTCAAATCCAACATATTGATTCAGGCATTTTACAGGAAAGCTGACCCGGTTGTTGTCCTTCGAAACCGTACGTCAGCTGGAGGAAAAACTCCCTGAAGTTGTTACCCGCTATCGTGACGTTGTGCAGGACGAAATTCCGCACCTGACCGGTGAAATCGCAGCACTTTTCCGTGCCTTACCTGTCAGCGTATCCAGCGATGATGTGGTCACTCAGCATCGCCTGTCTGATGACCTGGTTGAAGAGTTTCTGGCGAGTGACGTCATCGTAATTGGCGCTCCGATGTACAATTTTTCTGTTTCGGCCAGCAAATGGCTTCAATCACTGCCGTAATCATGCTCCAGGCTTATCTCTCGTCTGGCTCGCGCGCGTCATCGAAGCGTTTATGTGCTTCGGCAATGGCCAGCCGGTTATCGTTTGCCCAGTTCACGAGCGCCATCACAGGCACTAACAGCGTCCGGCCGAGTTCGGTGAGTTCATATTCAACGCGTGGCGGAATCGTCGGATAGACCGTCCGGGTAACAATACCGTCGCGCTCCATTCCTCGCAAAGTCAGCGTCAGCATCCGTTGGGAGATACCTTCTATATTGCGCCTTAACTCATTGAACCGCCGCTTCCCGTTGGCCAGCGAGGCAATAATGTAGAGACTCCATTTGTCGCCGATACGATCCAGTATCTCGCGGGTAGCCTGACAGCCTCCCGAATCAGGGGATGGCAATTCTTCGGGCAAGTTTTTGTGACTCAGTGACATGGATGTGCCTTCTTGTTAAATGCAGACAGGAATCTTAGTATCCTCTGTATCGATAGATAACCAGGGATGAAAATGTTACCTGGTATCTATTTTATACCAAATGAGGAATCACTATGAGCAAAATCCTGCTGATTACATCCAGCCCTCGAGGAACTGAAAGTCTTTCCACACGCTTCGCCACGGAAATTGCCAATGGCATCAGGATGCAGTCCGGGGGCTCACTGACCGTTCGCGACCTTGTTGCTAACCCGGCGCCACACATTACGCAAGACTATATCAAGGGTCGCGTGATGGCGCCTGATGCCCGTACGGCAGAAGAGACTAAGGCTGTCGAAGATGCCATGGAACTGGTTGATGAGTTGCGTGTGGCCGACGTGATTGTGCTTGGGTCCGGCATGATGAATTTCGCTCCATCTTCGCAGCTCAAGGCGTGGATTGACAACATCACCTGGCCGGGAGTCACCTTCAGTTACGGGACAGGCGTCCCCCAGGGACTGCTTACTGGTAAGAAGGTTTATCTGGTCACTGCTAGCGGAGGTGTTTTCTCGGAGGGAGTCTATGCACCTTTCGATTTCCAGACCAACTATCTTCTGCATGTGCTCGGCTTCATTGGATTGACTGACGTCGAACTCATCCGCATCGAGGGCACGGTACAAGGCCCGGATGCGGCAAAAGCTGCCATCGCCAGTACCGGGGCGGCTGTGCAGGCCCTTTTGGCGAAGGTGGCATGACCATGTCAATGAAGAAAACTGTCGTTCTTTTGGTGCAGGTACGGTCACTGCATGCAACTCTGTCCCCACGCTCGACGCAGAGATGCTTCTGTCGTTACCTGCGGCTTAACGGTGGAGGTGGTTCTGATGAGTACGTGGACCTTTGATGATATTCCGGATCAGACCGGCCGGACTGTCATAGTCACTGGCGCGAATACCGGAATCGGCTTCGAAACGGCTCGCATGTTTGCAGTCCGTGGCGCGAAGGTTGTGCTTGCATGCCGAAACCTCAGCAAAGGTGAATGCGCGCTCAAGCGAGTTGTTGATGAGAAGCCCTCTACGTTACCGACCATGGAGGCTCTTGATCTTGCGGATCTTGATTCCATCGCAGCCTTTGCAGAACGGTTCACTGCAACGCATGACAGGCTCGACCTGCTCATCAACAACGCAGGCGTGATGCTTCCACCCCTATTACGTACCAAACAAGGCTTTGAGCTTCAGTTCGGCACAAATCACCTCGGCCATGCAGCGCTTACTCAGCGCCTTATGCCGCTTGTGCTCCGCACGCCACATGCGCGAATTGTCATTGTTTCAAGCCTGGCCCATCACGCCGGTCACATGGCCTTCGACGACCTGAACTGGAATGACCGGCCATATAACGCACTGAAGGCCTATCAGCAAAGCAAGCTTGCGAATCTCCTCTTCGCTCTTGAACTTCAGCGACGTCTGGCTGCATGTGGTTCCGGCGTACTGGTCACGTCTGCTCATCCGGGGTGGACAAAAAGCGAGCTACAACGCCACTTGCGTCCGCACGAACGCGTCATGGCAAGCGTACTTAACCCCATTCTCCAGTTGGGGACGTTTGAGGGGGCGCTTAATACAATGCGTGCAGCAACTGATCCGAATGCACCACCGGGCAGTTACTGGGGGCCTGCACGCTTCTTCGGGCACAAAGGCCCTCCGGTACGTGCGCGTATCGATGAACGTGCGCAGAATGAAGAGACCGCAAAGCGCCTGTGGGTCGAAACCGAGAAGTTAATCGGTCTTCGGTTCGAATTGCCCTCCAGACCTTAGGCTGTGGGCAGCGCCCCCGCGTGTAAGAGCAAACAACATCTGTTTACCCGGAATTAAAAATGAAACTCTCTCTGTTTGGTGCGACCGGTCCGACTGGAAAATACATTATCGAAGAAGCTCTCAGGCAGGGCTACAGCCTGTCTATTTATACGCGCGATGCCAGAAAGGTTGACGCGTTCGCGGGAAAGGCCGAAGTCATCGTTGGCGACTTGCAGGACTATGAAGCAATTGCGAAGTGCGTTCGCGGCGCTGATGCAGTAATCAGCGCACTCGGTCCTGACAGCCTGAAGGTCCAGGGGAACAAACCGGTCATGCATGGTCTGTCCAATATCATCTCCGCGATGGAGCAAATGGGCGTGCGTCGCCTCATCCAGATCTCCACCGCCGCATATCGCGATCCCAGGGATGGGTTCACTCTTGGGACACATGCGTTTGTGTTGCTGTTCAGGGTGATTGTGCCCAGGGCTTATGAAGACATCAGGGCGACGGGTGAACTCATCGCCAGTTCCGGCCTCGACTGGACACTGGTGAGAATTCCGAACCTCAGGGATGGTCCTGCAAATGGCAATGTTGATGTGGGCTGGTACGGGCGGACCAGGCTCAGCATGAAACTGTCCAGAGGCAATTTGGCTAAGTTTCTTGTGGACCAGGTCACGGATAAAACGTTCGTGCGCGCCGCGCCGGGTATCGCTAATCGCTGAGTAACGAGGAGCGGGCTCATGTTGCGAATCGACTTATATACCGGGATCACTTGCTCCTGGTGTTTGGTGAGCCTGCACCAGCTCGACAATCTCGTGAAACGGACACGAAAACGCCCAGAGCCCCTCTGGTGACTTATGAAAGTAGCCGATACCATTGTCTGCCCGCATCCAGTTTACTTTTTCTTCGGCCCCCACCTGAAAGACAAAATCTTGAATCCCCACACCATGTAGTATCTCCATCGGATATCTGCCGACCCTGGTTCCCTTGTATCGATTAAATTCATAATAGAAGCTATCACTTGCCTCCTCATCACCGTTTACGTCAGACAGGTCAATAATATCCCAGGCATCCTCCCATCCCGGTGTATCATCATTGACAGTTACCCATCGAACCGGAAATGCACGATACGGAGTATCAATTGCTGGGAATAATTCAGGCTCCCCTGGCTGGCAATTCACCATAACCATCGTATTGAAATTAGCAATCATTCGCATTAAATTATCTCTCTTTTGACGAGCAAGAGCTGCTGACGTCGCCGATAAAAGCGTGGGGCACACTGTATGGCTGGCTGGAACACGATAAAACCGTACCCGGGAACGAAGCTGTTTTCGGCACTGTGGGTGGCTTTATTGCTTATTCTTCTGCCTGCCGCCAGTGGCTACGCCAGGCCCGATATGCAACCGCTGGGGGAGAACATTGCCGATAAAGGCTCCAGCAGGTTTCACTTCAACGTGCAGCAGTTCAATTCTGCAGACCAGCAGCGGCACTATACCGTGTGGGCTGCCATACCCAACCAGCCGCCGCCACCTGCGGGTTACCCGGTACTGTATATGCTGGATGGCAATGCGGTAATGGACCGCCTGTCGGAGGCGTTCCTTGAGCAACTTTCAGCTAAAACGCCGCTGGTTATTGTGGCCGTTGGCTACCAAACCCGGCTACCGTTTGATTTAACCGCCCGCGCCTGGGATTACATTCCGCCGGAAAGTACGCCTGAACCGGTAAAAGCCAGCGCAACGCGCTTTGGGCACAAAGGTGGCGGCAGTGCAGAGTTTCGCCACCTGCTGGAAAACGTAATTGCCCCAGCCATGGAGAAAGGGGTTCATATAAACCCGGCAGCACGCGGGTTGTGGGGGCACTCTTTTGGCGGGTTATTTGTAATCGATACTTATCTCTCTTCCCGGTTTTTTAGCTACTACTACTCCGCCAGCCCGTCACTGGAGCGGGATAACTTTGCTGTGCTGAAACGCCTGGTAAGCCTCACTCCGGCGCAGTTTTGCCACAAGCAACTGGAGTATATGGAAGGTACCGGAAGCAAGGCGCCTGCAACAGACAGTAATGCGCCGGTGAATGCTGCCTTAGTGCTGGAGCAGGCAGGGCAGGCGATAAACACATTACGTGCGCGCGGGGTTAATGCCAGCGCCAGGCTTTACCCGGGGCTGACTCACGGCCAGGTATTTAATGCCTCTTTCCACAGTGCGTTGTTGCAAATGGCAGAACAACCAGCCACTGCTCCCACCACCACAACCTGTACTAACTACCACTAAAACCTGTACTAACTAATAGCACCGCTCTGCCGGATAAGCCATTAAGGCTGGTGGCCGGGCACCATCCAGTACCACTCTTCTTGTATCCAACCCAGGCCGCACACGCTCAGATGGCGGTTTTCTTGCTTTTCCCCGGTATTTTCTTTGCTGTAATTCCTTTTCTTTGGGCTTGCTCACATTACGCCTGGTGGTTGGTTCAGCATGCTGAACTGGCAGTATTTTGCTGCAATTGATGCCGATAGACTCACTTTCAACCAGAAGGAGCCGCCAATGAGCAGGACCGGGTGTACATCATTAATCCGTGCAGAAAAAATTCTGACCTACATCGCCTATATCGGTGCCGTGGGGTTTATGGAATTGCTCCGGGAGTTTCAGTACCCAAAAAGCAGCCTGCTGAATTTACTGAATACCATGGTGGAGTGCGGGTTTCTGGTTAAAAACAGCCAGGGGCAATACACCCTGGGGATTAAAAATTATGAACTGGGTTGCCAGGCGTTACACAGAAAAAATATTTTCGAAGTGACCAAACGGCCCATGCAGGCGTTATCTGCGCAAAGCGGGCTGATTTGCCATCTGGGAACCATTGAGAATGGGTACGCCATTTATTTAGATAAAGTGGAAACCCCGGGCACAGCTCCCACTCGTAAAAGCTGGATCGGCAAAAAACTGGAATTACATGTTACTGCTCTGGGTAAGGCCTTGCTGGCATGGAAGTCCAAAGAAGAAATTGACTACTTTATGGGAACGCTGGCGCTGGCAAAATATACCGAAAACACCATTACTGATAAGAAAGCATTTATTAGCGAACTGCAGAAAACGCGCTCCCGTGGCTGGGCAATTGATAATGAAGAATCTGCATATGGCGCAGTTTGTTTGAGTATGCCGATATTTGATTTGTACCACCGGGTAAATTACGTGATTTCGTTATCCGGTAATCCATTTATTTTCTCGGGAAAGAAAAAAGAACATTACTTATCACTGTTGAAACAATGTTCAGAACAAATATCTGAAGGGCTTGGTTTTAAAAAACAACCGCGTTTTAGTAATAAGGGAAGTGTTTATGATTACAAAGTTTAAAGGCATTATACCTCCGGTTTCTACCACCTTTGATGCTGAAGGCAATATCGACCATGAGGCAATTAAGCGGGTGGCGGATTTTCTGATAACCCGGGGTGTGGATGGCCTGTTTTACCTCGGCACTGGTGGCGAATTCAGCCAAATGAGCACCGGGCAGCGGATGGCATTTGCTCAGGCTGCTGTGAGTGCGGTAGAGCGGCGGGTGCCCGTGTTAATTGGCGTGGGTTCAACATCAATGGAAGAAGCCATCGCTCTGGCTCAGCATGCAGAAAAAATCGGGGCTGACGGGGTGGTTGTCATCAACCCGTTCTACTGGAAAGTGGCGCAACGAAATATTGAGTTGTACTACAGTGCAATTGCCCGCAGTGTTTCTTTACCGGTTATTATCTATAACTTCCCGGATTTAACCGGGCAGGATTTGTCACCGCAAATGGTCAAAAAACTGGTACTGCAAAACAGCAATATTGTTGGCATTAAAGACACCATCGACAGCGTTGGCCACTTGCGCAGCATGATAAATACCGTAAAAGAAGTTCGGCCCGATTTTTCTGTATTCTGCGGTTATGACGACCACTTATTTAATACCTTGCTACTAGGTGGCGATGGCGCAATTTCCGCCAGTGCAAATTTCGCACCCGAATTATCTGTAGGCATTTATGATGCATTTTGCAAAGGTGAATATGCCCAGGCTGTTACGCTGAATAAAAAACTCATGCAATTACCTGGCCTGTATGCACTGGAAACACCGTTTATTTCATTAATTAAGTATGCAATGCAGTGCGTGGGCCTGCCAGTCAACACCTGGTGCCGCCCGCCGGTAATGGAAGCAACGGAAACAGCAAAACAGCAAGTGCGTGAACTACTGGCGGCTCAGGGGCTGTTAAAACAATAAGGTGGCTGTATGTTATTTACTGAACTGTATCCGCAAAATAATACGATTTACCAGGTAAGAACACATGCTAAAGGCCCTGAGGGGGAATTACCGCTCACTGCCGACATGCTCATTAACCGTCCGAGTGGTGATATTTTTGGCATGACCATGAATGCCGGGATGGGCTGGGCTCCACAAGAACTGGACCAGGACAGCGTGCTGTTACTCAGCACGCTGGGTGGGCTGCGTGAGCCTCAGGGCAAACCCGTGGCGCTGGCATTGCACCAGGGGCACTACGAGCTGGACATTCAACTCCGGGCAGCAGCACAGGAACTTAAAAGCCAGCACACATTACCTTATGCCGTCTATGTTTCTGACCCGTGCGACGGGCGGACGCAGGGCACAACAGGTATGTTTGATTCACTGCCGTACCGCAACGACGCCTCAATGGTGATGCGCCGGTTAATTCGCTCTTTGCCCAATGCAAAAGCCATTATCGGGGTTGCTTCCTGCGATAAGGGGTTACCGGCAACTATGATGGCGCTGGCTTCACAGCATAATAAAGCCACGGTGCTGGTGCCGGGTGGTGCAACGCTGCCTGCGCTGAATGGCGAAGATAACGGAAAAGTGCAAACTATTGGCACCCGGTTTGCCAATGGTGAACTGACCCTGCAAAGTGCCCGCCGCCTGGGGTGTTCAGCCTGCGCCTCTTCTGGTGGCGGCTGCCAGTTTTTGGGTACCGCAGGCACTTCGCAGGTGGTGGCAGAAGGCTTGGGGCTGGCTCTGCCTCATTCGGCACTGGCACCTTCTGGCGAACCTGTATGGTCAGAGATTGCCCGGGCCTCGGCTGCTGCGGCGCTGAACCTGATACGCCTGGGTATCACCACTAAAGATATCCTGACAGATAAAGCAATTGAAAATGCCATGATGGTTCATGCGGCGTTTGGCGGCTCGACAAATCTGCTGCTGCACATTCCGGCGATTGCCCACCAGGCCGGTTGCCGAATTCCGGATGTGGATGACTGGATCCGTATTAACCGCCAGGTGCCACGGCTGGTCAGTGTGTTACCCAATGGGCCAGTTTATCACCCCACGGTGCGCGCATTTATGGCGGGCGGTGCGCCGGAAGTAATGCTCTATTTGCGGGAACTGGGGTTACTCCATGAAGATGTCATGACAGTAACCGGCCATACCCTGAAGGAGAACCTTGACTGGTGGGAACACTCAGAGCGGCGCAGTAAATTCAAAGCGATTCTGCGCGAGCAGGAACAGGTCGAGCCGGATGACGTCATTATGTCGCCAGAGCAGGCACGCCTGCGTGGGTTAACATCCACCATCACATTCCCGGTAGGGAATATTGCGCCAGAAGGCTCCGTGATTAAATCAACCGCCATTGATACCAGCGTGATTGATGAAAACGGCCTGTATTACCATAAAGGCGCCGTAAAAGTGTACCTCAGTGAAAAAGCCGCAGTTTATGACATCAAGCATGAGCAGGTAAAAGCAGGCGATATTCTGGTTATCATTGGTACCGGGCCATCTGGCACGGGCATGGAAGAAACCTATCAGGTGACCAGTGCTCTGAAACACCTTTCCTATGGCAAACAGGTATCACTGATTACCGATGCCCGTTTCTCCGGGGTTTCAACGGGTGCCTGCATTGGGCATGTTGGCCCTGAAGCACTGGCTGGCGGGCCGGTAGGCAAGCTGCGCACCGGTGATATTGTGGAAATAAAGATTGATTGCCGCAATTTACAGGGAGAAGTGAATTTCCTTGGGGAAAACGCACAGAAATTGTGTGCCACGCCTGAAGAGGCTGCCCGTGTGTTGAATGCGCGCCCGGTTCACCCCGGATTAGGCCCAGACCCGGAATTACCGGATGACACGCGTTTGTGGGCCGCATTACAGGCGGTCAGTGGCGGAACATGGCGTGGGTGCGTTTATGACGTTGATAAAATCACCACAGCATTAAAAGAATATATGAATAAATAATAGTGGCCACTGGGTCTGATGATAAACCTCATGTCCGCATAGAACGAGAGGTTGTCACCCAATAAAAAACCTGGAAAATCAATTCATTGATTTTCGGCTACTAACTAAAAAGAAGGAAAAACCACGCTTTTTCCTTCTTTTCCATCAATCTGAGTGGCCTTTGGCCACTAACATCTTACCTGACATGTGAGGATATTATGCCACTGTTAATCATAGCAGTAGGTATTGCTGTACTACTGTTGCTGACAATTAAAGTTAAATTAAATACATTTATCTCATTAATACTGGTTTCTATTGGAGTCGCAATAGCCAGTGGGATGGGGTTAAATAAAGTTGTCTCCACTATTGAATCCGGGCTTGGAGGCACTCTGGGGCATATCGGTCTTATTTTTGGCTTTGGTGTTATGCTGGGGCGGTTATTAGCCGATGCCGGTGGTGCTCAGCGTATTGCATTAACCTTATTAAACTATTTTGGTGCCAAAAAGCTCGACTGGGCAGTAGTTTGCTCTGCATTTATTGTGGGCATTGCTTTATTTTTCGAAGTCGGCCTGATTTTGCTGGTGCCAATACTGTTTGCCATCGCCAGGGAAGCCAAAATTTCGCCAATGACTATGTGTGTACCTATGCTGGCAGGGTTATTAATTGCCCATGGTTTTCTGCCGCCACACCCCGGCCCGACGGTGATTGCCCGTGAATACGGTGCAGATGTAGGTAAAGTGCTGTTGTATGGCATTGCAGTAGGGGTCCCTTCGCTTATTTTGTGCGGCCCATTGATGAATAAAGTGTGCAGGCAACTGATCCCGGAAGCGTTCCGCAAAGAAGGCAACCTGGCTTCACTGGGTGCCACACACCACTTCACAGAAGAAGAAATGCCGGGCTTTGGCATCAGCTTTTTCACCGCCATGTTGCCAGTTATTTTAATGGCGGTGGTGACGATAATTGAAATGATGCACCTCAAAGCATCGGGCGATGCCGGTATTTTCTACAATGTTGTGTTGTTTTTCGGTAACTCGACTATCGCCATGCTGGTTTCTTTACTGGTTGCCATCTACACCATGGGACTGAGCCGGGGCAAAAATATCAACCAACTGATGGGCTCATGTGGCCAGGCGATTGCCGGTATTGCCGGGTTGTTGCTGATTATTGGCGGCGGTGGGGCATTTAAACAGGTGCTGATTGATTCCGGTGTTGGCACTTATATTTCAACTCTGGTTTCAGGTGTGAATATTAACCCCATCATTATGGCATGGTGTGTGGCTGCATTTTTGCGTATTTGCCTGGGCTCCGCTACAGTTGCCGCTATCTCAACTTCTGGCCTGGTGATTCCGTTACTGGCAAGCTACAGCCACACCAATTTAGCGCTCATTACACTGGCAACCGGTGCGGGTTCTTGTATTTGTTCGCATGTGAATGATGCCAGTTTCTGGATGATTAAAGATTTCTTCGGCCTGACAACCAAAGAAACATTATTATCCTGGACACTCATGTCTACACTGGTTTCAATCTCTGGGCTGGTATTTATTTTAATGCTGAATATGGTGTTGTAAGTATATTCACCTGTTAGCAGAACTGCGCCGTTTATTAGCAAAAGAGAATTTGTATATTCCTTGCTTTCTGGCAAAGGGGAAATAGCCATTATCTGGAGAACAGCTTATGCATACAATTCGATTGAAAAGCTGGTAACCCACAGCCAGTTGTTTCAACTCAAGCCTGCCAGTGCGCAGGCTTTTTGCTGTACAACACCGGGTAATTACGGCTGCTGATGTTTCGCCTGCCAATTTACGGGGGAGAACCCACGTTTCGCTTTATGGTATTTTCTCCCGGCTCAGAATTCCCCAACGCAAAAGGAGAAGGTGATGACAGATTACTGGTGGAAGGATCTTCTTGACCAGAAAGGCCGTTGGCAGGGGCTGGAATTGCAGGTTCGTAAAGGGTGCGGCCCGGCGATGGAGATGCTCAGCGGGCACAACGGCCGCATGGCGCTACAAATCAATAGTCAAACCCTGTTCTGGGCAACCATGCTGAAAGACCACTGCGGCGTCTGGCTGGTGTTTAATGCTGAACATCCTGCGCAGGAGTTGTTGTTGCCTGCCATTACTTCTGCCGATGTGGAGCGCGCGAAACGCGCAGGAGAGAGCCAGTGGCTGAGCGGCTGGTGCCGCTATTTTGCCCGGCAGCTTATGGAAGCGCCCACGCCGTTGTTGCCACCACGCCGCTGGTTATTACGCCCAATGGAAGCAGTGAAACCACAGGCACCTTATGCACTCAACCAAACGGTGCCATTCGGGCAATGGCGGTTCACAACACCTGCCAGCAGCGCCAATATTTCAGTGCCCTGGGCGCTGTACAGTGAAGATTTCCCTGACCTGCAAAGCCCGGAGATTGTCCGGTTTGTTGACTGGTGGTGGGGCGGGCACCTGTTGCTGGCGCGCTACCCGGTAGATTTGCACAGCGGGCGAGTGAAATGGTGGCGTAAAAAAAGCCGGGAAGGGGCACTGCCGCCCGTGTTGGTGTGGTTTATTGCTGGCCTGGCTTCATTTGTTATCCTCGACGGACATGACCGCCTGCAGGCGGCCATTGCGGAAGGTATTCAGCCACAGTTTCTGGTGCTCAGTGAATTGGGTGAACAGCGCTGGGAACCCGATGAACAGGCTCGCGAGCGGGTGCTGCGCTCACTGGCAATTCAGCAAGAAAAATGTAAGAAAACCGGTGCCAATATCGACGCCATGAACCAGTCACTGCTTAACCTGTACGACACCCGTTACCTGTACGCCCCCACTCACAGCCGAGCAATACTGGGCGATGGCAAGAACTGGGAGCGTGAATTAACGGCTTATTTGCAGCGTAATCACCTTGAGCAGCATCTGGCGGCTATTTTGGCGCGTGAAGAGTAACGTGCCGCCCTGCGGGGCGACACTGAGTTCATACCTGACAGACCTGATTGCATAAGTATGAAGTGTTACTTATGCGTCCGGGTTGTCATCCTGATCAGGCGTAACCTGAACAATTTCTATTTGCTGTGCCTGCAATAAATTTTGCAGTGCCGGGCCGGGCAATTCATCAGTGAACGAGGAATTATTTTTCTGGTTGCCAAGTTTTTTACTGCGGCCACAGATATGTTTACGGGTGTATTACTGGATTCCCGGCGCAATATCGGGGCAAAAGGAAAGTTCAGGCCGTTTATTTTATATGCCTCATTTCCTGTTGCACTGGTTGCCACCGCACAGTTTTTAGCCACAGAATTCCCGCTGGCGGTTAAAACGGTGCTGGCGACAGCTTTGTTTATGTTATTTGGCCAGGTGGTCTGGCAGTGATTGCCGCGCTCACCATGAGCCTGTTTTATAAACTTAATGAACAACGCTTTGCCAGTATTATTGAAGAATTAAGCCAGAGAAAGAAATTCACCCAAGAGCAGGAAAAACTGAGCAGTAAAGAAAAAGTCTCTACCGTAAATATCTGATAATAACTGCCGCCATTACCATCCTGATGGGTGGCGGCTTTCTGTTTCTGAAATAATGAGAATATGATGAAAATGACGACAAATAATAAAACAGTTTCATGACTTGTGTCACTTTAAAATGAAATAATAATTCAGTTAATATTTTTTGAGGAAAAATTTGTACGACAAGAAAAAGGAATGAGCCGTAATTATGCTAATAAATTGTCTGGGAAAAACGTATTAAGAGCTTATTGATCATGAATTGATCGCCCACAAAATCTCTCCAACTGGCTTATCAGGCCGCTCTGTGATTTGGCAAAAGAAAGTATGTTCCTGTCCTTCAGGCGAGATAGTAGGGTATTGCAGGCTGTCGTCACTAACCAAAGCTGCATGGTGCTGCTTTATTATTCATTTTTACGATGTCAACTCGTTTTCCCGCAAGTTGCCGCTATTCGCATACCAGAAAAGTAAATCGTTTCACTCAATATAGCAGCATAAGTAAAACTGGCTTAAAAACGTCTTGTTAAAACACAAAAAAAAAGCGCATCGTATTTTATTGTGCTGATTTCATTGATTTTTATTGGGATTATTCTGAATTGAAATTACCATCGGAGCTCTACAACCTGCACATAATTTAAGAGCTGTCATTATGTCAAAACATATTTTATCAGGTATCGCGTGCGCCATTCTGTTAACCCTGTCATCTTTAGCCTTAGCAGAAAACGCATTCCCAACCACCAAAGAAGCTGACTGGACCGCAAAAACTTTCACCTTTAATAGTGGAGATAAATTCAATAATCTGCGTATTCACTACTATACGATTGGTGATAAAAGTAAACCGGCGGTATTATTGCTTCACGGAACTAATCAGCCAGTGCGTTCACTGTTAGCAAAAGGCTTTGCTGGTGAATTATTTGGCCCGGGCCAGGCTCTGGACAGCAGAAAATACTTTATTATCATCCCGGAAAGTATCGGCTCTGGAAAATCATCAAAACCCTCTGATGGTTTGCGTATGGCATTCCCGCACTACGATTATGACGATATGGTAACAGCACAATATCGTTTAATTAAAGAAGGATTAGGTCTTTCTCATTTGCGCCTGGTCATGGGTTATTCCATGGGGGGCATGCAAACCTGGCTGTGGGGCGAAAAATATCCCTCGATGATGGATGCCCTGGTACCGATGGCTTCCCAGCCTAATGAGCTTTCCGGGCGCAACTGGATGATGCGCCGCATGCTGATCGAATCTGTTAAAAATGATCCCGCCTGGGATGAGGGTAATTATAAACAACAACCTCCCGCCCTTAAGACCGCAAATATTATGTTCAGCATTGCCACCACTGGCGGTACGCTGGCTTACCAACACCTGGCCCCAACCCGCGCGCTGGCCGATAAACTGGTTGATGAGCGCCTGGCGGCACCCGTCACTGCAGATGCCAATGACTTCATTTATATTTGGGGTTCCTCGGCAAATTACAATGCGCTGCCCAACCTTAACCGTATTACCGCACCCATGCTGATTATTAATTCAGCGGACGACGAGCGTAACCCGGTGGAGACAGGAATTCTGGCGGGTGAAATCAAACAGCTTAAACAGGCTCATTTATTCCTTATTCCGGCGAGCACCGAAACCCGCGGCCACGGCACCATGATGTTGGCAAAATTTTACAGTGCAAAACTAAAAACATTTTTAGCCAGCATTCCCGGGTACGACAAGTAATAACTAACACAACAAACAGGGCATTATTTCAGTTATGCCCTGCATTTTATTAAAGATGCGGTTTTCAACACCATACTCCATTTCACTATGATATTGGCAAAAGGGAAATCTCTATGTTTCGAAAAATAAAGATCCGCACAGCACTCAGTTTGATGATTCTCTCACTGACGGCTTTATTATTGTTTGTCGGTGTTTTGGGTTTATTTGCGTTGCAGTCAGGAAATAAATCCTTTGCTCGTGTGGATACAGAAGTGTTGCCCGGCCTTGTTTCCCTGAATGAAAGTTCTGAATTGTTATTACGTGGTCGTCTTGATTTACGCCTGTATGAATCATTAATGGGAAAAGGCGAAACCGATAAAGCCAAAGTGGCCCTGGACCGGGCCCGGGGCAAAATCGAAACTGCTGGCGCTAAATGGCAGAACTACCTGAAATACCCGCAGCCGGAAGAGGAACAGGCAATTGCCACCGAAATGGCTACCAGCCGTGAAAAACTAATGAACGAGTTTATCAACCCGGGCATTACTGCTCTGGAAGCCGGTAAACTGGATGAATACCGCCAGTCTGCCGGGAAATCAACCGCGTTGTATGCCGCGTTTGATAAAGCATCGAAAGCACTCGTTGCCTACAAACTGAAAAGTATTGATACCGCATATGCTGAATCCAACAGTCGTGTAAGGCGCATGCAGTATGTGCTCTGGTTCTCTATCGCCTGCGCACTGGTTCTGGCGGGGCTTGCCTGGACTGTGATGACCAGTTTGATTGTGAATCCACTGAATAAAGTGATTTCTGTCTTTGACCGTATCGCAGAAGGCGACTTACGGGCGCGCATTGATGTGACGGGTAAAAATGAAATCGCTCGGTTGTTTTCTGCCGTGCAGCGTATGCGTGACGGGCTGGAAAACATGGTACGGGGTGTCCACAGTGGTACGAATGCGATTAGCAGCGGGGTGGAAGAGATAGCCTCTGGTAACATTGATTTGTCCAGCCGCACTGAGCAACAGGCCGCTTCGCTTGATGAGACAGCTTCCAGTATGGAACAGATTATGGCGACAGTGAAAAACAATGAAGAAAATACGCAAAAGGCCAATGAACTGTCGTTAAAAGCATCAGGCTCGGCATCCCGTGGGGCTAAAGTTGTATCTGAAGTGGTGTCCACAATGGCGTCTATTGAACAGAGCTCCGCCAAAATTGGTGACATCGTCAGCGTGATTGACGGTATCGCTTTCCAGACCAACCTGCTGGCACTGAATGCTGCAGTAGAAGCCGCAAGAGCAGGCGAAGCTGGCCGTGGGTTTGCTGTGGTGGCTTCTGAAGTGCGTACGCTTGCCCAACGTAGTGCCACTGCCGCCAAAGAGATTGGCACCATGATAGATGACTCCCTGAGCCGCATTGAACAGGGCTCCGGCCTGGTGAAAGAAGCTGGCCGCACCATGAGTGAGGTGATGGTGGATGTTAAAGAAGTGGTGGAGATCATGAACGAGTTGATGCTGGCGTCTGGTGAGCAGACTCGTGGTATCTCACAGATCAACATTGCTATTCACCAGATGGACGGCGTAACCCAACAAAACGCCTCGCTGGTTGCTGAAGTGGCAACTGCCACCAGTTCGTTACAGGAGCAGGTGGTGCACTTACAGCAATCTGTTACACGCTTCCAGGTTGATACAGAACAGGACAGCCATTTGTTAACCAGCGAACCATTAAAGTTGGGGCTGCTTGCCAGCTGATACGCCCGGATTCATCAGGCTTATGTCCAGATAATTATAGGGCGGGGGAGACCTCGCCCTATTTAATTGTTTGAGGCTGGAACACCACCGCTTCAGCAAATTGCTGAAGTCTTCTATTCCGGTGTAACCCATTAGTTCTCTTTTTCATGCTACCAAGGATGCATCTCTCTGTAAGAGATGGAAACGCTTGTTCACGAAGCTAAAAAAATGGCTTCCGCCAGAGCCTGAATGTCTGCTCCGTGCCAGGAGCAGACGTTTAAATATTTTGCCTGCATTTTTGCATAGACAACGCTTATTAGACGGATTAATCCATATTTGTAGCAAATGCAAATCCCACCAGCTGTACCTACAACCTATTGTTAGTTGTGAAAAATCGATGTAGTGTTCTACACATCAAATTTACAAAGGCGGAAAACACCATGTTTAAATATGGAGCTTTCCGCCAAATAAGCGTTATACCTATTCAAAATGATAATAGAGAATGTGTGAATGGATGCGAGATACGAAGAAAAGACTTTCGAAAGTTACTTCAACAATGAGCTTGATAGAAAAACATCTATCTATTTCCCCCTTGGCCAGGTGCAAGAAGGCGTTTTAGGCTTGGACTCCGTTGCTCATTCTAGAGGATGGTTTCTGTGGCGAAAGCTCGGATATCCATTCTGGCTCTCTCCGCAATTTTCAGGCGTTGAACTAAGGGAAATCGCTCATGAAATGGAGCATTACCTTGGCCGAGAGGTTAAGAACATACCGACCATGAAAGTTAACTTGCTATTTCAGTATAAGCGTCCGCAATACATAACGATGTCAAGTGGTTCTGAGTGGCACTTATGGAATCAGAAGTATTTCCGCTATGACCTGTACACTCAGCAACATACCTTGCTCTCCCACATAGAAACTAAATTTGGTAACGATGCCGTAGTCCTTTACGCTGCCCCTTCTGTCGTAGATGTTGGCGATTTGGTTAACCTAAAAAGGGCTGGGTCAATCATTGATCACACTAACTTTAGACGCGCCAGAGAATTGGATGGGCACCACAGAAACACCTACATAAAGGCAGGCACATACTCGCAAGCATGTAGTGAACCAGAAATGATTGAAAATTTTAATCTAATTGAAATGATTGAAGCAATGGAACCACGCCAATCAGAAGATAACGTTAATCTAATCATTAACTTTTCAAGGCAGATTAATTCAGCCATGAAGGATGTCGAAGGGATTGGTTATCTGAAAACCGCATTTGAGAATCGTATGGATGAATTTAGAGATTACGGACTTCAACAGTTCGTACTGTTCTACTCAATGCTTACTATGGCAATATTCAGAGAGGTTACCGGCTGCCAATGGTTAATACCATTTGACGGACGAAAAAATGCATAACACTGCATCGCGCACTTCGTGCGCAGGACCTCGCTACGCTCGGCCGCTGTTGGCAGCGTTGATGTCCGCTACTCGCTCAAAGCAAACCCAATGACCACTTAGCCTGTCCGTTGCGTGCCAGGAGCGGACATGGCTAACATCACGGTGTATTAATCAACGGGGAGCCAGTCAAGGATTATCTGTATCGTTCTGTACCACTATTAAGAGTACAAACACTACTTTAACCTATATTGGTTTATGAGGCTATTTCCTTTGTTAACTCCAAAGGTTATCATGATGGAAATATCCTGTAGGGTTTATAAAATGAAATGGATAAAACAATATAGTAAAGAGTTTGAAAGGGATGCTTTAAGAAAATTAATTTCAAAAGTCAATTGGAAACACTTCAAACCATCTATCAAAGCTAGCCTTATAGGTATAGCTGAAGAATTGAATAAAAATGGTATAGAGGTAAGTGTTTATGACCAGCAAGATGAACCAGATGGATTTGGCTTTGATTCGTTGAGTTTGCAGTTTAATTCTAAACTTACTGGAAATATGCGGCAGGTCATAGAAACAGATAAAATAACTTTTAATCACCATATGCAATCTGGTGGGGTGTTATCCATTACATATAGTGCTGTTGGTCATATTCATATTCTTGTTGAACCTCCTAGAACTGAAGACTCTGTCGCAGTTCATAGTTATCTTATTCTTTACCAAACTTATGATGCAAAAAATATCACAAGTAAACGTATTGAGAAAAGTGTTAAAAACTTCATCCATTACCAAAGGTACTCAGGTGTTCTTTATAGAAAGACATTTAAAGATAGATGGGTAGTCAGATGGCTTAAAGCGAAGATGTACTTTATTCAATATCTAGAACCCAAAAATAAATTTATAAGATATTCAGCTTTATATATTCCGCTTATTAGTATGATTGTTGCAACAATTGCGGCAGTCGCAAGCCTGATAGCAGTATATCTGACCTATTTGAGTTTAAATCATTAAATAAAAAGGCACCCATTAAGGTTGAACGGCTCCCTGACGACTAACACATGGCTACGTTAGAATTTTTTTCAGCTACTGCAGAACGATTTTCAATGCCCGTTCTTCGCTCATAAGGGACAACCATACTCAAATCTCCCACATTTCAGGAGATTTGAGTATGAAAACGTCACCGTAGACACTTACCGTTAGATTGAAACTACTAACCTAAACTGTCATGTCAGATATGAGTCACTACTTTTAACACTACTACAAATTAGTTAAGTTCAGTTAATTAACTTTGCCAATCATTAGCTATTGGTTGCCAATTAACTTCGCGAGGCTCTTCTGTAGTGTTAGACCACACATCCCAAAAATCAGGATCGTCAGATTGTGGTCTTTGTTTTTCAGTAAGCTCTTTCATTCTAACTAAAACCGGAAGTTCAGAAGCCCATCCTAGTAGAATGGCATGCCGAGATGGTAGCGATGGCAACTCCCTCAACAACCCCCTCATGTTATCGGGAACAAGTCTAAGGACTTGCTCTTGATCTCTATCATTACTAATTCTGTGCAACAAAAAAGTATTACATTGAGATAACACAGTCGGAGATAGCTCTGAGGGGCGTTGGGAAGAAACCACAAGACCTAACCCAAATTTCCTGCCTTCACGTGCGATCTTTTCAAACACTTTGCAGCATACGTCGGAGACTGACTGACCCTCACTATCTTCTTTGTAGCGTTTAATAAATGTATGCGCTTCTTCTGCAACCATAACTGTTGGTAGTGGTTTTCCCTTAAGCCTTCGATAACGTTGTAAGGCTTCAAAAGTTACTCTGGAAATTACAGCAGTTACCAAATGTATTATTTCATTAGGGACTAGCGATAAATCGATAACAGTTACGGAACCTTGTCCATCTTTACCGAGAAAAGTGTCTAACCAATTAGTTAAACTGATAGGCTGTTCCGAATCATTTGTTACTGCACTTATACGGGTGTCACCTAGCATTGTTCGAATGCGAGTCAAAAGGAATTCAACGAATTGCTCTGTGCCTGTTTCTTGAGCTAGAGCTTCGAGGTATGCGACAAAATCATCCCCTTTAAAACGAATAGGCGCATCTTCACTTTTTGGAAGAAGTTCTTGTTCATCGCCTCCAAGCGTTTCATATGCATTTTTCAATTCATTAATCAACTGATCAGTATCTGAAACTTCAGGTTTTTCAGGCCATTGAATTCCTATACGAGAGGAAAGATACACATTCATCGTGTTTATTAGATTACCGAAAGGTTTGTTATCGATTTTGTCGTTTAATGTGGAGAGGCTATTATTCCAAGACGTTAAACTTTCAGCGAAACCTTTGGCATGGCCGCCATTCACATATATCTGGCCCTGGCTTGACAATTGCCTTATGGATACGAGGAGGATACCGCAGAAGTGTTTCGCTTGGATTGTCACGTCATCTTCTGATAAAACATCATTTCTCATCGCCCTCAAAGCTCGGCGTAGTAAAGGAAGTTGAACTTTTGAACTCGCTTGAGTGAAAGCACCCCACTCAGAGCTATTCCATAACCATGACGGAACTTTAAGATCTATCTCTCCAGCACCAGTGTTAGCTTCTACACGTAATAGCTTCCCCTTGTATTTTGATTCTGGACCGAATGCCCTACTGTATTCTCCATTTGGATCAAGTATTATGAACCGCGCATTTGGAGTTTGTCCCTGTTGTAAAACAGCATCTAAAGACCATTGAATTAACCCCGCAACCGAGCATGATTTACCACTACCTGTATTGCCCAAAACAGCTATATGTCGCCCAAAAAGCCTATCAGGGTCCACTTTTATTTCCGCATTGTTAGCTAGGGGGCTGTCCCCTATTTTTACTCTTCTATTGTCACCTGATTCGATTATCGATTTTAATTGCCGGTCAGTAGGCAGGAGCACGGAGTCACCAACCGAAGGAAAAGCATCTGTTCCTCTTGTGAACTTGTAATCTTCGTTTTTTCTATCGACTCTCAAAGTACCAACGGGATTGATACTGAGCTTTTTAAGTGGAAAAGGAAGATCTATCAAGCCAAAATCTTGTAAGCCTCTTCTTTTGGGGTATGGAGAGTGTTCTACGGCAATCCACTCAACCTGTCCAACGAGAAATCCATCATCGCTACTGATCAGTACATAACTATTTATTCGAGGAAAATTGCGAGGGGAACCGCCTTGAAGTGACACTGAATCAGGGGAGTCAATCTCTAAAGAAACTCTAATTTCATTAGGTGATACAAATCCAACAGTGCCAATTCTTAATTGTTCTAATCTTTCTATTGGTAAGTAACTCATTGTGATACCTCGGAACCTGTTGAATTACCTAATTCTTTGGACTGGATAAATCCTCTTTGCTTAAGCAATTCAGTCATTTTTATTGATGCTTTATCAATAGCTGGTTTAGGTAAATAGTTATCAACTAAAGTCTTGAGGTCTCCTAAATGGTTTCCCATTAATAGGGTGATCTGTGCTTTCCTTCCACTCTTACTAATAAAATTTATGATTCTTCCAAGCGGATCTCCGAAGGCCATTATGACTACATGAGTCGAAGGCACTGTAAGCATGTCTTCAATTACCCTGTTGATATGCTCATCACCAAAGCTATAGCCATAGGTGACTAATGTGCTATTTGGACGGCTAGTTGCTGCGGCTAGATCTCGAAATAGCTCAACATAAGGGTACTCGGCAGTTTCTCTATCTTTTACTGAGTTAGGGTAAATCATAAGTTGTTCAAAGCTGTTGCTTTGATGGCCTTCAGCTTCTAAAAAAGGTTCAACAGAACGTGCTCCAAAAGGTAAACCAAAGCGCCTAATCGCGTTATTTTGTTCATGCCAATCAAGGGAGCCATGAAGCTTAGTAAAACGCGCTACGCCTTCTAAATATCTTGGTTCGCCACGAATTCCTGGAGGATTATAGTGATAATCAACCTCCAATCTTGAAGATCGAAACACTGGAGCGATACTTCCTACAAAGCGATCTATAAGTCTCAAACCAGCAAGCTCAGCACCTACTTCGATAATGCGGTCATAGTTTGTTGTAAAAATATGCAGCCTATCGCGAGTAGCGGTCCTACTTGCAAAGCTCATCAAGAAGCTAACTAGATAGTTGAAAGTTTCCTCTTTACGCTTTGGTTCAGCTGTTTTAATCAAGTATTCTCCGGCACTCACAGATCTTGAAAACTCCCCCAGGCAGCGAGAAAGCTCTCCTTTGAGCATTTCTAAATCCGCTTTTAGATTTCTATAAGCAGCATGAGGAGCTGGAGGATTTTCAGGTTGAGGGGTATTCAACACAGTCAGAATTTCAAGTCCTTTAATAAGTTCATTAATAGCTCTAATTTGATCCTCTATATTTCCGTTATCGCGACCTGCAGCTTTAGCAGCCTGAGTAGAAAATGCATCTATTTCACTTTTACATACGGCTAGATCGCTGATCCAACCCATTCCAGCTGGAGGTGAATCTGTAGCTGATATTTGAATAGACGTGCTTAAACCCGCACCTATCAATAAATTTAAATGTTCGGATTGGAAGAGAGCGGTTAGCCAAGGCTCGATATTTTGGCGTAATCTCTCTATTGATATTTCTGCTCCCTGTTCTCCCCATGCACTGTTTGCCGATAGGATGAAAGGATGAGAATCAGCCTGCTCGCTAGAGTTTGGTAATAGCTCAATAATTTCGGGTACACTGCCAACCTTAATTTTCTGAGTATTCATAAATACACTTCTATTATTTGTATAAAAAATATAGGTTTGTAGGCAAAAACGAGAGCCACTAGTGTAACTATCAATAAACTATTGGCTTTGAACCTTACACCTTACAAGCCTCCAAGATCCTTAGAGGATCATCGATACAACCCTAAGGTACTCAATGCTTTTTCTAACTTAGCATGGCTAAGTTGCAACCGGATAGCACATAAATTCTTGGGATTCTACGTAGGAGGAAGAGGAAAGCGGTTCGAGTCCTCAACAGAACTGTTTTTATTGGTTTGGCAGTCTCGAGGTCAGGTGTCAGCACCAGCGCTAGCCTCGCTTCTCTCATATTCTAAAGAGATGACTTGCTCTTCATTGATTAGTACACCCTGACGTTAGGAATCGCTCCATTACCAATGTGAGAACTTCCGCTTTTCGCTCTGAGCAGACATGACACCTTTCCTGCCTGGTAGCTCTATGCCAGAGCGGACATAGTTAATGTCTTTCAGGAAGGAAACAATTACCATGTGTAATACTGTGTGAGCGGGTTAAACCTAGACAAGAAATCATTATTGTGGAGGGATCTTTTGATGAGTTGTGAACACTGCCAGGATCTATGTGTCAAATACGTCATCCGTCATCCTGAACACTTACGTAAGGCTATTCGTATTGCAAAGCATGCGCTCAATGAAGGGATTCTGACCGAGACCAAAGCAACTGATGATTGGAACCAATATACTTTTAATGAGTGTGCTGAAAAGATGATATGGGGTGATATAGTTGATTATCATTTTGTATGTAAGCATTGCGGTACTCAGTTTGTATTAGGCGCTGAAACATATCATGGCAGTGGTGGCTATTGGTCACCAGAGAACGAAAAGCCATCTGCAACATTTGACTAAATCTCATTCTTGGTAATCAGGAATAGTTGTTGTGGGCTGCTTCGTGCCGGTAGCGAATATAGTCTGCAGGTACCGGACTAACTGTTTTATGACAAGGGCGGACTTTGGGCTGTTGTCTGTGGGGCGGTATTCCAGCAGAATAAGTCTGCTTTAAGCGTGAACATTGTTTATGCCGCCACAAGCTATTGAAGCTGGCTTCGGCTGGCGTTACCGACTAACAAAAGAATGGATGCAAGGGGTAGGCTATGCGTACTCATCAACTTAACAAGCCCAGTAAGCTGTATCGCAGTGTTAACACGACTACGCGGCATAGGTCTAATAATCCTGGTGCTGAGTATCGCTGGGAACGTAATCGTAAAAAGGTGGGTGAAGAGCTACAGGCAAAGCGCGAGACAATGCATGGCAGGCAAAAACGTGGCAGGGACTACACACCATTGTTTCACTTTCTGATCAAACAGATTGGAAAATCCTGGGATGATATATTCAGCGAAGTATGTGGACGTCTTGATACCACCAAACCGGTATTCTGGTTAGTTGCATTGCATGAACATCAGCGTAGGGAACTGGTCTGTATTGGTGAGAGCAGCTTTTATCCAGGTCTGTTTGTTGATGGGAACGGAATTCTGCAACAGGTCAATCCGTCGATTACGGGGAAGGATGTTCAGGTGACTTGCCGCTGCTGCACACACACTTACATTGGTGAGCCAGTGCCCCAGCTCGATTAAGTGGCAGCATTTCTGGCACTGCCACGGGGGAGTCTGCAATCAGCAGTGGGAGCGATGGCTGGCTTCAATTGTTTGCTTAAAGTAAAAACTCACCATAACCAGCGCTGCTCAGATTCGTGCCAGGATCCCTGCCAGAGGTCAAAACGTGTTAGTTGTCTCAGTTTGCGTAAAACGACATCTTCACCCACTAACAAGAGGCTTTGCTCAGGAATTGAAATACCAAAATGGCCTCCCGCAATGGGGAATATTTCACATTCTGGTGTGAGTGAACCCAACACTTTTTCTATCTTCTTACGGTCAGCTTTTACAATTAACTGAAGCCCCATCAGCGTTTGAACTCCACAGTGGCTAAATGCTCAAGTGCCCGGCTGACCAGAGCGAGAACTGCGTCAGGGATTGATTGCCCTCTGATATCATAAATAACCTGGCAGGTTCGAATGTGAGCAGGAAGTTGGGATAACCCGTAGGATATTCTGGCAAGATTATACTCAATACTGAGTTGCACAGAGTCCTCGGATTCCAGGTTGTGGTTGGCTACAAGGATAAACTCTCCGAGCTCTTCATTTATAAATTCTGGGGTAAACACCGCGCCTCTCTTTAATTGTCTCGCCATTCTATTTCAGGATGACTCCTGCACTCCAGCTACCGCTTCTCGCTGACCATGTATTGTGCTTGTCTGACCAGAAATGAGCAGGGATACTTTATTCTAAGTACTGGCTGAAGCGTAACAGGTAGCCATCTGGATCTTGTACAAGAAACTCCCGCTGGCAGGCTATATGCTCACCGACGTTGTAGTGGTTATCGCGTAGTCCCCGATACAAAGTTATTTCGTGAGTAAGAATACGTGCCACTAAATTTTCAATATCATCAACTTCTATCTGGAAATTAATCCCTCGCCCCAACGGCCTGATGAGTTCTCCCGTATTCCATCCTTCCTCATGGTATTGTTCAATCATTAGTTGTGCCTCGCCAAGGCTGATGTAGGCAAAATCGGGTTCGCTGCGCATTATCATAATGTTAAAACCCAGTACATCGGTATAGAAACGCAGGGAAGCAGGAAAATCTGTTACGGTAAGTTCAGGAACCATACGGTTCCAATATGATTCTTTTAGAACGGTCATAATGTCCACTCTTTTTTGGCTCATGCCGAATAGATTAGATTACCTGCGTATTACTCGTGACTCCACATATGTGAGACAGAGCCTGGTAGCCCTGATAATGAATCAACAGGAGTTAAGTGGTACCGGGCAAGGCGAATTTCACAATTTTAATTACATGCAAGGCTAACGGTTATTACTTTCTGACAGAGATCGAAGGTGATTTTGGCAGGGAACGAATGCTCAATAACTGCAGAGGATTCGTTTCCGAACTCAGCCAGATGAGTGAAGAAATGATAACTTCATAAATGCCATAAACTGAATGTGTCGCTACGCCTCCAATTTTCTTAACCTAATAACAAACAACGATTTTAAGTCAAACTGCAAATCGGTTAGTATTGCATCAGTTTAACCACAAATATGACAAGGAAAAGGAGTGCGACGTCAATATACCAGTGAACTTCCCTCCGGTATTTGGTCAGGTCATGTTTTTAAGAACAGGAGAACGGACTAATGGGGGCGACGGGGTTTTACCTGCGGGTGGGCGATTCGACTACCTGCGGGGGAAAGATACTGACCGGGGATGAAACGCTGAGCTGGTATGGTGTGGCGGGGGCACGGGAAGGCGTATACGTTCACCACAGAGGAAGAGCCGCGTATTACGATTATCTGGACGCCAGACAGTTCAGGAGTCAATGTTCCGTCAAATACAGGCAACCAGAACCCGGTAAGAAGACATATAGATATTCACAGAGGTAAGTAATTTGAGAACTATCAGTGATTACTCAAAAAGTGATTTCATTGCATTGATTGCAGAGATCATTAGCGATGTAGGTTCAGAAGCGTATCAGGACGAGCTTTTGGAGCGTTTCATAGAGTTGTCAGAACATCCAGCAGGATCGGATTTGATTTATTATCCCGAGTCGGGCGAACAGCCTACGCCAGAAGCCATAGCAGAAAAGATCCAGCAATGGCGTCAAAGGAATGGGAAGCCTGGCTTTAAAAATTAGCTTCATGTTACATAGATGATATATCAGCGGGCAACGGGTGCAGCAACAAGTGCTGCTAATGCTCAGGTGGCTGTTAAAGGTGCCAGCGTTCTTGGGCTGGTAGGGGGAAGAGCCATTACGCCAGGAACATGGGCGGTAAAACTGGGTGAGATGGCAGGCGGGGCCGGAAGCCGCCTCGCATTCCGTTTATCCTATCCGCCATAATCCATTGAACCGCAAAAACAGTTTTCTATTATCAGCCTTCTTAGTTACGCACTTCGTTCCCACCTGTACCTGTACCGTCCTTCGATGGATAACGGCTTTCTGCACACTTCATTACGAAAAGGAAATCACCATGAATCTGGTGAATAATAGCGCACCTCCCGCCATAAATGTTATATTAAAATATAATATTCGGAGGTGCACTATGTATAAAACTCGCCTGAAAAAGGTTGGCGGATCCATCATGCTTGCGGTTCCACCCGCCGTGCTGAAAACGCTGGAGCTATCGACGGACAGCGAAGTCGGCATGACCATTAATAATGGCTGCCTGATTATTGAACCCCAGAAACGGCCTCATTATTCGCTTGAGGAGCTGCTGGCACAGTGCGATCCGCACGCTGAAATGAGCGAAGAGGAGCGGGAATGGATTGATGCGCCTGCGGTAGGCAAGGAGATCCTGTAAATGGACAGAGGGGAAATCTGGCTTGTTTCACTGGATCCGATTGCTGGCCATGAGCAAAGTGGAAAATGTCCGGTACTCATCGTATCGAAGGCGTCGTTTAACAAGCTGGCCCGGCTACCGGTAGTGGTTCCCGTCACCAGCGGCGGAAACTTTGCACGTACAGCGGGTTTCACCGTTTCACTGGAAGGGGCGGGGACAAAAACAACGGGCGTTATTCGCTGCGACCAGCCCAGAACCATTGATATGGCTGCCCGGAACGGCATGCGGCTGGAACGCATACCTGGCGCCGTTGTAAATGAGGTGCTTGCCAGGCTGGATGCAATTCTGAGTTAACATCAGGGACGCACAAAAGCAAAAAGCCTGCTCGTAAGCAGGCTTCTTAAATTTGGCTCCTCTGACTGGACTCGAACCAGTGACATACGGATTAACAGTCCGCCGTTCTACCGACTGAACTACAGAGGAATCGTGTGGAGGCAATCATAGCGGCGAAAAAACAATTGTCAAACCTAAATCGCCAAATCCACGCTAAGTGGCGATTATCTCAGCAGCTCGCTGGATTATCAGACAAATAAACCTGAAAATCCTTTGCAGGAATATGAATACTCCCTCATCATTTAAAACTGGGTTTCAACATTTTGTTTGTGAGTCCAATTTGAAAGTACTTTCCGCAATGAACCACCGCGTGAGGGCAACTCACTGGTACCGTAATCGTAAGAGTTATCGCGTTTTGTTTTGGCGGGAAGTTACGCCGCTCGCTATCCCCATTTTGATTGAAAATACCTGTGTACTGATGATGGGTGTGCTGAGCACATTCCTGGTCAGTTGGCTGGGTAAAGAAGCGATGGCAGGCGTGGGCCTGGCAGACAGCTTCAACATGGTTATCCTGGCGTTTTTTGCTGCGGTGGATCTCGGTACCACGGTGGTGGTGGCCTTCAGCCTGGGTAAACGCGACCGGAAACGCGCACGGGCTGCGGCACGCCAGTCATTGGTGTTAATGACCATTATTGCGGTGCTGATGGCAGCGGTGATTCACCTTATGGGCGAACACATAATTAATGTGATTGCCGGTGAAGCCGCACCTTCGGTGAAAGCGCTCGCACTGACCTATTTGCAACTTACCGCCTGGAGTTATCCGGCCGCAGCCATCGCCCTGATAGGCAGTGGCGCATTGCGTGGAGCAGGCAACACCAAAATACCGCTGTTGATCAATGGCGGTATGAATATCCTGAATATTATTATCAGTAGCTTGCTGATTTACGGCTGTTTTTCCTGGCACGGGTTGGGCTTTATTGGTGCCGGGCTGGGGCTGAGCATTTCCCGTTATATTGGTGCCTTCGCCATTATTTGGGTGCTGATGGTGGGGTTCACTCCGGCCATTCGTATTCGCCTGAAGAGTTATTTCAAACCGCTGAATTTTGGCATTCTGGTGGAAGTTCTGGGGATTGGTATTCCGGCCAGTATCGAGTCTGTCCTGTTTAATGGCGGCAAGTTGCTAACTCAGGTCTTTGTCGCCGGGATGGGCACAGATGTCATTGCCGGTAACTTTATTGCTTTTTCTGTTGCCGGGATTATTAACCTGCCGGGTAACGCCCTGGGGTCTGCTTCCACTATTATTGTCGGTAAACGTCTGGGTAAAGGCCAGATAGGGCAGGCAGAGCGCCAGTTGCGCCATGTGTTCTGGCTGGCCACCGTCGGGCTGACCATTATTGCCTGGGGTAGTGCGCCATTTGCCGGGTTACTGGCATCGTTCTACACCCATGAACAGGATGTAAAAGATGTGGTGAAAATACTGCTCTGGCTGAATGCGGCGTTTATGCCGGTCTGGGCTGCGTCCTGGGTGTTGCCTGCGGGCCTGAAAGGGGCGCGTGATGCCCGCTTTGCTATGTGGATTTCTATGTTCAGCATGTGGGGCGCCAGGGTTGTGGTGGGCTACGTGCTGGGCGTTGTGCTTGGATTCGGTGTGGTTGGTGTCTGGTTGGGGATGTTCTTCGACTGGTGTGTACGCGCTGTTTGTTTCTACTGGCGTATGGCGAGTGGCAAATGGTTGTGGAAATACCCAAGGCCACCGAAGCAGGCGATTGAACAACAGCCTGCGGAACAGACTCAGTAAACCGTTGCCAATGAGTGGCCGGTAAATGCAGTAACTATCAGGAGATGATGATGAGTAACAAAACCACCAGGTGGGTAACCGCAATAATGCTGGCTGTTCCTGTTCTTGCGGCCTCAGGGCTGGCGCAGGCCGCAACCAGCCAGCTTACCGGTTGTGCCGCGAAGCAGCACGAAATTGAACAGCAACTAACTCATGCCAGGGAGCAGGGTAATGCCGGGCGGGTAAGCGGCCTTAAAGAAGCGCTGCAAAATGTGCAAGACCACTGTACAGACGACGGCCTGCTGAAAAGCCGCCAGGTGAAAGTACAGGAAAAAGAGCGTGAGGTAAAAGAACGTACTCACGAACTGAAAGAAGCACAGGCTTCCGGCCAGAAAGACAAAATAGAAAAACGCCAGCGCAAACTGGCCCAGGCGCAGGCTGAACTGGCCGAAGCCCGTGCAGAACTCACGAAGTAACTCCGCTTTCCAGGTAACCCATAACTCCCGTGTCAGGAAACTGTCATAGGGGTTGTGCTGTTTGCCACCACACCGGAATAAATGCTTACTGATTTTTCAGGATTTTCTGCACAACACACTGGCTTTCCTGACTCAGATTGCTAACGTTAACTGCGCGCAGTTTTAAACTGCGCTCCCATAACTTAACGTGCTTTCTCGTGGCGAAAATAAGGATAAAGGTAGCCCCATGAAAAAACCGATTTTGCAGGGTATTGGCGCGGCCATCATTCTGGCTTTAGCCGGGTGCGCCGCACCACAGCAAGGTGCTCAACAGCAGTCAACCCAGTCACAACAATCCATGCAGCAACAGGCTCAGCAGCAACTGGCCGGGCAGTCTGTACTGGCGGTGAACTGGTTCCAGCAGTCTGGTGAATACCAGGCGCTGGCGTGGCAGGCTTTTAACAGTGCGCGCCTGGCATTTGATGCCTCGGCCCATAAAGTGAAAGGCCGCCGGGCAGTCATTGTCGACCTGGATGAAACCATGCTGGATAACAGCGCATATAGCGCGTGGCAGGCCAAACACGGGCAGCCTTTTAGTGATAAAACCTGGTCTGCATGGACTCAGGCAAAACAGGCAGTGGCTGTACCTGGCGCGGTGCAGTTTGCCCGTTACGTGAACAGCCATGGCGGTACGATGTTCTATATTTCCAACCGTGATGCCAAAGACAGCGCGGCGACCAAAGCCAATCTTGAAGCGCTGGGTTTCCCGGGTGTCAATGAAAAAACCCTGTTGCTGAAAACAGACAGCTCGAACAAACAGGCACGCTTCGACAGCGTAAAAGCCAGTGGCTACCATGTGGTGTTATATATTGGCGACAATCTCAATGACTTTGGGGCGGCGACATACCACAAAGACAACGCGGCTCGTCGCCAGTTTGTCAGTGATAACCATGCCCGCTTTGGCACCGAGCTGATTGTGTTGCCGAACCCGTTGTATGGCGACTGGGAAAGTGGCATGGCTCCGGGCTATTTTAAACTGACACCAGAGCAAAAATTGCAGGTACGCGAAAATAACCTGCGCGCCTGGTCCGGGCAGTAATTCCCCGCATAATGATTAACAGGCCCGGCGCACTTCTGGCGCGCCGGGCCTGTTTTATGTTGATTACACAGTTGTTAGTTGTCAGAACTGGTAGCTGGCACCCACCTGCCAGGTGCGGTCCCGGCCAATCCAGCAATAGTTGGCGTCATAGCAGGTCCAGGTGAGTTTATTGGTCAGATTCTGGCCGCTGGCTTTCAGCGTCAGCCCCGCCAGAGACGGGCTGATAACGCCCATATCGTAACTTACCGCCATATCGTACTGTGTATTACCACCCAGCGCCGGGAGGCTGTTATCCGGAGTTGTTTCTGTTTTACCGGTATAACGCGCGCCGGCACCAATCATCAGCCCATTCAGGCTACCGGAACTGAAGTGGTAATCGGCCCACAGGTTGGCGGCATGCTCAGGAACCTGGGTCGGGCGTTTTCCCTGGTAGAGCGCATCTTTGGTGTTTTCTGCGTCGGTCCAGGCGTAATTTGCCACCAGGTTGATGTTATCTGTTGGGCGGCTGATAGCGCTTAATTCAACCCCTTTCGACGTTATCTCCCCGGTTTGCCAGTAATTCAACTGGTAATCGGCAGTGTAGGTGTTGTCGGTAGTCACTACGTTTTTTTGCCGGATACGGAAAACAGACGCGGTCAGTGTGGTGGCATAGTCTGCTATCTGGTACTTCACACCGCCTTCCAGTTGCTCGCTGGTGGTGGGTTTAACTTGCTGTGCGGTAAGTGTACCCTGCGGTGAAACCGGCAAAAACCCTTCGGAGTAACTGACGTAAGGCGCAATACCATTGTCGAACTGGTACAGCGCGCCCAGGCGTTTGGTGACACGCTGCTGGCTCACCCAGCTTTTGCTGTCGTTATCCAGATTATCGGTAGTGGTGGAGTGATAGTTGTCGTAGCGAATGCTGGCGACCAGGTTCAGCCCGCCGAATACCACCTGGTCCTGTAAATACCAGCCCTGCTGGTAAAAACTCAGGCGCTGCTTCGTGGCGGTATACAAACCCAGGTTGTCGCTGGTTACCTGGCTGTAATCCGGGTGTTGCATGTCGATACCCGGGTTCACGGTCCCATAGCGGTATCTCATATGGGAGTTCAGGTGCTGGTAGTCGAACCCGGCTAACAGGTGGTGCTGCCAGTCGCCCCAGTGGGCAGTTTTGCTCACCTGGTTGTCCACATTGAAGCTGTCCAGGTCTTCATCGGTGGTGTAACCAAAGCGGGAAAGCTGAGTATTACTGGCCCCGATGCCGGTGGAGTAAATACTGCGCTGGTGGGTATCCACACTGAAATAACGCGCTTTTTGTACCATGCCCCAGCCGTTATCAAACTGGTGTTCAAAGGTGTAACCCAGCATGCCTTCACGTTGTTTAAACCCATTCCAGTGGTCGCCCGCAAAATCCCGGCGCGAGGCATAGCCACTGCGCAGGTAAGCCAGTGGTAACGGGTTGGATGGGGTCAGGCTGGGCTGGTTCTGGTATAGCGCCTGAACCGTCAGCCGGGTCTGGTCGGAAGGCTGCCAGGTGGCAGAAGGCGCAATCAGGTAGCTTTCGTGTTTGGTGGTGCGGGCCTGGTCATCGCCTTCACTGGCTTTGCCAATTAACCGGTATGCCCAGTCGCTGTTGGCAATTTGCCCGGTGGAATCCAGCCAGCCTTCTTTTAAATTCCGGTTGCCAGTATTAAAGCCAATTTCGTTGTGAGGTGTTTTCTCGGGCATTTTGCTCTGAATATTCACCAGCCCGCCGGGAGAAGCATTGCCATATAACACCGAAGATGGTCCTTTAAGGATCTGAACCTGTTCCATAAGAATGGGGTCGATATTCGCTTTGGTGTTGCCACTCACGTTATAGGGCAGTTGCAGCCCGTCGAGGTATTCATGTTCTGCATTAAAACCACGGATTTTATATTCGCTCATATAGGTGGTGGCACCGCGCATTTCGGTTGAAACCCCGGCGGCATAGCGCAGCACTTCATTGAGCGACTGCGGGTGGCGCTGCGCCATTTCACTGTGGCTGATGGTATCTATGGTTTGTGGTGTGCGGTTTTCCGGTAGTGCTGATTTGGTGGCGCTGTTGATGTAAGGCGCCACGCTGTTACTACTCTCACCATGTGTGGCGCTGACAACGATAGTGCTTTCCTGGGAACCTGCCGCTGTGGTGGCAGCCTGTGCGCCGGGGAAAAAACTGGTGGCAATACTGCCAGCCAGTAAAGAAAAAGAGAATGTCCCTGACCTTGCCATGTATCTGAACCTGTCCTGAATTATTATTTAATGAAAGTGATTATTATTACGGTTTTATGCCGGGGCAAGACTATGCCGGATGACAGACTGTGTATGCGCAATGCTAAAACCCGACCTTACTGCACCGGGTGAACATCGCTGGGGGGAATACCGTAACGCCGCCGGAAGGCGGTCGCAAAATTGGTGGCATGGGCATAGCCAGCTTTCCATGCAGCTTCCTGAACGCTGTCGCCTTCCAGAAGATAGCGCCGGGCAAGAGCCAGCCGGCAATCGCGCAGGTAATTAAACACCGAGTCGCCATAGGCCTGGCGGAATTTACTGCGCAGGCTGGCTGTGCTCATGGCGGCGGTGCGCGCCAGGGCTTCCAGTGTATGGGGTTGTTCCGGGGCGGTTTCCAGTATAATACGCACCTGTTCCAGCCGCAGGCGTTCTCCACGCAGGTTTGTGTTGTTGGTGGCACTTTCCTGCATTTGCTGGCCCAGTAACTGCAGCAAGGCACCTTCAAGAGTGAGCTGGCGGGCCAGTGGCGAGGTGGTGCACTGCTGTGCCTGGCGTAACCCACTCAGCACATAACTGGCTACCGGCCAGGCCGTGGTGAGTGGCCCCAGTTGCTGCCAGGCGGAGACATGCGCGGCAATTGCCGGGTGAACGGCAGCGCTTGCCGCTGGCAGCGCCAGTGAAACAGTCACCAGGCGCTCATCGCTCTGGTGGCAGGCGCGCAGCACTTGCTGTTCCCCAAGATGGGTTGCCAGTGCCATACCCGACTGGATTCGCCAGGCTTTGCCATTCAGGTTTAGCTGCACATTCCCTTCCAGTACGACCAGAATATATAACGGTGCACACCCCAGTGATGTGGAGTGCCAGGGTTCAATCACCTGTAAATCAGAGCAGGTGGCAAAAATCCCCGATGGCAGGGTAAGTTCATCCACATAGCCACGCATCACGGTGCGGGCAGCGTTTGCCGCAGGTGTCATGCCAAGACCCGGGAAGTGGTAATCAATACTGTAGCGTGCGCCAAAGTCAAGAAAATGCGCCACGGAGAACAGTTGTGGCGGGGGTAGCGGTTGCTGCGTTTTCATGCTCACCTGTCAGTTACTGGCGGCAGGCAATGGCCTGCCGCAGGAGGGAGCAAGTGTATCATTCGTGTTTTAGCTTAGTAAAATAAATGATACTTATTCGCATTTATATGCAGCTATGATTGTATAACCGCTTGTGGGTGCCAGCCTGCGGGAAGCGGGTGTGGACGTTCAATGGACAGGTTATCCAGCGCCAGGTGCAACACGCCAGTGGCGTAAATAGCAGGCATTCCGCCAGGGTAACGTTCCACACCCCACGGCTCACCGCTTGCCGGGTTAATCAAAAATGCGTTGTCCAGCCCGGTGCCTGTGGGGCGTTCGGGGTTGCAGGGTGGGCGAATATCATAGCTGCCTTGCTGCGGGTCATTGCATGCCACCTGGCGAAGCTGGACCTGGCTGAGTCGCACCCAGGCTATGTCTTCGGGTTGCTCGCTGTGCAGGTTAATGGCTCCTTCAGCAGTGCCACTTATCCCATTAAAACTGACCTGGCTGATGGGGCCGGGGGGAACCTTGGGGTCACGCGCGCGGCAGGAGATAAATACCGGGTCTGCGCGCCCCCAGTGGCAGGGGTTCGCGTGATGGCAGTTAAAAGTGATATCGCTGAACCGCAGGCGGCGCAGTGCGCCACCATCACGGCTGATAATCCCGATGCCACGGTTGCTGTCGTAGATGGTGCACCCGGTCATAACAATATCTTCAATGTCATCAACTGTTTCAGTGCCAATTTTGAATGCACTGCTCGCGGAGCGCAGAGTGCAGCCGCTAATCGTGACATGTTGGGTGGGGCCGGCCAGTGGGGCGGGTTTACGGGTGGTTTTCAGGCAAATGCCATCGTCGGCGGCACTGAAATGGCTGTCGCTGATATGTACATAGCGGCAACTGTCAATATCCAGCGCATCGGTATTCGCCATGGTCATATCGTTATCAACAACCACCTGGCTGATAAACACCTGCTCACAGGCAACCAGGTGGACGGTCCACATCGGCGCGTCATGTATCCGCACGCTTTGCAGGCGCACATTATTACAGCCTTCGAACACAATAATGCGTGGCCGCTCCTGCGCAGGCATGCGGTAACCCAAGGCGTCTTTGGTGGCAGAGAACCAGGCAGTGGCGTTACCATCAATGCGGCCCTGGCCAGTCAGGCTGATGTTGTGCTGGTTACGGGCGTAGATCAGTGCCCGGTTGGATTGTTCGGCCACACTCAGGGTTTCACCTGGCAGGTAATCTTCATACTGGCTGCTGGCAACCAGTTCAGCACCTGGTTCAAAATGCAGGCAGAAGTTTGAAGGCAGAACCAGGGCACCGGTTAAATACTGCCCCGGAGGGAGTACCAGTGTTCCGCCGCCAGCGTTGTTGACTTCATCTATGGCCTGCTGAATTATCCCGGTTACCGGGGAACTGGCCGGGTGGCCTTTGGGGAGCGTCAGAGTCAGTTGCATTTATTTCACCGCGCCTTGTGTCACGCCGCTAATGAATTTGCGCTGGAACACCAGAAACACAGCCACTAACGGCAGAATAACAATCATTGCGCCTGCCATCAGTACCGGAATGTTAATGGTGTTCTTGTTCTGGAAAAACATCATCCCAATCGGCAGGGTTCGTAAATCTTCCTGATTAACCAAAATGAGCGGAATTAAAAATTCGTTCCAGGTCCAGATAAACAGTAGCAGCGCCAGCGTAGAAAGGGTGGGCCAAATGGCCGGTACCAGAATTTTCCACAGCAAACGCCAGCGTGGTGTGTTGTCCATCACTGCTGCTTCAATTAGCTCTTTCGGAACTTGTTGCAGAGCAGTGGCGACCATCAGTGTGGTGAACGGAATGGACAACGCCACCTGCGGCAGGATCAGGGCCAGATAGGTGTTGGTCAGCCCCATCCAGCGCAGTTCATGGTACAGGGGAATGATAAACGACTCAGAGGGCAATACCATACCCAATGCCATCAACAGGGCGAACAGGGTTTTGCCCGGCACTCGTAAAAAAGCAAAGCCAAAGCCCGATAAAATCCCCAGCAGGATACTGAGTATCACCACCGGGAACACCACCAGAACTGAGTTCATAAAATAGATACTGAAATGGCCGTCTTCCCAGGCCGACAGATAGTTGGCCAGGCTGAACGTGTGGGGCAGGGCAAACACCCCCTGGAACAGTTCCATTTGGGTTTTAAATGAAGTGAGAAAAGCCATTAAAAACGGGGCGATGGTCATTAACGCCAGGCACCATAATAATGCCCGGGAAAGCAGGGGCGTGCGGTTTATCATGATTTTGGCTCCCGTATGGCAAAGTGCAGCGCGCCATTAATGGCAAAGACAATAAACAGGCTGACAATGGCAACGGCCGAGGCATAGCCAAAGTGGCGCAGGTCGAACCCCTGCTGGTACATATACATATTGGTAACCAGTGTTGAGGTACCCGGCCCGCCCTGGGTCATCACATATACCAGGTCAAAGGCTTTCAGGCTGGCGATAACGGTGAGGATCAGCGCTATTTTAATTTCCGGGCGCAACCCGGGCAGGGTAATCCGGCGGAACTTTTGCCAGCGGGACGAACCATCCAGCGCGGCGGCTTCGTTAATCGACGGGTCCATGCGCTGAATACCAGACATAAACAAGATCAGGCAAAAACCGAAAAAGTACCATACGGCTACCATTCCGGTAGCGGGCAGTGCCCAGGTGAAATCACCCAACCAGGCCAGCGCCAGGTCAGGCAGGCCAATAGCACGCAGAAACTGGTTAATCGGCCCGAAGGCCGGGTTATATAACCAGCGCCACACCACACCCAGAACCGCCATGGGCATAATGTACGGCAAGAAAAACAGGCAACGTAGCACTGTCAGCTCGCGCGGGCGGCGCAGTTCACTCAGAAAACTGCACAGTGCCAGCCCAAGACTCACTGGCAGAAGCGTGTAGAACAGCATCAATACCACATTGTTACCTACCGCGGTCCAGAATTCATGGTCGCGGAAGATCTGCACAAAATTGCCAAGGCCAATAAACAGTGGGCGGGTGCTGCCATCCCATTCGGTGAAAGCAATACCCAGTGAAGCCATCAGCGGGAACAGCAGAAAAATGCTGTACACCAACATCGCAGGCAAAAGATACAGTGCATTACGTAAACGTGAACGATTGAGCATGATGCTGTTTCCACACCTCGTGCAGTTAGTGTTTTAAGGAACTCAGGTATTTTTGGTAATCCTTATCTGCATTTTCAGCCAGTTGCTGTGGCGTGATTTTATCGGCCATCAGTAGCTGTACATTCTGGTTGAGGGTGGTGAGCATGGTCGGCGTTGCCCAGTCCAGGTAGTGGCCCAGCGCGTCATTGTGGTTCACGGTCACCCACACTTTATAGACATCGCTCAACAATGGGTTGTCTTTGGGTAATGTGGCGGAAGCCGAAGAAGATGCGGGCAGGAATCCGGCCTGCAACCAGTCATTTGCCACTTTGTCGGAAACTATATAGTTAATGTATTTTGCCGCGGCATCCTGCTGTGCTTTGGTTTTCGCAGTGCTGGTAATAGAAAATGGCAGGTCTGTGCCGCCAACCATCAGTGGTTTTTTCACGCCAGGGAATGCTGGCAGTGCTGCAAAATGAATGTCTTTATTGGCTTTAAACTGGCCCATGTACCAGGTGCCGCTGATAAAAAATGCGGCCTGGCCGTTCTGGAACAGGGTTGCGGCATCATCATGCCCAATGCCCTGGAAGCCCGGGAAGAAGTAACCATCGTGGTTCCACTTCTGCATTAACTGCGCGGCTTTTTCCAGTTTCGCGTCTTTAAAGCTGCCACCCACATCATAAATCAGGTTATCAAGTGCTTTGCGGTCGCTGCTGTCAATCTGGTCTTCCCATAATGTACTGAGCATTTGCTGCCCGGCGTTACCATCCAGCAACCCCAGCATCAGCCCGGCGGTGCCCTGTTGTTTGAGCTTCGCCAGCGCCTGTTCGAATTCTGCCATAGTTTTCGGCACCGGGATGCCGGCTTTATCCAGCAATGCTTTGTTGTAATAAAGGCCAACCATTTCACCCAGGCTTGCTACGCCATACAAATGACCACTGCCGAAATCCTGCTTTTCAGACCAGCGGTTGCGTTTGAGGATGGAATCCGGGAAACGCGTGGTCCAGTGGTATGTGGTGGCGTAGCTGTCCATTGGAACCAGCAATTTTTCTTTAACCAGTGCGCCCATATCACCGCCACCCTGGTTCACCTGAGCCACTTGCGGGCCATCGCCAGAAGAGAGTGCCAGCTTGAGTGGAATACGGGTGTCTTCAAATGCGTGAATGGAGCGATTAATTTGAATGCCCGGGTTGGCGGCGGTGAAATCCTTAATGGCTTTATTAATCACCGCGCTTTGTTCCGGGTAGTTATAAATATCCCAGGCACTGATAGTCAGTGTTTGTGCATGTAATGGTGCTGATAACACGCTACAGGTGAGTGCTGTGAGTAAAGCGCTACGTGTCTTGCGGGTAAAACGAACCTGATGTGAATGACGCATGAATCAAACCTCTTCTGGACACCAAACAAGGCCCGCCTCCGTGCATTATTGCTTTTGGCACTTCCCGTGCGCAGCGTGACACGATGCTGAAAATTGCATCATGTATTACACTTACTTTATATAAAAAATAAAGTCAAACAGCATTTTTAACAGGAAAATAACGCTACCTCTGTCACAGAAAAACTAATACCGAAACAGGTGATCAGCATATAAAACTGCTTTCATGGAGCAATGCCAGTAATATGGCGGGGTATTTTTTGTATTGTAAGGTGATTCTGTTGTTGAAAATAATATCCTTTTCAGTCAATGAGATAACATAATAATTTCCTATGTTTCAGGCCAGGTTCAGCCCGTGGAATGAGAGTGCGGAAAAGAATGTGAGCAAAATCAATATCCACTGTATGTTTGTGGGATGCTAAATATAAGGGGAAACTCTTACTGGCAATTCTGACGATATGTTCTACGCGTTAAAATAACCATTGTGGTAATTATTCTATCTTGAAAAAAAAGTACGATTTAATTACCCTGGCATAATCCGCCAATAACCAGCGAGCGCTTCATGATGCCTGAATCCACCGATGTTATTCGTCCGGCGCGTGCCGAAGACCGCGCAGCGTTAAGCCGTATTTGCCTTAAAACAGCCAATGCCGGGAAAGATGCCTCTGATTTGTACAGCGATGGCGATTACCCCGGTTTGCTGTATGTCCTGCCTTATGCGGAATTTGAGCCTGATTTCGCGTTTGTTCTGGAAATGTCTGGTGAAGTGGTGGGGTACGTGGTTGCCACGCCAGATACCGCTGCGTTTGAAGCCCGCCTGGCGCAGAGCTGGTGGCCCGTGTTGCAGGCGCGCTATGCACAGCGCACCAGTGAAGCGCCACTGGATATGAAAGTACTGGGGCAGATCCGGGCGCCGGGTAAGGCCAGTGAAGAGCTGACAGGCCGCTGGCCCGCACACCTGCATATTAACCTGCTGCCGGTTGCACAGCAGGGCGGCTGGGGGCGACGGCTGGTAACCCGGCAACTGGCTGCATTGCGCGATGCGGGCGTGCCCGGGGTGCACCTGGGCGTCAGTCTGCAAAACGAAGGTGTGTGCGCGTTTTATGAAAAAATGGGCTTCCGGCATATTTTCCGCCGCAATGCCATTTATATGGGTCAGGTGTTGTAAGGGGAGAAGAAATGGCCAGTCTGGAATTGAAGAATGTGACAAAACGCTGGGGGCAGGTCACTGTTATCCCGGGGCTGGACCTTACCATCAACAGTGGTGAGTTTGTGGTATTTGTTGGCCCGTCGGGGTGCGGAAAGTCCACATTGCTGCGCATGATAGCCGGGCTGGAAGAGATAACGGAAGGGCAACTGCTTATTTCTGGCGCGGATATGACGCATCAGTCTGCCTCTGAGCGGGGCATCGCCATGGTCTTTCAGTCTTATGCGCTCTACCCCAATATGTCGGTGCGGGATAATCTGGCCTACCCACTGGAAATGGCGAAACGGCCGAAAGCGGAGATTAACCGCAAAGTGGACGAGGTGGCGGCAAAACTGCACCTGTCAGAATACCTTGCCCGCCTGCCGCGCGCATTGTCTGGCGGTCAGCGCCAGCGTGTGGCCATTGGCCGGGCGATTATTCGCGAGCCATCTGTGTTCTTGTTTGATGAGCCGCTTTCCAACCTGGATGCAGAGTTGCGCCTGAAAATGCGCATTGAGATTGCCCGGTTGCATGAAGCACTTGGTAATACCATGATTTATGTCACCCATGACCAGCTGGAAGCGATGACTCTGGCTGACAGAATTGTGGTTCTGCGCCAGGGGAAAATTGAACAGACAGGGGCACCGCTGGAAATTTACCACAACCCCGATAATCTGTTTGTCGCCGGGTTTATTGGCTCGCCTAAAATCAATGTGTTGCCTGCCACAGTTACTGCGATAAAGCCGGGTGAAGTGCAACTGCGGGTGGCGGATTTGGCGCTGGAAAACCTGGTGTGCCCGGTGGCAGAAGCGGTGGAAGAAGGGGAAACACTGTGGCTGGGTGTGCGCCCGGAACACATAATTTGCAATGGTGAAGGCATCGCGCAATTCATCGCACCGGTTTCCTGGGTGGAGAAACTCGGGCACACCAATTATGTCTACCTGGATATTGGCCGGGAAGAGATGCTGGTGGTTGAACTGCGTGATGGGGACAATGTTGAAACGCGCCAGGAGATGAGCCTGGCACTGTCACAGCCCAGCCTGCTGCTGTTTCGTGAAAACGGGTTGCGGTTACGCTAACGTTGCGTGGTAGCGGGCCTGGTAAATCAATCTGAAACCGCCGTCTGGCGGGTTCAGATTGATGAAAAAGAAGGAAAAAGCGTGGTTTTTCCTTCTTTTTAGTTAGCAGCCGAAAATCAATGAATTGATTCCCCTGGTTTTTATTGGGTGACATCCTCTCGTTCTGTGCGGACATGAGGTTTGTCATCAGACTCCCCGTCTTTTGGCGGGTTAGTTATCATTGCGCTCGGCTTCAGCATCCGTAGAAAGCACATCTATCAGCCGGTCAACGGCGAGCCCGGCGGCACCCAGTGCCCACATCCGGTTGGACTCCGTTAAAAATTGCAACGGGGTGAGTTGTGGGGTGAGTTTCAGCCGGTAAGTGTGGAAACTCTGGGTCACCTGGTCGAGCAATATTCGTGAAGCCATTTGGGGCTCCATTGCCAGGTAAACCACATCCGGGTCAAATGCCACTGCCAGGTTTGCCAGTGCACTGCCCAGGTGCTCGCCGGCTTCCCGCAATACTTCCAGAGTTTGTGGGGAAGGGCGTTCATCAAGGGCGGCCAGATGTGTTGCCCCGGTTTCAGCCAGCGCCCGCAGAATCGCTTTTGACGAAGCAGCGTCCTCCAGTGTTCGCCCACTGCCATCGGTTAAGAAAGCATTGCCAATTTCCCCGGCGGTACCATGGCGGCCAGGGTATAACTGGCGGTCAAGTATTATCCCCGCCCCAATGCCTTTGCCATAAGTGGCGACAATTGCAGTGCGCGACTGGCCTAACTGGCCGAAAACCTGTGCCGCCAGCGCCATGGCGTTGGCATCGTTTTCAATGAATACTGGCAGGTGAAAGCGGGCCTGCAGTTGCTCCACAACCGGTTCATTGTCCCAGTTAAGTACGGTAGAACGCACACAGTAGCCACTTTGTGCATCCACCAGGCCAGAAAGCGCCAGGCCAATGGCGCCAACATGCCTGTCACCTGTGGTTTTGAGAAACTTTGCCAGCGCATCACCTAACTGGCGCGGGGTCAGTTCCCCTGATGGCATTTGCTGTTCTCCCACCAGGTTACCTGCGAGGTCCGTCATGACAATCAGGTTGCGCTCAGCATTGAGCTGGATACCGACCACATTGGCGTAATCCGGGTTAAGCCCTAACAGGGTTTTCGGCCGCCCCATAGAAACGCGGCGCAGCCCCAGTTCCTGAATAATGCCCCGATCCAGCAGGCGGTTGGTTGCCTGAGACACCGTGGACATACTCAGCCCACTGCGGGCTTTCAGGTCAGACTGGCTGACGGGGGAAAGCTCAACAATCAGCCGTAAAATGCGGGTAGTGATGGAAGGCGCAGTCATCATCATCATTAAGTTAACCAGAAGTCAGTAAGCAGGACGCCGTGTTATTGGCGCCTGAATTAACCCTGCCTGAAAATTTCACCTCAGGCACAAAGGCGGGCAAGGCGTAATGCACCACTAAGGGCATCTCCCCCGGCAGGAACCAGCATGGCCTGAATCTCAGCGCTGAGCCAGGGGTGAATGGGCAGGGCAAGGCCGCCAAGCATGGCTACCGGGTAGCGCCCATTCTGGCTGAGGTTGCTAATCAGTGCGCTGACTTCCTGTGCGCAGCACGCCAACAGCGCGACACCGTGGTTGTCTTGTTCACGGGCTGCCTGGAAAATTTGTGGCGCAAACTGTCCCCACTGTGCGGGTGTTGCCTGCACCGACCAGGCCAGCAAGGTTTCCGGTTCGTTATCAAAGTTTGCCATTAATGCCCGGGTGAGTGGGGTGTGCTCCACCAGGTTTTCATGGGCTTTAAGCGCCAGGCGTAATGCCTGTTGTCCCAGCCATGCCCCTGAGCCCTGGTCTGATAAAGACATGCCCCAGCCACCCACGCAGCGAAACGCCTGGCCGTCCCAGACTGCGCCCTGGCTCCCGGTGCCGGTTATCAATACGGCGCCTGGTTGCCCATGATGCGCGCCAGGGCAGGCAATTTCGACATCGGAAAACACCTGCCACGATGCATACGCCTGGGGCCAGGCTTGCGCCTGCACGCGTACACGCGAAATATTCCCCCCGGCAAGGCCCAGAACAACGTGGGTTTGCCGGGCTTCACGAGGGCCAAATCCTGCGGCGTGAAGGGTTTCATCCAGCAACTGGCAGACTCGCTTCATGGCGCTATCGAACTGGCTCCAGATATTGGCCGGGCCGCCGGTACAGGCCGCCAGAATATCACCATTCTGGTTGGTTAACCGGGTTCGGCACTGTGTGCCGCCACCATCGACGCCAATGAAATACGCTGTTTGCAATGCCATTCTCCTGTTGATCAGTGCCGGCTTGTCGCCACAACAGACCTGATTCTGAGCGAAAAGATAGGAGAAAAAAACTTAAATCGCAATAACAAATAAATATGTAACATCGTTTTTATTTTTTATGTTTAAAAACAATTAGATAAAAAATAACGGAAAATTGATGGTTTTTTGGTTATTGACTTTAGTTTTTCTGGCGTAATAAGTTGGCGGTGTAAAATTAAACAGCGGCGCGGCATAACACAACGCGTCATCCCGTGAGCAGGTTCTGGCGGATGTAGCTGGCAGAATACCGCCAGATGACCAGATTCTGAGTATCAGACATATTTCTTGAGCAGGCAGGGTTGAACATGAAAGTAGGCATTGTCGGGTTAGGGTTTCGTATGTCGCATGTGGCAAAAGAGTTTAAGAAAGCCGACCCGGAATTCACCATAACAGGGTATGTCGACCCGGCTCCGGCCGGTCTGCCAAACCTGGAAACCTTCGGTATTTCTCCCGGTAAGGCGTTTGCATCACTGGATGAGATGCTGGCGGCGGGCGGGTTCAGTCTGCTGATGGTTGGTTCGCCGAATTTTATGCACCTTGAGCATATTGAAGCCGGGCTGGCCGCAGGTTACACCGTGTTTACTGAAAAACCGGTAGTAACCAGTGAAGCCCAGAGTATGGCGCTGGCGAAACTGATTGCCCGTTATGGTGAAGATAAAGTGATTGTTGGCCTGGTGCTACGCTACTCTCCACTATACCAGGACCTGGTGGCAGCGAAAGCGGCCGGTGAGTTGGGGGAGATTACCTCCATTGAAGCCACCGAGCATATTCCGCCTTTCCACGGGGCATTCTTCATGCGCGACTGGCGGCGCTTTGAGCGCTATGCCGGGCCCTATATTCTTGAAAAGTGCTGCCATGATATCGACCTCTACCAGGGGCTGGTGGGCGAACGCCCTGTGCGGGTCGCCAGTTTCGGCGGGCGCAAGTCTTTTACGCCGCAGCATACGCCGGTGGGTGAGGTAACACCTGATTCCGCTGTATACCACGAAAAACCCAGTGGCTGGTCCAGCACTGAGCATGTGTTTGACAGCGACGCAGATATTGTCGATTACCAGACGGCAATTGTGGAATACGCAGGGGGTGCCACGATGGCGTTTCACGCCAACCTCAATGTGCCGGATGAGTTCCGCCGTTTTTGCGTAATGGGTACGGATGGGCAGGCGGAAGGGGATTTTGTGCGTAACTATTTTCGTGTTCATAACGCCCGCACCCGCGCTGCGCTGACGGATAAAACCTACGATGGCAGCGCATACGATGGCCATTACGGTGCCGATGCGCTGATGGCCGAAGAAGTGGTGCGCCACCTGAAACAAGGCACGCCGCTTAAGGTATCGGTGGTGGATGCGCTGGAAGCCGGGTTAACGGCCATCAAAATTGATGAAGCCCGTAAAACCCACAGTGTGGTGGATTTAACTGCCTGTTGGGCCGAATTTGATAAGGCGCTGGGCAGGGTGTGACGGCAAGTTGATGTGATGCAGTTTTGTAGTGAGTGGTGACTGACTCATGCTCACTCATTCCCCTTGCTGCCCATCAGGGCAGCTTTTTTTTACCCTCAACGCTCACCCTGCCGGAACGAGATACACCCTCAGCATAACAGCAAAAACTGCCGGGAAAATGCTTCCGTCTGGTGCCGGTTATTACTCAATAGATCGGTTGTTTATTGGCATGAATGCTTTGCTCCGGCTCACAGTTTCTCGCCAGCCGGGCAAAGGTGTTAAGAAAACGGCAGGACTGTGGCGAGGGATATCGTTAAACTACATTTTATATTATGAATGATAAACATCAGGGAAGGTTAAGCAGATGAAGCAGAATAAGTACGATGATGCGGCGTTTTTTGACAAATATGCAGCAATGGCACGCTCTGTTGAAGGGTTAAGCGCGGCGGGGGAATGGCCGGCATTTCAGGCCATGCTGCCACCCCTGGCGGGTAAGTATGTACTGGATTTAGGCTGTGGTTACGGCTGGCACTGTTTTTACGCTCAGGCTCAGGGAGCGGCTGCGGTAACCGGTGTGGATATCTCAGCTAAAATGCTGGCCCGTGCACAGCAGGCTCCCGGCGCAGAGCGCATTTCATGGCGACAGGCGGCAATGGAGGACTATCATCCTGAGTCCGGGGCATTTGATGTGGTTCTCAGTTCACTGGCGTTTCACTACGTGGCAGACTGGCCAGCACTGTGCCGTAAGGTTGTTCAGGCGCTGAAGCCAGGCGGCAGTTTTGTATTCAGTGTGGAGCACCCTGTTTTTACTGCAGCGGGCACCCAGGCCTGGCATTGTGATGACGAAGGCAAGCCACTGCACTGGCCGGTTGACCACTATTTTTCTACCGGGCGCCGTGAAACCTGTTTTCTGGGGGAATCTGTGGTGAAATACCACCGCACACTGACAGACTGGCTGGCTCCATTATTCGCGTTGCAACTGCATGTTAACGGGCTGAGTGAGCCACAGCCGTCCACGCACTTACTGGCGACCGTTCCGGGTATGCAGGATGAACTGCGCCGCCCCATGATGCTGATAATTTCTGTTAGCAAACCTGCCTGATTTATCAGCTGTGTTATCCCGGCAATTCCCTGTCTAATTGCCGGGGATTGCCTGGCTTTTCCTGCGCAACGCACAGCTTCCTGACAAAAATGTTATTTTGGTGTCATGTTGAGGTCAGCGAGCACCTCTTATAGTGAACCCTGTCGATTTTATTGATCTGCGGGCGTGCCGTCTTCCGGGCGGTACCAGGCGAAAAGAAAGGATACGAAGGCGCAGCCTTCGGACAAGACGGGGACATTCACTATGCAAAAAATTGTGGAAAAGCATGTTGCTCTTGTAGAGGCACTGAAAGAGTGGATTGAAGCACATGTTCACGAACCGATTAAAATAGAAGATGTTGCCCATAAAGCAGGGTACTCCAAATGGCATTTGCAACGGGTTTTCCAGGATGTCACGGCGGAAACATTAGGCAGTTATATCCGTAACCGTAAACTGGCGCTGGCAGCAGAGGAATTAAAAAACACACGTTATTCAGTATGCTTTATTTCAGACCGGTACGGGTTTGATTCTCAGCAAACATTTACCCGTGTTTTCTCGCGTGTGTTTAATCAGTCACCTCGGGCATTTCGTAAATCTAATGCAAGAATGTAAAACATTGTAGCTGACAGGATTGTTATTTTCCTGTCACTCAATAGTCAGCAATGCGCACGTAAAATAAGCTTATCGAAAGGCGTTAATTCTTTTCGTTAAGCTTATTTTTTTATTTTTCAGGTTAAGAAGGTGGAACAATGAAAAAACGTTTTCTGGTACCCGGTATTTTGGCGCTGGCTGCGGTCAGTTTTAGTTCACTTGCTGCCCAGGAAGTGGCTTCTGGTCATGGACGCACTCCTGATGGGGTGGTCAGTACCAGTGGCCAGCAGACACTGGCGGATGTGACCCAGGCGTTGCAGGAAAAAGCGCAGGCAGCGGGAGCATCCAGCTTTAGAATTATCTCTGCAGATGGTAATAACCAGTATTTCGGTGTGGCTGAATTATATAAATAAGACTTTTCTTGTGTTGTTTTAATTCCCACTCTGTGATTCTGTAACTAATACCCTTATTGGTGATTGTGTTGTTATTTGGCCGGCCAGAGTAAGTCATTACTGGCCGGTTTTTTATTGCCTGATTTTTATTTTCCAGAAATTTATAACTGTTCTCAGGATGGGTGGGGAAGGTATTGGCAGGGAAACCTGAATCAGGTTCAATGATTACAACCAGGGTTATGCACATAGCGTTATTGCACATAACCCTGGTTGTTTTGTTTACCTGGCAGTAAATTCTGCGCTATGGCCCGTTTTCAGGTGGCGGCGGTATCTGTACCCAGCGGGGTAACCGTTGTTTTACCCCGGCCTGCCAGGGGCTGCGCATGAGGGGTATTCAGGCGCAAAGTAAACCCGAAAGTGTTAACGCCCTGGTAGCTGTAGGCAAAAGTTTTACCGTCATGCATCAGTGCAACAGCTTTGACAATCGCCAGCCCCAGCCCATGGTGCATATTACTGCCGTTACGCGCTGCATCCACCCGGTAGAACCGTTCAAACAACCGTGATAAATGCCCTGGCTCAATGGGATCCCCCTGGTTGGACACGGCAATTTTCGCGAAGTCACCTTCGCGGGACAGGCTGACACCAATGGCGCTGCCGGTGCTGGCGTGGCGCGCGCCATTTTCCAGCAAATTAGCCAGCGCGCGGTGGAACAGGCGCCGGTCCACACAGGCGCGCACATCGCCACCAATAGTAACCACCAGTTCATGTTCCAGTAATGAAGGCTCCACATATTCTGCCGTTTTGACCGCTTCTTCTTGCAGGGAAATATCCGTTAGCTCAATTGCCCGTTGCCCGGCCTCTGCATGGGAAAGGAACAGCATGTCATTAATAATGGATGTCATACGGGCCAGTTCTTCCAGGTTGGATTCCAGTAAATCTTCCAGTTCATGGATATCGCGCTGGCGGGACAGCGCAAGCTGTGTCTGGCCTATTAAATTCGTCAGAGGAGTGCGTAATTCGTGGGCAACATCGGCATTAAAGCTGTCCAGTTGCTGCCAGGCTTTTTCCTGGCGTTCAAGCACACCATTAAATGCCTGGGCCAGGGTGCGCAACTCATCAGGCAGGCTGGCAGTATTAAGCCGCTGCCCTACATTTCCCGGAGCCAGTTGGTTTGCCTGCTCACTCATTTGTCTCGCAGGTTTCAGGCCATAACGTGAAACGGCGTAACTCAGCGCCGCGACCAGGATTAACCCGGCCAGAGAAATAAAAATAAGGGCTTCGGTAAATTCGGTATAGGTCTTGTAATAGGCTGTTGAGTCTATTGAAACAACAAATTTCACTGGTGGGCGTTCGCCGTGCGCCGGAATGGTTTTGACCAGCAGGTAATACGGGCAGCTATTGGCATGCAGGTAGACGCTGGAATAGCCTTCCGGAGGGTTGTGCGCGGCAACAGCTTTTTCCATTTCGCCGCCAAATGTATACAACGGATCATCGCTCAGCACCAGATATTGTACTTTACCCCCTTCGTTTTCTGTCAGTGTGGTAAGTTTGCGCACAACCCGGCCCCACAACTGTGTTGTACCCTCGTGTTCAATGAATGGCACTACCAGTGAATTGCGAAACGCCAGCTCATTATGCATCTGGTTTTTCAGTGAAGAGAACAGCGTGGTGCGCAAAAACAGGGCGATGGCGAGCAAAATTACCACCATCAGTACCACAAATAACAGGGTCAGCCGCCCGGAAATAGAGCTTTGTTTCAGATTCAGTGTCATGATGCGTTTGCCGCAGTTCGGTTTTCCAGTACATAACCCATACCACGTACCGTGTGGAGTAGTTTCACTGTGTAAGGGGTATCAATTTTATTACGCAGGCGCTTAATGGCGACTTCCACCACATTGGCATCGCTGTCGAAATTCATATCCCATACCTGTTCTGCAATCATCAGTTTGGACAAGATCTCGCCCTGATGACGCGCCAACAGGCTCAGCAGGGCAAACTCTTTTGCCGTCAGGTCGATACGTTCGTTATTGCGTGACACTTTACGTGAGATAAGATCGATATGCAGATCATCAATACTGATATGGGTAGGATCGGTGTTATCACTGCCACGACGGCGGATTAACGCCTGTATTCTGGCGACCAGCTCAATCAGAGAAAAAGGTTTTGGCAGGTAATCGTCAGCACCGCAACGCAGGCCACGTACTCGTTCGTCTACGGAGCTGCGGGCCGACAGCATCAGCACGGGCGTTTGTTTGCTGGCACGCAACTTTTCCAGCACGGAATACCCGTCCTGTCCCGGCAGCATGACATCCAGCACAATGGCATCGTAGTCATACTGCAATGCCAGGTACAGCCCTTCAATGCCGTCATGTGCGACATCAACGGAAAAACTCAGCTCACTCAGAGCCCGGCTAATATATGACGAGGTTTTTTCCTCATCTTCAACGAGAAGCAGACGCATGCCATTCACCTGGGGAATTAAAACACGCTATTGTAACCTGGTTTGACCGTCACCTCGCTGACAGTAACCTGACAATTTTGTCAGGAGGAAACGGTGGCACTTTGTGGTGTGTCAGGCGCGGTTTTGCAGGTAAACATTCAGGTGTACATTCACGGCATTAAGCAACGGTGTAACCACACCATGCTGTGCCGCCCGGCGCACCAGGTCACCAATGATTTGTTCCGCTTCAATAGTAAAACCATGGGTTAAATCGCGGTACATCGAAGAAGTCAGCGGGGTATCCGGGTTGGTGAGAAATTCTCGTGTTGAGTTAATAACTTTCTCGCGGCGTTGGTAACCACAGGCTTCAATCACCGCCAGCACTTCCGCAAATACCGACTCAATAAATTCGCGCCCACCGGGTGCATGGGCAATTTGTTGTGTGTTGCCACGGGCGAGGCAGGTTACGGAACCGAGTGTACTGAGTAGCAGCCATTTTTCCCATAAGTCGCTCTGAATTGCCTCAGAAAAAACAGTATCAAACCCACAGTCGCGCAGTTGGGCATCCAGCTGTTGCAGGCGTTCGCTGTTATTGCCCGGCAGGTTGCCATAGAACAGCGTGTGCAGGCGCGAAAGCTGGATAATTTCACCTTGTTCACCCAGAGTGGCATGGATTTTACACAAGCCGCCAATAACTGCATGTTTGCCAAACCGTTCCTGAAGAGTCTCAATATGCCGCATGCCATTAAGAATGGGGATAATCAGCGTGTTTTTACCCACTGCTGGTGCGATATCTGCCATCGCCTGCTCAAGGCCAAAGCTTTTAACCGTAAGCAGAATCACATCCCAGGTTCCACTCAGTTGTTGCGCGGTGACCAGCTTCGGTTCCAGTGTGACATCTCCATACGGGCTTTTCAGCATCAGACCCGTTTTCTGTAATTGCGCACAACGTTTTTCACGCACTAAAAAGGTGACATCCCGGCCTGCCAGCGCCAAACGTGCACCGAAATACCCGCCCGTAGCCCCTGCACCTACTACAAGAATTCGCATCGCTTTACCTGCTTTATTGGTTGTCAGACCCTGCCTACCATAAAGCCAGCTCTGGCCGGGCGCTATACCAAAACAGGCTTTTTTAAATTTTTGTTCAGGGGCTGTTCGCCCTGGCGCAAAAACTATTGAGGCACGCTTATTCCGGCCGTATTTCATTTCATTCTGATGCGCCCTATGGATATTGGCTGTTTTGCAGAATCAGGCAAAGTTTTCGCAGGAATGGGTGTTGTTCAGCAGTGGACAGCCTGCTTATACTCTCATACTGTAAATTACATCTGTGTTGTTACCAGTAATCCAAATTAATTTGAGTACGCTAATATACCCCACATTTTGTCAATTACAGTCTGTCTACCGCTTGTTTAATATATACCTGTTTTCTGATTTTTCTCAATAAAGCATTAAATGATAAAATTTGTGGGTAATTAATACTTAAGCGCACTGATTGCCAACCTGTATTTCTGTGTTGTGGTAAATAAGAATATCCCACTCAATACCTGCCGTTGTGAGCAGAGCTGTGCAACGGGAGAAAAACTATTCGTGGCAGATTATGTGGGTGATGAATAATCGAATTAATGAGTTTTATGCATAACATTGTTCCATTGCCAGGGGGTAATCGGTTTTTATTGTTATGCTAAGATACTTCAACTGATAATTATTTTTTGCTTTTTGTGCTTTATAATTTTTTTTGATTAGGGAGTGAATAATGCAATCCATCAAATTATTACTGGCAGCAATGCTGGTATTCACCAGTATTGGTCACGCGTTCGCCATTGAAGAGGTTCAGTCATGTGAAGGGCGGGTTGCCATGGGCAGTGTCAGTGCTTCAGGCGAGTTAACGCTGGATGACTTAACAGCCGCGTTGAGCCATAAAGCACAGGCCGCTGGAGCCTCATCATTTCGCGTTGTTTCTGCTGGTGGCAGAAATACCTTAAATGGTGTCGCTGAACTCTACCAATAACCTTATCTGACTGAAAAACTGGCGCAGGCCAGAAGGGGCCATTTTGCTGTTAATCAGGCGAAAGGGCTCAGGCTGCGCGCTTCATTTTAATTTCCTGAATAATGAAGGTGGATATGATGGCGCTACAACATGATGTTATTCATCTGATTATGTCGTGGATTGATGAGAATATAGACAAGCCGTTGAAGATTGACGATGTGGCACGGAGGTCTGGCTATTCCCGCTGGCATTTACAGCGGCTGTTTTATCAGGAAACACGCCAGACGCTCGCCAGTTATATCCGCGACAGAAAACTTGAATATGCGGCGAATGACTTAAAAGATCCTGAACAATCTATTCTGGAAATTTCATTCCGTTATGGATTTGATTCCCAGCAATCTTTTACCCGTACATTTTCCAGGAAATACCATATGCCGCCAGGCTCATGGCGGAAGAAATATCAGTATCACTCACAAGAATAATTATTGCACAGATTCACATTGAGGATGACCATGAAGAGATATGGGGTGAATTATCCCAGGACTGCTTTTGGGTTAAGTTTACTTGTTGCCTCCATCTTGCTGGTGGCTTGTGACAGGCAGCAACCAGAAGAACCTCAGGGGCAGGCTGTTAATGTCGGGGTGACCCGGTTAAGTGCTTCAACCATACCTGTGACTACCACATTACCGGGCCGTATAGTGGCTTACCGAACCGCAGAGGTACGCCCGCAGGTTTCTGGTATTGTGCTGAAACGATTCTTCACTGAGGGCAGTGATGTCACAGCCGGAGACATGTTGTACCAGATTGACCCGGCACCTTATGAAGCCGCACTGAACCAGGCGCAAGGAAGCCTTGCGCAGGCTCGCGCGCAGGCACGTATCGCACACATTACACTCAGCCGCTACCAGAAATTATTGGGCGCCCGGTATGTCAGCCGCCAGGAATATGACCAGGCAAGTGCCGCGGCACAACAGGACGATGCCTCAGTTGCCGCCGCTCAGGCTGCTGTGAACAGTGCGCAAATTAACCTCGAACGAACCAAAGTTACTGCCCCGGTTTCTGGCCGTATTGGCCGGTCTTTGTTTACCGAAGGCACGCTGGTTCAGAACGGCCAAAGCGATGCGCTGGCGACCATTTCGCAAATTGACCAGGTGTACCTGGATATGACCCAGCCCGGTAATGCTTTCCTGGCACTGCGCCAGGCAAATGCCAGTGGGCAGGTAGTATCCGGGAAGGGTAAAGCCGCGGTCGATGTGCTGGTGGATGGGCACCCACAGTCTCTGCATGGTCAGCTTGATTTCGCCGATGTCACTGTGGATAAAACCACCGGGGCTATCACGCTACGCGCCACAATATTGAACCCGCAGCACAGCCTGTTGCCCGGCATGTTTGTAAAAGGCCGGATTGATGAAGGTATTCGCCCGGATGCATTGCTGGTGCCGCAAGCAGCGGTCACCCATACACCGCGTGGCGATGCATCAGTTTGGGTCGTAGACAGCCAGAACAAAGCCGAGACTCGCCAGGTCGATGTTGAGCAGGCGCTGGGAGATAACTGGCTGGTATCAAGTGGCCTGAAAGCAGGCGATACCCTGGTGGTCTCGGGAGTACAAAAACTCCGCCCAGGCGTACTGGTGAACCCTCAGCCCGTCACTACTCCCACTCAGGCAAACCAGGGGTAACAGGATCTCTTATGTCTAAATTCTTTATTAACCGTCCCATTTTTGCCTGGGTGCTGGCTATCATCATAATGCTGGCAGGGGGGATCTCGATTTTGAGCCTGCCTGTTGAACAGTACCCGGATGTGGCACCGCCAGCAGTGCAAATCCGTGCCACTTACCCTGGCGCCGATGCCACCACACTGCAGAACTCCGTCACTCAGGTTATTGAACAGAACATGAACGGGCTGGACGGGCTGATTTATATGTCCTCCAACAGTGATTCTTCTGGCGTGTTGCAACTGACACTGTCGTTCAAAAACGGCACCGATCCGGATATCGCTCAGGTTCAGGTACAAAATAAACTGCAACTGGCTATGCCGTTATTGCCTGCTGAAGTTCAGCAACAGGGGATTTCGGTACGTAAATCTTCCAGTACGTTCATGATGGTTGTTGGTTTTACCAATAACAACGGCCACATGACTCAGCAGGATATTTCCGACTATGTGGGGTCGCATATCAAAGACCCGATCAGCCGTATTGATGGTGTGGGTGATTCCACGTTGTTCGGTTCGCAATATGCGATGCGTATCTGGCTGAATCCGGAAAAACTCAACAGCTTCCAGTTGACTCCTGTGGATGTGGTCAGTGAGTTGGAATCGCAAAACACCCAGATTGCCGCCGGGCAGTTGGGCGGCACACCAGCGGATAAAGACCAGCAACTGAACGCTTCTATCATTGCGCAAACCCGCCTGACCTCGCCGGAGGAGTTTGGCAATATCCTGCTGAAAGTGAACAGCGATGGTTCCCAGGTGCGCCTGAAAGATGTGGCGCGCATTGAGCGTGGCGGTGAAGATTACCAGTATATTGTACGGATCAACGGTAAACCCGCCTCTGCTCTGGGGATACAACTGGCAACCGGGGCAAATGCACTGGATACCGCAAAAGCCGTGCGTGATGAGCTGAATGCCCTGAAACCCTATTTCCCGGCAGGCATGGAAGTCGTTTATCCGTGGGATACCACGCCGTTTATCCAGATCTCCATTCATGAGGTGGTCAAAACCCTGTTTGAAGCCATTGTGCTGGTGTTCCTGGTCATGTTCCTGTTCCTGCAGAACCTGCGGGCGACACTGATTCCTACTATCGCCGTACCGGTAGTATTGCTGGGGACATTTGGTGTGCTGGCGGCTTGTGGGTTCAGTATCAACACCCTGACCATGTTCGGGATGGTGCTGGCAATAGGTTTGCTGGTGGACGATGCCATTGTGGTAGTAGAAAACGTCGAACGGGTGATGGCCGAAGAGGGGCTGTCACCCAGAGCGGCAACACGTAAATCCATGGGGCAAATTCAGGGCGCGCTGGTGGGTGTGGCACTGGTGTTATCTGCTGTGTTTGTACCCATGGCGTTTTTTGGCGGTTCGACCGGGGTTATTTACCGGCAATTCTCTATCACCATTGTGTCTGCCATGGTGCTTTCCGTACTGGTGGCACTGATTCTGACCCCTGCATTGTGTGCAACATTGCTGAAGCCTGCCAAAGGCGGGCATGTTGAACACAAAGGCTTCTTTGGCTGGTTTAACCGCCAGTTTGAGCGCAGCGCTAACCGGTATACTGCGACTGTCAGCAACATGCTTTCTGCCACCGGGCGCTATATTGTGGTCTATCTGTTTATTGTCGGCGGGATGTGCGTACTGTTTATGCGCCTGCCAACCGCATTCCTGCCCGACGAAGACCAGGGCGTTATCGCGACTCAGGTGATTTTACCCGCTGGGGCTACACAGCAACGTACCCAGAAGGTGCTTGAAAGCGTTGCGGATTACTACCTTGGCGACGAGCGTAAAAATGTCCGGTCTGTGCTGACTGTTGGCGGTTATGGTTTTGCCGGGCGTGGTCAGAACATTGGGATTGCCTTTATTGGCCTGAAAGACTGGTCACTGCGCGAAGGTTCAGACAACCACGTTCCCGCAATGGTAGCGCGTGCTAATGCGGCATTCTCCAAAATTCTGGATGGTAATGTTGTGGCATTTAACCTGCCAGCCATTATTGCGCTGGGCAATGCCACCGGGTTTGACTTCGAGTTAACCGACCAGGCCGGGTTAGGGCACGAAGCGTTGATGGCGGCGCGTGACCAGCTCCTGAGCATGGCAGCGCAACACCCGGATGTGTTAAGTGCAGTGCGCCCCAATGGCCTGAATGATACACCTCAATATAAAGTGACCATTGATCAGGAAAAAGCCCGTGCGTTGGGGTTATCGCTCCCGGACATCAATACCACCTTGTCTACCGCCTGGGGCGGCAACTATGTGAACGATTTTGTTGATGGCGGCAGGGTTAAGCGTGTTTACGTCATGAGCGATTCGCATTTCCGCATGATGCCAGATGACCTGAATGACTGGTATGTGCGCGCCAGCAATGGCGAGATGGTACCCTTCGCCAGTTTCTCTTCGGCTAAATGGATTTACGGTTCACCGCGCCTGGAGCGTTACAACGGGTTGTCTTCGGTGGAAATTCTGGGGCAACCGGCTCCGGGGCGGAGTTCGGGCGAAGCAATGGCGATGATGGAACAACTGGCGAAACAATTACCTCAGGGTATTGGCTACCGCTGGACCGGGATGTCTTACCAGGAAAAAATGACCGGAGACCAGGCGCCGGCACTGTATGCTTTGTCACTGATTGTGGTTTTCCTGTGCCTTGCCGCGCTGTATGAAAGCTGGTCGATTCCGTTCTCGGTGATGCTGGTGGTTCCCCTTGGCGTGGTGGGGGCGTTGCTGGCAACCACTATGCGCGGGCTTAACAATGATGTCTACTTTGTGGTGGGCTTGTTAACCACCATCGGGCTGTCAGCGAAGAACGCAATCCTGATTGTTGAATTTGCCAAAGACCTGATTGAAAAAGAAGGCAAGTCGTTACTTGAGGCAACCATCGAAGCATCACGCATGCGTTTACGCCCAATTCTGATGACCTCACTGGCCTTTATTCTCGGTGTGCTTCCCCTTGCTATCAGCAACGGTGCAGGTTCAGGGGCACAGAATGCTGTAGGAACCGGAGTGATTGGCGGGATGATAACGGCAACAGTGCTGGCAATCTTCTTTGTGCCTGTCTTCTTTGTCATTGTACGCAGGCGGTTTAACAGTCCCCGCCCGGTTGATGACGAAGATGAGAAGATGTAATTGCCGCAGGTGACCGCTTAACCGATAAAACAAACCGGGAAAACGAAACGTTGCTCTGTGGTAGTTGGAGCAACGTTTTTTAGCAAAAAGCACTCCGTAAATTGGGCTGGCGGTATGGTTTATTGCATGCTCTGCTAAGGTATTAACAGCAAACGAACCGTATCTGTTTTTTTATTGAGTGGCAGCAGGGCGTGGTGCCGGAATAAGCGCCTGCTGCCAGATGTGTGTGAGCCACAGCAGTGACTGCGCTTGTCAAAACTCCTTCTGCCCGCCCAACTCAATGACATTGTCTACCGGAATCATGAATTGTTCGTGAGTACGCAAGGCATTACGTTGCAAGAATAAAAATATCCCTCCACGTAACTTGCGTAACCCTGCGCGTTTTTTCATTACAAGCGTGTCATGCGCAGTGAAGACAGAGGTGTCGTTTAATTTCATGATAAGCCCCTCCAGGCCACACAAGTGCAGGATCTCTGGCATTGCAGGGGTTTCCTGCCAGCCATAGGAGGCTGTAACCAGCCAGAAGCTGGATGACAATTTTTGTATAACCAGACGCTGCTGGTTAGCCACTCTTGGGGCATTGGCTGTGTTGATGTGCAAAAAGACAACCCGTTCATGCAATACCCGGTTATGTTTCAGGTTGTGCAACAGTGACTGGGGAATCTCATAAGGCTTGCGCACCAAAAAGATAGCCGTTCCTTTAACCCGTTTTGGCGGTGACTCCTCCAGTGAATTGACCAGATTCTGGAGACGTTGTGGGTCATTTCCCAGCCGGTGGATAAGGCGCGCCCGCTCGGTATACCAGATAAGCATGATGGCCAGCATGGATAATCCCAGTACGACAGGGATCCATCCACCGGAAAATAATTTCCCAAGGTTGGCTAAAAACAGTGGAATATCCACAGCCAACATGGTTATCAACATGAGAGAGGTAACAAATCCAGGCCAGCGCCATTTATGCCGGGCAATGATAACAAGCAGGCAGGCTGTCAGTACCATTGTACCGGTAACCACAATGCCATAGGCAGAGGAGAGTGCCGAAGAGGACTTGAAGACCACGACCACAACCGTGACAGCGGAGAACAGAATCCAGTTAACCACCGGGATATAGATTTGCCCGACTTCTCTTGAGGAAGTAAATACCACTCGGGTTGGTGGTAAAAAGCCCTGGCGAATGGCCTGATAAGTCAGGGTATAAACACCGGAGATGACTGCCTGAGCAGCAATAATGGTGGCAAAGGTAGAGATAATCAATAATGGGATTTGTGCCCAGTCTGGTGCCAGAAGGTAAAAAGGGTTTTGTACCGCATCCGGATTATGCAGGACCAGCGCACCCTGGCCAAAATAGTTGATAACCAGCGCAGGCATTGCAATCAGCAACCATGCCAGCCGGATGGGATTTTTACCAATATGTCCCATATCTGCATAAAGTGCCTCCGCACCGGTGACTGCGAGCACCACCATCCCGATAGCGGCAAGGGATAATGACGAGTACAGGCGGAAAAACTCAAATGCGTAAATGGGGTTGAGGGCGTGTAAGACGGTTGGGTTAATTTGTATTCCCCGCACGCCTAACACCGCCAGCGAACCGAACCATACCAGCATAATCGGCCCGAAAATTTTACTGACTTTTTCAGTACCATTACGCTGGACAAGAAACAGTGCGGCAAGGATGCAAATTGATGCCGGAATGATATACGTTGCCAGGGAAGGTGCAATAATTTCCACACCTTCAATTGCTGACAGCACGGAGATTGCTGGCGTAATAATGCCATCTCCATAAAAAAACGCCCCGCCAGTCAACCCGGCCAGCAGGATAACTTTTCCTGCCGCTCCGGTAATCGTTTTTTGGGCCAGTGACATTAGTGTCAGGATCCCGCCTTCACCATCGTGGTCAGCCCGCATGACAAAACCAGCATATTTGATAGTGACTATAAGTGTAAGTGCCCAAAAAATGAGTGAAAGAAATCCCATGACACCCGCCTGGGTTGGTGCGCCATTAGGAAGAACTGACAGGCACTGCTTGAGTGTATAAAGTGGGCTGGTCCCTATATCGCCAAAAACGATACCTGCAGAAGCCATAATTGCAGCAGGCAGAGACGGTTTATGCGCCGTAGGCATTTTTCATTATTACCTGTGAAAATATTTGTATAAAAAATAATCGCATGGAGATGCGAATAATGATTTCCAGCGTGTAAGCGTTACTGAAGTCGCTGAACTACACAAGCAAAAATGCAAAATAAGTGTGTCACGTTATTTTAGTGAAGATTAGGGGATTTCGTTGTTAATGATGGCAGGAACAGAGGGGAAAGATGTTCGGTATTCAGATAGAAAACCCCCTGCAGGCAGGGGGAGTGATAACGTTGCGTGAGCCGGGTTTAACTTAGAACTGGTAAACCACGCCCATTGCCACGACATCGCTGGTGCTGACACCGGCAGCGCGGGAGAAATCACTGTCGTCTATCATGTTGATTTTGTAGTCAACAAACGCATTCATGTTTTTGTTGAACGCGTAGCTGGCACCCAGGTCAACAAACTTGATCAGGTCCTGCTTGCCATAAGCAACACCATTGGTGCCGGTAGATGCACCCAGTTTAGAGGCACGAGTCTGGTTGTACGCAACGAACGGAGTTAAACCGAAGTCGAAGGTATAACCCGCGTAGGCTTCAAAAATCTGGGATTTGTTCGCGTAACCATAGACATCGCTATCAGAAGAACCGAAGCGGGAGGCATTGTAGGCCTGGGTGTACATAACAGCCAGGTAAGCGCCGTTGGCTTCATATCTCAGGGCGGCAGCATAGGCTTCTGCACGGTCGCCGTTACCCATTACCGCTGGATTATTCTGGTCAGTAGTACGGTCAGAAGAGAAGAATGAACCCGCCACGCTGACACCTGCGCCAATATCATAGCTCAGGGACATGCCGTAACCGTCACCATTCTGGCGCAGCACGTCACGCGCACCCGGTTCGCCTGCACCACCATTTTTACCCTGGTACTGCATAGCAAAGTTCAGGCCGTCTACCAGACCGAAGAAATCGTTATTACGCCAGGTCAGCAGGCCATTACCACGGTGGAACATGAACTGGTCAGAGTTATAGGTCATGCCATCGAACTCTGGCTGCATGTCGGTGTAAGACAGCGTATCGTACAGCACGCCGTCGCTACGGCCATAATCCAGAGAGCCATAATCGCCAAATTTCAAACCCGCGTAGGCGAAACGCGTAAACATCTGGTCGTGTTGATCTTCGGAAGTATTGGCATTTGCCTGCATTTGCCAACGGCCATAACCAGTCAACTGGTCATTAATTTGGGTTTCACCTTTAATACCAAGACGCATGTAGCTCTGGTCGCCATCCTGTGAATTATCATTAGAGATATAACGCATACCTTCAACGAAACCATCCAGATCCAGTTTGTTGCCGTCTTTATTGTAAATTTCAGCTGCATGTGCCGCTTGAGCTGCAATCAGGCTGGTGAGCAGTACGCCCAGAACCTTACGTTTCATATTTAACCCTCTGATTATTGCCACTGTTTTATTTGATGTGTTTCCCCGATTTCGATAAAAGCAGGCACAAGAATAGCGGTATTAGCACTATTCATGGCTGTAATTCCTGCAGTTATAAATATCCGGGCTGCACATATTCGTTGATTGCAAAAGAATCATAAAATAATACGAATTGTGCATGGCGATTATTTCGCAGACACAGATTTATCATTCTGTGTCAGGTTAAGTAAACAATCATTTAGAATGTTCGCACACATTGATAAAAATAATGTGGAACTATTTCAAATTGGGCGATGGCGCACAGATTGATAATATTTACGCAGGGTGTGGGAGTACTATTTTCTCCGTTATTATTACCCTTTGTTAGCCTGGTTTATTGTTGGCTAATCATGGTTTTCTTTCTGTGTCCGCAGATTATCTGCCGGTGAAACACCCGGCAGTTTTTATTTATTTGTGCTGCTTTGGGGTTATTTAAATCTCCGAAGGGATTAACTGTGCGAGAAATAAAATATACATTTATTGCGGTGGTTAATTCAGGTAATTAACTTAATAAGCATCGTGGCCCGGGAGGAAAACAGCAATAGCATGTTTAAAACGCCAGGTAACGTGACGGTAATGCAGTGATGCCACGCACCTATGCCGGAAAGGGCACAAATGCGTGGCTATAACCCTAAGCTGTTAACACCAGAATCAGGGTGTAACCTTACCCAGTACACTATCCTGCTGGCAGCTTTCACCGGCAGCAATCTGGATTGACAGCACTCCGCTGCTGGCTGCAAGTACCGGCACTTCCATCTTCATGGCTTCCATTACCGCCAGGGTCTCGCCTTCACTGACTGTTTCGCCGGAGGTTTTAAGCCAGCGCTGCACAAGGCCGGAGATGGGCGCAGTGACTGCACCGGCAACCTGTAATGCACGGGGCGCTTCACCGGCGCTTGCCGGAACAGCACTGGAGGCAGCCTGAAAACTGGCCGGGAGAGCCAGTTGATGGCGGCGCCCGTCAATTTCAATCCAGCAACGCTGTAGTGGGGCATTGCCGGGGGGGAAAGGGCGCACCTGTACGGCAAGCTCAGCAGAGAAATCAGTTTCAATCCAGCGTGTATGGACGCTAAAGGTTCCGGTAAAATCCGGAGAATTGAGTACCGCTTCATGGAAAGGAAGCACCGATGCCACGCCTTCGATACGAAAAGCGTTGACGGCCTGGCGGGCGCGCGCCAGCGCCTGGTCGCGGTCGGGCGCCCAGATAACCAGTTTCGCCATCAGTGAATCATAGAAGCCAGAAATGGTGTCTCCCTGGGTAACGCCGCTGTCTACGCGCACCCCTGGGCCACCAGGCAGATCAAAGCGGGTAATCGTGCCTGGTACCGGGAGAAAACCTTTTGCCGGGTCTTCTGCATTAATACGCAGTTCAATGGCGTGGCCGCGCGGAACCGGTGGCGTGGTGATACTCAATGGTAACCCCTGGGCAACGCGTAGCTGTTCTTTGACCAGATCCAGACCGCTGGTTTCTTCAGTTACCGGGTGTTCAACCTGCAAACGGGTATTGACTTCAAGAAACGACAACACGCCATTGGCACCCAGCAAAAACTCTACCGTGCCTGCGCTGCGGTAACCGGCACGCTGGCAAATAGCCTGTGCTGCACTGGCAATCTGTGATTCGATTTCAGCACTGAGAAAAGGGGCCGGGGCTTCTTCTACCAGCTTTTGGTTACGGCGTTGCAGGGAACAGTCGCGGGTTCCCACTACGACTACATGGCCCTGTTCATCGGCGATAACCTGCGCTTCAATATGGCGCGGGCGGTCGAGATATTGTTCAACATAGCATTCACCGCGCCCGAAGGCTGTCAGCGCTTCACTGACGGCTGACTGGTAAAGTGTGCTGATTTCCTCACGTTGCCACGCCACTTTCAACCCACGCCCGCCGCCACCAAAGGCGGCCTTGATGGCAACGGGCAGGCCGTGTTCATCGGCGAAGTGAATCACGTCTTCTGCGCAAGAAACCGGGTCTGGCGTACCTTTAACCAGCGGCGCGCCAACCGCCATGGCAATTTTCCGCGCCTGGACTTTATCTCCCAGTTGCTCGATGGTTTCCGGGCGCGGGCCAATCCAGATAAGCCCGGCGGCTTCCACGGCACGGGCGAACTCAGCTCGCTCAGACAAAAAGCCGTAACCCGGATGCACCATGGTGGCTTCACAGCGGCGGGCAACGTCGATCAACTGTTCGATATTCAGATAAGTCTCTGCCGGGCTGCTTCCGGGTAATGCCCAGGCTTCACCGGCCAGGCGGCAATGCAGGCTGTCGGCATCCGGGTCTGAATAGACCGCGACACTGGCAAAACCGTATTCATGGCAGGCCCGGATAATGCGAACCGCGATTTCGCCCCGGTTAGCGACGAGCACTTTGTGCGGGGGAACGGTGGCAACAGCACTCATTCTTCATACTCCTCAAAAACAGTAAAAGGGCGAATGGCCCGAAAGCGAATCCGGCAACCTGGCGGTAACTGGCCAGCAATATCAAGGTGGTAGTGGGCGACCGCGCCAATCACCGGGTAACCGCCGGTTAATGGGTGGTCTGCCAGAAACAGAACCGGTTGCCCGTTCGCCGGAACCTGGATGGCACCAATGCAAGTACCTTCACTGGGCAATTCGCGGTTGTCACTGCGGGTAAGGGGGAACTCGCCCTGTAACCGCAGGCCAATGCGGTTGGATTGTGGCGTGACCTGCCAGCACTGGCTGGTGAGCCGGGTCAGCGCTTCGTCGCTGAACCAGCCGCAGCGCGGCCCGGGGATGATATCCAGCGTGATAGTCTCACTGGGTGCAGGTAATAAAGGCAGGCCCATGGCTGCAGGTTGTACCGCACTGTGTGGCGGCGTGTTGCCTGCATACAGGTGAGTGCCAGCCTGTAATGGTTCCGGGCCGACTTGCGCGAGAGTATCACGCGAGGCACTGCCCAGTTGTGGCGTAACGGCCCAGCCGCCACGGCGCGCAAGGTAACTACGTACGCCGCGCGCTGGCGCTCCCAGGCGTAACTGGTCGCCAGCTTCAAGTGCCAGGGGCGCTTCTGCGCTGGCGGTAAAATGTGTGCCGTCTGCACAGCTAACCATGACCGGGCAGGGTGCGCCTGTCAGCGCAACGACCATTGGGGCAAGAATACTGGCGCTGAACCCACCGGCAGTAATTTCCAGTGCGGGCAGGTGGCTTGCGTTGCCAACCAGCCAGTTGGCGCGCCGCCAGGCGGCCTGATCAAGCGCGCCAGAAGGGGATATCCCCATGCTTGCCTGGCCTGCGCGCCCGGCATCCTGAAACAGGGTTTGTAAACCTGGTGAGGTCACTGACATTACTGCGCTACCGGAAACCGGTTGTTGCAGGGGCTGTGGTTTTACCACCGGCACACAGACCGGAGAGCGAGTGGCATCGACAAACTGTACCTGCATACCGGGTTGCAATAACGCGGGCGGCTGTCTGTCCAGGGCAAACAGTGTTTCTGCGGTGCGGCCAATTAATTGCCAGCCTCCGGGGCTTGCGTGAGGGTAAATACCGCTGAATTCCCCGGCAAGGCCAACGGAGCCTGCCGGAATACGGGTGCGAGGGCTGGCGCGTCGGGGAACCTGGATACCGGCTTCGCGAGAAACAAGGTAAGCAAAGCCCGGAGCAAAACCACAAAAGGCCACCTGCCACAAAGAGCCAGTGTGGCGCTGAATGAGTGTCTCAACACTTAACCCGAGGTATTCCGCCATTTCGCCCAAATCATCACCAGTATATTGAACGGGTATGTTGACTACTTTGCCTGCGCGCTGAACTTGCGCCTGGCCGTCGAGCTGGCGAATGGCAGCAGATAACTGGCGGCCCTGGGTGAGTGTTGGATCAAAATGGATAAGCAGGGTACGGGCTGCAGGAATGATTTCTTCCACACCCGGCAATGGCGTAGCCTGTAAGGCGGCGAACACAGCCAGCGTGTCATCCAGTGTGTCCAGCTCCACTAAAAAACTGGACAGGCTGCAAGGTAAAAATCGCACGTTACATCCTTATTATTGTTGCCAGGCGGCGTCCGGAATATCGGTGATAAACATGTGCCCGGGGGCATGGCTTACAGCAAATGGCACCCGCGATGCCATCACCGCCGCCTGCGGTGTTACGCCACAGGCCCAGAACACCGGTACTTCTCCCGGGCGGAGAGTTACCGGGTCGCCAAAGTCAGGTTTGCTGATGTCCTGAATACCCAGCGCTTGTGGTTCACCAATATGTACTGGTGCGCCATGTACGGCCGGGTAACGGGCAGTAATAGTGACAGCAGCGGCAACCTGGTGAGCCGGAACCGGCCGCATGGAGACCACCAGTTCGCCTTTCAGCCTGCCTGCCTCACGGCAAGGGCGGTTGGTCCGGTACATCGGCACATTGCAACCTTCGCTGATATGGCGGACATCAATACCTGCCTGTATCAGTGGTGTCTCGAATGTGAAGCTGCAGCCAATCAAAAAAGTGACCAGGTCCGGGTGGCTTTGCCAGATTTCCCGGGCATCGGTGACTTCTTCTGTCAGTTCACCATTGCGCCATACCCGGTAACGTGGAATGTCCGTATCCACCCGGCTTCCGGCTGCCAGCATGGTATGGCATTGCCCGGCTTCGAGGACATCAAGCACCGGGCAACTTTGTGGGTTGCGTTGCGCGTAGAGCAGAAAATCAAATGCCCAGTCCTGTGGCAGGGCTATCATATTTGCCTGGGTCATGCCCGGCGCCATCCCGGCTGTCGGTTTGTCGTAACCTTTACGAATACGCAGGCGTGCCTGTGCCGCTTCTTCCAGCGCTTGCGGTGTTGCAGGGTAATTCAGGTTCATCTCTGCTCTCCCTGGCAAAAAGGCGCAATGTGGATACCTTCCTGCTCCAGCGCTGCCCGCACTTTAATTGCCATCTCTACGGCACCCGGGGAATCACCATGCACGCAGATACTTTGGGCGGATATGGGCGTAAACACACCTTCAACTGACACCACGCCGCCTTCACGCACCAGTTGCACCATACGGCGGGCAATGGCCTGTGTATCGTGTAGCACGGCACCGGCTTCCCTGCGTGAAACCAGCGTGCCGTCCTGGTGGTAGGCCCGGTCGGCAAAGGCTTCAGCTACAACCTGCAACCCCTGCTCGCGGGCAAGCTGTGCCAGGGGAGAACCGGCAAGCACCACCAGTGGTAAACGGGCATCATAGTCTTTAATCGCATTAATGACCGCCATCCCCTGGCGCCTGTCGTGGGCAATGGTGTTGTATAACGCCCCATGGGGTTTGACATAGCTCACTCTGGTACCTGCTGCACGGGCAAGGCCCGCCAGTGCGCCAATCTGGTAAATTACGCTGGCAGTCAGGTCGTCATCTGCCATGTTCATTTCCCGGCGGCCAAAACCCTGTAAATCCGGATAGCCCACATGCGCGCCACAACACACCTGATTGGCGGCAGCGGCCTTGAGTGTGGCCCGCATCCCCGCCGGGTCACCGGCATGGAAACCACAGGCAATATTTGCGCTACTCACCACAGTCAGCATGCGTGCGTCATCACCCATATGCCACTGACCAAAGCTTTCGCCAAGATCGCTATTAATATCAATGGTATTCATAGGCAGCCTTATGCAATTTTCAGGAAATTAAAAATAGTGGAAACCGACATGATAGCCATATACCAGGTCATAATGCAGGTTATCAGACCCAGCCACAGCAACCAGCGTGGGTAGCGGTAACCGTCCATCAGGTCTGCCCGACGCCAGCCAACCCACAGAAATAAGGTTAAGCCCAGTGGAAGCACCAGACCATTGAACCCGCCAGCAAACACCAGCAGGGCGGTGGGGGCTGTACCCAGGGACAGATACACGGCCAGGGTGAATGCAATAAATACCAGTGTGGCGATATTGCGCTGGCGCTCAGTAATCCCCGGGCGGAAAACGGAAATGAAGGAAACGGATGTCCATGCTGCACCTATCACACTGGAAAGCGCGGCTGCCCACAGTACAACGCCAAAAATGCGCAGGCCAACGTTACCGGCCGCTGCCAGGAAAGCCTGAGAAGCCGGGTTCGCATTGTGGCTGGAGAGATCAATGGTTACGCCACTGGCGACTACGCCAAAAATAGCCAGAAACAGCACATAACGCATGATACCGACCACAATAATCCCGCGGTTGGCGGCTGCAGAGACTTCTTTGATATGTTCTTTGCCGCTGATACCTTTATCCAGCAGGCGGTGAGCCCCCGCGTAGCTGATGTAACCACCAACCGTGCCGCCAACGATGGTGGTGATTGCCGCAAAGTTAATATTGCTGGGGAATACCGTCTCGCGCAGTGCCATGCCTAATGGTGGGTGTGAAACCAGTGCCACATAGAGTGTCAGCACTATCATGACAATTCCCAGCACAATAAGCATGCGGTCAAGCGCCACACCGGCACGGCGTGAAGCAAAAATATAAATCGCAATACCTGCGCTGATAAGCCCACCCAGTTTAGGGCTCAGGCCAAACAAGGCATTCAGCCCTAAACCGGCACCCGCGATGTTGCCAATGTTGAACACCAGCCCACCAAAGATAACCAGCACCGCCAGCAGGTAGCCACTGCCTGGGATGGCCCGGTTAGCTACTGCTGCTGCGTTCATTTGTGTCAGTGTTACCACGCGCCAGATATTTTGCTGTACGACAAAGTCAATCACGACAGATGCCAGAATACCAAACGCGAATGCCGCGCCCAGGGTAGCGGTGAAAGTAGCGGTTTGGGTAATAAAACCCGGGCCGATTGCCGAGGTGGCCATCAGGAATATGGCGGCGAGAAGTGATGAACGCCGGTTTTGAACAAAGCTTTGTTGCTGATTAATGTTATCAACTGCCATTGCATGCACTCCAGTCGGGGGGATGTCATGTTGTTAAGCAAAAATCATTCCATTGTTGGGTTAAATTTATTTTATTGTTCATCAATAAAAAATAAATTGTTGAACAATATTGACCATAGCGGAAAAAATGCAGATGTAAAATATTTGTTAATGCATAGTTTTGAAAGAGTGAAGCAACACACAAAAACAGCGGTGCACAGCAATGAGGCGTTGGATGCACTGGCCTGGTGCGTTGTGCGCTGTTTTGTCTGTAATAATGCCGGGGAGGTGGGCGGGTAAGTTGCTGCTCCTGCTGGATTATGGGAATATTGCCGCTTGTTCCCCGTTGGTGAGAGGCAGATGAGAGAACCTGCAGAGCCTGTACTGAGCGAAATGATTGCTCAGGCATTACGTCAGAAAATTATTGCCGGCGAGTTACTGCCTGGAGCCCGCCTCTCGGAAAGGGAATTAACCAGTCAGTTGGATATTTCGCGTAACACGTTACGCGAAGTTTTTCGTTTGCTTACTCAGGAAGGGCTGTTGCGTTACCAGCCAAACCGGGGCGTTTGCGTGGCGGTGCCCAAAGATGCCGATATCATAGATATTTACCGCATCCGGCGGTTGATTGAATGTGATGCATTGCGTAATGCTTACCCATACCACCCGGCGATTACCATGATGGAGCGTGCTGTTGATGACGCGCGTCGTGCTTTGCGGGACGAAGACTGGGGGGAAGTGGGCACCGCGAATATGCAGTTTCATGCAGCCATTGTTGCACTTTCAGACAGCGAGCGCCTGATGCGGCTGTACCAGCATATTTCCGCAGAGTTACGCCTGGCCTTTGGGCAACTGGCGGATAAAGAGATGCTGCATTCACCCTATGTGGAGAAAAACGCGGGGATAATCTTATTGCTGAAAGCGGGTGAGAATGATAATGCGGCGGCTACCCTTGAAACCTACCTGAATATTTCTGAACGCACTATTCTGGCTGCGCTGGCGCGCAGCCGGTAATTGCTCCAAAACCCTGGCGGTTACAGGCCTGCAGGGCGTGGTACTTCAATATAATGACCTGCCACGTCCCGTTCATAGTAGTGACCGTCACTTACGTAATAACGGCGGCCATTAAAATCGAGCGGGTGGAGTGCACCCGATGACGGCACTTCCACGACGGTAGTGGCCGGTGGCTCTACTACAACATAGTGGTCATTCTGGCGCTGGTAGTAAATACCGTTTACCACATAGTATGTCAGCCCGCCAATCAGTAGTGCAGTGGCAATACCCGGCAGGATATCCACCCGGTGACCGGGGTGAAAAAAAGGTGCCGGACCATGGTGAAAAAATGGATCCGGGCCATGGGCAAAAAATGGACCCGGGTGAGCCTGGGCGAGCGGAGCCAGGCTGGTTAGTGCTGCGGTAAACAGCATTAGCAAAGAAATCTTTTTCATATACAACCTGCCTTTGTCAATACGACGCGTCCTGTACTGCGGAGCACCGTGTGCTATACCCTGGACGTTTGCCTTGCCAAAAACGGGCAGGGCGCGAACACTGCGGGTATATCCTTAATGGCATAGTAGGGGCGTGAACTGCCAGACTCAATCAGACAACGACAAGTTTCATGATTAATCCACAGTTGTTACCGGGCGTTACGTCATGTTGATAAGGTTAATTGGGCAGAGGTTTGGTGACTGTCTGGTTTGGCCGCCATTGGGGATGTTTTCCCCGCAATAAAAATGATCCCGACTTTTGTATACTGGCTGTCGACTTTATCACTGTATTTACATGCTTTTGCTATTTTAGTGTTCATTTCCCTGTCTTGTTAATGCATCTGTGTCACGAATAATAATTTACGGCTATTTTCGTGGTGCCTGTCCGCGCTGTTTTTCGTTGTCCGATTTTTTCTATTTTTCTGTTTGCTGCTCGTGAATGATGCCTGAAACCGCTAATGCTTTGCCTGGCAAATAGCTGGCGGAACAGTAAGACATCGCAACAGCAATAACAATAAACCACTGCAAACAAGGAACAGGACTATGGCTGAAAATACGCGCATTGATTTTCTCTACCTCTCCGAGCAGGACATGATCCGCGCTGGTGTTACCGATATGGCTGCCTGTGTGGATACCATGGAAGCCATGTTTGGCCTGTTGTACCACGGTGATTACCGGATGGCCGGTGCCAATAACGACTCGCATGGTGCCATGGTGACATTCCCTGAACATTCACCTTTCCCCTCCATGCCAAAACCTACGGCAGATCGTCGGTTAATGGCGATGCCCGCTTATCTGGGTGGTCAGTTCGGTACCGCAGGCGTGAAATGGTATGGCTCAAATATCGCTAACCGGGAAAAAGGCCTGCCCCGGTCCATTTTGATGTTCACTCTCAGCGACGCCGACACGGGCGCACCCCTGGCGCATATGTCGGCAAATTTACTTTCAGCTTACCGCACCGGGGCGGTACCGGGGGTTGGGGCCCGGCACCTGGCGCGCAAAGATGCTGAAGTGATTGGGTTGCTTGGCCCGGGTGTGATGGGAAAAACCGCTGTAGCCGCGTTTCTTGCCGTATGCCCGAGTGTTCATACCATCAAAGTGAAAGGCCGTGGGCGCCATAGCCTGGATAACTTTATTACCTGGGTAACGGAAACCTGGCCGCAAATTACCACCATTGAGGTGGTCAACAGCCTGGAGGAAGTGGTGCGGGGCGCGGATATTGTCACCTATTGCAGTTCCGGCGAAGTGGGTGACCCGGCAACCTATCCGGTGGTGAAACGGGAGTGGGTTAAACCTGGTGCGTTTTTAGCCATGCCCGCCGCCTGCCGGCTTGATGAAGGTATGGAACAGGACGATGTACGCAAGGTGCTGGATAACACCGGGTTGTATCGCGCCTGGTTTGAGGAAGTCCCCAAACCTGCTCATCACCATATTCCGGTTATTGGTGTGCGTTTTATGGACATGGTGGCTCAGGGGCAAATGGCGGCAGGGCAACTGGAGGACATTGGACGTATTGTGGCTGGTGATGCGCCTGGTCGCCAGAACGATGAGGAAATTATCATTATGTCGGTGGGCGGAATGCCAGTTGAAGATGTTGCCTGGGGAACGGTGGTGTACCGCAACGCAGTAAAAAAAGGGATTGGTGTGAGCCTGAATCTGTGGGAAACCCCGGCCTTACGCTGAAGCTGTTACGGGAACGCAGCCCAAACCGGCTGCATTTAGCGGATTACCCCGCGCAACCTGAATGATAAACAAGAGGTACATTATGGTTCCACCCGTAACGCCGGTGCAAACCGCAACCCGGTTGCCTGAAAAAACCACCGTGGTAGTGATTGGTGGCGGAATTGTCGGTCTGTGCGCCGCATTGACACTGGCAGAACGCCAGATTCCAGTGGTGGTGATTGAAAAAGGTCATCTTGCAGCAGAGCAGTCTTCACGTAACCTGGGGTGGGTACGTAAAACCAGCCGCCTGGCTGAGGATGTGCCCCTGGCCCGCGCGGCAGATAAGCTGTGGGCGCAAATGTCTGCAAGAGTCGGTAGTGATGTGGGGTACCGCCAGGCCGGAATCATGTTTATTGCCCGCAATGAGGCACAACTGGCCCAGCATGAACAGTGGCTGGCATCGGTTGCGCACCTTGGGCTGGACAGCCAGTTACTCAGTACCCGGCAAATTGGCGACCATGTGCCCGGTGGTGTGGAGAAATGGGCCGGAGGTGTGTATACCCCGTCTGATGGCCGGGCTGAACCAACACTTGCCGCCAGTGCGATAGCAAAAGCCGCAATGGCGAAAGGTGTGGTTATTGTTGAAAACTGTGCCGTGCGTGCGCTTGCCACGTCAGCAGGCAGAGTGAGCGGAGTGGTTACGGAACAAGGTGAAGTACAGTGTGACCAGGTTTTACTGGCCGGAGGCCTGTGGTCGCGCCGTTTCCTCGGAAATCACGGTATCGCTTTACCAACCCTGCCATTAATTTGTTCCGTTTTACGCACCAAACCCATGGATGGCCCGACGGACATCGCTGTCGGCGCGCCAGATTTTTCATTCCGCCGCCACCAGGATGGCGGGTTTGTGATTACCCAGCGTGGCGCGCTGGACGCACCGTTAAGCCTGGATCACTTATTACTCGGGCACCGCTATTTACCGCAATTACGTGCTGCCTGCGGGAACCTGCGCATTTCGCTGGGGCGGCATTTTTTCCATGACCTGGCGCTGAAGCGGCGCTGGCGCAGTAACCAGCTTTCGCCTTTTGAGCAAATACGTACGATGGACCCGCCAGTAAACCACCAGTTAAACCAGGATGCGCTGGCAAACCTGAGTGCGGCCTGGCCGGTGTTTCGTGATGTACAGGTTGCCTGGTCATGGGCGGGAATGATAGATGTCACCCCCGATTCCAACCCGGTCATTGGCCCGGTATCGCAACTGCCAGGGCTGACTGTGGCAACAGGGTTTTCCGGGCATGGTTTTGGCACTTCTCCGGCTGCAGGGCAACTGGCCGCAGATTTAATCAGCAATACCACACCGGTGGTGGACCCTGCGCCATATCAGTTCAGCCGGTTTGCTGCCTGATGTACTTACTGGCATAAACAGTCTTGAATAACACTTTGATAGCATTTTGTTAAAGATATGCACCGATATTGCGCATGTGCTGCACGGTGTGGTTGTCTGAATTTTTCTATTTTCTTTTTGGCAAGTGTGAAAAATTAAAATTATCGTCCCATATAAGACAACCGGTAACAAGATATCAGCATATTGATGCCTGAAACCGGAGTTCAGTGGATGCCTGCATTATTACATCATCGTGTAAGGTGAAATATGAATAATGAAACCGAAGTTCAGGGGTTGAGGAAAAATACACTGGGTGTGTTTGCGCTGGTGTTTTTTGTGGTGGCGGCAGCCTCACCATTAACGGGTATCGTAGGCGGATTGCCAATTGCTATTTTATCCGGTAATGGTGCCGGGATGGCAACGACGTATATTGCCGCAAGTATTATTCTTGGGCTGTTCTCGGTCGGCTATATTACGATGAGCCGTTACGTGAATAACACCGGCGCATTTTATGCGTATATTGCAGCGGGGATGGGCGAGAATATTGGTTCGTCGGCCTCGTTTATTGCTTTGTTTGCTTATATCTGTGTGCAACTGGCTGTAGTGGCAATGGCGGGTTTTTTTCTGAGCCTGTTTGTACAGGCGCATTTTCACCTGGATATTCCCTGGTGGATCCTGAGTGCGCTGTCATTGTTACTGGTATGGGTAATGAGTGTGCGTAAAATTGAAGTCGGGGGCAAATTACTGGGCGTGCTGATGTTGTGCGAGATTGCCATAACACTCGTGCTGGACGGCGCGGTACTGACACAGACCGGCCAGCCGCTCTCGTTTGCTGCTTTTAGCCCATCGGTGTTTCTTGACGGCAATCTGGGGATAGCATTTGTCTTCGCGATTGCCTCGTTTATTGGTTTTGAATCCACTGCGATTTATGGTGAAGAGTGCCGGGAGCCAGAAAAAACCATACCGCGTGCGACGCTTATCTCCCTGGTGGTGATAGCTCTTTTTTTCTGTTTCTCTGCATGGTGCCTGTCTCAGGTTTACCCGGCCAGTGAGATTAAAGCTATTGCCGCCAGGGACCCGGGCAATTTTGTGTTCACTATTGCCCGGCAGTATCTTGGCCAGTGGTCAGTAGATGTTATGAATGTCCTGTTAATTACCAGCCTGTTTGCAGCGGCGCTGGCCTTCCATAACAATATTTCTCGTTATATTTTCAGTGTGGCGCGCGACGGGTTGATTTGGCAGGAGTTGTGCGCAGTTCATGAACAAAATGGCACCCCGCACAACGCCTGCCATGTGCACAGTGTGATTATGTTGCTACTGATTATTGGTTTTGGTGCCGCCGGGCTTGATCCTATTCTTGCTGTCTTTTCATTCGGTTCAGCCATTGCCACCTTGTGCATTTTGCTGTTGCAGGCAGGGGTTTCACTGGCGGTTATCCTCTACTTCCGCCGCCAGCCCCGGCACCAGGAAAGCCAACTCAATACATTGTACATTCCGGTAGCATCATTACTGACGATGGGGGCAACGGTGTTGCTGGTGATGAATAATCTGACGGCACTGACCGGCAGTGATTCCAGTGTCGTGGATATTATCCCGGTGCTGATAGTACTGGTTATCCCACTGGGGTATATGTGGTCTAAATATAAGTTAAAACACAAAAAACGCGCCTGGGCCTGAATGCCACAAGGGTTTCATTCGCTATCACGCTCCATTCATTATCACACTAAACCACGCAGGGTAACGTTGCGTGGTTTAGTATTTTTGGCGTCAGGCCTGGGTCAGGTATCCAGAAGGCTGACTGAGTTGGGCTTTCATTTTACGTGGACTGACACCTGTCAGTGTTTTGAAATCTTTAATGAAATGAGACTGATCACTGAACCCTAATTCGGTTGCGATGTCGGTCAGGGAAGGCTTGCCTGGGTGGCGAATCATGTTGATGGCGATTTGCATACGCAGGAAACGGCTGAATAATTTCAGGCTGACACCTGTGTCATTCAGGAAGATGCGGTAGATGTTACGGCTTGAATAACCAATATCTTTTTCCAGTTCGCCAATTTTTATATTGCCATTATTACGCATTACTTCGGTAATTAAGTATTGTGTTATTTGCGATGACTGGCGTAGTGCTTTATTTGCCATGCTTTCATTGAACACTTTAATTTGTTGCGTAAAGTTTTCCCGTAACGCGATGTCTTCAATTATTGATGTGGCTCCTGGAATAATATCTAAAAAATTATATTCATGATCTGGCATATCTTCTGGTATTAGGTCAATATAGTCTGGCATTATGCCTGGCATAAAGCGGATGCCGAAATAACGGTGGCCAGAAATAAGTTCGACGGGCTTGTAACGAGATACTGTACCATATACCCGAGCGGTCGGTTGATGTGTATTGCAGTCAAATAAAATATCAATACAATTATCCGGAATGACCAGGGCATTATTCAGGTTGTTATCCGTGGTAAATGAATAGAAATGGGAAATTCCCCGGCAATTCTGCATCTGTTGTTGGTAATTCTTCAGCTGATGCGAATTTTGCAGCGCAGGCTGGAACGGCAGAAATTGTTCAGGGTTTACCATGGTATGTAACTCCAATGTTAATCCATGGTAAATAATGCAAAAAGCATGCCCTGGTCATCACTAACGAAGGAGGAAACAAAGCAGCCGCCCACAGGGGTTAGCACAGGTCAGTAGTTTGCAGGTTTTATGAATACCATTGCGCGCTGGTGTGATGGCGTCGGGTAGCAACCCGAGGCTGAAAACCATCAGCCTGGTGTTTTCTTTGGTGTGGCTTTGTAGACGGCCTGGCGAACGCTGGTGACATCCGGTTACCTGAACCAGCAATAATAGCTGGCGGTATTCAGGAAGCCGAAAATAACATGTGGCAGGCGATGCCGCCTGCAAAGTTTTTAATAAACAAAGAGTTGAGAAGGAATTCCAGATATGGACAAACAAGACTGGCACCCGGCAGATATTATTGCCGGTTTACGTAAAAAAGGGACCTCCATGGCGGCTGTCTCACGCGCCGCCGGGTTGTCATCGTCGACACTGGCAAATGCAGTTATCCGGCGCTGGCCGAAAGGTGAACGTCTGATAGCGGATGCGCTTGGAGTCCGGCCGCAGGATATTTGGCCGTCTCGTTATCCGAAGGAGGAGGGGAGCGCGCAGAAAAAAGGTAGCCCCGAGGCACAGAGCAAGTGAGCTGGTCTGGTGCAATGCACTGACTCAGAGCGCTGCTGTTTCAGCCTGGGTTGTTACACTGACTGGCGGGTAGCGTGATGTTGGCGGCCTGCAGGCCGCTCAACAATGTGTGAAGCTACCGGACAAATAAGCCCGGAGCCGGGGTATCCCCTCGGGTAAAATAATAGCGAAAAATTCGTGCCCAATAGCACACGGGTATCTTGCAAACGGATTGTGCCCCGTGCCAGATGTGAACATCAGAAGTACATATGCTGGCCTGGGCTTTCTGTCACAACACTTCTCATGGTACGGCTTCCTTTGATACAGGCCAGCTTCATTGATTTTTGATTATTACCATACAAGTCTAATCAGATTTGCATGCTGGCCTGGGTCGCATTTGTGAATTAACTCGCAATGAAGGAACTGCTGTTACATACTGATTTTTAACCATTATTGGTATGACTGATAGTTAATATTCAGTTGGTTATGCTGCGTTTCTGTTTGTTAATTTAACGCAGCAAAGTGGTGGGGGACATTAAATTTTGTGATGTCTATCAATGTTTGATGGATTTGGAGATTACATTTGATGATTAACTAGTATGGTAGATGAAGTAACAGAGACAACAGGTGACGCTAATTATGCAAATGACGATGCGCTGGTTTGGTCCGGACCAGGACAAAATCCCGCTGGAGTATTTCCGCCAGGTGCCAGGCGTGGAAGGTGTGGTCGGTGCGTTGTATGACGTACCGGTCGGGGAAGTCTGGGCGGAAGAAAAAATTCGCGCTCTGGTAGAGCAGGTGCATGCCGCAGGGCTTTCAATGGAAGTTATTGAAAGTGTCAATATTCATGATGATATCAAAATTGGTTGTTCCTCTCGTGACCAGTGGATTGCCAATTATCAGCAAACCATTCGTAACCTGGCGAAGTTTGGCGTCAAAGTGATTTGCTATAACTTTATGCCGGTGTTCGACTGGATGAAAACGGACATGCAGTATGTGTTGCCGGATGGCTCACTGACCATGGCGTTTGAGAAACAAGGGATTGATAAAACGCTGGAAGAAGTGGTACGTGAAGTGCTGGAAAATGCCAATGGGTTTGCCCTGCCGGGTTGGGAGCCGGAACGCCTGGCACAGGTACAAACACTGTTTGCCCGTTATCAGGATGTTGACGAGAACAAACTGCGTGAAAACCTGGTTTACTTCCTGGAAGCTGTGGTGCCGGTGTGTGAAGAGGTGGGTGTGAAGATGGCGATTCATCCAGATGATCCGCCGTACTCAATTTTCGGTCTGCCACGCATTATCAAAAACCGTGATGACCTGGACTGGTTGTGTAATGTAGTGGATTCACCGGCCAACGGAATTACACTGTGCACCGGTTCCATTGCCGAAGACCCGGAAAACGATGTGTGCGAAATTCTGGCCGAGTTCACCCGCCGCAAGCGTATCCATTTTGCCCATGTGCGTAATATCAAAATTACTCAGGGGAAAGATTTTTATGAATCCGCCCACCCGTCACAGTATGGCTCGCTGGATATGTTCCAGGTTGTGAAAGCCCTGCATGACAACGGGTTTGATGGCTATATTCGCCCGGATCACGGCCGGTTTATTTGGGGGGAAACCGGGCGTCCAGGCTACGGTTTATATGACCGTGCGCTGGGCGTAACCTACCTGCTGGGTTTGTGGGAAGCATTAGAGAAACAACACTGACAGCCTGGCATTGTTGCTGAGTGCAGCCTGCGAAGAACGCAGGCTGCTTGTCTGGCAATACTTGCTGTTTTTATTCCTCTCCAGCCACATGTATGGCAAACGGAGCAGGCTGGTTTTTAGACGCGGAGTGGTAGCGTTGCCGAACTGGTTAACGTGCTGTAATTAGGCGGGTTTACTCACTGAAAGCCCGTGATAAAGTATGTTACTCTATTGACTTCTCCCCTGATGCCTGAATGCCCATGTCCACTGTGAACGCCATGTCATTACCCCGACCGGTTCTGCTAAATAGCCAGCCAGTAAATCAGCAGGTGTATCGTCATTTACGTAAGGAAATCGTCGAGTGTGTTATCCCGCCGGGTTTATTGTTATCTGAAAAAGAGACTGCCAACCGGTTTGGGGTTTCGCGACAGCCAGTGCGTGAGGCATTTATCAAGCTGGCCGAAAGCGGTTTGGTGGAGATTCGCCCTCAGCGCGGTACACTGGTCAGGCGTATTTCCGTGCGTCAGGTGAATGACGGGCGTTTTATTCGCAGTGCGATTGAATGCGCCACTGCACGGCGCGCGGCGGAAAATGTTACGCCAGAAGATCTCGCTGCGCTGGAACTGCTGCTTAACCAGCAAAAGCTGGCGGCACAAAATCAAAATGCAATGGAGTTTTTGGCGCTGGATGACCAGTTTCACCAAAAAATTGCCGAAATCGCCGGTTGCCCGATGGCCTGGGAAACGATAGAAAATATCAAAGCAGCAATGGACCGGGTTCGCTTTCTGACCTTGCGCGAGGTATCGCCGCCTGCGGGGTTGATTATTCAGCACTACCGTATTTTTGATGCACTGGCGAGCGGTAATCCGGATGAAGCGGAGGCCGCAATCCGTTCTCACTTGCTATTGTTGAGAAACACCATAGTGCCGGTAGACCAGCAAAACCCGGACTGGTTTGAACACGAAGAGTGAGTGGCATGATGAAAAACGGCGAATCCATATGGGTTCGCCGTTGCTTATTTCAGATGCAAAAAACAGGTAATCAGGCGGTTAATGACGCCATATCAATCACAAAACGGTGCGCCAGGTCGCCTTTGGCTAAGCGGGCAAAGGCATCATTGATTTGGTCGATGTTGATCATTTCGCATTCCGGGTACACATCATGCTCGGCGCAGAAATCCAGCACTTCCTGGGTTTCTGCGATACCACCAATCAGTGAGCCGGCAATACGGCGGCGGCCAAATACCAGCGGCAGCGTCATCACTTCTTCCAGCGGGCCCACCTGGCCCACCACCACCAGTGTGCCATCGACATCCAGCAAAGGAGCATAAATGCTGACATCATGCTTCACCGGTGCGGTATCAATTATCAGGTCAAATGACGCGGTGGCGGCTTCCATTGCGGCATCATCAGAAGACGCGAGAATGCCTTTGGCACCCAAATTAATCGCTTCTTTTTCTTTAGCTTTGGAACGGCTGATGACGGTGACCTCTGCACCCATGGCATGAGCCAGTTTCACTGCCATATGGCCTAACCCACCCAGCCCGATAACACCCACACGGCTGCCTTTGGTCACGTTCCAGGTACGCAGAGGTGAGAAGGTGGTTATCCCGGCGCACAGAATTGGCGCGGCTTTGGCGATATCCATGTTTTCAGGAATACGCAGTACAAATTCTTCACGCACCACAATATGTTTTGAATAACCGCCCTGGGTAATTTCACCAGAAATGCGGTCTGGCGAGCCGTAGGTGGGCGTCATACCATGGCGACAGTATTGCTCTTCACCGTGTTCGCATTGGTCGCAATGTTGGCAACTGTCCACCATACAACCCACGGCAACATGGTCGCCGGCTTTATATTTGGTCACATCCGGGCCAACAGAACGCACAACACCGACAATTTCATGGCCTGGCACCAGAGGATAATGTTGCGGGCCCCAGTCGCCATTGACGGTATGTAAATCGGAGTGGCATACACCGCAATACAAAATCTCAATTGCGACATCGTTCTGGCGTAAGTCACGACGTTCGAAGTGGTAAGGCTTGAGCGCTGAGTCCGCAGAATGGGCGGCATATCCGACAGTTTTCATAACGTTATTGATCCCATGTTGTGATGTAAAGAGGGAGACATTCCTGTTTGGTCACTGAGCCTGGTTTTGCTTGCGGCACAGTGAAAAGAGAGGGGAAACCCCTGAAGACAGCGTAATGCAGGTAGCAATGGCTGCTCTGTGACTAATAAGCATAGCTGCCCGCAACGGACTTTGTTTTAGCAATATGGGGTGTTGAGCACCTGGATTTTTCCTGAAAACGTTGTTCTACAGCCTGTTGGGGCTAAGCACTCACTAATAAGCAGATGCTGCGCCGGGCCGTTTTACGCATTGCGCAATGTATGCATTGATGATGTGAGACGGTGTGTAACATGGCATGAGGCTGAAATATTCCGGGCAGAGAAGTAAAGCAACAATAAATTCACTTACCACGAGATAAACATCGGCTATTTAGGATTGATATGCGTAAAACGTGCCACCACAGGGCCGATAATAGTAGTAACCCGGTACCGGCATGAGTGGAACAGAAGGAGCAGGTATGAGTAATGTAAAACCCATTTCAGATATTCTGCAATACGGACGCTCGTTGCTGGAAGACCCGCATAATCGCACTGACCGGTGGTTGTCGGCTTATGCTGATAACCAAAATGACACCGGAAGCGCATCGGTATCTTTGTCAGATTCCGGGCGTTATCAGAGCTTCCTGGCAATGATTCAGGATAACCGGGTAATCAGCGAGCAGGGTGAAAACCTGCAAAATATCGCGGTACTGGTTAAGGCGTTTGAAAATACCCGCAGTCTGCGGCCAGAGTTTCTTAACGACATTCCCGATACAGAAGATGAAGCACGCCTGGCGCTGTCTGGTGGTTGCGTGGTGTATATCAATGCATTGTTACGCGGCAAACAAGGGCTTAATCCGTTTGCCGGGCTGAGCCGTCAGGCACTGTCATTAATTGCCTGGAATACTTCAGGTGCGTTGACTTCTGCAGAACGCATTGCGGCATACCTTGAAATGAACCAGTGCGACCAGCGCTATGAAACTGCGGTATTTTATGCCACTGAAATGCAGGTGAACGACATGCCTGACATGTTATCCGCAGTGGAACTGGGTACCCAAATCACGTTGATTGAAGGCATGTGCGAAGCCGAAAAGCAGGATAAAGGCATGACTTCTGAACAGATTCATACCCTGCAATCCCATTTCAAAATTTGGCAACAGGATAATGACAGTGGATATCAGCCACTGCATTACGCTAACCTGGTGAAAGGTGACAATGCGGATTTACTGGTGGCTCATACGGGCTGGAATGGTGAGTTTCACTGGAAAGTTGATTCATCTCAGCGCCTGTTTGACGCACAAAAAAAAGGTCACCAGATAGCGCCAGTCACTCGCATGGTGTATTTGGGGAGTTAACCTGCTGGCGGCAAGCGTGTTGCTGAGAGAGGGCTGTATTGCGAAGGTGGCCTGATGCCACCCTCGCGCGCAGTATTTTACGGGTTATGCAATCAGCCCGGGGATATCAACTTCCGGGTTAACATCCAGGTCGTAGTCCACACCTTCAATACCAAAACCAAACAGGCGCAGAAACTCTTGTTGGTAACCTGCGAAATCCGCTACGTCGTCCAGATTCTGGGTTGTGACAGTGTTCCAGTGTTGAGAAACATAACTCTGCACTTCAGTGGCAAGCTCAGGGTAATCTGCACGCAACCTGCCTTCGTCATCGGTAATGGGCGTACTGCTGTACAGGGAATCGTGCAGTAAACCAGCTATTTGCTCAATACAGCCTTCATGAGAGCCCTGTTCCTTCATGACTTTAAACAACAGGGACAAATAGAGCGGCATAACCGGAATAGCGGAACTGGACTGGGTTACCACGGCTTTCAGTACAGAAACATAAGCTTCACCACCGGTCGCTTTCATTGATTCACGGATAGCCAAAACTTTTTTATCCAGGTCTTTTTTCGCAGCACCAATAGAGCCATTCCAGTAAATCTGGTGAGTGACTTCCGGGCCAAGGTAAGTAAAGGCAGTGGTTTTGGCATTATCTGCCAGTACACCTGCTTCACTGAGCGCGTCAATCCACATTTGCCAGTCTTCGCCACCCATCACCGCGATAGTGTTGTCGATTTCTTCATCTGTGGCTGCGGTCAGGCTGAACTGTGTGACTTCTTTTTTATCGGTATCAATGCCTGGCAGGGTGATATCAGCACCCTGAGGTTTGAGCACGGAGGTGTAAACTTCCCCGGTTTTGGGGTGGGTACGGCGCGGGGCAGCCAGACTGTAAATGACTAAATCAACCTGGCCGAGATCGTTTTTAATGGTTTCAATCGTCTTCGCTTTGATTTCGTCGGAGAACGCATCGCCATTAATGGTACGGGCGTACAACCCTTGCTCATGGGCATATTTTTCAAACGCCGCAGTATTATACCAGCCAGCAGTACCGGTTTTTTTGGCACTGCCCGGGCGTTCAAAAACCACCCCTAGTGTGGCGGCATCGCTGCCAAATGCCGTTGAAATACGAGCTGCCAGCCCGTAACCGGTAGAAGCACCAATGACCAGAACTTTTTTCGGCCCATTTTCCACTTTGCCGCGTGCGGTAACGTAATCAATTTGCTGCTTGACGTTTGCATCACAACCGGTTGGGTGGGCAGTAATACAGATAAAACCTCTGATACGTGGTTGGACGAGCATGCTTGCTTTCCTCTGATGTAGATGTATAACCCGGTAGTTACCCGGTCACTCAAGGGTGGAGCAGGCCACTTCTCAGGCTGGTTCTGCGGCTGATGGCATGCTAACCATCGTTGAAAAAAGCAGACCAACGGCTTCGGAAACCCCGGATTCACACATTAAGGGCGACCAGGCTTTTTCCAGATGCGTCAGAGAATACATATGTGGCTCACTATAACTATGTGTTAATAAACTGGCTGGCATTTGCCATGCCGGTTTGTGGTACCCTGCATGACAGGACGCTAAGTGGCAAAAGATCCTATATTACCGATCAGTACAATACAATCATTCTGTTTTCCGGGTGGTAAACCTGAACTATCAAGTCTGGCAGTTTGTCTGGCTAACCTGCTATGTGAATAAATTGAGCACGGTTCCGGTGACTTTTCATTTACCTGCACCAGCGCGATACCGGAGATAATGTAGATGAAAATAAGACGGGCTCAGGTTGCAGATGCCGGGGAATGCTGGAACATTCGTAACCGGGCGATTCGCCATGGGTGCAGGCATAGCTATGCAACAGATGTGATTGCGGCATGGACACCGGATACGGTTCCGGCAGGGCAGAGCGAGGTTATTGAGGCGTTTCCTTTCTTTGTAGCAGAACATGAGAGCGGCAGGCTGGTGGCAACCGGTTTTTTAGACGTTGATGCACAGCGTGTTGAAGCGGTTTTTACTTTACCTGAATACACAGGCCTGGGCGCTGCCAGCCTGATTCTTGACACGGTTAAAGCGGAAGCCCGCCAGCGGGGCATGGCAGTACTCAGCTTGTCATCCACTCCGAATGCACAGTCATTCTATGAAAAACACGGGTTTGAAAGCCAGGGCGAACGAACTTACTATTCATCACTTGCACAACAAAACTTGTACTGTATTGAAATGATTTTGGCATTATAGCTACCGGAATTAACACAGACGAAGCACCCTGTTTATTATTAACGGGGGTGGTGAGTTTTCTGTAGTGAGTGATTTTTTTTGTTATTTTGTGCGAATGACATGCTTCGCGGGCTTGTTAGTGTAATTAGATTTTTCTTGAGTGGGAAAATAATTCTAATTTGTGCGAAATATAGCCGGGTGTAAATAATTCTTTGGCGCAGTAATTGATGATTCGTGTGTGGAAAAATGGCGAAAGACATAGCTGTGACTTTCGCCATTAATTAGGTTTTGTTTAGGTTCTGTTTATATTCAAGTGTAAAATCAGAACTTATAACCAACACCAAGGTTCCAGGTGCCTACCTGAACATGGCTTGCTGAACCATATTCATACCCGGCATCCAGCACGATATTTTGATACGGGTTGAACTGCAAACCTGCGCCATAAACCAGCATTGAGGTGTCGTGGTCCTGGTTAACACCGTTACGGCTGAACTTGTCTTTGGCATAACCGTAGCCGATATCGGTATACACACTGGCCCAGTCGGTAATGCGGTAAGTCGGGCCGGCTTTCACTGAGAAGTAGTGGTGGTCGCCATCGCCAGAATCACTGTAGTTATTACCGGTATAGGTCATGCCGCCCATTACACCCCAGTCGTCATTCAGTTCATAACGGTACTGTAACTGAACACCTTTGGCATCGCTACCGCGGGTATGGTTAAAATGGCTCTGGGCATAACTGATAGTCGCACTGCTGTCACCTGTAGCGGCATTCGCCACACCAATGGTGGAAGTTAAACCGGCAAGTGACAAAGCAGAATAAAGAATAATTTTTTTCATAGTGGATGTCCTTATTTAAGACATGAGCGCAATTGCTTCACACTTAATATGCTAGCACCTGGAAATGAGGTTTTTTTCTCATTTTGTGAGGTTTGCAAAATAATAATATGATTGTTTTATATGATTTTATTGTGTTTCGAAAGGTAACTGTGACTCTGGAAGCGATATTTTATTTAGAGCTGTATAATAAAATTGCAGTGGTGCTGATTGCAGCCTGGCAAGTGATGTATTTATTTACATCAGTATTACTGGTGAAATATTTACTGCTGAAGTGTGTGGGGTTGTCTGAATAACATCCCCTGCAGGCAGCAGGGGATGCAGTTGAAAAATACAGATGACTATTTGCGGTTATTACGCAGAAAATCATCCATAAAGTTGACCAGTTTTTCTGCGGCAGGAACTGAGAGGGCGTTGTAAATCGATGCACGAATCCCCCCGATAGCCCGGTGCCCGTTCAGGCCCGAGAACCCGGCTTGCTGGCTTTCAGCAAGGAATTTTTTATCCAGTGTGTCATTGGGAAGTTTAAATGCCACGTTCATTTGTGAGCGGTCTTCCACCCGGCTCCAGCCATGGTAAAAACCATCGCTGTTATCCAGCATGGCATAAAGCAGTTCTGCTTTATGACGGTTGATTTGCGCCATGTTTTCCAGACCACCCACATCATTAAGCAACCAGCGGGTAACCAGCAACACGACATAAATTGCGAATACCGGCGGTGTGTTGAGGTTCGAGTGTGACTCAACCTGGCGGCGGTAATTAAGAAATGAAGGCAGTTCGTCTGAGGAAGCTTTAACCACGCTGTCGTGTACCAGCACAATGGTTACCCCTGCCGGGCCGATGTTTTTCTGCGCGTGCGCATAAATGACCGAGAATTTGTTGGCATCGCAGGGTTTGGACAGAAAATCAGACGACATATCACAGACGCGCGGCACATCATCACGCCCCAGGACGCGCTGAAATTGCAACCCTTCCACCGTTTCATTGGACACATAGTGCAGGTAGGGTGCTTCTGGAGAAAAGTCGAGTTCGTCATCGCCTGGCAGGCGGTTGAAGCCACAGTCGGCACCACTCCACAATACTTTTACCGGGCCTTCGCGGCGGGCTTCTGTGACAACTTTACTGCTCCAGTAACCAGTATCAAGGTATTCCGCCGCGTTTTTCTGACCACGCAATAGTGTCATGGGGACCATTGAGAACTGCTGGGTTGCGCCACCTTGCAGGAACAGAATATGAAAATCTTTCGATAAGCCAAGCAGAGTGCGGATATTGTTTTCTGTTTCTTCAACAATACTGGCAAACCAGTCTGAACGGTGGCTGATACCGAGGATAGACAGGCCAACGCCTGGAACCTCTTTGATGGCCGCCTCAACCTGAGCAAGAACCGTTTCCGGTAAAGCGCCAGGGCCACCTGAGAAATTTAAAGCGTTACGTGAAATCATCTTTTTTCTTATCCTTTTAACCCATTATCTGCCGGGTGTTGGTGTGCAAAGGCACGGGATAGCAGCAAATCGCGGCAGGCAGTTTTAACTTTGTTCATGTGGATCTGTTTGTGCGGGAACATCTCTTCTGAGTCCATCGCGTGGACCACCATGGCCGGGTCTATTTCAAACACCAGCAGGTCGCCTTCCCGGGTTTCGCCACAGTCGATGCCCAAATAGTCAAGCTGAGTGGTTTCGTAGATAGCTTGCAGCGCCTGTTGGTGGCGGGCAGCAAACTGTTCGAATTCATTGAAAAATTTAGCTTCTTCTGCACGCTTCCAGGCATCCTGATACATGGAGGCATTAACGTAGTGGATCATCCAGTTGGTTGAAATAGCCATATGGCAGGCATAAGCCACGCCATTAATGAGTGAAAGGCGGTATTTGCGGAACTGCCCGTCTTCGTTGCTGTAATCAATAAACCGCGACAGAAAATAGGTATCGACCTGGACGCGTTCCAGGTAGCTGGCCAGTTCTTCCCGGTTAGTGATTTTCTCAAGCCCGTGGCCACCGTGGGAACCCGCCGGGCGCAGGATAATCGGGAAATCACAACGGGGTAAGGCAGCCTGTTCGCTGACCACTGCAGACAGTGCTTCACGGGAAGCAGGGTGAGCCTGAGCAATCGTCAGCCCTGGCTTGTTTTGCAGCAAGGTACTGGCTGTGAGCCGCTCGGAATTTTGTACATGCTTCGGGGTATTAATCACCGGTACAGGCCACTGGCTGGTGATTTTTTCCAGTTCTTGCAGGAGAAACTGATTTTCTGTAGTGGCACTGATACCAACCATCAGGAGGTCGTGCTCGGGTATTGGAGCCTCAAAGGGCGCTTCTGGGGTGATATAGTAATAAATCAGCTCGATATCGCTGTTTTCCAGCAGGCAGTCGAGAGGTACATTCACAGACAGTATGCCGGGAACCATCAGCATCAGCAGGCGCAGTTTTGCGGGTTGTTGCTTCGCCGGATAGGTGTACACCTGTTGCATTGCCAGTGCCTGGCGTTGAGTTTCAAGGCCTGTTTCTGTGTCATCAAGGCATTGCAAAACGGTAGCGAGGTTCATCCACAGTATCGCGTTATCCGGATTTTGCTGTACCTGCACAACGAGGTCTTGTGCGAATTGTATAAATTCCTCACCCGCAATGCTCATGCGTAAAAAGGGCGCCAGACCCAGGAACTCTGTTGGGTCGAGTGTCGCCGCGATTCCATGGCTGGGGTGCGGCCCAGAAAGTGTTTGCAATGACTTGTCCTCTCAGTGCATTGATTTCACTGTTTATGATAGCGGTGATAGTAGCGTGCCAATCGGTGGAAAATCGCTACATTCGCGTGCGACCAATTTTGATTAGGCATATGGCTACCAGGGGGAGGGGAATGTCGGGGCGGTATAGCGGTCAAAAGTACCTGCCAGCTACCCGGAAGTCGCCAATGTAGTTAAGAATGGCTCTCTTCTGCGTTGTTGTCTGCCTGAGCTGGTTTTGCAGTATTGGTTTGATTTGTTCAGGGGGATTTTTGTCACTTTGAGTGAATGAACGTCGGGAAGCAAAAGTATGGCTCAAATAGGGTCCTGACGTGCCATAAATGACACTTCAGGAAGATACAGCGGGTCACAAGTGTTGAATATGCAGTGAGTCAGGAAGAACTTTTCTGTATGCCAGGATATTTTGCTCAGAACGCATTGTTCCTGATACGGAAAGAGCGTGTGATACGATCCCATATTTCCACCAGTTCGGCATCGCTGTAAGCCGGTGGTGGCAGTGCATAGTTGCTTAATGTCAGGTCAATAATCGGATGCCGAAAATCCACTATTTTTTCATTAGCGATGGCGTTAAAAAGTAGCTGCCCGGACGGATGGCGTGGGGCTTCTTCTGACGGTGCGGTGTTAAGCCATTCGTCGGCCTCAAATCCCGCTATTTGCGTTTTACCTTTCCGCAGCGTCTTCGCCTTAATTGCTGTCAGATACGGTTGAATTTCATGGCTCCGCTCCAGCATGCTTGATGTATCGCCAAGAGATGTATTGGTGGAAACCAACAGGGAAAAGACCTGATTATGCGGGTAGACAAAGGTGATATCTTCATTCGGCTTCCCGCCCCCGTCGCGGATAAACCCTTCTGAAATACAGGTTCCCGGTTGCGTGGGAACTTCATCGTTCTTTCGCCCGGACAGGCGGGACATTAAGCTTTGCAGTTCCGCGAGTTTTGCGGGTTTGGTGTTAAGCGAACCGACTCTGAAGCCGGCCCTGATAAAATCCTCCTTATCTTGTTGATATTTAGGATCAGATAAATCGAAAATTTCCTGGATCAGGGTAAACGCCACTCCGTCAACGTACACATGCCCTTCCAGAGTACGACCATATCCGCCCTCACTCCCGTTCCTGTTACGGTCAAATATCACCGCATCCTCACTGACCCGGTATACCTGCTTGAGAAAAGGCTGATCTATCGGAGCTACGGTATGGCTGCTTTTCAGCTCCTGTTCCCGCAGGCGGATACGTTGTTCAAACGCCGGGCGGTAGAGCCGTTTGCTACTGATGCGGACTTGATTAATTTCGGCGCGGTCCGTCAGGGTGTTTTCAAAAGAGGCAGGTACCTCAAACACATAGCGCCCCACGCACTGGAGTTTGGTGGTGGCAAACAGGGTATCGACCATATGTTTTTCCTTGTCGGTTAACGCCGCAGGCGCATGCACAAATGTGACATAGTGATGAATATAAAGCCCGGCGGCCAGCAGTAGCATCGCCAGCGGAACAAGCAGGGGGAGCGGAAATTTTTTCATGGTGCCTTTCCATGTGTGAAGATATTTTGCTCAGAACGCATTGTTTCTGATACGGAAAGAGCGTGTGATGCGGTCCCATATTTCCACCAGTTCGGCATCGCTGTAAGCCGGTGGTGGCAGTGCATAGTTGCTTAATGTCAGGTCAATAATCGGATGCCGAAAATCCACTATTTTTTCATTAGCGATGGCGTTAAAAAGTAGTTGCCCGGACGGATGGCGGGGGGCTTCTTCTGACGGAGCGGTGTTAAGCCATTCGTCGGCCTCAAATCCCGCTATTTGCGTTTTACCTTTCCGCAGCGTCTTCGCCTTAATTGCTGTCAGATACGGTTGAATTTCATGGCTCCGCTCCAGCATGCTTGATGTATCGCCAAGAGATGTATTGGTGGAAACCAACAGGGAAAAGACCTGATTATGCGGGTAGACAAAGGTGATATCTTCATTCGGCTTCCCGCCCCCGTCGCGGATAAACCCTTCTGAAATACAGGTTCCCGGTTGCGTGGGAACTTCATCATTTTTTCGCCCGGACAGGCGGGACATTAAGCTTTGCAGTTCCGCGAGTTTTGCGGGTTTGGTGTTAAGTCGATTTTCAGCCATTCCGCTATTCAAATATTTGACACGATCCTGCTTATATTTAGGGTCTGATAAATCTCTTATTTCCGAGGATATAATGAACGCCACTCCGTCAACGTACAGATGGCCTTCCAAAACCCGACCAAACCCGGCTGCACTCCCGTTCCTGTTACGGTCAAATATCACCGCATTTTCACTGACCCGGTATACCTGCTTGAGAAAAGGCTGATCTATCGGAGCTACGGTATGGCTGCTTTTCAGCTCCTGTTCCCGCAGGCGGATACGTTGTTCAAACGCCGGGCGGTAGAGCCGTTTGCTACTGATGCGGACTTCATTAATTTCAGCGCGGTCCTTCAGGGTGTTTTCAAAAGAGGCAGGTACCTCAAACACATAGCGCCCCACGCACTGGAGTTTGGTGGTGGCAAACAGGGTATCGACCATATGTTTTTCCTTGTCGGTTAACGCCGCAGGCGCATGCACAAATGTGACATAGTGATGAATATAAAGCCCGGCAGCCAGCAGTAGCATCGCCAGGGGAACAAGCAGGAGGAGCGGGAGTTTTTTCATGGTGCCGGCACCTGTTGCACGATTTTTATCACGGAGCGTACCGTAAACATCAGCGCATCAGACAGGTCGCTGTAAACTGAACGGGAGCGGTCCACCGGGGTAACGGCAAAGGCTCCTTCATGGTCAATGTTGGTCGCAAGCACCCCACGAATATGGGGCGACGTGGTCCGAATGGACGTCACAGGCACTGTGCCATCGCCGGGTGTTCCTGCAGAAATCAGCTCAAAAGTTTTTCCTGCATCATACCTGTATGTTGGCGACGACGGTTCCGGGTAGCCCATCACTGGCACGAGTTGCAGCGCTTGCCGCAGAGCTGGCCGCAGAGCAGGGCGCTCTTTCCATGTCAGGAACGCATCCGACGGATTATTCGCACTCGCGCCGTAAAACAGCCAGGTCTGTGGGTGATATTTGCCATTAAGTTCCTCAATGAATTTTTGTACATCTGTTATTATCCGATCCTGATAGGTCTCCCACTCTGTTTGCGTATCATCCAACAATAAATCCTGCTCACAAAGCCGCAACCAGTCCGTTTTGTTCAGATAAATTTCCTGATACGGGTCATTCAGCGGCAGGGACTGGCGGGAACCACTCCCCTCGACTCTTAACCAGCCTGGCCCGTATGCTGTACCAGGCAAGAGCTGTAGCGGGCCGGGGGACTGGGCCAGTACCGGCATCAGCTTTTCAGCGTTATCTCCGATAATTATCCCTGTGATTCCCCGCTCACCGGTTTTCATCCGCCGGTAGGCTGCCGGCGAGCCAAGGTCTGGCATCACACCGTGCACAATTCCCAGAATATTTTCCTGTCCGTTCATGTTTTCTGAGTAGTGCCGGGCAACCAGACCGCCCATTGAGTGGGTGACCAGAATGACTTTGTTCACCGCCAGGCGGCCTTGATAATCCTCCAGTACCTCGCCAATATAGGTGCCCAGCAGCGCTGCCGAGTCCGCATTGGACTGCAGCCAGTTGTAACCAAAAACGTGCAGCGGGTATAAAAACCGGTGGCCGTGCACCGTTTCTGCTTCCGTCAGCACCTGTTCCGCCTGCTCGTCGCCTATCCTGACACCGGTAAAACGCTGCCGCGCTGTCTGTAGTTGCTCTTTCCTGAAGTAATTATCCGTCAGGATGTCGTCATCGCTGAGCAGGTACTGTAGCCGGTCAAGAGCCTCCCCGTAGCTCTTATAAAATGCACATCCCCATCCCCGTTTCCGCCGGGAGGGGAATTTTTTTCCGTCCGCACCGTCATTAACAATCTTACCTCTGTCATCCACCATCGTAGTTTTCGGATCCAGAAGCTTTTTTCTTTTTTCTGCGTTGGCAAACAGCCATTTTTTGAGTGACCGAAAGCTGAACTGCCAGACTTCACTGCCTTCATTTTTCAGGTTGAACCCATCACTCCGGGAATAAAAATCACCGGGATCACTTTTTCAGGCGGCACGAGGCAAACAGACACATGATTTTTTCCTTTCGGCTGGGGTGTGAGCTCGAAATGAAACCGCCCATTGTCATCCCATACCGGCCGGTGGTAAGAACGGCTTTTGTTGCTATCCATGCGCTAATTTCCTGTTATGTTTCGTTGCAAGGGGTATTAACGTAAGCACTGCAGCATTTATCCAGGCCAGTTGTTCCGCCGTAACTCTGTGGCTCCCTTGTTGCCAACCGTTTCATGTCCTGGTCTTTGTTGTATTGACGCTTCATTCCTTTTCCCTGCAATTTCCATGGTTAATTTTTTGCATACTAACTGATTTCTGATTTGACTTAAAAGCGATGATTATCATGAAATTAGTAAAATAAGAAATGATATAGCAATAACGGAGGATTGATCTCAGAACAGGAATGATTTTATTGTTTCTTCGCGCATTTAGTGGAAAGGGAGAGATATTGCGATACAGATGGTGGGGAAAAGAAACCCGGAAATCAGTTCGCCGGATTTTAGTCTTGTTTGTCGGTTTGCCGCAGTGCCGGAAGCACTTTTCCATTAGCGCACAAAAGCAAAAAGCCTGCTCGTAAGCAGGCTTTTTAAATTTGGCTCCTCTGACTGGACTCGAACCAGTGACATACGGATTAACAGTCCGCCGTTCTACCGACTGAACTACAGAGGAATCGTGTGAACGGGGCGCATATTACTGGCCCCGGAGTAGTGTGTCAAAGCCTGATTTCACAATATTGTTCGTTTGCTGATAAATTCCACATTCTCAGGTTGTTAACCCGGCAATATACCTGTCAGCCGGGGTAGTCTGAGCGGGCATGTACCGGAGCAGTGGCTTCAAACAGCCAGGGGCGCGCTTCTACTTCCACTAACGGAGACAGTTCGTTACGTACATGAAGGTGGTAACTGTCCAGCCAGGCAATTTCCTGTTCGGTAAGCAAGTGCAGTTCTGCTGCGCGCAGGTCGACAGGGATCAGCGTCAGTGAATTGAAGCGGCAAAAACCGGGCATACCGGAAATAATTTCAACCTGGTTTTCAATGCGAATGCCATAGTTATCTGCCAGGTAATAACCGGGTTCAATGGTGATAACCTGGCCGGGGAGCATCGGCCACGGGTTGACTTTTTTTGCCATCCGGTAGGGTTGCTCGTGGATCTGTAGGCGGTGGCCGACACCGTGACCGGTGCCATGGTCATAATCCAGCCCTAATTCCCACAGCCCCCGTCGGGCAAACGCATCCAACTGGTGGCCTTGTGTGCCAGAGGGAAATTGTAAGGTAATCAGCCCGAGAAAACCTTTCAGCACAGCGGTATAGTGGCGGCGCATTTCTGGCGAAACTTCGCCAAACGCCAGGGTGCGGGTGGCGTCTGTTGTGCCATTAACATACTGGCCGCCGGAATCATTAAGGTAAAAATTACCCGGCATAATCGCGGCATTGGTTGCCGGGGTGGCATGGTAGTGGCACATGGCTGCGTTGCTGCCTGCTGCGGAAATCGTGGCAAAGCTCTGTTCCAGGAAACCTTCACGCTGCTGGCGGTAAGCCAGTTGCTGAGCCTGAACTTCAAGTTCTGTTAACGGCGTTCCTGACTGTGCCCGGGCAGGGGCTTCACGCGCAAGCCAGGCCAGAAAATTCACCCAGGCGACACCATCCTGCAGGTGGCAATGGCGGTAACCTTCCAGCTCTGTCAGGTTTTTCTGCGCTTTCATGAACGTTAGCGGGTCTGGCTGCCAGAACACCTCTCCACCACCCGCTTCCACGGCAAAGCTCACCGCAACAGGTGCGTTGTCTGCATCCAGTAGAATACGTTTACCTGCAGCAACTTCCTGGCAGCGGGCCAGCAAGGCTGAAGGCGCTTTCAGGCTGATGTCCATCAACCACACAGGCGGTACCAGTGTAAGTTTCACCGGGTCGACAAACCACTCAACTGCACCGTTGCTTTTAACCAGGGCAAAAGAGTGGGGCACCGGGTTCATGGGAACATCGGAACCGCGCATATTGAGTAGCCAGGCAATATTATCTGGCTGAGTTACCACCAAATAATCAACACCCAGTTCCTGTAATTTCACCCCCAGGCGGGCGCGTTTGGTGGTGGTCAGTTCCCCGCTAATGTCCGGTGGCATCAGGCTGACCGGCCCTTGCGGTGGTGCCGGTCGCTCATGCCAGATGGTATCGAAAGGATCATAAGACAGTGCCACCAGCTCACAACCACTGTTTTGCAACGCCTGGTACTGGCTGTTGACCATCAACATGGGTTCAAAACCAATACGCTGCCCGGCAGGTAAATTCTGAGCAATCCATTCAGCGACGGGTTCGTCATGCAAATGGTGAATTTCAAACAGCGCAGAATCGGTTTCATGGCGCGCCTGAACCTGGTAACGCCCATCAACAAATAACAACGCGCGGTCCTGTAATACCAGCGCCAGACCGGCAGAGCCGGTAAAACCGGTTAAAAAGGCCAGTTTATTATCATGGGGGGCACAGTCCTCGCTCTGGTGAGCATCAGCGCGCGGAACCAACATGCCTTGCAGTCCACGCGACAACAGCGTATGTCGCAAATCAGATAACGGGGTAGAGGCGGCCATAGTTGTACCTGTGTCAGTTCGTCAGGCTTTCCGGTTAACGGAAAGGCGGTTCATTGAATGTGCGTAATTTACGTGAGTGGAGTTTCTCACCTTCAGCACGTAATAAATCAATGGCGCGGATACCTATCTGTAAATGTTCTGAGATTGCGCCTTCATAGAATCGGTTTGCCTGGCCGGGAAGTTTAATTTCGCCATGTAAAGGTTTGTCTGAGACACAGAGTAATGTGCCATAGGGGACGCGGAAGCGGTAGCCCTGCGCGGCAATGGTGGCACTCTCCATATCAATAGCAACAGCGCGGCTTTGGTTAAAGCGCAAAGCCGAAGCGGAATAACGCAACTCCCAGTTACGGTCATCTGTTGTCACTACTGTGCCGGTACGTAAACGCTGTTTGACTTCTTCACCCGGCATACCACTGACTTCTTTGGTGGCGTCATACAAGGCGCGCTGTACTTCCGCGATACTGGGTACCGGAATATCCGGTGGCAGTACCGCGTCCAGCACATGGTCATCACGCAGGTAGGCGTGAGCCAGTACATAATCGCCAATGGTCTGGCTTTCGCGCAGACCGCCGCAGTGGCCTATCATCAACCAGACATCCGGGCGCAGCACGGCAAGATGGTCGCAAATGGTTTTGGCGTTAGAAGGCCCGACACCAATATTGATAAGGGTAATACCCTGGCCGTCTGCCGTGATCAGGTGCCAGGCGGGCATCTGGTGCTTTTTCCAGGCCAGATCAGAAATGGCATCTTCCGGGGCTTCGGTGTCGGCGGTTATCCAGGCACCACCGGCGCAGGACAGCGCAACATAAGGTGAAGCCGGGTCTAAAATCTGGCTGCAACCCCAGCGCACAAACTCATCCACATAACGGGTGTAGTTGGTGAACAGCACGAAGGGCTGGAAATGTTCCACCGGGGTGCCTGTGTAATGGCGCAGGCGGGCGAGGGAGAAATCCGCACGGCGCGCGTCAAAATGCGATAACGGCGAAAAATCAAGGGACTCCAGCAGGCCGTCAGCCGTTTCATCACCAATTTGTGATAACTCGGTGGTGGGGAAATGGCGAGCCAGCCCGGCGCTCATACTGCGGTCGAGTGACAGTGAAGAGCCATCAATAACATAAGGGTAAGGGATTTCCTGGTCGGAAGGGACAACACTGATGTGCGCACCGTAATCTTCCTGCAACAGGGTAAGCTGCTCTGTTAAATAAGCGCTGAACAGTGCCGGCCGTGTAATGGTCGTGCGGTAACACCCGGGGTGGGTAAAACGCCCATAAGCGCGAGTTTTTTTCGGGTTGCGCGCCACGCCATCCCAGGTGACCTGAAGTGCCGGGTAAACAAACAAGCCTTGTTGCCTTGCCGCAGTATCGGGTAGTGTGCCTGTGTCGATATACAGCGCAATCGCTTTGCGTAATGCTTTGACAGAGGCATTAAACATAGCCTCCAGTTGTTCGATAGCCTGCTCAGGTGTCAGGCTTTTATCTGTGCGATGAGTTTGCATCCTCTCTCTCCTTATTTTTCCTGTCGTGAACCTGTATTCCCCTGATGCTCAGTATGTCACGGCGGCAAAGAAACGAAAGCAGAATGCGATTAAATGGCCGGGGGAAAAGTTGGCCTGGCAGTTGTTTCTATTCAGTTTGTGGCCGGTCACACGAACTTTTCGGAAAAAACATAGGTGAAGCGTGCTAGCGTAGCTGTTCAGCCACAATGAACAGAAACCAGGGAGGAAGCATGTCATCATGGGTATGGTTGAATGAAGATTATTGCCCGGCGGACCAGGCCTGGGTGTCGGTTTTTGACCGCGGTTTTTTGTTTGCCGATGGTGTGTATGAAGTAACTGCCGTGGTTAACGGGGAATTGCTGGATTTCCATGCGCATATGCAACGGTTGCAGCGCTCCTGCCGGGCACTGGAACTGGCGTTCCCCTGGGCGGTAGAAACATTACAGCAGATACATGAAACACTGGTTGCCCGTAACCAACTGCATGAGGGCAGTGTTTACCTGCAAATTACCCGTGGTAACCCGGGTAAGCGTGATTTCCATTACCCGGATGTATCGGTTCCACCCACACTGGTTGTGTTCACCCAGTCTCACAATATCTTGCAGGATGCTCGTGTGGAGCGTGGGTTGTCTGTGGTGACCTGCCCGGATATTCGTTGGCAAAGGTGCGATATCAAGACAGTGAGTTTGCTGGCGGCCAGCATGGCAAAAATGGCTGCTCAGGCGCAGGGTGCGGATGATGCTGTCTTTGTTACAGACGGCCTGATAACTGAAGCCAGTTCCGCAAACTGCTTTATGGTGACACCTGGCGGGAAACTGGTTACCCGGGCGCTAAGCCAGGCAATTTTGCCCGGCATCACCCGTGCGGCAATACTGGAAATTTGCCAGCAGCACCATCTGGAAATTGAAACGCGTGCTTTCAGCCCACAAGAAGCGTGTGGCGCCCGGGAAGTCTTTATTACTTCTGCCACCACATTTGTGATGCCAGTGACCAGGCTCGACGGCAATCTCATTGGAGATGGCCGCCCCGGCCCGGTAGCCATAAGTTTGCGCAACGCTTACCTTTCCCGCTTTGGCGCTGGTTTACAACGCGATGCGAATACCTTCGAGTGACAGCAATGCCTGCTTCACATCCAGGCCGCCTGCATAACCCACCAGCTTCCCACTGGCACCAATTACGCGGTGGCAGGGAATAAAAAAGGGCAGGCGATTGCGGTTATTTGCCAGGCCAACCGCACGGCTGGCGGCCGGGTTACCAATCTGGTGTGCAATTTCGCCATAAGTGCGGGTTTCACCCCAGGGGATTTGCCGCAGGGCTTCCCACACTTTGCGCTGAAATACGGTGCCGCCTGGCGCCAGAGGCGTAGTGAAGTGGGTGAGTTGCCCGGCAAAGTAGGCTGCCAGCTCTTCACACGCCTGGTGTAATACCGGGTGGTGAGTGGCCTGAGTAATACTCTCTTCTTCACTGAGAGGAAAAGTGCGTAAAAACCGAACGGATTCCAGCGCTTGTGAGCTGGCCTGTAACAGCAGAGGCCCGGCTGGGGTATCTGGCATCAGGCAATAATCTGGCATGTTGGGCTCCAGTAAGTGGCGGAGGTCATTATTTTGGCATAATACTGTATAAATTGTCAGTATTTTACTGGAGTATTTGTGGGTAAAAGCACGTTGTTACGACATCGCCCGCGAATTGCCACTTGCCATAAAAATGGTACCCGGCAGGGAATGAGTCAGACAACACCTGGGTTAAGGTTAATGTCAGACTACCCCGGCGCACATCCAGTTCACTTATTTCCGCACAGTCAAAATCCAGGTAGCGCTTCACCAACGGGTACAACGATTTAAACAGTGCTTCTTTGGCTGAGAATGTGACTAACAGCGCCTGTTCCCAGTCCAGTGGGCAGTGTTGCAGCCTTGTCTGTTCCTGTGGGGAAGTAAACATATCTGCAGTTTCCCGCATGATGCGTGATGCCAGTGTTTCGGCATCCACTCCAGGAGAGAACCTGGAATTTATTGGCGCCAGCAGAACCACGGCCTGGTTTTGCGTATGCGAAATTGAGCCGCAAAACCCGGCAGGCCAGGCCGGGGAGCGGTCCTGGTGAGACAGTACTGCGGTATGTACCCCGTGGTTTGCCAGTAATTGCTGGCAACAAAAACGCCCGGCAAAGTATTCCGCTTTGCGTTTTGTGGCTGCGTTAACCAGCCTGGCAGGGAACACAATACCGGAGGCAGAATATAAATCATCCTGCCACAAACGGGTGTCAAAAAACGCCTGGCAGACAGTTATTTCCGGGCAGTGGCTGACTGTGCCGCAACGAAACCGGTGAATAAACCCCGGGCCTGGTTGAGAGGGCATGAAATCAAACATCATCTTCCTTGTGGGTTATGGCGGCACAGATTTTACCATAACCCCTGGGGAGTTGGGTGTCAGCTATAGATAAGGATATGCAGGCAGGTACGCACCGCGATCCCCACCAGTGCACCAGGCAGCACATAGCGGAACAGGCGAACAAAGCGCGAACTGACGGCCAGGAAAATGCCAATGCCCGGTAAGTCCAGGGTTTGCACCAGCAACCCGGCTGAGGCATTTAATTCGTTTACCGTAAATTTTCCCTGGGCGATTAAGTCTGATGCCACGCCAAAATAAGCAGTCCCGCCTGCCATGGTTTTTACCAGTGTAGCCAGAATAAATACCGGGGAGATCCCGGCGAGGGCCAGCAGCGGTGACAATAAATGTTCCAGTAAATGCACAAAGCCAACGGCTTCCAGCATGTTGACTGCTGCCAGGGAAATAATCAGCATGGGAATGGCACCGGCAGACAAGCGAATGGCGTCTGCGCCAGCAAGATTGATGATGGCAAGCAAACCTTGTTTTTTATGTGTTACCCGGTTTTTGGTGCTGGCAGTGCGAAAGTTTTCTGAGGAGAGGCGGCGACCAAAAATATGCCAGGTGGCAGCGCCAGCAACCAGACCACCCAAAATTGAAATACCAATTGCCGGTAACCAGTGCAGGCCCTGGGGAATAAACGGATAAAACACATTGGCCTGTCCCATAGCAAAAGACATGGCAAGGGTGGCAGCCATGCGTCTGTCTGATTCGCCCTGGCGATCCATCATGGTGAGCGTGGCAATGGGTGCCGCAAAACTGACAAAGTTCATCTGGATTATGGCAAACAGGCTCATGCCACCAAGCCCAAACGGTTTAAGCAACGGGCCAAATACTTTAACGATTTTTTCCAGCACGCCTTTGGCTTCAAGAAACCGCATGATTGCCAGCATAACAACCATTATTGGCAGTAAAGTATAAAGAGAAACATTCACTGCGGATTTACCCGCACTCATTATTATTTCAATAATATTCATTACGCGGCCTTGACCTCTCTGGTGTAAATTGCCCAGCCGTTGTTTTGTACCCGGTCTGAGGCCGCACTAGCATACGCTGCAGTAAAGTGATCTTCCTCACATTTATTCACTCATTAAGAAAATTTGTATAACAACGCCCGGCATTAGTCCGGTTGTGGTTCGGTGCACTCAGAACTGTGCTGTGCGCCGGGCATAAGGCAACATTTGGTAAGCGGTTTTATGATGTGATGGTTTCGCTTGCTGACCGTGAATTTAACGACTGGTTGAGAAAACCAGAGCCACAGGAGTAATGCGATGGGCAGAACACTGGAACAAATTATTGCTGCAGAGAAAAAGGGCGTTGTAGCACAGGCACAGGCAGCAGACATTATGCTGAATATCCACCTGGCAGAACTGCGTGAAAAAGTGCAGAAAACTCAGGTGGAAATGGCTCAGGCCCTGGGCATTCGCCAGCCTGCCGTTGCCGGTATGGAGAAACCCGGGCGGGACCTGAAACTCTCCACACTGAAACGTTATGTGGAAGCTGCAGGTGGCAGACTGCGCCTGGATATCGAATTGCCAGACGGCACGCACTACGATTTTGTGGTGTAAACCACGAGCCTGTGCGTTCTGTTGTATGGGTAGCAGATCTGTTTGAGATACCAAAGACGTGAACCGCCTGGATTAACTAAAAGCTACAGGCCGCGAGAAGCGGAAACTTTGAAGGGTTTGTGGATGGCTTTAATTTGCGGATTTTCGCGTTGTTAAGAGACATTTGAGGGCATTCTGCCATCCAACCAACTTGACCCCAAATCTGACCACTAAATTCAACTGATGCGGAGGGAAAGTTGAAAACGCATCGGGAAGACTTTTCACGCTGGCTTATTGAATAAGAATCACATAAGGATTCGCAGAGTTGCATGAAAAACAAAAAGCCCGCTCAGGTTTCCCTGAGCGGGCTCTTCAAATTTGGCTCCTCTGACTGGACTCGAACCAGTGACATACGGATTAACAGTCCGCCGTTCTACCGACTGAACTACAGAGGAATCGTGTGAACGGGGCGCATAATAACGAGGGTGTAACAGCTTGTCAAAGCCTGGAAAGCAATTTTAAAACTAACTGCTGGCTATTTCAGCAGTTGGTCTTTTTTTACCCAAAACAGGCATCATGCGCACTGCTATGGTGCATAAGTGTCTCTTATGGGGCAGGGGTATTCCCGCGTTTTAGTAATGATAATGGGGGAGTCGATTAGTTTCTCTTATTATCCAGCCTGTTAGCTCATAAAAGCGGAGTTCCAGAAAACTGGCAAGTATATTGCTATACATTCAGAGACATGATAGCTGCCGACATGGCAAGGGCATTCCGTACAGGAGGCAAAATGAATTTAAGACGACTGAAGTACTTCGTGAAAATCGTCGATATTGGTAGCCTGACTCAGGCCGCTGAAGTCTTGCACATTGCGCAACCAGCGCTAAGCCAGCAGGTGGCTACCCTGGAAGGGGAGTTGGATCAGCAACTGTTAATCCGCACGAAACGTGGAGTAACACCCACAGAAGCCGGAAAAATTCTCTACGCCCATGCTCGTACTATTTTGCGCCAGTGTGAACAGGCACAGCTTGCCGTTAACAATGTAGGGCAAACCTTAAGCGGGCAGGTATCCATTGGTCTGGCACCAGGTACAGCAGCGTCGTCCATTATTATGCCGTTGTTGCAGGCTGTGCGTAGCGAATTACCCGATGTGCTGGTTTATCTCCATGAAAATAGTGGCTCGGTACTGAATGATAAATTGCTCAGTGGGCAACTGGATATGGCTGTATTATATGACCGTGCGCCAACAGCCGGAATTACCAGCCAGCCGCTATTGAAAGAAGAGTTATATCTGGTTGGCACCAGTGAGTGCCCGGGGCAAACCGTTGACCTCGCCGCTGTTGCAGAAATGAACCTGTTTTTACCACGCGATTACAGTGCTGTGCGTAAGCGGGTTGATGAAGCATTTTCACTGCGCCGCCTGACTGCCAAAATTATTGGTGAAATTGAATCTATTTCTACTCTGACTGCGGCTATTGCCAGTGGTATGGGCGTGACAGTCCTGCCTGAGTCTGCGGCCCGCTCTTTAGTCAGTGCATCTAATGGCTGGATGGCCCGTATTACCACACCATCAATGAACCTGCCTTTATCATTAAACCTGTCGGCTCGCGCTCAGTTGTCGCCTCAGGCTCAGGCAGTAAAAGATATTTTGTTATCCCTGGTCTCCCGCCCGTCTCTGGAAAGCAACGAACTGATGCTGGTAGGCTAATTTTTTGGGATAAGCAGCGCTTTAAGTTGAAACACCGCCCAGGGCGGTGTTTTGCATTTCTGAATACCTCAATTCTGTGTGTCACCTCCCGTCAGTTACCTCGCCAGAGGTATGTTTTCCGCTGAGTAATTAGGGCATAACAATAAAAATGTTGTGCAGCTTAACGAAAATTGAAAAAGGTGGATTAACAACTGTAATTTTGCCGGAGGCTGCCGATAAAGAGTGATAACTGGACAAAATTGCCGTTAGCACGTGAAGTGAAGGCGAGGAGATTTGTTACGTCTTTGTCTCAATCACTCGTGTTGTTTTGTTATCTCACCCAACACCGACCACACTGAGGAAAACATGGATAACTTTCAAAAAGAGATTGAGGAAAGAACAAACCTCACACTATCCAATAAGTTCGAGTTGTTGCTGTTTCGCCTGGGTGTGCCCGGCCCGGGAGAGCCACCGGAACTGTTTGGCATAAACGTGTTTAAGTTACGAGAAATTGTGCCCATGCCAGTGCTGACTAAAGCGGCTGGTATGCAACCACCGATGATGGGAATGGTGAATATTCGTGGTCAGGTAATTCCGGTTATTGATTTACCTGCGGTTGTGGGCTGTAAGCCAGAAACCGGGCTGAACATTTTATTGATAACGGAGTATGCCCGTAGTACTCAGGCATTTGCTGTGGAAACAGTGGATGACATTGTGCGCCTTGACTGGAGCCAGGTACATGCGGCAGAGGCGGGGGTGAGCAACAGTTACATTACCAGTATTGCCCGTCTGGATACTGACCCGGCAAGTAACCGTTTATCACTGGTGCTGGATGTAGAACAGATCCTGTGTGACATCATTCCAACCACGCGTGAAGTACATGAAGATACCATGGAAGCGAAGCGGTTTAACCTGAAGCCCGGTGCGGTAGCGATTGTTGCTGAGGATTCAAAAGTTGCGCGTTCCATGCTGGAACAGGCGCTGAATGCAATGGGGATTCCGTTTATTTCTAATGTAACCGGGCTTGAAGCCTGGAACCGCATTAAGAAAATTATGGATGAAGCTCAGCGAGAAGGCGTGCCGATCAGTGATAAAATTGGCCTTGTCCTGACGGACCTTGAAATGCCTGAAATGGATGGCTTTACGCTGACCCGTAATATCAAACGAGAAGAGTCACTGAAGCGTATTCCGGTCATTATTCACTCATCATTGTCGGGTTCAGCAAACGAAGACCATGTCCGCAAAGTGGGCGCCGATGGCTATGTAGCGAAGTTTGAAATCAATGAACTGAGCTCGGCCATTGAAGACGTACTGAATGGCACGAAGTCTGCCAATCTGCGTTAACTTTTTTTGTGGGATGAGCACTGAACAGGCTGCGTATGCAGCCTGTGTTTGTAGTAAAAAGCGGCTGTAGTCAGTTGATTAGCGGTAAACTATCCCACCGTCGGTCAGAATGGCCTGGCCGGTAATATAATCGGCATCATCACTGGAGAGAAATGCCACCAGTGCCGCCACATCTGCAGGCGTTTGCGCGCGGCCGAGAGCAATACCTTCGACATATTTTTTGTAGGTTTCCCCCACCGGTGCCCCTGTTATTTCCGAAAAACGTTTATCGATTTCTACCCACATATCGGTGCCAACAATCCCCGGGCAATAAGCATTTACCGTAATGCCCGCGCTGGCATACTCCTTGGCCGCAGCCTGGGTAAGGGCGCGAACGGCAAATTTAGTCGCTGAATACATGCCCAGCATTGCAAAACCATCATGACCGGCAATGGACGATGCACTAATAATCTTCCCTTTCTTACCTAACGCCTTAAATTTTGCTGCAGCCGCCTGAATACCCCATGTCACGCCGCCAATATTAATGTTCAGTATTTTTTCCAGATCACCGGGCATGATATCGGCAATGGGTTTAACCTGGGCGATACCGGCATTGTTAATCATGACATCAAGCGTACCTAACTCTTGAACCGCATGGTCAACGGCGGCATAAACATCTTCGCGTTGACTGATATCTGCACCAAATGTTGTGGCCCGCACCCCCTTCGCTGTGACTTCGTCCAGGACATGTGCCAGTTTTTCTTTTTGTAGATCAACCAGCGCAAGGTTCACTCCTTCTTCGGCCAGTCGCAGTGCAATTCCACGGCCAATACCTTGCGCCGCGCCCGTTACCAGGGCCACTTTACCATCGAGACCTTTTGACATGTGTCTGCTCCTTTTGGGTTATGGAACCTGCAATTCCAATAACCATAGGTGATTGTTCAGCGCGCGTTGCCCTAATTGTGCGGTTTTTTCGACGTGTTATATGAGAACTGAAATAATCCCGGCCCATAAAATGGCTGTAATAAATTGAATATCCGTGTTTTTACTCTCATCCCGTGGGGGGAATTAATCTCACTGGCCTGTGACAAACTGATACAAATAAGCATGTAAAATGTCCGAGTGTTGTAGCCGGGCCACGGCTTGGAAAAAAGATGCGCAGTGCTATGATAATCACTTCTCCGTCTGGACAGCGCCTGAGCCGAAGAGCATGACGGAAGGGTAAAGGGAGTGACTCAGGCCGTATTATGTAAGGTCAGCACATGAGTAAAGGAACAACCGGGTGTGATGCGCCATTTGGCACATTGTTAGGGTATGCACCTGGCGGGGTTGCTATCTATTCCTCTAATTACAGCAGTCTGGATCCGCAGAGTTTTCCGGATGACGCGGCATTTCGTAGTTATATCGGAAACGAATATATGGGGCATAAATGGCAATGCGTAGAGTTTGCGCGGCGTTTTATGTTCCTGAACTATGGTGTGGTATTTACTGATGTGGGCATGGCGTATGAGATATTTTCTCTGCGGTTTTTGCGCCAGGTGGTAAACGACAATTTGCTACCATTGCAGGCTGTAGCTAATGGTGCCACCCGGCCTCCAGTTGCGGGGGCATTGCTTATCTGGCAGAAGGGTGGAGAATTTAAACACACCGGCCATGTTGCGGTCATCACGCAACTTCTGGGCAATAAAGTGCGTATCGCGGAGCAGAATGTTATTCACTCACCGTTACCGGCAGGCCAGCAATGGACCCGGGAACTGGTGCTGGAAGTTAAAAACGGCCACTACACAGTCAAAGATACCTTTGATGACACCGCCATTTTGGGGTGGATGGTTCAGAGCGATGACACGCAGGGCACACTGCCACAACCGGAAATTCCCGCAAAAAAACTGGCGATTACTGGCGCAAGGCTTTCTGAGCAGGGGCAGTTTAATGGCCGCTGGCTTAATGATAAAGACCCGCTGCAGGAAGCGTACATTGCAGCCAATGGTTACAGCATTAATCAGGATCCCTACCGTTATTTCACCATTAGCGAAGATGCTGAGCAGGAGCTGATTAAAGCAACCAATGAACTGCATTTAATGTACTTGCATGCGACAGATAAAGTGCTTAAAGACGACAGTTTGCTGGAGTTGTTTGATATACCCAAAATTCTTTGGCCCCGTTTGCGCCTGTCATGGCAACAACGCCGTCATCACATGATTACCGGGCGGCTGGACTTTTGCATGGATGAGAGGGGAATAAAAGTTTATGAATACAATGCGGATTCGGCTTCTTGCCACACCGAAGGTGGGTTGATCCTCAGCGAATGGGCGAAAAAAGGTTATCCGGGCATGGGGTATAATCCGGCGGAAGGATTGCTTGATGAACTTTCCGGCACCTGGAAACACAGTGATGCGCGCCCGTTTGTTCATATCATGCTGGATGATGACGTGGAGGAAAAATACCATGCGATGTTTATGCAGCGCTCGCTGGAAAATGCCGGGTTTGAGTGCAAGGTCGTTTGCGGGCTCTCTTCGCTGAGCTGGAACAGTGCCGGGGAACTGATTGATGATGAAGGGCGCCTGGTTAACTGTGTCTGGAAAACCTGGGCATGGGAAACCGCGATTGAGCAGATACGAGAGGTCAGCGAAACCGAATATGCCGCGGTTCCTATTCGTACCGGCCACCCACAAAATGAAGTTCGGCTGATAGATGTGTTGTTGCGCCCAGAAGTGATGGTGTTTGAGCCATTATGGACGGTGATCCCGGGCAACAAAGCGATTTTGCCGGTGCTGTGGTCGTTGTTCCCTCACCACCGCTATTTACTGGATACCGATTTTCACGTTAACGAAGAACTGGCGAAAACAGGTTATGCGGTGAAGCCCATATCAGGCCGTTGCGGCAGTAATATTGACCTTATCAGCGGGCAGGATGAAGTGCTGGATAAGACTCAGGGCAAATTTGTTGACCGGAAAAATATCTACCAGCAATTGTGGTGCCTGCCGAAAGTCTCAGGGCGCTATTTGCAGGTGTGCACATTTACTGTTGGTGGCAGTTATGGCGGAGCCTGCCTGCGCGGAGATGAAACCCTGGTGATTCAAAAAGAGAGTGATATTGAACCGCTGATTGTTACCCGTAATCATGAAGACGAAAGCCATTAAGCGGTAACTGGCACCTGGCTTACGAAAGCGTAATTACATAAGCTTCGAGAAGTAAAAAGCCTGCTTAGTGCAGGCTTAAAATTGATGAAAAAGAAGGAAAAAACGTGGTTTTTCCTTCTTTTTAGTTAGCAGCCGAAAATCAATAAATTGATTTTCCTGGTTTTTTATTGGGTTACATCCTCTCGTTCTGTGCGGACATAAGGTTTGTCATGAGACTCAAGCCTGCTTTGCGCAGGCTTTTTTGTGGGCGTAATTATTTGTCGGCCAGTTCCCGGCGGACAATCTCCGCCCCTGCACTTAACGCATTGAGCTTACCGCTGGCAACCTGACGTGATAGCGGAGCCATACCGCAATTAGTTGACGGGTATAACTTGTCGGCATCTACAAACTGCAGTGCGTTACGCAATGTACTGGCAACTTCCTCTGGTGTTTCAATCGCGTTGGTTGCCACGTCTATGGCGCCTACCATGACTTTTTTGCCTCGAATCAGTTCAAGCAGATCAAGTGGGACATGGGAGTTATGGCATTCCAGGGAGATAATATTGATACCCGATGACTGCAACCTGGGGAATGTTTCTTCGTACTGTCGCCATTCAGAGCCCAGAGTCTTTTTCCAGTCAGTATTGGCTTTGATACCATAGCCATAGCAAATATGCACCGCTGTTTCGCATTTAAGCCCCTCAATGGCCCTTTCCAGCGCGGCGATTCCCCAGTCATTCACTTCATCAAAAAAGACATTAAATGCTGGTTCATCAAACTGGATAATGTCGACACCTGCCGCTTCTAACTCTTTGGCTTCCTGGTTGAGAATTTTGGCAAATTCCCAGGCCAGTTTTTCACGGCTCTTGTAATGGTTGTCATACAGTGTGTCTATCATGGTCATCGGCCCTGGCAGGGCCCACTTTATTGGCTGCCTGGTGAGCTGGCGTAAGAATTTGGCATCTTCAACAAACACCGGTTTTTGGCGCTCTACGGCACTCACGACAGTGGGAACGCTGGCATCATAGCGGTTACGAATTCTGACCGTTTCACGTTTTTCAAAATCCACACCACTGAGGTGTTCAATAAATGTGGTGACAAAGTGCTGGCGGGTTTGTTCGCCGTCGCTGACAATATCAATCCCTGCCCGCAGTTGATCATACAGTGCCAGACTCAGGGCATCTTTTTTCCCCTCAGCCAGCTCGCCGTTATGCAGTTTCCAGGGCGACCACAAGGTTTCTGGTTGCGCGAGCCAGGACGGTTTGGGCAAACTGCCAGCCGTGGAGGTGGGTAGCAATTTTTTCATAATAATAGTGAACCTTTTATTCTTCGTTAATTAAATTAAACAGTTAGAAATTTCATAGCTGGCAGACCACTGCGCAAGAATATTCTGGTAGGGTTTAATGAAATATGTTTCAGTAAATTTACCCTGTTCAATCGCCAGTTGCGTGCGCTCTTCACGGTCATAAACAATAGTGGTGAGTGAATGATCCTGGTGACTGAGGTTAGGCTGGTAATAATGCCCGGCGGCTGAGTTGGCGTTATAGATCTCAGGCCGGTAAATTTTCTGGAACGTCTCCATCGTGCTGATGGTGCTGATAAGCTCCAGGTCTGTGTAATCCCTGAGTAAGTCACCGGAAAAATAAAACGCCAGCGGGGCGACACTATTGTTCGGCATAAAGTAGCGCACCTGTAATCCCATCTTTGCAAAGTACTTCTCAGTTAACGATGTGCTGCCTGGCCGGTATTCAATACCCAGAACCGGATGCTGGTTTCCGGTGCGCTGATAGGTGTCTTTGCTTGAAACACTGAGGCAAATTACCGGCGTTTTTTTGAACGTTTCCCGGTATGTACTGGAATTAACAAAATGTTTGAATATCTGTCCGTGTAACTCACCAAAGTGCTCCGGAATACTGAAATTAGCATGGTGCTTATTATGCTCTGGCAGTAATACACTGAAGTCATAATCCCTTACGTAAGAAGAGAAGTTATTGCCCACAATACCGTCAATGCGCTGCCCGGTTTTTTTATCAACAATCGTTGTTTTCAAAATCTCAATTACCGGGAAAGTGGTGGTGGTATCCGGAATAGCCATCTCAACTGAAATAATTTCCAGCTCCACAGAATAACGACAACTTTTAGGGTTATCCCAATACGCCAGGTTATTAAAACGGTTGTTAATCATCACCAGCGTATTGCGCAAGTTCTGTTGGCGGTTATTCCCGCGAGCCAGATTGGCAAAGTTGGTGGTAATACGCGTGTTTTCTGACGGATTGTAATTTTCGTCAAAGCGACTGCTTTTAATCTTAAAGGTGAATTCTTTATTCATCGCGGTCATCATGTTATCAATAAGTTAATAGGCATAGTTATGCCAGAGCAGGTGAACGAGAGAAAGAGAGTTAATTTCACGCCAACATGAACTATCTTCATGGCGAGTGGTGGCTGGCGTTACGGGGCGGGTGTGCGCCATACAGGGCAGTGCCATCGTGGCATCGGCCATAAGGGTGGCTGGGGGCTGAGCCAGGAGAGACGTTGTAACATAACAGCGCACTCGGGCAAATGTCACCAGACCATACACACAGGTTTGTCGCTTCTGGCCTAAAAAATGGGGCTGCAAAGCCCCATAACACATCAAATGAAGTGTTAACTAAAAGGGTATTTCTTAAATGCCGCCTGGTTTTCGAAAACGCTGGCAACTGCCTGAATATTTTTAAAATCACCGGCGTTAACGACGTGAGGGATCATGGACTGAATAAATGTCCAGATAACCGTACTGGTGACCGCAACCTGATCGGCCACCGTGTTTTCTGGACGCGTTTCCAGCAGCGCGTTCCATTCCCGGCAGGCGGCCAGCAGCTGGAGGGTGATACGTTCTATCCACGGATTATGCTGCTTCTCCGCCGGGCGCAGGTTGTGTTCATACACATTTTGTACGGCTTTTTCGGCGGCGGCGAGGATAAAGCCCAGAGTCTGGAGATCGTTTGCCAGCGCATCCGGCGCTACGGGCAGGAGTCTCAGTTCGGGGGTGGCCTGAGCCTCAAAATAATTCAGTATCAGCGATGAATCCATCAGACGAGTTCCATTATCCAGAATCAGCGTTGGCGCTTTTACCGCAGGGTTGATCCGGGAAAATTCCTCAAATGTACTAAATACCGACAGCGGCAGGCTTTCAAACGCTACGCCGTAAAGTTCCAGAGAGACCGCCACGCGCCGTACATAAGGAGAATCCATCATGCCAATCAGTTTTATCATGATTCCTGTTTTCCTGTCTGTGTGAAAGAACGCTTCATTGAAAACGATAAACAGACATTACAATAAATTCGTTATGACGAATATCATCAGTATCTTACGGCCCAGGTTAGTATTACTGACATATTGGCCGGTTGCCGTTTATAAGATTAAGTATATTGAGGGAGTAGTTTCATGTCGGATTTTCCACCTATCGCAAGTTTGCGTAGTTTTGAAGCCGTCGCTCGTCTTGGTAGCGTAACGCTTGCGGCGAAAGCGCTCCATGTGACCCATTCCGCCATCAGTCAGCAGATTAAAGTGCTGGAAGAAATGGTGGGTGTGAATCTGTTTATCCGTCATGGGCGAGGGGTGCAGATCACCGAAGAAGGGCGGCTCTATGCCTTACAGGTTCGCGATGCGCTAAACCATATTGCAGATGCCACCCGTTTAGTGCAGGTGAAACCAAGAATACAAGAATTGACGCTGGCGGTGGTGCCGTCTTTTGGGTGCCACTGGTTATTGCCGCGTCTGGAACGGTTTCGGGTAAAATATCCGCATATCACGTTACGGATCCAGGCCAGCCTGACCATCACCAACATGCAGCAGGAAGGGATAGATATTGCGATACGGATGGGGAAAGGAAACTGGGAAGGAAGTGACTGCCATTATCTTTTTTCAGATGAACTGATTGTTGTTGCGGCGCCCGGTTATAACGGCGGCGTCCTTCCAAAGACGCCGACTGAGGTGGCTAAGAGCCAAATAATATTCTCCATGGAGTCGTGGAAAACATGGTGTTTCAATGCAGGGCTTGAAAAAGATATTGTACCAGGCGGTTTATGCATTAACGACTCAAACTTAGTCCTCGAGTCTGTCAGGCTCGGCAAAGGTATTGCGCTGGAACGACGCTCTCTGGTTCAGGATGCCATCACTCGTGGTGAACTGGTTCAGCTGACTCCTTTTACCGCACCGTATCCCTGGCCTTACTGGATGGTGACACCTCAGTTAACCAGGATGAAGCCTGAGGCGGCTCTCTTTATGGGGTGGATAGATGAAGAAGTGGCTGCCTGGCGTTTGCTGACTGGGGCTGTATAAAGTAATGGTTAATAAAAAAACAAAAAGCCCGCTTAAGTTTCCTTAAGCGGGCTTCTTAAATTTGGCTCCTCTGACTGGACTCGAACCAGTGACATACGGATTAACAGTCCGCCGTTCTACCGACTGAACTACAGAGGAATCGTGTGAACGGGGCGCATAATACTGAGCCCGTAGTTATGTGTCAACACCCCGATTAACTCACTGATTCAATTGATTAATTAACAATCGTTTTGCATATTTATTGCACGGGATAATGGGGGCCGCTACCGGATTGAAGCCGCTTTTGCGGGTCCTGGCGGTAAAACTGGCAGAAACGCTGCCAAAGTGATGGAAACCGGGTCGCAAACAGGTCTGGTGCACTGAAAAAATACTCTGTTAAAACAGCAAAACATTCAGCAGGGTCGGCGGCAGCCCATGCATCAATACTGGCAGCACTTTCACCCACCAAATCAATTTCTTCCTGGATGGTTGCCATGGCGGCATTCAAATCATGTTCCCAACCGACAACATCACGTAACGCTATCATCGGCACACCGTTGGTTACCCCATTGTTTCTGCCATCCAGTTTGTGTGCCACTTCATGAAAAATAAGGTTGAAGCCAGATGCATCAAAAGAATCCTGAACATCGAGCCAGTTGAGAACCACCGGCCCCTGTTGCCAGCTCTGGCCAGACTGCACTATATGCTGGTGGTGAACCAGACCAAAGTCATCAATCCATTCATCATCGACAACGAAAGGATCGGGGTAAATGAGTACCTCATGAAAACCATCAAGCCATTCAAACCCCAGCTCCAGTACTGGCAGGCAGAACAGTAGGGCGATACGGGCGCTGTTTTCTTCACTTAATTCAAGCCCCTGTAAAGGCACCAGGCGTTTATGCTGCAAAAAGCGGCTGGCAAGGCGCACCAGTTTTTGTTGTTCTTCTGGATTCAACGGGGCAAGTACCGGGATTGCCAGTGCGTTTTCCCACAAGGGAGAAAGTACCTGTGATGTATCGCTTTCTTGCCATGGCCATTTAATCATCGTTATTTGCTCGCAATCTCGTCAGTTAAACGTAAAGCGGAGAGCGGGGACTGTTAAAATGCCAAAAACCGGTGCATCATGGCAACCATTGACGCGGAGAGGTGCCGGAGCGGCTGAACGGGACGGTCTCGAAAACCGTTGAGGGGGTAACCCCTCCGAGGGTTCAAATCCCTCTCTCTCCGCCAGTATTCAAACAGTTACTCTGCATTATTCAGTGAAAAAAGTCCCGCTAAGATAATCTGTTGAGAAAATGCGAAACCGTAATTTACCGGTGCATAAGTAAAGCCTGCTATTCTCATTCAATACCTGCCAGACTGGATTTACGGTCACATTCCCTATATTGCCCATTGTGTGTCGTTGTTGCTGTTCTTTTGCCTCATCTCACTGACGCAGCCCAGAGCCACGGGTCGTTATCCCCTGATTTGTGGCAAATATCAATCGCTGTGTAAGGGCGATTGTCTGGCCTTTGATCTACTTCACACCTCACGCTATTGCTGGTGTGTACTTTGCCGCCCGGGAGGCAACGCTCAGAAAATGGACATCACCTGGCTGGTGCTGTGCAACGAAGTAACAGATGATAATCCGTTTTTATCACTTTGCAGGGAAATTCAGGTAACAAATATTTACTGAGAGGAATAGAAACAGCACAGTTTCAGGATAAAGTTGCTTTTTAAGTAAACTGTTATGCAGGGAAGGCAGGAATGAAAGAGCCGGTACTCCCGATATTATCGCAGAGGATCTGTTCTGTTCATTTTACCGAAATGAGAGCACGGAAAGGTATTTTGTTAAGCCGCATTATATAAACTTATGCGTTTCGCCGGTATGGCATTGTGTATTGCAGTGCACCTCAACCAACCCGGGTATTACTCTGCCAGCCAACTATTAACGCTATTGAATAATAACGGGCACAAATGTGTGCCCGTAACGCCTTACCTGGTGGGAAACCGAATTATGCCAGACCAGGCAACATTGCTCAGGACTGCCCTTCGGGCATGGCGGATGAGTGGTGAGAGGAAATCAACCACTGGTTATCAACGTAGTCGTAGGTGAATGTATACCGTGCCTGAATTTTCGTGTTATCACTAAAGGTAAAAGTATAAATACCGCTGTCTATTGCCGTATTACAACCGAGGCGTACAGTACGTTGGTTGATTTCCCCAACCGGTTTTTTTTCCAAAAAATGTTCAAAATAATCTATTCGCTGATCATTAGTGAGGCGTACCTGGTTGGAGACCGTTGGCAACAAGACGGCATCGTCAGTATACAATGCCGCAACTTGTTGGGCATCACCGGTTTGTAATGCGTTATTCCAGGCAGTAAAACGCGCTTCTATCTGCGGGATATCGGTATCAGTGCATGCGACTTTTTCTGCTGCAATACCAGTCATTGAAGCAACTACACCAAACAAAGCAATTCCAGTGCGTAAAATCATTTATTTTGCTCTCCATATAATAAGCATGCAGGAGATTAAAGAATATTGGTCAGGGAATATACTGTTTTTACGCATGTTTAAATTTGCGTAACTGTATTTTTTATTGTCAGGATTTTTTGCAGGCTGTTTGCAGCAGGTAAATTTGGTGTGGGGCACTAAACGAAAACATTATAAAAAATAAACAAACAATCAGCCTGCCAGTATATGCGCAGGCCCGCCAGCTGGCGTAATCACAATCACCTGACGGATACAACTTGCCCAGGTAATACTCACCCTGTGGTAATCGAGCCACCTGCTGAGCCAGTAGACCTGAAGCGGAGTTGAATCGTCAGGAATATACAGTGGAATAAAAAGGCAATAACGAATTGATTATTCCATGAAAATGTTTATGTGAACAGTATCTGTAAAGCACAAAATGCAAAAATAATATTTATTCCGTTTAATGAAGTGGTTGCAGCATGAAATCATGCCTGGAACTCAAATGATGAATAAAAAATGGATGCTGTCTGTAATATTTCGACATTTTATGGTTTAACGCAGGAGGAATGGAAAAACGGAAGCACAGAAAAATCCGGTTTCTTTACCAGAAGGGAAGAAACCGGCTTCACTGAACATAAAATGTGATATAAATCACATTGAGCGGCAACCGGCTGCTGACTGATAATTTTGCATGAGAAACATACTGTTATGGATGATAAACCGCGCCGCGACCTGGGCGGCAAACTGGCGTTATTTGCTTTCTGGATTTTTTGCCTTTATGCCCTGTGGGCTATTTTGCGTTATTTCTGGGTAGTCAGTGCTGTGCAACCTGTTCCTGGTAATGTCCATGGTACATTTTCCGACAAATTACTGGACGCCCTGGCTGGGGGAATGGTATTGGGTGCTATTGCCCTGATACTGGGGGCTGTTGTTTGGTATACCCGGCCTGTCAGTCACCGCTAGAATGTCACTTTAGTGTCATCATTGGCTGGCAACGTATAGCCACATGTGCAGCTCTGGAGCGTAAATGTTATTACAAGACTGGCAGTTACAGTTTGAACAATGGTTGTCGCAGCATGGGCCTCAGGATGATGCCGCTCATGATTTATCGCATTTCCGCCGGGTCTGGTTTACGGCACAAAAGATGTTGCGCCACCACGGCGGGGACGCACTGGTTGTGTTAACCGCATGTTATTTTCATGATGTGGTTAATTTGCCTAAAAATCACCCGGAACGCCACCTTGCTTCCAGAATGGCTGCCGATAAAACCCGGCACATTCTGGCGACCCATTTTCCGGCCTTTCCGGCGGAGAGTTATGATGCCGTCGCTCATGCGATAGCCGCGCACAGTTTCAGTGCCGGGATTGTGCCTGAAACAACAGAAGCAAAAATTGTGCAGGATGCAGACCGGCTTGAATCCCTGGGGGCTATTGGGCTGGCCCGGGTTTTCTATGTATCTGGTGCGCTGGGGCGGCCTTTATTCGATGCAGAAGACCCAATGGCTGAAACCCGCGAACTGGATGATACCCGTTTTGCACTGGACCATTTCCGCAAAAAACTTCTCGCCCTTCCGGCAAAAATGCAAACAGAAACCGGGCGCAGCCTGGCACGTCATAATGCAAACTTCCTGGTTGATTACATGGCAAAATTATGTGCTGAACTGAATGGGGAACTGCTCGGCGTTGATGAGCACATTCGCCAGCAGTTTGCCTGTTAGTTTTCTGCGTAATATAACGGTCAGGCTGTTCCTGGCAGAACGCCTGACCTCCGTTTCCTGATCCTCATAGCGTAATTTATGTTAAGGGCATAATACATTGATTAATATTTCATCAGGTTCGGTAACAGTAGAAAATTTTTTTACGTAATTTGATTACAATCAATTTACATTTTCTACTGGCTGATACTGTATCCCCACGTTAATCAATAAAAATAATGTGGGTAAAAGGATGCAAGTCAATCGCAGGGGATTTTTTAAAGTCTGTGCCGGGGGAATGGCTGGCACCACTCTTGCTGCACTGGGGTTTACACCCATTACTGCACATGCCAGCACCCGTGAATATAAATTGATTCGTGCCAAAGAAACCCGCAACAACTGCACCTACTGTTCAGTAGGTTGTGGCATGCTGATTTACAGTCTGGGTGATGGTGCGAAAAATGCCACCTCCTCAATATTCCATGTTGAGGGTGACCCTGACCACCCGGTTAGCCGCGGCTCGCTGTGCCCGAAAGGTGCCGGGGTGGTGGATTATATTCATAGTGAACAACGGCTCAAATACCCGGAATACCGCGCACCAGGCAGCAACACCTGGCAACGTATTAGTTGGGAAGACGCAATCGATCGCATTGCACGCCTGATGAAGGCGGACCGCGATGCAAATTTCCAGGTAACAAACAGTGCAGGTGTGACAGTTAACCGCTGGCTCACCACCGCCATGTTTTGTTCTTCAGCCGCCAGTAATGAAACCGGGGTTCTGGACCAAAAGTTCTCACGGGCTCTGGGTATGCTGGCCGTGGAAAACCAGGCACGTTTGTGCCATGGGCCCACTGTAGCGGCATTAGCACCCAGCTTTGGTCGTGGAGCCATGACCAATAACTGGAACGATATCAAAAACGCCAATGTGGTATTAGTGATGGGGGGTAACCCGGCAGAAGCGCATCCGGTTGGTTTCAAATGGGTTGTCGAGGCGAAGAATCATAATAAAGCCACCTTGCTGGTGGTGGACCCACGCTTTAACCGTAGTGCGTCTGTTGCCGACCGCTACGCGCCAATTCGCGCAGGTTCGGATGCGGCGTTCTTGCTTGGGGTGATTAACTATCTGCTCAGTCATGACGCTATTCATCATGACTATGTGAAAGCCTTTACCAATGCGGCATTGCTGGTTCGTGACGACTACTCGTTTAACGACGGGCTGTTCAGTGGTTACGACGAAAAACATCACAAGTATGATAAAACCAGTTGGGCCTACGCGCTTGATGCCAACGGTATGGCGCAACGTGATGACTCTCTGCAAAATCCGCGCTGTGTAATTAATCTGCTCAAACAGCATGTCGCACGTTACACACCAGAAATGGTCGAAAACATATGCGGTACCTCACAGGCAGATTTCCTGCATGTTTGTGAACAACTGGCCACCACCGCTGTACCAAACCGAACGGCAACCATTCTTTATGCACTGGGCTGGACCCATCATACTAATGGTGCACAGATTATCCGTGCTGCGGCAATGATCCAGTTGTTGCTGGGGAATATCGGTATGCCTGGCGGCGGCATCAATGCGTTGCGCGGTCATTCCAATGTACAGGGCTTTACTGACCTGGGGCTGCTTTCCCAAAGCCTGCCTGGTTACCTGAAACTGCCATCAGAAAAACAAATCTCGCTGGAGCAGTATCTTGGGGAAAATACCCCGCACGCGCTATTGCCAGGCCAGGTTAATTACTGGAGTAATACACCGAAATTTTTCGTCAGCTTTATGAAAGCCATGTTTGGTGATGCGGCGCAGGCCAGCAACCAGTGGGGATACGACTGGCTGCCGAAGTGGGATAAAAGCTACGATTGCCTTACCCAGGCAGAAATGATGACGGAAGGGAAATTCACTGGCTGCCTGGTTCAGGGTTTTAACCCACTGGCTGCATTTCCGGATAAGAACAAAGCGCAACGGGCTTTTTCAAAACTGAAATATATGGTCGTAATTGACCCATTAAGCACTGAAACCGCCAGCTTCTGGCAAAACCAGGGCGAAATGAATGCGGTTGATTCAGCTTCTATTCAGACAGAGGTTTTCCGTTTGCCTTCTTCCTGCTTCGCTGAAGAAAATGGCTCTGTTGCTAATTCCTCGCGCTGGCTTCAGTGGCACTGGGCCGCAGCACAGCCTCCTGGCGAAGCCTGGAACGACGGTAAAATTATTGGTCACTTGTTTATGCGCCTGCGTGAGCTGTACCAGCAGGAAGGCGGCGTTGCGCCAGAACCACTACTGAATACCCGCTGGGCGTACAATGACCCACGCGACCCAATGCCTGAGGAAGTGGCGCGTGAGGCCAGTGGCTATGCTGTTCTGGATATTCAGGATGTGTCCACGCAAACCAGCCTGAAAAAGGGTGAACAGTTGGCCAGTTTTGCTCAACTGCGAGACGATGGCTCAACGGCCAGTTTCTGCTGGATCTACTGTGGTAGCTGGACTCAGGCGGGTAACCAGATGGCGCGGCGTGATAATGCCGACCCAAGCGGCCTTGGCGCAATTGCCGGGTGGGCCTGGGCCTGGCCGCTTAACCGGCGCATTCTGTATAACCGTGCATCGGCAGATACACAGGGTAAAGCCTGGGACCCGAAACGTGCTCTGATTGAATGGAATGGCACAAAGTGGGTGGGACTGGATGTGCCGGATTACCCGGTGACAGCTGCGCCGGAGAAAAATGTCGGGCCATTTATCATGATGCAGGATGGCATGGGGCATTTATTCGGGCTGGATAAACTCGCCGATGGGCCATTCCCTGAACATTATGAGCCTACTGAATCGCCAATTGGTGCTAACCCGCTTCACCCGGCAGTCACCTGGAGCCCGGTGGCGCGCCTTTACGCCAGTGATAAAGCCATGATGGGCACGGCCAGCGATTTCCCGTATGTCGCCACCAGCTACTCTATTACCGAACTGTTCCGTCACTGGACCAAGCATGCGCTGCTTAATGCGATTGTTCAGCCAGAGCAGTTTGTAGAAATTGGCAGTGAACTGGCGAAAGAGAAGGGCATTGTTGCGGGCGATGAAGTGAAAGTGAGCTCAAAACGTGGCTATATCAAAGCTAAAGCGGTTGTGACGCAACGTATCCCGCGCCTGAAAATTGATGGCAAAACAGTTGATACCATTGGTGTGCCTTGCCACTGGGGGTTCGAAGGCACTACCCGTAAAGGTTTTCTGGCAAATACCCTGACACCCAGCATTGGGGATGCCAATTCACAAACGCCGGAATATAAAGCGTTTCTCGTGAATGTGGAAAAGGTGTAAGGGAGATAATAAATAATGTCATATCAATCTCAGGATATTTTACGCCGCTCGGCAACCAATGGTTTGACGCCCGCACCACAGGCCCGTGACCACAAACAGGAAGTGGCGAAGTTAATTGATGTCACCAGTTGTATTGGCTGCAAAGCCTGTCAGGTGGCGTGTTCGGAATGGAACGACATTCGCGACGAAGTGGGGCACAACCATGGGGTGTACGACAACCCGATGGATCTCAGTGCCAAATCATGGACCGTGATGCGTTTTTCTGAAGTGGTGGAAGATGGCCGCCTGCAGTGGCTGATTCGCAAAGATGGTTGCATGCACTGTAGTGACCCGGGCTGCCTGAAAGCCTGCCCGTCAGAAGGGGCCATTATTCAGTATGTTAATGGCATTGTGGATTTTCAGTCAGAACATTGCATTGGTTGTGGTTACTGTATTGCCGGTTGCCCGTTCAATGTGCCGCGTATTAACAAAGAAGATAACCGTGCGTATAAGTGCACACTCTGTGTGGATCGCGTCACGGTGGGTCAGGAGCCGGCATGCGTAAAAACCTGCCCAACCGGAGCTATTCACTTTGGCAGTAAAGAAGAGATGCAGGTACTGGCGCAGGAACGTGTTGAAGAATTGAATACGCGTGGTTTCAAAAATGCCGGGTTGTATGACCCGCAGGGCGTGGGTGGTACGCATGTTATGTATGTGCTGCATCATGCCGACCGGCCGGGGCTCTACCATGGCTTGCCAGAAAACCCCGCTATCAGCGAGACGGTGAAATTCTGGAAAGGCATCTGGAAACCGCTGGCAGCCATCGGTTTTGCTGCCACTTTCGCCGCCAGCATATTCCATTATGTGGGTGTTGGGCCGAACAGGGCAGAACCGGAAGATGAAGAGGATGGTGAAACTAAGGGAAAAGAGCACAAGGGACACAAAGAGAAGGAAGGGGCTGAATAATGAAGAAAGAAGACAAGATTATTCGCTACACAGCACCAGAACGTATTAACCACTGGGTCACTGCGTTCTGCTTTTTGTTTGTCGCTATTAGTGGCCTGGGGTTCTTTTTCCCGTCGTTTAACTGGCTGATGAATATTTTTGGCACACCACAACTGGCACGCATTCTTCACCCCTTTGCCGGGGTGCTGATGTTCTGTTCGTTTATCCTGATGTTCTTCCGCTACTGGCACCATAATCTGGTGACTCGAGATGATATTTTATGGGCAAAAAATATCCATAAAATTGCTCAAAACCAGGAGGTGGGCGATACCGGGCGGTATAACTTTGGGCAGAAATGTGTCTTTTGGGGCGCAATCTTACTACTGCTTTTGTTGCTGGTCAGTGGTGTGGTTATCTGGCGCCCGTGGTTTGCGCCCTATTTCCCTGTCCCGGTTATTCGCCTGGCGCTGTTGGTGCACTCATTCGCCGCAGTGGCTTTGATTGTGGTTATTATGGTGCATATCTATGCAGCACTGTGGGTGAAAGGCACAATTACGGCTATGGTGGAAGGGTGGGTGACCAGTACCTGGGCGAAAAAGCACCACCCGCGCTGGTATCGTGAGTTGCAACAGAAACGTTCGCAGAATGAATAACGCGATTATTTATTCTGTGAAGATAGTCCTGTACATGAATAAAAAACCCGGCTAAACCGGGTTTTTTTATGATTTGCGTGTCAGCTCAACGGCTTTATCAATGCGCGATGCCAGTAATTTTGCCACTGCAGCAAAGACCGGAACCACCACTGAATTACCAAACTGGCGCCAGGCCTGGGTATCTGAGACCGGGATACGGAACCGGGCTTCACCAGGTTGTTCAAAGCCCATCAGGCGTGCACATTCGCGGGGTGTCAGCTTACGGGGGCGATTCGCCTGGTTGCCTTTATCACCGAAATCCTGTTCACCTAATGCACTGTTCCAGCCACGGTCTACCAGAATCTCGGAGCCATCTTTGTAGTAACGTGCTGATAGTGTTCGCGCAACAGCATGGGGGTTGTGCGGGTCAACCAGCCCAAAACCAAAGCCATTCCCTTTTTCCCGGTGTTTGCGTGCGTAGTTATACAGGTACTTCCACAGGATTTCGCTGAGGATGTATTTCGGGTTAACCTCATCATCCAGCAGATTGCTGAATGTTGGGCGTTGTTCCGGGTAAAACTGTGCAATATCACGCAGGGTGAAGTTATTTGCCAGGGCTAAATCGCGACGAAAACCGACCAGAACAATTCGCTCACGGTGCTGAGGCAGAAAATGCTTCCCGTCGATAATTTTCGGGTCTGAGGCACTGTTGTCGCTGTTGTCTGCCACATCGTAACCCAGTTCATCAAGGGTGTTCTGGATAACCCGAAATGTATTGCCTTTATCATGGCTTTTCAGGTTCTTAACATTCTCCAGCACAAAAATAGCCGGGCGTTTAACCGCAATAATGCGGGCAACATCGAAAAAGAGTGTCCCCTGGGTTTCACACTCAAAACCGTGTGCACGCCCGAGCGCATTCTTCTTACTCACCCCCGCCAGGCTGAATGGCTGGCAGGGAAAACCGGCCAGCAATACATGGTGGTCGGGAATATTATCGTCGATATGCTGCCAGGCAGCCTGCTGGCTGATTTCCGGCTGGTTGCTCAGGGTGATATCGCGAATGTCATGGTTAAATTTGTGCGCAGGGCTGCAGTACCAGTTTGCTTTGTAGGTTTTTACCGCATGTTTATTCCATTCACTGGTAAAAACACACTCGCCACCAATTGCTTCAAACCCACTACGAATGCCGCCAATACCGGCAAACAGGTCAATAAAGCGAAAACGGTCTTTCGGTGTCGGCGGGGGGGAAGGTAGCATGGCGGCTAACCGGATTATTTCTGCCTCGGTTAATGCCTGGCCGTTGTGCTGACGAGCCTGTTGTAGTTTGGGGCGGTTCCAGCGGCCAGGGCTGACTTCGTTCAGCGCCGCAAGAACGGTTTTGGTATCATAAACAGCCAGCACATGCTGCAGGCAGTCTGCATCTGTGCCAGTAAATGCTGTTGGCGTAATCAGTGATTCAGTCGCGTCCATGGTGCAATCTTATCCGCAGAAAGTGCGCGAAGATTACCACACATGGCACGCTTCGCCTATTGGCAGCATGTTGCACATATTTTTACCTACAGGGAAAAACGATGGCAGATGTTCACAGCAAAGCGGTACGGCGCAAAAATATGCAGGCCATTCACACCCGGGATACAGCAATAGAACAGCGCCTGGCCGGGCTGCTTGACAGCCTGGGTTTCGATTACCGTGTGCAGGATAAAACATTGCCAGGCTGCCCCGATTTTGTTGTTGATGCGCAACAGTGTGTGGTGTTTACCCATGGTTGTTTCTGGCATCGTCATCATTGCCATTTGTTTAAGGTTCCGGCAACGCGTACCGAATTCTGGCTCGACAAACTGGGTAAAAATGTGCAACGGGATGCGCGTGACAGCCAACAATTAATTGCCAGTGGCTGGCGGGTATTGTGGGTATGGGAGTGTGCGTTACGCGGTAAAGAAAAACTAAATGACGAACAACTCTCCACGCGGCTGGAGGAGTGGCTTTTTGGTGGCGGACTCCTGGCGGAAATTGACTCGCAGGGCATTCATGACCGGTCAGGCAGTGTATCCGCCTGACCAGATGGCGTTACTTCTCAGCCGGGCAAGGTTCTGCGGCGGCTTTTACCGGAAACAACGTCTTCCCAAGTGTCACCAGCACCACGGCGAAAATAATAATCCCCAGCGCCAGCCACTCTTTGCCTGAGAGTGATTCACCGGCAAATCCTGTTCCGAGCAAGACTGCCACCACCGGGTTAACATAAGCATAACTGGTCGCAATGGCCGGGGAGACATTACGTATCAGGTACATATAAGCATTAATGGCAATAATCGACCCAAATAAAGTCAGGTAGGCGATGGCAAAGAATCCGGAGGCTGAGGGCAGAGCGGTGAGGTGTTCACCTGAAAGTGCCGAGGCAAACAGTAAAATAACGCCCGCCGCCAGCATTTCAATGGCTCCGGCCATCATCCCTTGCGGCAGAGTAATACGTGAACCATATACTGAGCCAAATGCCCAGCTTAATGAACCAATCAGGATCATCAGTGCGCCCCAGGGGTTACCACTCAGGTTGCCGCCACTGTTCAGTAACACAATACCTGCAAGACCGAAGGCAATGCCCATCCATTCTATTTTCCGTGTTTTGATACCGAACAACCGACTAAAACACAGGGTGAATAACGGCACCGTAGCTACCATTACCGCGGCAATACCGGAAGGGACATTTTGGTGTTCTGCGACCGTAACCAGGCCATTTCCTACGGCTAACAACAGAAAACCCAGCAGCACCGCATTAAAAATCTGGCGTACAGGCGGCAGGCGATGCCCACGAATCAATAAAAAAATTAACAACAAGATACCCGCACATAAAAAACGCGTTCCTGCCATCATCAGTGGCGGCCAGCTTTCAACGCCAATCCGAATAGCAAAGTAGGTTGAACCCCAGATAATATAGAGCGCAAACAACGCGCCGACTAACGGCAACAAATTGCCAATACGCATAATCCCTCGCAAAATCCGACTAATAATAAGTACCCTGATAGTTAACCGGAAAAGCATCTGACTGGCGAGTAATTTACTTGTGTCATTGGTGTTATTTTTGTGTTGACATATGCACGGTTTCAGCAGGGTAATCCTGCTGCGAGTGGGGCGATGCGTCTGTTTGCGCCAGCGCTGGCGTTTCTTTTCACCTGGCGGTCAAGCGATGTACGGACATAATAATGATGAGGACTGATACCTGTGGCAGGAAGTAGTTTATTAACCTTACTGGATGATATTGCAACATTACTGGATGACATTTCTGTTATGGGGAAACTTGCCGCGAAGAAAACGGCAGGTGTGCTGGGTGATGATTTATCGCTCAATGCGCAACAAGTCACTGGCGTGAGGGCCAACCGGGAATTGCCCGTGGTGTGGCAGGTGGCAAAAGGGTCGCTGGTCAACAAGGTGATTTTGGTACCTCTTGCCTTACTTATTAGTGCATTCATTCCCTGGGCAATTACACCGTTATTAATGCTGGGCGGTGCGTTTTTGTGCTTCGAAGGCATGGAGAAAGTGCTGCACAGCCTGGCATCACGCCATGAAAACTCAGATGAACAGCGCGAGGCGCGGCTCAGCCAACTGGCGAACCAGGACCCAATGCAGTACGAACGAGCGAAAGTAAAAGGCGCCATACGCACTGACTTTATCCTCTCGGCAGAAATTGTCGCGCTGACATTGGGGATTGTCTCCAGTGCGCCATTAGTGAACCAGATAGTGATACTGGCAGGGATTGCGCTGCTGGTTACTGTTGGGGTGTACGGCATAGTGGGCGTTATCGTTAAGCTTGACGATATGGGCTGGTGGCTGGAAAAACGCCCTTCAGTGTTGGCACAAATTCTGGGTAAAGGGTTATTGATACTCGCCCCCTGGTTGATGAAAGTGTTGTCCGTGGTGGGCACTCTTGCCATGTTTTTAGTGGGTGGCGGTATTTTGGTTCATGGTGTCCCCTGGCTACACCATCACATTGAGGCGCTTTCAGCATTGTCTGAAAAATTACCGGGCTGGTTAATCACCCCGGTAGCTACGCTGGTTGTGGGAATGCTGCTTGGCACTCTGGTTGTCGGGGCCGTGGCTCTGGTGAACCGCATTAAAGCGGGTAAATAAACGGAGAATAATTGCGCATTTTTTGTGCGCAAACTGCCAGAACTCTTGCTATACATTATCTGTTGGTATTCACCCTGATAATGGAGGCAAAGATGGTCTTTTTCGTCAGTGATGAAGTGCGGCGTAAATCAGGCGGACCCCGGATGATAGTCACGGGTTATGCCAGTGGCATGGTGGAGTGCCGTTGGTACGATGGTTTTTGCGTACAACGTGAAGCCTTCCATGAGGATGAATTAATTGCTGGTGGAATGGATTAGCGAGCTGTCATTCCGCGTTATCCAGTGCAAAGAAATAAACAGTACCCGGCAGTCCCGTATGGGCTGCCGGTTATCCAGGATTAGTCTATATCGTATTTACCGATAATGGCACGGACTATATGATATCGCGCAAATCTTCTCCGGTTTTACGCCATTTCCATTTCTGTGGGCGGTAACGCCGGTGATTCTGTCCATACCCAACATTTTCAATTGTTATGCATGTCTGTCTGCGATGCAGTGTCCGCTTTGCTTTTTTGCGGAAAATGGATGCTGCCGGAAATCAATACCGCCGGCGTAGTTGCCGTTGTTGCCGCAATTTGATGTATGAAGGGATTCCGCAGCATCTGAGTACGGCAGTTGCACCGTATTTTTGCCAGTACGCAGAGCGGATGGAGCCAGTGAGGCCGCATGTTCGCTAAGTTAACCACCATCAAAAACCCCCAAAAACTTGTTACGCTCTGTTTTACCCTTGTGTTTTTTGGGGCGTCGCTATTGATGTGGCGTGAAGGCGCGATGCTGGAGCAGGCCTATATCAGCGACCAGCGTAATACCCTGGATAACATAGCTTCTTCTCTGGACAAGCAACTGCAGCACAGTGTTGATATTTTGTTTTTTTACCAGCAGGCAATGGAGTTTTCACTGGATACGCCTTTTATTACGAATAACACCCATCCAGGCATGAAAGCATTTAATCGCGAACGCCATAAACCCTGGTGGTCTGTCAGTTATGACCAGCGGCGTACCATTCCTGTGTTTGGGGTATCTGAAGCGTTTGTTGAGCAACACAGCGATTTAATGCGTAACAACAACACCATCGACAGAGAATTGAGTGCCGCGCTGGAACTGAGCTACTTGCTGCCGCTATCGCGTTATGCCAGTACGCTCCAGTTCAACACCTGGTATATTTCCCGTGCCGGGATGTTTGTTTCCAGTAACGGGCATGTGCTGGATAAGTCATTACAGACCACTTTCCAGCGCATGTTGTCCCGGCCATCTTTTGCCCGGCAATCCCTGGCGAATAACCCAGGTCGCGCAGTGTGCTGGAGTTATTATCAGGATAAGGAAAATCCGGAGTATCAGGTGGTAACAGCCAGTATCCCACTGGATTACGAAGGGCACTGGTATGGCGTGATTGGCATGGATTTCACGCTGGATGTGTTGCATGGCTACCTTAAAGGTATTGCTGAACAACATTCAACTACTGATGGTGCGGTTTACCTGCTGGACAGCAAACTCACTGCACTGACATCCAGTATGGGGCGACATGGTGAGCACCTGGTGATGAGCCCTGTTGATCAGGCACGCCTGGCGCAGGATATGAGCAGCAATACTGTTGGTGCTCTGCGGATGCAAAACCGTTTTATTACCTGGGCGAAACTGGACAGTTTCGATGGCGTTCTGATTCGGGAGCATAATCTCTACCAGGGGTTTCAGGGCGATTTTGGGCATATCATTATGCTGCTGCTTTTCGTCTGGGTCATGTTCACCGTATTGCTGACAGGAACCTGGTATTTTATCCGCCGTCTGGTCATCAATATGTCCGTGATGCAAAACACCCTTTCATGGCGTGCAAACTACGACACAATGACGCGTCTGTTTAACCGTGGCGCGTTTATAGACCAGGCTCAGCAGTTGTCGGCCAGTTGCCGCCCGAATACACAGCCTTTTTCGGTGATCCAGTTAGATCTTGATCACTTCAAAAGCATCAATGACACCTGGGGGCATCAGGCCGGGGATAAAGTGCTGAAACATGTCGCAGCAGTTATCAGCAATACGGTGCGCAAACAGGATATTGCCGGGCGGGTAGGGGGCGAGGAATTTTGTATTGTGATGCCAGGAGCCAGTATCGCTGATGCGACACAGGCAGCTGAACGTATTCGTGAAAGGCTTGCCAGTAAGCCTGTGGTGTACAGTGCGGAAGTGCTTATTGCCATCAGCGCATCGTTTGGTGTCAGCAGTTCAACAGAAAAAGGCGATTATGACTTTGAACATCTGCAATCCGTTGCAGACAAGCGGTTATACGCCGCTAAAGAAGGCGGCCGGAATCGGGTTTGCGCAGAAGATTAATTAGCCATTAAACCTCGCCTTTATTGTCCTGTTCAACTGCGTCATACAGCCGTGGCAGCAGGTCAGGAAAGGCGGACTGAACCCTGCTCCAACTGGGAATGAAAGGTTTGTCATTAGGCCGTTCTACAAAGGCCTGGCCTGCTTCAAGAATCACCTGCGTAAACATCTCAACGGCGGCTTCTTCGTTGTGCAGGTCAAACGACAGGCCATTCATCACCGCATCATGGCGGTACATTTCAATGACATCCAGCGCATTGCGGTAATAGGTCGCTTTAAGTACCCGAAAAGAATCCCCGGTTACCTGTGCGCCCTGGGTTGCCAGTTTGCGCAGTAATGACTGGACAATGTCATTACACATACGCCGTAAACCCCCACTACCGTCTTCACCCGTCAGGTTCTGGTGCTTATGATCGTAGTTATCAGCAATTTCAACCTGGCAGGTTTGCCGGGTTGCATAATTGCGGTAGATTTCAGATAACACGCCAATTTCCAGCCCCCAGTCTCCCGGGATTTTAATGCCTTTCAAAACTTGCGTGCGCATGGCGAACTCACCAGACAACGGGTAACGGAAACTGCTCAGGTATTCCAGGTAGTCACTGTTGCCATAAATCATACGTAAAGAACGCAGTAATGGGCCGACCAGCAAACGACCCACACGGCCATTCAGTTTGTTATTGGCAACCCGGGCATAAAACCCTTTACTGAAAACATAGTCAAACGACGGGTTGGCAACCGGGTAAAAAAGCCGTGCCAGCATGCCTTTATCCCAGGTGAGAATGTCGCAGTCGTGCAGGGCAACACACTGGGTTTTATCTGAAGCCAGTGTGTAACCGGTGCAAAACCAGACATTGCGCCCTTTGCCCATAGCACCGGGGGCGAGCCCCTCTTTTTCCAGTTCGGCATCCAGCGCTTTCAGGCGTGGCCCGTCATTCCACAAAATCCGGTGATGTTGAGGTAGTTGGGAGAAAAATTCGCGGGCGTAGAGAAACTGCTCCCTGCTGGCATTGTCCAGACCAATCACTACCTCCTCCAGCCAGTCTACGCTTGCCAGTTGGGTAATAATATTCTTTAACGCGGGGCCTTCCAGCTCAGAAAAAAGTGAGGGGAGTATCAGACCCATTTTATGTTTACGGGAGAAGCCGCGCAGAGCGGTTTCCAGCGATTCCGTTGGCCGTTTAACCAGGTTATGAAAGTTTGTGATGACACCATTTTGGTGAAAGTCGGTCATTATTTCCTCCTCAATCGGAAACTGAAATAAAGTGATCCAGGCCTTCTCGCCAGCCCTCAGGGCCGTAGTGCGTGGTACGCAAAATACGGTCAGGTTGTCGTTGTTCTTGTTCCGGGCAGAGTGTGCCCGCGCCGTGACTGTTAATAATCACGGCATAATCCATCTGATTAAGCAGGCTGACGTCATTTGGCGCGTCACCCAACCCTAATGTCAGGCGGTGAATACCATCATGTTGCTGGTAAAAAGTAATGATGGCCTGCGCCCCCCGGCCTTTCCCTGCATCAAGATCAGCAACATGCCAAAAACGCCCGCCCTGAGTCAGGCCAAGGCCAACACAGCGTAACGCTTCACGGAACTGGCCGAGGCGTTCGGGCGTATCCTCCCATATCAGGGGTTCCGATGCGGTGCGCTGCATGGCAAGAGTGGCCTGTTCAGGGCTTAATCCGGTCCAGCTACAAATCTGGTCGACACCCACATCGAGAAACCCTGTAAACCGGAAATTCCGCCGCAGTGAATGGAGTTGTTCGCCGATGTTTGCCCGGGTAATGCCATTGTGGGTCAGTGGTTCTGGTTTACTGTCCGGGCCCGGGTACTGAATCGCCGCACCATTTTCTGCGATAAACGGGTAGCCGGTTAAACCCAGTATTTTTTGCCACCGGGTGATTTCGGCGGGAGTTTTGCTGCTGCACAATATCACTGGCACGTCATGTTGCTTCAGGCGTGCCAGCCAACTGGCAGCAGGTTGCCAGTCATAAGTATGGTGATCGAGGAGGGTGCCATCGAGGTCACTAAAAATCAGCAAAGGCTGATGAAGATGCGGCATGTTGTCCTCCTTTCCTTATCGCCCACTACAACACAGAAAGCATGCTGTATTACGGTTACAGAATTGGGACAGCGTATGTCGCCAGGTTATTCCTAAGAATACGCTGATTCCAGCCGGTTCAGACAGTCGTTTTTCTTATGGATAAAACAGCAACAATACATAGCCTGCGGCGTATTTCACTTTGTAAAGACAGGAGCAATAGAATATATCCTTGTTTTAAGGGGAATCTGTAGTTATGTTTTCCTGCGGCACCGGTTTTTCTGGTGTAACGAATTTATGATGCTGCTTGCGCAGGCAAGAGTTCGCCCCGGCCATAGAATAAAACCTATAGCCGGGGCGCTTTATTTTAACGGTTAATTTCGGCTACGCTGAAATCACGAATATCCAGTTCGAATGCATCAGCAAGCTCAGGCCAGGTGTGAAAGTTGCGTCCGTCAACACTCACACGCTGCGGGTGTTCCGCATTGTCAGCCCGACGCACTTCACTTTCGCTAATTTCATTGATGGCTGCCAGTAAAGCATCCACATCGACAGCGTTACTGCCAGTGTTACGGGAAGTCATTTCTGTTACCCCTCTGAACGCCAATTAGCCAGTTAAAGTATAGCTGTATTTTTTGGGGTTACCTGGTCTGGCAAATTCATCTAAACTAAACCCAACATTGATTCGGAGGGTGGTATGAATATTAACGATCATGTGACGGTGAAAACAGATGGTGGTCCGCGACGCCCTGGGGTTGTGCTGGCAGTGGAGCAATTCAGTGAAGGCACCATGTATCTGGTTTCACTGGAAGATTACCCCTTGGGTATTTGGTTCTTTAATGAAAAAGACCACCCGGATGGCATATTTGTTGAGAAAACCGCCTGATCCTCTTTGGGATACCACTACCAGGTTATCTATTATGCTGCCCGGTTTTTTTTGCCGTTTTTGAATGGCTGTTGTTTTTTGGGATATTTTTAGGAGAAGGGTTTTAACTGATTGTTATTCATGGTTATTCAGGTTGTTACGGTAACTTTCGTGCCGCCGACGGCAATGTGATTAACGGGTCAAACACATGCCGTTGATGTACAGGTTATCTATTATTTTCGTGTAGGGTAAAGAGTTGTAATGACTACGAGCGCATATTAACAAAAATGCCATTTGTGACGTTATCAGCCAGACGTACTACATGATAAATCACCTGCTTATTGTGTGTTTTAATCTTCTTCTTAATATTCCCTTTGTGGGATGAGACTGTCTTAGCCTTGATATTCATCTGATCAGAAATTTGAATGGTATCCTGCCCGGACATCCACATTTTTAACATATGGGATTCAGTGCGGCTTAACGATAAAGTAGGAACGGATATCTGTGTAATACACTGATTTTCGGTTGCTAAATAATCACCAATAATGCTGTCCAGTGCTTCAGGCTTAATTGATTTAGAACTAATCAATAAGTTTTTCCGAACGCGCAAATATTCGTCAAAATGAATATTGGCAATGGCCATGAACACAATAAACAGTGTGGATGGATATTGATTGATGATCTGCTTTATCCGTTGGCTACTTTCTGCATCATGAATAAAACAATCTTCATTTATAAATACCACATTAGGCTGGGCGGACTGGCAAGAGACGGCAAGTTCACCGACATTTTCAACATTCAAAATATGTCGCTTCTTTACCCCCCGACTGGCGAGGTAACCAGTGAGCCCTAGCCGGGTATAGCTACATAAGTCCATGATAATTGTCGACATAGCAAACCCTCACTAAACGTGTTATCCGTTAAAGCACAACGTATGTTAACCATTGGCGTCGTGACGCTAAACAAAAATCCATACTGGATTAGCGTGCCTGAAAGACAAAAATGGCTGTTTGCTTGTGCTCTTTATGATTGAAACAAATACCTGTTAGCACGGTTATCTCATGCGCACACATAAGCACTGAAAATGCTCCACATCTCCAGACATTATTTTCCTGAACTGCAACCATCTGAATAGCAGTTGGGATACAGTGCATTCAAATCTGTTTCCTGACGGGCGTGTTGTGCAACACAAATAAACATTCAGCAGACAAGCCATTCACCAGAAGTATCTCTGTATTTCAGGTAAAGTCACTATCCCGTAAAGTTCTGTATAATTTGCCAGGAATCTTCTCAAAGTAAAGAGAATGTTTTGTTATGTGAAGAGCCTAAAACCTTTTAAAGCAGGCCCGCTTTACGATTGAGGGTGTTTGGTTATTTTTATTTTAAGATTTTCCTTAGGTTCCGAATACGTCAGGAGGACATTGGTACTCCAGGATTGCTAATGATTTCAGAAAGCAAATTAAACAAATCTGCAAACAGACGTTCGGCGAAGGGGGCGATAAGCGGCATCAAAACAGCGATGATAATCATACCTGTGGTAAGCGTGATCGGGAAACCAATCACAAAAACAGATAATTGCGGCGTCATGCGGTTCAGCAGGCCTAATGCGAGGTTGACCGTGAGCAATAGCGTAATCAGCGGTAGTGCGAGCATGACGCCATTGATAAAGATAAGGCTTCCTGCACGGGCCAGAGACATAAAAACATTGGCGTCAATCAGTGATGGGCCGATGGGCAGTGTGTGGAAGGAATCAACCAGCAGGGAAATCATCCATAGATGGCCATTCCACGTCAGGAATAGCAGTAGTGCCAGTATCTCCATAAACCGTGCCAGCACAGGCATGCTCATATTGCTGGACGGGTCAAGGAACGTTGCAAACGACAAACCCATCTGTAAACCAACAATTTCCCCGGCGGCACGAATAGCGGCAAATGCAATTTGCATGGTAAAGCCCATAGCAATACCAATCATTGTTTGCTGAAATGCTGTCCAAATACCTTCAGCAGAAAAAATGGGAATCATCGGGAAGGGAGGTAACAACGGGGCGACCACCACGGTAATAATCAATCCCAGCCCCAGTTTAACCTGGCGTGGAATCGCCCGTTCGCTCAAAACGGGGGCAGTCGCAACCAGTGCCATAATGCGCAGCAATGGCCAGAAGTAAAGGTTCAGCCACTCGGCCCACTGTAAACTGGTGACCTCAACCATAAATAATTCTTAACCAATAATATAAGGTAAATTGGTGAACAGCGTGCGCATATAATCAAGCAGCAGGTTCAGCATCCACGGCCCGGCAAAAATAATCGTCAGGAACACAGCCAGAATTTTAGGAATAAAGGCCAGCGTCATTTCGTTTATCTGAGTTGCTGCCTGGAGCATGCTTATCAATAATCCGCTGACCAGCGCCACCAACAGCAGCGGGGCTGCCAGCATAATGGCGATACGCATTGCTTCCGTACCCATCATCATGACCGATTCAGGTGTCATCGCAGGGTCTCCTGGTTAGCTGTAAAAACTTTGAGCCAGTGAACTGACCAGCAATTGCCAGCCATCCACCAGAACAAATAGCATGAGTTTAAAGGGCAGTGAGATGGTAGCAGGTGGAACCATCATCATCCCCAGTGCCATCAATACGCTGGCAACCACCAGGTCAATGATGAGAAACGGGATGAAAATGGTAAAACCAATTTGAAATGCTGTCTTTAACTCACTGGTGACATAAGCAGGCAACAGAATACGCATCGGCACGTCTTCTGGCCCCTGGATAGGCGGAGACTTGGACAACCGGGCAAACAGCGCCAGATCTGCTTCACGCGTCTGGCGCAACATAAACTGCCGTAAAGGTTGCGCACCTTTTTCAATTGCCTGCTCCATTGAAATCTGATTCTGGCTGAAAGGCTGATAGGCATCGGTATAAATTTTATCGAACACGGGTGCCATAATAAAAAAGGTCAGAAACAGCGCCAAACCCAGTAACACCTGGTTTGGAGGCGAAGAGGCGGTACCCAGTGCATTTCGTAGTAAACCAAATACGATAATGATACGGGTAAAACTGGTCATCATCAGCAGCACCGCTGGCAGGAAGGTCAGTGAGGTGATGAAAACCAGCGTTTGAATGGGTAGAGACCAGCTTTGCCCACCACCGGACAGTGGCTGGCTGATAATACCAGGTAACTGAGCAAAAGCGGCGGGCATGACAAACCATAAACCCGCTAAAGCGAAAGGCAGTAAACGACGCATCACTGCTTCCCCTGACGTTTAAGAATTGTTTTTAGTGCATCCTGAAAACTCTGCGGTTTGCGTGGCGCTGGTGAACCATCCGCATGGGTTTCTTCTTCATCCGGTATGGCCGGAGGCAGGGTGTGTAAATGGGTTATTTGCGTGGCGGTTACGCCTAAAACCAGACGGGCATTTTCTACGTCAACGATAACCACTTTTTCACGCTGCCCAACGGTAACACTGGCAGTAACTTTCAGCCCCCGGGCATTACTATGCCTCGGGGTGAAACCAAAGCGTTTGGCAAACCACGCAATGCCCAGAATCAGAATGATGATGACGCACAACGCTGCGCTCACCTGGATAAGAGATGTGGCAGGTGAGCTGACATCCTGCGCGACTACCGTGCTGGTCTGGTTTGCCATCAGCGGCTCAGGCGACGCATACGTTCAGATGGCGTGATAATATCAGTAATACGTACACCGTATTTATCTGCCACAACCACGACTTCCCCTTGTGCAATCAAGTAGCCGTTTATCAGAATATCCAGCGGCTCACCCGCCAGACCTTCCAGTGATACAATAGAACCTTGTGTCAGTTTTAACAGCTCTTTAATGGTCATGCGGGTACGGCCCAGTTCAACGGTCAGTTTGACCGGGATATCCATAATTAAATCGATATCCTGTAAAGAGCCGGTAACGTCTTTGTCTTCAAGGGAGCGGAAAATACCGTCGCTGCTGGCGGCTGGTTTGCTTTCCGCTTCTTTCTGTTCGTTCAGTGCTTCCGCCCATGGGTCATCGGCCGATTCTGTACTTTTTTGTTCGTTCAGCGCGTCAGCCCACAGATCGTCCACTGAGCCTTCTTTTCCATCGGACGGTTGGTTGGTATCACTCATTTGGGCTGTTCCTCATTCATCGAATTCAAAATCGGGTTAATCAAATGTTCAACGCGCAGCGCGTACTGGCCATTGAGGGTGCCGTACTGGCTGGTCAGTACCGGTACACCATCCACATGGGCGATAATGCGATCCGGTTTTTCAATTGGCAGTACATCGCCAGGTTTTAATTTCAGTACTTCTGATAAGCGTAGCGAAACATCGGCGAAGTTGGCTGTCAGTTCCAGCTCAGAATGCTGAACCTGGCGAACCAGTGTTTCTCGCCATGACTGGTCTTCCTGACGGGAGTTTTCCAGTGGCGGGTTAACCAGTGTTTCACGTAACGGCTCTATCATGCTGAAAGGCAGACAAATATTGAACTCCCCGGTCAGCGTACCAATTTCCACATGGAAGGGCGTGTTAACCACAATATCGTTCGGTGATGTGGTGATGTTAGTGAATTTCACCTGCATTTCAGAACGAACATACTCGATATCTAATGGATAAATCGCTTTCCAGGCGTCACTGTAGGCTTCCAGTGCCAGTTTCAGCATACGGTTGATAACCCGCTGTTCGGTATGGGTAAACTCACGGCCTTCAACTTTGGTAGGAAAGCGGCCATCGCCACCAAACAGGTTATCTACCGCAATAAACACCAGGCTTGGCGAAAAAACAAACAGCCCGGTGCCGCGTAACGGCTTTAAATGAATCAGGTTGAGGTTAGTTGGAACCGGTAAGTTACGGGCAAATTCCAGATAGGGCTGAATACGAATCGCACCAACTGTAATATCCGGGCTACGACGTAACAGGTTAAATAACCCCATGCGGAACTGGCGCGCAAAACGTTCGTTGATTATCTCCAGTGCCTGGAGACGTTCACGTACCATCCTGCGCTGTGTATTGGGGTCATAGGGGCGAACATCACCCTCTGACCCGGTTTTTTTTGGCTCATCGCTGCTGTCATTGCCACCATTGAGCAAAGCATCGATTTCTGCCTGAGAAAGAATACTGTCACCCATCACATCACCGCAAAATAAAGGCAGTGTACAACACGTCAGTGACAACCTGTTGGGGTTGCCCCGGCACCAGAGGAGGAGCAAGCGTTTGTTTGATAGCTTCCATCAATTTTTGCTTACCTTCATCGGTTGCGAGCACATTTGCATCCTGGCGTGAAAGCAGCATCAACAAACGACTGCGTACTTCCGGCAGAAAGTCGCTGATACGCTGGCGCGTCTCTTCATCTTTGAGACGCAGCGTAATGCCGATATACAGCACACGATCTGCATTGCCCAGATTAACTGTAAACGTATCCAGAGGGAAAAAAACAGGTGCAGGAGGTGGCGGAGGCGGTTCAGCATGCGCGGTATTACCCGCAGGTGCCTGTTGCATACGCCAGTAGCTGTAACCGGCTACTGCGCAGGCAGCCAGAGTAATCAGGACCAGTAAAGGTATCCAGATTTTACGTTTGCTTCCTTTACCTTTAGTAACTGTATCAGTCATTTGGCGAATTATTCCTGTGTCTGTACTGCGTCATTTCATTATCGCGTCTTCACCGGTGAACAATAGCGGGAAAAGACGCGATTATTCGCGCTACTTCAACGTTTAAGCAAAGATATCAATGGCATTGTTGCCAGAGCCTGTTGCCGTGAGACTGACCGGGGCGATGATTGCCTGGTCGGCACTGTTATCGGCCATAAACCCAGTTTGATTACTGTTGCTGCCGCTATTTTGTTGACTGAACTGTTGTTGCTGCTGCCCGGCAAAGTTATCGCTGCTAATGCTACTCTGGCCCAACTGTATACCACTTTCTGCCAGTTGTGTGCGCAGGGTTGGCAGTGCGGCTTCCAGTGCGGCGCGCACATGGCTGTGGGCTGCGACCATATGCAACTGAGCCTGGTTGTCTTCCAGTTTCAGGCTAATTTGTACCGATCCCAGCTCTGCAGGGTGCAGGCGTAATTCTGCATTTTGCTGCCCATTACGGGTGAATAATGTGATTTGCTGACCAATATTTTGTTGCCATTCGGACGTACCTAACTGCGCATTGATTTGCGCTGTCGCTGGAGCCACTGCCTGAGCGGTAGACTGAGGCTGGAGGATATTCGTGCTGCTGAAAACGGACGCTGTGGCTGCGTGCTGGCTGGTTGCCTGGCTTACCGCAGAGGCCAGTTTATCGGTTTTAAGTACGCTGTTATCTATAGCGGTTTGTGCAGATGTATCCACGTCAGCCTGCGCGGCCATTGGGTTAAAAGCGTTTTGCTGAGCACTTATCGCAGCAGTGTTGTCCGTCACATGTTTGTCATTGCTACTAACGGCAGTATGCGATTTGGTTGCCGTGTTTTGACCGGTAGTCAAAATACTGGCTAATGACGTGGAGAGGCTACCCTCACCAGAGACTTTGCTTGTTGCACTGTCGTCAGCTGTTTTGGCCTGTAACGGGGTTGCCTGCGTTTGCTGCGGCAACATCGCAAACAATGCGCTCAGAGCAGACACTTGCTGATCAGAAAGCGTGGTGCCTTTTCCCGCGGTTGTTGCTGTCGTTTCACCGGTAGTTACACCTTCACGGGTGGTCAGCGTAGCGGTTTTCGCTCCAAGTAGCGCCATCAAACTTTGCGCATCACCATTTGTGGCGTTATCAAACTGTTCCAGTAGAGCACTCAATGAAGTTTGGGTCTCGTCATCACTGGTTCCGGTGGTTTTTGTACCGGAACTTTGCGCCAGTTGCGCCAGTGAGACTGTTTTACCATTGGCAAGCGTGAGTTTGTGGCCCAGGGTTTCGCCCAGCAAGGCGAGGAAATCCGTACTGAGACCTTTGCCCTTGCTGGCAGCAGAAGTCGCCTGGCCGGAGTCCGTTGTTGCTGTAACGGCAATTTTGGGTAACGTCATCATTCGCTTTTCCTCAGTGTGGCCCGTTGGGCAAACTCATCCATTTTTTTCTGATCCTGGCGGTTTTCTGCTTGCAGGGCGGCGGTTGCTTTACGTTCCTGCAAGGTTTCCCAGGCCTGGAGCCGTTGTTTTTTTTCTTTCCAGAAATTCAGAGCCAGTTCCACTTTGTTATTCCACTGTTCCAACTGATGGCGATGTTGTTCTATGGCAATGTCCAGTGTGGCAATAAATTGCTGGTAATTCCGCCAGCGCTCACTTGCGATACCCTGGCACATATCATTATTCAGATTATTACGATATTCATTCTGGTAATTAAGCAGCATTTCTAGCTGCTCTTTGGCCTGTTGACAGCCACGGCGCATATCACCAAGACGAATGGCGGCGTCGTCAACTTCTTTGGCAGCCAGGTCGTGTAATGTGTCTAACGCACTGTGTTGACTCATTTTCACTTCCCCTTGTTAACTCAAACTGTCGGGAAAATCAGGTCCAGAGACTGGCATGATTCTTCCCATCCTGCGCGTTCGTAAATGCCTTGTTGTAAAAACGCCTCCAGATGCGGCCAGAGGGCTATCGCTTTATCCAGCAATGGGTCACTGCCTTTTGCATATGCCCCTACGCTGACCAGATCACGGTTACGCTGGAAGCTGGAAAGTAATTGTTTGAAATGACGCACTTGCGCGTAGTGTGTCTCAGAAATCAGTGATGTCATAGCCCGGCTGATTGACGCTTCAATATCAATCGCCGGGTAGTGCCCGGATTCGGCCAGCCGGCGGGATAACACAATATGTCCGTCAAGAATGGCACGCGCGGAGTCTGCAATCGGATCCTGCTGGTCATCGCCTTCGGTCAATACGGTATAGAAAGCGGTAATAGAACCCCCGCCGTCGATGCCGTTCCCGGCGCGTTCAACCAGTGCCGGTAATTTGGCAAAAACGGAAGGTGGGTATCCCTTGGTCGCCGGGGGTTCACCAATAGCGAGGGCAATTTCACGCTGTGCCATGGCATAACGGGTCAGTGAATCCATGATGAGCAGAACATGCTGGCCACGGTCACGAAAATCTTCTGCTATCCGAGTGGCGTAGGCGGCACCCTGCATACGTAATAACGGGGAGACATCGGCTGGCGCAGCAATCACAACTGACCTGGCCCGGCCTTCAGCGCCAAGAATGTTTTCAATAAAGTCTTTAACTTCACGGCCACGTTCGCCAATCAGCCCTACCACAATGACATCGGCCTGGGTGTAACGCGCCATCATGCCAAGCAGTACGCTTTTCCCCACCCCGGAGCCGGCGAATAAGCCCATGCGTTGGCCACGCCCCACAGTCAGTAATGCATTGATAGCCCGGACACCGACATCAAGCACATGGTCGATAGCAGTACGTTGTAGTGGGTTAAATGGTTGGGTTATCAGTGCGCCGGTAAACCCGGTTTCTGGCGAAGGCAAACCATCAAGTGGCCGCCCACTGCCGTCCAGCACACGGCCAAGCAGGGCAGGGCCAAGGGGGAGTTGTTTGCCGCTATGTAATCCGTCACCTGTCAGTGTGCGGGCGTAGACGCGTGCGCCAGGTAAAATACCTTCAACTTCTTCAAGCGGCATTAAGAATAATTTATGGCCGTTGAAACCGACCACTTCGCTTTCCACTTCGGTGGTGCCCAGGTTATCCTGGCGTTCAATGATACAAGTGGCACCCAGTGGGAGCTGCAGCCCGGTGGCTTCCAGAACTAATCCGGTCGCGCGGGTTAACCTGCCATAGCGGCGTACTTTGGGTAGTTGTGCAATCCGTGCTTCCACGTTATCCAGGGTGTTAAGCCAGCGTGTCAGTCGGGCAGTCATCACAATACTCCGGGCGCCGCAAGGCGACACAATTCTTGCCAACGTGTGGCGACGCTGGCGTCTAAATCGCCCTCGTCCGTAGAGACTTTACAACCTCCCGGGTGAAGGCTCGGGTCGGCGCGTAAACGCCAGCCATGTAGATTAAGTGTAGCACCCACCATTTCTTCAATACGTTGCAGGTCGTCTGGGTGAACGCGCAAAATCGGTTTACCACTGAACATGGGCTCTTGTTGCAGCAAGGATTGAATCTGCTTAATCAGCGCACTGTTATCCACTACCGGCATCTGCCCGATAACCTGGCGTGCCGCTTCCAGTGCGAGTTGCATCAGCCGGGATGCAATTACGCTGTCGAGGGCATCCAGCGTGTTCTGGAATTCGCTGACCAGTTGCTGCATCTGCGCTTTAATTGGCTCCTGTTGTTGCAGCGCCTGATCCATTCCCGCCTGCTGGCCCTGGGCCAGGCCTTCCTGGTGCCCCTGCTGGAAACCTTGTTGTTTGCCTTCAGCGTAACCGGCATTAAAACCTTGCTCACGCGCGGCATCGCGCATCATTGCCATTATCTCTTCTGGCGAAGGTTCCTGAGGTTGAACAGGTTCGCTGACCGGTTCATTTTCAGTAACCGGTTTCGGCTTACGCTTTTTTTCCGCCACCAGGCTTTCAAAGACTGCGGCTGGAGGGTTGAGGTCATCTGGCATCCATACTTGCCAACTCGGTTGAGGCTTAGACATAGGCATCGTCTCCGCTGCCTATTACCATCTCGCCAGATTCGGCCAGGCGGCGAACAATAAGCAGAATCGCTTTCTGCTCGTTTTCCACCTGAGACAGACGAACTGGCCCACGGTTGGCCAGATCATCGCGCAGAATATCGGCAGCACGTTGCGACATGTTGCGCAGGAATTTTTCCCGCAATGGCTGTTCGGAGCCTTTCAGTGCGATAAGCAGCGATTCGGATTCCACTTCCTGCAGCAAACGCTGGATACTGCGGTCGTCCACTTCCACCAGATTTTCGAACAGGAACATTTCGTCGATAATTTTCTGTGCCAGTTCGCCATCGAATTCGCGAACTGCCCCAATGACAGCTTCTTCGTGCTGGGTTTTCATCAGGTTGATAATTTCTGCTGCTGTTCTCACGCCGCCCATTTTGCTGCGCTTGAGGTTCTGCCCGTCGAGCAGGCTATTGAGTACCTCAGTCAGTTCAGCCAGTGCGGCAGGCTGTACGCCACCAAAGGTGGCGATACGCAGCATGACATCATGGCGCATACGCTCGTCGAACAGGGCAAGAATATCGGCTGCCTGGCCGCGTTTGAGGTGTACCAGAATGGTGGCGATAATCTGCGGATGCTCGTCGCGAATCAGATCGGCTGCACTCTGTGGTTCCATAAAGTTCAGTGTTTCGATGCCGGAAGCCGTATCACGGGTTTCCAGAATATCTTCCAGCAGGCTGCTTGCGCGTTCTTCGCCCAGCGCTTTGACCAGCACAGAGCGCAGGTAGTCGTTGGTGTTGATGCTCAGAGCGGCAAACTGTTCCGCGTTGGATTCAAACTCCTTCAATACTTCAGTTAACTGCGAATTTGAGACCTGACGCATGTTCGCCATCGCGGCACTTAAGTGTTGTACTTCCCGCGCAGAGAGGTGCTTGAACACCTCAGCCGCACGGTCTTCACCAATGGTCATCAGCAAGATGGCGCTTTTTTCAGTACCGGTCATATCACTCATAGTTCATTCCCCATCCACTGACGGATAACAAGGGCCACCACTCGTGGATCGTTATCGGACATTTCGCGAATACGTTGACTCATTACTTCAGCACTCAGGCGCTGATTATTGCGGCGCTGAGACTGTTGCTCATCTTTACTGAGGGTAACCGTGACTGATTTATCCTCTTCTTCAAGCTGACGGGCACGTTCTTGCGCAGCTTTAATCGCTTCCTGACGGCGCACGACATGTGGCCGTACCATTTTACGCCACAGAATCCATGCAATCAGAGCAATCAGCAGCCAGCGACCAGCTTCCAGACATTGGTTAATAAAGGCTGGTGTTTTCCAGAACGGAATATTATCCGCACTGTTGTCTGGTGCCGTGAATGGCGAGTTAACTACGTTAACGGTATCGCCACGTTTGGCGGAGTAACCCATTGCTTCGCGGGTCAGATCCTCGATTTGCTTCAGTTGCTCAGCAGTCAGTGGCAATGATTTGCCATCTGCGGCTGTTTTATAGTTTACGACGACAGCAACAGACAAGCGTTGAATATCACCAATATTCATTTTGGTGTGCAGGATGGTGCGGTCAACTTCGTAATTCGTGGTTTCATCATGCGTGGTATTACTTGGCACAACCTGGTTATTGGTTGATGCTGTTTGACCATTCTGTGCATTCGTCTGCGCATTTGCGCCGGTCTGACCAGCCTGTTGCGTATTTTGCGCATTATTCTGTGTCGCGATAGGCGCACTATTGGCAGGCGCTGGCTGGTTAGACAAAGCGCCAGGTACACCGCCCACAGATGAACCACCCAACTGTACGTTGTTATTCAATTGCTGAGAACGAATCGCTTGTTGTGCCGGATTCGTGTTCGGACCGTATTGCTCCTGAGTCTGTTCTTTGGCATTGAAATCAATTTGAGCAGAAACCTGAGCATGAACATTGCGGCTACCGACGATTGGACCAAGGATAGCTTCAATTCGTTGTTGAACACGGCTTTCAACTTCACTGGCATATTTTAACTGTTCATCATTCAGACCCCGGCCAGAGGTGTCTGAACGGGTCAATAAATGCCCTGCCTGGTCAACAATAGTGACATTGCCTGGCGGCATACCGGCAACAGCACTGGAAACGATATGAACGATAGCATTAATTTGCCCATCATCCAGCGCACGTCCGGGTTCGAGGTTTAATGTGACTGACGCAGAGGGGGATTTTTGTTCGCGAACAAATAAAGATGGTTTTGGCATGGCAAGGTGGATACGGGCGCTTTTCACCGGGCCAAGTGTTTCAATAGTGCGTGCCAGTTCGCCTTCAAGGGCGCGCTGGTAGTTGATTTGTTCACTGAACTGGCTGATGCCAAATTTCTCGTTGTCCAGCAACTCAAATCCGACAGCACCACCTCTGGGTAAGCCTTGCTGAGCCAGGCGTAACCGCAAGTCGTACACTTTATCTTCTGGCACCAGAATCGCAGAACCATTATCCGCAAAGCGGTAAGGGACATTCATCTGGGTTAACTGTGTAATGATGGCTCCGCCATCTTCGTTGGAAACGTTACTGAATAAGACACTGTAGTTCGTGGTTTTTGCCCATAAAATCAATGCAACCACAATCGCGATAGCGGTACTCGCTGCAACAATCAAGGGGAGCCTTGGATTGGCACGCAGGCGGTTAAGCCATTCGAGAGGTTTGGCTTGCGGCGATTGAGTGGAGGTTGTGGCATTCATTGCTCGCCTCTCTTCTCAGCGGTGTCAAAGTTATTCGAGTAATAAAACAAAGCAAACTCCCGGGTCGGCAACACGACAAAAGTTCCACAATAATGGCTATGTTATTATTTGCGTTTATGGGGAATTCGATGCCTCAATAAGCTGAACTTTTTGACGTTATTTAGCGCTTTTATCTTCAGGCTCTCATGTTAGTCTTGCCAACACTCATAAAGGTAATCAGGAGTCAGTCATGGCAATTCAGGGCATCGAAAGCGTATTGCAGCAGCTTCAGGCCACTGCCATCGCCGCGGAAAACAAAGATGTGGACACCACGGCACAAAACGGTGGCGTCAGTTTTGCTGGTGAATTGAAGTCTGCGCTGGACCGTATCAGTGACACACAGAATGCCGCCCGCGCTCAGTATCAAAAATTTGAGTTGGGTACGCCAGGCGTGGCACTGAATGACGTGATGGTGGATGCGCAAAAAGCCAATATTTCTTTGCAAATGGGCGTTCAGGTGCGTAACAAGCTGGTGTCAGCCTACCAGGATATCATGTCCATGCAGGTGTAGTATTCAGCGATACCGGCATAGCATATCGGGCAGGTGCGACACGCATGGTGGCTGTTACCTTCCCGGTATTTTATTCGTCTTATGTCAATGCCTCTTCTGCATATTTAATCTGTTATAGCACCAGATGCAAAGTTATCATTCCTGCCGTAGAAGTCCTCTTAGCACTCCCAGTGAAACACACACAAACTCTGTATCTTCCCCCATTTACTGGCTTATCTGTTTGAAAAGAAACCAGGTTGGATAATTTCATCGAGTGCTAAGTTTATTTTAAGTTTATTGCGTCACTCTCTACACACAATAAGAGCATGATGAGGCACGACAATGTTACGGACATTCTGGCATTACCTTGGTGAAACACAGCCCCGGTTATTGCGGGTAATACATATTTTGATAGCAGTTCTGGTTGTAGCGCAAATAATAAACAGCAATGCGACTCAGCTAGATGCAATAACTGATGTGAGTGCCGGGTTACTGGTATTTTTATCTACCTGGATGCACATTATTGCCGGTTCCATACTGGTGATTCTGGGGTTTGCAATACTGTTTTATGTTCTGGCGCTGCGCGGTTTTCGCTATTATTTTGCCTGGCTGCTGGGCGATTTTTCTGGAATTATTGCGGATTTACGCACCCTGGCGAAATTTCGTCTGCCTGAGACAGCTCCAGGAGGGATACCCGCCACTGTTCAGGGGTTAGGCATAGGTGCGTTGTTGTTAGTGGCGCTGTCTGGCGCTACTGGCGTGGCGCTGTATCTGATGGGGTACACTGTTGGCTTCAATGTCATCCACTGGCATAAATTTTTAACCGGCCTGATAGAGGTCTATATCTTTGCTCATGGTGCGATGGGGTTACTGCATTTTGGCCTGCGCCAGTTTATGCCAGTGAAACGTGAATAACGTGTGGCGGTAAGAGTGTGGTTAGGCAGCAGGCTGGTATCCGTTGCAGGTTAGTGCCAGAATACACGCACTCTCTTTTATGTGGGAAATATGATGAAAAAAATCACACTGTTACCCGCTATCGCTGCACTTATGCTTGCCGGTTGCGTTCAGGTTGATGATTATACCAAAGTGGTTAAAGCCCCCGCGCCCCAGTGGCTGGTGGGCTACTGGCAGTCTGAAGGGCCGCAGTCTGAAATGGTAAGCCCGGAAGCGATTGCCAGCCTGGTTGTGACACGCGATGGCGATACCCTGGATTGCCGCCAGTGGCAACGGGTGATAGCTGAGCCCGGCAAGCTGATGCAGCGTGATGATGCTCTGTATAACGTTACGCAGAAACGCGATGTTTATTCTGTGAAACAGAATGGTGAGCAACTGGATTATGCGGGTATGAAGCTAAAACGTGTGGCTAAACCCACTGTTGAGTGCCAGGCCGCAATTGATAAACTGCCACTGTTAAGTACTGGTAGTGCTTACTGAAACAGCTTACATGATAGTAACCAGAAAGCGTAGTGCGCTTTCTGGTTGATCACAACTGGCACAGTTTTGTGTCTACTGGTTAAAGTTTGTCGGAATCAGAATGTTGTGTGATAACTTTCCGTATGTTGTTGCCAGTGACTTTTGTGTGCTTGTTTGGCTAATTAATTTGCGTAATTCACCCATTCTGCTTTGCAGTAGGCTCTTCAACCTGTCTTCGTTTTCGAGAATTTCACGTAGTAATTGTTTTGCTTCCTCAACCAGGTAAACTTGGTCTGATTGTATTGGGTTTTTAGCTATATTTTCAACTAATTGAACATATTTGATTTCATGTTCAATCAACTCATCCCATTTTCCTTCATGGGCGAGGTTGAGCATGGTTTTGCTCAAGGCATGTAATGCATGCCAAAGAGTAAGGGATGAGTTGGTGGTGGTCATTAGCTGGCACCCTGGAGTGGTTGATAGGATGGTTTTACTTGCTTCCATGCATCGGCAATATTTCCGAGTAACCGCTCAACTTCTTCGATCGCTGCGATATCGTTACGTAAGTTCGCGTGTAGTAACCGGCGAACCATGTAGTCATAAAGAGCAATAAGGTTGGTGGTCAGCTCATCTTCTTCACTTGTATCCAGAGCGGTTTTAAGCCCTGAATCAATAATATTGATGGCATGGGAAAGTGCCTTACCTTTTTCAGGAATAGCACCTTGCTCCATAAATAGTTTTGCTCTAACGAGGGCGCTCAGCGCGCCATCGAAAAGCATAACAATAAGCTGGTGTGGGCTGGCGCTCATCACCGCGCTTTCAAGGCTAACCGTTTGGTAGGCCTTAACACCAGTTCGATTGTACATAACACATCCTCACGGCCGAATAAATGTATCAGTTTTAACTTGAGCTGGATGACGACGATGAACTGGAGAATTGCGATGTCAGGTAGCTTGACGTCGCGTTAAGCTGGCTCATCAGGGTATCCAGCGCAGTAAACTGTGCTTTATAACGCGCCATTGTTGCATCAATAGTTGCCTGCATTGAATCATAACGGTCACTCAGTGTACTGAGAATGTTATTAATACTGTCTTCAGCATTCTGGATAATGCCAGTACTGCCAGTGGTAGTGCTTAACATACTGGTCAATGTATTGTTCATTTGGGTGGCAAAACCAGTGGTTGAACCATCGCCAACGAAGTAACTCGTAACAGCATCTGGATTACTACTCAGAGCAGAAGTCAGTTTGTCATCATCAACTTCTAGCTGACCGGTAGACGGATCCTGCGTCACACCCAGTTGTGCCATAATTGCATAAGTGCCACTTTGTGCAGTACTCAACAGATTTCGTAGCTGAGTTTGGATGGTTCGCACATTCGAGTCACCTACTAACGCACCATTCTGGGTTGACTGGCTATCTGCGCCAACATCAACAGCAACATACTTAGTCACACTGGCCAGCGTCGTTTGCAGAGAGTTGTATGCAGTTACCCAGTTATTAATCGCTGTTTTGTTACTATCAGTGGCTCGCGCTACAGTCAGCGTTTCATCTGATGAACTTACTGAATTCAGTGTCAGTGTTACACCAGGCAGGGCATCACTGATGGTGTTGGAATCACGCTGTACACTCACCCCATTAACGGTGACGATGGCATCTTGTGCAGTTGTTTGCACCGAGAGGGCACCGCTGCTGGTGCTGGAGTCATAGCCGATTGCTGCCTGCAATGTATCGTCACCTGTTACAGCAACAGTCATTGCGGAATCTGCACCAGTTGTTTTCGAACTTAGCATCAGGCGGTAATCGCCATCATTTGCTTTGACAATTGTTGCCGTGACATTGCCATTTGCCTTGTTAATTGCACTGGCAATACCCGTCAGGGTGGTATCGGAATCTGATAATGTCACCGTCAGGGGTGTCTCAGTATCCGCCTGAGTAATTGTCAGGGTTCTGGTGGTTCCTGTTGTTCCTCCCAGTTGAGTACTGTTGCTGCTGAATGATCCGCTCATCAGCACCTGGCCTTTTGCCAGTTGCTGGACATTCATTGTGTAGTTACCTACAGTCGCATCACTTGTTGTGGTAGCACTGAAAGCTGTATTAGTACTGCTAACCGAGGTTGAATTCCAGGTGCTTGACTTTGCCAATGCCGCGGATGCCGTCTGCAACGAAGTCAGAGCACTTTGAATTTTACCATAAGCGCTTAACTGTGACTGGTATTTAGTTTGCTGATCAGTAATGGTGGTCAGCTTGGTTTCTTCTGCTGCTTGCAGGTTGTCATACAGGGTTGACAGGTCCAAGCCTGAGCCAACCCCCAGGTTACTGATAGTGGTCATTGGTTTTCCCTTTATAGCAATGGTCGTCCTGACTCATATCGGCACCGAATGAGAAAAGTTTACAGTACGAAAAAGAAAAATAATGCGCAGAAAAGAAGGCAGGGAAGGTGGCTAATAGCGGGATTGTCCGACCAGTTGCGTAATCATAAATCTGGAAAGACCTATATTAAAGAAAAAAATAATTTCCGTTATGTTATTTGTCAGTCAATTCTCCAGGATTATTCCTAGTAGAAAAATAGTAATGGCTCGGTGTTTTTTTATTAAATAAGTCTTTATAAATCAATTAAATGATTTTTTTTGATCTAAATTTCTAAAGTTGCCAGCAAGTGCGCCGATACCCTTGTTGACGGTGAGAGACGCCGCAAGTGTTAGGCACCGAACCTAGACCCAATTTCATGAAGGAAAATAATTATGGCAGTCATCAATACTAACCTGATGTCATTGACTACTCAGAACAACCTGAACAAATCACAGGCTGCACTGAGCACCGCTATCGAGCGTCTGTCTTCTGGTCTGCGTATCAACAGCGCAAAAGACGATGCAGCTGGTGAAGCAATTGCTAACCGCTTCCAGTCTAACATCAACGGCCTGACTCAGGCTTCTCGTAACGCGAACGACGGTATCTCTCTGGCGCAGACCGCTGAAGGTTCACTGGATGAGATAAACAACAACTTACAACGTATTCGTGAACTGGCTGTTCAGGCACAGAACGGTACTAACTCTTCTTCAGACATCGACTCTATCCAGTCTGAAGTTAACCAACGTCTGGAAGAAATTAACCGCGTTGCCAGCCAGACCCAGTTTAACGGCATCAAAATCCTGTCTAACACTTCTGGTTCGCTTACTGTTAATATCCAGGTGGGTGCTAACGATGGTGAAACTATCGGTATCACTATCAACAGCAACTCTGGCTGGAACAAATACACCTCTACGGCAACTGCGGGTACTACCAGCAGCATCGTTACCAGCCGTAGCGTGAGCGTAAATGGCTTCGACGTTATGTCCAGCAGCGTCCTGGCAGATATCGACGCAGCAATCAAGGCTGTGGATACCCAACGTTCCGACCTCGGTGCTATCCAGAACCGCTTCGATTCAACTATCAGCAACCTGAATGACACTGTGACTAACCTGTCTGCTGCACAGTCTCGTATCCAGGATGCCGATTACGCAACTGAAGTATCCAACATGAGCCGCGCGCAGATTCTGCAACAGGCTGGTACCAACGTGCTGTCCAAAGCCAACCAGGTACCGCAGAGTGCACTGTCTCTGCTGCAATAATAGTAAGTACATCAAAAACCAACCTTCGGGTTGGTTTTTTTTTGCCTTTAATATGGCTCAATAGGAAAAAAGTGGTACTGGGAATTTTTATGTTATGCCCAGCAGTGTTTCAAATTGGGAGCAGACTAAATGCTTATTTTCAAAAGCGTCTTCATTACGCTTAATTTCGCATATCTTTCTGCGAAGATTTACCTATTACCTATTGAAAATGATAAAGAAATTTTGGAGTGAATATTGCTGCTAACCCTAAGTGCAATTGGCTAAATAGGGCAGGTATTTTAGACCTGTTCTGCCTATCGTTCGGCAAGTGAAATGGTAAGTTCTTAACATGCGATGAGACCGTCGTAATACGCACTGACGGCGGAATTCCATTTTGCTCATACATTGCCCGCTACTTCAGAACCGGAAGCCTGACTGTGAATAATTTATATACTGAAACATGTTTTACTCTGGAGCACATTTCTGCCATGGCCAGATTTTACGGGGTGCACAATGTCAACCCTGCTAATGCCAGCGTACTGGAGTTGGGATGTGGCGAAGGGCAGCTACTACTGTCTCATGCGCTTGCTTATCCGGACAGCCAGTGTCTAGGTTTCGACCTGAATGAAGAGGCGATAGAACGGGGAAAATTGCGGCTGGAAAAAATGCACCGCGAGAACATTGCCATTGGGTGCATTTCTCTGGATGAGATTATTCAGACTCAAGGCAATCGTTTCGATTTTATTATTATTCATGGTATTTATAGCCTTCTGCCGGGAGAAACAAGACAAGCGCTACTTGCCTGGTGCAAGAGCCAGCTTTCGGAGAATGGGCTTATTGCATTTGAATGGATGACATTGCCAGGTAGTAGCCATGAGAAAACGCTGCAGGATGCAATTGCACTTCACACTATCGAAGTGGAAAACGATATACAGTACATCAATTCAATTCGAGGTATTTTCTCATTTTTATCGACTACTGCTACCCCTGCCGACCTGAAAAAATATATCCTTCAGGAAGAGGCTCGCTCAGATGAAGAATTGTTATTAAAGTACAAACACAACTTTAACTATCCAGAATATCTGGTTGACTTTAATAGTGAAGTAAATCGTGCCGGGTTGCAATATGTGGGCGATGTATTGCCCTTTACTGAAATGGGTGAATATTACGATACGCAAACCCGCCAAATGTTGGATGTAGTATCAAAAAATAAGCATAAAATAATTGTTCAACAATACTTCGATTTTGCAGTTCAAAAGACAAAACGTTTCAGTTTGTTAATTTCTGAAAATTATGCAGGGGAACTCAGGGATACTCCTGATCTTAATGAAATAACAAACTTGCAGTTTGCCGGATACTTCGCGCGCTTTACCGCCGATGATGGTGAAGTGGGCAATGGCCATTATAACTATCAACAGCATTGCATTTCGACTTCTGATGCATTGACGCTTAGCGTTATGGATTGTCTGGGTGATGCATGGCCCTATTCGGTTTCGTTTGAACAAGTAGTAATTAGTACCTTTTTACCAGAAGACCCGGAAGATCATCGGGAAAAAGTGAAAAAATCACTTCAGGGAATTTTTATGAAAAAAATCCCGGGGTTTTTCTACTCTTCACAGCCAGGTCCATATAACCGTTGTAAACAACATACAATTGCGCCAATTATTGGTCTTGATTCATTTGATGAGACGCTTAAGGCTACTCCTGTCGAGGAAAATGATGAGTCAGAAGCTCCCCCAGTGCTGGTCAGAACAGGGAAAAACTATTGGGGAATCACCGTCGAAATCACCAGCGAAGAGCTGGAATTACTAAATAGACAAATAAAAATTGATACAGTTGGTGACATTGACGTCCTGATGTCTTTACGGGAAAAAGCATTATTGCAGGGTTCGCCTATAGCCTGGAAAAAGAAAATCCAGGAATGTCTTGCACTTGGTGACCCTGGGACGCTCAAAAAAATGATCATGAGCCTGCTGATATTCTCATGTCATCCGGAGACCGGTGGCTTTATGCCAGCAAATGCTTATAACTTGTCTGAAGGTAAAGAGGCTGTGACAGACTCAGGCAAGAAAATGGCTGCAACGGCACATAAACTGAACGACCTTATCAGTCAGGGTGAATATGAAACAGCTCGTGAAGTTGCTGCCAGGGCGATACATCAAGAAGGAAAGAGTGTTGGGTTGTTATTGGCCGCTACACGAGCCTGCCTGATCACGGGAGCATATCAAGACGCATTACCTTTAATCGCACAATTACTGTCACTGCATGCCACCAATTGGGATTATTTTTACGATCTTGCTAATGCGTTTATGAAAACTAAATCAGCGTTCTATTCTGGTCGAGTAATTCGTGCAGTTATACGCGCTAACCCAAAACAAGCTCGCCCCTGGGATTTACTTGCCTGTTTGTATCGTGATTTTGGCGAGTATGCCCCTGGATTGGTTTGTTCCAGAAAAGCAGTAGAGTGTGAGCCTGAAACTGCGCACTATCTCACTAACCTCGGTACGTTGCTTGGTGAAAATAACCTGGTGGATGAAGCAAAAATCCACATGAAAAGAGCAGTAGAAATCTCCAACGGCCATTTGGGATTTTACAGTAACTATTTATTTCTGTTGGCACACGATCCAAACACTTCAGTTGAAGAACGCTTTCAGGAGCATTGTGGCTATGGAGACAAAGCCACAGAATGGCAGAATAAGGCCGGTGTCAAATTTAACTACTCCAGAGATAAAAATCCGGATAGAAAATTGCGCCTTGGGTTTGTCTCTGGGGATTTTTTCAATCATCCAGTCAGCCATTTTCTGCGTCCGTTTTGGGACAATATCAACAGACAAGAGTTTTTTATTGTAGGTTATAATAACTCAGAAACTCACGATAAAGTGACTGACCACTTTGAGTCAACCAGCAATCTTTGGCGGGAAATTAGGTCATATAGTAGTGTAGAGCTGGCAAAACAGATAAATAAAGATGAAATCGATATTTTGATTGACCTTTCTGGTCATACTACTAATTGCCGGTTGACCACTTTTGCGCTGAAACCTGCACCTGTCCAGATGACGTGGATAGGGTATCCGGCTACTACCGGGCTGACTCAGATTGATTACCGAATTATGTCGACAGGCTTTGTCAAACAGAGTGAGTTGGCACATAGGAATATTCTCGATGATCAGTTCCGGGAAAAAATTATCTATGTGCCGATGAAAAAGCTTTTTGAGCCTAACCCAAAATCGCCTGACGTAAATTTATTACCAGCACTGGCAAATGGATATATTACTTTTGGCAGTTTCAATCGGCCGAAAAAGATTAATGATAATGTCCTGAACCTGTGGGGAAAACTGTTGAAACGTAACCCTGGGGCAAAATTTATTATGGGCTTTATGACCGGTGAGAAAATGGTTGAGTTCTATAAAGGCCGTCTGATTGAGTTGGGGGCACGGGAAGAGCAATTGATATTCAGACAGCGTATGAAAATGAATGAATATCTCGAGTATCACCATAATATCGATTTGTTGTTGGATGCCTTCCCCTACAGTGGAGGTACGACCACTAACCATGCAGCCTGGATGGGGGTGCCAACCTTGACTTTGTGTGGAGACACGATGGCCGGGCGACAAGGTATGGAAATTATGAATCAATACGGGTTGGATGATTTTATTGCTGATGACGCCGATGATTATATTACTAAAGCTGAGTACTGGGCATCTCATATAACTGAGTTGGCCGAGATTCGTGCCACCATGCGCCAAAAGATGATCACCAGTTTGAGTGACTACAATGTCAGCGATACATTTGAAAAAGCATTAAGAGCGGCATGGAAAGTCTGGGTTAACGGTGAAGACGTTAAGCGTTTGGTTATTAGCGAATAAAAAACATAACAAGATTATGCAATATTTATCACCAAGAGGTAGGGTATGAAAAATATATATGTGACAAGTCCTTTACTTGCACCTTTAGACGAGTTTATACCCTATCTGGAGGAGATCTGGCAGAACAAGCAGTTAACCAATGGTGGTCCTTTTCATCAACAACTGGAGGCTACGCTGGCGGAGTATCTTGGCGTTAAACATATTTGCCTCTTTTCCAATGGAACGTTGGCTTTGTTAACTGCTCTCCAGGCCTTACGTATTCATGGCGAGGTAATCACCACGCCATATTCGTTTGTTGCTACGTCACATACTCTGTTATGGAATGGGCTGACTCCTGTATTCGCTGACATAGACCCTGATACCTGTAATATCGATCCGGGTAAAATTGAGCAATTAATTACCCCAGCAACTACGGCAATTGTACCGGTGCATTGCTATGGTATTCCCTGTGATGTTGAGCGCATTCAGTCCATTGCAGATGCCTGGGGTCTCAAGGTTATCTATGATGCGGCTCATGCTTTTGGTGTTAAAGTTGATAACCAGAGTATTTTGAATTTTGGTGATTTATCCGTGCTTAGTTTTCATGCCACAAAAGTATTTAACACTTTTGAGGGTGGGGCGATCATTTGCTCAGACTTGAAAATGAAACAACGCATTGATTTCCTGAAGAACTTTGGTTTCCTGGATGAAACCACGGTTGTTGCACCAGGAATCAATGCAAAGATGAACGAAGTTCAGGCGGCATTTGGTCTGGTTCAGCTTAAACACATTGATGCAGGGTTGGCCAAACGTGAAGAAATTTACCAGCGGTATCGTAAATATCTTGATGCAATTGATGGGATAGAGTCTTTTTCCGTACCTGAGAGTGTTGAGTGGAATTATCCGTATTATCCAATTTCGGTAGAAAGTAATTACGGTTTAACCAGAGATGAATTATATGAACAATTTAAGACCATTGATGTTTATGCGCGGCGTTATTTTTATCCACTGATTAGTTCCTTCTCCATGTATCGGGGGTTCCCTTCTGCAGATGAGAGTAAACTACCTATTGCTAACGAGGTTGCTAAAAAAATTCTCTGTTTACCTATTTACCCTGATTTAACTGAAGAAGACCAGATGAAAATTATTAATTTTATTAAAGAGAACACCAAAGTTACACAGGCAACTTCGACATTGCCATGAGAACCACATAAATTCTGCTGGCGATAGTGTTATCGCCAGTCTGGAGAAAATATGAAAACAGTAATTACATTTGGTACCTTTGATGTTTTCCATATTGGTCATTTGAATATCCTGGAGCGTGCTGCAACATATGGTGATCAACTGATTGTTGGAGTTTCATCAGATGAGCTGAATTATTCTAAAAAAAATCGTTATCCAATTTATTCCGAGCGTGACAGAGTGAAAATAATTTCTGGTCTGAAATGTGTGACATCTGTTTTTGTTGAGGAGTCTCTTGAGCTAAAACTGGAATATATCAAAAAATATCATGCGGATATTTTGATCATGGGTGATGACTGGCAAGGGCGGTTTGACTGGGTTAAACCTGCTTGTGAGGTTATTTACTTGCCAAGAACACCATCGATATCTACAACTGAAATTATTGAGATAGCGAAGAATAGATAATAGTTGAAAATATGTTCATTTTTGAAACAGAACATGGAAATGAAACGTACAGTATCATTTTTCATGAGAATGTTTGAATTCTATTTACATAGGTTAGTAACCAATATTTATGTTATCGATAGCCCGGTAGTGGCTGAACTTGTCAATGCTTGTTCTGCTGTAGGCTATTCCATACTAAAAGGCGCCATGGATGTCACAATGGCGCCTGTCATGGTTAATCAACAATAATTACTGCACTGAACTGAGTTTATTTTTCCCTTGAATAAAGGTATCCAGTTCCGCTTTCAGTATCTGGAACTGCTCTGTCAGGAAGGCTTCTGAATCCTGACCAAGGAAAGCGACAACATGTGGGTGAGGGCCATTGTTACGACCAGCTCCCAGAGTCTTGTAATCATAATGTACTTTTCCCTGACCATCTTTTACTAATAATGGCAACAGGTCGAAGTGGTTACCGCTATCGGCCTGCCAGGCAAACATCTTGTACTGACCATCGGCATGCAACAAGTGCAGGTCATCGGATGTGATGGAATATCCTTTCTTCAGTGGGTTACCTGAACCAGAACCTGTTTGAGCAGCAAATAAATTACGGCTGAAGCAATATTTACGATCACCAGTGAACGCATTCCATGCAGGGACTGACGCCGGTGTATCATCGGGAATATTCAGTAACTGAAGCGTTGTTTTGCGCAAGTCCAACATGCTGACCAGGTGATTGATATCTTGTCCTTTCAACGAGGGGTCAAAAATAAACGCAGGTGTATGAACCAGCGAAGTGAATGGCTCCAAAGCATGTGCAAACCCACCGTAGTAGCCATGGTTCCAGAAATCATCACCGTGGTCACCAAAAATAACCAGAATGGTATTGTCGAATTGTTTGTGGGTGGCCAGCAAACGCATGATTTCCCCCACAGTATTGTCCATACTTTCGTAACCGCGCTGCCAGCGTTGAAAACTATTACTTCCAGAATACTTATGTTGATCCATGTAACATAAATGGCTGGTCAGGTTCCATACGTAAAGTGCAAAGGGCTGGTCTTTATTGGCGATAAATTTTTCTGCACGGTTAAGCATTTCATGAGATGAATCATCCCAGTAATAGCAATCGCGTTCACTCCATATTTTATCAAAATTCGCCCAGTTTTTTGGGTAACCAATGCCTGCGGTGGCATAATGATTTTTTTTCAGGTAGTCGAATAAGGCTGGAGTCTTGCGCTTAACAGTAAGATTAAGTTCAAGATTATTATTGTGCTCAAGGACATCACCGTCCCCATGCAGCAGGTCGCTGACGGCCATAAATGAAGATGTGGCACTGGAAATAAAATTGTTAAATCTGTAAGCGTGAGGCACGATGCTATTTAGGCAGGGGAACCAGTGGCGATGGCTGTAAATTGCCTGATTAAGGCTCTCCAGATGGATAAATATTACATTTTTTTTCATGAGTTATTCCTTAATCAATAAATCCAGCATGCTCACGTCAAAGGTGGGAATGCCAATTGTCTGGTGAACGTCAAGGCGCTCTGTAAAGCTATCATCGATAAAAATTGCATCGCGCTGTTTGATGACGGAAGATTTCTTCTCACCACAGGTCAAATGAGTAACCGTATCGAAAATCTGTGCTAATCGCCGTGTGTTCAGTTCCTGGTGAATATCTCCGGCATGGCGGGTGACCAGATGGCAACGATTTCCCTGGTTAATACACTGGTAAAGAAATGCAACCAGTTTCACGCACACCGTATTTTTGATAACCAGAGTATCGTCATAGTCAACATAGACGTGAGACCAGGTGATGTTATGCGTAAAGGCATTAGACAGGGCTCTGCTGATGCGCACATGCTTATATTGTGGCAGCAACGTAACTGGAATTTCACTGTGCTCATACAGTGCGAGCAACGGGAGATTTGCGCCCGAAACCCGAGTTAGTGCCATAGTACCTGCAACACGCGGAGCAACTTCAAGTAAGGTAATCTGGCCGTTTTGAGCATATTTAACCTGGAAAAACCAGACACCAAAAATTTGAAGTTTCTGCTGGATTTTTTCTGCGATTATTTCTATGCCGTCCAGAGAGACAAACTCAGAACCCATGGATATCCCTGCTCTGACACGTTCTCTTGTTCGTGCCTGGCAATATAACAACCCGCCATTTCGGGAGGAAAAACAGTCAACAGTAAATTCAGCGCCAGGGAGATATTCGCTAACCAGCATAGAACCATTAAATACATTACCAAGTTGAGCCAGACTATCCGCTCGCCTTGCGCCTTGAGAACCTTGCCCCCGATCTGGTTTTATAAACACAGGCCAGCTATCTATATCGTCAGCGGTTGCGTAGCATTTTGGCACATTGATAACGTCTGCCAGTGCATCGTAGGTTTTGCTTTTATAGCGTGTTAACTTGCAAGTTTGCACTGAAGGAGCAATGATTCTGGCTGCTATAACTGTTTGATTTTCAGCATACGCAAGTAACGCATCGTCATGCGCCGGGAAAATATAGTCGATGTGGTGCTGTTCAGTGAATAGCTGCAGAGCCGGGAGCCAGTCATCTTCATTGACACCGGGCAGGATATAATACGGAAGGTCTGAATACCTCGCATGATTGTCATAGTCCGCCCCGGCGAGAAATAGCGTGATATTTTTTTCATGCCGTAGAGACAGCCAGATTTCTCTTCCGATCTCTGTACCAGCAGGTGAAATCAGGACATTCATTTGTTCCTCGGGGGGCAGAAAAGTTACTCTGGCTATGGTATTCCCGCACTTAAAATCGATAAGGCGCAAATAAAACCCCATTTATCCCACTATTCCTCGGATTAAATGCCCTCCAGAATCAGATAATGGTGCCGATAACTCATTAACGCAGGGCTGTTTATCGTGAATTCACTCTATACCGCTGATGGTGTAATGGATAAACACTCGCTGTGGCAGCGATATGTACCTCTGGTGCGCCACGAAGCATTGCGCCTGCAGGTGCGATTGCCGGCGAGCGTTGAACTGGATGATTTGCTGCAGGCGGGCGGCATCGGGTTGTTGAGTGCGGTTGAACGCTATGACGCCCTGCAAGGAACGGCTTTTACCACTTACGCAGTGCAACGTATTCGTGGTGCTATGCTGGATGAACTGCGTAGTCGGGACTGGGTCCCGCGCAGTGTCCGGCGTAACGCACGAGAAGTCGCGCAGGCGATTGGGCAACTGGAGCAGGAGTTAGGGCGTAACGCAACTGAAATCGAGGTTGCAGAGCGCCTGAATATTTCGCTCGAAGATTATCGTCAGATGCTGCTCGACACAAATAACAGCCAACTCTTTTCTTATGATGAGTGGCGTGAAGAGCATGGCGATAGCATTGAGTTGGTGACTGATGATCACCAGCAAGAGAACCCGCTGCAACAATTGTTGAACAGCGATTTACGGGAGCGCGTGGCTGAGGCCATTGAATCACTTCCGGAACGCGAACAACTGGTGTTGACGCTGTATTACCAGGAAGAGCTCAACCTCAAAGAGATTGGCGCTGTACTGGAAGTCGGTGAATCACGGGTAAGTCAGTTGCACAGTCAGGCGATTAAACGATTACGCACTAAGCTGGGTAAGTTATAGATTCTGACACACCGTCATGATCCTGGTAGAGCCGCCCCATAGACCTTTAATACCAGGGAGTTATCATGACGGTGCAACAACCCAAAAGACGGCCGCTAAGCCGCTATCTTAAAGATTTCAAACACTCGCAAACCCACTGTGCTCACTGTGGCAAGTTGCTGGACAGAATAACACTGGTCAGGCGTGATGAAATCGTCAATAAAACCGCCATCGCTCAACTGGATACGTTGATTGATGAAGCGACATGGCAAATTGTCAAACAGGACTGGATTGCATTGTGCCGCTTTTGCAGTGATTTGCATTGCAACGAACATAATGACTGGTTTGATATTATTGGCTTCAAACAGTACCTTTTTGAACAAACTGAAATGAGCCACGGCACCATTCGCGAGTATGTTGTGCGCCTGCGCCGCCTGGCGACGCATCTGGCTGAGCAAGGTGTGGCAAAAGAGCTGGCCTGTGATCTCACGCCGGACGAAGCCCTGGAGCAGTGGTTACCGGCAACCAGCCCGAACAATTACCGTATCGCCTTGCGTAAGTACGCACAGTATTTACGGCAAAAAAACCAGCTGCCGGATAGCCAGGCTGAAAACAAATCGACTTCCGCTATATATTAAAAAGGCATAAGTTGTAGCAGAGTGTGTTTGATTTATCTGAATCAGGCACTAAACTGCATCACAATTTACACATTGGGAAGAGATTAATAATGAAATTAACAACCTTCGGCCGACAGGCTTTGATGGGAATGATGGCAGTTGCGCTGGTCGCTGGTATGAGTGTGAAAACTTTTGCCGCTGAAAACCTGCTCAACACGATTAAAGAGCGCGGCACCCTGCGTGTCGGGCTTGAAGGCACTTATCCTCCATTCAGTTTTCAGGATGCGGATGGCAAGCTTGCCGGGTTCGAAGTCGATTTTGCTAAAGCCCTGGCGCATCACCTTGGCGTAAAAGCTGACCTGAAACCGACCAAATGGGATGGCATGTTGGCATCCCTTGATGCAAAGCGTATTGATGTGGTCATTAACCAGGTTACGATTTCACCTGAGCGTGAGAAAAAATATGATTTCTCCACGCCTTATACCGTTTCAGGTATTCAGGCGCTGGTGAAAAAAGAGAATGCCGGGGAAATTAAAACCGCCGCAGACCTCAAAGGTAAAAAAGTGGGCGTTGGCCTGGGCACTAACTACGAACAATGGTTGCGTGAACATGTACCGGGTGTTGATATCCGTACCTATGATGATGATCCGACCAAATACCAGGATCTGCGTGTAGGGCGTATAGATGCCATTCTGGTCGACCGCCTGGCGGCACTGGATTTGGTCAAGAAAACTCACGATACTCTGGCCGTGACCGGGCAGCCGTTCTCCCGTCAGGAGTCTGGCGTAGCATTGCGCAAAGGTAATGAAGATTTGCTCAAAGCCATTAACAGTGCGATTGCCGATATGCAAAAAGATGGCAGCCTGCCAGCGCTGTCAGAAAAATGGTTTGGTGCCGACGTCACGAAGTAAGGACGCATCCGCACGAATTATCTCTGAAAGGTGCCTTTGGCACCTTTTTTTATCGTTTCTGGCTATGGAACTGTTGGTTAGCTTATCCCTGTAGCATAATCAATAACATGACTCTTTTACCGGTAACCCGGAGGCACTATGCTCCAGCAAAATTTGTCCTTGCAAAATCTTACTCGTTTCCCTCGCCTTGAACTGATTGGTGCGCCAACCGCGCTGGAATACCTGCCACGTTTATCAGACCACCTTGGCCGGGAAATTTTCATCAAACGTGATGACACCACGCCGCTGGCGATGGGCGGGAATAAATTGCGCAAACTGGAGTTTCTGGCGGCAGAAGCCCTGCGTGAAGGTGCCGACACATTAGTGACTGCCGGTGCCATTCAGTCCAACCATGTTCGCCAGACGGCCGCTGTTGCCGCAAAACTGGGGTTACATTGTGTCGCATTACTGGAAAACCCCATCGGCACTCAGGCAGAAAACTACCTGACAAACGGTAACCGGCTGTTGCTGGATCTCTTTAATGTCCAGGTGGAAATGTGTGCCGCGCTGGATGCGCCTGACGCACAACTGGCAGAAATTGCTGAACGCCTGGAAGCTCAGGGATTTCGTCCCTACGTTGTGCCTGTTGGTGGCTCTAATGCGCTGGGCGCTCTGGGGTATGTCGAAAGTGCGCTGGAAATTGCCGGGCAGTGTGATGAAGCCGCGCGTATTTCTTCGGTGATAGTGGCATCGGGTAGTGCCGGCACTCATGCGGGACTTGCTGTCGGGCTTGAACTGGCCATGCCGGGTACGGAGTTGATTGGTGTTACAGTTTCGCGTACTGCAGAGCAACAGAGGCCCAAAGTCGTAAAACTACAACACGACGTGGCTACGTTGCTGGATACCCAGGTCAGTGATGATATCTTACTGTGGGATGACTATTTTGCTCCAGAATATGGTATGCCAAACCAGGCGGGCAATGATGCAGTGAAACTGGTGGCTGAACTGGAAGGCATTTTGCTGGACCCGGTGTATACCGGCAAGGCAATGGCAGGGTTGATTGACGGTATCAACCAGAAACGCTTCAAAGATGAAGGCCCGGTACTGTTTATTCACACCGGTGGAGCGCCAGCGCTATTCGCCTATCATCCTCATGTATAACGTTTTTCAGGGTAAACAATAATAATGCAAGAAAGTCTTCAGTTAATACTGGAATCCCTGCCTTATCTACTTAAAGGCGCGGTATTTACACTTCAGCTCAGTATCGGTGGCATGTTCTTTGGCCTGGTTCTGGGGTTTGTACTGGCACTAATGAGAATGTCGCCAGTATGGCCTGTGTCCTGGCTGGCGCGGGCTTATATTTCCATTTTCCGTGGTACTCCACTGATAGCGCAGCTATTTATGATTTATTACGGTCTCCCTCAATTTGGTATTGAGCTGGATCCTGTACCATCCGCTATGATTGGCCTGTCACTCAACACGGCGGCCTATGCAGCAGAAACTTTGCGCGCCGCTATTGGTTCTATTGACAAAGGGCAGTGGGAAGCTGCGGCAAGTATTGGGATGTCGCGCTGGCAGACAATGCGTCGCGCTATTTTACCTCAGGCGGCGAGAGTCGCTCTGCCGCCACTGAGTAACAGCTTTATCAGCCTGGTAAAAGACACATCACTTGCTGCCACCATTCAGGTCCCTGAGCTGTTTCGCCAGGCGCAATTAATTACATCACGCACTCTGGAAGTGTTCACTATGTACCTGGCAGCGTCAGTTATCTACTGGGTCATGGCTACGGTACTGTCTGCACTGCAGAATTATTTTGAAAACCAGTTAAACCGCCAGGAGCGAGACCCTAAATGAGCGCCATTGAAGTGAAAAAACTGGTCAAAACCTTTCATGGTCAGACTGTGTTACACGGAATCGATTTTGATGTCCGCCCCGGTGAAGTTGTGGCAATTATCGGGCCAAGTGGTTCCGGGAAAACAACCTTGTTGCGTAGTATCAATTTACTGGAAATCCCGGACAGTGGCACAATCAAAGTTGGGGATATTCTGGTTGATGCACAGACTGGCATCAGCCGCCAGCGCGCTAAAATACGTCAGTTGCGCCAACATGTTGGTTTTGTTTTCCAGAACTTTAATTTGTTTCCTCACCGTACTGTGCTTGAGAATATTATCGAAGGTCCGGTTATCGTGAAGGGTGAATCGCGGGAGTCATCCATTGCTGTCGCCCGTGAACTGCTGGCAAAAGTCGGGTTGACGGGCAAAGAAAACCAGTACCCGAAGCGCCTGAGTGGTGGGCAGCAGCAGCGTGTGGCGATTGCCCGCGCATTAGCCATGCAACCAGAAGTAATTCTGTTTGATGAGCCGACATCAGCGCTGGACCCAGAGCTAGTGGGCGAGGTGTTAACGACAATCCGCGCGCTTGCTGAAGAAAAACGCACCATGGTCATTGTGACTCACGAAATGTCGTTTGCCAGGGATGTCGCCGACAGAGCAATATTTATGGACCAGGGAAACATCGTTGAACAGGGGCCTGCGCATCAACTGTTTTCCAATCCGGAACATCCGAGAACCCGTCAGTTTCTGGAAAAGTTTTTAGTCAATTAACCAGTACTATCGGCGCGCCGGCTGGTGCGCTGGTTTTATCTGAATTGACTCCAGGTATCATTTCCATTGGCAATTTCCCTCCTCGTACCAGACACCCTCAACTCGCCTGCCAATAGGTTATTCCTCTTTGTCATACTGAAGCCCAAACAGTACATAATGCAAATGGCCTGTGGTGTGCATGAGATTATTAAGCAGTGGTAAGATGGCTCTTAAGTGATTTAATACTGTCGATATGAGTAATTATTAGCGTGATGAGTATAAATACTGTCAATACAGGCGAGTAGAACAATCACCCAATAATCAATAAGATTTTTCCTGAGAAAAATGCCTTTTACACTAACGTTTTCCTATTTGTATGGTATTTTATCCATGTCGGTCCAGGTGGCAGATTAGGAGATGTAGAAAAATAATGGGAAATACCAACTTCTTTAGTTGGCGATGCGAAGTGAAGTCTCGCTTTAATTCAGTACAACAAACTCAGGAGCTGTGGGATTTGTTAACTGAAGAGACTCAATTGATAGGTTATGATTGTTTCGCTTTGTGTATTCGCTATCCGGTTCCTTTTACCAGACCTAAGCTAACTGTTTATTCAACTTACAGTCAGGAATGGCAGAATGAATATATTTCGAATAACTACTTTGATATAGACCCGGTGTTACGGCCAGAGAACTATAATCTTGGCTATCTGCCGTGGAATGAGTCACTGTTCCGCGATGTCCCCGAGTTTTGGGCATCTGCGCAGGCGCACGGCCTGCGATTTGGCGTCACCCAGTGCCTGATTGCGCCGAGCAGGGCCATTGGATTCTTGTCTGTATCAACGGAATGTAAGCGTAAACAGGCTTTGAGCGATGATGAAACATCATTGCATCTTCAGTTACTGACTGAATTGAGCATGGTTACCCTTAATCGTCTTGATGAACAGGTACAGCAGTCTGTTGAGTACAAGCTGAGCAAAAGGGAAAGGGAGATTTTGCTTTGGACTGCGGAAGGTAAAACCTCTGCAGAAATTGCCATGATTTTATCTATCTCAGAAAATACAGTAAATTTTCACCAAAAAAATATGCAGAAGAAGTTTAATGCGCCGAATAAAACCCAAATAGCCTGTTATGCCGCGGCAACAGGGCTTATCTGAAAGGCAACATTGTTCTGCGTGCAGACAGAAGCGAAAAGGCCGGCAGGGGATCTCAATATCCACCGGCCTTTTCTTTTATGGCAGAGGGTTACTGGCGATAAGCTTGTTTAATTTGCTTAACTGTATTGGTGAATACGGCCGCCTGAGCCGGATCTTCCATTTCTGCAATCTGCTTTTCCATTTTAATAATCACGCGCCCTGCATCGGCCTGGCCCATAGCTTTCAGCATTTGGGTGACCATTGCTTTCAGGCAGGTGATTTCCAGTGCAATTTCCTGGAGGTTTTCACTAGTGGATAAATCAGGTTGGCTCATTGGATACCTCATAAAAATGATACAATGTATCAATCACAATATGTGACGAAAGGCGCGCATTATAGCATAGCTCACGAAAGTTATATTCCTTCTGTCAGCAAAACTGTATCTCAACATGTTTAATCCAATAAACGATAATCGTTTTCTTTCATCTTGACGAACAAATGCGCGCAGATATGTGTAAGTGCGGGGAAAACATTCACACAGGCGCAGGAAAAAAAGAGTGGAGGAAAGCCTGACAAGGCAAATTTGTGCCTGGTGTTACAAACTTACATAATTGTGTTGCTTTTAACCACTATGTTGCATTTTTATCTTATGCCTCATGATAAAATTTCACAATTGGTATAAAAAACTGATGTTGTCTCTTTTAGCAATTTCAAGTTGCTGTAAAACCCGGTACTATGAAACAGTAAATGATGTATATACCCGGAATAAATCGAGTTGCTGAGGGCAACAGCCTGTGTGCTGGCAATACACAGTACAGGCAACTGGAAATGTGAAGGGCATGAAGCGTTATCCCTTTTCTGGAGATACTCCCTTGATCAACGTGTTTCTTGTTGATGACCATGAACTGGTGCGCGCAGGGATACGACGCATTCTGGAAGATGTTAAAGGCATTCGTATTGCGGGTGAGTCTGCCTGTGGTGAAGATGCTGTTAAGTTCTGCCGTGCTAACCCGGTGGACGTTGTCCTGATGGACATGAACATGCCGGGCATTGGTGGACTTGAAGCCACCCGTAAAATTGTGCGCGCCACGCCTGAAGTTAAAGTCATCATGTTAACAATCCATACTGAAAACCCGCTTCCCGCAAAAGTTATGCAGGCAGGGGCTTCAGGTTATTTGAGCAAAGGTGCCGCACCACAAGAAGTGGTGAATGCCATTCGCCTCGTGAACTCAGGCCAACGCTATATTGCTTCAGATATTGCTCAGCAAATGGCGCTCAGCCAGATAGAGCCGGAGAAAACAGAATCACCTTTTGCTTCTTTATCTGAACGCGAATTGCAAATTATGTTGATGATAACGCGCGGACAAAAGGTGAATGAAATTTCAGAGCAACTCAACCTCAGCCCAAAAACAGTGAACAGCTACCGTTACAGGATGTTCAGCAAGCTTCATATCAGTGGCGATGTCGAGTTGACCCACCTGGCGATCCGTCATGGTCTTTGTAACACGGAGCCTTTGGCAAGTCAGTGAGTGAATATTTCGACGCAAAAGCCTTTTTAAAGACCGTGACTAACAAGCCTGGTGTCTACAGGATGTATGATGACCAGGCTACAGTCATTTATGTTGGGAAAGCGAAAGATCTGAAAAAACGGTTATCCAGTTATTTCCGTACTAAGGTCTCCAGCCGAAAAACCGAAGCGCTGGTAGCTCAAATAGCCCAAATTGACGTCACTGTCACCCATACAGAAACAGAAGCTCTTCTTCTTGAGCACAACTACATCAAGCTTTATCAGCCACGTTACAACGTGCTGTTGCGTGATGATAAATCTTATCCTTTTATCTTTCTGAGCGGCGACCATCACCCAAGGCTTGCGATGCATCGTGGGGCGAAGCATGCTAAAGGCGAGTACTTTGGGCCTTTCCCGAATGGTTATGCCGTTCGCGAGACTCTGGCGTTACTGCAAAAGGTGTTCCCTGTGCGCCAGTGCGAAAATAATGTTTATCGCAACCGCTCGCGGCCTTGCCTGCAATATCAAATTGGCCGCTGCCTGGGGCCATGTGTTAAAGGCATTGTCAGCGATGAAGATTATGCGCAACAAGTTGAGTATGTGCGTTTGTTCCTGTCTGGCAAAGACGACCAGGTTATCCGGATGCTGGTGGCGCGAATGGAAGCCGCCAGCCAGGCGCTTGAATTTGAAGAAGCGGCGCGCTTAAGAGACCAGATCCAGGCTGTACGCCGGGTTACTGAAAGGCAATTTGTTTCCAATACTGGCGATGATTTGGATGTAATTGGCGTGGCATTTGATGCTGGCATGGCCTGTGTCCATGTACTGTTTATTCGCCAGGGCAAGGTGCTGGGAAGCCGCAGTTATTTCCCGAAAGTACCGGGTGGTACAGAGCTGAGCGAAGTGGTGGAAACCTTTGTTGGGCAGTTTTACCTGCAGGGAAGTCAGTCGCGTACTTTACCTGGTGAGATATTGCTGGATTTCAATCTGGCTGAACCCGGGTTACTGAGTGATTCTCTGTCGGAACTTGCCGGGCGTAAAATACATGTACAAACACGTCCACGCGGTGACAGGGCGCGTTATTTGAAACTCGCCCGTACTAATGCTGCGACAGCACTGGTCACTAAGCTGTCACAACAGTCAACCATTCACCAGCGCCTTACCGCACTGGCTGAAGTTCTGAAGTTGCCCAAAATCAAACGAATGGAATGTTTTGATATCAGCCACACTATGGGGGAGCAAACTGTCGCATCATGTGTGGTTTTTGATACCAGTGGGCCATTACGAGCCGACTACCGGCGCTACAATATTACCGGCATCACGCCAGGCGATGATTATGCTGCAATGAACCAGGTACTGCGCCGGCGCTATGGTAAAGCGATTGATGACAGCAAAATTCCAGATGTGATTTTTATTGATGGTGGAAAAGGACAATTGCGTCAGGCAAAAACGGTGTTTGCTGAACTGGATGTCCCCTGGGATAAAACGCATCCATTACTGTTGGGCGTGGCAAAAGGAAGTGACCGTAAGGCGGGTTTGGAGACTTTATTTTTCGAACCCGAAGGGGAAGGTTTTTCGTTGCCACCGGATTCACCGGCATTGCATGTGATACAACACATTCGTGATGAGTCACATGATCACGCTATTAGTGGGCATCGTAAAAAAAGGGCGAAAGTAAAAAGTACCAGTAGCCTTGAATCTATTGAAGGGATCGGCCCAAAACGGCGGCAGATGTTGCTTAAATTCATGGGTGGATTGCAGCCTTTGCGTAATGCGTCAGCTGAGGAGATTGCAAAAGTGCCAGGAATATCAGACGCACTGGCAGAAAAGATTTTCTATGCATTGAAACATTAGGGCCTCTGTAGCAACATAGAGCAAATTCTCACTTACGACAAACAGTTAGCGACGCTATGCGATTTAATATACCAACATTATTGACGCTGTTTCGTGTCATCCTGATCCCGTTTTTTGTTCTGGCGTTCTATTTGCCGTTCCAATGGGCACCATTTTTGTGTGCATTTATTTTCTGCCTCGCCGCAGTGACCGACTGGTTCGACGGTTTTCTTGCCCGTCTCTGGAACCAAAGTACACGCTTTGGCGCGTTTCTTGACCCAGTGGCCGATAAAGTCATGGTGGCGACAGCACTGGTATTGGTGGCGGAGTATTACCATTGCTGGTGGGTAACACTGCCAGCGGCGACGATGATAGCCAGGGAAATTATTATTTCTGCTTTGCGTGAGTGGATGGCAGAAATTGGTAAGCGCAGCAGTGTTGCTGTTTCATGGGTAGGTAAAGTCAAAACTACGGCTCAAATGCTGGCGCTGATTGGTATGCTCTGGCGGCCAAATGCCTGGGTCGAATATACCGGTATTGGGTTGCTGTTCATTGCCACCATTCTGACTTTCTGGTCAATGTTCCAGTATTTGAACGCTGCGCGCGGCGATTTGCTCGAACCGTGATCTATTCGGCGCAAAATTCAGCAAACGATCAGGGAATGAGAAAATTTCGTTGACTCAGTGCGTCAGGTAAGTAGAATGCAACGCATCGAACGGCGGCACGGTTCGCCGGTTAGTAAGAAAATCAAATGATTATCTTATTTCGATGTGCGGGAATAGCTCAGTTGGTAGAGCACGACCTTGCCAAGGTCGGGGTCGCGAGTTCGAGTCTCGTTTCCCGCTCCAGTTATCGATAATGGCGAAAGCGGTTATCAGCTATAAAGGCAAAAATTTGGCGCGTTAACAAAGCGGTTATGTAGCGGATTGCAAATCCGTCTAGTCCGGTTCGACTCCGGAACGCGCCTCCAATTTCCCTGCCCGGATGGTGGAATCGGTAGACACAAGGGATTTAAAATCCCTCGGCGTTCGCGCTGTGCGGGTTCAAGTCCCGCTCCGGGTACCATGGGAAAATCAAGAATAAAATCAATGAAAAGCAGTGTCGTTAAAACCGCCCGAGCAGGCGGTTTTTTTATGGCTCAAATCTCAATGCACCATTGTTTCGCCATTCGATTTCGTCACTGTAAGATTGCAATACAGCCCCCCGATCATCGGCACTATCGAAATCTTCCTGTTGTAGCGAGCAGTCTGGTTTACATTTTTATGGCCTGATATTTCCAGTTTTTCATTCAGGGAACCACTAAGATCGGAGATACTCTTAGCTTTCAGATCATGGCATGTAAATTGGAAATCCATATCCCGATATTTTTCTTTAGCCATTTTCTTAGCTTTCATCCACTGCGCCTTGAATGCGGCTCTTGTATAACGCAATCCTGACGGTTGGTGCAGTACATAAATACTGCTCATTCCAGCGTTCAGCAGCAGTAACTCAGCAGATTGAATTGCTTTATGCAGGTGTTCTGTCCAGGCCTGTTCTTTAAATTGCTTTACTCCCTGGCATGGATTCATTTTCACTTTACCTCGCTCATATGCCCACCTAACTACCCGCGACATAAATGCTTTTTCCCTGTTAGCCTGTACACGACTCTTAACTCCCCGCTTATCCATATACTGCCTGATATGTTCAGGTTTTATATTTTCAGATTTCATTTTCCCTAAAAGGATATGCACTTTAGACGAGTAATTTCTGTAGTCCTTACGGGGCTCAAGAGCCAAGACACGCGGCGGCGTGAGAACAGAAAAAATCTGGATGAACTACCCGGAAGGGCGCGCATATTCCCACACGTTTGCCGGAAAAGACTACAACGATCGGCACCGTATAAAGCGCAAGGTTGAGCGCTGGTGCGCGAAATATTCAGCCCTTCCGCATGCTGAAAGGCTGGCGATCATGGTGGCGCTTAACGAGGTTGACACTGAGTAATATTTTTTACCGTTGCCTGTTGTACATCTATGTTGTACATCTATGTTGTACATTTAAAACGTACATCAAAGGAGGTTATATGCGAACTTATACCACATCTCAGGCCCGGCAAAATATTGCCGAGGTAATGGAAGCGGCTACGGCTGGCGAGCCTGTAGAAATAACTCGTCGCGATGGCTCTGCCGCTGTGCTTATCAGTCGGGATGATTTCAACGCGTGGCAGAAGGCAAAGCTGGATGCTGAATTTGCCGAAATTATGGGGCGGCATGGTCGTACTATTAAGGCGCTGGCCGACAGATGAAATGGATTAGCGCTCAGGAGGTGATAGCGTTTCATGACCGTCTGCTTGCAGCTTTGCCTGGCGTTCAGGGAATGCCAGAGCCGGGAAGAGCAGAAGCGATCATTTATCGTGTTCAGAACCAGCTTTACTATGAAGGCGTTGAGGATATTCACGAACTCGCTGCAACGTATCTTGTCGCTATTTCCCGTGGTCAAATCTTCAATGACGGCAATAAGCGAACTGCCTTTTTCGTTGCGATGGCTTTTTTAAAGCGCAACGACATTGATATCCGAGATGAAGGTGACGAACTTGAAGAGCTGACAGTATCCGCAGCGATGGGATCATTGAGTAGCGGTGATATTGCTTCTGTTTTGCGCCGACTTTCCGTTAATCCCCCACTAATCTGAGAAGCTGTCTTTTGAGGCGGCTTTTCTTCCCTCCAGGCTTTCTTTTTCTGTAGCGCAATAGTGCACAGAATTGCACAATTTTTTACCCCCGAAGAGCACCCGCACCGCCTGCACTGGCGCTGCCCGCGACCAGTTCCACCACTGCACAAAAACACGCAAGTGTGATGCGCGCAGGTGGCGGGGGCAATCTCCCGCTACGGGGGCAGGGCAGTGTGGCGATACTAATTATCGGTTTCCAACACTGCACTTTCTGAAATACTACCAAACGGATTTAACGCTACTGCAGCATCAAGGTGAATTGGGGCAAAGTGTGCATATCGCATTGCCATTATTATCGTGCTGTACCCAATAATCGGCTGTAGCACAAGAATATTCCTCAGATCAGCCTCCTGCATTCAGCCCTGGGGGAAATTCTACTTACTGCAGCACTGGTTGTTCGGGGGGATTCCCCTAACACTGTAACGGATCTTCACCATATTGATTATTCCCTTTGGTACCGCGATAAAACAGCGACCAGATGAACAAACCCAGAGTGAATACGACAGACAGAAGAAGCATAACGGTTCCTGGGATACTGGTGGCCGAAGAATAACTGAATAACAAAGCAATAAAACCTACAAAGGCAAAACCTATTGGCCCGAGGATGAGTAATCCTGACTGATTGAGATCATGAAGGCGGCGAACGGATACAGTTAATCCTGGAATGAACAGAAAGATATCCAAAAGAATATAATAATCCGGACTATACAATTTGAGGACTGATTCCAGCACCAGGTTGGCTAATGTAAATGTTACAAATTCTGCGCGTGGGGCACGGCCTTTAAAGGTGAAATACTTTTTTAAACAAATAATATAATTTCTTAACAATTTACCCACTCTTAGCATCCTTTCTTATTATAAGACAATATTGCTATGTACTTTATTCTTGCATACAGTTAGTAACGCGAACTAACTATAAGCGTGTAAGTGTACTTCTTGTTGTTTATGAAAGTCGAATAAAATTCGATAAACTGGGATGTGATGATGTATATATCTTTATTATTTCGTTATAACTTTGCTAATTAGTAGAAAATATTGATATGTCGTGGAGGTGTAAAGTCAAAGATAATAAAAAACCTGACGCCAGGCATCAGGTCTTTTTATTATCATAGGTAATAAGCCCGTACAGAATTCGGGTTATTCGCCTTCATACGCCTGGCGGTAAAGTTCAATCACCTGTTCTTTGGTGGCTTTACGCGGGTTAGTCAACTGGCAAACATCTTTCTTCGCATTCTCAGCCATAATGGCGAAATCTTCTGGTTTAACACCCAGGCTCTTAAGTGAGTCGGGGATACCAACTTGTTTGCTCAGACGGCGAATTGCTGTGATAGCTTTTGCCGCGGCTTCATCAGTAGAAAGGCCTTCAACGCATTCTCCCATTGCTTCGGCTATATCACGGAATCGGTTCAGGTTGCTGATCAAATTGAATGATTCGACATAAGGCAGCAGGATAGCGTTACATACCCCGTGAGGCAGGTTATAAAAACCTCCCAACTGATGAGCCATAGCATGCACATATCCCAGAGAGGCATTATTGAATGCGATACCCGCCAGGTATTGCGCATAAGCCATATTGTCTCTGGCTTTCATATATTCGCCATTAGCGACGGCTTTAGGCAGGTACTGGGTGATCATGGTGATGGCTTTCAGCGCCGCAGCATCTGTCAGTGGGTTCGCCATAGTGGACACATAAGCTTCAATAGCATGGGTCAGGGCATCCATACCGGTTGCAGCAGTCAGTGAAGGAGGCATGCCGACCATCAGTACCGGGTCATTAATAGAAATTTGCGGGGTGACACGCCAGTCAACAATGGCCATTTTCACTTTACGTTCTGTATCAGTGATAATACAAAAACGTGTAATTTCCGAGGCAGTACCTGCCGTAGTATTAATCGCCATTAACGGGATCATGTCGTTTTTGGATTTATCAACCCCTTCGTAGTCACGAATATTGCCACCATTTGCTGCAAGCAACCCAATGCCTTTTGCGCAATCGTGAGAAGAACCGCCACCCAGAGAAACAATGGCGTTACATCCATGTTCGCGATAACAGGTGATGCCTTCTTCCACATTTTTATCAGTCGGGTTGGGTTCTGCGCCGCCAAAAATATGCACATCAATTCCGGCATCTTTATAAATGGCCGCAACTTTGTCTGCCATCCCGTTTTTGGCTAAAAAAGCATCGGTAACAATAAGGATCTTTTTAACATTTAGTGTTTTTGCCAGAACCCCGGCTTCCTGAACACTGTTTTCGCCAAATACATTACGGGTGGGCAGGAAATAATATGTCGACATTGATCTTCCCCTGTTCATTAATGAGAGTAATAACATGGTGCACAGGCAGCGGTACCTTCCGTTGTTAGCAAAAATCCCAGGCCGGATGCTGTTGCAAACTGAGTTACAGCTATTGCTTTACTGCGGCAATAGTTATGCAGCCCACTGTTTTAAATGAGAATATTTGCGTTATAGCAGCAACGCTGGCTGAACATGCCCACGCAATGTAAAGGGATTAAGCAAGGATAACCGTGAACATCCTCACAAAATAAGTGGTTATTTTAACAATGTGAGGCATTATTATTTACATAATTTGTACGTCGGCAGAGATGAAAGTGGCGTAACATAGTGTAATTACGTAATAAAACTCGCCGGAATAGACTGAGTCTGCCTGATAAGGATAACGATGAAACCTGATATCACTTTTTACCGGCGCTTTGCCGCCGATATCTTAAGCGATAAGAAAATAATTACTATTCGCGATAAAACAGAATCACATTTTCACCCTGGTGAACAATTACGTGTAGGGTACGAAGACGATAGCAGCATTTTTTGCACTATCGAGGTCATTTCTGTTGTGCCTGTCGCCCCTGGAGATTTAACAAATGACCATGCCAGGCAGGAAAATATGTCTTTGGCAGAATTACAGGATGTTATCAGCCAGATATATCCGGGTGAGCAGCAATTGTATGTGATTTCTTTTCGCCGTATTGACGAAGGGTAACCTTGAATGAAGGAGTTACTATGCTGTCAGGTCTGTACGCATTTCCATTAACACCACTTGATGAACAACAACTTCATTTAGGGGCATTTACACAGATTATTAGCCAACTCTCTGCGGCGAAAATTGATGGTATCTGTGTGGCGGGTTCGACAGGAAGCTACGCCTATCTTAATCGCGAAGAGCGAGCTCTGTTGGTGAAGTTGGCGGTTGAAGCCGCACAAGGTACCCCTGTGATGGTTGGAATTGGGGCCAATCGCCAGCGTGATGTTTTACAACACCTTTATGACGCCCAACATGCAGGAGCTTCGTCTGTTCTGCTTGCTCCGTTATCTTACCAGCCCTTATCCGACAGAGAAGTATTTGGGTTGTATGAAACAGTAAGCCAGGCGTCATCTGTACCTGTTTGTGTCTACGTTAACCCACGTACCACTCATTTTGATTTTAGTGATGAGCTGCTCACACAAATTGCCCGGTTGCCCAATATTGCTTCGATTAAATTACCGGGTATCGCTGCAGAACAATGTGAAGCTAACCGTGTTGCACAGTACTGGCGTGGTCTGTTACCTGAGCGGGTCACTTTAGGCGTTAGCGGCGATGCTCATGCGTGGGCTGCAATAGCGGGGGGTTTTGATATTTGGTATTCCGTACTTGCCGGGTTATATCCGGCGATTAGCCAGGCATTGTTTCGCAGCGCTCAGGCAGAAACAGAGGAGATAAACAGGCAGCTTGAACCTGTATGGCAGCTGTTCCGGCAGCATGGCAGCTTGCGAGTAGTCGCCGCTATGGCACATCTGGCCGGAATAACGCCTTGTGATGGTCTTCCCCGACCACTTCAACCCGTGGCAGATAATGTACTGACTGATATTCAGGCTGTGATGGCGTTGCTCCGGTGGTAAAGCTGCTTTTAGTCACATTGTATTCCGGGGCACTTCTGTGCCCTGAATAATTTATGTAGATGGGCATTAAGTAATGATTAAAATGATATCGCCTGTGATTACTTGCAGATTAAATATTATGTGATTATTGGTTTGTTTTTTATGTAAGCGCAATGAATGATAATGGCTGATAAAACATTAGTGGGATACACAATACCTCTTATTGATTATATAGTGATACCTATATTGCTTTTTGTATTTAACCATATGTTTTTTATGGTCAAATTTCTTTAATTTGATTAATCAGGCTATGGCACAAAAATATTTTGTTGAACCTGTATGGTGTCAGGCTGTATAAATAGTTCGACTTAAGGAAGAGCCTACTCAATATCTCTGTTTGTGATTGGCTGGCAGTTTCGATGTCGAACTGCCAGTTTTTTTATTTAAAAAACACCCCATATTCCATTCTGTATTTTATAACCTAACGGAAATTTTTACACTGGCGGGTTTTCTCCATTCTTTCATTCTTTGTTCTGGCGCAACGCTGTAGTCGGTGTTATTACGTAAAATCCTTCATTTTTGATGAGGCATATTTGATGGAATCTGTTCATGGTCATGAAGTATTGAAGATGATGCTGGGGTCAGAAACAGCCTGGACTGCAGCAACGCTGGTAGCAGCAATCAAAGAAAAATTTGGCGAGCAGACTCGGTATCACACCTGTTCTGCCCGTGGCCTTGATGCTGAAGCCCTGGTCGCTTTTCTGGCGCAGAAAGGGAAGTTCATTGATGAAGGGCAGGGCTTTACCACAAGCCCGGATAAAATTTGCCAGCATTAAGAATGCATTAACGCAAAACAAGGGATGGTCGCATACCTGTAAAACTACGATGCCCACAAGTATCATCTTACTGGCATCGTGTTATGCTATGAAGCAGGCTTGGGTATCCAGCGTGGCCAGTTCCTTATCAATGAATTACAACCCTTCACCGCTGTTGCCAACAAGGCGTAGTTTATCAATAACAGATTTAAATAGTTTCTCTTCCTCGGCCTGTTCAGCAACATACCATTGCAGGAAGTTAATATCGGATAATCCTGCGTGGTTATTGCCACAGACACCTGTTCATTATCGGTGGGACTGATAATGACTCATAAAATAAAAAAAGAATAAGATGCATTTATTTCCCGGTTGTGTGGGGAATAAATGGCATTTTTTCGCCAGGCAACCGCATAAGCGACCTGGCGTAAAGTTAAATAAAATGTGATAAATCTGCGATGAGGATTTGTGTAAACTCAGGGGATATTGGTAAGCAGGAGGCCTCATGAGTGAGACCAGGCGCGTATTAGTCATTGAAGATGACCCCCATATTGCCCGTTTGTTACAACTACATTTGCGCAACGCGGGCTATGAAACAACGCTCGCAACTGAAGGAGCGCGTGGCGTGCAGTTACTTAACCGCGGCGGCTGGGATGCGCTGATTCTTGATCTGATGCTACCTGAAATTGATGGCCTTGAGATTTGCCGCCAGGCACGGACTCAGGCACGCTATATGCCCATTATCATCGTCAGTGCCCGCTCAGGGGAAACTGAACGCATTCAGGGGCTGAATCTGGGGGCTGACGATTACGTGACTAAACCGTTTTCGGCGCCTGAATTGTTAGCCCGCCTTAATGCGCTGTTTCGCCGTCAGCAAGCCATGAGCGATACACTCAAACGCGACGCCGGGGTGTTGCATTTCTCCGGGCTTTCGGTGGACCCACTAAGCCGCCAGGCAACACAGCACGAACAGTTGCTGGATCTGACACCGCGTGAATTCGATTTGCTCTATTTCTTCGCCCGTCATCCTGGGGAAATTTTTTCCCGGCTGGATTTATTGATCCAGGTGTGGGGTTACCAGCATGAAGGTTATGAACACACGGTGAATACGCACATTAACCGCCTGCGTATTAAATTAGAAACTGACTCGTCACAACCACAGTTAATTGTCACTGTATGGGGGCAGGGATATAAGTTTCTGCCGCCAGGCAGTGAGGGTTGAGAATGACCCGGCTATTTGGCACGTTATCACGCAGGTTGGCTGCGCTATTTCTCTTATTATTAGTGTCCGGCGGCGCATTGCTGGCTGGTGTTCAGGTTTCGCTGACGCGTAACTACGGTAATGCAGTTGTTCAGCAGCTTTCTGCCGGGCTGGCACAACATCTGGTACGCCAGTATCCCCGCCTTGCGGATGAAGGTATGGCAGGGGAACAAACCCGGGCGCTGTTTAATAACCTGATGGCGGTTAACCCAAATGTGGAGTTATACCTGATAGACCCCCAGGGGATGATCATTAACGATGCCGCACCACCCGGGCATCTTAAGCGCCAGAAAGTGTCTGTTGAGCCGGTAACTGCTTTTTTGCATGGCGACCCGTTCCCGGTTTATGGTGATGATCCCCGTCAACTACACGGGAAAAAAGTATTCAGTGCAGCCCCTTTTATTACCCAGGGTAAAGTTCGCGGGTATGTCTACGTTATCCTGCAAGGAGAGCATTACAGCGCACTGCATGCCATGGCCTGGCAGCATAATATTGGTGTCATGGTTGCAGCTTCTCTGGTGTTACTGCTTATTATGCTGCTGATTCTGGGGGGCGCGACTTATCATTGGGTTGCCAGGCCCGTCAGGGCGCTGGAGAGGCGGGTCAGGCAAATCAGTCTGGCGCAACCACGCGTTACACCGGCTGAAGAACCTGATACCCGTAGTATGGCGCAGGAACTGGTAAGCCTGTGGCAAGGGGTCACGCTGATGGAGGCGAAAATTGCCAGTCAGTGGGCTGAGCTTGCCCAGGAGACCCAGGAACGTCGGGCATTTTTGGCAACGGTCTCTCATGATTTACGCACACCGCTTACCGCCATCCACGGTTATATTGAATCCATCCTGTTGCTGAGTGACAACCTTTCGGATGAAGAGAAACGTCAGTATCTGGAAATCGCGTTGTCAGAAAGCCGCAAAGTGAGCCAAATGGCGCAGTCGTTGTTTGAGCTGGCTCGCCTGGAGTACGGCGTGATAACACCGGATAAAACGCCGTTCTCTCTGGAAGATCTGGTACAGGATGTGATGCAAAAAATGACGCTGGCGGCGCAAACACGTAACCAGCGTTTGCAGGTTGAGCCACTTGCCGGGCTGCCAGTGGTCTGTGCGGATATGGGCATGATTGAACGTGTGCTGACGAACCTGCTGGATAACGCGATTCGCCATACGCCGGAGAGGAGCACAATTGCAGTCCGCGCCTGGCTGTCATCAGAAAATGTTACGATTGAGGTTGCTGACAACGGGCCAGGTATACCGTCAGAGAAACGTAGCCAGTTGTTTACCCGCCCGGCATTGCTGAAAGGGGAAAGCTTGTCCCGGGGCGGGTTGGGGTTGATGGTGGTTCACCAAATTCTGCAGTTGCATGGTAGCCGGATTGAGCTGGTTCCCTGCCCGGGAGCCTGCTTCCGCTTTACGCTACCTTTGGCAACGCAAAGCCAGCCGGGGGCATTAACTGCGCCAGAAGGTGCGTGAAAACAAGATAAGAACCGGGTAGATTTCCAGGCGGCCAAGCAGCATTGCAGCGCACATCAAATATTTTGCGCCCTCTGACAGCCCGCCGAACCCGCTGGCCGTCGCTCCAAAACCCAGGCCCATGTTGTTGATACAGGCGGCGACGGTCGCAAATGAAGTGAGCAAGTCGTAGCCCATTAAATTCAGTAACCAGATGAACAGACAGGTACAGGCCACGTAGAGAAAAAAGAAACTCCCCACAGAGCGAACAACCCGGTCGCTCATTACGGTTTTTCCTACTTTAATGCTGATTAGCGCGCGCGGATGGGCAAGTTGGTGTAATTCATGGCGGCTCTGGCGGAGTAAAATCAGCAGGCGCATCATTTTCAGCCCGCCACAGGTAGAGCCGACACATCCGCCAAAAAAGCTGGCACAGAGTAGTAACACGATTGTGTGCGTGGGCCAGTGGGCATAATCCCCGGTAGCCAGACCATTATCTGTAAGCATTGAACTGGTGAGGAAAAAGGCATGAACCAGCGAGTCTCCTGGTGAGTACATCCCGGCCCGCCAGACTTCGAAGGCCACGATGGTGACCAGAATAGCGGCAACAGTAAAGTAAAAACGCAATTCAGGGTTACGGCGAAAAGGCTGAATACTGCGGCGTATTATGGCAACAAAGTAGAGGGTGAAATTGATTCCTGACAGTAGTGAGAAAACCCCGGCCACCAGTTCGACTGTCTGGTTGTCAAAAAAACCAATACTTTCACTACGGGTAGAAAACCCTCCCAGCGAGACGGTCGATAAGCCATGGCACAGTGCGTCAAACCACGGCATCCCGGCAAACATGTAGGCAATGGTGCAGGCCAGCCCAAGCAGCAAATAGGTAAACCACAGATTACGTGATGTATCGGCGAGCCTTGGTGTCAGCCGTTCTTCTTTAAATGGGCCGGGCATTTCCGACTGGTAAAGTTTCATTCCCCCAATACCCAGTAAAGGCAGTACAGCAACAGCCAGTACGATAACGCCCAGGCCACCAATGAAATTCAACTGGGCGCGATAATACAGTATGGAACGGGGTAACAGACTGACATTATTGAATATCGATGCACCCGTGGTTGTTATTCCGGAAACACCTTCAAACAATGCGTCAGCAAGACTGATATGCAGACTGTCGTTAAGCCATAAAGGCATGGCGCTGATGACCGAAAACAGTAACCAGAACAGGACGATGATAATGAAGCCATCCTGTGTTTTAAGTTGTACATTTTCCTGGCGCGTGGTAACCCAACAAAAACCACCCAGCACGGAAAAACAGACAAAAGTGATTAAAAATGCAAACAGGCTGCGGTCTTTATCAATCAGGGCCAGCAGCATGGGAGGGATCATCGAAAGACTATAAAGGAGAACCAGAAAACCACATAAATGAACGACAATTTTAGTGCGTGATGAGATTTGCATAGCTGCGTCATGCCATAAAACAGCGCGTCATTCGGAAAGGAAAGCCAATAACGCTGACAATAAAGAATGCGGAATATAACACAAATCTGCTCCTCAACATGCTATTGTGGTGTGTCTGCTCATCAAATCAACAACCTGCATCAGGCACTGTCTTGTCTTTGTTGTGGTAATAACGCCAGCGCTTGTTTCACGGGAACGGGTTTGCTGAAGTAATAGCCTTGCATAAAATGGACGCCAAGCTTAGCCAACTGCGCGGCTTGTTCAGGCGTTTCCACACCTTCAGCAACCACCTGAAAATTAAGCCCGTGGGCAATGGTCATTACTGCGGCAACAATCGATTGACCTTTCTCGAAGATGTTAGCTACAAAGGCGCGGTCGATTTTTACGTAATCAATATTGAGGTTCTGAATCACGGAAAGACTGGAGTAGCCCGTGCCAAAATCATCAATAGAAATTTTCACTCCCAACAGGTGTAGACGGCTGATTGTTTCTTTCACACCATGTTGCGCCTGGTGAAAGAACGTTTCTGTCACTTCCAGGTGCAGTCGCCAGGGCGCTATATTATGTTTATTAAGCAATTGTTCCACATTGGTGACAAAATGTGGATCCTGTATTTGGATAACGGAAACATTGACTGACAGACTGGCGGTGGCGTGAGGTATTACGGTCAATATTTGGCAGGCCTGCTCCAGCACCCAATAGCCGACAGGGACAATCAATCCACTTTGCTCCGCCAGCGGAATGAATTCCGCCGGAGAAATGTTTTCGCCATTGTGCTTCCAGCGTAGTAACACCTCAAAGCCAGCAATACGCTGGCTGTCTGCGCTGACAATAGGCTGTAATGCCAGGCTCAGGGACCCGACCGCCAGTGCTGAGCGCAACGCTTCAAGTAACGCTGTGCGGCGCAGCAGGTTGTGCTCCAGTGACTTGTTGTAGAACGCGATACGTTCATGGACGTGATCTTGTTGCGCGTACATCGCAATATCGGCCAGTTGAATCAACTTGTTTATGTTATCGCCATGCTCTGGGCAGACGGCAATACCAATGGTTGAACGAGGGGTAATCTGTTGTTCATTAACGCGGTATGGCATGCTAAACCGCACCAGCATAGCGTCAGCTATCCAGTATAATTCGCCGGGGTCGGTCAGCGCAGTGGCAAAGATAAATTCATTGCCGCCCCAACGACAAAACCAGGTATTGTCATCGGAAAATTCGCGTAAGCGGTCACTGAATTTGCGCAGGAGCGCATCGCCGTATGTATGTCCGAGGGTATCGTTAATTTGTTTAAAACTATCCAGTTCAATAAAAAAAACACTATAACCATCAATACGCTGCTGGTGGAACAGTGCCGTCAACTGGTTTGCCTGCTCCAGAAAAGTTGAGCGGTTATACAGACCTGTTAATGGGTCCATCCTTGAAAGTTTGTATAAATCCTGAGTGCGCTGGCGCACCAGGTCTTCCATATGTTCCAGCATGGTCTGGTTTTTGTATTTGAGAAAAATTGCGTTGCGAATATAACGGGAGACTGTAAGCGCTGAAAACACCATTGCCAGCGTGAAGAAAATACCAAGGAACCCAAGGTGAGTTTTATAACTGTCTGAAAACATCAACAGAATCAGTGAGCAGGGAAGTAACATTATGCAGGAGTACAAGATCGCCAGCAATGGATGGCCCGAGAGTATGCAGGTTGCCCCCGCTGCCATGGCGGATAAAATAATCACCAGACAGGTAAATTCTTCCGAGCTGAAGCTTTGGTAGAAGCACAGACTGTAAGCAGACCAGACGGTTGCAGTAATTAAGGCGCCAATACTGAAGCGCCGGTGGTAACGCCTTTCACCTTGTTGATCTGCCGGAAGATGACGCCAGATAAAAATACCAATACAGCGTAAACCCAAAATAACCAGCATCACGGTAAGCCAGGTGATTTTTCCCGCGCGGTTTTCTGGCGTAAGAAAACTCAGTGTCAGCGTAAGGGCTGCCAACCCGCTAATTGCCAGCCCGTTAAAGGCATTGCCATAAAGGAGCTTATTCCTTTCTAGTAAGTAGAATTTCTGGCGTTCATTATCTTCATTCATGTCGTCATCCGGGCCGTAATGCGGCTTGTAACATAATGATTTTTTTAATGTCATCAGACCTGAAAAACGACTTCCCTGGACAGGTTTAAGTATAGATGCCGTGGGTAAAGTGTGGCTGATAAGGTCCACAATTTAAAAGAACACACTGCTTTAGTGCTTCCGTGCTATCCCCGGGTAAACCGGATAACATTCAGAAAATGTGACTAATGCGGGTTATAACGGTGCTTAGCCACGGAGCGGTGCCCACTACCTGGTGACGGGAAGCGGGTATTCTCTCTTAATATCCTGCTGTATTACTCTGAATCAATTGTCCCTGGCATAACCAGGATGTTGTTACTTGTTCATTCAGGCACTCAGACGCACTGGTTGTCGTACAGGTGGTTATTGGGTTACCGAATGACTGCGCTGTGGCATAACCCCATGCCTGGCAGGCCCTGTTCGCGTTATTCTGCGCCATGTACTGATCTACCCGAGCGTTTTGCAGTGGCGGCAGGTCATAGGCCAGGCGGACAACTCCACTGGTGCGGTCACCGCCGACAAATTCAGGTGTCTTCGTTATGGTACAACCCGCTACCAACCCACATAAAACCGCTAAAATTATTGTTCTCATGCCGAGTGCCTGTGACAAATAAAAAAGATTGTAGGTGACTGGCAGTCGGGGCAATCGACTGAATAAAGGGGAAAAGGGCTCTGCCAGTGAGTTATTACTCAATATGTGATGGCTGTGGAGCAGGCATCAGGGCGTTGTGCCTTGCCTGATGAACAGGTTAAAGCAGGTGTTTTCCGTGAGTGATAGGGCAGGCAACATGACAGTCTGTTCTGCGTAAATGGCTTGCATTACCGGTATCATGGAAGTAAATTGTGAACCAGATTGTAATTTTTAAAACAATATTTTATTAAATTTGAAAGTATGTTCATGGAGTAGTATTGTTAACTCATCAAGTCGCAAATCTGGTGGGTTAACCACGCTACGATTCAGGAGAGAATAGAATGAAAGTTGCACTGATGATGGAAAACAGTCAGGCAAGCAAGAATGCCGTCGTCCTTAACGAGTTGAACGCGGTTGCTGATGAAAAAGGTCTGTCAGTTTTCAACGTGGGCATGAGCGATGAACAAGACCACCACCTGACCTATATTCATTTAGGTATTATGGCAAGCCTGCTGTTGAACTCAAAAGCGGTTGATTTTGTTGTGACGGGGTGTGGCACAGGCCAGGGCGCATTGATGTCGCTGAACATTCACCCGGGAGTGGTTTGCGGTTACTGTATTGATCCGGCAGATGCTTTCTTGTTTGCCCAGATCAACAATGGTAACGCGCTTTCTTTACCTTTCGCTAAAGGCTTTGGGTGGGGTGCTGAACTGAATGTGCGCTTTATTTTTGAAAAAGCGTTCACTGGCCGTAAAGGTGAAGGTTACCCACCAGAGCGTAAAGAGCCACAAGTGCGTAACGCTGGTATTCTCAACCAGGTGAAAGGTGCTTTAGTAAAAGATTACCTGGAAGGTTTACGCGCAGTGGATCCTGAACTGGTTAAAACAGCGGTGTCTGGCGAACGTTTCCAGAAATGTTTCTTTGAGCATTGCCAGGATAAAGAAATTGAAGCGTTTGTTCGTGAACTCCTTGGCTAAGTAACAATACGATGATTTCGCAGGCCAGCTTATGCTGGCTTTTTTCATGCCTCAAACAATCATTCGAAGCCGCGTGGTTATGCAGTTGTGCCTGGTATTGAGTACGGCTTGCTACCTGATAAAAAGCTATACCTTGTCATATGCTCTCTGTTAGCGATTTTCATGGTTCAGTACCGTCACAATAATATTGCATAGTGTAGTTTGAGGTTTTTTGTGATGCGCATCACAAATCAGTTGATTTTTGTGATGGTGGTCATATTATATGTGCGGATAGAGCAACACCTGCATAACATATATGAGGTTTGACCATGAAGCTGCGTCTGCGTCGCATTCTGAAAAGCATGTTTGAAAACTACTGCAAAACATTCAAAGACGTCCCGCCGGGCGCAATGTTTTGATAAAAAGAACCTGCTCCATCATGAAGCAGGTTTTTTTATGCCCGGCTTGCATCACAGGGTACGAATGGCGTGATGAAACAGCCGACGTAGCGGCGAATGCAGAGCCAGTAGTATTTGCCTTATCTTTACTGAGCAATTTGCTTTTACCCCAGCAATTCTCATAAGGGTAGCCGACCCTCTGTTCAATTACCCGGAGGGCTTCCGGGCTGATATCTTCAAGTTTCCCGCCTGCTAAACCCGGCGAACGTAGCTGGGTTATGTTGTAATACGCAATAAAGAAATAAAAATACCGCCATTCCACTCACTTGTTAGCGAACTGCTTCAACTAAATACCGACATTATCCTGCCATCACACGGATTTCTCCTGCTGAACTACCGTTTTGACCCGTATCCCGGTACCATATGCGCTTTTACGAGGAAAAAATAATGTCTGGCTCCTTTAGCAAAGAAGATGAACTGGTTTCTGATGTGGTTGCATGCCAGTTAGTGATTAAACAAATACTGGATGTCATTGATGTTATCGCTCCTGTGGAAGTTCGGGAAAAAATGGCAACGCAACTTCGTTCTATTGACTTTGCTGGTCACCCCTCAGCTGATCCGGTTACATTGCGTGCGGTACAAAAAGCCATTGCATTGATTGAACTTAAGTTTTCCCGCTCAACCGATGCGCACTAAAGCCCTGGGTTATAAGGGGTGTTCTGCTGGCAGGTTGTATTGAAAATGACCAACCCCGGGGAGAGGTTTGGGGTTGGCCTGATGGAATTAAGTGAGGGTGTTCTGCACTACTGCTTATGGCATTTTACATATCATGCTTCATGCCGTTGCAGCCTTAGCCAGAATATGGTCGGTTTGCATGAGGCACATTCCCGATGCATCAGCTTCGCGCACCATCGCGAGCATTTTTACTAACACTGCACCGTTTTTACGCTGGATTTTTTCAACTTCCTGCAAGAATAACAGCGTGGACATATCATTGATGCTTACTGCTTCATCCTGCAATTGAACCAGGTTTTCGGCACGGAAACGGTAGTCATTTAACATTTTTTCAAACAACACTGCCAGTGAGTTGCAACCGGGTTTTAGCCCACTCGGTATTGGTTGCACTACCGGATTTCCTCCCATTTTTTTCAAATGATCGAAAAAACGCATCATCAGTGTTACCGTCCCCTGCGCCTGGGTTCTCAGGAAGTGCGCAGTATCGTTCAGTTCGTGCTCAATGCACCATGCACTTAATTGCAGGTAAAGGTTAGATGAGTAAAACTCACGGTTCATTTGTACATTCAACTTCGAAACAATATCAGTTACGGCCATAACAATATCCTTATTTTCTGGAAACCTGTGATTTTGCTAATTCACGAAGAAACTGAATAAATGCTGCAGGCTTATCATCAGCTGAATCTATTTTTTACGGCATTATTTTAAACATCATCGCCTGAGCAATGGCATAACAGTTCACTGTACCATCGCCCTCAACATAACTGGATAATGCATATCAGCAGTTATTCCTTGTTTAACTCTTCTTAGCATACAGCCATATTTAAAATAAGGATACTCTCAATGTGAGTTTTTACGATTAATTACTTTATTTACTCGGTGTACTATTCGCGGGCTAATAAGTGAGTGTGTTGTTGTAATGCAAGTGTGCTTTGTGTTGTATCGTATTGATAATAATTAGTTTATTTCTTTCTGGTTGCTGATATTTTCTGATTATTTGAGTAGGCTATTACTTGTTGTTTGTTTATTATTAAAGTGTTTTAGCCACCGTAATAAATAAATTAACTCTGGTTAACATTATTATCCTGTATGCGTCTGTGCCATGCCGCAGTGTTTTGCTTATAAAACAGAATGGAAATTCGCGCGGTAAAATATAATGTGCTGAAAAGCTTTTCTCTGTATCAATGATAATTTTTTGTAAAAATTTAATTAATTATTATGAGAAATATCTTGCAGATGATTGTGCGCGTTCTTGTGGTCAATATATGCAAACCTAATCTGAAGCAAGGAACAGATTAGGTTTGCTAGTGAGTAACACGTAACAGGGATTTCGTTGCTGAGCATATGGATTTTTCTGCTCAGCATGTTCTTATTTGTCATACATATTGACGTTTTTTTATGCCTTTATTTGCTGAATCTATGTACAGAATTACTAAAATTCAGCTGTGTGATTTTGCTCTCTTATGGATTTTTAATTTCCCGCTAAAACTATTTTGCGTTATCAGCGTTTCGGGCTAAAAAACTTTGTTTCGCTGTTACCGTTTGAAAAAAAGAACATTTTCTGTTCACAACCCTGCACACAAGAAAATAAATGCTGGAGTTTACCATGCACAAATTTACTAAAGCGCTGGCGGCAATTGGCCTTGCTGCAGTTATGTCACAATCCGCTATGGCGGAAAATCTGAAACTGGGTTTTTTGGTAAAACAGCCGGAAGAACCCTGGTTCCAGACTGAGTGGCGTTTTGCTGACAAGGCAGGCAAGGATCTTGGCTTTGAAGTGATTAAAATTGCCGTGCCAGATGGTGAGAAAACACTGAATGCTATTGACAGCCTGGCGGCAAATGGCGCGAAAGGTTTTGTTATTTGTACCCCTGATCCAAAACTGGGCCCTGCCATTGTGGCAAAAGCTCGCGGCTACGGTATGAAAGTGATTGCTGTGGATGACCAGTTTGTGAATGCCAAAGGTAAACCGATGACTTCTGTTCCATTGGTTATGATGGCGGCAACCAAAATTGGTGAGCGCCAGGGGCAGGAATTGTACAAAGAGATGCAGAAACGTGGCTGGGATGTCAGTAAAACTGGGGTGATGGCTATCACTGCTAATGAACTTGACACTGCCCGGCGCAGAACTACTGGCTCAATGGATGCACTGAAAGCAGCGGGTTTCCCTGCTAAACAAATTTACCAGGTGCCAACAAAATCTAATGATATCCCGGGGGCTTTTGATGCCGGTAACTCATTATTAGTGCAGCACCCGGAAGTTAAACACTGGCTGATTGTCGGGATGAACGACAATACAGTACTTGGCGGCGTGCGGGCAACTGAAGGCCAGGGGTTCAAAGCGAAGGACGTAATTGGTATCGGTATCAACGGGGTGGATGCAGTTAACGAACTGTCTAAAGCAGAAGCAACCGGCTTCTATGGCTCCCTGCTTCCCAGCCCGGATGTGCATGGTTATAAATCCAGCCAAATGCTTTACAACTGGGTTACCAAAGGCGTTGAACCACCGAAATTTACCGAAGTCACCGATGTTGTGTTGATAACGCGTGACAACTTCAAAGAAGAACTGGCTAAAAAAGGCCTGGGCGGCAAGTAATCGTTCCAGGTAGATAACGGGCGTGCAGAACGCCCGTTTACCGGGGAAGGTTTGGAGGCTATATGCAACAACAAACACCGTATCTCTCGTTCCGTGGTATTGGAAAGACGTTTCCGGGCGTAAAAGCGCTGCAGGATATCAGCTTTGACTGTTATAGCGGACAGGTGCACGCGCTGATGGGAGAGAACGGCGCAGGGAAATCCACATTATTAAAAATTCTGAGTGGTAATTATGCGCCGACAACCGGCTCTATTACCTTAAAAGGTCAGGAAGTTTCATTTGCCAATACGGTCGCGGCGCTGGACGCGGGCGTTGCTATCATATATCAGGAACTCCATTTAGTGCCGGAAATGAGTGTGGCTGAGAATATTTATCTCGGTCAGATTCCGCATAAAGGCGGCATTGTTAACCGGTCGCTCCTCAATTATGAAGCGCGTTTGCAACTGGAGCATCTCGGCCTGGATGTTGACCCTGAAACGCCACTTAAATATTTATCAATAGGCCAGTGGCAAATGGTGGAAATCGCTAAAGCGCTGGCACGCAATGCCCGGGTTATTGCGTTTGATGAGCCAACCAGTTCTCTGTCTGCGCGTGAAATCGAAAATCTGTTCCGCGTTATTCGTGAATTGCGTGAAGAAGGCCGGGTCATTTTGTATGTTTCTCACCGCATGGAAGAGATTTTTGCACTAAGTGACGCTATCACTGTGTTTAAAGACGGGCGGTATGTCTGTACTTTTGATGATATGCAGAAAGTGGACCATGATGCACTCGTTCAGGCGATGGTAGGCCGTGATATTGGCGATATCTACGGCTGGAAACCCAGACCGTATGGCGAAGCCCGCCTGACACTTAATAATGTCAAAGCGCCAGGCGTTCGCAAACCGGTGGATTTAACGGTGAGAAGTGGAGAAATTGTAGGTTTGTTTGGCCTGGTGGGTGCCGGGCGTAGCGAGCTGATGAAAGGGCTGTTTGGTGGTACACGTATTACCGGCGGGGAAGTGTTGATTGATGGCAACCCGGTCACGATTCGTGAACCTTCAGATGCCATAAAAGCAGGCATGATGCTGTGCCCTGAAGACCGCAAAGCAGACGGTATTATTGCTGTGCATTCGGTGCAGGAGAACATCAATATCAGTGCACGGCGTAAGCATATCAGTATTGGCTGCCTTATCAATAAACTCTGGGAAAGTGAAAATGCGGGCCACCATATTCGTGCGCTCAATATCAAAACTCCCGGGGCTGATCAATTGATCATGAATCTATCCGGTGGGAATCAGCAAAAGGCCATCCTTGGCCGCTGGTTATCGGAGGAGATGAAAGTGATTCTGCTTGATGAACCGACCCGTGGGATTGATGTCGGCGCAAAACATGAAATCTACAACGTTATCTATACCCTGGCATCTCAGGGGGTGGCGGTGTTGTTTGCATCGAGTGACCTGCCTGAAGTCCTGGGCGTTGCAGACCGCATTATCGTGATGTGTGAGGGCGAGATTGCGGGTGAGTTAACACATGATGGGGCGACGGAAAAGCAGGCACTGAGCCTTGCTATGCCGAAAGCCAGCCAGGCCGTTGCCTAATTGAGGAGTCTTTTTATGTCTTCATTAACTACATCAGGAACCGGTCGCGCCGGGTTGTCAGTTTCCCGGATTTGGGACCAGTATGGAATGCTGGTGGTGTTTGCAGTGCTGTTTCTGGCGTGCGCTATTTTTGTGCCGAATTTTGCCTCCTTTATCAATATGAAAGGCCTTGGTCTTGCCGTATCGATGTCAGGTATGGTGGCTTGCGGTATGCTGTTTTGCCTTGCTTCGGGTGATTTTGATTTATCTGTGGCTTCGGTTATTGCCTGTGCAGGGGTAACTACCGCCGTGGTGATTAACCTGACTGAAAGCCTGTGGATAGGGGTTTTTGCAGGTTTGTTACTGGGGGCTGTCAGTGGGTTTGTGAATGGTTTTGTTATCGCCCGTCTGAAGATCAATGCGCTTATCACCACACTTGCTACGATGCAGATAGTCCGCGGTCTGGCCTATATCATTTCTGATGGTAAAGCGGTGGGGATTGAAGATGAACGCTTCTTTGAACTGGGTTATGCAAACTGGTTCGGGATCCCTGCACCTATCTGGATTACCATTGTCTGTTTTGTGTTGTTCGGTTTTTTATTGAATAAAACCACTTTCGGGCGTAACACGCTGGCTATTGGTGGCAACGAAGATGCTGCCCGCCTTGCCGGGGTACCCGTAGTTCGCACTAAAATCATTATTTTTGTGTTGTCTGGCCTGGTTTCGGCTGCTGCAGGTATTATTCTGGCATCGCGTATGACCAGCGGGCAGCCAATGACCTCAATTGGTTATGAACTGATTGTTATCTCTGCTTGTGTTCTGGGTGGGGTTTCGCTGAAAGGCGGGATTGGTAAAATTTCGTTTGTGGTGGCCGGGGTGCTGATATTGGGGACGGTGGAAAATGCGATGAACCTGCTCAATATCTCGCCATTTGCTCAGTACGTGGTACGTGGCTTGATCCTGCTTGCAGCAGTTATTTTTGACCGTTACAAACAGAAAGCGCAGCGCGTTGCCTGAGTAGTGCAATCGTCCAGGATTAACGCCAGCTAAACAGCTGGCGTTTTTCATTGGTTAACTGATGGTTTTTGGCTAAAAAACCAGTTTTTTATCACGTTATATTTGTCAGTTTTGAAATAAATTTCCGCATGAAATATTTAACATGGAGATATATTTCAATGAGTCAGGAAATCGAATATCAAAACTCACCCTCAACACAACCTCCCCATCACCGGTTTTCCCGCACCTGGACGTTAAGCCTGTTTGGTACCGCTGTGGGCGCTGGTGTGCTTTTTTTGCCTATCAATGCTGGTATGGGAGGCTTCTGGCCGTTAGTGGTGATTGCGTTGCTGGTGGGGCCAATGACATGGCTCGCGCATCGTGGTCTCGCCCGGTTTGTCTTATCTTCTGATACGAAAGGCAGTGACATTACACAGGTGGTTGAAGCTCATTTTGGCCAGCGTGCTGGTATTTTGATCACATTGCTCTATTTCTTTGCGATTTATCCCATTTTGCTCATTTATGGGGTAGGTATCACTAATACTGTTGATTCGCTAATTGTGAACCAGTTAGGAATGGCATCTCTGCCCAGAGCGTTGCTGTCATTTGTGCTGGTCGGGCTGCTGATGTCGGTGATGTTACTTGATGAGCAGCGCATGTTGCGCATTACCACCTGGCTTGTTTACCCACTGGTTGCCATTCTGATATTCCTTTCACTGTATCTTATTCCTCACTGGAATTTGGCTGCAATTAAAGAGGTGCCTGCGTTACAGGACTTCTCAGTGACTTTATGGCTGACAATCCCGGTACTGGTGTTTGCATTTAATCATTCCCCCGCAATCTCATCTTTTTCACTGGCTGTGGGAAAAGCGTATCCGGACACTGCCGCTGAGCAGGCCAGCCGTATATTGCGCAATACGTCAGGGATTCTGCTGCTATTTGTTATGTTATTTGTGTTTAGTTGTGTGCTTAGCGTCACCCCCGACGACCTGGTCGCGGCCAAAGCGCAAAATATCTCTATGCTGAGTTATTTGGCGAATAAGTTTGATAACCCGTTGATTTCATTCTTTGGCCCGCTGGTGGCAATTCTGGCTATTTCCAGCTCATTTTTTGGGCACTATTTGGGGGCGCGGGAAGGGTTGCATGGCGTGATTGTTAAACTGGCACAACTGCGGGGTGTGGGTATTAATGAAACCATGACCCGGCGTGCTATTGTGCTGTTTTTCTTTGGATCTGTATGGTTGGTGGCAACATTGAATCCGGGGATTTTAAATATTATTGAATCTTTGGGTGGTCCGGTAATTGCCGCTATCTTATTTATTATGCCTGTCTATGCACTTTACACCGTTCCGGCTATGGCACGCTGGCGCGAAGGGAAAAGTCACCTGTTCGTCCTGCTGATGGGAAGCATTGCGATTTCCGCGTTGGTTGCGGGTTTTATCTGACCAGGCTATTACAGCTACCGGGGGGCGGCAGCTCACCCGGTGGCATTTTTCATCATGCTGTCTATACTTACATAGCTAATCATTTATACAGGTGATAAATACGCAAAAATATCATACCAATAATAATCCAGTCTGCAGGTGTGGCTGAAAAGCACAAAAACTCATCCTGGAATATAAAAGGTACCAACAGCTAAAAGGAGGGCAGAGGGTGGAAGCTGCATTAAATAAACCGCCATTACTGACCGGCCAGTATGCATTCTTCTTCGATTTTGATGGCACTCTGGTCAAACTAAAACCGCATCCCAGCCAAGTCACTCTTCCGGATAACGTACAGCACCATTTACGCAAACTGGCTGATCTTAGCCAGGGTGCGCTGGCATTGATTTCAGGGCGCTCAATCAACGAGCTGGACAAGTTTACTCAACCTGAGCACTACCCTGTGGCAGGGGTTCATGGTGCGGAACGTCGTGATATCAATGGTCAGCAATTTATACTTTCACTTCCCACAAACCAGATGAACGCGATACGCCAGCAGTTGCAGTCCTGGCTGGCTGATATTGATGGTGTGCAAATTGAAGAGAAGCCGATGGCATTTGCGTTGCATTACCGGCATGCCCCTGACCGTGAGTCCTGGGTGCATGATTGCGCTGAGGCGATAGTTGCACAGTACGCAGATTTGACGTTGCAACAAGGGAAATGTGTGGTTGAAATTAAACCAGGTGGAGTCAATAAGGGAGAGGCGGTGCATCAGTTTATGGCTGAGCCACCGTTTTCCGGGCGAATACCTGTCTTTCTGGGTGATGATTTAACCGATGAAGCCGGGTTTGACGCAGTCAATCAGTATCATGGAGTCAGCATCAAAGTTGGTCAGGAAGCAACCTGTGCGCGCTGGCGGCTGGAAGATGTACCCGCTGTCTGGGCCTGGTTATCTGGTCAGGTCGCTTATTTTGAACAACAACGAGCAATAACGTCGAGGAGGGCTGATTATGAGTCGTTTAGTCGTAGTCTCTAACAGGGTCGCTTTGCCCGATGGGAAGAAAAATGGGGCTGGTGGGCTTGCTGTCGGTATCCTTGGGGCATTAAAGAATTCAGGCGGGGTGTGGTTTGGCTGGAGTGGGGAAACTGGGGAGATTGATGACCCGCTAAAGAAGGTCAGCCAGGGCAACATTCAATGGGTAACCTTTAATCTCAATGAAGAGGATTATGAGCAGTATTATTGCCAGTTTTCTAACGGGGTTCTTTGGCCAGCTTTTCACTACCGGCTGGACTTGGTGGACTTTACCCGTGAGGCCTGGGAAGGTTACCTGCGAGTGAATGTTGCTATGGCGAAGCAACTGGCTCCTCTGATTCAACGTGGTGATATTATCTGGATTCATGATTACCACCTGCTGCCGCTGGCAAGTGAACTGCGCCGATTGGGGGTTAATAACCGTATCGGTTTCTTCCTGCATATTCCTTTCCCGACACCTGAGATATTTACAGCGCTACCGCCAGGTAAAACGCTGCTGGAACAAATGACGGATTATGATTTGTTAGGGTTCCAGACTGAAGGTGACCGCCAGGCGTTTATCGACAGTCTGGGGTTACAAACTCAGGTAACAACCTATATGGATGGTCACCACATGGCGGATGGTAAATCTTTCCAGACCCATGTTTATCCTATTGGGATTGAGACGGAAGATGTTGTCGAGCAGGCCAAAGGGCCACTACCAACCAAACTGGCGCAGCTTAAAGCCGAGCTGGGGCGGGTACAGAATATTTTCTCTGTGGAACGTCTGGATTACTCCAAGGGGCTGCCAGAGCGTTTCCTGGCGTTTGAGACATTGCTGGAAAAATACCCGGAACATATTGGGAAAATTCGTTATACCCAGATAGCACCAACATCGCGTGGGGATGTGCAGGCCTACCAGGATATACGCCATCAACTCGAAACAGAAGCAGGCAGAATCAATGGTAAGTTTGGCCAGCTTGGCTGGACACCACTCTATTACCTTAACCAACATTTTGACCGCAAAGTGCTGCTGAAAGTCTTTCGTCACACCAATGTTGGCCTGGTCACACCACTACGTGATGGCATGAACCTGGTCGCGAAAGAGTATGTTGCGGCTCAGGATCCGCGTGATCCCGGAGTATTGGTTTTATCACAATTTGCTGGTGCGGCTAATGAGCTTTCTGCTGCGGTGCTGGTGAATCCTTATGACCGTGATGATGTCGCCAATGCTTTGCACAGGGCACTGATTATGCCCAAAGAGGAACGTATTGCCCGCCACAGCGAAATGATGGCGGTGTTACGTCACCAGGACATTAACGCCTGGCAGGAGGCCTTTATTCGGGATCTAAAGCAAGTAAAGACACGTAGCACACAGAATGATTCCACCTCTGCATCACTTGGTTGTTCAATGCCTTAGCTGATTTACAGGGAGCCAGGGAAGGCTCTTCCACTGTATGTTTGTGTGACAGAACAACTTCCTCTGGGCGCTACTATTCCCTGTTAAGCTTCATGAGGTGGTGCGGTTAAGCGCTCGGTATCAACAATTACTCCGGTGATACAGTGATTCACTGCATCGTGCGCCAGCAATTGCGACTGGCACGTTTCAGGTTGAGTGAACCGCAAACGTTTTCGTATGCCTGGCAGAACAACACTATTTATCAACTCGAAATTTCAGTTGCGCATCATACGCTAAAAGTGAATTTATTGCCCAAACATTAATATTTCTTATGAAATAACTTTTCTTGCTCTGCATAAAAGAGTGGTCATAAAACACCATTAAGTGTTTATATTCCTGGTGGTAATGCATTTTGGAATATATATTCCAAATTTGAATAGAATTGATTGTTTTAACTTAACTTATTGATTAAAAATAGTTTTATTAAAAATATCGCTCAATATCCTACGGTAAAGTATGTCTGCTAAGCATTAACAGTGGATGTTTATTCAATTAATTTTTTATGACGCATAGCACATAAACATGAATGGGCAATCGCAGAATTGCATGAGTCGAACAATATGTTTGATTAATTATTGAGCAACATAAAAGTGATGCTGATTGATTTATTGTAAATATTAAGATAAAAAGTGTGACGCGCATCACATTTTTTTCAAAAGGAACCTCAAGCCAGATTGTGCGATTGGCATCTGGCGAGTACAGTTTCCTTGGATTAGGAAAATTCTTAGTTTTTTTCGGAGCGAACTGAGATGACTGAAGCGCACTCTGCAAGGCAGGGGTAGCTAACCTGGGAGCGCGGTGTCAGAGCCTGATTCAATAAATGCATTTTAGCCTTTTATATTTTTTTTATTTTTCCGGGGTTTACCCGGCGACATCACGGGGTGCGGATTTACCGCATAACATAATAATTGGTTATTCGGGATGGGAAAAATGCATACATCCGAGTTGCTGAAACATATCTACGATATCAACTTATCCTATTTGCTGCTTGCTCAGCGTTTGATAGCTCAGGACAAAGCTTCTGCAATGTTCCGTCTCGGCGTGACCGAGGAAATGGCCCAAACACTGGGTGAACTGACATTGCCACAAATGGTTAAACTGGCTGAAACCAATCAGCTGGTATGTCAGTTCCGCTTCAGCGATCACAATACAATCACGCGTCTTACGCAGGACTCACGAGTGGATGATTTACAACAAGTCCACACCGGAATATTGCTTTCGAGTCGTTTGCTGAGTGAGGCCTCCGGTGAAGACGGAGCCCGGAAAAAAAGGGCCTGATTATGAGTGATAAAAGTATTGTCCAGGAAGCACGCGAAATTCAGTTGGCTATGGAGCTTATCACGCTCGGCGCGCGCCTTCAGATGCTGGAAAGCGAAACGACCCTGAGCCGGGGTCGCCTCATCAAGTTGTACAAAGAGTTGCGTGGTAGCCCGCCTCCAAAGGGGATGCTGCCTTTCTCAACCGACTGGTTTATGACATGGGAGCAAAATATTCATGCGTCGATGTTCTGCAATGCATGGCAGTATTTGCTCAAGACCGGGTTATGTAATGGTGTTGATGCAGTTATTAAAGCCTATCGTTTGTACCTGGAACAATGTCCTCAGGATGAAAATGGCCCATTACTTGCATTGACTCGTGCATGGACTTTAGTGCGGTTTGTTGAAAGCGGTATGTTGGAGCTATCCCATTGTAATTGCTGCAAAGGGAAATTTATCACCCATGCGCATCAGCCAGTGGGCAGCTTTGTGTGCAGCCTGTGCCAGCCGCCTTCCAGAGCAGTAAAAAGGCGTAAACTTTCCGAAAATGCTGCCGATATTATTCCACAACTGCTGGATGAACAGATCGGACAGGCTGTGTAGCGTAACAGGCTCGTAAATCCAGCAGCGGACACGAAAGTGCCGCTGCTTTTTTTTACCCTGAATGCAACGTAACCTACTGTTATCCTTGACTTTTAACACAGCGGAAAGGTGATGTCGTGCTAATTTTACTCGGTTATATTGTTGTGCTTGCTACCGTCTTTGGAGGATACGCCATGACGGGTGGGCACCTTGGCGCACTATACCAGCCCTCTGAGTTTATTATTATTGGTGGGGCCGGGGTAGGTGCATTCATTGTCGGCAACAACGGTAAAGCAATCAAAGGCACTTTAAAAGCACTGCCTGTCCTGTTCCGCCGTTCAAAATACACCAAAAGCATGTATATGGATCTGCTGGCACTGCTGTACCGGCTGATGGCGAAATCGCGTCAACAGGGTATGTTTTCTCTGGAACGTGATATTGAAAACCCCAAAGAGAGCGAGATTTTTGCCAGTTATCCACGGATTCTCGCTGACCCTGTCATGTTAGATTTCATTGTCGATTACCTCCGGCTAATCATCAGCGGCAACATGAATACCTTTGAAATAGAGGCATTGATGGATGAGGAAATCGAAACGCATGAGCAAGAAAGTGAAGTTCCTGCAGGCAGTATTGCAGCAATGGGCGACTCCTTTCCTGCTTTTGGTATTGTCGCGGCAGTGATGGGAGTGGTGCATGCTCTGGCTTCGGCTGACAGGCCCGCTGCGGAACTTGGGGCTTTGATAGCCCACGCGATGGTAGGGACGTTTCTTGGGATTTTGCTGGCTTATGGGTTTATCTCGCCTCTGGCGAGTGTATTACGTCAGCGCAGTGCTGAAACAACAAAAATGCTGCAATGCGTCAAAGTGACATTGTTATCCAGCCTCAATGGTTACGCGCCGCCTATTGCGGTGGAGTTTGGGCGTAAAACACTCTACTCCACTGAGCGACCATCCTTTGTTGAACTGGATGAACATATGCGTGCAGTGCGTTCACCTAACCAACAAAAAGCGACTGAAGACGCATGAAGCATGATAAGCATCCTATTGTTATCGTTAAGAAGCGAAAACATAAAGGTCATGAAGGCGCTCATGGCTCATGGAAGATTGCTTACGCCGATTTCATGACCGCCATGATGGCATTTTTTCTGGTTATGTGGCTGATATCAATATCCAGCCCTAAAGAGCTGACGCAAATTGCCGAATATTTTAGAACACCGCTGGCTCAGGCGATTACGGGAGGTCAACGTATCGCCGACAGCTCGAGTCCGATTCCCGGTGGCGGTGATGATGTTACCCAAAAGCAGGGTGAAGTAAAAAAAGAACCAAAAATTGATGAACTGAAAAACAGGATGGAGCGTAGCCGTCTGTTGAAGCTGAAAGGCGATTTGGATCAACTGATTGATGCTGATCCAAAACTCAAAGCAATGCGCCCACATTTGAAGATTGATTTAGTGCAGGAAGGCTTGCGAATTCAGATTATCGACAGCCAGAACCGGCCGATGTTTAAACGGGGTAGTGCGGAAGTGGAGCCTTATATGCGTGATATTTTACGTGGTATTGCCCCAATTCTGAATTCAATACCGAACAAAATTAGTATTTCCGGGCACACCGACGATATTCCGTATGCGCAGGGGGAACGGGGATACAGTAACTGGGAGCTTTCTGCCGACCGCGCCAATGCATCCCGGCGTGAATTGGTTGTAGGCGGTTTGGATGAAGGTAAGGTTTTACGTGTGGTGGGTATGGCAGCAACAATGCGTTTGCCTGGCAGCACCGCGGGGGATGCAATGAATCGTCGAATCAGCTTGTTAGTTCTGAATAAACAGACTGAGCAGGCGATTCTTCATGAGAACGCTGAGAGCCAGAATGCGCCAGTAAGTGTTCTGAAACAGCAGGAAACGTCGCCACAAGGACAGGCAACGCCAGCGGTTGGCCCGGCATCACAACATGCTGCGCCATCAACACCGGGTGGAGCAACACCTGTAGCGCCAACTGGCGCACAGGGAAGCGCTTCGCCACAAGGAGCGGCAACGCAACCTGTGGCATCGGGGCAGGCCCCGAAACCGGCGGCAACCGGCCCAACAACGGCGGTTCCTGCAGCGAACTCAATACCACCACAATCAGGTACGAGGTGATAGCGTGAGTATGGATATCAGCGATTTTTATCAAACATTTTTCGATGAAGCCGATGAGTTACTGGCGGATATGGAGCAGCACTTATTAGGGTTGTCGCCTGAGGCGCCGGACTCCGAACAGCTCAATGCCATATTCAGGGCAGCACACTCTATTAAAGGGGGCGCAGGAACATTTGGCTTCAAAATCCTGCAGGAAACGACCCACTTAATGGAAAACCTGCTGGACGACGCGAGACGTGGTGAGATGCAACTCTCCACCGATATCATCAACCTGTTTTTGGAAACCAAAGATATTATGCAGGAACAGCTTGACGCTTATAAAAGTTCCCAGGAGCCTGATGCCGCCTCGTTCGAGTATATCTGTCAGGCATTACGTCAGTTGGCGCTGGAAGCTAAAGGTCAGTCCTCCCCGGCAGCGAGTCCTGCCGCATCTGTTGAAGTCGCTTCTGAGCAGCCAGTTGAAAGTGCGCCTGCAGTTGGCAAACCGGCTGGTCTTCACATTGTTCTGAGCAAATTGAAAGAAAAAGAACATGAGTTGCTGCTTGAGGAACTGGGAAATCTGGGGACTGTGGTGCACAGCGAGCAGCGAGGCGATGTGCTGGATGTGGTACTGGATACCACAGCCAGCGAAGACGACATCGTTGCCGTGCTGTGCTTTGTGATTGATACCGACCAGATTAAAGTGGAGTCCTCCTCTGGGGATGAATCTGTTGCTACAGAAGAGTCTGCCGTACCGTCTCCAGCCCCTGTGGCTCCAGTCGCTAAACCGGTAGAAGCTCCGAAAGCTGCTGCGCCTCGTGCCGCGGCGAAAGCTGAATCAGGTGCAAAACCAGCCTCACGCGGTGAAAATAGCAGTATTCGTGTTGCGGTAGAAAAAGTGGACCAGTTAATTAACCTGGTTGGCGAACTGGTCATCACGCAATCTATGCTGGCTCAGCGTTCTAATGAGCTTGACCCGGTTATCCATGGTGATTTGATAACCAGCATGAGTCAGTTGCAACGTAATGCGCGTGATCTGCAGGAATCCGTCATGTCCATTCGTATGATGCCGATGGAATATGTATTCAGCCGTTTCCCTCGCCTGGTTCGCGACCTGGCCGGCAAGCTGGGTAAACAAGTTGAGCTGACACTCTCTGGTAGTTCAACTGAACTGGATAAGAGCCTGATTGAACGCATTATCGACCCATTAACTCACCTTGTGCGTAATAGCCTTGACCACGGCATTGAGTCACCTGAAAAACGTGTGGCGGCAGGTAAGCCTGTGGTGGGTAACTTGTTGTTATCTGCGGAACATCAGGGCGGCAATATTTGTATTGAAGTCACTGATGATGGCGCTGGCCTTAACCGTGAACGTATTTTGGCGAAAGCGGCATCTTCGGGGTTACCTGTTCACGATAATATGACCGATGATGAAGTGGGTATGCTCATCTTTGCACCTGGCTTCTCTACCGCTGAACAGGTTACTGATGTATCTGGCCGTGGTGTCGGAATGGATGTTGTGAAGCGGAACATCCAGGAGATGGGGGGGCATGTTGAAATCGCGTCCAAACAGGGCTCCGGAACGACAATTCGTATTTTACTGCCACTGACACTGGCTATCCTTGATGGTATGTCCGTTAAGGTTAGTGGAGAAGTCTTTATTCTGCCGCTTAATGCAGTAATGGAGTCTCTCCAGCCACGAGAAGAAGACCTTTATCCTCTTGCTGGTGGTGAGCGGGTGCTGGAAGTGCGCGGTGAATATTTACCATTAGTTGAATTATGGAAAATTTTTGAAGTTGATGGCGCGAAAACGGAAGCAACAGAAGGCATCGTCGTTATTCTGCAGAGTGCAGGTCGCCGTTATGCCTTGTTGGTGGATCAACTGATTGGTCAGCACCAGGTTGTGGTGAAAAACCTTGAAAGTAACTACCGCAAAGTTCCGGGTATTTCCGCAGCGACAATTCTTGGTGATGGCAGCGTAGCGTTGATTGTTGATGTATCAGCGCTGCAAGGTTTAAACCGTGAACAACGTGTGGCGCAAACTGCCGCCTGATTTCCACTGGATTAGATAAAGGTAACAACATGGCCGAAACAAATAATGTCACAAACCTGGATGGCGAGGCGTCGGGGCAGGAATTCCTGGTTTTCACCCTGGGTGATGAAGAATACGGCATTGATATTCTGAAAGTCCAGGAAATCCGTGGTTATGACCAGGTAACCCGTATCGCGAATACACCACCGTTCATCAAAGGGGTAACCAACCTGCGGGGTGTAATTGTCCCTATCGTTGACCTGAGGATCAAATTCGCTAAATCTGATGTTGTTTACAACGAAAATACCGTCGTTATTGTTCTGACACTGGGGCAACGCGTGGTGGGTATTGTGGTGGATGGTGTTTCTGATGTGTTGTCACTGACATCAGACCAAATTCGCCCGGCACCTGAATTCGCTGTGACCTTATCAACCGAATATCTTACCGGTCTGGGCGCGGTTGGTGAGCGTATGCTGATTCTGGTAAATATCGAAAAACTGCTTAACAGCGAAGAAATGGCGCTGCTGGATAACGCTGCCGCCCGGGTTGCCTGATAACACCCAGAGCAAGGTTGTCTGCATAGCCCTCCGCGCTTTTGTGCGGGGGGCTTGTTTTTTATGGGCTGGCTATTTATCTACCTCATGTTCGCGCGAGACGAGAGGATGCCACCCAAAAAATATAGAAAATCAATTCATTGAATTTCGGCTGCTAACTGAAAAGAAGGAAATACCACGTTTTATCCTTCTTTTTCATCAATAAAAAAGGCCGCATTGCGGCCCTTTATCATTTGTGTTTACTGTCAGGCTTCAACCTGAGTTTCCTGCTCCGTGGTAGTGTTCGCCACAGCGGCATCCAGTTCACCTTCGTTTTTGGACAGCATTGCCGTGGCAATGCCGTTCCCTAATACGTTGATGGCGGAGCGGCCCATATCAAGGAAATGATCAATACCCATTAACAGCAAAATACCGGCGACCGGAATATTAAAGCTGGGAATGGTTGCGGCCAGTACAACCAGCGCAGAGCGGGGAACCCCGGCAATCCCTTTCGAAGCCAGCATCAGGGTCAGCATCAGTACCACAATTTCTGAAAAAGTGAGGTGGATGTTATACGCCTGAGCAATAAACATTGATGCAAACGAGCAGTACACCATAGAGCCGACCAGGTTAAATGAATAACCGATAGGCAGAACAAATGAAGCGATGCTACGTGAGCAACCAAAACGTGTCAGCACATCCAGCGTTTTAGGGTAGGCGGCTTCGGAACTGCTGGTGGTGAAAGCCACCAGAACGGGGTCTTTCAGCATACTCAGCAGAGTAAAGGTGGATTTTTTCAGCACCATATACCCGACGCCCAGCAATACCAGGCAGGTCAGTAATATAGCGACATAATACCCGCCAATAAAAGAAGCATAGTTCAGCAGAATACCAAGACCCTGAGTTGCCACAACACTGGAAATAGCTGCAAAAATTGCCAGTGGGGCGACCAGCATTACATAACCCGTCACTTTCAGCATTATGTGGGAAACGACATCCAGAGCAGCAACCAGTGGTGCGTTAAATTTCTCACCTAATGACGCGCCGGCAATCCCAAAAAACATCGAAAACACGACAATTTGCAGGATCTCATTATGGGACATGGCATCGGCAATACTGGTAGGAATGGAATGTGCAATAAAGTTCTTCAGACTCATGCCACTGACTGCGAGGCCTGTTTCTACGCTACCGGCTGGAACTGTCAGGTTGAGCCCCCGCCCTGGGTGCTCAAGAGAGACTACGAGTAACCCAACCAGAATGGATAGCACAGATGATGAGATAAACCACACCATAGCTTTACTGCCCACCCGGCTGATAGTAGAGGTTTCCCCCATACGCATAATGCCCACCGTTAATGTGCTGAACACTAATGGTGCTATCACCATTTTTATCAGCCGCAGAAAAATGTCGGTAAACAGAGTGATATTAGTTGCCCAGGCGGTAATGCTGTCAGTTGAAGCATATTCATGAACTGCCGCACCGCACAGGATGCCCGCAATCATAAACAGGACAATAAACATTGTCAGTTTGTTACTACTTGCCACGAAATTTACCCCATCATATTTAACAATAATACAACATGCTGACTTTTTGTCGTTTTTATAATCAATCATGCTGCTTCAGTGCTATAAATTGAAGTATAAGGCTCACTTATACAACATATTTTTACGTTTTGTTCTTTTTGTAAGCGAAGGGCGAAAATTCTCTGTAAAGCGGGGGGCAGCCTGGAGAAATGCCTGGATAAGCAATGTCAACTAAGCCGTTGTCTGTACACACTGATAGCGTATTTTTACCTGTTCCCTAACGTAAAGTTCCCGCAACCATTGCCGATAACCCCCTTAACAAGAATGTAAAAGGGTGTTTGCTTTATGTTTAACCGGATGCGTATTGTCACTTTGCTGATGGCTGTTCTGGGCATATTTGCCTGCCTGCAGTTCATCTCCGGTGGCTTCTTCTTTTCAGCTTTAAAAAATAACCAGGACGATTTTGCAACATACCGGGCGCTACGCCAGCAGCAATCTGAACTCAATGAGGCGTGGGTATTAATGCTGCAAACGCGCATTAACCTGAGCCGTTCGTCTGCTCGCATGATGATGGATCCCAACAATCAGCAAAGCAGTGCAAAAAACGCCTTACTGGAAAGTGCCAAACAGTCCCTGGCCCAGGTTGAGGCTCACTATGCGGCATTTAAAAACGTTGGCAGCATCTCTCCTGATGTTGATAAAGCTGTGGTGAGTGTGGATGAGACATATCGCCAGTATCACCAGGCGCTGGTCGAACTGGTGGATGATTTACAAAATGGGCGTATGGATGCCTATTTCGCACAACCCACCCAGGGTTTCCAGAATGCGATGGAAAAAGCGTACCGCCAGTATGTCAATGAAAATGACCGCCTGTATCAGAGTGCCTGGGAGCAGGGACAGTCGAATTATTTATTTGCGAAATGGCAAATGGTAGCACTGGCAGTACTGCTGATAGCCGTGATTATTATGGTGTGGTTCGGTATCCGCCGAATCTTGTTACAACCGCTCAGCCGGGTAATTGAACATATTCGTGAAATTGCCCAGGGAAATCTGACCACGCAAATTATTGTGGCGGGCCGTAATGAGATAACCCAACTGACTGACACGGTACGGCATATGCAAACGGAGCTGATTGGTACGGTGACAACAGTACGCCATGGGTCTGATGCTATTTACGCCGGAACGTCTGAAATAGCCGCGGGTAATACGGATTTGTCTTCCCGCACAGAGCAACAGGCGTCCGCACTTGAAGAGACGGCTGCCAGTATGGAAGAGCTGACTGCGACTGTAAAACAGAACGCGGAAAATGCGCGTCAGGCGTCGCAGCTTGCTCTCAATGCATCAGAGACCGCACAGAAGGGCGGAAAAGTGGTGGCAAATGTTGTCTCGACTATGCAGGACATCTCGACCAGTTCACGCAAAATTGCCGATATTACCAGTGTCATTGATGGTATTGCGTTTCAGACCAATATTCTGGCGCTGAATGCTGCTGTTGAAGCCGCCAGAGCAGGTGAGCAGGGCCGTGGTTTTGCTGTAGTTGCCGGGGAAGTTCGTAATCTGGCACAACGCAGTGCCCAGGCCGCTAAAGAGATTAAGTCACTTATCGATGACTCAGTTTCTCGCGTTGATACTGGGTCGATACTGGTTGAAAGCGCCGGTGAGACTATGGACGAAATTGTCAGTGCCGTGACCCGAGTCACCGACATTATGGGCGAAATAGCCTCGGCGTCAGATGAACAAAGCCGTGGCATCGACCAGGTTGCCCTTGCGGTATCAGAGATGGACCGGGTGACACAACAGAACGCATCACTGGTACAGGAGTCGGCAACTGCGGCAGCTGCGCTTGAAGAGCAGGCAAGTGTATTGGCTAAGGCAGTTGCAGCATTTCGTCTTGCGGCCACCACTACCACCAATACAGGCACGCAAAGTATTGCCAGCACATCAGTCGTTGCGGCCAGAAAAGCAGCAGCATTATTACCACAAAAGCAAGAGCATAGTGTCAATAATGAAAACTGGGAAACTTTTTGATTGTTTAATTAGCGTTTAATACCGGCTCTTTTCGCCGGATAAGGGAGAGTGGATGTTAAGTAATATTCGTATATCGACCACGCTTTTTTTGATTTTGATTCTCTGTGGCGTGTTACAGATTGGCAGTAATGGTTTGTCATTTTGGGCGTTTCGTGGGGATTACCAGAATTTTACTAAGGTTGAAAATAACAACCGACAACGCGACTCCCTTGCGCAAACCCGGGCAGCATTGCTGCAGGCCAGTTCAGAGTTAGGCAAAGCAGGCACATTAACGGCGTTGAGTTACCCGCCGGAAGATATCAAAGGCCTGATGGTGTCCGCACGCCAGCAATTAAAAAAAGCGGACACCTTATTTGCAGGGTTTCTGGCGGTGAAGTCCGTCGGCGATATTGCGAGTCTCACAAAACAGACCAGAGCAAGCTATATCGCCTGGCGTGATGCACTGGCGCACCAGGCAACCTGGCTTGAGAACAACCAGTTGTCAGATTTTTTGACCGCGCCAGTGGGAGAAGCTCAGGCTTCGTTTGATAAGCAATTTATGGTCTGGCAGCAGGAGATTAACAACAATCTCTCGGCCACACAGGCTGTAGGGTTAAAGAATTACCACTTGTCGGCACTGGTGTTTGTGGCAGTGACCTTGTTGGCAGTACTGTTGGTTGTGGGTGCTTTGCACTGGTTGCGTAGCCAACTGGTGATGCCACTGGCTGTGTTGCGTGGTCATTTTGATGCTATCGCCAGCGGTAAGTTGTGTGAAGACATGGCAACTACCGGACGTAACGAAATTGGGCAAATCTTCCATAGCCTTGATGCGATGAGACAAGCGCTACGTAACACGATGAGCCAGGTCGTTTCTGGCAGCCAGGAAATGCGTAGTGCCATTATTGATATGGCCGCAGGAAATAATGATTTGTCGTCACGTACTGAGCAGCAGGCCTCAGCTCTGGCGCAAACGGCAGCCAGCATGGAACAACTGACGGCCACGGTAGGACAAAACGCAGACAATGCCCGGCAGGCTTCAGGGCTGGCAAACCAGGCCGCGCAAACTGCTCGCCGTGGTGGGGATCAGGCAGCCCATGTTGCCAAAACTATGCAGGATATCGCTGAAAGTTCCCAGAAAATTGGCGATATCACCAGTGTGATTGATGGTATTGCGTTTCAGACTAATATTCTGGCGCTTAATGCCGCCGTTGAGGCAGCAAGAGCTGGTGAACAAGGCCGTGGTTTCGCGGTTGTAGCGGGTGAGGTGCGTAATCTGGCACAACGCAGTGCTCAGGCTGCCAAAGAAATTAAGCTGTTAATAGAAGAATCAGTAGAGCGAGTGCAGTACGGCTCCACTCTGGTAGATACAGCGGCGGGCACCATGACCGATATCGTTCATTCAGTTCAACAAGTGAATGACATCATGGGGGAAATCGCTTCTGCCTCTGATGAACAACGGCGTGGTATTGAACAGGTGGCGCAGGCAGTCACTGAAATGGATAAAGTGACACAGCAAAACGCCGCGTTAGTGCAGAGTTCCTCCTCATTGACCAGCAGTCTGGGTCAGCAGGCGGAAAATCTGGATACGTTGATGGCTGTGTTCCAACTGGCGGCTGTAGAACCGGAGCAACCGTCAGCAACCTTAGCACTCTCTGTGGTGCCGGTTTCACCCTGATAATAATAGAAGAAGGCCCTATGACCTCACCTGTGCCGAAAGGGCAACCATCGCCCTTGATACAGATGGCTCAACGCCTGACGTTGTCAGATGCGCATTTTCGTCGTATATGCCAGCTTATTTATCAGCGGGCAGGTATCGTGCTGGCAGAGCACAAACGTGACATGGTCTATAACCGACTGGTGCGGCGCTTGCGTGATCTGGGACTTGATGATTTTGGCCGGTATCTGGGGATGCTTGAGGCGGATCCGAATACCTCTGAGTGGCAGGCGTTCATCAATTCGCTCACCACAAACCTGACTGCGTTTTTCCGCGAAGGGCATCATTTCCCAATACTTGCGGACCATGCACGTAAGCGTACAGGTGAATACCGAATTTGGTGCGCCGCCGCTTCAACAGGTGAGGAACCCTATTCAATTGCTATTACTCTGGCTGATGTGTTGGGCCAGACTCCTGGGCGCTGGAAAGTTTTTGCCAGTGATATTGACACTGAAGTGCTGCAAAAGGCACGTAAAGGCATCTACCGGCTGGATGAGCTTAAGACATTATCACCACAGCAATTACAGCGCTATTTTATGCGTGGCACTGGCCCGCACCAGGGGTTAGTCCGGGTGCGCCAGGAACTGGCAAATTATATTGAGTTTAATGTCGTGAACCTGCTGGATAAACAATATCAGGTTCCGGGGCCATTTGATGCCATTTTCTGCCGTAATGTGATGATCTATTTCGATAAAAATACGCAGCAGGATATTCTGCATCGCTTTGTACCACTGCTAAAACCACAAGGACTGTTGTTTGCCGGACATTCTGAGAATTTCAGTAATATCAGCCGTGAGTTCTGGCTGCGTGGTCAGACTGTTTATGGACTAAGTAAGGATAAAATATGACGAAAATCAAAGTGCTGTCAGTAGATGATTCAGCGCTGATGCGCCAAATCATGACAGAGATAATCAACCGTCATAGCGATATGGAAATGGTGGCAACGGCGCCAGACCCTTTAGTTGCCCGGGATCTGATTAAAAAGTTCAACCCGGATGTATTGACGCTGGACGTGGAAATGCCACGTATGGATGGTCTTGATTTCCTGGAAAAATTAATGCGGCTACGGCCGATGCCAGTGGTGATGGTCTCTTCCCTGACCAGCCGGGGTTCAGAGGTGACATTGCGGGCTCTGGAACTGGGTGCGGTGGATTTTGTTACCAAGCCGCAACTGGGAATTCGTGAAGGCATGCTGGCATACAGTGAAATGATTGCTGACAAGATTCGTACTGCGGCGCGGGCAAAATTGTCAGTTCGTTCATCAACAGCACCACCACCCGCAGTATTGAAATCAGGTCCTTTGCTTAGTTCAGAAAAATTGCTGGTGATTGGCGCATCAACCGGAGGCACAGAGGCTATTCGCCATGTGCTACAACCACTGCCACTGACCAGCCCGGCAGTATTGATTACGCAGCATATGCCCCCGGGGTTTACCCGCTCTTTTGCTGAGCGTCTGAATAAGATTTGCCAGATAAGTGTGAAGGAAGCAGAGGATGGCGAACGGGTTCTGCCGGGACACGCGTACATTGCGCCGGGAGATAAACATATGGAGCTATCCAGAAGTGGTGCAAACTACCAGATTCGACTTCATGACGGCCCGCCAGTGAACCGTCATCGCCCGTCAGTGGACGTATTATTTCACTCCGTGGCGAAACATGCTGGACGTAATGCTGTGGGCGTTATCCTGACAGGTATGGGGAATGATGGTGCAGCAGGGATGCTGGCGATGAACCAGGCGGGGGCCTGGACCATTGCACAGAATGAAGCAAGTTGTGTGGTGTTCGGCATGCCGCGTGAGGCCATCAATACCGGTGGCGTCAGCGAAGTGGTCGATTTAAGCCAAATCAGCCAGCAGATGCTGGCAAAAATTAGTGCCGGACAGGCAATACGCATTTAATTGAGGAGTTCAGAGTTTATGGCCGATAAAGATCTTAAATTTCTTGTCGTGGATGACTTTTCCACCATGCGTCGAATTGTGCGCAACTTGCTAAAAGAGCTTGGCTTTAACAACGTTGAAGAAGCTGAAGACGGTGTTGACGCACTGAACAAACTGCAGACAGGTGGATTTGGTTTTGTCATCTCTGACTGGAACATGCCAAATATGGATGGACTGGAGTTGCTGAAAACTATCCGGGCTGATGCGGGAATGGCAAACATGCCCGTACTGATGGTTACGGCAGAAGCGAAAAAGGAAAATATTATTGCTGCAGCCCAGGCAGGGGCAAGTGGCTATGTTGTGAAACCCTTTACAGCAGCCACACTGGAAGAAAAACTGAGCAAAATCTTCGAAAAACTGGGTATGTAAGGAGGAGATGATGACATCTTCAAATGACCAACAAGCAACGGACATCATCTCCCGGATTGGTAGTCTGACACGTATGTTGCGTGACAGCCTGCGAGAACTGGGGCTCGATCAGGCCATTGCTGAGGCTGCAGAAGCTATTCCAGATGCACGTGATCGCCTCGACTATGTTGTCACGATGACGGCTCAGGCCGCGGAACGTGCGTTAAACTGTGTTGAGGCGTCGCAGCCCCATCAAATGCAGATGGAGTCTGAAGCCAAAGATTTGACCAAACGCTGGGATGCGTGGTTTGAAAGCCCCATTGAACTTGGCGATGCAAAAGAACTGGTGACTGATACACGTAAGTTTTTGGCTGATGTGCCTGAGCATACCGGATTCACCAATGCGCAATTGCTGGAAATCATGATGGCTCAGGACTTCCAGGATCTGACAGGGCAGGTGATTAAGCGCATGATGGATGTGGTACAGGAGATTGAGCGCCAATTGCTGATGGTATTGCTGGAAAATATGCCAGAACCTGCAGCCCGTAAGAAGCGTGAAAATGAAGGCCTGCTTAATGGGCCACAGGTGGATGCAACTGCGGCAGGTGTGGTTGCCAGCCAGGATCAGGTTGACGACCTGCTGGACAGCCTCGGCTTTTAACAGACTGGTCTCTCTGGTTGCAGAGAGGCCAGCTGGCAACACTGGCCCGGCCTGTGTCGGGCGCTATTGTCATACTCATCCTGTTGAGGCTTTTCTGCTAACAGTGAACCCACCTGTCTGAATCGTCAAAACAAACCCTATTTTAACGCGCTACTTGCAGGATTAGTTGTGCGTGCCTCTGGCATGATGCAATGGTCATTATGTTCATAGAGGTTTCCCTGTGGCTGAAGATAGCGACCAGGAAAAAACAGAAGCCCCCACACCCCACCGACTCCAGAAAGCGCGCGAAGAAGGGCAAATTCCCCGTTCCCGTGAACTGACCTCGGTGCTGATGGTGCTCGCTGGCATGAGTATCATCTGGGTGGGCGGCACTACTCTGGCGCATCAGTTGGGGGGAATGCTGTCTGACGGGCTACGTTTCGACCATCGCATAATCAATGATCCCTCAGCACTGATCCGCCAGGTTGGTCAACTCCTCGAAACCGCTATGTGGGCAATTTTACCATTGATCGGTGGCCTGGTTGTGGTGGCAATTGCGGCACCGCTGTTCCTGGGTGGCCTGGTCTTTAGTGGTAAATCTCTTGAATTTAAATTCAGTAAGCTCAATCCGATAAGCGGTTTTGGGCGCATGTTTTCTATGCAGGCGCTGTCAGAACTGGCAAAAGCAATGTTGAAAGTAGGTTGTGTTGCCATCGTTACCGGGGCGTACTTGTGGCACAACTGGCCGGATATGCTCCACTTAATTAGTGAGTCGCCAGTTAATGCCATGGCGACGGCAATGAATATGGTCGCAACCTGTTGTCTGTTGGTTATTCTCGGGCTTATTCCGATGGTCGGGTTCGATATTTTTTTCCAGCTATACAGCTACTTTAAAAAGTTGCGTATGACCCGCCAGGATATTCGGGATGAATTCAAGCAGCAGGAAGGTGACCCGCACGTTAAAAGTCGCATTCGTCAGCAACAGCGGGCCATGGCCCGACGGCGCATGATGGCAGATGTCCCAAAAGCAGATGTTATTGTCACCAACCCGACTCACTATTCAGTTGCTTTGCAATATAACGAATCAACGATGAGCGCTCCCAAAGTACTTGCCAAAGGCGCGGGCCTGGTCGCACTACGGATCCGCGAAATCGGAGCAGAAAACCGTATTCCGGTGCTGGAAGCACCGCCACTGGCACGCGCGTTATACCGCCATGCCGAAATTGGGCAACAAATTCCGGGTCAGCTTTATGCAGCAGTGGCAGAAGTGCTGGCCTGGGTATGGCAGCTTCGTCGCTGGCGTCTGGCTGGTGGCGTTGCGCCGAAGAAACCTGACAACCTCCCTGTGCCAGCGTCACTGGACTTTTTGAACGAGAACGACACTGATGGCTAATTTGGTCGCAATGCTGCGTCTGCCCGCAAATATGAAAACCGGGCAATGGCAAATCCTCGCCGGGCCAGTCCTTATCATGCTGATTCTGTCCATGATGGTACTGCCGTTGCCCGCGTTTGTGCTGGATTTATTGTTTACTTTTAACATTGCGCTGTCTGTAATGGTGTTGCTGGTGGCGATGTTTACCCAGCGGACGCTGGACTTTGCCGCATTCCCGACCATTCTGTTATTTACCACGTTGCTGCGTCTTGCGCTGAATGTGGCATCAACACGTATTATCCTGATGGAAGGGCATACAGGTGCGGCTGCAGCAGGTAAGGTTGTTGAAGCATTTGGCCACTTCCTGGTCGGCGGTAATTTCGCGATTGGTATCGTGGTGTTCATCATTCTGGTTATCATCAACTTTATGGTTATCACCAAAGGTGCAGGGCGTATTGCGGAAGTCGGTGCGCGATTTGTTCTGGATGGTATGCCCGGCAAACAAATGGCGATTGATGCTGACCTCAATGCGGGGTTAATTGGTGAAGATGAGGCAAAGCGCCGCCGTGCTGAAGTCACTCAGGAAGCCGATTTCTATGGTTCAATGGATGGTGCCAGTAAATTTGTGCGCGGGGATGCGGTTGCTGGCCTGCTTATCATGGCTATCAATATTATCGGAGGCTTACTGGTAGGGGTAGTTCAGCATGGTATGCCGGTTGGCAACGCAGCACAAAGTTATACCCTGTTGACCATTGGTGATGGTCTGGTTGCTCAAATTCCTTCTCTGGTCATTTCGACTGCAGCGGGTGTTATCGTTACCCGGGTAAGTTCAGACCAGGATGTTGGCGAGCAGATGGTGACTCAACTGTTTGCTAACCCGCAGGTTATGCTGTTGTGTGCCGGGGTACTTGGCTTGCTGGGCATGGTTCCAGGGATGCCTAACTTTGTCTTCCTGTTATTTACAGCAGCGTTGCTGGGCCTGGCATGGTGGGTGCGTGGTCGCCAAATGGCCGAACCACAAACAGCGCAGCCCGTTGTGGTAGCAGAAAACCCTCAGGCGGTGGAAGCATCATGGCGCGATGTTCAGTTAGAAGATACGCTGGGCATGGAAGTAGGTTACCGTTTGATTCCCATGGTTGATTCGCAACAGGATGGGGAGTTGCTTGGGCGTATCCGTAGCATTCGTAAGAAATTCGCCCAGGAAATGGGCTTTTTGCCGCCAGTGGTGCACATTCGTGACAACATGGATTTACCACCCGCGCGCTATCGTATTTTGCTAAAAGGCGTGGAGATTGGCAGCGGCGATGCTTATCCGGGACGCTGGCTGGCTATCAACCCGGGTACTGCTGCCGGGAACTTGCCTGGTGAGAAAACGATTGACCCGGCGTTTGGACTGGAAGCTGTCTGGATTGAAAGTGCGCTTAAAGAGCAGGCGCAAATTCAGGGCTTCACCGTGGTGGAAGCCAGTACCGTGGTCGCCACCCACCTGAATCACCTGATAAACCTCTATGCACAAGAATTGTTTGGCCGCCAGGAAGCGCAACAGTTACTTGACCGTGTTAACCAGGAAATGCCGAAGTTGACTGAAGACCTGGTGCCGGGCGTGGTGACACTGACCACGCTGCATAAAGTCCTGCAAAACTTGCTGGCGGAAAAAGTGCCTATTCGTGATATGCGCACTATTCTGGAAACACTGGCAGAGCATGCTCCTATTCAAACTGACCCGGCAGAACTGACTACCGTGCTACGTGTGGCCCTGGGCCGCGCAATCACTCAGCAGTGGTTCCCGGGTAACGACGAAGTGAAAGTGATAGGCCTTGATGCTGGCCTTGAGCGGCTGTTACTCCAGGCATTACAGGGAGGTGGTGGTCTGGAGCCGGGCCTTGCCGACAGATTGCTGGAGCAATCCCGCGAAGCGCTGCAACGCCAGGAGATGCTTGGCGCGCCTCCGGTATTGCTGGTCAACCATGCTTTACGCCCGCTACTGGCTCGTTTTTTGCGCCGTAGCTTGCCGGACCTGGTTGTGTTGTCAAATCTCGAGTTGTCAGATAACCGCCAGATTCGTATGACAGCTACCATTGGTGGTAAATAATGCGGGTCAGAGACAGCCTTTTCACACTGTTGTGTCTCCCGCTGCTGGTACAGGCTGCGGGGGAAGGCTCCTGGCAGGCCGAAAGCATGGGTGCGGCATTAAGCCACCGGGGCGTTGTTGCTTCATCAAAACCGCTGGCTCCACCGCACAAGGTCAAAGGTGTGATTACGCAGGTATACTGGCGCTATAGCCTGTTTTCTATTCCACCTGATCGTCTGGAAGTAAAACTCTGCACCCAGACTCAGTGCGTTATTGTTGACGGGCAGCAAGGCGTTACCAGCGCTTTTGCTGGCCAGCCCGCGAATCAGCCTTTTTATTTTGTTTGGGGTGTTTATGGACAGGGTGTTCTCTACCCGGTAATGCGTGTACGTGCGAACCAGGTGATAGTTAATTATCGCTGATTTCCTTTCGTTATTTCCCCTCCCTTTTTCTGGCACATCTCATTTCCAGAGATGCGGTTTGAATAAAAAGAAACATAATTTTATAAAAAGAGTGATGAAGATGACGTCACTCTTTTTATCACTGTCACGGGATTAACTTTGCTGGCAAAAATTGCAAGGTTAGCCCAGGGATAATTCGCTAGCGTTACCTTCAGTAACCCGGTGCCGGTTTTTAGCGGCACAGGTTGATATGGAATTCACACATCTGAGGTCGTATATGAAAGTCTACCCTGTAAAACACAGCCCATTGTTACGCCAACCAGAACGTTTTATTGATCGCACGACACTGTGCCAGCTTATCAACAAAGTGACGGACAACCTGGTCAATATCCAGGATGAAACGGGGGAGTTTTTACTGCGGCTGGATGACGGGCGGGTGATTGACACTAAAGGCTGGGCTGGCTGGGAATGGACCCACGGTGTGGGGCTTTACGGCCTCTGGCAGTATTACCAACAGACAGGTGATACCCGGATGCGTGATATCGTTGATGACTGGTTTGCTGACCGGTTCAGGGAAGGCGCGACAACGAAAAACGTCAATACCATGGCGCCGTTTCTTACTCTGGCATTGCGTTACCAGGAAAATGGCGACAGTCGGTTATTGCCCTGGCTGGAAACCTGGGGGGAGTGGGCAATGCACGAAATGCCGCGTACCCAAAAAGGGGGCATGCAGCACATTACTCTGGCGGAAGAAAACCATCAGCAAATGTGGGACGACACGCTGATGATGACCGTGCTGCCGCTGGCGAAAATTGGCCAGTTATTGCATAAACCGGAATGGGTAAATGAGGCTATTTACCAGTTTATGGTTCACACTCAGCATTTACAGGATAAAACCACAGGGTTATGGTTCCATGGCTGGAGCTTTGAGGGAAATCATAATTTTGCCAGGGCGCGCTGGGCGCGGGGTAACAGTTGGCTGACCATCGTGATTCCTGACTTTCTGGAGTTGCTAAATTTGCCAGAACATGACCCGGTGCACCGCTGGCTTATCCAGGTGCTGGAAAGCCAGGTGAAGGCACTGGCAGGCTGCCAGCATGAATCCGGTTTGTGGCATACCTTACTTGATGACCCGCATTCCTACCTGGAAGCATCCGCATCAGCAGGGTTTGCCTGTGGTATTTTAAAAGGCGTGCGCAAGCGTTATTTAGCGGCTGAGTATCTGCCAGTTGCTGAGCGTGCTGTCCAGGCTATTGTCAAAAATATCTCGCCGGAAGGGGAGCTGTTGCAGGTGTCGTTTGGTACCGGGATGGGCAGCACTCTGGATTTTTACCGTGATATTCCGCTCACATCAATGCCTTATGGACAGGCGATGGCGATTTTGTGCCTGACAGAATACCTGCGCCGTTATTTTTAAAACCTGATGGTTCAGCTTTAATACAGTTGGCGGGACATATGGCCCCGCCAGCTGCTTCAGGTAAACGAAAAACGGCAGTATTACATCCGCTCTACAGTTTCAATACCCAGGGTATCCAGACCGATTTTCAGCACTTTGGCTGTCAGGCGCGCGAGCTGGAGGCGGCTGTCACGCACTGGTTGTTCGGCACTGAGAATAGGGCAATGCTCATAAAATGCGGAGAACAACCCGGCGACATCATATAAGTAGGCGCACATAACATGTGGGGTGCCATCGCGAACCACTACAGCAAGGGTTTCTTCTAACTGCAACAGGCGGGCTGCCAGCGCAGATTCGCGCTCGTTACCAATCACGACAGGTGCGGTAATTGACTGCTCATCGATACCGGCTTTGCGGAAGACAGACAGCACGCGCGTGTAGGCATACTGCATGTAGGGTGCGGTATTGCCTTCAAATGCGAGCATGTTGTCCCAGTCGAAAACGTAGTCGGTGGTGCGGTTTTTGGACAGGTCAGCATATTTCACTGCACCAATCCCTACAGCATTTGCCAGTACGTTAAGCTCATCGGCAGGCATGTCCGGGTTTTTCTCACTGACCAGCTTACGGGCACGCTCCAGCGCCTCATCCAGCAGGTCGGCAAGCTTGACTGTACCACCCGCACGGGTTTTAAACGGCTTACCATCTTTGCCCAGCATCATGCCGAACATATGGTGTTCGAGAGGAACGGATTCAGGCACATAACCCGCTTTACGCACAATGGTCCAGGCCTGCATCAGGTGCTGGTGCTGGCGGGAATCAATATAATAGAGCACACGGTCCGCATGCAGTGTTTCGTAGCGGTATTTGGCACAGGCAATGTCAGTAGTGGTATACAGATAGCCGCCATCTTTCTTCTGAATGATAACGCCCATCGGTTCGCCTTCCTTGTTCTTGAACTCATCAAGGAACACGACAGTGGCACCTTCACTTTCTACGGCGAGGCCTTTGGATTTCAGATCGGCGACAATGCCTGGTAGCATGGGGTTGTACAGGCTTTCACCCATTACGTCGTTGCGGGTTAATGTCACATTCAGACGGTCATAAGTGATTTGGTTCTGGGTCATGGTGATATCGACCAGCTTACGCCACATTTCCCGGCAGTATTCATCACCGCCTTGCAACTTAACGACATACCCACGCGCACGTTCAGCAAAAGCTTCATCTTCGTCGTAATGCTTTTTGGCTTCGCGGTAGAACCCTTCCAGGTCAGCGAGTGCCATTTCACCTGCATTTTCTTGCTGCTGTTTTTCCAGAAATGCAATCAGCATCCCGAATTGAGTACCCCAGTCGCCAACATGGTTGGCCCGGATGACGTTGTGCCCAAGGAAGCTCAACGTACGGGCGGCTGCATCACCAATGATGGTTGAACGCAGGTGGCCAACGTGCATTTCTTTGGCAACGTTTGGTGCGGAGTAATCAATGACGATGGTTTCTGGTGTTGCAATGGCGCTGACACCCGCACGCTCTGAAACGACCGCCAGCTCAACCTGGGCCGCCAGAAATACCGGGTCGAGAAAAATATTAATAAAGCCAGGACCGGCTATTTCAACTTTACTGGCAATTCCGGTTAAATCCAGGTTTTCGAGCACTTTCTCAGCCAACTGGCGGGGAGGCATTCCCAGTTTTTTGGCCTGGGCCATCACACCGTTTGCCTGATAATCACCGAACTGAACTTTTGCAGACTGGCGAACCTGTGGTTCGCAATCTGTGCTTGCGCCTGCTGCAATCAGTGCCTGACTGACTTTATCTGAAAGAAGTGCCTGAATATTCACCTGAATACCTTTTTTAGCTGCGCGATTCCCTGACAGGAAGCGTGTACATACAGAAATAAGGGCGCGATTATACTGCATTTGTCTGAAGGCGTCAGTAAGCGCGCCGCCATTCCACGGTGTGCCAGGCTCAGGGGGTATTGTTTGTCTAAAAATGCACCTGAGTAGCGTTGGCCTGGACCGGGTAAACAGGTAGAGTAGCGTTTTTTTACAGGAGTGGGCGATGAACGACTGGCAGATCATTGAAGAACTTGCAGATATTAAAGCCGATTTACCGCGTTTTGAGCAGGCTCTGGCGCAACTGGCCGGCCAGTTAGGCCTGGAACTGGGCAAGCGGGAGGCAGACCATATTTCGTTGCGCTGCCACCAGAATACGACAGCTGAACGCTGGAAAACGGGATTTCTGCGTTGCGGGGAATTACTGTCTGAAAAGCTGATTAATGGGCGCCCTGTTTGCCTGTTCCGGTTGAAGCAACCCGTGGAAGCCGGGGGCTGGGCTTTCACACTGATTGAATTGCCCTGGCCTGGTGAAAAGCGTTACCCCCATGAAGGCTGGGAACATATTGAAATTGTTCTTCCCGGCGACCCGTCAACGTTAAACGCCCGTGCGGTGGCGCTGCTTTCTGATGCCGGGCTGGCAAGACCTGGCATCAGCATAAAAACCAGTTCCCCCACAGGTGAAGGTGAGCGCTTGCCTAACCCCACGCTCGCTGTCACCGATGGCACTGTGACTATTAAATTCCACCCATGGCCACTGGATGTCATTATCAGCAGTGAACGGGATAAATAGCACTACAGCGCATTAACCGCGCGTTGGATGCGCAGAATAGCTTCGTTGAGCGTTTCCTGAGTGCAACCAAAATTAATGCGTACAAAGCTGCTATTACCGAAATCGCGTCCAGGTGAAAAACCTAACCCGGCATCCAGGAAGAATTTCGCCGGGTTATCAACGGGCAGCCCTGAACAGTCGACCCATGCGAGGTAGGTGCCTTCAGGAGGAATCACGGCTAAACCTGGAAGGGCGTTTATGGCTGCGCAGAGCGTATCGCGGTTGTTACGCAGCACCTGCAATTGCGCGTCCAGCCAGGAGCCCCCCTCACGTAGTGCCGCTTCAGCGGCGGTAATTGCCAGAATATCCACCTCAGGAACAATGCCTGCCCGCGTTGCAACAAAACGCTGGCGCAATACCGGATTGGCGATAATCGCAAAAGACGCGCCCAGACCAGCGATATTCCACGTTTTGGACGGTGCCATGAGGGTGACTGTTCGCTGTGCCGCGTCGTCACTCAGGCTGGCAAAGGGAATATGGTGTGCGCCTTCGTCCAGCAGCAAGTCACAATGGATTTCATCAGAACAGACAATCAGGTTATTGCGCTGGGCAAAGGCCAGTTGTTCTGATAACTCATTGCGGCGGTATACCGTCCCGCCAGGATTTTGTGGGTTACATAACATCAGTAACCGTTCGTTACCCAACAACTGTGGTTCGATTTCTTCAAGATTCATCACCCAACGATCATTTTGCAGATGCAAGGGGGCATTTAACTGAGTGTGCCCCGCCAGACGCGCTGCTTTGCGAAATGGAGGGTAGATGGGGTCGGGCGCGAGCGTTCCCTGGTCCGGGCCGCAATAAGCACGCACGGCAAGATTCAACCCGGTTGCGACACCCGGAATAAAGACCAGCCATTCAGGCTCAATATGCCAGTCATAACGGTTAGCCAGCCAGTTAACAACGGCCTCAGCCAGACCATCCGGATGTTTACCGTATCCAAACACACCTTGTGCAACACGGGCCTGCAACGCCTCAATCACGCAAGGCGGGGAGCGAAAATCGGTATCCGCTACCCACATTGGCAATACAGAGGGCGGCCAGTGATTCCATTTAATGCTGTCGCTGTGATAGCGGTCGGTATGCTCATCGAAATTGAATGTCATGATTGCCCTGCTTGAAAAGATAAATCAGACTAATGACAAAATGGATATCTACCAGGTTAAGAGTAAAAAGGAGAATGTCAATGGCGTTGTTGGAGATCTGTTGTTATAGCCTGGACTGCGCCATGGTGGCGCAACGCTCTGGGGCTGACCGAATTGAGTTATGTTCCGCGCCAGCTGAAGGTGGACTCACTCCATCAGCAGGCCTGTTAAGGGCTGTTCGCCGCCTGGTTTCACTGCCCGTTCATCCTATTGTTCGCCCGCGTGGTGGCGACTTTTGTTACGACGCGCACTCCTTTGACATTATGCTGGATGATATTTCCCTGATGCGTGATGCCGGGTTCCCGGGCATTGTAACGGGTGTACTGACAGAGGATGGCCAGGTTGATTTGCAGCGAATGTCGCGAGTGATGTCGGCTGCAGGGAGCATGGCAGTCACCTTTCATCGAGCCTTCGATGTGTGCCGGTCACCACAGCAAGCTCTGTGCCAGTTAGGCGAACTGGGCGTTGCACGGATACTGACATCCGGGCAGGCAGCCAGCGCTGAGAAAGGAATTACGTTGCTGAGGGAACTTATTGGGATTGCCGGAACTCCAATTATTATGGCAGGAGCGGGTGTGCGCCCGTCCAACATACGGTTGTTTGTTGAGAGCGGTATTCAGGAACTGCACAGCTCAGCCGGAGAATATGTGCCATCGGTTATGCGTTACCGGCATCAGGGGGTATCCATGTCAGCAGACCCTGACGCAGATGAATTTCGTCGTTATCGGGTAAGTGCTTCTGCGGTAACGGAGATGAAAACGATTCTGTCCGGTCACAAGGAGAACTGATTTTTGCCGCACATCATGTCGCCCAATATGATGTTTGCATGTACCAGGCCCCGATCTTTTGTCGGGGCTTTTTTTATGCCTGGATTTCTGCTTCTGCAATAAATAACCAAAAATTATAGATACACCTGAATCCGGCGGGTGTTTTTTAATTACCTGTGACCAGGCGTTTCTTCCAGATCATTGTTATTAAAATAGTTTTATTTACTGCATAACCATGCATTGATGATGAATGCGGTTCCACTCACATATTTTTCTGGTTATGAAATATAACGCGATAGCGATACCTGCCAGTATCCGGCAATAGCGTGGAAAATCAAAGGTTGCAGGGAGTGTTGCACCAAACGTTAAGGTAATGCTATTGTCGATTGCTCGGGAATGGTTGTTTGAAAACTATGCAATCGATTGTTTTTACAGGAATGCTTCGTTTTACAATTAAGAAACATTAATAAAACAAAAAACTTTATAATTTAAAAATTATTTAAATTTTCATTGCCTGGTGTTAACGTAATAACTCAGGTGATGGTCCGTGAAACGTTTAACCTCTACAAAACCCTGCGCATCATCACTCTCGATGGCATACCGAATCTCTGAAAACGCTTTCAATTGCGATAATAAAGTTATAAGGCTATGAAGTTATGAAAAAAATCGCTGCCGGGCAATATGAGCCGGGAACAGGGAACAACGGATTGGCTTCCTCTGCCACTGCAACAAAAATGCAGGAAATAGATGTTTTGCTTATTGGTGGCGGCATTATGAGCGCTACGCTGGGCACCTATTTGCAGGAGCTGGAGCCAAACTGGTCTATCACTATGGTGGAGCGTCTGGATAATGTGGCTCAGGAAAGCTCCAACGGCTGGAATAATGCAGGTACCGGGCACTCCGCGCTGATGGAACTGAACTACACGCCGGTTGATAAAAACGGTGCGGTCAGTACCCAAAAAGCTGTTGATATTAATGAAGCGTTTCAGATTTCACGCCAGTTCTGGGCATGGCAGGTTCGGCAGGGTGTGTTGCAAAACCCGCGTTCCTTTATTCGTAGTGTTCCTCACGTTAGTTTTGTCTGGGGGCAGGATAACGTTAATTTTCTGCGTGCCCGTTATACAGCACTGAAGGACCGCGTTCTGTTTCGTGGTATGTCCTATTCAGAAAATCACGAACAAATTAAAACCTGGGCTCCGCTGGTCATGGAAGGGCGCGATGCGTCTCAACCTGTTGCAGCAACCTGGACGGAAGGCGGCACCGATGTCAATTTTGGCGAAATCACCCGCCAGCTGGTTGCCTCACTGAAGAAAAAAGCTAATTTCCATTTGCGTCTGGGAACTGAAGTACGGGATTTACACCGTAACCCGGATAATACCTGGACAGTAACCCTGCTTGAAAAAGCCAGCAAAACACAACACCGGGTGAAAACAAAAACGGTTTTCATTGGTGCTGGCGGAGCGGCACTGAAACTGCTCCAGAAATCGGGTATTCCTGAGGCTAAGGCTTATGCAGGGTTCCCGGTGGGTGGACAATTTTTAGTGTGTGAGAAGCCTGAAGTGGTTAATAAACACCTGGCGAAGGTCTATGGAAAAGCCTCTGTCGGTGCGCCTCCTATGTCCGTTCCACATATAGACACGCGTGTTCTGGATGGTAAACGTGTACTGTTGTTTGGCCCGTTTGCCACATTCTCCACCCGTTTTCTGAAAAATGGATCGCTGTGGGATTTGCCTTCAACAACCCGGCCATCTAATCTGCTGCCGATGGTGCATGTCGGGCTTGATAACTTCAGCCTGGTGAAATACCTGGTCGGGCAGGTGGTACAGTCTGATAAAGATCGTCTGAAAGCGTTGCGTGAGTATTACCCTCAGGCACAAAAAGAAGACTGGCGCTTGTGGCAGGCAGGACAGCGTGTTCAGGTTATTGAGCGTGACACCAGGAAAGGCGGCGTATTGCGGTTGGGTACGGAAGTGGTGAGCGACAAACAGGGCACAATAGCAGCTTTATTAGGTGCTTCCCCTGGCGCTTCGACCTCTGCGCCTATTATGCTTGAAGTGATGCGCAGCCTGTTTGCCGATAAAATGCTGAGTGCAGACTGGCAGGTCAAACTGAAGGCCATGTTGCCTTCTCTTGGCCATCAACTGGATGAGGACAGCGCAATGGCGGAACACATTCTGGATTATACCAGCGATGTGCTTGAACTGGTGCATAACACCACGCCGGTAACCCAGACAGCGCCGTTACCAGAAGGCGAGTTGGTGGAAGATGAACTGGTGGCGGATATTGCGATCTGACAATTCTGCCGGTCGATAAAAGAAAACGCGCAACGGAATCGCAACCGGGCGCGTTTTTTTATGGCCTTGTAATACAGCCGCAGGATGTCAGGGCTTGCGGGCAATGAGCACCGCACGTAATGGTGCAGGATACCCTTCACAGGTCAGATGTGGATTTTGTGGGTCGAGAAAATCCGCCAACGACTCAGTTTCCATCCAGTCGGTACGGCGTTGTTCCTCGACCGTTGTGTAGTTATGGTCAACGATACGCACATCGACAAAACCGCATTTTTCGAGCCAGTTTTTCAGCGCCAGTGCAGATGGAATAAAATAGACATTGCGCATCTGTGCATAACGTGAGCCCGGCACCAGCACATCATGCTCATTACCTTCAATCACCAACGTTTCCAGTACCAGTTCTCCTCCACTGACCAACTGGTTTTTCAACTGCCACAGGTGGTCAAGGGGGGAGCGGCGATGGTACAACACCCCCATTGAGAACACGGTATCAAACGCTTCCAGCGCAGGAAGTTGCTCTATCCCCAAAGGAAGTAAATGCGCGCGCTGGTCATTTCCCAGTAATTTGCGAACCGCTTCAAACTGGCAGAGAAAAAGCTGTGTAGGGTCAATACCTACCGCGAGTTTTGCACCTGCACCCACCATGCGCCACATGTGGTAACCACTACCACAGCCGACATCAAGCACCAGGCGGTCAGCCAGCGGTGAAATGTGCGGTGCGACACGGTCCCATTTCCAGTCAGAGCGCCACTCAGTATCGATATGGACACCATAAAAGTGATAAGGCCCTTTGCGCCAGGGCATCAGTTGCCGGAGCAGGCGGGTTAACCCGGTGATTTGCCCTTCACTAAGCGGTGTGGTACTGCCTGCACTAACGCTGTTAACCAAATCGATATGATCAGGAACGCGCTCTGGCAGGAAAGAAACAGCATTTTGCCAGTGTTTGAGCTGGCCATGTTGCCCGTCACGCTGCCATTGTGCGATTTGCGCTGGTAAGGTCTCCAGCCAGTGTGCCAGCGGGCCGGTTGCAATCTGGCTATAAAACTGCCCAAAGTTCGTCACGCTGATTCTCCTGATTTGATGGCAACCAGAGAACCAAAGTTAAAACACTGGAACCAGAGTTCGCAATGTGTGAACCCGGCGGCCTGCAACCGTGCTTTGTGGGTATCGACAGAGTCAGTCAGCATTACGTTTTCCAGCATGCTGCGCTTCTGGCTGATTTCCAGCTCGCTATAACCATTGGCACGTTTAAAATCCAGATGCATATCAAACAGCAGTTCACCCATTTGCTGGTCCGGAAAACTGAATTTTTCTGATAACACCAACGCGCCACCCGGGTTCAGACCCTGGTAAATCTTGCTAAGCAGCGCCAGGCGATCATCGGGGGCGAGAAACTGCAAAGTGAAATTAAGAATCACCAGTGAGGCATTCTCAATTGGCACATCACGAATGTCGGCTTCTAAGACATCAACAGGAGTGGCTGCACGGAAAGCGTCAAGATGACGGCGGCAGCGTTCTACCATTGGCGCTGAGTTATCGACAGCAATAATCCGGCAATCTGCATGATTGATATTGCGCCGGGCAGAAAGCGTAGCTGCGCCCAGAGAGCAACCTAAGTCGTAAACCTGGCTCGCTGGCGTGACGAAACGCCCGGCCAGCATGCCTATCATTGAAATAATGTTAGAGTAGCCCGGTACCGAGCGTTGGATCATATCCGGGAAAACTTCAGCAACCCGTTCATCAAAGGTCCAGTCGCCAAGGCTTGCGATAGGCGCAGAGAACAGCATGTCGCGGTTAGACATAACGAGGAATCCGAGAATTACAAAGTGCCGTATTGTGCGTTAACGGAGCGAGAAAACCAACTCCCATGGCATAAACCACAGATTACCCAGCACCATCAGCACTAATGAGAGCCATGTGCAGGCCATGCCCGCCCTGCGCCAGGGGAAAAGCCGGTGCCGGTATCCGTAATAGTGCATGATTCGCCCAATAAGCAAAATGCTGCCGCATGTATGCACCATCCAGTAGGCAGCGCCATCCATTTCGAAAAAGAGCAACAAGATTAGGCCAATGGGGATGTACTCCACTGCGTTGCCATGTATGCGAATAGCACTTTGCAGCTCAGAAAACCCCCCATCGCCATAGGCAACATGGTACTGCACGCGAATTCTTACTACATCAACAGATAACTTTAGCAACAATAATGTGCCAAGAACTGCATACAGTGCACTGACCATAAAAACTCCATTTTTTGCCTGACCTGTCGTGAGCTGAAACAATAATAGCCTGAACGTGCTGCTCTGTCGCCAGGCTATCAAAATAAGGTGGGCTGTTCCGGTTGGGCTGGCGGCGGTGTGAAATCAGGCACCAGGCGCTGCAGTACCGGTAATAACATCGTCACAATTTGGTGAACCTCGCCAATGTCTGGTGTGTGCAAAAACAAAAATGGGTTATGGTCCTCAGACCAGCCAGACAGGCGGTTAATCCAGTGATGGAACAAACCGGCGCTTTGCGGCATATCATCACTGGCGATAAACCGTACGAGAGGCATGGTTCCGGTCAGCACCGCATGAACCGGAAGCCGTGGTTTCTTGCGCTGCGCTTCGACCATAGCGGGTGTTGAAGCTGCGGCAGAATGCACAGGTCTGCTGTCGAGGATTACCCGGTTTACGCCCCGGGCATGCAGTCCCTGGTTTAACGCCCGTTCAATATCACCTTTTTCGAAAAATGCCGGGTGGCGCACTTCAACGCCCCAGTTGAACCCTTGTGGTAATCTGTCGAGAAAAGCCCATAATACGGGGAGATCTTGCGGAGAAAAGGCTGCCGGGAGTTGCAGCCAGTATTGAGCAACACGCTCTGCCAGTGGCTCCATCCGCTGTAAAAATGCCTGAGTCAGGCTGGCGCAGTCGCGCAGAGCCGCCTGGTGGCTGATAGTGGCCGGGAATTTGAAACAAAAGCGGAAATCATCGTGGCTCATTGCCCGCCAGCGCATCACTGTTTCTGCAGAGGGTACAGCGTACAGCGTGGTGTTGCCTTCAACACAGTTGAAATAGCGCGCATATTCTTCCAGCGATGTAATACCCCATTGTCGCCACTTAGGATGTGACCATTGGGGTAAACCAATATACAGCATAACTGTTTAGCACCTGCTTAGCTTTGCAATGGAGCGTACCAATTTACGCAGGGTTACCGGTTATGGCAAAAGTTACAAAGAATGGCACCTTAGGTGTTAATGCCGTTACCCGGCTAGTTATTTTTGTTAAATTTTGCCTGTAGATGCAAGCCCGTGCACAGCAATCAATCAGCCAGGGTGTGATGGGCTTATCGGCAGGCGGAATTTCCAGTATAATAGCCGCCTTTTTTCATCCAGTTGTGGCTTTCAGCCAACGCTGCGCGGTGTTTTTCTCTAACTGAAAACAGTACCGGTGCAGCGAAGTTAAGGGATATCTCATGCGTACAGATTATTGTGGGCAGCTCAATCTGTCCCATGTTGGGCAGCAGGTAACACTGTGTGGTTGGGTTAATCGCCGTCGCGATCTCGGTAGTCTTATTTTTATTGATATGCGCGACCGTGAAGGCATCGTGCAGGTTTTCTTCGACCCGGATCGTCAGCAGGCCTTTGGTGCTGCGGCTGAATTGCGTAATGAGTTTTGCATTCAGGTTACGGGTGTTGTTCGCGCGCGTGATGAAAAGAACGTAAACCGTGATATGGCAACAGGCGAAGTGGAAGTATTCGCCACTGACCTCAATATCATCAACCGCTCAGAGCCGCTTCCGTTGGACTCCAATCAGGTTAATACTGAAGAAGCGCGCCTGAAATACCGCTATCTGGATTTACGCCGCCCGGAAATGGCCCAACGCCTGAAAACGCGTGCAAAAATCACCAGTTTTGTGCGTCGGTTTATGGATGAGCACGGGTTTTTGGATATCGAAACGCCCATGCTGACCAAAGCTACCCCGGAAGGCGCGCGTGACTACCTGGTTCCCAGCCGTGTTCATAAAGGGAAGTTTTATGCGTTGCCACAATCTCCCCAGTTGTTCAAACAGCTGCTGATGATGTCTGGCTTCGATCGCTACTATCAAATCGTTAAATGTTTCCGCGACGAAGACCTGCGTGCTGACCGCCAGCCTGAGTTTACCCAAATTGATGTGGAAACCTCCTTCCTGTCCGCAGAGCAAGTACGCGAAATCATGGAAGCGATGATCCGTAAGTTATGGCTGGAAATCAAAGGTGTTGATCTGGGTGACTTCCCGGTGATGACATTTGCTGAAGCAGACAGGCGCTACGGTTCTGATAAGCCAGACCTGCGTAACCCAATGGAACTGGTTGATGTTGCAGACCTGGTAAAATCTGTTGAATTTAAAGTGTTCGCGGGCCCGGCCAATGATGCCAAAGGTCGTGTTGCGGCATTGCGTGTTCCTGGCGGAGCACATCTGACCCGTAAACAAATTGATGAATACGGTAAATTTGTTGAGATCTACGGTGCTAAAGGCCTGGCGTATATCAAAGTTAACCAGCGTGATGCCGGTCCCGAAGGTATCAATAGCCCGGTGGCAAAATTCTTAACAGCAGAAATTATTGAAGCCATCCTGGCCCGCACCGGAGCGCAGGACGGCGACATGATTTTCTTCGGCGCTGATAAAGCCCGTACCGTTTCTGACGCCATGGGTGCGCTGCGTCTTAAAGTAGGTAAAGACCTGCAAATAACCGATGATAAAGCCTGGGCTCCGTTATGGGTTATCGATTTTCCCATGTTTGAGGAAGATGGTGAAGGTGGTCTGGCGGCAATGCACCATCCGTTTACCTCACCGCGTGATATGTCTCCGGCTGAACTGAAAACCGCACCAGAAACTGCGATTGCCAATGCTTACGATATGGTGATTAACGGCTATGAAGTTGGTGGCGGTTCGGTGCGTATTCATAATGGCGAAATGCAGCAGACAGTATTCGGTATTTTGGGCATCAATGAGCATGAACAGCGCGAAAAATTCGGTTTTCTGTTGGATGCGCTGAAATTTGGTACGCCACCTCATGCAGGCCTGGCATTTGGCCTTGATCGCCTGACCATGTTGCTTACCGGGACGGAAAATATTCGTGATGTTATCGCGTTCCCGAAAACGACAGCCGCTGCCTGCCTGATGACTGAGGCACCCAGCTTCGCTAACCCGGCCGCCCTGGAAGAGTTAAGCCTGCAAGTGGTGAAAAAGAACGCTCAGGAGAATAAGTAACATGGCATTTAAACGGCCTGTCTCTGTCCTGGTGGTGATCTATGCCCAGGACACTGGCCGGGTGTTAATGTTACAACGGCGTGATGACCCCACTTTCTGGCAGTCTGTGACAGGCAGCCTGGAAGAGGGGGAAAGCGCCGTGGATGCCGCACTTCGCGAAGTAAAGGAAGAGGTCGCCATTGATGTTGCCAATGAGCAACTGGCCTTGATCGACTGCCAGCGGCGTGTGGAGTTTGAGATATTTACACATTTACGTCATCGCTATGCCCCGGGCATTGTGCGTAATGTAGAGTCCTGGTTTTGCCTGGCTCTGCCCCACGAACGGTCTGTTGTGATTTCAGAGCATCTGGACTGGAAATGGGTGAACGCGACAGATGCAGCGGTACTCACTAAATCCTGGAGTAACCGGCAGGCGATTGAAGAGTTTGTAATCGATGCCGCCTGAATAAGGCGTTTTTGGAGAAAGTTATGGCAGGTCATAGTAAATGGGCCAACACGAAGCACCGCAAAGCGGCACAGGATGCCAAACGCGGTAAAATTTTTACCAAAATTATTCGCGAGCTGGTTACGGCTGCCCGTTTGGGTGGCGGCGATCCGGGGTCTAACCCGCGTTTGCGTGCTGCTGTCGATAAAGCGTTGGCAAACAACATGACGCGTGACACCTTAAACCGCGCGATTCAGCGTGGCGTGGGGGGTGATGACGACACAAACATGGAAACCATCATTTATGAAGGTTATGGCCCTGGCGGTACAGCTGTTATGGTTGAATGCCTGAGTGACAACCGTAACCGTACGGTTGCCGAAGTGCGTCATGCTTTCACTAAAACCGGTGGTAATCTGGGTACTGATGGTTCTGTTGCCTACCTGTTCAGCAAAAAAGGGGTTATCTCTTTTGAAACAGGTGATGAAGACACCATCATGGAAGCGGCATTAGAAGCGGGTGCGGAAGATGTTGTTGCCTACGACGATGGCGCTGTCGATGTTTACACTGCCTGGGAAGAAATGGGCGCAGTCCGTGATGCACTGGAAGCGGCAGGCCTGAAAGCCGATGCAGCAGAAGTGTCAATGATTCCGTCAACCAAAGCCGATATGGACGCGGAAACAGCGCCGAAATTGCTGCGCCTTATCGATATGCTGGAAGACTGTGATGACGTGCAGGAAGTCTACCATAACGGTGAGATCTCCGACGAAGTCGCAGCGACCCTTTGATTATTGCGCTAATACGCCATATGCCGGAGGCGGGCGATGTCCATTATACTGGGTATTGACCCCGGCTCCCGCATCACTGGTTATGGAGTAATACGGCAGGCGGGACGGCAACTGAGTTACCTTGGGAGCGGATGTATCCGCACTCAGGTGACAGACCTCCCGTCCCGGCTGAAGCTAATTTATGCTGGCGTCAGCGAAATTATCACCCAGTTTGCACCGGATTATTTCGCCATTGAGCAAGTCTTTATGGCGAAAAATGCCGACTCAGCGTTAAAGCTGGGGCAGGCCCGGGGAGTGGCTATTGTTGCTGCTGTTAACCATGACTTACCGGTGTTTGAATATGCTGCAAGGCAGGTTAAACAAACAGTAACCGGGATTGGCAGTGCTGAGAAAGCGCAGGTTCAGCACATGGTGCGCCGGTTGCTCAACCTGCCTTCTAATCCGCAGGCCGATGCAGCGGATGCGCTGGCGATTGCTATTACACATTGCCACATCAGCCAGAATGCCATTCAGGCAGGGTCCGCACGCCTTAACCTGGCGCGAGGCAGGTTGCGATAAATCAGGCTGGATATTTATCCAGCCTTTTTTATATTATAGGTACCATTAATTCCGTCCAATAAAGATCAGGAGCAAAGTGTGATAGGCCGACTCAGAGGGATTGTGCTGGAAAAGCAACCGCCTCAGGTATTGCTGGAAACAGGTGGCGTGGGTTACGAAATCCATATGCCAATGACCTGCTTCTATGAGCTGCCTGAAGTAGGTAAAGAAGCGGTGGTGTTCACGCACTTTGTGGTACGAGAAGATGCGCAACTCCTGTTTGGGTTTAATAATAAGCAGGAACGCACACTGTTTCGTGAGTTAATCAAAGTAAATGGTGTCGGCCCTAAACTGGCTCTGGCTATTTTGTCAGGGATGTCGGCACAGCAGTTTGTTAATGCTGTTGAACGGGAAGAACCGGCTTCACTAGTGAAGCTTCCGGGTATCGGTAAAAAAACAGCGGAACGCCTGGTGGTTGAAATGAAAGACCGCTTCAAAGGCATGCACGGTGACTTGTTCACACCTGCGGCTGATCTGGTCTTGAGTGCGCCCGCGAGTGCCGCGGCCGATGACGCTGAAGCTGAAGCCGTGGCTGCACTGGTGGCTTTGGGTTATAAACCTCAGGAAGCAAGCCGTATGGTTTCGAAAGTGGCAACATCTGGCGCGAATAGTGAAACATTGATTCGTGAAGCGTTGCGCGCAGTGCTGTGAGGTAAATAATGATTGAAGCCGACCGTCTGGTTTCGCCAGACAACCAGGGCCCGGAAGACAACATCGACAGGGCTATTCGCCCTAAAATGCTGCAGGAATATATTGGCCAGCCAGAAGTGCGCAAGCAGATGGAAATTTTCATTGAAGCAGCGCGTTTGCGTGGTGAAGCGCTCGACCATCTGTTGATTTTTGGCCCGCCGGGGCTTGGGAAAACCACGCTGGCAAATATCGTTGCGAATGAAATGGGCGTGAATTTACGTACCACTTCCGGACCAGTGCTTGAAAAAGCAGGCGACCTGGCGGCGATGCTGACTAATCTCGAACCTAACGACGTGTTGTTTATCGATGAAATCCATCGACTTTCTCCGGTGGTGGAGGAAGTGCTGTATCCGGCAATGGAAGACTATCAGCTGGATATTATGATAGGTGAAGGGCCGGCTGCACGTTCAATCAAGATTGATTTGCCACCCTTTACGCTGGTGGGGGCAACCACGCGGGCTGGATCTCTGACTTCGCCTTTACGTGACCGTTTCGGGATAGTGCAGCGCCTGGAGTTTTATCAGGTAAGTGACCTGCAACATATCGTCGCCCGCAGCGCCGGGTTTATGGGGCTGGATATGGCGGCGGATGCAGCTCTGGAGCTGGCACGCAGGGCAAGAGGTACACCACGTATCGCTAACCGGCTATTACGCCGGGTCAGAGACTACGCGGAAGTGCGCCATAATGGTGTGATCAGTGCTGATGTTGCCAGCCAGGCTCTGGATATGCTGAATGTCGATGTCCAGGGGTTTGACTATATGGACCGTAAATTACTGTTGGCGATTATCGACAAATTTATGGGTGGCCCGGTCGGCCTGGATAACCTGGCCGCAGCGATTGGTGAAGAGCGCGAAACGATTGAAGACGTTCTTGAACCCTATCTGATCCAGCAAGGGTTTATTCAACGAACGCCCCGTGGGCGTATGGCCACAAATCGCGCCTGGCAACACTTCGGGATTACACCACCGGAGAACGGCTGATTACTTGTGGTGCGCTTTCTCAAAGCGGCACCAACTACTATGTAGAGTAAAGCCCCTGTCGGGCAAAACCAGACAAGGGCTTATATATTCACGGGAACCGCAATTATACCACCGTCTTTTTCATCATGCTGAACATGAACAGGCAGGCGGCACATAACACCACTGAAGGCCCGGCTGGTGTGTCATAGAAGGCGGAAAAGGCCAGACCGCCAGTAACCGCCAGAATGCCCACCAGTACGGCATAACCTGCCATTTGCTCCGGTGTGCGGGCAAAGCGGCGGCCAGTCGCAGCCGGAATAATCAACAACGATGTAATAATTAAAGCGCCGACAAACTTCATCGAAACGCCTATCGTTAGTGCGGTAACCAGCATCAGCAGCAGTTTTACCCGCTGGATACGGACACCATCGACAAACGCCAGTTCCGGGCTTATGGTCATCGCCAGCAAGCTACGCCATTGCCAGCCAAGTAGTCCAATAACGACACACACGCCAAGTGAAATCGTCACTAAATCTGTTGGGGTGACCGCTAATAAATCACCAAACAGGTAGGCCATTAAATCGACCCGGACATTGGCCATCAGGCTGACCACCACCAGGCCTAACGACAGTGCACTATGTGCGAGAATGCCCAACAACGTGTCAACAGCAAGATGCTGCCGTTTCTCAAGCCAGACTAACCCTGCTGCAAGAACCAGTGTTACTGCAATAACGGCATAGAATGGGCTGACATTAAGCAATAAACCAAAAGCCACGCCCAGCAAGGAGGCGTGAGCCAGTGTGTCACCAAAATAAGACATCCGCCGCCAGACAACAAACGAACCCAGGGGCCCGGCCGCACAGGCCAGTAACACACCCGCAATCCAGCCGGGTAACAGAATTTCTATCATGAAGCGCCATTCCCTTTGCGTAATACAATGCGACCACGTAAATCATGGCGGTGATTGTGGTGGTGGCGGTACACCGCGAGTTGCTCTGCACCTGTGGTGCCAAACATCGCGATAAACTCTGGGTGCATAGACACGCTTTCTGGCGTGCCGGAGCAACAAATATGATGATTAAGGCACAGCACATCATCGGTTTTCGCCATGACCAGGTGCAGATCATGCGAAACCATCAATACAGCGCAATCCAGTTCTTTGCGTAACTGGTCAATCAGGTTATAGAGCGCCAGTTGCCCGTTGACATCCACGCCCTGGGTCGGTTCATCCAGTACTAATAACTGCGGAGAATTCATTAAAGCTCTTGCTAACAGAACCCGTTGGTTTTCCCCACCGGACAGTTTTTGCATAGGCGCTTCAAGCAGATGAGCAGCGTTAACCCGTTTCAGAGCAGGGAGCAGGTCTGATTTTTTTACCCCCGGACGTAAGCGCAAAAACCGGCTTACGGTAAGCGGCAGAGTGGCATCCAGTTGGAGTTTTTGTGGAACATAGCCAATACGCAGCCCACGGTCCCGGTTGATTCTTCCTTCATCTGGAACTACCAGACCCAGCACGACACGCACCAGAGTGGATTTACCGGCCCCATTTGGCCCCAAAAGCGTAAGAATACGCCCAGGCTTAAGGGAGAATGAAATATCTGATAAAACACGCCGTTGCCCGAATGACACAGACACGTTTTCCAGTGAGACAAGATTGTTCATGGATTTAAACGTTGCAGAAGTTAACGAATGTTATAATATCACAAACTTCGCTGGAATGATGATGGAATAACGCATTATGTTACATAAAAAGACATTTCTTTGCGCGGGCTTTACAGTTGCACTTTGGGCGGGCACCACTGTAGTGGCTCAGGCCGATGTTGTCACCTCAATTAAACCACTGGGTTTTATCGCATCCGCGATTGCTGATGGAGTAACTAAGACAGAAGTATTACTCCCGGATGGCGCTTCCGCACACGATTACGCGCTGAAACCAGGTGACATAATAAAATTAAAAAACAGTGACTTAGTGGTATGGGTTGGCCCGGATATGGAGGCCTTTATGCAAAAGCCAGTGGCTCAACAGGCGGGTGATAAAAACATCGCCTTGTCCACTCTGGCAGCAGTGAAACCGTTACTCATGAAAGGTGGTGATGACGATGATCACGACCATGAACATGTACAGAGTGATGCTGCACATCATGACAAACAGGACGAAAATAGTGATGATGATCACCATCATGGTGAATACAACATGCATATCTGGCTTTCACCTGAAATATCAAAACTGGCAGCGGTTGCAATTCACGATAAATTAGTGGAACTTATGCCGAAAAATAAAGCCAAACTGGACGCAAACCTGCAGCAATTTGAGGCAGAATTAGCCCGCACGGACAAGCAGATTGCAGACGAGCTGTCACCGGTGAAAACGAAGGGGTATTTCGTTTTTCATGATGCGTATGGTTATTTTGAAAAACAGTACGGTCTGACATCTCTCGGGCACTTTACCGTAAACCCTGAAATTCAACCGGGTGCACAGCGTTTACATAACATCAGAACAGAGTTGGTTGAGCAAAAGGCGGTGTGTGTCTTTGCTGAACCACAATTCAGACCAGCCGTTGTCGAGGCCGTTGCCCGTGGTACAGGGGTGCGCATTGGGACCCTGGACCCGTTAGGAAGTGGTATCGCGTTGGGTAAAGACAGCTACATGCAGTTTTTAACCCACTTGTCTCATCAGTACACGAGCTGTCTGGAAGGAGATTAACGAGGATTTTTGTACGTGCAACAGATAGCCCGCTCTGTCGCTATGGCTTTTAACAGCCTGCCCAGACCCCATCGCGTTTTGCTGGGGTCCCTGACAGTACTCACTTTATCGGTCGCCGTATGGCGGCCCTATGTTTACCATCCCGATGCCACACCTGTTGTGAAAGCATTGGATCTTCATGACAACAAGCCCGTCCATACGCTGATGCCGGATGCCAGCGAGCCAATTGATCAAACATCGGCAGATGATGTGGATGTTGCGTTACCACCTGATGACACAACGACACAGGATGGCAGCGATGAGACAACGTCCAGCAATGGTGTTCAGGATTATGTGGTTTCTACCGGTGATACGCTGAGCAGTATTCTTAATCAATACGGTATTGATATGGGAGAAATCAGTCAGTTAACCAGCACGGATAAGGACCTGGAAAATCTCAAAATCGGCCAGCAACTCTCCTGGACGCTCACCCCCGATGGTAACTTACAGCAATTGTCCTGGGATGTTTCGCGACGCGAAACGCGTGTTTATGACCGTACTGATAACGGTTTCAAGCGCAATGTTGAAGTACAGCAGGGCGAGTGGGTCAACCGGGTTATCAAGGGCAAAGTTAGCGGCAGTTTTGTTGCCAGCGCAAGAGCAGCAGGGCTTAGTGGCAATGAAGTTAACGATGTCGTTAAAGCGTTACAGTGGCAAATGGATTTCCGCAAACTGAAAGCAGGAGATGAGTTCTCTGCGTTAATTTCACGCGAACAGCTTGATGGCAAGCGTGGTCAGAGTCATTTATTGGGCGTGCGTTTGAAAACCGGTGGTAAAGATTACTTCGCTATCCGTGCCGCTGACGGCAAATTCTACGACCAAAATGGGAATGGTCTGGCCAAAGGGTTCTTAAGGTTCCCGACCAGTCGCCAGTTCCGGGTATCATCAAACTTTAATCCTCGCCGCCTGAACCCGGTTACCGGGCGCATAGCCCCGCACCGTGGTGTGGATTTTGCGATGCCACAGGGCACACCAGTGTTGTCAGTGGGTGATGGCGAGGTGATTGTAGCCAAACACGATGGTGCTGCGGGGAACTACATTGCTATTCGTCATGGACGCACCTATACAACACGCTATATGCACCTGAAGAAACTACTGGTGAAACCAGGCGATAAAGTGAAACGTGGTGAGCGTATTGCGCTTTCTGGCAACACCGGGCGTTCAACCGGGCCACATCTGCACTTTGAAGTATGGATTAACCAGCAGGCGGTAAACCCGCTGACGGCGAAACTTCCGCGTACTGAAGGACTGACCGGTGCTGATCGCCGCACTTATCTGGCGCAGGTTCGTGAAATCAGACCACAATTAGTCTTTAATTAAATTGTTTGCCAGCCTGAAAGCCGGTGCTTAATCAAGTGCCGGCTTTTCTTTTATCTGGTAGATTTAGCCCGCTAAAATAAAAGTAATCCTGAGGACTGGCTGATAACGGCATGGAAATGAGCAAAAAAGCGAATAATGAATATATCCCTGAGTTTAACCGCGCATTCCTGCATCCACGTTACTGGGGAGCATGGTTAGGTGTGGGTGCATTTGCCGCTCTGGCGCTGGTACCGCCTAAATTACGTGATCCTTTTCTGGGCTTTATTGGGGTCAAAGCAGGCCGGTTAGCAGGTGGGGCGCGCCGCCGGGCTCGTATCAATTTATTCTATTGCTTTCCGGATTTGCCGGAAGCAGAACGTGAAGCTGTCATTGACCGGATGTTTGCCACTGCACCACAATCTATGGTTCTGATGGCCGAATTAGCATTGCGTGGCCCTGAGCATGTGCAAAAACGTGTTCAGTGGCATCATGCGGAAATCATCGAGGAACTGCGTTCCAGGCACGAAAATGTGATTTTTCTGGTACCTCATGGCTGGGCTGTCGATATACCCGCTATGGTACTTGCGGCTCAGGGCAACAATATGGCTGCAATGTTTCATAACCAGGGTAACCCGGTATTCGATTTTGCATGGAACACTGTAAGGCGGCGTTTTGGTGGCCGGCTGCATGCACGTAATGATGGCATAAAGCCCTTTATCAGTTCTGTTCGGCAGGGCTACTGGGGGTACTACTTGCCCGATGAAGATCACGGCCCGGAACAAAGTGAATTTGTTGATTTCTTTGCTACCTATAAAGCAACCTTGCCTGCAATTGGGCGGTTGATGAAGGTTTGCCGTGCACGCGTGGTTCCTATGTTCCCGGTTTATAACGCACAAACCCATAAGCTGGATATTTACCTGCGCCCACCGATGGACGACTTGCGTGAAGCAGACGATGTTACGATTGCACGGCGCATGAATGATGAAGTGGAAAAACTGGTTGGGCCAAATCCGGAGCAGTACACCTGGATACTGAAATTACTGAAAACACGCAAACCCGGTGAGACAGAACCTTACCGGCGTAAAGAATTGTTCCCGCGAGGCAAAGCGTAACAGAGATTTTCATGTCCGCACAGATAACATACTGTTTGTCTGGCAGAAATATTAAAGGGGCCTTCAGGCCCCTTTATTTTATGCGTCAGTTGAGAGTGAAAATATTACTCAACAGTAAGGATGCGTGTGGTATTTGTGGTGCCCACAGTACTCATCACATCACCCTGAGTAACGATAACCAGATCACCAGACATCAGGTAGCCTTTATCGCGCAGCAGGTTAACGGCATCGTTCGCAGCAGAAACGCCATCAAGCTCACTGTCAAAGTGCACAGGTGTTACCCCACGATAAAGAGCGGTGAGGTTCAGTGTACGTTCATGGCGTGACATGGCGAAAATTGGCAAACCAGAGCTGATACGTGAGGTCATCAGTGCTGTACGCCCGGATTCTGTCATGGTAATAATTGCGGTCACACCTTTAAGGTGGTTTGCCGCGTACATGGCAGACATAGCGATGGCTTCTTCAACATTTTCGAACTGAACATCAAGGCGATGTTTGGAAACGTTAATGCTGGGGATTTTTTCCGCGCCGACACACACGCGTGCCATTGCGGCCACGGTTTCTGCCGGATACTGGCCGGCAGCAGTTTCTGCTGACAACATAACGGCATCAGTGCCATCAAGCACTGCGTTAGCCACATCCATAACTTCAGCACGCGTTGGCATCGGGTTGGTAATCATCGATTCCATCATCTGCGTAGCGGTAATTACTGCACGGTTAAGTTTACGGGCACGACGAATCAGTGTTTTCTGAATACCAACCAGTTCCGGGTCGCCAATTTCAACACCCAAATCACCGCGTGCGACCATAACCACATCAGACGCCAAAATGATGTCGTCCATTGCTTCTTCTGTTGCGACAGCTTCAGCACGTTCAACTTTGGAACAAATTTTAGCGTCACAGCCCGCATCACGCGCCAGGCGACGAGCATAGTTCAGGTCTTCACCACAACGAGGGAAGGACACTGCGAGATAATCAACACCAATTTTTGCAGCAGTAATAATGTCAGCTTTGTCTTTCTCTGTGAGGGCTTCAGCAGATAAACCCCCTCCGAGTTTGTTAATCCCTTTATTGTTGGACAAGGGGCCACCGACAGTCACCTCGGTAAAGACTTTCATCCCCTGAACTTCCAGCACTTTTAGCTGCACTCGGCCATCGTCAAGCAACAGGATATCGCCCGGGACAACATCAGCAGGCAGGCCCTTATAGTCAATACCAACCTGTTCTTTGTCGCCTTCGCCTTTACCCAGGTTCGCATCCAGCAGGAATTTATCGCCGATATTAAGAAAGACTTTGCCTTCTTTAAACGTGGACACACGAATTTTTGGCCCCTGGAGGTCGCCAAGAATAGCCACATGGCGCCCCAGTTTGGCTGCTATTTCGCGTACTTTATCTGCACGCATCTGGTGATCTTCGGCGGTGCCATGAGAGAAGTTCATGCGCACAACGTTAGCGCCTGCCGCGATAATTTTTTCAAGGTTATTATCGCGATCAGTTGCCGGGCCTAACGTGGTGACAATTTTGGTTCTACGTAGCCGTCTGGACATTTATTACTCCGTTGACTGAAACAACTTGGTGTTGCGTGAATAAAACCCGGTATTTCTGCACGCCTGGTAACGCAAAGACAACATTAACCGAACGAACCGACTGATACAGCTTTAGTTATAATTTCAATGCTGATCACCGGGTACCATCAAACCTTTATCAAACCGCGATTCTTTCAGGGCTTCTTTGACTCTCTTCAAGTTATCCCTGAATTTTGCGCCACGGCGCAAAATGAAACCGGTTGCCAGAACATCAATCACAGTAAGTTGTGCAAGCCGTGAAACCATTGGCATATAAATATCGGTATCCTCAGGAACATCCAACAGAATTGCAAGTGTTGATTCCCAGGAAAGTGGAGAGCCGCTGGTTGTGATTGATAAGACGATGGCATCGTTTTCACGAGCCAGTTGTGCGAGCTCGACCAGATTTTTGGTGCGACCAGTATGAGAAATCAGCACAACAACGTCATTTTCGCTACAATTCATGCAACTCATGCGCTGAACAACAATATCGTCGGAATAGATGACCGGGACATTAAAACGAAAAAACTTGTTCATGGCATCGTGCGCAACGGCTGCCGATGAGCCCAACCCGAAAAATGCAATGCGTTTTGCCTGGGTAAGAAGGTCTACGGCGCGGTTAACCGCCTGCATATCAAGTTGTTGGCGCACATGGTCCAGATTTGCCATGGCTGATTCGAAAATTTTGGCTGTATACCCTTCAACCGTATCGTCTTCATCGACATTACGGTTGACATAAGGGGTCCCGCTGGCAAGGCTCTGGGCAAGATGTAACTTGAAGTCGGGAAACCCGCGTGTTTCCAGGCGGCGGCAGAAACGGTTTACTGTCGGTTCGCTCACGCCCGCCTCGCTGGCAAGAGTGGCAATACTCGAGTGCATGGCACCTGAAGGCGAAGCAAGAATTACTTCGGCAACTTTTCGCTCCGACTTGCTAAGATGTTCCAGTTGAGACTGAATTTTGTCCAGCATGTTCATAGATTACAGCACACTCATTGATAAGGACGATTTCGCCATCTGGTGATACCGTGTCAATTTTGTGATGAATATACGCTTTTGCAGCAGATATTGGATACAACCTCTGGCAGGATGTTGTTGTTTTTTTTCATAACATGATCAGAGTCTTGTTTTCATAACAGCAAAATCTGCTTTACCGTGCCTTGTTTGCCCGCAGAAACAAGCCAGACGAGGCGTAAAACTGACAATTCTTTAAAACTTAGTCAATAAAATGCCTTTTGGCATCTGTACAGTGTTGTTAAAGATGTAAACACAGTACATTAGTATGAAAGAAAATTACAGATAAGCGCCTGGCTGAGTATCAGGCCAGACATAACGAGGAGACAAAGATGGCGGTAACGCAAACAGCTCAGGCATGTGACCTGGTTATTTTCGGTGCGAAAGGTGACCTGGCGCGCCGGAAACTGTTGCCTTCCCTGTATCAATTGGAGAAAGCGGGCCAACTCCATGACGACACGCGCATTATTGGCGTAGGGCGTGCTGACTGGGACAAAGCTGAGTACACCAAAGTGATTCGTGAAGCGCTGGAAACCTTCATGAAAGAGAAAATCAACGAAGCGTTGTGGGACAAACTCAGCGCGCGGCTGGAATTCTGTAACCTGGATGTCAACGATACCAAAGCATTTACCCGGTTGGGTAAAGTGCTTGATCAGAAAAACCGTACCACCATTAACTACTTCGCTATGCCACCCAGCACTTTTGGCGCTATTTGCAAAGGGCTGGGCGAGGCGAAACTGAATGCCAAACCTGCGCGTGTTGTCATGGAAAAACCGCTGGGTACGTCTCTGGAAACTTCTCAGGAGATTAACAACCAGGTTGGGAAATATTTTGAAGAGTGCCAGGTGTACCGTATTGACCACTATTTAGGGAAAGAAACGGTACTGAACCTGCTGGCACTACGTTTTGCCAACTCATTGTTTGTTAATAACTGGGACAACCGGACCATTGACCATGTGGAAATTACCGTAGCAGAAGAAGTGGGGATTGAAGGGCGCTGGGGCTATTTTGATAAAGCCGGGCAGATGCGCGATATGATTCAAAACCACCTGCTGCAAATTTTGTGCATGATTGCCATGTCACCACCATCTGACCTGACGGCGGACAGCATCCGTGATGCCAAAGTTCAGGTACTGAAATCGCTACGCCGCATTGATCGCTCAAATGTGCGTGAAAAAACGGTGCGCGGTCAATATACCTCTGGTTTTGCACAGGGCAAAAAAGTGCCAGGTTACCTGGAAGAAGAAGGAGCGAACAAAAGCAGTGGCACTGAAACCTTTGTCGCCATCCGTGTTGATATCGATAACTGGCGTTGGGCGGGAGTTCCATTCTACCTGCGCACCGGTAAACGCTTACCGGCTAAATGCTCTGAGGTAGTTGTTTACTTCAAGAATCCGGAACTGAACCTGTTTAAAGAGTCCTGGCAGGAGTTACCACAGAATAAACTGACTATTCGACTGCAACCTGATGAGGGCGTTGATATTCAGATTCTGAACAAAGTGCCAGGTCTTGATCATAAGCACAACCTGCAAACGACAAAACTTGACCTGAGCTACTCCGAAACCTTTAACCAAACCCACCTGGCAGACGCTTATGAGCGCCTGCTACTGGAAACAATGCGTGGTATTCAGGCCCTGTTTGTGCGCCGCGATGAAGTGGAAGAGGCCTGGAAATGGGTTGACTCCATTACCGAAGCCTGGGCCGCTGATAATGAAGCGCCAAAACCTTATCAGGCCGGGACCTGGGGGCCTGTAGCCTCAGTCGCCATGATCACCCGTGATGGCCGTTCCTGGAACGAGTTCGAGTAAGTTCTGCAGGGGAGCAGTTAGCTGTAACTTTACCGGTAACATGATCTAACACAGAAAGCAGGTAATTTTTTTTAAATTAAAGCCCTGACTGGATTCACCAGCGGGGCTTTTTTATTTACACTAACTGAAGCGATTTTGCCCCTGGAGTGCGGTATATCAGGAATCAGAGCTATTTTAAATCTCACTGATATATCCGACAAAACTGCCGATGGCAGACAGAACTATGAGGACCTTTTATGAACTCTGTATTGTTACGCGTAACAAATAGAATTATTGAACGCTCACACGCAACCCGGGAAGCTTATCTGGCCCGCGTTGAACAGGCGAAAAGTAAAACAGTGCACCGTGCAGAACTGGCGTGTGGCAATCTGGCTCATGGGTTTGCTGCCTGCCAGGCAGAAGATAAAGCCTCTTTAAAAAATATGCTGCGCAGCAACATTGGCATCATTACAGCCTATAACGACATGCTGTCTGCGCATCAACCTTATGAAACTTATCCACAAATTATTCGCGAGGCACTGCACTCCGTGGGCGCAGTAGGCCAGGTGGCTGGTGGTGTTCCGGCTATGTGCGATGGTGTGACGCAAGGCCAGGATGGAATGGAGCTTTCGCTGCTCAGTCGTGAAGTGATTGCCATGTCAGCGGCGGTGGGCTTGTCTCATAATATGTTTGATGGCGCGTTATTCCTTGGTGTGTGCGACAAAATTGTGCCCGGGTTGGCGATGGCTGCACTGTCATTCGGGCATTTGCCGTCGGTGTTTGTGCCATCAGGCCCAATGGCGAGCGGGCTGGCTAATAAAGAAAAAGTGCGTATTCGTCAGTTGTATGCAGAAGGGAAAGTTGACCGTGCAGCATTACTTGAATCTGAAGCTGCCTCTTACCACGCGCCGGGTACCTGCACATTTTATGGTACAGCGAACACCAACCAGATGGTGATTGAGTTCATGGGGATGCAGTTACCCGGGTCGTCATTTGTCCATCCGGATGCGCCTCTGCGTAAAGAGCTGACATGCGCAGCCGCACGTCAGGTAACACGCCTTACCGGTAATGGGAATGAGTGGATGCCACTGGGCAAAATGATTGATGAGAAAGTGGTGGTCAATGGCATCGTCGCACTGCTGGCCACAGGTGGTTCCACTAATCACACTATGCATTTGGTCGCAATGGCGCGTGCCGCAGGCATTATTATTAACTGGGATGACTTTTCCGAAATTTCTTCGGTTGTTCCGTTGTTGGCGCGTCTTTACCCCAATGGCCCGGCGGACATCAATCACTTTCAGGCTGCGGGTGGTGTACCGGTTCTGATGCGCGAACTGATTAAAGGCGGTTTGTTACATGAGGATGTCAATACAGTTGCGGGCTTTGGTTTGCAACATTACACCATGGAGCCCTGGCTGAATGAAGGCAAACTTGACTGGCGAGAAGGGGCAACTGAATCACTGGATAGCGATATTATTGCCTCTATTGATAAACCATTCTCCCAACATGGCGGCACCAAAGTATTGAGTGGCAACCTCGGGCGCGCAGTGATGAAAACTTCTGCAGTGCCTGTGGAAAATCAGATTATTGAAGCGCCTGCCATTGTTTTTGAAAGCCAGCACGATGTCGTTCCAGCATTTGAAGCGGGTTTGCTTGATAAGGACTGCGTTGTCGTTGTCCGCCATCAAGGCCCGAAAGCGAATGGAATGCCAGAATTACATAAACTCATGCCGCCACTTGGTGTATTATTGGACCGTCGTTTCAAAATTGCATTAGTGACGGATGGCCGTTTGTCCGGTGCCTCCGGTAAAGTACCTTCTGCAATTCATGTGACACCGGAAGCTTATGCTGGTGGGCTTTTGGCTAAAGTCCGTAATGGCGACATGATCCGCGTAAACGGGCAGACTGGCGAGCTAACCTTGCTGGTTGACGGCGCGGAACTACAAGAACGTGAACCGTTCCACCCGGACCTCAGCGCTCAACGTGTTGGGACTGGTCGTGAGTTATTCGGTGCATTGCGCGAGAACTTATCCGGGGCGGAACAGGGCGCAACCTGTATTTCATTCTAACACCCGGCGCATTTGCGCCGTAACGCTGACTAAACGTTGTCGGGAGACATTCTCTGATGAAAAACTGGAAAACAAGTGCGGAACAAATCCTGAAAACAGGTCCTGTTGTGCCGGTTATTGTTGTCAATAAACTTGAGCATGCAGTGCCAATGGCAAAAGCACTGGTTGCCGGTGGGGTACGTGTACTGGAAGTTACACTGCGTACTGCCTGCGCTATTGATGCTATTCGTCTGATTGCAAAAGAAGTGCCGGATGCTATCGTTGGGGCTGGTACCGTGCTCAATCCACAACAACTGGCAGAAGTGACCGAAGCCGGTGCGCAGTTTGCTATCAGCCCGGGTCTGACTGACTCCCTGTTGAAAGCCGCAACCGAAGGTACCATTCCACTGATCCCTGGGATCAGCACTGTTTCTGAACTGATGCTGGGTATGGATTACGGTTTGCGTGAGTTCAAATTCTTCCCGGCAGAAGCTAACGGTGGCACCAAAGCTTTATCCGCCATCGCTGGCCCATTCTCTCAGGTGCGTTTCTGCCCAACGGGTGGTATCTCTCCGGCAAACTACCGCGACTACCTGGCACTGAAAAGCGTATTGTGCATCGGTGGTTCCTGGCTGGTTCCGGCTGATGCGCTGGAATCTGGCGACTATGACCGTATTACCCGCCTGGCCCGTGAAGCTGTTGAAGGCGCGAAATAATCAGGCCAGTTAACTGGTTGAGTCATATACAAACGGCACCTGAGGTGCCGTTTTCGTCTTTGTTGTTGGAGCCGGGGATTAACCCTTAACGTGTATTTTCCCGGATGCTGATTTTGCCCGGACGACTGCATCTTCTGTCGTTTCACCCGTTGCCAGCGCAACCCCCATACGACGAGTACCGTTAATCTCAGGTTTGCCAAACAGGCGGATTTGTATGCCTGCACTGAGTGCATTTTCCAGACCACCAAAACGTACATCTGTGCTGGTCAGGTTCGGCAGGATGACAGCTGAAGCACAAGGGCCGTACTGGCGAACACCGCCAACAGGTAACCCCAGAAAAGCGCGAACATGCAGTGCAAATTCTGACAAATCCTGAGAGATCATGGTGACCATACCGGTGTCATGCGGGCGAGGCGATACTTCACTGAACACGACGTCATCACCACAAACAAACAGTTCCACACCAAACAAGCCATAACCACCCAGCGCCAGAACGACTTTCTCAGCAATGGCCTGTGCCCGGCTCAGCGCGAGCTCACTCATTGCCTGTGGCTGCCATGATTCACGGTAATCGCCATCTTCCTGGCGGTGGCCTATAGGGGCGCAGAAATGTACACCATCCGCCGCACTCACCGTCAGTAGTGTAATTTCGAAATCAAACGCAACGACACCTTCAATAATCACTTTGCCTGCACCTGCACGGCCGCCTTCCTGCGCATAGCTCCATGCTTTATCCAGATGGCTGGCATCACGAACAAAACTTTGCCCTTTTCCGGAAGAGCTCATAACCGGTTTAATGATGCACGGGAAACCAATTTCCTCTGCTGCGGCAACGAAATCTGCTTTCGTATCAGCAAAACGGTATGTGGACGTGGGAAGGGCCAATTCTTCTGCAGCCAACCGGCGGATACCTTCACGGTTCATTGTCAGGCGTGCGGCTTTGGCGCAGGGAACAACTTTTTGGCCCTGGTTTTCCAGTTCAACCAGCATATCTGTAGCGATCGCCTCAATTTCCGGCACGATATAATCAGGTTTTTCTTCTGCAACCAGGTTTTTCAGTGCCTGTGGGTCGAGCATGTTGATTACATGGCTACGATGAGCAACGTGCATTGCAGGGGCATCGGCATACCGGTCTACGGCGATAACCTCCAGACCCAGCCTCTGACATTCAATCGCCACTTCTTTGCCCAGTTCCCCAGCGCCAAGAAGCATTACGCGTGTTGCTGCCGGACGCAGCGCAGTTCCTAAAATAGCCATATCGCAGTACCTGATGTGAGAAAAACAGCGGCAGTATATACGAAAACGTTTGCGTTGGCAGCGGGTTTGCATTTTAGCTCAGTTTTAACGTATACTGGATATAAATACAGTAATTGGAGCAGCATGATGGCAGTCGTAGTTAAATATGTTGTCGTGAGAGACGGTGAGGAAAAAATGTCTTTTGTCAGCAAAAAAGAGGCCGATGCCTATGACAAAATGTTAGATCTGGCGGAATGCCTGACTGACTATCTGGAAAGTTCTCCGGTCTTGCTGGAAGGAGGGCTGCGCGAAGAGCTTGCCTTATGGCTTGCGGAACATAAAGATGAACTGAGCGGTATTTTGCGCTCCGGTAGGTTACCAGATGTTACCGAAAACCTGCCAGTTTCCGTTGAAAAGAAAGTGAAAGTTGCCTGAACCGACTTGCAGGTTGCCTGTTTTGTACCATGCTTTTCTCACAACTTGATAAATCACGGAGTGGCATGTGAATAAAACAGGCTTTTTGACAGGGTGTATGGTGGCATTTACTGTGATGGTTGTATCCGCTGCGGCGAATGCGGTAACCAAACGCGTAAATCTCATTCCCTGTGAGAACATGAAAGCGGAAAATATTGCCGCAACAGTTAAAAATGATTACCTGCAAAACCGGTTACAGCGTTGGTCTGACGACCAGAAAGCCTTGGGGCAGAATGACCCCGTGGCCTGGGTCAATGTCAAAGACATGCACCACAATGGCGATACATGGGTTGTACCATTAGTTGTCCGGGGGCAAAAACAAGATTTGCACTACCAGGTAACAGTGGATTGCAAAGCAGGTAATGCAGATTACCAGCGTTAGGCTGAATAACCGGGCATATATATGCCCGGTTTTACGTAAACAATAGTGGGTTTATTGTACAGCTGGTTTGCATGTCCTCATAATGACAGGCAATTCCTCTCCACGCGCAGTTAGCGTGATATCCTGTGCGGCAGTTGTGCCATTTTCAGGAGTTATTATGGCTCGTTCGCCAGTTATCCCTCCCCGGGCAGCAAAGCGCCCGCACCTGTTAGCCCGGCATGGCGATGTCAGGCATGATGATTACTTCTGGCTACGGGATGATTCACGTCAGTCACACGAAGTGCTGGGGTATCTTCGTGCTGAGAATGATTACTGTATGCAAATTATGGCTCCTCTTGAGCAATTTCAGCAGGCCCTTTATGAGGAAATGGTTGCCCGTCTGCCCAAAAAAGAGAGCAGTGTTCCCTGGCAACGTAACGGGTATCGCTACCGGCAGTGTTTTGATGAAAATGCGGAGTATCCTGTTTGGCAACGTCAGCCAGCAGAGCTGAATGTTGACGATGAGTGGCATATTTTGCTCGACTGCAACAGGCGGGCTCAGGGAGGGGCATATTACGACTTGGGCGCACTAAGTGTCTCTCCGGATAATCGTCTGATGGCAGTGACGGAAGACCGGGTTTCTCGCCGCCAGTATCAATTACATGTGAAAGACCTGGCTAATGACATATGGCTGAATGACACTGTCACTGAGCTTTCTGGTAGTGTGGTATGGGCGAATGATTCCGCCACGTTTTACTATGTCAAAAAGCATTCAGTGACTTTGCTGCCTTACCAGGTGTGGCGCCACAGGCTGGGTGACGCGACAGAAAATGACGAACTGGTCTATCAAGAGGAAGATAATCGTTTTTATGTTGGCATCTATAAGTCTCGCTCAACGGAATTTGTGATTATTGCCCTGCACAGCACCACAACCAGTGAAGCCTGGTTACTGGATGCCAATGATTCATCCGCCATACCGCAATGTTTTCTTGCACGTAAAACGCAGCATGAGTATGACATTGACCATTTCCAGGGGCAATTTTGGGTACGTTCAAACCAGGATGGCAAAAATTTTGGGTTGTACTGCAGTCCGGAAACAAAACGGGATACATGGGCAGTTGTGCAGGCTGCAAGCCATACCGTAATGGTCGAGGATTTTACGCTCTTTACTCACTGGGTGGTTATTGAGGAGCGTGAAAATGGACTGACGCAGTTACGCCTGATTGACAACAGAAATGGCCGCCAGCAGCGACTGGTACTTGATGACCCTGCCTGGGTTGTCTGGACCAGTAATAATCATGAGCCAGACAATGAATGGCTGCGCTATGTTTATACCTCAATGACCCGCCCACAAACAGTATTCGAAATGAATATGCTCACTGGCGAACGGCGTTTATTGAAGCAGCAGGAAGTGTTCGGGTTTGATTCGCAGAATTACCAGAGCGACAGGATTTGGATTGACTCACGGGACGGGGTTAAGGTGCCGGTTTCCCTGGTCTGGCGTAAAGATAAGTTCAGAATGGGGCAGAACCCTTTACTGGTATACGGCTATGGTGCGTATGGCGAGAGTATCGACGCTGATTTCAGCACTACACGGCTCAGTTTGCTCGACCGCGGTTTTGTATACGCCATAGCTCATATACGGGGCGGCGGTGAGCTGGGGCAATCCTGGTATGAAGAGGGCAAGTTATCGCACAAACCTAATACATTTAATGATTTTATTGATGTGTGTGAAGCGTTGCTGGTCCGGGGAATGGGCGCACCTGGGCAGTTGTATGCGATGGGCGGAAGTGCAGGGGGGTTGTTGATGGGGGCCGTGGCGAACATGCGGCCTGAATTATTCCGTGGCATTCTGGCACAAGTTCCATTTGTTGATGTTGTGACCACGATGCTCGATGAATCTCTGCCGCTAACGACCGGTGAATATGAAGAGTGGGGCGACCCACATATCCCCGAAGATTACTGGGCCATCAAGGCATGGAGCCCTTATGACCAGGTCACACCTCAAGTGTATCCGCATATGATGGTCACCACAGGTCTACACGATTCCCAGGTTCAGTATTGGGAACCTGCAAAGTGGGTGGCCCGGTTAAGAGAACTGAAGACAGATGACCACCTTCTGTTATTGTGGACTGACCTGGATACTGGCCATGGTGGTAAATCAGGTCGCTATCAGTATTACGATACCGTGGCACTTGAGTGCGCTTTCCTTATTGGACTTGCTGAACAACGGCTTGGTTAGCCTGTCCGTTTTCAGTTAACCAGTGGCAGAGTCTCTCCCTGCCACATTTCATCATTTCGGCAACAGACCACCACTCCATTGATGCATAGTACACTTCTTACACAACCACCCCGGCACGGCCAGGGTGAGATATTTCAATCAGGAAAATCTGTATAAGGAAGAGTAACGGACAGAACGTAACTAACTGCTACTGGATGTAATCATTACTTCGACTTTGGTTCATAAGGCAGGCGAGAAAGATTTACTGATGCCAGACGATGGGCAGCCAGGCGCTCACGGAACCATGGACGCAAAGATTCGGGTTGTTCGCGCTCAACCTGGTCGGCAATAACGGGCATGTTGTAGCGTTCTTTAAACGCAACCGCTCCGGCTGCAAGGTCTACATTGATTTTATCCATGTCTTCTTGAGGAAGATTTGCAAGGTTAGTGTTCATATAGTCTCCTGATAATGCGTGAAGTGTACCCTGTAATAGATGAATCATAAACCCGGGGATAACGCGAAGTGTTGCAGCAGCCTTATACATTACATAGAAATTCTTTACCGCATCAAGAGTGACGCAGCCGGTGAATAATCGTTATAGTCTGGTAAAAATTTCTGTTGGGTAACAAACCGGGCTTTCTGAGTTCCTCAGCTTCCCGGGCTTGAAGAGAGCAGCACGCAAAATGAGAAAATTAACGATTGGGCTGATGTTATTGGGCACAGCATTTGTCGCACAGGCGTCTTCTGAAATACAGACGGTAAGCCGGTTTCAGGTGGGCAAGGATAAATGGGCATTCAACCGTGAAGAAGTGATGCTGGTTTGCCGACCAGGTAATGCGCTGTATGTCATTAATCCCAGCACACTGGTGCAATATCCTCTGAATCAGGTTGCTGAGCAACAAGTGGCCGAAGGGAAAGTGTCGGGGCAGCCAATTTCGACCATTCGAATAGATGATCCTCAACATCCAGGTAAAAAAATGTCATTACAGCCCTTTATCGAACGGGCAAGCCACCTCTGTGGTTAACTGGTTGATTTTTTGATGCCATAAATAAAAGAAAAGCCGTAACAGAGTTTGTTCTGTTACGGCTTTTTCGCGACCAGTCCCGGTCAGTTAATGTTTTTTATACTCCAGTTTTGCCAAACACTGGAAAAGCTGACGCGGTAATCTATTCTTAAAAGGCAAGGCAAATAGCCTGCATTAATGCCAACTTTTAGCGCACGGCTCTCTCCCAAGAGCCATTTCCCTGGACCGAATATAGGAATCGTATTCGGTCTTTTTTTATCGCCTTATATATCAATGACTTAGAGGTGATTGCACGAAAATGCACGAAATTGCATATCCGGTCTTTCGCCTCAAACCAGAGTAAACACTTTCTCACGCACATCAAGATATTTTTCTGTCATTTTTTCTGAACGATGCCCGAACAACTTTTGCGCAAAATCTTTGCCTCGTTGTTCTTCGTGAAGTCGGCCAGATAAGCTCCTGATTTCATGAAAACTCGGCGGGTTGTCATTAAACAGGATCCCGGACTTATTTCGGGCTTTAACAAAGCCTTTGGTTAGGCTGTCTGGATGTACCGAACCATCTGGGCTGTTTTTCCTGATGCCGGAGCTGATAAGAAAAGCAGAACGGCTTACCAACCTGCACCGGTCAATGACAGAGGAAAGGCGCGTACTGCTAATTTCCAGCGAAAGCGGTATTGCCAGCATTGCTCCGGTTTTAATCTGGGTTACATGGAGCCGCCCGTCATGGATGGCCGGGCAAGAAGTGGCGATATCTCTCGGTAATGATACGTACCGTGATTACTCTGGCGCTGCACTGGCGCGAATGCTTGAGGTGAACCGGAGTACATGGCTGAGGGTGTATGCGCCGCATTGGGCATGGTTAAAGGATGAATTTTGGCTTTCTGATATAAATGCACTTACTGATTCGTTTATCAATACCATGCAAGATTAATAGACGGTAATTAACTGGTTTGTGAGATTTGATATTCAGCAAACCACCTGTAATTTACTGCTGTTATCTGCGCGATGAATAGCTTGTATTTTCACTGTCATGATTCAGCGAAAATACAAGCAACTTTAAATTTTACTTTTGAACGATAATCTGTGTTTTTCTATTTTATTTGTGTGGAGCATTGTAATCATTTTGCTTTTTAAATTTCCATAAAGACTTTATGGAAAGATATCTAAGATGTATTTTATCCCACCTGCAACAAAAAAAAGTATAATCGAGACTGTGTTTATTATGTTTATGTTGTAGTATGTGTTTAACCATTTTTTTTGCTCGGCAGGAATTTTCATGAATAAATCTCCTGTGTATACTCTCCCGCCAAAACAACCCCGAGGCTTTTTACCAACTGTAAGGCAACGAAAGAAATATACCATGGGGAATGCACCCCAAAATCCCATCATTGAATGAAAACTATATGCACCTGGAAGAGGAGCGCCTGTTGATTTATATTTCTCTAAAAGAGTTTCATATTTTTTTTTATGTATTCCAAAATAAACAAAGCTAATAATCAAACAAAAAATGCAAATCCAGGCGAACAGTAAACCTGCATAAGACACATATTTAGAAAAAATCTCTATCGTCATTTGAAAAATTTATCCATCGCGGCATCTGTAGCTTTTCCGGCAGCATAACCACCGACAAGAGAACCAATTGCAGCACATGCTAAAGCACCTGAACCACCTTCTGGTGCAGTAATTATACCAAGAGCAACACATACACTGGAACCGATGGAACCGCCGTAATAGCCTCCAAGAGAAGAAGCGCCTGTACCCATACCAAACTTAGTATATTCCCGGAATGCCACTCTTTCACACTCATCTTCTCTGCCTACTGAGCAAGCCTGGATAACATCATTTGTTGTATTGGCAAAGGCGAAAGCTGTTCCAATATAGCCACCAGCTTTTAATAGTTTTGCCGCTTTGGCAGCTCCATCAACATAATCAGCATAACCAGGAATACCAACCAAACCGACTGTGGACCACTCATGTACAATAGACTTGCTTGATAATCTCAATGCCTTTCGCATATCTTCATAATCAGCAAGTTTTAATGTCCTTCTTGCCAGGTTTTTTAACAACGGCTTATTTACCAGTTCTTTTAACTGATTAAAAAGTGTAGATCTTTCAGCGAAAAACTCCTGGCTTATCAAAGAGCCCTTTGTGATAAATTGATTCCGATAGGTGGATTCGATTTTTATCAGAACGCGCTCTATTTCTTTGAAGTATTTTTCCCCGGCATCTCCGACAGAGCTAAATATTTTATCACCTGCGTTGGTTATGGTTGCAATCAGGCCATAGTTTCGCTGTAAAAAACTGGCTTCATCTGTACTTACACCAACCAGGGCAGTATTAACTTTATGTTTGGTCTGTCTGAACTGATTAAGTATTGATGCCGTCACTGGCGCACTGGGATCCGTTATGGCCAGTATCTCGCCGGGTTTAAGCCACTGTGTGTCGGCGTTAACCTGCATGAACTGTTTAGCGGCCTCGCTCTTGTAATCCTGGAATAACATTCTGGCCTGGAAATCCAGCGTTCCTGGTTGTTCAACAACGCAATAACCGGGTGTATACGTCCTTGCCATCAATATTCTCTCTGTCTCGATATTTTACTGATGAAGTTGAAACAACATATCTTTCCTGTCAGGTATACGAGTCAACGCCGTCGATGATTTTTTAAATAAAAATAATGGGTTAATCACCAGGCTAACCAGGCAGGTGTTCACATTCTAATACTAAGGTCTGATTTAACAAGTCATTCAATACTCTGTTGCCTATTCTAAGAATATTCTTATTAAACCGCTCTGATTTAACTGTTTCCGACTTCAGACCCACAGATGAGCACAGCTTTCAGCACAGGGACAGAGCGGTTACTCCCTGGTGAGGCGGAACAAGGTAATAATGAAGTCAGTTTAGGCAAATTCATGTCATCCAAAAGAACATGGGCATGCTTGTATTTCCCAAGATAACTCGTAAGTTCTTCTGCTGCTATTGGTTTTCTTACGACCAGAAGTGATGCTGCCGATATTAGCAATCCTGAGGGCGTTTGATTGAGTACCTGATCATATCCTTTTGCAGCATCGCCGCCTAACTGCTCGGCAGTACGCCGGAAGCCTTCAATATTACCAATATATAGCCCACCAGCTGCCAGCAGTCAGCCCGCGGCTTTGCTGTTGACAGTCCGGTCGTGTACTGGGCGTTTTAACTGATGCTCGGTTATGTAGCTGAGACGGAAATACATTGATGCCGTTAAGTCATTACGTAGTTGTCCTGATTGCGTGATAACCGGGGAAATTTCGCTTCCTGCGTGATTTTTCTCAATAGAACAATTTTGCCGTTTCTTAGGCCATTCTGGATGTACTGAACCATCGGGGCTGTTTTCCCTGATGCCGGAGCTGATAAGAAAAGCAGATCTGGTTGCATAAGCAAGATAGGTTAGATGTGATGTACTGCATGTTTTTTTTATATCGTCATTATATTTCTACAAGTGTTTAAGCTTGGTTTATTTTGCAGCTATATAATTCTTGAGGTTTTTTATTCAACGGAGTTTGAATTTACTTATGAACAAGAAGTTACTTGCCTTAGTGTTATCGATTAGCGTTACTGGTTTTCCTGCACTGGCAATTGCAGATGATGGAAAAACAATATTATCTGCTGGTTATGCACAGAGTCACACTAAGTATTCTGGGCGAAATCTACGCGATGACCCACAAGGTTTAAATATTAAGGTTAATCGTGAAGTTGTCGATGGCTGGGGAGTTGTGGCATCACTCACTCATACTGAAAGGACATTCAGGGAAAACCGTATTGATTTAAACCTCAAGTATACCAATATTAGTATTGGTCCATCATATCGTTTTAATGACTCTGTTTCCGGATATGGGTTTCTCGGTTGGGCAAATGGGAAGGTGAGTTCTTACGACTTATTATCTGGAGAAAAAAGTTACTATACTGATTCAGCTAATAACATTGCTGTAGGTGCTGGTATACAGGCTCATGTAGCTAAACAAGTTGTTGTTGATGTCTCCTGGGAATATACAAAACTTAATGCGTTTAAAGCCAATACCTGGGTTGTTGGTCTTGGTTACTCGTTTTAATGGGTGCTGAAGCTTTCAATGCACATGATTTTTTTGCATAAATTACTACTCTTTAAAATCCATTGAACTTAGTGGCAAATGATCTGCAGTGATAATGCTGTTGCTTATGGTTTTACTAACCTGTCCGGTGGTTCTGCTTGTGCCACGTTGTCTAACTGAACTAAGTGCTTCTATCGAAAAATTAATCTCAAGTAAGTAGCTCAAACTGGAATGTGCTGGGTTATGGAGTGAAAATATAGTGGCAATCTCTTAAACATTTTTTATGTGAGGTACTCTCTTATTGTGTAATGACGGCTTCCATAACTAAGAAGCCGTTTCAGGTTATATCCTGAGTTGAAGGTTTTATAGTACAAGGTTTGAGTTATTCGTTGCATATGTATTCTTTATCGAAACTATTCGGGGGTATAAACAAAGTATGTGGTTCTTCAGTTTCGTCTTCCTGTGAGTCTGCCGTCTCCTTCGCTGGCGGTCTGCCTGGAAAGATGCTGTTTTAATTCCCCCAATGATACCGGGCGTCCAATAAAGTACCCTTGTAGCGCGTCACAATCTAAAGACTCGAAATAAGTTTGCTGTTCTTTTGTCTCCACACCTTCAGCTGTAATATGCAATGAAAAAGCTTTGCCCAAACCCACAATATTCTCGACAACTCGTCGGGCATTTTCAGATGTATCTGTTGGTATCACGAACGATTTATCCAGCTTAATTCCATCGAACGGGAAGGCATGCAGATAACTCAGTGAAGCATAACCGGCGCCGAAATCATCAATCAAAAAGCGCACCCCAATGCTTTTCAAAGACAGCATAATGTCAGTGACTCTTTCCGGGTCGCTAAGCGCAGTATTTTCTGAAATTTCAATTTCAAGCTGTGAAGGTGAAAGCCCTGATGTGGTCAGCACATGATGAATGCGTGAGACAAACCCGGAAACACGGAATTCGATGGCAGAAATGTTCACTGCAACGGAAAGTGAGCCAAAGTGTTCCACGGCATCCTGACAGGCCGTAGTCAGCACCCAGTCACTCATTTGAAAAATAAGGCCGGTATCTTCCGCCAGAGGAATAAACTGATCCGGCGTCAGCAGACCAAGTCTGGGGTGTTGCCAGCGAATCAGTGCTTCAATGGTTGTCACTTTTCCGGTGCGTACGTCATAGCGAGGCTGGTAAACCAGTTGCAACTGGTTGGCATGAATGGCAACACGAAGTTCATTTTCAAGCTCGCGGCGTTGAACAATTTGTTCTTCCATTGCAGGGTGGTAAAGACGCCAACAGTTGCGCCCGTCATGCTTTGCCTGATAGAGAGCAATATCTGAATAGCGTAGTAAATCATTCGCGTCAGTAGCATGCTGAGGAGCGATGGCTATACCGATACTGGCACCAATGTATACGTCAGTATCTTCAAGATGAAATGCCTGAGTGAGACGGGATAGCAAAGCATCGCTCAGGCGTTCTGGTTCGTGCGCCCCTTCTACTGTGGGCAAGATAACGATAAATTCGTCGCCCCCATATCGGGTCACCAGACCATTTTCAGGCATACATTCACGTAGCCTGGCGGAGACATCATGCAAAATCTTGTCACCCACTGAGTGCCCATACAGGTCGTTAACTGGCTTGAATTTATCCAAATCTATAGTCAATACGGCAATTTGTTGATTATTAGTAAGCTGATTCAGGGAGTGACTATCCAAAAACTGGCGCATTTGCACACGGTTTGGTAACCCGGTCAGCTCATCATGTTCCGACAGGTAACGCATTCTTGCCTGCGTTTGTACTTCCTGCGTAACATCATTTGCGGTTCCCCTGAAGCCGGGACGACCGTCGGATTTTTTTACTTTCTTGATAACCAGATTGCAAAAATGTGGCTGGTTGTCAGGGGAAAAATACAGGCACTGAATGAGAGAAAGATGGCTGCCGACAGAGGTGGAACTGGCCCATTGAGTAAGGCGATAAATCGAGTGAGAATCCAGCAAGAAGGCAGTTAGTGGACGGCCAATCCATTCGTGCTGTGGGCAACCTGTTATTACAGGGAAACGACCTGAAATCCAGCTAAAACACAATTTGTCATCGGTTTCCCAAATCCAGTCACTGGTTGTTTCCGCAACATCGCGAAAGCGTTGCTCACTGGCAGCCAGAGCCAGTCTGCCCTGTTCCAGTAAAAATGTGCTTTCATCATTCACCCGTGCTCTGAGCATCGCGTGGCGCATTAAAGCCAGCGTCAGAAATAGTGTGGCAAAGAAGAGGAATACCAGCGAGGGTAACACCCAGGTTAACAGTGCCCCACCGGGATTTGCGCTGGTCCATTCAATACTGATGAAACCCGTACCGGTGTGCAAGGGAAAACCATATTCACGTTTGTCTGAGTCAACTTGCCTTGCGTGGGTATGAATATGAGTATTAACCACACCATAATCCTGGCCCATAGCACGTAATTTCGCCGGAGTCAGTCGGTCAACGAAAATCATGATTGATGGTGGACCGGGAACCGGCTTGATAGTGTTGTCACTACCGGTCTCAATCCAGGCTGCAGCCAACAGAACCAGCGTGTTATCCACGACAGTAAACTGTGAGATGGCTTTGCCGCCAGATTCGATAAGTTTCTGGTGAAGCATGGGCAACACAGGTACTTTAAGCCAGTTTTGAAAGGAGGTGTGCGACAAATGTCCGCTGATGACACTGTAGCGAGTGATATCATCCGGCCCTAATACGAATACTCCCTCTAACTGGAAGGTCGTATACAGGGAGCTCCCCAGGTTTTGTTGAACCCAGGCCCAGTTTGTATTCATTCTGACATGAAGGTTGGTGTAGGCTTCACCCCAGTTTGCGTTATCATCAAGGTGAGAACGAATTGACTCCTGTCGGGCATGAAGGGCTTTTAAAATCAAATGCTTATTTTGCAGGTCCGCCTGTGTGTTCAGTGTGTTGGCGATAGAGAACAATGTAACGATAACCGCCACGAAAATGGCACTGATCATGACTATCATGGCAATGAGAGTCCGTCTGACTATTCCCCTGCTATCTGCAAGGGGAAATGTATTTACGGCGTTAAGCACATTTTTATTCATACTGTTTTCATTTCAGTGTGCTCAGAGAGCTTTATTGCGCCAATAAAAAGTCGTAAATGATTTATCGGCAGGGTTGCAGCAAGATTTACCGTAGGAAATGCTCTGGGGAAAATTATTCGTTGTTTGCAGGTCAGGGCACAGTTTAGTGAGGTTGTAAGTCATATACCCTGGGAAGAGTAGTTATCCATCAACCGGAAACAGCTCTGCGAGCAATATGGGTTCACCCGGCAGCCTGAATATGGTAGAAATAACAGATTATTCACACATTCAGCGCATTGAATCTACATTTCTCAGGAGGCGCTATGTTCGAAAAACTTCATACTCGTAATGGTAAAAAATTCTTGCTGTGTGTCGCACTGGTCTTCGTTGTTGCACTTTCTGTGATTGGTAAAGCAACGTTTGGTGGTGTGGTGGATGAATACAACATGCCAATGTCTGAATGGTCGGTTTCTATGTACTTTATGCAAAGTGCATGGGTGCTTATCTACACGCTGATGTTCACTATTATTGGGTCTTTACCGTTTGGTTTCTATTTCCTGGGAGAAACCGACAAGCATCACTGATCCGTAGGCATGAAATAACTATCCCGGCAGGTGCCGGGATAGGGGAAAGTACCTGAACAGGTTGCTTGTATCAGGCTGTTGTATTGATATTACGGCCAACTGCCGGGTTAGCCGGGAGTGAAGGTACCGCGTTAATCAACTGTGTAGCAACTGACTCCTGGTTATCCAGCGTTTTTCTCAGCATTAACGTGCTTACCTCATTATTGGTTTGCATGGTGCTGAGGCCGGTAGAAAGTGCAGCAATCTGTGATACATCCATCTTAATATCCTGATTGATTTGAGAGATATCGGAACGATACAGGACATGATAAGGGTAAACCCTAATCGGCGAAAATGTAACATGGGCAAAAAATACCCACGTTAAAGTATTATCGGCACAATGATGTAAAACCTGAGGATTAAATGCTAACAACCTGCAACATTAGCGCAGATAGTGAGCTCAGGTCTGCCTGTAGTGACTGGTTACAGGTCATCAGCATGTTCATCCTGCAGGGCTTTGGCATCAGGGGATGAGAACAGCAATACCGTACTGGTAGTGCCCTGGCTGTCGCTGGCAAAGTAGAGTGCAATATTGCCATCGTCAAAAGTGAACATAACCGACTGGCCAGGCGTGGTGCGCACGGCGACAATTTGGTCTTCTCCAGGTGCACTCACCAGACCGTACTTTTTCGTCAGTGAATTAATTGTTTCGGCTGTGTTGTCTACAGGTACCCGGATACCCAGGCGAATAAACTGGTTACCGGCAAAGAAAAACTCGGCATGGGTTACGCTACTTTCGAACGGGAAGTCTGTGCACTGGTACATTTCCCCGATTTCAACTTTCACAGGGCCGGTCATCGTGCAATGTGCATGCTCTTTAATGACATCCGGGCTACTACCAAAATCCATGTCGCGAAAACCGCTGGCTGCCAGTGCATCGTGGCAGGTCAGTGTTAGCAGAATACTTGCTAACAGCGGAAAACACCTCTTCATTTCCTGTTCCTGAAACTGATGTTACACACATTAACCTTGCAGCAGGATACTCGCCATGTTGTGTTTCAGCCAGCAAAATTTAACCAGCACGGACTGGTTAACCTGCCAGGTGTAATCACGGGAAAATGGAGTGCAGGTAAATTAAAAAAGAGAACAACTGGTTAGCAAATAACTACTGGTGAATTTATTATAAGAATATTAATGTCACTGTATTAATATTTAATTTCTACTGAATTCTTGGTCGGAAATTAAAAAATTATCGAATACAATCAATCAGTTGTTTGTAAATATATTGTTTAGATCAATAAATGTGCTTGTTTTTAGATAAAGGCCTGACTTTAATTTAATACGCTATAAAAGTCTTCTCTGTATTGCCGATAGCTACACTATGGTTAATCACTTCTTATTTGAAGTGATATTTACTTACGTTAAAAATCGCTCTGTATTAAATAAGGAACAGCCATATGCTTCTGGAACTGTTAGGCCTTACAAAACTAAAAATTACCGCGAAATTATATCTTGGATTTTCTGTTGCTATGATTATTGTGGTTTTAGTCTCAGCGTTTGGTATTAATGCCTTGTTTAATATCAAAAATCACACGACGAAGAATGATTTTGCAAACAACTTGTCAGCAGAGCTTGATAAGTTGAGAAGCGCCCGGCTTACCTATCTTGCAACTAATGACCTGACAGTACTTGAGAAGAATCGTCAGGAATTGGCCAGAACTGTAGGCTTGATTGAAAGTAATAGCAAATTATCCTGGCAGTCAGATGATCTTCCTCTTCTTGAAACCATAAAACAGAAGTTTGCGGTCTACCAGAACAGTTATGAGCAGGTTTATCAAAAAGAAAAAGACCGTCAGTCTATGCTTGAAGGAATAAGCCAGGATATCAGTCAGGGAAAATTAGATGACTATTATAATGCTATTCAAAACACACAACTGACAGAGGCGCAGGTAAATAAGTTGTTCAGTTTTATGCTATTGCTGAGTGATGTGCGTGATATCGCTCACGATGTGCAAATGCATGGGGAGCAGACCTATCTCGATCAGGCGTCAGCCAAAATGGCACAGGCACAGAAAATGTATAGTAACTTCTCCCATGAGTCGGATCTGCCTTTTAATATCATAGACCCTGCCTGGCAATATTTTGGCCAGTTTATGAAAAACTTGCAGAGTTACTATCATATTTACCAGCAAAGTGTGCAGGCAACAAATGTACTGAGTGCTTCTGCACAATCCCTGAGCCAGGCAGTACAGGTATTAAATGATCTTGAAGCTGAAAAAAACAGGTCCATTATTTTTCATACCATTAGTGTGATGATTGTCATTTCAATAGTTGCCATTATGTTTAGTTTACTCGCTGCCTGGTATATCACTCGCCTGATAACTAAACCGATTAAAGAAAACCTGCAACTCGCTGAGCACATTGCTGATGGTGATCTTACACAACACATTAAACCGGCAAGTGATGATGAACTCGGGCAATTGACTGCCGCAATGGCAAAAATGAACACTCGGTTGCACAAAATGATCAGTGATATTCAGGACAGTGTTGTACATGTAGTGGGGGCTGCCGGAAAAATTGCTGCCAGCAATGATGACCTTGCTTCGCGCACCGAGCAGCAATCAGCAGCGGTAGTTGAAACTGCGGCGAGTATGGAAGAGTTAACATCTGCAGTGAAACGGAATGCTGAAAACGCTCATCAGGCGAGCCAACTGGCAACAGGCGCTACACAGGATGCTGGCAAAGGCGGCGACATTGTGCGCGGTGTAATTAAAACCATGGAGAGTATTACCGACAGTTCGAAAAAAATTTCCGAAATTATTAATGTAATTAATGGTATCTCTTTCCAGACCAATATTTTGGCCCTGAATGCGGCAGTGGAGGCTGCGCGAGCCGGTGAACAAGGGCGTGGGTTCGCGGTAGTAGCAGGAGAGGTTCGTATGCTTGCTTCCCGCAGTGCCCAGGCTGCAAAAGAGATTGAAACGTTGATTACCGAGTCTGTATCGCGGGTGCAAACAGGGTCTTCACAAGTCTATGAAGCCGGAAAAACTATGGAGAACATTTTCACTTCCGTGTCGCATGTGAATGACATTATGAAGGAGATTGCGTCGGCATCGGATGAACAAAGCCGGGGTATCGACCAGATAAGCCATGCAATATCTGAACTGGATACGACGACACAGCAGAATGCATCAATGGTGGTTGATTCATCGCATAATGCTGGTGCTCTGGAAGAAGATGCTGGCCGCCTGGCCGGGCTGGTGGACATGTTCAGGATTACTGCCGTTCCCAAACAACAACACCAAAGACCAACCCCCGTACGCCCGTCTTTAGTCGACAAGCATAAACCAGAGCTAACAAGTGACAGTGGCGGTCAGTGGGAAAGCTTCTGACCTGTCAGCCCCTGGTGCCAGCTATACTGAGTGCATTGGGGGGATTTATGTATCAACGCATTGATGGACGTAACTGGCGACACATCTATTTGGTGGGTGACTTGCATGGTTGCCTGGCACAATTTGCCGGGCAACTACGCAAGGTTTGCTTTGATCCCTGGCAGGATCTGGTTATTTCTGTGGGAGATTTAATTGACCGTGGCCCGGACAGCCCCGGTTGCCTGGCACTGATTGGCAAACCCTGGTTTCGTGCTGTTCAGGGTAACCACGAGGTGATGGCGCTGAATTCGCTCAATGATACCGGTTACGATACCGAAAGCGGATTTTTATGGGAAATGAATGGTGGCCGATGGTTTCGCCAATTAAATGAAGTGCAAAAACAACAAGCAGAAAAGCTCTTTCAGCGCTGTAAACACCTCCCTCTTATTATCGAATTACTCGTGCAGGATAAACGCATCATTATTGCGCATGCTGATTACCCTTTAGCACACTGGGTGTGGCAGGCTGATGTTGACCCGGGGCTTGTGGTCTGGAGCCGTGAGCGGTTACAACGGAATATTCAGGGGAAAGGCGAACCTATTGAAGGTGCTGATGCTTTTTACTTTGGGCACACACCGCTAAAAACACCGCTGCGTTTTTTTAACCAGCACTACATTGATACCGGGGCAGTATTTGGTAATACCCTGACGTTAGTGGCTGTGCAGTAACCATAAGTCGCTATGTTGCCTTGCCGGGTGCAAACCTTTCATGCGGTATTTCGTTTCATAAGGGTAACATCCTCCGTGGCGAATGCCCTGGTCTTTCATTGCGTACAGGCACTGTTCTTCAGTGGTGAAATTTTCTATCGGTAGTGTTTTGCAACCACCATTGAGATAACAAACAAAAAGCACAAGCGTGTACATGGGTCCCTCACGTCCATCGTGGCACTGTGTATTAAGTGTAGGGGAGGGAATTAAGGCTGGGAAATACCTGATAGAAAAATAAGCCCGCCATGGGGCGGGAAAGTGTCGCGATAACAATGTCTCTGGTTATCCAGAAGCACTGGTTATCCAAAAAGGTTATGGCATCTGATTATCGGTTTATTCCGTAACCCTGAAAAAGGAAGAGAGACATTTCCTGTTTAAGGGGACCGGTTGCAGTCAGTTCCTTACACTAATTCCCTTTCCCTGTTTCTTGCACTATTTCTGGTACTATTCCACCCGCATAACCCATGCATCAGTGGTTTTGTCGTAGTCCTGACGGTAAAGCTCCGATGTGGCTCCATCCATTTGGGCCGGAATTGAGGTTTGTTCATCCCATGCATCGAGTTGCATACATAAATCCGGGTCGGATTTACAGGGAATAGTCAGGGTTGTCCCTTCTTTCCCACTATGCAATTCGGCATCATCAATTTCATAAGCTCCTATACGAACACTGGTTTTGGTCATCGTGCGCTCCATGATTTATTTGCAGGTGGTATGACCAGATAAGGTCATACCTATGAAGCGTAGTGAAGATGACACAAATTGCCAAATCAAAAAATGCGTAAATTTTGGCCAGGTCACATCATTCTGCAGCACTGAACAAAATGCCATCCCGGACCAACTCGCGTGGATAACTGTTTTTCAATTTACTGGATACTTTTTTCGCCAGCCCCAAAACCTGCCCCTGGAACACCACCAGAACTTCACTGGCCTGTGGTGGGTTGCTAAGGAAAATATCTCTGCCGCGATACCATTCCTGTGCCTGTTCACCATTAATCTCGAAGGCATTTGGTGCACTGGCATTGCCCAGCGCAATGACCGCTTCATGTTGCCAGCGCACGCCTCTATTATGGCGCTCTGCCAGTTTGATTCCGCAGCGCGAGAAACGCACTTTATTAAGTAACGGCTCAATGTTTTGAGCAAACAACCACAACTCGTTGTCACGCACCCACAGGTTATGTAATTGAGGCCAGGATAACCCCACCTCTGCCGCGGCCTGTTGTATTGACAGGCTGTCTTTGCGACTGGCGGGTTTGAACGGAAAGGTTCCTAACTTAAATGACGGTTTTTCTGGTGCAGGCAGGCTGGCGTGCTTACGCAGGCAAGCGACAAAAAAACCTTCACTGTCATAATATTGTGGAAATACATGCAGAAAACCTTCAGTAGTGAGGGCTTTATCTGCTCCCGGGAACAGGTTATCCAGTGGCAAAACAGCGAGTTGCTCAGGAAACGCCTCAAGTAACGCGTGGCAAACTTCCTGGTTTTCATGCCTGTTCAGCGTACAAGTGGAATATATCAGCGTACCGCCAGAGCGCAATGCATGGAGAGCGCTCTCGAGAAGTTCTTTCTGGGTTGCGGCGATGCTGTGCATACTTTCCGTTGACCAGTTTTTCAGGGCATCGGCATCCTTACGGATAACACCTTCGCCAGAGCAGGGGGCATCAAGCAAAATTGCATCAAATGTTTCTGGCAACGCTGCACCAAAAACTTTGCCATCAAAATGGGTCAGTGCAGTGTTAATGACGCCACAACGGCTCAGGTTAGCATACAGGACTTTTACACGGCTGCTGGAGAACTCATTCGCCAGGATAAAGCCCTGGTTGCCCATGCATGCAGCCAGTTGCGTTGTTTTGGAGCCTGGTGCCGCAGCCATATCCATCATGCTGGCGGGACGAGTTTCACACTGTGACAGTAATGCTGTCACTGGCAGCATTGAACTGGCTTCCTGGATATAAAACAACCCACTCAGATGTTCAGCGGTGCTGCCCAGTGGCAACACATCTTCATCGTTCCGCTCTATCCAGAAACCTTCGTTGCACCAGGGGATTGGTGTGAGTTGCCAGTGGTAGGGGGCCGTCAGGGCAAGAAAGTCAGCAACTGAAATTTTCAGCGTGTTCACACGAATACTACGGCGTAGCGGTTTCGCACAATATTCAAGAAAGGTGTCCAGAGTTGTGCTGTCTGGCAGCGTGTCACTCATCAGTTGCAGAAATTCAGGCGGAAGAAAAAGATTGTGCGAGGCGGCCACGTTGTGTCCCTGTGTTACAAAGTTAATGCGGTAGTTTACCACAAAACCGTGTGCCGACCGACAGATCGGCACACGCTGGCGGTGTTGTGTTGAAATATTAACGGGGTATAGCGGTACCCCAGTCACGCCAGTCTTTAGGTTCGTTATCCAGTAGCAGGAAATGCTGGCCTGTTCGTGCTTTGGGTGAAAGCGGAGTACTGGGTGGGGTGGCAAATGCAATGCCGCCGCGAATAAACTGATTGAATGTCCCGGTTTTTACTACACCACCTACCAGACCGAAATCGAGCTTGTAGCCGGATGCCAGCCAGAACACCGAATTGCTGCGAACCAGGTTCTGGTAACGCTTTCCAATGCGCAGTGAAACCATCACCCGGTCAGACAGTGTACCCAGACCAAGACCGGTCACCGTACCCACTTCAATCCCCCGGAACAGAACAGGAGTGCCAACCGACAACGACCCGGCGTCCGGCACTTCGACGGTAATACTCAGTCCGTCGAGGTACCGGGAATCAGAAATTGTCGCCATCTGGATATCAAAGTCACGCTGGCGTCCGCCTTTGCCGGGTTCCACATTAATATAGGGCTGAATCAGTGTATCGAGGTTCGTAACACCTGCTGCGGAAATTTGTGGTGTAACAACAGAGAAACGGGTTCCTTTTCGGGCAAAGGTATTGGCATATTCGGGATAAAGTACCGCCTGAGCCTGTACTTCATTGCGTTCAGTAATGAGTGATAATGATTCTACCTGGCCAATATCAATCCCCAGATAACGAATCGGCATGCCCGAGGCCAGCTTGTCTGCACTGTATGCATGAAGTGTAATGCGACCGCCAATAGCACGAGCCGCCGTTTCTGAAGGCCACAATTTACGCTTTTCTGCTACAGGTAATAAATCTGCCGAGCTTGGCAGGTTGTCAAAACTAATCGCCCCACGAATAGCCCGGTTGAGCGGCGATGCCTGAACTGTAAGACCGTGCCCGTTTAACTGAATTTTGGCGCCACCTTCAGCCCAAAAAACACTGTCTGGGGTGAGCAACTTGCGGTACTGCGGTTCAATATAGACACCAACATCAAAAGACCCGGCATGTGGCGTGATACTGATAACTTGCCCTACTGCAAATTTTCGATACAGGACAACAGAACCTTGCTGAATATCAGGCAGGTTATCAGCAGTTAATGTGAGGGTGGCGGTGAGAACATCGTTTTGTTGGTTGTCTTTTGCCTGCTGGATATTGGCAAACAGTGGGTAATCCGTTTTAGCATTACCGTGGTTGCCAGCCAGCAGATTAATACCACCATTGACCCATTGCGCCGGTGGTGCTGCAAGGAATTCGACACCATCAAGGCCCACTTTCATATCCAGCCTGCTGTTAGCAACAAATTTACTGTCAGCGCGCACCAGTGAACGGTAGGTTGGGTCAATCGCGACGGTAAATTTTACACCCTCTGAGGTAAGTGTACGGGTAACCACCTGGCCAATCTGAATACCCCGGCTCAATACTGGCTGGCCAGGGCTTACGCCATAGCTGTCGGGAGCGGTAAGTGTCAATGACAACGCATTCGCCTGGTCAAGCAGGGCCTCACCTTCAGGCACTACATCAAAATGATGTTGCGGCTTACCTTCTCCCGGGTGCAACTCCAGGGTACTTCCTGTAAGGAGTGCACTCAGGTCAGGGTTATCGAGCGACACTTTTGGCTGGGCAAGTGTAATACGTGTACCTTCACGCATTAAATTGACTACGCTTGGGTCAACAGTCAGCTCGCCAGTTACCGTGCCATCGTTATCAAGGGCTATTTTTGTTAAGGTGCCAACCTGTAAACCCTGGTACATCAGTGGCGTGCTGTTACTCTTTAACCCGCTGCCGCCCGGCAGCGAAAGTGAGACATGCACGCCACGCTGGCTTTGTGCGATGTCCGGGTACAGGGTGAATTGGGCATTTTGTGGTGCCTGTTTGTCATCCGGTGGTGAATCAAATGCAATTGCGCCATTAACCAGTGCAGCAAGGCTTTCCAGTTGAATGGATGCACCACTAAAGCTGAAGTTGGTTTTCAATCCGGAAACATTCCAAAAACGGCTGTCATGTTTGACCAGGCTGGCAAAGCGCCTGTCGATCAACACATCAATGGAAACCCCCTGTTTGCTCAGCGTGTAATCATATACATGGCCTACCGGAACTTTGCGGTAATACACTTTTGAGCCGCTACTGAGTGCACCTAAATCCGGCGCCTGGAGATGAATCATCAGGGCACCATTGTTTTCCCGGTAGCGGGGTTGTGAATCCTGGGCGGTAAAATGGTCTTCTTCTTTGCCAGGGCCTGGCATCATACCGATGTAATTTCCACCTACCAGCGCATCAAGGCCGGAAACGCCCGCCAGAGAAGCTTTCGGGGTGACCAGCCAGAATTGAGTGCCAGCCCGAAGGGCGTCCTGCATGGAACGTTTTATGCTGGCCGTCACCACGATTTTACTCAAATCTTTACTGGGCTGAATATCCTGCACAGTACCAACTTCAACGCCCTGATAACGGACAGGGGTTCGCCCAGGAACTATACCGTCGGCAGAAACAAAATCGATGGTGATTGTGGTGCCATGCTCCTGCCAGGAGTTCCAGACCAGCCAGCCGCTAATCAACAGGGCAATAAATGGCAGGAGCCAGAAAGGAGAAATGCGGCGTTTGACTTTCACTGTCGCTTCAGGTGGCGTCATGTTTTCCTGACTCATAAGCATCCCAGAAAAGCCGGCTGTCGAGCCATTCAACAGCCAGCATAGTTAATACTACAGCCACACCGAAATAGAGTGCAGCTGGTCCCATAGTAAAGGTCAAAAGTTGCTCGCGGTTAACCAGTGACATCATGAGCGAAATGACAAACAAGTCCAGCATGGACCAACGCCCGACCCAGGTAATAATACGCAGCATTTTCATCCGGGCCAGAATACCCTGTTCGCAACGGCAATGAATGCTCAGCAGCAGGGTAAACAGCACAATAACTTTGGTAAAGGGCACAAGAATACTGGCAATAAATACAATCGCAGCAACAAAAATATTGCCATGCCCAAGGGAGATAATGCCGGAAAGAATAGTATCTTCCTGGCGTGTTCCATTCACATAAATAATGGAAACAGGCAACAGGTTAGCCGGGATTAAAAACATCAGTGAGGCAATCAGTGCCGCCCAGGATTTCTGCAAACTGTGCCTGCGCCGGTAGCGCAAGGGAACATGACAACGTACACAACGCCCTCGTTCGTCTGGCTCCCCGGTATGGTGGCAGGCGAGGCAAACACGGGCGTGAGGATTGGCCGTTTTCTGGAATGGCTGGGGATAAAAGCGCTGCCACAATTGCCCAATATTGAGGTAGATAATGGTCAGAATACTGAGTATGACCAACGCGATAAAAGCCACCAGTCCCTCGCCCCACTGAATGAATGCATAGTCACGTACTTTTATGGTGGCGACAACGATACCTATCAGGTAAATATCAACCATTATCCACTCTTTCAAACGGTGGAGCATGAGTAACACCGGGCGGACGTTCATCCCAATACGAGGGGCAATTCGCAGGTAAAGAATGGCGGCGACCAGGGTTGCAGGGGCTCCGACTGCACAGAACGTGACCAGCGAGGCAGTTATCACGTCCCCCTGTTTCACCATCTGCCAGACTCCCTGCATCAGGCTGGCATCAATGCGCGCACCTAATAACCAGATACTGAGCAACGGAGATGTCCAGGCAAAGGGCATCAGAATCAGCATGGTGACAGCAATTATAGTGAGCCGTTTCATCGACCAGTCGCGGCCACTGTCAACATGCGCATTGCAACGAGGGCAATAAGCTGTGTGCCGACGCGTAAGCGAAGGTAACAAAAAAAGCATGTCACATTCGTGACAACGCTGATAATGTGCGTCACTTGTCTTTGGCAAGACTTCACTTCTTGCTGGAAAAGAAAGCAGCCGGGCTATTCGCAATTTAAGGTGCATCGGGAACTCTGCCTGTCAAATTGATGGAGTAGTTTACCCTGAAAAAGGATTCATCTTGAGCCCCGGGGCATTTATTGCTTATTTTAGTAGTCCAGGCAGTAACGTTATACAACTAAGTGAACTATTAATGAATAAAGAGCTATTTTATCAAGAGTTGAACCGGGATTTTTCAGCACTGCTGGCAGGGGAAACCAGTTTTCTCGCTGTGCTGGCAAATACCAGCGCGCTTTTGTTTGAACGTCTTTCGTCTGTCAACTGGGCCGGGTTTTATTTGTTGGAAGGGGACTTGCTGGTTTTAGGGCCGTTTCAGGGCAAAATAGCTTGTGTGCGTATACCGACAGGTAAAGGTGTATGTGGCACGGCGATTGCTACAGGTAAAGTACAGCGCGTCGAAGATGTTCATGCGTTTGACGGCCACATTGCTTGTGATGCGTCCAGCAATGCAGAAATTGTCTTTCCGATAACAGTCGGCGGGCGTCAGTTAGGTGTGCTTGATATTGACAGTACCGAGTATGGCCGCTTTGATGAAGAAGACGAACGCGGACTGGAAACCCTGGTCACAGAGTTGGAAAAGCTTCTCTCTGGCACAGATTTCAAAAAATTCTTTCTAACAGATGCATGATAATCAACGGATAACGTAGCAATTACAAATGGCGTCATTATAATGACGCCTGTTCGTGCCTGTGATGGTTGGCAAAGTCCGTTGTAATCAGGAAATTTCATGGAAAATCAACCTAAGTTGAATAGCAGTAAAGAAGTTATCGCATTTCTTGCTGAGCGTTTCCCGCTCTGTTTCACTGCCGAAGGTGAAGCCCGGCCCCTGAAAGTCGGTATTTTTCAGGATCTTGTCGCACGAGTGGAAGGGGAACAGAACCTCAGCAAAACGCAGTTACGCTCTGCGTTACGCTTGTACACCTCCAGTTGGCGGTACCTGTATGGCATTAAGCCTGGTGCAACGCGAGTTGACCTGGATGGCAATCCTTGTGGTGAGCTGGAAGAACAGCATGTAGAACATGCCCGCAAACAACTGGAAGAAGCAAAAGCGCGTGTCCAGGCGCAGCGTAATGAGCAACAGGCGAAAAAACGTGCTGCTGCCGCTGCTGCAGGGGAAAACGGAGAAGCTACTGCTGCACGCCGTGAACGTAAGCCTCGTCCTGCTTCTGCGCCTCGTCGCAAAGAAAATGCGCCCCGCAAAGCGCCCGTGAACAAAAAACCACGACCAGCAGAGGAAGCTAACCATAAACCTGTAACTGACATTTCAGTGCTGAAACTGGGTCAGACAATTAAGGTTAAAGCGGGTAATTCGGCAATGGATGCGACTGTACAGGAAATTACCAAAGACGGTGTCCGTGTGGCGCTGGCTTCAGGTATGTCAATGATAGTGCGCGCAGAACATTTGCTGTTCTGAGACGGAGGTCAACCCAGGCATGAACAAAATTTTCAGGCTTTCGGCTTTTGCCGGGCTTTTTCTGTTGGTGGGCAATGCGCTTGCAGTAGAAGACATCACGCGCGTTGATCAGCTTCCAGTCCTGAAAGAGGAACCTCAGCACCCCACCGTCAGTGAACGAGTAACCTCGCGTTTTACGCGTTCTCACTACCGCCAGTTTGACCTGAACGCTGAGTTTTCTGGCAAAATTTTCGACCGCTACCTCAATCTTCTCGATTACAGTCACAATGTTTTGTTAGCCAGTGACATTACGCAATTTGAGAGCCGCAAGGGTACCATTGGTGACGAGCTGCGTAGCGGAAAACTGGATTTGTTTTATGATTTGTTCAATCTTGCACAAAAACGCCGCTTTGAGCGCTATGAATATGCGTTGCAAGTGTTGCAGCGGCCGATGGACTTTTCCAGCAATGAAACAATTAACCTCGACAGGCGTAAAGCACCCTGGCCGACTTCAGAGGCTGAATTAGATAAACTTTGGGACGCGAAAGTCAAATATGATGAGCTGAATCTCAAGCTCACAGGGAAAACTGACAAAGAGATTCGTGAAACGCTTACCCGGCGTTATAAATTTGCTATTCGCCGCCTGGCGCAGACGCGTAGCGAAGACGTTTTCTCATTAGCGATGACTGCCTTTGCGCATGAAATCGACCCACATACTAACTACCTTTCTCCCCGTAACACCGAACAGTTCAATACCGAGATGAGCCTCTCTCTTGAAGGGATTGGCGCTGTGTTGCAAATGGATGATGATTACACCGTGATTAATTCATTGGTGGCGGGAGGACCGGCGGCGAAGAGCAAGGCCATCAGTGTTGGCGACCGTATTGTTGGGGTCGGCCAGCCAGGTAAAGCCATGGTGGACGTTATTGGCTGGCGCCTGGATGATGTCGTGGCCCTGATTAAAGGCCCTAAAGGTAGTAAAGTTCGCCTTGAAATTTTACCAGCCGGTAAAGGCAGCAAAACCCGAACGGTGACGCTGACACGCGAACGTATTCGCCTTGAAGACCGGGCAGTGAAGATGTCTGTAAAAACTGTTGGCAACGAAAAAGTCGGCGTGCTCGATATCCCAGGCTTTTACGTTGGGCTGACTGATGACGTTAAAGTTCAGTTGCAAAAACTGGAGAAACAGAACGTCAATAGCATCATCATTGATTTACGCAGTAATGGTGGTGGAGCGCTCACAGAAGCGGTGTCACTGTCTGGCCTGTTTATTCCTTCTGGCCCGGTTGTTCAGGTGCGGGATAATAATGGTAAAGTGCGTGAAGACAGTGATACCGACGGGATTACTTACTATAAAGGTCCGCTGGTGGTGCTGGTTGACCGCTTTAGTGCCTCCGCATCAGAGATTTTTGCCGCTGCTATGCAGGATTATGGCCGGGCACTGATAGTGGGTGAACCAACCTTTGGTAAAGGGACCGTTCAGCAGTATCGTTCGCTCAACCGCATTTATGACCAGATGTTGCGCCCTGAATGGCCTGCTCTTGGCTCTGTTCAGTACACTATCCAGAAGTTCTATCGCATTAATGGTGGCAGTACGCAATTAAAAGGTGTTACACCCGATATCATGATGCCGACCGGAACGGAAAATACTGAAACAGGCGAGAAGTATGAAGATAACGCCTTACCCTGGGATAGCATTAAAGCCGCGCATTATACGAAAACCGGAAACCTGGCACCTTTCGAACCTGAGTTACTGAAGTTGCACCAGGCTCGGATCGCGAAAAACCCGGAATTTCAGTATATTATGAAAGATATTGCACGGTTTAACGCCAATAAGGATCACAGGAATATTGTGTCACTGAATCTTGCTCAGCGTGAGAAAGAGAACCAGGAAGATGATGCGCTGCGCCTGGCACGAATCAATGACCGCCTGAAGCGCGAAGGCAAACCACTGCTCAAAAAACTTGATGATTTGCCGAAAGATTATCAGGAACCGGATCCCTATTTAGATGAAACTGTCCATATTGCAATCGACCTTGCCAATATGGAAGCTGGTAAGCAGCCTGCTGCACAGAAGTAATGATACATTAATCCCCCTAAAGGCACACATTCGTGTGCCTTTTATTTAGTCACATTCTTCTATTGTTCTCTGGCCATGATATGCACGGGCTATGATGTGGGTGTTGCAAATATGTTGGTCAAAAATGATTTCTGTGGAGCCAGCTTTCCCGACACAAAACTCGTGGAGTTTGTTATGTATCTCGTCAGTAAATTAAGACAAAATGTAAAGTTATGTTTTTTTAAGCACTTGCCAGCATATGGCTCTTGAAAATGTACACGATACCCCTACGATGTGATTCATCGCGTAGAGCGTTTTGTTAAAACGAGGTAAATAAATATATGATGCGAATTGCGCTTTTCCTGTTAACCAACCTGGCCGTTATGGTGGTTTTCGGGCTGGTGCTGAGTCTGACCGGAATTCAGTCAAGCAGTGTCCAGGGGTTATTGATTATGGCCCTGCTGTTTGGCTTCGGTGGCTCTTTTGTATCGCTGCTGATGTCAAAATGGATGGCGTTACGTTCTGTCGGTGGGGAGGTGATTGAGCAACCCCGTAATGAAACCGAGCACTGGTTACTTGAAACTGTCCGTAGGCAGTCACAGCAAGTGGGGATTGCGATGCCGCAAGTAGCGGTATATCACGCCCCGGATATTAATGCATTTGCAACGGGTGCCCGTCGCGATGCGTCACTGGTCGCTGTCAGTACCGGGTTGCTGCAAAATATGAGCCGTGATGAAGCTGAAGCGGTTATTGCTCATGAGATAAGCCACGTCGCGAATGGTGATATGGTTACCATGACGCTTATCCAGGGGGTAGTAAATACCTTTGTTATCTTTATCTCGCGTATTCTCGCGCAAATTGCAGCCGGGTTCCTGTCAGGGAACCGTGATGACGGCGAAGAGACAAATGGCAACCCGCTGATCTATTTTGCGGTTTCAATGGTGCTCGAACTGGTGTTTGGTATCCTGGCGAGCATTATCACGATGTGGTTCTCCCGCTATCGTGAGTTCCATGCAGATGCCGGATCAGCGCGTTTGGTTGGCCGTGAAAAAATGATTGCGGCGCTCCAGCGACTGAAAACCAGTTACGAGCCTCAGGAAGCGAGCAGCATGATGGCGTTTTGCATTAACGGGAAGTCAAAAACATTAAGCGAATTATTTTTGTCTCACCCACCACTGGATAAACGTATTGAAGCGCTGCGTACCGGCCAGTACCTGAAATAATTCCGCTATAGGGTTCAACATAAAGGCGTGCTTTGGGCACGCCTTTTTTACATATACAGCCAGTGAACTGACACCAGCTCTGTTACCGGGAAACAAGGCAACTGTCAGCTTTCGGGTAATGTCTGTGTGACGCGCAAGCTGCTGACAATACATGCGGCGGTGGCAAAGCAACCAGCCATTATCAGTGCATATTGGGTTCCCTGAGTTGCAGAAAGATTCAGTGTTAACGCAACCAGCGCAGCACCACTACTTTGCCCAAGGAGTCTTGCCGTGCCCAACATGCCACTGGCACCACCGCTGCGGTTTTTCGGGGCTGAAACAATAATGGTATGGTTATTAGGCGACTGAAATAAGCCGAAACCAGCGCCACACAAGGCCATTCGCCAGATTATATCCACATCGGTTGGTGTGCCAGGCAAGAAGGCCAACGCAAACAACCCTGTCAGCATCAGAAGCATACCCAGGCCACCGAGCAGACCAGCATGGAAACGACCAATCAGGCGCCCGGCTAGTGGTGCCATCACCATGGTTGCCAGTGGCCATGGTGTTAATAACAACCCGGTTTCAACTTCGCTGCGCCCAATGGTCGACTGTAAGTAAAAAGGCAGTGCTACCAGAGCCAGCATTTGTGCGCAGAAGGAACATACAGAAGTGCACAGCGATAATGTGAACAGCGGAATGCGCAGCAGGTCAACTGGCAGCAGAGGCACGGTGAGCGTCAACTGGCGGCGAACGAAAAAGAACCCGATTAGCAGCGCGGCAACCAGTTCCGTGAGGGTAATAATCCCCGCCTGTTGCTGCGCAAACCCGCTTAACGCGGTAATCAACAACCCAAATGTCAGAGCGTTCATGATTGCACTGGGTAAGTCGAAGCTTTGTTTTCTGACACCTTGCGGATTGGGGGGTAAAAAACGGATAGCCAGCAACAGGGCAATAATTCCGGATGGAACGTTGACATAAAACAGCCAGTGCCAACTGGCGACGGAGAGTATTGCCGCAGCGACAGTTGGTCCTGCCGCCGCAGAGACTGCGACAATAAACGAATTAATCCCCATGCCGCGCCCTAACTGATACTGTGGGTAAATAAGCCGAATCAGTGCAGTGTTTACGCTCATCAGAGCTGCGCCACCAATTCCTTGCAGGACACGCGCTGCTGCAAGCATTTCAAGGTTGGGTGAAAGGGCACATAAAAACGATGTGGCAGTAAAACAGACCAGCCCGGCCTTGTAGACCCGGCGGTAACCAAACATGTCACCCAAAAAGGAGAATGTGAGTAAACTAATGACAATCGCGATTTGATAGGCGTTGACTATCCAGATAGAGGCCGCCTCAGAGGCATTCAGGTCACGGGCAATGGTGGGCAGGGCAACGTTGGCAATTGCGCCATCCAGGACGGCCATCATGATACCAATCGCTATTGTGGCTATTGCGCCGTAACGCTGGGGTAGTGGCAGGCCATCAGAAAGTGTTTTTTCCATAGAAAAATGTGAGCTGTACCGACATTGTAATGATAGTGCACATTATAACATTTATATATCTGCTATATGTCGCAGATTTGTAACGAATAAGCGATGACTCGTTGCGGGCAAGTTGTCATCCACATATACTAAAAAAAGGTTCTGAATTTTATAAAACATGCGCGATAGAGGTGATTAATGTCAGTGGCAGATCTGGATAAACAGCCTGATTCTGTATCTTCAGTGCTGAAGGTGTTTGGTATTCTTCAGGCGCTGGGTGAGGAGCGAGAGATTGGTATCACTGAACTGTCGCAACGCGTGATGATGTCAAAAAGCACAGTATACCGCTTTTTGCAGACCATGAAGTCGTTGGGTTATGTTGCCCAGGAAGGGGAGTCTGAAAAATATTCTCTGACCCTTAAGCTGTTTGAACTGGGGGCAAAAGCGTTACAAAACGTCGACCTCATTCGTAGCGCTGATCTGCAGATGCGGGAAATTTCCCGTTTAACGAAAGAAACGATTCACCTGGGTGCATTGGACGAAGACAGTATTGTTTATATCCATAAAATCGATTCAATGTACAATCTGCGCATGTATTCGCGTATTGGCCGCCGTAACCCGTTACACAGTACTGCCATTGGGAAAGTGCTGCTGGCCTGGCGCGATCGCGATGAAGTCTTGTCGATTCTTGAACATGTCGAATATACCCGCAGCACTGAGCGGACAATTTCCAGTACCGAAGAGTTACTTGAAGTGCTGGAGGTGGTCCGCAAACAAGGCTTTGGGGAAGATAACGAAGAGCAGGAAGAAGGGCTGCGTTGTATCGCTGTGCCGGTATTTGACCGCTTTGGTGTGGTGATCGCCGGGTTGAGTATTTCGTTCCCAACGTTGCGTTTCTCTGAAGATAAACTGCATGAATACGTCAGCATGCTGCACAATGCTGCGCGCATTATTTCCCAACAAATGGGTTATAACGACTACCCATTCTGAACAGCTCTGAGATGTGATAAACGCACCGGGTAGTCGGTGCGTTGTTGATTATCGCCCGGTATCGATAACTTCGTCAGTTTTACGTAACAGAGGGCAACTGGCGACACCAAAAAAATTGTTGTCAAGGTGCAGATACTGCGCAGACGTAATATGCCGGGCCGTCAGGTAGTTACACTTAATGCCAAGCCCGGCGGCATTTTCATGTGAACCAATTAATAAACCATACCCACTCACCAGCAGACCTGCCCACAATACCGCAAGAGCAATAACTAACCGAATAATCAGACGCATAAAACCTCTTTCTCATTGATATTATTCCAGTATCATCAATTCTTAAGGGGAATATGACAATATGATGAATCTGAAAAGCGTATCCTTTCTGTAGAGATGCTTGGTTTAAGATTAGCATGCTACCTTATTACCAATGTTCGATGACTGGAGAAGATGGTGAGAAAATACCGATGGGTACTCCTGGTGTTACTACTGTTAGCCTCGTTGCTGGTGTGGTTACAGGTTTTTAACGTGATGTGCGACCAGGATGTCCAGTTTTTCAGCGGTATTTGTACAATTAATAAGTACATCCCCTGGTAAATTTTATGTCGCTGGCCTTTCACTGTGGTGCTGGTGGTATAATGGTTTTTTTGAGGTGGTAAGATGGAAAATGTAATGAACCCGGGCACAGTGACACTCATGCCCCTGGTGATTTCGGCAATAATGGTTATCCTCGGTCTTGTTCTCTGGTTTTTTGTTAACCGTGCCAGTGTCAAAGCTAACCAGCAAATCGCGTTACTCAATACACTGGTTGAACAGCAGAAACGACAAATTGTGTTACTGCGCCGCTTGTGTGATGCCAATGAACAGGCTGAAGTCAGTCATGAAGATTCTGGTTCTGGGGCAGCTCCACAAGTAGCAGCACAAGAAAATGATGATGATTTCATCAGTCTGGTTGCTGAACGTTAAGTATTGAGCACTGTGAGCGGTGGCATTTGACAGTATGACCTGGATAAATCCCTGGTTTAACGACCGGAAAGCACATCACCGCATTGATGGTTTTGTGAATCTCGGCTCTGCTGCCAGCCACCGCCCCGGTGACCTTGATAAATGGCGAGCAGAACGCAAACGGGCGAAGTTACCTCATCCCCCAGTCTCAGGTTACGATGCGTTTATTCATACCTGGTGGCAGCGTGCCGATTTCTCGACAGAGAAAGATGGGATTTGGTGGCTGGGTCATGCTTCGATGCTTGCCCGTCTGAATGGCATTAATATCCTCATTGATCCAGTTTTTTCTCAGCGAGCATCACCGGTCTCTTTTGCCGGGCCGGTGCGTAAAACACCTCCCTGCACATCTGTTTCTGAGTTACCGCCAATCGGTGCTGTTGTTATTTCTCATAACCATTATGACCATCTCGACAGTACGACTATCCGCCAGTTAAAGCGTACCCATCCTCAGGCCTGTTATTTCGTTCCTCTCGGGTTGGGAAACTGGTTTTTGCGGCGAGGCATTCAGCAGGTTGTGGAACTCGACTGGATGCAGTCATATACCTGGCAGGGGCTGGTACTAACCGCAGTACCAGCCCAACACTGGAGCATGAGGACGCCCTGGAACCGTAACCGCTCCTTGTGGTGTGGATGGGTTATTGAAAGCGACCATTGCCGTTTTTGGTTCAGTGGTGACACGGGCTACTTTCCACAACTGTCTGATTTTGTATTGCGCATTGGTCAGCCGGATATGGTTGCCTTACCTGTCGGCGCTTATGCACCAGAATGGTTCATGCATCCGCATCACATGTCGCCCGAAGAAAGTGTTTCAGTATGGCAACAAATCGGCGAGCCATATGCTATCCCTGTCCATTGGGGAGTATTTGAACTTGGCGATGAATCCATTGATGAACCACCCGATAAACTACTGCAAGCATTGAAAAATAAAGGAGAAGATTCGAAATATTTCCAATGCTGCAGAATAGGTCAGTACCATGAGTTAATTAAAAATAACATCTAATTATAATTATATTCTTTTTTCTATATTTCCAGTTGGCGGCTGAACTGATTTTCTTTATTCATGGATAAAGAAATAATTGCATTATTTTGATGCAGGTTCATTAAATTGTCATTATTTTGGTGCATGTTCCAGAATGGAATCTGAATCACATTATTGCGTTGAGTCGGGTATTGTTAAGCAAATTGAAACTGCATAGGTATGCGCTGTAATCATCCAGTAGAATTTTCTATATCTATTTTCAGAGAGTGGCTGGACGCAGGGAACTGATTGGTCTATGTTAGGAAAGTCACATAAATATAGCTGCACAGTCACAGAATTAACCGTGACCATAAGTTTTGTTTAATGAGTATTTGCGCATAACTGTGCACTCATGAAAACTAACTTACTGAATTTGTGCGGTAGATCGATGCAAGTTTAAAAATGGCTTGCCATTATAAACGTTGTATGTGATAACACTTTGAGTCAAACGAGGTACAGTTCTGTTTATGTGTGGCATTTTCAGTAAAGAAGTTTTGAGTAAACACGTTGTCGTTGAATACCACTTCTCTGCCGAACCTTTTATTAGTGCCTCAAGCAGTAATGTCTCTGTTTTATCTCAGGTATGCCTGTGGGCGTAGAAACAAACTAAGGAAATTTAGAAATGGCAAAGATCAAAGGTCAAGTTAAGTGGTTCAACGAAGCAAAAGGTTTTGGTTTCATTACTCCAGCTGATGGCAGTAAAGATGTGTTTGTGCACTTCTCTGCAATCCAGGGTAATGGCTTCAAAACTCTGGCTGAAGGTCAGAACGTAGAGTTCGAAATTCAGGATGGTCAGAAAGGCCCGGCAGCGGTTAACGTTGTAGCACTGTAAGTTGCATGGCGCAAGCCACGCAAGTACACCACAATTCAAAAGCCTCGCTTATAGCGGGGCTTTTATCTTTCTATTGTTTGGCCGTATGTTACAAAATATTTCACAGCGTGCCTCTGTTTGTGTCTTGTTGCAATATCGTGAAGGTATTAGCACAGTTTTCTCCCTTTCTGATTGTGGTTAGGTTTTAATTTCATCGTCATTTTTATCGTTTCAGAAGGGATATGCGTGAAGAAAAATCCTGTGTTGCCAACGGGTAACTTCATTTCATGGCGTTTCGGGTTGTTGTGCTTTGCTATATTGTTGAGCCTGGTATTGCTACTTGGCCGGGTTGGCTGGTTACAAATCATTTCACCCGAGCCGTTGGTGCAACAGGAAGATATGCGTTCGTTACGGGAGGAGCCCATTGTCATGCCGCGTGGCATGATAGAAGACCGTCACGGTGACCCACTGGCAGTTAGTGTTCCGGTGGAAGCAATCTGGGCGGATCCCAAGACGGTTATAGCAAAAGGCGGTGTTCAGGTGAATGACCGCTGGCAGGCGTTGGCCAGTGCCCTTAAAATTTCGCTTAATACGCTGTCACGGCGGATCAACCGTGATCCACAAGGGCGCTTTATCTACCTTGCCCGTCAGGTTGATCCTGAAAAGGCTCGCTGGATAGATAAATTGAATCTTCCTGGAATTAATTTACGGGAAGAGTCGCGCCGTTTTTACCCTTCCGGACATATCGCCTCAAACCTGTTGGGCTTTACCAATATAGATGGGCAGGGCATTGAAGGTGTGGAAAAAAGCTTTAATAGCCAGTTACTCGGCAAAGAAGGAAAGCGGCTGGTGCGTAAAGACCGCTATGGGCATGTGGTGGAAAATATCACTGAGGTGCCAGGCACACCAGCCCATAACATTATTCTCAGCATCGACAAACGGTTGCAGACAGTAACTGAAGATGCGTTGAGTAACGCTGTTCGCTGGAATAAAGCCGATTCGGGGGCATCAGTGCTGATTGACGTGCGTACTGGGGAAATTTTGGCTATGGCGAGTTACCCAACTTATAACCCAAATAATCGTGACGGCGCGAAACTGGATGATTTCCGCAACCGGGCTATTAGCGACACATTTGAACCCGGTTCTACAGTCAAGCCAATGGTGATAATGACTGCTTTAAAAGCGGGTATTGTCAAACCTGATGATGTGATTGATACCCACCCTTATGTTGTCGATGGCCACCGTATTCGTGATGTTGGCTGGTACCCGGAATTATCACTAACGGGTATTTTGCAAAAGTCGAGTGATACCGGGGTATCGCACTTATCACTGGCAATGCCAATAAAGGATTTGATCACCACTTATAAGGCTTTTGGTTTTGGGCAAAGCACCGGTCTGGGATTGACTGGGGAAAGTTCAGGCTACATGCCAAACCGGCGTTTCTGGAGCCAACTGGACCGCGCGACGTTCTCATTTGGTTACGGCATGATGGTGACACCTCTACAACTTGCTCATGTCTATGCCACGATAGGCAGCTTTGGTATTTCCCGACCGCTTTCCATAACCCGCGTCGACCCACCGGTTGTTGGTACACGCGTAATGCCAGAAAAGATTGTTCATGAAGTAGAACACATGATGGAAAGTGTGGCTTTACCTGGTGGTGGAGGTATTAAGGCCGCAGTCAAAAATTACCGGGTTGCGGTTAAAACGGGGACGGCGAAAAAAATCGGCCCTGACGGGAAATATATTGATAATTATATCGCATACACTGCCGGGGTTGCACCTGCAAGTAACCCGCGTTTTGCACTGGTTGTGGTAATCAATAACCCTTCAAACGGCCAGTATTATGGCGGTGCGGTCTCAGCCCCGGTATTCAGCCAGATAATGGGTGATGTTTTGCGCCTTGAGAATGTTGAACCTGATGGTATACCTGCCGGTGATCCTAATCTGATAGTCCTTGGGCACAGTGATGACAGCCATCCCGCCTTGTAAAACCATTTGCTGCGCGCAGGCTTGCAGGTAAACTGCGCACAGTAAGTTTGACAGGAGTGGTTATGTTGTATTTGTGTCCGCTGTGCCACACGAAACTACACAGCGAGAATAAAAGTATGGTATGCAGTGCCGGCCACCGTTTTGATCTGGCGCGTGAGGGGTATATCAATTTATTACCGGTTCATCACAAACGGTCAAAAGACCCTGGTGATAACACCGAAATGATACAGGCCCGGCGTGAATTTCTGGACAGCGGGCATTATCAGCCATTGCGATCGTTTATCACCAGTCGACTGGCACACTGGTTGCCAGAAAACGCGCCCGCTTTGCTGGATATTGGCTGTGGCGAAGGGTATTACACCAGTGAGTTTGCGCAGTGGGTCAACGAACGGCAGGGCAGTTGCTACGGGCTTGATGTATCAAAAGTAGCTATTCGCATGGCTGCCAAACGTTATGATTCTGTTCACTTTTGTGTCGCCTCCAGCCAGCGCCTGCCATTTGAAGAGAACAGCCTGGATGGAGTGGTGCGCATCTACGCGCCCTGTAACAGTAAGGAGTTACAGCGGGTAGTCAAACCCGGTGGTGTCGTCATTACCGCCACACCGGGCCCGAAACACTTGTATGAACTTAAGGCACTGATTTACCCGCAGGTGCGTTTGCATCCGGAACACAGCGAACAGTTGCCGGGGTTCCGGCTGGCAGAATCACTGCCATTACAGACAAATTTGCAGCTAACTGGCCTGCAAGCCTGGTCGCTGCTACAGATGACCCCATTTGCCTGGCATGCCAGTGAAGAAACCAAAGCTGAGTTAGCTGACAGAGCATCGTTTACCTGTAAAGCAGATTTCCTGGTTCAGGTATGGCAACGGAAGCAGGTGGTTTAACCCGCAAAATGGGCCCACAAAATTTCACACCCGATACCAATCAGCACCAGACCACCAAGGATTTCAGCCCGTTTACCCAGTAGCGGGCCTATAAAGCGGCCAACCATCATACCCAGTGTGGACATTACCAGAGTGGCGCAACCAATCATCAGCGCCATGTGGATGATGTTGACATTAAGAAAAGCCAGGCCCACACCCACAGCCATTGCATCCAGGCTGGTTGCCACAGCGGTGGTAGCCAAAAGCCAAAAACTATGGCGTGCAATTGGCTCTGCGTCATCATCGGTTTCGCCACGGATCCCTTCAATAAGCATGCGCACACCAAGAAACAGCAATAGCAGGAAGGCAATCCAGTGATTCCAGGTGAGAACAAATTGGCTCGCGACCAGCCCTAATCCCCAACCAATAAGGGGAGTCAGTGTTTCTATAGAACCAAAGATAATACCGGTACGCAGCGCTTCGCTGAATTTGGGTTTATGGAGAGTTGCCCCTTTGCCAATTGCTGCCGCAAATGCGTCCATTGACATACCAAGGGCGAGAAGAATCATTGCTGAAAGATTCATAAAGCATCCTGACCGGGGAATTGACAAAGACCAGCACAGCGCCCCCAGTAAACAGCGCCGATAACTGTCTTTGGTCTCGCCTGACTGTGCTGATCACAGCCCGTACGCGCCACGTTATTTAAACGAGTATGTTGACACGTACATTCCCAATAAAGGAAATCAGCTACTCCCCAATGATGCGCGCACCTTAACATAATTTTAGGGAGTAAAACAATATTGATATTTTCTTGAAAATGATAACTATTTTCAATTGTGAGTAAATAAGAATAGTCTATTAATGAAGTTGACTGAATCGGCAGCAGAATATGAATAAAAAATAAGCCTTGTTATGCATTACGGTATAATACATAGACAAGGCTATATATATAATTTATTGATTATTAACAATAAATTTATATATCTTTTCAAGATCGTCTATATTTCTGACGCAGATCAATAATTGGCGTTCGCCTAACTGAAAAACCAGTACTCCATCTTCAGATAAATTCATCGCAGTTATTTTCGAGTAGGGAGTCCAAAACCCACTAAAAAAGAAACCTGCTTTTTTGAACCGAATCCGGGGAGTTCTTATCCAAAATATATAGAAACCAACCAGCGCCAGCGCACTTAATAACCATGTGGTAAAGGTTGAGCCATGAGCATGGATGTTGTTTCCAATAAGGATGGCGACCAGAATGACAAAAATCATTCCGTCAGCCCGGCTACGGCGTAGCAAAGGAATCGAGAGCAGAGTGGGGGATTTGAGGTGGTTAATGAGTATTTCGTCGTAAAGAGCAAAGGCGAAAAAGGCAAGCGTTAAAACCAGAATGACGATATCCGTAAACGACATAGGTTATCCCTGTCTGCATGCAGGCCGGGGCGCACCCCGGCCTTGTGTCTTACAGTTACAGGCCCAACAGACCAATAGCGTAACCAACAATACCAATTACAAAGAACCCAATAATAATCCACAGTGGGTTAACTTTACGGCGTAGCAACCACATACAGGCAAAAGTGAGCAGTAGCGGCACCAGGCCTGGCATTAGCTGGTCAAGAATGTTCTGTACCGTCGTAACTTTCTCTGCACCTGTCTGGTCGGTTATCTTTGACACAACCATGGGGATATTTACATGGGTCCATTTATTAACTAGCGCACCCATGACAAACAGACCCAGTATAGACGCCCCCTCGGTCATTTTCTGCAGGAAGCCGCCGCCCATATCTTTAACAATATCAATACCTTTGCGGTAACCATAAGCCACACCGTAATAACGGGTAAGCAGGCGTACCAGGTTAAACAGTACAAAGAACAGTACAGGCCCCAGCAGACTACCACTCATAGCAATACCGGCGCCGAGTGCAGCAAACACCGGGCGAACGGTACCCCAGAATATCGGGTCACCTACACCTGCCAGTGGTCCCATCAGACCCACTTTGATGCCGTTAATCGCAGCATCGTCGATTTCCGCACCGTTGGCACGCTGTTCTTCCATTGCCAGCGTAACGCCGAGTACCGGTGCTGCAACATAAGGATGGGTGTTAAAAAATTCCAGATGTCGCTTGATTGCCTGGCGGCGTGCCTCATTGTTTTCTGGGTACAGGCGGCGAATCACCGGCACCATCGAAAAGCAGAAACCGAGCGCCTGCATACGTTCAAAGTTCCATGACCCCTGGAAGAGATTGGAGCGAATGAATACGCCACGAATATCCCCTGGAGTGAGTTTTTTCTCAGTAGTCGTTTTAGTCATGTCAACCATATCGCTCACCTATTAATCCAGTTCGTTATCAAGGTCATTTGCGCCAGATGTATGCGCAGGTGCAGCCGCAGAGCGGTTATATTTCGGGCTGAGCTGGATGTAGAGAATTGCCATTACAGCACCAATTACGCCCAGTGCAACAAGGTTGAAATTGGTGAATGCAGCGGTGACGAACCCCAAATAGAAGAACGGCATCAGATAACCTGCACGCATCATGTTGATGACCATCGCATAACCAACTACAACAATCATGCCACCGGCAATATTAAGGCCACTGGTGACAACTTCTGGCAGTGCGTTGAGCATGTGCTGAACTTCACTGGTTCCGACAGAAATAGCCACGATAACGGCCGGAATAGCGATACGCATCGCCTGAAGCAGTAAAGCTGAAACGTGTATCCAGGAAAGTGCGCTCAGGTTACCTTTTTCAGCCGCGCTGTCTGCTGCATGTTGGAAACCCACTGTAATGGTACGAACAATGATAGTCAGTACCTGCCCTGCAGCAGCCAGAGGGATTGCCAGAGCAATACCTGCACCGATACTTTGGTGACCAGCAATAACCAGAATGGTTGAAATAATTGATGCCAGTGCTGCGTCAGGCGCAACTGCTGCACCAATGTTCATCCACCCCAGGGCAATCATTTCCAGCGTACCACCAATGATAATCCCGGTTTTCATATCACCCAGTACGGCCCCAATGAGGGTACAGGCGATAAGAGGCCGGTGAAACTGGAATTCATCCAGTATGGATTCCATACCGGCAATACAAGCGACAACAAACACCAGCACAATTTGAAGAGTAGTAATCTCCATTGTACTTCTCCTATAACGTAAACAGACTGAATACCGAAACCGTCGTCACAAGGCGGACGGCCCTGGGCGTGATTATTCCTTACCGACTTTGTTGATGAGTTCCATCATCTTGAGTTTCGGGTCATTAGAGACTTTACGTACTTCCAGCTCAATACCCCGTGCATTTAGTTTGCGGAATGCCTCAATATCCTTCTCATCAACGGAGACGGCGTTGTTTACCTGAGTTTTCCCTTGCCGATAAGCCATACCCCCAATATTGACGGTTGTGATTTTCACCCCTTGTTCAACAATGCGTTCAACATCTGTTGGGTTAGTGAACAGCAACATGACACGTTCACCGGCATATTTTGGGTTATTGTAGACACGGATCATTTTTGCAATGTCCACAACATGGGCAGTTACCCCGGGCGGGGCTACCTGGGTGAGCAACGTTTTACGGACGGTATCAGCAGCCACTTCATCACTAACAACAATAATACGGTTGACGTTGGTCTCTTTCGTCCAGCGTGTTGCAACCTGTCCGTGAATCAGGCGGTCATCAATACGCGCCAGGCCAATAACCATATAGTCGGCGTCTGTCATGGGTTTCGCCGGTGCTGCAGCGGGTTTTGGTTTCGCGGGTTTAGCTACGGGCTGAGCTTTAAGTGCCTTAACGCCTTCCCGGCCTGTTTCCACCGCGATATTAACCAGTTCATCAAATGAAGGATTATCATCACGCGCCATCAGCGTTTCGACCAGCATCGGGATGTTAACCCCGGCGATGACCTCGTGGTTTTCTTTGTCAACAACAATTCGGCTGGCAGCATTGAATGGGCTGCCACCCCAGGTATCCACAAGAAAAAGGACGCCTTTCCCAGTTTCCAGTTTTGCTAATTGAGCCTGGTATTTTTCGATAATGGTTTCCGCATTTTCACCGGGAACAAAATCGATCCAGCCAACGTTTTCTTGCTCGCCTAGCAACATTTCGGCAGTTTTGAGCAATTGCTCAGCTGCCCAACCGTGTGTGCCTATGACAATAGCAATGGTCACTTGCTACCTCCTGTTCGCCCTTGTAAACACTATGGGGATGCAAAATTTCAACGTTATGAATTGATTAAATAATGAAATCATCAGCGAGATTTATTTTAGATAGTAAAAAAATAAATTATGTGACTCAGGTCGTTAATTTACGGATAACTTAATTTTCAATTGCATTGTTAATTATCCTGCAGAAAAATGAGGGTTTTATTGCAAGCTTAGGTAAAAATTAACCAATAGTTATAATTTATTGTTAGGATAAACATCCTTTTTACATTTGGAGTGCAGGGTAAGCCCTACTTTATGGATCGTCACCGACGTTTCTTTACCTCTCGAACTGCCCAGTCGGGTGTTCTTTATTCAACCTCACACCAGTCTGGTGGTGAGCCGCAAAAAAAATGCTCCAGCACTAAAGCGTTGTTATCTGCCTCGGGTTACAGGAGTCATTGATGGAAATGTTAATGGATCCGTCTGTCATTGTGGGATTGCTGACACTGGTGGTACTTGAAATTGTACTGGGTATCGACAATTTAGTGTTTATAGCTATCCTGGCAAATAAATTACCTCCGGCGCAACGGGATAAGGCTCGTGTTATTGGCCTGTCGCTTGCGCTTGTGATGCGCCTGTTATTGCTGTCATTGATCTCCTGGGTTGTGACACTTACCACGCCACTGTTTAGTCTGGCATCGTGGTCATTTTCTGGGCGGGACCTGATAATGCTGGTGGGAGGGCTGTTCTTGCTGTTCAAAGCAACCACTGAGTTACACGAACGGCTGGAAAACCGCCCACATGATGACAGCCACGGGAAAGGGTATGCCAGTTTTAGTGCTGTGGTACTGCAAATTGTTGTACTGGATGCGGTGTTCTCGCTTGATGCGGTAATTACTGCCGTGGGTATGGTTAATCACCTACCCGTGATGATGGCGGCGGTCGTCATCGCAATGGTCATCATGTTACTGGCATCACGTCGGCTGACGCTTTTTGTTAACGCGCATCCGACAGTAGTGGTGTTATGCCTGAGTTTTTTGCTCATGATTGGCCTTAGTCTGGTGGCGGAAGGATTTGGTTTTCATATCCCGAAAGGCTATTTATATGCAGCAATTGGCTTCTCTATCTTAATTGAGAGTTTCAACCAGATAGCACACCGTAATGCGGTGCGCCAGCATGCTCATCTACCTTTACGCGCCAGAACTGCCCGCGCAATTCTGGGGCTGATGGGCAAACGCCGTCTATCTGGCAATGTGGCAGAACATGAACCCCCCGAACGTCAGGAAGAACTGTTTGTTGACGAAGAACGTTATATGATTAATGGCGTACTGAGTCTGTCATCGCGCTCATTACGCACTATCATGACGCCTCGCAATGACATTAGTTGGGTGGATGCGACGCGTGGGGCGAATGATGTGCGTGACCAGGTGATGTCATCGCCCCACAGTCTGTTCCCTGTTTGCCGCGGTGAACTGGATGAACTTATTGGTGTAGTAACCGCGAAGTCGTTGTTGGCAGCTCTAAACAAAGGTGAAGATATTGCCGCTGTCGCAGCCTCTTCTCCGGGTATAGTAGTGCCGGAAACACTGGATCCCATCAGTTTGCTGGGTATATTGCGTCGTGCCCGGGGGAGTTTCGTTATCGTCAGTAATGAGTTTGGTGTTATCCAGGGGCTGGTGACGCCGCTGGATGTGTTGGAAGCCATTGCTGGCGAGTTTCCGGACGCGGATGAGACCCTGGATATTCAGCCAGACCAAAATGGCTGGCTGGTGAAAGGCAGTACGGATTTACATGCGCTGGAAAATTACCTTGGCCTGGAAGAACGCCTGACTGAGGAGAACGGTGTGGCGACGGTTGCTGGCCTGGTTATTGCCAACGAAGGCAAAATGCCGCAGGCTGGCGATAAGCTGTACATTGCCAGCCTGGTGATTACTATCCTTGAAGTGAATGCGTACCGGGTGGAGCAGGTGCACATTGCGCGTGACCCAATGCTGACAGGCAGCCTGTCCGGGTAAGGCATTACTCTCCTGCCGGTGACGGGCCGGCCTGTTCATACCGGGCCAGCCAGTCACTGAATTCCTCAACGGGCATTGGCTCGCCATAAAGAAAACCCTGCAGCGTTGATACTCCATGTTCGCGCAAGTACTTTGCCTGTTCATGATTTTCGATACCTTCAGCAATCATATCAATATGCAGGCGATGCCCGAGCGCAATAATCAAATCAATAACAGGCGTGTTTACTGCATCTGAACCGATGGCTGCAACAAAGCTTTTATCAATCTTAAGAATATCCGGTTTAAGCATTTCCAGACGCTGTAATGAGCTGTGTCCGGTACCGAAATCGTCGATAGCAAGTTTAACGCTCAATGCTTTCATTGCTGATATATACTGGATATCTTCATCTTCCAGCCTGTCACGCTCTGTCAGTTCCATCACCAGTTGTTGCACGGGCTTCTGTGCACTCCAGTATTGCTTAATGTCGTCGAGTATCTCGCCACGTTGAAAATGGTTTGCAGCGACATTTATACCAATATGGAAATCAGCTTCTTCGGGAAAACAGTCAGTACGAATAGCCGTTTCATACAACACATAGCGTGTGAGGCTGGCAACCTGGCCGATTTCTTCAGCAATAGGGATAAATGTTTCTGGTGAGACTGGGCCCTGACGGGGATTATCCCAGCGTAAGAGTATCTCAACACCAGTACATTTTAGCGTTGCAGAGTTAAATAATGGCTGGCAGTAAATCTCAAACTCTTTAGCTGCAATTCCGGTTTGCAGCTCGCGGGTGAAACTCAGTCGTTTAGTCGTCGTTATCAAAATTGCCCACATTGCAAACAGTGAACACAATAATGCCAGAGGAAGTTGAGAAGGCAGATCCCTGATGGCAAGACGAGTTATTGACGGGCCAATTAGTGAGATGGAAATGCCAGGGATAGACAACTGTGTAGTGGATATGGACTCGCCAGGCTGCGGTGCCAGTTTCTGGCTAAGCCCTTTACCATGGATAAACCAGGTATCCCCAACATCGATGGCAAGTTTAGCGCCAGAATCTGATTGTGTGACCCAGAGTAAATCAGCCAGGTAGCCTACATTCACCACTTGCAGGCTGCCACTCATCCCATCTGCTGACGTGGGTAACCAAATAGCCAGAACGGGATCATGTTGTGGTAATAGCCTGTCCTGCTCAAGCCAGATATGCCTGGATACAGACGGGAACCAGGGCTGCCGGCTTTTAAGTGGAACGTGACGCTCCCCAAACAAACTTGAGCAGGTTACCTCACCATTATGTACCAGAGCGATGGCTCGCAAAGAGGGCCGGGCAACAACGTACTCGCGTAATTTTAGTGAGGCATCCTGGCAACTGGCAGTTAAAAGCGAAGCGGGCAGTTGCAATGCCATTAATGGCGTAAGTGTGGTATCCAGTGCGTGGCGCGCCTGTTGTTGCAAGGTGAGGCGTGCAGCCTGATGCGTTGTCTTATTCAGGAAGAAGCAGACAGAAAGTGTCGCCACTACTACCACAAAACCGAGAACCAGGCAGAGAATAATCCGTTTACGCTGATGCTGATGAACCATCCGTTGGGCGCTGAGCATGCCGTTTGCCTTAAGTAACCTGATGGTAATGCAGAATAATTTTAGTGTAGTGGAAATAGTTACAGGGTTAAAAAAATATCCAGGATTTGTTCTTATTATTATAAGGCTAAGGTTGCCAGCCGTGCTGTATCGTGAGCCGGCTGGCTGAAAAGAAGGTGTATGGGCAGTCAGTCGCACTGAACTTTGATTGCCAACCCACCACGGGATGTTTCCCGGTATTTAGCATTCATATCTTTGCCGGTTTCGTACATTGTCTCGATAACTTTATCCAGTGAAACGCGGGGTTCGGAAGTGCGACGCAGAGCCATGCGCGCGGCATTGATAGCTTTAACTGCCGCGATAGCGTTACGTTCAATACAGGGCACCTGCACCTGGCCTGCCACCGGGTCACAAGTCAGCCCAAGGTTATGTTCCATTCCTATTTCTGCGGCAACACAAACTTGCTCAGGGCTGCCACCCAATAATTCAGCCAGACCCGCAGCAGCCATAGAACAGGCAACACCCACTTCACCCTGGCAACCGACTTCTGCGCCAGAAATAGAAGCATTCATTTTGAACAATGTGCCAATTGCACCGGCAGCCAGGAAGTAACGGATTGCGATATCCGGACTTACCGATTCAATGAAATGGTCGTAGTAACTCAATACTGCGGGAACAATACCGCAGGCGCCATTTGTCGGGGCTGTCACCACACGTCCGCCAGCGGCATTTTCTTCGTTCACAGCCAGTGCAAACATATTGACCCAGTCAATAACATTCATTGGGTCATTGGACAGTTTACCACTGGACATCAGTAAGCGACGCAGTGCGGATGCCCGGCGGGGAACACGCAATGGGCCCGGCAACACACCCTCGGTATTCATGCCCCGGTCAATACAGGCACGCATGGTGTGCCAGATAACATCAAAATAGTCATCAATATCTTTGCGTGAATGCAAAGACAGCTCATTTTTAAGCACTAAACCAGACAGCGATAACCCGGTTTCTTTACAGTGGGTGAGCAGTGATTTGGCTGAATCAAATGGATAGGGAACGGTGACAGGGGAGACATCCGCCTGGCCAAAATGTTCTTCATCAACAATAAAACCCCCACCAATAGAGTACCAGGTTTTACTGTAAATCAGCGAGGTTTGGTCCCAGGCATGAATTTGCATCCCATTTTCATGAAGAGGCAGGTTCTCACTATGAAAACGCATGCCATCATCTTTTGGAAAATCCACTTCAGCCTGACCGCCAGCGATCAAGAGCCTTCCACGATTTTCAACGTCGCGAATGAATGCAGGTATGGAATCAATGTCAACGTTATCCGGCTGATTGCCTGCCAGCCCCATAATAATGGCAATATCGGTATGGTGCCCTTTACCAGTCAATGACAGGGAACCATAGACATCAACCGCAATACGGCTTACCCGGTCAATCAGCCCGAGCGTGACGAGGTCATCGGCAAATTGTTTCCCCGCTTTCATGGGGCCGACAGTATGAGAGCTGGACGGGCCGATACCCACTTTAAACATGTCGAAGACACTAATCACGAATTCACTCCTGAATAAACGCTGATATATGGCAGAAAACTGGGCTAAGTGTAAAAGTTTATCGCTACCGGTAGGAAACTATTCACATGAATTTAACTAATGAATACGCTCAATTTCGCTAATAGGAAAGCCTGCCAGTGTAGGATTTCTGCCTTGCCATTCATTCAGGTGTCCATGCCGATTTGTAACGCCACCTGGCGGATAATCCCGGCGGTCATTCCCCAGACAAAATAGTGCTGGTACCAGGAAAGCCAAACCCGGTGCGCGTTGTTTTGGCGGTAAACATCCAGTGGGTGATAGCGGGCCAGGTGCAATGCTTCTGCCAGCGGCATTTCGAACACATCAGCGACTTCATCCTGGTTGGCGTGGTAATGAATACCGGGAGGAATAACGCCGACAACAGGTGTAACACTGAAACCAGTGACACTGTCCACTGCAGGGAGCACGCCAATAATATCAACCACATCAGGAGGAATGCTGACTTCTTCACAGGCCTCGCGTAATGCTGTTGCTACCAGAGATGGGTCTGTACTGTCGGCGGCTCCCCCGGGGAAGGCAACCTGGCCTGCATGTTTACGCAGGCGGGGAGAGCGGCGTGTCAGCAATAAACCCGGTTGTCGACGGCGGACCACCGGCACCAGTACTGCGGCCTGGCGAGCATTGCGTGACATTTCCCCAGTGCCGGGTTGTAATAACTGAAAGCGCGATAAAAACATCTCCATGGATAACTCATTGAAGTGCATCAGTTACTCCGTTAATACGCCAAGAATACGGCTGACTTTATCAAATGTTTCCTGATATTCCGCGTCTGCTTCACTGTCAGCCACAATACCCCCACCGGCACTGCAGTACAGATAACCTTGCTCGGCAGTCAGTGTGCGAATGGTGATACTGGTATCCATCGAGCCACAAAAACTCAGGTAGCCAATACTGCCGCACCATGCGTTCCTCCGCTGAGGCTCCAGGCTTTCAATAATTTCCATAGCCCGGATTTTCGGCGCACCAGTGATAGAACCACCAGGAAAGCAGGCGCGCAGGAGATCACATGCCCGTTTATCATCAGGTAAACGGGCAGTTACTGTACTAACAAGATGGTGTACCGCCGGAAAAGGCTCAACAACAAAGAGTTCGGGAACACGTACAGACCCTGTAACAGCCACACGACCAATATCATTACGCATCAAATCGACAATCATCAAGTTTTCTGCCTGATCTTTGGTGGAAGCCAACAGCCGCTCTGCCTGGCGCTTGTCAGCCTCCGGGTCTGGCAGGCGCGGTAGCGTTCCTTTAATGGGGCGCGTCTGAATGTGTTTGTCATACAGGTAAATAAACCGCTCAGGTGAAACACTGAGTATAGTACTGCCGGGCAGGCGTAAGAAGGCACTGAATGGAGCCCGGTTCGCTTCAGTCAGCGCCAGATACGCCTGCCACTCGTCACCCTGGTAACGTGCGGAAAAACGCTGTGCAAGGTTAACCTGATAGCAGTCGCCACTGTGCAACCAGTGCTGAATCTGGTTGAACTTTTGGCGGTACTCAGCTTGTGTCATGTTTGACTGCCAGGCCGAGGTCAACTTAAAAGGAACTGGGTTGTCTGGCTTCTGAGATTCAAGCCAGGCGAGGCGTGCGTTGACATCCTGCCAACTGATGAGTGTGAGCGCCTGATGCTGGTGGTCGGCAATCAGTGCCCAGTCATAAATGCCGACAGCAATGTCAGGTGTGTGTAAATCAGCCTGTGCATGCGAAGGCAACCGCTCATACTGGCGACCAAGGTCATATCCAAACAGGCCCAACGCACCGCCCTGGAAAGGAAGTGATTCGTCCACATTGGGAGTAAACGGAAAACGCTCAAGGAGCGTATCCAGGTGTGCCAGTGGGTCGCCATGAAGTGAAGTCGTGTTCTGCCCATCATAACACTCAGATAAACCATGTCGGCTTACCAGAGTGGCACAAGGGTCTGCAACCAAAATATCGAACCGGCTGTATGGGTGATCAGCATTCCCGGAATGGAGCAACATTGCCCAGGTTTTATTGCTCAGCTTTGCAAAATAGTGGGTAATGGCATCTGCGTGCCAGGGGAGAGTCAGTTGGTGCAACTTAGCAGGCATGGTAATCGTCTTCAGTACAATATTAATAGAATAACAGCATTCATGTTATCTGGCTTTGTACCGGGTAGCATGAAATAATCAGCCGTTAATTTATCAGGAGTTGATTATGTTTGCAGGTTTACCCGCGTTAAGCCATGAAGAGCAACAAAAGGCTGTTGAACGTATTCAGTCCTTAATGGCTCAGGGCATGAGTAGTGGCGAGGCTATTGCTCTGGTCGCGAAAGAAATACGTGAAACGTTTACTGGTGAAGCAATTCCGGTTCGTTTTGAAGACGATGACGAACCGCAAAGCTGACAGGGCCCGGTAACAGGCCCTGTGAAGGGTCTGATTTAAATCGCAGCAACAACTTTAATTTCTACTTTCCAGTCTGGCTTCATCAGTAGAGCCTGAACGGTTGTGCGTACCGGCGCTTTGCCGTGCACTACCCAGGCGTCCCACGCGCGGTTAAGTGCGGCAAAATCGTTTTTATCTGCAAGGAATACGGTAACATCAAGCAGGCGGGTTTTATCACCCCCGCGTTCCTGCAGCATAGCCTCAATTTGCAGAAGGCAGTTTTCAACTTGCTGCTGTGCATCGGTCCCTTCAATTTCCGGGACTACGGTAAAATACATCGTTCCATTATTGATGATGGCGTCAGACCAGCGGTCCTCAGCATTCAGGCGTACAATCGTCATCTTTTTTCCTCGATAACTCTTAAACAATCCCACAGAGTGCCACAATGTTTTGTCAGAATCACCATGACTGGCACAACTTTGCCACCCCTGACATAATCGGCATCACTTTACGCCTGCCAGCCAGGCATTAGGGAGAAGAAACGTGGCAGACGATTTTGCGTCAGATGGGCAACTTGCACAGGCTATCAGCGGTTTTAAACCGCGCGAAGCACAAAGGCAGATGGCACAGGCTGTAAGTGCAGCGATTACCGGCAGCCATTCACTGGTCGTTGAAGCAGGTACGGGAACGGGTAAAACCTATGCTTACCTGGCTCCTGCCTTGCGGGCAGATAAAAAGGTGATTATTTCCACCGGTTCAAAAGCCTTGCAGGATCAGCTGTTCAGCAGAGACCTGCCTACCATTGCCCGTGCGCTGGGCTACACTGGCAGGCAGGCGTTGCTGAAAGGGCGCAGCAACTATTTATGCCTTGAACGGCTGGAGCAGCAAGTGCTGGCTGGTGGCGATTTGCCGGTACAAACCCTGAGCGATCTGATGATTCTGCGCCAGTGGGTGAGTGAAACTGAAGACGGAGACACCAGCACCTGCCGTGGTGTGGCGGAAGATGCGCCTGTCTGGCCTTTGGTGACCAGCACCAATGATAACTGTCTGGGGGCTGACTGCCCGCGTTATAAAGAGTGCTATGTGGTAAAAGCCCGCAAAAAGGCGATGGATGCCGATATTGTGGTCGTCAACCATCACCTGTTTATGGCCGACATGGTAGTCAAAGACAGTGGGTTTGCTGAGCTCATTCCCGATGCCGATGTTACCATTTTTGATGAAGCGCACCAGATACCTGACATCGCCAGTCAGTACTTTGGTCAGTCCCTTTCAAGCCGCCAGTTGCTTGATGTCGCCAAAGATATTGCCATTGCTTATCGAACTGAAGTCAAAGATACCCAACAATTAATGAAGTGTGCCGACAGACTCACCCAGAGCACGCTGGATTTCCGCCTGCAGTTAGGAGAGCCGGGTTTTCGTGGCAATCTGAGGGACTTACTGGCTGATGGAGCAGTGCAACGCGCTTTGTTGCTGTTAGATGACTCCCTTGAGCTGTGTTATGACGTGGCAAAATTATCTCTGGGTCGTTCAGCACTACTGGATGCGGCTTTTGAACGTGTCACACTGTATCGGGCGCGTCTGAAGCGCCTCAAGGAAACCAGCCAGACAGGCTATAGCTACTGGTATGAGTGCACCAGCCGTAACTTTACTCTGGCGCTGACACCGCTCAGTGTGGCAGATAAATTTACTGAAGTGATTAAAGAGAAAAAAGGGTGCTGGGTGTTTACCTCTGCGACGCTGTCAGTAAATGATGATTTACACCATTTTACTGACCGCCTTGGGTTGAATGATGCGCAGACATTACTCTTGCCAAGCCCATTTGATTACGCTCATCAGGCACTGTTATGTGTCCCGCGGGGGTTACCAGAACCGGGCAAGCCCGGGGCCGGGCGCAAGCTTGCATCTATGCTTCGCCCACTAATAGAAGCGAATAACGGGCGCTGTTTTGTGTTGTGTACTTCGCACGCAATGATGCGCGACCTGGCTGAGCAATTTCGTGCCACGATGACATTGCCAGTATTGCTGCAGGGCGAAACCAGTAAGGCTCAGTTGCTGGAGCAATTTATTTCAGCAGGTAATGCCTTACTGGTGGCGACCAGCAGTTTCTGGGAGGGCGTTGATGTTCGGGGAGATGCGCTTTCCCTGGTCATTATCGATAAACTGCCGTTCACATCTCCCGATGATCCGTTACTGAAAGCGCGTATGGAAGATTGTCGGTTACGGGGTGGTGAGCCTTTTGATGAAGTGCAACTGCCTGAAGCGGTGATTACCCTTAAGCAGGGCGTGGGGCGATTGATTCGTGATACCAGTGACCGTGGCGTGTTAGTAATTTGCGACCCACGGCTGGTGATGCGGCCTTATGGCGAGATATTTCTCGGTAGCCTGCCTGACGCACCACGCACCAGGGATATTGAACGTGCGGCGGCATTTTTGCGCCAACAGCCGGCGGAGTAATTTGCCCTGGGGTGTGCTAGAATGCGCGCCATTTTGTAATTATCTTTGTCCTGAGGTTAGTACCACCCATGCGAATTTTGGCTATTGATACCGCCACCGAAGCATGTTCTGTCGCCGTGTGGAACGACGGTAAAACATACGCCCACTTTGAATTGTGCCCTCGCGAGCATACGCAGCGTATTCTCCCTTTGGTGCAGGAATTACTGAACCAGAGCGGTGTTTCTTTGTCTGACGTTGATGCTCTTGCTTTTGGCCGTGGGCCGGGCAGTTTTACAGGCGTGCGTATTGGTATTGGTATCGCACAGGGGCTGGCGCTTGGTGCGCAACTGCCTCTGGCTGGTGTATCAACACTGGCGACAATGGCACAGGGGGCGTTTCGTCTGTCAGGGGCAACCCGAGTCTTGTGTGCTATTGATGCTCGCATGGGCGAAGTTTACTGGGCCGAATATCAGCGCGACGCTGCAGGTCAGTGGCACGGAGAAAAAACTGAACGTGTCTGCAAGCCTGAGGCGGTAACTGCGCGTTTAAAACAACTCAATGGTGAATGGGCTACTGTAGGAACCGGGTGGGAAGCCTGGCCTGAAATGGCGAAAGATACTGGCCTGTCCGTGATACCTGGAGGTGTTTCTTTGCCGATGGCTGAAGATATGTTGCCGTTTGCAATACAGGCCGTTCTGCAACAAAAAACGATAGCAGTTGAACAGGCTGAACCTGTATACCTTAGAAATGAAGTGGCCTGGAAAAAATTACCAGGTCGGGAATAAGAGCACCTGCTTGCGGAGTAAGGAGTTTTTTATGGCTGGTGGTTCAGTGCGTCGTGGTATTTATGGCCTGGGGTTAGTGGCCTGCCTGCTGTTAACCGGGTGTGTGAGTGTGCCGGATGCTATCAAAGGCACCAGCCCAACTCCGCAAATGGATTTAGTGCGAGTGATGAATGCACCTTCTTTGTATGTAGGTGAAGAGGCGCGTTTTGGTGGCAAAGTTATTGGGTTGCAGAATCTGGACGGTAAAACTCGCCTTGAGATTGCGGTGATGCCGCTGGATGATGGCGCCAGGCCAGTACTGGGGCAGGCGTCCATAGGGCGCATTTACGCCGATGTCACAGGTTTCCTCGACCCGGTTGATTACCGGGGGCATCTTATTACTGTTGTCGGGCCGATTACCGGAACCGAAAAAGGTAAAATTGGCCAGAGCCAGTATACCTGGATGGTCATGAAAGCGACCGGGTTCAAACGCTGGAGAGTGGTTCAGCAAGTGGTCAGCCCACCTGATATTGTTGACCCATGGATGTGGGGTTCAGGCTACCATTTGCGCATGCGCCCGGCACCCTGGGGGTATTACAACTATGGTCCGGCGCGTGTCGAATCAGTAGTGACTGAATAATCGGTTAAACAGAAGTCCGGGTTTGAGTATTTAGAAACAGTGACTTTGTCGCTGTTTCTTTGTTTTCATGGACGGAAAAATAATTAGTGACGCGCTTCGCAACCTGCAAACAGCATAACAGAGTTAACTGGTACGCTGAGTTAATATAATGTTAATTCTTTGTTTGTTTTTTTGGGGTTGAGATGACGATAAATACAACATACAGAGGTGATGCGTTGAAGAAGGTTTGGCTAAACCGATACCCGGAAGATGTACCGGCTGAGATCAATCCTGATCGTTACCAATCCCTGGTCGAATTATTTGAACACTCCTGTGTGCGTTATGCAGACCAACCGGCATTCATTAACATGGGTGAAACCATGACATTTCGCAAACTGGAAGAGCGCAGCAGGGCATTTGCGGCTTATCTCCAGGAAGGCCTTGGTCTGAACCCCGGTGACAGGGTTGCGTTGATGATGCCCAATTTGTTGCAATACCCTGTCGCATTATTTGGTATTTTGCGGGCAGGCATGGTGGTGGTGAATGTTAACCCACTCTACACGCCGCGGGAGTTGGAACACCAACTGAAAGACAGCGGCGCCAGCGCAATCGTCATTGTTTCAAACTTTGCTCACACACTGGAAAAGGTTGTGTCAAATACCCCGGTGAAGCATGTGATCCTGACGCGTATGGGGGATCAGCTTTCCACGGCAAAAGGTACGTTAATTAACTTTGTCGTAAAATATGTGAAGCGGCTGGTACCGAAGTATCATCTGCCGGATGCCATCTCTTTTCGTCGTGCCATGCATCAGGGCTATCGCATGCAATATGTGAAACCTGAAATCGAAAACTCGGCACTGGCATTTCTGCAGTATACCGGCGGCACCACTGGCGTGGCGAAAGGGGCGATGCTTACTCATCGCAATATGCTGGCCAATATTGAACAAGTTAAAGCCACCTATGGGCCGCTCTTATTCAATGGCAAAGAATTAGTTGTAACGGCGCTGCCGCTTTATCACATTTTTGCCTTAACGATGAACTGCCTGCTGTTCATTGAGTTGGGTGGGCAGAATTTGCTTATCACCAATCCACGTGACATTCCTGGCCTGGTAAAAGAACTGGCGAAATACCCGTTCACCGCCATGACCGGAGTGAACACATTGTTTAATGCATTGCTGAACAATCCGGAATTTCAGAAACTTGATTTCTCTTCGCTGCATCTGGCGGCGGGAGGAGGGATGCCAGTACAGCACGCAGTTGCAGAGCGCTGGGAAAAACTGACCGGGCATTACTTGCTTGAAGGTTACGGATTGACAGAGTGTTCTCCTCTGGTGAGTGTAAACCCGCATGATATTGACTATCACAGTGGTAGCATTGGCCTGCCAGTCCCCTCAACTGATGTACGCCTGGTGAACGATGAAGGCGAGTGTGTTGCGCCTGGTGAGCCGGGAGAACTGTGTGTGAAAGGGCCGCAGGTTATGGAAGGTTACTGGAACCGTCCTGATGCTACAGAAGAAATTATGCAGGACGGTTGGTTGCGGACTGGCGATGTGGCTGTGATGGACGACGAAGGCTTCCTGCGGATTGTTGATCGTAAAAAAGATATGATCCTCGTATCTGGGTTTAATGTATACCCGAATGAAATCGAAGATGTTGTGATGCAACATAGCGGTGTACAGGAAGTAGCAGCAGTAGGTGTGCCTTCACAGGCCAGCGGCGAAATGGTGAAGCTTTTTGTGGTAAAAAAAGAAGAGTCATTAACGGAAGAAGCTCTGATAACCTTTTGTCGCCGCCAGCTCACAGGTTATAAAGTGCCGAAGCAGGTTGAGTTCCGCACGGAATTGCCCAAATCAAATGTAGGCAAAATTTTACGGCGAGAATTACGTGACGAAGTGCTGAAGGCAGGTGACAATAAGCCCTGAGAATTTAATCCATCTCCCATAACGCCGGGTGATCCTGGCGTTTTTTTTGGGTAATGCGCTAAAGATAGAGAAATTGTTTTGAACTATCAGATAATTACCAGTGATTCATCCCTTGAAGATGTGTGCCAGGCAGCAGCAGTCCACACAACCCTCGCGCTTGATACTGAATTTGTCCGCACCAGGACTTATTACCCTCAACTGGGGTTAGTACAAATGTTTGACGGGGAACGTTTATCGTTAATTGACCCGCTCACTATTACTAACTGGCAACCTTTTATCGCGCTGCTTACATGCCCTGATATCGTCAAATATCTCCATGCAGGCAGTGAGGATCTTGAAGTGTTTCTTCACAGTTTTGGTACCATGCCGGTCAATATGATTGATACGCAAGTGCTGGCTTCATTCACCGGGATGCCACTTTCCACTGGCTTTGCCAAACTTGTTGAGAAATATGACGGTGTAGTACTGGATAAAAGTGAATCCCGGACCGACTGGCTGGCACGCCCACTCAGCACCAGACAGTGTGACTATGCGGCAGCTGATGTCTGGTATTTACTCCCACTGGCGGGGAAACTGTACCAGGAAGCGCAGCGCAGTGGCTGGCTGCCCGCTGCACTGGACGAATGCCAGCTTATGATGCAGCGTCGCAGTGATGTCACTGAACCAGATGAAGCCTGGCGTGATATTGGCAACGCATGGCAATTGCGTCCACGGCAGTTGGGCTGTTTGAAGCTTCTGGCAGCCTGGCGTTTACGTGAGGCCCGTAAGCGTGATCTCGCGGTTAACTTTGTTGTAAGAGAAGAAAACCTGTTGTCAGTAGCCCGTTATTTACCCGGTACTCTGGGTGAGCTGGATGGCATGGGGCTGAATGGCAGTGAAATTCGTTATCATGGCAAAACATTGCTAAGCCTTGTTGAACAGGCTCAGGCAATGCCTGAAAGTGAACTGCCAGAGCCAATCAGCAGCCTGATAGACATGCCTGGCTACCGTAAAGCCTTTAAGGCGATTAAAACCGTTGTACAGCAGGTGGGAGAAGAGTGTGGGCTCAGTCCTGAGTTGCTGGCCTCACGGCGCCAGATAAACCAGCTACTGAACTGGCACTGGCAACTGAAACCGGGGTTAACGCCGGAACTGACCAATGGTTGGCGGGCAAATTTACTGGGCGAATCACTCAGGTCTTTACTGACACAGTATTAACCCGCAACAAACACAGCCGTGACAGGTTCTTTCGGGCCTGTCACGGCTGGAGCCCTGTATCGCCGGGCACAGTGACGGTGTTATTTGGTCTCTTCCGTTTCGGGTAGTGTTACGTTCAATTCCAGCACTGAAATATCATCACCTTTCTGATCTAACTGTACGGTGACCATCTCAGGATCAATTTTCACGTATCTGCAAATCACTTCCAGAATATCGCGTTTTAGCTGGGGCAGATATTGAGGTTCCATTTCGCTACGGCGACGTTCTGCCACAATTATCTGCAAGCGCTCTTTTGCAATATTGGCGGTATTCTTTTTTCGCGAAAGAAAAAAGTCGAGCAATGCCATAATTTATCCTCCGAACAGGCGTTTGAGGAAACCTTTCTTCTCTTCTTCAATGAAGCGGAAAGGACGTTCTTCGCCTAGCAGGCGGTCTACCGTATCGGCATAGGCTTTACCTGCATCTGATTCTGTATCAAGAATCACAGGTTCACCCTGATTTGATGCACGTAAAACAGACTGGTCTTCAGGAATCAAACCGACCAGCGGAATGCGTAGAATTTCCAGCACATCTTCCATGCTCAGCATATCACCTTTGTTAACCCGGCCTGGGTTGTAGCGGGTAAGCAACAGGTGCTCTTTGATAGGGTCTTCCCCCGCTTCTGCACGGCGTGATTTAGATGAAAGGATACCGAGAATACGGTCAGAGTCACGAACAGAAGAGACTTCAGGGTTGGTGGTGATAACGGCTTCATCGGCAAAATAGAGAGCCATTAATGCTCCAGTCTCAATGCCGGCAGGGGAGTCACAGACAATGAAATCAAACTCCATTTTTTTAAGCTCATCAAGCACTTTCCCCACACCTTCACGGGTGAGCGCGTCTTTATCGCGCGTTTGCGAGGCAGGAAGAATGTGCAGGTTCTCAGTACGTTTATCTTTAATCAGCGCCTGGTTGAGCGTGGCATCACCCTGAATCACGTTTACGAAGTCATAAACCACACGGCGTTCACAACCCATTATCAGATCAAGATTACGCAGACCGATATCAAAATCGATAACAACGGTCTTTTTTCCCTTTTGGGCCAGACCAGTAGCGATGGCCGCGCTGGACGTAGTCTTGCCAACGCCCCCTTTACCCGATGTAACAACAATAATGCGTGCCATAGAGGAGTTCCTTGTTAAAGGGCTTATTTAGTATAAAGGTTGAACCGTCAAAGCGCCGCCGACCAGTTTCAGCCGCGCCGCTTTACCATAGTAATCAGTTGGAACCTGGTCACTCAGCCAATAAACACCGCCAATTGAAACCAGTTCTGCAACCAGGTGAGTACAAAAAATTTGCGCGTCTTTATCACCCGCAGCACCCGCCAGAGCCCTGCCGCGCATGGTGCCATAAACATGAATATTACCATCGGCAATCAATTCAGCGCCGGCGCTAACATGGTTGGTGACAACCAGGTCACTGTGCTGCGCATAGATACGTTGCCCTGAACGGACCGGGGTATCAATCAGGCGAGTTCTGTAAACAGTGGATTCGGGGGCAACAGAGGCGGAGGGCGTGTCTTGCTTTGCTTCACGAGCAGGGCGAGGAGGTTTAACACCTTCTGTTAGCAAAGGAAGGCCAGCCATTTCAACTTGCGCTTTTAATTGCGGGTTTTTACTACCGCTGACACCAACAACGTGCAAACCCGATGCACTGATTGCTTCATTAACCTGTTGCCATGTTATTGCGCCATCAACATCGGCGACATTCACAACGACGGGGGCATTTTTTAAAAAAGCCGGAGCCTGGGCCACTTTGTCTTCAAGAGCTTTGCGGATAAGCGCGGGGTTTGCATCATGCAAATGAACCACGGAGAGTGTAAAACTACTGCCTTTTAGTTCAATGGGAGAATTTGACATCCTGGCCTTACTCAATTCAGTTTAAATTCCCGAAAATACGGGATGATATCCCAAGCATAGCAGGCATGTTATAGTCCTGAATATGTTGAAGCAAGTCACCAGCGAATGATTCAGAGTAAAAAACATGTTTTGTGTGATCTATAGAAGTAGCAAGCGCGACCAGACCTATCTGTATGTTGAAAAAAAAGACGATTTTTCAAGGGTGCCGGAAGCGCTAATGGCCGGTTTTGGTAAACCAATTATGACCATGCTTTTACCGCTTAATGGCAATAAAAAACTGGCGAATGCCAATATTGAGACCGTAAGAGAAGCCCTTGAAACCCAGGGGTATTATTTACAGATCCCACCGCCTGTGGAAGATTTACTGAAACAGCACCGCGAAGAACAGGGTGAAAATTAATATTCCCCCTGGCAGGCAGCGTATTTCACCGCTGCCTGTTTTCTTTCAACACCTTACTATTTTGTCGTTGACACACTTCCTGCTGACCGTAATAGTTGTTTTATCAACAAGGTAATAACATTTACAGGGGATTAGCATGTATCAGCATCATGACTGGCAGGGCTGTTTGCTCGATTATCCAGTAAATAAAGTGGTTTGTGTGGGGAGTAACTACGCAAAGCATATTAAAGAGATGGGCAGCGCAACGCCGCAAGAGCCTGTACTTTTTATCAAACCAGAAACTGCATTGTGCGATTTGAAACAACCGCTGGCGTTACCGCAAGGGCTGGGTGAAATTCATCATGAAGTTGAACTGGCCGTACTCATTGGTACCACCTTGCGTCAGGCGACAACTGATCAAGTGATTCAGGGGATAGCGGGTTATGGTGTCGCGCTCGATTTGACTTTACGTCAGGTTCAGGCTGAACTGAAAAAAACCGGGCGCCCCTGGGAAAAAGCAAAAGGATTTGATAACGCATGTCCAGTTTCCGGTTTTATTCCTGCAAAAGATTTTGCCAATGACCCGCAGAATACGGTTCTGGGCTTAAAAATTAACGGTGAGTGGCGCCAGCAAGGCAATACGGAAGATATGATCACACCGATTATTCCGCTGATTGCTTATATGAGCAAATATTTCACTCTGCGTCCCGGTGACGTAATACTCACGGGCACCCCAGAAGGTGTTGGGCCATTAAACAGTGGTGATAACCTGGAAGTGGTGTTTGACGGGAAGTCCGTGTCTACCCGAGTGCTATAGCGCATTGGTCACCTTATAAAACTTGCATCCTGTGGGCAGAGTGTTTATAAGGTGCAGCTTATTTTTGATATTGGGCGAGATAATGGCGGCAGAAGAATTTTGGGCAGTGAAAACCCTGGAGCAAATGAGTGATGCTGAATGGGAGTCGTTGTGCGATGGGTGTGGGCAGTGTTGCCTTCACAAATTGCAGGATGAAGAGACTGACGAGATTTATTTTACTAATGTCGCCTGTCAGCAACTGAATATTAAATCCTGTCAGTGCCGTAACTATTCGCGTCGTTTTGAGTATGAGCCCGACTGTATCAAGCTCACGCGCGAAAATTTAACGCAGTTTGAATGGTTGCCACCAACTTGCGCATATCGCCTGGTAGGTGAGGGCAAGTCACTGCCTGTCTGGCACCCGCTGCGAACCGGTTCTAAAGCCGCCATGCATGGTGAGCGTATTTCAGTACGCCATATTGCAGTACGTGAGTCGGATGTACTCGATTGGGAAGATCATATTCTGAATAAGCCTGGGTGGGCAAAGTAACCCCGGTTTCAGGCAACAGTTAATGCTTATTTTTTGGTGGCTGATATCTCTCTATGCCACCAGTTTGTTACGAACCGTTTGTTTCCTGCTTCTTTCGTTACCTGCCGCCTGCATGTCATAAATCTCAATGTGATAAGCTTGATCTGTATCAATAAAACGCGCATATTACGCCAGCAAGTCAAGTGACGTTTTGTGTGAAATTATGACGATTTATCAAAAAATGTTGGTTTTTTATGGCGCAATGGCATTTGTGTGTGCGCTGATTACTTTTTTACTGGCAAAGGAAAGGCCAGTGATTCGGGGATTAAGTGCATTGCTGATTGGCGCAACCTGGCCTATGAGTTTTCCGGTAGCGTTACTGTTTTGTTTGTTTTGACACATTCAGGGTTGAATAGCATGCAAAAGTGGATTCGGGGTATCTGGCTGTTCGCGTTTTTAGTGGCCACTGTCGCGTTTCTGGCTGCGTATTATGCTTTTCCTCCCGTAGCTGATGCTGCTGGCATATTACATGACCCGTATCCACTGATCCCGGTTGCAGCCGTAAGTATTATTATCGGAATGTGTTTCATTGTAGCTGATGTAATAACCACACTCCGTAATCTCGAGGCGAGAAATCATCGCCACAGATAAATTCCCTGTGAATGGTGCAAATAAAAAGGGAGGCCAGTGTGCCCCCCTTAAATTGATGTACTGTTGCTTAACGGCCAAACAGGTCGCGACGTTTTGGTTTAAAAGGTTGCGCGATAATAACCAGGACGGCCACAACCAGGTAAGCTGCGAAAATCCCTACCAGCCATTGCGGCATATCCAGTGTCAGGAATTCCCACTGGCGTACTGAACAGTCACCTGTCGCGACAAACACCTGCGGTACCCACTTATCAAGGGGTAACCAGGTTGGAAAGTCAGCCCTGAAAGGGCAAACGGCAAATGGCGAAGGGTGAAGTTGCAGCATGGTATGTTCCCATGACAACTGTAACCCACGCACGGCGCTGTAAACCCAGATAATCATCGCCACAAAGCGCAAAGGTGTCTTGGGCGCAATAGCACCAAGCAGTGCGGCACCTAAAATACCAAACAAGGCGCAACGTTCATAAATGCACATAACACAGGGCTGTAGCTTCATGACGTACTGAAACCAAAGCGCCGTTAATTCCAGCGCCAATGCCGTGAACGCCATCAATAGCCAGGCGCTACGACCTCGCGAACACTGGTTTAAATATCGCAACATAATTTTTATCCCGGATATATTACTGTGTGGCAGTCTACCCCAACTTACTGATAGCGCCAGCAAAATATAAAATAATAGCGTAAGAAAATCTGAACCAGCGAAAGAACCCCGTATAGTATCCGGGGTCCTTTGGGTCTGACTGGCTCTTTGTTATTCCACCATCGACAAAGTCGGGGCAGTAAACCAGTGGTGTACCTGCATCCACTCCGTCATGGGGATCAGTGTAAATTCAACACAGAACAGCCCAACCAGTGTCAGAACAATAGTATAAGGCAATGCCATTATAACCATTCGTCCGTAAGATAAGCGAATAAGCGGTGCCAGTGCTGAAGTAAGCAAAAACAGAAACGCGGCCTGACCATTTGGCGTAGCGACGGATGGCAGATTAGTCCCGGTATTAATGGCGACCGCCAGCAGTTCATACTGCTTAAGCGTAATGACACCTGCTTCAAGTGCGCTTTTGGCTTCGTTAATGTAAACCGTTCCAACAAACACATTATCTGAGATTGATGACAATACACCAGTAAATAAATAAAACAGGGAGAGCTGAGCGTGGGGACTGGCATTGAGTACAAACTGAATAATCGGAGTAAATAAATGCTGGTCGATAATAACCGCGACCACTGAAAAGAAAACAGTGAGCAATGCGGTAAAAGGCAGTGCTTCGGTAAAAGCCTTACCAATCGCATGCTCATCGGTTATCCCACACAGCGCAGTAGCGAAAATAATCACCGATAAACCAATCAGGCCAACTTCTGCCAGGTGGAAGGCCAGAGCCACAATCAGCCATACCGCAATAATGCCTTGTACTACAAGGCGCACTCTATCCTGACGAGTTCGCTTTTTGCTACTGCGCAGTTCATAGTCGTGGAGGATCTGGCGAACTTTTTCAGGAAGCTTGTCACCATAGCCAAAGGTGCGGGTCTTTTCTAACAGAATACAGGTGATGACTCCGAAGAACAGTACTGGAACGGTAACGGGGGCCATACGCAGTAAAAAGTCTTTAAAGTGCCAGCCAGCGGCACTGGCGATGATCAGGTTCTGTGGTTCGCCAACCATCGTCATTACACCGCCGAGAGCCGTTCCGACACCGGCATGCATCATCAGACTGCGTAAAAAGCCTCGGAACTGTTCAAGAATAGATCTGCTGTCTGTTTCCAGACTGCTGTCATCAAGAATGTTACCTTCTTCTCCACTGTTGGATGCCACCCTGTGGTAGATACCGTAAAAACCAACGGCCACACTGATGATAACGGCGACTACTGTAAGGGCGTCAAGAAATGCAGACATAAATGCTGCTGCCAGGCAGAAAGCCATGGACAAGATAACCTTAGAGCGAATCCCCAGTAGTAACCGGGTGAAAATCGTCAACAGTAATTGTTTCATGAAGTAGATGCCCGCCACCATGAAAATCAGCAGCAGAATGACTTCCAGGTTACCCGCAATTTCATGCTGTACTCGCTCTGGTGTTGTCATACCTATCACCAGCGCTTCAAACGCCAGCAAACCACCGGGTAATAATGGATAACATTTGAGAGCCATCGCCAGGGTGAAGATAAATTCTGCAACTAATAACCAGCCCGCAACAAAAGGGCTGATGAGAAAGAAGCAGAGCGGGTTAACAACCAGAAAGATGAGTAGCGCCAACTTATACCAGTCTGGGGACTGCCCCAGAAAATTGCGGTATAACGCACGACCAATAGATATTTCCATGGATTAAATGTTATTCCTCGACATAAAATACTAAGTTGCTTTTTTACTTTCATCAGGTTACCCGGCAGCCACCGCTGGATCAAGGGCGAAGCCTGTCTGGCAGCAATGTAAAGTTGGCAAAAATAATACCGTGATCCCTTTTTTCCTCTGGTGACAGGGTACCTGGCGTTTGTGGCATCTGGTATGATGAGTCTATTTTGCAGAACTTGTGTAACTGGAAATCACTCTATGGTCATTAAGGCGCAAAGCCCGGCGGGTTTCGCTGAAGAGTACATAATTGAAAGTATCTGGAATAATCGGTTTCCTCCCGGTTCAATTTTACCGGCAGAACGTGAACTATCAGAGCTTATTGGTGTAACCCGAACTACTTTACGCGAAGTACTCCAGCGTCTTGCGCGTGATGGCTGGCTAACCATTCAGCATGGTAAGCCGACAAAAGTGAACAATTTCTGGGAAACATCCGGTCTTAATATTCTGGAAACCCTTGCCCGTCTAGATCACGATAGTGTCCCACAGTTGATTGATAACTTACTGTCTGTTCGCACTAATATCGCCACCATTTTTATTCGTACTGCATTTCGCCAGCATCCGGATCAGGCTACGCAGGTGCTGGATAAAGCCAGTGCAGTTGAAGACCATGCTGATGCCTTTGCCGACCTGGATTACAATATTTTCCGTGGTCTGGCATTCGCTTCCGGTAACCCTATTTATGGTTTGATCCTTAACGGGATGAAAGGGCTGTATACCCGGATCGGTCGCCACTATTTCTCAAGCCCTGAAGCCCGCAGTCTTGCCCTTGGCTTCTACCATAAACTGGCTACTATCTGTAAAGACGGATTGGTGGATCAGGTTTATGATGTCGTACGTACCTATGGGCGTGAGAGTGGTGAGATTTGGCACCGGATGCATAAAACTATGCCTGGTGACCTCGCCATTCGCGGGCGCCAGTAACACGTTAAGTGTTCATTGGGGTACAGGCTTAAACAGGTGATTATTGAACTATGGTCATTCTGGTTTAAGCGTGGCGCTTACGTATCTTGTGTAAAATAAAAACGCCAGCAGAAGCTGGCGTCTTGCATCATCTGGCTGGCGACTTCATACGTATTAAGTACTACGTTGCGGGCAACGTTCCAGTAACTCAACGCTGCCATCCTCGTTTTGTTGCTCCAGGATGACATCAAAGCCCCACAATCGGTGAACATGTTTCATTACTTCGCGGCGGCTTTTATCCAGTGGAGCACGGCTCTGTGGAATATAACGTAATGTCAGTGACCGGTCGCCCCGTAAATCTACGTTCCATACCTGAATATTAGGTTCGAGGTTACTCAGGTTATATTGTGCGGAAAGGCGGTTACGTATCTCGCGGTATCCTTCTTCATTGTGAATAGCGGAGATTTCAAGGAAGTTATTTCTGTCATCATCCAGTACCGCAAAGAAACGGAAGTCACGCATAAGTTTGGGTGACATAAACTGGCTGATAAAGCTTTCATCTTTAAAATCACGCATGGCGAAATGAAGGGTATCCAGCCAGTCTTTGCCGGCAATGTCCGGGAACCAGTATTTGTCTTCATCAGTAGGCGACTGGCAAATACGCTTAATATCCTGGTACATCGCAAAGCCAAGAGCATAGGGATTGATGCCATTATACCAGGGGCTGTTATAAGGCGGTTGATACACAACATTGGTGTGGCTGTGTAAAAACTCCAGCATGAAGCGGTCGGTGAGTTTTCCCTCGTCATACAGGTGATTCAAAATACTGTAGTGCCAGAATGTCGCCCAGCCTTCATTCATGACCTGTGTTTGCTTCTGTGGGTAAAAATACTGGCTGACTTTACGGACAATGCGCAAAATCTCACGCTGCCATGGTTCCAGCAACGGCGCATTTTTCTCCATAAAATACAGTAAGTTTTCTTGTGGTTCCGCAGGGAAGCGGCGCTGGGTATCAGCCAGTTTTTCTTCGTCTTCTTTGCGTGGTAATGTACGCCACAACATATTCACCTGGCTTTGCAGGTATTCTTCACGGCTTTTCTGGCGCGCTTTTTCTTCCTGAAGCGAGATTTTCTGCGGCCGTTTGTAGCGGTCCACACCATAGTTCATCAGGGCATGGCAGGAATCGAGCAGTTTCTCCACTTCTTCCACACCATGGCGCTCTTCGCATTCCGTAATGTATTTTCGGGCAAAGATAAGGTAGTCAATAATAGAACTGGCATCTGTCCAGCTACGGAACAGATAATTGTTTTTGAAGAAAGAATTGTGCCCGTAACAGGCATGTGCCATGACCAGCGCCTGCATGGTCATCGTGTTTTCTTCCATCAGGTAAGCAATACAGGGATTGGAGTTAATCACTATTTCATAGGCAAGCCCTTGTTGCCCATGTTTGTACATTCGCTCTGTCTCAATGAACTTTTTACCAAACGACCAGTGAGGGTAATTGATAGGCATACCGACACTGGAATAGGCATCCATCATTTGTTCTGAGGTAATAATCTCGATTTGGTGTGGATAGGTGCTAAGCCGGTAATGCCTGGCAACTCTGTCAATTTCTTGCAAATAGCTATCCAGTAACTCAAACGTCCAGTCGGGTCCATCACTCAGACGTTTCTCTTTCCGTGTTTCGGATGCTGTCAATGTGACCATAAGCGCGCCCTCAAGTTTCAGTTCCGGTAATAAAAGGAACCGTCTCCATAAGCATAGATCACACCAGCAACTTAGGGTGAGCTGGCCTATATTTTTCATCATCAGTTAAACACAATTTTTTGTGGTTAATTGCATGCTGACAGCATTTTCCTCTGCAAAAGAACAACGGCAATATTTTTTTAGAATTTAGCGCTACATCTGGCTGGTATGTGAGGTTGTGACAGTGCTCACCATAAAAAAGTCATATGTTGAATAACATTTTCATCTGGGTTATCAATTTGTGACTAGATGATTATTCTTTATCGACTATTGGGGTTGGATATGCGAGTGGTGGTGCTTGGTAGTGGAGTGGTTGGAGTAGCGAGTGCCTGGTATTTACGCCAGGCAGGCCACGATGTCACCGTGGTTGACCGTCAGCCAGAGGCAGCAGAAGAAACCAGTGCGGGTAATGCCGGGCAGGTTTCACCTGGTTATGCAGCTCCCTGGGCTGCACCGGGTATTCCGTTGAAAGCAGTTAAATGGATGTTTCAGCGCCATGCACCGTTGGCTATCCACCTTGATGGCTCTGCGGCACAACTGCGGTGGATGTGGCAGATGCTGCGTAATTGTGATGCAACGCACTACGCGCAGAATAAGGCGCGCATGGTACGTCTTGCTGAATACAGCCGTGATTGCCTGCGAACTTTGCGTAAAGATACCGGGATTCAGTATGAAGGCCGTCAGGCAGGGACTCTGCAGTTGTTTCGCACTGCCGCACAATTTGCCAGCGCAGAAAAAGATATAGCTGTGCTCCGGGAGGCAGGGGTACCGTATCAGCTACTGGAATCAGCTGAATTGGGGGCAGTTGAACCCGCATTGGCGGAAGTTGCGCATAAGCTAACTGGAGGCCTGCGGTTACCAAATGATGAAACCGGCGACTGCCAGCTCTTCACGAAAAATCTTGCCAAAATGGCGCAGGATGCCGGAGTGAATTTTAGGTTCAATACGGCAATTGACCAGTTGTTGGTAGAAGGTGACAAACTTGCCGGAGTGCGTTGTGGCAATGAAGTATTGCAGGCGGATGCCTGGGTACTGGCTCTGGGTGCCTGGTCTACATCACTGCTTAGTGAGATAGTGTCTATTCCCGTTTATCCGTTGAAAGGTTATTCGCTGACTATCCCTATAGCCAGTGAGTCAGGTGCACCAGTTTCAACGGTATTGGATGAAACTTACAAAATTGCCATTACCCGCTTTGATCAGCGCATTCGGGTAGGCGGTATGGCAGAGATTGTTGGTTTCAATCTGGACTTGCCAGAACGGCGACGTAAAACACTGGAAATGGTTGTGCGCGATTTGTATCCACGAGGCGGTCATGTAGAACAGGCCACATTCTGGACGGGGTTGCGCCCAATGACACCAGACGGGACACCGGTGATTGGGCCAACCCGGTTGCGTAACCTGTGGCTTAATACCGGGCATGGTACGCTCGGATGGACGATGGCATGTGGGTCAGGAAAGCTTATCACTGACCTGGTTTCCGGTCACCAGCCCGATATCGAATCAGCCGACCTTGGGGTTGTACGTTATCAGCCAGGCTTTCAAGTGAGGCCTGCCCATTCATCGGTCAATCCTGGTGTGCACCACGGGGAGGGCGCATGACCCGCCCAATTAATGCCACCATTGATTTACAGGCCATCAGCCATAATTTGCACCAGGTTCGCCAGCAGGCCGGCCATGCGAAAGTCTGGAGTGTTGTGAAAGCGGATGCCTATGGGCATGGGCTGAAGCGTATCTGGTCGACACTGGCTTCGGGTACTGATGGGTTTGCTTTGCTGAATATTGAAGATGCATTGTGGCTAAGACAGGCGGGCTGGCACGGGCCTGTCCTGCTACTTGAAGGCTTTTTTGATGCAGGTGAACTGGCTTTGTGCCATGAATACGGGTTAACAACCTGTGTTCACAGTAACTGGCAACTGGCTATGCTGGCCGCCAGCCCGGCCCGTAAACCCGTTAATGTTTATCTGAAAGTGAACAGTGGGATGAACCGCCTCGGATTTCGCCCGGAAGAAGTGAATGCTGTCTGGCAGCAATTGCGGTCCCTGGCGCAGGTAGGGGAAGTGACACTGATGGCACATTTCGCTAAGGCTGACCAGCCAGGTGGAACAGACGACGCAATGCGGTTAATCAGGCAGGCTGCAGAAGGTCTGAACCTTCCCCACTCACTGGCAAATTCTGCCGCTGTGTTATGGTGCCCTGAAACCCATTATGACTGGGTCAGACCCGGAATTATTCTGTATGGTGCTTCACCATCAGCAAGGCCACAAGATATCGCCCCCTTTGGCCTGCGGCCGGCAATGACATTACAAAGTCAGATAATTGGTATTCAGCATTTGAACGCCGGTGATACTGTTGGTTATGGTTGCCGTTATCATGCAACAAAAACGCAGCGTATCGGTATTGTTGCTGCAGGTTATGCTGATGGTTACCCAAGAACGGCACCTGATGCCACGCCCGTCTGGGTTGATGGGGTTTTGACAACGCTCACCGGGGCCGTGAGCATGGATATGCTGGCCGTTGATTTAACCCCTTGTCCACATGCGAATATTGGCTCGCCTGTAGAACTGTGGGGGCAAAATGTACCGGTAGATGATGTCGCACAGGCAGCAGGAACAATTGGATATGAGTTGTTGTGTGCACTTGCACCACGCGTCCCGGTTGTGACAGTGTAACTTACTGGTTAGATTCTTGTCGCTCCTCCGGGATATGGCGTCTTCATGCCGGGGGAGCGACAGGCTGACAGAGAATCCTATTGCTGCTCCTCGTCAGCGAAGCGTAACCCGAGTTTGCTTATACGGTTGTTCTCTTTCTCAGCGATGGTCCAAATCATACCTGCGTATTCAATCTGGTCACCCACCACAGGTTCCGCGCCCAGTATGTGAACAAACATCTCGCCCACACTTTGCTCGTGGTCTGTCTCGCCAGACAGTTCCAAATCATAGATGACCGCAACATCGCCCAGACGAGCGCTGGCATCCAGGACAAAGTCACCAAAGAAGCGCTGATCCAGTGAGACCGACTCAGGAGGTGTGCGGCTGAATAATTTCCCAAGGGCAGGTAAATCGCGTTCGCGACCAATCACACATAAGATGTCACCTTCTTCAAGCCGGGTGCTGCCGGAAGGGTGCAGAAGGGTATTGTTGCGAAACAGCGCGGCTATTCGGGTCTCTGGCGGCATTTGCAAGTCACGCAGTGCTGCTCCGATGCACCATTTTTCGGCGCTGAGTTGGTAGACAAACTGTTCCCAGGGATTACGTGGGTGAATATCCAGCCCGATGCGTGAAATAGGCCAGCCAGTCAGTGGCACGATAACTTTGGCCTTCTTTGCTGCAAACCCCAGTGTACTGCCCTGCAAAAAGAGTGACACCAGTACCACAAAAAAGGCCACATTGAAGAACAGTGACGCATTGTCCAGACCTGCCATCATGGGGAAGACGGCCAGAATAATCGGAACAGCACCGCGTAAGCCTACCCAACTGATGAAAACCCGTTCACGTAAATTAAAACCCCGGAAGGGTAACAAACCAATCAGTACGGACAGTGGGCGGGCGAAAAAAATCATCCACAGAGACAATAACAAGGCGGGCAGGGCAATAGCCCACAAATTAGATGGCGTGACGAGCAACCCCAGCACAAGGAACATGCCAATCTGTGCCAGCCAGGCAAGGCCATCGAAATTTTGCAGAATACCAAAGCGGCTACGAATTGGCCGGTTACCCAGAAGGAAACCGCATAAATAAACGGCGAGGATCCCACTGCCATTGAGTTCTGTGGTGATGGCGAAAATCATTATCCCGCCACTGAGAGCCAGTAATGGATACAACCCGTGCGGCAGGGTGATACGATTAATGGTCTGCAGTAATACCCAGCCACCGCCCAACCCAAGGATAATGCCCAAACCAAATTGCTGGATAATGTGTACCAGAAACATCAGGTCAAGCCCGGTCTGGTGGCGCTGGATCATTTCTATCAGCGTTATGGTTAAAAACACAGCCATTGGGTCATTGCTGCCGGATTCGATTTCCAACGTGGAACTGACACGTTCGTTTAGCCCTTTACCTCCGAGCATAGAAAACACTGCGGCTGCATCAGTCGAGCCGACAATCGCTCCTATCAACAACCCTTGCATTAAATCGAGGTTAAACAGCCAGGCTGCGGCAATACCTGTCAAGCCTGAGGTTATCAGTACCCCAACAGTTGCGAGGGAAAGAGAAGGCCAGAGCGCAACCCGGAATGAGCTTGCCTGGGTGCGCATTCCGCCATCCAGCAGAATCATGGCCAGAGCAAGGTTACTGATGAGATATGCAAGAGGATAGTTATCGAACGGGATCCCACCAATACCATCCACTCCGGCGAGCATCCCGATAGCCAGGAATATAATCAGAATAGGAATGCCAAGACGTGATGAGAATGAGCTCAGTAAAATGCTACAGGTAACCAGTAACGACCCCAGGATAAAAAGCTTAAAAATAACATCAGCGTCCAAGACCACCTGTCTCCTTGCAGTAAAGCATTTGTTTCTTAAACGCTATCACAGTTTTCACTAATGAAAACTGTGAAATAGCGTTTATTTTTACCGGCGTAAAACGGGATGGCCAGAAAGTGTCAACATTGCCATGTCACCCTGATGAGATAACCGGGCAGCAGCGCCCAAAGGCAGAGTGACTGTGCGGGCTTCATGACCAAAATTAAGCCCGGTGACCAGCGGCACAGTCAACTTGCTGCGCAGAAAATCACACATGACATCGAAATTGTAGCCGTCATCATAAGTATTGAGGGTAGTACCATTAAAACTCCCGAGAATAATGGCCCGCTGCTTGTTGAGAATACCGGCGCGCAGTAGTTGCATTAGCATGCGTTCCACCCGGAAAGGGTGTTCATTCACGTCTTCCAGAACCAGAATGCCGCCTTCAATATTGGGTAACCATGGCGAGCCAACTAGGGAAGCAATCATGGACAGATTGCCCCCCCACAAGGTGCCACTGGCTTCAAATGGCGTACTGTCACTTACCCATTGTAATGTGAATTCAGGCTCCTGAAGCGCCTGCCAGAAGTGGTTCCAGGTGAAAGTGTTGAGATCTTCAGAGCCAAAATTACCTGCGAGCATTGGCCCACTGAATGTGATGGCTTGTGGATGCCGGGCCAGCAAAGCTAACTGGAACACAGTAAAGTCGCTGTGCCCGCAAATCGCCAGGGGTGCCTGTTCAAGGCGGTGTGCAATTGCGCCATAGTCGATAGACTCAAGCAGCCGGGTCATGCCATATCCCCCCCGAACCGCTAAAACGATATCCGTGCTGTTACCCAGTTGGGCGATTTCGGAAAGGTCGGAAAGCCTGGCGTTGTCATCACCCGCAAAGCGCTGGAAACGACGCGAAATGACTGCCTGGTTTTCTACCTCATGTCCGGCGCTGACCAGCCTTTCAACGCCACGAAGTGCGGCCTCTTGCTTAACACAATAACCTGAAGGGGCAATCAGATGAATAACTGGCATGCGAATTCCTTGCTGACTTGGCGATGTATTTGAGTATGATGCCGCGTACACCTTGCGTTGTCATCAACAGGTGTTCGTCGCCAGCGTGGTTGGTGTAATTATAAACAGGATGAAGGGAAGACGGATGCGGTATGTGAAGTCCAGGTGGTTACTGTTTTTAATAGTCTTATTGGCAGGCTGTTCAGGCCATGAATACAAGCAACAACCCTGGGACCCGACGTTGCCTGTGGCACGGGCAAAGCAGTGGATGCCCATAAGCCAGCAGGCAGGAAGCGCATGGGGTGTCAGCCCGGAGTTAATTACGGCAATTATTGCTGTTGAGTCGGGAGGTAACCCGAATGTTGTCAGTGCTTCTAATGCAGTCGGTCTGATGCAGATCAAAGCTTCTACAGCTGGAAAAGATGTCTGGCGACGGATGGGGTGGGCAGGGCAACCCACGGACAGTGAACTGAAAAACCCGGAACGGAATATCTCGGTTGGCGCCGCTTACCTCAGCATTCTCGAGAAAGGGCCGCTGGCAGGTATCCAGAACCCGGAAGTGATGCAGGACGCACTGGCTGTCTCCTATGCAAATGGAGCGGGAGCACTATTACGTTCGTTTTCTTCAGACAGAGCCACAGCGATTGAGAAAATCAACAAGTTGGATCGCGACGCATTTTTCCAGCATGTGGTAAAAAAACACCCTGCTGCACAGGCGCCGCGTTATTTGTGGAAAATCAACAAAGCGCTGGATGCGATGTAACCTATTTCACGCGGTCAGCCTTCTGCCGGGCTGCCCGCTCGAGTTCATAGATAACTTTCTGTAAATCCCGCTCCTGAGCTGGCCCCAGGTTCAAAAAACGAAAGCTCAGGCGCGGCATAGTGACCGTTTCATTTTTATTGTCAATAATTTTGCGCTCTGACAAAGCCAGTAGTTGGGTATCGAACTTAAAAATACCCCACTCCTGCATATCAATTTCAACCTGCGGAATCATCATGCCCTCAGTAATACTGGCAGGTAATGCCTGGCGTAATAAAATTCCCATGCCGCCAAGTGAAATATCCTGAATCATCCCTGAAAATTTCTCTTCACCGGGAAGCAGAATGTGGCAGAAATAAGGCGGGTGAGCAGGCGGGGTAATACGAAAAAATTCGCGGCGCTGAACATACCACAGGCTGTCGGGTAAAGAGCTGGTAAAAGCCGGTAAGTCCTGATAAATATCAGAAGTCATACCATTAAGTGTGAATTCGACTTTGGCACCCTGAGTTTCAGCCGTCACGGTTACAGACGTGGCTTTTAATACTTCCTGGTTTTCCTTGTCCTGGCTGCCATAGTCTATAACCAACCCTCCAGTATCAACCGATAACATCCGGCTGATAAATTGCCCTTTAGACCATGACACGCACACAGGCGACTGGGACTTTACTAAATCCTTAAGCACACCAAGAACAGCGAGCTGCCCTTGCTTTAAAAATTGTTCACTGTAATTACCCACCGGTATTTCCTTGTAGTTACACCTGACAGATGTTTTTTCGTTATCGGCGTAGTTGCCAGAAACTTAAGGCAAACTTACGCATAGCTGTGTATTAATAAGTATTAATGTAAAAGTGTAAAGTTGCCAGCCCTTGCAGGCGAGCCTGTCAGGCAGAAATGGTGTGTGATAAGTACAAACGAAAGGTACGGGTGAGACTTCAGGTATTTATAACACCCCGCACAGTATCTGCGGGGTGCGGGTGGTGGATGGATTATTTCCCTGCCGCCACCGGATTGGCTGCCTCCGGTAGCGGGGAGGCTGAAGTGGCTGGCGTGGCGACAGGTATGCTGGCAGGTCCAGTACTCATGTTTGTGTTTGTAATTGTGGCCGGGCGAGTCTCTGGGACATCATTACACGGCGATTTCTTACCACATAGCAAGTCCAGCATTTTAAGCGTTACACCATTGGTCCATCCGAAGCCATCCTGGAGTGGGTATTCGCCACCACCTCCCCCGACACCGGTTGTGGTGACATCATATTTCTCCAGTAATTTGTGCTCACGGTTGTAGGTGTGCTGGACATTTGTCAGAAAACGCCAGGTTATCTCCGTCGCCAGCCCTGACTGGTTGTAATTCTTCAGGCCTTCGACCGCTACCCACTGTAAAGGTGCCCACCCGTTCGGCAAGTCCCATTGTTGCCCGCTACGCACCAGTGTTGTGGCGATACCGCCAGACTTGAGCAGTTTTTCTTCCGTTATTTTCGCCATTTTCTGGGCGCGGTCAGTCGCTGCCGCTTTGACATATAACGGGAAAAGAGCAGCGGCTGTTAACTGGCTGCGCACTTTGTGGGTTTTGAGGTCATAGTCGGCATACCAGCCCTCTTTGCTATTCCACATATGGGACTCAATAGATTGCTGGCGTTTATCTGCAAGGCTGTCGTAGCGACTGGCCCCGGCGTTGTCGCCAGCTGCTTTGCTGGCACGGGACAGCGTTTTTTCCATCAGAAACATCATTGCGTTCAGGTCGACAGGCACAATGCTGGTGGTACGAATTGAACCTAACTGCTCCGGGTCATCCATCCAGCGAGAACTAAAATCCCAGCCAGATTCAGCCCCAGCCCGTAAATCCCGGTAAATATCTGTGGCTGGTCGTGAAGGGTAGTGCTTCGCTGTTGTTACATCATCCAGCCAGGACTCCGGGCGAGGCGTATCTTCATCATCCCAGTAGCGGTTAAGAACCGCGCCATCTGCCAGTTTAACCACCCGGCGGTGTGCTTCACCCGGTGCCAGTTGGTCGCTTCCCGCCATCCAGTATGCGTACTCTCTTTTCATTTCGGGCAGCCATTTAACCAATGCGTCATCGCCTTCATGGCTTGCCAGTAATGACACCATTAGCGGGAAAAACGGAGGCTGCGAACGGCTCAGATAATACGTTCTGTTGCCATTAGGAATATGCCCCCACTTGTCTATCTCCGAAGCAAAATTCTCCACCATATCGCGCACTTTATCCCAGTGCCCACTTTCGGCAAGCCCCAGCATAGTGAAATAACTGTCCCAGTAATAAACTTCACGGAACCTGCCGCCAGGCACAACATAAGGTTTGGGAAGCGGCAATAATGAGTCCCGTTCATCAACATTATCGGTGCTGCGCGTCAGTACAGGCCAAAGGCTGTCAATATGCTCACGTAGCGACTGTCCACTGGGGGGCACGTATTTCTCACTCTCATGGGGCATCACGAAGTTGAGCGCAACAAAGTGGCGTAAATCAAACCCGGACTGATGTTGTTGCATGCGGTAATCCGCAAGGATCATCAGCGGATCGCTTTTGGCCACCGCATCAGTAAATGTTTTTTGATCCGCAAACAATTTTGAACGCTGCACTTCGGCAAAAAGTGGCCCCAACGTTTGGTCAGGGGTTTGTGGATAATTATTCAGCCCTTCTTCTGCCAGGGCGGGGGCGGGGCTTAAACCAAGTATTGCGCCACTGAGGGCAACCTGGATGGCAAGAAAAAGCGTTCTTGGGCGACGCAGAACGGACTTCATCATCAACCGATCTCCTCCTGATTATTGCCATCAACTGTATTCAACCATATGAAAATCTTAATTGATTATAAAAGAGAACAGACAGTTATCAGTGTAAAAAAGGAAATTTCCGGAAAATTTACCTTTGATGCATTTCGTTACAGCATCCATTCACCAAAAGAATGAGTGTCAGGAGCCTGGCTGGCGCACGAATTCGTATGTTCAGGTTAAAAATGACGTTACCCTGTCTCTCTGGCAAAATTTGGAAAACAGTGAGCAAAGGCGTGCCGGATGCTGAAAGACAATTTTAACGACCTCTATTACCTGATAATTGTAGCCCGTGAGCGTAGTTTCACACGGGCAGCAGCACAACTGGGCATTTCTCAATCGGCCCTGAGCCATGCCATAAGAGGGCTCGAAGAACGCCTGGGTATTCGTTTGTTAACCCGAACCACCCGGAGTGTAGCGCCAACGGAAGCAGGCGAGCAATTGATCAATGCTATTCGCCCACATATGGATGAGATAAAACTTGAACTGCTTTCACTCACGGACATGCGCGATAAAGTCGCCGGGAATATTCGTCTGACGTTGGGTGAACATGCGCTCGAATCTACAGTATGGCCAGCACTGAAAGCGTTCCTTGAACAATACCCCGATGTGAATGTGGAAATGACCATTGATAACGGACTGCGGGATATTGTCAGTGAGCGTTTTGATGCAGGAATTCGGTTGGGTGAACATTTGGCTCGCGATATGGTTGCCGTGCGTATCGGCCCGGACTGGCGCATGACGGTAGTTGGGTCACTTGGCTATTTTGCTAAACGAAGTAAACCGAAAACACCTTACGAATTACAGGAACACAACTGCATAAATATGCGCCTGCCCACGCTTGGTGGGTTGTATGCATGGGAATTTATGCGTGGGGAACAGGAAATCAAAGTTCGGGTGCAAGGGCAACTGACTTTAAATACCCTGGCGTCACGCGTGGATGCGGCAAAAAGTGGTTTTGGGCTGGCGTATATTCCGGAAGATACTGCAAGTGAAGGTATTGCATCAGGGGAGCTTATTGCTGTACTGGAAGACTGGTGCGACCCATTCCCGGGTTATTTTCTTTATTATCCAAGCCGTAAACAACATACCGCTGCATTTGCAAAACTGATTGAGGCGCTGCGCTATTCGCCCGAATGCTCAAGCCAGCCCGAATAGTTTGTGCAAAATAAGCCAGCAAAAAATGTACTGGCTTTTGCTTAAGACAACGGATAAATCAATAACGGTCGCCAACCACTTTGATGGCAGACAGCGCCTGATTTATTTCTTTCAAGTGTTGTTCACTTAGTGACAAGTTGGCTGCCGCCAGGTTTTCCTGAAGCCGTGGCAGAGAGCGGCTCCCGGGAATGGGCACAATCCAGGGTTTTTGTGCCAGTAACCAGGCAAGAGCGACTTGTGCTGGTGTCGCCTGGTAATGTTTTCCCATTTGTACCAGAAGATCGACAACCACCTGGTTTGCGTCAATAGCTTCTTTTGTAAAACGCGGGTTGTGGCTGCGCAAATCACTTTTATCGTAAGTGGTTGCTGTAGTAATTGTCCCTGTGAGGTAGCCCCGTCCAAGCGGGCTGTAAGGTACCAGACCAATGCCGAGCTCTTCACAAGTGGGTAAAATTTCCTGCTCGATATTACGCCACCATACTGAGTATTCACTTTGCAGTGCGGCGACAGGCTGGACACTGTGAGCCCGGCGAATAATATCGGCGCTGGCTTCAGATAAACCAAAATACTTTACCTTTCCTTCCTGAATCAGGTCTTTCACTGCACCGGCGACATCCTCAATCGGCACGTTTGGGTCAACACGGTGTTGATAAAATAAATCAATACAATCAACATTCAGGCGTTTCAGTGAAGCCTCGGCAACACGCCTGATCTGCTCCGGGCGGCTGTCAAACCCTTCAGCAGGTGAGGGGCCAGTTTCAGGGTTGTGTTTGAAGCCAAATTTGGTTGCTAATACCAGTTTGTTTTTATCCACAGAGGCAAAAGCTTCACCCAGTAGCGTTTCATTAGTAAAAGGCCCGTAAACTTCGGCTGTATCGAAAAAAGTTACTCCCAGACTCACGGCCTGATGGAGCAGGGTTACCATTTCTTGTTTATTTGCAGGTTTGTCGGCAAAACTCATGCGCATACAGCCCAGGCCCAGAGCTGAAACTTCCAGCCCGCTGTTACCCAGTATTCGCTTCTCCATGACATCTCCCATTTCTTTAATTAACCAGTCGATGTTACGGCGTTTGGGCAGCGACGATAATAGCGGGTTCTTGAATACACTATGCAGTTTGACTCATAAATTTCACAATATGACAGACACAGCACTCTTTTATTGAGGCACGTTCGGAGCCACGCGTTGCGCAGCCCATAAGCATTCATCTCCTGAGTCAATAATTCGCCATGCAATTCAGGTGAGGGGTGGTATTATTGCCGCCCACTGGCTTTTATCCGGAATTATTACTGTGACCTCATTTGCTGAACTTAACGCTCTGTCTTCCCAACAACTCGCGACACTTGAAACGCTCGGCTACCTGGCGATGACGCCGGTTCAGGCCGCGGCATTGCCAGCCATTCTTAGTGGAAGAGACGTCCGGGCTCAGGCAAAAACCGGAAGCGGTAAAACAGCAGCCTTTGGTCTTGGTTTGTTGCAGCATATTGATGCGACACAATTTACTACCCAGTCTCTGGTGCTTTGCCCGACACGCGAATTAGCCGATCAGGTTGCAGGTGAACTGCGCCGTCTGGCGCGTGCCACGCCAAATATTAAGGTGCTGACACTCTGTGGCGGAGTGCCATTTAATGCGCAGCGTGATTCACTGACCCATGCACCGCATATTATCGTGGCAACGCCCGGACGATTACTGGACCACCTGAACAAGCAGACCGTGAGCCTGTCTGCATTACGTACTCTGGTGCTGGATGAAGCAGATCGCATGCTGGATATGGGGTTTGCTGAAGCTATCGATGAGGTGGTCGCATTTGCCCCCGCTCAGCGCCAGACGCTGCTGTTTTCTGCCACCTGGCCTGTGGCCATTGCGGCAATCAGCCAACGCTACCAGCATGAACCTCTGGCGATAGAAATAGATACAGCAGAAGCGCTCCCGGCGATACAACAGGAGTTTTATGAAGTACCCCGCAATCAAAAAATTGCTGTACTGCAGGCTCTGTTGAGCCGTGAGAAACCAGCATCCTGTGTGGTGTTTTGTAATACCAAAAAGGACTGCCAGGCAGTGTGCGATGCCCTGACCGCCAGTAACCAGAGTGTGCTGGCGTTGCATGGCGATATGGAGCAGCGCGACCGGGACCAGACATTGGTACGTTTTGCTAATGGCAGCAGCCGTGTGCTGGTGGCAACCGATGTAGCTGCGCGCGGGCTTGATATAAAAGCACTGGCAATGGTGGTGAATTTTGAACTGGCCTGGGACCCGGAAGTCCATGTACATCGCATTGGACGTACTGCGCGAGCCGGGGAAAGTGGCCTGGCAGTGAGCCTGTGTGCGCCAGAAGAAGCCACCCGGGCAAATGTGCTGGAAGAAATGCTTCACATAACGCTTAACTGGTGCCCACAACCTGCCACTGGCAAGGTATTGCCGCTTGAAGCTGAAATGGCAACCCTGGCGATTGATGGTGGTAAAAAAGCAAAAATGCGCCCTGGTGATATTCTGGGGGCATTAACCGGAGATATTGGGCTGGACGGAGCCGATATTGGTAAAATCGCCATCCACCCAATGCATGCTTATGTTGCGGTGAAACAGTCCGTTGCGCGTCACGCCTGGAAGCAATTGCAACAAGGTAAAATCAAAGGGAAATCCGTTAAAGTACGCTTGTTGAAATAAGCAGTTGTTAGTTTATTTGGCTGCTAACCAGTGTTGCGCTCAGTAAAATCACGCCACATTATGGTGTGGCGTGATGGTAGTTCAGGCAATACTGCGAGAATTACTGCCAGATCAGGTGAAACAGCTAATGGTAATATGTGCTTCGTCATTTTACCGGGTATGTATTCTTTCCTCAGGGGCGGGGGTATGTTCTTGCAGAAGTTCCCGCGCACGAACTCTGGTTGTGTATCGGTAATCACATCTGTTTTGACGTTGCCAAAGGTTGTCCGCGCTTTTCTTTAATCCCGTTATAAAGAGCAGCAATTATCTTTCCTTTAAAGGCTGGTTCGCATGGGTGTTGCGCAATAACCCCTTCCCGGTTTTCTTCGAAAGCTCTGTCATATTTAATCCCTGACACATCCTTTTTTACCCCGAAGGCCAGAAGGACCAGGAGCCATAAACTCGGGATACCGGTGTGCAGACTTCATTCAGGTTTATCCCACGGAGGATTATCACCAAAAGCCTGTGCCAGGTAATCGACAAAGTGCCGTACTTTAGCCGGAATATGTAATGCGCTGGGGTATACCGCCTGAATAACCAGTTCGCTGGGGGTATAGCCAGGCAGTAACGGAATTAGCGTCTTGCGGCGGATATGCTCACCCAGCACAAATGTGGGTGCGTAAACAATCCCCATGCCGGCGAGTGCCGATGCAACGAGAAACTGCGTGTTATTCGCCAGTAATCGGCAAGGGCCTTTGAGTGTGAAGGCTTGCTGTTGCGCATCAATAAGTGTCCAGTTGCCTTCAGAGACGGCCTCACTAAAGGCAAGCCGGGGGGCATCATGCAAGTCTTCAGGTTTACATGGCGTACCATTTTGCGCAAGCCAGTTTGGGGATGCACAGAGCACCATACGGCATGGTGCCAGCCTGCGCGTGACTAACTGTGAACGGGTTAGTCTACCGATACGTATCGCCACATCTACACGGATATCCAGCAGGTCTGTGTAGTGGTCTCCCAGCAACACTTCTGCATTCACATAAGGATTATCTGTCAAATATCGGGCCACAATACCCGACACATGCATCTCCCCGAATGTGGCAGGTGCTGCAATCCGCAAGGTACCCCGCGCACTCGTCTGGATATCACCCGCTTCCCGGACTGCTTCGTCGTAGGCTTCGAGAATCTGTTTACAGCGTTCGTAATAGAGTAATCCGGCATCGGTAAGGCTTAACTGGCGGGTTGAGCGTTGCAAAAGCCGTGCATGCACCTCGGTTTCAATAGCGCTGACATGCTTTCCTGCCATGGCTGGAGATAGCCCAAAACGTCTGGCAGCAGCTGCAAAGCTACCTTCATCAACGGCTGCGACAAAAACCGCAAGGCTTGTTAACCGGTCCATTTATTATCCCATTCAATAACTGTGTTATCGATTGTCGATAGTTTTTTATGGATTATCAATCCTTGATGTTGAATTTATCCTTACAGGCATTCAACCAGAGGAGACAGACAATGAAACTCGATATCAATGATACGCATCTTCACGTAACACAACGGGGGGAGGGAGTGCCTGCGCTGGTGTTTCTACATTATTATGGCGGCTCATCGCGTACCTGGGAGAGCGTGATTAACATTTTACCCAATGACTACCAGACTATTGCTTATGATCACCGGGGATGGGGGGAGTCTGGCAAGCCGACAGATGGCTATGACATCGCGGGGCTGGCTGCAGATGCAGAAGCAGTGATTAAGAAACTGGGCATACAGCGTTACATTCTGGTTGGGCACTCTATGGGGGGAAAAGTGGCACAGTTGATTGCATCACGCCAACCGCAAGGGCTTGAAGGGTTAATCTTAGTCGCACCATCACCCCCTACACCGATGCACCTTTCTGATGAAGAGCGCACGGTGCTGAAGAGTGCTTATTCGTCATGTGAATCAGTGGAATATGTGATTGATCATGTGCTGACTGCCAAAACACTCAGTGCAGAACACCGCAAACAAGTGATTGAGGACAGCCTGAAGGGAAGTATTCAGGCAAAAAAAGCGTGGCCGGACGAAGCAATGAGAGAAGATATTACGGCCTGCGTAAGCGCAATCAGCGTGCCAACCCTGGTGATATCCGGTGACCAGGATAAAGTAGAGCGCCTCAATGTACTCAAGGAAGAACTCTTACCCCGGATACCAGAGGCCAGGCTGAATGTCATTTCTGGTGCCGGGCACCTGTTACCACTGGAGGTACCCGAAACCCTCGCGTCCATGATAGCTGGCTTTGCAGATTGTGTGGTAAAGCAGATGGTATAGTCGCTTGAGTCATAAATCGTTTCAGATAATGCGGAGCAGAATATGAATTAGCGTTACCACTCCGGTGTATTTTTGCAGAACAATGTTGATATAAAACCGCCAGTGACAGAACCACTGGCGGTTAAAAATTAACTTAAATCAGCCCGGTCCAGACCGTAAGCGCTGTCGAGTGTACCAGGTACCGCCCGGGACAATATCTGCAGGCGGTTCCAGGCATTAATCATGGCAATGCTGAAGGTCAGCGCTGAAATTTCCTCTTGTGTAAAATGTTCACTCAACTCGCTATAAAGTGCCTCGCTTACACCCCGGTTGTCGATGTGGGTCAGGGCTTCAGTGAGTGCCAGAGCGGCTTTTTCTTTAGCAGTGAACAAGGGGGATTCACGCCAGATTGCCACATGGTAAAGGCGAAGTTCACGCTCCCCATGCAATTTTGCTTCTTTGACATGCATATCAAGGCAAAACGCACAATGGTTTAATTGCGAGGCACGGATATCCATCAGATGACGGAGCTTTTTGTCCGGCATTGTTTTTCCTGATGCAACCGAAGCATCGCTCAGAATTTTAATGAGCGCGGGGATAGTTTGAAAATGATCAACGCGTGACGACATGATGTATTCCTATTTTAAAGTAAACAGTGAATGGTGTGCTGTGTATAACGCTTGCTTTGTCAGTTGAGTTCCCGATAAAAATGCAGGCCACATGCGCTATAGCTTGAGAACTGATAAAACGCCTGCGCCTGTGTATTGCTGACGGCGGTATCAAGCACCATCCGGCTACAGCCGTATTCACGAGCAACAACTGCCAGGTTATTCAGCAAGTCTGCGCCAAAACCCTGCCTGCGGGCTGTCCGGGCAGTTACCAGATCGTCTACGTAGCAAAAACGGCCATGAATAAAATTTTCCAGCAGGCGGTAACCTGCCAGCGCCACTGGTTTGCCGTTTTGTTCCATGCCAGACAGCCGATAGCCTTGTTTCTGTTGGCGTTGTACCTGGCTGATAAACTGAGCCTTACTCTTAAGCTTGCAGCGCAGTTCGCACATAAGCGTATAACAGCGGGCGAGCTCTTCTGGTGTGTCGTAATGTGCAATTCTCATCTCGGCCTGTACTCATTTGTTGAGTTGGTGACGGCATTTTAAATTGGTATGTCTGGTTAAAAAGGGTCAAAATTAGATAAAACAAGTAGGACATATAGAGTCGATGACGGGATATAAAGAGATCTATGGGCGCTACCGCCAGCAGATTCTGGATGGAAGGTTAAAACCAGGTGACCGTGTACCGGCCATTCGTGTGCTCGCGAGTGAGCTACAGGTAGCCCGCAAAACGGTGGAAGCCGCATATGAGATTTTGACTGGTGAAGGGTATTTTGTTAGCCAGGGGGCGAAAGGTACGCGTGTCAACCCTGCTCTCCATGTGCCCGCTATGACCAGTATTGTTACTGCTGTGCCAATTCCTGTGCCCAGTTCTCCGACAAGCGAAAGCAAAAGTGAACTGCGGCTGGGTATTCCGGCACTGGATGCATTCCCACATAAAAAATGGCTGTTGCTTTCGGGTAAAGTGGCTCGCAGCCTGCGGCCTGAAGAGATGGTAGTGCCGCCGGTGATGGGGTATCAGCCGCTACGTGAAGCTATCGCAAACTATCTGAATATTTCACGTGGGTTGAACTGCAAGGCTGAACAAATTTTTATCACCAGCGGCTATCGTGCCAGCCTGCAACTAATTTTGTCGGTACTGGCACAGCCGAATGATAAAGTGGTATTTGAAGACCCGGGCTTCTTCCTCGGCCAGCAATTACTAAAACACATTGCACCTAATTTGCATTATGTGCCGGTTGACCAGCAGGGTATTAATGTTGACTATCTACAGTGCAATCACGCTGATGCGCGCTTTGCCATTGTTACACCTACCCATCAAAGCCCGCTGGCAGTCAGCCTGTCATTACCTCGAAAACACCAATTACTGGAATGGGCACAACAAAATAATAGCTGGATTATTGAAGATGATTACGATGGCGAGTTTCACTATACACGGAAAGTGATCCCGGCACTGAAGAGCCTGGATACACACGAACGGGTAATTTATACCGGAACGTTCAGCAAAACCATAATGCCAGCAATGCGTATTGGCTACCTGGTGATGCCACTGGGAACGTTGAGGCGCTTCAGCGAACTGGGACAAATACTGGAAACCGGTTTGCCTCTGCTACCGCAAAAAATTCTGGCGCAGTTTATCAACGAAGGGCATTTTTACCGACACCTTAAAAAGATGCGCATTCTCTACCAGCAGCGCCGCCGTTTGATGCTGGATGCCATCCAGTTTGTGTTTCCAGACCTGTTTGAGTTTGAACTGACTGGCGGTGGTATGCATATTGTCGCTTTTCTGAAATGCAGTATGCAGGATATCGCGCTGGCTGAGCTCTGGAGGCAACATGAACTCTGTGTGCGGCCACTCTCCAGTTGGTATATGCAGCAACAGAAACGTTATGGTCTGTTAATTGGCTATACCAACATTCAGTCATTTGAACAGGCGCAGGCAATTTTGCAGCGTGTGGCAGAAAAGACCCGGGCGATGATGCTTGTGTAGCCGTATTGTTTTAATTCGCAGAGGTGAGGGTTAATCTATTCTGTTTGGCCATTCAACTGTTATCCGGCAATGTGTCGTCCTAAATATTATATCACGCATGCAGCTTGTACGCTGATTAGCTAATCCCCCCGACCAATTCAGATGATGACTAAATTACTCAGTAATACCTGTACACAGGCCATGAGTGGTCACTGTGCCTGAAATTATACCAGCGTGTTTATATGTTTTCGCTTGCTGACGGTTTAGGGGAAACTTCAATAAAGAATGGAAAAAATCTCATTTTTTATTGAAGGTTGGGATTTGTCTTGTTTATTTTGATTATTAAACGAGGAATTTCTTACTTTAAGAAAATGAGCGTTAATTTCAGGTAGATTATTTTTGTGGCGAGATTATCTACTGATGGTGACATATGAAAGAAATTATTTGCGTGATGCTTGTAATGCTGGCTAATTCTGCATATGCAGCGCGGGAGGATTATGTTGCATCCCCAGATAAAGTATTTTTGGAGAGCGCGAGGGCGAATTCTAATATAGCTGAAAAAGATATTTATGGGGAGGTGGTAAAACCTGAAGAAGCTAGTTTGAATATTGCTGAAGCTACACCTGCGAACACTACCCCACAGCCAGTGAAAAGTTATGGTACCGCGGCTGGTTCCAACGCGCCACTTTATGGGGTTGGTAGCTCAGCTATAATAGTACCCTCTGTTGTCGTTGCCGTGGCAGGTGTAATGCTGTTATCCATGGGCGGGAGCGGGTCGAATGCATCAAATACATCAACGACAACCACAACAACCACCACCACTACGCCATCACATTAAATAAAAAACGAAATTTTTGACTTTGCGATAATTTTCAATTCTGTTGATTGTGCTTATGATCATAATCAACAGGAAATTATCAGTTTCTTCATAACAATAAACTATTACTGGTTTACTTATTGCCCAACCAGGTTGGGCTTTTTTTTATGAAATCTATAATGAATAAAACGTAAAGAATATTGGATGTATTTCTTGAGGGTGAACCAATGAATGATACAGATACTCTCTTTTTAGCTGGTCTGAGTGATGGTTCTGTTTACGCAGTATTTCAGCCTGTTATTAATAGAACTAACAGGCTGATTGGTTTTGAAATCTTGATACGCTGGAAAAATGATAACCAGATACTGCTGCCTGATGCATTTTTACCAATGATTAAAAGCAAAAAAACGTGGTTAGCATTAGCTGATTATCTTATTAATATTGCAGTGAATAAAATTAATGCATATCAAGGCTGTTATTTCTTTTCATTTAATATATCAGGCGCTGAGGTAATCAACGAAAGATTCGTTGAAATGATTATTAATTCCCAAAAAAAACTTTTTTCAGCGGATTGGATAAGATTATTGGCAATAGAGTTTTCTGAAAAGATAAAACTGAATGGCAATGTAAGAATAGCCGGGGTTATGAATACTCTACAAGATATTGGTTGTACTTTATACCTTGATGATATACTTTCTTATGATAGTACGATATACCCTCTTCAGGTTATAAAGTTTAATGGGGTTAAAATTGACAGAAACGTTGTAGATAAAATTGAAAATAGTGAAATATGCATTTCTTTGATAAAAACAATTATCTATTTTTGCTCGTTGACAGGGGCTGTTTGCGTGGCTGAGGGAGTTGAAAATAATAATCAATTAAACATGTTGAGAACTATGGGTGTGGGGTTCTTTCAGGGGTATTTAATATCAACGCCAATAGAAGATGCTGTGCTTAATGATTTTGTGAATTCCTATGGAAGAGCTAAGAAGTCCTTTTCTTAGCTCTTTTCTTATTACATGTAGAAGTCAATGCTATTACTTTGATTTTTTTTATTTTGCATGTTTCTATTGTGAATTATTTCAAGTTCATTTATTTTCATTTTGTGGTCGTTGAAATCAAAAAAACTAAATGCATAGAAAAGATCTATTCTTGAATTTGCTGCGATTTTCCTTTTTATATTGTCCTTATGAGAAGATACAGTTTTCTTTTGTATTTGCATTGATCTTGATATTTCATCATCACTCCTTTCTGAAATTATCCCTGAGAGGATTTCTAGTTCTCTATTACCTAAGCTAATATTTTTCACTTCATCACTGATTCTTCCATAGATGAAATTCTTTATAATATCCAAAAAAGTGTCAATGGTTACTCTTTCTGGTATTACTATAAACCTCCCATCTTGTGTTGTGAAAGGAGTGAAGTTCCCCTTTGTTATCACTAACGAGTCACCGTTTATTATGCACGAGTCAAAATTTATTCTTACATTAGAATCAATGTTTTCATGAAGGATGGAAATGATACCTTGTCGTATATAATTGCAGGATATTTTATATAAATAAACATTTATTTTTCTTTCCATAACGCCCTCGTATCCCGGTTGCTGTGTGTAATAATAAAAGTGACTTCAAAAGAAAAGTTCATTACCTCACGCAGAGTAACAAAGCAACTCTCCAGAGGCATAAGATTTTTCTTGCTCTAGATCTTTAACACAATAATAACTAATTGTTAATTGGGGAATTTCTTATTTTTAATTTTCATGCAAGGTGCTAATAAATAAATAGAAGCGCATTTATAGAAACTGCAATGTGTAAGGTATATCCTATTCGTTTGGTTATTTTTACTGAGGTTATTCTCATTTCTTAAATGGTAAGTCGATGCGAGTTAAATGATTTATTATATCAATTTCATATTGTATAAATCCATAAGAATCGCTGCGTTTATTTTAGTGATGTGTGATATTTTCATGTGTGGCGGCGTATTCATAAATTCACTGGCTCCAATGATGTCTGGTGCTTAAAATAAACACACTATGTGTTTGTTATCGTGTTTTTTATAAAAAATATTTATTAGTAATGAATGGATATATTGAGTTAAATCTTATTTAAAATTAGTGAATTGACACTTAATACACCTATTGGTAGTTTGTAGTAATAGTTTTTTCTGGGAGGTTAATATGGTTATTGGTTTCCTCGTTGTCGTGGTGTTATTATTTTTGTTCGCTATTTTTTGTTTTATAATGCACTATAAAACAATGAGATCAAGACGTCTATCTATAGATAGAATTAAGAGGAAGAAGAAAATATAAACAACTGAATCAATGAGAGCGTTTTATTCATGGTAACGGCCAGAACAGTTTTCGGGAAATAAAATTTCCTATAGTTAACTCAATTGAATTTGTGGCGTCTTTTTAATCACTAAACCCATTCTTATCACTAACCATATTGAGTATCGCCAGTTTTAATATCAGGTCAATATTAGTTCACGATATTTAATATTAATTTATATGAGTGGTTTTTACTTGTTGGTGCGGTAATTACTGAGTCGATTTATATTCAAAATAAGAGTGTGGGGGTATGTAATTTAATTTTATTGTTTTAAATCAATGAGTTATATATTCAGGTGCCCTGCGGGTTTCATCAAAAATCGATCTTTCAATCTAATCGCGAAAGTGTTGAACAAAACATCAAAATTTAGTGTATCTCTGAGGCTGGTCATATTTTAAGCATTAACTGTTGGCAAGCAGGGTGTTACTCTAAACATCACATTTTATATGCCATTTGTGTGCTGGTTGCTATCAACATCACCTGATCAACAATACTCAAATAATAGCTTTATTGCCCACCAACGTGTGTACATGAATTATGATTCCATTGTTCCTGAAATCATCAGTTCACAGGGTCGCATGAGTAGTAAACACTGTAGCGTTGGTGAAGAGCCATAGCGGTCAGCTTGAGCAAAACATACTGAGAAGTTGGTCGGTTATGGAGGCGCACTATTACTTGTTTGTTAAATTGGTGCCTGGCAATACTCTGGCAGGTAATTCTGCCGTTTTTAACTGCGCTGTAGCAAGATTCATGAGCCTTCATAAAAATAAAAATCCACGCAATTGCGTGGATTCTAGCGGGTTTTGTGAGCTTCATGAGATGTTCTGACATCTCATGAGACAACAAAGCTTATTTAGACGTTGAGCCGTGATTTTTCTGTTATTTAATTGATATTTAATGTTTTTAATTTTTTAATGTTGTTTATATACTCATGTCTGTACTCACTTTAGCTGATGCTATCAACTGAGGCTAGTTATCACAGCTACAGCCAATTCTTGTTCACCCGGATTGTGTGATACGGCTTTTTCTTTATCAATGAATAGATTCGATGGGATTGTCGAGTATTCAATAAGTGGAAGTGTAATTGTAAGCACTTTCACAGGAATATATCTTATTTGACAGAGCGATTTTTGCTGGTAACGGGCATTTCGAATGCCATTGATACGTCAATCGATGGAAAGCCTGGATAGCGGGCCTTAACTATGAGGGTATATCAGTAAGTGAATACAACTGAACTAATCATAACATCATGATTTATTTCATACAAATTGCGTACCAAATCCTGTTAAATCCTGTAATTTTGAGATAAATTGCTTATACTTGGCTTAGTTGTAGGATCATAACGGCCCCAAGGATTTAACGTGCGAATCAAAATGTACCCAGCCCAAAATGGAGATGCCTTTCTTCTAAGTACCAATAGAACTAACATCCTTATAGACGGTGGGTACCCCAGTACCTTCAATTCATACATACATAAAGATCTCAAAGAGTTAGCAGCTAGAAATGCATGTTTAAATTTAGTTATCATCACTCATATCGATGCTGATCACATTGGGGGGATCATTCGCCTTCTGGCCTCAAACGGTGATTCAAATGTTAAAAACATTATTTCTATTGAAGATGTTTGGCACAACAGTCTACGAAGCTTGACTTCAGTAAATCAAACTGCTCTACCACCTGAAGACCTTGAAGTGATTGACGCCATTATTAAGCGAGGTCATCCGAAAGAGTTCAGTTCCCTCCCAGGCTTTAATGAGATCAGCGCCAGACAAGGTTCGACATTAGCAACTTTGATCAAAGCTGGAGGGTATGTGTGGAATCGAACGGATGGCACACAAAGCATTTGTACCGACTCCGTGCAACTTAAGCAATTTCAAGATGGTTTAGTAAGGGTACTTACACCGTCAAGAGCTCGATTGAACAGTTTAATTAAATCTTGGCAACAAGACTTAAGGCGCTATGGTTTTACGGGGCCTGTAGGCACAAACCAAGCTATTGACGATGCTTTTGAGCTTAACTTTGAGCACAGCAATAAAATGAAGGCAAAAGGAGAAATCCTCATATCTGCCGGGTGCAATAAAAGCCTTGAGGAGATATACAAACCGGATGACTCACCGACTAATGCTAGTTCTATTGCAACTATTATAGAACTAGATGGAATTCGATTATTAATGCTTGCAGATGCATTGGCAGAAGATATTTTGATGGAGGTCCAGAGACTGAAGTCTCAAGGAGAGGTCATGATGTTTGATGCAATCAAAATATCTCACCATGGAAGTAACTACAACACTAGCCCTGAACTACTCAGTGTTATAGATGCCCCAAGGTATTTCATTTCCTCGGATGGTAGCAAACACAATCATCCTGATATTGAACTTCTTCGAGCAATAGTAGATAGGGAAGCGAGTTTTACAAGGACTCTCTATTTTAACTATTCGACCCCGGAATCGAGAGAAATTAGAGATTTCCAAGCAACTACGGGCGCAACTTTCATTGTTGAAGAAAACGCGACTGGTTGGATAGAGATCACAAAGGAACAATCATGTTAGATACAGAAATGAAAGTAGCGACTTGTAAGATTGAATGTGGTGATGAATCTGGTACAGGCTCACTAATAACACCGAGAATAATATTAACTGCGAGGCATTGCGTAGCCAATGCAATTGATAGTGATTCGGAGATTAGTGTAGCATTTAATTTTAACTCCTCCCCCTCAGTAATAAAAGCTCATATTCTTGGTCATGACGCAAAGTTAGACATCGCTTTAGTAGAATTAGAAACTGATTGTGATATTTCTCCAATCAAACTTAGTGGCATATTGCCTTTTGGGGGGAACCGATTTTACTCCTACGGGTGGCCTGTTGATAAATTAACAATGGGGCACCGTTTAGAGGGAACAATTGTTCAGATATTTGACAGGCCTAAACTACGATCTGATATAGAGATCAGCATAGATGAAGCATTATCTTTAGATGACTACAAAGGATTTTCTGGAGCTTCAGTGGTTTGTAACGGCACTTGTGTGGGCGTTATTAGAGTTTCCGTAGAAAAAACAATTGGTGTTGTTTCTATATATAGCATACGCAACTTTTTGAAAGTATATGGATTTAATGTCGAAACTAATGATGATGGTTATAAGCGACAAGATTTAGCCACTAGAAATTCATTTATTAAGCAATTTGATAAATTTGCTATTGAGCAAAACAACAGCTACCTATTTATTAATGGCGCACATGGTATAGGTAAGTCAACATTTTGTGAAACATACAAACCTATAGACACTACTTTAGAACATTTCGGTACATACAGTTTTACACCCTTGAAAAGCCCCAAGAATGCCACCCAGTTAGCCCAGCCACAAGAGTTCTTCAATTGGTTAAATATGCAAGTTTCGATTTTCATCACTGGGTCACCTGGACGTATAGAAAATGGTGATTATCCAGAATTAATAACTAAGATAGAACAACTTTTAATTAAACTGAGTGACGTGTTCTCCTCAAGAAATGTGAAAGGAGTGCTGTTCATTGACGGATTAGATGAAGTTGAACGTCAAGATGCTGAAGCTCTTAATAAGTTTGTTGGACTGTTACCTATGTCATTACTTCCTGGGTTGGTAATCGTGCTTTCCGCACCAAACTATGAGCAATTTGCAACTCGATTAGGTAAAAGACTTGGAAGTGAAGCATGTATTTCTATGCCCTCTCTTACAGATAATGCTGTTAAAGATTTTTGCTACAGAGCCCTTACAGGGGATCACGTAAGTTCAAAAACTGTAAACTTAATCTGCGAACGAGTCCAGGGACACCCATTATATCTTCGCTATTTAATCGATCTCGCCAACTCCGGCACGAGTAATGATGAACTCAGTAAATTACCGTTAATTGATGGCAGTATTCGAAAATACTATGACTTACTATGGCTGAAGCTGATGGAAGATAATGATGCCATAAATTTACTCGCAATTGCTGTTCGTTTGCGTTGGGGTATCCCTATTAACCACTTCACTAAAATTTTGAACCCAAACGAACAGTCTATATTGATTAGCACTTTAGCAAGAATACAGCACTTATTGTTGTCTCCAAATCAGACAACAATCTATCACTCTTCATTTTCTGACTTTCTACTTGAGAAGACAGCATTACGAGAGCAGGATGTTCAATCGAGGCTTGTTGAGCACTGTAAAAAGCAAACAAACGAAAAGTATTGTGTACTTAACTTAATCTACCATGGACTTAAAGCTGATGGGCAAGATAAAGCACGCTTGGTAACTTTATGTACTCAAAACTGGGTTGATGATTGCGTTTACCAAGGGGTTGAGCCCGACACTATCCTCGAAGATCTTAAAGGTGTTTTGAGAGTAGCAACTGAGCTAGGTAGTTTAGTTGAAACGGTACGAATCCTTCTGCTTAACCAAAGAATTCGATTTCGGTATAACACTCTATTTGCTCAATCGGCTGATTTAACAGCAAATGCTTTGATCTCTATAGGAAAAGCACAAGATGTTTTGCAACATGTAAGTCGATATAAGCAGTTAATTATTCCGCTGGAAGAAGCACTGACAATTGCATTGAAGCTAGTTGATTCTCACAGCTATAGGGAAGCTTTAGAGTTATTAAGAATTGTAGATAAGAACTTAACTGAAGAACTTGAAAAAGTGTATAACGGAAATGGGCTTTCTTATAGAGAATTCTTGGATATTTATGACCTTCAATTACAGCAGTACTTTCTAAGGATTCGCGCTGGAGACAATAGTTCACGCACTTCACTTACTAATTTCCAATGCTATTGGATGGAAAATATCAAAAGAACTTCAAAAGATAAGGAAGTTAGTAAGCTTCTTATAAGAGAGATGGCAGCTTACTTGCAAGCTGCATCTATGTGCTTAACTGGAAAATATATGTCCCTTTGTCAATTGAAAGGGTTTTATAACGGACCATTAGAGGAGGTGGCAGAGCCAATTGTTTTTGCAGCCCCGCTATATCAAGGGCTATGTGAGAGATACGGTGTAAATACTGAAAAGGCTCTACTTAATCAAGTATTCTCTGACATAAACATCTTAATTTCAGAGGGGTGCAGTGAAGAAATGAAAGTGCATCCTAGTATAATCGATTGTTTTGTGTCTCAGGGCGCACCTAAAAACATTATTGTTGCTTTAGGTGAAATGCCTAGTAACAAGCCTACACCGATAGCATGCATTGCAGACGACAATATTTCTGTTGATTACGAAAAATTAGAGAACGGAATGGCAGCGTGGAGATTTAAAGCGTTTATTGACCCTGAATTTACCTACCCTGGCTTAGTTAATATATCTCCACATACTTGGTTAAATGGCCTCAATTCAATATTTAGCGTCGTAGCTTGGTGTGATGGTGCTGCTAGAAGATTCAAAGAAGTTGAGGACGATGTAGGCTTGCAAAAAGTCTGGGGGATTTTAAATCAGGATGTTTTTGACTATTTAAAGTTTAATCTTGCACAGCGTATCCAATGGGAGGACGCCTACGGTTTACCAGAAAGCATAGTCCCCCAAATATATCAATCATTAACGATTTTAATGACTGATGTATATCCTGATAAGATTGGTAACTTGCTTGACTTTGTCGAGAACCAATTTAGTTCCCAATGTGGCATCTACTCTGAAGGATTTAGACGAATTATAAAGCTAGTTCTAACAAATATTGTTAGTAAGCCAATGGACCCAAATGTAGAAGATCAAGTGTTCGTCCTGGTGGATCGCTGGAAAGAGTTCGTAGTTTCTAACTTAGAGAATAGATATGAACTTGTTCCAGAGTTGCTGAGCATAGTTCCATTTTATACCAAATTGGATGCCTCAGACGAAGCAATAAAAACTTATCAACTTGTTTTATCATTCTCAATGGGACCGAGCTGGTATAAAGAAGATCAGTTTGGGCTAAGCGTCAACGTTCTTCAGTCTCTAAACCATACATCAAGTTTAGCATCAGGTGAACTTAGTAAAATTGCTGGTCTGCTTGATGCAGCGGCTGGAGAGATGACGTTTCAGCGCTTCGTTCGATACGCTAAACGTGATTTCCTCGGTGCTTTATGTTCACGTAATGACTTTTCCAGTGCGATTAAATATTTTATAAGACAAACCTATGGAACTTTAGAGCAGATGCATCAGGAGGTAACTAAAGGTGACATAGATAGAATATCTGCATTAAAAGGAACTCGTTTTCCCGGAGGAGCATTGGATGAGCAGGATTCGATTCTGTCCCTCATTAAACCATTAATCTCAAGTGCTAATTGGCAGCTTTGTTGGGCGTTATTAGAGAGTTTTCAATTTGGTGACTCTCGCTATATTAATAGATTTGCCGAAGCCTACAATCTTTTGATTGATAAGGTTTCTGATGTCGATAACGCCCTCACCATGATCATGGACCGATTAGAAATTATTTGTGAATCTGAATTTGAAAATAAAAAAGATTGTTCAGAATTTATCGTATTGATTGCTTCATCCATACCAGAACGATACACAGAGACATTTGAAGCTAGATTCGCTACATATACGATTTCACCCGAGACCAAAAAAACAACAGTTACAATACCTGAAGAAAGTACAGTTAAGGACGAGAATCGAGAAAATAAGCATGAAGAAGATTACGACTCTATCTATATGCCGGGACTTTTTGGCTCTCGAAGTTCAATCGCTGAAGCCACTACAGCTTTATCCAAAGCTGAGAGATATCTACGACGCCGTAATTTTTCGGAAGCACAAAAAGAAATCATTACAGGATTGATGGATATTCAAAGTGGTGGATGGCCAATATGGACAGGTCAGGTTTCTGCGATCACGGATGGGCAATCTCTACTTTTGAACACAGATAGCTCAGTTTCTGATTTAGTTAAGCTGTATTCACCTTTAATACTCAATGAACGCCATTCGGAAAGTTGGCGAATAGCAAACGGCTTAATAGAGTGGCTAGCGAGCCATTCTTCTGATGAGGAGCAAGCAGAACTTCTTCAAGTAACTAACGAGCACACGAGCCTCATGGTTGGTGCTGCGGACAAAGAAACTGCTGGCTATATGTTTCTAGAAGAGAGTGATAATAACGAATTATCTCATTGCTTAGCCTCTTTGCTTCTTCATGCGATTGAGCACCCTATATGGTTAAGGCGAGAAAAAGCGTCTGAGATGCTGATTTGGTTATCAAAAAGTTACCCAGAATTTGTCCGACTTTTTGGGGCCAAAGCTTTTTCAATGGATATGGGCATTCATCCTGATGTCATTTGCGGTGTTCTTAAGCAAATGTCTACAACAAAGCAAATTTGGGAGACACTGGCCCAAGAACTCGACTTTAGCTCTATAAAACAGGGCTGTAAGCATGTTGGAAGATATGCAACTCTAATACACATTGCTAGACAAGCTGCCATGAAAGGTTTTGAATCTGCAGCAGAAGCTTTGGATACGCTAACTGATCGTTTTTGTAATAAGGTTGATAACGGCAGATCGAATGATGTTGACTTACCTCCATGGGCTGAATGCATTAAACCTAATTGGTCAAGACTTGAGAAACTAAACTTAACAAGCGCCAGTATAGTGGCCCAAGCCAAGTCACTATTGGAAGAGGCATGCTCACCATTATCTATAGAAGTATGTTTGGAGTTGGAACAATTGTTGGCTGAAGGTTATTATGGGAATGCAAAATGCCCTAACCGCTGGTCGGATAGAGTTTGTAACGCGTTTCAAGTAGCATTACATAGTGTTGCAAACGAATCAGAATACAAACATATTGAAAATATTTTTAGAAAATATAATCCTACTCGTTTAGATAACTTGAGGATTACAAACTTTGACTCTCCAGCTTTACAATGGCTTCTTACTAAGAAACCAACACCGTTGCATGGGAATAGTATTTACTTAGATTATTGTGAAAGGGTTTGGTTTGAAGGTAAAATGAGGTTAGTAAGACTAACTGCATACTTATCTGATAAGCCAGAAAACCTTCCTCTTCCTTCAGGGCGCTTCTTATCACTAGATAAGCCTTCACTGGATAATACTTGCGTGATTGACACTTGTGCTAATGTTGAAGCTTTACCTGCGTATTTTGGTAGCTTTACACCTGCAATACCAACAACGCATTTCATGAGGATCACTGGAGCAACTAGCTCAAATTTAAAACGAAATTGGTGGAAGTCAGGACGACTAAAAGAAACATATGAAGGAGCGCCTTTCAATGAGGGTTGCTATCTCTCTATTGATGTAAATGCTCTCAAGTTACCGCATGGCTTTAAATTGATTTGGGTATTTGAGTTAGATCTAAAACCTATTGGATTAGTTTCTTTCCAATAACATTGGAGAATATATGAATTTTGATACATTCGAGACACCGCAGACAAGATCGGAGTTCGAACTTCGATTTTACTGTTTACACAACATTATGAAACAAGGTAAGTTTCATGTGGGACCAAATGTATCCATGGAGGGAGTGCTAAAAGTTAGAAAATTACCGAATGGGCGAATTGATTTTCTCAGTGTTAATGAACAAGCTCGCTTAAACGCAAATATGATGTATAAGATGCGAAATATAGAAGTGCCCAGTAACCTCAACTCTAGTGATAATTTGGAGTGAATAGATGAAAATGAGAAATATTATTTAATAGCTCAGGTTATATTTTTCCTAAATTTGGGGGCTGATAAGGTGGAGTAACAAACCGCTTAAGAATATGAAGTTAATAGCTATTAAAAAATAAACGGCCTAAAGTTTCTTAAAGGCCGTTTATTAGTTAATATACAAAGTTTGTGCGCGCTACTAGTGGAATGTGCTTTCTTCTCAACAATTATATATATATTAGCAATCGTTCATCTGTTTTGCTGGTTTGAACTAATAATCAAAGGGCATTAATGAGAAGGTTGTTTTTTATTTTACTTGAATGCTGGCTTGTCAATCAATGAATTCTAACAATAGAATTGAGGGTGTAAATAATGATCATGTTTATAATTTTTCCTTTTGGGTAAATTATCATTAGTATCACCCAAAAGGAATCCATACGTAGTGAAGATAACTATAGGCCTGATACGTTTATGTAGAACTGGCCGTTATTATCATCAGTTTTCTGTATCCGGTAGGTGATTGGCAAAGAATTTTGTAAGTCTGGTTTTGTGAACGTTAAATCAGCCGCGCACTGATAAACATCCAGACCTGATTCGTGGCTAATTGTTCTGACATTTTCTACAGAAATATGCACATCCTTATCCAGCGTCATACCTTTCTCGATTGTCTTTCTGGCAATATCTACGACAAGATTTTTTGCATCGTCACTACTACATTTTGGCGTTTTCTCGCCGCAACCAGTCAGCAAACCAGCTGCTATTAATACCAGAAGCATTGTTCTTTTCATATTAGATTCCTTCGTTAATTTAGGCATTTATTACTTCTTATTAAATAGACCATCCATTGCGCCTGCCGCAGAAGCCCCGCAGTATCCCTCGCAACTACGAGTCATAACACTGGCCTTACCGTTTTTCAGTGTACTAATTACTGCAACACACTGGCTGGTATTGTCATTCCAGACCCAGCGACGCTTCTGACTTTCTCCGGCAGCTATTTGCTGTGCCGTCCCCTCAATATTGCATACGCCCGAGCCATCTCCTGTTGAGGCATTAATGCTGAATTCAGCATTGCCCTTTTCCGGATTCAGGGTCAGAACCGCTCCGGGTTTTACGTACTGCTCTGCTGCGACAGGTAGCGTTATGGCTGCCATCAATAAGGCCAACAGTTTTCTGTTCATTATTTGATTCCCTGCTAAGTGATACGGATGTTTTTGGTGATTTTCCCCAGTGCCAGCGGTCTGCGTTTTTCCACAAAGAAATAAACGACGTTGAATGCGGACTTGCGATGATTCCCTCGACCAAGAGAAGGCCAGTTGCGGAAGGATTCGATCTGTTCTTCTGAATAAGGCGTGTCAGAGAAGTCAAACAGCACAAGCAAGGCTTTGCCATCGTGCTTCATCAATTTCTTTACTTCTCTACTGTTGACGGTCGCGGAGACATTGGAACGTGCCGCAGTTGGTTTACGTACTGCAAACTCAACGGCTACATCATCAATGACAAAATCAATGTAACCGTGTCCGGATACAGTTCCTGGCAGCTTGCTTTTCACTTCCGGTGAGACATTATCTGCAAACCAACCCAGCAAATAGCAACGTACCAGAGGCAGTAATTCCCGCTCGCTACATTCGTTCAGACGCAGGGTTTTGACGAACTCCCTGCGATAAAGAGAACTGAAAAAATACTCAAAACATTCCGTTATTTCAGTGATGGTGGTTGCCATGACTGCATCCTTTACCTGCTATTAGGTCCATTTTTAAGGGCATACCTTTCCGGCCATAATGTTTCCGGTGTCGTATCCAGAGCCCCGGCAATAATGCGCTCAGCTCTGGGGTAATGACGCTCTAAGGCATTATTTAATGTACGTGGCGCAAGGCCGTGACTGCGTGACAGTGACGCCAGCGTTAACCCTCGCTTGTGAAGTGCTGCCACAATATCGGCACGATGCCAGTTCCCTGAACTTCCTTTGCTCTGCTTTTTCTGCGATGCTGTTGAGTTACGCACAGTATTAACTCCATGGAATCAGTACATGGATATTAAATGCGAATAAAAGATACCTTTCAAGTTCTTTTGGTATCTATTTATTGGTTTTCATATTAACGCATTGATATCTGGTGACATTTATATGAGCAGTAAGAGAACAGTTTCGGTTATACCTACTCATCCTGAAGCTTCTGTTGAAGAGGCTAAAGACTGGCTGACAGCAGAGGAATTCACTCATATTGAGGGGATGCCGGGCACTGCGCGTGGCGCCAGGATGCGCCTGGAAAAGCTGGCATCCCTGCACCCGGAAATACGTCGTAAAAGGACTGCCGGGAAAGGCGTTGTTTACCATATTAGCGCAGCCACAATGTCGCTTGATGATGAGAGAAACAGGGCTAAGGGCGAAGCGTTTACTCTCAACGACAGTGATCGCCAGCTAAGCCTCTGGGTGCAGCTGTATCGCAATATGTCGCCAGCTTCGCGGGCGCAACTGATGGAGCAGGCCCTCAGGCTGGTAAAGGACGATCTGATGTCTCAGGGGCCCAATGTTTCTGAACTGGCGGTACAAATCATGAAGCTGCCCGAAGATGAGCGTAAGCGCCTCTGTGAAAAGCTGAACGGGAAGGTGTGATAGCGTCAGTTTTCCGCCATGTCAGACAGAAGGAACCACCCCGGAACCCTGGCCCGTCTGACATGGCGGAATGTAAAGTATGCCATTACTTATTAATGAATAAAAATCTGTTTTCAGTTATTTCCGTTCTGAATTACGAACTTGTTTCTCGTTGTTATTATTTGCAATGAAAGTATATTTTTGCTATAATTTCATTGCTGGATAGTGTTATTAATTGCAACCAGCCATTTAAATCATCACATTCTTTAAACGTTCATTTTGTTAATCCTTCACTGGAGGGTTGACTGTATTTAAAGAACACAGGTCTGACTATATCTAACAGGGGATATTGTGTATTCATTATTACAATGGCAGAGGTTAGTTAATAAACTCTTCATTAAGTATTATGGCATAGACATTAACGACACTGCCTTTTGTGAGGCAAGTTATATGAAAAGATACTGGACTGATTGTGTTCGTCCTTATCAGGCAGTCAATGAATGGGCATATAAGTATGATCTGCACAGACTTGATTCTGTTGACACTCCATTGAGTGAAGTTAATGAACTATCCGTCAACCAATACATGGAATTAAAGTGAATAAAATACATCAGGAAGGGCTGACTATGCCAGTCAGTCAGGAATTAATTAACGTCATATTTAAAGAGATAGGAAATCCCCCACCGCATAAAGCCAGAATAGCCGCTGTCAGTCTGTTATTTAAAGACCTGAGTTACAGCGCTGAAAAGGGCGGTTATCATCCTGTCGAAATACGGCTTATTTCTCGCAATGACGAATGGTGTTTCGATTACATCACCGACTTCAGTTATATGGGAGTGGTTTATCCTGAACTGGAAAAGGAAATTGATATCAGCTGGAGTCAGCAATATGTCTTTCTTGCCCATGTTGGTGATTTGCCTGTTAACGCCGGAAGGGAGTTATTTGAACTCTGGCAATCCAACTTTATTCAGTATCACGCCATGAACGTCTACACCATTACCGTCCTGTGGGAAAGTTAATCCCTCTGCACTAACCATCACTACTTTATGAGGAATTATCTGTGACGACTGACAGAGGGATACGTGCGTCTCAACAGGGCGAACTGGACTGTCTTTGCGGTGCTTATTGCATGGTTAATATGCTGAGCTGGCTGTATGACGGCAGAGTGAAACGACGCCCGTTAATGAACCGGCTTATTCAGGCTTACCAGCAGCGCTGGCCTTTGCATGAGTGGCTGACTGAAGGGATTGAAGAGGAGCGTCTGGACTGGCTGATAGCGCAGGTGTTGCAGAAAGGGCACTACAGCCGCCAGTTCCCGGTCCAAATCACCAGACCCTTTGCAGGGAAGCGGGGAGTAACAGACGGGCGACTGTTCAGGGAAATGCAGCGGTTTCTTGACGTTACTGACCACTCCCGACTAATTATGCTCAGCGACCAGTTTCACTGGTCCCTTCTGGTCAAAATGGACGAAGAAACGCTCTGTTTCTTCGACAGTAACGGGCGAACCACTATGCCCCGTAAAGCTTTCTCCCTGCGTACTGGCGTAACCCGCCGCCAGCTGTTTCCCGACGCTATTTACTTCATTGAACGGGAGTTCTGAAATGACCATGTTTACCCAGCATGAAACCCGTATCCTTGACCAGGCGCGTGATATTATCAGCCGGTACTACCAGCGTGGCGTTCAACTCTGCTCCCCTGATGATGTACGGCGGTGTGTGATGGTTGAGCTGGCACCGCTTGAACATGAAGAGTTTGGCATCATCCTGCTCGATAACCAGAATCAGCTGCTGCACCGTGAAATACTGTTCAGGGGCACATTAAACACGGTCAGCGTTCACCCCCGCGAAGTTATTAAGCGTGTACTGAAACATAATGCCGCCGCAGTCATCCTTGTCCACAACCACCCCAGCGGCGAGCCTGAACCCAGCCGTTGCGATATCAAGTTGACTAAAAAACTACAGGAGTTGCTGGAAATGCTGGATGTGCGGTTACTTGATCACTTTATCGTGGCGGGGACGGAAACGGTATCAATGGCTGAACGGGGGCTAGTGTGATGCTGAAAGTTACCTGGTTTAATGTACGTTATTGCGGGTTACGCGCATGAGCGGGGCTGCGTTGCGTCAGGTCGTTTCGGTGGTACAAACAACCGTGTTTGATGCGTATATTGCCGGTCTGGCTCCCTCGGGGCGCAGAGGTATCACCAGCCTGTTAAACCGCAGTGCCGGCATACTTAAACGCGGTGTGGGTGCAGATAACTACCCGTGGGAACAACTTAACTACGCTGCCGTCGCTAAAGTACGAGCGGCACTGCTGGATGACGGTTACGCCGTGTCGTCGGTGAACATGGCGTTATCAGCACTGCGGGGCGTGGCGCAGACGGCCTTTAACCTCAATTGTATGAATGCCGAAACGCTGGCACGTATCCGGTCAGTAAAGCGCGTGAGCGGCGATATCCAGCGCAAGGGAAGGGCGCTGGACAGGCAGGAAATCCGCGCGCTGATTCAGGCCGCAAAACAGCATCCGCAACCGATACGGCGCTACCGTGATGCCGCTATTGTGCTGACACTTTGCGGAACGGGCCTGCGGGCCGGGGAACTGGTCAAACTTGAGCGCCGGGACTATAACAATGGCATTCTGACAGTGAGGCAAGGAAAGGGGCGCAAATACCGTGAAATTCACGTAGCGGATGCAGTGGATAAGGCTATCCGCGCGTGGCTGAAAGTTGGCGCAGATGAAGCTGACAGCGCACTGTTCAACCGTATCCAGCGCAACGGTAAGGTCGCCAGCCAGCCTCTGACAACAACCGGGTTAACGGGTATCCTGGCTGAGTTACAGCAAACGGCAGGCATAGCACGTTTTACCCCGCATGATATGCGGCGCACCTTCATCACCCGTTTGCTGGAACAGGGCGTGGATATCAACACCGTCCGCCAGTTGGCAGGCCACAGCGACATATCCACGACGACGCGCTATGACTATCGTGGTGAGGGTATGAAAGCCAAAGCATCACAGAGTTTACGGTGCTGGTGATGATTAAAGAGGTAAATCCCGTTCTGCAACACCTTGTTCAATCAGCTCATGTCGACGAAGCGCAATTTCATCTAAGTCGTCACTATCGACGTTACTTTCTGTCAGGTAAACCACGAATTCCCAGCGAGGTGGTGCATTATGCAAGATGATCGACATCCCACTTTCTCTTAACAAGGATGCCACCATTGAGGCGGCCTGCCTTGTTCCTCCAAACCAGTAACGCCCAATTTTTCCGATAGACTCAACAGCAGGAACATAATGCTGTTTGAATACTGAGGCCCGCAGTGCGTCATAGTCGATATCAAATGTCATTGTTTATCTCCCCGTTAGTCGCTGTTGCAGTAACATTACACGTTCTGAGGCAATCCACCACCAGTCACTTTTCAGAATCACTCAGATTATCCACGGCAGCAGGTTGGATAGGGGGATGATGAATCTCTTTCTCATTAAGCTTCTTGATTTCATCGTTTACCCACTGAATGCTCAGCAGATCATCAACCTGAGAAACATTCCAGGGTAATGGCGTTTTGCGTGAACCCCGTCGACTGGCAATTATATTGGCAGGAGACTGGTATCTGTCGTGTTCCATCTCAATGGCAATCATTTGATGGGGCATACCAGACAATGCCCTGTGGGTAACGGCCTGGTACAGGTCGTACAGCTCCTGTGCGCGCGGTGTTTTTGCCGGAAGAATGTCAGGCAATGCCCCCTTTTTTTTCTGCAAATACATTTCTTTATAGAACTTACTCACGCAGTAGCTGACGACTTTGCTGAGGGCATCCAGATCTTTACGGGTTTCATTCAGTTCATAGCCCCGATGATCCCGGTAGATTTCCTCCAGCTTTTGCATGACATCCTGCCCGACACGCAGCTTTAGCGTTGTGAACCCCGATTTCTCATGAATTGACTCCGTTTTACTCTTATAGCGGGCGTTTCGGGACTTTCTTGTCTTTTTGGTGTGAGTGGTATTAGACGGATCTTCTGAATTTTTAGCATAACTAACTGTTTCTCTGTTTTTATTAGTGTCAGAATTGTTGGTTTCCATTTAAAACTCCGTGATTATTAATTTTACAAGATTAAAATAAATGATTGTTTTTGTGTTTGCATAAAAAACATCCACGTGCTTCTCACATAAATAATCCATCTTCCGATTTAAAGCAATCATTATTCACTTTCAGAAAAAAGAGTGAGAAGCACATATATTTTCGCACTAGGTAGGGATATTGCCACCGAAATTCAATCCGCTATTATGTTCTCAACGAAACGCAGGAGGACTTATGAATAAAGGTCGGTTAATTAAAATAGATGAAGTAACGAGGTTGTGTGCAATGTCCCGCGCGACATTATACAGGATGCTCGCCAGCAACAATTTTCCTCCTCAGGTATCAGTAACAGGGGGCCGTGCTGTTGCATGGTATGAGGCCGATATTTATAAATGGATTAATGAGAGGCCATCAAAAAAAGAGGAATAATGTTGATATTGAATAAGCGAATCCCGTTGGCCGGTCTGTCTCCGGAGCTTGAAATGTTGGCGTTATCTATACCGGGCTTTGAAACACCAGAGCAGGCAAGGAAGGAAAGGGTGTTCAGGATTGCCAGTTTATCCACATATACCGGAGCATGTTACAAAGCGCTCTGTGAAAAATTAACGGAATGCCACCCGAAATACCCCTGTAACAGCGCAGCATGCCCGGAATGCCATAGGCGATACCGGCTACAGATGACAAGGGAAGTCCTGCGATTATGCAACAAGACACATAAATGGCGTAGTGTGACCTTGATTTTCTACCAGGATGCGTTCACAGATGCAGAAGCACCCATATGGTCGCCAGATGCACTGATTGCACGTCTCCGGCGGTGGTTAAAAGAATGTGGATTCAAGTATATGGTGATTGGTGGTTTCGAAATGGATTACCATATAGACACTGGATTGTGGCTACCTCATTTTCACTTAATCACTTTCAATGAAGAGGAGGCATTAAATAAACTTCGGAACAGAATGAAAAACAAGCACAATATGTCGACCAGAAAGAGTGTCATTTCCAGACCAATGTTTGATACAGGAATAGACAACCCGGAGAAACAAATAAGTTACTTGTTCAAGGCTATATGGTGGCGCGTTGAATCGTATAAAGAAAACAAGCCTATACTTATCAACAATAAGAGTATTAAACCTAAGCGCCGAACTAAGAAGTTCAGATTACGCCCGAAACAGCATGCTCATTCTTTAGTTATGATGGATAAGCAGGGAATACAGACATTAACCTTTATGTATAAAGTAAGGAAGTATGGCGACCATTTAATATTAAAATAATGTCATAATCTATTAGCGATATGTACCAGCTGTAAACTATTTCTGCAATTTTAAATAAAATAATAGTGTTGTGTGAGAAATCATACAAGGGAACTCTCATGCTTTAATTCTGATGTTTATTACTGCAACTATGATGTGATCTTTAAATACGATAAGGAACTATAAATGAAAGAATATAAAGAGATATTGAATAATAAAAAAGAAAAGCTATTTGTTACATTGTTGGCTCGTACAAAAATTTCCGAATCATGTCCAGTTGCATACCGACTTATTAAAATCACTGATTTTCAAGAGATGGAGTCGACCCGTGTGCTTGTACCAGCCAAGGCACTTATCAGTGTATTGGAGTTAAAAAAAACGTTATTAACGTGCGGGCATAATCCCAATGTGACTAAAGAATACTGGATTCAAGCTCATCAAGAAGTAATTAAGGAAACCGATAAGATAATCACACTGTGCTATAAGCCAGGTTTTTATGGTGATGTTTATTTGCGTGTTAACGATATAGTTATTGGAAAAGTTAAAGGGGATAAGCCTGTACTGCATCCTGGTGCTAAAAATCATTTATCAGTCGAGGATAAACAGGAGACATTAAAATTATGGAAAATGAATGTCGCTCCATATGCACTATATAGCTCGCGTATTATGTTAGCTCTGTGCTGCGGATTTTCAGGTTTTCTCCTTAAGCTTTCAGGTATGGAAGGGGGCGGGTTTCATTTATGGGGGATGAGTAGTATAGGAAAAACCTCCAGTGCCTACATGCTGGCGTCATTAGCAGGATCGCCGAAAGACATTGTCGTACTGTGGAACAATACGGATAAAGGGCTTGAGGAGATTGCCGTGGCCCATAACGACAGCTACCTGGTTCTCGATGAGTCGAAGCTGTTAGATAAAGACGTACTGGCAGCCGCTAAAATCATGCAGAACCGCGTGTATACGTTATCGGGTGGTAAAGGGAAAACACGCTCTGCAATGTATGAGAACAAAGTTGCTGAATGGCAGGTAAGTATTTTCAGTACGGGTGAGTGCAGTCTTCAACAACTTGCTGCTTCCGGGAACGTTGAGCGCCTTGAAGGCGAAAATGTGCGTGTAATCGACGTTAATGCAGATGCTGGTGCTGAAATGGGGATCTTCGAATCACTGCCAGATGGTATTAATTCCAGCAACGAACTTGTTCATGCGATAAAGGATGCAACTCACCGATATTACGGTAGTGCCAAACCTGCATTTCTCAAGCGCCTGGTAGCGGATATTCAGGATGATCGTGAGAGTGTGAAACGGAAGCTTGAAAAAGGCATTGAGTTCTTCCTCAACAAGCATCAGGTCGATCGTAACTCCGGCATTCAGGTACGTATTGCCAAACGTTTTGCCATCGCTTATGTAGCAGGTTCCATGGCTGTGAAATATGGTGTTTTACCCTTTACAAAGCAGGATGTGATGAAGGGGATCTCAACCTGCTACCTGGACTCCCTTGAGGTGGTTTTATCTGAACCTGAGGTAATGAAGTCACCATTAGGTCGTTCGTTTGATGCAATTATTGATTTTATCAAAAAGGATGATCTTTTAAATCTGATTGGAAATGATCGCGTGACTCAAACGGCGATTAAAAAGGCAACGGTCATTATCCACAAAGTTAAAGGACGTACGGTATATGCAGTTGATAAGGATCTGGTACATAACTGCTTGCCGAAATCTCAGCGTAAGGGCATTCTGACATTATTAACAAAGCAAGGGGTATTATTATCCGATACGAATAAGGAGTACAGTACTATTCAGATTATCTATAAGCGTAAGCAAGTTGGTCGTCGCTACTGTTTTGTATGCAGTAAGTTCGATAAGTTTATGACAGAATAGTTTTACAGCATGGTAAAGGTTAAATGGAGTGGCTGATAACCACTCCATTTTTACCTTAAAACATTTCTTCGCCATCACGCAAAGCTACGATCCCCAGATACAGGCAAATTGGCACGGTTTTGCGATAGGCTGGACCTTGCAGATCATAAGCAATCCATGCTCCAGATATAGCCCATAGAATGGGTCCTAAGCTATTAATCCAGGGGTTACGCTTGAGTAACTCTTTGACGAGTTGTTTCGCCGCCTCCCTTCCAATCATCTGAGCGATGAGACTGACGATAATGGTTTCTACGATCCCAAGTGCAATTTTGGGGCCAAGGATCTGAAATACAATAGGTAAAATTGCCACTTTGCCATTCTTTTTGATATGGGAGATTATCTCCTCTCTGTCAATATCACCTACTCCCAGTTCATTGAAACATTTTGATAATTCTTCTGGCGTCTTGCTTAATAGTTCCTTCTCAACAACGGAGAGCACCAGCTTTTCAAGTTTTGATTCTATCGAGCCGCCGACTTTAACATTGACCTTTAGTTTTTTGCATACATCATCAATGATCTCCGTGGCCGGAATAGAACCTTCCCCATTAATTAAATGCCTCTTCAGATAAGCTAAATCGGAAGAACCGAAGTATTTTATTTGTGTGTCAATAAGTGATATTAATTCAGCATGCAATGCTGGGTTGTTTTGATATGCAGATAATAGTGTTTTTCTGCGCTTATCGTTTGTGAAAGATACATAGCTATCCAGAGTGGCCGATATGTAGTTAAAGTCTTCCACAGTACATTTCTCTAAAACTCCCTTCATATTTGCTCGCTTTTTAAGTTAAAATTCTTTGAGGTTAATATTGAAATAGGGCGTCAATATCAGTTCTTCAAATAAATCATATTCGTGGTGCGGAACCTTAACAAAGGTAGAGTTGTGATTAGGTGTCCACCATTTCTCGACACCATAATACGCCTCTCTGGCATTGGCTTTGTGAATCAGCCGGAATGGCCTGTCCATCCAACCATCACTGTGTTTTGTGAAGTAGTTAACCGGACCAGTGAACTGACCAAGCAGGTATACACCCTGATTACCGTGAGTCAGGTAGAAGTAATCACCAATCGGAGCGTTTACAAACTCCTCTGCCTGGCTGACGGAAGACTGCCCTTTACCAGCGGTCGTGCGGTGAATGTAGACGAGCTTTTCATCAATACATTCGACCATATCCAGGAATGAGAACTCCTTCCAGCCATGTGACAGCTTCCAGAAATTGGGCATCAAATCGGTATTCATAGGCCTCTTAACCTTACGTTGTAAGTGATCGCAATCTGTTGAAATGCGGATCGATTGTGATGACTATTCTGTCGCTGAATACCCATAATCGCAACAAGGTTTGTTGATGAGCTTTTCGCTGAAATCGCTCAAAGAGGATATCGGGAGGGGATGTAGATGCGTTAACTCGCCCAGTTGTTGAAAATGGGTGATCAACACTACTCAGCACTGGCAGGCTAACTATGATGAAAACATTTAGCGCTTTGAAAAAAGTGATTTAGTGATTGCGGCTTTGTAGGCGAGCCTGGTCTCTGACTGTGCAATTCTGCATTCAACGCAGAGTCGGGTTGCTGTCCTTCACCAGCAATTCATCCCTAAGCAAGGATGCTGTCCGCTTCGTCATCAGCCTGTTGTACGGAGACCAGCCCGGCAGATTCAGAGGCCAGTTACTTCACTGATTAATCGGTTAACAGGCAGAACTGAAATGAGTGACCTGCAAAAAAACACCCTTCCAGACCGCCCAACGTTGCCGGATTTTGACCTAGTAGACCAGCTAGCTACCGCTGCTGTTTAGTGTCAGATTCGCATCTCGTACAATGGTAGGGGAAAACCGCCGATGGCTTTCCCTAACTCTGACAGTTGCAAGGAGCGGCGGTTTTGAGCAAATTCGAGGTTTCAAAAGAATAAAACCAGAGAATAACATGCACCTACAACCGCTATTCAATATCACCGGGAGAGAGTTGCACCTCTTAATAACCGGTAACGTTTTACGTATCCGCTAATCCCATTCTGACCAAGCTGATATTTAATCGCTATTTACGTCTACAAGGTATATAGACGTATCTATTATGCTCTGTATACACTCTATCTCTATATTACTGTATATATGTCATTACATACTATAGCCATTATCCAGTATCAGCTATCACGAGGCTCCAGCCTCCAATATTATGATCATTATCCAGCATCTGAACCTTGTTGGGTTCACACAAGATTTGAGTAATTCAGTTGTAAATAAATGGGGTCAGGGCATGGTGCTCTGCCTATATATACAGGTGAATTATGAAACCATATATTACGCATAACAATATCCTAGTGACAGATTCAACGCTGGACTATTTCAAGTCGGTCGTTTTCAGTATTCCTTATAATGGTGTGCCAAGTCTTCGGCGTCCATTTTATCGTAATATAGCAGTATTTCTTCAGCATGTTATATGTGTGTCGACCTGTAGTCGTAAAAACAAGAAAAAAGCAAAGATTAAAGCGAATAAAAAATGGTCTTATTCTGTGCCTGTTCCATTTAAATTAGGCTGGGAGAAACTTCCCGGAGTATTTAAGAAAAGTGGGGCGACCAATGAGCGTGCAATGGAAGCACTGAAAAATGCCGGGATCATAAAACTAACCGGGTATTCCAATGCTCAAAGTTCTTGCCGGGAATATGCTGTTTCTCAACGTTTCCTGCGTAAGTTGTTTGGCAACGACCGCGAGGCATACCTTAGCCGTAAGGATCGCTACCATTATCTGTCGGATATTTTCACCAAGCGTAAAAGCTACTCATTTGATGAAATGATTGGAGTCGCAATCGACCGTGGGCAGAACGCTAAACATCAGCAGTCTAAACGCGATATCCCTAACGTTGCCTTCAGGGAGCTGGTAGTGAGTGTCTGGAACAAACTTGAACCACTTGAAATCAATCTGGATGCATTGCTGGATTACTATAACGAGAATTCCACGAAGAAGAACAAAATATTCATTTTCAACTTCCTGTCGCGACTGGCTGAAACAGGTGTGGATTTGGTGAAGGAATCACCGCTAACGGTTTCTTACAGGCAGTCGTATAAAACCGCGTACATTGGCGGAAGATCCTTTGAGGTTGGCACTGGCTTTCAAAGTCTGCCGTCTAACATGAAATGGGCGTGCCTGGCACGTGGTCACAACTATGACATCAAGGGATGCCAGCTTGAGATACTACGACATGAGTTGTTGAGTATTGGCATTCCGGCCAAGTCGCTGGAGATGCTGGAAACTCAATATATCTGCCGGGTATTGCGTATTGCTGAAGAACTGGTGAAACAATTCAGGTTTTCTAGCGTATTCAACGCTGGGTTCGTTACGCTATCGCTTAAATCCAGTACCCGACGCTTGTTGAATCGTGAGCTAGGTAAGGCAGAAGCAAAGCGAGTACTGAAACGCTGGAAGCACCTTCTGAAACCCCTGAGACGAGATCTGGCTTTACTGCTGGATCATTATGAAGGCACTGCTAAAACCAACCGTTATGGCAAATGCGTTACTAACGCGGTAGGGCAATCTTTCAACATTACCTACAAAGATGTGGCAGCGTGTAAACGCAGGAAGTCAGATGTGATGCGACGTAAACTGCTGTCGCACATGTTACAGGGCCTGGAAAGCCGGGCTGTATACGATTACGTTACCGGCCATAAGGGGGTTTGTGCACTGGAGCACGATGGGTTTGTTTCTTATGAAGAGGTAACGGACCGGTCCCATCCATATCTTTTGATAGAGAAAAAGCATTAAAGGGCCATTTGTAGTGGTTTATTGAATTTGGCCACCTGAACAGAGGTGATATGCTCACCTCAGAACATTACAGGTGCCTCAATGAAACAAAGAAATTTCAGCGCAGAGTTTAAACGCGAATCCGCTCAACTGGTCCTTGATCAGAACTACGCCGTTGCAGCTGCGGCCAGTGCTATGGATGTGGGTCTTTCTACCATGACGCGATGGGTAAAGCAGTTGCGGGATGAACGACAGGGCAAAATACCTAAAGCCTCCCCTATAACCCCGGAACAGATTGAAATACGTGAGCTGATGTGGGGAAGCCAACGTGGCCCCAAAGCATAAAGTACAATAAGGCTCTCGTTCCATTAAGCGCTTAGCGGCAAACGAAAAATTCGCCTTTGCTCATTTTTCCCGGATAACCACTTGTATCATAAAAATGTCCCTCATCTTATGCCATGATATTTTCCATGTGAGATTATAAAGCGCGAGCATTTCTGCGCAGGGAGAAAGTAGATGGCAGTGATCCGGCATATCAGTATCGAAAATTTCAGGTCAATAAGACAGGCAGAGTGGTATCCCGGCCCGGGCTTTAATTGTCTTATCGGCCCGGGGGATTCTGGGAAATCCACGTTTCTTGATGCTATTGACCTGGTGCTGGGGGCCAGACGTTCCTGTTCATTTAGCGATGCTGATTTCCATCTGATGAACACCGGTGATCCCATCTCTATCAGCGCCACTCTCGGCAAGCTTGATGATGGCATACTCAATCTGGAGCATTATGGCCGGTTTCTTCGCGGGTTTGATCTAAACACTCGCGAAATTCATGACGAGCCTGAGCAAAATGATGAGATGGTCATTACGCTGAAACTGATGGTCAACGAAGATCTTGAACCTGACTGGTTTCTGTTTTCTGAACGGGCGGCGGAAGAGGGGATAGAGAAAAGACTTCAGTGGAAGCACAGAGAATGCCTTCATCCTACACGCCTAGGAACCGTTGCCCATCATCATCTGGCCTGGGGTAACCGCTCGGTGCTTCATAAACTTTCTGAAGAAACCTTCAATGTCACCTCAACCCTGGCCGAACTCTCTCGTCAGACCCGGCAAAACTTTGCTGCACAGGAGATGCCGCAGCTTGAGGGCATTCTGGGTGAGGTGCAGACCATAGCGAATGAGCTCGGTGTTCCACTCGGTGAATTAAAGGCGCTTCTCGATGTGAATGGTGTTTCGCTGTCCAATAGCGCCATCAGCCTGCATAACAGTGACAGCACGCCATTACGAATGCTGGGGACCGGATCATCCCGGCTGCTTGTTGCCGGCCTGCAAAAAGCGGTGGGTAACCCCGGGATAATACTGGTTGATGAAGCTGAATATGGGCTTGAGCCATACAGGATCAGTCGGCTCCTGCATAAATTAGGGTCCCGTGACGCTGAGCCTCTGGCACAAGTCTTTATTACCACGCACTCTCCCTACGTACTTCGTGAGCTGAAGGCAACACAACTTTGCGTTATGCGTAAATCTGACGCCGGGTTTCCGGCCCCATCACATGCATTTCTGACGTTAACTGGCGACGATCAGGAACAGGCCACGCTACGTGCCTGCGCAGAAGCCTTTTTCAGTAAAGCGGTCATCGTGGGGGAAGGGAGTACAGAGGTCGGGTTCATTCGTGGAATTGATCTCATCTGGCAGCGTAACAGACACCCTGGATTTCAGGAACGGGGGGTTTTTGCCGTAGATGGCAGTGGGGGTGACAATTATTTTAAGCGGGCCCGCGTATTTGCTCAGTTGGGTTACAGAACCGCGTTACTTAAAGATTCTGATATTACGGAAGAGGCGCACAGGCAGCAGACTGAAGCCTGCCGCCGTAGTGGAGTCACTGTTTTCGAGTGGGGGGAGGAACTTTCAACAGAAGGAGCTCTCCTGAGATGGTGTCCGGTCGAAATGATACGCGATATTGTTATGCTTGCCGCTGAGCTTAATGGTGAAGAAAGAGTTGACCAAAATATTAAGAACTATTCTCAGAATGCTTATGGTTTTGAGAACTGTACCCATGCGCCTGAAGATGGAATGAGAATTCCGGTGGCGAAAGCCGCAGGTAAATATGGCTGGTTTAAATCCATTGGAAAAGCTGAGATCCTTGCTGAAAACATTATCGCACCCCATATCCGCTTATTCGATGAGGCGTTCCGTGCCAAGATAAGGGGATTGCGTAACTGGGCGGCTAATCATGGAGATCAGGGATGAGCATTGAGGCCGTGCTGGGTGCCCGCAGAGGTCTGGTTGTTGCCCCGGCCGGATGTGGGAAAACACATCTGATAACCGAAGTGCTCAGTGTTGCCCAGCATAAGCCTTATCTTGTGCTAACACACACCACTGCCGGGGTTACCGCGCTGAAGAAACGGCTTAAACGCTTCTCTGTCCCCTCACAGAACTATGTTGTGACAACCATTGACGGGTGGGCGCTAAGAATTGCAGGCAGTTTTCCAGGCCTGTGTCCTGTGGATGTTGGGCCGGAAGTGCCTAACCAGTTCTACCCCTCGCTTCGGCGATCAGTGCTTGCGCTGCTCCGGGAGGGTAATATCAATGAAGCCGTCAGAGCTTCCTATTCACGTCTGCTGGTCGATGAATACCAGGACTGTAATGTTCTGCAACATGAGATGACCGTTGCCTTATCTCATCTTCTGCCCACCGTCGTGTTTGGCGATCCCATGCAGTGTATATTCAGCTTCAGTGGCCCGATGCCTCACTGGAGAGATACGGTTCAGGTGAGCTTCCCGGTTCTGACAACCTTAGATACCCCATGGCGCTGGAATAATGTGAATGCTCCTGCGCTGGGTGAATGGATTCTGGATGTAAGGGAAAAACTGCTCAACGATGAGAGTATTGACCTGGCGTCCTGTCCTGATTTTGTCCGTTTCCATTCACTGACGCGCGATCAGAATGCAAACCTTGTACGCCAGCAACAGGAATATTACGCGCTGTTGCGGCAATATCCTGATGACTCACTTCTGGTGCTGGGTGATTCCCGCAGAGTCACGTCCAGACACCAGTTTGCGCAGCGCATAAATGGAATTGATGTGGTTGAACCCGTCGATCTGAGTGATGTGATGAGAATGGCGCAGGGGCTGGATAGCGAAGATACTGGCTCCGGTATGCTGGATAGAATACTGCGTATTGCGACTGAAATGATGACGAATGTGGAAGTAAACCTGACGTTACGTCGCGTCAGTCGCATTTTGGCGGGCAGAAATCGCACCGCTGCCTCCTTGCTTGAAAATGCGCTGGTTACGCTTGTCAGAGAGCCTTCCCGGCATAATACTCGCTCTGCACTACAGCATCTGGAGGAAAAAGAGGGAACACGTGTTTTCCGCTCCGGAGCCTGTCAGGCCCTGAAGGATGCGCTAAGTTTGTCTGTCAGTTCCCCTGAGATGAGTATTTATGAGGCTGCCTCGGTGGTTCGGGAGCAGCGAAGGTACCAGGGAGACAGACGAATTACTCACAGATCTATTGGCTCGACACTCCTTCTGAAAGGGCTGGAGTGTGATCATGCCCTGATACTGGATGCCGGCAGCATGAGTGCCAGCAATCTGTATGTGGCTCTCTCAAGAGGGGCTAAATCTGTCGTACTGTTTTCGGGGAGCCGTGAATTCAGGTCTGGGCGGTAAGTTAATTGACTGGCCCGGTTGTGCCGGGGGTTACAGAAATATATGAGGAGTCTGTTGTGAAGTACAAATGTTCATTCGAATATACGTGCGTGAGAAAGGATGACTGCTTTATCGATATTGGCTTGCTGGGAGATATGCAGCCCACAATTATTAACGGTACAGCAGTGATTGCGTTTGTGGACACGGCATGGTTAGCGGAGCATGCGTCAAACGCAATAGGCGAGCCCGTTCCGGATAAGTGTTTAGTGAAACAGAGTGAATGGAGGGGCAGATACCAGGCGGGGGCGCGATTTGACTTTCCCCAGATATCAAGTCTGGCGAAACACACCGTTCAGTTTTACCAGGGGCGAAACAGATCCCTCATTGCACATGAAATGGGTATTAAAACTATTCCGGTTATGATGCCAGCATTCTGTTTGGATAACATTCATGAACATATATCAGATGATCAGGGGTATCAGCGTTTTGATTTGACAGAGGTAAAATCAAAATTTCCGGATATCACTGTTTATATTAAAAAGAATGGCGCCTTGCACAAGGTCTGATAACCATTGTGGAGTGCCATCTCCATCAACTGGTTATAGTGATGCTGATGGGTTGATACCATCGGCATCATATTGAATGAATTTCACTGGAGTTTTAGTGTATTTTGTTTTTGTTGTACAATGAGCGGCGTGTTTATCAGCAGTGATGTTTTTATCATATCAATGGCTTCCTGACGCTCCAGATTGATGTATGGGTCGATATTGAGAAAGGCATTCATTCTGAGCTCTTTCATAAATTCATAGATGATATACAGGTGTTTTTTGGATTTCTCCCCTTTTATAATATGACTGTTTGTAAAGAAAAGAACTTTTCTTTCTTCTTTGTCATACTGGTCTTTTTTGTCTTCGTCACAAAGAACCCTCAATGTCTTGTATATTTCTTCAACGGCAATGTGTGATGAAAATGCAATAACTTTCCTGGTATCTTTAAAAGGGTGAGCAAATATTTTATTGCGTAAAGTTTGAATGCTGCTGTCTTTTATTTTTTTCAGTAGTCGTAATAAAGGTGAGTAAACTTCTTCAAGATTATTTCTGGTAATTAAATCACGATATTTGTCGTGGTGTGAAGCCGGGTCCTTGCCATCGTCAGGGATATCATCGATTAATGCTTCAGCAAGTTTGGCATATTGAATGAAAAGCTGTTGAACAAAACTTTCGTGCATCGCTCTGGAAAATCTGTCCAGTTGTTCTTCTCTGACGATGATTTGTTTCCTGAGATACAATCTCACGTTCATATCAAAAAGCGATGAGCAGTTTATTAAAGAGTGATAAATATGTGATAAGGCGACATACCGGTGAACGTATCTTTTGTAGTTTGATTGATAATTGCTCAATGCACTATTATAGCAGTCATTGCCAAAATGGTTCTTCAGAACAGGAAAACAATCTTCTTCAAACAGGCAAAACTTTATCATCAATGAAAGAGCGTGGTCTGCTTTATTTTCCATTTATGGGCTCATCCCTATCTCATTTTTTAGTCATATTATCAGCAATTGTCAGTCAGCGAAAAGGACTTCCGTTAATGTAAGGTAATTCTTGATCTCATAATAAACGTTGATCTACTATCCCTGTGTAACACCGTTGTTCATGGGACAACTGCCAATGCTTCAGTACCAGTGTGTACCGAGTGATCTGAGAGAAGCGCCTTCGGGTGATCACGTGCCAATGCCATCGAAGCCTGAGAGGTGGCGTCTTCGGACGATATGTCTGTTATTCTTGGGAACAGATGCTGGTTCTGTACTGAAAGATCCAGTGGAGGTGGAGTCTACCTATTTCTGAATCATTTAATGCATTCAGTGCCATCTACATAGCGCGTTCTCATTCATGATGATTTGAGACATGCGTCCTCAGTTTGAACGGTTTATGACTGTTTTTTTCTATGACTTCTTAAGCCTTCGTGCTCAGACAACCTTTGCATGTACGGGTATGCCAGCCATCTGGCGCGACGAACGTCGCAACATTTGGGGCAGGTCAGGGGGTTCTTATAGGGCTTGTAAGTATCTGGCGATGCGCCATGAATAAAGATCCCGAAAACTATGAGCATCTCGTATGCACTGTTTGCATATACTATAGGTTGAATTGTAGGTTTTAATTAAATTTCAATAAATGTCTATGTTAATCAATAATAAAACACCAATGCATCATGGTTTACGATACATCAATAGTGCTGCGCGCGCTTCCTACCCATTCTTCAAGCTTATCAGCCCATTCCTGCATCATAACCTTTCGCTCATCAAGATAAGTTGCATGGTTGTATGTGCGACGAACATTGTTGGTATCAGCGTGCGCAAGTTGGGCCTCAATAGCATCAGGTCGATAGCCCAATTCGTTTAAACGCGTACTTCCTGTAGTTCTTGTAGCGTGGGGGCTATAAATGCCACTCCAGCCGAGGCTTTTAAGTAGCTGGCGCAGGGAGTGCGATGTCATTGGACCTTTCGGATTATCCCTGCCCGGAAAAAGGTGCTGTCGATGCCCGGTTAATCCCTGTAGCGTTCTGAGCATGTTGACAGCCTGGGAGGGAAGGGGAATAACGTGTTCTCTGCGGGCTTTCATTCGCGTTGACGGAATGGTCCACAGTGCGTTATCGAGATCGAATTCTGTCCATTCAGCCTCAGTTACTTCGGCTGGTCGCGCCAGCGTCCACCACATGAGCCACATGCAATAGTTAACCTGGTATGAGCCACGACTGTTATCAAAACAGCTTAACAGCTTCCCGATTTTTTGTGGGTTTAATGCCTGTTTGTGCTGTGTCTTATTCGCCGGAATCGCCTTACGCACTGGCCAGACAGGATCGCTATCTGCTCTTAGCGTCGCCACCGCCAGTTCAAAAACGGATGAAATGGTGCGGCGGGCTTCAGCGGCAACGGTCGGAGCGCCGCGCTTAGCCGTTTCCTGAAGAATTTTAAGAATGTGATGTGGAGTGATCTCTCTGACTGGGAGCTTACCAATTGCAGGGAAAACCACTCGTTCGAGCATATCCAGTCGCCGCGTTTTGGTAATTTCGGCCCAGTCTTTCATCTGCAACCACTCTTTAGCGATCAGCTCAAAGGTGTTGGATGCGTCGTTGACCTTGCGAATCTTATCTAACTGGCGAGCCTGTGTCGGGCTAACTCCATCCGCGACTTGTTTACGCGCTTGCTCACATTTCTCTCGAGCTTCGGCAAGTTTGACCGTTGGGTACTCACCCAACGCGAACATGCTGGATTTGCCGTTGAGTTTAAACCGATAGCGCCATGCCTTTTTGCCGTTGGGTTTCACTTCGAGGTAGAGACCATTGAAGTCATTGAGTCGATAGAGTTTTTCTTTCGGCTTAGCAGTGCGACATTGCGTATCAGTGAGCATAGCGAGTCCTTGTCTATTTCTTATACCGCTATTGTACTCACCTAAAATGAAGATGAAAACTGATTGTACTCATGTCTGTACTCATTTTTGACTGCGCGGTTATGAGATGAGTTGAGACATTATGAAAAGAAAAATCCACGCAAGTGCGTGGATTTTATGGGGTTTTCCAGTCCTCATGCGATTTACTGAGATCGCATGAGACAACAGAAACGAATTAGACGTTGAACAGGAAGTTCATAATATCGCCATCTTTAACAATATAGTCTTTCCCTTCAGCACGCATCTTACCGGCTTCTTTCGCACCCTGTTCACCCTTATAGGTTATAAAGTCTTCATAAGCGATAGTTTGTGCGCGGATAAAGCCTTTTTCGAAGTCGGTATGGATTTTACCCGCAGCTTGCGGTGCGGTGGCACCAACAGGGATAGTCCAGGCCCGGACTTCTTTCACACCAGCAGTGAAGTAGGTTTGCAGGTTAAGCAGTTCATAACCTGCACGAATTACACGGTTCAGGCCGGGTTCTTCAAGGCCCAGTTCAGCCATAAATTCGTCACGGTCTGCATCATCCAGCTCAGCGATATCTGATTCGACAGAAGCACATACGGCAACCACGACAGAGCCTTCAGCAGCTGCAATTTCTTTCACTGTGTCCAGATACGGATTGTTTTCAAAACCATCTTCGTTGACGTTGGCGATATACATCGTCGGCTTAAGTGTCAGGAAGCTCAGGTATTTGATAGCCGCTTTGTCTTCATCTGTCAGTGTTTTGAGTGCACGCAACATGCCAGCATTTTCCAGCTGTGGCAGGCATTTTTCCAATGCAGCCAGTTCAGCTTTGGCGTCTTTGTCACCGCCTTTGGCTTTTTTCTGAACGCGATGAATGGCGCGCTCGCAAGTATCCAGATCAGACAGCGCCAGCTCAGTATTAATAACGTCAATGTCGTCAGCCGGGTCAACTTTATTGTTCACATGAATGATGTTGTCGTTTTCAAAACAACGCACAACGTGGCCAATCGCTTCAGTCTCACGAATATTCGTCAGGAACTGGTTACCAAGGCCTTCACCTTTAGATGCGCCTTTAACCAGGCCGGCAATATCAACGAATTCCATCGTGGTGGGCAAAATCCGTTGTGGTTTAACAATTTCTGCCAGTTTATCCAGGCGTGGGTCTGGCATGGGCACAACACCAGTGTTTGGCTCAATGGTGCAAAACGGAAAGTTTGCGGCTTCAATTCCCGCTTTAGTGAGTGCGTTGAACAATGTGGACTTACCCACGTTCGGCAAGCCGACAATACCGCATTTGAATCCCATGGTTTAGATCACCTTAATCACTTAAATCAAAGGGTTATAATTAACCTGATGAAGAATAAAATAGTCTGATAGCTATTATACACACAAAGCGCCATGTAAGGGCGGCAATTGCATGTGCGGCGCGGCCAGCAAGAAATCCGCTCAACCGCACCAGAGTGTGGCAAACATCTAGCCTTTGAAGGCGTGCAGGCGGTTTGTTGCCAGAGTAAGGCCATCTTTGAATAAAATATCTGTGCAGCGCACGGCTTCATCAATAGCCGCATCAATTGCTTGTTGCTCAGATAATGGTGGTTTCCCCAGTACAAAACCGGTGACTTTATTTTTATCGCCAGGGTGGCCAATACCCACTCGCAAGCGGTGAAATCCAGGGTTATTCCCCAGTTTACTAATGATATCTTTCAGCCCGTTATGGCCGCCGTGGCCGCCACCTGTTTTAAATTTCGCCACACCGGGCGGCAGGTCAAGCTCATCATGTGCAACCAGAATTTCATCCGGCATAATGCGATAAAAGCTCGCCATCGCCAGCACTGATTTGCCGCTCAGGTTCATAAACGTAGTAGGAACCAGCAACCGGACATCACTCCCATTAACCTGAATACGGGCAGAATAACCAAAAAACTTCGGGTCATCTTTCAGAGACTGGTTATGACGTTGTGCGAGTGAATCAACATACCATGCGCCAGCATTATGGCGGGTCGCGGCGTATTCCGCGCCAGGGTTCGCCAGCCCTACAATTAACTTAATAGCCACATGCATCTTCCTGCATTAAATAAGTGCGCTGTATTTTAGCGGGTCGGCACGGAGATGACAAAGCACGATCAGGAAATGCTGTTTTGTACCCAGGACTGTTTTTATTGCGCAGTCAGATACTGTTCTCATGGGGAAATAACAGGGCTAAAAAGGAATAATTCATAGGGGTAACCATTATAAAATACATTTATTCAAATAGTTATTTGTAAAAGAATGTCATGTTAACGCCATTATTGTGATCCTGTACGCACACTGCGCCAGAATGTTTTGCTTATACTTTAATCAAAGGAGGGGGGAGCCCCACCGAACCACTTTTTACCGGAGGTGACATATGAAACGTAAAAACGCTTCGTTACTCGGCAATTTTTTAATGGGGTTTGGTCTCGTGGTGATGGTTGCCGGGGTTGGTTTGTCCGTCCTGAATCAGTTACCTCAACTGAATATTTCTGAGATGCTGGGTCATGGCGCTATCTTTGGTATATTCGCGGGTGCCATACTTTGGTTGGTTGGTGCGCGAGTGAGTGGACATGAGGCGGTTGCTGACCGTTACTGGTGGGTTCGCCACTTCGATAAGCGTTGCCAGCGTAAACAGCATCGCCACAGCTGAATCGCTTTCATCTTCTTATTTTGCGCCCCAGCCGGGTTCCCGGCTGGGGCGTACTGTTTTATTACCTCATTGAGTTTGCAGGATATCTTTGATTGCATCTTCAAAACTGGGGAAGAATGTGAGCTTGCCAGCGATGGGTTTTACTCCCGCCCGGGCAAGTGTTCGTAATGGCTGAAAGCCCAGTTCGCAAATACGTAACTCAGTGCCTTCCGGCAGGCGGTTGATAAAACGCTCAAGAGCAGCGAGCCCGCCGGCATCCAGTAAGGTGACACCATGCCAGTTCAGTACAACCACGCGTTTGCCTGCTATTTGCCCAACCAGTTGCTCAAAAATGCCGTCTGCGGCAGCGAAGAATAACGGGCCTGTAATGCGGGTTGCCAGGACGGTTTCTGGCAGCGGCTGAGCAACGGGTGCCAGACGAGTCATTTGTGCTATGCGCCGCATAAACAATAAAGATGCGAGCACAATACCCACGCTGATGGCAATAACCATATCGAACAATACTGTCAACGACATACACAGCAACATCACGATAATGTCATCCGGCGGCGCGCGGCGGAATAAGTTAATGACTTTATGGGCTTCACTCATATTCCAGGCAACTATCAGTAGCAACGCGGCCATTGAAGCCAGTGGCAGCCAGGAAAGCCAGGGGGCGAGCAGTAAAATTGCCAGTAAAACCAGGATTGCGTGGATAATTGCTGCAACAGGTGAGGTTGCCCCGGCGCGCACATTGGCGGCAGAGCGGGCTATAGCTGCTGTTGCAGTAATTCCCCCGAAAAATGGCGCAATCACGTTGCCGAAGCCCTGTCCAAGTAATTCACTGTTGGCATTATGTTTGGTGCTGGTCATACCATCGAGCACAACGGCGCACAGTAAGGATTCAATAGCACCCAGCATTGCCATAGAGAATGCGGCAGGTAATAAGGCCTGAACGGTAGACCAGGAGAGGGTAAAACTGCTACCAGGCAGAGTCCAGGGAAGCATTAGTTGAGGTAAAACCTGCGGAATACCATTTCCGTGGCTGCCATCGGGTAACAGATAGTGAAAGCGTGACCCGATTGTTGCCACATCTCCACCCATCATTTTAACCACTGCCATTACTGCACACCCGGCAACCAGTGCAGGTAAATGGCCGGGGAAGCGGATCCCTAAGCGAGGCCACATAATTAGCGTACCCAGTGTGACAATTCCTGGCAGAGTATCGCCCCAGTTGAGGGTAGGAAGTGCAGTTATCAGTGCGAAGAGTTTATTCAGGTAATGTTCAGGGACATGAACCAGTGTTAAACCAAAAAAATCTTTGATTTGCATGGTGGCAATGGTGATGGCGATACCTGAAGTGAAACCCAGAGTAACCGGTAGCGGGATGTATTCAATAAGCCGACCAAAACGAGCCAGCCCAAATAGTATCAGGAAGACCCCGGAGAGCATGGTAGCAATCAATAACCCAGCCAGACCAAATTGCTGTGATACCGGGTAGAGGATAACAACAAATGCTGCAGTTGGGCCGGAGACACTAAACCGCGACCCTCCTGTAATAGCAATTACAATACCGGCAATTGCTGAAGTATATAAACCGTATTGCGGAGCAACGCCACTGCCAATGGCGAGGGCCATAGCTAATGGTATGGCTATTATGCCAACTGTCAGACCAGCTATCAGGTCACGGTAAAAACGTGCCAGTGTGTACTTTTGCTGCAGGCAAGCTTCTTTTAATGCATAGAACGGCATAAGGTGAGAAAAAATTGATCGTTTCACAATCCAGCACCCAGATGCGCATCACAAGGTGGTCAAACCAGTGAAGGAGGCAATTAGTATTACAAATTGAGTTGGTAACAAAAAAAACCCGCCTGAGCGGGTTTTTCGTAAATTATGCTATCAATGTTCAAACATTGCAGAAATTGATTCTTCATTGCTGATACGGCGAATAGCCTCAGCCAGCATGCCAGACAGCGTAAGAGTACGCACGTTTGGCAGTGCTTTAATTTCCGGAGCAAGAGGAATGGTATCGCACACTACCACTTCATCAATGACGGAATTCTTCAGGTTAGTTACAGCGTTGCCTGAGAAAATCGGGTGAGTGGCATAGGCAAAAACACGTTTTGCACCACGTTCTTTCAGTGCTTCAGCCGCTTTACACAGGGTGCCACCAGTATCGATCATGTCATCTACCAGTACGCAGTCACGGCCAGCAACATCACCAATGATATGCATTACCTGAGAAACGTTAGCGCGAGGGCGACGCTTGTCGATAATCGCCATGTCGGTATCGTTCAGCAGTTTGGCAATGGCTCTGGCACGCACTACGCCGCCGATATCCGGAGAAACCACGATGGGGTTATCCAGTTCCAGTTGCAGCATATCTTCGAGCAGAATCGGGCTACCGAAAACGTTATCAACCGGGACATCAAAGAAACCCTGGATTTGTTCGGCATGCAGGTCGACAGTCAGAACACGGTCAACACCAACGCTGGAGAGGAAGTCAGCAACAACTTTTGCTGTAATAGGAACACGAGCGGAGCGCACGCGACGATCCTGACGGGCATATCCGAAGTAGGGGATCACGGCGGTAATACGGCCTGCAGATGCACGACGCAGGGCGTCAACCATGACAACCAGCTCCATCAGATTATCGTTGGTGGGAGCACAAGTGGACTGGATGATGAAAATATCACCACCGCGAACATTTTCGTTAATTTGTACACTTACTTCGCCGTCGCTAAAACGACCTACAGCTGCGTCACCGAGAGAAGTATACAGGCGGTTGGCAATACGTTGTGCTAGTTCCGGTGTGGCGTTACCAGCAAAAAGCTTCATATCAGGCACGAGAAGAACCTCAGGCATGCGTCCAGTGTGGGATGGCGAAAGTAACTAATGGGGGCCGTTTTTTCACCATCCGGTGTATTAATTAAGCGCAGCATGCAACGTCTGGAACAAGGGTGACGTTGTCACCTGCACTCAGATTCCCCGAAGGCTGCGAAGGAGCGGCGAAAGATTTTGCCCTTTAGCCACAAAACCCTGTAACCATTGCGGGGCTTGCTCAAGAACCTGACGGGCTTCCGCTTCTGTGTTAAATTCAGCATAAACACATGCACCGGTACCAGTCAGGCGCGACGGCGCGTATTCTAACAGCCAGGAAAGCGCTCTATCAACCTCGCGAAAACGTTTTCTTGCGATAACTTCGCAATCATTCTTGAATTCACATTTTAGTAACGTTTCCAGAGACCTTACTGGTGTATTTCTGGGCAGATCCGGATCAGTAAAAATCAATGGTGTGGATATGCTCACGCCAGGGTGAATCACTAAATACCATTTTTCAGCAGGTGTGGCAGGCGTGAGTTGCTCGCCCACGCCTTCGGCGAAGGCTGCGTGCCCACGCACAAACACAGGCACGTCTGCACCTAATTGCAAACCCAGTGCGGCCAATTCATCTTCAGTGAGACTGGCTTGCCAGAGCGCATTCAGTGCAACCAAAACTGTCGCAGCATCAGATGAACCACCACCAAGGCCGCCGCCCATCGGGAGTTTCTTATCAACTGACAATAACGCCCCACAGGACGCTGCAATCTGTCCTTTGCTCAGTGCGTAGCTGTGCAATAAACGAGCGGCCCGCACCAGCAGGTTCTGTTCTTCGGGTACGCCAGCTACCTGTGTTTGTAACTGTATCTGACCATTGTCCGTCAGAGTTACCTCAACCGTATCGCCATAATCCAGAAACTGGAACAGAGTCTGCAGGTTGTGGTAACCATCAGCCCGGCGACCAGTAATGTAGAGAAATAAATTCAGTTTAGCGGGTGCTGGCCACAACGTTGTCATTTAATAATCCAGTTATCCATTTTCAACTTGATGCGCTGGTCACCATTGGTTAACTCCATATTGTCGGGCATCGAAGGAGTAACTTTCGTATTGTAACCGGAATAAGTGACGTGCCAGGTTTTGCCATTAACTGTGTAATTGAGCGTGTCTAACTGATACTGCCCGTCCAGTGTATAATCGGTAGCATCGCCTGGTAGCCCAACCATCCACTGGCGCAGGCTTTGCAGCGGAATCGACATACCTGTCAGTTTTTCAATCATCTCTTCGGCGTTATCAGAAACATAACGTTTGCCTTTGTTATCAACCAGAATCACCTGACCTGGTTGTGCATCCAGCTCCAGCTCTGTGCTGCCAAGTGGGTTAGTAAGCAACAGGCGGTATTTATCTGCGCCAGTCTGTTGCCAGAAAAAACGCGCATAGACCTTTTGTTGCTCAGTAAGAAAAGCAAAAGCGCCGCGGGTCTGGTATTGCGTCACCGCTTTAATTGCACTTTCACGTTGAACCCACTGTGGGGAGTTCGGGCTTTTACCCGGTTGTTTTGGTGAGTTAAGTGCACAGGCAGTCAGCATCAGGCTGGCAAGTGGGACCAGGCGTAACAGCCGGGCAGAAGAAAAAGTTATCACAATGACATCCCTTTTATGGTCAGTTGCACGCATGCTATCGCCCACAGGCCATAGCGTCTATGGGCAAGTTGTCATAAATCATAAAATTATCTATTACTCCGAAAGCGGTAGCTTACTTTAATTGATATGACGCATATTGTATGATGCATCCAGAAATCCATAGTGATGTCGGTACTACTCGCCAGAAATGACTCTATTAGCGTTAGGTATTAACCATAAAACAGCCCCAGTCTCTTTGCGGGAACGTGTTTCGTTCACGCCAGAGACCCTTGATCATGCGCTTAATAGCTTGCTTGCGCAGCCTAAGGTACAGGGTGGCGTGGTGTTATCAACGTGCAACCGTACTGAATTGTATTTGAGTGTTGAAGAGCAAAGCGACCTGCAAGAGCAACTGGTGCGCTGGCTGTGTGATTACCATCAACTGGATGAAGCTGATGTTCGCCAAAGCCTGTACTGGCATAAAGATAACGATGCAGTCAGCCATTTAATGCGGGTTGCCAGTGGCCTGGATTCCCTGGTTTTAGGTGAACCACAGATTCTTGGTCAGGTTAAAAAAGCGTTCGCAGATTCACAACGTGAACACTCTGTGTCTGGCGAGCTGGAAAGAATGTTCCAGAAGTCGTTTTCGGTGGCAAAACGTGTTCGCACTGAGACAGAAATCGGCGCCAGTGCAGTCTCTGTCGCTTTTGCTGCCTGTACGCTTGCCCGGCAAATTTTTGAGTCACTCTCTTCTGTCACCGTGATGTTGGTGGGAGCGGGCGAAACCATCGAGCTGGTCGCAAGGCATTTGCGTGAACATAAAGTCAAACAGATGATAATCGCGAACCGCACCCGGGAAAGGGCACAACTGCTTGCCCAGGAAGTGGGTGCAGAGGTTATCACCCTTGGTGATGTCGATGAGCGGTTATATCAGGCCGATATCATTATCAGTTCCACTGCCAGTCCTTTACCTATTATTGGCAAAGGAATGGTTGAACGGGCGATGAAGAAACGCCGAAATCAGCCAGTATTGCTGGTTGACATTGCTGTACCGCGGGATGTCGAACCAGAAGTCAGCAATGTGCCTAATGCTTATCTCTATAGTGTGGACGATCTTCAGTCCATCATTGAGCATAATATGGCTCAACGCCAGGCAGCAGCGCAGCAGGCTGAAGCCATTGTTACCCAGGAAACAGGCGAGTTTATGTCATGGCTGCGTGCGCAGAGCGCGACAGAAACGATTCGGGATTTCCGTGCTCATGCTGAGCATGTTCGCGATGATCTGGCTGAACGCGCACTTGCTGCTCTGGCTCAGGGCGAAGATGCGAATGCTGTCATTCAGGATCTTGCCCGTAAACTGACACAAAAACTGATCCATACCCCAACAAAAGCTTTACAGCAGGCCGCCCGTGATGGCGATGAAGAACGCCTGCAACTCCTGCGCAACAGCCTCGGGCTGGATTAGTTCTTTTCCCATTTCTCTTTTTACAAAGGTAATCTTCAATCCATGAAGCCCTCTATTGTTGCCAAACTGGAAGCCCTGTACGAGCGCCATGAAGAAGTTCAGGCGTTGCTGGGTGATGCTGCGACTATCGCGGATCAGGAGCGTTTTCGCGCACTGTCGCGTGAATATGCTCAACTGGCTGATGTATCGCGTTGTTTCCAGCAATGGCAGCAAAACGCAGAAGATATTGAAACCGCAGAGAGCCTGCTGAGTGACCCGGAAATGCGCGAAATGGCGCAGGAAGAATTGGACCAGGCGCGCAAGATGCAGGAAAGCCTGGAGCAACAACTTCAGTTATTGCTGTTGCCTAAAGACCCCGACGATGAACGTAGCGCTTTTGTGGAAGTGCGCGCAGGGACAGGTGGTGATGAAGCAGCGATTTTTGCTGGTGATTTATTCCGTATGTACAGCCGCTATGCAGAATCTCGCCGTTGGCAGGTTGAGATAATGAGTTCCAACGACGGTGAACATGGTGGGTATAAAGAAGTGATTGCCCGGGTGAGTGGTGACGGAGTGTATGGGCGTTTGAAATTTGAGTCCGGTGGTCATCGTGTGCAGCGTGTGCCGGCTACAGAATCTCAGGGGCGAATTCACACTTCTGCCTGTACCGTTGCGGTTATGCCGGAGTTGCCCGAAGCAGAAATGCCAGATATCAACCCTGCTGATTTACGTATTGATACTTTCCGCTCCTCCGGAGCGGGTGGGCAACATGTTAACACCACTGATTCCGCGATCCGTATCACTCACTTACCGACAGGGATTGTGGTGGAATGTCAGGACGAACGTTCCCAACATAAAAACAAAGCGAAAGCGCTGTCTGTTTTGGGCGCGAGGATTCGTGCACAGGAAGAGTCCCGCCGACAACAGGTAGAAGCGACAACCCGGCGTAACTTGTTGGGAACAGGTGATCGCTCTGACCGTAACCGGACCTATAATTTCCCTCAGGGAAGGGTGACCGATCACCGAATCAACCTCACTCTTTATCGTCTGGACGAAGTGATGGAAGGTAAGCTGGATATGCTGATCGAGCCTGTGATTCAGGAATACCAGGCAGACCAGCTTGCTGCACTGTCTGAGCAGGAATAATGGATTTTAGTGAATGGCTGGCCCATGCGGCTGAGCATCTCTGTGACAGCGACAGCCCGCGGCGTGATGCGGAAATATTACTCAGTCATGTAACGGGCAAAGGGCGCACCTTTTTGCTGGCGTTTGGTGAAACTGAACTAAGCCCGGAACAGTACCATCAGGCTGAAACATTGCTGGCCCGACGAAAAAATGGCGAGCCCGTTGCTTATATCCTGGGTGAGCGTGAGTTCTGGTCGCTACCACTTTATGTTTCGCCACACACGCTGATACCGCGGCCGGATACCGAATGCCTGGTCGAGCAGGCTTTGGCGCGCATACCGGCAGAAGCATGCCAGATTTTGGATGCAGGAACAGGAACTGGCGCGATTGCGCTGGCAATTGCCAGTGAACGCCCTGACTGCCAGGTCACGGGTGTTGATTTGATTCCGGAAGCGGTGGAACTCGCCCGGCGTAACGCTGCCCGTTCAGGCATTTCCAATGCCCAGTTTTTGCAAAGCAACTGGCTTTCCGCAGTCAGTTCTCAACGGTTCAGTCTGGTAGTCAGTAATCCCCCTTATATTGATGAAACAGATGAACATCTCGGGCAGGGCGATGTGCGTTTTGAGCCGCGCAGCGCATTGGTAGCCAAAGAGAATGGGCTTGCTGATTTAGCTGAGCTGGTGTCGCAGGCCCGGGGCGTCCTTACCCCCGGTGGTTGGTTATTACTCGAACATGGATGGAAGCAGGGGGAATCAGTGCGTGCGTTGTTCTGTGCTGCAGGCTATAACCAGGTCGAAACTGTCAAAGATTATGGGAATAACGACCGCCTGACTCTTGGGCGCTACAGTATGCCGGAGGAATAATAATGGCTGAGCTGGTCGTGTTACGGGTGCATATTATTACTTTATGTATTTCTGTTGGGCTGTTTGTACTGCGTTACTGGTGGTTACACAGCAATGCTCCGGTTATGGGTAAGCGTTGGGTGCGTATTGTTCCGCATGTAAACGATACTTTACTACTGGCAAGCGGTGTGGCGCTCATGCTGCTAAAGCATCTCTATCCATTTACCCCACAAGGCGCATGGCTGACTGAAAAGCTATTTGGCGTTATCATTTACATTGTTTTAGGGTTTATTGCGTTAGGCCGTGGGCCACGCAACCCGCAGGTTCGCTGGTTTGCATTTTTGCTGGCACTGGTGGTGCTTTATATCATTTTCCGAATTGCCACCACTCAAGTACCACTGCTGGGGATATTATGAAGTTGTTAGACAATTTCGAGTTTAATCACACCTCGTTATGTGATGGTATGATTCTGATTTCTCAATTAATACGCGATGATTTTCCGTCATGGGAAGTTCAGCAACAACTCGATACACTGGTTAGCCAGGCGCGCGAAGAAATTAGCATGGGCTGGGATGCCGATCGGCAAATGGAAAAATTGCTTGCTCTGTTTTACGGTGAGTGGGGCTTTAAAGATGCAGGCGGTGTTTATCGGCTGTCAGACGCATTGTGGCTGGATAATGTCCTGAAAAACAGGCAGGGGAGTGCGGTGGCGCTGGGGGCTATTTTGCTATGGCTTGCTGAGCAACTCGCTCTGCCTTTGATGCCGGTTGTGTTCCCAACTCAACTTATCTTGCGGGCTGACTGGATGGACGGCGATATGATGCTGATTAACCCTTTTAACGGTGAACATCTGGACCGGCATACCCTGGATGTCTGGCTTAAAGGTAACATCAGCCCCATGGCGCAATTATTCGAAGATGACCTTACCGAAGCGGATAATGTGCAGGTTATTAATAAAATGCTCTACACGCTGAAAACTGCGTTGATGGAAGAGCAGCAACTGATTTTGGCACTCAGGGCCAGCGAAGTGTTATTGCAGTTCAACCCGGAAGACCCGTATGAAATTCGTGACCGGGGGCTGATTTATGCACAACTTGATTGTGAGCATATAGCACTTAACGATTTGAACTATTTTGTTGAACAGTGCCCTGAAGACCCGGTAAGCGAGATGATCCGCGCTCAAATAAATACTCTTTCCCACAAGCAAGTGACGTTGCATTAACGTTCATGCTGTGGCTTAAACCTTCAATAAGGCGAAGATATGAAGCAAAAAGTGGTTAACATTGGTGACATCAGTGTGGCGAATGATCTGCCATTTGTCTTGTTTGGTGGCATGAATGTGCTTGAATCCCGTGATCTGGCGATGCGTATTTGTGAATACTACGTCAAGGTTACCGAAAAGTTGGGTATCCCTTACGTTTTTAAAGCGTCATTCGACAAGGCTAACCGCTCATCCATTAACTCATATCGTGGTCCCGGGCTTGACGAAGGGATGAAAATTTTCCAGGAGCTGAAAGCTGCATTTGGTGTGAAAATCATTACGGATGTGCATGAGCCACAACAGGCTCAACCGGTATCAGAAGTTGTCGATGTAATACAGCTTCCGGCATTCCTGGCGCGCCAGACCGACCTGGTTGAAGCAATGGCGAAAACAGGTGCAGTAATTAATGTGAAAAAGCCGCAGTTTATCAGCCCGGGGCAAATGGGAAATATCGTTGAGAAATTCCGTGAAGGCGGCAATGAAAACGTAATTCTTTGTGATCGTGGCAGTAACTTTGGCTACGACAACCTGGTTGTTGATATGCTGGGCTTTGGTGTTATGAAGAAAGTTTCTGGCAATTCACCGGTAATTTTTGATGTGACGCACGCATTGCAATGCCGTGACCCGTTTGGTGCAGCATCAAGTGGCCGCCGCGCACAGGTTACTGAACTGGCTCGTGCTGGCATGGCGACAGGTATTGCTGGCCTGTTTATTGAAGCGCACCCGGATCCGGAACATGCACGCTGTGATGGCCCGTCAGCGTTACCGCTGGATAAACTGGAACCGTTCCTGGTGCAGATGAAAGCGATTGACGATCTGGTGAAAAGCTTCCCGGAACTCGATACCAGCAACTAAGTTCTGCTCAAATCCAAAATAAAACCCCGCAACAGCACCTGCCGGCGGGGTTTTTTTATCGGGGAATGTTCAGGCGAAAATAGTCATCAAATAGGTTAAAAATAGCGCTAAATGCGCGGAGCCATTCAGCACATTGGTTCGCCCGGTAGAGAAAGATACCTGGCATAACACCAGCACCGTGGACATCACCACAATTTCTGGCAACCCGAGGGCGAAAGTCAGTGCGTGGCCAGTGAGCAGAGAAATGATCGTTACTGTTGGCACTGTCAGAGAAATAGTTGCCAGAACTGAGCCAAAGAACAAATTCATCGCCCGCTGAACCTGGTTATTCAGCACCGCTTTGATAGCACCAAGCCCTTCAGGCGACAAAATCAACAGCGCGACTAAAAAACCGGTAAAAGCCACAGGGGCATTCAGATGAGTCAGTAATCCTTCCAAAGGAACGGCGTTCAGTTTGGTGACTGAAATAACTGCAATCAGGTGAACGAGCAGCCAGCAGGCATGCCAGATATTACTGTGCGCAGAGGGTTTACCGTGATGCGGATCATCATCGTCACTGTCATCTTCGTGTTCATAGACAAACAGGCTCTGGTGTGTGCGGGTCTGGATCAGTAAAAAAATGCCATACATTGCTGCCGAGATTAACGCAATGATGAGCATCTGGCCAGTGGTAAAGTCACCGCCGGGTAATGCAGCAGGAAAGATAAGAACAATGACGGCAAGGGGGAGTATCGCCATCAAATACTGCTTAATGCCATACAGGTTTACATGTTGGGTAGCAAATTTATTCCCGCCTAGCAGCAGGGAAAAACCGACCAGCCCACCCGTAACAATCATGATGATGGAATAGAGCGTATCCCGCATGAGCGTTGGCGCAGCGTCTCCTGTAGCCATTAACGCGGATATCAGGCTGACTTCCAGAATAACAACAGATAACGTCAGGATCAGCGAACCCAAAGGTTCACCCAGACGATGCGCCAGCACATCAGCATGGCGTACAACACTAAATGCACTAAACAGGATACCTGCAAGGGCAAGCATGTTAATGCCGATTATTGCAGTTAAGTTGGTGGTTGATCCCCAAAAAAACAACACGCCAACCGCAATTAACGGCATCAGCAGTGATGTCTCTTTATGGCGGGTTTTTACTACATCCTGGTTTCCCATAACTAACTTCCTTAACGTGTTGGACCCAAAACTGACTGACACAGGCCCGGTATCATGACAATTGCAGGTGACAAAAAGGCCCGGACATTGAATTATCTTGTTCCGTATTTATTCGCATGCAAAAAGCGCTAACTTAACAGAATGACAGGGAAAATTTGCCATATTTACTCTGTTTTACCTGATGGTTATCAGTGATCAAATGCAAGGTTTCGCTGCCTGCTCAATATGAAAAAACGATCAAGTCTCAACGCGTTGCCCTGTTTTGATAGTGTATCTGTGTTTTTTTGATTAAGCGCACTGGAGGCGCAGAAAAAAAAGCCGATATCAACTAAAACCGCTTCCTCATAGTGATGTCTGATTTCGGGTATGTGTTTTGCATATTTTACACAGTTGTCAGGAGCGTTGTGAGCAGAGTTGTTTAGTACAGATGGCGTAAACAGAAACGACAGGATTATTTGATGCAGTTTGTTGATTCTGTGCAGTTGGTGGTAGGAGGGTATTGTGTTAACGCGAGATTTTTTATTAAAAGCAGATTGCCGTACCGCGTTCGGTGATATTGATGAAACACTGTTATGGACGGGTGAGCAGCGGCAGGCATCACTATGTGAGACACTGGCACGTCGCCCGGGACGCGGTGCTGTGTGGATCTTTGGTTATGGTTCTCTGATGTGGAATCCCGCGTTTGAATTTGACGATGTGCGCGCCGGCAAATTAACGGGCTGGCACCGTGCATTTTGTTTACGTCTTACAGCTGGACGCGGAACTGCCTGTAAACCCGGCAGAATGCTGGCGCTGCGCGAAGGAGGCGAAACCATAGGTATGGCCTATCGCATCCCGGAAACTGAACTGGATGCTGAACTACCGCTACTCTGGAAGCGGGAAATGATAACCGGGTGTTATCTGCCAACCTGGTGCCATATTGCTCTGGATGACGGGCGTGACATTGATGCCCTGGTTTTCATCATGGACGCACAGCATCCGTTGTTTGAAGGGGATACCCGGCCAGAAGTAATTGCACCTTTAATTGCGGGGGCCAGTGGGCCGCTGGGAACCAACGCCCAATACTTGTTTTCCCTTGCACAGCAGTGCCAGAAAATGGGTATTGTTGATGAAAATATGGAGCGGCTTAATTACCTTGTGCAGGCATTGCACCAGCCTGGTGCTTAATCGCTGTGCCTGTACAGTAAAATGCCGGGTCTCACCCCGGCATGAAACACATGCAAGCCTGTAATACTGGTCGCTGATTAAGCGGGTACGTAGCTAATCGCATGCTCCAGCGACTGGCTGTGGCTGTCAATCAGCACATTCCAGATACCGCTAAAAGGTACCGCAAGGTAAGCAGTATTACGGTTTTGAACGCTCATGATCTCTGCATCAATCCCGGTCCGCCCGCAATCATTTGCACTCAGATGAATGTGACAATTGTCTGAGCAACGTACTATGACAGTATCGCCGCCAAACAGTTTCAAAGTAGTCTTTACCACAGCCATTATTAGTTGACCCCATCAGAATAAATTAACAGACCTCCGTGTCTGATTCGTCCCCCCGATACGTGAGTTTGCTCACAAATCACTCGCCTCATAACACCAAAGAGTGCGCCGGGAATTTCTGATTTTGATCAAATAAAAATGTAATGCTTAAACTTTAATGACAATATGCTTGAATCAATTCAGCCAGCGCAAAATACCACCAGTGACTGGCTGAATAACGTTATTTAATTCGGAACAGGCTGGCTGTTTCCGCCAGTTCGCCAGCCTGCATTTGCAGGGCATCCGCGGCGGCGGCGGATTCGACGACCAGTTCAGCGTTTTGTTGTACCATCTGATCAAGACGGGTAACGGCCTGGTTAATTTCCTGAATACCAAGCATTTGTTCGCTGGTGGCAATGGTGATTTCACGCATAATTCCTGATACGTTGGTAATGCCTCCTGCTACTTCCTCCATGCTGTTACCTGCCAGTCTTACAAAATGCGCCCCGCTTTCAACACACTGTGTTGTATCTTCAATCAGTGATTTTATCTCTTTTGCCGCCTGAGCACTGCGTTGTGCAAGGCTACGTACTTCACCAGCTACAACGGCAAATCCACGCCCTTGTTCTCCTGCGCGCGCCGCTTCCACTGCAGCATTTAAAGCCAGAATATTGGTCTGGAATGCTATACCATCAATCACACTGGTAATTTGCCCAATACGCTGGGAAGCATCTTCAATCTGTTGCATGGTTGAGATTGCCTGAGCGACAACCTCACCGCCCCGGCCAGCTGCCTGAGACGCTGCTGTTGCTTGCTGGTTGGCCTGTGCTGCTGCATCTGTTGAGTTGGATACTGATGCGGAAATTTGTTCAACCGCACTGGCAGTTTCACGCAGACTGGAGGCCGCCTGTTCGGTGCGTGTCGACAGGTCCTGATTGCCTGCGGCAATTTCATTGGCAGCGATTTTCACTGATGCACTGGATTCGCGGATTTGTTCCATAGCCCCGGCCAGTTTGTCACAGAATGCATTGAAAGCATGGGCAATTTGCGACACTTCATCATTACCTGTATCCGGCAGGCGTTGTGAAAGATCATTCGTGCCATTGCTGATTGAGCGCATGGCATCACGAATTGAAGATAACCGTTTTAATACTGTTGAAACCAGTGTATGCATCAGCCCGGCAGATATCACAGCCAGTATCAGTAAAGCCAGTGCAGAGCCTTTCAAGAGTGCCCTCATACCCGCAGTGGCATCCTGTTGATCCAGTGCAACCACCAGATACCATTGTGTACCGCCAATTTGCTCCGCCGATAAATACTTACTCGCACCATCAATACGTCCCTGTTCCAGGGTTTTTGCCTGGCGTAATGCGGCAAATGAAATACCACTAACCAGGTTATCGAACGGTTTCAGCGCAAGGTTGGCATTGGTGGCAGCAATCAAGGTTCCGTCCTGGTTGACCAGCATCCCGGAACTGTTAGCTGTGGGGTGAATACTGCGAACATTATTCACAACGGTATCCATGGAAACATCCCCGGCAACGACAGCTTCTATCTGGCCATTTGCACTAACGGGAACGGCGAAAGACACCACCAGTTTACCTGAACCTGCATCAACATAAGGGGCGGTTACAATAGGTGCATTGGCGGCGACAGCTTGTTTATACCACGGGCGGGCAGTTGGATCGTAATCTGCTGGCACACCGGTTGGGTCGGTAAACTTCGCTGTTTTATTGGCATACCCAACATACACGTTGGTAAAACCGCCAGCAGCGGCGACTTGCCGGAAAAAAGGCAGGGGATCACTTTGTAATGCTACTGACTGAAGGGATGAAATCATAGTCAGTTTGCTGTTGACCCAGTCATGGATAGCCAAAGTATGGCTGTCCGCTGTACTCTGCAGTATTTGGTTTATTTGATTGATATTATCCTTGCGAGTGACCTGGTAGTTAATGACCGTATTTAATATCAGGGCAATAACTAAACATCCTGTTGCAGCCAGCAAAATTCTTGCGCGAATTGAATTTATCATGTTGGTTGGCCTTTACTGCGTTGTTTTGCATAGTATCGGCCAACTTTAAAGGAAACTTGAGACCTCTCTGGTAGTACCAGGTGTACTACTTGCGTAGCATTTCTTCAAAAAGTCAACACCTTATCCGCCTCCAGCACCCATTTTGCCAGCTCAACCAGGGTTCCGACCTCAATACCGTCAATAAGCGGTAATGCGCTTACACCACGCCCGTCGGCACAGGTTTTACATAAGCGTACCGGAATGTTTTGTGCGGTCAGGATCTCCAGCATTTGCTGAATATTGTAGCCTTCTGCCGGGTTTTGCTGGCGCAGACCAGCGGTAACCGCGTCAGACATCAAAAACAGTTTAAGCGCTGGCGGCGATTGTTGCTCACTCAATGCAATCGCCAGGCGCAGGCAGTTAAACAGTGATTCACTGCCATAAGCAGCGCCATTTGCAATCAGGGTAATCTTTTGCATCACACTTCCCTCTGGTTCAGGCATTGTTTCTGGAATTATCTGTATGGCATGATGATAGTCCTTGCCAGTAAACTGGTACTTTGACGCGGAGTCATAAAAGTGAAGAACTCTTCCTTTATCTTTAAAACGGGTATAACGGGCTGGATTACAGCTGTAGCTGATTGATGCGTTTTTATTCTTTTTTCTGTTCGACTTTTTTGCTGACTGGCCTTCCCTGGTGGGCAGGTAATGCAGGCGCTGCGACTGAAACCGTTTATACGGGGTCACAGAGTGTTCCAGCCGGGGAAAATTTGCCCGACCTCGGTGGTACTACTACCTCTCAAAGTGAATTTGAACAAACACTCTCTCAGTATCTTAAAGGGCTGAGCTCCGCGAGCGATACGTCTACTGATAATTCATCGGTTATTTTCAAAGACTGGGCATTTGATAATGCGCGTTCTTACATTTCTTCCCGGGTAGCAAAAGAAGCACAAAGTCTGCTTGCTCCGGCAGGGCAGGCAAGTTTCAGTCTGTTGGTTGATCAGGACGGAAATTTTGCCGGTACTCAGGGGGCGCTGTTTACCCCGTGGAACGAAGATGCACAAGGCCTGACATGGACACAATTGAGTATTAGCGACCAGGATGAAGGCGTGGTGGGCAATGCCGGAATAGGGCAGCGCTGGAGTGAAGGCAACTGGCTGGTTGGTTATAACTCATTTTATGATTTATTAATGCACGGGCACGCACAACGTGGCGGGTTGGGTGCTGAACTTTGGGGGCAGTCTCTGCGTCTTTCAGCTAATTATTACTATCCCTTGACCGGGTGGAGCAACAGTAGTGCTACACGAAGCCGCAGGCTTGCCCGGGGTTATGATATCAATGCCCGTGCATGGTTACCTTTTTATCACCACATCAGCACTACACTGAGCTTTGAGCAATATTTTGGTCAACATGTAGATCTGTTCGACAGTGGTACCGGTTACCATAACCCTTATGCGGTTAATGTTGGGCTGAATTATACTCCTGTGCCACTACTGACATTAACCGCCCAACATAAGCAGGGTGAAAATGGTGAAGTGCAGAACAATCTGGGGCTGAAGATTAACTACCGGTTTGGTGTGGCACTGGGCAGGCAGCTTTCTGCAGATGAAGTGGCGACAGTACAGTCTTTACGCGGGAGCCGCTATGATGCGCCAGAACGTAATAATATTCCGGTGCTGGAATATAAGCAGCGTAAAACGCTAAGTGCCTGGCTGGCCACTCCACCGTGGGATCTCCAGCCGGGTGAGACTGTCAGCCTCAAGATTGAACTACGCAACCGCTATAGTATTCGTAATATTAGCTGGCAGGGGGATACCCAGGCACTGAGTCTGACTGCGCCTGCAAAACGTCTCAGCACTACTGGCTGGACGGTAATAATGCCGCACTGGGACGATGCAGAAGGTGCAACTAACCAGTGGCGGCTGTCAGTTATCATTGAAGATACCAAGGGACAGAAAGTTACCTCCAACTGGATAACGCTTAAACTGACACCACCGGTAACCGCCGATCTTCCTGATACTTCAACGACGTATAAATTAATACCAGAAGAAAATTAGAAGACTCTGTCCTGATGTACCCATACTGCGGCTTCAACCCGTGATTTGAGTTTCATCTTTTTCAGCAAGTGTTTAACGTGAACCTTTACGGTACTTTCGGTGATATCAAGCTGGCGGGCTATCAACTTGTTGGGTAGCCCTTGTGCTATCAGCCGTAAAATATCCTGTTCTCTGGGCGTCAGTTGGTTGACATCGCGCTCTGCACCATTACGGTTGTTGCGCAAACTGGCGGCGAGTATCGGCGTCAGTGTCTCACTTAACACCATCTCACCGGCAGCCGCCTGTTGTAATGCGACCAGTAATTCCTCGGGTTCCATGTCTTTTAGTAAGTAACCATCTGCTCCGCGTTTCAGTGCCTGGACCACATCCTCTTCAAGATTAGACACGGTGAATACAACGATTCGGCCGGAGAGTGATTTCTGGCGCAGATGATCCAACGTTTCCAGTCCATTCATTCCAGGCATATTCAGGTCCAACAGAATTAAATCCGGATCCAGAGATTCTGCCATTGCTATTCCTTGCTCACCGCTGCTGGCTTCACCTATAACCTGAATATCAGGGGCAAGGCCAATCAGTTGCTTTACACCACGTCTTAGCATGGGGTGGTCATCAATCAACAGAATAGTTGCGGGTTCCTCAGCCATTATTTTCTCCACATAATCATCCAGTGAACAAGTGCTTAAAGCCAGTTTAGCACCGGATTGAAAACATGCCGGATTCAGTGCAGAAGTTTCTGAAAAGTCGTGATTAAACGTTTATTGCGTCGAAACGGGCAAGTGGCGTTTGGCTGCCCGGAAATGAACAGTAATTTTTGTGCCACCAGAAGGTGGTGTCTGAAGGGATAACTTTGCGTTCAGGCTTTGTGCTCTGTCACGCATAATCAAAATTCCATAGTGACTATTTTCACTGATGTCCTCAGGAATACCTGAACCATTATCAAAGAGTGTTAGTGTTACCCAACCATTATTCTCCTCAACAGTAATGCTCGCCTCGGTTGCATCGGCATGGCGCACTACATTACTCAGCCCTTCTCGAACAATATGAATCAGGTGGAGTATTTGGTGTTCCGCAATATGTGAAGATATACCCTGCCAATTGAGTGAAACGGGAAAACCCAACTGCTGGCTAAAGTCTTCACAACAGTCTTCCAGTGCTGTCTTCAGGCCCGGTTCATTCAGGTTCAGGCGGAAAGTGCTCAATAACTGGCGCATCTGTACCCATGAACTGTTTAATTCATGACGTAGCTGGCCGACAAGTGTCTGAGCATCGTTGTCGAGTGTATTGCTCTGCATTTGTAGTACACCCACCTGCATTTTCATACTGGACAGTGACTGGGCCAGTGAGTCATGCAAGTTTTTGGCAAGATCAGATTGTTCTTGCATAAGAAGAAATTGTTGCTGTTGAACCTGATGTTGCTCTACAGCGAGAGCTGCTGTAATCGCTGATGCTGCAGATTCAATTAATTGCGAGTGTTCGCCAGATAATTCATCCGACTCAGGCAACTCACCCAGCAAAATACCGTAAAAATGCTGGCGATTATGTAAGCGCCAGCATAAAGGTGTACCAGTTAGCGGTGCCGGGTTAATACCTCGAGGGCAATTCAGGCAATCTGTCTCTTTTTGTGCCGTATAGCTGACTTCATAATAGTGTTGATTCTCATCATGTTCATAAATACGCAGTTGCAGGTTCTGTAACGGCGTAACTGACTGCAACTCATATAAAATGCCTGGGATGCGTTGGCAAATCGAACCTTCACCATTCAGAATCTGGTTAATTCGATAGAGAACCGTTGCGTTATTAATAAATGATGCATGCTCAGGGGGGAGCAACTGTGATTGCCTGGTTTTTTTGCTGCCATAGCGGGTAATGCGCAATTGCATGATGATTAGCACGACAAGTAACGCAAGCATTACAGCGAGGCATTTTTGAATCAAAATAGCTTGTTTTATGTGCTGAGCAGCATGAGCATCAAAAACCTGATTAAGGTCTGTAACCTTTTTTGCGAAAGCTTCAAGTTGCGGAGTAACTGCCTGGGGGGATGTTGCAGATAACAGCGCAGGTAACAAAGAAGAACGCCAGTCAGTCTGTAATGTATCCAACTGATGTTTTTGGTTGTCATGGCGTGCAGCTTTACCAAGGCTGGTGGAAAACAAGATACTCTGGATTTCAGCCAGTTTCCGGCTGTTGGTTTCGGCAAGGGGAATTAAAGGTAATAGTTGCCATGTCTTTGTGTGAATGATGTCCGTTGTTTTAATCCCTGATTTGCTGGTAACGATTTCCTGACTTAACCATACGCATGTGGCCATTCCGGTCGCGCCGAGCACAGCCAGCAACATAATGAGCGGCACCATAAACTGGCTCAGCTTTGTGCTTACACGGGGAACGGGCATATTAATACTGGCCTCAGCATGAACATCAACTGTGTATGATTGTGAATGATATTGTCGCACTCACCCATACCCCGGAAGAGTTATGTTCAGTGCACAAAATCGGTAGCGAGGTATTTAATATATGACTAATGTTTTGCTTAACAATATGAAAAATAAAACCATTTTTATTCTTTCTGGCGCTTAATCTTTCTTATGGAATCTTAAGGAAGATAATATAATGCGACAAAAATCACATTAGCGTCGGGTAGAAGGGAAGGATAACGCGTCACTGCGTTCCTCGCCCTGCGGGCCGTTGCTGAAGCAACGTTCCCTCACATATGTTCGGGTCGAACCTTAATCGAAGGCTCTCATCCTTCCCCGGACGGGAGAATATGCAAAAATATTTATTGGGATTTAATAAGGATGAATTGGCGAGGATGGTGGTGGGGGAAGGATAACTCGTCACTGCGTTCCTCGCCCTGCGGGCCGTTGCTGAAGCAACGTTCCCTCACATACGTTCGGGTCGAACCTTAATCGAAGGCTCTCATCCTTCCCCGGACGGGAGAATATGCAAAAATGAGTTTGGGTATTTAATAAGGATGACTTCACAAGGATGGTGGTGGGGGAAGGATAACTCGTCACTGCGTTCCTCGCCCTGCGGGCCGTTGCTGAAGCAACGTTCCCTCACATACGTTCGGGTCGAACCTTAATCGAAGGTTCTCATCCTTCCCCGGACGGGAGAATATGCAAAAATATTTATTGGGATTTAATAAGGATGAATTGGCGAGGATGGTGGTGGGGGAAGGATTCGAACCTTCGAAGTCGATGACGGCAGATTTACAGTCTGCTCCCTTTGGCCGCTCGGGAACCCCACCAAATTGTAGAAAACTAACCAACGATAAAATAAAACTCGACATCATCACTTAACAGTCAAGTGAAAGATGGTGGTGGGGGAAGGATTCGAACCTTCGAAGTCGATGACGGCAGATTTACAGTCTGCTCCCTTTGGCCGCTCGGGAACCCCACCACTGGCCTGCTTCCTGATAAGGAAGCGGGGCGCATCATATCAAAAGAAACGGCGCTGTAAAGCTTCGGCTTCATGAAAATGAACTGTTTGCATGCTTTTTGCCCATAAAGCTTTAAAACCAAACAGTTCATTATTAGTCGTCAGAGAATAATTGTGCGGTTGCCGTAAACAAAGACGCGCTGAGACAGCACTTTATCCAGCGCACGGCTCAGCACATTCTTTTCTACATCCCGGCCCGCTTTCATCATCTCTTCGGCTGTGAAGGTATGATCAACATTAATTACATCCTGCATAATTATCGGGCCTTCGTCCAAATGATCATTTACATAGTGGGCAGTAGCGCCAATTATCTTAACCCCACGCTCATAAGCCTGGTGGTAGGGACGCGCACCAATAAATGCAGGAAGGAAGGAGTGATGAATATTGATTATCTTATTTGAGAAACGGGAGACAAACGAGGGCGTCAATACACGCATATATTTAGCCAGAACCACATAATCAGGATCATGAGCCTCAATAGCGTCAGCCATCAGTTTATCGTGCTCTTCGCGTGTCACACCTTCATGGCTAACCAGTTCGAAAGGGATATCGAAACGCTCAACCAGTGTGCGTAAGGTGTCATGGTTACCAATTACTGCCGCAATGTCTACATCCAGCCCGCCAAATGCTGCCTTCATCAACAGGTCACCAAGGCAATGCGCTTCTTTGGTAACCAGGATAACAATACGTCGGCGCCCTGCTGGATTGAGTTCGCGCACAGAACCTTCCGGCAATGCGCTGTCTAAATCGGCCAATAACGTTGAGTCATTAAATATACCTTCCAGTTCGGTACGCATGAAAAAACGCCCGGTCCGGTGGTCCACAAACTCATTATTGTGAACAATATTCAGTTCGTGTTTGTAGCAAATATTGGTAATACGGGCGATCAGACCTTTCTGGTCCGGGCAAATAGTTCTCAGTACTTTTCGCTGTAGCGCTTGCATCGCAAGGTCAATCCTGTTGAATGGTGTTTGCATAAAATGAGCATTGTTAGTACGAATCAGCGACCACAACACTTCTTGAATTTTTTCCCGGAACCACAAGGGCACGGGTCATTACGGCCAAATTCAGGCCGTGTTCCGTCAATATAATACCACCGACCGTTTTGATTTAAGAACCTGGAACGTTCGATTATTGCGCTGTCATGTTGCTCGTCGCGATAACGGGCGACAAAACTGACGAATCCTTCGCCATCATAGCTGCCATCCTGTATGGCAAAAATCGTCAGCCCTAACCACTGAGTATGCTCAAAACCTGCCTGTATATCATTACGCAATTGCTCTGCATGGCAATCCGGGTACCAGGTGTTAATAAGGTAATCCGCATTTTTAAGCACGAAAGCACAATAGCGAGAGCGCATTAATTGTTCCGGTGTTTGTGCGAATACACCTCCAGTCAGGTAGGGGCCGCAACATGCGCTATACTCCAAACCGCTATCACAAGGACATACCGATGACACAAAATACTCCTGTTTTAAACATACATTCACAATTAAGTGACAGTTAAATAATATACTAACGTAGTGAGGTGTGATGCTACGGCATGTTACCAGGGGACACCAGATAAACAGATGAGACAAACTAAGATTGGGCTGGCTTTAGGTTCAGGCGCAGCAAAAGGATGGGCGCATATTGGCGTTATTCGGGGCCTTGAACAGGCAGGTATCCATGCGGATATTATTGCCGGTTGCTCTATTGGTTCGCTGGTTGGTGCTGCTTATGCCTGTAATTCACTTGACTCCCTTGAGCAATGGGTACGCTCGTTCAGTTACTGGGATGTTTTAAGACTCATGGATGTTTCCTGGCGTCGTGGTGGATTGTTGCGTGGGGAGCGGGTGTTTAAGCAGGTCAGGCAGCATATTTCTGCGCGGCATATTGAGGAGTGTCCAGTTCGTTTTGCGACTGTTGCAACCAACTTGAGTACGGGGCATGAAATCTGGTTTACCAAGGGAGATTTGCATGGTGCGGTACGCGCTTCCTGCAGCATTCCGGGGTTATTATCTCCTGTGCGCCACAAAGGCTACTGGCTGGTTGATGGTGGCGTGGTGAACCCTGTACCGGTTTCACTGGCGAGGGCATTAGGGGCTGATATTGTGATCGCGGTTGATCTGCAACACGACGCACATCTGATTCAGCAAAAACTGTTAACCTCTCGTCAGCCCGAGGAACATGTGCCGGTGCGCTGGAAAGATAAAGTGCTAACCCGGCTTGGTTTTGTGTCTCCGCCACACCATCAGCAGCCCCCTGGCGCGTTGGAAATTATGACAACATCAATACAGGTGCTGGAAAATCGTCTGAAATTGAGTCGTATGGCAGGGGATCCACCCGATGTAACGTTGCAACCTTATTGCCCGCAAATATCAACGCTGGATTTCCATCGGGCAAAAGAAGCCATTGATGCAGGCAGACTTGCCGTTGAAAAGCATATGGATGAATTGCTACCTTTGGTAACCAATAATGATTAACAACATATTTACATTTCTTCAGTTCATTCTGAGAGGCGCAACCCTGCATCCCATGCCACTATTATCGTATCATCGGGCATGGGAGGGAGCATGACTCAACCGCTGCACGGAAAACTGATTTTGATAGTTGAAGACGAGCCTGTTTTCCGCGCAATGCTGGATGGATGGTTAGCTTCGTTGGGAGCCAATACACTGTTAGCAGAGGATGGCATTGATGCTCTTGAGAAAATATCCCTGCAACCACCTGATTTGCTAATTTGCGATTTGGCTATGCCCAGAATGAACGGGCTTGAGTTTATTGAGCGTATTCGCAACCGTGGGGATCAGACGCCCGTGCTGATTATCTCTGCAACCGATAATATGTCAGATATCGCAAGCGCTCTGAGGCTCGGAGTGCAGGACGTATTACTAAAGCCCATAAAAAATTTCTCGAACTTAAAAGAAACGGTCTATGCCTGCCTCTATCCTGCTATGTTCAATTCTCGGGTAGAAGAAGAAGAACAATTGTTTGATGACTGGGACGCACTGGTGCGCAACCCAGGCGCTGCGGCCAAGCTGTTAAAAGAACTTCAGCCTCCACTGCGGCAACATATCTCTGGATGTGAGTTGTCGTATCACCAACTGGTGTTGGCAGATAAACCCGGGCTGGTACTGGATGTGGCCGCTTTATCTGCGCAGGACCTGGCCTTTTATTGTCTTGATGTTACGCGAGCAGGAGATAATGGCGTGCTTGCGGCGCTGCTTCTGCGCTCGCTGTTTAATAGTCTGTTGCAGGAACAGTTATCCCGGCAAGGGCAGCGTTTACCGGAATTAGGGGCGTTATTAAAAAAAGTTAACCAGTTATTACGTAAAGCGAATCTTTCCGGACAATTCCCCTTGATGGTAGGTTATTACCACTCCGCGCTCAAAAATTTAATTCTAGTTTCCGCCGGGCTTAACGCACAGTTGAAATCAGGTGACCATCAAATTCAGTTAAGTAATGGTGTTCCTTTGGGGACACTGGGCAGTGCTTATCTTAACCAATTAAGCCACCGTTGCGATGCATGGCAGTGTCGTGTCTGGGGAGCTGGTGGTCATCTGCGCTTAATGTTGCGCACGGAGTGAGCAAAATAAAGTTTCATTACAGATAGCTTTTCCCGCTATCTGTTCCCGGTGGTAATATCTGCAATAGCTTCTTCGTATTTGTCTTAAATTACCGGTGCAACGAGTATTAAGCCGAGGATTTTTAATTCAAGCTGATATACTCAATCGCGTTTATATTGACGAGCAAGTTTAAAACTTGAACAGTCCAGGAGATATTTTAATGGCTGCTATTAAATCGAAAGTAAGGAAAGCAGTAATCCCGGTTGCCGGTCTTGGCACCCGCATGCTGCCAGCAACAAAAGCAATCCCGAAAGAAATGCTGCCGCTGGTGGATAAACCACTTATCCAATATGTGGTTAATGAATGTATTGCAGCCGGCATTACCGAAATTGTACTGGTCACTCACTCATCAAAAAACTCCATTGAAAACCACTTTGATACCAGTTTTGAACTGGAAGCTATGCTGGAAAAACGTGTAAAACGCCAGCTACTGGAAGAGGTTCAGTCAATTTGCCCCCCACATGTGACAATTATGCAGGTTCGCCAGGGGCTGGCCAAAGGCCTGGGGCATGCTGTGCTTTGTGCTCATCCGGTTGTGGGTGATGAGCCTGTTGCGGTTATTCTGCCAGATGTGATTCTTGATGAATACGAATCAGACCTCTCCCGCGATAACCTTGCCGAAATGATTGGCCGTTTCGACGAAACAGGGCACAGCCAGATTATGGTTGAACCTGTTGAAGATGTAACGGCATATGGTGTGGTGGACTGCCAGGGCGCCACACTCAAACCTGGTGACAGTGTGCCAATGGTTGGTGTAGTTGAAAAACCGAAAGCAGACGTTGCTCCATCAAACCTCGCCGTTGTTGGCCGGTATGTATTAAGCGCAGACATTTGGCCATTACTGTCTAAAACACCTCCAGGTGCCGGTGATGAAATTCAGCTGACCGACTCCATTGACATGCTTATTGCTAAAGAAACCGTAGAGGCTTACCACATGAAAGGTAAAAGCCATGACTGTGGTAACAAACTTGGTTATATGCAGGCGTTTGTTGAGTATGGTTTGCGTCACAAAGTGTTAGGGCCTGATTTTAAAGCCTGGCTTGATGCGACTGTAGGCGGCAAAAAGTAATTTTTTTCAACCCAGGATAATGCAATGAAAGTTACCGTTTTTGGGATTGGGTATGTTGGTCTTGTTCAGGCGGCTGTACTTGCTGAAGTTGGTCACGATGTTATGTGTATCGATGTGGATGAAACCAAAGTAGAAAATCTGAAAAAAGGAGTTATCCCAATTTATGAGCCTGGCCTGACTCCATTAGTCATGAAAAACTATGAGGAAGGTCGCCTGCAATTCAGTACCGATGCGCAGGCTGGGGTGAGTCATGGTGTGATTCAGTTTATTGCGGTTGGTACACCTCCTGACGAAGACGGCTCGGCAGACCTTAAGTATGTCACGGCTGTTGCACGCACTATCGCGCAACATATGACTGCACACAAAGTAGTGCTGGACAAATCCACGGTGCCAGTAGGTACTGCGGAAAAAGTCCGTGACGCGATGCAGGCAGTGCTGAATGAGCGTGGTGTTGAATACCCGTTCGATGTTGTCTCTAACCCTGAGTTTCTCAAAGAAGGGGCAGCGGTAGCAGACTGTATGCGTCCTGAGCGTATTGTAATTGGTACGGACAATGATGAAGTGGTGAACATACTGCGTGAACTGTATGAACCTTTCAACCGTAACCATGATCGTATGATTTTGATGGATATCCGTAGCGCAGAACTGACGAAGTATGCCGCGAATTGCATGTTGGCTACGAAAATCAGTTTTATGAATGAAATTGCCAACCTTGCTGAGCAATTAGGTGCGGATATAGAAAAAGTGCGTCAGGGAATTGGGTCTGATTCCCGTATTGGATATCACTTTATTTATCCCGGTTGCGGATATGGTGGTTCCTGCTTCCCGAAAGATGTGCAGGCATTGATTCGTACTTCTGAGCAGATTGGTTACACGCCGCGTTTGTTGCAGGCTGTCGAAACTGTAAACAATGAGCAGAAGAAAAAGCTGCCCACTTTTGTTGTTCGCCATTTCGGTGAAGACTTGAAAGGTAAAACCTTTGCTGTGTGGGGGTTATCATTCAAGCCTAACACCGATGATATGCGTGAAGCATCCAGCCGTGTTTTACTGGAAACGCTGTGGTCAAAAGGTGCCAAAGTGCAGGCGTTTGACCCGGAAGCAATGGATGAAGCTCAGCGTATCTATGGTCACCGGGATGATTTGTCATTAATGGGTACCAAAGAAGCGGCGTTGCACAATGCAGATGCGCTTATTATTTGTACTGAATGGCAGAATTTTAGGGCGCCGGACTTCGATTTATTAAAAAATACACTCAAACACCCAGTTATCTTTGATGGTCGTAACCTGTATGATCCAGAGAGATTGAATAAGCGTGGCTTCGTTTATTATGCGATTGGTCGCGGAGAATCAATTAATCTGAAAAAATAACGAGGGTTGTATGAAATTTCTGGTAACCGGTGCAGCGGGATTTATTGGGTTCCATGTCTGTAAGCGACTCCTGGCGGCCGGTCACCAGGTTATCGGTCTCGATAACCTGAATGACTATTATGATGTCAGTCTCAAACAGGCTCGCATCGATTTACTGACACCGCACACAGCATTCCAGTTTGAAAAAATAGACCTCGCAGACAGGCAGTCGATAGCAACATTCTTTGCTGAGGGAAATTTCGAACGGGTAATCCATCTTGCAGCACAAGCTGGGGTACGTTATTCCCTGGAAAACCCACATGCTTACGCAGATGCAAATCTGGCTGGTCATTTGAATATCCTTGAAGGATGCCGTCATAACCAGGTTAAACATCTTTTATATGCATCCTCCAGCTCAGTTTATGGTCTTAACCGAAAATTACCGTTCTCTGTGAATGATGCCGTTGATCATCCGGTATCACTCTATGCAGCTACAAAGAAAGCAAATGAACTGATGTCTCACAGTTATGCTCATTTATATGGCATTCCTGTTACCGGTCTGCGTTTTTTTACGGTATATGGTCCCTGGGGACGGCCCGATATGGCATTGTTCAAATTCACTAAAGCCATACTGGAAGATAAAGCAATTGATGTATATAACCACGGCAAAATGCGCCGTGACTTTACTTACATTGATGACATCGTAGAGGCTATCTTCCGTTTACAGGATATTGTGCCTAAGCCTAATCCTGAGTGGACCGTGGAGTCTGGTAGCCCTGCCGAAAGTTCAGCGCCATACCGGGTATACAATATTGGTAACAGCTCATCTGTAGCGTTGATGGATTATATTTCTGCGCTGGAGAAAGCTCTGGGTAAAACTGCCAGAAAGAATATGCTGCCGATGCAGGCGGGTGATGTGTTAGAGACCAGTGCTGATACACATGATCTTTACAACACAATCGGTTTTAAGCCACAGATGTCAGTGGAAGAGGGTGTAAAACATTTCGTCGACTGGTACCGCGCGTTTTATCATCAGTAAGTCTCAGTATGCCTTTCACGTTTTGAGGGGCATACATTGCAGAATATGAACAACAGATGTGAATTTGCACCATAAGCTGAAGTATTAAATATATCTGCTGTTTACATCAGCAACAAAAAAAGAACCGCCATGCGGTTCTTTTTTTATCAGTACAGCAAGAGATAATTTGATTATTCTTTAATCAGGAAATCATCCAGGCTTTTGCCTTGTTCATCCATTGCTTTTTTGATAACAGCTGGTGTACGACCCTGACCTGTCCAGGTTTTGGTTTCGCCGTTTTCATCAACATAGCTATATTTAGCAGGACGTGCAGCACGTTTAGCTTTGCCGGTGGTTTTACCGCTGCTCATTGAGTTCAGCAGTTCATTCGGATCAATACCATCAGCAATCAGCATTTCGCGATATTGCTGCAGCTTACGAGTACGTTCTTCAATTTCAGCTGCTGCTGCGCTTTCTTCTTCGCGGCGTTCATTTACGACAACTTCTAATTTTTCCAGCATCTCTTCCAGAGTTTCCAGAGTACATTCTCTGGCCTGCGCACGAAGAGTACGGATGTTGTTCAGAATTTTAAGTGCTTCGCTCATTGTAGTAATCTCAAACTTATATTGGGGGTGGCTTGTTGGGCTAATAATAGAGCCTTAATTTATACAGTGCAATAGGTGTGAATGTAAGGAAATCAAAATAACGCGATATGCATCCATTTTTTAACTAATAACTTAAAGAAATGACCGTTATAAAAACCCATGCGCAGGGACTATCAGCAACATCCCTTTTCCCATTATGGCTAATACAAAACACGTTTTGTAATAGAATTTAGCTTCTTCAATATCACTCTTTTGTATTATCTATAGATTTAGCCACTTAGATTGTTAAGACTTTCATTATGGAAAATTACTTTTCCATTCAGTTAGTAGCATCAATACGGTGCATAAATTCACCATCGCGGGTGGTTTCTCTTTGTCTCACGCTGATTCGCCGTAATGGATTCTTTGCGCTGCTTACAAAAAGGAGGCTGTATGGAGAGTAATCACATTACAGATGTGTCTGCAGAAACGAGTGATGACAGGCAAATTTTCTCCAGTGAATATAAAATAAATGTTACGCCCCAATCCCCATTGTATGGACGAGGAAAAAACGCCACAGTGACAGGAGTATGGTAAACTACGCGCGTATCGTGTGTTGAAAGGTTTATTCATTCATGGCTCAGCTCTATTTTTACTATTCTGCAATGAATGCCGGGAAATCAACGGCATTGCTGCAATCTGCTTACAATTACCACGAACGTGGTATGCGTAGTCTGGTATATACAGCAGAAATTGATGATCGCTTTGGTGCTGGTAAAGTGAGCTCGCGTATAGGTCTGTCTTCGCCCGCTCAGCTGTATAATAATACTACGGATCTATTCACTGAAATTCGTGATTCTGCCGCGCTGTCACCATTACACTGTGTACTGGTTGATGAAAGTCAATTTTTGACGCGTGAGCAAGTTCGTCAATTGTCTGACGTGGTTGATAACCTGGATATTCCTGTACTGTGTTATGGATTACGGACTGATTTTCGTGGGGAATTATTTAGCGGGAGTCAATATTTGCTCGCATGGTCAGATAAACTGGTTGAGCTGAAAACTATTTGTTTTTGTGGTCGCAAGGCCAGTATGGTTTTACGGCTGGATCAATCCGGACGCCCATATAATGAAGGCCAGCAAGTCGTTATCGGCGGTAATGAGCGTTATGTATCCGTGTGCAGGAAACACTATAAAGATGCCATAGCCCTTGGCTCGTTGCCTGATATTCAGAAAAAGCTTAACAAAATCTAATAAGTTGCCTTGCTTAATCAGTGTTAATTAAATTTACCAGTGCTATACATTTTGGCCAGAATGGCGGTTTGATATGCCAATTGTCTGAATAGTGTGCTGGTACGTGAGCCGGGCACCAGACATGTGTCAGATTTGTCAGCCAAGTGACATACAGTGCCCCCCATGCTGAGTGGCAGCGTCTGGCGCACGTTATTTACTTGATTGCCGAATGGTATTAGCCCAGTCATCTTATAAATAGCTAATGGACTTTCGCAGGCGGGGTGTTGTTATCACTGGTGATGATATGGTTAGTTTCTGTGAGGGCAATTTGCTGGGAAAAAACTGCCTGAGTAAATACCAGGAGGCCGAACTATGGATACTGAATCCTTAAGGATTCACTTGAAAGAGCATCGGGGGATAAATTGATACTGTGCATACTGTTGCTGCCAGCGCATATTAGCCAAAGTGAACTGTATTTACTGTTAGAACCTTAATCAGGGTTGCAAAACAGGAGTGCGTTGTAGTAAAGACGATGCTTCACCTTTCTCCTCTAATCCACCAGATATCCATCTAATGGGCAATGAACGTCTGCCATCAGGCAAGCGTGTTTCTCAGCCGGGCCTGAACCAGAAAAAATAGCGGTGCAACCCCAAACCATATTTACCAGATAATGCAGGTAGATAGCCCGCTACTGGCAAAATCTGCCCATAAAACCGTAACGCCACACAGTGTGTTGTAAATGTGCCCGTCAGTGCGCAGGGCGTTCGCTGTGAAGCTATAAATTAACTGGTTGGGGAATAGCGCTAAAGAATGCCAGATATAAGTAATCATTGCGCCAGAGGCATTGTGGATTAGAGACAACCACTACAGTGAATGCAATGGGCACACATTCTGAGAACGTGATTTTGGCGCGCTGCAAGCGCTGAGAGAGAGAGCATTACTCGGTGTGACGAATAAAAAAGAACCCGCCGAAGCGGGTTCAAAATCCATGTCGTTTTAACCGATATTAAGCGGTTTTCTTGGCTTTTTTATCAGTTTTTTCTGCTTTAGGTGCAACTGCTTTTTCTGCTGGTTTACCTTCAACGTATTCACGTCCATAGAAAGTATCCAGGAGAATCTGTTTCAGTTCGGAAATCAGTGGGTAACGCGGGTTAGCGCCAGTACACTGGTCATCAAATGCATCTTCAGACAGTTTATCAACATGAGCAAGGAAGTCCGCTTCCTGAACGCCCGCTTCGCGGATTGACTTAGGAATACCCAGTTCAGCCTTGATGCTTTCCAGCCATGCAAGCAGTTTCTCGATTTTCGCAGCAGTGCGGTCACCAGGTGCGCTCAGCCCCAGATGGTCAGCAATTTCTGCATAACGACGGCGTGCCTGCGGACGGTCATACTGGCTGAAAGCAGTCTGTTTGGTTGGGTTATCGTTCGCGTTATAACGGATAACGTTAGCGATTAACAGAGCATTAGCCAGACCGTGAGGAATATGGAACTGTGAACCCAGTTTGTGAGCCATAGAGTGGCAAACACCCAGGAATGCGTTCGCAAACGCGATACCCGCGATGGTTGCTGCACTGTGAACACGTTCACGCGCTACCGGATTTTTAGAACCTTCGTGGTAAGAAGCTGGCAGGTTTTCTTTCAGCAGTTTCAGAGCCTGCAAAGCCTGACCATCAGAGAACTCAGATGCCAGCACAGAAACATAGGCTTCCAGTGCGTGGGTAACTGCATCAAGCCCGCCAAATGCGCACAAAGACTTCGGCATATCCATAACCAGGTTAGCATCGACAATGGCCATGTCAGGAGTCAGTGCGTAATCGGCTAACGGATATTTCTGACCAGTAGCGTCATCGGTCACTACAGCAAACGGAGTAACTTCAGAACCGGTACCGGAAGTGGTGGTGACCGCGATCATTTTCGCTTTCACACCCATTTTCGGGAATTTATAGATACGTTTACGGATATCCATGAAACGCAGAGCCAGTTCTTCGAAGTGAGTTTCCGGGTGCTCGTACATAACCCACATGATTTTAGCCGCATCCATCGGAGAACCACCACCCAGGGCGATGATAACGTCCGGTTTGAAGGAATTCGCCAGCTCAGCACCTTTACGAACAACTGTCAGTGTGGGGTCTGCTTCAACTTCAAAGAAGACTTCAGTTTCAACACCAGCAGCTTTCAGTACAGAAGTAATCTGGTCAGCATAACCATTATTGAACAAGAACCGGTCGGTCACGATCAGAGCACGTTTGTGACCATCAGTAATCACTTCATCTAACGCGACGGGCAGTGAACCACGGCGGAAGTAGATAGATTTCGGAAGTTTATGCCACAACATGTTTTCAGCTCGCTTAGCAACCGTTTTCTTGTTGATCAGGTGTTTAGGACCAACGTTTTCAGAGATGGAGTTACCACCCCAGGAACCACAACCCAGTGTCAGGGAAGGTGCGAGTTTGAAGTTGTACAGGTCACCAATACCACCCTGTGAAGCCGGGGTGTTGATCAGAATACGTGCAGTTTTCATCATTTGACCGAAGAAAGCGACACGTTCTGGCTGGTTGTCCTGGTCGGTGTACAGGCAGGATGTGTGACCGATACCACCCATCGCAACCAATTTTTCTGCTTTCTCAACAGCATCTTCAAAGTCTTTCGCACGGTACATTGCCAGAGTAGGGGACAATTTTTCGTGTGCAAAGGGCTCGCTGTCATCAACGACGGACACTTCACCAATCAAAATTTTAGTGGTTTCTGGCACAGTGAAACCAGCAAGTTCAGCAATTTTCACCGCTGGTTGACCAACAATGGCGGCATTCAGTGCGCCATTTTTCAGGATAATGTCCTGAACGGCCTTAAGTTCTTTACCTTGCAGCATGTAACCGCCATGGCTGGCAAAACGCTCACGCACTGCATCATATACAGAATCAACAACAACCACTGACTGTTCAGAAGCACAAATTACGCCGTTATCGAATGTTTTTGACATCAGTACAGATGCGACAGCGCGTTTGACATCTGCGGTTTCATCGATAACCACTGGGGTGTTACCTGCACCTACACCAATTGCAGGTTTACCTGAACTGTAAGCCGCTTTAACCATACCCGGGCCACCCGTGGCGAGAATCAGGTTAATATCCGGGTGATGCATTAATGCGTTAGACAGTTCAACAGAAGGTTGGTCTATCCAGCCAATCAAATCTTTTGGCGCACCAGCTGCGATAGCAGCCTGCAGCACAACATCTGCAGCTTTATTGGTGGCGTCTTTTGCCCGAGGGTGCGGAGAGAAAATAATTGCGTTACGGGTTTTAAGGCTTATCAGGGACTTAAAGATAGCCGTAGACGTTGGGTTAGTAGTTGGGACGATGCCACAGATAATGCCGATAGGCTCAGCAATGGTCATGGTACCGAAAGTGTCGTCTACAGACAGAACACCACAGGTCTTCTCATCTTTATAGGCGTTATAGATATATTCAGAAGCAAAGTGGTTTTTAATCACTTTATCTTCAACAATGCCCATGCCGGATTCAGCAACGGCCATTTTAGCGAGTGGGATACGAGCATCTGCAGCAGCCAGAGCGGCGGCGCGGAAGATTTTATCTACTTGCTCTTGAGTAAAGTTGGCATATTCACGCTGGGCTTTTTTCACACGCTCTACGAGTGCGTTAAGTTCAGCGACATTAGTAACAGCCATAATGCTCTCCTGATAAATGTTAAACTCTTTTAGTAAACCAGCTGCCCGAGAGTCAGTATAGACAGCGCCAGTTGCATCAAGAAACCATCACTACCAACTATGTTCAGTTTTCTTTAACTTTCTGCTGATTTACTAAAAGAGCCTTACCTTCAACATTACCTGATTGGGTCACTGTTTTTTTCCCTGGCGGCAAATAGAGATTACTCACATATCAGGGGGTATTTCATGATCCAAGTCAATTTCTATTGAAGCTGACTCCTTTCAGCACAGGAAACGAACATATGTGTTAATGGTGGTTAATTTACTTACAAAACAATTATTTCACACTATCATATATGAAACATGTAGGTAACATGAATGCGGCTAAAATGTAACTTTTTCTAAGGTAATTGGATGAGAACAGTAAATCCCATAGTCTGTTGAAGGTTTTTCATTTAGAGTAGCGCAGCTATATTTGGCGCGTGAAGGGAGCTCTGCGTGACACAATCACTGTTCGATTTATCGACTTTTTTTAAGTTCTTTATTGGCCTGTTCGCTCTGGTCAACCCGGTTGGTATCATTCCTGTATTTATTAGTATGACCAGCTACCAGACTGCGGCGGCAAGAAATAAAACTAACCTGACAGCTAATCTGTCGGTAGCGATTATTTTGTGGACCTCGCTGTTCCTTGGCGATGGCATTCTGCAATTGTTTGGTATATCGATTGATTCGTTCCGTATTGCCGGGGGCATTCTGGTTGTCACTATTGCGATGTCGATGATCAGCGGGAAACTGGGCGAAGACAAGCAGAATAAACAAGAAAAATCAGAAACGGCCATCCGTGAAAGCGTGGGTGTAGTTCCGCTGGCGTTACCGTTAATGGCTGGGCCGGGTGCTATTAGTTCTACTATTGTTTGGGGAACGCGCTACCACACATGGACTTATATGCTGGGTTTTTCTTTGTCGATTGCCCTCTTTGCTGTGTGCTGCTGGTTAATTTTCCGTCTTGCTCCCTGGCTGGTCCGTTTTTTAGGGCAAACGGGTATCAACGTTATCACCCGTATCATGGGACTGTTACTGATGTCACTGGGTATTGAGTTTATTGTCACCGGGGTGCGTGCGCTTTTCCCCGGCCTTCTCGGATAAAATTTTTACAGCCTTGATCACAAAAGCGGAAAAACATATTCCGCTTTTTACTTCCTGTGGCGTACATCACCTTGTCTTTCATTGCACTCACCACGTATAAAACAGTCTGCTTACTATAAGTGAAACTTTTGAAAACACGTTAATTAGTAGCAATGCTGATTAATAATCAGGCGTCCAGTTTGTTATTTTAATGACACAACAAATTGGCTCTTGCTGGGACTTTCCTGAAATGATATTAGTAAAACTCACCTTCGCGCAGACGAATGCACTAAAAATAAGCAGTTGTTAAGTTTTTTGTGGAAAATGGGTGGTGTTACAATTTTTACAAATGCACATGGCTCATCCCGTATTTTTTAACTCTCTGTAATTACAAGGATTGTTCTTCCTTTTAGTGTGTTTTGCGGAAGGGAATTGTGAACGCGTTCTTGTAATGAATGCCTCCCTGGTTAACAAATCTGCAAATAGTATTAGCCTGGTACGAGTGGGTTTGTTACTTTCCGCCAGAAAAGTTGTCAGGGCATCGTATCAACCAGACTGATGCACCTGAACATAAGTCCCCCCGCCTTTATGACAGGAAAGGTGAGGTGGGAAAGAATCGACACAGGCGGTACTTACAGGTACGGCCGGTAATAAATGAAGTCGGTGATAGCAGTAAAACAACAATAACCTGGCAGACGCGAAAGCTCCTGCGCTGTACAGGTCCCCAAAGGGGAAAACAGTCTGGCTGTAAAAGTCAGTAATTATAATGAGTGGAGTATCAACACAATGTCCGTCATCACGAAAAAAAATCTGGTAGCTGCAGGGATTTTTACTGCGCTATTTGCTGGTAATGTCGCAATGGCTGCGAATGTGCCAGCAGGTGTTCAACTTGCAGAAAAACAAACACTGGTTCGCAATAATGGGGCCGAAATCCAGTCTCTGGATCCGCATAAAATTGAAGGTGTACCGGAAGCTAACGTCAGCCGCGATCTGTTTGAAGGCCTGCTGATTACTGACTTGCAAGGGCACGCCATCCCGGGTGTTGCAGAAAAATGGGAAAATAAAGATTTTAAAGTCTGGACTTTCCACCTGCGTAAAGACGCAAAATGGTCTAATGGTGAGCCGGTTACCGCACAAGATTTTGTTTACAGCTGGGAACGCCTGGCTGACCCGAAAACAGCATCTCCTTATGAGAGCTACCTGCAATATGGCCACGTAGCCAATATTGACGATATTATTGCCGGGAAAAAAGCGCCAGATACCCTGGGCGTTAAAGCACTGGATGACCATACACTGGAAGTCACACTGAGTGAGCCGGTGCCTTATTTCTATAAATTGTTAGTTCACGCATCGTTGTCTCCGGTACCAAAAGCCGCAATTGAAAAATACGGTGAAAAGTGGACTCAGCCGGGTAACATCGTCACTAACGGTGCTTACACCCTGAAAGACTGGGTTGTGAACGAACGTATCGATCTGGTGCGTAACCCGCAATACTGGAATAATGCCAAAACGGTAATTAACCAGGTAACCTACCTGCCAATTTCTTCAGAAGTTACTGATGTTAACCGCTATCGCAGCGGTGAAATTGACATGACCTACAACCAGTTACCGATTGAGCTGTTCCAGAAACTGAAGAAAGAAATCCCCAATCAGGTCCATGTTGACCCGTATCTGTGCACTTATTACTACGAAATCAACAACCAAAAACCGCCGTTCAATGATGTGCGCGTTCGTACCGCGCTGAAGCTGAGCCTGGATCGCGATATCATTGTCAATAAAGTGAAAAACCAGGGCGATCTGCCTGCGTATGGTTATACACCGCCGTATACTGATGGTGCGAAGCTGACTCAACCTGCATGGTTTGGCTGGAGCCAGGCGAAACGTAATGAGGAAGCGCGTAAATTGTTGGCAGAAGCAGGCTTTACTAAAGATAAGCCGCTGTCTTTCGACCTGCTTTACAATACGTCTGATCTGCATAAAAAACTGGCTATCGCGGTTTCTTCTATCTGGAAGAAAAACATCGGTGCCAATGTCAGGCTGGATAACCAGGAATGGAAAACATTCCTCGACAGCCGTCATCAGGGGAACTTTTCTGTCGCTCGTGCAGGCTGGTGTGCGGATTATAATGAACCGAGCTCCTTCCTGAACACCATGCTGTCCGACAGCTCTAACAACACAGCACACTATAAGAGTGCAGCCTTTGACAAGATAATGGCTGATACGCTGAAAGTGAAAACAGAAGAAGAACGTGCTGAGTTGTATAACAAAGCAGAGCAACAGCTGGACAAAGATTCCGTCATTGTCCCGGTCTATTACTATGTTAACGCGCGCCTGGTGAAACCCTGGGTTGGTGGTTATACCGGTAAAGACCCTCTTGATAATGTGTATGTGAAAGATTTGTACATTATCAAACATTAATGGCCGTTTGTGAGGCGGAGCGTTTGCTCTGCCTCACTGTGTCTTATTTCATCGCAGTGCAAAGGCACACGCCAGAAGGTACGGGCAATGTTGAAATTTATTTTACGTCGCTGTCTGGAAGCAATTCCGACACTTTTTATTCTTATTACTATTTCCTTCTTTATGATGCGCCTGGCTCCGGGAAGTCCATTTACCGGGGAGCGCAACCTGCCGCCAGAAGTGATGGCGAACATCGAAGCGAAGTATCATCTCAATGATCCAATGATGACTCAGTATTTTCATTATTTGAAACAACTGGCTCATGGCGATTTTGGTCCTTCGTTCAAATATAAAGATTACAGTGTCAATGATTTGGTCGCTGCATCATTCCCGGTTTCAGCAAAACTGGGTGCGGCTGCTTTCTTGTTGGCTATTGTGCTGGGTGTTACCGCTGGGGTGATTGCCGCACTCAAACAGAACAGTAAATGGGATTACATCGTCATGAGTTTTGCCATGACAGGTGTGGTTATTCCCAGTTTTGTTGTCGCGCCACTGCTGGTCATGATCTTTGCTATTACATTGCGGTGGCTGCCAGGCGGTGGCTGGAATGGAGGCGAATTCAAATATATGTTGCTGCCAATGGTGGCACTTTCGCTGTCCTATATTTCCAGTATCGCGCGTATTACGCGTGGCTCAATGATTGAAGTGTTGCACTCTAACTTCATTCGTACCGCGCGTGCTAAAGGTCTGCCCATGCGCCGCATTGTGATGCGCCATGCACTGAAGCCTGCTTTATTACCTGTGCTCTCTTATATGGGGCCAGCATTTGTGGGGATTATCACGGGTTCGATGGTGATTGAGACAATTTACGGTTTACCGGGGATTGGTCAGTTGTTTGTTAACGGTGCACTGAACCGCGACTACTCACTGGTACTAAGCCTGACGATTTTAGTCGGTGCCCTGACGATTGTTTTTAACGCTATTGTCGATGTGCTTTATGCGGTTATCGACCCAAAAATTCGTTATTGATGCTGGAGTGAGCCAAATGTTGAGCAAGAAAAACAGTGAGGCCCTGGAAAACTTCAGCGAGAAGCTTGAAGTGGAAGGGCGTAGCTTATGGCAGGATGCGCGGCGGCGTTTTATTCATAACCGTGCTGCAGTGGCAAGTCTGGTGGTACTGGTACTCATAGCACTCTTTGTTACCTTTGCCCCAATGTTGTCATCTTTTACTTATTTTGATACTGACTGGAACATGATGTCCAGCGGGCCAGATTTCGCTTCTGGCCACTATTTCGGTACTGACTCATCAGGCCGTGACCTGCTGGTGCGTGTGGCGATTGGTGGGCGAATTTCCCTGATGGTTGGGGTGTCTGCTGCACTGGTCGCCGTGATACTGGGCACGTTGTATGGTTCACTCTCAGGCTATCTGGGGGGGAAAGTTGACTCGGTAATGATGCGTCTGCTGGAGATCCTTAACTCCTTCCCGTTCATGTTCTTCGTCATTTTGCTGGTTACCTTCTTTGGGCAAAACATCCTGCTGATTTTTGTGGCAATCGGCATGGTTTCCTGGCTGGATATGGCGCGTATTGTCCGTGGGCAGACTCTGAGCCTCAAACGCAAAGAGTTTATTGAAGCCGCTCAGGTTGGTGGTGTATCTACCGGTAATATCGTCATCCGCCACATTGTGCCAAACGTTCTGGGTGTGGTGGTGGTTTATGCCTCGTTGCTGGTTCCCAGCATGATCCTGTTTGAATCCTTCCTTAGTTTCCTTGGGTTAGGTACGCAGGAACCGTTAAGCAGTTGGGGCGCTTTGTTGAGCGATGGCGCGAACTCAATGGAGGTTTCACCGTGGTTATTGTTATTCCCGGCGGGTTTCCTGGTAGTGACGCTGTTTTGTTTTAACTTCATTGGCGATGGCCTGCGTGATGCCCTCGACCCGAAAGACCGTTAAGGAGTACCCATGGCTTTACTTATTAATTCTGTAGTGGGTGCATCCCCGTTAGCGGGTGAGTCCTTATTAAATGTAAAAGACCTGCGGGTAACGTTTGGTACACCGGATGGCGATGTTACTGCGGTTAATGATTTGAACTTTACCCTGAATGCCGGTGAAACGCTGGGGATTGTGGGTGAGTCTGGTTCGGGTAAATCACAAACAGCATTTGCTTTGATGGGCTTACTGGCTTCAAACGGGCGCATTGATGGTTCTGCCACATTTGGGGGGCGAGAAATTCTTAACCTGCCGGAGCATGAACTGAACCGCTTGCGTGCGGAACAGATCTCCATGATTTTTCAGGATCCAATGACGTCCCTTAACCCTTATATGCGTGTGGGTGAGCAATTGATGGAAGTGCTCATGTTGCATAAAAAGATGAGCAAAACGGAGGCGTACGAAGAATCAGTGCGTATGCTTGATGCGGTCAAAATGCCTGAGGCGCGTAAGCGCATGAGAATGTATCCTCATGAATTCTCAGGCGGAATGCGCCAGCGCGTAATGATAGCCATGGCATTGTTATGCCGGCCAAAACTGCTGATTGCTGATGAACCCACCACAGCACTGGATGTAACTGTCCAGGCGCAAATAATGACCTTATTGAATGAACTGAAACATGAATTTAATACCGCTATTATCATGATCACTCATGACCTCGGTGTTGTTGCGGGTATCTGTGACAAAGTGCTGGTGATGTATGCCGGGCGCACCATGGAATATGGCAGTGCCAGAGATGTATTCTACCACCCGTCACATCCTTATTCTTTGGGGTTGCTGAGTGCTGTACCGCGTCTTGATAAAGAAGGTGCTGCACTGGATACCATCCCCGGTAACCCGCCAAACCTGTTGAGACTACCTAAAGGTTGTCCGTTCCAGCCGCGTTGCCCATATGCCTCGGAAGGTTGTGAGAATACGCCGCCGCTGGAATCTTTTGGTGAAGGTCGGTTACGTGCCTGCTTTAGGTCAGTGGAGGAGTTGGTATGAACGCGCTGACAGAAGAAAAAAAAGTACTGCTCGAAATTAGTGACCTGAAAGTCCATTTCGATATCCGTGACAGCAAACAGTGGTTTTGGCAACCCGCTAAAACCCTGAAAGCGGTGGATGGGGTGACCCTGCGGCTGTATGAAGGTGAAACACTCGGTGTGGTAGGCGAATCCGGGTGTGGTAAATCCACCTTTGCCCGCGCAATTATCGGACTGGTGAAAGCCACTGAAGGGCACGTTGCCTGGTTGGGTAAAAACCTGACTGGCATGAACCAGGAACAGTGGCGTGAAGTGCGCAGCGATATTCAGATGATCTTCCAGGACCCGCTGGCTTCCCTTAACCCACGAATGACAATTGGCGATATCATTGCTGAACCGTTACGGACGTATCACCCGAAGATGCCTCGCCAGGAAGTAAGAGACCGGGTGAAAGCGATGATGATGAAAGTGGGGCTGTTACCAAACCTGGTAAACCGTTACCCGCATGAGTTTTCAGGTGGACAGTGCCAGCGCATTGGTATTGCCAGGGCACTTATCCTTGAACCCAAACTTATCATTTGTGATGAGCCGGTTTCAGCCCTTGATGTTTCTATTCAGGCACAGGTCGTTAACCTGTTGCAGCAACTGCAGCGGGAAATGGGGTTGTCTTTGATTTTTATTGCCCACGACCTGGCAGTGGTAAAACATATCTCCGACCGGGTACTGGTTATGTATCTGGGGCATGCCGTAGAGTTGGGGACTTACGATGAGGTCTATAACAATCCTTTGCACCCGTACACCAGAGCGTTGATGTCAGCCGTGCCGGTGCCAGACCCTGATCAGGAGCGGAACAAAACTATACAACTGCTGGAAGGAGAATTGCCGTCACCAATCAATCCGCCTTCAGGTTGTGTGTTCCGTACCCGTTGCCCTATGGCTGGCCCCGAATGTGCCAAAACACGGCCTGTTCTCGAAGGAAGTTTCCGCCATGCGGTTTCCTGCCTGAAGGTTGACCCGCTGTAAAAAGACCCGGCCTGTGCGGCTGTCTAGTGCGAATAAAAAACCTGAATGTTTAACGCATTCAGGTTTTTTTTCAGGCTGAGCCGTTATAACCAGAGCAATTATTCACGCCACAGAATATGGCACAGTTTATGGTTTTTCTCGCGGCACAGAAGAATACGTGCAAACACATCGTTCAGTTCGCCGCCATCTTCTTCTGCGAGGCCAATAACAACCTCTGAGAAGAAGTCTGGATTCAGATCGAAATCGACATGCTCCGACCATTCTTCTGATGGGTCAAAGAGCTCAGCGCCGCCACGTTCCTCAAACTGGAGATTAAATAAAATGATGTCTGCAGGGTCCAGATTATCGCCCGCCAGCTCCAGAAAAATATCATAGGCCTGCTCAAGAGTTTCATCTTCAGTAAGGCGGTTATTCAGGTCCATATCCATTTTTATACATCCGCAGTCATAGGCTTTGGGGGCCTTTTTACAACAATGGGCTAAAGAAGTAAAATACTCGCTCAGTTATTCGTTGCCACAGTGGCCGTTTAACCCAGTCTCTGGCATTAAGCAAGGTAGAGCGCGAGATATAGTCATCCTGAACAGCCGCCAAATCGTTGCCAAACCCCTGGTCATCTATCACCAGAGTAATTTCAAAATTCAGCCATAAACTACGCATATCCAGATTAACGGTGCCAACAAGGCTGAGTTCGTCATCAACCAGTACACTTTTCGTATGCAGAAGACCGCCTTCAAACTGATAGATCCTGACGCCAGCAGCCAGTAATTCAGCAAAAAAAGCCCGGCTGGCCCAGCCAACCAGCAGCGAATCATTTTTCTTAGGTAAAATCAGGCTGACATTCACCCCACGCAGGGCAGCTGTGCAAATCGCATGTAAAAGATCGTCACTAGGAACAAAATAAGGGGTGGTGAGCACCAGATTCTCGCGGGCGGCGTAGACGGCTGTTAACAAGGCCTGATGTATCAAGTCTTCCGGGAAGCCGGGGCCTGATGCAATAGTCTGTATTGTGTGACCACTGGCTTCTTCAAAGGGCATGATATTCGCATCCGGTGGGGGAGGCAGAAGCCGCTTTCCGGTTTCGATTTCCCAGTCGCAGGAGTAAACAATGCCCATTGTTGTAGCGATAGGCCCTTCCATGCGAGCCATCAAATCCACCCACTGGCCTACGCCTGCATCCTGTTTGAAGTAGCGCGGATCAACCAGGTTCATACTGCCCGTGTAAGCAATATAATTATCAATCATGACCATTTTCCGGTGCTGGCGTAAGTCCATACGCCGCAGGAAAACACGCATCAGGTTTACTTTAAGTGACTCGACTACATCAATACCGGCATTGCGCATCATGGCGGGCCAGGGGCTGCGAAAGAATGCCAGACTTCCCGCAGAATCAAGCATCAGGCGGCAATGTACACCACGACGTGCGGCAGCCATCAACGATTCGGCCACTTCATCAGCAAGGCCACCTGGATTCCAAATATAGAAAACCATCTCGATATTATGCCGGGATAACTGGATATCTCGGATCAGAGCATGCATGACATCATCTGTCTCTGTCAGCAACTGAAGCTGGTTACCTTTAACGCCGCCCACACCCTGGCGACGTTCGCACAACTGGAATAATGATTCCGCCACTGTGCTGTTTTCATCGGCAAAGATATGTTTACTCTCTTTTAAGGCTTTTAACCAGTTAGCCGTGGAAGGCCACATGTCACGAGCCCGTTCAGCACGACGTTTCCCTAAGTGCAGTTCACCAAATGACAGGTAAGCGATGACACCAACCAGTGGGAGAATATAAATAACGAGCAGCCAGGCCATTGCAGAAGGTACAGCGCGGCGTTTCATCAAAATACGCAATGTTACACTGGCAATCAGAAGCCAGTAGCCCAAAATCACCAGCCAGTTTGCCAGCGTATAGAGCGTCGCCATAGGTAAAAAATCCTTTATCTTCCGTATACTTTTGAGTGTACGCACAAGATTGTGCTTCTCAAAGAAAAAAACGGGTGAAAACAGCTTTTCGGGCAATTACCTGGGCGTATAATACCCTTACTTGTTGTATTGTGAGCCAATATGAAATGAGACACAGTCGTACAGAGGTTGGGCGTTGGCGGATGTTACGCCAGTCCCAGCGGAGAAAAACCCGCTGGCTGGAAGCGCAATCCCGCCGGAACATGCGTATTCACGCAATCCGCAAATGTATCGTTAATCGTCAGCGCAATTCTTTGCTGTTTTCAGTCTACGATATTTAGCCTGCCGGGCACGTTATGTGCCCGATTTTAAAAGTTATCTTTTTTAAGAAATCAGCGATTGTCATTATCGATGCACACCTTGTTGTTTCTGTTGGATTATGTTCGCCTGTCATATAACGCTATCCCACAATAGGGGTAAAGAAGCTTGTCACGTTTGCCGATATTACCGTTAGAGCGATTAAAGGGCAGTCTGGTACCTTACTGGTGATAACTCATGGAGATGGATAGCGCGTGGTAAATCAGAATACGCCAAATTTTAAGGCGCACTTGTTAACCGGAAAACGCCTTATTCCTGTACTGATGGCGATTATCAGTATTATTGCTACAGTTCTCCTGACACAACTGGTCAGCACAATGTTGAGATTTGAAAACCAGACAGGGATATCAGCTCATATTTTGTCACAGGCAGAACGCGTGGCAAGTGAGTTAGATACAGCACAGCAGGTTGCCAGTAACAGCCCTTATCCCGAATGTACAGTCGATGATATTAACTTGTTGAGACGTTTAACGCTGGAATATGAGTTAGTACAGGATATTGGCCGGGTATGGCAAGGAAAAATAATTTGTACAGCGGGATGGGGTATTTTGAAGCATGCGACAGTATTGCCTGATACAGGGTATTACTCGCATATAGAAGGGCGTACTTTTTACCGCCATGTTGCAGATATGCTGCCAGTAAAGAAAACCAACAATCTGATTGTTAAAGGCAATACAGTAATATTTACCTCACCAGTAAATATTAAAATGCAGTATATGAGTGATTTAATGCTGGACTGGCATTTGGTTACCCGCAATGGCGCTTATGTATTTGATACATTTTCTACGCCTTCTCAGTCTGATAGCCATAACTGGTTGTCACTATTTACTCAGCGCTCACAACAACGTATCTGTAGTAAACAATTTGACTTGTGTGTTGAAACGACAACACAAAACAACGCGTTGACTGCTTTACCTTCAGGTGTATTGCTGGTGCTTGTCGTTCTGGGGGCAGGTGCTGGTTATTTAGCCGGATTTGCATTAATGGTGTGGGCAGGACGGATTAATTCTATCGATGCACGCCTGAAAAAAGCAGTTTTCTATCATCTTCTTCACCTGGAGTACCAACCGCAGTATCGCCTGTCTGATGAGTCTGTTGTTGGCGCAGAAGTGTTGGTGCGCTGGAAAGATGATGTCTATGGTAATGTTTCCCCAGAATTTTTTATCAAACTCGCTGAGCGCCTGGGTATTTATCGCCAGATTACCCGGTTTGTTATAGAGCAGTCACTGATGGATATGTCCGGGTTAATGGCGGAGCATCCTGATTTCACCCTGAGTATTAATGTAGGCAAGCACGATATTACAGACGCAACGTTCTTACCCTATCTTAATGCTATGGCTGACAATTCAGGCTGTTTGCGTCAACAGATTAAAATGGAAATAACAGAAAAAACAGATGTTAATTATAAAATTATTGCTGAGTCTGCGCGTGAGCTTCAGCAACTGGGGTATTTGGTGTCGTTAGATGATTTTGGGACAGGTGTGGCCAATATTCACTGGCTTACAGAAATTACTTTTGATGAAATTAAGCTCGATAAATATTTTGTCCGGGGATTGGGGGATGACTTTAAAAAAACGATGCTGGATGCATTGCTGAGCATTATTGTCCCGTTGAATAAAACTATAGTTTTCGAGGGTATTGAAACCCGTGAAGAAAAAGAGATTGTTCTGTCAGCCTATGCAACTGCCATTGGTCAGGGCTGGTACTATTCCCGAGCAGTGCCTGTCAATGAATTTATCAAGATCTACCATAATGCGCGCAAAGAGTGTCAGGAATCTGCAGGGGAGTAACTTGTTTTTTATTCTCGTATTTACTGTTTATTTTTTGTTAAAAATAAGAAAGTAATACATAAGATAAACATATAATTTAGTATGTTTATAATACTGCTTACTTTTGAAACTAAAAAAACCACGCAGATATGCCACGGATTTCACTGAATATATTCCCCGTGAATACCTTTTTGTTGTGTCACTGATCATTTTATGCTCTAACAAACAAAGGCACAGTGCCGATAAATCGGAATTATGGAAATGGACAATCAGGAAAAACTATGCGTATCGTACACAAGCTTCTTATTGCATTTGCAATTTCTATTATTTCCGTCATTGTTGTAGGTGTCTGGTCGTTGTCTGTATATAAAAGTTCGATAACCAGCTTTGACTACATTACTACGAATAGCCTCCCACGTATCAAACAGCTGCAAATCACCATTGATTTTCGTGAAAAAGCGCGTCGTGAAATTTATTTGTACTTGCTAAGCCATGATGATGCACTGATGAGCCAGCATAAACACGATGCACTTGATGCAATGAACCAGAGTATTGCAACACTCAAAAAGTATCGCAATGCGAGAGTCTCAGATAATAAAGATAAGCAAATGTCAGATAAAAACCTCGCCATTATGGCGAGTTATATGCAAGTGCTTAATGACTTATTCACTGCCAATGAGTCGGTTGGCCAGGCTGCCGCTGTGTCGATGTTGAAAAGCGGTGGTGACATGGCGAAAATGTCCGATGAATTAACCCGTGGGCTTAATCAGCAGATCCAATATAATTACCAGCATGCCGAAGCATTCAGTGTTGCTAATCATGAAAAATTTAATACAACGATTATCATGCTGGCAGTCTTTATCGTGTTATCTGTTGCTGTCAGTACAATATTGTCCTTTTTCGTACTGCGTTATATCGCCGTTTCTTTACGTTCGTTCAGTGACAAAATCAGTACTATCAGTCATGAACTGGATTTGACCCAATCTGTCACTGTCCGCCGGCGTGATGAAATTGGCCTGGCGGCGTTAAGTTTCAATGCGCTGGTCGAGAAAATGGCTCAGGTATTAAGCCAGGTAAAATCTTCCTCGCGCCTGGTGGATACCGCGGCGCACGAAATTGCGGCCAGTAATGATGATCTGTCATCCCGTACTGAAGCACAGGCCGCTTCTCTGGAAGAAACCGCCGCCAGTATGAATCAGTTGTCAGCGACAGTACAAAGCAATGTGGAAACTACGCGTAATGCTGACCAACTGATGCACCAGGTACATAAATTAGTGCATAACACGAGTAATGAATTAGGCGGGCTTAAAGAAACTATCGATGACATTGCTGTTTCTTCGGCAAAAATATCCGAAATCACGGCAATTATTGAAGGGATTGCCTTTCAGACCAATATTCTGGCTTTAAATGCTGCAGTAGAGGCTGCGCGGGCAGGTGAGCATGGCAAGGGCTTTGCGGTTGTTGCTGGAGAAGTTCGCACTTTATCACAACGTTCTTCCGGTGCAGCGCGCGATATCAAAGTGCTGATAGATGCAGCTTTGCAGAAAGTGACCCTCGGTGTGAAATATACCCAGCAGGTGGCTGATAAAATGACAGAAGCGACCAGCGCGGTCAGTGAAACCAAAGATTTGATAAACCAGGTCTCACACTCTTCGACAGAGCAAAGCCATGGCATAAGCCAGGTAAATATCGCGGTTAACCAGATGGAAGGCGTACTGCAACAGAATGCTGCAATGGTAGAGCAAATGGCTGCTGCAGCTAATTCACTGCGAGGGCAGGCTGGTGAGTTACTGGCCGATGTCGATGTCTTTGTGGTCAGTGAACAGGTACCCTCTGCACGATTAATCGCACTGGCTTAGCCTCAGCGCCGACACGTTGTACGCTAATAAAACGAGTCGCAAAACGGGCCTCCATACTTTGTGGGCCCGTTTCATTTCAGCCCTGCCTAAAATACTTGCTTATAAGGTTTAACGTCCACTTTCTGATAAACACCTGCCGCAACATAAGGGTCGTCATTTGCCCAGGCCTGTGCTTCTTCCAGCGATGAAAACTCCGCAATGACTGTGGAACCAGTGAAACCAGCCTGACCCGGGTCATTACTGTCAACAGCAGGCATAGGTCCGGCGGTAACTAAACGGCCTTCATCACGCAACAACTGCAAACGCGCCAGGTGGGCAGGGCGCACCGACATCCGTTTATCCAGTGAGTTGGCTACATCCTCAGCATAAATCACGTAAAGCACAGCAAGGCTCCTTATCAGAGACGAAAGTAAAACTACGGTAAGTGAATCATTCCGCAGGTGCAACGAAAATGTCATACATATTCGGTTATAAAGCCGATATTTTGCTCAACACCGGGGAAATTACGCCTGTCTGGTACCTGCTTGTTGAATATGATTGCTATTTGCATTTAAAATTGGCTTTTAGCGCTATTAACCGGATAACTGATGAGCTCGATGACACTTGACTTTCCTCGCCGTTTCCCATGGCCCGCATTGCTTTCGGTAGTGATACATGGCGCTGTACTGGCAGGTATTCTGTATACTTCAATGCATCAGGTCACTGAGCTGCCTTCACCGGCACAGCCCATTTCTGTTACCATGGTAAACCCGGCAGATTTAGCGGCACCTGCCCCAGCCCCACAAGTTGTCCAGCCAGAGTCGGAGCCAGTTGTTGAGCCGGTGCCTGAAGCGCCGAAAGAGGCCCCGGTTGTTATTCATAAGCCAAAGCCAAAACCCAAACCGAAACCAGCTAAAAAGGTAGAGCACCGCAAAGAGCCGGTTAAAACGGTCGAAAAACCGGTTGAGCAGAAAGCGCCTCCTCAGGACAACCCTTTTACAGGTAATGTTGCTCCACGCGCATCTTCTGTACAGAACTCGACGGCAAATACGGCCCCGCCAAACACAGCGCCTCGTGGCCCTAAAGCTTTATCACGCACCCAGCCTCAATACCCGTCACGCGCTTTTGCACTGCGCATTGAAGGTAATGTTCGGGTTAAATTTGATGTAGCTGCTGATGGGAGTGTGGAGAATATTCGAATTTTATCCGCCAAACCTGCCAATATGTTTGAGCGTGATGTGCGTCAGGCCATGCGCCACTGGCGTTATGAAAGTGGTCGCCCAGGGAAAGACCTGGTAGTGAACATTATTTTCAGGATTAATGGCGGCGCATCTATGGAGTGATGCGCCAGTTGTATCACGCTCAAGGTAATGGGCGTGGTTTCCCCTGGTTATCTACTGCGACATAAATAAACAGTGCTTCTGTGGCCCGGTAGCGTTGGCCAATCGGCTCTGATGAAACTTTTTTCACCCACACTTCAACATTGATACTGATAGAAGTCGTTCCACGTTTCACACAGCGAGCATAGCAACAGACAACATCGCCCACCGCGACAGGACGCAGGAATGTCATCCCTTCCACACGCACAGTTACCACGCGTCCCTGGCCAATTTCTTTGGCAAGTATCGCGCCCCCCATATCCATTTGTGACATTAACCAGCCGCCGAAAATATCGCCGTTAGCATTCGTATCTGCTGGCATTGCCAGGGTGCGTAAAACTAAATCGCCCTGAGGGGCATCACTTTGTGTGGTCATTTGTTATTCCTTGATCACGCATTTTCATTGTTATCTGTGATGCAACACCAAAAACATGTCCCTGAGGCAGTTCAGGGTGTGCAGGACATTGTAGCGTGAAAACCGGGAAACAACCCAGAAGGATTGCTTCTGGATTTGTCACCTTATGCTACCGGGCTTCGCCAGTAAAATGAGATACCTTTATGCTGGGTAATAAACAACACTGCCTCATTCCAGTTTTTCCCTTTCAGAACTTCAGTAATGCAACGCATTGCATTAAGGCAATCGAGACCGCACCATGTATGATAATCGTCCTGTTCTGTGGCCATGTAAGTCAATGATGCAGAGAACATGTTTTTACCTTCATTGTCACACTCCCGATGGCATACCAGACGGATGCGAAACCATGCTACTGTGAGTTCTTCAGCGATAAATTCTGCGGCGATAGCAATCAGAGCATTAGTTTCTTTGTTGCCGTCAACCCACTGATATTGCTCAGCTCTGTCTGAATTGGGTAACTGGTCTTTGAAAATATCCGCATTCATAGTTATGTTTCCTGGGTTATCAGGATAATTATCGGCGCAGGGGAGAAAACCATAAGCTGCTGGTGGGAACAAAATGTATTTGTGTGAGCTGTGTACCTGTTAATTGACAATGTAGTCTGGCTAATGTTATTAAAATAATATAATAATCATGCTGTTATCATTTTTTTGACTCGGTTATCCAGAATATTCCACCATTCTGATTGGTTGTTTTTTGTGCTCTTTGTGATATTATTTACCGGTTGTCACATTTACTGAGGTTTATATGGAAAACGAGCTAAGCCCCACCGTTCTGGCTTTTGAATATCTTCGTCGGGAAAAAGAAAATTTAACTCCTGCACAATTTCTTAAACGTTTTAAACAACTGCAACTTGAGTTTGCTGACCTGATGGAGCTTTCTTACATCGAATTGCAGGAAGAAATTGTATTTGCTCACCGGTTGGGTATTCACTAATTTTCCAGTTCGCGCTTTGCTGTAGTGTTATACATGCTGTAGTTAAGCGAGAAGGGCTTATCACACAAGGCAAAGGGGGAAGAGTTGCTACAGACAACGCACTGTTTAGTGATTCATCCATGTTGCCTGCTACTGAAACCACTGCAATGCGGTGGTTTTTTGTATTTGAAGTCTTTACATCCAGCAAAAGCGCAGCGGGGCCTGGCCTTGTAGTTGATTTGTTGATTTGTTGATTTGTTGATGGCGCCATGCTGGCGCCAGCGGTACTAATTCTCTTCGTGTGGCATATGGCGGTAAATATACAGGCCACTTAATAATGTGAATACCAGAGTCAGTGCGGTCAGACCAAATACTTTAAAGTTAACCCAGACATTTTCAGGTAACCAAAAGGCGATATAAATATTCGCCAACCCGCACAGGATGAAAAACAACGCCCAGGCATAATTAAGCCGTTTCCAAACCACCTGAGGCAACGTCAGCTCTTTACCTAACATGCTCTGGATCAGTGGTCTGTTCATTACCCACTGGCTGACCAGAAGCGCCCCGGCAAACAGTACATAAATAACGGTTACTTTCCACTTGATAAACTCAACGTTGTGAAAAGCGATAGTTAACCCACCAAACACGGCAACCAGGATGAAGGTGACCAGTGTCATTTTCTCAAGCTTGCGAAACTTATACCAACTGTAAACCAGAGCGAGTGCTGTTGCGGCAATCAATGCACCTGATGCGACATAAATGTCATACAGCTTATAAAAAGCAAAAAAGACAATCAGGGGAAGAAAATCAAGGAACTGCTTCATAAAGGCTTCCGTAATCGAAAATGACCTGCCACATGGCAGGCCGGTTGAAGACTTACTGACGGATCAGCATGTACAGGCGGTACAGGTAAATAAGCAACAATGCCGACAGCAGATTACTGATAGTATTGACGGTAATAGCACCACCGGTTGGCGTCAAGGCTGCAAACGTGCTGGAAAACAGCAACAGTGCTGTTTTGGCAACCAGCCAGCCAATAATCGCGGGGGCAACCAGGCGCATATTTGCCCAGCACAGACGGCTACTGGAACGTAATGCCGCAAAGATACCTGTTTTATCCTCAACCAGGTGTACCGGAGCCATAGACAGAACAATCGCGAGAATAACACCCGGAACAATAATCGCCATAATCCCAATCTGCACAGCGAATGTGGTGATAAAAATCAACACGAGCATCCGTGGCATTAAAGGAGCAGAAAGGCCAATTGCATGCAAGGCACTGACGCGCTGCCCGGCTGAAACCAGTTTCACCAGAGTCAGCAAACTGGCGGCAAGAATGGCATTAGCAATCAGACCTGAAAACGTCGTTGCTGCAGATGCTTTTAACAGCGTTTGTTGCTGCTCAGGTGTCATATTCTGAATCAGCTCGAAAAACCCCTGGCTACCCTTAAGATTATCACCCTGTAACATTGCCGCCATCTGGTCTTCATTAGGGTAAAACGCATGCCCTAATGCTACAGCAACAAATGCGCAAAGCAGGGCAATCAGAAGGATGGAGACAAACTGATTACGGAAAAAATTACCTGTGTCACGGTAAACAGAACCTGCCGTGATTGTCATGCACTCTCCTTGAGTTGGTGTCAGGATGAAAATGCTGGCGATTGTACACCGCTCAAGGTGGGATGTCAGTCACATCCCCTGTAAAGGAATGTTGTCGGAACATTTTGTGGGTAAGTTGGCGTCTGTTTATCCTGTCCTGACTTCATAATTACTGTATAAACCCGCTGGTAACAAGCGGGTTACACAGTAGTTTGCCTGAATCATATGAAAATTGATCCAAAACAAATTCATTGTTTTTAACGAAATAGATGCAAATTAACATGGATCAATGAATGTCGAAATATCTGACAAAGTGTGACCAATGTTGGATCAAAAAAGGAAAATGTGAAGGTATAGTCAGGCCGCTGATAAAAACTTACAAAGGATATGGGTATGAAAAAGTTAACAGTGGCACTACTGGCATTGAGTTGTTTTTCCGGAATGGTGAGCGCACATGAAGCGGGCGAATTCTTCGTCCGAGCTGGTAGCGCCACTGTTCGTCCAACCTCAGGGTCAGATAACGTACTCGGGTTGGGTGGCTTTAATGTCAGTAACAACACGCAACTGGGTATGACATTTACCTATATGGCGACTGACAACGTGGGGATTGAATTGCTTGCCGCGACGCCTTTTCGCCACAAAGTTGGTCTTGCGCCGACAGGCACTATAGCAACCGTACACCAACTGCCACCTACATTGATGGCTCAATGGTACTTCGGTGACAGGCAAAGCAAGCTGCGCCCTTATCTTGGTGCCGGGGTGAACTACACCACGTTCTTCAATAATAAATTTAACCAAACAGGTAAGGATGACGGGTTATCTGACCTGAGCCTGAAAGATTCCTGGGGCCTTGCAGGGCAGGCAGGGGTGGATTACCTGATTAACAAAAACTGGTTGGTGAATATGTCTGTTTGGTATATGGATATTGACACCACTGTGAAATTTAAAGCAGGTGACCAGCAAGAAAGCATTAAAACACGTATTGACCCGTGGGTATTTATGTTCTCTGCGGGCTACCGTTTCTGACAGCACACCGCTGGCTGACTTTGTGGAAGGGCGTTCCCTCCACATTACAAAAATAGTATGCAGCAAGTGTTCACGGCATGCTGTTTTTATCAAGGTACCAAACAAAAACACCAGCCTGATACCTTCCAGGCTGGTGTTTTATTCTCTTGAACCTTTTTACATCATGCTGAACGCACTCGAATGGGCGTAGTGAATGGATTAACTGCGCGTTGCGGCTTTCATCACTGTAACAAACTCACTCAGCGCCTTGAGCATTTCCACAGGTTTATCCAGGTGTTTTTCAATTATCTTCACCACAGCAGACCCGGAAATAGCGCCAGCAGCACCTGCCTTGATGGCATCTGTCACCTGAGACGGTTCGGAAATACCAAAGCCTTGCAGAGGTGGTACGGCATGGTATTCAGCCAGTTTTTCCACCAAATGATGTACAGGCAGGCTGGCACGTTGTTCCGCTCCTGTAACACCTGCGCGGGACAAAAGATAGGTATAACCACGCCCGTAGGAGGCTATCTGGCGTAGCAGGTCATCATCAGCATTGGGGGGACAGATAAAAATAGGCGCGATATTGTGGCGCAATGCCGCCTGACGAAATGGCGCGGACTCTTCAACAGGAACATCAGCAACCAGAACCGAATCAACTCCCACTTCTTTGCATCGAGCGTAGAAATTATCAATACCAGGGCTGTAGATCAGGTTAGCATACATCAGTAGCCCAATTGGAATATCCGGGTGCTTCTGGCGAATCATTGCCAGCATTTCAAAACACTGCGCAGGGGTGACGTTGGCCGCAAATGCGCGCAAAGCCGCACCCTGAATCGTGGGGCCATCGGCCAGAGGATCAGAAAAAGGAATACCTAACTCAAGTGCATCAGCACCCGCTTCAACCAGTGTGTCGATAATCTTGAGTGACTGCTCAACACCCGGGTCTCCCAGGGTAACAAAGGGAACAAATGCGCCTTCGTTGCGGGATTTCAATGTTGAAAAAAGCGTATCATAGCGTTCCATCAAATTTCCCCCCGGGATTTCAGAATATCGTGAACCGTGAAAATGTCTTTATCCCCGCGGCCTGACAAGTTAACAACCAGTAATTGTTCTTTATCCGGGTTTTGCTTGACCATTTTGAGCGCCCATGCCAGTGCATGTGACGATTCCAGTGCCGGGATAATGCCTTCATGACGGCTCAGCTCTTTAAACGCGTCCAGCGCTTCATCGTCAGTAATAGAGACATAATCTGCGCGGCCAGTGCTGTTAAGAAATGCATGCTGCGGCCCAACTGACGGGAAGTCCAGCCCGGCAGAAATAGAGTATGACTCTTCAATTTGCCCTTCATCCGTTTGCATCATCGGTGATTTCATACCGAAATAGATGCCCACTCGCCCGTGTTTGAGTGGCGCACCATGTTCACCTGTTTCGATACCATGGCCGGCAGGCTCAACACCAATCAGGCTGACACTGGTTTCGTCAATAAAATCTGCAAACATACCAATGGCGTTGGAACCACCACCTACACAGGCGATAACGGCATCTGGCAGGCGACCTTCTTTTTCAAGAATTTGCGCCCGGGTTTCTTCGCCAATCATGCGCTGGTATTCGCGGACAATAGTTGGATAAGGATGAGGGCCCGCGGCAGTACCCAGCATATAGTGCGCGGTTTCATAACTACCAGACCAGTCACGCAGTGCTTCGTTACAGGCATCTTTGAGGGTTGATGACCCGGAATGGACAGGGATAACTTCAGCACCCATTAAACGCATACGAAAAACATTCGGAGCCTGGCGCTCAACGTCCTTTGCACCCATATAGATTCGGCATTTCAGACCAAGCAGTGCACTGGCGAGCGCGGATGCCACACCGTGTTGCCCGGCACCTGTCTCAGCAATGATTTCGGTTTTGCCCATGCGTTTGGCGAGCAGAGCCTGGCCCAGAACCTGGTTTGTTTTATGTGCGCCGCCATGCAGCAAATCTTCACGTTTAAGGTACAGAGTGGTTTTGGTTCCCGCAGTCAGATTACGACAGCGGGTAAGGGCAGTGGGGCGCCCGGCATAATTTTTCAGCAAATCAGTAAACTGCGCCTGGAACTCAGGGTCACTTTGCGCACTGACAAACGCTTCTTCAAGCTGGCGTAATGCTGGCATCAGTATTTGCGGAACGTACATTCCGCCGAATTCACCAAAATACGGGTTTAATAAAGTTGTCATGTTTGTTGTATTCCTTAACTACCGGGCTCTTCCCGGTGAATGCATTCGGGCAACACTGGCGTTAGTAGGCGCGTAAGGTGCGAAATGCAGCGGCAATCTTCTCGTGATCTTTAACGCCCGGTTGAGATTCAACCCCTGAGTTAAAATCAAGACCGACACAACCTGCTTTGGCTGCTTCAACGCAGTTGTCTGCACTTAGCCCACCGGCCAGCATCACGTTACTCAGGTCCTGGCCTTGTAACAGTGACCAGTCAAAAGAGTGCCCCGTTCCACCCTGACCATTATCGAAAACATAGCGTGTGATGTGGTCAAACTGGCGTTTCGGGAGCGAATCACCAACGCTCAATGCTTTCCAGATAGCAATGTCAGCAGGTAAGGCCTGATGCAATGCATCAATATATTGCTGGTTTTCGTTACCATGAAGCTGAACAGCAGAAAGTTTCAGTTGTGCAGCCAGCGTACTGAGCTTATCTACAGGTTCGTCGCGAAACACCCCGACATAGCGTAGAGGGGCGCCAGACATGACAAGTCGTGCCTGTTCAGCGGTGACAGCACGCGGCGAACCTGATACAAAAATCAACCCGCCATAGACAGCGCCCGCGCGGTATGCCGCCGATGCATCCTCTGGACGAGTCAGTCCACATACTTTATTTTCGCCCAGTAACACCCGGCGTACAGCAGTGTTCAGGTCTGTTTCACCCATCAGCGCGGAGCCAATCAGGAAACCGTTGGCATAATGGCTCAGTTCGCGAATGTGGGCATAGGTATGAATGCCGGATTCGCTGATAACTGTCACTCCACTACCCAGTTGTGGGGCGAGAGTTCTTGTACGGTTCAGGTCAATGGACAGGTCACGCAAGTCGCGATTATTAATGCCCACCACCCGAGCCTCAAGATGAATGGCGCGCGCCAGTTCCTCTTCATTACTCACTTCGGTCAGAACGCCCATATTTAAGCTGTGCGCGACTGCGGCCAGGCTACGATACTGTTCGTCATTGAGGACAGACAGCATTAACAGGCAGGCATCAGCCTGATAAAAACGAGCCAGATAAATCTGATATGGGTCGATGATAAAATCTTTACACAGAACTGGCTGTGTAACGGCACTGCTGACCTGGGGTAAAAAATCGAAGTTACCCTGGAAATATTTTTCATCAGTCAGAACTGAAATAGCTGAAGCATAATGCTTATAGACGCCCGCGATAGCCACAGGGTCAAAATCTTCGCGAATCAGTCCTTTTGATGGAGATGCCTTTTTACACTCCAGAATAAATGCAGTTTTCGCGCCAGCAAGGGCATGGTAAAAATCACGCGTACTCGGTTGTATATCATTCTGGAATGAAGTCAGTGGTTGTTGTTGTTTGCGTTGTTCTACCCAAATCGCCTTATCTGCGACGATTTTTGCTAATACGGTTTCCATCTCTTACCCTCTTGCAGCCAGTGCAGTAACGCGCTGATAAGCCTCGCCACTGCGCAATACAGCCAGTGCTTTACTGGCGTTAACACGGAGGTCTTCTTCGCCAAACAGCCGCATCAAAAGTGCGACATTGGCAGCAACAGCCGCTTCTTGAGCAGCCGTACCTTTACCTTGTAACAGACGCGCCAGAATGTCACGGTTTTCTTCTGGTGTGCCACCGGACAGTTCTTCTTTGGCATAAGGGGTTAACCCAAAGTCACTTGCCTGTAGTGTATAACTGCTTACTTTACCGTCTTTCAGCTCAGCCACCTGGACTGCGGCATGTAATGACACTTCATCCATTCCGCCGCTGTGTACCACTGCCGCACGTTGATAACCCAGCACTTTGAGAGTTTCCGCAATAGGCAGAACCAGTTCAGGGCTGTACACGCCAATCAGCGCCAGTGGTGGGTGCGCCGGGTTGATCAGTGGCCCCAACACGTTGAACAGTGTGCGTGTTTTCAGTTGCTGGCGTACTGGCATGGCATGGCGAAATCCTGTGTGGTAAAGCGGCGCGAACAGGAAACAGACGCCCAATTCATCCAGTGACTGGCGTGATGCCTCAGCCGTCATGTCCAGTTTAATACCAAAAGCCGCCAGCAAATCAGAAGAACCTGAACGGCTCGATACGCTCCGGTTGCCATGTTTAGCAACCTTCAGCCCACAAGCTGCAGCGACAAATGCACTGGCCGTGGATATGTTGATGCTGTTACTGCCATCACCACCTGTCCCAACGATATCTGCGAAGGGGTAATCAGGGCGAGGAAATGGCTGTGCATTATCCAGCAGTGCATTGGCTGCACCCGCGATTTCATCAGGGTGCTCACCACGAACTTTCATACTTATCAGGGCGGCGGCCAGTTGGCTTTGCTCCAGTTCGCCGCGCACAATCGCACTGAATAACTGCTGACTTTCCTGTTGGCTGAGTACCTGAGCCTGGAAAAGTTTTTCAAGAATCGTTTGCATGTCAGGCTCCTTTATTTGCTGAGCGCCCAGGCCAGCGTCTGTTCCAGCAGACGTGCGCCCTGTGTTGTCAGAATAGATTCAGGATGAAACTGGAAACCGCACACACGGTCTGTATCGTGGCGCACCGCCATGACCATCCCTGCATAGCTGGCGCTGACAGTCAATGTAGCGGGTATTTTGCTACCGACCAGTGAGTGATAACGGGCAACCGGCAATGGATTTGGCAGGTCATGAAACATGGCCATACCATCATGTTCTATGGATGAGGCTTTACCGTGGAGAATTTCTCCCGCCTGGCCTACATAGCCGCCATAAGCTTCGACAATGGCCTGGTGCCCAAGGCAGATACCAATAATAGGTAATTCACCACGCATCCGTTGCAACAGCTCTGGCATACAGCCTGCTTCAGATGGTGCGCCAGGTCCTGGTGAAAGCATTAATATCGGATTAGTGAGTTCAGCCAGCCGGGCGATAATCGTGTCAGCGGGTACCTGGTTACGGTAAATCACAACGTGATGGCCGTTGGCACGCAACTGGTCAACCAGGTTGTAGGTAAATGAATCAACGTTATCAAGTAGTAAGATATCGGCCATCAGAACATCTCCTTCGCCTGGTGTGCGGCAGCAATGGCGCGCAACACCGCGCGTGCCTTATTACGAGTTTCATCGGCTTCAGATTGCGGAATGGAATCAAGCACCACACCAGCACCAGCCTGCACGGTAGCAATTCCGTCTTCGACCCAGGCGGAACGAATCACAATACAGGTATCAAGATCGCCGTGTGCGGTGAAATACCCAACTGCACCACCATAGCTGCCTCGGCGGGTGCCTTCGGCATCGGCAATTAATTGCATCGCGCGTACTTTTGGGGCGCCACTCAGTGTCCCCATATTCATACAGGCGCGATAGGCATGCAGCACATCTAAATCTTCTCGCAACTCGCCAACGACTCGGGAAACCAGATGCATAACAAAGGAATAGCGGTCAACTTTTGTCAGGTCAGCCACATAGCGAGACCCTGGAGTACAAATCCGGGCCAGATCGTTACGGGCAAGGTCAACCAGCATCAGGTGCTCGGACAGCTCTTTATGATCAGTGCGCATTTCCAGCTCAATACGGCTGTCCAGATCATTATCCAGCGAGCCATCGGCTTTGCGCCCTCTGGGGCGGGTACCAGCAATGGGGTAGATTTCAATCTGACGGTCAGTCGCGTCGTATTTGAGGGAGCTTTCAGGTGAGGCACCAAACAGTGTGAAATCCTCATCCTGCATAAAGAACATATAAGGGCTGGGGTTACTTTTCTTCAGTGTCTGATATGCCGCCAGTGAAGAAGGGCAAGGCAGTGTGAAGCGGCGCGAGGGAACAACCTGGAAGATTTCCCCAGCCCGAATCGCCTGCTGCATTTGGCTCACTACCGCACCATAGGCTTCGTCACTCTGGTTACAACTCAATTCCATGGACTCGATTTTTTGTACCGGTACGGCAGGTGGCGCTTCCTGCATCTGTTTTTGTAACTGGCTGATGCGTTGAGTGAGCCGTTGGTGTTCAGCCGCAGAGTCAGTAAACAGGCTCGCCTGAATACGCGTTGATTTCTTTTGGTGATCGATAACCAGAAGTGTTTCCGCCAGGTAAAAACAGTAGTCGGGGCAGCGTTGGTCCTGGCGCAGATGCGGAAGATTTTCGAATCCGGCAACCAGGTCATAAGCAAACAAACCACCAAAGAACATGGCTTCGCGCTCATCTTGTGGGACACTTACCAGTGTCAGCATCAGGCGCAACGCATCAAATACAGATAATGCTTTCAGACGGGCATCTTCATCCATCACAGCGGTGACTTCAGGAAAACGCAATTCACGCCCGTCAGGGTGCGCTACCGACTCTACTTCCGCTGGTAACGCTTTATCCAGTAAGGGTAATAATGCACAGCCATTGGCTGATAACGCTTTAATGGTCACCACGTTTTCGAAGGCAGTGATGCGCAAGGCACTGTCGACAAGCAGCAGGCTTTTTAAATCGTTCTTGCTGGCAATATCTGCCGATTCAAGTAACAGAGAAGAAGGCCGGGCGCCGCAGATTTGGTGAAACAGTGCGGTCGGGTTATCACGATATGGTCCTTCCTGAGCGAGAAGTGTTAAAGCTGGTTTGGTTGTTTGCATGGTGCGTTCTCATTATTTTGTTCAAAAAAAAACCCGCTTAGTGCGGGCTGTGGTATCTGTTTTGCCAGAAGCAAACTGTATTACACCGCCCGTTATCAGGAAGTGCGCCACCATTTGCTGTTGTTGGAAATGAGCTGTGTCATCGCAGATACCTCATCAGTGAACTTGCGTACTAGTTAACTGGTTCATCAGGAGAAAGTCAAGCATCATTTTTTATTATTGTCAGGAAATCGGTATGATGCCCGACATACAAGCACGACTGGGGACAGGGAGCACACTTGCAAGAATCAAACTACGCCAATATTTATGATCTCCACAGCCATACCACGGCTTCAGATGGATTATTAACACCGGCTGAGCTGGTATTACGGGCAAGCGAAATGCGCGTAGGAACGCTGGCAATAACCGATCATGACACGATTAATGGGATCCCGGTTGCACGCCAGGCGATTGCCAATGCCGGTTTGGATCTACAGCTTATTGCTGGTGTAGAGATATCAACGGTGTGGGAAAACCACGAGATCCATATTGTGGGGCTGGGTATTGATATCCAGTCACCAGAGTTAATGGCATTTCTTGCTCAACAAAGTGAACGGCGCAACCAGCGGGCAGAAATGATTGCCGGGCGTCTTGAGAAAAATCATATTCCTGGTGCTTTGGCTGGCGCCCGACGCCTGGCTGGAGACGGCGCAGTGACCCGTGGCCACTTTGCACGTTTTCTCGTCGAAAGTGGGGTCGCCCGTACTCATAATGATGTGTTTAAAAAGTATCTTGCACGCGGGAAAACCGGGTATGTCCCACCACAGTGGTGTACAATAGAACAAGCTATTGATGTGATTCACCATTCTGGCGGGCAGGCGGTATTAGCCCATCCAGGCCGCTACCGGCTATCTATGAAGTGGTTGAAGCGTTTACTGGCGCAATTTCACGCTGCAGGTGGCGACGGGATGGAAGTGGCACAATGCCAACAGGCTCCACAGGAACGCAAGCAACTGGCCGAACTGGCTATCCAGTTTGATTTACTCGCCTCACAAGGCTCCGACTTTCATCAACCTTGTGCATGGATAGAGTTAGGGCGGAAACTGTGGCTGCCCGCAGGTGTAACGCCGGTTTGGGCAGGCTGGAGTGGTGCCAATGAAGGAGTAAATGAGGTATGAGTCAGTTTTTCTATATCCATCCGGAAAACCCGCAATTGCGGTTAATCAATCAGGCCGTCGAGATTATCAGAAAGGGCGGTGTTATCGTTTATCCCACAGACTCTGGTTATGCTTTGGGTTGCCAGTTGGAAGATAAAAATGCCATGGAACGAATTTGCCGGATTCGTCAGTTACCTTCAGGGCATAACTTCACCCTGATGTGCCGGGACCTGTCGGAATTATCTACATACGCGTTTGTCGATAACGTGGCTTTTCGGTTGATAAAAAACAATACTCCGGGCAACTACACATTCATTCTTAAAGGCACCAAAGATGTACCCCGGCGTTTGTTGCAAGAAAAACGCAAAACCATTGGCCTGAGGGTGCCATCCAACCCTATTGCTATTGAGTTACTGGGTGCACTGAATGAACCTATGCTGTCTACCTCGCTGATGCTGCCTGGCAGTGAATTTACTGAGTCAGACCCCGATGAAATTAAAGACAGACTGGAAAAACAGGTAGATTTGATTATTCATGGCGGTTATCTCGGCCAGCATCCGACCACTGTGATTGATCTCACTGATGATACTCCGGTTGTTATCCGGGAAGGGGTCGGAGATGTTCGCCCGTTTCAATAAACCCGGCTTAACCTGATATGCACAGACATAACCGCTTATACAACATGGGTATTATGGCATAAGCTTTTGGCAACAATTTCGTGTACTATGTGCGGCCACAATGGTGAATGTGTGGCTTTTTTATTGCCAAAACATATTCCAGACAAATTTAACAGCCTTACGTTAAGCTCAATTAAATAGCGTAAGGCGTTTGCAGGTATCAAAGACGCCTGGGAAGGCGACACCCGAGGAAGCTCCATGAGCGAAAAGTTACAAAAAGTTTTGGCGAACGCGGGCCATGGCTCACGTCGTGAAATTGAAGGCATGATTGCCGCAGGACGTGTCAGTGTGGACGGTAAAATCGCCACGCTGGGCGACCGTGTTGAAGTAAGCCTGGCATTGAAAGTCCGCATCGACGGGCATCTTGTTTCTTTGCGTGAATCCGCACAACAAATTTGCCGGGTTCTGGCGTATTACAAACCGGAAGGCGAACTGTGTACTCGCAGTGACCCTGAAGGCCGTCCTACTGTTTTTGACCGGTTGCCAAAGTTACGTGGTGCGCGCTGGATTGCGGTAGGGCGTCTGGATGTGAATACTTGTGGTTTGTTGTTGTTCACAACAGATGGTGAACTGGCAAACCGTTTGATGCACCCCAGCCGTGAAGTTGAGCGTGAATATGCTGTCAGGGTATTTGGGCAGGTAGACGACAGCAAGTTACGCGATTTACAACGCGGTGTTCAACTGGAAGATGGCCCGGCAGCCTTTAAAACCCTGCGTTTCACCGGCGGTGAAGGCATGAACCAGTGGTACAATGTAACGCTGACTGAAGGGCGTAACCGTGAAGTGCGCCGCTTGTGGGAAGCCGTGGGGGTGCAGGTCAGCCGCCTGATTCGTGTGCGTTACGGCGATATTCCATTGCCGAAACAGTTGCCGCGTGGGGGCTGGGTTGAACTGGATCTGAAGCAAACTAACTATTTGCGCCAGCTAGTGGAATTACCCGCTGAAACGGAAACCAGGGTGGCGGTGGAAAAAGACCGCCGGCGCACTAAAGCTAACCAGATTCGTCGCGCTGTTAAGCGCCACAGCCAGACTGGCGGTCGCCGTAACAATACCTCCCGTTAATCGCTGGTTGTTCTCAAGGCGCGCCGCTGGGTTACAGGGGCGCGTTTTTTGTTGCACAGTTATATCAAACTAAATATTTGCATTTATGTTGTTAATAAACCGCCGGGCACTTTGTACGGAATTATCTTTGTTATTGCATCTTGAGTTTGGGTGTTAATTACCGAATAACTTTGTTCAGGTATTTATAGTCGTTGCGGAGCTAACAGGCATGTGGTGTAAAAACTTCCGTGAATTAGGAAGATACCAGACATGCACAGAGATGGCAGGGCAGAGAAAAGGCTGTCTCCGCATACAGTTGAAGCCCGTGTTGGCCTGGTCGTGCAGATACCACAAACCACAGGTAGTGCATATGGCACTGCCTGTGATCACCAGGTATAAAGGTGTAACTCCGGGCTTAGTAATCAATCCCCAGTTGTGCCTTAATCCCGGCATCAAATGCATGTTTCACCGGGCGTAACTCACTAACCGTGTCAGCATATTCCAGAATATCCCGGTGGCAACCCCGGCCTGTAATGATAACACTTTGGTGCTCAGGGCGTTGTTGTAAAGCCTGCATCACGCGCTCAAGAGGTAAATAGTCGTAAGCCACCATATAGGTCAGTTCATCCAGTACGACGAGGTCCAGTGCCGCATCTGCCAGCATTCGTTCAGCATGCACCCAGACTTCCAGGCAGGCTTGTGTATCCGTTTCCTTATTCTGTGTTTCCCAGGTAAACCCTGTTGCCATTACCTGAAATTCTACACCGTGTGGCTCCAGGAGATTGCGCTCACCGTTCGGCCACTGTCCCTTAATAAACTGAATAACGCCCACTTTTTTGCCATGCCCGACAGCCCGTGTTGCTGTACCGAATGCGGCAGTTGTTTTCCCTTTACCATTGCCAGTGAAAACCATAACAATACCCCGAACTGACTGTGCGGCTGCAACACGGGCATCCACTTTTTCTTTAACGCGTTGTTGGCGTTCCTGGTAACGTGAATCACTCATTCTGCAATCCCCGGTTTGCGATTTGGTTGTGCATCAAAACTCATGCCTGTTTTACGGCGGCTGTCATCCCCCATCAGCCAAAGATACAAAGGCATCAGGTCTGCTGGGGTTTTCAATTTATTTGGATCTTCCTGGGGGAACGCACTGGCCCGCATTTTGGTGCGTGTACCGCCTGGATTAATACAGTTCACCCGCAGGCTGGTGTGTTTATATTCATCGGCCAGCACCTGCATCATGCCTTCTGTGGCGAATTTTGATACGGCGTAAGCGCCCCAGTTTGCCCGACCCTGCCTCCCGACACTTGAACTGGTGAAAACCAGTGAGCCGGCATCTGACCGGAGTAATAAGGGGAGGAGTGCCTGGGTCAGGAAAAAGGTGGCATTCACATTTATATCCATGACGTGCTGCCAGGTTTGTGCTGTTTGTTCAACCATTGGTGCAACATCGCCCAGCACACCAGCATTATGGAGAACACCATCGAGTAACGGTGTTACCTGCTCTATCTGACGGGCAAATTCCAGACAACGTTCAGGGGTGGCACTGGTGAGGTCAAATAAAAAACTGCCACTGACCTGGCCGCCTTCCGCGATGATAGCGGCTTCTGTCTGGCGTAGCTTTTCACTGTCGCGCCCGGTCAACACAACTTTTGCGCTGAACCGGGTGTAAGTGAGTGCCGCTTCACGGCCAATACCATCAGTTGCGCCAGTCACCAGAATGGTTCGACCAAGTAACAAATCGCGCTGTGGTTGATGATGCATAAACACTCCTGTGCCACTTGTTGGTTCAGGTATTCAAAAACCTAACGGGCTTTATGCCTGAAACAACGGGCGAATTCAATCAGCCATAAAGAGAGTTTAGTTATTTAAGGGTAACCGGGGGCATGCAAATTATTTCGGATATTCCACTGGTTGCGTTTATAGTTGCACAGGCAGAGGCGGCTGTTTTCTGTTGCCCTGCTTGTCTTTATTACTGATTATCAAGGCGGATGAAGTGGATTTACTCTCTAACTATGGGTTGTTCTTGGCCAGAGTTGTGACCATTGTTCTCGCGATAGTGGTTGTAGTGACTGTTATCGTTAATCTGTCACAGCGGAAAAGGCAGCAACGCGGTGAGTTGCGCATGACGCGGTTGTCGGAGCAATACGATGACATGAAAGAAGAAGTGGCGGCGGCCATGATGGATTCGCATCAGCAAAAACAGTGGCACAAAGCCCAGAAGAAGAAACATAAACAAGAGGCAAAAGCCGCAAAAGCGCGCGCGAAACAAGGTGAATTCGACGCGTCAGGTAAGCCTGTTCTGTGGGTTATGGATTTTAAAGGCAGTATGGATGCACAGGAAGTTTCATCGTTACGTGAGGAAATCACCGCCGTACTGTCGGTTGCCAAACCGAAAGACGAGGTGTTGTTGCGCCTGGAAAGCCCGGGCGGTGTGGTGCATGGTTATGGCCTGGCTGCTTCACAACTGCAACGCCTGCGTGCCCATAAAATTCCACTGACTGTGGCGGTAGATAAAGTAGCGGCAAGCGGTGGTTACATGATGGCCTGTGTGGCAGACAGAATTATTGCTGCGCCGTTTTCTATCATTGGCTCAATTGGTGTTGTGGCACAAATACCGAACATCAACCGTTTACTCAAACGCAATGATATTGATGTGGAATTACATACAGCGGGTCAGTACAAGCGCACGCTGACCGTTCTGGGGGAAAATACCGAAGAAGGGCGCCAAAAATTCCGTGAAGACCTGAACGAAACACATAAATTATTCAAAGATTTTGTGCACTCCATGCGACCTTCGCTGGACGTTGATGCTGTGGCGACCGGGGAGCACTGGTTTGGTATTCAGGCGTTAGAAAAAGGCCTGGTTGATGAAATCGGAACCAGTGATGATGCTTTGCTGGAACGTATGAAAGACTACGAAGTCATCAACTTACACTATGTTGAACGTAAGAAAATGGTTCAGCGCCTGACCGGAGCCGCTGCTGAAAGTGCGGACCGCCTGCTATTACGTTGGTGGCAACGCGGTGGCAGCCCGCTGCCGTGATGCACTCACTGAGTGAGGCCTGCGGGCCTCACCTGTTAATTTTGCAGGTGGTATTTTTCTGAAAGTACGTGTGCGAGGTATTTGAACATATTGAACACTGCCGTTGTTTTAGGCGTGGGCAGACCTTGTTCATCAAGATAATACTCCCCCTGAAATACCAGAACGCTTCCTTTTTGCACCACGTTTGTGGCCTCTATTCCTGCGATGAAATCATCATGTTCACGGATAAGCTTATTGGCTTCAAGTAAGAGGGTTTCACGGTCGATAGGTTGGGTATTGCCTTGCATGACTTTTCTCCTTACAAACTGCAGGTATTCTACGCCCGCACAGGGCTTGTGCGCAAATTTCGTTAACATGGCAGGTATCTGGTTAGTTTTTGTTGTGACTGGCAATATTTAATTTTGCATGCTAATTAAAGTTGCGTAACGAATTTTATCAGGTAGAGTGTGACGCTTTCGCATATCTGGCAATGGAATTGCTTGACATTCAGCCAGGATGCTGTTGCACCAGCCGTTTTGCATAAAAACGCGTCAGAGCAACCTGTGGCCGGGTAAAAACCGGCCAGTTGTTAAGAAATGGGTTGATCTCCCTGAAGACAGCCGCAATATACAACAGGCTCGTCGCCAGTGGATGGTGCATCAGGGTGCGACGTATTCCTGGAAGAATCAAAAAGGTAAAGGTGAATATGGGCAAAGCTCTCGTTATCGTTGAGTCCCCGGCAAAAGCCAAAACGATAAACAAATATCTTGGCAGTAACTACGTGGTTAAATCCAGCGTAGGCCATATCCGTGATTTGCCGACCAGTGGTTCAACAAAAAAGAGTGCTGACGCTGCGTCCGCGACACCTGCAAAGAAAAAGGTGAAGAAAGATGAGCGGAGTGCGCTGGTTAATCGAATGGGTGTTGACCCCTGGCATAACTGGGCTGCGCAATATGAAGTACTGCCTGGCAAAGAGAAGGTGGTTTCTGAACTGAAATCGCTGGCCGAAAAAGCTGATCATATCTATCTTGCAACCGACCTTGACCGCGAAGGGGAAGCCATTGCCTGGCACCTGCGGGAAGTAATTGGTGGTGATGACAAACGTTACAGCCGGGTGGTTTTCAATGAAATCACCAAGAATGCTATTCGCCAGGCATTTGAAAAGCCGGGTGAGCTGAACATCGACCGGGTAAACGCGCAACAGGCACGGCGTTTTATGGACCGTGTTGTAGGTTATATGGTTTCACCACTGCTGTGGAAAAAAATTGCCCGAGGCCTTTCCGCCGGGCGGGTTCAGTCGGTGGCGGTACGTCTTGTCGTTGAACGCGAGCGTGAAATCAAAGCGTTTGTCCCTGAAGAGTACTGGGAAGTGGGTGCTTCGCTGACGACAGCTCAGGGTGAAAGTTTACCGGTACAGGTGTCTCACCAGGGTGATAAGCCATTCAGGCCGGTCAACCGTGAGCAAACTATGGCTGCGGTCAGTTTGCTTGAAAAAGCACGTTACACTGTCACTGAACGCGAAGATAAACCGACCAGCAGTAAGCCGGGCGCGCCGTATATCACGTCAACGTTGCAACAGGCTGCCAGCACTCGTCTGGGCTTTGGTGTGAAGAAGACGATGATGCTTGCCCAGCGCCTCTACGAAGCCGGGCATATCACCTATATGCGTACTGATTCTACCAATCTCAGCCAGGATGCCGTTAACATGGTGCGTGGCTATATTGGTGATAACTTCGGTTCTCAGTATCTCCCTGGAAGTCCTAATCAGTATGCGAGCAAAGAGAATTCTCAGGAAGCGCATGAAGCAATTCGACCTTCCGATGTAAACGTGGTTTCTGAATCGCTTAAGGATATGGAATCGGATGCCCAACGTCTGTACCAGCTTATCTGGCGACAGTTTGTGGCCTGTCAGATGACACCGGCGAAATATGATTCAACAACGTTAACCGTGAGTGCGGGTGACTTCCGTCTTAAAGCGCGTGGGCGTATTTTGCGTTTTGATGGCTGGACTAAAGTTATGCCAGCACTGCGCAAAGGTGATGAAGACCGGACGTTGCCTGCGGTGGAAACCGGTGAAGAACTTAGCCTTGTTGAATTGCTGCCAGAGCAGCATTTCACCAAACCACCGGCACGTTTCAGTGAAGCCTCACTGGTAAAAGAGCTGGAAAAGCGTGGTATTGGCCGCCCGTCTACTTATGCCTCTATCATTTCTACGATTCAGGATCGTGGCTATGTACGTGTTGAGAACCGCCGTTTCTATGCGGAAAAAATGGGTGAGATTGTCACAGATCGTCTTGAAGAAAACTTCCGTGAGCTGATGAACTATGATTTCACTGCTCAAATGGAAGATTCGCTTGATGCGGTTGCCAGCCATGAGAAAGAGTGGCGCAGCGTTCTGGACAGTTTTTTTGACGACTTTGCCCGTCAACTGGAACAGGCTGAGAAAGATCCCGACGATGGCGGGATGCTACCGAACCAGATGGTTCTGACCAGTATCGACTGTCCAACATGTGGTCGTAAGATGGGTATTCGTACCGCCAGCACGGGTGTGTTTCTCGGTTGCTCCGGTTATGCACTGCCGCCGAAAGAGCGTTGTAAAACAACCATTAACCTGGTCCCGGAAAATGAAGTGCTGAACGTACTGGAAGGCGATGATGCCGAAACCAATGCGTTGCGTGCCAAACGCCGTTGCCCAAAATGTGGCACAGCGATGGACAGCTACCTTATCGATCCTAAACGGAAACTGCATGTCTGCGGTAATAATCCGGGCTGCGATGGCTACGAAATCGAAGAGGGTGAGTTCCGGATTAAGGGTTATGATGGGCCGATTGTTGAGTGTGAAAAATGTGGCTCTGAAATGCATCTGAGAATGGGGCGTTTTGGTAAATACATGGCCTGCACCAACGATGAATGTAAGAATACACGTAAGATTCTGCGCAACGGCGAAGTGGCTCCGCCAAAAGAAGACCCGGTACCATTGCCGGAATTGCCTTGTGAAAAATCCGACGCATACTTTGTATTGCGTGACGGCGCAGCAGGGGTTTTCCTTGCGGCGAATACGTTTCCTAAATCTCGTGAGACACGAGCGCCTCAGGTTGCTGAGTTGTATCGTTTCCGTGACCGTTTGCCGGAAAAACTGCGCTACCTTGCCGATGCACCGCAACAGGATGCTGAAGGGAATCCAACCATTGTTCGCTTCAGTCGTAAAACGAAACAGCAGTATGTCGCTTCTGAAAAAGACGGAAAAGCGACTGGCTGGTCTGCGTTTTATGTTGACGGAAAATGGGCGGAAGCTAAAAAATAATGTTGTTTGCATGAACACAAAACCGGGCTTGTCCCGGTTTTTTCATGGATAATGCATGTGAATACTCCTGCTCAGTAGCAACCCGCCTGAATTGTTTTCTTTCTCACTGATATAACCAGAAAGTAATTAATCATTGAAATCTATACAATCAGGGTATAAGTGATATAGTTGGCTAAGCCCGGCGACCATAAGCTGTTGAGAGTGGGTTGCTAACTCATATACGTGGGAAGTGAAGTGATACATGAAATTACAACAATTGCGCTATATCGTCGAAGTCGTAAATCATAATTTGAACGTCTCTTCCACTGCTGAAGGGCTTTATACCTCCCAGCCGGGCATCAGTAAGCAAGTTCGCATGCTGGAAGATGAACTGGGTGTCCAGATCTTTTCCCGCAGCGGTAAACATCTGACTCAGGTAACACCGGCAGGTCAGGAAATTATCCGCATCGCCCGTGAAGTTTTATCCAAAGTGGACGCCATTAAATCGGTTGCCGGTGAGCATACCTGGCCTGATAAAGGCTCGCTTTATGTTGCCACAACCCATACACAGGCACGCTATGCGCTTCCGGAGGTCATCAAAGGTTTTATTGAGCGTTATCCCCGTGTGTCATTACATATGCATCAGGGGTCGCCCACACAGATTGCAGAGGCGGTTTCTAAAGGTAATGCAGACTTTGCTATTGCCACTGAGGCCCTTCACCTCTATGAAGACCTGGTGATGCTGCCTTGTTATCACTGGAATCGCTCGGTTGTCGTCACACCGGATCATCCTCTGGCCGGGAAGAAGGAGATAACGATTGAAGAATTATCACAATATCCGCTGGTAACTTATACTTTCGGTTTCACCGGGAGGTCTGAACTGGATACAGCATTTAACCGGGCAGGGCTCACACCACGTATTGTGTTTACGGCAACAGATGCGGATGTCATCAAAACTTATGTTCGTCTGGGGCTTGGTGTTGGCGTGATAGCCAGCATGGCAGTAGATCCAGTCTCTGATCCAGACCTGGTTAAACTGGAAGCCAACAGCATTTTCAGCCACAGTACGACTAAAATTGGCTTTCGTCGCAGTACATTCTTACGTAGTTATATGTATGATTTTATTCAGCGTTTCGCGCCTCATTTGACGAGAGATGTAGTGGATACCGCTGTTGCATTACGCTCAAATGAAGATATAGAAGCTATGTTTAAAGACATCAGACTGCCTTCCAAATAATCTTTATTGTCGGCATGAATAATTTAGTTTAAGTGCCGACATTATCTCCCTTTAAGTCAAATAAAAATAATAACGCGCTAAATTTTATAATAAATAGAAAAACCATAATCAACCTAAGGGTTATGTCGCCAATATGCGACACCGATCAGAAAAAAACTAAAACTTTTGCATTAGTCCGACTTCAATTATTTATTTCACGTCAAAAGATTAAATTATTCACTGGAAGATAAAGGTAAATTTGCTGGAAATTAAGCCCAATATTCTTTAGGATTACTCCTAGTTATCCACGGCATTTACGGTAGTTCCAAATGAAAATGATTAGCGATACAGAAGTAATCAGGACGGCAATGTCATCAGGAAAACAGTCTCCACGTAGTCCGGTCTCTGCGAAGCGTAAAGCGTGGCTTGCAGCTTTTGCAGTATCTGCTGTGTTCTGGGTGGCGGTAATCCTTTTAGTCCTGAAATATTGGTGATAATTAATATGTGCATGCAACAAAACACATCCTCTCAAGAGGTCATTGCGGGCTCGCATATTGATAAAACCGCTAAAGCCAGGACACAAGAGTTAGGCGAAATCCCTGAATCCTGGGAATTGAGCCAGCAGCAAAAAGCATTTATTGATAGTTTTCTTAATGAAGATGACAGTCTTTAACCTTGTTACACATCACGTAACACTGGTTGCATAAAAACAAGTAATATACGTTTCTTATTGATTATTTATTCACTCTACACACAGCAATACTCTCTTAGTAGTATGTCAATTACTCTTTTCGCTTAAGGTTATTTTAAGAAAAAACCACGATTATATGTGATCGACCTGGATAAAATTAATGTATGTATTTTTATTAGCGAGATGTTAATCACATTTGTAATTGTCTGAATTGAAGACTCATCTTTTTCATCTATAACTCGCCTCTATCTCTATCTGCAATATTTTCTGCATTAATCTTGCTGCCAGTCTTAGCGCTTTATGTGCCTGTTTGTGCTGTTGCAAAAATGTTGCCATTATTTTGTGTTATCTTTAATGGTAAATCCCCCACGCTGAAAGGGGAATGCCGGACTTGTTCGTTAAGGAGGCGCTATGTCGTTAATAACAGGAGCAGCCTGTAAAGCAACACTTGACCTGAATCACCGTCGTTACACCTACTACAGCCTTCCAGAGGCTGCTCGTCACCTTGGGACGGAGTTGTCCTTGCTGCCAAAATCGCTAAAAATTCTGTTGGAAAGCCTGTTACGTTTTCATGATGAAAAAACAGTAACGCAGAATGATATCAACGCGTTAGTCAGTTGGCTTTCTGGGGGGCATGCAGGGCGTGAAATAGCCTGGCGGCCAACGCGTGTTCTGATGCAGGATTTTACGGGTGTGCCTGCTGTGGTGGATCTCGCAGTGATGCGCGAAACGGTGTCGCGGTTAGGTGGGCAGGCCCGCCAGGTTAACCCTTTGTCGAATGTTGACCTGGTGATTGACCACTCGGTAATGGTTGACCATTTTGGCGACAATCACGCATTTGAACAGAATGTAGCGCTTGAAATGACCCGTAATCATGAGCGCTACACATTTCTACGCTGGGGGCAGCAGGCATTTGACCATTTCCGGGTGGTGCCTCCCGGTACCGGTATCTGCCACCAGGTGAACCTGGAGTATCTTGGCAAAACGGTTTGGTCTGAACAGAATGATGACGGGGAATGGTATGCATTCCCGGACTCTCTGGTTGGGACAGACTCCCATACCACAATGATAAATGGCCTTGGGATCCTGGGCTGGGGAGTGGGTGGTATTGAGGCTGAAGCGGCGATGCTGGGTCAACCCGTATCCATGCTGATTCCGGATGTAGTTGGTTTCGAATTGCAGGGGCAATTATCCGAAGGTATTACCGCGACAGACCTGGTTTTAACTGTGACGCAGATGCTGCGTAAACATGGTGTGGTGGGTAAATTTGTCGAGTTTTACGGTGATGGTCTGAGTGAACTTCCCCTGGCTGACCGTGCGACTATTGCCAATATGGCACCTGAATATGGTGCCACTTGTGGTTATTTCCCGGTGGATGATGTCACGCTTGACTACCTGCGTCTTACCGGGCGTGATGAGGAGCAGGTGGCTTTAGTTGAGCAGTATACAAAGGCACAGGGTTTGTGGCGGGAAGCAGGCGATGAACCACGCTTTACCTCCACTTTGCATCTTAATTTGTCTGATGTTGAACCCAGCCTTGCCGGCCCTAAACGTCCACAGGACCGTGTTGCTCTGAAGGACGTGCCTGATGTGTTCAAACAAGCTTGTGAGCTTTCGGTCAACCAGAGTACTTCTACTGATACACTTCCCGAGGTCACATTTAATGGTGACACGTTCACACTGGAAGATGGGGCCGTTGTGATTGCTGCAATCACGTCCTGTACTAACACATCAAACCCCAGTGTTATGGTAGCAGCCGGATTATTGGCGAAAAATGCCGTTGAGAAAGGGTTGCAACGTGCTCCCTGGGTTAAGGCCTCTTTGGCTCCAGGCTCTAAAGTGGTGACAGATTATCTGCAGTCTGCCGGGCTTATGCCCTGGCTTGAAAAGCTTGGGTTTAATCTTGTTGGTTATGGTTGTACAACCTGTATAGGTAACTCCGGGCCGCTCCCGCAACCCATTGAAGAAGGAATTAAAGCCAGCGACCTGACCGTAGGCGCAGTGCTTTCAGGCAACCGTAACTTTGAAGGGAGAATTCACCCGCTGGTCAGAACTAACTGGCTGGCTTCACCACCGCTGGTGGTAGCCTACGCACTTGCCGGGAATATGAACTGCAACCTGCATCATGACCCATTGGGTTATGGGCAAGATGGCAAACCGGTATACCTGAAAGACATTTGGCCCAGTAGTGAACAAATTACCGCGGCAGTGTCAGCGGTTACCAGTCACCTGTTCAGACAGGAATATGCAGAAGTGTTTACCGGTACAGACGCATGGCGTGCCATTACTGTTGCTGGTAGTGAAACCTACCCATGGCAGGCAGATTCCACCTACATAAGGCGCCCACCTTTTTTTGATAACATGCAAAAGGCGCCAGCTCCCTCTGAACCTGTTGTCAATGCCCGGATCCTTGCGGTGTTGGGCGATTCAGTAACGACTGACCATATCTCGCCCGCAGGAAATATAAAACCAGACAGCCCGGCCGGGCTTTACCTGCAACAGCATGGCGTTCAGCCTGAGGAATTCAATTCCTATGGTTCGCGCCGGGGTAATCATGAAGTCATGATGCGTGGTACGTTTGCGAATATTCGTATTCGCAATGAAATGGTCCCGGGTACAGAAGGGGGAATAACACGACATTTACCAGACAATAAGACTCTGCCTATCTATGATGCAGCAATGGCTTACCAGGCGGAGGGGATTCCGCTGGTGGTGGTTGCAGGTAAAGAATATGGGTCTGGATCCAGCCGTGACTGGGCGGCAAAAGGGCCGATGCTGTTGGGTGTCAAAGTGGTCATTGCAGAGTCATTTGAGCGTATTCACCGTTCCAATTTGATTGGGATGGGGGTTCTGCCACTGGAATTTCCCGAGGGTGAAACGCGTACCAGCCTGGCGATTACCGGGGAAGAGTTAATCTCAATTGAAGACGCAAGTCAGATAGCCCCCGGCAGTACAGTTAACGTAACTTTTGCCCGTGATGGAAAACAACAGGTAGTAGCCTGCCGGTGTCGTATTGATACCAGTAATGAGCACGAGTACTACCGTAATGGCGGCATACTTCATTACGTGATTCGCAACATGGCACTGGACGTATAATTTGAACTCCCCGGCTGGCAAGGGCTCGCCGGGGATGAGAAATGATTATTCTGACAATAAATGGCCCATTTTAGCCGCTTTGGTTGCCAGATAACGTTCGTTGTTAGGATTGCGGCCCACAATCAGGGGGACGCGCTCGACAATATTAATACCGGCTTCAGTCAGAATTTCTACCTTTTTGGGGTTGTTGGTCAGCAGACGGACAGCTTCAACGCCCAGTAATTTGAACATGTCGGCACATAAAGTGAAATCGCGTTCATCGGCAGCAAAACCTAACTGGTGATTCGCCTCGACGGTGTCATAGCCCTGGTCCTGCAACGCATAGGCACGAATTTTATTCAACAGACCAATATTACGGCCTTCCTGGCGGTGATACAGCAATATCCCTCGGCCTTCTTCGGCAATGTGAGCCAGGGCTGCTTCAAGTTGAAAACCGCAGTCGCAACGCAGACTGAACAATGCATCACCTGTCAGGCATTCAGAATGCACGCGGGCAAGTACAGGCTTATTACCACTGATATCACCGTAGACCAGCGCAACATGGTCCTGGCCCGTTGCCAGTTCTTCAAAACCCACCATCAGGAAATCGCCCCATGGGGTAGGCAGTTTGGCTTCTGCCACACGTTTAAGCTGCATGTGAATCTCCAGTTTACAGCACAAGTTATTTCGGCCAGATAGCTGGCCTTACTTTTATTATCCCGTATTTTGCCATAACCAGCGGCAATTCGCTTCATTGGCTTTTGTGCGGCTATTTTTACTCTGTTGTATTTGGATATGTTTACCCTTGCGTGCACAATTCAGGTATTCTGCCTGGGGCTTACAGAACAGTGGAGACGGGATGCCAGCGCAAGCCAGACGAATTTTGGCGGGTATGTTACTGCTTATATTGTTACCAGTGGCAGTTATGTTGAGTAACTGGCACTGGCAACCCAATAGCTATCCTGCCTGGTTGTTACCTTTATTCTGGCTCACTGAAACGGTGACACAACCCTTTGGGATCCTGACACATTGTATACTGTGCGGCTGGTTCTTATGGCACCTGCGGTGCCGGTTAAAACCGGCTATGTTGCTGCTGTTTCTGCTGGGCAGCGCTATACTGGCCGGGCAGGGGATAAAATCGGTCATTAAAGAGCGGGTGCAGGAACCCAGGCCTTATGTTGTCTGGCTTGAGCAACAACACCAGGTTTCTGTAGAACAATTTTATAACCTGCCCCGGCGCCAGCGAGCTGCACTGGTTGACCAACAATTAAGCAGCATGGCATTACCTCCGTGGTTACGTAATCACTGGGAAAAAGAAACGGGGTTTGCTTTCCCCTCCGGGCACACAATGTTTGCGGCAAGTTGGGCTCTACTGGCTATTGGGTTGCTTTGGCCTCGCGGGCATCGAACAAGCGTTATACTGATTACGGGATGGGCTGTGGGCGTTATGGCCAGCCGCCTGGCTCTGGGAATGCACTGGCCGCAGGATTTACTCATGGCAACGGGTATTTCTACGGCTATTGCATTGATTGCCTGTTGGCTGGCACAGCGGTGGTGTTCAGGGCTGGCTGTGCCCCCCGATCAGAGCGAGACTTGATTTGGCTACTTTCGTCACCATCTAAAGGAAATGCCTTATTTAGTATTTTCGTGAGCACAGGTAAATGATAATTTATAGTGCAGAATAAGGCATTCAGGCGGCATAACTTGCTGCGCTACTCCACATTACGGGAAGTCGTGTGAAATATATTCTTATCTTCTTAGTCGTGCTGGTTATCTTTGTTATCTCAATTACTCTGGGGGCGCAAAATGATCAGCAAGTCACTTTCAATTTCCTGATAGCTCAGGGCGAATACCGCATTTCAACGCTTATGGCTTCGTTGTTTGGCCTCGGATTTATCATCGGCTGGGTGATTTGCGGGCTGTTCTGGCTGAAGACACGGTTATCTTTAGGGCGTGCGCAACGCAGAATCAAACGACTTGAACAGCAAATTTCTCCGGCTTCAAATGAGGCAACTGTGTCGGACTCCCGGGGTTAATTTATGCTCGAATTGTTGTTCCTGCTCTTACCCGTGGCAGCTGCATATGGTTGGTATATGGGGCGTCGTAGCGCTCAGCAGGACAAGCAACAGGAAGCAAACCGGCTGTCTCGTGAATACGTTGCCGGGGTTAACTTCCTCCTGAGTAACCAACAGGATAAAGCGGTCGATTTGTTCCTCGAAATGCTTAAGGAAGACACAGGAACAGTCGAAGCCCACCTGACACTGGGAAACCTGTTTCGCTCGCGAGGCGAGGTTGACCGTGCTATTCGTATCCACCAGTCATTGATGGAAAGCGCTTCGCTGTCCTACGAGCAACGTCTGCTGGCTATTCAGCAACTGGGGCGTGATTATATGGCTGCCGGGCTGTACGACCGGGCCGAAAGTATGCTTCTCCAGCTTACAGATGAAACTGATTTTCGGGTTGGAGCCTTACAACAGTTATTACAAATTTACCAGTTAACCAGTGACTGGCAAAAAGCGATTGATACCGCAGAACGGCTGGTTAAACTGGGAAAAGATCGCCAACGCATGGAAATCGCCCATTTTTATTGTGAGTTGGCGCTGCAGGCATTGGGCAGTGATGATACCGATAAAGCACTCACTTTCCTGAAGAAGGGGGATGCGGCGGACAAAAACAGTGCCCGAATCTCCATTATGCTGGGGCGTATTTATATGAACCAGGGAGATTTCCGCAAAGCCATCGAACAGTTACTTCGTGTACCGGAACAAGATAAAGAACTGGTTCCTGAAATCCTGGATATGCTGCGAACCTGTTACCAGCAGGCTGGCCGGGAGGGAGAATGGGTGGCGTTTTTACGTCGCTGCGTTGAGGAAAACACAGGGGCCACCGCGGAGCTTATGCTGGCAGAGATCATTGCTGAGCATGAAGGGCATGAAGCTGCGCAAGTTTATATTACACATCAGCTACAACAGCATCCCACTATGCGTGTGTTTCACCAGCTTATGGACTACCACCTGAGTGATGCAGAAGAAGGGCGGGCGCGGGAAAGTCTGGTGGTACTGCGCGATATGGTGGGAGAGCAACTACGTAGTAAACCGCGTTATCGTTGCCAAAAGTGTGGTTTTACTGCGTATACACTGTACTGGCATTGCCCGTCATGCAGAGCATGGTCTTCAGTAAAACCAATTCGCGGGCTGGATGGGCAATAATTTTTTTGTCATTCATTAGTTACAACATACTTGTTGTCTATAAAGCAGACTTACCCCGGCATCGCATACAAGCTTTGCAGGTCAAAGCACCTGTCATTTTTAAATGATGGCAGGTAGAATGCTTGCCGTTTGTTTGCTTCCGCTACCAGAACAGGATCCGACTATGACGCTATCTGCTTCATCTTCTCCCCGATACACGACGAACTCACCGATTGTTGTCGCGCTTGATTATGACAAACGAGATGAGGCGCTTGCCTTTGTCGACCGTATTGATGCCAGTGACTGCCGGTTGAAAGTTGGGAAGGAAATGTTCACCCGCTTTGGGCCAGATTTTGTTCGTGAACTTCATCAGCGTGGTTTTGATGTTTTCCTCGACCTTAAATTCCATGATATCCCTAACACAACTGCCCGGGCTGTTGCTGCGGCAGCGGATTTAGGTGTGTGGATGGTCAATGTGCATGCCAGCGGTGGTGCACGAATGATGAGTGCGGCGAAAGAGGCTTTAGTGCCTTTTGGAGCAGATGCGCCACTATTGATTGCCGTTACTGTGCTTACCAGCATGGAAGCCTCTGACCTCGCAGATCTTGGTATTACTGTTTCGCCAGCACAATATGCCGAACGACTGGCTCAGTTAACCAACCGGTGCGGGCTTGATGGAGTGGTTTGTTCTGCACAAGAAGCGGCACGTTTTAAACAGGTCATTGGTAAGGAGTTTCGCCTTGTAACCCCGGGGATTCGCCCTGAAGGGAGTGATGCAGGCGACCAGCGTCGTATTATGACCCCGGTAGCAGCTCAGGCAGCGGGAGTAGACTATATGGTAATAGGCCGTCCCGTGACGCGTGCAGCCGACCCGGCACATGCGCTTAAATCAATACTCGCGTCATTACAGGGGTTATAAATGAGTAATAAAGACAGCCGTCTTGTTTATTCGACAGAAACCGGGCGTATTAAACAACCCCAAACTCCGGTATCGCGGCCGGCCGGGGATGGAATCGTCCGTATCCAGCGCCAGACCAGTGGAAGGAAAGGCAAAGGAGTCTGTGTTATTACCGGGATTGATGCTGATGACGTTACTATTGCCAAAATCGCAGCGGATCTTAAGAAAAAATGCGGTTGCGGCGGATCAGTCAAAGATGGCGTTATTGAAATTCAGGGTGATAAGCGTGACTTGCTGAAGAGCACACTCGAAGCTCAGGGGTTCAGGGTTAAACTCGCTGGCGGTTAATGTCACCGGGCTGGTTTTAAGGGGAATAGCTGGCTTTCCATGCCAGCTATGACTAAATTATGGTTTCTTTATTTCCCGACCTGGTGGCCGATAATGCCGCCGACCGCAGCCCCACCAAGAGTACCCAGTGTGCTGCCATCAGTAAGAATTGCCCCACCCAGAGCGCCGGCACCTGCACCAATTGCTGTATTACGGTCTCGATGGGACCAGTTTGAGCAGGCGGATAACGACATCGCAAGAGTTAAAGCTAACGCCGCTGCGGCAAATTTTTTGCTATATACTGACATAACATTCTCCAGAGTAATTACTTCATAACGGCGTCGACTGATTTCTGCCGCTATGAATCTACCAACCGCGAAGTGGTGCGTTACCAACATTGCGGTTTATTTCATTGTAAATTCCCCTGATGGTTTAAACAGGTAAATAGTCTTAATGGCTGCCAGGAATAATCCTGAATACCAGATAATCACCGCCTGGTCAGTGTTATTAAGTGAGATGGTTGCGCAATTTAGCTACCAAAGCAGGTAGTGACAGGATATGTCACTTTTGAAGTGTAATCCGATGCACAAGGCACCGGATATCAGTTAAATCTCCCATGGCGAAGGGGGAGTGCCTTGGTTGTCTGGTAACTGGCTAAATTTTGACTCCAGTTCTTGCTTAAGTATTTCCAGGTTATTGATGGCTGATACGTAATCACCAGCAACAAGAATATTCAGCACAGTATCAATTCGTGCGGCCAGTTCGCGGGGGTCAAATTCTGCCATGGAGCCTCCTTATGAATCACTTTTATACATCAGCATATCAGCATATCAGCATGAAGTTACCACGGTTGCTACAGGTAAATTGCCAGCACAATATCTTTTATAACCCTGGTTGCCTTAACCCATATACTACTTCACCGTGTTCCCCATAGCTGTATGTTGTTTATAGTGCCTTAATCCGCAGGGCGCGAGAAGCACAAATCTATAGTTATAAAGACGTTTTAGCGCTTATTTATGCGTTTTCAGTTATAGCCATCTTTCAAATAATCGCAGTTGAGACGAATCTGTCAGCTGGTGGTTGTTAATTGCACTGAGTTTCCCTCTGATAACCTCAGGTATTTTGAACAATATTGCTGTTTTCGCCGTCAGTCAGATGCGGAACTATTATCTGGCAATGAACATGTGTCCATTTTGCCGCAAACTCTCAGTTGCTGCCGAGAGAAAGCCTGAATCAGGCAATCCTTTGTTCAGCAAGGGGATCTAATGAGATTAGATCTGTTTTTATGACGAATTTGGCAGGATACGACTATGACATTGAACAACCAACCTGGCTGTGAACGCTTTACTGATACCGAGCGTTTTACGCAACTTGTCGGATATTACGAAGAGGAACGGAAAACTGTCTGGATGATGCTGAGTTCTCGGCCCCGCCCATGTTTTAATCACCAATTAATAGAGGAAATCATGAACTTGAGTTATCTGGTGAAAAAATTAGGTATGACAGTGGATTTCTGGGTTACCGGTTCTCTGGTACCCGATATGTTTAATACTGGCGGAGATCTTAACTTCTTTATTGATTGCATACGCAACGGTAAACGTGAGGCATTACGCGCCTACGCAAGGGCCTGTGTGGACTGTGTACATGCCGCTGCACGCGGTTTTGATACCGGAGCAATCAGTATGGCTATGGTTGAAGGTAGCGCACTTGGGGGCGGTTTTGAGGCCGCGTTAGCACACCACTTTGTGCTGGCACAACATGATGCCCGAATGGGATTCCCGGAAATCGCATTTAACCTTTTCCCCGGAATGGGCGCTTATTCCCTGGTTGCCCGCCGCTCAGGAATGAAACTCGCCGAGGAGCTTATATACAAAGGTGAGTCTCATACTGCGGAGTGGTATCAAAACCATGGTCTGGTTGACCAGTTATTTGAGCCAGGAAAAGGGTATATAGCAACCCGAACTTTAATTGATACCTTTCGCACTAAACTTAATGGCATCAGGGCGATGCTGCGGGCAAGATCCCGGGTGCTGACGTTACCACGCTCGGAACTGATGGATATTACGGAGGACTGGGTGGAGAGTGCCTTTGCACTTGAATCCAGAGATATTAGTTATATGGAAAGGCTGGTGATGTTACAGGATCGCCATGTTGCCACGGCGATCCGTAAAGCAGGTTAAAAACCTGTTCTTGCCTGATAACGTTTATACCATCGCTCGAAAGAGGCTGCGGGCATGGGTTTAGCAAACAAAAAGCCTTGCCGTTCGTTGACGCCGTTCTTAATAAGAAAGGCGTCTTCTTTTTTATTTTCCACACCTTCGGCAATGACTTGCAGGTTAAGCGCCTGAGCGACAGCAACAATCGCGCGGACTAACGACTGTGACACCGGATGTTTATAAACCTCTTTCACAAAACTTTGGTCAAGTTTGATTGCATCAATGGGAAAACGCGCCAGTTGCGATAAGGAAGAATACCCCGTTCCGAAATCATCCAGGTGTATTTGCGCACCCAACCGGCTGAATTGCTGAATCACGGAGAGCGCCAGGTCTTCATTTTCAATCAGACAACTCTCTGTAAGCTCAACATCAACCGGGCAATATTCAAAGTTGAGGTCGGTCAGTGCCTGTTTCAAATCACTGAATATGGTCTGGTCAGACAGTTGTCTGGCGGAAATATTTACTGCAACCCGCAAATTAATCCCTTTTTTGCGCCACTTTGCAACTTGCTGAATGACATCAAGCATGACCCAGCGCCCCAAAGGTACAATTAGCCCGGATTCTTCGGCATAACTGATAAAATCCGTTGGTGCTATCAACCCACGTTCCGGCGATTGCCAGCGAACTAATGCTTCAACACTTCTCACTTCGCCGCGCCAGGTTACTTTGGGCTGATAATGAATAACCAGTTGCTGATTATCAAGCGCTTTGCGTAAGTTGGTGTCCAGCCATAAATATTCAAAAACCCGCTGGTTCATTTCTGGAGAGAAAACACAAAATTTACCACGGCCATTTTCTTTGGCTGTATACATGGCGGTGTCTGCGTTACGAATAACACTTTCACGATCAGTGCCATGTTGGGGAGCGATGGCTATGCCCAGAGAGCAGCCAGTGTAGATCTCAATAAGCCCAATACGAAAGGCCTGTCGCAGGCGTGAAATAATCCGTGATGACATGGCTTCCAGGGCTACCTGAGTCGTGTCGGTTGCCAGAATAATGAATTCATCACCCCCCAGACGCGCCAGGGTTTGTTCTCCATCCAGACAGCCGAGAATAGCGAGGGAAACAGCCTGCAATAACTGGTCGCCAAACATATGCCCGTAGGCATCATTTACTTTCTTAAAATTATCCAGATCAAGATAGACGACGCCAACCTGGGTATCGCCGCGTTTATCAATGGCATCTGCAATCAGATCATTAATGGCGTTACGGTTAGGTAATCCAGTAATAGCATCGGTGTTAGCAAGAACGCGCAAGCGTTCCTGGGCACGGCGTTCTTCAGTAATATCTGTACCGGAGCAAATAAGGAATATTTCATTTTTACCGCTGCCATTATGTACAAATTTATTACGAAACAAAAAAAGACGCTGGCCTTTCAGCGTTTTTACCCAACGTTCGACTTCATAGGCATTACCATTGTGAAAAAAAGCACTGACATTGCGCCTTGAAGCTGCTGCTTCTGTCGGCGTCATGAAAAGTTTGAAAACGTTTTTACCCACAACCTCATGTTCTTTAAGGCCGGTGTACTCTTCACTCAAACGGTTAAAGCGCTGGATATTCCCGTGCTTGTCCAGCACAACAATAACGGAATTGGCTTCGGCTACAACCTGTTCAGCAAAAGATAAACCGCGGATTAAATCGCGGGTTGTAGACGGCGTATCGTTCCAGCAGGAGACAGAGCCTCCCCATTCCTGACGTGAAAGCTTACGGCCCACGAGGTGTAGCGTGACATCAGTACCGAACAAAGACACCATAATTGTCTGACTTGAGGTAATAACCGTCATTTCGCGGATACGGTCCGCCTGCTCCTGGGTAAGAGCAACCACTTGCGACGTTTCCGCGTGTTCTGCTGCGGATAACTGAAGCGCATTACTGTCAGCAGGTAAGCGCCAGAAAGGACTGTAGCTGCCTGAATAACGAAAAAGGAGGTTCTGCTCCAGATCGTCTTTCATGGTTTCTCCTGAACCCACAATGTTGCACATTAATAAGTGTGGTTAACTAATCAACCTTAATATAGTAGGGCGAAAATTACAAAACTGATTGTTTTTACAAGTGATGTGACCACCACCGAATGAACAAATTAGATACATCTCACAACACCCGCATGGATTTATCTTAAAAATAATCAGCACTCCCCATGCTATACATTAACGCATTTGAGTTAAGCGAGTTCTGTGGATAAACGATAAAAAAAGCCTCCAATTGGAGGCTTTGATTACGCGAAAAACCAGAAGTAATGTGCTGATTCTCTTGTTTATTCTTAACTATAAAAAGAGCAGGCAACCAAACCATTTCTCCCGGTACAGCCAGAGTGATAAGTACTCAACAGAGCTGTCACCCGGCGATACGTGCAATGATATTGCGTGTTTCCATACGGACTTCTGCAATGGTAACCCGAATAACATCAGTGACTTTGTAACAAGTTTCACCTTTGATCTGCACGGTTCCCAGTTCCTGGCTACAAACCAGTTCATCACGAACAGCATGAATAAACGGCGCAGGGATAAAGGCAACTGCGCCATTATCAACCAGGCGTACACGCATCCCCCCGCGCGAAACATCAATTATCTCAGCATTAAACTGAGTATCTGTACCTGCTTTGTCATTCAGAAACCGTGCATACAGCCAGTCACCAACATCACGTTCAGCCATACGGTTAAGACGACGACGCTCAGCCATTTGAATGGTTAATTCATCTGCAGGACGAGCAACCGTCTCACCTTTGATAATCGCTTTCAGCAAACGGTGGTTTACCATGTCACCATATTTACGAATTGGTGATGTCCAGGTTGCGTAGGCTTCAAAACCCAGCCCAAAGTGAGCCCCCGGTTCAGTGCTGATTTCAGCAAAAGACTGGAAACGACGGGTACGGCTGTCCAGGAAAGAGGAAGGCTGGCTGTCAAGCTCACGGCGCAGGGTACAGAAACCCGGCAGGGTAAGTAAAGCCTGAGCATCTGCTTCAATACCGTGGTTTTTGAGCAAGGCCGCGAGTTGTTCAACAGAAGACGGGTCAAAACCGGCATGAATGTTGTAAATGCCAAAGCCCAGTTTTTCTTTCAATACCTGTGCAGCACAAAGGTTGGCTGCAATCATGGACTCCTCAACAATGCGGTTGGCAATCCGACGCGGCTCAGCAACGATATCCAGCACTTCACCTTTTTCACCCAGAATGAAGCGGTAATCCGGGCGGTCTTTAAACACCAGAGCATGGGTTTCACGCCATTGACTGCGGCGCTGGCAAATTTGAGCCAGCAGACCAATTTGTTGTGCTACAGCTTCAGAGTCAGGCTGCCACTCGCCTTGTTTCTCAAGATAATCAGAAACATTGTCATAAGCCAGCTTAGCTTTAGATTCGATGGTCGCGGCAAAGAAATGGATGTTTGCAATGGCGCCATCAGCGAGAATATCCATGCGGCAAGCCAGTACCGGACGTGGCATATTCGGACGCAATGAACACAGGTCATCAGACAGTTCACGCGGCAGCATCGGAATGTTGAAGCCAGGCAGGTAGTTGGTAAAGGCGCGAACCTGCGCAATCTTATCCAGTTTGCTGTTTTCAGCAATCCAGGCTGTTGGATCTGCAATAGCAACGGTCAGTTGCAGTACATCACCTTCTGTAGCCTGAACAAACAACGCATCATCCATATCTTCCGTACTGGCGCTGTCAATGGTGACAAACTCCAGTTGGGTTAAATCTTCACGATTAAGGTGCTCATCCAGCTGTTCAGTGGCAACACCATCAGGTGCTTCACGCTCCAGATTATGGCGTGCAAGAGTCACCCACCAGGGAACGAAATGGTCATCGCCGAAAGTAATAAACTGAGTCAGCTCGGCATAAAAAGTGCGATCGCCTTTTAATGGGTGACGGCGCATTTCTGCGACAGCCCAGTCACCTTGCTGGAACTCATGATTTACCTGGCGGGCAGGGCGGCAAGGAATGGCATCACGCAGTAATGGATGGTCCGGAATAATAGACAGTTTATCGTCTTTTTTTTGTACCCGGCCTACAAAGCGAGACAGGAAAGGTTCAACCAGCTCTTCGGGTTCAGCCGATTCACGATCCTTGTCTGTGTGAATGACGGCGATAATGCGGTCGCCATGCATCACTTTCTTCATTTGTGGGGGGGGAATGAAATAGCTTTTCTGCGCGTCAACCTCAAGGAAACCAAATCCTTTTTCAGTTGCTTTGACCACGCCTTCTGCTCGCGGGGTTTGAGAATGAAGTTGCTGTTTTAGCTGCGCAAGCAGCGGGTTATCCTGAAACATAATATTGGTATCGGTAGCCTAAAGAGCGGCAGACAGTTTTACGCGAATACGCGTATGGCGGCAAGCGAAGTTTGCCTGTGTTCCCACTTGTCTGTGCAATTATTCCCCTTGACGCAACCTGATTACAAGCAGGTTGTCCGGTTAAATACGCTTTATCAGTTCTGTTTGCCCATTGAGTAAGGGAAAATTTCCTGAGACCCGGTACCGGCAATCTGTAACAGGCTGCTTATCTGGCATGCTTTAAACTGTTAAGGGTATAAAAAAAGAGCAGTGAATCACTGCTCTTTTCTGGTTTAACAGAAAACGCCTTGACGAATTATTTCAGTTCAAGCTCGTTCATTGCGGCAATGCTGAAGCCGCCATCCACATGGACCACTTCACCGGAGATCCCGGCAGAAAGGTCAGCGCACAGGAATGCAGCTGTATTACCGACGTCTTCGATAGTCACGGTACGGCGAATGGGTGTTACCGCTTCACAGTGAGCCAGCATTTTACGGAAATCTTTAATGCCGGAGGCTGCCAGGGTACGAATCGGGCCAGCCGAAATGGCGTTCACTCGCACGCCTTCCGGCCCCATCGCATTCGCCATATAACGAACATTGGCTTCCAGAGATGCTTTCGCCAGCCCCATTACGTTGTAGTTAGGGATAGCACGCTCAGCCCCCAGGTAAGACAGTGTCAGCAATGCTGCGCCAGGATTCAGCATTTGGCGGCAGGATTTAGCCATTGCGACAAAGCTGTAGGCACTGATGTCATGGGCAATTTTGAAACCTTCACGAGTGACGGCATTGACGTAATCACCATCTAACTGGTCGGCTGGAGCAAAACCAATAGAATGTACAAAACCATCGAACGTTGGCCAGCTTTTTGCCAGCTCAACAAACATACCGTCGATACTGGCGTCTTCAGCAACATCGCATTGCAGTACAATGCTGGAGCCAAAACTGGCGGCAAACTCTTCCACGCGGCTTTTCAGTTTGTCCGTCTGGTAAGTGAAAGCAAGCTCAGCACCTTCACGGTGCATAGCCTGAGCAATACCGTAGGCGATGGAGCGGTTGCTGGCGAGACCAGTGACCAGAATGCGCTTACCGGAAAGAAAACCCATAGTTTTAATCCTTATTGTCAGTACTTATTTGCTTTAAATTCAATTTATTAAAAGCAATTTTTTCAATTATTCGAAATCAGCCCGAAGTTATAGCGCACCAATCACAACATAACTATCTAACTATTTGGCGGGCACGCGGAGCAGGCCGCATAACGCTGGCGCAGTATATCACTCAATAGCATAGCGCCTCATCCAACCAGCGCGTATATAAACCTTGCTGAGCTATTTTTTGTCTTTACGCCAGGCATCTGCAGTCAGTGCTTCCCCAAAATGGCTGGCGATAAGCCTGCGGGTCAGCTCATGCAATGGCGATGCAAGCACATCTGCGGTACTGCCACGCTCAACGACTTCGCCATGCTGCATCACCATTACCTGATCACTAATGTGTTTCATCATGCCTATATGCTGAGTAACATAAATATATGAAATACCTTGTTTCTCTTGCAATTCCAGCATGAGGTTAATCAACTGAGAACGCATAGACATATCCAGAGATGCCAGTGCTTCATCAGCAATAATCACTTTTGGCCGGAGAATTAACGCACGGGCCAGACCCAGGCGCTGTTTTTGCCCGGGAGCAAGCATATGCGGGTAGTAGCTGGCGTGATCCGGTAACAATCCAACCATACGTAGTGTTTCCACTATCTGTTTACGGCGCGCCTCTGGCTCTAACTCCGTATTCAGGCGTAAGGGGAAATCCAGTATTTGGGAAACCCGTTGGCGCGGATTGAGCGAGGTGGACGGATCCTGAAAGATCATGCGTATTTGCTGGCAGCGCCAGGCATAATCGCCATAATGCAATAGGTGGTCATTAATCACCACTTCACCGGCGGTTGGTTCCACCATCCCCGCCAGCATTTTTGCCAGGGTTGATTTTCCCGAACCATTCTCGCCAATAATAGCCAGCGTTTGCCGCTCCCTGAGCATAAAACTCAGTGGTTTAACCGCTTCAACCAGTTGCCGGTGAAACATTCCTGTGCGGTAGCGGAAAGTTTTACTCAGGTTTCTGACTTCGAGTAATGTTTCCACCATAATTACTGGCTCTCCATATTTAACGGGAAGTGGCATGCGTATTGCCGGCTACGTGCTCCAGTCAGGCGTGGAGTTTCAATACATTCACGCTGGGCGTAAGGGCAGCGTGGACCAAGCCGACAGCCAATAGGCAAATGTTCCAGTAGCGGAATGGCGCCCGGCAGGGTGTTCAGCCGGCTTTTATGCGGCATTGCACTGCCGAAATCTGGAATAGCACGAATCAGCGCCTGGGTATACGGATGGTAAGGCATTGAAATCAGTTCATCACTGGGTGCTGATTCCACGGTCTGCCCGCAATACATTACTATGATCCGGTCTGTCCACTGGCTCAACATTTGCAAGTCATGGCTTATCAACAAAATTGTCGTATTGTTGTTCTGGTTTAGCCGGCTGAGTAACCGGAAAATTTGCGCCTGTGTGGTGGGTTCCATCGCATTAGTTGGCTCATCCGCAATCAAAAGTCTTGGTTGGTTAGCAAGGGCAATGGCAATCATCACTTTCTGGCATTCACCTTCCGTTAATTCATACGGAAAGCTGCGCATGGCATCTTTATGATCTTTAATTCCCACGCGGTGAAGCAACTCGATAGCCCGGCGCTTACGCCAGCCAAACCGTTTCCACCAACGGCCTTTCCAGGTCCACCCCGGAATATTTTGCATTAACTGACGGCCAATTGATTCCGAAGGGTCAAGACAGGATTGTGGCTCCTGAAAAATCATTGAAACATTGTGCCCGATAAGTTTGCGACGTTCCCTTGATGACAGGCGCATCAAATCGATATCGTCAAAACGCATACGGTCAGCTGTAACTCGCCAGTTATCTTTCGTGACACCACACAATGCTTTGGCTATCAGACTTTTACCTGAGCCAGACTCACCAACCAGACCCCGGACATCACCTTCATTGAGTGTCAGGCTGACCCGGTCAACCGCTTTAACCCAGCCTTCGCTGGTTTTCAATTCAATGGTGAGATTGCGTATATCCAATAATGGCATTATTCCACCCCTGAAATGATTGCGCGGCGAATACCATCACCCAGCAGGTTAATCAACAGGACACTTATCATGATAGCAGCGCCTGGCAACATCACGGTCCAGGGGGCAACGTAGATCAACTCAAGTGCATCACCCAGCATCGCTCCCCATTCTGGAGAAGGAAGTTGTGCGCCAAGGTCGAGAAAACCGAGCGCTGCAATATCCAGGATTGCAATAGAAAAAGCGCGGGTGACTTCCCCCACCAACCCGGCGGCAATATTTGGCATAACTGAGTAAACCAGAATATTCAGTGTGGAAGCACCATCAAGCCGTGTAGCAATGACATACTCTTTTTCCAGTTCATCATGCACCAACAGATAAACGGAACGTACCATACGTGGTAACAAGGCAAGCCAGACTGCAAACATGGCATGAAACAAGTGTGGCCCGGCGAAAGCAACAACTATAATCGCCAGTAACAGTGACGGAATCGACAGCAGTGCGTCCAGAATATGGTTAAGCGCGGCAGAACGCAGACCATGAGTTGAACCGGCAAACACGCCCATGATCAGCCCGCAAAATGCTGCCGCCAGGGTAACTACAAACGCGCCCCCCACAGTGGGCAATGCGCCACTGAGCAGCCGGCTCAACACATCACGCCCTAAATCATCAGTGCCGAGAAAGAAAGACACATCACCATAACGTGACCAGGACGGCGGCAATAATTGATAGCCCAAAAACTGTTGGTCAATACCATAAGGGGCAAAAACACGGCCGAACAGGCACAAAAGCAATAATGCCCCACACCCATACAGGCCAATCATTGCTGGCGTATCACCATAAAATTTTCGCCAGGTAATCAGCAACGGCCCTGGTGGACGCTTTTCGCTGTAAACATTATCGTAGGGCATACCATTCCTTATGCTTCAATGGGTTGGCAAGCGCACCCAGAATATCTGAAACAACATTGACAATAATAACTAATGAGCCAATGACCATTACCCCCGCAGAAATGGCGGCATAATCTTGTTGGCGAATGGCATTAACCAACCAGCGGCCCAGACCCGGCCAGCTAAAGACCACTTCAGTTATCATCGCGAGCGTGAGCATAGTGGAGAATTGCAAACCCAAACGGGGAATCACCGGGGGAAGGGCATTATGCAGTACATGCCGGTGCAGAACGGTAAACCGTGACACACCGCGGGTGGCCGCCGCTTTAATGTAATTGGTATCGAAAACCTCAATAGTGCTGATGCGCATTAAGCGCACCACTTCAGTCATAGGCGCGAGAGTCAATGTGGCAACTGGCAGCACCATATGACGTAGCACACTCATAATCATCTGAGTGCGATAAGGTGAATCTGAAAGCCAGGCATCAATTAATGCAAAACCTGTTACATCTTTGACCTGATAGAGCAAATCTATTCGTCCCGAGACAGGTAACCAGCCTAACGTAAGTGAGAAAAATAAAGTCAGCAATAGCGCAAGCCAGAACACCGGAATGGAGAATCCTATAAGCGCCAAAGTTGAAATAAGGTTGTCCTGCCATTTATAACGAGTGACACCAGCGAGCATACCCAACGGGATACCGACTACCAGTGCCAGACCGAATGACAAAATGCATAATTCAAGGGTCGCCGGAAAAACTTCGGCAAGTTGTTCATTAATTGACTGACCATTAATACTGGAAACACCAAAATCCCAGTGGATTAAACTGTTGAACCAAAATAGCCAGGCATTCCACACCGAGGCTCCCTGTAGTGGCGCATGGGGAGTGAAATAACTCAGGCTGAACCCCACAAATGAAAGTAAAAACAAGGTCACTATCAGTAATAACAAGCGGCGCAATGTGAAAATAATCATGGTTTTTTCACCTCAGGGGTTTCACGCCAGACTCCGGCAAATGAAGCACTGCCAAAGGGGCTTAGCACCAGTCCTTTCATATCATACCGATAGGCCTGTAAACGCAGTGAAGAAGCCAGCGGTAAAACCGGAAGCTCCTGTGCCAGAATCTGCTGAGCCTGACGGTAGGCTTCAATGCGCGATGAAAGCTGGGAGGAGTCCAGAGCCTGCTGTAACACAGCATCAAAATCCCGGTTACACCAGTGAGAAAAATTGGTTTGTGAACGGCTTGCGGCACAACTTAGTAACGGTCGGAAGAAACTGTCCGGATCATTACTGTCCGTTGCCCAACCGGTTAATGTCAGGTCGTGGCTCATATCCATTAACCGGGCTTCCTGGAAACGACCTTCAACCGCACGAATAATCACCTTCACGCCAACTTGTGCCATATCTGCCTGAATCAGTTCAGCCGTTTTAAGTGGGCTGGGGTTCCAGGGTTGGGAAGTGGTTGGTACCCAAAGCTGTAATGTCAGATTTTTGATACCCAGTGCTTCCAGTTGCTGACGTGATTTTTCCGGGTTGTATTCCGTAATTTTGGAACTACTGTCATACGCCCAGGATGCACGCGGCAGAATGGAGGCTGCTGTTTCTGCCGTACCATAATAAATTGACTGCATCAGGCGTTGGTTATTAATCGATAGCGACAGAGCATGCCGAACTGCCGGGTTATTTAGTGGTGGTTTGTTGGTATTGAACGCCAGGAATGCAATATTCATCCCGGGGCGTAAGGTCAGGCGCAGACGCGGGTCATCACGCAAAATGGTCAACTGGCTGGCAGCAGGCCAGGCAAGGACATCGCATTCCCCAGTGAGCAGACGGGACATACGCCCGGTACCACCAGAGCCCATATCAATCACCACCTGGGGCATTTTAGGCTCGCCGCGCCAGTAATGTTCATGCCGTGCCAGGCGGATAAATTGCCCAGCGCGATACTCAGTGAGTTTAAACGGCCCGGTCCCCACCGGCAGGCGGTCAATTAACTCCTGTTTACCTGCATTTTCCAGCTTGTGAGCATATTCCGCAGACATTACTGATGCATAGTGCGTGGCAAGGTGCCATAAAAATGAAGCATCCGGGCGCTTAAGACGAAACTCAACGGTGTAATTATCAAGCTTACGAATACTTTCAATGGTATCAGCAAACTGAAGGCTGTCGAAATAGGGGTAGTTATCGCCATTGACACTATGCCAGGGGTCGTTCTTGTCGAAGATGCGTTTAAAACTGAACACAACATCATCCGCATTCAAATTGCGGGTTGGCGTAAACCATGCAGTAGTCTGGAAAGCCACATCATGGCGTAAATGAAAGCGGAAGGTGGCACCATTATCCAGCACTTCCCAACTTTGTGCGAGTTCTGGCACCAGTCGGTAAGTGTAAGGGTCCACATCAAGTAACCGGTCATAAAGTTGAGCCGCAAGGGTATCCACCGTTAGACCTTCACTGACTTTTTGCGGATTGAAGGTATTAACCTGGCCATTGGCACAATAGACAAAACCGCTCTGGTGAATGTCTGGCGGTGAGTCCTGTGACGTAGCATAAGCTGTACTGCTAAGAGAACCCAGCAGGGCCAGCAATGAAACGAGAAATGAGCGCATATTTTTTTGGGTCACGATAACTAAGAACTTAAGTGTATCGCACTCTTAACGCCATCCCAAAAAATGTCGGAATGTTTGCTGTAAATATCGCCAACGGGCTAGTGGATTTGATGTTTTTTGAGCAAAGCACGTAATTGGTGGTAGGTTAACCCCAACTTTTCCGCCGCCATTTTCTGGTTAAAACGGGTTTGTTGCAGGCTTGTTAGCACCAGACTTTTTTCTTGTTGCAACTGAAAGGCCCGTAAATCTATGGGTAACACCGGTACTGAAAGCGCTGGTGATATGGCAGGCTCTTCCCCGGCTAACTGCGAACCGGAACCTGAAAAAGGGTTGAAGACAATATTATCGAGCTCTTCGGGGTTTGAACCATGACGGTAAACCGAGCGTTCAACAACATTCTTCAATTCACGAATATTACCCGGCCAGGGCCAGGCCAGTAACTGTGACTCGGCCTGTTCGCTAAAGCCGGCAAATAATGGTAAGCCCATTTCCCGGCACATTTGGATGGCAAAGTGTTGAGCCAGCAATAAAATATCGGACTGACGCTGGCGTAAAGGGGGCAGAGTAACAACATCAAATGCCAGACGGTCGAGCAGGTCGGCTCTGAACTGTCCGCTGTGTGCCATCGCGGGTAAGTCGGCATTTGTGGCACAAACCAGTCTGACATCAACCTTGAGCGGCTGGGTTCCACCGACACGTTCCAGCTCTCCGTACTCAATAACCCGCAACAGTTTTTCCTGAACCTGCATGGGAGCCGTCGCTAATTCGTCGAGAAAAAGCGTTCCACCTTCGGCGCGTTCAAACCTGCCGGGATGGCGTTTTTGCGCCCCAGTAAATGCACCTGCCTCATGACCAAAAAGCTCTGAATCCAGTAAATTTTCATTAAGGGCCGAACAGTTGAGTGAAACAAATGGCCCTTGCCAGCGCGGTGATAAGTAATGAATCCGGTGAGCAACTAACTCCTTACCGGTTCCCCGTTCACCAACTACCAAAACGGGTTTGTTCAATTGAGCCAGGCGTGAGGCATGCTCCAGCACCTCAAGAAAGTTATTGGACTCGCCAACCAGGTTATCCTTCTCATCTGTCATGGTCAAATTCACTACTTGGTGGTGTATTTAACCACTATAGCCAGTTCTGCCTGGCAGGTAAAATAATTAAAAATGTTTTATTTCAATGTGTTGATATGTTGGCACGCAATTTGTAATACCCACAGGGTACAGCAGAAGAGTAATCGCGGTGGTATAGCGAATACCAGAGCTCAGTCAAAGGCATGCCAGCCTGTTCTGGCACAACACAGAAACCTGTCTATGTTCAGTCTGGCAGGTTAAGGAGATTTAAATGGGAATTTTTTCGCGCTTTACTGACATCATTAATGCCAACATCAACTCCTTACTGGAAAAAGCAGAAGATCCACAAAAATTAGTACGGCTGATGATTCAGGAAATGGAAGATACGCTGGTCGAAGTACGTTCAACATCTGCCCGCGCACTGGCAGAGAAAAAACAGCTGACGCGCCGTATTGACCAGGCACAGGCTCGCCAACTGGAGTGGCAGGAAAAAGCCGAGCTGGCGCTGAGAAAAGAAAAAGAAGATCTGGCCCGTGCGGCATTGATTGAAAAACAGAAACTCACTGATCTTATTACCAGCCTCAATAACGAAGTTGAGCACATTGATGAAACCTTGCTACGCATGAAAACAGAAATTGGTGAGCTTGAAAATAAGCTGACTGAAACCCGGGCCCGCCAGCAAGCCCTGGCTTTGCGCCATCAGGCAGCGGCTTCCTCACGTGATGTTCGTCGTCAGCTTGATACCGGAAAACTGGATGAAGCAATGGCGCGTTTTGATGCGTTTGAACGCCGCATCGATCAGATGGAGGCAGAAGCGGAAAGCCACCGGTTTGGCAAAAGTAAAAGCCTTGATCAGGAATTTGCAGAATTAAAAGCCGATGATGAAATCAGCGCACAAATCGCGGCACTGAAAGCCAAAATGAACAAAGACAACAATGCCTGATTGCACGCAGATACCCTGTGTGAGCGTCATTCATATAGTAAGGAGAACCAATGAGCGCGCTTTTTCTGGCTATTCCGTTAACCATTTTTATGTTGTTTGTCGCCCCCGTTTGGCTGTGGCTGCACTACAGCAACCGTGACAAAGGCGAAAGTGTTTTATCAAATAATGAGCAACAACGCTTGCAACAACTTACGGGAGAGGCAAGGCGTATGCAGGACCGGATACAGGCACTGGAACAAATACTGGATGCTGAACATCCTGGATGGAGGGAACGTTAATGGCCGCATTTCATAAACGCAAACTCTGGCGCAACCCACAACAAGGGATGATTAAAGGGGTCTGTGCCGGGATTGCTGAATACCTTGACGTACCAGTAAAGCTGGTGCGGGCAATAACGGTATTGTCGCTGTTTTTTGGTCTGTTCTTTTTTGTCGTGGTGGCCTATATCGCGTTAACATTTGCATTAGACCCGCGACCTGAAGGCTTGCAGGACGAACAGGAGCCGGTACCTGACAACCATCATCTGCTGGCACAGGCTGATCAATTACTTGGCGAAAGTGAAAGGCGGCTACAGGCAATGGAGCGTTATATTACCTCGGATTCCTTTACTTTGCGTAGTCGGTTTCGTCAGCTATGAAAACCGTAAACAGCACACCAGAGCCAGGCTATCGCCGCCTGGCACCTCTGGCCATGTTAGCCACGACGGTCGCGTTACGTTTTGTGCCTGCCGGAGTTGCCACTCTGGTGATTAGCCGGGTGGCCCACAAACCCTTGCGGCTGTTGTTGGGCGTTGCCCTGGAGCCTGTGTTACGCACTTGCGCGAAAAAATTCACCCAACGCTGGCATAATAACCCTGATGTATAAACTCCGGTGGGTAAATCCCCGGCAGTGTAGTGGCTGGTGTTCATGTATATACTGTGGTCAGTACCTTGATTTTGTTTGGTGTTTGTCATTAGCAGTATGATTATTATTTCTCCTGGTCGTCAATGGTCGCCATCTAAATCAATGAGATGCAGGTGCCTTTGCAGCAGGCAAAGGGTGTACTGGCAAATAACAGGAATGTTATGAAGCGAATAAAAAATGAGTTTCAGGCTCTGGTCAACCGGGGAGCAGACCGGCACCTGCGCCTTGCTGTCACAGGGCTAAGCCGTAGCGGTAAAACCGCTTTTATTACTGCCTTCGTTAACCAATTACTTAATATTCAAACCGGCGCGCGTCTGCCTTTGCTTAATGCTGCGCGGGAAGGGCGCCTGTATGGTGCCCGCCGGGTACCACAGCAAAATTTGGGTATTCCACGCTTTACCTATGATGAAGGGATTGCACAGCTTTATGGCAGCCCTCCAGCCTGGCCCACACCAACCCGTGGTGTCAGCGAAATCCGTCTTGCACTTCGTTTTCGTTCAGCTACCAGCGTTATGCGGCATTTTAAAGAAAATGCCACACTGTATCTCGATATCGTGGATTACCCGGGGGAATGGTTACTGGATCTTCCCATGTTGGGGCTGGACTATGCTGCCTGGTCGCGCCAAATGACAGGGCTGCTGAAAGGAGCCAGAGGTGAGATGGCGGCAAAGTGGCAGGCCTTGTCGCAAGACCTGGACCCGAACGCGCCGGCGGATGAAAAACACCTTGCAGAAATAGCCACAGCCTGGACTGATTATCTGCATGCCTGTAAACAGGCTGGCCTGCACTTTATTCAGCCCGGGCGTTTTGTCCTGCCTGGCGAAATGTCTGGTGCTCCCGCATTGCAGTTTTTCCCCTGGCCTGATGTAGATAACCTGGGTGACCATGTCATTGCTCAGGCAGGGAAACAAACCAATGCAGGCATGTTGCGGGCCCGCTACGACTATTATTGCCAGCATGTAGTTCGCGGTTTTTACCGGGAACACTTTATCCGGTTTGACCGGCAAATTGTGCTGGTTGATTGCCTGCAGCCACTTAATAGCGGGCCGCAGGCGTTTAACGACATGCGCCTCGCACTAACGCAATTAATGCAGAGCTTTCATTACGGGCAGCGCACACTGTACCGGCGATTATTTTCACCAGTCATTGATAAGCTGTTATTTGCGGCAACCAAGGCAGACCATGTCACCCATGACCAGCATGCCAACCTGGTCAGCCTGCTCCAGCAACTGGTGCAGGATGCCTGGCAGAATGCTGCGTTTGAAGGCATTAAAATGGAGTGCATGGGGCTGGCATCTGTTCAGGCAACTACTGCCGGGTTGGTGGATTATCAGGGCGAAAAAGTTCCAGCGTTACAGGGTCACCGGTTATCTGATGGTACACCGTTGACATTCTTCCCAGGAGAAGTGCCGTCACGTTTGCCTGGTAATGCTTTCTGGGAACAGCAGGGGTTCTCTTTTGAGCAATTTCGCCCGCTACCCATGGATATTGACAACCCTTTACCGCATATTCGGCTGGATGCTGCGATGGAGTTCCTGATAGGAGACAAGCTGCGATGAGTGAACCAATAAAACCGCGCATTGATTTTTCCCAGGAAAAACCAGTGCAGAAGGCAGAAGCAACGGTGCGCCCGGCCAAAGTATTTGATGTGGCTGAAAACTTTGAACCTGTGCAAGTAAATGAACCGGAAAACGAAGAAGCCCAGCAGGCCGAAGCACTGGTTTCCCGCGCACTGCAACCGAAAAAAAGCGTATGGCGGCGTCTGGTCGGGCTTGGTCTGGCTATTTTCGGCGTGAGCGTGGTGGCGCAGGGAGTGACATGGGCACACAATGCCTGGGTCACACAGGACTGGATAAGCCTGGGGGGTTGCGCTGCGGGAGGGCTGATTGTTGTTGCGGGAGCCGGTTCACTGGTAACTGAATGGCGGAGGTTATGGAAGTTACGCCAGCGAGTCGAAGAACGCCATGAAGCGGCCGAAATGTTAACCAGCTATGCTTCGGGCAAGGCACGGGTGTTTTGTGAAAAACTTGCCGGTAAGGCCGGGATTGATCAGCGCCATCCAGCCATGCAGCGTTGGTATTCGGCGTTACATGAAACCCATAATGACAAAGAAGTCATCACACTGTACGGGCAAATGGTACAGCCGGTTCTGGATAACCAGGCGCGTAAAGCCATCAGCCGTTCAGCGGCGCAGTCTTCGCTGATGATTGCAGTCAGCCCACTTGCACTGGTTGATATGGCGTTTGTGGCCTGGCGCAATATCCGGCTGATTAACCACATTGCGGGGTTGTACGGTATCGAACTGGGGTACTTCAGCCGTATCCGCCTGTTTCGCATGGTATTGCTGAATATTGCCTTCGCCGGAGCAAGTGAACTGGTACGTGAAGTGGGGATGGACTGGATGTCTCAGGACCTGGCAGCACGCCTTTCTGCCCGGGCTGCCCAGGGCATTGGCGTTGGCCTGTTGACCGCCCGGTTGGGAATAAAAACCATGGAGTTATGCCGCCCACTCCCGTGGACAGGCGATAAACCGAAACTGGGCGATTTCCGCCGCGAACTGATAAGTGAGGTTCGTGCAACATTGCAACGCAGTAAACAGACCAATACACCTTCCGCTTAAGCCAAACACCGCACTGAAGAGAAGTGCGGTGCTGCTATTGCTTTGTTGATACCTTTCACGTTGTTACCTGTAACGCGCTATGCCCTGATTGATAACTTATGGCTGTCAATATTTGTTGACAGATAGCTTCTGGATAGCACAGAAGTGCAGTATCATCACAAACTGTCCTTTTGATTGTTATATAGGTTCCTGCCATGCGCCTTGAAGTGTTTTGTGAAGACCGCCTTGGGCTCACGCGTGAGCTACTCGATTTACTGGTGCTGCGTGGTATCGATTTACGGGGCATTGAAATTGATCCCATTGGGCGCATTTATCTCAATTTTTCCACTCAGGCGTTTGATACCTTCAGCAGCCTGATGGCAGAAATTCGCCGTATCCCTGGTGTCTCTGATGTGCGCACAGTACCCTGGATGCCTACAGAGCGGGAGCACCGTGCGTTAAGTGCATTGCTGGAAGCACTGCCTGAACCCGTATTATCGCTGGATATGAAAAGCAAAGTGGAGATGGCAAACCCGGCGTGCTGTGCATTGTTTGGGCAAGACGCTGATAAACTACGTAACCATAATGCGGCCAGCCTGATTCCCGGTTTTAATTTTGTCCGTTGGCTGGAAAGCCGCCCGGTTGCATCACATACCGAACATGTGGTGATTAACGGGCAAAATTTTCTGATGGAAATTACCCCGGTACAGGTTGAAGCTGAAGAAAGCGGTGAAACGGTGCCTGGTGGTGCAGTTGTAATGCTCCAGTCGACCATTCGTATGGGCAGGCAGTTGCAGAACCTGAATCACCAAAATGTGGAGGCTTTCAGCCAGGTTGTCGCGGTGAGTGGCGCAATGCGCCATGTTGTCGAACTGGCGCGCAAAGTGGCCGGGCTCAATGCCCCATTACTTATTGTCGGTGAAACAGGTACAGGTAAAGACTTGTTTGCCCGTGCCTGCCATATGGCGAGCCCCCGGGCAGAAAAACCTTACCTGGCGCTTAATTGTGCTTCAATCCCGGAAGATGCCGTCGAAAGTGAATTATTCGGCCATGCTGCAGGTGCTTATGCTAATGCTACAGAAGGGAAAAAAGGGTTTTTCGAGCAGGCGAATGGCGGGTCCGTCTTATTAGATGAAATTGGCGAAATGTCGCCGCGCATGCAGGCAAAACTGTTGCGTTTTCTCAACGATGGTACCTTCCGCCGCGTAGGCGATGAACATGAAGTGCATGTTGATGTAAGGGTTATCTGCGCTACCCAGAAAAACCTTGTCGAACTGGTGCAAAAAGGCGCATTCCGTGAAGATCTTTATTATCGGCTGAATGTCCTGACATTAAACCTTCCACCATTGCGTGACTGCCCGCAGGATATCATGCCGCTTACTGAGTTGTTCGTTGCCCGCTTTGCTGATGAGCAAGGTGTGCCGCGGCCTAAGTTATCCTCGGAATTAAATTCAGTGCTTTCTCGTTATAGCTGGCCGGGCAATGTCCGGCAGTTAAAAAATGCGATTTACCGGGCTCTGACTCAGCTTGAAGGTTATGAACTGCGTTCTCAGGATGTGTTATTACCGGATGTGGATGCCAGCGTGATGCCGGTGGGTGATGACGTTATGGAAGGCTCATTAGATGATATCACGCGCCGCTTTGAACGTGCGGTGCTCACACAGCTTTACCGTAATTACCCCAGCACACGTAAACTGGCAAGGCGGCTCGGAGTGTCGCATACCGCTATTGCGAACAAGCTAAGGGAATATGGCCTGAGCGGGCGTAAAACGGAAGAGTGAGTAAACAAAAAGCCGGTTGTAATCCAACCGGCTTTTTATCAAAGAACGAACAATCAGCCTTTCAGTGCGGCCAGTGCGGCGCTGTAATCCGGCTCTTCAGTGATTTCATTAACCAGTTGGCTGAAAATCACTTCATCTTTCTCGTTGATCACGACAACAGCACGGGCGGTCAGGCCTTTCAGTGCACCATCATCAATCCCCACCCCATAAGTATCCTGGAATTCAGGGTGGCGCAGAGTAGAAAGTGTCACGACATTGCTAAGGCCTTCAGCACCGCAGAAGCGAGACTGGGCAAATGGCAGGTCAGCCGAAATGCACAACACAACAGTGTTATCCATTTCGGTAGCCAGTTGGTTGAATTTGCGAACAGATGCTGCGCAAACACCAGTGTCAATGCTTGGGAAAATATTCAGAACTTTACGTTTACCCGCATAGTGGCTCAGGGAGATATCTGCAAGGTCTTTTGCGACCAGAGTGAATGCCGCAGCAACACTACCAGCCTGAGGGATCTGACCTTTAACGGCAACCGGGTTACCCTGAAAATGAACGAGTTGTGACATAGTTATTTTCCTGTTCTCATATTGTTAACGCTTGAGCTAGTGTAAGCCAACTCATAGCGAATGAATATAAAAAATTATTTACATCCCGGCAATTGTAGCGCCAAAACTGTTAACAGAGAGCCGTGGCGAAGTATTTGCACCAGAATACTAAACCGATGTCCGTGAAGATAATTGGGTGCAACGGTATATACTGCATTAAACACAAAAGGGATAAACCGTGATGAGAAATGTCAGTGTCTACGAGGAGTCATGGCCACTTAATACACCCTTTACGATTGCCCGCGGAACACGCGAACAGGCCATTGTTGTGGTGGTCGAAATTATTGATGAGTCAGGAGTAAAAGGTGTAGGGGAGTGCACACCTTATCTGCGTTACGGGGAAACAGCTGCTTCTGTGTTGGCTCAGGTGGCAAGTATCATACCGGCCCTGGAACTGGGAATGAACCGTAGTGATCTCCAGGATGCACTACCTGCCGGGGCCGCCCGCAACGCGGTAGACTGCGCATTATGGGATCTTGAGTCTCGCCTCGCAGGGCTTACGCTACCGCAATACCTGAAAACTCCCTTGCCCGAAAGTGTGGTAATGGCACAAACCGTGGTCATCGATACCCCGGAAAGAATGGCTCAGGCAGCACAAAGGCTCTGGTTGAATGGCGCACATTTATTAAAAGTGAAGCTCGACGACCGTCTGATAACGGAGCGCATGGTTGCTATTCGTACAGCTGTGCCGGATGCAACGTTGATTGTTGATGCTAATGAATCATGGCATGTGGAAGGGCTGGCAGCCCGTTGCCAGCTACTTGCAGACCTCAATGTGGCCATGCTGGAGCAACCCTTGCCAGCGGGTGACGATGCTGCACTGGCGAATTTTATTCACCCTTTGCCTGTGTGTGCGGATGAATCCTGCCATACGCGCTCACACCTGGATGCGCTGGCCGGCTATTATGACATGGTCAATATTAAGCTTGATAAAACGGGTGGGCTGACAGAAGCATTGTTATTACAACAGGCGGCAATAGCTGCAGGTTTTGAGGTTATGTTAGGTTGTATGCTGTGTACCTCACGTGCGATTACTGCCGCATTACCGTTGGTGCCTTCTGCGCGTTTTTTGGACCTGGATGGCCCAACGTGGCTGGCAGTGGATGTTGAGCCCGGGCTTAACTTTACACCGGGCATGTTACATCTTTAACCCTCGTAAGTAAGCAGGCTGATAAATCCATCCAGGAAACGCTCACAAGCGAGGTCTGCAGATACCGGCGGTAATTCTGCTGTAATACATGGCAGACTGTTATCTTTACACCAACTGCCAAATGAGCCCGGCGTGGCGTAGCCCACGCTGGTGACCAGAGGTAACATCAGCATTTTCGCCAGCCATTCCCCAAGCGCTGTGCGGTATGGGTCTTCAACGCAGGCTAATGGCTCATGAAACGAAACAGTCCAGGCAGGTTTTATCCGGGTGATTAACTGGCACAATGCCTGGGTTTCTGGCTCAGAGCCGGCAAATTCACCAGATGAGAGTTTTACATCACGAACCGCTGCCTGCGTGTTCCAGCGATAAACGGTCTCGCCCGGTTTCCAGTTGGCTGCCGGGAAATTCCGGTTCAAATCCACACCGCGTAAATTTGCCCGCAAACCACTCTGGCAGCCGTCCGGGTTAACACAAAGAATGACATGATGGCGGCGGTGTGTTTCTTCCAGCGTCCGCAGCGCGCAGGACAGGGTGATAATACTTGCAGTTTCATCACCATGGGTCCCGGCCATAATCAATCCTGCAGAAGGCTGCATTTCAGTGGCCGGAAACCAGAGAAGCTGAGCCCCACCAACGCTGGTGCCATATTGTTGCGCGGACGTCTGGAAATTACCGCGTAATTGTCTCGCTCGTGAAAGCGTCATAAATCACCTTGTTGTCAGAAATGTTTACCAGGACGAATCATGTTGAACTGCTGTATGGCAGGCGTGATTACAGTTCGTCGTAAAAGCTACAACAAAGTATTACAGAATGTTTGCAATTGCTCCTGTCAAAACAAATAATTATCAAAAGTGCCGACCAGTGCGGAAAAGATAAACTCTAACCAGGGAAGCCACATGAAACTCGTTACCCGAATGCTTTGCAGTGCAATTATCGTTGGCGGTGCCACAACGGCCACATTTGCCGCCGATGTACCGCCAGGGACACAGCTTGCAGCAAAGCAGGAATTAAATCGCCATATCAAAGATGAACCTGCATCACTGGATCCCGCTAAAGCTGTCGGGTTACCTGAAATTCAGGTAATTCGTGATTTGTTTGAAGGGCTTACTAATCAGGATGCGACAGGCGCACTGATTCCTGGCGTGGCAACAAAGTGGCAAACTAATAACAACCGTATCTGGACGTTTACTCTGAGGTCCGATGCCCGCTGGTCTGACGGCTCACCGGTAACCGCAGAAGATTTTGTTTATAGCTGGCGCCGCCTGGTGGACCCAAAGACAAGCTCGCCTTTTGCGTCATTTGCGGCACTGGCCGGAATAGAAAATGCGCAGGCTATTACCGAAGGCAAAGTGGCTCCGGACAAACTGGGTGTCAGTGCGCTCGACAGCCGAACGCTGCAGGTACAACTCGATAAAAACGTGCCTTTTTTCCCACTGCTAACGGCAAGCTTTGCACTTTTCCCGGTAAAACAGGCAACGGTAGAAAAATATGGTAACAACTGGACACGCCCAGAGAACCTGGTGGGAAACGGCGCCTTTGTACTGGCTTCCAGAGTTGTTAACGAGAAACTCGTAGTCACACCTAACAGGCAGTATTGGGATAATGCCAAAACAGTACTCACCAGGGTGACATTTATCCCAATTAACCAGGAATCAGCGGCGACCAAACGTTATCTGTCCGGTGGCATTGACATTACGGAATCCTTCCCGAAGAACATGTATCACAAACTGCTGGAGACGCTTCCCGGACAAGTCTATACACCACCTCAGCTGGGCACATACTACTACGCATTTAATACCCAAAAAGGGCCAACTGCGGATCCGCGTGTACGGCTGGCATTAAGCCTGACCATTAACCGCGACATTATTGCTCATAAGGTTCTTGGTACCGGGGAAAAACCCGCCTGGCATTTTACACCGGATGTAACACATGGATTCATGCCTCAACCCGCCCTGTTCCAGGATATGACTCAGGAAGAGCGCAACCTGCAGGCAAAAATGTTGCTGGCAGCGGCAGGCTTCGGGCCAGAAAAGCCGCTTAAGTTATCTCTGCTTTACAATACATCAGAAAACCATCAAAAAATCGCCATTGCCATTGCTTCAATGTGGCGAAAAGCGCTCGGTGCAGAAGTGACACTGAAAAATCAGGAATGGAAAACCTACCTGGACAGCCGCCGAAGCGGTGATTTTGATGTTATCCGTGCTTCATGGATAGGTGATTATAATGAAGCATCAACCTTTCTGTCGCTCATGACGTCAACGAACAGTGGTAATATCGCGCGTTTCAGCTCAAGCGCATATGACAAGGTTATTGCTCAGGCAACCAGTGAAACGGACGAAAAGGCCCGTAATAAGGATTATAATGAGGCCGAGAAAATCCTCGCAGAGCAGGCACCGATAGCGCCAATATATCAGTATACCAATGGGCGTTTGATTAAACCCTGGGTCAAAGGCTACCCAATAGATAACCCCGAAGATGTCGCCTACAGTCGGACAATGTATATCATTAAGCATTAATCAGGCTGTACAAGGGCTGGGCCTCAATTTGTGATGCGGGGCAATTTTTGCTCACCGGCGCATTGATCGGATTTATCTGATATCTTATTATTGAATTGCCCCTAAAGAGCTAACACCACATTTGTGAGTGCCGGAGATAAGCGCCGGAGGGGCAAATCTCTCTTGCCTGTCTCTGATATTCCTCTTTTCATTACCTTTTAACCAGACCCTGCCATTCAGGCCTGTTGATCTGTTCGTTACAAACATTGCACCATGGATTGTGTGAAGGCAAGATAGTGCCTGAATAAAAAGGAGATTATATGCAGGAACTCATGCATTTTGCCGGACGTTACGGCATTAATTTAACTAACTCAATGGCGCTGGCTTGTGTCCTGGCGATCATTTTTTTTACGGCTGTCGTCGTTCACCTCGTGTTACATCGCCTTGTGTTACGCGCTTTTGAAAAACGCGCACGAAGTAGTAATACACTCTGGCTTCAGGTTATTACCCAGCATCACCTGTTTCGCCGCCTGGCCTTTGTGCTTCAGGGCATTATTGTGCACATTCAGTCTTTACTGTGGCTGGAAGCAGGTAGTGACGCCAGTTTGTTTCTGCTTACTGCCGCGCAGTTATGGGTGATGTTGTATGGGTTACTGGCCTTTTTCTCCCTGATGGATGTCTCGTTTGTTATCTCCCGTCAACTGCCATTCGCCGCGAATCTGCCGCTGAAAGGAATTGTCCAGAGCATAAAACTACTCAGTGCTATTGTGATTGGCATCATGATTATCTCGGTATTAATTGGTAAATCACCGGCGATTTTGATTAGTGGTTTGGGTGCCATGGCTGCGGTACTCATGTTGGTGTTCAAAGACCCCATTCTTGGCCTGGTGGCGGGGATTCAGCTTTCCGCTAACCGCATGTTAAACCAGGGAGACTGGCTGGAAATGCCCAAGTATGGCGCTGATGGTGCTGTTACCGATATTGGGCTGACAACGGTTAAAGTCAGAAACTGGGATAACACGATTACTACTATCCCAACTTATGCACTGGTTTCTGATGCTTTTAAGAACTGGCAGGGAATGTCTGAGTCTGGCGGGCGGCGCATTAAACGTAGCATCAATATTGATACCACCAGCATCCATTTTCTCTCTGATGATGAACTGGCGCACTTGCAGCAGTCGCGTATTTTGACGCCTTATTTAGCACAGAAATGCAACGAATTATCAGCCTGGAACCGGGAAAATGACCACGAGTCAGGCTCAGTACTCAATGTGCGGCAACTGACAAATGTAGGGACATTCCGGGCCTATTTGACCGCATACCTGAACCAGCACCCGCGTATTCACCATAACATGACAACCATGGTTCGCCAGTTATCTCCTGGAGTGGATGGCTTACCGCTTGAAATTTACGCATTCACCAATACTGTCGCCTGGCTTGAGTATGAAGCTATCCAGGCGGATATTTTTGATCATATTTATGCTGTGATTGGTGAATTTGGTTTACGTGTGCATCAGTCGCCAACGGGCAATGATATGCGCAGCCTTGCGTCATCCTTGCGGGCTGGCTCGTAGCAGTATCACACCTGGCGGATAATAAATAATGCCAGCGGTGTCTTCATTAAACTAAGTAGTTGGAATTGTGTGGCAGTGGTAACATCACGCGTGATTTGCCCGCTTTGCCACACAATTTGTCCGATATAACCCAGTTGGCGCCATACCACTATAATGGGCACCAGTAACGCCGCTATTGCGTCATTTTGCTGGCATTCCAGCGTGGCATAATTTTCATCATCAAGCTCATTAATAAAAATCTGAATCCCTTCATTGGGTAGCAATGCTTTGATATCTCCGAGAATGGCAGCACTAACAGAGCGGGAGAGTCGCAGGTTGACTCGGGGGTTATGTGTCCAGTTATCAGTCATTGGGTACCATTGCGATGTAATTTATAATACCTCACAGTATATCGTTTTCCCCACTTCATTACGCCTGACATAACCACAAACCAACAGCAGAACGCATATAAAGCAATCTACATTTTCAGTGCTATGCCTGTTTTGCTGTTGGTTCTGTCTGCTGGTCATTGGCCGGGTAGAATATTTGGTATTGGTTCCGGCCACTATTTTTTGCGTAATAAAGCGCGCTGTCTGCCCGGGAAATGAGCTGGCTCGCGCTCATTCCCACTGACCATTCGGCGATGCCGATACTCAGTGTAACTTTATTGGTAACATCTGAAGCCATATGTTCAATACTTCGCATGCTGAGTGCACTTTGTATACGCTTTGCGATATCGGCAGCGTCCGTTGCTGATGCCTGAGGTAATAATACAATAAACTCTTCACCGCCAAATCGCCCAACCAAATCCAGGTTAGCCCGCACCGCGCTTTCAATGGATTCAGCGACCTGGATCAGGCATGAATCGCCTGCCTGGTGGCCATAGAAGTCATTGTAGTTTTTGAATTTATCGACATCGAGCATAAGCATTGAAAAGACGCTATCGCCCTGTTGAAACGAGGCGCGCTGGACGGTTTTATCTAACATCACCTGGAAAGCCCTGCGATTAGCCAACCCAGTAAGAGGATCACAATTTGCCTGAATCTCCAGGCGCTGAATCAAATCGTTATTTTCTTGTTCCCGGTGTATGGCGAGAACAAACCAGGTATTGAGCATGCGCCGCGCGGACTCGACCAATAAAGCGAGTGAAATATATGCCAGCACATTGACTACAGTGATATAGCTGGTAAACACCAGGCTGGTAATAATAATGGCAGCCTGAAGTGGTACACTGAACAAAAACCACGCCAGAGCATCAACATAAAGCGCTATCAGCCCGGTAAGCAATAAAATAGAAGCCAGCGCGAAAATAACAGGGCGCCCGCCGCTGGAAAACAGCAAAAATAGCACCAGGCACCAGTTCAGGCTGAGTATAAGCATTGTCACGCGCAGCATAGTCCAAATATTACGCGAGAGTCTGTCCGGTGAGTATTTAAGGATATACAGCACTGCAGCACTTATCACCATGACTGCAAATAGTGGTAAATGCGAGAAATCCATCCGCCCGGCAGGAATAGAAAGACTTTCTCTGGGGTGAAAATAGTAACGAACTAAAATGACAATACTGAACAAAAGGTTAACCCACAGAAACCAGTTAGCGCTCATAATTATTGCGTGCTGGCGTGTCTGCTCGTAACGTAAGTCAAATGCCTTACATACTTTCCGTCTGAACAAATCTGGTTCCTTTTGGGTAAAGTGTTACATACCAATGCTACAAAGGATTTTAGTAGAATGTTATATAAGATGTGAAATTTTGCTAAATTGACTGTAAAAACCGGGTCATAGCTGCATCAACGTAACACTATGATGGAACACAGAGCGTGAGCAGGGGGTAGTTTTGAGTGGGTTAACCGGGCGTGATTTTTTCGTTTCTGACGCCGTTTATACCTGGCGTTTTGATGGTATGGGTGGCATTGTTCCTCTGGAACAATCAGATAGTGTTGATAAGCAACATCCATGCTGGTTGCATCTTAATTATACCCATCCACAAAGTGCCGACTGGCTGGCAAACTCCCCACTGTTACCCGATGTCGCAAGAGACTTGCTGGCGGGAGAAAGCCTGCGCCCGCGCGTTACCCGCATGGGAGAAGGTACCTTTATTACACTGCGTTGCATAAATGGCAGTACAGATGAGCGACCGGACCAACTGGTTGCCATGCGCATGTATATCAATGAAAACATGATAATTACATCACGCCAGCGCCAGGTTTTGGCGCTGGATGATGTGATTAATGACCTGAAATCCGGGACCGGAGCGAAGGATGTCGGCGGATGGTTGGTTGATGTATGTGATGCGTTAACTGATCATGCGAGTGAGTTTATTGAACAACTCCATGATCAGATTATCGATCTGGAAGATGATTTACTGGACCAGCAAGTCCCTCAGCGTGGTCAACTTGCATTATTACGCAAGCAACTGATAGTCATGCGCCGCTATATGGCACCGCAACGTGATGTGTTTGCGCGTCTTGCCAGTGAGCGTCTGGCATGGATGGATGACGACGAAAGGAGACGGATGCAGGATATAGCAGACCGTTTGGGACGCGGGCTGGATGAAATTGATGCCTGCATCGCGCGCACTGCCATAATGGCTGATGAAATATCACAGATGATGCAGGAATCATTATCACGCCGCTCTTATACCATGTCGCTTATGGCTATGGTATTTCTTCCCAGCACATTCCTGACTGGTTTATTTGGCGTTAATCTCGGTGGTATCCCAGGTGGTAGTTGGGGGTTTGGTTTTGCATTTTTCTGCCTTATGTTGGTAATTCTTGTTGTCGCTGTTATTGTGTGGTTAAAACGTAGTAACTGGCTGTAAATAACGAGAATTATCGAACTAAAGAGACAATTATATTGAGCCACATCAATAAATTTTCCAGATGAAAAAGGCAATATCAATTTCGCAGGTGAATGCAACGTCAAGCGATGGGCGTTGCGCTCCATATTGTCTTACTTCCTTTTTTGAATTACTGCATAGCAAGATTAATTCGTACGACGCCGACAAATTTTGTCGGCTTTTTTTTGCCTGTTTTCTGGGGCGTTCTAAGCTTATGCAGGAAGCAAAAGGAGGTGATATGAAATGTGACCCTTTTCCCGCAGAGCCTGTTCCTGTGACCAAACCACACCCGCGGCCTGACCCTGTACCTCATGAGCCCGTACCGGATCCTGACCCGCACCCTTTAGTGCATTAGCTGTTGGTATAACACAATGTAACCAGCGCAGCCGCAGACAGGCTGAAACCAGGAGAATTAACACAGAAGGATCGGGTGCAGAGATATAAAACGGGCCTGACGGCCCGTTTTATATTTATCAATTATTTTACTTCCAGGATATCCAGGCGCTGGCTTTTCGATTCACTGTCTTCTTCCCAGCCAACCGGAGTTAACGGGATCTCCTGGCGGTCAAAAGCCAGATCGCCACCATCAATGACCTCACTGCCGTGATGAATCCCTTTGAAATCGAATAATTCGGTGTCACACAAGTGAGAAGGTACTACATCCTGCATGGCGCGAAACATGGTCTCAATACGACCTGGGTAGCGTTTATCCCAGTCACGCAGCATGTCGGCAATGACCTGGCGCTGCAAATTCGGCTGTGAACCACACAGGTTACACGGAATAATTGGAAACGCTTTTGCCGTGGAGAACCGCTCAATATCTTTTTCTCTGCAATAGGCAAGGGGGCGAATAACAATATGTTTGCCATCATCGCTCATCAGTTTAGGTGGCATGCCTTTAAGCTTACCGCCATAAAACATATTGAGAAACAGGGTTTGCAGAATGTCATCACGATGGTGGCCAAGCGCAATCTTGGTTGCGCCAATTTCTGTCGCTGTACGATACAAAATACCACGCCGTAAACGTGAACAAAGTGAACAGGTTGTTTTGCCTTCCGGAATTTTGTCCTTGACGATAGCGTAAGTATTTTCTTCAACAATTTTGTACTCAACGCCGATAGTATCAAGGTATTCAGGCAGAATATGCTCGGGGAAACCCGGTTGTTTCTGGTCGAGGTTTACGGCAATCAGAGTAAAATTGACTGGCGCGCTTTGTTGCAGGTTACGCAGTATTTCGAGCATGGTGTAACTGTCTTTCCCGCCTGAAAGGCAAACCATAATGCGATCGCCTTCTTCTATCATATTAAAATCAGCGATAGCTTCACCCACATTGCGCCGCAGACGCTTTTGCAGTTTATTGAGATTGTATTGTTCTTTCTTGGTAACGTCTTGATTATCTTGCATTCTAAAACTCTCGGGCAGTAACGAAAAAGCAGTTCACTGATGCGCAGCAAAGGCTACACAGATATATGCTGATGCTTTCCGTTTTCAACAGGGTGGCCGAACAGGTTAAGGCACAGTAAAAAGTATGCTGCGTATGGTACGGATTACCACGGCGAAAGCCAGCATGTTTTCATCACTTAGCCTGATTTCTGAAAGTAGGTGTAATGACTGTAAAGAGTAAATACCAGGCAAATTAAAAACCTTATGCACATGTGACTTATGCTGAAGCAGCATACCGGAAGAGGGCGTGTGGGTACCTCAGGTTTGTGTATTGCATGCTGAGTTACCCCGGGGTAGCACCCGGGGGCTTACGCTTATTCAGTGGGCTGACCCGACACGCTTTTACCGGCCAGCATCGCCAGAAAATCGTAGCGTTTTTGCAGACAATGTGCTGCATCTTGCCACAATTGTTCAGCCACCTCAGGCTGCTGATTGTTCAGCCGCCTGAAGCGTTGCTCATTGAGTAATGCTTCCCGTAGCGCATCAGAGGGTGGTCTTGAATCGAGTTGTAAAGGGGCTTTCCCTTGTTCTGCCCGTTGCGGGTCGAACCGGTATAGCGGCCAAAAACCACTGGTGGTGAGTTGGCGCATCTGGTCGTGGCTCAGGGCCAGGTCGTAGCCATGCTCTTCACACGGGCTATAAGCAATTATCAACGAAGGCCCGGGCCAGGCTTCCGCTTCCTGAATGGCTTTGACCGTCTGGTTTAACTGAGCACCCAGAGAAATCTGCGCAACATACACATGCCCATACATCATCACGCTCACGCCCAAATCTTTACGAGCCTTGCGTTTGCCACTCTCGCCAAACTTGGTTACTGCGCCCAATGGGGTTGCCTTTGACGCCTGCCCACCCGTATTCGAATAACACTGGGTATCCAGCACCAGTACATTGACGTTCTCGGTCAGGCTCATCACATGATCCAACCCGCCATAACCTATATCATAAGCCCAGCCATCGCCACCAACCAGCCAGACAGAACGTTCTACCAGGTAATCCGCCACATGCAATAACTCGACGGCTGCAGGCGAGGCAATATCAGTGAGAAGCGCGCGTAACTGGCTGATTTGCTGGCGGCGTTCCTCAATACTTGCCGGTTCACTTAACGCGCTGCGTAATGTATCAGGTAGCGCGTCACCCAGTGTTGCCAACAGGCGTTCAGCCCGCTTGCGATGCTGTGTCTGGGATAACCGAAAACCCAGACCAAATTCAGCGTTATCTTCAAACAGCGAGTTTGCCCATGCCGGGCCACGACCATTGGCATCTGTTGTCCACGGCGTAGTTGGCAGGTTACCACCATAGATGGAAGAACAACCTGTGGCATTGGCTACTAACAAACGGTCGCCAAACAGCTGCGTCAGCAACTTGATATAAGGCGTTTCACCACAGCCAGAGCAGGCTCCGGAATACTCAAACAATGGCGTAAGCAGTTGTGATGTGCGGATATCAATCCGCTCAAGTGTGCTGCGATCGCGGTCTGGCAGTGAAAGGAAGAAATCATAATGCTGTTTTTCCTGCTCAACATGCTCAAGCCTTGGCTGCATATTAATCGCTTTAATATCCGGGTTCTCGCGGTCTTTGGCCGGGCAAACCTCAACACACAGGTCACAACCGGTGCAGTCTTCAGGCGCTACCTGCAATACGTACTTCTGGCCCCGCATATCCCGTGATTTAACATCGAGTGACTGCAATGTTTCCGGTGCTGCATCAAGGGCTTCTGGTTCGACAACTTTTGCCCGTATTGCAGAGTGTGGGCAGGCGGCAACACAGTGATTACACTGGGTACAAATTCCCGGATTCCAGATGGGAATAGCTTCAGCAATATTGCGTTTTTCCCAGCGCGTAGTGCCAACGGGCCAGGTTCCATCCGGCGGAAAGGCTGAAACCGGGAGTTTGTCTCCAAGCCCGGCAATCATGGCGCTGGTGACGGTTTTCACAAAGTCCGGTGCGGTGTGCGTAACAACCGGCGGCATATGGTGGCTGTTATTGTTCACATCACCTGTTGGCACTTCATGAAGCGATGACTCGGTCAGCGCTAAAGCTTGCCAGTTGCGCTCTACCAGCTCCTGGCCTTTACTCTGGTAACTCTTCGCAATGGCGCCCCTTAATGCATCCAGCGCCTGGCTACCCGGTAATAACTGCGTTAAATGGAAAAAGGCCATTTGCATTACCGTATTTATCCGCGCACCTAACTGGCACTCGCGGGCGATTTTTGCTGCATTGATAACCCACAGCCGGGCTTGTTTATGGCGCAACACCGCCTGCACTTCCTGCGGGAGCCGTTGCCATACTTCATCTTCCGGGTAAGGCGAATTCACCAGGAAAATGCCGCCTGGTTTCAGCTTATCCGCCATTGAATATTTATCAATAAATTGCCACTGGTGGCAGCCAATGAAGTCGGCTTCTTCTACCAGCCAGGTGGAGCGTACCGGAGTATCCGCAATACGCAGGTGCGAAACTGTCAGCCCTCCCGCTTTCTTGGAGTCATAAACGAAGTAACCTTGCGAATACCAGGGCGTGCTGTTGCCAATAATTTTGATGTTATTTTTAGTTGCTGAAACAGAACCATCGCTGCCCAGGCCATAAAACAGGGCTTCAAGGCGGGAGGAAGATGGCAGGGATTGTGCAGGTAACGGTAACGAAAGATGGGTAATATCATCAAATATCCCCACAGTAAAACGGGTGGGGGGCTCGGCCTGGTTAAGCACATTAAAAATAGCCAGCGCACAACGCGGGTCAAACTCTTTTGATGATAACCCATAGCGGCCACCGATAACCCGGGGCAGTGTCGCCCGTTGGCGCTGTTGCCAGGCCTGTGCCAGCGTTGTCATGACATCAAGGTAAAGCGGTTCAGCAACAGCTCCCGGTTCTTTTGTGCGATCCATTACCGCAATATCAGTAACGCTGTCGGGTAGCGCAGATAGAAAATGGTGTGCACTGAAAGGCCGGAATAGCCGGACTTTGAGCAATCCGACTTTCTCACCGTTGGCGGCCAGGTAATCAACAACTTCCTCACAACAACCGATGGCTGAACCCATGATAATCACCACACGTTCAGCTTGTGGATGCCCGTAATAATCGAAGGGGTGATAGTGACGCCCGGTTTGCTCGCCAAATGCCTTCATGGCCTGCTCAACCACGCCACTGAGCCTGTCATACCACGGATTTGTTGCTTCCCGGGCCTGAAACCAGGTATCCGGATTAGCTGATGTGCCACGAATAACCGGGTGCTCCGGGTCCAGTGCCCGTTCACGGTGAGCCAGGATAGCTGATTCGGGTATTAATTTGAGCAATGTATCATCGCTCAGTGGTGAGATTTTATTGATCTCATGGGAAGTACGGAAACCATCAAAGAAGTGCACAAAAGGCACCCGGCTTTCAAGTGTCGCCATGGTTGAAATCAGAGCAAAGTCCTGTGCTTCCTGTACGCTGGACGAACATAACAGCGCACACCCAGTCTGGCGGACTGCCATGACATCAGAATGGTCACCAAAAATGGATAACGCGTGCGTTGCTACGGTTCTTGCCGCTACATGCAACACAAAGGGCATGAGTTGCCCGGCAAGTTTATACAGTGTCGGGATCATCAACAACAACCCCTGAGACGAGGTGAAAGAGGTGGCCAGGGAACCGGTCTGCAACGCACCATGAACGGTCGCTATTGCACCACCTTCAGATTGCATCTCGACAACTCTGGGGACATCACCCCAGACATTTTTCACCCCATTTTCAGACCAGGCATCTGCCTGTTCTGCCATCACAGAACTTGGGGTTATGGGGTAAATGGCGATAACTTCATTTAAACGATACGCGACGGACGCAACAGCGCCATTGCCATCAGTGGTTATCATAAAAATTCCTCAACATTGCATTCATAAGGCCTGCATCGCGCAGGCTTTTTGTCATTATGTTTTGAGTCTAGCAAACCTGAAGCGAGGCAATTTTTCCCCCTGTGTCCTGGGGTTTTGGTTGTTCATTACAGAATAATTAGTGACACTGTCACTGAATGTATGCAAAAAAATGTGCTCCGGAACAAAAAAAATAGCAAAAACCCTGAAAACTCGTGGGTTTCAGGGTCGACGTAGTGAAACGTGTGGCCTATGATGCAAAAGTTTTGTCAAAAAAGACTATTCAGACACAACCTGGTGGACAGGAGAAAACGCATGAAGGCAGGTTTTATTGTGGCGGCAGGGGCGGCGCTTTTTTTTCTCACAGCATGCAGTAGTAATGAACCGGTACAGCAAGCAACTGCGGCACACACTCGTAGCCCACTTGAATCAGTTATGTCCGGACAAGGCCAGGCAAATTGCGCGATGATAGGTGGAATGGTACTTGCTGCACGCCAACTCGATGGCTCCATGATTGGCACATGTGCATTACCCAACGGCAAACGCTGTAACGAGAACGCACTTGCCGCGGGTAATTGTGGAACGTACTGATTATTTTCCGGTACCTGCCATACGCTGGTAAACCAGAGTATCGTCATTGGCTTTCAGGGTAAGCGTATCTGCAGTTAATGTTACTGCCGCACCCTGGGTTAACATCTTGCCGATAACGTTATCCAGTTGGTTCATTTGCGCATCAACGCACAGCATTTTGGTGCCTGCCATTCCTGCAACCGTCAGGGTATTCCCCGACAGGCTACCCTGTCCCGTAAAGCGGTTACACATATTGCCTGATACTTGCAACGTATTGCTAAAGTGCAGGCTTGCCGGGCGCGAGTTATCTGTCAATGGTTTGCCATTGAATGTTTTCAGTACAAACGACTGGTCAGCCAGTTGTGCAGCTCCTGGGGCTGAGCCTTCCTGAGCGCAACCTGCCAGGGCCATCATAGCCAGTAATGCGGGTATCACTTTCTTCATCTTTATTACTCCCTGAGAGTGTCCATGTCCGTTATTCACAGGATAAAGTATGCTGGTAACGCAAACGTACTGCCGTTACGTTGCCAGCACCAGCTAACTATAACTATCCGGCAACAGCATGAGTGTAGCAAATCAGGCAATCTGATTGGTGCAGGATTCGCCCGCTTCCAGCTGTTTAAGATTATTCAAGGTTGTTTCCGCAATGCTGATTAATGCTTCAGCGGTCAAAAACGCCTGGTGCCCGGTGAACAAAACATTGTGACAGGCGGAAAGACGGCGGAAGACATCATCCTGGATAACATCATTGGATTTATCTTCAAAGAACAGATCGCGTTCATTCTCATAAACATCCATGCCCAGCGCGCCAATTTTCTGAGTCTTCAGTGCATCGATCGCAGCTTGAGAGTCAATTAACCCACCACGGCTGGTGTTAATTATCATCACACCATCTTTCATTTGGTCGAAAGCACTGTGGTTTAATAAATGGTAGTTTTCAGGCGTGAGTGGGCAATGCAGTGAAATCACATCGGACTGGGAATACAGTGTTTGCAAATCCACGTATTCCACTCCCATATCCAGTGCCGCCGCATTAGGGTAAGGGTCAAACGCCAGCAAACGCATACCAAAGCCTTTCAAAATACGCAGCATCGCAACGCCGATTTTCCCGGTACCAATCACTCCCGCTGTTTTGCCAAACAAAGTGGTACCGGTGAGCCCTTCCAGAGAGAAATTGGCATCGCGGGTACGCTGATACGCACGGTGGATACGGCGATTAAGGCTCATCATCAGGCCAATGGCATGCTCAGCAACAGCTTCCGGCGAATAAGCCGGCACACGTACAACAGCAAGGCCCAGCTCTTTTGCGGCATCAAGGTCAACATTATTAAAGCCTGCACAACGCAAGGCGATAAATTTGACACCCAGACTTTTCAGCTCTTCCAAAACCGGGCGGCTGCCATCATCATTAACGAAGATGCACACACCATCACACCCAACTGCGGTTTTTGCTGTTTTTTCGGTCAGGAGAAAATCATAGAATTCCAGCCCGAAGCCGAAATCCTTGTTCACATGCTCTATGTATTTTTTGTCATACTGTTTGGTACTGTAGACCGCAAGTTTCATAGGGTTTCTCCAATCGAAGTTTATATAAATTCTGTCATCATTTAATAAGTTAAACAAATAGTTAAAAATGGTTTAATTCAGAAGTTTCCATATTAAGACTGGTCAATAAGCCACAGGTCTGCAAGAGGGTTTAATGCACAACCCAATCATGTAAAAATAACATTTGCACCGACTGGCGACTGACTAACCTGGCGAAGAAGGACGGCAGCTACCCATGAAGGGTTCCTATAAGATAATTATTACACTGGCTTTGTTGGTTGCCTTGCTGCCATTTGTGCTGTTTGCGAGCGTACAAATGTGGCTCCCTGCGCTTGCCCGTTTGTGGTTACCAGCAGGTATACACCTGGTTTTAACCGCTGAACCGAAAATCACGTTACGCCAGCTAACCTTGCCCGGGCTCCAGCTTAAAGTGGAAGGTTGTACCCTGGTTGATGTCAGCCAGTTACAACTTTCACACCCCCAATACTGGCGGCTTTCAGCCAGCACTTTGACGGTTGATCCCCAGTGTGCCGCCAGTTTACCCGTGCAACCAGATAGTGCATCATCACAAACACTAACCCAGATACAACAACTGTTGCCCAAAGGTGATCTGTGGATAGAACATGTCAAAGTCGTGCCCTGGCAGCAGTACGGTGGGCAGGTACACCTTTCTGTTTCTTCAGAGCGGCAACTGTTGTCATGGCAGGGCGACAAACTCAAATTACATGCCCGTCTTGCGGGGCAGTCGTTAACTATCAGTGATATGGCGGTAGTTGTTCCCGGCCAGGACAAGCCGGTGACTTTACAGGGCGCTGTTTCACTTAATCTGGTGCCAACTGGTTTGCCGGAACAAGGGAAATTGTATGCGCACATTGTTGTGCCGGACTTGTCTGCACCTGTGCTGGCCGAATTTAACTGGCAGGGAAACCAGGGGGAAATACGGGCATCAGTGCCGGATAAACAACCGTTATTGGTACTGCCGTGGAAAGTGACACCTCAACAAGTACGCATTGAAGAGGGCCGGTGGCAGTGGAGTGAAGGTAACCGTGAGGCAAAAGGCCAGGTCAATCTCACTATAGACAACTGGTCTGGCGGCCCTGAGCAGGCGGTGGTATCCGGGCGCCTTAATGCCCTGACGCAGGGTGATGCCGGGAAAGGTAATCTGGTGATGACTTTGGGCCCCGGTAAACTTAGCCTGGTTGACAGTGCACTACCCGCACGCCTCACAGGCGAAATAAAACAAGACAATATGATTTTCTATGTGGGCCTGCCAGTTATACTGAGTGGCCCATTACAATCATCTGTTTTGCATTTCTTGCCCGGTGCGCTGCTGCGCTCCCATGGGCGGCTGGTGGATTCCCTGGATATTGACGATGTGCGCCTGCCGCTTGCTGGCGTAAAACTTACCCGCCATGGTGTTGCTGGCAGGTTACAGGCTATTCTTAAGGCCCATGAAAACCAGTTGGGTGCATTTGTGATTCACCTTGATGGTGTGGCGGAAAATTTTCTGCCTGACAACGGTCGCTGGCGCTGGCGTTACTGGGGAAAAGGGGTGTTTAACCCCATGCAGGCGCACTGGGATGTGCAGGGCGAAGGTGAATGGCATGACAGCCTGATTACACTTAACACTCTTTCAACAGGATTCGACCAGTTACGCTATGGCAGTATGCTGGTATCCAAACCCCGGCTTACACTCCGTGAGCCCCTGAGCTGGCAACGTAACCCACAACGACCAGACTTTACTGGAAAACTGGCACTCGAAACGGGGAGAACGTCTTTTAGTAATGGAAGCTATCTTGACCCGGCAAGTTTCACCTTCCAGCTCACAGGGCGGAATCCTGATGCCTTTAATCTGCGAGGTGAACTGGTAGCAGGAAAGCTGGGGCCAGTTACTGTTTATTCTCGCTGGGATGGTACGCGTTTGCGTGGTAAAGCCTGGTGGCCAGTACAGGGATTGTCTCATTTCCAGTCACTTATTCCCCCCGACATAAAGTTACACCTTACTCATGGTGAACTGGCCGCTCAGGTGGCGTTTTCTGCTGCTGCCGTTCAGGGTTTTGAAGCCGGTGGGCATGGTGTTATTCGCAAAGGCGCAGCCCAACTGCCTGATAACGAAATCAGCAATGTTAACTTCACATTACCTTTTCGTTTTTCGCAAGGGGTATGGCACCTGGGCACCCGTGGCCCGGTGCGTTTGCGGATTGGCAAGGTCAGCAGCCAGGTTACCGCAACAAACTTAAATGCGGATTTACAGGGCTGGGTTCCATGGAGTGACAGCCATCCGCTGCAATTGAGCAATGTCAGTATGGAAATACTCGACGGTAAAATTGAGATGCGCCAGTTACGCCTGCCGCAACATGATGCTGCTTTGTTGCGCCTTGATAATCTGTCTTCCAGTGAACTTCTCACTGCGGTGCATGCCAAACAGTTAGCAGTATCGGGGAGAATCAGCGGTGGGTTACCGTTATGGCTGAATAACCCTCAGTGGATTGTTAAAGATGGCTGGCTGACGAACCCCGGACCACTGACTTTCCGGCTCGATAAAGATATGGCCGATGCCATTGTTCGTGACAACGTAACGGCTGGCTCTGCGATAAACTGGCTGCGCTACATGGAAATTAACCATTCATGGAGCAATATCAACGTCGATAACCTGGGTGTACTGCGGTTATCGACTCAGGTTCAGGGTACCAGCTATAGTGAAGGTAAATCAGCGAAAGTTAACCTGAATTACCACCATGAAGAGAATATTTTTACGCTGTGGCGTAGTTTGCGTTTTGCTGACAACCTTGAGTCATGGCTGGAGCAAAATGCACAATTGACTGAACAGCGCTGCACAGGCAGCCGTCAATGTAAGGAGAAACAATGAATCAACAGGCTTTCTGGTTGCCTGTTCTGGCAGTGATGCTGGCTGGCTGTACCCCAAGAATTGAACTGGCGGCCCCGCAGGCGCCAATTACTATCAACATGAACGTGAAAATTGAACATGAGATCCATATCAAAGTGGACAAGGACGTGGAAACACTTCTTAAAAACCGCAGCGACCTGTTTTAAGCGAGCCTTACCGGGGTTGATGCTGTTAATGTTGAGCACACCGGTGATGGCACTGACACTGCAACAGGCACGCGAACAAGGTAAAGTGGGCGAAACCTTTAGTGGGTACATTGCTGCGCGCAGCAATGACAGTGAAACAGCTGCGCTGGTAGCAAAAATTAACCAGGCACGGGCAGAGAGCTACCGGCAGTTGGCTGCGCAAAACAATGTCCCGCAGGAGGATGTTGCCCGCCTGGCTGGCAGCAAACTGGTTGAACGGGCTAAATCGGGTGAGTATGTGCGGGGCGTAAATGGCCTGTGGGTACAAAAGCACTGATACATAACAGGCCTGAAGCCATGCAGAGAAGATAAAAAAGGGAAAAGAAGTCTTTTCCCTTTAAGCAGTTATGAATCTTATTTATGAACGGTATAAATATTACACCAGGGCATCAATTGCGGCTTTCGCTTCAGCCTGAGCTTTAGCCAGAACTTCCGGGCCGTAACCCACACCTTCTTCGTAAATAAAATCAACTTCAGTAATGCCAATAAACCCGAGGAACAATTTCAGATAAGGGGTGATAAGGTCGCTCGGGGAATCTTTGTGGATACCGCCACGCGTAGTCACGACAATTGCGCGTTTACCCGTCAGTAAGCCTTCCGGGCCGTTTTCGGTATAGCGGAAAGTCACACCCGCACGAGCAATAAAATCGATGTAGTTTTTGAGCTGAGTGGTGATGTTGAAGTTATACATCGGTGCCGCAATAACAATTACATCATGCGCTTTAAGTTCGTTGATAAGCGTATCAGACAGGTTCAGGGCATCCTGCTGGCGCGGCGTGAGAGGAGCTTCGCTGGGGCGTAACGCGCTGACTAACTCACCATCAAGTACCGGAACCGTATCAGCCGCGAGGTCGCGCACTGTAATGGTATCGGCACTGTGTTTTTCCTGCCATTGTGTGGTCAGGTGGTCAATCAACAGGTTGGATTGGGAAAAACCTGCCAGAATACTATTCTTCAAAACAAGCACTTTGCTCATTCATACTTCCTTTTTGATACGAGTGGGCGCGAAAACGCGCAGAATCGCTTCACTCTATTTACAAATGGCAGACAGTGATAGTGCAATTAATCGAACTGTATGTTCGAATTTTTTGAACAAGGCGTATTGCCGCTGAATGTGTTACCCTGATGGCAAGCTTGTTATTAGGCCCTGAGGTTCAAGCGTGTAAAAAACCACGCTAAGCAGATAATTCATTGTTTAAATGTAATGACCTCAGTTCTCCCTTTAAAATATCTTCCGGCAGAGTAAACGTATAGTGCCCCAGCATGTAGATATGACCGTGCATCAGTGGCGAAAGCCAGGCAATATGCTTATCTTCTGGCGTTTCGCCTGTTGAGCGAAGGTGTGAAAGCGCCTCCCGCATATTAAAGAGAATTCCACAGTACTCCCGCGTTAGTGACCAGGCCCCGAGCGCACCCAACTGTCTTCCTGCCCTTCACGGTAGCGCTTCTGTAAAAGACGGGCCGCTGCAATGGCGTCTGGTGTGAAGTTCGGCAGAAAACCACATAGCTCCACAGTATCAGCCCTCGCACTCATCCGGTAGGGGCTGTCATTTAAAATAGTGGCAGAGAAAACGGGCATATCCCGCGCCACGTATTTCCGTTTGAAAAAGCGTTCTGATTGAACCTGTAACTTTGCAGCCAGTTCCTGCTATGTTTAGCTAAACCACATAAAAATTAAGACTAATGCGTGCTAAAATCGCTTTATCGTTTATGGAGTTAACGAGAAGGAACTAATTATTTATGGCTCTGCAAGGAAAATTCGTTGTGAACGATGCCGATTTTAGTCCACTAATGTTCTATGGTGTTGGCACATTTCTGGCCTATTCTGGAAATGATCAATATCGTAACCGTGCTGGATGTGTTGGCGTACCAGATAATGGACCAATCCCTGGTGGTCGTTACTATATAGTTAAGAGACCAACCGGTGGTTGGAAGGGCGTAATTCGTACTGATCTTCATGATTTTTATTCCTGGCCCACTTCGACGCCAGTGATTAAATATGAGTGGTTTGCTTTATATCGTGATGATGGAAAAATTGATGACCATACATGGGTAAATGGCGTCGAAAGAGGTAATTTTCGTTTACATCCGCCCGGCCCATTAGGAATATCTCTCGGTTGTATTACGCTGCAACACAGAACTGACTTCCTGGCGATACGCCAGGCATTGCTTTCAACGCAGCAAGTGAAACTGGTCAACGGTCTAATGTCCTACGGCACAATTGAGGTAATTCTAAATGGCAGCGCGACGTGTCCCGGCGGGGATTAGAATCTTTACAGGTTTAGCAATTTTTGTTCTGACGTTCCTTCTCATGCGGCCATCTGATCCTGCAACTCAAGGCCAGATCGATTTCTGGAAAAAAGCTGCTGGTTTATTAGGAGAACGTGATGTAGAAGGTTTTGTTGGTATTGCGTTGCTTGTAGTATGCACTATTGTTACTACAGTAGGCTATCAAGTTGCAGTTCGCCTAATCGAAAAAATGTTGAACAAATAACGATAAACTAAACCGGGCTACGCCCGGTAAGTTCTTTAGGCGCGGTCTTCCCAACTGTCAGAGAACAGAATGTTCCCGTCGCAATATTTCCAGGTGATCTTTTCATACATGAAAGATACCGACTCCATGTGGTTTATCGCTGACATTCCTGCCATTTTAGCATTTGGCATACCAGGATTAACTGACACTACTTTTACGCCTTCCAGTAGCATATTGAAATATTCTTCTTCCTGACCAGCATGATTAATTCGATACCATTTGAATTCAGCTGATTTGAGTGTCTGCCCCTTTGATACAGCTTTATAAAGGTAGGGGCTTGATGAATCGAATTCTTTTTCAAAGGAGATTGGGGCGTGGGAGCGTTTGCCGGTAATTTTACCCGTAGCTGTATCAACCGGAAGGTTCACCCCGTGTGAAAAACCGAGTATTTCAATGCTTCCCTCACGGTCCTGTAGATCAACGGTACCACGAATGTCGGCACCACCATCATCTTTGAGCCAAAGATAAGCGGGAATTGGCATAAATTTTTCCTTTAACTAATCCATGTAAGACATTGTTAATTATAGGGTATTAAACGGTTTGAGTGAAGAGTTTGTATTCAAAAGTATTTTTGAGGTTTTTTAAGAGATATATAATTACAATTACTTATGTTCTTAGCGTGTTTTTTTACACAATTGGCCCTCAAACCCCTTATTAGGCCCGGCAAACCTGCAACGGGCCGCGTCGATACAGAATATATGGACAATAAAACTATAACTTTGAATGCGTTATATGCGCAGCTCGATAACTTACTACTGCGCGACCGCCAGGCGTTCTCTCGCCGTTTGCATGGGGTTAAAAAGACCCGTCCGGAATCCCGCGAAGCCATTCTGACCACGCTCGCTGAAGAGATGAATCAGGCTCAGGAGCGTGTTTTACAACGTCTGGCAAACCGCCCGGTGATAACCTACCCGGAAGACCTGCCAGTCAGCCAAAAGAAAGCGGCTATTTTTGAAGCCGTGCGCGATAACCAGGTGGTCATCGTGGCCGGGGAAACTGGTTCCGGGAAGACAACCCAGTTACCGAAGATCTGTATGGAGTTAGGCCGGGGTGTGAAAGGCCTGATTGGTCATACTCAGCCACGGCGCCTGGCAGCACGCACCGTCGCCAACCGTATTGCCGAAGAACTCAACACTGAACCCGGTGGGTGCGTTGGGTACAAAGTGCGCTTTACAGACCAGGTGAGCGAACAGACGCATGTCAAACTGATGACTGACGGTATTCTGCTGGCAGAGATTCAGCAAGACCGTATGCTGATGCAGTACGACACATTAATTATTGATGAAGCCCACGAACGCAGCCTGAACATCGATTTCTTGTTGGGTTATTTAAAAGAGTTACTGCCTCGCCGCCCGGACTTAAAAGTTATTATCACTTCGGCAACCATTGACCCGGAACGCTTTTCCCGCCATTTCAATAATGCGCCCATTATTGAGGTTTCCGGGCGAACGTACCCGGTCGAAGTGCGTTACCGCCCGATTGTGGATACAGAAGACGATACCGAACGCGACCAGTTGCAGGCAATTTTTGATGCGGTGGATGAACTGAGCCATGAGAGCCCGGGTGACATCCTGATTTTTATGAGCGGTGAACGGGAAATCCGCGATACTGCAGACGGTCTCAATAAACTGGACTTGCCGCACACAGAAGTACTGCCGTTGTATGCCCGTTTGTCAAACAACGAACAAAACCGGGTATTTCAGTCTCATACCGGGCGGCGCATAGTGCTGGCAACCAACGTGGCAGAAACGTCACTGACTGTGCCAGGCATTAAATATGTGATTGATCCGGGTACTGCCCGTATCAGCCGCTACAGTTACCGAACCAAAGTTCAGCGCCTGCCAATTGAACCCATCTCTCAGGCTTCAGCTAACCAGCGTAAAGGCCGTTGTGGGCGCGTTTCTGAAGGGATCTGTATCCGTCTTTACAGTGAAGACGATTTTCTCTCGCGCCCTGAATTTACCGACCCGGAAATTCTGCGCACCAATCTTGCCTCAGTCATTTTGCAGATGACTTCTCTGGGGCTTGGAGACATTGCAGCCTTTCCCTTTGTTGAGGCACCGGACAAACGTAACATTCAGGACGGCGTGCGTTTACTGGAAGAACTCAGCGCTATTACTCACAATAAGCAAGGCGATGGCTGGCAGCTGACGGCTGAAGGCCGCCAACTTGCACAGTTGCCTGTCGATCCGCGTCTGGCGCGTATGGTTCTGGAAGGGGCGAAGCAAGGCTGTGTGCGCGAAATGATGATAATCACTTCGGCCCTGTCTATTCAGGATCCCCGCGAACGCCCGGTGGAGAAACAGCAGGCGGCAGATGAAAAACATCGCCGTTTTCAGGATAAAGAGTCGGATTTTATGGCCTGGGTAAATCTGTGGAATTACCTGGGCGAGCAGCAACGGGCACTTTCATCCAGCCAGTTCCGCCGCCTGTGCCGCGCTGAATACCTCAATTACCTGCGGGTAAGAGAGTGGCAGGATATCTATACCCAGTTACGCCAGGTCGTTAAAACTTTCCGCTTACCGGTCAACAGCGAACCTGGCGATTACCGCGCCATACATACCGCTTTACTCACAGGACTGTTGTCCCACCTTGGCATGAAGGATGCCGAAAAGCAGGAGTTTACTGGCGCACGTAACGCCCGCTTTGCTATTTTCCCTGGCTCAGGGTTATTTAAAAAACCGCCGCGCTGGGTCATGGTGGCCGAACTGGTTGAAACCAGCCGCTTATGGGGCAGAATTGCGGCAAAAATTGAGCCAGAGTGGGTAGAACCACTGGCGCAGCATCTGATTAAACGCAGCTGGAGTGAACCACACTGGTCACGGGCGCAAGGTGCCGTTATGGCAACAGAAAAAGTCACTCTGTTTGGCTTACCTATTGTTGCTGCCCGGCAGGTTAATTACAGCCAGATTGACCCGGTCTTATGCCGCGAGTTGTTTATCCGCCACGCGTTAGTGGAAGGCGACTGGCAAACCAGGCACAGTTTCTTCCGTGAAAACCAGAAACTGCGGGCCGAGGTGGAAGAACTGGAGCATAAATCCCGCCGCCGTGACATCCTGGTAGACGACGACACACTGTTTGATTTCTACGACCAGCGTATCAGCCACGAAGCTATCTCTGCACGCCACTTTGACACCTGGTGGAAACAAGCCAGCAAAGCATCACCGGATTTGCTCAGCTTCGAAAAAGGGATGCTGATAAAAGAGGGGGCCGGCCAGGTCAGCAAGCTTGATTACCCGAACTTCTGGCATCAGGGGGCACTTAAACTGCGCCTGAGTTACCAGTTTGAACCAGGTAATGATGCCGATGGTGTGACAGTGCATATCCCGTTACCACTGCTTAACCAGGTTTCGCCAGCCGGGTTCGAGTGGCAAATTCCCGGGTTGCGGCGTGAACTGGTCATTGCATTGATTAAATCCTTGCCTAAGCCAGTGCGCCGTCATTTTGTTCCTGCACCAAACTATGCCGAGGCATTTCTGGGCCGGACAGATGGCCAACAACCGTTACTCGACAGCCTGGAGCGTGAATTACGCAAAATGACTGGTGTCACTGTTGACCGCGAATCCTGGCACTGGGAACAGGTGCCCGATCACCTGAAAATGACTTTTCGCGTGGTTGATGAAAAAAACCAGAAACTGCGTGAAGGCCGGGATTTAGAAGCACTTAAAGAAAGCCTGAAAGCAAAAGTGCAGGAAACGCTGTCCGCGGTTGCCGATGATGGTATTGAACAAAGTGGTCTGCATGTCTGGAGCTTTGGCGCTTTACCTGAAAGTTATGAGCAAAAACGCGGTAACTACCGGGTAAAAGCATGGCCGGCACTGGTGGATGACAAAGACAGCGTCGCTATCCGTTTGTTTGATAACCCTCATGAACAACAACAGGCTATGCGCACTGGGCTCAGGCGTTTGCTGCTGCTCAACATTCCATCGCCCATTAAATACCTGCATGAAAAATTGCCCAATAAAGCCAAACTTGGTCTCTATTTTAACCCCTATGGTAAGGTGCTGGATTTAATCGATGACTGTATTGCCTGTGGTGTTGACAAGCTGGTTGCCGATGCCGGAGGGCCCGTTTGGGATGAAGCGGGGTTCCAGGCGCTGCATGAAAAAGTGCGTGCGGAGTTGAATGACCAGGTCGTGGATATCGCAAGCCAGGTAGAGCAGATTCTGTCGGCCGTTTTCGCTATTAACAAGCGCCTGAAAGGGCGAGTGGACATGACCATGGCATTGGCTCTGTCCGACGTGAAATCACAGCTGTCCGGGCTGGTTTACCGGGGTTTTGTTACACAAAACGGCTATAACCGACTGGGCGATACACTGCGCTATTTACAGGCCATCGACAAGCGCCTTGAAAAGCTGGCTGTGGATCCGCATCGCGACCGGGCGCAAATGCTGAAAGTGGACCAGGTTCAGCAAGCGTGGGTGAAATGGCTCAACAAATTGCCCGCCAACCGCCGGGAAGACGAAGATGTGCTGGCAATTCGCTGGATGATTGAAGAGTTACGGGTGAGTTATTTTGCCCAGCAACTCGGTACACCTTTTCCAGTCTCCGATAAACGTATTATTCAGGCGATGGATGCCATAACGGAATAACCAGGCTCCTGGCGTCTGGCTACTCTGATATCTAACTACTTTGGTATCTAATACACAGATGCCTCACTACAGGGCTACTGAACGTTTCAGTAGCCCTGCAATACTCAGCCTGCTTACTCGTTAACCCGCGCCAGCATAAAACCATCCCATCCCTTGATTCCTGTGGTTTGCAGCGCAGTGGCGGTTAATCTTCCCGATTGCCCTGCATCCTGTAAAAATGCCTGTATACCCTGTACATGGGGATCGGGGTGTTGCGCATCGGTAATTGCGCCGTTGCGCACCACATTGTCGCCAAAAATCAGTGTGCCAGGGCGCGACAGGCGCAGTGCCCAGTCTAAGTAGGCCGGGTTGTTGCGTTTGTCTGCATCTATAAAAATAAAATCAAATGGCGGTTGCTGCACAAGCCCCGGTAGTGATTTCAGCGCAGGGCCAATGATTATTTCTGCTTTGCCAGTAACACCTGCTAAATCAATATTCTGTTGCGCAATGCGCCCATGGTGCGGGTCAAATTCGAGGCTGACAATTTTACCACCTTCAGGTAATGCTCTTGCCATCCAGATAGCACTGTAGCCACCCAGTGTGCCGATTTCCAGGATGCGTTGTGCACCAGAAATGGTAATCAGCATCGCCAGAAACTGTCCCTGAGTAGGGGAAACGTCAATGGCAGGCAAGCCTGCCTGTTGGTTATTTTTCAACACTCGTTCCAGTATCTCATCTTGCGGCAGCAACGCTGACATTAACCAGTTATCTACAGCCGACCACTGTTCTTGCATTGTTCACCTCGCAGGCGTTGACCCAACAAAAATTCAACAACTACTATACATAAAAATAATGAATAGCGGTGACACCGTGATTACTGTTCACACTTCACCCCAGAACTGCCAGGCAACTGCCCATCACCATGCATACTGATTCTGCAACCAGCGACAATGCTCCGGCATCAACAATACCAGGCGACCCTGGAATGTTTCTGGCCTTTTTACTCGTTAAAAGAATAAGATGGCAAAAGCATGGCCGTGAGGTGGCGTGATCGGTTCAACCGAATAATTCACTTGCCTCATTACCGGAACAAACAGCGCAGGAGAGAACCATTGGAAACATCCTCAGACAGTGCTATGCCAGTACATGGCAAAAACGACAATATGCTTGAAGACCTTAATCTGGTTAGTGACTGGCTTGCCCAACGTGATACTGATATTGATACAGCACGCTCTTCAATAGTTGTACTGGCTGGCAATGCTGTATTGCCAGTTATTGAACATGCTTTTCATCAGGCCCGTGAATTACAGGCACTCTTGCTAATAACCGGTGGTATCGGCCATTCTACGGGGTGGTTATATCAGGCGGTACAGCAAAGCGTTCGTTACCAGCACATTCATACTGGTGGGCGTACAGAAGCATCAGTGATTGGTGAAATGGCCGCCACCGTTGCTGGTCTGGCGCCCGAGCAAATATTACTCGAATGCGAGGCGACGAACTGCGGTGAAAATGTTGATTTTTCATGGCGTTTAATGCAATTGCGCGGGCTGGAGCCAGAGCAACTGGTTGTCGTTCAGGACCCCACCATGCAGCGGCGCACAATGGCAACGTTTGCCCGCCTGCAAAACCAGGTTTCCATCCTGCCAGACTGCGTGTCATCTCCGGGGTTTGTACCCAGGTTAACCAGCCATGGCGAAGATATAGTATTTGAAAATGAAGAAACAGGCTTATGGCCGGTTAACCGTTTTATCGAACTGGTGATGGGGGAACTGCCTCGTTTGTACGATGACAACAATGGCTATGGCCCCGCAGGGAAAGGCTTTATTGCCCATGTGCCACTACCGGAAGAGATCAGGCTGGCATGGCGACGTTTATCTGCCTGTGAGCCTCTGCGTGGTATGCTTGCTGCGCGCAAACTTGCATAACGCTACTGACATTGCGCCTCAATCCAGTTCATCAGCAATTCAGGCCAGCTTCGGGCAGGTAAATCAAGACAGCCGCGAAGACCAAAACCATGCTGCCCTTGTTGAAAAATATGCATTTCAGCAGGAACCTTGTGAGCAAGTAATGCCTGAAACATTAACAAACTGTTTGCGACAGGCACCGACGGATCATCGGCAGCATGCGCAAGAAATACCGGGGGCATATCATCACGGACCTGTAATTCCAGTGAATGGTGTTGTCGCCAGTGTGGCTCAGGGGTTGCGCCCAGTAACGCACGGGCTGAACCGGGGTGAGTTAACGCTGCATCCATCGTGATAACCGGGTACATCAGCGCGGCGAAATCCGGGCGGGCACTGAGGTGGTCGGCTTCTTCCGTTGCCGCGTAAGCCGGGTAGTCAAAGTGTGTTGCAAGGCTACCGGCAAGGTGCCCCCCGGCAGAAAAACCCAGAACACCAATACGCTGTGTATTCAATCCCCATTCTTGGGCACGGGCGCGCATAACCCGGATGGCGCGTTGAACATCTGCAAGGGGGGCCAGGCTGGCTTCACTGTGGCCGCCATCGGGCATGCGGTAGGTCATGACAAACAGCGAATACCCTTGTGCAGTGAAACGTGTGGCAAGGTCGCTACCTTCTTTATCAATAACGACGCGGTTATAACCGCCGCCAGGGATCACCAAAAGGGCAATCCCATTAGATACTTCTGGCCGCCAGATACTGATAAACGGAGCTTTTATTCCACTGGCTGCACGGTCAGGCAACCAGGCCAGTTCACTACGTTCCGTAAGAACATAGTGAGCCGGACTGGTATGTGCGCCAGGTGCTTCACCCGCAGACCAAATGGTAAATGTTTCATCAGGCTCCTTGCGTGGTATGGTGTGGTAATCAGGGTTCATAAGTATCCTTCTTAAAACAGAACGGGTTCACTCAACAGGTAAACAACAAACAGCTTACCACTAACCCTGAAACAGGTGTCACTTATGCAAAAGCTGTTTTTTGCACTGAACACAAAGGAAAATTAATGAATTCTTAATGCGCAATCAGTATGTTGAACACTTCACTGAATATTGAGGATGTCGTTATGCGTGGAAAGTACAGTTCGGTTCAGATAACGCTGCACTGGCTGGTTTTCTTACTGGTGATTATCGTTTACTGCTCCATGGAGTTGCGGGGGTTTTTCCCACGGAGTTTCCGCCCCGTACTTAGCAGCCTGCACTATGGTTCCGGGATTCTTATTATGGTGCTGATGTTCGCGCGCCTGGCCGGGCGGGCCATCTGGCCAACACCGCCAATTGAACCTAAACCATCACCTATGGTGACAGGGTTATCTCACCTGGCGCATCTGGTGCTGTACCTGATGTTTATTGCCCTGCCAATATTGGGGATAGTCTATCGTTATTACAGCGGGACTGATTGGGCTATCTTTGGTTTGCCTATGCCTGTCGCAGCTACGCCTCGTGAAGATTTCGCCTGGCAGGTTAAAGAAATCCATGAGCTGGTGGCAACCGTTGGGTACTATGTTATCGGTCTTCATGCCGCGGCTGCGCTGGCACACCATTATTTTTGGAAAGACAATACATTGTTACGCATGATGCCGCGTAAAAAATCCAGTTAATCACCTGAAATCTGCCACTGCCTGGCCGGTGGCAGATTTTCCTGCAACACACTTGTTCAGGTTCTGCAACCCGGGCAGGGAACCTTCTTGTGCCCAATGCGCGGCTTGCAAACAATACCCATCAAGGATGAACTGCACTACAGATAACTCATATGCTATTTAATCTATCCATACGCAACACATAAAGAAAAATAGATGACAGGCGATAATGCTTGTGAGAAAAAGTTTCTATTTTACTAATTACAATACCTGGAACAGGGTCCATCTTACATGAGCCACAAGCGACTGAGTGATTTTGTTTATCGCCATTTTATTGAACAAGTAAAGGATTACGCTATTTACATGTTGAATCCTGACGGAACGGTGGCCAGTTGGAACGAAGGCGCACACCGGGCAAAAGGTTACAGTAGCGATGAAATCGTCGGTCAGCATTACGGTATTTTCTACAGTGAGCAGGACCGAAACGCTGGTTTGCCCTTACGCAACCTTCAACTGGCTTTAGACCATGGACAGTATGAAGGGGAAGGCTGGCGCTATCGCAAAGATGGTTCCCGTTTCTGGGCTCATGTGGTTGTCGATCCAATTTACGATGATGAGGGAATTCATCTGGGTTTTGCTAAAATCACCCGCGACATCAGTGAGCAAAAAGAAATCAATGACAAAATATCCTGGATGGCGCGTTATGATGCATTAACTGGCCTGCCAAACCGGGTTGAGTTTTTCTCGTTTGTTGAACAGTTGCTTAATAACAGCGAGTATCAGCGTATTGCCGTTTGCACTATCGACCTTGATAAATTCAAAGATATTAATGATATTGAGGGTCACCATGTCGGCGACCAACTATTACAGCGCGTTGCAGCACAAACGCTCAAAATACTGGGTAAAGATGAAATGGTTGCCCGCTTTGGGGGCGATGAATTCGTTGCTGTGAAAGGCTACAACAGCCGCCTGGAAGCCCGTGCGTTCACTTCCCGGCTATATGCCTGTTTCTCCGGGCTGCAAAAATTCGCTACAACCGAATTTACCGTGTCGGCCAGCATGGGAGTGGCTGTTTACCCTGATGATGCTACAGATATTAAGAAACTACTCAGTAACTCAGATTTAGCTATGTACCGGGCCAAGCAGGCTACGGACGTTAAGATTTGCTGGTACGAAAAAGACATGGATGAGGAAACCCGCTATCGCAATATGCTGGCCGGGGATATCCGCAAGGGCATCAAAGAGGGTCAATTTTTTCTGCATTACCAGGAAAAACGCGCTATTAAGGATAAAGAAATTTCGGGTTATGAAGCGTTACTACGCTGGAATCATCCCCGGCTGGGGTCAATTTCACCCGATATTTTTATCCCTATTGCCGAAGAAAGCGGGGCCATTGTACCCTTAGGTTACTGGGTAATTAGTACCGTATGTCAGGAGGCAATGGAGAAAGGAATAAATAAAAAAATATCGATTAACATCTCCCCGGTACAATTACGCCACCCTAATTTTATTGAGCGAGTACGCACGTTGTTGCAACGTTCAACTTATCCAATGAGTTTGCTGGAATTTGAAGTGACAGAAACTGCGTTTATTATTAATAAACAGCTGACATTCAATGTATTACATCAGTTTCAAAAAATGGGAATAAGTATTGCTCTGGATGACTTCGGAACCGGCTACTCTTCTTTGAGTACCCTCAGAGAATTTCAGTTTGACGTGATTAAACTGGATAAAAGCTTTCTCAATAATGTCGAGAAAAGCTATGAAGCACGCTCTTTTGTGCGGGCTATTATTTCACTGGGTAATTCCATTCACACACCATTGATAGCTGAAGGGGTGGAAACTGTGGAGCAATTACGCATTCTGGAAGAAGAAGGATGTAGTGAGATTCAGGGCTTCCTGTTTGGTAAACCGACGGATATAGACCACTTATAACGCGTTTTGCGTTTTTCTGTTTCCCTCCAGCCGGGAAAGTGTGATCTTCCCGGCATAATCTTGTTAACACTGCACAAAATTGCCTTTAAGGCGTAATAAAACGGCTACAAATGCCGATGTCATTGGTATTGCTTTCTTTGTACACCTTATAAATTTAAAGAGAGTTATTATGGAAAGGGCAACGACATCTGCACCAATCACTACCGGGCCGGTTCATTTTTGGCATCACGTCCGTTTGGTTCCCCTCTTTTCCGCCATCCTGGGCGGTGTGTTACTGCTTTTTGCGTTATGTATCGGGCTTGCTGGCTATTTTCTGGTTCAGGGCAATAACGCGCTCAGTGATGTCACCGATGAAATACAGGTTCGCATGGGGATCTCCAACAGTTCCAACCACCTGCGTACCGCTCGCATTTTATTAATTCATGCTGGTGCGGCAGGGCGTGTCGCGGATATGGACGTCATGAGCAAAGACATCGCTGATGCAGAAGCCCGCATAAAAAAGGCTAAGGAAGGATTTGCGGTTTACATGGCTCGCCGTTCAAAAACACCAGAAGACATCGCACTGGATGGTGAGCTGACAACCCGTTTTAATGACTATATCGAAAAAGGCATGAAACCGATGCTCAAATATGCGAAAAACGGCATGTTTGAGGCCATTATTAATCAGGAAAATGAGCAATTACGCAAACTGGACGATGCCTATAATGAAGTTTTGCTGAAAGCAATTGCCATTCGGACAGCGCGCTCTAATCACCTTAACGCTATGGCGCATCATGATACAAGTATTGGTCTGATGGTGATGGGGGGCGCTTTTGTGCTGGCTTTATTTATGACAGCTATGACCTTCGTCATGTTGCGAAAAATAGTGATACAACCCTTGCAACGTGCTGTTAAGCGAATTGAGGCTATTGACGCTGGCGACCTCACACAACCAGAAGAATTAACCAGCCGCAGTGAGATTGGCATGCTCAACAAGCACTTGCAACACATGCAGCAATCTCTGGCTCGTACTGTCACCACAGTGCGTGATGGTGCCAGTGGTATTTATCAGGGAACCAGTGATATCTCGGCTGGCAACGTCGATTTAGCTTCACGAACCGAGCAACAGGCTGCAGCGATTGAACAAACGGCCGCCAGCATGGAGCAACTGACTGCGACAGTGAAGCAAAACGCTGAAAACGCACACCACGCGAGCAAACTGGCAAGTGAAGCATCAAATAAAGCCACTCATGGTGGGCGTATTGTCACCGGCGTGGTTTCTACCATGAACAACATTTCTGCCAGCTCGCGGAAAATATCGGAAATTACGTCTGTTATTAACAGTATTGCGTTTCAGACTAACATTCTGGCGCTCAATGCCGCAGTTGAAGCCGCACGGGCAGGTGAGCAGGGGCGGGGATTCTCTGTGGTTGCCAGTGAGGTTCGCACACTGGCACAACGCAGTGCCCAGGCAGCCAAAGAAATTGAGAGTTTGATTAATGAATCAGTTTCACTTATTGAGCAGGGGTCAGGAGAAGCCCGGGAAGCTGGCAGTACAATGACCGATATTGTGGAATCGGTGAAAAGCGTAACCGGTATTATGCAGGAAATTGCTTCTGCATCCGATGAGCAAAGCCGTGGCATAGAACAGGTAGGCCAGGCCATAACTGAAATGGATAATGCCACACAGCAAAACTCGGCACTGGTTCAGGAGGCTTCAGCTGCTGCACGTTCTCTTGAGGAGCAGGCGGCAATACTGTCTCAGGCTGTAGGGATCTTCCGGTTATATGGTGATACGAAGGTTGTTAGTACACCGTCCAGTACCGCGAGAAAACCGCAGGCTGCGTTGCCTCAGACAGCATCTGCCAGCCATGAAAACTGGGAAACTTTTTAACGCGACAGGACATTGGTCAAATTCAACCCACAAGCAATGCTTGTGGGTTGCTTCATTTATACCAGGCGTAAACCCGGATGCGGCTGTGAAGCGGTAATACTCACAGGTACAGATTTGGAGGTGGGCGTACCTGTACCATCACCAAAGCTGGACAGTGGGATCAACGGGTTCGTTTCCGGATAGTAAGCTGCCAGGTTGCCGCGCGGAATAGCATAACTGACCAGTTTGAAGCCTGTGACTTTTCGTTCAATACCGTCATTCCAGTGGGTTTCGATATCCACGTCATCACCAGGTTTCAGCCCAAGCGCTGCAATATCATCCGGATTCATAAATAACACTTCGCGCTGGCCGTAAACACCCCGATAACGGTCATCCAGACCATAAATTGTAGTGTTGTACTGGTCATGAGAACGTAGTGTTTGCAATATAAATGGGGCGTCAACTGGGGTGACAGATTGCGGCAATGGCGCCGCGCTGAACTCCGCTTTACCACTCGGGGTGGCAAAACGATAGCTTGCCGCCGCATTGCCCAACCAGAACCCACCAGGTTCTTCGCATTTTTCATTGAAATCAGTAAATCCTGGTATAGTGGCAGCAATATGGTCACGAATCAGGTTGTAATCAGCACTCAGGGCAAGCCAGTCAAGCTTTTCACAACCAAGTGTTGCAGCGGCGATTCCGGCGACAATGGCTGTTTCAGACCGTTGCGTGGCGGCCAGTGGTTTGCCGATGCCTTCTGATGCATGCACCATACTGAAAGAATCCTCGACAGTAATAAACTGGCGGCCACTTTCCTGAATGTCTTCTTCAGTGCGCCCAAGAGTAGGCAGGATCAGTGCATTAATGCCAGGATAAAGGTGGCTACGGTTCATTTTGGTGCTGATATGTACGGTCAGTCCACACCGGGATAATGCTTCGGCAGTACGCTCGCTATCAGGCGCTGCGGCGGCAAGGTTGCCACCAAGGGTTATCAGAACCCGAACCTCATCACGCAGCATGGCTTCAATAGCTTCAACTGTGTTATGGCCAGGTTCACGAGGTGGAGTGAAGTCGAAATGCTTTGCCAGACTGTCGAGTAAGGCGGCAGGGGGTTTTTCATCAATCCCCATAGTACGGTTACCCTGAACATTGCTGTGCCCACGTACCGGGCATAATCCTGCCCCCGGTTTGCCCAGGTGTCCGCCCAGTAATTGCAGGTTGACTATCTCTCGCACGCTATCCAGCGAATGTTTATGCTGGGTAATACCCATAGCCCAGGTGCAGATAACCCGCTCCGAATCTTGCCAGATGCTGGCTGCTTCACGTAGTTGCTGCTCACTCAGGCCAGACTGGCTAGTGATGAAGTCCCAACTGGTGTTATCGATTTCAGCAAACCACTGTTCAATTCCCAGGGTATGTTTACGAATAAAAGCGTCATCAAAAATGCCAGGTAAACCGTCTTTCAGGTGCTGCCGGTGGGTTTCTAACAGGGCTTTTGCCATACCGCGCACTGCCGCCATATCCCCACCCAAATTCGGCTGATAATACATAGAGCTGATGTTACCCGCTAAAGGAGTGACTACCTCAAGCGGTTTTTGTGGATCAGCAAACCGCTCAAGTCCACGTTCACGCAGAGTATTGAAAGTCACAATACGGGCGCCGTTTTCAGCCGCATGACGCAGGCTGTGAAGCATACGAGGGTGATTAGTGCCTGGGTTTTGGCCAAACACAAAAATAGCGTTAGCTTTGTCAAAATCATCGAGGCGAATAGTACCTTTGCCAACGCCAATACTGCGTTTCAGCCCACTACCGCTGGCTTCATGGCACATATTCGAACAGTCAGGAAAATTATTCGTACCGAGCATACGCCCGAATACCTGGTACAGATAAGACGCTTCATTACTTGCCCGCCCGGAAGTGTAAAGTTCCAGTTGGTTTGGGTTGTCCATTGCCCGAATATGGCTGGCGACCAGGGCAAAAGCATCCTGCCAGGTGATGGCTTCGTAATGATCGGTTTCAGGGTTGTAACATAAAGGTTCAGTCAGACGGCCCTGGTACTCCAGAAAATAGTCACTTTGTTTGCGTAACGCGCTGACAGTGTGCCGGGCAAAAAATTCTGCGGTGATATGGCGGCGGGTGGCCTCCCATGTGACGGCTTTAGCGCCATTCTCGCAAAAACTGAATGTGCTTTTATTATCATCGCCCCAGGCACAACCGGGGCAGTCAAAGCCTTTAGCTTTGTTCATACGCATCAGGTTGCGCAAATTCTTAATTGCGCGTTTGCTGTCAAATACAAACCGTGTGGTCGCTTCCAGTGATCCCCAGCCGCCTGCAGCCGCGTGATAAGGTTTAATCGCTGTTTTAAATTTCATAATGTGACGTCCATACTGGAAATTTACGCAATAGTTCGCGTAATCAATACATGCAGTATACGCCGCAAATTTCCAACATTCGCGCAACAATGTGCGATTATTGTTTCCTGAACGTTCTGGCAGTGTTACTTATTATGCGATTTGCGCAACACAATATAATCAGGCAATTGTTTGGCGAATGGTATTAATTAATGTCACTGCATGAACAGAAAGTGGGGTATCGACGCGGGTCAGAATACCCACTGGTTCACCATTTCCCGGTATGGCTACAGGTAGTGAGACCAGCACCCCTGTTTTAAGATCTTCTTTTACCGCGCCTGAAGGCACGAACCAAACGTAGTCGTAATCAATGGCGAGTTGCCGGGAAAGTGAAGCCGACAAGGTCTCAACATGGCAGGGTGACAGCTTGCACCCTTGCTCTTTGAGTAATGCTTCAGTTCTGTCGCGAGGCGGCGTGCCTTCAGGCAGCACAACGGCTGGCCAGTCAAGAATACGGCGAAATGTCAGCGTTTCATTAAGTAGCGGGTGCCCCGGGTGAACCACCAGGCGCAGTGATTCCAGAAACAGCAATTCGTAGCTTAATCCACCCATTAATTCCGGGTCAGACATGCGGCCGATTCCAAAGTCCAGTTCACCACTTTTTAACCCGGATAAAATCATGGTGTTATTCATGGCTGCCACTTGCAGGCTGACACCAATCTGATGTCGATGGAACTGACCGATTACAGAAGGCAATAACCCCAGTAATGCCGTTGGCAACGCGCCAAGGCGTACCACCTGAGGATCTCCCTGAGTCGCTGAATGCAGCGAGTGTCCGGCGGCCTGAAGCGCGTCAAGAATGCGCAGGGCATGGGTCAAAAATTGCTCACCCGTTGGAGTAAGATGTGCCCCCATTCGCCCACGTTCAAGCAGCCGGGCTCCTATTAAGTTTTCCAGCTCATTTAATGTTTTGGACAATGCCGGTTGGCTGAGGTTAAGCGTTTGCGCCGCGCGCCCAAGAGTTCCCTGTTGAGCGACGGCAACGAAAGTGTGTAAATGGCGCAAACGAATGCGCTGCATGAAGTGACCATAATTTTCCATAACGAATGTTAAAACCAGTTTTTGGCTATTTTCAAGTGACTTAGCTGTATTTTGCTAACCTCATTGCAAAATTACATTAACAAACATCGCAAATTTTAAACAAACTAAATATTCCAGTTACGCTACTGTATTGGGTACCCCGGCTGAATCGAGGCAAATCAGTACCAGCTATTTTTGCGCGTCAGCCAGCCATATGCTCCGGTTATAGAAATGGAGAACGCAGGGGGTATCACCGCCAAATATTACCCGTTGCCATGATCACAAAAGCTGAATAATTTCAGTGTGGCGCAGAGGTGTTATCTACCCTTTGGGAAAAGGCCTGAGGAAAACAATATGGCAGAGTATGTCAGCGCAGATGAAATTCGGGAAATGTTCGCACAGGCGATGTCTCTGATGTATCAGCAGGAAGTTCCACAATACGGCACATTGTTGGATCTGGTCGCCGACGTTAATATTGGCGTGCTGGAAAAACACCCCATGTTGCTTGAACAACTGACAAACGATGGAGAAATTGGCCGGCTGAATATTGAGCGGCATGGAGCCATTCGCGTTGGTACGCCAGAAGAACTGGCGGGATTGCGCAAGATTTTTGCCATCATGGGCATGTATCCCGTGGGGTACTATGATTTGTCTGTTGCCGGTATACCAGTGCATTCAACCGCGTTTCGCCCTACAGAAGATGCCGCACTGGCCCGCAACCCGTTTCGTGTTTTTACGTCCTTACTGCGCCCGGAACTGATTGAAGATATCCCCTTGCGTAAACAGGCACTGCAGATACTGGCGAAGCGTTCTATTTTTACGCCAGTCTGCCGTGAGCTGGTCGATATCCACGCGCAACAAGGTGGTCTAACCGCCCCCCAGGCCCAGAGTTTTGTGCGTGAAGCACTGGAAACCTTTCGCTGGCGCCAGCAGGCTTGCGTGGACGCGCAAACATACCAGGCCCTCCATAACGCACACCGTCTGGTGGCCGATATCGTCAGTTTCCCTGGATGCCATATTAACCATCTGACACCACGTACACTGGACATTGACCGGGTACAGGCACTGATGCCTGAATATGGCGTTACGCCCAAAAACGTGATTGAAGGCCCACCCCGTCGTCTGCACCCCATTCTTCTGCGCCAGACCAGCTTCCGGGCACTGGAAGAAAAGGTGGTATTTGCCGAAGGGGCACAGGGAGCGCATACCGCACGATTTGGCGAAATAGAACAGCGAGGAGTGGCACTGACACCAAAAGGGCGGCGTTTATACGATACCTTGTTAGCAGAAGCCGGTGTCGCCGCGGATAATTTTGCGCACCAAAACCGGTTACGTAATGCCTTTGCTCGTTTCCCCGATGACGAAACAACACTGCGTCAGTCCGGGCTCGCCTGGTACCGATACCGGTTATTACCTGCCGGAGACGCAAACCGTCAGGCGATTAAACCGGACGACAGCCCACAAGCACTCATTGAACGAGGCTGGATCGCCGCGTCCCCGGTCACTTATGAAGATTTCCTGCCAGTAAGTGCCGCCGGGATTTTTCAGTCAAACCTTGGGGCTGAAACACAGGTCAGGGAACAGGGGCATGCCAGTCAGCAGGCCTTTGAAGCAGCTCTGGGCTGTGCAGTTAAAGATCCGTTTGTCCTGTATCAGGAAACTGAAAACCGCAGCCGTCGCCAGTGCGGTCTGGCTACGGTTAACAGACTAACGGATACCGACTAAAGCGCATTCAGACGTTCGATGTACGCTTGAGGCAGTTGTAACTTAGCTGCATCAATATTTGCCAGCAAATGCGCTGGCTTACTGGTGCCAGGAATCAACAAAATATTGGGCGACCGCTGTAATAACCAGGCCAGCGCAACTTGCATGGGGGAGGCCGAGAGTTCACTGGCAACAGCGCTGAGTTCGTCTGATTGTAGCGGCGTAAACCCACCGAGCGGGAAATAGGGTACGTATGGGATGTTGCGTTGTTCGAGCCAGTCAATCAACGCATCATCACTGCGCTCGGCCAGGTTATAGTAGTTTTGTACGCAGGCGACAGGGGTTAATGCCAGCGCCTCTTTGATTTGCGTTGGTGTAACATTGCTGAGCCCAATATGGCGAATTAACCCCCGTGACTGCAGGTTAAGCAATGTCGTTAACGGGCCTTCGAGGCTACCTTCTGCAGGTTTATGCACATCATACATGCTTCTCAGGTTGACCACATCCAGTTGATCCAGGCCCAGGTTTTCCAGATTTTCTTCCACTGCCCGGGTCAGTTCACTTTCCGACATCGCCGGTATCCAGTTACCTTTATCATCACGCCTTGCGCTGACTTTTGTCACCAGACATAACTCTTTTTTATAGGGGTGCAATGCCTGTCTGATGAGTTGGTTCGTAATATGCGGGCCATAAAAATCTGAGGTATCAATGTGATTAATACCTTGTTCGATAGCCAGACGCAGGACTTCAATTGCCTGTTCCGGGTTATCCGGGGGGCCAAAAACACCAGGACCGGCGAGTTGCATTGCGCCGTAACCCATTCTGAATACTTGCTTGTCGCCTAATTGCCGGGTGCCTGCCAGTTGAACGGTTGTCATTGGATACCTCCTGTTAGTGTACTCTGAATTGTAGACAAGCCAGTCTTGTGCGACTATTCCAGTCAATCACGACACGATGTACGGGAATCCGCACAATGCCATATGATTTGAACGACCTGCAGGCGGTGGTTGCTGTTGCACGGGCGGGCGGTTTTCGTGAAGCTGCCCGTAATCTCAACAGTAATCCGTCGCGGCTCAGTGATGCAGTACGGCGAGCAGAACAACAACTGGGTGTGCGCTTGTTCAACCGAACCACTCGCACCGTCGCCCTGACAGAAGCGGGGCGGGCTTTGGTGGAAAACTTACGCCCGGCGCTGGATGAAGTCGAAACTGCGCTGGATAAAATCAACGGTTTTCGTCATACCCCGCGTGGTACATTGCGCCTGAACGTACCGGTGAGTGCCGCCCGGCTGATTCTGCCTGATATTATTCCGGCATTTCTCGCCCGTTACCCGGAGATTGATGTCGACATCATTGCTGAAAGTAACCTGGTTGATATTTTCAGCGCGGGTTGCGATGCCGGGATCCGTTACGAAGAGAGCCTGGCACAGGATATGATTGCCGTTCCCTTTGGGCCGCGTACTCAACGGTTCGCGGTAGTGGCCTCACCTGAGTACCTGGAACTTTCAGGCCAGCCCGAACACCCGACGCAATTAATACAACACCGCTGTATTCGTTGCCGCTACCATAGTGGCGTTATCTCTGACTGGGAATTTCACAAAGGCGATGAAACATTGCGTGTTCAGGTCAAAGGCCCCCTGGTCGTCAGTATCGGTGCTGCCGTTGACCTGGCTGTGGATGCAGCGATTAAAGGCGCGGGGATTATTATGCTTTTCGAAGACTGGCTGGCCCCGGCAATCGCCCGTGGAGAACTCAAGCCGGTACTGGAACCCTGGTGGCCCGAATTCAGTGGCCCGTGGCTCTATTACCCGGATCGCCGCCTGGTGCCCGCGCCATTAAGGGCCTTTATTGATTTTATTCATGAAATGAATGCGAACGGAAGGGAAAGCGGGAAACATGATGCTGGCACACTCAGTGGATAATTGTCAGGTGATGACAGGCAACGGGTTACTTGAGGGAAAGTGTGAAGCGGGTGTTCGGGTATGGCGAGGCGTTCCTTATGCCACGCCACCTGTTGGAGCATTACGCTGGCGTGCACCTCAACCCCCTTCCAACTGGCAGGGCATAAAACAGGCATATGCGTATGGCCCGGCAAGTTGGCAGGATAAAGAGTACTGCCGTGAACTGGGTGGCGGGGACCCAGGCAGTTTTAGTGAAGATTGCCTGTATTTAAATATCTGGGCCCCCGCAACACCGTCAGTGCATCCTTTGCCTGTTATGGTCTGGCTGCATGGTGGTGGGTTTACCATTGGTGCCGGTGGCCTGCCGCCTTATGAAGGCCACGGCCTCACCCGGCGCGGTGTTATCCTGGTTACCGTGAATTACCGCCTTGGACATCTCGGTTTTTTTGCTCACCCGGCGTTAGACGGAGAAGATCCCCGTGGCCCGGTACACAATTTTGGTTTGCTTGACCAAATTGCGGCACTGGACTGGGTCAGGGATAATATTGCGGCTTTTGGCGGAGATGCGCAGCAGGTGACGTTGTTCGGCGAATCTGCAGGTGCACGTAGTGTAATGTCACTGATGACCTCACCACTCGCCAGGGGGTTGTTTCACAGAGCGATTATTCAAAGCGGTTACACGTTACCTGACACTCCCCGGCAAGACGCATTACAAAATGGTGAACAAGTGGCGGCTGTGCTGGGGTTAAAGCACGCCACTGCTGAACAGCTGCGAGAATTACCAGGCGATGCCTTCTGGCCTCTGGCCGCACCTTATTCACCCGCACCTGTGCCGATAAGTGGCGATATCGTGCTGCCACAACCCGCGCTGGATTGCTTTATGGCAGGGCAGCAACACGCCTTGCCAGTACTGGTGGGAAGTAACAGTGATGAAGCCAGCGTGCTCTCTGTGTTTGGTGTGGATGCCGCACAACAAATCCGCCAGATGCGCAAAACTCACCGGGGCGGACTTGCCCTGATCCGCACGCTTTACCCGCATGCTTTACAGGATGATGCGCTCGGGCGCGAGGTTTGCCGTGATATGGCGTTTACCACACTGGGTCTGATTATCAGTGATGCACAAAAGAGAGCAGGCCAGGCTTGCTGGCGTTACTGGTTTGATTATGTCAGTGAGGGTGAACGGGGCAGCCTGCCTTTCGGCGCGTCACATGGTAACGAAGTGGCTTACGTGTTTGATACGCTGGCAACCATGATAACTACTACAGAATCAGACCAAAAAGTCGCCGCTATTCTCGCAGATTACTGGGCCGCATTTGCCAGCCAGAAGAAGGGGGAAGCGCAGGCTCTTGCGGGGCCGGTCGCCTGGCCGGCACATGGCGTTTTGCAAATTGGCCTGCAGCGGCAGTTTGGTTTTCGCCATCGCCGCTGGTTTATGCCTTTGCGTCTGCGGCTGTTTAAGCGAGTGATGAAACACCATGTAAATCTGGACTAAGCAACGCCTGGCGGAAGTCGTTTAAATTGCCTGCTTCGCTACCCGCCTGGCGCAACACCAGGCGGTATGCCGCTCCCGTAGGCACTGCCTGTTCAGACAGCCGCACCAGCCTCCCGGCTTTGATATCCGCGGCGACAAGGTGTTCATCGGCAATCGCAACACCGTATCCCTGGATGGCGGCACTGATAGCCAGATCCATGGTATCGAAGTGCTGGTTCTTACGCATTACCGGCCAGGGGCGGGGTTGGCTGTTCCACCACAATAACCAGTCAGTTTTATCCCGAGTGGGGTGTAAAAATGTCAGGCGGGATAAGCTTTCCGGTTGTGTTGCCAGTTGGTTTGCCAGCACCGGGCTTACTACCGGTGTCAGGCACTCATCAAACAGCAATTCACCACGTTCAGATTTCCCATATTCAATTGCGGCATCAAAAGGTTCAGCATGAAAATTAATGCCGTGATCGGTTGTGGTGGTTAACACCACATCGAGGTCCGGGTAGTGATGCTCAATGGCAAGAAGGTTAGGTAGCAACCAGCGCATAGCGCAGGTTGGCGCTTTAAGGCGAACTGATTGTGGTTTCTGACGTGCCTGTTCAGCCACAATATGCACTTGCCTGTATGCCTGCTCAAGTTCCGGGAGTAACGCTTTCCCGCGTGGCGTCAGGTGCAAACCCCGGGCATGCCGCTCAAACAACGCAAAGCCAAACCAGTTTTCCAGCGAAGCAATTTTGCGGCTTACCGCACCCTGAGTCAGGTAAAGCGCTTTCGCTGCATGAGTCAGGTTAAGGTGCCGGGCGGTAACAATAAAGGCTTCAAGCGCATTCAGTGGCAGGGAATGGCGGGGCATACACATCTCCAGCTATGCAATTTTTGCATGGCTATTATGACAACAATTCGGTTGTGCTTGCAATGCCGGGTCGCTTGAATAGTTATGCAATTCGTAGCTATCACAGGAGCGGCCATGTCCATGCAATCCCCGGTACAGTGCAAATCAAAACTGCCGGATGTAGGTACCACCATTTTTACCGTAATTGGGCAGCTTTCATCCCAGCACAATGCCATTAACCTTTCCCAGGGTGCGCCAGGCTTTCCGTGTGACCCGGCACTGGTTGATGGCGTAACAAAAGCGATGAAAGAAAACCGCAACCAGTATGCTCCAATGACGGGTTTGCCTCACCTCAAACAGCTGATTAGTGAGAAAGTCGCACTGGCATATGGTCAGCATTATGACACTACAGATGAAGTGCTGGTTACCGCCAGTGCCAGTGAAGGGATCTACTCTGCCATCAGTGGCCTGGTTCACCCGGGCGATGAAGTGATTTACTTTGAACCCTCCTTCGACAGCTATGCGCCGGTAGTACGTTTGCAGGGTGCAACGCCCGTTGCTGTCAAACTGACTCAGCCTGATTTCCGTATTAACTGGGATGAAGTGTCGGCTGCGATAAACAGCCGTACCCGCATGATAATTATCAATACCCCACATAACCCGAGTGGCCAGGTGCTGAGTGAGTCAGATTTGAGCGAACTGGTGCGTTTGACTCAGGGGACCGATATCATTTTGCTGGCAGATGAAGTGTATGAGCATATCGTCTTTGATGGCGCGCGCCACCACGGCATGGCCACACATCCGCGTCTGGCGGAACGCAGTGTCATCATTTCATCTTTTGGTAAAACGTTCCATGTTACAGGCTGGCGCGTGGGGTACTGCGTTGCGCCAAAAGTGCTGATGGATGAGATAGTCAAAGTGCACCAGTTCTTAATGTTTGCGGCAGATACGCCTATGCAGTATGCGTTCGCCGACTACATGACGAATCCGGTCACCTGGCAAAGTCTGGGGCCGTTTTACCAGCGTAAGCGTGATTTACTCCAGTCTTTGCTGGCTGAGTCTCCCTTCAGGTTATTACCGAGTGCCGGGTCATTCTTTATGCTCGCCAGTTACGGGCACTTTAGTGACGAACCCGACAGCGAGATGGTAAAACGTCTGATTGTGGAGCATGGTGTTGCTGCCATTCCGTTATCCGCGTTCTACACCGATGGTACAGACAATAAACTGATTCGCCTCTCTTTTGCTAAAGACGATGCGACATTAAAGGCAGGCGCGCAGGCGTTATGCCAGGTTAAGCCACGTTAAGCAGGGTTACTCATGAAAAAAATTACATCACTGTTATTAGCCGCTGGGTTGTTATCTTCTTTATCTGCTATTGCTGCAGAAAACACGCTGCGCTTTGGGCTGGAAGCTGAATATCCACCGTTTGAAAGCCGTAATGCCGCAGGCCAGTTGGAAGGGTTTGATATCGATCTCGGCAAAGCAGTTTGCCAGGCGGCAAAACTGAAGTGCGAGTGGGTGGAAACGTCATTTGATGCCCTGATACCAGGCCTGATGGCAAAAAAATTCGACGCCATTAACTCCGCAATGAATATCACGGAACAGCGTGAAAAAAGTATCGACTTCACTCACCCCATTTACCGGATACCAACCCAACTGGTGGGTAAATCCGGCAGTGGTCTTGACGCGACAGCAGCATCGCTTAAGGGGAAAACCATTGGCGTTCTGCAGGGTTCCATTCAGGAAGTTTATGCCAAAGAGCACTGGGAGAAGCAGGGGGTAACTGTTGTCTCATACAAAGACCAGAACATGGCATGGGCCGATTTACTTAATGGCCGTATTGATGCATCACTGGTGATGTCCGCGGCAGGTCAGGCCGGTTTCTTGAGCAAGCCTCAGGGCAAAGGTTTTGGCTTTATTGGTAAGCCAGTCAGTGATGACAAAATTCTGGGTAGCGGAATTGGTTTTGGTCTGCGTAAAGGAGATACCCGGACGAAAGCACGCCTTGATGCGGCTATCAGCAAATTACAGTCCGATGGCACAGTCACCACACTGGCAAAAAAATATTTCCCGGGAATTGATGTGAGTGTGAAATAACACCATTTTTACTGCGGCCTCTGGGCGACATGTCTGAAAAACAGACGCTCGCGCGGGCCGCAGCGTTGTGTTGTTGGATTCAGGGTCAATTTTGTCTAGAGTGTCCATGGCAACGGGCTTAAGTGCATGGTGGGAATGCCCGTTAACCTAACGCTACTATCCTGACAAAAAGGACGATGAATCCGGCATGAATCGCAGACGTTTTATAAAAGCTTCTATGGCGCTGGCCGCTGCCTGTGGCACTCCAGCACTTGCCACTTTCTTCTCGCGCGCGGCGTGGGCACAAGAGTCAGGAATTGCGGATGGCAGTACCCGCACTTTCGATTTTTCCGTGTTGCAGTCGATGGCCCATGATCTGGCGCAAAAGGCCTGGGGGGGCGCACCTCGCCCATTGCCGAAAACACTGGCCGATTTAACCCCTCAGGCTTACAACAGCATTCAGTATGATGCCGGGCATTCTCTGTGGCACAACATAGAAAACCGCCAACTCGATGTGCAGTTTTTCCACGTTGGCATGGGCTTTCGCCGCCGGGTAAGAATGTTTTCCCTCGACCAGTCAACCCATCAGGCCAGGGAAGTACATTTCCGTCCGGATTTATTCAATTACCACGATGCCGGCGTGGATGTCAGCCAGTTGGAAGGGCAGCCAGACCTGGGTTTCGCGGGTTTTAAAGTCTTTAAAGCCCCTGAGTTGGCGCGTCGTGATATCGTTTCATTCCTTGGCGCGAGTTATTTTCGTGCAGTAGACAACACCTGGCAATATGGCCTGTCGGCCCGTGGCCTGGCAATTGACACCTTTACTGATAAACCAGAAGAGTTCCCTGATTTTACGGCGTTCTGGTTTGAAACCCCCAAAGCCAGCGACACGACTTTTGTGGTATATGCCTTACTGGACAGCCCAAGTGCTACCGGGGCCTACAAATTTACCATTGAGTGTGAAGAAACCCAGGTGATTATGGAAATCGAAAATCACCTGTATGCGCGCCAGGACATCAGGCAACTGGGGATAGCCCCAATGACCAGCATGTTCAGTTGTGGCACCAATGAACGCACAATGTGCGACACCATTCATCCACAAATTCATGACTCCGATCGCCTGTCTATGTGGCGTGGTAATGGTGAGTGGATTTGCCGTCCGCTCAATAACCCACAGCGCCTGCAGTTCAACGCATTTATGGATGAAAACCCGAAAGGCTTTGGTCTGTTACAACTCGACCACCGCTTCGAAAGCTACCAGGATGTGATGGGCTGGTATAACAAACGCCCAAGCCTGTGGGTTGAGCCGCGTAATGCCTGGGGTAAAGGTCATGTTTGCCTGATGGAGATCCCAACAACCGGTGAAACGCTGGATAATATTGTATGTTTCTGGCAGCCGGAGAAACCGGTCAAAGCCGGTGACACACTGAACTTCAAGTACCGTCTGTACTGGAGTGCCGAGCCGCCTTATCACACCAATATGGCGCGAGTCTATGCAACCCGCACAGGCATGGGGAGCTTCCCGGAAGGCTGGGCACCGGGTGAACACTTCCCGGAAAAATGGTCCCGCCGTTTTGCCATTGATTTTGTGGGTGGCGACCTGAAAGATGCTGCGCCTAAAGGCATTGAACCCGTTATCACATTGTCCAGTGGCGAAGCGCGCCAGGTCGAAATCCTGTATGTCGAACCATTTGATGGCTACCGCATTCTGTTCGACTGGTATCCCACTTCTGATTCCGTAGACCCGGTAGAAATGCGCATGTTCCTGCGTTGCCAGGGGAAAGCTATTAGTGAAACCTGGCTTTACCAGTATTTCCCGCCAGCACCAGATAAACGCAAATATGTTGATGAACGCCAGATGCGTTAATATGGCAGGGTGAAAAAAACCGCGCAGGCAGCAAACCTTGCGCGGTTTTTTATTAATTAAAGCCGGTTCAGGCCAGTGGGCCGCCCATCACGGTATCTTCAATCCCGGCCATAATGCGCTCTCCGGTTTCCGTTTTCAGTTCATCATACCAGGCATGTGTTGCCTGTTGATCTTTACCATGTGTTACATCGCATCGTTTGCGTGCTTTCAGAACCAGGTCTTTTACCCGCTCATTGCGTTTAGCCTGGTAACGCAACAGAGCATCTTCAATTCCCAGCGAGTTGGTTTGCAGGGCAATGGCCAGCACCACGGCGTCTTCCATCGCCGCACAGCCACCCTGGCCTATATCCGGAGTAGTACTGTGCCCGGCATCACCCAACAACGCTACCCGGCCACGCACCAGTTGCATAAATGGTTCGATATCATGAATTTCTATCCGGTTCGTGGTTTGTGGGTCCAGTGTATCAATCAGCTTTTTAACCGGTGGGCACCAGCCAGAAAAATAGCGTTTAAGGTCGTCCCTCAGAGTACTTCTGTCTTCTTCCAGCCCTTTGGGTAAGGGCACATCAAAGAAGAAATAAAAGCGATTACCGGCAACTGGCATGAGTGAGACGCGCTTCCCTTCTGCGACAAAAGTGGTCCACTGGTCTGCCGGTGCAATCGTTTCATCAATCTCAACCAGTCCGTTCCAGTTCACATAGCCCGCATAACGGCGTTCAGTCTGGTAACCCAATACCCAGTTACGGATAACAGAGTGGGTGCCATCGGCTGCAATCAGCAGGTCACCCGTTGCTTTGTGCCCGTCTTCAAACCAGGCACAAACACCATCTTTCTGCTCTTCTATATGCGTAACCCGTTTACCGAATTGCACGGCGTCTTTGCCATATTGCTCCAGCAACATATTTTGCAATTCTGCGCGCGCAACAGGATAAGGCCGCTCGCCTACAGCCTTAACCAGCGGCGACAGGCTAAAACGGGTGAGGGTGGCTGCGCTGTGCCCGTCATTGTAGGCGAGATATGCCATATTCCCGCCAAGGGCAGTGACATTCTCATGAAGGCCAAGATAATTCAGGCATTTTACCCCGTTAGGCCAGATTGAAATTGCTGCACCAACCGGTTTAATTTCCTTTACGGCTTCATACACTTCAGTTTCGATGCCGCAGCGTTTCAGGGCAATCGCTGCGGACAAACCGCCAATGCCACCACCAATTATGATTGCTTTCATGTTTGTCTCCTGTTCTGTAACAGAATTTTTGCAATTTCTGTACCAGGTCAGGTTATCATTCAACTGAAACTTTAGTTACACGATGCATCAATGGTTCCAATGGCATGGCAACGGTTATGATGGACAGTTACGGAGCCAGTTCTTGCATACTTGCGGTGCAAGAACAGTCGCTACGCACTGTAAAGGGGCAAAATAAAGCGCGAGACTTTTTATTAAGAATCACTTAGTCTTTGAAAACAGTGAAAAGAAAAGAGGTATACCTGTGAATACCCCCCAATCATGGCAGGATGAAGTGATTTCTGTGGATTCGCATATTCAATTGCATTCAGTTCATGAACGCTTTGTTGACCCACTGTTTGCGCTGATTCTGCGCAATAAAGACTGGCTGCAACAAAGTATGAACTGGCCGCAATTTGTCAATGCGCGGGAAGATACCCTGAAAACCGTTCAGGGTAATTATCTGTTGCACCACCGCAATATCACCAAAATGTTTATGATTCTGTGTAAGTCAAAACTGGTTGGCGTGGTGTCTTTTAACCTGATAGAGCCAACAAATAAAGCTGCCTACATTGGCTACTGGCTGGACGAAGCGGCGCAGGGTAAAGGCATTTTGTCCCGTTCTTTAAACGCGATGATGATGAAATATGCCCGCGAAGGACTGGTACGCCGCTTTGTCATTAAATGTATTGTCACCAACACTGCCAGCAACCAGGTTGCCCAACGTAATGGTTTTACTCTTGAAGGACGGTTGCGTGAAGCAGAATTTCTTAATGGCGGTTATCACGACCAGAACATCTATGGGCGGATTATTGATACCAGCCAGGCAAACAAAACTGAATAAATTAACGCTCAAAAGGCAGAAAAGGGCTGGCGCGAGTGATGTGCTGGTTACCTGTCAGTATTCTTGAATCCCGCAACAAAACAGTTTCGTTATCCCAGGTTTCAATACAGGCGTTATCACGGAGTTCTGTGGCGTTTTCCAGGCGAACATTTCCCGCGATACGCCCGTGCCCCCGAACCGTGACATTGTCACATAGCACGACCGGGCCGCCGTGCAGGTTTGCGTAATCAAGCAATGTCACGCTCCCGGACAGAACACAGTTACCTTCAACCACTGCATAATCAGCAACCCGCACATGTCCACGTAATACAGGGATACTATCGGTATCCTGTCCGGCAATAATACGGGCATGGTCACTTACACAGGTATTGTCACACAGCCACACATTACAATTATCGTTTCCCTGAATAATGGCATAACCACTCACACAAGCCCGGTGTTGCAGAAAACCAAAATCAATATATGCGTGGTCACAGACACACACCTGATGAGCCAGTAAACTCCGCCTGATATGCGCATTGCCACTGATGGTAAGAGCCTGGTCTGGGTTTGCCGTAAAACCCATACAGGCAATTATGCGGCTGTCGAACAGCCTGGCTTCCCCGCTGATGTCAGCCGGGCCATCAATTTGGCAATCTTTTACCTGCGCGCTATCCGTCACATGAAGCCTGCCTGTTAACCGGCTGAGGCCAAGGATTTGCGCATCACCACTGACTTGCGCACCGCCAAAGACTTCCACCTGTTCTTCAAGCCAGGCGCTACCTTGTTGACTAAGACAGTCTGGTCCTTCCACCCAGCCGCCCAATTGACCTTTGCACACGGAACCAAAGTCTGCCAGGGCACATATTTGATACAGGGTGATGTTTTCTCCCTGTGGCGAAATAAGCTTACGGCAGTGGTCGCTCAACTGGTATTTTTTCATTATCATCTCCGGTTATTGTAATAATTTTGGCAGACGATAAAGGCTTTGCCACTGGCTAACGATGGTGGCGGGAGAAAACCATGCGCACAGAAAACTATTTTCACGATAACTACGGGCTGACCTTACCTCACTCTGAATTACGAAGTGCTGTTCCCCTGCTAAAACCCCACAGTCAGGTACTGGATCTGGGTTGTGGTAATGGGCGCAACAGCCTTTACCTGGCGGATGCAGGGCACCAGGTTCAGGCCTGGGACAAAAACGTTGCCAGTATAGAAAACCTGCAGCGCATTGCCCGGCAGGAAAAACTGGGTAATCTCGAAGCGGCGGTGGCCGACCTCAACCAGGTCAGTTTTCACGGCGCGTACGATTTATTGTTATCAACAGTAGTGATGATGTTTCTTGAACCTGCGACTATTCCCCGTCTGATTAGCCAGATGCAGGAAGCCACGCGCCAGGGTGGGTTGAATTTAATTGTCTCAGCAATGAGTACCGCTGATTTTCCATGCTCTGTTGGGTTCCCGTTTACCTTCAAAGAAGGCGAACTGGCGGCGTATTATGCAGGCTGGAACCTGCATAAATACAATGAAGATGTGGGGGAATTGCACAAAACGGACAGCAATGGTAACCGCATTAAACTCAGATTTGCGACACTGCTTGCTCAGAAGGTGTAACCGGCCACGCGCTTTGCTGAATAACTGTGCGGTAGCCATCATGGTCTATGAACGTCTGCCCGTGATGATCCCAGTATGGGTTGTAACTGTTAATGGCATGAAACCCGGCAAGGCGCATTTTTTCACACCGTTGCCGCCAGTGGGTTGGGTCCGGGTAATAGAGAACCAGTAAGTCCTCGCTCCCGGGGGCAGGTGTAACAGGATGCCGGTGGCACACAGTAAACTCAAGGTGCCATGCAGCCTGCGGGAGCGACAGCATAATGCCACTAAAACCATTATGCTCACTAAATCGCCCCGTTACCTCCAACCCAAGCCCTGTACAGTAGAGCGTTTCACTTTGTGTCAGAGAGGTAACCGGTCTGGCAATGCGTAAGTGTGGCATGTTCATCGTGAAGGCCCTTTATTGACAGTACGTTATGCAGTGTTGCAGTTTCTGGTTTGCCTGTGTTGTCAAAAGTGCCTTTGTGTTACACGCGCCACACTTTTCCCGCTACTTCGGGTATCAGGCGCTCTTCAGCCGCAAACCGGCACGTAATTTATTGACCGGCACAAACATCACCAGGTTTCCTGCAAGGATCAGAATCAGGCCAATAACCGCATTACTTTTCCACTGATAATTTTCAAAAACGGTTGAAATCGCTAATGCTACCAGGGGAAACAGCAGTGTACTCCAGGCCGCATTTGCCGGGCCAATACGCCCAACCAGCGTAAAATAGGCACCGAAAGCAATGACTGAACCAAAAACACCGAGATAAAGCAGCGCGCTAATATAACGGGTATCCCACTCTGGCATAAAATGGCTGCCACTGAACAGGCCCGTCGCTCCCATTACCAGCGTACCGTACAGCATAGCCCAACTGTTGGTGGTGAGTGTATCCAGCCCACGTTTCTGGTGGCGGGCGCTGATCATATTTCCCAATGAGAAACCATAGGTACCCAGCGCGCTTAATCCAATACCGGCGAGTAGCGTCATGGATAGCGTCTGGCCCACGACATCGTCCCAGAACAACACAACCATACCGACCAGGCCGAGTAGCGCGGCAGCATAAAAGCGTGGCGCCGGGCGCTGGCCAAAAAACAGAAAACTGTTCACTGCATTAAACAATACCGCCATAGAGAAAATTACTGACTCCAGCCCACTGGTTATCCAGGCGGCTGCATGGTAGAAGCAGAAGAAGTTGAACCCGAAGACACAGCACCCTTGTAGCAGGCAGAATAAATGGTCTGCTTTGCGCATAGATTTCAGGCGGCGGGTCATCAACATCACCGGCCATAACACGGCACAAGCCACAGCAAACCGCCAGAAAATAGAAACGGATACAGCAACCGGCCCTTGTTGCATGGCGATGGCAATCCAGGTGGTACCCCAGATGACAACGACCAAAATATACAGTACTGCGTTCATGAATAACCTCATTACTCCCGTGAAAGTAGCCGGTAGTGTGTAGTGAGCTGCGCCAGCTGGCTTGCAGCTGGTTGTGGTGCACTTGCATATTCTTGCGCTTTTTTTTCCGGTAGTGGCTGGCAGAGGAGAAATTGCCACCGTAGACTGTCAAACAGATGAAGCAATGGCAGGGCGATATGGGCTACCACGCATTTGAAAACTTGCGCCAGCACAAGGCAGTATTACACGACAATGTGCAGCTTAACTCCGGGGTGCAACTGGCATCCTGGTCAAATAAGCATGACACTATCACGCAGATGAGTGACCACCATACACTGAGTTTGTATGTGGCAGACGGATACGAAACCTACCACAAAACACGCCAGGGCTGGAAAAATGGCGGCGGGCCAGACAGATTTTGCCTGATGCCAGAACAGAGTGAATCCACCTGGGATGTACGTGCCGACCTTTCCTTTGTGCATCTGTACTGTACCAGTGCGCATTTACGCGCAATTGGCGAAGAGATTTGGGATCGCAACCCGGCAAGTATTCAGCTTGATGAACGGACGTTTGCCGAAGATGTCCACATTACTCAGCTCTACCGCCAGTTCTTGCTCAATAATGCCTGGGGCGAACAGGCAAACCACCTGGTGCTCACTACTGCGTCTACATTGCTGCTCACCCATATTGTGCAGCATTACAGTACCGTTCAGTGGAAATTACCTCCGGTAAAAGGCGGGCTGGCGCCAGTGGTGCTACGCCAGACAATGGAATGGATTGAACATCACCTTGATACATCTATTACTCTGGATAAGCTGGCGGCACAGGCAGGGCTCAGCGAATTTCATTTTGCGCGCATGTTCCGCCAGTCGGTTGGTGTTGCGCCGCATCAGTATGTAATGCAGCGCCGAATGATCAAAGCCGAACAACTGGTGAAAGCAGGGCAATTACCGCTTACCGATATCGCCCTGCAGTGTGGTTTTAGTTCTTCAAGCCATTTTTCAAACCGTTTCCGCGCTGTTTATGGCTGTACACCTTCCGCTATGCGTGCTTTAGGTGCCAGGCAGGCATAGCATACGCCACCGGCAACCAACCCCCAAAATGCACTCCCCACAGCGCCAAGTGTTACCCCGCTGGCGGTAATTAAAAAAGTAATAATCGCGGCGTCACGCTGATGGGGAACATTCAGTGCCTGAACCAGGCTGCCACTGATAGTGCCCAACAACGCTAACCCGGCAAGCGTCTGAACCCAGGCCTGGGGTACAGAGGCCATCAACGAGGTGATGGTGGCACCAGATAACCCGGCAAGCAGATAAAATATCCCAGCCGTGGCTGATGCTTTCCAACGTTGTTGTGCGTCAGCGTGTGCCTCCGGGCTCTGGCAAATTGCGGCAGTAATCGCGGCGATACATACAGAGAACACCCCGAATGGCGACAGCAGCAGCGACAACCCGCCGGTAACCACCATCAGTAATGAAACAGGCAGGTGGTAACCGGATGCTTTCATGGTAGCCACACCCGGTGCATTTTGAGATGCCATGGTGACCAAAAAGAAAGGCACACCAACACCCAGCAAGGCAGACAGAGAAAAGTGGGGCGTTACCCACTGCGGCATAACAAAATGGGTATCAATATGCCGGGTATCAATGCTGCCGGTCATGGCACAAATAACCAGCCCGACAACCAGAGTGAACACAATGGCATAGCGTGGCGCAATACGGCGGGCTATTACCCAGCAGGCTAACATTGTGCCGGTTAACCCCAGGTGGCCTTGCAGGTTAGCAAAGGCATCCAGCCCAAAACGCAATAAAATACCCGCCAGCATTGCGGCAGCCAGGCTGTGAGGAATAATTTGCATTAACCTGGCAAACAGGCCCGTTACGCCGCACAAAACAATCAGCAGGTTGGCAAACACAAAAACGCCAATAGCATCATTGATGGTCAGCCCATGCAGGCTGGTCGCCAGCAATGCAGCACCTGGAGTGGACCATGCAGTCAATACCGGAATACGGTACCAGCAGGACAAAATCAGCGAGCTGGCACCCATCGCAATACCCAGCATGGTCATCCAGCCTGCAATTTGGTCTGGTGTGGCACCTGCTGCGGTAGCTGCCTGCCAGATAATCGCAGCAGAGCTGGCATAGCCGACTAATACAGCGACAAAGCCGGACATTATCGTGGGAAACGGAAGGGATGCGTGCCTCATAACGGCTCCTGTATTGTGCGTTATAACGTCCGGACTATAACACCGTGCGTTATAACGCACAAGGCGCTATACTTACCGACCACACAGGAGGAATTTATGGATGATATAGCAGCCTGGTTGTCATCAACACTGAAACAGTTACGTCAGCAGCGCGGCTGGAGCCTGGCACAGGCCGCAGAGAAAACCGGTGTATCAAAAGCTATGCTGGGGCAAATTGAGCGCAACGAATCCAGCCCAACAGTTGCCACGCTGTGGAAAATTGCCACTGGACTGAATGTGCCGCTGTCGCGTTTTATCACCACACCAGGCAGTGAACGGCCAGTCTATGATGCCCAGCAGCAGGCGATGGTAGTGACACCACTATTCCCATATGACCCGGTATTACGTTTCGATATGTTCAGCATTACACTGGCACCGGGAGCACAAAGTGACTCCAGCCCCCATGAACAGGGTGTTATTGAACATGTGATTGTTCTTACAGGCGAATTATCGTTGTGTGTTGAGGGGCAATGGCACACACTTTCCGCCGGTGAGGCATGGCGCTTTATTGCAGATGTTCCCCACAGTTATGCTAACCATAGTGCTATAACCACAGTATTTCAGTCGCTGATTCACTATCCATCGTCTACGGTTTAAAACAGAGCGGCTTTACCGTGAAAAGCAGTTTTGCTCGTACCCGAATCTGACTACAATAGCCGCCTTTCAATAAACCTGAATAAGACAATTATGCGCCTGCAAACTCATAAACTTGAACTGCTCAGCCCGGCACGCGATGCCGAAATAGCCCGCGAAGCCATTCTGCATGGTGCTGATGCGGTCTATATTGGCGGCCCGGACTTTGGTGCCCGCCATAATGCATCTAACAGCCTGAAAGATATTGCTGAACTGGTTCCTTTTGCCCACCAGTTTGGGGCCAAAGTGTTTGTGACACTGAATACTATTCTGCATGACAATGAGTTGGCTGGCGCACAAAAGCTGATAACTGATCTGTATCAGGCCGGGGTGGACGCTTTGATTGTTCAGGATATGGGGATCCTGGAACTGGATATTCCCCCTATTGAGCTGCATGCCAGCACACAGTGTGATATTCGCAGTGTGGAAAAGGCCCGCTTTTTAGGCAATGCCGGGTTCTCGCAAATCGTTCTGGCGCGTGAGTTGAATCTCAACCAGATTGCAGATATTCATGCAAATACCGATGCCACCATTGAGTTTTTCATTCATGGCGCGTTATGTGTTGCGTACTCCGGGCAGTGCAACATTTCCCATGCGCAAACCGGGCGCAGTGCTAATCGCGGGGACTGTTCACAGGCCTGCCGCCTGCCGTACACCCTGAAAGATGACCAGGGGCGGGTGGTTGCTTATGAAAAGCACCTGCTTTCGATGAAAGATAACGACCAAAGCGCCAACCTGGAAGCATTGATTAATGCTGGTGTACGCTCTTTTAAAATCGAAGGGCGCTATAAAGACATGAGTTATGTGAAAAACATAACCGCTTATTACCGCCAGTTGCTGGATAACATTATTGAATCACGCAGTGATCTTGAGCGTGCGTCTGCTGGCCGCACGGAACATTTTTTTATCCCTTCTCCGGATAAAACCTTTCACCGCGGTAGCACAGACTATTTTGTGAATCAACGTAAACAGGATATTGGCGCTTTTGATTCCCCCAAATTCATTGGCTTACCTGTTGGTGAAGTGTTGAGTGTTGCGGCCAGACACCTCGATGTGGAAACCAGTGAGCCGCTCGCTAACGGTGATGGTCTGAATGTCATGATCAAACGCGAGGTCGTCGGTTTCCGTGTGAACACCGTTGAGAAAACGGGGGAAGGGCGTTACCGGGTCTGGCCAAATGAGATGCCTGCTGATTTACATAAAATCCGCCCACATCACCCACTCAACCGTAACCTGGATCATAACTGGCAACAGGCTTTGCTGAAAACCTCCAGCGAGCGACGCATTGCGGTAGACCTGGTACTGAGCGGCTGGCAGGAGCAACTGGTTCTGACTGCAACCAGTGAAGATGGCGTGAGTGTAACGCATACCCTTGATGGTCAGTTTGACATCGCAAATAACCCGGAAAAAGCGGAAAGCCAGCTTCATGATGGCGTGGCGAAACTGGGGCAGACATGTTATTACCCGCGAGAAGTTAACCTGGCTTTAGCGGCTCCATTGTTTGTGCCCAACAGCCTGCTGAACCAGTTACGCCGTGAAACCATTGCCATGCTGACCGATGCCCGCATGGCAAATTACCCGCGCGGCAGCCGTAAACCGGTGAGCGTTCCACCACCGGTTTACCCTGAATCACACCTGACTTTTCTTGCCAACGTGTACAACCAGAAAGCCCGTGATTTTTACCATCGCTACGGGGTTAAACTGATTGATGCGGCATATGAGGCACATGAAGAGAAAGGTGATGTACCTGTAATGATCACCAAACACTGCCTGCGCTTTGCGTTTAACTTGTGCCCAAAACAGGCCAAAGGCGTGCAGGGTGTTAAAGGGCGGGCAACCCCCATGCAACTGGTGCATCAGGATGAAGTGCTGACCCTGAAATTTGACTGTAAGCCTTGTGAGATGCATGTCATTGGCAAAATGAAGAACCACATTATGAAAATGCCGTTACCTGGCAGTGTGGTGGCATCAGTGACACCAGAAGAGTTAATGAAAACACTTCCTGGGCGGAAAGGGCGATAATTTCCCAGACTTTTGGTCTCAATTGCCCCGAATTTCGGGGCAATTGGTAGACTGAAAAATATTGTGATAGTAATTAAAACATCAGTCCCCGAACTCCCCGTCAGGGTTAATTGCCAGTAGTGTTAACCTGTTGTATCTGAGTGCATGGTATTTTGCATTCATGATCTCTGGGGTTTTCTCTGTAATCATCTTTTCACATACCTTTTGTCTGTCATAAAACGGCCCAGCTACGCTATCGATATATTCTCCATCCATTATCCCATAATAAAAAATGAACTCATTTTCGCCTATGGAGTAAGAAAATTTTTCCGTGGGCTGCTTTCCTTTTTTAGATACAAATAAATCCATGAAGGAATCACTAAACGTTATTGTGTATGGGTAGCCAGCGCCTTCAGGCAAGACTGTATTAAAAACAGCAATGATCTCATTTCTATTTTTAGCCATCGCGTCAATTTGTAAGTCCGTCATTCCCTGTCTTGCTGCATCTTGCGCTATATCATCTTTATGCACATGAAAATAACCTGCCACGTTGGGGAGATACCCGGTAAATGGGACTTTTAATGCGCACCAGGTATTGGAAGATTGGGTATAGGGATTAATGTACCGGCCATATGGTGCCTTGGTATAAACAAAAATACGCGCATTTTCCCAGTTAACAGAAGCGGTATATTCTCCTGTTCCCCATAAGCCATCGGTGGCGAGGTCCTGCAAGTTTGCTTTATCAGAAATTCTGGTTTCTTCTGGCAAATCAGTAATGGTGAAGTTTACCTGGGTTTTATGTGGAGTACGCCGCCGCTCTGCTTTGAGCAGTGCTTCGTCCACCCATTCTCGGGTATGCCTGGCTTCACCTAATTTCACATAAAAAATATATGTATCACCTGATCTTTTTAAATCAGAAACAGTAATTTGCTCTCTGGTGAACTTTAGCTTTGTATCAGAAAACAGTGAAATAATCGCTCCGGCATTGAAGGTGTTATGGTCCCCAGCCCATTCACCAATAATATCTGGTTCCTTACACCCGGTTAACAATAAAATTGTGGCGAGAACAGTCGGCCCTGTTTTCATTATAACTCCATTTATTAATTAACATATCATCCTGTGTTTCGGCGAAGAGTATCATGGTGTTGTACGCCATTACAGAGATAAACAGGAATTAAAAACCGAGTCATAAAACAGGAATTAGCGAGCAAACCACATATTAAATAGGTGTGCGAATTTAAAAGAAGTAACAAGGCACTCTGCAATATAAAAAAGAAACCCCGCTTATAGCGGGATTTCGCTCAGAACTGGTAACGTATTGGTTTACGGTGAGTCACTTCATGGAGTTGTTCGCGGGAATCATGAGCCGCTTCTTCAGTTACTGCGCGGAGCTCATCGCTGTCTGCTTCATGCAATAACTGGTAATCCAGGCTGCGCAACCCGACCTGCTCAGGTGTTAGTGTCCAGGCGGTAACCTGGTTAGTAGTCAGTGAACAAAAGATCAAGATTAAACAAACGGCTGCGTGACGCATTGCTATACTCCCTCAGGCTGACCTGCACACTATTGCAGAGAAAAAATCAATCTGTCAGGAGTTTTGCAAAGCCTTGAAAAGAAAGTGTAAGAAAAGCAAATGCAGAAAAAGCTGGTTGAACCTCTGTTTGAAAGAAAGGCCGGGCACAGCCCGGGCCATCAATCAATGAGAAACAGTATGAGAAAACAGGTTAATCACCATAACACCCGCGATGATTAGCCCCATTCCCAGCATTGCGGGTAAATCAAGTTTTTGCCCCAGATATAACCAGCCAACGATGCCAATCAGCACAATACCGGTACCCGACCAAACGGCATAAATAATGCCAATGGGCAAGGTGCGCATGGATACGGCAAGGAAATAGAAAGCCACGCCATATCCCAGTACCGTTACCAGTGAAGGCCACAGGCGAGTAAAACTGTCAGACATTTTCAGGGCGGAAGTGGCGATAACTTCGCTGATAATCGCGATACTTAAATAAAACCAGGTCATAGAAATTACTCCGTCAGCGCTAACAGGCGCTGAACAAGGGTTTCACGTTGTGTGGTTGTCATCGGGTGCACATTACATAAACTGGCGTAACACAGGCCATCTGCTGCTATGCGGCAGAACAGGGCAGTGGTGCCATCATCACTACCTTTATCGTCGACAGGCATACAGGTGTTGATAAAATCAGCCCAGCGCTCGCGCAATACCGGGTCTGCAAATAATGCAGCCATAATCCCCTGATTAAGCGCGACTTCCTGCTCACTCATCTCTCTGACACAGGCACGAATATAAGCTCGTGTTGCACGTAACCCCGGCTGGGTATCCGCCGCAATTTCGGCTTCTACTTCAGCAAGAAATTGTTGCATCGTCGTGTCAAAAACGGCGTCCACCAGAGCCTGACGGGTAGGGAAGTGGTATTGCAGCCCACCTTTACTGATACCTGTGCCTTTCACCACTTTGTCCATAGTCAGCCCGTGCAGACCTTGCGTGATAATCAAGTGAGTGGCGAAATCCAGCAGCGACTGGCGCAGTGCCTGAGGATCTTTATTGCGGGATCGGGCCATTGGTTGTCCTTTATTAAAAAATCAATCTATACGGATTGTTTTGATTTTGCCACAAGAAAAAACCAGCGGCAAGTTCGCGGCCAGTAAATACTTAGTGAATGGAAAAGGCTATTTGATGTAGGAATCCAGCACTTTCAGTACAACTTCAAGATCTTCTTCACGCTTGAGCTCCTCTCCCTGGTGGACGATATGCTCAGTCAGATGACCTTTGATAACCTCACGCAGTAAGCCATTCACCGCGCCGCGTATTGCAGCAATTTGCTGTAGCACAGCAGCACACTCATGGGGTTCATCAAGCATTTTATTCAGCGCAACAACCTGCCCCTGAATTTTGCTGGTACGGGCTTTGAGTTTCTTCCTGTCACGAATGGTATGTGGCATAGCGTGATCCTGAAAACAAAATATCAGTACATTATAACATCACCAATATACTGGGTGGTAGTATTTTTTACTGGGGGGGAGTACAATCCTCTAAGCATCGTAAGCTAACTAAGAATTATTATCATGAATGAGTTCACAGTACTTCTTCAGCAAGGAAATGCCTGGTTTTTTATTCCCAGCGCAATATTACTCGGCGTTCTCCATGGTCTGGAACCCGGTCATTCTAAAACTATGATGGCGGCATTTATTATTGCCATCAAAGGTACTGTACGCCAGGCGGCCATGCTCGGGCTGGCCGCAACTGTATCTCATACAGCAATTGTCTGGCTGATTGCCTTTGGTGGCATGTACATCAGCAACAAGTTCACCGCGGAGTCGGCCGAACCCTGGTTACAAATAGTGTCTGCCGCCATCATTCTTGGTACGGCATGGTGGATGTTTTGGCGAACCTGGCAAGGTGAAAAAAACTGGCTTGAATCTGTTCAGGCTCATGAACACTCCCACGAACATAGTCACCATCACCACACCGATATTCAGCAAATAGATACCGGGCATGGGAAAGTTGGGTTATCGATTTTTGAACAAGGACAGCCACCGCACTGGCGGTTAGCCACGCTGAGTGGGCATGTATGGCCCGCGGAACAAGTTTCTCTGGAAACAGTGCGCGAACCCGGCGGTGCAGTGGAGGTTTTTAATTTTGTCAACAAAGGCAGTTATCTTGAATCGACAGTAGCAGTACCGGAACCCCATGAATTTACCGTGCAACTGTCACTTGGCCACAATGGGCACGCGCATAAGTATGAGTTAGCCTTTACCGAAGATGGCCATGAGCATGATCATGGGATGCTCGCAGGACTGGATGTGAATTCGAAAGAGTACCAGGACGCACATGAACTTGCCCATGCTAATGATATTCGCCACCGCTTTCATGGCAAAGAAGTCACCAACTGGCAAATTCTGCTGTTTGGCCTGACAGGTGGCTTACTGCCATGCCCTGCAGCAATTACTGTGCTGCTTATATGTATCCAGTTGAAAGCACTGGCATTGGGGGCAACGTTGGTTATCTGTTTTAGTATTGGCCTGGCGCTGACACTGGTGACGGTTGGCGTTGGTGCGGCAATCAGTGTACGGCAGGTGGCAAAACGCTGGCAGGGTTTCAATACGCTGGCGCGCCGTGCGCCTTACTTTTCCAGCGTACTGATTGCACTTGTTGGGCTGTATATGGGGATTCACGGTTATCTGGGAATTACCGGGTAACATAAAGAGGTTTAGTTCCCCGCCAGGCAGACAGACCTGGCGGGTTTGGTTTAGTGGGAGTGTAACCCGGCCAGTTGCATCAGCAACCGAAACAGGAAACTGACAACTCCCAACGCCAGAACACTGGCAGCCCAAATAAGCAATAACCAACTAAGTTTGCGCCATACCGGAGCCGTGTTCATTAGTGATACCCTCCATCAGCATTCACTTTTCCACGAAACACATGGTAACTCCACCAGGTGTAGCCAAGAATAACAGGCAAAATGAACAACGCCCCGGGCAACATAAAGCGCTGGCTGGCCGCAGGTGCTGCCGCGTCCCATAAAGTCATCGATGGTGGTAACAGAAAAGGCCACAGGCTAACGCCAAGCCCGGCAAACCCAAGGAAAACAAGCATAATTGCCATAACAAAAGGATTCCGGTGGGTATTGTTCTGCTGCAAAGTCCGGGCTAGCTGAAAACTGCAAACGCCAACCAGTAACGGCACCGGCAGCAGGTACCAGAAACCCGGCAGGCTAAACCAGCGCCTGGCAATAAATGGCTGAGTAAGCGGGCAAAAAACGCTAACGCCCAGCAGAATGACCAGAAATAATCCCAGCAGCATTGTTGAAAAGTGGCGCATACGTAACGCCAGCTCACCATCACATTTCAATACCAGCCAGGTAGAGCCAAGCAGACTCCAGGCAACAACCAGGCCAATACCACAAAACACAGTGAAGGGCGTTAGCCATGGGAACAATGCCGTACTGCTCCCCGAAAAGCCCTGAACGAGAGCGCCTGCTACCATCCCTTGAGTAAACGTCGCCACAAAAGAGCCCAACATAAAACTTTTATCCCAGAACCCACGGTGGCTCTGGGTTGCGTTGACCCGGAACTCAAAGGCCACGCCGCGGAAAATCAGCCCCAGAAGCATCAGTGTCAGTGGTACCGACAAGTAATCGGTAATTGCAGCGTAAGCCTGTGGGAAGGCACCAAACAAGGCGGCGCCCCCCAGAACCAGCCAGGTTTCATTGCCATCCCAAACAGGCGCCACCGTGTTGACCATCACATCACGCCGGGAACGCGTATGCTCAACGGCAAACAGCATGCCCACTCCCAGGTCAAAACCATCCATGATGATGTACATCAGCGTGGCAAAAATAATCAGTGCAAACCAGAACAGTGATAAATCCATTGTGATTACTCCTTATCACTTATTGCGGCTGAAAGTGGGCGGGCGGGGGTTCCATGCATCTGAACACCAGTGTCCGGTTCAGGCCCCTTACACATCAAACGCAACATGTAGTGATAACCCACGCCAAAGACAGCACAGTAAACGACAATAAAGGTCAACAGGCTAAGGCTCATATGCAGGGTACTGTGGGCAGAAACGGCATCTTTAGTGCGCAGCAGGCCATAAACCACCCAGGGTTGGCGACCCACTTCAGTTGTTACCCACCCGGCCAGAAGCGCTATCAGCCCTGAAGGCCCCATAACAACGGCAAAACGCAGCAACCAGGTATTAGCGAACAACCGGTTATTTCTGCGGTTCACTAAGGCCCAAACACTGAGCAGTATCATTAAGATACCCAGCCCAACCATGACACGAAATGACCAGAAAACCAGAGGGGACCAGGGGCGGTCAACAGCAGGAAACTCACTTAGTGCGGGTACTTGTTTGGTCAACGAGTGTGTCAGGATCAGGCTGCCTAATGCCGGAATTCCCACAGCGTAACGCGTTGTTTCCCGTTGCATATCGGGCAGGCCAAACAGTAACAGTGGAGTCGGTTCACCTGGGATGTTTTTCCAGTGCCCTTCAATGGCGGCGATTTTGGCGGGTTGGTATTTCAGTGTATTCAGCCCATGCATATCGCCCAAAAACGCCTGTAGTGGCGCGGAGACAAGCAACATCCACATTGCCATGGAAAACATGGTGCGTACGGTTGCATCTTTGCGCCCACGTAACAGGTGCCAGGCGGCCGTTGCACCCACAAAGAGCGCGGTACTGACAAACGCAGCAACAGTCATATGCATCAGGCGGTAAGGGAATGACGGATTGAAAATAACCGCAAACCAGTCAACAGGCACAACATGGCCTTGTTCGATGCGATAACCCTGCGGGGTTTGCATCCAACTGTTGGAAGCCAGGATCCAAAAAGTGGAAATCAATGTGCCCAATGCAACCATACAGGTTGCGAAGAAATGCAACCGTGGGCCTACTTTATTCCAGCCAAATAACATCACACCAAGAAAACCGGCTTCAAGGAAAAAAGCGGTTAGCACTTCATAGGTCAGCAAGGGGCCAGTAATACTTCCGGCAAACTGAGAGAAAATTTTCCAGTTAGTGCCAAACTGGTATGCCATTACCAGCCCGGATACAACACCCATACCAAAGTTAACCGCGAAAATTTTACTCCAGAAATGGTACAGCGTGCGGTAATGAAGGCGCTGAGTTTTCAGCCATAACCCTTCAAGCACCGCCAGGTAGCTGGCAAGACCAATGGTGATGGCCGGGAAAATAATATGGAACGAGACCGTAAAGGCGAACTGGATCCTCGCCAGATGAAAGGCATCAAACGCCACGATACAAACCTCATAATTACCGAGTGGTGGCATTATCTTAAGTAGCCATGATATTGCTGGGCAGCCACAGTTAGTGGGTATTTTCCTATAACAGTTTTACAAAAAATGCCAGAAACAGGAAATTGTTATATATAACCCGTTGCGGAGGCTCCTGGTGGTTAAAAAAGTGTTACTATAGCGTTTCACTGAACCTGCCTGCTGTTGTATACATTGTGCGCCTGACACCAGCGCGCACGCTATCTGTACTATTTTCAATCAGGAAAGATTCATCAGGTGGGTGATTTTTTGTTAACAGGAAGTCTCGTGATGAACCAAAAAGATGCGGCCTGGATAGAGGAAAAGATTCGCTTTTCACAAACCAGTGTTGCCAAAGTTGTGTTCCCAACCACCATCAACCACCATTCAACGCTGTTCGGTGGCACTGCTCTGGCCTGGATGGATGAAGTTTCATTTATAGCTGCCACCCGTTTTTGTCGTAAACGCCTGGTAACAGTCTCAACCGAGAAGATCAATTTTAAACACCCGATCCCCTCGGGGTCGATTGTCGAACTGGTTGGCCGGGTGACCCGAGTGGGTAATACCAGCCTCACAGTCACTGTGACTATCTACCTTGAGCAGATGTACTCCGATGGCAGGGAAGAAGTCATTCATGGCGAGTTTAACTTTGTCGCCGTCGATGACAACGGCAAACCAACACCGTTGTTCGACGACACACCTTAGCCTATGAAAAAATATCAGCAACTGGCTGAACGTATTGCTCATCAGATTGAGTTGGGTGTCTGGCATCCTGGCGACCGGCTGCCATCAATACGTGAACAAACAGGCCATAGTGGCGTAAGTTTTATGACTGTCACGCATGCTTACCAGTTGCTGGAAAGCCGCGGGCTAATCATCGCACGTCCGCAGTCAGGTTATTACGTCTCACCCCCTGAGTCTGCTACTCCACCTGGTGTGCCAGCATCACTGGTTCACCAGGAAAACGTAGACATCAACAGTTATATTTTTGATGTGTTGCAGGCCAGTAGCCGTCCAGGAGTGGTGCCTTTTGGCTCCGCGTTCCCCGACCCAAAATTATTCCCGCTCGCTCAACTTAACCGCTCCCTTGCACATGTGGCGCGTAACACCAGTGCTGTGAGTATGACGGAAAACCTGCCACCTGGTCACCGTGCATTACGTCAGGCCATCGCCCGCCGTTACGCCCAACATGGGTTAACGATTTCTCCGGACGAAATCGTCATTACGACCGGGGCACTGGAAGCTCTGAACCTGAGTTTGCAGGCAGTCACCGAACCCGGCGACTGGGTTGTGGTGGAGACTCCCTGTTTCTATGGTGCCCTGCAAGCCATTGAACGCCTCAAACTTAAAATGATTGCTATCCCCAGTTCTCCCCATCACGGTATTGATCTTGCTGCGCTGGAGCAGGCCCTGAATAACTGGCCAGTAAAAGCCTGTTGGTTGATGGGGAATCACCAAAACCCACTGGGATTCACATTAGCGGATGAACGTAAACAGCAGATAGTCGATTTGCTGACACAGCATCAGGTGACATTAGTTGAAGATGATGTATATGGTGAACTCTACCAGGGAAACACACGCCCAGCCCCGTTCCGGGCTTTTGATACTGGGGGTATCACACTGCATTGCGCTTCGTTCTCCAAATCTCTGGTGGCCGGGTTCCGTGTAGGCTGGGTGGCCGCAGGCAGGCATGCCAGGCGTATTCAACAATTGCAACTGATGAGCACGCTGTCTGGCAGTGCGCCAGTGCAAATGGCGCTGGCTGATTACCTGACGACACGCAGTTATGATACTCATCTGCGCCGTTTACGGAGGGTTCTGGCAGAACGTAAGCACAAAGCGTGGCAAATTCTGCGCCAGCACTTACCAGAAAATTGTGTGATTACCCGCCACGACGGTGGGTATTTCTTATGGATCTCTTTACCTGAAGGTATTGATACCCGGGCACTGAATACCGCTGCAATTCGTGAACAAATTAGCGTCGCTCCCGTGAGTATGTTTACCGTGGGCCAGACCGGGCTTAATGGTTTTCGCGTTAATACCTCTTTTCCCTGGCAGGAACGGGAGATTCTGGCAGTACAAACACTTGGCCGGTTATTGCAACAGGCGCTCAATGCAGCTTCATAGGATATTTCAATACCACCTGTTTTTCACGAACAACCGCTAACTCCCTGTCTACACTTTAAAAGTTCACTCTTACTCTGAAACTCTTCATCACCCACCCGGCAAAACTGCGCGTTTAATCACAGCCTGGTGAAATAGTTAGTTACCGGTGCCGGAAAAAAGACTGAACAGTCTACTGTTTTTACGGGAGATATTTTTACGCCAGGGTTGGCCTGATTATTTTTAATAAGACAGGAGCCATACTCATGAGACATCGTTTTGCACGCAGCCTGTTATCCCTCTGTGTTTTTTCCATCACTGCCAGCCCGGTAGTTTTCGCTGAACCAACATCTGTCGGGCAAGGAGAAGGGCGGCTCGATATCATCGCCTGGCCGGGCTATATCGAACGGGGGCAAAGTGATAAGAACTATGACTGGGTAACGCAGTTTGAGAAAGAAACCGGGTGTGCGGTAAATGTTAAAACCGCAGCAACATCTGATGAAATGGTGAGTCTGATGGCGAAAGGTGGCTATGATCTGGTGACTGCATCAGGTGATGCCTCACTGCGCCTTATCATGGGTAAACGCGTTCAGGCGATTAACACCGCTTTAATACCTAACTGGAAAAATGTTGACCCACGTCTGAAAGATGCCCCCTGGTTCACGGTGGCTGGCAAAGTGTATGGCACACCGTACCAGTGGGGGCCCAACTTACTGATGTATAACACTAAAACCTTCCCAACCCCGCCAGACTCATGGTCAGTTGTTTTTACTAAACAACAACTACCTGACGGCAAGAGCAATGCAGGCCGTGTTCAGGCATATGATGGCCCAATTTATATCGCTGATGCCGCGTTGTTTGTTAAAGCGACGCAACCTCAACTGGGGATTACCGACCCATATGAACTTAACGAACAGCAGTATCAGGCGGTACTGAAAGTATTACGTGACCAGCATGCTCTGATTCATCGCTACTGGCATGATGCCACGGTCCAGATGAGCGATTTCAAAAATGAAGGCGTGGTCGCTTCAGGCTCCTGGCCTTATCAGGCTAACGTACTAAAAAGCGAAGGGCAGCCCATTGCCACCACCATTCCTAAAGAAGGTGTTACCGGTTGGGCAGATACCACTATGATGCATACGGATGCAAAACACCCTAACTGTGCATACAAGTGGATGAACTGGTCGCTGACGCCAAAAGTGCAGGGTGATGTGGCCGCCTGGTTTGGTTCATTACCGGCAGTCCCGGCAGGGTGCAAAGCCAGCACACTATTGGGCGACAAAGGGTGCGAAACCAACGGCTATGGCAGCTTTGCCAAAATCGCATTCTGGAAAACCCCTGTTGCTAAAGGTGGTAAGTATGTCTCCTACAGCCGCTGGACTCAGGATTACATTGCGATAATGGGCGGGCGTTAATGCCGGGGGTGCTATGTCTTACGCAGTACAGTTTGAAAATGTCTCCCGGCATTTTGGCGAGGTACGCGCTGTTGACAGCGTGACACTCGCAATTAATGAAGGGGAGTTCTTCTCCATGCTCGGGCCATCCGGCTCGGGCAAAACCACATGCCTGCGCCTGATTGCGGGTTTTGAGCAAAGCAGTGCCGGGCACATCTTAATTCATGGGCGCGATGTCACAAACATTCCGCCTTATGAGCGAGATGTAAATACCGTCTTTCAGGATTATGCGTTGTTTCCCCATATGAGTGTGCTGGATAACGTGGCATATGGGTTGATGGTAAAAGGTGTGGGGAAAAAACAACGCCTGGCCCAGGCTCAGGAAGCCCTGGAGCGGGTTGACTTAGGGTTTGTGCGCCAGCGTAAACCCTGGCAACTTTCCGGTGGGCAGCGTCAGCGTGTCGCACTGGCCCGCGCTCTGGTAAACCGCCCGGGAGTGTTACTGCTGGATGAACCACTCGGCGCACTCGATTTAAAATTGCGCGAACAAATGCAACTTGAGCTAAAAACATTGCAACGGTCCCTGGGCATTACTTTCGTCTTCGTCACCCATGACCAAAGCGAGGCGCTGTCGATGTCTGACCGGGTGGCAGTATTCAATAATGGCCGCATTGAACAGGTTGATACTCCCCGGGTGTTGTATAACCAGCCAGCCACTGAGTTTGTCGCCCGCTTTGTTGGCACAGCGAATGTGCTGAGCGGGGAAACCTGCAACACCATTACCGGTAAAACAGGAAGTTTCGCACTGCGTCCCGAATATATACAGTTAAATCACCAGGAGGCATTTCAGACACAGGGGACCGTGCGGGAGGTTCAGTATTTCGGCGCTACAACCCGGCTGGACGTGCAATTAGCCAGTGGTGAGCATTTGCTGGTCAGCCAAACCAATACACTGGGCAGTGACTGCGGGCTTTACCAGCCAGGACAGGCTGTGGCGTTATCCTGGCCTGAAGCGGCAATGGTTCGGCTGGTGGAGGAAAGCCGATGAATATGCAGGAAGCAGCAAAAGGTGTATCACACTATCGTTTAAGGCGTGATGTCTGCACGTTTCTGTGGCGTCGGCCGTTGTTTTGGCTGGCACTGTTACTGACTCCACCGGTAATGTGGTTCGCCATTATTTACCTCGGTTCTTTGTTCACATTGCTGTGGCAGGGTTTGTACACCTTTGACGACTTCACCATGTTGGTGCTGCCAGAACTGACACTGAGCAACCTGGCTGCGCTATTCTCCCCGGCTAATTACGACATCATTTCACGTACCGTCATCATGGCCTTGCTGGTCACGCTGGCAAGCGCAGTGCTGGCTTTTCCTCTCGCCTGGTATATGGCGCGTTATGCCAGTGGCCGCATGAAAGCCTTTTTGTACATTGCGGTGATGTTGCCAATGTGGGCCAGTTATATTGTTAAAGCCTATGCATGGACGTTGTTGCTGGCAAAAGATGGCGTGGCGCAGTGGTTTTTAACCCATATGGGGCTGGAAGGTGTGTTAAGCACAGTGCTCAGCATACCAGGCATAGGCGGTACAACACTTTCCACTTCTGGTCTGGGCCGTTTTGGAGTGTTTGTTTATATCTGGTTGCCATTCATGATATTACCGGTACATGCTGCGCTGGTCAGAGTGCCATCTTCAGCACTACAGGCCTCGGCAGACCTGGGGGCCAGGCCGGGGCAAACATTGCGCTATGTCGTTCTGCCGCTGGCTATTCCCGGTATTGCTGCGGGTTCCATCTTTACGTTTTCACTGACCCTGGGGGATTTTATTATTCCGCAACTGGTGGGCCCGCCGGGGTATTTCATTGGCAATATGGTCTATGTGCAGCAAGGCGCTATAGGCAATATGCCCATGGCGGCGGCATTTACCCTGGTGCCTTGTGTTCTGATTGGCTTATGGCTGGCGTTGGTAAAACGCCTGGGAGCATTCGATGCACTCTAATCGCGCCCCATTTTGGCTCACTGCCACCGCCTGGGCGGTTATCATTTTTCTTCACTTCCCGTTAATTATCATTGCGCTTTACGCATTCAATACTGAAGAAGCGGCCTTCAGCTTTCCACCTTCCGGATTCACGCTACACTGGTTTCAGGTGGCTGCAGCAAGAGGGGATATACTGAATGCTGTGACGTTGTCACTTAAAGTAGCGGCACTGGCAACAATTATTGCGTTAATACTTGGCACGTTAGCTGCAGCAGCTCTCTGGCGAAAGGCATTTTTTGGCCGTAACGTCATTAGTTTTGTCCTGATGTTACCCATTGCTTTGCCCGGCATTATCACCGGTCTGGCATTGCTCACCGCCTTTAACAAATTGGGAATAACGCCGGGGATGTTCACGCTGGTTGTCGGGCATGCCACTTTCTGTGTGGTCATAGTGTTCAATAACGTAGTGGCTCGCTTTCGGCGAACCGCCTGGAGCATGGTTGAGGCATCCATGGACCTCGGAGCGGATGGCTGGCAAACCTTTCGCTATATTATTTTACCAGGACTCGCCTCCGCCATGCTTGCTGGCGGCATGCTGGCATTTGCACTTTCATTTGATGAAATTATCGTGACGACATTCACGGCAGGCCATGAACAAACGCTGCCGTTATGGTTACTGAACCAGTTAGGAAGACCACGGGATGTTCCCGTGACAAATGTTGTAGCGCTGGTTGTGATGCTTGCCACCATGTTGCCCATTCTGGGAGCCTGGTGGTTAACACGCGATACCGACACAACGGCCGGTAGTGAAAAATAATGCGACAGCAACACCAAAGTAAACAAGGAAAATAACATGCAAAGCCAACTTTTAATCAATGGACAACTGGTTACTGGGCAAGGTGAACCTCTTCCCGTTTACAACCCTGCCACCGGCGAAGTATTGCTTCAGATTCCTGAAGCCACGGTGGAGCAAGTTAACAGTGCAGTGAGTTCCGCCAGTGCCGCATTTGACTCATGGAGCCAGACAGTGCCCCGCGAGCGTGCTGAAAAACTGCTGGCACTGGCCGCTATCATCGAACAACATGCGCAGACATTTGCCCGCCTGGAGTCGCAAAACTGTGGCAAACCTTTTCACGCAGTGCTTAACGATGAAATCCCTGCAGTCGCCGATGTATTCCGTTTTTTTGCCGGAGCGGCCCGTTGCCTGAGTGGTTCCGCTGCCGGCGAGTATCTGGAAGGGCATACATCCATGATTCGCCGTGACCCGGTAGGTGTGGTGGCGTCTATCGCGCCCTGGAACTATCCGTTGATGATGGCAGCATGGAAATTAGGTCCGGCACTGGCCGCGGGTAACTGCGTGGTTATCAAACCGTCTGAAGTCACACCATTAACCACATTTAAGCTGGCCGAACTGGCAAAAGACATTTTCCCGGCGGGCGTACTGAGTGTGTTGTTTGGGCGTGGCCAAACGGTGGGCGACGCCCTGACCGGGCATAAAGACATTGCTATGGTGTCACTGACCGGTTCTATCCCCACTGGTGCGCATATTATTCGCCACACATCGCAAAGTGTGAAACGCACGCATATGGAATTAGGTGGGAAAGCACCGGTACTGGTGTTTGATGACGCAGATCTTGATGAAGTGGTGGACGGGATCCGGGCATTTGGTTTTTACAATGCCGGGCAGGATTGTACCGCGGCGTGCCGCATCTACGCACAGAAAGGCATTTATGCCCAACTGGTTGAAAAGCTGGGTAACGCGGTCAGTACGCTGAAAACAGGTGCCCCTGATGACACCGATACCGAGCTGGGCCCGTTAAGTTCGCTGGCACATCTTGAACGGGTTGAAAAAGCTGTCAATCAGGCTAAGTCATTGCCACATATCAGCGTGGTAACCGGGGGTAGCCGGGTACCCGGCCCGGGGTATTATTTCCAGCCAACGGTGCTTGCTGGTGCGAAACAAGGCGATGACATTGTTCAACGTGAGGTATTCGGCCCGGTGGTCAGTGTGACGGAATTTGACGACGAAGCGCAGGCATTACTTTGGGCAAATGACTCTGATTATGGGCTGGCCTCGTCTGTCTGGACGAAAGATGTTGGCAGAGCTCACCGTTTGTGTGCCCGTCTGCGCTATGGCTGTACCTGGGTGAATACCCATTTCATGCTGGTCAGCGAAATGCCTCACGGCGGGTTAAAGTCTTCAGGTTATGGCAAAGATATGTCGATGTATGGTCTGGAAGATTACACCGTAGTCCGCCACATAATGATAAAACATTAAGGTTGGAATGCGCGGGCGGAGGACTCCGCCCGCAATGAGTGAGGTTGTCAGGCGTGGGTTGAAGAAGCCGACTGGACGCCAGAAGTCAGGGGCTGCGAACATAACGAGCGGTAAAGTACCACCCGGTTACGGCCTTTGTCTTTGGCTTCATACAACGCGATATCTGTCATTTTTATTGCTTCATCAATACTGTCCGCATCTTCAAGTGCGGCAATACCCGCTGATATAGTGACAGAAGGCAACTGAGGATGTTTTTCCTGTTCAATAGTGCATCGGATGCGTTTGGCAATCTTCTCAGCATTTTCTGTGCTGGTACCCGGCAGCATAATGACAAACTCCTCCCCGCCAAAACGCCCAACAAGGTCCGTTTCCCGGCAGATAGTTTTAAGAATGCCACTGACCATCACCAGCACCTTATCTCCGGTATCATGCCCCCAGGTGTCATTCACACGCTTGAAGTGATCGAGGTCCAGAGAGATAAGCGCATTCTCACTGTGTTTTCCCGATACGCTTGCCAGTGTCATGAAGCCTCGCCGGTTAAGCAGCCCGGTTAATGGGTCCGTTGATGCTTCACGATCCAGATTTTTCACCTGTTTAATGGTCGAAACCATCCCGGCACTGATTGATACTTTCAATTTATTAGCTTCGTAGTACCAGGCATCTATCTGGCGAATTTCCTCCACCACATGAGCAGTCGGCTTACTGGCCGAGAGTATTGCCAGGCGGCGTAATGGCTGTGCTATCAGTGTTGATAAAATGAAGGATAACAATGAGGTAAACACCAGAATCAGAATGATAAACCACACAGACTGGCGTATTGTGGAAAGCATAATATCGTTTACCAGTGAACCATCTGCATAAACAAAGACATTCCAGTCCGTTTTAGTCAGGCTGCCAACGCCGAGTAATTGCGTCGCTTCATCATGGTTAATTACGTAAGTACCGCTCATATTCTGGCGCAACATTTTTTTCAGCTGGTCATCAATACCAATCTGGCTGCCCACTTTGTTCGGATCTTTATTAAAAATGATATGCCCGTCATTGGAAACAATGCTCACATTGGCACTGTAATTATAAAAATGGGTGCTGATTATTTGGTTTAAGATGCTTTTCTGTTTTAGGTAAATCGAACCACCGATATAACCGAGATAATTACCTGCATGGTCGAACAGCGGTGCCGAAAGAAAAATGACGTAGCGGCCAGTAGTACCAGTAAAAAAAGGCTGTGAAATATAAAGTTTACGGGTTTTTAATGCATTCTTGTTAGCCTTCGATTGCAAGCCAATCCCTCGTAAATTGAGGCTTTCTGGTGATGTAGCCAGAATAATTCCGCGGTCATTAACCACAATAACTGAGTTAAAAAAGCCTGATTGCAAACGCAGCCTGTCGGCTTCATCTACCATGGTCTGGTAATCATTGAGACTATGAATCTTACTGGCACTGTAAGCCAGTTCCTGCTGGCTGATGCCAATCACTCTGTCCGCTGTTTCTGCCAGTTTGCGGGCATAAGCGTTGTTATTCTCAAGAATAGTATGCTCAATATTAGCTTTTTGATAAAAATACAATGACGTCAGCAAGAGCACGCCTGTCAGCACCACTGAACCAATTGACATCCAGGTCAGTAGTAAGTTGAGTTTGATGGTTCGTAGTGCGGTCATAACACGAGTCCCTCGATATGCCGACGGTTACTTTTGCTGACATATCGTAAGTAACCAGGATTTATCTATATTTTACAGATGAAGTTTGCGATAAGCGACAAACGAAACATGATTTTAGCCCTTAATTAACCTTTATGATCATGCGCAGTTCATCTGATTGCTCATACTTTAGGATTAGCCTTATCTGCCAGGCCAGGTTTGCTTAGGGTTAATCTGTCATTGTCATTGTCATTGTGCTGTCACATATGCCCGCTTAGATAAATCCTTCACAAAACAACCAAAATGGATAACCTCATGGGATTCAAACCACTGCTATTGGCCGGATTTATTCCTTTCTGTTCTCTGGCGGCACAACTTCAGGTTGACCGCTATGTCGTAAGCTTCCCGGGAGGGGAACGCGTTGCTGTGAGCCAGGCGCTACAGCATACTTTCCCTAATGGCTTGCCACCGGGTGTGGGTTCCGGGCTGACCTTTACCGGCAAACAACATGGCGAGCTGACGTTTGCCACGGTAACAGACCGCGGCCCCAATGCCGATTCGCCGGATGTGGGGGAGAAGGCATCGAAAATTTTCGCCTCTCCAAATTTCACACCATTTATTATGACAATTCGCGTGTCGGGGAATAACGCACTGGCGTCTGAAGAACGCCCCATCCATGATGACAAAGGAAATATCTCCGGTCTGCCTCTGCCACAAGGAATGGTCGGTTCTACCAATGAAGTCGCCCTCAACAGCGAACTGAAAACACTGAGCTCAGACCCGAGAGGTCTGGATACTGAAGGTATTACGCCAGACGGTAAAGGTGGATTCTGGCTATGCGATGAATATGGTCCGTTCCTGATTCATGTCGATGGCGAAGGGAAAGTCCTGGCCAAATATGGCCCGGAACCTGCCGCAGGCGAGCAAAGTGTGGCCCGGGGGTTACCAGCCATTATCAAGTGGCGCCAGCCAAACCGCGGTTTTGAAGGTGTAACCCGCCTGCCTGACGGCAAAATTCTTGGCGCAGTACAAAGCACACTGAATATAGACGGGAAAAGTAAAAATAAAGCGACCTTTACTCGTCTGGTTGTGCTCGACCCGGCGACGGGTAAAACAGCAATGTATGGCTACCCAATTGATACACACTATAAAAAAGCATCTGATGCGAAAATTGGTGATGTTGTGGCACTGAACAACCATGAAGTGTTGCTGATTGAGCAAGGTAAAGATAAAGACAAAGTGATGCATAACCGTATCTACAAAGTTGACTTGCGCCATGCAACAGACTTAACGCCATTTGATAGCCAGACAGCACCGGAATTTAACACGCCAGAAGCATTAAAAAAGCGTGGTATTAAGCTGGCGACAAAGACTGAAATTGTCGATTTACCCCAATTGGGCTGGCAGCAGGAAAAAGCTGAAGGTTTGGCACTCATCGACAACCGTACGCTGGCAGTAACCAATGACAATGACTTCGGCCTGACATCGTCACTGGCTCACCCTGTAGATGGAGCCAAAAAGCTGGATGACTACCAGGCGGATGGCAAAGGCAACCTTACCTACAATGGGCAACCGGTGACCAGTACAGTCGTGCTGTCAGCGCTCAACCCACCGGCGTCTCTTAGCGAACTTTGGGTCATTCACCTGGCGAAACCTGTCAAGTAAAGGTTATTCAGAAGATTAATCCCCGTTTCCCCGCAAGTGCAGGGAAACGGTTTTCGTCTAAGCGAGCCGTGAAATCAGTGTGACCAGTGATTTACGTTGTGTTTTATTCAGGTCGCCGGGGCGAACATAATCCCTGTTGTCCAGCGCACACTGGTACAAGGCTACCAGCCAGTCATACACATAATGCGTTGCTGCGTGGGCCGGTTGTTCACCCAGCCGGGTCAGGCGCACCGCTCCGCCAGTTTGTATATGGGGTGCGAAAATACCTTTACCACGATTGACCCGGCTCTGAGGGCGCTGTTCAACAGGTATTTCACTGTATCCCAGCCAGGTAATGAAATCCCCCAATGTGGCATAGCCTGCCACGGCATTTGCAGACAGCTTGTCCAGTTTATCCCGGAGCCCGGTACGGTAGCTGGTGGTGATAATAATATCGGCCAGCAACTGCAACTCGTCAGCGCTAAGGCCGGTGCAGGTTACGGTTTCGGGTTTTCCTGCCCACTGGCGAACATGGCGCACCCATTGAAGAAATAACACCTGCCCGGCAGGCAGTACGGGAGTGCTGTCACTTTCTGCCGTTGCTGGTTCATCACTGAACAAATCAAGGCCAGGATCAAAGATAGGCAGCGTACTCAGAGCAGGTTGCTTCTGGTCGTTGTTCAGACTCTCCGTTAACCCGGCAGGGGGTAACAATCCACTAATAATTTCGCCATGATGCTGTGCCTGGCGTTGTAATGTCCGCACCAGCTGGCTGGCAAGAGATTTGGCTTGCTCCGGGTCGGCCTGTTCAGTTGCTGCATAAGGTGAAAATAGCAAACAGGTTTCTGCGCATAACCGGGCAGTCAGGGATGCCAGACGTAACTGATGGCGTTCCTGGGTCAGTGCATCCTGCAGCCAGTGTTTGAGGCGCGACAGGTTATGTTCATCCAGTGCCTGCAATGTTCCCCAGTCAACTCCGGGTTTACCACACAGGCGCTGCAAACCATCGTCAAGGGGAGTTTGCCCGCTTTGGCGGCCATCAAATGGCGTGATAACCCAGGCCATACCTGGCAGATTATCGCCATTTTCAGCCACTGCCTGTGTGGCCTGTTGCCAACGTTTCAGCAGCTGACTGACTGGGTAGATATCCTGACGGGAAGAAACCGCCTGGTTTATCAGCAGTAAATCGGGGCTGGCCTGCCAGGCATATAAATCGGGCAGTATCAGAGCCCGGGTTTTTTGTAAGGAATCAGGCACACCATAGGGCGGGAGATCCAACAGATCAACGCCATCGAGTGCTGGCGCTGCCGCCAGGGTAAACACCACCTCATAACACAGTAGCGCCAGGGAAGAGAGCGCAATACTGACCTGGCCTTCAACACGGTTAAGCTGTACCGGGCAAACAATTACATCGCCCTGGTCCTGGTCATGAGCAAACTCGGCAGGGCAGAGAAAATTCTCGGTGGGCAGTGAGAATGCATCCACCAGGAGGTCCAGCGGTGCACAAACGGCTCGCGCGCCATTAAGACGCGCCAGTGCATCGGCCAGGGTACGCCATTGAGTGGTCAGCTCCGGGTTATCTCCCCAAAACAAACTATACAGGCTCTGGCGATCATCCAGGCCAAGCTCTGGCAACAACCTGGCTATACGGAACCAGTCAGCATCATCAATTTGCCAGGTTTTACGTGCCGGAAGTTGAGCCCAGTGACGGGCCAGCAAACTGACTTCTTGTGGATTTACGGTTGGTTGTATACCCGGCTGGCGGCGTAAGGCTGCCTGCTGTAACCGGTTTTGCAGGCGGGCAGATGGCAATGCCTGTAAGCCTGGTTGATGGTGATAATGGCTCATAAACAGTGCAACCAACGCGATTTCGCTCAGCAACCGTAGAGTAACCGGGTAACCTTTGGCGGTGGTTTGCGGTTGCGCAGTGAAGCGCACTGCCATAGTAGGCGCAGTGTGCCCTGGCTGGATGTGGCTTAAGTAATCAATAGTTCGCCCCTGGGCACTCACTTGTACGCGCCCGTCAGGGCTGTCAGTCAGAGTACGTAACAACCAGGATTTTGCCTCATAGCCTTGTCCGTAAATCCCAAGAGTAGGTGAGGATTCAAGAGATTGTTCGAGCTGGCTAAGCCTGAATTGTTTTGCCTGAACATGCTGGCACAGACGGTCTCCATCTTCATCCAGTATACTGGCTTGCGTGCGGTATTTTTCAACCCAGTTAATCAGTGCGGCCAGCGTATCCGCAGTAGTGATTTTACGGCTCATGCGTAGACGCTCCCGCTATCAATCCAGTAATAATTTGCGCTGTTTTGCCGGTAAGCCAGCGTATTGAGTTTCAGGCTTAACTGCGACAATGGCACTTTGCGCCCGTCCTGTAACCATGCGTCTGCCAGTTCAAACGACAGAGGCGTATCACCGCCGTGAGTCTGGAGTTGCAGGCGAACATTCAGTACACCATCACCGGCAATAGCGCGAGACAGCCCGGCATCGTCAATCGATAAGGTATACAGCGGTGTGGCGGGCCAGCGGGCGTTATCCAGTTGCCGGAAACCCAGCGTCACATTTCCGCGCAAGGGGAAACTTACCTTAACAGCAAGTTTCTCACCCGGATTATCCAGATCAATATCCTGATACCAGACATTGTCATCGCTCAGCATGTTGTTGCTGTCCAGTACCCCCAGGTGGCGAATAGTTGAGTATGCTTTGATATCCGCCGCTTTGAAGTTGAAACCCGGCAGACGCAAATCCAGAGCCAGGCTACACAGCATCGCCCCAATAGCGGCAGTAGATTTAGGGTTGCCAATTCGTCCTTGTTCACTGAATGGGTACCATTCATGAACCGGGTAGTTTTCCAGCCACACCAGGCGGTTGACTGGCACCGGTTGCAGGTAACGAATAAGTGCCTGAATCCCAGGCAGGCAGCCAGGCCTGCCGGTAATTAACAGTACATCACAACAATAGTGAGATACGGCTTCACACAGCGCATGCAGCGGGGCGGTTATGCGGAATTTTCCCGCCATCATGGCATCGTGAAGCAGGGAAAATGGCACATCAAGGGGCACTGACATCAGGTTAAACGCATCACTCTGGGGAGGTAATGCACCCTGAACGGCTTTATGAATGTAATGGAGCACATTTTCGCCGGGCGGTACTGCCAGTAAATCGCCAAAGGTAGTGTAAACCCCGGATTGTGGGTCGCTGGGATCCTGCTCTTCCCAGGCACTCAACAATTTATGGCCCAGCGGCATAAACAGCTGGAGAGCGGCTTGCTGGCGTAATATTCCCTGGGTATCCATCCGCCCGGACTCACCAAACAGATGCCCCATAAGACCTGATGCATCTACCACTCCGGCTTGCTGAAAAGCCTGCTCAAGGGCGGGTAAAATTGCCAGTTGGATCACATCAAGCAGAATATCATCCCCGGCAATTTTAAACCCTTCGCGGAACAGTAATGTTGGAGCGATTTTAACATTGCTGCCAGTGCCTTCATCCAGTTGATAGCGGGTAATTGCCATATCGGTTGTGCCGCCACCAATGTCAATGGTTGCCACACGAATTGCCCGTCCGGGTTGTTCATCGTCTGCCAGTCGGTCTTTACGGGCAAGTGTTGAGAAAAACTGATCCGTTTTGCCGGCAAATTTCATCATGGCTTCGTTATATAACCAGACTAACTGGCCACAACTGGCTTCATCCCAGTCAAGGTGAATTGCCGGAACAGGTACAACAGTGCGCTGGCGCTCCGCCGGGCGAGAGAAATCGTCATCGGCCGGATGCCAGCCCAGCGCCTTCCAGATAACGGCAATCGCATCTTCCATTCTCTGGCGAAAAATAGCCTTCTCTTGTTTCGGCATCGCCGATGGTAACGTCAGAATCAGTGTTCTTAACTGGCGTGGTGAAGTGGGGTAGCCCTGAGCAAGACGGCTGGAAACACTATTAATCTGGGCCAGCGCCTGCATCAACAACTCACACAGCATATGCATCATCAATGAACTACGGGTGTAATGAGGAGAGAACACAGGCAGTCGTTCATCTGGTGGCAACTGATACAGTGGTTGCCCTTCATCATTCATCAGGTTCATTAACGGCCAGGCCGTTGCCAGAGGCTCTCGCTGGGTATGGGTATTAAACTGACTAAAACGCCATTCTTCATTACCTGGTGTTTCATCCCACAGGTAACGACGCGGGCTGGATATGCCGCTGTTACCTTCGGTGCCGCGGCGCGCTATTGCAAGATTACGGGCTTCATCGCCTACGCGTACAATAGCAGGCCACATAAAGGCTTCATCGCGGCCACTTTCTACGGAAAAGTGGGTTTTACCAAACCGCGCTTCATTAAACTCCATCCGGCTGGTAAACATCAGGGCATTCAGGTACTGCGGCTCACTTAAATTACGAATCTGTAATGCCATTGTCTGGCGCAAGCCGTCGTTTGTCGGCCCATGGTCTTCAATCAGCACTCCACAGGTGTGCGTATTACCGACATCAAGAACCAAATCAACAGGGATTGCCGGGGTTTGCAGGGTTTCACCAACAATTTTCACTTCAGGAATATTGAGTGAGCTCAGCAGGGTGAGCACATTCATCCAGTGAGCCTGGTACTCAAACAACTTCATCGCACGAGTAATATCTTCTTCGCTGCGCCCCTGTTCGCGAGTAGCGTACTGGGTGAAAACTTCACGTAACCAGCCATCGACCCAGGTTTGGTCCAGAAATTCAGCTACATCCTGGTTTTGCCACGCAAGGGTAAACCGCGTGCCATTGCGCACATCACTTTGCAGCGGCGCCAGGCCACCGCTATGTTCATCTTCTGCCAGTTGAGTATCAAAAGCGACAACAATACGGTGAGTATTGCCTTTGCTGTCTGGTGATGCCAACTGACGAATCTGGACTCTGGCCCAATTGTCCGGGCCACCCACGAAAGTACGGGGCGGGTTGAAACGTAGAAATGGGACTGGCAGCCATACGCCATCCATCATTTGTAGTGACTGGCTGAGTGGCTGAGTCACTTCCGGCTTTACCACTTCTGGCGCACTGGCATCAAGGGTGGGCAGGCTGTATTTCCCGGGGATAATATCGTAATCAAGGCGTAGCAAAGGCCCGTTTGCTGTTTTCCGGACAAAACAGCCCTGGTTGGGCATATCAAAAGGCGTTACACCAAAATCCAGAAACTGCACACCGCTATTCTGAATCAGCGTGACGCTTTGTTTGTAATCACTCAGGGGTGCCAGCATGGGTTACTTACTCACTTTAATTAACGTTACAGGCGTTGCCGGATGCTCACTGTAATTCGCACTACAAACAGCGATGTTGTTTTCACCCTGTTCACAGGCAATTTCCGGCATGGGATAACGGTTGCCATTACTGCACCGTGCACTACCACGCGGTTTAATCATCAACTGGCCGGTTTTCAGTAAACCAGAAAAAATTTCCGCACGGCAGGTCACATTCTTCTCAGGGTTAAAACGCACGCTCCCTTTATTTTTTTGGATCTGGTAATGCATAACCTCAGGCACATCCAGTCCTTTTAGTGGTTTCACCACTACCCGCCAGTTACCATTGAGGAAACGTGTGGTTCCCATCCGCACATCCGTCACCGGCATTTCAAGGGCATTTTTCGGCGGTGCGAGTGGTTTAGTCTCAGGCAACGATGGAGGCGGAGGCGGAGGTGCCACAACGGTTGCCCTTGCAACAGGCAGATTCATAGTTAACGGCGCTATGACTACTTTGGGTGCAACTGGCTGCACGGGTTGCAGAGCACTGGTCTGTACTGGTTCACTATGCTGGCTCACTCCCCACCAAACCGCAGGTACTGCAATCGCCACAACCACGGCTGCGGCCGCGGGCAAAAGCCATGCCGGACGCTTTTTCACCGCTGCGGAGGCAGAGATTGCTGGCGTTACAGGTGTCTCTTCAGGCGCGTCAAGTTGCTCCGCATATACCGCATTGATTGCTTCCACGCTGGGCGCAGCCTGTTTAGGCTTACTATACAGTAACGGCTCATCGGGAGAACTTATCGTCGGTTGTTCTGGTAGCGGTGCGGGTTCTCCAGACTCGGGCTCAGGGCTCGCGATTACTACTGGAATGACTGGCTCCTGATGGCGTAAACACGCCAGCACATCATCCTGCATATCCTGGTTGAGTTGTAAAAAACCCCAGAAAGTAATGACGGGTTTGTCATCGACCAGAAATAAATGGTTTGCTCCAGGGAAATGCACAGCCTTGGCCAGCAATGCGCCAAATAACTGAATCGACGCATTCCCGGACTGTAAACAGCGCTGGCTCAAAGTGGTGATATTATCAACGTACTTTTCCAGCGTTTTTAATGCTTGTTTGCGCTGCCCGTCGCTGGCACTGCTCCAGGTGGTGACTTTTCCCGAAAAGCTGGCATACCAGTCCACCCGGTCACCATCATCATTAAGTTGGGGGATAGCCAGGCTGTCTGCAACAACCTGCAGGCGACGCAAACGCAAGGTTTCACGAATTTGCCGGGCGGAATCAAATACAGGCTGTCCATTCTCACCAAGAGCCAGAAAATCATCAAGAAAACCGCTTCGTAATAGTGTTTTTGCCACAGTTTTGGTCTCAAAAGCTATCTTCACGCTTTTACTATAAATTGCACTTAAGGAAGCTAAACGGCAGAAGAGAGGGCAAAAGGGGCAAATCATCGCGCTATTAATACAGTGGCTTTTTCTTGACTAAAACAGAAAAAGCGCTTTCACTTTTCTGCTAACTGCTTGATGAGCCGTAAAAAAAGTGGCTAAAACAAATTTTAACAGGTAAGCATCAGGGCAGACAGATAATACAGTTGCTGGCTGAGCACGGTACTCTTATATTTAAAACAGGAGGTGAACATGTCAAATCAGGAAACTATCATTGCCCAGGTGGACGAGGCGATTCGTTCTAATCAAATCATTCCGATGAATGAATTACTGGTTGAATTGAGCAATAACGGCGAATTGACGCGTGAGTTCAGGTACGAGCAGCAACAACGGCTGCGTATTACTATTGCCCACCATGGTCAACGCCATAAAGAAGATCAGGGCACGCATGATGAACGGAGCATGCATTTACGCGAGGGTGGTGAAATTCCGGTGAATAAACAGCCGTAGGGGCAATCAAAACGTCTCCTTGCGAAGACGTTTATACGCTGAATGCCCTGTTCACCGAGTGAAACAACGGTTAACCGCGGGGGCCTCCACCCATCATTCCCGGGCCTCCGCCGCCACCTCCGCCATGACCGCCGGGGCCTGGTCCCCACCAGGGTACACAACCAGTCAGACTGGCAATCGCCAGTGCCGCACATAAAATCATCACACTCTTTTTCATAGCAACCTTCTCATACAACCCAGAACACGATGTGCAGGAAGGGCACTTTGCCAGAGTGATATGGTTAAAAAATGAAGAATCTGTGGAGAAAGTCATGCAGGTATTAAATTCAGAATTCGCGACGCGCAACCAGCCAGGCACCGATAATAAGCAAAATGGCACCACATAATGGGCTGACTAATGCCCGAACACTGACACCACCACTGCGCATAATATCCATCACCAGGCCACCGATAAGCTGGCTGGCAACCAGCACCGCAATGGTAGTGGCCGCCCCCAGAAACTGGTAACCCTGAATGCTGGCAAAAACAAAAAATGAACCCAGTAACCCGGGAATAACAGTCCACCAGTGGATGCTGCGTGCCAGTTCAACAAAACCGCCAGTACCATTGCGGGCAAGCAGAAAAGCGCAAAACAGCACAATACCTACCAATGAATTAAGCAGCATGGCAATCAGTACACTTGAGGAGGACTGCGTTATACGCACCATCAACGTGTTCTGGATAACTAACCCGACGCCAGCCAACACCAGGCAGAGCAGGGTAAGCGGGTTACTCATGGAGGCTGTCCGGGTCAGTGCGCGTATCCAGTTGCAACTGCATAAAGGTTAAATCCAGCCAGCGACCAAATTTGGTGCCTACCTGGGGCATTTTCCCGGTCACCACGAAGCCGAGTTGTTCATGGAGATGGAGTGATGCCATGTTCTGTGATTCAATCGCTGCCACCATGACATGCACTCCTTTATTGCGGGCAATATCAATCAAATCCCCTAACAGGGCGCGCCCGATACCTTTTCTGCCATGGCTGGGGTGAACATAGACAGAATGTTCAACACTGTGGCGAAAGCCCTCAAATGGCCGCCAGTCTCCATATGAGGCGTAACCGATAACAGTCCCATTTTCTTCAGCGACCCGTACCGGAAAACCCTTATCCTGGCGCTGATGTAACCAGTTAATTCGGTTTTCTGTATCTACTGTTTTGTCGTTCCATATTGCCGCGGTATGTTTTACTGCGTGGTTATAGATTTCAGCAATAGCCTCGCAGTCTGCCTCTGTCCCCTGACGAATACGCATACATCACTCCTGGTGATATTTTTCAAAAGCGTCACTATAATGGACTATATGAATAATATAATAGACAGCTTAAATCAACGAATCTGTCAGCGGATTCGAATAGAACGTGAATCTCGCGGCTGGTCTGTGAGTGAACTGGCGGAGAAAGCAGCGGTTTCTCGGGCGATGATTCACAAACTGGAGCGGGGTGAAAGTAGCCCTACGGCAACACTGCTCGCAAGGCTCTCCGGGGCGTTGGGAATAAGTATGTCCACGCTAATTGCCCGTGCGGAAATGGCGTCCGGGCGCTTACTCCGCCATGGGCAACAACCCGTGTGGCAGGATCCACAAACTGGCTATATCAGACGTCATCTTTCGCCACGCAGCGATATGCCAGTTGACCTGGTGCAGGTTGAATTGCCAGCTCACCAGCATGTTCCGATGCCAGCCGCAGCCTGGGCACTGGCTCGCCAGTTACTGTGGGTACACCAGGGCGAACTGGTGTTTGTTGAAGGTGACCTGCGCCATGAAATGGCGCAGGGAGACTGCCTTGAGCTGGGGCCACCGAATGACTGTGAATTTCGCAACGAATCAGATAACGCCTGCATATATATTGTTGTCAGGCTCAATCAGCCCTCCTGAGAATTGTAATAATTTGACTTAAAAAAAGTGAAATTGCGTATTGTTCCTAAAGTCATCCAAACTCGATGCCGTTATAGTATGATTTATTAGGTTGCACATATTTATAACGAATAAAAATACGCTTCTTGGTTGTTTATTTTATTTAGACACTCACGCAATACGTGCCTCATCCCGCGCTCTATTGGCCCGGGAGGGTTTTTATGTGTCCATAACAGGGAGAGAATGATGCTGGATTTGCGCAATGCACAACACCTGAGTTTAACTATGCAGGTTGAGTTACGTCTTAAACACGCGCTTATTGCTGCACAAATGGCACCTGGCGAGCGTCTTAATACACGCGATATTGCAGAAGAAATGCATGTCAGTATTACCCCGGTCCGCGAGGCAGTATTACGCCTGGTCGCAGAAGGGGCGCTATGTATTGCGCCCGCACAGGCATTTACTGTGCCTAAAATCACCCGGTCACAATTCGAAGAAATCACCCTGATTAGAAAGGAGTTGGAAGGGGTGGCACTTCAGCGTCTCATTGAGCACCAACCACTGGGAAATATGGCGCAATTGGCCGAGCTTAGCGAAATGTTTAATACGGCCCGCGATAAAGGAGATGCTCACAGCGCTCTTCAGGCACAGCGAGAGTTTCGTTTTACATTATATGAGCGGGCTCAGTTGCCACTACTGCTGGGAATGATAGAGCAGTTGTGGATCCGCGTTGGTCCGTGTTTTCATTTTTTGCGCCAGATGCCTGAACATATTACTCAGAACCGCCACAATTACGACGCACTGCTGGAAGCGATAAAAAATAAAGATGTTGCCAAAGCACAGCATGAACTGATTTTAGCAATAGAACACAGTAACCAACTGGCAATGACTCACTTTTTTAATGCTGAAGCACAGTCGTAAAAATCAGCACGGTGAGATAATAGGCAAACAATAATAACGCAGGCGTGAAATAATGTGGCCTGTTTAACCAGGATAAAAAAACAGGGATGGTAAGAATTCCTCACCGTCCCTGTTTGAAGTACGTTCAGAACTTACTGAAATTGCCAGGTAACTGACAAGCCTACACCATAATTACGGCCAGGCGCCGGTTCGTAATAACGCCCATTGCTTTCGTTGACAATCACTGAACCCACATACTGTTTATCAAACAGGTTATCGACGCGGGTATAGGCATCAACCAGCATGTTGCTGTAACGGAACTTGTAGCCGCTGGTTAGCCCAACAGTCGTCCATGAGGGCACTTTTGCGGTGTTTTCATCGTCTGCCATAATACTGCTCAGGTAATGAATATCACCACTTGCGTACCAACCCTCTTCCGGTTCCCAGCCCAGAGAGGCCCAGACGTTATTGCGGGCAATTCCCGGAATGCGGTTACCATTACAGTTACTGTCACTGCACACATTTGACTGGTAGGTGGCATCCAGCCAGGTCCAGGCAAGTTTCATCTTCCAGTTGTCAGCAAATTGTTCATCAAGCCCCAGTTCAACACCGCGACGGCGTGTTTCACCAGCATTCTTGTAGGTGGTACGGCCACCGGCACTACTGTCCACAACAATTTCATTGTCGGTTTCAGTCTGGAAAATGGCGGCACTGAGTAACCCATAGCCAATGCGCGTTTTACTGCCCAGTTCAATGGTTTTACTGGTTGATGGCTTCAGATTAAAATTCAGCCCTGGAGCACCATCATTACGGTAAGAAAGTTCAGTGATAGTTGGTGTTTCGAATCCGCGACCCGCAGACAAATACACATTCCATGCATCTGTGACGGCGTAATTTAGCGAGCCAACTGGCAGCCATTTATGGTAATTGGTATCGCCGCTACCATCACCATTATCAGCGGTAATATAATGATCATTGGAGTCAAACCAGACATTACTGTAACGCAGCCCCGCATCCAGGCTGAGTTTATCGAGCAACTGCCAGTGTGTCTGGATATAGGGGTCAAGGTTCCACATCAGGTTACGTTCGTCGCGCCGCAATGCACCTTTCTCGCCATAAACCGCAGAGCCATCCACCATATGGAAATTTTCGTATCCTTTACGATGTTCCTGCATGTTCTCGTAATCCAGCCCGGTCGTTACGTTGAAGGGAACTGGCCCGGCATTACCACGGTGTGTCCAGCGGGTGTCAACGCCCTGGTATTCACGGGTTAAATCAATAACACCGCCTGCATGTGTAGGCTTCAGTTGCGGTGTATAAGGAATGGACTGGTACTGTGTCATATCCCGTTGCCCGGCATACATCATGACACTCAGGTCGTCATTCAGGCTCAGTTGCCTGTCATACCGCAGCCCGGCCTGGGTTTGTTTTACGGTTTTACGGGTATTGTACTGATCTCCCCGCGGAGACTGGCGCGGGGCGCTGCGCCATTCCGACCGGCTCAGCCCGCCAGGATCATTGGCTTTAATATCCACACTGTTAAACAATAACGTCAGTTTGCTGACATCATTAAGGCGCACGCCAAGCCGTGCGTTGGCCAGGTTTTTACGCGCGCCGCTATGGTCACGGTAGCCTTTGGTGGTCATACGCTGAGTTGAAACAGTGTAATCAACATCACCACTGTGAGTACCATCACCCGTTGCGCCTGTGGCTTTCAGGCCATAACGCCAGGTTCCATAACTACCGAAGTAGCTGCTGGCTTCAATTTCAGGGGGTTGTTTCCCTTTTTGGCTCTGAATATCTATAACCCCGCCAGAGGAACTACCATAAAGTGCTGAAAACGGGCCACGCAAAACAGTAATGCTGCTTACGCTGCTTAAATCAATATTCGATGTCTGGCCTTCGCCATCAGGCATCGTTGAAGGAATACCATCTTCATAAATTCGCAGACCACGCACACCGTAGGTAGAGCGCGCGCCAAAACCACGGATTGACAGTTGTAAATCCTGCGCATAATTCTGCCGGTTGAGGATTTGCAGCCCCGGAACCTCACCAAGGCTTTCAGAAAGGTTTATCCTGGGTTTGGCATGGCGAATATCATTACCATTAACCACTGTAACCGCCGCTGGTGTATCCAGCTCTGATGGAGTTAGCTGTGTGGCAGTGACAATCATGGTTGAAGACGCGTCACTGTTATTGGTGGTTTGTTCAGCTATTGCAGCCAGGGGGATAACACTCGTGGGGATCAGCAAGACAGAACAAGCGATCTGTCTGGCAGAAAAAATTTTCATAAATAGCCTGTTACTTCAATGGATAATTACATCAATGATTGTGAATATATGGTAAATGTTTTGTAAATACATGAAAAGGAAAAATAGTCCGCTATTACGTGCCGTAGCCTGAGCCAGCGCGATTTTCAGGGCATTGTTTGCGAAGAGAACGGCATAGCGGGAGAAAATTGGAAAGGCGTCTTTATACAGCAAACTCTACAGGGCAGGGGTAATATGCTTTATCTGTCAATGCCTTCCCTGGCAATGACATACCGATTTACAACAGCGTGTTACTCGGCGTCACGCACGAGTGTTTTTGGTGCAGACTCAGCGGTCTTATCCGCCTTTGACCCGGTATCAAAATCCAGCTCACTGTGAATCTGGTGTACGCGGTGACGCACCCCATACCAGCCCGCAACCAGTAATACTGCAATTAACGGAATCGATGCAATCGTCCAGGTACCGTTAGGGTAATCAAATGCCATCAGCACCAGTACACTGAATAAAAACAGCAGTGTCAGCCAGGATGTAAAAGGAGCACCAGGCAGTTTGAAGCTCACATCTTTCGCTTTGCCTTGCTTAATAGCCTGGCGCAGTTTCATCTGGCAAACCACAATAAATGCCCAACTGGAAATAATCCCCAGCGATGCCACATTCAGTACAATTTCAAAAACTTGAGAAGGCACTAAATAGTTCAGGAAAACGCCGACAACGTACACACACAGTGTCACCAAAATACCGGCAAAAGGAACATGGTGCTTACTCATCCGTGACATAAACTGCGGTGCAGAGCCGCCCATCGACATAGAACGCAGAATTCGCCCGGTGGAATACAGGCCAGAGTTGAGGCTGGAAAGCGCTGCCGTCAGCACCACGATATTCATGATACTGCCTACATAAGGCACACCCAGTTTAGAAAAGAAGGTCACAAACGGGCTCTGCCCGGCCTGGTAAGCATTCCAGGGTAACAGCAGTACCAGCAGCAACACAGAACCAACATAGAACAGGCCAATACGCCAGATAACGCTGTTGATAGCTTTTGGTACCATGGTTTCCGGGTCTTTACATTCACCCGCCGCGGTTCCCACCAGTTCAATAGAGGCAAAGGCAAACACAACCCCCTGAACCAGCACCAGTGCAGGCAACAGACCGTGGGGGAACATCCCACCATTGTCTGTAATCAGATGGAACCCCGTAGCGCCACCATCAAGCGGTTTACCGCTGCCAAGGAAGACCACACCAATCACCAGAAACAGGACAATCGCCAGCACTTTAACCAGAGCAAACCAAAACTCCATCTCAGCGAACCACTTCACGCCAATCATGTTCATGGTGCCGACAATACCCAGTGCCGCCAGAGCGAAAATCCATTGAGGAACATCACCAAACGCACCCCAGTAATGCATGTACAATGCAACGGCCGTGATATCAACAATGCCCGTCATCGCCCAGTTCACAAAATACATCCAGCCTGCGACATAAGACGCTTTCTCACCAAGAAATTCACGAGCGTAAGAGACAAAACTCCCACTGGAAGGGCGATGTAACACTAATTCACCCAGTGCGCGCAGAATGAAGAAGGAGAAAATACCGCACACTAAATACACCAGTGCCAACGCAGGCCCTGCGGCCTGAAGGCGCGCACCTGCACCTAAAAACAAACCAGTGCCAATCGCACCGCCAATAGCAATCATTTGCACCTGGCGGTTACCCATCGCTTTGTGATAGCCAGCTTCATGTGAATTCAGCCAGCGGCGTTTTGCAGCGTGTTGCTCCGCTGCGTGCTTTGATGTTGCTTTCATGCCTGCTCAATCCTGTCTGTAATACTTTCATTAATGATAAGCCTGGCTTCTGACTCACCAGAGACAATCGTTTGCTTTTTCTGGTGAATTATCCGCCGCTATTACCCTTTCATTAGGATTTATTAGACTGAAAGGGTGTAAAAATGACGAAGAATCCTACCCTCAATTCATTAATGAAGCAAAACATAGAAGTAAGAATTTTATAAGTCTGGCTTATCTTTATTCAGTAAAGAATACATGGATAATATGTGACAACGTCACAAAGTAACAGAGTAATAAAAATTGGAATGACGGGTCTGATTTTCAGACCCGGTGCGGGTTAGAGTAGGGTGATCACTTCGTTTTGGTCGAGGCGTGATTTCGGTAATTTCGCATTAAAATCTGCATCACTGCGATAACCGACCGTCGCAACGACCACACTGGTCTGGCCTTTTTCTGCGAGGCCCAGCACATCATCCATTTTGGACGCAGTGAAACCTTCTATTGGTGTGGCATCGAGCCCCATTGTCGCAGCGCTCAGCAACAAGAAACCCAGCGCGATATAAGCCTGGCGTGCCATCCATTCGCGTTGTTTTTCTGCCGATGTACTGTTCAGCCCAACAAAGTAACGGCGGCCTTTATCCATGCCTTCGCGGGCATCACTGTTGATAAAACGGCCATCCTGCTGTTCTTTTTCAAGAATCGCGTTCAGATGAGCGTCATCAATAGCTGTACGGGTTGCGAAAACGACTACCAAAGCAGCGTTATGAATTTTTGCGGCATTCGGCTCACTCACCGCCGGGATTATCTGTTGTTTTGCTTCGTCCGACGTTATTGCATAAAAGTGCCATGGCTGTGAGTTAACTGATGAAGGGGCAAAACGCAGCACATCCAGCAACTGTTGCTGTTGTTCCTGTGTCAGTTTACGGCTGCCATCATACGCTTTGCTGGTATAACGCTGACGAACAATTTGGTCGATAGTCATTGCAAGAGTCCTTAGTCAAACTGCGACATCGTCATAAAGACCGGTTAAGGTGGTGACTAACCGGTCCGATTCTTGCAAAGAATATCAGTGGTGGCTTTGGGTCTGCCAGACAGCATGAGAGATAAACGCACGAAGTGGCAATCAGTTGCCCGCACGATGTTTCATGATTTCTTTGCTCCAGGTTTCAGGCTGGTCCGGGCAAATTGCTGAATGACTGCCAGTTTGCGTATCAGCGCGTTATCAACCAGTGTGGGGAGCAACGCATTGATTTTCACAAAAAACCTTTCCGGAAAGCCAAGACGAGTACGTAAGCGCCGTTTCTGGATTGCAGTAATTATCTGACTGGCTACCCATTGAGGCGAGTCACTCTTATTACCGAGCAGCCGGTTCATTTCCACCATAGCCTCACTGTTTAATGATGTATCGGTGGCACGGGGGGCAACGTACACTACGCGAATGCCGGTGTCTGCCAGTTCACGGCTCAAAGCCTCACTGAATCCACGCAATGCGAACTTACTGGCACAATACAGGCTGTAACCTGGGTAACCAATATCTCCCATGATAGACCCCACATTAACTACCATGCCTTCGGCATTAAACCTGTCCAGTAGCGCCCGGGTGAGCAAAATCGGTACTTCTGTGTTGGTATAAAGTTGCGCATGAATATCGCCAAACGACTGTTTTTCAAGCCAGCGGAAGCATTGAGTGCCAGCATTATTGATAAGCACATCCAGCCGGGGTTCATACTGGAGCACCTCACGCAACTCGCTAATTTCATCATGGCTGTAATGCTTAACCGTCATTACCTGATGATAAGCCGCTCCAGGCAGGCGCTTAACCAGTTCGTTCATGGCCGGGCCATTACGCCCCACTAAAATCAGGTGTGCTCCCCGTGAGGCAAGTTCAAAAGCCAGCGCCTGACCAATTCCTCCGCTGGCGCCCGTCAGTAACACGCGTTTATTCGTCAGTTTCATCAGTAAACTCCGGCGACTTCAGCCAACATCGCTGCATACAACGGGTAAACCATTTGTGCAGCATGAATAATCGCAGTCTGGTCCTGAGGTTGTGTCACTTCATTCATCAGGCGGGTAAAAAACTCAACACAGGATTTATCCCACTCGCCATGGGAGTGCAGGTAACTGAGCGCGCTGTCTGGTAACTCAAGGTGTCTTGCTATCGCAGGAGCAATACTGGCGCTATCAGTTTGCGCAACAAGTGGTTGATACAATGCCATGGGTAATCTCCGCCTGAAAAAATGGATTATCAGCAAAAAATAATGGAAAACAGCCTGTGGTCGCAGTCGTCCATTAGGAGTGACAAACTGATGTTTTGTTATCGCACAGGTGGATATCAGCGGACCGATACGCGCATGATCCGCCAGCCTTTCGTTAAGAGCATCAAGTTGCAATATCGCCAGGCAGAGCATCTCAGCCATCGTCCATTCAGAGGATAAAAGACCCTGCGGCTGCCAGTGCGCCTGCGTAGTAAAATTAATACTTTTTTCACGCAAACGTACCCCGTTGGGCTCCTCTGTGGGGCCAGAAATGAAGATGATTGTAAGTTTCCAGAACGAGGTTGAATCCATCTGTCTGTTCTCTGCAATCAACGCCGATGAACAAACAGTACGCAGCCATGATTAAGAAAGACTTAAAAACAACCGCAGGTAAAAAATTTTTTGGGGATGTTAATTTTTTGTGATTTAAATAAAGTTCTGTTTCAGGGCGCATCACCAAAGAAAATCAGGAACACCGGCAACACTGACTGTTGCCGGTAATTGCCGTCAGGGTGGTCCTGGTGAATTAGCGACGCAGGCCTGCCCGTGTTTGCAACTGTATTACCGCACTGGCAGCATCCAGCTCAAGCTGAGCCAGGTCAACACCCGGCAGGTTGTCGTTTTCCATAACAACCTGGCCTGCGCACAGTAACGCCCGCAAACCTGGCCGGCCGCCACTGACAACAGGGGCAATTGCCGGGTCGTGCAACCCAAAATAACGGGGGTCATCCAGTTGATACAGCGCGATATCTGCTGCCATACCCGGAGCCAGTGAACCGGTGCCATTGAGCCCCAGCACAGCCGCACCACCCGATGTTCCCCAACGGATAACGTCATCAACCGTTGCTGCGTCACCGCCACCTTCCCACTGGCCGCCATCATAGCGCGGGGTTGCCAGCATGCCTTTGCGTGCGCGTTGCATTAACCAGGCTGCATGGGTTTCACTAATCATATCTGCCGCTTCGTTCGAACCGGCACCGTCCACGCCCAGCGAAATTTTCACACCCGCCTGTTCAAGGCCAATAATATCGGCAATGCCACTGCCAAGACGCCCATTACTTTGCGGGCAATGCGCAATACCTGTACCGGTTGCCCCCAACAGAGCAATCTCTTGCGGCAATAACTTCACCAGATGTGCGAACCAGACATCCGGGCCGGTCCAGCCATATTCCGCACAAAACTCAACCGGCGTCATGGCGAACTTACTCCGTGCAGCATCAAGGTAATCCACCGTTTCAGACAGGTGGCTGTGCAGGCGAATTCCAGAGCGGCGAGCCAAATCAGCACATTCACGCAATTGTTCCGGGGTAGTGGAGTGCAGCGAGCTGGTTGGGGCCATGACCACCTGGCGCATGGCTGTCTCGCTTGCCTGGTGATAACGGCTGGTAAGCCGCTGCATATCTGCCATCCAGCTATCAAATTTTTCCGGGCGCAACGCCTGAGGTAAATTCTCCTCAAGACCACGAGTTTGTGTGGCGCCTCCCCGGCATAACACAAAACGAATCCCTAATGCGCTGGCTTCTTCAAACAGAATATCGGCGCTGTCAAAGGGCATGCCGGGCCAGTAAAGATAGTGATGATCGGCCACCGTAGTACACCCGGAACGCAATAACTCAACCAGGCCAACACGGGCCGCAACGCGAAACGTCTGTTCATCAAACGCAGCCCGGTAACGGTAAGGCGTGGCAGCAAGCCATGCACCAAGGCTTTGGTTAAGCCCGCCAGCTTCACCTTTAAGTAACGACTGGAACAAATGATGATGAGTGTTAACCCAGCCTGGGTAGGCAATACAGCCCTTAGCATCCATAACAGGTGTATTGGCAGGCGTATCCAGGTCACCAATAGCCGTTATGGTGCCGTCTTCAACCAGAATATCGTGCCCGCTGTGGCGGGCCAGGTCACCCGCCAGGCCTGTCATAATGGTGCGGCAGTGTTTAATTAGTAAACGGGGCATCTCAACTCCTTGTGGTTTATTGCGCGCTTTCATGCCAGTGACGCAGGAAGTAGTGGCTGAGCAGTGACATCAGGCAGAATAAACCCAGCCCAGTGCAGGTAATTAGAAACAGGGCGGCGAACATCAAAGGCAGGTTAAGCTGGAACCCCGCCTGAAGGATTTGCCAGGCAAGCCCCGCACCAGTTCCCCCCGTTCCGGCAACAAACTCAGCGACCACGGCACCAATTAACGCCAGCCCGGAGGCAACACGTAACCCGCTAAAAAAGTGGGGCAGCGCCGCAGGCAGGCGCAGGCGTATCAGTTCCTGCCAACGAGTTGCCTGGTTGATACGAAACAGATTAACCAGCCCCGGGCTGACACTACGTAAACCCAAAGTGGTGTTGGTTAACACCGGAAACACAGCGACCAGCATTGCGCATACCACCAGAGCCAGAGTGGTGTTGTGGATCCAGATGATTACCAACGGTGCAATAGCAACCACTGGCGTAACCTGAAACAAAATAGCCCAGGGCATCAGACAGGATTCAATAACCCGGCTTTGGACAAACAAAAATGCGACGGCTGTACCAATACAAACCGCCAGCATAAAAGCCAGCAGGGTGACTTTCAGCGTAACCCAAAAACTCCCCAGGAGTGCAGGCCACTGTTGATAAAGCACAGCAGCAATATCGCTGGGTTTTGGGGCCAGCCACACAGGTACAGCAAACTGGCGGAAACACACCTCCCAGGCACCGATTACCACCAGGCCCAGTAACACCGGCCATACTGCACGACGCATGGCCGGGTTATCGAACAACGGCTTAGTCATGCTGACCTCCACTGGCCTGTTCCAGTTGTGCCGACAATAATGCGCACTGGCGAATAAAACGTTCTGAAGTCCGAAATCCTGAATCCCGGTCTTGTGGGCCATCGATGGCGATATCGGCAATCACTCTGCCTGGCCGTGCTCCCATCACAATAACGCGCGAAGAAAGGTAAACTGCTTCATAGATACTGTGCGTAACAAACACCACGGTGAGGTTACGGGACGCCCACAATGTGCGAATCTCACTATCAAGCCGCTGGCGGGTGAATTCATCCAGCGCACCAAAAGGTTCATCCATTAACAATAACGAGGGGTTGGTCACCAGGGCTCTGGCCAGTGAAACCCGCATTTGCATCCCGCCCGAAAGCTCTTTTGGCCGGGCATGGGCAAAGGCACTCAACCCTACAGTCTCCAGCGCCTGTAACACACGCAGGTTAGCCTGTTTTTTGTTCTCGTGGCGCAGATCCAGCGGCAGGCGCACATTTTCGGCAACGGTTGCCCATGGCATCAGTGTCGCTTCCTGAAACACCATGCCCATACGGCTGTGCTCGTCCCGTTCTGCCTTACCATTCCAGCGCACCTGACCGGCGGTAGGGCTTTCCAGTCCGGCAAACATTTTTAACAAGGTACTTTTGCCGCACCCTGAAGGGCCAAGTAACGAAACGATTTCACCCTGCGCGATATCCAGATTTAACCGCTCGAGGGCAAGAGTGCCATTGGGGTAACGCTTTTCCACTCCACGCGCCATCAGAAAGCGCGAGCCAGGCGTTGCCATTGTTGATATTGTTGATGGCTCAGAATCAAAAGATAAGACGCTGCTCATATCGCCTCCGTCACCCATTACATAGCGTTTTTTGGGTAAAATTGTGTGGTATAAGCGGCCTTCCAGTCGGTCGCAGGATTCAGCAGCCCGGCATTAACCATGAAATTGCGGGTGGCTTCCCAGCGTTTGTCTGTCATCACGCCCACACCGCCAGTTTTGGCATCCCCCCCTTCAATAAGCTGCAGTTTCTTCATTTGGCTGATGCCAAACGCCAGTACAGCATCCGTCATCTGTGGATTCTCTTTTTTAATTAATGCATTACCGGGCGCCGGATTTTTCAGATAACTTTTCCAGCCTTCCATAGAGGCTTCAACAAAGCGTTTGAGGACATCGGGTTTCTCTGCCAGCAAATCATTACGGGTAACCAGAATGCCGCCATATGCCGGATAGCCGTATTTGGCAAACAGCCAGAATTCACTGTCAGGCTGGGCTTGTTTTGCCTGTTGCACTTCTGAAGTGGCATAAGCTTGTTGTGCTGTGTTTTTGTCAGCCAGAAACGGTTGCATATTGAAAGTATAAGGGCGTACCTGGCTGTCTTTCAGATGGTACTTCGTTTTCAGCCAGGGCCACCAACTGGCTTGCCCACTGGCGGAAACCAGAATGGTTTTTCCTGTTAAGTCATCAAGATTTTTGACATTACCGTGGGTCAGCAAACCCTGTGGGTCAAACTGGAAAGGGGCTGCAATAGCTTGCAGGGGAAAATGCTGTTCAATGCCTTTGAGTACCTGCAAATCATAGCTCACTATGACATCGGCACGTTTAGCAAGCAGCAAAGTCATATTATTCAGTTGCGGCCCTCCGGCTCGCACATCAACATCCAGACCATATTTTTTATAAATCCCGGTCGCCACCGCCTGGTAATAACCACCTTGTTCAGCCTGAGCAACCCAGGTGGTTTGCAGAACCAGTTTATCGTTGGCGTGGGCGAAATGGGTAAGCGTTGCTGCAAACAGCAGGGAAGTGGCGACGGTACGGCATCTGAAGTTAAACGACATAGAACCCCCAAGAGTAATGGACAAGTAACGCCTCATCAGGGGTGCGGTATGCTCATTGCAATACGCGTGGCTCCTGATGAGGAACCGCTAACGTTGCAGAGCAATGTCCCATGCGGGCTGGCCGCACTAACCGCTTATACTCTGCATCTGCTATTGCAAAGGCGGTGCCAGTTCAAATCATGAACAACTAACACGTTGATATACATATATAAAACCAATCCCCCATAAGTCACCCGAATAAAAAGATGCACAAATGTTAATGCCAGGTTGCATTATTATGCACTGTAGTGAAACAAAAGTTGCACCAGCGCACTAACATTGTGCGTATCATGCAGTGAATAGCGGCGCAGGTCACATAAAAAACAATAATTTTCAATATGATAAACAAAATAAAATTACTGGCATGGCTTTTGCTGAAATAGTCATGAGTAGAAGCGTTCAGCCGGTTACCTGTCTTTACCGGTGGGTCATTGCTCAATGTGCACCACAAGCCTGTGGTGTTTACTGAGTTGTGGCCCGCACTGTGGGCCACCCTGTCATTTAAAGAGGGTGAACCATGAATCAACCTTTCACTGCTACTTATTTACTGGATGAGCTGAATAAAGAAGCCACTATGGGCGCACCAGGGCTGGAAGCTCAGCGTGAAGTTCGTGTCATTGACATGCAGAACTTTGTGCAGCGTAAAACAGAGATTGCCGACGCGATTTGGGCTGCCGCCACAGATATCGGTTTTTTTCAACTAAAGAACCACGGCATTCCCCTTCAGGACATTCAGGCCGCGTTTGAGCGCGCTGAACAATTTTTTGCCCTTCCTCAGGAAATTAAAGCGCGTTACCCACTAAACCGTAATGCAGGCTGGGAAAGCAAAGCACAAATACGCCCATCGACCGGTACACCTGACCAGAAAGAGTCCTGGCAATTAACCCGTCCACGCATGGCTGGCCTGTGGCCAGAAGAAGAGATATTACCCGGTTTTAAACAAGAAACACTTGCATTTGAGCACCAGTGCTGGGCACTGGGTATGCAGGTACTGTCTTGCTTTGCTCTGAAACTCGGATTCAGCGAGGATTTTTTCACCACGGCACATGACCCGGCAAGCCCTGGATACCAAAGCACTTTACGCATGCTGCACTATTACCCGGTCCCCCTTAACACGCAATCCTGGCGGGCAGGCGCACACACGGATTTTGACTGCCTGACACTATTATTCCAGCGCGCCGGGCAGGGCGGTTTACAGGTTTGCCCCGGCAAAGAGCACCAGAGCCAGGCGTGGACACCCATTGAACCGCACGACGACGTGATTACCTGTAACATTGGCGATATGTTAATGCGCTGGAGTGATGATCTGCTACCGTCTAATTTCCACCGGGTACGTAACCCCAGACCTGGTGAATATAATGGCCCACGTTATAGCCTGGCTTTTTTCTGCCAGGCCAATGAAGATGTGGTCATTCAGGGTCCCCAGGGAAAATACCCGCCAGTCAGCGCCAAAGACTACCTGGCTCAGCGCGTCAGCGCGAATTTTTCCGGGAAATACTGACATCAGTTTTTATGCGCATAACCGGTGGGTTCCGCCGGTTATGCCTGGTTACACTCATCCTGAGTACAGGCAGGTATTTTTGCGTGAAACCGTGGCAAATACAGGTTATCTTGCACACTAATTTATTTTTCGGAGAGTAGCGATATGCCCCATGTTGATATTAAGTGTTACCCCCGCGAGTTAACCCAGGAACAGAAAAAAGCACTGGCAGATGATATTAGCCAGGTGCTGCAGAAACATCTGCAGGCAGCAGAGCACACTGTATCCGTTGCTCTGGGTTATATTTCACCGGAGCACTGGAAAACACAGGTCTATGATCGCGAAATCGCCCCCCAAATGAATAACCTCGCCAAAAAACCAGGGTATGAACTCTAGTTTATTCAGGTAATCAGTAATCAGCGCCTGAAGGCGCTTCAGATTGATGAAAAAGAAGGAAAAAGCGTGGTTTTTCCTTCTTTTTAGTTAGCAGCCGAAAATCAATGAATTGATTTTCCCGGTTTTTATTGGGTGACATCCTCTCGTTCTGTGCGGACATGAGGTTTGTCATCAGACTCGAGCGCCTGAAGGCGTTTTTTTTGTGCAAAAAAACCGCCACACAGATGTGCGGCGGTTTTAACTCATGCCGGTCAGGCGGCAGGAAAGACAATAGTATTCCCCGGCGCTTCGCGGTGCAGATGAATAAAGTTCAGATGCCGCTCATACTGATCCAGAATATCTGTAATAACCTGTTCTTTACTGTAGCCCATCAGGTCATTCCCCTGGCTACCTTCACGCAGGAATGTCTCCAGTCGGAAGTAAGTGGATTTTCCACTCTGTGCCCGGTAGGTAAAGCCCGGGATGGCATAGCGCTGCGGGTGAATTTGGTAGAGGAAATCTGAGTCATCACCCAGGCCCACACGCAGTGACAAATAGCCAGGTTCCGATGCATCCTCCACATTCGGCACGCGTTTCCATTCCACTTCCGCGCCACTGTTTGCCAGTTCACTGGCAACTTCTTCCATGGCAGGCTGGCAGATGGTTTCCATCATTTTCTCGGTATATCCCTGTCCGGGGTAGTTCATCAGGCGCGAGATGCGTTTTTTCCAGCTGAGCCTCCCCTGAGCTTCCGGGACAGAGGCCAGATCCATCGAGGCACTGGCCCGACGGTAATCTTCAATCTTGAGCGATTTATACAAACCAGCTATCACAAAAAACATGACAAAGCTGAAGGGTAACCCCATGATAACAGTGGTGTTCTGCAAGGCCGGAATTCCATTAGTCATCAGCATGCCAATGGTGAGTACACCAATCGCCAGCGACCAGAAAATACGCAACCAGTTAGGCGCATCACTATTAATGTCTTTCAGTTTGGCCGTGAAGTTACTCAGCACCAGTGCGCCGGAATCCGCGGATGTGACATAGAACAACAGACCGGTGATGGTGGCAACAGAAGCGCTGAACGTAAACCCGGGGTACTGTGCCAGCAATCCATAAAAACCACGCTCCGGGTGGGCCATCGCTTCAGTCGCGAAGCCTGCGTCACCATGCATGATGGCGTAGAGTGCGCTGTTACCAAATACAGACAACCACAACAGGGTGAAAGTGAAAGGTATAATCAGCGTACCCAGCACAAACTGGCGAATGGTACGGCCACGAGAAATACGCGCAAGGAACAACCCAACAAACGGTGACCATGCCACCCACCAGGCCCAGAAAAACAGCGTCCAGTTGTTCATCCATTCTGTTGGCCGGTTAAACGCGAAGCTGTTCAGGGTCATTCCCATAAAGCGGTTAATGTAATCCCCAACATTCAGTACCAGTGCATTCAGCAGGAACTCGGTATTACCAGCAAACAGCATAAACAGAATCAGGCCAAGAGCCATCAATACGTTGAGTTCCGATAACAGGCGAATGCCTTTATTAACACCTGAAGTTACGGAAATAGTGGCAACCAGCACGGAAAACGCAATTAAGCCAATTTTCGCCCCCATGGAATCGGGAATATCGAACAGCACATTCAGCCCATAGTTAAGCTGAACGACACCAATCCCCAGTGTGGTGGCAATACCAAAAATCGTACCAATTACCGCTGCGATATCAACAGTATGCCCAATTGGGCCATTAATCCGTTTGCCAAAAATGGGGTAGAGCGCCGAGCGAATCGCCAGCGGCAATTTGTAGCGGTAACTGAAGTAAGCCAGAGCAATGCCCATTAATGCGTACATTGCCCAACCCGTCAGGCCGTAATGGAACAGAGTCCAGACCATTGACTGACGTGCGGCTTCAACGGTTTGCCCGGCACCTTCCGGCGGAGACATATACTGGGTAACCGGTTCGGCAACAGAGAAGAACATCAGGTCAATACCTATCCCTGCGGCAAACAACATCGCAGCCCAGCTCAACAGACTGAATTCAGGCCGGGAGTGCTCAGGCCCAAGCTTGATATCGCCATAGCGGGAGCAGGCAAGAAAAACCACAAAAACGATATACAGCGTGGCGGCCAGTAAGTAATACCAGCCAAACGTTGCTGAAACCCAGCTTAGTGTGCGTCCTATTACAGTCGCGGAAAAATCCCGGAACAGGATAGTACAGAATGAAAACAACAAAATCAGCCCGGCGGAAAACCAGAAGACCACGGGGTTGAGTTTGTTTTTTTCCCTGGCGGGAGATGTAGTCGGTGTCGTCATCAATTACCTCTGTTTAAGTAATGGTGACCGCCCTTAAGAGCAGCGCAGGTGACAAATATCCCTTTGTTGAGTTGTATGCAGGTCAGTTCCTTGCCTGTTTTAATCATAATTTATTTATTTTCAGTAAATTAAATACGTTTTTAAATCAATGAGCGTTCATTTTATTAACCATGGCAATCATTACATGTAACAATTAATACACATTTTTTATTGAACGTTCAATTAAAAAAAGATTAAATAGATAACAAATATTGATGAATGAGGCCGTAACAATGCCAAAAGTGGGGATGCAGCTAATCCGGCGCAGACAACTGATTGATGCCACGCTCAGCGCCATAAACGAGGTGGGTTTGCATGATGCAACCATCGCGCAAATTGCTTCACGCGCAGGTGTCTCCACAGGAATCATCAGCCATTACTTTCGTGACAAAAACGGTCTGCTGGAAGCGACTATGCGCGATATTACGGCGCACCTGCGTGACGCCGTGGTAGGGCGTTTACGCCAGGTGGACCCGGCAGATGTCCATGCCCGCCTGAGTGCCATTGTTGAAGGTAACTTTGATGAAGGCCAGACCACATCGGCAGTAATGAAAGCCTGGCTGGCATTTTGGGCGGCAAGTATGCACCACCCAATGTTGCACCGGCTGCAAACCATCAGTAGCCGCCGGTTGTTATCCACCCTGGTTGCGGAATTTCGCAAAGTGATGCCACAACCGCAGGCAAGGGTTGCAGGCTACGGGCTGAGTGCACTGATTGACGGGCTGTGGTTACGGGCCTCGCTAAGTGGCAAACCTTTTAACCGGGTGCAGGCTATGGCAATTGCCATGGTTTATATCGACAACGCGTTGTCTGGCACCGATTAACACAGGAGAAACACATGTCCCCATTGGGTGAACAACAACTCTACATCGGCGGACGCTATGTCCCGAGTGTGGCAGGCACCACCTTTGAGACCATCAACCCGGCCAACGGTAATGTACTGGCCCTGGTTCATGCCGCCGGGCAGGCGGATGTGGACAACGCGGTTGCATCCGCTGCCCGCGGACAGAAAATCTGGGCAGCAATGACCGCAACAGAGCGGGGCCGCATCCTGCAAAAAGCGGTGACAATATTGCGTGAGCGTAATGCCGAACTGGCTCACCTGGAAACGTTGGACACCGGGAAAGCGTACAGCGAAACCAGTACCGTGGATATTGTCACTGGTGCCGACGTACTGGAGTACTACGCCGGCCTGGCAACGGCGCTGGAAGGGCAGCAAATCCCATTACGAGACAGCGCGTTCGTTTACACCCGCCGTGAACCACTGGGTGTGGTTGCGGGTATTGGCGCGTGGAATTACCCCATTCAGATTGCATTATGGAAATCTGCGCCAGCGCTTGCGGCAGGTAACGCCATGATCTTTAAACCCAGCGAAGTCACTCCATTGACAGCACTGAAACTGGCGGAAATCTACACCGAAGCCGGTTTACCTGATGGCGTGTTCAATGTGCTGCCAGGTACCGGGCCTGAAACCGGGCAGTGCCTGACCACCCACCCAGGAATTGCCAAAATCTCCTTCACAGGTGGGGTGCCAACCGGGAAAAACGTTATGGCCAGCGCGGCATCTTCCTCGCTCAAAGAAGTCACCATGGAATTGGGTGGCAAATCTCCATTGATCATCTGTGAAGACGCACCAATAGAAATGGCCGCAGATATCGCGATGATGGCGAATTTTTTCAGCTCAGGCCAGGTTTGTACTAATGGCACCCGCGTTTTTGTTCCTGCCAAAATGAAAACAGCCTTTGAAAAGGCTATTTGTGAGCGGGTAGCCCGTATCCGTGCCGGTGATCCGTTAGCCCCTGAAACCAACTTTGGCCCGCTAGTGAGTTTTCCGCACCGCGACCGGGTAATGAACTATATCGCCAAAGGCAAAGAAGAGGGGGCGCGAGTGTTATGTGGCGGTGGCGCGCCACAAGGCGAGGCGTTTGCGGGTGGTGCCTGGGTGGAACCGACAGTCTTCACCGATTGCCGTGATGATATGACGATTGTCCGCGAAGAAATTTTTGGGCCGGTAATGAGCATCCTGACCTGGGAAGAAGAAAACGAAGTCATTTCACGGGCCAATGCCACACAGTATGGTCTGGCGGCTGGCGTAGTAAGCCATGATATTCGCCGTGCACACCGGATCATTCATCAGTTGGATGCCGGGATCTGCTGGATCAACACATGGGGGGAATCGCCTGCGCAAATGCCGGTCGGCGGTTACAAACATTCGGGCATTGGCCGGGAAAACGGCCTGGCAACCCTTGAGCATTACACCCAGCTAAAATCAATCCAGGTTGAACTGGGTGAATTCAGTTCTTTGTTTTAACCCCTGAGGAGCGACGAATGAAATATGATTACATCATTATCGGCGCCGGGTCCGCAGGAAATGTGCTGGCCGCGCGTTTAACAGAAGACCCGGAAACCACGGTGTTATTACTGGAAGCAGGCGGGCCAGATTACCGCATGGATTTCCGCACCCAGATGCCCGCTGCGCTGGCATACCCGTTACAGGGGCGGCGGTATAACTGGGCCTATGAAACCGAACCAGAGCCGCATATGAATAACCGGCGCATGGAGTGTGGCCGCGGTAAAGGTCTGGGCGGTTCATCACTGATTAATGGCATGTGCTATATCCGCGGTAATGCTCTTGACCTGGATAACTGGGCACAGGACCCGGCGCTGAAAAACTGGGATTACCGCCATTGCCTTCCTTATTACCGTAAAGCAGAAAGCCGTGATACGGGCGCAAACCCATGGCATGGCGGAGATGGGCCAGTCAGCGTGGCCACACCGAAAACTGGCAATAACCCGCTGTTTAACGCCATGGTGGAAGCGGGCGTTCAGGCCGGCTACCCACGCACTGACGATTTGAATGGCTACCAGCAGGAAGGCTTTGGCCCAATGGATCGTACTGTCACACCGCAGGGCCGCCGTGCCAGTACCGCTCGTGGTTACCTCGACCAGGCAAAACAGCGCGCAAACCTGACCATTGTCACCCACGCTTTAACCGACCGCATTATTTTCGAAGGTAAACAAGCGGTCGCCGTTGAGTACCTTGAAGGTGACAGCAATATTCCGGTACGCGCAGAAGCAGAACATGAAGTATTGTTATCCGCAGGCGCTATTGCCTCGCCTCAAATTCTGCAACGTTCCGGAGTGGGGCGCGCAGACTGGTTGCAGGAACTGGGGATCCCGCTGGTGCACAACTTACCTGGTGTTGGGGCTAACCTGCAGGATCACCTGGAAATGTACCTACAGTATGAGTGCAAAGAACCTGTCTCGTTATGGCCTGCGTTACAGTGGTGGAACCAGCCAGCAATTGGCGCCGAGTGGTTGTTCAATGGTACAGGAGTTGGTGCCAGCAACCAGTTTGAAGCCGGGGGCTTTATTCGCTCCGATGCCCGTTTTGCGTGGCCAAATATTCAGTATCACTTTTTGCCGGTAGCCATCAATTACAACGGCTCAAATGCCATCCAGAAGCACGGCTTCCAGTGCCATGTAGGTTCAATGCGTTCACCCAGTCGTGGTCGCGTAAAGCTTCGTTCCACTGACCCACGAGAAGCTCCGGGCATTTTGTTTAATTACATGTCCTGTGAGCAGGACTGGGAAGAGTTCCGTGCCGCCATTCGCCTGACGCGGGAAATCATGCAACAACCTGCGCTGGATAAATTCCGTGGTGAAGAAATCAGCCCGGGTTCCTGGTGCCAGAGTGACGAAGAGCTGGATGCCTTTGTGCGCGAACATGCCGAAACCGCGTTCCACCCTTGCGGCACATGCAAAATGGGCAGCGATGAACTCGCTGTGGTTGATGGTGAAGGCCGGGTACATGGCTTAACCGGATTACGGGTAGTGGATGCGTCTTTGATGCCACAAATTGTCACCGGTAACCTCAATGCCACCACTATTATGATTGGTGAAAAAATTGCCGACATGATTCGTGGCCGTGAAGCACTACCGCCATCGGACGCGGATTATTACGTGGCTGGTGATGCACCAGTGCGTAAAACCCCATTGCGTGAAATCACAGCAAGAAGTACCGTGCCAGAAGCATAACATCTGCCAGTCTGGCCCCATACCGGGGCCAGACTGGGTTATTGCCAGGCCCGTTCAGCGCAATAATTTGAGCGAACCAGTCAAAGAACGTACCCACTTACGTGGCCCACATAATGCAATACCATCCAGCGGTTCTGCACTCAAATCTCGCCGTGCAACTTCGGTAAGGTAAGTTTCTATCTGCTGAATATCCCGTGCAAAAGCCGGGTATACCACCAGCGCTGTACGGCTGTCACGCTGTTGGCAGCGCTGCAACAAAAGTTGCAATGTGTCGGCATCTGCCTGTAACACCGGCATGGGCAAACGACTACTGGTATCAAACCACAAACCGGTCTGGTCACTGACTTGCCCGGCAGAAAGCGCCGGGAACCGTGATCCCAACCCGGTTGCCAGTGTTCCCACCGTATTTGCCAGCAACCCGGCAGATAAAGCCGGGTTGACAACCACGGCAAGCGCAAAATCATCCATCCTGTTTTCCTCTTCTGTTTGTTCTGCCACTAGTCTGGCACCGTTACAGTGAAAAAAGGTTTCTCAATTTGCGTGTTATTGCTTATAAAAGGAATTATTTTTCTGGACAACATTAATATATGGAAAATTTAACCTTTTCACTGCAAAAGAAAGATATTCAGTTACTGATGCTATTGCAGCAGGACGCCAGGTTCACCAACCAGCAGTTAGCTGAAAAATGCGGCATGTCTGCCACACCTTGCTGGCGACGGATACGCCAGTTAGAAGAGGCAGGAGTAATTGCGGGTTACCGGGCGGTACTCGATCGCAAAAAAGCCGGGCTTGGGATCATGGCTTTTGTTCGGGTCAACATTGACAGCCACAATGAACAACAGGCATTGACCTTTGAGCAGGCGGTAAGTGAATTACCTCAGGTGATCGCCTGTTATGCCATTGGCGGCGGTGCAGATTTTTTATTGCAGGTTGTGGCACGGGAACTGGACGATTATTCAGACTTCGCCATGAAGGTTATTCGCCGTCTGCCAGGGATAAAAGCAATGGAAACGTCATTTGTGCTTAAAGAAATTAAACCACTTAGTGGATTGCCTGTGGGCGATGGGTATCGGTGACCATGACCGGACCCGGCATTTTAGTGACCCAGATCAACAAAAACGTTTCAGCAAAAATGTAAATTTTTTAACATATTAAATATCAGTAATTTACATACAAATAAAGCAAATTAAAACCGTAAAGCTTTACTGAATTGAGTCGTTATATAGCAGCACTGACCCTTAATTTTATCCAGGCTGCAACAAATGAAAAAACTTACCTTTTTTTATAAAATCGCCCTCAGTTTTTCACTTATTTTGGTCCTTATGGCGGTCGTTGGCGCTGTGTCTGTGTACCAGCTCAACAGCAATAATCAGCGTATTGTTAATTTCCGTAATGAGCGCGTTCCCGGCATTCGCTACACCCTGCAAATGCGCGGTATCCTCTCGGAGTTACGTTTACAACAGGTGCAAATGATTGCCTCCAAAACGCTCGAGGAGCGTAACGGGCATCGTGAGGAACTGGCTCAGGCCATCGAGAATTTCCTTGCAGCAGAGCGGCAGTATCTGGCACTCCATACGGAAAACAGCCGCTCAGCCCTGGCTCAAGATGTAGTAGATAATTTTTCTTCTTTTGCCGACGCAAACCAGTTGGTGCTGGCAGCCCTGGATAAAGAAGATATTGCTGGTGCCAGCCAGATAAGCGGACAGAACTCAGCCAAATACCGTACTCAGTTAATGAAAGACCTGGCGCAACTGGTGGATAAGGAAATTGCCGCCGGTGAGCGGTCATCAGAACAAGCTGCGGATAATTACAGCTTTGCAGTAAAAATGTTGTTAGCACTGGGGGCCCTGGCATTACTGACTTCTGTCATCATTGCAATAAAGCTTACCCGCAGCATGTCAAACCAGCTGGGCGGTGAACCGGCTTATGCGGTGGGTATTATGCGTCGTATTGCTGATGGCGATCTCACTGTGCCTATTGTGCTGAAAGCAAATGACAGCACCAGCCTGCTGGCATCACTCGATAGCATGAAAGAAAAGTTAAAACTGACTATCAGTAACATTATGGCTGGCAGTAACAGTATTTCTCAGGCATCCACAGAAATTGCCCAGGGTAACACCAACCTTGCCCAACGCACAGAAGAGCAGGCCGCTTCATTACTGGAAACCTCCACCAATATGACGCGCATTACTCAAACTGTGAAAGAAAACACCGACAACGCGAAAACGGCCAGCCAGTTGGCGCAGAGAACGTCAGATGCTTCAGTGGAAAGTTCGCATATTGTGGAGAATATGATTGGACAAATCCAAAATATTTCCAACAGTTCCAAAGAGATAGTCAATATTATTGCGGTCATAGAAAGTATTGCTTTCCAGACTAACCTGCTGGCACTGAACGCCGGAGTGGAGGCTGCGCGTGCGGGAACGCAGGGGAAAGGATTTACTGTAGTGGCAAACGAAGTGCGGGTGCTGGCGAAAAAAACAGCCGATGCAGCACAGGACATCAAAAAACTTATTGATGACACAGTCGATAAAATTAACCAGGGTTCATTGCAGGCGGCACAGGCCAGCAAAGCGATGGAAGATATTAAAACGTCAGTCAATCAGGTGACTGCCATTGTTGGCGATATATCAATGGCCAGTGATGAGCAAAACACGGGCATTACTGAAATTGGCCGGGCAGTTGAACAAATGGACCTGGTGACTCAGCAAAACTCAGCACTGGTTGAACAGGTTGCTGTTGCCGCACAGTCACTGTCAGAACAGGCATACTCGCTGCATGAAGAAGTGCGCTTCTTCCGCCTGGATACTGTACAGGACTATTAACCTGTTATCATTAGCCTGGATAACTATCCAGGCTATAACACTACACTACCAGATAACGAACAACTCGCAGGGGGCGTTTTCAGACTGAAATAGCAAGTGTGTGGTAGTGGCCAGGTTACCCCCCAATGCCGCAGTTCAGTATTGCCAGTGAATGCTTTACCACAGTATCCGCATCCAGGTGCCTGAAGCGATCATCATGTTGCATGCGCACAACAGGCACCAGCACCAGAGACAAGACCGAGGTAATGAGTAACTCAGGGGAGAGGGCGGAATTCAGCTTTCCGGCATCTTGCCAGGCTATTATTTTTGCCATCAGCGCCTGATACTTGTCATCACCCGCACTGGCCACCATATGTGCCCGCAGTACCGGAATTTCACCGGAGATTTCCTGCATCCACAAAGGGGCAAACCAGTGATGTTGTTCCGCCTGGTTTACCAGTTCCCGCACCATAAAAGAAAATGCCTGGACCGGGTTATCTGCATGTGCCGTGAAATGTGCAGTCATACGCTCGCGAATAGGCATAAATCGCTCCTGGACAATGGCATCCAGCAACTGCTCACGGGAGTGGAAATAGTAATGCATCATGGCCGGAGTAACCCCAGCTTCTCTGGCTATTCCGTTTAAAGACGTAGGCGCAACCCCCTGACGGGCAAACAAACGCAGCGCAATATCCAGCAGTTGTTCACGGTTTGCCGTACTACTTTTTCCACCCCGCGGACGCCCGGGTTTGCGTGGTGAAGTCGCTTTTTGTGCAGTAGTCATTTCCTTCTCCCTTGACCGGCATGTGAATCAGTCTAATATTAATTGGGTATTTAATTAATTACAAACAGGTGCACTATGCCGACTGATACAGTCAACCATTCTCTCTCACCGCAGCCTCTGGTGTCATCATTACGTTTGCTATTCAGTGCGTTAATGCTGGTTATGCTGTTGTCTGCACTGGATCAGACCATTGTCTCCACCGCGTTGCCCACCATTGTGGGTGAGCTTGGCGGGCTGAACCAACTCTCCTGGGTAGTCACCGCATATATTCTGACGTCCACCGTTGCCGTACCACTCTACGGCAAATTTGGTGATGTCTTTGGCCGCAAGCGGGTGTTACAGGTAGCGATTATATTGTTTTTGTTGGGTTCGGTGCTCTGTGGGGTGGTACAGAACATGGCACAACTGGTACTGATGCGCGCTTTGCAAGGTCTGGGAGGCGGTGGGCTGATGGTCATTAGCATGGCCGCAGTGGCAGATGTCATTCCTCCCGCAGAGCGGGGGCGTTATCAGGGCCTGTTTGGCGCGGTATTTGGTTTAGCCACCGTTATTGGCCCGATGATAGGCGGTTTCATTGTTGAGCATATGTCCTGGCGCTGGATCTTCTACATTAATGTACCACTTGGGTTACTGGCATTATTGATCATTACGACGGTATTTAATGGTTCAGGCCAGCGTAACCACCACCAGATTGACTGGCTGGGCGCTATTTATCTTACCCTGGCGTTGGTTTGCATCACACTGTTTACCACAGAAGGGGGCAGCGTTCGTGCATGGAGTGACCCGCAACTCTGGTGCATTCTGGCATTCGGTATCATTGGCATTATTGGCTTTATTTATGAAGAGCGCCTGGCCTGGGAACCGATTATTCCACTGCGCCTGTTTCGTGGCCGGACATTTTTGTTATGCAGCCTGATGAGCTTTATTTTTGGTATGTCACTGTTCGGTTCAATTACTTTCCTGCCGCTTTACCTGCAGGTGGTTAAAAATGCCAGCCCAACCGAGGCCGGAATGCAACTCCTCCCGCTGATGGGTGGGTTGTTACTGACTTCCATTATCAGTGGGCGCATTATCAGCCGCACCGGGAGATACCGCCTGTTCCCCATTGCTGGTACATTGTTGGCAGTCTGTGGCATGGTGATGCTGACCACGATAACCCCCACAGACTCAATTGCTAAGTTGTATCTCTTCACCAGTATTCTGGGAATGGGTCTGGGGATGGTGATGCAGGTACTGGTTCTGGCAGTACAGAACAATGCAGCACCAGGGGAATATGGAGTTGCCACTTCAAGTGTGACGCTGTTCCGCTCGATTGGCGGCTCAATTGGGGTCGCCGTGTTTGGCGCGGTATTCAGCCACGTTTTACAATCGCGGCTGGTTGATTCGCTACCCCCAGGTGCAGTATTGCCAGCAAAAATGAACCCACTGGCAGCACAACAACTCCCGGCAATGGTTCATGACCACTACCTTGCGGCCTTTGGCAGCGCCATTCATGCCGCGTTTTTGATGGCGGCCTGTATTATGGTTATTGCTTTTGCGCTGTCCTGGTTTTTGCGTGAAACACCGTTAAAACGCAGTGCGCAGTAACAGGTTGTTTGTCAGGGTTTATTTTCCGGCGTGAATGTTAACCAGCCAACCACGCCACTACTGGCGCCATCCCGCGGGTGGTTAACCCCGTCAAGAACCGCAACAGGTGAGAAGTCAAAGGGGGACACACCTTCAATACAGGCAACATTAACGCCATATTGCCGTGGGTTGGATCTGCGCTGGTGAAAGGTATAAATGCCGCAGACAGAGCAAAAATAGTGTGCGGCCTCGCCAGTGTTAAAGCGGTATTCGGTCAGTTTGTCTTTGCCCTTAGTCACTGTGATACCAGACAGTTCAGCAGAAACTGCCACAGCGCCACGCATCCGGCAAAATGAACAGTTGCAGCGCCGGACGGTATTGAAACCATCACTCAGTTCAACGCTAAACTCAACAGCGCCACAGTGGCACCGGGCTTTTACTATTTTCTGCATTGTCTGTTCCTCCGGCTTATGGGAATCTTTCCTATCACATTGTATGCCACACATTACAATCACGCTTGTGGCTGACAATACAGTGTCGTTTTAGCGACAAACTTACCACTAACGTTCCAACTGATGGGGCGGCGATTCACGGGAGTTGCTCACGGAATCTGTCACAGGCAGCAAACAGATGAGCAGGCACATTATTGGGCGTACACTGTTGCCAAATAAGCAAGGAGAACACATGGTAACCCAACAACCCCTGTTTACCGGGTTTGACCCGCAAGGGCTGTTGTTTTTGCGTGATGTCCGGCAAAACAACAGCAAAGAGTGGTTTGACGAAAACCGTTCTATTTATGACAACCTGCTGGTTAAGCCTTTTCGCTCGCTGGTCAGTGAACTTGCGCTACCAATGCTGCAAATTGACGATCAGTTCGAAACCCGTCCGGCAATTGGTAAAACACTGTCTCGTATTCACCGCGACACCCGTTTTTCCCGTGATAAATCCCTGTATCGCAGCAACCTGTGGCTGACATTTAAGCGCAGCAGCAAAAACTGGACGGATGCTCCCACGTATTTCTTTGAATTTGGCCCCGACTGGTGGCGCTATGGGCTGGGGTATTACAGTGCATCGCGCGAAACCATGAATCTGTTCCGGGAAAACATATTGGATAACCGTGAACATTTTCTGTCCATCACGCAGCCTTTACTTTCCGATTTCAACCTGGAAGGGGAGTCTTATAAGCGCCCGTTACTGAAAGAACCGCAGGCACTGGCAAACTGGTATAACCGCAAGTCATTCGCCCTGATTTACGATGGCAAAGAAACAGAAACCCTGTTCGATGACCAGTTACCGGGTTTATTACAGGCAGGGTTCGAACGCCTGGCACCGCTCTACCATTTCCTGATGGAAATCGAAACGCAAAAACGCCGTACCATACTCAACTGAAATACCTACGCCAGCATGCCCAGTCATTAATGTGGTAACTGGCGTTTCCCCCACTTGTTTTGCTTCTCTTTGGTTAAAAATCAGAAAAAACCACGTCCTGATCAAAAAACAGATAATTAATCATTACCTTCAGAGTAATGATTTCACCCGTTACTTTATTGATGCTAACGGTTTAACAGCGCAGACTTAATCTCACAGCAGGCAAATCAAAATGATTAGCTTAATCAGGAGGTTATAATGTTGTCTGGGCAAACGCCAACCCGCGTCTGGAACCAGCGCCGTACCAATAAGCAACAGCGTATGGCCGCAACAGGCGTGAAGGGCAAAGTAATCCCCACCGGGGAACTTGTCTCAATGCTGGAAAAATTAGTGGCGCCGGGTGACCGGGTCGTTCTTGAAGGTAATAACCAAAAACAGGCAGACTTCCTTTCCCGGATGCTGGCTGAGGTAAACCCACAGAAAGTCCATGATTTACATATGATCATGCCAAGTGTGGGCCGCAGCGAGCATTTGGATCTGTTTGAAAAAGGCATTGCCCGCAAACTCGACTTCTCATTCTCCGGTACACAAAGCTTACGTATCTCCCAGTTGCTGGAAGATGGGTTGCTGGAAATTGGTGCCATCCATACTTATATCGAACTTTATTCGCGTTTATACGTTGACCTGGCACCTAATGTCGCGCTTATCGCTGGCTATAAAGCAGACCGGAAAGGCAACCTGTATACCGGGCCGAGTACCGAAGACACGCCAGCTCTGGTCGAAGCAGCCGCATTCCATGACGGTATTGTTATTGCCCAGGTGAATGAACTGGTTGATGACGAGTGCGACTTACCGCGTGTCGATATCCCAGGCTCCTGGATTGATTATATCGTTGTTGCGGATAAACCCTTCTTTATTGAACCGCTGTTCACCCGCGACCCGCGCCTTATCAAGCAGGAACATATCCTGATGGCCATGATGGCTATCAAAGGGATCTATGCCGAGCACCAGGTGCAGTCGCTCAACCACGGTATTGGTTTTAATACAGCGGCGATTGAGCTGTTGTTACCAACCTACGGTGAACAACTGGGGTTGAAGGGCAAAATCTGTAAACACTGGACACTCAACCCGCACCCCACATTAATTCCTGCTATTGAAAGTGGCTGGGTGGAAAGCGTGCACTGCTTCGGTGGTGAGCTGGGTATGGAAGACTATATCGCAGCACGTCCGGATGTGTTCTTCACTGGCGCAGATGGTTCTATGCGCTCCAACCGCGCATTCTGCCAGTTAGCCGGTCAATACGCTGTTGACATGTTTATTGGTTCCACTCTGCAGGTTGACGGCCTGGCCAACTCATCCACGGTAACGCGTGGCCGCCTGGCTGGGTTCGGTGGGGCACCGAATATGGGCCATGACCCGCACGGCCGCCGCCATGCCACTCCGGCCTGGCTTGCCATGATAAACGAACCCGATCCAATGCAACGTGGCCGGAAGCTGGTGGTGCAGATGGTTGAAACCTTCCAGGCCGGTGTTAAACCCACGTTTGTTGAAAAACTGGATGCTGTTGAAGTTGCCAAAACCTCCGGTATGCCGCTGGCTCCGGTGATGATTTACGGTGATGACGTCACTCACGTTCTGACCGAAGAAGGCATTGCCTACCTCTACCAGGCGGAAAGCCTTGAAGAGCGCCGGGCCATGGTTGCCGCAGTTGCCGGGATAACCGATATCGGTCTGGGCGTTGATGCCAGCCGGGTCGAAGCGTTGCGCCGTAGCGGGAAAGTGCGCTTCCCGGAAGATATGGGCATTCGCCGCACTGACGCTACCCGTTCGTTACTGGCCGCAGGCAGTGTTGCCGACCTGGTTGAATGGTCAGGCGGTTTGTATAACCCACCGGCAAAATTCCGGAGCTGGTAATGAAACTACAGCCACAGAGCAGTGCTGATGCTGTTGCGCAACGTCTGGCACAGACAGCAACCCGCTGCCTGATTGACGAAGCCCGCCTTAGCCCTAAGCCTGGTCTTGTGGACAGCCGGGGAAATGGCGCGCACAGCGATTTATCACTCAGTCTGATGGAACGCTCAGCACACAGCCTGACCCCGACATTTTTCGCGCTGGCACAACAGTGCTGGCGCAGGCCGGCAGATGTCGCATTACGTCAATTAATAGGCCGCCTCGGGCGAGAAGGTGAGCAGAGCATGATGGCGGCAACCAACGGCGTGAATACGCACCGGGGCGCAATTTGGGCACTCGGTCTGATGGTAAGCAGTTGCGCCATGTTGTCTGGAAATGCAACAGCCAGTGCCATCAGCGAGCAGGCAGCACGCCTTGCTCAGCTACCAGACCAGGCCGCACCAACGGTATTCAGTAAAGGCCTGCGGGCCAGCCACCGTTACCGCGTACCGGGCGCACGGGAAGAGGCCGCTCAGGGCTTCCCTCATGTGATGAAACGTGGTCTGCCTGCTTTATTGCACAGCCGCGCACAAGGGGCCAGTGAGCAGCACGCCATGCTGGATGCTCTGATGTCTATCATGACCACGCTCAGTGACACCTGCGTATTATCGCGCGCCGGAATGGTTGGTCTTGAAGCGATGCAGCAGGGCGCAAATGCGGTTCTGAAAGCCGGGGGATGCGCCAGCCGCGCAGGCAGGCAGCAGCTTGCTGACCTCGACCAGACCATGCTCAGGCTCAATGCCTCACCAGGTGGTGCCGCAGACTTACTGGCCGCCACGCTATTTATTGACCGTGTCGCATTGCCGGCATCGTAAACGTTATTTTTAAGAGGTTGTTATGGAACAGATTTCATTGTCTTTTCCGGCCTCCCGCCTTGTCAGTGGCAAAGCACTGGCTGGCGTCGTGGGGTCAGGCGATATGGAAGTGTTATTTGAGTCCACTGCAGGACAAACACTGGAAATCGCAATCACCACCTCCGTGGATAATTCTCAGGCACGCTGGCAGGCGCTGTTTGAACGTATTCGTTCACTGGGGCAATTACCCGCAGGGCAAATGCAGATCCACGATTTTGGCGCAACGCCAGGTGTGGCCCGTATTCGCATCGAACAAGTATTTGAAGAGGTGAGCCATGCGTGAATTTCAGAGCTTTATTGAACTGAGAGCCAGAGACCGGGCGAAAGCAATACTGGATGAGGGTAGCTACCGTGAATTGCTCGGGCCATTTGACGGGCTGATGTCCCCCTGGCTTGGGCCGCAGGGAATTGTTCCCCAAAGCGATGACGGCATGGTTATCGCCAAAGGCACCATTCAGGGCAAACCCTCCGTTGTGGTTGCTGTAGAAGGAGCATTCCAGGGCGGCAGTATGGGTGAAGTTTCTGGTGCCAAAATGGCCGCAGCTCTGGAGCTGGCTGCGGAAGATAACCGCAAGGGTATACCAACTCAGGCTGTGTTGTGCCTGGAAACCGGCGGGGTACGCCTGCAGGAAGCCAACCTTGGTCTGGCGGCCATTGCAGACATTCACGCTGCAATTGTTGACCTGCGCCGTTACCAGCCAGTTGTGGGCATTATTGCCGGTACAGTGGGTTGCTTCGGCGGGATGTCTATTGCTGCCGGGTTGTGCAGTTATTTACTGGTCACCCGGGAAGCGCGCCTGGGCCTGAATGGTCCGCAGGTTATCGAACAGGAAGCAGGCATCGAAGAGTACGACTCCCGTGACCGCCCGTTTATCTGGAGCATAACCGGTGGTGAAGTTCGCTCACGCAGTGGGCTGGTTGACGGCTTAGTTGATGACAACGTGAATGCAATGAAAGACGCAGTCAACCAATGCCTTGCCAAAGGCGTGCCTGACACTCACCGCTCAGACAATTATGACGAGTTTCTGGCCCGTTTAACCACTTTTGATACCGCTAAACAGGTCGATTCCGAGCAAATTAGTGCATTTTTTGCCGGGGAGGGTAAATAAATGAGCCAACAAAATCGCGCAGCACTATGGCTGGATAAACTGGCATCAGGTGCGCAACGTATGCCGGGGCTGTGCCCGTCAGTGCAGGTTGCAGACGCCACACTCGACGGGCAGTTTGTGCGTTTTATTGCTGTGGTACCGGATGCCAACAACCACTATCCACGCGCCGCACGGGGCGAAGTCGGGTTGCTGGAAGGCTGGACACTGGCAAAAGTCGTTAACCGTACAATTGACGAAGATGCTGAAAAAAGCGTTAAACGCCCGATTATCGCAGTCATTGATGTACCAAGCCAGGCTTATGGCCGCCGTGAAGAAGCTTTTGGTATTCATCAGGCACTGGCTGGTGCCGCGGGTGCGTATGCCAAAGCACGCCTGGCAGGGCACCCCGTCGTTGGTTTGATTGTTGGTAAAGCCATGTCTGGTGCGTTTCTGGCGCACGGTTACCAGGCAAACCGCCTGATTGCGTTCAACGATGGCAATGTACTGATCCACGCCATGGGTAAAGCGTCTGCTGCACGTATTACGTTACGTACTGTCGAATCGCTGGAAAAACTGGCCTCCACCATTCCGCCAATGGCCTACGACATCAAAAACTACAGCACTCTGGGCCTGCTCAGTGAATTGCTTGACATTACTAACCCTGATGCCCCGACACCGGATGACATAACCCTGGTGACGAAGACTGTGGCACAGGCAGTCTGCGATGCCCGTAATGACATCACGCTGAAAAACCGGTTGGGAGCAGAAAACCGTCGCCACTCAAAATTGGTTCGTGAGCGCCTGCGAGCGGCCTGGTAAAGATTCTCATAAAAAAAACCTGCCAGATGAGCATGGGCGCCCTGGCGCCCATTAACCCGGCTTGTCTGTAAAACATCGCAAACATTTTATTGTTATAACTACAGGTGAATTTATGACGTATGTAATTGTGCATGCCCTTGCCCCCATCTTTATCATCATGCTGCTGGGTTTCATGGCAGGTAAAACAAAGATGGTCGATAACAAGAATGTCTCTCTGTTAAATATATTCGTGATGGACTTTGCGTTACCAGCCGCGCTGTTTAGTGCAACAGTGCAGACACCCTGGGTTGGTATTGTGAAACAGTCCCCACTCATTCTTATCCTGGTGCTGGCAATGTGGGTAACTTACGCTGCTATCTACTTCCTCGCGGTAGGCGTATTTAAGAAAAGCCCACAAGATGCCGCTGTACTGACTCTGACTGTTGCATTGCCAAACTATGCAGCACTTGGTCTGCCAATCCTTGGCAGTGTATTAGGTGAGGGACCGTCCACTTCTTTGTCTGTTGCGGTGTCAATTGCCTGCGGTTCTGTGTTGTTAACACCGCTGTGCCTGCTGATTCTGGAACGCGAAAAAGCACGCCAGTCCGGGGAGAATACCCGCTCAACAATGGCGATGTTGCCGGTTCTGATGTGGCGTTCCGTGAAGAAACCTATTGTCTGGGGCCCGTTACTGGGGGTTATCCTGTCCGCTATTGGCATTCGTATGCCGGAACTGTTGCTGTCGTCAATTAAACCGTTGGGATTATCTGCAACCGCTGCAGCGCTGTTCCTGACTGGGGTGATCCTGTCTGCCCGTAAACTAAAAATTAACAGCATGGTGATTATCTCCAGCATCACTAAACTCCTGATTCAACCAGCAATTGCCTTTGTTATTGTCCTTGCGCTGGGTCTGCATGGTGCCATTGCTATTACCGGGGTGCTGATGATTGCGCTGTCTGCCGGTTTCTTTGGTGTGGTGTTCGGTAACCGTTTTGGCGTGCAGTCGCCAGATGCTGAAGCTGTATTGTTGATTAGCTCCGTGCTGTGCATTCTGTCGTTACCGTTATTTATTTCCCTGACTTCAGGACTTTAACTATGCAATACCGTCCGCACGATCTTTTGTGGCTCAACAGTGAACCTGTATTTACCCGGCAATATAGCTGGCTACACCAGCGCTGGTCACTGGCACAACCGGTTGTCGTGCGGCGGGACTGGCGTAACGACGGGGCTATTCCTGTCGGCGTGCGTGGGAAAGGGCGTGGAGAGCGCGCTGCCGGGTGGGTGATGCCAGAGCAGGTGGTTGGTTACCTGCCTCCCGAGGCTCTGGCAACTCCGGCACACATCGGCAATTCTCCTTTTGCAAAACAGGCACCGCTGCTGGCAGCGGCCCAATTGTGCCAGCATACCTGGCCGTGGGTGTGGGGAATTACTGGTAGCACGGGGTTTGCGCTGGCAACCGGGCAGGCTGTATTACATAACGACAGCGATCTTGATCTTGTGATTCGCGCGCCTGTGGAGTTAGAGCATGAACAACTTATTGCCTGGCAGCAGGTGGTCGCGCACCTGGGCTGCCGTGCAGACACCCAGGTGGAAACCCCTTATGGCGGCTTTTCACTGAATGAATGGCTGCGCGATGGCCGGGTACTTCTGAAGACCAGCACCGGTCCATACAATACATCGCATCCCTGGCAACCAGTAACAGGAGAGAGGTTCTGATGAAAGTTATGTTTACTTTCCCGGGGCAGGGCACGCAGTACCCAGGCATGCTGGCTGACTGCCCGGACACCCCGGTAACCCGTGAACTGTTTACCCAAACCCGGGCAATTCTGGGTAGTGAGTTTGACCACCTGGATACTCCACAAGCGCTGAAGCACACACGAGCAGTGCAGCTTTGCCTGTTAATTTCTGCCGTAGCAACAGCGCGTTCCCTTGCTGACGCTGGTGTACGTCCGGATATGGTGTGTGGATTATCAATAGGCGCGTACCCTGCAGCCGTAGTAGCCGGGGCGCTGGCATATGAAGACGCCGTCCGACTGGTTGCGTTACGTGGTTCGTTAATGGAAGAAGCCTGGCCGAGTGGTTACGGGCTGACTGCGATTATGGGCCTCAGCCTGGGGCAGGTGGAAAAACTGGTGGATAACCAGACAACCTGGGTGGCAAATATCAATGCCGAAACACAGATTGTGATTGCGGGCAGCACAACAGCAATGGAACAGGTTGCACAGCAGGCTCTGGCACTGGGTGCAACCCGCGCGAAACAACTGGATGTCAGTGTTCCATCTCACTGCCCGTTGCTGGATGCTCCTGCAGAAAAGCTGGCCCAGGCCATGCAGTCAGTGACAGTGTCACGCCCGGACTGCACCTGGCTCAGTGGCAGTACAGCCCGTGCTGTCTGGCAAGGCCCGGCTCTGGCAAACGACCTGGCTTTCAACATGGCACGCACAGTGAACTGGCGGGATGCCATGGTGGCAGCTATGGAACGCGATGCACGGCTGTTTATTGAAATGCAACCCGGCAGCACACTGACAGGGTTAACCCGCCAGGCGGTGACCCAGGGGGAATGTGTGGCATATTCCACTACACCACTCGCGACAATTCAGCGCCTGGCGCAGCGGGTGAAAGGGGAATAGTCCTGAAATCACAGGGAATATTTCCCCATGAAAATAATTTTTAAAAACAGTACGTTAAGGTGATACCCTGGCAATTCTGAGAAAAGCGACCAATCAATATTTAATTCTCTACACCAGCTGAGGTAATTCTGATTTCCATTAGTGGTGTAGAGAATATATTCTCTTTAATTTATAATCCCCCAAAAGCAGCCAGAAAATCCGACAATCACGAAGCGCTGGATTTTCATATAATATCTGCATTTTAAAAATATAAACAGACAAAACAGGCACCAAAAATAATATTTTATTATTTCGCACACAGCAGAGATTAATATGAAATGGCTCATCCTGATAGTCATTGCACTCATCATTGTTTTCTGGTGGGTGAAAAGACGCAAAAAAAACACCATGGATGTAATGAAATTCATTGATATTAGCTACAAAGATACTGATGAATGAACATAACTGCATGGTGAAATAATGAAAAAAAATTCATTGATTAACTCGTCATGGCTCATTATAGAGAAAGTTATATCCATGCTCGGGCTTTTTTTGGTCAGTGCTTTCGTTGCTCGTTATATTGGCCCATCAATGGTTGGGCAAATCGCACTGGCAATCGCTTGCTTTCAAATTGTAATAGTCGTTGCTCAATTCGGTAGTGAAAATATTATTATCAAACGGCTATCAAAAAAAAGGTTATCAGGAATAAAGCTTGCCAAAACCTCCTTGATACTGCGAGTAATTATCTATATTTTATGTGCTGCAGGGATATTACTCTATGTGCGATCAGATAATTATGTTGAATTTGTATTTTTCTGTGCTGTCGGGATCGCGAGTTTTTTTACGGCCATAGACGTTGTTGCTACATATAATGACACCAATTTAAACTCAAAGCGGAACGCCATTCTAAATTTATTTGGACTGATAATCAGCCTTGCAATGAGATATATTATTGTTTATATGCAGTTAAACCCATTACTGCTAACGCTGCCCATTATAACAACAACATTAATCCCTTTTATGATGCGCGTGTATTTTTACTATATGAAGGATGAGGAAAGAACTAAAAACATCCGCCAGGAAAAATATCTGCAGCACTTCAAGTACCTTATAATGACTGGTAGCGCAATGTTTATTGCCAACATATCTGTTGCAATTTACCCGCGGGTAAATATTTTTTTCCTTTCAGAGCTTTCGGGGTCTCATGAGCTGGGTATTTATTCAGTTGCAGTTACCCTGGCAACATCATGGAACTTCATTATGTTGGCATTTGTGACATCCTGTTTTCCTTCAATTTACAATGAAGAGAATGAAAATCTGGCCGCAATTAAAACCACTCAATTAAATGTCATTATTGCCGTAATTTCCACAGTAGTCATTGTTGGATTCATAATATTTGGCAGCTATATTATTAAAACTCTCTATGGGCCGGCATTCACAACCGCCTGGCGCCCGGCTGTTATTCTTTGTGCAGGTACAATGCTGTCTGCAATGGGGGCAGTTTCTTCAAGATATATTGTAAAATTCTCTGGCTATCGTTATCTATCGTATAAGTCATTTATTGCTTTACTGCTGTGTATGCCTGTTTCATATTTTCTTATTAAAAACCATGGAATAACAGGCGCAGCCTGCTCTGTTGTGGCACTGGAGTTTCTCTCTCTTACTGTACTGAATTATGGCTACAAAAATGGAACTGTGTTCAAAATGCATCGGCTAACATTGACCTTTATACCTGCTTTACTGTCGCATCTTTGGCAGCAAAGACAAGGTAAAGCTTAGGTGATGTAAACTGTCCTCCTAAAACAGTGGGTGCCTTGCGGCAAAACCCGGTAGCACACAGCCAACATCGTGCGCACAACCGGGCACAACACTTAACGTTTCTGGGTGTAATGAAGGAAGCCGGGCCTGCTCCCAGGCCAGATAATTCTGCGCGCGTTGTAACCGGTAACTCCCCTGAAGGGTAGCAGCACAGGTCTTATCCAGGCGTTTGCTTGCTGTTCCCGGCCCGGTGCCACTATCTTGTGCGCCAACCATATAACTGATATCCGCCTGTTGGTAACGAATACGTGCCGCACGGCTTTTTGCCAAAGGCCATCTGGCCACACCATATTTCCCGCTATTATAATTCGGGCAAACCGTTGCGTCAGGTAAAGTCATAGTGATCTGGCACCTGGCCGGATACCTGCCAGCAGGGCCACATTGAGAGTCTGCAGCGGGCTTGTTGTTGAGGACCGCGACAGGGCGCTGTGCATCGAAATAAAGCCAGCTTCCGGGTGAAGCCACCAGGTAGCGCAAATTCAACCCGCCTGGTGGCAGTGCAGCAACACCAATATAGTGCTGAACAAACTGCCCACCCGCAGAAAACCCTGCCACAGTTATGGCGTGTAAATCTGGCCACTGCTGGTGAAGTTGGCGTACTAACGTATCCATGGCGTGAAATGAGCTGATACCAGGTGGACTTCCCAGAGATACTTCACCACTCATCCAGCCGCCACAAGACCAGCGGGCATCACCCGGTTTCGCACTTACCTCACCAGGCTTTTGGCAATGTGCGCCTTTCTGCGCCTGAAATATTGGTGCAATAACCAGAGTTGGGGTAGTAATGCGGGCGGCTTTAATTGCCGCGATGCCTGCTTCCAGGCTGTATCTGGCATCGTGCGGGTAACCATGAACGACAATCAGCGCCGCATGGGGATCACCCGTACCATTGACGCTGGCGACATACCACGAGAAATTGCCAGCATGGTGTGCCAACGCGATCGTCTGCAGGCAAATCTGTGATGAGGAATGGCTCGTACATTGTTGTAGCGCGTGGGCAGTGGGCGACAGGTTTTGTGCTGCTGCAGGCCGTGGGGTTACTGCCAGGGAAGCCTGTAAAAGCGTGGTGACCAGGCACAGCTTATAAAACCGGGTCACCACTATTGCGCCTCCATGCCACCCAGGCTGCGCGCATACATTCTTCCTTCAGCAGCCAGCGCCAGTAAGTTAGGATCCCGCTCCCGGTTACGGGCAAACACAATAGCAATAAGCTGACGCATCTGGTAAGGCTCAGCCAGCCGCAGCAGGTTAATATCATGCTCATACACTTTCCGCATCCGCCCCGGTATCAGCGTAAAGCCAACACCAGCCTGAACCAGGCTAATCAGTGAGAAAATATCATTAACACGGGTTATTATCTCTGGCTCAAATCCGGCGACATGAAATGCTTCCTGAAACCCGGCATAAGTGGCAAAGCCTTCTGCCAGTGCAACAAACTTTTGTTGATGGTAGTCCCGTAAATCTGCTGGTTGTTGCCCTGACAAATGCGCGCTGGAAGGGGTGGCAAGGAAAATATCATCATGAAACAAGGGCAGAACCTCTAACTGGGTTTTGTCCAGCTCACCGGCATTAACTGAGATAAGAATGGCATCCAGCGCACCGTTATCCAGTTGATTCAACAGCATTTGGTTAGAACCCATAGTGAGATCCATTTCCACTTCGGGGCGACGTAACTTCATGCCCATAATCAGCCGGGGGACCGTCTCCAGTGTCAGTGAGTAGAGGGTGCCAATACGTAAACGCCGCTGACCAATCCCGGCAATCTTGCGTGTTTCCTCAATCCCTTTCTCCAGGATACCGGTTGCTTCTTCGGTATATTCCAGCAATTTGCGGGCAGCGGGCAAAGCCACTAAGTTGCGCCCTTTATGGCTGAACAACGGGCAACGAATTGCTTCCTCAAGGGAGTGCAGGGCACGGTGAACACTGACCCCACTTAATCCTAAAGCCTCACCCGTGCGGGCAATATTCCCGGTTTCCATAAAGACTTTAAAAACTGCAAGTTTACGAAAGGTAATCTCGTTATCTATTGCCATTGGAATAACACTCTTTCTCACTGCTCTGGCTGAAGGATATCAGGAATCGCTTAATGATGACTGCCTTTTATAGAGAACCATCCGTAAGCTTTATTTGATGATTCATGCAGGAATAATTTTAGTGACGGGCTGTTATGATTTCGATTATCATAATGATAATCATTAACAATAAAATACAGTGGTTACAAGTGGTGAATTCTTCTTTATCTCATTTCCCGGTTGGGAAAATTTTCTTAAAAACAGCGTTAGCTCTGGCATGTTCATCCGCTTTCCCCGCTTTTAGCGCAGACAGCACAACCTCTCAGGCAGAAGATCAAATTACCGTTACTGCTAATACATCACCTGGTGCGGATACCGATAACAGCTATACCGTGCCACAAGTGAGTACAGCGAGTAAAATGCCGACCAACCGGCTGGATGAATCGCAATCTGTCAGTGTGGTAACACAGCAACAACTTAACGATTACCAGGTGACGTCGTTAAGTGATGCTATGCGTTTTGTCAGTGGTGTGGCGCAGGCCAATACTCTGGCTGGCACCGAAGATGGCATTATGCGGCGCGGTTTTGGTTCCAACTCAGACGGGTCTATTTTTCGTGATGGAGTACGCAGCAGCCAGGGCCTGAATCTGGATGCCACAACCGATCACGTAGAAGTGTTGAAAGGTTCGGCTTCACTGCTTTACGGGATCCAGAACCCAGGCGGTGTAATCAATGTTGTCAGCAAGAAACCCCAGTACGAATGGCGCACCAAAGTTAGTGGGCGTACCAGCAGCGAGGGTGGTGGTGCCGGCACAGTGGATGTCACTGGTCCATTAGGTAACGGCTTTGCGTTTCGTTTAATTGCCGAAAAACAAAACCAGGATTACTGGCGTAATTTTGGTGCCGATAAACACACACTGATCGCGCCGTCACTACAGTGGTACGGGGAAAAAGCCAGTGTGCTTATCAGTTATGAAGATTACCAGTACGACATCCCATACGACCGGGGGACAGCCTTTATTGATGGTAAACCCATCAACGTGGGTTACAAAACCCGGCTGGATGACTACGCGAACCATGCGTGGGGCCGTAATAAGACCTTCAACACCCAGTACAACTACCAGTTTAATGATACCTGGAGCACCCGCGTTACTGTTGGCCTGAGCCAGCGCCGTTATGATAATAACGAAGTGCGTGTCACCGCGGTCAACACCACAACAGGGGCCGTTACCCGCCGTGCCGATGCCAACCGCGGCTATAACCACAAAACCAAATATGTCTCATGGGATATGATGGGCACGCCGACATTGTTCGGCATGACACACAACATCCTGTTTGGTACCGATTATGAGATGGTGCAGACTTACCGCGCACACCAGTATCAGGGCAAATCCAATACCATCTTTAACTATAATGATCCTGAATATGGTATTGCCTGGCCGGTAACGAATGATTCCACCGAAAAAACCAGTGCTGCGAACAACCTTAACCGCATCCATAACCGTTCAGTTTATCTCAAAGACAGTATTGAACTGACTTCAAAATGGACCGGAGTTGTAGGCGGGCGCTATCAGCATTATGAACAGCGTGCATCACAGGGCGTTCCGGCTGTACTGACAATGAGTGACGAGGGCAATAAGTTTCTGCCGCAAATGGGGCTTATCTACAAAGTGACGCCTTCTGTTTCTTTGTACAGTAGCTACAGTAAATCTTTCACGCCATCAACAGATGCCGATGACGATGGCCGGGTGGGCAAGCCTGAGCAGGGAACCACCTGGGAAGTGGGCAGTAAATGGCAGGTCACACCCAAACTCTTTGCGACGCTGGCGTTATACCGTATTGATGAACGGGATATGTCTTTGAGCATAAATGGTGACACTCATGAAATCGACAAAGCCCGTTCAAGCGGTATTGAGATGGAACTGAATGGCGAAATCGTGCCCGGAATTGATATCAGCGCCAACTACAGTTATGACCAGGCAAAAATTGTCGATGACGGCGTGGACAGTGATAACAATGGTAACCGTCTGGCGAACGCACCACGCCATTCTGGCGCTTTATACCTGAGCCACGGTGGTATCCGCTTACCTTCTGTACCAGGCGAATTTCGCATTGGTGGTGGGGCGCGCTATGTGGGGACTCGCGCTGGTGACCCAGAAAACAGTTTCACACTGCCGGATTATGTGGTTGCAGACAGCTTTGTCGCGTGGAATAACGCGTTGCTGGGTAAAGAAACCCAGTTACGCCTGAACCTGAATAACATGTTTAACAAACATTATTATGCGTCCAGCGGAGGCAATCTGCGGGTAAGGGAAGGTGAGGCGCGTAACGTTGTACTGGAAGCCAGTGTGACGTTTTGATACATATAACCGTTAATTGAAACGCAACTCAACTAGCAATAATATAATTGTAAATAGCGAAATAATAGCAAAGGGCACTACACACGTAGTGCCCGCGGTCTGTTTAGCCGCTACCTTCCATGGCCGCGAAGCGATAAATACGGTAAGACCATTGCCGTATTTACTTCATCAAAATCCGCCAACCGGAAATCCTATTAGCGGCAATTTTTGTTATTCAATTTTTCTTAATTTGCCATATTTATACCAGCGCAATTAAAAGGGTTTTATTTATTCAGAAAAATCATTCCCCAATAAATAACCATATTGAGCCCTGTTAAAGAGTGACCTAAAAATGGTGCTAAAACAAGCGATACCATGTGATCCTGCCTGCATTTCTCGCTGATACTCACAATCAGAAAGAATAAATAAAGCAACGACTAACTGGTGGATAATTAATGTATTTAAAGTAAATTAAATTAATGGTAATACTCTTTCTACCTATTCAGGAGTAAAGCACCTTCTCCGAATAAATTATGCCCGTTGTTTCTCTAATCGCCGGTATAACGTACTGCGAGATATTCCCAGACGTTTTGCGGCTTCACTCATATTCCCCTGGCTGATGCGTATCGCTTCAAGCTCGTTTATACACGGGGCATGACAGGCTGTTTCATTCGGCGTGCGGGTGGTTGGCGGCACGGACAGAGGCGCGTGGGCGCTACGGGGCAAATCTGGAAGGTCGCAAAGGGTAACAGTTTGCCCGTTATCACTTAATGCCAGTAAAACTTTTAACTGGCTCAGTAACTGACGAACATTGCCGGGCCACGGGCAATCAGCCAGGTAACTGACCACCGACTGACAAAGCCTTATTCCCCGGACAGGAGCACCCAGTTCAGACCACAATTGCTCAATAAACAGGCCCTTGTTCTGCCACTGGCGTAATGGCGGAATTTCAACCGTAAATTCCTGGATTCGATAAAGTAAATCTTCACGAAACAGCCCTCGTTCGACTTGTTCTACCAGGTTACGGTGTGTTGCACACACCAGGGAAAAATCGACAGGAAAAGCGCTGTTCCCCCCCAGAGGCACAACGCGTTTTTCCTGTAACACACGTAACAGGCGAGTTTGCAGAGCCAGTGGCATATCGCCAATTTCATCTAAAAATAGCATACCACCATTGGCTTCCCGGAACTTACCTGCATAGCCGCGTGAACTGGCACCGGTAAACGCACCAGGCATATAACCAAATAATTCAGATTCAATCAGGTGTTCCGGCAGAGCCGCGCAGTTGATTGCCACAAAGTTGCCAGACCGCCATTTACTCTGGCGATACAGATGCTGCCCGAGATACTCTTTTCCGCACCCCGTCTCACCATTAATACACAGAGCAATACCGGCGTTGACCACGCGCAGCGTCTTTTCCAGATTAACACCTGAAGGAGCAAGTAAAGCTGTGGGTTCTTCTGCAGGTTTGCCCGGGCGTTGATCTGGCACTATTACACCCGGGCGTTTTTGCGCCCGGTCAATATGCATCTGGTATGCGGTATCGCGCATCCAGGCCAGAGCGCCGTTCTCCATAGCACACGCAAAGATCGAATCCTGATGGCGTTGACCAAAATCCTGCGGTTGTAAGCCAAAATCGCGGCAGGCAAGTGAATTAGCGCCCTGTAAAATACCGTCTTCAAAGATAAGTGAATGGGTAAAGGGAGCCAGCTCAGGCTGGCCTTGCGGGCGTAGTTGCACTAACACCTGGCCGGCGGTGATTTGCTTTTGTACCCAGTGCTGCTCAATTTGCCATGCAGCACGGCTTAATAATTGCGTCGCGTCCTGCCAGGGCAGGGAGGCAGGTGACGAAATATCAATCACACCAGCCAGCTCCCCCCGGGGAGAGTAAACCGGCATAGCCGCACAAAATAGTGCTGCGTGGCGGCTGAGAAAATGTTCTTTACCACTCACTTCACAGTAGCGCCCCAGAGCAAGCGCGGTACCAATCGCGTTCGTGCCCCGCGCATCTTCACTCCACACGTTTCCCGGGGCCAACGCTAACTGCTCTGCCTTCTGCAGAAAACCGCTATTTCCGGTACTTTCCAGAACCATTCCGCCCGGATCTGACAAAACCAGGACACCAGCACGGGTACGAAATTGCGGAGTGAGTTGAGCCAGAAGGGGCGAGGCGTAACGCGCAATCCAGTCATACCGGTGACGACTTTCCCCTAACTGCTCATGGCCTGCCACAGGCCGGTGATCATCATCCCGTGCTAACCCGTAATGCTGACTACGCCGCCACGAGTCACTCAATATACTGGCAGGCGATAACAATGGCGTGTCGTGTGGCAAATTGCGCATAAGCAGGCCTCAATACAAATGTTAATTATTTGTAGCACTTGAGTGTCTCACCTGTTGCGACACGCAACACAAAAATAAGACAGTCTTTGGTTGTTACCTTTGTTTACTGTTCCCGCAGGATTTACGTCTTCTAATTATCTCATTAGAAAACAATAAAATAGATTGATTTAACAGTTTTATGACATTCCTGGCATAAGACATGCTTATGTTGGAGCACAACACAACAGAACCAACAGTTCTGGATTCATCGCAAAACCGACTGAGGGAAATAATATGAAATATATCCATCCAGGTTTGCCGGGTTCACGAGTTTCAGTGAAAACCCGTTATGGCAACTATATCGGCGGCGCTTTTGTCGAGCCGGTTTCAGGTACATGGTTTACTAATACCACGCCAGTTACCGGCCAGGTTGCAGGCGAATTCCCGCGGTCCGACTACCGTGATATTGATAAAGCACTGGATGCCGCACATGCAGCCGCAGACAGTTGGGGGAAAACCAGTGTTCAGGATCGTTCTAATGTGTTGCTGGCAATTGCCGACTGCATTCAGGAAAACCTGGAAGTGCTGGCGCTGACAGAAAGCTGGGACAATGGCAAGCCGGTGCGTGAAACACTAAATGCCGATATCCCCCTGGCAGTGGATCATTTCCGCTATTTCGCAGGGTGTATCCGTGCTCAGGAAGGCAGTGCAGCAGAAATTGATAGTGGTACTGTGGCCTATCATATCTATGAACCACTGGGGGTGGTGGGGCAGATTATCCCGTGGAACTTTCCCATTCTGATGGCTGCCTGGAAACTGGCACCGGCACTGGCTGCCGGGAATACAGTAGTGCTGAAACCTGCGGAGCAAACACCATTGGGTATCAGTGTGCTGATGGAACTGATTGGGCCATTGTTACCACCTGGCGTAGTGAACGTGGTACACGGTTATGGTACAGAAGCCGGAGAACCGCTGGCACGCAGTAAGCGCATCGAAAAAATCGCCTTCACCGGGTCTACTTCCATTGGCCGCCATATTCTTTCCTGTGCTGCGGAAAACATCATTCACAGTACCGTTGAGCTGGGTGGGAAATCACCCAATATTTACTTTGAAGATGTGATGCGCGGTGATGAGAGCTTCATTGATAAAGCAGTTGAGGGAATGGTTCTCGGCTTCTTTAACCAGGGGGAAGTGTGTACCTGCCCGTCCCGTGCATTGATCCAGGAATCTATCTATCCGGAATTTGTTGACCGGGTACTCAAACGCATTGAGACCATCCGTAAAGGCGACCCCTTTGATACCGATACCATGATTGGCGCTCAGGCCTCGCAAGAGCAGTTTGATAAAATCATGTCCTATATTGATATCGCCCGGGATGAAGGTGGCGAAATCCTGGTGGGTGGAAACCACCTTAGCCATGGCGATGTTTTCACTAATGGTTTCTATATCAACCCAACTCTGATTAGAGGCCACAATGAAATGCGCTGTTTCCAGGAAGAAATTTTCGGGCCGGTTATTGGTGTGACAACATTTAAAGACGAAGCCGAAGCCATTGAGCTGGCTAACGCCACTCAGTACGGTTTAGGAGCGGGTGTCTGGACGCTGGACATAAATCGCGCCTGGCGTATGGGCAGAGCGATAAAAGCAGGGCGTGTCTGGACCAACTGTTACCATCTCTACCCGGCACATTCTGCATTTGGTGGCTACAAACAATCCGGAATTGGCCGCGAAACGCATAAAATGGCATTGCTGGCATACCAGCAAGTGAAAAACTTACTGGTCAGTTACGACAACAAACCCCTCGGCCTGTATTAATGACAGCGCTAACAGGTTAAGTTTTACAGGCCAGGCGTGCTTTACGCCTGGCTTTTGCTATTATTGTTTTCCTGATGCCATAAAGTCACTTAGCACAAATTCTTATTACCCACTGAGAAAACGATGTTATTTTTCGCCACTTTCTGGCATAGGTATTGCTCACTAAAAATGACTTATCATCCAGGAATACATACTCATGAGCCAGTCACCTCATGCTGCCCATTATTTTCTTGCCGCACGAGAATGCGAAATTTCTCGTCTGGATAATGTCCTTCGGGCTGGAAAACTGATTGGGCAATTAAGCCAATTAGTACATGTTCTGCAGCGTGAGCGTGGTAGTTCAAATATCTGGCTGTGTTCAGAAGGTATGTTGTTTGGTGAAGAACTGGCTCACCGGGCTGCGGCAGTAAGCCAGTCCATGAGCAATCTGTTCTCTGATTTACCGGCACTGCCTCCCGCGAGTGCGTTACAACCTGGTGCTTTTCGGATATACCACCGAATTGGCTCAATGCTGATGGCGCTGGAAAGTCTCCCAGAACTACGCAACCAAATACATGACCGCAGTGTCAGCCATCAGCGGGCGATGGAAAGCTTCAATGCCATCATTCAGCAGGTACTTAACCTGGTTTATGAAGTGGCGGACATTGATGCCGATGGTCAGGTAGCCAGCGCCCTGGTCGCATTGTTCACCTTTATGCAGAGCAAGGAATATGCCGGGCAGGAAAGGGCGCTGGCATCTGCAGGCTTTGCGTCCCGATGTTTTTCAGACAGCGCGCGCCAGCTAATGGTCGAGCTCATCGCTGCACAGGAAAGCTGTCTGAACAGTTTTTCCGGTTTCGCCGATGCCAGTATTATCTCAGTCTGGAGCCAGCAAGAGGCGAAAACCAGCGAGTTTGAACGCCTGCGCCGCCTGGCCTGCACTGGAGTACCAGGTGAAGAAGATACCGTTCTGAACTGGTTTGCCCTGGCATCCCAGCGCCTGGACATGATGAAAATTGTTGAAGACAAGCTGATTAATAAAGTGATGCATTTGTGCCAACAAAGCCTGCAGCGTGTCCAGTCATCTAACCTTGACGACCCACAAACTCTGGCAGGCGTTGTCGTTACACCCGAAAAACCGCTGGCAGCATATTTTGCCGCCAGCGCTCACCATAATGAAGCCGATGATGATACCGGCCTTCCCCCGCAATTAAACCGTTCTTTACTTAACTTGATCCAGCACCAGGCTCATCGTCTTAAAACCCTTGATAATGAACTCGCAGGTCTTCGTGCAACACTCATGGAACGCAAAACCATTGAGCAGGCGAAGGCGCTGTTAATGCAGTACCAGGGGTTAACGGAAGAACAGGCCTGGCATCTGTTGCGTAAAACAGCGATGAACCAGAATAAAAAAGTGGTGGAAATCGCTCAGGCAATGCTGGATGTCAGTACCGTGTTTACCTCTACCCCTTGACAGGTACCTGCACAAGAATTGTGCATATTTTGCTCTGTTGCTGTGCGTAGTTATCCCCAAAGAAGGGGCTGGACTGCGCTCAGGGTAGTATTTTCAGGGCAAACAGATATGGCACAGCAATTGCAAATTAAGTTCTGACAATTACGCATTTGTTTCGCCAATGGCGGTGAAACGAGTGCTTTGGATAAAGGCGTCCTTACTTTGGCTTTGGCCGGAGTACGGACGCCTTTTTTTTATTCTCAGAACAGGACGCCTTGATGAGCAAAACGCATTTTACGCTTTCCCGCCGCCAGTTTCTGGCAGGCAGTGCCGCCCTGGGAGCCGGCTTGATCCTGCCCGGTATTCGCCAGCAAGTCTGGGCTGCGGGGTCCGATGCGCCAGAGTTGACCACGGTGAAAGTTGGGTTTATTCCCCTGACAGATTGTGCGCCAGTGGTGATGGCCGCCATCAAAGGATTTGATAAAAAATATGGCATCAGTATCCAGCCCAGCAAAGAAGCCAGTTGGGCAGCAGTACGGGATAAACTGCTGTCTGGCGAACTGGATGCCGCCCACGTTCTCTACGGCTTAATTTATGGCCTGCAACTGGGCGTCGCTGGCCCGCAACGTAACATGGCAAGCCTGATGACCCTGAATAACAACGGGCAGGGGATTTCACTATCTAACCAGCTCAAGGCTGCCGGGGTTACCAATGTTGAATCACTAAAAAAAGCCATTGATGCCAAACCGGCTGGTTCCATGACCTTCGCCCACACCTTTCCAACCAGCACCCACGCCATGTGGCTCTATTACTGGCTGGCAAGTGCAGGCGTTAACCCCTTTACTGACGTGCGCACCGTTGTCGTTCCACCACCACAAATGGTGATGAACATGAAGATAGGCAACATGGTGGGTTGCTGTGTTGGTGAACCCTGGAACCAGCGAGCTATCAGCGACAATATTGGCTTCACCGCTGCCACATCCCAGTCTGTATGGCCCGATCACCCGGAAAAGATCCTCGGCACCCGCCAGGAGTGGGTAGAAAAACACCCAAACACGGCCAGAGCACTTACCGCTGCAGTACTGGATGCCGCGCGCTGGATAGACGCCAGCGATGCCAACAAACGCGAAACCGTGCAGGTTATCGCCCAGCGCCCGTGGATCAACACCAAACCAGAAATTATTGAAGGGCGCATGTTGGGGAAATACGAAGATGGCCTGGGTAAAACCTGGCAGGATGCCCACGCCATGCGCTTCTTCCATGATGGCGAAGTGAGTTACCCATGGGATTCAGACGGCATGTGGTTCCTGACCCAGTTCAAGCGCTGGGGGCTAATTAAAACCGCGCCAGATTACCTCGCTATTGCACGCCAGATTAACCGTGTGGATGTGTACAAAGCCGCGGCAACTGCGGTGGGCGGCGTCTCTGTTCCGGCAAGTTCACTGCGCAAAAGCACGCTGATGGACGGCAAGGTTTGGGATGGTACCAACCCCGAGGCGTATGCAGACAGTTTTGCCATTAAACAATGAGGTCCGGGACATGAAAACAGCACAACAGATAACCCCCCTGAAAGCTGAACGCCCGGGGGCAGAAAAACAGATACAGGGTGAAGTTGTGAACCTGGCTGTCAAACCAGTTCGCCGTCCACACCGTATTTCTCACACACTGCGCCAGCTACTGGAACGAATTATTCCTGTTCTGGCCGGGCTTGGATTACTGGCCGTGGTGTGGCAACTGGCAGCACTACACAGCCAGGGTTTCCCCGGGCCGGTCACCACGCTTGAGGCGGCCAAAACCCTTTTTGCCGACCCGTTTTACAACAATGGCCCGAATGACCAGGGGATCGGCTGGAACGTGCTGGCATCGCTGGAGCGTGTCGCTGTTGGTTTCAGCCTTGCCGCGCTGGCGGGTATTCCCGCCGGGTTTCTGCTGGGGCGTTTTCAGTTTCTCGGCCGGATGTTTAACCCGGTAATTGCCTTGCTGCGCCCGGTGAGCCCACTGGCCTGGCTGCCAATTGGTTTGCTGCTGTTCCAGCGTGCTGAACCGGCATCCAGCTGGACCATTTTTATCTGTGCTATCTGGCCGATGATCATCAACACCGCTGAAGGCGTGCGCCGGGTTCCACAAACCTATCTGAATGTCGCCCGTGTATTACGACTCAGTGAATGGACCATTATGCGCCGCATTTTGTTTCCTGCCGTGTTGCCAGCAGTAATGACCGGGGTACGCCTGTCTATGGGGATTGCCTGGCTGGTGATAGTGGCTGCTGAAATGCTTACCGGCGGCCTGGGTATAGGGTTCTGGATCTGGAATGAATGGAACAACCTCAATGTGGAAAACATTCTGATCGCCATTTTAATCATTGGGGCAGTAGGGCTGTTACTTGAACAGGCATTACTGCTGATAGCACGCCGCTTCACCTGGGAAAGCCGGGAGGATAAATGAACAAAATCATTCAGGTTCAAAATGTCAGCCAGCAGTTTATGACTGCCAGTGGCCCGTTTCTTGCCCTGGACCGGGTTAGTTTCGACATAGCTGAAGGTGAAACCATCAGCCTGATTGGCCATTCCGGGTGCGGTAAATCCACCTTACTGAATTTGATTGCCGGTCTGACACTGCCAAGCAGTGGTGGGTTGCTGTGCGACAACAAAGAAATTGCCGGGCCAGGCCCGGAACGGGCGGTGGTTTTCCAGAACCACTCACTGCTTCCCTGGCTTACCGCGCGTGAGAACGTTGCGCTGGCTGTAGAAACCGTATTCAAAGGCAGCAAAACCAAAGCTGAAATGCGCGAATGGACCGAACATAACCTTGAGCGTGTGCAAATGGGCCACGCCATGGATAAACGGCCAGACGAAATATCCGGCGGGATGAAGCAGCGTGTCGGCATCGCCCGGGCGCTGGCCATGAGCCCACGGGTTTTACTGATGGATGAACCTTTTGGCGCACTGGACGCACTGACCCGCGCACACTTGCAGGACGCCGTCATGCAAATTCAGGCACGCCTGAACACCACACTGGTTCTGATAACGCATGATGTAGACGAAGCCGTACTGCTTTCAGACCGGGTGTTAATGATGACCAATGGCCCGGCAGCAACTGTGGGCGAGATTCTGGAAATCGATCTTCCCCGGCCACGCAACCGGGTTGCACTGGCGGATAACCCGCGCTACCACCAGTTGCGCCAGCAGATATTGCAGTTCCTGTACGAAAAACAGCCTGCAACTGCCTGAGGACACACAAATGAAACCGCATCTGGTGGTGGCAGGCAATGGAATGGCGGCGCTGAAACTGGTGGAAACGCTGCTGGCGCTAGCACCCGGGCGTTTTAAGGTTACGCTGATTGGTAATGAACAGCATGCAACCTACAACCGGGTTCAGTTGCCTTCAGTTCTTAACGGTGACAAAAGCTTCGCTGAAATCGCGCTGCACCCGTCATCCTGGTATCTGGAGCAGGGTGTCACCTTGCTCACTGGTGAAACAGTACTTTCAGTTCACCGGGAAAGCCGCCAGGTGGTGACAGATAAACGCACGCTTGTCTGGGACCAGTTAGTTATTGCCACCGGGTCACAATCTGCAATGCCGCCTGTAACAGGAATTCAGTTGCCCCATGTCTGTGGGTTCCGCCACCAGCAGGATCTTTTCGCGCTGCAAAATGATCCTCCCGGAACACCGGTTATCGTGTTGGGTGGCGGGTTCGTTGGGGTTGAAGCCGCAGCAGCACTGGCTCAGCAGGGGCGGCAAGTCTCGCTGGTTCACCGCCATGGCTGGCCCCTTGAGCGCCAGGTGGATGCAAAATGTGGCGAACGGCTACTCAGTGCGCTGTCACAGCAGGGGGTTCACTGCCTGATGAACAACGGTATTACGGCGATTACAGCTGATGCCGTCAGGCTTACCGATGGGCAACTTTTGCCAGCCAAACGGGTGGTGATAGCGACCGGGATCCGGCCAAACATAACGCTTGCCCGCGAAGCAGGCCTGGCCTGTGGTCGCGGAATTCAGGTTAACGGGCAACTCCAGACCAGCGACCACACCATCAGTGCTCTTGGGGAGTGTAGCGAGTTTAACGGTGAAGTACCCGGCTTGCTGGCACCTTGCCTGGAGCAGGCTGTGGTACTCGCTCATCGCCTGGCAGGCCAGGCCATCGCAGATTACCACCCCGAGCCTCAGGGTACCCGCCTGAAAGTGCGGGGATTGCAGCTGTTTTGTCTCGGCTCCCGTCAGGAGCAGGAAAATACTCCGCCCTTAATCAGTGAGAACACCTCCACTGGCGACTACCAGCGGCTATATACCTGCAACGGGCACCTGACAGGTGCGTTCCTGTGGGGCGATATCAGCGAAGCAGCGCGCATCAGAGCACTGATGCACCAACCTATTCATTTTCACGCCCTCCTTCCCGGTGTTCCCTCCCTGGAAGCGGCACCAACCGCAAGGACAGAAGTAATGCAGTATATCAACACGCACACCAAAAAAACGTTGGTTGTTATTGGCCATGGCATGGTCGGCCAGTATTTTCTTGAGCAACTGGTTGAACAAGGTATGCACCAGCAATGGCATATTGTGGTTTATGGTGAAGAACGCCACCTGGCCTACGACCGGGTGCATTTAACCGACTATTTTACTACCGGAAACGCCAACACTCTGAGCCTCACCGATGCCGATTTTTTTGCTCAACATGGTATTGAGTTGCGCACCCACAGCCAGGTAACCGCGCTTGATACTGACCGGCGCAGCCTGACGGACGCTCAGGGCCGGGAGTTGGCCTGGGATCACCTGGTGCTGGCAACCGGCTCGCGGGCTTTTGTACCGCCAATTGAAGGCCATGATGACCAGCGCTGCTTTGTTTACCGTACGCTGGATGATCTGGATGCGATTAAAGCTTGTGCCAGTCATGCTTCACGAGGCGTGGTAATTGGTGGAGGCTTACTTGGTCTGGAAGCCGCCAACGCGCTGAAAACACTGGGGCTGGAAACCCATGTAGTGGAGTTCGCGCCACGCCTGATGGCCGTCCAGTTAGATGACGAAGGTGCCGCGCTGCTTCGCACCAAAATTCAGGCTTTGGGTGTCCATGTCCATACTGGTATGCAAACCACCAAAATCGCCTCTGGCGCCAGTGGCTTGCAATTGCAATTCAGCAGTGGTGAACCGCTGGAGACCGACCTGGTGGTCTTTTCAGCCGGGATCCGCCCACGCGATGACCTGGCGCGTATAGCCGGGCTGGCTACCGGGCCGCGCGGCGGCATTATCATTGATAACCAGTGCCGTACCAGCCACCCTGCGGTGTACGCCATTGGGGAGTGTGCTCTCTGGGAGGGGATGGCTTTTGGCCTGGTTGCCCCCGGTTATGACATGGCGCGTATTGCTGCCGCTCAGTTGTCAGGTGAGCAGGAAGCCCTGTTCAGTGGTGCAGACATGAGCACACGCCTGAAACTGCTCGGTGTGGAAGTTGCCTCGCTGGGTGATGCCCATGGTCAAACCCCTGGTAGCCTGGTCTACCAGTGGCACAATGGGCCAGATGGCATATACAAAAAAATTGTGGTCAGTGCTGATAAAAAACAGCTATTGGGTGGTGTTTTGGTTGGAGATGCAAGCGACTACAGTAATTTACTGCAACTGATGCTCAATCACATTGATTTGCCGGATTCACCTGCACAACTTATTCTGCCTGCGACTGGCGATAAGCCTGCCACACAGGGCAGCAAAGCACTACCGGACAGCGCGGTACTGTGTTCGTGCCACAACGTAACCAAAGGTGCAATTCGCGCAGCCGTCACCGCAGGCCACCATGATCTCAGCGCGGTGAAATCATTCACGAAGGCGGGCACAGGTTGTGGCGGGTGCACCGCCCTGGTTAAACAGGTGATGGAGCAGGCACTGGAAGAATCCGGGGTTGCAGTCAGTGACGATATCTGCGAACACTTCCCCTGGTCGCGCCAGGCATTATTCAACCTGATTCAGGTTGAAAACATCCGCAGCTTTGATGAGCTGATCCAGCGCCACGGTAGTGGCCATGGCTGCGAAATTTGCAAACCACTGGTTGGCTCACTGCTGGCATCAGCCTGGAATGACTACCTGCTGAAACCAGAGCACTTGCCACTGCAGGATACCAATGACCGCTATTTTGCCAATATTCAGAAAAACGGCACTTATTCCATCGTGCCACGGATCCCGGCAGGCGAGATAACGCCACAAGGCTTAATCGCCATTGGGGAAGTCGCACAGCGTTATAATTTGTATACCAAAATTACGGGCGGGCAGCGCATTGATTTGTTTGGTGCCACTCTGGCGCAGTTACCCCTTATCTGGCAGGAACTGATTGATGCTGGTTTTGAAACCGGCCATGCCTACGGTAAGTCGCTGCGTACGGTGAAATCCTGTGTTGGCGAAAACTGGTGCCGTTATGGGGTACAGGATTCAACCAGCATGGCGATTGAGCTGGAACAACGTTACAAAGGATTGCGCTCACCTCACAAAATTAAAATGGCGGTTTCAGGCTGTACCCGTGAGTGTGCAGAAGCGCAAAGTAAGGATATTGGTGTCATTGCCACGGACAAAGGCTGGAACCTGTATGTCTGCGGTAATGGCGGCATGAAACCTCGCCATGCAGATCTGTTTGCCACTGATCTTGATAGCGAAACATTAATTCGCTACATCGACCGGGTACTGATGTTTTATATCCGTACCGCCGGGCGTTTAACCCGCACCAGTGTGTGGCTTGATAATCTGGAAGGCGGGCTGGATTATCTCCGCCAGGTGGTAATTGACGACAAACTCGGCATAAACGCGCAACTGGAAGCACACATGGCGCACATTGTTGACACCTGGCAGTGTGAATGGCAAACCACGCTGAACGACCCGGAGCAACTCGCCCGGTTCACCGCCACCATCAACAGCAATACCCCGGATGAATCTGTGCAATGGGATACCCGCCGTGGGCAAATACAACCCACCACCGCACTAATCACACACCAGTCGCGCTTGCCTGCGGAACCCTGGCAAACGGTGTGCGCCATTTCCGCAATCCCCAATAATGCTGGTATTGGCGCTCGCCTGGGCAGCCACCGTATTGCCTTGTTCCGTATCGGGGAACAGGTTTGGGCACTGGACGACATTGAACCCGGCACCCAGGCCTGCGTGATGTCGCGCGGTTTACTGGGAGACAACGCGGGAGAACTGATTGTGATTTCGCCACTGTATAAGCACCGTTTCCGCCTGGCTGACGGGCGTGCCCTGGAAGGGGAAACTCACCTGCGCAGCTGGCCGGTACATGTCGTGAATGGGCAAGTTCTGGTTGCCAGTGAACCAGCAACGCACAGCGAACCTGTTGCCGAGGCTACTGTATGAATGAAACCCGGACCACTTGCCCGTATTGCGGTACCGGCTGCGGTCTGCGGGTTTCCGGGGCATCAGCAAATGTTGCCGGGCAGATACCGGCAATAAAAGTGCAGGGCGATAACTCACACCCGGCAAACCTGGGGCGCATCTGTGTAAAAGGCAGTGCACTGGATAAAACGATGGGGTTACAGGGGCGGCTTCTCGCCCCGCACATCAAACACCAACGCGTGTCCTGGGAGCAGGCACTGGACCATGCTGCCCAACGGCTTGCTGACATTATTCAACAGTACGGTCCGGATGCAATTGCGTTCTACGCCTCCGGGCAATTACTCACTGAAGACTACTATGCTGCCAACAAGCTTATGAAAGGGTTTATCGGCAGCGGCAATATCGACACCAATTCACGGTTGTGTATGTCTTCCGCTGTAGCGGCCTATAAACGCGCTTTTGGCGAAGATGCCGTGCCCTGCAACTATGAAGATATTGAACTGGCAGATGTCGTAGTCCTGGTGGGGAGTAACCTTGCCTGGGCGCATCCGGTATTGTGGCAACGCCTGGCTGCGGCACGGGCGGCCAGGCCTGATATGCAAATTATTGCCATCGACCCCCGACGCAGCACAACTTGCGCTGAAGCAGACCTGCACCTGGCTATCACCCCCGGTAGCGACAGTGCGTTGTTTACTGGCCTGGTAAACTGGCTGATAACAGAAGGAAAAGAAGATGCTCTGTGGCGCAGCAGAACTGTGGGGCGCACCGAAACGGCCCAGGCAGCTGCCCCCTGGACTGCCGACAAAGTAGCTGAATACTGTGGCCTTTCACGCAACCAGGTTGAAGCCTTTTACCAGCTTTACTGTAAACCACGCCGGGTAATGACATTGTGGTGTATGGGCATCAACCAGTCCGCCACAGGCACAGATAAATGCAATGCCATCATCAATGCCCATCTGGTTTCCGGGCAAATAGCCAGTCCCGGATGTGGTCCCTTTTCTCTTACCGGCCAGCCCAATGCCATGGGCGGGCGTGAAGTGGGTGGGTTGGCAAACCAGCTTGCTGCCCATATGGATTTTACCCCGGAAGCCATTGAGCGGGTGGGCAGGTTCTGGGGCAGCAACCGCACAGCGCATAAACCGGGTTATAAAGCGGTGGAGCTGTTTCAGGCGGTTGAGCGGGGCGACATCAAAGCCATCTGGATTATGGGCACCAACCCGGCGGTATCGTTGCCAGACACCAATCAGGTTGCCCGGGCGCTGGCGATGTGTGAGTGTGTGATAGTTTCTGACATCACTGCGCATACCACGACGGCAGCCTTTGCGGATGTTCTTTTCCCGGCCCAGGGCTGGGGAGAAAAAGAGGGTACGGTCACCAATTCTGAACGCCGCATCTCACGGCAACGGCGCTTTGCCGAACCACCCGGTGAAGCCCGTCCAGACTGGTGGATAATTGCGCAAATCGCCCGGCGTATGGGGTATGAGAAAGCTTTTGACTGGTCTCATCCTCATGAGATTTTTAGTGAACACGCGGCTCTTACCGGTTTTGAAAACCAGGGAGAGCGCCTGTTTGATATCAGTAGGTTAAGCCGTTTAACCCGCACTGAATGGGAACAGTTACAACCTATTCAGTGGCCGGTAAATTCACACTACCCGGCAGGGTGCCCCCGGTTATTTCAGGATGGCGTATTTGCATTCCCGGATGGTAAAGCCCGCCTGGTCCCGGTTCACCCACAGCCGCCCAGGGGGACCACCAGTAAATATTACCCCCTGGTCATGAATACTGGCCGCATCCGCGACCAGTGGCACACCATGACCCGTACCGGGATGGTTGAGGGTCTGTTACAGCATCGCAATAAGCCTTATTGTGAAATCAACCCGGCAGACGCCAGCCAGGCGGGAATCACTGAAAACAGACTGGTAAGGTTACAGTCTGCCACAGGCTGGATGCTGTGCCGGGCTGTGATAACCGATGCGCAACCTGTCGGCCAGGTATTTGTGCCAATGCACTGGAGCAGCCAGTTTGCCTTGCAAAGCCAGCCAGGGGCGCTAATCACTGCGCATCGCTGTGAAATATCCGGCCAGCCAGAAAGTAAATTCACCCCGGTACGGGCCCAGCCCGTGACCAGTGACTGGGAGGGCGTGTTATATGCCAGTGACAGTGTCACTATTTCTGGTGCGCAATGGTGGGCCCGTGCTCCGGTGCCCGGTGGCTGGCAATTCTGGGTTGCAGGTGAAGGGTGTATTACGGAGTGGCTAGAACAACAACCCTGGCTGGCCGGGTTCGAATGCCGCCAGGCCACGGACAATAATATTTCCTGCCACTTACTGGGGTTTAACCACGGGGCGCTGAATGTGGCGTTCTATGCCAGCCCGTCAGCACCAGAGCCAGACTCCACACTGGTTTGCGCAAGCCTTGGCAAAAAAGTGGATAAGCAAACCAGCGACCAGCTGCTTGCCGGTCGCTCTCTGGGGGATACCCGGGGAGCCCAAACGTTGTGTAGTTGCTTTGGTATCCGAGCCAGGGATATTACCCAGGCTATTGCCAGCGGTTGCCATACTGTTAGCTCTCTGGGTAAGCAACTTGGCTGTGGCACCAATTGCGGCTCCTGCATTCCTGAGCTAAAAAGCCTGCTGTCACAGCACGCACTATAATTCACCCGCTATAATTCACGGGCAGGGAAGCCTGGTCAGGAGCATGATTATCCTTTTGAAACCACTTATCTACTCCCCAGGTATTATTTTGATTTCTCACAAAATACATCACACTTATTGAGCAGGTATCTAAACTAGAATCAGTATCAGTCGATAAATCTGTTGAAAACGTTTATTTGCTTACACGCCTGCAGGCAGGGCGCAATGTATTGGCGGTTCTGGTATATCACGCTATTCAGGAGCAGTTATGTACTCTTTCATTGCCAGACAACCTATTTTTGATCAGGATATGCACACCGTCGCTTACGAGTTGTTGTACCGGAATGGCCTGAGTAATTCGTTTCCTGATGTTTCTTCGGAATATGCCACCAGTCAGGTAATTTCAGACCAGTTTCTTGGCACACCACTCCAAAGTGTTACGGATAACCGCGTCTCATTCATCAATTTTCCCCACAAGATGATCATTGACCGCCAGGTTTTCAGCCTGCCGCCAGAAAGTGTGGTCATTGAAGTACTGGAAGACGCACAACCTGATGATGCTTTATTTGATGCCATTAAGGAATTACACCATAAAGGTTTTACCGTCGCGCTGGATGATTTCACCATGGAAGAAGCCTGGGTGCGCTTTATACCTTATGTGGATATTCTGAAATTTGATATACGTAAACATTCAGCGGAACTCATTGCTCAGTATATTTCCCGTAACAAACTGGAAAAAATGACATTACTGGCGGAAAAAGTAGAAAGCCAGGAAGAGTTCCAGGCATTCAAGTCATTAGGTTTTTCACTTTTCCAGGGCTATTTTTACCGCCGGCCAGAAATTTTACGCAACAAGAAACTGGCACTGAATATTACCTGGTTAATTGAACTGATGCGTGAAGTGAACCAGCAACGAATCGATTACGAAAAGGTGGGCAATTTAATCAACCGCGATGTGTCTATTGCCTACAAATTTATGCGTTATATCAAGAATATTCGCTACCAGACCAGTTTCCCGGTGGAAGTGAATACCATGTCGCTGCGCGATATCGCGTTATATATTGGCGACCATGAATTGCGCCGTTTTGTCTCACTGGTGAGCCTGTACAGCCTTGATGATGAAAAACCCGTTGAACTGTATAAAAACAGCGTTATCCGTGGCCGGTTTTGTGAACTGATTGCCACAGAACTGCATATGACTTACCTCGAGGGCGATGCCTTCCTGTGTGGCCTGTTTTCATTGCTCGACGCCATACTGGATCACCCGCTGCATGTGCTGCTTGAACAAATTACCTTATCACCCCGTATTCATGCAGCTCTGGTCGATAGCAAAGGCGTGTTGTTCGAAATACTCGACCTGGCACGCCACTATGAAACCATGCAGTGGCTGGAAGTGCACCGTTTGGGCAAAGAACTGGGCCTTAACGACCCACAAATCATAAAAATCATGACAAGCTCCACTCACTGGGCAGATGAGAGCTATTAACCACCATCTGTGCATAAGCACGCCATTTACTGGCAGAATTGACTGAGCGTGATTAACGCACCACAGGGGCAAGGTAAACAGGCTGGCCAGCAGAAAGCCCCTGGTGCACCTGACGGGTAATGTCATCGCCCAGTATTTCACTCAGCCCTGCTTCCAGCGCGTTATAGGTTGCCGTGACAATATCCAGTGGCGAGGTTTTTGGCACATCAAAATCTTTTGTCATCCCGGTGTCAATAAACCCTGCATGCAGTCCCAGCACCTGCGTGCCTTGTTCAGCCAGTGCCAGACGCAACCCATTGGTTAAAGACCAGGCGGCCGATTTGCTCACCGAATACGTGGGTAGCATGGCGCTACTAATCCAGGACGCTACGGATAATACGTTGATAATGGCACCGCCGCCTGCCTGAGCCAGCACAGGTGCAAAGGCCTGCGCTAAACGTAACGGGCCAAACAAGTTTGTCTCCATCTGCTGGCGAATGTACTGTTCTGCACTGGCATCAAGCAAACTCCCGGTTTGCGCAATCCCTGCGTTATTAATTAACAGCGTGACATCACCCGCCTGAGTTACTGCACGAGTAATAGCTGCGGTATCTGTTACGTCCAGCTCAATAGCGGTAACACCGGCGATGTTAATAGCCTGCGGGTTGCGCGCTGCGGCACAAACTTTCTTTGCGCCGCGCGCGAGAGCTTCTCTGGCAAACACTTCTCCCAACCCACGGTTAGCTCCGGTTACAAACACAACAGCATTTTTAAGTTGCATGTCTTTCTCCCGAGAAAATCAGTCATAGCTGGCTACATAAAACCACTCACAATATGTCACTGTTGTACCAGATAAACTCGCCCGGTAAACCCGTGTAATTACCGGCAGGCAAATGAATAATGTAAGCAATTAATGCCTCAGTGATAAAAACCTTGCTTAAAATCAATTGTTTTAATAGTAATCAATAGAGGGTTAAACCATGTTTCCGAAAAGCCTGGGTGGCTGAAGGCAACTGACTGACACCTGCGGTTTCACCAAATACAGGAGAAAGTTCATGCAAGCAGAAGATGCACTTAATGCATCCTTGACAGGCATCTTTGACCAGGCAATCGAGCAGGGCAGAGTAGTAGGTGCTGTGTGTGCCGTTGCTCACCAGGGGAAACTAAGTCATATCAGTGCTCATGGTTTTGCCGACCGGGAAAAACAGCGCCCCATGTTACCCACCACGGGCTTTCGGCTATCCTCAGTGACCAAACCGATTGTCACACTGGCTGCTCTACGCCTGGTTGCCGCAGGCATCCTGGAACTTGATGCTCCGGTTACCCAGTGGTTGCCCGACTTTACTCCCACTGGCCCGCAAGGCGAGGCTGTAAGCATCACGCTGCATCAGTTACTCACACACACTTCCGGCCTGGGTTATGGCTTTAACCAGGACAGCGACGGGCCTTATCTCTCTGCGGGGATTTCTGACGGGCTGGACCATGTTGATTTTGATCTGGCTGAAAACTTGCGCCGCCTCAGTTCCGTTCCTTTACTGTTTCGGCCAGGAGAAAGTTGGGCTTATTCCCTGGGTATGGATGTTATGGGCGCCGTTATCGAGAAAGCCACCGGGAAATCACTGCCGCAGGCGGTAGCCGAGCTGGTGGCTATGCCGCTGGGTATGAGCCACTCCGGTTTTGTGACTGCGGGCCTGGATAACATTGCCGTCGCTTATGCCAACAGTGAACAGGGGGCGGTGATTATTGGTGAAAATGAAAAGGTTCCATTACCTGAGGGGATTGGGGGCAGCGTGCGTTTTTCACCATCACGGGTAGCAGACAGCCAGGCGTACCCATCCGGTGGCGCGGGTATGTATGGCTGCGCGCCGGATATACTGAGCTTTTTAGAAGCATTGCGCACTGGTGCGGGTCTGCTGCCAGCCAGCCTGCAAAGTGCTATATATCAGGCACATTGTGGCCCGGAAGCCGAATGCGCAGGCCCCGGTTGGGGATTTGGTTACGGTGGAGCTGTGTTAGTCGACCCACAGGCAACGAAAACACCACAAAGCCCCGGGACACTCTCCTGGGGGGGTGTTTACGGCCACAACTGGTTTATTGACCGGCACAACGATCTGACAGTGGTGTTGATGACCAATACAGCCTATGAAGGGATGTGTGGGTTACTGACCCTCGAAGTGCGTGATGCCGTCTATGCAGCCCTTAATGCAGGTTATATTCCCGCAGCATAGCAACTCAAAGCAGGTGGAAAACTGTATAGCAAAAAATCCGCCAGTACGAGGCGGATTTTTTGTCGGAAAATCAGTGAAAAACTGAATTAACGGCCAGCGCGCAGCGCTTTATCCAGTGAACCAACCAGCCAGTCAATATCATGAGCCTGGAAAGCCAGCGTTGGGCGTAACTTCAGGACGTTACCATGTGGCCCGGCAACTGAAGTCAGAACATGGTCTTCGCGCAAGCGTTCAATCACATCCAGCGCTCGCTGTTTGTCGGGGTTTTTACTGGCTTTGTCCGTAACCAGTTCGAAACCGATGAACAAACCGGCACCACGAACATCACCCACACAATCATGCTGAGCCGCCAGTGCAGCCAGCTCTTTTTGCAACTGAGTGCCCACGGTAAGGCTGTGCTGTTGCAGTTTTTCATCTTCAATCACTTTCAATACGGCCTGAGCTGCGGCAACAGACACCGGGTTACCACCGAATGTGTTGAAATAGGGGATAGTGTCGCTAAAGGCCGCCAGCACTTCAGGCTTTGCCAGCATTGCTGAAACCGGGATGCCGTTGCCCATAGGTTTGCCCATAGTGATAACGTCCGGCACAATATTATGGCGGGCAAAACCCCAGAAGCTCTCGCCAGTGCGGGCAAAGCCTGGCTGCACTTCGTCAGCAATAAAGATCCCGCCGTTCCGGTGCACCACATCCAGTGCTGGCTTCAGGTAACCGGCAGGACCCGGCAAAACACCGTCTGATGAGAAAATTGAGTCAACCAGCAAACCGGCGAATTTGATACCATGTGCGGACATATCATCAATTTGTTCCTGAATTTGCGCGGCAAACCAGGTACCAATATCCGGAGTATCCACACGGTAGCGGTCAGGAGCAGGCACCAGGCGCGTTGTAGCCGCCAGTGGCTGGCCGCTACCCAGTGCAGGTGAGGCACCAGAAGTCAGTTCACTGGTACCATGGTAGGCTTCCCGGGTAACAATAATCCCGGTACCGCCGCTCCAGGCACGGGCAACACGAATGGCCAGGTCATTGGCTTCTGAACCGGTGCACATGTACATCGCTTTGCTGACTTCACCTGGAACGTACTTCAACAATGATTCGGTGTAATCCAGAATACGTTCATGCAGGTAGCGGGTGTGGGTATTGAGCTGGCTCATCTGCTGTTGTACCGCTTCAATCACAGCAGGGTGGCAATGGCCAATACTGGCTACGTTGTTATAGACATCAAGGTATTTGTTACCCTGCGCGTCCCACAAATATTGCTGCTCACCACGCACCAGATGCACTGGGTTACGATAGAACAGGCGATAAGAATCGCCCAGTAAACGCGCGCGTTTCTCGGTTAACGTACGTGTTTGTTCATCCAGCGCTGCCGCATGTTCTGCGCGAAAGCTGTTGGTATCCATAATGGTGGAGCGCGTTGCCATGAAAGCCTCTCATTTATCATGTCTGTGTTGTTGGCCGTCAACCTTACCGTGCCTTTTACAATAAAATACACAAAAGCACACAAAGGCACAGCAAAAGAATCCATACAAAATCCTTATTGAATGTAACTTAATGATAATTAAATATTTTTACTTTAATCAGCTCTAATGCAAAATGCACTATTCAGCATAGGCCAGGCGACAAACCATGTTCTCAGGCCATCCGGCTGTTTCGCTCCGGGCCCAGGCAGTTAATATTCCAGTGAAATTAACCCTGATGGTTTAATTACCCATATTGCTAAATACGATGATGGCAGGCAGGCTGGTGCGATAAACTACACAAATGTGCACACCGGGCTGAGAAAATACAATGTCAGAGAGTATTATCCTCAGATTACCGCAGGCACGATGTTAAAGATGAATCTATCCATATGTTTTTATGTGGTTTATTTTTGACTGAAAAATTACCCTTATTCCCTGTTATTTGCACATAATGGCACGAACAGACCAGGTGCTCAGTTTGTTGGCCTGGTTTCCCGGTCTATAAGGTTGTCTACCTCATGCCGGAAATTATTAAGGAATAATATGTTAGAAGAAACTCGCTTACACCGTATCCGGGCCTTACTCTCGACACTTAATCGTATTTCCACAGAGCAACTGATTCAGCACCTGAATGTCTCCCGGGAAACCGTGCGGCGCGATATTGTTAAGCTGGAAAACTTAGGTGAGTTGCGCCGCGTACACGGCGGCGTTGTCGCGCTGGGGGCAGAACCTGAGCCACCATTGTCTGTACGGGCAACCGTTCGCGGTAAAGAGAAACAGGCGATTGCGCGCACTGCGGTACAGCAACTTCGCGCGGGCCAGACAATCTTTATTGATGCCGGGAGCACCACATCTGTTGTGGCCGATGAACTGGTTTCCATGCCAGGCATGACGATTATTACCAACAGCCTCAGCGTGGCTTCCCGGCTGACAGAATCTGAATATGCCCGGTCACTCAGCCATGAAGTCATTTTACTGGGCGGGGAGATGGGCCCGGTCACCCAGGCAACCTGCGGTGTAATGACCATTCGTGAACTCCAGCGCTTCCGGGCTGATGTGGCATTGCTGTCGCCCGTTGGCATTTCCAGTCAATCAGGTGCCAGTAGTTTCACCCACCACGAAGCTGCAATTGCCGAAGCAATGATAGGCAATGCGAATAAACGCATCATTCTGGCCGACCACAGTAAAATAGGTGTTACCAGCCGAATGGTTTATGCCCGTATCGCCGATATCGATATGATTATTTCTGATGAAGCGGCGTCTTCGCGTGATGACTGGGCCGCACTCCAGGCTTGCTGTGAAGAGGTGATAGCCGCCTGATGTAGCCTGAAAAGCTGTACTATTGTTCTGTTTCCTCTGTTATTACCCCGGCTGGCAAAATTGTTATCCGGGAGTCAGCCTCTTGTCGGGAACTACGCATTAAACCGTTTCCTCCCGGGCAAATGTTGCACCAATAATTAATACCGACCTTAGTGTGATGTCATTTTTTACCTTACCAAATAGCCTGGTGCCCGGCTATAAGCATGAAATATGCAAGTTTTACGAAAAGTCTCACCTCAGTTTCTTATTTTGTGGCGCAGATCATTTTTCTGAATACAGATATATTTCACGGCACAAAATAATAAATAATTAGCCTGCTTACTACTTACACTCAATTCTCCTTTTAGTGATTTTAACAAGAATAAATACCATGAAAAAATTCAATAAAGTGGCATATCACTCTTTAAAAGTAGTTATACCAGGCATTTTCCTCTTATCTGCACAACCTTTAGTTGCCCAGGCAGCCGATGCATTCAGTGTCGATTCCCCGTGGATGTTCGGTGACTGGAACGGGTTGCGTACAGACCTCCAACAGGATGGTGTCAACTTCAATGTTGGCTACACCATGGAAAGTGCATCTAACCTGGCAGGCGGTTATAACACATCGACCACCGCACGTTACAGTGACCAGTGGGCGTTCGGGGTTAACCTGGATCTGCAAAAACTCCTCAACTGGAACGACACTGAATTCCAGTTAACCATAACCAACCGTGACGGGCAGAACCTGTCAAATGAAGTTGGCGACCCGCGTACCGGGACACTATCTTCGGTACAGGAAGTGTATGGCCGGGGCCAGACATGGCGCTTAACCCAGTTCTGGCTACGTAAAGGCTTTTTTGACCATACCCTGGATGTTAAAGCAGGGCGGCTGACTGTTGGGGAAGATTTCGACAACTTCGACAGTAAATTCCAGAACCTGGCATTTGGGAGTGGCCAGGCGGGGAACTGGCGTGGTGACCACTGGTATAACTGGCCAGTGTCACAATGGGGTGCCCGCGTTCGCCTCAACTTTACCCCGGAAATCTTTATGCAGGTCGGTTTCTATAACCAGAATCCGTATAACTATGACAAAGGTGATGGTTTCCGCTTTGAGTTCAGCCCAACAGAGGGCAACCTTGTACCGGTAGAACTGGGCTGGCAGCCAAAACTTGGTGCAGATAAACTACCGGGTAATTACCGTATTGGTTACTACTACTCTTCAGCCAGTGACAATGTATATGGATCATGGCGTGAGGGTGGTTACACTGATACAGCCCATGCATATGGCGGTTACATCCTTGCTCAACAACAGTTGACAGCACAAGGGGGGTCTGCTGACAGGGGGATCACATTAACCGTTCAGGCAGTAATGAACGACCACAAAACGTCTAAAACCGATAACTACCAGTCTGTTACTTTGACGTGGAAAGGGCCGTTTGACGCCCGTCCGCAGGATGAAATTGGTATTGGTGCCGGACGCATTCATGTCAACTCGTCCTATACCAGAATGCTGCGTGATACCAACTATTACAACGGTGAAACGACCTATAATAGCCCGACCTATTTACCGATTCAGAAAGGATCTGAATATAATTACGAAATTTATTATAACGTCCAGGCAACAAACTGGCTGCAAATCCGCCCCAATCTGCAATACATTGCCGCACCAGGTGCTGTAAGCAAAGTGGATGATGCCTTTGTTGGCGGTATTAGTGCTAACCTCAGCTTCTGATTATTTATTACTCCCGGGCCTGCATATATGCAGGCCTTTTTCACAGGTATTGCACAAGTGATGTCTATGCAATATGTGCTATTAAAAAATATTCTGCACTTTTATTCTTAAAGAATTTTTTTATCGCTCTTTTTTCATGAGCTATCCCACCAGTCTCTGATTCAAAACATTTTGTTTTGAGTATCGAAATAAAAAAACCATTTATTCGCAATTTAAATATAGGTAGAATTTTCATTACAAAATGAACTTTTTGATAACAAGTACGCATTAAAGAGACAGGTAACAACCTGCATAAAATTATAACCCGGCAAAAATTAATTTATTTTCAAAACCTCTGCCTCCCATGGCACCTGATGAGTTGATAAAACCATGGGTGATTGACTTATACCTGCGTAAAAGTGTACCTACACTGGTCACGTTAAGAGCACTGGCTCCCTGCATTCTACTTTGCCAACATTTGCGGCAAATTTGTGTTAATGACAACAGGTATATCTTCTTTGATTTATCTTTAGAGTACGATGTATGTTACTGCATAAAAATGTTATTCGTGATTTAGTTAAATGGATTGATGAAAATATCCATGATCCCATCAATATAACTGATGTTATGGAGATATCTGGTTATTCACGCTGGCATATTCAGCGGCTGTTCAGGGAAGAAACAGGGATGACAGTAGGGGATTATATTCGTAAGAAGAAGATACAGGAAGCAGCTAACGACCTGGCCAACGATGAAGTTTCTATTTTAACCATCTCCACTAAGTATGGTTTCAGTAGCCAGCAGACATTCACCCGTATTTTCTCACACTATTTCAATGTGCCGCCCGGACGCTGGCGCAAAGAACAACGAAAATAAACGTTACGCCATACTCTCAGCCACTCATGTGCGCTATCTGATTTGCCTCCTCCTGGGCCACCACTGTATTGCCTGATACAGTGGTTTTTTATTGGCACCGTAACCCTTGCGCTACGCCAAAGGCACACCAGACAGGTTACTGTCATCACCAAAATGTTGAACGGCAAAATCAAGAAAACTACGCAACTTTGGAGTCAGACGACGATCCTGGGCATACACAATATATAAAGGACGTTCCGGCACACTGTAATCAGGCAACACACTGATAAGCTTACCAGAACGAATATAGGGTAATACCAGCTCAGATGGCTGTGTGGTTACCCCGAAACCGGCCAGAGCAGCACTCACCAGCGCTTCGCCATTATCCATCATGAGACGCCCGGAAATTGGCTGCTTTATCAGTCCATCAGGCCCTTCAAACTCCCACTGGGTTCTCAGAGAGGTGTGCGCGAAAACCAGACATTCATGGCGCTGTAAATCAGCCGGGTGATTCAGCGGTGCGGCTTTATCCAGGTAATGGGGGGAGGCACAAGTAATCAACCGGTAAGGAGCCAGTACGCGCGCCATCAGACTGCTGTCTTCAAGTTCACCCACATGAAAAACGGCATCATAGCCTTCATCAATCAGGTCTATCATCCGGTTAGTGAGCGTCAATTCAACCGACACTTCCGGGTAACGCGCCATATATTCAGGTAATAACGGTGAAAGGGCGTTGATACCAAAAGTATGCGGAGCATTGATTTTCAGACGCCCCCTTGGCTCCATACGGGTTTCTTCTGCGAAGGATTCCGCAGCTTCAACTTCCGCCAGAATAATTTTGGCCCGCTCATAAAAATTTTGCCCGGCCTCCGTGAGGCTGTGCTGGCGGGTAGTGCGATTAATCAGCCTGACACCCAGGTGGTTTTCCAGCGCTGCAACATGTTTCCCAACCAGTTGAGAGGACATATTCAGCATATCGGCAGCTGCGGCAAAAGACCCTTGTTCTACAGTCTTGACATATATTGCCATGCTGGATAGTCGATCCATTTGAGGATTCCATTTGCAATTTATAAAACTGTCACAGTTTACCTGACAAATAATGCCAACGGTTAAGCGCGGTGTGTTAATCGCACAAATGGGAAATGCCCTGCAGGGGCATTTTAATACTGAACAACGCAGCAGGGGGAAAATATCATGTTACTTACTTTCAGGTAATGGCCCAGTTTTACATCATCAGATAATATCTCAGCCATCACGAATTTTTATTTTCTCATGACATGGCAGTTTATATTTGCCATTGGCCTGGTCTCGCCTCCATGCCAGGTAATTTTTCCGTTCACTACCGGGCTCGTCAACATAACTACTGCTCCAGGGCTGAATATATTATTCTCCAGCCCCCAGTTTCTGGGGGCTTTATCTACCAGGCGAAGAAAGAGTTCTGCGGTGACAATTTCCCATGGGTTACTGCGCCAATAAAGCCCGGCGATATAGCCTTTAATGCTCCGGCAGGGAAGGGGAACAGTGATTCAGGCACTCGCCTTACCAGGCAAAGAATAGCGGGTGCTTCTGCCGCCGCCTTCATTCCCCACCAAAAAACCCTGTTCAACCAGCTGCGCCAGGTGGCGGGTTGCAGTGGCGCGGCTGACCCTTGCGACTGCTTTATACTGGCTGTTATTAATGCCATCCTGGAAGTCACCATCCAGCATTCGGTTGATCACTTTTATCTGCTCAGGGTTCAGCGCCGCCTGGTTAAAACGCTGCCAGTAATGGGTTTTAAACAGGGTCTGGTCAATCAGCCCGAGTGTTTCCTCAATTGAGACGCGCAACATACGCACAAACCAGTTAAGCCACGGCGTTAACACCATATCGCCACGCTGAGTTTGTTCTATTACTGCGTAATACTCTTTACGGTGTGTATTAATCGTGCGCGACATAGCATATAAACGCACCGTGTTATGCTCCGCCTGAGCCAGTGCGAGATCCATGATTAAACGCCCGATCCTGCCGTTACCATCTTCAAAAGGGTGGATGGTTAAAAACCACAAATGCGCAATACCTGCCCGTAAGATGGGGTCAGCCTGGGCATCGTGCCTGCTGGTGTTGAACCAGTGCAGAAAAGCATCCATTTCTCCCGCAACCCGCATGGCATCAGGCCCTTCAAAATGGATGACGGGCTTATCTATTCGCCCGGAAATGACCTGTACCGGGCCAGTCCGAAACTGCCCACCTTTAATCGCATTAAACAACTTATCTTCAGGTGGAAACAACAGTGAGTGCCAGTGCAGCAAGCGCTGCGCCGTTAAAGGCTCATCGATATTATTGATGGCGTCCAGTGCCGACTCCACCAGGCCTTCAGTGCGCTTATCAACCGGCCAGGTTATTTCATCATCCACGCCCAGGTGAGTTGCCAGTGAAGAGCGCACCGAACCGGCGTGTAAACGTTCACCTTCGATATCGCTTGAATAAAGAATATTCGCCAGCAGGGTATCCAGCGTGGTTTGCGCTGAATTCAATACCTGGCTGCTGCCATAAAGTTTTCCCTGTAAAAAGCGGGTGTCACGCAGCAATGGTACCAGCGGGGCCGGATCCCAGGTAAATTCAGGCCACAAAGGTTGTTGCCATATCCACATAGCGTTCTCCTGAGGCAAATAACAGCCTTATTCTACTCACAATGTGAGTAGAATATAAAGCGTAATTGACTCATGAGTGGCAATGGCGAAAAAAACGGGCAAAAAACACCCTGGGCAATTGCATAAATTATAACCAGGATTCATGAGCGGAGGTTATAAAAGAGGCATAACAGACCACGCCCCGTACACAAAAACACGGTGATGAATTTTTTTAGCAATATTCTGGCGCGCCATTCGTCTACCTCACTAACAGAACGTTCACCTATAACATGAGGCTTTAAGATGAGAGATTTTGAAATGTATGGCCGGGGTTTTGGCAGAAGAGGGCACCACCGTTTTGCAAAGCCATTAATCATTAGTGTTATTGTGGTTTTCGCGCTGGGGCTACTGGTTATGTCGCTGTGGAATGCTCTATTACCGACAATCATTGGTGTGAAAAGTATTGGGTTCTGGCAGGCTTTGGGCTTATTAGTTTTATGCCGGATATTGTTTGGCGGGCTGGGTATGCGCCCGGGTATGTTTGGTATGCACCGGCGAATGCATGACCGCTGGATGCAAATGACCCCGGAACAACGTGATGAATTTATCCGCCAGCGCCGTTCCTGGTTTGAAGATAAATGGGGCAGCCGCTGCCAACGGCAAGCCCCCCAGGAATGCAATACGCCACAAAACACAGATCAGGGTACTGAAGCTGAAAAAACCTCGGATAAACAATGAATGAAGTGAAAGGCGGGAGTGGGTCAAAATCACGTCTGGTTTCCGCGCTCACGGCTTGCCGTGGGCGGTTACAGGCCTTTATTCGTGGCCGTTCTCGTGGGCCTGATGATGTGGAGGATATTCTGCAGGAAATCACATATCAGTTATTTCGTGTAGAACAACCGGTCGAGAATGTCGCCGCCTGGCTGTTTCGTGCCGCCCGCAATGAAATAACCGATTTGGGGCGCAAAAAACGCGAACTCCCTTTTTCCGGACTGGCCGTGCAGGGGGATGAAAATGAATTTGCGGAAGATGAGCTGGCAGAAACCTTGTTTGGTGTACCGCAAACCCCTGAAGATGAATACCTGAAAGCATTGTTGTGGGATGAACTGGCTGCAGCACTGGCTGAACTCCCGCAAATCCAGCGCGAGGTGTTTGAAAAGACGGAGCTTGACGGTTACAGCTACCAGGCACTGGCAGAAGAAACAGGTGCCAGTATTCAGGCTCTGTTATCGAGAAAACACAAAGCCGTACTTTACTTGCGTATTCGCCTGCAGGAATTTTGGGATGATTTATCTGCCAATTCGCCAGAAAACATTGGCAAAAAAAGTTGAGAGGCTTGTGTAGTGTCCACTCAAAACAGGCGAATGAAGCATATTTAATTCATGAGGTAACCGGGAGTTCAACAAAACTTTTAATGCCATGCCGGCCTGGGCCGGCACATATTAAATTGCAGCTGTAAGCGCCGCCACTTATTTCAGCGCCGCGAGGTCTTCAGCCCGAAAACCGAGTAGCTCGTCTGTACGGCCTGCACGAACTTTGTGCGCCCACTGCGGGTCTGATAATAGCGCACGACCAACCGCTATCAGGTCAAACTCCCCACGTTCCATTCGGGTATACAGGTTATCCAGCCCGGCCGTGCCGGAACCCTGTCCGCCAAAGGCGCCAAAGAAATCACCGGATAACCCCACAGAACCCACGCTGATAGTGGCTGCACCCGTGAGTTTTTTCGCCCAGCCTGCAAAGTTAAGCCCTTCGCTGCCATCAATATTCGGGAATTCAGGCTCCCAGAACCGGCGTTGTGAGCAGTGCAGAATGTCTACACCAGCGTCTACCAGCGGCACCAACCATTCGGTCATTTCCTGAGGTGTTTCAGCCAGACGGGCAGAGTAGTCCTGCTGTTTCCACTGACTGATGCGAAGAATGAGAGGGAAGTCAGGACCAACTGCCGCGCGCACCGCACGTACGATATCAGCCGCAAAGCGGGAACGCTCTGCAATAGTTTTTCCGCCAAAGGAATCCGTGCGCAGATTAGTACCCTGCCAGAAAAACTGATCGATTAGGTAACCATGCGCACCATGTAGTTCCACAACGTCAAAACCCAGACGCTGCGCATCTGCCGCCGCGCGGGCAAAAGCGTCAACAGTATCTGCAATATCTTCTTCTGTCATGGCGACACCTCGCGGCTCACCCGGACCAACCAGGCCTGAAGGGCTTTCAACTGGTGCGTCTGGCTCCCATCCTCCGCTGGCTCGCGTGGATCCCGTATGCCAGATTTGTGGGCCAATTCGACCGCCTGCTGCGTGTACGGCGTCCACCACCTGCTTCCAGCCAGCCAGAGCCTGCTCGCCGTAGAAGAAAGGAATGCCAGGCATGTTACGTGACGCAGGGCGGTTGACCACAGTACCTTCGGTCAGGATAAGGCCAGCTTCGCCTTCCGCACGGCGGCGATAGTAACTGGCGTTAGGCTGGCCCGGAACCCCTTCTGGCGCCATACCGCGGGTCATTGGCGCCATTACAATACGGTTTGGCAAATTCAGGCCTTTCAGTGTGAAAGGTGAAAAGAGTACGTTGTCGGACATCGGTACAATCCTTTTAAAGTTGTTTCACAGCAGACTAGTTATAACAATATTGCCCGCAACAGCAATAAGTTAATCACCATTCTTCAGGTACCGGGGAGCCGAATGCGCCTGGCGAAATTCAGTCGGCAGCGCCTGCCCGGGGCAGTGCTGGAATCCATTGAAGATGCTTGTGTAAGGTTATCACAGATATGGTATTATTAAATCATATTGATAACCCATACAGGAGAACATCCATGAGTGTACGAAAAGAGCACACAGGGGTTTCCACCCTGATTGGCACCCCAAAAGAAGTGAAAGTCAGCCTTGCCAAATCACAGGCTGAGCAAGTGCTGCTTATCACGGTTGATCATCAAAACCATATCGGAACACAGCACCTGTTTGAAAATTTGTCCAACGTGGCGTCTTCCATGTATGGCCTGTTTCAGCAGCATCAAAGCCGTACAACACTTGAGCGTCTGGCAGAAGCTCTGGTGCCACCAACGCCCGCACCACCACATATCATCAAAGAAGCAGCAATGCTGATACAGGCACGCAAAGCTGTTCTGGAGAGTGGTGACTGGCTAAATGCTGCCGAACTGGCACACCTGGCGCAGTTGAGCACAGCGAATCCGAGCGCTCAGCCGAATAAATGGAAGAAAGCCGGGCGCATTTTCGCCATCCACCATAACGGTGTCGACTATTTCCCGGCCTGGGGGTTGGATAAAAACGAAGGTTTCCGTCCGCTGAAAGCGCTGGGTAAGGTAATTGAGGTGTTTGGTGGTCAAAAGGATGGCTGGGGTATGGCGTTCTGGTTTCTGTCGGCCAACAGCTTTTTAGGTGGAAAACGGCCTCAGGACATGCTGGCCACACAGCCAGACTTGGTAATCGATGCCGCCCGGGATGAAGTTCAGGGCGTAGCGCATGGCTAAGCGTTCTACCGGCACTAAGACGACAGAGCAGGGGGGCGGCGCGCCGCTTCCTCATGCGGGCCCGCTAAAAACAACAATATTTTTACTAAATAAAGGAACGGTGTTACACCGGGTGCACCTTGAGCAGTATGCCGCAGACCAGTTTAACCCCGGCCTGCAGGGCAATGCGCGTTTCAGCCCAATAACAAATGCTCTAGGCGAACCCATTCCTACCTTGTACGCTGGCGTGACCAGCGACTGTGCCATGATGGAAACAGTATTTCACGATGTCTCTTTTGCACCAGGACTCAAAACTTACGATAAAAACAAGCTCAACGGGCAGGTACTCTCGGCACTTGAAGTCACTGAGAACCTGGAACTGCTTGATCTTGCCACAGTGCCGCTGCGCAAGCTGGGTATCACCCGCAAAGAGTTGATCGACACCGAAAAAGATCAATACCCGGTAACCCGCAAATGGGCCGAAAAACTTTACCAGCAATGCACAAGCGCACAAGGCCTGGCGTGGATTTCGAGACAGGATGACACGGCGCGCGCAATGATATTGTTTGGTGACAGAATAAAACCCGCATCGCTTTGCCCGGCAGGAAGCGCTAAGAGCCTGGTTAACGACGCCGCCACTTACGAAGATGTGCTGAGCCTGGCAGCCCGGTTGGGTGTGTTGATTGTGCCAGGCAGGGACTGAATCCCGCCGGTACAGGCGGGATTTTTACATGTTGGTGTTTTGCTTAGCGCAAGGTGTGAGCCTTTCGTGTCTGGCGGATCAGTTGGCGCCAGGCTCTGTTATGCAGAGCGAAGAGCAGCATCTTATAGAAGGCCGCAGACAAAATACAGCCACCACTTAATAGCAGCATGGCAACACTCAACAACACAGCTACCAAATCAATACCTGGCGAATCCCATCTGTTCAGCCAACTGTGCTTTCAACTGGTGTAGCTGGGCAATGCTGGCCTGATTGATGCTGCTCGCCACGTCGTTACAGTGTTGTAAACGGCGGAAGAATACTTTCAACATGTGGATACTCTGTGCTTAGTGAAGGGAAAGGTAGCGCTTTGTCAGGTGATTTCTGACCAGGGAAGTTCATCTCAGATAGCTCCTTCAATCCATGAGGTTAGATAATAACAGTATTCTTCAGTGCGCATTGAAAGAAGATGAGCAGGGTAACGGTATGATTAACCGTGGTATTGTAGGAGCTATGAACTAATATAGGTGGTAAATATCATTTAACATAATATACATTATGCGCACCAAAGCGTATTGAGGCAGAATCTGGCATTTCGCGGTTGTCATTGTCCTGGTCGTTGAATCTCTTAAACAGCTTTATCTGTACGTTTCATCACCCGGTTGCAATTGCAGCCTGTTATTACAAATGCTATCGAAACTCGACCTTCAGGATTTTACTCCCGGTAACCAGGCACCCGCGGACCTGTTCCCCCGGCTACCATTTCCGGCACAACATTGCCAACTGCAGATGGTGTTCAATAAAGCCAGCTTTCAATTCACAGTAACGCTGACTATCGTTATTACATGCCTGCGCTGCTGCGTACTTCACGCTGGCATATTGCTCAGTTGCCTGCTGGTTGGTTAGCAGATAATCGCGGAATGCTACATGCTTTGTAATCTGCTCATCACCAGTAACAAACGCATGCACCTGGTGGCTGCGTTGCTCACCACCTTTAACAAAATACCGTCGGCCGGCAATGCCGTTCTCGCCACGAGCAATATAGCCGGCTTGCTGCATTTGAGTATTACACGCATCCAGTTCAGCCAGGTTTGGCACCTCCAGTAAAATATCAATAACCGGTTTGGCAGCTAAACCCGGCACCGAAGTGCTCCCAATATGATGAATGGCTTTGGCTATTCCACCTGGCAATACCTGCTGTAACAACTGGCTTTCTGCCGTGAACATTTCAGGCCACCGGGGATCATATGCCACAACAGTGATGGTTCTCATTGCCTGCCTTATGTATAAATGTATAGCTCAACCAATATAATGTGGCACAAAGCGTGAGGTATCTTTAGTTATTAGTGAACTGTCTTCACGAATCCCCATGCCAGCCGCTTCATCATCAATTACCCAACTACCAATAAGCGTGTAGCTGTCACCGAAACGTGGCAATGGTTTAAATGACTGATAAATAACAGGTTCACTACCATAATTGCCATCTGTTTGGGTAATAACATGCTGTTGGCTGTCTAATACAGTGATATTGCCACCTTCGCGAGAAAACAGAGGCTTGCGCACCACACTTTCACCTGGTTCAGAAAGGGACTTTTCACCATCAAACCAGGCGGGCAACAAATTGGGGTGATTTGGGTTAAAACGCCATAACAGAGGTAACAGGCCTTTATTGCTGAGCACACTTTTCCATAATGGCTCATACCATTGCTGGCGTCGCTTACGTAATAAAGGACCGTTTTCATCTCGCATCATCCATTCCAGCGGATAAAGCTTGAATGCCCGGCGGATCACATGATCTTCAAGATCGGTTAGCTCTCCACCAACGCCCAGCCCAATATCTTCCATATACAGAAATTGTGTCTCCTGCCCTGCCTGCCTGGCGCAATCCTCCAGGTACAGTACCGTGGTGCGGTCCTCATTACTGCCTTCACAACAGCAAAAATACAGCAGTTCTGGTGAATAGAGTTCCGCAAAACGAGCAATCAACCGTTCCTGAATGGAATTATACTGATCTGCATTACGCGGAATAATGCCGTTGTTGCGTGCATCTTCCAGCCACAGCCACTGAAAATAGGACGACTCATACAGTGAAGTTGGCGTATCGGCATTATATTCGAGCAACTTAACCGGGGCCTGCCCACACCAGACAAAATCCATCCGGCCATATAACGAGGGGTCACGCTGGTGCCAGCTCTGGGCGATTGCATCCCAGTAAAGCGGCGGGATAGCGAGTTGCTCCATCATCTGCTGGTCGTTAACCGCACGGTCAACCACATCAAGGCACATTTGGTGGAGTTCTGCGGTGGGTTGTTCTATTTGCTCTTCAATTTGGCGCAATGTAAAACGGTAGGCACGGCGTTCATCCCAGTACATTTCATTATCGATAACATGAAAATCGAAACCGTGCTGGTGTGCGAGTTTATCCAGAGCAGGCCGCACAGGTACATCGTGGCGTAACATCCCTATCCTCCCCAGTGCCCACCGTGGGCTGAGCGACCAAAGCCACCGCGAGACAAAGTTGCAACTTTACGTGTATAAAATTTTATGCCGCGCCGCTCACTGTCAGCCCCGCGGCCGACATGCCAGGCAAAACTGCGATCAGCTGTTCTCCACACAGGGCGTGATGCGTAAGTTCCCCCGCCACTGCTGTAGGCATGATCTTCATCTTTGTCCTTGCGCACATGCTTACTCAATAAGAAACCCGCCATAACTGGGGCCCAGCTGTAACTGGTGTAATCAAAACGGCACGTTTCAAACTGCTGCTGGCACTGATCAAGCGTCAGGTTACCAGGCACTTCGCCAACAAAAGATTTCTCGGCATTAAGCCAGGCATCAGTACAAACATCGAGTGTATTATTATCTTTCATACAATCTTGTACTGTTGAATAGAATACTCCATCACCGTCATTATCCGATGACTCGTTATCGGTACATCCTTTCATGACGAAAAAAGCCGCTCCGCCCATAATCGCCAATTTAAGGCATGTTCCTGCATAGGGGCTTTTCTTTTTTTCAAATGGATTCCCAGAACCACGAGTAGAACTAATTGCGTATTGACCTGGTGCGGTACTCTTGTAACTCAGTTTGCTTTTTCTTTTCTTCGACATAAGTTGCCACTATTCAGTCATACAGGCCGCATTTAAAATCCCACCGGCCAAAGCAGCTGCGCCCATAAACAGACCTGCCGCAGTATGGTTATTAGTTATTTTTTCACTTAATTCAGAGATATAGAGGCGAACACCCACGTAGACAAGCAACTGGACAATAAAGGCAACTACAGCCCATAGCAGGTAATCTGGAATACTTACAGAATTGATAGCCGCGCTGGCAAGTGGAATAATATACCCCAGAAGCACGCCGCTAAAAGCAAGTGATGCCGCCATATTCCCTTGTTTGATCAGCACCCACTCATTATGTGGAGTTATTTTAGAGTAAACATTTAGAAATAACACAACCAGAGCAGAACCGATGAAAAAATAAGCACAAAAAGCCAGTAGTGCGTCAATGATATGCATATATTATAGTCCTTTAACTATTTACTGAATATTATCTCAGGCAATACTTCGCATCAATAAAAACCACACACTGTAACTTATTCGGGGGGAACAATCCTGAGATTTACCTTAGACACATTCCAGCGTTCAAATAACAAAAAACCCGCCACAGGCGGGTCAGAGTAAAGCTAAGCCACCTCAGGCAAGGTGGAAACTATCAAGAAGAAAGCATAGGGCTTAGTCATCTTGTTTAATAGTAAGCCCCACATTCAAAGTTGTGCAAGCAATGGCAAACAATTGTGATAAAAAACCACAAATGACAATTTAAATGGAATTATAAGCCAGAGATAACAACTATCTCACACCAGATACATTGCGTGCCCGTGAAAAGCAATATAAAGGCAATGGCAGAGTGAACAGCAACAGCAACCAGACAAGTGTGTAGACAGCATTGATCCCGTCATTTTGTAAGTTGATATATAGTTTTACCGGCATTCCCTGGGGGAAAAAGGCGAAAATCATCACAATACCAAACTCGCCCACGACCCTTACCCACGCCAGTGCCACTGCGCTGGCAAGTCCTTTACTTGCCATTGGTAAAGCTAAATGCCAGAACCGTTGCCACCGCCCCGCCCCCAGGGTTTGCCCGGCCTCTAAAATAGACTGAGGCACACCATAAAAAGCAGAGCGTGCGGCAATGATAAAATACGGCAACCCACCATAGACCTGAGCTAACACAAATGCCGCAGGGTTATTCACTAATGACATTCCCAAACGGCTAAGTGCCAGGCCTGGTATGCTGTAGGGACCCCAGGCGGAAACCAGTAAAATACCCATTGCCAGTGGTGGAGTTAGCAGCGGAACCAGCACAATTAACTCCGCAATTCTGGATACACGGCCACCTTCTTTTGCCAGCCACCAGGCAACTGGTGTACCGGCCAGAACGATAACCGCCATCGCCACCATACCCAGCGTCAGAGAAACGGTTATCGCATCGCCGTCGCCCCAGGCGAGATGAAAGCCCATCCATGGTGTTTGCGTAATTAACGTAATAAAAGGCACCAGCAATAAAGCCAGTGCCGGTACAGACAACCAAAAAACGCGATTACGGCGCATCGTTGTGCTTAAAAAAATCATTGAGCATAGAGCGCCGAACCCTTAGGTGAAGCATAGCCACTCTCTTTGAACAGTGACTGGCCTTGTTTCCCCTGCATGAACTGCACAAACTTCTCACCTTCTTTCACACCATCCGGGGCATTTTTCAAAACAGCGGCGTAATAGACTAATGGTTGCGTATGCAACACTTTGTCCTGGCCCTTACTGTCTTTGATGGTAAAACTCACCTGGTCATACCATTTTGCGGCCATGTCCGGATTACTAAGGTTAATTTCATCTGGTAATGCCACATAAGGTAGTTTGGCGGAAATCACTTCGCTCTCATAGCCTGCTGCCGCATCAACCTGGCCGCCTTCAAGCCGGGTTAACAACCCACCTTCTATATGAATTTGTGCCGGATTTTGCACTCCGCCCATCACTTTTTCACCCAGACCTGGCTGGTGATAATATTTGTCGGCCAACAGCAAGGTGAACACGATGTTCTGGCCTTTCGGGTCACTGTCCGGGTCAGTACGCCCGAATTTCACGCCAGGCTCGACCAGTACTTTTAACCATGAATCATCTTTACCACTGGCAGCAGCAAACTGAGATGCATACTGGCTGTGCGGGTTCCAGGCAATGACCATACTGGTGCTCGCTACGGGAACAGCGGTATCAATCAACCCGGCATCTTTCAGTATTTGCATTGGCCCGGGAGTGATGGATACAAACACGTCTGCCTGCACTTTTTTACTGGCCAGTAAACGCGCCATGCCATAAGCGCCTTGTCCCTGCCCCTGGTATTGCACATGGTTTTGTTGTGCAAAAGCAGGCCCCAGTTTTTGGTCCATCACCTTGCCCATAGAACCTGCGTAAGTCACTTTGATATCGGACGATGCCATAGCCGAAGTGCTCACAATACAAAAGCCAATTAATAAGACCAGTGGCCGAAATGTTTTATTCATTATCCCCTCGCTATATATTTAATAACATAACGAATTATTCGCCTGTTAAACACCAGGAACAAGAGCAAATGCATAGGTATTTATGATTTATTGAATATTTTTCTGAAAACCTGCAAGGTCAGTTAACCACTTGAAAACCTGATTGTTACGGCTTTCCAGTTGCCCTTCTCATCACTGCAGAGCCTTAATGTGGTGCTACTGCGTAGGGTTTTATTTATATCAATAAGTATGTTGTAACTATAGTTCGCCGAATAAAAAACCCCGGTACCAAGAATGCCAGTATCGGGGTTGCATAAATCTTACGGTTACGGGATTAGCACAGTGGTTTTACCGCTGAACGCATACCCAGCTTCAGAATAGATTCCAGATTGGCGGTAACCTGGTCTGCAAGACCAGGAACGTTAGTTAAATCCTGCTCCCAGTGGTCGCTGTCGGACAACACAACGTCGACCAGGTGGCGGACGGTGACCTGTTTGTCACGCACGCCACCCCACAATTGCTGGTAGCGCTCGAGCCAGTGAGCATCATCCTGCAGCGGATAAGTTTCACCGTTACGTTCACCCTGGTAAAAAACAATCAGCGCAGCCAGAGCGAATGTCAGGCGGGCCGGCAATTTGCCAGTCGTTGCCTGCCCTGCCAGCAGTTGCGGCAGAATACGGGTACGGAATTTAGTCATCCCGTTGAGGGCAATAGAGAGCAACTGGTGTTTGATGTACGGGTTACGGAAGCGGCCAACAACTGCACGGGCAAATGATTCCAGCTCATCTTTCGGGAGATCCAGCACCGGAATAATCTCTTCGCGAATGGCGTTTTCAACAAAAGCGCAGATTTCACCATCAGACATGGCTTCACCTACAGTGTTTAACCCGGCCAGGAATGCCACCGGTACCAGTGCTGTATGAGCGCCATTCAGAATAGCAACTTTACGTTCTTTATAAGGTTTAATGTTATCGACGATCAGCACATTGAGTGGCAACTGGTCGAGGCGCAACTCACTGGCAAGCCATTGTGGGCCCTGGATAACAAACAAATAGAAGTGTTCAGCAGTATCCAAAAAACTGTCGTGGTAACCCAGTGATTCTTCAATGGCACTGGCTTCATCACGCGGATAACCAGTAACAATACGGTCCACCAGCGTAGAGCAGAATGTATTGGACTCTTCCAGCCAGCGGCTGAATGCGCCAGGCAGATTCCATGCAATGGCGTAGCGCAGTACCAGTTCGCGCAGTGCTTCACCATTATAATCAATCAATTCACAAGGGATCAGCACCCAACCTTTATCCTTTGCGCCATTGAAATGACTGTAACGTTCAAACAACAGGCGGGTTAATTTTGCCGGGAAGCTGACAGCTGGTGCATCCTGAAATGTATCCCCTTCATGCCAGGCTATGCCCGCTTCAGTGGTATTTGAGAAAACGAAACGAATATCCGGGTTATGCGCCAGTTTCAGGAATTCATCATAGTCCTGGTAGACATTCAGTTCACGGTTTACCGAACGAATCAGGCGGGATTCGCTGACGGCTTCACCGCGATCATTCAGACCACGAATAATGGTGGTATACAGACCATCCTGAGTGCTCAATGACGGCGGGAAATTGCTGTCAATCGGCCGAACAATCACTACCCCGGCGTTGAGGTCGGTCTTTTCGTTCAGCAGGTCAATTTGCCAGTCGATAAAAGCACGCAAAAAGTTACCTTCACCAAACTGGATGATACGATCCGGGTAAGCGTTGCCGGGAAAATCTTGACGATTAAGGGTTTTCACGATGTAGTCCTGTATTATGCAAACTGTGGAGTCATGGTAAACCGGCTATAACCGGCTACGCTTTCTGTTGCACATCTCACCTGATCCGGCCTGAAATACCCTCTCCTTTAGTATGGCAATGCGATCAATATCACACTAAGTGGTTTTTAATTGGTATTTAATTGTTCTTTTGTTACTGAAACGATACTGCTTATGAGCCGGACGCAAAACCTGCGCCACAACGTCATTAATCAGTTTATTGAAAGCCTGGTTCGCGGCCATCTGGTATCGCCGTTACCTTCGCAAAATGCGCTGGCTGATATGTTCAATATCAGCCGCACCACTGTACGCCATATTCTGGAACACCTGGTACAGCGCCAGGTTCTGGTCGTGGAGCAAGGGCAATATGTTATTGTCCGCATGCCGCAGGAAGAGGATGGCTACCAACAAACCCGGGTGCCCGCCGAAGCGCAACAACGGATATTTGAACGCACGTTTTACCAGATGATCAACCAACGGCAGTTACGTGCAGGGGATCAATTCACCGAAGTTGAGTTGGCAAAACAGGCAGGAGTCAGCCCGATAGTTGTGCGTGAATTCTTGCTGAAATTCAGCCGCTATTCGCTGACTGAAAGTGAACGTCGGGGTACGTGGCGAATGAAAGTGTTTGATAAAGCCTGGGCAGAGCAGCTCTTTGAGTTGCGCGAAATGCTGGAAACCCATTCTTTGCAGCGTTTCATGAATCTGCCAGCCGACAACCCCAGTTGGCTACAGGCAAGAGATCTCCTGGCCCGCCACAGAACAATGCGTGGCACGATCGGTGACAATTACCGCATGTTTGCCAGTCTGGACCGTGACTTCCACGCGCTATTGCTTTCAGCCGCAAACAATATCTTTTTTAACCAGTCGCTTGAGATTATTTCTGTTATTTTCCATTTCCACTACCAGTGGGATGAAAGTGATTTAAAACAACGAAATATTGTGGCGGTGGATGAGCACATGACGATTCTCAGCGCGATGATTTGTGGTGATGATTTAGCGGCATCACGGGCATTGCGTAACCACCTGAATACCGCCAAAGTGAATATGATTGCGTCATTACGGCAGTAAACCAACACGCTGATTACCAGGGCCTTCGCAGTACAAACCCCCACCAAAAGTGACAATGTCACAAAAACCTGGCATCACCTTCATGATGCAGCCCGGCCCATAACGGGAACGTTTTGGGCGCAAAGCTGATTGCGTCCGTATTGTTTTGCCTGGTAAAGGTAACGGTCAGCTTCCGTCATTTGCGCGTTAAAGCAGGCTTCCAGCGATGCAGAAGCGCAGGCAGTCCAGGACAGGCCAAGGCTTACCGTTATATGGTGAATATGGTTTTTCCAGGCAAACTGGTGCTGTTCTACCCGTTCGCGAATCTGGTGACCCAGCAGAATGGCATCTGCATTGGACATCGCCGGGCATACAATCACAAACTCTTCCCCACCCATTCTGGCAAACCAGCCTTTATCGCCCACCACTTTATTTACAACTGCGGCGAACTCAGCGAGGATCTTATCCCCACAGTCATGCCCCCAGGTATCGTTAATATTTTTGAAGTGATCAATATCCAGTAGTATTACCGCCAGTTGACGGTTACTGGGTGCCAGGCAATCTGACTCATTGCGCAGCTTCTCGTAAATCCCTGAACGTGAGAGGACTTGTGTCAGGTAGTCATAATCCGCCCGGCGTGATGCCTTACGCACCAGCGCATTGATGGTTTCTACGCTCACCGACACCATCAACGGGCATAATGCAATGGTGGCAATCCCCAAACGCGCGGAGAACATCTGGTTGACGTACAGCGGCGATGTCATATGGATTTCGATAATAGAATTTGCCACCAGTACAATTTCCGTCATCCCGGTTATGAGTGTGATCAGGCACACAAAAGGCAGTGGATAGCGTGTGGCACACCAAATTAACGCAGGCAACGGGAAGGCCAGACTTCCGGCTCCCCCAATCCCCACTGAAGCCACCATGCACACAACCACGCCAAGCAGCGGATACAGGTTTTCAAGGCTAAGGCGGGGCCATTGTGGGCGAGCCATAGAAAGCAGGCAAGGCAGGATCAGCACCCCAGTGGAAAACTGTTCACTGAACCAGTCGGCAAATAGCGGATAAAACGCGTGGCGATCTACGGGCATTGAGCCAACAGCACCAAATAAGGCACATAACGCAGCAGCAAAAATACAGTAATTAAACAGGCTCAGGGCATGAACCGGCAGTGGAGAAGCAATGGTCGAGCGCCGCTTTTCGCGTTGAACCAACAATGACACGGTGATAATAAACACCATATTGGAAAAGTTAATCAGCAGCGATGCCGTGCCCCAGGACGTGGTTACTCCGTCATAAATTATCATTGCCGCATAGCACAATGCGTAATAAAACGGATTATTCAGGAAAGGATAGCGAATAAAAACGGCCGCCAGTACTGCATTAAGTGGCCAGAAAAGCGATAGCGCTTCGACCACCCGTAAACTGGCACCGAAAAAGTAAAATACTGTGGTGATAACAAAGAGAGAAACCGCGCTGGTAAGCGGCTTTTCCCGGGAAAGAAACCGATTTTTCGCCATTATTTTACTTCGAATTGAGAACCCGTCTTTTGCGGTTTACACCGCCGCTTAACAAATCAAAACAATTCGAATATAACCTAAATTTTAACAGTTTTATCCGATTTATTTTCCCTGCTTTGCCATTATCACTGCGTTTTTTTCAGATTATCTGGTTCCTGAATCATTTGTAAATGCAGCCAATAATAGATAACACCCACAATGTCATGCTGTTGCTTTTCAGTCAGTGGAATACCTGCGGGGATCCCGTACCACCTGGCCAGACACCCACGGCAACATGTCGCCGTGGCGTGCTGGGCGATAAAAACCGGATGCCCGCGCAAAGGTGTTTGTTTCCCGTCATTAGGAATACTGGCGGGAGCCAGCCGCTTTGCAATAAAATCTGCCGCGTGCTGGCACACAACCTCGGGGCCCTTTTTCAGACAATACTCACGCTCTTTCACACCCAGATGAAAGCGGCTGCGAAATTGTGAACGCCCAAGGCGCTGAAAAAGTACCTCCATGGATTCCATCTTAGTTGCACCCTCTTTTAATAAACAGAGCGCCCCAGTGCCGCAATCAAATTTTCCAGCACTGCGGCCCCCGCAAGAGAATTACCAAAGTCATCAAGTTCCGGGCTCCATACAGCAATAGACATCTCATGAGGAACCACGGCAATGATACCGCCACCAACGCCCGACTTCCCGGGTATTCCAACGCGCCAGGCAAATTCACCTGAACTCTGATACATACCACTCGTTGCCATCAGTGCATTAACCTGGCGTGTTTGTTGTGGGGTCAGTACCGGGTATGGCCAGGCGGGTGTACACCCCTGACAGGCAAGAAACATAAACGTGTCGGCCAGTTCCACACAGCTCATTTTCAGGGCGCAATAATGAAAATAGTTGTGCAGCACCGTTGTGACATCATTATGAAAATTGCCGAATGATTTCATTAACCAGGCAATGGCTGCGTTGCGGGCTGAATGTTCAAATTCAGAGCGGGCCACACGCTCATCATAAGTGAGTGAAGGTACACCAGAGAGCAGACGAACCACTTCCAGCATGCGCTGACGCGGCGAACTGAGGCGTGTTTGCAGCATATCGCAGACCACCAGCGCACCCGCATTGATAAAAGGATTACGCGGCTTCCCCTGTTCCAGTTCAAGCTGAACCAGGGAGTTAAACGGCTGACCAGAAGGATCTTTCCCCACCCTGGACCAGATCTCGTCTTCATCGTAGCGTGTCATTGCCAGCACCAGGCTGAGCACTTTGGAAATCGACTGAATCGAAAAACGCTCACTGGCATCACCGGCCTGAAAGCGCTCTCCTTTGACAGTGGTGATGGCAATGCCCAGTTTATTTCCTGAAACTTCTGCCAGAGCAGGAATATAACTGGCAACTTTCCCTTTGCCGATTAAAGGTCTGGCAGTCTCAAGTATCTGCGCCAGTAACTGATTATCCAAGTGTTGTGCCACGCCCGCCACCTCTGCCAATAAAAGTGGCGGGCAGTATACACCTGGTCAGGCTAAACGAAAACGCGCCACCGCAGTGGTAAGCTGCTGCTGACCTTCATAAAGGTGCCTTACACCCACCTGGCTTTGCTGCACCAGGTTCGCCGTGCGGTTGGCGACTTCATCCAGTGCAGTTATCTGGCCGGTGACCATCTGGATATTCTCTCCCTGGTGTAATGACGCGGCGGCAATATCATTGAGCAGGCTGGTCATCGCAGTAACCAGTTGTGTTACTGACGCAAGATTTTGCTCAAGGCGGGCAACAGCACCTGCCCCTTGAGAGATGCCTTCCAGAGAGTGATTGATCAACTGCTGTATTGTTTGTGTTGAGTGCGTACTTTTACGTGCCAGAATACCCACCTCTTTAGCCACCACAGCAAACCCTCGCCCATGGTTACCGGCATGAGCGGCTTCAATAGCGGCGTTAAGCGCCAGAATATTGGTCTGGAAGGCAACAGTTTCAATCATTGAGACAATACCGCGCATTTCATCAGACTGCGCTTCAATTGCCTGCATAGAACTGTTAACAGCCTGCATCATCTCGTCACCCCCGCGGGCTATGCTACGGGCTTCGTCGGCACGCTGATTTGCGATACCCGCAAAACGGGTATTTTCATCCACACTGCCTGACAACTGTCGCATGCCATCGGTAACTTTAGTCAGCATATGGCTTTGCTCGGTAGCCTGAAGGGATAACACCTGGTTTTCATCATGCATGGCGGCAATTTGCCCGGCCATATTGTGCGTTGCGCTCTGTACATCAATGACCACTTGCCGCAGACCCTGTTGCATTGCCATCAGGCGTTGCCAGAGCTCACTGACTTCCCGGTTAAAACGTACCGGGGTCGCTGGCAGCACAGATAAATCGCCATCAGCCAGCCTGTCGAGGTGTTGCAACAAACGCCGTAATGGACGAATAACCCAAAACAACAACCCGCTACCGGTAAAAATCGCCACAACCAGCACTACAACCAGGGCGCTGAGTGAACGCGTCTGCATTTGGTTCAGCCCCGCCAGTAACAGTTTGTCTCCCTGCTGGCGTTGCTGGTCGCGACCGGCTTTGTATTGCGCAAAATCCTGGTTAAATTGCGCCTGAAATGCCTGTACAGGCACTGCGAAGAAACTGTCTATCGATTGGGTTTCCCGCAGGCTGTCGACCTGCTCTTTCAGGCCGCCATAGAATTGCAGATAACTCTGGATAAGCGCCTTATTTTGCTGAGTGCCAGGTGCCTGCTGGCGAAACAGCTCAAATGCCCGTTGGCTGGTTTTCAACGCCGAAGCAGCATCATCCGCGAGGCTGTTCCAGCTACCTACCGAGCCCGTTTCTTTATCCTGCATAAACCAGACACCAGCGCGGTTAACCAGGTCGCTTGCTGTCAAAAGCCCAACACGGGCTTCATCCATCTGACGTTGGGCATTTTGGTCAACCGCCTGTTGAGCCACCTGCGCGCGCACCTGGCCTAACAGTAAGGCCAGTCCGGTGGTGGATATCACCTGAACCAGCAAGAACAACCCAATGACACAAACCAGACCGCTGAGCAAACCCATACCCCGGAAATGAAATCGCTGTGGCAGTAATGCCTTTATTAATTTTATCTTCATGATTTAACTTAAGAAAATGTGAAAAGAAAGCGAAATATGCAGTGAGTGTATCGGGGGAAGATGACGTTTTAGTGACAACAAAGTCCAGGTCTGACGGCACAAACCAACTGGGTACCCAGGCCAGTCAGTTACATAGAAAACATTTTATAATCAATTGATAAATAAAAATTAACACAGCATATACACTTCAAAAACACCAGTAACTAACCGTTACCCGGTTGCCGGAAGCACAGTGCGGTCTTCCGGCGTTTTAATTAAGGTGTAAGAAACACAATCAACTGACGTCAGCAGCGATTTTTCCAGACCGTCTGGATATTACAGAACTCATAAAGCCCAAAATGTGAAAGTTCACGGCCAAAACCACTACGTTTTACACCCCCAAAAGGAACCCGCGGATCACTGGCGCTGTAGCCATTAATGAATACCCCGCCGCATTCCAGCTTCCCTGCCATTTGTAAAGCCTGATGTTCATCACCATAGATTGTTGCTGACAGGCCATACTGGCTCAGGTTTGCCAGTTCCAGCGCATGCTCTGCATCCCGGGCAATGGTCACTGCCGCCACCGGGCCAAACATCTCTTCCTGAAAGGCCGTCATTTCTGGTGTCACACCAGTGAGTACTGTTGGGGCATAATAATTTCCCTCACCAGGCAGTTTCTCGCCTCCCAGAACACAGGTTGCGCCCTGGCTTAGCGTATTTTCTACCTGGCGATGCAGTTCATCACGCAGGTCAAAACGCGCCATCGGGCCAATATCGGTTTGCTCGTCTTCTGGGTTGCCCACTACCAGGTTACGGGTGGCAGCCACAAATTTTTCAATAAAGGCCTCAGCAATACCGGCTTCAACAATAAACCGTTTCGCGGCGGCACAAACTTGCCCGGTATTTTGAAAACGCCCGGCCACACCAGCGCTTACCGCGTCATCCAGGTTAGCGCTGTTTAATACTATAAAGGGATCAGAGCCACCGAGTTCAAGCACACATTTTTTCAGTGCCTTGCCTGCCTGAGCACCAATGGCCTCACCAGCACGCGCACTCCCCGTTAAGGCCACAGCAGCTACCCGCTGGTCGGCAATCAGTGTACTGACACCGTCATTACTGGCATTAATTTCTGCAAAAGCTCCTACCGGAAAATCCGCATCGATAAATGCCTGAGCCAGTAACCCGGCACTTGCCGGAACGTTAGGAGCATGTTTCAGCAGATAAGTATTTCCGGCAATCAGCATTGGTACAGCACCACGTAATACCTGCCACAGTGGGAAGTTCCATGGCATCACCGCCAGAATCACTCCCAGTGGGCGAAAGGCGATTTCTGCCTGTTGACCGGGTACCTGAGTTGGCTGGTTCTCCAGCATCCCCGGACCATGCTCTGCATACCAGTGGCACAGGTTAATACATTTAGCCACTTCCGCTCTGGACTGGCGAATCGGCTTACCCATTTCACGCGTAATTGTCTGAGCCAGTGTCTGAGCCTGGCTTTCAAGCACACTTGCCAGGCGAGTAATTGCAGCTGCACGCTGTGTCAGTGGCGTGTTACCCCATACTTTGCTGGCACTGGCAGCCCGGGTAATTGCTTGCTCTATAAGCGCCTGGCTTGCATAAGGCCGTGATGAAAGCACTTCGCCAGTTGCCGGATTGATAGCGCAGGTTTGGCTATTGGAATTTTTTGCGGTCATAAGATGCTCCTTAGTTTGCTACCCGGCCACAATAGTCTTGCCTGGTTATTATGAAAACTGAATAATTAGAAAAAAACCATTCACGTTTAGAGAAAACCATGGATTTTACCCAACTCAGCATGTTTGTTAGTGTGGTTGAAACGGGCAGTATCAGTGAGGCCGCCCGCCAGGTGCACCGGGTGCCATCCAACCTGACCACCCGTATACGCCAGTTGGAAGAAGAACTGGGCGTGAGTTTATTTATTCGTGAGAACCAACGTTTGCGCGTTTCCCCCGCCGGGCAAAATTTTTACCAGTACAGTAAACGCCTGCTGGCGCTGGCGAATGAAGCACGCTTTTCTGTAACGGGTGATGTGCCATCAGGGTTGTTGCCATTGGGCTCACTGGAAAGCACTGCGGCTATTCGCATTCCGGAACTTCTGGCGCGTTTTAACCGGCGTTATCCCTCGGTACAACTGACGCTTACCACAGGACCTTCCGGCGATATGATAGAGTCAGTGCTCAATGGCCGGTTAGCAGCGGCATTCACCGACGTGCCTTTTAAAAACCCGGCCCTTGAGTACCGGCCATTGTGTAATGAAGAGATGGTGATTATTGCCCCCGGCAGCCATCCCCCAGTTCACCGGGCCCGCGAGGTGGACGGCGCCAGTTTGTATGCATTCAAGGCCAACTGTTCATACCGCCATCATTTCGAATCCTGGTTTCAGGCTGATAATGCCCGCCCGGGGCAAATTTATGAGATGGAATCATGGCATGGGATCCTGGCCTGCGTGATTGCCGGAGCAGGCCTGGCTATGATCCCCAGAGCAATGCTGGCAATTATGCCGGGCGCGCATCAGGTGAATATCTGGCCGGTGAATGAGGCCTGGCGCTGGCGCGAAACAGCGTTAATCTGGCGGAAAGACAGCCTGACCCCGCAATTGCGTGCATTGCTCAACCTGCTGGGTCCTTCATAATAAGCAAAAATAATTTTTAGCCGCACCTGGCGCGGTGTAACGTAGCTCTGTTTGCTTAAATTCTGTGGAACACACATGAACACCAAACCCCGTAAGGTAATGATTATTGGCGCAGGTAATGTCGGCACTGCCGCTGCCTGGGCTTTGCTCAACCAAAATATTTGTGAAGAACTGGTTCTGGTTGACCTGAATAAAACCCGGGCTGAAGCCCATTGCCAGGATTTGTCCGACGCCGCCGCTTATATGCCCGGTATGGTAACCATTACCCAACGTGATGCCAGTGATTGTGCTGATGTGGATATCGCCGTCATTACCGTTTCCGGCGGGCCGCTCAAGCCCGGGCAAACCCGGCTTGATGAACTGACCAATACGGCCCGTATTATGAAGCAGTTGGTTCCTGAAATGATGGCTAATGGTTTTAACGGCATTTTCCTGATTGCCACAAACCCCTGCGATATTATTACCTGGCAGGTGTGGCAGTTATCCGGTTTACCCCGCCAGCAAGTCATTGGCACCGGAGTGTGGCTGGACACCACCCGGTTACGCCGCACCCTGGCTCAGGCACTGGATATTGGCCCGCAGAGTATTGATGCTTTCATTCTGGGTGAACATGGCGACGCACAGTTCCCTGTCTGGTCGCACTCTTCTGTATACGGTTCGCCCGTGAGTGATGTCTGGAAACGGCGTACCGGCACGGTGCTGGACACAAACGCCATTGCTGAAAAAGTGCGTAAACTGGGGTTTGAAATTTATGCCGGTAAAGGCTGTACCGAGTTTGGTATTGCCGGCACCATTACGGAGATCTGCCGTAATATTTTCACCGGGAGCCACCGCGCACTGGCGATTTCCTGTGTACTGGATGGGGAGTACGGAAAAACAGGTATCGCCATTGGTGTCCCTGCGGTACTGGCACAAAGTGGCGTGCAACAAATTATTGAGCTGCAACTGGCGCAAGAGGAACAGGCTAAGTTTGACGAAGCCGCGCGTATTATTCAGGCAAATATTGCCCGTCTGCCGCAATAGTGGTCCAGACGGCCGGGAAAAGAACAACCCCGCAGTGCCATTGTGTGAGAGCTCACTTGTACTGAAATGTAAAAAAAGAGATGTGGATCACAATTTTTCTTGTACGCCTGAATTGTTGGTTTTATCATCGCCCCACCGTTGATGGGAACACCTGCGCAGACTCAAACAATGAACACATCCATGACTGTTTCCCGCCGTGTTGCATGGCTTCGGGTTCTGACCCTCGCTATTGCCGCGTTTATCTTTAATACCACTGAATTTGTCCCTGTCGGGCTGTTATCGGATATTGCCGAAAGCTTCAGCATGAGTACCGCTCAGGTGGGGATAATGCTGACAATTTATGCCTGGGTGGTCGGGCTGATGTCGTTGCCTTTTATGCTGTTAACCAGCCAGATGGAACGCAAAAAGTTACTGATCGGTATCTTCTTGCTGTTTATTGCCAGCCATGCACTTTCATTCCTGGCCTGGAATTTTACCGTGCTGGTGATTAGCCGGATTGGCGTTGCATTTTCCCACGCGGTGTTCTGGTCAATTACTGCATCTCTGGCCATTCGCCTTGCCCCTGCGGGTAAACGCGCTCAGGCACTCAGTCTTCTGGCAACCGGCACTGCATTAGCCATGGTGCTGGGGTTGCCACTGGGTCGCGTTATTGGCCAGTACTTTAGCTGGCGCACCACTTTTTTTGCCATTGGCGTTGGCGCGTTAGTTACGCTGGTGTGCCTGATGCAACTGTTACCGCGTATGCCAAGTGAACATTCCGGCTCATTAAAAAGCCTGCCTGTGTTGTTCCGCCGACCTGCGCTGGTCAGTATTTATGTTCTTACTGTGGTTGTGGTTACCGCACATTACACGGCCTACAGCTATATTGAGCCTTTTGTACAGACAGTTGCCGGTTTCAGCGCCAACTTCGCCACTGTATTGTTGCTGATTCTTGGTGGCGCCGGGATTATCGGCAGTATCATCTTCAGTAAGCTTGGTAATCAGCACGCCTCAGGCCTGGTCAGTTGCGCCATTGGGGTTCTGGTGTGCTGTCTGGCCTTGCTGATGCCTGCGTCCGCTTCAGCAAACGCGCTTATCATCCTGAGCCTGTTCTGGGGCATCGCCTTTATGATAATTGGGCTGGGTATGCAGGTTAAAGTTCTGTCGCTGGCACCCGATGCAACCGATGTGGCAATGTCCCTGTTCTCCGGGATTTTTAATATTGGTATTGGTGCCGGAGCTCTGCTTGGCAACCAGATAAGCCTGCACCTGTCTATGTCAGCCATCGGCTACCTGGGCGCACTACCCGCTGTTGCCGCACTGGTGTGGTCGGTGGTCATTTTCCGCCGCTGGCCGCAAAGCCTGGAACGCCAGCCGAGCCATTAATCCACTGGCAGCGATTAAGCGGGTGGCATGAATACCAGTCACAAGTAAAAACGCCCTGTCTTTGACAGAGCGTTTTATTTTGCAGTGGCAATCAGGCGTGCCCGGGGTAATGCTGAATGATGTCCAGAACACCGTTAATCACGAACTGAACGCCCATACACACCAACAAAAATCCCATAACACGGGAAATCGCATCGATTCCCCCTTTTCCCACAATGCGCATCACCGCCCCGGAACCCCGCAGGCAGCCCCACAGAATCAGGCTAACGCACAAAAATGTTGCTGGAGGGCCCACCACCAGCACCCAATGGGGAAATTCCGTAGTGTGATGTACGGTCGATGCTGTACTGATTATCATGGCGATGGTCCCGGGGCCGGCAGTAGAAGGCATCGCCAGCGGCACAAAAGCGATATTGGCCCCGGAGTCTCTGGCCAGCTCCTCTGATTTAGATTTAGCCTCCGGGATTTCGTGGGGTTTTTCTTTCGGGAAAAGCATACGGAAACCAATAAATGCCACAATCAACCCACCTGCAATACGTAGCCCGGGAATCGAAATCCCAAACGTATTCATCACCACCTGGCCGGCATACCAGGCTACCATCATAATAATAAATACATTAATTGAAGCCTGGCGTGACTGACGATGGCGCTCCTGGGTATTCATATTCCCGCTCAGCCCAAGGAACAGCGCTACCGTGGTGAGAGGGTTCGCCAAAGGCAATAATACGACCAGCCCAAGACTGACTGCTTTAACGAGTTCGAGCATTTTGTGTTCCTTTGTCCTTCTGCTGCTTTACGATTAATCCAATAAAATCAGAGATAAATGCTAGCTCACATTTCTCAGGGAGAACAATGTGCATCTCTTATTATTACGTATGTATATTTTTATCAGACTAAGCGTTTTAGCACTTTGTGTGATCCAGGTCGCTATATGATTGACTTATCCTTGCCTGGGCAATAGTATCTCGCGTGATTAATCTATTTGCCTGGGCAAAGAATTGTGAAAACGACATGCGATCTGTTCAATGAAATCATCCCGCTGGGCCGTCTGATCCACCTGGTGAATCAAAAGAAAGACCGTCTGTTAACCGAGTATCTCTCCCCGCAGGATGTGACTGCACCGCAATTTAAAGTGCTGTGCTCCATCTTCTGTGAGGTGGCTATTACACCGGGAGACTTAAGTAAATCACTCTCGGTCGACATGGGTGCCCTTACCCGCATGCTGGATCGTCTGGCGTGTAAAGGTTGGGTATCACGTCGCCCGAACCCTGACGACAAACGGTGTGTCATCGTCGAACTCACGGAAGAAGGCCGTGAGTTATGCCAGTACTGCCACCGTTTAGTGGGGCATGACCTGCATAAAGAATTAACAAAAAACCTGACGGCAGAAGAAATTGCACAACTTGAATGTTTGCTGAAAAAAATTCTGCTCTAAACAGATGAGGTGAAGCTATGTCCAGACGAAATAATGATGCGATTACCGTACACAGCATTTTAGACTGGATTGAGGATAACCTGGAATCCCCGCTGTCACTGGAGAAAGTTTCCCAGCGCTCCGGCTATTCAAAATGGCACCTGCAACGGATGTTCAAGAAAGAAACAGGACACTCACTGGGCCAGTATATCCGCAATCGCAAATTGACGGAAATCGCGCAGAAGTTGAAAGAAAGCGATGAGCCAATTCTTTATCTTGCTGAACGCTATGGTTTCGAGTCTCAACAAACGTTGACGCGAACCTTTAAGAACTATTTTTCTATTCCGCCGCACAAATACCGTGTTGCGAATAATGCCCCGACCCAGGGAAAGTTTTTGTTCCCACTCAACAATGACGGGCAGCAGCACTACTGCATGAACTAATTGCAGGCCCTGTAACACCGTTAAGTAATACCGCAAAACGGCCACAGGCTTTATGTCTGCTGGTCGCTTTTTTTAATACCACCTGCAAAGGTGTAAGAAGGAAACATGAAACATTTAGCACAAGGTGCCGCGCTACTTCTGGTTTTAGTGGCAGGCAGTGTTATTGCAGAACAACCCAGCGAATTTATTCCCCGGCAAACAGGGCATGGCGCGATGCTGATACCTTCTGCCAGCAATACCAGCCTTAACAGCGCAAAACCCGATGTGGCTCAAGAACGCAACGAAAACCTGGGTGTGGCGTTTTACCATAACAACACGCACCGCTAAGCGGTGCTCCTCCGATGACCACCAGATGGCCATCAGATGGTCATCGGTAACTTCCACCCGGCTGCCGCTCTTGTTACAGCGATGTGGAACGCGCCCGGCGAACGCCCTGCGGCAACCGTAAGCCAAAAACATTAATATACAGCCCCAGCATTATCAGCACTGCGCCAGCAAGCTGCAACAAACTCAGGTGTTCACCCAGCAGCAACGCGGCACTTCCCATACCAAAAACGGGTACCAGTAATGACAACGGAGCGATACGCCATGTTTCATAGCGCCCAAGCAGGCTGCCCCAAATACCGTAGCCCACAATAGTGGCCAGGAAGGCCAGGTACGCCAGCGACAGTATTGTTGTTAAATCAATGTGCTGAAGACTCAACATAATTACCTGTGGGCCATCAAACGCCAGGCTACCCAGCAAAAAAGGGATAACCGGGATCAGTGCACTCCACACGACGAGCGACATAATGGCTGGCGGTTGTGACAGCTGCATGATCTTTTTATTAAAAATATTCCCGCATCCCCAACTGAATGCTGCGGCCAGCGTCAGCATAAAACCACTAAGCGCAATATTTTCCCCGGTCAGACTACCTTCAATTAGCACCAGTATGCCCAGCACTGCGAGTGTAATACCGACCAGTTGTTTCACACTCAAACGCTCGTTGAAAAAGATGGCGCCCAACAAAATGGTAAAAAATGCCTGTGCCTGAAGCACCAGCGAAGCGAGACCAGCAGGCATACCAAACTTAATCGCGGTAAATAAAAACGCAAACTGCCCAAAACTGATGGTCAGGCCATACCCGGCCAGGAGGCGAAAAGGAACGTTGGGGCGCCGGACAAAAAGTAACGCCGGGAAGGCGACCAGCAGAAAACGCAACCCCGCCAGTAACAGAGGCGGCATACCATGCAACCCCACTTTGATAACCACAAAATTTAACCCCCAGACAACCACCACCATCACTGCCAGCAATCCATCTTTTTTTGTCATAGCCTGTTAGCCTTTGTTCCTGTTTTTATCATTGAGTTACTAATACACCAGGTTAATAGAAATTTAACAAAATGGCGACACCCAGATTTTTCTCCGCACGAAAAGCACATACAGACACCTTATGGCGCTGTACAGCCTCAGGGAAGGCATGTTATTGCTATGTAACTAAAGATTTCTTTACATTGCGTATTTTCTCCCCATGAAACATAACAAAAAGCGTTTACCTGATGGACCAGTGCTCATCCTGCTCCTGGCTTCGTTATGCATCACCTTAGGCCGTGGTATGACGCTGCCTTTTATGACCATCTACCTGCACCGCCAGTATGGGATGAGTGTGGATAAAGTGGGACTGGCAATGACGTTTGCCCTGGTCATTGGTGTGGCGTTCAGCCTGACATTTGGCATGCTGGCAGACCGGTTCGATAAAAAACGTTATATGTTGATTGCCACCGGCTGTTTTATTGCCGGGTTTATTGGCATTCCTCTTAGCCAGACACCGTGGATGACGGTCGCTTTTTATGCGGTGATCAACTGCTCATACTCGGTATTTGCCTCGGTCCTCAAAGGTTATTTTTCCGACACACTGCCACCCGTGCGGCGACCGGGCATTTTTTCGCTCAACTACACCTTCATCAATATTGGCTGGACCATTGGCCCACCGCTCGGCACGATGGTCATGCTGTACAATGTGCACCTGCCCTTCTGGCTCGCGGCACTCAGTGCCTCACTGCCATTTGTGTTAATTGGCTTGCGAGTGCCTGCCCAGCAGCCGGCGTACCGGGCCAGCAATGAAATAGCAGGTACAGACGAAAAAACGCCTGACTCCTGGTCCCTCTCGGTTTTACTGCACGATAAAGCACTGGGCTATTTCACGCTGTCGGGTTTTCTCAGTTCACTGGTGTGCGGTTCATTTGTGTCGTTTCTGTCCCAGTATGTGCTGGTTGTTGCCGATAACGCGCTGGCTGAAAAAGTGGTCAGTGTGGTGTTACCCATCAACGCACTGGTCGTGGTCAGCTTCCAGTATTGGGTAGGTAAACAACTGCGCCCGTCGCGCTTAAAAGGGTGGATGTTTATTGGTTCGGTCTGTTTCAGCCTTGGCCTGCTGGGTTTTTTATACGCCGGAAATAACCTGGTTTTCTGGGGGATTGCGGCCGTTGTTTTTACCTTTGGCGAACTGATTTACGTGCCCGGTGAATATATGCTGATTGACCACATTGCACCGCCGGGCATGAAAGCCAGTTACTTCTCCGCGCAGAACATTGGCAACCTTGGCGCAGCGGCAAACCCACTGGTCACCGGCTATATGCTGACCTGGTTTCCGGCTCCGGTGTTGTTTTGTGCTTTTATTGTCGCGATTTGTGCCGCCTGGTGGCTAATGTTGCTCGGTATGGAAGTGCGCAACACACCCCGTGCCGCGCACCCTGCCAGTGAATAATGGCTGTCATATGTCAGATTGCCACCAGCCCGCGCACACCGTCAGCTTCCATTTGTGCGCCAGCGCCTTGCTGGATAATGGTGCCGCGCGACATCACCAGATACTGATCGGCCAGTTCTGCGGCAAAATCGTAGAACTGCTCGACCAGTAAAATCGCCATATCCCCCCGGGCAGAGAGGGTACGAATAACCTGGCCGATTTCTTTAATCACCGAAGGCTGAATACCTTCTGTCGGCTCATCAAGGATCAACAACCCTGGTTTACAGGCCAGTGCCCGCCCGATAGCCAGTTGTTGTTGCTGGCCGCCAGACAAGTCACCACCACGGCGCTGTTTCATCTCTTTCAGCACTGGAAATAACTGATAAATCTCTTCTGGTACCTGTCCTGCCTTGCCTGCCGGGAAACGGGATAAACCCATCAGCAGGTTTTCTTCAACAGTAAGGCGCGGGAAAATTTCACGCCCCTGGGGAACATAAGCCACTCCGGCATTGACCCGCTGATACGGCTTACGGTGGGTAATATCCGCTCCGTTCCAGGTTACCTGTCCGGATTTGGCAGGAATAAGCCCCATCAGGCATTTCAGCAATGTACTTTTACCCACGCCATTACGCCCCAGCAGGCAAGTGACCTCACCGGGCCTGGCCGTGAAGGTTACCCCGCGTAAAATATGGCTGCCACCGTAGTACTGTTGCAGGTTACTTACATCCAGCATGCTGCCCCCTTAGCGGCCAAGATAAACATCAATCACCTGCTCGTTGGCCTGCACTTCAGCCAGTGAGCCTTCGGCAAGTACCTGCCCGTGATGCAATACAGTCACAGAATCTGCAATGGTTTCAACAAAGCCCATATCATGCTCAACCACCATTAAAGAGTGCTGGCCTGCAAGGCCACGAAAGAGCTCTGCGGTATATTCGGTTTCCGCATCTGTCATGCCTGCCGCAGGTTCATCCAGCAGCAGTAAGTGCGGCTCCTGTACCAGTAACATACCTATTTCCAGAAATTGTTTTTGCCCGTGAGACAACGCGCCTGCCGCACGATGGCGCTCCTGTGATAAATGTAATAGCGCCAGCACGCTGTCGATGCGGTCGCGCTGCTCGCTATTAAGCCGCGCTCTGAGCGTGGCCCACACACCTTTATGCGTTTTCTGCGCTATTTCCAGGTTTTCGAACACGCTGAGGGCTTCAAATACGGTAGGTTTCTGGAATTTACGCCCTATACCTTTACGGGCCACTTCCACTGAGTTCAGCCTGAGCAAGTCAACCGACTGGTCATATACCGCCTGCCCGCTCTGGGGTCGGGTTTTCCCGGTAATGACATCCATTAACGTTGTTTTCCCGGCACCGTTTGGGCCAATCACGCAGCGCAGTTCTCCAACACCAATGCGCATGGACAGATTGGTTAGCGCCTGGAAACCATCAAAACTGACGTTGATATTTTCCAGTTGCAGTACCGGGTCTGTCTGTTCGCGGAACTGGTCTGCCGGTAGCTGTCGGGTAAAAAGCGTATCCTGCATCGCCATTATTTATCTCCTTTGCGCAGCAAACCCACCACACCACGCGGTAAGAACAGGGTCACCAGAATAAAAAGCAGCCCGAGGCAGATTTGCCAGTATTCCGGCAACACCACGGTAAAAATACTTTTGGCTCCGTTCACCGCAAACGCGCCAATAACCGGGCCAATTAGTGTTCCCCGGCCACCAAGAGCGACCCAGATAGCCGCTTCAATCGAGTTTGTCGGCGACATTTCGCTGGGGTTAATAATCCCGACTTGTGGCACATACAGCGCCCCGGCAAGGCCGCACAGTACAGCGGAAAGCGTCCAGATGAGTAATTTGAATCCCAGGGGATCGTAACCGCAAAACATCAGGCGGTTTTCTGCATCGCGCACCGCTGTCAACACGCGGCCGTATTTGCTGCGCGCCAGCCATAACCCTGCGCCCAGGCTCACCAGCAACAGGGTAAGTGAAGCAATAAACAAACCCACCCGGGTGCTGGTGGCGGTAACAGAAAACCCTAACAGCGTGGTGAAACCGGTAAACCCGTTATTACCACCAAAGCCGGTTTCATTACGAAAGAACAATAACATTCCGGCCCAGGTTAATGCCTGAGTGATAATCGAGAAGTACACACCTTTAATGCGCGAGCGGAAGGCGAAGAAGCCAAATACCAGTGCCAGTAAACCAGGCACCAGAATAATCAGCATCAATGCCCAGAGAAAATGTTCACTGCCCACCCAAAACCAGGGCAGATGGTTCCATGACAGGAAAGACATAAAATCAGGCAGGCCGGTGCCCGCAGCCTGGCGCATGAGATACATACCCATACCATAACCGCCAAGAGCAAAGAATATTCCATGCCCCAGTGAGAGCATTCCGGCATAACCCCAGACCAAATCGAGCGCCACCGCCATCACGCTGTAACAGAGGATTTTACCCAGCAGGGTTAATGTCCATACCGAAATACTTAACGGGTTTTCCGCCGGGAGCAAAGCCAGAAACGGGAGAATAAACAGTGCCAGCACCAGAATGCCACCCGCAACCTGAGCAAGGCGTGGCGCTTTCTGGTAAAGCGTTAGTGTGATTGGTTGTGTCATCAGTCAATAACCCTCCCTTTAAGGGCAAACAATCCCTGCGGCCGTTTTTGAATAAACAAAATAATCAGCCCGAGAATCAATATTTTGCCCAGTACAGCACCGGTGTGTGGCTCAAGAATTTTGTTGAAGATCCCAAGGCCAAATGCAGCCGCCACACTTCCGGCAAGCTGGCCCACACCACCGAGAACCACCACCAGGAAAGAATCAATGATGTACCCCTGGCCCAGTTCAGGGCCAACGTTCCCCAACTGCGAAAGCGCCACGCCACCCAGCCCGGCAATGCCAGAACCCAGCCCAAACGCCAGCATATCAACACGCCCCACCGGTACCCCACAGCAGGCAGCCATGGCCCGGTTTTGCGTAACCGCACGCACATTCATACCCAGGCGGGTTTTGTTTAACACAAGCCAGGTAAAGAACAGCACCAGCAAAACAAATGCGATAACCACCAGGCGGTTCCATGGCAGGATCAGGTTAGGCAACACCTGGATGCCGCCGGACAACCAGCCCGGGTTGGCCACTTCCACGTTCTGCGCGCCAAACACCATCCGCACAATCTGAATCAGCATCAGGCTAATCCCCCAGGTTGCCAGCAACGTTTCCAGCGGCCTGCCATATAAATGGCGAATGATCGTGCGCTCCAGCACCATGCCAAGGCCACCGGTCACACAGAAGGCGACCGGCAATGCCACTACCGGGTACAGGCTTTCCAGCCCTGGCGCGAAGCTGTGCAGCAGGTTTTGCACCATCCAGGCACTGTATGCGCCAAGCATCAACATTTCGCCATGAGCCATATTGATGACCCCCAGCAGGCCATAGGTAATTGCCAGCCCCAGCGCGGCCAGTAATAACACCGAACCTAAGGAAATCCCCATAAACGCCTGGCCGAGAATATCGCCCAGCATTAAGCGGTGATGAATTTTATCCAGGCTTGCCTGTGCGGCGGCACGCACCCGGGCATCGGGCTCATGAGCCGGGTCTGTCATTGGGTGAAGCCGCGCCTGGACATCCGGGTCACTGTCCTGCCCCAGTCTGGTTACAGCTGCCAGCCGTACTGCTGCATCCGGGCTACCCAGTTGCAGGTTAGCCAGGGCCAGTTGCAGCGCGGCTTTCACTTTCGGGTCTGTTTCACTGGCGAGCTGGCGGGTAATCAGCGGAATCAGAGTTCCCTGGCTGTCATCCACTAAATTTTTGGCACCCTGCAGACGTTCCGTGACGTTGTCACTTAAAAGTTGATGTGTTGCCAGCGCACCCGCGACCAAAACCCGCAGCCGGTTGGTTAACCTGACCGGGTGAATATCACCTTCCGGTGTGGCCGCCGCGCCCAGAGGCAGCAGGTTGCTGTTCTGTTTGCTGAATGCATGGTGATTGTCGTCTGCCACCAGCACTTCCTGCTTCAGTGCTTTCAGCAGCGGCAACCGGGCTTTATCTGGTGCTGCTGCCCACTGCTGCAACAGGCTGGCCTGCGCGGAACGGCTGGCACTGACAAAGGTATCGGCATCGGTTGCCCAGACAACACGCGAAAGCAAACACGCCAGCACCAGTAGCAGACGTATGATAAGCACAGGTTTCATGATTTCCTCCAGGCGAGGGTTCCTCCCGTTACCGGGAGGAGAAAACGTTATTTACCCGTTGATTTAACAGGGTAATCCGGCTTGTTTTCATTCCCAGGGATATAGGGGCTCCAGGGCTGGGCACGCACGGGTTTATCAGTCTGCCACACCACGTTAAATTGCCCGTCACTTTCAATCTCACCGATCATGACTGGTTTATGCAGATGGTGGTTGGTGGCATCCATGGTCAGTGTGTAACCCGATGGTGCTTTAAAGGTTTGCCCGGCCATTGCCGCACGCACTTTATCCACATCGGTGGTTCCTGCTTTTTCTACCGCCTGCGCCCACATATGCATACCCACCCAGGTGGCTTCCATCGGGTCGTTGGTGACTACGGTGTCGGCGTTTGGCAGATTGTGAGATTTAGCGTAAGCCTTCCATTCAGCGACAAATTTTTTGTTGGTTGGGTTATCCAGTGATTCGAAGTAGTTCCAGGCAGCCAGGTTGCCCACCAGGGGTTTGGTGTCGATACCGCGCAGTTCTTCTTCACCAACGGAGAAAGCGACAACCGGGATATCGGTCGCTTTCACACCCTGGTTTGCCAGCTCTTTATAGAACGGCACGTTGGAGTCGCCATTGATAGTGGAAATAACTGCGGTTTTCCCGCCGGCGGCAAATTTTTTGATATTGGCAACAATAGTCTGGTAATCACTGTAACCAAACGGGGTATACACCTCTTCGATGTCTTTATCCTGTACCCCTTTGCTGTGCAGGTAGTTACGCAGGATCTTATTAGTGGTGCGCGGGTAAACGTAATCGGTACCCAGCAGGAAGAAACGTTTGGCCGCGCCACCGTCTTCGCTCATCAGGTACTGAACCGCCGGAATGGCCTGCTGGTTAGGTGCCGCACCGGTATAAAATACGTTGGGCGACATCTCTTCGCCTTCGTACTGCACCGGATAAAACAGCAGGCCATTCAGTTCTTCAAATACCGGCAAGACGGATTTACGGGACACTGATGTCCAGCAACCGAATACCACAGCGACTTTATCCTGGGTCAGTAACTGGCGGGCTTTTTCAGCAAACAACGGCCAGTTGGAGGCCGGGTCAACCACCACAGGTTCCAGTTTTTTACCCAAAACACCGCCATGGGCATTGATGTCATCAATGGTCATCAATGCCATATTTTTCAGTGGTGTCTCTGAAATCGCCATCGTGCCAGACAAAGAGTGCAGAATACCGACCTTGATGGTATCAGCGGCATAAGCGTTAAACGCCAGCCCCATGCTGATAACGGATGCGGATAAGGCAAAAGCTTTTAACAGAGTACGACGGTGCATAAATTCACTCCTGATAAATAGAGGTCCGCGGCAATGCCGCATTTCAAAGCTTCTGCTGCCGCGCCTGGTGCAGCGTATGAAGCGTTATCGTACGAACTTCTTTCTGGCTTTGTGCAATATGCTGCTGTAGTCGGTTCTGAGCCTCCTCGGTCTCGCGCGCCATGATGGCCTGCAAAATGGCACCGTGCTCAGCGTAAGTTGCCTCGACACGGGGCGTTTTGGTGAAGTCCATACGCCGGACTATGCGAATCTTTTCGGTGACATCCCGGTGAACCCGCGCCATTTCCGGGTTACCCGCCGCCATGACCAGATCCATATGGAACTGCTCGTCATAGCGGGCCACTTCCTGGCCGTCGGGGAGTGGTGCGGAATCCGTCCAGAATGTTTTCAGTGCCAGCAGGATGGCAGGCTGGCTGTCTGGCGGCAGTGCGCATAAACGCTTCACCGCTTCCAGTTCCAGTACCACCCTTAAGTCGTAAAGCGATTCCAGGTAATCAAAATCAATGTGTTTTACCTGCCAGCCACTACGCGGCTGGACAGCGACGTAACCTTCCTGCTCAAGTGCGTACAAAGCCTGGCGAACCGGTGTGCGGCTCGCGCCCATCCGCGCTGCGATTTCACTCTCGCTGAAGTGGTCACCGGGAAGCAGGCGGAAATCAAAAATATCCTGCTTCAGTTGGTGATAAATCCGTTCCGCCTGCCCCTGGGTTCGCGGGGCTTTGCTGATATTTGTCATGTGGGTACAGTTCTCTTTTTTGCCGCGGTGCCACCGGTGCCTGCGGCGTCTTCACTTAACTGGCGTTATCCAGCCAGAGCAAGGCATCGCCCGGCGCTACTGGCCGCCCTTGCTGGCAACTGATACGGATAACTTCGCCGTCACAAGGTGCTTCCACCATCAGTTCCATCTTCATGGCTTCCACCACAATCAGTGGTTCGCCTTGTTTCACTTTCTGGCCCGGTTCGACCAGAATTTTCCAGATATTGCCATTGAGGTCCGCGCTCACCAGGTGGCCGTCAACTTCCTCATCCGCCTCACAGCCGGCAAAGGTTTCCTCCACCGCCTCGTCTTCCATCTGGTTTTGCCAGTGCACCACTTCCGAGGCGAAGGCCGCCTGCTGGCGGGAGCGAAAATCTGCGATATCCTGGGCGTTATCCGCCAGGAACCGGGTGTATTCAGCAAAATCAAAGGTGCTCTCTTCTACTCGCACGGTGGCAAGGCCTTCACGGAAGGCATCGCGGAATTCGGTAAGTTCGGTTTCGCTTACCGGGTAGAAACGCACCTGGTCGAAGAATTTCAGTAACCAGGGCTCATCACCAAACTGGCTGTTTTTGAGGAATTTGTTCCAGATAGGCACAGTACGCCCGACCAGTTGATAGCCTCCCGGGGAATCCATGCCGTAAATGCACATATACATGCCGCCGATACCCACTGTGCCCTCAGCCGTCCAGGTGCGTGCCGGGTTGTATTTAGAACTCAACAGGCGGTGGCGCGGGTCGACAGGTACTGCGCAAGGTGCACCGAGGTACACATCCCCCAGGCCAAGCACCAGGTAGCTGGCATCAAAAATAATATTTTTAACTTCATCGCGGTGTGCCAGACCGTTGGCGCGCTGAATAAAGTCCACGTTATTGGGCAACCAGGGGGCCTGCTGGCGGACTGTTTGCTGGTAGCGCTCAACCGCACCCAGCGTGGCGCTGTCTTCAAAGGCCATAGGCAAATAAACAATACGCGACGGAATACGCAGTTTACTGACATCGCCTAACTGCGCTTCCAGCTCCAGTAGCAAGGCCATTAGCTGGCTTTGTGATATGCGCTGTGCGTCGTAACGCACCTGCAGTGAACGCACACCCGGCGAGAGCTCTTCAATACCCGGCTGGCCGCTGGCGCGTAAGGCTTCCATTAGCAAATGCACCCGCAGGCGCAAAGCCAGGTCGAGAACGTTGTCGCCATACTCAATCAGGAGGTAGTTATCACCGGCCTGGCGCCAGACGGCTGCCGGGATATCGCCCTGTGCCGGTTGTTCAGCCAGAATTGCCGCACTGCTGGTTTTCCCCGGGCTGATTGCCGGATGCCGATCCGGCAAGGTGCTGGCTGCACACAAATTGGTGACGGCCACCTGGCGGGCGATGTCCAGTGACTGGGCGTATTCAAAATTGATAGCATGAAAGCGAATTTTATCGCCGGGCTTCACCTGCCCCACTTTCCACAACTCAGCCCGGGCGATGGTGACCGGGCATACAAACCCACCAAGGCTTGGGCCGTCACGGGTGAGGATCACCGGGAAGTCGCCAGTGAAGTTAATCGCGCCAATGGCGTATTCGCAGTCATGTACGTTGGAAGGATGCAGGCCAGCTTCACCGCCATCGGCGCGCGTCCATTCTGGTTTGGGCCCCATCAGGCGGACACCCAGCCGGTTGGAGTTGTAATGGACTTCCCACTCGCTGCTGAAAAAGGTTTCCATCGATTCCGGCGTAAAGAAATCGGGTGCGCCGTGAGGGCCATACAGCACGCCGATATCCCACACGGTATCGTACTCGGGAATAAGCGCAGGCTCCGGAACCTGAGGTAAACCGATGGGCGCAGGCGTTGTACATGCCGGTAAATCCGGCTGGGAAATCGCCAGCGTATCTGCAACGCGCAGGGTGCGCCCGCCATGTCCACCAAATTGCCCCAGGGCAAAAGTTGAACGGCTGCCCAGATAAACCGGTACATCCAGGCCATTACGCACCGCCAGATAGGTACGGCACCCTGTGCTGGCGCGGCCCAGTGACAGAACCTGGCCTGCTTTCACCACGATGGGTTGCCATAAAGCAACGGGTTTGTCATCCAGCGTCGCCGGGCAATTTGCTCCGGTAAGGGCAATGACGGCATCACAATGGAAACGCAGCGTTGGCCCCAACAAAGTAAATTCCAGACCCGCGGCTGACGGGTGGTTACCCACAATACGGTTGGCTAACTGGAAAGCGTAATCATCCATTGGGCCTGACGGCGGAACACCAATATCCCAGTAGCCAGTCCTTCCCGGGTAATCCTGTACACTGCTCCAGGTGCCAGGTTGCAGCACTTCAATAACATGCGGCTGCCACTCAACGCTGTCCAGCAAACGGGTCCACATCACACCGGCAGTAAATTCCGGCAGAGTAATAATCTGGCGCAGCCAGTCCAGGTTGGTGGCGATACCCTGTAACCGGGTCGCGTCCAGCGCGTCCTGGAGTTTTGCCAGCGCCTGGTGGCGATCTGCCCCGTGCACAATGATTTTGGCTATCATCGGGTCATAGAAGGCACTGACTTCGCTACCGGAAGATACCCAGCCATCAACCCGAATTCCCTCAGGGAAAAAGACATCGGTCAGCACACCCGGTGAGGGCTGGAAGTTTTTTAAGGCATCTTCTGCGTAGACACGGACTTCAATAGCCGCGCCTTGTGGCGCCCGTGCCATAGCCTGCCAGTCTGGTGCTTTCCCCGCAGCCAGCGTAACCATCGCGTCTACCAGGTCCACCCCGGTAACCATTTCAGTTATCGGGTGTTCCACCTGCAAACGGGTGTTTACTTCCAGGAACCAGAAAGCATCAGTATCTGCATCGTAGATAAACTCAACAGTGCCGGCACTACGGTAATTAACCTGCTTACCCAGTGCCACTGCTGCGGCATGCAACGCTTCCCGGGTGCGTTGCGGCAGGTTCGGGGCGGGTGTTTCTTCAACCACTTTTTGGTTACGGCGTTGCAGTGAGCAATCGCGCTCACCCAGCGCCACAACATGGCCTTTACCATCGCCAAATATCTGCACTTCAATATGGCGCGCCTTTGCAATAAAACGTTCCAGAAAAACACCGTCATCACCAAAAAATTGTGTCCCCATGCGTTTCACACTGGCCCAGGTTTCGCTCAGAGCTTCAGGGGTTTCACAGCAACTCAGGCCAATCCCACCGCCACCTGCGGTAGTTTTGAGCATAACCGGGTAGCCAATCTCCTGCGCGGCAACCAGGGCACTGTCGAGGGTTTGTAACAGACCGGTACCGGGAGTCATGGGCAAACCCGCTGCCTGTGCCAGTTCCCGTGCCCGGTGTTTCAGGCCGAAGTCGGCAATTTGTTGTGCTGTCGGGCCGATAAACACCAGGCCTGCTTCGTCGCAGGCGGTAGCGAATTCTGCCCGTTCAGACAGGAAGCCATAGCCGGGGAAAATAGCCTGTGCCCCGGTCGCTTTTGCCGCTGCCACTATTTTGTCAATGTTCAGGTAGGTATCACTGGCTTTCTCGCCAGCCAAAGCGACTGCTTCGTCCGCATCATGGACGTGTTGCGCATTGCGGTCAGGTTCGGAATACACAGCAACACTGCGTATGCCCATCTTTTTTAATGTACGGATCGCCCGGCAGGCGATCTCACCCCGATTCGCTATCAGTACCGTGTTAAACATGCGTCTTCCTCAGGCAAGATGTTGGTGAGCAAGCCAGGCTTTCCAGCCACCCCATTGCGTAATATCTGTGGCGGCGCCGAGCGCCTGAGGTTCACAGATAAACCCTTTCACGACCCGGCCATCTGCCAGCGTGACACTGCCTATCCCCAACGGTGCAGGGACTTCAGCCACAAACTCGCCAAAACGTGCCAGCGGCACATCCCATAACTCAACGATAATGGCATTACCCTGCTCTGCCCGTGCGAGCCCGGGCTTAGCCGGAACCTGGCCTGCCAGTGCATACAGGCGGTAGTCATCAGCAGTGACCGTCTCTTCGACAAACACCGCATCACGGGTGGTGAGTTGGTGGTTAAGCGGCATACCACGCAGGTGCGCACCAACAACGGCCAGGCGCACATAACACTCCGGCAAGGTGGGCGTGATAGATGCCCCCGCTGTTAATGGGCGCCCCGTCGCGCCGAGAGGGAGCGCCTGCTGTTGTTGCCACTGGCAGGCGAATGCAGCCAGTGCAAGGTCGTGCCACGCAGGTGCAATAAGCGTGATACCGAAGGGTAAACCGTCCTGACGGAACCCGGCGGGTACCGCCAGCGCACTCAGGTCTGCCAGGTTGGTGAAGTTGGTGTAAGTACCAAATTGCGAGTTGTAATTAACCGGCTCCTCCGCCATTTCTGCCAGCGTGTGGATGGTTGGCGAAGTGGGCACCACCAGCGCATCCACTGCCGCTAATACTTGCTGGATTGTGCGTGCCAGCCCTGCTCGCGTGTATTCCGCCTGCCAGGCGTCACAGGCGGTCCAGGCTTTGCCATTTGCCACAATCTGGCGCACGGTTGGGTCCATGGTTTCTGGTGGCTGGTCTAACATGCTCCCTACCGCAACGGTACGTTCTGCCACCCAGGCACCGTAATAGAGTTGCTCCGCGAGCTGGCGAAACGGCGTAAAATCGATGGGAACCAGCTCCACACCCTGTGCAACCAGGTGTGCCAGCGCCTGTTGCCAGGCCTGCTCACTTTGGCTGTCGCCATAAAACTCACACTGTTCAGGAATGGCGAAACGGGGGGCGTTGCTCAGTTGTGCCGGGGCTGTTCCCGGGTGAACCCGTGAGTAGGCATCGCCAGCATCATAGCCGCCCGCGACCTGCGCCACTTGCCAGGCATCATCAACAGTCAGAGCAAATACAGAAATGGTGTCGTTCAGGCGACAGGCGGGCACCACCCCCTGGGCAGAGAACCAGCCTTTGGTGGGTTTCAGGCCGACAATATTATTGAAACCGGCAGGTACCCGGCCAGAACCGGCGGTATCGGTTCCCAGCGAAAATGCCGCCAGACCACGGGCCACAACCGATGCCGAGCCTGAACTGGACCCTCCACTGACATAATCCGGGTTAAATGTGTTAACCACAGCGCCATAAGGTGAACGGGTGCCCACCAGCCCGGTGGCAAACTGATCCAGATTGGTTTTGCCAATCACCACTGCACCGGCGCTCTTCAGGCGGGCAACAACCGTGGCATCAACTTCCGGGTGGTAAAGGAATGCCGGGCAGGCGGCAGTGGTTGGCATCCCCGCCACATCGATATTGTCCTTGACTGCAAAAGGCACGCCGAACAGTGGCATATCAACCAGTGTTTTGGAGCCATCTTCCAGCGCATCCAGCAACGCTGCGCACTGAGTAAGAATGTCCTGTTCGCTGGCAAGGTAGATCCAGGCGTTATCCGCCCGGTCAAACTGGCTTACATAGCGGGTCAGCACAGAGCTGACGATGTGCGGGTTTTGCGTGTACTGCGCCCGCCATTCTGCCAGTGTTTGCCCATATTCAACTGTACTCATTCCTGGAATCCCATCTGGTATACAAGATGGAATCCCAGTTGCAAATGCGATGCCAAATATTAATTATTTTTTAATACAAAGAGATAGATAAAAACACATCTGTTATCTGGCTGAAACACAGCCTGGCCGTGGCAAAAACGCACCTGAATTGAACAAAGGCAGGGCATTTACGCCCCGGTGCTGTGCACTGCTCAATTAAACATAAGCAAACTGGCTGAATAACCACCTGAGCATAGGTATTTGGTTTGGCTGAGGATGAAATGGGAAAAGATATGGCCCGTTTTGCGGGCCATATTTCGTGAAGCTGTATAATGTGAAACTAATATCGAGGAAAGCGTATTACCAGACCTGGCTGGCCACACGGGTAACCAGGCTTACTTTGTCCCACTGCTGGGCAGCAGTCAGGTTGTTGCCTTCTTCCGTTGATGCGAAACCGCACTGCGGGCTAAGGCAAATTTGCTCTTTAGCAACATATTGCGCCGCTTCCTCTATACGTGCCTTAATTGCCCCGGGATTTTCCAGTTCACCATTTTTCGTAGTAATCAGCCCCAGAACAACCTGCTGGTGACCGGGCTTAATAAAGCGCAACGGTGCAAAATCACCGGAGCGGTCGTTGTCGTACTCAAGGAAGAAAGCATCAACATTCACGCCACCAAACAGCACTTCAGCCACCGGCTCATAACCCCCTTCTGCAATCCAGGTTGAGCGGAAATTTCCCCGGCATACATGCAGGCCAATCGTTAAATCAGCGGGTTTATCTGCCAGCGCTGTATTCAGTACACGGGCATAGGTACGCGCCAGTTCATCAGGGTTATCACCGCGAGCGCGCGTCTGGCGGCGCTGTTCATCTGAACACAAATACGCCCATACGGTGTCATCAAGTTGCAGGTAGCGGCAGCCTGCGGCATAAAAAGCAGCAATGGCATCACGCCATGTGGTTGCCAGGTCGTCAAAATAGGCGTCCAGTTCCGGGTAAACGTTACGGTCGATGACTTCGCGGCCACCACGGAAATGCAGTACGCTTGGGCTGGGGATAGTCATTTTCGGTACTGCGTTGCCGCTGATACTTTTCAGGTAACGGAAATCTTCCAGCATTGGGTGGTCGCCAAACCCTAACTTGCCGGTGACCCGAATACCATGGGCTTTGGTTTGCACGCCGTTGAACTGGATACCGTGGTCAGATTCAAAGCGTTCCACACCCTGTAACCCGTCGAAAAAGTCAAAATGCCACCACGCCCGGCGAAACTCCCCATCTGTGACCACATGTAACCCACAGGCGCATTGCTGCTCCACCACCTGGCGGATGGCTTCATCTTCGCACTGGCGTAATGCTTCGGCGCTGAGAGCCCCCGCAGCAAAAGCCTCGCGAGCCTGCTTAATGGAATCAGGGCGTAAAAAACTGCCTACTACCTCGGCACGAAAGGGAGCTTCTGGGCGCTGCATTGTCTTCTCCTTGTCACGGGAAAGTTTCTTCCCGTGATAATTGTTATTGTTAATAACGGCCTTCTGGATGGCTACATGTCCAGAATAATGTCACGCCACCGATTGCACAACAAACGAGAAAATTTCACGTATCATGAAAATTATTCATGTTCAGTGGCGTTTTCCGTTGACGCGAATCCAAATCCTTCATCTGCCCAGCCAGTGAGGCCACCAATCATCAATTTAACCGGGCGGCCAAGAGCCGCCAGTTTCATCGCCGCCTGGTCCGCGCCATTGCAATGAGGCCCTGCACAGTAGACAACAAACAGTGTGTCTTCCGGCCAGCGTGCCATAACTTCAGGCCGAATATCGCGATGGGGCAAATGAACGGCCCCGGGTATATGCCGCCGGGCAAACTGCGCTTCCCCGCCGACAACATGCAGCAGAACAAACCCGGGGGTATTTCCCTGAGAAAGCGCACTGTGTACATCCGCACAGTCCGTCTCAAACTGTAGTTTCTGGTGAAACCAGGCCAGTGCCTGGCTGGCTGGTGCTGCCGGATATTGGGTAACGGGATTCATTCATTTTCTCCTGTGATGTATGGTATGCACAGATTGCACTGTCCCATAAATCCAGGCCACGCCACTTCATGCCAAATAACGCACTGAATATGACAAAATCTTTACCGCACCAACCGCTGATTGTTGTACTGGCTTACCAGGGGTTGTGTACCTTTGAGTTTTCCGTCGCAACAGAGGTCTTTGGCCTGCCCCGCCCAGAAATGGGGGAAAACTGGTACCGCTTTGCAGTGGCGGCGCTGGATGAAGGGCCGTTAAGCGCGACAGGCGGCATTCGCATTATGGTGGATGGTGGCCTTGAGCTGTTAGAGCAGGCTGATACTATTATTATTCCGGGCTGGCGCGGTACTGAGACGCCGGTTCCTCCAGAACTGCTCAATGCCCTGCGCCAGGCTGCAAGCCGGGGATGCCGCCTGGTTTCCATCTGCTCAGGGGTGTTTGTGCTTGCCGCGACAGGCCTGTTGAATGGTGCACAAGCCACCACCCACTGGCGTTATGCGGCACAATTGCAGGCCCGTTACCCGGCAATCCGGGTGAATGAACATGTGCTGTATATAGATGAGGGCCAGTGCCTGACTTCAGCCGGGAGTGCAGCGGGGATTGATCTCTGCCTGCACCTGGTGCGTAAAGATTACGGCCCTCACGCTGCCAACCTGGTGGCTCAGCGCCTGGTTGTCCCCCCGCACCGCGATGGTGGGCAGGCGCAGTTTATTCCCGCGCCTGTGGCGAAGGAGTATGAAAGCAGCCGACTGGGTGATTTGTTCGACTATTTGCACCAGCATCTGCACTGTTCGCACAGTGTTGAAGCACTGGCGAACCGCTGTGGTATGAGTTCACGTACTTTGCTCAGGCGCTTTTCTGACGCCACCGGCACCACACCTGCTCGCTGGCTATTGCAACAACGGCTGCAAAAAGCCAGGCAACTGCTGGAAGAGAGTGACAGGCCGGTTGAATACATTGCTCAGGCTGTGGGTTTTGGCACTGCCAGTGTGATGCGGCGCTACTTTCAGCAATACCTGAATGTTTCCCCGCGCCGTTATCGAAAAACCTTTACCACTCAGGAGAAACTCTTACACAAAGCCTAAGGTTTGTTTAACTTTCAGCCGATATAGTGAGTAATACGGTGTTAAAGCGCACCGTAAATGCAAACTCACACCGGCTGGAGGCGCATTATGTCCATTGAACTGAGTTATGTATTTGCCGCTGTCGTGCTGTTTGTTGGTGCAGGTTTACTCGCCGCCTGCCTCAGCCACAAATGGAACGACTAATGCTATCTGAATCGTCTCACTGTACTTAGCCGCCCTTTACATTATGTGTAAAGGGCGTTTTTTTATTTATTGCCTGCCACTTCACCTGGCTGTAAGAAAATAGAGGGTATAACCTGTTACTCCAGGTACTGAACCTGGTTACTCACTTCGTGGTAAGCCGCCATAATTATCAATTAGTAATATTATAAAGTTTTAGTTAAAAACACAGTAAATCATGAAAATAAAATTAAAAACCACAAACAAAGTATAAATTTTTTATTCGAGATCCATCACATATTTACCCCACATAACTGACCATAATTTCGTTGCTGGCTGCAATTTACCTCAGCTAAAAAATACGCCAGCATCATCACTAAAGGAGATGCCACCATGGGTAAAGTAAATAAGATATTTTATATTTATGATGTAGCGCTGATTTGTATTTCCGTTGTTTGGGTAGCGATGCTCTTCGAATCGACTGTGGTTAATCACTTTATCTATGCGATGGTAAAACACATTGACTTATGGCTGACAGCCTGAGCTATTTTGTAATGAAATTTACGCCACACCAGGCTTTACATTCTAACTGCAACCAACATAAATAAGCAGTTTTATTGTGCAATTATTATTGTATTTTTTCTGGTAACACAGAACAACACCAGTAGCTGTTATATTTATCCATACTGTGTCTTTTTATTTATTTCCGGTCTTCAGAAATAACTAAAGAGGAATGGCTGACGGGTTATTTATCTGGCTAAAAAAGCTTACCGGGGTAACCTCTTCGCCATACTTTATATTAGGTACGATTCATTTTGAGTGTAGTTTTATCCCCTGCAGCGCCTTGCCAGGGGATTTTTTTACTGCACTTGTCGCTCTGCAGAAAATAAGTGTCTCGCCATACTCCGGAAAGTAATCCGGCAGACAAAATTGCCCCGCCCGTGTTAATTATCACGCAAGAAAACTTTTGACCCAGGTCAATAAACGCCCAATTTTGTGATTGATGTCGTGTTTTAAGGCGCTCAGAATAGTTGCTGCCGATATATACCGATATCCGTTTTATCGCGTTTTTAGAGGAGAAAACCACAATGATGACCTATGATCGTAACCGTAACGTAATTACAACTGGCAGCCGTGTGATGATTAATGGCACTGGCCTTACAGGGGTGATTAAGGCAATTCATGCCGATGGGCTGAGTGCTCGTGATTTACGTCGCCAGGCAACAGTAGAAGTGGATGGCGCAGAAGGCCAGTTCGCACCTGTTGAACTGATTCGCCTCGGCATGCACTAATTTGTGGTGAATACTGTTGTGGCACAGGCTGCCACAACAGTATTCATGTGACAAAGCGCATAAACAGGCAATGCGCTCCTTGTTCTCTTTTCTCTGTTATTGCAGGATTCCTGTTTTTTACGAGGCATTGAGTTAAATGAGAAAATCCACACTGGTTTTGATTGCTGTCGCTATTGTTGTTTATGCATGGCAATACCTGAAATAACCGTGCCCGCCTCTTTCCTGTTTTCTACACTGCTCTGAGCTCTTCATAAGACACCCGCACATGGTCCAGCCAGGCCTTGCGCTGGTGTAACCGCTGGAAACAGGCTTCAATTGCCGGGAACACCGGGCGTTCTATGGCAATATCATAGTAACGGTAAAGTATGTGGCCGAACTGTATATCAGCAAGGCTGAACTGATCACCTGCCAGCCAGGTGTGTTGTTGCAGCTGTTTTTCCGCGATTGCCATAAAGTGATGTAAGGTTTTCAGTGCCGCAGCAATAGCAGCTTCATCACGCTGGGCCGCAGGGGTACGGACCACTCGCCAGAACACTGGCGCGGTAAAATTGAGGGCAATATTCAGCTTTGCCCACTCGGCCCACTTATCGACCTGTGCCCTTTCGCGGTTGCTGTGCGGCCAGAAATCCGCTGTTCCATATTCAGAAGCCAGGTAGCGTAATATGGCCCCGGTTTCCCACAAAGGTTCATTGCCTCCGTCCTGCAAAACTGGCACCGTGCCATTGGGGTTCATCGCCAAAAAATCCGCAGTATCATTACCGCCAAAACGATGGCCAATATCAATCCGGTTTACAGGCAGATTAAGCTCACCAATACACCACATTAATGCCTGGACATTCGACGATGTTTTTCTTCCCCATACAGTTAACATTTCTGCTCCTTAATGTTGTTTATTGCATTGTGAAAACATGATCAATAACAAATATTTTACTTTCGGCATCACTACTTAAGTTTGCCTTAATGTTTGGCACCTAGAGTGTGCGGTGTCACGCGAAGGAATGCCGCAATAAGCAATCTCAGTATTTTTGCGGGAAATGACGATGTCGGCATTTCCCGTTTCTTTTCTGATGTGTGCTGCGGTTTACTCAACGAACCACCAGCGCGGCCTGAATCGCATCTGCCAGCCCTGCGATATCCCGGCTCACCGCTGCCAGATCAAGCGCTGTAATATGCGCTGTAGTATTGTCAGGATCCCCTGAAACCACGCTTGTTGCCTGCACCAGTTCCAGTGCGGCCTGCACGGCCAGTAACCGCTGCTGTTCTGCCTGCGTCGGTCGTTGCCCAAAATAGTTCTCTAACACAATGCCTCCCGTTTCTGGCTGTAGTTTTACATGGTCTGGTCAACAATAAAGATATTTTCAGGTAACCGAAAGCTTCTTAAGGCTAACAATGCCAGGGGCCCTTTACCCACTTGCGAACGCAACACCCACTGTAATTGCGCGCCATCCGGGGCAATAAACGTTATCAGCCAGCGGCTGTTATCCAGTTGTTCATATTGCCCCGTTTCCAGCCAGCGGAGTAAACCCCAGCCACTGGGGTAATCGCCATATAACCGGGTTCCCGCCCCGGCGCGGTGCCATGTCAGTAAGGTACCGGGTTTGTAGGTTTCGCCTGGCCAGCGGAATAGTTGCCAGTCTGCCTGCTGGTTAAAATAGTGCAGTTTTTGCCCGTCAATATTAAGTTGCGTTTCCACCACCCCGGGCGATGGCCTTGCCTGGAGTTCAAACTGAACGCCCTGGCCGCCATCAATAAACAGAATATCGGCTATCTCATTAAGCTGGTTAATTGCCGCTAAAAAATCCGGATTAATGTGAACTGCCCGGGAATGCGCCGGGTTAACTACCCAGCGGCGGCTTTCAAGTTTCACAATGCCGCCGAGTTCATCGGCCACAAAACGCGCCAGACGCCCGGAATCTTTACGAATAAAGTCCGCCAGCGCGGGCAATGAGGCTTCACCCTGAGCAGTGGTGAAAGGATAACGGCCAGAAAAAGTGGCCTGCCATTCTGCCCGTACCGTCCGTTGCCATTTATTATTTAACCCGGCGGCAGAGGGCTGCAAAATACTGTTCCATGCATCATTCATTGGCCCGACAAAAATAGCTTCACCAAACCCCTGCCACTCTTGCCCAAGGCTTGCAGCAAGCAAGTTGCTGTACTGGCGTGTTTCAGTGAAGTCGTGCGGTTGCCCCTGAAACAGGGTTTGCGCCAGCAACTGCATACTCTCCTGAGGGTTGTGCGTATTGATAATTTGCTGCAAGTGCAGCCTGACTCTGGTTATCTGGGTTAGCCACGCCTGTAAACTCAGTGGCTGATTCCCCGAGTCGCCATAAGCCCGGGAATTAATGCCCATCACCTGCAATATCGGCCTGAAGTGTTGTTCGGCACCGCCTGAAGGTAACTGCCGAAGTGTATCAATAGCCACAGGCTCATGGCCGCCCAGTTTTTCCATTGTGGCCTGAATCAGTGTATCTGGCAGCGAGCGGTTTATTTGCCCGGTTTGCCCCTGAAAAGCGAGGGTATTCAGTAACGCAATCAACGGGGACTGGCGCACATCACTTATCAGTGTTAGCTGGTCGGTTACTTCTGATACCGTTCTGGCAGGCTGGCGTTGCAGGTTATTAAGAAAGTGCTGCCAGGCGCCGGCGAAATCAGCGAAGTAACGTGCTGACAGGCTGGCCTTAAGCGCGTCTGCAGATACCGCGTCTGCGCTGACAGAAGCGTTGCTGTCGCTTAGCACCCAGTCAATTTCTTCCTGCCGGGCTGTTGCTGCACGCGCAATGGCCTGCTGAATACTGCCCTCCCACGCCTGGCGGGTAAATACACCTGGCACGACTTCATTGGAGACAAACACACGCCGGGCATCCGTACCCTGTACCATGGTTTCCAGCGTCTGGTCGGGGTAATTGGCGCGGGCATTGCTGATAATCTGGTTATAGAGGTTTTGTTCCGCACTCTGGTGCGCTAACTGTTGCAATAATGCTTCACGAACTTTGGCAACCAGAGTGATGTCCGGGGAGATTTTCCACTGAGGCCATTGTGCTAAATGCGCCATATAAAAAGCCCACAGATCCGGAGCCAGTGTTTCCCACAGCGCAGGAGATATTCCTGCTGGCGCACCCGAGACGGATTTCAGTGTCTGGGTATAAAACTGGGTGTCGGCTTTTTCTGGCATCGCCATCATCAACCAGGCTTTAAGCTGGTTGTAACTCTGCCCGGCAAGTGCTGTTCTCTGTGCGCTTTCTGGCGGAATTTGGATGAATGCCTGTAGAGACTCACGTAACTGTCTGGCGGACTGGTCGCGGACCTGCCTGTTGTAGGCCGTGATATATACAGGCATCAATGCATCCAGTATGCGCGGATTAACATTAAACCCGCCAGGCAGGTACCACGGAGAAAAATGGCTGTTTTTATTCTGGAGCCATTCGATATGGTTACCCAGTGCGTGTAATGCCACCAGTTGCTGGTCGGGTGTGGTTGCCTGAGACTCCAGGGTCTGAATACGTTGTGCTGTGGCCGCCACCGCATGGTAATTCACCATAAACGAAACCAGCAGGCCAACGCCCCAGAGCGCCAGCAGGCCCACCAGCCCGGCCGCCACACCCGTGAACCAGGCATTCCCGGGTCGCAGCCCTTTGGTATGGCGGCTTGCCGCAATAAGCCCGGCAAGCCGGGGTGGTAACACCAGCGCATGAGTGAATACCGCCGTAGAGTTGCCCTTCACACCGCTACCTTCTGGTACAGGCTCATGACAGGTGACCAGGCTGAACATCAACCCGCGGAGCGGAACCCGTGGCTGGGAGGCATACAACCAGGGTTGCAACTGCTGTTCCCAGTGCGCTATGCCGCCATCCTGCAGTTGCTGGCTAAGGCGCAACAGAAAATCATAATCCTGGTTTTCAGATACCTGAAGCATTCCCTGAGCACGCAGTACCGGGGTAAGATTTTCCAGACGGGTGCGGACTTCTTGCGCGGTTGCCCGTGCCGTGAAGTAAGCGCCGACAGGTTGCTCCTCTCGCCCGCTCTGTGACCATTTGCTGGCACACAACTGCCATAACCAGACCGGAGGCTGGTAGCGCAGAACCCGGCCAATGTCTTCCAGCATACGCAAATCATTGTCACTGGCCTGTGGTGATAATTGCGCCCCCACACCCAGCACACGCACAATGCCATCCAGTGGCCGGAAGCGCCACAACCGTTGCACAGCGGCAAGGGGCGCCTGATACCCATGCGCACTGCCATCTCCGCCATAGATAAAAACAAGGTGCTCACTTTCAAGCCAGGTTTCCGCCACCAGCCCTGGCAACAATTGTTCCACCGCGTGGTTATCTCCGACCACCAGCACCAGGCGAACAGAAGAACGCCACCACAGGCGGTGGCGCATCTTCAGCCGGTGGCGAATTTGTTCAGCAAGACGCACACCTGCTCCGGTGGCTGCACTGAGTGGCTCAGGCTGAAGGCGAGCGGCCTGCCTGATGCGAACCAGCTGCCTGAGTTGCATGCCAGACCATGCCAGAACCATTAGCGATAACAATACCAGTAGTAGCAACCCACTGCGCACCACCACAGAAATAATCACGCTGGTTTCCTGCGAGGCATCGGTGGCGAAATACCAGTACAACACACCGTATAAAAACACCACCAATACTGCCAGAGCGACCCCAACCGCCACGGTATACCAGCCAGAATGGCTGCGCTGATTTGCCTTGTCCTTATCCATGATATTTTACTATTCCTAAAGTGAGTTGGTACTGCGGGTCGGTGGCAATCCAGCCACACGAGGTTTGTTGGTGCAGCGCCAGTAATGCAGCGAGTGAGACCGCAATCAGTGGTTCATTTTCCCCGGTTCGCCCCCAATATGGGTCCTGCGCATGCCGGGAAAGGTTCCAGCCGCAATGAGCAAAATCCGGGGGTATTGCTGGTGAAAACAACACGCAGTGTTCCGGTGGGTGCGTTAACCCGCTTTGTTGCTGAGCCTGCTGGCATACCTGGGTTGCGGTATGTTTGCCTTGAGAAAACACCTCACCGCGCGCCAGGGTTACCGGCCCTTTAGCGGTGACTTTCCAGAGCAACGCAGATTCACCCGCGGGCTCTGAGCCGCCGCCTGCGGGCACAGAAAGGCAACCGGCAACAAGGAACCATTGCTGATTCTCTTCTGCTGTTAATGCGAAATGGGCAGCCAGGCCTGCCAGTGTGTTCGCCCCTTGCCAGGGTTCTGGGTGCACGGGAAGGCAAAGTGACGGAAATAACAGGCTCACTTCTGCTGAAAATGCCTGCCAGGCAGTTTCACTCCCTTGCCAGTAGCACGATATGGGTGGCCGGTACACCTGACCACTACACTGGGTATGCCACTGGCGCGCAAGCATCTGCGCCAGTTGGGTTTCCCGTTCACCAGGCCGGGTGGAAAACAGCAGGCCATTCGTTATTGCGCTACTGCAGCCGGTTGACGGGCCTGGTGGCTGGTTCAGGAAACCTTGCCAGTCTGCTGGTGATACCCCGGCAGGGCCAATCAGTACGACATCCTGCAGCGCAAAAGTTTGTGTATGGTGTTGCCACCAGGCAGCATATTCCTGGTCTGTGCGATACTGCCAGTCCGCCTGTAAATGTAATGAAGTGCGGTAATACAATTGGCGGGAAAGCCAGCACAGCAGAACAAGCGCACTGGCAAAGCTTGCGGTAACCACTAACAATGTTGGGCTGCTTTTTTCTCCTGCCAGCACCAGGCTTAAGGTGACAGACAGCAATACCAGCACCATACCAGCCTGCGCCCAGCGGCGGTTTCGGGGTGGAGAGGCAGCCCGGAGTGCGGGGGCAAACTGAAACGCCCTCATTGTGCACACCGGCAATCTGGAGATGAGCTGACCAGGGTGCAACCACAGGCACACCGGTGCCCATGTAATGCTATTGGTACGCCATTTAATGTGGACAGTGTGCTGCCTTCAGCAATCACCGTCAGGCCATGCCGGTTACACATTACCGGGTCGCCCACACAGGCAATCCCTTTGCCAAAACAGAGGTTATGCCCGGCCAGCACTCTGCCGCCATACTCGAGTAATGTGTCATCCTGGCGAACAATATGCCGCATATTCTTCCCTTTTTATCTGTTGTTCAGTCCGTTTCTGGGCAGCTGCAGAAGCTACCCGATAAATTTCGCGCCAGCGCCAGTAATATGCCCGGCAACAGCCTGCATCCTGGCGTCGTGCTCTTCCTGCATCAGCCGGGCATGCCACTGTGCCGCCAGTTCATCCGGGTGGTCATCCACAGCGAGCAACGCGGTGTCTTCAATCACGGTGTATTCGCCGGTCGCCAGGTCTTTTATTTGGTGCCGGTCGGCAACCTGGCCGCGGTTATCCCAGGAAATTACGGTATATTCCACTGCCCGGCCCGGTTCACCCGCGCCAACTACCCGCCCGTCCTGGTAAATCAGGCGCAAATGCTTGTTAGCGCGCTGCTCAAAGAACAGCATCCGGTAGCGGAAATAGTCACCCCATGGCTCCCTGCTGCCCAGTTCACTTTGCATAAACCAGGCCCGGGAGTCATGAATATGATCGTCATACAGCGCCAGTAATTCGGCCCCCGGCATCTCACGGGTTCCACTTCCCAGTTCATCAGTAAACAGTTGGTAGTACAGCCCGTCACCGGCGGCTTTCATTTGGTCGTACTCTGCTTTTTCATCTTCCCCTTTGAGCATAAATACCGGGTATTTCAGTACGCCATCCAGCAGGAACTGCCGGGTTTTACTCCGGTAAGTACCATTCATGACCCGGAACCACCCGCGGTAGTCGTGCTCAAATTCCCGTGCGGCTTCGCGCAACTGGTGCTGTGACTGGGTGGGTTCCCATTTATTGCCCGGCTCCATCTGCCTCTGCCAGCCAGCCTCTTGCCGGTTCACCCGGTTACGCGCCTTGCGCCTTTGCTGCTCGCGTTCTGCCTGTGCCTGCTGAGCCTGTTTTGCCTGCTCCGCGTTATGCTGAGGCGCCTGTAGGAAAAAGGGTTGTACCAGCAGGCTGTTACGGGCATAGCGCCCAATGCGCCAGGCGGTTATCCAGCCCATCTGGTTGTTCAATACGCTTTCCAGCACCCGCGCCAGGCGGTAAGGTTGCCAGGCATCTGCATGATCACTGGCAGGCGGGGTGGTATCGGGTAAGGCAGTGGTTTCCAGCAAGGTTGCGCGCCAGAGATTAAAGCGGCGGATGGTGACTGGGGAAATACTGAACTCAGTCACTACTGGACCTGGCATTTCCTTTGATGGCTGAAATGAGAGAACCCCCGGTGTTATCAGATCATTGCGGATCGTCAAAGGCGCACCGGCAGCAAAAGCCGCCCGGTATAAATCATGCAAAACAATTTGCGATAACAGCTCGCCATCTCCGCCGCGCGCTTTTCCCTGGTCGCCGGGCGGGTAGCCTCCGCCAACATCGGAATGCATTCCGGGGTAAACCACTTCACGGGTGTCCTGCGGGTAACTGCCATCCGCCCGGCGCACTGAATCCAGCGGGAAGCTCTGGCGTTGCTCATGGGCTGCCACAAAGTGGTCACAGCACCGCACATAGCCCGGGTAGCGCACTTCATCGGGCAATTGCAGGGTGTTATTCGCCCAGCCCATATGCCCGGTAGCGCCCGGCACCAGGTCTGCCAGCCCTACCGATGCCACGGTGTCCAGCAACCCGAGGTAATGCACCCGTACCGGCAGCCCCAGCAGTGCCATTTCTGGCGTTTCACCTTCTGCCGGGGCAGTAAACAGTTCTGCCAACCAGTTAACAAAGGTGCGTGCGCTGGCGGCCCCGCGGGAAAAACCGTATACAAACAGCTTAATTGCCAGTGGCTTCGGGCGCACCAGCGCCACCCGCTCACGCAGTGGTGCCAGCAGGTTATTTATGGCAATACGCCGATTAACTTCACCGGTTATTGGCCAGTGGGCGCGCATCTGCGCTAGCTGGTTACGGGCAACATCATCATTCAGGCGATCGCGCCCGGGTGTCAGGGTGTACATCAGCGCATCCACCAGGCGCAACAGCGCCCAGTTAATGCGGTCTTCCCCACCCCGGGCAAAAGCCAGGCCGGCAGAGCTGTAATCAAACTCGTTGATTTCCGGAAATGGCGTACCCACACCGGGCATGTAGTAACGGAAATAGCCTCGTTCAAATATTTCGGGAGTGGCATGAAACAGACGGGCAATATTTGACGGGCTGGGGGGCTGGGCTACGTGAGTATCGTGATACTCATTGTTTCCGGTGCCATCAAAAAACAGGCTGATATGCAGGCTCTGGCAGCACACCGGCATTGCCCGCATTCCCTGCTGCTGGTTAACAGCCTGGCGGTGGTGCTGTTCTTCCTGCACTTGTCGCAAGTAATTGCCATTAACGGTCTGTGGCAGTAATGCCAGCCGCCCTGTTTCCGGAAAAGCCGGTGGCGCCCAGCAGGGCTGCGCACCCTGGTGGTTTAATTTGGGCATTGGGCAGGCTCCGGCAAATTACGGGGTTCTTTAATCGGGTAATCCGGTGTGCCATAACCCATACACACCGTGGTCACTTTTACCTGGTTACAGGGCAAAAAATGCACCGTCATACCACAACGCTGTTCCCCATACTCCGGTACCGGTACCACTGCACTGTGGCGGCGAAAACTGGCTTTTAGTTCTTTTTCCCATGCAAGATATTTTTCCCATTCCTCGAAACCCGGAATCGGGGTGTCAGATACGGGGGTAACCTCCCACTTAACCAGCACCTCCATTCCCGGTATCCATTTGCGGGGTAACAGCACACAGCAATACCCACCTCCATCGCCATAAGCTGAAATATTGGGGCCGCCATAGCCGTTAACTTTCACAAAGTTGATAACGTTCGGTGTGTGGTTTATACCCCGCAAATCCCCGGCGGTATAATCGCCATAACCGGCCCCGGCACACCCGGCCAGTAGCCATAACGGCACCAGCCACACAGCTTTTTTATTCATCTCCTGCTCCTGTTGTTGTTCACTGCCCTGTTTGTTCCCTGCGGGGTAACCCCCGTTCCTGCCCGTGGCTTATCCGTTATGCACCGCGGTATTCACTGCTGCGCCACCGGGCAGTTTTCCGGCTCCGGCATATTTAACGGCTCTTTAATCGGGTAATCCGGTGTGCCATAACCCATACACACTGTGGTCACTTTTACCTGGTTACAGGGCAAAAAATGCACCGTCATACCACAACGCTTTTCCCCATATTCCGGTACCGGTACCACTGCACTGTGGCGGCGGTATTGTGCTGCATGCCGGGCATAGGCCTCGCGAAAAAGATCTGTTCCCAAAGGGGGTAATATTGCATAAGGATCCGGATCCACCTCCCACTCAACCAGCACCTCCATTCCCGGTATCCATTTGCGGGGTAACAGTACACAGCAATACCCGCCTCCCAGCCCTGGTGCCGAATAGCCATTCACACCGAATCTGTTAATTCCCTGGCCGGCGACATGATTTTTTGCCCGCAAATCCCCGGCGGTATAATCGCCATAACCGGCTCCGGCACACCCGGCCAGTAGCCATAACGGCACCAGCCACACGGCTTTTTTATTCATCTCCTGCTCCTGTTGTTGTTCACTGCCCTGTTTGTTCCCTGTGGGATAACCCCCGTTCCTGCCCGTGGTTTATCCGTTATGCACCGCGGTATTCACTGCTGCGCCACCGGGCAGTTTTCCGGCTCCGGCATATTTAACGGCTCTTTAATCGGGTAATCCGGTGTGCCATAACCCATACACACCGTGGTCACTTTTACCTGGTTACAGGGCAAAAAATGCACCGTCATACCACAACGCTGTTCCCCATATTCCGGTACCGGTACCACTGCACTGTGGCGGCGGTATTGTGCTGCATGCCGGGCATAGGCTTCTTCTTCATATCCGAACCCTTCCTTTTTAAGAGGAATGATGGCCCGGGGATTGGGATCCACCTCCCACTCAACCAGTGCTTCCATTCCCGGTATCCATTTGCGGGGTAACAGCACACAGCAATACCCGCCTCCCAGCCCTGGCGCCGAATAACCATTCACACCGAATCTGTTAATTACCTGGCCGGCGACATGATTTTTTGCCCGCAAATCCCCGGCGGTATAATCGTCATAACCGGCTCCGGCACACCCGGCCAGTAACCATAACGGCACCAGCCACACGGCTTTTTTATTCATCTCCTGCTCCTGTTGTTGTTCACTGCCCTGTTTGTTCCCTGCGGGGTAACCCCCGTTCCTGCCCGTGGCTTATCCGTTATGCACCGCGGTATTCACTGCTGCGGCCACCGGGCAGTTTTCAGGCTCCGGCATATTTAACGGCTCTTTAATCGGGTAATCCGGTGTGCCATAACCCATACACACCGTGGTCACTTTTACCTGGTTACAGGGCAAAAAATGCACCGTCATACCACAACGCTGTTCCCCATATTCCGGTACCGGTACCACTGCACTGTAGCGGCGAAAACTGGCTCTGACTTCCGTTGCCCATTTATCAAACTTCTCTCTGTCGGTATAGCCAGGAAACGGTGAGGCTGTTTTTGGATCCACCTCCCACTCAACCAGCACCTCCATTCCAGGTATCCATTTGCGGGGTAACAGCACACAGCAACTGTTTCCTGTCGTCCGCCCGCCATAGCCGTTAACCGTGAACCAGTTAATTCCTTCACTGGCATGGTGGTTAAACCCCCGCAAATCCCCGGCGGTATAATCGCCATAACCGGCCCCGGCACACCCGGCCAGTAACCATAACGGCACCAGCCACACGGCTTTTTTATTCATCTCCTGCTCCTGTTGTTTATTCCCTGGCAGCTCTATCCCCGGTTTTATTCAGCGGCATGCGCCTTACCGGAGTTATGAACGGTGGTATCGAGATAGTCTTCAAGTGTGCCGCTGGCTGAACGGGCTGCGGCAAATGCGGCCTCCAGGCAGCGGCCAAACAACACCTCTGGTGTAAGCCCGGTACCGGTATACATTCGTGCTGCGATATCGGCATCACTGATGCAGCCAATGGCATCTATTTGCTTATCGGTGAACTGCAATTCATGGGGTTGGAAAACCGCATCTGAATGAGGCCGGAATTTTCCAGCTCGCCAGGTTTGCTGGTTATCGCGATCCAGCCAGCCCCAAAAATAGCCAAGCTGGTTGAACGCGTTTTGTTGCCCGGGAGTCAGGACATGATTAAAAAGTTCAGGGAATATGCGTGGGTCGTAAAAACGGAAGATACCGCTCTGGTTGCCCCAGAAAAATTGCGTCAGTGAGCACAGTTGTTGCTGCAAAACCGAGAAAGCGAGTGGCGATACCAGCAATAATAAACGGTGCCTGCCCGCGTAATAGCGCATCAGTTCACCGAGCCATTGCTGATGTTGCCACGCATTATTATGCAGGCGCACCAGCACCGGGCCCTGATCCTGCAGGGCTGATTCCGGCAACCCGGCGAATAAAGATGACCACTGCGCTTGCGGCGATAATGCAGGTAAAGTTGCCAAACAGGGTAGCGTATCGCCGGATAAATCGATGATGGCATCAATATGCGGCACGCCAACACTGCTTTGTAAATACTGCACCTGCGCCTGCCACTGGTCTGCCAGTGCCTGAGGTAACACGGTGTTATCCACGGAGAACCACTCCTGTCGCCTGCTCTTGCGCACGTTGAAGGCAACCTTCACATACTGCTGCGGGTATAGCTGCCGCAGAGGCTGGCATGCCTGCTGATGAAGAAGAAAACGTCTCTGGCGGAAGCCAGCAATGAGCACCTTTGAGAATGAGTGGCCCTTTGCTGCAAATTTCAATATTGCCCTGAGCCGATAAATGAATGGCGGCCCCGCCACAGGCCAGGGTTATACCTTTTGTGGCAGTGAGTGTAAGTTGCCCCTGCACAGACCGGACTGAGATATCCTGTAACGCAGACAGCGAGAGGGTGTCATTATGAGATTCCACCGCAAGAGGGCCCTTTGCCGATACCAGGCGCATTCCTTCCTGGTGTGCCAGCAACGATATTGACTTAGCAGCGTTAACAGCATGGCGCGCTGAGGTGGCTATTTGCACCTCGCCCTGGCTTTGCAAATGCAGGCTTTTGCCAGTGTGTAATAAAGCAGAGGCCGGAGTAACGGCAGCGATACCCTGTGGAGCACTCAACACAACAACTGGCGAACTTAAACCTGCCGCACCTTCAACCAGGTGTTCCAGCCCGGCAGTATCTGGCGGGAAATTTTGGTGAACCGGCGCAATACTGCCCCAGCGCGTTAAATCAAGCAGCGCGCCTTTAAGCAGGCTGATTGCCGCCTGCATTTCCCGCTGCTCACCCCGTGCAGATGGCTGGGCATCTGCACTGATCAATACGCCATTTTTTGCCCGAATGGCGCCCCACAAATCGGTACGGAGTTCAAACCCTTCCCCCCTTATCTGGCGCTCGCTGTTCACCAAATGTCCTAAATTGAGCTGGCTTTTTCCGCCGTACTCAGTGGAGACTTTGATATGTTCCTGGTTTCTGGCATCTTCCAGCCGGATTTTGTTATTCGCTGGTGTGCGCAGTACATTGCGCCGGTAATTTCGGATGGTAACCAGGTCCGGATGGCTGCTGTTATGCAACGCCCCGGCGATATAAGGCCGGTCCGGGTTGCCGTCTTCGAATGCGATGGCAACTTCGGTGCCCGCGAGTAACGGCAAATGGAAACCAAATGTCTCCCCCGCATAGGGCCGGGCCTGGCGAACCCACAGGCTTTCGCTCCCCTCGGGCCAGGTAGCGCGGTCAAACAGCAGTTTGACCCGGTAACGGCCATGCTTATCTATATGGCCATAGATATCATTTTTTGTGGTACTGGTGACACGGGCTGGCACGGTGCCGGACATCTGCGGGTGAGGAATGAGTTGGGGGCGAAAGCAGTAGTCATGAGTAAATGGCAGTGCGGTGAAATGAGCTGTGAAACAGCTGTCCCGGCGTGCTGAACAGCTTATGCTGGTAACCAGCATGCCTGGCGATAAACTACCGCCTTCCTGAGCCGGGTCAGCCAGGTTAACAACCTTGCCCGGTGCCAGCACCGCACAATTACTGTTCCCTGCCATGCCCGCTTTGCCATTAAGGTAACGCTCGTGGTGTAACCGGGCATAAAACACCCCGGTTTCAACTGGCAACGGGCGGGTAAACCTGTCGCCGGGTTCGCTGTAATGGCTCCCCCAATGATATGCCTCGCCATAGGTTGTGCTGTCGCCACGGGTAATATCCACCTGAACATGCATATCGGCCCCGGCATTCAGGTAATGATAATCCTGAACACTGACTTTCTGTGTCACAACCTGGTAATAGCGCTCTATTCCCCATACTGCGTCAACGCCATTATCATTATGCCCTGATGGTGGAATATCGGGCAAAACCAGGCCTTTTTCATAGCCATGAGAGCTGTCAAAAAATTCAATTACATCAATTTTCAGGCGAGTATCTGGCGTGAAGCGAAACCAAATCCCCACTTCACTTAACAGGCGGGAAATAAAGCGCAGGTCACTTTCACCATACTGCATAACCTGTTCACGGCGCGGGTATTTATGAGTAAGCGAAAAGAGAAAGTCCTGGCCGCGCATATTATGGCGCTCACGCAGAATGCTTTCGACAATCTGTGGTACAGACATATCCTGAAAAATAGCATTATTGTTTGCGTTGCTCAGTAAAGCCATTCTTGGTTGCAGCACCAGCGCGTAGTGCGCTTCATCTCTTGATGACCCCAGGTACTCAAAACCTGTGACCACACCATGAATAGTCCTGACAGGTTCGAGTTTACATCTCCCCCAGGGCTGTGCTACCGGGGCATGCAAGGTCAGCCCGGCGGGTTTCAGCAGAAAATCCGCCTGGTCTAATGCCTTATCGGCACAAGTAAACTCAATGCGGTAATGGAACGGCTGGCTGAGCGTTTCCTTGCCTTCAAAGGCCAGAACGTCCAGTAATGATGTGCACCCGCGGACATAAATAACATGGTGATTGTGGTTAAAAAAAACGGTATTTTTTTGCGTGACCATCTGTCTTCCCTTCAGTTATAAGCATCCTTTACCCATTTTCTTGCCATTAAAAAACGGGCATCACTAAAATACCGCAACAGTATTCACTGCTGTCACAAAATTTCATAACCAGAATTAATTTTATGTGATAGAAACAGTGATTTTTTTCCGCCGTTATCTGGTTATTCATGAGCTGAATACCATTCAGAGCAGATCTATTGAATTAACTAATATATTAAATTTTATTAAACATTAACGGGATGACTAACAGCGGATACTTAATGCAGGCATTATATAAATAATGTTAAAGCTGCTATATGGAATTATTCAGGCCCTGACAACAAGGGCCTGTTGATTATTACGCAAGGCCGCGATGTTTCAGCATCGGTTCACTCTGTGGGGCGTGGCCGCGCCACTGGCGGTACAGTTCAGCAAGGTCACTACTGTTACCCCGAGAAAGAATGGCATCGCGGAAACGTTGCCCGTTTTCCGGGGTTAACCCACCCTGCTCTTCAAACCAGCAGAAGCCGTCATCAGCCAGCATTTGTGTCCATAAGTAGGCGTAGTACCCGGCGGCATAGCCACCTCCCCAGATATGGGCGAAGTAGCTTGAGCGGTAACGGGGCGGAACCGCCTGCAGATGAATATGTGACTTCGCCAGAGCCGCCGCTTCAAATGCCGCGACATCAGCCACCTGCTCACCTTCTGCCAGGCTATGCCAGTGCATATCCAGCAGTGCGGCAGCCAGCAACTCAGTCATATCGTAGCCTTTATTAAACAACGCGGCATTCAGCATGCGCTGGCGCAAGGCTTCAGGCATAGGTTCACCGGTTTCCCAGTGGCGGGCATAATGGCTGAACACTTCCGGGTAGCTGGCCCAGTGTTCGTTGATTTGCGAAGGGAATTCAACAAAATCCCGCGGGGTATTTGTGCCAGACAGGCTTGCATAGCGCTGGCTGGCAAACAACCCATGCAGCGTGTGGCCAAATTCATGGAACAGAGTGATGACATCATCCCAGCCAATAAGCGCCGGTTGCCCTGCTGCGGGTTTGGCGTAATTACACACGTTATAAATCACCGGTTTTGTGCTCAACAATGTGGACTGCCCGGTGAAGTTACCCATCCACGCACCACCTGCTTTGCTGTCGCGGGCGAAAAAATCTCCGTAGAACAGTGCCAGCCCGGAGCCGTCTTTGTCGTGGATTTCCCATACCCGCACATCCGGGTGGTAAACCGGGATATCCGGGCGAGGAGTGAAGGTAATGCCAAACAGGCGGCTGGCTGCCCAGAACACGCCATCCTGCAGCACGCGGTCTAACAGGAAATAGGGCCGAATCGCGGCTTCATCCAGTTGCCATGTATCCTGACGAACCTGATCTGCATAGAAGGCCCAGTCCCAGGGTTTCACTGCGAAATCACCGTTTTCGTCATCCACTTTTTTCTGGATAGCAGCAAGTTCCGCCTGTGCCCGCTGCTTTGCCGCCGGTACCAGGTTATTCATAAACTGCAATGCGGCTGCCGGGCGCTGTGCCATCTGGTCGGCCATTTTCCAGCTGGCGTAATCGGCAAACCCCAGTAATGCGGCCTGCTCCTGGCGTATTGCTGCCAGTTGCAAAATAATTTCCCGGGTATCATTTTCATCATTCTGTTCAGCACGCGACCAGGCTTTGTGGAATAACGCTTCACGGGTGGCCCGGTTGTGCAGTTCGGCCAGTGCAGGTTGCTGTGTGGTATTCAGTAACGGAATCAGCCACTGGTTACCCAGGCCCTTCTCTGCCGCCGCCTGCCGGGCATTTTCCTGTTCAGCGGGTGATAACCCGGCCAGTGCCTCCGGGTTATCCACCACCAGCCCGCCAGCTTTGTCCGCTGCCAGCAGGCGGCGGTTAAACTGGCTGGAAAGCTGCGCCGCCTGTAAGTTCAGCGCGCTCAGGCGTGCCTGTTTGCCTGGCGGTAAGGTTGCGCCAGACAGCGTAAAACGTTGCCAGGTTATCTCCAGCAGGCGGGCTGATTCTGGGTCAAGCTCCAGCGTCTCACGGCGCTGATACAGGGAATCGACGCGCGCAAAGAGTTGCCCATTGAGCCAGATTTCATCTGCCAGTACAGCCAGTTCACCCGCAAATGCCTCTTCCAGTTGCTGAATAACCGGGTTGGTATCTGCACTCGCCATGGCAAAAAAGACGGCGGTGACCTGGTCAAGCATCTGCCCACTTTTTTCCAGCGCCAGGCAGGTATTTTCGAATGTTGCCGCCTCTGTGCACTCAAGAATAGCGGCCAGTTCAGCACGTTTACGTTTCACCGCTTCATCAAAAGCTGCCCGGTAATGCTCAACACGAATTTCGGCGAAGTTCGGAGCGCCATAAGGGAGCGATGATGGCGTGAAAAAAGGATTGTCCACTGGTTCTCCTTGTTATCAGTGATGTTCTTCCCCAAGCTTAGGCATCTTGCTGCCAGACAGCAATCAATTCTCCGGCAATGGAAACGGCTATTTCGGCAGGCAGTTTTCCTTTGACATCTGGTAACCCAACCGGACAGCGCATTTTCGCCAGTTGATGAGAGGTAATCCCCTTACCTTCCAGCCGGTAATCAAAGCGCTGGCGTTTAGTGCGCGACCCAATCAACCCAAAGTAGCGGTAATCATCGCGGCGCAAAATGGTTTCTGCCAGCTCTAAATCGCGCGGGTGATGGTGGGTCATAACCACGAAATAACTGCCCGGTGCTGCACTCCGGGCTTCGTCATTCGGGTCATCCACCTGGCGGCAGATAACTCCAGAGGGAGCGGTTGCAAACATCCCCGGGCGCTCATCCACCCAGGTGACCTGGCAGGGCAATGTGCCGAGCAGGTTCACCAGCGCCTGCCCGACATGCCCTGCGCCGAAGACAACTACCGACGGGGACGGGGCCAATAATGGTTCGAATAACACGCTTGCCATGCCACCGCAACACTGGCCTGTGCGGGCGCCCAGCGCGATATGTTCCAGGTGAGGCATGGTTTGTTGTGCCTGGAGCATCGTGCGGGCCTGGGCGATACACTGGAACTCCAGGTTACCGCCACCAATTGTCAGCCAGGTTTCCCCGGCAGTAACCACCATTTTGGTGCCATCGCCCCGGGGAACGGAGCCTTTTTCATTCAGAACAGTCAGCAATACACAAGGTTTACCGGCTGCGCGCAGTTGTTGCAAAATATCAATCCAGTCATCGGGTTGGTTCATTGCAGGCCTCCTGCATGGCCATTACGCCCCACAACACTCGCTCCGGGGTGGCGGGTGCATCCAGAGACGGATGAAGCCGGTACTCAGCCACACTGGCTATGGCATCCTGCAGAGCACACCATACCGCGATCCCCAGCATAAATGGGGGTTCGCCCACGGCTTTGGAGCGAAATACCGTTTGCTGCGGATTCGGGTGGTTTTCCAGCAGGTTGACGCTTAAATCAGGCGGAATATCGCTGATTGCCGGAATTTTGTAACTCATGGGGCCATCTGTCAGCAAGCGCCCGTTTTTATCCCAACACAGCTCTTCGGTGGTTAACCATCCTGCGCCCTGAATAAACCCGCCTTCAATTTGGCCGATATCCAGCGCCGGGTTCAGAGAATCCCCCACATCATGCAGAATGTCTGCGCGTAGCAAGCGGTATTCCCCGGTGAGGGTATCCACCAGCACCTCGGCGCAGGCCATACCCCAGGAGAAGTAATAAAACGGCGAACCTTTGCCTGCTGCCCGGTCGTAATGAATGCCCGGTACTTTATAGAAGCCGGTTGCGGAGAGTGGCACCTGGTTTAGCCAGCCCAAAGCTGCCACTTCGGCAAACGCATAATGTTTGCCCGGAACCTGCACCACACCATTATGAAATACCACTTCGCCTGCTGTGCACTGATGCAGACCGCACAACATGTCGGTCAGGCGTTGTTTCAGGGTTTGGGCTGCAATTTCTGCTGCTTTACCGTTCAGATCAGCTCCGGATGAAGCGGCGGTAGGCGATGTATTGGGGACTTTCCCGGTGCTGGCGGGTGTTACCTGAATGGCACTCAGCGGGATTTGCAGCACCTGCGCCACCACCTGCGCCACTTTGGTATTCAGCCCCTGGCCCATTTCGGTACCACCATGGTTAAGCTGTACCGTGCCATCGGTATAAATCAGGATAAGTGCGCCAGCCTGGTTAAGAAAACTTGAGGTAAAAGAGATACCAAACTTCACCGGCGTCATCGCCAGCCCTCGCTTCAGTACCGGATTATTGCGGTTAAAGGTGGCGATGTCTGCCCGGCGCTCTGCATACCGGGCACTGTCAACCAGTTGGCTTGCCAGCACTTCAGCCAGGTTATGGGTGACCTGCTGCCCGTAATGGGTCATATCACGCCCTGGCGCTCCGTAGAAATTACGCTGGCGCACGACAAGTGGATCCAGACCGCATTCGCGGGCAATTCTGTCCATGATTTGTTCAATTGCCACCATGCCCTGAGGCCCGCCGAAACCACGATAGGCCGTGTTGGAAGCCAGATTGGTCCGGCAACGGTAACCGGTTATGCGGGCATCGCCCAGGTAGTAGGCATTGTCGGCGTGGAACATCGCCCTGTCGCAAATTGATCCGGACAGATCAAGGGAATAACCACAGTTGGCGGCAAGATCGATATGCACGCCATGCAGGATACCCTCTGTAGTGAATCCTACATCATACCGGACAAAAAACGGGTGGCGCTTGCCCGTTATACGCATATCGTCACGCCGTGAGAGGCGCATTTTTACCGGCTTCCCTGTCAGGCTGGCGGCCAGAGCTGCATGGCAGGCAATACCTGCCGCCTGGGTTTCTTTGCCACCAAACCCTCCGCCCATGCGGCGCATATCCACAGTCACTTTATTCATGCTGACACCCAATACCGATGCCACCAGTTTCTGCACTTCGGTAGGATGCTGGGTGGAAGACCACACCTGTACCTGGTTATCTTCGCCAGGCTGTACCACCGCAATCTGCCCTTCCAGGTAAAAATGTTCCTGGCCGCCAATATGGAACTGCCCTGAAATACGCCGGGGTGCAGTATCAAGCGCTTTTGCTATATCGCCTCGCTGCTGGACATGGGGTGCTTCAACATACAGTTCACGGGCCAGTGCTTCTTCTACATCCAGCACGGCATCAAGTGGCTGGTAGCGAATCACAGCCGCAAGTGCGCCCGCTCTGGCGGCTTCCTGAGTTTCAGCGGCAACCGTCAGTACCACCTGTCCATGATATTCCACGGTATCTTTTGCAAACAGCGGGTCGCCGGGAGCCAGCGGGCCGATATCCAGCTCACCAGGTACATCCTGCCAGCTGAACACTCTGACCACACCAGGCACCTGGTAACAGGCGTCAGTATCAACGGAAAGAATACGGGCATGAGCGTGTTCACTGAGTACCGGGCATAAATAGAGCATACCCGGCAAGATCAGGCGGTCATCCACATAAGTGGCTTTACCACTTACCTGGTTATCCGCACTTTCATGTTTTTGACGGCGACCGACACCCTGATCGAATGTGTTGAGAAATTGTGTTTTAAGTGCCTGTTCATCCAGGCTGACTGGGTTACCCGACATACTGACTCACCTCCACCAGGTCTGAACCTTGTAGCTGGCTCATGAAATAACGGCGCAATAAATTTTTCGCCACCTGCAAACGGTAGCCGCTTGTGCCGCGAAAATCTGACAATGGCGAAAAATCCGCATCCAGCGCCTTGCAGGCTACGGTTAATGTGGCTTCAGATAATGGCTTGCCACACAGTGCCGCTTCACAGGCCAGTGCTCTGGCGGGCACCGCCGCCATACCGCCAAAGGCTACCCTGGCGGTGGTGATCACCCCCTGTTTATGGTGCAGGTTAAAGGCGCCAAATACTGTCGAGATATCGTCTTCACGCCGTTTCGACACTTTCCATGCCTGAAATGAAGGTGACACTGTCACTCTTGGGATGTGGATGGCACGAATAAACTCTCCGGGTGCCAGCGCGGTTTTGCGGTAATCGAGGAAAAAATCATCCAGTGACAGTTCACGTTGTTGTTCACCGCACTGCAACGTCAGGCTGGCCCCCAGAGCCAGCAACATCGGGGCACCATCGCCAATTGGCGAAGCGTTTGCCAGGTTACCGGCAAGGGTTGCCTGGTTACGAACCTGGCAGGAAGCAAAGCGAGTGAGCATCTCACTGAATGCCGGAATATGACCCTGTAGTTCACGGCCAATGTCTGCCAGGCGGGCTGTCGCCCCCAGGGTTATCATGGCATCCGTCACGGTGATGGTGCTGAGTTCTTTCACATAGTTAAGGCTAATCAGCAAGGGCAGCGGGCGGTAAAACTGGGTGATTTGCAGTGCCAGGTCGGTTCCGCCTGCCAGTAAGTGAGCCTGCGGGTATTGCTGATACAGCCGGGCAAGGCTTGTGATATCTTTTGGTAACAGACAACGGTGGCCGTCACCCGCCAATTCGGTGGTAGTGCTCTGTTCTTCACCGGTAATTTGTGCCAGTTGTTGCGCGATGGCGGCTGAATCTGCCTGGAACTGGTCATTGTCAGGTAACTGACACAGAGCCTGTGCAGCTTCAATAATTGGCCGGTATCCTGTGCAGCGGCACAGATTCCCCCCCAGGTGTTGATCAATAGTGTGGCGGTCTGCTCCGGGGGCATTTTTCTGTAAAGCGAACATTGACATCACAATACCTGGTGTGCAAAAACCGCACTGGGAGCCATGGTGGTCAGCAAGAGTTTGCTGTGCGGGATGTAACTGCCGCCCCTGCGCAAGATCTTCCACCGTTATGAGTTGCCTGCCCTGTAACTGGCTCACCAACATCAGGCAGCTATTTGCTGTTTTCCATACCATTTTGCCTTGTTGCGCTTCGCCAACCACTACCGTGCAGGCTCCGCAGTCGCCAGATGCGCACCCTTCTTTGGTGCCCGGGCAACCGGCCGGGCCGCGCAGCCAGTTCAGTACCGTGGTGCCGGGGTCAATATCTCGCACAATGGTACGTTTCCGGTTATGTAAAAAAGTAATCATGCTGCCACCTCACACTTATCTCTGGACCATACAGGCTGGCCGTTTACCCAGGTTTGCCAGATATTGCGGTCATCCCCCAGAGTCATCAGCACAAATAACCGTTCGTAGATATCCCGGCAGTGGCTGTCGCGCAGGCGCTGTAGTGGAGTGGCTTGTGGGTCAAGCACCACAAAATCAGCTTCTTTGCCCGGCATAAAATTGCCAATACAGCTGTCCAGATCCAGTGCGTGAGCCCCACCGAGTGTGGCGTAGTAAAATGCTTCACACGCACTGAGGCGAAATGACTGCAACTGGGCCACTTTGTAGGCTTCCCCCAGAGTACGTAACATGCTGAATGTGGTCCCTGCGCCCACATCTGTTCCCATACCAATACGCACTCGTTGTTGCTGGCAGCGCTGCAAGTTAAACAGGCCACTGCCTAAAAACAGATTGGATGTAGGGCAAAAAGCCACGGCAGATTCAGTGCGTTGCAGGCAGTTCCATTCGTCGTCATCTAAGTGAATGGCGTGAGCAAATACGCTGCGACGCCCGGTCAGTCGGTAACTGTCATAAACGCCAAGGTAATTTTTCTGTTCGGGCCACAGGCTTTTCACCCAGGCAACTTCCTGGGGGTTTTCACTTAAATGTGTCTGTAGCCAGGTATCCGGAAACTCTGTGCGCAGGCGCTCAACCGCTGCCAGCAGTTCAGGTGACGACGTGGGGGCGAAACGCGGAGTGAGCGCATAGTTAAGTCGCCCTTTGTTGTGCCAGCGCGTTATCAGTTCGCGGCTTTGTTGTTCGCTCTGTTCAGGTGTTTCTGTCAGGTAGTCTGGCGCATTGCGGTCCATCATCACTTTGCCCGCTATCAGGCGCATGCCCAGTTGCCAGGCGACACGAAATAACGCATCCACTGATTGTGGGTGGACCGTGCCAAACACCAGTGCGGTTGTGGTGCCATTACTGAGTAATTGATTCAGGAAAAAAGCCGACATTTGAATAGCATGGGCTTCACTTTCAAACTGGCGTTCAACGGGAAAGGTATAGGTTTCCAGCCAACTCAGCAGTTGCTCTCCCCAGGCACCTATCATTTCGGTTTGCGGATAATGCAGGTGGGTATCGACAAACCCGGGCACAATCAGTTTTCCGCGGTAATCAGCCACATCATCGGTGCTGCGCAGCAGTTGGCTGCCTTCAGACCAGTTATACAGTCCCACAATATGCCCGCCTTCTGTTAATAACAGGCCGTCTTCCAGGTAACGGGCATGCTCAGCGATGGCGGCAGGATCGTCTGAGGGCTGGGTAATATCGAAAAATTGCCCCCGGATAGCCTGAGTATAGTTAACAGCCATAATCAGCCTCTTTAATGAGGGTTACCCCTCTTTATATTATGCAGATGAATAAAATAACCATATCGTCACAGGTAACTTGCAATCAGAGTGCCAATTTTATTTTTATATTTTTCATTTATTATTCATTAAGTTATATATTTTCATTTCATTTGCGCAACAGCAGGCTATTTTTCTCAGGCGCAAACGGTTGCATATTAAAGCAACCGTTTGCCCTTTATTATTTTAGTTTATCAGGCCGGTTTACCGCACATTTTCGCGTACGCTGGCTGCACTTTAATGGTTCAGTTGCACCATTAAGGAACATCGCGTTGCTGTCGTCATCCGGGCAGAGTTCTCAAGCTTATGTTTTGCGTGCTAAGGTATAGTTTCTGTTTCAGGCAGTCGTGCGGGTCATCCGGGTTACCGAACAATCACTTGCTGTATCACCACTGCCTGAACGTCCATGGGCAAAACCACGCAAAAATGTAGAGGAAACACAGATGCTTATTCTGGTTACAGGCGCAACAGCCGGGTTTGGTGAAGCAATCACTCGTCGTTTTGTGGCAAACGGACATAGAGTTATTGCTACCGGGCGCAGAGCTGAGCGTTTAAAGACATTGCAGGACGCCCTGGGCGACAGTGTGCTGACCATTCAACTTGATGTACGTAATCGTGCGGCGATTGAATCCGCTATCAGCTCATTGCCCGCCGAATGGCGCAATATCGATGTTCTGGTAAATAACGCCGGGTTGGCTCTGGGTTTAGAACCTGCACATAAAGCCAGCGCGGATGACTGGGAAACCATGATTGATACCAATACCAAAGGCCTGGTATATATGACACGCGCGGTGTTGCCTGGCATGGTTGAACGTAACCGCGGGCATGTTATTAATATTGGTTCCACTGCCGGAAGCTGGCCTTATGCAGGTGGCAATGTTTATGGGGCAACCAAAGCGTTTGTTCGCCAGTTCAGCCTGAATCTGCGTACCGACCTGAATGGTACCGGGGTGCGGGTAACCGATATTGAACCAGGCCTGGTTGGGGGCACGGAATTTTCCAATGTGCGCTTTAAAGGTGATGACGATAAAGCAGATAAAACCTATCAGAACACGCAACCACTGAGCCCGGAAGATGTCACCGAGGCAGTCTGGTGGGTTGCCACGCTGCCTGCGCATGTCAATATCAACACACTTGAAATGATGCCCGTCAGCCAGACGTTTGGTGGGTTAACTGTCCATCGCTCCGCCTGATTTTCCCCACCCGGCTTGCCAGCCGGGTATGGGCGAACCGCCAAAAACAGGGTAAAATCATTGGGTTTACTCTAACAAAAGACAAACCATGACCGAAGAAACGCATCTCAACCCTACTCAACCTGTCAATCAGCAGATATACCGCATTTTGCGGCGCGATATCGTTCACTGCCTGATTCCACCCGGCACCCCGCTTTCAGAAAAAGAAGTGTCACTGCGTTTTGACGTTTCGCGCCAGCCGGTACGTGAGGCGTTTATCAAACTGGCAGAAAATGGTCTGATCCAGATTCGTCCTCAACGCGGAAGTTATGTCAACAAAATCTCCCTGAACCAGGTACGTAGTGGCGGTTTTGTCCGGGAAGCGATAGAGCGCGCGGTGGTACGTCGGGCCGCCATACTGGTTACCGATGCACAACTTTACCAGTTAGAGCAAAACCTTAATCAGCAGCGCACGGCAATTGACCGCCACCAGCTGAACGATTTTTTCCAACTGGACGACGATTTTCACCAAATTCTGTGTGATATTGCCCAGTGTCGCCTGGCGTGGGAGACCATTGAGAATATTAAAGCGGCAATGGACCGGGTGCGTTTTATGAGCCTTGACCACGTTACACCTCATGAGATGTTGCTGGAGCAGCACTGGGCGATATTCCGGGCGCTGGAAAAGCATGATGAACAACTGGCGGACGAAACCATGCATCAGCATCTGGCTGAGATTAGCGCCTCTGTTTTGCTAATCCGCCAGGAAAACCGCGACTGGTTTACGGAAGAGCAATAAGCCCGCTTAATGCCGGTTTCGCGTTATTCACCGGCAAGTTTACGCTCGCAATGACCAGTTGGAGATTGTTTAGTGGCATCTGACTAATCTCTGAGCGTAAAAAAACCCGCCGCAGCGGGTTTGGTTGATTAAACATAAATCACTGTGCCAGTAGCAGGCAATCAGGCATTCGCCTGAGCCCATGCGGCAACCGTCGCTTTTGCGCCATTCGCCAGTAGTGAACGCCAGGCCCGGGTAACTGCGCCCACAAAAACCGGGTCCTGGGGTAAATCTGTACCAAAAATCGCGCTTATCCCCAGCAAAGCCTTAACCCGTGAATCATCTTCCGCCGAAGCGGCAGTAGCTTCACGGATAACAGGCAATAGCGGGTCCATCACCTCGATGGGCTGGCCTTGTTCATCCACCTCACCGACATAGCGCATCCACCCGGCAACCCCCAACGCCAGCAGTGAGAAATCACTGTTATGTGCGCGATGCCAGCGAACTGAATCCAGCATGCGTTGCGGTAACTTCTGGCTGCCATCCATCGCAATTTGCCAGGTACGATGGCGCAGCGCCGGGTTGGTGTAACGCTCAATCAACAAATCAGCATAACGCGCCAGGTCAACGCCCTGAACCTGCAGTGTTGGTGCCTGTTCACGCAACATCAGGGCATGTGCGGCACGGCGATAGTTATCGTCGCCCATACAGTCGTTAATATGCTGGTAACCGGCAAGATAACCCAGATACGCCAGGAATGAGTGGCTGCCGTTAAGCATCCGTAATTTCATCTCTTCAAACGGGATAACATCACTGACCAGCTGTGCGCCGGCTTTTTCCCATTCAGGGCGGCCAGCGACAAAGTTATCTTCAATCACCCACTGGCGGAAAGGTTCACAGGCAACACCGGCCGGGTCAGCAACCCCGGTAATCTGTTCAATTTTAGCCAGCGTATCTGCTGTCACGGCAGGCACAATACGGTCAACCATGGTGCACGGGAAAGTGACGTGCTGCTCAATCCAGCTTGCCAGCGCAGCATCAACCTGGCGGGCATATGCCAGCACAACGTTGCGGGTAACATGGCCATTTTCCGGCATGTTATCGCATGACATCACGCTGAATGGCGCCAGACCGCGCGCTTTGCGTAATGCCAGCGCGGCAACAATCACACCGGCAGCCGATTTCGGTTGTTGCGGGTGGCGTAAATCTTCGGCAATCAGCGGGTTGTCCAGGTTGAGTTCACCTGTTGCCGGGGAGTGGCAGTACCCTTTTTCTGTAATGGTCAGGGAGACAATAGCCACCTGAGGCTCACACATGGCTTCCAGAACCGCGTCCAGGCCATCAACAGAGACGTGCATGGCACGTTTTACCACGCCCACTACGCGCGCCTGCCAGTTATCGGCGGACATTTCAGCGACGGTATACAGGTTATCCTGGCGGTGTAAGTCAGCAATTTGCTGTTCGCCGCCAATCAGATTAACTTCGCAATAACCCCAGTCGCTTTGGTGTTCAGCGGCAAGAATATCGGCATAAACCCCCTGATGGGCGCGGTGGAACGCACCAAAACCCAGGTGAACAATGCGGGTTTTAAGGGCATTTCTGTCATAGGCTGGACAGGTTGCGTTTGCTGCTAATAACGTCTTTTCCATTATTAAACTCATCATTAAGCGGATTGAACCAGGATGGCGTTATCCTGGCAGACTCAGTGTTGTGCTTTCATGATGTACGACATATTTCCCCTACTACAAGACTAGAATGGTAGTTAATTGTGATAACAGTCACAAAATAAAATGAAATTGCGTTTTGATACTCGCAAGAACAGTCTGGCTCTTGCGGATAACAGCCCGTGATAAAACCCGGGCCTGTCCTGGACTTATCATTAACCTGTATGTAATTGCAACGAGATATACCGGTAGTGTTGAGCTGGCATTACAATGTTATATACTCGTGATAATTTACGGCAGGTGCCCGGGCCTTCCTGTGCGTAAATACAAAACAAGGATCCGGTGATTGTGTGAATAAGGAGTCTCTATGAATAAAGCAGGACAATTGTTAACTTCATTACTGCCTGTCGCCCTGCTGGCCAGTGCTGTGGCATTTTCAGCCCCTGCATTATCGAAGACAGATAAACTGATTATTGAGTCAGGTGACAGCGCGCAGAGCCGTCAAAACGCAGCAATGGATAAAGAGCAATGGAATGACACGCGTTCTTTGCGTAACAAGGTTAATAAACGGGTTGAAAAAGAATGGGATAAGGAAGATGCAGCATTCGACGCTCGTGACCGTTGCCTGAAAAGTGCCAATGTTAATGCGTACTGGGAGCCGAACACATTACGCTGCCTGGACCGCAACACTGGCCGTCAGATAGCTCAATAACCTCTCCCGCTCCCGCCAGCCGGGAGCACATCTCAAACACAGGGAATAAAACATGTCAGGGTTTGATGAAATAAAACTGCGCCCGCTGGAGCGCGAAGATTTGCGCTTTGTCCACCAGCTCGATAACAATGCCAGTGTTATGCGTTACTGGTTTGAAGAGCCCTATGAAGCTTTTGTCGAGCTATCTGACTTGTATGACAAGCATATTCATGACCAAAGTGAACGCCGTTTTGTTGTGGAGTGCGAGGGGCAAAAAGCGGGTCTGGTTGAACTGGTGGAGATTAATCATGTCCACCGTCGCGCGGAATTCCAGATAATTATCTCCCCAGAGTTTCAGGGTAAAGGCCTGGCATCCAGAGCTGCAAAACTCGCTATGGATTACGGGTTTACCGTTCTCAACCTATATAAACTCTACCTGATTGTTGATAAAGAAAACGTCAAAGCCATTCACATCTACAAAAAGCTGGGCTTCATTGTAGAAGGTGAGCTGGTAGATGAGTTCTTTATTAATGGCGAATATCGCAACACCATCAGAATGTATATTCTGCAGCACCAATATATGGCACTGCACAAAATACCCGCGAGTGGGATGGTGAAACCCACTGCGCAGTAAGCGTACTCACAGCCTGGCACACAGCCAGTAACTGTCAGTAATATTCAATTTCGTACTTTACTGTATACCGGGTTTGCGTTTCGGGTTGCGCCGTAACGCTGTTACTTTCTATCTCACAGGTTGTCGGGTTATCGTGACGGTCATAGTCGCAGGTTTGTACCGTCTGGCTAACCTGTTTACCATTTACCCAGGTTTGTGTTTGGTAATCAAGCAGCTTGCGCGTGTCTTTTACTGGAATGTTCCGGATCTCCAGCGTCTGGTCACCTCTCCTGGTTACCCGCCCCAGAGGAAACCCGTTCGCCGCGTAGCGATAGGTGATATGCAAATCTTTACTGGACACGCCTGTCACGAAATCATTGTCATTGGTCTGGTATGTCACTCCTGCTGCAGGAATGGACTCCAGTTGGCATTTTCCCTGTAGCCGAATCAGCTTTTCCTGAGTAATAGCATTAACATAGTAATTAGCATCGAGGAGTAAAGACGAATCGGTGTTACGCGACACATCATGCATATCCATTGTGTTAAAACACCCTTCCTGCGATAACGTGGCATGGAAGCGCCGCTCAACTTTCCCATCTTCATTGAGCAATGTTTCGGTCAGCTTTTTTACCGGGCCGCGCACCGGATCGAAATCGAATTCATTAGAAAAACTGGCCATTTCAGGCGTCAGTGCCTTAGGGGGCTGATTGTCATCGCAACCTGCGAGGAGAATCGCCATAAAACTCACTGGAATGACGTATCGCACATAGTTCCTTAGCAAATCAGAATTAACCTGTTTAAATGATATAAAGCAATACAGTACTTTACCTATTATCTGCCAGACTGAGGTATCACACAAATTCAGGAGGTAATACCGATGAAAGCCGTTTTATGGCCTACCGCATTGTTACTGTGTTTTAGCTTCTCTGCCCTGGCTGCACCGGCATCCTGCGAACGGGTAAAAGCCGATATTGAACAACGTATCATCCATAATGGTGTTGACCCGGATAACTTCTCGCTTTCGATTGTAGCCAATGACCAGGCAGAACAACCAGGAGCGCAGGTAGTTGGCCATTGTGCAAACGATACCTTTAAAATTCTCTACCAAAAAGGCGATAACACCGATAATACCAGCGACAGCGAAATGCACACGCCATCACCCTGATAGCATTTCTTCCCCCGGCGTGGCCATACTTTGATGAGCCACGCCTGTTATTGGCTCCCCTGCCAGTCCCTTTTTTTATCACACAAAACCCGCTGATATTTGATACGAAATAATATTTTACTCCATCCACCCTGCCACACTGCATATTAAAAATTATTAGTCTGGTAACTAAAAACGACGGAAGCGTTCCCTGTGCAAAAGCCCGTAGTAGTCCACAGGCATTACCGCGCAGCCATTTACGCTTTCATCCATTCTTTTCAGGTTGTAGTTACTCATTTTTTCGATGGAGCGAGTTATGTCGAGCGATGAACATAGCGGTATCAGCCGCCGGACGCTGGTCAAATCTGGCATGTTAAGTGGGCTGGCACTGGCCGCCGGTGGTGTGAGTTTGCCATTCGGCCTGCGCCCTGCCACTGCGGCCGTGAAACAGGGTATGGCTCCCGCCGGAGATAAAGTGGTTTGGGGTGCCTGCTCAGTTAACTGTGGCAGCCGTTGCGCACTGCGCCTGCACGTCACTAATGATGAAGTCACCTGGGTCGAAACAGATAATACCGGGTTTGATATTTATGGTGATCACCAGGTGCGCGCCTGCCTGCGGGGCCGCTCAATTCGCCGCAGAATGAACCATCCGGACAGGCTGAATTACCCAATGAAGCGAGTCGGTAAACGCGGTGAAGGAAAATTCAGGCGCATCTCCTGGGATGAAGCTCTGGATACCCTTACCGCTAACCTGAAGCGGGTGGTGAAAACCTGGGGTAATGAAGCTGTCTATATCAATTACAGCTCCGGCATTGTTGGCGGCAATATCACACGCTCCTCACCTTCGGCATCGTTGGTCACCCGGCTGATGAACTGCTATGGCGGTTTTCTCAACCAATACGGGACTTACAGCACCGCACAAATTTCCTGTGCCATGCCTTATACCTATGGCAGTAACCTGGGTAACAGCACTTCGGATATTCAAAATAGCAAACTGGTGGTGATGTTTGGCAATAACCCGGCAGAAACCCGCATGAGCGGCGGCGGGATCACTTATTTCCTTGAGCAGGCTCGGGCAATATCCAATGCCAGAATGATAATAATTGACCCCCGCTACACCGATACCGCCGCTGGCCGTGAGGATGAGTGGGTTCCCATTCGTCCGGGTACGGATGCCGCTCTGGTTTCGGGAATGGCCTGGGTTCTGATTACCGAGAATTTAGTTGACCAGGCATTTTTAGATGACTATTGCGTTGGCTATGACGAGAAAACACTCCCTGCGGATGCGCCTGCTAATGGCCATTATAAAGCCTGGATATTAGGCGCTGGAGAGGATAAAACGCCGAAAACGCCACAGTGGGCATCGGCTATTACGGGTATTCCTGCCGACAAAATTATCCAGCTTGCCCGGGAAATAGGCAGTACCAAACCAGCCTACATTTGCCAGGGTTGGGGGCCGCAGCGCCAGGCTAATGGTGAACTGACATCCCGCGCAATAGTGATGCTCCCCATTCTGACCGGTAATGTTGGCATCAACGGTGGTAACAGTGGTGCGCGTGAATCGACCTGGACCATTACCATTGAGCGTATGCCAGTACTGAATAACCCAGTTAAAACCGCGATTTCCTGTTTCACATGGACAGATGCCATTACCCGTGGGCCGGAGATGACTGCGCTGCGCGACGGGGTGAGAGGTAAAGAAAAACTCGATGTGCCCATTAAATTTATCTGGAACTATGCAGGCAACACGCTGGTAAACCAGCATGCCCAGATAAACCGCACCCATGATATTTTGCAGGACGATAAACAGTGCGAAATGATCGTGGTTATCGACAACTTTTTAACTGCTTCGGCTAAATACGCCGATATTCTGTTGCCAGACCTGATGACCGTTGAGCAGGAAGATATTATTCCCAATGATTATGCAGGAAATATGGGCTACCTGATATTTATCCAGCCAGCAACCTCTGCAAAATTTGAACGTAAACCCATTTACTGGATAACCAGTGAAATTGCCCGCAGGCTCGGCCCGGATATTTACCAGAAATTTACTGAAGGCCGGACCCAGCGTGAATGGTTGCAGTACCTGTACAGCAAAATGATCGCCCGTGATCCCAAACTCCCGCAATATGAAGCACTGCGTGAAATGGGTATTTATAAGCGCAAAGACCCGGACGGGCATTTCGTGGCCTATAAAGACTTTCGCGATGATCCGGTGGCGCATCCATTGAAAACGCCTTCCGGAAAAATTGAAATTTACTCTTCCCGGCTGGCAGACATTGCCAGACAGTGGGAAATCAAACCTGATGAGGTCATCAGCCCACTCCCCATTTATGCCAGCACGTTTGAAGGCTGGGATTCATCAGACCGCCGTCAGTGGCCTTTACAGTTATTTGGATTTCATTATAAGGCGCGCACTCATTCATCCTATGGCAATGTTGATGTCCTGCAGGCTGCCTGCCGCCAGGAAGTGTGGATCAACCCAGTTGACGCCCAACAGCGCGGCATCCAACAAGGAGATATGGTGCGGGTATTTAATGAACGTGGAGAGCTACGTATTCCCGCGAAAGTGACACCGCGCATTATGCCCGGCGTAACCGCTATGGGCCAGGGCGCATGGCATAATGCCAGTATGAATGGGGACCGTATTGACCACGGCGCATGCGTCAACACATTAACCACACAGCGTCCGTCTCCGCTGGCGAAAGGCAACCCGCAGCATACCAACCTCGTTGAAATAGAGAAGGTATTGTGATGGCTGTTATTCCCGTGTCGCTGAAGGTGAAAAACAGTCTTGCGTTGAATCCTGCCTGTTACGGGCGCTGGATTTTGGCCCTGTGTATTACACCACGCGCAGACACTCCCTCTTGCCGGGATTCACAGCTCAGTACAGCAGGCCACTACTTTGCTTTCTCACTATGCTCAATGGCGAACAACACACATGGTATTGCTGGTATCAGGGCGGGGTTGCCGGGCCTGCCCACTGGTGCGACGCAAGAATCCATCGTTACCAGCCTTGCTCAGCGGATGGGGGCTGGTTATTCTCGGTGAATGGACTGGCCGCGGGTTGTTCTATGGTCTGGGTGTAACTATTGGTATGGTTGTAGAAAACTGAACTTTCTGTGGGCGAGGACGCCCACTTATTCACTGTTAATTGAGGTGTAACATGTCCCGCCTGGAGAATATTGCCCTGACAGGACGCGCACTGGGTGCGCTGTTTTATTTTTCCCCACAAGCACCACAAACGCACTCGTTAGTTGACGCTTTCACGTCCGGTAGCTGGCTACAAGACTGGCCCTGGGCAGATGACAGGCTGAACAGTATTGCACAGAGAATGCGGCTCGCTGCGCCACAGCGGCGGAAACTGGATGAAACGTGGCAACGGTTATTTATTGGACCAGACGCCCTGCCTGCTCCCCCCTGGGGTTCCGTCTGGCTTGATAAAGAAAATGTCCTGTTTGGCGACTCTTTGCTTGCGTTACGTAGCTGGATGCAACAACTGGGTATTCAACATGAAACCAACCAGAATGAACCGGAAGACCATATTGGCACCCTTCTTATGCTGGCTGCCTGGCTGGCGGAAAATGGCCAGGAACAGGCCACCAACGAACTGCTGGCGTGGCATATACTTCCCTGGGCTCCCAGGTTTCTCAATGTACTGGGCGAAAGTGAACCTGGCGATTTTTACTCTGCACTGAGCCAACTCACACAAGTTACTCTCCACCAATGGCAGGCAGGCTCACCAGTCCCGGTAGCTGATAAACCTTTATGGCGCTGAATGGTGTTTAACTCATCAGACCTGGCGGTCTATTGTCAGGCCTGATTGTTAATTAATCAGCCTTTAAGTGACAGTGTCACCTTTTGTTATATTTCGTTTCAATATAACCTTATAACCAGAATGCTAACCAACTGATAGATAGTTAAAATAAAGATTAACTCTGGGGAATCTTTGCCATGCGTCGTCTTCACCCTTTTCCGGAAATTCGCAGTATGTTGCGCCGCCTGTTGCTGGCCGTTGTCACAGGTATTGCCGCAGCACTCGCGGTCTGGTTATTTCGCCAAACATTACTGTTTTTGGAAAATGCAGTTTTGGGAAGTCATGGTGGCAGCCTGGTTGCGGCAGCCGATGCCTTACCTGTGTGGCGACGTATTTTGACACCCGCGACAGGGGGGTTACTGGCCGGACTGGTACTGTGGCTATGGCAGCGCTATTCGTACCAACACCCTCACGGCCCGGACGACTATATGGAAGCCATTGAAAGTGGCGATGGCCAGCTTGACACACAACGCAGCCTGGTTAAATCCGGTGCCTCACTGATTGTGGTTTCTACCGGCAGCGCAATTGGCCGGGAAGGAGCCATGATATTGCTTGCCTCGCTAGCTGCTGCCAAACTGTGCCACTACCTGACACCACGCGAAGAGTGGAAATTATGGCTGGCCTGCGGTGCTGCGGCCGGGATGGCCAGCGCCTATCATGCCCCGCTTGCAGGAAGCCTGTTTATTGCCGAAGTGTTGTTTGGCACCTTAATGCTGGCTTCGCTTGGGCCAGTGGTAATTGCTGCGGTGAGTGCACAACTGGTGACACTCCTGCTCAGTGACGGCAGAACCACGCTCTACCAGGTGATACCTCTTACCGCGCCATCACCTTCTCAATACCTGGAAATGGCGCTACTTGGCGTGGTTATGGGGTGCTGGGGAGCATTATTGCTCAGGCTGATGTCCGCCAGCCGTAAAGGCTTTCAAAAAATAGCGCCCTTACCGCTCAGGCTGATGGCTGGTGGCGCTATAGTGGGTTGCCTTTCTGCATTTACTCCCATGGTCTGGGGTAATGGTTACAGCGTTGTTCAGGCATTTTTGAGCCAGCCTCCACTGTTCGGGTTTATTGGCCTGATTTTACTGTGTAAGCTGTTGGCTGTGCTGGCGAGCAGTTGTTCCGGTGCCCCAGGCGGGGTTTTCACACCCACCTTATTTATTGGTGTGGCAACAGGGTTATGTGCCGGGCGTTTGTGGGGAATGCTCCATGGCGTGGATACCGAAAGCGTGCTCTGCTTCGGCCTGACAGGAATGGCAGCATTACTTGCCGCCACCACCCATGCGCCTATCATGGCGGCATTGATGGTGTGCGAAATGACAGGCGAGTATACTTTGTTACCCGCCCTGTTACTGGCCAGTGTTATTGCTTCCGTGCTGTCACGCTGGCTGTGGCCGGACTCGATTTACCGTAAGGCCCAGTACGGATAGATCAAGATATCGGGCCAAATCCCGCTGTTCCGCCCGTGGTAAATAGGGTACTTCCCCTACCAGCGGTGCCGGGATTTTTTTACTCATTACATCAATAATTTCTGCATAGTGCGCCAGACATGGGTTAATGCGGTTAGCCACCCAGCCAAGCAGCGGCAGACCGTCACTGGCGACAGCCTGCGCCGTGAGCAATGCGTGGTTGATGCACCCTTCCTGGATACCCACCACCATCAGTACCGGCAATTGTTCCTGCACCACCCACTCAGAAAGTGGCCGCAGGTCGTTCATCAGGCTGCGCCAGCCCCCGGTACCTTCAACAACCACATGCTGAACCTGGCCGGATAACTTCGCCAGGCCATCAGATAACAGGCTGTAGTTAATAGGGAAGCTGTGAGCAACACTGCTTTCCTCTTCGCTCAGAGCGACAGGATTGACGGCATCATAAGGTAATTCAAGCGATGAGACCGATTGCAGCACAAGTGCATCCCGGTTACGTAACCCTTCCGGTGTCTCCTGACTGCCTTTGGCTACAGGTTTATACCCTGCAGCAGTATGTCCCGCTGACACCAACGCCTGAAGTAACGCACGGGACACGACTGTCTTACCAACAGCTGTATCCGTTCCCGTGACAAAAAAACGCTTCAGCATGGCTGACTCCACCGATATTGTAAGGGAAGAAAGGCCCCTCGTACTCCAAGTTGCCAGATGTGCCGAATACTGTGTTGGAAAGGTGATTGCGACCACACTCAAACCCACGTAAGCAGGCCTGTTCTGCAACTTAAATTATTTGGGGATAGTTAATGGAATAAATAATTCAGTGCAGAAATTCTAAAAGAATCCTCAGACAGCCAGTTTGAGGTAGCGCAATTTTTAGTGTGGTTACGACAAATTGTTACCCTTGTAACAGACGGATGAGTAAAGATCCGTTATACATCGCGTCTTTTACCAGTGCGGCTCCAGCCATCGTGCCACGGTTATTGAACTGGGTAGACTCTACCCGGATATGGCGGCTGTATGCCGGTAACGACTGCTGGTGTATGCAATTGGTCATTGCCGGGTAGAGAATAGCTGCGGCCCTGTTCAGTGGTGAGCCAATCAGTATTTTTTGTGGGTTAAATAAATTCACCATAATTGCCAGAATACGCCCCACATTGGTGCCCACGCCGGTAATAATATCTTTTGCCAGTAAATCCCCTTTCAGCGCAGCATCACACAGGGATTCAACGGATAAAGGCTGGTCATGCAGCATGCTGCTCATCGACTGGCCCAGGCGCTGCTGTGCCAGCTCAAGTACACTGTCTGTACTGGCAATGGTTTCCAGGCAACCGTGATTTCCACAGTAGCAACGCTTCCCCCATGGGTCGACCTGGGTGTGCCCAATCTCCACCAGACTGCTGCTGCCAGCATGCAGCAACCGCCCGTCGGTTATCACACCAGCACCCACATTGTGGTCGATAACAACCTGAATAATATCGCGGGCTCCACGCGATGCGCCAAATAATGACTCAGCCATAGTCCATGCGCTGATATCATGCTGAATATACACAGGCACACCGGTATGGTTTTCCAGCGTACTACCAAGAGGCATTTCTTTTACATCGGCATAAAACGGCATGCTGTGCACGATGCCATTTTCCGTATCAATTATACCGGGCAAAGTGATAGCAATCGCCGTTAACCGCTCCAGGCGGGACTGATTGCGGGTAAAAAATGCATCCACTTCTTTGACAAGCCGCTCAAGAAATGGCTCATTGCCGGACTGCGCAAACGGTATGTTCTCTTCGACCACGGCTTTGCCGCTCAGATCACGTAATGCCAGGCTGATTTCGCCACGAGAAATACGCACCGACAAATAATGCCAGGCCTCAGTTTCTACCTGCAGGCCAATTGCCGGACGGCCACGGCTACCCGGCTCCTGAATTTCAGTCTCCTGAACCAGATGCACTTCCAACAGTTCACGCACGATTTTCGTGATACTGGCAGGCGCCAGTTGCGCCAGGCGTGAAAGGTCAATGCGGGAAACCGGGCCGAGTTGATCAATCAGGCGATAAACGGCACCTGCATTGGTCTGCTTAATTTGATCTATATGGCCTGGCTGGCTGTCAACCACCACGGACGGCTCCCTTTATTTTCGCGCTTCGAAATAATCTTCAGCGCTATGGTGAAGCACTTCCGTACTCGCCGTCAAATATTTACCCAGCCTTGTGAATTAACGCACATTTTTACTCATGTACTGGCGAATTATTAACCCTTTATTAGCCTTTGATTGATGTTAACAGCAGATTTTTGAAATGCTGTGCCGCAGCGCTCTGCTCATGATGGCGCGACCAGACCAGCCACATTTCTGAAACCGCATCATGGACATCAAGGGGAACCCAGACCATCTCTTTAAGTTGTACCCGGCGAAATGAAGCCGGCAAAATCGACACCCCGAGGCCTGCGGAAACCAGGCCAATTATCGTCATTGCTTCTCCCACTTCCTGGGTAATTTGCGCAGTCAAATTATATCGGCGCAATAGCCCCAGAATTTCATCGTACAAACCCGTTCCCACATGAGGATCAAAAAAAACAAAGGGTTCTTTTGCCAGTTCAGTTAATGGAATTACTGACCGGCGGGCAAGATGATGATCCATGGGAAGCATCGCCAGCAATGGCTCACGCAGAATGACCTGCCATTCAAGCGTATCCGGCAATGTGGTATTACGCATCAGGCCAAGATCCAGCGCTCCCTCACTCAAGGGCGCGATTTGTGCACGAGTATTGATTTCAAGGGTTTGCATATGCACACCGGGGTACTGGCGGCGAAAAGCGGATAAAGATGCCGAAACAGATTTGATAAATGGCGCTGAGGAAGTAAAACCCAGGCGTAGCTCGCCAATTTCCCCCTGGTGCAATCGCTCCGCACGAGTTGCAGCCGCTTCGACCTGGATAAGAATTTGCCGTGCATCTGCCAGAAATTGTTGCCCCGCAGCCGTAAGGCTGACACTCCGGTTGGTGCGGGCCAGCAAGCGTGCACCAATTTGCTGCTCCAGAATCTGGATTTGCTGGCTCAGTGGTGGCTGGGAAATATTCAGCCGCGCAGCAGCCCGCCCAAAATGACACTCTTCCGCAACCGCAATAAAATAGCGTAAATGGCGCAATTCGATATTCATACTTTATAAATATTATTTGAGATTATTAATATATTAGACAGAATAATCGAAAATTCCTACCCTACACCAGGTGGTTACCCCGTCCCATTGAATGCGGGGGAAGAGAGAAAAATTAGGGATTCGTGTGAGCCGTACAACCATCGTCACCTCTGCACCGGGCAGAGTTATTGACGGTAAACCTTCTGAAGCACCGGTAAGTTCTGAGTTTATCAAGCGTGGTACTCCCCAGTTTATGCGTGTGACCCTTGCCCTGTTTACCGCAGGCCTGGCCACTTTCGCGTTGCTCTATTGTGTACAACCTATTTTGCCAATTCTCTCCCACGAATTTGGCATTTCGGCTGCCAGCGCCAGTATTTCACTGTCTATGTCCACTGGGTTGCTGGCGGTTGGTTTGCTGTTTACCGGACCACTTTCAGATGCCATGGGGCGCAAACCCATTATGGTTGCGGCGCTTCTGTTGGCGGCAGCTTGTACCATCCTTGCCACGATTATGCCAACCTGGCAAGGGATCCTGATTATGCGCGCACTGACAGGCCTGGCGCTCAGTGGTGTTGCCGCTGTAGGGATGACTTATCTCAGTGAAGAAATACACCCAAGCGTAGTGGCATTTTCTATGGGGCTTTATATTAGTGGGAACTCAATTGGTGGCATGAGTGGCCGCCTGATTACCGGTGTGGTGACGGACTTATTCTCCTGGCGTATCGCCATGGGTTTCATCGGTTGTTTTGCGCTGGCTTCCGCCTTAATGTTTTGGCGCATTTTGCCTGCTTCGCGTCATTTCCGCCCTGCTTCACTACGGCCTAAAACGCTGCTGATTAACTTTCGCCTGCACTGGCGGGATGATGGTCTTCCTCTGCTATTTGCGACAGGTTTTTTGTTAATGGGCGCGTTTGTCACATTATTTAACTATATTGGCTACCGCCTGATGTCTGCTCCCTGGTTCCTGAGCCAGGCTGTGGTTGGGTTGTTGTCGGTGGTTTACCTGACTGGTACCTGGAGCTCCCCCAGAGCAGGAGCAATGACCAATAAGTATGGCCGCGGGCCAGTCATGATTTTATTCACGGCAATTATGTTGTGTGGCGTGCTTATCACGTTATTCAATAATCTGTGGGCAATATTTATTGGCATGCTGTTGTTCTCGGCCGGGTTCTTTGCCGCTCACGCTGTTGCCAGCGGCTGGATTGGGCAACGCGCACGCCGGGCCAAAGGCCAGGCTTCATCATTGTACCTGTTCTGTTATTACCTGGGTTCCAGCCTGGCGGGCACCTTAGGTGGCGTTTTCTGGCATAACGCTGGTTGGCCGGGCGTTGCCGGGTTTATCGCCCTGTTACTTTGCCTGGCTCTGTGTACCGGAGCCCGGTTGCATTTCAAAGCACACTAGAAAAATAAGCCTCTTGTTTATGGCATGCTCAAACAGGCAACCTGAATAAGAGGCGGTAAATATATACCGTTTGCACGTCATGCCTGAAATCTTCAGGCTATTTTTCCTGTCAACGTTTTACAGCCATCTGCAGAGCCTTATTCACTTGCATACAATATCTGTGTTATTGATGCGTTATCTGATTCGTTAATCTGAAAATAAGGTCTGAGAATGCCCAACGCATACCAGCAACTTACTCACCGTTTCCAGCGACTGTCCCGCTTTGCACACCTCGGAGCTATTGCCGGCTGGGATATGCAGGCCATGATGCCACCGAAAGGCGCAGCCGCCCGTAGTGAAGCTCTGGCAGAGCTTCGAGTATTGCGCCACCAGTTACTGACCGAACCGGTTGTAGGTGACTGGATTGCCGAAGCACAAACATTACCCTTGAGTAGCAGCGAGCAGGTTAACCTGCATGAAATAACCCGGCAATATGCACTGGCTACCGTATTACCCGGTAACCTGGTTGAAGCGCAGTCACTTGCCGGGAGCCGCTGCGAACACGCCTGGCGCACCTTACGGGCCAGTAATGACTGGGCCAGTTTTGAGCCGCTGTTAAAAGAAGTGGTCAGTCTGGCCCGGGAAGAAGCTACGTTGCGCGCAGAGGCAACCGGTGTTTCTCGTTACGATGCATTACTCAATCTGTACGAACCTGGTATGAGCAGTGCCAAACTCGATACACTGTTTGGCTCGGTAAAAATCTGGCTGCCAGACTTGATTCAGGAAATTATGGCGCGCCAGGCCAGTCTCCCTCTGGTTCCCCCGCAAGGCCCGTTTTCAACTTCGTTACAACGGGAAACTGGCCTGGATGTGATGAAAGTGCTGGGCTTTGATTTTGAGGCTGGCCGGCTGGACATCAGTGCGCATCCGTTCTGTGGCGGTGTGCCGGATGATGTACGAATAACCACAAGGTACAGCGAAGATGACCTGTTTAGTGCCCTGTTTGGGGTGATCCACGAAACCGGCCATGCGCGTTATGAACAAAATTTGCCGCGTGAATGGCGGGGGCAGCCGGTTGCTGAAGCGCGTTCTATGGGTATCCATGAGTCGCAAAGCCTGTTTTTTGAAATGCAGGTTGGCCGCCATCCTCTGTTTTTAAAACAGCTGCGCACCCTGGTTTTACAGCATTTCCCTCAACAACCAGCACTTGAGGAAGACAATTTCATTGCCTGGAACCACCGTGTTACGCCCGGGTTGATTCGCGTTGATGCAGATGAGGTGACGTACCCGGCACATGTTATTTTGCGCTATGAGATAGAACGCGCGTTGATGGAAGGTAATATTGAGGTCGGTGACATTCCTGATTTGTGGAATGAGAAAATGCAGGCATCACTGGGGCTTTCCACTCAGAATAATTACCGTGACGGTTGTATGCAGGATATTCACTGGACTGATGGTAGTTTTGGGTACTTTCCTACCTACACATTAGGTGCCATGTACGCAGCGCAGTTTATGGCGACAATCCGCCAGAAAATGGATATAGATGAGATTATCCGCACAGGTGATCTGACACCTGTATTTAACTGGCTGAATAACAACATTTGGAATAAAGGTTGCCTGCTGGCAACAGATGAATTAGTAAAACAAGCGACAGGTGAGTCACTTAACCCTGACCATTTCCGCCAACACTTGATTACGCGTTATTTATAACTACCATACCGGAGGTGCTTAATCGCACCTCAGATTGATGAAAAAGAAGGAAAAAGCGTGGTTTTTCCTTCTTTTTAGTGAGCAGCCGAAAATCAATAAATTGATTTTTCTGGTTTTTTATTGGGTGACATCCTCTCGTTCTGTGCGGACATGAGGTTTGTCATCAGGCTTACCTCTTCTTATTTTCTTTTCGGCAAAGCCTCAATTCTTAATATTCTTGCTCATGTTGATTCCCGTCACTCCAAAACCGACTGCCTCATAGACATGCCGGGCACGCTCGTTGTCGCCAGCCACGCGAAGCCTGATCTCTGCAAACCCCTGCGTCTGCATCTCATGCTCAAATTCCCAAAGCGTATGTTTCCCCAACCCCTGCCCCTGGCAAGTGTCGAAGATGTAAAAATCATAAATGTAAACAGAGCGCATAATGGCATCAGGTTTATACCACAAGTACCCAATATGCTTTTCTGAATCACCTGAGTGAGAAATTAAACATACCAACACATGGCCCGGCGTTTTTACTCCGCCAGGCAGGCTTTCAGCTATTTCTTTCCTGGCTCTGGTAAGAGCGTCATCAGGAGTAAGTTTATAATTTTCTGTAATCTCGCGAGCGTAATCAGTAATAAAGTATTCCAGATAGCCCGGATACTCATCCTCCCGCATTGGGCGAAATGTAATCATCAGTTAACCTTGGGTAAATAACTATTTCATTCGCTATAAGCGCCAACAAAGATAAACCTTTTTTTTCACTTTGTCAGTACACCAGTTTTAGGTAGCCTAACGGTAATAAAACACACTAGCTGAAACCTGTACGCCTTGATAACATATTACTAAAGCAACCCTGCTGATTGCCACTGAACATGCTCTATGTTACCAGCCCATATCCCACTAAAAAATCGAACTAACACTGAAATGAAGATAAATTCTCCTCAACATATAACCAGGCAATCCCCATGATTTGTTCCTGCCGGGTCAAACGCCCAAACTGAATACTTGTTTCGTTTCTTTTAACATTATTTTTGGGATCAAAAGGATTGCCATTCACATTCCGGGTAATCATTTCCAGCCATTCATTACCAAACTGGCAACTTGCGCCATAAAACCAAATCTGGTTAATATTTAATATATTAAGAAAATTATACAAGCTGAGCCCTATGGCATTTGCACCATCCTCAATAATTCCCCTGGTCACTGGATCTTTATTACGCCATAGTTCAGTCAATATATCTGTATTGATATTTTCAACCTCACCAGACGATAAGCCACAACTACGCTTCATGCTTATTCTTACCTGTTTTTTAATTGCGCTCAGTGAGGCTACTGTTTCAAGGCAACCATAACGACCACAACTACAGGCTTTACCATCCGGATCTACTATGGTATGGCCAATTTGGCCACTTCCATACAGACTACCGCGATAAATAGTATTATTAATAATAAATGATGAGCCAATACCATAATCGACATTAATTACACAAATATCTTTATTTTCATTATGACCTTGCCATTTTTCGGCTAATGCCAGCATAACACAGTCATTATCAACTATGACCGGGCATTTTAACCTGTTTTCAAGAATATATTTAACTTCAACAGATTCTCGCCACGGAGCCTGAGGCATATATTGTGAAACACCAGTTTCAGGATCTACCTGCCCATGCATTGCAATAGCAAGCCTGATCTTTTTATTGGGGAATTTTTTCTGGCAATCTATATACCTCTGCGCAATTACATCTAACAATACTGCCGGGCCAGGCATTGACACCCATTCACAGGTCAACTCACTGACAGGTACTATCTGATGATCAACTAACTGACTTTCAATTGTGGTTGGTGTCACGTTAAGACACAGTGTCATAGGGTTCGTTTCCGGGAGGAGATAACTACCACTACTAATTCCCCGGTTGCTCAGGTTCTTATCTGAATGAGAAAGCTGCCCCTCAACGATCAGTTCTTCCAATATATTGGTAACGGCTGGAATTGACAGGCCAGTGTTTTTTGCCACCTGCGACTTTGTGACTCTTTTTTCTCTCCAGACCAGAGACATAATGAGCTCTTTATTGAGTTGCCGCATTCTGAAGTTATTAAGCCCAACATGAATCATTCAGTAAACTCCCTTTAGTATAATCCGTGATCATTCAGGATTACGTACTAAAAAATTGTGTCTAGAGTGCAATTATACGATAGATAACTTACATTTTTTAGTGGAGAGTTAAAAATGTACAGCAAAGTCAGTGTCAAGCAAGAAACGATTACATTGCCTACATGGACTACTGATACAGAAGATCCTAATCCAATGTTTCTTGAAAAAAGGGTTTATCAGGGATCATCTGGTGCCGTATATCCTTATGGTGTGATTGATACGATCACCGGCAATTATGAAGAAAAAGAATATCAGGCTATCTGGATCGAAAATGATTTTATTCAGGTCATGCTCTTGCCTGAATTAGGGGGACGTATTCATCGCGCTTATGACAAAGTGATGCAGCGTGACTTTGTATACTATAACGAAGTTATCAAACCTGCTTTGGTTGGTTTGGTAGGCCCCTGGATTTCTGGCGGTATTGAATTTAACTGGCCGCAACACCACAGGCCAACAACGTTTATGCCTGTAGATGTAAATATCCAGCAGCATGACAGTGGTGCAGCAACTGTTTGGCTGGGTGAACTTGAGCCCATGCGTGGCTTACAGGTTATGACCGGTTTTAAGTTATATCCTGAAAAAGCGCTTATCGAAATCACTGGTAAGATATTTAACCCAAACTCGACACCGCGCCATTTCTTATGGTGGGCAAATCCGGCAGTTAAAGGTGGTGACGGCCACCAGAGTGTCTTTCCCCCGGATGTAACTGCTGTGTTTGACCATGGGCGCAGGGCTGTTTCCTCTTTCCCAATAGCACATGGTGAATATTATAAAGTTGATTATTCAGCTGGTGTGGACATCTCCCGCTATAAAAATATCCCGGTACCCACGTCCTATATGGCCGATAAGTCTGACTATGACTTTGTTGGCGCCTGGCATCATGGTGAGAATGGTGGTCTGTTACATATTGCTGACCATCATGTATCACCCGGAAAGAAACAATGGACCTGGGGATATGGCGACTTTGGCCAGGCATGGGATCGTAATCTCACCGATGAAAACGGCCCTTATATTGAATTAATGACCGGTGTATTTACCGATAACCAACCTGATTTTACCTGGCTTGCACCTTTTGAAGAGAAAGTATTTGTGCAGAATTTTCTGCCTTACAGCCAGTTGGGAACATTACAGAATGCCAGCACATCTGCCGCCATTAAACTTGAACGGGATAGTACCTCCATACAAATTGGGGTATATGCCATTGAGCCTTTACACCATGTAAAACTGGAGCTTCGGGGTGATAAACAAGTTTTGTGGAGCACCCCTCTGACGCTGGAACCAGCACAAGCATGGTTACAAAAGGTCAGTGAATTATATCCGGAACGCCTGACACTGGCACTGGTAGACGAAGATGGCCAGGATATTCTTTCTTACCTTGAACATATTCCCAAAGAGACGCCACTCCCTTCACCAGCAACTGCCCCTGCACTCCCTGCAGAGTTGAATAATTGTGATGAGCTGTTCTTCATTGGTCAGCATCTTGAGCAGTACCTCAATGCCAGCCGCTCTCCTTACGATTACTACCTGCGGGCACTGGATATTGACCCGTATGATTATCGCTGCAATGTTGCCCTGGCAACACTGGAATATAACCGGGCTAACTGGAAAGAAGCTGAAAGCTATGCAAAAAGTGCACTACAACGCGCGCACAAACTGAACAAAAACCCGCAATCAGGTGAAGCCAGCCATATTCTGGCTTGTGCTCAGGAGAAGCAAGGACGGCTGAAAGAGGCATATGACAATTATTTCAAATCCAGTTGGAGCGCCGACTGCCGTGATACAGCATTTTATCACCTGGCACGCCTTGAACTCATTGCTGGTAATAAAGCTAAAGCCCTTAGTTTCTGCAAGCAAAGCCTGCGCTTTAACGGCTCTAATAACCTGGCAATGGCACTTTGCGCCCTTCTTCAGGCGCAAACCGGGAAACAGGAATCCGCGCTGCAATATATTGACAGCAATCTGGTCGACTACCCACTGAGCTATGCGTTGCATTATGCCCATTACGCAATTACACAGAGCCCGGCGTCTCTGAATATGCTGGCGACAATTGCCAATGGCCGCGGGACTAATTCCTCGGTTCTCGCAGGCTGGCTGGTGACTCTGGGTATGTCAACAGAAGCGTTGTCTATTCTGGCGTTGCTGGATAACCAGGAAACCCTGCCATTACTCTGGCGTGCCGCATTAACACGGAACAGAGATGAACAGCACCAGCTTGTTACACGGGCAAAAAACAATTTTGCATTAAAAGTACGTTTCCCCAACCTTATTGAAGAAGTCAACATGCTGCATAACCTGCAGGATTACGGCTTTGCTCAATATTTACTGGGCTGTTTCCACTACAGTAAAAAGCGTTATGACGAGGCGGTAAGTTGCTGGTCATTCGCTGTTGAAAAAATGCCCGACTTTGCACCGGTCCACCGTTTGTTAGGCATATGGGCATGGAATAAACGCGGCGACTTTAAACAGGCAGAAGCTTCGTTGCAGCGGGCCATCGTTCTGGAACCCAACAATGCACGTCTGCTATTTGAACGCGATTATCTTTACAAAATTACCGGTCAAACCCCCACATTGCGATTACAGGCACTCAACGGGAAAATTGATGTTGCCTTGATGCGTGATGACCTTACAGCTGAGCTGTTGAATATGTGGAATATTCAGGGCGAGATAGCTCTTGCTGCAAAAACGCTGGCAGAGAGAGACTTCCACCCCTGGGAAGGGGGTGAAGGCCGAATAACCGGGCAGTATTTGATCAATAAGCAACGCCAGGCCATTGCCGCCATTCAGCAAGGGCAATTTAATGACGCACGCGAATTACTGACATCAGCATTAACCTATCCGTTAAATCTTGGCGAGGGACGTCTGGCAGGACAAAGTGATAATGATATCTGGTATCTACTGGGTTGGTGTGCTGAACAACAAGGGGAAACTCACCAGGCAGAAAGAGAGTATCAGGAAGCAATTAAAGGTGGCTCAAGCCTTGACGCAGGACGCTATTATAATGATCAACCCGTTGATTATCTGTTTTATCAGGCACTGGCTTTCAAAAAAACAGGCCAGCCACATAAAGCCGAGCAGATGTTCAGAAGCTTTATTAACTGGTCTGATAAACATTGCAATGATGAAGTGACAAGTGACTTCTTTGCTGTATCACTGCCAGATTTAGTTGTTCTGGATAGTGACCAGAAATCACTTCACTTACAGCATTGCCTGTTTGTCAGTGCTCTGGGGTATTTAGGGCTGAATGAACATGAGAAATTCAAACAAAGTATTACTAAACTTCTTGAAATAAACCCTGCTCATGACAAGGCGCATTTAATTAATATCGCCTGCGAAGCAAATATTTATAATTAATTACGAATAAGAGGGAGGCATCCCTCTTATTTCCACAATACAGTTAAATTCAGAGGAATGGATATGAAAAACGATCCACATCAGCTGCATATGGGTTATGTCTGGATGATATGTCTGGTCGCAGCCTGCGGCGGTTTATTATTCGGTTTTGACTGGGTGGTTGTTGGTGGCGCGAAGCCATTTTATGAAGCCTATTATTCGATTACTGACCCTGCCACTTCAGGATGGGCTATGAGCTCAGCACTGGTCGGCTGCGTTTTTGGCGCTATGAGTGCAGGCTGGCTGGCAGATAAATTCGGACGTAAAACTCCACTTATTTTATCTGCATTCCTGTTTACCGCTTCTGCAGTGGGTATCGCATTCTCAACACACTTCGATATCTTTATCGCCTTTCGTATTATTGGCGGATTAGGTATCGGTATCGCTTCAGCTATTAGTCCGCTGTATATTGCCGAAGTCAGTCCGGCAGAAAAACGCGGGCGTTTTGTCGCCATTAATCAGTTAACAATCGTTATTGGTGTACTGGCTGCGCAAATTGTTAATTTGCTTATTGCTCGCCCGGTGGAAACAGGGGCGACGCTGGTTGATATTCAGCAAAGCTGGAATGGGCAGCTTGGCTGGCGCTGGATGTTTGGTGCAGGCGTGGTACCCGCAATTGCGTTTCTGGTGCTGATGTTTCTGGTACCTGAGTCACCTCGTTGGCTGGTGCGTGCAGGAAAAGAACAAAGTGCCCGGAATATGCTTGCCAGAATAGGTGACCAGCACTATGCCGATGCAACATTCACAGAAATCAAAACGGCCACTACTCAGGCTCATGCAAATAACCAGCAAGTCCATTTGCGTTCCCTGCTTGATAAAAATGTCCGCCCTGTTCTGTTTATTGGCATGGTAATAGCTGTCTTTCAGCAGTGGTGTGGCATTAATGTCATATTCAATTATGCACAGGAAATATTTGCGTCTGCTGGTTTTGATATTAACAGTACACTGAAATCTATTGTGGCTACCGGGCTCATTAATCTGATCTTCACTATCATTGCCTTACCCCTGGTAGATAAAGTCGGGCGCAGAAAATTAATGTTGATTGGCGCTGGTGGGTTGACGGTGATTTATGCCGCGATTGCCACAGCCTATGCTACAGGAACCATGGGCCTGCCTGTGCTGCTACTAGTTCTGGCTGCTATCGCTGTTTATGCGCTGACACTGGCACCAGTAACATGGGTATTATTGTCTGAAATATTTCCAGCCAGGGTGCGCGGCCTTGCTATGTCGGTAGGAACACTTGCTTTGTGGGTTGCCTGCTTTGTATTGACGTACACGTTCCCGTTACTTAATGCAGGGTTGGGAGCAGCTGGCAGTTTCTTGTTATATGGCGTGATCTGTGCAATGGGTTTTGTCTTTATATTCCGGAAAATCCCTGAAACTAAAGGTGTATCACTGGAAGTCCTCGAGCAAAAAATGTTGAGCGCCACAGTAAAGTCGGTGCCTTTTGAAACGAAAAAACACTCAGTCTGACAGTCTGGTGATAATGGCTAATTATACTATTGAAAATCCGTGCCTGCGGGCACGGATAACTGATAACGGCGCATGCCTGTTAAGTCTTGAATGCCTGGGTAATGGCGGGCATATTCTCCGGCAATGGTTGGTAAAAGACATATGGCATCCTGCTGAGTCCGCAATGTTTCCTATGTTACCCTTTGCAAACAGAATCGCGGGTAATTGTTTTTCTGTGAGCGATAAGATATACACACTTCCCCAATCGCCATTCAATGATCCCTACTATCTTCATGGTAATGGGTGGTTAACTCAGTGGCGTTTATTAGAAATAAAAGACAGCTATATTATTTTGCGTTCACAACCAGCTCCAATAGGTATCTATTATTATATTGCCGACATTGAGTATCGTCTAATAGATAATCAATTCACAGCAAAAATCACGCTGATCCACCTTGGCAAACAGCCAGCACCATATGGCGCGGGTTTCCACCCATTCTTTCAAACATCTCTGGATGATACAGTGCAATTTTCATCAACCGGATATTGGTCAGAAAATGAATTCCATTTAGCCGATGAATGGCATGAAGAGATTCCCGGATATATGAATTTTTCTCAACCCAGGGTGCCATCTGCCAAATGGATAAATAATTGCTACTCTGGGTGGAATGGCGTGGCACAAATAACAAACCGACTCAGAAAAATCACTCTCAGCAGTGATTTACCCTGGCTAATGGTTTACCAGAATGGAAATGACAACTTTGTATGCCTTGAACCGCAGTCACATCAGGTAAATGCACATAATATTCCAGGCAGGCCGGGGTTACGCATGCTTAAACAAGGAGACTCCTACAGTATTGATATGTCGATTAAAATAGTGGCGTTACCTCAGTATTGAAATGCGTCGCTACATCCGGGGAATCGATATAATGAAACGTGTTGAAACTGCATCGGATTCGACACGGATTTGACCATGATGTAATGCCACTATTGATTTAACTATTGCCAACCCGATCCCACTCCCTTCACCTTTTCTTTGCCTGGACGGGTCTACACGATAGAAGCGATCAAACAACCGTGGCAGATGTTCCTCTGGTATGGGAGCGCCTGGGTTTTCAACAGTGAGCTCGAAATTGTGCTCGCGCTCTAGTACCGATACCGTAATAACTCTTCCTTCTGGAGTATATCGCAAAGCATTCGACAGAAGATTGTTGAGCACTCTACGGTACATCAGTGGGTCTCCGGTGATAAGGCATGATCGCCCGTTAAATAGTAGTGCTACATTGCGGTCTTCTGCCCATGCTTCGAAGAAGTCAAAAACCTTGCCGACCTCTACACTGAGGTCAAATATCACCATTTCTGAAAGTAACTGGTGGTTATCAGCCTGTGCCAGGAACAGCATATCGCTGACCATTTTGGTCATTCTGTTGTATTCTTCCAGGCTGGAATAAAGTACATCCTCCAGTTCCTTCTGGGTTCGGCTCTGGCTAAGTGCGATTTCAGTTTGTGTAACCAGATTGGTTATCGGTGTCCTGATTTCGTGCGCAATATCGGCAGAAAAATTAGCCTGCCGGTTAAACACATCTTCAATTTTAGCAATCATGTAATTAAACGAAATCACTAACTGTTCCAGTTCAATTGGAACGCGAGATGAATCCAGTCGCTCATCAAGCTTATCGGAAGTGATGTTCTTAATGGTATTACTTACCTTTCTTAGAGGTTGATGCCCTTGTCTCACCGCGAAGTGGATTATAAAAATAATCACAAGGCTTATCACAATGGCAATAGCCACTAGTTTCTTCTTCAACGCATCAAGATAATGGAGGTGAAAGTTAATTGAGAGCCCAATAATCAGCTGATAACTCTGTTGTTTTCCTCCAAATGATGCCTGACCCGAAGCAACAATAACCCGGTATGTTTGATTATTTATTAGGGGGGACTGGTTACCAGTTATCGAATTAACCTCTGCTTTCCAGAGGAACACATCCCCACTGTTCAGGTCACTATTCAGGTGGGAAAGAAAACTGGCATCTTCTTTGGCAAGGTGGAGTTTAGAACCCTGTGGAGAACTGAATAACGTTTCTCCATGTGAATTTTCTATCAATACCGAAATATCCCGGTAGCCCGCGATCAAATCCTGTAGTTGTTTTACCCTCTGTGGTTCCTGCGCTGCTGGTGAATGCAGTATTTCATTGATCCTGGTGCTGAATTGCTGGAGGTCATTAACATCCTGCTGTGCAAAATGGTCCTCAACGGAATGCAGCATTATCCATGTGAAAGTAATAAACCCCAAAATAGTCGACAAGCTGATGAAGAACGTCAACCTCAGAGCCAGCGAAAACGGCCGGCCGGGTAAATTAATATTCATCCGGGGTCTCCAGGGCATATCCCACCCCACGCACTGTCTGAATTAGTTTTAGTTCGTAGTCATTATCAATTTTGGCCCGCAGGCGCTTTACAGCGACATCAATCGCATTGGTATCGCTGTCGAAGTTCATGTCCCACACCTGAGAGGCAATCAGGGAACGCGGAAGCACTTCACCTTTATGGCGAATAAAAAACTCCAGCAAGCTAAACTCCTTGCTTGTTAACAGAATTCGATTGCCCGCCCGGCTTACTTTTCTGGACACAAGGTCAACCATCAGGTCTGCTACCTTAAACTGGCTTTCAGGGATGACTGTATTACCACGGCGGAGCAGTGTTCTGACACGTGCAAGAAGTTCGGCAAATGCAAAAGGCTTGATCAAATAGTCATCAGCGCCAAGTTCAAGCCCCTTGACCCGGTGTTCTACAGTACCAAGGGCTGTTAACAGCAAGATTGGTAATCCTTTTCCAGCTGAACGCAGCATGCGAACCACATCCCAGCCATTCACGTCAGGAAGCATAATATCTAAAATTAAAAGATCATATTCTGCCGTATTCGCAAGGTGATAGCCTGTTAAGCCATTGTCGGTAAGATCTACTACAAATCCTGCTTCAGTCAGCCCCTTGCACAAATATTCGCCTGTTTTTTTTTCATCTTCTACGATGAGTATTTTCATCAACTGCTCCCTCTGTTTTATATATACCAGATAAAATCCGGCAAAAAGTTGGGTATCCTTGTCGCAATGACATCGCAAACAGCCTTATGTCTGTTTTGGTCTGAAACAGAATTGGGCACCAGAACAGTACCCAACACAGATAAAATTGCAGGTAATTTAACCCTGATACTCACTGGCGCAGACGTTTTAAATAGAGTCACCGGATTTTTGCATCATCTGCAAATGTTTTTCTGATGCCCGCATATGTGGGCCTGATTCCCCATTATGTGTGAACTTATGCATAATGGCGGCACGTTCATGTTCGTTCAGTGAGGAAAATGGTTTTGTCCCGTTTCCATCTTCTGTGGTGTGTGATACCTGCGTCTCCATCATTTTGTTGTGCCATTCATTTTTCCCAGGCCTACTACTCATATCACAGTTGACCATTGATTCATGTTCAGGCTGGGCCTGGTGGTGCGCTGTATCACTTATTTCAGTGAGATGCTGTGGTTCAGCAGCCCAAACCGATGCCATTGTTCCAAAAGAAACTACGATAGCCAAAGCAATTTTTTTCATAACAGTTACTCCATGATATTTAGTGGTTTCTGTAAATCAGTTGGTGTTATCAACTGAATAATCTCTGTATGAAACTCACTTTACAGGGGTAACACTGTTGGGCTGGTGACGCATTGATGACAAACTTGTCATAATGCAAAGACTAACGAAATTAGCAGTATGCGCACGCCTTATCTATTTTTTAAAACGCAAGTTTCCTGCACCTGGTCTGATAAGAAAGTTGCTCACTCTTTCGGCATTAACACCTGTTTTTCCATGGTACAAACAGTAAGTGCATTGTTCAGTACGCACTATGGCTATTACTACGGCTTAGTGCTTTAGCTATTTTTTAGCTTTGTATTCCAGAAATAGTTATTTCTGTCCTTCCAGGCAACCTGCCACACTCATCCAACTTGTTATTAATAAGTAAAAATAAATAACTTTTTGTTATAAGGAGTTGCTATGCGTGTTTTAACACTCGCGGGAAGCCCGCATTACCCTTCCCGTTCCACCGCGCTGCTCAGCCGTGCCGGGCAATGGCTGGAAAACCAGGGGATTGAAGTTCTGCCGTGGCACATCAACAACCTGCCACATGAAGATCTTTTTACTGCAAGGTTCGACAGCCCGGCTCTTGCCACGTTCACCTCACAACTTGCCAGCGCAGATGGGCTTATCATCGCAACCCCTATCTACAAGGCTTCATTTACAGGCGTACTGAAAACACTTCTTGATTTGCTTGGGGAACGGGCACTGGAACACAAAGTGGTGTTACCACTGGCAACAGCAGGTTCTCTGGCACACATGCTGGCAGTGGATTACAGCCTAAAACCCGTACTTTGCGCACTCAAAGCACAAGAGATCCTGCACAGCGTCTTCGCAGAAGACAGCCAAATATCCATAGATGCACATTCAACGCTGTTCTCTTCTGCATTGGAAAAACGCTTACTCACTGCCCTGGAGAACTTCACTGAAGCACTGAGTCGCCATCATCACCCAAATACACTGATGCGCCAAACGGCCTGATTTAAGGAGCACACGATGTTTTCAAGGAGTAAACAATTCACCGCCACTGTGCTGATAAGCCTGCTGAGCATCGCGTCAGCGGTATTTGCCGCAGATACCCCGGCACAATTACGTATTGGTTACCAAAAAGGATCTGTTGCGCTGGTCATGGCAAAAAGTGAGCAGTTGCTGGAGAAAAAATTCCCGCAAACCACTATTACATGGACAGAATTCCCCGCCGGGCCACAAATGCTGGAGGCGCTGAATGTAGGCAGCATTGATCTTGCCAGTACAGGTGAAGTGCCGCCAATTTTTGCCCAGGCAGCAGGAGGCAGCCTTGTCTATGTAGGGTCAGAGCCACCAAAACCCAAAGCAGAAGTGATATTGGTGGCAAAAAACAGCGCCATTAAGAGTGTTACAGAATTGAAAGGCCGCAAAGTGGCTTTCCAGAAAGGGTCCAGCGCACATAACTTATTGCTGTTGCAACTGCAAAAGGCCGGGTTGAAATTCAGCGACATCCGTCCGGTATATCTCACACCGGCCGATGCCCGTGCGGCTTTTGTACAGGGTGATGTTGATGCATGGGCAATCTGGGATCCGTACTATTCCGCCGCGCTGTTGCAGGGTAATGCCAGAGTGCTGGCCGATGGCAGCAACATCAGCAGAGCCGGTTCTTTTTATCTGGCTGCCCACAGCTTTGCCGAACAACACAGCCCTTTTCTCAGGCAAGTTCTGCAGGTTTTAACTCAGGCCGAGGCGCTGACCCGTACTCAACGATCCCGGAGTATTACTCTGCTGGCAAAGAATCTGGGGTTACCTGAAAAGGTCATTGCCAGTTATCTCGACCACCGACCTGAAATAACTATCACGCCTGTCGATGAGGCAACACTGAAAGCACAGCAGAAAACGGCAGACCTTTTTTATCAAAACCATTTGATACCCGTCCCGGTTGATGTTGCCAGCCATATCTGGCACTTCCCGTCAGCCCAATAAATACAGGAGATGTACCATGAGTCTGAATATTTTCTGGTTCCTGCCAACTCACGGTGATGGCCATTACCTTGCCAGTGACGAATCTGCGCGCGTTGTTGACCACGCATACCTGCAACAAATTGCTCAGGCTGCTGATCACCTTGGTTTTGGTGGAGTATTGATCCCGACAGGCCGCTCATGCGAAGACTCCTGGCTGGTAGCATCGTCACTCATTCCGGTCACACGCAGGCTACGTTTCCTTGTTGCCCTGCGCCCCGGCGTGGTTTCGCCCACCCTTGCCGCGCGGCAGGCGGCCACCCTGGACAGGCTGTCCAATGGGCGTGCGTTATTTAACCTTGTTACCGGGGGGAATCCTGACGAACTGGCAGCAGAAGGCGTATTCCTTAACCATGATGAACGCTATGAAGCCTCAGCGGAATTCACGCGGGTATGGCGACGCTTATTGTCTGGTGAACAGGTAGATTTTGAAGGGAAGCATATCAAAGTTAAGGGGGCAAAACTGCTCTACCCGCCGGTACAGCAACCTTATCCGCCACTCTATTTTGGTGGTTCGTCTGATGCGGCACAGGATCTTGCCGCAGAACAGGTTGATCTCTACCTCACCTGGGGTGAACCACCAGAGCTGGTCAAAGAGAAGCTGGCACAGGTGCGTGAAAAAGCAGCTGCACTTGGCCGGACAGTACGTTTTGGTATTCGCTTACACGTCATTGTTCGTGAAACAAACGAAGAAGCCTGGCAGGCAGCCGATCGCCTTATTTCACGGCTTGATGATGAAACCCTTGCCAAAGCGCAGGAATCGCTCAACCGCTTTGACTCTGTTGGGCAAAGACGCATGGCGCAGTTACACAATGGGAAACGCGAAAACCTTGAGATAAGCCCAAATCTTTGGGCTGGTATTGGGCTGGTTCGCAGTGGTGCTGGAACGGCGCTGGTCGGTGACCCGCAAACAGTCGCACTACGTATAAAGGAATATGCCAGCCTGGGGATAGATACCTTTGTGCTTTCTGGTTATCCGCACCTTGAAGAAGCGTGGCGCGTTGGCGAGTTATTATTCCCACTACTGGATGTTGCCGTTCCTGAAACACCGGCGCAACGAAGGCTGTCTGCCCAGGGAGAAATTATCGGCAATGAATTTGTGCCACACAAAACAGCACAGGCCCAGAGGGATAACCGATGAAAAAAGTTACCCGGGCGATACAGCCCTGGTTAGTTCCCTTTGCGCTTGTTGCTCTGTGGCAAGTCGCAGCACAAACCGGCTGGATATCCTCACGGATATTTCCTTCACCAGAAGCTGTAATCCGCGCGTTCTGGCGGCTTACTGTTGATGGGGAGTTATTTCACAACCTGAGTATCAGCACATGGCGCGCGCTGTCTGGTTTCACTATTGGTGGCTCTGCTGGGTTATTACTCGGGATAATCACAGGGTTGTCGCCACTTGGCGAACGGCTGTTTGATACATCCATTCAGATGCTACGGAATATTCCTCACCTGGCACTTATTCCACTGGTAATACTGTGGTTTGGCATTGATGAAACAGCCAAAATTTTCCTGGTGGCGTTGGGCAGTCTGTTTCCGGTTTACCTGAATACATACCACGGGATTCGCAATATTGACCGCGGGTTACTGGAGATGGCGCGCAGCTATGGGCTAAATGGATTTAGCCTGTTCTGGCAAGTGATACTGCCAGGCGCGCTTCCCGCCATTATGGTGGGGATACGCTTCTCATTGGGGCTGATGTGGCTGACATTGATTGTGGCAGAAACCATTTCTTCCAGTGCTGGCATCGGGTATCTGGCCATGAACGCACGCGAATTTTTGCAAACGGACGTGGTTGTCGTCGCCATTATTCTCTATGCACTGCTGGGAAAACTGGCAGACAGCATTGCACTATTTCTTGAGCATATCTGGCTGCGCTGGCACCCGGCATTCCAGCCTGAAACAGGAGAAACCGCATGACTGACCTTAACTCTTCGCGGCCCGCGCGTTTGAATACCGGGCTTCCCCTGGTTCTGGATGGTGTCAGCAAGCAGTACGGAACACGAACTATTCTGGACACCATTGATTTGCACATTCCTGCCGGGCAGTTTGTCGCTATTGTGGGCCGTAGCGGTTGCGGTAAAAGTACCCTGCTTCGCCTGCTCGCCGGGCTGGAAGCGGTATCCAGCGGCGAATTGCGTGCAGGAGGCATGCCACTGCGCCAGACACAACAGGATATCCGGATGATGTTTCAGGAAGCTCGCCTGTTACCCTGGAAGAGCGTTCTCAATAATGTTGGGATCGGGCTTAAAGGCGACTGGCATGATACAGCGGGTAAAGCATTGAAAGCGGTGGGGCTGGAATCAAGAGGTACAGAATGGCCGTCTGCTCTCTCGGGTGGGCAAAAACAGCGTGTTGCACTGGCGCGAGCCCTCATCCACCAGCCTGGCCTGCTGTTACTGGATGAACCCCTGGGCGCACTGGATGCGTTAACCCGCATTGAAATGCAGGCGCTTATCACGTCGCTATGGCAAAAACAGGGGTTCACTGTGTTGCTGGTTACACATGATGTGTCAGAAGCCGTCACGATGGCTGACCGGGTATTACTTGTTGAAGAAGGCCGCATTGGGCTTGATTTAATGATTGATTTACCTCACCCGAGGAGACGGGGTTCGGCTAAACTGGCCGACCTTGAGGCCAGTGTGCTGGACCGTATTCTCATCCCCTCCAGCAACGATACATTTCCACGCACCTTATCAATGCCCTGATTACCGGCAGTTATTCAGCGGGCCAACCCTCTGATTGCCTGTTGCTAAAAACATGCATCACACATGCCGTGCCCAAAGTAAACAATTGAGCACGGCATACCTCACAATAAAGTAAAGCAAGAAACGGGTTCTTCTCTGCCATCATATTTCAAAGTTAAGTTCACTGCCCGGCTCTGGAGCAAAAACGCTGGCCTTTACAGCTTCAGGCGCCAGTTCCTGATTGCACAACTGTATAAATTTCCAAATATAATCTCGCTGTAATTGCCCGCGTTTCAGGCCCAGCCATACAGTATTAGCTTCAAATAAATGTTCTGCATTCAGTTTAATCAGGCCATGATCCCGCTCCGGGTTGCAGGACATATCCGCCACAATCCCCACACCCAATCCCAATTCCACATAGGTTTTGATAACGTCAGAGTCTTGTGCGCTAATCACTATTTGTGGTGCCAGCCCGGCAGCCATAAATGCATTATCAATACGCGAGCGCCCTGTTATTCCCTGGCGGTAAGTTATCATTGGATGAGCATTTAGTGCACCCAGTGTGATAACGGATTCTTGAGCCAGTACATGATTCTCCGGTACTAAAATAGCATGGTGCCAACGGTAATATGGGAATGCTGCCAGTGAGGGCGCATTCATCAGCCGTTCTGTTGCAATACCAATATCTGCTTCACCAGACTCCAGCATCGCAACGATTTCTTCCGGAGTTCCCTGATTAAGGGCCAACTGTACGCCAGGGTAAAGTGCGCGAAATTCTTTAATTACCGAAGGCAGGCTGTAACGCGCCTGAGTGTGAGTGGTCGCGATAACCAACTGCCCACTATCGTGACTGCTGAATATATTTGCCAGTTTGCGAATATGCCCGGCATCATTAAGAATTCGCCCGGCAATCGCCAGAAGCTCTTTACCCGGATCAGTCATGTGCAATAAGCGCTTGCCACGCCGGACAAATAACGCAATACCCAGTTCTTCTTCCAGTTCACGAATATGGCGGCTGACACCCGACTGCGAGGTATAGAGTCGGTTAGCAACCTCTGTCAGGTTGTAATTGCAGCGGGCCGCTTCACGAATAATACGTAGTTGTTGAAAATTCACTGGTTACCCTGCCGTAATTGCCTCGATTAAATCTATTGAGACAAATTAATGCAGGCCCAGCAAATACATAAACGCTTTATTTTATGCCGGAAATATATAAGCATGCCTGGCGCGGAGCACATGGTTTTTCTTTCCTGTATTCTTGCTCTGCTTGCCAGTAAAGCATACTACTTCATGATTCCCTGCCAGCCAGACAATATAATGCTGGTGATATCGCCCCAATATCATTCAGCGCACAATACTTACCATTGCCACATCGCAGAAAGAGCGTCATGATGTCTCTGAACATTTCCCATACAAAACGAGAGGTTTTTATGGACAGAGTTCTCAGCGACGAATCAATCCTGCAGTTATTACATGACGATGCCCCATGGGGTGACCTGACAACTTCATTATTGATTCCGGCAACAGTGTCTGCTCGCGTTGAATTCCGGGCTCGCTTCCCCATGACATTGTGCGCCACAGAAGAAGCCGCACGCATGTTCGAGTTAAAAGGTGCCTCACTGGTTTTTTTACAACCATCAGGTTCACAACTGGCTCCGGGAGACCCAATCCTCAGTGTATCCGGCCGTGCTCAAACGCTGCTTACGGTGTGGAAATCCGCTCAGGTTATAGTGGAATGGGCCAGCGGGATAGCCAGCGCCGCCAGAGCAATGGTGGATGGCGCTCAGGGCATTCCGGTTGCCTGTACGCGTAAACAAGTGCCCGGCACGAAAGCCCTTTCCATAAAAGCGGTACACGCTGGCGGTGCCGTAATGCACCGGTGTGGCGTATCAGAAAGTATCCTGGTGTTTGCCGAACACCGGCAGTTTTTTCATACCTGTTCCGGAAAGACGCTTTTTCAGCTTAAACAGCGTGCGCCTGAGCACCGTGCAATTGTAGAAGTACATGATATTGAAGATGCCATGCACTGGGCGCAGTCGGGTGCCGAAATATTACAACTGGATAAATTCAGCCCGTCTGATATTCGCCTGTGTAAAACACATATTGAGAAGGCAGGACTGGCAACCCGTTTGGGAATAGCGGGGGGTATTAATCCGGGTAATATCCACGAGTTCGTTGCAGCAGGTGCCGATTTTATCGTTACGTCATGGCCCTACTACGCCAGCCCCAAAGATGTACAGGTTAATTTTATTGCCCAATAAACGCATGAAAATAACATCTTGATTTTATACATAAACTCAACACATGTACAAAGCGTTACATACCGATACCTTTGACTCACGGAAAACCGGCATTCGGGTACTTATAGTAATTATCACCCCACTATCGGGGTCACTGAAGTTACTGAGGGTACTGAGATGAATAAAGTTCTGGCACTGGTTGTTGCTGCCGCTATGGGTATTTCTTCTGCCGCTTTTGCTGCTGAAACGACAGCTGCACCCGCAACCCCTGCTGCCACAACTGCGGCAGCGCCTGTTGCAACGGCATCCCACAAAAAAGTTATGCACAAAAAACATAAAAAAGCCGCTACTACACAGAAAGCGCAGGCCGCCAAAAAACACCACAAAAAAGTGGTGAAGAAACACGAAGCCACTGCACCGGTTGCACAGAAAGCGCAGGCTGCTCAAAAGCACCACAAGAAAGTGGTGAAAAAGCACGAAGCCACTAAACCGGCTGTAAAACCTGCTGCCTGATTCCCGCATTCCTGCCATTTTTATCTACTTACACCCGGTTTACACCGGGTGTTTTTTGGAGGTACTGGATGTTGAGCCGCTACAGGTTTGAAATCATCCTCACCTGCCTGGTTATCTGCGCAGTCATTACCGCTTGCCTTTATATTTTTTAACCACTCTGCATTATTGTTTTTAATCATTAAATATCAATAAATTACATCATTTATATTTTGTACATACCGTTACATACCGATACCATTCACATACTGAAGCGCCGCTATTTCCCTCGTATAGTGCTTTCAACGGCCCCGCAGTGGGGTTTAACACTGAAATAATTCGAGGATTTCGCAATGAATAAAGTTCTGGCGCTGGTTGTTGCCGCTGCTATGGGTCTGTCTTCTGCTGCTTTCGCTGCTGAAACTACTGCTGCTCCTGCAGCTGCTACTCCGGCTGCAGCTACTGCACCGGCAGCAACTGCTCAACATAAAGCAACGACTCACCACAAAAAAGTAACCCATAAAAAAGCAACCCATAAAAAAGCTGCTACTGAGCAAAAAGCTCAGGCTGCTAAAAAACACCACAAGAAAGTAGCTAAAAAACACGAAGCTGCTAAACCGGCTGCTCAAAAAGCACAGGCTGCCAAAAAACACCACAAAAAAGTGGTGAAAAAACATGAAGCCGCAAAACCGGCTGCTAAACCTGCTGCATAATTAATAGTACGGCACTATCAGGTAAACACCCGGTTATCCGGGTGTTTTTTTATCTTTCTTACGGCAAAGATACACAGAAAAACAAACCACACACCATCACATTCCTTAACCTTAATTATCTGGTCATTTAACAGGATAGTTTGCTGATTTTATTCCTTCTTATTTATAGCCTGTTATAGTTATCTGACTGGAACTGAATCATCCACCGTGACGCCTTTAGAGAGTGTTATGCGCAAAGCTCCTGTTATTCTGCTGGGAATATTGTTTCTGCTACCTGCGTGGGTTCATGCAGATGATGAGGATCTCAGCCCTCAGGAAATTAAGACGTTATTTTTTGGTAAAGATAACCGGGTTGCTGTCAGTAACCCACAGGACGCGCCCTGGGCCGCAATTGGGCAATTAGAAACTGCCAGTGGAAACTTATGTACCGCGACACTGATTGCTGACAATATTGCTTTGACGGCGGGTCACTGTTTGCTGATGCCCCCTCATGGCAAGCGTGACAAAGCCGTTGCACTACGTTTTATCTCTTCCAAAGGTGTCTGGCGATATGAGATTCACGACATTGAAGGCCGTGTCGATAGCGCGCTGGGCCATAAACTCAAGCCCGATGGCGATGGCTGGATAGTACCACCTTCTGCAGCTGCCGATGATATCGGTATTGTTATTCTGCGCAATCCCCCTTCCGGGATCACGCCATTGCCGTTATTTGATGGTGACCGCCAGGCACTGATTAACGCGCTTAAACAAACAGGGCGTAAAGTGACACAGTCTGGTTATCCACTTGATCACCTTGACCGGCTCTATACTGACAGTGATTGTTTAATTACCGGCTGGGCACAACATTCTGTTTTATCCCATCAATGTGATACCTTACCGGGCGACAGCGGTTCCCCCATACTCCTTAAAAGAGATAATCAATGGGATATCATTGGAGTACAAAGTTCTGCTCCGGCACCCAAAGATCGCTACCGGGCAGATAACCGGGCCATAGCAGTTACCGGGTTCAGGGAAACAATTAAGAAACTGACCGCCGGGCTACATTAATCCTTCGCGCGCCTCATTACTGCGTGTTGCGGATTACCGTTCTGCTAAACGATAAGGCACACTTATGATGCAAAACATGACAGACAAATACCCTGGTGCTCGTATCACCAGTTTTGGCGACACTGCGGAGTTAATGGATACCCTTGCCGGGTTGGTTGTTTCTGGTGAAAAAACAGCAACCTGTAGCTCGTATTCTTCCTGGCTGAGTGAACCCGTTCACCCCGGGGAATATTTCATTGTGGTTAACAGCCGGCAACAACCCGTTTGTGTCATTCAGACTCGCGTACTGCGCTACCTGCGTTTTTGTGATGTGAGCGAAGAGTTGGCAGCACTGGAAGGTGAAGACGATAAAACGCTCACTTCATGGCGTTCTGGCCATGAAGCTTTTTTCACCCGGGAAGGTACCTTTTCGCCGGAGATGGCGCTGATGTTTGAAGAGTTTATTCTGGTAGAACGCCTGTAACTGCCCGGCGCGCTAATTCGTGCGCCAGGGCAGAATTATTTGAATGGCGGTTGGTGTTGCAACACTGCGTCAATCACGTCCAGGGCACCACTTTGGTTGTTTGATGCAGTCTGATATTCAGCGGTATCTTTTACAGCTTGTGCGGCATTGCCCATAGCAAACGAAAAACCCGCATAGTGCAGCATTTCCACATCATTGGCACTGTCACCTACCGCCACCAGGTACTCTGGTGATACTCCCCAGCGCTTCAATAACCGGCGCAATCCACTGGCTTTATGGGAACCGGGAATTATCAGGTCAACAAAACCGTAACCACTGGTAACTGGGTGGATAACACCATCCAGGGCATGATTCAGTTGATTTACCAACTCCGGGATATGTTTATCATCCAGGTTGAGTGAATATTTGAAGATGGTGTCATCAATTTGGTAAACGTCCTCCACTGGCTGCAGGCGATGATAATGTTTTTTCATCAGCGAGATAAACGCCTCACTGGCTCCCTGCTGGTACCAGGCACTGTTGAGCCCACACGTCACATAATTGATTCCATCAAACTGCGCGAGGACATCAGCAATTTTGCGGGTATCATCTTTACTCAGTTCGCCATGATGGACTTGTTCGCCCTGGTCATAAATAAGCGCACCATTCTCAGCCACAAAGGCGATTTTGTCTTTGATTTCCGGGAAAAAAGAAATGAGCTGGTAATACTGGTTACCACTGGCGACGACGAAGCGAATCCCCTGCTCACCCATAGCCTGGTATTGGAGCATAAATCTTTCTTTGTCATATGTTTTTTGATCAGTGAGAAAGGTGCCATCCATATCTACTGCAATAACCTTAACGTTCATACCACCTCAATATCCGTACCCAAAGGTTAAAAAGTTAACGGCTTCGTTTCGCATGCCGTTCCCGAGTCTCTTCTTTAGCCGCCTGCGATTTACGCAAAGCAACATAACAAGCGCCACTGCCCCCCTGATTATCTGCAGCACGACAAAAAGCCTGTACACTCTCAAACTCAGTGAGCCAGCGCGCCAGAAAACTACGAATAACATTAGCATGAGACCGGTCTTCTCTACCTTTCCCATGAATAATTAATAAGTTACGCAACCCGGCGCTCTCAGCCTGAACAATGAACTCAAACACTTGCTGACGGCATTTTGCCACTGGCATACGCAACAAATTAAGGCTCGCCTGTTGTTGGTATTTCCCACTACGAAGCTTTTCAACTACGCCTCGCTGCACACCTTCTCGTTGAAAATACAACGGTTCACTCAGCGGAATAACATCAAGAAAGCCGGTTGTCAGGAAGTTTTCATCTTCCTGGTAGTACACACGTTTATCAAAACCGGGCTTTTTGGCAGGTTGCAGATGTGCATGTTGGTTTGATTTGAGTGGTTTGACATCAGACATGGCGTCAAGAAAAAAGGCTTTGTCGTCAGGGTTCATTACCAATCCTCCACCATCAGACCCGTTCCGGCCTTATACTATACCTTAAATCACACTGCTTGCGACAAGGCTTGCAGCCCACCGTGTCACATGCAGAAAGCCTCCTGTGTTGAGTAACGCGCGTAGCAACCAGCAATGACCTGCTTACTGTCACAATAAAGTTTTATCCTATAAAAATGATTACATTTCTCATTTATTAATCTGTATGTATGACTTTGACTGCCTTTTATTCCATTGAATAGTTAAGCAAGACTTAAATAAAGGTTATTTTCACTCAAAAGAAAGGAATAGATCGCATTTACTTACCCATGAAAGCACTTAACCTTATTCATTAAGTGGTTTTTATGGTTCATTAGATAAATTTCGTGAAATCAGTCACTGCATACAACAGGAAAAATTTAGGTTTGTGCTATAAAATTAATTCTGTGCATATAAAGGAGCACAGTTAAATACAAAATGGATACTAGCTTGCTGTGTGAAATTGAGAGCCTGATTGATGTCGTCAGGCTCTTTTTTTTAAACAGGTAGTTAAATACTTAAATATCATTTAAGCAAAAAAATATCATATTATCAATAAGTAACATTTGACAAACTGATGAATGCTAATTGTACAGGAGAGTTTACTACCTGTTTATCGTTCTCCAAAAGTTATTATATGGTTAAGTTAATGAGAATGGTTTTCATGAAAATATATTTTACCAGATTTATCACTTACAGTATTTTGCTATAAATAGCACGTTACCTTATAGCATTACTGTACGTCTTCATCTATTAATGATGTTCAAAATTTAACATACAATGTTGTATGTTTACCTAAGTTAAATTCCTCCCGGCCCGATATAAGTATATTTTTTAACCGCATCGAAATTACAATCAGCACCACACTGACAATTTAGGTTAAGTATTTTATGAGACAACCGCGTTATTTTGCTGCTTACAATACTGAGCCAGGCAATGCATACTGATGCACCGGACAAATGGTCACACGATTAGTGCGATAAATGGCTCTTACTCGCAACCTCTCTATAGTCAACAGGTGACATTTCGTGCGTTTTTACATCTGCTATATCAAGAAGTTCTAAAACTCTTTCAGGTATATCAAGAAGATGCCAGGCCTGTTCTGGCCAGGTTGTTTCATTCCGAGTTGCCGGACGTTTCGTCACACTGTACCTTGCCGCCAAAAAGATGTTAAAATTGACTAAAATCAATTATGGCCTGAGCAAACCTATGATCCCAGAAAAGCGAATTATACGACGCATACAATCGGGCGGATGTGCAATCCACTGCCAGGATTGTAGTATCAGCCAGTTGTGTATCCCGTTCACATTAAACGAACATGAGCTTGATCAACTGGATAATATCATTGAGCGTAAGAAGCCTATCCAGAAAGGCCAGACACTGTTCAAAGCGGGTGATGAGCTAAAATCTCTCTATGCTATTCGTTCAGGAACAATCAAAAGCTACACTATCACAGAACAAGGTGATGAGCAGATTACCGGTTTCCATTTAGCAGGTGACCTGGTGGGTTTTGATGCGATTGGCGCCGGGCACCATCCAAGCTTTGCTCAGGCTCTGGAAACGTCCATGGTCTGTGAGATTCCGTTTGAAACGCTGGACGACCTGTCCGGTAAAATGCCCAATCTTCGTCAGCAAATGATGCGTCTAATGAGTGGAGAGATCAAAGGCGACCAGGATATGATCCTGCTTCTTTCCAAGAAAAATGCTGAAGAGCGCCTGGCCGCTTTTATCTATAACTTGTCACGCCGTTTTGCCCAACGTGGTTTTTCACCGCGTGAGTTCCGTCTGACAATGACTCGTGGTGATATAGGTAACTATCTGGGCTTGACCGTTGAAACAATAAGCCGCTTATTAGGCCGCTTTCAGAAAAGTGGCATGCTGGCAGTTAAAGGCAAATATATTACTATTGAAAACAATGACGAGCTGGCTGTGCTGGCCGGACAGTCAAAAAGCGTTGCGTAATCCTTCCTGAACTGCCGGATTGTTAAATTTTACTGATTTATTGATCCGGCAGGCTTTTTCCCTCTGTTTCATTCCCTGCTTATAGGTTACTCTTAATTTAAGCTGTAATTACAGTTTGTTGTAAGGAGACCCTTGTATGGCAAAGTTTCATAACATGTTGGTAGCTATCGACCCAAATCAGGATGAACAACCTGCATTACGGCGTGCGGTGTACCTGCATCAACGGATTGGCGGTACCATTAAAGCGTTCTTACCGATCTATGACTTTTCTTATGAAATGACTACATTGTTGTCTCCGGATGAGCGGACAGCAATGCGTAAAGGGGTGATTGCCCAACGGACTGCATGGATCCGGGAACAGGCACAATATTATCTTGAAGCTGGCATTCCTATTGATATTAAAGTGGTCTGGCATAACCGTCCTTATGAAGCCATTATCCAGGAAGTGCTGGCATGTGGTCATGATTTAGTTCTGAAGATGACCCACCAGCATGACAAACTTGAGTCCGTAATTTTCACACCAACAGACTGGCACTTATTACGTAAATGCCCTTGCCCTGTATGGATGGTAAAAGATCAGGAATGGCCCGTTGGTGGCAAAGCACTGGTTGCAGTAAATCTGTCCAGTGAAGAGCCTTATCACAGCGCACTCAATGAGAAACTGATTCGAGAAACCATAAGCCTGGCTGAACAAGTCGACCATACCGAAGTTCATCTGGTCAGCGCTTACCCTTCAACACCGATTAATATCGCTATAGAGTTACCCGACTTCGACCCCAGCATTTACAATGATGCCATCCGTGGGCAACACTTGCTGGCAATGAAAGCGTTGCGCCAACAATATGGTATACCAGAAAACCTGACTCACGTAGAAAAAGGCTTACCGGAAGAAGTCATCCCGGATTTAGCCACTCACCTTGAGGCAGGAATTGTGGTGTTAGGAACTGTGGGGCGTACCGGGCTTTCGGCCGCATTTTTAGGGAATACAGCGGAGCAAGTTATTGACCACCTGCGTTGCGACCTGCTGGCATTAAAGCCCGATAACTACCAGTCACCCGTATTGCCAGAAGATAGTGTTGAGGCCTCATAAACACAGAGTTTGTTTAATCAATAACCCGGCTGCCAATGCCGGGTTTTTTATTGCCAGCTTAATGCGTAAAAACAAAAAACCCCGGTTGCCTGATGATGGCATCCGGGGTTGTGGTTAGCTACTGTTCAGAGTTACAGCAATTTAAGAATGGCATCCACGCTGGCTTTGGCATCACCAAACAGCATTTGAGTATTCTCTTTAAAGAACAGTGGGTTTTGTACCCCAGCATAACCGGTATTCATTGAGCGTTTGAATACCACTACGTTTTGCGCTTTCCACACTTCCAATACTGGCATACCCGCGATAGGGCTTTTCGGATCATCCTGAGCGGCCGGGTTAACGGTGTCGTTAGCACCGATAACCAGTACGGTATCGGTGTCGGCGAAATCATCATTGATCTCATCCATCTCCAGTACGATGTCATAAGGGACTTTGGCTTCAGCCAGCAGAACGTTCATATGCCCAGGTAAGCGCCCGGCAACCGGGTGAATACCGAAACGTACTTTTACACCGCGTGCACGCAGTTTCTCGGTGATTTCCGCAACTGGATACTGAGCCTGAGCAACAGCCATACCATAGCCCGGAGTGATAATCACCGAAGTGGAATTTTTCAGCATTTCAGCGGTTTCTTCCACACTAATTTCGCGATGCTCACCCGTAACTTCTTCACCACCAGAGGCACCATCAGTACCAAAGCCACCAGCAATAACACTGATAAACGACCGGTTCATAGCCTTACACATGATGTACGACAGAATTGCCCCTGATGAACCAACCAGTGCACCGGTAACAATCAGCAAGTCGTTACTTAACATAAAGCCTGCGGCTGCGGCTGCCCAACCAGAGTAGGAGTTCAGCATGGAAACCACAACAGGCATATCTGCCCCACCAATGGAGGCGACCAGATGCCAGCCGAATGCCAGGGCAATAACGGTCATGACCAGTAATGCAAAGACCTGAGTACCCGCGCTGCCAGTGCGCACAAACATGATAAGTAACAGGAATGACACCACCAAAGCAGCCAGGTTCAGTTTATGCCGGTGAGGCAGCATCAATGGTTTTGATGAGATTTTACCGCGCAGTTTGCCAAACGCCACCACAGACCCGGTAAACGTCACCGCACCAATAAAGATCCCCAGGAAAACTTCCGTTAAGTGAATGTTTTCCATTACGGCTTCCATACCAGGAGCATGGTCAAGGTAACTGTTGAAACCGACCAGCACAGCGGCGAGGCCGACGAAGCTGTGCAGAATTGCCACCAGTTCAGGCATTTCAGTCATTTCAACTTTACGGGCGAGATGGATACCCACCCCACCACCAATCACCATAGCAACCAGTATCCATACGACATTGCTGGTGTCCGGCCCCAAAATGGTTACGACCAGTGCAATAGCCATCCCTGCAATACCAAACACGTTGCCCTGTTTTGAAGTTTCATGGCGGGAAAGCCCGGCAAGACTGAAAATAAACAGGATCGCGGCAACAATGTATGCAGCAGTAACTAATCCTCCAGACATTTGTTACCCCTTAATTTTTACGAAACATTTTCAGCATACGCTGAGTCACGGTGAAACCACCGAAGATGTTAATACTGGCAATTAATACCGCGATGAAGCTGAGAAAACTGACCCAGCCGCCATGGCCTATTTGCAGTAGAGCGCCCACCACAATAATCCCGGAAATGGCATTGGTGACCGACATCAGGGGAGTATGTAACGCGTGGCTCACATTCCAGACCACGTAATACCCCACAACGCACGCCAGAGCGAATACCGTAAAGTGACCAAGGAATTCTTTCGGTGCCACTGTAGATAACCAACCGAAGAGGATTATCACCAGTGCGAGTAGCGCATATTTCCGCCATGGTGATGAGGCTTTCTCGGGTGCTGCTGGCGCAACGGCTTTCGGTTGTGCTGCCTGTGCCTGCGGTTGTGCTGAAACCTGAATAGGGGGAGCCGGCCAGGTAACTTCGCCTTCGCGCACAACGGTTACCCCACGAACCACAACATCATCAAAATCAATGGTGACGATGCCATCTTTTTCTTTACACAGCAGCTTCATCAGGTTGACAAGGTTAGTGCCATACAACTGAGATGATTGTGTTGGCAGACGGCCCGGTAAATCGGTATAACCGATGATTTTGACACCATTCGGCGTGACAAAAACTTCGCCGGGTACGGTGTATTCACAGTTACCGCCATTTTGTGCAGCAAGGTCAACCACAACACTTCCCGGTTGCATGCTGTCTACCATTTCACGGGTAATGAGTTTTGGCGCAGGTTTGCCCGGAATCAGCGCTGTAGTAACAATGATGTCGACTTCTTTAGCCTGGGCGGCAAACAACGCCATCTCCGCTTTGATAAAAGCTTCTGACATAACTTTTGCGTAACCATCACCACTGCCAGCTTCTTCTTCGAAATCAAGCTCAAGGAACTCAGCGCCCATACTTTGCACTTGTTCTTTCACTTCAGGCCGGGTATCAAAGGCACGAACTATTGCCCCAAGGCTGTTGGCGGCACCAATCGCGGCTAAACCTGCCACACCCGCACCTATAATCATGACTTTTGCAGGCGGCACTTTCCCGGCAGCGGTAATTTGCCCGGTAAAGAAGCGACCAAATTCATGTGCAGCTTCAACAATCGCACGGTAACCAGCGATATTAGCCATCGAGCTCAATGCATCCAGCGCCTGAGCACGAGAAATACGTGGCACAGCATCCATCGCCATTACATTGATATTGCGCGCGCTGAGCATGGCCATTAAGTCAGGATTCTGAGCAGGCCAGATAAAACTAACCAGCGTTGCGCCATCGCGCATTTGCGTAATTTCGCCTTGTTCAGGTGCATTGACTTTAAAAATTACGTCAGCCTGCCAGGCTTGTGCCGTATCTACAATTTCCGCACCAGCCTGGACGTAAGCGTCATCATCAAAGCTGGCAAGTTTTCCGGCGTCATGTTCAATGACAACATCGAACCCCAGTTTACGCAGTTGTTCCACCGTTTTCGGCGTTGCGGCAACCCGGGTTTCGCCGTTGAGGCGTTCTAGAGGTACACCAATACGCATAGTTTTCCCTTCCATCGATTCTCGTGATGGTTTTAATGAAAATGAGAAAAAAGACGCACAACAGGCACATTAACCCACTGACGACTTTTTAATCTGCAAGAAAATCCTGTTGTAACAATGTTTCTATAACCTACTGAAAATAACGCCTGTGATCTATATCCCAGGTCTTACATTTCTCATCTGAACAGTGAAAGTGTAGTCAGGTGCACATCCAGGTGATATTTTTTACTTATATTTTAAAAAAAAGTGAGATATTCAGCCACAAAAGCCAGTTAAAACACGATCCAATTTTTGACGTATTAGCAATAATTAACATTACTTTAACTTATAAAAGTGGTAAGTATTAACGAATATACTGATAAAGTGACCGTTTTTACCAGATATCGCTTAATAATATTGCTTCGCGTGAGAGGAAACGCATTTACCGGCAAAATTGGCGAAGACAGTAAGGCTTTTCAATGCAATAATCGGTCAATACTCAACAGTATTATAATGCTGTAATCAGTACTTTTTATGCGCAAGGCGAAGGATTAACTATGAATTTTAAGTACACCCTGCTGGCGTCCACGCTCTTTTCTGTGGTGGCAGTATCGGCTCATGCCGCAACTGAACTGACGCCAGAAAAAGCAGCTGCATTAAAACCCTATGACCGTATTGTTCTGACCGGCCATTTTAACTCCATTAGCGATGCAGTTGCCGCCGTGTCCAAAAAAGCGGACAGCATGGGTGCAGCATCATTTTATATTGTTGACTCACACGATTATGGTAACAGTGGTAACTCTCGTGTTACTGCGGATATCTACCATGCCGATGCCAGGGAAGCAGACAAACCCAAAAATCGTGTCATCGAAGGTGTGATGGAATTGCCTAAAGATCAGGCTATCGCACTTGAGCCGTTCGACACAGTGACTGTTCAGGGGTTCTACCGCTCACAACCTGACGTGAACGCCGCCATTGCGAAAGCCGCCAAAGAAAAAGGTGCCGCATCTTTTTATATTGTTCGCCAAATGGATACTAACCAGGGCGGCAACCAGATGATCACTGCTTTTATCTATAAGGCGGATGCGAAGAAACGTATACTGCAGAGCCCGAATGCCATTCCGGCAGACTCTGAGACAGGCCGCAAACTGCTTGCCGAAGGTGGTGCAGCCGCGAAGAAAGTTGAAATTCCGGGAGTGGCCTCTTCTGGGATGCTGAGCAGTGATGTTGGTCGGTTCTTCGAAACGCAGTCCTCTGAAGGTGGCCGTTACACTGTCACACTGCCAGATGGAACGAAGATTCAAGAGTTGAATAAAATCACCGCAGCTCAGATGGCGCCGTTCGACAGCATCAGATTCACCGGGCACTATTCCAGTATGACTGATGTTTCTTACAATGTTGCCAAACGCGCTGCAAAAGCAGGTGCAAAATACTACCACATTACCCGCCAGTGGCAGGAGCGTGGTGGCAATATGACGATCAGTGCAGACCTGTACAAATAAATAACTGTTGTCTTGCTACAAATTTTCCACCATGAAAGTAGCCGGTTTTCCGGCTACTTTTTTCTTTTGGGCACCTACTAATCATTCCTGCGCCATTCTGCTTTGCATATCTCAATTCTGCTTGTTTTTTTGTCATTCAGCGTTTTTTCTGGTTTAAGTCATTGCATGCAGTTTTCACAGCCCGTAAAATCCCGCGCCTTAGTAAAATTCACCATTTTTATGCGTCTTAACGAAATAATTATTCTGATTGATGCATTTACTGACAGGTTGTTAATGGAAAAAAAACTTGGCCTTGCGGCCCTGACAGCGCTGGTCTTGAGCTCCATGCTCGGTGCCGGTGTATTTAGCCTGCCGCAAAATATGGCGGCCGTAGCCAGCCCTTCAGCGTTACTGATTGGCTGGACGATAACCGGAATAGGGATCCTGCTTCTGGCTGGCGCGATGTTGCTGCTGACACGTCTTCGCCCGGACCTGGATGGCGGTATATTTACCTATGCGCGAGAAGGTTTTGGCGAGCTGATTGGCTTCTGTTCAGCCTGGGGATACTGGCTGTGTGCCGTGATTGCCAATGTCTCCTACCTGGTTATTGTCTTCTCCGCACTGAGTTTTTTCACTGACAGCCCTGGTCATACCCTGTTTGGCGATGGTAACACCTGGCAGGCAATTGCTGGTGCTTCCTGCCTGTTATGGATTGTTCACGCACTGGTTCTGCGGGGGGTTCAGACTGCGGCAGGCATTAACCTGGTCGCCACGCTGGCTAAATTATTACCCCTGGGTTTATTTATTGTTCTGGCTGCCCTCGCCTTTGAGTTTTCACGTTTTGAGTTCGACTTTACTGGTATCGCACTGGGTGTGCCGGTATGGGAGCAGGTCAAAAACACCATGCTCATCACTCTGTGGGTATTTATTGGTGTGGAAGGTGCTGTGGTGGTTTCTGCCCGTGCCCGCCACAAAAAGGATGTTGGCCGTGCCACCATTCTGGCCGTCATTGCGGCATTAGTGGTTTATTTATTCGTTACATTGCTCTCCCTGGGCGTTGTCAGCCGCCCGGAGTTGGCAGCCATGCGGAATCCATCAATGGCGGGCATTATGGTCGAAATGATGGGGTCGTGGGGTGAAGTGATTATTGCCGCAGGTCTGATTGTCTCGGTATGCGGGGCATATCTGAGCTGGACTATTATGGCAGCAGAGGTCCCTTTACTGGCAGCCACCCATAAAGCATTTCCACGTATTTTCACGCATCAAAACAGAAACAATGCGCCAGCAGCTTCATTATGGTTAACCAATCTCAGCGTTCAGGCTTGCCTGGTGCTTATCTGGCTGACTGGTGCGGATTACAACGCACTGTTGAACATTGCCTCCGAAATGATTCTGGTGCCTTATTTATTGGTTGGTGCGTTTCTGGTCAAAATGGCGCGGTCACCAGCACACCGAATTATTGGTTATGGCGCCTGCGTATACGGTATTTGGTTATTGTATGCTTCCGGCCTAATGCATTTATTGCTGTCCGTGGTATTGTACGCACCCGGCATAATTGTATTTCTCTATGCCCGCCGGACACATCAGGATAATGCCCAACTCCGGTGGCTGGAAAAAGCTGGCATCAGTTTGATTCTGTTAGCGGCCTTCCCTGCGACATGGATGCTGGTAAACTGACTGCATAACATAACCATAATGAAAAGGTAGCGTAATGAGCCAGGCTCAACCCATAGTGATAACAGGCGGTGCACGCCGTATTGGCCTGGCACTTGCACAGCATTTTGTTACATGTGGGCAACCGGTTATTATCAGTTATCGTACCCACTACCCGGTAATCGGTGAGCTGGAACAGGCCGGGGTTTGCTGTATTGCCGCTGATTTCTCCACCGATGAAGGTGTGTTGAATTTTGCCCGTCAGATTAGAGAACAGAATCCTGCGGGGTTACGCGCTATTATTCATAATGCCAGCCAGTGGATTGCGGAAGGTGGTGCAAGCAGCGATGCTGATGTCATGACGGCCATGCTGCAAATTCATGTCCGCGCCCCCTATCTACTGAACCAAACTCTTGCCAGTATTGTCGGGAGCAGCGAAACCGCCAGCGGCGATATTGTACATTTCACTGATTATGTAGTTGAGCGTGGCAGCGATAAACATATTGCTTATGCGGCAAGTAAAGCTGCGCTGGATAATTTAACCCGCTCATTCGCACGAAAATTAGCGCCGCGTATTAAAGTCAATGCTATTGCTCCGTCCCTTATTATGTTTAATCCTGAAGATAATGCCAGCTATCGCCAAAATGCACTGGACAAATCATTAATGAGAATTGCACCAGGAGAACAGGAAATCATCCATCTGGTAGATTACTTACTGAGTAGTCAGTATGCTACAGGACGCACTTTCGCGGTTGATGGCGGGCGGCATTTGCGCTAAGCATATTCGTACATTCAGCAGGACAACTAACACCACCTATTATGACTAAAATCGTTTTCGTTGAAGATGATCCGGAAGTTGGATCATTAATTGCCGCCTGGTTAGGCAAGCACGACATAGATGTCATTATTGAAACCCGTGGAGATCAGGCTGAAATGGTTATCGCCCGGGAAAACCCGGACCTGGTTCTTCTGGATATAATGCTGCCAGGCAAAGACGGGATGTCATTGTGCCGCGACCTGCGCCCCAAATGGGAAGGCCCGATAGTTTTACTTACCTCACTTGATAGTGATATGAACCATATTTTGTCACTTGAAATGGGAGCCAGCGATTATATTCTAAAAACGACCCCTCCTGCGGTGCTACTGGCCCGGTTACGTCTGCATTTACGCCAGAATGCAGGAACCCGGCAAAGTTCAACACAGACAGCTTCTGCCTCTGCCCCCCGTCATCAGCAGGCCATTCATTTTGGTACATTCTGTATTGATCCGCTTAACCGCCAGGTCACTCTGGGTAAAGAGACTATTTTGCTGTCAACGGCAGATTTTGAACTGTTATGGGAACTTGCCAGCCACGCCGGGCAAATCATGGACAGAGACATGTTACTGAAAAACTTGCGGGGTGTGAGTTACGATGGTTTGGATCGCAGTGTTGATGTTGCGATTTCCCGTTTACGCAAAAAACTACACGACAGTGCAACAGAACCTTATCGTATTAAAACCATTCGCAATAAAGGTTACTTATTTGCTCCCCACGCGTGGGAAACCTCGCACTAAGCCCGGTTTACAGAAAAAAAAGAGGGCCGGCGACATCAACACGGCCCTGAGAAGTATCACTACGCTATGGTTATCAACATGAGGTGAATCACTATCAACACCTTCGGTGTGAAGAGTGGCTGATAGTGCTGCACCCCTGCGTATTGAGGTTATCGGCAGGCCGTGAAGTTTCCTTAACGAAAATTTCTCTTTTTTTTATGGTCCAACCAGATAGTTTTGTATACATTATTCTCCTGCCTGTCATCTGACGCGGGATTACCATTAGCACCATTCCGCAGGTATTTCGTCGCCGAAAACGCATTTCAGAGTATACTTTGCATCGCTATTTCTGAGCCTTTTGTGTCAGTCGTTGCGGCTTGTTCTATGTGCGTACCTTACGGTGGACTATGAAGAAACTTTTTATTCAGTTCTATTTACTGCTGTTTGTCTGCTTTCTGCTAATGGCAATGCTGGTTGGACTGGTCTATAAATTCACGGCAGAACGTGCCGGACGCCAGTCCCTTGACGACCTGATGAAGAGTTCGCTTTACCTGATGCGCAGCGAATTGCGCGAGATCCCCCCGCGAGACTGGAATAAGACACTCAGCGATTTGGATTTCAATTTATCTTTCAAGTTACATATTGAACCGTTGAGCAACTTCCATCTGGACTCTGCCACAGAGCAACGTCTGAAAGAAGGCGACATTGTTGCGCTGGACCAGGAATATACTTTTTTACAACGTATTCCCCGCAGCCATTACGCACTGGTGGTTGGTCCGGTTCCTTATCTGTTTTTCCTCCATCAAATGCGATTGCTGGATGTCGCGCTCATGGCGTTTATTGCCATATCTCTGGCCGTTCCTGTGTTTATCTGGATGCGCCCACACTGGAAAGATATGCTGAAACTTGAATCAGCCGCCCAGCGTTTTGGTGATGGACACCTTGACGAGCGCATTCATTTTGACAATGGCTCCAGCTTTGAAAGGCTGGGGGTTGCGTTCAATCAAATGGCCGATAACGTCAATACGCTGATTTCCAGTAAGAAGCAGCTGTTAGATGGTATCGCCCATGAATTACGCACCCCGCTGGTTCGCTTACGTTACCGGCTGGAAATGAGTGACCGGCTGTCAGAAGAAGAATCCCAGGCGTTAAACCGGGATGTCAGCCAGTTAGAGGGGTTGATTGAAGAGCTACTGACGTATGCCCGGCTGGACCGGCCGCAAACAGTACTGAACCTGACAGAAATTGATTTGCCACTCTGGCTTGAAGAGCGCATTGATGATGTGCGCTTTATTCACCCTGAGCGCGAACTGGATTTGGATATTCCCCAACAGGCACTTACTTGCCAGGTTGACCTGCGTCTTATGGAACGTGTGCTTGATAACCTGGTGAATAATGCCCTGCGCTACAGTGAAAAACAGCTCCATGTCGCGCTGGTTGTTTCCGGTGAACGGGCTACATTATCTGTGGATGACGATGGCCCGGGGATACCTGAAGCAGAACGTATACGGGTATTTGAACCGTTTGTTCGCCTTGACCCGAGCAGGGACAGAGCCACAGGTGGATGTGGGTTGGGACTGGCTATTGTATATTCTATTGCGGTGGCGATGAACGGTGAAGTCAGTGCACAGAAGAGTCCGCTGGGTGGTGCCCGTCTGAGCTTTAGCTGGCCTTTACAACGTCTTTGATACTTATTCCCTATCCGGCCAGACCGGGCACATTGGCTAATGACGGGAGTTTGTGCCACACTATGAGTATGTTGTAACTAAAATAATATACCAGATTAGCCACAGGCAGGTACTGACATGGCACACCAGGATTGTACTCAGGCTCTCAAAAAAACATTCAGCCATATTGAACATCAGACAGCACGGCTTACCGGGATTCTGGCAGAATGCCGGCTACTTGCTGCACGCACTTTTGCTCTGCCAGAACGGCTGAAAGGTACAGAACAGGATGACATTGACGAAATCAGCGTAACTGCACTTGTCGGCCATGCGGCCCGCACCCGTGCCCTGCACCATTTCCGCCACTTTTTTATCCAACAACAGTCAGCAAAGCAGAGCAGCAAAGCCGCTGTGCGTCTGCCTGGTGCGTTGTGCGTTGCTGTTAATCATCACCAACACAGTGAACTCAACTCACTGATTGACGATATTAATCAGCATAAGCAGGTACTAAAAACCCTTATTACTCAAACTGTTAATTTGCCACCAACGGCCCGTTTTGAGTGGGTGCACCAACACCTGCCAGGCCTGATAACCCTGAACGCCTGGCGCCAGATTATGCGACCAGAAAACCCTTCCTCGATTAATTTTGGCTGGGCAAATAAGCAAATTATTAAAAATCTCACCCGTGATGAAGTACTGGCGATGCTGGAAAAGAGCCTGAAGGCAAAGCGCGCAGTCCCACCCTGGACGCAGGAACAATGGTATGCCCATGTTTCGCGCGAGTATCAGGATGTAGCCTCATTACCCGAGCGGGTCAGGCTCAAGATCCGCCGCCCGGTAAAAGTGCAGCCCATTGCCCGTGTATGGTATGCCGGGCAACGCAGGCAACAACAGCTCGCCTGCTCTTCACCTTTAGTAGTTCTGTGCCAGGAACACACTGCTGTACCAGACATTGGCGAACTGCTGAACTATGAAGCCGCCAGTATCACCTGGCGGCATAAACCCTCTGCACAGCAAGGGAGGCTACTGATCCCGCGACTGCATCTGTGGCTGATGGATGACGGATGTTAACCTTACCAGCACCAGTCAAGTCAGCCCGAAGCCAGGCCGGTCATTGCTTCCGGGCGAACCCACTCATCGAACTCTGCCTCTGTCAAATAACCGCTTGCCAGAGCCGCTTCTTTGAGTGTGGTGCCCTCATGGTGGGCTTTTTTGGCGATCATTGATGCTTTGTCATACCCAATGTGAGTATTTAACGCCGTCACCAGCATCAAAGAAGCATTCAATTGCTGAGTAATGCGCGCCTGGTTGGGTTCAATGCCACTGGCACAATGCTCAGTGAAGCTTGTCATGCCATCTGCCAGCAAACGAACGGACTGCAAAAAATTGTGGATGATCATTGGCCGGTAGACATTCAGTTCAAAGTTCCCTGAAGCACCGCCCATTCCCACCGCAACATCATTGCCCATAACCTGGCAGCACAACATGGTCAGTGCTTCACACTGTGTCGGGTTCACTTTGCCAGGCATAATTGAACTGCCGGGTTCATTTTCCGGAATGGTGATTTCACCAATACCACAACGTGGACCAGAAGCGAGCCAGCGAACATCATTGGCAATTTTCATTAATGAAGCCGCCAGAGCTTTCAGCGCACCATGAGTACGCACCAGCGGGTCACAAGTTGCCAGCGCTGCAAATTTATTGGTGGCGCTTTCAAAAGGCACTCCAGTTAATTGAGCCAGAACAGCAGCAACACCGGATGCATAACCAGGGGGGCAATTCAGCCCGGTTCCCACAGCTGTTCCCCCTAACGCCAGAGGATATAATTGCGGTAATGTTGCTTCGATGTAAGCTTGTTGATCTGCCAGCATACTGTACCAGCCGCTTATTTCCTGGCCCAGTGTCAGTGGTGTGGCGTCCTGCAAGTGTGTGCGCCCGATTTTCACAACCGCCATATAAGCGGCAGATTTTTCTTCGAGGCACTCTTTAAGCCGGGCGAGTGCAGGCAATAAATCACGTTGTATCGCCAGTACCGCCGCCACATGCATCGCACCGGGGAATACATCGTTAGAGCTTTGGCTTTTATTCACATCATCATTCGGATGAATTAGCCTGTTATTCCCCCTTTCGCCGCCCAATAATTCGCTGGCCCGGTTAGCCAGCACTTCATTCATGTTCATATTGGTTTGCGTACCCGAACCAGTCTGCCAGATGGCTAACGGGAACTCAGCCTGGTGCTTCCCTGTGAGCACCTCATCCGCTGCGGCGATAATGGCGTGGCCTTTTACCTTATCCAGAATACCCAAATCCATGTTGACGGTGGCCGCCGCTCGTTTGGTTAATGCCAGCGCGTGAATCAATACGCCAGGCATTTTTTCTGTTGATATCCGAAAGTGCATCAATGAACGTTGGGTTTGCGCGCCCCATAAGCGTTGCGCATCTACGGCGATATCGCCCATTGAATCATGTTCCATCCTGCTTTCAGCCATATTTCCTCCCGCATGAAAAAAGTCTTCTCTAAAAAGATAGTCAATTCATACCTGTGTAGCGTTATAAAGAACAGGATGAGCACAGATTGGGAAATAAAATGTGACAGTGTCACTTATAGCATGAATATCAGAACAAAATGACAGACTGCATAGCGCAGTCTGTCGGCAGGATTACTTCGTTATTGCGCAGTTATCGCATCGCCCAGAGATTTGCTGGAAGAAATCGTTACCTTTGTCGTCCACCAGGATAAACGCCGGGAAATCTTCCACCTCGATTTTCCAGATAGCTTCCATACCCAGTTCCGGGTAAGCCACACACTCCAGGCTCTTGATACTCTGTTGCGCCAGCACCGCCGCCGGGCCACCAATGCTGCCCAGGTAGAAGCCACCGTGTTTCTTACAGGCATCCGTCACCTGCTGGCTGCGGTTGCCTTTCGCCAGCATAATCATGCTGCCACCGTGGGACTGCAGTAAATCCACATAGGAGTCCATGCGCCCGGCTGTGGTTGGGCCCAG